>NZ_CP045555.1:0-4806164 GCF_009495675.1 Citrobacter sp. S39
TTTCTTTAAGGTAAGGAGGTGATCCAACCGCAGGTTCCCCTACGGTTACCTTGTTACGACTTCACCCCAGTCATGAATCACAAAGTGGTAAGCGCCCTCCCGAAGGTTAAGCTACCTACTTCTTTTGCAACCCACTCCCATGGTGTGACGGGCGGTGTGTACAAGGCCCGGGAACGTATTCACCGTGGCATTCTGATCCACGATTACTAGCGATTCCGACTTCATGGAGTCGAGTTGCAGACTCCAATCCGGACTACGACATACTTTATGAGGTCCGCTTGCTCTCGCGAGGTCGCTTCTCTTTGTATATGCCATTGTAGCACGTGTGTAGCCCTACTCGTAAGGGCCATGATGACTTGACGTCATCCCCACCTTCCTCCAGTTTATCACTGGCAGTCTCCTTTGAGTTCCCGGCCTAACCGCTGGCAACAAAGGATAAGGGTTGCGCTCGTTGCGGGACTTAACCCAACATTTCACAACACGAGCTGACGACAGCCATGCAGCACCTGTCTCAGAGTTCCCGAAGGCACCAAAGCATCTCTGCTAAGTTCTCTGGATGTCAAGAGTAGGTAAGGTTCTTCGCGTTGCATCGAATTAAACCACATGCTCCACCGCTTGTGCGGGCCCCCGTCAATTCATTTGAGTTTTAACCTTGCGGCCGTACTCCCCAGGCGGTCGACTTAACGCGTTAGCTCCGGAAGCCACGCCTCAAGGGCACAACCTCCAAGTCGACATCGTTTACGGCGTGGACTACCAGGGTATCTAATCCTGTTTGCTCCCCACGCTTTCGCACCTGAGCGTCAGTCTTTGTCCAGGGGGCCGCCTTCGCCACCGGTATTCCTCCAGATCTCTACGCATTTCACCGCTACACCTGGAATTCTACCCCCCTCTACAAGACTCTAGCCTGCCAGTTTCGGATGCAGTTCCCAGGTTGAGCCCGGGGATTTCACATCCGACTTGACAGACCGCCTGCGTGCGCTTTACGCCCAGTAATTCCGATTAACGCTTGCACCCTCCGTATTACCGCGGCTGCTGGCACGGAGTTAGCCGGTGCTTCTTCTGCGAGTAACGTCAATCGCTGCGGTTATTAACCACAACGCCTTCCTCCTCGCTGAAAGTACTTTACAACCCGAAGGCCTTCTTCATACACGCGGCATGGCTGCATCAGGCTTGCGCCCATTGTGCAATATTCCCCACTGCTGCCTCCCGTAGGAGTCTGGACCGTGTCTCAGTTCCAGTGTGGCTGGTCATCCTCTCAGACCAGCTAGGGATCGTCGCCTAGGTGAGCCGTTACCCCACCTACTAGCTAATCCCATCTGGGCACATCCGATGGCAAGAGGCCCGAAGGTCCCCCTCTTTGGTCTTGCGACGTTATGCGGTATTAGCTACCGTTTCCAGTAGTTATCCCCCTCCATCGGGCAGTTTCCCAGACATTACTCACCCGTCCGCCACTCGTCACCCAAGGAGCAAGCTCCTCTGTGCTACCGTTCGACTTGCATGTGTTAGGCCTGCCGCCAGCGTTCAATCTGAGCCATGATCAAACTCTTCAATTTAAGTTTGATGCTCGTGAATTAAACTTCGTAATGAATTACGTATGTTCACTCAGAGACTTGGTATTCATTTTTCGTCTTGCGACGTTAAGAATCCGTATCTTCGAGTGCCCACACAGATTGTCTGATAAATTGTTAAAGAGCAGTTGCGACGCGCTTTAGCGCTCTGTCGCGAGGTGGCGTATATTACGCTTTCCTCTTTCAGAGTCAACCCTCATTTTCAGGTTTTTCTCTTCAACCGAACCGGCTGTTTGTGTGAAGTGATTCACATCCGCCGTGTCGATGGAGGCGCATTATAGGGAGTCGACTCAGGAAGACAAGCGGAAAAATGCATTTTTGTTTCAACCGCTCACCTTTTACCCACAACGCTTACTTTTGCTGCTTTTTTATCGCCATTGGCAGGTCTGCCAGACTATTTATGACTAAATCTGCCGCATTTTCTGCTTCCGGCGTGACGGGTTTGCCTGTGCGCACCAATACCTTCGTGCCAACATTTGCAGCTGCCGCCGCCTGCATATCTTCAATTTTGTCGCCTACCATATAAGAAGCGGCCATATCGATGTGCAAGAAGTCTCGGGCGGAGATAAACATGCCAGGATGCGGTTTACGACAGTCGCAGACCTGACGATACTCTTCCACGGTGCCCTGTGGGTGATGCGGGCAGTAGTAGATGCCATCCAGCTCAACATCGCGATCGGCCAGCGACCAGTCCATCCATTCGGTCAACGTTTCAAACTGCGCCTCAGTAAATTTACCACGCGCGATACCAGACTGGTTCGTCACAATAATGAGCGCGTAACCCATCTTTTTAAGTTCACGCATGGCATCAATAACGCCGTCGATAAACTCAAACTCGTCGATCTCATGTACATAACCGTGGTCCACATTAATGGTACCGTCACGGTCGAGAAAAATTGCGGGTACAGACTTTGCCACCTTTTATAGCTCCTGAATAAGGCATGTGGCTCTAGTATCGCATGTTTCAGTGGGCAAGAAAGTGCTCATCGCGCAAAGCCTGATTGATTTAGACGTCTGGATGCCTTAACATCCATCTTGTTGACGGCTTCGACCGTACCTGACAGACGAAAATGCCACGGCTAACTTAATTACGATAATAAATAACCAATGATTAAACTTTCGAATATCACCAAAGTGTTCCAGCAGGGGACTCGCACCATTCAGGCGTTAAATAACGTCAGCCTGCATGTTCCTGCCGGGCAGATTTATGGCGTTATTGGCGCCTCCGGTGCCGGTAAAAGTACGCTCATCCGCTGCGTTAACTTACTTGAACGCCCAACCGAAGGCAGCGTTCAGGTCGGCGGTCAGGAACTCACGACGCTTTCTGAGTCAGAGCTGACCAAAGCTCGCCGTCAAATCGGCATGATTTTCCAACACTTTAACCTGCTCTCTTCCCGCACCGTGTTTGGCAACGTCGCGCTGCCGCTGGAACTGGATAACACGCCAAAAGAAGAGATCAAACGCCGTGTAACAGAACTGTTGGATTTGGTTGGTCTTGGTGACAAGCACGATAGCTACCCGGCCAATCTTTCCGGTGGACAAAAACAGCGTGTGGCGATCGCCCGTGCGCTGGCAAGCAATCCCAAAGTGTTGCTGTGCGATGAAGCCACCAGCGCACTCGATCCGGCAACGACCCGCTCGATTCTTGAATTATTGAAAGACATTAACCGTCGTCTGGGACTCACCATTCTGCTGATTACCCACGAGATGGACGTTGTAAAACGTATTTGTGACTGCGTGGCAGTCATCAGTAATGGTGAACTGATTGAGCAAGACACCGTCAGCGAAGTGTTCTCACACCCGAAAACGCCGCTGGCACAGAAATTTATCCAGTCCACGCTGCACCTGGATATCCCGGAAGATTATCTGGAACGGTTAAAAGCCGAGCCAGAAGCAGACAGTGTGCCGATGTTGCGTATGGAATTCACCGGTCATTCGGTCGATGCGCCGCTACTTTCTGAGACGGCCCGTCGCTTTAACGTTAATAACAACATTATTAGCGCGCAGATGGATTACGCCGGCGGTGTGAAATTCGGCATCATGCTGACTGAAATGCACGGCACACAGGAAGATACACAAGCAGCCATCAACTGGTTGCAGGAACACCATGTAAAAGTAGAGGTACTGGGTTATGTCTGAGCCGATGATGTGGCTGCTGGTTCGCGGCGTATGGGAAACGCTGGCAATGACCTTTGTGTCCGGTTTTTTTGGTTTTGTGATCGGTCTGCCGGTTGGCGTGTTGCTGTACGTAACGCGTCCGGGGCAAATCATTGAGAACGCGAAGCTCTACCGTACGCTCTCTGCGCTGGTGAACATTTTCCGTTCCATCCCGTTCATCATCTTATTGGTGTGGATGATTCCGTTCACCCGCATGATCGTAGGCACCTCTATCGGACTGCAGGCCGCTATCGTCCCGCTGACCGTCGGCGCCGCGCCGTTTATCGCCCGTATGGTGGAAAACGCGCTGCTCGAAATCCCGACCGGGCTAATAGAAGCCTCTCGTGCGATGGGCGCCACGCCGCTGCAAATTGTACGTAAGGTATTACTACCAGAAGCGCTGCCAGGACTGGTCAATGCGGCCACCATCACCCTTATCACGCTGGTTGGTTACTCCGCGATGGGCGGTGCCGTCGGTGCCGGTGGTCTTGGACAGATTGGTTATCAGTACGGCTATATTGGTTACAACGCTACAGTAATGAATACAGTACTGGTATTGCTCGTCGTTCTGGTTTATTTAATTCAGTTATCCGGCGATCGCATCGTCCGGGCTGTCACGCACAAATAACGTTGCACACAACACTAAAAACTCATTAAGAAAAGGAAATAAGCATGGCGTTCAAATTCAAAACCTTTGCGGCAGTTGGAGCCCTGATCGGTTCTCTGGCACTTGTGGGTTGCGGTCAGGATGAAAAAGATCCTAATCACATCAAAGTGGGCGTTATTGTTGGCGCAGAGCAGCAGGTTGCAGAAGTCGCGCAGAAAGTAGCTAAAGAAAAATACGGTCTGGACGTTGAGCTGGTCACGTTTAACGATTACGTTCTGCCTAACGAAGCGCTGAGCAAAGGCGATATCGATGCTAACGCCTTCCAGCACAAACCGTACCTGGATCAGCAGATCAAAGATCGCGGTTACAAGCTGGTTGCTGTAGGCAATACTTTTGTTTACCCGATTGCGGGCTATTCCAAAAAAATCAAATCACTGGATGAGCTGCAGGACGGTTCACAGGTCGCGATTCCAAACGACCCGACTAACCTTGGCCGTTCCTTGCTGCTGCTGCAAAAAGTGGGCTTAATCAAGCTGAAAGATGGTGTTGGCCTGCTGCCGACCGCGCTGGACGTGATTGAAAACCCGAAAAATCTGAAGCTGGTTGAACTGGAAGCGCCGCAGCTGCCGCGTTCTCTGGACGATGCTCAAATCGCACTGGCGGTCATCAACACCACCTACGCCAGCCAGATCGGCCTGACCCCGGCAAAAGACGGTATCTTTGTTGAAGATAAAGATTCTCCGTACGTAAACCTGATCGTGACGCGTGAAGACAACAAAGATGCTGAGAACGTGAAGAAATTCGTTCAGGCATATCAGTCTGATGAAGTGTACGAAGCAGCAAACAAAGTCTTTAACGGCGGTGCTGTTAAGGGCTGGTAATTTTAGGCTGTTTACAGAATATGTAATATCATCAGGACGGGCGCTTGCCCGTCTTGTCATTTATGCAAGCACCTGATTCAATATCTGACGTTTAGATCATTCATTGAGGAAATATTATGCGTGCTTTACCGATCTGTTTAGTAGCACTCTTGCTGAGCGGCTGTTCTATGTTAAGCAGATCCCCTGTTGAACCCGTTCAAAGCACCGCAACCCCGCCGAAAGCGGAGCCGGAAAAACCGAAAGCACCGCGCGCGACGCCGGTAAGAATCATTACTAACGCTGAAGATTTAGTAGGCAAGCCGTTCCGCGATCTTGGCGAAGTTAGCGGTGAATCCTGCCAGGCATCCAACCAGGATTCCCCTCCGAGCATTCCAACCGCGCGCAAACGCATGCAGATTAACGCATCAAAAATGAAAGCTAATGCGGTATTGCTGCACAGTTGCGAAGTGACCAGCGGAACACCGGGTTGCTATCGTCAGGCGGTTTGCATCGGTTCTGCACTGAACATTTCGGCGAAATGAGCCATTTTCAGTTCGAGCAAATAGGCGTTATCCGCTCACCATATAAAGAAAAGTTCGCCGTTCCACGCCAGCCAGGTCTGGTGAAAAGCGCCTGCGGCGAACTGCATTTGCTCGCACCTTATAACCAGGCCGATGCCGTTCGCGGCCTGGAAGCCTTCAGTCATTTGTGGGTGATTTTTGTTTTTCACCAGACAATGGAAGGTGGATGGCGTCCGACCGTGCGCCCTCCCCGTCTTGGTGGCAACGCCAGAATGGGTGTCTTTGCCACACGTTCAACGTTTCGTCCTAACCCTGTTGGCATGTCGTTGGTAGAGCTGCGGGGCATCCGCTGCCATAAAGAGCACGTAATCCTCGAACTCGGTGGACTGGACCTTGTTGACGGAACGCCAGTAGTGGATATTAAGCCGTATCTGCCGTTTGCCGAATCGCTGCCTGATGCTCGCGCCAGCTATGCCCAGGACGCACCTCAGGCCAGCGTCGAGGTGACGTTCAGTGAAGATCTCGCGGAGCAACTACTGAAGCTCGAACAACGTTACCCGCGTCTTCGTCAGTTTATTACCGAAGTGCTGGCGCAGGATCCGCGTCCTGCCTACCGTAAAAATGAGGAAGAAGGCAAAACCTACGCCGTCTGGCTGCTGGACTTTAACGTGCGCTGGCGCGTCACACCGTCAGGATTTGAGGTCTTTGCTCTGGAAGCCCGCTAATTTGCGTCGCGTACTCTTTTGACATCCCTTTCTCGCTGGTAAACTAAACCACTTTTGTTTTGTGCCAGGCTCGTTTTGAGCCTGTTCGATCGTTCAACTGGAACCGTAACAACATGCGTACTAGCCAATATCTGCTCTCCACTCTGAAGGAGACACCTGCCGACGCCGAAGTCATCAGCCACCAGCTGATGCTGCGCGCCGGGATGATCCGCAAGCTGGCCTCCGGGTTATATACCTGGCTGCCGACCGGCGTGCGCGTCCTGAAAAAAGTCGAAAATATCGTGCGTGAAGAGATGAACAACGCCGGTGCGATCGAGGTGTTGATGCCGGTCGTTCAGCCTTCTGAACTGTGGGAAGAGAGTGGCCGTTGGGAACAATACGGCCCGGAACTGCTGCGTATTGCTGACCGTGGCGATCGTTCGTTCGTCCTCGGCCCAACGCATGAAGAAGTGATCACCGACCTGATCCGTAACGAGCTGAGCTCTTACAAACAGCTGCCGCTGAACTTCTATCAGATCCAGACCAAATTCCGTGACGAAGTCCGTCCGCGCTTCGGCGTGATGCGTTCCCGCGAATTCCTGATGAAAGATGCCTACTCTTTCCACACCTCTCAGGAATCCCTGCAGGAAACCTACGATGCGATGTACGCTGCGTACAGCAAAATCTTCAGCCGTATGGGGCTGGATTTCCGTGCAGTACAAGCAGATACCGGTTCTATTGGCGGCAGCGCCTCTCACGAATTCCAGGTCCTGGCACAGAGCGGCGAAGACGATGTGATCTTCTCCGACTCCTCCGATTATGCGGCGAACATCGAATTCGCCGAAGCCGTTGCGCCGAAAGAGCCGCGCGCAGCAGCAACTCAGGAAATGACGCTGGTTGATACTCCGAACGCCAAAACCATCGCCGAACTAGTTGAGCAGTTCAACCTGCCTATCGAAAAAACCGTGAAAACCCTGCTGGTGAAAGCGGTTGAAGGCAGCAGCTACCCGCTGGTCGCCCTGCTGGTTCGTGGCGATCACGAGCTGAACGAAGTCAAAGCGGAAAAACTGCCGCAGGTTGCCAGCCCGCTGACCTTTGCCACCGAAGAAGAAATTCGTGCGTTGGTAAAAGCAGGTCCAGGCTCGCTCGGTCCGGTGAATATGCCGATTCCGGTGGTTATCGACCGTACCGTTGCAGTAATGAGCGATTTCGCTGCCGGTGCCAACATCGACGGTAAACACTATTTCGGTATCAACTGGGATCGCGACGTAGTCACCCCGGAAGTTGCAGACATCCGTAACGTGGTCGCCGGCGACCCGAGCCCGGACGGCAAAGGTACGCTGATGATCAAACGCGGTATCGAAGTCGGCCACATCTTCCAGTTGGGTACCAAGTACTCTGAAGCGATGAAAGCCGCCGTACAGGGCGAAGATGGTCGTAACCAGATCCTGACCATGGGTTGCTACGGTATCGGGGTCACTCGCGTGGTTGCTGCTGCTATCGAACAGAACTATGACGATCGCGGCATCGTATGGCCAGACGCCATTGCTCCGTTCCAGGTCGCGATTTTGCCGATGAACATGCACAAGTCCTACCGCGTGCAGGAACTGGCTGAAAAACTGTACGCTGAGCTGCGCGCTCACGGCATTGAAGTGCTGATGGACGACCGTAAAGAGCGTCCGGGCGTGATGTTTGCCGATATGGAACTGATCGGTATTCCGCACACTATCGTGCTGGGCGACCGTAACCTCGACAACGACGATATCGAATACAAATACCGTCGTAACGGCGAGAAAGAGCTGATTAAAACCGGCGACATCGTCGACTTCCTGGTCAAAGCCATTAAAGGCTAATACCAACAAAAAGGCCCTGATTATCAGGGCCTTTTTTCTATCGATTAATTACACGCTTTACCGGGGATAAATTTCGCGTCTTTATCCGCCATCAACGTTTTCACTTTCTCACCCGTATCCGGGTTTGACTCCAGCGTGAAATGCGCCTCAAGCGTCAGCAATACGGACTGTCCATTTTCCGCACGCGCAGCTAAATAGTCACGTTCAAGCTGAGCATTATTCGCCACCGGCATCCGTTTACCCGTTGCGCAGTCGGTAAAGATTGCCGCGTCAGCCATATAGAAATACATGCCTCGCATCGGCATTGGCGTCACCGGTAAGCTGGCGGAAACCGGCTGGAGCGTGTAGTTAAACTGTGACTCAATCGGGTTACCTTCACGATCGAGCATTTCCAGCGCCTCGCCTTTAGCCCGGTAGTACGACTTTTCACCTTTGCTGTCGGTCAGCACCAGCTTGTCGGCAGTGCGCGCCCATGTGCCATAAGAGGCAAACGAAGACGGTTCATCCCGCACGCCCTGATAACGTTCGTTCATCACCCATGTACCGTCTTTTTCCAGAAACAGAGAGGTTTCAATCCCTTCACAGTCCGCGCAAGGTAAGATGCCACGCCAGCTTTGCTGCATCGGTTTTAATTCTGCCGCCCGCGTCGGCTGTAGTACTTCAACTTCAGTACGGTTATTACAGCCGATCAAGGAAAAAAGCGTGCATGCAGCGACTACGGACAATATTGCTGTTTTCACTATCAATTCCTTATAAATTTTTATTCCCGCTCGTCAGTCTTGCGTTCGACGAACTCTCCCACGCAGTGCTTTCACTGTGGATTTTTGCGCCTTCGATGACAACCTGCGCTCTTTCGAGGCGCGTGTAGGGCGAGTTGCCTGTCGGCTTTTTTGCACTGCGGTTAATTCTTTTATCACCGCTACCAGCCGGGAGATTGCCGCTTCCCGATTAAGTTCCTGGCTACGGTATTCCTGCGCCTTAATGATAATAACGCCATCACCGCTAATCAGATGATGGCTGGCGGCAAGCAAACGTTCCTTGTAATACTCTGGCAGGCCAGAGGCCCGAATGTCAAAGCGCAAATGGATAGCCGTCGAGGTCTTGTTAACGTGCTGACCGCCCGCGCCCTGCGCCCGAATCGCCGTGATTTCCAGCTCATTATCAGGGATAGAGACGTTTCGGGAGATAACAATCATGAACGCGGCTGCCACGCGGTCAGATGAATTTCCAGATTGTTCTGAGAGTCAGACAGCCAGATAGCACCGTCCTGGATAGTTGCCTGCAGCGCCATTGTACGACCTGCAAAATCACTCAGTTGCGCCAGTTGTTCATCATCCAGATACCACACGGTCAGATTTTTAAACTGCGCGCACTTGTTCTGATTTTGCTGCCACCAGATCTGAGCCGCACGGCTGTTGTAAGCAAACAGGGCAACCTCTCCAGACTGGGTACAGGCTTTTTTAATACGGCGCTCATCCGGCAGACCCAGCTCAATCCAGAGATCGATACCCAGATGGTCATTACGCAGCCATGCTTCAGGCTCGTCTTCCGCACTCAGGCCACGCGTGAACTGCAGCCGTTCATCGGCATATTTGATCCAGGCCAGCAGGCGCAACATCATGCGCTCCTGGGTTTCAGAGGGGTGACGCGCCAGCGTCAAGGCCGCGTCAAGGAACTGGTTGCGGTCAAGATCCGCTACGTTGACGACGGCTTTATAAATTGTCGCTTTAAGCGCCATGAGAGAACTCCTTTCGAATCAGGCGCACATTGTAGCGAAAACTGCGGCAAAAGGCTGCTAACTGCTCCACTATCAAGGCGCTGATATTGCTTGAATGAGTATGGTATAGTCACCTTGCTAAACAGAGTTTATCTTCGTAGGCTTAGACTTGCATCCACGGTTAAGTCAGAGTGCTGACAGGAGGGCATGTGGAAAAATATTGTGAGTTAATACGCAAGCGGTACGCGGAAATCGCCAGCGGAGACTTAGGGTATATCCCGGATGCGCTGGGTTGCGTATTGAAGGTGCTTAATGAAGTGGCGGCAGACAGCGCCCTTCCAGAGTCGGTCAGGGAAAAAGCGGCGTATGCTGCCGCGAACTTACTGGTGAGCGATTATGTCAATGAATGAAACGTATCAACCCATCAACTGCGATGATTACGACAATCTTGAACTCGCCTGCCAGCACCATTTGTTACTGACGCTGGCGCTAAAAGATGGCGAAGTTTTGCAGGCGAAAGCGAACGACTTGGTTTCACGCAAAAACGTGGAGTATCTGGTCGCAGATGTCGCAGGTGAAACCCGGGAGCTTCGTCTCGACAAAATTGCCAGCTTCAGCCACCCGCAGATCGGTACCGTGGTGGTCAGCGAATCTTAACTTTTTTCGCCTTATCCGGCCTACTTTCCATGTGAAACGTAGGCCTGATAAGCGCAGCGCCATCAGGCATGCCATACCAGACTTACGCCTTCTTCACCTTCTGCCGTCCCCTCACGCGTCACGAAAACACCCGCAGCCGAAATCAACGTTTCGCCGTAAAACAGCAGCGGTGTGGTATCTCGTCGCCAGGGCGGGATCCCCTGCTCCTGCCAGATTTTCTTTAATTTCCGTCCGCCGTTACGCCCGACAATATGCAATAACCCTGGCGCTTTAAAACGGATACTGACGACTTCATCCGCTTGTGGCAAGCGCAAATCACCCGCAGAGATTAACTGAACCGAACCCAATCCGGTAGGCAGCGTCAACGGTGTTTTCCACTCTAACCACGGGATAACAGTTTCGCTTTGCCCATCGACTGACTTCACCCACCACAGCTGTGACTGATAACGACGGACCTCGTACTCACCGAGGCGAAAACTTGGTGACGCATCTTCCCGCGCCAGCGCCACTTCCTGCCAGATACGTTCCAGCCCATCACGGGAAGGCATCGGCGCATTTAACCCCGCCAGCCAGCGACGAAGCAGCGCGGCACGACGCACGCCACTCATCATCATTAATGGCGTCAGTAACAGTGTTCCGCGGGGTGTGATGCAATCGGCTAAATCGCTGGCCAGCAGTTCATCCAGTAAACTCTCCTGCTCAGCGCACAGCGCAGCGCTGCGGGCAACGGCTTGCGCGAAGTGCGGCCAGCGCTGTTGGAGCAATGGGGTAACGCGCAATCTGAGGAAATTGCGATCGTAGGTATCATCCTGATTACTTTCATCTTCAATCCAGCATAATTCATGCTGCTGTGCCCATGCTTCAAGCGCCTCTCGCGTTTGCGCCAGCAGCGGTCGAATCAGCTGGGTTCCGGCAAACGGAGAGCTTTCCCCCATGGCGGAAAGTCCGGCAGGACCACTGCCGCGTTTAAGCGCCAGCAGAAAGGTTTCACACTGGTCATCGAGATGCTGTGCGGTCATCAGCACCTCGCCCGGTAGTAAGGTCTGCGCAAACGCCTGATAGCGCGCGCGTCGCGCCTGGGCTTCGATGCCCAGACCATCATCCTCAAGGTATACCCGCTCAACCACCAGCGGCACCTGCCACTGCGCGCATACCGACTCACAATGCTGTACCCAACTGTCTGCGTGTGGGCTTAATCCGTGATGAATGTGGATTGCGCGTAAAGCAACATCAGGATGCAGCGCTCGCCACTGCACCAACTGATGCAGCAATACGGTGGAATCCAGCCCGCCGCTAAAGGCGACCAGAATCGATTGAGAATTCAGCAGCGAAGTGTTCAGCGTGAGTGTCGTCATGATGGTTACTTACAATGGCATTGCCCGGCACGTTACCGGGCTAACGCCACAATGACAAGCCTTACAGCTCGTACAGTTCGAGGGGTAATCCGTCCGGATCGTTAAAAAACGTAAAACGTTTGCCGGTAAACGGATCGATTCGTACCGGCTCGCATTTCACATCATGGCTTTCCAGATGAATTATCGCCTTTTCCACGTCATCTACGCTGAACGCCAGATGACGCAAACCACAGGCTTCCGGTCGGCTCGGACGGCAAGGTGGAAACGGGAAAGAAAAAAGCTCAATCACATACTGGCCGTTCAATGCCAGATCGCCTTTCCACGAGTCTCTCTCTTCCCGATAGGCTTCGCTCATCAGTGTAAAGCCAAGCACATCGCAGTAAAATGCCTTACTCGCCGCGTAGTCAGTCGCAATAATGGCAATATGGTGAACCTGTTTTAATCCCAGCATAGCGTCATCGCCTCTTTCATTTTTCTGTCAGAACGTTACTCGAACGTCTTGGGGTCAGGCAAGTCGTTATGCCATTTTTAAGACTCTCACGCGATACAGGCCATCCTCACCCAGTTTAGCGCCATGGATATCGGTTTCAAATCCAGGGTAGCGCTGCCCTACCGAGCACAGCATCAGAAGAAAATCGAGGACAGCCCGGCTTTTGGCAGTGATCATTTCCCCGGGCATCAAAAGCGGCACACCGGGAGGATAAGGCAGGATCATATTGGCAGAAACGCGCCCCACCAGTTGATCAAGTGCTACCGTTTCGACCTCACCTTTGATCTGCCGCTGCCAGGCCTGGTGCGGCGTCATTTTCATTTCCGGCAAGGTATCAAATGCCCGCAGCATCAACCCGGAGAGATCATGCTGGCGGATCAACTGATGGATCCCCTGCGCCAGATCCTGAATACGCATATTGCGATAGAAATCGGGATCTTCAGCATATAGATCCGGCAGCATATTTTTCACACGTAAATTCAGATCGTACGAGCGCTTAAATTCCGTCAGGCCACGTAGCAGCCCCATCGCCCGGGTTTTATCAATACCAATGCTGAACAGGAACAACAGGTTATACGGTCCCGTCTTCTCGACTACGACACCGCGTTCATCAAGGAATTTCGCCACCAGCGCCGCGGGGATCCCCTCTTCACTCATATTTCCCTGTTCATCCATTCCCGGCGTCAAAATCGTGACCTTCACCGGGTCAAGGAACATGTGGTCGGCATCAGCATCAACAAATCCGTGCCAGTCTTCACCTGGCGCTACCGGCCAACATTCTGCTTCATCTACCTTTTCCGGCTGCCAGATATCAAAGAACCAGCCATCCGACTCTTCACGCAGACGTTGCACTTCTTTACGGAAATGCAGCGCCCGTTCCACCGAACGATTGATTAACCGCTTGCCTGAATTGCCACGCAGCATTGCCGCCGCCGTTTCTATCGACGCCACTATCGGATAGCTCGGAGACGTAGAGGTGTGCATCATAAAGGCTTCGTTGAACGTGTCTTCATCATAGTCGCCCTTAATGTGGATCAGCGAAGCCTGTGACAACGCCGCCAGCATCTTGTGGGTGGACTGGGTTTCAAAAATCACTTTTCCCGGTACCCGTTCGCCGCTCATCCCGCTTTTCCCCTGATAGATCGGATGAAAATGGGTATACGGCACCCAGGCTGAATCAAAATGGATGGAGGGCACATCCAGCGTTTGTTTGATCCAGTTGGTGTTATACAACAGGCCATCATAGGTGGAGTTGGTGATCACCGCGTGGACCGGCCATTGCGCCTGATTGGTTTCCTCAACTTTGCGTTCAATGCTTGCGTGGGTAAATTCCCGACGGGGTATACCGCCGAGGATCCCCAGCGCGTTACGCGTAGGTTTTAGCCAGATGGGCACCACATCACTCATCATCAGCAAATGCGCCAGTGACTTATGGCAGTTGCGGTCAATCAGGAGCGTACTGCCTGCAGGTGCAGCATACATACCGACAATCTTGTTCGATGTCGAGGTGCCGTTGGTCACCATATAGCTCTGCTCGGCACCAAAAGTACGCGCGATATACTCCTCCGCTTCCAGGTGCGGACCGGTATGATCAAGCAATGAGCCCAGTTCGGTTACGGAAATGGACACGTCGGCTTTCAGCGTATTACCGCCAAAGAAATCATAGAACAGGCAGCCGACCGGACTTTTCTGGTACGCCGTTCCCGCCATGTGCCCAGGCGTGCAGAAGGTATACTTCCCTTCCTTCACATAGGTAAACAGCGCTTTGGTGAAAGGAGGCGTGATGTTATCGAGGTATTCGCTGGTGTACTGGCGGATGCGGGTGGCAATGTCTTCAGACTGACCCAGCGCATACTCAAAAAACCACAGCGCCATGCGCAGGTCGTGCGCACTGACATCCATCGTCGAATGGGTATTAATAAAGGCGTAGAGCGGGAGATACTCGTTGAGCTGGTTGATGTCGCTGCACAGTTCCAGACTGTATTCATCCCAGTCAAAAATGACGCCGCAAATTCGCGGGTTATGTTCGATAAACTTCAGCAGGTCGACGCTATTCTGCGGCCAGATAATCTGAAACCCCTGCTGCTGCAGCGCACGTTCAAGTTCCTTGATGGGCTCATCTTTATAAAAGACGCCATGCGGTCCCATGATGGCAATGATATTCATGCGTTCCTCCTGGAAAAACCTTAGTTAATCATAGCCTGGCCAAACCACAGGTAAAAAAAAGGGCCACAGCATTGTGGCCCTTTTCAGAATTAATGCAGTTTACGCGTAACCGTAGCTCATCAGACGCTGGTAACGACGGTTTTTCAGATCATCTTTGCTTAACACGTCGAGATCGGCGAGATCGGCCAGCAGCTGTGCCTTCAGGGACGCAGCCATTACTTCAGGGTTGCGGTGCGCGCCGCCCAGCGGTTCCGGGATGATAGAGTCAATCAGCTTCAGCTCTTTCAGACGCGGCGCGATAATTCCCATTGCTTCTGCGGCCAGCGGCGCTTTGTCGGCGCTTTTCCACAGAATGGAAGCACAACCTTCCGGGGAGATAACGGAATAGGTGCTGTACTGCAGCATATTAACTTTATCGCCCACACCGATAGCCAGCGCGCCGCCGGAACCACCTTCACCGATAACGGTGCAGATTACCGGCACGCTCAGACGCGACATTTCACGCAGGTTGCGCGCAATCGCTTCTGACTGACCACGTTCTTCCGCGCCCACGCCCGGGTAAGCCCCTGGGGTGTCGATGAAGGTAATGATCGGCATGTTGAAGCGCTCGGCCATTTCCATCAGGCGCAGCGCTTTGCGATAGCCTTCCGGCGCTGGCATGCCGAAATTACGGCGAATCTTTTCTTTGGTCTCACGGCCTTTCTGATGACCAATGATCATCACCGGACGGCCATCCAGACGCGCGATACCGCCGACAATAGCTTTATCATCCGCATAGGCTCGATCGCCCGCCAGCTCATCAAATTCATCAAACGCCAGGCGGACATAATCCAGGGTGTACGGACGCTGTGGATGGCGCGCCAGTTGGGCTACCTGCCATGCGCCAAGATCGGCGAAGATTTTACGCGTCAGTTCTACGCTTTTTTCACGCAGACGATGCACTTCTTCATCGATGTTAATATCCAGTTTCTCATCCTGACGGCTAACCGCAGTCAAAGAATCGATTTTTGCTTCCAGCTCTGCAATCGGCTGTTCAAAATCAAGGAAATTCAGACTCATAGTATTCCTGTATTAGTCAAACTCCAGTTCCACCTGCTCCGAACCAATAAGGCCACGGAGATCGTTTAGCAAACGATCGCTCGGAGAGACACGCCACGTCGCGCCAAAACGCAACCGCGCACGTGCATCCGCCCTCTGATAGTAGAGATGTACTGGAATTGTCCCCGAGCGGTGGGGTTCCAGAGACTGACGGAGTCGGTTTAAAAGCTGGTCATCAATTTGCCTGTCCGTCAGCGAGATAGCAAGCCCGCGAGCATATTTTTCCCGGGCTTCGTCAATATCCATGACTTCACGGGCCATCATTTTAAGCCCGCCACTGAAGTCATCAAAGCTGACCTGTCCGCTGACGATAAGTATGCGGTCTTTTTCCAGCAATTGCTGGTATTTATCCAGAGCATCGGTAAACAACATAACCTCCAGACGTCCGGAACGGTCATCCAGTGTACAGATGCCGATACGATTGCCGCGCTTGGTGACCATTACCCGCGCAGCAATGACGAGCCCCGCAGCCGTGGTGACTTTACCACGTTCTGTCGGATGCATGTCTTTCAGCCTGTAGCCTCCGACATAGCGCTCAATTTCTTTTAAATACTGGTTGATGGGGTGTCCCGTCAGGTAAAGCCCCAACGTTTCACGCTCACCGTCTAATACCACCTGCTCCGGCCACGGTTGGCAGCTGGCATAGGATTGTTCAATTTGCTCCGGTTCTTCCGCCAGCACGCCAAACATATCGGCCTGACCAATAGCTTCGGCTTTTGCATGCTGATCGGCGGCTTTTAGTGCGTCGTTGAGCGAATTCATCAACGCCGCACGATGCGGGCCAAGGCGATCAAACGCCCCGGACATGATTAGCTTTTCCAGCACCCGGCGGTTAAGTTTTTTGATATCCGTGCGCGCGCAGAGATCAAACAGCTCACGGAAGTAGCCGCCTTCGTTACGCGCCTCAATAATAGCTTCAATTGGCCCTTCACCCACGCCTTTTATCGCGCCGATGCCATAAACAATCTCGCCATCATCATTCACGTGAAAATGGTAAAGCCCGGAGTTGATATCCGGCGGCAGGATTTTGAGCCCCATGCGCCAGCATTCATCCACCAGTCCGACGACTTTCTCGGTGTTATCCATATCGGCGGTCATTACCGCCGCCATAAACTCGGCAGGATAATGCGCCTTCAGCCACAGAGTCTGGTAAGAAACCAGCGCATAGGCAGCGGAGTGCGATTTGTTAAATCCGTAACCGGCGAATTTCTCCACCAGGTCAAAGATTTTCATCGCCAGTTCGCCGTCTACGCCGCGCTTTTTCGCCCCTTCTTCAAAGGTGCCGCGCTGCTTGGCCATCTCTTCCGGCTTTTTCTTACCCATCGCACGACGCAGCATATCCGCGCCGCCAAGGGTGTACCCGGACAACTCCTGGGCAATCTGCATAACCTGTTCCTGATACAGGATAATGCCGTAGGTCGGCTCCAGTACCGGTTTCAGACACTCATGCTGCCATTGTACATCCGGATAGGAAATCTCTTCGCGACCATGCTTACGGTCGATAAAGTTATCTACCATTCCCGACTGTAGCGGGCCAGGGCGGAACAGAGCCACCAGTGCGATCATATCTTCGAAGCAGTCAGGCTGCAGACGTTTGATCAGGTCTTTCATGCCGCGGGATTCAAGCTGGAAGACCGCCGTGGTCTCCGAGCGTTGCAGCATATCGAAGCTTTTCTTGTCATCCAGCGGGATAGCCGCAATATCTAGCGGTGGCTCACCGTTCTTTTCACGGCGCGCGTTGATCATTTCCAGCGCCCAGTTGATGATGGTGAGCGTACGCAGGCCGAGGAAGTCGAACTTCACAAGACCAGCATATTCCACATCGTTCTTATCAAACTGAGTAACCGGGTGCAGCCCCTGTTCATCGCAGTACAGCGGAGCAAAATCAGTAATTTTGGTCGGTGCGATAACCACACCACCGGCGTGCTTACCGGCGTTACGCGTGACGCCTTCCAGCTTACGCGCCATATCGATCAGCGCTTTAACCTCTTCATCTGCCTCATAGATTTCCGGCAGTTGGGGTTCGGCTTCAAAGGCTTTTGCCAGCGTCATGCCCGGATCGGGCGGTACTAGCTTCGAAATACGGTCAACGAAGCCGTACGGATGCCCCAGTACGCGGCCCACGTCGCGGATAACCGCTTTTGCTGCCATCGTACCGAAGGTAATAATCTGCGAAACCGCATCACGACCGTACATTTCCGCCACGTGCTCGATGACCTGGTCGCGTTTCTCCATACAGAAGTCAACGTCGAAGTCGGGCATTGAGACACGTTCCGGGTTAAGGAAACGTTCGAACAGCAGGTCAAATTCCAGCGGGTCGAGATCGGTAATTTTCAGCGCATAGGCAACAAGTGAGCCAGCACCGGAACCACGTCCCGGGCCGACCGGTACGCCGTTATCTTTCGACCACTGGATAAATTCCATAACGATCAGGAAGTAGCCCGGGAATCCCATCTGGTTGATAACTTTAAGTTCAACTTCCAGACGTTCATCGTAAGGTGGGCGCTTCTGCGCACGAACTTCAGGGTCAGGGAACAAAAATTCGAGACGTTCTTCCAGCCCTTCGCGTGATTTCGCCACAAGGAAATCTTCGGTGGTCATATCGCCGGTCGGGAACTGCGGCAGGAAATATTCGCCCAGACGCACCGTCACGTTGCAGCGTTTAGCTATCTCGACGGTGTTTTGCAGTGCTTCCGGAATATCGGAGAACAGCTCGCACATCTCATCTTCGCTGCGCATGTACTGCTGCGGCGAATAGTTACGCGGGCGTTTCGGGTCATCAAGGGTAAAGCCGTCGTGGATCGCTACGCGGATTTCATGCGCATCGAAATCTCCGGTTTCAAGGAAGCGGACATCGTTAGTCGCCACCACCGGTAGACCACGCGTTTCGGCCAGTGCTACGGCTGCGTGCAGATAATTTTCTTCATCTTGCCTGCCGGTGCGAATCAGTTCGAGGAAATAGCAATTGGGAAAATGTTCTTCGTAAAACGCCACGCACTCGTCAACCAGTGCGTTATTGCCGCGCAGCAGACTTCGTCCGACATCGCCCATGCGACCGCCGGAGAGCAAAATCAAACCTTCTTTTAACTCGACCAACCAGTCCCGGTCGATAACCGGTCCTTCTGCGCCATAGCCGCGCTGATAGGCTTTCGAAATCAACAACGTCAGGTTCTGATAGCCGGTATTATTTGCGGCCAGCACGGTAAGCTGCGTGAGTTCATCGCCCAACAGCTCACTGCGGACATGAAAATCTGCGCCAACTATCGGCTTGATACCCGCGCCATGGCCCGCTCCGTAAAACTTCACCAGACCACACAGGTTGGTAAAATCGGTGATCGCCAGCGCAGGCATGCCTAACGCGGCCGCCTTTTTTACCAGCGGTCCGGTTTTCGCCAGCCCATCGATCATGGAGTAGTCGCTGTGCACCCGTAGGTGGACGAAACGTGGTTCAGACATCTTCAGATTCCTTCGACACAAGAATCAGGACGAGAGTCCCAGTGCGCGTTTGACGGGGCCAAAGCTGCGGCGATGGTGCTCAGTCGCACCATGCAGTGCCAATTTTTCCAGATGAAATGCGGTTGGATAACCTTTGTGCTGCGCAAAACCATACTGTGGAAAAACCGTATCCAGCGCCGCCATTTCAGCGTCACGGGTCACTTTTGCCAGAATCGATGCAGCGCTGATCTCCGCCACACGGCTATCACCTTTGACCACCGCCATCGACGGTACCGGTAATGCCGGGCAACGATTGCCGTCAATCAGCACGTATTCGGGCGCAATATGCAGACCCGCAACCGCACGCTGCATGGCCAGCATGGTAGCATGCAAAATGTTCAGTTCGTCGATTTCATGCGGTTCCGCCCGACCCAGGCTCCAGCTTAACGCCTTTTCTTTAATTTCATCAAATAGCGCCAGGCGACGTTTTTCTGACAGTTTTTTTGAGTCGTTAAGACCGATAATAGGGCGAGCCGGATCCAGAATGACGGCAGCAGTGACGACCGCGCCGACTAAAGGGCCGCGTCCGACTTCATCCACACCCGCCACTAAATGCGTATGCGGATACACAAATTCAATCATTGCGCTAACTCCAGGACCGCATCCGCTGCCTGCTCATCAGCATTGCAACGGATCTGCTGGTGCAGTTCACGGAATGTGTCGTGCATCGCATGGCTGGTTTTACCCTTCGCCAGCAACGGCAACAGCGCTTGCGACAGCGCCTGCGGTTCACACTCTTCCTGCAACAGCTCTTTAACCAGTTCTCTTCCCGCCAACAGGTTAGGTAGCGAAACGTAATCAGTCTTCACCAGACGCTTCGCCAGCCAGAAGGTGAAGGGTTTCATACGGTAGCCAACCACCATCGGGCATTTTGCCAGCATACATTCCAGCGCGGCGGTACCTGAAGCCAGCAGTGCGGCGTCGCTGGCCACCATTGCTTCACGTCCCATACCATTGAGCAGATGTACGGAAAGCTCCGGTGCAACTTCCGCTTTAATGCGTTCAAACTGCTCGCGACGTTTGGCATTCACCAACGGCACCACCACTTCGAGATCCGGATAATGCTGGCGTAATAGCTGCGCCGTTTTCAGAAAATCGGCGCTGAGCATCTCCACTTCTGCACCACGGCTTCCTGGCAGTAGCGCCAGGCAGTGAGCGTCATGAGGAATACCCAGAATATCACGTGCCGCGTTTTTATCCGGGTCCAACGGCATGGCATCCGCCATGGTATGACCGATAAAGCGGCACGGGACGTTAAATTTGTCATAAAACGCTTTTTCGAAAGGCAGAAAGGCCAGCACCATGTTGGTGGATCTGCCTATTTTGAAAACGCGTTTCTGTCGCCACGCCCAGACGGACGGACTGACATAATGAATGGTTTTAATGCCCTGTTTTTTCAAGTTCCCTTCGAGGGTAATGTTGAAATCAGGTGCATCAATGCCAACGAAAACATCCGGCTTTAAGTCGGTGAATCGGCGAGTGAGGTCGGCACGAATATGCAGTAAACGGCGCAGACGTCCGAGCACTTCAACAATGCCCATGACCGCCAGCTCTTCCATTTCGTACCAGGCTTCACAGCCTTCGGCCTGCATCAGCGGACCCGCCACACCAACAAAACGCGCATTGGGAACGCGAGCCTTGAGTGCACGGATTAACCCTGCACCAAGAATATCGCCGGAGGTTTCTCCGGCGACGAGGGCAATCGTTAAAGGACGCTGTTCAGTCATTAACGAATCAGGCCACGCGTTGAGCGCTCAAAGAAGTCGCTGAAAGCCTGAACTTCGGGGTACTGTTTCGCCAGTTCCGCGATTTCTGGTTTCACTTCTTCCAGCGTTTTACCACTACGGTACAACGCTTTGTAGGCGTTACGAATCGCGGTAATCGCTTCGCGGGTGAATCCACGACGCTTCAGACCTTCGATATTGACGCCAAACGGCGTCGCGTGGTTGCCCTGGGCGATAACGTACGGAGGCACGTCCTGGGCTACACCAGAACAGCCGCCAACCATCACATGAGCACCGATGATGCAGAACTGATGCACCGCAGTCATGCCGCCGATGATAACAAAATCATCCAGCGAAACATGTCCGGCAAGCGTGGCGTTATTCGCCAGAATACAGCGGTTTCCTACCGTACAATCATGCGCGACATGCGCATTAATCATCAGTAAGTTATCGCTGCCCACCTTCGTCACTCCACCGCCCTGCACTGTGCCACGATGAATGGTGACGCTTTCGCGGATGCGGTTGCGATCGCCAATTTCCACACGGGTCGGTTCGCCAGCATATTTAAGATCCTGGTTAACTTCACCGATGGAGGCAAACTGATAGATCTCGTTATCGCGACCAATTTTTGTATGGCCATTCACGACAACATGAGACTTCAGTACGGTACCCTCACCAATTTCAACATGGGGTCCAACAATACAAAATGGGCCAATGTGAGCATTGGCACCAATGCTGGCGCCCTCTTCTACAATGGCGGTCGGGTGAATAAAGGCGGATTTATCAATCACGTATCAGGCCTCCCGGCTACGGGCACACATCATCGTTGCTTCGCACACAACTTTACCGTCGACCAGCGCAACCCCTTTAAAACGGGTCAGGCCACGGCGCGTTTTCTCGAAAGTCACTTCCATGATCATCTGATCGCCAGGCACGACAGGACGCTTAAAGCGTGCTTCGTCAATACCCGCGAAATAATACAGTTCGCCTGGTTCCAGTTTTCCTACGCTTTTAAACGCAAGGATACCGGTAGCCTGTGCCATCGCTTCCAGAATCAATACGCCAGGGAAAATAGGTTTACCCGGGAAGTGGCCCTGAAAGAAAGGCTCGTTAACGGATACATTTTTCACTGCGCGCAGAAAACGACCTTCTTCAAAATCCAGCACGCGATCAACCAGCAGAAACGGAAAACGGTGCGGCAGAAGTTCTAAAATCTCTTCAATATGCAGAGTATGAGTGTTAGTAGTCAAAATACTCTTCCTGTCAAAATATACTAAAAGGCAATAATAACACGGCCTGTCGCAATCGTATGAATGGGACAGGCCGAAAAGTCAGACATGCAAAAACGGTGCTTTAGTCTTGTTGATTAACCTTGCGCTCAATCGCTTTGAGGCGCTTGCTCATATCATCAATATTCATCACCAGTGCAGCTGTTTTACGCCATACCTTATTGGGTTGTAGCGGAATGCCTGAGGAATAGACGCCAGGTTCGGTGATAGGACGCATCACCATACCCATGCCAGTCACCGTGACTTTGTCGCATATTTCCATATGCCCATTGATCACGCTGGCGCCGCCAATCATGCAGTAACGGCCAATCTTCAGGCTACCCGCCATAATGACGCCACCGGCTACTGCCGTATTGTCGCCAATCACAACGTTATGCGCAATCTGGCACTGGTTATCAATGATAACACCATTACCGATCACAGTATCGTCCAGAGCACCACGGTCAATGGTGGTACAAGCGCCGATCTCGACGCGATCGCCGATAATCACGCGACCAAGCTGCGGGATCTTTACCCAGTTACCGCGATCGTTCGCGTAACCAAATCCATCAGATCCAACGACAGTGCTTGACTGGATCAGGCAATTCTCACCGATCTGAATGTCGTGGTAAATCGTCACATTCGCCCACAAGCGTGAACCTGCACCGATTTTAGTATTTTTTCCGACGAAGCAGCCTGCGCCGATAACGACGTTATCACCCAGTTCTACGCCAGACTCAATGACCGCATTTGCGCCCACAGAGACATTATTACCCAGCTTCGCCGTTGCATCGATCACTGCACTCGGTGCAATGTTCTGTGCAGGCTGAGGCGTGGTATCTAGAATTTGCGCCATACGTGCATAGGTCAGATAGGGATTCTTCACTACCAACGCGGCACTTTTAGCAAAAGGAAGATCGTCCTGCGTCATTACTACGGCAGAAGCCTGGCATACGCCTAAGTGTTCACGGTACTTAGGATTCACCATGAACGTGATATTGCCAGTTTGCGCAGATTGCATGGACGCTACGCCGGTGATGACGATATCGCCATCACCGTGTAATTCTGCATCCAACTGCTCTGCTAAATCAGCCAGTCGAATTGAAGGCATTACTTATTTAACCTGTTTCAGTACGTCAGCGGTGATGTCTTTTACATCGCTGCTGTTGTATGCAACGGTGTTTGCGTCAACGACCAGATCGATGCTCTGGCTGCTGGCAACAGATTTCACAGCAGTCTGGATACGAGTAACCAGTTTGCCACGTTCTTCGTTGGAGCGACGCGCACGATCCTGCTCAAAAGCCTGAGCTTTCTGAGAGAAAGTCTGGCGCTGAGCCATAACGTCTTTTTCCAGCTTGGTACGATCGCTACCTGCTTTCATTGATTGCAGACGCTGCATCTTAGATTGCAGATCGGATTCCATACGCTGCAGTTCGCTGGCACGGCCTTTGAACTCGTTTTCCAGCGTAGCAGAAACGCCTGTCTTCTGTGCAACCTGTTGGAACAGGCTACCCATGTTGACGATTGCAATTTTGTCAGCCGCTTGTGCGGACGTTGCCATCGCTAAACCGAGACCTGCAGCTAATAACCACTTTTTCACAATTAACTCCTTACCATCCCATTTGCACCCGAAGGTGCAGTTCTTTGCGTGGCCAGGCGATCCCATGCAAGATCGCCTAAAGTCATCGCTACACTACCACTACATTCCTTTGCGAAGAACAATTACCAGGTTTTACCAATGTTAAACTGGAACTGTTCCGCTTTGTCTCCATCGTACTTCTTGAACGGCTGGGCGTAGGAGAAAACCAACGGCCCCAATGGGGACATCCATTGTAAAGCGATACCCGCTGACATACGGATATTACTTGGATCACTGTAGTCCGGCACACCTATAGCACGTGTTTGAGCGCTATCCTGCCAGTTAGTATCCCAAACGGTACCCATATCCCAGAAGAACGAGGTACGAACCGAGTTGGCATACTTGTCGCTAATGAACGGCGTTGGGGTAATAAACTCCAGGCTGGCGACAGCCATGGCGTTACCGCCCACTGCGTCATCCGATTTACAGTCCTTACCGTCTGCGTTGGAACACTCTTCGTAGTCACTATTATCAGAACCACTGGCGTAAGCACCGTTTTTGTAGACTGCTTTTGGACCGATAGTATTCGACTGGAAGCCACGCACGGTGCTGGAACCACCTGCATAGAAGTTCTCATAGAACGGCATTTCTTTGCTGCCAATGCCGTCGCCATAGCCTACCTTCGTACGTCCTAAAACCACCCACTTGTGATCGTCATCGATCGGCACATAGGTCGCGGTATCCATCGACACTTTGTAGTATTCGTTATCAGAACCCGGAATGGTCACTTTACCGTTCAGGTTGACGCGTGTACCGTCCGTTGGGAAATATCCACGGTCCAGTTTGTTGTACGTCCAACCGTAGTTAAAGGTGAAGTCATCAGCGGCAAAGCTGTTGGTATTGGTCTCGCCCATTGACTCAAGATAACGATCCATCGCAACCTGCGGCTGCATGTTGGACAGTTTGTTATGTACATAACCCAGGCCGGCACGCAACGTGTTGTATTCGTTTACCGGGAAGCCAAGCGTTACGTCTGTACCATAACTTTTGTTGGTATAGTCGGACAGATCCGCATCATTCGCTTCAAAGTCGTTATAGAAGACACGGCCACCCAAGCTCACACCATCAACGGTGAAGTACGGGTTAGTCACAGACAACTCAGTATAGGTCTGGTAGTCGTTTTTGGTGCCGTTGATGCCAACAGAATAACCGGTACCTAACCAGTTATCTTGCTGAACGCCAGCCTGGAAGCTCACGCCGCTCTCGGTACCGTAACCGACGCCGAAGTTAAAGCTACCGGTGTTACGCTCTTTGACCTTGTAGACTACATCAACCTGATCCGGTCTGCCCGGAACACGCTGAGTATCGGTATCAACTGTTTCAAAGTAACCCAGACGGTTCAGACGCTCTTTACCCTGGTCGACCAGATCGCTGCCCAACCATGCACCTTCCATCTGACGCATTTCGCGACGCAGAACGGAATCTTTAGAGGTGTCGTTACCTTCAAAACGAATCTTACGCACATAGAAACGGTTACCCGCATCCACGTTTACGCGTAATTTAACGGTTTTGTCAGCGTCGTTGATTTCAGGCTGCGACTGTACGCGCGGATAGGCATAGCCATAGCGACCCAGGAGCTTCTTGATATCATCTTCCATTTTGGTCACTTTGGTGCCGTTATAGAGTTCACCTGGCTCGATCTTCGTCAGGGTCTCAATTTCGGCGGAGTGCCCGGCCAGGTTACCGCTCACCTGAACACCAGAAAGCTTGTACTGCTCGCCTTCTGTGATGTTAACGGTGATGTAGATACCTTTTTTATCCGGCGTCAGGCTGACCTGAGTAGAATCGATATTGAAGCGAGCATAACCGCGATCCAGATAGTAACTGCGCAGGGTTTCAAGGTCGCCCGCCAGTTTCTGTTTCTGGTATTTGCGATCGCCCACCACGTTCCACCACGGTACTTCATCACGCAACTGGAAGTGAGAGATAAGTTCGTCAGTCGTGAAGGCATGGTTGCCGACGATATTGATCTGTTGGATCTTCGCCGAAACACCTTCCTGGAAGACCAGCTTGAGGTCAACGCGGTTACGCGGCAACGGCGTCACCACCGCTTTCACACTGGCGCTGTACTTACCGACGCTATAGTAGAAATCTTCCAGGCCTTTTTCGATATCGGCAAGCGTGGTGCGATCCAGAGACTCGCCAACACGCACGCCAGACGCCTCGAGGTTTTGCTTGAGCATGTCATCTTTCACCGATTTATTACCGGAGAAAGTGATGCTGGCAATCGTCGGACGCTCTTTTACCTGAACCAGAAGGGTATCACCATCGCGCAGGACGCGGACATCCTCAAAGTTACCGGTGGCGAACAGAGCACGAATGGTATTACTGATGTCTTCATCATTAACCGTGTCGCCTGTGCGCACCGGCATACTGAGGAGAGCCGCACCAACGGCGACTCGCTGTAGGCCTTCGAAATGAATGTCCTTCACTACGAACCCTTCAGCACCGTATACGGTGGCGCTGCTAAACAGCAGCGACGCTATGAGCAACTTTTTCATCGCCATCGTTATTATGCGTTCTTCCTAACACTCTCTTACAACCGAGAGAAATCATTGAAAAGTGCAAGCCCCATTAACAACACCAGCAAGATAGAGCCAATGCGATAACTAAAGTCTTGAACCCGCTCGGATACCGGACCGCCCTTCAGCTTTTCAATCGCCAGGAACAGCAGATGCCCCCCGTCAAGAACGGGCAACGGAAACAGGTTGATTATCCCTAAGTTCACGCTGATAAGCGCAAGGAACATCAGGTAATAAATAACCCCGAACTCCGCTGACATCCCAGCCCCCTGGGCGATAGAAATCGGCCCACTGAGGTTGTTCAGTTTTACATCACCGGTAATCAATTTTCCCAGCATACTGACCGTCAGCTTCATCAACTGCCACGTTTTATCCGAGGCTTCGAGGATGGCGCTGAATGGCCCATACTGGCGTACAGTCTTATACTCATCAGGCAGAGGAATAACTTTAGGCACCACGCCCGCAAAACCTTCTGCCTTCCCGTTAACCTGTTTTGAATCTGGGGTTAACGTTAAAGACAAGGAACTTCCTTGTCTTTCAATATCTAGCGCTAACGGCTTATCCGGATTATCGCGCACCAGCGTCACAAACGTCATCCATTGCGTCAGCGGCTGACCATTGACTTTAACGATCCTGTCGCCTGCTTGCAAACCTGCCTTACTTGCAGCGGAGTTAACCTGCACTTCTGACAGCACCGGTTCAATCTGCGGACCGCGCGGACGAATCCCTAAACTGGAGACGGGATCCTCTTTGTCTGGCTCAAATGCCCACTGACGTAAATCCAGCGTTTTGTCCTGACGCTGGTTACTGCCAAACTGCGCTACGCTGAGAGTCGTATGCTCATCGCCAATTTTGGCTACCAGTTGCAATCTCACGGCATCCCAATCAGGGGTTTCGATACCATCAACCGCTTTTAGTTCCGTACCCGGCTGAATTTGCGCCTGCGCGGCAATCGAGTTGGGTGTTATTTCACCAACAACCGGACGAACGCCAGGGACACCGATGATAAACACCAGCCAGTAAGCGAAAATAGCAAAAAGGAAGTTTGCAATCGGACCTGCGGCGATGATGGCTGCGCGTTGTCCAACCGTTTTATTGTTGAAAGCGTAATGGCGCAGCTCCGGTGCGACTGGTTCAGCGCGCTCATCCAGCATTTTGACGTAACCGCCGAGGGGAATCAGGGCGATAACGTATTCCGTACCTAATTTATCGGTACGCCGCCAAAGCGCTTTTCCAAAACCAATGGAAAAGCGTTCGACGCGGACTCCGCAGCGCCGCGCAACCCAGAAATGACCAAATTCATGCACGGTGATAAGCACACCAAGTGCGACAATGAATGCAGCCAGATTCCAGAGAATACTCAGCATAAGACCATCCGTTAGAGCGTCCTGAATACCAGTAACAACAGGCAGGCAAAGACCGGTACCGCAGCCGTCAGGCTATCAATACGGTCCAGAATACCACCGTGTCCTGGAATTAAGTGACCACTATCCTTAATACCTGCTTCACGCTTAAACATACTCTCGGTCAGGTCACCCAGCACGGAGGCCAGGGCTGCAACGATGGAGCAAATGAGCAAGGTGACAGGCGCAACTTCAAGATTCGCCCACATGCCATAACCCCATGAGATCACGGCCGCAGTGGCGAGTCCGCCAATAAAACCCTGCCAGGTTTTACCAGGAGAAACCTTCGGTGCCAGCTTATGTTTGCCAAACAGCTTACCAAACATATACGCACCAGAGTCCGCTCCCCAAACGAGGATCATGACATACAGCAGCCATAGCGCGCCACTATAATGATTCTCATCATAGTGCCATGCACGTAGCGCCAGCATTCCCCAAAAGAACGGAACAATGGTTAACACGCCGAAAATTATGCGTAATGTTTTGGAATTACGCCAGACCGACGCAGAGCCGGGATAAAACAATACCAGCAACAGCGCCACGACCCACCAGCCCAGCGACGCCCACAGCGATACTTCAACCAGCGGCTGATGAATATTGCGATGGTATTCCGGCAGTAAGAACAGCATTAGCGCCAGCAATAGCCCGCACAAAACCGCCAGCCAGACTCGCTGTGTACGCGTGGTAAAACCGCTTAACTGTCCCCATTCCCAGGCGGCCAGCATACAAACGACCAGCGTGACAATGGCGAACCCCACCGGCGGCAGCAAAAACAGCGCCGCGATGACAACGGGTATTAAAACAAAAGCAGAAATCAGGCGATACTTCAGCAAAAGCGACCCCCATCAGGCTTTTTCATCACCGGGCTCGGTGCCGCCGAAACGACGCTCACGATTAGCAAAGGCATGCAGCGCACCTTCAAAGTCTTGTTCATCGAAATCGGGCCAGAGAACATCCGTAAAGTAAAGTTCGGCATAGGCAATTTGCCACAACAGAAAATTACTAATTCGATGCTCTCCCCCAGTCCTTATCACTAAATCCACAGGAGCCAGTTCATGCATACAAATTTGCTGCCCAAGCATCTCTTCATCGATTTGCTCTGGACGCAGCAGACCATCCTGCACCTGTTGTGCCAATTGCCTGACCCCCTGGACTATATCCCACCGTCCACCGTAATTCGCTGCAATATTCAGCGTCAACCCGGTATTCTGGGCAGTAATCGCTTCTGATTTGCGAATCCGTTCTTGCAAACGAGAGTTAAATCGACTGATATCCCCGATAATACGCAGACGTACGTTATGGCGGTGCAGGTTTTTCACTTCACTATCAAGTGCCCACACAAACAGTTCCATTAACGCGCTCACTTCCTGCGCAGGTCGGTTCCAGTTCTCACTGCTAAAGGCATACAGCGTTAACGCATCAATACCGTTATTGGCAGCAAAAGAGACAGCCCGGCGGACGGATTTTGCTCCGGCCTTATGCCCAAAGGCGCGAATCTTCCCTTGCTTTTTCGCCCAGCGGCCATTGCCATCCATGATAATTGCGACATGGCGACAACCATGTGCTGGCAAATTTTCGCTTAATGGTTTAGTTGCAGACAACATAACGCGTTATTAGTCCCTGAAAGGATTTACGGTACTCAGGAATACTGAAGCCCATCCACAAAAAAGCCGTGTCAAACCACGGCTTACCCGACCGAAAAAAAGCAAATACCCGCGATCGGGTGGCGCAGACTATATCACTGAAGCCCAACGCTAACAAATAGCACGATTCTCCGTAGAGGGATTATCATCAGCTTGAGAGTCGCATCACTTCTTTTCTGGCGACGTCCCGCGCGATGGCATCAACCTTCAGCACGTCATCAACGCTCTGCGGCTCCTGCAAATCCATCTTATCCAGCACGGATATATTCAGGTCAGCAATATCGGTAAATCGGATCTGCTGCGCCAGAAACGCGGCAACGGTAATTTCATTCGCAGCATTAAGTGCGGTCGTCGCCGCCTGCCCTTGCTCAAACGCGTCCATCGCCAGTTTCAGGCACGGATAACGCTGGTAATCAGGTGCAGAAAACGTCAGCGCACTGAGTTTGCAAAAATCGACAGGCTTAACACCGGACGTCACTCGTTCTGGCCATGCCATGGTATGGGCAATAGGTGTACGCATGTCCGGTTCACCCAACTGCGCCAGAACACTACCATCCTGATAACGGACCATCGAATGAATAACCGACTGCGGGTGAATCAGCACTTCCATCTGGCTTGCACTGGCATTAAATAGCCAACGCGCTTCAATGTATTCCAGACCTTTGTTCATCATGGTGGCGGAATCGACAGAGATTTTTCGTCCCATCGACCAATTCGGATGACGACATGCCTGATCGGGGGTCATAGAGACCAGATCGCGCAATGGCGTTTCACGGAATGGGCCACCAGACCCGGTAAGCAGAACTGACATGACGCCGTTTTGCTCAAGGTCAGCGTATCCCAGATTGTGTTGGATAGGTTGCGGTAAACTCTGAAAAATCGCGTTATGCTCGCTATCTACCGGCAAAAGCTGCGCTTTGTGACGTTTCACGTCGTCCATAAACAGACGACCGCAGGTCACCAGAGACTCTTTGTTCGCCAGTAAAATACTTTTGCTCGCACGAATTGCCGCCAGCGTTGGCAATAAGCCCGCTGCGCCGACAATTGCCGCCATGACCTGATCAACATCATCCAGCGCAGCCATATCACAGGCAGCCTGCTGACCGCTCATGACCTCAGTGCGACTGCCCTGCTCCAGCAGAGCTGCTTTTACCAACGCAGCGCTTTTTTCATCGTCCATTACCGCATAGCGAGGAGAAAACTCCAGGCATTGCTCTACCATGCGGGCGACATTTTTACCCGCCACCAACGCAGTAACACGAAATTTTTCCGGGTTATGGCGTACTACATCCAGCGTACTGCAACCAATGGAACCGGTTGATCCCAGGATGGTTAATTGCTTCATGAGACATCCAGAAGAATTTTACCCTTTAAGGTATATAGACAGAAAAAAGCAAAACGCCGCCATCCAGCCTTCTCAGGCCTTCTAAGCGGCGTTTTTAGCGTACAGGCGAATCAGAACTGCATCAGTTCCGCTTCTTTCTCTGCCAGCGCCGCATCAACTTTCTTGATTGCAGCGTCAGTCAGTTTCTGTACGTCGTCCTGAGAACGGCGATCGTCATCTTCGCTGATCTCTTTTTCTTTCAACAACGCTTTCACTTTGTCGTTTGCATCGCGGCGTACATTACGTACCGCAACACGCGCGCCTTCAGCTTCGCCACGCACGATCTTGGTCAGATCTTTACGACGTTCTTCGGTCAGCGGCGGCAGCGGAACGCGGATGTCGGAACCCGCAGAGCTTGGATTCAGACCGAGGTCGGAAGCCATGATGGCTTTCTCAACGGCTGGCCCCATAGAACGGTCAAACACGTTGATTTTCAGGGTACGGGAATCTTCAACCGTTACGCTTGCCAGTTGGCGCAGCGGAGTCGGTGTGCCGTAATATTCCACGACAATACCATCCAGCAGGCTAGGAGAAGCACGACCCGTGCGAATTTTGCTGATTTGGTTTTTGAACGCTTCGACGCATTTGTCCATGCGTACTTCAGCATCTTTTCTGATATCGTTGATCACGTTACGAATCCTTGAAAGCTTGTTTCAGTCAGACCATACCCGCCGCGCAAGATGTGACAAGTATAGTCTTGATTAATTTTGAGGGACGTATCCCGCGACATTAAAGCGGAATATTACCTGCATTTAGCCGCAACGGGAATTATTCCGTGATTAACGTGCCTTCTTTTTCACCCATAACAACACGGCGCAGTGCACCTGGTTTGTTCATGTTAAAGACACGAATCGGTAATTTGTGGTCACGAGCCAGCGTGAACGCAGCCAGATCCATGACTTTCAGCTCTTTATCCAGTACTTCAGTGTAGGTCAACTGTTCGTACATGGTCGCCGTCGGATCTTTAGCCGGGTCGGCAGTAAATACGCCATCGACTTTGGTAGCTTTCAGTACCACATCCGCTTCAATTTCAATACCACGCAGGCAGGCTGCTGAATCGGTGGTGAAGAACGGATTGCCGGTACCCGCAGACAAAATAACAACGCGGTTGTTACGCAGCAGGCTGATAGCTTCAGCCCAACTGTAGTTATCACACACGCCGTTCAGAGGAATTGCGGACATCAAGCGAGCGTTCACATAGGCGCGGTGAAGCGCATCGCGCATCGCCAGACCGTTCATTACGGTGGCTAACATGCCCATGTGGTCGCCCACAACGCGGTTCATCCCTGCTTTCGCCAGACCAGCGCCACGGAACAGGTTACCACCACCAATCACTACGCCAACCTGAATACCCAGCTCAACCAGCTCTTTGATTTCCTGAGCCATGCGGTCAAGGATGCTTGCATCAATACCGAAGCCTTCCGAACCTTGCAGAGCTTCGCCACTTAACTTAAGCAGAATACGTTTGTAGACGGGTTTTGCATTGGTAGCCATGTTTCTTTCCTGAGACTGTCAACGAATGAGATGAGTTAATTCCAGCGACATTGTATGTCGCTTTTCAGCAGGACCACTATAGCGGTTCGCTGAATTTACAAGCCAGACACAAAAAGAAGCCGCCCTCAGGCGGCTCCTTTCAAAATTAAGACTGCTTGGACATCGCAGCAACTTCTGCTGCAAAGTCAGTCTCAACTTTCTCGATGCCTTCACCCACTTCAAAGCGGATGAAGCCTGTTACGTCAGCGTTATGCTCTTTCAGCAGCTGACCAACAGATTTGCTCGGTTCCATGACGAAAGGCTGACCGGTCAGAGAAACTTCGCCGGTGAATTTCTTCATGCGGCCTTCAACCATTTTCTCTGCGATTTCTTTCGGCTTGCCAGACTGCATAGCGATGTCCAGCTGAACCTGGTATTCTTTTTCTACCACTTCAGCGGAAACGTCTTCCGGCTTAACGAATTCTGGTTTGCTTGCAGCAACGTGCATTGCCAGCTGTTTAACCAGTTCTTCGTCAGCGCCAGTTGCAGCAACCAGAACACCGATACGAGCACCATGCTGGTAGTTACCCAGAACTTCGCCTTCCAGGGAAGCAACGCGACGGATGTTGATGTTCTCACCGATTTTAGCAACCAGAGCAACACGTTCTTCTTCGAACTGTGCTTTCAGAACTTCAACGTCAGTGATTTTGCCAGCAACGGCAGCGTCCAGTACTTTGTCAGCAAATGCCTGGAAACCAGCATCTTTAGCAACGAAGTCAGTCTGGCAGTTAACTTCCAGAATGAAAGCGATGTTGCCGTCGATTTTGGTTTTGATTACGCCGTCAGCAGCAACGTTGCCTGCTTTTTTCGCCGCTTTGATTGCACCGGACTTACGCATGTTTTCGATTGCCAGCTCGATGTCGCCATTAGCTTCAGTCAGTGCTTTTTTGCAATCCATCATGCCTGCGCCAGTACGCTCACGCAGCTCTTTTACCAGGGATGCGGTAATTTCAGCCATTCTAAAATCCTCGGAAGATTTGATCTGCCCGGCATGAAACCGCACAGATTTAAAAGTGAAAAAGGGGGCCATATACAGGCCCCCTAACCAAACGTGATACTACCTGGTCTATAAGGGCTCTAACGAGCGTGCCTTATTATTCAGCTTCTACGAAGCTTTCTTCCGCCTGGGAAGCCAGATCCTGAGAACGGCCTTCACGAACGGTAGTAGCTACAGCGCCCAGGTACAGGGTCACAGCACGGATTGCGTCGTCGTTACCCGGGATAACGAAGTCAACACCGTCCGGATCAGAGTTGGTATCAACGATTGCAAATACTGGGATACCCAGGTTGTTTGCTTCTTTGATAGCAATGTGCTCGTGGTCAGCATCGATTACGAACAGAGCGTCCGGCAGACCGCCCATGTCTTTGATACCGCCCAGGCTGTTTTCCAGTTTCTCAAGCTCACGAGTACGCATCAGCGCTTCTTTCTTGGTCAGCTTTTCGAAAGTACCGTCCTGAGACTGAGTTTCCAGATCTTTCAGACGTTTGATGGACTGACGAACGGTTTTCCAGTTAGTCAGCATACCGCCCAGCCAGCGATGGTTCACGAAGAACTGGTCGCAGCTGTTAGCAGCTTCTTTCACCGCTTCGCTTGCAGCGCGTTTAGTACCAACGAAAAGGATTTTACCTTTACGAGCAGAGATCTTGTTCAGTTCAGCCAGAGCTTCGTTGAACATCGGTACAGTTTTCTCAAGGTTGATGATGTGAACTTTGTTACGCGCACCGAAGATGAACGGCTTCATTTTCGGGTTCCAGTAACGGGTCTGGTGACCGAAGTGAACACCAGCCTTGAGCATGTCGCGCATGGAAACAGTTGCCATGATTAAAACCTCTATATATAAAAGTTGGGGTTAAGCCTCCACGCATCCCATATTACCGACCCCAAAGGGCACCCCGGAATATGTGCCGATACGTGTGTGTTGTTACACAAAGTGAGATTTTTCGCTCCCGTCCATCGTGTGTAGTCTTCGAATGGATCGGAAGTCCGGCGCGCTTTATACCACAAATACGCCATAGACACCAATAATTGTTGGCACTGTGTGCTGTTAATGATTCTCAATTTGGCAGCACGTATGCGGGACTGATACCATTGGCAGCACTTAAACAATTATTGCCGATATCATCGGCACTGATGGACAGAATTCATGGCTATCTCAATCAAGACCCCTGAAGAAATCGAAAAAATGCGCGTCGCTGGCCGCCTGGCCGCTGATGTACTGGAAATGATCGAACCGTTTGTTAAACCGGGCGTCAGCACCGGCGAGCTGGATCGTATCTGTAATGACTATATCGTGAATGAGCAGCAGGCCATTTCCGCCTGCCTGGGTTACCACGGCTATCCGAAGTCCGTGTGTATCTCTATTAATGAAGTGGTGTGCCACGGGATCCCGGACGACGCCAAACTTCTGAAAGACGGCGATATCGTCAACATCGATGTGACTGTGATTAAAGACGAGTACCACGGCGACACCTCGAAAATGTTTATCGTCGGCAAACCTACTATTCTGGGCGAGCGTCTGTGCCGCGTCACGCAGGAAAGCCTGTATCTGGCGCTGCGGATGGTGAAACCGGGCATTCGCCTGCGCACGCTGGGCGCTGCAATTCAGAAATATGCGGAAGGTGAAGGTTTCTCTGTCGTTCGTGAATACTGCGGTCACGGTATCGGTCGCGGCTTCCATGAAGAGCCGCAGGTTCTGCACTACGATGCAGACGACGGCGGTGTGGTACTGCAGCCGGGCATGACGTTCACCGTAGAACCGATGCTGAATGCCGGTGATTACCGCATCCGCACCATGAAAGACGGCTGGACGGTGAAAACCAAAGACCGGAGCTTGTCTGCACAGTACGAGCATACTATTGTAGTGACGGAAAACGGCTGTGAGATTCTGACGTTACGCAAGGATGACACCATCCCGGCGATCATCACACACGGCGAATAATGTTTTGCCTGATGGCGATACATTCGCATCTTATCAGGCCTACAAATTGTACTACTTAGTAGGCCGGGTAAGGCGTTCACGCCATCATCCGGCTTTTTAATGGGTGGCGCATAATGAATACTCTTCCTGAACAGCACGCAAATACTGCCCTCCCCACCCTGCCTGGCCAGCCACAAAACCCAGGGACATGGCCACAGCACGACCTCAACTGCACCGGTATTAAAGCGCATATCGACACCTTCCAGAGCTGGTTAGGCGAAGCGTTTGACAGTGGAATTTCCGCAGAACAGCTCATTGAGGCCCGCACCGAATTTATTGATCAGTTGCTTCAGCGCCTGTGGATTGAAGCCGGTTTCGGTCAAATTGCCGACCTGGCGCTGGTTGCCGTTGGCGGCTACGGGCGCGGCGAACTGCATCCGCTCTCCGATATTGACCTGCTGATCCTCAGTCGTAAAAAGCTACCTGATTCGCAGGCAGAAAAAGTCGGTGAGCTGTTAACGCTGCTATGGGACGTGAGGCTGGAGGTTGGGCACAGCGTGCGTACGCTGGAAGAGTGTCTGCTGGAAGGATTATCAGATTTAACCGTCGCCACTAACCTGATTGAAACACGCCTGCTTATCGGCGATGTGGCGTTATTTCTTGAGCTGCAAAAGCATATTTTTAGCGAAGGTTTCTGGCCGTCCGATAAATTTTACGCCGCCAAAGTGGAAGAGCAAAATCAGCGCCACCAGCGTTATCACGGCACCAGCTACAACCTGGAGCCGGATATCAAAAGCAGTCCCGGCGGCCTGCGCGATATCCATACTCTGCAATGGGTGGCCCGTCGCCATTTTGGCGCCACCTCGCTGGACGAAATGGTCGGCTTCGGCTTTTTGACGCTGGCAGAACGCGCCGAACTGAATGAATGTTTGCATATCCTGTGGCGGATTCGCTTCGCCCTGCATCTGGTCGTTAGTCGTTACGACAACCGCCTGCTGTTTGACCGCCAACTCAGCGTGGCGCAACGGCTAAACTACGGCGGCGAAGGCAACGAGCCGATCGAGCGGATGATGAAAGACTATTTCCGGGTCACGCGACGGGTCAGCGAACTGAACCATATGCTGTTGCAACTGTTCGACGAAGCGATCCTCGCCCTGCCAGCCGATGAAAAACCGCGCCCGATTGATGACGACTTTCAACTGCGCGGCACATTGATCGATCTGCGCAACGACGACCTGTTTATCCGTAAACCCGAAGCGATATTGCGGATGTTCTACATCATGGTACGTAACAGCGCGATCAGCGGGATTTACTCCACCACGCTGCGCCATTTGCGTCATGCCCGCCGTCATTTAACCCAGCCACTCTGCTACATTCCGGAAGCGCGTTCGCTGTTTCTCAGTATGTTGCGCCATCCGGGCGCGGTGAGTCGCGGCCTGCTGCCGATGCATCGGCACAGCGTTTTGTGGGCCTATATGCCGCAATGGTCGCACATTGTCGGCCAAATGCAGTTTGACCTGTTTCATGCCTATACGGTGGATGAGCACACTATCCGTGTGATGCTCAAGCTGGAGAGTTTTGCTAACGAAGAGACCCGTCCGCGCCATCCGCTGTGCGTGGATCTGTGGCCGCGCTTGCGACAGCCGGAGCTAATTCTGATTGCCGCGCTGTTCCACGATATCGCCAAAGGTCGCGGCGGCGATCACTCGGTTCTCGGCGCCCAGGACGTGCTCAAATTCGCCGAGCTGCACAGTCTGAACTCGCGTGAAACGCAGCTGATCGTCTGGCTGGTGCGTCAGCATTTGCTGATGTCGGTGACCGCTCAGCGCCGTGATATTCAGGATCCGGAAGTGATCAAGCAATTCGCTGAAGAAGTACAAACGGAACATCGTCTGCGCTTTTTAGTGTGCCTGACCGTCGCGGATATTTGCGCTACTAACGAAACGCTGTGGAATAGCTGGAAGCAAAGTCTGCTGCGCGAGCTGTACTTTGCGACGGAAAAACAGCTACGTCGAGGGATGCAAAACACGCCAGATATGCGCGAACGCGTTCGCCATCATCAGCTTCAGGCACTGGCGCTACTGCGTATGGACAACATTGATGAAGAAGCCCTGCACCACATCTGGTCGCGCTGTCGCGCCAACTATTTCGTGCGCCACAGCCCAAATCAACTGGCCTGGCATGCGCGTCATCTGCTGCAGCACGATCTCAGTAAGCCGCTAATCCTGCTCAGCCCGCAGGCCACGCGCGGCGGAACGGAAATTTTCATCTGGAGCCCCGATCGCCCTTACCTGTTTGCCGCCGTCTGCGCCGAACTGGACAGGCGCAATCTAAGCGTCCACGATGCGCAGATTTTCACTACCCGCGATGGGATGGCGATGGATACGTTCATCGTGCTGGAACCGGACGGCAGCCCGCTGTCTTCAGACAGACACGAAGCGATCCGTTTTGGACTGGAACAGACCATCACGCAGCGCAGCTGGCAGCCACCGCAACCACGTCGTCAGCCGGCAAAATTACGCCACTTTACCGTCGATACCGAGGTTAATTTCCTGCCGACCCACACCGACCGAAAATCATTTCTTGAGCTTATCGCTCTCGACCAGCCTGGACTGCTGGCGCGGGTCGGGCAGATTTTTGCCGATCTGGGAATTTCGCTGCATGGCGCCCGAATTACAACCATTGGCGAGCGAGTAGAAGATTTATTCATAATCGCCACCGCCGACCGGCGCGCCCTTAATAATGAGCTGCAGCAGGAAGTGCATCAACGGTTGACAGAGGCCCTCAATCCAAACGATAAAGGGTGATGTTTTTATTTATTATGGAAAGAGTTTAACAATGCAGCAGTTACAGAACGTTATTGAGTCCGCTTTCGAGCGCCGTGCCGACATTACTCCGGCAAATGTAGATACCGTAACCCGCGAAGCGGTGAATCAGGTTATTGCTTTACTGGATTACGGTGCACTGCGCGTCGCAGAAAAGATTGAGGGTCAGTGGGTCACGCATCAGTGGCTGAAAAAGGCGGTCCTGCTCTCTTTCCGTATTAACGATAATCAGGTTATCGAGGGTGCGGAAAGCCGTTACTTCGATAAAGTGCCGATGAAATTCGCCAACTACGACGAAGCACGCTTCCAGAAAGAAGGTTTCCGCGTGGTTCCGCCAGCGGCCGTACGCCAGGGTGCGTTTATCGCCCGTAACACCGTGCTGATGCCGTCTTACGTGAACATCGGCGCTTATGTGGATGAAGGTACGATGGTTGATACCTGGGCGACCGTGGGTTCCTGCGCGCAAATTGGTAAAAACGTTCACCTGTCCGGCGGCGTTGGCATCGGTGGCGTACTGGAGCCGTTACAGGCTAACCCGACCATCATCGAAGACAACTGCTTCATCGGCGCACGTTCTGAAGTGGTTGAAGGCGTGATCGTCGAAGAAGGCTCTGTTATCTCTATGGGCGTGTACATTGGTCAGAGCACCCGTATTTACGATCGTGAAACCGGCGAAGTGCATTATGGCCGCGTTCCGGCGGGCTCTGTGGTTGTCTCCGGCAACCTGCCGTCGAAAGATGGCAAATACAGCCTGTACTGCGCGGTGATTGTGAAGAAAGTCGATGCCAAAACGCGTGGCAAAGTAGGAATCAACGAACTGTTACGCACCATCGACTAACAGTGATTTGAAAAAGCGGGCTTAGCCCGCTTTTTTTACATCTGCGAGTGGCATAAACAAGGCTTTTCGTTAATTATTCAATGGTTATGGTGAGCTTAAGGGTACCGCTATGTATGACAATCTGAAAAGTCTGGGCATTACTAATCCTGAAGAAATCGATCGTTACAGCCTGCGGCAAGAAGCCAACAACGATATCCTGAAAATCTATTTCCAGAAGGATAAAGGCGAGTTTTTTGCCAAGAGCGTGAAGTTCAAATATCCCCGTCAGCGTAAAACGGTTGTCGCCGATGGCGTCGGCCAGGGTTACAAAGAAGTGCAGGAGATCAGTCCCAACCTGCGCTATGTAATCGACGAACTGGATCAGATCTGCCAGCGCGATCGCAGCGAAGTCGATCTTAAACGCAAGATCCTTGATGATTTACGTCATCTGGAAAGCGTCGTGACCAACAAGATCAGCGAAATTGAAGCCGATCTGGAAAAACTAACGCGTAAATAACCGCGAGTGAATGTGTTCGTAGGCCGGGTAAGGCGAAACCGCCCCCCGGCATTTTGCCTGATAAGCGTAGCGCCAACAGGCAAGGAATTAATGCTGCTCATCCAGTTGTAGCGCGACATACAGCAGCAATCGGTCGTCAAAATTCCCTAAATCCAGCCCGGTCAGCTCTGAAATTCGATTCAGGCGATATTCCAGCGTATTACGGTGGATAAATAACGCTTTTGAGGTCGCCAGCGGCTGAACGTTATGCCGAAACCACGCCGCTAATGTTCGACGCAGTAAGCCGTTGTTATCCATTGCTTTCAGCCGTACCAACGGACGCGCCAGCTCGTTGGCCTGCCAGCCGCCGCGCAGGCTGTCCAGCAGAACTGGCAGCATCAAATCCTGGTAGAAATAGCTACGACTTTCCGGCATCCGTTGCTTGCCGACCATCATGGTCGTGCGCGCCGTACGATACGAACGGGCAATACTGCCTGGCCCGGTAAAATAGTTGCCCAGCGACACGCGAAAACGCAGCTGTCCGTTCTCTTTCATGCGAGCAATGAGCTGCTCAACACGCTTGCGGTGATCTTCCGCGTCCCAGCGACCAAACTGATTGAGCGCCGGTTTCAGCACCACCATCTCGGTCAGGGAAACAATCGCAATCAGATTATTACGTTCAGGCGTAGTCAACGCGTTCTGCAATTGCTGTAGCTCCGCCATCGCGCTGTCAACGCCAAGCTGGCCACTATCAACCTCTACCACTGCCACCACGCGCGGCTGGTTCAAATCAATGCCTAAACGTTGCGCCCACTCCATCAGCGCCGGGGTATTCTCTTCCGCCTGAATCAGATTCATCACCAGCTCTTCACGCAGGCGGCTATCCTGCGCTAACAGATGCATCAGGCGCGACTGCTCCAGCATCATTTCGGCTGTCATGCACACCAGCTCGCCGTATTTACGCAGATGTTCCGGTTCACCGGTAAGCCCGATAACGCCAACGATTTCGCCTTCCAGGCGCAACGGCAGGTTTATCCCCTGACGCACGCCGTGCAAATGCCTCGCCACTGCATCGTCAATGTCCACCACCCGGCCCTGCGAAAGCACCAGCAGCGCACCTTCGTGCAATTCACCAATGCGTTCGCGATCGCCACTGCCAATGATCCGCCCACGGGCATCCATTACGTTGATATTGGTATCAATGATGCGCATGGTTCGCGCCACGATATCCTGCGCCATTTTGGTATCAAGATGCCAGCCAGCCATAAACCCCTCCTGTGAGCAGAGCTCAAGCATAGGGAAGATAATAAGCGGCGACATTGTGCAAATGCACAAAGCGGAAGGGAGAAATATGGAGTTGTGGGAGGTATCACAAAAAGAACCCCTTCCTGTACAGGAAGGGGTTGAGGGAGATTACTGCATCAACAGATAGATGGAGCTGTCGCCACGCTGAATGTTCAGCGCCAGCACAGCGGGTTTGCTGTCGAGGATTTTGCGCAATTCGGCGATGTTTTTCACCGGCTGCTGATTCGCACCGATAATCACATCCCCTTTCTTCAGGCCGATCTGTGCAGCCGGAGAATTCGGTTTCACGTCGCTTACCACGACACCTTTATCCTGGCCTTTGTTGCTCATATCGGCACCTTCAATGCCTTTGAAGATAGAGCTGGAATCAACCTGAGTTTGGCTGCTCTGCTGCAATTCCAGGTTCACGGTGACCGGCTTACCGTCACGCAGCAGACCCAGGGTGATTTTGCTGCCGACCGGCATCGTCCCCACCTGCGCACGCAGAGCGGCGAAGCTGCTGATTGGTTTGCCGTTCAGGGAGGTAATCACATCCCCGGCTTTAATACCGGCTTTCGCTGCGGAAGAGTTCGGCATTACCTGGCTGACGAATGCGCCACGCTGAGCGTCAACTTTCATCGCTTTCGCCAGCTCAGAGCTCAGTTCGGTCCCCATAATACCCAGCTCACCACGTTTAACCTGACCAAACTCAACCATCTGCGAAGTCAGGTTTTTCACCATGTTGCTTGGGATTGCAAAACCGATACCGATGTTACCGCCGTCCGGCGCGAGGATCGCGGTGTTAATGCCGATCAGCTCACCGTTCAGATTGACCAGCGCGCCACCGGAGTTACCCCGGTTGATCGCAGCATCCGTCTGAATAAAGTTTTCATAGTTCTCCGCATTCAGGCCGCTACGGCCCAGAGCAGAAACGATGCCGGAGGTCACGGTCTCACCGAGGCCAAACGGGTTACCGATTGCTACGGTGTAATCCCCCACGCGCAGCGCGTCGGAGTCTGCCAGCTTAATCGCCGTCAGGTTTTTCGGATCCTGAATTTGGATCAGCGCGATATCGGAGCGTGGATCTTTGCCCACGATCTTCGCGTCAAATTTGCGACCATCGCTCAACTGAACCTTAATTACCGTAGCGTTATCCACCACGTGGTTGTTGGTCACGACATACCCTTTCGCAGCATCAATAATTACGCCGGAACCCAGCGCCATAAATTTCTGCTGCTGGCCGCCGCCGTTACCAGCGCCCGGTGCGCCGCCCTGGCAGAACGGTGAACTCTGGAACGGAGAGCCGTCCTGGCAGAACGGTGAATTATCACCAAAGAACTGCTGGAAATTACGCGGCATACGCGGCGTATTCACCGTCGTGCTCCCCTCGACGTTAATACTTACCACCGATGGCATCACTTTTTCGAGCATCGGGGCCAGGCTTGGCATCTGTTGGGCGGTCATTGCTGAAGACGACGTCTCAGCCGCAGTTGCAGACAGGGGGGACAACGCCAAACCTAAACTCAGAGCCAGTGCACTCATTGCTAATGTGGTTTTTTTCATGTGTTTCGTTCTCGATTAACAGGTAACGCAAAATTGCTGTATACGTCAGATTCGTTTTATAACGCTAAGTTCCAGAATTGAGTTTAAGGAAAAAGTAAAATTTTATTGGCCGTCTTTACAAATGAGTATTTATTGTTCTACGGCCATCAAGCGACGATATTCATCCCAGGCATACAAATCTGTCATCCCGCTGATATAATCCTGGATCAACCGGCAGCGATAATAATATTCCAGAACCGAATACTCAGCGCACTCCGTCGATATTTTACTAACCGCCTCAACATACGCAAGACGATGGCGGGTAGACAACTTCTGAAATAAACGGGACTCGATAGGAAAACGTTTTACTCTTTCATTGTCGACCAGTTCAGTAAAATCTGACTGAGACATTTTCAATAACGGTTGATAGATCTCCAGCAACCCGCTGATCACCCGATAGCCCTGTAATTCCAGTTGCTCAACATCCGGATGGCTAAACACATGTTTTACCGCCACATTCTTATAAAGGCCCAGTAACTGGCTGAAGCTACTGGCATCTTCTAACAGCGCATGATTAAAGCTGCCTTCATAAATCTGCGGCAAATTATCAATAAACCGCTGGGCCGCATACGGAACCAGTTTATTCAGCGTATTGACGCGTAAATACATAAAGAACTGATCTTCGGTGCTGCGGCTTAATGTATTTGAACGTGATTTTTCCCAGGCGTTCTCAACAACCTGACTAAACAGAGAGCCTTTTTCGTGATGCCCCCACGCTTCATGCAGATGATGGTAAAGTTGCTCGACGCTAAAGATTCTTTTCTCAACGGCATCTTCCAGGTCGGCCACGCAATATGAGATATCATCGGCAGCTTCCATAATCCAGGTTAATGGAAAACGACTGTAAGGTGCTAATGATAATTCTTTACGTAACCGCTCAATATACGGTTCCTCGGAAAGGTAATAACCAGGCTTCTTCATTAAATAGTTGTGCGTCTCGGGTGCACTGCCGCGCCACCATGCCGGACGGGTATATTTTAAAATACCGCCAACCTGCGCCCAGGTAAGGTTCATACGCATCAAAGTATGCACCAGACGAATACCCTGCGCATTGCCTTCAAAATGACACAAGTCCTGGCGTACCTTGCGGCGAATATCATTCAGCGACTCTTCACCTTCACGCAAACGTAATGCCGTCACCTGGCAGCGGTCATCACTCAGAGGCTGACTTTCCGCGTCGGCGGGATACAACCGCTGGCGAAACCAGTCATTAATCGCCGCTTCGCCAAAATGACCAAACGGCGGATTACCGATGTCATGCATCAGGCACGACATTTCGACAATACTCTCAAACGGTCCCGTCAGTTCATCCAGACCATACTGCTCCAGCAGCTTTAGCTCTTTCAGTCGGCTGAGGATCTCTTTCGCGATATAGCGCCCAACCTGCTGCACTTCCATCGAGTGCGTCAGACGCGTACGCACCGCTGCATTACGCTCCAGCGGAAAGACCTGGGTTTTTTGTTGCAGCCGGCGAATAGCCGGAGAATTGATAATACGTCCACGATCGCTTTCAAAAATTCGCAGGATCTCATGCTCCGTCTTCACGCCCTGCGGCGAACGGTAACGGCGATGCCAGTTTATTTTTTTTCGGAAATCGATCTGTACCATATCCTCTCCCGCCTGAGAAATGCGCTACCCCTTAAGCGCATGATAGACTATGCCCTCAAATCTGGCTTATCGCGAGTAAATCTATGAAAATCGGCATCATTGGTGCAATGGAAGAAGAAGTTACGCTGCTGCGTGACAAAATCGAAAACCGTCAGACCATCACGCTCGGCGGTTGTGAAATTTACACCGGCCAACTGAATGGTACTGAGGTTGCGCTTCTGAAATCAGGTATCGGTAAAGTGGCTGCGGCGCTCGGCGCTACGCTGCTGCTTGAACGCTGCAAGCCGGACGCCATCATTAATACCGGTTCCGCGGGCGGCCTGGCCTCTACGCTGAAAGTCGGCGATATCGTAGTTTCTGATGAAGCGCGCTATCACGACGCCGACGTCACTGCCTTTGGTTATGAATTTGGTCAGCTACCGGGTTGCCCGGCTGGTTTTAAAGCCGATCCTGCGTTGATTGCAGCCGCAGAATCTTGCATCGCCGAACTCAATCTGAACGCTGTTCGCGGACTTATCGTCAGCGGCGATGCATTCATTAATGGTTCCGTGGGGCTGGCTAAAATTAAGCATAACTTCCCGCAGGCGATTGCCGTTGAGATGGAAGCGACCGCAATTGCGCACGTTTGCCACAACTTTAAGGTGCCATTTGTCGTGGTTCGCGCTATCTCTGACGTTGCCGATCAGCAGTCCCATCTCAGCTTTGACGAATTCCTGGTGGTTGCCGCGAAGCAGTCAAGCCTGATGGTTGAAACGCTGGTGCAGAAACTGGCGCATGGCTAAATTATTCTCCAGGGCGCTGGTCGCCCTGCTTTTCACTCTCCCGGCGTTCCTTTACGCCGCACCGCGTGTTGTAACGCTTTCTCCTGCCAATACCGAACTCGCTTTTGCCGCAGGCATTACCCCCGTTGGCGTCAGCAGCTACTCAAACTACCCGCCAGAAGCCAAAAATATTGAAGAGGTCTCAACATGGCAAGGTATGAATCTTGAGCGTATTGTGGCGCTGAAACCTGATTTGGTCGTCGCCTGGCGCGGGGGAAATGCTGAGCGGCAGGTGAATCAACTGACCTCCCTGGGAATTAAGGTCATCTGGGTGGACGCCGTTTCCATTGAGCAGGTTGCCGATGCGCTACGCCAGTTGGCTGCGTGGAGTCCCAAGCCTGAACAAGCTAAACAGGCGGCGCAAACCATGCTTGATGACTATGCTTTACTTAAATCTCAGTATGCCAACAAACCGAAAAAACGCGTGTTTCTCCAGTTTGGTGCCAATCCTCTGTTTACCAGTGGAAAAGGTTCTATTCAGCACGAAGTTCTTGAGGTATGCGGCGGAGAAAACATCTTTGCCGGTAGTCGGGTTCCCTGGCCGCAGGTTAGCCGTGAACAGGTCCTGGCACGAGCCCCCCAGGCTATTGTTGCAACCGGCGGTCCGGGCGAAACTCTGAAAATTGAGCAATACTGGGGAAACCAGCTAAAAATACCCGTTATTACACTTAATAGTGACTGGTTCGAACGCGCGAGCCCGCGTATTATCCTCGCCGCAAAACAACTCTGTAATGCGCTTTCACAGATAAATTAGCGCCTGCCCCCACCAGGTCTGTTGTGAGGATTTAAAAATGCTCGTCTATTGGCTGGATATTGTCGGCACCGCGGTATTTGCAATCTCTGGCGTATTACTGGCCGGAAAATTACGTATGGATCCGTTTGGCGTCCTGGTCCTCGGCGTGGTTACCGCCGTCGGAGGTGGCACGATCCGCGATATGGCGCTGGATAATGGACCGGTTTTTTGGGTTAAAGATCCAACCGATCTGGTCGTAGCGATGATCACCAGCATGCTGACGATCCTGTTGGTACGGCAGCCAAGACGCCTGCCGAAATGGATCCTTCCGGTGCTTGATGCCGTTGGCCTGGCGGTGTTCGTGGGTATTGGCGTCAACAAGGCCTTTCTCGCAGGAACAGGACCCTTGGTTGCGATTTGTATGGGGGTGATTACCGGCGTCGGCGGTGGGATCATTCGCGATGTATTAGCACGTGAAGTCCCGATGATTTTGCGCACCGAGATCTACGCCACAGCCTGTATTATCGGCGGGATCGTGCATGCGACGGCGTTTTATACCTTTGATGTTTCACTGGAAAACGCCAGTATGATGGGGATGATTGTCACCCTGCTGATTCGGCTTGCCGCCATTCGCTGGCATTTGAAATTACCGACGTTTGCGCTGGATGATAACGGACGTTGACATGATGATGCAGAATATGTAGGCCGGATAAGGCGTTTACGCCGCCATCCGGCACATTGCCCGGTGGCGCTACGCTTACCGGGCCTACACCATCAGACCACTGGTATTACAGACAGCAATCAGATGCTGAAAGAAGAACCACACCCGCAGGTGCTTTTCGCATTCGGGTTAGTCACAACGAAGCGGGAACCTTCCAGACCTTCGGTATAGTCAACCGCGCCGCCCACCAGATATTGCAGGCTCATCGGGTCAACCACCAGACCAACACCTTGTTTCTCAATGGTCATATCACCATCGTTCACCTGATCGTCAAAGGTGAAACCGTACTGGAAACCGCTGCAACCACCGCCGGTGATATACACACGTAATTTCAGATTCGGGTTATCTTCGTCAGCGATCAGGCTTTTTACTTTATTGGCTGCTGCTTCAGTAAATTGCAGTGGCAGCGCTACGTCATCACTCATATTTTGCTCCAAACGACATTGGCAATTGGGCAAATTATAACCCAATGGTTAAGGCCATTATCTAATACCCTGGTATTTCGTTCAAGTATTCTCGCCAGCGGCTGTACCCTGGCTTTTAGCCGCCTGCTCCGCTTCCTGTTTTGCCAGCGTACGGGCAAGGATAGTCGAGTATAGCGGCTTTCCGCCCATAAATTGGGCTAATAGTGTTGCGCCAAGACAGGTAATAATCATTGGCAAAATGAGCTGATAGTTATCGGTCATCTCCAGCACCAGCACAATACCGGTGAGCGGCGCCCTTACCGACGCCGCCAACAATGCCCCCATTCCGGCGATGGCAAAGGTCCCGGCCTCCAGATGATAATGCGGAAAAGAGGCCGCTGCCGCCATACCGAACGCGGTGCCAAGCAACGTGCCCAATGCCAGCATCGGGGCAAATATCCCGCCGGGCGCGCCGGACGAGAAGCACAGCAGAGTGGTAATGACGCGGGCAATAAAGATAAACAGCAGTAAACCAACGCTGAAATTCCCTGCCGCAGCGATAGGTATCAGGTTAAACCCGCCTCCAGCCGCTTCTGGTGTAATTAAGCCAAGAATCCCGCACAGACCGCCGATCGCACCGCCCATCAGCACCCATTTTTTGAGATCGCCGCCGTGGAAACGCTGGAACATATCCTGAGTCCGTAACACCATGGTGTTGAACAACGGTCCGACACAGCCAAAAATAATCCCCAGGACCAGATACAACCACAGCGTGTTCACCGGTGCATTGGAGAGCTTCCCAACTTCAATAAGCGGTGCCTCGCCGTTGAAAACACGAAACACAATGCTCGACATGATGACGCCGGTAAACACGGCTTTGATCGAGACAAGGTTATAGCGAAACTGCGGGCGCATCTCTTCAATAATGAACAGGATCCCCGCCAGCGGAGCGTTAAACGCCGCCGAAAGGCCCGCTGCCGCACCGGTCGCCAATAAGGTATGCCGCGCTTCTGCGCTACGCATGCGGAAAATATCCAGCACCATGCGCCCGAGGTTACCACCGATCTGCACGGTCGGTCCTTCTCGCCCGAGCACCATACCGGCACCCAGCGTGCCCATACCGCCGAAAAATTTCACCGGCAGTACGCGCCACCAGCGCACAGGCCGCAGCTCTTCCAGCGCGCCTTCAATCTCTGGGATCCCCGAACCACCGGCTTCCGGCGCAAACTTACGCACCAGGAAATAGCCGACCATCGCCAGCAACGCAGAGAGAATAAATGCCAGCGGCCACAGCAGAATGGCATGGTCCGCAACCTGAGCCAGCGCGCCAATGCGCTGATTCTGCACCCAGGTCACCGCTTTCTCAAATGCCACGCCAACAAGCCCTGTCACTGTACCCACTACGGCAGCCATCAACAGGATCGCCAACGGCGTTTTGTCTCGTTCCAGGAGTCGACGGATTTGATCCCTGCGGCGTAAACGCACAATTTGTTGTGCTTCAAAAGAGGGAGTGTCTGTCTTCATCAGATGATCATTAATTGGTAATACAAATACGGAATCGGCATTCTACTCGCACATTTCACGAAAATCCCCTGCAAATCGTATTGTTTCAAATGCGTAAAACTTTCATAACCTTCTCTGAATAACTAGAATAGCGGGCATTTACTTTTTCTACGAACCAGGACCCCATCCATGAGTAAGTCTGAAAATCTCTACAGCGCAGCACGCGAACTTATCCCAGGCGGCGTTAACTCCCCCGTTCGCGCCTTTACTGGCGTGGGTGGTACTCCGCTGTTTATCGAAAAAGCCGACGGCGCGTATCTGTACGATGTCGATGGTAAAGCCTATGTTGACTACGTCGGTTCCTGGGGACCGATGGTGCTGGGCCATAATCACCCGGCAATCCGTAATGCGGTGATTGAAGCTGCGGAGCGCGGTTTAAGCTTTGGCGCACCGACCGAAATGGAAGTGAAAATGGCGGAGCTGGTCACTGAACTCGTGCCGACCATGGACATGGTGCGCATGGTGAACTCCGGCACGGAAGCGACGATGAGCGCAATCCGTCTGGCGCGCGGTTTCACCGGTCGCGATAAGATCATCAAATTTGAAGGCTGCTACCACGGTCATGCCGACTGTCTGCTGGTCAAAGCGGGTTCGGGCGCGTTAACGCTGGGTCAGCCGAACTCCCCGGGCGTTCCGGCTGATTTCGCGAAACACACTCTGACCTGCACCTATAACGATCTCGCTTCAGTACGTGCGGCATTTGAACAATATCCGCAGGAGATCGCCTGCATCATCGTTGAGCCGGTCGCAGGCAACATGAACTGCATCCCGCCGCTGCAGGAATTCCTGCCGGGCCTGCGTGCACTGTGCGATGAGTTTGGCGCGCTATTGATCATCGATGAAGTGATGACCGGTTTCCGCGTGGCGCTGGCCGGTGCACAGGATTATTACGGCGTCGTGCCGGATCTGACTTGTCTTGGCAAAATCATCGGTGGCGGAATGCCCGTTGGCGCATTCGGTGGGCGTCGCGATGTGATGGACGCACTGGCGCCGACTGGACCGGTTTACCAGGCGGGGACGCTTTCCGGTAACCCAATCGCGATGGCGGCAGGTTATGCCTGTCTGACCGAAGTCGCCCAGCCGGGTATTCATGAAACGCTGAACGAACTGACGACGCGTCTGGCGGAAGGTCTGCTGGAAGCTGCCGAAGAAGCGAATATTCCGCTGGTAGTTAACCATGTAGGCGGGATGTTCGGGATTTTCTTCACTGATGCAGAAACCGTAACCTGCTATCAGGATGTGATGGCATGCGACGTTGAACGCTTCAAGCGTTTCTTCCACATGATGCTGGATGAAGGTGTTTATCTGGCGCCGTCCGCGTTCGAAGCAGGCTTTATGTCCGTGGCGCACAGTGAAGAAGATATCAATAACACCATCGACGCCGCGCGCCGGGTGTTTGCGAAACTGTAAAGGATGAATTGCCGGGTGGCGCTTACGCTTACCCGGCCTACATTCTACGCCGTAGGCCGGATGGCGGCATAACTTACCGGCTCTGCTTACGTAGCAGATAGATAAAGTACGGCGCGCCAATAAACGTCGACAGTAATCCCGCCGGGATCTGATACGGAAACAACACCATCCTGCCGCACCAGTCAGCAAAGACCAGCAACACGCCACCCGCCAGCGCCGAAATCAGCATATGCGGCATCGCCCGACGAAAACCCATCATCCGGGCAATATGCGGCGCCATCAGCCCGACAAAGCTCAACGGTCCAATAGTCATGGTGGCTGTCGCCGTCAGCCCTGCCGCCAGCAGCAGTAATCCCACGCGTGATGGCGTAATAGCCATACCGACAGCCCGTGCCGTATCGCCGCCGAGCGGTAAAATTGTCAGCCAACGGCGGCACAGCGGCGTCATCGCCAGCAGGATAACCATTACAATCCCGGTGCGCAGCACCTGTTCGCCACTCGCGTTATAGGTTGAGCCGGAGATCCAGGTTAGCACCCCCGCCATACGCGGATCGCCGCTGGCCTGCAGCATCATCAGCAGCATTGTAAACGCCGTGCTGAGCGCCATCCCTGCCAGCAACATGCGGTGCGGTGAAAAGCCCCCGCGCCCGGCGGCAATCATAATGATAAGCAAGGTGGCTGCCGCACCGAGGCTCCCGGCCGGCAGCAGCCAGCCAAAGGCATTGCCAGGGACCAGAAATAACATTAGCACCACGCCAAATGCCGCCCCGGAGCTAATTCCTAATACTTCCGGACTGGCCATTGGATTTCCGGTCAGACGCTGAATAATACAGCCAGCTACCGCTAACATTACCCCGGCAATCAGCGCTGCCAGAACACGTGGCCAGCGCCAGGGCATGAGCTCATCCAGCATCGCGCCGCTGGCCCATGTCCAGCCGTGCGCATCGCGGCCAAACGCGAGCGCCACAATAACGGTAAGCAGCAATATCGCCCCGCCCGCCAGGGCAAACATCAGTACATTCTGGCGCTCAGCAGCGATGCGGTTACTGGCATTCATATCCGGCGCGCTCATACTTCTAAGGCGCGGCAACAGCCACAGCAGCAATGGCGCGCCAATCAGCGCCGTCACCGAACCAGTGGAGACTTCCATCCATACGCGGGTCAGCCACAGAATGATTTGGTCGGAGAGCCAGAGGATCAACGCACCAATCAGAGGGGCCAGCATCAGACGCGCCAGCAGACGACGCGCGCCGAGCATTTTCGCCAGCAGCGGTGCAAACAGGCCAATAAAGCCGATAATCCCAACCGCGTTAACCAGTAAGGCGCTGATAACAATGGCCAGCGATAACGCCGCCAGACGTGCCAGCGACAGCGCCAGACCGAGGTTACGCGCCACGCCGTCATCCAGTCCCATCAGCGTCATTGGGCGTAATAACAAAAGCGTCAGCATCACACCGCCCAGCAGTTGCGGCCACAGACGCTGTACGCCGCTCCAGTCGGTCTGCGTTAGCGTACCGCTGCTCCATAAAAACATGCTTTGCAGTTGATCGTGATGGAAGATAACCATCAACTGGTTAATTGCCCCGCAGTACAGGCTGACCACCAGCCCGGCAAGGATTAACGTCACCGGAGAAAGACGTTTGCCCCAGGCAACGCCAAACACCAGAGCCCCAACAACACATGCTCCCGCCAGCGCCGCAAATTGCGTGGTCAGCGCACCGGGAATAGCCCACAGCGTGGTAACCGTAATGCCCAACTGCGCCCCGGTTGCGACACCTAACGTAGTGGGTTCTGCCAGTGGGTTACGCAGCACCTGCTGAAACAAGACACCGACCAGCCCCAGCCCGGCACCGACCAACAGCGAAATCGCCAGCCTCGGCAGCAGACTGTAGTGGAAAACCATCTGCTCAATAGCATTGATATCCGGTGACCAGATAGCCTGTTGCCACTGACTGCGCGGTAGCGCAACAGAGAAGTTAACCCAGGTCAGCCAACAGGCAGCGACAAACAGAACCGCCAGAAGAAGCGTTGGGAACAGCGCAATTCGTTTACTCACGCTTTGCCTCCCAGCGCATTATCCAGAATGCGGGCAAAATGCATCGCCGAGAGCGTGGCACCATAGAACCAGACGGCAGGCACACGCTGAAAACGTCCGCTGCGGACAAACGGCATCGCCTGCCATAATGGCGTAGACATCAGTGCAGTCATCTCTTTATCGTTGCCGTGGTCAAAACACAGCACATCGACATCCTTATAAGCAGCCAGACGGTCAATACTCACGGCAGTGCTGCCCCAAAAGTTTGTCTCGCCCTGCCAGGCGTTGGGGATCCCATAATCATCCAGCACGTCCTGAAACAGGCTATTTGGGCCAAACACCAGCATATGTCGTGAATCGAGCAGGGAAGTGAGAAGTACAGGGCGTGCGCCGCGTTGAATGAAGCGCGGTTTCAGGCTGGCGATAAAACGATCGTACTCAGTCAGATGGCGTTCAGCAGAGGCTTGCAGATTGAACAATTGCGCCATTTCCTGCAGCGATTGTCGCGCAACGGCCAGCGGCTTTTTACCGTCACTGAAGTTAAATCCTCGGCCAGGCGCAATCCGCGCCAGCTTTTCAGGGGAAGGACCATAGCCTGCTGACCACAGCAAGAATGAGGGTTTCATTTCGGTCAACAGTTCGAGATTGGGCTCCGTACGTAGCCCGACGTCAATCACCGAATCCGGCAACGGGGGCTCACTGACCCACAGCTTGTAGTTAGGGATATCCGCGATGCCATACGGCGTAATACCCAGCGCCAGCAGTAGCTCTACCGGTAGCCATTCCAGCGCCACAATGCGCTGCGTATCAACCGCCGCAGCGTGTGCCGTATTCATCCGCCACAGCAGCGGCGACAGCGCCATCGCCGCAAGCAGCCGCCGACGGGTAATATGATGTAATTCAATCATTAATAGACAAAACTCACGGGTGCGGCACCGGCCGGATGCGGCAAAATGCCCATCGGGATACCGTAAATCTGTTCCAGAGTTTCACTGCGCATCAGTTCAGCTGGCGTCCCTTGTGCAATCATTTCACCACCGCGCAGCGCAACTAAGTAATCACAGTAGCGGGCCGCCATGTTGATATCATGCAGCACCGCAATCACCGTCAGCCCGCGCTGCTGACTTAAGCGATGCACCAGCGCCAGTACGTCAACCTGATGAGCGATATCCAGCGCGGAAGTCGGTTCATCAAGCAGCAGACAGCGGCTGTCCTGCGCTACCAGCATGGCAATCCACGCGCGCTGGCGTTCTCCGCCGGACAGACTATCAACCAAACGGTGCGCCAGCGGTTTTAAGCCAACCAGCGAAATCGCCTCTTCTACTTTCTCTCTGTCGGCAACGCCAAAACGTCCCAGCGCCCCGTGCCACGGATAGCGGCCAATCGCCACCAGTTCGCGCACCGTCATCCCTTCGGTCTGCGGCAACTGCTGCGGCAGATAGGCGACCTTGCGGGCAAACGCTTTACTGCTCCAGTTCTCCAGCGGCTGTTCGTCGAGCAGGATTTCACCTTCTGACGGCGGCTGATGACGTCCCAGCATTTTCAATAACGTCGATTTTCCGGAACCGTTGTGGCCGATAAGGCCGGTCACTTTGCCCACAGGAAAAGTTAATGAGAGAGGATGCAAAAGCGTGCGGCCAGGCACACGAAAGGAGACATTACGCAACGCAAAAGTGGTGTCGGGATGGGATCTGTTTTCCTGCATAGCAGCCAACTTGTAAAACGGGCACGCAAAGCGTGCCCAAAAGAAATTAGAAACGGAAGGTTGCGGTTGCAACGACCTGACGTTCTGCGCCCCAGAAGCAGCCATAGGTCTGGAAGCAGCTGGCGACGTATTCACGATCAAGCAAGTTATTAACGTTAACCGCAATACTGGAGCCAGCCATACCGAAACGCGCTAAATCGTATTTTACAACAGCATCCATGACTGCTGCGCTACCCACCTTAAAGGTATTTGCTGGATCGCCATAGCTTGAACCAATAAAGCGCCCACCGGTACCCAGCGTCAGGCCAGATAACGGACCTTCATAGAAGGTGTAATCACCCCACAGAGAAGCCATTTGTTCTGGCACCTGCTCAGGTGTATTCCCCTTAAGATTGGTGTCTTTCGTGTATTCCGCATCGGTATAGGTATAAGACGCAGTCATGTTGATATTCGCGGTAAGCGCCGCTTTAGCTTCCAGTTCAACACCACGAGCACGGATTTCACCGGCAGGAACCTGAGCCAGTGGATTCGTTGGATCAGCAGTCAGATTATTGGTTTTCGTCAACTGATAAACCGCACCGGTGACGACAATCGGCAGATCTTTCGGTACATACTTAATCCCGGCTTCATACTGCTCGCCTTTGGACGGCTCATAGGAAACGCGTGGCACGCTCCACAAGTCAAATGAACTCGGTTCAAACGACTGACTGTAGCTGATATACGGCGTAATCCCATTATCAAACAGGTAGTTTACACCACCACGCCAGGTGAACTGGTGATCATTACGCTCAATATATCCTTCCGTTGGCGTATAAGAGTTCTGGCGTATTGTTGTAGCTTGCTGAGACCAGTCGTAGCGACCGCCGACGGTAAACACCCACTTATTCCACTCAGCCTGATCCTGAACGTAGATACCAGTCTGTTTGGTTTCATTCATCTGATACGGTTCGGTATCACCAAATGCAAAATACTCAGGGTCATAGTTGCCGTTAAGATCAATGGGTGGCGCACTACCAAACGCAGCATTGATATCATTACGCATGCGCATGAAATCAACACCAGTTAACAAAGTATGTTCCACAGCACCGGTAGCAAATTTGCTTTCCAGTTGCGTATCGACGCTAAAGTTTTGCAGGCGCTCATCATCCACGACCGTTCCACGGTTCAATGTATGGCCATCGGAAGCGATCCCGGTGCCGTATACACTCTGCTGCGACGTCTTCATTTCAGTAAAGCGCAGGTTCTGGCGAACGGTAAATGTATCGTTAAAGCCATGCTCAAAGCTGTATCCCACCATTTTCTGATTGCGGGAATAAGTATTGTTTGAGGCACCTTCATTGAAATCGGTCGGCAAACGCTTGCCGTTTGGCAGCGGTTCAACGGTGCCTTCTTTTGGTAACCAACCGTAGTAACCTGTTTCCGGTTCGTTCTGGAAATAGGACAGGAACGTAAAGTTGGTTTTGTCATCAGGACGCCATGAGAAGGAAGGCGCGATCGTATAACGCTGTGATTCAGAACCCTGCTGCTGCTCATTTGTTGAGCGCGCCAGCCCGGTTAAACGGTAGGAAAATTCCCCGTTGTCATCCAGCGCATCACTAAAATCAAAACCGGTCTGGAACAAATTGTCCGACCCCATTTTGAACTGAATTTCTTTTAACGGCTCTGTGGTCGGGCGCTTGCTGACCATAGAGATGATGCCGCCAGGATTGCTCTTACCATAGAGTACAGACGTTGGGCCACGCATCAACTCAACACGTTCAAGCATGTAGGGATCAATAACCGCATCGTTATAGAAGTTACCCTGCAATTTCAGTCCATCCAGATAGTTATTCTGGCTCAGGCCGACGGAAGAGAAACCACGGATAATCACAAAATCATAGGTGTTAGATGCGCCACGACTGTTAACAGTCACACCAGGCGTATATCCCAGAGCCTCTTTCACCGACTGGAATTGATGCATTTGCATCTCTTCGTTGGTCACTACCGAAACAGACTGTGGTGTCTTTTCTATAGGCGTATCAGTCTTGGTCGCAGTAGCGGAACGCTTAGCAGCAATGGTCGGAGCTGGCCCCCATGCGCTTTCCTGCGGAGCAGGAGCTGCAGTTACGGTGATGGTTTCTTCTTTCGGGTCAACCGCCGCCTGTGCATAGACAGACATGCCGCTAACCGCTGTGGCTACCACTACTGCGATTTTACGCAGTGATGAACTTGGCTGAGCAGTTTTAAGACGCGCCATTGGTATTTCTCTGATGAAAGTGAATGATAACGTAAACGAGAATTATTATTATAACGGCAGCATAATATTCGAAACTCTGGCGAGATAGCAAGCAATACGCGCCCCTACTAAAACTGAGGGGTTAAGAAATAACCAGATGAAAAGAAAGGGTTAATAAATTAGGCTGGAATGTTAGAGCGCTGACAACCCGCCGCAGCGGGTCGCAAGGCGTTAGCGGTAAAAGACCTCAAAAGTCGCGACGGCGTCCACTTTCCCGGCTTTGACATTGCCGGTTTTGGCATAGCGTGCCTTCAGCGGAATTTCTGCCACTTCGTTAGCGCTGGTGCTGCTCACAGCTGTATAGGTTTGATCAAAACTCAGCACATTATTGTTCGTGTCCAGAATCTGGATACCGACACCGCTGGCAGAGCTGTCTCCACTGGCGATAGCCAAAATATTGCCATCCGTAACGCCTGTCGAACCAGCACTGTTGAACTTATAATCGATTTGGGTACCTGCCCGACAATCAGAAATCTCGATTTTGAAACTGTTATCGGTGAGTACTTCTGAAAATTGACTGTCAAAGTTATCGACATTAATCGTCTTCAGCGGCACGTAGATATTTTTATCCTCCAGGTTACAGGTATTAGTCTGGATATGAATGCTGGTGGGAGATACCAATATCTGAGCTATCACATCATTACCCCACTTCTCTTGCGCTGTCAGCCGGGAGGTATCAAGATAACCATCCTCGACGTCGCCCGTCACAACCAACTGCATTGACGCATGGTACTTTGTATGAATACTGTTCCATCCGCTTGCTCCATAGCTATAAAAATGCATGGGTGTGACGATATCCTCAGAGGTAAAGGTAGGTGTTCGTTCTTCCGCTTCAGCCATGCGGATACCTATACCTGGAACGCTAGTCTGATAAACGCCTTCCAGCACTCCATTGCGGGCATCGGCATCCGTTAACACTGCGTAACCTTTGTATTTGTTGCCAGTATCCTGGCAATCCATATCGATTTGGCCGCTCTCAATGCTTCCCTCATAAATAACCGTACCAACTGATACGTCAGGTTCCACAGTGATGCTTGCCGGTAGCTGAAAGGTCATTGCGCCATTTTCCGGGTAATTTCCGGTACATGTGGCGGCATAAACAGGTGCCGCAGATCCAGCTAAAATCAATATGATCAACATAGCCCTGAAAATGTTTATGTTCCTTTTACTCATATCTGACAATTTCCGTATTCATAAGCCATCTTCCATTATTGGCAATTAACCGTAGCTGAGAGAATTCCCGTACCCATGTTCTCAGGCACGCTTACGCTGCCCGTACATTTCGTCTGTGCGGTATTTCCCCATTGCACCTCAATGCGCTGTGTTCCTTTTAGCCCAGTGACATACACTTCACCGTCGTCACCCACGATCGATGTCGTACCGTCCATACTTAACAGAGCACCAAAAGGAACCACGCTCTGACCATGTTTTAAGGTAAGTAATGCACGCTTACCTGAACGCGCCGTGAAGTCAGCCTTCAGGACGGCCCCTTTTGTCGGAACCACATCCAGAGAAGCATCCTGAATATCAATATCATCACGTCCCTGAGTATTCACAGTAATAGTATTACGGCGATAATTGGTTAAAGTTGGCACAATGGCATTGCCCCAATAATCGGTGTAAACCCCCCGGGAATTTTGTATTTTTACATTATCGCCATCGGTAATGTGCACAATGGCAAAAGCATCCTGAATGGATTGTCCAAGCGTTATTCCCTGCGAATGCGCAACAACGGAACCCTGGGCGCCATAGCCCCACTGTTTACTGTCTTTTTGATAACTGTAATTGGCGCTGAACTCGCCAACCGATGTCCGATACCGGGAAGAGAGATAGGCACCATAACCGACATCGTTATCGGTGTAGGTTTGCTGAAGGTTATAATTTAAATTGTTATCTTCCAGTAAAGTTCCACTGACGCCAACCTGATGTGCACTATTACCATTTTTTGAACTTGTCAGAGTATATGTTCCCCAGGCATTAGCCAGCCAACGCGAAAGAGGGACATTCATTGAGATAGAAAACTGCTGATCGTTAGTGGTTGATGGCGTTTTTGTCAGGCTGTAATTCAGCGACCAGTTAACGCCCTGCCAACTGCTGCTGTAACCGAGACTCACGCTTCGTTCATGGCCTTCCATTCCCCAGTAATCTTGCTGATAAGCGTTGGCGTATACCGATCCCCAGCTCTGTAACGACTGAGAAAGATTAAGTTGCAGGCGGCTGCGACGGTTATAGCTATCGCGATAGCTATAGATGCTGTCATCGTCGTAGCTGTTATTACGCTGATCGAGAGCCTCCTGAAAGGTATAAAACCCGGAGGTGGAATAACGATAGCTGGCCAGCGTGACCGTGGTACTGGTTAACGGAAAATCTTTTGCGTACTGCGCGCGCCACGACTGGCCATTCGCATCCGCGCGTTCGTCGTCAAACGCGGTTCTCGCCGCCGTCAGATCCATCGACAGCGAACCAAAATCGCGTAAATCAGCTCCGATGCCGACCAGTCCGGCACGATACATCGACGCGCCCTGCAGACCGCCGTAAGCGGTAATTCCGAAAGGTAAGCCATAAATTGCCGTAGCCTGGCTGAATTCCGGCTCCTCGCCGTTATCAACATCGCGATATTTCCCAGCCGCCAGGCTGTACTTCAGCGCGCCTTCACGTTGCATAATCGGCACCGAGGAGCTGGCCTGAATAAAGCTGCGCTCTGTACCGTCGGCCTCCGTCACGGTGACTTCCAGATCCGCTCCTGCCGTCACCTGCGTTAAATCACGAATTTCAAACGGGCCAGGCGAGACGTTGGTCTGGTAGATGGTGTAACCGTTTTGCTTAATGGTGACTTTAGCATCGCTATTAGCAATCCCACGAACGACCGGGGCAAAGCCCTGTAATCCACTGGGCTGCATACTGGTATCGGTCTCCAGCTTAACGCCCGTCATCTGCACGCTATCGAACAGTTCGCCGTTAGTGTAGGTTTGCCCTATCTGAAGCTGGCTACGCAATGCTTTGACATCGCGTCCAAGCGTCGTATTAATAGATTGCCAACCATTATCATTCCCCCAATTGCTGGTGTTACGCAAACGCCAGGGGCCGATATTCATCCCTGAATTCAAACTTGCCCAGTTCGAAGCATTATTTTGACCTCCGGATTGTTGGTGCGATCCCGAAATATAGTAACTGGTCCACAGAGCCGGAATGCCGTCATCCCAGAAAGTGGGATTGCTTTCGCCCGAAATTTTGCGGTCGCGGTAGATCTGCGGAATACGTAATTGCAGCACCTGTGTTTCCGGATTGAAGTCATAGCGTCCATCCGCGATATATTCGCTAATATCACCCAGCAACGTATCTTCGTTAACATTATTTAATGCCGGAACCGTATCAACTTTAACGCCCAGTTCGCGCAGCTCCGCTTTGGTAAATTGCGGAATCAGTTTGCTGTTATCTTTTGAAAGGAGGTAATTTAAATTTCGTTTATCAATGCGATCCTGATCCCAAACAATCGACGTTAAATAACGTCCGGAGGATAAACCATTATGCTGTAAAAAAGCTTCAAGCGCCCCGGTATTCTCAAGTGGGGTTCCCGTTTCAAGTACACTGAGATTGAAATAATCATCAGCACAAACGGAACCACTCGCAGTCAATATAGCGAATGTCAGCGTATTGAGAGCAAAAAGCCGGGCAGTACGATGTGAAGGCATAAATGTCACCCCATAACTCATCGATAGCTGATTTACAGCGACTGTTTACGCTGTTCGGTTTCTGAGCCAAAATCATTAATTGCGGTCCAGACAACGTTGCCTTTTACTGCCGATGGCAGCGGAAAACGCTGCTCACCAAATGGAGCAACCATCATCGTTAATGCCGTCGGAGAGGACTGGTTTGTAGCCGGTTTAATCGCTTTTCCCGCCACAGAGATCTGTCCGAAGGTGACATAGAAGGATGTGGGGTTTTTCACCACCAGTTGATTTTGATGGCGGCTAAATTGCAACGATTGCCAGGCCATTTTTGCCTCGTCTTCTGTCAATGAGGCCGGTCGATAAAACAGTTTTAATTTAGTTTTAATGGCAAATTGTAACGTGTTCTTGTCATGCAATTCTTCTGGGATCGCTGCAACAGATTTGATGTTCGCCATAAATAATGACTCACGATCCTGAGGTAGCGCCGATTTATTTCCGGTATAAACCACGTGTAGCAGCGTCTGGCGGTTTTCGTCCAATTTGTAAATTGGCGGTGTCATAATAAATGGCGCTTTGCTGTCATCAATATTACTGACCCAGCTCTGCACCAGATAACGTTTATCATTATCTTTATTTTTTAAAGCAATCTGTACTTCAGATTGGTTAGCCGGATATATAATTCGTGTGCCACCCACTACTACGCCAGCTTGAACCGAATTTAATCCCGAGGTTAATATAAGTATTAATGCTGTGATAAGTCGTTTCATCTTTCCATTCCATTGAAATACTGGCCCTGCCTGGGCCAGGTTTATGATGATTAACGATAAAGCAGAGTATAGGTCGCTTGTGCGGTATAATCACCGGTAGTTGGTAAAGTGCTACCAACCTGGATAACCTCAGCTTTATAATTAAAAACCACGCTCTCGCCGTTAGTCTTATTCAGTGCCGCTTCAGGATCTGAGCCATCAAATTTCACGTAGTTGCTGCTCCCTTCTGGAAGCATACGTACCCCGAGGTTCTGCGCAGTCCCTGTCGCCTGCAAGACTTCATCGTCGTATCCGGCAATACGCATCCCATCAAATTTGATATTGAGGTTGGCAACCGCAGCATCACATTCTGTCAGCGTAATCGCAAAAGATTGCGTGTCGCCGACTTTTTTATCTTCGCCAAACGCAGTTTGAGAAAGGTTGTTAAACGTCACAGTACCGTTTGTCGCTGTACCATTTACATCAACCACGCAACTATCGGGAAGAATTTTCCCATTAAACGTTACCGTCCCGGTATCAACGGCAAAAGCAGATGTTGCTACAGTTGCCATTGCACTACTGACAAGCAACGAGATGATAATTTTTTTGCACATAACGTATTCCTTACATATGTTCACAAAAATCAATGAAGAGAAAAGTTAACACAGAGGGGAAATAGACAATGGCTGGAGAAGTGCTGGAATATAAATCCAACAACATCATAGATATAATATATCTTTATCAACTCATTCAGTTTAAAACATTCCCTTGTGTCATCTATTCTACGTACCATGATGAATAAAAGCTAATCAACACATTCACCAAAACTAAAGAAACAACACACAACATCTTGTTTTAGCAGAACAACTTATGAAAATAATATTTTCTTAATGGTGATTTTAGCCAGCATGAATATATTCATAAAAACAATATTGCCCACATATGCATACGGGCAGATAATAAAAAAACGCAGAAAAAATAGAATAAAATCAACCAACCGATGATATATACAAAAAAATAATATATTGAATTTATGATTAAACGGAAAATATAGGCAGGAAACACCATCACTGTTCACCCTATCCTGAGCTTGCTATACAGACCGAAATGCGAATACAACAAGAGGGAGAATTCCCCCACATCAGCAGGCACCGATGCGGGGGAGGACAGCTAAAAAATCAGTTACCGCCAAACATATCTTTTATCCAACCAGCCACGCCATCGCTGTCTTTCTTCTCTTGCTGCGGCGGTTGCTGCTGTTGAGGCTGCTGCTGCGGCTGTTGAGAAGATTGATCGAACGGATTCCCCGACTGCTGCAGCATTTCACCCTGCTGACACAGCGAATCAGGATCGGTGGTCCATACCGGAAGCGTGCGCATCCCGCCGCTACAAACGAAGTTACCGTCGTAGTCCACGCCCATATCCACCACATCTTCCGGTGGCGTCAGCACCAGTGGTGTTGGCGTCTGGTTTGCCAGATAGCGCTGGTAAATCGACATCGCGCCGCTGGCACCGTACAGCTTGGTTGGCTGGTTGTTATCGCGGCCCACCCAGGTGATGGTCACCTGGCTGCCGTCGATCCCGGCAAACCAGGTATCCACGTTGTTGTTGGTGGTCCCGGTTTTCCCTGCCAGATGCAAGCCAGGATATTTCGCGCCAAGCTGACGACCCGTACCACGCTGAACCACCTGCTGCATGGTCCACAGCGTCATATACGCCGCCTGCGCCGGAACGGCACGCTCAGCCTGCGGGAAGCTCTGGTACAGCACGGTACCATCTTCGGCAATCACCGAACGCAGCGCCGACAACGGCGCACGGTTCCCGCCGCTGGCGATAGTCTGGAACGCCTGTGCTACTTCGATTGGCGTCAGGTTCAACGCCCCCAGCAGCATGGCCGGAACCGGGTTAAGCTGATCTTTCGGCGCGCCCAGTTTCAACCAGGTATCGGTTACCGCAGGCAAGCCCAGCGCCATCCCCAGATTTACCGTCGGTACGTTCATGGAGCGGGTTAACGCATCCACCAGCATCACTCTTCCGCTTTCGCTATAGCGACGATCATCGTTCTGTGGCGACCAGACCTGACCGTTCGGCTGACGTAGCGCAATCGGCGCATCAGCAATCCAGGTATTCAGGCGGTAAAGTTTCGGCTGGCTGAGCGCAGTCAGATAGGTCGCCGGCTTCGCCAGAGAACCAATCGAACGACGCGCCTGCATCGCACGGTTATAGCCCGCGAACTGCGGCTCTGCCCCGCCAACCATGGCGCGAACTTCGCCACTGAATCGGTCAACCACTACAATCGCGGTTTCCAGATCGCTCAGCTTACGCTGTTTCTTCAGCACCGGAATGCCTTCCACCGCTGCTTTTTCTGCAGCGTCCTGCGCCACGGAATCAAAGGTGGTGAAAATTTTCACGCCGGAGAGATCTTTAACTTTATCGCCCAGCTTCGCCTGAAGCTCCTGACGCACCATCTGCATAAAGGCTGGCTGTGGCGAGATCACTCCACCACGCGGCTGTACGCCTAACGGACGCGCGCTCAGCATGTCATACAGATCCTGATCGATGATCTGCTGCTGTTGCAGCAAACGCAGCACGAGGTTACGACGCTCCAGCGCCAGCTTCGGGTTACGCCATGGGTTATAGATTGACGCCCCTTTAACCATCCCCACCAGCAACGCCTGCTGGTCGAGACTCAGTTCTTCCACCGGACGACCGAAATAATAGAGGCTCGCCAGCGGGAAGCCGCGAATTTCATTATCGCCGCTTTGACCGAGATAGACTTCGTTCATGTACAGCTCAAGAATGCGATCTTTGCTGTAACGCGCATCCATCAGCAGCGCCATGTAAGCTTCGTTGGCCTTACGCCAGTAAGAACGTTCGCTGGACAGGAACAGGTTCTTCACCAGTTGCTGAGTCAGCGTACTCGCCCCCTGCACCGTGCGACCGGCCGTCAGGTTGGCCAGCACCGCACGACCTATCGAGTAGAGACTGACGCCATCATGCTCATAGAAGTGACGGTCTTCGGTTGCCAGCAATGTATCTACCAGCAGATCCGGGAATCCACTGCGCGGGACAAACAGGCGCTGCTCGCCGTTAGGTGAAGAGAGCATGGTAATCAGGCGTGGATCGAGACGGAAGAAACCGAACTGGCGGTTGTTATCCATATTCTCGATAGTGTCCAGATGATCGCCATCAAAGGTCAGACGTGCGCGCACCTGCCCTTCTTTACTGTCCGGGAAGTCAAACGGACGACGAATCATCTCAATGCTCTTCGCCTGTACGGTGAATTCGCCCGGACGCGTCATCTTCGAGACCTGACGATACTGCGTGGCCTCCAGCAGCTTCACCATCTCGTTCTTGCCGATGGGCATTTCTGGCTCAAGGTTAACCATGCGGCCATATACTGCCGCCGGAAGCTGCCAGACTTTACCGTCGATACGGCTACGGATTTTTTGGTCCAGATAGACGCCGTAAATGGCGATCAGCACCAAAAAAACAATCGACAGTTTTACCAGCAGCCAGAACCAGCCGCGTTTACCACGAGGCTTACGCCCTTTGCCTTTACCCTTACGCGGCATCGGTTCTTCATCCTCATAGTCATCATCATCATAATCGTCGTCATACTCTTCATCTCTGAGTTGACGACGGCTCACCTTTTGTTTCACTGGACGTGAGGGTTTCCCTTTACGTCCAATTGGCTCGCGGTCATTCCCCGCCATGCTTTTTCTCCGCAACATTCAGGCGCAAAGGCCCGATTCTCTGTTCTTCCGTCCTGCGACAGAAGAAGAAATCTCTCAATTTTCAGCTGTATTTATGCCGGATGGCGGCGTAAAACGCCTTATCCGGCCTACGTTCGCCCTGATAAGCGCAGCGCCATCAGGCAACCACGCATACAGCTATGAATACTTTTTGGTGCGCCGCGTTGGCGCGGTATTCGCCGGATCGTCCGGCCAGACATGTTTGGGATAACGCCCTTTCATCTCTTTTTGCACCTCGCGGTACGATCCCTGCCAGAACGCACTCAAATCACTCGTCACCTGTAGCGGTCTTTGGGCCGGAGACAGCAGCTCAAGTACCAGCGGCACGCGTCCCTGGGCGATAGTCGGGGTGTTTGCTTCACCAAACATTTCCTGCATCCGAACGGCCAATACCGGAGGATTATCCTCATGATAGCGAATAGCAATCCGGCTTCCCGTCGGCACAGTGTAATGCGCCGGCAGTTCACTATCCAGACGTTGCAGCATTGACCAGTCCAGCAAACCGCGCAATGCCTGACCCACATTGAGTGCTTTTAACGCGCGTAAAGAGTGCACACCGCTCATGTGTGGCAACAGCCAGCGCTCCAGCGTCTTCAGCAGAGAATCCTCATCTACCGCAGGCCAGTCGTACTCCGGTAACCAGTTTGCCGCACATTGCAAACGCAGCCGAAACTGCTCGGCCTCCGACGTCCAGTTGAGCACACTTAGCCCTTTATCGCGAATACCATTCAGCATGGCCTGGTGTAGTTCCTCTTCCGAGGGCTTGGCCAGCGGCTGTACTTTTACCGTCAACTGGCCGATACGCGACCGACGCAGTGCCTTTAATGTTCCCTGGGTTTCATCCCATTCGATAGTATCGGACTGTTGCAGCAGCTCAGGACATGCCTGCATCAACGCTTCAATATCCAGCGGCAACGCTAACAAAATACGCGCATCTGGCGATGAGCTACCCTGCAGTAACAGCGGCGCTATCAGCCACTCATGGCGCCCCTGGGCGTCATCGGCATCCAGCATCGCGCCCATGCCGTTGGCCAGTTGATAGCGCCCTTCTTGTCCACGTCGACGGGCGATCCGATCGGCAAACGCTTGCGCCAGCAACAAAGGGAGCAACGCGCCGTCAGGCTGCCCGCTGCGTACGTTAAGCCGTTTCAATAATTGTTGACTGCGCTGCTGCCAGGTGGGCTGATTTCGTGAAAACGCCACAGCCAAATCGGTGCTGCCCCCGCGCGGCGGCTCTTCCAGAATTGCGGTCAGTTTTGCGGCCGATGCCGCTTCATCGTCATTTTTGGTGCTAACCAGCATAGCCGCTAAACGGGGATCGTTACCCAATGCCGCCATTTTTTGCCCACGGGCACTGAGCCTGTCGCCCTCAAGCGCGCCCAGCATCTGCAACAGCCGTTTTGCCGCCTGCAGGTTAATAGCGGGCGGCGTATCCAGCCAGTTCAGTTGCTCAGGATCGGTACATCCCCATTGCAGCAGCTCCATCAGTAGTCCGGACAGATCGCTCTGTAATATCTCAGGCTCTCCCTGCGCCGCCGCTCTTTCCGCCTGCTCTTTGGCAAGCAAATGTAGGCAGATACCTGGCTCCAGACGACCTGCACGCCCGGCTCGCTGGGTCATCGATGCCTGGCTAATGCGCTGGGTAATCAACCGCGTTAAACCGGTACGCGCGTCATAGCGCGCCACGCGCTCCTGGGCGCAATCCACCACCAGCCGGATACCTTCAATCGTTAAGCTGGTTTCGGCAATATTGGTCGCCAGCACCACTTTGCGCTTACCTTGCGGCGCGGGCAAAATCGCCTGACGCTGCTCAGCCAGCGTCAACGCGCCGTACAATGGACATAACACAACATCGCCGCCCACACGCGTTGCCAGTTGTTCCTGCACGCGCAGGATTTCCCCAACGCCCGGTAAAAACAGCAGCAGCGACCCGCTTTCATGGCGCAGTAGCTCCGCCGTCGCTATCGCCACCGCTTCGTCAAAACGCAGATGTGCCGCCAGCGGCTGATACCGTCGCTCGACGGGGAATGTGCGGCCTTCAGAGATAATCATGGGCGCATCGGGCAATAACTGCTGCAAGCGCCCGTTATCGAGCGTTGCGGACATGATCAATAGTTTCAGATCGTCACGAAGACCTTGCTGTACATCCAGCAACAGCGCCAGCGCCAGGTCGGCCTGCAAGCTCCGTTCGTGAAATTCATCGAGGATCACTAACCCGACGCCAGTGAGTTCGGGATCGCGTTGGATCATGCGCGTCAGGACGCCTTCCGTCACCACTTCCAGCCGGGTCTGCGACCCCACGCAGCTTTGCGCGCGCATGCGATAACCCACGGTCTCACCGGGCTTTTCGTTCAGCAACTCCGCCAACCGCTGCGCCACGTTGCGTGCCGCCAGACGACGCGGCTCCAGCAAAATAATCCGCCCCTTGATGCCACCATGTTCAAGCAGTCGCAACGGCAGCCAGGTCGATTTCCCGGCACCGGTCGGCGCGGTCAGCAGCACCTGCGGCGAGACATCAAGGGCGGTAAGCAGTTCAGGCACTACGGCGGCAACGGGCAACGACGTCACAAATAGCTCCAGAGGGTTAACATTCTTCGCGCTGCATTGTAGCATCGCGTTAATTCATAACCGAGTATCCATCATGTCTGAGCCAAAAAGGCTGTTCTTTGCGATTGAATTGCCTGGCGCAATCCGTGAGCCAATTGTTCACTGGCGTGCGGAGCAGTTCCCCGCAGAAGCCGGGCGTCCCGTTGCGGCAGAAAACCTGCATCTGACGCTGGCCTTTTTAGGTGATGTCAGCGCAGAGAAGCAACAGGCGTTGTCGCAACTCGCGGGACGCATTCGCCAGCCGGGTTTTACGCTCAAACTCGATGATGCCGGACAATGGCTGCGTTCGCGGGTCGTGTGGCTGGGGATGCGTCAGCCACCGCGCGGACTGTTACAACTGGCGAATATGCTGCGGGCGCAGGCCGCGCGCAGCGGGTGTTATCAAAGCCCGCAGCCGTTTCACCCACATATCACGCTGCTGCGCGATGCAGGACACGCGGTTCCCATCCCCCCACCGGGCTTTGGCTGGTCATTTCCGGTCACGGAGTTCGCACTTTACTCCTCTTCATTCGCACGAGGACGCACGCGTTATACGCAGCTGCAACGCTGGACGCTGACTGAATAATTAAAGGGACTGTTTATGCAATTTTCTCCACCTTTACAACCCGCAACGCTCATCCAGCGCTACAAGCGTTTTTTAGCGGATGTGATCACACCGGATGGCTCAACGTTAACGTTACACTGCCCAAATACTGGCGCGATGACCGGATGCGCCACCCCGGGTGACACCGTCTGGTATTCGACATCAGAAAATACTAAACGGAAATATCCACATACCTGGGAATTAACGCAAACCCAATCCGGGGCATTTATTTGTGTTAACACGCTGTGGGCCAATAGATTAACGAAAGAGGCTATTCAGAATGAGCTTATTTCGGAAGTTTCAGGCTACAGTGCCTTGAAAAGTGAAGTAAAATACGGCGCAGAAGGGAGCCGTATCGACTTTTTGTTGCAGGCGGATTCCCGACCTGACTGCTATATTGAAGTGAAATCAGTCACGTTGGCGGAAAATGATCAGGGTTATTTTCCCGATGCCATCACTGAACGAGGTCAGAAGCATCTTCGGGAATTGATGAGCGTAGCGGCAGAAGGCAAGCGGGCGGTGATATTTTTCGCCGTGTTGCATTCAGCCATTACACGGTTTTCACCCGCGCACCATATCGATGCAAAATATGCGCAATTATTAGTTGAAGCACAGCTTAAGGGGGTAGAAATTCTGGTTTATAAAGCGGAACTTTCTGCCCATGGCATGACTCTTAAAGAGCCGTTGCCCATTACCTTGTAATGGTGTAAACATTTGGTTAATTAGTATTCTGGGCGCGTGGGCAAATACGCTTTTCCTCACAGGGTTGTCAAGTGTTACGTTTAGATAATTGCTATCCGGAAAAGCATCTGCTATTTATAGCGACCTGATTTTTCCCCCGAACATGGGGATCGATAGTGCGTGTTAAGGAGAAGCAACATGCAAGAAGGGCAAAACCGTAAAACATCGTCCCTGAGTATTCTCGCCATCGCTGGGGTGGAGCCGTACCAGGAGAAACCGGGCGAAGAGTATATGAACGAAGCCCAGCTGTCGCACTTCAGGCGTATTCTTGAGGCATGGCGTAATCAACTTAGGGATGAAGTTGATCGCACCGTATCTCATATGCAAGACGAAGCGGCTAACTTCCCTGATCCGGTGGACCGCGCCGCGCAGGAAGAAGAATTCAGCCTTGAGCTGCGTAACCGTGACCGTGAGCGCAAACTGATCAAAAAGATCGAGAAGACGCTGAAGAAAGTAGAAGACGAAGATTTCGGCTACTGCGAATCGTGCGGCGTAGAAATTGGTATTCGCCGTCTGGAAGCGCGTCCGACAGCCGATCTGTGTATCGACTGCAAAACGCTGGCAGAAATCCGCGAAAAACAGATGGCAGGTTAATTCCGGTCATTTTTACCACATTTACTACAGGCGGGAGTTTCTCCCGCCTTATTATTTGTCAGTCCGCAAAATGAGCGATTCACACTATATTGGCCGCTTCGCCCCTTCCCCCTCCGGCGAACTGCATTTCGGTTCACTGATTGCCGCCCTCGGCAGTTACCTGCAGGCTCGTGCCCGGCGCGGAATCTGGCGAGTACGCATTGAAGATATTGATCCCCCTCGTGAAGTTCCCGGTGCTGCAGATACGATCCTGCGTCAGTTGGAACATTACGGTCTGCACTGGGATGGCGATATTTTATGGCAATCCCAACGCCATGAAGCCTACCGCGAAGCGCTTACCTGGCTGCATCAGCAAGATCTGAGCTATTATTGCACCTGCACGCGAGCGCGTATTCAAAGCGTCGGCGGTATTTACGACGGTCACTGCCGTGAGTTACGCCTCGGGCCAGAACAGGCGGCCGTCCGTATTAAACAACGCCATCCCGTGATGCAGTTTACTGACCGGCTACGCGGTGTGATTCAGGCTGACCCGCAACTTGCTGGTGAAGATTTTATCATCCACCGCCGCGACGGGCTGTTTGCCTATAACCTCGCCGTGGTAGTTGATGACCACTTTCAGGGCGTAACGGAGATTGTTCGCGGCGCCGATCTCATCGAACCCACGGTGCGGCAAATCTCTTTGTATCAGCAGTTTGGCTGGCAAGCGCCTGACTATATTCATCTTCCGCTGGCGCTCAACGAACAAGGCGCTAAACTTTCAAAACAAAATCATGCACCTGCGCTACCACAAGGCGATCCGCGCCCAGTGATTATTGCCGCGCTACGCTTTCTCGGCCAGCGTGCCGATATCCCGTGGCAGGAGATGCGTGTGGACCAGATCCTGGCGTTTGCCGTTGATAACTGGCGTCTGACAACAGTGCCTGAATCAGTGATCTTAAATCCGGCATTCTCAAATGCGCCACGCTGAGCTATGATTAGCCGCTATTTTTACACAGCAACACTTGTTCTGATTGAAGTTTGACACTACCGAGGTGCACTATTTTTACCCGAGTCGCTAATTTTTGCCGCAAGGTGCTAAGCCGCGAGGAGCGCGAGGCTGAGCTCGCCGTCGCCCGTCCACATATGACGGTAATTCCGCGTGAGCAGCACTCTATCTCCCGCAAAGATATCAGTGAAAATGCCCTGAAGGTAATGTACAGGCTCAATAAGGCCGGATACGAGGCATGGCTGGTTGGCGGTGGTGTACGCGATCTTTTGCTGGGCAAAAAGCCGAAAGATTTTGATGTCACCACTAACGCAACGCCGGATCAGGTGCGCAAACTGTTTCGTAACTGTCGCCTGGTCGGTCGCCGTTTCCGTCTGGCTCATGTCATGTTCGGCCCAGAAATTATCGAAGTGGCGACATTCCGCGGCCATCATGAAGGCAGCGAAGCCGATCGCACCACGTCGCAACGCGGGCAAAACGGTATGTTGCTGCGCGACAACATCTTCGGCTCCATTGAGGAAGATGCCCAACGTCGCGATTTCACGATAAACAGCCTGTATTACAGCGTGGCCGATTTCACCGTGCGTGATTACGTCGGCGGTATGCAGGACCTCGAAGAGGGCATCATTCGCCTGATCGGTAATCCGGAAACGCGCTATCGCGAAGATCCCGTGCGTATGCTGCGCGCCGTGCGCTTTGCCGCCAAGCTCGACATGCGTATCAGCCCGGAAACCGCAGAGCCGATCCCACGTCTGGCAACGCTGCTGAACGACATTCCTCCCGCACGCCTGTTTGAAGAAGCACTTAAGCTGTTACAGGCGGGCTATGGGTATGAAACCTATAAAAAACTGCGTGAGTACAGCCTGTTCCAGCCGCTGTTCCCAACCATTACACGCTACTTCACCGAAGACGGTGACAGCCCGATGGAACGCATTATCGCTCAGGTGCTGAAGAATACCGATAACCGCATTAACAATGATATGCGCGTTAACCCGGCGTTCTTGTTCGCCGCGATGTTCTGGTATCCGTTACTGGAAGCCGCGCAGAAAATTGCGCAAGAAAGCGGTTTGGCTTACTACGACGCTTTCGCGCTGGCAATGAACGACGTGCTGGACGAAGCCTGCCGCTCGCTGGCGATCCCGAAACGTCTGACCTCGCTAACCCGCGATATCTGGCAGTTGCAATTACGTATGTCCCGTCGTCAGGGTAAACGCGCCTGGAAGCTGATGGAACATCCAAAGTTCCGCGCAGCTTACGACCTGTTAGCACTGCGTGCCGAAGTTGAACACAACGCTGAACTGCAACGACTGGCGAAATGGTGGGGTGAATTCCAGGTTTCCGCGCCGCCGGAACAAAAAGGCATGCTGAACGAACTGGATGAAGAGCCTGACGTACGCCGTCGCCATCGCCGCCCGCGTAAGCGTGCGCCGCGTCGCGAAGGTAGCGCGTGACCGTCGTTTATATCGCCATCGGCAGTAATTTAGCTTCTCCCCTGGAGCAGGTGAATGCTGCCGTGCAAGCGATCGGCGAAATCCCTGACAGCCGTATCGTTGCGGTTTCTTCGTTTTATCGCACCCCCCCGTTGGGTCCACAGGATCAGCCCGACTATCTGAACGCCGCCGTGGCGCTGGATACCGCTCTCGCCCCCGAAGCGTTGCTGGATCATACCCAGCGAATTGAACTGCAACAGGGCCGGGTGCGCAAAGCTGAACGTTGGGGACCTCGAACGCTGGACCTCGATATTATGCTGTTTGGCGATGAAGTGATTAACACCGAACGCCTGACCGTGCCGCACTACGACATGAAAAACCGTGGTTTTATGCTGTGGCCGTTATTCGAAATTGCGCCTGAGCTTATTTTTCCGGATGGTATCAGACTGCATCAGCACCTCACCCATCTTGGTATTGCAAAACCTGCACACTGGTAAAGTATCTCCTCCCCTTTAGCGTTTACTGCTTTAGCGCCAAACGATTGCTTAAAACAATTGCCCCCCTGAATGTGACTGTTAGAATGCCGATAAATATGACTTTCATCATCAGGAAATGTTATGAAACCCACTACCATTTCACTGCTGCAGAAATGCAAGCAAGAGAAAAAACGCTTCGCGACAATTACCGCCTACGACTACAGCTTTGCCAAACTATTTGCTGACGAGGGCATTAACGTGATGCTGGTTGGCGACTCGCTGGGCATGACGATCCAGGGGCATGACTCCACTCTGCCTGTCACCGTTGACGATATCGCCTACCACACTCGCGCTGTGCGTCGCGGCGCCCCTAACTGTCTACTGCTTTCCGATCTCCCATTTATGACGTACGCCACGCCGGAACAGGCGTTTGAAAACGCCGCGGTGGTTATGCGTGCGGGCGCCAACATGGTCAAAATTGAAGGCGGCGCGTGGCTGGTTGATACGGTGAAAATGCTCACCGAACGCGCCGTACCGGTTTGCGGCCATCTGGGGTTAACCCCGCAGTCGGTGAACGTGTTTGGCGGCTATAAAATTCAGGGCCGCGGCGATGCCGGACAAGTGCTGCTGGATGACGCGCTGGCCTTAGAAGCCGCTGGCGCTCAGCTGTTGGTGCTGGAGTGCGTGCCGGTTGAGTTGGCTAAGCGCGTCACTGAAGCACTTTCTATTCCGGTTATCGGTATTGGCGCAGGTAACGTCACCGACGGGCAAATTCTCGTCATGCACGATGCGTTTGGCATTACCGGTGGTCATATCCCGAAATTTGCGAAGAATTTCCTCAATGAAGCAGGCGACATGCGCGCCGCAGTGCGGCAGTATATGACTGAAGTGGAGTCCGGCGTTTACCCGGGCGAAGAACACAGCTTCCATTAATTTATCTGCCAGCACGCCATTACGCCGGATGGCGACGCTACGCGCCTTATCCGGCCTACAATTTCACGCGTAGGCCTGATAAGCGAAGCGCCATCAGGCATCGTATTTAAGGAGTCTTGTTGTGTTAATTATTGAAACCCTGCCGCTGCTGCGCCAGCATATTCGTCGTCTGCGTCAGGAAGGTAAACGCATCGCACTGGTTCCCACCATGGGAAATCTGCACGACGGCCATATGAAGCTGGTCGATGAGGCAAAAGCCCGGGCTGATGTGGTAATCGCCAGCATTTTCGTCAACCCGATGCAGTTTGACCGACCGGACGATCTGGTGCGTTATCCGCGCACACTGCAGGAAGATTGTGAAAAGCTGAACAAGCGCAAAGTCGATTATGTTTTTGCACCAGCCGTTGAGGAAATCTATCCACAGGGTCTGGAAGGCCAGACTTTCGTTGAGGTTCCCGGTCTCTCCACCATGCTGGAAGGCGCAAGCCGTCCGGGCCATTTCCGCGGCGTTTCCACTATCGTCAGCAAGCTGTTCAACCTTATCCAGCCTGACCTCGCCTGCTTCGGCGAGAAAGATTTCCAACAGTTGGCGCTGATCCGCAAAATGGTGGCGGATATGGGTTATGACATTGAGATCGTTGGCGTGCCGATTATTCGCGCCAAAGACGGCCTGGCGCTTAGCTCACGTAACGGTTATCTGACCGCAGAACAGCGTAAAATTGCGCCGGGTCTGCACAAAGTGATGAATAGCATCGCAGAAAAACTGATTGCGGGTAATCGTGAGTTACAGGAGATTATTGCTATTGCCGAGCAGGAGCTGAATGAAAAAGGCTTCCGCGCCGACGATATTCAGATTCGTGATGCCGACACGCTGCTGGAGCTGACGGAAACCAGCAAACGCGCGGTGATTCTGGCTGCCGCCTGGCTGGGTCAGGCGCGTCTGATCGATAATCAAAGCGTTACATTAGCCCAGTAGACAGGGGTTAAAAATCGGGCAATACTGCCTGAGAATTTCTCAAAGCAGGCCAGTTTCGTCTGCTTAGCCAAGGTAAACGACAGGGTATAGAAGTTATGATTCGCACCATGCTGCAAGGCAAGCTCCACCGCGTAAAAGTCACGCAGGCGGACCTGCATTACGAAGGCTCCTGCGCCATCGACCAGGATTTTCTCGATGCCTCAGGTATTCTGGAAAACGAAGCTATTGATATCTGGAACGTAACCAACGGTAAACGTTTCTCAACCTATGCAATTGCGGCTGAACGCGGCTCCAGAATCATCTCGGTGAACGGAGCTGCGGCGCATTGCGCTGATGTTGGCGATATTGTAATTATCGCCAGCTTCGTCACCATGTCTGACGAAGAAGCCCGCACCTGGCGTCCGAAAGTGGCCTATTTTGAAGGCGACAACGAGATGAAGCGCACCGCGAAAGCTATTCCGGTACAGGTTGCCTGACAGTACTTACCCCTGCGGCTGATTGACTATCAGCCGCGACATCGTCTCCAGCGAATCCGTCCTTAAAATATAAAGCCTTTTCAATAAGAACCGATTATCTCCCGGCTTAACCTTCCCTCTCACCGTGGTGACCGCCATGTGGAATCCCGCGTCGCCTGCTGCTTTTACCGCCGTGGCGTTATAACCGCCAAACGGGTACGAAAGATACAGAACGTGAGGATTAAACTGGGACAATGCCCGGCGCGAACGGGCGAAATCGAACAGAATATTATGATAGCTGCGACTCAGTAGGATCGGCCGGCGATTCGCATCAACCCGATGCAAAAAATGGGTATGCGACTGGAAGTCGAACACGTCCCGGATCTCGTTCAGTTCAGAGAGACTCATAAACTGCAGCGATTTCGGATCCCACTTCTGCGGGTGGCGCTTGATGCGTGAGGAGATGATAAACGCCGTGGCCTTCATGCCGTGCTGCTTCAAAATGGGGTAAGCATAACGGCTCACTGACTTGAGACCATCATCAAAAGTCAGCACCACCGCCCGCGCCGGGAGATTCATTTTATTCTGCACGTAGCCTTCCAGTTGATACATCGTCAACGTGGTGTAGCCGCGATCCTGAAGCCAGGCCATCTGGTTGCTGAAAGCGCGTACGGAGGTTGTGGTGGAGGTATGGCGAAAGCGGGTATTCTCTTCATCGCGCAGAATATGATGGTAGGTTAACACCGGGATGCCATTGTCTTCCTGCGCATCCAGCGCGCTAACATAGGCCAGTCGGCCACCAATGCGAATCTGGTACCAGGTCTGGTTGAGTCGGTCTTTAAGCTTGCTGATAATCGGATAACGCAGATTATCCGCCAGCACGCCAAACGGGGCGCTACCGACATCCGGAGCGTTATAAACCGATGTATCTTTCCAGGTTATCAGACTTTGGTTACTGAGCGGTTTATTGAGATCGCCCAGACCATCATCGACTTTCTGCCGCCCCTGAACGGGCTCCAGGTGTCCCTTATCAATAAACCCGGTGCCAAAACCAAAGGAAAATTCGTAATAGTCTGCCGCAATAGGCTCAACAGCGAGGATCTGCCCGGCGCGAATATTCCCAACCGTCACCATCTTATTGCCAATCTGCGCCCATACGGCGGCGGCTTCGGTGGTTTGCATATAACGAGCAGGCAAAGCCGCAGCGACGCTGCCAGAAAACAGGAGCAATAAAACAAGCAGAACGCGCATAACCATATGAGATAACCGAGGCGAGTAACCTCGGCTATTGTAGCAAAAGCATCATCAATACCAATGATTAATACTCATACAAATCATGCTTCAACACGAAGGGGGGATTTTTTTGTTGCTGATGCCAGAGACTGGAGACTTCGGGGCCGCCAAGTGCGACGATGCAATCGCGAAACGCTGAACTGCTCATAGATTCCCGAGACGAAATCATTCGCTCAAGTAATGGATAGCTGATGCCAGAAATCACTTCACACTGGGGATGTTTATGGCTCATTAACGAAGCCACGCGGTAAGGCGCGGCCCCGGCCATATCCGTCAGGAATATCACGCCCTCGCCTGAGTCTGTGGCATGCAGGGCGTGGCACATCATGCGGCTTAGCATATTCGAGCTGAGTCCACGCCAGAAACTTACCGCCTGACATTGGGCCAACGGGCCGTACTTTTTCTCCAGACGATGCAGCATATCCTGTGCCTTATCGTCATGACAGGTAATTACCCAACCTAACATTGCCTACCTCCTTAGCAGGCAAGTAGTTTATCAGTGTGATAAATCCGTAATGGTGACAAGCATCAAAAGTCTTCCTCTCCCAGGCAAGGAGAGGAAGAAAGAATTAGCTGCGCAGGCCGCGTCCGCGCTGAATCAGGTACCAGCACAGCAAATAAAACGCAGCGATAAACACCACCAGCACACCAAACGTGGTGACTAGCGGAACATCATGAATCCCCAGGAAGCCGTAGCGGAAACCGCTAATCATGTAGACAATCGGGTTCAGATGCGACAGCCCCTGCCAGAACGGTGGCAGCAGCGTTAGCGAATAGAACACGCCACCCAGATAGGTCAGTGGTGTCAGTACGAAGGTTGGGATCAGGCTGATATCGTCAAAGGTTTTAGCAAAGACTGCGTTCAGCAAACCGGCCAGCGAGAACAGTACCGCCGTTAACATCAGCGTAAGCGCGACAAAGACCCAAGAATGCACCTGGAAAGGCACGAAGAACAGTGAAATAGCCGTTACCAGAATGCCTACGCACAAGCCACGTGCCACGCCGCCGCCGACGAAACCGGCGATGATCACGTGCGTTGGTACCGGGGCGACCAGCAGCTCTTCAATATTGCGTTGAAACTTAGCGCTGAAGAATGACGATGCCACGTTCGCGTACGAGTTGGTGATCACCGCCATCATAATCAGCCCCGGCACGATAAACTGCATGTAGCTAAAACCATGCATTTCGCCGATACGCGAGCCGATCAGGTTACCAAAGATAATAAAATAGAGCGTCATGGTGATGACGGGGGGAACCAGAGTCTGAACCCAGATACGCATAAAGCGGTGGATCTCTTTCGCCCAGATGCTTTTCAGCGCCACCCAATAAAGCTGCATCATGCGCGATCTCCTTGTTTTTCATGAACCAGAGAAACAAACAGTTCTTCCAGTCGGTTCGCTTTGTTACGCATACTCAATACCTGAATGCCCTGCGCGCTCAGCTGAGAGAAGACGCTGTTAACCCCCTGTTCACGCAGCACCTCCACTTCCAGCGTGGAAGTGTCTACCAGCCGGTACTGATAACCGTCCAGTTTCGGCAACGGGCTTTTCGGCGCCAGATCGAGGATAAAGGTCTCGGATTTCAGCTTGGAGAGCAGACCCTTCATCGAGGTGTTTTCCACCAGCTCGCCGTGCTGAATAATGCCGATATTGCGACACAGCATTTCTGCTTCTTCGAGGTAGTGAGTGGTCAGAATAATGGTGGTGCCTTTGTCGTTTAAATCCTTTAAAAAGCCCCACATTGAACGACGCAGTTCAATGTCGACACCCGCCGTTGGTTCATCCAGGATGAGTAATTTTGGTTCGTGCATCAGAGCACGAGCAATCATCAGACGGCGTTTCATCCCGCCGGAAAGCATGCGTGCACGCTCGTTACGTTTTTCCCATAAATCGAGCTGCTTTAAATATAATTCGCTGCGTTTGACCGCCTCTTTATGCTCAACGCCGTAGTAACCCGCCTGGTTGACCACGATCTGCTGCACGGTTTCAAACGGGTTAAAGTTAAACTCCTGCGGTACCAGACCAAGCTGGCGTTTCGCGTTAACCGTATCTTTTTCGAGATCGTAGCCGAACACGCTAACCCGCCCGGAGGATTTATTCACCAGCGAGCTGATTATTCCAATGGTGGTGGACTTTCCTGCGCCATTCGGCCCCAAAAGCGCATAAAAATCACCCGCTTCGACTTGCAAATCTATCCCGCGTAACGCTTGAACGCCACCGGGATAGGTTTTTTTAAGTTGTTGAAGTTCCAGAGCAATGGTCATGGTTTTTTACTTACCTTACGTTCTGACATTTTATATAGTTTAATTAATGCTGGAGTTACCCTATATTAGCCCATCGAATTTATCTGGCTTCGGGTCGTACAACTCCATGAAAGACATAGATACACTCATCAGCAACAATGCACTATGGTCAAAGATGCTGGTAGAAGAGGATCCCGGATTTTTTGAAACGCTGACGCATGCACAGAATCCGCGTTTTCTATGGATTGGATGTTCCGATAGCCGCGTTCCCGCTGAACGATTAACCGGTCTTGAACCGGGCGAATTATTTGTTCACCGCAATGTTGCCAATCTGGTTATTCACACCGACCTGAACTGTCTATCAGTCGTTCAGTATGCGGTGGATGTGCTGGAAGTGGAACATATTATTATTTGCGGCCACTACGGATGCGGCGGCGTCCAGGCGGCGATTGAAAATAAAGAACAAGGGCTGATTGATAACTGGTTACTGCACATCCGCGATATCTGGTTCAAACACAGCTCACTGCTGGGCGAAATGCCGCAGGAACGTCGCATGGACACCCTATGCGAACTGAATGTCATGGAGCAGGTCTACAACCTCGGCCACTCAACCATTATGCGTTCAGCCTGGAAGCGCGGTCAGAAAGTTACCATTCACGGCTGGGCTTACGGTATTCATGACGGTCTATTACGCGATCTCGACGTCACCGCCACCAGCCGCGAAACGCTGGAGCAGCGCTATCGCCAGGGGTTGTCTAACCTGAGTCAGAAACACAGCAACCATAAATAATGTGACATTGCCGGGAGGCGGAGACGCCTTACCCGGCCTACAAACCTACGCCGTAGGTCTGATAAGCGAAGCGCCATCAGGCGCTCCCGCCAATTACTCGTCCAGCAGCACCACTTTGCCAACATACGGCAGATGGCGATAACGCTGGGCATAGTCAATGCCGTAACCGACCACAAACTCATCTGGAATAGAGAATCCGATAAACTCGACCGGAACATTCACTTCACGACGAGAAGGTTTGTCCAGCAGCGTGCAGATAGCCAGGGATTTCGGCTCGCGCAGGCTCAGAATTTCACGCACCTTGGACAGCGTATTACCGGAGTCGATGATGTCTTCGACAATCAGCACGTCTTTGCCACGAATGTCTTCATCCAGGTCTTTCAGGATTTTAACATCACGCGTAGTAGACATTCCGCTGCCATAGCTGGATGCCGTCATGAAATCGACTTCGTGGGAGACATGCACTTCACGGCAAAGATCCGCCATAAACATAAATGAGCCACGTAACAGACCAACCAGCACCATATCGCTGCCGCTGTCTTTGTAACGTTCGTTAATCTGGCGCCCCAGTTCAGCAATACGCGCTTTGATCTCCGCTTCCGGGATCATCACTTCAACAGTATGTTTCATAAACCCTATAACTCACTGATTTTTATCAGTTGACACATCATGCAGATCGAAAGAAAGCGCTTACGTTGATACACCGACTGACAGACGGCGACCCGCTCTAACCACAAAACTTGCGACAGCATACAAACAATTCAGTTGATGAAGTATACCAGTAAAGAGAGCGGGTTCCTCTGATAGTTCACAGGAGAACCCGTTTGCGTCGTTTTTTGTATGCTTATTAAGCAAAACCTGGTTCGCACGACAGCATGTGGCTAAAACGTTTCCCAATGCGGGTCTTGTGTCGTACTCCCTGCAGAGGTTGCTTGCGGAGCATCCTTAGGCGGTTTCCGATGCTCACTGTTGGAGGTATCGCGTGTGATGCGAAATGCAGCCACGGCCAGGCGTAACTGTTCAGCTTGTTGTTCCAACGAAGCGGCGGCGGCGGCAGACTCTTCTACCAGCGCGGCGTTTTGTTGTGTGACACTGTCCATCTGCGAGACCGCGAGACTCACCTGCTCAATCCCCCGGCTCTGTTCCTCTGAGGCTGAGGCGATTTCCCCCATGATGTCCGTCACGCGGGTGACCGCAGCGACAATCTCTTTCATCGTTTTACCCGCGTCCGACACCTGCTGAGATCCCATCCCCACGCTGTGAGTTGAGTTATCAATCAACGCTTTGATCTCTTTGGCTGCCTGAGCGCTACGGCTTGCCAGAGTACGGACCTCACCCGCTACAACAGCAAATCCTCGTCCCTGCTCTCCTGCTCTGGCTGCCTCAACCGCCGCGTTGAGCGCCAGGATATTGGTCTGGAAAGCAATACTGTCGATGACGCTGGTGATCTGCGCAATTTGCTGTGAACTACCGGCAATTTCACTCATCGTGTGCACGACAGTATCAACAACCCGTCCACCACGCGCGGCAGTATCAGACGCATTCTTAGCCAGTTGAGTCGCCTGTTTCGCATTGTCCGTATTTTGCTTCACGGTTGCAGTAAGCTGTTCCATGCTGGCGGCAGTCTCTTCAAGTGAAGCAGCCTGCTGCTCGGTACGCGAAGACAGATCGTTGTTACCTGACGAGATTTCCGCTGCACCGCTATGAATCGTTTCTGAGCTGTTACGCACCGACGTGACTGTCGAAATCAGCGACTGTCGCATTTCATCTAACCCCGTCGCCAAACGCCCCATTTCATTACGTCCCTGGACGTCGAGTTGATGGGTCAAATCACCACGGGTAATAATGCGGATATGCTCCATAATCTGCGCCAGGGGTTTAAGCAGCATATGCTGCAACCCACTCCAGATCATGCCCAGCACGATGAGCACAGCGACGACAATCGCCCCTAATGTCCATTGCATGCGGGTAAAGCTGTGCTGATTCTCCGCCGCCGCGTGCTGAAGCAACGCGTTATTTTCGTTACGCCACTGGTCATAGCTGGCTTCCATTTCATCTTGCGCCTTCTGAGCATCAAGATCGCCATAGGCCTGATAGTTATTTGCGCGCAGATACTCTATCGATAACGCCATCACGTCGTGCATCTGCCGATACTGTTTTTCCATTTCAGATGCAATTTGCGGATTCTGCCCCGACACCTGCGGCAATGACTGATAATGTGCGAAGTATCCCTCAGCTTTCTTCATCGACTCACTCGCCGTTTTTAGCAAAGTATCAATTGCCGCCAGTGAGGCCGGATCGCGTTGGTTCTTTAAGAAACGAATTGCTACGCGGGTTACCGTTACCCGGGTTTTAATCAGCGTATTGACGCTATCACTCAGATTTTCCTGTTGGGCATTCAGGGTGCCTGAGTTCTGGAAATTATGGCGATCATTGCTTACTGCAGAATAAAAAAAACTTCCTGTCACGGCCTGTAGCAAACAGAAAATGGCGAGAACCAGAAGAATGCCGGTAATAACGCGCACATTTTTAATCATAGTATTTCATCCATTGAACTCACATTGGGTACCCAATGATTATCGGCTCTAAAGGCGATTACTTTATGTGCAATAGCAGAATTTGCAGGAGGTGGGAGTCGTGCGATGAAACACTGTAAAGAGACTGTGTCTCATCCGGCTTACGAGAGATTTCTGCAGGCCGGATAAGCACAGCGCGATTTGTTTAGACGGTGAAGCCGAGCATCATCCCGGTATCTTCATGCTCTAACAGATGGCAGTGCGCCATATAGGCATGCTCCTTTGGCGCGTCATGGTCAAACTTAACCAATACCTCGCTCACGCCGCCTTCTACCCGCACCGTGTCCTTCCATCCCGCACGGTGTGCGGCAGGCGCTTTGCCATTCTCAGACAGAATGCGGAACTGCGTGCCGTGAATGTGGAACGGATGCAGCATCATGTCGCCCTGACCGGAAATCACCCAGCGTTCATGCTGCCCTTTTGCCGCGGCAAACATCGGTTTATTCATATCAAACGCCTGACCATTAATCCGGTTGGCATTATGGAAATCAAACGATCCGCCATGCTTCATGTTGCCCATGTTGCCATGCTGCATATTCCCCATCTCACCGTGGTTCATATTGCCATGATTCATATTGCCGTGGTCCATATTGTCATTATTCATATGGCCCATCATCTTTCCATGATCCATACCCGCCATGGCCTGACCGCCGAATTTCTTCATCAGCATTTGCATGCCCATCATATCGAGCATCGGATCCATCGACAGCTGCAGCTTGCGCACCGTCAGACCTTCCAGTGACGGCAGCGATGGCATGGATGTCAGCGTATCCGGCAGCGTGCCGGAAGCGGTAATCAGCAGCGGCTGAACGCGCATCACCGGGTGCGGCTTATCAAATGGCGCAATTGCCATCCCCATCTGGCTAACTGGCAGAGTGACCAGATCAAAAGCTTTGCCGTCACTGACATCCACCAGCACTTCAAAGCGCTCGCCCATCAGCATAGGAAGCTGGGTCACTTTTACCGGTTCCGCCAACAGTCCACCGTCGCTGGCAATGACGTACAAAGGACGATTGTCGCTGGCCGCAATGTTCAGCGAGCGCGCGTTACAACCATTCAACAGACGCAGACGTAGCCAGCCGCGCGGTGCGGCATGCTGAGGATAAATCGCCCCGTTGGTCAGCAGCGTATCGCCAAACCAGCCGACTGCGGCGGTCATGATGTCCAGTTGATAATCAACCTGCCCATCAGCAGAGAACTGTTTGTCCTGAATAATTACCGGCACATCATCAATTCCCCACTGCTTAGGCAGCATCAGCTTGCGAATCTCTTCGTCTTCAATCAGCACCAGTCCGGCCAGCCCCATCGCTACCTGATGACCGGTCTTTCCATGCTGATGAGGGTGGAACCAGCAGGTTGCCGCGCGCTGATCCGGCGTGAAGGTCACTGAACGTTTTCCGCCCGCCGGGATTATGCCTTGCGGCCCACCGTCGACTTCACCAGGGATTTCCAGCCCGTGCCAGTGCAACGTCGTCTCTTCGGCAAGCTGGTTATGGATATCCACGGTCACCGATTGCCCTTTGTTCAGCTTGACCGCCGGTCCGAGCAGATTGCCGTTATATCCCCAGGTCGTCGCTGTTTTACCAGCAAAACTCGACTGTCCGGCTTGCACCACCAACTGCATGCGATTAGATGCATCCGCGGTTAGCAGATCAGGAATGGGCAATGCAGGGCGGTCTGCGGCAAATACGCTCCGGCTCCACAGAGGTAACGCTGACGCTACGCCCAGCGCCACGGAGTACTTTAAAAAATCACGACGTTGCATAATCACTTCCTTATATTCAGCAGCTTAAGCAGGCTATCTTTTAAGCATAAGCCTTCCCCTTACGGGAAGGTCAAGTGAACGGCTAATAATAAAGGTCGTCGCTTCGCTCGCAGTATGCTAACGTTTAAATTCCGTGATGCAGTGGTAGAAGCAATGAAGACGTTTTTCAGAACAGTTTTGTTCGGCAGCCTGATGGCCGTATGCGCAAACAGCTACGCGCTCAGCGAGTCCGAAGCCGAAGATATGGCCGATTTAACGGCAGTTTTTGTTTTTCTGAAAAATGACTGTGGATACCAGAATTTGCCTAATGGGCAGATCCGTCGCGCACTGGTCTTTTTTGCCCAGCAAAACCAGTGGGACCTGAGTAATTACGATACCTTCAATATGAAAGCGCTGGGTGAAGACAGCTACCGCGATCTCAGCGGTATCGGCATCCCCACGGCAAAGAAATGCAAAGCACTGGCGCGTGATTCTCTGAGCCTGTTGGCCTACGTGAAGTAACCGACATAGCGGAGCCCGCTGGCTCCGCATGAATTAACGCTGTTGCACAAATTCGCGGTATGCCGCCACAACCTGAAGAAAGTCCTCTACACCACAAAGCGAAAAACTTTCTTCGTCGTAATAGCTCATCCCCTCTTCCATCTCATCTCCAGAGAACTCCAACTGATTAGCGCGAACCATCACTTCTTCGCCATCCAGCCAGAGCGTGTATTCATGCCCTGCTCGCTGCCAGGAGCGCTCACTGCCCTTAACCGCACGCGCCGCCTGTTCCACTTCATCAAGTAAGGCCAGGTTTTCTTTCACTTCTTCATTAAACCAGTGCCCCACCACCTCGTGGCCCATGGACATACGCACTTTTACCACCCCGGTAATATCGCGCAGAAATTCGTAATCCATAATGTCTTCCTCTACTCCCGGCAATGCGCCAATACCGCATCGCGCCTTGCTGTAATTATCGCAGCAGCGCGGCAGAAAAAAAGCGTAGTGGGTATAAGGAATAGAAATAAAAATGCCCGGAGAAGCAGACTTCTCCGGGCATTGATGTGTTTTTACACAAAACGCGTTAGCGCATTACACCGCGGTCTGGAAAATCACACCATCGGCTTTCTCCGTATACTGAGAGAGCTGGTCGAAGTTCAGATAACGGTAAGTATCCACGGCAGTTTTATCCACCTGCGCCACATAGGTCTGGTACTCTTCCGCCGTCGGCAGTTTGCCGATCAGCGCCGCAACCGCCGCCAGCTCCGCAGAAGCCAGGTAGACGTTTGCCCCGGTACCTAAACGGTTCGGGAAGTTACGAGTAGAGGTCGAGACAACCGTTGCGCCGTCGGCGACACGCGCCTGGTTACCCATGCACAGAGAGCAGCCTGGAATTTCGATACGCGCACCGCTCTTACCGAACACGCTGTAATAACCTTCTTCGGTCAGCTGTGCCGCATCCATACGGGTTGGCGGAGCCACCCACAGACGAGTCGGCAGTTGGCCTTTGTGCGCATCCAGCAGCTTACCAGCGGCACGGAAGTGGCCTATGTTAGTCATACAGGAGCCGATGAACACTTCGTCGATCTTCTCACCCTGTACGTCAGACAGCAGACGCGCGTCGTCCGGATCGTTCGGTGCACACAGGATTGGTTCTTTGATGTCAGCCAGGTCAATGTCGATCACCGCCGCGTATTCTGCGTCAGCGTCGGCTTCCAGCAACTGCGGATCCGCCAGCCATTTTTCCATGCCCTGCACACGACGTTCCAGCGTACGGCGATCGCCGTAACCTTCCGCGATCATCCACTTCAGCAGAACGATGTTAGAGTTCAGATACTCAACGATCGGCTCTTTGTTCAGCTTGATGGTACAGCCCGCAGCAGAACGCTCTGCGGAAGCATCGGTCAGTTCGAACGCCTGCTCCACTTTGAGATCCGGCAGACCTTCGATTTCAAGGATGCGGCCAGAGAAGATGTTCTTTTTACCTTTCTTCTCAACGGTCAGCAGACCCTGTTTGATCGCGTACAGCGGAATGGCGTGAACCAGGTCACGCAGAGTGATACCCGGCTGCATTTTACCCTTGAAGCGCACCAGTACCGATTCCGGCATATCCAGCGGCATCACGCCGGTCGCTGCAGCAAACGCCACCAGACCAGAACCTGCCGGGAAGGAGATCCCAATAGGGAAACGGGTATGGGAGTCACCACCGGTACCTACGGTATCCGGCAGCAGCATACGGTTCAGCCAGGAGTGGATAACACCATCGCCCGGACGCAGGGAAACACCACCACGGTTCATGATGAAGTCTGGCAGCGTGTGGTGCGTGGTCACGTCAACCGGCTTCGGATAGGCGGCAGTGTGACAGAAGGACTGCATCACCAGGTCAGCTGAGAAGCCCAGGCACGCCAGGTCTTTCAGTTCGTCACGGGTCATTGGGCCGGTGGTATCCTGAGATCCCACAGAGGTCATCTTCGGTTCGCAGTACGCGCCCGGACGGATACCTTTCACGCCGCAGGCGCGGCCAACCATTTTCTGTGCCAGGGAGAAGCCACGGCTGCTTTCCGCCACGTCTTTCGCCTGACGGAAGACGTCTGAGTGCGGCAGACCCAGAGCTTCGCGCGCTTTGGTGGTCAGGCCACGACCGATGATCAGCGGAATACGACCACCGGCACGTACTTCGTCGATCAGGACTTCGGTTTTCAGCTCAAAGCTGGCCAGCAGTTCGCCTGTTTCGTGGTTGCGTACTTCGCCTTTGAACGGGTAAACGTCAATCACGTCACCCATGTTCATGTTCGACACGTCCACTTCAATCGGCAGTGCGCCCGCATCTTCCATGGTGTTGAAGAAGATAGGTGCAATTTTGCCGCCGAGGCACAGGCCGCCGCCGCGCTTGTTCGGCACATGAGGAATGTCGTCACCCATGAACCACAGCACGGAGTTGGTCGCGGATTTACGCGAAGAACCGGTACCGACAACATCACCCACATAAGCCAGCGGGTAACCTTTTTTCTGCAATTCTTCGATCTGTTTGATCGGGCCAACTACGCCCGGCTGATCCGGTTCGATACCTTCACGGGTGTTTTTCAGCATCGCCAGCGCGTGCAGCGGGATATCTGGGCGGGACCATGCGTCCGGAGCCGGAGAGAGGTCATCGGTGTTGGTTTCACCGGTAACTTTAAAGACGGTAACGGTGATTTTTTCAGCCAGAGCCGGACGGTTCAGGAACCATTCGGCATCGGCCCAGGACTGCATTACCTGCTTCGCATATTCGTTGCCCACTTTGGCTTTTTCTTCCACATCGTAGAAGTTATCGAACATCAGCAGCGTTGAAGAGAGCGCTTTGGCGGCAATCGGTGCCAGTTTGGCGTCATCCAGCGCGTCGATCAGCGGATGAATGTTGTAACCACCCTGCATGGTGCCCAGCAGTTCAATGGCTTTTTCTGGGGTAACCAGCGGGGAGGTGGTGTCGCCTTTCGCGACGGCAGCGAGAAAACCAGCTTTAACATAAGCGGCTTCATCTACGCCAGGAGGAACACGGTTGATCAACAGGTCTAACAGGAATTCTTCTTCGCCCACAGGCGGGGTCTTCAGCAGCTCGACAAGTGCGGCCATTTGGGTTGCGTCTAAAGGTTTTGGCACAATCCCCTGGGCAGCACGCTCAGCTACGTGCTTACGGTATTCTTCTAGCACGACGATATCTCCTCGCTCTCATTGTCATAATGCGGCGCTTTTGTAGATGGGCGATTCTCTTCACGCTCCTGTGAGACAGTAGTTAGTAGGGTAAATGCCCGGTACCGCATAAGGCACAATAACAGGATTTTCATTAAGTGTTAATCCGTTTACAAAAAAGCAACATAAAAAATTGGCTGAATCGTTAAGAATGGTGTAGCGGCAAGGCGGAACGCAATTCAGGCTACCTAAAACCACCCTGAAACGGTTGATTTTCAAGCGCGAGATGCTGAATTTTCCAGCGACTTTTCAGCCATCAGATATAATTGTGTAATAAATCCTCACACTCTTTTTCCGGACCTACCGGGTGAATCCCCAATAAAAGTCAAAACTGTCTAACACGGGTGAATAATACTCGCGGCAACAGGAACGCCTCACGGCACAGCGCTTGTCTCGTTGGAGTCATTTTATGAAGTTGCCCCTTAAGCCACATCTGCTTGTCCTTTTGTGCAGTGTCGGGCTGTTTGCCGCCTCAGGCGTGATGTTCGTTAAAAGTCGTGCTACGGAGCCTGCAGTTCCGGCCCCCGTTGCACAGCAACCGTCAGTACCGGCTCCAGCGCCCATAGCGGCCCCTGCCCCGGCCGACCAAACAGCGCCCGTCGTGGCACCAACCTACTCGGCAGCACAAATCGATCAGTGGGTTGCACCTATCGCACTCTATCCAGACTCGCTGCTGTCGCAAATTTTGATGGCCTCAACCTATCCGGCTAACGTCATCCAGGCCGCACAGTGGTCAAAAGACAATCCCAAAATGCAGGGCGACGCCGCCATTCAGGCCGTTGCCAGCCAGCCCTGGGATCCCAGCGTGAAATCGCTGGTCGCCTTTCCTCAGTTGATGTCGCTGATGGGTGAAAATCCGCCGTGGGTACAAAGTCTGGGCGATGCTTTCCTTGCGCAGCCAAAAGATGTTATGGATTCCGTTCAACGCCTGCGTGCACTGGCGCAACAGACCGGTGCGTTGCAATCGACACCGCAGCAGACAGTCACCACCGTGACCAAAGCGGCGCCGGCTAAAACCGTCACCAGCGAGTCGACGACCAGTTCAGTGACCACAACAGCCACGACCGCCTCAACAAGCCCAACGGTAATCAAAATTGAATCCGCCGATCCGCAGGTGGTGTACGTTCCTACCTATAACCCGAATACGGTTTACGGTACCTGGCCGAACACCGCCTATCCGCCAACCTATCTGCCGCCAACGCCCGGCGAGCAGTTTGGTAACAGCTTCGTTAATGGTTTAGGCTTCAGCCTCGGTGTTGCAACAACCTATGCCATCTTCAGCAACATCGACTGGGATGACGACGACGATCACCATCATAATGATGACTGGGATAACCATGGCGGCTATAACCGTAATGGTGATAACAACATCAATATTAACGTTGATAACTTTAATAAAATCAGTGGACAACGACTGACAGACGCCAACCGTACCTGGCAGCACAACCCGGCCTATCGTGAGGGTGTGCCATACCCAAATAACCAGCTCAATAACCGCTTCCACTCCACTAACACGGCTACAGGCTTAAGTTCAACCCAGCAAAGACCGGTCAACCGTGATAGCCAACGCCAGGCTGCGATGAGCCAAATGGAAAAATCAACGGGAAAAACATTCCCGCAGACGGCGCGTACGGGCACGAAAGACGCCCAGCGTCAGGCATCCAGCCAACAGCTGAAGCAAATTTCCCAACGTAATAACTACCGTGGTTACGATACCAAACCGCAAACCGCGAAACGGACAAGCACACAGCAACGTGAGAATCGTCAGGCAGCCGCCCAGCGACAGGAGAAACGGGTCACGCAACCGGCGCAGCAACGCAATGTGCAACAGCGCAATCTTCAACAACGGACCAGCCAGCCACGCGCCAATGCGCTGAGCGGGAACGACAGTCGCTCCGCCAACTGGCAGGCGCAGCAACAGCGAGGGGCACAGAGCCGGCAGGTCGCCCGTAATCAGCCATCGCGCCAGCCTTCTGGCGGGCGTGCTGAACACCGTGAATTCCGTCATCGTTAAGGGAACCGACATGAAAAATAAACTACTCAGTGGAATTGTGTTGTTCATGGTTTCGGCTGCCGCGATGGCACAACAATCTTTCAGCACACCAGACCAGGCGACCGATGCGCTGGCAAACGCGATTAGTGAGCAAAATGAAAGTGCAATGAGCAACCTGCTCGGGGAAAACTGGCGTGATTTTCTACCGCCAGAAGGCGTCGATCCTGATGCGGTTGATCGTTTCCTGCGCGACTGGAAGGTTCGCCATAATACCGTTGTCGACGGCAATACCGCGCATCTGGTGGTCGGGGATAGCGACTGGCAACTGCCAATCCCGGTCGTCAAAAACGCTTCAGGCTGGCAATTTGATATCAAGGAAGCGGCCGAAGAGATCCTGACCCGTGAGATTGGACGAAACGAACTCGCGGCTATCGAGGCGTTACACGCTTATGTAGATGCCCAGCAGAGCTATTTTGCGATGAACCAGAAATACGCGCAAAAGATTGTCAGTTCTGAAGGGAAAAAAGATGGTCTGTACTGGCCTGTTTCACCCGGCGAAGCGCCAAGCCCACTCGGCCCGGCCTTTAGTCCACAGGAACCTGGCACGGGCTATCACGGCTATCATTTTCGTATCCTTCCCGACAAAACCAGCGGTTTTGCCATGGTGGCCTGGCCTGTTAGCTATGATCACACCGGCGTGATGAGTTTTATGATTAACGGTGATGATAAAGTCTATCAGGCCGATCTCGGCGTTGATTCTCAGCAAAAAGCACAGGCGTTAACCACATTCCATCCGGATAAAACCTGGCAGCCCGTAGCGCCCTGATACCAATTCGAAAGATTAGTTGGCCGGGTAAGGCGTAGCCGCCCCCCGGCAACCCACAGCAAATTACAGGATGTTAGCGACAGATTTCGCCAACTGAGCTTCCAGAACCGGCTTCGCTTCTTCGAACTTCAGATTCACTTTGTTAGCATTAGACACGACGCGAGTCTGATATTTTGCACGATCGCCTTGCGCGCTGCTGGTTTGCAACTTGATACCGGATGTCCCTTGACGCAACGCCGCAACGTTATCCGTTGTCACTTTCGCTTTGCTGCGTTCAGAGATCTGCAGGTCAGTGACCATGGTGTAGTTTACGTCTTCCACCATCGCATCCGCAGCCATGCCGATCAGCCCCGCCGCGATACCAACACCCAGCGCCGCACCAGAGGAGTTGCTATTATAGGCGGTAATCCCCGCACCCAACGCTGCGCCCATCGCGGCACCTTCATAACCCGTTTTCAGGAAGCCCTGAGCTTCACGCAGATCCATTTTGTCCGCTTTCAATACGTTCGCCTGTACCCAGTAATAAGCGCTGTCTGGTGAACTGGTCACTTTATAACCTTTCGCGGACAGGTCATTTGCCAGCAGGGTTTGCAGGTTACTCATGTCTTTGTCAGAGGTATTTTTTACCTGAATGTAGACGGTCTTCTCGCTGGAAGGCTCCAGCCAGATGGTTTCACTCATCTGCGTTTTCACTTCAAGGTTACGTTTTTTAACGGCGGTGGTCATCGCGCCACAACCGGTCAGCGTCATTGCCGCGACAATCATGCCAACAACCGCGATTTTTTTTAAAGACATGTATTTTCCTTTTTTCGTGTAATAGAGAGTCCAGAGCCTCTTAACCGCGCGGCCAGTAGCCACACAATGGCGAAAAAAGTATCGGCAGTTGCGCAATTTTTTTTAGTGGAGATATCAATAAGATGACTACCAGAACTGGTAGCTTTCGGGAAAAAAAACGCCTCCGAAGAGGCGTTTTCACAAAAGCGGGAAGATTACTTTTTCTTCGCTTTCGGGTTCGGCAGGTCGGTGATGCTACCTTCGAACACTTCAGCTGCCAGACCAACGGACTCGTGCAGAGTCGGGTGAGCGTGGATGGTCAGCGCGATGTCTTCAGCGTCACAGCCCATTTCGATCGCCAGACCGATTTCACCCAGCAGCTCGCCGCCGTTGGTACCGACAATCGCACCACCGATCACACGGTGAGATTCTTTGTCGAAAATCAGTTTGGTCATACCGTCTGCGCAGTCAGAAGCGATAGCACGGCCAGAAGCAGCCCACGGGAAGGTGGCGGTTTCGTAGCTGATGCCTTTTTCTTTCGCTTCTTTCTCAGTCAGGCCAACCCATGCAACTTCTGGTTCAGTGTACGCGATGGATGGAATAACTTTCGGATCGAAGTAGTGTTTCTTACCGGCGATAACTTCAGCGGCAACGTGACCTTCGTGAACACCTTTGTGCGCCAGCATCGGCTGACCAACGATATCGCCGATAGCAAAGATGTGCGGCACGTTGGTGCGCAGCTGTTTGTCAACGCGGATGAAGCCACGGTCATCAACTTCAACGCCAGCTTTGCCCGCATCGAGGTTTTTACCGTTCGGTACACGACCGATAGCTACCAGCACAGCATCGTAACGCTGAGCTTCGGCAGGGGCTTTTTTGCCTTCCATGGAAACGTAGATACCGTCTTCTTTCGCTTCAACGGCGGTCACTTTGGTTTCCAGCATCAGGTTGAATTTCTTGCTGATACGCTTGGTGAAGACTTTAACCACGTCTTTGTCGGCAGCTGGGATAACCTGGTCGAACATTTCAACCACGTCGATCTCTGAACCCAGCGCATGGTACACGGTACCCATTTCCAGACCGATAATACCGCCGCCCATAACCAGCAGGCGCTTAGGAACAGTTTTCAGTTCCAGCGCGTCAGTGGAGTCCCACACGCGCGGATCTTCGTGCGGAATGAAAGGCAGTTCGATCGGACGGGAACCCGCCGCGATGATCGCGTTGTCGAAGTTGATTACGGTTTTGCCGTTTTCGCCTTCAACTTCCAGGGTGTTCGCCCCAGTAAATTTACCCAGACCGTTAACCACTTTCACTTTACGGCCTTTGGCCATACCAGCCAGACCGCCAGTCAGTTGAGTGATAACTTTTTCTTTCCAGGTACGAATCTTGTCGATATCGGTTTTCGGCTCGCCAAAAACGATACCGTGTTCAGCCAGCGCTTTGGCTTCTTCGATAACTTTTGCTACGTGCAGCAGCGCTTTAGAAGGGATACAGCCGACGTTCAGACAAACACCACCGAGGGTGCTGTAACGTTCTACTATGACGGTCTCCAGACCTAAATCTGCGCAACGGAAGGCAGCAGAGTAACCTGCAGGGCCTGCCCCAAGTACCACGACCTGAGTTTTGATTTCAGTGCTCATCATGACCTCTTAATTTATACCCGTCGTCCACCGGGTCGTTCTATCCGCCCGTATTTTACAAAATTGTTAACAATTTTGAAACAACAAACGGCAACCGATTTGTCTTTCGCACAATAACCTCACTGACTTCATGAGATTACCAGAAAAAAGCCGGCCGTCGGGCCGGCTTTTTCGCTTACATCACCAGGCGGCGAATGTCAGACAGCATGTTGTTGATGATGGTGATAAAGCGCGCACCATCCGCACCGTCAATTACACGGTGGTCGAAGGAGAGCGAAATCGGCATCATCAGACGCGGCATAAACTCTTTACCGTTCCACACTGGCTCCATAGAGGACTTGGAGACACCGAGGATAGCCACTTCCGGCGCGTTCACAATCGGCGCGAAGTGGGTAGTACCCAGGCCACCGATGCTGGAGATGGTGAAGCAACCGCCCTGCATTTCGCCAGCAGTCAGCTTGCCATCACGCGCTTTCTTGGAGATCACGGTCAGTTCACGAGACAGCTCGGTAATGCTCTTCTTGTTCACGTCTTTGAAGACCGGAACAACCAGACCATTCGGAGTATCAACCGCTACACCGATGTTGATGTATTTCTTCAGGGTCAGGCGCTGACCGTCTTCAGACAGGGAGCTGTTAAAGCGCGGCATCTGTTCCAGAGCTGCGGCAACGGCTTTCATGATGAAGACTACTGGGGTAAATTTCACGTCCAGTTTACGTTTTTCAGCTTCGGCGTTCTGCTGTTTACGGAACGCTTCCAGATCGGTGATATCGGTCTTATCGAAGTGAGTAACGTGCGGGATCATCACCCAGTTACGGCTCAGGTTAGCACCAGAGATTTTCTGGATACGGCCCAGTTCCACTTCTTCGATTTCACCAAACTTGCTGAAGTCCACTTTCGGCCAAGGCAGCATGCCCGGGATACCGCCGCCTGCTGCTGCAGCCGGAGCCGCTTCAGCACGCTTGATAGCGTCTTTCACGTAAGCCTGAACGTCTTCACGCAGGATACGACCTTTACGGCCAGAACCTTTCACTTTCGCCAGGTTCACACCGAATTCGCGCGCCAGGCGACGAATCAGCGGTGTTGCATGAACGTAAGCGTCGTTTTCAGCAAACTCAGATTTGCCTTCCGCTTTCGCGGCCGGAGCTGCGGCTTGCGCAGGCGCTGGTGCTGCGGCCGGAGCCGGAGCAGCTGCTTGTGCTGGAGCGGCTGCAGGTGCTGCGCCTTCGACTTCGAAGACCATAATCAGAGAACCGGTTTTAACTTTGTCGCCGGTGCTGATTTTGATTTCTTTCACGGTGCCCGCGAACGGTGCCGGAACTTCCATTGACGCTTTATCGCCTTCAACGGTGATCAGTGATTGCTCAGCGGCAATTTTATCGCCCACTTTAACCATCACTTCAGTGACTTCGACTTCGTCACCGCCGATATCCGGTACGTTAACTTCTTTCGAGCCGGAAGCAGCCGGAGCCGCCGCTGCTGCTGGAGCAGCCGCCTGAGCCGGTGCAGCAGCAGGCGCTGCGCCCGCTACTTCGAAGACCATAATCAGGGAACCGGTAGACACTTTGTCGCCGGTGTTGATTTTGATCTCTTTAACGGTACCCGCGAACGGTGCCGGAACTTCCATTGACGCTTTGTCACCTTCAACGGTGATCAGAGACTGTTCAGCCGCAACGGTGTCGCCCACTTTAACCATGATCTCGGTAACTTCAACTTCGTCGCCGCCGATGTCCGGTACGTGTACGTCTTTCGCCGCCGCAGCAGCAGGTGCTGCTGCCGGAGCCGCTTCTTTCTTCTCTTCTGCCGGAGCAGGTGCAGCTGCTGCTGCACCGTCGGCGGAATCGAAAATCATGATCAGTTTGCCGGTCTCAGTTTTATCGCCAACAGAGACTTTGATCTCTTTAACGATACCAGCCTGAGGAGACGGAACTTCCATAGAGGCTTTGTCGCCTTCTACGGTGATCAGCGACTGTTCAGCTTCAACTTTGTCGCCCACTTTGACCAGGATCTCGGTGATTTCAACTTCATCAGCCCCGATGTCCGGTACATTGATTTCGATAGCCATTATTCTTTTACCTCTTACGCCAGACGCGGGTTAACTTTATCTGCATCGATGTTGAATTTGGTGATTGCGTCTGCAACCACTTTCTTATCGATTTCGCCACGTTTAGCCAGTTCGCCCAGGGCCGCTACAACCACGTAGGAAGCATCAACTTCGAAGTGGTGACGCAGGTTTTCACGGCTGTCAGAGCGACCGAAACCGTCGGTACCCAGTACGCGATAATCATCAGCCGGTACATAAGTACGAACCTGTTCGGCAAACAGTTTCATATAGTCAGTAGATGCTACTGCCGGAGCGTCGTTCATCACCTGAGCGATGTACGGAACGCGCGGAGTTTCCATCGGGTGCAGCATGTTCCAGCGCTCACAATCCTGGCCATCACGCGCCAGTTCAGTGAAGGAGGTTACGCTGTAAACGTCAGAACCTACACCGTAGTCGTTCGCCAGGATCTGTGCTGCTTCACGGACGTGACGCAGGATAGAACCGGAGCCCAGCAGCTGAACTTTACCTTTCTTACCTTCGAGGGTTTCGAGTTTGTAGATACCTTTACGGATACCTTCCTCGGCACCTGCTGGCATTGCCGGCATGTGGTAGTTTTCGTTCAGCGTGGTGATGTAGTAGTAAACGTTCTCTTGTTTCTCACCGTACATACGCTCCAGACCATCGTGCATGATGACCGCAACTTCGTACGCGTAAGACGGATCGTAAGAGATACAGTTCGGGATAGTCAGAGACTGAATATGGCTGTGACCATCTTCGTGCTGCAGACCTTCACCGTTCAGCGTCGTACGACCGGAAGTACCACCAATCAGGAAGCCACGAGCCTGTTGGTCGCCTGCCTGCCAGCACAGGTCACCGATACGCTGGAACCCGAACATGGAGTAGTAGATGTAGAACGGAATCATCGGCAGATCGTTGGTGCTGTAAGAGGTCGCAGCAGCCAGCCAGGATGCGCCAGCACCCAGTTCGTTGATACCTTCCTGCAGGATCTGACCTTTCTCGTCTTCTTTATAGTAAGCAACCTGCTCACGGTCCTGCGGGGTGTACTGCTGACCGTTCGGGCTGTAGATACCGATCTGACGGAACAGACCTTCCATACCGAAAGTACGTGCTTCATCAGCGATGATCGGAACCAGACGATCTTTGATCGACTTGTTCTTCAGCATCACGTTCAGGGCACGAACGAAAGCGATAGTGGTGGAGATTTCTTTGTTCTGCTCTTCCAGTAGAGCACCGAAGTCTTCCAGAGCCGGCAGTTCCAGCTTCTCAGTGAAGTTCGGCTGACGAGCTGGCAGGTAGCCATGCAGTTTCTGACGCTGAGCGTGCAGATAAGTGTGCTCTTCAGAACCTTCCGGGAAGGTGATGTAAGACAGGTTTTCAACCTGCTCATCGGTCACAGGAACGTTGAAACGGTCGCGGATATAACGCACGCCGTCCATGTTCATTTTCTTAACCTGGTGAGCGATGTTTTTACCTTCAGCGGTGTCACCCATGCCGTAACCTTTGATGGTATGGGCGAGGATTACAGTTGCTTTGCCTTTGGTTTCCTGCGCTTTTTTCAGTGCAGCGTAAACTTTCTTCGGATCGTGACCACCGCGGTTCAGAGACCAAATCTGCTCATCAGTCCAGTCAGCAACCAGTGCTGCGGTTTCCGGGTATTTACCGAAGAAGTGCTCACGTACATATGCGCCATCTTTGGATTTGAAGGTCTGGTAGTCGCCGTCAACGGTTTCGTTCATCAGCTGGATCAGTTTACCGCTGGTGTCTTTACGCAGCAGCTCATCCCAACGACCGCCCCACATGACTTTGATAACGTTCCAGCCAGCGCCCGCGAAGATGCCTTCCAGTTCGTTAACAATCTTGCCGTTACCGGTTACCGGGCCGTCAAGACGCTGCAGGTTACAGTTGATAACAAAGACCAGGTTGTCCAGTTTTTCACGGGTCGCGATGGTGATCGCACCTTTTGATTCTGGCTCATCCATCTCGCCGTCGCCCAGGAAGGCGTAAACGGTTTGTTTAGAGGTATCTTTCAGACCACGGTGTTCCAGATATTTCAGGAATTTAGCCTGGTAGATAGCACCGATTGGGCCCAGCCCCATAGATACGGTCGGGAACTGCCAGAATTCTGGCATCAGTTTCGGGTGCGGGTAGGAAGACAGGCCTTTGCCATGTACTTCCTGACGGAAGTTGTTCATCTGCTCTTCAGTCAGACGACCTTCCAGGAATGCGCGTGCGTAGATGCCCGGAGAGATGTGACCCTGGAAGTACACCAGATCGCCGCCATCTTGCTCGTTGCGTGCACGGAAGAAGTGGTTGAAGCAAACATCATATACCGTTGCGGAGGACTGGAAGGATGCCATGTGGCCACCCAGCTCGAGGTCCTTTTTAGACGCGCGCAGTACGGTCATGATGGCGTTCCAACGGATAGCAGAACGAATACGACGTTCCAGCTCCAGATTGCCCGGGTATTCCGGTTCATCTTCAACGGCAATAGTGTTTACATAATTGCTGGCCCCTGCACCTGCCGCTACTTTCACGCCGCCTTTGTGGGCTTCTGAAAGCAGTTGGTCGATCAGATACTGAGCACGCTCAACACCTTCTTCACGGATGACCGATTCGATCGCCTGTAGCCAGTCGCGAGTTTCGATCGGATCCACGTCATTTGGGAAACGTTCTGACATGGGGGTATTCCTTATCTATCTAATACGTTGAGTTATCTGGAACCTGTCCCATTACGTTCTCGCCAGAGAGCGTAATAAGACAGGTTCTGCGTTTAGTTGCCGCGCACTTTATATGGCGCTTGATTTACAACATCTTCTGGTTAACGTTCTGCCAGAAAAATCACTAATTCTTTCGTTGCTCCAGACGGCGTAAGGCGCGTTCACGACGGCTTTCCTCACGGCTTCTGTCCAGCAGAATCTCTTCGATAAACGCCAGGTGACGGTGGGACGCTTCACGCGCCTCTTCCGGCTTCCCGGCAATAATTGCTTCAAAAATACGGGTACGGTGACTGCTAACCAGTGGCAGCATTTCACGACGCGCATACAGCAATTCGAAGTTTTGCCGAACGTTCTGGGCCAGCATCGGCTCCATACACCTTAGCAAATGGAGCAGCACCACATTATGTGCCGCTTCGGTGACAGCAATTTGATACTGGAGTACTGCATCAGATTCACCGTCAAGATCGCCGGACTGTTGAGCAAGCTCGATCGCATGGTGGAGTTCACGGATACGCGTTTTGTCTTCATCCGTGCTGCGCAGTGCAGCGTAATAAGCTGCAATACCTTCCAGCGCATGGCGCGTCTCAAGCAGGTCAAACTGGGATTCAGGATGGTCGGAGAGCAGCTCTACCAGTGGGTCGCTAAAGCTCTGCCACAGGCTGCTCTGAACAAAAGTGCCACCGCCCTGACGACGAAGCAGTAACCCCTTCGCTTCAAGGCGTTGGATCGCCTCGCGTAAGGAGGGGCGGGAGACGTCGAACTGTTTTGCCAGCTCGCGTTCCGGTGGGAGTTTTTCTCCGGGGCGAAGTGTCCCCTCAAGAATTAAAAACTCCAGCTGCTGCTCAATCACATCGGAGAGTTTTGGTTGGCGGATTTTGCTGTAGGCCATGATTTCCTGTCTTAAGCCATTTGCCCGGAGTCAATTGGTCTTACCAATTTCATGTTCTTGACGCTAAAGTAACAAAGTATTCACCTTCTGTCCATACAGGTTTTGATTGAAATCAGTAAAGGAGGCATATTTTAACAACATTACAGAAATAACGTTTCAAACATGTAACTATGCACAAATGTTAAATTTACCCACCTCGAGGTAGTTTTAACGGAATTGAAACGAAAAATTATCTCATCTGAACCGATTCACCTGCTTATTTATCGATACTTAAATCACTATTAATGAATAGAAATTCAAAATAGAAATTTTGTGGTAGATAAACTCGCATTTACAAATGGTTTCTTTTTATTCAACTCGTCATCTCCCCCGCATAAAGCAGGTGCATTCGCGCTCACATATCATTATTCTGATCAAGACAAAAGCATTAAGGCAACATTTCATTAAAAGCATCTGTAAACAAATTAATACAACAAACGGAATTGCAAACTTACACACGCATTGCTGCGTAGTTCAAAAAATAAGTACTCGAAATATGAAGAGTAAAACCACACACGAGGTTTCATGATGGAAAGTCAACAGCATGGCGATCAGCTCAAGCGCGGTCTTAAGAACCGCCATATACAGCTAATCGCGCTGGGTGGCGCGATTGGTACCGGGTTATTCCTCGGTAGCGCATCCGTTATCCAGTCTGCAGGACCGGGGATTATTCTGGGTTACGCTATTGCCGGCTTTATCGCCTTTTTGATTATGCGTCAGTTAGGTGAAATGGTGGTTGAAGAGCCGGTAGCAGGCTCCTTTAGCCACTTTGCTTATAAATACTGGGGCAGTTTCGCGGGTTTCGCCTCTGGCTGGAACTACTGGGTACTGTACGTGCTGGTTGCCATGGCTGAGCTGACTGCAGTCGGTAAATATATCCAGTTCTGGTACCCGGAGATCCCAACCTGGGCCTCTGCTGCAGCCTTCTTCGTGATTATCAACGCCATTAACCTGACCAACGTGAAAGTGTTTGGTGAGATGGAGTTCTGGTTCGCCATTATTAAAGTCATTGCTGTCGTCGCGATGATCATCTTCGGCGGCTGGCTGCTGTTCAGCGGCAACGGCGGGCCGCAGGCCAGCGTCAGCAATCTGTGGAACCAGGGGGGCTTCCTGCCGCATGGCTTCACCGGTCTGGTGATGATGATGGCGATTATCATGTTCTCTTTCGGTGGACTGGAGCTGGTTGGGATCACCGCAGCAGAAGCGGATAACCCGGAGCAAAGCATTCCCAAAGCAACCAACCAGGTTATCTACCGTATCCTGATTTTCTATGTGGGTTCGCTGGCGGTTCTGCTTTCCCTGATGCCGTGGACGCGCGTTACGGCTGATACCAGCCCGTTTGTCCTTATTTTCCACGAACTGGGCGACACGTTTGTTGCTAATGCCCTGAACATCGTGGTGCTGACTGCTGCCCTTTCTGTCTATAACAGCTGTGTGTACTGCAACAGCCGTATGCTGTTCGGTCTGGCACAGCAGGGCAATGCGCCGAAAGCGCTGATGAACGTCGACAAACGCGGCGTGCCGGTAAACACCATTCTGGTTTCCGCACTGGTGACGGCTCTGTGCGTGCTGATCAACTACCTGGCGCCAGAATCTGCCTTTGGCCTGTTGATGGCGCTGGTAGTTTCCGCACTGGTAATCAACTGGGCAATGATTAGCCTTGCGCACATGAAGTTCCGCAAAGCCAAACAGCAGCAGGGTGTTACCACCCGCTTCCCGGCGCTGCTCTATCCGCTGGGTAACTGGGTGTGCCTGATTTTCATGGCTGCAGTACTGGTGATTATGCTGATGACGCCGGGCATGGCGATCTCGGTGTACTTAATCCCGGTATGGATTGCTATTCTTGGCATTGGTTACCTGTTCAAACAGAAAACGGCCGGCACGGTTAAAGCACATTAATTTTTCCTCCCCCACCTGCGCCAGGTGGGGGTTGTTACCTGCCTCACACTTTCCCACTCACGACTGTTTAGTCCATATCAGCGGCGTTATCCTGCAACGCAAAAACACCGGTACCAGACAATAATTCTCTCCATATTTCATTCATGGAGTGCAGTTGATGGAAACCAGTAAGCTCACGGTGAAAGAAAAGATTGGCTATGGAATGGGCGACGCCGGATGCAACATCATCTTTGGCGCCATCATGTTGTTTGTTAACTATTTTTACACAGACATTTTTGGTCTGGCGCCTGCTCTGGTCGGCGTATTACTGCTCTCAGTACGCGTTATTGATGCCGTTACTGATCCCATTATGGGCGCAATGGCCGACCGTACGCGCAGCAAATATGGTCGATTTCGTCCATGGCTTTTGTGGATGGCTTTCCCATACGCATTATTCAGCGTATTGATGTTTACCACCCCGGAATGGACCTATAACAGCAAAGTTATCTATGCCTTTGTTACCTATTTCCTGCTCTCAATTACCTATACGGCGATCAATATCCCCTATTGCTCTCTCGGCAGCGTCATCACCAACGATCCGCAAGAACGCGTCGCCTGCCAGTCATATCGCTTTGTATTGGTAGGAATTGCAACTCTGCTGCTGTCACTCACCCTGCTCCCCATGGCCGACTGGTTCGGCGGGGAAGACAAAGCCAAAGGGTATCAAATGGCGATGGCGGTACTGGCCTTCATCGGCATGTGTATGTTCCTGTTCTGCTTTGCAACCGTCCGTGAGCGTGTCCGTCCTGCCGTCCCGACCAATGACGATTTAAAAGCCGATCTAAAAGATGTGTGGAAGAACGATCAGTGGGTAAAAATTCTGCTGTTAACCCTGTGCAACGTCTGTCCGGGTTTTATTCGCATGGCTGCCACCATGTACTACGTGACCTGGGTTATGCAGCAGAGTACACAATTTGCGACGTTGTTTATCAGTCTTGGCGTTGTAGGCATGATGATCGGCAGCATGTTGGCGAAAGTGTTAACCGATCGCTGGTGCAAACTGAAAGTGTTCTTCTGGACCAATATCATCCTGGCGATTTTCTCCGCCGCGTTTTACTTCTTCGATCCGAAAGCCACCATGATGATTATGGTGCTCTACTTCCTGCTCAACATCCTGCATCAGATCCCATCCCCGCTGCACTGGTCGCTGATGGCGGATGTCGATGACTATGGCGAGTGGAAAACCGGTAAACGTATCACCGGAATCAGCTTCTCCGGTAACCTGTTCTTCCTGAAACTGGGTCTGGCGATTGCCGGAGCGATGGTCGGCTTCCTGCTCTCCTGGTACGGCTACGACGCTGGGGCGAAAGCGCAAAGCGACTCCGCCATTAACGGTATTATGCTGCTGTTTACCATCATACCTGGCGCAGGCTACCTGATTACTGCAGGCGTGGTTCGTCTGCTGAAAGTTGACCGCGAGTTTATGCAGCAAATCCAGACAGATTTAGAAAAGCGCCGCGCCAACTACCGTGAACTGAATGAATACCACGATATAAAAACGACTGAAACCGTAAGGAAAGCCTAATGAATCAGTGGCCAAATCCCTTTATTGAACAGCGTGCCGATCCGTTTATCTTACGTGACGGTAGCCACTACTATTTCATTGCTTCAGTACCTGAATATGACCGGCTGGAGATACGCCGGGCCGACTCGCTGGAAGGGTTGCGCACCGCCGCCCCGGTTATCATCTGGCGCAAGCCAGAAAGCGGCCCCATGAGCCAACTCATCTGGGCGCCCGAAATCCATCATCTGGCAGGCAAGTGGTACATCTATTTTGCCGCCACCCACACACAGTCGCTCGACAAGCTGGGGATGTTCCAGCATCGCATGTTTGCGCTCGAATGTGCCGACGCCGATCCGCTGACCGGAAAGTGGACGGAGAAAGGTCAGATTATAACGCAGTTTGATACCTTTGCGCTCGATGCCACCACCTTTAACCATCAGGGAAAACAGTGGTATCTATGGGCGCAGAAATCGCCCGATATCGCCGGAAACTCCAATATCTATCTCGCAGAACTGGAAAATCCATGGACGATTAAAGGCGAGCCGGTCATGCTAAGCCATCCTGAATATGACTGGGAATGCCGGGGTTTTTGGGTCAACGAAGGTCCTGCCGTCATGGTTCACGGCGACAAGTTGTTTATCAGCTATTCCGCCAGCGCTACCGATGAGAACTACTGTATGGGATTATTGTGGATTGACTTAGACGCAGATCCGCTCAACCCGCAGAACTGGCACAAATCACCGCGCCCGGTCTTTACCACCAGCTATGAAAACCGCCAGTTTGGGCCAGGACACAACAGCTTTACGCAAACGCCAGAAGGTGAAGATGTGCTGGTGTATCACGCGAGAAATTACACCGAAATCGAGGGCGATCCGCTGTACGACCCAAACCGCCACACTCGTCTGAAGCTCGTGCGTTGGGACGAAAACGGCATGCCAGATTTTGGCATCCCGCCTGCTGATACGAACTAAACTGTTGCACTGCCCGGTGGCGCTAACGCTTACCGGGCCTACACGTTTTTCCATTGTAGGCCGGATAAGCGTTAGCGCCATCCGGCACAACGCTATACTAATGCCCCATAAATGGTCAGCAATGCAATAATCACCACCACCACAAACGAGGTCTTCTTCGCCATCGAAACAGCCGCTTTTGGCGTTTCGACTTTATCGGTATGAGGTTCGCGCGCCAGCGAGAACTGCGCCAGACGCGTAAGCACCTGATATTGCGAAGTATGCAGATCAGCAAGCGACGCAAACCAGGCTGGCAACGCCTTCTCGCCGTGTCCCAGCAGCGCATAGACCACGCCCGCCAGACGCACCGGGATCCAGTCCAGCACATGCAGGATCGCATCAATACCCGATTGCAGACGCTGGTGCGGTGTCTGGTAACGCGCCAGCCAGGACTGCCAGGCACGTAAAAAGGCATAACCAACCAGCGTCACAGGTCCCCACGGGCCACCGACAATCAGCCAGAATAACGGCGCCAGGTAAAAGCGAAAGTTGTTCCATAACAGCGCGTTCTGCAGTTCACGCAGGAACTCACGCTCATCACAGTCCGGCGGAACACCATGGATAAGCGTCAGCTCGCTGGCCATCGCCTCACGAGCGTGAGCATCATCGCGAGCAGCCGCGTTCAGGTAAGCGTGATAGTGAAGGCGTGCCTTGCCTGCGCCGATGCACAGCAAGCCAATTAAGATCCACGCCACCAGCAACGGAACGTTAAACAGCAGCCCATGAAGTGCGCGCAGTAGCAGAAACGTCACTCCCATCGCAATAAGAGTCATGCCTACCGTACGCATCATCGAGAAATGCTTAATCCGGCGGAAAAAAGCTTCAACCCGGTGATCAAGCTGCCAGTGCTCACCCAGCTTAAACAGGCGTTCAACAATCAACACCAGTAATGTTGTAAACAACGTCATGTCATCTCCTTGTGCGACGAGGGGGTGACCAGGGCGCGAAACCTTGCCCAGTCAAATGAGGGCCCGGGATCGGTCTTACGCTCGGGCGCAATATTGCAATGTCCTGTCATATTGTTAGCAATAGCCGGATAACGCGTAATCAGGGCATTGGTCACGGCTGCAAGTTGCTGGTACTGCGCGTCGGTATAGGCCAGCGTATCCGTCCCTTCCAGCTCAATACCAATTGAGAAATCATTACAGCGTTCACGGCCCTGATAGCTCGAGACGCCGGCATGCCAGGCGCGTTTATCAAAGGGGACATACTGCACGATTTCACCATCACGGCGAATTAAACAATGGGCCGAAACGCGCAAATGGGCGATTCCGGCAAAATAAGGATGGGCGTTGGGATCAATCGTGCCGGTAAACAGCGCGTCTATCCACGGGCCGCCAAACTCGCCGGGCGGCAGGCTGATATTATGCACCACCAGCAGAGAAGGGTTTTCGTCATCCGGGCGGCAATCGTAATGCGGAGAGGGAACGCGTCGCGCCTCTGCCAGCCAGCCCTCGTCTAACAACATGCAGAATCTCCTTATTGGTGGTGCTCATATCAGGTTCAGGGTAGCATGTTTCCACCTTATGATTCGTTAGCAATTTGGAGTTTTATCATGCCGCCTCGCCGCTATAACCCTGACTACCGACGTGACGCGCTGTTGGAACGCATAAATCTCGATATCCCTGCCGCTGTCGCTCAGGCACTGCGTGAAGATTTAGGCGGAGAAGTTGATGCCAATAACGATATCACCGCACAGCTTTTACCCGAAGACATGCGCTCCCACGCTACCGTAATCACCCGCGAAGATGGCGTTTTTTGTGGGAAACGTTGGGTGGAAGAGGTCTTTATTCAACTGGCTGGCGATGATGTAAACATCACCTGGCATGTCGAAGATGGCGACAGCATTAAGGCTAATCAGCCACTGTTTGAACTGGACGGCCCTTCCCGCGTGTTACTGACCGGTGAACGTACCGCGCTTAATTTTGTGCAGACGCTTTCAGGTGTAGCAAGCGAGGTGCGTAAATACGTCGACCTGTTAGCGGGGACCAAGACCCAACTGCTGGATACGCGTAAAACCCTGCCAGGACTGCGTACCGCGCTAAAATACGCCGTATTGTGCGGCGGCGGTGCGAATCATCGTTTGGGGCTGTCCGACGCTTTCCTGATTAAAGAAAACCACATTATTGCTTCCGGCTCGGTACGTCAGGCCGTAGAAAAAGCATTCTGGTTGCACCCAGATGTGCCGGTTGAAGTCGAAGTAGAAAACCTGGATGAGCTGGACGACGCGCTGAAAGCCGGAGCCGACATCATCATGCTCGATAACTTCGAAACCGACCAAATGCGCGAAGCGGTAAAACGCACAAACGGCCAGGCGCGTCTGGAAGTCTCGGGCAATGTCACCCATGAAACGCTGCGCGAATTTGCCGAAACAGGCGTGGATTTCATCTCTGTTGGCGCGCTGACCAAACATGTTCGCGCACTCGATCTCTCCATGCGTTTTCGCTAATTGCAGATTGTATTGCCCGATGGTGCTTTGCTTATCGGGCCTCCTACACAGGTTTATTCTGTAAGCCGGATACGGCATTTACGCCGCCATCCGGCAGTTTCTTCGAGCCTCTTAGCAAATACATTGTCTGATTCTGTAATTTCGTAAAAGTCCTCGGAATCCGCCTTCCCATTCTGTTTTTTGTCTCTCGCCGTCCTCTCGTCGGTTTGCCAAAGTAGCGCCAGCAAACTCAAGGAGTGAACAATGAACAAGCAACGAGGCTTTACGCTTATCGAACTCATGGTGGTGATTGGCATTATTGCCATTCTTAGCGCCATCGGTATTCCGGCATATCAAAACTATCTGCGCAAAGCCGCGCTGACAGACATGCTGCAAACTTTTGTCCCCTATCGCACAGCGGTTGAGCTCTGTGCACTGGAGCATGGAGGAACAGATACCTGCGATGCCGGAACGAATGGTATTCCCACGCCAACAACTACCCGTTACGTCTCAGCCATGAGCATTGAAAAAGGCGTTGTCAGCCTTAGTGGGCAGGAAAGCCTGAACGGGTTAAGCATCACCATGACACCAGCTTGGGACAATGCCAACGGCATTACCGGCTGGAACCGTAACTGCATCATCCAGAACGACAGCGCATTGCAGCAGGCCTGTGAAGATGTTTTCCGCTTCGATACCCACTAAGGAACAGAGATGAATACCACCCAGCTTACAGCGCTATGCCAACGTTATCAGGGAATATTACTGGATGCAGACAATGAAGTGGTGCATATCGCCGTCGTAGACGCCCCATCACACGAACTGCTGGATGCACTGCATTTTGCCACCACCCGGCGCATCGACATTGTCTGCTGGACACGTCAGCAAATGGAAGGCCACACGCATACACCGCAGAAAATGCTCCCGGCAGTAGTCACAAAAAGCAGCGCCAGCGCAGCAGACTTGCTGAATCAGACGTTTCATTCCGCTCTGGAGAAACGGGCTTCTGATATTCATTTTGAGCCAGCGGAAAATCACTATCGGATCAGATTACGTGTGGATGGAGTACTCCACGCTTTACCGGAAGTCACGACCGAGATGGGCATTGCCATCACCGCAAGGTTAAAAGTATTAGGCAGTCTGGATATTGCCGAGCATCGGCTTCCACAAGACGGACAATTTACCGTTGAGATTTCAGGAGAACCTATCTCGTTTCGCATCGCCACCCTGCCCTGTCGCTACGGCGAAAAAGTTGTGTTGCGGCTACTTCATCAGGTCGAGCAGTCACTGGAGATCGCCGCACTGGGAATGCAAGACGCGCAGCTGGCCGCATTTTCGCAAGCCTTGCAGCAGCCTCAGGGGCTGATTCTGGTTACCGGGCCTACCGGAAGCGGTAAAACGGTCACACTGTACAGTGCGCTGCAAACCCGAAACACGCCAGATGTTAATCTCTGTAGCGTGGAAGATCCGGTAGAGATCCCGATCACAGGCATCAACCAGACGCAAATTCACCCACGCGCCGGTTTGACTTTTCAGGGAGTCTTACGTGCTCTGTTGCGCCAGGATCCCGACATTATCATGGTGGGTGAAATCCGCGATGGAGAAACAGCAGAAATAGCCCTTAAAGCCGCACAAACCGGTCATCTGGTTCTTTCTACGCTGCATACCAATTCCACCAGTGAAACGCTGGTGCGTCTGCAACAAATGGGGGTTGCACGCTGGATGATCGCCTCCGCGCTGACGCTCGTCATTGCACAGCGATTGGTCAGAAAGTTGTGCCCCCATTGCCGACAACGTCAGAGTACGCCTATAACACTCCCGAAAGCTGTCTGGCCTACACCACTACCGAATTGGCAGGCCCCTGGCTGCAAACATTGTTATCACGGATTTTATGGCCGTACGGCATTGTTTGAAGTACTCCCTGTTACTCCGGCATTACGTCAGAGTATTGCCAGTGACACCCCCGTAGACGGAGTGGAACCTGATGCTCAGCTATCAGGGAGAACGCTTTTCGAGAATGGCTGTCAGGCCGTCGAGCAAGGATTAACGACGTTTGAAGAGCTGATTCGTGTACTGGGCATGCCTCATGTCCGCTAAACAGCTTTGGCGCTGGCAAGGCATTAACAACAAAGGTAAATCGCTGGAAGGTACACTATGGGCCGATACGCGACCGTCATTAATGCTGGCTCTTGAGAAACAACAGATTACGCCGCTACGCATTAAACGTATACGTGTCAAAACCTCGCACTGGAGCCGTACAAGAAGTGCCGAAACCATACACCAGTTGGCGACATTGCTAAAAGCAGGGTTAACGCTCTCAACAGGGCTAACTCTGCTTGCTGAACAGCATCCCAGCAGTCAATGGCAGGCGCTACTGCGTACGCTGGCTTACGATATGGAACAGGGCATTACCCTCTCCACCTCACTATCACAATGGCAACACGTTTTTCCGCCCCTTTACCAGGCAATGATCCGCACCGGAGAGCTTACGGGTAAGCTGGACGACTGCTGTTTTGAACTCGCCTACCAGCAAAAGAAACAACAGCAACTTGCTGATAAAGTTAAAAAAGCCCTGCGTTATCCGCTTATCATCATCACAATGGCGGTGTTGGTCGTATTTGCGATGTTGCAGTTTGTACTCCCTGAGTTTGCCGCCATCTACCAGACATTCAACACCCCGCTACCGGCCCTCACTCAGTGGATTATTACCATCGCACACTATAGCAGCCAATGGGGATGGCTGGCGGTAGCACTTGGCCTGGTAGCGGTTGCGGCACATCATTTGATAAATCAGAAACCGTACTGGCTCGTTCTGCGCCAGAAATTGCTGCTCAGCCTCCCGGTCATAGGGCCGATGGTGAGAGGGCAAAAGCTCACGCAGATCTTCACCGTTCTGGCGTTAACGCAAAATGCGGGCATTCCCTTTTTGCAGGGTCTTGAGAGCGTTACCGAAACGCTGGCTAACCCTTTCTGGTCGCAACGTTTAGCGCTGGTTCAGCACGACATTAGCGCCGGAAAGCCGGTCTGGTTAGCGCTTAAAAATAGCGGTGAATTCAGCCCATTGTGCATACAGCTGGTCCGAACAGGTGAAGCTTCCGGCTCGCTGGATGCAATGCTGCGCAATCTCGCGCATCACCATGGAGAGAAAACCCTGGCTCAAGCTGAGAATTTGGCTGCATTACTTGAGCCTGCGTTGCTGGTCATTACGGGGCTTATCATCGGTACGCTGGTTGTCGCGATGTATTTACCGATTTTCCATTTGGGAGATGCGATGAGCGGAGTGGGATAAATTCAAATGCCGGATGGCGACGTAACGCCATCCGGCATTTCACAGAACGACCTGTTTTACAGGCTATTGAATACGCGGTTCTCTTGTTCCTGTACACGAATAAACGTTGTACGTTTGGTCAGCTCTTTCAGACGGGATGCGCCTACATAGGTGCAAGCAGAACGCAAACCGCCGAGAATATCGCGAGCGGTATTATCAACCGGGCCGCGCAGAGGCAGCTTAACGGTTTTACCTTCAGCGGCACGATACTGAGCAACACCACCAACATGGCGGGTCATAGCAGATTCTGAGCTCATACCGTAGAACAGCATGAATTTCTCACCGTTTTCTTCAACAATTTTGCCGCCGCTTTCTTCGTGACCGGCCAACATACCGCCGAGCATAACGAAGTCTGCGCCGCCGCCAAACGCTTTTGCAACGTCACCCGGCATTGTGCAACCGCCGTCGCTGACAATCATTCCGCCCAGACCGTGGGCTGCATCGGCACATTCAATAACCGCAGAAAGCTGTGGATAGCCAACGCCGGTTTTTACACGCGTGGTACATACAGAACCCGGGCCAATACCTACTTTGACAATATCAGCACCGGAGAGCACCAGCTCTTCACACATTTCACCGGTTACCACATTGCCCGCACAAATCGTTTTTGTCGGCCATGCTTCACGCGCTTTCGACACAAACTGAACAAAATGCTCTGAGTAGCCATTTGCCACATCAATGCAGATAAAATTCAGCGCTGGGTTGAGCGCCAGAATCTGTTTGGTTTTTTCGAAGTCTGCGTCAGACGTGCCGGTTGAAACCATTACGTGTTTGAGTACATCGGCAGAAGTCTCTGCGATGAAGGCGGCCCAGTCTTCAACAGAATAGTGTTTGTGCACAGCGGTCAGAATGTCGAAGGATGCCAGCGCCGTTGCCATGGCAAACGTCCCGACAGTGTCCATGTTCGCGGCAATAATAGGTACGCCGGACCAGGTCTGACCTGAATGCTTAAAGGTAAATTGACGTTCCAGCTCAACATCGGAACGGCTTTTGAGAGTAGAACGCTTAGGGCGGATAAGAACGTCTTTGAAACCTAACTTCAGATCTTCTTCGATACGCATGTGCGGATTCCTGGGGTTAATGGCGAAAAATCGAAACTCACAACTCCAGTGACGCTATCATACGCACTAATCAATGCCGCGCAAGACTGCGAAATTCTCTTTTTTTACGCTACAATCCCATAAATTTACCTGGCGAATAGTAGGTTAATCCTGCAACAGCCTCGCCTTCGCACGCTTAACTTTTAACTGTTTGATAATCAAACTTAAACTCCAGGATCGGCATCTATGAGGTATACGGTAGCCTTAACCGGCGGCATTGGCAGTGGTAAAAGCACCGTTGCAAATGCGTTCGCTGACCTCGGAATAAACATCATTGATGCAGATATTATTGCGCGCCAGGTGGTTGAACCCGGCACACCTGCTCTTAAGGCAATCGAAGAACATTTTGGTTCCGAGGTTATCGCCGCAGACGGATCGTTGCAGCGGCGCAATTTACGCGAACGCATTTTTTCCGCCCCAGAGGAGAAAAGCTGGCTGAATGCCCTGCTCCATCCGCTTATTCAGCAGGAAACGCAGCGCCAGTTTCAGCAATCGACCTCACCTTACCTGTTATGGGTTGTCCCTTTGCTGGTGGAAAATTCGCTGTATAAAAAAGCCGACCGCGTACTCGTGGTGGATGTCACGCCCGAAACCCAGCTCAGACGCACCATGCAGCGTGATGACGTCACACGTGAGCATGTTGAACAAATTCTTGCTGCCCAGGCAACGCGTGAAGCGCGGCTGGCCGTGGCAGACGATGTTATTGATAATAATGGCGCACCGGAAGCCATCGCCTCGGATGTCGCCCGCCTGCACGCACTCTATTTGCAATGCGCGTCGCAGTTTGTCTCACAGGAAAAACCGTAATGCACACCCAGGTCCTTTTTGAACACCCTCTCAATGAGAAGATGCGTACATGGCTGCGCATTGAGTTTTTAATCCAACAGCTCTCCGTTAATTTACCCATTGCTGACCATGCCGGCGCTCTGCATTTTTTCCGCAATATCGGAGATTTACTGGATGTATTTGAACGCGGCGAAGTCCGTACCGAACTCCTCAAAGAACTGGAGCGACAGCAGCGTAAACTCCAGGCCTGGGTCGAAGTTCCCGGCGTCGATCAAAGCAGAATCGACTCTTTGCGCCTGCAGTTAAAAAGTGCAGGCAGCATTCTGATTTCTGCCCCGCGTATTGGACAGACGCTGCGCGAAGATCGTCTGATTGGTCTCGTACGTCAACGTTTAAGTATTCCTGGCGGGTGCTGCAGTTTCGATCTGCCGACTCTGCATATCTGGTTACACCTGGCGCAATCGTATCGTGACGCGCAGGTTGAAACCTGGCTTGCCAGCCTGAATCCACTCAATCAAGCGCTGTCGCTGGTGCTGGATTTAATTCGCAACTCAGCGCCGTTTCGTAAGCAAACCAGCCTGAATGGTTTTTATCAGGACAACGGCGAAGATGCAGATCTGCTGCGCTTGCAGCTGCCGCTTGATTCGCAGCTTTATCCGCAAATTTCTGGTCATAAGAGCCGTTTTGCCATCCGCTTTATGCCGCTGGATAGCGAGAATGGTCAGGTGCCTGAGCGCCTCGATTTTGAACTGGCGTGCTGTTAAGGAGTCAACATGTCTGAACAAACCATCGTCAACTGCCCAACCTGTGGCAAGCCTGTAGTATGGGCTGAAGTCAGTCCGTTTCGCCCATTCTGCAGCAAGCGCTGCCAGTTAATCGATCTGGGAGAGTGGGCTGCAGAAGAGAAACGCATCCCAAGCTCAGGCGATCTGTCGGAAAGCGACGACTGGAGTGAGGAGCAGAAGTAATTCTGCTAATACGTAGGGCGGGCAAGCGTAGCACCCCCGCCATAATTTGCCGGATGGCGGTGTTGCCTTATCCGGCCTACGAACACCATTATCCAGTAATCAGCTTTTCAATGACCGGTGCATTCGCCGGCGGGAAATCTTCCGCATTCAGAGCATATTGCGCAATCCACTGCGCCGGTTGCCCCTCTTTTCCCCACGGCTCGCCTTCCCAGCTTTCAACCAGCCAGAACCACAGAGTGATATGCCTGTCCGGAAACTGATACTCCAACTTTTCGAACAATGAACTTTTAGTCGGCGTGATCCCTATTTCTTCCTGTAGTTCGCGAATCAGCGCCTGCTCCGGCGTTTCGCCCGCTTCAATTTTCCCGCCGGGGAACTCCAGCTTATTGGCCATGTGGGCATCAGCCGCACGCTGGGTGATAAAAATTTCATTGTGCTGATTACGAATAATCCCGACGGCGATCTGCAATATTTTCATTTTCATCGTCCATAAAAAAGGCGCAGAAGTCTGCGCCTTTTCAATAAGTTATTTTCTTAGCTCAGACGGCCATGACACTGTTTGTATTTCTTGCCGGAACCGCAAGGACACGGATCGTTACGACCCACTTTACGATCGCCGGTTTGTGCCGCCAGCTCTTCTGCCGCAGCAGAATCATCACCTTTATGGCTCAACTGCTGCATCTGCGCTAAACGCTCAGCTTCTTCGCGACGCTGCTGCTCCATCGCTTCTACTTCTTCAGGCATACGCACCTGAACTTTGCTCAGAGTGCTGATCACTTCGTACTTCAGAGATTCCAGCATTGATGCAAACATAGAGAAGGATTCACGCTTGTATTCCTGCTTCGGATCTTTTTGCGCATAACCACGCAGGTGGATACCCTGACGCAGGTAATCCATCGCCGCCAGGTGCTCTTTCCATAAAGAGTCGAGCGTTTGCAGCATCACGCCTTTTTCGAAGTGACGCATCATCTCCGCGCCCACAACTTCTTCTTTGCGCTGATAAACTTCTACTGCGTTTGCCAGAATACGTTCGCGCAGCGTTTCTTCGTGCAGCTCAGGTTCTTTATCCAGCCACTCTGAAATCGGCATATCCAGATCGAAGTCGTTTTTCAGACGTTCCTGCAGACCCGGAATATCCCACATTTCTTCCAGAGACTGCGGCGGAATATAGGCATCAATCGTCGCTTTGAAGACGTCTTCGCGAATGCTGTTAATGGTTTCGCTAACGTCAGTTACGTCCAGCAGTTCGTTACGCTGGGTGTAGATAGCACGACGCTGGTCGTTGGCGACATCATCATATTCCAGCAACTGCTTACGAATATCGAAGTTGCGGCTTTCCACTTTACGCTGCGCGTTAGCAATTGCTTTGGTCACCCATGGGTGTTCAATGGCTTCACCAGGCTTCATACCCAGTTTACGCATCATGCCGGACACGCGGTCAGAGGCAAAAATACGCATCAGCGCATCTTCCATCGACAAATAGAAACGAGAAGAACCCGCATCCCCCTGACGACCAGAACGACCACGCAGCTGGTTATCGATACGACGAGATTCGTGACGCTCAGTACCGATAATATGCAAACCACCAGCAGCTAATACCGCGTCATGGCGAACCTGCCACTCGGCTTTGATCTGCGCGATTTGTTCCGGAGTTGGGTTTTCCAGCTCGGCAACTTCTGCCTGCCAGCTACCGCCCAGCACGATATCGGTACCACGACCCGCCATGTTAGTAGCGATTGTCACGGCAGACGGGTAACCCGCCTGTGCGACGATATCCGCTTCGCTGGCATGGAACTTGGCGTTCAGAACGTTATGTTTGATGCCTGCCTTGGTCAGCTCGTTAGAGACCACTTCAGATTTTTCAATGGAGATAGTACCCACCAGCACCGGCTGGCCATTTGCGGTACGCTCTTTAATATCTTCAATGATCGCCTGAATTTTTTCCGCTTCGGTCATGTACACCAGATCCGGTAAATCCTTACGGATCATCGGGCGGTTAGTTGGTACAACTACGGTATCCAGCTTGTAGATGGAGCTAAATTCAAAGGCCTCGGTATCTGCTGTACCGGTCATACCGGCCAGTTTTTCGTACAAACGGAAGTAGTTCTGGAAGGTAATAGATGCCAGCGTCTGGTTCTCGTTCTGGATCTCTACGCCTTCTTTAGCTTCAACAGCCTGGTGCAGACCATCAGACCAGCGACGCCCCTGCATGGTACGGCCGGTGTGTTCATCAACGATGATAACTTCGCCGTCTTTCACGATGTAGTCAACATCGCGGGTAAACAGCACGTGTGCACGCAGTGCGGCAGTCACGTGGTGCATCAGCATAATGTTGCCTGGAGAGTACAGAGACTCGCCCTCATCCATAATGCCTTCGTTAACCAACAACTCTTCAATCAGTACCAGACCACGTTCGGTCAGGTTAACCTGGCGCGCTTTCTCATCAACAGAGAAGTGGCCTTCCCCCTGGAACGTGTCGGAATCTTCCTTCTCCTGACGGATCAGGTGTGGGATGATTTTGTTCACTTTTTTATACATTTCCGAGCTGTCTTCAGCCGGGCCAGAAATGATCAGCGGCGTACGCGCTTCATCGATCAGGATGGAGTCAACTTCATCGACCAGCGCATAGTGCAGTTTACGTTGAACACGCTCTTCCGGACTAAACGCCATGTTATCGCGCAGGTAGTCAAAGCCGTATTCGTTGTTGGTACCGTAAGTAATATCGGCGTTGTAGGCTTCACGCTTGGCTGGCGCTGGCAGGCCAGACATGTTGATACCAACGGTCATGCCGAGGAATTCAAACAGCGGGCGGTTATTTTCGGCATCACGCTGAGCCAGGTAGTCGTTCACGGTAACTACGTGCACGCCCTTCCCGCTTAATGCGTTCAGGTAGGCTGGCAGCGTCGCGGTCAGGGTTTTACCTTCACCAGTACGCATTTCCGCGATGCAGCGATCATTAAGCACCATACCGCCCAGCAGCTGAACGTCGAAGTGGCGCATACCGAACACGCGTTTACTCGCTTCACGCACCACTGCGAACGCTTCCGGGATCAGGCTCTCAACGCTGGCACCTTTTTCCAGACGGGCGCGGAATTCAGCGGTCTTCGCTTTCAGTTCATCATCGGAGAGTTTTTCCATCTCCGGTTCCATTGCGTTGATGACATTGACCACTTTACGCATACGACGCAGCGTACGCTCGTTACGGCTACCGAATACTTTGGTTAATAATTTGATTAGCATAATAAAATCTCAAACGCCCCGCGATGCGGAGTCAAAATTATAAGTTGGAAGGTTCTTTTTTAGCTGAGGCGTTGAGGACCAGCGCGGATACCCTGCAGCTGGCTGATCCAGACCGGAACGCTAAACGCGGCCTGAGAAGTAAAGTGGGCGTATGTCACGCGACTTACTGTCGCGGGCGGAGTGCCTTCTTGCGTCAGCATCGCGCTGAGCGTATTCAGTAACGCAAGATGGTGTGCCTGGATTGGCAACGGCTCTTCGGCAACAGGCAACGCCTGAGGCGCCATGGCAAAAGAAAGATGGCGGATAACCGTACGAATGGCATGTTGATGCCAGTAATCGACGGTAAAATTTGGGCGGCGATTAGTCGCTTCCAGCAAAGCAAGCTGGCTAAAGTTAACTTTAGCGGATTGATCGTGATTGCTGGCGGTCGCCTTCGCGGGGGTATTGGGTTCAGCAGCATTACCGAGCGCGGGCAGGCCAAAACTCGCCGCGACCATCCCCAACAGGAGATGCGGCCAGAAGTACCGTCTGCCTAACTGTCGCCAACGCGTCAGTATTCCACTCACGTTTTTGCCACCTGATATACCCTGCGTTTGGGGTTACGAATGCAAAACATTTTTTTGCGCACGAATCTTATCATTAAAGCGTACGCTCCACAGCAGTAATGACAACCGGCCATGGGTAAATATGCTCAAGAAAGCAGCGATCGCACACTATTTTAACCTAGTGGCAGGGAAATATTTGCGTTGGAAAAGGCTGCGTTAATGAGTACATAAAAAAACGACTGGCTCACCTGGCCGGAGAGAGTGCCAGATTTACCAGTCGAATTTATACGACAGCGTATGTCGTTATGCCAGTACGGTCGAAGGTGCTTTGAACGCCAGAGGCAGTTCTGCATCGTCCTGGAAGGTCACATATTCCCAGGCTTCCTGTTTTGCCAGGACCGCCTGCAACAGTTTGTTATTCAATGCATGACCGGATTTATACGCGGTGAATGCACCAATAATGTTGTGACCACACATGAACAAGTCACCAATCGCGTCGAGCATTTTGTGACGAACGAATTCGTCTTCAAAACGCAGACCGTCTTCGTTCAATACGCGATAATCGTCAACAACGATGGCACAATCGAAGCTGCCGCCCAAGGCCAGGCCACGGGACTGCAGATATTCGATATCACGCATGAAGCCGAAAGTACGCGCACGGCTGATCTGGCGCATGAACGCATCTGCAGAGAAGTTCATCGCGTAGCGCTGCGTGCTGGCATCAATCGCCGGATGGTTAAAGTCGATGGTAAAATCCAACGAGAAACCATTAAACGGTTTGAATTCAGCCCACTTATCGCCATCTTCGACACGAACGGTCTCTTTGATGCGAACAAATTTCTTCGCGCTGTTCAGTTCTTCAATACCCGCATCGAGCAGCAGGTATACGAACGGAGCAGCACTACCATCCATGATCGGGATTTCCGGGGCGTTAACTTCAATAACAATGTTATCGATACCTAAGCCCGCCAGAGCAGCATTCAGGTGCTCTACGGTTGAAATCCGCACATCATGCTCATTGACCAGACACGTACAGAGCATGGTATCACGCACAGATTTGGCATCGGCCGGGAAATCTACCGGAGGATTCAAGTCGGTGCGACGATAGATGACCCCGGTGTTGGCCGGCGCAGGGCGTAGCGTCAGCGTGACTTTTTTGCCGGTATGTAAACCGACGCCAGTCGCCTGAACGATACGTTTAAGTGTCCTTTGTTTGATCATCGTATAATCTCGCCAAATTAACTATCCAACCGAAGTGTACTATACATTCGGCGGACCAGTTTAGCACAAAGAGCGCAGATTCCCAAATTCCAGCTAATTCTTAATCAGCTTGCTTACGCAGGAATGCAGGGATATCCAGATAATCCGGCTCTTTAGTGGTTTGCGGCGTATTGTCGTTAACCACTTTCGCTACCGGCTTCTGTTCTTGCGTCAACGGCGCCATGCCGTGTTGCTGGTAACGATCCATTACCGGCTGCTGTACCTGCTTGTTGGTTACCAGAGTGATTTCAGGACGCTTGTCCATACCAATTCCAGTCGCAACAACGGTCACACGCAGTTCGTCGTTCATATCCGGGTCCAGAGAGGTACCGATTACCACGGTCGCGTTATCCGATGCAAAGGCACGGATGGTGTTACCCACGGTTTCGAACTCATCCAGACGCAGGTCGAAGCCCGCAGTAATGTTGACCAGCACGCCGCGTGCGCCGGACAGATCGATGTCTTCCAGCAGCGGAGAAGAGATAGCCATTTCAGCCGCTTCTTCTGCACGGTCTTCACCGCTCGCCACGCCAGAACCCATCATCGCGTAGCCCATTTCGGACATCACGGTGCGCACGTCTGCAAAGTCGACGTTCATCAGGCCCGGACGAGTAATCAGTTCAGCGATACCCTGAACTGCACCTTTCAGTACGTCGTTCGCTGCGCCAAACGCATCCAGCAGGGAGATACCGCGGCCCAGTACTTTCAGCAGTTTGTCATTCGGAATAGTAATTAGAGAGTCCACATGTTTGGACAGCTCGGTGATACCCTGCTCCGCGAATGCCATACGCTTCTTGCCTTCAAAGTTGAAAGGCTTAGTCACGACAGCAACGGTCAGAATACCTAAATCTTTTGCTACTTCAGCAACCACTGGCGCTGCACCGGTACCGGTACCGCCGCCCATGCCTGCTGCGATAAACACCATGTCTGCCCCGTCAAGCGCTGCACGCAGAGCTTCACGATCTTCGTCTGCCGCATTACGGCCGACTTCCGGGTTCGCACCCGCGCCCAGACCTTTGGTGATGCCGCTACCAATCTGAATGGTCTGTCCAACCGCCGTTTTACGCAACGCCTGAGCGTCGGTATTCACCGCGAAGAATTCAACACCTTCGATGCGCTCGCGCACCATGTGTTCAACGGCATTACCGCCGCCGCCGCCGACGCCGATGACTTTAATCACCGCGTCATTGGTAAGTTCCATAGGTTCAAACATAGTTTCTCTCTCCGTTGTGCCTGTCGCCTGAGACCGTTAATGTGCGATGGTCTCTTTAAAAATTAAAACTCTTTTCGCAGCCAGCTATTGAGTCGTTTGATCCACGAGCCAACTGATGCCGTTACGCGTTTTTCTACTTCAGCCTCACCACTCAAATGGGATTCTTTTCCGTAGTGAAGCAGCCCCACTGCCGTTGAGTAATACGGCTCCTGAGCATAATCCGTCAGACCAGTGATATTCAGCGGCGCGCCAATACGTACTTGCGTATGGAACACGCGCTGTGCGCAGGCCGCCAGACCTTCAATTTGCGCAGCACCACCGGTTAACACAATCCCCGCCGCCAGATGATGTTTCACACCCTGCTGGCGAAGCTGTTCTTGTAATTGCAAAATTTCTTCGTTGACCAGGTTGAGCAGCTCGGTATAACGCGGCTCAATGACTTCTGCCAGGGTCTGACGTTGCAGGCTGCGCGGTGGACGACCACCTACGCTTGGCACTTCAACGCTTTCGTCTTTACCCACGATGGACCCCAGCGCACAGCCATGGCGCACTTTAATGGCTTCAGCATCGCTCGGCGGCGTACCAAAGGCATACGCGATATCACTGGTCACTACATTCCCTGCATAAGGGATAACTTTAGTGTGGCGCAACGCCCCGCCAGTATAAACGGCGATGTCCATTGTACCACCACCAATATCCACCACGCAGACACCCAGCTCACGTTCATCTTCCGTCAACACGGAATAACTGGCTGCCAACCCGGCAAAAATCAGTTGGTCAACTTTCAGACCACAACGTTCAACAGCTTTGACAATGTTCTTCGCCATGTCGTTGTGGCAGGTAATAAGGTGGACTTTTGCCTGCATACGTACGCCGGAAAGACCTACCGGATTTTTAATGCCTTCCTGGTAGTCAATGGCGTATTCCTGCGGAATAACGTGCAGAACGCGATGTTCGTCGCGAACGCGTACGGATTTTGCCGTATGTACCACGTTTTCCACATCTTCCTGCGTCACTTCCTCTTCGGAAATGGGCACCATACCAATTTCATTTTGACAGCTAATATGTTTACCGGAAAGTGCCAGATACACCGAGGAAATCTGGCAATCTGCCATCAGTTCAGCCTGGTCAATGGCGCGCTGTACGCACTTCACCACTGACTCAAGGTCATTCACCCCGCCTTTATCCATACCTCGCGATGGGCAACTGCCCACGCCAATGATATTGACCATACCGTCGGGCAGAACTTCCCCTACTAAAGCGGCTACCTTCGCGGTGCCAATCTCCAGTCCAACTACCAGTTTTCTGTCCGTCGCCTTGATCATTGTTGTTCTGCCTGTGCCTGATTCTGTTGCTGATTAGATTCCTCAGGAGGCAAGGGAACCCAGCCTACTGCCGCTCCTGAGTCATAACGCAAATCAACGTAGCTAATCCGTTTGCCATCGGTTTGCGCCTGCTGCTGTAAAACCGGGTAGAGTTCCACAAAGCGAGCCAAACGTTTTATCGTATCGCCCCTGCCCAGATTGAGCTTAATATCGTTATTCAGCGTCAACTGCCAGGAACGACGAGCGGTCATCGCCGCTTCCTTCAGGGTGAATCTATCCTTAGCCAGCACCTGCCCCATATCACGGAACCCTTGCAACACTTCACTTGCGCTGCCTTCCGGTCCGTACAACATAGGTAATACCTGCTTATTGGCCCGACCGGTTGGGACGCTGAACGTATTGCCTTCGGCATCCACCATATGCTGGTCATTCCAACGCGCAATGGGCACATATTCAACCAGATGAATCTTCAATTCATCGGGCCATTGCTTTCTGACGCTCGCCTGTTTAATCCAGGGGAGACGTTCAATTTGACTCTGAATGATGTTCACATCCTGAGTCATAAAGGTTCCCGGAGCGCCCAGAGCCAGAATGGACTGACGAATATCGTCATTGCGCGTGTAATGCCGTTCGCCGGTTAACACCAGCTTTGACAATGGCAACCGCTGCGCATCTTCCATCCACCCCAACACTACCCAGCCGCTGACAAACACGGTGCACAGCACTGTCAGCAGGAACAGTATTCCTGCAAGACGCGTTCCATTATTGCGGCGTGAGGAGTTTACTTCTTCTTCATCACCGTTTCGCGTGTTCAGCGCAGCCTGCGACATATCAGTCCGCCAACTCCAGAATTCTTACCACCAACTGCGAGAAGCTCAGGCCAGCCTGACGTGCCGCCATCGGCACCAGGCTGTGGCTGGTCATACCCGGAGAGGTATTCGCTTCCAGCAGATAAAACTGGCCATCGCTGTCCAGCATGACGTCAATGCGACCCCAACCTTTACAGCCCAATGCGGTCCATGCTTTCAGGACTAATTCCTGCAAACGGGCCTCTTGTTCAGCTTCCAGACCTGCAGGGCAGAAATATTGTGTCTCATCAGAGAGATACTTCGCCTCATAATCATAGAAGGTTCCCGCGGGTTGGATACGTATTGACGGTAAAATTTCTTCACCAAGTATCGCAACTGTAAATTCCGGGCCACTGAGCCATTTTTCGATCAGTACTTCTTCATCATGCTGAAAAGCCAATGCTAATGCACCCTGCAAAGCATTTTCTTCTTCAACTTTTGACATCCCTACGCTGGAGCCTTCACGGCTTGGCTTCACAATCAGCGGCAAACCTAACGCAGAGATTTTTGTAACCGCTTCATCGCTAAGACCTTTTTCGAACTCAGAGCGGGTCAATGCAACCCAGGGCGCGACGGGTAAACCTGCGCCCTGCCACAGCAGCTTGCTGCGCAGTTTGTCCATCGAAATTGCGGACGCCATGACGCCGCTGCCGGTATATGGCAGGCCAATTTGCTCCAGCATGCCCTGCAACGTGCCATCTTCCCCGCCACGACCGTGCAGCGCAATAAACACCTTCTGAAAACCCATAGATTTCAGAAGAGTGACATCAATATCTTTAGGGTCAACCGGATGGGCATCGACACCACCTTCGCGTAACCCTGCCAGTACGGCCGCGCCGGAATTCAGCGAAACTTCACGCTCTGCGGAGGTTCCTCCTAACAGGACCGCGATTTTATCAGCCATGTTGTTCTTCCTCCGGGTTTTGCGGCTTCAGTTTGATTTCAGCTAAGGAACGCGCGATTTTGCCGATATTTCCAGCGCCCTGCACCAAAATCAGATCATTGCCGGTTAATACCGGCGCCAGCATGTCTGCCACCTGAGCCGGATCGGATACCAGAATCGGGTCGATCTTACCGCGACCACGGATCGTACGGCACAGCGAACGGCTGTCAGCCCCCGGAATCGCGGCTTCACCCGCGGCGTATACATCCAGCATCAACAGCGCATCGACCTGAGTCAGCACGTTGGCAAAGTCGTCATACAGATCGCGTGTACGCGTAAAGCGGTGCGGCTGGAACAGCATTACCAGATTTTTGTCCGGCCAGCCCGCGCGTGCAGCTTTAATCGTGGCATCCACTTCCGTTGGATGATGGCCATAATCATCAACCAGCATCGCCGTCCCGGCTTTACCGTTTACCGGCTCAAGCGGAAATTCGCCGAGGAAGTCAAAACGGCGTCCGGTGCCCTGGAAACTTTCCAGCGCGCGCAGAATTGCGTCGTCTTCAATGCCTTCTTCTGTTGCAACTGCCACCGCCGCCGCCGCGTTCAGCGCATTGTGACGGCCCGGTGCGTTCAATGTCACACGTAAATCGGCCATCCCCTGACGCAGCAGCGTGAAGTGCCCTTGTGGACCAATCTGCTGGTAATCTTCAACGCGCACATCAGCATCATCGCTGAAACCATAGGTTGTGGTTTGACGACCGACGCGCGGCAACAACTCGCGGATCACCGGATCGTCAACGCACATCACCGCACGACCATAAAACGGTAAGTTATGCAGGAAATTAATAAACGTCTGCTTTAAATTTTCGAAGTCGCCATGGTAGGTATCCATATGATCGGCTTCGATATTGGTAACAATCGCCACCATCGGCTGCAAATGTAGGAACGACGCATCGCTCTCATCCGCCTCCGCAATTAAATAACGGCTATGACCCAGACGCGCATGGACGCCTGCAGCCTTCACCAGACCGCCGTTGACAAACGTCGGATCCAGCCCCGCTTCCGCGTAGATACTGGAGACCATCGCTGTGGTCGTGGTTTTACCGTGCGTCCCGGCAATGGCGATACCGTGACGAAAACGCATTAATTCAGCCAACATTTCAGCACGACGGATCACCGGAATACGTGCTTCATGCGCCGCAACAATTTCCGGGTTATCCGCAGAAATGGCGCTGGATACCACCACCACGCTCGCATCACGCACGTTTTCCGGGCGATGGTTGAAGAAAATCGTGGCGCCCAGATTCGTCAACTGCTGAGTCACCGGATTCGGCGCCAGGTCAGAACCGCTGATCTGATAACCTTCGTTGGCCAAAACTTCGGCAATACCGCCCATACCAGCACCACCGATGCCGACAAAGTGAATGTGCCGAACGCGACGCATTTCGGGCACTATGGAACGCAGTTTTGCCAGTTGTTGTGTATTCATTCTTTAGCCATTAACTTCTTAGTTCATGCGATGCAAAAGGCATCACCACAATTACGCCCGGGCAGCCCGGCTCACTTCATTAGCAACACGCTCTGTGGCATCCGGTATGGATGCGGCGCGCGCACGTTCTGCCATGGTTAATAAGGTTTCTCGCGACCACCCGGAAAGGGTGTTAGCGACGGCATCCACAGTAAACTGCGGCTGCTCAAGAATTTTGGCGGCGCCCGCTTTCTCCAGCGGCAGCGCATTCCAGTACTGCTGTCGGTCTTTGTGCTGGAAAGGCACAAACAGCGCAGGCAAACCTGCGGCAGCAATTTCACTTACCGTCAGCGCACCTGAGCGACAAACTACGACATCCGCCCACGCGTAGGCGGCTGCCATATCATCAATAAACTCAGTGACCTTGTGCTGTGGTTGTCCCGCGTCAGCATATGCCTGTTCAACGGTTTGCTGCGCACCTTTGCCGCTCTGATGCCAAATAGTCACCGCGTCACCAAGCTCTGCGGCAACCTGCGGCATCGTCTGGTTCAATACGCGTGCACCCTGAGACCCCCCGACGACCAGCACGCGAACCGGGCCTTCACGCCCTGCCAGACGTACTTCGGGCGACGGCAGCGCCAGAACGTCGGTGCGTACCGGGTTACCCACCACTTCCGCATTCGGGAAAGCGCCAGGAAAAGCCTGCATCACCGTAGTGGCAATTTTCGCCAGCCACTTGTTGGTTAATCCCGCAATGCCATTCTGCTCATGCAGTACAACCGGAATGCCTAATGACCAGGCTGCCAGACCGCCAGGGCCGGACACGTAGCCGCCCATACCCAGCACCACATCAGGCTTAAACTGCTTCATGATGGCCCGCGCCTGACGCCAGGCATTAAAAATACGCACGGGGGCGGCAAGCAGCGCGTTGACACCTTTGCCACGCAAACCGGAGATGCGAATAAAGTCAATTTCAATGCCATGCTTCGGCACTAAGTCCGCTTCCATACGATCGGCGGTGCCCAGCCAACGAACTTGCCAGCCCTGAGCCATTAAATGATGCGCGACCGCCAGCCCCGGGAACACATGCCCGCCGGTACCGCCTGCCATCACCATTAACCGCTTCGGTTGACCACTCATCGTGCACCTCGTGTAAACGCCTGGGCTTTTTCCAGACGCGTTTCATAATCAATACGTAACAAAAACATGATGGCCGTCGACATAATCAACAAACTGGAACCACCATAACTGATCAGCGGTAACGTCAGACCTTTGGTTGGCAGCATACCAGCTGCCGCACCTACGTTTACCAGCGCCTGGAAGCTAAACCAAATCCCGATGGAGCAGGCTAAAAAGCCTGAAAAACGGTGGTCAATTTCCAGCGCTTTGCGGCCAATCGACATCGCGCGAAAAGCGACGAAGAATACCATTAAAAGTGCCAATACCACACCGATATAACCCAGCTCTTCCCCAATGATGGCGAAGATGAAGTCGGTGTGCGCTTCCGGTAAATACTCCAGTTTTTGCACCGAATTACCTAAACCCTGCCCCCAAATCTCACCGCGACCAAAAGCCATCAGCGATTGCGTTAACTGGTAGCCGCTGCCAAACGGATCTTCCCATGGGTTCCAGAAAGAGGTTACGCGGCGAATACGATATGGTTCGGCAAGGATCAGCAGCACTACCGCCGAAATCCCCATACCGATAATGGCAATGAACTGCCACAGTTTCGCTCCAGCGAGAAACAGCATCGCCAGCGTCGTGACAAACAGCACCACTACCGTACCAAGGTCAGGCTGCGCCAGCAGCAAGATTGCCAGCACCAGAATCACCCCCATCGGTTTTAAGAAGCCGCGCAGGTTGTTACGCACTTCATCGACTTTACGCACCAGGTAGTTGGCGAGATAACAGAACAGCGACAGCTTGGTGAATTCCGCAGGCTGAATACGCAGTGGACCCAGCGCGATCCAGCGCGATGCCCCGTTAACGGAGCTCCCCACCACCAGAACGATCAACAACATGATGATCGAGGCGATCAGCATTGTCGTGCTGTACTTTTGCCAGAACTCCATCGGCAGACGTAACGTCACCATCGCCAGACAGAACGCGAGGAAGATATACAGCGCGTCACGTTTAGCGAACAGGAAGGGATCGCCTGCCAGGCGTTGCCCTACGGGCATCGATGCCGATGTCACCATCACAAAACCGATCGCTGCCAGACCAAAAGTCAGCCACAGCAGCATGCGGTCATACATGATCAGGCTGTCCGCGTCTTTATCACGCGAAGCCATCACCCAGCCTTTAAGTGCCGCGAAGATCCACGCCAGGACACCCAGTCCCGGTACGCGCGGCATTTTCAGACGAGGGAGAGAGAAGCGCATCAACCCAACTCCTTCGCCAAACGGGTAAAGACGTCACCACGTTGCTCAAAGTTCTTGAACTGGTCAAGGCTGGCACAGGCTGGCGACAGCAGCACCATATCACCCGACTTCACACGCGGTGCGAGCAGACGCATTGCCTGCTCCATGGTTTCAGTGTGTTCCGCAACCTCAGGACGCAGAGCGGCAAGCTGTGCGCCATCGCGACCAAAGCAGTACAGACGAATGTTGTCGCCAGTCAGGTAACGTTGCAGCGGCATAAAGTCGGCGGATTTCCCGTCACCGCCCAGCAGCAGGTGCAGCGTACCCTCAACGTGCAGACCATTCAGTGCCGCTTCGGTGCTGCCGACGTTGGTGGCTTTTGAATCGTTGATCCAACGCACACCGTTATGATTCAGTACCAACTGGAAACGATGCGCCAGACCGGTAAAAGTAGTCAGCGCTTTCAGGCTGGACGCCCGCGGCAGACCCGCAGCATCCGCCAGCGCCAGCGCCGCCAGGGCGTTGGTATAGTTATGCTGGCCGGTAAGCGTCATCTCTTTCACGTTCAGGACTTTTTCACCCTTCACCCGCAGCCAGGTTTCACCCTGCTGACGATTGAGATGATAGTCACCCATGTTGATGCCAAAGCTCACGCAGCGCTCATCCGCCCCGCGAATCGGCATGGTCAGCGCATCATCAGCATTGACCACACACACTTTCGCATTCTCATAGACACGCAGTTTGGCCGCACGGTACTGCTGCAAGCCAAACGGATATCTATCCATATGATCTTCGGTGACGTTCAAAATGGTGGCGGCTACGGCCTCTAAGCTGGAGGTTGTCTCCAGCTGGAAGCTCGACAGCTCCAGTACATACAGCTCGCGTTCGTCATCAAGCAGCATCAACGCGGGTAAGCCGATATTTCCGCCAACACCCACGTTCACGCCGGCCGCTTTCGCCATCTCGCCGACCAGCGTAGTGACGGTACTTTTCCCGTTGGACCCGGTGATCGCGACGATCGGCGCCTGTGCTTCGCGACAGAACAGCTCGATGTCACCGACAATTTCGATCCCTGCATCAGCGGCGGCGCTCAGCGAAGGATGCGCCAGGGCAATACCAGGGCTGGCGACGATGAGATCGGCGGCCAGCAGCCAGTCATCATTCAGGCTGCCAACATGACGCTCAACCGCTTCCGGTAATTTATCCAGACCAGGCGGCGTCGCACGGGTATCCATTACGCGCGGCGTCACGCCACGCGCCAGGAAGAAATCCACGCAGGACAGCCCGGTCAATCCGAGACCGATAATGACGACTTTTTTACCCTGGTAATCAGCCATGATTAACGTACCTTCAGCGTTGCCAGGCCAATCAGCACCAGCATCAGCGAAATAATCCAGAAGCGCACAATGACGCGCGGTTCCGGCCAGCCTTTCAGTTCATAGTGATGGTGAATCGGCGCCATACGGAAGATGCGCTGTCCGCGCAGCTTAAAGGAGCCAACCTGCAGAATGACCGACAGCGTTTCTACAACAAATACGCCGCCCATGATTACCAGCAGGAACTCTTGACGCAGCAGCACGGCAATAATGCCCAGCGCGCCACCCAGCGCCAGCGAACCGACGTCACCCATAAAGACCTGCGCCGGATAGGTGTTAAACCACAGGAAACCTAATCCCGCACCGACAATCGCCGTACAGACGATCACCAGTTCGCCTGCATGGCGTAAATAGGGAATGTGCAGATAGTTGGCAAAGTTCATGTTACCGGTAGCCCATGCCACCAGCGCAAAACCCGCTGCTACGAACACGGTCGGCATAATCGCCAGACCATCCAGGCCATCGGTAAGATTGACCGCGTTGCCAGTCCCCACAATCACGAAGTACGCCAGCAGAACATAGAACAGACCCAGTTGCGGCATCACGTCTTTAAAGAACGGCACCACCAGCTCGGTAGCCGGGGTGTCTTTACCGGCGAGGTACAGCGCAAAGGCTACACCCAGCGCAATCACCGACATCCAGAAGTACTTCCAGCGGGCAATCAGGCCCTTGGTATCTTTGCGCACCACTTTGCGGTAGTCATCGACAAAACCGATAATGCCGTAGCCAATCAATACCACCAGCACGCACCATACGTACGGGTTCGACGGATATGCCCACAGCAGTACGGAGATAACTATCGCGGTGAGGATCATGATCCCACCCATGGTTGGCGTACCGCGTTTACTGAAGTGCGATTCCGGACCGTCGTTACGTACGACCTGTCCAAAGGACATTTTTTGTAAGCGGGCAATCATGCGCGGGCCCATCCACAAAGAGATGAACAGCGCGGTCAGCAGGCTGACGATGGCGCGAAACGTCAGATAGGAAAAGACGTTAAAGCCGGAATAATATTTGACCAAATGTTCGGCCAGCCAAACTAACATGTCCCATTCTCCTGTAATGCGCGTACTACCTCTTCCATGGCGGCACTACGTGAACCCTTCACTAAAATCGTCATGACCTGATGTTCTGCAATCAATGCTTTAAGATGCGCGGCCAGCGCACTTTTATCCGCAAAATGTTCGCCAACGCCACTGGCGTCGCTAATTGCCTGACTCAGTTTTCCCGTACTCAGTACACGGTCGATGCCTGCGGCTTTCGCAGCAACCCCCACCTGTACATGGCATGCTTCGCTTTCTGCGCCAAGCTCTGCCATATCGCCAACGACCAGTACGCGATAGCCCGGCATTTCAGACAGCACCTGCACCGCTGCGGTCATCGAACCGACGTTCGCGTTATAGGAGTCGTCCAGCAGCAGCTGATTTTCCGCAAGTTGAATCGGGAACAGACGCCCCGGTACCGCTTGCAGATCCTTCAAACCCGCTTTGATCGCCTCGTGCGTCGCGCCTACCGCCATAGAGAGCGCCGCCGCCGCAAGGGCGTTAGCGATATTATGGCGACCCGGTAACGGCAGCAGGACATCAATGCTTCCGGTCGGCGTTTGCAGAGAAAATTCCGTGCCATGCGAGGTCACATGAACGTTGGTCGCCGAAAAGTCGCTATTGGCTGCATTCGGGGAGAAACGCCAGACTTTGCGATCGCCGATGATGCTTTGCCAGTTCAGCCAGTCGTTGTTGTCGGCATTCATAATGGCGATACCGTTCGCTGACAGACCGGTAAAAATCTCACCTTTTGCCTTCGCAACGCCCGCCAGAGAGCCGAAGCCTTCCAGGTGCGCGGCGGCCAGGTTGTTCACCAGCGCCGCTTCCGGACGCGTCAGGCCGACGGTCCAGGCGATTTCGCCCTGATGGTTGGCACCGAGCTCAATCACGGCATAGTCGTAATCGTTGTTTAAGCGCAGCAGCGTCATCGGTACACCGATGTCGTTATTCAGGTTGCCCGCGGTATATAGGGTGTTACCACACTGGCTCAGAATGGCAGCCGTCATCTCTTTGACGGACGTTTTACCGGATGAGCCGGTCAGCGCGACAACGCGCGCCGGAACCTGGGCGCGAACCCACGCAGCCAGTTCACCAAACGCCAGACGCGTATCGTTAACAATCAGCTGCGGCAGGTTGGTGTCCAACGGGCGGCTGACCAACAGCGCACCGGCCCCGCTCTCTTGCGCTTTGTCTGCAAAATCATGGGCATCAAAGCGTTCGCCTTTCAGTGCCACAAACAGGCAGCCCGGCGTCACTTTACGCGTATCGGTTGTTACGGCATCAAGGGTCAGATCGGCCCCTTTCAATTCGCCACGGAGGATCTCCGCCAGTTGGCTGAGCGTTACGCTAATCATGCGATAACCCCCAGCAGACGCGCTGCCGTGACGCGGTCAGAATAATCGAGGCGCTGTGAACCAACGATCTGGTAGTCTTCATGACCTTTACCGGCCACCAGCACCACATCATTTTCTTTCGCTTGCATAATGGCGTTTGTCACCGCTTCTGCGCGACCTTCCATCACCTTCGCCTGTCCGGCATCCAGCATCCCCGCCAGAATGTCGTTAATAATGGCGCGCGGCTCTTCGGTACGCGGGTTGTCATCGGTCACCACAACAACATCGGCAAACTGCTCGGCAATTGCGCCCATCAACGGACGTTTGCCTTTATCGCGATCGCCGCCGCAGCCAAAGACGCACCACAGTTTGCCAGTACAGTGCAAACGTGCCGCCTGTAGCGCTTTTTCCAGCGCATCTGGCGTATGGGCGTAATCAACAACCACGGTGGTTTTACCCGGCGCGCTGAACACTTCCATACGCCCGCAAACCGGCTGCAATTGTGTCGCCGTTTTCAGTAAATCAGCTAACGGATAGCCCAGTGCCAGCAGCGTTGCCAGCGCCAGCAGCAGATTGCTGACGTTAAACGCCCCCATCAGGCGGCTTTCAATTTCGCCGTCGCCCCATGAGGAGGTAAAACGAATCGTTGCCCCGCTGTCGTGATACTTCACGTCAACCGCTTTTAACCAACGACCGTGACAGTTCGGGTTGATGTGGTCTTCCATCGAAACGGCAACCGCATCCGGGAGTTTCGCCAACCAGCGACGACCGACTTCATCATCCGCATTGACGATGGCCTGACCGCAATGGTGCGTGGAATACAGCAGCCATTTCGCGGCTTCGTAATGTTCCATGTCGCCGTGGTAGTCGAGATGGTCACGGCTTAAGTTAGTAAATACTGATGCGGCAAACTTCAGCGCCGCCACGCGATGCTGAACCAGACCGTGTGAAGAGACTTCCATCGCGCCAACCGTTGCGCCCTGCGCAACCAGCCCCGCCAGCACATGCTGGACATCAACGGCTGAACCGGTGGTATTTTCCGTCGGGATCACTTTGCCCAGCAGGCCATTGCCTACTGTTCCCATCACCGCGCTGGTTTCGCCAAGCAGTTGGCTCCACTGTGCCAGCAGTTGGGTGGTGGTGGTTTTACCGTTGGTCCCGGTCACGCCGACCAGACGCATTTTCTCAGAAGGCTCGTGGTAAAAACGGCCTGCCAGTGCAGATAAACGTTCGTTAAGCTGACTAAGATAGATGACCGGAACGCCGTGCATTTCACGGATTTCACCATCAGTAGCTTCATCTTTCGCTTCTGCAATAATGGCAGCCACACCTTGCGCTATCGCCTGCGGGATATACCGACGCCCGTCCGCCTGATGACCTAATACTGCGACAAAGAGATCGCCCGATGCAGCCACACGGCTGTCAAGCGTCATCTCCCGCAGTGCTCGCTCCGGTGCACCCGGCACCCATGGAGCAAGAAGGTCGCGCAAATTACGATCTGCCACCTGTTGCCTCGCCTTGATTATTCACAAATTCATTTTTATCGCCCGTTGTCAGCGCATCCGGCTCGATGTTCATGGTACGCAATACGCCGCCCATGATGGCACCAAAGACCGGCGCGGAAACGGCGCCACCGTAGTATTTACCCGCCTGCGGATCGTTGATAACAACAACCAGCGCGAAGCGCGGCTGACTCGCAGGCGCAACACCTGCGGTATAAGCAATGTATTTGTTGATGTAGCGGCCATCTGGCCCTACTTTTTTCGCCGTACCGGTTTTAATGGCGATGCGATAGCCTTTAATCGCCGCCTTCACGCCGCCGCCACCGGGCAGCGCCACGCTTTCCATCATGTGCACCACGGTGCGTACGGTCGCTTCCGGGAAGATACGCTCGCCCGGAACTGGAGGGTCAACTTTGGTAATCGACAGTGGACGATAAACGCCGTAACTGCCGATCGTTGCATAGACTCGCGCTAACTGTAACGGCGTTACCATTAGCCCGTAGCCGAAAGAGAAGGTGGCCCTCTCTATGTCAGACCACCGTTGTTTTTGAGGATATAAGCCACTGCGTTCTCCGACCAACCCCAAATTGGTCGCTTTTCCCAGCCCAAAACGTGAGTAAGTATCTACTAACGCTGAGGACGGCATCGCTAACGCCAGCTTGGAAACACCGACGTTACTCGACTTCTGCAAAACCCCGGTGAGGGTTAATTCGCTATAACGTGCCACGTCTTTGATTTCGTGACCATTAATTCGGTAAGGGATAGTGTTGAGGACCGTATTTTCGCGTACCACACCGCGCTGCAGCGCGGTCATCACCACCATCGGTTTAACGGTAGAACCCGGTTCAAACACGTCGGTAATGGTGCGGTTACGCATCGCGTCTTTTGGCGTACCAGTGAGATTGTTCGGGTTGTAGGACGGACTGTTGGCCATTGCCAGCACTTCACCAGTGTTCACATCCACCAGTACCGCACTGCCTGACTCCGCCTTGTTGAACGCCACGGCGTTATTCAGTTCACGGTAGACCAGTGCCTGTAAACGCTCATCAATGCTCAACGCGAGGTTATGCGCCGCCTGGCTGTCGGTAGAGGAGATATCTTCAATGACGCGGCCATACCGGTCTTTACGTACAATACGCTCGCCCGGTTGTCCGGTGAGCCACTTGTCGAAGCTCTTCTCAACGCCTTCAATGCCCTGGCTGTCGACGTTCGTAAATCCGATGAGGTGAGCAGTCACTTCCCCGGAAGGGTAGTAACGGCGGGATTCTTCGCGCAGATGGATACCTGGCAGCTTCAGTTTTTTGATGTAATCAGCCATGTCAGGGTTTACCTGACGCGCCAGATAGATAAAGCGCCCTTTCGGATTCGCGTTAATGCGGGAAGCCAGTTGATCGAGCGGGAGATTCAGCGCGGTTGACAGCGCTCTCCAGCGTTCGCCAACGCTCACTCCGCCGGCATCATGTACTTCTTTCGGGTCGGCCCATATAGCTTTAACCGGAACACTCACCGCCAGCGGACGACCAGAGCGGTCGGTAATCATTCCGCGCGATGTAGACACTTCCTGGACGCGTAGAGAGCGCATATCACCCTGACGCACCAGCATGTCCGGCGCGATGATTTGCAGCCAGGCAACGCGACCCAGCAGAAAACCCAGTGCCAGCAAAATACAGCCGCACAGTAACGCAAAACGCCAACTGATAAAGTTGGCTTGTTCTTCCTGGCGTTTTGGTTTGTGCGTTTTTGCCGCTGCTTTCATGCGTCGCGTTTATCCTTATTTTTGTACTACGATATTTTCTTGTGAGGGATCGACATGCTGCATTTGCAGCTTTTCCGTTGCGATCCGTTCAACACGGCTATGGTCGCCGAGCGCGTTCTCCTCAAGGATCAAGTTACGCCATTCGATATCCAGCGCATCTCGCTCAAGGACCAGCTGCTCACGCTGCGCAGTCAGTAACCGCGTATGGTGCGCTGTTGTCACGACGGTAACCGCCGTCAAAATAATGCAAATGAACAGGCAGAGTGGCAGCTTCCCAAACCGCAAAAGATCGTCACCGATCACGCCAGGCAATGCATGGCGCTCGTTGCTTCCTATCGATCCTTTAACTTTGCTGAGGGCTTCTGTCACTCTGCTGATCATGCGTTCGTCCTCTCTGCAATACGCAGAACTGAACTACGGGCACGAGGATTCTCAGCGACCTCTTCTTCACCCGGCATCATCTTGCCTAGTGCTCTTAACTCACGGCCGCCCAGTTTTTTGATCTGCGCTTCGGTCATCGGTATTCCAGCCGGTACCTGAGGGCCACGGCTTTGTTCACGCATAAAGCGTTTCACAATGCGGTCTTCAAGCGAATGGAAACTGATGATCGAAAGGCGACCACCTGGAGCCAGCACGCTGAGCGAGCTTTTTAGCGCCTGCTCTATCTCCTCCAGTTCACTGTTCACCCAAATGCGCACCGCCTGGAAGGTACGGGTCGCGGGATGTTTGAATTTGTCCTTCACCGGCATTGCCGCCGCAATAACTTCCGCCAGTTCTTTGGTGCGGGTCATCGGTTCGATGCGGTTACGCTCCACGATGGCGCGCGCAATGCGTTTGCCGAAGCGCTCTTCGCCAAAGGTTTTAATCACCCAGGCAATGTCTGCTTCATCGGCAGTTTGCAGCCATTCGGCCGCTGACTGACCGCGTGTTGGGTCCATACGCATATCTAACGGACCGTCACGCATAAACGAAAAACCGCGCTCTGCGTCATCGAGCTGCGGTGAAGAAACGCCCAGATCGAGAAGAATCCCGTCGATCTTACCGGTCAGTCCACGCTCAGCGACATAGTCAGCCAGCGCAGAGAAAGGTCCATGTACGATGGAGAAGCGAGGATCGGTAATCGTTTTAGCAACGGCAATAGCCTGCGGATCGCGATCGATTGCCAGTAAACGCCCCTCTTCGCCAAGCTGGGAGAGGATCAGACGTGAGTGACCACCGCGACCAAATGTCCCGTCAATGTAGATGCCGTCTGGACGAATATTCAGGCCGTTTACGGCTTCATCCAGCAACACCGTTGTATGTTTATAATTTTCCGTCATTTTATAGAGACAAATCCTGCAATCGTTCCGACAACGCGCCAGTAACAGACTGCTCAGCGTCGATATCTTCCTTGACCTGTTGATACCAGGTCGTTTCATCCCACAGCTCAAACTTATTGAACTGCCCAACCAGCATCACTTCTTTCGTTAGCCCTGCGTGTTGCCGCAGAATAGGCGCTATCAGTAATCGACCAGCGTTATCCATCTGACATTCGCTGGCATGACCCAACAATAAGCGCTGTACGCGACGCTCAACTGGATTCATGCTCGACAGACGCGATAGCTTCTGCTCGATTATTTCCCATTCAGGCAGGGGGTACAGCAGCAGGCACGGGTGATGGATGTCAATGGTGCAAACCATTTGACCGGTAGCGCTCTCAAGCAGTTGATCCCGATAACGGGTAGGCACGGATAAGCGCCCTTTACTGTCGAGATTAACTAACGTTGCTCCCCGGAACATGCCAGTCTCACCCCCGATTACCACTTTATCCCACAAATTCCCACTTAAAGGAGTTTACGGAGCGGAGGAAAACCTTGTCAAGCAAGTCGCGGCGCTTAGCGGAGCAAAAAACCCATTGTTTACGGCTAATATCAGCGTTGAACAAAATCCGTACAGCAAACGAAGCAAATTAACGTCATGAATATTTGTAAGAAAAAAATCCAACAACTCATCATTGTTTAAAACAACTGAATATCATCAGAAGAAAATATAAAGTGTCAGTTTGCGACGCGAGCGGCATTTTAGGACAATATGCCGCGAGTTAACAGTACCAGTTAATCGGTCTGTACGCCGCGCAGGACCAAGGTAAGCACCAGATGGCCGCAATACGAGAGCAAAGTGTTTGTTAATTCGGCAAATCCACACATGCATGTAACAAAATAATACAACCGTAACGCGTCGTTACGTATCAATAACCCAAAAATGGATAGTTGCATTTTTAATTCGGGGTATTTCAAGAATACATTTCAGATAATTCTAAAGAATATTCTTAAATATAATGCGGTTATTTCTGAGAATAGAAAAACTGAAGACGTCAGAGGCTTATCCCGCCGACGTCATCAATTGAGGGAACTTAGTTACGGCTGAGAATACCGCGACGGTACAGATTACGCCGTATACGCGTTAAACCTGGTTTTGGTTTACGCGGTTCGTCCAGACTTGCCAGTACAATCTCCAGCACGCGTTCCGCGACATCACGATGGCGCTGTGCCACTGCCAGTACAGGGCACTGCAGGAAGTCGAGCAGTTCGTGATCGCCAAAAGTCGCAATCGCTAAATCAGACGGCAACTGCCCATCACGACGCAGGGTCACATCCATCACCCCCTGCAACAGGGCAAACGACGTGGTAAACAACGCCTGAGGCATTGGGTGCGTTTCCAGCCATTTATCAAACAGCTGCGCTGCAGCTTCCCGCTCATAGCTGTTGGCGTACAGGAAATGGACTTCACGCGGATCGTCCTTCCACGCGGTACGAAAACCCTGTTCGCGCAGGAAACTGACGGATAATTCAGGGAGCGCGCCCAGATAGAGGACGGTTTCAGCAGGGAATTTGCGTAACTCTTCCGCCAGCATTTCCGCATCATCCTGATCTGCACCCACAACACTGGTAAAATGTTCGCGATCCAGTGCACGATCCAGCGCCACAATCGGGAATGAACTGTTTGCCCAGCGTTGGTAGAACGGATGTTCAGGCGGCAAGGAAGTCGACACAATAATGGCATCGACCTGGCGCTGTAAAAGATGCTCAATACAGCGCATTTCGTTATCTGGCTGATCTTCAGAGCAGGCAATCAACAGCTGATACCCACGTTGACGCGCCTGGCGCTCCAGATAGTTTGCGATCCGGGTATAGCTCGTGTTCTCAAGATCCGGGATCACCAGCCCGATAGAACGTGTGCGTCCAGCACGCAGCCCGGCCGCCACGGCATTCGGGTGGTAATTATGCTCGCGCACCACCGCCATGACTTTTTCAACCGTTTTGTCGCTTACGCGATATTGCTTTGCTTTGCCATTAATAACGTAGCTTGCAGTCGTTCGCGAAACGCCGGCCAACCGAGCGATTTCATCCAGTTTCACAATTGCCCCTTGCGTAAAATGTACAAACCATAACCTTTGTGATGGCATGGGTTAAATTTATTAACATCTAAGCGCAGAATAATGACTCCGGCAACCGCTTTTGTCTCTGGTTACCGCTGATTTCGCAAAAAAAAGCCCAACCTGAGTCGTTGGGCTTGCGAATTAAGAACCCGATCATGATTAACGCATGATTTTATCGCCGCGGGAAAGCCCCACCACGCCGGAGCGAGCAACTTCCACAATTTTAGCGACTTCACGCAGCGTTGCCAGAAACGCATCCAACTTATCGCTGGTGCCCGCCAGTTGTACGGTGTAGATAGACGGCGTGACATCGATGATTTGCCCGCGGAAAATTTCCGTGTTGCGTTTCACTTCTTCCCGGCCATAACCGCTGGCCTGGATTTTCACCAGCATGATTTCTCGTTCAACGTGAGCGCCCTGCCCCAGCTCGCTAACGCGCAGAACATCCACCAGTTTGTGGAGCTGCTTTTCGATCTGCTCAAGGACTTTCTCATCCCCTACCGTCTGAATCGTCATCCGCGATAAGGTCGGATCGTCGGTCGGCGCGACGGTCAGGCTTTCAATGTTGTAACCACGCTGGGCGAAGAGGCCAATCACACACGATAATGCACCTGACTCGTTTTCCAGCAATACTGATAATATCCGGCGCATAATCAGGTCCTCTCCGTTTTGCTTAACCACATTTCATCCATCCCACCCCCACGAATCTGCATCGGGTAGACATGTTCACTACCGTCGACGGTGACATCGACAAACACCAGACGATGGTTACGCACATGTTCCAGCGCTTCGCCCAACTTGCTCTCAAGTTCTTCAGGCCGATTAATCTGGATACCGATATGTCCATAAGCCTCAGCAAGGCGCACGAAATCGGGCAGCGACTGCATGTAAGACTGTGAGTGACGCCCGGAGTAGATCATGTCCTGCCACTGTTTGACCATGCCGAGATAACGGTTGTTAAGGTTGAGTACCAGCACCGGCAGTTCATATTGCAGCGCCGTCGACAGCTCCTGGATATTCATCTGAATGCTGCCATCCCCGGTGACGCACACTACCGTTTCATCCGGCAAAGCCATTTTCACCCCTAACGCCGCAGGTAAACCGAATCCCATAGTCCCGAGGCCGCCTGAGTTAATCCAGCGACGCGGTTTATCGAACGGATAGTAAAGTGCGGCAAACATCTGGTGTTGGCCAACGTCAGAGGTCACATACGCCTCCCCTTTCGTCAGACGCCAGATGGTTTCAATCACCGCCTGCGGCTTAATACTTTCGCTTTGCGTGTCGTATTTCAGACACTGACGGGCACGCCAGTGCTCAATCCGTTGCCACCAGTCACGATTATCATCCAGCGGCTGCTGAGATTTCTCCTGCTCCAGTAGTTCGAGCATCTGATCCAGCACCAGGCGGGCATCCCCCACAATCGGAATATCCGCAGTAACGGTTTTGGAAATAGAGGTCGGATCGATATCGATATGCAGCACGGTCGCATTAGGACAATATTTTGCCAGGTTATTCGTCGTTCGATCGTCAAAGCGAACGCCAACGGCAAAGATCACATCGGAATGATGCATGGTCATATTGGCTTCGTAGGTACCGTGCATGCCCAACATGCCCAGCGCCTGACGATGCGTGGCCGGAAACGCGCCCAACCCCATGAGCGAGGAGACAACCGGCAGATTCAGCGCTTCAGCAATCTGAGCTAACTGCTCATGGCAAGCGGCATTGACCGCGCCACCGCCCACATAGACAACCGGTTTCTTCGCCGCGACCAGCGTCTGCAACGCCCGTTTTATCTGTCCTTTATGTCCCGTCGTCGTCGGATTATACGAGCGCATACTCACCGAGTCCGGCCAGCTATAAGGCAGTTTCTTCGCCGGATTCAGAATATCCTTCGGCAAATCCACCACCACTGGCCCCGGACGACCGCTTGCTGCCAGCCAGAAGGCTTTTTTCAGCACCTGCGGGATATCTTCCGTTTGTTTGACCAGGAAGCTATGTTTCACCACCGGGCGGGATATACCTACCATGTCGCACTCCTGGAAGGCATCGTAGCCAATCAGCGACGTTGCGACCTGTCCGGAGAGGATCACCAGCGGAATGGAATCCATGTAAGCCGTTGCGATCCCGGTAATCGCGTTGGTCGCCCCCGGCCCTGAGGTGACCAATACGACCCCCACTTCTCCCGTGGCACGCGCAAGGCCATCAGCCATATGTACCGCCGCTTGTTCATGGCGGACCAGCACATGATCAATACCGCCGACCGTATGCAGGGCATCATAAATATCGAGGACGGCCCCCCCGGGATAACCGAATACCTGCTTCACACCCTGATCGATGAGCGATCGGACGACCATCTCGGCTCCAGACAACATCTCCATGGCTTGCCTCACTCTTATAATGAATTGCGGTTTAACAACACATTAACCGCTGACGATGACGCATGGCAATTGACTCCGAAGGGGTGGCACTGGAGTAAATAAGAATAAAAAGGAGGAAAGACGCGAATAAACGGAGAATTAAACCAGTATAAGCAATCAGTATGATAAATAATCGCTTAAAAATGGGAACTTACAGCGATTACTCTATTTTTTGACACTTTTGGACAGACGTAAAAAAATAGAGTTCAGCATAAAATTTCAGTTATAAAGTTAAAAGCAGAATAAACAGGATGCACCGTCCGGTTTACTCTGCTAAATGCTACTGCTTACAAACGGAGACTAACAACTCTTCCATCCATTGATGTCCTTTATCCCGGCCTGCGGCTTCATGCCATGAAAGATAGCATGTGCGGCTGTTCAATTTTAACGGTAAAGGCAAGATCTGTAGTTCTAAAGAATCGGCAAATTCTTCTACTAACCAACGCGGCGCAATAGAGACCAAATGCGTTTGCGACACAATATTTAGAACACTAATTAATGCCATGCCCTGATAAGCCACGCAGGATTGTTTATCCGGTGTGTCATACCACGGTTGGCTGAATGATGCGAAGCGATCAAGTGACACCACCGCATGCTGTTCATTATAGACATTGCTTTCCAGTAAAGGACCACTAATGCGCGGATGCTTTTTACTTGCCACTAACACCATTTCGTCATTGAATAACGGAATACTGGTAAATTCAGGACGTCGGAACTCTTCATAACTAATAACGAATTCAGTTTCCTGGTAACGTAATTGATGCTCTGTATTTTGATTGAGTGAAGATTTAAATACGACATGAATGTTTGGTGCAACTTGCTCAACTCTATTATAAATCAACGAGGTCAGAATATTATCCAATGGGCTGCATACGCAAAGATTGAATACGCGCTCGCTGCTGGCTGGCTCAAAACCCGATCCAGGCAGTTCATTCTGCACTAATTGCAATGCCTGGCGAACAGAACCAAATAGCTGGAAGGCTCTTGCTGTCGGCTGGATACCGCGTCCATAACGAACAAAAAGCTCATCATTAAACATAATTTTCAGGCGCGCGACCGCATTACTGACAGCAGGTTGCGACATCCCCAAAGTATGCGCGGCACGGGTAATGTTTTGTTCTTGCATCACCGCATCAAAAACGGTTAATAAATTAAGATCAACCATGCGAAGCTGTGGTTTCCCAATTTCTATAATATTTGTTTTATCTGTTATTTTTACTTCTGGCATATTTAACTCCACTGTCACTCTAAACTCCCTTTTCCCAGACGGAGTGAAGAAATAATCTCCGTTAATATGATTTACCATACATATAAGATGAGAAAAAGAAAAAACATTAAAATTAGGAAAACATAAAGGCACAAACCTAAATGAACAAAAGACCAATGCGATCGCAGTGTGGCAGTGTCACTGCACGGTGATTCATATGTTTAAATTTCAAAAACAATATAACCATAAGCATGGCGAATATACAATCATACGTATCGTGAATGTGTATTTAAGTTTTAATTAAATGTTTATATTATTAATACATTAAAAGTTAACATTAATTTATCAATTTTGTGGTGTCATACTACCCATAGCCATTCATAATTACTATAAAGACAGATAAATCATTAAGATATGAAATCCCAAGAGCGACTTTTCCTTCAGTTCGCCGTTACAATAAATGCAAATAACTATGCTCAAATATGTCAAACCATGAAAATTATGTACAACCATCAACTGATTAATTTTATGTACCCCGAAAAATTCAGCACAATTCGCTTAAGTTTTGCAGAAACTTCCCCCCCTCTAACGAGGCATTTGCTGGGGTGAGGGTTGACATCAGTCTTCATATCCAGTACCACTAAAAGCATATCGCATTCGCCTGGAGCTTAATTGATGACTTACATTGCTCGTTTCAACGGTCTACTACTACTAAACGCATCTTCGTTGCGCGGTAGACTGGTGGACGACATTCAGCATTAAGTCAGCTCCAGTTAAGACAAAAAACCCGCGCCGTTGCGCGGGTTTTTTTATGCTCGAAGCAAGGCGCCCTAAGAAACCAAGGACCTAAACCATGAGCCAGCAAGTCATTATTTTCGATACCACCTTACGCGATGGTGAACAGGCGTTACAGGCAAGCCTGAGTGTGAAAGAAAAACTGCAGATTGCGCTGGCCCTTGAGCGTATGGGCGTTGACGTGATGGAAGTGGGTTTCCCCGTTTCTTCACCGGGCGACTTTGAGTCAGTTCAGACTATCGCTCGTCAGGTTAAAAACAGCCGCGTTTGTGCCTTAGCTCGCTGCGTAGAAAAAGATATCGACGTTGCCGCAGAATCTCTGAAAGTCGCTGAGGCTTTCCGTATTCATACGTTTATCGCCACCTCGCCGATGCACATCGCGACGAAATTACGCAGTACGCTGGATGAGGTCATTGAGCGCGCGGTCTACATGGTTAAGCGTGCGCGTAATTATACCGATGACGTGGAGTTCTCCTGCGAAGATGCAGGCCGTACCCCTATCGCCGATTTGGCTCGCGTGGTTGAAGCTGCCATTAACGCGGGAGCCAAAACCATTAACATCCCCGATACCGTCGGTTACACCATGCCTTTCGAATTTGGAGCAATCATTTCTGGCCTGTATGAACGCGTACCAAATATCGATAAAGCCATCATCTCCGTACACACCCATGATGATTTAGGTTTGGGCGTAGGCAACGCACTGGCAGCCGTTCACGCCGGAGCGCGTCAGGTGGAAGGCGCGATGAACGGTATCGGCGAACGTGCCGGTAACTGCTCACTGGAAGAAGTGATCATGGCGATCAAGGTGCGTAAAGATATCCTGAATGTACAGACCCGCATCAATCACCAGGAGATCTGGCGCACCAGTCAATTAGTCAGCCAAATCTGCAACATGCCTATTCCTGCTAACAAAGCCATTGTCGGTAGCGGCGCCTTTGCCCACTCTTCCGGCATCCATCAGGACGGTGTACTGAAAAATCGTGAAAACTACGAAATCATGACGCCTGAATCCATCGGCCTGAACCAGGTACAGCTGAACCTGACCTCCCGTTCCGGACGTGCCGCGGTGAAACACCGTATGGACGAGATGGGATATAAAGAAAATGAATACAGCCTGGACAACCTGTACGACGCATTCCTGAAACTGGCGGACAAAAAAGGTCAGGTATTTGATTACGACCTGGAAGCGCTGGCCTTCATTAATAAACAGCAGGAAGAACCGGAGCATTTCCGTCTGGATTACTTCAGCGTGCAGTCCGGCTCAAACGACATCGCCACCGCCTCCGTCAAGCTGGGCTGTGGTGAAGAAGTCAAAGCCGAAGCGGCGAACGGTAACGGTCCGGTCGATGCCATTTATCAGGCAATCAACCGTGTAACTGAGTACAACGTCGAACTGGTGAAATACAGCCTGACCGCCAAAGGGCACGGTAAAGATGCGCTGGGTCAGGTGGATATCGTTGCCAACTATAATGGTCGTCGTTTCCACGGCGTCGGTCTGGCGACAGATATCGTCGAATCTTCCGCTAAAGCAATGGTTCATGTGCTGAACAACATCTGGCGCGCCGAAGAAGTCGAAAAAGAATTGCAACGCAAAGCTCAGAACAACGAGAACAACAAGGAAACCGTGTGATGTCGAAGAATTATCATATTGCTGTTTTGCCGGGTGACGGTATTGGCCCGGAAGTGATGGCGCAAGCCCTGAAGGTACTGGACGCAATTCGTAACCGCTTTAACATGCGCATTACCACCAGCCACTACGACGTGGGTGGTGCCGCTATCGATAACCACGGTCAGCCGCTGCCGCCTGCAACGGTTGAAGGCTGTGAACAAGCTGACGCCATTCTGTTTGGCTCCGTTGGCGGTCCGAAATGGGAGAACCTGCCGCCAAACCAGCAGCCAGAGCGTGGCGCACTGCTGCCATTGCGTAAGCACTTCAAATTATTCAGCAATCTGCGCCCGGCTAAACTCTATCAGGGTCTGGAAGCGTTTTGTCCTCTGCGCGCAGATATTGCCGCGAACGGTTTTGACATCCTGTGCGTACGCGAACTGACTGGCGGAATTTACTTCGGTCAACCAAAAGGCCGCGAAGGCAGCGGACAACATGAAAAAGCCTTTGATACCGAGGTTTATCACCGTTTCGAGATCGAACGTATTGCGCGTATCGCGTTTGAATCCGCCCGTAAACGTCGCCGTAAAGTCACGTCGATTGATAAAGCTAACGTACTGCAAACATCGATTCTGTGGCGCGAAATCGTCAATGAAATTGCGAATGAATACCCAGACGTTGAACTGGCGCATATGTACATCGACAACGCGACGATGCAATTGATCAAAGATCCTTCCCAGTTCGACGTGTTGCTGTGCTCTAACCTGTTTGGCGACATTCTGTCTGACGAGTGCGCCATGATCACCGGTTCTATGGGCATGTTACCGTCCGCCAGCCTGAATGATCAGGGCTTCGGTTTGTACGAGCCTGCTGGCGGATCCGCCCCGGACATCGCGGGGAAAAACATTGCCAACCCTATCGCCCAGATCCTGTCGCTGGCGCTGCTGCTGCGCTATAGCCTGGATGCCAATGATGCGGCAACCGCAATTGAGAGCGCCATCAACCGCGCATTAGAAGAAGGCATTCGCACCGGTGACTTAGCCCGTGGCGCTGCCGCAGTCGGTACCGATGAAATGGGCGACATCATTGCCCGTTACGTCGCAGAAGGGGTGTAATCATGGCCAAAACGTTATACGAAAAATTGTTTGATGCGCACGTCGTCTTTGAAGCGCAAAACGAAACCCCGCTGTTGTACATCGACAGACATCTGGTGCATGAAGTGACCTCTCCGCAAGCGTTTGATGGCCTGCGCGCGCATGGCCGTCAGGTACGCCAGCCGGGTAAAACCTTTGCCACCATGGATCACAACGTCTCTACCCAGACCAAAGACATCAACGCGTCGGGTGAGATGGCACGCATCCAGATGCAGGAGCTGATTAAGAACTGTAACGAATTTGGTGTCGAGCTGTATGACCTGAACCATCCGTATCAGGGTATCGTTCACGTGATGGGGCCAGAACAAGGCGTGACGTTGCCGGGTATGACCATCGTCTGCGGCGATTCCCACACCGCTACACACGGCGCGTTCGGCGCGCTGGCGTTTGGCATTGGCACCTCTGAAGTTGAACACGTTTTGGCGACGCAGACCCTGAAACAGGGGCGCGCCAAAACCATGAAGATTGAAGTCAACGGTAAAGCAGCCCCTGGCATTACCGCCAAAGATATTGTGCTGGCGATTATCGGTAAAACCGGTAGTGCAGGCGGTACCGGACACGTAGTTGAGTTTTGTGGCGAAGCCATCCGCGCGCTGAGCATGGAAGGCCGCATGACCCTGTGCAATATGGCCATTGAAATGGGTGCCAAAGCGGGCCTGGTCGCACCGGATGAAACCACCTTTAACTATGTGCAAGGGCGTTTACACGCACCGAAGGGCGAAGATTTTACCCACGCGGTTGAGTACTGGAAAACGCTGAAAACCGACGACAACGCCACCTTTGATACCGTCGTCACCCTGCAGGCAGAAGAGATCGCGCCACAGGTCACCTGGGGAACGAATCCGGGTCAGGTCATCTCGGTGAACGATAATATTCCCGACCCGGCGTCATTTGTCGATCCGGTAGAACGCGCATCGGCTGAGAAAGCGTTGGCTTACATGGGGCTGAAGCCAGGTATTCCGTTAACGGAAGTGGCTATCGATAAAGTGTTCATCGGTTCCTGCACCAACTCGCGTATTGAAGATTTACGCGCTGCGGCAGAAATCGCCAAAGGACGTAAAGTTGCACCAGGCGTACAGGCACTGGTGGTGCCGGGCTCTGGTCCAGTGAAAGCGCAGGCAGAAGCAGAAGGTCTGGACAAGATCTTTATCGAAGCAGGATTCGAATGGCGTTTACCAGGCTGTTCCATGTGTCTGGCCATGAATAATGACCGCCTGAATCCGGGCGAGCGCTGCGCCTCCACCAGCAACCGTAATTTTGAAGGCCGTCAGGGCCGCGGTGGCCGCACGCATTTAGTCAGCCCGGCCATGGCCGCCGCTGCCGCCGTTACCGGTCATTTTGCCGACATTCGCAGCATCAAATAAGGAAACTACCATGGCAGAGAAATTTACCCAGCATACCGGCCTGGTTGTCCCACTGGGTGCCGCCAACGTTGATACCGACGCAATCATTCCCAAACAGTTTTTGCAGAAGGTTACGCGTACCGGTTTTGGCGCTCATCTGTTCAACGACTGGCGTTTTCTGGACGAAAAAGGGCAACAGCCAAATCCTGAGTTCGTTTTGAACTTCCCGGAATATAAAGGGGCATCAATTCTGCTGGCGCGCGAAAACTTCGGCTGCGGTTCGTCACGCGAACATGCGCCGTGGGCGTTGACCGATTACGGTTTTAAAGTGGTGATTGCCCCAAGCTTTGCCGACATCTTCTACGGCAACAGTTTCAATAACCAACTGCTGCCGGTGACTCTGAGCGACGCGCAAGTAGATGAAATGTTTACCCTGGTGAAAGCCAATCCGGGCATTAAATTTGAAGTGGATCTGGAAGCGCAGGTGGTGAAAGCAGGCGATAAGTCCTACAGCTTTAAAATCGACGACTTCCGCCGCCACTGCATGCTGAACGGTCTGGACAGCATCGGGCTGACGCTGCAGCATGAAGCGGCCATCACCGAGTACGAAGACAAGCAGCCAGCGTTTATGCAGTAATTTCTCCCGCTGGTCACCGCACGGTGGCCAGCCTCTTCTTCCCGCCTACAGCGTATCGCCGTAATAAATTTGGTAGCCAAGATTAACGCTGCCCGGCGCATCTTTCCCGTTCAAACGCTTAATCAGAATGTCCGCCGCCGTTTTGCCAATCTCAAAGCGTGGTGTAATCACGCTGGCGATTTTTTGCAGCCGCGCACGGCCAATTTCCAGCCCGTGGAAACCGGCAATCGCCATTTTTCCCGGCACGTCGTACTGCTGTGCCTGACACTCCAGCAGCACGCCAACCGCCAGGTCATCGTTGGTACAGAAAATAGCGTCAATATCCGGCTTTTCCGCCATTGCCTGTTGGAACATCTTGCGGCCCAGCGCCACCGACGAAATCGTTTTTGGCGCAAGGTGGTACGCTTCCAGCCCCTGCGCTGCCAGCGCTTTCCCGGTACCGCGAAAACGGCTAAGGTCGCGGGGGTCGTCCATCGAGCCAAAGAAAGCAATGCTGCGTTTGCCGCTGTCGATAAAAGCCTGCGTCATTTCAAACGCGGCTTTTTCGTTATCAAACCCAACCTGAATATCAAGATACTGGCCGCTAATATCCATCAGTTCCGCCACCGGTACGCCGCTGGCGCGCACGTACTGGATCATCCGCTCGGTATGCAGCTTTCCCGTGAGGATCAGGCCGTCGATATTGTAAGAGAGCAAATTCAGCACCTCGCGTTCTTCACGCTCGGCGTCATATTCGTAGTTGGCGATCAACGTCTGGTACTGGCAAGCCGAGGTGACGGATTCAATTCCCGCCAGCACGTCGGCAAAAATCTGGTTACGAAAAGAAGGGATCAACACGCCGATGGTTTTACTGCGCGCATTGAGCAATATTTCCGGCGCGCGGTTAGGAATGTAGTTGTTCTCTTCCATCACTTTCGAAATCAATTCACGGCTGCGTTGCGACACCTGATTCGGGTCACGAAGATAACGGCTGACCGTCATCTTATTCAGACCGGCCAGATTAGCGATATCCTGTAATGTCATCCGATTGTTTTTCATGAGGTTCTCTACGACCAACATCCCATTATGCTCGCAGAGAACCTTATCACAGCCGGTTAGCGACTGCACTCCTCGCTCAACCTTAACGCGTTACCACCTCAGCCGACGGCGACGTGGTTTCATTTTGCGCACGAACGCAGTACATCAGCACCACCGATGACAGCAGAGCAATCGCCATGAAGGTGTAGGAGACGCCCGGCCCGCCGGTCACGCCGTTGAGGTAACCCACCAGCCACGCGCCGAGGAATGCCCCTAACGCGCCAAAACTGTTGATCATTCCCATCGACACGCCGGAGACGTTGCGCGGCAGCAGTTCGGGGATCAGCGCAAAGAACGGTCCGTAAGGCGCATACATACAGGCGGCGGCCACGACCAGCAGCGCGTAAGAGAGCCAGAAGGACTGGTTGCCCAACAGCCACGAGGCAAAGAACGCGATGGCGGCAATCAGCAGCAGCGGCCAGATAAACAGCTTACGGTTCTGGTATTTATCGGATAGCCAGGAAACCGTCAGCATCAGGCAGATCGCCGCCAGATACGGCACTGCCGCCAGCCAGCCCACCGCCACAATATCCATCTGCGCCGCGTTTTTCAGAATCGACGGCATCCACATCATGAAGCCATACACCCCGATGCTCCACAGCGCATGCACCGCGCAAAGCATAATGACGCAGCGTGAACGCATCGCTTCACCGTAGTTGCGCATCGGTTTGATGTCCCACTGCTCGCGGTCCATCGCCTGCTGTAACGCCTGTTTCTCCTGCTCGCTCAACCAACCCGCATCCGCCGGTTTATCGCGCACCAGAATCACCCAGCAGAAAGCCCAGATCACCGCTGGGATGCCTTCGAAAATAAACATTTCGCGCCAGCCCCAGGCTTCAATCAGGTAGCCAGAGACAATCGACATCCACAGCACTGTGACCGGGTTACCGAGAATTAAAAAGGTGTTGGCGCGCGAGCGTTCAGTTTTGGTAAACCAGTTGCTGATATAAATCAGCATCGCGGGCATCACCGCCGCTTCGACGATGCCGAGAATAAAGCGGATCGCCATCAGCGTTGGGATATTGCTGACAAAGCCGGTCGCCGCGGCACAAAGCCCCCAGAGGATCAGGCTGTAGAAAATCATTTTACGGACGCTATGTTTAACGGCATACATGGCGCCAGGCACCTGGAAAAAGAAATATCCCAGGAAAAAGAGCGCGCCAATCAGCGATGCAGTTCCCTGAGTAATCCCTAAATCGTGTTCGATACCAGCGGCAGCGGCAAAGCCGTAATTGGCGCGGTCGAGATAAGCTAAGCTGTAGGTAATAAAAATAATCGGCATTAAATACCACCAGCGGCGCGCCGGCAGTTTTGCGAGCATATTCATACTCACTCCTCGGATTATCATTAAAGGATGAGGTCGCTTCCCGCGGCCTCGTTAGCGATCAAACCGCGGCCAGCATGCCGCCGTCCACAAACAGAAGATGCCCATTCACAAAGTCAGAGGCCGGTGCAGCAAGATAAACCGCCGCGCCGATCAACTCTTCCGGGTTACCCCAGCGAGCGGCGGGCGTGCGCTGGAACAGCCAGGCGGAGAATGCTTCATCGTTGACCAGCGCGGTAGTCATGTCGGTAGCGAAATAGCCGGGAGCAATGCCGTTGACCTGAATATTGTATTCCGCCAGTTCCACGCACATGCCACGGGTTAACATTTTGACCGCGCCTTTTGACGCCGCGTAGGGGGTAATGGTTTTACGTCCTAATTCGCTTTGCATTGAGCAGATATTAATAATCTTCCCGCGGCGGCGTTGCACCATGTAGCGGGAAACCTGCTGCGATACCAGAAAGACCGATTTCTGGTTTACATCAATCACTTTGTCCCATTCAGCCTCCGGGAATTCGGTGAAGGGATAACGACGCTGAATTCCGGCGTTGTTAATTAAAATATCAATGGCCCCAACGTCCTTTTCAATTTGCGCGATGGCGCACGCCACCTCTTCCCCGTTGGTAACATCAAATCCATAGCCAACAGCGCGATAGCCTTCGGCCACCAGTTTGTCCGCCGCCACCTGAGCACGCAGTTGGGTAATGTCGTTAATAACAATCTCAGCACCGTGCGCCGCCAGACCGCTGGCCAGCAGGTTACCAATGCCCTGAGCGGAACCGGTAATCAGCGCGCGTTTACCTGTCAGGTCGAATAGGTTTTTCATAAAAAACTCCTTTTTTGATAACTGTTACGCGTAACTGTATACGCGTAACAGTAGAAAAAAGAAGATCCAGGAAGAGGAAAATGATCGTTATGTGATCAACGTTACATTTACGTGCAAGATAAAAAAAGAGGGATAGGCCTGATAAGCGTAACGCGTTCAGGCCGTAGGGACAGGTTGCCTGATGGCGGCGTAAACGCCTTATCCGGCCTACAAAAACGACAAAAACTAATGCAAAATATCGCCAGTCCGGGCACTACGACGCCAGGACTGCGCCGGACTAAACGTCCTTCACCCGCCCGGTCATCCACAGCGTAACCACCGCAATCACCGCAATCACCCAATAGACGGCATAGTGACCGTAGCTTTGCGCAACTGCCCCCTGAATCACCCCTGCCAGAATGACTCCCGTTGAAATACTGTTGGTAAATAATGTGGTCGCTGACCCCGCACGTCCGGGCATCAGATCCTGAAACCACAGCATGCCTATCCCGGCGATAATACCGATAAATACCGCGTTAAACAGTTGCAGCACCAGCAGCGCCGTACGGCTGTGAAAGAAGATCAAACCAATATAAAACAGCGCGCCTGCCGCTACGGCCGCGATCATCATTCGCCGTTTACCAAAGCGCTTCACGTAATAGCCTGCCAGAATCATCGCCGGAATTTCCAGCCCAGCCGCCGTCCCCATCAGGATCCCGGCCAGCTTGTCCGGCAAGCCCAGTTCAAGACTTATCCACAGTGGCATATCAATGATGTACATGGTGTTGCAGGTCCACATCAGCGTGGAGGCAATAAACAACATACGCACATTTTTGTCCTGCCAACCGCCGGTCTGTTCCAGCGGCACGTCTACAGGCTGCTCCACCCGCGCGACAGACGGCAGTATCAGCGCAATCAGCACCAGGCTAATGGCAAAAATACCTGCGGCAATGGAAAACATCGCCGTAAAGCCGTAATTCAGCGCCAGCATGAATGCCAGTGGCGGTCCTATCACCCAGGCCAACGAAAGCTGCGCACGCATCACCGAGCTAAACATCACCACTTCACGCGCGGAGTTATCAGCATATTCTCGCGCCAGCGCAAACAGCTGCGGCATGGCGGTGTTCGCCAGCGAGGCCAGCAGCACACCGCAGGTGATCAGCGTGAGATATTGGCGATTAAAGGCAAACAGCAGCGCATTGCCAATCGCCATCAGGCAGCAAAACATGATCAGCTTGCGCCGATCGCCCTGGCTGTCGGATCGTTTCGCCAGGCCAAGGCTGACGACGATCCCGACAATCGCATTGACGGTGTAAAACAGCCCGACCCAAAATGGCTGCGCCCCGACTTCACGGCTCAGGAACAGACTCAGGGTGGGTGCCTGCAATGCCCCCGCCACGCCCATCATAAAAGCGACCAGCATAAATGCCGCGTAAACGCCGTTGAGGCGCCGTCCCATGGTCATAATCCAGAGCATATCTTTCCTTTTAAGCGCAGCTGAAACGAAAAAAGCCAGCAGATAATACCTGCTGGCGGGTGAACGAGGCTGTATCCTGCCATTATATCTGGCATCGACGCTGGATAAAAAACGCATAATCCAGGCGGAGGGCGCTGGGTATAGAAATCTATTCCCAAGCCTGACAACGCAGAGTATGCGTTTTTTACACGCGTCCCGGAGGGCTGGGGCCATTTTTTCACATAGCTGTGTTGCTCACACCTTATTTGGTTCACCAAATTTCACTGTTCGCGCCTTGCCATGTGAAAAAATAGCCACCAGCGATGCTCAGATGTAATGGCAGGATACAGCCTGCACCAATACTCAGTCACACATGATGTCTGCAATTTCCAATTCAGGAGTCAGATGTCATCTCCCACTGCATCAGTTCTTCGAGCATCTTTAAGCGCTGCGGTGCGCTCAGGCAAGCCAACCAGGACGATTTTTCCGTCGTGGTAAAGTACTTCAACCAGAACTGACGCATAGATGACCCCTTCGTTGTCTCATCGCTTCATCGGAATCTATTATTGGCTTAATATAGGGATTATAAAATTGCTGAGTTTTCCGCAGGAGTTCCCCTTTTATGTCTTCTGGTCGTTTGCAACAACAGTTCATCCGTCTGTGGCAATGCTGTGACGGCAAAACGCAAGACACGACGCTCAACGAGCTGGCGGATCTGCTGAGCTGCTCGCGCCGCCATATGCGTACGCTGCTTAATACCATGCAAGATCGCGGCTGGTTAACGTGGGAAGCTGAAGTTGGACGAGGTAAACGCTCGCGACTGACATTCCTCTATACCGGGCTGGCGCTCCAGCAGCAGCGCGCAGAAGACCTACTGGAACAGGATCGCATCGATCAACTGGTGCAACTGGTCGGTGATAAAACGGCCGTACGGCAAATGCTGGTCTCCCATCTGGGTCGCAGCTTTCGCCAGGGTCGGCATATCATGCGCGTTCTCTATTATCGCCCCATGCACAACCTGCTCCCCGGCACGGCATTACGCCGCTCCGAAACCCATATCGCCCGGCAAATCTTCAGCGCCTTAATTCGGGTAAATGAGGAAAATGGGGAACTGGAAGCAGACATTGCCCATCACTGGCAGCAAATTTCACCTTTACACTGGCGATTCTTCCTGCGTCCGGGGATCCATTTTCATCATGGCCGCGAGCTGGAAATGGCAGATGTTATCGCCTCACTGATGCGCATTAACAGCCTGCCGCTGTACTCACACATCACGCAGATCGTCTCTCCCACGGCCTGGACGCTGGATATCCATCTGGCCCAGCCAGACCGCTGGCTTCCCTGGCTATTGGGGCAGGTCCCCGCCATGATCCTGCCGCGAGAATGGGAAACGCTAAACAACTTCTCCAGTCACCCGATTGGTACCGGTCCGTATGCGGTAATACGAAACACCAATAACCAACTGAAAATTCATGCATTTGATGATTACTTTGGCTACCGGGCCCTGATCGACGAAGTTAACGTTTGGGTATTACCCGACATCGGAGAAGAGCCTGGCGGCGGGTTAACGCTAAAAGGTCCCACAGAGGATGAAAAGGCGATCGAAAGCCGCCTCGAAGAAGGTTGCTACTACCTGCTGTTTGATGCGCGTAGCCACCGTGGAGCTAACCAGGAGGTCCGCGAATGGGTAAGCCGCATTCTCTCGCCAACGAACTTAATCTGCCACGCCGACGAACAGTACCAGCGACTGTGGTTTCCCGCGTATGGTTTACTCCCCCGCTGGCATCACGCAAAACCCGGCCATGGTGAAAAACCCGCCGGGCTGGAAACGCTGACTATCACTTACTATCGCGATCACATCGAACACCGGATTATCGCGCAGATCATGAAGACATTGCTCGCGCAGCATCAGGTGCAGTTGAATATTCAGGAGATCGACTACGATCAATGGCATGCAGGTGAAATCGTCAGTGATATCTGGCTCAACAGCGCCAACTTTACCCTACCGCTCGACTTCTCACTGTTCGCCCATTTGTGCGAAGTCCCGTTGCTGCAAAACTGTATCTCGCGGGACTGGGAAAACGATGCGGCTCGCTGGCGAACGGGCGAAATGAGCCTGGCAGCATGGTGCCAACAGCTGCTCGCCACAAAGGCCATTGTGCCATTAATCCACCACTGGCTGATCATTCAGGGACAGCGCAGTATGCGCGGGCTGCGCATGAATACCCTCGGCTGGTTTGATTTTAAATCGGCGTGGTTTGCTCCGCCGGATCCTTAATTGCTGCTAAGCAACAAAATCATTACACTAACGCCGTTCTCAACGGGGTGCTAAATAAAAACATACACAAAATCATTCGATCTGCGTATGGGCTGAGAGATACCCGTCGAACCTGATCCGGATAATGCCGGCGAAGGGATTTGAGGCTTATCTCAAGTCCTTTGCCACCCAACTCTTGAGGTGCAAAGTGTTTAAAAAATGTCTTCCGCTTTTACTGCTGTGCGCAGCGCCTGTCTTCGCCAAACCTGTACTGACCGTCTATACCTACGATTCGTTCGCAGCTGACTGGGGCCCGGGCCCAACAATCAAAAAAGCCTTTGAAGCTGACTGCAATTGCGAGCTGAAACTGGTCGCGCTGGAAGATGGCGTCTCGCTGCTTAACCGCCTGCGCATGGAAGGAAAAAACAGCAAAGCCGACGTCGTGCTGGGTCTGGATAACAACCTTCTGGAAGCCGCCACACAAACCAAACTGTTTGCCAAAAGTGGTGTAACCAACGACACCGTTAACGTACCCGGCGGCTGGAAAAACGATACCTTCGTGCCGTTTGACTACGGTTATTTCGCCTTCGTTTATGATAAGAACAAGCTGAAGAATCCGCCCAAAAGCCTGAAAGAACTGGTAGAGAGCGACCAAAAATGGCGCGTCATTTATCAGGATCCACGCACCAGCACGCCAGGTCTGGGTCTGCTGCTATGGATGCAGAAAGTCTATGGTGATAAAGCGCCAGAGGCGTGGCAGAAACTGGCAGCCAAAACCGTCACCGTCACCAAGGGCTGGAGCGAAGCCTACGGCCTGTTCCTGAAAGGTGAAAGCGATCTGGTGCTCAGCTACACCACCTCTCCGGCCTATCACATCATCGCCGAGAAAAAAGACAACTACGCCGCCGCTAATTTTAGTGAAGGCCACTATTTGCAGGTGGAAGTCGCCGCCCGCACCGCGGCCAGCAAGCAGCCGGAACTGGCCGAGAAATTCCTGAAGTTCATGGTGTCTCCGGCATTCCAGAATGCGATTCCGACCGGCAACTGGATGTATCCCGTGACGCAAGTCGCCCTGCCGTCAGGATTCGAGCAACTGAATAAACCGACCACCGCGCTGGAATTTACGCCGCAGCAGGTTGCGACTCAACGTCAGGCATGGATTAGCGAATGGCAACGCGCCGTCAGCCGTTAATCCCCGGCTGGCTGGTTCCAGGGCTTACCGCCGCCACGCTGATGGTGGCCGTTGCCCTGGCCGCGTTTCTGGCACTGTGGTTTAACGCCCCGCAGGGAGAGTGGTTCTCGCTGTGGCAAGATGACTACCTGTGGCACGTGGTGCGCTTTTCTTTCTGGCAGGCTTTTCTATCCGCTGTGCTGTCGGTTGTCCCGGCGATTTTCCTTGCCAGAGCTCTCTATCGTCGCCGTTTTCCAGGACGTCTGGCGCTGCTGCGTCTGTGCGCAATGACGTTAATCCTGCCGGTGCTGGTCGCGGTATTCGGTATTCTTAGCGTCTACGGTCGCCAGGGTTGGTTGGCCTCACTCTGGCATACATTCGGGCTGGAGTGGACGTTTTCGCCATACGGTTTACAGGGCATTCTGCTGGCGCATGTCTTTTTCAATCTGCCGATGGCCAGCCGCCTGCTGTTACAATCGCTGGAGAGTATTCCCGGCGAACAGCGGCAGTTAGCCGCTCAGTTGGGTATGCGTGGCTGGCATTTCTTCCGTTTTGTTGAATGGCCGTGGCTGCGTCGTCAGATCCTGCCCGTCGCAGCACTCATCTTTATGCTGTGCTTCGCCAGCTTCGCCACCGTTCTGTCGCTGGGCGGCGGGCCACAGGCTACGACCATCGAGCTGGCTATCTATCAGGCGCTGAATTTTGATTACGATCCTGCCCGCGCAGCCATGCTGGCGTTGATCCAGATGGTTTGTTGTTTGGCGCTGGTGCTCCTCAGTCAACGTCTGAGCCGCGCGATTGCTCCCGGTGCTACCCTGGTACAAGGCTGGCGCGATCCTGACGATCGCCTGCACAGCCGACTGACTGACGCAATCCTGATTATTCTGGCCCTGTTGCTGTTGCTGCCGCCTCTGCTGGCGGTGATTGTCGATGGCTTAAACCGCCATATTCTGGATGTACTGATGCAGCCAGTGCTATGGCAGGCGCTGGGAACCTCGCTGCGCATCGCATTAGCAGCAGGAGCGTTATGCGTCATACTCACCATGATGCTGTTATGGAGCAGTCGTGAACTTCGTGCACGACAGCAGGTGCTGGCAGGTCAGATGCTGGAACTGAGCGGCATGATGATCCTCGCCATGCCGGGTATCGTGCTGGCAACCGGCTTCTTTCTGCTACTCAATAACACTATTGGGCTTCCCGAATCTGCCGACGGCATTGTCATTTTTACCAATGCGCTGATGGCGATCCCTTATGCATTGAAGGTGCTGGAAAACCCAATGCGTGACGTCACTGCGCGCTATAGTATGTTGTGCCAGTCGTTGGGCATTGAGGGATGGTCGCGCCTGAAAGTGGTTGAACTGCGCGCCCTGAAGCGCCCGCTGGCACAGGCGATGGCGTTTGCCTGCGTGCTGTCGATTGGCGATTTTGGCGTAGTGGCGTTATTTGGTAATGAAGATTTCCGCACCCTGCCGTTTTATTTATATCAGCAGATTGGCTCTTATCGCAGTCAGGATGGCGCAGTTACGGCGTTATTACTGCTGATCCTGTGCTTTACGCTGTTTACCGTTATTGAGAAATTGCCGGGTCGAAATGTTAAAACTGATTGATATCACATGGCTTTATCACCATCTGCCCATGCGCTTTACGCTGTCGGTCGCGCACGGTGAGCAGATAGCGATACTCGGGCCCAGCGGCGCCGGGAAAAGTACGCTGCTGAATCTGATTGCCGGCTTTCTCACGCCTGCCAGCGGTAACATGGTGATTGACGGTGAAGATCACACCACGACACCACCCTCGCGCCGTCCTGTTTCTATGCTGTTTCAGGAAAACAACCTGTTCAGCCATCTGAGCGTACAGCAAAACATCGGCCTGGGCCTGAATCCTGGATTGAAGCTTAACGCATCGCAGCGGGAGAAAATACTCCACATCGCCCAGCAAATGGGGATCGACTCTCTGCTGGAACGCCTCCCCGGTGAGCTTTCCGGCGGGCAGCGGCAGCGCGTGGCGCTGGCGCGTTGTCTGGTGCGGGAACAACCTATTTTACTGCTTGATGAACCGTTCTCTGCACTTGATCCCGCGCTGCGCCAGGAGATGCTAACGCTGGTGGCCGAAGTCTGTCGCGAGAAGCAGCTGACGTTACTGATGGTTTCCCACAGCGTAGAAGATGCGGCGCGAATTGCGCCCCGCTCGATTGTGGTCGCCGACGGGCGCATCGCCTGGCAGGGCGATACGGACGATCTGTTAAGCGGCAACGCTAGCGCCTCGGCGCTATTGGGCATTAAAGCATAATGCGTTGCCGGATAAGGCGAAGCCGCCATCCGGCAAAGGAATCGTCAGTAACCCACCACTTTGCGCAGAATATCGATATACACCGGCATCAGCGGATGGCGCAGTAACGCCACCAGAGCGACCACGCCGATCCCGAGCGTCAACGGCGCCAGATACAGCAAACGGCTGCGGGGGAAATACGCCGTTAAGCGATCGACAGCCGCTTTGCCACTGCGCCATAGCCGCCAGCAAAACCAGCCGCCCACCCAGAGCAACACCGCCGTCGCCAGCAGCAACCATTTGAAATCCCCGCTCTGCATATCAGAAGGAATATCAATTGCCGCTCCCGCCAGGATCCCCGGCAGGAAGTAGAACGGTGGCCACAGCACGCAGCCGATAATATTCGGGACGATAAATTTAGCGACAGGCAGATCCAGCATGCCTGCTACCATCGGCACCAGCGGACGCGTCGGTCCGACAAAACGCCCTACCAGAATAGTAAACATGCTGTGTTGATGCAGGGCGTGCTCGGTTTTATCCAGCAACACCTTGTTCTTTTTCATGAACGACCAACGGTGCAATGGCTTTTTAAAGCGCCAGCCCAGCCAAAAAGAGATCCAATCCCCCAATAAGCAACCTATAATGCCCGCAAGCCAGGCATGCCAGAAGTTCAGTTCGCCGCTGCCAATCAGCGCCCCCAGCCCCGCCATCATCACGGTCCCGGGTAGAATCAGGCCAACCAGCGCCAGCGACTCCAAAAAAGCCACCAGAAGTACGGCGATCAGAGAGTACAGGGCGGACTGGAGAATAAAGTGTTCCAGCAATGCTTGCATAATGTGTCCGTCAAATTTACGAAGCAGGGATTTTGATAACCCCTCTCAACTTCGTCAAGCCATCAATTGTCTGAATAGATTGCGAGTTATGACAACTTTCAGGATACATCATTCACTTTTTATTCACATCCAGCACGAAACTCGCTCGGACTGGCGCCGGTACATTTTTTGAAAACACGAGAGAAATAAAGCTGGTCGTCAAAGCCAACATTGCGACCTACGGTGGCAATGGGCATACGTGTGGTACTCAGTAATAGCTTCGCCTGGCTGATGCGCTGGTCCTCGCGCCAGCTTAATACGCTGATACCTAACTGCTGACGGAACAGATGCGACAAACGGGAAGGCGACAGGCAGACGTGCTGCGCGACGCTGGCGATATCAAAATTGCTGTCCGCCAGGTGATCGCTGATGTACTGGCAGGCATCGCGGACGCGGTTGTCCATGGGCGGGTGTAGCGATTCATTGATGGCTTCCATACGTCGGAGCAATAATTGTTCCAGTAAATTAATCGCCAGCAGTTCGGAATAACGACCTTCTCCCTGCCCGGCGTTAATTATCTGCCCAAACAGCTCGTTAAAATGCGGCTGATGCGCTTCATCCGGGCGGAAAAAACCGGTCTGGGCAAAAATGGCTGGCCAGGTCAGCCACTCCTGCCAGTAGGCGCGCGGGCGAAAGTAAACCCACTGGTGATACCACTCGCTGGCGTCAGGGTGGCGTCCGTAGTGGTGAATTTCTCCAGGTGGAAACAACAGAATATCGCCAGGCCGGCAGACAAACTGCTTGCCCTGATTATTGATAACCCCTTCGCCACGGATGGTGAGATTGAGGATATAACCCTTCATACCCAGCGGCCTGTCGATAAAAAAATCCAGGTATCCGTTCGCCTCAATGGGGGTTAATCCGGCCACCAAATGCGCGTTAAACGAATAACCTGGCAACAGGGGATCGTTTTGCGTTTCAGCCATAATTTCAATACTCCCTATGTCCTGCCAAGAAACAATTTGTCCATATTACGCCAGACATCATCGCTGTCGCCCCTGCGGGCCGCTGTATTTGCGGTAATGGACCACCAATCCCGCTTGTGAAAAGCTCTTTGTAAAAAACATGTACTACGCCAACGTCAAAATCGGCTAACAAAAGTGTCTATAACTACGGCAGGAATGTCCACATTGATTATTTGCACAGCGTCACACTTTGTGATGCCACAGCATTTTAATCCATAAGATTAGCGGATCCTGCCTGACGGTTTTTATCGCTACTCACTACTGTTTATCCATACCCGTATTTTTGGATGGAGTAAGACGATGGCGATTGCAATTGGCCTCGATTTTGGTAGTGATTCAGTACGCGCTTTGGCGGTGGAATGTGCCACCGGCGAAGAGATCGCCACCAGCGTTGAGTGGTATCCACGTTGGCAGGAAGGGCAGTATTGCGATGGCCCAAACAACCAGTTTCGCCATCATCCGCGCGACTACATTGAATCCATGGAAGCGGCGCTGAAAACCGTATTGGCCGAACTGAGCGCTGAACAGCGCGCGGAAGTGGTCGGGATCGGCGTTGACAGTACCGGCTCAACCCCGGCGCCCATCGATGCAGACGGTAACGTACTGGCACTGCGTCCGGAGTTCGCGGAAAACCCGAATGCAATGTTTGTCCTGTGGAAAGATCACACCTCAGTAGAAGAAGCCGAAGAAATCACCCGCCTGTGCCACACACCGGGCAAGATCGATTACTCCCGCTATATCGGCGGCATTTATTCCAGCGAATGGTTCTGGGCCAAAATCCTGCATGTAACTCGTCAGGACCATGCGGTAGCCGAAGCTGCGGTCTCGTGGATTGAGCTATGCGATTGGGTTCCGGCCCTGCTCTCCAACACCGTACGCCCACAGGATATTCGTCGCGGTCGCTGCAGCGCCGGACATAAATCCCTGTGGCATGAAAGCTGGGGTGGTCTGCCGCCAGCCAGTTTCTTTGACGAACTCGACCCCATCCTCAACCGCCATCTGCAATACCCAATGTTTACCAATACCTTCACCGCGGATCTGCCGGTTGGCACCCTGTGCGCCGAGTGGGCACAGCGCCTGGGGCTACCGGAAAGCGTGGTGATTGCAGGCGGTGCTTTTGACTGCCATATGGGCGCGGTTGGCGCAGGCGCACAGCCTAACACGCTGGTGAAAGTCATCGGCACGTCGACCTGCGACATTCTGATTGCCGACAAGCACAGCGTCGGCGAACGCGCGGTGAAAGGCATTTGCGGCCAGGTTGATGGCAGCGTAGTGCCTGATTTTATTGGCCTCGAAGCTGGCCAGTCCGCATTCGGCGATATCTATGCCTGGTTTAGCCGCGTGCTGAGCTGGCCTCTGGAACAGCTTGCCGCACAGCATCCGGAACTGCAGCCCCAGATTAAAGCCAGTCAAAAACAGCTGCTGCCTGCACTCACTGAAGCCTGGGCGAAAAATCCATCACTGGAGCATCTCCCAGTGGTGCTCGACTGGTTCAACGGTCGCCGTACGCCCAATGCCAACCAGCGTTTGAAAGGGGTAATTACCGATCTGAACCTGGCAACTGACGCGCCAGCGCTGTTCGGTGGGCTGATTGCCGCCACGGCCTTTGGCGCACGCGCCATTATGGAATGCTTCACCGAACAAGGCATTGCGGTTAACAACGTAATGGCGCTTGGCGGTATCGCGCGCAAAAACCCGGTCATCATGCAGGCCTGCTGTGACGTGCTGAACCGCCCGCTACAGATTGTCGCTTCAGACCAGTGCTGCGCACTCGGTGCGGCTATCTTCGCTGCCGTTGCCGCGAAAGTACACGTCGATATCCCAGCCGCTCAGCAGCAAATGGCAAGCGCCGTGGAAAACACGCTGCAACCTCGCCCAGAGCAGGCTCAACGTTTTGAACAACTCTACCGCCGCTATCAGCACTGGGCGGTAAGCGCTGAACAACAATACCTTCCGACTGCCGCTCCGGCGCAACAAGCCCCGGTAGACCTGGCAACCCTGACACATTAAGGACACGACAATGACGATTTTTGATAACTATGAAGTGTGGTTTGTGATTGGTAGCCAGCATCTGTATGGCCCTGAAACCCTGCGTCAGGTAACCCAACATGCGGAGCACGTCGTTAACGCACTGAATACTGAAGCCAAACTGCCCTGTAAGCTGGTATTAAAACCGCTGGGCACTTCCCCTGACGAGATTACCGCTATCTGTCGTGACGCTAACTACGACGATCGCTGTGCAGGGATGGTGGTCTGGCTGCATACCTTCTCCCCGGCCAAAATGTGGATTAACGGCCTGACTATCCTCAACAAACCGCTGATGCAGTTCCACACCCAGTTCAACGCCGCCCTGCCGTGGGACAGCATTGATATGGACTTTATGAACCTGAACCAGACTGCGCACGGCGGTCGTGAGTTCGGCTTCATCGGCGCACGTATGCGTCAGCAGCATGCCGTGGTCACCGGTCACTGGCAGGATAAACAAGCGCATGAACGCATTGGCTCCTGGATGCGCCAGGCCGTGTCCAAACAGGATACCCGCCACCTGAAAGTCTGTCGCTTTGGCGACAACATGCGTGAAGTTGCGGTCACCGATGGCGATAAAGTCGCTGCGCAGATCAAGTTCGGCTTCTCGGTAAACACCTGGGCCGTGGGCGATCTGGTGCAGGTAGTGAACGCAATTAGCGACGGCGAAATCAACGCGCTAATCGATGAGTACGAAAGCACCTACACCATGACGGCGGCGACGCAAGTCCATGGTGAAAAACGTCAGAACGTCCTGGAAGCGGCCCGTATTGAACTGGGGATGAAGCGCTTCCTGGAACAGGGTGGATTCCACGCCTTCACCACCACATTTGAAGATTTACACGGCCTGAAACAGCTCCCGGGTCTGGCCGTACAGCGTCTGATGCAGCAAGGCTATGGCTTTGCTGGCGAAGGCGACTGGAAAACCGCCGCTCTGCTTCGCATCATGAAGGTGATGTCAACCGGTCTGCAGGGCGGCACCTCATTTATGGAGGATTACACCTACCACTTCGAGAAAGGCAACGATCTGGTACTCGGTTCGCACATGCTGGAAGTTTGCCCGTCCATCGCGGTGGAAGAGAAACCGATCCTCGACGTACAGCACCTCGGCATTGGTGGTAAAGACGATCCCGCCCGTCTGATCTTCAACACCAAAACCGGCCCGGCCGTGGTTGCCAGCCTGATCGATCTTGGCGATCGTTTTCGCCTGCTGGTTAACTGCATCGACACGGTACAAACACCGCACTCCCTGCCGAAACTGCCTGTAGCTAACGCGCTGTGGAAAGCTCAACCGGATCTGCCAACCGCATCTGAAGCCTGGATCCTGGCCGGTGGCGCGCACCACACCGTGTTCAGCCACGCGCTGGATCTGAACGATATGCGCCAGTTCGCTGAAATCCACGATATCGAGATCGCGGTGATCGATAACGATACCCGCCTGCCGGCCTTTAAGGACGCGCTGCGCTGGAACGAAGTGTATTACGGGTTCAAACGTTAATTGTCGAAACGGATTGCCCGGTGGCATTTCATTTACCGGGCCTACAAATCACCGTAGGCCGGATAAGCGAAGCGCCATCCGGCATTCAGGAGTTAACATGCTAGAAGATCTTAAACGTCAGGTACTGGAAGCCAATCTGGCGTTGCCTAAGCACAATCTGGTCACCCTGACCTGGGGGAACGTCAGCGCCGTCGATCGCGAGCGCGGCGTGTTTGTGATTAAACCTTCCGGGGTCGATTACAGCGTAATGACCGCAGACGATATGGTGGTAGTCAGTATCGCCACGGGTGAAGTAGTCGAAGGCCAGAAGAAGCCCTCTTCCGATACCCCAACGCACCGACTGCTGTATCAGGCATTCCCGACCATTGGCGGCATTGTTCACACCCATTCGCGTCATGCAACCATCTGGGCGCAGGCGGGGCAGTCGATTCCGGCCACGGGTACCACCCATGCGGACTATTTCTACGGTTCGATTCCCTGCACACGGAAAATGACCGACGAAGAAATCAACGGCGAATATGAATGGGAAACCGGCAATGTAATCGTTGAAACCTTTGAGAAACAAGGTATTGACGCCGCGCAGATGCCTGGCGTGCTAGTGCACTCTCACGGTCCGTTTGCCTGGGGAAAAAATGCCGAAGATGCGGTGCATAACGCCATCGTGCTGGAAGAAGTCGCCTACATGGGGATCTTCTGTCGCCAGCTCGCGCCGCAATTGCCAGATATGCAACAAACCCTGTTAGATAAGCATTACCTGCGTAAACATGGTGCTAAAGCCTACTACGGGCAATAGTCCCTGCTGACACATAACAACTGTATAAAATCACAGCCAATCTATCAGAACCAGGCTATAATAATGCCTGGTTTTTTAATGGATACACAGCGTGGCGCAGGCAGGCTTTATTCTAACCCGACACTGGCGGGACACTCCGCAGGGAACTGAGGTCTCATTCTGGCTGGCTACAGACGATGGGCCGCTGCAGGTCACGCTTGCGCCACAGGAGTCAGTCGCGTTTATTCCCACCAGTCAGGTTCCTCGCGTCACCTCACTATTACGTACTGAAAACGGCTATCGCCTGACGCCTCTTCAGTTGCAAGACTTCCACCGCCAGCCCGTTTCCGGCCTGTATTGCCGCTCACATCGCCAGCTTATGCGGCTGGAAAAACTGCTGCGCGAAAACGCAGTCACCGTCTACGAAGCTGACGTACGGCCGCCGGAGCGGTATCTAATGGAGCGCTTTATCACCTCCCCTGTTTGGGTCGAAGGCGACAGACATGACGACATGCTGGTTAATGCCCGCCTGAAGCCGAACCCTGACTATCGACCACCGCTAAAATGGGTATCGCTGGATATCGAAACCACGCGCCACGGCGAACTCTACTGCATCGGTCTTGAGGGCTGTGGGCAGCGTATTGTCTATATGCTCGGCCCGGCAAACGGTGATGCCTCTGCGCTGGATTTTGAACTTGAGTACGTTGCAAGCCGCCCGCAGTTGTTGGAAAAGCTCAATGACTGGATTGCCCGTCACGATCCTGATGTGATAATCGGCTGGAACGTCGTGCAATTCGATTTACGCGTCCTGCAAAAGCACGCCGAACGTTACCGCATTCCCCTGCGTTTTGGTCGTGACAATAGCGAGCTGGAGTGGCGCGAGCATGGCTTCAAAAACGGCGTGTTCTTCGCGCAGGCTAAAGGTCGCCTGATTATCGACGGCATTGAGGCGCTCAAATCCGCATTCTGGAATTTCTCGTCATTTTCGCTGGAGACGGTGTCGCAGGAGCTACTGGGCGAAGGGAAGTCAATTGATAATCCCTGGGACAGGATGGACGAAATCGATCGCCGGTTTGCCCAGGATAAGCCCGCGCTCGCCACCTACAATCTCAAAGACTGTGAGTTGGTCACGCGTATTTTTCATAAAACCGAGATCATGCCATTTCTGCTGGAACGATCCACGGTCAACGGTCTGCCGGTCGACCGGCACGGTGGTTCAGTTGCCGCCTTCGGACATCTCTACCTGCCACGAATGCACCGGGCGGGTTATGTGGCACCGAACCTGGGTGAAGTCCCCGCGCACGCCAGCCCCGGTGGCTACGTGATGGACTCGCGCCCCGGCTTATACGACTCGGTACTGGTGCTGGATTACAAAAGCCTGTACCCCTCAATAATTCGTACTTTTTTAATCGATCCGGTGGGGCTTATCGAAGGAATGGCGCAGCCGGATCCGGAGCACAGCACCGAAGGGTTCCTTGACGCCTGGTTCTCACGTGAAAAGCACTGCCTGCCGGAAATCGTGACCCGGATCTGGCATGGTCGCGATGAAGCAAAACGCCGCGGCAATAAGCCGCTCTCGCAGGCGCTGAAAATCATCATGAACGCATTTTACGGCGTGCTGGGAACCACCGCCTGTCGCTTTTTCGACCCGAGACTGGCCTCGTCCATTACCATGCGCGGCCATGCGATCATGCGCCAGACCAAAGCGCTGATTGAAGCTCAGGGTTACGACGTTATCTATGGCGATACCGACTCGACCTTTGCCTGGCTGAAAAAGGCGCACTCAGAAGATGATGCCGCCCGGATTGGCCGTGAGCTGGTGAGCTACGTCAACGACTGGTGGGCGCAGTCGCTGAAACAACAAAACCTGACCAGTGCGCTGGAGCTGGAATTTGAAACCCATTTTTGTCGCTTTCTGATGCCGACCATTCGCGGTGCAGATACCGGCAGTAAAAAACGCTATGCAGGGATGATTCAGGACGGCGCTGAACAACGTATGGTGTTTAAGGGACTGGAAACGGTACGAACCGACTGGACGCCGCTAGCCCAACAGTTTCAGCAGGAACTATACCTGCGAATTTTTCGTAACGAACCTTATCAGGAGTTTGTTCGCGAGACTATTGACCGTCTGATGGCCGGTGAAATGGATGAACAACTGGTGTACCGCAAGCGCCTGCGCCGCCCGTTAAGCGAATACCAGCGAAATGTTCCACCACACGTGCGCGCCGCGCGCCTCGCCGATGAGCAGAATGTAAAGCTGGGGCGTCCACCGCAGTATCAAAATCGCGGAACCATAAAATATGTCTGGACGGTCAATGGCCCAGAACCTGTTGATTATCAGCTATCTGTGCTCGATTACGAGCATTATCTGACACGCCAGATCCAACCCGTTGCCGAGGGAATTCTTCCCTTTATTGACGATAATTTTGCTACACTACTCACAGGGCAACTGGGGTTATTTTGACGCGTGACGAAACCGTCGCCATCCAGTACCATAGCGCCCTTTCCATTCCTGGACCCCAATACACTTGCTGCCACTTTACTCTGGCAGAGGGTGAGTATTGCCTGCAACTAAAGATATAGAGCCGAACATATATGCCTTTTACACTTGGTCAACGCTGGATCAGCGATACAGAAAGCGAATTGGGACTTGGTACCGTTGTCGCCATGGATGCGCGAACCGTCACATTACTTTTCTCATCGACGGGCGAAAACCGTCTGTATGCGCGCAGTGATTCCCCCGTGACCCGCGTGATGTTCAATCCTGGCGATACGATAACAAGCCATGAAGGCTGGCAACTGCATGTCGATGAAGTAAAAGAAGAAAACGGCCTGCTTGCCTATATCGGAACCCGCCTGGATACCGAAGAAACCGGTGTCATGCTGCGTGAAGTACTACTCGACAGCAAACTGGTATTCAGCAAACCACAAGATCGCCTGTTTGCCGGCCAGATTGACCGCATGGATCGCTTTGCTCTGCGCTATCGCGCCCGTAAATTTCAGAGCGAACAATACCGTATGCCGTGGAGTGGGTTGCGTGGTCAACGTACCAGCCTGATCCCTCACCAACTGAACATTGCCCATGATGTTGGCCGTCGTCATGCCCCTCGCGTTTTACTGGCAGACGAAGTGGGTTTAGGTAAAACCATTGAAGCCGGGATGATCCTGCATCAACAACTGCTGTCCGGCGCCGCAGAGCGCGTGCTGATCATCGTCCCAGAGACATTACAGCACCAGTGGCTGGTCGAAATGCTGCGTCGCTTCAACCTGCGTTTTGCACTGTTTGATGATGAGCGTTATGCAGAAGCGCAGCATGATGCCTACAACCCATTTGAAACCGAACAACTGGTCATCTGCTCGCTGGACTTTGCCCGTCGCAGTAAACAGCGCCTGGAGCATCTGTGTGACGCCGAATGGGATCTGCTGATCGTCGATGAAGCCCACCACCTGGTGTGGAGCGAAGACGCGCCCAGCCGCGAATATATGGCCATTGAACAACTGGCAGAACGTGTGCCGGGCATCCTGCTGCTAACCGCTACACCTGAACAGCTGGGCATGGAAAGTCACTTTGCTCGTCTGCGCCTGCTGGACCCCAGCCGTTTTCACGATTTCGCCCAGTTTGTTGAAGAGCAAAAAAATTATCGTCCGGTCGCCGACGCCGTCGCTATGTTACTGGCAGGCAACAAGCTGAGTAACAGTGAGCTGAACATGTTAGGCGACATGATTGGCGAGCAGGACATTGAGCCGCTATTGCAAGCGGCAAACAGCGACAGCGAAGATGCCCAGAGCGCGCGTCAGGAGCTGGTTTCGATGCTGATGGACCGCCATGGCACCAGCCGCGTGCTGTTCCGTAACACCCGTAATGGTGTGAAAGGCTTCCCAAAACGCGAGCTGCACACCATCAAGCTGCCGCTGCCGACCCAATACCAGACGGCGATTAAAGTCTCCGGCATTATGGGTGCTCGTAAAAGCGCGGAAGACCGGGCGCGCGATATGCTCTACCCAGAACAGATTTATCAGGAATTCGAAGGCGATACCGGCACCTGGTGGAACTTTGACCCGCGCGTGGAATGGCTAATGGGCTATCTGACCAGCCACCGCTCGCAAAAAGTATTAGTTATCTGTGCAAAAGCCACCACTGCGCTTCAGCTGGAGCAGGTTCTGCGCGAGCGCGAAGGTATCCGCGCTGCCGTGTTCCATGAAGGGATGTCGATCATTGAGCGTGACCGCGCCGCAGCCTGGTTTAGCGAAGAAGATAGCGGCGCCCAGGTAATGCTGTGTTCTGAAATCGGCTCCGAAGGGCGTAACTTCCAGTTCGCCAGCAATCTGGTGATGTTTGACCTGCCGTTCAACCCGGACCTGCTGGAACAGCGTATTGGCCGTCTGGACCGTATTGGTCAGGCGCATGATATTCAGATCCACGTTCCGTACCTGGAAAAAACCGCACAATCCGTGCTGGTGCGCTGGTACCATGAAGGTCTGGATGCGTTTGAACATACCTGCCCGACCGGCCGTACCATCTACGACACGGTCTATAACAATCTGATCGGCTACCTGGCTGAACCAGAAAATACCGATGGCTTTGACGATCTGATCATAACCTGTCGCGAACAACATGACGCGCTGAAAGCTCAGCTGGAGCAAGGTCGCGATCGTCTGCTGGAGATCCACTCTAACGGCGGTGAAAAAGCGCTGGCACTGGCTGAGAGTATTGAAGAACAGGACGATGATACCAGCCTGATCGCCTTCGCCATGAACCTGTTTGATATCGTTGGTATTAATCAGGATGACCGTGGTGACAATTTGATCGTGCTGACACCGTCCGATCATATGCTGGTGCCAGATTTCCCTGGATTGCCGGAAGATGGCTGCACCATTACGTTTGAGCGTGATGTCGCTCTGTCGCGTGAAGACGCTCAGTTTATTACCTGGGAGCATCCGTTAATCCGTAATGGTCTGGATCTTATCCTCTCTGGCGACACCGGCAGTAGCACCATTTCGTTGTTGAAAAATAAAGCATTACCGGTCGGAACTCTGTTGGTTGAGCTGGTGTATGTGGTTGAAGCGCAAGCGCCGAAACAGCTGCAGCTGAACCGCTTCCTGCCGCCAACGCCGGTACGTATGCTGCTGGATAAAAACGGCAATAACCTCGCTGCACAGGTTGAGTTCGAAACCTTTAACCGTCAGCTCAGCGCCGTTAACCGCCACACCGGCAGTAAACTGGTCAACGCCGTGCAGCAGGACGTTCATGCTATTCTGCAACTCGGTGAAGCACAGGTGGAAAAATCAGCCCGCGCGCTGATCGACGCGGCGCGTAAAGAAGCGGACGAAAAACTGACTGCGGAACTCTCCCGTCTGGAAGCGCTGCGTGCCGTTAACCCGAACATCCGTGATGACGAACTCAGTGCAATTGAAAGCAACCGTCAGCAGGTGATGGAAAGCCTGGATCAGGCGGGCTGGCGTCTGGATGCCCTGCGCCTGATCGTCGTGACGCATCAGTAACGGAGCCATACATGGGGATGGAAAACTACAATCCGCCGCAGGAACCCTGGTTGGTCATCCTGTATCAGGATGAGCACATTATGGTGGTCAACAAGCCGAGCGGTTTGTTGTCTGTACCGGGTCGTCTGGATGAGCACAAAGACAGCGTGATGACGCGTATTCAGCGCGATTATCCGCAGGCTGAATCCGTCCATCGTCTGGATATGGCCACCAGCGGCGTGATTGTAGTCGCGCTAACCAAAGCGGCAGAGCGCGAGCTAAAACGCCAGTTTCGCGAGCGCGAACCGAAAAAACAGTATGTGGCACGCGTCTGGGGGCATCCCGCTCCGGCCGAGGGTCTGGTTGATTTACCGCTGATTTGCGACTGGCCGAACAGGCCAAAGCAAAAAGTGTGTTATGAGACCGGGAAATCAGCGCAGACAGAGTATGAAGTAGTGGAGTTCGCGGCGGATAACACCGCCCGGGTCGTGCTTAAACCGATTACTGGACGCTCCCACCAGTTGCGTGTGCATATGCTGGCGTTAGGGCATCCAATCCTCGGCGATCGCTTCTATGCTCCGCCCGAAGCGCTGGCGTTGGCACCCCGCCTGCTGCTGCACGCCGAGATGCTAACCATCACGCATCCCGAATACGGCAACAGTATGACGTTTAAAGTCCCGGCGGATTTTTAAATTCTGAGCCAATTTATGCCGGGGGCGCTTCGCTTACCCGGCCTACATTCATTACCGTAGGCCGGATAAAGCGCTAGCCGCATCCGGCATAATTATTATTTAAAGCCTTTTTGTTCTTTGATTAACTCGTAAGCCTTCTGGATTTCCTGCGCTTTTTGCTTCGCCATTTCCATCATCTCTGGCGGCAGACCTTTCGCGACCAGTTTGTCCGGATGGTGCTCGCTCATCAGCTTACGGTAAGCGCGCTTTATGGTAGTCGCATCATCGGTCGTTTTCACACCCAGCACATTACAGGCGTCTTCCAGCGTCGGGCCGCGTTGCGCCTGCTGCCAGCCACCGCCGCCAGACTGCTGCTGATATCCGTCGCCAAACTGTGCGCCGCCCTGCATCATGCGCAGGAACTGATCAAATTGGGTACGTGAGATCCCCAACTCTTCAGCAATCACATACAGCACTTCACGTTCGTTAGGATGTAACGACCCATCGGCAAATGCCGCCTGGATTTGAATTTCCAGAAACATGCGGATCAGATCGAATCGACCAAAACAGACGCTGCGAAACTGACGCATCTTTTCACGTAATGGATAATTATCCGATTTTCCTACCCGGAAGGCGTGTTGTGCAGCCGTTCGCGAGTCACCGTGCAAATTCATCCGATCCATCAACTGGCTGGCGATATGAATATCGGCTTCCGTGACGCGACCTTTGGATTTGGTCAGATGTCCCATCACCTCAAAAGTGGTGGCAAAAAACAGCGCCTGGCGTTCACGTTGGTTGGCAAACCACGCCATTTTGCGCATGCGGGCTTTGTCGAACATGTGGCCAACTAACAGCCCCAGAACCACACCCCAGAAGCCGCCACCCATCATTAAGGCCACGGCTACACCAATTATCTTTCCCCAATACTGCATAGACTCCCCAAATCTTTATGCTCTCAGCCAGGCTATGTCCCACAATATAAGGTGCTTTTACCGATTTACGGCTGCGGTCAATTGTGGGACATCGCCTATAATTTGCATTATCATACCTGTCATTCAATGCCGTGCCTAACACCACGGATGCCTAAATGGGCAGGATTAACACTAGCGCAGTGAAGATGAGATAAGTTAGGCTGTGACCGTTTGTCACGCGCGACGCTACTGATGATGGAACAATAAATACAACGTATGAAAAAACGTATTCCCACTCTTCTGGCCACCATGATTGCCAGTGCCCTCTATAGCCATCAGGGCCTGGCAGCCGATCTCGCCTCACAGTGTATGCTGGGCGTGCCGAGCTATGACCGTCCTCTGGTACAGGGCGAGACTAATGAATTACCCGTCACCATCAATGCCGACAACGCTAAAGGGAATTATCCCGATGACGCGGTGTTTACCGGCAACGTGGACATCGCACAGGGTAACAGCCGCCTGCAGGCCGACGAAGTACAGCTTCATCAGAAGCAGGCTGAAGGCCAGCCGGAGCCAATACGTACCGTCGATGCGCTGGGCAACGTCCATTATGATGACAATCAGGTTATTCTGAAGGGACCGAAGGGCTGGTCTAATCTGAATACCAAAGATACCAACATCTGGGAAGGTGATTACCAGATGGTGGGCCGTCAGGGGCGCGGGAAAGCCGATCTGATGAAACAGCGTGGGGAAAACCGTTATACCATTCTGGAAAACGGTAGCTTTACCTCCTGTCTGCCAGGTTCCGATACCTGGAGCGTCGTCGGTAGCGAAGTGATCCACGACCGTGAAGAACAGGTCGCAGAGATCTGGAACGCCCGTTTTAAACTGGGTCCGGTTCCGGTCTTTTACAGTCCTTATTTACAGTTACCCGTCGGCGATAAGCGCCGTTCCGGTTTCCTGATCCCGAACGCAAAATATTCCACCAATAACTATTTTGAGTTCTACCTGCCGTATTACTGGAACATTGCGCCCAACATGGACGCCACCATCACGCCACATTATATGCACCGTCGTGGCGGGATCATGTGGGAGAACGAATTCCGCTACCTCACCCAGGCGGGTGCAGGCCTGATGGAGTTCGACTATCTGAACTCCGATAAAGTGTACGAGGATGATAACCCGAAGGATGACAACTCACGCCGCTGGCTGTTTTACTGGCGGCACGCTGGCGTAATGGACCAGGTGTGGCGTTTCAACGTCGACTACACCAAGGTCAGCGACACCAGCTACTTCAATGATTTCGATAATAAATACGGTTCCAGTACCGACGGCTATGCCACGCAAAAATTCAGCGTTGGCTATGCGGTACAGAACTTTGACGCCACGGTCTCGACCAAGCAGTTCCAGGTCTTCGATGCCGCAAACAGTAACAGCTACTCTGCGCAGCCGCAGTTAGACGTCAACTATTACCAGAATGACGTCGGTCCGTTTGATACCCGTGTTTATGGCCAGGCGGTCCATTTCGTTAACACTAACGACAACATGCCGGAAGCCACGCGTGTTCACCTGGAACCGACTATTAATCTGCCGTTGTCAAATAACTGGGGCAGTGTCAATACCGAAGCAAAACTGCTGGCAACGCACTATCAGCAGACCAATCTGGATTGGTACAACGCGAATAACACCACCAAGCTCGATGATTCAGCTAACCGCGTCATGCCGCAGTTTAAAGTCGACGGCAAGATGGTCTTCGAGCGCGATATGAACATGCTGGCGCCGGGATATACCCAGACGCTGGAGCCGCGCGCGCAGTACCTGTACGTCCCATATCGCGACCAAAGTCATATCTATAACTATGACTCGTCCCTGCTGCAATCTGACTACAGTGGCCTGTTCCGTGACCGCTCTTATGGCGGCCTGGACCGTATTGCTTCCGCCAATCAGGTAACGACCGGGGTCACATCTCGCGTTTATGATGACGCGGCCGTTGAACGTTTTAATATTTCTGTGGGTCAAATCTACTATTTCACCGAGTCTCGCACTGGCGATGACCATACAGAATGGGAGAATGACGACAAAACGGGCTCACTTGTATGGGCGGGTGACACCTACTGGCGCATCTCCGATCACTGGGGTTTACGCAGTGGGATCCAGTACGACACGCGCCTGGATAGCATCGCAACCAGCAATAGCAGTATCGAATACCGCCGTGACGAAAACCGTATGCTGCAATTGAATTACCGTTATGCCAGCCCGGAGTATATTAAGGCCGCGGTACCTTCACGCGATGTAACTAACGCCCAATATGAAAATGGGATTTCACAGGTGGGTGCGGTGGCGAGCTTCCCGATTGCCGACCGCTGGTCGATTGTCGGTGCTTACTACTTCGATACCAACGTGAACAAAGAAGCAGATTCAATGCTGGGGCTGCAGTACAACTCCTGCTGTTACGCCATTCGCTTCGGTTACGAACGTAAGCTGAACGGCTGGGATAACACCCAGAAACACGCGATTTATGACAACACGATCGGCTTTAATATCGAACTGCGCGGCCTGAGCTCCAACTACGGTCTCGGCACCAACCAAATGTTGCGTTCAAACATTTTGCCGTATCAAAGCTCTTTATGATCTGATTGATTTACAACGTAATCCGCATCGCGGTTAATTGAAATGGAAAAAGTATGAAGAACTGGAAAACGCTGCTTCTCGGTATCGCCATGATCGCGAATACCAGTTTCGCTGCCCCACAGGTAGTCGATAAAGTCGCAGCCGTCGTCAATAACGGCGTCGTTCTCGAAAGCGACGTCGATGGCTTAATGCAGTCAGTAAAACTTAATGCGGGTCAGGCTGGTCAGCAGTTACCGGACGACGCCACGCTGCGTCATCAGATCCTGGAACGTTTGATCATGGATCAAATCCTCCTGCAAATGGGTCAGAAGATGGGTGTTAAAATCTCTGACGAGCAGTTGGATCAGGCTATTGCCAACATCGCCAAGCAGAACAACATGACGCTGGATCAGATGCGCAGTCGTCTGGCACAGGATGGTTTAAGCTATTCGACCTATCGTAGCCAGATCCGCAAAGAGATGACCATCTCTGAAGTGCGTAACAACGAAGTTCGCCGTCGCGTCACCATCCTGCCTCAGGAAGTGGATGCCCTGGCGCAACAGGTAGGCAACCAAAACGATGCCAGCACCGAACTGAACCTGAGCCACATTCTGATCCCATTACCGGAAAACCCAACTTCCGACCAGGTTAACGCGGCTGAAAGCCAGGCGCGCTCTGTTGTTGATGAAGCGCGTAACGGTAGTGATTTCGGCAAACTGGCTATTACTTATTCCGCTGACCAGCAGGCGCTGAAAGGCGGCCAGATGGGTTGGGGACGTATTCAGGAGCTGCCGGGTATCTTCGCCCAGGCGTTAAGCACTGCGAAAAAAGGCGATATCATCGGCCCAATTCGTTCAGGTGTCGGCTTCCACATCCTGAAAGTCAATGATATGCGTGGCCAAAGCCAGAGCATCTCCGTGACTGAAGTTCACGCTCGCCATATTCTACTTAAGCCGTCGCCGATCATGACCGATCAGCAGGCGCGTCTGAAGCTGGAACAAATCGCGGCAGATATTAAGAGCGGTAAAACTACCTTCGCGGCAGCCGCTAAAGAGTTTTCTCAGGATCCAGGCTCTGCCAACCAGGGCGGCGATCTGGGTTGGGCTGCAGCGGATATTTTCGACCCAGCTTTCCGCGATGCGCTGACCAAACTTCATAAAGGCCAGATGAGCGCCCCGGTGCACTCCTCTTTCGGTTGGCATCTGATCGAACTGCTGGACACGCGTAACGTTGATAAAACTGACGCGGCGCAGAAAGACAGAGCTTATCGTATGCTGATGAACCGTAAATTCTCGGAAGAAGCAGCAACCTGGATGCAGGAACAGCGCGCCAGCGCTTACGTTAAAGTTCTGAGCAACTAATGGCTCGTACTCAACGCGTTGTTATCACTCCCGGCGAACCCGCCGGGATTGGCCCGGACCTGGTGGTTCAGCTCGCCCAGCGCGATTGGCCTGTAGAACTCGTTGTCTGTGCGGATGCAGGACTTCTCAGTGACCGGGCAGCAATGCTCGGTTTACCGCTTTCACTCCTCCCCTACTCTCCAGATACCCCAGCCAGACCGCAATCAGCAGGCACATTGACGCTGTTACCGATTGCGCTGCGGGCACCTGCTGTCGCGGGTCAGTTGGCGGTAGAAAACGGGCAATATGTAGTGGATACGCTGGCTCGCGCCTGCGATGGTTGTCTGCAAGGTGAGTTTGCGGCGTTGATCACCGGTCCGGTTCACAAGGGCGTAATCAATGACGCAGGCGTTCCGTTTACCGGGCATACCGAGTTTTTTGAAGAGCGCTCGCAGGCAAAGAAAGTTGTTATGATGCTGGCGACCGAAGAGCTGCGCGTTGCCCTGGCAACCACGCATTTGCCGCTCAGAGCCGTTGCCGACGCCATTACGCCCGCCCTGCTTCAGGAAGTGATCGGCATTTTGCATCATGATTTACGCACTAAGTTCGGCATTGCCGATCCACATATTCTGGTGTGCGGTCTTAACCCGCATGCTGGTGAAGGCGGCCATATGGGAACGGAAGAGATAGACACCCTCATTCCGGTACTCGATGAACTGCGTGCGCAGGGGATGAAATTAAACGGCCCGCTGCCCGCAGATACGCTTTTTCAGCCCAAATATCTCGACCACGCGGATGCCGTGCTGGCAATGTACCACGATCAGGGTCTCCCCGTGCTAAAATACCAGGGATTTGGTCGCGGTGTGAATATCACGCTGGGCCTGCCCTTTATTCGCACATCCGTCGATCACGGCACCGCACTTGAACTCGCGGGCCGTGGACAAGCAGATGTCGGCAGTTTTATTACGGCGCTTAATCTCGCCATCAAAATGATTGTTAATACCAATGAATAATCGAGTCCATCAGGGCCATTTAGCCCGTAAACGTTTCGGGCAGAACTTCCTCAACGATCAGTTTGTGATCGAAAGTATTGTCTCTGCTATCAACCCGCAGAAAGGTCAGGCTATGGTCGAAATCGGCCCAGGCCTGGCGGCATTGACCGAACCAGTTGGCGAACGCCTGGACAAGCTCACGGTCATTGAACTGGACCGCGATCTGGCAGCACGCTTACAGACACACCCGTTTTTAGGGCCTAAGCTGACGATTTATCAGCAAGATGCCATGACCATGAACTTCGGCGAACTGGCACAAACGATGGGTCAGCCGCTGCGCGTATTCGGCAACCTGCCGTACAACATCTCCACGCCACTCATGTTCCATCTTTTTTCCTATACTGATGCCATTGCCGACATGCATTTCATGTTGCAAAAAGAGGTGGTCAATCGTCTGGTTGCAGGGCCAAACAGTAAAGCGTATGGTCGATTAAGCGTCATGGCGCAGTATTACTGCAATGTGATCCCGGTACTTGAAGTGCCGCCATCTGCATTTACGCCTGCGCCTAAAGTCGATTCCGCCGTAGTGCGTCTGGTCCCTCACGCGACGATGCCGTACCCGGTTAAAGATGTTCGTGTGCTGAGCCGTATTACCACCGAAGCGTTTAATCAGCGCCGTAAAACGGTACGTAACAGTCTCGGCAACCTATTTAGCGTTGAAGTACTGACAGAGCTGGGCGTTGATCCGGCGATGCGAGCGGAAAATATCTCTGTCGCGCAATACTGCCGGATGGCTAACTATCTGTCAGAAAACGCGCCATCGAAGGAGAGTTAAACATGATCAATTCGCCCCGAGTGTGCATTCAGGTACAAAGCGTCTACATTGAGGCGCAATCCTCACCTGATGATGAACGTTACGTTTTTGCTTACACCGTAACTATCCGCAATTTGGGGCGAGCGCCTGTGCAGCTGTTGGGGCGTTATTGGTTAATCACTAATGGTCATGGCCGCGAAACAGAAGTCCAGGGTGAAGGCGTGGTTGGCGTCCAGCCCCATATCGAACCCGGCGAAGAGTACCAGTACACCAGCGGTGCGGTGATTGAAACGCCGCTGGGCACCATGCAGGGTCACTACGAAATGATCGATGAACAAGGCATCGCCTTTACCATCGACATTCCCGTATTCCGACTCGCCGTTCCAACACTCATTCATTAAAACAATAACTATGGCGACATACCTTATTGGCGACGTTCACGGTTGTTACGATGAACTGGTAGCCTTGCTGCATCAGGTAGACTTTAATTCCAAAAAAGACACCCTATGGCTCACCGGCGATCTGGTCGCTCGTGGGCCGGGCTCGCTGGACGTTTTGCGCTACGTGAAATCACTGGGCGACAGCGTGCGGTTAGTATTGGGTAATCACGATTTACACCTGCTGGCCGTATTTGCTGGTATCAGTCGTAATAAACCTAAAGACAGGGTCACATCTCTGCTCGAAGCACCGGATGCCGACGAATTACTTAACTGGCTCCGCCGTCAACCGCTGTTGCAGGTAGACGAAGAGAAGAAGCTGGTGATGGCACATGCCGGTATCACCCCACAGTGGGACCTGCAGACGGCAAAAGACTGTGCTCGCGATGTTGAAGCCGTGTTGTCGAGCGACTCATATCCCTTCTTCCTTGATGCGATGTACGGCGACATGCCCAATAACTGGACCCCGGAACTGACCGGGCTGGCACGCCTGCGTTTTATTACCAACGCCTTTACCCGCATGCGTTACTGCTTCCCCAACGGTCAACTGGATATGTACAGCAAAGAGTCACCAGAAGACGCACCTGCCCCGCTGAAGCCATGGTTTGCCATTCCTGGACCTGTCAGTGAAGCGTACAGCATTGCATTCGGGCACTGGGCATCGCTGGAAGGCAAAGGCACACCAGAAGGTATTTACGCGCTGGATACGGGGTGTTGCTGGGGAGGCGATCTCACCTGTCTGCGCTGGGAAGACAAACAGTACTTTGTGCAGCCATCAAATCGCCATCTGAATCTGGATCCTGGCGAAGCGGTCAACGCCTGAGAGATTTATGCCTGATGGCGCTACGCTTATCAGGCCTACATCTGGCACAAGAGTAGGCCGGATAAGGCGTTTCGCCGCCATCCGGCACTTACAGGATTAACGACGCTCCAGAATCTCGAAGCAGTAGCTGTGAGAGTTTTGCGCGTCGGCATCGTGGAATTCACTGAACACCGACTCCCAGTCATCCGGTTCGTAGTCCGGGAAATGCGTATCCCCTTCGACTTCAGCATCAATGTGCGTCAGATACAGCTTCTGCGCTTTTGGCAGGAACTGCTCATACACGCGCCCACCGCCAATCACCATAATCTCTGGTTCATCACCGCAGGCCGCAATGGCTTCATCAACAGACTTCACCCACTGCACACGATCGTCAGTGCCAGGCTTGCTGCTGATGACGATATTTTTACGCCCAGGTAACGGTCGCCCGATGGATTCCCAGGTGTGGCGTCCCATGACAACCGGCTTGTTTAAGGTATTACGTTTAAACCAGGCGAGATCGGCAGGGAGGTTCCACGGCATGGCGTTCTCCATACCGATGACGCGATCTACCGCTAACGCCGCAATCAGACTGATCATTGAATATTTCCCGGATACAAAAAAATTGTCGCCACTATACGGAAAGCGCAATCTTTCGTCGACTGGCGGAAAGAGGATGAACAGGAAAATTTTCCGTTCTGCTGGCGAACCGACCTATTTAAGGTGGTACGCCAGCATTACAGTAGTTCAAAAACAGCCAATTAGCAGTAAAGTTTGCAGAACATCACATTTTTTACCCTATGCTGACGGTTTCACTTCCGGCTCATCGGCGACGTCGCCCGTATGCTTACCTTCATCCGTGCCTTGCCAGCCATGGCGTTGAATTAACGATAAGTGCTGACGATCTTCCGCAATAATTTCACTCAGCATTGCGCTGGTGCGTTTATAAACGGCTGCGCGGGAAGTCGCGTCATTTTCCCCTTTCACCATCTCCTCTACCATCATGGTATTGAATCGGCGGAATACGTCGGCCCGCTCACGTGCCTCATAGCGCCCAAGCCCAAGACCTTCCAACGCCAGACGTCCGGTCTTCAGTGCACCTTCAAAGGTTTCACGTTCCGGCATATCCACGCCCGCCTGGCGCAGGCGGATGTAATGATCCACATCGCGCGCACGAGCAATAATTTGCAGATGCGGGAAATGCTCTTTCACCATTTCGGTTAACTGCAGGCTGGTTTGCGGATCGTCAATGGCATTAATAATGACTTCAGCTTTCGCCGCCCCGGCAGACTCCAGCAGATCCATCCGGGTCGCATCGCCATAGAAAACCTTCATCCCGAATTTACGCAGCGTTTCGATATGGTCCGGGTCATGATCAAGAACCACCATTTTGACCCCACTCGACAACAACAGACGACCGGTTATCTGGCCAAATCGCCCAAATCCAGCGATGATCACCCGCGGTTGCTCCTCATCGATTTCATCGGCTTCCCGCTCTTCCGAAGTCGCCGATTTTTCCAGACGCGTCAAAATCACCAGCAAAATCGGCGTAGCCGCCATCGACAACGCCACCGCCAGCGTCAGCGATTTCGCCCAGTCAGGATCGAGCACATTTGCCATTTGCGCCGCACCAAACACCACAAAGGCAAACTCACTGCCCTGCCCTAACAATACGGCAAACCAGCGACGCTGCTTGTTCGGCACCTGCAACGGTTTCGCTATCAACCACAGCATGACGGTTTTGATAACCAGGAAACCGACCAGCAAAATGATAATGCGCAAGGGATTATCAATCAGCGTACCAAAGTCGATAGACATCCCCACGCCAATGAAAAACAGTCCCAGCAGCAATCCTTTAAATGGCTCAATGTCGCTTTCCAGCGCGTGGCGATACTCAGAGCTTGCCAGCAGCACCCCAGCCAGAAAGGCCCCCATCGCCATCGACAGGCCAACCTCTTCCAGGAGCAGACCGAAGCCAAACACGAGGAACAGCGCAACGGCACTGAATACTTCCCGCAGGCCCGAACGCGCAACAAAACGCAAGGCCGGACGTGTGACATAACGCCCCAATACCACCACTAATACCAGTGCGCCCGCTACCTTCAGGGCTGACAATGCAAACGCCCCAAGCGTAGTCGATGCGCCGCTCGCCGCCAGTAACGGGATCATCGCCACCAATGGAATAGCGGCGATATCCTGGAACAGCAGCACGGCAAACGCGCTGCGGCCCATTTGCGAAACCATCAGGTTGCGTTCATTCATTGCCTGCATAGCGATAGCCGTTGAGGAAAGCGCCAGCGTCATGCCGATCAGTTCCGCTACCTGCCAGCGCAGGCCAAGGAACATACAGAACAAACCAATTAAGCCGCCGCAAACCACCATCTGTAGCGCACCGCCGCCGAACACCGATGCCCGCAATTTCCACAAACGTTGCGGATCCAGCTCCAGACCGATGACAAACAGCATCAGTACCACACCGATCTCCGCAAAATGCAGGATGGATTCGGCGTCCGTCACCAGCCTCAGACCCCAGGGTCCGATAATGCATCCGGCGATGAGATACCCCAGTACCGACCCTAATCCCAGCCGTACGGCGATGGGTACAATCAGCGCCGCCGATCCGAGATAAATCAGCGCCTGTATCAGCGTATGGCTATCCATGGTGTGCCTCCTGCCATTCCATCAGACGCTGTTTGTAGTGACGCGCCTGCGCTTGCAGCGTTTCATCATCACAGATAAACGTACAGTGCATCGCAAACGGCGGCAGCCATTTGAGGCCGCAATAGAGCGCTGTTGCCTGTAAAGGCTGAGAAAGCACATCAAATCCGGGATGGGAGCCAATATCGAAGTGGTTTTCACCGCCGCCGGTCGTCACCGCCCACAGCAGTTGTTTACCGTGCAGCGCAGTACCGCCATGGCCATACGCCCAGCCGTGCGAAAGGACTTTATCCATCCACAGCTTGAGTAATGGAGGTGTGCTGTACCACTGCATCGGATGCTGCCAGATGATCAAATCAGCGCGCGCCAGCGCATCCTGTTCAGCGGCAATATCGATATTGAAGTCGGGGTAGAGCTGGTATAGCGAGCGTATCTCCACGCCCTCCAGCGTCCTTGCCTGTTCAAGCATCCGCTTATTCGCATGCGAATGTTGCGGATAGGGATGCGCATAAATGATGAGAATCATGATTAGCCTGTGTCACTGCATTATTGTAATAACAGTGAGTTTAGTCACTTAATCCACAGGCTAACAGTCAATATTATTGAGTGGCTGAATGGAGAAAACTGAACTAGTTGTCCAGTTCGCTCATATCCTTAACCTGATCGCGGTTAATCTGTTCCGTCTTACCCGTCTGGGCATTTTTGTACGACACCAGACCAGTATCATCATCAACCTGCGGTTTGCCGTCAGTGACGATTGTTTTGCCATCGGTGGTTTTAACCGCCTGGTTTGAGGAACAACCGGCCACGGTAAACAGTGCTGCTGCGGTAAAAATTGAGGTGATCAGGATATGTTTTTGCATGGTGTTCTCCCTGCTTTTCAGTTGTTTTCAGTGATATACCCAGTTAACTGTAGGCTAACTGACTGAGTTGCAGGGAAAATACAGAACACTCCTAATAGCCTGCCCTGGTCACGGGCTTACTGCGAATCGTCATTTGACTGGTTTGCGCCAGCGTCAGACCTCGCGTTTCCGGGGCGAAAGCGATGGACACAAGCAGGCCAATCAGCGAAATTCCTGCGCCCATCAGCATGACATTGCTGATACCGTATTTGGTGATGAATACCGGCAGCGCCCAGGTTGAAACAATAGTACCGATGCGGCTTAAGGACATAATCACCCCGACGGCAGACGCGCGAATGTCGGTAGGGAACAGTTCGTTTGGGTATAGCCACTGCAGGTTTCCCGGTCCCCCCGAGAAAAACGCGTACACGGCAAACGCCAGCACCACCAGCCACGCCCCCATATCAGGAATTAACCCCAGCACAGCCAACGCCAGCGTCATCATAATAAAGCTGCCAATCAATAGCGGTCGGCGGCCCGCGCTATTGAGCCAGAACATGGGCGGAATGCACCCCAGCATAAAGCACAGACTTATCACCACATTGCCCAACGCCGCGCTTTTCCCGGCACCAAGCCCCAACATTCCAACAATCTGCGGACCAAAGGTATAAATGGCGAACATCGGAATCACCTGGCAGGTCCAGATAGCGGCGACAAACAGGACAAACGGGAAATGACGGCGGTTAAACAGCTGTAGGAAACGCGTCTCCTGCGGTGCTTCTTCGTCGAACACCACCGGTTCGCCGAACAGTTTGATCATCATCGCTTCACACTCTTTCACCCGACCTTTACGCAGCAGCCAGCGCGGCGATTCAGGAAGATCGAAGCGCCCAATCAGGATCAAAATACAGGGGATCACCGCGCTGCCCAGCATCCAGCGCCATCCTCCCTCAACATCATAAAGCCAGTAACCGACCAGATCGGCACAGGTGGCGCCGACATACCACATCGCGGCGATAAAACCGATGGAGAAAGCGCGCTGGCGGGTATTGGAGAACTCGGTAATCATCGAGGTAGCAATCGGATAATCGGCACCAATCACAATGCCGATCAGCACGCGCATCACCAACAGCTCAACGGGCGAGGAAACAAACATGGTTGCTGCCGATATCACGCCAATGGCGATAATATCGATGATGAACATTTTGCGCCGCCCGACCTTATCGGAAATGTAGCCAAACAGCGACGTCCCCACAAACAGACCAGCGAGCGTGCCGGCACCCAGCAGACCAATCCACTGTGCGTCCAGTTTCAATGCTGGCGTGAGCTGTTCCAGCGCTACGCCAATCATCACCAGCACATAACCATCCAGAAATGGCCCACCGCTTCCCCACAGCATTATCCGGCGGTGAATAGAGGTAAATTTGATGTCATCAAAGTTCCTGGGCTGCTGCATAGCGACTTCCTGTTTCAACACGGGCAAAGCGTCATCTATAGGCCGGATAAGGCGTTTACGCCCCCATCCGGCACTGGCGTCACATGATTGCCGGATGGCGACGCTAGCGCGTCTTATCCGGCCTACGGGTGCACAACCTCGTACTTATTAACCGTAGCGAAACTCCACGCCAAATGTCCCACGCGGGTATTCCCACTTTTCCAGCGCTGTATCGAGCCCGAGAATACGGCACGTTCCGCACTCCAGACATCCGGCGTAATCAAACCGTACGCTGCCGTCGTCCTGCTTTTTATACAGCCCCGCTGGACAGGCCTTAATCAGCACTTCCAGCGCCTGTTTATCAGGATCGGTTTTGAGAATGATATGTGGGCTGTCTTCATCGACATTGAACTTATTGACGCCCAGTTTGACGTCCACATTGACGGGAGATGTCATAATACGGTCACTCCTTTCAGGCCATCTTTCATCAGGTTGATGAAGCCCACTTTCTTCGCATGACGCAGGATTTTTTTACGCATTGGCACTGGGGCGGAACCATCTACGGTGAACAGGTCGCGTGCGATACTGACCGCCATTTCGGGATAGGCGGTAAACATGCGCGGGTTATCAAGAAAAGCAGGAAGCTTCTGGTACATACGCATATCGCGCATCGGGCCATCGTCCAGATGCTGACGGTATTCACCCAGCGACTGCTTGCTAAAGTCGTCGCGCTTCATCGCTGAAAGCACCGTTTTCGCCGCCGCTTCGCCTGCGGAAATGGCGAGATCCATACCGCGAATGGTAAAGCCGAGGTTCATACACATTCCGGCAGCGTCACCGGCGATCAGCACACCGTCCCCCACCAGTTCTGGCTGCATATTCATACCGGCTTCAGGTACCACGTGCGCGGCATATTCCACCAGCTTGCCACCGGCGATCAGTGGGGCAACCGCCGGATGCTGTTTGAAATCTTCCAGCATTTGCGGGACCGATTTTTTCGCGTCTTTCAGGTGATGAAGGCCGCAGACCAGCCCCAGAGAAAGGGTCGTTTCATTCGTATAGAGAAAGCCACCACCCATCAATCCATCAGTTGGCGAACCGGCAAACAGGCAAGCTGCACCTTCGTTCCCCTGTAACTGGAAACGATCTTCAATTACCGATTTTGGCAGTTCGATCAGCTCCTTTACGCCGACGGCAACATGCGATGCCTCGACGCGCTTTGCCATACCCAGCTTTTCAGCCAGCAGAGAATTCACCCCGTCGGCGAGGATCACCACTTTGGCTTCCAGAATATCGCCGTCGGCTTCCACGCCCACGACTTTACCCTCGCGCTGCACAACGTTATCCACACGAATACCAGTGATAAGCTGGGCGCCCGCCTCCTCGGCCTGCTCCATCAGCCAGGCGTCAAATTTGCTACGTAAGACGGAATAAGAAACCTGCGACGATGCGGCCTCTTCACCATTGCAATAGTCGATGGTCATCGCCCCTTTGTCGGTCATAAAGGCGAGCTTTTCGTGGGTGATTATGCGTTCAATGGGGGCCTGCTCAGCAAAACCGGGAATGATGCGCTCCAGGCTATGCGCATACATGCGCCCACCGGTGACATTCTTCGCGCCAGCAGAATTGCCGCGCTCGATAACCAGCACCTGTGCACCTTCCCGAGCCAGCACCAGCGCCGCAACCGAACCAGCCAGACCTGCACCCACGATGATGGCATCAAAGATATCTTCGGACATACGTACTCCTGTCAGCGGCAGGATACCTTCGCATCCTGCCCGAATGGTTTAACGCGCTAAGGCAGCCGTCAGCGCAGGCAGGATCTTCAGCGCATCGCCAACAATGCCATAATCTGCATACTGGAAAATCGGCGCATTTTTGTCTTTGTTGATGGCGAAAATCGTCTGTGCGCCGTTGGCACCGACCATATGTTGGATCTGCCCGGAGATCCCCACGGCCAGATACAGTTCAGGCTTAAGCATCAGGTTGGAGATGCCGACGTAGCGTTCATGCTCCATCCACTTCTCGTTTTCCGCCACCGGACGGGAACAGGCCAACTCAGCGCCAATCGTCTGGCACAGCGCTTCTGCCAGCGAGATATTTTCTTTGCTACCAATACCGCGTCCCACGCTGACCACCAGACGGGCTTTGTCGAGATCGACGCTGTTGCTCTGACGCGCCTGAGTTGCCGTACGGGTCACGACAATGGCCGGATCCTGCCACTGTACGGTATGCATCTCGCCGCTGCGGGTGGTATCCGGTTGCTGCGCGTCAAACGTTCCGCTACTGAGAGTGATCACGGCAAACGGTGAAGCGATTGTTTCTGCTCCCATCGCCAGGCCACCGTAGACCATATGTTTGACCACCGCTTTTCCATCCTGCACCGCGACTGCGCTGGCATCATTTGAGACTGCAGCCGACAAGCGAAAGCCCAGCTTTGCCGCTAACAGCTTGCCCCGACGTGTATTCGGCAGCAGCACCGCGCCGCCCTCGCTGTGCTGACGAATGGTCTGAGCCATCACATCGGCGTAGTCTTCAACCATACGGTCTTCTGGTTTGCCGCTGAGCAGCCAGACATGATCCGCGCCTAAATGACATGCCGTTGCGCTGTCCGCATCGCTGAGCACAAACGTGTTAACTTTTTCACCTAAAGCCTGCGCACCATTCATCAGTTCCGGCAGACGAGAAGGGGTATCGCTGAATACCCAGATACTGGAAAATTTGTTCATAACATCCCCTGATAATTAAATGATTTTGCGAAGATTCTCGACAAACGCGGCAATCTGTTCTTCACCGTCACCTTCAATTACAACGCGCTGACGCTCGCGCTGTTTCGGCGCAGCAACCTGTTGTGCGGAATACGCCTGCACGCTGTTCAGCCCAATGTCTGCAGGTGACCAAACCTGAACCGGTTTTTTCGCCGCACCAAGAATGGCTTTCATGGAAGGGATTTGAGGGGTGTTGATGTCAGTAGAGACCGCGATAACCGCCGGAAGCGGGATACTCAGGGTTTCAACTTCATCTTCCAGTTCACGCTCTACCGTCAGAGTGCTGTCGGTAAGAGAGAGGATTTTGCTCACGCCGTTTATCGCCGGCACGTCCAGCATTTCGCCCACCAGCAGACCAACCTGCTGAGCATAAAGATCGGAAGAACCGTCGCCGCAAATAAGCAGATCAAAACCGGATTTTTGCACGGCGGCAGCCAGCGCAGTGGCAGTTTGTTGCGGCAGCGCCTGTTCAAATTGATCGTCAATGACAACAATCAGTTCATCAGGGCCACGGGAAAGCACATCTTTGCGCCCTTTTGCATTGGTCAGCGCTTTGCCTCCGACGCTCATGGCCACAACCTGAGCCTCTCCCACCTGCTGTTTTAACTGGCAAGCCGCTTCGATCGCATTCAGATCATATTGGCTGATTTTGCCATCTGCTTTGCTGAAATCGAGTGTTCCATCAGCATTATTAATCGCAATATCCTGCTCATCAGGTACGCATTTGTAGCAAGTAATTATCTTCATTGCATCTCCAGAAATCATGAAGGAAACGTATTTATATCGGCGGTGTTAAATACAGATATCACGCTCTTTAATTCGGAAATAAAACCTTAATCACCAATATTGAAAATGTCACACATTGAAATTCGTAACTTTCAATAGTGTTACATGCCTCACCAATATTGAAAGAATCACGTCAAATATGAAAATTTTCAATATTGTCTGCTGGTTCAACAATATTGAACGCCAGTCACTTAAAAAAGTTAAAAAACCAATGCCAACATCATGATTAATAAAGAAATTATCTAGATTTCCAGACAAAATAACCAGCATAAAAAAGTGTGACAAAGATAACAGAATAGCCGGAAATGAATACCCATTATGAGTTACTCACTGAGGCGCCCCAGAGGTTAAAAAGTCATCAACAAATCATTAATAATAAATAAACAAACGATCACATACGGGCACGCTAAATAAATTTCGTTTTCACACTGGAATTCACTTATGAAAAATGAAAAGAGAAAATCGGGAATTGAACCGAAGGTTTTTTTTCCGCCATTAATAATTGTTGGGATACTTTGTTGGCTAACAGTAAGAGATCTTGATGCCGCTAACGTCGTTATTAATGCGGTATTCAGTTATGTCACCAACGTCTGGGGTTGGGCATTCGAATGGTATATGGTCGTCATGCTCTTCGGATGGTTCTGGTTAGTCTTTGGCCCGTATGCCAAAAAGAAATTAGGCGACGAAAAACCCGAGTTTAGTACCGCCAGCTGGATTTTTATGATGTTCGCCTCCTGTACATCCGCCGCGGTGCTGTTCTGGGGTTCCATCGAGATCTACTACTATATCTCTACTCCGCCGTTCGCTTTGGAGCCCAATTCCACGGGTGCGAAAGAGATCGGTCTGGCGTACAGCCTGTTCCACTGGGGGCCGTTGCCGTGGGCAACCTACAGCTTCCTTTCTGTGGCCTTCGCCTATTTCTTCTTTGTGCGCAAGATGGACGTCATCCGTCCCAGCTCCACGCTGGTACCGTTAGTGGGCGAAAAGCATGCGAAAGGGCTGTTCGGCACCATCGTTGATAACTTCTACCTGGTGGCGCTGATCTTCGCGATGGGTACCAGCCTCGGTCTGGCGACGCCGCTGGTAACCGAGTGTATGCAATGGCTGTTCGGTATTCCGCATACGCTGCAACTCGACGCCATCATCATTACCTGCTGGATCATTCTGAACGCCATTTGCGTAGCCTGTGGCCTGCAAAAAGGAGTCAGAATCGCCAGCGACGTGCGTAGCTACCTGAGCTTCCTGATGCTGGGCTGGGTGTTTATCGTCAGCGGCGCCAGCTTCATCATGAACTACTTCACCGACTCGGTCGGCATGCTGCTGATGTATCTGCCGCGCATGCTGTTCTATACCGATGCCATCGGCAAAGGCGGATTCCCGCAGGGCTGGACTGTTTTCTACTGGGCGTGGTGGGTCATTTACGCCATCCAGATGAGTATCTTCCTGGCGCGTATTTCTCGTGGTCGTACCGTACGTGAACTGTGCTTTGGGATGGTGCTGGGCCTGACCGCTTCCACCTGGATCCTGTGGACAGTCCTTGGCAGCAACACGCTGCTGCTGATGGATAAAAACATTCTCAACATCCCGCAGCTGATTGAACAACACGGCGTGGCGCGCGCCATTATCGAAACCTGGGCCGCCTTGCCATTCAGCACCGCCACCATGTGGGGCTTCTTTATCCTCTGCTTTATTGCCACCGTCACGCTAATTAACGCCTGCTCCTACACCCTGGCGATGTCCACCTGTCGCGAAGTTCGCGATGGTGAAGAACCGCCGCTGTTGGTGCGTATCGGTTGGTCCGTTCTGGTCGGCGTCATCGGCATCGTTCTGCTGGCGCTGGGTGGGCTGAAGCCCATTCAGACCGCAATTATCGCCGGAGGATGTCCGCTGTTCTTCGTCAACATCATGGTGACGCTGTCCTTTATTAAAGACGCCAAAGTGCACTGGAAAGACAAGTAATTCTTATTAACCCAATTGATCAAGAGGCTGAAAGATGGATTTCAACTTAAATGACGAGCAGGAACTGTTTGTCGCCGGTATTCGTGAACTGATGGCCAGTGAGAACTGGGAAGCTTATTTTGCCGAGTGCGATCGCGACAGCGTCTACCCTGAGCGTTTTGTAAAAGCACTGGCAGATATGGGCATCGATAGCCTGTTGATCCCGGAAGAACACGGCGGGCTGGAAGCCGGTTTTGTCACCGTTGCCGCCGTCTGGATGGAACTCGGCCGCCTGGGCGCGCCAACCTATGTGCTGTACCAGTTACCGGGGGGTTTTAACACCTTCCTGCGTGAAGGGACTCAGGAACAAATCGATAAAATCATGGCGTTCCAGGGAACAGGTAAGCAGATGTGGAACTCTGCAATTACCGAACCGGGAGCGGGATCGGATGTTGGCAGTCTGAAAACCACTTATACACGCAAAAATGGTAAGGTTTATCTTAATGGCAGTAAGTGCTTTATCACCAGTAGCGCCTATACCCCGTACATCGTAGTGATGGCGAGAGATGGTGCATCGCCGGATAAACCTGTTTATACCGAGTGGTTTGTTGACATGAGCAAGGCGGGTATCAAGGTCAACAAACTGGAGAAACTCGGTCTGCGCATGGATAGCTGCTGTGAAATCACCTTTGATGACGTTGAACTGGACGAGAAAGACATGTTCGGTCGGGAAGGTAATGGCTTCAATCGTGTGAAAGAAGAGTTTGACCATGAACGCTTCCTCGTCGCACTGACCAACTACGGTACGGCAATGTGCGCTTTTGAAGACGCAGCGCGTTATGCCAACCAACGCGTACAGTTTGGCGAAACGATCGGCCGTTTCCAGCTGATTCAGGAGAAGTTCGCGCACATGGCGATCAAACTGAACTCCATGAAAAACATGCTGCTGGAAGCCGCATGGAAAGCGGATAACGGCACTATTACCTCGGGCGACGCGGCCATGTGCAAATACTTCTGCGCCAACGCGGCATTTGAAGTGGTAGACACCGCCATGCAGGTGCTGGGTGGCGTGGGTATCGCGGGTAACCATCGCATCACGCGCTTCTGGCGTGACCTGCGCGTTGACCGTGTTTCTGGTGGTTCTGACGAAATGCAGATCCTGACGTTGGGTCGTGCGGTATTGAAGCAATACCGTTGATTTGTTCGTTTCGTAGGCCGGATAAGGCGTTTACGCCACCATCCGGCAATATGCCCGGTGGCGCTGCGCTTACCGGGCCTACAAAAAAATGCCAGGAGAAAAATGATGAATCATTTACCAATGCCAGCCTTCGGCCCGCTTTCCGGGGTACGCGTTGTCTTTTCAGGGATCGAAATTGCCGGTCCGTTCGCCGGACAGATGTTCGCCGAATGGGGTGCTGAGGTTATCTGGATTGAAAACGTTGCGTGGGCCGATACCATCCGCGTGCAACCTAACTATCCGCAGCTCTCACGCCGTAATCTGCATGCCCTGTCGCTGAATATTTTCAAAGATGAAGGCCGGGAAGCGTTTCTGAAGCTGATGGAAACCACCGATATTTTCATTGAAGCCAGTAAAGGCCCGGCCTTTGCCCGCCGCGGTATTACCGATGAAGTGCTGTGGGAACATAACCCGAAACTGGTTATCGCCCACCTTTCCGGCTTCGGCCAGTTTGGTACCGAGGAGTACACCAATCTTCCGGCGTATAACACCATCGCACAGGCGTTCAGTGGCTATCTGATCCAAAACGGTGACGTGGATCAGCCAATGCCAGCCTTCCCGTACACCGCCGATTACTTCTCCGGGATGACCGCGACGACAGCGGCGCTGGCGGCTCTGCACAAAGTCCGCGAAACGGGTAAAGGTGAAAGCATCGATATCGCCATGTACGAGGTGATGCTGCGCATGGGTCAGTATTTCATGATGGATTACTTCAACGGCGGCGAAATTTGCCCACGTATGACCAAAGGCAAAGACCCGTATTACGCTGGCTGCGGCCTGTATAAATGCGCCGATGGCTATATCGTCATGGAGCTGGTCGGCATCACGCAAATCAACGAGTGCTTCAAAGATATTGGCCTCGCCCACATTCTTGGCACACCGGAAGTCCCGGAAGGCACCCAGCTTATCCATCGCGTGGAATGCCCTTACGGCCCGCTCGTGGAAGAGAAACTGGACGCGTGGCTGGCAACACACACCATCGCCGAAGTCCAGGCGCGTTTTGCTGAGCTGAATATCGCCTGCGCGAAGGTGCTGACCATTCCGGAACTGGAAGGCAACCCGCAGTACGTTGCCCGTGAATCCATTACTCAGTGGCAAACAATGGATGGCCGCACCTGCAAAGGGCCAAACATCATGCCGAAATTTAAAAACAACCCGGGGAAAATCTGGCGTGGCATGCCGTCACATGGCATGGATACTGCCGCCATTCTGAAAAACATTGGTTATAGCGAAGCAGACATAAATGAGCTGGTCGGCAAAGGCCTGGCCAGAGTTGAGGAATAAACGCGACGCGCTGACCGCTCATTGGTTAGCGCTCACGCCTGATTTCAGTGGATAAAGCAATATGGATATCGTTGGCGGACAAAACTTACGTCAGATGTGGGACGACCTGGCCGGGGTGTACGGAGATAAAACGGCGTTAATTTTCGAATCCTGCGAAGGAGTCGTTCGGCAGTTTAGCTATGCCTCGCTCAATGAAGAGATTAACCGCACGGCAAACCTGTTCCATTCCTTAGGGATCCGCAAGGGCGATAAGGTCGCATTGCATCTGGATAACTGTCCGGAATTCATTTTTTGCTGGTTTGGGCTGGCAAAAATTGGCGCCATTATGGTACCGATTAATGCCCGCTTACTGGGCGAAGAAAGTGCCTGGATCCTGCAAAACAGCCAGGTAAGCCTGCTGGTCACCAGCGCCCAGTTTTATCCTATGTACCGCCAGATACGGCTGGAAAATACCACACCGCTTAATCATATCTGTCTGATTGGCGAACAGCTTCCGGTTGACGACGGCGTGAGCCACTTTACCCAACTGCAATCCCGCCAGTCCGCCACGCTGTGTTATACGCCCGCGTTATCCACTGACGATACGGCGGAAATTCTGTTTACCTCAGGCACCACTTCACGGCCTAAAGGGGTGGTGATTACCCACTACAACCTGCGTTTTGCAGGCTACTACACTTCCTGGCAAATCGCTCTGCGCGATGATGACGTCTACATGACGGTGATGCCCGCTTTTCATATCGACTGTCAGTGTACCGCCGCAATGCCCGCATTCTCCGCTGGCAGCACCTTTGTGCTGCTAGAGAAGTACAGTGCCAGGGCGTTCTGGAATCAGGTGCATAGATATAAGGCGACGGTTACCGAATGCATTCCGATGATGATCAGAACGCTGATGGTACAACCTGCCGCGCCAACCGACAGACAGCATCACCTGCGCGAAGTGATGTTCTATCTCAATTTATCCGCACAGGAAAAAGACGCCTTTACCGAACGCTTTGGCGTCAGGCTGCTGACCTCCTACGGTATGACTGAAACCATCGTCGGTATTATCGGCGACCGTCCCGGTGACAAACGACGCTGGCCCTCCATTGGCCGCGTGGGATTTAGCTATGAAGCCGAAATCCGTGACGATCACAACCGTCCCCTGCCCGCCGGAGAAATTGGCGAAATCTGTATTAAAGGCGTGCCGGGCAAAACAATCTTCAAAGAGTACTATGCCCAGCCGGAGGCTACCGCCAAAGCGCTGGAACCTGAAGGCTGGTTACATACCGGAGATTCGGGCTATCAGGATGCGGATGGCTATTTTTATTTCGTCGACAGACGCTGCAACATGATTAAACGCGGCGGAGAAAATGTCTCCTGCGTCGAGCTGGAAAATATTATTTCTGCGCATCCGAAAATTCAGGACATTGTGGTTGTCGGTATTAAAGATTCAATCCGTGATGAAGCCATTAAAGCGTTTATCGTCCTTAATGAAGGTGAAACATTAAGCGAAGCCGAGTTCTTCAGCTTCTGCGAAAACAATATGGCGAAATTCAAGGTTCCCTCGTTTATGGAGATAAGAACCGACCTGCCGCGCAATTGTTCAGGAAAAATAATCAAAAAAAATCTGAAATAACCCTCCCGGTAGGAATTCCTCCTGCCGGGAAATCTATTTATCTGGAGATGAACTATGAGTGAATCATTACATCTGACCCGTAACGGCCCGATTCTGGAAATTACCCTCGATCGGCCTAAAGCCAATGCCATTGATGCAAAAACCAGTTTTGCCATGGGTGAAGCGTTTCTTAATTTTCGTGATGACCCGGAATTACGCGTAGCGATAATCACCGGCGGCGGTGAGAAATTCTTTTCTGCGGGCTGGGACTTAAAAGCGGCAGCTGAAGGTGAAGCGCCGGATGCCGATTTTGGCCCAGGCGGCTTTGCCGGTTTAACCGAAATTTTCGACCTCAATAAACCGGTCATCGCTGCGGTAAACGGCTATGCGTTTGGCGGTGGTTTTGAATTGGCGCTGGCGGCGGATTTTATCGTCTGCGCGGAAAATGCCAGCTTCGCGCTACCGGAAGCCAAGCTCGGGATCGTGCCTGACAGCGGCGGCGTTCTGCGTCTGCCGAAGCTACTGCCACCGGCTATCGTCAACGAAATGGTGATGACCGGCAGACGAATGAGTGCCGAAGAAGCACTGCGTTGGGGTATCGTCAACCGCGTTGTCAGCCAGAGCGAACTGATGGATAGCGCGCGCGAACTGGCGCAGCAGCTGGTGAATAGCGCCCCGCTGGCGATCGCCGCGCTGAAAGAGATTTATCGTGCGACCAGCGAAATGCCGGTGGAAGAAGGCTACCGCTACATCCGCAGCGGCGTGCTGAAGCACTATCCGTCAGTGCTGCACTCCGAAGATGCGCTTGAAGGACCGCAGGCGTTTGCAGAAAAACGCGATCCGGTGTGGAAAGGACGCTGATAACCGATGAGCTATTACGCCTTTGAAGGCCTGATTCCGGTAGTGCATCCAGAGGCGTATGTTCATCCCAGCGCCGTGTTGATTGGTGATGTAATCGTGGGGGCTGGCGTCTACGTCGGCCCGCATGCCTCACTGCGTGGTGACTATGGTCGCCTGATTCTGGAGGCAGGTTCAAACTTGCAGGATGGCTGCATCATGCACGGTTATTGCGACACTGACACCATCGTGCATGAGAATGGGCATATCGGCCATGGCGCAATCCTGCACGGTTGCGTGGTGGGCAGAGATGCGCTGATCGGCATGAACAGCGTCATTATGGACGGCGCAGCGATTGGTGAAGAGAGCATTGTCGCCGCCATGAGCTTTGTCAAAGCCGGATTTCAGGGGGAGGCAAGGCAGATGCTGGTGGGCTCACCCGCTCGCGTATTGCGTGAAGTCACGGACCAGGAACTGCACTGGAAACGGTTAAACACCAAAGAGTATCAGGATCTTGCGGTCCGCTGCCGGGCAGGTTTACGCGAAACGCAGCCATTAACGCGGGTCGAAGAACACCGGCCGCGCCTGAAAGGCACGACGGACGTAAAACCCAAATCAGCACAGTAATTGATGCCGGATTCGCTCACGCTTATCCGGCCTACGCGTCAACCACCGTTTATGCCGCCATCAGGCAACTGACAATTAGCGACGCATACTCTTGGAGAGCATCATCTGCCATTTCTGCTCACGGTTGAGCTCTGTTGGGGGAACGGCAGACAGCCGCGGCGTTTTCGCCACACTCACCTTTTTTTCCTGCAAATTGTGGCTCAATCGGTTGTAGAGGTGAGAATCAATACTGATGACTTTTACCAGACGCTGGCACTGGCAGCCCCGGCCTGCAATCTGATTAGGGATCATCTTAACTTCACAAACAATTTCTCCCACTTCCGACAGAATATAAGAGAGCGTATTAATTGCTTTGCAGTGTTCAATATCAAAATGGCGGGAAATTTCTTTTGCGGTGATCCAACGATCTTCAGCCATCATCCAGTCAGCAATTAACAAATAAAGCGGTCTTTCAACATATTTTTCACACATAAGCACACCATTTCACAAATTAAAAATCTGGCTACGGCCTGTCCAAATTAATAAAAACTAAGCCATATTAAAACTGTGGATATAAAAGATAGTATGCGACTTGAATGTTGATTAGTGTGAGCAATATCGTGCTTATTACATTGAAAATGTGGTTATGAAACTGCATTTGGCCAGGAATGACCTTACGAGAGATAAAAAAAGGGTTTCTTTACAGAAACCCTTTCAAGATTATATTGCAGGTCCGGTTAACGCAATTATCACCGGACTCTTTGTTTATGACTTTTTGATCTGCGCGTGCATTTCCTGCACCGAGGTCACCTTCTCAGTGGCATCGGCATTCAGCGCCATCGCCGTCGCGAAACCGCCGTTCAGGGTAGTGTCATAATGCACTTTGTACTGCAGGGCGCTACGGCGAATCAGCTTAGAGTCTTCAATCGCCTGACGACCTTCGGTGGTGTTGATGATGTAAGTGTACTCGCCATTCTTGATACGGTCCTGAATGTGCGGACGCCCTTCATGCACCTTGTTCACCAGACGTGGATTGATACCCGCTTCGCCCAGCACAATCGCCGTGCCGTGCGTTGCATCCAGCTCAAAACCAAACTTCAGCAGTTTCGCCGCCAAGTCAACCACACGCTCTTTATCGCCTTCGCGAACGGAGAGCAGCGCACGCCCCTGTTTTTTCATGGTGGAGCTGCTGCCCAGCTGTGCCTTGGCGAACGCTTCCGCGAAGGTACGGCCCACGCCCATCACTTCCCCGGTAGAGCGCATTTCTGGCCCTAACAGCGGGTCAACGCCCGGGAATTTGTTGAACGGCAGCACCACTTCTTTTACTGAGTAGTACGGCGGGATAACTTCTTTGGTTACGCCCTGCTGTGCCAGTGTTTTCCCGGCCATCACGCGCGCCGCAACTTTCGCCAGCGGTACGCCAGTTGCCTTGGAGACGAACGGAACGGTACGCGCCGCACGCGGGTTCACTTCAATCAGGTAAACTTCGTTATTCTTCACCGCAAACTGAACGTTCATCAGACCGCGAACCTGCAGTTCGAAGGCCAGTTTCTGCACCTGCTGACGCATCACATCCTGAATTTCCTGGCTCAGGGTGTACGCTGGCAGTGAACATGCGGAGTCACCGGAGTGTACACCCGCCTGTTCGATGTGCTCCATGATGCCACCAATCAGCACCATTTCGCCGTCGCAGATAGCGTCCACGTCCACTTCAACCGCATCGTCAAGGAAACGGTCCAGCAGTACCGGCGCATCGTTAGAAACGCTGACCGCAGTCTGGAAGTAGCGACGCAGGTCGGCTTCGTCGTAGACAATTTCCATCGCGCGGCCGCCGAGAACATATGACGGACGCACCACCAGCGGGTAGCCAATCTCTTTCGCCTTCTCAACAGCCTGTTCGATAGCCGTTACGGTAGCGTTCGCCGGTTGCTTCAGCTTCAGACGGTCAACCGCCTGCTGGAAACGCTCACGGTCTTCCGCGCGGTCGATGGCATCCGGGCTGGTGCCGATTACCGGTACACCTGCCGCTTCCAGCGCACGCGCCAGCTTCAGCGGGGTCTGGCCGCCGTACTGTACGATGACGCCTTTCGGCTTCTCAATGCGCACGATTTCCAGTACGTCTTCCAGCGTGACCGGCTCGAAGTACAGGCGGTCGGAAGTGTCGTAATCAGTAGAGACAGTCTCCGGGTTACAGTTGACCATGATGGTCTCGTAACCGTCTTCGCGCAGCGCCAGAGAGGCGTGTACGCAGCAGTAGTCGAACTCAATGCCCTGACCGATACGGTTTGGACCACCACCCAGCACCATGATTTTATCGCGGTCGACGGACGGATTCGCTTCACACTCATCTTCATAAGTGGAGTACATATAAGCGGTGTCGGTCGCGAATTCCGCCGCACAGGTATCCACGCGCTTGTAGACCGGGTGAAGGTTATATTGGTCACGCAGTTTGCGGATTTCCGCTTCGCGAACGCCGGCCAGTTTTGCCAGACGCGCATCAGCGAAGCCTTTGCGCTTCAGTACGCGCAGGAAGTCAGCGTCGAGGCCGTTGATGCCAAGGTCAATGACTTTTTCTTCCAGGCGCACCAGCTCTTCAATCTGCACCAGGAACCAGCGGTCGATGTTGGTCAGGTTGAACACGCCATCGACGGACAGGCCAGCACGGAAGGCATCGGCGATGTACCAGATACGCTCAGCGCCAGCGTCTTTCAGTTCGCGACGGATTTTGGTCAGCGCTTCCGGGTCGTCCAGGCTGACTTTCGGGTCGAAGCCGGTCGCGCCCACTTCCAGACCGCGCAGCGCTTTCTGCAGCGATTCCTGCTGGGTGCGGCCAATCGCCATCACTTCACCAACAGATTTCATCTGCGTGGTCAGACGGTCATTAGCACCTACGAATTTCTCGAAGTTGAAGCGTGGAATTTTCGTCACAACGTAGTCGATGGACGGCTCAAACGAGGCCGGAGTACGGCCGCCGGTGATGTCGTTCATCAGTTCGTCGAGGGTGTAACCTACGGCTAGCTTGGCGGCGACTTTCGCAATCGGGAAGCCGGTAGCTTTGGACGCCAGCGCCGAGGAGCGGGATACGCGCGGGTTCATCTCGATGACAATCAGGCGACCGTTTTTCGGGTTTACCGCAAACTGGACGTTAGAACCGCCGGTTTCCACGCCGATTTCACGCAGTACCGCCATCGAGGCGTTACGCATGATTTGATATTCTTTGTCGGTCAGCGTCTGGGCAGGTGCTACGGTGATGGAATCACCGGTATGGATGCCCATCGCGTCGAAGTTTTCGATGGAGCAGACGATGATGCAGTTGTCGTTTTTATCACGCACCACTTCCATCTCGTACTCTTTCCAACCAATCAGCGATTCATCAATCAGCAGCTCGTTGGTTGGGGAAAGGTCCAGACCGCGTTCGCAGATTTCTTCGAACTCTTCGCGGTTGTAGGCGATACCGCCGCCGGTGCCACCCATGGTGAAGCTAGGGCGGATAATGCACGGGAAGCCAACGTCAGCGGCAACCGCCAGCGCTTCTTCCATGGTGTGAGCGATACCTGAACGCGCGGTGTCGAGACCAATCTTCTTCATCGCGATATCGAAGCGACGACGGTCTTCCGCTTTATCAATGGCATCCGCCGTTGCGCCAATCATGGTCACGCCGAATTCAGCCAGTACGCCCTGGCGCTCCAGCTCCAGCGCACAGTTCAGCGCCGTCTGACCGCCCATGGTTGGCAGCACCGCGTCCGGACGTTCTTTCTCAATAATTTTGCGTACTACTTCCCAGTGAATTGGCTCGATGTAGGTGGCATCGGCCATTTCCGGGTCGGTCATGATGGTTGCCGGGTTGGAGTTCACCAGAATAACGCGGTAACCCTCTTCACGCAGGGCTTTACACGCCTGTGCACCGGAATAGTCAAACTCACACGCCTGACCGATAACAATCGGACCCGCGCCCAGAATCAGGATACTTTTTATGTCTGTACGTTTTGGCATGGCTCTTTTACTCCTGATTATTTCGCGGACTGACGGTATTGCTCAATTAACTCGATAAAGTGGTCGAACAGCGGTGCAGCGTCGTGCGGACCCGGACTCGCTTCAGGGTGCCCCTGGAAGCTGAATGCCGGTTTGTCGGTACGATGAATCCCCTGCAAGGTGCCGTCGAACAGTGACTTGTGGGTCACGCGCAGGTTGGCAGGCATGGAGGCTTCATCTACAGCAAAACCGTGGTTCTGCGCGGTGATCATCACGGTATTGTTATCAATATCTTTTACCGGATGGTTACCGCCGTGGTGGCCAAACTTCATCTTAATGGTCTTCGCACCGCTCGCCAGCGCCAACAGCTGATGGCCGAGGCAGATGCCAAATACCGGAATATCGGTTTCGAGGAATTTCTGAATCGCGGTAATCGCATAGTCGCACGGCGCCGGGTCGCCAGGGCCGTTGGACAGGAAGATACCGTCCGGATTCATCTTCAGAACGTCTTCTGCTGAGGTTTTCGCCGGTACAACCGTCAGGCGGCAGCCGCGGTCCGCTAACATACGCAGAATGTTACGTTTAGCGCCGAAATCGTAAGCCACAACGTGGAACGGCAGTTCATCGGCAGATTTTGCTTCCGGCAGGTCACCCGCCAGCGTCCAGCTCCCCTGCGTCCAGCTATAAGGCTCCGCGGTGGTCACTTCTTTCGCCAGATCCATACCGTTCAGGCCAGGGAAAGCTTTTGCCTTCTCCAGTGCCAGCGCCGCATCCGGGTTATCGCCCGCGATGATGCAGCCGTTCTGTGCGCCCTTTTCACGCAGCAAACGCGTCAGCTTACGGGTATCGATATCAGCAATCGCCACAATGTTATGGCGCTTCAGGTAAGAAGAGAGGTCTTCGGTATCGCGGAAGTTGCTGGCAATCAGCGGCAGGTCGCGGATGACCAGGCCTTGCGCATGTACCTGTGAAGATTCTGCATCGGCTTCATTGGTGCCGACATTACCGATATGAGGATAAGTAAGAGTGACGATTTGGCGGGAATAGGAAGGATCAGTGAGGATTTCTTGATAACCGGTCATTGAAGTATTGAAAACGACTTCCCCAACCGCCGAACCTGTTGCCCCTATGGCCCGACCGTGAAACTGGGTTCCGTCTTCCAGAACCAATAGCGCTGACTTAATCAAAACACCCTCCAGAGAATATTCACTCACTTTATTTGCATATTAATTCATTAACACTTCATGAATCAATGCAAATTTGCTTACCTATGGATTTCTGGCAAACGGCGGCATTCTAGAGATAGCCCACGTAAAAGTCTACCCAAAAGGGTAATTTTTATTATTATTTTGCGCCACTGGGATAAATCACACGATTTAACAGGCAAAAAGATCAGCTAACTCGGGGTGGAAAACGCTTGCGGTAGGCAAAGAGTGTAAAAACAGAATACGGGAGAGAAAAAAGTGGACCATTTGGTCAAAATTTACATTGAGATAACATAAACACCCAACAAAATATATACAAACACTCATTTAAAAGAAAAAACACATTAAAAAGCGAAAAAATGAAAGGGCAATAAAATATTGCCCCATGTAATCAATTAATTATGATTACAACAACCACATCACGAAGGGTAGCAAAAGCTATAAATTACGTAAATCAAGCACATCTTTCATATCAAAAAGACCATTTGACTTTGATTTTAGCCAAATTGCCGATCTCACCGCACCGTTAGCAAAAGTCATGCGGCTGGACGCTTTATGCGTGATCTCAATACGCTCGCCAATATCAGCAAACATCGCGGTATGCTCACCAACGATATCCCCCGCCCGCACCGTGGCAAAGCCGATCGTGCCCGGTACGCGCTCGCCGGTGTAACCTTCACGCGAATAGACTGCGCAGTCTTTCAGATCTTTATCCAGCGCCCCGGCAATCGCCTCGCCCATCGCCAGCGCAGTGCCTGACGGCGCATCAACTTTATGGCGGTGGTGGGCTTCAATAATCTCAATATCGGTGTAATCGCCCATCACTTTCGCCGCTTTCTCCAGCAGCTTAAGCATAACGTTCACGCCGACGCTAAAGTTCGCGGCGAAAACGATAGCAATCTCCTGCGCGGCATCACGAATAGCCTGTTTACCCGCGTCATCAAAGCCGGTGGTGCCAATCACCATCCCTTTACCGTGTTGGCGGCAAAACGCCAGATGCGTCAGCGTGCCTTCCGGGCGGGTAAAATCGATGAAAACATCGAAATCATCTTTCACCGCTTCAAGGCTACTTTGTACGGTAACGCCCGTTTTCCCGGCTCCCGCTAACTCTCCGGCATCGCTTCCTAATAAGGAGGAACCTTCGCGCTCCAGCGCCGCGCCCAGCTGTACGCCTTCCATGCCGAGAGTGGCCTGAATCAACTGACGCCCCATGCGTCCTCCGGCTCCCGCGATGGCAACGCGGATTTGTGCATCATGCATAGCTATTCTCTTTTGTTAATTTTACGTAAATCGTTTTCAGATTAACCAGCGCAACGCTGTGCCGCCAGCCGAAAACGTCGATAATTAGAATTTAATGATAAACAGGCAGAGATATCAGTAAAAGGCATGACGCCACGGAATAAGCAGCGTCATCGGGTTATAAAGCGTGGAGATCAAGGGGCCAGCGCCAGTACCTCTGCCACCCACTGCTGGAAACCTTCAACGTTCAGGCCCAACGCAACCTGCGCATTTGCTGGATGCCCCAGACGTCCTTCGATGTCCACCACCGTCGTACCCGAGGTATATTCGCCCTGGGTTTCAACCGCCACGAAACACGACTGCAGGGTAAACAGTTCCGGACGCACCAGCCAGGCAATGGCACACAGATCGTGCATTCGCAGCCCCGTATTCATACTGCCGCTACGGTAATGGCTAAACAGCGCGTGCAGCATTTTTCCCGTCTGGTTAAGCTGGGGGAGCGTCGCCAGATAGTCCGGGGCGAGCATGGCCTGGTTAGTAACATCCAGCCCACACATCACAATATCCAGCCCGCTCTGGAAGACTTTCGCGGCGGCCTCGGGATCGATAGCAATATTAAACTCGGCGTTGGGTGTGAAGTTCCCGCGCCCGGCAGAGCCGCCCATAATCACCAGACGGTGAATGTTGAATACGCATTCAGGATAATGGGTCAGCAGCAGCGCAATGTTGGTCAGCGGGCCAATTGCCACCAGCGTCACGGGCTGCGGGGCATGCATCAGCGCATCGCGAATCGCCTGGAAGGCGGGTTTTGCCATCGCCTGGCGATCATGTTCAACAAATTCATACCCTTCCATACCGGACTCGCCGTGCACGGAAGCGGCATCACGCAGTGGCCGCACCAGCGGCATCGATGCTCCCTGCGCCAGTGGAACATCCGCATTCCAGAAGTGCAGCAGTTGCAACGCATTACGGGTGGTTTTTTCCACCGACACATTGCCTGCTACCGTGGTCATCAGTTGCAGATCCAGCTCAGGGGCAAACAGCGCGGCGGCAATGGCGGCGGCATCATCAATGCCGGGATCGGTATCAAGAATGATCGGTAAGCGCATGGTTTCTCCATAAAAAAATGCCAGACGTTAAGTCTGGCATCTTCTCATAATTGTAACCGGAAAGACTTACTCTACTTCACGAACATCCACACGCAGCTCTTTCGGCACTTCGAAAACGATGTTCTCTTCGCGGCCTTCCAGCGGAATAGCTTCCCCACCGCCAAGCTCCTGCAGGCGAGCAATCACATTTTGCACCAGGATATCCGGCGCCGAGGCTCCGGCCGTCACACCTACGCACTTCGCCTCTTTCACCCACGCTTCCTGGATGTCGGTCGCATCGTCAATCAAATACGCCGCTTTCCCCATTCGCTGTGCCAGTTCAGCCAGACGGTTGGAGTTAGAGGAGTTCTTCGAGCCGACCACCAGCACAACATCAGCCTGTTCCGCCAGCGCGCGAACCGCTTCCTGACGGTTGGTGGTGGCATAACAGATATCGTCTTTGCGCGGTCCGACAATTTTCGGGAAGCGTTGACGCAGAGCATCAATAACGTCAGAAGTATCGTCAACGGAGAGCGTGGTCTGCGTCATGAAGGATAATTTGCCTTCATTTTTCACATTCAGTTTCAGCACATCATCTGGTGATTCAACCAGATACATTCCGCCTTGCGGGTTGCTGTACTGGCCCATCGTGCCTTCAACTTCCGGGTGTCCGGCGTGACCAATCAGAATGGATTCTTCGCCACGACGGCTGGCGCGGGCAACTTCCATATGCACTTTCGTGACTAGCGGACAGGTTGCATCAAAAACCGTGAGGTCGCGGCCTTTGGCTTCGTTACGCACCGCCTGAGACACGCCATGAGCGGAGAAAATCAGGATCGCGCCATCCGGCACTTCGCTGATTTGCTCGATAAAAATAGCGCCGCGCTCGCGCAGGCTATCCACCACATAACGGTTATGTACCACTTCATGACGGACATAAATCGGCGCGCCGTAAATAGCCAACGCGTTTTCGACAATGCTGATAGCGCGGTCTACGCCAGCGCAAAAACCGCGCGGGTTGGCCAACAGGATCTGCATTTTACGCCTCCAGTGCCGGTTCGACTTCCAGCACTTCAATATCAAAATGAACGGTATGCCCAGCCAGCGGATGGTTGAAATCAACCGTGATCGAGTCACCGTTGATTTCACGGATCACGCCAGGCATCTCACTGCCGTCCATTGCGGTAAAGAGCATGATAGCGCCAATTTCTGGCTCGCCCGCGTCCATAAATTCCCGACGCGAGAAATACTGAATTAAGTCCGGACTTGATACGCCAAAGGCGGCATCCGGCTCCAGAGCAAAGGTGGTTTTATCGCCTTCTTTTAGCCCCAGCAGGTGTTGCTCCAGTCCTTCAGACAGAGAACCGTCGCCCAGGCGAAACAGCGCAGGCTTGCCGTTATTGCGGGTTGACTCTGCGGTGGAGCCATCGTCGAGCTTAAGGGTGAAGTGCACCAGCACCGCACTGTTACTCTGTACTGATTTAGACATGCAGGTTGCTCTTTAAAATTGCTGCCGCCTGTCTGCCCGGTGGCGCTACGCTTACCGGGCCTACAAGGATCGCAGTAAATTGTAGGCCGGATTAGCATAGCGCCATCCGGCATTTTTTTATGCGGCTTTTTTCTCTTTCGACGGCAGGAAGCCTTCGAGAACAATCAATGCCGCCCCGATACAAATAGCTGTATCGGCCAGATTGAAGGTCGCGAAATGCCAGTCGCCGACGTAAAAGTCAATCATATCAACCACGAAGCCGTGCCACAGGCGATCGAACAAGTTGCCCAGCGCACCGCCAATGATTAACGCATACGCGATGTTGTTCAGCTTCTGCGTCGCCTTCGAGCGATACATCATCACCATCAGGATGACGCAAATACCGATAGCGATACCGGCAAAGAACCAACGTTGCCAGCCGCCGCTGTCAGCTAAGAAGCTAAACGCCGCACCATAGTTACGCGCGTAGTGCAGATTAAGCGACGGAAACAGCGACACCGTATCCCCCAGAGCAAAGTTCTGGAGGATCAGGTATTTGCTGCCTAAATCGATAATCAGCACGACTACCACCAGCCACAGCCAGCGTAGTCCTGTTGAACAAAGAGGCTTACTCATCAGGCAAACTTACGTTGTTCGCCATCACCGGCGATGTTGCTGACACAGCGTCCGCAGATATCTGCATGTTCCGCCACCTGGCCGACGTCGGTAGTGTAATGCCAGCAGCGCGGGCATTTCTCACCTTCGGCTTTGCTCAGTACGATTTTCAGACCTTTGAGCAGTTCGCTCTGCTGAGCATCAGCAGGAGCAGCCGCATAATCCGCAACCGTCGCACCAGAGGTCAGCAGTACAAAACGCAACTCTTCACCCAGCGCGGTCAGTTTCGCCGCCAGCTCAGGTTCAGCGTACAGGGTCACTGCCGCTTCCAGAGAACCGCCGACTTTCTTATCCGCACGCGCCTGCTCGATAACCTTGTTCACTTCGCCGCGCACTTTCAGCAGCTCGTCCCAGTAGGCATCGTTCATCGCTTCGGTTTCGCCTAAGCCAAACAGACCTTCGTACCATTCACCGGTAAAGACGTACTTCTCACGATCGCCCGGCAGGTAGCCCCAGATTTCATCGGCGGTGAAGGACATGATCGGCGCCATCCAACGAACCAGCGCTTCTGCAATATGGAACAGCGCAGTCTGGCAGCTACGACGCGCCACACTGTCCGCTTTCGCGGTATACTGACGGTCTTTGATGATGTCGAGGTAGAACGAACCCATTTCTACGGAGCAGAAGCGCATCAGGCGCTGTACCACTTCGTGGAAGTCATAGGCTTCATAGGCTTTCAGGATTTCGTCCTGCGCCGCTTGCGCACAACCTACCGCCCAACGATCCAGCACCACCATCTCTTCCGGTTTCACCATGTCTTTAACCGGATCGAACCCGTTCAGGTTCGCCAGCAGGAAGCGCGCGGTGTTACGGATACGACGATAGCTGTCGGCAGCACGTTTCAGGATTTCGTCAGAAACGGCCATTTCACCGGTGTAATCGGTAGAAGCAACCCACAGACGCAGAATATCCGCGCCCAGTTTGTTCATCACGTCCTGCGGAGAAACGGTGTTACCGATAGATTTGGACATCTTACGGCCCTGACCATCAACGGTGAAACCGTGGGTCAGTACCTGGCGATAAGGTGCTTTGCCTTTCATGGCGGTGGAGATCATCAAGGAAGACATGAACCAGCCACGGTGCTGGTCAGAACCTTCCAGATACATATCTGCCGCATGGCCCGCAAACTCAGGACGCACATCCACGACGGATGAGTGGGTTGAACCGGAGTCGAACCACACGTCCAGCGTATCCGGGACTTTGACATACTGGTCAGCTTCGTCGCCGAGGATATCTTTCGGATCGAGATCCCACCACGCCTGGATGCCGTCAACTTCAACGCGTTTAGCCACTTCTTCCATCAGTTCGATAGCGCGCGGATGCAGCTCTTCGGTGTCTTTGTGAACAAACAGAGACATCGGCACACCCCACGTACGCTGACGGGAGATACACCAGTCAGGACGGTTGGCAACCATCGATTCAATACGCGCCTGGCCCCAGTCCGGGATCCACTGTACGCCTTTGATCTCTTTCAGCGACTGCGCGCGCAGGCCTTTCTGATCCATGCTGACGAACCACTGCGGGGTCGCACGGAAGATGATCGGTGACTTGTGACGCCAGCAGCATGGGTAGCTGTGCTGCATCTTCTCAACGTGCAGCAGCGCGCCTTTTTCGCTCAGCAGCGCAACGATTTTGTCGTTGGCTTTAAAAACGTTTACACCGTCCAGATCCGGATAGGTACCCGCCAGGTATGCGCCGTCCGGGCCAACCGGGTTAGCGATTTCCAGACCGTATTTCTGGCTGATGACGTAGTCATCCGGACCGTGACCGCCAGCGGTATGGACCGCACCGGTACCCGCGTCCAGCGTAACGTGATCGCCAAGGATAGCCGGCACGTCAAAGCCCATAAACGGATGGGTAAAGCGCAGCAGTTCCAGCTCAGCGCCTTTCACGGTGCCGAGAATGGTGTATTCAGCCGCGCCAATACGCTGCATGACGCTTTCAACCAGATCTTTCGCCAGAATCACAGCCTGGCCTTCAATCTGCACCAGCGCATAGTCAAAATCAGGTGCCAGAGAGATTGCGCGGTTCGCCGGTAACGTCCACGGGGTAGTGGTCCAGATAACCAGAGAGATCGGGCCGTTGACGTCAGAAACGCCAAATTTCGCTTTCACCGCATCCTGATCGGCAGCGTGGAACGCCACGTCGATGGACGGGGAGGTTTTGTCATAATACTCAACTTCCGCTTCCGCCAGCGCGGAACGGCAGTCAACGCACCAGTGTACCGGCTTCGCACCTTTGTGCAGGTGACCGTTGCCGATGATTTTACCCAGCGCACGAATGATGTTGGCTTCAGTTTTGAAGTCCATGGTCAGGTACGGATGCGACCAGTCGCCCAGTACGCCAAGACGGATAAAGTCTTTACGCTGACCATCAACCTGGGTCGCTGCGTATTCACGGCACTTGGCGCGGAACTCAGCAGCGGTGAACTTCTCGCCCGGCTTGCCGTATTCCTGCTCTACTTTCAGCTCGATCGGCAGACCGTGACAGTCCCAGCCCGGAACGTACGGCGAGTCATAGCCCGTGAGTCCTTTGGACTTCACGATAATGTCTTTCAGAATCTTGTTAACCGAGTGACCAATATGAATGCTGCCATTCGCATAAGGAGGGCCATCATGCAGAATGAAGGTTTTTTTGCCTTTTTTGGCCGCACGAATGATGCCGTACAGGTCATCATCAGTCCAACGCGCCAGCATTCCCGGTTCGCGCTTGGCGAGATCGCCGCGCATCGGGAACCCTGTTTCCGGCAAATTCAGGGTTGATTTATAGTCACTCATCAGATTCTCGGTTCCGTATTTAAAACTCGTATAGGCATTAAGCCGGTTTTGTTAGCCCAAAAAATTCACGGGCAGTCAACTCATCACGCGCAATCTGCGCTTTTAGTTCATCCAGCGAGGCAAATCGCTGTTCGCTGCGTATTTTTTTACGCAGTACTACATCTATATGGCGACCATACAGGTCCATTACAACGTCCAATAGATGCACTTCCAACTGCTGGCGTACGCCTGCTACCGTCGGGCGGGTGCCGATGTTGGCGACGCCGGGCAACGGTTTGTCACCCAGTCCCATCACTTCAACCGCATAAACACCTTTCACCGGAGAAACCTGACGACGAAGCGGTAAGTTTGCCGTCGGAAAACCGATGGTGCGCCCTAACTCATCACCGTGAACGACGCGTCCTGAGATAGTAAAAGGATGCCCAAGCAGGCTTTCGGCCAGTTGCAGGTTATCTTCGGCCAGCGCCTGACGTACTGCGGTGCTGCTGATACGCACACCGCCTTCACAGAAGGTTTGGGTGCTGGTGATATCAAAACCATACTCAGCGCCCGCTTCCTGTAATAACAAGAAATCGCCCGCACGGCTAGCGCCAAAGCGGAAATCATCGCCAACGGCAAGAAATTGTACACCAAGGCGCTTCACCAGCAGGTCGCTGATGAAGGTCTGCGCCGTTAATGCGGCGAAACGCCTGTCAAAACGCACACACAGCACGTAGTCCACACCGCATTCGGCCAGATAACGCAGTTTTTCCCGCAGGCGGGTAAGGCGCGCAGGTGACTTGTCCGTCGCAAAAAGTTCCAGCGGCTGTGGCTCGAAAATCATTACCACCACCGGTAAATTGCGTTTGCGCCCTTCTTCCCGTAAGCCTTGCAGCAACGCAAGGTGGCCACGGTGCACACCGTCGAAATTACCAATAGTCAGCACACACCCATGCGGGGCCTGGCTGAGATTATGTATGCCTCGTATCAGCTTCATGTCTGGCTCAAAACAGTGAAAATCGTGAAAGTATACCCTGTACCGCGGTCAAGGTTAACCGGCGATTGTTTCTACGAAACAGAAAGAGGATGGTTTTCATTGTTATGAAACAAATTGACGCCCTTCACGGGTACACCAATACAATTTTTCTCGTCGAAAAGCTGTATTCACGCCACGCAAGCTGGTAGAATCCTGCGCCATCACTACGCAACGAGTGCTGGAATTTAAACGGCGCTTATTTGCACAAATCCATTGACAAAAGAAGGCTAAAAGGGCATATTCCTCGGCCTTTGAATTGTCCATATAGAACACATTTGGGAGTTGGACCTTGGCTAATATCAAATCAGCTAAGAAGCGCGCCGTTCAGTCTGAAAAGGCCCGCAAGCACAACGCTAGCCGTCGCTCTATGATGCGTACTTTCATCAAGAAAGTATACGCAGCTATCGAAGCTGGCGACAAAGCTACTGCACTGAAAGCATTTAACGAAATGCAACCAATCGTGGACCGTCAGGCTGCTAAAGGTCTGATCCACAAAAACAAAGCTGCACGTCATAAAGCAAACCTGACTGCACAGATCAACAAACTGGCTTAATCGCCTGCTTGTTGACGCTTTGTGAAAAAACCCGCGAAAGCGGGTTTTTTTATGCTTGCTATCTGGCGTTTTTCTCTTCAACCACTGATGTTGTTCTCACTCGCCCACGCTCTTCCTGACCAGCCTGTTTTTTCAGCTATCCCTCCCTTAGTTAGTCGCGTCGCGTAATACTTGAAAGTTATTTTCTTTCACTGTTTTCCTTTTTTTATTTCATTATTAAAAAAACTGTGACCACCTTAGCAAATAGAAACATCTCTCATTCAAAAACGAATAAACGCAATCCTGATGTAAGATTTGATAATTGATTGCTGCGGTAGGGTCAACTACTTTCCATGTACACCTTACTCACTCATTTTAATCTGAGGTTAAATTCAGTAACGACATAAAAAATAATATTTAAAACTTGCTTGGAAAGTAAAAGTTGTTTTTCTGGGCGTATCGCACCAATATCGGAGTTATTATTATGAGTTCTGTTATTGAGGATACCCAGTCTTGCGGGTCAGCATCATTATCTTTACTACAGCGTATTAGCTACGGCTCTTTGGATGTGGCAGGTAATCTACTGTACTGTTTCGGCTCAACCTACATCTTATATTTCTACACTGACGTTGCGGGTATTAGTCTCGCCGTAGCAGGTGTCATCCTGCTGTTGGCGCGTATCGTAGATGGTATAGATGCCCCAATCTGGGGGATCATTATCGATAAAACACGTTCACGTTATGGTAAATGTCGTCCCTGGTTCTTATGGCTACCGCTGCCTTTTGGTGTATTCAGCGCGCTGTCATTTTGGTCTCCAGATATCAGCATGATAGGAAAAGCCATATATGCAGCAATATCCTACATGATTGCCAGCATTTTATTTACCGGACTCAATACACCGCTCAGCGCAATATTACCTCTAATGACTCTGTCCCCTAAGGAACGGCTAGTATTAAATTCCTGGAGAATGACCGGGGGACAAATTGGGGTTTTATTAATGAATGCCACAGCATTACCCCTGGTTGCATTTTTAGGTAACGGAAATGATCATGCCGGATTTATTTACACGGCGATTCTGTTTGCTGCAATATCCTGTTCGCTAACGCTTTTCGCCTTTAAAAATATCCGCGAAATGGATGCGGATAAAATACAGCAAGAACCAAAACTGCCGATGAAAAAAAGTTTCACGGCAATGAAAGGTAACTGGCCATGGATCCTGATGGTGCTGGCCAATCTGATCTTCTGGATTGCCCTGCAACAGCGGTCCACAACCATTGTTTATTATCTGACCTACAACCTCGATCGCAAAGACCTGGTTCCGCTGATTAACAGTCTGGCGACGATTCAGATCCTGTTCATCATCGCCATCCCTTTCTTTAGCAAATTCCTGGCTAAAACCTGGATATGGGTAGGTGGCTTGCTGGTCGCCACGTTCGGCGGCGTCTTGATGTGGCTGGCGGCGGACAACATACCTTTCCTCATCGCGGCCTGGGTGCTCGGCAATATCGGTAGCGGAATCGCCTGCTCAATGCCGTTTGCCATGTTGGGCTTTGCCGTCGACTTCGGTGCCTGGAAAACGGGCATTAAGGCCACGGGCATTCTTATCGCCTTCGGCAGTACTTTCTGCATCAAGATGGGCAGTGGTCTGGGTACCGCTTTCGCCGCCTGGATCATGAACAGTTTTGGCTATGTCCCGAACCATGCCCAAAGCGCTGCGGGCCTGGAAGGCATTACCTGGGCTTTTATCTGGGCGCCCGCCCTACTCTTCGCACTCGCGGCGATCCCGCTACTTTTCTTCCGTAAGTACGAAGCAATGGAAGAGACGATTCGCCACGATCTGGAAACCATCACCCAATAACTTTCTTAATCTTTACCCTCAAAATATGGGAGGCACCACCATGCCATTTGTGCAACATGACCCGCGTCGTCTGGTCTGGCAGCAAAACGATCGCTATTTGTGGATTGAACCCTGGGGCGAGAACAGCCTGCGCGTACGCAGTGGTCGTCATCTGCCGGTAATGAGAAATGAAGACTGGGCATTGACTGAGCCAGTCGCAGAAAGCCACTGCCACATCGATTATGAGCACCACCAGGCGACACTGACCAACGGCAAAATTATCGCTATCGTCAATCAAAAAGGACAAGTTACCTTTTACCGTCATCCACACAAACCCCTGTTGCAGGAGTTCTGGCGCCTGCGGGGCGAAATTGGCGAGGATGAATCTTCTCACGGCCAGTACGTCAGCGCACTCAACCTTGAGGGACGCGAATTCCGCCCTATTCAGGGTGGGAAATATTCACTTAAAGCCCGCTTCGAAGCCACCGAAGGGGAAAAAATTTACGGCATGGGCCAATATCAGCAGGCCAATCTGGATCTCAAAGGATGCGTGCTCGAACTAGCCCAGCGCAACTCTCAGGCCTCGGTGCCCTTTATGCTCTCAAGCCTGGGCTACGGATTTTTATGGAATAACCCTGCGGTCGGCCGCGTGACGTTCGCCCACAACGTGACCGAGTGGGAAGCTCAAATCAGCGAGCAGCTGGACTACTGGATCACCGCTGGCGATACCCCGGCAGAAATTAGCCGGGCGTATGCGCTCGCCACGGGCACGCCACCAATGATGCCGGATTACGCCATGGGCTTCTGGCAGTGCAAGTTACGTTATCGCACTCAGGAGGAGTTGCTCGCCGTCGCCCGCGAGTACAAACGGCGCAACCTCCCCATCTCGGTCATCGTGATCGATTTCTTCCACTGGCCAAATCAGGGGGACTGGATGTTCGACTCGCGGGACTGGCCCGATCCCGATGCCATGATCGCCGAGCTAAAATCGCTAGGTATTGAGCTAATGGTCTCCGTGTGGCCAACCGTGGATAGCCGAACCGAAAGCTATCGGGAGATGCGTGAAAACGGCTGGCTGGTGCAAACGGAACGCGGATTGCCGATTAATATGGATTTCCTCGGCAATACCACTTTCTTTGATGCCACCCATCCCGGCGCTCGCGACTACGTCTGGGGTAAAGCAAAACGCAACTATTACGATAAAGGCGTGAAGCTCTTCTGGCTAGACGAAGCCGAGCCGGAGTTCAGCGTTTACGACTACGATAATTATCGCTACCACGCCGGACCGGTGCTGGAAGTGGGCAATATCTACCCGCGAATGTATGCCAAAACCTTTTTTGACGGCATGAAAGCCGATGGCGAAGACCAGGTGATCAACCTGCTGCGCTGCGCCTGGGCCGGAAGTCAGAAATACGGCGCGCTGGTCTGGTCAGGTGATATCCACTCATCGTTTCGTTCTCTGCGCAATCAGTTTGCCGCCGGGATGAATATGGGGATTGCAGGTATCCCGTGGTGGACAACAGATATTGGCGGCTTTCATGGCGGCAATATTCACGACCCACACTTTCATGAGTTGCTGATTCGCTGGTTCCAGTGGGGCGTGTTTAGCCCAGTGATGCGCCTGCACGGCAACCGCGATCCGCAAATTTTACCAGAACATCCTTACCGTGATGGTATTGCCCAGTGTCCGACCGGTGCGGCAAACGAAGTGTGGAGCTATGGTGAAGAGGTGTGCGAAGTGTTGACCGGCTGTCTGACGTTGCGAGAAAAGTTAAAGCCGTACATCAAAGCGGTGATGGCGGAAACACACGAACGCAATGCCCCGGTTATGCGCACCCTGTTTTTTGAATTTCCTGAGCAGACAAAAAGCTGGGAGATCGCCGATCAGTACTGTTTTGGTCCCGATCTGCTGATTGCTCCGGTGATGCATGAAGGCATGCGCGAGCGTGACGTTTGGCTACCGGAAGGGGAAACATGGACGGATCTTGCAACCGGCGAGAGCTATCAGGGAGGACAAACGCTGTGCTATGACGCTCCCCTGAACAGAATTCCGGTATTTATCCGCGAAGGCGGGCAGTATCGTAATATGTTGAAACTGTAGTCAAAGTCCGGCTGCGGTTAGTACACCGCAGCCGGCAACATGAAGGCGTTTAGACCTGTGGCGACTTGAACAGTGCTGAGTAGTCCGCATTGCAAATACGCTGCACCGCCGGATGCTGGATCATCCTTTCCGCAAATATGGCGTGATACTCCTCCATCACATTCTCTACGCGTCCAATTTCAACAATAGAATCATCGGCATAGAAATTGTGTGAATACAGCGTAGGCGCAACGAAAATGGCATTATGCGTTGCGCCAAACGCTTTCATCAGCGCAGCATCATCAAACTCGCCGAGGATTTCGACATTCAATCCTTGTGAGTTGATCCAATTCAGCAGCTTACGACCGAGCATTGAACGACGTCCAGGAATCAGTAATCGACGCTCCTCAAGGCAGGCCGGGAAGGGTTTTTCAGGCAGCGGCTTGGTACACCAAAAACTCACGCTGCATTCGCCTATCCGCACCGAGAACAGCCCTTCCTGCTGTGTAGAATCGATCGGACAATCGGAGATAATCATATCCAGCTTATGCTGGCTGAGTTGATCCAACAGCATCTCGTGTGTTGACTCAAAACAACGCAGATGGATTTGTTCATCTTCAACCACAGCGGCATCCAGCACGCTACTGACCAGCTGCTTCGATAGCGCATCCGCCACGCCGACATCAAACAGTAAATTAGACTCTTTGCGGTAGTTCACGATATCCAGCATTTCCTGGCTTAAGGTGAACATCTTATCCGCATAACGAAAAACCAATTCGCCTAACTCACTGGGCTCCAGCCCACGCCCCTTGCGCTTGAACAGCTTTCCCTGCAAGCGTTCCTCAAGCGCTTTAATCTGCCCGGTAATGGTCTGCGGTGTCAGATAAAGCGCTTCTGCTGCGCCAACCACCGAACCTTCTTTATAGACATGCCAAAAGTAGTACAGGTGGTTGTAGTTTATATGAGACATACTCTCTCCCTGAAAATTGTCACGAAAGGGCTATCCCGTCAGGCTGACGCGTTCAACCGGGTGCGTAACCAGCAGTAACCAATTACCGCCGACAGTAAGGAGCCAATCAGGATCCCCAGTTTCGCCCAGTTAATCAGCTCAGGATCGACGTTCCCAAACGCCAGGCTGGCGATAAAAATCGACATCGTAAAGCCAATGCCGCACAGAATGCCGACCGCCATAATCTGCTGGAAATTCGTTCCCTCTGGCAATTGCGCCACCTTGAGGCGTAACGCCAGCCAGCAAAACAGACTGATACCCAACGGTTTACCGATCAACAAACCAGCAATGATCCCCAGCGGTAATACCGAGGTCAGTCCATCAATAGTGACGCCCTGCAGTGAAACGCCCGCGTTGGCGAAGGCAAACAGTGGCAGGATCAGGTATGCCACCCATGGATGCAGAACATGCTCCAGTCGCTTCGCCGGCGAACGCCCGTGTTTTTCCTTCAACGGAATAAAGAAGCCCACGATCACACCCGCCAAAGTTGCATGCACGCCCGACTTCAGTACGGCAGTCCACAGCACCACGCCAACCAGAATATAAATCCCGGTACGTCTCACTCCGCACAGATTCAATGCCGCCAGAACGAGGATCGCGCACGCGGCAACCCCCAGCGACAACAGCGAGAGATCGCTGGTATAGAACAGCGCGATAATTACGATAGCACCGAGGTCGTCGATAATCGCCAGCGCCATCAGGAATATTTTCAACGCCAGCGGTACACGGCTGCCCAACAGCGCCAGCACGCCTAATGCAAAAGCGATATCCGTTGCCGCCGGGATCGCCCACCCTTCACGGGTGATGGGATCGGCATAGTTGAATGCCAGGTACAGCAGCGCCGGGACAATCATGCCCCCGATAGCGGCAATGATCGGAAACGCTGCCTGACGCAGGCTAGCCAGCGAGCCTTGCATCAACTCACGCTTCACCTCCAGACCAATCAACAGGAAGAACACCGCCATCAATGCGTCGTTGATCCACAGCAGCATATTTTTGTTGATCTCAAGCGCGCCAACCCGCAGTTGAACGGGCGTTTCCAAAAAGGCGTGGTACCATCCACTGGTTACCCCGATGTTTGCCATCAGCATAGCGACCACGGCAGCGATGATCAGAATGATGCCCCCCGAGGCGTCACTACTAAAAAAACGATGCAGATGTTTCACTTTTATTCTCTCTATTGGGTGAATACTTCGTAAATACTATCTTACACCCTCAAAAAGCTCGTTAAAATTAGATTATTTGTGATTGATAGATCGGTTTTTACGACCTATTCAGATAAAGTCGATAAAGATTTTCCGAGCGGAAAACAGAAATAAAAAAGCCTGAGGCTTTTCAGTCCCAGGCTTTTTATTCAAGATAAAACGGCGAATTAGCGAGTCAGATCGTCAAAGAACTTCTTCACACCGTCGAAGAAGCTTTTGGAACGCGGGCTGTTGTTTTCGCCGGTAGGACCGCCGAAGCTTTCCTGCAGATCTTTCAGCAACTGCTTCTGCTTGTCGTTCAAACCAACCGGGGTTTCAACAACTACACGGCACAGCAGATCGCCCTGAGCGCCACCGCGTACAGACTTGACGCCCTTTCCACGCATGCGGAAAAGTTTGCCAGTTTGCGTTTCGCCCGGAATTTTTAGCTTCACGCGACCATCCAGCGTCGGGACTTCAATCTCGCCGCCCAGAGCAGCCATCGCAAAGTTAATCGGCACTTCGCAGTAGAGGTTATTGCCTTCACGTTCGAAAATTGGGTGTTGTTTTACCTGCACCTGAACGTACAAATCACCTGCTGGCGCGCCATGCTCACCGGCTTCGCCTTCACCAGACAAACGGATACGGTCGCCGGTATCAACCCCTGCCGGGATTTTAACAGACAGCGTTTTGCTCTTCTCAACGCGACCATGCCCGTGGCATTTGTTGCACGGATCTTTGATCAGTGTACCGCGGCCCTGACAGTGTGGACAGGTCTGCTGTACGGCAAAAAAGCCCTGACGCATCTGTACCTGACCAGAACCGTGACAGGTTGGACAGGTCTGCGGCTGAGTGCCCGCCTTCGCGCCGCTACCGTGGCAGACGTCACACTCTTCCAGAGTCGGAATACGGATCTCTTTGGTGACGCCACGCACGGCTTCTTCCAGAGTGAGATCCATGTTGTAACGTAAATCAGCACCACGTGAGGCGCGCTGACGACCACGACCGCCGCCAAAGATATCGCCAAACACGTCACCAAAGATATCGCTGAAGTCAGCCCCGCCGCCAAAACCGCCGCCGCCGCCCATGCCGCCTTGCTCAAACGCAGCATGACCGTACTGATCGTAGGCCGCACGTTTTTGCGCATCGGTCAGGATCTCGTACGCTTCTTTGATCTCTTTAAACTTGGCTTCGGCCTCTTTATCACCCTGGTTGCGGTCCGGGTGATATTTCATGGCCAGGCGCTTGTAGGCCTTTTTGATTTCACGCTCTTCCGCTGATTTGGAAACGCCTAAAATCTCGTAATAGTCTTGCTTAGCCATCTCTTTTTATCTGCCCCTAACATGCGTGCACGGGCGGAGAGGAAACCTCTTCGCCCGTGCCAGTAATTACCCGTTCAAAGGGCGATTATTTTTTGTCTTTCACTTCTTCAAACTCGGCGTCGACAACGTCGTCATCTTTCGCGTTATTTGCAGAAGCATCAGCGCCTGCTGCACCAGCCTGTTGCTGTGCGTGCTGCTGCTGAGCGATTTCCATCAGTTTCTGGGAAACCTGTGCCAGCGCCTGCATTTTTGCTTCGATATCCGCTTTGTCTTCACCTTTCAGAGAAGTTTCCAGCGCGGTCAGTGCAGACTCGATGGCAGTTTTGTCGTCAGCCGGCAGTTTGTCGCCTGCTTCTTCAACCTGCTTGCGAGTGCTGTGCAGCAGATGGTCACCCTGGTTACGGGTCTGAACCAGCTCTTCAAACTTACGGTCAGATTCTGCGTTCGCTTCTGCTTCGCGAACCATTTTCTGAATTTCTTCTTCGTTCAGACCAGAAGAAGCCTTGATGGTGATCTTCTGCTCTTTACCGCTGTTTTTGTCTTTCGCGGAAACGTGCAGGATACCGTCGGCATCGATGTCAAAAGTAACTTCGATCTGCGGCATACCGCGCGGAGCCGGGCTGATACCATCCAGGTTAAACTGACCCAGATCTTTGTTATCAGCAGCACGTTTACGTTCACCCTGCAGCACATGGATGGTTACCGCAGACTGGTTGTCTTCAGCGGTAGAGAACACCTGGCTGTGCTTGGTCGGGATAGTGGTGTTTTTCGCGATCAGCGGAGTCATTACGCCACCCATGGTTTCGATACCCAGAGACAGCGGGGTAACGTCCAGCAGCAGCACGTCTTTAACATCACCGGTCAATACACCACCCTGAACAGCAGCACCGATTGCTACGGCTTCGTCCGGGTTAACGTCTTTACGCGGTTCTTTACCGAAGAACTCAGCGACTTTCTTCTGCACCATCGGCATACGCGTCTGACCACCAACGAGGATAACGTCGTTGATATCAGATACGGACAGGCCAGCATCCTGCAGAGCAACTTTCAGCGGCTCGATAGAACGGTTAACCAGGTCTTCAACCAGGCTTTCCAGTTTCGCACGGGTCACTTTGATGTTCATGTGTTTCGGACCGGTCGCGTCTGCAGTGATGTACGGCAGGTTCACGTCGGTCTGCTGAGCGGAAGACAGCTCGATCTTCGCTTTCTCAGCGGCTTCTTTCAGACGCTGCATCGCCAGCGGGTCATTACGCAGGTCGATACCCTGATCTTTCTTAAACTCGTCAACCAGGTAGTTGATCATACGGCTGTCGAAGTCTTCACCACCCAGGTGGGTATCACCGTTGGTTGCCAGAACTTCGAAGGTTTTTTCGCCGTCAACTTCGTCGATTTCGATAATAGAGATATCGAAAGTACCACCACCGAGGTCATATACCGCGATAGTACGGTTGCCAACTTCTTTATCCAGACCGTAAGCCAGCGCAGCTGCGGTTGGTTCGTTGATGATACGTTTTACTTCCAGACCTGCGATACGACCGGCGTCTTTAGTTGCCTGACGCTGAGCATCGTTAAAGTATGCAGGTACGGTGATAACTGCTTCAGTTACCGGCTCACCCAGGTAATCTTCAGCCGTTTTCTTCATTTTTTTCAGCACTTCAGCAGAAATCTGCGGCGGTGCCAGTTTCTGACCTTTTACGTCAATCCATGCATCACCGTTGTCAGCACCGATGATTTTGTACGGCATGATGGCTTCATCACGCTGTACTTCTTCGTCCTGGAAGCGGCGGCCAATCAGGCGTTTAATCGCAAACAGGGTGTTTTGCGGGTTTGTCACTGCCTGACGTTTAGCCGGCTGACCAACCAGAGTTTCACCATCCTGGGTATAAGCAATGATAGAAGGCGTGGTGCGATCGCCCTCGGCGTTCTCCAGCACACGTGCAGTAGTGCCATCCATAATCGCTACACAAGAGTTGGTAGTACCCAGGTCGATACCAATAATTTTACCCATCTAAACGTCTCCACTAAAAATTCGGTCATCATGTGGTTGTGAATCTGTAATAAGGGCGAAACGTGCGGTTTCAACTACCCTGAATCGTTTTTTTTCAGACTCACCACTGCGGTTGCTTACAAGATGGGGTCGTAACCCACGTCATCAAGGGGGGCATGAAAATTTTTTTTAGCCTTGTGGCAATAAAATCGCAGAAAAAAGGCTAAAAGATTAAAAAATGAATAGTCTCAAATCAAAATTAATTCATAAAACAGATAGATTCAGAACAGCCATTCACATAAAAATTGTAATAAAAAGAAAAGATTACAAGCATGAATCATGATTCTGACAGCGGTAAGATGGTCTGAAACGACACACTTTTACAGCCGTCAAAGAGAAATTCCATGAAATCCGTATTAACCCTTTCCGCCAGCCTGCTTATGGGCCTGCTGCTGAGCAGCGCCGCACACGCTAACGATCATAAAGTCCTCGGCGTGATCGCCATGCCCCGTAATGAAACCAACGATCTGACGCTGAAACTTCCCGTTTGCCGCGTGGTGAAACGCATTCAACTTACGGCCGATCATGGTGATTTACAGCTCAGTGGTGCATCGGTTTATTTCAAAGCTGCCCGCATGTCCAGCCAGAGTCTGAACGTGCCTTCCTCCATCAAAGAAGGGCAAACGACCAATTGGATCAACATCAATAGCGACAACGACAATAAGCGCTGCGTGAAAAAAATTACCTTCTCCGGCCATACGGTGAACTCTTCTGATATGGCGACGCTGAAAATCATCGGCGACGACTAATTCCCCATACTTTTATTCAAAAGCCATAGAAACATGAATGTCACCTATTTGAATGACGACGATCTCGATTTTCTTCAGCATTGCAGTGAGGAGCAGCTCGCCAATATTACCCGCCTGCTTACACATAATGAAAAGGGGAAAGCCCGTCTGTCGAGCGTTCTCAACCACAACGATTTATTTAAATCGATGGAAGGACATCCGGAACAGCACCGCCGCAACTGGCAACTGATTGCTGGCGAACTGCAGCATTATGGGGGCGACAGCATTGCCAATAAACTCCGTGGACATGGAAAACTGTATCGGGCGATTTTGCTGGACGTTTCGAAGCGTCTGAAGATTAAAGCTGATAAAGAGATGTCCACGTTCGAAATTGAACAGTCTCTGCTGGAGCACTTTTTACGCAATGCCTGGCAAAAAATGGATGCCGGACAAAAGCAGGAATTTCTGCAGGCTGTCGATGCAAAAGTTTCTGAACTGGAAGAACTGCTACCGTTATTATTGAAGGATCGTCACCTGGCAAAAGGCGTCTCTCACCTGCTCTCCGGCCAGTTAACCAAAATTCTGCGAACCCACGCCGCCGTCAGCGTAATCGGGCACGGATTACTGCGCGGAGCCGGACTTGGCGGCCCGGTAGGTGCGGCTTTAAACGGGGTTAAAGCGGTGAGCGGCAGCGCTTATCGCGTGACGATCCCGGTTGTACTCCACATTGCCTGCCTGCGCAGAATGCCCAACCACACACAAGCGTGATACCCATCACAGGGAAAATAATTCGTTTTCCCTTCGTTAGATCATAGACAGTGCCCTCTCCCCTGATTATTATGCCGCGCCCCGAAGACAGCGATCGTTATTCGGGGAAACTATTTCACCATTCAATCAATGATGATTTTGAGGAATTATGGGCAACACTAAGTTGGCTAATCCGGCACCGCTGGGCCTGATGGGCTTTGGCATGACCACCATTCTGCTTAACCTGCATAACGCGGGTTTCTTCGCTTTAGACGTTATTATTCTGGCGATGGGCATTTTCTACGGCGGTATCGCGCAAATTTTTGCCGGTCTTCTGGAATATAAAAAAGGCAACACCTTCGGTTTAACCGCCTTTACCTCCTACGGTTCGTTCTGGCTGACGCTGGTTGCAATTCTGCTGATGCCGAAAATGGGCCTCGCGGATGCAACCAATGGTCAGTTCCTGGGCGCTTACCTGGGTCTGTGGGGCGTGTTCACTCTGTTCATGTTCTTCGGTACGCTGAAAGCCGCGCGCATGCTGCAGTTCGTGTTCCTGAGCCTGACAGTGCTGTTCGCCCTGCTGGCCGTTGGCAACATTGCAGGTAACGAAGCAATCATTCACGTAGCGGGTTGGGTTGGCTTAGTGTGTGGTGCAAGCGCCATTTACCTGGCGATGGGTGAAGTGCTGAACGAACAGTTTGGCCGTACCATCCTGCCGATTGGTGAAGCGCACTAATCTGACAATATCCCCCCTGAAGGGGGGATATTCCTTACAAACGCTGTAACTCTCCCTGTACGCTCGTATCGCGATGATAAATATCCTGTCGCAGCCAAATCCCCAGACCTAACCCCACCAGCGATAACGCCAGCACATACCAGGCCGGAGCCATTGGCGACACGCCCATTAACATCGTCACGGCGATTGGCGTCAGACCACCAAAAATGGCATATGAGACGTTATAGGAAAAGGAAATACCGGTAAAACGGACTTCCGCCGGAAACGCCCGCACCATGACATAAGGCACTGCGCCGACCACGCCAACGCATAATCCCACCAGCCCGTATAACAGGAACAAGTGCTGAGGATGGCTGCCGGTCAGGTGATAGAAAAACCAGCTCGAACAGGCCAGCAGCAGGCTGCCGACAATAAAGGTTTTGCTGGCGCCGACCCGGTCGACAATAAATCCGGCCAGCAGACAGCCGACGCACAGCATAATGGTAGCGACACTGTTGGCCTGTAGCGTTAGCGCGGGTGCAAAGCCATACTGCTTCTGCAACCAGACTGGTGACATCAGGATCACCACCACAATCCCGGCCGATAACAACCAGGTCAGCAGCATTGAAATAACCACCGCTTTTTTATGCTTACTCACCACCGACTTCACCGGTAGCTCTTGCGCAAGTGCTTTACGCTGCTGCATTTCTAGGAAGATGGGCGTTTCCTGCAACCAGCGACGCAGGTACATCGCCACCAGCCCAAAAACGCCCCCCAACAGGAACGGGATACGCCAGCCGTAGTCATGCACCGCCTGTTGCGTCAGGTTGGTATTCACCAGCGTCGCAACCACCGATCCCAACAGAATCCCCACCGTCAGCCCGGCGGTCAGCGTGCCACAGGCAATGCCGATGCGGCGCTCCGGTACATGCTCCGCCACGAACACCCACGCGCCCGGCACTTCTCCGCCGATGGCAGCGCCTTGCAAAATGCGCATCAGCAGTAACAGCAGCGGTGCGAGGATCCCCATTGAGGCGTAGGTAGGCAAAAGACCAATCGCCAGCGTCGGTATCGCCATCAGCAAAATGCTCAGGGTGAACATTTTCTTACGCCCGACCAGATCGCCAAAGTGCGCCATGATGATGCCACCCAGCGGACGCGCCAGATATCCGGCGGCAAAAATGCCGAAGGTTTGCACCTGACGTAGCCACTCAGGAATGTCTGCCGGAAAGAAGAGTTCACCAACAACAGCGGCAAAGAAGACGAAGATAATGAAATCATAAAACTCAAGCGCACCGCCGAGGGCAGCAAGCGTAAGAGTTTTATAATCCTGGCGATTCAGCGGTCGAGTGTGTTGTGACATAGCAAACCATCAGTCAGTGGAGTTATTGAATCTGTCTGTCGATATATGTAAAGCAAAAATTACTATATCGTAAACAATTCAATACTCCACTGTGATTGGCACTTATGTCACGATCGGGCTACTTTCAGGCGATTGTATCGCGAATTGCGCTTTTAGGACGAAAAGATGCTACAACAGCCGGTGCGGTTTCCACATACGGCCCATCCAGCAACTGTATACAATACGGTACACTTGCAAAAATACCCGGTACGATAACCTTACCGTCGGCATCTTTCACGCCTTCCAGCGTTTCTTTGATCGATTTCGGCTGCCCAGGCAGATTCAGGATCAACGCCTGTTTGCGAATCACACCGACCTGGCGGGAGAGAATAGCCGTTGGCACAAAGTGCAGACTTATCTGGCGCATCTGTTCGCCAAAGCCTGGCATCTGGCGGTCAGCGACGGCAAGCGTAGCATCGGGGGTCACGTCGCGACGTGCCGGACCCGTTCCGCCGGTAGTCAGCACCAGATGACAGCTCATTTCATCCACCAGCTCGCATAAGGTCTGTTCGATGATCGCCTGTTCATCCGGGATCAGTCGCGTTTGCAGCTCAAAAGGGGTGGTAAGGGCAGATGCCAGCCACTCTTCAAGGGCCGGGATACCTTTATCCTGGTAAACGCCGCTGGAAGCACGGTCAGAAATGGAAACCAGGCCAATGCGTAAAGTATTCATGATTATTCCGTTTAAACAGTCTCGTTAAACAGAATGATACACTGCGAAAGGAAGGACAGACAGGTTTCAGAAGAGGTAGCGTGACCCATATCAGGGCCACGCTTAAATGATTACAGCAGATCGCCGATCATTTTTTCCAGTTTACCCTGGTCTACAGCAAACTTACGGATACCGTCCGCCAGTTTATCTACAGCCATCGGATCCTGGTTGTGCTGCCACAGGAACTCAGCTTCGGTGATGCGTGCAGGACGCGCTTTCACTTCGCCGGAGAAGGACAGTTTACGTTCGATAGCGCCTTCGCTTTCCGCCAGCTCTTTCAGCAGTGCCGGAGCAATCGTCAGACGATCGCAGCCTGCCAGCTCAATGATTTCGCCGATGTTACGGAAGCTCGCACCCATCACCACGGTTTCGTAACCGTGCTGTTTGTAGTACTCGTAGATTTCCGTTACGGAAACCACACCCGGATCTTCTGCCGGTGCATACTCTTTCTTGTCGGTGTTGGCTTTGTACCAGTCAAGAATACGACCAACGAACGGAGAAATCAGGTATACGCCAGCTTCTGCACATGCACGTGCCTGCGCGAAGGAGAACAGCAGAGTCAGGTTACAGTTGATGCCTTCTTTTTCCAGCTGCTCAGCGGCACGGATGCCCTGCCAGGTTGAAGCCAGTTTAATCAGAATGCGATCGTTGCTGATGCCAGCGTCGTTGTACATCTTGATCAGACGTTTTGCTTTCGCGATGGACGCGTCGGTGTCGTAAGACAGACGAGCGTCAACTTCAGTAGAGATACGACCCGGGACCAGTTTCAGGATCTCCAGACCGATATTTACTGCCAGTTTGTCGGTCGCGTCGACGATCTGCTGTGCGCGGTCGTTGCTCTGCTGCTTAGCCCAGGCTACAGCGTCATCAATCAGCTTGCGGTATTCTGGGATCTGCGCTGCGTTAAGAATGAGAGAAGGGTTAGTTGTGGCATCCTGAGGCTGATACAGCTTCATTGCCGCGATGTCTCCGGTGTCGGCCACTACTGTGGTGAACTGACGAAGGGAGGTCAATTTGTCCGTCATGATAGCGATTCTCTTTAAACAGCTTGTTAGGGGGATGTAACCGATCTTCCCTGATGATAGCACGACGCACTCTCAGCGCAACCGCCTGGATTGTCCGACCCGCTGCTCAGCCCTGATTACGCATCTCAAAGCCTGTGATGCGCAATTGCGGGATATAACGATTGTTATGATAAACTCCCGCAATCACTCTCATGACAAGGTATATACTGGTCGATTATTGGTAGCGCTTACACGGAAATCTTCGCGCTTACCGGCATCAACAAGAGGGATGTTAATGCCTGATTTTTTCTCATTTATTAATGAAATACTCTGGGGATCGGTGATGATCTACCTCCTGCTTGGCGCAGGATGTTGGTTCACCTGGCGTACAGGGTTCGTGCAGTTCCGCTACATTCGCCAGTTTGGCACAAGTCTTAAAAACAGCATTAGCCCGCAGCCGGGCGGTTTAACTTCCTTTCAGGCTCTGTGCACCAGCCTTGCCGCGCGTATCGGTAGCGGGAACCTGGCCGGCGTAGCGTTGGCGATCGCCGCTGGCGGCCCTGGAGCCATTTTCTGGATGTGGGTCTCAGCGGTCATTGGTATGGCAACGTCATTCGCCGAGTGCTCACTTGCCCAACTGTATAAAGAACGCGATAGCAAAGGACAGTTCCGCGGTGGTCCTGCGTGGTATATGGCACGTGGTCTGGGCATGCGCTGGATGGGCGTCCTTTTTGCCATCTTTTTACTGATTGCCTATGGACTGATTTTTAACAGCGTTCAGGCGAACTCGGTCTCTCGTGCGTTGACCTTTGCTTTTGACATCCCTCCCCTCTTCTCCGGTATCGCACTGGCAATAGTGTCATTACTGGTCATCGTCGGCGGTATTAAAGGCGTCGCACGCCTGATGCAATGGTTCGTTCCGATGATGGCACTGCTGTGGGTTGGAAGTAGCATCATCATCTGTCTGTGGCATATCGGGCAGCTTCCCGACATTATCGTCACCATTATAAAAAGCGCCTTTGGCTGGCAGGAAGCAGCAGCGGGTGCGGCCGGATATACGCTAAGCCAGGCTATTGCCAACGGTTTTCAGCGCGGCATGTTTTCTAACGAAGCCGGAATGGGATCTACGCCGAATGCAGCCGCATCGGCCGCCTCCTGGCCACCGCATCCTGCGGCACAAGGCATTGTGCAAATGATTGGGGTATTAGGCGACACTCTCGTGGTCTGTACGGCTAGCGCGATGATTATTCTGTTGGCAGGCAATGGCACCAGCTATGTGCCAATGGAAGGCATCCAGTTACTTCAAAAAGCAATGGTAACGCTGACGGGAGAATGGGGAGCCGGATTCGTGGCTTTTATTGTGATTCTGTTTGCCTTTAGCTCGATCGTCGCCAACTACATCTATGCGGAGAACAATCTCGTCTTTCTGAAACTGGACAATATGCGCGTCATCTGGCTATTGCGAATCGCTACCATTAGCACCATTATCGGCGGAACGTTTGTCAGCTTCCCGCTGGTCTGGCAGTTGGCCGATATCATTATGGCTTGTATGGCCATTACTAACCTGACAGCGATTCTGCTGCTTTCTCCGGTTGTCCATACCATCGCCAGCGACTATCTGCGCCAGCGTAAACTCGGGGTGCGCCCGGAATTCGATCCGCACCGTTATCCTGATATCAGACAACAGCTTGCCCCCGAAAGCTGGGATGAAACGCCGCGCGGATAGCGCGGCAATCACAACCATCGATCAAATCTGTCGTTTTTTTTGCTAAAGTCGCAGTAAATTTCCTGCAAGGACTGGATATGCTGATTCTGATTTCACCTGCAAAAACGCTCGACTACCAAAGTCCGCTGGCAACAACACGCCATACGCTACCCGAACTGCTGGATCACTCTCAGCAGCTTATCCATGTGGCGCGCCAGCTCTCTGCGCCGCAGATTGGCAAGCTGATGGGAATTAGCGACAAACTGGCGGATTTGAATGCCACGCGTTTCCATGACTGGCAGCCTGACTTCACGCCGGACAATGCGCGCCAGGCCATTCTGGCATTTAAGGGCGACGTGTATACCGGGCTGCAGGCTGAAACCTTCAGCGAGGCGGATTTCGACTTCGCTCAGCAGCATTTACGGATGTTGTCCGGACTGTACGGCGTTCTACGTCCACTGGATTTGATGCAGCCTTATCGTCTGGAGATGGGCATTCGTTTGGCCAATGCGAAGGGTAAAGATCTCTACCAGTTCTGGGGAGATATCATCACCGATAAACTTAATGAAGCACTTGAAGCACAAGGCGACAGCGTGGTGATTAATCTCGCTTCGGATGAGTATTTTAAATCCGTGAAGCCGAAAAAGCTCAATGCCGAGCTGATTAAACCAGTCTTCCTCGACGAGAAAAACGGCAAGTTCAAAGTCATCAGCTTTTATGCCAAGAAAGCGCGCGGCCTGATGAGCCGCTACATCATTGAGAACCGCTTAACGCAGCCGGAACAGCTGACCGCATTTAACAGCGAAGGCTATTTCTTTGATGAAGAAGCGTCAGGAAACGGCGAACTGGTGTTTAAACGCCACGAGCAATAATTTATATGCCGGATGACGGCTAACGCCTTATCCGGCCTACAGGTTTTGTAGGCCCGCTAAGCAAAGCGCCAGCGGGCACCACCGTTAACTGCGGGTCATCATCAGCTTACGCAGTTGCGCAAAATCAGCAGGCAGGTGATGAGAAAGCAGCGGCAAGTCCGCGCGTTCCGCCAGCTCTTTTGGCAACGCCAGCGTCAGATCAAGAATCTCTTCAACGCTTTCTTTAAACTTCGCCGGATGCGCAGTACCAAGGAACAGGCCGTACTCGCCAGGGTTCAGTTGGTCACGCAGCGCACGGTAAGCCACCGCCGCATGCGGTTCTGAGGTGTAGCCTATCTCATGTAACTCACGCATGGTGTCCTGAGTCGTGGCATCATCAACGGCGGCATAACCCAGCTCATTCAGACGCCAGATTTTACGGCGGAACAGTTCTTCCACGCGCGGCCAGTTGTTCGGCTGGCTGACATCCATCGCATTCGATAACGTCGCCTGAGTCGCTTTCGGCGCCCACTCACCTTCAGCAAGGAAACGCGGAACCGTATCGTTAACGTTAGTCGCCGCGATAAAACGCTTCACCGGCAAGCCCAGTGATTTCGCCAGCAGCCCGGCGGTCAGATCGCCAAAGTTACCGCTGGGAACAGAAATCACCAGCTGATTCCGCGCCTCTTGCGGTAGCTGAGCCACAGCCTCAAAGTAGTAACAGATTTGCGCCAGCAGACGGCTGATGTTAATTGAATTAGCCGAGTTCAGTCCCAGAGCCACCTTCAGCTCTTCGTCATCAAACGCCTGTTTCACCAGCGCCTGGCAGGCATCAAAATCGCCATCAATCGCTACAGTTTCAATGTTACCGCCCAGCGTACAGAACAGTTTTTCCTGTAATGGGCTGATCTTGCCGTTCGGGTAGAGGATCACCACGCGCACATTTTTCAGGCCATAAAAGGCATGTGCAACCGCCGCGCCGGTATCACCTGAGGTCGCCGTCAGAATGGTTACCGGCTTGTCGCCGCTGATGTGCGTCAGCATTTGCGCCATAAAGCGCCCGCCAAAGTCTTTAAATGCAAGCGTAGGGCCGTGGAACAGTTCCAGACAGCCGACATCTGCGGCAACCTGAGCAACCGGTGCCGGAAAAGCAAATGCAGCACGCACGCGTTTTTCCAGAATTTCCTGAGGGATCTCATCACCAATAAATGCGGACAGGATCTTCGCGCTGCGGCTGACGAAGTCCTGGTTCAGCATCTCATCCACTTCTGTCAGATTGAATTCCGGTAGATCGTGCGGAAAAAACAATCCCTGATTCTTGCCAAGCCCTTGCGTGACGGCCTGCGCAAAGCTGACCTGCTCGTTATGATCTTTCAGATTATACAGTTTCATTGATTATCCCAGTACCCGTGCGCCCGCCGTGTCCAGCCGGCAAATATGAACAAAGCCTTCCTGATTTTGCAGGTAATTTTTACTCAGCCAATCTGCTACGCGCTGCGCCGTATCCGGCTTATCGCACAAGGCGAACAGCGTCGGCCCTGACCCGGAGATCCCGCTGGCCAGCGCGCCAATTTCTGTTACCGCCTGACGCGCCTGACTAAAGCCTGGCAGCAAGCGGGTACGATACGGCTCAGCAATGACGTCCTTCATCAGCTTCGCGGCAAGCCCAGGCTGACGGGAATAGCAGGCATGGATAAATCCAGCCAGATGTCGCCCGTGGGCGATACAGTCCTGACGGCGATACTGCGCAGGTAGAATCGCCCGCGCTTCTGCCGTCGACACTTTAATCCCCGGATACGCCAGTACCCATAGCCACTCATCAAAGCCTGGCACCTGCTGGCTGATAATGCCGTTTTCTTCGATCATTAACTGCATGCCGCCCAAAAAGCACGGGGCAACGTTATCGTAATGAATACTGCCGGAGATACGCCCTTCCAGCTCGCCCATTATCGCCAACAGGCGCGTATCGTTGAGCGGCTTACCGCAGTGTTCGTTCATAGCGACTAACGCCGCCACGACGGAACAGGCGCTGGAGCCTAACCCGGAGCCAATCGGCATATTTTTTTCCAGCGTCATCGCCACCGGAACCGTTTTACCCAGCTCCTGGCAGAATCGCTCCCAACACTGATAGACAATATTTTCGCGCGGCTCTGACGGCAGCTTGTTGGCAAAGCGGCCAAGGTTGTTCAGGCTGAACTGATCAGCCGCCTCAACGGACACCACATCGCCCAACAGCGAACCGTCCACCGGAGTTACCGCCGCACCGAGCACATCAAACCCGACGCTCATATTGGCACTGGAGGCCGGGGCATAAACTCTCACCATGTCAGACTCCTAACTTCCATGAAAGGGTGCGTAGCAGGTCGGCAAAGACGCCCGCTGCCGTCACGTCGTTACCCGCGCCATATCCGCGCAGAACCAACGGTAACGGCTGATAGTAGTGGCTATAGAATGCCAGCGCGTTCTCACCGTTTTTCACTTTAAACAGCGGATCGTTGCCGTCTACTGCATCAATTTTCACGCGACAAACGCCGTCCTCTTCGATATTGCCAACATAACGCAATACTTTTCCCTCATCACGGGCTTTCGCCACGCGCGCGGCAAACACGTCATCCAGCTGCGGTAATTTCGCCATAAACGCGGATACATCACCGGAATCATCAAATTCTTTTGGCAGAACTGGTTCAATGACCACGTCTGAAAGCTCCAGCTCACGACCGGTCTCACGGGCGAGGATCAACAGCTTACGTGCCACATCCATACCGGAAAGATCGTCACGCGGATCGGGCTCGGTATAGCCCATCTCACGCGCCATGGTGGTGGCTTGCGAGAAGCTCATGCCTTCATCCAGCTTGCCGAAAATAAACGACAGCGAGCCGGAAAGAATACCGGAGAAACGCTGCAATTCATCACCTGCGCTGAGCAAGTTTTGCAGATTCTCAATTACCGGCAAGCCTGCTCCCACGTTGGTGTCGTAGAGGAATTTACGCCTGGACTTCGCGGCGGCAAAACGCAGCTGATGGTAGTAATCCATCGACGAGGTGTTGGCCTTTTTGTTCGGCGTAACCACATGGAAGCCTTCGCGCAGGAAATCAGCATACTGATCCGCCACCGCCTGGCTTGACGTACAGTCGACAATCACCGGATTAAGCAGATGATATTCTTTCACCAGACGAATTAAGCGCCCAAGGTTGAAAGGCTCTTTCGCACTTTCCAGCTCCGACTGCCAGTTCTCCAGATTCAGTCCGTGGACGTTGGTCAACAGGGCCTTCGAGTTCGCCACGCCGCACACGCGCAGATCGATATGCTTCTTTTTGAGCCAGGTTTGCTGACGTTTAAGCTGCTCCAGTAGCGCACCGCCCACGCCGCCTACGCCAATCACAAACACTTCAATCACCTGGTCGGTGTTGAACAGCATTTGATGGGTCACGCGAACGCCGGTGGTCGCGTCGTCGTTGTTCACCACCACTGAAATAGAACGCTCAGACGAACCCTGGGCGATCGCCACGATATTGATGTTCGCACGAGCCAGCGCGGCAAAGAATTTCGCCGAAATGCCACGCAGAGTACGCATACCATCGCCAACAACAGAGATGATAGCCAGACGCTCAGTCACCGCCAGCGGCTCCAGCAGGCCTTCTTTCAGTTCGAGGTAGAATTCATCCTGCATCGCGCGTTGCGCACGCGCGCAGTCGCCCTGCGGGACGCAGAAGCTGATGCTGTATTCGGAAGAGGATTGGGTGATCAGCACTACCGAGATGCCCGCACGCGACATTGCGGCAAAAACGCGTGCCGCCATACCCACCATGCCTTTCATTCCTGGGCCGGAAACGCTAAACATAGCCATGTTATTGAGATTAGAAATACCTTTTACCGGCAAATCGTCATCATCACTGCTGGCGCCAATCAACGTGCCAGGCGCTTGTGGATTGCCGGTATTTTTAATCAGGCAAGGGATCTGGAACTGGGCAATAGGGGTAATGGTGCGCGGGTGCAGCACTTTGGCGCCGAAGTAAGAAAGCTCCATCGCTTCCTGATAAGACATCGACTTCAGCAGTCGGGCGTCGGGTACCTGACGCGGATCGCAAGTATATACGCCGTCAACATCGGTCCAGATCTCACAACAATCCGCGCGCAAACAGGCGGCCAGTACGGCGGCAGAGTAGTCGGAGCCATTACGCCCCAGCACCACTAACTCACCTTTCTCATTCCCGGCGGTAAATCCGGCCATCAAAATCATGTGGTCCGCAGGAATACGGCTGGCGGCAATGCGGCGCGTAGATTCGGCGATATCAACAGTAGATTCGAGGTAATGGCCGACTGCCAGCAATTTCTCCACCGGGTCGATGACCGTCACGTTGTGCCCGCGCGCTTCCAGCAGGCCAGCCATGATGGCGATCGACATTTTTTCGCCACGGCAGATAAGCGCGGCATTGATGCTGTCCGGGCACTGTCCCAACAGGCTGATGCCATGCAGGACGTGTTTAATCTGGGCAAACTCTTGTTCAACAAAGGCTTTGAGCGGAGCCAGCGGAAAACCCGGCTGCGCAGCGGCCAAACCCACCAACAGCTCAGAGAAAATACGTTCGGCGTCGCTGATATTGGCTAAAGCATCCTGACCACCGATGGTCTTCTCAATCATCGCCACCAGATGGTTGGTAATTTTTGCGGGGGCAGAGAGCACGGTCGCGACCTGCCCCTGTCTGGCATTGCTTTCCAGAATATCGGCAACCCGCAGAAAGCGCTCTGCATTTGCCACTGATGTACCGCCGAACTTCAACACTCGCATGGTTTACCTCATTGCCTTTGGTCGAAAAAAAAGCCCGCACTGTTTAGGTGCGGGCTTTTTCTTGTGTTTCCTGTACGCGTCAGCCCGCACCGTTACCTGTGGTAATGGTGATGGTTGTGGTAATAGTGATGCTGATGCGTTTCATGATGTTGTGTGCTCTGTAATTATTATCTGTCTGTCTTGTATTCTTTTAGGGTTAAAGTATCTGCTGACCTAAGTCAATAAATTTTTAAATTGATCACATTCCGACACTTGTTCATGAGCGACTGCTTGCCCTTTTACTTTCAACCAATACAGTATGTCTCGCCCACTTGAAACCAGAGTAAAACACCACACAACAAGCATTTATCAATACTTTATTTTGTTAGATTTTTTTCTATATCATGTAAAAAACGGTGCAACATTGCCGTGTCTCGCTGCTCTAACAGACCCATTCGCTGTTGCAGCCAGTCCGTCAACTTAATGTCGTCAGAAACGTTCAGCGTGGCTAATAAACGCAAAACACGTTCGCGCAATGCCTGTAGCTGATGCTCATCCGTCATCTCAATGTTTCTGGCCGGTTGTTGTATTAAACCTGCTAATTGATAGCAATACACCATCACCGCCTGCCCCAAATTGAGTGATGGATAGTCAGCTACCATAGGTACCCCGGTGAGGACATCCGCCAGAGCCAATTCTTCGTTGGTCAGCCCCGAATCTTCACGACCAAAAACCAGCGCGGCGTGATCCATCCATGTTGATTTTTCCTGCAGCAGGGGAACCAGTTCGACCGGCGTAGCGTAATAATGAAACTTCGCGCGGCTGCGCGCCGTGGTCGCGACGGTAAAATCCACGTCGTGAAGCGCCTCGGCTAACGTTGGAAAAACGTTAATATTATCAATAATATCACCCGAGCCATGCGCAACCCATCGCGTGGCGGGTTCCAGGTGGGCCTCGCTGTCAACGATCCGCAACTGGGTAAATCCCATGGTCTTCATCGCACGGGCTGCCGCACCAATATTTTCCGCTCTGGCGGGGGCAACCAGAATAATTGTTAAACGCATTTCGATACTCTTTTGGCCTGTGTGCAGGTAATAATGTGACATGCATCAACATATTACGCAGCGCGAATTTACATATTTTTAACAGGAATCACTGAAAAAGCATTTCGCATCCGGTAAAAAATGCTAAACTATTTCCAGACTGAACTATTGCCCTTTATGTTAACAAAAGTTGCATATCCTTCTGTTTATCCATGATAATTTAATTTAAAATGGATCGCATTGGTTGGATTCATTACATTTATTAATTAGCGCGTGCAACTAGTTGTAATATTGCAATTTTGTGATGAAAGCAAACATTTGGATACGTTGATTTCATCAAACTGTTAACGTGCTACAATTGAACTTGATATATGTCAACGAAGCGTAGTTTTATTGGGTGTCCGGCATGTCTTAGCCTGTTATGTTGCTGTTAAAATGGTTAGGATGACAGCCGTTTTTGACACTGTCGGGTCCAGAGGGAAACTACCCACGACCAAGCTAATGATGTTGTTGACGTTGATGGAAAGTGCATCAAGAACGCAATTACGTACTTTAGTCATGTTACGCCGATCATGTTAATTTACGGCATGCATCAGGCAGGTCAGGGACTTTTGTACTTCCTGTTTCGATTTAGTTGGCAATTTAGGTAGCAAACATGCAGACCCCGCACATTCTTATCGTTGAAGACGAGTTAGTAACACGCAACACGTTGAAAAGCATTTTCGAAGCAGAAGGCTATGATGTATTCGAAGCGACAGATGGCGCGGAAATGCATCAGATTCTCTCTGAATATGACATCAACCTTGTGATTATGGATATCAATCTGCCTGGGAAAAATGGCCTCCTGTTAGCGCGCGAACTCCGCGAACAAGCTAACGTTGCGCTGATGTTCCTGACGGGCCGTGATAACGAAGTCGATAAAATTCTCGGCCTCGAAATCGGCGCAGACGATTACATCACCAAGCCGTTTAACCCGCGCGAACTGACTATCCGTGCTCGTAACCTGCTGTCGCGTACCATGAACCTGGGTACCGTCAGCGAAGAACGCCGTAGCGTCGAGAGCTACAAATTCAATGGCTGGGAGCTGGACATCAACAGCCGCTCTCTGATTGGTCCTGATGGCGAGCAGTATAAACTGCCACGCAGCGAATTCCGCGCCATGCTTCACTTCTGTGAGAATCCGGGCAAAATCCAGTCTCGCGCAGAACTGCTGAAAAAAATGACCGGTCGCGAACTGAAGCCGCATGACCGTACCGTTGACGTGACTATCCGCCGCATTCGTAAACATTTCGAATCAACGCCGGATACGCCAGAAATCATCGCCACCATTCACGGTGAAGGCTACCGTTTCTGCGGCGACCTGCAGGATTAATTCGATCCTCACAGGTAAAAAAACGGCGCAATATGCGCCGTTTTTCATTTCACCACAGCCCTATTTCCATAAGCGAAACTCGTCACTCTGCGCAGGCTGAGACTCCGGAATTTCTGTCGGCTTTGGTTTTGGCTGTGCCAGCGAGTGCCAGTCAAGATGACGCGTCAGGAACATCACGCCACACAACGCGACCAACAGCACGCCGGTTCCCAGCAGTAAAGAGCTATCCTGTGAACGGAGCAACACCCACATCACACCATCCAGCCCCAGCAGCGCTACGGTGAACAAAATACTCTTACGCCAACCCTGTAATATCGCCTGCAGATACACACCGTTCATCAACGCCCCCACTAGACTCGCCGTAATCCACGCGGCGGTAAAACCAATATGTTCTGACAACGCCAGCAGCAACAGATAAAACATCACCAGCGATAATCCCACCAGCAGGTACTGCATTGGGTGCAGTCGAAGGCTGGTCATGCTTTCAAGAACAAAGAAAGACATAAAGGTCAGCACAATCAGCAAAATGGCATATTTTGTCGCCCTGTCCGTCAGTTGGTATTGATCCGCAGGCGTGGCGACAGCGACGCTAAATGCAGGCATTCCCTCCCAGCCAATCTTTTCGCCATCAAAGCGTTCGCCGAGGTTATTGGCAAACCAACTGCTTTGCCACTGGGCATTGAATCCAGACTTACTGATTTCGCGCTTAGCCGGAAGAAAATCCCCAAGAAAGTTGGGATGCGACCAATTGCTGGTTAAGGTCATTTCACTGTTACGGCCAACCGGAACAACGGAGAAATCTCCTGTTCCGCTCAAATTCAGCGACAGCGTCATGCTCAGGTTTTGCTCCGCCCAGCTCGCGTCGGGTAACGGAATGTGGATCCCCTGCGCACGTCCATCCAGCCCCGTCCCCGGCTCAACCGCCAGCGACGTTCCATTGACCTGCGGCGCTTGCACCACACCAATCCCGCGCGCATCCCCCACGCCAACCACGATAAACGGTTTGCCGACGCTGACGTTGGGATGGTTTAAATCACGCAAACGTTCAGCGTTAAACTCGGCCTTCACCGAGATATCGTTGTGCCAGACCTGGCCCTCATAAATACCGATTTTACGCGCTTCAACGTTCTGACTCCCCTCAACCACCAACGACTCCGGCAGCCAGAAATGGATATAGCTTCGCTTACGCTGGATCTCTTTGCCATCCTCCAGCGAGGTATAAAGCTCTGTCACCGGAATGGCTATCAACGGGCCGACCATCTTTTGCGGTCCGCTGGTGCTCTGGCGGATTGCATCTTCAACGTCATTGCGATAATCCGATCGCTCTACGATTATCTGCCTGACCATTGTCAGGGGAATTAACAGCAGCAGCATGGCGCCACCCAGAGTGACGATTTTCCAGAACAGGGGTGATTTCAACATAGCGTTCTCCTTTGCAATATCAGCAAGGTAGAACAGCTATGTGCGGAGAATTTGAAGTTATGTGAAGTGACGGTGAAGCGTAAACGAAGCTTGTGCGCCGCCCTCTGGTCGGTTAGATAATGTCACCGCGCCTTCATGCAGTCGTGCAACTTCACTGACAAACGCCAGCCCCAAACCGCTGCTCTTGTGTCCATTCTCGCGGGGCAGCGAGTAGAAGCGCTCAAAAATACGCGGCAACGCAAAGTCAGGGATCCCGCTACCGCTGTCGGTAACCTGCAACGTGAGCCGATCCTCGTGCTGATGTGCACTCAGCACAATCGTCCCGTCCTGTGGCGTAAAGTCGATAGCGTTGTCGAGTAAATTCCCCAATGCCTGCTCCAGTAACGCGGGATCGGCTGCGACGCTAAGCGATGAAGGCAAAATGGTCAGCGTGATGTTTTTTGCCGCCAGCTGCACGCTACGCGCCTCTTTGAGCTGAGCAAACAGTGCATCTACCGCCACTGGCGTCAACGTAATGTCCTGCCGATTCTCCAGTCGCGCCTGACGTAACAAGGTTTCAACCAGCGCCTGCATGCGCGCATTTTGCGTCAGAATATTATCGGTAAAGCGCGCTACCACGTTTGGCGGCGGACCTTCGCGCAGTATCTCTGCCGCGCCACGAATGGCCGCCAGCGGGCTTTTCAGCTCATGCGTTAACGCGTAGACATACTGCTCAATGTAGTTCTTGCCTTCGAGCTTCAGACGCATACTTTCCAGCGCCTGCGCCAGTTTGCGTAACTCGCTACTGCCTAAATCAGGCAGTGGGACGGGGCGATTCTCAGTAACGGAGTCGGCATAACGCGCCAGCCGGGCAATGGAGCGGTTTATCCACCATACCATCCCGAAGCCAATCACCAGGGCAATACCCAGCAATACGGCGCTGGCCCACAGCATTCGCCGTTCACTGCGTTTAATCACCGGCGCCATCGCTGCATTTGGTTTGCCGACACTGAGCACACCGATAATACGACTACCGTCTACAATCGGCGCGGCAACGTACATCACCGAGCTTTCCGGATCATCCGGATTTTGCGGCGTACTACGAGCGCCATACTGCCCACGTAATGTTAACCACACGTCGTTCCAGCGGGAGTAGTCCTGACCGACGGCCTGATTAGCTGAATCAAACACCACCTTGCCCTGTGCGTCCGTCATGTAGACATGGTATTCATTACGTACTTTGTTAATGCCGCTGATATTGGCGCGGAATGGGCGGTTATGCAGTTGCGAAAAGGCCTGCGCAAGCTTGCCGTTGGCGGGGGTGTCAGAGAGTAAGTCATCACGCGCCAGCGCAGCCAGCAGCGTGGCGGTATCAATCAATGTGCCTTCAGTCGCTCGACGGACGCCTGGCTTAATTTCCTGCACAAAGATAGACAGAACGAACCAGGCAGCGACGGCAACAATCAGAAAATAGCCGAGCAGCAAACGCATGCCAATGCGCATCAGACGCTCCTCAGGCTGTATCCCATACCGCGATGCGTATTGATGGGGGAAAGCTCGGGGTTGATGGCCCGCAGCTTGGCGCGCAGCGTTTTGATGTGGGTATCGACCGTTCTGTCAAAGGTATCCTGCGCATCGGCCCAGACTAAATCCATCAATTGTTGGCGGGAGTAAATACGTCCCGGCGCCATCAGCAATGTTTTCAGCAGCAGGAATTCATAGCGCGTCAGGTTCAACGGCATGCCGAACCAGGTAATCTGCGCGGCCAGCTCATTAAGTTCAAAATCCCCACAGCGCGTTGTCAATGAAGGCGTGGAGAATTTTTGCACCCGCCGCAGCAGCGTACGCACACGAGCGCACACTTCACGCGGCGAGAAAGGCTTGGCAACATAGTCATCCGCGCCAATTTCCAGCCCCAACAGGCGATCCACTTCATCGCTGCGTGCGGTCAGAAACAGGATCGGCAACGCCGGGTGGCGTTCAAGTAAACGTCGGCACAGTTCAAAACCGCTTATATCCGGTAGCCCGACATCCAGAATGATGGCATCAGGGCATTGCTGGCGAGATTTCTCCAGCACGGGAAATCCGCGCTCAAACGCCTCTACGCTAAACCCCTCTTGCTGCAGCATGTAGATAAGCGTATCAGCGATTCCCTGCTCATCCTCAACCAACCAGATCAACGGCTGTTGCATTGTGCTTCCTTATTATTGCCGCCACGGCATGATGGGTACCGCGCTAATGGCATTTTTGGGCGATCCATCGACGACTTTATCTGAATAAGCCAGATAGGCCAGCGCATTACGTTTCGCATCGTAAAAACGCACGACCTGTAAAGATTTAAACACCAGCGAGGTACGTTTTTTAAATACCACTTCGCCCTGAGCTTTACCGTTCTTGATTCTGTCGCTCAGTTCTACCGGCCCAACCTGCTGGCAGGAAATGGCGGCATCGGAGGTATCTTCCGCCAGCCCCAGACCACCTTTGATGCCGCCAGTCTTCGCCCGACTCACGTAGCAGGTCACGTTGGTAACATCCGGATCGTCAAACGCTTCGACCACAATTTTATGATCCGGGCCGAACATTTTGAACACCGTATCGACAGATCCAATCTGCTCCGCATGGGCAACCTGCGCCAACATCAGCAGAATTGAGGAAATGACTAAGCTCTTATATTTCATATTGTTACCATTTTTAAAAGTTACTCTGTGCAATTATTCGACATTCTAAGATAAAACGTATACAGATCACAGGATTACAATAATCACGCTTTCGTATGTCCGAAAAAAGCATTTATGAGCAAAAAAAACACTGAATGCTAAAACAGCAAAAAATGCTATTATCCTCATACCTGACGTCAGGTACTCGTTGTTGAAAGGATGAGGATATTTTATGGATCAGGCTGGCATTATTCGCGACCTATTAATCTGGCTGGAAGGTCATCTGGATCAGCCTTTGTCGCTTGACAATGTGGCGGCAAAAGCGGGCTATTCCAAGTGGCACCTGCAGAGAATGTTTAAGGACGTGACGGGCCATGCTATTGGCGCCTATATCCGCGCCCGTCGTTTATCGAAATCTGCAGTGGCGCTGCGCCTGACTGCGCGCCCAATTTTGGATATTGCGCTGCAATATCGCTTCGACTCTCAACAAACCTTTACTCGCGCGTTCAAGAAACAGTTTTCCCAAACGCCTGCGCTGTATCGTCGCTCCCCGGAATGGAGTGCGTTTGGTATTCGCCCGCCAATGCGCCTGGGTGAATTTGCGATGCCTGCGCACGAGTTTGTCACCCTGGAAGATACGCAACTACTCGGCACCACGCAAAGCTATTCCTGCTCGCTGGAACAGATTTCAGATTTCCGTCATGAAATGCGTATTCAGTTCTGGCGCGACTTCCTCAGTCAGGCTCCTGCGATCCCGCCAGTCCTGTACGGGCTTAACGAAACGCGTCCGAGCATTGAAAAAGATGACGAGCAGGAAGTGTTTTACACCACTGCACTGACGCCGGAACAGGCCAATGGCTATGTGCCGGCGGCGCAGCCTATCCTGTTACAGGGTGGCGAGTACGTGATGTTTACCTACGAAGGGCTGGGAACCGGCGTGCAAGAGTTTATCCTGACGGTTTACGGCACATGCATGCCAATGCTGAACCTGACGCGCCGTAAAGGACAGGATATCGAGCGATATTACCCGGCAGAAGATGCCAAAGCGGGAGATCGCCCGATCAACCTGCGCTGCGAATTCCTGATTCCGATTCGCCGCTAGCGCTGTAGTTCATCCAACGCAGGGGCGTCCAGATGTGAGATGTCCCCTGCCGTTTCAACGACCCATCCCGGCGCCAGCCATAAGCTTTCCTGGTAATCAACGCGAGAAATAGAACAGTTGCGCAGACGCAAGCGACGTTCAGCCCATGCCGGTAATCCAAGAATTGTACTCACCAGGCAACCCAGCGCGATACCGTGACTGACCAGCAGCGGACGACTTCCCGGCGGCAATTCCAGACAGGATGCCAGCGCTGCGTTGACGCGATCGCTCAATTCCTGCATCGATTCCCCTTCCGGGATACGACCATCCACCGTACCGTTCACCAACTGGCGACGCCAGCCCTCTTCCTCCGGCGTCAGCGTATCGATGTGACGTTTTTCCAGCACACCCATATTTAGCTCGCGCAGACGGGAGTCATAGGTGATATCACAGCCACAGGCCTGGGCGATGATTTCTGCGGTGCGTCGTGTACGACCAAGATCGCTACTGATGACATGCGTAATACCAAACGAGCGAGCGCGTTCACCCACCTGCATGGCTTGCTGTTCACCTTTAGCGGTTAGTGGGCTGTCTGACTGGCCTTGAATACGTCGCTCGGCGTTCCACTGCGTTTCGCCATGGCGAACAAGGTATACCTGTAACATGCTTTTTTTCCGTTATACTGCGATGCGATGAATTTTCAAACTGAGCTTAATTATGCACAAGGTTATCTCTGCGACCACCAATCCTGCCAAAATTCAGGCAATTCTGCGGGCATTTGAAGAGATTTTCGGGGAAGGATCCTGCCATATTGAACCCGTCGCCGTCGAGAGTGGCGTGCCGGAACAACCTTTCGGAAACCAGGAAACGCGCACTGGCGCACGAAATCGCGTTGATAACGCTCGCCGCCAGCACCCGCAGGCTGATTTCTGGGTCGCCATTGAAGCAGGAATTGACGACGATGCCACCTTCAGTTGGGTAGTAATTGATAACGGCATCCAGCGCGGTGAAGCCCGTTCAGCCACGCTGCCATTGCCTACTGTCATTCTCGACAGAGTCCGCAAAGGTGAAGCACTCGGCCCGGTGATGTCGGACTATACAGGTATTGATGAGATTGGCCGTAAAGAGGGCGCAATCGGCGTCTTTACCGCTGGTAAGCTGACGCGTTCGAGCGTCTACCACCAGGCGGTGATTCTGGCGCTCAGCCCGTTTCATAACGCGGTGTATTTATAGCATTGTGCCGGATGTTCAATCGTAGGCCGGATAAGGCAAAGCCACATCCGGCGGATCAATTTTTCCCGAGCAACACCTGTTCCAGCCACTGACGCAGATCCACCGGTGCGGATTTGAGGCTGTTCGACCCTCGCGTAATAGTAGCAATCCCAGCCCCGAGCTCGTTTTTAAGCTCACGCTGGCTCATCTCACCGCGCAGCAGCTCTTCAATGATACGCACACGCGTGCCCAACGCTTCACGCTCATCCGGCGTTAACATCAAATTGAGCAGTGGCAGGTGTAAATCTTGTTCGTAGGCGTGTTTAAGCAGATCGACAAAACGTAACCACTCCTGGTGACGTTGTTCTGCCATCGCTGCTGAATAGGGTGATTGCTGAGTCATAAGATATCGCCATCGTTGCGGGGGAAGCGTGCTTGCCTCCCCCTTTTGTACTCTTTAACGAGTACGATAGCATAACACAATCGACACGATCAGTAACGACGTTGCCATTCTGCGTCGCTCATCAACTCCGGTTTATCGCCGAGGAAATAGCGATAGTACGCATCGTAAGCCAGCACGTTCTTCACATAACCCCGCGTTTCTGAGAACGGAATACTCTCGACAAACGCGACGGCATCAATGCGGCCAGCGCTATTGCCAAGCCAGGTGCGAACGCGTCCCGGACCGGCGTTATAGGCTGCTGACGCAAAGATGCGGTTATTGCCAAATTGCTGATACACGTACTGCAAATAGCTGGTTCCGATGTTGATGTTGGTATCAGGATCCAATAGCTGGCTCGGACTGCTGTAACCTGGAATCGAGAACATTTTCACCGTATGCGTCGCCGTACCCGGCATAATCTGCATCAGCCCGCTTGCGCCAACCGGTGATTTCACTTTCGGGTTCCAGGCGCTTTCCTGACGCGCTATCGCCATCGCATAGCTTGGCTGAATATCCTTGCCGCTGGTGTAACGGGTAAAAAGATCTTTATAGGCCAACGGGAATCGCTCTTCCAGATGATCCCACAACTTTCCGGCGATCGTCGCCTGAACGCTTAGATCCCACCAGTGATTGTTGAACGCGTAACGCGCCAACTGAGCCTGCTCGGACTTGGTACGGCTGGTGACCAGATTCGCCCATTCACTGCGCGCGGTATTATCCATGTTCCAGTACATTAGCTCGCGGACGCGTGCCATTTCCGGGCCCTGAGTCAGCGCAGAATCAACGTTCGCTGGTGCTTTATCCACTTTCAGCTCGTACTCTTCGCCCAGGCGCTGTGCCGCCACCATCGGATAGAAACCGCGCTGCTGCATGAGTTGGTGCAGGATCTCTTTGGCTTCCGCATCGCGTCCGCGCTCCAGCAGCAGATCCGCTTGCCAGTAGCGCCACTCATCTTTTTCTTTGGCTTCCATTGGCAGACGCGCCAGCCAGGTATTCAGGCCACGACGATCGCCGGTTCCCAACGCCATGCGCACCCGGCGTTCCACAAGCGAGGTGGAGTTGGAGCGCATAATCGCATCATCACGCCATTTGGCCTGCTCGTCGGTAACGTCATTGCCCATCAGACGCCAGGCGACAATGTCGCGCAGCTCCTGGGTTTGCTCGTCATTCAGCTGTTGCGCCTGCACCAGGGAAGGGATCATCAGGCGGGCATTCTCCACATCCTGACGCGCCACGCTGGCAAAGGCGACCGCCGCCATCTGTCGGGTGAAATCCGTTGCGCCGGTGGTGCGAGCAAAGGTCATTACCGAATTCGGATCGTTGGCCAGCGCGATGATCGCTGAAGCAATGGTTTGGTATTGCGCGGGCATCTGTCCGGCCAACGCCGTGACCAGTCCGGTATTCCCGGCTTTCATCGCCAGACGAATACGCTCCAGATACGCCAGCGGATCCTGGGTGCCTGAGGCACGCCATACGCCGAATAATTTGTCACAGGCGTTCGGCTGACTTTTTCCGCTCAGCCACAGTTCTTTCGCCCCCTGCCAGGCTTCTTCAGTTTGTCCGGTACTCCATTTCGCGAAGTAATAGTTACATTGCGCTTCGGTGGTGCCCGGTTTTTCCGGACTGAACGCCAGCAGCCCACGCCAGTCTTCGCGGCGCGCCAGTTCATTCACGAAACGAGATTGCAGAGTACGCGCCGGGGGCAGCGTCGGGTTGGCGCGCACAAAATTGGTGACGGTAATGGTGGGCTGATTCATCAGATCGTCAGTGATCTGGCGATATTCCAGATAAGGATACAGAGGATAGTTCTTCAGGCCAGGCATCATCTGCTCTACGACATCCATCTGTCGGTTATCCCAGGCCTGCTTAATTTGCGCATAGCGATTGCGCTGCTCATCCAGGGAATCCGCTCGCGCTACTTGACTGACCGTCAGCAGACATACGCTGGCAGCCAGCAGGCGCCAGGTAAATTGTTTGGCTTTGTCCACAAGCTCTTCCTCTTCTCATGTTACGTCTGTGCAGCATCATGCCGCTTAATTCATTCATGCTAACCAGACATTGCAGAATGCGCCACGTCACGGACACTTTTTTACTTTTGTTGCGAGTGGGATCTGCTGGCTGGGATTGGACAATGAAAAAGGCTACACTTCGCCTTTGATAACTATTTACCAATAATTAGCCCTAAATAATTCAAGTTGCAGCAAGGCGGCGAGGAAGTGAATCCCCTGAGCGTACAAAAGTACGTGACTGGGGTGAACGACACAGCCAACGCATCTGCGGCTTGAAGTATGACGGGATAAACATAGAGGCGAGTCCAACGTGGCCCAATTCGTTTATACCATGCATCGTGTCGGCAAGGTCGTTCCGCCGAAACGTCATATTCTTAAAAACATCTCACTGAGCTTCTTCCCTGGCGCCAAAATCGGTGTTCTCGGTCTGAACGGTGCGGGTAAATCTACCCTGCTGCGCATCATGGCCGGTATTGATACTGATATCGAAGGTGAAGCTCGCCCACAGCCTGGCATTAAAATCGGTTACCTGCCACAGGAACCAAAACTGAACCCGGAACATACCGTTCGTGAATCCGTGGAAGAAGCGGTTGCCGAAGTGGTTAACGCGCTGAAAGGTCTGGATGAAGTGTACGCCAAGTACGCCGAACCGGACGCTGACTTCGATAAGCTGGCCGCGCAGCAGGGCAAGTTTGAAGAGATCATTCAGGCGCACGACGGTCATAACCTGAACGTGCAGCTTGAGCGTGCCGCTGACGCCCTGCGTCTGCCGGACTGGGACGCTAAAATTGAGAATCTCTCCGGTGGTGAACGCCGCCGCGTCGCGCTGTGCCGCCTGCTGCTGGAAAAACCAGACATGCTGCTGCTCGACGAACCGACTAACCACCTGGACGCCGAATCCGTCGCGTGGCTGGAACGCTTCCTGCACGACTTCGAAGGTACCGTGGTGGCGATTACCCACGACCGTTACTTCCTCGACAACGTTGCCGGCTGGATCCTGGAGCTGGACCGTGGTGAAGGTATTCCATGGGAAGGTAACTACTCTTCCTGGCTGGAGCAGAAAGATCAGCGTCTGGCCCAGGAAGCCTCTCAGGAAGCGGCTCGCCGTAAATCCATTGAGAAAGAGCTGGAGTGGGTACGTCAGGGCGCTAAAGGCCGTCAGTCTAAGGGTAAAGCCCGTCTGGCACGCTTTGAAGAGCTGAACAACACTGAATACCAGAAACGTAACGAAACCAACGAATTGTTTATCCCACCTGGAGCACGTCTGGGCGATAAAGTTGTTGAAGTCACCAATCTGCGTAAATCCTACGGCGATCGCGTGCTGATTGACGACCTGAGCTTCTCGGTACCGAAAGGCGCTATCGTCGGCATCATCGGTCCGAACGGCGCGGGTAAATCAACCCTGTTCCGTATGATGTCCGGCCAGGAACAGCCTGACAGCGGTACCATCACGCTGGGTGAAACCGTCAAACTGGCCTCCGTTGACCAGTTCCGTGACGCCATGGACAACAGCAAAACCGTGTGGGAAGAAGTGTCCGGCGGGCTGGATATCATGAAGATCGGCAACACCGAAATGCCAAGCCGTGCCTACGTGGGCCGCTTCAACTTCAAAGGTGTGGATCAGGGTAAACGCGTTGGCGAGTTGTCCGGCGGTGAGCGTGGTCGTCTGCACCTGGCGAAGCTGCTGCAAGTTGGCGGCAACATGCTGCTGCTCGATGAACCAACCAACGACCTGGATATCGAAACCCTGCGCGCGCTGGAAAACGCCCTGCTGGAGTTCCCGGGCTGCGCGATGGTTATCTCGCACGACCGTTGGTTCCTTGACCGTATCGCGACCCACATTCTGGATTACCAGGATGAGGGTAAGGTTGAGTTCTTCGAAGGTAACTTTACCGAATACGAAGAGTACAAGAAACGCACGCTGGGCGCCGATGCGCTGGAGCCGAAGCGTATTAAGTACAAGCGTATTTCTAAGTAATTAGCGTTAAGCGCCGGATGGCGGCGTGATGCCACATCCGGCCTACGAGGTTAGTGCGACTTGTAGGCCGGATAAGCGCAGCGCATCCGGCATTAAAACCTACCTCTGCTCGCCCATCAACTCTTTCACCAACTCCACGCAGCGCAGGAAGCGACCGTCGTAGTCAGGCTCCTGAACGTGCACAAAATTGATATTGTTTTCCTGCAGCATCTCGACCAACAGCGTCTGAAACGCTTTTCTGTCAACCGAACTTCCAAGGCTGCGCAAGCCATCCGCTACCCACGGGGTGTTGTTTTCCAGCAGGATAACCAGGTCGAAGCGATACTCGTCAATCAGCGCTTGCACAAACGGGTGTTCACGCCCTTCATACTTTTTGCAGAAAGCCTGAGTGGTCACGAAATCGGTGTCGATGAACGCCACTTTATTGGCGTACTTAACAGCAAAATCAATGTATTGCGCTTGTCCCAGGGCAATTTTATCGTAATCAGAATACTGTAACGCCATCTCATCGCCGCCCAAATGGGAGAAGACGTAATCACGCCCATATTCCCACGCACTGGTGGTGTTAAAGATGTTGGCGAGCTTGTTCACCAGCGTCGATTTACCGCTCGACTCCCCGCCGAGGATCGCCACGGTGCGCACGAAAAACGGCTTCACTTCGGTCGGAATATACTCCCAGTAGCGAAACGGGTTTTCACGGATTTGCCCGCCGCTGATGCTCATAAACGTCCGCTTGGGATCCACCAGCACGGTTTCGATCCCCAGATGTTCGAGATACTGCGGGGCATCTGATTCTTCAGAGGTGTAGATCCAGTTTGGCTGGATCCCTTTCTCCTGCATAAACGTTTTGATCCCGTTGCTCCACACGTCCCAACCGTGTGGATACGGCTCCATGCCCTCTTCGTTGAAGGCATGAATACGGATATTTTTCTGATACTTAAAGGTTTGCAGCAGCCAGCGTAGACGATCGGGCACCGTAGGCTGTTGCGACATGGCACTGTCTTCAAACAGGCTGCGATCGCGCGTGTCGTCATAGCCCATGATGATATGCAGTTCATCAACCTGACTACAGGCGCGCTGGATAAGATAGATATGGCCGGTATGCAGCGGATAAAACTTACCAAATACCACACCGATATTTTTCTGCTGGCGCGGAAACTCCAGTCCGAGAAAACGGTGCAACGCCTCCAGCTTTTGCGCGCTGGGGCTTTTAATTTTGGCATTCAGAAGCTGGCTTAGATATCCCTTGGTCATGCCACTGGCATCTGCCACCTGTTGCAGGGTACAACCCTTTTTCTTAATGGCGGTTTTCAGATAATCAAATGACACAAGAGCCTCCTGCTGGAAAAATCGCGTAACACTGCCTGATGACGCATCGCTTATCAGGCCTACAAATTCAGTACGTACGGATATTTGATTATAGGTCGTCAAACACGCTTAACGCATCCGCAAGCTTCTTAACGCCAAAGACCTGCATCCCTTCCGGTACTTTTTTCGGTACGTTAGCGGCAGGAACAATCGCCCGGCGAAAACCGTGTTTCGCCGCCTCCGAAATACGCTCCTGCCCGCTGGGTACCGGACGGATTTCTCCCGCCAACCCCACTTCGCCAAAGACCACTAAATCCTGTGGCAGCGGCCTGTCGCGCAGGCTGGAGACCATTGCCAGCAGCAACGCCAGGTCGGCGCTGGTTTCGGTGACTTTTACGCCGCCAACTACGTTAACGAACACGTCCTGATCCGCCATCTGCAAGCCGCCATGACGATGTAACACTGCCAGCAGAATCGCCAGACGGTTCTGTTCCAGACCGACCGCCACACGACGCGGGTTCGCCATCATTGAGTGATCGACCAGCGCCTGAATCTCGACCAGCAGCGGGCGCGTGCCTTCCCAGACTACCATCACCGAACTGCCGGAGGTAACTTCATCGCCACGGCTTAAGAAAATTGCAGAAGGGTTGCTGACTTCACGCAGCCCCTGTTCCGTCATGGCAAAGACGCCCAGCTCATTCACCGCGCCAAAGCGGTTTTTATGGCTACGCAGTGTACGGAAGCGGGAATCGGCGTCGCCGTCGAGCAACACCGAGCAGTCAATACAGTGCTCCAGTACCTTCGGCCCGGCCAGCGAGCCATCTTTGGTGACGTGGCCGACCATCACAATCGCCACGCCGCGCGTTTTAGCAAAGCGCGTCAGGTAAGCAGCGGTTTCACGCACCTGCGCCACGCTGCCCGGCGAAGACTGAATATCCGCCATGTGCATCACCTGAATGGAGTCGATCACCATCAGCTTCGGCTGTTCTTCTTCAGCAATCAGGCAAATTTGTTCGATACTGGTTTCCGACAGCATGTTCAGGTTCGCCGTCGGCAGGCCAAGCCGATGCGCGCGCATCGCCACCTGTTGCAGCGACTCTTCGCCGGTGACGTACAGGGTTTTCATCTGCTCGGCGAGCCTGCACAGCGTTTGCAACAGCAGCGTTGATTTGCCCGCGCCAGGGTTACCGCCAATCAGTATGGCGCTGCCGGGCACCACACCACCGCCGAGCACGCGGTCAAACTCTTTAAATCCGGTAGAAAAACGCGGCAGTTCCTCAAGGCTGATGTCAGAGAGCTTCTGCACTTTTGCAACGCCCGCATTTCCGGCGTAGCCGCTGAGTCGCTCGTTGCGCGCCACCGTTGGCGATGCGGCAAGGCGCACCTCGGTAATGGTATTCCAGGCCTGACAGGCGCTGCATTGCCCCTGCCAGCGCGGGTAATCGGCCCCGCATTCATTACAAACAAAGGCGCGTTTAGGAGCTTTTGCCACGTTTTACCTCATTATTTCTGATTCATACTGCCAGAGAGAATGCAGAACACGCCCATCAGGTCAGCGTGACGGATAGTAATCTCCGTCTTTTCATTCACTTTGGGTTTCGCATGATACGCAATCCCCAGCCCGGCCGTTTTGATCATCGGCAGATCGTTGGCACCGTCGCCGATCGCCACCGTCTGCGCCATCGGGATCTCATATTCTTGCGCCAGGCGGGTCAGAGTACTGGCTTTGTACTGAGCATCGACGATATCGCCGATCACGTTGCCAGTAAATTTACCGTCCATGATCTCCAGCTCATTCGCCACAGCTGCCGTCAGGCGCAGCTTGTTGCGCAGATAATCGGCAAAGAAAGTAAACCCGCCGGAAGCGATAGCCACTTTCCAGCCAAGCGTTTCCAGTTTTAACACCAACTGAGTCAGGCCTGGCATTAGCGGCAATGTTTCGCGCACCTGGTGCAAAATATTGGCATCAGCGCCCTTCAGCGTCGCCACGCGGCTGCGCAGGCTGGCGGTAAAGTCCAGCTCGCCGCGCATTGCACGTTCGGTGACTTCGGCAACCATCTCGCCGGTTCCGGCCAGTTTAGCAATTTCATCAATGCATTCGATCTGGATAGCCGTTGAATCCATGTCCATCACCAGCAAACCCGGCGTGCGCAGATGCGGAATTTTACCCAACGGCGCAACATCCAGTTTGGCGTCATGCGCCAGTTTTGCCGCACGCGGCGTTAACGAGCCCGCCAGACGAATTACCTGATAATCCTCAACGCACCACGCCGCCACGATCACCATCGCCGCGCCCAGTTTACTCTGGTATTGCGTTAACCGTTGTTTATCCAGCCCACGACCGTACAGCAGCCAGCCACTGCGGCCCGCGTGGTAATCTAGCGGCATCACTTCATCACCGCTTAAAGAGAGGGGCAGACCTGGCCACAGAGAGACATCTTCAGGTAGATCGCACCAGGTAATGTTAGGCATTAAAGCTCCTGTAAAATCGTTCGGGTCGGAATCATCAGGGGAAAATAACGCATGAGGCTACCCTGTAACCAGCGCTTCTGGCAACATTAAGTCTCAAATTTTCAGCAGGTGGAATATGGCTCGCACAAAACTGAAATTCCGACTTCATCGTGCAGTGATTGTATTGTCCTGCCTTGCGCTGCTCGTCGCGCTGATGCAGGGGGCTTCCTGGTTTAGTCAAAGCCACCAGCAGCAGCGTAATCCGCAGCTCGAAGAGCTGGCCCGCACGCTGGCCCGTCAGGTCGCGCTGAACGTCGCCCCGCTGATGCGTACCGAAACGCCGGATGAAAAGCGTATTAAGGCGGTGCTCACACAGTTGACGGAGAGTAGCCGTATTCTGGACGCAGGCGTGTACGACGAACAGGGAGACCTGATTACGCGCACCGGTGAGAGCGTCAATGTTCGTGATCGTCTGGCGCTCGACGGCAAAAAAGCCGGAGGCTATTTTAACCAGCAGATCGTCGAACCCATTCAGGGAAAAAATGGTCCGCTGGGCTATCTGCGCCTGACGCTGGATACCCACACTCTTGCCACTGAAGCCAAGCAGGTGGATAACACCACCAACATCTTACGCCTGATGCTGCTACTGTCACTGGCAATCGGTGTAGTGCTGACCCGTACCTTATTGCAAGGTAAGCGTACCCGCTGGCAGCAATCTCCTTTCCTTCTCACTGCCAACAAACCGGTGCAGGAAGAAGACAACGAGAAGATAGAGTAAAAGCTGTAAAAACTGTAAAACAGAAGGGAAATCAACCATGACAACACTACGCCTGCTTATCTCAGACTCTTACGATCCGTGGTTTAACCTCGCGGTCGAAGAGTGCATTTTTCGCCAGATGCCCGCCACGCAGCGCGTTCTGTTCTTGTGGCGTAACGCCGATACGGTGGTAATTGGCCGGGCGCAAAACCCGTGGAAAGAGTGTAATACACGCCGCATGGAAGAAGACAACGTGCGGCTCGCCAGGCGCAGCAGCGGTGGCGGCGCGGTGTTCCATGACTTAGGCAATACCTGCTTTACCTTTATGGCTGGTAAACCGGAATACGACAAAACCATCTCCACCGCGATCGTCCTCAATGCGCTGAATTCGCTGGGCGTAGAAGCTGATGCCTCCGGGCGTAACGATCTGGTGGTGAAAACGCCGGACGGCGATCGCAAAGTTTCCGGCTCTGCTTATCGGGAAACGAAAGATCGCGGATTCCACCACGGCACGCTGCTGTTGAATGCCGATCTCAGCCGCCTGGCAAACTATCTCAATCCCGATAAAAAGAAACTTGCCGCCAAAGGCATCACTTCGGTTCGCTCGCGCGTAGCGAATTTGACCGAGCTGTTACCGGGCATCACTCATCAACAGGTCTGTCAGGCCATCACGGAAGCCTTTTTTGCCCACTACGGCGAACGCGTAGAAGCCGAGATCATCTCCCCAGACAAAGCGCCGGATCTGCCGAACTTCGCCGAAACCTTTGCCCGCCAGAGCAGTTGGGAGTGGAATTTTGGTCAGGCGCCTGCTTTTTCACATTTACTGGACGAACGTTTCACCTGGGGTGGCGTTGAGCTGCATTTCGACGTCGAAAAAGGCGTGATTACCCGCACCCAAGTCTACACCGATAGCCTCAATCCTGCGCCGCTGGAAGTACTGGCAGAACGACTACAGGGCTGCCAGTATCGCGCCGATATTTTACAGCAGACTTGTGAAGCGCTGCTTGCGGAGTATCCAGATCAGGAAAGCGAGTTGCGTGAGCTGGCTGCTTGGGTAGCGAAGGCCGTGCGTTAAGCGATTAGTGGCGAATTACCGGATGGCGGCTGCGCCTTATCCGGCCTACAAGACCGCTCCCGTAGGCCTGATAAGCGAAGCGCCATCAAGCATTAATAGCGGCATTCCCGTAGGCCCGGTAAGCGCAGCGCCATCAAGCATTAATAGCGGCATTCCCGTAGGCCCGGTAAGCGCAGCGCCTCCGGGCCACAACAAAACTTACTCTTTATCGCCTAGCAGAACGGATTCCAGTGCGATTTTGATCATGTCGTTGAAGGTCGTCTGACGCTCAGCGGCAGTGGTCTGCTCGTGGGTACGGATATGGTCGGATACGGTGCAGATGGTCAGCGCTTTCGCACCGAATTCCGCCGCCACGCCGTAGATACCCGCCGCTTCCATTTCCACGCCCAGCACGCCGTATTTTTCCATCACGTCGAACATTTCACCGTCCGGAGAGTAGAATAGGTCAGCGGAGAACAAGTTGCCCACACGAGCGTCTACACCCAGCGCTTTTGCCGCATCAACTGCGTTACGCACCATGTCGAAGTCAGCGATAGCTGCAAAGTCATGATCTTTAAAACGGATACGGTTAACTTTGGAGTCGGTGCAAGCGCCCATACCGATAACCACGTCACGCAGTTTAACGTCCATACGCACAGCGCCGCAAGAGCCTACGCGAATGATTTTCTTCACGCCGAAGTCGGTGATCAGCTCTTTGGTGTAGATGGAGCAGGACGGGATACCCATACCGTGGCCCATTACGGAGATCTTACGGCCTTTGTAAGTACCGGTGAAGCCTAACATGCCGCGAACGTTGTTCACTTCACGAACATCTTCGAGGAAAGTTTCAGCAATATGCTTTGCACGCAGCGGGTCGCCCGGCATCAATACGACGTCAGCGAAATCACCCATTTCTGCATTAATATGTGGAGTTGCCATCTTCAGTTCCTTTTATATTGTTGTTTTTGCCGGGTGGCGGCTGCGCCTTACCCGGCCTACAAAACCGTAGGCCCGGTAAGCGAAGCGCCACCGGGCAATTGCATCAGAGCATATTTTTACCGTAGTCCATCGGCGACGTACCAAAGTAGCTCGCCAGCGTCTGACCGATATCCGCGAAGGTTTCACGGTGACCTAAAGAACCAGGTTTCACTTTCGGGCCGTAAACCAGTACCGGAATGTGTTCACGGGTATGGTCAGTGCCGGTCCAGCTTGGGTCGCAGCCGTGGTCAGCGGTCAGGATCAGAATGTCATCTTCACCCACCAGCTCCATCAGCTCAGGCAGACGGCGGTCGAACAGTTCCAGGCCCGCAGCATAACCGGCGATATCGCGACGATGTCCCCAGGAAGAGTCGAAATCAACGAAGTTGGTGAAGACGATGGTCTTATCACCGGCTTCTTTCATCTCTTTGATGGTGGCGTCGAACAACGCGTCCAGACCGGTGGCTTTCACTTTTTTGGTGATGCCGCAGTTAGCGTAGATATCCGCGATTTTACCGACGGAAACCACGTGACCGTCTTTCTCGTCGACCAGTTTCTGCAACACGGTCGGTGCTGGCGGCTCAACGGCCAGGTCGTGACGGTTACCGGTACGCTGGAAGTTACCGGCTTTATCGCCGATAAACGGACGGGCGATAACACGACCGATGTTGTAACCACCTTCGGTCAGCTCTTCACGGGCGATTTCGCACAGCTCATAGAGCTTATCCAGGCCAAAAGTCTCTTCGTGGCAGGCAATCTGGAACACGGAGTCAGCGGAGGTATAGAAAATCGGCTTGCCGGTTTTCATATGCTCTTCACCCAGTTGATCCAGGATCACGGTACCGGAAGAGTGGCAGTTGCCGAGGTAGCCCGGCAGGTTGGCACGTTTTACCAGTTTATCCAGCAGTTCTTGCGGGAAGCTGTTTTCATGATCGGAGAAGTAACCCCAGTCAAACAGAACCGGAACACCCGCGATTTCCCAGTGGCCAGACGGCGTGTCTTTCCCGGAAGAAAGTTCATGCGCCCATGCGTAGGCACCAATCACTTCCGCGTTGCCGTCCATGCCTGCAGCAATTTTACCAGTAGAACCTTCGTGAGCTTTCACCAGGCCCAGACGGGTCAGGTTAGGCAGATTCAGTGGTCCTTTGCGACCATTGTCAGCTTCACCTTTCGCACAGGCTTCTGCAATGTGTCCCATAGTGTCTGAACCTACGTCGCCAAAGCGATCCGCATCTTCAGTCGCACCAATACCAAAGGAGTCCAGCACCATAATAAATGCACGTTTCATCTTGTTCTCCATACATCTGCGCCGCAAAAAAGCGATCAGATCAGTATACAGTTATTCGGTAATACGACGATAGACTGTCGGTGTAATTTCTGGCGCTTTATCGTCAAGGCTAATTGCCGCTTTGACCGCTTTCGCCGCTTCCTGCCAGCTGGCTTCGTCTTTGGCGTGGATCACCGCCAGTGGGCGCTGTCCGTCTACGCTGTCGCCCAGACGCGCCATATCGCTAAAGCCAACGCTGTAATCAATGGTGTCCGATGCCTGACGACGACCGCCACCCATGGAAACAACCGCCATTCCCAGCGCACGGGTATCCATCGCGCTGACAAAGCCTTCAGTATCAGCATATACCGCTTTGCTGAGCATTGCCGTCGGCAGGTACTTCGCATAATTTTCGACGAAATCGGTCGGGCCTTTTTGCGCCGCCACCATGCGACCAAAAATCTCTGCTGCTTTGCCGTTATCCAGCACCGTCTGCAATTTCGCACGGGCTTCGGCGTCATCTTTCGCCAGGTTGCCGGAGATCAGCATTTCCACGCACAGCGCCATGGTGACGTCTAACAGACGTGGATTGCGGTATTCACCGGTCAGGAACTGCACCGCTTCGCGGACTTCGACCGCGTTACCTGCGCTGGAGGCCAACACCTGGTTCATATCAGTTAACAGCGCGGTGGTACGTACACCCGCACCGTTTGCCACGCCGACAATCGCTTCAGCAAGGGCTTCAGAAAGCTCGTAGGTCGGCATAAAAGCACCGCTGCCCACTTTCACATCCATCACCAGCGCATCCAGCCCTTCCGCCAGTTTTTTCGCCAGAATGGAACCGGTAATCAGCGGGATGGAATCCACCGTCGCGGTAATATCGCGGGTGGCATAAAAACGTTTATCCGCCGGTGCGAGCGAGCTGGTTTGCCCAATAATCGCCACACCCACGTCTTTAATAATTTCACGGAAACGCGCGTCGTCCGGGAAGATGTCAAATCCAGGAATCGCTTCCAGTTTATCGAGCGTACCGCCGGTATGCCCCAGGCCACGCCCGGAGATCATCGGAATATAGCCGCCGCACGCAGCAACCATCGGGCCTAACATCAGTGACGTTACGTCACCTACGCCGCCGGTAGAGTGTTTATCCACAATCGGGCCGTTCAACTGCAGGCTTTTCCAGTCCAGCACGGTTCCTGAATCACGCATTGCCATGGTCAGCGAAACACGCTCAGGCATTGTCATATCGTGGAAAAAAATGGTCATCGCCAGGGCGGCGATTTGCCCTTCAGAAATGGTATTGTCGCGAATGCCATTGATAAAGAAACGAATTTCTTCATCGCTCAGCGTATGACCATCACGTTTTTTACGAATAATTTCTTGTGCGAGAAACACGGTAACCCCCAGGGGAAAAGAGTAGAAGGCCGTTGTAAGCCGGGTAAGCAACGCGCCACCCGGCAGTCGTCTTAATGCCGGATGGCGGCTGCGCCTTATCCGGCCTACGGGCTTAGTAGCTGCTTGCGCTCTTGCCGTCGCCGTGACCCAGCGCTTTCAGCAAGCTAGCCAGCAGGCTGGATGCGCCAAAACGGTAGTGACGAGAATCAGCCCAGTCAGCGCCAAACAGTTCATCGGCAATCGCCAGGAACTGCTGTGCATCTTCTGCAGTACGCACGCCGCCAGCCGGTTTGAAACCTACAGTTTTAGAAACACCCATGTCGCGGATCACTTCCATCATGATGCGTGCGCTTTCCGGCGTCGCATTGACCGGCACTTTACCGGTAGACGTTTTGATGAAATCAGCACCGGCTTTGATGGAGATTTCAGATGCTTTGCGAATCAGTGCTTCTTCTTTCAGCTCACCGGTTTCGATGATCACTTTCAGCAGCACGTTTGCCGCCGCACACGCGTCTTTGCAAGCTTTAACCAGATCAAAACCAATCTGCTCGTTACCGGCGATCAGCGCACGGTACGGGAACACCACGTCAACTTCATCGGCACCGTAGGCGATCGCCGCGCGAGTTTCCGCCAGCGCAATCTCGATGTCGTCGTTGCCGTGCGGGAAGTTGGTGACGGTTGCAATGCGGATGTCCGGCGTACCCTGCTCTTTCAGAGTCTTACGCGCAATAGGGATGAAACGCGGATAGATACAGATTGCGGCAGTGTTGCCAACCGGGGTCTTCGCCTGATGACACAGCGCGATCACTTTTTCATTGGTGTCGTCGTCATTCAGAGTGGTCAGGTCCATCAGTTTCAGTGCACGCAGGCTGCTTGCTGTTAAATCGGTCATAACATTCTCCAACGGCATCGCCGTATAAAATTTCACCTTGCGAGTTTGTTAGTATTCTAACATCCGCTCGCTATTACACTTCGATATACATCACAGTTAATGAAAACCACATACAGATTTGCATTACTCTAATGAGATCTACTTCAAATAAATTACCTTTTCTAAAGGGATGCGTTGGCATCAGGCGCATCCGGATCAAAGGTTGTGGCGGCGTTGCTTTCTACAATGGCGTTACACCTTCGGGACAAAAAGGAATCAACGATGCCCACTTCAAGCGAACTCGCGCTGCAACAGCGTTGCCAACAAATCGTGACCAGCCCGGTGCTCAGCCCTGAGCAGAAACGCCACTTTCTGGCGCTGGAAGCTGAAAACGCGCTGCCTTATCCGCAACTACCTGCACAGGCACGTCAGGCGCTGGATGATGGGGTAATCTGCGATATGTACGAAGGTCATGCCCCGTTCAAACCGCGCTACGTTTTACCCGATTACGCGCGTTTTCTGGCCAATGGTTCATCGTGGCTAGAGCTGGAAGGGGCAAAGGATCTTGATGACGCGTTATCCTTACTCACCATCCTGTACCACCACGTTCCGTCAGTGACGTCGATGCCGGTTTATCTCGGCCAGCTCGATGCTCTGCTGCAACCGTATGTTAGAATTCTAACACAAGAAGAGATCGATATTCGAATAAAACGTTTCTGGCGTTATCTCGACAGAACCCTGCCAGACGCGTTTATGCATGCCAATATCGGCCCCGCCGATACTCCAGTTACCCGTGCAATTTTACGCGCGGATGCAGAGTTAAAGCAGGTTTCGCCTAATCTGACTTTCATTTATGACCCGCAAATCACACCTGACGATCTGCTGCTCAGCGTGGCGAAAAATATCTGCGAGTGCAGTAAGCCACATATTTCCAACGGCCCTGAAAATGATAAAATTTTCACAAAAGGTCAGTATGGAGTCGTCAGCTGTTACAACTCTTTGCCGCTCGCCGGGGGTGGTAGCACGCTGGTCAGGCTTAATCTGAAAGCCATCGCAGAGCGCAGCGCCTCTGTCGATGACTTCTTTACGCGCACCCTACCGCACTATTGCCAACAGCAAATCGCCATCATTGATTCACGATGTGAATTCCTCTATGAAAAATCACATTTCTTTGAGAATAGCTTCCTCGTGCAGGAAGGGTTGATTGATCCCGAACGTTTTGTGCCTATGTTCGGCATGTATGGTCTGGCGGAGGCGGTGAATCTACTGTGCGATAAGGCGGGACAAAATGCGCGCTACGGAAAAGATGAGTTCGCCAATCAGCTTGGCTATCGCATCAGCGCCCAACTGGCGGAGTTTGTCGAAAGCACCCCAGTGAAATATGGCTGGAAGCAGCGCGCGATGCTGCATGCACAGTCGGGGATCAGTTCTGACATCGGCACCACGCCGGGTGCACGCCTGCCTTACGGCGATGAACCAGACCCGATTACTCATCTGCAAACCGTCGCGCCGCATCACGCGTTTTATCACGCGGGGATCAGCGACATTCTCACGCTGGATGAAACCATCAAGCGCAATCCTCAGGCGCTGGTGCAGCTGTGCCTCGGCGCATTTAAAGCCGGGATGCGTGAGTTTACCGCCAACGTGAGCGGCAACGATCTGGTTCGCGTTACCGGCTATATGGTGCGTCTGTCGGATCTGGAAAAATATCGCGCCGAAGGTTCTCGCACCAACACCACCTGGCTTGGCGAAGAAGCCGCGCGTAATACGCGCATTCTGGAACGACAACCTCGCGTGATTAGCCATGAACAGCAGATGCGCTTCGGTAAGTAAGATTATCCCTTTCTCCTGCGTCGACGGGCCGGGCAGTCGCCTGGCTCTGTTTCTGCAGGGATGTAATCTGCGCTGTAAAAACTGCCACAATCCGTGGACGATGGGACGCTGCAACGACTGCGGGGAGTGTGTGCTGCATTGCCCGCATGAGGCGCTGAGCCTGAGCGCGGGGAAAGTGTGGTGGCAGTCCGATTTGTGTCAGCAATGTGACACCTGCCTTCATATGTGCCCCCAGCAGGCCACGCCGATGGCGCAGACCATGAGCGTTGATGAGGTGCTGCAGCATATTCGCAAGGCAGCACTGTTTATTGAGGGAATTACGGTCAGCGGCGGCGAAGCGACAACCCAGCTACCGTTTATTGTGGCGCTGTTTCGTGCGATCAAAACCGATCCGCAACTGCAACACCTGACCTGTATGGTCGACAGCAATGGCATGCTGAGCGAAACCGGCTGGCAGAAGCTGCTGTCGGTGTGCGACGGCGTAATGCTGGATTTAAAAGCCTGGGACAGCACGTGTCATCGTCAGTTGACCGGTCGCGATAACACGCTGATTAAACAAAGCATTACCTTTCTGTCCGGGCAAGGGAAACTTGCGGAACTGCGCCTGCTGGTTATCCCTGGTCAGGTGGATTATCTACAGCATATTGATGCGCTGGCGGCGTTTATCAGAGGTTCAGGTGACGTGCCGGTACGGCTGAATGCCTTTCATGCGCACGGGGTGTATGGCGAAGCGAAGGACTGGCCGAGCGCCACGCCGGAGGATGTGGAACACCTGGCGCAAAGATTGCGCGAACGCGGGGTGGATAATTTGATTTTTCCGGCGCTGTACCTGTGATAGCCGGATGCGATGCAATAGCGCCGCATCCGGAATTCAAAAATCAAACAACGCCGTGGTATTACGATACAGCGCGTCAGCGATCACGTCCGCAGGTTCCGGGCGCAGTTCGCATAAGACGTCAAAGACTCTGACTACCTGCTCCGGACGATTAGGCTGCCCCTGAAAGCCGTTGAGCGGCATATCCGGCGCGTCGGTTTCCAGCAACAGCGACTCCAGCGGCAACTGCGCCATTACCTCGCGGGTTTTACTGGCGCGCGGATAGGTAATGGTGCCACCCACGCCAATTTTGTATCCCAGTTGCACAAAGCGTTCGGCCTGCTGCACGCTCCCGGAAAACCCATGCACCACGCCTGTTCGTGGCAAAGCATGGCGTTTAAGGTACATCGCCAGCTTGTCATGCGTGCGTCGCGAATGCAGGATCACCGGCAGTTCGTACCGCTTCGCCAGCTTAAGTTGCGCTTCCAGCACTCGCTCTTGCTTGTCGAATTGCGGATCGTCGCGATACAGATCCAATCCAATCTCACCTACCGCCACCAGCTTTTGTGGGCGCTTATCCAGCACCTGTTGCAACTGGTCCAGGCAGTCATCACTATGTTGTTCAATAACAATGGGATGTAGACCAAGCGCGGCAAATAACGGAGGATAATTTTCCGCTAACGCCAGTACACGGGAAAAATTCGCCGCCTGGGTGGCCGGAACGATAATGCTCTGTACACCAACCTCCGCCGCGCGCTGAATGCTGGCAGGTTCATCGCCGGTAAACGGCGGGAAATCAAAGTGACAGTGCGTATCGATAAAACGATAACTCACGCCAAATCCTCATTATTAAACGTTGTATCGTTGGCCTGAGGCGCATTGGCCACCACCGGCGCGTGGGCATCGTTGGCCACCGGCGCGGGAGGAACCACCACCGGTCCCGGCACCACAATCTTCGGCGTCTGACGAGGCAGCGGCACGTTTTTCCCCAGCAGTTTGCCGACGGTAGCGAGGAAGTAACGACCGCACAGACGTCCGGTTTTGTAGTCTTCCCGCAAGGCCGGAATACGGCTTCCCAACGCCATGCTGTGGAGCGGTTTGGGCGGGTAGATCTCAAAGATACGCAGCTTGCCCGGCGGTTTCTCAATAAAGCTCTGAATCGCGCGATAGGTGGCTTCATGGTGCTGCACCAGATTCAACAGTGGTTGCAGGCTGCTTTCACCCAGCCAGCGTTCCATACGCTTGAACCACTGCGGGGTGTAGTACATTTGCGAAGGCACAGTGCGGATAACCACCAGCGTTTTCGCCCCCTGCTTCGCCGCTTCCTGCACGGGAATGGCGTCGCTGACGCCCCCATCCAGGTAATTCACGCCGTCCAGCGCAACCCCTGTGCGGTAGAACCCGGGAATCGCGCTGGAGGCACGAATAAGATCGAGCCAGTTTTGCCGGTTCGGCGAAAAATAGCCCGGCGTGTAGTCATCACCCCGACAGGCGCACATATAAAACGCTTTCCCCGCGGCAAACAAGCGCTCAGCGTTGTCCATCGCCAGCGGCATTTGGGACGAGGTCGAATCCACCAGCCAGTCGAGATCGATTAAGTTTCCCCCGCGCACAAAGCGCACCGGGTCAAAAAACTCACGTCGGGTAGTGTAACGCATGATGACTTTACGACCGTAACCGGGCTGGTTACAGAGATAAGCTGAAAGGTTTTGCGCACCAGCGGACGTCCCGTAGAAGAGATCAAAGGGATTGAACTGCGCGCGCATGAATTCATCCAGTACGCCTGCGGTGAAGATGCCTCTTTGTCCCCCGCCCTCGCACACCAGCGCCATACTGCCTGGTTGAAACGGACGTAACGATAACGGCGCGATATTACCGAGCGTGACGGGTATTCTCTGCCCCACCTCTGCCTTCCTGTTGTTTTTGTAATAGGACAACAAAGTAACGCAAATTGCCTGCAGCTAAAACCGTAAAAGCCAGTCCGCTGGACTGGCTCAGTAGCAAGTTATCTTTACGGTTTACGTACTAGGGTCGTTTACGCCCGGTAAACAGGCTGACCAGAAACAGAATGATACCCACCACAAAAACAATTTTCGCTGCGCCTGCAGCGGTACCCGCCAGTCCACCAAAACCCAGTGCAGCGGCAATTAACGCGATAACCAGAAATATGATGCCCCATCGAAACATATGCTTCTCCTTTACCATAGTTAATTTCACCGCTTGATATGAGCGCTCAGGCTACCCATCGGCGATATTTTCAGTGTGGTGCACAATACGCCTCCCGACAAACGTCAGGAGGGCGAATTAAGTCTAATTAGTGAGTTTTGAGATCGTTTTTAACGCTTTTCACGCCATCAATCGCTTTGGCGATGCTCTCAGCGCGATCGCTTTGAGCTTGTGATTCAACGGTTCCTGAAAGCTGTACCACACCATCGGTGGTTTCAACTTTCACTTTGCGGGATGGGACAATATCATCGGCCAGCAGCTTGGCTTTTACTTCACTAGTGATTGCCGTATCGCCCGCATAGCCTTTAACGGAGGTTTCTTTACTATCACGCACGTGCAGTTTGTCGCTAACGGAGGTCACACCCTCAACGCCTTTCGCCACTTTCACCGCTTCTTCAGCCTGCGCCTGGCTTTCAACAAAGCCGCTTAGCGTTACTACTTTCTGATCGGTCTTGACGGAAATATCGGTGCTCTTAATGCTATCGTGGTCCACCAGCGCGGCTTTTACTTTCGCGGTGATGGTGCTGTCATCCATGAAATTACCGACTTTGTTCATAGAGCTATCGACTTTCTGCCCCGCACTTTCGACGCCGGATTGCGCTTTATCCATCGTGGCGTTTTCTGCATAAGCAGAACCCGTTGCAACAGCGGAGGTCAGCATCACGGCCAGCAGCGTTTTAGAAATCTTAAGTCCTGTCATTGTCATCGATGTATTCCTGTATGTTTTGCTAAAAGCCAGGCTCTGCCGTTACACGGCCTGAACCAGCAACTAATTTTGTAAGTGGAATAAATATCAGCAATAGAAGCTGCAACAGGCAGCCTAAAAAGCATTTAACGCCGATATTTATGTCATCACATTGTTAAATATAGTTCAGGATTTCGTGATCGCTGCCCGAGTTGACTAAAAAACAGGCAAACAAAAGAAAAACGCAAGGTTTTAAGAACATTCCGCAAGGGATTTTAAAGACAGGAAAAGTTGCAGGGCACGGCGGATACCGTGCCCTGGAAGGTCGATTAGTGTTCGCGTGTTTTACGGAACTGAACGTCCGGGTAACGTTCCTGGGTGAGATTCAGGTTAACCATGGTTGGCGCGATATAGGTGAGGTTATCGCCGCCATCCAGCGCCAGCTGAATTTCGTTCTTACGCTTAAATTCTTCGAATTTCTTCACGTCAGAACATTCTACCCAGCGCGCAGTCGCCACGTTGACGGATTCATAAATCGCTTCAACGTTGTACTCACTCTTCAGACGTGAAACCACCACGTCAAACTGCAGCACACCCACCGCACCGACGATCAGATCGTTGTTGGCGATCGGGCGGAATACCTGCACGGCACCCTCTTCTGACAGCTGAACCAGCCCTTTCAGCAGCTGTTTCTGCTTCAATGGATCCTTCAGGCGAATACGACGGAACAGCTCCGGCGCGAAGTTCGGAATACCGGTGAACTTCATCATTTCGCCCTGGGTAAAGGTATCGCCGATCTGGATAGTGCCGTGGTTATGCAGGCCGAGAATATCGCCCGGATACGCTTCTTCCACATGAGAACGGTCACCGGCCATAAAGGTGAGTGCGTCGGAGATCACCACGTCTTTACCAATGCGCACCTGGCGCATTTTCATGCCTTTCTCATACTTGCCGGATACCACACGCATGAACGCCACACGGTCACGGTGTTTCGGGTCCATGTTGGCCTGAATTTTAAACACGAAACCGGTGAACTTCTCTTCTGAGGCTTCGACGACGCGGGTGTCGGTTTTACGCGGCATCGGCGCAGGCGCCCACTCCACTAAGCCATCCAGCATATGGTCAACGCCGAAGTTACCCAACGCGGTACCGAAGAAGACCGGGGTGATTTCGCCCGCAAGGAACAACTCATGGTCGAACTCGTTGGACGCGCCCTGCACCAGCTCCAGCTCGTCACGCAGCTGCTGCGCCAGGTCTTCACCCACGGCAGTATCAAGTTCCGGGTTGTTAAGACCTTTAACAACACGCACTTCCTGAATGGTGTGGCCTTTACCGGTCTGATACAGGTAAGTTTCATCTTTATAAAGGTGATAGACACCTTTGAACAACTTACCGCAGCCAATCGGCCAGGTGATCGGCGCACAGCCGATTTTCAGTTCGTTCTCAACTTCATCCAGCAGCTCCATCGGATCGCGGATGTCACGGTCGAGTTTGTTCATAAAGGTCAGGATCGGCGTATCGCGCAGACGGGTAACTTCCATCAGCTTACGGGTACGATCTTCAACGCCTTTTGCAGCATCGATAACCATCAGGCAGCAGTCCACCGCCGTCAGAGTACGATAGGTATCTTCGGAGAAGTCTTCGTGCCCCGGGGTGTCCAGCAGGTTCACCAGGCAGTCATGATACGGAAACTGCATCACAGAGGTGGTAATGGAGATACCACGTTGCTTTTCCATTTCCATCCAGTCAGATTTTGCATGCTGGCTGGAGCCACGGCCTTTTACCGTACCGGCGGTCTGAATGGCCTGTCCGAATAACAGTACCTTCTCAGTAATTGTCGTTTTACCGGCATCCGGGTGAGAAATAATGGCAAAAGTGCGGCGTTTGGCCACCTCTTGCAAATAAGGAGACAACGTCATAGTCAAATCTTCTTAGGTAAGCACGGCAACGGGCCGGGCAAGTTGAATACGAAAAATTGCGGCTATTTTACCCATCAACGGGGGGGAGGCAATCAGTGTTTACACAGGAGCTGCTCCAGTTCGCTTAATGACGCTACGGTCCAGGTCGGCTGAATGCCCGCTGGCTGCTCGCGGTGGTGCGTATTTAGCCAGCAGGTGGATAGCCCGGCGTTAATGCCGCCAAGAATATCGGACTCTGCGGTGTCACCCACCATTAGCACGCGAGAACGGTCAGGATTGCCCGCCTGCTCCAGCGCATGGTCAAAAATACGGGAATCAGGTTTTGCCACCCCAACCTGCTCAGAAATCACCAGCAGGTCGAAATAATCGCGCAGCCCCGTCCGCTCAAGGCGGATTTGCTGCAACGCGGTAAAGCCGTTAGTAATGATGCCGATTTTCGCTTTATCACGAATCGCATTGAGCAGAGAAACCGCCCCCGGCAACGGCGAGCAGATCTCCGCCATCGCATTGATGAATGCATCATTAAGCTGGCCCGGTTCAACCTTCAGTCGTTCGGCCCAGCTCTGAAAACGGGCATGCTGCAGTTGTAATGAGGTAATCGCGCCGTTTTGGTAATCCACCCACAGCGGTTTATTCACGGCCTGGTAGTCCTGAAAATCTTCAGCGGTAAAGGTAATGCTATAGTCGAGAAACATCCGCTGTAAGCCGGTAAACGAGTCAAATGTAAACAGCGTTTCGTCGGCATCAAAGAAAATCCAGTCCCACTTCTTCATCATTACACCTTGTCTTACATGCTGATTGGCAACGCCATGATGATGGCGTCTTCGTGACCATCGGCCGTTGGATAGTAATTGCGACGGATCGTCGCCTCGTTAAAGCCTAAGCTTTCGTACAGCGCGATAGCGGCCGCATTCGAAGCGCGCACTTCAAGCCACAGCGTCAAAATGCCACGCTTTTCCAGCTCATCGATCAAATGCTCCAACAGCTCACGCCCCAGCCCACGGCGCTGAAAGTCAGGATCGACGGCAATATTGAACAGCGTAGCTTCATCCAGCACGACCTGCGTAATCGCAAAAGCCGCCATCACGTCATCAACCCTCAACTGAAAATTGAGATAGCGATCGCCCTGGTTGCTGGCAAATGTTTTTTCACTCCACGGAAAAGCGTGGGCGCGTTTTTCAATATGAAATGCTGCGGGTAAATCAGTCGGTTCGAGGGAAGAAATCGTGTTCATATGCGCAGATTTGTTGCCATAACGCGGCGCGTGCCGCTGGGTTTTCCCGTAATTCATTAAACGCAGGACTCTCGACCTGAGCGCCCTCCAGCAGCAGCGGCTCTTCAGTTCCCAGCCGCCAGCTATTACAGCGACTGCCTTGCGGCAGCATGGCGACACGGTCAGGCGTCAGTTGTAAAACCTGATCCGGGCTGACGGTTAATGCGCGTAAAATATCGCTCATCAATGGTTCGGTTAGCTCGGGTAACTGTGCAGCAACCATCACCAAACGGACATGCGCAGGAATGGAAATCGCGATCTCGCCCTGCAGTGCGCCAGGACGACGCAACGACCACTGCGTAATGCCCAGTTGCTGTAACTGCCAGTCTCGTCGGGATGTCATAGCGAAACACTCCTGTCTATCAGGGGCGCAAATATAGCAAATTTGTCGAATCCGTGCCATCAAACAACTATAATCCCCCGCTGTACAATTTAAGGAGCATTCCATGTCTGCTTTTACCCCGGCAAGTGAAGTCTTGCTGCGCCACAGTGATGATTTCGAACAAAGCCGTATTCTGTTTGCCGGTGATTTGCAGGATGACCTGCCTGCCCATTTTGAAAGTGCCGCCAGCCGAGCGCACACTCAGCAACTTCACCACTGGCAGGTGCTTAACCGCCAGATGGGCGACAACGTCCGCTTCAGCCTCGTCGCGCAGGCCGATGACGTTGCCGATAGCGATACGCTGATCTACTACTGGCCAAAGAATAAGCCAGAAGCCCAGTTCCAGTTGATGAACATTCTGTCGCTGTTACCGGTTGGCACCGATATTTTTGTTGTCGGTGAGAATCGCAGCGGCGTACGTAGCGCAGAGCAGATGCTGGCCGAATACGCACCGTTAAACAAAGTCGACAGCGCACGTCGCTGTGGCCTGTACCACGGTCGTCTGGAAAAACAGCCGGTCTTTGATGCAGAAAAATACTGGGATGAATACCAGACAGAAAATCTGACCATCAAAACGCTGCCGGGCGTCTTCAGCCGTGACGGCCTGGATGTTGGCAGCCAACTGCTGCTCTCCACGCTGACGCCGCACACCAAAGGCAAAGTGCTGGATGTCGGCTGTGGCGCAGGCGTTCTCTCCGTCGCCTTAGCCAGCCACTCGCCGAAAGTGCGCTTAACCCTGTGCGATGTTAGCGCCGCCGCCGTTGAAGCCAGCCGTGCAACGCTTGCAGCCAATGGCATTGAAGGTGACGTCATCGCCAGTAACGTCTTTTCTGACGTAACGGGCCGATTTGATATGATCATCTCCAACCCACCGTTCCACGACGGAATGCAGACCAGCCTTGATGCCGCGCAAACGCTGATTCGCGGCGCCGTGCGTCATCTGAACAGTGGCGGTGAACTGCGTATCGTGGCAAACGCCTTCCTGCCTTATCCGAAGATTCTGGATGAAGTGTTTGGCTTCCACGAAGTTATCGCGCAGACCGGGCGCTTCAAGGTCTATCGCACCATCATGACGCGCCAGGCGAAAAAAGCCTAACCGCTGTAGGCCAGATAAGGCGTTTACGCCGACATCCGGCATGACATCGAGCAACGCCGGATGGCGCTATCGCTTATCCGGCCTGCATAAAACGCCAAAGCCGAAGAAACGCCTTTTTTTTCGGCAATCACGTTAAGTTCGATAATTAACAGTTGACGCCCTGCATAAAATCTCTAGAATTCGCCTCCGTGGTAACGATACTTTTTGAGTGTCGATGGTATGCGAAGGTGGCGGAATTGGTAGACGCGCTAGCTTCAGGTGTTAGTGTCCTTTCGGACGTGGGGGTTCAAGTCCCCCCCCTCGCACCATAATCCACGTTGATATTGCTCGCACTGGGCGAAGGTGGCGGAATTGGTAGACGCGCTAGCTTCAGGTGTTAGTGTCCTTAGGATGTGGGGGTTCGAGTCCCCCCCCTCGCACCAACGAGGCGATATCAAAAAAATAAGATGACTGTGCGAAGGTGGCGGAATTGGTAGACGCGCTAGCTTCAGGTGTTAGTGTCCTTAGGATGTGGGGGTTCGAGTCCCCCCCCTCGCACCAATTATCTTATTTCCCTCTCGATTTCCTTCTCTAGTTTTGTTCATCCCTGATTCCAGTTCATCATTACCAGAACAATGCCACCTATCAGCGCCGCGCAAGAAGGTAACAAAACAAAGTGCCGTAAACGCTTGTGGTACAACATGAGCGAAGTCAGTAGTAATCCTAATACAATCATCACCTTCCATACGTAGACCGACAGGTCGCTATATGCCATCCCGGCAATCAGCATTCCCGGCAGCAAAACACCCCATCCACTGCCCAGCGTACGTTGCAACATGATTCCACCTACGACATTGATAATGATAACCAATATCATATGATAAAATTTCTCATTTGTCAGCCGTGAAACACTATCAATTATATGAGTTTTACTTAACGATTGATGACACGAATAATCCAAGGTGATAAATTGCTCACCGGTTAGCTCTTCAACTAAAAACAATAAAAACCTCTGCGAATGATACCCCGTTCGTTATTTGTTTTATTTACCAACACACCTTCGTACATTGCAGATAACTAACAATATTTACCTATGACAGTACAATCCTGGCGAACTCTGCGCACCAAAAAATACCAACTCTCTTTACGACTGTTTCTGCTGCTCAACGCAGTCTCCGCGCTGTTTACGCTTTTTTTCCCACTGTTTGCGGTCAAAGCCTTATCAGTACCGGCGTTGCTGATGCTGGTGATGAGTACACTGCTGCTGGTATGGCATGGGAAATACGTGGATAAAAGAATTAATCTCCCTTTTATTTCAATCGTTTTTGGCTTGTTATGGGCGTTACACATATTATTGAAATATAATGCTCTAGGTCAGAATGATTATTATTTCCTGTTAATAGCGCTTCTCAGCGTACTGTTTATTGGCTCTATCGCTTTTGCCAATAATATCATCGCGTTTACGCTCCACTCACTTCCCTCCGTCGCAGTTTGTTTATGGCTTAACGGCAGCGAGCATGGTTTGCGGATTTTCTATTTTATGGCGCTGCCTATGGCCGGTATCGCCATCCAGCATGTGATACAAAAGCGCTACGATGGGTTCGCTCAGCAACTGATGTACAAACTGCTGGAGGAACGAGAAACCCTGAACGGGCTCAGCATGCTCGACCCGCTAACCGGTTTGTATAATCGCCGGGGGCTGCAACACCGGCTCGATACGCTGTTAGCCTTAAGTAATTCGAGACACTTCGTTCTGCTGCTGGATATCGACCATTTCAAATCCTATAACGATCATTACGGACATATGATGGGCGACCAGGCGTTGATCCGTGTTTCTGCCGCCATCCGAGACTCCGTCCGCTCCAGGGATGTGGTGGCGCGTTTTGGCGGTGAAGAGTTTATGATTTTGCTGACCGCGGTCGATCCACAGCAGGCCCAGGCAGCCGCCGAACGTATCCGCCAGAAAGTGTACGACCTTAAAATCCCTCACATGTTTAATGAGAGCGTGGCAACCAACGTAACCGTCAGTATCGGCATTGCACCTCTGGTCGAACAGGATATTGATGCTGCTATTGCCAAAGCGGATAAAGCCCTTTACGAGGCGAAGAATCTTGGGCGTAACAATACTCTGGTCAGCGATGAGCTACGGGTAAACTGCCCTTCTACCTGAGTTTTCTGTGCGCTGCCACCGGAGATGGCGACAAAGATCTTGCTATCGCTTAACACCAATTATAGGATTAGCAATCATTATCATTAAGATTAACATCCTTATATCGACATGGCTTATCGTTCCGCACCGATCGTTGAAGATGTCATCTGGCGTAGCCATCTCCCCTCAGAGATGCCCTCGCTGGCTGCTGCCGTACGCGCAACGATAGCCAAAACTCGCGAGCACTTGCTGGACTTCATTCGTCTTGACGAAACGCCTGTGCCAGGTGCAATGACGCTGCATGAATGGACGCAACCGACGACGCTAAGTTCATTGCTCGCTGTTTATTCAGACCATATCTATCGCAACCAGCCCACGCTGCCCCGCGAAAATAAGCCCCTGATATCTCTTTGGGCGCAATGGTATATCGGTCTGATGATGCCCCCGTTAATGGTGGCCCTGCTGACGCAAAAAGAGGCTATAGACGTCTCTCCTGAACACATGCACGTAGAATTCCACGAAACGGGCCGAGCAGCCTGCTTCTGGATCGATGTCCATCAGGATCATCTGGCTACAGCCCTGTCTCCTCAACAACGCATGGAAACGCTGATTATCTCAGCGCTAACGCCGGTTGTGCAGGCGCTGGAAGCGACGGGTGAGATCAACGCAAAGCTTATCTGGAGCAACACCGGATACTTAATTCACTGGTATTTAACGGAAATGAAGCCGTTGTTAGGTGAAGAACTGCTGACCACGCTGCGCCAGACCTGCTTTTTTGAGAAACAACTTTCCTGCGGTCAGGATAATCCTCTATGGCGTACCGTTGTTCCGCGTGAAGGGCTGTTAGTGCGCAGAACCTGCTGCCAACGCTATCGCCTGCCTGACGTTCAGCAATGCGGAGACTGCACGCTGAAGTAAGCGAGGAGCCGTAGCCCCTCGCCAGATATTTATGCAACCTGCTGGTTTTCCTCTTCCATACGCTGCGCTTCTTCTTTTTCCTGCGCTAATAGCTGCTTTTCGTAGACCTTAAAGAACGGGAAGTAGATAACGGCCGATACCAGCGCCAACAGCACCACCAGGATAGCCGCACGATAATCCCAACCTAACGCCCATGCGGCGCCAACCGGTGCTGGGGCCGTCCAGGGAACTACTGAAATTACCCGCCCAATTAAATCCAGTTTCATCGCCGCCCACGCCAGTACCGCATTCACCATCGGAGCCAGCAGGAAGGGGATAAAAAACACCGGGTTCATGACAATCGGCGTACCGAATATCACCGGTTCGTTAATATTAAAAATGCTGGGGACCACGCTCAGACGCCCAATCGAGCGTAGATGAGCGGAACGACTCCGCAGATAGCAAATCACCAACCCCATCGTCGCGCCGGAACCACCAACCACAATGAAGAATGTCCAGAACGCTTCCATAAAGATATGCGGCAACGGCGCACCCTGCGCCAGCGCCGACTGGTTCATCCCGAGATTGGTGAGCCAGAACATTTGCAGCATTCCCGACACAATAGCCGCGCCGTGAATACCGGCAAACCACAGCAGATGGCCGATCAATACCGCCAGCAGGATCGCTGGGAGAGAATCTGCAGCCGACACCAGTGGTTTGAAAATGGCCATAATGGCCTGCGGGATCAGCATGTCAAACTGCGACTGTATCACCAGGCTTAGCGGGTACAACGTTAGCACCACCACCAGCACCGGGATCAGCAGATCGAAAGAGTTTTTGATCATCGGCGGCACCTGATCGGGTAAACGGATGCCAATGTTGTGCGCCTTCAGGAAGCGCATCATTTCAACGCAGTAAATGGCTACCAGGATGGCGGTGAAAATCCCCGTTCCTCCCAGACTATCAATCGGCATCGTGCCTTTGGTTTTTGGCGCGGCAATCAGCAAAAAAGCCATGATTGATAGCATCGCACACATAAACGGATCTAACTGATGCGACTTCACATAGTGCTTGCCCAGGTTATAAGCAATAGCCGCACATATGTAGACCGACATGATCCCCATCGTCATATCAAACGGTGTGAGGATTTGGCCTTCAAACTGTTTTGCCAAATCCAGCCACGCACGGGCGAATCCCCAGGTGGTATCCGGAGAAAATGGCGGATAGGCAAAAACCAGCAGAAAAGAGCCTACAATCATAAAAGGCATCGCCGAAATAAAACCGTCACGAATAGCCATGACATGACGTTGTGAAGAGATGCGCCCGGCAACAGGGCTAACATAGTTTTCAACAAAGCGGAAAATCACGTTAAACACAGCATGGTTAGTAGACATAGCCGTTCTCCCGTTGTGCAAAATCCTGCAACCGTGTTGGCATCAACACCACCACGTAAAGCCCATTACCACTTTTCGCAACCGTGCCGGGAGGAACACCAGCACTACCGCTATTCGAGTTAAGTTTCATAGATGGCTCTTATTATGTGATACAGAGGAAGTGACAACTTCAGTATTAATCGTCATTTCAGCATTCTGCAACCGGTTACTGTAACCGGTTTCTTTGATTGTGAAGACGATCGAAAAACTGCTAATGTTGCTATGTTGTTACAATAAAATATTTACAGTGCGGTTGCCCCTATGACAAATTACATCCTGCATGTTTTCTGCTGTGCAGGGTTATCTGTAAGCGATAGGGAGAGAAGAATGAGTTTGCAATCAGTACGTCAATTCCTGGCGCAACATGCACCAGATATTGAGATTATCGAATTAGATCAGAGCACAGCAACCGTTGATCTGGCAGCAAAAGCCCATAACGTTGAACCTGGCCAGATAGCGAAAACACTTTCGCTAAAGGTGAAGAACGACATCATCCTGGTCGTGGCAAAAGGTGATGCCCGACTGGATAATAAAAAGCTAAAGAGTACGTTCGGTGCCAAAGCCCGTATGTTGAGTAGTGATGAGGTCGTGAGCGCGACGGGGCATCCCGTTGGCGGCGTTTGCCCCTTCGGATTAGAAACACCGATTTCAGTGTACTGTGATGTTTCTCTGAAGCACTACGCTGAAGTGTTGCCTGCCGCAGGTGCCATCCACAGCGCTGTTCGCATTACGCCTGAGAGAATGGCTGAACTAACTTCTGCCACCTGGGTGGATGTCTGTCAGTAAGGTTATAATACGCCCCGTGCCGGTTGCTCACACCAGCACGTTACGATTAGCATTGCCGTTAAGAAACCGCCTGTAGAAATGGAGCGGGTTCACCTGCGCGCAGGTACAGCAGGATATCTGCCGCATCAAGCAGTCCGGCATCTGAGCTCACGCCCAGTTTAGACATCACATTAAATTTATGTGCCCGAATGGTTTTAATATTCCGCTCCAACTGAACGGCTATCTGCGGCATTGAATATCCATTCGACATAAAGCGCAGAATTTCTCGTTCTGTTGGACTGAGCATGCGGCATTGATTGATATACCAGTGATTTTTAGAACCTTCGGTTCCCCGGCTGGGACCGTTCAATGCCGTAAATAATGCGTTCTGCAGCACGGTTAACGAAGATGATTTGCTTACAACACCATCTAACGGCAACGGCGACAAAGAGCCAATCAAGCGCGCTTCAGCGTCATCATCGGCAATTACCACCCGGCGAATCCGCGGGAAATTTACCGCCAGTTCAGTCAGATAAGCCAACCCAGCCCGGCGATCGGTTCTGATTGCAGAGAGGGAGAAAATAACCGCCGAAAACGACATCTTTAACATTGCCTGACTAAAAGTGGGCTGGCTAGAAAAGAGATGAAGTTTATATTGGTCATCTGGCATGGTATTAAATAAACTATTAATACCTACACTGCTCATTGTACACTTTTCTACCAGTGCAACGTTTCTTTTGATGATTCTGCTTTCCATTCCGTGGTTTCTCCATAAACTGAAGGTAAATTAAGTTCTCGCGATCCTTGAGAACTATTTATCCAGGCATACATTTCTGCATTGCTATTTATCGACAAGCGACGCATAGCGCTATTCTTTTGGGCACTGATTGTTTTATTGCTTTTCTTCAGCAACATCGCAATCTGATTAATTCCCCAGCCTTTCCCAAGGAGGCGCAGCACTTTCCTTTCAGAGAGAGTGAGGACTATTGAGCGCGCGCTATGATCTAACAATTGCGGCATGGCAGGTGGAGAAAGTAGTGTCTTACTTATTCTTTCTGCTCGCGCATTTCCTGCGTGAATGACGCTCACTAAACTTTCTATCGGCTCTGCATCAGAGAGTAGCGAACTGACAGGACACATCAGTAGCTCAATAGCCAAAGGATAAAAAATACGAGAGACGAGAAAGACCCAGTGAATATCACGGTATTGAGATAATAAAGAATAATATTGTTCGCAGACTGAACGAGGATAATTGCAGTCTCCAGTTAAATCAGCAATAACCAAATCAGCATACCGTAATTGTAATAATGTTAGCTCTTCAACAGAACGACAGTATGTGAGTTCGTAATCGGCAAACTGCGCCTGTATTATACCTTTAAGCCCGGTCTGTATAATCGGTGATTTACTAATAATAATTGCGTTTTTGCAGCGTCCTTGCAACATATCCCCTCCACACTCACCAGTCCGTAATCGTACTTAATTCAGTTTTCCCGAATAAATTAATAGCCATTAATTCACGAGAAAATACTCCGAACAATAAACGGGGTGAATTGCTTATCCTTGGCGTTTATTAAAATAAAAGTATTGGCACTACAATCCAGATAAAGCCAAACTGTCAAGCTATTATTACATGATTACGCATAAATACGTTATTTGTAAAATTAAAATAACTACAATAGGTCGTTAGCATGGCTTATGTATTTGCCATCCGGATAAATAACGCTACATTACAGTCATGCGCCCTCTCATACCTCGGCGGGTGGGGAGTGTTAATATGCCATAACCGTATCGTCGGTGTCTTTTTTCGACACAAAGATTGATCTTAGCCAGAGCCAGCGGGCTCATGCTTCATGATAAAAGTAAACATTCGTCACTCAAAGAGATCCTTTTCAGTCAGAGCGAACCATGCAAACAGAGCAGTCGTCACAGCGAACGGTTACACGGTTATGTATTCAATGCGGTCTTTTTTTACTTCAGCATGGGGCAGAAAGCGCGCTGGTTGACGAGCTTTCCACCCGCCTCGGGCTGGCGCTTGGCATGGATAGTGTAGAAAGCGCTATCTCCTCTAACGCTATCGTCCTGACCACCATTAAAGACGGGCAATGCCTGACATCAACGCGAAAAAATCAAGATCGCGGCATTAATATGCACGTCGTGACAGAAGTGCAGCACATTGTCATTTTGGCGGAACATAAACTGCTGGATGTTAAAGGCGTAGAGAAACGCTTTAGCCAGATTAAACCACTGCGCTATCCAAGATGGCTGGTCGCCCTGATGGTCGGTTTATCCTGCGCCTGTTTTTGTAAACTCAATAACGGCGGATGGGATGGTGCGGTGATCACCTTTTTCGCCAGCATGGTGGCGATGTATATCCGCCAGATACTGGCATCCCGGCATTTGCATCCGCAAATCAATTTTTGCATCACCGCCTTTGTGGCGACCACCATTTCAGGTTTGCTGCTGACGTTGCCGACCTTTAGCAATACTCCGACTATCGCTATGGCCGCCAGCGTGCTACTGCTGGTTCCGGGTTTTCCGTTGATCAACTCCGTCGCGGATATGTTTAAGGGACACATTAATACCGGACTCGCTCGCTGGGCTATTGCCAGTCTGCTTACGTTGGCGACCTGTATTGGCGTGATCGTGTCGATGACCTTATGGGGGCTGCGCGGATGGGCGTGATCGATTTCATACTGGCGCTGATGCAGGATATGATCCTGTCGGCGATCCCAGCGCTTGGCTTTGCCATGGTATTCAATGTCCCCCATCGGGCGCTCCCATGGTGCGCATTACTCGGTGCACTCGGTCACGGCTCACGAATGGTGATGATGACCGCAGGGTTTAATATTGAATGGTCAACATTTATGGCGTCGCTGCTGGTCGGCTGCATTGGGATCCAGTGGTCGCGCTGGTATCTGGCGCATCCGAAAGTCTTCACCGTCGCGGCAGTGATCCCTATGTTTCCGGGGATCTCCGCCTACACAGCCATGATCTCAGCGGTAAAAATCGGCCATTTTGGTTACAGCGAAGTGCTGATGATTACCCTGCTGACCAACTTCCTGAAAGCCTCATCGATTGTCGGTGCGCTCTCCATCGGTCTGTCCGTGCCAGGATTATGGCTGTATCGCAAACGTCCACGCGTTTGACGGTACACTTTCTTTAATGCCGTGCAGAGAGGGGAATCTCCCCTCACCTGCTGCTCTCCTTCTTCTCTGTGTTACTATAAAAGCAGTCCCCTTCTCGGTTGTTGTTCAGTATTGAGAAACATTATGCCCTGCAAAATTTTGACGCCAGACGTCACGAGCATTGACGCCTTACTACACGATCACCACGCTGTGCTGGCCAAGTCTGCGGGTGGCGCCGTAGCCGTATTCGCTAACAATGCACCAGCGTTTTACGCGGTGACGCCTGCGAGACTGGCTGAGCTGTTGGCGCTTGAGGAGAAACTGTCACGCCCGGGAAGCGATGTGACATTGGATGATCAATTTTATGAAGAGCCGCAAACCGCTCCCGTTGCCGTGCCAATGGGGAAATTTGCGATGTACGCTGCCTGGCAGCCTGATGCCGATTTTCAGCGTCAGGCCGCTTTATGGGGCGTAGCGTTGCGAGAGCCGGTTACTGCTGAAGAACTGGCCTCATTTGTTGCCTACTGGCAGGCTGAAGGCAAAGTCTTTCACCATATTCAGTGGCAGCAAAAACTGGCGCGCAGCATTCAGATTGGACGGGCCAGCAATGGCGGAATGCCAAAGCGCGATGTGAACAGCGTCAGTGAACCTGACAGCCACATTCCACCGGGTTTTAGAGGATAACGATGAAAAACGTTGGCGACCTGATGAAACGTCTGCAAAAAATGATGCCACCTAATGTCGAGCCCGCCTTTAAAACGGGCGAGGAGCTGCTGGCATGGCAAAAAGAGCAAGGTGAAATTCGTGCCGCAGCGCTGGCCCGCGAAAACCGGGCCATGAAAATGCAGCGCACATTCAACCGTTCCGGTATCCGTCCGCTGCATCAGAACTGTTCGTTCGAAAACTATCGGGTTGAGTGCGAAGGTCAGATGAACGCCCTGAGCAAAGCCCGCCAATACGTTGAAGAGTTTGACGGCAACATCGCCAGCTTTATCTTTTCCGGCAAACCCGGCACCGGCAAAAACCATCTGGCCGCCGCCATCTGCAACGAACTGCTATTGCGCGGCAAGTCGGTACTGATCATTACCGTGGCCGATATCATGTCGGCGATGAAAGAGACGTTCAGCAATCGTGAAACCAGCGAAGAACAGCTGCTCAACGATCTGAGCAATGTGGATCTGCTGGTGATCGACGAGATCGGCATGCAGACCGAATCCCGCTATGAAAAAGTGATTATTAATCAGATTGTCGATCGCCGTTCATCCTCAAAACGTCCGACCGGCATGTTAACTAACAGCAATATGGATGAAATGAACAAGCTGCTGGGCGAGCGCGTGATGGATCGTATGCGCCTTGGCAACAGCCTGTGGGTCATTTTTAACTGGGAAAGCTACCGTAGTCGGGTCACCGGTAAAGAGTATTAACGTATTAGGACCACTCCTAAGACTGCCAGCGCTATACTGCGCTGAAAAGGCATAACACGAGTTGCATATAATGATGAAAACTACCAAACGTCTGCTGTGCTGTGCGCTTGCCGCCAGCACGCTCATCTCCACCAGCGTTTTCGCTGCCTCCTGGCAGGACTCGCTCTCCAGCGCGGCCAGTGAGCTGAGCAAACAAAGCTCCGGCTCGCAAAGCAGCTCGTCGCTCTCTTCCCTGACCAGCCTGCTGAATGGCAGTAATCAGTCGTTGACCTCCAGCAGCATGAATAACGCCGCCGGGATCCTGGAATATTGCGCGAAACAGAAGCTGGCCTCGGTCACCGACACGCAAAACGTCAAAAACCAGGTACTGGATAAACTGGGGCTCAGTGCTCCTGAGCAGAAGCAAGACACCAACTATATGGACGGGATTCAGGGTCTGCTCAACGCCAAAGATGGTCAACAGCTGGACCTGAACACGATTGGCAACAGCTCGCTGGCGAAGCAGGTTAAAACCAAGGCCTGCGATCTGGTGTTAAAACAGGGCATGAACTTCATTTCCTGACGCACGACATGCCGCGTATAACCTGCGCGGCATCTATTTTTTACCCCATTACATTCACACGTTAAATAACCAGTAAATCCCCTGCAAAAAACACACATATCTAAACCAATTCTGAATAACAACGTAATTTAATGTCACTACAATTGCAGCAATATAACATCGCTATTACATTGTGCTTTCCCCTAATGATTAGCCTGCCAGGCATGTGCCCGGTTTATTGAGGATCGACCGTTGTCAGAATTAATCTCCATCACTCTGTTTCTCGCTTCAGTGCTGATTTACGCCTGGAAAGCGGGTCGCAACACCTGGTGGTTTGCCGCCACGTTAACGGTGCTGGGGATTTTTATTGTCCTGAATATCACGCTGTACGCCAGTGACTATTTCACCGGCGACGGGATCAATGACGCGGTACTCTACACGCTGACCAACAGCCTGACCGGCGCGGGGATTGGAAAATATATTTTGCCGGGGGTCGGCATCGCGCTGGCGCTGACGACGGTTTTTGTCGCGCTCGGTTGGATCCTGCGCCGCCGTCGCCATCACCCGCATCATGTGGGTTACAGTCTGCTGGCCCTGCTGCTGGCGCTGGCCTCCGTTGACGCCAGCCCGGCGTTTCACCAGATAACCGAACTGGTGAAGTCGCAGTCGCGCGATGGCGATCCGGATTTCACGACGTATTATAAAGAGCCGTCGAAAACCATTCCCAACCCGAAGCTGAACCTGGTGTATATCTACGGTGAGAGCCTCGAGCGCACCTATTTTAATAACGACGCGTTCCCGGATCTGACCCCGGAACTCGGCGCGTTAAAAAATGAAGGTCTGGATTTCAGCAATACCATGCAACTGCCGGGTACCGATTACACCATCGCTGGCATGGTCGCCTCCCAGTGCGGTATTCCGCTGTTTGCGCCATTTGAAGGCAACGCCTCGGCGTCGGTCTCAAGTTTCTTCCCTAACAATATCTGTCTGGGCGATATCCTGAAAAACTCCGGCTATCAGAACTACTTTGTGCAGGGTGCCAACCTGCGCTTTGCCGGCAAAGACGTGTTCCTGAAATCTCACGGCTTTGACCATCTGTACGGTGCGGAAGAGTTAAAAAGCGTGGTGGCGGACCCGGCCTATCGTAACGACTGGGGCTTCTACGACGATACCGTGCTGGACGCAGCTTGGAAAAAATTCGAAGAGCTTTCGCGCTCGGGCCAGCGTTTTTCACTGTTTACCCTGACCGTGGATACCCATCATCCGGATGGATTTATCTCACGTAGCTGCAACCGTAAACGTTATGACATCGACGGGAAGGCCAACCAGTCGTTCAGCGCGGTCAGTTGCAGCCAGGAAAACATTGCCGAATTTATCAATAAAATCAAAGCATCGCCGTGGTTTAAAGATACCGTTATCGTTGTTTCTTCCGATCATCTGGCGATGAACAACACCGCATGGAAGTATCTGAACAAGCAGGATCGTAACAACCTGTTCTTCGTGCTGCGCGGCGACCAACCGCAACAGGACACGCTGGCGGTAAAACGTAATACGATGGATAACGGCGCAACGGTACTGGATATTCTCGGCGGCGATAACTTTATCGGTCTTGGCCGTAGCAGCTTGTCGAGCGAATCCGTGTCGGAAGTATTCCTGAACATTAAAGAAAAAATGCTGGCGTGGAAGCCCGATATCATTCGCCTGTGGAATTTCCCGAAAGAGATGAAAGAGTTCACCGTCGACCAGGACAAAAATATGATCTCCTTCTCCGGCAGCCATTTCCGCTTGCCGTTGCTGCTGCGTGTATCGGACAAACGCGTCGAGCCGCTGCCGGAAAGCGAATACTCGGCCCCGCTGCGCTTCCAGCTGGCTGATTTTGCCCCGCGCGATAACTTTGTCTGGGTCGATCGCTGCTACAAAATGGCGCAACTGTGGGCGCCGGAGCTGGCGCTTTCTACCGACTGGTGCGTTTCACAGGGTCAGTTAGGCGGGCAGCAAATTGTGCAGCACGTCGACAAAGCCAAATGGAAAAGTAAAACCGTATTTAAAGATACGGTGATCGACATGGAGCGCTACAAAGGTAACGTCGATACGCTGAAAATTGTCGATAACGACATTCGCTACAAAGCAGATAGCTTCGTTTTCAACGTGGCGGGCGCGCCGGAAGAGGTGAAACAATTTAGCGGTATTTCACGCCCCGAATCCTGGGGACGCTGGTCCAATGCGCAGCTCAGCGAAGAAGTAACGATTGAGTACAAAGCCCCGCTACCGAAGAAATTCGATCTGGTCATTACCGCGAAAGCCTTCGGTGACAATGCCAATCGTCCGATCCCCGTGCGCGTTGGCAACGAGGAACAGACGCTGGTGTTAGGCCATGACGTCAGCACCACTACCTTACATTTTGATAACCCGGCGAATGCCGATACGCTGGTTATTGTTCCACCCGATCCGGTCGCCACCAACGAGGGCAATATTCTCGGTCACTCACCGCGTAAGCTGGGGATCGGGATGGTTGAAATCAAAATAGTGGCTGCTCAGGGATAAAAAAACAGCGCCCAACACCACACCGGGCGCTGCATGGCAACCTTATTCCAGACTGTTCACCGCCTGGCGCATACCCTGCACCAGAATCATCTCCAGGTTGGCCGTCACCTGCCCGGCAAGCCCAGGTAACAACGTCAAATCCTCTCCCCAGTGCGCCGCATCGCCAAGCACTGAATCCACCAGTTCACGCAGCGTTAAATCATTGCCAACTCGCGGCCACAGGCTGGCATAGAGGCTTACCCACTGCTCATCATCCTGTATCGGATAGCGTTCCCCGTTACGCTCTGCGCGATAAAACGCCAGCAGCGCAGCGAGGGCAAACGTTAACCGCACTGGCCAGCGTCCATTTTGCTCACCCGCCAACAGTTGCGGCAAAATTCGGGTGCGGAATTTAGTCATTCCGTTAAGCGCAATGGAAAGCAACTGGTGGCGAATGTAGGGGTTCTGAAAACGCCCGCTCACCGCGTCGGCAAATTCTCGCAGTTCGTCCGCCGGGAGATCCAACACCGGAATAATCTCCTCACTAATCGCCCGCTCGACAAAGCGGCGGATATCAGCATCCTGCATCGCCTCGCCAACGGTCTCCAACCCGCACAGCCACGCCACCGGCACCAGCGCCGTATGCGCGCCATTGAGAATAGCGACTTTGCGCTCTTTGTACGGTTTGATATCGCTCACTACACGGATATTCAGCGGACACTGCGCCAGCTTCAGCTCCTCTGCCAGCCACTGCGGCCCCTGGATCACAAACAGGTAAAAATGCTCCGCGGTATCGAGAAACGCATCGTGATAGCCAAGTGTAGCCTCCAGCGCAGCGGCTTCTTCGCGCGGGTAGCCGGTGACAATACGGTCAACCAGCGTGGAACAGAACGTGTTTGCCGTCTCCACCCAGTCGGCAAATGCCGGAGGAAGCTGCCACTCCTGCGCATACCGCAGCACCAGGGTTTTGAGCGCCTCACCGTTATAGTCGATAAGCTCGCACGGGATAATTACCCAGCCCTTATCCACCGCGCCCTCAAAGTGGTTAAAGCGCTCCAGCAGCAGGCGCGTCAGTTTGGCCGGAAAGCTCACTGGCGGCGCATCATCCACACAGTCTGCCGCGTGATAGCTAATTCCGGCTTCGGTAGTATTTGAAAACACAAAACGGATATCTGCATTGTGCGCCAGCGCCAGATACGCCGCGAAATCCTGGTACGGGTTGATTTCGTTATTCACCGAACGGATAAGCCGCGCCTCACTCACCGCCTCACCCTGCTCGTTTAGCCCGCGAATAAGCGTGGTATACAGCCCGTCCTGGGTATTCAGCGACGGCGGGAAATCGGTATTAATTGGCCGAACGATGGTCACGCCAGCGTTCAGATCGGTATGCTCGTTAAGGATATCCAGTTGCCAGTCGACAAACGCCCGCAGAAAGTTACCTTCTCCAAACTGGATCACACGCGTTGGGTAGCTGGCTCCCGGAAAATCACGTCGATTCAATGTTTTCATCCTGTTTTCCCTCTCAGAACGTGATCACGCCTTTAATCAGTTCACGGTTATTGATTACATCCCGCTCGTAGATTTCAGCCAGTGTGGCAAACGCATAACGGTGCGTAAGCATCATGTCGGCGGTCAATTTGCCTTCCGACATCAGGCGGCCCACTTTGGCGAAATCTTCCGGCGTGGCGTTGCGACTGCCCATCATGGTGGTCTCTTTCTTGTGGAACTCAGGGTCAGAGAACTGCAAATCGCCTTTAAACAACCCAACGAAAACGATGCTGCCACCATGACGAATCAAATTCACCGTGTTATTCATCGCATGCTGATTCCCCGTGGCATCAATCACCTTTTGCGCCAGCGAACCGCCAAACTGAGCGCGCAGCTGCGCATCAAAATCTTCAGCGGATGGGTCGATAACCGGGAGTCCCAGGCGGGAAACCACATGCTCCCGGCGCGCAGGGCTGGTATCCGCCACCACCACCTGAGCACCGTCGGCTTTGGCAATCGCCGCCGCGCCAAGACCAATCGGACCCGCCCCCACCACCAGCACCTGCTCGCCAGGCAGTACGGCAGCCCGGCGCACCGCATGTGCGCTGATGGCATAAGGCTCAATCAGCGCCGCCGCCTGCGGGTCAATCCCCTGCGCATCCAGCAGGTTGGTCACCGGAACGGACAAATATTCACTGAAACCGCCATCCTGGTGCACGCCAATTACTGAAATCTTCTCGCAGCAGTTGGTGCGTCCGCTCAGGCATGCCGGACACTGCTGGCAGGCCACGTAAGGAATAACCGCCACCTGCTGACCATTTTTCAGATTCTGTATATTCTTACCCAGCCCGACAATTTCCCCACATATTTCATGCCCTAATACACGTGGGTAGCTGAAAAAAGGTTGATTGCCACCCCAGGCATGAATATCGGTACCACAAATCCCTACCGATTTAATTTTTATTAATGCTTCACTCTCACCCGGAATAGGTATTTCGCGTTCTTTCCAGACTAATTTTTTAGGTTCCTGGCAAATCAACGTATTCATCGTAGACATGATTCTGCTCTCCTGTTTTTTGTTGCCTCAGATATCAACGAAAATAAAAAAGACGGAGAAAGCAGAAACACAATCTGTGAATCCCAGCGCATAAAAATGTTTTAAATCGGGTTTTAATAGATAAAAAGGAGAAGCCATGAGCCGTTCGCAGAACTTACGCCACAATGTGATTAACCAGATTATCGATGATATGGCGCGTGGTCATATCCCTTCCCCGCTCCCCTCACAAAGTGCACTGGCAGAGATGTACAACATCAGCCGCACCACCGTGCGCCATATGCTGAGCCACTTAGGCGAGTGCGGCGTGCTGACCCAGGTCGGCAGCCACTATGTTATCGTGCGTAAACCCGACCATGACGACGGTTTTGCCTGCACCACCGCCTCCATGACCGAGCAAAACCGGATTTTTGAGCAGGCTTTTTTCACCATGATCAACCAGCGCCAGCTGCGTGCAGGCGAGAGCTTCTCCGAACTGCAGCTTGCCAGAGCCGCGGGCGTCAGTCCGGTAGTCGTACGGGAATATCTTTTAAAATTCGAACGTTACAACCTGATCAAAAACGAAAAACGCGGTCAGTGGAGCATGAAGCAGTTCGATCAGGCCTATGCGGAGCAGCTGTTTGAACTCAGAGAAATGCTGGAAACCCATTCCCTGCAACATTTTCTCAATCTGCCCGACGATGACCCACGCTGGCTGCAGGCGAAAACGCTGCTGGAACGCCACCGGATCCTGCGCGACAGCATCGGCAGCAGCTTTCGTATGTTCTCGCAGTTAGACCGTGAGTTTCATGCCTTGCTGCTCTCTGCTGCCTATAATATATTTTTCAATCAATCACTTGAAATCATCTCCGTGATTTTCCACTTCCACTATCAGTGGGATGAGAGCGACCTCAAACAACGCAACATCATTGCCATCGATGAGCATATGACCATCCTCAGCGCGCTGATCTGCCGCAGCGACCTGGATGCCACCCTGGCGCTTTGTAACCATTTGAATTCAGCCAAACAATCAATGATTCGTTCCATCAACCAGAGTCATAGCGCCGCCCATTAAGTACCGATAAAAAACAGCAAATCATTACCGGGAGCACGATTTTATAAAAATAAAAACGCCTGAAAAATACCTCTTGCCTATGCTCACGCTAAGTCGACTGCATTAAAACTTTTGTGAGCGGTGATGAGCAAATTGATTCATCACCGGTATTTTTTCAATACTGCACAGTCCTGCTGTGTGAAAAATAAATTATTGAGGTTCAGGAGTCCGGCGTGGAAAAAAATAATATTACCCTCGACCCGAGTTCTTCGTTTGGCACGTCATCATCTGCGGATATTAATGTTCCGCCTGAGGGCATGGTGCAACGCAGTAGCCGAATAAAACGCATTCAAACCACGGCAATGATTTTATTATTTTTTGCTGCGGTTATTAATTACCTCGACCGCAGTTCTCTGTCGGTCGCCAACTTAACGATTCGTGAAGAACTGGGGCTGAGCGCCACGCAAATCGGCGTGCTGCTGTCGGTATTTTCTCTCGCTTATGGTATTGCGCAATTGCCCTGCGGCCCGCTGCTGGATCGCAAAGGTCCGCGCATTATGCTGGGGCTGGGGATGTTCTTCTGGTCGCTGTTTCAGGCGATGTCCGGCATGGTGCATACCTTCACTCAGTTTGTGCTGGTACGTATCGGGATGGGGATCGGCGAAGCGCCAATGAACCCGTGCGGCGTAAAGGTCATCAACGACTGGTTTAACATCAAAGAGCGCGGCCGCCCGATGGGATTATTCAACGCCGCCTCCACCATCGGGGTTGCCATTAGCCCGCCGATTCTGGCTGCCATGATGCTGGTAATGGGCTGGCGCTGGATGTTCATCACCATTGGCGTGCTGGGTATTTTCCTCGCCATCGGCTGGTACATGCTGTATCGCAACCGCGAGCAAATTGAGCTGAGCGCCACGGAACAAGCGTACCTGAACGCTGGTAGCGTCAATGCCCGCCGCGATCCGCTGAGCTTTGCCGAATGGCGCAGCCTGTTTCGCAACCGTACCATGTGGGGAATGATGCTGGGCTTTAGCGGCATCAACTATACCGCATGGTTATACCTGGCCTGGCTGCCGGGCTACCTGCAAACCTCCTACAACCTGGATTTAAAAAGCACCGGATTAATGGCGGCGATCCCGTTCCTGTTTGGCGCAGCCGGCATGTTGATTAACGGTTTTGTCACCGACTGGCTGGTAAAAGGCGGTATGGCGCCGATTAAGAGCCGTAAGATTTGTATAATCGCCGGGATGTTCTGCTCTGCAGCCTTCACCTTCGTTGTGCCGCAGGCCACAACGTCGATGGCCGCCGTGTTACTGATCGGTATGGCGCTGTTCTGTATCCACTTCGCCGGTACCTCGTGCTGGGGCCTGATCCACGTCGCCGTCGCCTCACGCATGACCGCTTCCGTGGGCAGTATCCAGAACTTTGCCAGCTTTATCTGCGCGTCGTTTGCGCCGATCGTCACCGGATTTATTGTTGATACCACCAACTCTTTCCGCCTGGCGCTGATCATCTGTGGCTGCGTCACCATGGTGGGGGCCCTTGCCTACATCTTCCTGGTTCGCCAGCCCATTAGCGATCCACGTAAAGATTAATCCTCCAGATGCCCGATAACACCGTTCTTATCGGGCATGTTATGCTCCTCGTATGAACATCACCTTACGCGCTACTACTCTGGCAGACACAGCCGCTCTTCCCGCCATCGAACGATCTGCGGGGCAACGTTTTTTACAGATCCCGGAACTGGCGTGGATTGCTGATAACCAGATTATATCGGCTGCTCAGCATCAGGCATTTGCCGCCACTGGCTTGAGCTGGCTGGCGCAGGCCGATGAGCATCCGGTCGGCTTTTTAGTCGCCGAAACGCTGGATTCATCGCTGTTTATTGCAGAACTGTCGCTGCATCAGGAGTGGCAGGGAAAGGGAATTGGCCGCCGATTAATTTGCTATGTTGCCGAACAGGCGGGCGAGAAAGGTTACACATCGCTCACGCTGACCACCTTCCGCGATGTGCCGTGGAATGCGCCATGGTACGCGCGTCTGGGATTTGAAATGTTGGCTGAAGAGACGCTGCCTGCAAAGTTGCGCCAGAAAAGAGAAGAGGAAGCAGCGCATGGACTGGCGTATGAATCACGCTGCGCCATGCGCCTGATGCTTACTTAGAACGTTTCCCAGTTATCCCCGGCATCCGCTACCGCGGCTTTACGCGGCTGGACCGTTGAAACCGGTTTAGCGGCCGCAACGTCACGCGCGCGCTGTTGGTCATGCTGAATACGGAACACGGCAACGGCCTGAGTCAGGCGGCTGGCCTGCTCTTCCAGCGCGGCAGCGGCAGCGGCGGATTCTTCCACCAGCGAGGCGTTCTGCTGCGTCACACGATCCATCTCGGCAACGGCCAGACCAACCTGATCAATACCGCGGCTCTGTTCATCAGAAGCAGAGGCGATTTCACCCATGATATCGGTCACGCGGGTTACCGCATTGACGATCTCATCCATGGTTTCACCGGCGCTTTCAACCAGCGTTGAACCGACATCCACACGGCTGACCGAGTCTTCAATAAGGCTCTTAATCTCGCGCGCGGCCTGCGCACTACGCTGGGCCAGGTTACGCACTTCACCCGCAACCACCGCAAATCCACGGCCCTGCTCGCCCGCACGTGCGGCTTCTACTGCGGCGTTGAGTGCCAGAATATTGGTCTGGAAGGCAATGCCGTCGATGACGCTAATAATGTCGGCGATCTTCTGCGAACTGGAAGCGATATCACGCATGGTTTGCACCACGTTGTCCACCACTTTGCCGCCTTTCTGCGCGGTTTCCGACGCACTCAGCGCCAGATGGCTGGCCTGACGCGCGTTTTCGGCGTTCTGCTTCACAGTTGCCGTCAGCTGTTCCATGCTGGCTGCGGTTTCTTCCAGAGATGCAGCCTGCTGTTCGGTACGCGAGGAGAGATCGTTATTGCCCATCGCAATCTCGCTGGCCCCGCTGTAAATCGCGTTGGCGCCGTTACGCACGTCACCCACGGTGTTCATCAGCTCACCCTGCATGTGACGCAGGCTTTCCGCCAGTTGCCCAATCTCGTTGGAACCTTCCACTTCAATACGCTTCACCAGATCGCCGCTGGCGATATGACGAATGCTGTCAATCAGACGGTTCATTGGGGAAATAAGAGTCAGTTTGATACCAAACCACACCGCAATAATCGCCGCCAGAACGGTGATCAGCACACAAACCAGCACCCACATCGCCTGGCTGTAAGAGCTGTTGTTATCTTCCACCGCGATGTCATACAGGCGATCGTTCTGCTGCATGTAATTGATATATTGCTTCTCAAAACCATCCTGATAACTCTGCGTCGGTTGATCAAAGAACGCGTTGATCTTCCCGTCACCCAGTAACTGGATCAGCTCCGCCAGCGCACCGTGATAGATGTCATAGGTGCGGTTGATCTCCTGGAAAGCGGCTTCGCTTTGGCGCGGATCGCGCGGGAGCGACTCGTAAATCGCCCAGTTTTTTTCCGTCAGCTTCAGCGCCGTACTCGCCACCTGCATCAGCTCGGCAACGGTCGCGCCGCTGCCGATATTGCTCTGATCCATCATGTAGCGAATGCCTGCCCGGTTCAGGGTGTTACGCGTTTGCAGCAGCTCAACCCAGGTGGCGTTCAGCGCAGACTGTTGCTGGCGAATGGTTTGCAGAACGGTAAAGTTCTCTTTGTCATTCTTAAGTGAGTTAAAAAACAAGCCGCCCGAGGCGAGCTGTAAAAGGCCAAATAGCGCCAATACCAGCAGTAAGCTGGTAACAATCTTCATACGTTTTAACATGTTTTCTCTTTCCGCTAGACAGATGTCAGAATTTTCGGCCTGGAAAGGGAAAACTTTATGAAATTTGTGCTAGTTGAATCGATCTCAGCATCGACGATTCGTCGATCTACGCCGTCTGCCAAAGCGCTAAGCGGGTTTATTAGTGATCTCAATCACATAAATATACCCGTTAGTCCCCACCGCTTACCGCTCGCTGACACTTGGGACCGCTTAAGCTGACATACAACCGCTCACTTATTTACCTTACTTTACGCGCGTAATTCTCTGGCAAGATCCCCCCAACATAGCAGTCAAATAACCTCCTCAAACACAAGATCTAACCCACGCGGCTTCGGCCAATTATTAATTAGATACCAGGTTTTACTATGGATACGAAAAAGATATTCAAGCACATACCCTGGGTGATTCTCGGAATCATCGGTGCATTCTGCCTCTCGGTAGTGGCATTACGTCGGGGTGAACACATTAGTGCCCTGTGGATCGTAGTCGCCTCAGTTTCTGTTTATCTGGTGGCTTATCGTTACTACAGTTTGTACATCGCCCAAAAGGTGATGAAACTTGACCCGACGCGCGCCACGCCGGCGGTCATCAACAATGATGGTCTGAACTACGTTCCAACCAACCGTAACGTGTTGTTTGGTCACCACTTTGCTGCTATCGCAGGTGCAGGTCCGCTGGTTGGGCCGGTACTGGCCGCGCAGATGGGTTACCTGCCTGGTACGCTGTGGTTGCTGGCGGGCGTAGTGTTGGCCGGTGCGGTGCAGGACTTCATGGTGCTGTTTATCTCTTCTCGCCGTAACGGCGCATCTCTGGGTGAGATGATCAAAGAAGAGATGGGCCCGGTGCCGGGAACCATTGCGCTGTTCGGCTGCTTCTTAATCATGATCATCATCCTCGCGGTACTGGCGTTGATCGTGGTGAAAGCACTGGCTGAAAGCCCGTGGGGTGTGTTCACCGTCTGCTCAACCGTACCTATCGCGCTGTTCATGGGGATCTACATGCGATTCCTGCGCCCAGGACGCGTGGGCGAAGTGTCGGTGATTGGTATTGTGTTGCTGGTTGCCTCCATCTACTTCGGCGGCGTGATTGCGCACGACCCGTACTGGGGCCCGGCGCTGACCTTTAAAGACACCACCATTACCTTTACCCTGATCGGTTACGCGTTTATCTCTGCGCTGCTGCCAGTATGGCTGATCCTCGCCCCGCGCGACTATCTGGCTACTTTCCTGAAAATCGGCGTTATCGTCGGTCTGGCGGTGGGGATTGTTATTCTCAACCCGGAACTGAAAATGCCGGCGATGACCCAGTACGTTGATGGTACTGGCCCGCTGTGGAAAGGCGCTCTGTTCCCGTTCCTGTTCATCACCATCGCGTGTGGTGCGGTATCTGGCTTCCACGCGCTGATCGCTTCCGGTACTACACCGAAGCTGCTGGCCTGTGAAACCGACGCGCGTTTCATTGGTTACGGCGCGATGCTGATGGAATCCTTCGTGGCGATTATGGCGCTGGTTGCTGCATCCATCATCGAACCGGGTCTGTACTTCGCAATGAACACCCCGCCTGCTGGCCTTGGCATCACCATGCCGAACCTGCATGAAATGAGCGGTGAGAACGCCCCACTTATTATGGCTCAGTTGAAAGACGTTACCGCACACGCAGCGGCAACCGTCAGCTCCTGGGGCTTTGTGATTTCACCTGAGCAGATCCTGCAAACCGCGAAAGACATCGGCGAGCCGTCCGTTCTGAACCGCGCAGGTGGTGCACCGACGCTGGCCGTTGGTATCGCCCACGTGTTCCACAAAGTGCTGCCGATGGCTGACATGGGCTTCTGGTACCACTTCGGTATCCTGTTCGAAGCGCTGTTCATCCTGACCGCACTGGACGCCGGTACCCGTTCTGGCCGCTTTATGCTGCAAGATTTACTGGGTAACTTCGTTCCGTTCCTGAAGAAAACCGACTCTCTGGTTGCGGGTATCATTGGTACTGCGGGCTGCGTAGGCCTGTGGGGTTACCTGCTGTATCAAGGTGTTGTTGACCCGCTGGGCGGCGTTAAGAGCCTGTGGCCGCTGTTCGGTATCTCTAACCAGATGCTGGCTGCCGTGGCGCTGGTTCTCGGCACCGTGGTGCTGGTAAAAATGCAACGCACCAAATACATCTGGGTTACCGTGGTTCCGGCAGTATGGCTGCTTATCTGCACCACCTGGGCGCTGGGTCTGAAACTGTTCAGCACCAACCCGCAGATGGAAGGCTTCTTCTTCATGGCGAATCAGTACAAAGAGAAGATTGCTAACGGCGGCGAACTGACCGCTCAACAGATTGCCAACATGAACCACATCGTCGTCAACAACTACACCAACGCAGGCTTGAGTATTCTGTTCCTGGTGGTGGTGTACAGCATCATTTTCTACGGGTTCCGTACCTGGCAGAAAGCCCGCGCCATCGACGGTCGATCTGATAAAGAGACACCGTATGTACCGGTGCCGGAAGGCGGCGTGAAAACCTCTTCACATCATTAAGCCGTAATTGCCGGATGGCGCTGCGCTCATCCGGCCTACAAAATGTGCAGTATGTAGGCCGGATAAGGCGCAAGCCGCCATCCGGCTTTATTCATTAACAGGACGGCAGAATGTTTGGTACTTTAGGTCAGGCAAAAAAATATCTCGGTCAGGCGGCGAAAATGCTGATTGGCATTCCGGACTACGACAACTACGTCGAGCACATGAAGACCAACCATCCCGATAAGCCGTACATGACCTACGAAGAATTCTTCCGCGAGCGCCAGGAAGCCCGCTACGGTAGCAGCGGAAGCAGTTGCTGTTAGAAGGAGAAGTGAATGACCCCGATTGCAGTTACCCTACTCACCGGTTTTCTTGGCGCGGGTAAAACCACCCTGCTGCGCCATATTCTCAACGAGCAGCACGGTTACAAGATTGCCGTTATCGAAAACGAATTCGGCGAAGTCTCGGTGGACGATCAGCTGATTGGCGATCGCGCAACACAGATCAAAACCCTGACCAACGGCTGCATCTGCTGCACCCGTTCGAGCGAACTGGAAGACGCGCTGCTCGATCTGCTCGACAACCTCGACAAAGGCACCATCAATTTCGACCGTCTGGTGATCGAATGCACCGGCATGGCCGATCCCGGCCCGATTATTCAGACCTTTTTCTCCCATGAAGTAATTTGCGAACGCTACCTGCTGGACGGTGTGATTGCGCTGGTTGACGCGGTGCATGCCGACGAGCAGATGAACCAGTTCACCATTGCCCAGTCTCAGGTGGGCTACGCCGACCGCATCCTGCTGACCAAAACCGACGTAGCAGGTGAAAGCGAAAAACTGCGTGAGCGCCTGGCGCGCATCAACGCCCGTGCGCCGATTTACACCGTGACGCATGGCGATATCGACCTCGCGCAATTGTTCGACACCAACGGTTTTATGCTGGAAGAGAACGTGGTCAGCGCCAAACCGCGCTTCCACTTTATCGCCGATAAGCAAAACGATATCTCCTCGATCGTCGTCGAACTGGATTACCCGGTCAACATCAGCGACGTGTCGCGAGTGATGGAAAACCTGCTGCTGGAATCCGCCGAGAAGCTGCTGCGCTACAAAGGCATGCTGTGGATTGAAGGCGAACCAAACCGCCTGCTGTTCCAGGGCGTCCAGCGCCTATACAGCGCCGACTGGGACCGCCCGTGGGGCGACGAACAACCGTACAGCCAACTGGTGTTTATTGGTATTAATCTGCCGGAAGACGAGATCAGAGCCGCGTTTGCGGGATTGAAGAAGTAGATTTTTTGTAGGCCGGATAAGGCGCAGCCGCCATCCGGCACTCACTGCCCCAGTATATTCTGACTATTTCTTATTTTGCTCGCGCAGCATCGCTTCGCGCAAAATGGCATTAAGGCGCGTCTGATATCCTTTTCCTGGACGTTTCAGCCACTCCATCACATCGGCATCAATACGCACCGAGGCCTGCGTTTTTAAGGGACGGAAAAACTTACCGCGTGTGGCCTCTGACCACTGCTTATCTTCGGTCACGGGAATGTCACTGTAATCGATATCATCATCCGATTTATTCGCCAGCGCTTTCAGTTCAGCCTCATGCTGAGCACTCAGCGCGGATACGCTGCCGCGTTTATGCTTAACCATGCTCATAACGATTCCTCTCCTTACTGTCTGCCTTTCTGGCACTGATGATACGAATGACTTCAAAGCCACTTTCAAACCTAACGCTATGGGCAACCAGAATAACCACAATGCCATGAACGAGACCGATGGTCTGCCAGCGATACTCACCGTTCTCATGCCGATCCTGCCGCGAAAGATGTTGGGGATCGTCAAACACCAGCACCGCATCCTCAAACCGGACACCGTGTTTTCTCAGGTTACTTTGTGCCTTGTTTGCATCCCATTCAAACTCCATTGGCATGTATTTCATCCCTAATTGTATATACAAAAATGTATCTACAATTATCTTATGATTATAGCGAAATTGTTGGAAATAACATCACATTTTGCTGTTGATAGGATGAACTTTAGTAGGCCGGATAAGGCGCAGCCGCCATCCGGCATTCCAGCCACTCACTCGGTGATCACAAATCGTGTCGCCGCAAAGCAGTTCAATATCCGGTGCACCAGAAATACCATCGTTAACGTGGCCAGCAGCGCGACGGTAACGGAAGTGATGCGGTAGAGATCGCTGAATACCAGGTCCTGATCCGGATGCAGGTTCTGGCCGAACATAATGCCGATGGTGGTGATACTGGCAAAACCCACGCCCGCACCGACTTTTTCCATTACATGCAGGCGGGCGCTGAACGCCAGACCAAGGCCAATCAGCGGCATCATCAACAGCATATGGTTGCTGAAATCATACACCAGCAGTTGCACCAGCAGAATGTACAGACAAGCCAGTACCACGCCGACCACGCGCCAGAGAGAGCTCAACACCGCGCCACGATAATGCATCGGAAACAGGATCAAAATACCCGCCATCAGCGCCGACAGCGAATCGCTCAAGTCACAAATCTGAAAGACCACAAAAATCATTGTCGCCACCGAACCGGAGAGCAGCGACTCGTGGCGAACCCGGGCGTCATCTTTCTCAATGCGCGGCGGCGGCTGTCGGGGTTCCACGTCCGGGATCAGATAATGCAGCAGCGCACTCAGCGCCACCGCCATGACGCAGGCTTCCATATTGGAGAACATCAGCGTATGCCAGTTGGTGGTGGGATAGCTCATAAAATTGAGCATCGTGCTCTGGCACACCACGCCCATTGAGCCGAACAGAAACAGCGGTCCTTTGCTCATCAACCGAAAACGCATCACGTACAGGCCAAATACCACCAGCGTCATAATCAGCGGCCATTGTGAGAGATAGCCGACAATCAGTACCATTTCGACGCAGTTCACCGCCGCGCTGAACACAAACTGTTTGGCCACATGGCGGTTGAACACCGGTACCAGCGACAGCAGCATCAGCGGATAAACCACGAAAAACACGCCGTACTGCACGTTGTAGAAGGTCGAAATACTCAGCGCGATTGTGCCGGCAACCGAGATACGCAGGGTCTGGCGAAAATCATTGGCGGTGTAGACAATATTCCCGTGCGGCGTAAAGACGTGGGCCAGAGTGTTAATAGACATAATGCAGCCAGCTAACGAGATGGATCTGCGCCCCGGCAAAGGTGCGGGCGAACATCCCCTCGCTGTTGTACAGCTGTACCGTGGCGCGCGCCCCGGTCGGCAACGGCGTGTCGAGCGGTTCGTTCAGCGCGACGTGAATACGCATACGTTGGGCGTCGCGCACCCAGCGGGTAGACTGTTCCGGTTGCGACAGCTGGCCGTTAACCTGCTCCTGTCCTGCCAAAATACCGGCATCGCTGCTGGTGACGCGAGCAGAGAAAACCTTGCCCGGCATGGCGTCGAACACCACCGCGGCATCGGTATCCACTTTAGTGTGACGCAGGCTTTTCTCGCGAAAGTCGGCCACGATATCGGTCTGGTGGCTGACCAGCGCCAGCAATGGCGTGGCGGCAGTGGCGTAAAGTCCGGGACTAAGCTGGAGATTGCTCACCGTACCGTCGGTCTGGGCATACACTTTGCTCCAGCCGAGGTTCAGTTGCGCCTCTTCCAGCGCGTTACGGTATTTTTGTAGCGTCACGTTACGCTTATCATCGCGCTCGCCCCGTTGGATCAGCAGGTTCTGAATACTGGCATTGAGCGCCGACACCGACTGCTCGCTGGTTTGCCAGGCGGTGCGCACCTTGTCGAGATCGGCTTGCGACACGTTCTGCATGGCACTCAGGCGCTGATAGCGGTCAAAGGTGGTCTTGTCGTTCCGGGTGTTAAATTGCGCGGTACGCAGGTTGGCACGCTCAGAGGCGATCTGCGCATCCAGCTGTTGGTTGCTCAGCTTTGCTTGCTCAAGGGCGATTTGCGCAGCCTCGACCTTATTGATAAACGGCGTCGGATCCAGTTCGTACAGCAAATCGCCCTTTTTCACCTGGCTATTGTTATGTACATGCACCTGCGAGACGTAGCCGGATACGCGTGAGGAAACAGGCGTTACCACACGCATCACCGTGGAGTCCGGTGTTAGCGGGATCCAGATATCGGCAACGATAAACCAGGCGAATATAACCAGGAAAGCGGCAATACTCCCCCTTACCCAACGGGCAAATTTTTGTTCTGGGGTCATCATAGTTTTTTAGTGTTGATTGTCTTCTTCGCGGATTGTCCGCAAATTGCAGGCGAGTTGATTTAAGGTCGAGCTGAAGGCGGCAAGCTCCGCTTCGGGGATGGTACACGTGACGCGATGTTGGTAGTTCTCAATCACCCGGTTTAGTTCTTCCAGCCTTGCGCGGCCTTGCTCGGTCAGCGTGAGCAGGCGAATGCGTTTGTCATAAGGCGATGTGGAACGCAGCAGATAGCCGTGCTTTTCCAGCTGTGAGAGGGTGCGCATCAGCGGCGGCAGTTCAATACCCTGCACTTCCGCCAGTTCACTGACCGAGACGTTGTCTCCCAGTTGATACAGCTGCATCAGTACCGTCCAGCTTGACTGCGTCAGACCAGTGTCGGTAATGGCTGCATCAATAATGGCCCGCCACTGACGCACCACCATTGCCATGCGCATCCCCATCGGGCGGCGGGCAAACAGTTCATCTTCAGTCATGTTTCCTTCCCCTCATCGCTGAGAAGAAAATAATACTTATCAGGGTAAGTATCAAGAAACGCAGCGTTCAGAAGCATTAATTGATAAATACCATGAATACAAAAGAGGCCGGGAGATAACCCCAGCCTCTGCCGATGAAAGAAAATCACTCCACCTGATCGCGTCGCAGCCCGACGTCCCGCAGCCGCTCGTCGCTCATCTGTTGCAATAGGCGCCGCGTTTGCGCTCGCAGCCGCCACGCCTTGTATGCCCGCCAGATCAGTACAAACCCAATAAACGGCTGTTTTGCTTTATTCTCGTGAAATTCCATACCTTGCCTCCCCGCCTTGCCAGAGGCTTTATCTTCACGGATTTGGCCCAAAACAATACAGACTCACAAAGTACTTTTATTTAACATACAGATTGGTTAAAAAGAGTTCTGCATCGCTTTTTTCACGCCAATCTGTACTGGTTTATTAATCTGTATGGTACCCATGAGGGATACAGCATGACGCGTTACCAACATCTGGCCAATCTGCTGGCCGAACGCATTGAGCAAGGTCTGTATCGCCATGGCGAAAAACTGCCTTCGGTACGCAGCCTGAGCCAGGAGCACGGGGTCAGCATCAGCACCGTCCAGCAGGCGTATCAGACGCTGGAACAATTACGGCTGATCACGCCGCAGCCGCGTTCCGGTTATTTTGTCGCACCACAAAAAGCACAGCCGCCGGTGCCGCTGATGTCGCGCCCGGTCCAGCGTCCAGTTGAGATCACCCAGTGGGATCAGGTGCTGGACATGCTTGCAGGTCATGCAGACAAATCGATAATCCCTTTTAGCAGTGGCGTGCCCGATATCAATCAACCCAGCCTGAAGCCGCTCTGGCGCGAGCTAAGTCGCGTGGCGCAGCATAATCTCAAGGCGGTTCTGGGCTACGATGAATTACCAGGCTGTCGCGAATTGCGTCAACAGATTGCCCGGCTCATGCTGGACGGAGGTTCGGTCATCAATGCGGATGATATTGTGATCACCAGCGGGAGTCAGAGCGGGATGTCACTGGCGCTGCTGGCAGTCTGCCAGCCAGGAGATATCGTCGCCGTAGAATCGCCAGCCTATTACGGCACGATGCAGCTGCTACGCGGATTAGGGATCAAAGTTATAGAGATCCCAACCGATCCGGATACAGGGATCAGCATTGAAGCGCTGGAACTGGCGCTGGATCAGTGGCCGATTAAAGGGGTGATTCTGGTTCCTAACTGCAATAATCCCCTCGGATTTATTATGCCGGATGCACGTAAGCGGGCGGTCCTCGCCCTCGCCCAGCAGCACGATATTGTTATTTTTGAAGATGATGTGTACGGAGAGCTTGCCACGGAATATCCCCGTCCGCGCACAATACACTCCTGGGACAGCGATGGTCGGGTGCTACTGTGCAGTTCATTTACCAAATCCGTGGCGCCGGGGTTGCGCGTCGGTTGGGTTATTCCCGGTCGTTATCACGATAAATTTCTGCATATGAAATATGCCGTCATCGGCACTAACGTTCCTGCTACGCAGCTGGCGGCCGCCGCTTTCGTGCGCGAGGGGCATTATCATCGGCATGTTCGCCGTATGCGTCAGATCTACCAGCGGAATATGGAGATCTACACCTGTTGGGTACGGGAATACTTCCCCTGCGGGATCTGCGTCACCCGACCGAAAGGCGGCTTTATGCTGTGGGTCGAGCTGCCGCACCAGGTCGATATGGTCTGTGTCGCTAAGCAGCTCTGTCGCCTCAAAATCCAGGTTGCGCCGGGTTCGCTGTTCTCCGCATCAGGAAAGTATCGCAACTGCGTACGCATCAACTGCGCGTTGCCGCCAAACGAGAAGCATCGGGAAGTGATGCAAAAACTCGGGGAAGCAGTAAAGGTGGCGATAGAGTAAATCAGACCACCCGGTGCTACCGGGCTGGCGATTGTACGGATTAAGTTATTTCTAATGGCTTACGCCCTGAATATCTTCAACGGAAAGTCGGGTAATTTTTTGCACCGTGCTGAGATCAGTACCGTCGGCCAGCATGGTGCGGGCAATACGCAGCGCCTCGGTGCGTTGCCCCTCAATTAAACCTTCTTGTTTACCTTCCTGCTTACCTTTTTGCTGGCCCTCTTGCAGACCCTCAAGCCACCCTTTTTGAAATCCAGCCTCATGCAATCTGTCTGCGATCGTCATTAAATGCTCCTTATGCTGCGGTGAACGTTCAGCAACCCCACGAATAAACTCACTGAAGCGAGGTGCATCGCCAGTTTGCAAAATATAATTAAACAGCGTCTTTATCTGGCTGTCATTAGTCACTCCAGTAAGTAGCAAGGAAACAATTTGCTCAACAAGCCCCATAAGATCGCGCTGACGGATATGTTTTTGGATTAACTCCAACAGCGCCATGCGTCGATGCTGCACAATTTCGTCATCTGAAATAACCGTAATATCCACCAGCGGAAACGCCGCAGCATACACCTGGCGTGCCAGCTTCGGGTTGGCAAACTCGTCCAGCCAACATAGCGAATAAGGGTACGGACTTTTAGCGCCGTGATAGAACAGCATCGGCACCACCAGCGGCAACTGCTGATGTCCGGCATCCAGATGTTTCTGCATGGCCGCAACTGCATAGCGCATCAGTCTGAATGCCATATGCGCATCCGGCGTGCTTTGGTGTTCAATCACCACATAAATATATCCATTCCCTTCTGTCGTATTCACCGACCACAGCACATCGGAATAGTACGCACGTAAATTCTCTTCGATAAAACTGTCTGACTCGAGTTTCAGCGTCTGAAGATCGCAAAGTTCGCGTAGCGAGGCAGGAAGATGTATTTGCAGAAAATCCCGTGCAGTCACAGGGTGACGTAAAAATGTTTTAAAAACCGCATCATGCGGTGTGGAAGTCGGCGCTTTGTTCATGGCGATCCGTCACCTGGAAATAAGATGCCATGACTGTAGCGCCGCAAAGCCACACCCTCACCTGCAACTTTCTCTGTTTGCGAGACGATTTCCGGGATAAAAACGTCCCTATGTAACGTCTGCATTTGTCTGGAACCCGTCACGCAGAATCGCTATCTCAATGCACATACCCACTTTTTCACCACTCGGCCTGTGCTATAACGAATCATTACTTTCAGGGAGGACGCGATGTGACGCACACCCGGGATATTCCACAATCGTTCTGGCGTGATGAACAGCTCCCGTGGCTGGAACTGCGCAGCACCTGGCAAAGCCTGCAGGCCTATAAGCGGCATCACCACTCTCAGCTCTCGATTGGGGCAATTCTCGAGGGGGAAACGTGTTGCCTGTGCGATGGCAAGGAATACCATCTGCAGGTGGGCGATCTGATTGTGATCCCGCCGCTGGCACCCCACAGCTGTAATCCTGTTAACGGACAGTTTCGCAGCTATCACATGCTTTATCTTGATGCCCGGTGGTGCCTTGCCCATCTGCCTGCACAGAACAACAATCAGCGGCTTTGCACGCGCGATCGTGTTATCCGCGATCGGCAATTGTTCCAGCGCTATGTAAACCTCGTGGCACTTATGCAGCAACGGCAAACGACGCGGGTAACGGATGCCGCACAAGCATTGCTACGTTCGCTGCCATTGCAATCGGTAGCACCGGAAAACCTAAGCGCCGCCAGCCAGTATCTGCGCGAACGGTTGCAGTCCAACCTGCAGGCTCCGCCCTCACTCGATGAGCTGGCACATGAGTGTCACATGCGTAAAGAAACGCTGATCCGTACCTTTAAGCAGGACACCGGGCTGACGCCAGGAAGTTATCTGAACATCATACGGATTGACTATGCCCGCCAGCGGCTGCGGGCCGGGGACGAAATTGCCGATGTCGGCTATCAGAGCGGGTTTGCCGACCAGAGTCATTTCCATCGCACCTTTGTTCGCTACACCGCCGCCACACCGCGCCAGTACGCGTTGGGGCGATCAATATCAGACAATAATTAGCGCTGCGTCAGGCGTACGGTGATCTCAGATTCATTGTCTGAGGTCGCTATGTCGCTGCTTTCTGTACTTTTTCCGTCTGCTTTTCCCGCGCTGGCGCTGGCACATTTTGTCGCACTACTCAGCCCCGGTCCGGACTTCTTTTTACTGGTCGGTTATGCCGTACGATACCGGATGCGCGACAGCACCGGGCTGTGCGTGGGGATCGCTATCGGCAACGGGCTGTATATCCTGCTGGCAATTATCGGTTGGGGGATCCTGCGCCAGCTTCCCCTGCTGTTTACCATTATTGAGCTGCTGGGCGCGCTCTATTTATTGTGGATAGGCAGCCTGCTGATACGCAGCCGCCCGCAAACTCTGACCGGAGCTGATGCCCGGTCTACCTGTCCAGGATTTGGTAAACAGCTGCTGCTGGGATTGGGTTCGTCACTGCTTAACCCAAAAAATGCACTGTTCTATCTGGCGCTAATGACCGCCCTGCTCGGCCCGTCAGTGACGCTGCTACAACAAACCATGAGCGGGATCTGGATGACCAGCGTGGTGCTGTGCTGGGATCTGCTGATCGTGATGTTCATCGGCTTACCGCAGATCCAGCGGCGGTTAACCAGAGGGATTTTGTGGATAGAGCGTATCGCTGGCGGTGTATTGATTATCTTCGGCTGTGCTATCGCGCTGCGGTTTTTGCAGAGCATCGTAGTCTGATTTGCGGTGCGATTTTCTACACATAAACAGGATAAACTCGTTTAATTAATATCCAATCCGCATTACACTGCGGATGGTTATTACCCGTTCAACTTACTCTTCCTGAGGTGCGATGTGCTGATTGTTACCTGTAATCGTTACGTTTTCTGACCCCACGTTAGTGAGCGTTTCTCCTGTTTGCGCTTCACGCAGGCAGCGTTTTTGATTACATGAAATTCAGTACATTTGCAGTCTGCTTTTATTCTGTCATCGGCCTGACGTCTCAAAGACGGTATTGAATTTCGCTATTCCCGTTGAGGGTTTTCTCCCGACAAGGAGCTGTTTTATGCAACGGATTCTCGCGTTTTTCTCCCAACGCGCCACAACGTTATTTTTTCCTATTGCGTTGATTTTGTATGATTTCGCAGCCTATCTGTCGACGGACTTGATTCAGCCCGGCATCATTAATGTCGTACGCGATTTCAACGCCGACGTCAGCCTGGCGCCCGCTGCGGTGAGCCTCTATCTGGCAGGCGGCATGGCGCTGCAATGGCTGTTGGGGCCACTTTCCGACCGGATTGGCCGTCGACCGGTGCTGATTGCGGGGGCGTTAATCTTTACCCTCGCCTGCGCTGCCACACTGTTTACTACTTCAATGACGCAATTTCTGATCGCCCGATTTGTGCAGGGCACCAGCATTTGCTTTATCGCGACCGTTGGCTATGTCACGGTGCAGGAGGCGTTTGGGCAAACGAAGGCCATTAAGTTAATGGCGATAATCACTTCCATTGTGTTGGTTGCACCGGTTATCGGCCCGCTCTCCGGAGCGGCGCTAATGCACTTTGTACACTGGAAGATCCTGTTTGCCATCATTGCCGTCATGGGGCTTATCGCCCTGATTGGGTTAATGCTAGCCATGCCGGAAACCGTCCAGCGCGGCGCGGTACCGTTCAGTGCACGCGGCGTACTGCGTGATTTCCGCGACGTTTTCCGCAACCGGGTATTCCTGTTTGGCGCAGCCACGCTATCGCTAAGCTATATCCCGATGATGAGCTGGGTGGCGGTCTCACCGGTGATACTGATTGATGCGGGCGGCATGACTACATCGCAGTTTGCCTGGGCACAGGCCCCGGTGTTTGGCGCAGTGATCGTCGCCAATATGGTGGTGGTTCGTTTCGTGAAAGATCCGACCCGACCACGCTTTATCTGGCGGGCCGCACCTATACAGCTGAGCGGGCTGGCGGTGCTGATTGTCGGCAATTTACTGTGGCCACACGTCTGGCTGTGGTCGGTGCTGGGGACCAGCCTGTATGCGTTTGGCATTGGGATGATCTTCCCGACGCTGTTCCGCTTTACGCTGTTTTCCAACAACTTACCTAAAGGAACGGTCTCGGCATCGCTGAATATGGTGATCCTGACGGTGATGGCGGTTTCTGTCGAAATTGGACGCTGGCTATGGTTTAACGGTGGCAGGATTTCGTTTCATCTGCTGGCGGTTGCGGCGGGGCTCGCTGTCGTGTTCACGCTGGCAGGCTTACTCAAACGGGTACGCCAGCATGAGGCAACGACGTTAGCCACTGAAAACTAACCTGCCCGCTTATCCGGCCTACGACAACTATGTAGGCCGGATAAGGCGCTTGCGCCGCATCCGGCTACGCTCACATCACCTTACGCAATGCGTGCAAATCCCGCTTCGAGATCGGCAATCAGGTCGCCAATATCCTCCAGGCCAATATGCACCCTGACCAGCGTGCCGCTGAAATCCACCTCTCCAGCCGGGCGGATGCTGTTCAGCTCTTCCGGCTGGTTCGCCAGAATGAGCGACTCAAATCCACCCCACGAATAGGCCATATGGAACAGCGAGAAATTATCGAGGAAATTCGCCATCTGTTCGTCGGTCAGTCTCTTTTTCAGCACAAATGAGAACAGGCCTGAGCTTCCGGTAAAATCACGCTGAAAATACTCATGGCCCGGACATTCCGGTAACGCCGGATGATTCACCCGCGCCACTTCCGGTCTTGCCGACAGCCAGCGAGCAATATGGATACTGCTCTCCTGATGCTGCTTAAGGCGTACCGCCAGGGTACGCAATCCGCGGCTGCCGTTGTAGGCGGTATCGGCATCCAGCGTTTGCCCCATCAGATAGGAGTTCTCGCGCAGACGATCCCAACAACGGGCGTTAGACACCGCCGTGCCCAGCATGCCGTCCGAATGACCGATGGTGTACTTCGTTCCCGCCTGAATGGAAATATCCACGCCATAATCCAGCGCTTTGAACAGCACGCCCGCCGCCCAGGTGTTGTCGATCATAATGACAATCTCCGGATTCACCGCGCGGATAGCCTTCACCATCCCCGGCACATCCTGGACTTCCATGGTGATAGAACTTGGTGACTCAAGGAATACAACCTTCGTTTCCGGACGCAGAAGATCGACGATACCTGCACCAATCAGCGGATCGTAATACGTTGTTTCCACATTGAATTTACTCAGGATCTTATTGCAAAAATCCTGGGTTGGCTCGTAGGCCGCGCCGGTCATCAGGATATGATCGCCACCCTGAACAAACGCCAGAATCGCGTTGGTCACCGCCGCAGCACCACATGGGTACAGCGCGCAGCCAACGCCACCTTCCAGTTCGCTCATTGCCTTCTGGAAGGCAAAGTGGGTATAGGTTCCGCGACGACCGTAAAACAGCTCACCGTTTGCGCGATTGGCGGTGGCAAATTTCTTGTCCTTCACGGTATCAAATACCAGTGAAGAGGCACGTTGGATAACCGGATTCACCGCTCCCTGGGTGTAGCGTTTGTCACGACCAGCAACAACCAGTTGCGTCTCAAGCTTCATTGCGTCTTTCATAACATCTCCTGTTCTTAATCCGTGTGAAACCTATACCACCGCAGCAGTAGAGTTTATTTCAGTGTTGGTCTGCTTTTTTCCAGCGAACCGTTCAACAATCTGCGCCGCATTCAAATCATGGATAACGTTAATCAGTGTGGCCGGCGCATCGGTAATGGTGCCCAGCACCACCAGCATCGGGATTGCTTCCATCGGCAGGCCCAGCGTGGTAACGATAAAGATTTCACCGAGGAACGCCCCGCCCGGCACGCCACCAACGATAATGGCGGAGAGCACCGCAATCAGCATCGTCAGGAAGAAGGTTTCGGTGGTGAATTCCATACCCAGCACGGAATAGATAAAGACGATTTTCAGCGCGGCAATCATCGCCACACCGCCTTTGTTCAGGTTAACCAGCAGTGGAATGGAAACATCAACGATTTCCGGGTTAATCCCCATCGCCTTACCGGCACGCAGCGTCACCGGGAGCGTCCCCAGCGAAGAGCAGGTCCCCAGCGCAGTCGCAGACGGTTCAATCGCGTTACGCCAGAAGGCTTTGACCGCCGGAATACCGCCGCCAATATACGAATAGAGAATCGAGCCAAAAACAAAATAGACCAGCGTGGCAACCATAAACAGGCCGATGGCGCGGGCAAAGGTTAACAATAGTGCAGAGTCCTGACTGGCCATGGTGGCGGCGAAGTAGCAGCCCAGACCAATCGGCGCGACCTTCATAATGATCGAAACGATCTTCATGATCACGGTATTGGCGTCTTCCAGCAGCGACGCAATACGTTTACCGGCCTGATCCGACTGGCCAATCGCCACACCGGCGATGATCGCCATCACGATCAGAGCCAGAATATTGGACTTAGAGAACAGCCCAATAAAGTCGCTGGTGGTGATCATGCTGACAAAATCCATCTTGCCGCTGCCCGCCTGCACCGACTGCGAGAGATCGATAGTGACGCCCTGCGCCGGGTTATACCAGAGCGCCAGCGCGACGATCCCGGCCGCCGGAATAAAGGCCATCGCGATCGAAACAATAAAGATAATCGCCATAATACGCCCCAGCCTTTTCAGGTCGGTCATACTGGCGATCGAAGACATGACGCTGATCCCCACCAGCGGCACAATAATCATAAATAACAGGTTTAAGAATATCTGACCTATTGGCTGGAGTTTACTTGCAAACGATGGGGCATAAATACCTAATAAGCCGCCAATCACCAGAGCAACTAATAAAATAATCGACGATCTGTAGGGTTCGAGTCGTGACCACATAATCGGTACCTTTAGAATAATAATTAATGAGATTAAATTCACAATGTGATGAGTTTCCGTTTCGCCTCCTTTTAATTTGTGACGTAACTCACCTAAGTTGTTATTTTTTCATTTTGCCAGCAAGTTGTTTCCTGTGATTCAATAGTTGCATGTTTAAAAGGCGAATGTAACGGCCTATTCGTACCGTTTTTGCAAATCACTTGTGAATTTAAGGAAATTATGAGTACGCCGATTTCACTCAAGCATCTGGAGTTTTTTACTAAAATCGTCGACTGCGGAGGATTGTCAGAAGCCGCGGCGCAGCTCAACGTCTCGCCGTCTGCGGTCAGCAAAAGCCTGGCAGCGATGGAAGATACGTTAGGCACGACATTAATTAAACGCACCACCCGCAGTATTACCCTGACCGACGCCGGGCAATATCTCTTCAACCGCGCTAATAAGCTGTTGAAAGAATTCGATGAAACGCTGAATACCACCTCCGGTTATTACCACAGCCCGCAGGGTGAATTACGCATAACCTGCTCAATTGCGTTTGGTTATTCCCGGCTGGTGAACCTGGTGGATAAATACCGCTCCCAGTTCCCGGATGTGAATCTGTATATCGATCTCAACGATAACTTCGTCAATCTGAACGAAACGGATTTCGACATTGCCCTGCGAATTTCCACCGCGCCGCCGCAAAACTATGCGATGCGCAAGCTGGTGCCTGTTCGCTGGGCGTACTGTGCCTCACCCGGCTACCTTGCCAAAAAAGGTATGCCCCAGCGTCGCAGCGATCTGGTGGATCATGATTGCCTGGTTTATCCGGGCCTCACGCCGGTACTGAAGGTGGCAAATGAACAGGATCGACTGCATCAGTTGAAACTGCATATGCCGATCCAGGCCAACAGCAGTCTGGTGCTGTTGAAGTCGGTGTTAGAAGATCAGGGGGTGGCATATTTGCCCACTTATTTGATTGGCGATCATATTCAAAAAGAGGAGATCACGCCGCTGATGCTCGACGGCACCATTACCTGTGAAACTCATGCCCTGTATGCGCTGTACTTTCCCAGCAAGTACAGCAATCCGAAGGTGCGATCATTTATCGATTTTCTGGTGGCGGAACTCGGCCCCTTACCCGCCTGGGACAATTGGATCCCGGAGTAAACCCGGCCCACCTGAAAATGGGAGACGCGCCACAATTTTTGCGCGATCCCCCCGTCTGGCTCTATCCTTAAGCCTATGAATAAAATTGCTGAACTCAAACGCGCCAAGCGACTGGCGCTCTCTCTGCTGCTGATCGCTGCCGCGACCTTCGTCATCACGCTGTTTTTGCCGCCTAACTTCTGGGTACTCGGGATCAAAGCGATTGCCGAAGCGGCGATGGTGGGCGCGCTGGCGGACTGGTTTGCCGTGGTGGCGCTTTTTCGCCGGGTGCCAATCCCGTTTATCTCGCAACACACGGCTATTATCCCGCGCAATAAGGATCGGATCGGCGAAAATCTTGGTCAGTTTGTACAAGAGAAATTCCTCGATACCCAGTCGCTGATAGCCCTGATCCGCCGCCATGAACCGGCGCTGTTGATCGGCAACTGGTTCAGCCAGCCGGAAAACGCCCAGCGCATCGGCCAGCATCTGTTGCAGATCATGAGCGGTTTTCTCGAACTGACCGACGACTCGCGCATTCAGCGGCTGATCAAGCGGGCGGTGCACAAGGCCATCGACAAGGTCGATCTCTCCGGAACCAGCGCGCTGATGCTGGAAAGCATGACCAAAAACAATCGCCATCAGGTGCTGCTCGATACGCTGATCGCCCAACTGATCGCCCTGCTCCAGCGCGACAGCTCGCGAGCGTTTATCGCCAGACAGGTAGTACACTGGCTGGAAACCGAACATCCGCTGAAAGCGAAGATCCTGCCAACCGAATGGCTGGGCGAGCACAGCGCCGAGCTGGTGTCTGATGCCGTTAACTCCTTGCTGGATGACATCAGCCACGATCGCGCGCATCAGATCCGCCATGCCTTCGATCGCGCTACATTTAAGCTCATCGATAAGCTCAAACACGATCCGGAGATGACCGCGCGGGCCGAAAGCATGAAAAGCTATCTGAAGGAAGATGAAGCCTTCAACCGTTATCTTGGCGAGCTGTGGGCAGACCTGCGTCAGTGGGTGAAAACCGACATTAACGCAGATGATTCCCGCGTGAAGCAGCGCATCGCCAGCGCCGGGCAGTGGTTCGGCGAAACGCTGGTAGCCGACAGCGCCCTGCGTGCCTCACTAAATGGGCATCTGGAGCAGGCTGCGCATAAAGTTGCCCCGGAGTTCGCCACCTTCCTGACGCGCCATATTAGCGACACGGTGAAAAGTTGGGATGCACGCGATATGTCGCAGCAAATTGAGTTAAACATCGGTAAAGATTTGCAGTTTATTCGCGTCAACGGCACGTTGGTTGGCGGTTCAATCGGGCTGGTGTTATATCTGTTGTCGCAAATTCCGTCCCTGCTGACGCTGGCGAATTTTTAAGGAGAAAGATTCAATGACGATGAGCATCCGCATTTTTTCCCTGCGCGAGACGCCAGAAAAACTGCACGAGATCACCGCTTACTTTCAGCAGCAATGGGCCTCAGAAGACTCCATGGCGGTATACGAGGATGCATTGCGCCGTTGTATTGGCGCAAAGAACCCACTACCACAGTGGTACTGGCTGCAGGATGGTGACAGCATTGTTGGCTGCGCTGGATTGATCACCAATGATTTTATTAGTCGCGGCGAATTGTGGCCGTGGCTATGCGCGCTCTATATCGATCCTCGCTATCGTGGTCACGGTTTGGCGTTTCGCCTGATCGAACATATTGCACAGCAGGCCAGACAGCTGGGTTTTACGCAACTCCATCTGTGTACTGACCTGGCAGGTTTATACGAGAAAGCAGGGTTTTACTTTAACGGGCCGGGCTATCATCCGTGGGGAGAAGCCTCGCGGGTCTACAGCCGTAACCTTTGATGGCATTCAGCGTTACGCGGTTTTATTTTTACTTTTCATTATCATTTACGTATGTAATATAACAATTATCAGCTAACAGCGCGAAATGAGAGTCCGTATGTCCCAGGGAAGCCCAGATTCAAATCGCCATGCCATCAGTGTCGCACTCTTTGGCATGCTGGTCTTAACGCTGGGCATGGGGATTGGGCGCTTTTTGTATACGCCAATGCTACCGGTACTGCTGTCAGAAGGTCAATTTACGTTTGACCAACTCTCGTGGATTGCCAGCGCCAACTACGCCGGGTATCTGGCGGGAAGCCTGCTCTTCTCCTTTGGGCTCTTTCATCTTCCCTCACGCTTACGTCCAATGTTGCTAACGTCCGCGCTCGCTACCGCAGGGCTGATTCTGGCGATGGCCAGCTTAACGCAGCCCGCGCTGGTGATGCTGATCCGCTTTCTGGCGGGCGTCGCCAGTGCCGGTATGATGATCTTTGGCTCGATGATCGTTCTGCATCATACCCGGCATCCCTTTGTGATCGCGGCGTTGTTCTCCGGCGTTGGCGCAGGCATTTTGCTGGGCAATGAATATGTCATTAGCGGTCTGCATTTTGCGCTGTCCTCGCACACGCTCTGGCTGGGCGCGGCGGCAGCCTCGGCTCTGTTCTTTGTGCTACTGGTTATACTCCTGCCATCTCGCGACCACGTGCTCCCCGCCGCGGCCCCGGTAAAAACAGAGCATCAGCCTATGTCCTGGTGGCTGCTGGCGCTGCTGTACGGGCTGGCCGGATTTGGCTACATCATTGTCGCCACCTACCTGCCGCTAATGGCGAAAAGCGCCGGTTCGCCGCTGTTGACTGCCCATCTCTGGTCGCTGGTCGGCATATCGATAATTCCGGGGTGTTTCGCCTGGCTGTGGGCCGCCCGACGCTGGGGAGTATTGCAATGCCTGACGGCGAATTTGCTGATTCAAAGCGCCTGCGTGCTCATGACGCTCGCCAGCGGCTCTTTGCCGCTGCTGGTGATAAGCAGCATGGGTTTTGGCGCAACGTTTATGGGAACCACTTCACTGGTGATGCCGCTTGCCCGACAACTTAGCGTACCGCGCAATATTAATCTGCTGGGCCTGGTCACTCTGACTTACGGCATTGGGCAAATACTTGGTCCGCTATTAACCAGCCTGCTGGGAAGCGGCGCACTGGCGATCGTTAACGCCACGGTGTGCGGCGCCGTCGCGTTGTTTATTGCGGCACTTATCAGCCTTACGCAATTATACAAACAGCGTTTCGCCTCGCCAAAAAGGGTATAACCGGCAACCTTCTAAAGAAGGTATATTCGGATTAGTCCGCAATTAAATGTCAACATTTAATAAACCTAAAATAATCGGTAATTACCTGCCAGACAATTTATAATTCCCGTCCGTTCATTTATAAACTCAATTTAAAATGCGTAAAAATGGACATATTAATCTAACATCAACACTATCTTCGGGAAAATACATGTCGTGGTTTAAAAAAATATTACTGGGGTTGATTATTTTGGCGGTTTTAATTGGCACGCCAAAGGATTATAAAGACTTTGGCCTGTTTGGCGCACTGGGATTGTTTATTATCTTCCTGTTATCAACAACATTTTTATGGCAATGGGCCTCTGGCAGGTTACCGGAGATAACAAAGTTACATGCCATACTTATTTTACTGGCCAGCGCGATAGCCTCTATTTTTGTTATCAATATGGCCATTGCCGGAAATTTGCATGTGGATTTAATGGAGGTCATGCGCGTTACCATTACGCATAATCCACTTTTTTATCTGATTCTCTGCGTGGTTGCATGGGTAAAAGTGGGCATCTGGCAATGGCTGTTTAGCGGTGTACAGCAGGAAGAGAGCCAGCCGGTTTAAACGCCGGCAGATATAAAAAAAGGCGTCTTTACCAGGACGCCTTTTTCATACCAGAACAAAAAGTTAGAACTGATAGGTCAGACCCGCAGCAACCTGGTTATCGCTGTCTTTACCATCGAGCAGGTTAATTTTGTAACCTACATCAGCCACGATGTTTTTGTTGAAGTAGTAGTCTGTACCCAGCGCGACGTATTCGGTCAGGTCATTATTGTTGTTATCACGCGCGTGGACGTAAGCCACGTTCGGACGCAGACCAAAATCAAACACATACGCCGCCATCGCTTCAAAGTGCTCAGCTTTGTCCGCATCCTGAATCAGGTTGTGGGACTCTCCGTACATAGTCGCTACATAGATAGCATTAGCATCATATTTCAGACCCGCGCCCCAGAACTCTGCGTTTTCGCCATTCCAACCTTTTTGTTTCTGCTGAGCAGTCACAGAACTGTTGGTATAGGCCGCAATTGCAGATATGCCAGAATCCGCAATGTTGTCATAACCCAGGGAGAAGCCGTAGCCATTGCCGTGTTGTTTCGTCGGATCCTTATTGGTATCGTCCTGACCCTGATATTGCGCGCCAACATTTAGACCATCAACGGCACCGAACAGATTTTTGGTGCGAAGTGTTGCAACGCCAGAAGTGCGTGTAGTAAGGAAGCGGTCAGTATTTTCAAAGGAGTCACCGCCGAACTCTGAGAGAGTATCAGTATAAGCTCCCACATCGTAAGCGATACCATAGTTACGACCATAGTCAAAACTGACGTCATGACCATAATCCAGGCCAGCAAACGCCAGACGTGTATTAACGCCATTCTGCGAACCTTCTGCTTTAGCGGCATCAAACTGACTTTCAAATTGCCCGTAACCGGTCAGTTGATCGTTGATTTGCGTCTCACCGCGAAAACCCAGACGTGCGTAGGTTTCATCAGCATTAGTACCATCAGTCCAGGAATGGGCTGCTTTTACTTTGCCGTAGAGATCCAGCTTGTTGCCATCTTTATTATAAATTTCCGCTGCATGAACGGAGGTTACCCCTAATGCCATTACAGCTAATGCCACTACTGACTTTTTCATGTTATTACTCACTTTTAATTGTGAATTTGGCTATCAACTTTGTTATGCAGGCAGAATACCTGCATAAAAAAGTCCCCTATGGATTAAGGGGCAATACCAATAACACACCAAAAAAATACCAATGAAGGTAATAATGAAGTGGCAAGACATAATTAATTTTTGGATTTTCAATCAAAACCGGACAGCGATAATTACTCGAGACTTTCACTCTCATTAACTGAGCGATGCAACATTAATGCTTCAGCAATAATATCTTGTTTACTTTTACGGGTTTCAAATGCCAGCGTTCGCACATATTCCCACAAAGAGGTATCGACACGGGCACTTAAAAGAACCATATCTTTTGATCGGGTCCCTCTGGGTTTTCGAATATCGGGATAGTCTCGAGATGGCATTTTCAACTCCTGAACGTAATAACACGCTTATGGCGATGAAATATGCAGTTAGTGTAAAAACATGTCAACGGTAAAATACAGTCATAATAGTAATGAAAGTGTTAATAAACCAATGAAGAATGGAACGATATTTCAAATGAAAGATAACTTGTTTATGGAATAATGTGTAATGCTAGCTTTACGAATACTGGATTTTATTCATTTGATTAAAAAAGCATGAAACATTTACATCAACTATATCACCAATCAAAACATCATTACGACCAATAAGTTACGCACCGTTATTAATGTCTACATTTACGCGAACCGCTTGTTTCTATGTGTAGTTATGCCGGTAAACCTTATCCTGATTACTGCAGAGATCGCGTTGATTCTCACTTAACCCAGACCCATTTTGTCTAAAAATAAGCACGGAAAGGTAAAAATAAGGTAAATGACACATTTTTTCGCATGCGAAAATAAGTTGTTTTTAATTGATTTAAATCAATTTGCACCGCACAAAGGGGACGAAAAAATGTTCATCCGAGGCGATGGAAACAATTTTTTACGTGACTTTCAGAACGTGAAAAGCGGCCCTGCCGGGCAATGAATGAGGATGCGGAAAACGCGGTGCGGGCCGCAATAGCCCGCGTATGAGAGGAAGGAAAATCAGGCGTTAACTTTATCCAGCGGCCAGGAATCAAACAGATAACCATCAAAATCAATGTCATCGACATTTGAAAACTCCAGCAGACGCTGTTTGACATTTTCCAGATGCTGCCACATGGCCAGCTTGGCCGCGCGGGCATCTTTTTTGATTAATGCAGCCAGGATCTGTTTATGGTCGCCCATCCACTCTTTCCGGTAGTGGGTATCGTCGAGGTGGCTATGGAGCTGGATCCACATCGGGTTGTTCTCACGCCACTGCCATGACTGGCGAAACAGCTCCACCAGCATGCTGTTATGCGTGGCTTCAGCTATGGCGAGATGGAACTGCATGTCGCCGCTTTCAGAACCGTTTGGCTCGCTGGAAGCCAGCTCCCGCTCTTCCAGTTGCAACGCCTGGCGCATTTTGACGATATCTTCGCGGGTAGCCTGCAGCGCGGCAAATTCGGCAATGTTGCTTTCCAGCAGCTGTCGCGCCTGCAACAGTTCAAACGGGCCCGCATCATTGCAATGATTTGCATCCGTACTGTCGATAGTCTGCGCATCCGCATTGTCGAGCACGTAGATCCCGGCTCCGCGGCGCACGTCCACCAGGCCTTTAATTTCCAGCATGATTAACGCTTCGCGAACTACCGTGCGAGTGACATTGAGCATCTCGGCAATTTCACGCTCTGGCGGCAAGCGTTCACCGGGCTGGTACGGCGTCTGGACAATCAGATCGCGGATCATGGCACCCACTTCCTGGTAGGGTCTTTGCTGAGAAGTGTTCGATTTCATCGTGTTATGTCCGTCAGATGCGTGTAATCAGATACGGGGAATAGGTATCGAACTATAGCATTTGCGGGAGGGCAAAAACAGAAAACGGGTCAACCAAACCAATATTTTGATTGACCCGTCATAGTTCGGAGGTTATGCGTCAGCGCTTAATGCCGCAACGCACTCACGTGCGCCGTGTTCACATAGCTGTTGATACGTCGCGATAATGGTCTCCACAAAGCCAGCGTTTTCCGCCAGGTCATGACCAAAAATGCCAGACAGCCCCAGCAGCGCCGTCACGCGCTCGGCGCCCTGGTACTGTTGGTTAATGTGTTGAAATTCAGCCAGCATAGGGTCGACAACATCAATGGCCTGCCCTTGCTCATCCACACCGTGGGTGTAGCGCATCCAGCCCGCCACGCCCAGCGCCAGGTGACGCCAACTGCTGGCATTTTGCAGGTGCAGACGCACCGGATCCAGCAGGCGCTGCGGCAGTTTCTGGCTGCCGTCCATCGCAATCTGCCAGGTACGGTGGCGCAGAGACGGGTTGCTGAAACGCTCGATCAGCAGTGTCGCGTAGGCGTTGAGATCGGTGCCTTCCGGCATCGAGAGCGTCGGCGCCTGCTCCTGCATCATCAGCGCAAACGCCGCTTTGCGGTACGCCGGATTGGTCATGGTATCGGCGATGGTTTCATAACCGCCGAGATAGCCCAGATACGCAAGGAAAGAGTGGCTGCCGTTGAGCATGCGCAGTTTCATCATTTCAAACGGCACCACGTCGGCCACGAACTGTGCGCCAACCTTGTCCCAGTCAGGACGACCGTTGACAAAATTGTCTTCAATTACCCACTGACGGAACGGTTCACAGGCGATAGCACACGGATCGTAAACACCCAACTGGTCGGCAATCTCCTGCAACGTTTCCGGCGTCGCCGCCGGAACAATGCGGTCGACCATAGTGCACGGGAAAGTCGCATTAGCTTCAATCCACTGCGCCAGCTGCGGGTCGCGCGCCTGCGCCAGCCCCAGAACTGCGACTTTCGCCACATGCCCATTTTCACGCACGTTATCGCAGGACATCACGGTAAAAGCCGCCAGCTCCTGCTCACGGCGCAGGTACAGCGCTTGTACGATGTAACCAATCGCCGATTTCGGCGCGGTCGGATTCGCCAGATCGTGTTTAATCAGCGGGTTATTGAGATCTAACTGACCGCTGGCCGCATCGGTGCAGTAGCCTTTTTCGGTGACCGTCAGCGAAACAATTGCCGTCTGCGGGCGCGCCATAGCCTGTAAAATACCGTCACAGCCGTCAAGATCCGGGTGCAGCGCTTCTTTCATTGACCCGATCACTTTCAGCACGGTGTTGTCCGCGCCTTTTTCCGCCACGGTATACAGCAGTTGCTGCTTGCGCAGATTTTCAATCAGTACGCAGTCGTTACCCGGCATCAGGTTAACTTCACAGATCCCCCAGTCGCTGTCAGTGGTTTCCAGCAAATGATGGGTGTACAGCGCCTGATGCGCGCGGTGAAAAGCGCCACATCCCAGGTGAACAATGCGGGATTGCAGGCGCGAGCGGTCCCATGCAGGGCGCGCAACCGGCAGGTCGCTATTGGCAATTGTCGTTGTCATCGTGAACTCCAGAACCCGTTGAAAGGCCAACGGATGAGAAAAGAAAAAGCCGGCCAGACAGGTGGCCGGCAACTCGCTTTAGCGGCTAAAGAAAGCGCGCTGGATAGCCATCTCAACGCCGCGCACTTCCGCCAGCCCTTTCAGTCGACCAATCGCGGAGTAGCCTGGGTTGGTTTTCTTTTTCAGATCGTCCAGCATCTGGTGGCCATGGTCCGGACGCATCGGGATCAGATCCTCTTTACCCTCGGCTTTACGGCGTTGTTCTTCTTCAACGATCGCTTTCACCACCTCGTACATGTCGACATCGCCATTAAGATGCGCCGCCTCATGGAAGGTTTTCGGGTTATCTTCACGCAGCGTGGAGCGCAGATGGGTGAAGTAAATGCGTGGGCCAAACTGTTTGATCATGTCGACCAGATCGTTGTCCGCCCGCACGCCATAGGAGCCGGTGCACATGGTGAAACCGTTCGCCATGCTGTTGACCGTATCGACCATCCACTGCATGTCTTCCACCGTGGAAACAATGCGCGGCAGGCCAAGGATCGGGCGCGGCGGATCGTCCGGGTGTACCGCCATGCGTACGCCAGCTTCTTCCGCCACCGGAATAATCGCCTTCAGGAAGACGGCGAAATTCTCACGCAGCGCGGCTTTGTCGATATCTTTGTAGCGCGCAAGATGCTGGCGGAACTGGTCGAGGGTGTAGCCCTCTTCCGCGCCCGGCAAACCGGCAATGATGTTGCGGGTCAGACGCGCTTTGTCTTCATCGCTCATGTTGGCGAAGCGTTCATTTGCCTGAGCAATCTCTTCGGCGGTGTAGTCCGCTTCCGCGCCCGGACGCTGGAGGATATGCAGCTCAAAGGCGGCAAACTCAATCTGGTCAAAACGCAGCGCTTTGGAGCCGTCCGGTAGAACGTATTCCAGGTCGGTACGGGTCCAGTCGAGAACCGGCATGAAGTTGTAGCACACTGTACGAATACCGCACTGAGCCAGGTTACGCAGGCTTTGCTGGTAGTTGGCGATCCACTGCAGATAGTTGCCGGAACGGGTTTTAATGTCTTCGTGGATCGGCACGCTTTCGACGACCGACCAGACCAGGCCCGCCTGCTCAATAATGGCTTTGCGTTTTAGGATCTCATCAACCGTCCACACTTCCCCGTTCGGGATATGGTGCAAGGCGGTGACAACGCCTGTGGCACCCGCCTGACGTACATCCGCTAAGGTGACCGGATCGTTAGGACCATACCAGCGCCATGTCTGTTCCATGTTTTATTCCTCGTTACGTTATGGACTCGACGATATGGCACATAAATTCCTCCTTTTGGTATGACATGTCAACCTGAAGCTTAAAATTGGTTAACCAAATCACGATTTATTCTATTGAGATCGCCATTTTACGGCCATGTTGCTCAGTAAGAATATAAACATGTAACGCAATGTGACATTCATCGCATCAATGGTTAACCAATATATGTAACATCTCAACCAAAATCATAATAGTTCAACCAATAAAGGTAGACGTTATATGCACGTTCTCAATATTCTGTGGGTCGTATTCGGCATCGGTCTGATGCTGGTGCTCAATCTAAGATTCAAAATAAACTCGATGGTCGCCCTGCTGCTGGCGGCGCTCTCGGTCGGTATGCTGGCGGGTATGGATTTAATGGAGCTGCTGCACACCATGAAATCCGGCTTTGGCAGCACGCTGGGTGAACTGGCGATTATCGTGGTATTCGGGGCGGTCATCGGTAAGCTGATGGTTGATTCCGGGGCGGCGCATCAGATTGCCCATACGCTGCTGGCGCGCCTCGGCCTGCGCTATGTGCAGCTGTCGGTAATCATTATTGGTCTGATCTTCGGCCTGGCGATGTTCTATGAAGTGGCATTTATTATGCTGGCGCCGCTGGTGATCGTCATTGCTGCAGAAGCGAAGATCCCGTTCCTCAAGCTGGCGATTCCTGCCGTTGCCGCCGCCACCACTGCCCACTCGCTGTTCCCACCACAGCCGGGTCCGGTGGCGCTGGTTAACGCCTACGGTGCGGACATGGGCATGGTTTACATCTACGGTATTCTGGTGACCATTCCGAGCGTGATCTGCGCCGGGCTTATCCTGCCGAAGTTCCTCGGCAACCTCGATCGCCCAACGCCGTCATTCATGAAGGCCGATGTACCGGTTGACCAGAATAACCTGCCATCCTTTGGTGTTTCTATCCTGGTGCCGCTGATCCCGGCGATCATCATGATCTCCACCACCATCGCCAACATCTGGTTGGTGAAAGGGACGCAGGCGTGGGAAGTGGTCAACTTCTTAGGCTCTTCACCGATTGCAATGTTTATCGCTATGGTTGTCGCCTTCGTGCTGTTTGGTACCGCGCGTGGTCACGACATGCAATGGGTGATGAATGCCTTTGAAAACGCGGTGAAAAGCATCGCCATGGTGATCCTGATCATCGGCGCGGGCGGTGTACTGAAGCAGACCATTATTGATACCGGCATTGGCGATACCATCGGCATGCTGATGTCGCACGGCAATATTTCTCCGTACATCATGGCGTGGTTGATAACCGTGCTGATTCGTCTGGCAACGGGTCAGGGCGTAGTCTCAGCCATGACGGCTGCAGGGATTATTAGCGCCGCCATTCTCGACCCGGCAACCGGTCAACTGGTGGGCGTCGATCCGGCGCTACTGGTACTGGCAACGGCGGCGGGCTCCAACACCCTGACCCATATCAACGATGCCTCGTTCTGGCTGTTCAAAGGCTACTTTGACCTGTCGGTGAAGGATACGCTGAAAACCTGGGGTCTGCTGGAGCTGGTGAACTCCGTGGTTGGCCTGATTATCGTATTGATCATCAGCATGATTGCATAACGTCGATACCGCTCTGGCCCGCAGCGCCAGAGCGGTTATCCATCCTGCCTCAACAATCCTCAATAATCAGATACACCGCCTTCACCGGGCCATGCACTCCAACCACCTTGATAAGCTCAATATCCGCCGTCGAGCTGGGCCCACTAATGATGTTAATGCACGATGGCATACGCTCACCGGCCTGCGCCTTCTGATGCAGTTTTTCTGCCAGTTGCGCCACGCGCGGCAGGATAGTGCTTTTACGCAGCACGAAAATTGAGGATTCCGGCAACAGGCTCAGGGAACGCCCGCGCTCCGGCGCGGAAAACAGCACCACGCCGCCGGACTCGGTCAGGCCATACTCGGCATACACCACGCCCACTTTCGCCTTTTCGGCCTGGGTAATATTTTCGCTGCCACGCGCCGGATTCCAGACCACGGCGTTGCATTCCTGTTGCAAGCGTTCGGTAATGCCCAGCGCCGCCAGCCGGCTGTCGCCGCTCAGCACCACCGGCTGCTGACCCAATTCTTCGCACAGACGGAGCGCCGCATCTGCGGCCTGGTCTTCGCGAGTCAGCTCACAGCGAGCCAGCATCACTTCACTGGCAAACTGGACAAACGCATCGCAGCGCTGCTGCGGGCTAAGTTCGGTCAGGCGCTCGTTAGCATAGTTGTTAACTGGTGCGACATCCGCTTGCGGTTCGAAGCGCAGCGGGCGACCCAGCGCCTGGGCGATGGTATTTAAAAACGCGGTACGGTTATCCATTCTTTTTCTCCTGCGCCTGATGTTTCTTAAACCAGCTACGGAAGCTCTCGCCGTCGGCATCAGGCAGATCGCGCGCCTCCATCCAGTCACCAATCGCGCCAACCTTGAGCGGCGTTTTGCCGCCATTGATAAACCAGCTCGCCGCATGTGCGCCCGCCATCATCCCGACTTTCCACAGCCCAGGATGACTATTGGCGTAGGCGAACATTTTGATCGCCCGTCGCTCGGCTTTCGGCGTAATGCCCTCCTCGGCCATCACCCGGCGATGACGCAGGATCAGTTTTGACAGCGGAATCTTAACCGGACAAACGCTGTCACAGGCCGTGCATAATGAACAGGCGTATGGCAGATCTTTAAAATCTTTATAGCCGCCGAGCAGCGGAGAGATCACCGCGCCGATAGGGCCGGGATAGATAGAACCATAGCCGTGTCCGCCAATATGGCGGTACGCCGGGCAGGTGTTCATACAAGCCCCGCAGCGGATGCAGCGCAGCACATCGCGAAACTCTGAGCCCAGCACCTGCGAGCGGCCGTTATCGACAATCACCAGATGGAACTCTTCCGGGCCGTCGACGTTATCCGCCTCGCGTGGGCCGGTCAGCCAGGTGTTGTAGCCCGTCAGACGTGCGCCCACGGCGCTGCGCGCCAGCATGGTGATCAACACATCCACCTCGGCAAAGGTCGGCGCGATACGCTCCATGCCCATCACCGCAATGTGCGTTTTCGGCAGCGTGGTGCACATGCGCGCGTTGCCTTCGTTGGTCACCAGGCAAACAGAGCCGGTTTCCGCCACGGCAAAGTTACAGCCGGTAATACCGATTTCGGCACTGAGGAAATCCTCGCGGATCTTCTGGCGAATAAACAAGGTCATGGCTTCCGGGGTTTCCGGGCCGTCGTAGCCCAGACGTTCGTTCAGCACGCGGCGGATCTGATAGCGATCTTTATGAATAGCCGGGACCACAACGTGCGAAGGCGGATCCTGATCCAACTGCAGGATATATTCGCCGAGATCGGTTTCGATCACCTGAATTCCGGCATCCTGCAGCACATGGTTGACACCGATCTCTTCGGTCACCATCGACTTGGACTTCACCACCTTCTTCGCATTTTTACTCTGCGCAACCTGCAGAATATAGCGGGTGGCGTCTTCTTTGGTTTTGGCGAAATAGACGTGGCCGCCGTTTTCCGTCACTTTCTCGGAAAGTTGATACAGGTAAGCATCGAGGTTGCTCAGAACGTGGTCGCGGATCTGGCTGGCACGATCGCGCCAGTCTTCCCAGTGGCCTAGCTCATCAACCATTTTCTGCCGATTCGCACCAATACGCTCCTGCGCGTTGGCCACGGCTTTGCGCATGATCGGATCTTCGATCTGCTGACGAATGCGCAGTTTAAATTCTACATCGCTGGTTTTTATCGACATCTCTTTCCCCTCAGCGGCTCATCAGCACTTCAGCAATATGCATCACTTTGACCGGCTGGCCTTCGCGTTGCAGTCGGCCACCAATGTTCAGCAGGCAGCTGACGTCAGCGCCAATCAAAAACTCCGGCTTCGCATCCATCAGATGTAAAACTTTCTCTTTCACCATCTCGCCGGAGATCTCGGCCATCTTGACCGAGAACGTCCCGCCAAAGCCGCAGCAGGTGTCCTGATCGGCAAACGTCAACAACTCCAGTCCGCGCACGTTTTTCAGCAGCGTGAGCGGCTCTTCCTTCACCCCCAGTTTGCGGGTCAGGCTACAGGAAGGGTGATACACAGCGCGGCCCTGCAGGCTGGCACCCACGTCCACCACGCCCAGTTTGTTGACGATAAAAGAGGTGAGATCCTGCATACGTCCGGCAACCTTCTCGGCGCGCAGCGCCCATTCAGGCTCATCCACCAGATACGTCGGGTAGCTTTTTACCGCGTAGGTGCAGGAGCCTGCCGGGGAGATAATCGGATCGTCGTTGTCTTCCAGCGCGGCGATCAGGTTTTTCATCCCGGGGATCGCCTCTTTGATGTAACCGCTGTTGATGGCTGGCTGACCGCAACACCCTTGCTTTTCGGGGAAATTAACGCGACAACCCAGTTTTTCCAGCAGCAATACGGAGTCTCGTGCCATCCGTGATTTCAGTGCGTCACCAATACAGGTAACAAAGAAATTTACATTCACAATAACTACTCCATTGCTTCATTTCTGTTTATTGCGCTTGATATCGCGATATCAAACAAATGTTCATTCGTATTTCATGCCCAGTTTTTCTGTTTGCTGGTTTTACCAATACCTGGGTTCATGGTGATGCTCTGATCGTTTTCCTTTGATGGCAACTCTCCTCTTCTTATATCAGGACAATCGCAAATGTCTGTATTTTCATTTGTATGACAAAACCAAATAATCCCCTAATCGACTCGCACATGCAATACCCTGGTTTATTTATTTCGGCCTCGCTCACATTTTTATATTGGAAACCACAGCGTTATTAACACCTTAGAAAACAGTTTCAGGTGATTACCACTGTTGTCGCTACCATTATTAAAAAGTTTATTAAATAACTACTTATAGGTATTCAATCGGCACTTAAGTATATTTACCCGGCATTGGATTTTAATTAAAAGATTACAATAGTTACAAAACTACAAATCATAATTACTTTATTCACTGAAGCGATTCAGTTTGCATACTTTATTAGAACAGCAATGTAGCCTCCCAACCATAAATATAAATCAGGTTTAATGAACCAATTGGGAATAGCAATGAACGAATATTTTATGTTTGCCCTGGCACTCTCTCCGTTACTACTGATGGTATTTTTAATATTGAAATTGAAAATGCCCATCCATTATTCAGTACTGATCTCTTTGGTATTCACCGCTGCACTATCGGCAATATTCTGGGAAATGCCCGTACAAAATCTGAAAGCCGCGATAGGCTATGGCGCGCTGAAGGGATTATGGCCGATTGTGATTGTGATCCTCGGCGCTATCTTCAGTTATAACGTCATGCAGGCGACCAAAGCGCTGGATATTCTGCGCGATATTCTCGCCAGTATTAGCGAAGATAAGCGTATTCAGGTGCTGCTGATTTCATGGTGCTTTGGTGGATTTCTTGAAGCCGCGGCGGGTTATGGTACAGCGGTCGCCATTCCGATCGGTATTCTTATCGCATTGGGTTTCAATCCGCTGAAGGCGGCAATTGCCTCTCTGGTGGCAAATACCGTTCCCACTGCATTCGGCGCGGTCGGGATCCCGGTTTCTATTCTGGCGGAACAAGTTAACCTGTCGGTTTATACCTTAGGCGGAACCATTATTCTGCAGCTCGCGCTGTTTAATATCCTGCTGCCATTTGTGATTGTCTGCATTATTGGCGGCGGCCTGAAAGCCATTCGCGGCGTATTTCTGATCACGTTGATTTGCGGTATTACCACACTGGTTCCGCAGTATTTTGTCGCTATTCATCTCGGTGCTGAATTACCCGCCTTTGCCGGTAGCCTGGTCAGCCTGTTTGCCGTGGCAATGGTTAGTCGCCTGCGCAAAGGGAAAACCGATCCCGAGTGGCGAATTGAAGTCAGCCATACCCGCGAAACCACGCCGCGCTCGGCAAAAGTGTTGTTCCGAGTTGGCTCTATTTATCTGTTTATTTTTGTGTTTATCCTGATGTGTTCGCCGCTGTTCCCGACGATAAAAGGCGCAGCCTCACAACTGGCCTCGGTGCTGCATTTCACGTTAGCTGACGGCAAAACGATGGCGTTGAAAGTTGAATGGGTGACCACGCCAGGAATGCTGATCATCTTCGCGACCATTATCGGTGGTTTTATTCAGGGAGCGTCCGCACGCGGGATGCTGGAAGTATTTATCAAAACGATTTTCCAGCTTAAAAACTCTATCGTCGCAATTATGGCGATCGTCGCGCTGGCCACGGTGATGGATCTCAGCGGGATTATCTCCACGCTGGCACAGTCAATTGTCGATCTGACCGGCAGCTCGTACGTCTTCCTCGCCCCGGTGATTGGCGCGCTGGGCACGTTCGTTACCGGCAGCGATACCAACTCGAACATTTTGTTCGGAAAACTGCAAACCATTGCCGCCAGCAAACTGCATATCGATCCCAACTGGCTGGCGGCGGCCAACACCTCTGGCGCAACGGGCGGGAAAATGATTTCGCCGCAAAGCATCGCCATCGCGGTATCCGCCACAAAAATGGACGGTCAGGCCAACCAGATCATGTCTGGCACCATGAAATACTGCTGCGCCTATATCGTGATCCTCGGCTTAAAGGTTGGCCTCTTTTACTACTGGTTTATGGCGTAAACCATTGTCAACCCCGTCAAATTTGCGGCAACCGTATTTGACGACGCGGTGACCAAAAAGGTTTACACTTCCCCGGGAACGGAACGAGGCGACAGACTTTACGATTTGTCGGCGCTGACTAAAATAGCGCCGATGTTTCAAATCGAGGATTGTTGTTATGTTGTTCTGGAAAAAGATGGTGAAGAAGTTCGACGCCTTTTCCGCGTTGATTCCACCACGCTACTTCCGCGTGTAACGCCAGATGGCGCTTCGCTTATCAGGCCTACGTTTCGCATTCATTTGTAGGCCTGCGTTTCACGCTCATTTGTAGGCCGGATAAAGCGCTAGCCGCATCCGGCAGCAGCGTAAAATGTTCACCCCTTTCTCTTACGCAGTCCGCACGCTCTTAACATCACAACCCAAATACGAAGCCATGCAAAACGGTAGACCAGCGGATGCTGAAACCTCAGCAATGTCAGAAACACAGAGCCCCCTTGCGGCGTCAGATCACCGTTGCCTGATAGCGAACCTGTGGGTCCATAATCTGGTGGCGCGCGTCTATCAGCCGCAGTTCATACGAATCATGCTCTTTCGTCAGCCGCATTACCGCGTCAACAACACTGGTGGTCCGCTCCAGTGCCTGCTTGTCCTCATAACCATTGAGCAGTGAGGCCAGCATCACGCTGCAAATCAGATCCCCAACGCCGACCGGCATTTTGGCAAAGGTATACAGCGGCCGGGCAATGTGTAACGTCTGTTCCGGCGTCACCAGCAGCATTTCAAACGCCTGTTTGTTCCGCGAACAGTCGCCGAGATGCTTCACCAGCACCTTCTTTACGCCCCACGACACCAGCTGCCGCGCCGCTTCCACCACCTCGTCAAAACTACGCAGTTGTCTGCCCGTCAGCACGCCCAGCTCATAGAGATTCGGTCCCATCATGTCGGCCAGTTGAATGGCGTCATCGACAAAAAATGACTCCACGCCCTGCGCGACAATGCAGCCTTTTTGCGGGTCGCCCATTACCGGATCGCAAAAATAGAGCGCCTGCGGATTACGCTGACGAATGGTGGAGACGGCGTACTTCACCTCTTCACAATGGCGTTTATCTCCAAGATACCCGGACAATACGGCATCGCATTGCGCCAGCTTTTGCAGGTCATCCAACCCGCTGATGATCGCGCTCAGCTCGCCGTGCGGCATCGCCATGCCCTGCCACATCCCATATTGGGTGTGGTTGGAAAACTGTACGGTGTAAAACGGCCAGACATCGATCCCCGAGAGCTGCATCGGCAACACAGCGGCTTTATTTCCGGCATAGCCATAAACAACCGACGACTGAACAGACAACACGTTTTTCATTTTGACTCCGTCTAACGAAACGTTGGCAGCAGACCAAATACGTCCAGAACAACCGTCAGATAGACAACCGCTCCGCAGACAATCACCAGGTTAAGCACGGTGTTATTACAGGGCGCGGTATAGCTGGCGGTCGGGAAACGTTTCCGCGCGGCTTTCACCAGGAACGGCGGCAGGATCACGCTCCAGATGGTAAAGGCCAAACCAGCGTAACCAATCGCGTGCACAAAACCGTTCGGGAAGAAGAAGCACACGGCGGCTGGCGGGAAGTAGGTCACCAGCGCGGTTTTCAGGCGACCCATGCCGTCGTCCGGGAAGTGAAACAGGTCGGCGATGTAATCGAACAGGCCAAGCGTCGCCGCCAGCAGGGAACTGGCTACCGCGAAGTTGCCGAAAAAGGTGAGGATCAGATCCATATATCGGCTGGTGAACAGCCCGCTGATGGCCTCGACAAACACATCGATATTGCCGCCTTTGGCGATAATCGGCGGGAATGAGGAACGGCTGATGTTACCCATCGTCACGCCCAGCCAGAAAATATACAGCAGCAGAGCAAACAGCGTACCGATGATAATCGAACGCGTAATATTCGAGACTCCGCTTGTGCCATACAGTTTAACCAGGCTTGGCACGTTACCGTGAAAACCAAACGAGATGATGCAGAACGGCAGCGTCATCAGGATGTACGGCAGATACTGCGAATTGGGCAACGCCACCGCCGCGCTGTCGATGAGTTTTGCCACTTCGATATGGCCAATCAGCCCGGAGAACGTGGCAAAGAACGCCACAAACTTACCGATAATCAGCACGGTAGTGATGCGTCCGACCAGCAAGGAACTATACCAGGCAATCGCGCCGACCAGCATACTGACGATCACCACCGAGATATTCGCCGGAAAGCGCACACCGCTGTATTTGAACACGGTTTGCGCCATCACCGCCGACGAACCGGAGATATAGGCATAGGTCAGAATATACAGCACAAAGCCGAAAGCGATACCCACCACGATATTCCACTTCCGGCCTAATAAATCCTGAGTAAAAGTATTAAAACTGGCACCGGCGCCATAATGCAGGTTAACTTCGACCAGCATCAGACCGGTTAATAACATCATGATGGCGATAAATAGAAGAATAACAGACGCACCGGGGAACCATACGCCGGCCATCGCAATCGGCAGGGAGAACATCCCGCCACCCACTACGGTCGCGATAACCAACATGGTTCCGCTAATCAGTCCGGGGGTACTACTCTGTCGCTCAATGGCATTAATATCCATGATAAATGTTCCTGTAGACTATTCGTTATAATTACAGCTGTCATTTGTACATCATGCGGATAATAAAAATGTCGGAGTCAGGGTTTACTTTTTTTAGTTATGTCACGGTAACGGGCACCGCAAAGGCTTCCTGTTCATGGAAAAGGAATACAAAAAAGCCCCATCACGTGATGGGGCCATAACTATTTTTTAGATGTAATCAAAGCGTGCAGTAAAGAAACGCAACTGCTTCGGCTCGTAAATAAACTTCAGCCCGCGAATATCTTCTTTATGCTGGTAAAGTTTAATAATGCCGTCAGCCACGACATCCATATGTGCGTAGGTATAAACACGACGTGGAATAGTCAGACGCACGGTTTCCAGTTTCGGTCTGTGGTGTTCACCGGTCACGTTATTACGGCCCGCAGAGATAATTCCGCGCTCCATACTGCGCACGCCGGTTTCCACATAGATGCTGGCAGCCAGACTTTGTGCCGGGAACTCATCTTGCGTCAGATGCTCGCAGAAGCGACGCGCATCGAGGAATACCGCGTGACCGCCTACCGGTTCAACAATCGGTACGCCAGCGGCTTTCAGCTTATCGCCCAGGTAGCGAACCTGCTTCACGCGGTGCTCAATATATTCGTACTGCATGGCTTCGCGCAGGCCAATCGCCATGGCTTCCATATCACGTCCGGCCAGGCCGCCGTAAGATGGCATCCCTTCGTAGACCACGACTAACTCTTTGGCAGAAGAGAACATTTCGTCATCGTTCATGCACAAGAAACCGCCGATGTTCACCAGACAGTCTTTTTTACCACTCATGGTACAACCGTCGGCGTAGCTGAACATCTGATGCACGATCTCGGCGATGCTCTTGTTCTCAAAACCCTGTTCTTGCTCTTTGATAAAGTAGGCGTTTTCTACGCAGCGGGTAGCGTCGTAGAACACTTTAATGCCATGCGCTTCTGTCAGTTCACGCACCGCACGCATGTTAGCCATCGAGACCGGCTGCCCACCCGCGAGGTTAACCGTCACCGCCAGGCAGATATACGCAATATTCTCTGCGCCTTTTTCATCAATCAGCTTTTGTAATTTTTTAAGATCGATATCACCTTTAAACGCAATATTCAGACCGGCATCGTGCGCTTCGTCACGAACGATATCGACAAACACCGCACCATTTTTTTCCTGGTGATAACGGGTGGTGGTGAAATACATATTTCCGGCAACATATTGCCCGGGCTTAATAGCCAGCTGCGATAACAAGTTTTCTGCGCCACGCCCCTGGTGAGTCGGAACAATATGTTTAAAGCCAAACAGTTCCTGCACTGTTCTTTCCAGATGATAGAAGTTTTCACTGCCCGCGTACGCTTCATCACCCATCATCATTCCGGCCCACTGCTTGTCGCTCATTGCGTTAGTGCCACTGTCTGTCAGCAGGTCAATATAAATATCTTTCGAATTTAACAGGAAAGTATTGTAACCCGCCTCCTGCATTTTCTTGAGGCGTTCAGCACGCGGGATCATAGATACAGTTTCAACGCTTTTAATACGGAAGGGTTCTGCCGGATAATTCATTTTGTTTCTCCAGTAACAGTGGTCATGTACGTATTAATGTGAAGTAAATCATACCTGGTTCATCAACAAATCCTGATGAAATATAACTATTCGCCTCCTGAGTCAGGGGGAGAAATAATGTGGAGGCACTATGCAAGATTTGATTGATTATGGAAATAGCCCGGTCAACATTAATCACTGGCAATAATTTAAAAAGCTGTAAATGTGAGTGATGCAAATCACACGTCATTTTTTTACCCGTTAATATTCAACAAGTTTTTTTTTGCGTTTCGATTTGCCATTCGTCGTAGTGTGTCTGCGGAGAGTGGAAATACTGAAAACATAACTTTCCAGGCTGTTCTCATAATGTATTGGTGAATGAGTACACGCCATTTTGTGAGAGTCGGATCACTTCACGGAGTGATATTTGTGATTTACATCACCAAAAGTGTAAAGCAAAGTGTACAAAACGATGTTGTTTCAGAGTTTACTATTTGCTTCAGTGAGTCAGATCGCATTTTTGGCCAGATGCCGACAGGCGTTGTTTTCTGGAACGTGGGGATATTCAGGCGTGTGAAAGGTAATGAATAAATACGATGAATAATACCGGATTTATTGGGATAGAGAGGATTTCTATTTATTCCGAAAGCGTGCTATTCGCGCTTATTTCATCTTATTTACATCTGGACTTCCCCCTGGATACTGGCGTAATTTACAGGGGTTTTATTAGCGCGATGCGAAGGTGCGCCAACACCTCCGCATCGCTAATCACAGCAACTATTAATAGAGAATAGCAGCCATGACTGATACGCATTGTATTGCAGTTTCATTTGATCCAGAAGTCCACGCCGCAGATAACCGTCGCCTGAAGGTGGGTTATGCGAGCCGTTATCCTGATTACAGCCGTATTCCGGTGAAGTACGTTCGGTTTCCGTCCATTGTGATGAAGGGCCAGTGGCTGAAAGCCGCCGGGTTCGATACCGGCACCGACGTTGATGTTCGCGTAATGCAAGGCTGCATCGTATTAACCGCCCGCACCGCCGACCCCGAAGAGTCAGAACTGATGAAATCCCTGCGCGCCGTGGAAAAGCTCTCCGTGCGTAAGCAAAAGCAGGTACTGGAGTTTATCGGGGTGATTGCGGGGAAAGCGTTGAAGGGGTGAGATTGTAATTGTGATTGTCATTGAGGCGCCTGCGGGGCGCCTTTTTTGAGGAAGCATTTTCATATGATTTTTTATATCAGCACTAGAATATTTAGCTCAAGAATTAATATCTCTAATTAATAACCAATGTCGATATTCTTAATGTTATTTGAGAAACTGTTACTCAGGTCAACTATTTCACCATCTATTTTTGTTATTTACATGCTTTCATTTCTAGCCATCTTATTTTATTAAAGGATTGCCATGGCCGATATAGAAGGCATTGCAAGAAGGATCTATAACATTATCATTTCACCTGATACAGTCACAGGACTTATCAATGGTGGCCTGTCTGTTCCTTTAGATTATGGATATATGATTTACGGTGTCTTTGATACAGACAGCAGATTTAAACGAGAAACAGAACGTATTCGCATCATGACAGCCATAAAAAATGACATTCTAAATTATGAGAATATCGTCAATGCTGTTTCTCGCATCTTTCATCTTTTTAACAATTTCTTATCCGAACAGGCACAAGATAAAATATACAGAACCGTTATTACATCTATAGCAGGAAGGATTATTGCAAATACAATCGCCTCAAACATTGCGAAAGCCGTTATCGAAAAAACATCTTTCACTTATGTTGTCTTTAAGGGTAAAGGTAATCCCATAACACTGTTAAGCACCTTCCTTTTATTGGGAGGTATGACCGAACGTTCTATCAGGACATCGGATGGCCTCAGTACAGATGCACCCGAGATATACGAGTTATTAAGGCCTCATGACTACGATCTTCTTTATTTCCTTTTCATTGATGCAGTACAACCTTTCGTTGATGCTATACATGTTGGATATACAGAAGGCAAACCTACTTTTATAAAAATAATTGAGTTAGTGGGAGAACATTTAAACGGTAAGTCTAAGGACTGGTAACATGAAAAAAATTATCACCCTAATAATAAATTCATTGTTTTGTGGGTATATTGCCACCCTTTGTTTAATTTCTCTCATCGAATTCGATTCATGGCAGGATAAAATCCTTGCCATTATTATCATCGTTGTAAGCGCTTATATTATCGCCTTTATAGCCAATAGGTTCTTACCAACAAAGATACACATGATGGGGGGAGTTCTTGATCTATTATCCGGTCCATTGCTAATCGCAGGAGGCCTCGCCTGTTTCGCTTTTCTTGAACCCTGGCCCATAAAAATTATTGGAACATTCGTTTGGATTCTCATCATGCTTTATTTCCCTTCCCGTATAAATATAGATAAGGACTAATCATGTCAAACCCAGCCTATCTGTGGTTAACCGATGCAAATGGCTCCCCCGTAATGGGAAGCTCACAAGTCGCTGGACGCATTGGTGCTATTGAACTGAAAGCAGTCACTCATCACCTGTCTGTCCCTGTAGATGGAAATACAGGTAGACTGACAGGAACGCGTGTGCACGCGCCGATTACAATACAGAAGGAGTTTGATAAAACAACGCCTCTTTTGTATAAAGCGTTAAGTGAAAGCCAGACATTAAAATCAGCCACAATAAAAATGTATCAAACTCTAGAGGTTGGTATTGAAAGTGAATATTTCAATATCATTTTAGAAAATGTAAAAGTGACAGGAATCACACCAAATTTATTCCCCGGTTCGGGAACAGGAACCCACAATGAAACTATTCAGCTAAGATATGAGGCTATTACATGGAAGCACTGCGATGGAAATATCATTTATAAGGATGCCTGGAATCACAGAGTAATTTCGTAACTGCCATTGAGTATTTCACCAGCACAGAAAGAATGTGCTGGTGGTGAAAGCATACGTTTTATGAACAAACGAGGTCATTCCTCTCTAATAAACAGCGAGATACACCACCAAAACTTTTGAGTAAACTGATACTGCCATTATTCTTCGTATAATTATTTCCCAGATTTTGTCAATGCAATCAACATCTAATTGCGTCAGTATCCTCTGTAAGCATACAGTCAATCATATAACCAGTGACCTGCTCTGGCTGATTCTACGAACATACGCACAGTAAGCGGTTTTGACACTTGTGTAGTGGTTTACTGAATTTGGCCACCTGAACAGAGGTGATATGCTCACCTCAGAACATTACAGGTGCCCTAATGAAAAAAAGAAATTTCAGCGCAGAGTTTAAACGTGAATCCGCTCAACTGGTCCTTGATCAGAACTACACCGTTGCAGCTGCGGCCAGTGCTATGGATGTGGGTCTTTCTACCATGACGCGATGGGTAAAGCAGTTGCGGGATGAACGACAGGGCAAAATACCTAAAGCCTCCCCTATAACCCCGGAACAGATTGAAATACGTGAGCTGAAGAAAAAGCTACAACGCATTGAAATGGAAAACGACATATTAAAAAAGGCTACCGCGCTCTTGATGTCAGACTCCCTGAACAATTCTCGTTAATCGGGAAACTCAGAGCGCAGTATCCTGTGGTCACACTCTGCCACGTGTTCGGGGTTCATCGCAGTAGCTACAAATACTGGGAGAAAAGCGCCGAAAAGCCAGACGGCTGGCGAGCTGTGTTACGCAGCCAGGTTCGGGAGCTGCATAACATCAGCCATGGCTCTGCTGGCGCAAGAAGTATCGCCATTATGGCAACCCTGAGAGGCTTCAGAATGGGACGCTGGCTTGCTGGCAGGCTCATGAAAGAACTGGGGCTGGTGAGTTGTCAGCAGCCTACCCACCGGTATAAACGTGTTGGTCATGAACACATCGCTATCCCGAATCGCCTTGAGCGACAGTTCGCAGTGACAGAACCTAACCAGGTGTGGTGCGGCGATGTGACGTACATCTGGACAGGCAAGCGTTGGGCTTACCTTGCAGTTGTTCTCGATCTGTTCGCAAGGAAACCAGTGGGCTGGGCAATGTCATTCTCGCCGGATAGCAAGCTGACCATCAGAGCGCTGGAAATGGCGTGGGAAGCTCGCGGTAAACCAGCCGGAGTGATGTTCCACAGTGACCAGGGTAGCCACTATACAAGCAGGCAGTTCCGGCAGTTACTGTGGCGTTGCCAGATCAGGCAGAGTATGAGCCGACGTGGAAACTGTTGGGACAACAGCCCGATGGAACGCTTCTTCCGTAGTCTGAAAAACGAGTGGGTGCCAGTGACAGGTTATATAAACTTTAGCGATGCTGCTCATGCGATCACAGACTATATCGTCGGGTATTACAGCTCGCTAAGGCCGCATGACTATAACGGTGGGTTGCCCCCAAACGAATCGGAAAACCGATACTGGAAAAACTCTAAAGCCGTGGCCAGTTTTAGTTGACCACTACAGGCGGTGTTTCTCTGCTTTCATCACTGGAGAAATACTATGCCAACTTCATCCATCACTGAAGCAACATCCTTATCATTGTCTATCTCATCTGAGGCTTGGGAAAAGGTAGTCAGTTTTCCACCCGATCCCTCTCAGGAAGATGACCGCCTCGAAAACCTGATTGTCGCGACCATGTTGACATTCAAAAGCGCAGGGCCGGACCGTAAGAGCATCAATTTCGGTCTGTACTGTTTGCCCTCTGACGGCAGCAGCAATGTACCGCTGATGACGCCGCTGCGCTTAACGCTTGAAGATAACCACCTGTTGGTTACTGCCCTTCACACCAGCTGATTTCCTCAGCATCCTTTACTCCCCGTGCCGGGCGACTCCCGACCGGGAGCGCTGTACCCGGCTTCTTTATCATGAGGTTACGCTTATGAACAGAAGCAACGATCTTTACCAGAAAGTCACCGATGAAATTATCGCCGCGCTGGAAAAAGGCGTGATCCCCTGGGTTCGCCCGTGGCGGGAAGGGGAACCGGTGGTGCCGATGAATGCCCTGTCCAGGCGGTTTTATCACGGCATCAATATTCCTCTGCTCTGGAACCGCGCAGAACGACAGGGATATGAGAGCGATCGCTGGCTGACCTTCACACAAATTCGCAATGCAGGCGGTAACATCCGCAAAGGCGAAAAATCTACACTGGCCGTGTTCTATCTGCCCCAGCAGCGCGAGGTAGTGGACAGCAATGGGAACAAGGTTCTTGGTGCTGACGGCAACCCTAAATTGACGTCCTACGCCGTAGTACGCGAGTTCCGGCTGTTCAACATTCAGCAATGCGAAGGACTGCCGGAGGCGTTTTCACAGCCTGTCGTGATAGTCGATGATCCTATCGCCGCCGCTGAGCAGGTTGCCCGGCAAAGTGCGGTGGAGATCACTCACCGACGCCAGAACCGGGCGTATTACTCGCCAGGGCGCGACTGCATCATCATGCCGCATCCTGAGCAGTTCACTTCGCGTGAGGATTATTACGGCACGCTGCTGCATGAACTGACGCATGCTACCGGACACGCTTCACGGCTGAACCGGGACAGCATCACTGCCGGAAAACATACCTTCGGCGATCCGACGTATAGTTTCGAAGAGCTCGTCGCCGAAATGGGTGCAGCTTTCCTCTGTGCTCATGTTGGCATCCAGTCGAAGCTACAGCATGACAGTTACATCGCATCGTGGCTGAAGGTGTTACAGCAGGACAAAAAAGCGATTTTCCGCGCCAGTGGATTAGCGCGTAATGCCTGTGAATATCTGCTTGAACGGGCGCAGCAGCCGTTAGCGCTGAGCGCATGACCTTCATATCAACGGCGGAGCATCCCTGCTCTGCCGTTTTTCTCCACTCCAATAAATTTGCGAGCCCCAATAAACAATTTCGCCCCAAATCTGACGGCACCAAAAGGCAAAATCCAAAGGGTGAAGGGGAAGAGAGTGAAGGGGTAACGGGCTTACCCGAAAAAGGGGAAAGGGCCATTATGCGGATATGGCTGACGCGCAAAAAGCAAAACACCACACCATCCACTGGCGAACCAGACGTCACGGAGGGATGGCTGCATCCTGAATCCGCGCAAACGCTACTGGCTGGAACTACCCGCCAACAGCTGATCCAATTTATTCGCCAGAGCACCGCACTCCCTGCCTCACTGTTTGAACGCTTCTGGCTGATACCAATCCACCGCTTCGCAGAACTGGCGCAGTCGTTTCCCGCCTCGGAAAACCACCACCATTCCCACGCAGGTGGCCTGCTCGATCATAGTCTCGAAGCCGCCTGCTATGCCGCACGGCTGCGGCAGAGTTATATTTTTCCGCCTGATGCAGCGCCGGAAGATCAGGCCGCTCAGTCCGAACGCTGGACGACAGTCATCATCTACGCTGCACTGCTGCACGATCTGGGCAAACTCATCACTGATATTGAGGTGGAGGACGCCAGCGGGCAACGCTGGTTTCCATGGCATGGCCCGCTGACCCAGCCTTACCGATTCCGTTATCTGCCGCAACGTGATTATCTGCGCCATCCGGCTGCGGCAGCCCTTCTGCTTACCCAACTTCTCCCACCGGAAAGCCTAGACTGGCTCGCCGCTGATTCAGTTGCCTTATCCACCCTGCTTCACTGCCTGAACGGGCAGTATCAGTATGCCGGGCTGGCAGGTGAACTGGTGCAAAAAGCCGACCGGGCGTCGGTAGCATTTAATCTCGGCGGCGATCCGGTCAAGGCTATCCATCGCCCGCAAACCTCGCTGCCGCAGCAAATCATCGCCGCTCTGCGTGACCTGCTGGCAAATGAGTTCCGACTCAACAACCCGAACGGTGGCTCTGACGGCTGGCTAACGGAAGAGGCGCTGTGGCTGGTCAGTAAGAACGCTGCCGATGCCGTGCGCGGCTGGCTGCTGCACCAAGGGATTGACGCCGTACCGCAACATAACGTGCGGCTGTTCGATGAGATGCAGGCGCACCAGTTACTTATCCCCTGTGAGGATAAAGCCATCTGGCATTGCCGGATTGAGGCCAGCGGCGGCTGGAGCAGTGAGCTTACGCTACTGCGCTTTTCCCCTTCGCTGATTTGGGAAGATCCACAACAGCGGCCCGCAATCTTCAGTGGAACCGTCACGCCAATAGCGGGAATCCGAAATGAGACAGAAGCAGTGATTGAAACAAACACCGAAGTAGAACAACCATCCCCCCTACCCGAACAGGACGATACCCCACTTTCAGGCGAAGCCTTCTGGCAGTGGCTGGTTCGTAATGTTCAGGCTCAACATCTGGAAGTCAATGAACCTAACGCCCGGATCCATACCGTCGCCGGGTCGGTGTTTCTGGTGACGCCCGGTATTTTCAAACTCTGGCTTAGCGCCTGCGGTCAGAATGTCCCTGAAGAATACTGGCGGGAGGTACAGAAGAAGTTCCAGAACCTGAGTCTTCACCGAAAACAAAAAAACGGCCTCAACATCTGGCACTGCGCCGTTGTCGGCCCACGCCGTTGTTCACGTCTGAAGGGATATCTGCTTGACGATCCCACGCCGCTTTTTGGAGATGACGTTCCCTTTAATAACCCTCATCTCTTGCTCAATGAAGGAAGTCACTCAAATGACCTTTGAACAGATCCTGGAAGAGTATTTTTTTGCCCGCTTGTTGCGACCTGACACCCAGAGCTGTTATCGCACGGCAGTAAACCAGTTCACTCACTGGCGCAACGTGTTACCCGCCGAAGTGACGTCGCATATGGTGCTGGAGTGGCGTCATTACCTGCTAAATGTGCGCTGTATCAAGCCAGTGAGCTGGAACCACTATATGCGCCATATGCGGGCTTTATATAACTTCGCCATTGAACAGGGATTATTGGAGCAGTTCACCAATCCATTTCAGAAAACATCGCTGAGGGAATCTCGTAAGAAAAAGAAAACCCTGACCCGCGAGCAAATCCTCGCATCCCGTAAAGTGCTGAACCAATATATCGAACGGGAGAAAATGCAGCATGGCTATCGTTCGCCTTTATATCCGGCATGGTTTTGGCTGACCGTGGTTGAAACCTTCAACTACACCGCTATCCGGCTGAATCAGCTTATTCACCTGCGGATCAGGGATATCGATCTGGTCCATGACACGCTGTTTATTCAGAGCGAAGGCAGCAAAAGCCATGATGAACACATTGTTCCTATCGCCTCCCGGTTACGGCCCTATCTGGAGCAGATGCTTGAAGAGGCGAAAACAAAGGGAATGCGGGCTGACGATCAGTTGTTCAACATCAATCGTTTCAGTCGAAGGACGCTGCGCCAGGGTAAACCGATGACAGAAAATCAGGTGAGTTATTTCTTTGCCAAACTCAGCGATGCCTGCCACAGCCGTTTTTCATCACATCGCTACCGTCATACCGTTGCCACAGAATTGATGCAGAAACCGGAGCAAAATTTGTATGTCACGCAGAAACTACTCGGCCACCGCGATATTAAGGTGACGCTCAGCTATATTGAACACAATGTCGAGATGCTCAGAAGTTGCGTGGAGAGAGATTGACAAAACAGGGAGTGAGTGAAAAGATCCGGCCCGAGGCTTTATAAACAAAAAAAGCCGGAGATGCGGCTATTTTGTAGTTGCCGTCAACATCCAGCTTCATTGTACAACGTACTGATTGTTGTAGTTTTTCCGATTACCATCATCGTTTTTGGTGCGAAGGCCGGACTCGCAAAATCAATATAACCAACTGAATTAGATAAATATTAAATCATTTAAATATTCGTTATATACTCACTTGTATACTCAATTGGTTTTAGTTTGCTATCATTATAAATCAATGAGTTAGAGCAATGTGTATAGTCTCAGTTTTGAGCCATTTTTACCAGCAGGAAGCAACTGAAACACTCCGCTTCAACGAGGCTGAGCTAACATCCCCGGATAGTGTTTCGCAATAATGTCATTCATCCTTTCTATCAACTCCAAACGCTTGAACGTCAGATGGGCAGTTCCCTTTTGAAAGTAACGAATACTGAAGAACTCATCCTCGTACATATCCTTAGCAGGGTTATCTCGAATATGTTCCATCAACCGGGTAGAGATATCACCACGGTTGTCGGGAATCGGTTTGCCATCGAGTAAAAACAGCATCCGCTCCAGATCCGCCAGTTGATCCCGCCTCCAGCCCCAGTTCAGACTAAATCCCCAGCGGTTATGCGTCACCAGATTGTTAATGATGATCTTCTTACCAAAGCTACAAGGGCTATTGGTCTTATAATCCCATGACAGACCTTTGAACACATTGATGATCCCACGCTCAAATACATCCATTTTATTCAGATGTAACTGCTCAAAAGTACTGAGTATATTTGCCTCGCTGATAGCAGGTAGATCGCCCTCCTCCAGGTTCTTATGCCATTGTTCGCGCGCCTGAGCATCCATCAATGCCATCATGCCAGACTTCAACATCAAATCACGCCAGATACTACGGTCAATATTGCGGGTGACAGCAGGGATCGCTTTATCCACAGTTTCAGTCAGCCAACTATCGTAGCGGTGCCCGGCTTTCATCGCCCAGTCTTGCGCCGTACCACCGCCAACTTCAGAGGTTAACCGTGAAATGGCATCAAGCTGCTGGATGAGCTGTTCAATTTGCAGCAGTGCAGCATCGCGGCCAGAAACTACTCGTTCGATACTGGTCGAACAGATGAGTTCATTGTGTTCCGTTAATACAACGGGTTCTGTTTGCATCGTCAATCATCCATAAAAGCAAACACGCCTGCCGGAAATGGCAGGCGCATTATGCGATGAATAAATAAGGTGGGAAGTTCAGAAGTAAAAATCAGGAATGATGCTCGAAGAATTTATATATTCATTAATCCGGTAGCTCGCCTGGCTCTGAGAATATCGATAGCGGTCAGAAATGGTGTCTGATCTTGCCATGTAAACCCTTTGCGGTCAGTGCGTATCAGTTCATAGCGTTCCACCAGAAAGTTCACCGCATCAGCCAGTGTTATTCCTGCTTCGATATGTTCTTGGATGGCTGAATCATCATGGAATGGTGTGTCGTTGAGCGTAAGGCCGTAATGATGCTCAAGCAGATAGGTTAACAGTTGTTGCCAGACCTGCACGGGCGACAGGCGTGACGCAACCAGCACCGTGGCCGGTATAGTTGAAATATGCATGAATTGAGTCCTGAGAAAAGAAGAGGAAAGTGTTACCTGGTTACGGCTGACTGGGGATAAATAGCGATGTAAACGTAGCCATGAGAGCCGAGAGTGTCAGCTTCGCAGGTGAGCCCGTAGTGATGCAGAGTGACGCAGTGCTGACTGCGGGGATCAAGCTCTCCAGTGGTGAGCATCCGCTCTAGCTGTTTCATTATTAGTGGAAACGCCTGGTCCAGACATAATGCTTCATCATCACTGAATGAGCCATTAAACCCAGCCCGGTCAGCCAGAAAGTATAGGCGGTTGCCTTCCTGGACCAGACGAGCGCCGAAGCACTGCGTGATATCACGTTTTAATCCCCACTGAAGGCAGGATGAACTCTCTGCTGATGTGCCGGATAAGGTGGTCGATTGCATTAACATATTCCTTAATGACTGAGAGAAGTGATTAATTAATCGTCACGCTGCGAAGAATGGCATATGGGCCTGCCCGGTCCTGACGACGTTCAACAAAAACAGCGAGTACACCGCTGACATCCTGAACTTCACGTCCGTAGTAGTGGCAGACACTACCATGCCACTGGTAGTGACCTGTACAGAAGGCTGACAGCCTGGATTCAGGATGCTGACGATAAATGGTCATCGCCTGACGTTTACTGATGATTTTCATTCAACGATTTCCTTTTTAAAGCCAGCCTCGCTCCGCAAAGGAGACGATATCCATCCCACCAATAACCAGGTGATCCAGAATGCATACATCTATCAGCGCCAGTCCCTGCTGCAGCCGTGTTGTGATACAACGGTCAGCTTTACTGGGCTCTGCAAGTCCTGAAGGGTGATTGTGGGCAAGGATGACGGCGGCAGCGTTATGCTTTAGTACCGCTTTCAGCACTTCACGGGGGTGCACCTGCGTATGGTTAATGGTGCCGATAAACAAGGTTTCGTGGGCAATAAGGCGGTTCTGGTTGTCGAGAAACAGCACCATAAACACCTCGCGCTCTTCCCCGGCCAGTTGCAGACGCAGCCAGTCCCGGGTGGCGCTGGCGGAGGTGAATGCCACGCCGGGTTCGCGTAACTGGCGCTCCAGGATATTCATCGCACTGCGCAGCGTTCGCCGGGCATACGGGGACAGGACCGCTTCCTGGTGAGGAATGACAGAAGACGGAAACATATCGGGTTGTGTTACTGCAGATAAAGGTTGTGTTCTCATCTGTCATTCCTGTTAATCAATGATGCGCATAATCGCGTGGCATTCCGGATACGTGAGCGCGTAATCCCGCAGACGGTAATAATGCTCCGTCATGGCATCGCATTCCGTGCGACAGGCATGGTGGCTGTACTCAATCAGGCAGATAGCAATCCCGGCGGCTTCAGCGCTCATTTCAGCACCGTTGCCGTTCATGGGGTTAAACAGGCTCCATTTTTCATCATCGCTCTCCGTGTCCGGTGCCATAAAGGCGCCGCCGTTGCTGAGAGCGTGGAACTGCCAGATACGTCCGTGGTAGCTATCGCAAAAGCGTTCCATCCAGGCAAAGATGCGGGGCTCCAGCAATATCCATTGTGGAATGGTGCCGAAGTATTGCAGCCAGAAATTAATGCGCTGTTCATCGGGTACCGCAGTGGCGGTAATGCATGCAGGGCTGTTATCAGCAGCCAAGGTGAAAACGTCAGATGTACAGGCAGTTGGGGTATTCATGATGATTATCTCCGGATATAAAAAAGCCAGCCAGTAAGGGCTGACGGGAAAGGGACGTGTCTGAGTGAACCGGTTATGGCTTACGGATGCCGTAGCGGGCGATATAGCGGTTAAGCATCTGCCCGGCTTCTGGCTCAAAATTCCATGCCCGCCAGACCATCTCGCCTTCATGGCGAACGACTAGGCGAAAATGGGTGCGCTGGTCATCCTCAATGGCAACATTCAGATACTGCCTGGCAATGGCTTGAGCCTGGTTTCGGGTAAAAGGGCCGGAAGGAAGTGGCGTAAAAGATGTGGTATTCACAGGGGAAATGCTCTCTGTTGTCATGCGAGTGCTATTTGCCGAAAAATTCCAGCATATTCTCGGCCATCACCCATAACGCGCGATTGAGTTTCACATCCCCGTCGATACTGGTGACAGCCCGGGTGCGGTTGTTTTTACCCTGCACGGTGCGCCCGCTGAGTCCGCCTTTTATCAGCGACTCCTGGACGCGGTTATAAACGGTCCACAGGTCATCACGCCGGTCTTCATAGCGCCGCGGGGTGAGCACCTGAGATGCGGTGACCGGCTGGTGGTCTTCACCGAAGCGATACTTCAGCGCGGCATTCGCCAGCGCCTGTTGTGCCGGTTGGGGTAATACCAGCGACTGCATGGCGTCACGCTTCTCTTCCACCTGGTCAAACACTCCCAGTACCTCGTACGCCCCTTCAATGACTTTCTCCACCACATCACCGCGATGAGGTACACGGATTTCGCCAAACGACTGACCGCAGACCATACCATTGGTGCAGATGGCGCGAAAAATACCCGGCAACATCTGGTAGGAACTTGAGCCGTCGTGGGAGTTGATGAGGATGATTTCCGGAACCTGCGGAAGCGATATTTGTCCGGTACGACGCAGGCGCAGCATGTGCTTTGTGTGTTCACGCCGGTCCTGGTCGCGTACACGTGACTGACAGGCAAAGAACGGCTGAAAACCTTCGCGCTGAAGATTCTCCAGCAGGGTGATCGTGGGGATATAAGCGTATCTGTCGCTTCTCGAGTCGTGTTTCTCCTCACCAAAGACGCTGGGCACATGGTGCATCAGTTCCTCGCGGGTGAGCGGACGGTCGCGGCGTATCTGGTTAATGCGGCCAAAGCGGCTGGCGAGTCGCATGATTAACTCCTTTTTTGAATTCATCGGCATAAAAAAGAAAAGGCCATGCTCCCGAAAGAATATGGCCTATGGCATTGAGAATGGGTGTTAAACGAACATGGTTACTGCCCCATCGACTCCACTTTTGCACCGGTCGCCTTACCGTCAGCACCAACGCTGACAACCACTTTATCGTAAGTGCGGTATCCCGCATTGTAGACTTCAAACACCACGGTATTGCCTTTCACTTCATAGCTGCCGAAGTCAGCGGCTTCCGCGGTCTCGCTGTCATATTCCTTCGTGTAGGCCTGTTTCGCCGCCTTCATGACGGAGCCTTTGTTAATCTGCGGAACGCTGCTTTCTGCCATGGTCGCAAGCGCAGGAACATACTTCGGGCAGACCTTCATCATGTCACCCCGGGTGAAAGTCAGTTGTGCGCCAAACACCTGAACGGTTGACGTTTCCTGGCCCGCCATCGAAGCAATCGCTTTCAGGGCTGCAGCAGTGGCCTGTCCACCTTCAACTTCTACGGCTTTAAAGCCTGTTTGCTGATTACACAACTGGGAAGTGGGGACCAGATTACCGTTCACACTGATACGACTGCCCATCAGCTCCTGCGGACCGTTTGGGCATCCCTGCAACTGACCGAAGACGCTGAGGGTATTATTTTTCAGCATCACCAGCGCCTGGCCGTTATTGGTCATGGTCTGGCACCAGCCGTTTTTCACGGCCCAGTTACCCGCCTCAGCCGATAATGACGCGGCTGACAAAATGAGTGCTATTGCTGCCTGAATTTTCATATATCACCTTATGGATAAATCAGAAGTGGCAACGGGAAAGAGAAAGCAACGGGCAAAAGCGCAGCGGCCTGGCTTGCATCCCTGCCTTCATACACTTCCCTGTTATCCAGATTTCTGAAGTCTTCTGTGAAAGAAATACCCCTGTTTTTGATAGGTAAAAGCGATCAATTGAGGGGGAATGCATCGATATTTTAATAGATAAAAACGATCGATATTTAATTATTGATCGTTTTTACAGATCAATATACTGGTTTTTAAGCACCCGATATCTGGCCATGTGCCGACGGTTTCAGCCAAACAATCTGTCCCACAGACCCGTAGCCAGTTGCACCAGTTTTTCCCGTAATTGCCCCAGTAACACACGCCAGCCCGAGGGTAGCGAGTTCGGGTCTATCACAGAATCAAAGGCAGCCCCTGCCATTTCACCAAACCGCTGGCGTACAGCGGAGTCACTTTCAGCGCTTTGATGTTCAGGTTTCAGCTGACGATAAACGGCACTGCTGGCTTGGAGCGGTAAGGCATGCACCATCAGCTCCACCAGACCGGGCAGGTTGTAACCAGTGTGTGCGGAAACAACCATTACCGGGAAGGAAGACGGCAGCTGACCTGCAACCAGTGCGCTGACTACAGCAAGAGAAAGGCACTGTTCAGCAGAGGGCAATGCCTGCCTCACCTCTCCCTCCGGAAGCGGTGGAACACAATCGGCTTGGGTTACCACAAACAGGAAGCGGGAAGGATCGGCACCACAAGCCAGCAGCGCTCTGTGAGCCACGATATCTGTTGCACGAGCACGATCGTCGGCACGCAACGCCCAGATAATCAAATCCAGCTCAGCCAGCAAATTCTGATATAGCGCGAGGTATTCTTCGTCGTGCTCCGGTGTCTCGCCCACGCCAGGCAAATCAACGAGTGTCATACAACGATCTCCCACGGTCAGAACCAGCCGCTGAGGTTCGCGCGTACAGGCCGTTAAATCACTGGTGAGGCAGACGGGTTGCTGGAAAAGCGCATTACATAATGAACTCTTGCCCGCGCCACTTTTGCCCATAATGCCAATCACGGGCTCATAGTGAATGGCTTGTTGCAGGCGGGACAGAATACGTTCGGTAGCCTGTTGCGGTAGGAGATTCAGACAATTGCGCAGAACATCATTGGAATCCTGCAATTCGGGGATTTGAGACATAGATTACTCCTGTGAAAAGTCACACCGGAAGATGGCTAACCGGCTATTCACATGAGTAATATGGGCGTGAAATTACTTGGGATACGTGATTTCCAGATAAGTGATAAATCTTTTCTCTGAAAGAGAGATTCAGATAATTATGTTATGCCATAAAATAACTAACTTCCGAGTGAAATAAATAAGTTAATTTACCAATTTTATCTTGCTTTACTCATTTTCTTCTTTAATTGTTTTGTTACACTATTTACCTAATATTGATGTCGGATTGGTAATATAACTATATAGTTATTATCATTGTTAATACTGCTATTAGTTATTAGTATTTCTCTTGAAGGCTATTAACGTATCATCGCCACTCATAATAGTAATCTTGTTAGGTTTAATTACTGTAAACTTCATTCAGGCCTTATACGACTTATTTGCATCGTCATGTAATATACACCTCTTTGCAACTCTTAACAGGGAGAGCCCCATGTCAGCTACAGATTCAGTGAGTGTCAACATTGCCAGCTATGGGCATTCTAATCCCCGATATCTGCGTCGTATTCGGGAAACGCTGGACAAAGCCCTAAACCAACATCCAAGAACGTTGCTTCTTCGCTTCGATCTTCGTTTGCCCACCAAAGACAATCTGGTTTACAGGGATGATCCCGGTTTGATTAAACGCTTCATGGGGTCTTTACAGGCACAGATAGTGGCCGACCTGAGAAGCAAATCACGAGCGGGGAAACGGGTCCACCCCACCAACGTCCGTTATATCTGGTGCAGGGAGTTTGACAGACAACAGCTTCAACCGCATTACCATGTGGCCCTGTTGCTCAACAAAGACGCTTATGCTTATCCGGGGTGCTACAAGCCCACCAATGGTGAATATATCCACTGCCTCGCGGTGATGATAATGGAAGCCTGGGGAAGAGTACTGAATCTTCATGCCGGAGGCGATTATCGTCCGTTCTATCCACTGGTCGAGTTCCCGGAAAACGGTTATTACCATCTGGATACACATCACCCTGATTTTAACCGGCAATACGGTGAGGCGATAGCCAGGGTCGATTATCTGGCGAAAGAGTACAGCAAAAACAACGATGATGGTTTACGTAATTTTGGCTGCAGTCAGTGTTGAATTTATTATCTGGTGATAATATGACCCTCACCATTTAAATATATCCCGGTACAGGTCATTAACGTTTCCCCTGCATTATGTTATGAGCAATGGCCAGTTGTATTATCGTGATGAACTCCGGATAAGTCCATTGACATATTTCTCATTCGAAACTCAACGTTATATTGGCAACGTTGGGCAGGGATTGAGGGGAGGGAATCCATCACCAGTATGATCATCAAACCTGCCGGGATGGATAACCGAAAGAGAACAAGGGACCATCACCCAATCAAAAATGACTGCTATAGCTGCTAAAATAGCAATTTCAGCAGCACTAAAAAAATAGATACAATTATCTTTGATTGTTTACCAACCAGCGGTCAAGCATGATTCCTGTGACAGCATGGCTTCCGGATGTGTCCCTTTGCATGTCGATTTGAACGTTAGCCCCACTTAATCGACTCAGACACCTCCCGGCAAATCGGATAAATCAACCCACCTGACGTTGTCACAAGAATAATCGCGTGATTGCACTATCGAATAAGATAAAATATACCCACCCAGACTTACGGAACCATTTGGAAATATTCCGGCAATATACTGCGCACTGGAATGGTTGATATTTATAATGCAGCACAGTCCCTGATTGATAAGTTGATTCAGCACGGGGGTTAATTTATCGATATATCTGAGGCGTCCCGGGCCAAACTGGAGTAGTTCATGTTTAGGAAATGGAACACCCTTTCCCTGATTAATTTTTTTATTAATAAAGCACCAGAGTGCCCTGACATCGGATTCAAACCGGAATTCCTCTGACATTGGATAAAACAGCGAACTAGCCTGTTGCAGATGCCATTCTACTATTATCAGTGCATTCCTTATTTGTGATGCGTTGATAATCTGTGTATAGACCAAATCGGCGGTTAAATCGTTCTTTGCCGGTTTGGCAGAAACCACTTCCATTATTGCTGCAAGCCTTAATGCCTGCTCTGTTGCTTTCGACGCGAAATCACGGATATGTGCATACCGCCCGCCAGGTGCGATCGCTCGTTCGATTTCACATTGTTTTTCCTGAAGGACTTTTTTCGCGCTATCAGATAATTTTAGCAGGTCTTTAGGGATCGTATTATCATAAAAACGCGTTTCCAGTAGTTCCAGCAACTCCCACAATCTGTCATAAAAAGGCGTTAATACGGCATTCAGCCCTTCTTCATCAATACGATGATTACGCTGGCCTATTGAGCTCTTTACCCGCGTAACAAGGAAGCGGGCGAGAAATCCACTGCCTCTTGCAACCTCCCCATTTTTTTCTAAATAAGCCATAAAAACATCATTCTGTATCAACAATGAAAACATCAAACTTAGCGGGAGCTCATGGCTCTCACCATCCGCTCTGTTGAAAGAGTAGGTTCCGCCGTCCCATCCCGTGTTCAACAGCCCCAAATGATTTTTTAACCCACTTTTAAAAAAAGGTATCGCTTCATCCATGATAATGCCGGCTTCAGCATGCTGACTCAGGCCCTGAATAAGCGCTTTGAATGTGACATCCTGATAAATAAATTTGGGTTCTACCGGTCGTCCGGGTTCACTTTTATAGTGTTTATCCAGTTGGATATGAGCATCTTCCGCGCCACACTCTTTTTTTATAGCCTGCCTGAGATTTGCATTAAGTCCCTGCAGTCCTGTTTTCCAGATTCGGTGCTCATTTTTATATCTGGCAAGCTGCCTGTTGTACTCCTGTTTCATTTTTTCAAGCTGCTGGTGAACTGGTTTCATAAACAACCGGGACAAAAATGTTTTGCCTTCACCTGACTCAGCCAGCGTCAGAAGATATAAAGAGCAGGGGCCTGATGCCCCTGTATAAGGCGATTCAACGCGCGCAAGGTATTGGCAGATAATCGACAGGGTTGTCAGCAGTGCACTTGCAATCAACTCTCCTGGCATGCCTGTGAGCAGGCGTACACGCTCAACCGTGTTATTTAATCGTTCATCTAAACAATGAACAGGGAAAGCCTCCCCGTGTTCTTTTACTGCATTATTTACCTGCATATTAGGTTGGCTTTTTACACGAGAATAGTTGGTCTGATTATTCATTTATGGCTCCTGTGCAAAGGACGTAATCGGGCCAGCCATATAACACTGGCTCTATTTTGTTTGTATTTAATATTTAGTGTGTGTGTATACTTACCAGGTTATTATCTGGCAGCGACACGCTCTTCGATCCATTTGTCAAACTCACTTTTCTTCCATCGTGATGAACGCCCCAGTTTTATTGGCCGGGGAAACGTGCCGCGCCTGATAATGGAATAAAAATACTTATCACTAAGCCCGCTATGTGCTGTGATGTATTTCATGTCAATAAGCTGATCTTCTTCCGGCGAGATAACACGATTTTGGGATTGTTTATCACCTTCAGTGTTCGGGCCTTTTGCTTTATGAGCAGAGCATTTTTCCCCTTCCAGGTCAGTTAAGACGCTTTTTTCCTCAGTCTGACTTTCCTTATGCTGAGAGACAGAGTCGACAGAATGCAGATGGCGGGAAATGGAGCTGGCCAGTTCACTCATCCGTGTTTTGCTACTGTGATGTTGATGCATTTTCTTCCTCCAGGTGACTATCAGGAGCACTCTGCTCCGGATGAGAGGAAATCTACAAAACTCGACCGGTTGCGGTCTACTGGCCAGAATTCAGTTTATTTTATCGTTTTTACCGCCTGCCGCATTTCTGGTTGTTGTGACATGTAATGGACTGGAACAATCATTTAACATGCTCTCCGATGGCGTACAGGCTGAATGGTAAGCATCCATCAATTTTGAGCTCTTCCTCAGCCCGTGAAGCATCAGGTACCTTCCGGCATCGGGTCTCGATACAATGGCTGGCATGACTCAGTCCGGTTGAAGATTGAGAGATATCCAGCGATGGATTCAGAGTATTCAAATTGGGCTGTATTCCCTTCTGGTGAGCTGCTATCTGGAATCGTCGCTTAACACAGCATGTAATTTTTTCTTCGCCTGGATAGAATTGTGGTAACACCAAAGAAGACAGGGAGAATGTGACTATGTTTGACAAAAAAGGTCTCAAATCGGCTCGAAAGTACAGGGATGAACTGAGCAAGCGAGGGGAGGCATCCCCCACCGACTTTTATATTCGGGAGTTCGGCCTTCATCCCGGTTTATCCACGCTTCTTCTCAATGGTGCCTTTTTGAAGGAGGTATGGGGCGATTTTACCCTAGCAGAAAAGCGATTTATTGCTCATATGTATGAACAGTATTATGTCTGGCGTTATTTTTTGTTAAACATCAGAAAGCGAGATAATAAATCAACCTGTATTACTCCGTTGCAACAGGCGGCATTTGAAAATCAGTGGGACGCGAATGATTTTTTTTCTTACCTGCTTGAGAAGCTGACAACGTTAGAGCAAATATCTGAAGGGCTGGATCGTATTAAAAGCTTTGAAAAATACCAGCCAGCTGACGCTTTTGAAGCATCCTGCTATTTTTTTCTTATCGCTTATCACTGCCTAAAAAACGAAAGCACACGTTTGGAATACCAGAATGCTTTATCTGAGGCACTTGAGCATCAGGGCGAGTTCCGGGGCTGGGCTGCGGCAATGCTGTATAAAAATGAGCTTTATGAAAAGTTTGAAAAAAGGGATAAAGACTTAGGGATATTCAAATTAAAAGCAATGTGGTTGCTTGAAGAGTGGTACATTAACTCTGGCGGGGGAATGTTCAAATCAGATACCGAGGTTCAAAGCCGGTTAAATGAGGAATTGCTTAAGCTTAATAATGAAATCATGTCCGGGCGTGAAGATTTTTCCTCTTCAATTAAAAATTGGTATGATGCAAAGAATCCGGACTTTAAAACCCTGATAAAAAGACTGGTGCGCAAATAACGCTGAGCATACTCACCTCCAAAACATCGTCGGTAAATAATAATACTATCCGGGGAATTTTTTCAGTGATTCAGGATATGTACTTACTGGCTACGAATATGAAGCGGCTATCATGTATTAATTGCCGTATTTTTCGAGTGAACAGGTGTTTCACTTGCACACTCGCGGGATTATGAAAAAGTCATCATCTTTTTAATCTTCCGAGCAACCTGTTGCGGGCCTGATACGCCTCTGTGGCATCCTTTACCCATCTGCAGGATGGGCTGACATTTTAATCCTATGTTCTTCCATTCCATCTATACTCGACAACGTTTCCCCTGCCGGGTATTTCCCATGCCTGTCGGAAATGAAACTCACGGAGAATACGCAATATGTAAACGTGGCTAAATACGATCCTTTTCAACCCTGCTGAGAGTGTACCTGGGCACTTTCCATGAAGGCTGAAATAGCGCTGATCGGCAGGGTTGGCGAACAAGGGCGCTTGACCAACTGAATAAAGCCACCTCACTTGGTTGCCAACATGCAAACCCACACAAAAGCAGCACCTTTCGCAATCCGGCCATCCGCACCGCTTTTCCATTGCCCCCTCCCCATTTTCCGAAGAAAGAGAAATCGATGAATTATTACGGTGAACCAGAAACATCCCGTGAGGCTGACAATGCCAACGTCTCGCTTATCCGGGCTACGCTGCAGCAGGCCACGGATCATTATCCACGACTCGCAGCGCTAGGTTTTACACTTCAGCATGCCAATCCGCATTCACAACAAAATCGTGCTCAGTTGCTGCGCTTTCATGCTGAAACCTATTGTCGTATTGGGAAATATATACAAGCGCGGCTCAGTACAGGAAAACCGTCACAACCCACGCTTCTGCGCTGGCTTTGGGAGGAGAGAAATACATCTGCATGTCGGATGATACTGCTGTTCAATCTCGCTGTGTGCTATTACCCCCGATATGATGCTTCCCCAGCCGAGGGGATGCAGGCAATGACAGCGTTGCTGACTGCGGCATGGAGTGAAGTGGAGCCAGACGGGATGCTAATAGAAATGGCGGAATACCGGGCTGAGAGAACGGAGCCAGCAACTTTCGGAAAGCACTATGCATCTCTTCAGGAAGCGGCGTTGCGAATGACCTTCCCTGTCTGTTTTGCACGGAGTTGCCCAATAGCCTGATAATTATGCCTTCATCCATAGCGCGTAGTCCTAGTCGTATTAGCCTTCTCTGATTCAGCTTGAAAACCAGACAATTTCTCTGCCCCACCTTCGCAATCTGACTTCCGGTTATATTCACCTTGCTATCGCGTCCGTATGACCGAATTTTGATGTCATCACTACAACGTGATGCAGGGACTGTGGGACGATCATCTGGATAGATGATAAAGAAGTTGACGGTGAAGCTGGAGCGGGTAAGAGTAAACATCTGAGAAAACACTAACGAACCGATTTTATTGAATTACTGAATACTAAGGAAGACCAGATGTTAAATGCCATTCTGGAAGGGAAAGCGGGCAGAATAACGCTCAATGAAGGGATACCGCAAAGCTGGCGAACAGTTTTTCAGTCCTATGAAGATTTACTGACAGCAGCAATTTGGAGCCGCATTAACTATTTATCACCTAGCGCAATGGATCATTTCTTTTCAGCATTACTGGGGATAAATAGGGGCAGTTGGGGAGAATTTGAATCCATCACTTTCTGGCCAAAATATGCTTTTCCCAAGAAAGTAGAAGATGAGATGAAGCTTAACCTTTCTGGCCAAGAAAGATTCGCCGAGCCCGATCTCGTGATCACTTTTGAACATACAGCGTTGATCGTTGAAGTCAAACCACCGGCTGGTGGGATGCAATATCAGCAGCAATGGCGAAAAGAGCTTTATACCTATTTACATGATGATGACGCCAAAACTGCTGTCCATTTTCTGGCTCTGGGTAATTTACCCACAGCAGCACAAGACTGGTTTAGCGAATTAAAAACAGAGTTTCCTCAAGTGGATTTTCATGGCATGGAATGGCGTAGACTAAGAGAGATCTTTCAGCACTCGGAATGGGAAGCTCCGCAAGATAAGCGCATCGTTGCGGATTGCCTGAAAGCGCTCACGCTCTACGGCATCCGGGCCCCCTTGCTTCCCTGGCAGCGATTTCATCAATATCTGGCAGAAACACCGCTGCCCTCTGAATACTCATTTTTGAAGGAACAATAAATGACTCACGACCCATTTGCTCAAGTCCGCCAGGCCCATCGCATTTGCGGAGCGTATTACCAACAAATACTGCCGATGATCAATGAAGTTGCGCAGAAAATGGGAACATCATTTTTGCTATGGGATACATGGAGTTTCAGTAAACCTCCTCGTCGCGGAGCTAATCCGCTGGAGAGTTGGACATGGGACTACTTGCCGATGATGGATGTTTCGTTTGTATTTAGTAAACAGGAACAACCCAATTCACCGATGGCGATAAGCGACTATGTGCTGGATTTTAAACTGGTCACAGACAGTGAATTGGAGTATGAGCAGCGCGTGTTGATGTACCCTAAAGACGAAGAACCATTGGCAACTAAGCTAAAAACATCAGTTGAAGAAGCCAAAAGCTATCTGAATATTTATCTCTTTTCTGCTGTGAACGATGATGCAACATACTCATCGCCAGAGGAAATGTGGACCAGCTATGATGGCTACCCTGATGCGAATTCAAAGATACAGTTTTCTGATAATAACCAAATCCAAGGTATCGGGTTTTCAGTGCCGCTTCTGGACATTGCTCATGATGATGCCACTGATAAGTTGGTGAGAAAAATTTCGGAGCACAGAGAATGCCTCCTGGTACCTAGACTGGCCTCAAAAGAGTAGATTTTTGTTTGCCCTCATGGCGGCCAGCCCCTATCCAGTCCTTAAAACCAATGGAAACAGTAGTACGTATGACCATCAGTGTGCTCTGTTTCTATTGAGACAAGCAGTTACTAACTCGCTAGAATATGCCCATCAATTCACGTTAAAACTTCAGATAAATGATTGGTCAAAACATCCATACTACAATCGTATCCTCGACTTACGATCTGCTTAAGGAAACCGACTCAGCCCTTTTGAGATTGTGTGACCAGGCTAGCTCGCTGGTGCTAATCGTAAACTCAACTGAACAAGGCATATTGCCTTTTCATCTGCCAGAAGAGATAACGTTGCTCGAGCTATCTGAAGAGCTATGTGAACACTTGCTTCCGCTATCACGTGGTGATCGATCCCGTAAGGCACCAGATATCCTCGCTAAAGTGCTAAATTGCATAGCGTCTGAAGTGGTATGGATTGACAGGATTCAAGTTCTATTTGAGCCATCTCTAGAACTAGATCCTTTACGCCAGCTACAAGAGCTAGCGCGTATCAAGCCTATCATCGCTGTTTGGCCAGGGCAGCTTACAGAACAATTTTTAACCTTTTCAGTTCCGGGAAGGGCCGATTATCAATCTTACACAGCGAATGAGCTGGCAAATCTGCCGATCATTCATTTTGTTGAGCAGAGGGAATATAAATGAAAAAGTACGGAGAGCTCATTCAATTTGAGCCCGTCACAACTATCATCAAACTTAAGGAGTCTGCTGAACAGCACAAAGCTCAGCAGTTGGTGGCGTCTTATGTTATCTCGGACAAGATGGCACTAAAACTGGCGGACATCATCATTCCCCAGTTGCAGTTTGAAGAATCAGTTGATAACAAATCTCTCTGGGTCGTCGGTAACTACGGCTCAGGTAAATCACACCTGATGTCAGTGATCTCGGCAGTTGCTGAGTTTCCAGAACTTGCAAAATATATTACTAACGACAAGGTTCGCCACGCTGCAGGCAAAATTGCCGGAAAATTTAAAGTCATTCGCTTTGAGGTCGGGGCTAGCAAAAAAGCCTTTGCTGATATCGTCACAGACAACCTGACCTCCAGCTTGGCGGAAATGGGGATTGATTATCAATTCCCCTCTATGGATGAAATCTCATCCAATCACAAACCCTACTTTGAAGAGATGATGGCGCTATTTCATCAACGCTATCCAGATCAAGGTTTGCTTTTGATTTGTGATGAAATCCTCGACTACCTGCGCTCACGGAACCAGCAACAACTACCATTGGATATGGCGATGATGCGCGTCATGGGAGAAGTAATTGATGGCACACGCTTCCGGTTTATTTGTGGCGTTCAGGAAGCCATTTTCGACAGCACTCAATTAGCTTTTGCTACGCAGGAAGTCAAACGCATTCGTGACCGTGCAGAGCAGGTATTGATCACACGTGACGATATCAAATATGTGGTCGCTGAACGTTTGCTCAAAAAAGATGCCCAGCAATTGCACTGGATCCGTGAGTATCTGCAACAATTCACGTCTTGTTTTGATCGCATGAATGAACGACTCGACGAATTTGTTCGGATGTTCCCTGTTCATCCTGACTACATCAATACTTTCGAGCGAGTTCATGGTGCAGGCATCGAACAACGACAGGTATTGCGTAGCCTCTCGCGGCAGATGCAAGCTTTAATGGAGCAACAAGTTCCCCTTGATAAGCCAGGTGTATTTTCTTATGACACCTACTGGGATGAACTCAGAAGCGATCCCAGCGCCAAGACCAATCCAGATGTAGGTCAGGTCATTGATGTCGGTGAAACCCTGTTTACTCGTATTGACCAAGCCTATCCAACCGCAACTGAAATAGACTTTGCCAAACGCCTGGTAGCCGGTTTGGCAATTCATCGTTTGACTGTTGGAGATGTTTATAACGAGATGGGAGCAACTGCCGCCGAACTGCGTGATTCACTCTGTCTCTATCTGCCTGGTATCGAGCAACTGCCTGGAGAAAAGAGTAAAAATCTGGAAACTCAGATTGTTGCTGTATTGACTAAGATTCGAAAAACCGTCAATGGCCAGTTCTTTTCAAAGAACAAGGCAAACGATCAGTTCTTTTTGGATTTGAAAAAGACTGAAGATTTTGATGCTTACATCGAAAACAAGATTCCCTTGCTTACGGATGATAGTCGTAACGGTGCCTATCGTGAAGCTATGCTGCAGATCCTGGAAGAAACTGATATGCAGCAACCCAATATTCAGATGTGGCGGCACGAACTAAAATGGTTGGATCGCAATGTTAATCGTCCAGGATGGATGTTCTTAGGCTCACCTAATGAGCGAGAAACAGCCAAGCCGCCGCTCGATTATTACATGTACTTTATACAGCCATACAACCCGCCAAAACAAAAAAAAGAGCACATCCGCAGCGATGAAGTGCTATTTATACTGCAAAATGCTGATGGTGAATTTGATCGCAGCCTGAACTACTATGCAGCCGCTATCGATTTGCATGCTTCTGCTACAGGTAACGCCAAGAATGTCTACAAACTTAAGGCGGATGGTTATCTGAGAGAGATGCAGACTTGGCTAAAAAGCCAGTTCAAAGATGCTTACATTGCCCAATACAATGGGCAAAGCAAGCCGATGATGGACTGGCTTAAAGGTACCTCTGTCCGCAACATTTCTGGGCTGGGCGATAGCCAAATTGGCAGCCTCAAGGATATTTTTGAATCCGTTGCCAGTCATATCTTGGCTAATCACTTTGTTTCATTAGCACCCGAGTATCCTACTTTTAGTCAGTGGATCACCTATGAAAACATAGAAAGCGCAGCCAAAGATGCGTTAAGTGTTGTCTCCGGTGGTGCTGCGACCAAGCGAGCTAATGCCGTCCTTGACGCACTTGAATTACTGGATGGCGATAAAATTTCCCCGCTACAATCACGCTATGCCCAAGCCGTTTTAGCTGTTTTGCAAAGCAAGCCACAAGGCCAAGTGGTCAATCAGGCAGAACTGCTGGAGGCCATCAATTCCCGACTCTATTTTAAACCAGAAAGCTTCCGACTAGAACCGGAATGGCTGCTAGTTCTGATCGCATGTTTGGTTTATAGCGGCGAGCTTGAATTAGTAGTCGTCGGCCACACCCTTACAGCCAGCGATGCCGTAAAATTCAAATCCATTGCATTTGATGTTCTGAAAGACTTCAAACATATCCAAGCGCCCAAAGATTTTAATGTCACCGCATTAAAATCCCTGCTCACCCTATTGGACATGAATGACGGTTTAGCCACCTCGATCCAGCAAGGAGATGAGAGCATAGTGCGCGAAATGTTAAAGCGCACAGACTTGCTGATTAACGAACTCGTCAAGGGACAACAGAGTGTCAAGGAACGCTTGCCGTTATGGGGACAATCGGTACTGGAAGAAAGTGAAGAGCAAACGCTGTCATCACAATTGACCGAGCTGAAAAACTTTCTGGAAACAATCCAGCGCTATGACAAACCAGGTAAGCTGAAAAACCTCAAGGTGACGGCTTCAGAAATTGCCTGTTTCCAGCAAATGCTTCACGCATGGCGAAATTATTTGCAACTCAAGGCGGCAGTTAACGATCTGACCCCATTATGCACTTACCTCAAAGAGGCTCAGTTGGTACTGCCAGAGCAGCACATATGGCAAGAACAAGTGAAATTGGCTCGAGATGGGCTAAGACAAGGTTTTGCGGATCCATCATTACGATGTGATGAGAACTTCAAAGCAACGCAGATCGCTATTCTGTCTGGGCTAAAAACGGATTATGCGAAGTACTATATTGAACTCTATATTCGGGCGCGTCTTGACAGTAGAGAAGAGAAAACTAAATCCAAACTGCTAAGCGACGAACGTCTTGCAGAACTGGATATATTGAGTGGCATCACCTTACTCCCTGCCCAACAGCTGGCTGATTGGCGTAAAGATGCGGCACAATTACAACCGGCTAAGCCCATAGATCCCAAACAGCTGGCAATGAATGCCAATCCGGTAGAATTCAATGCTCGTCAAGAGAGCAGCAAGGCTCCGGCCAGTGAACAATTAAATAACCTAGAACAACGGCTAGACAGTTTACAAAGCGATTGGCTTAGTAACCTGAATAGTCTACTCGATGATCCGTTTATTAACCTCGGCCTGCTCAAACCCAATCAGGCACAGTTAATTCATGACTTTATCCAACAAGGCCAGTTGCCCGAATTATTGGACTCCACCTTTGTGCAAGCGGTAAATCTAGTGCTCGCAGGGTTGGAAGAGCTACGAATTAACTCAGACGAACTTATTAGTGCCCTCGGCCAAGGTCTCCCTCAGAGTCGTGACGAAATAGTTGAGCGCTTTAATCGGCTACTCGACAAGCTTTGTCAGGGTAAAGATATCAATAAAGTTCGTATCATTATCGATTAATTTACACGGGCGGGTACGATTTATGTCGTACCCCCAATAGGAAGCACCATGCAACAAGACAGCTTATTTTCGAACAATAACTCACAGCAGACACAAACATCATGTCCAGTAACTTGTTTAGGAAAAACTTTCGCGAATGATCAGGCTCGCCGAGAATATTTTTTAGCATTATTAGCTGAAAAACTCAAAGACCCTGAGTTCCACAAAATAGATGGTTTTCCACTAGGTAGTGATAATCGGATAATGGAGCTATCAGATCCTCCTTATTATACTGCCTGTCCAAATCCATTTTTGGAGGAATTAATTTCTCACTGTGGCTCAGGATCTGACGTTGATGCTCCTTATGATATAAAACCTCTGTCATTAGATGTGAAAGATGTAAAGAGCCATGCTATTTACAATGCGCATACTTATCATACAAAAGTTCCACATCGTGCGATCATGAAATATTTGTTGCACTATACCAAGCCGGGAGATGTAGTTCTCGACGCTTTTTGTGGTACGGGTATGACTGGTGTAGCCGCTGCTGCTTGCGGTGACGCAAATGAAATACAATCGTTAAATCTTAAGATTAATAATAATAAAGCTATCGATTCTAATGGGAATGAATACATTTTAGGATCACGAAATGCAATTTTATTTGACCTATCTCCAATTGCAACTTTTATATCTTACAACTTGAATAACATGCCAGCCGCATCAGAACTAAGTGATGCAGCAAATATACTTTTAAATAAAGTAGCTAATATCGAGAAAGAACTATACTCCTCATTTGATGACAGTGGGATTTTCAGAGGGTTAATAAATTATTCTGTTTGGAGTGATGTATACATTTGTGGTGATTGTAGCTTTGAATACAGTTATTGGTCACAAGCGGTAGAGTTAGGTTCTGGAGAGGCAAAGAAAATTTTCCCTTGCCCCAACTGCGGCGCGCAACAGAACACACGAAATTTGACTAGATCATTTGAAAGCAGCTTTGACTACATTCTTAAGAAAACCATAAAAATGCCAAAGCAAACGCCAGTATTAATAAACTATTATGATAATAATGGGAAAAAGAAAAAAACAACACCAACAGTAAATGATATTCATTTAGCTAGCTCATCACTATCATTTGATGATGTCATAAAATTTATTAATACAGTAGAGCTACCTAAAGGAGACAGATATAAAAGAGATGCATTTGAGGGAAGGAATGTTACTCATGTTCATCATTTTTATACATGGCGGAATCTTAAGGCAATATACTCGCTTATTTTCAATATAGAAAACTCTCATTTTAATGATAGAATAAAAAAAGCTCTTCTTTTTGTCGTCACATCTTTTGCTGATAGAAATGGTACGAAAAGAAATAGATTTGTAATTAATGACCACAACCCAAATGGGCGTGTAAATGGGCCTATGGCAAATACATTTTATCTCCCGAATCTTTTTTGCGAAATGAATATATTTGAGCTCTTCAGAGAGAAGCTCAAAGACATACTATCGGCATGTGATGTGATCGTAAAAGATAAGGTTAGTTATATTGGAACCTCAAGTGCAAGAAAGATCACCGTCCCTGATAACAGCGTAGACTATATTTTCACTGATCCTCCTTTTGGAAGTAATATACAGTATTCAGAGTTAAATCAACCTCTAGAATCAATTGTTGGATTATTCTCTAAATCCGTCGACGACATAGTCGTAAATGAGGTTTTGAATAAAGATGTTCATTTTTATAAGAATGGTATACGCCATGCTTTCACAGAATATTATCGGGTATTAAAACCTGGTCGATGGATTACTGTCGAGTTTTCAAATACTAAAGCGGGTATATGGAACAGCCTTCAAACTGCACTAACTGAAGCAGGCTTTGTTATTGCAACCGTAACGGCCCTTGACAAATCAAGGGGAGGTATGCATTCCATGATTGGTGTTACAGCTGTGAAACAAGATCTTGTCATTACAGCATATAAACCAAGCGGCGATTTTGAGAATACCATCATTTCCGACTCTGGCGACACTAACTCTGTATGGAAATTCATTTCAATGCATCTTAATCATATTCCTGTAACAAGAGTCAATGGAAATAGTCTTGAGTTTATCACAGAGAGAGATCCAAGAATTCTTTTTGATAGAATGGTTGCGTTGTTTGTTCAAAAAAATATGTCGATACCTATGTCGTCACAAGAGTTTCATTTATATTTGAATTCAAAATTCATTGAACGAGATGGTATGTATTTTCTACCCGAGCAAGCAGCTGAATATGATAGAAAAAAATCATCTATTGGGAAATTAACTCAAGCTTCCTTATTTGTTAAAGATGAAGCATCAGCCATTGATTGGTTACGGCAACAGTTAAAAGATAAACCGCTTATTTTTTCAGATATAAACCCACAATTTATGCAACAGCTAAGTAGCTGGAGTAAAAATGAGGTCGTATTAGATCTTCGTGAATTGTTAAACCAAAACTTCTTATGCTATGACGGCCATGATAAGGTTCCAGATCAGATCCATAGTTATCTGTCCAGCAACTGGAAAGAGCTGCGCAATCTAGAGAAAGATGATCCCAATTTAATCGCCAAGGCTAAGGATCGTTGGTATGTACCTGACCCTAATAAAGCTGGAGACTTGGAAAAATTACGTGAAAAATCTTTGCTTAAAGAATTTGAAGATTACAAAGATACCAAGAAGAAGCTGAAAGTTTTCCGCATCGAGGCAGTACGTATCGGTTTTAAGAAGCTATGGGAACTACAGGAGTTTGCAACCTTGATCGCTGTCGCTGATAAATTGCCAAATAACATTTTAGAAGAGGATCCAATATTGCTGATGTATTATGACCAAGCGATTACATTGAGCCAACCCGATACTAATGACGAGTGGTGATTCTCCATGTGGCAGGTAGGAGACTGGGCCTGGAGTCAGGCCCATCAACAATATGTCAAAGTGATTGAATCTGCTGGCCTCTGGGGCCAGCAGTTTTATCGTGTCTGGTTGCAGCAACAAGATGTAGTACTCAAGGTTTTAGACACCGATCTCTACAACCAACCAGTACAGACCATCATGACGGCTGATACGTTATGCTACTTGGCCACTGCCGCCAAAATTGCCAACGTCCAGCAGGAAGATACTTTACTGGCACCAATAGAATCGAATGTCATTCCTTTGCCGCATCAGCTGAAGGCGCTTACCAAGGCGATGAGCAAAAAACAGGTGCGCTATCTGTTTGCTGATGAAGTAGGTCTGGGCAAAACCATCGAGGCTGGACTGGTCATGCGTGAATTGAAGTTGCGCGGATTGGTAAAGCGAATTCTAGTTTGTGCACCTAAAGGGTTGGTTAGTCAGTGGGTAAGTGAAATGCAGACCCACTTTAACGAGTCATTCCAATTGATGCTGCCCGGTGAACAAAAACCACAGAATGAACATGACAATATCTGGTCGCGTTATGATCAAGTTGTCTGTCCTGTCGACAGTATCAAGCCCATTGAAAGCCGCAAAGGGTGGTCACTCAAACAACTTAATGAGTACAACAAGCTTCGTTTTGATGACCTGCTTGCTGCGAGTTGGGACCTTATCATCATTGATGAAGCCCATCGGCTCGGCGGTAGCACCGACCAGGTCGCCCGATACAAGCTGGGCCAAGGTTTGGCCGAAGCTGCTCCCTATTTATTATTATTATCCGCTACACCACATCAAGGCAAAAGTGATGCTTTCCACCGTTTGATGGCACTGCTCGATGCCGAAGCCTTTCCAGATGTAAGCTCGGTCTCACAAGAGCGGGTCCAGCCATTTGTGGTGCGTACTGAAAAACGGATCGCCATCGATGGCGAAGGTAAGCCACTTTTTTGTCCTCGGCAAACAGAAATGGTTGCCGTTGCCTGGCAAGCCCAGCATGGATTACAGCGTCACCTTTATGAAGAGGTGACTGAGTACATTAAAGAAGGCTACAACCAGGCGCAAGCCAAGCAACAAAATGCTATTGGCTTTTTGATGATACTAATGCAGCGTTTGGTGAGTTCTAGTAGTGCGGCCATCGCACGAACCCTCGCCCGTCGGCTAAAAGTACTAGAAAATAAGCGGGCAGAAGAAGAATTACCTTTGGCGTTTGCCGATGAGTGGGCGGATCTGGATGGTCAAACCCAGCTGGACGAATTATTAGCTCAGTGCCAAACCTCGTTGGAGAATGAAAAAAACGAAGTGCGCCGTTTGCTAGCGTTAGCGGAGCAATGTGTAAGTGCCGAAAATGATGCCAAAGCCGAAGCCTTGCTCGATTGGCTCTACCGCCTGCAGCAAGAAGAGGGAGATCCATATCTGAAGATGCTGGTGTTTACAGAGTTTGTGCCGACCCAAGAAATGTTGGCGCAGTTCTTTGTTGAACGAGGCATCAGTGTCGTTAGTCTCAACGGCTCAATGGATCTGTCAGATCGTAAAAAGGTACAAGCTGCTTTCGCCAGTGATACTCGCATTCTGATTTCAACTGATGCCGGCGGAGAAGGTCTAAACCTTCAGTTCTGCCATGTGATTGTTAATTACGATATGCCATGGAATCCGATGCGCATGGAACAGCGTATTGGTCGCGTTGATCGTATCGGCCAACAGCATATCGTTCGCGCACTGAACTTTGTGCTCGAAGATACCGTTGAGCACAGAGTTCGCGAAGTGCTCGAAGCGAAGTTACAGATTATCCTCGACGAGTTCGGCGTTGATAAGACCAGCGATGTATTGGATTCCTCTGATGCTAATCATCTGTTTGATGAGTTGTTTATCACATCTATCACTGATCCTGCTTTAATGGATCAGGAGTTAGCTAAAGCCCTCGCCACCTTAAGAGACGGTGCTGTGGACAAGCGGCAACAGGATGCCCTGTTTGGTGGCGGAGATCCCTTATCTGCTGAGGACTATCGTCAAACCTTGAACCACCCACTCCCCTATTGGGTACAGAGCATGGTCGCTAGTTACTTGCGCTGGCAACGTAGTATGCAACATACAGCTGATTTTACTGACGAAATTGATGGGAGTCATACTCTAACTTGGCCAGATGGTGCAACATGGAGTGGAATAACCTTTATTGGGAAAATCGCCCAGCAACAGCCAAGTTTCACGCATCTAACGCTCGAAAACCCCAAGATAAAAGGACTGTGTAGTCAATTACCTGTCTGGAGTGAAGCACAACCTATCCCTAGTGTTGCTGTTAAGTCACTACCAGCCGGAGCAAATGGTTATTGGGCATTATGGAGTATCCGCCTTGTGGCAGGCCATGAGCGACGCTGCCAATATATGCCAGTCTATATCAAGCCTAACGGTCAATATTACGCAACAGCATCCCAAAGAGTCTGGGATGCTGTCTGTAGTAAAGAATTTGAGATTTTACCTCAAGACTTGGCAGTCGAGTCTTCTTTACATCAGTCGATCTATGCCCTTATGCATAAGGTGGCACAAGAGGAAGGAAAAGCTATCTTCGAAAGCATGTTAACAGCCAATCAGACCGATTTAGATAACCAGTTTGAAAAAGGTGAATACTCATTTAATGCAAGAAAAAAAGCAGTAGAACGAGTTGGATTACCAGAGGTTCGCCAATTTCGCTTGCGTCAATTAAGTAGTGAATATGCTCTGTGGCTCCAGGATATAGATAAAAAACGCAGAGTGATTCCTGACATGGTTTTACACACCATTATTGAAATTAAAGGATGAATATGACCTGGCAGGATGACGTTATTCATAAAATAAATTTGGATGGAGCTTTTGTTTACATCATAAACGATCCAGATGGACTACTATACGAGCCTGTAATAGCAACCTCACTTCAAGAAAAAAATGCGTTCATTTTTGATGATGATGATCCATTAGCATTACGTCTGGCCTATGAAACATGGCGTAGTGGTGAGAATAAAATATCTTTCCTTATTCGACTGGTGGTTGGGCGTGATATTTTTATACCTCATGATATTCAACATGAGTCAAAAACGATTGATTTCTATCTATCAGAATTTTTCCAGGATATTGATTCAAATGTTCTAAGATTAATACCTCCTACGTTATATCAGTCAGTCATGGATGCGCTGAAATTATTTTCACCGGGTAGGCTTAGCCCACAATCCAGTCTGGATTTTTTATTGCGCCATATATATAGAATTGCACCTGAGGTGATCCAATCCAGTGCGGATCTTGTTAGGTTGTTGATTAGAAAGCATTATATCGGTATTGAAATGCCGGTTCAAATTGAAAAGAGACTAATTTATCTACTGAGTTTAGTGCCGAGTTTTGGTTTATGGAATGTTAGTCAACTAATATCCAATAAAAGTTATTTTTTTGATTTCCTTCAAAAGCAATGGGAAATATATTTACACAATGAAGAAAATAGTCTTACATCCATTAAGTTTCGACCAGACGCTCAACTAATTATTCCTTTTGCCGATGGTGATGTTCGCGTTTTTATTGATAACCTGTTTGCTGAAGGCATTATAAAACCAGTAGCGATAAATAATTTACCGCTTGGGCACTGGGCATCATTCGCTCTATTAAAAGAACCCAAAATAACAGAACATGAACGGGTACTACACCTACTTAATAATGCTCAAAAATTATTCAGACAATACTCAGAAGAAAAGGCAAATACAGATTTTTGGTTAGAACAGTCTCGTTCACTTGGTATCATGAATGCAATTTTTTATCAAAATAAAAAATTTCCTGCCGTTGAAGTTTTGCTTGATGACATTAAAGAATTAAACACTAATGTTGATGAATTATTTCAGCACTGGTTACAAATCAACTTTATGAAGATACAAGCGATACCAACCGTTCGATACCCATGTATGTTACATAAAGTGCCAGATTGGATATCACGTAGAATAGACTCAGGGAATAAAGTTTGTTTGCTGGTTTTAGATGGCATGGGCGCTCGTCAATGGCCATTAATACGTAAGCAATTACAAATCTCCGAGAATATTTTAATAGAAGAGCATTCTTGTTTTGCATGGGTGCCAACCATAACTTCAATTTCACGTCAAGCCTTATTCTCAGGGAAACGTCCATTTTGCTTTAGCGAGTCATTACTGACTACAAGCAAAGAAGAGCAACTATGGTTAAATTATTGGCTTGATAAAGGTTTAGACAAACGAGAAGTTAAGTATGCAAAGAAAATTGAGAACTATTCAGTCGATGATTGGCAATCACTAGTTGGGTCGCTATCAGTTAAAATTGCCGGCTTTGTCATAAACTTTATCGATGAACAGATGCACGGTATGAAAATGGGAATGGCTGGCTTAAATGTAGTAGTTGATAGCTGGTTGGCAGAATGGAAATTCAAAGAAAAAATTTCAGATCTACTGGACAATGGATTTGAAGTTATAATTACTTCAGACCATGGAAATCAAGAGGCTATTGGTATGGGTTATATCAATGAAGGAGTCAAAGCTGAGACTCGAGGAGAACGAGTACGAATATATAATGACCCCAGTTTGCGAGACAGCTCTGCTGCAAACTATCAAGATTCTGTGATAGTATGGCCCGGTCCTGAGATGGGCCTGCCAAAAGGAACATACCCTTTGCTAGCCTACTCTGATAAAGCCTTTAAAAGTAAAGGGGACGTCGTTGTAGGGCATGGAGGAATCAGCCTCCATGAGGCAATAGTGCCTTTCATTATTGTTAACAAAAAGTAGTTAGTTATGGTTAAAACTCCAGGTTTCTGCCGTCATATCGAGAAAGAATGGCTTGAACAAACGCTCCGCTGGGTTGCTAGCGAAGCAGATAGTGTGCAATTAAATAAAAACTTGGAAGTATTTCTTGGTACGTATATAGCAACTAAAGAAAATCGGCGCAAAGCTCGAAATTTATTAACCTCAATTTGGATGCGACCCAAAAACAAAGATGTTTTTTTTGAGACAAGCATTCAATTACATCAAGAGATTGATGCATTTTCATTACCTATTCACTGGGGAATGTTAATTGCAAAAAAACCTTTCTTTGCTGAAGTCGCTCGCTTTATCGGCCGACAAGCTAGGTTAAATGACGCATTTACCTTTTCTCAAGTATTTCGCCGAATGAGTATGTTATATGGCGAGACACAAGCAACCAGTAGAGCGCTAAGTGCTGTTTTAAGGACTATGATCGAGTTAGGAGTGATAGATAGAAGTGATAAACTAACATCATATTCGGTCGTTCCAATTCAAGAAAAAGTTAGCAACTATATAGCAAATTGGTTAACTACCGCTGCTATGATTTCATTGAACAAAGTTAGCATTAGTCTTGATGAAGTATTAGCTGATCAAGTGTTCTTCCCATTTCAAATTGATATCAACTTGAATACACTTGATGTATCAACATTTGAATACTTGCAGCAAGGAAACTCAATAGTTGTTTTCAAAAGGAATCTTTACTCATGAAACCCATTATTGGATTCAATCGGCATTTAGAGATGGATTGGCTTGTTCAAACCGCATCCTGGTCGGCGAATGGGATTCACGGGCAGGCATTAAAAAATAAAATTGATAGTTTACTTGCCTCTAGTTTTGACAGCAAAGTAGCACAAGATAAAACCAGAAATCTTCTTTTTGGCATTTGGGATTCAGAGTCGAAATCGGTACCTAAAGCATTTCATTCCGACGCCTGTAAATTGCTCATTGAACACAGTGAAATAAATATAGCTATTCATTGGGGAATGATTCTTGTCAAATACCCCTTCTTTTATAATATCGTAATACAAATTGGTAGAATGACCAAGCATGAAGGTCTGTTCATTTACAATCAATTAGAGCAACGCATCACTGAAAGCTATGGGGATACTTCAACTATCAAGCGTTGTATGCAATTTGTTGTTCGAACCTTAATAAATCTAGACTTGTTATCTAACCCTAAATCAGGCACATACCAGTTGCGAAAATCAATTGCGATTAATCACGATAACGTTATCGCCTGGCTGACTGAAGTATCAGTGAGGGCTCAAGGAAACTCTAGCAAAAGCATGTCTGCTATTATTAATGACCCTGCTTGGTTCCCCTTCGATATAAACTTCAATGAAAACAGATTATCGTCTAATATACGACTAGATGTTCATCACCAGGCTAATGATGCCATTATTTTCCTATGATGATAATTTTGTTAAATTTTAATATCACATCTATCACATGCTTGGTTAGTATAACTTTTGGAAACTAACCAAGTATGTGTAACCAGATAAAAATAGAACATTCATCTTTGAAATAATGAGCTATCAATAAACCAACAACTATAAACATTTATTTAAAATAACAATTTAATTCTTCCACAATTTAGATTTCTCTTTATCACTCACAATAAATCATGACTGAACAAAGATGATTCATTTATATACACTCCAATAAGAATTCAACGTTAGGTATAGCAATCTTCAATTAATACACCTAAGTTATTGAATCCAAAAAATATACTATAAACAAATAAAACATGCGATTTTTTAGATTACAATAACAGGGCCGGTTAACCGGCCTTTTTCACAACCAATGTTTTGGAATGGATAAATCAAATGTACGAGCAACATAGCCGAGCGTTTTAATGTATTCATTATGCTTCGCTATATCAATAGGTTGCCCTGCTTTACGTAGTTCCAACATTCCCTGCAGTTCAGGAAGGCTAAACATACCTAGTTTATAGAAATTCCCCCATGATGGCGTACCAAAGAGATTATAAATAACGATTGTGCTATCGCGCTCGCTTGCTAATCTCTTCTCTCCAGATATTTTAGCCAATGCATCCTCTGCTTCATCTTTATCTTCATATGTATTAAGAAGCTTCATCTTTTTCGCCCATAAAAGTTAATGTTCCAATTCAAATAAATGTATCCGGGTAGCAACCGCTACCCGGATACATTTACTTGTTTACTTTAGCAAAATCAAAAGGACTAATCCCCTTATCCCGATTAGCATCCAGATAATCCGCCCACCACTGCACCATAAGTCTACGCTCCCCTAAGTGCTCGGCCTTATGAATATAAGCCGCACGCACAGAGTTACGCTCCTGATGACTCATCTGCCGCTCTACCGCATCCTTCGACCATAACCCCGATTCAATCAATGAACTACATGCCATGGTTCTAAAGCCATGCCCACAAACTTCAACTTTCGTATCGTAGCCCATCACCCGCAGCGCCTTGTTCACCGTGTTCTCACTCATGGGTTTACGTGGATCATGATCGCCAACGAAGATCAGCTCTCGATTTCCACTCATGCTTTTGATCTGTTCCAGAATGGTCAGAGCCTGGCGGGATAAAGGAACAAGATGAGGGGTCCTCATTTTCGATCCTCGATGTGAATGCTTCACGCCTTCCAATGGCTCGCGTTCTCCGGGAATCGTCCACATTGCAGTGTCAAAATCGACTTCTGACCAGCGTGCAAAACGCAGTTCACTAGATCGAATAAAGACCAACAACGTCAGCTCCACAGCTAAGCGTGTTAATGGTCTGCCGGTATATGTGTCGATACGATGAAGCAGTTCAGGAATGCGATTAAGTTCTAATGCAGCACGGTGCTGTCTTTTTACTGTGGCAACCGCTCCAGCGATCTCTTGTGCAGGGTTGTAATCGATTAAACCGCTCTGCACTGCAAACCGCATAATTGCTGTCGTTCGTTGTTGTAGACGCGCCGCCACTTCAAGACGTCCAGACATCTCTACGGCTTTGATAGGAATAAGTAAATCTCTGGTCTTTAACTCAGCGATATTTCGCTTACCAATCGCATCGAACAGATTATCTTCCAGACTTTTAAGAACACGGCCACTATGCGACTCAGACCACTTTTGATTGCTAGCGTGCCAGTCTCTGGCAACAGATTCAAATGTGATGACCTCTTTAGCCTGTTCTTCTTTTACTGCACGCTTATGCTCACGAGGATCGACACCGGCAGCAACAAGCCTCCTGGCCTCTTCCCTTTTTTGACGAGCATCAGCCAGTGACGTTTCGGGGTAAACACCAAATGCCATCAGATGTTGTTTACCGCCAAAGCGGAAACGAAAGCGCCAATATTTGGAGCCGTTAGGGTGTATCAGCATAAACATGCCATCGCCGTCTACTAGCGAGTATTCCTTTGCTTCAGGTTTTGCCGAACGCACCTTAGTATCAGTCAAGGCCATGATGGTATTCCTTCCATATGCTGCCATGAGTATATAAGCATTATCGAACCAGCATATATACTCGGTTCTATACTCACAAGCATGTTGATGTGGGGTAACTTAGATTGACGTCGGTTGAGTGAAAAAGCGAGGAAAGCCTTGCGGATACTGGATTTCAGGCACAAAAAAAGACGTCCGTTGACGTCTATTGATGTTCCGATGGTGCCGAAGGCCGGACTCGAACCGGCACGTATTTCTACGGTTGATTTTGAATCAACTGCGTCTACCGATTTCGCCACTCCGGCACGGAAGGGATGCGGAAAACGTTGTGGATTATACCTGTCGTGCGCCACCATGCAAGCGCCAGCGTGTGTCTGGCTCGCTAAGTGTTGAAAATTTCAGCATTACCTTTCTTACCTGTAACCATCATCACAGTTTACCCTCTTCTTAATCCCCCCTTCTTAATCCCCCCTTCTGCGAAGCGTCCCGTTTCCCCATGCTCTACACTTCCAGTTCAACACCACACTGAGGGAAACACGATGTCGATGATAAAAAGCTACGCTGCAAAAGCGGTGGGCAGCGAACTCGAACTCTATGAATATGATGCGGGCGAGCTCAAGCCGGAAGATGTCGAAGTCCAGGTCGATTACTGCGGTATCTGCCATTCTGATTTGTCGATGATCGACAACGAATGGGGATTCTCTCAGTATCCGCTGGTTGCCGGGCATGAGGTGATTGGTCGCGTGGCGGCGCTCGGCAGCGCGGCGCAGGATAAGGGTCTGAAGGTTGGTCAACGCGTCGGCGTTGGCTGGACGGCACGCAGCTGCGGGCACTGCGATGCCTGTATCAGCGGTAATCAGATCAACTGCCTGGAAGGTTCCGTTCCCACTATTCTCAATCGCGGCGGCTTTGCCGAGAAGCTACGGGCCGACTGGCAGTGGGTGATCCCGCTACCGGAGAGCATCGATCTGGCGGCGGCTGGTCCCTTGCTGTGCGGCGGCATTACGGTGTTCAAACCGCTGCTGATGCACCATATCACCGCCACCAGCCGCGTCGGGGTGATCGGCATCGGCGGGCTGGGGCATATCGCCATTAAGCTGTTACACGCGATGGGCTGCGAAGTGACCGCGTTCAGCTCCAATCCGGCGAAAGAGCAGGAAGTGCTGGCGATGGGGGCAGATAAGGTGGTCAACAGCCGCGATCCAGATGCGCTAAAAGCGCTGGCGGGCCAGTTCGATCTCATCATTAACACGGTTAACGTCGATCTCGACTGGCAGCCCTATTTTGAAGCGCTGGCCTACGGCGGTAACTTCCATACCGTCGGTGCAGTGCTGAAGCCGCTGCCGGTTCCGGCGTTTACCTTAATTGCCGGGGATCGCAGCATCTCCGGTTCGGCGACCGGGACGCCATTCGAGCTGCGCAAGCTGATGAAGTTTGCCGGGCGCAGCAAGGTGTCGCCTACCACCGAGCTGTACCCGATGTCGCAAATTAACGAAGCAATACAGCATGTGCGTGACGGCAAAGCCCGCTACCGCGTGGTGCTGAAAGCCGACTTCTGATCGTCTTTGTCGGGAGGCGTAAGCTTCCCGGCTATTCTCCCCGCTATTCCAGGCAGGTAAAATTCTCCTCACAATCTCCGCAATTTAGCGGTGAAGAGTGCGTCACGGTTGCCTATACTCCAGGCAGGATAAATGGAGGAAATCTCAATGAGCGCACCCCTGCTAATTGCCCGCACGCCGGACACCGAACTGTTTTTACTACCAGGCATGGCCAACCGTCACGGGCTGATTACCGGCGCGACCGGGACTGGTAAAACCGTCACACTACAAAAGCTGGCCGAATCGTTGTCCGAGATTGGCGTACCGGTATTTATGGCCGATGTGAAAGGTGACTTAACCGGCGTGGCCGAGGAAGGACAAGCCTCTGAAAAGCTGCTCGCCCGCCTGAAAAACATCGGCATTACCGACTGGCAACCGCATGGTAATCCGGTCACGGTGTGGGATATCTTCGGCGAAAAGGGTCACCCGGTGCGAGCCACGGTATCTGACCTCGGACCGCTGCTGCTGGCCCGTCTGTTGAATCTCAACGACGTTCAGTCCGGCGTGCTGGATATTATCTTCCGCATTGCCGATGACCAGGGCCTGCTGCTGCTCGATTTCAAAGACCTGCGGGCCATCACTCAGTACATCGGCGATAACGCTAAATCCTTCCAAAATCAGTACGGCAATATCAGCAGCGCTTCGGTCGGGGCTATCCAGCGCGGACTGCTGTCGCTGGAGCAGCAGGGAGCGGCGCACTTCTTTGGCGAACCGATGCTGGACATCAAAGACTGGATGCGTACCGACGCCAGCGGCAAAGGGATGATTAATATTCTCAGCGCCGAGAAGCTCTACCAGATGCCCAAACTGTACGCCGCCAGCCTGCTGTGGATGCTCTCTGAACTGTACGAACAGTTGCCGGAGGCGGGCGATCTGGAGAAACCAAAACTGGTGTTCTTCTTTGATGAAGCGCACCTGCTGTTCAACGATGCCCCGCAGGTGTTGCTGGATAAAATCGAACAGGTGATCCGTCTGATCCGCTCGAAAGGGGTCGGCGTGTGGTTCGTCTCGCAAAACCCGTCGGATATTCCGGACAATGTGCTTGGTCAGTTGGGCAACCGCGTGCAGCACGCCCTGCGCGCGTTCACGCCGAAAGATCAGAAAGCGGTGAAAACCGCGGCGCAAACCATGCGCGCCAACCCGGCATTTGATACCGAAAAAGCCATTCAGGAGCTGGGAACCGGCGAGGCGCTGGTGTCGTTTCTGGACGCCAAAGGCAGCCCGTCGGTGGTTGAACGGGCGATGGTGATTGCTCCCTGCTCACGGATGGGACCGGTGACGGACGACGAGCGCAACGGGCTGATTAATCACTCTTCGCTGTACGGCAAATATGAAGAAGATATCGACCGAGAGTCCGCCTATGAACGTTTACAGCAGGGCGTGCAGGCCAGTACCGAGCAGCAAAATACGCCTCCCGCCAACGGTAAAGCGGTCGAGGTGGACGGCGGTATTCTCGGTGGATTGAAGGATATTTTATTTGGCAGCACAGGGCCGCGCGGCGGCAAGCGCGATGGCGTGGTACAGAGCGTGGCGAAAAGCGCGGCGCGACAGGTTACTAATCAGATAATCCGCGGCATGTTGGGGAGTTTGATGGGCGGGAGAAAACGCTAGCCCGTATTACGTTGCCGGATGGCGGCTTAACGCCTTATCCGGCCTACGGGCCCGGAGTAGGCCTGAAAAGCGCAACGCCATCAGGCCTACGATTACTATGATTACGATTTACGCAGCATCAGCCACAGGCTTATCAGGAAGAAGCTGGCGCTTGGCAGCAGCGCACCGATAATCGGCGGAATGCCGTACACCAGCGTCAGCGGGCCAAAGATTTGGTCCAGCACATAGAACACAAAACCGAAGCTAATCCCCGTCACCACACGCACACCCATCGGGACGCTACGCAGCGGACCAAAGATAAACGACAACGCCATCAGCATCATGACCGCCACTGACAGAGGCTGGAAGACTTTGCTCCACATATTGAGCTGGTAGCGTCCGGCATCCTGGCCGCTCGACTTCAGGTACTTCACGTAGTTATGCAGTCCGCTAATCGACAGCGCGTCAGGATCCAACGCCACGACGCCGAGCTTGTCGGGCGTCAGATTGGTTTTCCAGGTGCCGCTCACCGTCTGCGAGCCGGTGATTTGTTTCGGATCGGTCAGGTTGGATTCATCCACCTGCGACAAACGCCAAACCTTCTGCTCCGGGTCAAACGTCGCGCTCGCAGCGTAGCGTACAGACTGCAGACGGCGCTTGTCGTTAAACGAGTAGATGCTAATCCCGCCCAGCTCGGCCTCGCCTTTCACCCGCTCGATGTAGACAAAGCTGTCACCGTCTTTCGCCCACAAACCCTGCTGGGTAGAGAGCAGCGAGCCGCCGTACATCTGCTGCGCACGGTAGTTACGCGCCATCTGTTCACCCTGCGGTGCGACCCATTCGCCAATGGCCATCGTCAGCAGCACCAGCGGAATCGCGGTTTTCATCACCGACAACGCCACCTGCATACGGGTAAAGCCAGAAGCCTGCATCACCACCAGTTCACTGCGCTGGGCCAGCATGCCCAGCCCCAGCAATGCCCCCAGCAGCGCCGCCATCGGGAAGAAGATCTGGATATCTTTCGGCGCACTGAGCAGGGTATACAGCCCGGCGCCCATCGCATCGTAGCTCCCCTGCCCGGCTTTTTTCAGCTGGTCAACGAACTTGATGATCCCGGAGAGCGACACCAGCATGAACAGCGTCATCATGATGGTGGTGAAAATGGTTTTACCGATATAGCGGTCAAGTACACCAAAAGGCTGCATTATACCGCTCCTTTGCGCATAAAACAGGCACGCAAGCGGCGCATCGGCACCGTATCCCAGAGGTTAAGCACAATCGCCAGCGCCAGATAAGCCAGGTTAACCACCCACATCCAGAACACCGGATCCAGCTTACCTTTGCCACCGTTCGACTTCAGCGATGTCTGAACCAGGAAGAACAGCAAATAGAGCAGCATTGCTGGCAGCATCGACAGCACGCGACCCTGACGCGGGTTTACCACGCTCAGCGGTACAACCATCAGCGCCATCATAAATACGGTGAATACTAACGTGATACGCCAGGTCAGCTCCGCGCGGGCGCGATCGGTGTCGGTCGCCAGCAGCGTACGCATGGTCATCTGTTCGGTATCGTTTGGATCCAGCGCCACGGCCTGATGGCCGATAATCGCCTGATAATCCTGGAAGTCGGTAATGCGGAAATCGCGCAGCAGCGCGGTACCTTCAAAGCGCGTCCCCTGGTTTAACGTCACAACCTGAGAGCCATCGCGCAATTGGGTAAGATGTCCGGAATCGGCTACGACGACCGAAGGACGAGCGTTGCCTTTCGGACGGATTTGCGCGAGGAACACGTCTTTGAAGTTGCTGCCGTCAACGCTTTCGATAAACAGCACCGAACTGCCGTTGGTCGCCTGCTGGAATTGCCCCTGAGCAAGCGCCGCCATACCGGGGTTCGCTTTCGCCTCCGCCAGGACTTCGTCCTGATGTCTGGAGGACCACGGTCCGGCCCACATCACGTTGACCGCCGCAATAATACTGGTAAACAACGCCAGCACCATCGCCGCTTTAACAAGCACAGCCTTGCTCAGCCCGCAGGCATGCATGACCGTAATTTCACTTTCGGTATACAGTTTGCCCAGCGTCATCAGCAGCCCGAGGAACAGGCTTAAGGGCAAGATAAGTTGCGCCATTTCTGGCACGCCCAGCCCCAGCAGCGAGAGCACCAGATTTGCCGGGATATCACCGTCAACAGCCGCACCAAGGATCCTGACCAACTTTTGACAAAAGAAGATCAAAAGCAGGATGAATAGGATCGCAAGTTGGCTTTTGAGCGTTTCCCGAACCAGATATCTTATGATTATCACTTTAAATACGCCCGTAAAAACCCGTCTTTTGCCGGAATTTAGCTTGTTTCATGGCTTAAACGTCATTTATTCTCTTGAGTCGTCGAAATCGTCGCTAAGATCATTATACTCAACGGATCCACCTCTCAGAAATTGTTCTGACGTGCCAATGCCGTAATAACGTTAAGATTAACACGAAGTCACCGCAACAGCGGGTATGAGTTACGAAAGCTTGCAATTCTATCCGTAGCCACCGCTGTTGTCTTTAAGATTCAGGAGCGTAGTGCATGGAGTTCAGTGTAAAAAGCGGTAGCCCGGAGAAACAGCGGAGTGCGTGCATCGTCGTGGGTGTCTTTGAACCACGCCGCCTCTCTCCGATTGCAGAGCAGCTCGACAAGATCAGCGACGGGTACATCAGCGCACTGCTGCGTCGTGGCGAACTGGAAGGCAAACCGGGTCAAACCCTGTTGCTGCACCATGTTCCTAACGTTCTGTCTGAGCGAATTCTCCTCATTGGTTGTGGCAAAGAGCGCGAACTTGACGAGCGCCAGTACAAGCAGGTCATTCAGAAAACCATCAATACGCTGAATGATACTGGCTCAATGGAAGCCGTCTGCTTTCTGACTGAGCTGCACGTCAAAGGGCGCAATAACTACTGGAAAGTGCGCCAGGCCGTTGAGACGGCACAGGAAACGCTGTACAGCTTTGACCAGTTGAAGACCAACAAAAGCGAGCCGCGTCGCCCGCTGCGTAAAATGGTCTTCAACGTGCCGACCCGCCGCGAGCTGACCAGCGGTGAGCGTGCGATCCAACACGGTCTGGCAATCGCCGCTGGCATTAAAGCGGCGAAAGATCTCGGCAACATGCCGCCGAACATCTGTAACGCAGCTTATCTGGCCTCTCAGGCGCGTCAGTTGGCAGACAGCTACAGCAAAAATGTTGTGACCCGCGTGATCGGCGAGCAGCAGATGAAAGAGCTGGGTATGCACTCTTATCTCGCCGTCGGTCACGGTTCGCAGAACGAGTCGCTGATGTCAGTCATCGAGTACAAAGGCAACCCGTCCGAAGACGCGCGTCCAATTGTACTGGTCGGTAAAGGGTTAACCTTCGACTCCGGCGGTATCTCCATCAAACCAGCCGAAGGCATGGATGAGATGAAGTACGACATGTGCGGCGCGGCGGCTGTGTACGGCGTAATGCGCATGGTGGCCGAGCTTCAGTTGCCCATCAACGTCGTCGGAGTACTGGCGGGCTGCGAAAATATGCCGGGTGGCCGCGCGTATCGCCCAGGCGACGTGCTGACCACCATGTCTGGTCAGACCGTTGAAGTGCTCAATACCGACGCCGAAGGCCGTCTGGTGCTGTGCGACGTGTTAACCTACGTCGAGCGCTTTGAGCCGGAGGCGGTGATTGACGTTGCGACCCTGACCGGCGCGTGCGTGATTGCGCTGGGCCATCACATCACCGGCCTGATGTCGAACCACAACCCGCTGGCGCATGAGCTGATCGGTGCGTCCGAGCAGGCTGGCGACCGCGCGTGGCGTTTGCCGCTGGGTGATGAATACCAGGAGCAGTTAGAGTCTAACTTTGCGGATATGGCGAACATCGGCGGACGCCCTGGCGGCGCCATTACCGCGGGCTGCTTCCTGTCACGCTTTACCCGTAAGTACAACTGGGCGCACCTGGATATCGCCGGAACCGCATGGCGCTCCGGTAAAGCCAAAGGTGCAACCGGTCGTCCGGTCGCGTTACTGTCGCAGTTCCTGCTCAATCGCGCGGGTTTTAACGGCGAAGAGTGATGTAAAACGCCGGGTGGCGGCTTCGCCTTACCCGGCCTACAACGTCACTCAACCGTAGGCCGGGTAAGCGTAGCGCCACCCGGCTTTGCATTTAAATCCACCACAAGAAGCCCCATATATGAAGAATGCGACGTTCTATCTTCTGGACAACGACACACAACAAGATGGTTTAAGCGCCGTCGAGCAACTGGTGTGTGAAATTGCCGCAGAACGTTGGCGGGCTGGCAAGCGCGTGCTTATCGCCTGTGAAAACGAAAAGCAGGCTCTTCGACTGGATGAAGCCCTGTGGGCAAGACCGGCAGAAAGCTTTGTTCCGCATAATCTGGCGGGCGAAGGCCCCAGAGGCGGCGCGCCGGTAGAGATTGCCTGGCCGGAGAAACGCAATAGCAGCCCGCGCGACCTGCTCATCAGTTTGCGCGTTGGCTTTGCAGATTTTGCCACCGCTTTCACAGAAGTGATAGACTTCGTTCCTTACGAAGATTCTTTGAAACAATCGGCACGCGATCGCTACAAAGCTTACCGCGTGGCTGGTTTTAACCTGAATACGGCAACCTGGAAATAATGGAAAAGACATACAACCCACAAGATATCGAACAGCCGCTTTACGAGCACTGGGAAAAGCAGGGCTATTTCAAACCTAACGGCGATGAAAGCAAAGAGTCCTTCTGCATCATGATCCCGCCGCCGAACGTCACCGGCAGTTTGCATATGGGTCATGCTTTCCAGCAAACCATCATGGATACCATGATTCGCTACCAGCGCATGCAGGGTAAAAACACCCTGTGGCAGGCTGGTACCGACCACGCGGGTATCGCTACCCAGATGGTGGTTGAGCGTAAGATTGCCGCTGAAGAAGGTAAAACCCGTCACGACTACGGTCGCGAAGCGTTTATCGATAAAATTTGGCAGTGGAAAGCGGAATCCGGCGGCACCATTACCCGTCAGATGCGCCGTCTCGGCAACTCCGTTGACTGGGAGCGCGAGCGCTTCACCATGGACGAAGGCCTTTCCAATGCCGTGAAAGAAGTCTTCGTTCGCCTGTACAAAGAAGACCTGATTTACCGTGGCAAGCGCCTAGTAAACTGGGACCCGAAACTGCGCACCGCCATCTCTGACCTGGAAGTGGAAAACCGCGAGTCTAAAGGCTCCATGTGGCACATCCGCTATCCGCTGGCCGACGGCGCGAAAACCGCAGACGGTAAAGATTACCTGGTCGTGGCGACTACCCGTCCGGAAACCATTCTGGGCGACACCGGCGTGGCCGTGAACCCGGAAGATCCGCGCTATAAAGATCTGATCGGCAAATTCGTTATTCTGCCGCTGGTTGACCGCCGTATTCCGATCGTCGGCGACGAACATGCCGATATGGAAAAAGGCACCGGCTGCGTGAAGATCACCCCGGCACACGACTTTAACGACTACGAAGTCGGGAAACGTCACGGCCTGCCGATGATCAACATTCTGACCTTTGACGGTGACATCCGTGAAACCGCGGAAGTGTACGACACCAAAGGTGAAGAGTCCGACGTTTACTCCAACGCAATCCCGGCTGAGTTCCAGAAGCTGGAACGCTTTGCCGCGCGTAAAGCGATCGTCGCTGCCATTGATGCGCTGGGCCTGCTGGAAGAAATTAAACCGCACGACCTGACCGTGCCTTACGGCGACCGTGGTGGCGTGGTTATCGAACCGATGCTGACCGACCAGTGGTACGTGCGTGCCGACGTGCTGGCGAAACCGGCGGTTGAAGCGGTTGAAAACGGCGAAATTCAGTTCGTACCGAAGCAGTACGAAAACATGTACTTCTCCTGGATGCGTGACATTCAGGACTGGTGTATTTCCCGTCAGTTGTGGTGGGGTCACCGTATCCCGGCATGGTATGACAACGACGGCAACGTCTACGTTGGCCGTACCGAAGACGAAGTGCGTCAGGAAAACAACCTCGGCGCCGACGTTCAGCTTCGTCAGGACGAAGACGTTCTGGATACCTGGTTCTCCTCCGCGCTGTGGACCTTCTCTACCCTGGGCTGGCCGGAAAACACCGACGCGCTGCGTCAGTTCCACCCAACCAGCGTGATGGTTTCCGGCTTCGACATCATCTTCTTCTGGATTGCCCGCATGATCATGATGACCATGCACTTCATCAAAGATGAAAACGGCAAGCCGCAGGTTCCGTTTAAGACCGTCTACATGACCGGTCTGATCCGTGATGACGAAGGCCAGAAGATGTCCAAATCCAAGGGCAACGTTATCGATCCGCTGGATATGGTCGACGGTATCTCACTGCCGGAGCTGCTGGAGAAACGCACCGGCAACATGATGCAGCCGCAGTTGGCTGAGAAGATTGCCAAACGTACCGAGAAGCAGTTCCCGAACGGTATTGAGCCGCACGGCACCGACGCCCTGCGCTTTACCCTGGCGGCGCTGGCTTCGACCGGCCGCGATATCAACTGGGATATGAAGCGTCTGGAAGGTTACCGTAACTTCTGTAACAAGCTGTGGAACGCCAGCCGCTTCGTGCTGATGAACACTGAAGGAAATGATTGCGGCTTCAACGGCGGCGAAATGACTCTGTCTCTGGCAGACCGCTGGATCCTCGCTGAATTCAACCAGACCATCAAAGCGTACCGCGAAGCGCTGGATAACTTCCGCTTCGATATCGCTGCGGGCATCCTGTACGAGTTCACCTGGAACCAGTTCTGCGACTGGTATCTGGAGCTGACCAAGCCGGTAATGACCGGAGGAACTGATGCTGAACTGCGCGGCACCCGTAATACGCTGGTCACCGTGCTGGAAGGCCTGCTGCGCCTGGCGCACCCGATCATTCCGTTCATCACCGAAACCATCTGGCAGCGCGTGAAAGTGATTTGTGGCAACACCGCAGATACCATCATGCTGCAGCCGTTCCCGGAATATAACGCGGCTCAGGTAGACGAAGCGGCGCTGGCCGATACCGAATGGCTGAAGCAGGCGATTGTTGCCGTACGTAATATTCGCGCGGAAATGAACATTGCCCCGGGCAAACCGCTGGAGCTGCTGCTGCGTGGTTGCAGCGCGGATGCGATGCGTCGTGTAAACGACAACAAGAGCTTCCTGCTTAACCTGGCGCGTCTGGAAAGCATCACCGTGCTGCCAGCCGATGACAAAGGTCCGGTCTCCGTGACCAAAATCATCGACGGCGCCGAGTTGCTGATCCCGATGGCTGGCCTCATCAACAAAGAAGATGAGCTGGCGCGTCTGGCGAAAGAAGTGGCGAAAATCGAAGGTGAGATTGCCCGTATCGAAGGCAAACTGTCCAACGAAGGTTTCGTTGTCCGCGCACCGGAAGCGGTCATCGCCAAAGAGCGTGAGAAGCTGGACGGTTACGCAGAAGCGAAAGCGAAGCTGATTGAGCAGCAGGCAGTTATCGCCGCGCTGTAATCATCGTGCCTGTACGTTTGCCGGATGGCGCTTGCGCTTATCCGGCCTACGGGCACCGTCAACGTAGGTCGGATAAGTGTTGCGCATCCGACGCCGCAGACAATAAAAGCCTCTGACGCATATGCTCAGAGGCTTTTTATTGAATTATCCTCGCTTGCGCTTCCCCTCACCGCAGTGGTATTAACTGCATATGTCTCACTTTTATGTCATGAGTTCGCTATGAGTGCCATTACCTCCGTCGCGGCAACGCTGCGCCGAATTTCTGCCGATGATAACGCCGCAATTGCCCGCGTTATCCGCAAAGTTTCCGCTGAATACGGCCTGACCGCCGATAAAGGCTACACCGTTGCCGACCCTAATCTGGACGAATTGTTCCAGGTTTACAGCCAGCCGGGCGCGGCCTACTGGGTGGTTGAGCAAAACGGTGAAGTCGTGGGCGGCGGCGGTGTTGCACCGTTAGGATGTAGTGAACCAGACATTTGCGAGCTGCAAAAGATGTACTTCCTGTCGAGTGCGCGCGGTCAGGGGCTGGCGAAAAAACTGGCGCTGATGGCGCTTGAACATGCCCGTGAGCAAGGTTTTAAGCAGTGCTATCTTGAGACCACGGCTTTTCTGACTGAGGCAATTCGCCTGTATGAGCATTTAGGCTTTGAGCATATCAGCGAAGCGCTGGGCTGTACCGGGCACGTAGATTGTGAAGTGCGAATGTTAAAGCCCCTCTGACCTTACGCCGAGAGGCTTTAACCGCGTTACTGCATCTCGGCTGAGAGCATCAGTCGAATAACGCCAGCCGCGCGAGCGGTTGGCAGCTTCAGCACCTGTGACCATAAATCTTGCACCATTTCACAGGCGACTTTCTCTTTGCCCACGCCTTTACTCGGATCGGCCATGATTTGGATATCCGGTCCAAAGCGCTGTACCAGCCCCGGACTGATGGATTGCAGATCCTGAAGTGCCAACTGTTTTTCTTCCGCCGTAACCGTATGTTTGTTCGGGCCATAGGCCGCGTGCATCATACTCATGTCGCTGGCCATACGACGGTTCATGAGCTCGCGCGGAATAATACGCACCGGGTTAATCCCGCCTTCACTGCCGGGAATAAAAAGCGAAAACATTCGTCATTGCCCACTTTTGCCACCGCGGCAATCTGCTCGAGATTAATCTTCATATACTCGATCACGTTGGCATCAGGCGCCTGCTGCAAACGCGCCATCTGTACCTGTAGGATCTGCGGCTGAATAGCGTCGATAATCTGCTGTTCGCTTTTCCCCGCCTCTTTCAGCTTCGTTGCCTGGGTGAGGATGTTCTGCCACAGCGCTGGCTCCTGCTCCTTAAGCACCTGATAAACGGGCATGGACAGCATCGCGTTTTCAAATTTCTGCGCATCCGTCAGACCATAATCAGGGCTTTCGCGTGGGATCAGGTAGTGCACATCAAACAGATTCCACGCGATAATCGCCACCACAAAGACCACCGCGCCTGAGACCTTGCCCAGCCAGCCTTTTTTGCGAAACATGCCGACGACGATAGCAATCACCGCCCCGATATAACCTGCCAACAAAACGTGTGCCCAGTTCATTAACCATCCTTATGCCAAATCGTCTCTGTTACAGGGATATATTTCCCCTTCGATGTTTTGATTATTACGGCAGCAGCGAGCTATTTCCAGCCACCAGATTTTGCTAACAGAAACAGGAAGGATTAAACCGCGCGGCGATGGGCACCGCGCGCCAAAGAAAGGAACTAAGCTGGCACACCGCTGTGAAAGCGGAATTCATCGTCAGGAGAGGTGATCAACGCGGCTTCTACTTCGCCAAAAAACTGCACCCGGCGACTGATATCATCGGTTGAAACCTGCTGCGCCAGCGCCAGGTAATCCTGATAGTGCCGCGCCTCGGATCGCAGCAGCGACAGATAAAACGCCTGCAAATCGTTATCCAGATACGGTGCGAGCGCGGCGAACCGTTCACAGGAACGCGCCTCAATGTAAGCCCCGCAAATCAGTTTATCGATTAATGTCAGCGGCTCGTGGGTGCGCACCTCTTTGAGCATGCCTTTGGCGTAACGGCTGGCGGTAATCTTAATATAGGGAATGTTGCGACTCATCATCGCCTCACGCACCTGCCAGAAATGATGCAGTTCTTCCTTGATCAGCAAAACCATGCTGTCGATAAGCTTGCGTCCCCACGGGTCGTCGGTTTGCGGCATCACGCTTTTGCTTATCTGTTTATTCAGCGCGATAAAATCCGGCTCATCCCCTTCTCTGAAAGCAAACGCTTCATAGGGTTTCAGCCAGTCCAGCAGCGCCTGAGATCCCTGTTTATCTGCGACATACTTACGCACCAGCAGCATCGCCGTTTGCGCCGCTTTCAGCTCACAGACGAGGTGATCGGTCAATAACAGAGGCAGATTAGCCGGGTCTCGCGCTTTATCAAGCCAGGCCTGGGGCGTTTTACAGTGCAGGAAATTGTGGATCGGGGAGAGTATTTGCAGGTAATCCATACATTGTCCTTGGCCTGCGGCAGCCTGGGCTACCGCAGGTCAGTAGATGACTTAGTGACGCACGCCGTCATCATCTTCGTCGACGAGATCTTCATCGTCGCCGTCTTCACCTTCTTCGCCGTTCGGGTCTTCAAAATAGGTGCCCCAACCGTCGTATTCCACATCATATTTTTCAGCCAGGTTCATCAGTTGCTCAACCTGAGCATCGATCAACTCCGCATTCAGTGCACATTCGCTCAAAATATCACAGCAAATAACCGTGTCGCCTTCTTCCACTTCCAGCTCTTCCGGCTCGGTCACTTCATAACCCAGCTTGAAGGCTTCTACTGCCGCTTTTTCCAGGGTTTCGAAGTCATCCGCGGAAAGGTGATGCTCAATGGTGTACAGCGCGTCTGGATCGCTGCCATCTTCGAGTAACTCTTCAATAATCAAGCGCGTTTCTTCACGCTGTTCTTCCAGTAGTTCCGGGTTTGCCATGGCTCGTTCCTCATAATGTCCTGCCGATACTCTTATTGTCACATACCGCTGTCATTGCCTCCACCTTTCCAGGAAAGATTTGTTAAACAAGGTTGCAAATGAATAAACATCCATATAAATTGAATTTTAATTCAATAAATAGCCTAAGCCATGTGAGGGAACCATGTCTGCGTTTTATCATAAACATTTTTTGAAACTGCTTGATTTCACCTCTGCTGAACTCACGTCACTGCTCCAGCTCGCCGCGCAGCTAAAGGCAGATAAGAAAAACGGCACTGAAGTCGCAAAGCTCACCGGTAAAAACATCGCGCTCATCTTCGAAAAAGACTCAACCCGAACCCGTTGCTCTTTCGAAGTTGCCGCATACGACCAGGGTGCTCGCGTGACGTATCTCGGGCCAAGCGGCAGCCAGATTGGCCATAAAGAGTCGATCAAAGACACCGCCCGCGTGCTCGGCCGCATGTACGACGGTATTCAGTATCGGGGCCACGGCCAGGAGATTGTCGAGACGCTGGCGGAATATGCCGGAGTTCCGGTGTGGAACGGATTAACCAACGAGTTTCATCCCACCCAGCTGCTGGCGGATCTGTTAACTATGCAGGAACACCTGCCGGGTAAAGCGTTTAATGAGATGACGCTGGTCTACACCGGTGATGCCCGCAACAATATGGGCAATTCCATGCTGGAAGCCGCTGCGTTAACCGGGCTGGATCTGCGCCTGGTCGCACCGCAGGCCTGCTGGCCAGAGGAAAGTCTGGTTGCAGAGTGCAAAGCGCTGGCACAGAAAAACGGTGGCAATATTACGCTGACCGAAGATGTCGCCGCGGGCGTGAAAGGTGCGGACTTTATCTATACCGACGTCTGGGTATCAATGGGCGAAGCAAAAGAGAAGTGGGCCGAACGTATTGCGCTGCTGCGTAAGTACCAGGTTAATAGCACGATGATGGCGTTGACCGGCAATCCACAGGTGAAATTCCTGCACTGCCTGCCCGCATTTCATGACGATCAAACCACGGTTGGCAAACAAATGGCACAGGAATATGGTCTGCACGGCGGTATGGAAGTGACCGATGAGGTCTTTGAATCACCCGCCAGCATCGTATTTGATCAGGCGGAAAACCGGATGCACACCATCAAAGCGGTGATGGTGGCGACGCTGGCGAAGTGAGGGCATGGATGAAAAGAATGCCGGATGGCGATGCTAAGCATCTTATCCGGCCTACAACCGCGCTCCCGTAGACCGGGCAAGGCGAAGCCGCCCCCGGCAAATACGCTTATGCCACTTGCATTTTCACCACGGCTTTGCGTACCAACGCTGGAGCTCCGACCGCGCACAGCGGTTTATGCACTTCACCCGGATAGAACACCACGAAATCACCTTCGTTCAGCACCACCGTTTTCTCCTGTACCCCTTCCGGCAGGAAGGCGATATCTTTATCCGCCAGCCAGTCAGTTTCCGGCGCGCCCGCAGGCTGCGTGCTGAAGTTCATTCCTTCCTGGCCTTTGAGCAGGATCTGAATATCCAGATAGCGAGCGTGATATTCGGCGCGGCGCTGTGCGAACGGCTCCGTCATATCTTCGGCAATCAGATAAAACAGGCGATCGCCGTCAATGTCGTGCTTACCTTTTTCCGTCGCATCCGTCACATGCGCTTTAATGTGTTCAATTGCCTGACGCAGCTCTTCCGGCAGCCAGGCATCCAGGTTGTGAATATTGCCAACAATCATCTCAAACCCCTTAATTAAAACATCGTTTCATTTTAGTTGTTATACGAAAAAACGGCCTGCCATACTACTGCTATTTGCCGATATTTTGCGTCAACGCATGTTTATCGCTGATGGTGTTAAATAATTGCTAACTCTCAGCAACAGGTTATGCATAAACTTTGCATAACTTTCGGCCACCCTTTTTCAAACAGATCAGTAACCAACTGTTATTAAAAGTTTTATTAGAAAAACCAGCTATCGATCACAGTTCACCTCTCCTTCGCTATCCTTCTTCATCGTCATATTTATTTTGAAATGAACTTTACCGCGCAAATAATAAAATCATATATTCGCATAATAATTCACAACACAGAAAAAAGCACAAATAAATCAATGTATTACTTATATTACAGCACACTAAAAGTGTACATAAAATTAACACCGATAAATAACAAGACATATTCCCGCGTAGTAATTCAATTATTCATGTTTTTATTTTATTAATTCTCCGAGCCATATCATAAATTAAACATCAAAAGTCAAATATCGACCTGACTGTGAAATAAATCACGTTTCCTCATCAAATAAGATCTAAATATAGATTCCGAAATCAGCTGAAAAGTCATGACTGCAATAAATATTATTTGCAGGCACATCCTCTTTATTTTTTAAAATCGTATTAAAGGAATAATGATGGAAAAGCATTATGTCGGGTCTGAAATCGGTCAATTACGTAGCGTAATGCTACATCGCCCTAATCTCAGCTTAAAAAGGCTGACGCCATCAAATTGCCAGGAACTGCTTTTTGATGATGTTCTTTCGGTAGAACGTGCAGGAGAAGAGCATGACATTTTCGCCAACACGTTACGTCAGCAAGGGATTGAGGTTCTGTTACTCACTGATTTATTGACACAAACCTTAGATGTCCAAGATGCCAAAGACTGGTTGCTGGAGACACAAATATCTGATTATCGCCTTGGCCCAGCTTTCGCCACGGATATTCGTGCCTGGCTTGCAGATATGCAGCATCGGGAACTCGCCCGGCATTTAAGCGGTGGGCTAACCTACGGAGAAATTCCTGCCTCAATCAAAAATATGGTGGTCGATACTCACGATATTAATGACTTTATTATGAAGCCATTACCAAACCACTTATTTACCCGCGACACCTCATGCTGGATATATAACGGTGTGTCAATTAACCCAATGGCAAAAACCGCGCGGCAAAGAGAAACCAATAACCTGCGGGCGATCTACCGTTGGCACCCTCAATTTGCTGATGGTGAATTTATTAAATATTTCGGCGATGAAAATATTAATTACGACCACGCCACATTAGAAGGTGGAGATGTGCTGGTCATTGGTCGCGGCGCGGTACTCATCGGTATGTCGGAACGCACCACGCCGCAGGGCATTGAATTCCTTGCCCAGTCGCTGTTTAAGCATCGCCAGGCTGAACGCGTCATCGCGGTTGAACTGCCGAAACATCGCTCCTGTATGCACCTCGATACCGTCATGACCCACATTGATATTGATACCTTCTCCGTCTACCCGGAAGTGGTACGCCCGGATGTCCAGTGCTGGACCCTGACGCCAGACGGGCGCGGCGGCTTGAAACGCACCCAGGAAAGTACTCTGGTACATGCCCTCGAAAAAGCGCTGGGCCTCGACCAAATCACGCTGATAACCACCGGAGGCGACGCCTTCGAAGCTGAACGCGAACAGTGGAATGACGCCAACAACGTCCTGACGCTACGCCCCGGTGTGGTGGTGGGTTACGAGCGCAACATCTGGACCAACGAGAAATACGACAAAGCAGGCATCACCGTTTTACCCATTCCTGGCGACGAACTTGGACGTGGACGCGGCGGCGCACGCTGCATGAGCTGCCCACTGGAACGCGACGGTATTTAAGGAGAAGTCATGGAAAACAAACCTACTCTGGTTGTGGCGTTGGGCGGCAATGCGCTGCTCAAACGCGGCGAGCCGCTGGAAGCTGACATCCAGCGCAAGAACATTGAGCTGGCGGCAAAAACTATCGCTCAGCTCACACAGCAATGGCGCGTGATTCTGGTGCACGGCAATGGCCCGCAGGTTGGACTTTTGGCGTTGCAAAACAGTGCGTATGCCAGCGTCACCCCCTATCCGCTCGACATTCTCGGCGCGGAAAGTCAGGGAATGATTGGCTATATGCTGCAACAGGCGCTGAAAAACCAGCTTCCACAGCGTGAAATTAGTGTGCTGCTGACTCAGGTTGAAGTCGATGCCCGCGATCCAGCCTTCAGCAATCCGACCAAATATATCGGACCGATTTACGACGACGCTCAGGCTAAAACGCTACACGCGGAAAAGGGCTGGATTTTCAAAGCCGATGGCAAAGCGTTCCGCCGCGTTGTGCCCTCTCCACAACCCAAACGTATCGTTGAAAGTGATGCCATTCGTACATTGATCGCCCGCGATCATCTGGTGATTTGCAACGGCGGAGGCGGCGTACCGGTGGTGGAAAAAGCCGATGGCTACCACGGCATTGAAGCGGTGATCGACAAGGATCTCTCCGCCGCCCTACTCGCCCGCCAACTCCATGCCGATGCGTTGCTGATCCTCACCGATGCTGATGCCGTGTACCTCGACTGGGGCAAACCTACCCAGCGCCCGCTGTCCCAGGTCACCCCGGAACTGCTCGGTGAAATGCAATTCGACGCCGGTTCAATGGGCCCCAAAGTCACCGCCTGCGCGGAATTCGTCTCTCACTGTCGGAGAATTGCTGGCATTGGTTCACTGGCCGACGGTCCGGCCATTCTCGCCGGCGACAAAGGCACGCTAATTCGTCTCGAAACCACCGACGCTAACGCGTAGGACTTTTTTTTGCCGGATGACGGCTTCGCCTTATCCGGCCTACATAAGGACATTTTCATGACTGTTAACCTGAAAAATCGCAATTTTCTCAAACTGCTGGACTACACCCCGACGGAAATCCAGTACCTGATCGATCTGGCTATCGAGTTAAAAACGGCAAAAAAGGCCGGGCGCGAAAGACAGACGCTGGTCGGTAAAAATATCGCGCTGATCTTCGAAAAAACCTCAACCCGTACCCGCTGTGCCTTTGAAGTCGGCGCTTTCGATCAAGGCGCACAGGTGACCTATCTCGGCCCAAGCGGATCGCAGATCGGCCATAAAGAATCAATGAAAGATACTGCCCGCGTGCTAGGCCGCATGTACGACGGCATTGAATATCGCGGATACGGCCAGGACATTGTGGAGGAACTGGGGCAATTTGCCGGAGTTCCTGTTTGGAATGGACTGACAAATGAATTTCACCCCACCCAGATCCTCGCGGATCTGATGACCATGCTGGAACACGCGCCGGGTAAAACCTTGCCGGAACTGAGTTTCGCTTATCTCGGTGACGCCCGCAATAACATGGGTAATTCGCTGATGGTTGGCGCAGCGAAAATGGGGATGGATATCCGTCTGGTCGCACCTAAATCCTTCTGGCCTGACGAGGCACTGGTTGCCGAATGCCGTGAAATTGCCAGCGTGACTGGCGCACGCATTACGCTCACAGAGGATGTTGAGGAAGGTGTATACGACGTCGATTTCCTCTACACCGATGTCTGGGTCTCTATGGGCGAACCCAAAGAAGCCTGGGCAGAACGCGTTAGCCTGATGACGCCCTATCAAATTAACCAGCGGGTCATCAACGCAACCGGTAACCCCAATGTGAAATTTATGCACTGTCTGCCCGCCTTCCATAACGAGCACACAAAGGTTGGACGTGAAATCGAAATGGCCTACGGCCTGAAAGGGCTTGAAGTCACGGAAGAGGTTTTTGAGTCAGCTCATTCCATCGTCTTCGACGAAGCAGAGAACCGGATGCATACCATTAAAGCGGTAATGGTAGCGACCCTCGGCGACTAACCCCAGCGGGCGTATGTCGCCTGACGGCATATGCCCAAGCTATCCGGAGAACATCATGGGCAAATTCAAATTTCCCAGCGCATATACCATCCTGTTTATTCTCATTGCACTCGTCGCGGTTATGACCTGGATAGTCCCGGCAGGGAAATACCAGATGGCGATGAATGCTACTCTGGGCAAAGAAGTGCCAGTTGCCGGTACTTATGCCCCCACAGAGGCGCACCCGCAAGGTTTTACCGCTGTACTGCTGGCCCCGATTGACGGTCTTTACAACCACGAAACCTATACCGCAGGCGCAATTGATGTGGCGTTGTTTGTCCTGATTATTGGTGGGTTTCTCGGCGTAGTAAACAAAACAGGCGCCATCGACGCAGGTATCGAGCGCGTGACGGTCAGGTTGAACGGTAAAGAGGAGTGGATGATCCCCATTCTAATGGGGCTTTTCGCCGCCGGAGGTACGATTTACGGGATGGCGGAGGAATCACTCCCATTCTACACATTGCTGGTTCCGGTCATGATGGCCGCACGCTTTGATCCGTTGGTTGCCGCCGCCACCGTTCTGCTCGGCGCGGGCATTGGCACACTCGGCTCGACAATCAACCCTTTCGCAACGGTTATCGCGGCTAACGCCGCCGGGATCCCCTTCACCCAGGGAATGCTGATGCGCATTCTGCTGCTGGTCGTCGGCTATGTTATCTGTGTGGTGTGGGTCATGCGTTATGCGCGCAAAGTCCGCAATCACCCGGAGTTGTCGATTGTGGCGGATAAAATGGAGGAAAACCGTGCGCATTTTCTCGGCAATCGCGGCAATACCAATCTTGAATTCACAGCCACGCGTAAGTGGATCCTGCTGATATTCGCCGCCGCCTTTGCGGTAATGATTTATGGCGTCGCAGTACTCGGATGGTGGATGGCAGAAATATCCGCAGTCTTTCTGGGTTCTGCCATTATCGTCGGCGTGATTGCCCGCATGAGTGAAGAAGCCTTCACCAGTACCTTCATTGACGGTGCGCGGGATCTGCTTGGCGTGGCGCTGATTATCGGCATTGCACGCGGTATCGTGGTGGTGATGGACAACGGCATGATCACCCACACTATTTTGCACAGCGCCGAAAATTTAGTCTCCGGTCTGTCCACCACCATTTTCATCAATGTAACCTACTGGCTGGAAGTATTGCTCTCCTTCCTGGTCCCTTCCTCGTCTGGCCTGGCGGTGCTCACGATGCCCATTATGGCCCCGCTGGCCGACTTCGCGCATGTCCCCAGGGATCTGGTCGTCACCGCGTATCAATCCGCTTCCGGCATTGTGAATCTGATTACACCCACCTCAGCCGTCGTGATGGGTGGGTTAGCCATCGCCCGTGTTCCTTACGTGCGCTACCTGAAATGGGTCGCCCCGCTCCTGCTCATTTTGACGTTACTGAACATGGCCGTCCTGAGTATCGGCGCTATGTTGTAGCCCTTTTAGCCGTCGGATCCCGACGGCTTTTTTGAGCGCACTCTCGTTTTTCTGCGCAACCGCCCGTTTGAGCCGTTATTGATACTGCAAATGTGGTGAATTTCGCCATCACATTGATACAAATGATAAACTTAGGGTGTATTTATGAAGGAATTCGATGATTACTCGACCAAAGAGCAGAAACAATTGGCGATTTGTCAGCGCCTGATTAGCGAAAAAAGCTACCTTTCTCAGGAAGCGCTTCGCCGCGATCTCCAGCACCATGGTTTTACCGGAATTAGCCAGTCAACGGTATCCCGTCTGCTGAAACTGCTCGGGGCTATAAAAATAAGAAATATAAAAGGGCAAAAAATTTATTCTGTAAATCCGCAGTCGCGCCCCGCTCCTGATGCTGCCCGATCGATTGCTGAAATGGTGGTCAGCGTTGAGCACAATAGCGAATTTATCCTCATCCACACGGCAGCAGGTTATGGCCGTGCCGTTGCCAGAATCCTCGATTACCACGCGTTACCAGAGATTCTGGGTGTCATCGCTGGCAGCAGTATTGTCTGGGTTGCACCGCGAGTTGTGCAGCGAACGGGGCTGGTGCACAAGCAGATTAACTATCTATTTAAAATGAATTAAAATTCATAAGAACCGTTTGCGGTGAATAAATTGTGCATTTTCCGCTTGATCCCATAACGGAGCTGAGTATAATCGCGGACAATTTGCCGGGAGGATGTATGGTTCAGTGTGTACGACATTTTGTCTTACCGCGTCTGAAAAAGGACGCTGGCCTGCCGTTTTTCTTTCCGTTGATCACCCATTCCGAGCCCCTCAATTGAGGGGCTTTTTTTTTGCCCAGGCGTCAGGAGATAAACATGGCTAACCCGCTCTATCAAAAACACATCATTTCCATAAACGACCTCAGCCGCGATGACCTCAATCTGGTCCTCGCGACGGCGGCGAAATTAAAAGCTAACCCACAGCCGGAGCTGTTAAAGCATAAGGTTATCGCCAGTTGCTTCTTTGAAGCGTCAACCCGCACCCGTTTATCCTTTGAAACCTCCATGCACCGCCTGGGCGCCAGCGTGGTGGGTTTTTCTGACAGCAGCAACACGTCGCTGGGCAAAAAAGGCGAAACCCTGGCCGATACCATTTCCGTCATCAGCACCTATGTCGACGCCATCGTCATGCGTCATCCGCAGGAAGGCGCCGCACGTCTGGCTACGGAGTTCTCCGGTAACGTTCCGGTACTGAACGCAGGCGACGGCTCCAACCAACATCCCACCCAAACGCTGCTGGACCTGTTTACCATTCAGGAAACGCAGGGTCGCCTGGACAATCTGCACATCGCCATGGTGGGTGACCTGAAATATGGCCGTACCGTCCACTCCCTGACCCAGGCGCTGGCGAAGTTCGAAGGTAACCGTTTCTACTTCATCGCCCCGGACGCACTGGCCATGCCGCAATACATTCTGGATATGTTGAACGAAAAAGGTATCGCCTGGAGCCTGCACGGCACTATCGAAGAGGTGATGGCGGAGGTCGATATCCTCTACATGACCCGCGTACAAAAAGAGCGTCTGGACCCGTCCGAATACGCCAACGTGAAAGCACAGTTTGTCCTGCGCGCCAGCGATTTGAACGGCGCCAGAGCAAACATGAAGGTGCTACATCCGCTGCCGCGCATCGATGAAATCACCACCGACGTCGATAAGACGCCGCACGCCTGGTATTTCCAGCAGGCTGGCAACGGCATCTTCGCCCGCCAGGCGTTACTGGCACTGGTACTGAATAGCGAACTGGCACTGTAAGGGAGAAAAAGAGATGACACACGATAACAAACTGCAGGTTGAAGCCATCAAACGTGGCACCGTGATTGACCACATTCCCGCACAGGTTGGTTTTAAGCTGCTGACGCTGTTCAAACTGACGGAAACCGACCAACGTATCACCATCGGTCTGAACCTGCCGTCTGGCGAGATGGGCCGTAAGGATCTGATTAAAATCGAAAACACGTTCCTGACCGACGAGCAGGTAAACCAGCTCTCCCTGTACGCCCCGCAGGCAACGGTAAACCGCATTGACGATTACGACGTAGTGGGTAAATCACGTCCGAGCCTGCCTGAGCGTATCGATAACGTGCTGGTTTGCCCGAACAGCAACTGCATCAGTCATGCTGAGCCGGTTTCTTCCAGTTTTGCAGTGAAAAAACGTGCCGATGACATCGCACTCAAATGCAAATACTGTGAAAAAGAGTTTTCGCATTATGTGGTGCTGGCCAACTAATTGGGGTTGGTTATGAGATCCCGGCTCCCGTTACACATAAGCATTCGCAATGCATCGAGGCGGCAAGTCCGATTATCACTGGGAGCATAGTAAACTATGTGACCAGGGTAAGAGGACGTAGCCAACGAAGAGGCAGTGTGAAGGATGACGTGTATAATGGGCGGGAACATTCTACTACCGCTGTAAATTCAGGAGAAATCATGAGCAAGACTATCGCGACGGAAAATGCACCAGCAGCAATCGGCCCATACGTTCAGGGCGTTGACCTGGGTAGCATGGTAATCACTTCCGGTCAGATCCCGGTCGATCCGAAAACCGGTGCCGTAGCGGAAGACGTATCCGCTCAGGCACGTCAGTCGCTGGAAAACGTAAAAGCTATCGTTGAAGCAGCAGGCCTGAAAGTGGGCGACATCGTAAAAACGACCGTTTTCGTTAAAGACCTGAACGATTTCGCCACCGTAAACGCGACCTACGAAGCATTCTTCACCGAGCACAACGCGACCTTCCCGGCGCGTTCTTGCGTAGAAGTTGCCCGTCTGCCGAAAGACGTGAAAATCGAGATTGAAGCGATCGCCGTTCGTCGCTAAGTCTTATTAGAGAGCCCTGCTCTGGCAGGGTTCCTTACGCGTTGTTTTTTCACAAGCAATCTCTAACTGGAAAACTCAGCTCTCTGCCCTTGTTCGTTACGCTAACTGATTTATTCTCAATTTTTTTAAAATTCCAGTGATACAATTTCATTGTTCTTTTTTTCTGTGAATCTATATTTTTTGAAAAACAAACTCGACCTAATAGCCAATTAGCTTTTGAGCTATAAACATTAGCCTTGAGAACGTAGATACTATCATCATCTATCTTCTCTAAAGTATATATCACGCCATTATAAATTTTGAAGCTAACAAGCTTATTATAACGACCGACTGAATCGATTAAAAAAATGCAAATCAACAAAATACCAATTAACATGATAATTTTTATTCTGCATCGTTGTAAAGCAAACTTCATCAGTTCGGCCCCCATAAAAAGAGATAACCGGATGAACCAATAATAGCTTTATTTCCTGCCTGACACTCAATCGCTCCCCACTTCTCACTGGCCAAACGCAGCTCATGCTCATGACCGATTATGTTGTAAATATACCTGTAAGGCTGAAAGGAGTTATCAATTGGAGTATTTACTTCTCTTAATATAATGTTTCCAGCCGATTTTTCCAGGTAAACATATAAGCCATGCCACGAGATATTTTCCGCATAATGGATACTGGTATCATCATTACGGCACCATTGCACAACCAGAAGTTGATAGCTTTCACGTATGGGAGCCCAACAAGCCAAAACAACATAAATCATATAGAGAAAAGCGCAGAATGTAGCAACACTGAGAATTCTTCCCAGAAACAAAGAGCATCGATGCTCAGTCATGCCATTTCACCTCTGATTCAATGGTACCAAAAATATTGTACTCTCTGGCAAGGCATTCCTGATGAAATCTGCCCATGAAATCATCACTAACCGGAATAACACTACCTAAACGAACCTCAGAATTTGCGACAGTAACATTCCAGTTATACCTGTCAAAAAACTTAAACTGAAATGTCAAATCATAACTACATAATCTACTACCATTGCTCATCGTATTTTTATACTTATCTTCAGTAATTAATACCTGTCCTTTGCCCCAATATTGATATCCACCAATAGCATAAAAAAGATCTGGATCGCTGGAAATAAAATCATCTGTACTAACAGACTCAGAAGTAAAAAAATGCTGCCCTGGTGATAAATTTCGACAAAATACTTTCGCCTCATTCAACTCACTTACATAATTATCTCTTAACTGATTTGATTTGCTCATCAGGTCGAATAAATTAATATGTACATCTTCACCAGTGTTTTGCAGATAATGTAATAAATGGTCCCGAGCAACGGGATAACGATATTTTAAATAAAAGCTACCCTCGACCAATTGCTCTAAGTAACATTTATAGTGATATAATTGTTCAGAAAAGTGACCAGCACCACACCATTCACCACTCCCAGCATCTATAATATATTCAGGATCTTCTTTTCCCAATATATAATTTGACATAATCATTCCCTGTAAATAATTAACATACTCTGATGTTAACATTTACAATGTACCCTCTTCTGTTGAAGGGCATTAGCAATTCCATAATTCAGAATAAATTTAGAAGAATTGAACAGGCAAAACCAAAACCTGTTGCTGACCACCTCCATAGGAGATGGTTTTTATGCAGATCCAGAAATGCCGAATGGCTTCGTGAACGCCATCCGGCAGAGAAATAAAAAGATTACTGCCAGCCGTAGCGGCGGCTATAAAAACCTTTCACAAGCTGGGTTAATGTCATGTAACCCGCCAGAATCGCAATCAGCCACGGGAAGTAGCTCAGCGGCAGCGCCTGCAATTGCAGATAGCTGGCCAGCGGCGAGAACGGTAATGCAATGCCCACCACCATTACCACCAGCGTCATCAGCATCAGCGGCCATGCGGCGCGGCTTTGGATGAACGGCACGCGACGGGTACGGATCATATGCACAATCAGCGTTTGCGACAGCAGGCCCACCACGAACCAGCCAGACTGGAACAATGTCTGATGTTCAGGCGTATTGGCATGGAAGACGAACCACATCAGGCAGAAAGTCAGAATGTCAAAGATCGAGCTGATCGGTCCAAAGAAGATCATAAAGCGGCCCAACTCGGCGGGATTCCAGCGCTGCGGCTTTTTGATCTGCTCTTCATCAACGTTATCAAACGGAATCGCCACCTGGGATACATCGTACAGCAGGTTCTGAATCAGTAAGTGCAGCGGCAACATCGGCAGGAACGGCAAGAAGGCGCTCGCCACCAGCACGCTAAACACATTACCGAAGTTAGAACTGGCCGTCATTTTGATGTACTTCAGCATGTTAGAGAAGGTACGGCGTCCTTCGATTACCCCTTCTTCCAGCACCATCAGGCTCTTTTCCAGCAGGATGATATCAGCCGCTTCACGTGCAATATCAACCGCGCCGTCAACGGAGATACCAATGTCCGCCGCGCGCAGCGCCGGAGCGTCGTTAATGCCATCCCCCATAAAGCCGACCACATGACCTTCGCGCTTGAGCAGTGTGACAATACGCTCCTTGTGCATTGGAGTCAGGCGAGCAAACAGCGTGGTGCGCTGAGCAAGCGTTGCCAGCTCGTCGTCACTTAACCCCTCAATGCTACTACCGATAACCACATCGCCCGCATCCAGCCCCACTTCATGGCACACTTTTGCCGCCACCAGCTCGCTATCGCCCGTCAGAATTTTCACCGTAATACCGCTGGCTTTCAGCGCTTTAAGCGCCGGTGCGGTGGTCTCTTTCGGCGGATCGAGAAACGCGATATAGCCTTCGAGGATCAGATCGGATTCATCAATACGCTGGTAATCACCTTCACGCGCTGGCAGGTATTTCGTCGCCACCGCCACCACGCGCAGCCCCTGGCGGTTCAGCGTGTCCGTGACGCGTTTCACCCGACGCAGCATGTTGTCATCTAACGGGACTATCTCGCCGTTGTGACGCACCTGGGTACACACGCTGAGGATCTCCTGCAGCGCGCCTTTACAGACCAACTGGTGCACATCGGTTTCTTCTGCCACCACCACCGACATGCGGCGACGTTCGAAATCAAACGGGATCTCATCGATTTTTTGCCAGCGGGTAGAGAGCCGACGGGCGGATTCTTCGTCCACGCCTTCCAGCACTGCCGTATCCAGCAGATTCTTCAGCCCGGTCTGGTAGTGGCTGTTCAGCCACGCAGAATGCAGGACGTGTTCGCTGGGCTTTCCAGATATATCAGTATGATTCTCCAGCACTATTTTATCTTGTGTCAGAGTGCCGGTTTTATCGGTGCACAGAATATCCATCGCGCCAAAGTTCTGGATAGCGTCGAGGTGTTTAACGATAACCTTTTGTTTTGACAGCTTCACCGCCCCACGCGCCAGCGTCGAGGTGACGATCATCGGCAGCATTTCTGGAGTCAGTCCCACCGCCACAGACAGGGCAAACAGCGCCGCTTCCCACCAGTCACCTTTGGTGTAGCCATTGATGATAAGCACGATGGGTGCCATCACCAGCATAAAGCGGATCAGCAGCATGCTGACGCGGCTGATCCCTTTCTGGAAGGCATTCTGCTCGCTTTCCTGCTCGCTGACGCGGCCCGCCAGTTGCCCGAACCAGGTATTGGCCCCGGTCGCAATCACGATGGCCTGCGCCGTGCCGCTCACCACATTGGTGCCCATAAAGCACAGGGTATCGCATTCCAGCGGGTTGCTTTGCTGCGGGTCGCGGCTGGTTGCAACTTTCTCTACCGGCAGCGATTCACCGGTCAGCGAAGCCTGAGCCACAAACAGGTCACGAGCCTGTACCACGCGCAGATCGGCCGGGATCATATCCCCTGCCGCCAGTTTGATAATATCGCCAGGAACCAACTGATCGATTGGCAGTTCAATCCAACCGTTCTCCCCTTTCTCGTTGATAACGCGCAGCACCGTGGCGGTGTTGCTGACCATCGCTTTCAACGCATCCGCCGCTTTGGTGGAACGCGCCTCCTGCACAAAATTCAGCAGCGTCGAGATGGCGACCATCAGCGCGATGACGCCAGCAGCGAACAGATCCTCGGTGGCATAGGAAATCGCACCAAGGATAGTCAGCAGAATATTAAACGGGTTGCGGTAGCAGACCCACAGATGCACCCACCAGGGCGACGGCTTCTGCGCCGGCAACTGGTTTTCGCCATGGATTTCGCGAGCGTTCTCGACTTCTGCGGCGTTCAACCCTTCTGGGTGCGCGCCGAACGTTTTCCACAGCGCGGCTTCGTCCATCAGCGCCATTTTCAGGCAATGTTCGCTCAGCGAGGGTGGGATCGGCGTGCTGGCAACGGTTTGCGCATTGGGTAGCGGATCGCGATGCACCAGACGATGCGGTAGATGGCGGTTTAGCCGGGCAAATAGCTGGCGAGTAATATTTTTGAACATAGGCAGTCCCCCTGCACCAGTATAAACAGGCGCAGTAAATCCTTCAGGCGTGGCAAAGCCTTGCCTGATGGCAATCTCAAAATCGTAACAGGGACGTCAGAACGTCACTGTCTTACGCATCCGGTAAGACAGTGAAAGACAGGCTTACCGGAAAGGGTTGTTTCTCCGTCTCGGGAGAGGGGTGGGATCGGGATCCATATAGCCTCCGGTAAGTGAAAGATTTGCGCTGCGGATTATACGCAGAAAACCATAAGGTTTGTGGCAATTATGGCGGTATGATACAGCACGGAAACTAAACCAAATGTATACCAGACTTTGCCCATTGCACTGCGCTTGAGTAAAGTTATTCTCTATTTGGCATAACTTCACACGCAACATGGGAAAACAGGATGCAAAATCGGCTGACCATTAAAGACATCGCCCGCTTAAGCGGTGTGGGAAAATCAACCGTTTCCCGTGTGCTCAACAATGAAAGCGGCGTGAGTGAACGCACCCGCGAGCGCGTTGAAGCGGTGATGAATCAGCACGGTTTTTCCCCTTCTCGCTCCGCACGCGCCATGCGTGGGCAAAGCGACAAGGTAGTGGCGATTATCGTCACGCGTCTGGACTCACTTTCGGAAAATCTCGCCGTGCAGACCATGCTGCCCGCCTTTTATGAACAGGGTTACGATCCGATCATGATGGAAAGCCAGTTCTCACCCGAACTGGTTGAAGAACATCTCGGCATGCTCAGACGCCGTAATATTGACGGCGTGGTGCTGTTTGGTTTTACCGGCATTACTGAATCCATGCTCACCACCTGGCAGGATTCGCTGGTGCTGCTGGCACGCGATGCCAAAGGCTTTGCCTCGGTCTGCTATGACGATGAGGGTGCCATTCGCACCCTGATGCAGCGTTTATATGAACGCGAGCATCGCCATATTAGCTTTCTTGGCGTTCCTCATAGCGACGTGACCACCGGTAAGCGCCGCCATGAAGCTTATCTGGCATTCTGTAAGAAACACAAACTGCATCCGGTTGCCGCGCTGCCGGGTCTGGCCATGAAGCAGGGCTATGAGCAGGCCGCCAGTGTCATCACCCCGGAAACAACCGCACTAGTCTGCGCGACGGACACCCTCGCCCTTGGGGTCAGCAAATACCTGCAGGAGCAGCGAATTGAGAACCTGCAGTTGGCGAGCGTGGGCAGCACGCCGCTGATGAAATTCCTCCATCCGGAAATTATCACCGTCGACCCAGGATACGCCGAAGCCGGGCGACAAGCGGCCTCGCAGCTGATCGAGCAGATCAACGGCCGCAGCGAACCACGACAAATCGTTATTCCTTCCACCCTCTCCTGACCGCTTTCTGAGCGTTAATTTGTGATCTTCGCTGCGTTTCGGGAACGTTCCCATTTTTAAATATTCATCGACGATATACTCTGGCGCCAACAACGCGAGAGTTGCCGGATGGCGACCTAACGCGTCTTATCCGGCCTACGGGGAACACACGTCATCATGAGCAAAATAAAACAAGCAGACATCGACCGGCTGATTGAGCTGGTAGGCGGACGCGACAATATCGCCACGGTAAGTCACTGCATTACTCGCCTGCGTTTTGTGCTGAATCAGCCTGCGAACGCCAGGCCGAAAGAGATCGAACAGTTGCCGATGGTCAAAGGCTGCTTCACCAACGCCGGGCAATTTCAGGTGGTGATTGGCACCGAGGTAGGTGATTACTACAAAGCACTGCTGGCGACTACCGGACAAGCCAGCGCCGACAAAGAGCAGGCGAAAAAAGCGGCGCGGCAGAATATGAAATGGCATGAACAGCTGATTTCTCATTTTGCGGAGATCTTCTTCCCGCTGCTGCCCGCGCTGATTAGCGGCGGCTTGATCTTAGGTTTCCGTAACGTGATCGGCGATCTGCCGATGAGCAATGGCCAGACGCTGGCGCAGATGCATCCTTCACTGAAAACCCTTTACGACTTCCTGTGGCTGATTGGCGAGGCGATCTTCTTCTATTTGCCGGTCGGGATCTGCTGGTCGGCGGTGAAGAAAATGGGCGGTACGCCGATCCTCGGTATTGTGCTGGGCGTAACCCTGGTTTCACCGCAGTTAATGAACGCTTATTTGCTCGGTCAGCAGGTACCGGAAGTGTGGAACTTCGGCCTGTTCAGCATTGAGAAAGTGGGCTACCAGGCGCAGGTCATTCCGGCATTGCTGGCTGGTCTGGCGCTCGGGTTTATTGAAACACGCATGAAGCGCATCGTGCCGGATTATCTGTATCTGGTGATCGTCCCGGTGTGCTCGCTGATCATTGCGGTGTTCCTCGCGCACGCCTTCATCGGTCCGTTTGGTCGCATGATCGGCGACGGTGTCGCGTTTGCGGTCCGCCATCTGCTGACCGGCAGTTTTGCTCCGATTGGCGCGGCCCTGTTCGGCTTCCTGTACGCCCCGCTGGTGATCACCGGTGTGCATCAGACCACGCTGGCTATCGACATGCAGATGATTCAGAGCATGGGCGGCACGCCGGTATGGCCACTGATCGCACTGTCGAATATCGCTCAGGCTTCTGCGGTGGTCGGGATCATTATCTCCAGTCGCAAGCACAACGAACGTGAAATCTCCGTTCCTGCCGCGATCTCTGCTTATCTTGGAGTAACTGAACCAGCAATGTACGGGATCAACCTGAAATACCGCTTCCCGATGCTGTGCGCGATGATCGGCTCCGGTCTCGCCGGACTGCTGTGCGGCCTGAACGGTGTGCTGGCAAACGGGATTGGCGTCGGCGGTTTGCCGGGCATCCTCTCCATCCAGCCGACTTATTGGCAGGTATTTGGCATGGCGATGGTCATTGCGATTGTTATCCCAATGATACTGACCTCATTTGTTTACCAGCGTAAATACCGTCTGGGCACATTACAAATTATCTAACTTTTCTTCGGGGCGCAGTTGCGCCCCAGCGTATTTCCAGGAAACAACCATGAATATTCCCCACTGGTGGCAAAACGGCGTTATCTATCAGGTTTACCCCAAGAGTTTTCAGGACACTACCGGCAGCGGCACCGGCGATTTACGCGGCGTGACGCAGCGCCTCGACTATCTGCAAAAACTGGGAGTCGATGCCATCTGGCTGACGCCATTCTATATTTCGCCGCAGGTTGATAACGGTTACGACGTCGCAGATTACCTGTCTGTCGATCCGGCCTACGGTACGCTGGAAGATTTTGACGAGCTGGTGGCGCAGGCGAAAACGCGCGGCATCCGTATTATTCTCGATATGGTGTTTAACCACACCTCAACCCAGCATGCCTGGTTTCGTGAAGCGCTGGATAAAGACAGCCCGTATCGTCAGTTTTATCTCTGGCGTGACGGCACGCCAGACAGCCCGCCGAATAACTGGCGTTCCAAATTTGGCGGTAACGCCTGGGGCTGGCACGCCGAAAGCGAGCAGTACTATCTGCACCTCTTTGCTCCGGAGCAGGCCGATCTGAACTGGGAAAATCCGGCGGTACGCGCCGAGCTAAAAAAAGTCTGTGAGTTCTGGGCCGATCGCGGCGTGGACGGATTACGCCTCGACGTGGTGAATCTTATCTCTAAAGATCAGGACTTCCCGCACGATCCCGACGGCGATGGGCGGCGTTTTTATACCGACGGCCCGCGCGCGCATGCGTTTTTACGCGAGATGAACCGCGACGTCTTCACGCCACGCGGCCTGATGACGGTGGGCGAGATGTCTTCCACCACACTGGAAAATTGCCAGCAGTACGCCGCGCTCGATGGCAGCGAACTGTCGATGACCTTTAACTTTCACCACCTGAAAGTGGATTACCCCAACGGTGAGAAGTGGACGTTAGCCAAACCCGATTATGTCGCGCTGAAAACCCTGTTCCGTCACTGGCAGCAAGGCATGCACAATCAGGCCTGGAACGCGCTGTTCTGGTGTAACCACGATCAGCCGCGCATCGTGTCGCGTTTTGGCGATGAAGGTAAATACCGCATTCCGTCGGCCAAAATGCTGGCGATGGTGCTGCATGGCATGCAGGGCACGCCCTATATCTACCAGGGTGAAGAGATCGGCATGACCAACCCGCACTTCAGCCAGATTACCGATTATCGCGATGTGGAAAGCCATAACATGTTTGCCGAACTGAACGGTCAGGGGCGGGATGCCGACGAACTGCTGGCGATCCTCGCCAGTAAATCCCGCGATAACAGCCGCACGCCGATGCAGTGGGATGCCAGCCAACACGCGGGCTTTACCGAGGGCGAGCCATGGATCAATCTGTGTGACAACGCGGCGGAGATCAACGTGGTTGCAGCACTGAACGATACCGACTCGGTGTTCTACACCTATCAGAAACTGATCGCATTGCGCAAAGCGGAGCCAGTTATTACCTGGGGCGACTATCAGGATCTGTTACCGGACAGCCCACATCTGTGGTGTTACCAACGCGAGTGGCAAGGGCAGCGGCTGCTGGTCATTGCTAATCTGAGCGATACCTTCCAGAACTGGCAACCAGCCCAAGCCGATGGAAACTGGCAGGTGCTGATGCACAACTATGCCGAGGTCGCCAGCCAACCTGGGGACATGACACTACGTCCTTTTGAGGCCGTCTGGTGGGTACAAAAATAGCTTGCAATTATGTTCAAGCCCGGTACGCATAGCGCTACCGGGCGTTGCTACATACGCTTAGCTTACCCTACTGTTTTTGTTGAATAATTAATCAGAATTTTCTGCCCATAATTTACAATCGCTGTACTGCCCGTCATCTGTACGCTCCGATTTTTACTTTGCGCTACATCAAATAAACCGTAAACATCCTTGATGCAAATCACTACATATAGAACTTAAAATGCACGCCGACCCAATATGTTGTATTAATCGACTACAATTGCTACAACTACAGTGCACCGCTTTACGGTGAAATTGTGGATAAAGTGGGTCAGGATTGCGGGAAGTCATTGGCAATAGAGATGAATAAAGCCATGGCCGCTTCCCCAACCTCTGTGGATAACCTGTTCTTATAAATATGGAGTGATCATGACACCGCATGTGATGAAACGAGATGGCTGTAAAGTGCCGTTTAAATCAGAGCGCATCAAAGAAGCCATTCTGCGTGCAGCTAAAGCAGCGGGAGTCGATGACGCAGATTACTGTGCCACCGTCGCAGAAGTCGTTAGTAGCCAGATGAATGAGCGCAGCCAGGTCGATATCAACGAGATCCAGACAGCGGTAGAAAACCAGCTGATGTCTGGTCCGTACAAACAACTCGCCCGTGCGTACATCGAATATCGCCACGACCGTGATATACAGCGTGAAAAGCGTGGCCGTCTGAACCAGGAAATTCGTGGTCTGGTTGAGCAAACCAACTCTGCTCTGCTGAACGAAAACGCCAACAAAGACAGCAAAGTGATCCCGACCCAGCGTGACCTGCTGGCCGGTATCGTCGCCAAACACTATGCGCGTCAGCACCTGCTGCCGCGTGATGTCGTCCAGGCGCACGAGCGTGGTGATATTCACTATCACGATCTCGACTACTCTCCGTTCTTCCCAATGTTTAACTGCATGCTGATCGACCTGAAAGGCATGCTGACGCAGGGCTTTAAGATGGGTAACGCGGAGATTGAGCCGCCAAAATCCATCTCCACCGCGACGGCCGTCACCGCGCAAATTATCGCGCAGGTTGCCAGCCATATTTATGGCGGTACCACCATTAACCGTATTGACGAAGTTCTCGCACCATTCGTGACCGAGAGCTTTAACAAGCATCGCAAAACCGCTGAAGAGTGGCAGATCCCGGATGCCGACGGCTATGCGCATTCCCGTACCGAGAAAGAGTGCTACGACGCATTCCAGTCCCTCGAGTATGAAGTGAATACCCTGCATACCGCTAACGGTCAGACGCCGTTCGTCACCTTCGGTTTTGGCCTGGGAACCAGTTGGGAATCACGTTTGATCCAGCAGTCCATTCTGCGTAATCGCATTGCGGGCCTCGGTAAAAATCGTAAAACCGCCGTGTTCCCGAAACTGGTGTTCGCCATTCGCGACGGCCTGAACCACAAGTTTGGCGATCCGAACTACGACATCAAACAACTGGCGCTGGAGTGCGCAAGCAAGCGTATGTATCCGGACATCCTGAACTACGATCAGGTAGTGAAAGTGACCGGTTCGTTCAAAACGCCGATGGGCTGTCGCAGCTTCCTCGGCGTGTGGGAAAACGAGAACGGCGAACAGATTCACGACGGGCGTAACAACCTCGGCGTTATCAGCCTCAACCTGCCGCGTATCGCGCTGGAAGCCCACGGCGATGAAGCCACCTTCTGGAAACTGCTCGACGATCGACTGGTGCTGGCACGTAAAGCGCTGATGACCCGCATTGCGCGTCTGGAAGGCGTGAAAGCCCGCGTGGCGCCAATCCTGTATATGGAAGGTGCCTGCGGCGTGCGTCTGAAAGCGGACGATGACGTGTCAGAAATCTTTAAAAATGGCCGCGCGTCTATCTCGCTGGGTTACATCGGCATTCACGAAACCATTAACGCACTGTTTGGTGACAAACATCTGTACGACAGCGAGCAGCTTCGCGCCAAAGCTATCGCCATTGTCGAACGCCTGCGTCAGGCAGTCGATCAGTGGAAAGACGAGACCGGCTACGGCTTCAGCCTGTACAGTACGCCGAGCGAAAACCTGTGCGATCGTTTCTGCCGTCTGGATACCGCCGAGTTTGGTGTGGTGCCAGGCGTGACCGATAAAGGTTACTACACCAACAGCTTCCACCTCGACGTGGAGAAAAAGGTTAACCCGTACGACAAGATCGATTTCGAAGCGCCATACCCGCCGCTGGCGAACGGAGGCTTCATTTGCTACGGCGAATACCCGAATATTCAGCACAACCTGAAAGCACTGGAAGACGTCTGGGATTACAGCTATCAGCACGTGCCGTATTACGGGACCAACACGCCAATTGATGAATGCTACGAGTGCGGCTTTACCGGTGAGTTCGAGTGCACCAGCAAAGGCTTTACCTGCCCGAAATGTGGTAACCACGACGCCGCGCGCGTGTCGGTCACCCGCCGCGTCTGCGGTTATTTAGGCAGCCCGGACGCCCGTCCGTTTAACGCCGGTAAGCAGGAAGAAGTGAAGCGCCGCGTTAAGCATTTGGGTAATGGGCAGATAGGTTAATTTCGACAGTATTATTGCCCGGCAATGCGATGCTTTTCGGGCCATTTTTTCCGCAACGCAATTCACGTCATAGCAAGGCAGCAAATGAGTGGGTCCCGGGGAGCTTACATAAGTAAGTGACTCGGGCGCACGAATGCAGCTAACGCAGCTATGGCGCGAATTGATAAGCGGATGAGAAGCGAAAATGAACTTTCACCAATATTATCCCGTCGACATCGTTAACGGCCCCGGCACCCGCTGCACGCTGTTTGTGTCCGGGTGCGTGCATGAATGTCCCGGTTGCTATAACAAAAGCACCTGGCGGCTCAATTCCGGCGAGCCATTTACCAAAGAGATGGAAGACAAGATCATTGCCGAACTGAACGATACGCGAATCAAGCGTCAGGGGATCTCGCTCTCCGGTGGCGATCCGCTACATCCGCAAAACGTGCCGGAAATCCTGCAACTAGTGCAGCGCGTTCGCGCTGAGTGCCCCGGCAAAGATATCTGGGTGTGGACCGGCTACAAGCTCGATGAACTCAACGCCGCGCAAATGCAGGTGGTCGATCTCATCAACGTACTGGTCGATGGCAAATACGTGCAGGATCTTAAAGACCCGGCGCTAATCTGGCGCGGCAGCAGCAACCAGGTTGTGCATCATTTGCGTTGATCTCCAGGCGGTTAATATTCTGTTTTCTGCCTCTCAAAAACGACTGACACACTCCATGGCGACCGTTTTGAACTCGGTGAAATTCCGGCATGCGCAGAGCCGCGTCATAGCGCGTTCACGCAGGAAGGTGACGAAAATATCGTAGATCGCCATCGCTTCTTCGTACTCGCTTTTACTAATGGCGAGCAAGAAGATCACGTGCGCGGTTTCATCGCCCCAGGCAATACCCTGCGGGGCGAGGATAGTGTAGACCACCGTTTTCTTGGCCAGCAGACCGAGGGCGTGCGGCAGGGCAATGCGGTCACCCAGCATGGTGCTGACGATGGCCTCACGCTCAACCACTGAATCAAGGAACTCCGAGTCGACAAAACCTTCATCCTGCAACTGACGGCATAAGGTTTTGAACAACGTTTGTTGATCCATTGGCTCGTCAATTACACGAAAATGGGCGGCATCGAAGAATTTGTTCAACATCCACGGGCGGGTTCTATCCACCAGCACCAGTTTGCCAATTTGCTCGAGTTGATAATCGGTCGGAAACGGCGCAATCATCGCTACGGGCTTATCTTTTTCACCGATCCGCGCGGTAGAGATAACAAAATCTTCGCTAATGCTTTCCCGCTGTTCGTAGTCACGCAGCGTGACGGTATCGACGATCTCTATCTGCGGATACTTACGCGCCAGCACCGCTTCAATCATCCGCGCCATCGCATTTCCGGCATCGCATACCAGCAGAACCTTCGGCTGTCTCTGGTAACCGATGTTGTAACTACGCTCCAGCCCGACGCCAATATGCAGCACGAGGAAGCCGATCTCATTTTCACTGATGGTGTACGGCGTATATTTTCCCCATCCCGAGACGGCGGCCAGCGTCATGTCCCACGCCATGGGGTAGTGCTGTTTAATATTTTCCAGCAGCGGATTGGGGATCATTATCTGGTAACGCACCCGGGTGATCATCGTCTTAATATGCGTCAGCAGGTCAGCATGTAACTGTTTGTCATTCAACAGGTTGTAGTTGTACTGGGTGTTGATAAAACGCAGGATGTAATTGACCAATGCTTCGTCATCATCCGCATTGATAGCACTGGGCGCGATCTCTTGTACCTGGCGAGCAGCAATATGCACCTGTAGCCAGTTTTCTTCAGAAACGGAAAGCGGTTTGTCTGCCAGGCGGTGCAATACCGCCGCGATTTCCCGCGTGGCCAGGCACACCGATTGATCGGCCTCTTCTGCGGCAAAATCCGGGAGTGGATACCCTTCGCTAATCCGCCGTACCGCCACCGCGCAGTACAAGCGTAAAAACAGCTCGCCCTCATCGGTCAGACGAATATGAAAACGAGTGAAAATATCCTGCAAAACGGGCTGTAGCTGCTCAGGGATCCCGGCATTAAGCGCCTCCTGCATCACTAATGGGTGCTGCGGATCCTGCTGTGCCAGCGTCCACAGCAGATCGGTCAAACAGGCGCGAATCGCCATTTCACTGCCGAACAGTTTCATGCCGTGGCGGGGACGCGTTTCCAGCGTCAGATGATAACGTTGCAGATGCTCGCGCACCTCAGCCATATCGTTTTGCAGCGTCGCGCGGCTGATAAACCATTCATCAGCCAAATCTTCCAGCTTTAGCGAGAAAGCCGACGTCAGAAAACGCACCACCAGCCAGTGTATCCGTTCCTGGCTGGTTCGAGGGATGCGTAGCAACGCGTTGGGCTGCTGCGTTTGCAGGGTGTTATAACTAGCCGGATCGTCAATTTTGAGCTGATAACCGTTACCCCGGCTGAGGACAAACTGTGCGCCGTACTGGGTGAGCAGCGCGTTTAGCGCAGTGATATCCGCCCGTACGGTGCGTGTGGAAACCGACAACCGCTGCGCCAGCTCGTCCTGTGGAAGCGCTTCGTTTTGCAACATGTCAAACAGCTGTGCTAAACGTTGGTTGGGGAATCGCACGTCAGTTTCCTCATCAGTCAGTTAGCCTACGCAGGCCCGGGTCATCGCCATCAGCTGGCGTACGTCATCCGGACGAGTGTTACCACTCACCTTATCAATAATCGAACTATAGATGTGAGGAATGATTTTACTCACTCCGGCATCGAGGGCAATCTGCAGGATTTCAGTGAAATTATCCAGGTCGATACCGCCGGTTGGCTCCAGCCAGAAGTCATGACGGGCGCATGCCTGCGCTACGGCAATGTACTCTTCACGGCATTTCAGGCCGCCCATCGGGAAGTATTTAATCGAGCTACCGCCCATATCTTTGAGCAACGCAATCGCGGTTTCTACCGGCACAATACCGTCCGGCGTCTGGCTGCTCAGCGGACCGGTGGAGATTTTCACCCTGCCCGGCATGCCGGTTGGCGAGACCAGACCGTTGACTACTGTATCCTGCTGGCCCAGCAGCGCGCGACTGGTGGCCACACCGGTAAAGACCTGATTAACATGCTGCGGCTGTACCTGACGGGAAATTTCACTGACCATCGCCGACTGGTTTGGGTCGCCTGCCCCCAATCCCACGGAGAGCGCATTGTCGATAAGCGCTGCGTATTCACGCATATCCGCTACTGCGCTTGCGACATCCGGGTAATTTTTTGACAACACACCAACCAGCACGTGTCCTTCCGCCGCCGCGTAAATATCCCGCGCATTTTCTTTGGAGCCTGCCAGCACGTTCAGGCAGACGCGGTCGCGATAAAAGTTAGGGGTCAGTTTCATACTTCTTTCTCCTGCGAAATCACTTCACCAATTCGACGGGCCACAATCTCCAGCTGCGCACGATCGACGCTGCGCACATCGGCTTCGATAATGCCTTCGTTAGCTTTGTAACCACGGAAGTAAATCGCGTACTCGCCTTGTTTCAGGGCTTCAACCAGTTCGCCCGTGGCGATCCCGGTTACCGCTTCATCAAACTTAATTTCCGTGCGTGCGATGTCGCGCCCTGCGCTATCCCACACCACGCGCGCGCTCACGCCGTTAAGCTGGTTCAACGCATTAATGAACGGCGTCATTTTCTCGACCATCTCCGCGCCACTCTCTTTCTGCGCGTTCAGATACAGTTCGATGGCGCAGGTTAGGCCAAGAATTCCCTCTTTCCCCACCTTCATCGCCCGGCCAATTCCCGCCGTCTGGCGTTTCACCCACTCAACGTACTGGGTTTTACCTATCACCAGACCGCTGGTTGGTCCTTCAATCGCCTTCGCGCCGCTATAAATAACCAGATCTGCGCCAACCCGGTAGTAGCATTGCAAATCTTCTTCCGCCGCCGCGTCCACGATCAGCGGCAGGTTATGCGTACGCGCCACCACCGCAGCCTGCTCCACGCTGAGCATACTTTTCTGGACGCAGTGGTGAGATTTGATATACAGAATGGCCGCCGTACGCGGTGTAATGGCCGCAGCCAGCTGCGCCGCGGAACATTCGTTGGCATAACCGGCTTCCACTAACTTACCGCCGCCAAGCGCCACCATGGTACCCACCGGAGCGCCAAAGTTGACGTTGTGGCCTCTGGGCAGCACGATTTCGTTGTTCTCGATGGGCGTGACGTGCAGGTTCTCCAGCAGCCAGTCGCTGTCTTTAACCAATACGCCAGCCACCGACAGGGCGATCCCCGCCGAGGCGCAAGAGACAACGGTTGCCCCTTCCACTTCCAGCAATTTCGCGATGTAGTCGCCGGTTTTATTGACAAGATCTTTCATCTCGAAATAGTGGTTCATCCCCGCCATCGCCGCTTCAACCACTTCTGGTCGCGGCGTGGAAACGCCAAGCGCCGTCATGCGGCCGGAGGTATTAATCACCTGTTTTAAATCGTATTTCTCAAAAATCGAAGGCATGTTCCGCGCTCCCTTGTTCGGTCATATAGCCCTTGCCCGCACGTATTGCGGCAAGCGGCACCAGCAGTTGTTCAGCCTGCAGGCTGTCGTTTTCTGCATCTACCAGCACGGTTGGCTGGCGCTTAAGCGTAAAGAGGGTTAAATCAGCATCCAGACCGACCTGCAGTCGCCCCTTCTGTTTCAGGCGCAGGCCGTCGGCAGCATTGGCGGTAACGCACTCAATGACCTGCGGAAGCGACATCCCAATGGCGAGAAATTTCGACATCACATTCGCCAGAGAATGCACCGGGCCGCTGATACGGTTGCGACAGTAAATATCGGAACTGATGGTGTGTGGCAAAATCCCCAGTTCAATAGCGCGTTTTGCCACCGCAAAGCTCAGGCTGGCGGTGCCATGCCCAACGTCCAGACGCACGCCGCGTGAAATCGCCCGCGTCACTGACGCCCGCAGCTCGCCTTGCGGCGTCAGAATGCGGTTCGGCTTACCGTTGTAGCAGTGGGTAATGATGTCACCCGCGCTCAGGCGCTCGGCGATCTCATCCAGGTCCGGCGGGTTGTTGCCGATGTGCACCATCAGCGGCAGGTCGCCGCTCTCTTTTTGCATCGCTTTGGCGCGATCCAGCGGCGTGATGCCATTTTCACCGACTACGCTGCTACTCATGCGTGCCTTCAGACCGACGATAAAATCAGGGTGGCGTTTCACCGCCTCTCGCACCGCATCAGCGTCAATATTGGCCATGTTGGCCAGCTCGTTCTGGGCGATAAGCCCAACGCGGGAGATATTCAGCAACGCATACACCTCGGTGGCAGCTTCCCGGGTCAGGGTGTAAAAATCGTCGATGTCATCCGCCCCGGTACTGCCCGCATCCACCACGGTAGTGACGCCGGTCGCAATACCGACGCTATCCGGCTGGTCGTGGTAAATCGGGGATTTCGGGTAGCAATGAACGTGGGAGTCAATCCAGCCTGCGCTGACGTAGCACTCGCCGCCCAGCTCAATGGTTTTCAGCGCCGGGCCATCAACGTCGCCCAACGCCGCGATCTTGCCGTCTTTGAGCGCAATATCACTCACCGTATCGTCAACGAGGCGCGCACGGCGCAGGAGTAAATCAAACATCGCTCTCTCCTATGCCGGATGGCGGCGTAACCGCCTTATCCGGCCTGCAAATCAACAGTTAGCTAATGGCAATCGGGAAGATGGACCCGAGGATCATTGCCCCAAGGATCGCCCCGCCGGTAATCGGTTTTTGCCACAGATAAAACAGCAGCGCACCCGCCAGAGAACCGATTCCGATAGGAATAGAAGCCGTCATCGCGCTGAGGATAATCAACGGTCCGAGGAAGCGGCCGGAGGCGTTACCGGCCCCCATCATGACGTCCGCACCGTAGGTTGAGTCGCTCTGGTTGATGGTGAACTTACGCGCCAGAATGATGATGTAGCCAATCGCCAGACCAATCACCAGACCGGTGACCAGCGAGGCGGCAAAGTTGGCGACCGGGAAGATAATGCCCGCGCCCAGTAGCAGCGCCGGAACGCCTAACCCAACCCCGGTCTGAATCGCCCCGCCGATATCCAGAATCCCCACCAGCGAACCTTCAATGATGCGGGCAAACAGGAAACTTGCGCCAAATGCCGCCACCGCCCCATAGGAGCCGGTATCCATTCCAGCTTTCAGCATCGCCACAAAAGCCACTTCGTTAAATGCGCCAATACCGTACAGGTAGTACATGTGCGTTCCGGCAAATACGCCGGATGAGAGCAGGCCCACGAAGATCGGGAACGACCAGTCAGCGAACCAAAAACCTTTATTCTGTTCCATGATGACCTCCGTTATTTGCCGCTGAGCGAGTTGTGGATAAGTTCGAGCCAGTTAGGCACGGTCAGATGGAAGGATTCGATCATCTTCATATCGAAACCGCGGAAGAAGCCGCTCAGAACAAACAGCGCGACGATAGCTACCATCATCACTTTCGTGACGTGGTTCCAGCCGCTTTCTTCAACACCTTTGCCGATCAGAATGCCGAGCACCAGCCCCGGAACGGCGTTGCCCATGATCAGCTGCGCCGCGCCGCCAAAAACGGTGGCCCAGAAGCCGGATTTCTTACCGGCGTCGATCGCCGCCAGCCAGAAGATCACCGGCATCACGGTGTTAACCAGCAGGTTAGCCGCGGGCACCAGCACCTTGACGGCGGTAACCTGCAGCGCTTCCGGTACGGATGACGCAGTGAGGTTCAGGAAGGTCACCACGATCATCCCGATAACGCCGCAGGCAATTGCCATGCGCTTAGGATCGTGCAGTGTTTCACCGACGTTGCGATTTTTAATCATCAGCGCGGCGGCGCCCCAGTTGGGGATGATGCGATGGTCGACGTCCTGAGTGAACGCCCCCGCCGCAACGGAGGAAGCCCAGGCGTTAAAGAAGAAGCCCAGGCCGAACGAGAAGTGAGAAGCCGGATCCCCTTCGCAGGAATTCAGTTCTCCAAGAGTACGAAACGCGCCCATCCCTTGAGTGGTAGGCGCATGAAACATGCGTGCAGCCCCAGCGCCGACACCAACGCCAACCAACGCGCCGATGATGAGCGATTTTATTAATATTATCAGGAACATAATTATGCCTTTTAATAGAAAATCAGCGTTGCGTAACGAAATCCACCTTGTCGAGATTGATGGCAGTCACGTTGACGGTCACGTCCAGCTCCACGCTGAAAGTGCGTCTTTCCCGGCGCAAAAAGAGGAATAAAAACGCCTCTTTACGCACCGATTCACGCGCTTGAACAACCTGCACATCCTGTGGCTCAATACGCAGTAAGATATGCGGCGACGCTTTCATCACCGCAGCCTGAACGTGGTTCAGGGCATCGGCAAAGGCGCGAGCTTTGGTCTCGCCCTTACCCGTGACTCTCACCGTGGTGGTGAATTGCTCTTTCATGCTTAATCGCCGTGTTTCTTTTGCCAGGCCTGCACCAGGCGCTCGCCGAGCTCTTCTTTGTCCATAAAGCCGAATCCCAGTACGTTGCACCCTTCGTTGATGGCGGTTACCCCTTCATCGACCGAACGCATGCCGTATTTCGCCTTGTAGCCGTATTTGGTCTGCGCAGTAATCGCACCCGCACCACCGCTGCCGCAAAACGAGATACCAAAGGTGGCGTTTTCCGCCTTCATCACGTCACCCAGCTTCATATCTGCTGCAACGCCCGGCACCACAACGGCACGGCCACCCGCTTTCTCTACGCCTGCCGCCACTTTCTGGCCTTTACCCAGACGATCGCCAATCACTACGGTAATCTGTTCCATCTTTTTCTCCTTAAAGGTTGTCTTTCGCGACTTCAAAGTGCACCGACAGCAGCCAGGCCTCTTCCTCAGGAAGATTGCCAAACTCGGCGACCACGTCGCGGGCAAGCGCCATTGACTCGGCAGATATTTCATCAAACAAGCTGGCATCGACTTCTGGTAAGGGTTCACCCGTTACCGAGCGGTGCGCCATGGCGCGAACATGCGACGTCAGCATCTGTTCCTGTACGGCGTTGGGAATAATGTTGCGTTCACGCAGCAAGGCATACACCTGCGCCAGCATGCGGTCGGCCAGTTCCACCGATTCCCCCATGTCATTCATTACAGCTCCGTTATTCACTCGTCTTACCCCGTTAATGTCTCTGAGGGTAAATTAGCGACGGAGGTTATAAGTTTGTAGCGAGTTGTTTTCCACTTCGAAGTGGAAAGGTGTGCAGCGATAGTGATCTGTGCCGCAAAAAGGGCTGGAACCACGATTTATCACCGGAAGAATGTGATTGAGATCGCAAGAGTGGGCCGCAAAATGGAAGGAAGTGCGAACAATGAATGGACGATAAAAATGAAAAAATGTGATGGGGATAGCGTTTACTTATGGGGCGTGCAGTAGCGGGGGATTTTATCCGGCCTACGGGTATGCAGGCCGGATAGCGCAGATTAGCGGAACTTCTTGTGGTTTTCGTTGCGCGTGGTTTTCAGCTCTTCCGCAACGGCTTTCGCCTCTTTAACTTTACCTTCGTTCGCCAGCTTCAGCGCGCCGTCAATCTGGCCGATCAGCGTGTCAAAGCCGTGGCGGAAATCTTTCATCTCCGGGCTGTCCGGGGATTTGTTTTCCAGCTTCGGCGGCGTACCTTTTTGCGCGTCCAGCGCGGCTGCACGCATTTTGGTTAACGCGTCTTTCAGTTCAGTCGCATTATCCGTTTTTTCGACAATTTTCAGGTTGTCGTTGAGGATCCCCATGTCATCTTCGAGATCGGCTGCAAACGCAGAAGAACCAAGAACCAGCGTTGAAGCCGCGACGATCGCTAACAGGTGTTTACGCATTGCTCACTTCCTTTTTTATTATTAAAAATTAACGCCTTAACGAGTATTACTGCCCGGCGATTTTCATCTCCGGTAACAATACCGAACCACATTGGATATTACTGCGCGTTTCAATATCGTTCCCCACGGTCACAATATTGCGCCACATCTCTTTTAAGTTACCGGCGATGGTAATTTCACTCACCGGATACTGAATTTCACCATTTTCGACCCAGAAGCCCGCCGCGCCGCGCGAGTAATCGCCGGTAATGCCGCTTACGCCCTGTCCCATCAGCTCGGTAACCACAAGACCTGTGCCCATCTCTTTGAGCAACTGCTCGAAGCTTAGACCTTGTCCCGGAATTCGCCAGTTGTGGATCCCGCCCGCATGCCCAGTGCTCTTCAGGCCCAGCTTACGTGCGGAATAGTTAGTCAACAGCCATTGAGTCAGCACGCCGTCTTTAATGATGTCACGGCGTTCAGTCCGTACCCCTTCACTGTCGAACGGCGACGACGCCAGTCCCTTCAGCAGGTGCGGATGTTCTTCAATAGTCAGCCATTCCGGCAGAATTTGTTTGCCCAGCGAATCCAGCAGGAAGGTGGATTTGCGGTACACCGAACCGCCGGCGATCGCGCCGACCAGGTGTCCGAACAGTCCGGTCGCAACTTCGTTGGCGAAAATCACCGGCGCTTTCATGGTGGACAGCTTACGCGGAGACAGGCGTGATAAGGTACGGCGAGCACAGTCAGCCCCCACCCACTCCGGCGTTTGCAGATCGCCCATCGCCCGGCCAATGGTGTAGGCGTAATCACGCTCCATATCACCATTTTCTTCCGCGATCACGCAGCTGGAAAGGGAATGACGCGTGGAGCAGTAGCCCTGCAGCATGCCGTGGCTGTTACCAAACACTTTGATGCCATAGTGGCTGTTAAAGCTGCCGCCTTCGGTATTGGTGATACGCTTATCAGCCTGCAGCGCCGCCTGTTCAGCACGAGCGGCCAGTTCGATGGCTTCATCAGGGGAAACTTCCGCCGGGTGGAACAGGTCCAGATCGGGCGCATCAAAGGCCAGCAGTTCTTTATCTGCCACGCCTGCGCACGGATCCGGCGAAGTGTAACGTGCAATGTCCAGCGCAGCCTGCACGGTGCGTGCAATCGCCTGCGGGCTTAAATCGGTGGACGATGCGCTGCCCTTACGGTTCTGGTGATAAACCGTAATCCCCAGTGCACCATCGCTATTGAATTCGACGTTCTCCACTTCACCATAACGGGTGCTGACGCTAATACCCGTGGTCTTGCTCACAGCGACTTCCGCGCCATCCGACTTACCTGACGCTAATTCCAGTGCCGTCGAGACTGCTTCTTCCAGAATCTTACGCTGCGCTTCAACTTGTGAGATTACTTTCATCGCAAATGCCATAATGTAGAGAGAGTTTCTCTGAAGTCTAACAGAGAACCGTTTTTCAGTGCGCATCTTAACTGGTAACATTAGCCTCTTTTTTTAAGGAGCCTGAAATGACAAAGCAGCCCGAAGACTGGCTCGACGACGTTCCCGGTGATGACATCGAAGACGAAGACGATGAAATTATCTGGGTCAGTAAAAGTGAAATTAAACGCGATGCCGAGGAATTAAAACGCCTGGGTGCGGAACTGGTTGATCTGGGGAAAAACGCGCTGGATAAGATCCCGCTTGATGCGGATTTACGTGCCGCCATTGAGCTGGCCCAGCGTATTAAGATGGAAGGACGCCGCCGCCAGCTGCAGTTGATTGGCAAAATGTTGCGCCAGCGCGATGTTGATCCTATTCGTCAGGCGCTGGACAAGCTGAAAAATCGTCACAACCAGCAGGTCGTTGTCTTCCATAAGCTGGAGCAACTGCGTGACCGAATGGTTGACGGTAGCGATGAAGCCATCGAAGAAGTGATGAATCTGTGGCCTGACGCCGACCGCCAGCAACTGCGTTCGCTGGTGCGTAACGCCAGGAAAGAAAAAGCGGGCAACAAGCCGCCAAAATCTTCCCGCCAGATCTTCCAGTATCTGCGTGAACTGGCGGAAAACGAGGCGTAATTCCGCAAAGGATGCCCCATCCCTTGGGGCACCACCTTTACAACGCCATCACATGATGGCGCAAATCCTCATTAAAGCGCTGGTAGCATTCTGCATCTATTGCGTGCGGATAGCTCAGCACAATCAGTTCATGGTCAGCAATCCCCTGATGATACGCCGGATGCGTATGCGGCCATTCATTCGCACAAAACCCCATCGACTCATAAAAGCGTAAACGTTTATTAGCGATATCCGTTGTTAACGGATCAATCTCCAGAATCGTCATCGGAGAACGGGTGAGAATAGTGTGTAACACCTTTTTGCCATAGCCTTGCGAACGTAGCGCGCCATCAATCGCCAGATGCTCGATATACATATATTCGCCGAAATCCCAGCAACCGCTGAGCCCCACAAATGTCGTACCGTCAAACCACGCTTCCAGCGCATAGTGCGGGTTACTTAACGCCAACTGTTTCGCTGGCATTTCCCGCTGCTCATGCCAGGGAAACGACTGAGCGTAAAGCGCATCCAACGGGAGAAAAAGTGCCGAGGTGGTAGACGCTATTTTTTCGCGAGTGAGCATAGTTAATACCGTTGTAGACAATCACGACCCTGCCAGAAAAACGTTATGCCTGTACCGCCTGGCGTTATTTTACTCTTCCGCTTCTGCCTGAGCTTTCTTCGCCAGGCCATCCAGCAGTTTTTGATGAATACCACCAAATCCGCCGTTGCTCATCACCAGAATGTGATCGCCTGGCTGCGCGGTTTTCACCACCATATCTGCCAGGGCATCCACATCGCCACTCCAGTGTGCCGGCTGAACGCAGGCTTCAGCGACTTCGGCTACCTGCCACGGAATATGCGGAGGTTGCAGCAGGAACACTTCGTCCGCACGGCCTAGCGACGGCGCCAGATCGTCTTTGCACAGGCCCATTTTCATGGTGTTCGAGCGAGGTTCCAGCACTGCGATGATGCGCGCCGTACCGCCCACTTTACCGCGCAACGCCGCAAGCGTTGCCAGAATGGCCGTCGGGTGATGGGCAAAATCGTCATACACCGTCACACCATTGGCTTCACCGCGCAGCTCAAGACGACGACGGGCGTTAATGAATGAACCGAGCGCATTAGCTGCATCTGCAGGCACGACACCCACATGGCGCGCAGCCGCAATCGCCATCAGACCGTTATGCATATTGTGCTCGCCCACCAGGCCCCACTTCACTTCGCCGACTTTTTCACCGTCCAGCCATACTTCCCACTCAGAAGCATCGGTGGTCAGTTTTTTCGCCTGCCAGTGACCTTGTTCGCCCACCAGCTCTTGTTCGCTCCAGCAGCCCATCGCCATCGTTTGTTTCAGATTGATGTCGTTTTCCGGGTAGATGATGCGTCCCTGGCCCGGCACGATACGCACCAGATGGTGGAACTGTTTCTGGATCGCTTTCAAATCGTCAAAGATGTCCGCGTGATCAAACTCAAGGTTGTTGAGGATCAGCGTACGCGGGCAGTAATGCACGAATTTAGAACGCTTGTCGAAGAACGCGCAGTCGTACTCATCCGCTTCAATCACGAAGAAGTCGCTTTCGCCCAGACGCGCAGAAACCTCGAAGTTACCCGGTACGCCGCCGATCACAAAGCCAGGCTTATAGCCGCAGGCTTCGAGGATCCAGGTCGCCATTCCGGCGGTGGTGGTTTTGCCGTGCGTACCCGCAACCGCCAGTACCCAGCGGTCGCGCAATACAAAGTCATGTAGCCACTGCGGGCCAGACATGTACGGAATGTTCTTCTCGAGAACCGCTTCCACGCACGGATTACCACGGGTCATGGCATTGCCGATGATCACTAAGTCCGGCTGCGGGTCGAGCTGGCTGGCATCGTAACCCTGAATCAGATCAATGCCTTGCCTCTCAAGTAAGGTACTCATCGGCGGATACACATTGGCGTCCGAACCGGTTACTTCATGACCGAGCGAGCGCGCCAGCATCGCCAGACCGCCCATGAAAGTGCCACAAATTCCCAAAATATGAATGCGCATACGTCACTATCCTTTTTTAATCTGGGGGCCATTTTACGCACATGTCCGGCAAGTGAGAAACGCATTTCAGGATATTCCGCAGTTTGCTGGCGCGATTCACCTAAGCGCAACAATGGAAATATTTGTTAATATTGTTGCGGTCGCTTTACTCCACATAAATTGCAGGGAAAGTGTTATGAAAACGTTAGGTGAATTTATTGTCGAAAAGCAGCACGAGTTTTCTCATGCTACCGGTGAACTCACTGCTTTGTTGTCGGCAATAAAGCTGGGCGCCAAGATCATCCACCGCGATATCAACAAGGCCGGTCTGGTCGATATCCTGGGTGCCAGCGGTGCTGAGAACGTGCAGGGAGAGGTTCAGCAAAAACTCGATCTGTTCGCGAACGAAAAACTGAAAGCTGCACTGAAGGCGCGCGACATTGTGGCGGGCATTGCCTCGGAAGAAGAAGATGAAATCGTCGTCTTTGAAGGCTGTGAACACGCTAAATACGTTGTGCTAATGGATCCGCTGGATGGCTCATCCAACATCGATGTTAACGTCTCTGTCGGTACGATTTTCTCTATCTACCGCCGCGTAACCCCAGTCGGCACACCGGTCACGGAAGAGGATTTCCTGCAACCGGGCAACAAGCAGGTTGCTGCAGGTTACGTGGTTTATGGTTCTTCCACCATGCTGGTGTACACCACCGGCTGTGGCGTGCACGCCTTCACCTACGATCCTTCTCTGGGCGTATTCTGCCTCAGCCAGGAACGTATGCGCTTCCCGGCGAAAGGCAGCACGTACTCCATTAACGAAGGTAACTACATCAAATTCCCGAACGGCGTGAAGAAGTACATTAAATTCTGCCAGGAAGAAGATAAGTCAACCCAGCGCCCGTACACCTCGCGCTACATTGGCTCTCTGGTTGCCGACTTCCATCGCAATCTGCTGAAAGGCGGGATCTACCTGTACCCAAGCACTGCCAGCCACCCGGAAGGGAAACTGCGTCTGCTGTATGAATGCAACCCAATGGCCCTGCTGGCCGAGCAAGCGGGCGGCAAGGCGAGCGACGGTAAAAATCGTATTCTGGATATCATCCCGGAAAGCCTGCACCAGCGCCGCTCCTTCTTCGTGGGTAACGACCATATGGTTGAAGATGTAGAACGCTTTATCCGCGAGTTCCCGGACGCGTAAGCGCAACATCCGGCCTACAGCACGTTGCAGGCCGGATAAGCGAAGTGCCATCCGGCACAATACGGTGATATTGCCGGATGGCGGCGTAAACGCCTTTATCCGGCCTACGCATGGTTAGGCTGTCTGTAGCTTAAATACGGCCATTGCTTCGATTAGCGCTGAAGACTGTTCTTCCAGCGAGCGGGTAGCCGCTGACGACTGCTGTACCAGCGCCGCATTTTGCTGCGCCGTTTCATCCATCTGAATCACCGCAATATTCACCTGTTCTATGCCGCGACTCTGTTCCTGGGACGCACTGGCAATTTCACGCATCAGTTTGGTCATGCGCATGACTTCATTGGCAATCTCATCCATGGTTTCGCCCGCCTGCTGCGCCAGTTCGCTGCCTTCCCCTACGTGGGTGTGCGAATCGCTGATTAACGTGCGGATCTCTTTGGCCGCCTCGGCGCTGCGGCTGGCCAGATTACGTACTTCACCTGCAACAACCGCAAAGCCCCGCCCCTGCTCACCGGCGCGCGCCGCTTCAACGGAAGCGTTGAGCGCCAGGATATTGGTCTGGAAAGCAATACCGTCGATTACGCTGAGGATGTCGGCGATTCGGCTGGAGCTGCCGGAAATATCGCGCATTTTCTCGATCACATAGCACACCATTTCACTACCGCGATCGGCGGTATCCGACACCGATTTTGCCAGTTGGTGAGCCTGTTCCGCGTTCTGCGCATTCTGTTTCACCGTCGCCGTGAGTTCTTCCATGCTGGCGGCGGTCTGCTCCAGTGAAGTGGCTGTCGATTCAGTGCGTTGCGCCAGATGCTGGTTCCCGGCCGTCAGTTCACGACTGCCAATATCAATTTGCGAACTGGCATCGCGTACGCGTTGTACCGAGTCGCCCAGCGCATGGCGCATGTCATCCATTGCCGCGTTCAGGCGGTTGAATTCAGCGCTGGCCGACAGCGTGGTAACCGGTGATAAATCCCCCGTCGCCAGACGTTCCAGTTGCTCAACCATATTATCCAGCGGTTTGAGAAACTTATTTCGCAGCATAAACCAAATAACCGCCAGCAATGCGATAGCAGTCAACATCGCAGCACTCATAATACCGTGATAAATCAATGAGGTAATGACACGCGTAGAGGCATATAGCCCCATACCACCGGTCAGTAACAGAAGGAAAGTCAGCAAAGACAATAACACCAACAAACTTGATCGAATTGAAAGGGATTTTGGCATCGTTATATTTCCGGTTGTAGGGTTAAAACAGACCTGTACAGAACCTATCGACTACAACCGGAAAAAGTTTAGGTATTTAAATGTTTTGTGCAAAATCATGATGTTACTTTGGTGTTGCCGCCGTACCCACTCGGGTAACCGGCGAGCTTTGACGATTTTCCCAAAGCACCGTCAGGCCGCGTTGTAACGCTATAAAAATAAACAATAAAATGCCAATCGCGATCTTCGTCCACCAGGAACTTAATGTGCCATCAAAATTAATGTAGGTCTGGATCAGCCCTTGGATCGCCACGCCAAAAAGCGTACCCAACACCGTTCCCACGCCGCCGCTTAGCAGCGTTCCGCCAATCACCACTGAGGCAATCGCATCCAGCTCAACGCCAACGCCCGCCAGCGCATAACCCGCCTGGGTGTAAATGGAAAATACAATGCCGGCCAGCGTAGCAAGCCCGGTAGACAGCATATAAATGCGGATCGTTGTGCTGCGAGTAGAAATGCCCATCAGGTTAGCAGAGGTGGCGTTGCCGCCAATGGCGTAAACCTGATTACCAAAGCGCGTACGATGCGCAAGGAAGATGCCAATCACCACCACGCCCAGCATTAACAACCCCATCGCGCTCAGGCGACCGCCGCCAGGAATTTTCCATGCCAGACTGGAGAGCGTGTCATAAATCGGATGGTTAATCGGGATGGATTCTTCTGAAACCAGATAGCTGACGCCGCGCAGGAAGAACATTCCCGCCAGAGTGATAATAAATGCCGGGATCTTCAGCGCATCAATCAGTAACCCCATAAATGCGCCAAACGCGCAGCCCATCAGCAAAATCAGGGGGAACGCCAGCAGCGGGGAAATACCCCAATAGCCAATGGCCTTCGCCAAAAATACGCCGGTAAACGCGATCACCGAGCCAACGGAAAGGTCGATCCCGCCAGAGAGGATCACGAAGGTCATGCCCACGGCGATAATCCCTAAAAAAGCGTTATCAGTCAGGATATTGCAAATCACCCGGGTGGAAGCAAAAGCTGGAAACTGCGTCAGGCAGTAAAGGTAGCCCAGCACAAACACGCCGAGGGTGATCATCAGCGGTAAATTACGTTTTATCATGACCACGCACTCCTTTTATCAGGCTGATAAAGCGTTGTGACTGCACGACCAGCACACACAACACCACCACGGCTTTGACCACCTGATTCAGTTCCGGCTGGAAGCCCGACAGCAAAATCCCGGTGTTCATGCCCTGAATAATCAACGCGCCTACCACCGACAGCAGCAGGTTAAAGCGCCCGCCCATTAGCGAGCCACCACCGATGACTACCGCCAGGATGGCATCCAGTTCCAGCCATAATCCGGCGTTATTGGCGTCTGCCCCGCGGATATCCGCCGTGACGATAATGCCAGCGATAGCCGCGCACAGGCCGCTCAGCACATAGGTGAGCATCACGATAATGCGGGTGTTCACCCCAGCGTTTTTTGCCGCACGAATGTTGATACCCACCGCTTCGATAAACATACCCAGCGCCGTTTTCCGCGTCAGCAGCCAGAACACCACCAGCGTGAGCAGTGCAATAATTACCGGCGTAGGGAACAGTAAGAGCGAGCCGCTACCAAACCACGACAGCTCGGGCGAGTTGAAAGTGACGATTTGCCCGGAAGTGATAAGCTGCGCCACTCCACGCCCGGCCACCATCAGGATTAGCGTGGCGACAAACGGTTGGATCTTGAGTATGGCCACCAGAATCCCATTCCACAGCCCAGCCAGAATGCCGGAGCCTAAGGCGGCAAGCAGCACCACCGGTAGACTGTGCCCGGCCACCGTCATCGCCGCAGTAGTGGCGCCAGCAATAGCCATGACGGCACCCACGGAAAGGTCGATGCCGCCGGTGGCAATCACCAGCGTCATACCAATCGCCAACAGCGCCACGGGAGCGGCGCGGTTGAGAATATCAATCGGGCTACCAAACAGCCGACCATCCTGCAAAATCACCTGGTAGAAGTGCGGGGCGACTAGGCTATCCACCAGCAGCACCAGCAGTAACGCCACCAGTTGTGGCATCCCCTTTGGCCAACGGAACCGCCGTTTAGGCGGATTGGATTGAGGGAGAGATTGAGGCATCACCATAGTCTCCTTAGGCCGCAATGGCGTTCATGATCGCCGGTACGGACAGTTCAGCAAGTGGGATCTCGGCCACTTGTTTGCGATCGCGCATAATAATGACCCGATCGGCATAGCCCACTAACTCTTCCAGTTCGGATGAAATGACCAGCAGCGCCAGACCATCCGCACACAGCGTTTCGATCAGGCGGATGATCTCGGCATGTGCGCCGACGTCGATCCCACGCGTGGGTTCATCGAGGATCAGGAACTGCGGTTTGGTCAGTAACCAGCGCGAGAGCAATACTTTTTGCTGATTGCCGCCGGAGAGAAACTCGATCGGCTGTTCAGCGTTGGGGGTGCGAATTCCGAGCTGGCGGATAAAACGCTCGGCAATCTCGTTTTGTTCTTTCCGTGGGATAGGCCGCAGCCAGCCGCGCTGCGCCTGCAATGCCAGAATGATGTTTTCCCGCACCGAAGCGGCGGCAATAATGCCATCCGTTTTGCGATCCTCCGGACAGAAACCGATTCCCAGACACGAAGCCTGATGCGGCGATCGCAAGGTCTGCGGTTTGCCTTTGATCAGCGCACTTCCGCTGTCGGCGGGTTTAATACCGAAGATCACCTCTGCCGTTTCCGTTCGCCCGGATCCCAGCAGTCCTGCGAGACCGACGATCTCACCGGGACGCACCTGTAGATCAAACGGCGCGATGGTGCCTTTTTTGCCAAAGTCGCTAAAGGCCGCCACCGGCTTATCGCTAAGCAATGTGCGGCCCGCACGCTGTAGCGCATGGGTATCCAGTTCGCGACCCAGCATCATTTTGACCAGTTCAATTTGCGGTAATTCCCGGGTTTCACGGCAGCCAACGAAGCCGCCGTTACGCAGAACGGTGATGCGATCGCTAACCTGATAAACCTGATCGAGGAAATGAGTGACGAAGATCAGGCTGACGCCCCGATCGCGCAGATGACGCATCAGGCCGAACAGCATTTCAACTTCCTGGGTATCGAGGCTGGCGGTCGGCTCATCGAGGATCAGCACTTTCGCGGAGAGATCGATCGCTCGACAGATGGCGACGATTTGTTGCATCGCCACGGAAAAGCGGTTCAGCGGCTCACGCACGTCAAGGGAAAAACCGTATGACGCCATCAGCTCCGTCGCGCGTTTTTCCATCTGCTTGCGCTGAAGCAGGCCAAAACGCCGCGGCTCACGGCCAATAAATAAGTTATCGGCAACCGACATATTGGGCAGCAGGTTCACTTCCTGGTACACGGTGCCAATCCCCAGTTGCTGGGCATGGGCGGTGTTTTTGGGGGAGATCAGTTGGCCTTCGAGCCAGATAGTGCCGCGATCTGCATGGTAAACGCCGGTCAGCGCTTTGATGAGCGTCGATTTGCCGGCTCCGTTTTCCCCCAGCAGCGCCATAATTTCACCGCGACGCAAGCTGAAATCCACGTTATCCAACGCTTTGACGCCGGGAAAGAATTTGCTTAATCCTTCGGTGCGGAGGATTTCCTGATGTTGGTCGGTGGTCATGATTCCCCCTGCATCACGCCGGATGGCGCTACGCTTATCCGGCCTACAAAAGAGCGTAATGTAGGCCGGGCAAGCGCAGCCCCCCGGCATTTTCATGAAGGCTTAGTAGCCCATGTTTTTCTTCTTCTCTAACTCTTCTTTCGCCGTATCCGGCAGATAAAGGATCGACTTGGTAATGGTCAGCTTCTCAGGCATCGTGCCGTCTTTTTTGAATTTCTCCAGCGCGTCGAATGCCGGACCCGCCATATTCGGCGTCAGTTCAACGCTGGCGTTGGCTTCACCGTCAATCATCGCTTTGTAGATATCCGGTACGCCGTCGATAGAACCGGTGAGAATATCTTTGCCGGGTTTCAGACCCGCTTCTTTGATCGCCTGGATAGCACCGATCACCATGTCATCGTTGTGGGCGTAAACCATGCAGATGTTCTTGCCGTTGTTTTCTGCTTTGATAAAGCTCTCCATCACTTCTTTCCCTTTACTGCGGGTGAAGTCACCGGACTGAGAACGGATAATTTTGATGTTTGGCGCACTGGCGATGGCTTCAGCAAAGCCTTTTTTACGATCGATCGCCACGCTGGCCCCGACGGTCCCTTGCAGCTCAACGACGTTACACGGCTTGCCGTCCACTTGTTTAATCAGCCAGTCGCCAATCAATTTGCCTTCCAGCACGTTGTCGGCGGTGACGGTGGTCATATAGAGAGATTTGTCTTTTACATCGATGGAACGATCAAGCAAAAAGACCGGAATGTCGGCATCTTTCGCTTCTTTTAAAACCGGCTCCCAACCTGTTGCCACGACCGGCGCAATAAAGATGGCGTCGACGCCCTGCGCAACAAATGAGCGAACTGCTTTAATCTGGTTTTCCTGCTTTTGTTGGCCATCAGCGATTTTCAGCGTAATTCCCCGCTTTTCGGCCTCGCTTTTCGCGACGTTGGTTTCTGCTGCGCGCCAGCCCGATTCAGAGCCAACCTGCGAAAATCCTACGGTTAAAGGGGCTGCCATTGCCATAGACGACATGGCTGCCGAAACTGCTGTGACTAAAAGTAAGCGCTTCCACATAAGTGCGTCCTCGTAGGGTGATTATTGTTGGTTAATTAACCGTTGCGAAAAAACTATAGACAATTGAGCATGTAACGGATTGCGTTACATCACACTTCAAAAAAGTAAATAAAACGTTAATCACAACTTTGTAATCGCTTTCATCTCGCTATGAAAAATGCGGCTGAAGATATGGACTTTTCTGTCACGAGAGAGAGGTGAAAAGAAGAAAATGCACGCAGAGAAAGCGAAAACAAGCGGAGACATTCCGCGCGAGTTGGCTATAATACCCGCCACTTGTTTGCCATAGCTTATTTAAAGGAAACAGACATGAGCTTACTCAACGTCCCTGCCGGTAAAGACCTGCCGGAAGATATCTACGTTGTTATCGAGATCCCTGCTAACGCAGATCCGATCAAATACGAAGTTGACAAAGAGAGCGGCGCCCTGTTCGTTGACCGCTTCATGTCCACCGCGATGTTCTATCCGTGCAACTACGGTTACATCAACCACACCCTGTCTCTGGATGGTGACCCGGTAGACGTTCTGGTCCCGACTCCGTACCCGCTGGAGCCAGGTTCAGTGATTCGTTGCCGCCCGGTTGGCGTACTGAAAATGACCGACGAATCCGGTGAAGATGCGAAACTGGTTGCGGTACCGCACACCAAGCTGAGCAAAGAATACGATCACATCAAAGATGTGACCGACCTGCCGGAACTGCTGAAAGCGCAGATCACCCATTTCTTCGAACACTACAAAGATCTCGAAGCTGGCAAATGGGTAAAAGTTGACGGTTGGGACAACGCTGAAGCCGCTAAAGCTGAAATCGTTGCTTCCTTCGAGCGCGCGAAGAAGTAAGTTTTACTTTTGATGCTTAGCCCCGCATGTCGGGGCTTTTTTGTGCCCTGATACAAGTGCAACAGGTACATAAAACAACGCCACCCGAAGGTGGCGTGTTCACATCAGTACTGGTCTCTGTCTAACCAGTTACCGCTTTCAATCAGCGTTAAGCCATCAACCGGACGTTGGTACACGTACATCCATGCACTTCCGTACGGCGTTTGAATTAACTGGCGCGCGTATTCACCGCCACGGGTACGCAGAGCGTCAAGCTCTGCCAGCGTGGCGTTATCAATACGATAAACTTCCCCGTGTACTGTTCCATTTCCCGGAACCGCGCCTGGATAGTGGCCCAGGCTGTACAACTGGTAGTTATCGATACTGAAATTTCCCAGCAACAGGGCATTGGTCATCCAGTGGCTGTTGCCTTGTTTGGTTCGTAAACTGCCGTAGACAAATATTCGCATTGCTAAAACTCGAACTGATAGAGCAAATCAAGTGCCTGATCTACGCCAGACACTGCTTCCAGATATAGCTTAGGCATCAGACGATAACGTAGCGTGAGTGTCGCTAAGGAGTCAAATATACCCACACCATATTTCACCTGCAGACCTGGCAGTACGTATCCGCTGACAACCACCTGAGATGAGTCGCCCACCCCTTGCGTGTCCAGTGCCAGATTGCTTACGCCAAATGTCTCCCCGATTTTACCCACAACCTGACCACTTTGTGCAACCCCCAGACCAATAAGCATTGAGGTCATCGCCGCGCTATCGCTCTGCTCGCTATCCAGCCCTTGTCCGCGTAGCAGGTAGGAAAGCGCCATTTGCTGCGACATTGCCGGGTCGGAGAAGATCTCCGCTTTCGGTTCATCAGCGGTGCCGGTGACGCGAACGCCGGCGATCACGTCGTCTTCGGTGGCATCCGGGTTACGAATCGCTTCGATGTTAAGCAACGGTTGATCCGGCGGGCCGGAGAACAACAGCTCGCCCTTACGCACAATCAGATCCTGACCATAGGCATGGAAGCGACCACTCGGAATATTAATTTGGCCGTTCAGCCCCAGCCCCTGCTTATCCTGTACCACTTTCAGGTCGCCCGTCAGACGCGCTTTCAGACCAAAGGCGTCAAGACGCACGTTGTTACCGACGTGGATGTTCAGGTTGCTGTTGATCGGAATGCCGGCGGTCTGCGGTTTCTCGGGCTGCAGATTGTTGTTAAGCATGACCATATCGCTGGACACCCCTACTGCGCTCTCCGGCAGGTCGTGTACCACGATACGCGCCCACGGCACATCTACGTTGCCATCAAGGGTGAACAGGCTTGGCGTGGCTTCAAAGACCACGTCCGGCGAGACATCCAGGCGAACCATCGGCGGCACGGTAATACGTACCCTGCTGCCTTTAGCCGCGACCCGCGCCCGCCAGTTGTCTATCTGACTCCAGTCGGCATCGCCGCTCAGGTTAATTTCTCCCTGCTGCGTACGCACCACGCCCGCCAGCGTTGAGCGTGTTCCTGTGAAGTTAACGGCTAACTGGCTTGGCTGCATGTCAAACGGCATAAAGTTACCGTCTATATCCAGACCGCTCAGTTGCAGCTGTCCGAGCAACTGCGGGCTTTGCACATCGCCGCCCAGCCGCAGGTTGGCGTTGATCATCCCTGCCGCTTTTTCACCGCGCGAGAAGATGGGGTTCACCATCGCCAGATTGAAGTTGCGAATATTGACGTTACCGCCCAGATTACGGCGCCCTTGCGGGTCTGTTACCTGCACCTGTCCGTCAAACTGTCCGTTGTTGGTCAGACGAATCAGCCAGCCCAGCTCGGCACGGTTATTGTGCAGGTCGGCGGTGAGATTCAACGTTTCAAACGCCACGGGGAGCGGTGCATCATTCACGCTTTGCGTGACCTTCACGTTACGTCCGCTCAGGGTGACCTGCCCCTGTGGCAGACCCTCTTTGGTGGTGTCCCAACTCACATCGGCTTTACCGGTGAACACGCCGCTGGCCTGGGTTGTCTCCGGCATAAACGGTTTTAGCATCGCCAGGTCGAAGCGGTTTAGATTCACCACCGCGCGCCCTTCCGCGCCCGCATCAATCGTCTGTGGTACGCACAGCTCCGCATTCGGGTTGTTCCAGCAGTGCGGTCCGATACTAATTTTTTGTTCCTGATTACGGTAATCCAGCGCGATAGCCCGGTTGAGCGACCACGGACCGACCGGCGTCTGGAAGCGAGTATTGCTTAACTCTCCTTTCCAGCGCTGTTCTTTGCGATCAAAGCTCCCGGCAAGATCCAGTTGCCCGGAAACCGGTTCACCCTGAATGCGCAACTGCAGCTCGTGCTGCTTTTCACTGCCTTTGGCGTTGAGCGTCACCAGGCCAATATTCACGTCAGGTTGTACAATCCGCTCTACGCGAACATTAAGATTACCGGCAATTTGCTCGGCCGATTTCACATCCCCTTCAACACGTACCTGAGCAACGGAAAGTTCCTGCCAGCGCAGACCACGGGCGGTAATATCCGCCAGCAGCTGTGGTGCTTCAACCGTACCGCGAACTTTTACCAGCCCTTTCGCCGTACCGCCCAGCCCCGGCAGCGCGTTATCCAGGCTTGGGGCATCAATCGTCGCGTCGAGGTTGAGGTCTTTAACCCCCAGTTCACCTTTTACGTCCGCACTGTTGCGCCCCAGTTCCAGATGCAGGCCCGGGATCGCCCACTGCAGGTAGCTGTTCCCCTTCAGCGAACCGTTCACATTGACCTTGTTCTGCTTCACGTTGCCGGTCAGCTTCAGCTCGGGAACCTCCATCTGCCAGCTTCCGCCGTACAGACTGCCGCGAGTTTTCACCAGGCCATTCAGTTTTGACGGCCAATCCGGGATCGCTTTTGCGGTGTTGATACCATCCAGCGTTAGCTCCCCGCGCCAGCTGATCGCCTGCTGCCAGTCCACCAGCGCTTTCAGCTCGGTTTTCCCTTCCAGCGCCGCAACGCTGAGTTTGTCGAGATTGATCTGCTGCTCGTTGCCTTTGGCGTCCAGCGTGATGGTAGCCGGTGGAATATCCTGACCTTTCACGGCGGTACGCATCGACAGCGTATAGTCGGTCATCTTACCGGTCAGTTTGAGTTTGATGTCATCGGCCTGGAACTGTTTCTCACCGGTAAACGGCCAGTAAACCTGCTTACTCACCACCTCAATGTTGAGCGGTAATCCGGCTTCAGCCAGACGCGTCTGTGCACGCAGGTCCATATCCACCGGACCAGACAGATTGACGCCGACTTCCAACTGCTCGCGCAGCGCGCCGCCGACCTTCAGCTTCACCTTTTCGCCTTTTAACGGGTCGATGTTTAGCGTGCTGTTTAACGTAATATCAACCGGCCACGTGTCGGTCAGTTGCGCCGTGCCGCTGGCTTTTACCGTTCCCTGATTCGAGTCGATGTCCAGCGCGTCGAGCTTCATGTTGCCGTCAATGCTGCTCACTTTTAGCAGCATGCTATGGACCGTTAAATCCGTATCTCCGGTCACGCGCAGCTGCTCGCCGCGAAACTCTTCAATATTGAGATTGAGCGGCAGATGGACATCGGTCATTTCCGGCAGCACCGGCTGTGAGAACAGATCTTTTAGCGTTTCGCCGAGCGGCTTTTCATCCGGCTGCGGGTTTTGAATCTTCGGTTCGACAACCTCTTCCTGCGCCACTTCCGCCACTTTAGGTAGGGCAATCAGTAGCCCCTGTAATGACGTTGGCTTCAACGTCAGCGTTTTTTCCTGCCAGTTCAGGCCGGAGGTAAAATCCAGCACCGAAACCGTGGTGTCATCGATTTTGATATTGATGTTGTTCAGCGCCACGCGCGAAAGCGTGATGGGGTAAGGCGTGGAAAGATTAAGCGGACCGCTCTCTTCTTCCTCAACCGGCGCGGATGGCGGCATCTTTTTGCTGTCGATCGCCACATTGATATTTTTCAGCGACAGATCGTTGACGCACAGACTGCTGTCCCACAGGCAGTTAAGCCCCACAGCCAGATGCACTTCGCCGGCATTCACCGCCACGCCAGGCTGGTCATAACGAATATTTTTCAGTGATAAATCCCGCCAGCCGCCGGTGACCTGACCAATCTCCAGCCCCGGAACCCAACGATTAGCTGCTTTGAAGATCAGATGCAGGCCCGAGGTGGTACCGACGAGGAACGCCACCGTGCCTAACAACAGCAGGATAAAAATCAGCACGCCGAGGCTTATCTTCTTCCATAAACTCATAATTCAGGCCCCAGACCGATGTAAAACTGTAAACCATGTTCATCTTTGTCGCCGACCGGGACGGCAAAGTCGAGCTTGATAGGCCCCACTGGTGATTGCCAGCGTACGCCGACCCCGGCACCGGTTTTGAAATCGCTTCGGCGAATATCGCTGACCGCTTCACCGCTATCGACAAACATCGCACCCCACCATTTACCGGTCACGTTGTACTGGTATTCCAGCGAGCCAGTTGCCAGCTTGGAGGCCCCTTTCAGCTTGCCGTCGCTACCTTCCGGCGAAATAGATTTGTATTTATAGCCGCGAATACTGCGATCGCCCCCGGCGAAGAAACGAAGGTCCGGCGGTACTTTGTCGAAGTCTCCGGTCTCAATCCAGCCGAGATTACCGCGCATCACAAAGCGATGACGATCGTACAGCGTACGGATCCAGACGTTTTGCGCCTGGAAAACGGAGAAATCAACATCTGACCCCCAGGCGGTGTTGGAGTAATCAATAGAATAACGCTGAGAGTCGCCCCAGACAGGCATCAGACCGCCACGCGAGCGCGTCCGGCTGATCATCACGCCCGGATAGAGCAGCATGGTGGTATTGGTGACGTTACCCTGGGTAAAGTGGTCGAGGCTCCAGCGCAGGTTGATCGCGCGCTGCCAGCCGCTGGAGAGATCCCAGTAGCGGGAAACCGCAAGCGTCGTGGAGTCCTGCTCGGTATCGTTTAAATCGGTACGCTTAAAGCCGCCTTGCACCAGGTAATACTGTTCCAGCGGGTTCTTTAACAGCGGCATTTTATAGCTGAAATCAAGCACCTGCTCTGGTGCCGAGATACTGGCGCTGGTCGTCAGGCTGTGGCCGTAGGAGTTCATCCACGGCTTTTTCCACGAGGTCTTCACCCGTGGTCCAACATCAGTTGAATAACCGACCCCGGTTTCGATGGTGTTTTCGGTGCGCGGTGAGACCACGCCTTTCAGCGGCAGCACTTTGGTTTTGCGGGCTTTATCAAACTCCGGCGCGACGACCACGGAGTTAAACCATCCGGTCGCCGACAGACGACGGTTCAGTTCGCCCAGATCTTTCGACTCGTACTCTTCACCTTCTTTAAAGGGCACCAGATTTTGCAGATACTCATCGCGAATTTGCGAGCCTTCAAAGGTGACATGCCCAAAGCGATAGCGTTCGCCGCTGTTGTAATCGATATCCCAGAACGCCTGGCGGCGCTCAAGCGCTATTCCAAGCTGGCTTTTATTAAATTCACTGTCGAAATAACCTTTGCGCAGCGCCACGCTGGTGAGTGACTTTTTGAAGTTGTCATAGTCCCCCTGATTCAGCACGGTGCCGATTGCCGGGCGCGTTTTCAACAGATCCAGATAATCTTTATCCGTACGCGCGCCACCACGCAAAATCACCTCGGTGCCACCAATCAGCACCGGCTCGCCGGGGGTCACTTTGGCGATCAGCACCTGGCGGCCTTTCGCCGGCGGTGGACGTAGTTCAAAATCAATGGTCGGCTCAAAGTAGCCCAGCGCTTTTAGCCCTTCGCGGATGGCATCATCAACGCGCGCACGAAAGCGTCGGTCTGGAGTGACTTCATCACTTTGAATCGTGGACAGCTGCGCACGGACGTTTTTCTCCAGCGGTCCTGATAATCCTTCGACCTGTAAGCGAACATTCGCGGCGGCGGCGGAGCCACTTAAGCACAGTAATCCCACCCAACATAACTGACGGATATGTGGCACATTTTCTCCTGAATATCCTTTTTTCCCACCCCTGGAAAAAAATACTATGCCGTTCCTCGGCTTAACAAAAAATCAACAATAAGAGTTGAAAAACAGACGACAACCCAAATATTTCTTATGTTTAACTCTAGACGTATTCACGCCGTTTATTGTGGGCAAAGACGCGTCTCGTTACAACCTTAACCCAAATGACTGATTTCGGGAGAACGGCCATGAGTTTATTTGATAGAAAGCATCTTGTTACTCAAGCAGATGCGCTACCTGGACGCAACACCCCGATGCCAGTGGCAACGCTGCATGCGGTTAACCAACATTCGATGACCAACGTGCCCGACGGTATGGAGACCGCTTATTTCGCCATGGGATGTTTCTGGGGCGTTGAGCGTTTATTCTGGTCATTACCCGGGGTATACAGCACGGCGGCCGGATACACCGGCGGCTACACCCCAAACCCAACCTATCGGGAAGTGTGTTCTGGCGACACCGGGCATGCCGAAGCGGTACGCATCGTCTATGACCCGCATGTTATCAGCTACGAACAACTGCTGCAGGTGTTCTGGGAAAATCACGATCCGGCGCAGGGCATGCGTCAGGGGAACGACCAGGGCACACAGTATCGCTCCGCCATTTACCCGTTAACGCCGGAACAAACCGCCGCCGCACAGGCCAGCCTTGAGCGTTTTCAGGCAGCTATGACCGCCGCAGGCGACGAGCGCACCATTACCACGGAAATCACTACGGCAACGCCTTTCTACTATGCCGAGGACGATCATCAGCAATATCTGCATAAAAATCCTTATGGATATTGTGGCATTGGCGGAATTGGCGTTTGCCTGCCGCCACAAGGATAATCGCCGCCCTCTGGCGGCTTTACAGTACCTTACGCTATACTAGCTTCTGAAATTACCGGTCCACTCCCTTCGGACCGGTTTTCATTGAATATTCCATTGGATTTATACTCTATAGATTTCGAGTTGCAGGCAGGCGGCAAACTCGTGAATCCCCAGGAGCATAGATAACTATGTGACTGGGGTGAATGAGTGCAGCTAACGCACCTGCAGCTTGAAAGACGACGAGTATCAACTTCTCCCTTCCGAGGATCTGACCTGAACGGTCGGATAAGATATGTTAAACAGTATTTTAGTCATTCTCTGCCTGATCGCCGTGAGTGCGTTTTTCTCGATATCTGAGATCTCGCTTGCTGCATCACGCAAAATAAAACTTAAACTGCTTGCCGATGAAGGCAACGTAAACGCACAACGTGTTTTGAAGATGCAGGAAAACCCCGGCATGTTTTTTACCGTCGTGCAAATTGGCCTTAACGCGGTCGCCATTCTCGGCGGTATCGTCGGTGATGCAGCATTCTCCCCGGCGTTTTACAGCCTTTTCTCGAAGTACTTCGCTCCAGAGCTGTCCGAACAGTTAAGCTTTATTCTGTCATTCTCGCTGGTTACTGGCCTGTTCATCCTGTTCGCGGATTTAACCCCGAAACGCATCGGTATGATTGCGCCAGAAGCTGTGGCTTTGCGTATCATCAACCCGATGCGCTTCTGCCTGCTGGTCTTCCGCCCGCTGGTGTGGTTCTTTAACGGTCTGGCAAACAACATTTTCCGTCTGTTTAAGATCCCAATGGTGCGAAAAGATGACATCACCTCAGACGACATTTACGCCGTGGTCGAAGCCGGTGCGCTGGCGGGTGTTCTGCGCAAACAGGAGCATGAGCTGATTGAAAATGTGTTCGAACTGGAATCGCGTACCGTCCCGTCTTCAATGACCTCGCGCGAGAATATTATCTGGTTCGATCTCCATGAAGATGAGCAAAGCCTGAAGAACAAGGTGGCGGAACATCCGCACTCCAAATTCCTGGTGTGTAACGAAGATATCGACCACATCATTGGTTATGTCGATTCAAAGGATCTCCTCAACCGCGTACTGGCGAACCAAAGCATGGCGCTGAACAGCGGCGTACAGATCCGCAATACGCTGATCGTCCCGGACACGCTGACGCTCTCTGAAGCACTGGAAAGCTTCAAAACCGCAGGCGAAGACTTTGCCGTCATCATGAACGAGTACGCGCTGGTGGTAGGGATTATCACGCTCAACGACGTGATGACCACGCTGATGGGTGATTTAGTTGGCCAGGGTCTGGAAGAGCAGATTGTGGCGCGTGATGAGAACTCATGGTTGGTTGATGGCGGTACGCCGATTGATGACGTTATGCGCGTGCTGGATATCGACGAGTTCCCGCAGTCCGGCAACTATGAAACCATCGGCGGCTTTATGATGTTCATGCTGCGTAAAATCCCGAAACGCACCGACTCGGTGAAGTATTCTGGCTACAAATTTGAAGTGGTGGATATCGATAACTACAAGATCGATCAGCTGCTGGTGACGCGTCTGGACAGCAAACCTACAGTTCTGGTACCAAAACTGCCAGATGCAAAAGAAGAGGCAAAGGCGTCGTAACGCCTTACAGAAACATCAACGGCTCCTGTCCAGGAGCCGTTTTTTTAACTACTGCATAGCACTTGATCAAGCCATCTCAGTTTGCAGACGCAAGACCTGACGGTTAACTTCGGACATCACGGAAAAATGCAGCTTGTCCTTCACTTTTGGGATAAGAATCTTACCCTTATCAAATTCAAAAGCGCCTACATCCTTGATATATAACCGTCCACGAAACAGGATCTTCACGTACTTCGCCACCTGCAGCGGGTTGTATCGTTGGAAAATTTTCATTGTTGTCTCCTGCTGAGCATTACGCCTTTGCGGTACCACAATCGGTCCGACAATCCTCAGGCGCAAATTTTAATGCCCTATGACTATAGACTATCTCGTTGATGTTTCCAGCGTGTATAAGTTTATTTACCTTCAGGTTACAATTATTCAGAATTATCTTTTCAACGCTTCGCTGTCTTCAGTATAAGCCTTCATTTTTCGCAGGATTTGTGCGCCCGTCCGCAAACTGGCATCGCGCTTGCGGGAAAAAGCATCAATCGCACATATGATTAAATTCCAGACCCAAGTGGTCGGATCACCTGCAAAATAAAAGAAAGAAGGAAAACCTATGACCTTACGAAAACTGCTGGCGCTGTCGTTTCTGCTGCTGCCGATGATTGCCTCCGCACATAAGTTTGAGACTGACCAACGCGTACCACCGGTGGGGATCGCCGATCGCGGCGAACTGATTCTCGATAACGATAAGTTTAGCTACAAAAGCTGGAATAGCGCGCAATTGCCTGGGAAAGTGCGAATTGTGCAACACATTGCCGGACGCACCTCCGCCAAAGAGAAAAATGCGACACTGATCGAGGCAATCAAAGCCGCCAACCTGCCGCACGACAAATATCAGACCACTACTATCGTCAACACAGATGACGCCATCCCCGGCTCCGGTATGTTTGTGCGCAGCAGTCTGGAGAGCAATAAGAAGCTCTACCCGTGGTCGCAATTCATTGTCGACAGCAATGGCATTGCGCGTAAAGCCTGGCAACTGGATGAAGAGAGCTCCGCTATCGTCGTACTCGATAAGGACGGACGCGTGCAGTGGGCAAAAGATGGCGCATTAACGCAGGAAGAGGTGCAGCAGGTAATTGCCCTGCTGCACAAATTGCTCAGTAAATAGAAACGCGGAAGCCGGGGTTGAGGAACGATTCACGTGGGGTGTAATCCAGAGGTTTCCCCTGCCAGTCGTGAACGTGCGCCCCGGCTGCGGCGGCAACAGCGTGGCCCGCGGCGGTGTCCCATACGTTAGTGGGCCCAAAACGCGGGTACAGCTGTGCGTGCCCTTCCGCCACCAGACAGAACTTCAACGATGAGCCAATCGACGTGGTCTGGTGCTCGCCCAACTGTTGCAGATACTCTTTTAACTCATTATCGGCATGCGAGCGGCTAATGACCACCAGCGGCGGACGCGCGTCACGAACCTGAATTTGTTTACGTACGCCGCACTCTTCTTTCCACGCTTTACCTTCTGCTGCGCTGTACATCACTTTCATTACCGGCGCGTAAACCACGCCCAGAACCGGCTTTCCCTTTTCGATCAGCGCAATATTGACCGTAAATTCACCGTTACGCTTAATGAACTCTTTGGTCCCGTCCAGCGGGTCCACCAGCCAGTAGCGCTGCCAGTGCTGGCGGACATCCCAGCCAGGAGGCGCTTCTTCAGACAGGACGGGAATATCCGGCGTCAGCGCCAGTAATCCCTCGAGGATAACCTTGTGCGCGGCGATATCCGCCGCCGTGACCGGAGAATCATCCTGCTTGCTGGTAATCTCCATCGGTTTGATTCCATCGTAGACCTGCATAATGGCATCGCCCGCGTTCCGTGCAAGCTGGCATACATGTTCTAGCATTCTCCACCTCGTTTCTGTCAGTGGTGTTAACTCGTTGTTTTACTTATACCCGATCGTCAGGGGATCCGCCAACTGTGATAGCGTCTGCGGTTTTAAACGCTATATTCATGTCATGATTCACAGTTCTGTAAGCAAGAAGATTTATATACATTTTCTTTTGTGGCTTAGATCTTAAAAGGATGCCCCTGATGATTAAGTTTAGTGCAACGCTTCTGGCAACGCTGATTGCAGCCAGCGTCAATGCCGCGACCGTCGATCTGCGTATAATGGAAACCACTGATTTGCATAGCAATATGATGGATTTCGATTATTACAAAGATACACCGACTGAAAAATTCGGTCTGGTACGAACGGCAAGTCTTATCAACGCTGCGCGTGGAGAAGTCAAAAACAGCGTGCTGGTTGATAATGGCGATCTGATTCAGGGCAGCCCGCTCGGGGATTACATGGCGGCCAAAGGGCTGAAAGCAGGCGAAACTCACCCGGTATATAAGGCGCTGAATACCCTGGATTACGCGGTGGGTAACCTCGGCAACCATGAATTCAACTACGGTCTTGAGTATCTGCACAACGCGCTGGCAGGGGCGAAGTTCCCTTACGTTAACGCCAATATCATCGACGTTAAGACCAAAAAGCCGCTGTTTACGCCTTATCTGATCAAAGACACTGAGGTTGTCGACAAAGAAGGGAACAAGCAGACGCTGAAGATTGGCTATATCGGTTTTGTGCCACCGCAGATTATGACCTGGGATAAAGCCAACCTCAGCGGTAAAGTGACGGTGAACGACATTACGGAAACTGCACGCAAATATGTTCCCGAAATGCGAGAAAAAGGTGCCGATGTCGTGGTGGTAGTTGCTCACTCCGGGCTTTCTGCCGACCCGTATCAAACCATGGCGGAAAACTCCGTTTATTACCTCAGTGAAGTCCCAGGCGTGGATGCCATTATGTTTGGCCACGCTCACGCCGTTTTCCCTGGTAAAGACTTTGCCAACATCAAAGGTGCAGATATCACAAAAGGTACGCTGAATGGGGTTCCGGCGGTGATGCCGGGCATGTGGGGCGATCATCTGGGGGTGGTGGATTTAGTGCTGAATAACGACAGCGGTAAATGGCAGGTCACCCAGGCGAAAGCCGAAGCACGTCCGATTTATGACGCGGCAGCGAAAAAATCACTGGCAGCAGAAGACAAAAAAATCGTTGAGATCCTGAAAGCCGATCACGACGCCACGCGTGAGTTTGTCAGCAAACCGATCGGTAAATCCGCCGACAATATGTACAGCTATCTGGCGCTGGTACAGGATGATCCGACCGTACAGGTGGTGAACAACGCGCAGAAAGCCTATGTGGAACACTTTATTCAGGGCGATCCGGATCTGGCAAAACTACCGGTACTTTCCGCCGCCGCGCCGTTTAAGGTCGGTGGGCGTAAGAACGATCCGGCCAGCTTTGTAGAAGTCGAAAAAGGCCAGTTAACCTTCCGTAACGCCGCTGATTTGTATCTCTATCCCAACACTCTGGTGGTGGTGAAAGCCAGCGGTAAAGAGGTGAAAGAGTGGCTGGAATGTTCCGCCGGGCAGTTCAATCAGATTGATATCCACAGCAGCAAACCACAGTCGTTGATTAACTGGGACGGCTTCCGTACCTATAATTTCGACGTGATTGATGGCGTGAATTATCAGATTGATGTTTCACAACCCGCCCGCTACGACGGGGAATGTCAGACCATTAATCCGAAAGCGGAACGTATTAAAAATCTGACCTTTAACGGCAAACCAATCGCTCCGAATGCTACCTTCCTCGTCGCGACCAACAACTACCGCGCCTACGGCGGTAAGTTTGCCGGAACCGGCGACAACCACATCGCGTTTGCTTCTCCGGATGAAAACCGCTCGGTGCTGGCCGCGTGGATTGGTGCACAGACGAAGCGTGCCGGTGAAATTCATCCGGCGGCAGATAACAACTGGCGTCTGGCGCCAATTCACAGCGATACGCCACTGGATATTCGCTTTGAAACATCACCGTCTGATAAAGCCGCGGCGTTTATTAAAGAGAAAGGCCAGTATCCGCTGAAAAAAGTCGCGACCGATGACATCGGTTTCGCCATTTACCAGTTGGATTTAAGTAAGTAATTTTCGTGCCGGATGCGACGCAATAGCGTCTTATCCGGCCTACGAGTCGAAGTAATCTGTAGGCCGGATAAGGCGTTAGCCGCCATCCGGCAATACTTTACGCCGCCCGCTCTTCCCGCTGCGCTAAAACCTGCGGCAAATTCAGTTCTATCCAGTCCGCCAGCGCGGCGACTTTATCGCTCACCTGCTCACCCAACGGCGTCAAACTATATTCCACGTGCGGCGGTACTACCGGATATGACACCCGATTGATAAACCCGTCCTGCTCTAACGCTTGCAGGGATTGCGCCAGCATCTTTTCACTGACCCCGCCCATCTTACGGCGCAAATCGCTGAAACGGTGCGTACCGTCGCGCAGCGCCACCAGAATCAACACGCCCCAGCGGCTGGTGACGTGTTTTAACACCTCGCGGGAGGGACACTGTTCGGCAAACAAGTTGCCATCGCGTAACTGCTGGGAGAGCGTCGAAGCTGTCATTTTCATACTAACCTTTTTGTACGTACTTACTAAAAGTAAGTTTAGGTGTTAGCGTGATTAAACACAAGACCAATACCAAGGAGTCACCCCATGATCGCGATTACCGGCGCCACCGGCCAACTGGGCCAACACGTTATTGAATCTCTGTTGAAAACCGTTCCTGCCAGCCAGATTGTGGCAATCGTGCGTAATCCCGCTAAAGCGACGGCGCTTAGTCAGCATGGCATTACCGTTCGTCAGGCGGATTACAGCGATGAAGCCGCCTTTACAACTGCCTTACAGGGTATCGACAAGCTACTGCTGATCTCCTCCAGCGAAGTGGGACAACGTGCCCCGCAGCATCGCAACGTGATTAACGCAGCGAAAGCCGCTCACGTGAAATTTATCGCCTACACCAGCCTGCTGCACGCCGACACCTCTCCGCTGGGGCTGGCTGATGAGCATGTGGCAACCGAGCAGATGCTGGCTGAATCCGGTATCGCCCACGCGCTACTGCGTAACGGCTGGTACACCGAAAACTATCTCGCCAGCGCACCGGCTGCTCTGGAACATGGCGTGTTTATCGGGGCTGCAGGTGAAGGCAAAATTGCCTCAGCGACCCGCGCCGACTATGCCGCTGCCGCCGCGCGCGTCATCAGTGAAGACGGTCACGCCGGTAAAACCTATGAGCTGGCGGGCGACGCAGGCTGGACCCTGAGCCAGTTGGCTGCCGAGCTGGCAAAACAGAGTGGTAAAAAAGTGGTGTATCAGAACCTGAGCGAAGCTGATTTTGCCGCCGCGCTAAAAGGTGTAGGTCTGCCTGCCGGACTGGCGGACATGCTGGCTGACTCAGACACTGGCGCCTCCAAACGCGGTCTGTTCGACGACAGCCATACGCTGAGCAAACTGATTGGTCGCCCGACCACCCCGCTGGCTGACAGCGTCAAAGGCATCGTGTAAGTGTTAAAAATTAGTTAATTGTGGTGGCATCCCCGCGCATCCTCTCTGATAATGACAGGATGATGCGTGGGGAGAGAAAACGTGCAAGGTGTACCTGAGCAGTTTATTGATGAGAAAGACAGCGCCCGCTTTCGCCATCTGGCGCAGGTGCCGGGCGTAGAGCTGTATCATGCGCACATCTCACGTTACGCCTTTGAGCCGCACACACATGAAGCATTCGGCATTGGCGCGATAGAAGCCGGAGCCGAACGTTTTCGTTATCGCGGCACGCAGTACGTGGCCCCCGCCCATTCCGTCGTAACCATGAATCCCGATGAGCTGCACACCGGCGAGGCCGAAACCGCCGATGGCTGGCGCTATCGGATGATTTATCTTGAGCCCGATCTTCTGGAAGAGGTCACTGGGATCCGCCACTGGTGGTTTCATGACGTAACGCGTCACGATCCGCTGCGCTCGCGCCAGATCTGCTCGCTGATCCACGGCCTGTGGAACACGGAAGATCCGTTGGCGCAAAAAGGACTATTGCTCGATCTGATCGACACGTTCCAGCCGCTGGCCCGCCATGCACCAGTATTGCCGGAGGGGGCGCATCGCTTTGAACGAGTACGCGAGTATCTGCACGATAATTATATGCATCCGGTCACGCTCGACGAGCTGGCGCGGGTTGCATCGCTGAGTCCCTGGCATTTTCAGCGCCAGTTTAAATCTCATTTCCACGTCACGCCGCACCAGATGTTGATGGCGATCCGCCTGTGGCGAGCCAAAGGTTTTCTCACTTGCGGTATGCCCGCCGCAGAGGTCGCCGCCGCAACCGGCCTCACCGACCAGTCGCATCTCACCCGCGCATTTACCCATCGCTACGGCATTACGCCAGTGCGTTATCAGAAACAAGTCGTCCGGCGTTGATCAGCAATCTCATACAATACGGCGGCATTTTTCCTGCCTACACTCGACGTATTGTTAAGCGATGTGGATATCAAAAATGATTAGCGGTGTGTTGTATGCCCTGCTGGCCGGGCTGATGTGGGGATTAATTTTTGTTGGACCGCTGATCGTACCGGAATACCCGGCGGTATTGCAGTCGATGGGGCGCTATCTGGCGCTGGGGCTGATCGCATTGCCGATTGCCTGGCTGGGACGTGTGCGCCTGCGTCAACTCGGGCGGAAAGACTGGGTAACTGCGCTGACGCTAACAATGATGGGGAATCTGATTTATTACGTTTGCCTGGCAAGCGCTATCCAGCGCACCGGCGCACCGGTCTCCACGATGATTATTGGTACATTGCCGGTGGTGATCCCGGTCTTCGCTAACCTCCTCTACAGCCAGCGTGACGGCAAATTATCATGGTGGCGTTTGTCGCCTGCGCTGGTGTTGATTGGTATAGGCCTGCTGTGCGTGAATATCTCGGAGCTGAATCAGGGACTCCCTGACTTTAGCGGCTGGCGATATGGCTCTGGAATCGCACTGGCGCTGATTTCGGTGGTGTGTTGGGCGTGGTATGCGCTGCGTAATGCCCGCTGGCTGCGCGAGAATCCGGATAAGCACCCGATGATGTGGGCGACGGCTCAGGCTCTGGTAACGCTGCCTGTTTCTCTGCTCGGCTATATTGCCGCCTGCCTGTGGCTGAACGGGCAAACGCCGGACTTCGCTCTGCCCTTCGGTCCGCGTCCAGCCGTGTTTATCGGCCTGATGATAGCCATTGCGGTATTGTGTTCTTGGGTTGGCGCACTGTGCTGGAACGTCGCCAGCCAGAAGCTGCCGACGGTGATCCTCGGCCCGTTGATTGTCTTCGAAACGCTGGCTGGCCTGCTGTACACCTTTATACTGCGCCAGGAATTTCCACCGTTGCTGACGGTAAGCGGTATTACGCTGCTGATGGTTGGGGTAGTGATAGCCGTCAGAGCCAAGCCGCAGAAACCGAGCGTCATGGTGGTTTCACAATCATAATGTGCCGGATGGTGCTCCGCTTATCCGGCCTACTGGATAATATCTTGTAGGCCGGAGCAGACGTTAAACTTTAAACACCGCCACCGTCTGGTTCAACCGTGCGGCCTGCTCTTCGAGCGCGGCTGCGGCGGAAGCGGATTCCTCCACCAGCGAGGCGTTTTGCTGCGTGACGCGATCCATCTCAGCCACCGCCTGACCGACCTGATCGATACCCCGGCTCTGTTCATCAGAGGCCGACGCAATTTCACCCATAATATCGGTTACCTGGGTGACGGCACTGACAATTTCCGCCATCGTCTCACCCGCTTCATGCACCAGCGCCGTACCGGCATTGACCCGATTCCCTGAGTCATCAATCAGCGCCTTAATCTCTTTCGCCGCCTGAGCGCTACGCTGCGCCAGCGTACGCACCTCACCTGCGACTACAGCAAAGCCACGCCCCTGTTCGCCAGCCCGCGCCGCTTCTACCGCCGCGTTCAGCGCCAGGATGTTGGTCTGGAAAGCAATGCCGTCGATAACAGTGGTAATTTGCGCAATTTTGCTGGAACTGGTGGCGATTTCATCCATCGTACGCACCACGCCATCAACCACTGTTCCGCCTTTTTGCGCCGTATGTGAGGCGTTTTTTGCCAGGCTGGTCGCCTGACGCGCGTTATCCGCATTCTGTTTCACGGTTGCGGTAAGTTGTTCCATGCTGGCTGCGGTCTCCTCCAGAGAGGCGGCCTGCTGTTCGGTACGTGACGAGAGATCGTTACTGCCAGCGGCAATTTCACCCGCGCCGGTATAGATGGTGTCAGCCCCATCACGCACCACGCTGACTGTGTTCGCCAGCGCCTGCTGCATGTCGCGGACGTTGCCTGCCAGCAGCGCCATTTCATTACTGCCATCGGCGTTGATGCGGTGAGTCAAATCACCTGCGGCAATATGGCGAATATGTCCCATCACCTCGTGGAGCGGCTTGAGCAGCACTCGCTGCATCGCCAGCCAACTGGCGATAATTACGGTGACGACAATCAGCATCACCGCGGACAGTAGCCAGATTATCTTCTGGTAGTCACTCTCATTGTCCTGTACCCCGGCAGTGGCCAGCGCCGTTTGCGCGCTACGCCATTCCCGATAAACTTCCTGCATGGCCGTTTGCTTTTGCTCGGCGTTCTGCTTGAACATCTCTTCCAGCTTTCCTTCAGCCAGCAGCGCGTTCATTTTTGCCAGCGTCGCAGAATAGATGCCGTACTGTTCTTCCAGTCGATCGGCCAGATGCTCATCCAACCCCGGCGTTTCCGGTAGAGCGTAGTATTTATCGTAATGCTCTTTCGATTCGGCCAACAGGCGATTTGCTGTGTTCACCAGCTCCTTCAACTGACCGCCGTTAATCTCGCTGGCCATCGTTCCCTGTAAACGCAGCATGCCCCGGTTGAGCGTGACGCGAGCCTGGTTCAGGCTAATCCACGCATCGGTAAACTCGGCCACATTCTGGCTGGAAAGTTGAGACACGTTAAAGTTCTGCTTATCGTTATTGAGCGCGCCAATAAAGACGCCCGCGGAGATGAGCTGCATTGCGCCCAGGGCGAGTAACACGGTGATAAGTAAGGTTATCACTTTGATTCGTTTGAACATCTGTAGCCTTTTTATTATGCAGGTATTGTCTGAGGTCTAACTATCGGCAGCGGCGTGCGCTTATTTAATCCTGTCGTGCCGCTTTTTTCGCCGCCCCTCACCTTTCCAATAAGATTCAGCACCTTAACGAAATAAGAAATTTTCGTGACGTTCATCACAAAACACCCCACCCCGAAAGGGTTATATCCTTCGCCATAAGATGTATTTAAAATACATCTTATATTATTGAGAATGAGGTAACGGCAATGTCTTATCGCGATCAACCTTTAGGTGAACTGGCGCTCTCTATTCCTCGCGCTTCGGCCCTGTTTCGTAAATACGATATGGATTACTGCTGCGGCGGTAAGCAAACGCTGGCACGCGCTGCCGCGCGTAAAGAGCTGGATTTAGACGTTATTGAGGCGCAGCTTGCGCAGCTGGCTGAACAGCCGCTGGAGAAAGACTGGCGTACCGTGGCTCTGGCTGAAATCATCGACCATATCATCGTGCGTTATCACGACAGACACCGCGAACAGCTGCCGGAGCTGATCCTGCAGGCCACAAAAGTTGAACGCGTTCACGCAGACAAACCGAACGTACCGCGCGGTCTGGCGAAAAACCTGACCATGCTGCATGAAGAGCTGTCCAGCCACATGATGAAAGAAGAGCAGATCCTGTTCCCGATGATCAAACAGGGCATGGGTAGTCAGGCGATGGGGCCAATCAGCGTGATGGAAAGCGAACATGACGATGCGGGTGAACTGGTGGAAGTGATCAAACACATCACCCACAACGTGACGCCGCCGCCAGAAGCCTGCACCACCTGGAAAGCCATGTATAACGGCATTAACGAAATGATCGATGACCTGATGGAACACATCAGCCTGGAAAACAATGTGTTGTTCCCGCGTGCCCTCGCAGGTGAATAAAAAAAGGCGCCCGAGAGCGCCTTCCTGAAGTCCGAATTCGGCCACTGCTTATGTGGCCTTTTTTGTGTCCGATATGACAACGCTTAACGCATACCCGCCATACGTTTCTTACCGATAAACAACCAGCCCAGACCCAGCGCGATGAACCACAGCGGCGTCACCATCAACGCCTGACGGGTATCATCTTCCAGCGTCAGCAGTACCAGTACGAAGACGAAGAACGCCATACATACCCAGCACATCAGCTTGCCTAACGGCATCTTGTAGATTGATTTTTCATGCAGGTGAGGACGTTGCTTGCGGTACACCAGGTACGAGCAAAGAATGATGGTCCAGACGAACATGAACAGAATCGCCGACACGGTGGTGATCATGGTGAACGCGCCAATCACGCTCGGGTTCACGTACAGCATCACCACGCCGCCCAACAGACAGATACAGGAGAAGGTTAACCCCTTCGCCGGAACTGCGCGTTTAGACAGCTTGGCAAATGCTTTCGGTGCAACGCCTTCCTGCGCCAGGCCGAACAGCATACGGCTGGTAGAGAACACGCCGCTGTTTGCGGAAGAGGCAGCTGAAGTCAGAACCACAAAGTTGATCAGGCTCGCCGCAGCAGGCAGACCAACCAGCACAAACAGTTCAACGAATGGGCTCTTGGTTGGTACTACCGAGCTCCACGGCGTTACGGACATAATCACGATCAGCGCGAACACGTAGAACATGATAATACGGATTGGAATCGAGTTAATGGCGCGCGGCAGAGATTTCTCAGGATCCTTGGTTTCCGCAGCGGTCGTTCCCACCAGCTCAATACCCACAAATGCGAACACCGCTATCTGGAAGCCGGCAAAGAAGCCGCTCAGACCTTTCGGGAACCAGCCACCGTCATTCCACAGATGCGTGAACGATGCCTGAACGCCGGTTGGCGACTGGAAGTGCGTCAGCACCATCACCAGACCGACGACAATCAGGCCGATGATGGCGACGATTTTGATCATCGCAAACCAGAACTCCATCTCACCGAACATTTTTACGGTGGCGAGGTTGAGGCTCAGCAGCAGCACAATCACCGCCAGCGAGGCGACCCAGTCTGACAGTTCGGGGAACCAGAATTGCGCATACGCGGTAATCGCGACAACGTCTGCCATCCCAGTAACGACCCAGCAGAACCAGTAGGTCCAGCCGGTAAAATACCCGGCCCACGGCCCGAGCAGGTCGGAGGCGAAATCACTAAACGATTTGTACTCCAGATTCGAGAGCAGCAATTCACCCATTGCCCGCATCACGAAAAACAGCATAAAACCGATGATCATATATACAAAGATGATCGACGGTCCGGCGAGACTGATGGTTTTACCGGAGCCCATAAACAGGCCAGTACCGATAGCACCACCAATAGCAATAAGTTGAATATGACGGTTTGTGAGATTGCGCCGTAGCGACTGTTCAGACGACGCCTCTTCAGCGGTGTCGACTTTTACCTGATCTACCATGTTTTTTCTTCCTGTACCTGTCTGTGTTGTTCAGGCTCTACGGCCTTTAGTGTGTCTATGATACGACGATCCTGTTATCAGGACTCATCGATATTAGGTAAGAATTGGCGGGATGAATACTAAGATTTAGATATAATGTTAATTTAATGTTTAAAGTGAGTGTCATATCACTCTGATAGCGCGAATCAGCTCACAAAAATACACGCTGATGCGGCATTTGCAAGATAAAATATCGACAACGACGTAACTATAGCTTTTCACGCTATTTTTTTGCTCCCCCCTGCCTCGGGGGGAACAGAAGTCACTGCTTACAGGATCTCAAGCAGCTCAACGTCGAACACCAGCGTGCTGAACGGAGGAATGGACGCGCCAGCACCACGCTCGCCGTAAGCCAGTTCCTGAGGAATAGTCAGTTCCCATTTCGAACCTACCGGCATCAGGGTCAGTGCTTCAATCCAGCCAGGGATTACGCCGTTAACCGGGAATTCAGCCGGTTCGCCACGTGCGACAGAGCTGTCAAACACGGTACCGTCGATCAGTTTACCGGTATAATGCACGCGAACGCGGTCAGTACGCGCCGGAATAGCCCCTTCGCCCTGAGTCAGAACACGGAACTGCAAACCGGATTCAGTGCTGTTCACACCCTCTTTCTCACGGTTTTCTTCCAGATATTTGACGCCATCAGCCGCCATAGCCTGGAAACGTTCGCGACGTACTGCATCAGCGCGCTCATGGATTTCACGCAGCGCGCGATGCACAACATCAACCGGCACTGCCGGGTGCTTACCTTCCAGCGCGTCAGCGATACCCGCTACCAGCGCTTCAGGCAACAGTCCTTCCAGTCCGGATTCGCTCAGCTGTTGTCCTACCTGCAAACCAATGCCGTAGCTTGCTTGCGCTTCGATAGTGTCAAAAGTCGGGTTAGCCATCATATTTCCTTTCATCGGATGTAAAGTAGCGGGCAGCATATCAGCCATGCCGCATCCGGTAAAACTTTGTCTCGGGAACAGATGACAAATCGCGAGGAAACATAAACAATAGGAATATCCCGCGTTGACGTCACGAAAGCGGGTAATATGACGAACATCATAGCGTTAGCCATCTATACTCTATGATCGAGGAACGAGACGCGGAGCAGGAGGAAAGCCATGCCCGGGCGCTTTGAATTAAAACCAACCCTGGCGAAAATCTGGCATGCACCGGACAATTTTCGCATTATGGATCCGCTACCGCCTATGCACCGCCGCGGCATTATTATTGCTGCTATCGTGCTGGTGATAGGTTTCCTGCTTCCTTCCAGTGACACCAGCGATGCCCCTGTGGTGACGCGTACTGCCCAGCTGGATTTACAGTCACAGTCGCAGCCACCAACCGAGGCTCAGCTACAGGCACAGTTAGTCGCCCCGCAAAACGATCCCGGCCAGGTCGCTCCGGTTGCTCCAGAGCCAATCCAGGAAGGAGAACCTGATGCGCAGCCGCAGGCTCAGCAATCTCAGCCGCAGACGCAACCTTTCCAACAGGATAGCGGAATTGAGCAACAGTGGCGCTCTTATCGCGTAGACTCGGGCAAAACGCTGGCCCAGGTCTTCCGTGACCATAACCTCCCGCCAACCGATGTGTATGCAATGGCGCAGGTTGAAGGCGCGGGAAAACCGCTAAGCAACCTGAAAGACGGTCAGATGGTGCAGATCAGGCAGAATGCCAATGGCGTGGTGACGGGATTAACCATTGATACCGGGAATGGCCAGCAGGTTCTGTTCACCCGTCAGCCAAACGGCAGTTTTATTCGCGCCCGTTAAGCGACGTCATCAGGCATCAAGGTGAAGCGTCAGCGCTTCACCTTATTCACCCACCAGATCCCCGAACAGACCAGCACCAGCGCCAGTGCGTATTTCCATTCGAGAATGTTTTCGCCGAGGAATATCGCCGACAGCAGCGCCCCCGAAACCGGGATCAGGAAGTTAAACGGCGCAATCATCCCCACGCGATTATACTTGAGCAGAATACTCCACAAGGCAAAGGCGACCGAAGAGAGTAACGTCAGGTAGCCCAGAATTGCCACCGAAGACGCACCGTGTACGGTCAGCGTGCCGCCAAAAGCGTAGCCACCGATAACCAACGCCAGACCGCCACCGCCCAACTGGTACCCTGTCATCACCGTCGGGTCCACCGTCTGAGAAATACGTTTTCCATATAGCGTGGCAGCAGAGAGAATAAAGGCCGCCATCACTACTGAGCCGTCTCCTAACAGGCTGAAACTAAAATCCATTCCGCTGCTAAAGTTCACTACCATCACCCCAGCAAAGCCGAGGATACAGCCCAGCGCTTTGTTGTAGCTCAGTTTGTCATTATGGTAGATAAAATGGGCCAGTAGCACGCTGAAGAAGGTCCCGGTCGCATTCATAATGGACCCTTTCACCCCCGTCGTGAACGCCAGGCCGATATAGAAGAAGATGTATTGCAGCGAGGTTTGTGTCAGCCCCAACAGCGTGAGTTGGCCATACTGACGCGGGCTTAACCGGCCAATCGGTTTTCGCTGTGCCAGCGCCAACAGTAGCAGCAATATTCCCGCAAACAGAAAGCGATATCCGGCAAAGACAATCTTTGAGGGAATGTCATCCGTGGCAATCTGGAAGATCTCATATCCGCTTTTGATCGCCGGATAGGCGCTCCCCCACAGCAGGCAGCAGAACGCCGCACTCAGATAGACAACATTTTTACGCGCAAACAGAGGTTGGTGCGTTGGTTCCATTCCATCACCACTTTGAAATAATGTTTTATTTTTGTGATTATCCCGAAAAGGATAAAGAATAGCCAGAGAGAAAAGCGGGGGAACAGAAAAGCAAAACGCCGGCACAGGGCCGGCGCTTTTACGCGGTCATCAGAATAAAAACTTATTCTGCAACTACGTTTACAGTCAGCTTAGCAAACACTTCGCTGTGAACCTGGAAGCTCACTTCGTGCTCACCAGTGGTACGCAGAACGCCGTTCGGCAGACGAACTTCGCTCTTAGCTACTTCAACGCCAGCTGCAGTTACAGCGTCAGCGATGTCGCGAGTACCGATGGAACCGAACAGTTTACCTTCGTCGCCAGCTTTAGACGCGATGGTTACGGTTTCCAGTGCGTTGATTTTCTCAGCACGAGCTTCAGCAGCGGACAGAACGTCAGCCAGTTTAGCTTCCAGCTCAGCGCGACGCGCTTCGAAAAATTCAACGTTTTTCTTGGTAGCAGGAACAGCTTTACCCTGTGGTACCAAGAAGTTACGAGCATAGCCCGCTTTAACGTTAACCTGATCACCCAGGCTACCCAGGTTTGCTACTTTATCAAGCAGAATAACTTGCATTACCTTATCCTCTCAAAGTCGTATTAATGGACCGTGACCGATTACTGATGACGATCAGTGTACGGCAGCAGAGACAGGTAGCGAGCGCGTTTGATAGCGCGAGCCAGCTGACGCTGGTATTTTGCACGGGTACCGGTGATACGGCTTGGGACAATCTTACCGCTTTCGGTGATGTAGTTTTTCAGCGTAGCGATATCTTTATAGTCGATCTCTTGAACGCCTTCCGCGGTGAAACGGCAGAACTTGCGACGACGGAAATAACGTGCCATATGGCTAGTCTCCAGAATCTATCAATTCAATCTGCTCGGCATGCAGAACCATTTTGCTCAGGCCGTTCTTTGCCTTGTGGCAAGAGATGAACCCCTGAACGGTCACTGCGCTACCGACCGTTATACTGTGAGTAATGGCCTGGTTTTCGTGTCCGCTAATAATAACGGGCATTTGGCACCACGCCTGCCGGTGAAACCCGGCTTCCTCCTGCACAGAACGATGCTCAAGCACGAACTGGCAATGAGGAATTCCTGATGGACTGACCTTTCGAAGGGGAGCCCTGCACACGGTGCCGGACAACGCCAGACGGTTGGTCATCAGAAATTACTCTTCAGAATCCCCAGCTTCAGCATCATCTGCGGTTTCGTTAGCGAAATCATCGCGACGCTCACGGCGCTCGTCTTTCGCTTTAACCATCGGAGATGCTTCGGTAACAGCGTGTTTAGTACGCATAACCATGCTGCGGATAACGGCATCGTTGAAGCGGAAGGTAGTTTCCAGCTCATCGATCACTTCCTGCGGTGCTTCAACGTTCATCAGAACGTAGTGAGCTTTGTGCAGTTTGTTGATCGGGTAAGCCAGCTGACGGCGGCCCCAGTCTTCCAGACGGTGGATCGTGCCTTCTGCACCAGTGATGGCAGCAGTGTAGCGTTCGATCATACCCGGAACCTGTTCGCTCTGGTCAGGATGGACCATAAAAACGATTTCGTAATGACGCATCGAATTGCTCCTTACGGATTATTCAGCCTCCTGTCTGGGTCAGCCGAGGCCCATGGAGGCAAGGAACGTGTTAAAGGTCGGCTGAAAAATGACGCGTCATAATACTGGGGTCAGCAGTTAAACTCAAGGTGCTTGTACGATTATTTATCATGTCGCCATTAATACATATCCAGCAGCATTTTGACGCTGATACAAATAGAGACGATGACAATCATGGGTCGGATGACTTTCTTGCCGCGCGTCAGTACGACTGTCGCACCCAGACGTGCGCCAAGGGATTGCCCGGCAAACATCACCAGCCCCAGCGACCAGATCATTTTACCGCCGAAAATGAAGAACAGAATCGAGGCAATATTCGACGCCAGGTTGATAAAATTCGAGTGAATTTGCGCTTTATCGATACTGTACCCCCACAGCAGGATATAGCAGAGCGTATAAAAGGAGCCGGCCCCGGCACCGAGAAAACCATCATAAAACCCAATACCTCCCCCGCAGATCAACGAGAAGAGAAACAGGGATACCTGCTGCTTCCTTTTCGGTTCGCTAAGATTAGGCGCAGAAATAAAGTAGATAGCGACCGCGATAATCAGGATCGGCAGCAGTTTCTTCAACACGTCCGGTTCAATAAACTGGATAAGCGTTGTGCCCATCGCAGAACCGATAAAGGCAGATAAAAAGACATATTTGTGCTCCTGCACATTAATATGTCCCCGGCGTAAAAAGTAAATTCCGGAGGTTAGCGAGCTACCCAGTGCCTGAATTTTATTGGTTGCCAGCGCATTAGCCGGGGGTAAACCAGAAATTAAGAGAGCGCCAATAGAGAGAAAACCACCGCCGCCCGACACCACGTTAATAAAGCCAGCCACCAGCGCGACCATAAACATAATCACGAAATAGCTGAAATCCATGAATGAAGTATCCATAAGTTTTTGCCTTATTATCATAAAGTTATATTAATTATCTGGCTCACTATAAACGGCGTACTCACCCGATTAAATTGACTATTTGGTAAGAGCTTATGCGCGCAAGGCAGGTATTTTTAACCGTAGCGGAAGGCATCAGCTGATTGTTAATTAAAGAAAAGATGGCTTTGCGGTAATTTTTTGAACAACTGCATCAGAAATGGTCGCTATCGACTGCGCCGGCAGCGGTTAAAATTAAATCAGAAGTTATCCACTCACAGGAGAGAGCTAACCAGAGACCGCAGTCGAGGAGGTACATATGCGAGCCCGTGTTTTGACCCTTCTGGCTGTACTTTTGCTCAGTGCAAATGCAACGGCAGCCATCAAAATTGACAATCATCAGGCCAGGAATATGGATGATGTGCAGAGCTTAGGCGTTATTTACATAAATCATAACTTCGCCACTGAAAGTGAAGCCACTCAGGCCCTGAATGAAGAAACCGATGCGCAAGGCGCAACCTACTATCACGTGATCCTCACCAGGGAACCCGGTAGTAACGGAAATATGCACGCCAGTGCAGATATTTATCGCTAGCACCAGAAACAACCAACGAGAACATTGCCACAGTTTGACTTGCCCCCTTCACTGGGGGCTTTTTTTTGCAAAACAATCCCGAAGCCAGACCGATCTCATCCCCATGAAGAGTTGGCTCCGGAACGTTTTTTCTTACTTCTGGCCGTAATAGGCATTTGGGCCGTGCTTACGCATGAAGTGCTTATTCATCAGGTAACTGTCGATGGGGCTGAGCGCCGGATTAATGCCACGCGCAATCCATGCCATTTTTGCCACCTCTTCCATCACCACAGCGTTATGTACCGCGTCGTGAGCATCTTTGCCCCAGGCAAACGGGCCATGTTGGTACACCACTACGCCAGGCGTATGTAAAGGTTCCACCTCCCCGAGCGTTTCAATAATCACCCTACCGGTATTAAGTTCATACTCCTCCTGAACTTCAGCTTCAGTTAAAGCCCGGGTACAGGGAATATCGCCAAAGAAGTAGTCAGCATGCGTCGTGCCGAGCGCAGGAATTGCCAGACCTGCCTGCGCCCATGCCGTCGCGTGGGTTGAGTGGGTATGCACCACGCCGCCGAGAGAGGAATAACGGCGATACAGCGCCAGATGGGTGGCGGTATCGGAAGAAGGACGATAGCGTCCCTCCACCACATTACCGTGCAGATCCACAACCACCATGTCATCCACTGTCATTGTTTGGTAGTCGACGCCGCTGGGCTTAATCACCACCAGCCCGCGTTTGCGGTCGATGGCGCTGACGTTACCCCAGGTAAACGTCACCAGACCGTAGCGAGGCAGATCCATGTTGGCCTCAAAAACCTGCTGTTTACGTTTTTGCATTACACTGCCTCCACCAGGCCCGCGCTGGCCATACGCGCTTTCACCCAGTCGCGCGCCTTCGCCACTTCACGTGCCGGGTCGTCCGACGTTTCGCTCCACATCTCAATCAGGTATGGCCCGCAATACCCACTCTGTTTGAGAGTCGCAAAACAACGTTCGAAATCGACAACCCCTTCACCAAACGGCACATTTTTGAATACGCCGGGTTTGGTATCTTTCACGTGTACGGCAACTATATGGCCCATTCCCGCCTGCAGCTCCATCTGCACGTCGTTATCCCACGCCGATAAATTGCCAATATCGGGATACAGCTGGAACCACGGATTGTTGAGATAGTGGGCGTACCCCAGCGCCTTACTGATCGAATTCATCAGTGGATAATCCATGATTTCCATCGCCAGCGTCACCTGTGCACGGCTCGCCATCTCTACGCTCTCTTTCAGCCCATCGCGAAACCGACGACGCGTTTCGTTATTGGCCTGCTGGTAATAAACGTCGTAACCCGCCAGTTGAATAACGCGAATACCGATATCCTGCGCAAACTGAATGGCTTTACGCATGATCTCCAGCCCCTGTTCGCGTACCGCATCATCTTCACTACCAAGCGGAAAACGACGATGAGCGCTCAGGCACATGGACGGTACCCGTATCCCGGTGTCGGCGATAGCGGCCACCAACGCCAGTCGCTGCTCCCGGTTCCAGTCAAGACGCGCCAGGCGAGTGTCGGTTTCATCAACCGACATTTCGACAAAGTCGAAGCCCAGTTCCTTCGCCAGTTGCAAGCGTTCCAGCCAGCACTCCCCGCCGGGGAGTGCTTTTTCATAAATACCGAGCGGGACCTGTTTCGACAACATAGTCGCTCCTTATCCCCACAGTTGGGCGATAGAACGTTTGAACTGACGGGCCGCTTCCACCGGAGAGGCGGCATCGCGAATACTGCGGCCGGCAATAAAGACGTGAATCGGAATTCCCTGGAACAGCGGCAGATCTTCCAGCGCCAGACCGCCGGTGACGGTGACTTTAAAGCCCATCTCGGACAGACGCTTGATCGCGCTGATATCCGCTTCTCCCCACGCCACGCCCGCCGCCTGCGCATCACGACTGCGGTGATATACAACTTGCCCAATCCCTGCGTCACGCCACTCTTGCGCCTGCTCCCAGGTCCAGTAACCAGTCAGTTCAATCTGTACATCACCGTTAAATTCTTTCGCCACCTCCAGCGCACCCTTGGTGGTGTTGATATCGGCACAACAGATGACGGTGACCCAGTCAGCGTTGGCTTCGAAACACATGCGGGAGAGGATTTTCCCCGCATCGGCAATTTTGGCGTCCGCCAGTACAATTTTATGTGGGTAAAGCGCTTTCAGATCGCGAACGGCGCGCACGCCCTCTGCCACGCAAAGAATAGTGCCCACCTCAATGATATCGACCTCTTCGGCAATCAGACGCGTCGTTTCATACGCGGAAGACATTGATTGGTTATCCAGCGCAACCTGCAACATAGGTAATGACATTTTGGTATCCTTTTAAACAGCCGCCGCAGTGGCGTTATCAATTAAATCCAACACTTCCTGCGCGGTGCGGCAGGCGCGTAAACGGTCGAAATTGGCTTCGTCATCAAAGAGATTCACGATCTGCATGATGCCCACTTCCTGATGTGTGTTGGCATCAACTGCCGCCATCGTTATCAGAATATCGACCGGGTCGTTATCTTCGTGGTTAAACACCAGCGGCGTTTTCAGCGTCACCAGCGCAAAACCGGTTTTCTTGACCCCTTCCTCCGGACGGCCGTGCGGCATCGCCAGGCCTGGCGCAATCACAAAGTACGGGCCAAACTGCTCAACGCCATCAAGGATGGCCTGGTAGTAGCGTGGTTCAACCACATCAGCCTTAACCAGCAGATCCACGCCAAGCTTTACCGCTTCCTGCCAGGTACTGGCCTCGGCTTGCAAAAGGATGGAACTATTGTCTGCCAGCGAGTCACGTAATTTCATATGCCGCCCCTTACTTCACGTCCTGCGGAAAATGCGCTTTGATCACTTCCAGCAGTTTTGGTCCAAAATCGGCAGGAGACAGCATGTTGCGTACGCCAACGACATATTTATTGCCAGAAACGGTAATCTCACCGGCGATATGCGTAGAGGCGATGATAATATCCGCGCCGCTCAGTTCACTTTTGTATTCACCCACGGCGCAGCTGTTTACCGTATGGTCAATATTTGACTGGGTTAAAAACTGGTCCACCTTCATTTTCATGATCATGGAACTGCCCTGCCCATTGCCACACACAGCCAGAATACGTACGGTCATAATCGGAACTCCTTATTAAGCAGAGTGTTCTGCCAGTTGTTTTTCTGCGTCTTCCTCAGCACGCAACGTGCGTCCTGCGAAAAACATATAAGCCAGTGCAATCAGAATAATGACGGCCATAAACACGATGCCAATGGAGGCAAAGCCTTGCATCATCGGCGGTGCCAGAATTGACCAGTCCGCCATGCCCATCCAGGCGCTCATACCGGTGAGCTTCACCGCCCAGACGCAGCCGAAGATTTCGATCATCCCCATCACCAGGCAAATCTTGAGCGCTGCACGCCAACCGCCAAAGTGGTTAGCAAATACGCCGATAGTGGCGTTCGAGAAGAACATCGGGATAAAGCCTGGGATAATCAGAATGGAAGAGCCGCAGGCCACAAGGATGCCCACCGCAATCAGTTGGCCGATGGTCCCCCACATAAAGCCCCAGACCACCGCGTTAGGAGCAAAGCTATAAATCGCCGCGCAGTCGATGGCCAGTACCGCGCCCGGGATCAGACGTTGAGAGATACCGTTGAACGCTTCTGAAAGTTCAGCAACGAACATACGTACGCCCTGGGTGATGATGAAGATAGCGACAGCAAACGAAAAACCGGTTTGCAGGATATACACGGTCCAGTGGGTTTTACCCGCCATCGCCTGAACCACATCAATGCCGAAAGAGAGCAGGATCGCCCCGAAGAAGATGGTCATCACAATCGCGGTAGAAACGATGTTGTCATGGAAGATATTCAGCCAGCCTGGCAGCTTGAGATCTTCTACGCTCTCCTCTTTCTTACCCAGATACGGCGCGACTTTGTAAGCAATCCAGGAGGCGAACTGCTGCTGGTGACCGATGGAAAAACCACAGCCGTCGGTCACTTCCTGGGTCGGCTTGTACATCATATTGGAGGTAATGCCCCAGTAGAGCGACACCAGCACCGCGGTACAGATGATGGTGGTCCACATGGAATAGCCAAAGATGTAGAAAGAGACGGCGATCAGGCCCGCCTGCTGGAACATGATGTGCCCGGTCAGCATGATGGTACGAATACCGGTAATCCGCCGTAGCAGCACGTAACAAATGTTTAGCGCCAGCGCCAACAGTACCGCGTACCCTACCCAGCTATAGGCATCCCCCATACGTTCGATGGTTGCCATCATGGAGGCATAGGTATCGGAAATCGCACCGTTGATACCGTAAACCTCGGACATCTTCGCCACTACCGGTTTAAACGTGCTGGTCAGAATGCCCGACCCTGCCTGCAATAACATAAAACCAATAATCGTTTTGATCGTGCCTTTGATAATAACGCTGACACTTTTACGCAACAGGATGTAGCCGAGGCAGGTCACAATACCCAACAGCAACGGTGCATTGGTCATGACCTGATTAAAAAAGACGGTAAAGATGTTGTAGAGGATCTCCATAACGATCTCCAGTAGACGAAGTTGCTGAACATTCATTACAGATGCCCAGGATGTTGTGCCCTCACTCTAATTTTCAAAAGTAATCACAACAAGATTGAATTTGATTAAATGTGATGCAGTACGCAAATAATTCTCTTACTTGCAGAGTGGATTTACTCCTAATTCATTCACTTCAAAATAAAACCAATAAAAACAATAAAATACAAAAATACATTTCATATAAACCATCTTGTCACGTTGTAATTTGTTAACAATTTTTCATTCAACACCAAAAATCAACGCATTGCCTTCTTGAGAAAATGATGTCACTATCAATCAAAATAAATCACAATTTGATTCAACTTGAACAAACATGAAGGTAATTGCGATGAGTAAAGTAAAAAGCATCACGCGTGAATCATGGATCCTGAGCACATTCCCGGAGTGGGGAAGCTGGCTGAATGAAGAGATCGAGCAGGAACAGGTCGCACCAGGTACTTTCGCGATGTGGTGGCTCGGCTGTACCGGAATTTGGCTGAAGTCGGAAGGCGGGACTAACGTCTGCGTCGATTTCTGGTGCGGCACGGGCAAACAGAGTCACGGTAACCCGCTGATGAAAACCGGTCACCAGATGCAACGCATGGCAGGGGTGAAGAAGCTGCAGCCAAACCTGCGCACCACGCCGTTTGTTCTTGATCCGTTTGCCATTCGTCAGATCGATGCGGTGCTGGCCACACACGATCATAACGATCACATCGACGTAAATGTTGCGGCAGCCGTCATGCAGAACTGTGCCGACGACGTGCCGTTTATTGGACCGCAGACTTGTGTGGATCTGTGGATCGGTTGGGGTGTACCAAAAGAGCGCTGCATCGTGGTAAAACCAGGCGATGTGGTGAAAGTGAAAGATATTGAAATTCATGCGCTTGATGCGTTCGATCGTACTGCGTTAATCACCCTGCCCGCCGATCAAAAAGCCGCTGGCGTGCTGCCGGATGGTATGGATGCCCGCGCCGTAAACTATCTGTTCAAAACGCCGGGCGGTACGCTTTATCATAGCGGCGACTCACACTACTCCAACTACTATGCAAAGCATGGCAACGAGCACCAGATCGACGTCGCACTCGGATCCTACGGCGAGAACCCACGGGGTATTACGGACAAAATGACCAGTTCTGACATGCTGCGTATGGCGGAGGCCCTGAATACAAAAGTGGTGATCCCTTTCCATCATGATATCTGGTCAAACTTTCAGGCCGATCCACAGGAGATCCGCGTACTGTGGGAGATGAAAAAAGATCGCCTTAAGTATGGCTTTAAGCCATTCATCTGGCAGGTAGGTGGCAAGTTCACCTGGCCGCTGGACAAAGATAACTTTGAATATCACTATCCGCGCGGCTTTGATGACTGCTTCACCATTGAACCGGATTTACCGTTTAAATCGTTCTTGTGATCCACACAAAATGCCGGGCCATCCCGGCATTTTTTCCCATTTACTTTAGTATTTCCAGGCTATTTCAAATATCATCTTTTCAAATCAATTTGTATCGGAATAGCTCATGACTGAAGCACAAAGACATCAAATATTGCTGGATATGCTGGCGCAGTTGGGCTTTGTTACCGTTGAGAACGTAATTGAGCGTCTGGGGATTTCACCCGCCACAGCGCGCCGGGACATCAACAAGCTCGACGAAAGCGGCAAACTCAAGAAAGTACGCAACGGCGCAGAAGCTATTACCCAACAGAGACCGCGCTGGACGCCAATGAATCTGCACCAGGCGCAGAACCACGATGAAAAAGTTCGCATTGCCAAGGCAGCATCCCAGCTTGTGAATGCGGGTGAAAGCGTAGTGATCAACTGCGGATCGACCGCTTTCCTGCTGGGTCGCGAAATGTGCGGCAAGCCGGTGCAGATCATCACCAATTATCTGCCGCTGGCGAACTATCTGATCGACCAGGAGCATGACAGCGTGATCATCATGGGCGGGCAATACAACAAAAGCCAATCCATCACGCTTAGCCCGCAAGGCAGTGAAAATAGCCTGTATGCCGGACACTGGATGTTTACCAGCGGCAAAGGGTTGACCGCGGACGGACTGTATAAAACCGATATGCTGACCGCGATGGCCGAGCAGAAGATGCTTAACGTGGTAGGCAAACTGGTGGTACTGGTCGATAGCAGTAAGGTCGGTGAACGCGCGGGGATGCTGTTCAGTCGCGCCGATCAAATCGATATGCTCATTACCGGTAAAAACGCGAACCCTGAGATTCTGCAACAGCTTGAAGCTCAGGGCGTGAGCATTATGCGCGTTTAAAGGTGCTGGCGGAAAAACGTCACTGTTGCGGCCAACGCTTCTGGCGTGATGCGATGTCGTACGCCCGCTTCCCACAGGCAGGTCAGATTGTTGTCCAAACCTGCCTGAATCAGCGCTTGCTGTAAGCGGAAGGTTTCAACTGCCGGTACAACATCATCATCCTGTCCATGCCACAGCAGCAACGGCCTGTCGGCGAGGCGTGGCAACTGATGCGTAACGTCCCATTCGGCAAGCGGGGCGATAACGGCATCAAATTCCACCTGTTGCTCTGGGGTCTGAACCAGTAAAGGAGGAAAAAGCGTCTGCGCAAGCCGGGTAAAATATCCTGAGCCCATCAGGCTGGCTACACATTTAACCTCAGGATGACGCGCCATTATGCCCAATGCAGTCATTCCTCCCATTGATGCCCCACCGACGGCAAGCCGCTCATCTGAAAGCCAATTTTCTGCCACCAGAGCCGCACGTAACGTCGTAAACTCCTGCATGTTTTGCTGCAATATATGCCAGAAGCGGAACATTCGCTCCTGAGCATTACCGTTAAATCGGGCGCCATGATCGGGTGCATCTGGCATGACGACGCGAAATCCGGCCTGAGCCAGCGCAACGGCAAAATAACTGTAGACCAGACTTGAAGATGTAAACCCGTGATAAAAGAGAATACAAGGGAGTGAACATTCGCGTTTACCAGCCGGAACGGCATGCAGGACAGGGATACCAGCTAACTGTCGTGTCTCAATTTCTATCATTTGTTGCCCCTTTTTTTCTGGTATGCCATGCAGCAATACTTAACGCAAGCGAATGTGTTCGGTAATGATTCATAATGTTGAGAACTGGGTTACGCTTTCGCAACATTTTCATTCGAAAATCGCGTGAGAGATAACAATTCGGGAACATTCCCCTAAAGGGAAATTAATAAGGCACTACACTATGGCTATCAGGAAACGAGATAGAGTTATGCGTCGGTTTGCCTCTTTGTTGCTGGTTATGTTTTTAAGCGCCTGTAGCGTGCTACAGGGAACGCCGCAACCCGCACCGCCCGTTGCCGACCACCCGCAGGAGATCCGCCGTGACCAGAGTAATGGGTTACAGCGATTAGGGACGGTTAGCGCGCTGGTAAGAGGCTCTCCGGATGATGCGCTGGCAGAGATCCGTGCCAAAGCCGTCGCGGCTAAAGCTGATTACTACGTGGTTTTATTAGTAGATGAAACCATCGTGACAGGCCAATGGTATTCACAGGCAATTTTGTATCGTAAATAACATTGGGTTGAAATTTAGTCAGCTTTACATTGCTTTGCGCCTCTATGCGTTTACCTGTGCACAATAAACCAACAGCAGGAAGCTTGAGGTTTATTATCGCGATGGAATGCCCTGCCGTGTGTAGGGGTACGAATAATGGAGCTGACGATGAAACAATCTCTTGCCTTATCCTCACTGCTGCTTTCTGCCGGACTGGCAGGCACTACGGCGCAGTCTGCCGAATTCGCCAGTGCTGACTGCGTTACTGGCCTGAACGAAATTGGCCTGATCTCTGTCAGTAACATTGCAGGAAATCTGCAGGATGTAGAACGTGTAATCGCGTTAAAAGCGGATGAACAAGGTGCCTCATGGTATCGGATCATTCAGATGTACGAAGACCAGCAGCCCGACAACTGGCGCGTACAGGCCATACTTTATGCGTAACAGATTGCCGGATGGCGTAAACTTATCAGACCTGGACTGAGCGTAGGCATGATAAGACGCACCCGCGTCGCCATCAGGCAAGTTATTACCGTAACCCCCCCGTTGCCCGCAGGAGCAAATCGTTCAGCACCTGTTCAGACAATCGTAGTCCACCCCGCGTATCAAGCATCATTTGGCACCAGGCCTGCGCCACTGGCGGAGAAGAATAACGCAACATCTGCGCCCCGCAACCGAGCAGGAAAAGCTGCTGCGTAATCTCTCGTCCCAATGCCTCACTGGGTTTACGTAAACGCTGCTGTAGCTGACGCACCATTCGATCGTAATGTCGATCTTGCCCCTTCACCTCCGCAAAGGCTTCGCTGAGCATATCGTAGATGCCGGGTTGTTTTGTCAGTACCCGCAATACATCAAGGCACATAATGTTGCCGGAGCCTTCCCAGATACTGTTTACCGGCATCTCACGATACAGGCGCGGCAGCTCACTCTCCTCGCAATAGCCAATCCCGCCCAGCACTTCCATCGCTTCAGCCACAAACGGCATACCGACCTTGCAAACGGAGAATTTCGCTGCTGGCGTGAACAACCTGGCCCACTGCGCTTCTTTGGCATCAGCACGACGGTCCCAGGCCCGCGCCAGTCGAAACAGTAGCGCCGTTTGACCTTCCAGTTGGAGCGCCATCCGACCTAATACCTGACGCATCATCGGCTGTTCAATCAATGGTTTGCCAAAAACTTGTCGCTGGTGCGCATGATAAATCGCGATGGAAAAAGCACGTCGCATCATGCCGTGACTGCCGAGCGCGCAGTCAAAACGCGTCATCCCGCCCATCTTCAGGATATGGCGGATACCTTCCCCTTCTTCGCCCAATAGCCAGCCAATCGCATCGTGGAATTCAACCTCGCAGCTGGCGTTGGAGCGGTTGCCTAACTTATCTTTCAGTCGTTCAAGACGGATGGCATTACGCTGCCCGTCAGGTAAAAATCGCGGTACAAAAAAGCAGGATAAGCCGCCCTTTGCCTGGGCCAGCACCAAATGGGCATCGCTTTGCGGTACGGAGAAAAACCACTTATGTCCCACCAGCCGATACGAGCCGTCGACAAGACGTTCTGCCTGAGTGGTATTGCTCAGCACATCTGAACCACCCTGTTTTTCGGTCATACCCATACCAATCAGTAGCCCGCGCTTTTGCCCTGCGGGCAGTAAATGCGAGTCATAACGGTCGCTTAGCAGCGGCGTCAGCCAGTCGTGAAAGGGGGCGGGTAACATTTGAAGTAACAGCGGCGTAGCGGCAAACGTCATGGTCACCGGACACAACGTGCCTGCTTCAACCTGCGCATGCAGCATGAAACGCGCCGCCCGGGCAACAAATGTTCCCTGCCTCGCGTCTTCTTCCCAGGCCAGATTATGTACGCGGTTGGAGCACAATCCCTGCATCAGCAAATGCCAGGCAGGATGAAAACGCACATCATCCAGCCGCTGCCCCTGCGGGTCGTAGCGCAATAGTTCAGGTGGAAAAGCATTGGCCAGACGACCAAGTTCGAGCGACTCGGCAGTCCCTAGCTGCTGACCAATACTGGCGAGAAGATCGCTATCCCAGCCAGCGCCTTCACGGATAACCGCTTCGCACAGCGCGCCGTCGGACAAATATAAGTTACTGTTATTGAGCGGTACAGGTTGGTTAAAAACGGTATGCGTTTGCCAGTGCATTGTGTCTCCCTCCGTCAATGGCCGTCGCTTTAAGTATGGTCAGAACCCCAGAATTCGCGACGGAAGGAGATCACAAAAGCACGGTTAGCCCGCAATATAATGAGGAATAAAACGAGAAGTATCTTTAGTGATCAAAGTATTATCCTCGCGGATCCCCATACCACAGGCTTCATCATCCACGATCCAACTGCCAATCAACGTGTAGCTATCGCCAAAGCGCGGTAATGGCTGAAATGCCTGATAGATCATCGGTTCTTCCGCGTAATCACCCTCAGCATGCTCCACTATCTGTTGCTGACCATCAAAAATGGTGACGTTACCCCCCTCTCGAGAAAATATCGGTTTGCGTACATAGCTTTCACCAACCGCAATTTGTGGCGTTTCTCCTTCGAACCAGGCAGGCAGCAGGTTGGGATGGTTGGGAAATAAACGCCACAGCAAAGGCATTAGCCCTTTATTGCTGAGCACACTCTTCCACAACGGCTCAACCCACTGTTCGCGGCGATGGCGCAGCAAGGGGCCATTCTCATCTCGCATCATCCACTCCAGGGGATAGAGCTTAAAGGCGCGACGAATGACGTTATCGTCAAGGTCTGTGAGAACGCCGCCAACGCCAAGCCCTAGATCCTCAACGTAAATAAATCGCGATTCTTGCCCGGCCTGCTGTGCGCAATCCTGTAAATACAGCACCGTGGTACGGTCTTCATCGGTATCTTCACAGCAGCAGAAATAGAAGGGATCCGGGCTATAAAGCTCAGCAAAACGGGAGATCAACCGCTCCTGAATAGCGTTGTACTGATCGGCATCGCGTGGAATCACCCCGTTGCGACGCGCATCTTCCAGCCATAACCACTGGAAATACGCTGACTCATAGAGCGACGTTGGCGTATCCGCGTTGTACTCCAGCAGCTTGACCGGAGAATTATTACCGCACCAGACAAAATCCATGCGGCCATACAGGGAGGGATCGCGATTGCGCCAGCTTTCGGCAATCACATCCCAGTACAGCGGCGGGATCGCCAGTTGCTGCATAATCTGTTCATCATTAACTGCCCGCTCGACAACGTCCAGACACATCTGGTGCAGTTCCGCAGTAGGTTTTTCGATCTGCTCTTCCACTTGTCTGAGCGTAAAGCGGTAAGCCCGACTCTCATCCCAGTAGATTTCGTTATCGATAATATGAAAATCGAAACCGTGATCGTAAGCGATCCTGTCCAAATCTTGCCGAACAGGAACATCATGTCGCAGCATCGTTAACCTCCCCAGTGCCCACGCGCGCTGGACGAACGCCCGTAGCCACCGCGTGAAACCGTCGAGGCTTTCTTCGTCGTATAGCTATGGGTGGTAGCGGTATCGTTTTTTCCGCTACCGGAGCGCCAGCTGTAATCCCCGGAAGTCGTACGCCAGACCGGACGCGAAACATAGGATGAACCGCCGCTGTGGTAAACATACTGTTCGTCGCGATCTTTACGAACGATGCGGCTGAGTAAAAATCCTGCAAACACCGGCACCCAGCTGTGATCGGTACTGTCGAGATAACAGTTACCAAACTGTTTCTGACAGCTTTCGCTGCTCATTTGCATAGGCAGGTTGGAGTAGAACTCTGATTTAGCGCTGTTCCAGCCATCGGCACACACGGCGGCGCTATTGCCATCATCAATACAATCGCTCACCGCTGAGTAAAAGGTACCGTCGCCATCGTTGTCTGCCCCTGCGTCATCACTACACCCCTTGAGGATAAAAAATGCCGCTCCGCCCATAATAGCCAGCGTCAGATACTTTCCGCTGTAACGACTGCGTTTTCTTACAAAGGGGTTAACCGGGCGATCGATTCGCGTGATAGCAGAATGCCCTGATGTTCTGTTTTTGTTTCCGGATTTACGTTTTCTTGCCATGATCGTCCATTACCATGTCATGCAGGCGGCGTTAAAAATGCCTCCCGCCAGCGCGGCGGTTCCCATAAATAGTCCCGCTGCGGTGTTGTGATTAATAATTTTTTCACTCAGTGCCGGCATATATAAACGCACGCCGCCGTAAATGATCAGTTGTATCACTAGCGCGATGCCGCCCCAGGCAAAATAATCCGGGATGCTGACGGCGTTAATTGCCGCGCTGGATAACGGAATGACGTAACCCAGCAACGTGCCGCTAAACGCCAGCGACGCCGCCATATTGTTATTTTTAATCAGCTGCCATTCATTGTGCGGCGTAATTTTTGAGTAGATGACCAGAAAAACAATCACCATGGCTGCGCCAATAAAAAAATAGGCGCAGAAAGCCAGTAATGAATCCAGTATGTGCATTGTGTAACCTTCCCTGAAATTAACCAATTACATTAAGTGATGTTAATGGAATATCCACACCCAGCGCCCGCGAGAATACCCACTCAGGCTCTCCCAGCTCATTAAACGACTCTTCACCGTTCAACAGCAGGTATTCCCATGTATCCTCTGTAACCTGCCGCTGATAACCCATGGTAAAATTATGTACATCCCATGTGGCATGCTGATGATTTTCCACTTTTTCCAGCATATAAACCGGCTCAATGTTCCCCGGCTCTTCCTCGTTAAAAAAGCGCTGCCAGCGCTCTTCCTGCCAAGAGAGCGTTGGCGTACCTATCGCGGATGGGCTAATAGCAGACTGCCAGTTTTTTTTCTGCGAAATCCCGTAGCTTTCTGCATAAACAAAAAATTTGATATCGTCGATATCATCAATGTCTGAGCCGCCCGTGGTATTGATTTGCAGAAACTCTTCTCCGGACGTGTAGTAGCGAAAAATCTGGCTTCCGCCGCCTAAATCGATGTGGCTAATCGCGGCGACGGTGTACTCTTCGCCGGGAAATTCGATCAATAAAGCCTCTTCTAACAGGCGAAACGCCAATGTATTGAGCGTAAACCCGGCATTCAGATGTAACCCCAACGGCCCGCGAACTGGCGCAGCAACATCCGCTTTACCAAATAAACGCTGGAAAAAACTCGTCATCATTTATCCTTAATGATGTGCCAGCCTCCGGTCGATGCTGGCATATATCGCCGTATGATTACTCGCCTTGCTGGCGCTGCAATCGTGCCAGCACATCCTGAGCAGAACTTTTATTGCTTGCGCCAATACCTGCTTCGGCCAGCTTCTCGTCAAGGTCACGCCCATCCGCAACTTTTTCCAGCTGTGCGGCAGCATCCAGACGCGCCTGACGCTCTGCCTGGCGCATTTGTAAACGCTTGAGCGACTCTGCGGCGGTAGACACGCTGGAAGACGCGCCCACGGTCGACGTGGTCACGGCCTGCTGGGCGCGCTGCATCGCTTCTGTAGCCTTTACCACCTCCAGTTGCTGCTCGAACTGTGCAATCCGTTGAGCGGTAGCACTAACCGCTTTCTCAACGCCATCACGAGAGGCCTCAAGGTTAGTAAGCACTTGCTCTTCAGCGGTAATGACATTCTCCAGACAGGCAATTTCTTCTGCAACTTCGTTAATCAGAGACGGGTTAGCGTTTTTACTCAGTGCTTCCAGCACTCGCGTTTCCAGACTGGATTTGCGTGCCCGCAGATCGCTTAACTTGTCATTACTCATCTTCACGCGTGCCAGCAGGTCAACCCGCGATTTTCCGGCTTTATCCAGTTCACCTTTCGCATCACGAATATGCTGTTCCAGCATCCGCACACCCTGCGCTTCTTCAATTGATTCTTCCGCCTGAGAAAGTACGGACTTGCCGAGGGTAAACAGGCTTTTTAAAATTCCCATAAATAGCGTTCCTTGTTATTCGTGAGTGTATTCTTCAGTGATTTCAGCCAAATCCAGAGCGTTATCCGCAAGCGTCGTCATCTCCAGGACCACATCATCCAACGATGAGTTCAGGGAAAGCGCCCCAAATGCGACGTAATATTCATCATGCTGAACGCGTGAAATCCCCACGGAAGACAGAGGAAGGAGTTTCTGATTACGCAATAAGAAAACATTAAACTCATCTTGCTGATGAATACTGCTGACAGGACAAATAATGGTTTCAATAATAATCTGGCGGGATGTAAATAACACACTGAGCGGCAAATCGCCATAATCATTCATTTTAATAATTAATGACCGCTCATTATTTTCAATATCTATATTTAATTCTTGAAGAGTTTGTAGTGCTTCAGCAAGCACCTGCGGATTCCATGCCATATATTTCCCATATATTAGTTAATTAGAAATAAATATCATTTTTCAGCCTTTATCATACTTGTTTAAGATAAAAAAAAGCCATCCGAATCAGGATGGCTTTTTCCGAAAATTAAGCTTAGCTGCGCTGACGGACTGCTTCAAACAGGCAGATGCCCGTCGCAACTGAAACGTTCAGCGACGAAACGCTACCTGCCATCGGGATGCTGATGAGTTCGTCACAGTGTTCACGGGTCAAACGGCGCATACCTTCACCTTCTGCGCCCATCACCAACGCCAGACGTCCGGTCATTTTGCTCTGGTAGAGAGTATGGTCGGCTTCACCAGCGGTTCCGACGATCCAGATATTCTCTTCCTGCAGCATACGCATGGTGCGCGCCAGGTTGGTCACGCGGATCAGCGGTACGCTTTCTGCCGCACCGCAGGCCACTTTTTTCGCCGTTGCATTCAACTGAGCGGAACGATCCTTCGGTACGATTACAGCATGTACGCCAGCGGCATCGGCGCTACGCAGGCATGCCCCCAGGTTATGCGGGTCGGTGACGCCATCGAGGATCAAAAAGAACGGCTGATCGAGCGTAGCAATCAGATCCGGCAGATCGTTTTCCTGATACTGACGCCCAGGCTTCACGCGAGCAATAATCCCCTGATGTACCGCACCCTCGCTTTTCTCATCCAGAAACTGACGGTTAGCCAGTTGAATGACAACACCCTGTGCTTCCAGTGCGTGGATCAGCGGCAGCAGGCGTTTATCTTCACGACCTTTGAGAATAAAGACGTCCTGGAAGCGCTCAGGCGCACGTTCCAGCAGAGCCTGCACCGCATGGATGCCGTAAATCATTTCACTCATGAATGTACTCGTTAATAGTTTATGCATAACGCGGGCAACACGAGATTGCCCGACTTACTGTTTATGGCAGTTATTGTGCGACTTTCTTTTTCGCCGCACGTTTAGCTTTGGTGGCGGCAGCGATTTTAAGCGTTTTTGCCGATGGCTTTTTCGCTTTTTTGTCGCCTTTCTTCTCAGCCGCATTCTTTTCCGCCTGAGGTTTGGCTCTGCCTTTTTTCTCGCCGCGGAAAGCGCTGTCCGGCTCGAAATTCACCTTTTTGCCCATCTGACGACGTTTACCGGTATTTTTACCCGCATCGCTTTTTTTGGCTTTTTCGCGCGCAGTTTTACCTTCATTACGCGGCGCACGTTCGCTGGAGATCAAGCTAAAGTCGATCTTACGCTCGTCCATGTTGACTGCTTCCACGCGAACTTCCACGCGATCGCCCAGGCGATACATCTGACCGCTGGATTCCCCCGTCAGGCGCTGCCCAACCTGGTCGAAACGATAGTAGTCGTTATCCAGAGAGGAGACATGCACCAGACCGTCGATAAACAGCTCATCAAGACGGACAAAGAAACCAAATCCGGTGACGCTGGCAATCACGCCTTTGAAGACATTCCCCACCTGATCCAGCATGAAGTCGCACTTCAGCCAGTCAGAGACATCGCGTGTGGCTTCGTCAGCACGGCGCTCGGCCATCGAACAGTGCTGACCCAGTTGCAGCATCTCTTCCATCGAGTAATGGTAGCCACCCGTTTCCGTGGTGTTGCCTTTATGACCCTGCTCCTGCGCCAGCAGATACTTAATCGCCCGGTGCAAGGAGAGGTCCGGGTAACGACGGATCGGTGAAGTAAAGTGTGCATAAGATTGCAGCGCCAGGCCGAAGTGACCACGGTTTTCCGGATCGTAAATCGCCTGCTTCATCGAACGCAGCAGCATGGTTTGCAGCATTTCTGCGTCAGGACGGTCAGCAATCGACTCCAGCAGTTCAGCGTAATCGCGCGGCTCAGGTTTGTTGCCACCTGGCAGCTCCAGTCCCAGCTCTGCCAGGACGGAACGGAACGAGTTAATCGCTTCGGTCGTCGGCTTATCGTGAATACGGAACAGCGCTGGCTCTTTGGCTTTCTCAACGAATCGCGCCGCTGAGATGTTCGCCATGATCATGCACTCTTCAATCAGCTTGTGCGCGTCGTTACGCTGCGTCTGCTCAATACGCTCAATACGGCGTTCAGCATTGAAGATAAACTTCGCCTCTTCACTTTCAAACGAGATACCGCCGCGCTCTTCGCGGGCTTTATCCAGCACTTTGTAGAGGTTATGCAGCTCTTCAATGTGTTTGACCAGCGGTGCGTACTGCTCACGCAGCTCCTGGTCGCCCTGCAGCATGTGCCAGACCTTGGTGTAGGTCAGACGTGCATGGGAACTCATGACCGCTTCGTAGAATTTAAAGCCGGTTAAACGGCCTTTCGACGAAATGGTCATTTCACAGACCATACACAACCTGTCCACCTGCGGGTTGAGCGAACACAATCCGTTAGACAGCACTTCCGGCAGCATCGGAACAACCTGCGACGGGAAGTAAACGGATGTGCCACGGCTGCGGGCTTCCTGGTCCAGCGGAGTCGGCGGGCGAACGTAATAGCTTACGTCGGCAATTGCCACCCATAAACGCCAGCCGCCGCCGCGTTTCTTCTCGCAGTAAACCGCATCGTCGAAGTCACGCGCATCTTCGCCATCGATAGTCACCAACGGCAGGTCGCGCAGATCGACACGTCCTATTTTCGCCTCTTCCGGCACTTCTTCTTTCAGTCCGGCGACCTGTTTCTCAACAGCCTGCGGCCAGATATATGGGATTTCATGAGTACGCAGGGCCATATCAACGGCCATGCTGGTTCCCATGTTGTCACCCAGCACTTCTACAATTTTACCCACCGCTTTGGTGCGGCGAGTCGGACGTTGGGTCAGTTCAACGACGACCACAAAGCCCATACGAGCGCCCATCACCTCTTCCGGCGGGATCAGGATATCGAAACTCAGACGGCTGTCGTCGGGGACGACAAACCCAACGCCAGCATCGGTGAAGTAGCGACCGACAATTTGGCTGGTTTTTGGCACCAGTACACGCACAATACGCGCTTCGCGACGACCTTTACGGTCCGCGCCCAGCGGCTGCGCCAGCACCTGATCGCCATGAATGCAGGTTTTCATCTGCTCGCTGGACAGGTACAGGTCATCTTTGCGGCCTTCAACGCGCAGAAAGCCGTAGCCATCACGGTGGCCAATAACGGTACCTTTCAGCAGGTCGAGACGCTCCGGCAGCGCATAGCACTGACGACGGGTGAAGACCAGTTGTCCGTCACGCTCCATCGCGCGCAGACGGCGGCGCAGTGCTTCCTGCTGCTCTTCACCTTCAATGTTGAGTTCAGCGGCCAGCTCATCACGGTTGGCCGGTTTTTCACGTTTAGTTAAATGTTCGAGGATAAATTCCCGGCTTGGGATAGGATTCGCGTATTTTTCAGCTTCGCGTTCCTGGAAAGGATCTTGTGACATTGAGGTTCCTCCATTGTCAGCTCTGATGGAATTCCTTCGTCTTTCACGACGCCTCTTTGTTGGCTGCCTTTGCTCCCACCAGTCACTTACTTTTGTAAGCTCCTGGCGACTCGCTCAGTTGCCGCCGCGATGCGACGCGAAATACTTTGGACTTCATTACTCCACCAGCAATAATTTATAAAGCGGTTGATTCTCTTCAACCAAATCAGCAAGTGTGTAGTTGTCCAGCTCCGTGAGAAAACTTTGCACTGCCTTAGAAAGCGCCTGTTTGAGTCGACAGGCCGGGGTAATGTGGCAAAACTCGCTGCTACAGTTGACCAACGATAAGGGTTCCAGCTCGCGAACCACATCACCAATACCAATATCCTTAGCGGGTTTACCCAAGCGGATACCGCCATTTTTTCCTCGAATAGCAGTAACAAAGCCCGCCCGGCTAAGTTGATTGATTATTTTGACCATATGATTACGGGACACGCCGTAGACTTCTGTCACCTCAGAAATACTGGTCATACGTCCTTCGGGAAGTGACGCCATGTAGATTAGCGCACGTAATCCGTAATCGGTGAAACTTGTTAACTGCACATCAACCTCAGGAAAAGGGATAAAACGGATAAACCTGGTGGTATTAATTATATTGATGATAAACCAGCCACCAGCCAGGTCGCTAATTTATTTCAGTTCGGGAAGGAAAAAAGCGAGGAACTTACGTGATTTTAAGCCGGATTCTGATGCAAAGCACCTTATCCGGCTTGAGATATTGCAAGCGCAGCGCCATTAGACGCCACGCTATAACCAGAATTATGCGTCGAACGGGTCGCGCAGGATCATGGTTTCAGTACGGTCTGGGCCAGTTGAGATAATATCAATCGGCACACCGGTCAGTTCTTCAATACGCTTGATGTAGTTCAGTGCAGCCTGCGGCAGACCGCTACGTTCCTTCACGCCGAAGGTAGATTCAGACCAGCCCGGCATGGTTTCGTAAATCGGCTCGATACCTTTCCAGTCGTCTGCTGCCAGCGGAGTAGTCGTTACTTCACGGCCATCCGGCATACGGTAAGCGACACAGATTTTCACCTCTTTCAAACCGTCCAGTACGTCCAGTTTGGTCAGGCAGAAGCCAGACAGGGAGTTAATCTGTACTGCACGGCGTACAGCAACGGAATCCAGCCAGCCGGTACGACGGCGACGACCGGTGGTCGCACCATACTCGTTACCTTGTTTGCACAGGAACTCGCCAACGTCATCAAACAGTTCAGTCGGGAACGGACCCGCACCTACACGAGTAGAGTAAGCTTTGATGATACCCAGAACGTAGTCCACATAACGTGGGCCCAGGCCAGAGCCGGTTGCCACGCCACCTGCGGTGGTGTTGGAGGAAGTTACGTACGGATAGGTACCGTGGTCGATATCCAGCAGCGTACCCTGCGCACCTTCAAACATGACGAAATCGCCACGCTTACGCGCCTGGTCCAGCAGATCGGAAACATCAACAACCATCGAGGTCAGGATGTCGGCGATAGCCATCACATCATCCAGCACTTTCTGGTAGTCAACTGCTTCAACTTTATAGAAATTCACCAGCTGGAAGTTGTGATATTCCATCACTTCTTTCAGTTTTTCAGCGAAGGTTGCTTTATCAAACAGATCGCCAACACGCAGACCGCGACGAGCTACTTTGTCTTCATAAGCCGGACCGATACCACGACCGGTAGTACCGATCGCTTTCTCGCCACGCGCTTTCTCACGAGCGTTATCCAACGCAACGTGATAATCAAGGATCAGCGGACAAGCTTCAGACAGCAGCAGGCGCTCGCGAACCGGGATACCACGATCTTCCAGTCCTTTCATTTCTTTCATCAGCGCGGACGGAGACAGAACAACACCGTTACCGATGATGCTGATGACATTCTCGCGAAGAATACCTGATGGAATAAGATGGAGGACGGTTTTTTCACCGTTGATTACGAGAGTATGGCCTGCGTTGTGACCACCCTGGTAGCGCACAACATATTTAGCCCGTTCAGTCAGAAGATCGACGATCTTCCCTTTACCTTCGTCACCCCATTGGGTGCCCAGTACGACGACGTTGTTACCCATTTTTCAAAATCACCGTTTGCTTAAAAATGGATTCTACCACCGCTTTTTCAGATATACAGCACTTTTTGCATGCGAAAATCCGCAAATTAGTCTACTTATTAATCAGCCAATCGTTTTCCTCAACATGTAGTAGACCACAACGCCCGCAACCACAAGACCTCCACCAAAACGACGCAAAATATTTTCGGGAAGTTGCGCCATTGCAGAGATCATTTTCTTCCATGCGCTGGGATAAAGCATCGGACCCAGCCCTTCCAGCACCAAAACCAGCGCGAGCGCCAGCAAAATTGTTGAATTCATCCATCGCCCTTATATAAAAAGAAAACCACCGCATCCCTGGAGATGCCGGTGGTTTTGCTGCTTTAAAACCGCTGGAACGCGATTAGCGTGTCGCGGAACTCGGTGTCTTCATGTAACGGAAGAAATCGCTGTCCGGACTCATGACCATCACGTCCTGGTTGCCTTCGAAGCTCTTCTCGTAAGCACGCAGGCTACGGATGAAGGCGTAGAAGTCAGGATCCTGACTGAACGCATCGGCAAACAGCTTAGCGGCTTCTGCATCGCCTTCACCGCGCATGATACGGCCCTGACGCTCAGATTCTGCCAGCGTTTTAGTGACTTCATAGTCCGCCGTTGCACGCAGTTTTTCCGCCTCTTCCTGACCTTGTGAACGATGGCGACGTGCTACCGCTTCACGCTCAGCGCGCATACGGTTGTAGATAGCCTCGGACACTTCAGCAGGCAGGTTGATTTGCTTAATACGCACGTCAACCACTTCGATGCCCAATGCCGCCATACTGTTCGGGTTGATGACCGGTACTTTACCGTTCGTTTCAGCCTGAACACGTTCAGCCGCTTCGGCAATCGCGCTATCTGCTGCCGGAGTCGCCACTTCATCTTCCGTGCCAGCAGAGCCGGAGTTCAGCGCGTCACGAACTTCCAGGGTCAGACGACCGCGGGAATCGGTAACGATATCCTTCACGTCCAGACGACCAATTTCAGAACGCAGACGGTCAGAGAACTTACGTTTCAGCAGGACTTCCGCCTGAGAAACATCGCCACCGCCCGTTGCCAGGTAGTAACGGCTAAAGTCACTGATGCGCCACTTGATGTAGGAGTCAACAATCAGGTCTTTCTTCTCTTTGGTAACAAAGCGATCGGCCTGGTTGTCCATGGTCTGAATACGCGCATCGAGCATCTTCACAGATTCAATAAACGGAATCTTGAAGTGCAGGCCTGGTGCAACGACCAGCGGCTTGTTTTCATCGTCACGCAGAACTTTACCAAAGCGCAGAGTAATGCCGCGCTCGCCTTCTTTGACCACAAAGACAGACATGAACAGAACTACCAGAACGATGATGATAATCGCAATAACTGACTTACGCATCGTTATTCCCCCTGACGCTGGTAGTCGTTACGCTGCGCATTCGCGCGGCGTTGGTCCATAATATCGCCCTGACTGGTGGACGATGTATTGCTTGCTCCAGTGCTGGAAGTCGTTGCTGGCGGCAGACGCAACAGGTTTGAACTGCTGTCAGTCTTTGCTGCTGGCGCACTACCACCTTTCAGCATTTGATCCAGCGGCAGAACCATCAGATTGCTGCCTTTATCGTTAACCAGGACTTTGCGGGTATTGCTCAGCACTTTTTCCATGGTTTCGATATACAGACGCTCGCGGGTAATTTGCGGTGCGGCTTTATATTCCGGCAGAATTTTTGCGAAGCGAGCCACTTCACCCTGTGCTTCCAGGATGGTCTGAGTCTTATACGCACGCGCTTCTTCCAGAATACGCTGAGCCTGACCGTTTGCACGCGGCTGAACTTCGTTGGTGTATGCTTCTGCTTCACGAATGTACTGCTGTTCGTTTTCACGTGCTGCGATAGCATCGTCAAACGCGGCTTTTACTTCTTCCGGCGGACGTGCGGCCTGGAAGTTGACGTCCAGCAAGGTGATACCCATGTTGTACGGACGGATCGTTTCTTCCAGTTCACGCTGGGTATCGCTACGAATAACGGTACGCCCTTCGGTCAGGATACGGTCCATGGTGTATTTACCGATAACCCCACGCAGGGCGCTGTCAGTTGCCTGACGCAGACTGTCATCCGCACTGGTTACGCTAAACAGGTAACGCTGCGGATCGGTCACGCGGTACTGTACGTTCATTTCGACGCGCACGACGTTTTCGTCAGAGGTCAGCATAACGCCGGATGCGGCAAGTTCACGCACGGCTTCAACGTTGACCGGTGTCACTTCATCGATAAAGGTCGGTTTCCAGTTCAGACCCGGTTCAACCAAATGGCTGAATTTACCGAAGCGTGTCACCACGCCACGTTCCGCTTCTTTAATGGTATAGAAACCGCTAGCCGCCCAGATAATGACGATGGCGGCCGCTGCGATAGTAAAGACTCGACCGCCCAGTTGCGGACGCGGGCCTTGCGATGAACTACCGCCGCCAGAACCAGTACCTTTACCGCCACCCAGACCACCGAGCTTTTTACTCAGTTTGCGGAAGATATCGTCCAGATCGGGAGGTCCCTGCTCGCGACCACCTTTGTTTCCATTTCCCTCAGGGTTGCCGCCAGGTTTGCTGCTTCCCCAGGGGTCGCGGTCTTGTCCGTTATTACCGGGCTGATTCCACGCCATTTTTGTGCTCCATATTTGTTATGCGATGCTATACCTGCGTCTTTTGCGCTGCCGATGCGTTGGCTGCGTCCCTCAACTCCAGTCACATAGTTGACTATGCTCCTGGAGATTTCAGGACTTGCCGCCTTCCTGCCGCACAAAATCCACAAGGTATAGAGGCGAAAAAATCTTCAGGCCATATCCGTCAGATCAGACAACATAGTCTTCCAGTGCCGGTTCTTGTTTACAGAGGCGACGCCAGTCTACGATCGGCATACGAACCTGCAGACCTACGCTGCCGTCTTCCTCCATCCACTCTTTTTCTATTGCCTGAAGTTGATAAAACCGGCTTCTCAATCGCCCTTCCTGCGGCGGCAAACGCAACGTATGCTGCGCCACCTCACCGGAAAGTCGCTCAGTCAAAGCCTGAAAAAGTTGTGGTATACCAATCCCCGTTTGCGCTGATACCCAAACGCGAATGGGTTTATTCTCTTCATCTCTATCGATACGCGGCTCAAAGTCATCCAACATATCGATTTTATTCATCACCAGCAGGGTCGGGATCTCATGTGCATCGATCTCTTCGAGCACCGTGTCGACTGCCTCGATGTTTTCCTGCACACGAAAATCTGCAGCATCAATAACGTGCAGCAGCAATGTCGCCTGACGTGTTTCCTGCAAGGTGGCTTTAAATGCCGCCACCAGGTCGTGCGGCAAATGGCGTATAAACCCTACGGTATCCGCCAGCACGGTCTCACCCACGTCCGCCACGTCTATGCGGCGCAGCGTTGGGTCCAGAGTCGCAAACAGCTGGTCCGCTGCATAAACCCGGGCTTCGGTGATCTGGTTGAACAGGGTAGATTTTCCGGCGTTGGTATATCCCACCAGTGATACGGTTGGGACATCCGCTTTCTTGCGCGACTGCCGCCCCTGCTCACGTTGCTTTTCAACTTTTTCCAGGCGCGACTGTATTTGCAAAATGCGATTACGCAGCAAACGACGGTCGGTTTCGAGCTGGGTTTCACCCGGACCACGCAAACCAATCCCGCCCTTTTGCCTTTCAAGGTGGGTCCAGCCACGGACCAGACGCGTAGCCATATGGCGCAACTGCGCCAGCTCAACCTGCAACTTACCCTCATGGGTGCGCGCACGCTGGGCAAAAATATCTAAAATAAGACCGGTCCTGTCGATTACAAGACACTGGCACAACTGTTCCAGGTTACGTTCCTGGGCGGGGCTCAGAGCATGATCAAAAATCACCACCGCAGCGCCAGTCGCTTTTACGGCTTCGGCAATTTCGATTGCCTTACCTTCACCAACAAAATACTTCGGGTGCGGTGCTTTACGGCTCCCGGTAATCACCTGCATTGCTTCGACACCGGCGGAAGAAACCAGAGATTCAAACTCCTGGAGGTCTTCCATATCTTTGTCTTGCGAAAAATAGATGTGTACCAGTACCGCCTGCTCACCGGCATCATAACGGTCAAACAAGCGTCAACCCCTTAATATAAATCAACGGGGAACGCAGGATCGCTGGCTCCCCGTATGTAAAACAGCTAATAACCTTATTCGGTTTCTTCGCTGTCCTGTTGCGCAGATGAACCTTGCGCGTTGCTACCGTGATGGTAGTTGCTGCCAGTGCCGCCGGTGGCATTATTGCTGTGATGAGAAACCGGACGAGACGGGACAACAGTAGAAATCGCGTGCTTATAAACCATCTGGCTGACCGTGTTTTTCAACAGGATCACGAACTGATCAAAAGACTCGATTTGACCTTGCAGCTTAATACCATTCACCAAATAAATAGAAACTGGAACACGTTCCCGACGCAGTGCGTTCAGGAACGGATCTTGTAAAGATTGCCCCTTAGCCATTCTCTCTTTTCCTTATATGCTTATTTGTACTTTGAACCTTTCGATTCTGAAAAATTGCGCACGATACGTTTCAATTGTACACATTCAGTTCGCGATAGCACCAACAACCTGTAATACTTCGTTTCGCGCCTGGTCAGGCTTTTCACTGTCAAGCCAGTGCACCCCTTCCCAACCACGCAACCAGGTTACCTGTCGCTTCGCCAACTGCCTCGTGGCGCAAACACCTCTATAAACCATTTCATCGTATGAAATTTCACCTTCAATGTATGACCACATCTGGCGATACCCTACACAACGAATGGAAGGCAAATCCGTATGCAAATCTCCACGGGCAAAAAGCGCCCGGACTTCTGCTTCAAAACCTGAAGCTAACATCTGATGAAAACGCTGCTCAATTCGCTGATGGAGCAGTTCACGGCTCGCCGGGGCGATTGCAAACTGATGCACCTGATACGGCAAAGCATCTCCTGACGTTTGCGTCAGCTCCGTTAAAGTTTTACCCGAAATGAAAAAAACTTCCAGTGCCCGGGAAAGTCTTTGCGGATCATTTGGATGAATACGCGCCGCAGCCACCGGATCGATGTCCTGAAGCTGTCGGTGTAACGCGTCCCAACCCTGCTCTGCCGCCTGCTGCTCAATTCTGGCCCTGACTTCCGAGTCCGCCGACGGTAACGGCGACAGCCCCTCAAGCAAGGCTTTGAAATATAACATTGTGCCGCCCACCAGCAACGGGATACGCCCCGCGGCGGTGATGTCGGCCATCTCGGCTAACGCATCGCGACGAAAATCCGCAGCGGAGTACGCTTGCGACGGATCGCGAATATCCAGTAATCGGTGCGGCGCGGCCTGTAATTCATCTGCATCGGGCTTGGCTGTACCGATATCCATCCCCTTGTAAATAAGGGCGGAATCAACGCTTATCAACTCTATGGGCAAAACTTTACGCAATTCAATTGCGAGTGCCGTTTTACCGGAGGCCGTTGGCCCCATCAAAAAAATCGCCTTTGGCAGGCTCGCCTTACGGGTATCACTCATGTTTCAGGGCATTCATTACCGAATGTAAATCAACAGGTTGTAACAGACCACCCGGCGGTGCCTTCACGAGTTGTGGGCAGAGCCGCTCAACATCCGCTAACAGTGTAATCGCCTGTGCCATACTCCACTGTGGATGCTCGCTAATCAGGTTACGTGCGATCCACTGCGCAATATTGCCTGGCTCGAATACGGATTGCTGCGCCAGGTAGCCTATCAGTTCAGGAATCAAGATTTGTAAATTTTGTTGGCGTAAGGGTAAAGGCACCGCCCGGATGGTCACATGCTGCGCATCCAGTTGAAATTCAATGCCCAGCTCAGCCAGTTGGCTCTGTCCTTTTTGCAGCGCCGCTTTTTCATCGGCGTTGACTTTTAACCGTAAAGGGATCAGCAACGGCTGGGCGCAAACGGTCCCCTGGTCCGGCGTTAATTGCGCCTGACGCAGCCAACGCTCAGCCACCGGTAATGCCAGCAACCGAATATGGCCATCGCACTCGAGTAACGCACAGTCTGCACCGACAATTGTTAGCACCCGGCCAAAGCCCTGACTGCTGCCACTCAGAGGTGCCGATGATGTTTCAGAGACCGGCGTTTTACGCGTTGGAGCCGGCGTCTGCATCAGTTTCTGATAAATTTCGCCCTGCTGCTTTTGATATCCGGGTTGGGCATGAGGCCAACTGGCCCCCGCCTGACGGCCTGCGCCACTACTGCCGTTTCCAGCGCCAGCGGATGCTGAGTACCGCGGTGTTGCAGGTTCACGCGCGGGGGCAGGCTCGGCAAAATGGTTACGTCCGGCAGCAACACGGTTTTCCGGGATGTGCCTTGGAGCAGGTTCGTCCTCATCAGCCAACGGCAGCGGCGTTTCAAGCTGCTGTTGCAGGACGCTCAACACGCCCTGGTAAATAAAATCGTGCACCAGGCGGGATTGATGGAAACGGACCTCATGTTTAGCTGGGTGTACGTTGACATCCACTTGATGCGGATCGATTTCCAGATACAGCACAAAAGCGGGTTGTTGATCGGCTCCCAGCTTATCTTCACAGGCCTGGCGGATAGCATGGTTGATCAGCCGATCTCGCATCATCCGACCATTCACATAACAGTACTGGATTTCTGCCAGTGCTGCCGTTGTGTGATTAGGATCGGCCACCCAGCCACGCAGCGTTAAATCACCATGCTGCCATTCAATCGCCAGCGCATGCTCCAGAAACGGCGTGCCGCAAATCGCGCCCAGCCGGCGCTCTTTCTGCCCATCCACGGCCACTGCCCGGTACTGACGCACCACTTTGCCGTTGTGAGACAAATTAATCGTCACATCAAAACGCGCCAGCGCAATGCGGCGAATAATCTCGTCGATATGATTAAATTCAGTTTTCTCGGTGCGCATAAATTTGCGCCGCGCCGGGGTGTTGTAGAACAGATCTAACACCTCCAGTGTGGTTCCCACTGGATGCGCAGCAGGTTTTACCGTCACATCCATGTCGCGCCCTTCAGCATAGGCTTGCCAGGCCTCAGGCTGCTCTTGTGTGCGCGATGTCAGGGTTAAACGAGACACGGAGCTGATACTTGCCAGCGCTTCGCCACGAAATCCGAGGCTCACGATGGCCTCAAGATCGTCAAGCGAGGCTATTTTACTGGTGGCATGACGCGCCAGCGCCAGCGCCAGCTCGTCTTTTTTAATCCCGCAGCCGTTGTCACGAATACGGATAAGCTTCGCGCCGCCGCGCTCAATATCGATATCAATGCGCGTCGCACCGGCATCGATGCTGTTTTCCACCAGCTCTTTCACCACTGACGCAGGCCGTTCTACCACCTCGCCTGCGGCAATCTGGTTCGCCAGCTGTGGCGGTAGAACCTGAATCGGCATGGCTAATCCTTAATTTGTTAACGTGTTACCCGGCGATATGGCGCTGGCGGTTTGCGCCGGCGCGCCCTGCGGTCCGGTTTGCATCGGGTGCGCCTGGAAATAGTTACGCAATCCTTTGTATATCGCCTCAGCCAGTTGCTGCTGGTAATCATCGCTCGCCAACAGACGTTCTTCGCTGTTGTTGCTGATAAAGCCGGTTTCAACCAGCACAGACGGGATATCAGGCGAACGCAGTACGCCAAGACTGGCGTGTTCCGGACGGCGCTTATGCATCGAACCAATACGTTCTAACTGGCCGATCATGCTGGTCGCCACATCATACCCGACGCGCTGCGAATGACCGAACTGCAGATCCAGTACGGCCTGGCTGAGATAAGGATCGGACTGGCTGTTTGCCAGCACATCGCCCGCGCCGCCCAACAGCTCCGATTGTTTTTCGTGCTGTTCCAGCCAGCCGGCCATCTCACTGTTCGCCCGACGGTTCGACAGCACCCAAACGGAAGCGCCTGTAGCATCCCGGTTTGGCGCGGCATCCGCGTGAATAGAAACCAGGAAATTGGCGTTTTGTTTACGTGCGACGTCTGAACGCCCCATCACCGAGATAAAGTAATCGCCATCACGGGTGAGTACGCCTTTAAACATTGGGTCATCATTGAGCAAGCTGCGCAGTTTACGCGCCACGGCAATCGTGACGTTTTTCTCACGCGTGCCGCCGGGGCCAATCGCCCCCGGATCCTGCCCGCCGTGTCCGGCATCAATGGCAATAACCACTTTTTCACCGCTGCCGGTGCTGGCGCGCGCCGCAGGTCGTGTGGAGGTATTACTGTTGGTCACCATCGTGGTGCGATCGTTCTCTGCTTTAAACGGGTTACGCGCAGGCTCGGCAGGACGAGGGGCGACAACCGGCGTTTCAACACGCTTAACAACCACTGGAGGCGGTGGCGGTGGCGGTGGCGGTGGCGCATCAGCTTTGATGGTAAACACAACGGTATAATTGCCGCCGTTCTGTCGTTTAACGGCTTCGGCCTTGCCGTTCTCGGTTAAATCCACCACCAGACGCAAGGACTGCGCATCTTTTGGCGTGCCGGAGCGGATAGATTTCACCAGATTATTGCCGCTAAACAGCAGCGGTAATCCCTGAATCACTCCGGTTTGTTTAATATCCAGCGCGACCGTGCGTTTCCCGTCCTGGGTCACGGCGTATTCAGGCTCGCCAATAAAGCTCAGCGTAATCCGCGCCTGTTGATTGCCATTGGAAACCTGAAGATCGGAGAGGCTGGCGGCCCCTGCCTGCGCGCACAGCAGGACCAGGGTTGCCATCAGCCAGTTTCTGATGCGATAAATCATCCCGCCACCCTTAAGGTTATTCGGCTAAACGCGCCAGCAATAATTCACCCGATGAGGAGACTGCGCTTACGCGCGCCTCCCGACCTTGCGCCTGATATTCAATGTGTATTTCGACGTCCGGGTCTGGCAGTACACCTTTACCTTGTTGCGGCCATTCCACCAGGCAGATGGCATCATTGGCAAAATAATCGCGGATCCCCATAAATTCCAGCTCCTCCGGGTCCGCAAGTCGGTATAAATCGAAGTGATAAACCATCAAGTTATCGAGTGAATAGGGTTCAACCAGCGTGTAGGTGGGGCTTTTTACATTACCTTTATGACCTAACGCTTGCAGAAATCCCCGGCTGAAAGTGGTTTTACCCGCCCCCAGGTCGCCGTACAAATATATAACCGTCGCGCCGTCACAGGCTTTGGCTACCCGCAGTCCCAGGTCTAAAGTTGCCTGCTCATCAGGTAGTGGAATTACTCGATTCATCATGATAAACGTCAATCACATCAGGGTTAACAATACGCTGTAGCGTGGTAAAGAGATCTGTCGCCAGCATGCCGCGCGTACCAAAACGCGCCGCCAGCACATCCGCCGCCGCTCCGTGCGCAACACATCCCGCACATGCTGCATCATACGGGGTAAGCTTCTGTCCGAGCAATGCGCCAATAATACCGGAAAGCACATCTCCCATTCCGCCGCTGGCCATCCCTGCATTGCCGGTATCAATAATACCTAACTCAGCCTGTTCAGCAGCAACAACCGTACCCGCGCCTTTCAGCACTACCACGCCTCCGTACCGTTTTACCAGACGTTGTGCACAAAGTAAGCGATCGTCTTCAATTTCTGCAATGGAACAGCCCAGCAGTCGCGCGGCTTCACCTGGATGCGGCGTGATCACGCGATTGTGACGTTTATCGGGGTTGATTGCCAGCAGGTTCAGCGCATCCGCATCCCAGAGCATCGGTTTGCGAAAATTCTCCACTTTTTGCAGCGCTTTTTTGCCCCACTCCTGCTGACCAAGACCTGGTCCTATCACCACAACATCCGCCCATGCCAGGCTCTCTTCCAGAGTCTGCGGCGTCAGCGCATCGACCATCAGTTCTGGTCTGGCAGTCAGAACAGGCGCAATGTTCTCACTGCGAGTCAATACTTTGACCAGCCCGGCTCCCGCACGCAACGCCGCTTCACCGGCCATACGTATTGCACCTGCCGTGCCGTAGTCGCCGCCGATAATAACCAGCCGACCGTGGGAGCCTTTGTGTGAGGTGGGCCGACGCGGCGTTAGCCAGTGCGCAAGCTGTTGAGCATCAAAACGTTGCAGCGGCGCGTTCTGCCCCGCCAGCCAGTCGTCCAGCCCAAGAGCATTAACATGCAGACGTCCGGTGACATCGCGTGCTTTACCGGTGAGCAGACCTGGCTTGAGCGCAATAAAGGTAACGGTATGCGCAGCGTTGATGACTGCCCCCGGCGTCGCCCCCGTCTGCGCCAGCAGGCCGGAGGGAATGTCGATTGCAATTGTAGGGGCTGGGTGGCTATTGGCACGTTCGATCAACGCCGGGAGAGGTTCACGCGGCGCGTTTTTTAAGCCAGTACCTGACAGCGCGTCGATAATGACGTCCACGCTGTCTGGCCAGTTAATATCAGCAGCATGAATAACGCCACCGGCGTTAAGCCAAGCGTCGTGCGCCTGCTGCGCTTCCTCGGGGAGCGGTTTATCACCCTCGTGCGCCAGCAACGTAACATTAAAACCCTGCGCTTTGGCAAGTCTTGCCACCACGTAACCATCACCGCCGTTGTTGCCGTGACCACATAGCACCAGCCAGTGTTGGGCGTTCGGATAGGCCTCGCGGGTGACCTGAAACGCCGCCTCTCCCGCCCGTTGCATCAGCTCATACAACGTCAGCCCTAAACTGTCTGCCGCCTCTCGCTCCATACGCCTGATGTCATCGGCGTGCCAGATGGAGTGTGGTATACTTGCGGGGTTTTTCTTCATTGTATGGTCCGTCATGTCAGAGCCCCTCGATCTCAATCAGTTAGCGCAAAATATTAAGCAGTGGGGGCTGGAGCTTGGCTTTCAGCAGGTCGGTATTGCCGATACCGACCTCAGCGAAGCAGAGCCCAAACTGCAGGCCTGGCTGGATAAACAATACCACGGCGAGATGGACTGGATGGCCCGTCACGGCATGATGCGCGCCCGCCCCCACGAATTATTGCCCGGTACGCTACGCGTCATCAGCGTACGTATGAACTATCTTCCTGCCAAAGCGGCCTTTGCCAGCACGTTGAAGAACCCTTCTCTGGGTTACGTCAGCCGTTACGCGCTTGGCCGCGACTACCATAAGCTGTTACGTAACCGCTTAAAAAAGCTGGGAGAGATGATTCAACAGCACTGCGCTTCGCTGAATTTTAGACCTTTTGTCGATTCTGCGCCCATTCTTGAGCGTCCTTTGGCTGAAAAAGCCGGGCTTGGCTGGACAGGTAAGCACTCACTAATCCTCAATCGCGAAGCCGGTTCATTTTTCTTCCTCGGGGAATTACTGATCGATTTACCCTTGCCGGTCGACCAACCAGCAGAAGAAGGATGCGGGAAATGCGTCGCCTGCATGACCATCTGTCCCACTGGGGCCATCGTTGAACCCTACACCGTAGATGCGCGCCGCTGTATCTCTTATCTCACTATCGAACTGGAAGGCCCGATCCCGGAAGAGTTTCGTCCATTGTTGGGGAATCGAATTTACGGCTGCGACGATTGCCAGCTCATTTGCCCGTGGAACCGCTATTCACAGTTGACGACAGAGGATGACTTCAACCCGCGCAAGCAGCTTCATGCTCCGGAGTTAATAGAGCTGTTTAGCTGGAGCGAAGCGTGGTTTTTAAAAGTCACGGAGGGGTCTGCCATTCGTCGTATTGGCCACCTGCGCTGGCTGCGAAATATCGCCGTTGCGTTGGGTAATGCCCCCTGGGATAACGCAGTTATTCACGCGCTGGAAAGTCGCAGAGGTGAGCACCCACTTCTCGACGAACATATAGACTGGGCGGTTGCTCAGCAAATCGAGAAGCGAAATGCCTGCGTAGTTGAGGTGCAGCTACCGAAGAAACAACGTTTGGTCAGGGTCATTGAGAAGGGTCTGCCGCGCGACGCTTAAGTCATCCACAGCTTGTGTATAAAAATAAAAACACATTGATATTCAAGAGGGAAAAAATCGTCAAGTGATCGCATTAACAATTTGAAATGATAATTAAACCAATAATTTCAATCAGTTAAAATGATACTATTCACCCGGCGAAGTTTTTTTCATTCCAGGAATAATACCCGAACCTGTGGATAAGTCTGTTTACAAGAGTATGTCAATGACGAAACAAAACGTCCCCAACGCGATTATTCGTTGTGGATATTTTTATTGGGGTAAGAATTTGGAGCGGGAAACGAGACTCGAACTCGCGACCCCGACCTTGGCAAGGTCGTGCTCTACCAACTGAGCTATTCCCGCATAATCTTCGTCTTTCGAACCGCTACTGCGTTGGCTGCCTTCATTCGCCTGAGTCACTTACTTCAGTAAGCTCCTAAGAACTCATTCAGTTGCCGCCTTGTCGCAATTCGAAATTCTGCGATTGGTGGTCTGTGCTTATAAGCACTTTCAAATTTTGGAGCGGGAAACGAGACTCGAACTCGCGACCCCGACCTTGGCAAGGTCGTGCTCTACCAACTGAGCTATTCCCGCTTGGGTGTGTCTTTGCTTTACAAGCATTTTCAAATTTTGGAGCGGGAAACGAGACTCGAACTCGCGACCCCGACCTTGGCAAGGTCGTGCTCTACCAACTGAGCTATTCCCGCAAATTTGTTGCTGTCGTAATTCGCATTTCTGCGTCGTTACGGGAGGCGCATTATACGAGAAATCCGTTTAGCTGCAACCCCCTTGAATACGTTTTTTTCGAAAATTCGTTCAAGTGATTACTTTGCAATCAAGCTGAACAATTTAGCGTCAAAAAGCCGGTGACGCAAGCCACCGGAGAACAAAATCAAAGCTTAATAAAATGTTCGCGATAGTAAGCAAGCTCAGCAACAGATTCACGAATGTCGTCCATCGCCTGATGTGTTCCCTGCTTGGTGAAGCCAGCCAGGATTTCCGGCTTCCAACGACGCGCCAGTTCTTTGAGCGTGCTGACGTCCAGATAGCGATAATGGAAATACGCCTCCAGCTCCGGCATGTATTTAAACAGGAAACGACGATCCTGGCCGATGCTGTTGCCACAGATAGGTGATTTCCCTTCCGGAACCCACTCTTTCAAAAAAGCCAGCGTGGCCAGTTCTGCTTCACGATCGCCCATGGTGCTCGCCTTCACACGTTCCACCAGCCCGCTACTGGTGTGCGTACGTACGTTCCAGTCATCCATTAATGCCAGTTGTTCGTCGGACTGGTGCACCGCAATTGTCGGTCCTTCTGCCAGAATATTCAGGTTGGCATCCGTCACCAGCGTGGCGATCTCAATAATGCGATCGCGCTCGGGATCCAGACCTGTCATCTCCAGATCGATCCAAATCAGGTTGTTTTCATTGGCACTCATGCTATTTTCCACCCTTCAGCGTCACATTCAGTGTGACTACATTGATCTAAAATTGTGTGTATCATAAATGTTTTGCCCATCATGGGCGACCAGGAGCCAGTCCGATTGAGTAAGAATAAACTCTCCAAAGGCCAACAGCGCCGTGTGAACGCCAATCACCAGCGTCGTCTTAAAACGTCCACGGAGAAGCCCGACTACGACGACAACCTGTTTGGCGAAACCGCTGAAGGCATCGTTATCAGCCGTTTTGGCATGCATGCCGACGTAGAGTCTGCTGACGGTGAAATTCACCGCTGCAATATCCGCCGTACAATTCGCTCGCTGGTTACTGGCGATCGCGTAGTCTGGCGCCCGGGTAAAGCGGCGGCTGAAGGCGTGAATGTCAAAGGTATCGTTGAAGCGGTACACGATCGTACCTCGGTACTGACACGCCCCGACTTTTACGACGGGGTAAAACCTATTGCCGCCAACATCGACCAGATCGTTATTGTCTCAGCCATCTTACCCGAGCTGTCACTCAATATTATCGACCGATATCTGGTAGCCTGCGAAACGCTACATGTTGAACCAATTATCGTACTGAATAAGATCGATCTGCTGGATGATGAAGGCATGGCCTTCGTTAACGAACAGATGGATATCTATCGCGACATTGGCTATCGGGTGTTGATGGTATCCAGCCGCACTAAAGACGGCCTGAAACCGCTTGAAGAAGCATTAACCGATCGCATCAGCATTTTTGCCGGTCAGTCGGGCGTAGGTAAATCCAGCCTGCTCAATAATCTTCTCGGCCTGCAAGAAGAGATCCTGACCAACGATGTCTCCGACAACTCCGGTCTTGGACAGCACACTACCACGGCCTCTCGCCTGTATCACTTCCCGCACGGCGGCGACGTTATCGACTCCCCTGGCGTACGTGAGTTCGGACTGTGGCATCTGGAGCCGGAACAAATCACGCATGGCTTTGTCGAATTTCATGACTACCTGGGCCATTGCAAATACCGCGACTGCAAGCATGATACCGATCCAGGCTGCGCTATCCGTGAGGCTGTAGAAAAAGGGGCCATAGCCGAAACCCGGTTTGAAAATTATCACCGCATCCTGGAAAGCATGGCGCAGGTAAAAACGCGTAAAAACTTTTCTGATACAGACAACTGACAACTAAGCTAAGCATCGCTAGAATCGTCCCCCTTTTTTCAGGATCCGGCCCACATGCCGGATCGGGAACAAATTATGGCCTGGAGGCTACCTTGTTAAACTCATTTAAGCTTTCGCTACAATACATTCTGCCGAAACTATGGCTCACTCGCCTGGCGGGTTGGGGTGCGAGCAAACGAGCGGGATGGCTGACCAAATTGGTTATCGATCTGTTCGTGAAATATTACAAGGTCGATATGAAAGAGGCGCAAAAGCCGGACACCGCCAGCTATCGCACCTTTAACGACTTCTTTGTTCGCCCACTGCGCGACGATGCTCGCCCGATTAATACAGATCCAAACGTACTGGTCATGCCCGCTGACGGCGTGATCAACCAGTTAGGCAACATCGAAGAAGACAAATTGCTGCAGGCTAAAGGGCACAGCTATACCCTTGAAGCGCTGCTGGCTGGCAACTATCAGATGGCGGAAAAATTCCGCAACGGTACGTTTGTAACCACTTACTTGTCTCCACGCGATTACCACCGTGTACACATGCCGTGTAACGGTATCCTGCGTGAAATGATGTATGTGCCGGGCGATCTCTTCTCTGTAAACATCCTGACTGCGCAAAACGTACCGAACCTGTTTGCCCGCAACGAACGCGTAATCTGTTTGTTTGATACCGAATTTGGTCCGATGGTGCAGATTCTGGTCGGCGCGACTATCGTCGGCAGCATTGAAACCACATGGGCTGGCACCATTACCCCACCGCGTGAAGGCGTCATCAAGCGCTGGACCTGGCCGGAAGGCGAAAGCGAAGGGTCGGTGGCGCTGTTGAAAGGTCAGGAAATGGGCCGCTTTAAGCTCGGTTCCACCGTCATCAACCTGTTCGCACCTGGCAAAGTTAACCTGGTTGAGCAGTTGCAGGATCTTTCCGTGACCAAAATCGGCCAACCAATGGCCATCTCGACCGAGACTTTCGTGACGCCAGAGACAGAACCGGCCCCGCTGGCGAAAGAAGAGATCGAAGCAGAACACGACGCCAGCCCGCTGGCTGACGACAAAAAAGACGAAAGTTAAACATAGGAATCGCTGCTGTGCGCCTGATTATCACTTTTCTGATGGCCTGGTGCCTCAGCCTGGGGGCGTACGCTGCGACGGCCCCCGATGCCAAACAACTCACACAGGAACTGGAGCAGGCAAAAGCGGCAAAACCCGCTCAGCCAGAAACCGTCGAGGCGCTCCAGTCCGCGCTGAATGCCCTTGAGGAGCGGAAAGGCTCTCTCGAGCGCGCACAGCAATATCAGCAGGTTATTGATAACTTCCCCAAGCTGTCCGCAACGTTACGCGCACAGCTTAGTAACCTGCGCGATGAACCGCGCAATGTGCCAACCGGACTCTCTACCGATGCATTAAACCAGGAGATCCTCCAGGTTAGCAGCCAACTGCTGGAAAAGAGTCGTCAGGCCCAGCAGGAGCAGGATCGCGCCCGGGAAATCGCCGACTCGTTAAGCCAGCTTCCTCAACAGCAAACCGATGCCCGCCGCCAGCTCAATGAGCTTGAGCGGCGCATTGGTACCGCCAACGGCAATTCCGCGCAGAATCAGGCGATGCAAGCTGAATCCGCCAAACTTAAAGCCCTGGTCGATGAACTGGAGCTGGCACAGCTTTCCGCCAATAACCGTCAGGAACTGGCGCGTATGCGCTCCGAACTGGCGGAAAAACAGAGTCAACAACTCGACACTTACCTGCAGGCTTTGCGCAATCAACTCAACAGTCAGCGTCAGCGTGAAGCAGAGCGAGCGCTGGAAAGTACAGAACTGCTGGCGGAAAACAGCGCGGGACTGCCGGAAGGTATTGTCGATCAGTTCAAGGTTAACCGCGAGCTGTCTCAGGCCTTGAACCAGCAGGCGCAACGTATGGACCTGGTCGCCTCGCAGCAGCGTCAGGCTGCCAGCCAAACGCTGCAGGTCCGCCAGGCCTTGAATACGCTGCGAGAGCAGTCTCAGTGGCTTGGGGTTTCAAATATGCTGGGAGAAGCGCTGCGCGCGCAGGTATCCCGTCTGCCGGAAATGCCCAAGCCCCAGCAGTTGGATACCGAAATGGCGCAGCTTCGCGTGCACCGTATGCGCTATGAGGATCTCCTCAACAAACAGCCGCAGCTGCGTCAGATTCATCAGGCCGATGGACAACCGCTGACCGCTGAACAGAGCAGTATTCTCAACGCCCAGCTACGCACCCAGCGCGAGCTGCTGAACTCATTGTTACAGGGCGGCGATACGCTGATCCTTGAGCTGACCAAGCTCAAAGTCTCCAACAGCCAACTGGAAGATGCGCTAAAAGAGGTCAACGAAGCAACGCACCGCTATCTGTTCTGGACGTCAGACGTCAGTCCCATCTCGCTCTCCTGGCCTGTCGACATCGTTCAGGATCTGCGGCGTTTGATCTCATTAGATACGTTTAATCAGTTGGGTAAAGCCAGCATCATGATGCTGACCAGCAAAGAAACACTATTGCCGCTGTTCGCGGCGTTGGTGCTGGTTGGCTTTAGCCTCTCTTCGCGCAAGCACTTCACCCGTTTCCTTGAACGCTCGTCCGCGCGAGTCGGGAAAGTCACCCAGGACCATTTCTGGCTGACAATACGCACGGTATTCTGGTCAATACTCGTCGCTTCTCCGTTGCCGGTGTTATGGGCAACGCTCGGTTACGGGCTGCAGGAAGCCTGGCCTTACCCGCTGGCTGTTGCTATCGGCGATGGCGTTACCGCCACGGTGCCTATGCTATGGGCGGTAATGATTTGCGCCACCTTTGCGCGTCCCAACGGTCTGTTCATTGCCCACTTTGGCTGGCCACGTAACCGCGTCGCGAAAGCCATGCACTACTACCTGATGAGCATCGGGCTGATTGTCCCGCTGATCATGGCGGTGATTATGTTTGATAATCTCAATGACCGAGAATTCTCCGCCTCACTGGGACGTCTGTGCTTTATTCTGATTTGCGGTGCGCTGGCGGTCGTGACCCTGAGCCTGAAACGCGCCGGGATACCGCTGTACCTCGATAAAGAGGGCAACAGCGATAACATGGTCAATAGTATGCTGTGGAATATGCTGATGGGCGCGCCGCTGATTGCCATTCTCGCCGCGGCAGTGGGTTATCTCGCCACATCGCAAGCCCTGCTGGCACGCCTGGAAACATCCGTGGCGATTTGGTTCTTATTACTGGTGGTGTATCACGTCATCCGCCGCTGGATGCTAATTCAGCGCCGCCGCCTTGCGTTTGACCGCGCCAAACATCGACGCGCCGAAATGCTGGCGCAACGTGCGCGGGGCGAAGAGGAACCACCTCATTCCACCAGCCTTGAAGGTACGATCGATGTAGATGAAAGCGAAGTGGATCTGGATGCAATCAGCGCGCAATCGCTGCGCCTGGTACGTTCTATCCTGATGCTTATCGCCCTGCTCTCGGTCATTGTGCTATGGTCAGAAATTCATTCCGCTTTCGGCTTCCTGGAAAACATCTCGTTGTGGGATGTCACCTCCACGGTGCAGGGCGTGGAAAGCTTAGAACCGATAACGCTGGGCGCGGTGCTCATTGCTATTCTGGTGTTTATCATCACCACCCAGCTAGTGCGCAACCTACCCGCGTTGCTGGAGCTGGCGCTACTGCAACATCTGGATTTAACCCCCGGCACCGGTTACGCCATCACCACTATCACTAAGTATCTTCTGATGCTGATTGGCGGCCTGGTGGGTTTCTCGATGATCGGTATTGAGTGGTCCAAACTGCAATGGCTGGTGGCGGCTCTCGGTGTCGGTCTGGGCTTTGGTTTGCAGGAGATCTTCGCCAACTTTATTTCCGGCCTGATTATCCTGTTTGAAAAGCCAATCCGCATTGGCGACACGGTTACAATTCGCGATCTTACCGGTAGCGTGACGAAAATTAATACCCGTGCCACCACTATCAGCGACTGGGACCGCAAAGAGATCATCGTACCCAACAAAGCCTTTATCACCGAACAGTTTATCAACTGGTCGCTATCCGATTCGGTTACCCGTGTGGTGTTAACCATCCCGGCACCGTCGGAGGCTAACAGCGAGGAGGTTACGCAGATCCTGCTGACTGCCGCACATCGTTGCTCGCTGGTTATCGATAACCCGGCGCCAGAAGTCTTCCTGGTTGACCTGCAACAAGGAATTCAAATCTTCGAACTGCGTATTTATGCCGCTGAAATGGGGCATCGCATGCCGCTGCGCCATGAAATCCACCAACTGATTCTGGCAGGCTTCCGCGAGCACGGTATTGATATGCCGTTCCCACCGTTCCAGATGCGTCTGGAGAGCCTCGGTGGTAAGCAAACGGGGAGAACGTTAAGTTCTGCGGGCAGAGGCAGTCGCCCGGCGGGAAGTTTGTAATACCTGAGTAGCCCGGACGAGGGGCGCTAGCACCGACGCCGGGGAAATCCCGGCGTCACTACGTTAGGCCGGGCTACCAGACTATTGGATTACAGGCAGAACTGGTATCGCAGGAAGAAGCGCCATAGCCAAAAGCAAACCAATACCGTCACCGTCAGTAACTGCCAGAAACTACGCTGCTTCCTGTATGCAATGACATAGATATAGGGAATAAAAAGCGGGAGCGTGAAGATAATACCAGCATCACGGATATCATCACTTTCAACATAGGTCATCAGGTCACAAATATTATTAACCCCCAGCCCATCGATAAACCACTCTTTATCCTGGGTAGAGAAAATAATAATCAGAACGAAACTTACTGTTCCCCAGATAACATTCAGCGATATGGCTTTCGAATTCATTCATCCTCCTCGCATAATTTCCATTATTGCTGTCTTTTTCTCAATAATTCGCCGCCCATACTCACTGTATTCACGCTGTTTAGTACCAACCGGAGCAGAAATAGAATCAGTAATGCTTTGAATTTCTCGTTGGGTACCACGATTATATCTTGAGCCAATAATAATAATTTGCTCATCGGTAAGATGAGCAGTATCTTTCCCAGGGTAACTTAACATAATAAGATCGCGCAAATGAAACGCGACAACCCGAATATTAAAGCGATTATCCAGCAGACAATTCGATAGCTGAAACTGCTCAAAAGAGGTCAACTTATCGGGCCTGATGCCCATCGTGCTAGCGGCCACACCCAGCTGTATTGCGATAGAACCAACTGAAGTAGCATTAGATAAGGCCTTATCCTCCCTTCGCGAGATAGTTTCCAGAATTTGTCTGACTTGTAATACACCCACTGACTTAAATCTTTCTGGCGTCCCCCCACCTCTGCTGCAGCGACACCAGCCAACAACAATAGAGGGATTTGGGCTTCCTCAGCCGATTTTTTTAGCATATTTCTATGATAAACTAACCATGCTGTTTTATATATCCATAAATGTGCAGTCCCTGTATCAAAACGCCAATTTGTTGGAAGAGTTTTCCAACGAAGAAAATCCACACCATTCCAATGTGGAAAACCATAGCTGTCGACCTTACAGAAAATAACCGAATCACGCATGTCACTGTCCTTAGCTTAAAAGATAAGTAAACCACTGGATACTACATTAAGCGAGAAACAGAAACATAAAATATCAAAAACATTTAAAGCAATTGATTAAAGATATAATTCACAGTAAATAGCATTTATCTAAAAAATAATTACAACACTAATCTATCGTCCATAAATACCATATTATTTATGGACGATGTGTATGAGTAATAACGTCGCTAACACTCGCACCGGGAAATCCCGGCGTCACTGCGTTAGGCCGGGCTACAGTGTGGGTCTTGTAGGCCTGATAAGCGTAGCGCCATCAGGCAATTCGATACTGATTGCCGGATGGCGGCATTGCCTTATCCGGCCTACACGGCCCAATTTACTCTGTCACCAGAACCGGCTGACGGTCAACGCGGCGGCTGTAGTTCTGATAAATCGCCATCGCCAGCAGCGAGAAGAAGATCGGGCCGCCGGTCATCCACAAGGCACTGTTCCAGTCCCCGGCTTCAATTACCGGCTGGATGATGGTGAACACGTTGGCAAACGTCACCACCAGAACGACCACACCCGTTGCCAGCAGCGTCGCCGCTCGGGTTTTAAAGACCACAAACGGTCTTTCCAGACCCGGACGGGCTTTAAAGAACGGAAACGCCAGTGCCAGGAACAGATACGGCAGCGTCATGGAGACGTTCGCCATCAGCGTCAGTTTGTTATAGAACGCTGACGCCGTATCGCCACCAAATGAAACCAACAGGATAAACAGGCTCACCAGCAGGCACTGTAACCACATTGCCGTCGTCGGCATCCCTACGGCATTCAGTTTGGTCATCGGCGCGGGCCACAACGCCTTCGGCGTGCCCTGAATAATCGCTTTCAGCGGTGAGTAGCTGAGGGTGAAAAAAGCGCCGGTATAGGCAAGGAACATGGAAAGCCCGGTAATACGTGCAAACCATACACCCATCACCATCGCGGTCTCAGGGGAAAGATGCAGCGCATTACCCAACGTCATCCCGAGGCTCTTCATCAGGATATAAGTAATATTGCCGAGGTTGACCGAGCTATTGCTTAATACCTGCTGCCAGTTGGTGCTAACGCCCCATAAAAAGATGGCCAGTGAATAACCAACAGAAATGACAATAGCGGCAAAAACAATACCTTTAGCAAAGTTCTTTTCTGGTTTTTCTGTTTTATCAACCAGTCCCCCTACAGCTTCAATTCCGCCATAAGCAAAAATGGCAAACACAACAAATGACAACATTGCCAGCCCGGACTGATATCCGGGATTAGGTGAGGAGATGAAATTAATATCCTGTGCAAAGTGGCCACCAGTTAATAACAAAATAGCGACACTCACTAACAACAGAACTAAATTAAGACACATTACGGCAATTCCGCCTACTGCCGTAATACGCGCAATCTTATTAATACCCCGGGATGCCACGCAGGTCACCAGGATCATCCAGCCGACGGCGAGCAGCCCGACAACCTGCGTAGGCTCAAGCCCTGCAATACGCCAGTGCTGCGTCATGTCTGCGCCAAACAAGAAGGTTGAAAAAGGTACCCAGACTTTCGCCGCAGTACTTACCATCCATATCACATAAGAAGAAAACCACATAAACGTGCCGATAAAGGCATAGCGCGGTCCAACGCTATTATTCATCCACGAATAGATTCCACCCTCTTCTTTCCGATAGGCAGAACCCATTTCCGCCATCATTAAAGCAAATGGAATAAAGAATAATAATGCAGAAAATATATACCACGGTATTGCACTATACCCCATTAAATAGAATGCGGAGGGGCTATTAGCAAAACCGAAAACTGACGTAAATATCATGAGAATGAGACCTGGCAGGCTCATCTTTTTTATTGTTTGGGTCATTAAACCATCCCTTACTCTGGCAAGCGTTTAGCAAACGCCGCTCACCGGTTGGCACTGCTCTCTTTGCAGAGTTCAGCGATAAAAAAATCAACACAGAATTGATACCTAAACGATATCAAATATCCAGGTGTAAATTGTGGCTATTAGAGGGGAAATGAAAAAATATGCTACAAAGTGGCGATTAAGCCGCCACTTTGTATTGCGGAAGAGTAAGTTATGCGCGATCGACGGTAAATGCGATAACCTCGGCCAGGCTCTCTGCGCCCAGCGCCAGCATCACCAGACGGTCAACACCCAGCGCCACGCCTGAGCAATCCGGCATGCCTACTTTCAGCGCTTCCAGCAGGTTGGTATCGATAGGTTGCTGCGGTAAGCCTCGTGCGGCACGTTTGCGGTTATCCTGTTCAAACCGCTGCTGCTGCTCGCGCGCGTCGGTCAATTCATGGAAACCATTTGCCAGCTCAATACCTTTGTAATAAACCTCGAAACGTTCAGCCACGCGGTGATCTTCGGTACTGATTTGCGCCAGTGATGCCTGGCTAGCAGGGAAATGATACACAAACGTCGGTTTGTCTTTACCAATATGCGGCTCAACGCCCATCGTAAACAGCAGCTGCAGTAAGGTGTCCCGGTCTTCTTCGGTATCGGCGATATTGCTGAGATCCAATTTCGCCGCCACTTCCCGCAGCTGGGCTTTATCCGCAGACAGCGGGTCTATCTCCAGATGACGCTGGAAGGCTTGCTGGTAAGAGAGGCTTTCCGCAGGCGAACAGTCCAGCACCTGCTGAAGCAAATCGTCCACCTCATTCATCAGCCGATACATATCGTAGTGCGGACGATACCACTCAAGCATGGTGAATTCAGGGTTATGATGGCGCCCCATCTCTTCATTACGGAAGCTGCGGCACAGTTGATACACCGGGCCGCACCCTGCCACCAGCAGGCGCTTCATATGGTATTCAGGGCTGGTCATTAAATAGAGATTCATCCCCTGGGAGTGTCCAGGGCCAACGAAACGCGTTTCGAACGGGAACAGATGGATGTCCGTTACCGTTGCCTGACTCATACAAGGGGTCTCAACCTCAAGCACGCCACGATCGGCAAAAAAGCGGCGAATCTCCGCTATAATTGCTGCACGTTTTAACAGATTGGGGATGGACGCGCTCGGCTGCCAGGTTGCCGTTTCGCTCATGGTTGTTTCTCCGATTTAAGACAAGGGCACGAAGTCTACTCGTATCGCGCTAACGAGACAAATTTCAGGCAGCAGTAATCAGCACTGGCAATTGGATAAAAAAAGCGACATAGGGTGGTTTAGTAATTAAATTAATCAAATTCAATGATAATTCCCCCCTGTGACACGCTAAAAAAATCGAACACGTCAAATTTCCCGCACATCCCTAAGACTATACTATTGTACCTATAAAGGAGCAGTGGAAACGCGTTCATAACCTGTTTGAAGCCGATGAAGCATCTGATTTCAGGCGGGGATGAAATAACAACAATCTGGAGGAATGTCGTGCAAACCTTTCAAGCCGATCTTGCCATTATAGGCGCCGGTGGCGCGGGATTACGTGCTGCAATTGCTGCCGCACAAGCAAATCCCAACGCTAAAATCGCACTGATCTCAAAAGTGTACCCAATGCGCAGCCATACCGTTGCTGCCGAAGGCGGCTCTGCTGCTGTCGCGCAGGATCATGACAGCTTTGACTACCATTTTCACGATACGGTAGCAGGCGGAGACTGGCTATGTGAGCAGGATGTCGTGGATTACTTTGTCCACCACTGCCCAACTGAAATGACGCAACTGGAACAATGGGGCTGCCCATGGAGCCGTCGTGAAGACGGTAGCGTCAACGTACGTCGCTTCGGCGGCATGAAAATCGAGCGTACCTGGTTTGCCGCAGATAAAACCGGCTTCCACATGTTGCATACGCTGTTCCAAACATCTTTGCAGTTCCCGCAGATTCAGCGCTTTGACGAACACTTCGTTCTGGATATCCTGGTGGACGAGGGTCATGCCCGCGGCCTGGTTGCCATGAACATGATGGAAGGCACGCTGGTGCAGATCCGTGCTAACGCAGTCGTAATGGCAACGGGCGGCGCTGGTCGTGTTTACCGTTACAATACCAACGGCGGCATCGTAACCGGCGACGGTATGGGCATGGCGCTGAGCCACGGCGTTCCGCTGCGTGATATGGAGTTCGTTCAATATCACCCGACGGGTCTGCCAGGCTCCGGTATCCTGATGACAGAAGGTTGCCGTGGTGAAGGCGGTATCCTGGTCAACAAAAACGGCTACCGTTATCTGCAAGACTACGGCATGGGTCCGGAAACCCCGCTGGGCGAGCCGAAAAACAAATACATGGAACTCGGTCCGCGCGACAAAGTTTCTCAGGCTTTCTGGCACGAATGGCGCAAAGGCAACACCATTTCCACTCCGCGTGGCGATGTGGTTCACCTGGACCTGCGTCACCTCGGCGAGAAAAAACTGCTCGAACGTTTACCGTTCATCTGCGAACTGGCGAAAGCTTACGTGGGTGTCGATCCGGTTAAAGAACCGATCCCGGTACGTCCGACCGCACACTACACCATGGGCGGTATCGAAACCGATCAGCACTGTGAAACCCGCATTAAAGGTCTGTTCGCTGTCGGCGAATGTTCCTCTGTTGGTCTGCATGGCGCTAACCGTCTGGGCTCTAACTCCCTGGCGGAACTGGTGGTCTTCGGTCGTATGGCCGGTGAACAAGCTGCGGAACGAGCTGCAACGGCTGGCGCTGCAAACAGTGCCGCTCTTGACGCACAGGTTGCTGGCGTTGAAAAACGTCTGAAAGATCTGGTTAACCAGGAAGGTAACGAAAACTGGTCTAAGATCCGTGATGAAATGGGTATCTCCATGGAAGAAGGTTGCGGTATCTACCGTACGCCGGAACTGATGCAGAAAACCGTTGATAAGCTGGCGGAACTGCAGGAGCGCTTCAAGCGCGTACGTATCACTGATACTTCCAGCGTCTTCAACACCGACCTGCTGTACACCATCGAACTGGGTCACGGTCTGAACGTTGCTGAATGTATGGCGCACTCCGCTCTGGCACGTAAAGAATCCCGCGGCGCGCACCAGCGTCTGGATGAAGGCTGCACCGAGCGTGACGACGTGAACTTCCTCAAACACACCCTCGCCTTCCGCGATGCTGACGGGACGACTCGCCTGGAATACAGCGACGTGAAAATCACCACTCTGCCACCGGCTAAACGTGTTTACGGTGGCGAAGCGGAAGCAGCCGATAAGAAGGAGAAGGCGAATGGCTGAGATGAAAAACCTGAAAGTTGAGGTGGTGCGCTATAACCCGGAAACCGATACCGCGCCGCACAGTGCTTTCTACGAAGTTCCTTATGATGAAACCACGTCACTGCTGGATGCGCTGGGCTACATCAAGGATAACCTGGCACCGGACCTGAGCTACCGCTGGTCCTGCCGTATGGCAATCTGCGGCTCCTGCGGCATGATGGTCAACAATGTACCGAAACTGGCGTGCAAAACCTTCCTGCGTGATTACACAAACGGCATGAAGGTTGAAGCGCTGGGCAACTTCCCGATTGAGCGCGATCTGGTCGTCGACATGACGCACTTTATCGAAAGCCTGGAAGCGATCAAACCGTACATCATCGGTAACCCGCGTACACCGGATCAGGGTCCAAACACCCAGACTCCGGCGCAGATGGCGAAGTATCATCAGTTCTCCGGTTGCATCAACTGTGGTCTGTGCTACGCCGCGTGTCCGCAGTTCGGCCTGAACCCTGAGTTCATTGGACCGGCTGCGATTACGCTGGCGCATCGTTACAACGAAGATAGCCGCGACCACGGTAAGAAGGAGCGTATGGCTCAATTGAACAGCCCGAACGGCGTCTGGACCTGTACTTTCGTGGGCTACTGCTCCGAAGTCTGCCCGAAACACGTCGATCCGGCTGCGGCCATTCAGCAGGGTAAAGTTGAAAGTTCAAAAGACTTTCTTATCGCTACCCTGAAACCACGCTAAGGAGTGCACGATGACGACTAAACGTAAAGCCTATGTGCGGCCAATGACGTCCACCTGGTGGAAAAAGCTGCCATTTTATCGTTTTTACATGCTGCGTGAAGGCACGGCAGTCCCGGCAGTCTGGTTCAGCATTGAACTGATTATCGGCCTGTTTGCACTCAAGCATGGTGCAGAGTCCTGGATGGGCTTTGTCGCCTTTTTACAAAACCCGGTGGTGGTAATCCTTAACATTATCGCCCTGGCAGCAGCGCTGCTGCATACCAAAACCTGGTTTGAGCTGGCACCAAAAGCAGCCAACATCATCGTAAAAGACGAAAAAATGGGGCCAGAGCCGATCATCAAAGGTCTCTGGGCAGTCACTGTGGTTGCTACAGTAGTCATACTGTTTGTTGCCCTGTTCTGGTAAGGAGTCCGGAATGATTAATCCAAATCCAAAACGCTCTGACGAACCCGTATTCTGGGGCCTGTTTGGTGCAGGCGGTATGTGGAGCGCAATCATTGCGCCGGTAATGATCCTGCTGGTAGGCATTATGCTGCCGCTGGGCTTTGTTCCTGATGCTTTCAGCTATGAACGCGTACTGGCATTCGCTCAGAGCTTCATCGGACGTGCGTTTCTGTTCCTGATGATCGTTCTGCCGCTGTGGTGTGGTTTACACCGTATGCACCACGCGATGCATGACCTGAAAATCCACGTGCCGGCTGGCAAATGGGTATTCTACGGACTGGCAGCTATCCTGACCGTTGTAACGGCGATTGGTATTCTGACCATCTAAGTACATGCGTTAATTATCAGGCCCGCCATTGGCGGGCCTTTTTTATTTGTGCAGCACCCCGGTCAACCAACGGGAAAATTCACGCATCGCGGGCGTCTCCGGGCGAGATTGCAAACGCGTTATCCAGTAGCTTCCCAAATCAATCTGCGTTAAAAACGGCTGAACGATACGTTCACTGCTGAGTAAATGCGTGAACATTCTGACTGGCGCAATTGCCACACCGATCCCCGCCTGAGCGGCTTCCAGCATGGTGACGGACGAATCAAACACCATCACATTGTGCGTCGGTGACGGAGGCGCCTCTCCGGCCGCCTGCATCCAAAGCGCCCACTCATCCCGCCGATACGATCGCAATAACGGAAATTTCAGGATGTCCGCAGGCGTTTGAATCTGCGAAGCCAATGTTGGCGAACACAGTGGAGACATCAGCGCGCTACATAAATATTGCGCATCGGTATCGTGCCAGGCTCCCCCACCGTAGCGAATGGTATAATCCAGCCCTTCGGCGGCGGGATCCACGCGATTATTATGGGTAGAAATATGCAAATCAATATGTGGGTAACTGCGCTTAAAATCGCTCAGAAGCGGGAAAAGACAGCCGATAGCAAAGGTTCCCACTACGCCAATTTTAAGTTTTTCCTGGGTCTGTTTAGTGGCAAAACGATCCAACATCCCCGCCATACGATCGAAGGAGTCATTAAGTACAGGTAACAGACTTTCCCCTTCAGTCGTCAACATTAATCCACGAGAACCGCGCACAAAAAGCTGACAATTCAGCTGCTGCTCCAGCGATTTTACATGCTGGCTGATGGCAGAATGCGTCACGTTGAGCTCAATCGCAGCGCGGGTAAAGCTGAGATGTCTGGCCGCGGCTTCAAAAGCCCGCAGCGAGTTAAGAGGGATATAGCTACGCGTCATCATCCGGCCTGTTAGAAAAACTTATATCTGCTGCTAAATTTAACCGTTTGTCAACACGGTGCAAATCAAACACACTGATTGCGTCTGACGGGCCCGGACACCCTTTTGCTTTTAATTACGGAACTGATTTCATGATGAAAAAATCGATATGCTGCGCACTGCTGCTGACAGCCTCTTTCTCCACGTTTGCTGCCGCAAAAACAGAACAACAAATTGCCGATATCGTTAACCGCACCATCACACCACTGATGCAGGAGCAGGCTATTCCGGGTATGGCCGTGGCGATTATCTACGAGGGGAAACCTTATTACTTTACCTGGGGTAAAGCCGATATCGCCAATAACCACCCAGTCACGCAGCAAACGCTGTTTGAGCTAGGGTCGGTCAGTAAGACGTTTAACGGCGTGTTGGGCGGCGACGCTATCGCCCGCGGCGAAATTAAGCTCAGCGATCCGGTCACGAAATACTGGCCAGAACTGACAGGCAAACAGTGGCGGGGTATCAGCCTGCTGCACTTAGCCACCTATACAGCGGGTGGCCTGCCGCTGCAGATCCCCGATGACGTTACGGATAAAGCCGAATTACTGCGCTTTTATCAAAACTGGCAACCACAATGGACTCCGGGCGCTAAGCGTCTTTACGCTAACTCCAGCATTGGTCTGTTTGGTGCGCTGGTGGTAAAACCTTCAGGTATGAGCTACGAAGAGGCAATGACCAGACGCGTCCTGCAACCATTAAAACTGGCGCATACCTGGATTACGGTTCCGCAAAGCGAACAAAAAAATTATGCCTGGGGCTATCGCGAAGGGAAGCCTGTACACGTTTCTCCGGGACAACTTGACGCCGAAGCCTATGGCGTGAAATCCAGCGTTATCGATATGGCCCGCTGGGTTCAGGCCAACATGGACGCCAGCCACGTTCAGGAGAAAACGCTCCAGCAGGGCATTGAGCTTGCGCAGTCTCGCTACTGGCGTATTGGTGATATGTACCAGGGATTAGGCTGGGAGATGCTGAACTGGCCGCTGAAAGCTGATTCGATCATCAACGGCAGCGACAGCAAAGTGGCATTGGCAGCGCTTCCCGCCGTTGAGGTAAACCCGCCAGCACCTGCCGTGAAAGCCTCATGGGTGCATAAAACAGGATCCACAGGCGGATTTGGCAGCTACGTTGCCTTCGTTCCAGAAAAAAACCTTGGCATCGTAATGTTGGCAAACAAAAGCTACCCCAACCCGGCTCGCGTCGAGGCGGCCTGGCGCATTCTTGAAAAACTGCAATAACTGACAGAGGGGTCCGGTAAATCGGACCTCCTTTCTTGCTCTTTTTTCCCTGCTGTCATCTACACTTAACAAAAAACAGTAAGGAAAACACTATGCGCATTCTGCCCGTCGTTGCTGCAGTTACGGCTGCATTCCTGGTTGTCGCTTGCAGCTCCCCAACACCGCCGAAAGGCGTTACCGTGGTGAATAACTTTGATGCCAAACGCTATCTGGGAACATGGTATGAAATTGCGCGCTTCGACCATCGTTTCGAGCGCGGGTTGGATAAAGTGACCGCAACGTACAGCTTGCGCGACGACGGCGGCATCAACGTTATTAACAAGGGCTATAACCCTGACAGGGAGATGTGGCAGAAAACGGAAGGGAAAGCCTATTTCACCGGCGACCCAAGCACGGCCGCGCTTAAAGTATCATTCTTCGGCCCCTTCTATGGTGGGTATAACGTAATTGCACTCGACCGGGAATATCGTCACGCGCTGGTTTGCGGTCCGGATCGCGACTACCTGTGGATCCTTTCACGGACTCCAACTATTTCAGATGAAATGAAACAGCAAATGTTAGCCATCGCGACCCGGGAAGGGTTTGAGGTGAATAAGCTGATTTGGGTGAAACAGCCTGGCGCTTAGTGAGTGCTCAGCTTCAGACCAATAATGCCAGCAACGATCAGCCCAAGGCTCAGCAAACGCGCCGGGCTGGCAGATTCACCCAGCAGCAAAATCCCTGTAATGGCCGCCCCGACAGCGCCAATGCCGGTCCAGACCGCATAAGCGGTTCCTACAGGTAATGTGCGCATTGCCCAGGAGAGCATGGCAATACTAACGATCATCGCCGCAATAGTGATAATGCTTGGCGTAAGACGCGTAAAACCGTGGGTATATTTCAGGCCAATCGCCCAGACGACTTCGAGCAAACCTGCAATTAATAAAACGATCCAGGACATATCAGGCTCCAGAACAATGGGGCCGTCCCCGGTGAAAGAAGCGTTTGCAGGTCGTCCTACAAAGCTGATGTGTGAAATGGCATTTTTGCCCGGAAGAAAATGAATTTCAACCTTTTTATTCATTGCCTGCTAAAAGCAAGAATTAAGCATAATTAGCGGCGTAGTTCCCGCATTTGGCACTCATCGGAGTTCTCTATGATGAAGGGCTTTCTGAAACCGGAAAGTCGATTGCCCCTCTTCTGAATGCGAAACGTTTATGCTTAAAATTTTAGTGATTGACCGGTGCCACTTTACCCGCACAGGGATAGAGGCCTTGCTTAATCATTCTGGCAGGTTCAGCTCTTCATTTCTGGTATCAGGAATCAATAATCTCCTGTTAGCAAAAGAGCATATTTTGCAATGGAAACCGCATCTGGTGATCGCGGATTTATACAGTTTTATTAGCGAGACGCACTCCAGTCCGCCAATTAACCCTTTTTTTATGAGTTGTGGCGTTATCCCACTGATTTTACTGCAATCAGCAGATAGACAGCATGCCCCCATCGCGCCCTCTCAATCCGTCGCCCATTCGGTCTTGACCAAGCACACCACGCTGAACACACTCTCCCACACAATTCAGGAAGCACTTCAGGTTCGCCCCGCATTAGAAATCCCCAAAAACGCCACGCCTTTGCTTACGCCGCAGGAGGAGAAAGTATTATCAATGTGGATGGATGGTGTGAGTAACAATGCCATTGCCGCCGCACTCAGCATTCATGGCAAAACGGTCTACACCTATAAGCGGAATATCCGTATGAAACTGCACCTGGGGAACCGCTTCTCGCCGTTTCTGTCACTCCCAGGGAAGGGAGATTAACGGTACGACACGACGTCGTACCGTTCTTCATTATTGCTGAGCTTTTGTCGCTGCACCAGAAATGGCGCTACCGCCTTCAGAAATATCCTGTCCTACGCCTCGTGTGGTATTACACGCGGTTAAAACGGAAGAAAGTACCAACACAGAAAAGATCGCAGCAATTGTCTTCTTAACCATAACGTCTTCCTTTTCTAGCCAATATTGTTTGTGTATAGCTACTTAATAATAGACAAGATCTGGGAGTGTGATGGATAAACAATCGTTTTTAAGACTATATGAAAGGATTAGCTGGCAGCGTGAGAGATTGAATTGCCAAGATGTTTGATGTCTTCACCGAAGCCGCGCGCGGTATTGCATCCCGTCAGGAGGGTGCTGGTGAAAAGGAGTAGCATTACAAGACCGAGAAGACGTTTCATCATTCCTGCCCTGGAAAAAGTATGGCGCAGCAACCTGCGCCATAAGATCAAATGGAAGACTTATTTTACGCGAGAAACGTATTCGCCGGAGCGGGTATCCACTTTGATCACTTCGCCGATCTGTACGAACAGCGGAACTTTAACGACTGCGCCGGTAGACAGGGTAGCCGGTTTGCCGCCAGTACCAGCGGTATCGCCTTTCAGACCTGGGTCGGTTTCAACAACTTCCAGCTCAACGAAGTTCGGCGGAGTTACGGAGATCGGCTGACCGTTCCACAGGGTCACGATGCATTCAGCCTGGTCCAGCAGCCATTTAGCGTTATCGCCTACCGCTTTCTCGTCAGCAGCCAGCTGTTCGAAAGTGGTGTTATTCATAAAGTGCCAGAACTCACCGTCGCTATACAGGAAAGTCAGGTTCATGTCGGCTACGTCTGCGCCTTCAGCGGAGTCAGTAGACTTGAAGGTTTTCTCTACGCGAGTACCGGTCAGCAGGCGACGCAGCTTAACGCGCGCAAACGCCTGGCCTTTACCTGGTTTAACGAATTCGCTGGCTTCAACCGCATAAGGTTCGCCGTCCAACATGATTTTAAGACCAGCACGAAAATCGTTGCTATAGTACGTTGCCATAAGGCCCTCTGAAAATTGTTAACTGGTAGCTAAGCCACAAAATGGCGCATATTGTAACCCTAAATACCCCATCCAGAGAAGATTGGTTATCGCAACTTGCCGATGTTGTGACCGATCCCGATGAACTTCTGCATCTTTTGAATATAGACGCAGATGAAAAACTGTTGGCCGGACGCGATGCGAGACGGCTTTTCGCCCTGCGCGTGCCGCGCGCGTTTATTGCCCGCATGGAGAAAGGTAACCCGGACGATCCGCTTTTGCGTCAGGTACTTACCTCCCAGGAAGAGTTTGTTGCCGCGCCAGGCTACTCAACCGACCCGCTGGAAGAACAGCACAGTGTGGTTCCCGGTCTGCTGCATAAATATCGCAATCGGGCACTGTTGCTGGTCAAAGGCGGTTGTGCGGTGAATTGTCGCTATTGCTTCCGTCGACACTTCCCATATGCCGAAAACCAAGGCAATAAGCGCAACTGGCAGGTCGCTCTCGACTACATTACCGCGCATCCTGAGCTGGATGAAATCATCTTCTCTGGTGGCGATCCGTTAATGGCCAAAGACCACGAACTGGACTGGTTGCTCACGCAACTGGAAGCCATTCCGCACATTAAACGCCTGCGTATTCACAGCCGTTTGCCGATAGTGATCCCTGCGCGCATTACCGAAGGACTGGTCGAACGTTTTGCGCGCTCCTCTCTGCAGATTCTGCTGGTCAATCACATTAACCATGCCAATGAAGTTGATGAGACGTTTCGCCAGGCGATGAGTAGTCTGCGCGCCGCGGGCATTACGCTACTCAACCAAAGCGTATTGCTGCGTGGCGTGAACGATAACGCACAAACCCTGGCTAACCTTAGCAACGCACTATTTGATGCCGGTGTGATGCCCTATTACCTGCACGTGCTGGATAAAGTACAGGGTGCCGCCCACTTTATGGTCAGCGATGATGAAGCACGTCACATTATGCGTGAACTGCTGACACTGGTTTCCGGTTACATGGTCCCCAAACTGGCGCGTGAAATTGGCGGAGAGCCAAGTAAAACGCCGTTGGACCTGCAGTTACGCCAACAATAACCATTATTGAGTGTCCGATTCCGGACACTCGCTATCGATCACGATTATTTAATATCCCTGCAGGTGGAGCCGCACTTTTAATATGTGCTATTTTAACTCGCAGCGCGCAATTAGTTATTTGCAAAAAATATAAATCAAGTCAAATCTAGATTTTCAATAAATATATGGTTAGGGAGAACCTTTGATGGCTATAAGTATTAAGGGTGTTAATACCGGCGTTATTCGTCAAAAGAATGAATTTGTTGCCTTGGCATTGAAGATTAAAGAACCAAGAAATAAAGAGTCGCTGTTTTTTCTCTCTCCGCTTGGGCTAAGAGATCTGCTTATCGCGCTCGAGAGCAGGCTCTATATGAAACACCAGCTTAGCGAAGACGCACGTTTGCAATATGAAAAAGAACGTGACAAAGCCAGCAAAAAGATGCACGAAAACATTCCGTTAATTCAGGAAGATGAGCTAAAAAATGCGGATATTAACCGTCGCATAAATTCACTGACGTTAGTGGATGATAAAGGGGAAAACTTATCATTTTCTCTGACACTGCATGATGGCAAAACAGATGAATTACTGGTTAATGAATTACAAATTCAGGTGTTGGCGCATGCAATTATTCATGCAAAAAATAATGCTGGCATGCGGGATTTAGCGCTACGAATTACATCGCTGCTGGATTTCCTGCCGCTGTACGATGTGGATTGCCAGCAAAACGACAATCTGGAATACGACTCTTATACACAACCCGAATGGAAACATAACCTGTTTAATCATTATCTGGCGATTATTTACCGCTATACGGATGATAAAGGAAAAGCCCATTTCTGTGGTTCGGTAGTAAAAACTCGCGCCGCTTCCGGCAGCAAAGAGGCCGAAGCCATTACTCGCCGTCTGCTCGATTTCAGCCCACGGCTGAAAAAACTTGCCGGTGTACCGTGCCAGGTGTTTATCAGAACGTTGACGGGTGATAAGACGCAAAAGCTCAATCAGGATCAGTGCCTGCGCGCACTGCATCATTTACGCGTTCAGTCTGCACATAAGACTCAGAATGCCTGATGGCGCTGCGCTTATCAGGCCTACGATTGCATGAGTCTGTCCAGGCCACTTTATTACACAAAATCATTCAATCTGCATCGCGGCGGCAAGCGAAGAAAATCCCCAGGAGCATAGATAACTATGTGACTGGGGTTTCACAGCGCATCCAACAAAGAGGCTGGTTGAAGGATGAAGTGTAATCAGTTAGGGCACTTATAAACCTGTCCAATCATCTCACTGGCGGTAGGAACAAAGCTGGACAGCATTCCCTGCGATGGGCTGCTGACGCCATAAATCACATTACCGCCCATTGCCGCAGCCTGGTTACGCAGATCGTTTGCTGCGCCACGCATTGAGCCGCCCTCTTCGCCGTGCTGGCCAGAAAGCCAGTTGCTTTGCTTACCGGTTGCCGTGCCTATCAGTTGGCACTCTGCGCCAGGCTTGTCTTCGACAAAGCGTACGCTTTGCCCGGCTGAACTCAGTTCGTTGCTGGAGCTACAACCCGCCATCAGTAGCGCGGCACCAACGATCCCTGCTAAATATTTCACGTGCATGTCATTCCCCATGATCAATTAGTTGGACGTTATGTCCGTAGCTGAATCATATACTAAAAAGATGACCAAAAGAAAAACCCCCGGACATTTCTGCCCAGGGGTTTCTCAATTCTGAGAGGTTCAGAACAACATGATTACATCATGCCGCCCATTCCACCCATGCCGCCCATACCACCAGCAGCACCTAAGTCAGGAGCATCGCCTTTCGGCAGGTCGGTAACCATGCACTCGGTGGTGATCATCAGACCCGCAACAGAAGCCGCGTACTGCAGAGCAGAACGAGTTACTTTGGTTGGATCCAGGATACCCATGTCGATCATGTTGCCGTATTCTTCAGTTGCAGCGTTGTAACCGTAGTTACCGTCACCGGCTTTCACGGTGTTAGCCACTACAGACGGCTCTTCGCCGCAGTTCAGTACGATTTGACGCAGTGGAGATTCCATTGCGCGCAGCGCAACTTTGATACCTACGTTCTGGTCTTCGTTCTGACCTTTCAGGCCGGCAATTTTAGACGCTACGCGAATCAGCGCAACGCCACCACCAGCAACCACGCCTTCTTCTACCGCAGCACGGGTAGCGTGCAGGGCATCTTCAACGCGGGCTTTCTTCTCTTTCATTTCAACTTCAGTCGCAGCACCAACTTTGATAACCGCAACGCCGCCTGCCAGTTTCGCTACGCGCTCCTGCAGTTTTTCACGGTCATAGTCGGAAGTTGCTTCTTCGATCTGCTGACGAATCTGAGTCACGCGACCCTGGATTGCAGCTTCGTCGCCCACGCCATCGATGATGGTGGTGGTATCTTTGTTGATAACAACGCGTTTCGCCTGGCCCAGATCTTCCAGAGTTGCTTTTTCCAGCTCCATACCGATCTCTTCAGAGATAACGGTACCACCGGTCAGGGTAGCGATATCCTGCAGCATTGCTTTACGACGATCGCCGAAGCCAGGTGCTTTAACCGCAGCGACTTTCACGATACCGCGCATGGTGTTAACAACCAGAGTTGCCAGCGCTTCGCCTTCAACATCTTCAGCGATGATCAGCAGCGGTTTGCCTGCTTTCGCTACAGCTTCCAGAACCGGCAGCATTTCGCGGATGTTGGAGATTTTCTTGTCAGCCAGCAGGATGAACGGGCTTTCCAGTTCTACTGCGCCAGTTTCCGGCTTGTTGATGAAGTAAGGAGACAGATAGCCACGGTCGAACTGCATACCTTCAACCACGTCCAGTTCGTCCTGCAGACCGGTACCGTCTTCAACGGTGATCACGCCTTCTTTACCGACTTTGTCCATCGCTTCAGCGATCAGTTTACCTACGGTTTCGTCGGAGTTTGCGGAGATGGTACCAACCTGAGCAATAGCTTTAGAGTCGGAGCACGGTACGGACAGTGCTTTCAGTTCTTCAACAGCAGCAGCGACAGCTTTGTCGATACCACGTTTCAGATCCATCGGGTTCATGCCCGCAGCAACGGCTTTCAGACCTTCAGTGATGATGGACTGAGCCAGTACTGTTGCGGTGGTGGTACCGTCACCTGCAGCGTCGTTCGCTTTAGAGGCAACTTCTTTCACCATCTGCGCACCCATGTTTTCGAACTTGTCTTCCAGTTCGATTTCACGTGCTACGGAAACACCATCTTTAGTGATGGTCGGTGCACCGAAAGATTTATCCAGAACTACGTTACGGCCTTTTGGACCGAGGGTAACTTTCACTGCATCTGCCAGTACGTTTACGCCGCGCAGCATTTTCACACGAGCGTCGTTACCGAATTTTACGTCTTTAGCTGCCATTTTCTCTTTCCCTTAAATTCGTATGTTCAGTGTCGTTCGCGGATTAGGCTTCAACAATTGCCAGGATGTCGCTTTCAGACATGATCAACACTTCTTCATTGTCGATCTTCTCAGATTTAACACCGTAGCCATCGTTGAAAATAACGATATCGCCGACTTTCACGTCCAGCGGCTGTACGGTACCGTTGTCCAGGATGCGACCCTTACCGACAGCGATGATTTCGCCACGAGTTGATTTACCTGCTGCAGAACCAGTCAGTACGATGCCGCCAGCAGATTTGGATTCAACTTCTTTACGTTTGACGATCACACGATCATGTAACGGACGAATACTCATTGATAGCTCTCCTTTGAGAAAGTCTTTATCAGTTATGGGTGACGCCGGCCCGTAAACGGTTTCCCGGCTAGTGACCAGAGAGATGGGGATGGGGTTTTGTGCCTTCAAGGGGGCAAGCGAAAAAAATTTTTTATCAGCAGAAAATCCCGTCAAAATGCCGACCTGCCTCACATTCCATAACGATTTCAGTCACGTCGTCATAAGCAAATCCGATTGTGATACCATCAAAAATCTGCGTTGTAGCCCGGTCAATGGGCATAATCGGATAACCACTTATGAGCGGACTGAAACAAGAGCTGGGATTGGCTCAGGGCGTTGGCCTGTTGTCGACATCATTGTTAGGTACAGGCGTTTTCGCCGTCCCCGCGCTGGCTGCGCTGGTGGCTGGCAATAACAGCCTGTGGGCCTGGCCGGTGCTGATTGTTTTGGTCTTTCCGGTGGCGATTGTCTTCGCCGTACTGGGTCGTCATTTCCCCAGCGCAGGCGGTGTGGCGCATTTTGTCGGCATGGCCTTTGGTTCACGACTGGAGCGCGTCACCGGATGGCTATTTTTGTCGGTCATTCCTGTCGGCTTGCCTGCGGCATTGCACATCGCCGCCGGATTCGGTCAGGCGATGTTTGGCTGGCATGACGAGCAGCTTCTGCTGGCTGAGCTGGGTACGCTGGCATTGGTTTGGTACATCGGCTCCCGCGGCGCAAGCTCAAGCGCTAATCTGCAAACGGTCATTGCCGGACTGATTGTTGCCCTCATTGTTGCTATCTGGTGGGCGGGCGATCTGAAACCAGGCGAAATCCCCTTCCCTGCAATTAGCGATATTGAACTCCCCGGTCTGTTCGCCGCGCTGTCGGTGATGTTCTGGTGTTTTGTTGGCCTCGAAGCGTTTGCTCACCTGGCGTCTGAATTCAAAAATCCGGAACGAGACTTCCCACGCGCGCTGATGATTGGCCTGCTGCTGGCTGGATCTGTTTATTGGGCATGCACCGTCGTCGTTCTCCATTTTGGTGCCTACGGCGAGCAAATGGCCGCCGCAGCATCGCTGCCAGAAATCGTCGTGCAACTGTTTGGTGTACAGGCACTGTGGGTCGCCTGCATCATTGGTTATTTGGCCTGTTTTGCCAGCCTCAACATTTATATTCAAAGTTTCGCTCGACTGGTCTGGTCGCAAGCGCAGTATAAGCCTGAGAGTTATCTGGCTCGCCTGTCCCCCCGCCACCTTCCGCGCAATGCGCTAAACGCCGTATTAGGCTGCTGCGTAGTCAGTACTCTGTGTATCTATATGCTGCAAATCAATCTCGATGCGTTAATCATCTACGCCAACGGCATCTTTATTATGATTTATTTGCTGTGCATGTTGGCGGGTTGTCGATTACTGAAAGGGCATTACCGCGCACTGGCGATCATTGGTGGTCTGCTGTGCCTACTACTACTGGCAATGGTCGGCTGGAAGAGTTTGTACGCGTTGATTATGCTGGCAGGGCTGTGGCTGTTTTTACCCCGCAGGCCGGATAAGGCAACGTTGACGCCATCATCCGGCCTATAAACACTTTTGCCGGATGGCGCTAACGCTTATCCGGCCTACATACTGAGGCTTAATCCCGACGATCGTCTTTATGTTCGATGCTGTCGCGCTTGTCATCCTTACGCTGAAATTCACCATCAAAAGTCTCACCGCCACCGGTTCCGGCGCTAAAACCACCGCCAGGCATACGTGAAAAACGTAAATGTGGCAGCAGTTTCATCGTCAGATGTTTTTGCACCGGGGGTAATAAAAGAAGAAGACCGAGGAAATCGGTGAAAAAACCAGGCAGTACCAACAGCAGACCGGCAATAATCAGCGATACGCTTTTGATCATTTCTGCAGCCGGACTTTCACCAGCAGCCATTTTTTGTTGCATCAGTAAAAAGTTCTTAAATCCCTGATTACGAACCAGAGACATACCGATAACCGACGTAAAAATAACCAAAATCAGCGTCATCAGGACGCCCATCACATGGGCAACCTGAATAAAAATAGATATCTCTATGTAAACATAGAGAAAAATGGCAAGTAATGGTATCCAGCGCAAAGGGATCTCCTGTTAATAACAGCCGTTTTGTTCAACTTCTGTTCGAAAAATTATGTTAATCGCATCGATTTGATATTGTGGTGGTTAGCAAAATTTCAAGTGGCTTGTACACTAATATTTAGGGTTAATCACAAAGGGGTGATCCATTTCACAGAATAATAAATAAGGGGTAAATTCCACGCTTTAAGTGATCCAGATTACGGTAGAAATCCTTAACCAGCATATGATCTCGGGTATCAGACCGATGCAGGGGATAATCGTCGGTCGAGAAACAATCGAAATCACATATATCCTGTGTGTTTAGTCAAATCATTGGCAGCTTGAAAAAGAAGGTTCACATGTTAAACAACATTCGTATCGAAGAAGACTTGTTGGGTACCAGGGAAGTTCCAGCGGACGCCTACTACGGTGTCCACACTCTGAGAGCGATTGAAAACTTCTACATTAGCAACAGCAAAATCAGCGATATTCCTGAATTTGTTCGCGGTATGGTAATGGTTAAAAAGGCAGCGGCAATGGCCAACAAAGAGCTGCAAACCATTCCTAAGAGTGTGGCAAATGCCATCATCGCGGCGTGTGATGAAGTCCTGAATAACGGAAAATGCATGGATCAGTTCCCGGTAGATGTTTACCAGGGTGGTGCGGGTACCTCCGTCAACATGAACACCAACGAAGTTCTGGCCAATATCGGTCTGGAACTGATGGGTCACCAGAAAGGTGAATATCAGTACCTGAACCCGAACGACCACGTTAACAAATGTCAGTCTACCAACGATGCATACCCAACTGGCTTCCGTATCGCTGTATACGCATCCATCATCAAACTGATTGATGCACTGAACCAGCTGCGTGAAGGCTTTGAGAAAAAAGCCGATGAATTCCAGGACATCCTGAAAATGGGTCGTACCCAATTGCAGGATGCTGTACCGATGACTCTCGGTCAGGAATTCCGTGCTTTCAGCGTACTGCTGAAAGAAGAAGTGAAAAACATTGGGCGTACCGCTGAGCTGCTGCTGGAAGTTAACCTCGGCGCAACAGCAATCGGTACTGGTCTGAACACTCCGAAAGAGTACTCTCCGCTGGCAGTACAGAAACTGGCTGAAGTCACTGGCTTCGCCTGTGTTCCGGCAGAAGACCTGATTGAAGCAACTTCTGACTGTGGCGCATACGTTATGGTGCACGGCGCACTGAAACGTCTGGCTGTGAAGATGTCCAAAATCTGTAACGACCTGCGTTTACTCTCCTCTGGTCCGCGTGCGGGTCTGAACGAGATCAACCTGCCGGAACTGCAGGCTGGGTCTTCTATCATGCCAGCTAAAGTGAACCCGGTTGTTCCGGAAGTCGTAAACCAGGTGTGCTTCAAAGTCATCGGTAACGACATCACTGTCACCATGGCATCTGAAGCTGGTCAGCTCCAGCTGAACGTAATGGAGCCGGTCATTGGTCAGGCAATGTTTGAATCCATTCACATTCTGAGCAACGCTTGCTACAACCTGCTGGAAAAATGCGTTAGTGGTATCACTGCTAACAAAGAAGTCTGTGAAGCGTTTGTATTCAACTCCATCGGCATCGTTACTTACCTCAACCCGTTCATCGGTCACCACAACGGCGACATCGTCGGTAAAATTTGTGCCGAAACTGGTAAGAGCGTACGTGAAGTTGTCCTGGAACGCGGTCTGTTGACCGAGTCTGAACTGGACGATATCTTCTCTGCACAGAACCTGATGCACCCTGCTTATAAAGCAAAACGTTATACTGATGAAAGCGAACAGTAATCGTGTAGGGTAGTACCGGAGAAGGCACGTCATGATGACGTGCCTTTTTTCTTACTCGAAGTTACTTAAAAACAACAATTTAATATCAACTTGTTAAACAACAAGGAAGGCTAATATGATAGTTTTAGAACTTATCATCGTTTTGCTGGCAATCTTTTTAGGTGCCAGACTTGGGGGTATCGGTATTGGATTTGCAGGTGGGCTGGGTGTTCTGGTTCTTGCCGCTATCGGCGTAAAACCCGGTAATATCCCGTTCGATGTTATTTCCATCATCATGGCGGTTATCGCTGCCATTTCAGCTATGCAGATTGCAGGTGGTCTGGACTATCTGGTTCATCAAACTGAAAAACTGCTGCGTAAGAACCCGAAATACATCACGATCCTTGCACCTATCGTGACCTATTTCCTGACTATCTTTGCCGGTACTGGCAACATCTCTCTGGCAACGCTGCCGGTTATCGCTGAAGTTGCGAAGGAACAAGGTATCAAGCCTTGCCGTCCGCTCTCTACCGCAGTGGTTTCTGCACAGATTGCGATTACGGCTTCTCCAATCTCCGCAGCCGTGGTTTACATGTCTTCCGTCATGGAAGGTCATGGCATCAGCTACATTCACCTGCTGTCCGTGGTCATTCCGTCCACCCTGCTGGCCGTTCTGGTGATGTCCTTCCTGATCACCGCACTGTTCAACTCCAAACTGTCTGACGACCCGATTTATCGTAAGCGTCTGGAAGAAGGCCTGGTTGAACTGCGCGGTGAAAGACAAGTTGAAATCAAAGCTGGCGCGAAAACCTCCGTTTGGCTGTTCCTGCTGGGCGTGGTTTGCGTAGTTGTTTACGCCATCATCAACAGCCCAAGCCTTGGCCTGGTCGCTAAACCGCTGATGAACACCACCAACGCAATCCTGATCATCATGCTGAGCGTCGCGACGCTGACCACGATCGTCTGCCGCGTTGAAACTGACTCCATCCTGAACTCCAGCACCTTCAAAGCCGGTATGAGCGCCTGTATTTGTATCCTGGGTGTTGCATGGCTGGGTGATACCTTCGTATCTCACAACATTGACTGGATCAAAGATACTGCAGGTAGCGTAATCCAGGGTCATCCGTGGCTGCTGGCGGTCATCTTCTTCTTTGCTTCCGCGCTGCTGTACTCTCAGGCTGCAACCGCTAAAGCACTGATGCCGATGGCTCTGGCTCTGAACGTTTCCCCACTGACTGCTGTTGCGTCTTTCGCCGCTGTTTCTGGTCTGTTCATTCTGCCAACCTACCCAACTCTGGTTGCGGCGGTTCAGATGGATGACACCGGTACAACCCGCATCGGTAAATTCGTCTTTAACCATCCGTTCTTCATCCCTGGTACTCTGGGTGTGGTTCTGGCTGTCTGCTTCGGCTTCTTGCTGGGCAGCTTCATGCTGTAAGTTTTTCCTGCAGGGTGCCTGGGCGCCCTGCAGTTCCTACTCCCCACCCCGCTTTAACTAACATCCTTCCCTCGTCCGTTGTATAGTGACCATTCTTTTGCTGGTTACTCTGTTCTTTCGAGGTGTTTATGCTTGATGTAAAGAGTCAGGATATTTCCATCCCCGATACCGTTGTGGTGCTCTGTACCGCCCCGGATGAAGCAACCGCCCAGGATCTCGCCGCCAAAGTGCTGGCGGAAAAGCTGGCTGCCTGCGTAACCCTGCTACCCGGTGCGACCTCCCTCTACTATTGGGAAGGTAAACTGGAACAGGAATATGAAGTCCAGATGATTTTAAAAACCACCGTCACACACCAGCAAGCCCTTCTCGATTGCCTGAAGTCACATCATCCGTATCAAACGCCTGAACTTCTGGTTTTACCCGTCACTCACGGAGACTTTGATTACCGCTCATGGCTCAACGCATCCTTACGCTGATCCTGCTGCTGTGCAGCACATCTACCTTTGCTGGATTATTTGACGCGCCTGGCCGCTCGCAGTTTGTTCCTGCCGATCGGGCGTTTGTTTTTGATTTTCAGCAAAACCAACACGATCTGAACCTCACATGGCAGGTTAAAGATGGCTACTATCTGTATCGCAAACAGATAAGCATTACGCCATCTCAGGCCGATATTGCCGAGATAAAACTGCCGCCAGGCGTCTGGCATGAAGATGAGTTTTACGGCAAAAGTGAGATTTACCGTAAACAGCTGACTATCCCGATCACGGTCAATCAGGCTAAGTCTGGCGCAACATTAACGATCACATACCAGGGCTGCGCCGACGCCGGATTTTGCTATCCACCAGAAACAAAAACGGTGCCATTAAGTGAAGTGTCTGCCGATATCCAGGCGACACCTGCGCCGGTGCCAGCCACTGTCGATCCGCAAGAGAAACCGCAGCCCACGGCCCAACTTCCCTTTTCCGCACTGTGGGCATTGCTGATTGGAATTGGTATCGCGTTTACGCCTTGCGTACTGCCGATGTATCCGCTGATTTCCGGGATCGTACTGGGCGGCAAGCAACGCTTATCAACCGGACGGGCACTGCTGCTGACGTTTATCTACGTTCAAGGGATGGCGCTCACCTATACCGCGCTGGGTTTGGTTGTTGCAGCCGCCGGTTTACAGTTCCAGGCCGCGCTACAACATCCTTACGTCCTGATTGGCCTTGCCGTCATCTTTACGCTGCTGGCTCTGTCGATGTTTGGCCTGTTCACACTGCAACTGCCTTCATCGCTGCAAACGCGCCTCACGCTAATGAGTAACCGCCAGCAAGGCGGAGCTCCCGGCAGCGTCTTTGCGATGGGGGCGATTGCTGGCCTCATCTGTTCTCCTTGCACAACGGCCCCGCTAAGCGCGATTTTGCTGTATATCGCTCAGAGCGGGAACATGTGGCTGGGAGGCGGCACGCTGTATCTGTATGCGTTGGGGATGGGATTCCCCCTGATGCTAATTACCGTATTTGGCAACCGCCTGCTGCCTAAAAGTGGCCCATGGATGGAACATGTCAAAACCGCTTTTGGCTTTGTCATTCTGGCGCTTCCCGTCTTCTTACTCGAACGTATCGTTGGCGACGAGTGGGGCGTTCGCTTATGGTCACTGTTAGGCGTCGCGTTCTTTGGCTGGGCGTTCATTACCAGCCTGCAGGCAAAGCACGCCTGGATGCGTATCGTGCAGATTGTCCTGTTAGCCGCAGCACTGGTATGCGTGCGTCCACTGCAAGACTGGGCGTTCGGCGCGCCGCATACTCAAACCCAGGCACACCTTAACTTCACGCCGGTGGCATCGGTAGATGCGTTAAATCAAGCGCTGGAGCAAGCTAAAGGCAGGCCAGTCATGCTGGATCTGTATGCCGACTGGTGTGTAGCCTGTAAGGAATTTGAAAAGTACACGTTCAGTAATCCGCAGGTTCAGCAAGCGCTAGGCAACACGGTGCTGTTGCAAGCGGATGTGACAGCAAACAATGCCCAGGATGTTGCTCTGCTGAAACATCTACAGGTTTTAGGTTTGCCGACTATCTTGTTCTTTGATGCCGAGGGAAAAGAACATCCGGAGGCCCGGGTAACGGGTTTTATGGATGCCGCGACCTTCAGCGCACATTTGCGCGATCGCCAACCGTGAGCGACACTTGCAACAGGAAATACGGAGGAGAATACCGTGCAACGTGAAGATGTCCTGGGAGAAGCCCTGAAATTACTTGAGGTGCAAGGGATAGCCAATACCACGCTGGAAATGGTGGCCGAACGTATCGATTATCCTCTGGATGAACTGCAGCGCTTTTGGCCCGATAAAGAGGCCATTCTGTACGATGCGCTACGTTACCTCAGCCAGCGGGTGGATATCTGGCGGCGTCAGCTTTTGCTGGATGACACCCTGAGCGCTGAGCAGAAATTACTAGCGCGCTACACTGCACTGTCCGAATGCGTGAGCAATAATCGCTATCCCGGCTGTCTGTTCATCGCCGCCTGTACGTTTTACCCCGATCCTGGGCATCCGATCCATCAGTTAGCCGATCAGCAAAAAAAGGCAGCACATGACTTCACCCATGAACTGCTCACGACGTTGGAAGTTGACGACCCGGCAATGGTCGCCAAACAGATGGAACTGGTGCTGGAAGGCTGCCTGAGCCGCATGCTGGTTAATCGTAGTCATGCTGATGTCGAAACGGCACACCACCTGGCCGAAGATATCCTACGCTTTGCCCAGTGCCGAATGGGCGGTGCGCTGACCTAAGCGAGCATTATCTGTTTTAGCCGCATCTGTCGGGGAGATTTGTGCAAACTTCAGGCATAACCATGCAGATTGCCGCAATATTAAGCGGTTGAACAATGTTTCCAGAAATTTGATTGACTGACAGACGTGAATACGGTTTAATGCGCCCCGTTGCCCGGATAGCTCAGTCGGTAGAGCAGGGGATTGAAAATCCCCGTGTCCTTGGTTCGATTCCGAGTCCGGGCACCACTATTCAGAAAAACCCGCCTATGGCGGGTTTTTGCTTTTAGGGTTCTGCTAGATTTCTGATCGTTCTGTCCACAGCGACTCCTACCCTACCTCATCACGCCAGCTAAACCTTTCAGTGAGACCACGATGGTACTGCAAAAAATATAGCGGTATCAGGAACACCTCTTTTTCTGGCGTGCTTAACCGTAGGCCAGATTTGAGTAATTTATCTGAACAACCTTGGGCACTGAACCAGCGGGTGAAGGAACTGGGCATAGAGTAGCCAGGATTCTGCAGGTAGCGAATAACCCGATCGCGTTGCAAGGTACGCACATTCATCCCCAGGGGCTGGAACTGGTCTCCGCCTCGATATCTGAAGCAAACGCCAGGGAGTAAAAGCCAACCTTCATCTACAATTGCCATCATACCGAGCAAATAGTGAGTCAACGAGGAATCTGGATGGTGAAAACAAGAATCATACAGTCAGCGCAGGGGGCCCATGCCTATCCGTTGCTGATCAAGAGCCTACTGCTGTCGGGTGGGCGTTCTCATCCCGAGCGAGAAATCGTCTACGCCGATAAGCTCCGTTACGACTATCGTACCCTCAAACAGCGCATTCATCGCCTGGCAAACATGCTGACAGCGGCCGGTGTCATGCCTGGAGACACCGTCGCCTTGCTAGATTGGGACAGCCATCGCGCCCTCGAGTGCTTCTTCGCGGTACCCATGATTGGTGCCGTGCTGCACACGGTGAACGTCCGCTTCTCGGCGGACCAAATCGCTTACACCATGAATCATGCCGAGGACAACCTGGTACTGGTGCACGACGACTTCTTGCCGGTTGTCGAGTCACTGGCAGAGACACTGACCACTGTCCGGGGATACATCCAGCTTAGTGACGAAGAATCGAAGGCGACCAGCCTGCCGGTGCTAGGGGAATATGAGACCCTGCTGGCCGCAGCGGGAGAACTCTTTGACTTCCCCGACTTCGATGAAAACTCGATAGCTACCTTGTTCTATACCACTGGAACCACGGGCAATCCCAAGGGAGTCTACTTCAGCCATCGCCAGCTGGTCCTGCACACGCTCAATGAGCTGGGTCTCCTGGCAGCCCACGAGGGACAGTCGCTGCTACGATCGAACGATGTCTACATGCCGATCACCCCTATGTTCCACGTGCATGCCTGGGGCGCTCCCTATGTCGCAACAATGCTGGGTGTGAAGCAGGTATACCCCGGTCGTTACGAACCCAACAAACTGGTGCGGTTTTATCACGATGAGGGTGTGACCTTCTCGCATTGTGTGCCAACCATTTTGCAAATGATCCTTGAGTGCGAAGAAGCCACGCAGACTGATCTGTCAGGATGGAAGATGTTACTGGGTGGCAGTTCACTGTCCCTTGGACTGGCGACACAGGCCCACCATAGGGGCATACGCATTCACGCCGGCTATGGCATGTCTGAGACCTGTCCCCTGCTCTGTATGACCCACTTAAGCGATGCCGAGCTGGCCCTTCCCATGGATGAACAGTTACCCCTGCGGATTCGGACCGGCCTGCCTGTCCCGTTGGTGGATCTGCGTATCGTCGATGGCGAAGGTCGGGAGGTGGTGCACGACGGAGAAGCCTTGGGCGAAATAGTGGTGCGAGCCCCTTGGTTGACTCAGGGCTACCTGAAGGAGCCCGAGAAAGGGGCTGAGCTATGGAATGGCAGTTGGCTGCACACCGGCGACATAGCCTCTATCGATCCCCATGGGATAGTGGAAATCAAGGATCGCATCAAAGACGTAATCAAGACGGGTGGTGAGTGGATAAGCACGCTGGAGCTGGAGAGCCTCATCAGCTCACACGCGGCGGTCAGGTCGGTAGCCGTCGTCGGGATACCTGATGAGCAGTGGGGCGAACGCCCCCTGGCTCTGGTGGTTTGCAAGGAAGGGGAGGACCTGGAGCCGCAAGCCATAGCGACACATCTACAAGGATTCGTCGACCGCGGCCACATCACTAAATGGGCGATCCCACGACAGATAAGGATAGTCCCGGATATTCCCAAAACCAGCGTTGGCAAGATCAACAAGCGCCTGATTCGGGAGCTCGAAGCCAGCAATGGGAAGGATATCATTTAAGCGATCTGTCGCATTCACAGCGTAAGGTTAACAACAGTCACACTGCTTATATTTCAGGTAGCTTGCCGATATCAATGCTCTGCCGGGGAACTCACCGTCCCCGGCGGATGCTGATCCCCCCTTTAGCAACATAGGGTTCTGGTCGATGTCAGGTCCTGCTGGACGAAAACCCGTCCTCAGCGCCTTCCATCCATCCTGATTATTTACCTAAATCTGCTTTATTCAACAACGCCAGATTCACCATCACTCATGCTTTCTTTGCTTTGAATAAACCGCAGCGCCAAATAAAGGTCTGGTGCCAGAATCATGTCGTCGTCCTTCATTGTCGGTCGACTCTCTTTAAACCAGCGTGTTAACTCCGTTTTCCGGCCCGCAAGAATTAACTTAATCTGCCGCCCCTTCAGGTCCCGCTTTAACTCATTAATGGTTGCCAGGACGCTGATATCTGAATAGGTAAAGCAAGAAACGGCGTCAATGACCACCCATTTAGGTTGTAGTACTGCACCATCGACTAAATTCAAAACGCGGCGCTTAAAATAGGCCACATTAAAATAGGTCAGCGGTGAGTTAAATCGGTACATCAACACGCCAGGGATCATTTTCACATCAGTTGAATTACCTAGTGAGTGAATCATCCCATTTTCGTCAATTCCCAATAAGTGTTCAGTAGGACGAAAAACTGTGCGCAGGAACTGCAACAGACCCAGCAATACCGCAAGGCCGATCCCCTGAATAACACCAATAATCAGAACACAGCCAAAAGTGAAGAACGCCAGGCGAAATGCGGGTTTATTTCTTCGCCTCAGATTCCAGAGTCCGCGTAAATCAATCAATGACCACGATGCATAAATTAGAACAATGCCTAATGCAGATACCGGAATAAATTGTAATGGCTGCGTGAAAAATACCACGACAATTCCGATGATTAAGGCTGCAACAACGGAAACCAGCTGACTTTTCCCTCCGGTGGAGTCATTTACCGCAGTCCGGGAATCGGCTCCGCTAATCGCAAACCCCTGAGATAAGCCAGACATCAGATTCGCAACACCCAAAGCCCTGAACTCAGCATCAGCATTTATTTCGTATCCATTTTTCGCGGCAAAACTGCGAGCGGTTAGCATCAGGCTAACAAAACTGACTAATGCCAGGTTCAGCGCAGGGATCAATAAATCACGCGCCAGACCAGGCTGAAATGAGCCCCAGTGAACAACAGGCAAACCAGACTGGAAGCCCGATCCCCCAATAGTGGCAATACCATACTGCTGTGCAGATGTGACCCATACCAGCGCCGTTGTTATCACAATTGCAATTAACGGTGCTGGCCATTGGCTACGAAACGTTTTGATAGCTATTAAAATCGCTAACGTTAGGATGGAGATCCCTAAGGTTAATAAATGAATTTCTGAGAGTCGGCCTGGCAGGGCAATAATCTTCTCTATCACTTGCTCTTCATCAAGCGTAATCCCCAGCACCTTACCGAGTTGCCCGACAATAATCGTCACGGCAACACCGTTAAGCAGCCCCGTTAGAATGGGATGAGAAAGCAGATCAGCAAGCGCACCCAGGCGAAACTTACTGGCAAGTAGACACCATCCTCCCATCATCACGGTCATGACGATTGTTAACTGCCAGTGGAGTTCTGGATTTCCGGCAGAAAGAGGAACCACAACTGCCGCAATTACCGCGCAGGTCGTGGCATCAGGACCAACAATCAATTGGCGGGAAGAACCAAACAGTGCATAAGCTAGCATTGGCAAAACGCAGGAATATAACCCGACGATAGCCCCGACTCCCGCCAACTCAGCGTAAGCAATCGCAACCGGTAGTGCTACGGCAGCAACGGATAATCCGGCTTTAACATCATGTTTTAGCCAGCTTTTATCGTACGCTAATAAATTTTTTAGACCCGGCATGTAGTTTAATACCATTTTTCCGAACACTTTATTCTCCGGATTGACCCTTACTAATAGATAAAGGTACACGTAACTGCCGCAGGAGATCCTGATATTTTCGGGAGGTAATACAGATAATTCAGATTGGGTGTTTATCGTGTATGCCGCAGAATGGCTTGTGTTATGGAGGCTCAGGATATTGCTTTGCACCCGATGGTGCGGTGTCGTGATCTGCCTGATGCGCTGCGCTTATCAGGCCTGCACAATACGTTCAGCCCGGCGGTTTTACCCCGCTCAGACGCAAAAAAGCCCATCCGTCAGGATGGGCTTTTTCACTTTATTTGATGCCTGGCAGTTTATGGCGGGCGTCCTGCCCGCCACCCTCCGGGCCGTTGCTGCGCAACGTTCAAATCCGCTCCCGGCGGATTTGTCCTCCTCAGGAGAGCGCTCACCGACAGACCACAGATAAAACAAAAGGCCCGGCCTTTCGACCGGGCCTTTCGCTTTTATTTGATGCCTGGCAGTTCCCTACTCTCGCATGGGGAGACCCCACACTACCATCGGCGCTACGGCGTTTCACTTCTGAGTTCGGCATGGGGTCAGGTGGGACCACCGCGCTACAGCCGCCAGGCAAATTCTGTTATTAACCCGCTTTTCGCCGGTTAATCTTATCTGTATCAAGCTGAATGTCGTCTCTTCGCCAAAACATCTTCGGCGTTGTAAGGTTAAGCCTCACGGTTCATTAGTATCGGTTAGCTCAACGTATCGCTACGCTTACACACCCGACCTATCAACGTCATCGTCTTTAACGTTCCTTCAGGAGACTTAAAGTCTCAGGGAGAACTCATCTCGGGGCAAGTTTCGTGCTTAGATGCTTTCAGCACTTATCTCTTCCGCATTTAGCTACCGGGCAATGCCATTGGCATGACAACCCGAACACCAGTGATGCGTCCACTCCGGTCCTCTCGTACTAGGAGCAGCCCCCCTCAATTCTCCAGCGCCCACGGCAGATAGGGACCGAACTGTCTCACGACGTTCTAAACCCAGCTCGCGTACCACTTTAAATGGCGAACAGCCATACCCTTGGGACCTACTTCAGCCCCAGGATGTGATGAGCCGACATCGAGGTGCCAAACACCGCCGTCGATATGAACTCTTGGGCGGTATCAGCCTGTTATCCCCGGAGTACCTTTTATCCGTTGAGCGATGGCCCTTCCATTCAGAACCACCGGATCACTAAGACCTGCTTTCGCACCTGCTCGAGCCGTCACTCTCGCAGTCAAGCTAGCTTATGCCTTTGCACTAACCTCCTGATGTCCGACCAGGATTAGCTAACCTTCGTGCTCCTCCGTTACTCTTTAGGAGGAGACCGCCCCAGTCAAACTACCCACCAGACACTGTCCGCAACCCGGATTACGGGTCCACGTTAGAACACCAGCCATTAAAGGGTGGTATTTCAAGGATGGCTCCATGCAGACTGGCGTCCACACTTCAAAGCCTCCCACCTATCCTACACATCAAGGACCAGTGTTCAGTGTCAAGCTATAGTAAAGGTTCACGGGGTCTTTCCGTCTTGCCGCGGGTACACTGCATCTTCACAGCGAGTTCAATTTCACTGAGTCTCGGGTGGAGACAGCCTGGCCATCATTACGCCATTCGTGCAGGTCGGAACTTACCCGACAAGGAATTTCGCTACCTTAGGACCGTTATAGTTACGGCCGCCGTTTACCGGGGCTTCGATCAAGAGCTTCTCCTTACGGATAACCCCATCAATTAACCTTCCGGCACCGGGCAGGCGTCACACCGTATACGTCCACTTTCGTGTTTGCACAGTGCTGTGTTTTTAATAAACAGTTGCAGCCAGCTGGTATCTTCGACTGATTTCAGCTCCATGAGTAAATCACTTCACCTACATATCAGCGTGCCTTCTCCCGAAGTTACGGCACCATTTTGCCTAGTTCCTTCACCCGAGTTCTCTCAAGCGCCTTGGTATTCTCTACCTGACCACCTGTGTCGGTTTGGGGTACGATTTCGTGTTACCTGATGCTTAGAGGCTTTTCCTGGAAGCAGGGCATTTGTTACTTCAGCACCGTAGTGCCTCGTCATCACACCTCAGCGTTAAAAAGGTACCGGATTTACCTGGAACCTCCGCCTACATGCTTAAACCGGGACAACCGTCGCCCGGCTAACATAGCCTTCTCCGTCCCCCCTTCGCAGTAACACCAAGTACAGGAATATTAACCTGTTTCCCATCGACTACGCCTTTCGGCCTCGCCTTAGGGGTCGACTCACCCTGCCCCGATTAACGTTGGACAGGAACCCTTGGTCTTCCGGCGTGCGGGTTTTTCACCCGCATTATCGTTACTTATGTCAGCATTCGCACTTCTGATACCTCCAGCATACCTCACGATACACCTTCAACGGCTTACAGAACGCTCCCCTACCCAACAACACATAGTGTCGCTGCCGCAGCTTCGGTGCATGGTTTAGCCCCGTTACATCTTCCGCGCAGGCCGACTCGACCAGTGAGCTATTACGCTTTCTTTAAATGATGGCTGCTTCTAAGCCAACATCCTGGCTGTCTGTGCCTTCCCACATCGTTTCCCACTTAACCATGACTTTGGGACCTTAGCTGGCGGTCTGGGTTGTTTCCCTCTTCACGACGGACGTTAGCACCCGCCGTGTGTCTCCCGTGATAACATTCTTCGGTATTCGCAGTTTGCATCGGGTTGGTAAGTCGGGATGACCCCCTAGCCGAAACAGTGCTCTACCCCCGAAGATGAGTTCACGAGGCGCTACCTAAATAGCTTTCGGGGAGAACCAGCTATCTCCCGGTTTGATTGGCCTTTCACCCCCAGCCACAAGTCATCCGCTAATTTTTCAACATTAGTCGGTTCGGTCCTCCAGTTAGTGTTACCCAACCTTCAACCTGCCCATGGCTAGATCACCGGGTTTCGGGTCTATACCCTGCAACTTAACGCCCAGTTAAGACTCGGTTTCCCTTCGGCTCCCCTATACGGTTAACCTTGCTACAGAATATAAGTCGCTGACCCATTATACAAAAGGTACGCAGTCACCCCATAAAGAGGCTCCCACTGCTTGTACGTACACGGTTTCAGGTTCTTTTTCACTCCCCTCGCCGGGGTTCTTTTCGCCTTTCCCTCACGGTACTGGTTCACTATCGGTCAGTCAGGAGTATTTAGCCTTGGAGGATGGTCCCCCCATATTCAGACAGGATACCACGTGTCCCGCCCTACTCTTCGAGTTCACAACCTGTGCATTTTGGTGTACGGGACTATCACCCTGTACCGTCGGACTTTCCAGACCGTTCCACTAACACACAAGCTGATTCAGACTCTGGGCTGCTCCCCGTTCGCTCGCCGCTACTGGGGGAATCTCGGTTGATTTCTTTTCCTCGGGGTACTTAGATGTTTCAGTTCCCCCGGTTCGCTTCATTACGCTATGTATTCACGTAATGATAGTGTGTCGAAACACACTGGGTTTCCCCATTCGGAAATCGCCGGTTATAACGGTTCATATCACCTTACCGACGCTTATCGCAGATTAGCACGTCCTTCATCGCCTCTGACTGCCAGGGCATCCACCGTGTACGCTTAGTCGCTTAACCTCACAACCCGAAGATGTTTCGTAAAACACCATCGTGTTGCGAAAATTTGAGAGACTCGAACACACCGCTTTTCATTTCTTATTACGGAGAAATGAAACAGTGTGTCGTTTCAATTTTCAGCTTGATCCAGATTTTTAAAGAGCAAATATCTCAAACGTCACCCGAAGGTAAGTTTTGAGATATTGGGGTCGGCGACTTTCACTCACACATACCAGCAAGTGGCGTCCCCTAGGGGATTCGAACCCCTGTTACCGCCGTGAAAGGGCGGTGTCCTGGGCCTCTAGACGAAGGGGACGTATAAGTCTCAATCGCAAGACGCCTTGCTATTTACTTTTCATCAGACAATCTGTGTGAGCACTACAAAGAACGCTTCTTTAAGGTAAGGAGGTGATCCAACCGCAGGTTCCCCTACGGTTACCTTGTTACGACTTCACCCCAGTCATGAATCACAAAGTGGTAAGCGCCCTCCCGAAGGTTAAGCTACCTACTTCTTTTGCAACCCACTCCCATGGTGTGACGGGCGGTGTGTACAAGGCCCGGGAACGTATTCACCGTGGCATTCTGATCCACGATTACTAGCGATTCCGACTTCATGGAGTCGAGTTGCAGACTCCAATCCGGACTACGACATACTTTATGAGGTCCGCTTGCTCTCGCGAGGTCGCTTCTCTTTGTATATGCCATTGTAGCACGTGTGTAGCCCTACTCGTAAGGGCCATGATGACTTGACGTCATCCCCACCTTCCTCCAGTTTATCACTGGCAGTCTCCTTTGAGTTCCCGGCCTAACCGCTGGCAACAAAGGATAAGGGTTGCGCTCGTTGCGGGACTTAACCCAACATTTCACAACACGAGCTGACGACAGCCATGCAGCACCTGTCTCAGAGTTCCCGAAGGCACCAAAGCATCTCTGCTAAGTTCTCTGGATGTCAAGAGTAGGTAAGGTTCTTCGCGTTGCATCGAATTAAACCACATGCTCCACCGCTTGTGCGGGCCCCCGTCAATTCATTTGAGTTTTAACCTTGCGGCCGTACTCCCCAGGCGGTCGACTTAACGCGTTAGCTCCGGAAGCCACGCCTCAAGGGCACAACCTCCAAGTCGACATCGTTTACGGCGTGGACTACCAGGGTATCTAATCCTGTTTGCTCCCCACGCTTTCGCACCTGAGCGTCAGTCTTTGTCCAGGGGGCCGCCTTCGCCACCGGTATTCCTCCAGATCTCTACGCATTTCACCGCTACACCTGGAATTCTACCCCCCTCTACAAGACTCTAGCCTGCCAGTTTCGGATGCAGTTCCCAGGTTGAGCCCGGGGATTTCACATCCGACTTGACAGACCGCCTGCGTGCGCTTTACGCCCAGTAATTCCGATTAACGCTTGCACCCTCCGTATTACCGCGGCTGCTGGCACGGAGTTAGCCGGTGCTTCTTCTGCGAGTAACGTCAATCGCTGCGGTTATTAACCACAACGCCTTCCTCCTCGCTGAAAGTACTTTACAACCCGAAGGCCTTCTTCATACACGCGGCATGGCTGCATCAGGCTTGCGCCCATTGTGCAATATTCCCCACTGCTGCCTCCCGTAGGAGTCTGGACCGTGTCTCAGTTCCAGTGTGGCTGGTCATCCTCTCAGACCAGCTAGGGATCGTCGCCTAGGTGAGCCGTTACCCCACCTACTAGCTAATCCCATCTGGGCACATCCGATGGCAAGAGGCCCGAAGGTCCCCCTCTTTGGTCTTGCGACGTTATGCGGTATTAGCTACCGTTTCCAGTAGTTATCCCCCTCCATCGGGCAGTTTCCCAGACATTACTCACCCGTCCGCCACTCGTCACCCAAGGAGCAAGCTCCTCTGTGCTACCGTTCGACTTGCATGTGTTAGGCCTGCCGCCAGCGTTCAATCTGAGCCATGATCAAACTCTTCAATTTAAGTTTGATGCTCGTGAATTAAACTTCGTAATGAATTACGTATGTTCACTCAGAGACTTGGTATTCATTTTTCGTCTTGCGACGTTAAGAATCCGTATCTTCGAGTGCCCACACAGATTGTCTGATAAATTGTTAAAGAGCAGTTGCGACGCGCTTTAGCGCTCTGTCGCGAGGTGGCGTATATTACGCTTTCCTCTTTCAGAGTCAACCCTCATTTTCAGGTTTTTCTCTTCAACCGAACCGGCTGTTTGTGTGAAGTGATTCACATCCGCCGTGTCGATGGAGGCGCATTATAGGGAGTTTCCTGTGGCCCGCAACCCTTAAATTGCAGAAAAATGACTGACTGCTGCATTCCACAGCAAAACCCCGCCTTATACCCATTTACACACAGAGTTATCCACAATCGTAAGCAAATTATCTGTCAGCGTCCCTGAAAAGGGAGAGAACCGATATGAAAACCTCTATATAGAAAGAAATTCACTCTACGCTATATAAAGAAGAAGGGCTGACAACTTAAGCTCCATAATCCCTACCACCTTTGAATTACGCCCCCCATCAGGCGATAATACCCGCACAAACCGTGATTCCAGGACCGTGATGAGACACTCACTGCAACGTACTGCTATACGCAAACGCCCGATGAAGCTTGGCACCACCGTGATCCTCATGGTTAGTGCAGTTCTCTTCTCCGTGCTGCTCGTCGTTCATCTGATTTATTTCTCGCAAATTAGCAACATGACGCGCGATGCGTTAGCGAGTAAAGCGCTTGCCGTCGCGCGAACGTTGGCCAACTCTCCGGAGATCCGCCAGGGACTAATGAAAAAGCCCGAGGAAAGCGGTATTCAGGCGATTGCCCAGGCGGTGAATAAGAGCAACGATTTTTTGTTCATCGTCGTCACCGATATGCAAAGCATTCGTTACTCCCATCCCGAAGCACAGCGAATCGGCCAGCCATTTAAAGGCGATGACATTTTGCTGGCCCTGCAAGGTAAAGAGAATGTCGCCATTAATCGCGGATTTCTGGCTAAAGCCCTACGGGTATTCACCCCTATATACGACGAACATCACCAGCAAATTGGCGTGGTGGCGATCGGTCTTGAGCTAAGCAGAGTTGCTGAACAGATCAATAACAGCCGCGGCAGCATCATCTGGTCAATCTTATTTGGCGTGCTGGTTGGGCTGCTCGGCACATGGATATTCGTTAAGGTCCTCAAACGCATTCTGTTTGGTCTGGAACCTTATGAAATCTCCAATCTGTTCGAACAACGCCAGGCGATGCTGCACTCTATAAAGGAAGGAGTCATTGCCGTTGACGAGTGCGGTGAGGTGACGTTGATTAACCAAGCTGCGCAGGAGCTGCTGGATTATCACAAATCACAAGATGATGCCCAGCTCTCCACGCTCAGCCATGCGTGGTCACAGGTGGTCGATTTTTCACAGGTACTACATGACGGAACGCCGCGCCGCGATGAAGAGATCATGGTGAAGGATCGGCTACTCTTAATTAACACGGTCCCGGTACTCAGCAACGGTAAAATCATCGGCGCCATTTCAACCTTCAGAGATAAGACTGAAGTCCGAAAGTTAATGCAACGCCTGGACGGTATGGTCAACTATGCCGATGCACTTCGTGAACGATCCCACGAATTCATGAATAAATTGCACGTGATTCTGGGATTATTGCATCTGAAAAGTTATAAGCAGCTTGAAAATTACATCCTAAAGACCGCGAACAATTATCAGGAAGAAATTGGCTCACTGTTAGGAAAAATAAAATCTCCGGTGATCGCAGGATTTTTACTCAGTAAGATTAATCGCACATCTGATTTAGGCCATAGCCTGGTCATCAGCAATGAAAGCCAGCTACCGGAAAATAACAACGAAGATCAGGTGGCGGTGCTGATTACCGTTCTGGGGAATCTGATTGAAAACGCCCTGGAGGCGCTAGGTCAAGAACCTGGTGGTGAGATCAGCGTATCCTTGCATTATCGACACGGCTGGTTGCATTGCGAAGTGAATGACGATGGTCCGGGGATCGCCCCCGAAAACATTGAGCACATCTTTGAGAAGGGCGTTTCGTCAAAAGGAACCGAACGGGGCGTAGGTTTAGCGCTTGTTAAACAACAGGTTGAAAACGTTGGCGGCAATATATCCGTCGAGTCTGAACCTGGGATCTTCACCCAATTTTTTGTACAGTTACCGTGGAATGGTGAGAGGGCCAGCAGATGATCAATGTCTTAATTGTCGATGACGATGCAATGGTAGCGGAATTAAACCGCCGTTATGTCGCGCAACTCTCCGGTTTTCACTGCTGCGGCACAGCCTCCACGCTGGAGAAAGCAAAAGAGATAATCTTTCATAGCGGTCATCATATCGATCTGATTTTGCTAGATATTTATATGCAAAAAGAAAACGGTCTGGACCTGCTACCGGTTCTGCACAGTGAAGGTTGCAAGTGCGATGTCATCGTCATCTCTTCTGCAGCCGATGCCACTACCATCAAAGATTCACTTCACTACGGCGTCGTTGACTACTTGATCAAACCTTTCCAGGCGTCCCGGTTTGAAGAGGCGCTCACCGGCTGGCTACAGAAAAAAACTGAGATGGAAAAGCATCAGTACTATGAACAGTCTGAGCTTGACCAGTTGATTCACGGCAGCTCCTCCAATGAACAAGAAACGCGGCGCTTACCCAAAGGATTAACGCCACAAACGTTGCGCACGTTGTGCCAGTGGATTGATGAGCACCAGGATCAGGAGTTCTCCACGGATGAGCTGGCTAACGAGGTCAATATCTCGCGCGTCTCTTGCCGTAAATACCTTATCTGGCTCGTCAATTGTCACATCTTATTTACCAGCATCCATTATGGCGTGACCGGCAGACCTGTTTATCGTTATCGCGTGCAGGCTGAACACTATTCATTGCTTAAACAATATTGCCAATAAATACACTTGGGATTATTTGTTATTTGAAAGTAACAATTATTAAAATAATGAAAAATCCCTATTTCACCAGTTGACACTGCAAAATTATAAATTTGCGTTAGATCAAATATATTTGTATCCGGCATGTTAAATGTATTATTTTAATATTGACAAATATCACACTGTTTTTAATTTCAAAATCGCTAACAAAAGTTAATTAAGTATTATCTAACTCGCAGAGTGTGTATTTTTACCCATAAAGGATTAGTCTGAAATTAACCAGACATACAAAATCTAGACTGGTAGCAATGGAGACCATGCTACGTACCATGGACACCGTACATTTTTGTGAGCAAATAAAAGTATCCGCACGCCGACTTCATCACATCATGAAATGGCGTGACCGTGATCACATAAATAACCCACTCACTCATTCTGTCGGTGGTTCATGTAATAGCGGAAAACGCAAAATAGATAAATTACAGCGTCAACCGCGGCTCTCCATGTTCAGCTCTGCTTCCCATCGCCTGAGGATTCTCTCCTCTGATCAAAGCCACAGAAAAAACCAAATATCGCCATAACTTTAAAAAAAAATTCTAGCAAGACATTTGAACATTAATCGCAAATACGGACATATCGAATACTGACCATTTTTTGATGCTTATTCTGGCAAAAAAGAATGTGGCACAGATCCATTTTTCAAAAAATTGACTGGGTTTTTCGCGAGGGTAAATAAAATGTTATTTAGTATACAACTTCTCATAATATTAATATGTTTGTTTTATGGTGCCAGAAAGGGCGGTATCGCGCTGGGTTTATTAGGCGGTATCGGCCTGGTCATTCTGGTTTTCGTTTTCCATCTCCAGCCGGGTAAACCACCTGTAGATGTCATGCTGGTTATTATTGCCGTGGTGGCCGCATCGGCAACCTTACAAGCCTCCGGCGGTCTTGACGTTATGCTGCAAATCGCTGAAAAGCTGCTGCGCCGTAACCCAAAATATGTTTCCATCGTCGCACCTTTCGTTACCTGCACCCTGACGATTCTCTGCGGTACAGGGCACGTGGTATACACCATCCTGCCAATCATTTATGACGTTGCCATTAAGAACAATATTCGCCCGGAACGTCCGATGGCGGCGAGTTCTATCGGTGCGCAGATGGGGATTATCGCCAGCCCGGTTTCTGTAGCCGTTGTGTCACTGGTGGCAATGCTGGGTAACGTAACGTTTGAAGGCAAGCATCTCGAATTCCTCGACCTGCTCAGCATCACCATCCCGTCTACCCTGTTGGGTATCCTGGCGATCGGTATCTTCAGCTGGTTCCGTGGTAAAGATCTGGATAAAGATGAAGAGTTCCAGAAGTTCATTTCTGTACCTGAAAACCACAACTATGTGTATGGCGATACCGCCACGCTGTTAGACAAAAAGCTGCCGAAAAGCAACTGGCTGGCCATGTGGATCTTCCTTGCCGCTATCGCCGTTGTTGCCGTACTCGGCGCGTTCTCTGAGCTGCGCCCTACCTTTAGCGGCAAACCACTGTCAATGGTGCTGGTTATCCAGATGTTCATGCTGCTGACCGGTGCGCTGATTATTATCCTGACGAAGACCAATCCCGCTTCAATATCTAAAAACGAAGTCTTCCGTTCCGGTATGATCGCGATTGTGGCGGTGTACGGTATTGCCTGGATGGCCGAAACAATGTTCGGCGCGCACATGACAGAAATCGAAGGTGTGCTGGGCAATATGGTGAAAGAGTATCCGTGGGCCTATGCAATTGTTCTGCTGCTGGTATCCAAATTTGTAAACTCCCAGGCAGCAGCGCTGGCAGCGATTGTTCCGGTCGCACTGGCAATCGGGGTTGATCCAGCGTACATCGTGGCTTCCGCTCCGGCATGTTACGGTTACTACATTCTGCCGACCTACCCGAGCGACCTGGCGGCTATTCAGTTTGACCGCTCTGGCACCACCCACATCGGCCGCTTCGTTATCAACCACAGCTTCATTCTGCCTGGTTTGATCGGCGTAAGCGTATCCTGTGTCTTTGGTTGGATCTTCGCCGCAATGTACGGTTTCCTGTAATCACAGTTCGCGTGCCGTCCGCGTTGGTACGGCACGCCACCATTAAGACACAGAGAATTTTAAAATTCCTGAGAAAAATGAAAAGGCTGGAAGCAAATGTCAAAAGTTGAATTCACTTACCAGGCGGCTTTCCCACTGGGGGAAGACAAAACTGAGTACTACCTGCTGACATCCGATCACGTCAGTGTCGGCGAGTTTGAAGGCGAAACAATCCTGAAAGTAGCTCCTGAAGCACTTACGCTACTGGCCCAACAAGCCTTCCACGATGCCTCCTTCATGCTCCGCCCAGAACACCAACAGCAAGTAGCCTCAATTCTCCATGATCCCGAAGCCAGCGAAAACGATAAGTACGTAGCGCTGCAGTTCCTGAGAAACTCCGAAATCGCCGCCAAAGGCGTGTTGCCAACCTGCCAGGACACCGGTACGGCAATTATCATGGGTAAAAAAGGTCAGCGCGTTTGGACCGGCGGCGGCGATGAAGCGGCCCTCTCCAAAGGCGTATTTAATACCTATATTGAAGATAACCTGCGCTACTCGCAAAACGCGGCGCTGGATATGTACAAAGAAGTGAATACTGGCACCAACCTGCCCGCACAAATCGATCTGTACAGCGTGGACGGTGACGAATACAAATTCCTGTGCGTGGCCAAAGGCGGCGGCTCAGCCAACAAAACCTATCTGTATCAGGAAACCAAAGCGCTGCTGACTCCCGGCAAACTGAAAAACTTCCTGGTTGAGAAAATGCGCACGCTGGGTACTGCAGCTTGCCCGCCGTACCACATCGCATTCGTCATTGGCGGGACGTCAGCGGAAAGTACCCTTAAAACGGTGAAACTGGCCAGCACACACTACTATGACGCGCTGCCGACTGAAGGTAATGCTCACGGCCAGGCGTTCCGCGATCTGCAACTAGAACAGGAACTGCTGATCGAGGCACAGAAACTCGGCCTTGGCGCTCAATTTGGCGGGAAATACTTCGCACATGATATCCGCGTGATCCGCCTGCCTCGCCACGGCGCATCCTGCCCAGTTGGTATGGGCGTTTCTTGCTCCGCAGACCGTAATATTAAAGCCAAGATTAACCGCGAAGGGATCTGGATTGAAAAACTGGAACATAACCCAGGTCAGTACATTCCGGAATCTCTGCGCCAGGCGGGTGAAGGTGAAGTGGTTAAAGTTGACCTTAACCGCCCGATGAAAGAGATCCTCGCCCAGCTCTCTCAGTACCCGGTTTCTACTCGTCTGTCACTGAGCGGTACTATCATTGTCGGTCGTGACATTGCCCACGCGAAGTTAAAAGAACGTATTGAGTCCGGCGAAGGTTTACCGCAGTACGTGAAAGATCATCCGATCTACTACGCGGGTCCGGCCAAAACGCCTGCAGGCTATCCGTCCGGTTCTTTAGGCCCAACCACCGCGGGTCGTATGGACTCCTACGTTGACCTGTTGCAGTCTCACGGCGGCAGCATGATCATGTTGGCGAAAGGTAACCGCAGTCAGCAAGTGACTGACGCCTGCCACAAACACGGCGGCTTCTACTTAGGCAGCATCGGTGGTCCGGCAGCGGTACTGGCGCAGCAGAGCATTAAGCATCTGGAATGCGTGGAATACCCGGAGCTGGGAATGGAAGCTATCTGGAAAATCGAAGTAGAAGATTTCCCTGCTTTCATCCTGGTCGATGACAAAGGCAACGATTTCTTCCAGCAAATCGTCAGCAAACAATGCGCTAACTGCGCGAAGTAACCCATTCGGCCCGGCACTGGACTGGCACTAAATTTTTGGCGTCAGTCCAGCGATCCCCCCGGGCCAACTTTATCCCCCCATTTACTGGTATTGAATTTTTGCCGTTCACAGGGAATAGTGACCTTTTCCATTACGTGTGAATTCGCAATGCTCCGCACTCTGAACCCCACAATCTTGCACACTGGCGCAGTGTTCCTGGCGCTGATCCTTATCTACACCGGTATCTCTGCCTCGGAGAAAATCACCTGGCTGATGGAAGTCACGCCGGTCATTATTGTCGTCCCGCTGTTGCTGGCTACCATGAAGCAGTATCCATTGACGCCGCTGCTTTATACGTTGATTTTCTTGCACGCCATCATTCTGATGGTAGGCGGGATGTATACCTACGCCAAAGTTCCCGTCGGTTTTCAGGTTCAGGAATGGCTGGATCTCAGTCGTAACCCCTATGACAAGTTGGGTCACTTCTTCCAGGGGCTGGTACCAGCCCTAACAGCAAGAGAGATTTTAGTGCGTGGCAATATTGTCCGTGGTCGTAAGATGCTGGCATTTTTGGTCTGCTGCGTAGCCCTGGCGATTAGCGCAATGTATGAACTGATCGAGTGGTGGGCAGCGCTGGCAATGGGACAAGGTGCGGAAGACTTCCTTGGCACGCAGGGTGACCCGTGGGATACCCAGTCGGACATGTTCTGCGCCCTGCTCGGTGCGTTAACAACGATCCTCGCGTTGGCGGGCTGGCACAATCGGCAGTTGAAAACGGCCGGAGAGCGCTAACGCTTCTCCGGCAATCTGCGCTACCTACTGCGATACTTGATAACCAGAATCGGCAAGGCGAACAACAGTGTCAGAAAGTTCGCCATGCTGACAGCGGTATCTTCAATCAATAACCCATAAGCCAGCCACAACACCAGCCCGCACACAAACATCACATACATCAAACCGGAGATGCCTTGCGTGTTGCGGGTGGTAATAACCTTAATCGCCTGCGGCAAAAAAGAGAGCGTCGTCAGCGTTGCCGCCAGATAGCCAATCCAGGAATGCCACTCCATAGCTAGGCCTTCACATCGCTGGCTACTACCACCGGAATCTCCGGAGTATTCGACTGTTTGACGGGCGACGGCACTTTTCGGTACTTATCCAGCAGGTGGATCTGAATCTTACGCAGCATATCGCCATTCAACCGGTAGTAACGGAAATAGAGCACCAGTGTCACAACGAAAAAAAGCGTGGGCAGCGCGATCATGATGAACTGCATGCCGAGGATGGTCTCAGCAGATTGCGTCGCATTCGGAACATAACCAATCAATCCCAGCACCACCGCAATAAAGAAAGCGGAAAACGCCGAGCCACCTTTGACCACCATTGTCTGCACGGCATAGGCAATACTCTCGCAGCGGACGTTAAACTTGTATTCACCGTAATCTACGGTGTCCGCCACCATAATCACCTGCAGTACCCAGAACAGCGCCGTACCAATGTTCAGAAGGATCCCTACGGTAACAATCAGGAAAGTATTGTGGAATGCCCCCAGAGCCATAATCAGCAATACGCCTGCGCTGAGAACTGGCATAACCGAAGCGCCAGCCCACAGTACCCGGCGAGAAAGCGCCTTTGACAGACGGGGAAAGAGAATCAATGTCAGCAAGTTAGCTGCTCCGGCATAGGAGAGGTAGTATGGGAAAAGGTCAGCATCACCCACCACGTAGGTGAAGTAGTAAATCGCAAAACCTGTAATGATATTGGACGCCACGTTGTAAGCCAGCGCCATCCCCAGCAGGCAGGAAAGCTGATCGTTTTTGTAGATAAGCGCAAGGATTGATTTCAGCGTCAGCCGGGTGCTGTCTGCGGTAGATTCGCTGTCAGAGGAATACACTTCATGCACATTGCGCAAGGTTACGAGGGTAGAAACAATAAAAAATGCGATCAGCACCAGCGTAAACATCTGAAAACCGAACCCGCGATCCGCGCCGCCAACATAGTTTACAAAGGGTAGCGTCACGCCCGCGGTGACAAACCCTGCAAGGCTGGCGAAAAAACGAGGGAACGGCACCAGTTGTTCACGTTCGCGTTTATCCAGCGTAATCGTGGGGACCAGCGACCAGAATGGAATATCCATAATGGTGTAGGTCATCCCCCATAAAATATACGTCACGCAAACAAATACGACCTGCGCAGTACCCTCAAACAGATGTGCGCTAAAAAGCAAAAACAGCACCAACGAGTTCGCCAGCGTACCGAGTAAGATCCAGGGTTTAAATTTTCCCCAACGCGACCGGGTGGCATTCACTATCCACCCCATCACCGGATCGTTAAACGCGTTCCATATTTTTGCCACCAGGAACAAGGTTCCGACGACGCCCACCGATAATCCCACCACGTCGGTGTAGTAATACATCAGGTACATGTACACAATACCGATGGCGAAATCCTTACCGAACGCTCCAAATCCGTAACTGAGTTTTGTTGTCAGAGAGATGCTCATAGGGTATCGGGTCGCTGTTACCAGCGCCCGCCTTCTGTAAGAGGAAACGTCAGAGGTTAAACGCCGGATGCTCTGCCCGGCGTGATTGTGTATTAACGGTGCAGCCAGGCCGGCAGCCAGTCGCCGTGAGACGCGATCAGGTCGTCCACCAGCGCATAAATCTCTTCAATCCCCAGTACCGCGGCGGTATGCGGATCCATCATCGCCGCGTGATAAACACGATCGCGGTTCTCCGTCAGGATGGCTTCCGTTAGCAGAGTCTGAACATTGATATTGGTTTGCATCATCGCCGCCAAATGTGACGGGAGAGCTCCGACTTTCGTTGGCTGAATACCATTCGCATCAACCAGACAAGCGACTTCAACACAGCAACCTTGCGGCAGGTTATCGATCAGATTGTCATTGCGAACGTTGCCATAGACGACGCTTGGTTCACCGGTCCAGATAGCGTTCATGATAGTGCTGGCATATTCGCGCGACGGTTTAATGTCGATCCGCTCAGCCGTTTTGTACTCTTCCAGCTCTTTTTTCCAGTTCGCCAACTGTTCCACACAACGTTTCGGATATTCATCCAATGGCACCTTATAGCGCTCAATCAGATCTTCACGCCCCGGTTTGATAAACCACGGTGTATATTCGGCGAAGTGCTCCGACGATTCGGTGACGAAATACCCCAGTTTTTTGAACATTTCATAGCGCACAATGTTCTGGCAACGGGTATTTCCGTGAATATTCGGTTTCGGCGCCTGACCGGATTCATAGGCCGCCAGCAGCTCCGGGTAGAGATTCACATAGGCGCCGTCCGCCGTTTTGCGCTCCAGCTCCAGATAAAATGCCATATGGTTGATCCCGGCACTGCGATAGCGCAAAGAGGCAGGGTCAATGTTCAGATCGCGGGCCAACTCCTCCGCCGTCCCCTGCACCGAATGACACAGCCCAACTTGCTTAATATGCGGATAGCGCGCATACATTGCCCAGGTGTTCATCGCCATCGGGTTAACGTAGTTAAGCATGGTGGCCTGCGGACAGACTTCGGTCATATCCTCACAAATCTGCCATAAATGCGGAATGGTGCGCAGCGCGCGCATAATGCCGCCCGGCCCCAGCGTGTCGGCAATCGTCTGCTCCAGACCATGGCGTTTACACACCGTAAAATCGGTGACGGTACAGGGTTCATAGCCGCCGATCTGGAAAGCGACCACCACAAAATCAGCATCCTGTAATGCTGCTTTTTGATCGGTATAGCAGGTGATTCGTCCAGACGCGCCCGCAGAATCCATCAACTTGCGCACAACAACGTGTGACTCTTCCAGACGCGTAGGATCGAGATCCATCAAGGCGATATGCGCAGATTTAAGCGCATCGCGGTGAAAGACGTCCCCAAGAATATTTTTGACGAAAATCGTGGAACCGGCGCCGATAAAGGTAATTTTGGGTGCAGACATCATGACTCTCCAGAACATTAGTAAACACAGTCATGGTGGCACAGCGTATAGCTGAAAACTTCCGACTTCTCTGCTGACCATTCCCATAAACTCAGATCATCACTCTGCACCCTATTGGATCTGAGTTTATGGGACAAAATTACCCAAAAAGCAGAGTATGTGGCCGCAAAATGTCGCTATGCTCAATGGTAACGGTCCAATTTGTGTCCTGATTCTCAGCCTTAATACGTGTTAAATGACATGATTCTGATAATTCAGGAAATGGAGCAACCATGAGTACATTACCGACATCGCCTCTTCCCCCCGATCCGCACATGTGCAGTAGCGATGAAGAACAAACCCGCAGCCCACTATCGCTGTACTCAGAATATCAACGGATGGATATCGAGTTGCGCTCACCGCATGCTATGCCAGCCAGCCACTGGCATGGGCAGGTGGAGATCAATGTGCCGTTTGATGGTGACGTCGAGTACCTGATCAACAACGAAGTCGTACAGATAAAACAGGGACACATCACGCTATTCTGGGCCTGCACACCGCATCAACTCACGCGTCCGGGCAGTTGCCAAAGTATGGCTATCTTCAATTTACCGATGCACCTTTTCCTCTCCTGGCCGCTGGATCGCGTGTTGATCAACCATGTTACCCATGGAATGGTCATCAAATCGCTGGCGTCGCAGCAGTTGAGCACCTTTGAAGTTCAGCGCTGGCAACAGGAACTGAACAACCCGAACGAACAAATTCGCCAGCTCGCCATTGATGAAATTGGTCTGATGCTCAAGCGGTTTAGCCTTTCCGGCTGGCAGCCTATACTCGTCAATAAAACCTCGCGGACCCACAAAAACAGCGTGTCGCGGCACGCCCAGTTTTACGTCAGCCAAATGCTGAGCTTTATTGCCGATAACTACGATCAGGCGCTCACCATCAACGACGTCGCGGAACACGTGAAGCTCAACGCCAACTACGCGATGGGGATTTTCCAACGCGTAATGCAACTCACCCTGAAGCAGTACATCACGGCAATGCGGATCAATCACGTCCGCGCATTGCTAAGCGATACCGATAAAACCATTCTCGACGTTGCGTTGACCGCCGGATTCCGTTCCAGCAGCCGTTTTTATGACACCTTCAGCAAGTTTGTCGGCATGTCGCCGCAGCAGTACCGCAAACTAAGCCAGCAGCATCGGCAAACAATGGCTGGTTGATATCATTCGGCCATATCAGTATCAGCCAAAAAAATAATCCCCCTGTCGATAAACGGTGGTGAAAAACCGCCAATAAGCAAACGTAACCATATGTTTAAAAACAAATTAAACATAAATCAGACTATTTTTCACCCGCTTTACAGCCCGTTTTGACAGGATAATACTTGCCTGCGTCACATTCATACGGTGTGTCTGCAATTCATAGATTGCAACCTTTCCACAACCGGGTAAAAGATGATGAAAGTATTAATTGTTGAAAGTGAGTTTCTGCATCAGGACACCTGGGTCGGTAGCGCTGTCGAACGTCTGGCTGACGCATTAAGCCGCCAAAATGTTACCGTCATTAAGTCCACCTCATTCGACGATGGCTACGCAATCCTCGCCGCCAATGAAGCCATTGATTGCCTGATGTTCAGCTATCAAATGGAACAACAAGACGAACATCTGAACGTCAGGCAATTGATCGGCAAGCTCCACGAGCGCCAGCAAAACGTTCCCGTATTCCTGCTGGGCGATCGCGAAAAAGCCACCGCATCGCTGGATCGCGACCTGCTGGAGCTTGTCGATGAATTCGCCTGGATTCTGGAGGACAGCGCTGACTTTATCGCTGGCCGTGCCATCGCAGCGATGACTCGCTATCGTCAGCAGTTGTTACCACCGCTGTTCAACGCCCTGATGAAATACAGCAATGTCCATGAGTATTCCTGGGCTGCACCGGGTCACCAGGGCGGTGTCGGTTTCACCAAAACACCTGCCGGTCGACTGTACCATGACTACTACGGTGAGAATCTCTTCCGTACCGACATGGGGATTGAACGTACCAATCTCGGTTCTTTACTCGACCATACAGGCGCATTTGGGGAAAGTGAAAAAAATGCTGCCCGCGTGTTCGGTGCCGACCGTTCCTGGTCCGTAGTGGTCGGGACTTCCGGCTCTAACCGCACCATCATGCAGGCCTGTATGACCGACAACGACGTCGTGGTGCTGGATCGTAACTGCCATAAATCCATCGAACAGGGGCTGATCCTCACAGGGGCAAAACCGGTGTACATGGTGCCAAGCCGCAACCGGTACGGCATTATCGGGCCTATCTACCCGCAAGAAATGCAGCCTGAAACTTTACAGAAAAAAATCAGCGAAAGCCCGCTGACCAAAGGCAAAGCTGGGCAAAAACCGTCTTACAGCGTTGTGACCAACTGTACCTACGACGGTGTTTGCTACAACGCCAAAGAGGCGCAGGATCTGCTCGCACAAACCAGCGATCGCATCCACTTCGATGAAGCCTGGTACGGCTATGCTCGCTTCAACCCAATTTATGCCGATCACTACGCCATGCGTGGCGCGCCGGGCGATCATAACGGTCCTACCGTTTTTGCCACCCACTCGACCCACAAACTGCTGAATGCGCTCTCTCAGGCATCTTACATTCACGTTCGTGAAGGGCGTGGGGCCGTGAACTTCTCCCGCTTTAACCAGGCGTACATGATGCACGCCACCACCTCTCCGCTGTATGCTATCTGCGCCTCAAACGACGTGGCGGTCTCCATGATGGACGGTAACAGCGGCCTGTCGCTCACTCAGGAAGTGATCGACGAAGCAGTCGATTTCCGTCAGGCCATGGCACGGTTGTACAAAGAGTTTACCGCCGAAGGCGACTGGTTCTTCAAACCGTGGAACAAAGAAGTGGTAACCGATCCGCAGACCGGTAAAACCTATGACTTTGCCGACGCGCCAGCCACATTGCTGGCAACCGATCAGAACTGCTGGGTGATGCGTCCGGGTGAATCCTGGCACGGCTTTAAAGACCTGCCGGATAACTGGAGCATGCTGGACCCGATCAAAGTCAGCATTCTGGCACCGGGGATGGGCGACGATGGCGAACTGGAAGAGAACGGCGTACCGGCCGCACTGGTTACCGCCTGGCTTGGCCGCCACGGCATCGTGCCGACCCGAACCACCGATTTCCAGATTATGTTCCTGTTCTCCATGGGGATTACCCGCGGGAAATGGGGCACACTGATCAACACGCTGTGCTCTTTCAAACACCATTACGATGCCAATACCCCGCTGGCACAGGTGATGCCAGAACTGGTTGAGGAACATCCTGACACTTATGCCAACATGGGTATTCACGATCTGGGCGACACCATGTTCGCCTGGCTGAAAGAGAACAACCCAGGCAGCCGTCTCAATGCAGCCTACTCCGGTCTGCCGGATGCGGATATTACTCCGCGTGACGCTTACAACGCGATAGTCAGCGATAACGTTGAGATGGTGGCGATTGAAAATCTGGCGGGACGTATTGCGGCAAACTCCGTGATCCCTTACCCACCGGGAATTCCGATGCTGCTGTCCGGTGAAAACTTTGGCGATGCCAACAGCCCGCAAATTGGGTACCTGCGTTCGTTGCAGTCCTGGGACCACCACTTCCCTGGATTTGAACATGAAACCGAAGGAACGGAAATTATTGACGGTGTTTATCACGTTATGTGCGTGAAAGCATAATGTCTCTTTTTAGATAGTCCGATGTTTAAGGTAGACATGTCATTCTTGAGTAATTCCTGAGTATTGCTGCAAAACAATAACACTGTCATACCTTTTTGCGCGGGACCACCCCGCGCTTTTTTTATACGCAAATAGCATCTTTCCACTTGCGTAAAAAAATGTGTACATAAGAAAAATCCCACCAAACATTGTAATTAATTTCAGACACGTTATTTTATTGCGGTCCTGGTTTCATCATACAATTTCAATTTAGCCGATTTGGCTCATCTGATGTTGAGCTACGGTGTTTTTTCATATTCCTGGAGTTGGGTATGAAGCTTTGCAGCAAAGAAGCTTGTGTTGTTGTATTAACGGAGAAGGATGTTTGGTTAAGGATTAACGGTAAAGAAGCCATCAGTTTAAAAGCTAATCATATGGCACTGGTGGCATGCGATAATAATATTATCGATTTTTCATCACTTAATAACGCATTGGTCGTACATATTAGCCGCGATATCATTAAAGACTATCTGCGCTTTTTAAATAAAGACCTTTCACAGATCCCACTCTGGCAACGCAGTGCCAGCCCAGTAATGACCTCAGCGTGTCTGACGCCGGATGTCTTCAGGGTGGCTGCCCAACATAGCGTAATGGACACAGTGAACGAAGCTGAAAGAGAGCGTACGCGCTCGCTACTGTTCACGGTGTTATCACGCTTTCTCGACAGCAAAAAGTTTATCTCTTTGCTCATGTATATGCTGCGCAACTGTATCAGCGACAGCGTTTATCACATTATTGAGAGCGATATACATAAAGACTGGAATTTAAGCATGGTTGCCAGTTGCTTATGCCTGAGTCCCAGTTTGTTAAAGAAAAAGCTCAAAAGTGAAAATACAAGTTACAGCCAAATAATTACCACCTGTCGCATGCGATATGCCGTCAATCAATTACTGATGGACGGCAAAAACATTTCCCAGGTCTCTCAACTATGTGGATATAACAGTACCTCATACTTTATCTCCGTATTCAAAGAGTTCTATGGGATGACGCCTCTGCATTATGTTAGTCAACATAGGGAGCCATCCGCCGCCTGATTTTTAATCAGTTAGCGATAAGCCATAATAATATCAGCATTAGCGATACCCCAGCTCCGTCATCATTAAACAGACTTTTGACGAGGTATGATAAGGCGTCATTTATCCTTATCAGGAGTTAGAAAATATGTCGACGGATGCTGATGCTCACAAAGTGGGCTTAATCCCCGTCACCCTTATGGTGTCGGGGAATATTATGGGTTCCGGTGTATTCCTGCTACCCGCAAACCTTGCGTCAACTGGCGGGATTGCAATCTACGGATGGTTGGTCACGATTATCGGTGCTCTGGCACTGTCGATGGTGTACGCCAAAATGTCGTCCTTAGACTCCAGTCCCGGTGGTTCTTATGCTTACGCCCGCCGCTGCTTCGGTCCTTTTTTGGGCTACCAGACCAACGTGCTGTACTGGCTGGCCTGCTGGATTGGTAACATCGCCATGGTGGTCATTGGCGTCGGTTACCTAAGCTACTTCTTCCCCATCTTAAAAGATCCGCTGGTCCTGACGCTGACCTGTGTCGTAGTGCTGTGGATCTTCGTATTACTGAACATTGTCGGACCGAAAATGATCACCCGCGTGCAGGCCGTCGCAACGGTACTGGCACTGGTACCAATTGTCGGGATTGCCGTCTTCGGCTGGTTCTGGTTCCGCGGTGAAACCTATATGGCGGCCTGGAACGTCAGCGGCATGAACACCTTCGGCGCGATTCAAAGCACTCTGAATGTTACCTTATGGTCATTTATCGGGGTAGAAAGCGCCTCCGTCGCGGCTGGCGTGGTTAAAAACCCCAAACGTAACGTACCTATCGCCACCATGGGCGGCGTGCTGATTGCCGCTGTTTGCTACGTGCTCTCCACCACCGCGATCATGGGTATGATCCCTAACGCGGCGCTACGTGTTTCAGCCTCTCCGTTCGGTGATGCCGCACGCATGGCGCTGGGTGACACCGCAGGGGCAATTGTCTCCTTCTGCGCTGCGGCCGGGTGTCTTGGTTCTCTGGGCGGCTGGACGCTGCTTGCCGGGCAAACCGCCAAAGCCGCAGCCGATGACGGCCTGTTCCCACCGATTTTTGCCCGCGTGAACAAAGCCGGTACACCAGTGGCCGGGTTAATTATCGTCGGCATTCTGATGACCATCTTCCAGTTCAGCAGCATGTCGCCGAACGCAGCGAAAGAGTTTGGTCTGGTCTCTTCGGTCTCCGTTATCTTCACCCTGGTGCCGTATCTGTACACCTGCGCCGCGCTGCTGCTGCTCGGCCATGGTCACTTTGGTAAAGCACGCCCGATGTACTTACTGGTGACCTTCATCGCCTTTGTCTACTGCATCTGGGCGGTTGTCGGTTCCGGAGCCAAAGAAGTGATGTGGTCGTTCGTCACGTTGATGATCATCACCGCGCTGTACGCACTGAACTACAACCGGATCCATAAAAACCCGTATCCACTGGATGCCCCGGTAAACAATAACTAACACCAACAATCGTCGTGGCCCGATGGCGTAAGTTCATCGGGCCAACGTTCTCCCACCGCTCTTCGAAAAATCAACATTAAGAACTTAAGGTTTGCTTAATTTTACTTTGAGAGGATTTGCGCCACATAGTCGATGGAACCCCCTTAATGTTAAAGCTTTTGTTTAAAAGGCCCACTCTCGGGCTAATCAGTTGGCTTCTGCTGATCTCATTTTATCTTGCGACCTTCCTGAACATTGCGTTCTATAAACAAGTGCTGCAAGACCTGCCTCTGGACTCTGTGCGTAACGTGCTGGTGTTTTTATCAATGCCGGTGGTCGCGTTCAGCGTCATGAACATTGTGCTGACGCTGGCCTCATTCCTGTGGCTTAATCGCCTGGTGGCGTGCATTTTCATTCTGGTTGGCGCATCGGCCCAATATTTCATCATGACCTACGGCATCATCATCGACCGCTCAATGATCGCCAATATGATGGACACCACCCCCGCCGAAACCTTTGCTTTGCTGACGCCACAACTGCTCATCACGCTCGGGGTGAGCGGCATTCTGGCCGCACTTATTGCCTGCTGGGTAAAAATCAAACCGATCACGTCTGTCATGCGCAGCATACTGTTCCGTGGCGCGAACATTCTGATCTCCGCACTGCTGATCGTGCTGGTCGCTGCGTTCTTCTATAAAGATTACGCTTCACTGTTTCGCAACAACAAAGAACTGGTGAAATCCCTCAGTCCATCCAACAGCATTGTGGCGACGTCATCCTGGTATTCACACCAGAGGCTGGCCCACCTGCCGCTGGTACGCATTGGCGAAGATGCACACCGCAATCCGTTGATGGTGAAAGAAAAGCGTAAGAACCTGACGATTGTGGTTCTCGGCGAGACTTCACGTGGCGATAACTTCTCGCTGTCAGGCTATTCGCGCCAGACCAACCCGCTGCTGGAAAAAGATAATGTGGTCTATTTCCCCCGCACAACGTCCTGCGGAACGGCAACGGCAGTATCAGTACCCTGCATGTTCTCGGATATGCCACGCGCGCACTACGACGAAGAACTGGCGCAGCATCAGGAAGGCGTGCTCGACATTATTCAACGGGCGGGAATTAACGTTCTGTGGAACGATAACGACGGCGGCTGCAAAGGGGCTTGTGACCGGGTTCCACACCAGAATATGACTAAGCTGAACCTGCCGGGGCAGTGTATTGACGGTGAATGCTACGATGAAGTCCTGTTCCACGGGCTGGAAGAGTACATTAATAACCTGAAAGGCGACGGCGTGATTGTGTTGCATACCATCGGCAGCCACGGTCCGACCTATTACAACCGCTATCCTGCGCAGTTTAAGAAATTTACGCCAACCTGCGATACCAACGAAATCCAGACCTGTTCACAGCAACAGTTGGTCAATACTTACGACAACACTATTCTTTACGTTGACTATATTGTTGATAAAGCAATCAATATACTGAAAGAGCACCAGGATAATTTCACCACCAGCCTGGTTTATCTTTCCGATCACGGTGAATCCTTAGGGGAAAATGGCGTCTATTTGCACGGCCTGCCGTATTCGATTGCACCTGATACGCAAAAACATGTGCCGATGCTGCTGTGGCTCTCCGAGGATTATCAGCAACGCTATCAGGTCTCTCAGACATGTTTGCAAAAACGGGCAAGCTCAGAAGATTTCTCACAGGATAATCTCTTCTCGACCCTGCTGGGATTAACGGGCGTACAAACACAGAAATACCAGGCAGCAGATGATATTCTGCAACCCTGCCGGGGAGGCTAAACGAATGAAAATCCTGATTGTTGAAGATGATACGTTGTTATTACAGGGACTGATACTCGCCGCGCAAACAGAAGGCTACGCCTGCGACGGCGTATCCACGGCCCGTGCAGCGGAGCAGTGTCTGGAGAGCGGACATTACAGTCTGGTTGTTCTGGACCTGGGTTTACCGGATGAAGACGGTCTGCATTTCCTGAACCGGATCCGGCAGAAAAAATACACCGTGCCGGTACTTATCCTCACCGCCCGCGACACGGTGAAAGACCGGGTCAGCGGACTGGACGTGGGTGCTGATGACTATCTGGTCAAACCGTTCGCACTGGAAGAACTGCATGCCCGCATCCGGGCACTGCTGCGTCGTCACAACAATCAGGGTGAAAGTGAACTCATTGTCAGCAATCTGACGCTGAATATCGGTCGGCGCCAGGTGTGGATGGACGGGCAAGAGGTTATCTTAACGCCGAAAGAATACGCGCTCCTGTCGCGCCTGATGCTCAAAGCGGGCAGCCCGGTACACCGGGAAATTTTGTATAACGACATCTACAGCTGGGATAACGAACCGTCGACCAATACGCTGGAAGTGCACATTCACAACCTGCGCGACAAAGTCGGAAAATCTCGCATCCGCACGGTCAGGGGATTTGGCTATATGCTGGTTGCCACTGAGGAAAGCTAAGTGAAGCTGCTGCAATATCTAAAACAACCGCTCCCGCTTCGTCATCGCCTGATGCTGACGATTGGTCTTATTCTGCTGGTCTTTCAGCTGATTAGCACCTTCTGGTTGTGGCATGAAAGTACCGAGCAAATACAGTTATTCGAACAGGCATTGCGCGAAAATCGCAACAACGATCGCCACATCATGCATGAGATCCGCGAGGCCATCGCCAGTCTGATCGTCCCCGGCATCTTTATGGTCAGCCTGGCACTGCTGATTTGCTACCAGGCAGTGCGACGTATTACTCGCCCGCTGGCAGATCTGCAAAAAGAGCTGGAGGCGCGGGCAGCCGATAACCTGACCCCGATTGAAATTCACAGCTCAACCATTGAGATCCAGGCGGTTGTCTCCGCGCTCAACGACCTGGTAACGCGGCTAACCAGCACGATTGAAAACGAACGCTTATTTACCGCCGATGTCGCTCACGAACTGCGCACACCGCTGTCAGGCGTACGCCTGCATCTGGAATTATTATCCAAAACCCATAAGGTCGACGTTTCGCCGCTAATTGCCCGCCTGGATCAAATGATGGACAGCGTGTCGCAACTGCTGCAACTCGCCCGCGTCGGACAGTCGTTTTCGGCCGGGAGCTACCAGCATGTCAAACTGCTGGAGGATGTTATTCTGCCCTCCTACGATGAACTCAGCACCATGCTGGACCAACGTAAACAGACGCTGCTCCTGCCACAAAGCGCGGCGGACGTTGTTGTGCCTGGAGATGCTACGCTGTTGCGGATGCTACTACGAAATCTGGTGGAAAACGCGCATCGTTACAGCCCGGAAGGCACCCATATTACAATTAGCCTGAACACAGAGCATGATGCCGTCCTTGCCGTCGAAGATGAAGGGCCGGGCATTGATGAAAGTAAATGTGGGGAGTTGAGTAAAGCGTTTGTGCGTATGGACAGCCGCTTTGGCGGAATTGGACTGGGGCTGAGCATTGTCAGTCGCATCACCCAGTTACATCAAGGGCATTTCTATTTGCAAAATCGCCAGGGAGCCAACGGCACTCGCGCATGGGTGAAATTGGCGAAAATTCAGTAAGAGCTCACCCATACATACAAAAAGCTGCTGACGATCAGCAAACTGCACACGGTGGTCAAACTTTCATAAATACGGGTTTTCATGACACTCTCCTCCGAAACTATGGAGGAGAGTTTGCCTGAAGGATATTAAGCCAACCTTAAGGCCACGCGCCGGATGGCGGCTGACGCCTTATCCAGCCTACAAAGTACAATGCTACCCGTAGGCCTAAAAGCTGCGCGCCATCAGGCAATGACACGATTACTCATCAATACGCGGATGCTGCTGCACCAGACGCGTGCGCTTAACCTGTAGCTCAGCAATTTCCTGATCGATATCTTCGATTTTCTGTTCAATGTTATCGTAGTGTTCGCCGAGGATCTCTTTCGCTTCCTGAATATCCGAAGCTGCAGGCGTGGCCCCTTTCAGCGGCTGATTGGCGGTCTCTTTCATAGTCACGCCGGTAATTAAACCAATCACCGCAATCACCATCAGATAATAAGCAGGCATCATCAGATTCTGCGAGCTTTCCACCAGCCATGCGGCCAATGTCGGAGTCAGACCAGCAATCAATACCGAGATATTAAACGCGGCGGCCAGTGCACTGTAGCGAATATGCGTCGGGAACATCGCCGGTAACGTGGACGCCATCACCCCGGTAAAGCAGTTGAGGATCACCGCCAACATCAGCAACCCGGCGAAAATCAGACCGATAACATTACTGTTAATCAGGATAAATGCCGGAATCGCCAGCACAAACAGCGCAATACTGCCCATGATCACAAACGGACGACGCCCGAAGCGGTCGCTGAGCAACCCCATAATCGGCTGCACAAACAGCATACCAATCATGATGGCGATAATAATCAACACACCGTGGTCTTCGGAGTAATGCAGGTTATGCGACAGGTAGCTCGGCATATAGGTGAGCAGCATGTAGTAGGTGACGTTGGTAGCAATCACCAGACCAACACATGCCAACAAGCTGCGCCAGTGCTTAGTCGCAATCTCTTTAAACGAAACCTTCGGACCTTCCTGTAGACCCTGACGATCGCCCTGCTCCAGTTTATCCACGTGCTGCTGGAACGCCGGCGTCTCTTCCAGCGCATGACGCAGGTACAGACCAATCAGCCCTAACGGTAGCGCCAGGAAGAACGGAATACGCCAGCCCCAGTCAAGGAAATTTTCCTCGCCGACGACGGTTGAAATCAGAACCACCACGCCCGCACCCAGCACAAACCCGGCAATCGATCCGAAGTCCAGCCAACTGCCCATAAATCCACGCTTACGGTCCGGCGAATATTCCGCGACAAAAATCGACGCCCCGGTGTACTCTCCGCCGACCGAGAATCCCTGTGCCATCTTACACAGCAGCAGCAGAATCGGCGCCCAGATACCAATCGAGGCATACGAGGGAATAAGACCGATACAGAAGGTACTTATCGACATAATCACAATGGTGATAGCCAGTATCTTCTGACGACCGTATTTATCGCCGAGCATACCGAAGAACAATCCGCCAAGCGGTCGAATCAGAAAGGGAACAGAGAAGGTGGCGAGTGCAGCAACCATCTGCACGCTGGGGTCAGCCCCCGGGAAGAACACTTTACCTAATGCGTAAGCAACAAATCCATAAACACCAAAATCGAACCATTCCATCGCATTACCTAACGACGCTGCGGTAATGGCTTTTCGCAATTTACCGTCATCAATGATGGTAACGTCGCGCAGCGTTATAGGTTTTATTTTTTTCCTTTTTAGCATACTCGTCCTCATAGACTTAGCCCTGTCACGCTCCAGTTCGAATCCCCCAACGCCCATGCGTCAAGGTCATCACCGAGCGGGGAACGCACAGGCGCATTCCCTGTAACAAGCGTAGCAGGTTTACTTACACTGACGAGAAACGCACAGTACAACCGAACCTGTTGACGCCTGATTGGGCGGTTAATGACCTCTTTACCCTAACAGCGTTTAAATTTGTGATCAACTTCACATATAGTTTTTCATTTCGTCAACATGCGTAAATTAGGTCATTCTTAGTCATCTTTTTTACATGTAACGCTTGCGATTTACTGACAATTAAATACAAGAATAAATCGCTTTATTGCACCAACAATCACAGCGGTCATTATTATTCTGCTAGCAAAAAAAACACCTAATCCCTTCACAAAAAGATCACAGCTTTTTTAATAATCAGAGTGACCGGGAACTTTTGCTCGGAATATGTGATGAAGATAACTAAAACATCGTTTTATTTTGATTGAATCAATGTTCCCATGAATGCAAACTAATTCCAGACGCAATATCCCTGGGAGCAGCAACACGCTCAACGTATGCCGCGTTAGATTTTATAAAACAAAGAGATAGCGAGTTTCTTTGTTAAGAAAAACCAGTAACCAGTTGAATTTATTAATTTTTACTCTCTTGCGCTAGTATTAGCGGCGACAAGACATGAGGACGTTTATGAAAATTAAAGCCACGATTGAACGCATCCCCGGCGGAATGATGTTGATTCCTCTGTTATTAGGCGCAGTGTTAAATACGTTAGCTCCGGATACCGGTGCGTATTTCGGTTCGTTTACCAAAGGAATGATCAGCGGAACGGTACCGATTCTGGCAGTGTGGTTTTTTTGTATCGGCGCATCTATTGATTTACGGGCAACCGGCACGGTATTACGCAAGTCCGGTACGCTGGTAATAACCAAAATAGCCGTGGCGTGGGTAGTGGCAATGATTGCGGCTTCATTCATTCCTGATACCGGTATTCAAACCGGGTTCTTTGCAGGCCTCTCAGTTTTGGCAATTGTCTCCGCAATGGACATGACCAACGGTGGTTTGTACGCCAGCCTGATGAACCAGTACGGCACCAAAGAAGAGTCCGGCGCATTTGTGTTGATGTCTCTGGAATCCGGCCCGTTAATGACCATGGTGATCCTCGGCTCCGCGGGTCTGGCCTCCTTCGAGCCACACCATTTCATCGGCGCGGTATTACCGTTCCTGATTGGCTTTACATTAGGCAACCTGGATCATGACCTGCGTTCTTTCTTCAGCAAAGCCACTCCGGTGCTGATCCCGTTCTTCGGCTTCGCGTTGGGTAACACCATTAACCTGAGCGTAATCGTTGATACCGGTCTGCTGGGTATCCTGCTGGGTGTCGCGGTTATCGTCATCACCGGTATCCCTCTGATTATTGCAGACCGTGTTATTGGTGGCGGGAACGGTACGGCAGGCGTAGCAGCCTCTTCAGCAGCAGGCGCTGCGGTAGCAAACCCGGTGATTATCGCCCAGATTAACCCGGCGTTCGAACCGGTTGCCGCATCCGCTACGGCGCTGGTTGCCGCCAGCGTAATTGTCACCGCCATTCTGGTGCCGATTATCACCGCGCTGTACGCCAAACGTTTTAATAAAAACCTGGTCGCCAACGAAACGGTGTCCACCCCGGCAGACTCTCTGCACCACTAACTCTGTCTTAGCCACACTGACCGTCCCTGCTCAATTGATGAGTGGGGACGGTGCAAAAATCTCCTCAACCATCGCATCAGCCAGTCGTTTCGCCGAACACAATCGCGGCATTCCTAACGCCACATTTTGCCAACGCTGCGTCACCGACCAGCTCACCGGATGACGCTGCGCATCGCACCAGTCGCCTAACCAGCTCAGCATATCGTTATACTCGCCCGATCCGCCGACAACTGGCGTGCTGAGCCAATGATGATAGTAATGACGCGTAGCAGGCGCCGCATTCACGCTGTCCGCCAACGCCTGAGCGGCCATGGTTCGCAGGTTGTCTTTTAGCATTAACACCACATCGGCATTCGCTAACCGGCAGGCGTCACCGAAGGCTCCCCAGCGCAACTCCTCCAGCGCAACAAAACAGCGTCCAGGTAACGACCAACCGTCATATGCGCCAGCCCGCCAGCGGGTAAAAATTTGTTCGCTGTGTTCGCCCGCCTGAACCGTCAGGCCACGCTGGGTCAGCGCCTTCTCTTTATACGCAGCGCGTTGGGTAAACCAGTCAGTCAGTGAATTTATTTGTTGTAAAAGACCGGGGGTTGAAAGCCCACGCGGGTGTTCGGTTTGTTGTAAAAACTTCAGCCCTTCGGCAATACGCACCAGCGCCAGATGGCCTGGGTCGATCATGCCCGCCAACTTTTCTACCAGCTTAAGACGCATCACCAGATGCTCGCTGGACACTCCCGCCATCACCCACGCCCGCAGTTGTGTCTGGGATAACACCTCCTGCGTCAGACGCGCGCGCAGCCGCTGCTGCTGTTGCAGAAAACCGCCGGAACGTTTGGTTTCATCTCCCTGAACCAGATCGACCATAAACTTCGGGTAGACACACTCCAGCGTCCTCCCGGGGCCTTCCAGTAAAACGTTAGTCATGTGTGCTCGGTTGCAAAAAGGGTATTGATATCGTCACGCAGCAAACGGGAATCTTCATAAAGCCATGCCGCAATCGTAATGCGCTGCTGCAATTGCTCATTCATTGCATTCACCGCGGATTCATTTTGTTGGCGTAGCGTCAGACTCTCACTCAGACTCGCCTGCAATTGCGCCAGACACAGTGAAAAATCTGCAAAAAACGTGGCCATGCCTGCCGTAACGGAAATATCGACCTGAGCAACTAAAGCTTTACGAATTTGTTGGCAAAACTGGGAGACATACTGCACAAGGTTCTTATGCAAAGCGCCCATATCAATGAGATAACGCGTTTTTGTTTCGACGTAATCATTCCATCCCCAGTTGGGTTGATTTAGCCAACGAGAGAAAGTGTCACGCACCGCACCACCAGTAGACGGTGGATTTTCCACCGGGATATCCTGTTCAATGGCTTCGTTAAACAATTGGCGGGTATTGAAATTAAACATCGCTGTATGGAACGCTGGAAAACGGATCCGCGCACGAAAACCGGCGTGGTTTAGCTCCTCTTTCACCCTTTGCTCAATTGGCCGCATCGCGTCATTTAGCGCCCGGGAGAGCGTCGACTCAAGCTGTTCAAAACGCAGGGCTAAGTCACGGCTGATGCTTTCCTGCGCCGCCAGCAATACCCCCTCACAGGACGAGCGAATTTTATCTAACACAATTTTCGCCTGGCCTTCATCGTGCAGCACCAGCATTTCTCCGGACATTTCTGCCGAGGAGACGCCAGCTCCCAGGCTATGTTGTGACATCATCAGGACGTTTTCTTTGATAAAGAAGGTGTTGATACCGCAAAGAATCTCGGTTTGTTGCTCTCTGAGATAGGCTGCAGCAGCTTCCAGCGCCAGTTCTACTTCATGGCTGACTTCATCGCTTACCCGCCCCTGGCTCACTTCTAACTGCTGCATATCCTCTTCAATATGCGTGATGTTCAGCCGCAGTTTGTCATAGGCGACCGTTAACCCGTGGGCACGAAACTCCAGATATTCATGCACGCTTTGCGCATAGTTCAATAACTTATGTGACGCTGAGCGTAGCGCATACAGCGATGCATTGGCGTAAGCGGCGTGAATCACTTTCTGGATAGGCTGTTCAAACAGCGAGTCTTCCCACAACAGGTCGGCGGCATGACGGATATGCTCCGTATCTTCAAGATCGGTGGTACGCCAGCGTCTGCCAAGCGCCGCTTCGGCAAAATCCTGCACCCAACGTTGCACCTGATGATCCGGCAGTCGCCCACGGGCCGTCAGCTCATGACGCGCCCTGTTTGCCAGATAGCCCCACATTGAGGAAACCGGATAGATTCTCTCAGGGGCAATACCACCTTGCATCAACGTGCCAGAAATCAACGCCCGCACCTGCTCTTCATCGTCACTGTTGCGGTCTTTCTGATCGAACTTGTTCACCAGCGCATACAGCGGTACTGACTTGCCAACCGCCATAATCGCCTGACGCACTTCCTCATCAGAAATCGATTTCAATTGGGTGTAATCCAACACCGCCAGCACCGCAGAGGCCCGTACCAGCTGTTCATTAAGCATTTTTTGTAAGTGCGGTTGTCCCGCCTCGTTCGGCCCCGGCGTATCCAGCAACGTTAATTGCCCTGGGTAGCTTGCTTGTCCGGCCAAATGGACAAACTCAACCTCAATAACCGGAATATGCTCAATCGCGGCATAGGCAGCAAAAGGAAAATCAACATCCAATGCTTTTGACAGGCGCACCAGGTCGTTCAGGCTTTTAAGGCAATGGAAAATAGGCTGTGCGCCAAGATAATACCGTTCAAATGCCACGCCGTTTTCAATATGCTGCAGCAGGACATTCATATCCTTGTCAATTTCCAGGGTCTGCGTAAGACGCAGGCGATCGCACTCGCGCACACGCTGCTGTAAAACCTTCATTAAGGCATCAATCGGCGCGACATGTGAAAAATGCAGGACCGGCTCTTTCTGCCCCGGCGTATGACGAATTAGCGTTGGTAACGCCGTCATGGGGCGATTACGATTAGGTAAAACTTCTGTCCCTACAATTGCGTTAATCGTAGTCGATTTTCCCGCTTTCATCGTGCCAACAATCGCCAGCACCATTTCCAGACGCGTAATCTTGCGCAACTCATTATTGAGCGTTGCTTGCTGGACATCCATGCCACGCGCGCTGAAATGCAGGGGCTGAACAACCTGACTGCTATGCTCTCCTTGTTTTAGCGCGACATCATCCAACGACGTCATGGGCAATTTTTGCAATTGCCTGAGATGTTCAAGCGAGAGCATCAGCAAGCGTTCCGCTTCCTGACTTAATTCATATATTGTCTGTGTGTGCATGGAAAATCTTTCCTTAACGCAAATAGCATTGCTTTTATTTAGCCCAATCGTTTTATTTATAGATTTTTTGGCTTTTATAATTACGTGTGGAAATAATTAAAATCAAAACAACCAATTGATATTATTAAAATAAGTTTGGCGTACAACCGCTGGCCTGAAACCTCTCACTTATGTAATAAGTAAGAAAGATAAACAGCGTAGTTCAGTTTTAAAAAATGCCAGCTTAATCCCCCTACTAAAATTAAGGGGGATTGAGATATTCAATCACAATGACTTAGACATCCGCAGGCGATGTTACCTATGAATATCAGATATTTCGCCTCACCTTATCTTAAATAACCTGACGTAGCAATTTCCCTTAAAAAATATTACCCCATACTTTCATTGAGGTAAAAGCAAAGGGTCTTTACAGCAGATCATTTGCATAATCACGCAGTAGTCCCGACAAAAGCAGGGATTTTATGTATAATTGCGGCCTTTTTCGGCAATCTGCCATTTTTTGGGCGCATTTGCCCCTGCTGACTTTTGAGGAAATCCACATGTCATTACCACACTGCCCACAATGCAACTCCGAATACACTTACGAAGATAACGGCATGTTCATCTGCCCGGAATGCGCGCACGAATGGAACGATGCTGAACCGGCACAGGACAGCGACGAACTGATCGTTAAAGATGCCAACGGCAACCTGCTGGCCGACGGCGACAGCGTTACCGTCGTGAAAGACCTGAAGGTAAAAGGTAGCTCTTCCATGCTGAAGATCGGTACCAAAGTGAAAAACATTCGCCTGGTTGAAGGTGACCACAACATCGATTGCAAAATCGATGGCTTTGGCCCAATGAAGCTGAAATCTGAGTTTGTGAAAAAGAACTGATGCAAATTGCCTGATGGCACTACGCTCATCAGGTCTACACCAGCTCATCTGCCAGGCGGGAAGCTCATACTTCCCGCCTGGTTTATTTATGCAGACGATAACTACACTTAACTGGTTTCTTTTACCTGAGGTAAAGATTATGCCGTTAAGTCCCTATATCTCCTTTGCAGGCAACTGCGCTGACGCTATCGCCTACTATCAAAAAACGTTAGGCGCTGAACTGCTCTACAAAATCAACTTCGGTGAAATGCCCAAATCGGCGCAGGATAGTGAAGATGGTTGCCCTTCAGGCATGAAATTCCCCGACACCGCCATCGCCCACGCCAACCTGCGCGTTGCGGGCAGCGACATCATGATGAGCGATAGCGCCCCGGACGGAAATGCTCACTACTCTGGCTTTACGCTGGTGCTCGACACGCAAAACGTCGATGAAGGCAAACGCTGGTTCGATAACCTGGCAGCAAACGGAAAAATCGAAATGGACTGGCAGGAAACCTTCTGGGCCCACGGTTTCGGTAAAGTGAGCGACCAGTATGGCGTGCCGTGGATGATCAACGTCGTCAAACAACAGCAACCCCCTACAGAGTAATCCAACGGGAGGCCAGCCCTCCCGTACTGTCATCAAATAGCGCTCAACTCTTCATCATCGAGTAACTATCCCTTAACGAAAACGTCACATTGATCCGCCACGATGGGGCCACTTTTTTAGGGAGGCCGCAGCATGCAAACGATTATTCGCGTCGAAAAACTCTCCAAGTCCTTCAATCAACATCAGGCGCTCAATGCGGTTGATCTGAATATCTGTTCCGGTGAGATGGTGGCTCTGCTTGGGCCGTCCGGCTCCGGCAAATCCACCCTTTTACGTCATTTAAGCGGTTTGATCGTCGGTGATAAATCACCCGGTAGCCGCGTCGAGCTGCTGGGCCGCACCGTTCAACATGAAGGCCGCCTGGCGCGCGATATCCGCAAAAGCCGCGCCCACACCGGCTACATCTTCCAGCAGTTCAATCTGGTGAACCGCCTGACAGTGCTGGAGAACGTCCTGATTGGCGCGCTCGGCAGCACGCCGTTCTGGCGCACCTGTTTTAACTGGTTTACCGCTGAGCAGAAACAGCGTGCATTACAAGCGTTAACCCGCGTTGGCATGGCGCACTTTGCATACCAGCGTGTTTCCACGCTTTCGGGCGGACAACAGCAGCGCGTCGCAATCGCCCGCGCGCTGATGCAGCAGGCCAAAGTGATCCTTGCCGATGAGCCGATTGCCTCACTGGACCCGGAATCCGCACGCATCGTGATGGACACCCTACGCGACATCAACCAGACCGACGGCATCACCGTGGTCGTCACGCTGCATCAGGTGGATTACGCCCTGCGCTACTGCGAACGCATCGTCGCGCTGCGCCAGGGCAACGTCTTCTTTGATGGCAGCAGCCAGCATTTTGATAACGATCGTTTTGACCATCTTTACCGCAGCATGAACCGCGTCGAACAGAACGCGCAGGCTGCATAGTTCTAAAAAACCAGGCGTTATTGGCGCAGCCAGGCTGGAGACGGCCAGCGCGGAAAAACCGGAGCGTACACGCAGTACGTGAGGATTTTGAGCACTGCCCGGATTCAGGCTGGCAAGTGAAATAGCCTGGAACAATGACTAATTAAGGAAACGACATGAGCTATAAGACAGTTGCCGCGCTGGCCTTCACCAGCATGTTTAGCGTCAGTACCTTGTTAAGCCCGGCGCATGCCGAAGAGCAAGAAAAAGCGCTGAACTTTGGCATTATTTCGACCGAGTCACAGCAAAACCTGAAGCCGCAGTGGGAACCGTTCCTGAAGGACATGGAAAAATCACTGGGCGTGAAAGTGAACGCCTTCTTCGCCCCGGACTACGCCGGGATCATCCAGGGCATGCGCTTTAACAAAGTGGATATCGCCTGGTACGGCAACCTCTCGGCAATGGAAGCGGTGGATCGCGCTAACGGGCAAGTGTTTGCCCAGACCGTCGCCGCCGACGGATCCCCGGGTTACTGGAGCGTGTTGATCGTTAACAAAGACAGTCCGATCAATAACCTGAACGATCTGATCGCCAAACGTAAGGATCTGACCTTCGGCAACGGCGATCCCAACTCAACGTCAGGCTTTCTTGTTCCCGGCTACTACGTCTTTGCCAAAAACAACATCTCCGCGAGCGATTTCAAACGCACCGTTAACGCCGGACACGAAACCAACGCCCTGGCAGTCGCCAACAAGCAAGTCGATGTCGCCACCAACAACACCGAAAACCTCGACAAGCTGAAAACTTCCGCGCCGGAAAAGCTGAAAGAGCTGAAGGTGATCTGGAAGTCACCGCTGATCCCGGGCGATCCGATCGTCTGGCGTAAAAACCTCTCCGAAACCACCAAGGACAAGGTGTACGACTTCTTTATGAATTACGGCAAAACGCCGGAACAGAAAACCGTACTGGAACGCCTTGGATGGGCACCGTTCCGCGCCTCCAGCGATCTGCAACTGGTGCCGATTCGCCAGCTGGCACTGTTTAAAGAGATGCAGGGTGTGAAGGACAACAAAGGGCTGAACGAGGAAGAGAAAACCAGCAAAACCTCGGCGTTGAAAGCGCAGCTCGATGACCTTGACCGTCTGACCGCCGCACTGGGCGCTATGACCAGCGTCACCAAAGCGGTGCAGTAACCCTGGTGCCCGGTGGCGCTTCGCTTACCGGGTCTACGATGTTTTGTAGGCCGGATAAGGCCCCTGCGCCGCCATCCGGCAATAACCTATGCACGGAGCTAAACATGCAAACCATCACCGTCGCCCCGCCCAAACGTAGCTGGTTCTCACTACTGAGCTGGGCCATTCTGCTCGCCGTACTGGTGGTCTCGTGGAAAGGTGCCGAAATGGCTCCGCTCACGCTGATCGAAGATTCCGGCAATATGGCGACCTTCGCCGCCGACTTCTTCCCGCCGGATTTCAGCCAGTGGCAGAACTATCTCGGTGAAATGGCCGTCACCCTGCAAATTGCCGTCTGGGGGACCGCCCTCGCCGTTGTACTGTCGATTCCCTTCGGCCTGATGTGCGCCGATAACCTGGTGCCGTGGTGGATTTACCAGCCGATGCGTCGCCTGATGGACGCCTGCCGCGCCATCAATGAAATGGTCTTCGCGATGCTATTCGTGGTCGCCGTCGGGTTAGGGCCATTCGCCGGGGTGATGGCACTGTTTATCCACACTACCGGGGTACTCTCCAAGCTGCTTTCCGAAGCGGTAGAAGCCATTGAGCCGGGTCCGGTAGAAGGTATTCGCGCCACCGGAGCCAACAAAATTGAAGAGATTCTGTACGGCGTTCTGCCACAGGTCATGCCGCTGCTTATCTCCTACTCGCTGTATCGCTTTGAATCCAATGTTCGCTCAGCCACGGTAGTCGGCATGGTGGGCGCAGGTGGTATTGGCGTGACCTTATGGGAAGCGATTCGCGGCTTCCAGTTCCAGCAAACCTGCGCCCTGATGGTGTTAATCATCGTCACCGTCAGCCTGCTGGATTTCCTTTCCCAGCGTTTGCGTAAGCACTTTATCTGATTAGCGAGGCATTGATTGCTATGCACTTGTCTACACATCCGACCAGTTATCCAACGCGTTATCAGGAAATTGCCGCGAGACTTGAGCAGGAGCTACGTCAACATTATCGCTGCGGTGACTATCTGCCCGCCGAGCATCAGCTTGCCGCGCGCTTCGAGGTAAACCGCCACACCCTGCGCCGCGCCATTGACCAGTTGGTTGAACGCGGTTGGGTTCAGCGTCGCCAAGGAGTCGGCGTGCTGGTGCTGATGCGCCCGTTCGATTACCCGCTTAATGCCCAGGCACGCTTTAGTCAGAACCTGCTGGACCAGGGCAGCCACCCCACCAGCGAAAAACTGCTGGCGGTGCTGCGTCCGGCCTCCAGCCACATTGCCGATGCGCTCAGCATAAACGAGGGCGATAACGTGATTCACCTGCGCACCCTGCGTCGGGTTAACGGGATCGCACTGTGCCAGATCGACCACTATTTTTCCGACCTCACGCTGTGGCCGCTGCTGCAAGGCTTTAACAGCGGCTCACTGCACGACTATCTGCGCCAACAATCAGGTCTGACGCTGCTGCGCACGCAAACGCGCATCAGCGCTCGCCGCGCGCAGGCCAAAGAGAGCAAGGTGCTGGAAATCCCCAATATGGCGCCGCTGCTGTGCGTGCGCACCCTGAACCACCGTGAAGGCGAAGAACACGCGGCGGAATACTCCGTCAGCCTGACCCGCGCCGACATGATCGAATTCACTATGGAGCACTGAATGCATTTCGATACCGCCACCCGCCAGCGCTGGATGCGCGCGCTGGCTTACAGCAATGCCGATGCCCTGAACGCCCGTATCAACGCGCTCAAACTGACGCCGGACTATGAACTTATCCGCGCACCGGAAAGCGGACTGATGCAGATCCAGGCCCGTATGGGCGGTACCGGTAACCGCTTCTTTGCCGGTGACACCACGCTTACCCGCGCAGTGGTACGCCTGAAGAGCGGCACGCTGGGTTACAGCTACCTGCTGGGACGCAATAAGCAACATGCCGAGCAGTGCGCGGTAATTGACGCGCTACTGCAGGAACAAACGCATTTCCAGAACCTAATGGAAACCTTAATTGCCCCGCTGGAAGCGGAACGCGATGCGTTGATTAACGCACGCTGTGCCGAAGTCAACGCCAGCCGGGTCGACTTCTTCACGCTGGTACGCGGAGATAACGCATGACCTTACAGACCGCATTTAATTTACCCGTTCAGGATGCTCAGCAGAGCTTTCGTCGCCTGCTGAAAGCCATGAGCGAACCGGGCGTAATCGTCGCCCTGCATCAGCTGAAACACGGCTGGCAGCCGCTGGGTCTGGCAACCACCAGCGTGCTGCTGACCCTGGTCGATGGCGACACGCCGGTCTGGCTGGCACCGTCGATGGATAACGATATCGCCCGGCAGAACCTGCGTTTTCACACCAACGCGCCGCTGGTGGATCAGCCACAGCTGGCGGCCTTTGCCGTCGCCGACGAACGTATCAGCAGCGAACAGCTTAACGCCCTCTCCGCCGGTTCCGCCGTCGCGCCAGAAACCAGCGCCACGTTGATTGTGCAGGTCTCTGGCTTAAGCGGCGGACGCATGCTGCGTCTGACCGGCGCGGGCATCGCCGAAGAGCGCATGATCGCGCCACAGCTGCCGGAATGCCTGATTCACGAACTCACCGAACGCCCGCATCCGTTCCCACTGGGGGTCGATCTGATCCTCACCTGTGGCGAACGCCTGCTGGCTATTCCGCGAACCACCCATGTGGAGGTGTGCTGATGTACGTCGCCGTCAAAGGGGGCGAAAAGGCGATAGCCAACGCCCACGCCCTGCAGGAAAACCGACGCCGGGGCGATGAGACCATTGCTGAACTGAGCGTGGCGCAAATCGAACAGCAGATGAACCTGGCCGTTGATCGGGTGATGACCGAAGGCGGCATCGCCGACCGCGAACTGGCTGCGCTGGCGCTCAAACAGGCCAGCGGCGATAACGTCGAGGCCATCTTTTTGCTCCGCGCCTACCGCACTACGCTGGCAAAGGTCGCTGTCAGCGAACCGGTTAACAGCGCAGAAATGCGTCTTGAGCGCAGAATCTCCGCGGTCTACAAGGATATTCCCGGCGGGCAGCTGTTGGGTCCAACCTACGACTACACCCATCGTCTGCTGGATTTTACCCTGCTGGCGAACGGTGAAGCGCCGCCGCTGCGCACCGCTGAGAGCGAACAAGATGCCTCCCCGCACGTCTTTTCCCTGCTGGCGAACCAGGGCCTGGCTAAACGTGAAGAGGATGATGGCGCAACACCCGACGACATCACCCGCACGCCGCCGGTTTACCCCTGCTCACGCGCTTCACGTCTGCAACAGCTGATGCGTGGTGACGAGGGATATTTGCTGGCGCTGGCCTACTCCACCCAGCGCGGCTACGGGCGCAACCACCCGTTTGCCGCCGAAATCCGTAGCGGCTATGTGGCACTGGAAACCGTACCGGAAGAGCTGGGATTTGCGGTGAACGTCGGCGAACTGCTGATGACGGAATGTGAAATGGTCAACGGATTTGTCGCGCCAGAAAATGAATCCCCCCATTTTACCCGCGGCTACGGGCTGGTGTTCGGTATGAGCGAACGTAAAGCGATGGCGATGGCGCTGGTGGACCGCGCCCTACAGGCAGCCGAATACGATGAAACGGTCACAGGACCGGCGCAGGACGAAGAGTTCGTGCTGGCGCATGCGGATAACGTCGAGGCGGCGGGTTTTGTTTCGCACCTCAAACTTCCCCATTACGTCGATTTCCAGGCCGAACTGGAACTGCTCAAACGCCTGCAACAGGAGGCCACCTGTGACCACTAACCTCTCCGGCTACAACTTTGCCTATCTTGATGAGCAGACCAAACGCATGATCCGCCGCGCAATTCTGAAAGCGGTAGCGATCCCCGGTTACCAGGTACCGTTTGGCGGACGTGAAATGCCGATGCCATACGGATGGGGAACCGGCGGCATTCAACTTACCGCCAGCGTGATTGGCGAGCCGGACGTGCTGAAAGTGATTGACCAGGGCGCGGACGACACCACTAACGCCGTATCGATTCGTAATTTCTTCAAGCGTGTGACCGGAGTGAATACCACTGAGCGTACGGAAGATGCGACGCTGATCCAGACCCGCCACCGCATCCCGGAGACGCCGCTGGTGGAAGATCAAATAATCATCTTCCAGGTACCGATCCCCGAGCCGCTACGCTTTATCGAACCGCGTGAAACGGAAACTCGCACGATGCACGCGCTGGAAGAGTACGGCATCATGCAGGTGAAACTGTATGAAGATATCGCCCGCTTCGGTCATATCGCCACCACTTACGCCTATCCGGTGAAGGTCAACGGCCGCTACGTCATGGACCCGTCGCCCATCCCGAAATTCGACAATCCGAAGATGGACATGATGCCGGCCCTGCAACTGTTTGGCGCAGGCCGCGAAAAACGCATCTATGCCGTTCCACCTTACACCCGCGTGGAAAGTCTCGATTTCGACGATCACCCGTTTACCGTGCAGAGCTGGGATGAACCTTGTGCCATCTGCGGCTCAACCCACAGCTATCTCGATGAAGTGGTGCTCGATGACAGCGGCAAACGCATGTTTGTCTGCTCCGACACCGATTACTGCCGCCAACAGAGCGAGGCCCTCAGCAAATGACGCAACCGCTGCTTTCAGTCAACAACCTGACCCATCTCTACGCGCCGGGCAAGGGCTTCAGCGATGTCTCTTTTGACCTGTGGCCAGGCGAAGTGCTGGGTATCGTCGGCGAGTCCGGTTCTGGCAAAACCACGCTGCTGAAATCGATCTCTTCACGGCTGACGCCGCAGAGCGGTGAGATTTTGTATCAGAACCGTTCGCTGTACGGCATGAACGAGGCCGACCGTCGCCGTCTGCTGCGCACCGAATGGGGCGTGGTGCATCAGCATCCGCTGGATGGCCTGCGCCGTCAGGTCTCCGCCGGAGGCAATATCGGCGAACGCCTGATGGCCACTGGCGCGCGTCACTACGGCGACATCCGCTCCACCGCGCAGCGCTGGCTGGAGGAGGTGGAGATCCCTGCCTCGCGTATCGACGACCTGCCAACCACCTTTTCCGGCGGTATGCAGCAGCGCCTGCAGATCGCCCGCAACCTCGTCACCCATCCCAAACTGGTGTTTATGGACGAACCCACCGGCGGGCTGGACGTTTCGGTACAGGCCAAACTGCTGGACCTGCTGCGCGGCCTGGTGGTGGAACTGGATCTTGCAGTGGTCATTGTCACCCACGATTTGGGTGTGGCGCGTCTGCTGGCAGACCGTTTGCTGGTGATGAAGCAGGGTCAGGTGGTGGAAAGTGGGTTAACCGACCGCGTGCTCGACGACCCGCACCATCCGTACACCCAGTTGCTGGTGTCGTCCGTTTTGCAAAATTAAACATCGGATGCCGGATGGCAGCTTACGGGGCGCTGTTTGTAGGCCGGATAAGCGCAGCGCCATCCGGCAATAAGAACCATGAGGCTCAAATGATTCGCGTTGAAAACATCAGTAAAACTTTTGTCCTGCATCAGCAAAACGGCGTGCGTCTGCCGGTGCTGCAAAACGCCACGCTGGAAGTGAAAAATGGCGAATGCGTGGTGCTGCACGGTCACTCGGGTAGCGGCAAGTCCACGCTGCTGCGATCGCTGTACGCCAACTATCTGCCGGATGAAGGACACATCCACATTCGCCACAGCGATGAGTGGGTCGATCTGGTGCAGGCCCCAGCGCGCAAAGTGTTGGAAGTTCGCCGTTCAACCATCGGCTGGGTGAGCCAGTTCCTGCGCGTAATCCCGAGGATTTCCGCGCTGGATGTGGTGATGCAACCGCTGCTGGATCTGGGTGTCTCCCGTGAGGAGTGTGCAGCCAAAGCGGCTAACCTGCTTACCCGCCTGAACGTGCCGGAGCGGCTGTGGCACCTGGCACCGTCGACCTTCTCCGGTGGCGAACAGCAGCGCGTCAACATCGCCCGCGGGTTTATCGTCGATTACCCGATTCTGCTGCTCGATGAACCCACCGCCTCGCTGGACGCCAAAAATAGCGCCGCCGTCGTCGCATTGATTGAAGAAGCAAAAGCCCGCGGCGCAGCAATTGTCGGTATTTTTCACGATCAAACCGTGCGCGACCGCGTAGCGGATCGTCTGCATCTGATGGGAACAACAGCATGATTATCAATAATGTAAAGCTGGTACTGGAAGATGACGTGGTGCAAGGATCGCTGGAAATCGAGGGCGGGGTCATTCGCGCCTTTGCTGAAAGTCCGAGCAGCCTACCTGAGGCGCTGGACGGCGAAGGCGGCTGGCTGCTGCCAGGGCTTATCGAGCTGCATACCGATAATCTCGACAAATTTTTTACCCCGCGCCCGAAGGTAGATTGGCCTGCCCACTCGGCGATGAGCAGCCACGACGCGCTAATGGTCGCCAGCGGCATTACCACCGTGCTGGACGCAGTGGCGATTGGCGATGTGCGCGACGGTGGTGACCGTCTGGAAAATCTGGAGAAGATGATCAACGCGGTGGAAGAGACGCAAAAGCGTGGGGTCAATCGCGCCGAGCACCGCTTGCACCTGCGCTGCGAGCTGCCGCATCACACTACCCTGCCGCTGTTTGAAAAACTGGTCGGTCGTGAGCCGGTGACGCTGGTGTCGCTGATGGATCATTCCCCCGGCCAGCGTCAGTTCGCCAATCGTGAGAAGTACCGCGAGTATTATCAGGGCAAGTATTCGCTCACCGACGAGCAGATGGCCCGTTATGAAGAAGAACAGTTAGCGCTGGCTGCGCGTTGGTCACAGCCCAACCGCACGGCGATTGCCCAGATGTGCCGTGAGCGCCAGATTGCGCTGGCGAGCCATGACGATGCCACCTGCGATCATGTGCTGGAATCGCATCAACTTGGCAGCGTGATCGCCGAATTTCCCACAACTTTCGAAGCCGCCGATGCCTCACGCCAGCATGGCATGAACGTGCTGATGGGCGCACCTAACATCGTGCGCGGCGGTTCTCACTCCGGCAACGTGGCGGCACATAGGCTGGCTGAGCTGGGGCTGCTGGATATTCTCTCCTCCGACTACTACCCCGCCAGCCTGCTCGATGCGGCATTTCGCGTAGCGGATGACGACGCTAACCGCTTTACGCTGTCGCAGGCTATTCGTCTGGTGACCCGCAATCCGGCGCGGGCCTTAAATCTCGACGATCGCGGCGTTATTGCCGAAGGTAAACGCGCGGATCTGGTGCTGGCGCATCGCAAAGGCGGCAACATCCATATCGACCACGTCTGGCGTCAGGGCAAAAGGGTATTCTGACTATGGGTAAACTGATCTGGCTGATGGGGCCGTCCGGCTCCGGTAAGGACAGTCTGCTGGCAGAATTGCGCCAGCAGGAACCGGCGCAACTGCTGGTGGCGCATCGCTACATCACCCGCGCCGCCAACGCCGGGAATGAAAATCATATTGCGCTAAGTGAACCAGAGTTTTTTACCCGCGCCGGGCAGAATCTGCTGGCGCTGAGCTGGCACGCCAACGGTTTCTACTACGGCGTCGGCGTGGAGATAGACCTCTGGCTGCACACTGGTTTTGATGTGGTGGTCAACGGCTCGCGTGCGCATCTGCCCCAGGCGCAGGCCCGTTATGGCGCTTCTTTGCTTCCCATTTGCTTACAGGTTTCTCCGGCAATTCTCCGCCAGCGCCTGCAGGCTCGTGGGCGGGAGAGCGAAACGGAAATCGCCGCCCGTCTTGAACGCGCAGCCCGCTACGCCCCGTATGACTGCCACGTCCTGAATAACGATGGTAGTTTGCTACAGTCTGTCGATACACTGCTCGCACTGATGGGACGCAAGGAGAAGAAACATGTCTGTCTGTGAATTACGCCGCGCCACGCTCTACGATACCGATGCGGTTTACGCGCTCATCTGCGAGTTGAAGCAGGGTCAATTTGACCTGCAGGCTTTTAGCGCTGGTTACGCCGCTAATCTGCAAGATGCCAATATGCACTACCAGCTGGCACTGATCGACGGACAGGTCGTCGGCTTGATCGGTCTACACCTGCAGTTTCATCTTCACCACGCCAACTGGATTGGCGAAATCCAGGAACTGGTGGTGATGCCGCAGGCGCGAGGGTTAAGGGTTGGCAGCCAGCTACTGGCCTGGGCCGAAGCCGCCGCACGCGAAGCGGGCGCAGAAGTCACCGAGCTTTCCACCAGCACCCAACGCCTTGACGCACACCGTTTTTACCAGCGCGAAGGCTATACCATGAGCCATTTTCGCTTCACCAAACCGCTGTAGGGGGAGCCATGAGTCTGACCATTACGCTAACGGGAACGGGCGGCGCACAGCTGGTGCCGACATTTGGCTGCGACTGTGCGGCCTGCCAACGAGCACGCTTACAGGCGCAATATCGTCGACGCCCTTGTAGCGGGGTGGTCAAATTCAACAATGCGGTGACGCTGCTGGACGCGGGGATCCCGCATCTGATGGACGACTGGCCAGCGGGCAGCTTCCAGCAGTTTCTGTTGACCCACTATCATATGGATCACGTGCAGGGGCTGTTTCCGCTGCGCTGGGGCGTGGGGGCGACTATCCCGGTGTACGGACCGCCGGATGAACAGGGTTGCGACGATCTGTTTAAGCATCACGGCATCCTCGATTTTAGCCATACCGTCGCGCCATTCGTAGTGTTTGACCTGCAAGGATTGCAGGTCACGCCGCTACCGCTCAACCATTCAAAGCTGACGTTTGGTTATCTGCTGGAGACCGCACATAGCCGCGTGGCGTGGCTCTCCGATACCGCCAGACTTCCCGACAAGACGCTGAAGTTTCTCCACAATAACCAACCCCAGGTGATTATCATCGACTGCAGCCATGCCCCGCGCACCGAGCCACCGCGCAATCACTGTGATTTAAATACCGTTATCGCGTTGAACGACGTTATCCGCTGTCCACGGGTGATCCTGACGCATATCAGCCATCAGTTCGACCTGTGGATAATGGAAAACCAGCTTCCCGCAGGGTTTGAGGCAGGATATGACGGAATGGAGATTATGCTGGAGTAAGGAAATTTGCCGGATGCGATGAAAACATCTTATCCGGCCGACAAGACGACAGCCAGGCGACTTTTCCATAAGCATAGAGAGATTGCAATGCATACATGCACTGTGCTCAAGTGCATGCATTGACATAAAATGGCGAGATGTTGAGCTGACAGCGAAATCCCTTACAGGGGATAAAATATTCTTACATTTAGATAGTTACAGTTAACGATCGTAATCTTCTTCCATTCTGCGTTCTTCGTCTTCTAACTGACGCCGTTCTTGATCAAGCTGGCGCTGACGGTCATCCAGTTGGCGACGTCGATCTTCAAACTGGCGGCGGCGATTGTCATATTGCCTGCGCCGGTCGTCACTCATCTGGCGCTGCCAGCTTTCATCACGGGAATCATCATAATCCCGCCCGTTGTCCGGTTTGTATGCGTCGTTTATCGCCTGCTGAATATTACCAATGGCGTCATCGATAATATCCGCCTGCGCCGATACGGTGGTCAGCATCAGCAAACTAAAAAGAAGGAATGTCGCGGAGCGTTGCATAAAACCAGCCTCATCAAGAAACTCGCCCCACGGTAACCAAAGCGTATTTGCGCGGGTAGCGGAGGAATCTCAATTACGCGAATGCCGCAGCGCCTGCGCCAGTTCTCCCCGGGTAAAAGGCTTACGCAATAGTGCCACATCCGGCAGCGCCGGGTTATGCGCCGGGCGTAAATCCTGACCGCTCATCAGCAGGATGGACAACTGCGGATAATGTGCCTGGGCATGGTTAACCACATCCACGCCGCTTAAACCACCTGGCAGCATTAAGTCGCTGATAAAAATATCAATCTCGGATGAAGCCGCCAGCATATGCATCGCCTGTTCGCCGTTGGCGGCCTCTAACGTCAGGTAGCCCAGCAGGTGTAATTGCTCGCACAACGTCTGGCGTACATCGTCCTCATCCTCGAGCACCAACACCAGTTTTTCATCGTTGGTCGTTGTGTGTTGCGCTACCGCTTCCACTTGAGCCTGCACCGGAACAACGGCGCGAGGCAGTTGCAGCCGGACAGTCGTTCCCTGCCCGGGGGCGCTTTCAATCTCCACCCGGCCACCGGACTGGCGCACAAAACCGTAAACCATCGACAGCCCCAGCCCACTGCCGCTGCCGGTCTGTTTGGTGGTGAAAAAGGGCTCGAAGACCTGCGCTTTCACTGCCTGCGACATCCCACTTCCCTGGTCGGCTACCTCCAGCATCACCATGTCCTGCTTACGCCCATCGCTGCGCGTAACCCGTTGATTCCAGGTACGGATTTTTATCGTGCCCGCCTGCCCGTCCATGGCGTCACGGGCGTTCATCACCAGATTGATAATGGCGTTTTCCAGTTGGCTGACGTCAATCCACGCGGGCCAGGCAGGCGACTGGGCTTCAATCTCCAGCGTCAACGTGGCCGGAAGAGAGTGGCGCATCAGTTCGCCCAGGTTTTCCAGCAGCGTTTTCAGCTCCACCGCATGAGGGTGCAATGACTGTTTGCGCGAAAAGGCCAGCAGCCGTTGGGTAAGCAGCGCCCCGCGCTCGGCGGCTTTTAGCGCCCGATTGACCCGTGGCGCATCGGGCGACTCCGGATTCACCAAATCCAGACTGCCAATAATCACTGCCAGCAGGTTATTGAAATCATGCGCTAATCCACCCGTCAGTTGCCCCACCGCCTTCAGCTTTTGGCTGTGCAACAGCGCTTCTTCCAGCCCCTGACGCTCGGTGCGATCGATTTCCATCTGGCTGGTTTTTTCTTTTAGCAGTCGGGTGGTGTGCTCCAGCGATGCCGTATTGCGGGCAAAGACGCTAAAGGCGCGGGCCAGCTCGCCCAGCTCATCGCGCCGCTGCAGGGCCGGGACACTGACGTCTGATTCACCGTGCGCCAGCCGGGTCATCGCCCGCGAAATGGCCGTTAGGTTGGAGCCGAGATTACGGTAGATATACCACCCGGCAAAACCGGTGATCACCACCGCCAGCAGCGCAAACACTAAAATAAACAACGCGCCGGATTGCAGTTCCTGATGGCTTTGCGCCACCCGCTGCTCTGAGATCAGCGCCACCTGCGAGGCATACTGGTTGATATCGCTGTTGAGGATCGCCACCAACGCTTTGATGTGGAACATATACCAATTGATGGCCAAATCGCTTTGCTCCAGCGCGGAAGAGAGCGGCTCCAGCTTATGCAGCTCCTGGTTGAAGTCGTTGAGGATACCGCTAATCAGCGGATTGGCATGAAACAAGGGAAGAGCGGGCATCACCGCATCCAGTTGTTTCACCACTGAACGCGGCGTGGGCGTGTCGATGGCGGCAACAATTAAGCGGTCCATCTGCCCCAGCAGCACATCGTCCTGCGCGCCGGTGAGCTTTTGCAGATGACGTAAATAGCTTTGATTCTGATACAGCGAACTGAGCAGCGCGTTACGTTCCAGGTGCCGCCGCTGACCGCGCTGCAACATACCTTCTACGCTGCTTTGTAACTCCTGGCTGCGCTGGATAATTCGCTCGACCAGCACCGGCTCTTGCTGTGCCAGCGGCGCGGTAGCCAGTTGTTCCAGCGACTGCTTCAGCGCCCTTTGCGTCTCCTGCAGCCGCTCCGCTTCCCCTTTGTATTCCAGCGCCCCGACTACCTGCGACAACCGCACCGCCGCTGTCGCGACGTTCGCCGTATCCCGTGCCAGGTTCATGCTGCCGGTCATGTCGTCAACGGTTTGCTGCTGCACCTGCTCCTGGATCTGGCTTGCGTGCTGAAACCCCAGCACCGCCACGCCGCTCACCATCAGCGTGACCGCCACCACCAGCAGATTGAAGAACAGCAATCGTCCACGCGCACTGGCGAAAAAGTGACGTCCCGGTTGCGGCATATCACGCTCCGTGAAGAAAAATCGCAATATGACAAATATGAACGGCTTCTGACATTTTGCATTTACATTCCTGTGATGGACTGCTGATATCGGCCACCCCACAGGAGATCCGCCATGAGCAGGACACCGGTTCTGGAGATGCGCAACATTGCTAAAGCGTTTGGCAAATTTTACGCGCTGAAAGGGGTCGATTTAACGGTCTGGCCGGGCGAGATTCATGCCCTGATGGGCGAGAACGGTGCGGGGAAAAGCACCCTAATGAAGATCCTCGCGGGTGCCTATACCGCCACCAGCGGTGAAATCCTGATTGACGGTCAGCCGTTTCACATTCGCGGTCCCAAAGATGCACTCAGCGCGGGCATCACGCTGATTTATCAGGAGATGCAGCTCGCGCCGAACCTGACGGTGGCAGAAAATATCTTTCTTGGCAGCGAGCTGTCGCGCGGCGGTCTGGTCCAGCGTAAAGAGATGGTCACGCAGTCACAGAAAGTCATCGACCGACTCGGTGCCCAGTTTAAGGCCAGCGACCGTGTGATGACGTTGACCATCGCCGAACAGCAGCAGGTTGAAATTGCCCGTGCCCTGCACCGTAACAGCCGCATTCTGGTGATGGATGAACCCACCGCCGCCCTCTCCTCACGTGAAACCCACCGCCTGTTTGAACTGATCATGCGCCTGCGCGATGAGGGGATGGCGATTATCTACATCAGCCACCGCATGGCGGAAGTTTACGAACTCTCCGATCGCGTCAGCGTCCTGCGAGACGGGCAATATGTTGGCAGCCTGACCCGCGACAAGCTCAACGCCTCGGAACTGGTGCGCATGATGGTGGGCCGTCCGTTGAGCGATCTGTTCAACAAAGAGCGCGATATTCCCTTAGGTAAAGCACGCCTCAACGTCCATCACCTTACCGACGGCCATAAAGTCCAGCCGTGCAGCTTGCTGGTGCGCTCCGGGGAGATCGTCGGCCTGGCCGGGTTAGTCGGCGCAGGGCGTTCTGAACTGGCGCAGCTGATTTTTGGCGTGCGCAAAGCCATCGGCGGCATGATTGAAGTGGACGGTGAACCGGTGGTGATCCACTCCCCGCGCGAAGCAATTGACCACGGCATTGGCTTTCTGACGGAAAACCGCAAAGAGCAGGGATTATTTTTAGAGCTGGCAGCGGCAGAAAACATCACCATGGCAACGCTGGAACGTGACGCGAACTGGGGCATGCTCGATCGCAAAAAGGCGCAGGCGATTTCCGATGACGCCATCAAATTGCTCAATATTCGCGTCCCGCATGCCCAGGTCCGCGCAGGCGGCTTGTCCGGTGGCAACCAGCAAAAGCTGCTGATTTCGCGCTGGGTGGCGATCGGGCCACGCATTTTGATCCTCGATGAACCGACGCGCGGCGTGGACGTCGGCGCCAAAAGCGAGATCTACCGGATCATGAACGATATGGCGCGCAAAGGCGTGGCGATCCTGATGATCTCCAGCGAACTACCGGAAGTGGTCGGGATGAGCGACCGCGTGTACGTCATGCGCGAAGGCAGTATTGCCGGCGAGCTGAACGGACAAAGTATTACCCAGGAAAATATTATGACGCTGGCAACCGGCGTGAACGACTCCCATCATCAGGCGGTGCCCCATGAATAATCCAACCACTCCCCAGCAGGTGGCGAAATCCGCCTCCGCAAAAAAAATGCTGATGAGCGATCTGATGCAAACGGTCGGTATCTTACCGATTCTCATCCTGATAGTGGCGGTGTTTGGCTTTATCGCGCCTAACTTTTTTACCGAAAGCAACCTGCTGAATATTACCCGTCAGGCGTCGATCAACATCGTGCTGGCCGCTGGCATGACCTTCATTATTTTAACCGGCGGCATCGATCTTTCGGTTGGTTCGATTCTCGGCACCACCGCCGTCGCAGCCATGGTGGTTTCTCTCATTCCTGAGTTTGCCATGCTGTCAGTCCCTGCTGCACTGTTGCTCGGCATGGTGCTGGGGTTGTTTAACGGCGCGCTGGTCGCTTTTGCCGGCCTGCCGCCGTTTATCGTCACGCTTGGAACCTATACGGCGCTGCGCGGCGCGGCCTATCTGCTGGCGGATGGCACGACGGTGATTAACTCCAACATCAGCTTTGAGTGGATCGGCAACAACTATCTCGGTCCGGTTCCGTGGCTGGTGGTCATTGCGCTGGCGGTGGTGGTGGTGTGCTGGTTCATTCTTAGGCGCACAACGCTCGGCGTTCATATCTATGCGGTTGGCGGCAATATGCAGGCCGCGCGCTTAACCGGGATCAAAGTGTGGCTGGTGCTGCTGTTCGTCTACGGCATGAGCGGTTTGCTCTCAGGTCTTGGCGGGGTGATGAGCGCCTCGCGGCTGTACAGCGCCAACGGCAACTTAGGTATGGGTTACGAACTGGACGCCATCGCGGCGGTGATCCTCGGCGGCACCAGCTTTGTTGGCGGGATCGGCACCATCACCGGCACGCTGGTGGGGGCGTTGATCATCGCCACGCTCAATAACGGCATGACGCTGATGGGCGTCTCCTATTTCTGGCAATTGGTGATCAAAGGGGCGGTGATCATCATAGCGGTGCTGATCGACAAATACCGTACCCGACACCATCAAAGTGCATAGACAAGCTTACTGGCCTACTCATTCGTAGGCCTGATAAGCGCAGCGCCATCAGGCGTATAACAACAATACCCTACGTGAGGAAACGAGTATGCGTTTGAAGCCATTAGTGACCGCGCTCTGTGCTGGCGCCCTACTTGCTGCAGCTCCATTTGTGCAGGCAAAAGAACTGAAATCCATCGGCGTTACGGTGGGCGATCTGGCCAACCCGTTCTTCGTGCAGATCACCAAAGGCGCGGAGCTGGAAGCACGCAAACTGGCAGGTGATAGCGTTAAAGTAACGCTGGTTTCCAGCGGCTACGATCTGGGGCAACAGGTGTCGCAAATCGACAACTTTATTGCCGCCAAAGTCGACATGATTATCCTTAACGCCGCCGACTCCAAAGGCATCGGCCCGGCGGTAAAACGCGCGAAAGACGCCGGGATTGTGGTGGTCGCCGTTGACGTGGCGGCGGAAGGCGCAGACGCCACCATCACCTCCGATAACACCCAGGCGGGAGAAATGGCCTGTAAATATATTACCGACCGTCTGAAAGGCAAAGGCAACGTCGTCATCATCAACGGGCCGCCGGTTTCCGCCGTCCAGAACCGCGTGGAAGGCTGCCAGACGGAGTTTAAACGCCACCCGGACATCAAGGTGCTGTCATATAACCAAAATGCCAAAGGCAGTCGCGAAGGCGGGCTGGAGATCATGACCGCGTTGCTGGCGGCGAATCCGAAGATCGACGGCGTATTCGCCATTAACGATCCCACGGCGATCGGTGCCGATCTGGCGGCAAAGCAGGCGCAACGTAGCGAATTCTTTATTGTCGGCGTAGACGGCAGCCCGGACGGCGAAGAAGCCCTGAAGCGCGAAAACTCACTATTTGTGGCGACGCCAGCACAAGATCCGCAGGTGATGGCTGCCAAAGCGGTCGAAATCGGTTATGACATATTACAGGGGAAACCCGCCCCGAAAGAACCCGTGCTGATCCCAGTGACGATGATCGATAAAAACAACGTCGGCAGTTATAAGGGTTGGACGGTGAAATAAGTGCTGGGCCGCCTGATACCTCTCCCCACGGTAAAGACAGTATAAGAAATTGAAGAATAAGCGCCCGTCAGGGCGCTTTCCTCATAAAAATGGAACATAGTAAATACCCATTTCCTGCTCAATTTTATCACTCACGAATATAGAAAAAAACAATACCGCTATAAAAATAACCAATATACCAACCACAAAAGGAACAATAGAATACCAGGGATGAATGTTGAAGGTTTCCTCTGACACTAAACAGAGATACCCAGTACACCATAAAATAATTGAGCATGCGGATATAATTTTCCAATAATTCGAGAAGTCTGCTATGTCAGGAGCAGGTTTACGCCCTGGATATTTAGCCGCGATTATCCCGGATTGAATAGTATCTGCAGATTTACTGGCGAATAATTGGTGTCCTTGCCCGTATTTTGCAGCATCCGCAGCCAACGCTAATACGACCCAGCGCTGAACCTCAGAGCCTTTCCCGGTGACGGTTTCCAGATCATATCTGCTATCAGGGAGAATGCCCGTTTTTGCATTTTCTATTGCACCAGATATTACGAATTTTGACTGTTTATCCAGCGAGTTGAACCATAATCTTTTAATTTTATCAATTACCACTTGCTGAGCGGAGAGATATGTATTCACTATTTCATCGAGATAATACGGTGTACTGTCCATCATGCGTAATAAATATAATGGTGTATCTTTACTTTCAAGGAACCTGTCATCGGTGAAAACAAATGCGTTTGCACTTTCAAAAAAATCAGAGTCATTTTCGCTGTGCAATTCAACTGTAACAATTAGATTATTTTCAAACATATTAAAACCAATCCAGTCGTTGATTAAATAATAATCAGGGCATTCATGGAGGATTTTTATTTCCCCAATTTTATCTTTGGGGACGCTCAAGCTTTCAAGCACCGTTTTGAAGCTATTACCTATAGAGTCATCTGCTCCCTTAACATATAGCCAGGTCTTAAAGGGAGAATATTGTCTAACAAGAGAGTTTTTGAGTGGCTCGATCAACTGCCTTAGTACTTTATCAACTCTGATGTCATCCATAGAATCAACTTCAATAGCAATTCTTAACGGCGTTGCGGCGCCTGTAGGTGCCTCACCCTCTAGTTTTTGCATCTTTAGCGCCAGCTCTGATACTGGAAGAATTGATGAGTAATCTAAAAGAGGTAACGCCTGTCTGGCCCAATTTTGCCATCGATTCATACCATATTTTTCAAGGAAATCCGCATAACAAAATGGATAAGCTATAAAACAGTAAGCCATCCCTACAGCGCACCAGATCACTAATACTAGTATCAACGGGGTTGATAATGTAATCGATATCAATTCACCAGTAACTTTTTCTCCCTGCTGCCAATTTAATATACTGTATGTTGTAAAAACTAAAAATATACCAAAGCTAATGACCAGCATAGTAATCAGCGGAAATTTTCCTACATCCTGATACGGATTCTTGTTTGGTCTCTTCCATTTATTCATTTGCTTGTCCCCGCTGTTGGCAGTGTGGTTTTTATTGCACAACCGCATGCAGCCCTACACCCATCCACAACAACACCTCTACCGTCCATTGTCCAGGTTGGTTCAAAATCAAGTATGGGAAAGGTCCCTTTATGCGCAATACAAACAACAGTATCCCCCATTAAAGCGACGGGAATTCCCATAAACTTGCTACCAGAAGCTTTGTTCACATACCCACCGTTTTCCTGCGGGTCATTTAGTCTGATTACACCTTTCATATTATTTCCCTGCATCCATATCGCAGTACATCCGGGTCCAGCCCTTATAGCCCACCACTTCTGGTTCTTTGTCCGGCAGGTTTTGATAGTTGGCCTTATATCCCTCCGTTAAATGGGCCAGGGATGCTTTCATAAACACCACTGTTCCCCAGGCAGCACCTGGAGATTCAGGACGGGTATGACCATAATAATATTTTCCTTTAGATTTTTTCTTTCCGTCTGTATATATAGAGAGATAGTCGGTATCATCGAAGTATTGATAATCTATACCCGGACCACCCGGCTTTAAACGCGGGTCGTCAAATGGGTATGAACTCATATATAAATGATTCTGCGCCGTGGTAATAAACGCCTGGTTATTGACCACCACCACTCTTTTTATTTCTTTTCCTTCAGGATAGTCACGCATAACCCCATCGGAGTTTCTCTCCTGCGACTGAGAAGAGGCCATATAGTTTGCTACCTGCCATGTTTGCCCATAATCTTTAGATATTTTATATGCCCCGGGTTCCCATTCAGGCACCAGAACGTACTGTTCTGAGGGATGGATAAACTCACCCGAGAACACTCTATAGATTGGATTACCATAAATTGATTTGTGGATTTTTCTTTTTATGTCATGGTAAACAACATATCCTTCACAATCATATCCTATCAACTCCAGGTAGCGATTATCATCAAACCGATAAATTACCTGCGAGGGTATTTTTTTTATACAGGCAGAGATAGCACATAGCGAAATCACTCCAACAATTATTCTTACCGTATTTCCTGGTTTCATAATTCATCCTTAAACGTTAAGCGGTTTGGGCATATCCCATTGCAGATTATTTCCCTGCATCCATATCGCAGTACATCCGGGTCCAGCCCTTATAGCCCACCACTTCTGGTTCTTTGTCCGGCAGGTTTTGATAGTTGGCCTTATATCCCTCCGTTAAATGGGCCAGGGATGCTTTCATAAACACCACTGTTCCCCAGGCAGCACCTGGAGATTCAGGACGGGTATGACCATAATAATATTTTCCTTTAGATTTTTTCTTTCCGTCTGTATATATAGAGAGATAGTCGGTATCATCGAAGTATTGATAATCTATACCCGGACCACCCGGCTTTAAACGCGGGTCGTCAAAAGGGTATGAACTCATATACAAATGATTCTGCGCCGTGGTAATAAATGCCTGGTTATTAACCACCACCACTCTTTTGATTTCTTTTCCTTCAGGATAGTCACGCATAACCCCATCGGAGTTTCTCTCCAGCGCCCGGGAAGAGGCCATATAGTCTGCTACCTGCCACGTTTGTCCGTAATCTTTAGATATCTTGTAAGCATCTGGCTCCCATCGTGGTATCAGAATATACTTATCTGATGGGTGAATATATACACCGGAAAAGATCTGATACGTTGAATAAACGCCATTTACTAATTCTTTATGTATATTCCGCCTGATATCATGATACCAAAGCGCTCCCTCACAATTATAGCCTTTTAATTCCAGATATCGGTTATCATCATAGCGATAAATAATCTGTGAGGGTGTTCTTTTTGTACAGGCAGCGATAGCACATAGCGAAATAGTTCCGATCATTATTTTTAACGCACTTCCCTTATTCATAATTTATCCTTAAACGTTAAGCGGTTTGGGCATATCCCATTGCAGATTATTTCCCTGCATCCATATCGCAGTACATCCGGGTCCAGCCCTTATAGCCCACCACTTCTGGTTCTTTGTCCGGCAGGTTTTGATAGTTGGCCTTATATCCCTCCGTTAAATGGGCCAGGGATGCTTTCATAAACACCACCGTTCCCCAGGCAGCACCTGGCGATTCAGGTCTCATATGGCCGTTCACATACTCGCCACTGGATTTATGCTTGCCTGGTCTGTAGAGATAATACGTGTCATCAAAGTATTGATAATCTATACCCGGACCACCCGGCTTTAAGCGCGGGTCGTCAAAAGGGTATGAGCTCAGATATAAATGTCCTTGTGCAGTGGAAATAAATGCCTGATTATTAACCACCACCACTCTTTTTATTTCTTTTCCTTCAGGTCTATCTACCATATTCCCATCAGAATTTTTCTCTTGCCCCTGAGATGGGGACATATACGTTGCGACCTGCCACGTTTGTCCATAGTCTTTAGATATTGTATATGCACCGGGTTCCCATTCAGGAATAAAGATGTATTTATCCGATGGATGGATATATATCCCAGAGAATATCCTGAAGGAAGCAAATACTCCATCATATATCTCTTTATGAATATTTTTTTTACCATCGTGATACCAAAGTGCTCCCTCACAATAATAGCCTTTTAACTCCAGATAACGATTATCGTCATAACGATAAATAACCTGTGAGGGTGTTTTTTTTGTACAGCCAGAGATAACACATAGTGAAATTGCTACGACGATTACGCTTACCACATTTCCCATTATCATAACTCATCCTTAAACGTTAAGTATTTTGGGCATATCCCATTGCAGATTGGGTGTCTCGGTATTATATATTTCATTATGTCTGGCAGGTTTAACCGTTGTTGAATGGCAATATTCGTTAACCACGCCAAACGTTCCTGTCGGTAAAATATCATCTGGTTTATTCATATATATTTTTGTTTTCCTGTCGTTTAGCTCTCCTGATTTATAATATTCAACTGCTTCCTGAAGACCGTTACGCTTCATACGCCAGTCCCCGCGCAGGAGTAGCTCGGTCCAGAATTCTCCGCAGCGGTGATCAAATGCTCTGCATATTCCCACCGCCAGATCGAAAGGCATCGCTTTCGCGGGGGCATCTTTCGACATAACAATAGAGGAATGCTGGCTGTAACCAACCTGCTCTGATTGCATCCATTCTTTTGGCAGCTCATCCGGCGTTTTTTCATAAATCAACTGAACGGTCTTATTGTATCCCCCGCCCAGAACAACGCCTTTGGTATAAGGCTTGCCATATTTTTTGGCGAACATCGTAAGTTCAGTGGGCGTTAATTCCTGGCCCGGCTGTAAATAATCGAAACCTGCGCCGCTGAGATTTTTGAAATCTGTCTCAGTGCGCGCAATAACCGTGGCTTTTGCAGAAAATGAGATGTCCTGATCGGGTGAACCCGGCGCTATCGAATATTTATACTGACTTCCCGCGCCCTGTAACTGGTGTCTGAAGGTGACGGGGAGCTGCTCACCATTCACAACAACATCCGCAAACGTATATTGTCTGGTCGCCAGCGTATCCTGATCAAAACAATCCTTTTTTAACGCCGGCATTTCAAAAGGCACGCTCAGTGGGCTGCCGCCTATTTCCGGACCATTTTCGCAGAAAACCCGCTGGCGCAGATTGTCTATGCCGCTGGCAATGTCATGAGGGACTCCCCGCCAGCCCAAACCCTGGACGTTAAGTAATGAAACCACACTGTCATTGGGGCAAAAATAGTTATATACCTTGCCAAAGTTATTACGCGTATAGAGTTTATTCTGCCGCCACTGTGAATTGGTTTTACTCAGGCACAGCGCGCCTTCTAATTCATCAATCTCGGCCTGCGTGTGATATTCCCCCTTGCCGTATCTGGCGTTGGTCGCCATCAACTGGCAGAAATTGCGGAACGTCTGCTGTCGGGCGCGATCCGTCTGGTGATGTCCAGGTGTGACACTTTCAGCAGCCGTTTTTTCCAGTGCATAGGGAGAATGGTTAAGTATCACACAATCGGCAGGATCGGCACCTGCTGCTTTTACCAGCATATTGGCCAGCATGGTGATTATCGTTCCCTGGGAGTGCGCAATGATATTAATGGGATCGAATTTTGTTGCCGGTTCTCTTCGAATCATCAGGATTAAATCGGCCAGCCGCTGCGCGGCAAAAAACTGATAAATTCGGTGCGGGTTATCATAAATAGGGTGCGTAAAATCCCCGCCATTCAGATGAAATGAAGCAAATCCTGCCGTAGCGTTCGCAGGGCCGCCGGAGCCAGGGCCTAGCATATCCGGAATAGTGGTTGTCGCATTGGCAAAGGTCCCCCCGCCTTTGGCGTACACATCGTCCAGCACGTTGCCGAAATTATCATTCTGAAATTTCAACGTGGTTTGAGGAATGTGTCCTAACTTTGCCAGCGTTGCGTTGTCATCTTCCTGGTAGGCGTTATAAGGCAGCTTTGCGGCGTCTCCTGATTTAGCCCGCTCATCGCGGTAACGCCGCTGATCGTCAATATACGTTGCATGATCGACGGGTTTATATCCCCAGTAAAATGGGATCACCGGACTGCGCCCGGGCATTTTCACCTGCTGCTGCTCGCCATCCCCCATATCCATTTTGTACTGATGCCACTCATGCGGATACATATCCGTGCGGCCCATACGTTCATTCAGGCCGGCAATAATCCCCTGCTCCTGATTTTGATACGCCTCGCCCACATCGTTGACGCCATGAACAAGGATCACAATACAGGGCATAGGGTTTTTAACCGCCACTTCGCAGACGGCCATTTTTCCGCCGGTGGATTTAGGTACGCCTTGTACACCTGTCGCCACGACCCGCGGATTAAAGGGACTGTTACTCATTTGGCAAAATCTCCATTTTCATTTCATCCATTTCCGTCATATCCAGTAACGGCGTCATGCCTTCATCGTCGGTAACACCTTCAATGATTTCACCGGAGGCCTTAGTCAGTCTGAATTTTGTATTTTTCAGAACATCGTCTGGGTTGCCAGAGCCATGTAATTTAATGCGGCGATGAAACTGTTCTTCCTGAAAGACAGGGGTTTTATCTTTTGCCGACTCCGGTCCGCTCCAGTCAAGAGTGGTGCCTTTCAACTGCACTTTTGCGGGAGAGAATATTTTTACTGAGCCATCTTCATTTATTCGAATACCGCCGCCTCCACACAGCAACTGAATATTCTTTTTGGCGCTGATGGTTACGTTGCCGTTCATACTCTGAATATGAAAATGCTGATCCGAAAGCAGGCCCATTTCCCCGCGCTGTGCCTGGACGGAAATATCATCTTTTGCGGCGATAATTTTGATCCCGATCGCTCTGCTGAAAAGCGATAACCCCTGCCCGACTGCCATGGAGAGTTTCTTAAAAACGTTAAAACTGCCGTTGTTGGCCGCGTTCAGCGACAGATCTTTGTTTGCCGACAGCGCCATGGTTTCCGGTGTGAGCAGAGCCATACCGTGATCGGCATAGGCCACCAGCCCCGAGCGGGTGAGCTGTTGAAGCGCGGCGTTAAGCTGCTGCTGCGGTCCCAGTTCGACATTTAACGCCTGTGCCGTCAGCGCGCTCTGCTGAAGCGACGTTGCCAGCGTAAGCGCGGCCTGAAGCTGCTGAACCACTGCGCTCATATCGAGCTGCTTACCCTGGGCTTTTGGCTGCGCCTCAGTCGTGAGTAGTATCCCCTTTGCCGCCCTCAGGACCGCGCGGTCATCGGTGCGCAGTTCTGCGCCTTCGCCGCGAGGTTTACCGCCAGCATCTACAAGATGGCCCATGTTCAACTGCGTTTTGCCGTACTCGGTACTCAGTTTGACGTGTTCCTGCCCGCGCCAGTCCTCCATCCGCAGCTTATTAAGACCCGCAGTGCGGATGACATTGCGGGTATTATTGCGGCTGGTAACGGGATCAGGCTTTGGAGCATGATGCAGAGCGTGCGCAATAAAAGGTCTTTCCGGATCGCCGCCTTCAAACGCAATGGCGACCTCTGTGCCCTGGATTAACGGAAAGTGATGACCATAAGTATCACCGGCATAAACCCGCGCCAGACGAACGGGCATGCTTTCATAACCTTGCCTGTGCTGGTCGAGGTCAAAATCAAACTTCACCCAATAGCGCCCCTGCAGATCGATGTGGGCATATTGGTCATTGTCTATTCGAGATGAAACAATTGCCGGAACCGTACCCGCGATACGCGGTCTGGGTAGCGGCTGCGGTCGAAAGCAAACGCGCTCATTGTAGGGAATACCGAACAGTTGGGATTGCAGGGCTGCATCACGCCTGCCCGTCACTCGCATTGCCGTTACCACAAAGCCCGAAGTGAACGCCTGCGGAATGGTACCGTCGATTTTAAGCACCATACCTGGCACGATCGATGGACTGGTGGTCACGCCGCTTAAAACGGACTGATTATTAAGAATAATTTCGTGATGCAGTTTGGCGTAGAACCAGCTTGATTCGCCTGGTTGTTCCTCCGCAAATTTCGATCCCGGCTGGTGATGAATATCCGCATAACGATAATCCACTCCATACGTCGTCGACGTTTGTTCAGCTCCCTCGGCATCAACATTGAGTATTAGCGAATTGGCAAGCCGATAGTCAAAGTTCTTTGCTTTAACGGCTGCGGAAACAACGTTGTGCTTTGATACCAGCTTATCGATCGAATAATCATTTGCTGTCAGACCCGCATGAGATGCATGCATAATCTTTTGATCGAAGATATACCGGCTTTGTGAATCGCTGAAGATAAGCACCATAATGTGCGGAACGGCATGATGATTTTCAATTCTGAACCAGATCCCAACTTCTGACAGGATGCGGCTGATAAACGCTAAATCTGACTCATCCCACTGGACGATCATTTCCCGGTTAGGATACATACAAACAAGATTATCAAAGTCGATTTCATAATCGGCAAAAGCATGTTCTTTGAGGATCTGCGTGACCAAATTCGGCACATTTATGTTCAGGTAAATAGCCGATCGCTTGCGTCGAGAGAGTAATGCAAGCTTATGCTCCAGCCTGATTTCGTACAGTGATTCATCCGCTGATGTGCTAATAAGCGAAAATGACGTAATGACGCCTTCAATTTGTCGTTCATATAGCCACATTTCAGAACCCTGAATATATTTACTCCAATTATGATTAGGTGCTCTGATTTTCAGCGAGCCTTCAATATTTAGAAGTGAATCAGGAGGGATGTTTTTTAGTTTTGATGTAAATGTAATCTTATAACTGTATGGTTTACTTAAATTTTCATGACCTTCAATTGTTTCAACATCAAGCCACCCTAACTTACCTTCGCCCCTTACGGAGAATAAATATTTATTTATACTCTCCTTTGAAACTATACCTTCCAGATTATAGAACCCTGAACCTTTTTTCATTATCGCATCCCTTGCCAAAAGAAAGTAATACATAAGAAATAAAGTCCAGTCAGCATATCAATAATAACTAAAAAAGGTTATTTTTTATTGAAAAAATCTGGAAGTGATTTAATTATTATTAGTCAAACACGTAATATAACCCTGGAATATAAATAAACGATTAACTGGCGAGATTTTATATTCAATGAAATTGATTTTTTAACAAAAAGATTTATAAAACGCCGCATTCGTTTTTTCACCGCGAGGCAACAATCCAGCGTTCATATCCAAATGGTTCCAGAAAACTGAGATGTGACTAAAAAAACGAACGCATTAACCCAATGATTTACAATAACATTTATGAAAATATTCTTTTCATTTATCATTTTATTGAATGAATCACACCACCCCATAAAAAAACACAATAAAATATAACGATTCCCTGTTCTGCTGTGAGGGAGAGGTAACCGGATGGTATCCCATTTGATCCATGGGAAAGCTTTTGATTTTCTCCCTCTCCCTTTGAGAGAGGGCCGCATAAAGGTCATCTTATCAGCCACAGGAGAATCAATGAAACGCTCCGCAATAAACGAGATCCTTGGCCACACGCGCCAGTTTTTCTCTCAGCACGACGTGCATCTCCCCCCTTTTGCCAGCTTCCCCCCGACCCAATGGCGCAAGCTTGATGCCGCTGCCTGGAGCGAAGTGTTCGACCTTAAGCTCGGTTGGGATGTCACTGCGTTTGGCGGCAATAATTTCGCCGCGCAAGGATTAACGCTGTTCACCCTGCGTAATGGTTCGCCGAAAGGCATGCCTTACGAGAAATGCTACGCCGAGAAAATCATGCATGTTCGCGATGCACAGGTCACGCCGATGCATTTTCACTGGCGCAAACGCGAAGACATTATCAATCGCGGCGGCGGCAATCTCATTGTAGAACTGTGGAATGCAGGGATCCGCGAGCAAACGGAAGACAGCGACGTTAGCGTGGTGATTGACGGCTGTCGGCAAACCCATGCCGCAGGCAGTCAACTGCGCCTGACGCCGGGTGAAAGCATCTGCCTGCCGCCGGGCCTGTATCACAGCTTCTGGGCGGAAGAAGGTTTTGGTGACGTGCTGGTTGGCGAGGTCTCTTCTGTTAATGACGACGACCACGACAACCATTTTCTGCAACCGATTTCCCGCTACAACGACATTGAAGAAGACGAACCGGCGCTGCTGGTGCTGTGTAACGAATATCGCCTGTTCCGCTAACCAAGGAGCACATTATGCCGTTGATCTCACTCGCTGATGGCCTTGCCCATGCCCGCGAGCACCGCTATGCCTTAGGGGCGTTTAACGTTCTGGATTCACATTTCCTGCGCGCGTTGTTTGCCGCGGCAAAGCAGGAACGTTCGCCGTTTATTATCAACATTGCCGAGGTGCATTTTAAATATATCTCGCTGGATTCTCTGGTCGAAGCGGTCAAATTCGAAGCCGCGCGGCATGACATTCCGGTGGTGCTGAATCTTGACCACGGCCTGCACTTTGAGTCGGTGGTGCGAGCGTTACGCTTAGGTTTCAGCTCAGTGATGTTCGATGGCTCCACGCTGGAGTACGAAGAAAATATCCGTCAGACCCGCGAAGTGGTAAAGATGTGCCACGCCGTCGGCGTGTCGGTGGAAGCTGAGTTGGGCGCAGTCGGTGGCGATGAAGGCGGTGCGCTGTACGGTCATGCCGACGAATCACTGTTTACCGACCCAATGCTGGCGCGTGATTTCGTTGACAGAACCGGGATTGACGCGCTGGCGGTCGCCATTGGCAATGCCCACGGCAAATATAAAGGCGAACCGCTGCTCGACTTCCCGCGTCTGGACGCCATTCGCCAGCAGGCGGCAATCCCGCTGGTACTGCACGGTGGCTCCGGCATCAGCGACGACGATTTCAAGCGCGCAATTGAACTCGGCATTCACAAAATCAACTTCTATACCGGCATGTCGCAGGCGGCGCTGTCGGCAGTGGAGACGCGGATGGCGAATCGTCAGCCCTTATACGACGAATTCGCCGAACTGCTGCTCGGCATTGAGGAAGCCATTACCGATACCGTTTCAGAACAGATGCGCATTTTTGGCAGCGCGGGACGGGTCTGATGGAACGCAAAGGCGTTATCGCCGCAGGCAACATGCTGGTCGATCATGTGCATCAAATTGTGCAGTGGCCGGAACGCGGCTGGTTGGCGGAAATCACCCGTAGCGAACGCGCCACGGGCGGTGCGCCGCTTAATGTGCTGCTGACGCTGGCAAAAATGCACACTGGGCTGCCGTTGCAGGCGGTGGGGTTAATCGGTCAGGACAGCGATGGCGACTACATCATGGCGATGCTGGAGCAGTATCACGTTAATCGCCAACACGTGCAGCGCACGACATTCGCGCCCACGTCAATGTCGCAGGTGATGACCGATCCCAGCGGTCAGCGCACCTTTTTCCACTCGCCGGGCGCCAACAGACTGCTGGATTTGCCCGCTTTTGAGCAACTGGATACCTCGATGAAAATCTTCCATCTGGGATATCTGCTGCTGCTCGACAGTCTGGACATGCCGGATGAGGAGTACGGGACGCGTAGCGCAAGGCTGCTGGCGCAAATGCGCGACAACGGCTTTGAAACGTCGTTGGATCTGGTCTCACGCAAGGGCGACCCGCGCTACCAACCACTGGTGATGCCAGCCTTGCGCCATCTTGACTATCTGGTGATTAACGAGCTGGAAGCCGGAGAATTTAGCGGGCTGGAGATCCGCCAGCCCAACGGCGAGCTGCATATCCCGCATATCGCTACCGCCGCGCGCGAATTATTGGATGCAGGCGTACGCCAGCGGGTGGTTATTCACTGTCCGGAAGGTGCCTGGGGTGAAGCGCCGGATCTGCCGGGCGTCTGGATCCCGTCGCAGTACCTGGCGCAGGAGGAGATCGTTGGCAGCGTCGGGGCGGGTGATGCGTTTTGCGCCGGATTTTTGTATGGCTGTCATGAGCGCTGGTCGCTGACGGACAGCGTCAGGTTGGCACACGCCTGTGCGCGGGCAAGCTTGCTGTGCGCCAATGCGATAGACGGCGCGAAGACGCTGGCAGAGCTAAAAGCAGAAATGGTTGACGCCTGATGCGCTGCGCTTATCAGGCCTACGACCGCATCCGGCAAGTGCACACGATCACGCCGCCTTATCGTGATGCTGCACGTCAGCGGCAAACACATAACCCAACCCGCGCAGGGTTTTGATCAACATCGGTTGATGCGGGTTAATCTCTATTTTTCGCCGCAAGCGCATGATTAACACGTCAATGGTGCGGTCAAACACCTCAACACTGTCGCTACGCGTCAGCTCCAGCAGTTGTTCCCGGCTCAGCACCCGGCGGGCATTTTGGGCCAGCGCCAACAGCAGGCTGTATTCCCCCTGCGTCAGGTCCACCTTCAATTGCTGAGGATTACGAAGCTGGCAACCGGCGGTATCGAGATGCCAGCCATTGAAAGAAAGCCCCGTGGTCTGTGGGCCGCCGCTTTCTGCCGTTAACACGCCAACGCGTCTGAGCACCGCCTTTACCCGAGCCACCAGCACCCGCGCATTGAACGGTTTACCGATATAGTCGTCAGCGCCCATTTCCAGCCCGACCACCACATCCGACTCGCTACCAAGCCCGGTCAGCATCACCACCGGTAATCCGGGCCTCATCTTTTGCACCTGCTGCAGCACCATCAGACCGTTGATGTCGGGCAACATCATATCCAGCAATACCAGCGCGATCTCCGGCTGAGTCTCAATGCAGCGCAACGCCTCCTGCCCGGTGTGACAAGCGGTCACCGCAAAGACGTGTTCGTTCAGCACATCCTGTAAAAGCGAGCAGACTGCCACGTCATCATCCACAACCAGTATGGCTGGCTTCATTGTTTTTCCCCATTTCTGGCCAACTTAAATGAGTGTGATTGATTCTGCCCAGAGTGACAGCGATAAGGCACAAGGATATGTGGGAAACATAACCTCGGTCACACTGCCGGGGAGTCACGTATTGGAGATTCGACACGTCAAATATGACGACAGCCTGTTTTTCGTCAGGGTTTTGACCAAAAATCACCCGTAATATCAGGGAATGCCCACAATAAAAAAGTGGCATAGAAGATGCATACTGAGGGCGACAGCGCGTATGCGCGATTTGATTAACTGGAGCGAGACCGATGAAAAAAGTCGTCACGGTTTGCCCATATTGCGCATCAGGTTGCAAAATCAACCTGGTGGTCGATAACGGCAAAATCGTCCGGGCTGAAGCGGCGCAGGGGAAAACCAACCAGGGTACCCTGTGTCTGAAGGGCTACTATGGCTGGGATTTTATCAACGATACCCAGATCCTGACCCCTCGTCTGAAAACCCCAATGATCCGTCGCCAGCGTGGCGGCAAACTGGAATCTGTTTCCTGGGATGAAGCGCTTGATTACGTCGCCACTCGTCTGAGCGCCATCAAAGCGAAGTATGGCCCGGACGCTATTCAGACGACCGGTTCATCTCGCGGTACGGGTAACGAAACCAACTATGTAATGCAAAAATTCGCGCGCGCCGTTATTGGTACCAATAACGTTGACTGCTGCGCTCGCGTCTGACACGGCCCATCGGTTGCAGGTCTGCACCAATCGGTCGGTAACGGCGCAATGAGTAATGCTATCAATGAAATTGATAACACAGATTTAGTGTTCATCTTCGGGTATAACCCGGCGGATTCCCACCCGATCGTGGCGAATCACGTGATTAACGCTAAACGTAACGGGGCGAAAATCATCGTCTGCGATCCGCGCAAAATTGAAACCGCGCGTATTGCCGACATGCACATCGCGTTGAAAAACGGCTCGAACATCGCGCTGCTCAACGCCATGGGTCATGTCATCATCGAAGAAAAACTGTACGACCAGGCGTTCGTCGCCTCCCGTACGGAAGGATTCGAAGAGTACAGCAAGATTGTCGAAGGCTACACGCCGGAGTCCGTCGAAGATATCACTGGCGTTAGCGCGCAGGATATTCGTCAGGCTGCACGTATGTATGCCACGGCAAAAAGCGCGGCTATCCTGTGGGGCATGGGCGTTACCCAGTTCTATCAGGGCGTGGAAACCGTGCGTTCACTGACCAGCCTCGCAATGCTGACCGGCAACCTCGGTAAGCCAAGCGTGGGCGTTAACCCGGTTCGTGGCCAGAACAACGTTCAGGGTGCATGTGACATGGGTGCGCTGCCGGATACCTATCCGGGCTATCAGTACGTTAAGTTCCCGGAAAACCGCGAGAAATTCGCTAAAGCCTGGGGCGTGGAAAGTCTGCCTGCACATACCGGTTATCGCATCAGCGAACTGCCGCACCGTGCTGCGCATGGCGAAGTACGCGCGGCGTACATCATGGGTGAAGATCCATTACAGACCGATGCTGAACTCTCCGCAGTGCGCAAAGGCTTTGAGGATCTGGAACTGGTCATCGTGCAGGATATCTTCATGACCAAAACCGCCGCTGCCGCAGACGTTATTTTACCGTCTACGTCATGGGGTGAGCATGAAGGCGTATTCTCCGCGGCTGACCGTGGCTTCCAGCGCTTCTTTAAAGCCGTTGAGCCGAAGTGGGATCTGAAAACGGACTGGCAGATTATCAGTGAAATCGCCACCCGTATGGGCTATCCGATGCACTACAACAACACCCAGGAAATCTGGGACGAGTTGCGTCATCTGTGCCCGGATTTCTACGGTGCCACTTACGAGAAAATGGGCGAACTGGGTTATATCCAGTGGCCTTGCCGCGACACCTCAGAAGCCGATCAAGGGACGTCTTATCTCTTCAAAGAGAAGTTCGACACCCCGAACGGCCTGGCGCAGTTCTTCACCTGCGACTGGGTAGCGCCAATCGACAAACTCACCCCAGAGTACCCAATGGTACTGTCTACGGTGCGTGAAGTCGGCCACTACTCTTGCCGTTCGATGACCGGTAACTGTGCGGCGCTGGCCGCGCTGGCGGATGAACCGGGCTATGCCCAGATCAACACCGCCGACGCAGAACGCCTGGGCATCCAGGACGAAGAACTGGTGTGGGTTAACTCGCGTAAAGGTCGGGTCATTACCCGTGCGGCAGTCAGCGATCGTCCAAACAAAGGCGCGATTTACATGACCTACCAGTGGTGGATTGGCGCATGTAATGAGCTGGTAACCGAGAACTTAAGCCCGATTACCAAAACGCCAGAGTATAAGTACTGTGCCGTTAACGTTGAACGCATTGCCGATCAGCGCGCTGCCGAGCAGTATGTTATTGATGAGTACAACAAGCTGAAAGCCAGTCTGCGCGAAAGCGCGATGGGTTAGTCCGTTTACGTACCTGTTCTGCAACAGCCTCCGCCCGGAGGCTGTTTTTTTATCCATACGATCTCTTTATACTGTTCATTCCGTACCCTAAATAAAACTCAAAATGAAACAACTCATTGCATTGATGTTCTTTATGACATTCTTTGCCCATGCCAGTGATACTGAGCCAGGAAGCCAGTACTTACAGGCCGCTGAGGCAGGGGACCGTCGCGCACAGTACTTTCTTGCCGATACCTGGTTCAGTTCGGGCGATTTGAGCAAAGCCGAGTATTGGGCGCAAAAAGCCGCCGACAATGGCGATGCCGACGCCTGCGCGCTCCTGGCGCAAATCAAAATTACGAATCCGGTCAGTCTGGATTACCCCCAGGCCAAAACTCTGGCGGAAAAGGCAGCCAAAGCGGGCAGTAAAGCAGGAGAACTCACCCTGGCGCGGATTCTGGTCAACACCCAGGCAGGACACACAGATTACCCCAAAGCCATTACCTTGCTGCAAAACGCCTCTGAAGATCTGGAAAATGACTCGGCCGTCGACGCGCAAATGCTGCTCGGGCTGATTTACGCCAACGGCGTGGGGATCCCCGCAGACGATGAAAAAGCGACATGGTATTTCAAACGCAGCTCCGCCATCTCCCGCACCGGTTATTCCGAGTACTGGGCCGGAATGATGTTCTTAAACGGCGAGCAGGGTTTTATCGTGAAGAATAAACAGAAGGCGCTGCACTGGCTGAATCTGAGCTGTATGGAAGGGTTCGATACCGGCTGCGAAGAGTTTGAAAAGTTAACAAACGGGTAATGGTTTGCATTGCCGGATGGCGGCATAAACGCCTTGTCCGGCCTACAGTTCACCGTCTTCCGTAGGCCGGATAAGCGCAGCGCCATCCGGCAATCTTTCATTAATTAATGATTAGCGGTCTTATCAAATTTACCCAGCATCTCGCGCTCGTAAGCCAGCGCCTTCTTGCGGTCAAATTTGTGCTCCCACTTGGCGATAACCAGCACCGCCAGCGCATTCCCCACTACATTCAGCGCGGTACGCGCCATGTCGAGGATACGGTCAACACCGGCGATAAACGCCAGACCTTCCAGCGGGATCCCGACGCTGCCAAGCGTAGCCAGCAGTACCACGAAGGAGACGCCCGGCACGCCCGCAATCCCTTTCGACGTAACCATTAGCGTCAGTACTAATACGATTTCCTGCCACAGCGACAGGTCGATACCATACAGCTGCGCAATAAAGATCGCGGCAATACTCTGGTACAGCGTTGAACCATCAAGGTTGAATGAGTAGCCGGTCGGCACCACAAAGCTGGTGATTGAAGCCGGTGCGCCATAGGCTTCCATCTTCTCGATAATACGCGGCAGTACGCTCTCGGAGCTGGCGGTAGAGTAAGCCAGAATCAGCTCATCTTTCAAAATGCGGATCAGGATCCAGATGCTCAAACCGCAGATACGCGCCACAATCCCCAGCACCACCAGCGCGAAGAACAGGATGGCAAAATGCACCAACAGCACCAGTTTCGCCAGCGGCCACAGTGAGGCAAAACCGAAGTTCGCGACGGTCACAGCAATCAGCGCAAAAACACCGACTGGCGCATAACGCATCACCATGTGGGTCACTTTAAACATGGTTTCTGAAATCGAGCGGAACACAGTCACCAGCGGCTCGCGGTGGGTTGCTGGTAGTGAAGACAAGCCTAAACCAAACAGCACCGAGAAGAAGATAATCGGCAACATATCGCCTTTCGCCATCGACGCGACGATATTAGTCGGCACCAGCGACACAATCGTGCCCATCAGGCCATGCGCGTGGCTCTGCACTTCTGCGGTGGTATTTTGATATTTCGAAATATCCACGGTCGCCAGTTGCGACATATCAATCCCGGAACCCGGCTGGAAAACATTCGCCAGCGTGATGCCAAGAATAATCGCTACGGTGGTGATCACTTCGAAATAGAGAATGGTTTTGGCGCCAATACGGCCCAGCTGTTTTGCATCACCCACCCCGGCAATACCAACCACCAGCGTGGAGATAACAATCGGCACGACGATCATTTTGATCAGATGGATAAAGATATCGCCCGCCGGAGACAGCAGGTTGACCACCAGCCATTCGCGGCTGTCGCTATGGTAATGCAGGTAACTCCCTAGCAGAATGCCCAGCACCATGGCGATTAGAATCTGCCATGCCAGGCTGACTTTCAAATTTTTCATAACAACGGACTTCCTCGATGGAGCGCTATTCCACATGCGGTGTGTGGGAATAGTACATACTGAAAGGGTATGAATTGTGTTGCGTTCGTTTATGGAGTTTTTTAACGCTTATTATCATTATCATCTGCATGGCATTCCGCGCAACCCTCTAAGAACAGGGCTTTTGGCTGAATTTATGCATAAAAATGCAATTTTATCGCGGTATTGATGAATAACTTTTTGTTATAAAAGAATTTTAATATGTTCAAAAATGAAGAAGTCATAGCGTGAGTTTTTTTCGCTCACCTGTTCGTTTGCCTGTTTTTTAAACAGGCAAAATGATACAAATCACAAATAAAACAAATTTATTTTTGCCGATTCTGCAACAACTTCGCCATATTAATAGAGTCAACGAGCTGTGCCCGGTTCACCCTCGGCGAGTTTAAATCCATAACTTTTTGCCAAACTGAAATAGCCTGGGCGTAGTCTGCTTGCATAAACGCATCTGAGGCTAACAACATCAGCGCGGTGACCTCTGCCGGGTCCAGCGCCAAGGCCTTATCAATCATCTCGCGAGTGGGCGGCGCCATATGTTGTCCGGCCTGGTAATACAATACCGTTGCCATCGCTGAATAGATCTCAGCATTTTCACCGCCGACACGCAGCGCCTGCTCGTAGGCCAGCAGCGCATTATGATACGCGTTTTGCCAAAGATAGTACTCCCCGAGTTGCGCCCATTTCACGCCGTCCTGTGGATTGGCTCGAATCTGCGATTGCAGCAAAAGCAACTGTTTTTCCTGAATATTTTCATCAGAGAAAGCATGTAAAGGGTCCGCCAGTCGCGTCTGCTCTTGACGAACCGCCTGCCATTTTGGCGTCAACAGGTAACCTCCAATGCAGGCCACAACCATCAGTACCACCGCAGCGGTCAACCGCTTCACGGGCATTGGGCGTAACAGCGGCTCGCACTGGCTCATTATTCACCTTCCTCCGTATGCTGACGTCTTCTCACTCGCCAGACCACTACACCTACCAGCAACAACAACAGGCACGGCAACGCCCACAGCAGCAGCGTTTGTTCATTCAGCGGCGGATTATAACGAACGAAGTCACCGTAACGCTCGGTCATCCAGGTGGTTATCTCGGCTTCACTTTTCCCTTCCGCCACCATGCTGTAAACCTGATGGCGCATACTGACCGCTACCGGCGCATTGGATTCCAGCAAATTTTGGTTTTGGCACTGTGGACAACGCAGTTGGCTGGCAATAGACAGCGCTTGTTCCTGCTGTTGCGGATTTTCAAAGCGCCAGGTATCCACAACCTGGGCATGCGTAGCGAAAGTAATGAAAAACAGGACGAGCGTTAGGAGTAATAACTTTCTGCCGGATGGTGCTGCGCTTATCCGGCCTACGGTTTGCGCACCTTGTAGGCCGGATAAGGCGTTTACGCCGCCATCCGGCAACGCTGTGATTAATTTACGCATCACGCTTCCTCCCTCGCCATCCGCTCAGCAGCGCGCCAAAGACCATTAATAGTCCCCCACCCCAAATCCAGCGCACGCCGGTCTGCACGTACAAGCGCATGGCATAACGGTCTGGTCCGGTTTTTTCACCCATTACCGCATACCAGTCATGCATCAGGTTCCAGCGGATCCCCGGCTCCATCATCTGTTGACGACGCGCGGCATAGAAGCGCCTTTCAGGTTGCAGGCTGCCAATGCGTTTCTCATTGTGCCACAGCGTGATCTGCGCTTTTTCACTGGTGTAGTTACCTTTGGCTTCCAGGTCGAGACGCTCAAAACGGAAAATGTAACCCGCCAGTTCAACCTGCTGCCCAGGGCTCAGGTTCAGGCTTATCTCCTGACGACTCCCGCTGGAAAAGACGATCCCCGCCGCAAACACCAGCACTCCGGCATGCGCCAGCAGTGCCGGAAGTTGGATGCGGAAAGACACTTTGCGGCTTCTGACCATTGCCAGCACAATAACCAGCAGCATCAGTAGGCCAAAGGGCAGCGTAGCGCGGTTAAAGTACGGTGCGCCCACGGAAAGCCGCCCCCAGCCGAACAGCCCGTAAATCATCGGGTAGAGCGTGCCAATCAGCACAATCAGCAGCACTGCACTAAAGAGAAGCAGCGCAACCAGAATCAGCATCTCGCGTGACCAACCGCCAAAACGAGCATTCTGCCGGACTTGCTGGCCCCGCCAGGCGTACAGCCCGAGCGACGCCAGACTCAACACGGTAAACAGCGCAAACAGCGGCGCGGCACGAACGTTATCCAGCGCGAAAGCATGCACCGAAACGAGAATGCCGGAACGCACAATCAGCGTCCCCAGCAGCGATAAAATCAGCGTGACGATCGCCAGCAGCAGCGACCAGTGGCGGAAGATCCCGCGCTGGCGCGTGATATACAGGCTATGTAGCAGCGCGCTGGCGGAAAGCCAGGGTAATAAGGAAGCGTTTTCTACCGGGTCCCAGAACCACCAGCCGCCCCAGCCCAACTCGCAGTAGGCCCACCAGGAGCCGAGGATAATCCCCAGCGTCAGCGCGCACCAGCCGGGCAAGGCCCAGCGCCAGCACACCCAGGCGCTCTGCGCATTAAAGTCACCGCGCAGCAGCGAGGCCAGCGCCACGCCTGCCGCCACCATCAAACCACCGTAACCCAGGTACAGCAGCGGTGGATGGAGGATTAACCCGAGATGTTGCAGCATCGGGTTAAGGTCGCGCCCTTCAATGGCTGGCGGAAAGATACGCACGAACGGATCGGACCATACCACCACAAACAGCAGCAGCAGGGCCGTTATCATTGAAAGGACGCAGAGCGTCAGCGGAAACAGCGCGTTGGTATTACGCCGATAGCGAAGAGCAAACAGCGCGCTCCAGGCTGAAAGAAACAGCACCCACAGCAGCAGCGATCCTTCATGACCGCCCCACACCGCCGCCAGTTTTAATCCCCACGGCAGCAGGCTGTAGCTGTGCTGGGCAACGTAGACCACCGAAAAATCGCTGGTCAAAAAGCAGAATACCAGAATGGTAAAGGCCAGTAGCAGCAGGGCAAATTGCGTCCACACGCCCACGCTTGCCAGGCGCATCACCCCTTGCCAGCGCTGCCGGACACCTACCAACACGGCAAGCGGGGTCAACACGTTGACCCCGAGGCTTAATAACAGCGCCAGAAAACCGGCTTCAGGAAGGAGAACGTCCAGATATCACCTTACGCAACGGTTAGCTGACCCGCATAGAGGATAAAAAAGCGCAGCAGCAGTACGCCGGTCAGGCTGGCACCGCACACTGCCAGCACGCCATGAAACGTCGAACTGCGGTTGGCCCAGGGTTTTAGCAGCATCGGCAGTATCAACCCAAGCCCGGCCACGCCAAGCCAGAACCACCAGGTCCAGAATCCGCCGCCCAGTGCCGCCGCCAGCGCACGCATTTTGCCGTCATCGCCCAGCGCCAGACCAACAAAGAACGCCGCCAGCAGGAAGATCTCCAGCCATACGACCGGGACTTCCATGCGATGCACAAAGTGCGCTTCCGTACTGTGCGGATTGCTACGATGACGTAACGCCATGGCGATCAGTGCCACCGCCGCACCGGAGGAGATCCCGGAGAACAGGAACAGCACCGGCAGGATCGGGTTATTCAGGAACGGGTAGGATTTCAGCGCCGACAGCAGGAACCCGGTATACGCCCCGAGCAGAACCGCCAGCACCAGCATCAATGTCTCCAGCGCGCGATGGAACGGCGTGATTAGCGTCAGGAGTTTTGACACAATCGTCAGTCGCGGCACGAACCGCTGTTGCAGGGCAATCACCTCTTTTTCAAAGATTTTTGCCAGCCACAGCACTAACACCACCATGTACAACTGGAACAGCATGACCCCCATCGACATCACCGAAGTGAAGCTGTAGTGGAACATCAGTTTCCAGAAAGTCCATGGACGCGTCAGGTGGAACACCAGAATCAGCAAACCGAGGATAATTGCCCCCGGCCCTAACACCAGCGTGGTGCGCAGCAGCGTGCTGTCTGAACCGCCCGCCTCCGGATGGAAGCGACGCAGCAGAATCGCCAACGTGACCAGTCCGGCAGAGATACCTATCAGGAACAGATAGATGGCAATGGGCCAGTCCCACACCAGTGATTCAAAATGAAATGCAGAAGCGGATGTCATTGGCTCACCTCCCCAAATTTAAAGGGAACGCGGTAGACCTTCGGTTTTGTACCCAACGCCAGTTTGTAACGGTAGGTAGTTTTCTGCTGCAACAAACGGGATATATCGCTGTTGGGATCGTCCAGATTACCAAACGTCAGCGCCTTCGTCGGGCATGACTCAACGCAGGCAGGCTGTTTGCCCGCTTTCAGGTTGGTTTTCCGGCAGAAATCACATTTATCCGCCGTTTTGCTCACCGGATGGATAAAGCGCACGCGATAAGGACACGCGGCGATACAGTACTGGCAGCCAACGCAAAGGTCCGGGTTCACATCCACAATGCCGCTGGCGGCATCGCGATACGATGCCCCCGTCGGGCAGACGTCAACGCAGGGAGCGTGGTCGCAATGCTGGCACGAGTGACGGAAGAAGCGATACTTCACATCAGGAAATGTCCCTTGCGGCTCACTGCGGATAATCGTCAGACGCGATACGCCTTCCGGCACGTTGTTAACTTCCCGACAAGCATCCATGCAGGCCGTACAGCCAATGCATAAAGACTCATCATGAACCATACCGTAACGCACGCCATTGATGTTCAGCGTCTTCGCCACAACGCGCCCCGCCGTCCCGCTCACTGCCACCAGCGCGCCGACGCCGGTGATAAACTGGCGACGAGAGCAACTCATGGATGCTCCTTAAGCAACGGAACCGACGCCGGATTAAAGTTCGGATTGTTACGCTGATCGCTGTGGCAATCGACGCAAATCTTGATCCGTCCTTTATCGCTCAGCGTCTGCATCGTGTCTTGCTTCGGATGCAGTGAGTGACAGCTGGCACACGCCACTTTGGTTACGTGGACATCGTGCGGCCAGAACGCTTTTTGCAACTGCTCAGGCAGGTGACAGGACATACAGACACTGTTCTGCTGCTCCACGTTGTACATCGGCTCATTAAAGCGCATCACATCTTTCACCCCTTCGCGGTGGTTCGGTGACGGCTGGCCGTGACAATTGGTGCAGGTGACAGGCAGTTTGTTATTCGGGTTGATGGCTTCCGCATGCTTACCATGCATGCCTTCGGTATCCGGCTTGTGACAGTCCAGACAGGCGGCATCCGGATTACGCTGTTGGGTAACCGTCCAGCGTTGATCCGACTCCTGCGGCGTTGGCGTGGCAGTGATTCCACTCAGGCTCCATAACAAGCCTGACGCCAGCACCCCAGCAGTTAATAACGAACGTAATACGCTCATATTCACTCCGTTGAGTTATCCGCCCCTTGCGGGGCGAAATGGGGTTATTGGCTTAACAGACCGTTTTTACGCGCCTGTTCTTCCCACTGCGGAATCACCGTTTTGATGAAGTCCTGCTTCTCAGCATTGATTTGCTGCATGTTCAGACCAATCGCCGCCTGGGCTTTCTCTTTGGTAGAGATATCCGGTAACGGGATTTCATGCGTGATGCCTTTGGTCGCCAGCAGACGGACCAGTTTGGTACGTGCGTCAGCGGCTTTATCCATTGCGCTACCCAGCATCCGCAGACCTTCTTCCGGGGCGTGCATGTGAATACCGTGTGAGGCGATAGACAGGTCCCAACGCCATTGCGCGTGACGGATATCTTCCAGAATCGGCTTCATTTCCGCTTCGGTCGCACCCGCATCCCATGCGGCTTTCGCTTCGAAGTGCGCACGAACAAGCTGGTCTTCAACTTTGATTTTCAGGTCATGAATGGCCTGTTTACGCTCGGCGACCACTTTTTGCAGGGACGCTTTGTCCTGGGTGTGGCAGTTCGCACAGGTCTGAGCGAAATTATCGAACGGATTACCAATCTTATGGTCGGTGTAAATCTTGCCTTCCGCGTTCTGCACTTTCGGCATGTGGCAGTCGATACAGGTCACATTGTTCTTGCCGTGAATGCCTGCGCTCCAGGTTTCATACTCCGGGTGCTGCGCTTTCAGCATCGGGGTTTTAGACAGGGAGTTGGTCCAGTCAGAGAAGGCGATGGTGTCGTAGTACTTCTCCATGTTCTCGACTTTCATGCCGTCGTCCCACGGGAACTTAACGGCTTTGTTTTTACCGTCGAAGTAATATTCCACGTGGCACTGGCCGCAGACCATGGATTGCTGGTCAAAGCGACCGGCTTTCTCAAACGGTTTACCGATTGTTTCCATCGCGCGTTCAGCATAAGGACGCGACAGCGTCAGTTCTGGCTTGCCTTTGGCAAAGTCTGGTGACGCGGTGTTATGGCAATCGCCGCAACCAAGATTATTAACAATTTCAGGACCGCCGCGCGCCCATTTACCGTGGAAGTAGCCATCTTCACCGTCTTTCTGGATCAGACGCGCCACATCCGGGCTTTTACAGCTCCAGCAGGCCATCGGCAACGGACCATCTTCTGCCGTTTTGGGTGCGCCGGTACGTAAGGTTTCACGAACATCGGTCACTGCATACGCGTGCCCGCGCGGTTTGTTGTAATCGCGCGAGAAGGGATATCCCGCCCACAGGATCACCAGACGAGGATCTTCTGCCAGCGCATCTTCACGGGCTGATTGCTCAGACGTGGCTTTCCAGGAGAGATATTGATCGGGATGCTGAGGGGCGAAGACTTCATTCTTCGCTTCAACGGTGACGGTTTTTGCGGGTACGGGGGTTTGTTCAGCGTGAACTGCAGAGATAAATAATAAAGGTACTAACAGGCTGAAGAAACGGCGTACGCGTGATTTTATCCTTGCCATAGGGGTCTCATCCAGATGACGCCATTATCTGCAATGGCGGTTCTTTTATTGTTTTCCATAACAGCAACCACACGAATACTGTCATGACATTGCTCCACCCTATTTGTAACAAGAAACCACACTGAAAATGTTGTCTTTAATCAATTGTAAGTGTATGTAAAATACCACTTTAGAGTTAGTGACACCCTTTAATTGCTCCCTCTTTTGTCTAATTCAGATACAGATCACCTTTTCAACAATCCTTTAGATAACTACATGTTATCGCGAGATTTAGTCAATTTTGCTAGCTCCCTTCAAAATTCAGTTTGTCGCTAATTTGCACAATTCGTTTATTGCGTGATCTGCCGCGCAAATACTAAACAAAACTCTCAAAGCCCCTACATTTAACGTTTATGAGACATATTATTAACATCCTACAAGGAGAACAAAAGCCATGAGCCAAATACATAAACACGCTATTCCCGCAAACATTGCGGATCGTTGCCTGATAAATCCGGAGCAGTACGCAGAGAAATACCAGCAATCCGTTAACGAACCCGACACATTTTGGGGCGAACAGGGAAAAATTATTGATTGGATCAAGCCGTACAGCCAGGTGAAGAACACTTCCTTCGCACCAGGCAACGTGTCGATTAAATGGTACGAAGACGGCACCCTGAATCTGGCCGCAAACTGTCTTGACCGCCACCTGCAGACAAACGGCGATCGTACCGCCATCATCTGGGAAGGCGATGACGCAACCCAAAGCAAAAACATTACCTATCGCGAGTTGCATCGCGATGTCTGCCGTTTCGCCAATACGCTACTGGATTTAGGCATTAAAAAAGGTGACGTGGTGGCCATTTATATGCCGATGGTGCCGGAAGCTGCGGTCGCCATGCTGGCCTGTGCCCGTATTGGCGCGGTGCATTCGGTCATCTTCGGTGGTTTCTCACCGGAAGCCGTCGCCGGACGTATTATCGACTCCAATTCACGCCTGGTGATCACCGCCGACGAAGGCGTACGCGCCGGGCGCGCTATCCCACTGAAAAAGAACGTGGATGATGCGCTGAAAAATCCAAATGTGAAAACCGTTGAACATGTAGTCGTTCTCAAACGTACCGGTGGAAAAACGGAATGGCAGGAAGGTCGCGACCTGTGGTGGTCCGATCTTATCGAGAAGGCCAGCTCAGAACACCAGCCGGAAGAGATGAACGCGGAAGATCCGCTGTTTATCCTGTATACCTCTGGCTCAACCGGTAAGCCGAAAGGCGTACTGCACACTACCGGCGGGTATCTGGTCTACGCCGCCACCACCTTTAAGTACGTGTTTGACTACCATCAGGGCGATATTTATTGGTGTACCGCTGACGTAGGCTGGGTAACCGGGCACAGCTACCTGCTGTACGGTCCGCTGGCCTGCGGCGCAACCACGCTGATGTTCGAAGGCGTGCCAAACTGGCCTACCCCGGCGCGTATGTCGCAGGTTGTGGACAAGCATCAGGTCAATATTCTGTATACCGCACCGACCGCCATTCGCGCCCTGATGGCGGAAGGCGATAAAGCGATTGAAGGCACTGACCGTTCGTCACTGCGTATCCTGGGTTCAGTTGGCGAGCCGATCAACCCGGAAGCATGGGAGTGGTACTGGAAGAAGATCGGCAACGAAAAATGCCCGGTCGTCGATACCTGGTGGCAGACTGAAACCGGTGGATTCATGATCACCCCGCTGCCGGGCGCCACCGAACTGAAAGCCGGTTCTGCAACCCGTCCATTCTTTGGCGTACAGCCTGCGATTGTCGATAACGAAGGTAATCCGCTGGAAGGCGCGACCGAAGGCAATCTGGTGATTACCGACTCGTGGCCGGGCCAGGCGAGAACGCTGTTTGGCGATCACGAACGCTTTGAGCAAACCTACTTCTCTACCTTCAAGAATATGTACTTCAGCGGCGACGGCGCGCGCCGTGACGAAGATGGCTATTACTGGATCACCGGACGTGTGGACGATGTGCTGAACGTCTCCGGCCACCGTCTGGGAACAGCTGAAATCGAATCGGCGCTGGTGTCGCATCCGAAGATTGCCGAAGCCGCGGTGGTAGGGATTCCGCATAATATTAAAGGCCAGGCGATCTACGCTTACGTCACGCTGAATCACGGTGAAGAGCCGTCACCTGAGTTGTACGCCGAGGTTCGCAACTGGGTGCGTAAAGAAATTGGCCCGCTGGCAACGCCAGACGTGCTGCACTGGACCGACTCACTGCCGAAAACCCGCTCCGGCAAAATCATGCGCCGTATTCTGCGTAAAATCGCGGCGGGCGATACCAGCAATCTGGGCGATACCTCGACCCTCGCCGATCCTGGCGTCGTGGAGAAACTGCTCGAAGAGAAGCAGGCCATCGCGATGCCATCATAACCATAACTGTGAAATGCCCGATGGCGCGCAGCTTATCGGGTCTACAAATCCTATCCCTACCCCTCCCCTGACCGGGAGGGAAATATAAAAACCCTCCCCCAAAGGATTTCGCGTTGCAGGAAGGCGGCAAGCGAGCACATCCCCAGGAGCATAGTTCACTATGTGCCTGGGGTGGGCGAGTGCGGCCAACGCACCTGCGGCGTGAAAAACGAAGGGGGCCTCTGGAGAACTCTGTGATGAATGACCAAATTTATCAGCGGATAGAAGACAGTGCGCGTTTCAGGGAGTTAGTAGAAAAACGGCAACGGTTTGCCACCATTCTGTCCATCATCATGCTGGCAGTTTATATCAGCTTTATTTTACTGATTGCCTTTGCGCCTGGTTGGCTGGGTACGCCGCTCCACGCGGGAACCAGCGTCACCCGGGGTATTCCGATTGGGGTCGGTGTGATCCTTATCTCCTTCATTCTGACCGGGATTTATATCTGGCGGGCAAACGGTGAATTTGATCGCCTGAACAATGCGGTTTTGCACGAGGTTAAAGCATCATGAAGAGAGTCCTGACGGCGCTTGCCGCCACACTGCCCTTCGCCGCAAACGCGGCGGATGCTATTAGCGGTGCAGTTCAACGCCAGCCAACCAACTGGCAGGCGATTGTTATGTTCCTGATTTTCGTCATCTTTACGCTCGGCATTACCTACTGGGCGTCTAAACGCGTACGTTCGCGTAATGACTACTACACCGCCGGCGGTAACATCACCGGTTTCCAGAACGGGCTGGCGATTGCGGGCGACTATATGTCGGCGGCATCGTTCCTTGGAATTTCCGCGCTGGTATTTACCTCCGGTTATGACGGGCTGATTTACTCACTCGGCTTCCTGGTCGGCTGGCCAATTATCCTGTTCCTGATTGCTGAGCGTTTGCGTAACCTCGGTCGTTACACCTTTGCTGACGTTGCTTCTTATCGTCTGAAACAGGGTCCAATCCGTATTCTGTCGGCCTGTGGTTCCCTGGTGGTGGTCGCGCTGTATCTGATCGCCCAGATGGTCGGCGCAGGTAAACTGATTGAGCTGCTGTTTGGTCTGAACTATCACATCGCCGTCGTACTGGTTGGCGTACTGATGATGATGTACGTTCTGTTTGGCGGCATGCTAGCAACCACCTGGGTACAGATCATTAAAGCTGTTCTGCTGCTGTTCGGCGCCAGCTTTATGGCCTTCATGGTAATGAAGCACGTCGGCTTCAGCTTCAACAACCTGTTCACCGAAGCGATGGCAGTACACCCAAAAGGCTCCGCGATTATGAGCCCGGGCGGTCTGGTAAAAGATCCGATATCCGCCCTGTCGTTAGGTCTTGGATTGATGTTCGGTACAGCAGGTTTGCCGCATATTCTGATGCGTTTCTTCACGGTCAGCGATGCCCGCGAAGCGCGTAAGAGCGTATTCTATGCCACCGGCTTTATGGGTTATTTCTACATCCTGACCTTTATTATCGGCTTTGGCGCGATCATGCTGGTAGGCGCTAATCCAGAGTACAAAGATGCTGCAGGCGCACTGATCGGTGGTAACAACATGGCGGCGGTTCACCTGGCGAATGCGGTGGGCGGTAACCTGTTCCTCGGCTTCATCTCTGCAGTGGCGTTTGCCACCATCCTGGCGGTGGTTGCCGGGCTGACGCTGGCGGGTGCTTCGGCAGTTTCTCACGACCTGTACGCCAACGTATTCCGCAAAGGCGCAACCGAACGTGAAGAGCTGAAGGTGTCAAAAATCACCGTACTGGTACTGGGTGTGATAGCCATCCTGCTCGGCGTGCTGTTTGAGAACCAGAACATCGCCTTCATGGTGGGTCTGGCGTTCGCCATCGCGGCCAGCTGCAACTTCCCGATCATCCTGCTTTCCATGTACTGGTCGCGTCTGACCACCCGTGGCGCAATGCTGGGTGGCTGGTTAGGTCTGTTAACAGCGGTAGTATTGATGATTCTCGGCCCAACCATTTGGGTCCAGATCCTCGGTCACGAAAAAGCCATTTTCCCGTATGAATATCCAGCGCTGTTCTCCATCAGCATAGCGTTCCTCGGGATCTGGTTCTTCTCTGCTACCGACAACTCAGAAGAAGGCAACCGCGAACGCGAGCAGTTCCGTGCTCAGTTCATCCGCTCCCAGACCGGGTACGGCGTAGAACAAGGTCGCGCGCACTAACCTCCCCTCTCCTCCGGCTTTCGGGCCGGAGGATTACATCCTTTCTTAGAACATCAGCCTCGCGACCAGCGGCGCCACCAATACCATCACCACACCGGAAAGCATCATCACCAGGCTGGCAACTACGCCCTCTTGCTGACCAAGCTCATAAGAGCGCGCCGTGCCTGCCCCGTGCGATGCGGCGCCAAATCCTGCGCCTTTCGCCATGCCTTCACGAATGGAAAGGCGTAAAAACAGCACATCGCCGACCGCCATGCCGAATACGCCGGTCACCACCACGAACAAGGCCACCAGGTCCGGCTGCCCGCCCAATGGCTCTGCCGCTGCCAGCGCAAATGGCGTGGTGACGGAACGCACCGCCAGACTGCGTTGGATCTCATCAGGCAACATAAACAGGCGCGCCAGCCACACGGAACTGGTAACGGCCACCAGCGTTGCCGTTACCACGCCCGCCGTCAGCGACATCCAGTGACGCTTAATCACCGCAAGGTTGTCATACACCGGAACGGCAAAGGCGATGGTCGCCGGTCCTAACAGCCACAGCAACCAGTGCGATTCACCAATATAGTTTTGCCAGGAGATATGGCCGAAGACTAGCATCAGCACCAGCAGGGCCGGGGTGAGAACTAATGGCATCAGCGGTAATTTACGAAAACGGCGATACAAACGCTTATTAGCAAAGTAGATACCCAGCGTAATCACCAGACACAGCACGCTTAGCTGAAAATTACTCACGGTTTAACCTGCTCATTTCATAGCGATAAACTTTATCCACCACCCACGCCGTTGCGCCGAGCACCATCAGCGTACTGATCGCAATGACGGCAAATATACGCCAGCCATCAACCAGCAACAGCTGCGTGTAATTCACAACGGCGACCACCGCCGGGACAAAAAACAGCAGCATTTCAGCCAGTAACCAGCGAGCACCTGCGCGAATCCAGTTCAGCGGGATAACCCGGCAGACAATTAACGCCAGCATCAGCACCATCCCTACCAGGTTGGCAGGAAGCGGCAGATGCAGCCAGGAGACAAGATATTGAGCAAATACAAAGAGACCTGCGTACAACAGAACCTGAACGGGGATCTGGAGTCGATGAATAACAGCAGGCGTCACGCGGCTTATCGCCACAGCCATGAGGGTATGTCCTTAAAAAATAGAGAGCGCCAGTATAGAGAGCCCCCGTCCAGGACTGAAATGAATTAAACTCATTGCAGGCATAGTCTTAAGGAATAATCATGGATATCAGAACGCTGCGATATTTTGTTGAGGTGGTTCGTCAGCAGAGCTTTACTCGCGCAGCGGAGAAGCTTTTTGTCACCCAGCCCACCATCAGCAAGATGTTGAAGAACCTTGAAGACGAGCTTAATTGCACATTGCTCATCCGCGACGGGCGGCGATTGTTGTTAACCGACACCGGACAGGTCGTTTTCGAACGCGGCCTGGCGATCCTCGCTGAGTTTCGCCAGCTTGAAGCCGAACTTAGCGACATTAATCACCTCAACAGGGGTGTGCTGCGCCTCGGTATCCCGCCGATGGTCGGTATGTTGATGGCCGGGCCCATCAGCCTGTTTCGCCAGCGCTATCCCGGCGTTGAGCTGAAGGTCTCTGAATTTGGCGGCTTAACCGTCCAGCAGGCGGTGATGAACGGCGATCTGGATGTTGCGATGACCGCGCTGCCGGTTGAAGAAGAGAGTGGTCTGGCGACCTTACCGCTTTTCAGTCATCCGCTCTGCGTGCTGGTCCCCTGCTCCGGTCAGTGGACAACATGCGAATCCATTTCCCCCGAGGCACTGGCGGAACATCCGCTACTGATCTACAACGAAGATTTCGCGTTGAGCCGCCAATTGCTTGAGCTGTTTAGCCAACACAACGTCAAGCCCCGCATCGCGGTGCGCAGCGGGCAGTGGGATTTTCTGGCTGCGATGGTACAAGCCGGAGTCGGAATTGCCATTTTACCGGAGCCGATTTGCCAGCGCCTGGATAAGCAAACGTTGCGCTGGATCCCTCTGGAGAGTGATTTACGCTGGCAATTGGGCATGATTTGGCGCGAAGGCGTGTATCTGTCGCACAGCGCTCAGGCGTGGCTCAAATGCTGTGAAGGGTTTTGGCTACCGCAAGCGTCGTAAAATGCCGGATGCAGCGCAAACGCCTTATCCGGCCTACATCGGTTTTGTAGGCCTGATAAGCGTAGCGCATCAGGCACTCTCGTTTATTGGTTCTCGATCAACAGCGCTTCCAGCAAGTCCAGATCGTGCAGCAGCTTTTGCAGCGTTTCATTGCTGATTTCCCGCGTCGCGCGCAGGTGATAAAGCTCTGCGCGTTCTGAACGCAACGCTGCCAGGCGGAAACGTCGCTCGAGGTTTTCTTCCTGCATCGAGCTTTCCACATCGTTGCGTCCGTCGGCGCGACGACGCAGGTTACCAATCACGCGGGAACTCACCTCGGTGAGTAACTGATTATCGATGTTCTCTTCGGTGTCCGCGGCCAGTCGCTCCTCCATTTTCTGGATCGCGACAATCGCCACTTCTGCCGTGGCAGCGCGAGCAATACGTTCCTCTTTCTGCTGCTGCGAGTGGTCTGCCACTTCCAGATGTTGTAGCAGAATCGGCAACATCACCACGCCAACAAACAGCGAGAACAGAATCACGCCTGCGGCAAGGAAGATCAGCTCATATCGCGCCGGGAATCCGCTACCATCCGGTAACAACAGTGGAATGGAGAGCACACCGGCGAGGGTGATTGCCCCGCGCACGCCGGCAAAGGAGGCAATCAGGATTTCACGCGTCGTCCAGGATCCGAATTCCATCGGCTTTTTCTTCAGGAAGCGCAGACTGAATTTTTTCATCGTCCACAGCCAGCCAAAACGTACCAGCATCAGCGCCACGTAAATCAGCACGATATCGGTAAACAGCATCCAGATTTCAACGTTCGGATCGACCTCTGCCGCCGCTAAGGAAGACTCCAGAATCCCCGGTAACTGTAGCCCTAACAATAAGAAGACCATACCGTTAAACACAAACTCCAGCATTGCCCAGGTACTGTTAGCACGTAAACGCATCGCCAGCGGTGCGCGGCGCATCACCCCGGAACGGGTGATCGTCATCCCGGCAGCGACCGCCGCGAGAATACCGGAAACGCCGATGTGTTCCGCAATCAGGTAAGACGCAAACGGCAGCAGGAACAGCAGGACGATTTGCGTTGCCGGCTCGTCACCGCCCCAGCGGCTGAGGAAGCGCAGGGAGCGCCCATACAGCCAACTGACGACAAAACCAGCCAGGATGCCGCCAATCGCCACTTTGAAGAACTCAAGCGTTGCGCCACCAACGGTGAATACCATCGTCCCCATCGCCACGGCGACGGCAAACTTCAGAGAGACCAGACCGGAGGCGTCGTTCATCAACGCTTCGCCCTGCAGGATGCCCATGATTTTCTTCGGTATGCGCCCCTCCCCCACAATGCCGGAAAGGGCAACAGCATCGGTTGGCGAAAGGACGGCGGCCAGCGCAAAGGCTGGGATAAGCGGTATCCCCGGCACCAGCCAGTAAATCATAAATCCAATGCCGACCACCGTGACCAGCACCAGCGCCAGCGCAAGGCCGAAGATCTCTCGCCCATGCTCGAGAAACTCACGCGTTGGCGTCTTCCAGCCATCGGCAAAGAGCAGCGGCGGGATGAACAGCACCAAAAACAGCTCAGGATCGAATTCCACATGCAAACCAAACGTCGGCCACGCCAGCAAGGCGCCGATGGCGATCTGCATTAGGGGTAAAGGGAGTTGGAAGGGCAATACGCGAGTAAATACCCCCGACAGCGAGACCACAAGGGTCATGATGAGTATGGTGAAAAAGATTTCCATGCGTTCCCTGTTTGCGATGTTTCTTATGATTGGTGATGAGAGGCGTCGTGCCTCAATTCTATCTAATTGAGAGTAACGCAAAAGACAACGAGTGTGTTCTGAAAATAAAAACGGGCGGCCAAAGCCACCCGTTTTGAGGATCTTTATCGAATAAAAATCAGATAGCCCAGCCGCCCGCGTAGAAGGCCACCAGCGCGATAGCGATAACCACCGTGCCGATGTTCAGCTTGCGCCATTCACCAGAGACAAGACGGCCAATCACCAGGGTAGCAAAGCCAATCATAATGCCGGTAACGATGTTACAGGTCAGCACGATAAATACGGCCGTTACCAGACCCGCCATTGCGTCGACAAAGTCAGCAAAGTCGATTTTCGCAACGTTGCTCAGCATCAACAGGCCCACATACATCAGTGCAGGCGCCGTTGCGTATACCGGTACAAGATAAGAGAGCGGGGAGAGGAACAGGATCAGCAGGAACAGGACGCCAACGGTGATCGCCGTCAGGCCAGTTTTACCGCCTGCCGCCGTACCCGCTGCGGATTCAATGTATACCGCCGCAGGAGCAGCGCCCACCAGACCAGAGAACACGCTGCTCAGGGAGTCGGTGGTCAGCGCTTTGCCGCCGTCGATAATCTGTCCGTCTTTATCCAGCAAATTCGCCTGACCGGCTACGGCACGGATGGTGCCGGTCGCATCGAAGACGGCGGTCATGACCAGCGCCAGCACGCTCGGCAGAACGATAGGATTCAGTGCGCCCATTATATCCAGGCTGCCGATCAGCGAGTTGCCGTTTTCGTCGCTCAGAGACGGCATGGCAAAAATACCGGAGAAATGCACGGCCGGGTCGAAAATCAGGCCAACAATGGAAATACCGATAATAGTCAGCAGGATGCCGCCCGGTACTTTCAGTTTTTCGAGGCCAATAATCACCGCCAGACCAACCAGCGACATAATCACCGGGAAGGTATCGAAGTCGCCCAGCGCAACCGGCAGACCGTCCAGCGGATTCTTAATCACCAGACCAACGCCGTTTGCCGCAATCAGCAGCAGGAACAGGCCGATACCGATTCCCGTACCGTGCGCAACGCCCTGCGGCAGATTGCGCAGGATCCAGCTACGAATACCCGTCGCGGAAATGATGGTAAACAGGACCCCCATCAGGAACACCGCGCCCAGCGCAACGGGCACGCTGATATGTTGTCCCAATACCAGGCTGAATGCGGTAAACGCCGTCAGAGAAATGGCGCAACCAATCGCCAGCGGCAGATTTGCCCACAGGCCCATGACAATAGAACCGACGCCCGCGACCAGGCAGGTTGCCACAAATACAGCGGCAGGCGGGAATCCGGCTTTACCCAGCATCCCTGGAACCACAATAACGGAGTAAACCATGGCGAGGAACGTCGTTAATCCGGCAACGACTTCCTGACGAACGGTACTGCCGCGAAGCGAAATTTTAAACCAGGCGTCGAGTGAACCGCCGGTACGCGCTGAAGGCGTAGACATAGAAAACATCCCCTGAGAGTTTATTTTTTCGTCATTATGCGTGCTGGACAATCCACTGCCTGCTAAACGTTTTCTCCATGTGCCAGGTTTGCGTCATTAGGGGTGTCGCAAAAAAGCAAACGTTTAGCTCCGCGCATAAAAAACGGGTGGTAAAAAAAAGCAAACGATTATCCAGCGATCATACGCCGGTTTTCAACTGAACTTTGCCGCTTTTTACTCATTTCTTCTTATAACGCACAATAAACAACCAGTCGATGCGCAAACGTTATCGTCAATGCGCAATCTGGTAACAAATTTCGCCAGATTGTCGCAACAATCGTTCTTATTTTTCGCGCAAACTCGCGCAAGAAAACCGATGAAGATGCGGTAAATTTTTTGGCTAAAAAATCATCGTTTCACTGGCAAATGGAGGGAGGTAGCTTACACTTACATTATCAACACAGACCGGAACCTCCCCTAATGTGCTCGACTGAGGGGTGTTGATGTCGGGGGAAACCCTCCCGTGAACCAGCGGGATAGAGTGAAAGACGAAGACCGGAACCAAACTAAAGCGCCCTCTGTGGCGCTTTAGTTTTATACCCGTCATACTTCACGTTGCAGGTGTGTTGGCCGCGTTTACTCACCCGAATCACTTAGTTTAGGGATTCGTGCTCTTGCCGCCTTCCCACAACGCGAATTATTTAGGGTATATATCCGTCATATATTTAAACCAATCAATCATCTTCCAGCAGTCGCGCCCCGGTTCCTTGCTCGCCCAGCTGATCGCCTGGGTTACGCAACGGGCAATCGCTGCGCGACAAGCAGCCGCAACCAATACATCCATCCAGCTCATCACGTAGCGACACCAAAGTATGAATGCGTCGGTCCAGCTCTTCACGCCATTGCGAAGAGAGCTGTTTCCACTCTTTAGCGCTAAGTGAATGTCCTTCAGGTAATACGCCCAGCGCGTCGCCAATCGTTGCCAGCGGGATCCCAATACGTTGAGCAATCTTGATAATCGCCACGTAACGCAACACATCACGTTTGTAGCGACGCTGATTACCGCTGTTGCGCATGCTGCTGATTAACCCTTTGCTTTCATAGAAATGCAGGGTCGAAACTGCCACGCCGCTACGCTTTGCAACTTCACCTGGCGTGAGCAGCGCTTTTATCCGGGGTAATTTCTTTTCCATAAATCGCTTTACCTCAAGTTAACTTGAGGAATTATACTCGCCCACAGACAAAACGACGAATCGAATACTGAGAAAGAGGCAGCCCTATGTCCCATCAGCAGATTATTCAGACCCTTATTGAATGGATTGATGAACATATCGATCAGCCGCTGAACATTGAGGCGGTTGCGAAAAAATCAGGTTACTCGAAGTGGTATTTACAGAGAATGTTCCGCACGGTGACGCGCCAGACGCTGGGTGACTACATCCGCCAGCGACGACTTCTGCTGGCGGCGGTTGAACTGAGGACGACTGAGCGACCTATTTTCGATATCGCGATGGATCTTGGTTATGTATCGCAACAAACCTTCTCGCGCGTGTTTCGCCGCGAGTTTGATCGTACCCCCAGCGATTACCGCCACCGCCTGTAAGCTTATTGCCCGCTCTGCGTCAGTATGGCGGGCGACCGTTGTATCCAGTGCATGAACTCCTGCGACGGCAGCGCCTTCGCAAAATATCAGCCCTGACAATACTGTACGCCGCGTTCAAGCAGCCATTCGATTTGTTCCTTCGTTTCCACCCCTTCCGCAATCGTCTTCAGGTGTAAGCTTTGCGCCATCTCAATAATATGTTCGGCAATCAAGTGACTGGTGCTGTTAGTGGACAACGTGCTAATAAACGATTTGTCGATCTTCAGGATATCGACATTCAGCGCTGATAAATTATGCAGATTGGAATATCCCGTGCCAAAATCATCAAACGCCACTTCATAACCCGCCTTGCGGAACGCCTGGATTACTGGGGTCATTTTATGTACATCTATGAACCCCCGCTCCGTCACTTCGACTTTAATTTGCTGGGCCGCCACGGAGTACTCACGATTTTTGTCGTTAATCAGAGCAATCAATCGGGATGAATGAAAGTCAGAAGCGGAAAGGTTAATCGAGATATAAAGCTGAGGATGCGCCGAAAGAAAATACCCCAAATCGTTGAACACCTCTTCAACGACATAATCCGTGATCCGCTCAATCATTCCCTCTTTTTCAGCCAACGGAATAAACTCCGTCGGGCTCATCACCTCACCTTTACAACCCGGCCAGCGCAGCAGAGCTTCAGCACCAACACATTGCCCATTCTTAATATCAATGATCGGCTGGTAATGCAGGCAAAGCTGACGTTTTTTGATCGCGCGTTTTAGTAAGCGCCGGGGAGATAAGTATTCCTGACGCGTGCGCCACCACATTAGCAGTATCAGGATGCTGCAGATAATCCCGAAGGGAATGGTTAACGCCGCCTCGTGATAGAAAATCTGACTTACGCGGTTGTGTGAGGTCGACACAATGATCGCAATTGGGCGTTTTTCTGAATGCACGATGGTGTAAAAGCGATCGTCTTGTTGAAAGGTCGAGGCTTCACCGCGTACGAGAGGCGCGAATTGCGCAATATTTGCCGCTTCGCTGGCAGAGAAAAACGTATCTGTTACTGTGTCATATACGCCCCAGGACAGATCCGGATCATCTGACATGACTTCGCTGTAGGATAATGGATTTATGACTGCGACGTAGTTCCCACGTTGCATGTACGTCATTCTGTAGCCAGCGAAAAAAGGGGTATCGCGGTAGTAATAGATGGCGATATCCGGCGTACGTTTATAGTCGGCTGTCGGCATAATATAAGTAACAGGCGGCGCCATAGACGTAGAGCACAAAAAATGATCGCCCTGCGCATAAATTAGCTCACTGATATATAAACGACCGCGAATAATATTCAGCATACTTTTCTGATGTGCCGGGGTACACATCTTACCCTGATACAACTGGGCCATATCACGCGCCAAATCGGCTTGTAGGATTACCAATTCTGTTTTATTTAACACCAGTTGAGCAAAAGAGCGGAGTTGGTTATGGGTTTCGGTCATCGCCCGGATATGTGCAAACCAAATCGCCAGCACCACGGGGAACAATACCACCATGAATGTTCCCAGAAACTTCAGCATCTTGCGTCGCGCACTGTGATTCATGTCAGCCCTATTTCCCTGTTTCGTATATGCCAGAACCCATCAAGGCAGGATGCTATAAACACCGACTGATTAAGTTGCATGAATCTATCAGTATTAGCAACAGACTTCTCTATGTAAAAGTCTGATAATAGTTGATGATGATATTATTTTTCCGTAAGGCAAACTTAAAGTTATGCTTATTTCATAACGTGATTATCCCCACGGAGTAATTTTTTATGAGCATTATCCTGGCTGCGTTTAAGAAATTCATTAAAGTTTTTTAACGTTTAATTTAGGATAAATATAACAAGCAGATTACATACATGTTTAAAACATGGTTATTTACTATCAACCCTTCATTAAATTAAACCACACAATCAGAGTGGTTTTAGGCCTACAAAAATAGCGTCCGATAGTGGTGAACAAACGACCATATGTGATATAGTTCACAAAATAATGTAACAGAAACAATGTTTCATTCATGTTATTGCCCGTCGATAGCCAGAGTATCACACCCTCGGTGAACACCCCCGCGCTGTCCTGGGCATCCAGACTTTCTGAGGACGTTTTTCATGGCAACAATAACAACTGGCGTGGTTCTTCTGCGGTGGCAACTACTCAGCGCGGTGCTGATGTTTTTAGCCAGTACGCTCAATATCCGTTTTCGTAAATCAGACTATATTGGCCTGGCCGTCATTAGCAGCGGTTTAGGGTTGGTTTTTGCCTGCTGGTTTGCGACAGGATTGCTCGGCATAACCCTGGTGGATATGTCCACGATCTGGAAGAATATTGAAACCGTGATGGTTGATGTGATGAGCCATACACCGCCAGACTGGCCGATGGTGTTGAACTGATAACAACAGCGTGTCCGACCAGGAACATACCCGGTCGGACACGGTTTTAAGCGATAACGATGGAACTGACATTCCGCTAACCGCTTACCACTCCATACGGAAACCTGCGTTCACCTGCCAGTTCATATCAATGTCGCCTCCAGCCGATCTTTCCAGGTCAACGTACAGTCGGGAATTATTGTTCTGAGTAAGATGGATATTGGTTCCAATACCGTAGTTAATCCACGAGTCACTTCCTCCCTCGCGAACCGTCATGGACGCATCTTTACCCCACACGGTGACATCACGATCGCCGGCAAACTCGTGCAGCAGATCCAGCTTCACATAAATGTCGCTGTCCGGACGTTCTTCAAAGCGATAACCTCCGCGCAATCCGACGCGACCAATCACGCTGTCGATATCGTTCTGACGAACCCGCAGCCCGCTGCTGGTGGTATAACGAGCTTCATCCAACCGGGTATATACGAGCTGCGCTTGCGGTTCGATGAAAGAGGACTCTCCCAGACTAAACTCACGACCGTATTCTGCGCTGGCGCTGATTGACCACGTGCTGCTATCCGCCATCCCCGTGTTGCCATACACATTTCGGTAGTTAAAATCACTCTCATGGCGGCTATATTTCAGCACCAGATCCAGGTAGTCCTGTTTCTCCGGACGATTCCATGCAGCATAAAGTGAACCACCGTAGCTCTTGTTATCACCCGTGCCATAAGTAAAGTCAGCGTTACCTCTCATGTAATGCGCCGCAATGCCTCGTGTCCAGACTGAGTGTTCACCTTCCTCTTTATTGTCATAGCCAAGCTGCCAGAAGCTATACAGGTTTTTGAAATAGCTGCCATTATCGCTTTCCATTTCGCCACCTTTGTAGCGTATCCACAGACCATTTTGCTGCTGATTCTGGCGTAATTCCCCTAAACGCTTATTCAGGCTGTCGATTTCGAGACGAGCGGTGGCCGCCGCGTAGTTCAACCCGGCATTGGCAATCGCGGTGTTGCTCGCCGCACTGGCTTTCGTTGAAACCCCCGTGATATACCAGTTTGTGCCATACTGACTTGCCGGATCGCCCTCCCGGATATCAGAACGCAGTAGCGGTTTATAGTCATATACATACTCGTTAGTGATATCGACTTTATCGTACGCTTCGAACGTCACATTGCTGGCAGCATCGGCAACCCAGATATCGTCTTGCAGATCGCTGAGCTTATTAATATTTAACGCCTCAATGGCATGAGTTCCCCCGGTGCTGCTCTTAACGACTTCGATAAAGTCGCTACCATTACGCCGCTGCTCATCGGTTTTATTGGTGTTTACATCAATCAGGAAAATACCGTTGTTGCCTTTCAGATCGTGAATCTTCACGGTTTCGTTGATGCTCTGATTAGTATGCAGGTTAAAACCGTGCAGGTTTACCGTCCCGCCGTCTTGCAACGTAATGGCGCTTATCAGAGCGTCTTGGCCATCCGGGATCCAGTAGGCATGATTCGTCAGCGTCAGATTCAAATCTCCCGTCCATTTACCGCTGTCGGTGTCCAGGTAATTCGCTTCATGCCCATGCCAGAATGACTCTGCGCCATTGAGGGTAATATTCATCTGACTGGTGTGAGTATATAACTTATCGCCGAAGTCTATATTTCCCAATAAATTAACCTTGTTCTCGCCCGACTGATTAATATTAACGATACCACCATCTTTAGCACTGACTGCATCGCTTTTTGATGAGCCATCAGGATAACCGCTGTTGTTCTCCAGCAGTTCTTTAAAATTACTGGCGTAAGTATTAATGTAAACATCGCCACCGTTCGCCGTAATAGTTGAACCTGCACCGCGAGCATAGATTCCATTATTTGCCAGCGTGGCATCTTCCCCATCGTTGGTATGTTCAACCTCTGAACGGATGTACACATTGCCGTTTACAGAGATATTCGCGCCGCTTCCCGCATACAACGCGGTATTGTTATGGGTATATTTAGAACCGATTAAGAAAGTATTTTTCAGACTAAAGTTATCAATGGTGACGTTGGTGTTCTGACCTTCGGCGGATACGCCAAAAAAAGCCAGTCCTGCGCGGTGTTCCTGCTGTGTGGTTCCGCTAATATTAACGTTGTAATTGCCAATGTGATACTCTCCCGCCTGGTCTTTGGTGATGCTGCCAATCTTCACCTCAAGACCGTTGTTTTCATCTCGCACAGGGTTATCAATATTCACCGTGATGTCATAGTTTTTGTCATCAGCAATCGTATCCCGAATGATGATCCCTTCCTGACCACCATCAACATCTATATAATTTAGTTCATAGTTTTTTGCACTCGCTAATCCAGCACAAACCAACTGTGCCGCGGTAAATGAAAGTGCGAAGGGTATTATTGCTTTAGGGTTTATCTTCCGTTGATACATAATCAGCTCCATAATAAATAGTTTATCAAAGCATTTATCAACCCCCACCAATAAAAAGCAGCGGATAATAAACGTATTTTCATTAACGAAGAATTGATAAGCCAAAAGTATTATTTAAAGCCAGACATTAATTTGTCAATATTTACCATGCAGTAAAATACATTTTTTCCATTAATTTAATTAAATATTATTCGCCGGGAAACTATCTCAAAAAGAAGAATTTGAATGTACGACACATATCCACCAATTATTATCTTCATATTTTCTTTTATTATTCGATAATACCTACATTTATTTTTATTCCCCATGGTTATAAATAAATATTATCGAATGTTAGCGCCAATCAGCTCGCATTAAATGAATCATCAAGCAACGATGATAAACCAGAAAATACCGAATAATTAATTCTGAATAAGAGATGTAAAAAAACCCCGTCGCAACGGGGTTTTCATTAGTACGAACGTTAATACGTTCAGCTATCTTAGAACGGAATATCGTCGTCGAAATCCATCGGCGGTTCGTTAGACGGCGCTGCCGGAGCGGACTGCTGCGGACGAGATTGCTCGCCGCCGCTGAACTGATTGCCGCCCTGCGGCTGCTGAGGCTGACCCCAACCACCCTGCTGCTGGCCGCCACCTGCCGGAGCACCACCGCCCTGACGACCGCCCAGCATTTGCATGGTGCCGCCAACGTTAACAACAACTTCAGTGGTGTACTTTTCTACGCCGGACTGATCGGTCCATTTGCGGGTACGCAGCTGACCTTCGATATAGACCTGGGAACCTTTACGCAGATATTCACTGGCCACTTCCGCCAGTTTGCCAAACAGCACAACGCGGTGCCATTCAGTCTGCTCTTTCATTTCACCGGTCGCTTTATCACGCCAGGATTCGGAAGTAGCCAGCGTAATGTTGGCAACTGCGCCACCATTCGGCATATAGCGTACTTCCGGGTCCTGGCCCAGATTACCGACGAGAATCACCTTGTTTACGCCTCTGCTGGCCATGATCGTGTCTCCTGAAAAACGTTACTGAATAAGTGTAAGCGCGGGATTGTAGCATTTCCAATAGCGCTTTTACTACGTTGCGAAGTTGATTCCAGTAAACAACCCCCGCCAGACATTGTTGCACAGGAACATGCGTTTTGCATTCCAATACTGTATATCCATTCAGGTCAGGTTGTGTCATAATTAACCGTTTGTGATCGCCGGTAGCACCATGCAGCCAGGCAAAAAAGCGTTTAATCCGGGAAAGATGAATGGATAAGATCGAAGTTCGGGGCGCCCGCACCCATAATCTCAAAAACATCAACCTCGTCATCCCGCGCGACAAGCTGATTGTCGTCACCGGGCTTTCGGGCTCAGGCAAATCTTCGCTCGCTTTCGACACCTTATATGCCGAAGGGCAGCGTCGTTACGTTGAATCCCTTTCCGCGTACGCGCGTCAATTTCTGTCGCTGATGGAAAAACCGGATGTCGACCACATTGAGGGGCTCTCTCCTGCCATCTCAATTGAACAAAAATCGACGTCCCATAACCCGCGATCCACGGTAGGTACAATTACCGAAATTCACGACTATCTGCGTCTGCTGTTTGCCCGCGTTGGCGAGCCGCGCTGTCCGGATCACGACGTTCCCCTGGCAGCGCAGACCGTTAGCCAGATGGTGGACAACGTCCTGTCCCAGCCGGAAGGCAAACGTCTGATGCTGCTGGCACCGGTAATTAAGGAGCGTAAAGGCGAGCACACCAAAACGCTGGAAAACCTGGCGGGCCAGGGCTATATCCGCGCCCGTATCGACGGCGAAGTGTGTGACCTTTCCGATCCGCCCAAGCTTGAGCTGCAAAAGAAACACACTATTGAAGTGGTGATTGACCGCTTTAAAGTTCGTGACGATCTCACCCAACGACTGGCTGAATCCTTTGAAACCGCGCTGGAACTGTCCGGTGGTACGGCGGTGGTCGCCGATATGGACGACCCGAAAGCGGAAGAGCTGCTGTTCTCCGCTAACTTCGCCTGCCCTATCTGCGGCTATAGCATGCGCGAACTGGAACCTCGGCTGTTCTCGTTTAACAACCCAGCGGGCGCGTGTCCAACCTGTGACGGTCTCGGCGTGCAGCAGTATTTCGATCCTGACCGGGTGATTCAAAACCCGGAACTGTCGCTGGCCGGTGGTGCTATTCGTGGTTGGGATCGCCGTAACTTCTATTATTTCCAGATGCTTAAGTCTCTGGCTGAACACTATAAATTCGACGTTGAAGCCCCATGGGCCAGCCTGAGCCCTACCGTGCATAAAGTGGTGCTGTACGGTTCGGGTAAAGAAAATATCGAATTCAAATACATGAACGATCGCGGCGATACGTCCGTACGTCGTCACCCGTTTGAAGGTGTGCTGCACAATATGGAGCGTCGTTATAAAGAGACGGAATCCAGTGCGGTACGCGAAGAATTAGCCAAATTCATCAGTAACCGACCGTGCGCCAGTTGTGAAGGGACGCGTTTACGTCGCGAGGCCCGCCACGTATTTGTTGAAAATACGCCGCTGCCTGCAATTTCTGACATGAGCATCGGTCATGCAATGGATTTCTTCAACAATCTGAAGCTTGCGGGTCAGCGGGCGAAGATTGCCGAGAAAATTCTTAAAGAGATTGGCGATCGTCTGAAGTTCCTGGTCAACGTCGGCCTCAACTACCTGACGCTATCGCGGTCGGCGGAAACGCTATCCGGCGGTGAGGCCCAGCGTATTCGTCTGGCAAGCCAGATCGGCGCGGGTCTGGTCGGTGTAATGTACGTGCTGGATGAACCGTCTATCGGTTTGCATCAGCGCGATAACGAGCGTCTGCTGGGTACGCTTATCCACCTGCGTAATCTGGGTAATACCGTCATTGTAGTCGAGCACGATGAAGATGCGATTCGCGCCGCTGACCACGTTATCGATATCGGCCCCGGCGCGGGTGTTCACGGCGGTCAGGTCGTCGCCGAAGGGACGCTCGACGACATCATGGCAGTGCCTGAGTCGCTGACCGGCCAGTACATGAGCGGTAAACGCAAGATTGAAGTGCCTAAACAGCGCGTTGCGGCTGACCCAGAGAAAGTGCTGAAGCTCACCGGCGCACGCGGCAACAACCTGAAAGATGTCACCCTGACGCTGCCGGTAGGTTTATTTACCTGCATTACCGGTGTTTCCGGTTCGGGTAAATCGACACTGATTAACGATACTCTGTTCCCGATTGCGCAGACGGCGCTGAACGGTGCGACGCTGGCTGAACCTGCGCCGTATCGCGACGTTCAGGGCCTGGAACATTTCGACAAAGTGATCGACATTGACCAAAGCCCGATTGGCCGTACGCCGCGTTCTAACCCGGCAACCTACACCGGCGTGTTTACGCCAGTGCGCGAACTGTTTGCCGGCGTGCCGGAGTCACGTGCACGCGGTTACACCCCGGGGCGTTTCAGCTTTAACGTCCGCGGCGGACGCTGTGAAGCCTGTCAGGGCGACGGCGTGATCAAAGTCGAAATGCACTTCCTGCCGGATATCTACGTGCCGTGCGATCAATGTAAAGGCAAGCGCTATAACCGCGAAACGCTGGAAATTAAGTACAAAGGCAAGACTATCCACGAAGTGTTGGATATGACGATTGAAGAAGCACGCGAGTTCTTCGATGCCGTTCCAGCGCTGGCGCGTAAGCTGCAAACACTAATGGACGTTGGCCTGACGTATATCCGACTGGGTCAGTCCGCTACCACACTCTCGGGCGGCGAGGCGCAGCGCGTGAAGCTGGCGCGCGAACTGTCAAAACGCGGTACCGGGCAAACGCTGTATATTCTCGATGAGCCGACCACCGGTCTGCATTTTGCGGATATTCAGCAACTGTTGGACGTACTGCATCAGCTCCGGGATCAGGGCAACACCATCGTGGTGATTGAGCACAATCTGGACGTGATTAAAACCGCTGACTGGATTGTCGATCTCGGTCCGGAAGGTGGCAGCGGCGGCGGCGAAATTCTTGTCTCCGGCACACCAGAAACGGTCGCTGAGTGTGAAGCCTCACACACGGCACGTTTCCTCAAACCACTGTTGTAACTACGCAACACTTATCAGGCCCACAGAACACGCATAAAGCTTGTAGGCCTGATAAGGCGCTTGCGCAGCATCAGGCAACGGTTGTGCCTGATGGCGCTACGCTTAACAAGACCGTTCAGGGCTGCGTCAGTATCCGCCGTTTATCAGCAGGCAGCGTGTTCACAGCCTGCTGATAAGAAGCGTCGACCAGATAATAAATCTGTGAATCCGGCAGCGAGCCGTCCAGATACACCGTACTCCAGTGCGCCTTATTGAGATGCCTGCTTGGCCGAACATCGCTATGCTGCTGGCGCAACAACTCTGCCAGTTCTGGGCTGGTTTTCAGAGACACCGCCGGGCGTTCTTCCACCTCTTTTACCATGGCAAAAAGCACATCTTCGACTTTGATTTGCGTGGCCTTCCAGTCACTGTGAACACTCTGCTCCGCGCCCATTTTTGCCATGCAGTATTGCAGCAACTCCGAATTCGTCATCTTTATTCCCCTTACCAGCATATTGCCTAATGAGAACATCATTTATTCAGTGTGCAGCAAGTCCGCAAAAGGTAAAAGCCAGCAATGTAAATTTGTTTAAAAAAACAGCAATCCGCAGCCAGTGTCCTCAATATTCCGAGTTGACGATCACCTCTTCACCAAACGCACCGGCCTGTGGCAGCGGCTTATAAGTGGAGTTAGAGGCGCGCAAAATGCGAATACCACGAATACCCACGTCGCGAGCGGCAGTGATGTCATTATCGGAGTCACCGTAAAACATGCGGATATTTTTATCCTGTAACCACTGCGTTTTGGTGTTCTGGCCCGGCTTATCGCCGGCAAAAATGACCGGATTCATATTGCCTGCCGGGATGTGAAAGTTATCAGACAACGTTTTCGACACCGTTTCAGTCTTCGTCTGGCTACGCCCGGTCACGAAAAAGATGCTGTCACCACGACGCACATGCATATCAATTAGCTGGCGCGCGACTTCTTTTGGAATACTGAACTCGTCCCAGCCGTTATTCATTTTTTCCCAGAAGGCCGGATTCTTCAGGTAATCCTCACTGTCCGGAGAATACGTTTTTTTACCGCGCCAGAAGCCTGGGCTGGAAAAGAGGACTGTGTCATCAATATCAAACCCGACCGCCATCGGCGGACGTCCGGCCAGGCTGTTTTCAATTTGTGCCACGGAGACCCAGTGAATGGGAGCCTGCTCAGCGAGTTTTGCAACATTGGTGCCTGGATTGAGCTGAGAGGGAGAAGAAACGAGTGCCTGGGCTGGCTGATTTAGCGTGAACAATAAACAAACGGCACTCAGTGCCAACGTAAACTTGCGCATATTTTTCCCTAAGTAGTCAGTTAGTTATCATTTTTTATTAACAACTGGTCAAAAAACTATCTGACCTTACCCCTTAGGGGGAGGGAAAGGAAGGATTTTCTCTGGTTTTGCCCTGGAAAAGGAGCACGATCACACAGGAAAGCGTGCCTGATGGCACGACGCTTATCAGACCTACAAACGAAAATCCATATACCTTTGTAAGCCGGATAAGGCATTTACGCAGCCATCCGGCAACATACAAAGCCGGTTACATGACGGCGGCAAATGCCTTTGCCACGCGCTGCACGTTACCGTGATTCAACCCAGCTACGCACATGCGACCGCTGGCGATCAGGTACACACCGAACTCATCGCGCAGGCGATCAACCTGGGCTGCGCTAAGCCCGGTATAGCTGAACATACCGCGCTGTTGCAGCAGGTAGTCAAAGTTACGGCCCGGGATCTCTGCATTCAATACGTTAACCAGCTCCTGACGCATCGCCAGAATGCGGGTACGCATCTCTTCGACTTCCGCCAGCCAGCTGGCTTTCAGCGCGTCATCACCCAGTACCGCGGCAACTACCTGCGCACCAAAGTTTGGTGGGCTGGAGTAGTTCCGGCGTACCGTCGCTTTTAGCTGCCCCAGAACGCGGCTGGCAGTATCACCATCTTCACATACTACAGACAGTCCGCCGACACGCTCGCCGTACAAGGAGAAAATCTTCGAGAATGAGTTACTGACCAGAGCGGGCAATCCGGCGCTGGCAATGGCGCGAATCGCATAGGCGTCGTCTTCTATTCCACCACCGAAGCCCTGGTAAGCAATGTCCAGGAACGGAATCAAATCGCGTGCTTTCAGGATCTCAATAACGCTATCCCACTGCGCAGGAGTTAAATCCGCACCCGTCGGGTTATGGCAGCACGGATGCAGCAGCACGATGCTGCGCGCCGGTAAAGTATTCAGCGCTGCCAGCAGGTCGTTGAAACGCACGCCGTTAGTCGTGTCGTCATACCAGGGGTAAGTGCTTACTTCGAATCCAGCCCCCTCAAAAATCGCGATATGGTTTTCCCAGGTCGGATCGCTGACCCATACGCCAGAATCAGGGAAATAGCGTTTCAGGAAGTCTGCGCCAACCTTTAACGCACCGGAGCCGCCCAGCGTCTGAATAGTTGCGACGCGCTGCTGCTGGAGAACCGGATGATCTGCGCCAAACAGCAGCGGCGCAATAGTATGACGATACGTGTTCAGACCTTCCATCGGCAGATACAGCGAAGCACCATGCGGTTTGGCATTAAGTCGAGCTTCCGCTTCCGCCACCGCTTTAAGCTGAGGAATAATTCCGTCTTCGTTGTAATACAGGCCGATGCTGAGGTTCACTTTGTCGCTACGTGAATCTTCTTTGAAGCGCTCCATGAGCGATAAAATCGGGTCGCCGGCGTAGGCGTCAACTTTCTGAAACACGTGTGGTTCTCCAGGTTTACAGGCAAGGGTTAAGAACACAATAAACCGGAAGCGGGAGAAGATCGAGAGGATGTTGAGGGTAATATTGCCGGAAGGCGGCGTAACCGCCTGTCCAGCACATCATTCTGCTAATCGATATACTTCATCGCCACCCTTGAGGTCAGGCGCGTAATAAGTTCGTAAGCACTTACTTTCGTCATTTCAGCAATGCGTTCAACGGGCAGTCCCTCCCCCCACAGAATCACCGAATCGCCGGCTTTATCCTGCGCTTCGGGGCCTAAATCGACGCAGATCATATCCATCGCAACGCGACCGACGATCGGCACTTCACGGCCATTGACCAGTACCGGCGTCCCAGACGGCGCCGCACGCGGATAACCATCACCATAGCCCATTGCCACAACGCCCAGACGCGTATCGCGCTCGCTCTGCCAGGTTCCACCATAGCCAACCGGTTCGCCCGCTTTGTGCTCACGCACCGCAATCAGGCTGGAGGTCAACGACATCACCGGCTGACAGCCAAAATCAGCACCGATGGAGTGATTTTCCAGTGGCGACACACCATACAGAATCAGTCCCGGACGCGCCCAGTCGAAGTGAGACTGTGGCCACAGCAGAATACCGCCCGATGCGGCAATCGAACGCTGCCCAGGTTTGCCCTCGCAAAAGCTGTTGAAGATATCGAGCTGTTTTTCGGTCGCGCCGCATTCAGGTTCGTCTGCGCGCGCAAAATGGCTGACGATATTGACCGGCTGGCGCACATTTTCACATTGAGTTAGGCGCTGATAAAACGCCTCGGCCTGCTCAGGGCGTACGCCCAGGCGGTGCATACCGGTGTCGAGCTTCATCCAGACGGTAACGGGTTCAACCAGATTAGCGGCTTCCAGGGCTTCGAGCTGCTCCTGGTTATGGACGGCTGTATGCAGACGCTGCGCGGAAATAGTCGGCAGATCGGAGGCATCAAAAAATCCCTCCAGCAGCAGGATGGGCTGCGTGATCCCTCCCGCTCGCAACCGCAGGGCTTCTTCAAGACGAGCGACACCAAAAGCGTCCGCATCGGGGAGCGTTCGCGCGGTCTCTAACAGACCATGGCCGTAGGCGTTCGCTTTCACGACCGCAACCAGTTTACTGGCAGGAGCCAGTTCACGCAGACGTTGCAGGTTGTGTCGCAGAGCGCGGCGGTTAATGACTACAGTTGCCGCTTGCATTTGTATTCCTTAGAAATTACTCATCATCATATTGAGGACCGGCATAGTTGTCGAAGCGGGACCACTGTCCGTTAAACGTCAGGCGCACCGTACCGATCGGACCGTTACGCTGCTTACCAATAATAATTTCGGCGATGCCTTTTAAGTCACTGTTTTCGTGATAAACCTCATCACGATAGATAAACATGATTAAGTCGGCATCCTGTTCGATGGAGCCGGATTCACGCAGATCCGAGTTAACCGGACGCTTGTCGGCGCGTTGTTCCAGAGAGCGGTTAAGCTGCGACAGCGCCACCACCGGCACATGCAATTCTTTCGCTAACGCTTTCAGCGAGCGGGAGATTTCTGCAATTTCCAGCGTACGGTTGTCGGAGAGCGACGGCACGCGCATCAGCTGCAGGTAGTCGATCATGATAAGTCCGATACCGCCATGTTCACGGGCGATACGACGGGCACGCGAGCGCACTTCCGTTGGCGTCAGGCCGGAGGAGTCATCAATATAGATGTTTCGTTTCTCCAGCAAAATACCCATTGTTCCGGAAATTCGTGCCCAGTCTTCATCATCCAGTTGACCGGTACGGATTTTGGTTTGGTCTACGCGTGAGAGCGAGGCCAGGGTACGCATCATGATCTGTTCCGAGGGCATTTCAAGACTAAAGATAAGAACCGGCTTATCCTGCAACATCGCTGCATTTTCGACGAGGTTCATCGCAAATGTCGTTTTACCCATCGACGGACGCGCGGCAACGATAATTAAGTCTGACGGCTGCAAACCAGCCGTCTTTTTATTGAGGTCGTCATAACCGGTGTTCACCCCGGTGACACCGTCGTGCGGCTGCTGGAACAACTGCTCGATACGCGCGACGGTGGCGTCGAGCACATCAGTAATATTTTTCGGCCCTTCGTCTTTATTTGCGCGGCTTTCCGCGATTTTAAAGACACGGGATTCAGCAAGATCCAACAGATCTTCACTGGAACGGCCTTGCGGATCAAACCCGGCTTCCGCGATTTCGTTCGCAACCGAAATCATGTCACGAACAACGGCACGTTCGCGGACGATATCCGCATAAGCGCTAATATTCGCTGCACTTGGCGTATTTTTAGATAACTCAGCCAGGTAAGCAAAACCGCCGACGCTGTCCAGTTGTCCCTGAACCTCCAGCGACTCTGCCAGCGTGATCAGATCGATGGGTTTCCCCATCTCCTGCAGGCGATGCATTTCCGTGAAGATATGCCGGTGCGGCCGGGTATAAAAATCTTCCGCCACCACACGCTCGGCGACATCGTCCCAGCGTTCGTTATCCAGCATTAAACCGCCCAACACCGACTGTTCCGCTTCAATCGAGTGCGGCGGTACTTTCAGCCCGGCGACCTGGGGATCGCGCTCACGAGCATCAGTCTGTTGTTTGTTGAAGGGTTTATTTCCTGCCATAGTGAATGGAGTTACCGAGATAATGATTGGGTCGAAAGATTACCACATTTCTTTTGGAGGAAGCATGGCAACACGTATTGAATTTCACAAGCATGGTGGCCCTGATGTACTCAAGGCGGTGGAGTTTACACCCGTAGACCCGGCGGAAAATGAAATCCAGGTCGAGAACAAAGCTATTGGGATCAACTATATCGACACCTACATCCGCAGTGGTCTTTATCCGCCGCCATCTCTGCCCAGCGGCCTGGGTACCGAAGCTGCCGGCGTAGTCAGCAAAGTCGGCAGCAAAGTGACACACATTAAAGCTGGCGATCGCGTGGTGTACGCCCAGTCTGCCCTTGGTGCCTACAGCTCAGTGCATAACGTTCCGGCCGATAAAGCCGCCATCCTACCCAACGCTATCTCATTTGAACAAGCCGCAGCCTCATTCCTGAAAGGGTTAACCGTTTTTTATCTGCTGCGTAAAACCTATGAAATTCAGCCTGATGAGCCGTTTTTGTTCCATGCGGCTGCGGGCGGCGTCGGGATGATTGCCTGCCAGTGGGCAAAAGCATTGGGCGCGAAGCTGATTGGTACCGTCGGCAGTGCGCAAAAAGCGCAAATTGCGCTGCAGGCCGGCGCATGGCAGGTCATTAACTATCGTGAAGAAAGTATAGTTGAGCGAGTGAAAGAGATAACCGGTGGAAAAAAAGTACGGGTGGTGTATGACTCGGTGGGGAAAGATACCTGGGAAGCCTCGCTGGATTGTTTACAGCGCCGGGGACTAATGGTCAGCTTTGGTAATGCTTCCGGGCCGGTGACTGGCGTGAACTTAGGTATTCTGAACCAGAAAGGTTCGCTGTACGTGACCCGTCCTTCACTCCAGGGGTATATCACCAATCACCGCGAATTAACCGAAGCCAGCAATGAGCTATTCTCGCTAATTGCCAGCGCAGTAATCAAAGTGGATGTCGCGCCTGGTCAGACGTTCGCACTGCACGATGCACAGCGTGCTCATGAAGTACTGGAAAGCCGGGCAACGCAGGGATCGAGTTTGCTAATCCCATAATGCTTCGACTTCCCCTAAATAATTCAAATTGCAGGAAGGCGGCAATTGAATGAATCCCCAGGAGCTTACTGGAGTAAGTGACTGGGGTGAATGAAAGCAGCCAACACACCTGCGGTTTGAATTATGACGGGGAAGTAAAGAATTAGGGCTTCCCGTGGGAAGCCCTTTCTTTTTTTAGTTCGGCTGTATGTAGGGTACAGCTCGATGAATTCGTTAACCTGGCAATAGTGACAGATTTGATAATCAATTCCTATTTGGTTCTAAAGGCAATGTTGCAGGTTGTGACGCACCGCTCAATACCTTAGTAAAATCGACGGTTATTGCGCTGATACTGTGGGACTTTTGGCGCTTTTATCGCCTTGATAACCCACACCACGGCAACAGCCAGTAGCAGCCAGGGCAACAGTTTAATCATCAAGGCAAATAGTCCGCCCAGAAACATCACTGCGGTGGCTACGACCAATGCGGCCAGAACGCCCAGCAAAGATACGCCGGTGACCATCAGCATGATAAAAAATCCAATCACAAAAAGTAGTTCCAGCATGGCTCTCTCCCGAAATGAAATTCTCTCCATTGCTTTACAAGAAACATGCCAAAAATAATGCATTGATTTATAAAGAAAACGCCCCGCGACAAAGCACAGGGCGTGGTGAAATTAACTAACTTTTGGTGAAAACTTAACGCTTGTCTGCCACCAGCTTCAGCGCGTGCTCCAGTACGTTAATATCTGCCCCGGCTTTATGCGCATTTTCGCTCAGATAGCGACGCCACTGACGAGCCCCAGGGATCCCCTGAAACAGCCCCAACATATGGCGCGTCACATGTCCCAAATAGGTTCCCTTACTCAGTTCACGCTCAATGTACGGGTACATGGCGCGCACCACGGTAACCGGATCGGTATCTTCGGTGGTAGCTGCAAAAATCTCACGGTCAACGGACGCCAGAATTCCTGGGTTTTGATAAGCTTCGCGCCCTACCATCACGCCATCCATATGTTGCAGATGAATTTTCGCTTCTTCCAACGATTTAATGCCGCCGTTGATCGACATAGTCAGATGCGGGAAATCACGCTTTAGCTGATAAACACGGTCATAATCCAGCGGTGGAATTTCGCGGTTTTCTTTCGGGCTTAACCCGGACAGCCAGGCCTTGCGGGCGTGAATGATAAACATCTCACATTCGCCGTTGCCAGATACCGTGTTAATGAAATCGCAGAGGAATTCGTAACTGTCCTGGTCATCAATGCCGATACGCGTTTTCACCGTTACCGGAATCGACACCACGTCGCGCATTGCTTTGACGCAATCGGCGACCAGTTGCGCATTCCCCATCAGGCAAGCGCCAAACATGCCATTCTGCACGCGGTCGGAAGGACAACCCACGTTGAGATTGATTTCGTCATAACCCCGCTGTTCAGCGAGCTTTGCGCACTGCGCCAGCGCCGCAGGATCGCTCCCGCCCAGTTGCAATGCGACCGGATGCTCTTCTTCGCTATACGCCAGATAATCGCCTTTACCATGAATGATCGCGCCGGTGGTTACCATCTCCGTATAGAGCAACGTCTGGCTGGACAGTAAGCGCAAAAAGTAGCGGCAGTGTCTGTCCGTCCAGTCGAGCATCGGCGCGATAGAAAAACGATGAGCGGGAAAAGCGGTAGACTGAGATTCAGGCAGCATGGCGAATATTCAAGCATCCGGTTAAAAAAGGGGCGCTACTATAGCATAGACCGTTACGATAGTGAGCCACATCCTCGCGGCTCACTCCCCCTGCTCCTCAACAAACGCTATTTACGCCCCGGTTTTCCGTCATGTGATCCGAAAAACTGCGGCGGATGGTCGACCCAGCGATCCTCACGTGTAGCGGCATAGACCGGGTTAAGCGGATAATAAATGCGGTTATATTTTTTGTTCGCCTCACCCACGACTAACAGACGCACCTCTTCACTGGTGTTATTGATAAAGGTATGGCACACGCCTGTACCTGCCGGGAAACCGACGCTGTCGCCCGGTTCTAGCTTCCATAAATACCCGTTAATCCAGGCCTCAGGATAACCTTCCAGCACATAGATAAACTCTTCCTCATCGCTTTCAGCGTGCGGGTACGACGTGCGCCGACCCGGCGGCAGGCGTTCATGATGAATGCCGAGTCGTCCTAACCCCAACTTGCGGGCAAGCGGCGCGCCAATAGCAAATAGCTCATCACTGTCGGGATAAGTGGAGTCATCAGCCCCCTCAACCTCACGCCAGTGGCGAATACAATCGGGTCTTTTCATGGTTATTTTCCAGTATTGCGATGCGTCAGGTATAGCACACCGCGGTGGATCTCGGCGTTTTAAGCAGAACATGTTAAAGTAAGGGATTAACCTTCCACGCAAATCGAGGCGCCAAATGGACAAAACCACTACGCAAGAGTTATTGGCTCAAGCTGAAAAACTCTGTGCGCAACGCAACGTGCGGCTTACGCCACAACGTCTCGAAGTGCTGCGCCTGATGAGCCTGCAGGAAGGGGCTATCAGCGCCTATGATCTGCTCGACCTGTTGCGGGAAACCGAGCCGCAGGCCAAGCCGCCAACCGTGTATCGCGCGCTCGATTTTCTGCTGGAACAAGGGTTTGTGCATAAGGTGGAATCCACCAACAGCTATGTCCTTTGCCATCTGTTCGATCAGCCAACCCACAGTTCCGCGATGTTCATTTGTGACCGCTGTGGCGTGGTAAAAGAAGAGTGCGCAGAAGGTGTGGAAGACATCATGCATACGCTGGCGGCCAAAATGGGCTTTGCTCTGCGACATAATGTTATTGAAGCACACGGGCTGTGTCCGGCCTGTGTAGAAGTTGAGTCATGCCGCCATCCTGGCGAGTGCCAGCATGACCATACGATTCAGGTGAAGAAGAAAGTTGGGCGCTAGGTAAGGGGGAGAGCGTACATCCTTGTACTCTCAGGAGGGAGGGGTTAATTACCAGCGGTAATCATTACGTTTTTCCCAATCGTTAACTTCTTTCTCCGCCTGATCTTTCGCGTAACCGTAACGTTCCTGGACTTTACCGACCAGTTGGTCACGTTTACCTTCAATGACCGTCATATCATCATCGGTCAGTTTGCCCCATTGCTCTTTCACTTTACCTTTAAACTGCTTCCAGTTGCCGCCGACTTCGTCTTTATTCATCATCAAGTCCTCATCGTTAGGTTGTGAATAGCGAGAGTGCCATGTCCAGACACATGCTGTTTTCTCTGGACGTGAGAATAAGTGTAGTCAGGGATTCTGGGTTTTATTTACTATTCGGAATTTTTAACCATCCTGCTCAGGCGAACCAGGTTCCATTACGCCAGTGGCGTCGCCAGATAAAGGCCAGTGAAAGCCCACGCAGCGCGAGGAAAACGGTTAACGCCAGCCACAAGCCATGATTTCCCAGCCACGGTAAAGTCAGCAGCGTTAATGCGAATCCTGTGGCGGCAACGGCCATACTGTTGCGCATTTCTGCCGCGCGCGTCGCGCCAATAAACATGCCGTCGAGCAGATAACACCAGACACCCACCAGCGGTAACACCACCTGCCAGAAGAGATAGCGATCGGCCAGTAGTCGGATTTGCGGCAGCGAGGTCAGTAGCGCAACAATCTGCTCGCCAAACAGGGTATAAACCAGCGAAAACAGAATAGCCACAATACCGGACTGCCGACAAGCCGCCCGCCAGACGTCCAGTAACTGGCTGCCATCTCGCGCCCCATAGGCCTGGCCCGAATGCGCTTCCACGGCATAGGCAAATCCATCCAGCGCGTAGGCGGTAAAGGTTAGCAGGGTCATCAGAACGGCATTAACCGCAATAATATCGCCTCCCAGACGTGCACCCAGCACCGTGATAGCGCCAAAACAGAGCTGCAGCAGCAGCGAGCGCAACATGATGTCACGGTTAAGCGCCAACAAACGGCGGAAGTTGCCACGCCACGCCTGCTTCAGCATTGCCAGCGAAATTCCGCGCATATGCAGGACTTTGCGCACCATCATCAGACCGATCAGTAAGGTGGCATATTCAGCAATCACCGTCGCCAGTGCCGCACCTTGCACGTTCATATGCAGACCCATCACCAGCCATAAATCGAGCACAATGTTAAGAATATTGCCAACAATCAACAGGATAACCGGCGCACGCGCATACTGAACGCCAAGCAGCCAGCCGAGCAGCACCAGATTAGCCAGCGAGGCGGGTGCGCTGAGCCAGCGGATTTCAAGGAAACGCCGGGCTTGTTCCAGTACCGCTTCACTTCCCCCGACAATATGCAGCGCGACATCGATAATCGGCGTACGAAACAGTGCGATAAGCAACCCCGCGCCCAGCGCCAGCATTAGCGGCTGCACCAGTGCGCGCGCCAGCGCCTGAGGATTTTTCGCACCAAATGCCTGCGCAGTAAGACCCGTGGTGCTCATGCGCAGGAAAAGCAGCAGCATAAAGAGAAAACTGGTTGCCGTAGCACCAACCGCAACACCGCCAAGATAGACCGGGCTATCCAGATGACCAATCACCGCGGTATCCACCAGTCCCAGCAGGGGAACAGTGATATTGGAGAAGATCATCGGTAAGGCGAGGTGCCAGAGTGCTTTATCAGAAGAGGTAAAGAAAGGCATACAGGAGGGCCTGAGAAGAAGTTAGACGTACTGGACAATGTGATGCAGGCCCGGCAAGCGCAGCGCTACCGGGCACATTGCCGGATGGCAACGTAATCGTCTTATCCGGCCTACAGAGATTCAGCAGAAAATCAGAGCCATTCACCGTTACGAATGACACCTACCGCCAGCCCTTCAATGGTGAAGCTTTGCTCACGCAGGTCGACAACGATAGGTTTAAATTCGCTATTTTCTGGCAGAAGTTCAACCTTGTTGCCCTGCTTTTTCAGGCGTTTAACCGTAACTTCGTCATCAATACGGGCAACAACAACCTGACCGTTACGCACGTCCTGAGTTTTATGCACAGCGAGTAAATCACCGTCCATAATACCAATATCTTTCATCGACATACCGCTAACGCGCAGCAGAAAATCGGCGTTCGGTTTAAACAGTGAAGGATCGACCTGATAATGGCCTTCGATGTGCTGCTGCGCCAGAAGTGGCTCACCTGCCGCCACGCGGCCGACAAGCGGTAATCCTTCTTCTTCTTCCTGCAGCAGTCGAATACCGCGCGATGCGCCAGATACAATTTCCAGCACACCTTTACGCGCCAGCGCTTTCAGATGTTCTTCAGCTGCGTTTGGGGAACGGAACCCCAAACGCTGCGCGATCTCCGCACGCGTCGGTGGCATACCTGTCTGGCTGATGTGATCTCTAATGAGATCAAACACCTCTTGCTGCCTGGCCGTTAACGCTTTCATTCCGCCCCCTGGGTGTATATACAGTTATGCTGTGAGTATATACAGCTAAAGGCGATTTTGGAACCGCAAACTGCACAAAAAACAGGAGATTTATAAAGATGTGGAATCCTTATCGCAAATGCGACCACAACAGGATGCCCCAGGTGATCAGAGCAACGAAAATAGACAGCAACACTGCCGCCGACCCCATATCTTTCGCCCGACCGGAAAGTTCGTGATACTCAGAGCCAACACGGTCAACCACCGCCTCAATCGCACTGTTGAGGATTTCAACGATCATCACCAGCATCACGGAACCAATCAACAGCACGCGGGTAATCGCATCGACGTCCAGCCAGCAGGCGATGGCTACGCCCAGTAGTACGGCAACGCTTTCCTGGCGGAATGCCGCCTCATTGATCCATGCGGCGCGAAAACCTTTCCAGGAATAGCCTGCAGCTTTGATAATTCGGGTAAATCCAGTGGTATTATTGGCCATCAAAAAGAACCTTTTTACATTATTAGCGTCAATGTCATTGTAACGTTACCCCGTTTGTTTCAGGGTGTGGCAAAGCAGCGCGAAGTATGACCGGATACCACAGAAATTCACTAAACTTTCTGATATCCTTGCAGCGCATTTGCATTATTAACCAGAGGCTTTACATCGTTTATGTCCGGCTGGCCACGAATTTACTACAAATTACTGAATTTACCATTAAGCGTCCTGGTAAAAAGCAAGTCTATTCCGGCAGAACCTGCCCCGGAATTGGGACTCGATACGTCTCGTCCCATTATGTACGTCCTACCGTACAATTCAAAAGCAGACTTGCTGACGCTGCGTGCCCAATGTCTGGTGCACGATCTCCCCGATCCCCTGGAACCGCTGGAGATAGACGGGACTTTACTGCCGCGCTACGTGTTTATTCACGGCGGCCCGCGTGTGTTCACCTATTACACGCCAAAAGAAGAGTCCATCAAGCTGTTCCATAACTATCTCGACTTACATCGCAGCAATCCAGACCTGGATGTGCAGATGGTGCCGGTTTCGGTGATGTTTGGCCGTGCGCCAGGGCGTGAAAAAGGTGAAGTTAATCCGCCGTTACGTATGCTAAATGGCGTACAGAAATTCTTTGCGGTATCCTGGCTGGGTCGCGACAGTTTTGTCCGCTTCTCCCCATCGGTCTCTCTGCGTCGTATGGCGGATGAACACGGTACGGATAAGATCATTGCCCAGAAGCTGGCACGCGTGGCGCGTATGCACTTTGCTCGCCAGCGTCTGGCCGCTGTCGGCCCGCGCCTCCCTGCCCGCCAGGATCTGTTTAATAAGCTGTTAGCTTCAAAAGCGATCGCTCGCGCGGTAGAAGATGAAGCGCGCAGTAAAAAAATCTCCCACGAAAAAGCGCAGCAAAATGCCATTGCGCTGATGGAAGAGATTGCAGCCAACTTCTCCTATGAGATGATCCGCCTGACGGACCGTATTCTGGGCTTTACCTGGAACCGTCTGTATCAGGGCATTAATGTTCACAATGCGGAGCGTGTACGCCAACTGGCGCACGACGGCCATGAAATTGTCTATGTGCCCTGCCACCGCAGCCATATGGACTATATGCTGCTGTCATACGTTCTGTACCACCAGGGACTGGTTCCGCCGCACATCGCTGCCGGTATCAACCTGAACTTCTGGCCGGCAGGCCCGATTTTCCGCCGTCTGGGTGCGTTCTTTATTCGTCGTACCTTCAAGGGCAACAAGCTCTACTCCACCGTATTCCGCGAATACCTGGGCGAATTGTTCAGCCGCGGCTACTCGGTTGAGTACTTTGTCGAGGGTGGACGTTCACGTACTGGTCGTTTGCTCGACCCGAAAACCGGCACCCTGTCGATGACTATTCAGGCGATGCTGCGCGGCGGTACGCGTCCTATTACTCTCGTACCGATCTACATCGGCTACGAGCACGTAATGGAAGTGGGCACCTACGCAAAAGAGCTGCGTGGCGCGACGAAAGAGAAAGAAAGTCTGCCACAAATGCTGCGTGGCTTAAGCAAGCTGCGTAACCTGGGTCAGGGCTACGTCAACTTTGGTGAACCAATGCCATTGATGACTTACCTCAACCAGCATGTGCCAGAGTGGCGTGAATCTATCGATCCTATCGAGTCGATTCGCCCGGCCTGGCTGACGCCGACGGTGAATAACATTGCCGCCGATCTGATGGTGCGCATTAACAACGCCGGCGCGGCCAACGCCATGAACCTGTGTTGTACCGCGCTGTTGGCTTCCCGCCAGCGCTCTCTGACCCGTGAACAGTTAACCGAGCAGCTCGACTGCTACCTGAGCCTGCTGCGCAACGTGCCGTACGCGGCGGACTCAACCGTTCCTGCGCAAAGTGCCAGTGAACTGATCGACCACGCCTTGCAGATGAACAAGTTTGAGGTCGAGAAAGACACCATCGGTGACATCATTATTCTGCCGCGCGAGCAGGCCGTCTTGATGACGTACTACCGCAATAACATTGCGCATATGCTGGTTCTGCCTTCGTTGATGGCAGCCATTGTGACTCAGCACCGTCGTATTTCACGCGTCGCGCTACAGCAGCATATTGATGCGTTGTACCCGATGCTAAAAGCCGAGTTGTTCCTGCGCTGGGAGCGCGATGAACTTGCCGGAGTGATTGACGAACTGGCCAGCGAAATGCAGCGCCAGGGACTGATTACTCTACAGGATGGCGAGCTGCATATTAATCCTGCCCGCTCCCGTACGCTGCAGCTGTTGGCTGCGGGTGCTCGCGAGACGTTGCAACGCTACGCTATCACCTGCTGGCTACTGAGCGCCAACCCGTCCATCAACCGTGGCACGCTGGAGAAAGAGAGCCGCACCGTGGCACAACGCCTCTCCGTGCTGCACGGCATTAACGCGCCGGAATTCTTCGATAAAGCGGTGTTCAGCTCTCTGGTGCTGACGCTGCGTGACGAAGGATTCATCAGCGATACCGGGGATGCCGAGCCGGAAGAGACGATGAAGATCTACCAGATGCTGGCCGAACTGGTGACGTCAGATGTGCGTCTGACCATCGAGAGCGCCACACAGGGCGAGTAAGCATAAAAAAACCGGTCGAAATGACCGGTTTTTTTTAGGCTACTGATAGTTTATTTTCAGTACAAGATCCTTGCTGAACGGTCCTAACTGTATATCACTACCCGGTTTTTTCGTCAGTTTTGCCATGTAATTATGGGTAACCGTGCTGGCACCGCCATCCGGATAGTAGGTGGCAAACGGATAGTAGGTATTCATCAGGAGGTCTTCGCCTAACGTTTCATCCCGAATTTGCATCAGCAGACCATTCCCCATATCCACACGATTGGTGTCATACAAATCGTCGGTGTTAAAGCTCATGGTGACATCAAACTGCTGAGAACAGGCTGCAGTTGCGTCGCGTATGGTTGATACGCTAAACGGCGCTTTTTGCGACAACACTTCAACGTTATTCACCTGACCAAAATTGACCACCTGGCTTTCAGGGAAGATTTGAATATCCACGCCGCAGTCGAGAAAGTGAACGTTGTTCATCCCAGTAATGTTAAAACGCAGGTTTTTCGCATTAGCCGCCAGGTTCGCCCCTCCCTTACCATCAAACTGCAGAACATTAATATTACCAAAGTCATAGACGGTATCAGGGTTATCAGGAAAGCCTTTGAGTTTTACATACAAACGAAAACGGGCTGGAAAGGTAATATTCTTCTGCACTGTGCTTCCATTACAAACAGGGTCATGCCAAAACCCATCGTAATATTGCTCGAATGTATCCAGGCACGCGCCAGTATCAATCCCCTCATCGATCCCCTCATGGTCAACACCATTATAGGTTACACCAAAGGTGAACAGAGGGTTATTCAACACATCAGCACTGTTCTTAGCCGTCAGTTTAATCCACGCAAAGATGTCCTCCGTCTGATTGCTTGTGCTCCAGCCTGTCGCACCATCGCAATACACTGTGACGTTGATATCCGAGCTTTCCCATATTTTACTGCCAAGCACCGCGTTGGACGGAACGGTAAAACTGGGTAATTCTACACCGAACGATGTTTGCCCATTCACCACATCTTTATAGCAGTTTATTGCCCAGGCAGAAGATGAACACAGTAAGAGTACGGCCCCCAGAAAGGTTAAAATCGTTTTCATCATTTACCCTTCTGCGCAGGTTCACTATGGCAAACGGGCTGGACGGATGTGCAGCTTACGCTGAACATATTTAAGCCACCGTAGTCACCGATATAGCCAATCTGAAATTTAGCCGGCAGATTTTTAATCTCTGAAGTGGCCTGCTCAAAGGGGTTGACCATAAATCCATCGGCTCCCGGTAAAAGCGTTTTGCCGTCAATGCCGATATAACCCACTGTTACGTGGTAAGGGGTATCGTTTTTAATCGTTATGCCTGAAGCCGTCCGCGAAACCTCAACTTTTTCCATCGGTACTGCCTGGCCTTCTTTCAGCACAATGGCTTTGGGTCGCCAGAATAATTTCAGGCGGCTTTGCATTGCCAGTTGCATGGTATTTTTTTGTTCCGTACGCGGCGGAATTTCACGTATGTTATAAAAAAACAACGACTCTCTGTCCGCAGGAAGCTGCTGCAACGTCGGCTGTCCCATCAGGCGAACCTGAGTTTGTTCTCCCGCTTCAAGGCGTACTAACGGTGGTAACGGCGAAATATATTCGCGCGTTTTTTGATTATTTTTATCTTCAACCCATGACTGCGCCAGGTAGGGCTGCGTTTTGCTCTGGTTCGTTAATTTAATGCTGACGCTTTTATCCGTTTCATTAAAGATAATGCGTGTTCTGTCTGGTGAGACAGTCGCGTTTGCCACAGAGCAAACGCTGAGTAAACCCAAAAGTCCTTTCACAATAAATGTTGGTTTCATCTTATTCATCCTGAATTAGTTTACTGTTTTGCAAGGTAAAATTACTGCCTGACCATCAGTATTGCTTTGGTTAGGCGGCGTTATTTCGCAAACGTTATTCCCCCACTGGAGACGCAATTTACTGTCTTCCTGAAGCCCACTGAGGTAGACGTAACCGTCTTCAGCAATCAGGCCAACGTCCTTGCCGCTGTCAATATCCACGACGGTAACGCCCAATGGAGGGAAGCGACCATTTGCCAGTCTGACAATGCCGATGATCTGATAGCCTTTTGTGGCGTTCAGCTTCGCGTAGCCAATAGCACCTTCAGTGAGCGTAGTGCTAATTACGGAGTTATTAATATCGACGCCGTCAGGCAATTTGTTGCTGTCGACGCGTACCGCGGAGGTGGTGTAGTTACTGACCGAGTTGGTTACGGCAATCCCCATCATATTGGTTACCGTGCGCTTGTCGCTCAGCGGAACGTCAGCAACGCCGTCCGCGTCTACCATCATGCGGGCGTTGTTGCCGTAGGCGTTATCATGCAATGCCATACCGTAACGTGTAGCGGTAAATGAACCATTCCAGCCCGCCGTGATTGAACGGTATACATTAGGCTGTACGCTGCCGTTAACGCTCAGGCGACCATAAGGCGAATAGTGCTGGTAGCCCCCGCGAATAGCAGGTTCGGCCTCGCGGAAATCACTCGCATCGCCTGTCGCAGAAATGTTCCAGGTGTTGTTGCGATCTGAAGAGTCATAGTAAGACATCGTCTGGGACATACTGTCGCTGCCATTTTTCTGCATGCTCCAGGAGAGGCTGCGGTTCTGCTCCAGTGGTACAGAAAACGAGAGATAGTATTGCATCTCTTCTGTGTCATCCCATGTGGAACGACCAACCGTAAACGAAGAAGAGATCCCTCTTATGCTACCAATGTCGAAGTTTCGACTCATCGATACCGTATAGTTAGTGCTGGCAGAATCATCCCAGTAAGTGTTACGCGTCAGATTGAGATAAGTGTTGATCGCCAGCGATTCAATATACTGGTTGAAAGACAGCACATAGCTCTCTTTTTGGTTGCCGGAGGAGTCATCACCGCTGCGAGCCGTTAAATACTCGTTCATAGTGATATATTCTTTATCCGAGAAACGGTAGCCGGCAAATGTCACCTGGCTTCCTGTGGACTCAAACCGCTTGGAATAGTTCACGCGGTAGCTATAGCCACGCTGCTTGTCATTGTTCTCATCATTTTCTCCACGCAGAGTGGCTTCTGCGCGAGTCACGTCAAAAGAGAGAGAACCAAAGCTGTTCAGGTTAAAACCAATACCCGCCGTAGCCGCCTGGTAATCATCAGCCGTCAGCAGTGCCCCACCGTAAAGTGAGGTATCCCCCGTCCAGCCCCAGGAAAACTCACCGGTCCAGAACATCGGATTATTAACATCGGTACTTCCTACAGCTGTCGGTTTACCGGTAGAGGTTTTGTAGCGTACTTGTCCTTTGCGCGTCAGGAACGGTATTGAGGACGCCCCAACCTGGAAGGTGCTTTTACGCCCATCTTCTTCTTCAACCGTCACATCCAACTGCCCCTGGAAGGTATCGCCAATGTCGGTAATGTTAAACGGTCCCGGCGCGACGGTGGTTTGATAAACCATTCGTCCGTTCTGGGTTACCGTCACTTTGGCATTCGTCTGTGCGATACCGGTAATTTGCGGGGCATATCCCTGCAAATCTGGCGGCAGCATGTTGTCATCGCTCTCAAGCGAAGCACCGGTAAAATGAAATGTATCGTATATGTCTGAATTCAGATCGTACTGACCCAGCGTCAATTTCGAGGCAATAGACGGGATCGGGCGAAACAGATAGGTGCGATCCATGCTGCTGTTACTGCCAACAGATTTGCCGTCTTCGTAGGATTTGTCGTACTGGTAATCAGAACGTAAGCGCCATGCGCCAAGGTTGAAGCCAAGCGTGCCGTAGGAGCTGATACTCTGGCTCTTATCGCCCTCGTCCGGATTATACTGACTGGCATAAACATTGTAATCGAGTATGAATCCCGCAACACCGTCATCCCAGAATTCTGGCGGCGTCCAGTTTGTTGCCTGATATTTCATCCATGCCTGAGGTGCAATGATGGTAACAACCATATCGCCCTTATCAAGCCTGACAATCAGTTCAGGTTTACTGGCGAGATCCAGACATCCTCGCTCATTGATTGAGCGCAATGACTGGATGAATTCATCAGCAAAGCCAAAAGACATTAGATCATCTTTGGTCAGACAAATTTGTGAACCGCTTTCATTATCTGCTTTAATCCACTCAAAGGACCAGACATTCGGGAGTTTCTTTTTGTTTATTTCAACACGTGTAATGTATTGTCCTGGTGGGATAAAACCTTTCTTTTCAAACTGGCTGAGGTCGATATTTTCTTTATCCTCAGCATCTATCATACCTGTGTTGAATTCAACCGCCCAAGCCGGGGTAAACATAATGGCGGTAATAATTGCAGGACGCAGAGATTGCTTAATTAAAACAGGAAGCTTTCTTAACCCGGTCTTTATAATTGTATTTTTCATAAAATCCTTTTCAGTTAAAAAAGCCTAAAAAGCCGGTGATTCCTCCACCGGCTTGATTCATACAATCATCTATATAAAAATAATTACAGGTATGCCAGAACGTAATTAACGTCAGAGGCTACGTTACCCGCTGTCGCATTAGTAGTCGGAGACTCCATACGAGCTTTGAAGTTCAGCACCTGATAAGAGTTATCAGCCATCAGAGCGAATTCAACCGCAGTTCCCATTACCACCTTTTCATTGCCTTCAGTCAGCAGGCGCACGCCTACGTGCTCAGCGCCGCCATAGTTGCCTTCAGCGGTGTTTTTCAACAGGCTATCTGCATCTGCGTTAGCAGAAGAGAATGTAACTTTTGCCTTAGTGATAGTGGTCGGCGCTTCAGTGGTACCGCCAGTCAGGGTACAATCTTGCAGGTGGATCTGAACAGGAACCGGCAGGGAGAATTTACCGCCGTTCAGAGCGGTATCAGCCACTTCACCCAGGCTAATAGTCTGGTCTTCGTCACCCGGAGCAATAGAGCAAGGCGCGGAAATTACGATACCTTCAAAAGAAATTTTACCATGCCCCTGATCAGCAGCTGATGCATTAAAAGCCATGCTGGAAAGAAGAGAAGTTGCAGCAACAGCTAATAGTGTTTTCTTAAACATTGTGTATAATCCTTTACAATAAATAAAATCAAAATACTTTTATAGAGTTAGATACTGATTTGATGATAACAAACAGAGCCGTCGATAAGATTAAAATTTAATCGAGTACTGAATGACAGGAGAGAATTTATCATGGAGGATTTTATTTATCACGTTAGATAAACTAAATTCATTTTTAGAAAATCTACATATATTCATAATAAATATATCAAAAAAGACCAAGGCTTAGCTAAAAATAAGGAAATCCTTAAACACCCCACGTTATAAAGCAGCATTTTGACGAGCATCAACTCATCAGCATCATTGGATAGTCACGATTTTCTTAACTATTTCACCAATAAATATTTACCGACCAAATATAACAACTAAAAACATTAGATTACTAAATAATAATAAATTTTAGATATGTTAAGCCTTAAAGATTATTACCGGTGAAACGAAAATTTACATATCCAGAGGACAAAAGACGATTCGTTTAGAATTGCTTATGCTTTATAAAATAGCTCTTTTATAGAGGGGGAAAATTGATATATCACATTATTAGCAGAAGTATTGATGCGGTGTTTTTTTCGCCAATGACAATGACTACCTCATCACACAAAGCCGTTGAGGTGACCGTTTGAACGTTAATTAAAGCCAAATCCGCTTTCATGGGTGTTTGCATATGAAACCGATAGGGCATAAAAAAACCGGTCAACGACCGGTTTTTTGTCTCACAAAAGCGATCAAAGATGCCAGTAGCTCATCGCCAGTCCTAAAAACAGTACCAGCCCTACATAATTATTGTTCATAAACGCTTTAAAGCAGGCATCACGTTCACGGTGAACAATCAGCTTTTGTTGATACACAAACAGCGCACCCGCCACCAGCAAAGACCAGTAATAGCCTAACGCCAGTCCGTTCAGCCACCCAACCAGCGCCATCAGCACCAGTACACCGACCTGCAGAATACCAATAATGAGTTTGTCGTTCTGGCCGAACAGGATCGCGGTCGATTTAATGCCAATCTTCAGGTCATCATCCCGATCAACCATCGCATACTGTGTATCATAGGCCACCGCCCAGAGAATGTTGGCGAGGAACATCAGCCAGCAGCTCAGTGGTACAGACTCGCTCACGGCGGCAAACGCCATCGGTATAGACCAGCCAAAAGCCGCGCCCAGCACCACCTGCGGCAGATGCGTGTAGCGTTTCATGAAGGGATAGACCCACGCCAGCGCTAGCGCCGCAACGGACAACAAAATGGTCATCGTGTTGAGCGTCAAAACCAGCAGGAAGGCGAGCAACACCAATACGACGAACAGCGTTCGGGCTTCTTTTTCGGTGACAGCACCGCTCGGCAGCGGTCGATTCGCGGTGCGTTTAACGTGTCCGTCAAACTTCCTGTCGGCATAATCATTTACCACACATCCAGCGGCGCGCATTAACCAAACGCCGGCGACAAATACCGCCAGGATCCACAGTTGCGGCATGCCTGGGGTCGCCACCCACAATGCCCATAGCGTTGGCCAGAGCAGCAGTAAGGCGCCGATCGGCTTATCCGTACGCATCAAGCGGTGAAACGCCAGCAGCTTATTCTGCGTCAGACTCCACTCCATCTTTATCTTCCTCTTAGTACAACGGCGATGCAGGCAGAAAAAGCTCGGTAAGCATCAGCGGCTTACCGCTCAGCCGTAGGCGGGAACGACGCCCCCATAGCGCTGCATCGCGGCCAATCTCAATAAAATCTCGGGTCAATGTCGATGACGTAAACAGGTAGCGTCCGAGCGGGGTTTTCCCCAGGTTCTGTAAGGCCAGTTCAGGGCCGCACAAGGTTGATTCAGGCACCACGGTCCGTCCGGCAAGCCAGGGTTCACCATCCGCACATAACAGGATTTCACGTAACCAATAGCGAGACTCTTTAGGCAGCAGCGTCAGTTCTTCAGCCACCTCATTTTGCCCAACGAATTCTTCGCGAATCAACGTTACGGTGACCTTTTTCCCCTGCTGCTCAAAACGTTTGGTCATGGAATCTTCCAGTAACAACCAGTCGAGCAGTTGGGGGTCCAGCGCCGGGATCGCATCAAAATAACGCAGCGCACGCAGTTGCGTTAACGCAGGGTGTGGCATGCCTTACTCTCCGATTTATAACCTGAAGGCATTGTATCGCAGAAAATGCATTACGGGGTGAGCAAACACAATTAAGTGATCGTCAGAGCAACATAAGTGTAACAATTAGCACCGAAGGATAAAAAAAGGTGCGCCAGGAGACGCACCAGTTGTTGCAAAATCAGCACTGCGGGGAGACGTTTACCCCTTGCCTTTTACACTGCTGATAAAGGTGGATCGGGCAGATTTGGATCCCAGACGTTCAGCTTCATCAAGCAGCTTCAGCGCTTTATCGACATCGCCTTTCGCCACGGCATCCTTAATGCCCTGGTTAAAATAACTTTCCGTGTCATCTAACATCGGCTCACTTTTCTTCACCGGTTGTGGCGCTGGAGCGGCAACGGCTGCCGCCGGAGCCGCATAAGTAACTGCAGGCGCTGCGGTATTACCCACCGTGACAGGGCCAGGGCCGGATGAGCCAAACAGCGGCCCTACCAGCACGCTGGAGGAGGAACTGGTTTTGACTTTCAGCTTCAGCAGACCGTCGGTGGTATGACGGGCGATCGGGTCAGGGATATCCGGAACAGCGTTACCTACCCCCTTGGCATAGGCTTTTGCCGGGTCAAGCAGGGTCGTGGTCTGCTGGAGATCTTTATCTGTGGTAAAGACCAGAACATAGAGCTTTTGCTGGCCCAGCGCTGGCGTCAAACGCATTACGCCTTCCAGACGATCGGCACTCATCACGCCGGGTTCCTGGTAGGTGAAATAGCTGCTGGGGAAGAACGCAGATGGCGTCATGTTCTGATCAAGAATTAAAACGTTTGGTGCAAATACACTGGTTTGTTTGTTGACTTCACTGGTCAGCGTCAGGGTTAACTCACCAATATTCGCGGGGACGCTGTACGCGGCGACTGGGCCAGTAATACCAGCAACATCCAGACGCTGACCCGCTGCCGCGAGTTGTGTCGCCTGGGTTTTGGATTGATCAACCGGCGTCCAGGTTAACTGTTGTAGCGCAGCAGTGGGAATAGTTGGAGCCGCGGTGGTGTTCTGCGGAACAATATTTACATCGGCCAGGCTGATGCCAGGCGCGCTGGCAAATAACCCTGCAGATAAACAAAGGGCAACGAGACTTTTCTTCATTTTCATTGTTATCACCTCAGATAGCATGGGTTCAGCGGTGGCCAGGCAATAGCGCGCTAAACCGTAATCAAGAGGGGCTGGCGCCCCTCTTTCGGTCTTTACGTCAGGTTAGTGCTGAATTACCACCAGATTTCCATCTGGGCACCGAAGGACCACTCATCGCTGTCGCCACGGCTGGTTGTGCTGATACCAGAGTTGGTTGCAGCGGCGTATTTGGTTACGTCGTTACCATTTTTAACGTAGCCCCACTCTTCATCCCATTTGGCATAGGTTGCAAAGACACGAATTGCCGGGCGGGACCAGATGCTGTCGCCAGCCTGCCACTGTTGCGCCAGGGTGATTTTGTACTGGCTGTTGCGATCGCCAGTCTGCTGAGATTTGACGTTGTCGTAACCGACTTCCAGCAGGGTGCTCATGATCGGTGTCCATTTGTACATCGGACGGATACCGACGGTGTACCATTCGGTCCCCAGGTCGTTATCCATATCGAGGTTCTGGTACATACCGACGTACATCAGATCCCATTTGTCGCCCAGGGAGATTGCACCGTGGTCAAGTACGCGGAACAGGCTACCGTTGTTATTAATAACGTTATTGGCGTAATTCGTTTTACTACCGTCTGGGTTAGTAACGGTGAAGGAGGATGAACCGTAAGACCCTTGGTTCAGACCTTTACCCTGAGTGGTCATAGAATCTGTCGCGTACTGAACAACAAACTTGTTGTAGCCCTTCAGCATGCTCTGGGTATGTTCAGCGGTGAACATCCAACCATCTTTAGATGCGCCGTCTGCCAGGTGGTAATCATCGGTGGTATTCGCACGGCCATAGTCAACGCCCAGTTCCAACATCCCATCCGGGTTAGTTGCCAACTGTGCTAAACGAACGTCAAATACGTCGTTGGCGGTGTCTTTGGTACGATCATAGATATTCTGGCTGCTGAAAGCATATGAACCACCCGCTTCCTGTGAACGGCTCGCGGCCAGAGACAGTTTACCGAAGCCCAGATCGATGTTTTCAATACCAGCACCAGGACCTGAAATATCCCAGTAGTAGAAGTCGATCATGTGAACATCATGACGCTGATAGAAGCGCTTACCTGCCCAGATAGTGGAGCCTGGCAGCCATTCAATCAGGTTTTTACCCTGCACGTTGGCTTCACGGAAGGCCGGGTCAGTCCCTTCCCAGTCATTCTGCTGTGCGACGGAATAGGCAACGTTAGTGTCGAAGTAGAAGCTCTTATCGCCCTCTTTCCACACTTCCTGACCTAATTTAATTTCCGCATAGGTTTCACATTCGTTACCAAGACGGTATTTACTTTGGGCGCCGGTTGCCTGGAAACACTGTTGTTCACCGCCGCTACCCGTCCAGCCAATACCGGAACGTGCATAGCCATGGAAATCCACAGCCATTGCCTGAACAGACATAATGCCTGCCGCCACAGCAACCGCCAGAGGGAGTTTGCGCAGAGTAATCATCGTTCTATCTCCTGAGATCATTGCTTTTCTTTAAACGCTTCACCTTGACGGTTTTGCGCTTTTTTTTAATGGGATACCTTAAACACCCGGCTCTTGATGCAACCGACGACATGCACTGCCATCCTCACGGAACAGATGGCAACGCTCTGGCGGCAGGCCGATAGCGAATGTGGCACCCTCTTCTACCAACACCACGTCGTTCTGGCGGTAAACCAGGTTTTGACGGATGGCGGGGATCTGGATATGAATTTGTGTTTCGTGACCAAGCTGCTCGACCACCTGCACTTCACCTTCGAGGGTGACATCGGCGATATCGCTGGGCAGCAGATGTTCCGGGCGGATACCTAAAGACATGTTGGCGCCAACCTGCACCGCATGGCTGTCTACCGGGAGCCATATTTGCTGGCGGTTAGGCAGTTCAACCTGCACCTGATCGATGGCCGTCCCGGTGACTTTCACCGGCAGGAAGTTCATCTTCGGCGAGCCAATAAACCCGGCAACAAAGCGGTCAGCTGGGTAGTGGTATAGCTCCAGCGGTTTACCGACCTGCGCTACGCGACCGGCATCCAGCACCACAATTTTGTCAGCCAGGGTCATCGCTTCGACCTGATCGTGGGTGACGTAAATCATCGTGCGACCAAGACGTTTATGCAGGCGGGAGATTTCAATACGCATCTGCACGCGCAGCGCGGCGTCGAGGTTTGACAGCGGTTCGTCCAGCAGGAATACACGCGGTTCGGCGACCAGCGTACGACCAATCGCCACACGCTGACGTTGTCCGCCGGAAAGCGCTTTTGGTTTACGCTCCAGCAGGTGTGCCAGTTGCAGAACTTCCGCAACCTGGTTCACACGCTGGTTCATCACTTCTTTTTTCGCCCCGGCCAGTTTGAGGCCGAATGACATGTTTTCCGCGACAGATAAATGGGGGTATAACGCGTAGGACTGAAAGACCATGCCCACACCGCGTTCGGCGGGCGGAATGTCGTTCATCCGGGTCTCCCCGATAAACAAGTCACCACTGGTGATGGTTTCAAGCCCGGCGATCATACGCAGCAAGGTCGACTTACCGCAGCCTGACGGTCCGACAAACACCACGAATTCCCCTTCGTGAATGTCGAGATTGATATCTTTCGATACCACCACGTCACCCCAGGCTTTTGTTACATTTCGCAGCTGTACGCTCGCCATGCCCTTCTCCCTTCGTTACAACCTGTCATCGACAGCAACATTCATGATGGGCTGACTATGCGCGATCACTTGACTGCATGAATCCTCCACCCCCCGGCTTTTTTATGGGGGAGGAGGCGGGAGGATGAGAGAGCAGCGTCTGAGACCCGGGCTACCCGCCTCAGAGGAATTTCGTGATGCAGCCTGCAAAAATCGGTGGGTTTTTATGTGCGCCAGTACGCAATACTCACATTTATGTAACACAGATCACATAAAGAGCGGGTGGGGCGTAGGGGTAAGGAGGATGGAAAGAGGTTGTCGTATAAAGAAACTAGTAACCGTTAAGCCACCTCTGCAAAATCACCAAACAGGATGGGAACTATGAAAATCAAAACTGGCGCACGCATCCTCGCATTGTCTGCATTAACGACGATGATGTTTTCCGCCTCGGCTCTCGCCAAGATTGAAGAAGGTAAGCTGGTTATCTGGATTAACGGCGACAAAGGCTATAACGGCCTCGCTGAAGTGGGCAAAAAATTCGAGAAAGACACCGGGATCAAAGTCACTATTGAGCACCCGGACAAACTGGAAGAGAAATTCCCGCAGGTTGCCGCGACCGGCGACGGCCCGGACATCATCTTCTGGGCTCATGACCGTTTTGGCGGTTACGCTCAGTCTGGCCTGCTGGCTGAAATCACGCCTGACAAAGCGTTCCAGGACAAACTCTATCCGTTCACCTGGGATGCCGTACGCTATAACGGCAAACTGATTGCCTACCCGATCGCGGTTGAAGCGCTGTCGCTGATTTACAACAAAGACCTCGTGCCAAACCCACCGAAAACCTGGGAAGAAATTCCTGCGCTGGATAAAGAGCTGAAGGCGAAAGGTAAATCCGCGCTGATGTTCAACCTGCAAGAGCCGTACTTCACCTGGCCGCTGATTGCCGCCGACGGCGGTTACGCATTCAAGTTTGAAAACGGCAAGTACGATGTGAAAGACGTGGGCGTGGATAACGCCGGCGCGAAAGCGGGCCTGACCTTCCTGGTTGACCTGATCAAGAACAAACATATGAACGCGGATACGGATTACTCCATCGCCGAAGCGGCCTTTAACAAGGGCGATACCGCGATGACCATCAACGGTCCGTGGGCGTGGTCCAACATCGACAAGAGCAAAATCAACTACGGCGTCACGCTGCTGCCAACCTTCAAAGGCAAAGCGTCTAAACCGTTTGTTGGCGTTCTGAGCGCCGGTATCAACGCCGCCAGCCCGAACAAAGAACTGGCGAAAGAGTTCCTCGAAAACTACCTGCTGACCGATCAGGGTCTGGATGAAGTGAACAAGGACAAGCCGCTGGGCGCCGTTGCGCTGAAATCCTTCCAGGATCAGTTAGCGAAAGACCCACGCATCGCCGCCACCATGGATAACGCCCAGAAAGGCGAAATCATGCCGAACATCCCACAGATGTCCGCATTCTGGTATGCCGTTCGTACCGCAGTGATCAACGCAGCCAGCGGCCGTCAGACCGTCGATGCCGCGCTGAAAGATGCACAAGGTCGTATCACCAAGTAATGCTGTAGCACACGTGCCGGATGGCGGCATAAATGCCTTATCCGGCCTACAACACACCGTAGGCCTGATAAGCGCAGCGCCATCAGGCACGCTGACCAACAGGTTTTCATTGTTGTTGAGGATTGAACCCCATGGATGTCATTAAAAAGAAACACTGGTGGCAAAGCGACACGCTGAAATGGTCAGTGATGGGTCTGCTTGGGCTGCTGGTCGGTTACCTTGTTGTTTTGATGTACGCTCAGGGGGAGTACCTGTTTGCCATCATGACGCTGATTTTAAGCTCTGCTGGCCTGTATATTTTCGCTAACCGTAAAGCCTATGCCTGGCGCTATGTTTACCCGGGCGTTGCCGGTATGGGGCTGTTTGTCCTGTTTCCGCTGATTTGTACGATCGCCATTGCCTTTACCAACTACAGCAGTACCAACCAGCTGACCTTTGAACGTGCTCAGGAAGTCCTGATGGATCGTTCGTATCAGGCTGGGAAAACCTACAACTTTGGCCTGTATCCGGCGGGTGATGAGTGGCAACTGGCTCTCACCGACGGTGAAACCGGCAAGAATTATCTCTCCGACGCCTTTAAATTTGGCGGCGAACAGAAACTGCAGTTGAAAGAAGCCGAAGCGCTGCCAGCGGGCGAGCGTGCAACGCTGCGTATCATCACGCAAAATCGCCAGGCATTAACCCAATTGACCGCCATCCTGCCGGATGAAAGCAAAGTGATTATGAGTTCACTGCGCCAGTTTTCCGGCACGCAGCCACTTTATACGCTCGCTGATGACGGTACGCTCACCAACAGCCAGAGCGGCGTAAAATACCGCGCCAATAACGATATTGGTTATTATCAGGCGATTAACGCTGACGGTAGCTGGGGTAGCGAAAAACTCAGTCCAGGCTATACCGTTGCCATCGGCTGGGATAACTTCACTCGCGTGTTTACCGACGAAGGCATCCAGAAACCGTTCTTCGCCATCTTTGTCTGGACGGTGGTCTTCTCCGTTCTGACGGTTATCCTCACCGTTGCTGTGGGGATGGTGCTGGCCTGTCTCGTACAGTGGGAATCTCTCAAAGGCAAAGCGATTTACCGTGTCCTGTTGATTCTTCCGTATGCCGTACCGTCGTTTATCTCGATTCTGATTTTCAAGGGCTTATTCAACCAGAGCTTTGGTGAAATCAACATGATGCTGAGCGCACTGTTTGGTATCAAACCGGCCTGGTTCAGCGACCCAACCACCGCACGCTCGATGATTATTATCGTCAACACCTGGCTCGGTTATCCATACATGATGATCCTGTGCATGGGTCTGCTGAAAGCGATTCCTGACGATCTGTATGAAGCCTCGGCGATGGATGGTGCAGGTCCGTTCCAGAACTTCTTTAAGATAACGCTACCGCTGCTGATTAAGCCGCTGACACCGCTGATGATCGCCAGCTTCGCCTTTAACTTTAACAACTTCGTGCTGATTCAGCTGTTGACCAACGGTGGCCCGGACCGACTCGGCACCACCACGCCAGCCGGTTATACCGACCTGCTCGTGAGCTACACCTACCGTATTGCCTTTGAAGGCGGCGGTGGTCAGGACTTCGGTCTGGCGGCGGCGATTGCCACGCTGATCTTCCTGCTGGTCGGCGCGCTGGCGATTGTGAACCTGAAAGCCACACGTATGAAGTTTGATTAAGGGAGACAACGAACATGGCTATGGTACAACCCAAATCTCAGAAACTGCGTCTCTTAACAACGCACCTGCTGCTGCTGATTTTCATCGCGGCGATCATGTTCCCGTTGCTGATGGTTATCGCTATCTCGCTACGCGAAGGTAACTTTGCCACCGGCAGTTTGATCCCGGAAAACATCTCCTGGGAACACTGGAAACTGGCACTGGGCTTTAGCGTTGAACACGCGGATGGCCGCGTGACGCCACCGCCATTCCCGGTATTGTTATGGCTGTGGAACTCGGTGAAAGTGGCCAGCATTACCGCGATCGGTATCGTGACGCTTTCCACCACCTGTGCTTACGCCTTTGCGCGTATGCGTTTCCCGGGCAAAGCAACCCTGCTGAAAGGGATGCTGATTTTCCAGATGTTCCCGGCGGTGCTGTCTCTGGTCGCGTTATATGCTTTGTTTGACCGCCTGGGTCAGTACATTCCGTTTATCGGCCTGAACACGCACGGCGGCGTGATCTTCGCCTATCTTGGCGGTATTGCGCTGCATGTATGGACGATTAAGGGTTATTTCGAAACCATCGACGGTTCGCTGGAAGAAGCGGCCGCGCTGGATGGCGCAACGCCGTGGCAGGCATTCCGCCTGGTGCTGCTACCGCTTTCCGTTCCGATTCTGGCGGTCGTGTTTATTCTGTCTTTCATTGCCGCTATTACCGAAGTACCGGTCGCGTCACTGCTGCTGCGTGATGTGAACAGCTATACCCTCGCGGTAGGTATGCAGCAGTACCTCAATCCACAGAACTATTTGTGGGGCGACTTTGCCGCCGCAGCTGTACTTTCAGCCATTCCGATCACTCTGGTGTTCTTGCTGGCGCAGCGCTGGCTGGTCAACGGACTGACGGCAGGTGGTGTGAAAGGTTAAGTTTTACCGAAGTAACTGCCCGGCAACGGGCAATGCCACTGCAACCCTCAACTTATGTTATCCCAACCTGTGACTGTTATTCGGCGCTCTACGGAGCGCCCTTTTTTTATGTTATTTTGTATTACGCTTACGATTATTTCCTTTCGTGCTCCCCATCACTGCAATTCTATTTTTCACCCGAACGCAATAAAATTAAACAGAATTAAGATCACAGAAAAGACAAAACGTAATTGCAATGTAAAAAATGATAATTGTCTTCCCTGCCTGTTAAATTCAACATCACGGCACTGATCAAAAGAGCTGTATCCTCTAAGGCAGGTCTGAATGAACACTCAATATAATTCCAGTTATATTTTTTCGATTACATTAGTGGCAACATTAGGAGGGCTATTATTCGGCTACGACACTGCAGTCATATCCGGAACGGTAGAGTCCTTAAATACCGTATTTGTCGCCCCACAACACTTAAGTGAATCCGCCGCCAACTCGCTGTTGGGCTTTTGCGTCGCCAGTGCGTTGATTGGCTGCATCATCGGCGGTGCGCTGGGCGGCTATTGCAGTAACCGGTTTGGCCGCCGGGACTCGCTGAAAATCGCGGCGCTGCTGTTCTTTATTTCTGGTATTGGTTCCGCCTGGCCGGAACTAGGCTTTACAACTATTAATCCAGATAACGCCGTACCCGTTTATTTAGCCGGATACGTTCCCGAATTTGTTATTTATCGTATCATTGGGGGTATTGGGGTAGGTTTAGCTTCAATGCTCTCACCAATGTATATTGCTGAACTGGCACCCGCACACATTCGTGGGAAACTGGTGTCATTTAACCAATTCGCCATTATTTTTGGTCAACTGTTAGTGTATTGCGTTAACTATTTTATCGCCCGTTCGGGTGATGCGAACTGGCTGAATACCGATGGCTGGCGCTATATGTTTGCGTCCGAAAGTATTCCCGCTCTGCTGTTTTTACTGCTGCTGTACACCGTACCAGAAAGCCCGCGCTGGCTGATGGCGCGTGGCAGACACGAACAAGCGGAAGGTATTCTGCGCAAAATTATGGGCAGCACCCTCGCCACCCAGGCCATGCAGGAGATCAATCAGTCTCTGGAACATGGTCGTAAAACCGGTGGTCGCCTACTGATGTTTGGCGCAGGCGTTATCGTCATCGGCGTAATGCTGTCTATCTTCCAGCAATTCGTCGGTATTAACGTCGTGCTCTACTACGCCCCGGAGGTGTTTAAAACGCTGGGAGCCAGCACCGACGTGGCCTTGTTACAGACCATTATAGTTGGCGTGATCAACCTGAGCTTCACCGTGCTGGCTATCATGACGGTGGATAAATTTGGTCGCAAACCGCTGCAGATTATTGGCGCTCTGGGCATGGCCATCGGTATGTTCAGTCTCGGTACCGCGTTTTATACCCAGGCTTCCGGGCTGGTTGCTCTGCTGTCGATGCTGTTTTACGTCGCCGCATTCGCCATGTCCTGGGGACCAGTTTGTTGGGTGCTGCTGGCTGAAATCTTCCCGAACGCGATTCGTGGCAAAGCGCTCGCCATCGCCGTTGCCGCTCAATGGCTGGCGAACTACTTCGTCTCCTGGACCTTCCCGATGATGGACAAAAATTCGTGGCTGGTTTCCCATTTCCACAACGGTTTCTCCTACTGGATTTACGGTTGCATGGGCATTCTGGCCGCGCTGTTTATGTGGAAGTTTGTGCCGGAAACCAAAGGCAAAACGCTGGAAGAACTTGAAGAACTGTGGGAACCCGCCGCAGAGAAAACCCAGCCTGCCTCTGCGCAGTAATCCTGACCTGAACACGCCGCAGCCCGATTGCGGCGTGTTGTCTTTTACTCTCGCTTCAGCCGTTTGGAATTACACAGCCACAGGGTGATCACCAGCAGCAGGATCGCTGCAGAATAGATCAGCACATCCATCGGCGCTTTATGATCGACAATGATCAACCGCACAATCGCGGTGATCCCGATATAGACAAAGTAGCGCAACGGAAAGTGAAACCCTGACTGAAAGTACTTCACAATCAACGCGATAAATTCAAAGTAGAGGAAGTAAACCACCAGCCCTTCCACCAGCTCATACTTGCTGGTTTGTTCCGGCGCGAACAGCACGTCCGCCAGATGCAGCGTTTCTTTCCCGAGGAATACAACCAGGATCAGGCCCAGACTCAGCAGTCCCAGATTCAACACGGTCTGTAAAATAGTGGAGATAAACTCCACGCGCGGACGAGATAGCGACGTCATAGCAGCACCTCTTACTCAGTGGCGAGGTTCCTGTATAACGCAAAAATGTGACAGAGATCTACATTTTTTGTTTATATTTTGTGCAAGAAAGGTCAACGGAGAATGATGAATGCCACGATACATTTCACAGGATGAATTATGCAGCTAAGACAATCCGCTGTCCGCAACGTTACCTGCGGTGAGAACGTGGTGATTTATGAACCCGCCAATCTCTACGATTGCACATTGGGAGACAACGTTTTTGTCGGACCATTTGTTGAAATCCAGGGCAACACGCAGATTGGCGCAGACAGCAAAATTCAGTCGCACACCTTCATCTGCGAATATGTCACCCTCGGCGCCCGCTGTTTTATCGGGCATGGCGTGATGTTCGCCAACGATATGTTCCGCGAAGGAAAACCCAACGCCGACCGCAACAGTTGGGGAAGAATTACGATTGGCGACGATGTTTCGATCGGCAGTGGAGCGACCATTCTGGCGGTCACTGTCTGCGATGGCGCGGTCATCGGCGCAGGAAGCGTAGTGACCAAATCGATCACCGAGAAAGGCGTGTACGCGGGAAATCCAGCAAAATTATTGCGTCGCCTGTAACTTCCCTGATGACGGCGTAAATACCTTATCCGGCCTGCAATACAGGCACTTTGTAGGCCGGATAAGCGTAGCGCCATCCGGCTGGCAAACAGCTCGATTACCGAAAATTCACGCTGCGATCGCTGGTCATATCGTACAGACCAAACTTACGCCCAAGCTGCTGACCGCCATCACGCGTTAACGGCGTCCAGCCAATCGCCGCACGGCTGCGGGTTGGGCCTGACGAGAACAGATCCAGCGGCACGGAAACGTACACCCCTTTAGTAAAATCACCCTCGCCATACTCATCCGGCGAGGCGTTAGTGATAGTCGCATAACCACCCACCACGACACCGCTGTCGAAGCGTTTGGCGATCTCCAACGTTCCGCCCTTATCCCCGGCCAGATACTGACCCACGCTGGCTTTCACCAGCACATCCTGGGCGAAAGAAGGATTCCAGTACGCGGTCAAATGCCCGGTCTTCACGCTGTAGTCGGTGAATTTCATCATGTCCTGCGCGCTACGCCAGTCACGCTGTTTCACGTAGTTGGCATCAACACCAAACGCCCAGTTGCTGTCCAGCGGACGATACAGCACTTCTGCCCCCGCGCCGCCGTACATGGTCTCCAGATAGCCGCCGTACACCTGTCCGTAAAAGCCGTTGCCGAGTGACTGGAAGTAGTTGGCCTGCAGGTTATTCACGTAAACATCGTTTTGCACGTAGTCACGTACATGGGTACGCACACGCGGCAAATGCGAATCCTGCGGCGGGTTGGTGTAGTTAAACTTGTCATAGTTATTGGCGAGGTTGGCGAACAAACTCCCGGTGGTCAGCAGATGATCGGTCACCCACCAATCCGCCGTACCCATCACGCCCAACTGATACATATAGAAATTTTCCGGGCCACCCACCGACTGGTTTAGCACCGGATCGATATGGAAATCGAAGCGCGACTTATCGATATACCAGCCCTGCTCGGTCGTTTTCGGCACCACGGGCTCCACGCGTTTTTGCGCCAGTTGAGTCTCATGGCCCAAGGGCTCGCCTTCCAGATGGCGCTTGAGGCTGGAAACCTCTGTTTCGGTCGTCACCTGCGGCAAGTTAAGGCGATTTTCCGTAATACGGATCGTGCGGATCCCGTCAGGAAGATCGTTCATCACGATCCGGTTGGCACGCTCGATCCCCTCGCGCGAATCACGGTATTTCACCTGTTCGCCTGTTACATACAGCGTATCGCCCTGCACCTGGATTTTAGGATCCGCCAGCCCGGCATTGTATTTCAGCAGCGTTAGCTGATTCGCCACTACCGAATGTTGCAGGATCGCATCCTGCGGCTGCGGCTGATACTTCGGACGGGCGTTATCGTTATAGTTTGGTCGCAGATCGTTAAAGTTAGTCCGCAGCGTGACCCCAAACATAAAGGTGTTGCCGCGCTCATAGCTGAGGTTAACGTCGGCCCAATCGGTGACGCGATAAATAGCGCCGACGTTAAACTTGCTCTTCTGATCCAGCTTGCCCGCAAAATCCTGCTGGTAATTATTACCCTCATACTCCAGTTTCAGACGCAGCGGCTGCCAGGGTGTCTGATATTCCACGCCGCCAAACAGCGACGCCGGGCCGTGGAACATCTGGCTGCCGTCAATGGAACCCGCCTGCTTGTAACTGTTATCGCGATGACAGAATTTATCGCTGTATGAGCAAAACGGATTGCTGACGTTGCCGCTGGTCCCGAGGTATCCCCAGCCAAGACCGAGTGAAAAATCAAACGGTCCCCAGGCTTTGTTCGCCACAATATACTCCGCATCGAACAGGCCCGTTCCGCCAATATCTCGCGCGCCAACTGCCACCTGCGGCATCCAGTAGCTCTCTTCCCACAGACGTAGTTTGAGATCAAAAGCTTTATCCTTGTAAGTCTGATCGCCAGAAAACGACTCCACGCTGCTGTATTTTTTAGTGCGAACATCGGTATAGCGCAGCGTGGTTTCCAGCCACGGGAAGAGCTGCACCGACGCAGAGTAATAGCGGTACTGATCGTTATCGCGGTAGTTAAGGCTCATTTCGCCCTCACGCGCCATGCGTGCGGTTGGGGTTTGCAGCAGCCCCACGCCGCCAAAATCGGACTGGGAAGGACCAATCGGTGCAGGATACGTTTCACCGTGACAGGCCGCACTAATACCCAGCGCCAACAGGCTGAGCAGATAAGTTTTTCTCATTATTCGGGTATCCGCTGGGTCAGGGTGCGAAGAATGTCGGCATTGATTTCATCCGGGGTGCTGCTCCAGACAGAGTCCGACAGCCCGACAAAAATGATGCTGCCGGGCATCGGCTCAATGTGACGTTTGTTCCAGTAGGCGACCGGTACTTTTTGTGTGCGTCCGTCGGGATAGACAACCCAGGCGTAGCTACGATCCGCGCCGCTGAGCCGATGCTGCCCATCGAGATAGCTGGCAACATCACGTCCGGGTATAAACAGCTGTTTACCCGTGTGGCTTAGCAAACCCAACAGCGTGATATCCGTGGGCTGCGGTCCGACCCACAGTGTGTAATTACCCTGCAACGGCGGGTTGCCTGGCTCACTGGTACGCACTACATCCGGGTCGAGATTAATCGTCTGTCTACCGGCCACCTTCAGCGCCTGAATTTGCTGGCGTAATGCGTTGATAGCGCCAGCATCCTCACCGCTTGCTTCAGCGCTCAACGTCGCCAGACGAGCCAGTAATGCCTGCTGCTGACGTTGTGCCTCAGTTGTTGCCCGCTCTTCGCTGATAACCGCGCCTGGCCACCAGCTATTGCTCAACCGCGGCTGTCCAACCAGGTCGAGCAGATGTTCAGCCCCGGTCAGCGTTTTTGCTTCTGTGCTACCTGTCGTAATCACTTTTACGCTGCCCGCAGCAAAAACAGATGCCGCGCACAGGCTGAATGTCAGCGCGGTAATCATTCGTTTCATCATGGTTTCGCCGCCTTGATCAGCGTGGTTTTCACCGGGAAGAAACCTGCGCCAAGATACTGTTCCGACTGGCGAATCATGCCCTCACTGTCTACCCAGTAGCGGTTATGCCAGCGCGTTTGATCGGTGGTGACCTCTTCATCAAGGATCCGTACCGGCGTGTTATCGCTGCCGACTTTGATGGTGTCTGCGCCATCCCATGTGAAAACCGAGCGCGCGGTGGCATAGCGTACCTGCTGATGTTCAGTCCAGCCCATCGTGCGGGTCCACGTTGTGCCGTCGACTATCTGATTTGGTTTGATGAGCGGGTCTGTCGCCAGATTATTCACCTCGATTAGGTTGTCCTCGCCAAGGTGCGTTTTCACAATGCGCCCATGCTGCGTGACGAGAATAGCCCGATCCTGAGTCACCCATTTCTGCTGTCCGTTTTCTGCAAACGCGAGTACCACAAACAGTTGGGGACCGCCGTTGAGCTGCATGTACTGGCTGGCGTAAGGCATGTTTTGAATTTCATCGTCCGTCATCTGTACGCCGGGAGTACCAAACACGCTATCCCACAGCGAATGACCCAGCCCTTCGGTAGTGGCTGAGCACGCCTGCAGTAGCAGGCAAACCATTATGATCGCTGGTCGCTTCACGACGTTTCTCCGCATTATTGCCGGGTGGCGCGACGCTTACCCGGCCTACAAATCCCACAGACTTTTGGCAATTCCAAAATAACCACACCGAAGTGTGGTTAGAATTAAACGTACCTTTATTACTGGGTACTGGTGGTTGTGGTGGTTGTGGTTCCGGTATTAGAACCATCGCCGCCGCCGGTCGCCGCCAGGGCAACCCCCACCGCAGAACTTACGGTGCTCACGCTGGTTGCGGAGGAACTTCCTGCCGAAACCGACGCAGCAGCCGACCCTGCAGCCTCACCCACCTGAACGGGGGCGGCATAGACAGAGGTCGCCGCAAGCGCAGATATAGCCCAAAGGCCATACAGAACTTTTTTCATCACAAATTCCCTTCATTGTATGAATGGAGATTTACCCAAAAGAATTTCGGGCGAGATCGAGTATACACAAGCGAAGTTTGTAAATTAGGTCGAGAGGGAATTTAGGACAATTAGATAATGAGAGAAAATATGATTAACAATAAATAATAAAAATAAATGAATTCAAAGAGTTAAAATATAATAATAAAAACACAATACCCGGTAAATCTGAAAATATCAGAAACAGGATAACGTTGAATAAATTATTTTAGGATTAAGCTCAATTAAAGGGTGAAGTAAAAACATAGATATCCTGGAGTAATCTTATAAAAAAGCCGATATTATTATCGGCTTTTTTATTTCATTAATGCCGGATGGCGGCGAAACGCCTTATCCGGCCTACAGGATATGTGTCTGTAGGCCGGATAAGCGCAGCGCCATCAGGCGCGCCAGGCTTTGTAACGGTTAATCAACCCATTAGTAGAAACATCATGGGAAGAAACAGTTTTATCATCGTTCAGCTCTGGCAGAATGCGGTTCGCCAGCTGTTTGCCCAGCTCAACGCCCCACTGGTCAAAGGTGAAGATGTTCAGGATCGCGCCCTGAGTGAAGATTTTGTGTTCGTACAGCGCAATCAGCGCACCCAGGCTGAACGGCGTGATTTCGCGCAGCAGAATGGAGTTCGTTGGACGGTTACCTTCGAACACTTTGAACGGCACAACGTGCTCAAGCGTAGCCGGATCTTTACCCTGGTCGCGATATTCCTGCTCAACCACTTCACGAGATTTACCAAAAGCCAGCGCTTCGGTTTGCGCGAAGAAGTTAGACAGCAGTTTCGGATGGTGATCCGACAGCGGATTGTGGGTGATTGCCGGCGCGATGAAATCGCACGGCACCATTTTGGTACCCTGGTGGATCAGCTGGTAGAACGCATGCTGGCCGTTAGTACCCGGCTCACCCCAGATGATTGGGCCAGTCTGGTAATCCACCGCATTGCCGTTACGGTCAACGTATTTACCGTTGGATTCCATGTTGCCCTGCTGGAAGTAGGCCGCGAAACGGTGCATATACTGGTCATACGGCAGAATCGCTTCGGTTTCGGCACCGAAGAAGTTGTTGTACCAGATACCGATCAGCGCCAGCAGCACCGGCAGGTTTTTCTCAGCCGGGGTGGTGGAGAAGTGTTTGTCCATCGCATGTGCGCCGGAGAGCAGCTCAACAAAATTGTCGAAGCCTACGGACAGGATGATGGACAGACCGATTGCAGACCACAGGGAGTAACGACCGCCAACCCAGTCCCAGAACTCGAACATATTGGCAGTATCAATACCAAACTCGCCAACCGCTTTACCGTTAGTGGAAAGCGCTGCGAAGTGTTTGGCTACGTGCTTGTTGTCGCCAGCGGTCGCCAGGAACCAGTCGCGCGCGCTGTGGGCATTGGTCATGGTTTCCTGGGTGGTGAAGGTTTTGGAAGCGACCAGGAACAGCGTGGTTTCCGGGTTCACTTTTTTCAGCACTTCGGCGATGTGCGTACCATCGACGTTCGACACAAAGTGCATGTTCAGGTGATTTTTATACGGACGCAGCGCTTCGGTCACCATGAACGGGCCAAGGTCAGAACCGCCGATACCGATGTTTACTACATCAGTGATGGCTTTGCCGGTATAGCCTTTCCAGCTTCCGGAGATGATCGCTTCAGAGAAAGATTTCATCTTCTCCAGTACCGCATTCACTTCCGGCATCACATCTTTGCCGTCAACGATGATCGGCGTATTGCTACGGTTACGCAGCGCCACGTGCAGCACGGCACGGTCTTCAGTACGGTTGATTTTCTCACCGGAGAACATGGACTTGATGGCACCCGCCAAATCGGTTTCTTTCGCCAGATCCTGCAGTTTAGCCAGCGTCTCTTCAGTGATGCGGTTTTTGGAGAAATCCACCAGCATCAGATCGTCAAACGTCGCGGAAAACTTAGTGAAACGATCGCTATCTTTCGCGAAAAGATCCGCGATAGTAACGTCTTTCATTTCTTCAAAGTGTTTTTGTAGTGCCTGCCAGGCTGAGGTCTGCGTTGGATTGATGTTTTTCATTAGCAATACTCTTCTGATTTTGAGAATTGTGACTGAGATCGATTGTAACGCCAGTCACAGAAAAGTGTGATTGTTTTAATGCCATTGCCAGGGCATCCGCCAAACGTGGCTAAAAAGTATAGCGGTTATCAGCGTTGTTATTAGTACCGTTACTCAACGCAGTTGCAGCATGAAAAATCCGCATAATCCCAGCGTTGACAGTGCAAGCTACACATTTTATTTATAAATACGGTATTTGCATTTGCGCCTGCACCGGTTTTCGTTCTGCCTTATGTGCCATGGTCGCTCTATTCATTCCCTGACACGAGGTAGTTATGACTGATGTAGTTGTCTCCAAGTTTGGTGGTACCAGCGTGGCGGATTTTGATGCCATGAATCGCAGCGCTGATGTAGTGCTTTCTGATGCTAACGTCCGTGTGGTGGTACTTTCCGCTTCTGCGGGAATCACCAACCTGCTGGTCGCACTGGCTGAAGGGCTGGAGCCAACCGCGCGCTTCGAAAAACTCGATGCCATTCGTCAAATTCAGTTCAATATTCTGGAACGCCTGCGTTATCCAAACGTGATCCGTGAAGAGATCGAACGTCTGCTGGAAAACATCACCACGCTGGCAGAAGCGGCGTCACTGGCGACCTCAACCGCGCTGACCGACGAACTGGTCAGCCACGGTGAACTGATGTCTACTCTGCTGTTCGTCGAGATCCTGCGTGAACGCAACGTGCAAGCGCAGTGGTTTGACGTGCGTAAAGTGATGCGCACCAACGATCGTTTTGGTCGTGCAGAACCCGACGTCACGGCGCTGGCTGAACTGGCAACGCTCCAGTTGGCCCCGCGTCTGAGCGAAGGTCTGGTGATTACTCAGGGCTTTATCGGCAGTGAAGGCAAGGGCCGCACCACCACGCTGGGACGCGGCGGCAGCGATTATACCGCCGCCTTACTGGCAGAAGCCCTACACGCAACGCGCGTTGATATCTGGACCGACGTTCCCGGCATTTACACGACCGATCCGCGCGTGGTTCCGGCTGCGCAGCGTATTGATGAAATTGCCTTTGAAGAGGCCGCGGAAATGGCGACCTTTGGCGCGAAAGTTCTGCACCCGGCAACCCTGTTGCCAGCCGTACGTAGCGATATTCCGGTATTTGTGGGCTCCAGTAAGGATCCAAAAGCAGGCGGTACGCTGGTATGTAATAAAACCGCGAATCCACCGCTGTTCCGGGCGCTGGCATTACGCCGTAAGCAGACGCTGCTGACACTGCATAGCCTGAATATGCTGCACTCTCGCGGCTTTTTGGCGGAAGTGTTCGGCATCCTGGCACGCCACAATATCTCGGTCGATTTAATTACCACATCCGAAGTCAGCGTGGCGCTGACGCTGGATACCACTGGTTCAACGTCCACCGGCGATACACTGTTAACACAGTCTCTGCTGATGGAACTGTCTGCCCTGTGTCGGGTTGAAGTGGAAGAAGGCCTGGCGCTGGTGGCGTTGATTGGCAATGACCTGTCCAAAGCCTGTGGCGTGGGTAAAGAGGTGTTCGGCGTACTGGAGCCATTCAACATTCGAATGATTTGCTACGGCGCGTCCAGCCATAACCTGTGCTTCCTGGTACCCGGTACTGAAGCCGAGCAGGTTGTACAGAAGCTACACCATAACTTGTTTGAATAAGTAGACGTCAACGCCCGATGGTTCTTAGGCCATCGGGCATTTTCACCGCATCACCGTTTCATATAACAATCTGTCCAGCTCCCTGACATCGCCTTCCCGGCAATCCGGTAACGCCGGTGGAATCTCTCCTCTTTCCAGCTCGGCGCGGATAAACGCATGCAACAGTGGACGACGCGGGCCGTACTCCGCTTCACCCGCACACTGCTTGCGCTCCAACAGCTCATCAATTTCATGACGCAATGGCGCATCCAGTTCACTTCCCGCCAGCAGGTCGGCAAAACGCATCGGCGGTACGCCCTTGCCCGCTTCCACCCAACGCACCGCCAACAGGGGTCGCAGAACGTAGAAGTACTTCTTCAATCGCACGTCGTCACCCTGCAAATAACCACGGAAGTTTTTCCGCGCCATAGAGTAGTAGTGCCAGCGGGCACGTAGCGGAGAAAACCATTTGGGCACCAGCGCTTTCAGCGCCGAAACGGTCACGTCATCCTGCTGATAGACCACCGGCGAATCCAGCCACTCGATAAGCGTCGGGTTTGCGCCTTTGAGTAACCCCAGCGCCTTGCGCCATTCCCAGCCGCACACGTCCAGCTCATCATCTATCGGCAGCTCAATAACATCGCGTGGCGCTTCGATCCGCAGATACCATTCAGGGGGATGAACATAGAGAAATCGCACGTCGTAGTCGCTGTCCGGCGAGGCAAATCCCCAGCCACGGCTGCCGGATTCACAGGCATACAGCACCCTGACGCCATAGCGCTGCTCAACCTCTTTTAGCTGGCGCAATACCCTTTCACGCATTGCGCCGTCCACTGTGTTGTAACTCATTATTCTTATCCTTTTATGTTCACAAGGCCGTGCAGCACCTGATCCAGGCCCCCGAACACCGAGATTTTATCGATACGCTCAGCAACTCTTTCGAGGGTTTCCAGTTCTTTTAAGCGCAGCGCTACCGGGTTGTTTTCCATCACTTTTGCCGTATTTAACAGCGATCGCGTGGCGGCAGTCTCTTCACGACGTCGGATCACGTTGGCCTGGGCGGATTTTTCCGCTTCAACCAGTTGCGACAAAATAGCCTTCATATCGCCGGGCAGGACAATATCCTTCACCCCCAGTGAAGCCACTTCGATACCAAACGGCGTCATACGGGCTTTCACCTGCGCGCTCACTACTTCATCGATCACCTGCTTATCTTCCAGTAATTCGTCCAGTGTGCGCGTTCCCACCGCTTCACGCAGCGCAAACTGCAATTCACGGTAAAGGTGATCCAGCGGTTTAGTCAGTTGACCAAATGCCAGCAGCACATCGCGATAACGCCAGTTCGCCGCCAGGTTCAAACGCAGGTTGACCTTATCTTTGGTCAGGATCTCCTGACCGCCAACCTCCAGCACCTGCAAACGGGTATCCACCACTTCCGCTTCAATCAGATGGTTTACCTTCCAGTATGCTGTTAATCCCGGCAGCAACAGGGCCTGAGTTTCACCATCAATTTTCAGTACACCGACGTGCCACGCCGGGACCTGCACCGTTAAGATAGCTTCGCGACCTTTCACCGCACCGCTGCGACGTGGCTGTAACACCGCGTTCATCACGTCAACAGGAACCAAAACCTGACGAGTATCCATCCGTACCAGCTTCAGTGCTTCATCAGCCTGCCAGTACAGACGGCGCGATGCCGGTGGCAGGATCTCCTGCAAAACGCCGTTCACATACAGCGCCGCGGCTTCGGTATCCGTTGTATCCGCGACCAGGCAGAAACGCGCCACCCACTCGGGCTGAAAGCGGCGTAAATACTCCGCTAATGCCTGCGGTACTTCGCCGCCATCCCTGTTGACGATCAGCACTTCCGGGGTGTTAAACCACGGTAAACGATGCTGACCCGCTTCCAACACCTGATAGTAATCACCCTCGCGGGATAAAAGACCTAACTGCGCTTTTTGAATAGTGATTTTCTTAGCCATTGTATATTCCTTAATATCGTTCAGGCGCGGGTGCAGGGGCGAAGCGACAGGGGAATTCCCTTTTGCCTGTCACACGGCATCATTACCGGCAGCCTGTTCTGGAGCGTGCTAACTGCACATCACTCCGCTTTATTTCTATGATTAACAACCAGTTTTCATTCGGGGATGAAATTGGGAATCGAACCCACTGTGTGTCATCAGCTGACGGAACACTCCCGGAAAACAGCCTGTGCCGTTCCTGACGTGCCGGCGGGGTTTAACCCCCTGCGCTTTCAGCGTGATTGACGCAAGTGTTATTGCCAGAAGCGTGCCAGGAATTAAAAAAGGCATATTTAATTGTTAATTAATTGATTTTTATAATTTTAATTATTGATGCCAATAATGGCGGTTGTCTCGACGGGTTAATTTTTTTATCTTTTATTCTCTTATTTATCTTTTTGGATAAACCATGAAAAAACGGCGGGTAGTGATTGGCGTACTGGGAACGGTGCTCGATAAGCGCGGCAAGCGGGCCAATCGGTTTAAGAAGTGGCGACCCACGGTTGGGCTATGCCAACAACCCGATTTCCCTGTCGACAGGCTGGAACTCCTCCACCAGCCACGCGATGAGAGCATGGCGCAACGGTTGATTGAAGACGTCGCGCTGCTTTCGCCGCACACCCAGGTTCGCCCGCATGCCGTCACCATTAACGATCCGTGGGACTTTGAAGAGGTCTACGCCGCGTTTCTCGACTTTGCCACGCATTATGAATTTGATACGGAAAACGAAGAGTATCTGGTGCACATCACCACCGGGACTCACGTGGCACAAATCTGCTGGTTTTTGCTGACGGAAGCCCGCTACCTGCCCGCCAGCCTGCTGCAAACCGGCCCGGCGCCACGCGGTTCATCAGATGAGGCCGTCGCCGCTGGCGTCTGCTCGGTTATCGATCTCGATTTAAGCCGCTACGCCACGCTCACCAGTCGTTTTCAGCGCGAACAGCAGCAGTCGGTCTCTTTTCTGAAAGCCGGGATTGATACGCGCAACGCCACCTTCAATAAACTGATCGATCGCATTGAGCGGGTCGCTCTGCGTTCGACCGACCCGATCCTGCTCACCGGCCCTACCGGCGCGGGCAAATCCTTCCTCGCGAAACGCATTTTCCAGCTACGCCAGTCGCGGCATCTGGTAGCGGGAAAACTGGTGGCGGTTAACTGCGCGACCCTGCGCGGCGACAATGCGATGTCCACGCTGTTCGGTCACGTGAAGGGAGCCTTTACCGGTGCGCTCACGGCGCGTAGCGGATTACTGCGAGAGGCCGATGGCGGCGTGCTGTTTCTCGATGAGATCGCCGAATTAGGGCTGGATGAGCAGGCCATGCTGCTAAAAGCGATTGAAGAAAAAACCTTTTTCCCGTTTGGATCGGACAAAGAGGTACACAGCGATTTTCAGCTGATTGCCGGCACCCATCGCGACATGCGGCAATGGGTCGCTGAAGGCCGTTTTCGCGAAGATCTCCATGCGCGTATCAATATGTGGAGCTTCGCCCTGCCCGGTCTGGCGCAGCGGCGGGAAGATATCGCGCCGAACGTCGAGTATGAGCTACACCGTTTTTCCAGCAGTAAACAGATGCAGATCCGTTTCGACAAAGAGGCACGCGCTTCCTATCTGGCATTTGCCTGTTCCTCACAGGCGCAGTGGCGTGGCAATTTTCGCGAGCTAAGTTCATCCATCGCGCGCATGGCGACGCTTGCCGAACAAGGTCGCATCACCTTATCCCTTGTCGAAGAAGAGATTGAGCTGCTAAAGGAGAGTTGGCAGATAGCCACTCCACAGCCTGAACTGAATATGGACATTGACCTGTTCGATCGCCGCCAGTTAGAAACGGTACTGGAAGTGTGCCGCCGCTGCGCGTCGCTGTCGGAAGCCGGACGCGAACTGTTTGCCGTCTCACGGCAGAAAAAAGCCAATCCTAACGATGCAGACCGCCTGCGAAAATATCTCGCCCGCTTCGGGCTGAGCTGGGAAAGCGCTCGCAGCGATCAGATACAATGAAACAATATCTAGATCTAATATTACCCAATCTGAACTGTTACTGGTTTTCCTAATTTCACCAGCATCATGACCAGCGCATCAAGGGTAAATTTGTTGGTTTTCTGATTAACAACATCTGAAACACGGGGCCGGGAAATATTCAGTTTCACAGCAGCTTCCGCTTGTTTCAGATGGTTTTCATGAATCCATCCGGAAATTTCTTGCATCAACTGCTGCTTCAGGAGAATGAGTTGTTCTACCTCACATTCAGCATCATGCTTTAGGCTCTTCGCTTCCACTTCTGCAAATCCCAGTTCGGCAAAAATATTGACATCCGGAGAGGTTACATGGCGAACCTTATTATCAACGGTATTGTTCATTTCTGATTCCTGTCTTCTTGCAAAGCCGTTCGATATCTAACTTTAGCAATGTGGTTATCGTGCTCAGAAGTACGTTTTGTCTTTTTATTGAAGCAATGCAATACATAGACCGCGTTAGCATAGCGAGCAATGTAGATGATTCGGTATGCGCCAGATTCATACCTGAGCCTTACCTCCTCAACACCGCGACCTATCTCTGGCATCGGCTTCCAGTCAGCAGCTTCTAATCCCGCCTGTAAACGATGTGAAAACCAGCGGTTTTACGTATATCTTCAGGAAAGCTTCGTAAATCATCAAATGAACTGCCAATCCAGACAATGGGCTTTAAGGCTCGCCTTATTGAAAGCATAACACATCCTTGTATAAAATTTTATACAAACAATAAAATGTGTAACCCACACGTTTTCCTGTCATTACGCTAAATCAGAATAGAAATTCCGTCACTTCAACAAGCTATATTTTGCGAGGCTCTTTCAGGATTAGTTTTATTCTGCACGAATTACCGTACACTGAGGATATCGGCTAACAGAGGGCACCCGTATGGCACTCCCCCGCATTACCCAAAAAGAGATGACCGAGCGCGAACAGCGTGAACTGAAAACGCTGCTTGACCGCGCGCGCATTGCACATGGTCGCCTGCTGACCAACGCTGAAACAAACAGCATCAAGAAAGAGTACATCGATAAACTGATGGCCTTGCGCGAAGCAGAAGCTAAAAAAGCCCGCCAATTGAAGAAAAAGCAGGCTTATAAACCGGATTCAGAGGCGTCATTTTCCTGGTCGGCGAATACACCAACGCGCGGCAGACGTTAACGTCCTTTCTTCTTACGCCCCGGTGAGATAAAACGCTTGCCGTTTGCCGCCGGGCGCGATTTCTCTTTCTCCGCCGATTTTTCAATTTTCACTACCGGGCGCTTGATGCCTGCTGTGGCGGCTTTTGGCTTCGCTTTCGCCTTCGGTTTCGCTTCTGAAGAAGAATTCTCAATCAGCTTGAACAAATCGATCAGTTCGTCATCCGTCAGGTCGCGCCATTCGCCCAACGGCAGACCGGACAAACTCACGTTCATGATGCGCGTGCGCTCAAGCTTCGTCACTTCATAACCAAAGTGCTCACACATACGACGGATCTGGCGGTTGAGCCCCTGAATCAGCGTGATGCGAAACACAAACGGCGCTTCTTTCTTCACCTTACATTTCTTGGTGACGGTGCCGAGGATTGGCACACCGGCTCCCATCCCACGAATAAAGTCGTCAGTAACCGGCTTATCGACCGTCACCAGATACTCTTTTTCGTGATCGTTACCGGCGCGCAGGATTTTATTCACCAGGTCGCCGTGGTTGGTCAGAAAGATCAGTCCCTGGGAATCTTTATCCAGACGGCCAATGGGGAACACGCGCTTGCTGTGGTTAACGAAATCAACAATGTTGTCGCGTTCGCTGTCTTCGGTGGTGCTGACAATCCCTACCGGCTTGTTCAGCGCGATAAAAACCAGATCTTCCGCTTCACGCGGCTCAATCAACCGACCATTCACTTTTACGACGTCGCCAGGCATCACCTGATCGCCGATGGTGGCGCGTTTACCATTCAGGAAGACATTCCCTTGTTCGATAAAGCGATCCGCCTCGCGACGCGAGCAGATTCCGCTTTCACTGATGTATTTATTTAATCGGATGGATGAGTCGGGCAGCATAATTTCTCCTGTATACACTTCATCCTTCAAGCCGTCTCTGCGTTGGCTGCCCTCACTCACCCTGGTCACATAGTTATCTATGCTCCCAGGAATTCGTTCCCTTGCCGCCTTGATACAACTTGAATGCTTTTGTGTATTAAAAGCGAAATATACCCTACCTTGCGGACGATAAAAAATAATCGTGTTCGACTGCCCACGCGCTATTTGTGATCCGTCACACCTTTTGACACAAAAGTGTCAGCGATCCATCCCTGCAATTTTGTTGGGTGAAAACAAGCAGAATCAATACATTAGAGAGACAAGCACATCTGTGCCGACAGCACGCCATCACCACATCAAATGTGCAACACAATCGATCATTACAGGGCACTGAAATAAGTGAAAATAGCTTTGAGATGGAGAACAGTTGGGGTTATATCAGATCAAGAAGACAATTTCGTGATTTGCACAAATGTGCAGGAGTCCAAAAATGGCGACGGAAAACAGCGATGATATCCGCCTAATCGTAAAGATAGCGCAGCTGTATTACGAACAGGATATGACACAAGCGCAAATCGCCCGCGAGCTGGGTATTTACCGCACCACGATCAGCCGTTTGCTAAAACGTGGACGCGAGCAGGGTATCGTCACCATCGCCATTAATTACGACTACAACGAAAATCTGTGGCTGGAACAGCAGCTAAAACAGAAATTTGGCTTGAAAGAAGCGGTGGTGGTTTCCTGCGACAGTGAACAGGAAGACGAACAACTCACAATGATGGGTGTGCACGGCGCACAGTTGCTGGAACGCTTACTGGAACCTGGGGACATTATCGGGTTCTCATGGGGCCGCGCGGTGCGGGGACTGGTGGAAGGGTTATCCCCTGCCAGCCAGTCGCGCCAGCTGATCTGCGTGCCGATTATCGGCGGACCGTCCGGCAAGCTTGAAAGCCGCTACCACGTCAATACGTTGACCTACGGCGCTGCGGCAAAGCTTAAAGGGGAATCACACCTGGCAGATTTCCCGGCACTGCTGGAAAACCCGCTGATCCGTAACGGGATCATGCAGTCACGACATTTTAAATCGATTTCCGCTTATTGGGATAATCTGGACATCGCGCTGGTCGGGATTGGATCTCCGGCAATACGTGATGGCGCCAACTGGCACGCTTTTTACGGCAGTGAAGAGAGTGATGACCTGCATGCTCGCCAGGTCGCCGGAGACATTTGCTCGCGCTTTTACGATATCAACGGTGTAACCGTAGAAACCAATATGAGTGAAAAGACGCTCTCCATCGAAACCAATAAATTAAAACAGACGCGTTACTCCATTGGCATTGCAATGGGTGAAGAAAAATACAGTGGGATATTAGGCGCATTACGTGGGAATTATATTAACTGTTTAGTCACCAACAGCCATACCGCTGAATTATTGTTGAAGTAAATAAATTCTAATTGGTCCTGCCATAATTAATTTTATGTGGGATCCCCTTATCTGAAATCGGGAGTTAATTATGCAAACGTGGTTAAACTTGCAGGGCAAAGTCATTATTGTTACCGGTGGTGCATCCGGTATTGGGCTGGCGATTGTTGAAGAGTTATTAGCGCAGGGCGCTAATGTGCAAATGGCGGATATTCACGGTGGTGACGGTAAATATGAAGGCCATAATGGATATCATTTCTGGCCGACAGATATTTCCAGCGCCAAAGAAGTTAATCATACCGTTACCGAAATTATCCACCGCTATGGGCGTATCGATGGTTTGGTGAATAACGCAGGCGTTAATTTTCCACGGCTGCTGGTCGATGAAAAAGCCCCCGCCGGGCAATATGAACTCAACGAAGCCGCTTTTGAAAAAATGGTGAATATCAACCAGAAAGGTGTGTTCTTAATGTCGCAAGCAGCGGCACGCCAAATGGTAAAACAGCGTAACGGCGTGATTGTGAATGTCTCTTCAGAAAGCGGGCTGGAAGGTTCAGAGGGCCAAAGTTGCTATGCCGCCACCAAAGCCGCATTGAATAGCTTTACCCGTTCCTGGTCGAAAGAGTTGGGCAAACACGGCATTCGTGTGGTGGGCATTGCACCTGGCATTCTGGAAAAAACCGGACTGCGTACCCCCGAATATGAAGAAGCGCTGGCCTGGACTCGCAACATCACCGTCGAACAGCTGCGCGAGGGCTACACCAAGAACGCGATCCCAATTGGTCGCTCAGGGCGCTTAAGCGAAGTCGCTGATTTTGTTTGTTATCTTTTGTCTGAGCGCGCCAGTTACATAACCGGAGTAACCACTAACATTGCTGGCGGAAAAACGCGCGGCTAAGGAGGTTTTATGGTCAATGCAATCTTCTGTGCTCACGGCAAACTGGCCTGCGCCATGCTGGAATCGGTACAGATGGTCTACGGTGATGCCAACGTTGAAGCCGTGGCATTTGTCCCCGGAGAGAACGCCAGCGACATCGTGGAAAAGCTGAAAAAGTTAGTAAGTATTCACACTGGCGATGAATGGCTGATTGCCGTCGATTTGCAGTGTGGCAGTCCCTGGAATGCTGCCGCGACGCTGGCAATGCACAATCCGGCGATACGGGTCATTAGCGGGTTATCACTGCCGTTGGCGCTGGAGCTGGTAGACAACCAAAGCAGCATGAATGTGGATGAACTGTGCGAACACCTGACGACCATTGCTCAACAAACCTGTGTCGTCTGGAAACATCTGGAAACGGCCGAAGAGGATTTCTGATGAACATTACCCTTGCTCGTATTGATGACCGCCTGATCCACGGTCAGGTCACCACCGTCTGGTCGAAGGTGGCAAATGCCCAACGGATTATTATCTGTAATGACGACGTTTATAACGATGAAGTACGTCGTACATTATTACGTCAGGCCGCCCCGCCGGGAATGAAAGTGAACGTTGTTAATATCGAAAAGGCGGTCGCAGTTTACCATAATCCGCAATACCAGAACGAAACCGTTTTTTATCTATTTACCCGCCCGCAGGATGCATTAGCAATGGTAAAACAAGGGGTAAAAATTACCACATTAAATATTGGCGGCATGGCCTGGCGACCAGGTAAAAAACAATTAACCAAAGCCGTTTCTTTAGATAACGACGATATTCATGCGTTTCGTGAGTTAGATAAACTGGGTGTCACGCTGGATTTACGCGTCGTCGCATCCGATCCATCTATTAATATTCTCGAAAAAATAGAAGAACAATCGTTCGCTGAATAAATAAAAATGCCTGTGTACTTATGCTTTAACAGGCAGGGATGATCACATTCACAAGGTGACATATTATGGAAATAAGTACCCTACAAATTATCGCCATATTCCTATTTTCCTGTATTGCCGGAATGGGTAGCGTGCTGGATGAGTTCCAGACCCACCGTCCGCTAATTGCTTGTACCGTTATCGGCCTGATCCTCGGTGATTTAAAAACCGGGATTATGCTCGGCGGCACGCTGGAGTTAATCGCTCTTGGCTGGATGAACGTCGGCGCAGCGCAGTCTCCCGATTCGGCGCTCGCCAGTATTATCTCTGCCATTCTGGTTATCGTCGGTCAGCAAAGCATTGCTACCGGTATCGCCATCGCCCTGCCGGTGGCGGCGGCAGGTCAGGTACTGACGGTATTCGCCCGTACCATCACCGTGGTGTTCCAGCACGCGGCGGATAAAGCCGCCGAAGACGCCCGCTTTCGTACCATCGACTTGCTGCACGTTTCCGCTCTCGGTGTACAGGCGCTGCGCGTTGCCATTCCTGCATTAATCGTCTCGCTGTTTGTCAGCGCCGATATGGTCAGCAATATGCTCAATGCCATTCCGGAATTCGTCACCCGCGGATTGCAGATTGCCGGTGGCTTTATCGTGGTGGTCGGCTACGCCATGGTGCTGCGCATGATGGGGGTGAAGTACCTGATGCCCTTCTTCTTCCTCGGGTTTATCGCTGGGGGTTATCTCGATTTGAGCCTGCTGGCTTTCGGTGGGGTTGGCGTGATTATCGCGCTGGTCTACATCCAGTTGAACCCACAGTGGCGTAAAGCCGAACCGCAGGCGCAACCCGCCTCTTCTCAAGCTATCGATCAGCTTGATGACTAATGGAGCCAGCCATGGAACAGAAAAAACTGACCAAATCCGACCTGTTTAGCATGTTCGTTCGCTCCAACCTGCAACAGGCGTCATTCAACTTTGAACGCATTCATGGGTTGGGCTTTTGCTACGACATGATCCCTGCCATCAAGCGCCTGTATCCGCTGAAAGAAGACCAGGTTGCAGCACTCAAACGGCACCTGGTGTTCTTCAATACCACACCTGCCGTTTGCGGCCCGGTGATTGGCGTGACCGCCGCGATGGAAGAAGCTCGCGCCAACGGTGCGGAAATTGACGACGGTGCCATCAACGGTATCAAAGTTGGGCTGATGGGTCCGCTGGCCGGCGTCGGCGATCCGCTGGTATGGGGAACGCTGCGCCCGATTACCGCCGCGCTCGGCGCATCGCTGGCGCTGTCCGGCAACATTCTCGGCCCACTATTGTTCTTCTTTATTTTCAATGCAGTACGTCTGGCAATGAAGTGGTACGGCTTACAGCTTGGCTTTCGTAAAGGGGTCAACATCGTCAGCGACATGGGCGGCAACCTGCTACAGAAACTGACCGAAGGCGCATCGATTCTCGGCCTGTTTGTGATGGGAGTATTGGTCACCAAATGGACCAGCATCAACGTGCCGCTGGTGGTATCGCAAACGCCTGGCGCAGACGGCACCACCGTCACCATGACCGTGCAGAACATTCTCGACCAACTCTGCCCCGGCCTGCTGGCGTTGGGTCTGACGCTGCTGATGGTGCGTCTGCTCAACAAGAAAATTAATCCGGTATGGCTAATATTCGCCCTGTTTGCGCTGGGAATTATCGGTAACGCACTGGGCTTCCTGTCCTGATTTTTCGCTCCGGCAATGCCGGGGCAACTTCAACAAATAGTCCTCGAAAGAGGAAGAGGTGGTAACAATGCAAACAACAACAGCTTTACGTCTTTATGGTAAACGTGATCTGCGCCTGGAAACTTTCGACCTTCCTGAAATGCGGGATGACGAAATTCTGGCCTCAGTCGTAACCGACAGCCTGTGCCTTTCTTCCTGGAAAGAGGCTAACCAGGGCGAGAACCACAAAAAGGTGCCGGACGATGTGGCCACCAACCCGATCATCATCGGTCATGAGTTTTGCGGCGACATTATTGCCGTAGGCAAAAAATGGCAGCATAAGTTTCAGCCCGGCCAGCGCTATGTCATTCAGGCTAACCTGCAACTGCCGGATCGCCCGGACTGTCCCGGCTACTCCTTCCCGTGGGTGGGCGGTGAAGCCACGCACGTCATCATTCCTGATGAAGTCATGGAGCAGGACTGCCTGTTGGCCTACGAAGGTGAAACCTATTTTGAAGGTTCGCTGGTTGAGCCGCTATCCTGCGTGATTGGCGCATTCAACGCCAACTATCACCTGCAGGAAGGCTCTTATAACCATAAGATGGGCATTCGTCCGCAGGGACATACACTGATACTCGGCGGCACCGGTCCGATGGGACTACTGGCGATCGACTATGCACTGCATGGCCCGGTTAACCCGGCGCTGCTGGTGGTAACCGACACCAATAACGACAAGTTGAGCTACGCCCGCAAGCACTATCCATCAGAACCACAAACGTTGATCCATTATCTCCACGCCCAGGATGCGAGTTATGACACCTTGATGGCGCTGAGCGGCGGGCACGGGTTTGATGACATCTTTGTGTTTGTGCCCAACGAACAGCTGGTTACGCTGGCCTCTTCCCTGCTGGCTGCCGATGGTTGCATGAACTTCTTTGCTGGTCCGCAGGATAAGCAGTTTAGCGCGCCGATTAACTTCTACGACGTACACTACGCCTTCACCCATTATGTTGGGACGTCTGGCGGCAATACCGACGACATGCGCGCGGCGGTAAAACTGATCGAAGAGAAGAAAGTTCAGGCGGCAAAAGTGGTGACGCACATTCTGGGGTTAAATGCGGCAGGTGAAACAACGCTGGAACTGCCAAAAATCGGCGGCGGGAAAAAACTGGTTTACACCGGCAAAGCCTTACCATTAACCGCGCTCACTCAGATTGATGATCCAGCCTTGCGCGATATCCTGGAGCGTCATCAGGGGGTCTGGTCGCAGGAAGCCGAACAGTACATATTGTCTCACGCCGAGGAAATTTAACATGATTAACCGCGACACCCAGTTGTGCATGTCGCTTGCCGGTCGCCCCGGCAACTTTGGCACTCGCTTTCACAACTATCTGTATGAAAAATTAGGGTTAAATTTTATCTACAAAGCCTTTACCACGCAGGATATTGAGGCCGCAGTGAAAGGCATTCGCGCGCTGGGTATCCGCGGTTGCGCGGTATCAATGCCGTTTAAAGAGAGCTGCATGCCGTTTCTGGATACCATCGATCCTTCCGCAAGCGTCATTGATTCCGTCAACACCATCGTCAATGACAACGGTACGCTGACAGGATTTAACACCGACTATATTGCGGTAAAAAGCCTGATTGCCAGCCACCAGCTCGATAGCAGCGCTCGCGTCATGATTCGCGGCAGCGGCGGCATGGGCAAAGCTGTGATTGCCGCCTTTCGCGATGCGGGGTTTACGGATGTAATCATTGCCGCACGTAATCGAGAGAGCGGCACTACGCTGGCAAAACAGTACGGTTTCCAGTGGCAGCCGCAGCCGGATGGAATTGCCTGCGATATTCTGGTCAACGTGACGCCCGTCGGCATGGCGGGCGGGAAAGAGTGTGATGAACTGGCCTACAGCGAAGCGATGGTTGCGACCGCCAGCATAGTGTTTGACGTGGTCGCTCTGCCGCCGGAAACGCCGGTGATTAAGCTGGCACAGCAGTTGGGTAAAAAGACCATCAGCGGCGCAGAGGTGATTGCCTTACAGGCCGTAGAGCAATTCGCCATGTACACCGACGTGCGCCCGGATGACGCGCTGATTGCCGAAGCAGCAGAATTTGCGCGGGCGGGGTAAAGGAGCAGGAACAGAGCGCCGGGGATGGGCGCTCTTTTTTAAGTTCTACGCAACAGCAAACAGCGTCTGATCGGCTTTCGCTTCCAACCGCGCCAGTGCGGGAATCAACTGGCTGATGTTTACCAGACTGTGTCCTAACTGGCATACGCTCTCATGGGAAAAATGTCCCTGACTTTCACCTGACATAGTCAGCAGGCTTTCGCCCATAAAATTCAGCGTCTGGTACAACCCTGCCAGCACCTCTTCACAGCCAAACGATAGCGCCAGATTTTCTTCGGTGGTGAGATGGCGACAATCAAGATGGCGAAACGCCTCGGCGAGTGGAGAATAAAACAGATCGGCTTGCGGTATGAGAGAAGAAGACGCAAAACAGGCGATGCAACGTACATTGCAAAAGCGTTGGGCGTGGTGGCACGCGCTAAAGGAATGGCGAACATCGCGGCAGAAACGGGATTATCCCGCGAACAACTCTACCGCTCGTTTAGTGAGAAAGGAAACCCGACGCTGAAAACCACGCTGGCAGTGATGAAGGCGCTCGGTATTGGATTGACAGTTAAGGTTTGAAATTGGATATCAGCCAAATTTCACTTTCAGCTTTCCTGACATATTGCCCTCTTTCCCAACAACAATCTCTACATCACGACCCAGTCTCACCAGGCATTCGAGCATCTTTACTTCACTGATACCACGAAACTGACCACGTAGCAGGTTGGAAAGTTTAGGCTGCGTCATTCCCAGTAGCTGCGCGGACTGCTGCTGCGTTAACCCTTTGCGTTGCAAAATCTCACCAATCACCATTGCCAGTTGCGCTTTCAACTGCATCTGTTCTGCGTCATACACGCCTAAATCGGCGTAAACATTTCCGCTACTGGCTTCAACTTCATGTGACATATCCACTCTCCTGCGCATGGCGCTGTGCAGCCTTGAGCCGCTGATAAATCAGGTCAATTTCAGGTTTGGGCGTTGCCTTCCAGGCAACGGACTTCTTCTGAAAAACATGGAGAACATAAACCGCATTTTTCAACTGGATGGTGTAAACCGCCCGCCAGGTGTTGCCGTGATAATCCTCAACGACTTCCAGAACCCCCGCGCCACCAAATCCTTTTAATGGTTTAGTCTGTGAATGCTGTTTACCCTGCTGCGCAAGCCAAAGAGCAAACCCAAACGTATCCCGAACATGTTCTGGCATTCCCTGTAGATCTTTCCAGGCATGCCCAACCCAGTAAAGTGGTTTCGTCATCCTCCCCCTTAATTATATCCATTTAGGTATAAAATGCCATTGCCCACCAGAAGAATAAATCAACAATCTCCCTTTCAGCCGAAATAAAACGCCAGTCTGCGAGGCGCTTTCCAGAACCTCACTTCCAACATCGTGAGCCATATCAGTAAGGCGTCAGGCTGATAGTGGTAGCATTAGCGCGGTTTGTAATTTTCTGATTACATGGAGAAATGATGGAACTGCTTTTATTGAGTAACTCGACGCTGCCGGGCAAAGGCTGGATGGAACATGCGCTGCCGCTGATCGCAGAGCAACTGAATGGTCGCCGTACGGCAGTGTTTATTCCGTTCGCCGGCGTGACGCAAACCTGGGATGAGTACACGGCGAAAACGGCAGCCATCTTTGCGCCAATGGGCGTTAACGTTACCGGTATTCATACCGTTGCCGATCCAATTGCAGCCATTGAAAACGCCGAGCTGGTGATTGTCGGCGGCGGGAATACCTTCCAGTTGCTGAAAGAGAGTCGTGAGCGCGGGTTGCTGGCGCCGATCGTGGATGTCGTCAAACGCGGTGCGCTGTACATCGGCTGGAGCGCGGGTTCCAACCTTGCCTGCCAGACCATCCGCACCACCAACGACATGCCGATTGTCGATCCCAAAGGCTTTGATGCGCTGGGTCTGTTCCCGCTGCAGATTAACCCACATTTCACCAACGCGCTGCCGGAAGGCCACAAAGGCGAAACGCGTGAACAGCGTATCCGCGAACTGCTGGTTGTGGCACCGGAGCTGACGGTGATTGGCTTGCCGGAAGGTAACTGGATCAAGGTGAGTAACGGTAAGTCCGTGCTCGGCGGCCCGAACACCACGTATATCTTTAAAGCGGGTGAAAAGGCGGTTGCTGTTGAAGCAGGCCACTGCTTTTAGTTGATTTGTTGTCTGATGCCGGATGGCGGCATAAATGCCTTATCCGGCCTACCGCTTCACCTCACTCAATAATCATCCCGCTCATCGTCTTCATCCGGTTGTTCCAGCACGCTGTAGGCCACGGAGCAAAACAGCGAGTTCAGACGCTGCATATCGCCCAACAGCGCCAGGTGCAGGGAACTGGTCTCGATGCTTTGCACGTTCTGCTGATGCAGTCGGTCAACGTGCGCATGCGAATAACGACGGTTGAGAATACGGAAACGGTGCTTGCTGCGGCGTAGACGACGGGCACTGGTCACATCGCCCGAGAAGAACACCGACATCGCCAGCTGCAGATTGCTGAGCAGCTGATCGTAAAGTGCATCCAGCTCTTTCAGCCCTTCTACCGAGAATGCCCGACGGGCGGCCAGCGACTTATCGGCAATCTCGCTGCCCATACGTTCAACGATATCGGAAGCCTGTTCGAGGTTGAGCGACATTTCGATAATCTCCGCCCAACGGCGTGATTCCTCTTCCGCCAGTTCATCCTTTGGCATCCGCGCCAGATAGAGCTTAATCGCCGTGTACAGCACGTTGATGTCATCCGCCATCCTGCGCAACTCTTTCTCTTCGCGCGGCTCGCCGTGCATCACCTTCTTCAACCCGTCCATCATCTGCTCCATTGCGTCGCCAATACGCAGCGCTTCACGAGCGGCATTAGCCAGAGCGAGCGTCGGCGTATCCAGCGCACTGACGTCCAGATGTTTGGGCTTCAGATGTGCATCCAGCTCCGGCTCATCGCGGATGATGCGCTTACAAAAACGCGCCATCGGTTCGGCGAACGGCACCATCGCCACGCAGCGCACCAGGTTGTAGAAGACGTGGAAGTAGATAACCAGTTCAGATTTCGGCAGTGGCAGTTCATCCATCAGATTGGCCAGCGGATGAACAAACGGCAGGATAATCAGGCTGCCCACCAGCTTAAACAGCAGGCTGCCGAGCGCCACACGACGGGCAGCAGCATTCGCAGCACTGTTGTTGAGCATCGCCAACAGACCAGAGCCGAGGTTGGCGCCAATCACCAGACACAACGCTACCGGGAACGAGATAATGCCCGCCGCGGTCAGCGTTGCCGTCAGCAGTACCGCCGCCAGGCTGGAGTAACTGATAATCGCAAACATGGCGCCAATCAGCGCATCCAGCATGATATCGCCGGTAAGTGAGGCGAAAATAACCTGTACGCCATTAGCCTGAGTGATCGGCGTTACTGCCTGCACAATCAGCTCCAGCGCCAGTAAAATCAGCCCCAGTCCAATACCGACCCGCCCCAGTTGCCCCACGCGGGACTGCTTACGGCCGAGAAAGAAGATCACGCCGATAAAAATCAGCAGTGGCGACAGCCAGGAGAGATCGAAGGTCAGGATACGCGCCATCAGCGCGGTCCCCACATCGGCACCGAGCACAATCACCAGCGCAGGAGTCAGCGCCACGAGATCTTGTGCAACAAACGAGGTCACCAGCATGGTGGTGGCGTTGCTGCTTTGCACCAGCGCAGTCACGCCGATACCCGCACAAAAGGCGAGCGGCTTCTTTTCAACACTACGGCTGAGCACGGTACGCAAGCGGGCGCCGAAGACGCGCATCACGCCGGTACGCACAATATGCGTACCCCAAACCAGCATCGCGACGGCAGAAAGCAGGTGTAACAGAGTTAACACGGAATCAAGTACTCCTTATCGTTATATGTTCCTGGGCTCGGCGCAGATAGCGTGCCTGATGGCGCTGCGCTTATCAGGCCTACAGAATGTCCCTTGTAGGCTGGATAAGGCGTTTACGCCGCCAGCCGGCAAATAGCGCTCGCGAACCTTCTTTCAGTATAAGGGTTTAAACGTAATAAAGAGACAGGGCACTCATTGAGCGCCCTGTTTGTTGTAAAGAAAGATGACAGTTTTGTGAATCAGTCGGCGTCGTAGCCGAGGTTCGGCGCTAACCAGCGTTCCACTTCTGCCACGCTCATCCCTTTACGGAAGGCATAATCTTCAACCTGATCGCGCTGGATTTGCGCCACAGCGTAGTACTTGCTGTCCGGATGACTGAAATACCAGCCGGAAACCGACGCACCTGGCCACATGGCGAAGGATTCGGTGAGCTTCATCCCGGTATGCGCCTCCACGTCCAGCAGTTCCCAAATGGTGGCTTTTTCGGTGTGTTCCGGACACGCCGGATAGCCCGGTGCCGGGCGAATCCCCTGGTAGTTTTCGCGGATCAGCTCCTCGTTACTGAGATTCTCATTCGCCGCATAGCCCCAGTAGACTTTACGCACGCGCTCATGCAGATATTCTGCAAACGCTTCCGCCAGACGGTCAGCGATCGCTTTCACCATGATCTTGTTGTAGTCGTCATGTTGCGCTTCAAAAGCATCTGCCAGCGCGTCTTCTTCCAGACCACCAGTGACCGCAAAAGCACCGATGTAATCCGCTTTACCGCTCAGTTTCGGCGCAACAAAGTCAGACAAGCAGTAGTTGGCGAAACCGACTTTTTCCGTCTGCTGGCGCAGGTGATGACTCACGTTGATGACGTGCGTACGCGTCTCGTCACGGTAAATCTCGATGTCGTCACCCACGCGGTTGGCCGGGAATAAACCCACCACGCCACGCGGATTCAGCGTCTTCTCAGCGCTGAGTTTATCCAGCATGTCGTTGGCATCTTTGAACAGGCGCTTCGCCTCTTCGCCCACTACTTCATCTTCGAGGATTCGCGGATATTTCCCGGCCAACGACCAGGTCATAAAGAACGGCGTCCAGTCGATGTAGTTGCGCAGGGTTTCGATGCTGGCTTCCACTTCCTGTACGCCAAGACGGTGCGCCACCGGCGGGGTGTAGTTTTCCCAGTCAAAGGCCAGATCGTTGTCGCGGGCAGCCTGTAACGTTACGGGCGGAGTACGCGGTTTCTTACGCGCATGCTGGATACGCACGGTTTCATACTCTTTACGCGTACGGGCGACAAAGTCATCACGCTGGGTGTCAGAGAGCAGCGCAGCGACGACGCCAACGGTACGCGAGGCGTTCTGCACGTACACCGTCGGGCCGCTGTAGTTCTGCTCAATTTTCACCGCGGTGTGCGCTTTCGAGGTGGTGGCGCCGCCAATCAGCAGCGGAATAGTGAAGCCCTGACGCTCCATCTCTTTCGCCACGTTGACCATTTCGTCCAGCGATGGGGTAATCAGCCCGGAAAGGCCAATCAGATCGGCATTCACTTCACGCGCCGTTCTGAGGATTTTCTCCGCGGGCACCATCACGCCAAGATCGACGATTTCGTAGTTGTTACATTGCAGCACCACGCCGACGATATTTTTACCGATATCGTGCACGTCGCCCTTCACGGTTGCGATGACCATTTTGCCGTTGCTGGAACCTTTCTCTTTGCTGGCCTCAATGTACGGTTCAAGGTATGCCACCGCCTGCTTCATCACGCGGGCGGATTTCACCACCTGCGGCAGGAACATTTTGCCCTCGCCGAACAGGTCGCCAACCACGTTCATGCCGTCCATCAGCGGTCCTTCAATAACCTCGATCGGGCGCGCGGCCTGCTGGCGAGCTTCTTCGGTATCCAGCTCAATAAACTCGGTTATGCCTTTCACCAGCGAGTATTCGAGGCGCTTTTTCACGTCCCAACTGCGCCACTCCGCCATCTGGGCATTCGCCGTGTCGTCGGTTTTACTGCCGCGATACTTCTCAGCAAGCTCCAGCAGTCGTTCGGTGCCATCGTCACGGCGGTTGAGGATCACATCTTCAACGGCATCGCGCAGCTCGGCGGGCAGGTCGTCGTAAATTGCCAGTTGTCCGGCGTTGACGATCCCCATGTCCATACCGTTGCGAATGGCGTAGTAGAGGAATACTGCGTGAATGGCTTCACGTACTGGGTCGTTGCCACGGAACGAGAATGAAACGTTAGAAACGCCGCCGGAGATCAGCGCGTGCGGCAGTTCGCGTTTGATGTCTTCACAGGCCCCGATAAAGTCCTGCGCGTAGTTGTTGTGTTCATCAATCCCGGTCGCGACGGCAAAGATGTTCGGGTCAAAGATAATATCTTCCGGCGGGAAGCCCACCTCTTCGGTAAGAATCTTGTACGCCCGACGGCAGATCTCAATTTTGCGCGCGCGGGTGTCGGCCTGGCCCTGCTCGTCAAAGGCCATCACCACCACTGCAGCACCGTAGCGACGCAGCAGCTTCGCGTGATGGATAAAGGTCTCAACCCCCTCTTTCATCGAGATGGAGTTAACGATGCCTTTACCCTGAATGCACTTCAGCCCTTTTTCGATTACTTCCCATTTCGAGGAGTCGATCATAATCGGCACGCGGGCGATATCCGGTTCACCGGCAATCAGGTTGAGGAAACGAACCATCGCCGCTTCGGCGTCGAGCATCCCCTCATCCATGTTGATATCGATGATCTGCGCGCCGCTTTCCACCTGCTGACGGGCGACATCCAGCGCTTCGCTGTATTTCTCTTCTTTGATCAGGCGTTTAAACTTCGCCGAACCGGTAACGTTGGTACGCTCGCCGACGTTCACAAACAGGCTGTCGTCGCCGATGTTCAGCGGCTCAAGGCCGGAAAGGCGGCAGGCAACCGGGATTTCCGGCAAGCGGCGTGGCGGCAGTCCGTCCACTGCGCGACTCATGGCGGCGATGTGTTCCGGCGTGGTGCCGCAGCAGCCGCCAACAATATTCAGGAAGCCCGCCTCGGCCCATTCGCGGATTTGCGCCGCCATGGTGTCGGCATCGAGATCGTACTCACCAAAGGCGTTCGGCAGACCGGCGTTCGGGTGTGCGGTAACGTAGCATTCGGCAATACGCGACAGTTCCTGCACGTACTGGCGCAGTTCGTCCGGGCCTAAGGCACAGTTCAGACCAAAAGTCAGCGCATCGGCGTGGCGCAGGGAGTTGTAGAATGCTTCGGTGGTCTGGCCGGAGAGCGTACGCCCGGAAGCGTCGGTGATGGTGCCGGAGAGCATAATCGGCAGCTCAACGCCCAGCGCTTCGAATTCAGTTTTAACCGCGAAAATAGCGGCTTTGGCGTTGAGGGTATCGAAAACGGTTTCAATCAGGATCAGGTCACTGCCGCCTTCCACCAGCGCTTTGGTGGATTCGCGGTAGGCGGCCACCAGCTGATCAAAGGTAATATTGCGGTAAGCCGGGTCGTTGACGTCGGGCGAGATAGACGCCGTACGGTTGGTTGGGCCAAGCACGCCCGCGACGTAGCGCGGTTTGTTCGGCGTGCGTGCCGTCCATTCATCTGCCGCCGCGCGCGCCAGTTTGGCTGCCGCAAAGTTGATTTCCGCCGACAGGGATTCCATCTGGTAATCCGCCATGGCGATAGTCGTGGAGTTAAAGGTGTTGGTTTCGATTATGTCCGCGCCCGCCTCGAAGTAGGCGTTGTGAATCGCGGCGATCACCTCCGGTTTGCTGAGCACCAACAGGTCGTTGTTGCCTTTCAGATCGCACGGCCATTCGGCAAAGCGTTCGCCGCGGAAATCCTCTTCGCTCAGACGATATCCCTGGATCATGGTGCCCATCCCACCGTCCAGCACCAGAATACGTTCATTTAACTGCTGACGTAATTGTTCTACTTTGCTGCTCACACTCGCTCCCGACAACGCTCAACCAGACCGAAAAAACTCAACAGGCCATACTGGCACAAACCTGAGAGGCGGAAAAGAGAACAACGGCCAACATGAGACATGTTCAGCTTCACTCATCCGATCAGTACAGGAATTCTTGCATTATAATTGAATAAAACGAAAATGATTTCCACGATACAGAAAAGGAGTCTGCCATGGTTGCCCCCGTTCCCGCGAAACGCGGTAGAAAACCCGCCGCTACTACTGCGCCCGCAACCGGGCAGGTTCAGTCCCTGACGCGCGGCCTGAAGCTACTGGAGTGGATTGCGGAATCCAACGGCAGCGTGGCGCTGACCGAGCTGGCGCAGCAGGCCGGCCTGCCAAACTCCACGACTCACCGATTATTGACCACCATGCAGCAGCAGGGATTTGTTCGTCAGGTCGGTGAATTAGGGCATTGGGCCGTGGGTGCACATGCGTTTATCGTCGGCAGCAGCTTTTTGCAAAGCCGTAATCTGCTGGCGATTGTGCATCCAATCCTGCGCAAGCTGATGGAAGACTCCGGTGAGACAGTCAACCTCGCCGTGCTGGATCAAAGCGATCATCAGGCCATTATTATCGACCAGGTGCAGTGCACCCAACTGATGCGCATGTCCGCGCCTATCGGCGGCAAACTGCCGATGCATGCTTCCGGCGCGGGTAAGGCGTTTTTATCCCAACTGAGCGAAGAACAGGTGACAGGGCTGCTGCACCGCAAAGGACTACACGCTTATACCCACGCCACGCTGGTGTCGCCAGTGCATCTGAAAGAGGATTTGGCTCAGACGCGCAAGCGCGGCTATTCCTTTGATGATGAGGAACATGCGCTGGGTCTGCGCTGCGTGGCGTCGTGCATTTATGACGAGCACCGTCAGCCGTTCGCCGCCATCTCCATTTCCGGGCCAATCTCACGCATTACCGATGACCGTGTGACCGAGTTTGGCGCAATGGCAATCAAAGCAGCGAAAGAAGTCACGCTGGCGTACGGCGGATTTCGTTAAGATGGGGTTGCCGGGTGGCAGCTACGCCTTACCCGGCCTACGGTCTGTTTCATAACGCACGCTGAAACGCTGTTTGCGTCGGTAAGCGTAAACATCTTCCACATGCCCGTTTTTAATCCGCGTTTGCAGACCACGCCAGTAGTCGGCGCTGAACAGCTCAGCGTGCATCTCTTCAAATAGCGGCCCGATACGCGGGTCGGCACATAGCCAGTGGCGAAACTCTTCCGGGAAGACATCTCCAGGCGATACGCTGTACCACGGCTCAGCGCTCATCTCATCTTCCGGGTAGCGTGGCGGCGGGATATGACGGAAATTAACCTCCGTCATGTAGCAGATTTCATCGTAATCGTAGAACACCACGCGCCCGTGACGGGTGACGCCGAAGTTCTTAAACAGCATATCGCCGGGGAAAATATTGGCGGCGGCCAGCTGACGAATCGCGTTGCCGTACTCTTCAATGGCATCGCGCAGTTGTTGACCTTCGACCTGCTCCAGCCAGATATTCAGCGGCACCATCCGTCGTTCGATATACAGATGGCGAATGACAATCTGATCGCCAAGATCGGTAATTTTTTCCGGGGCTTCCTGCAATAACAGCGCCATCAGCGCCGGATCGATTTGCCGTTTATCCAGCACAAAATTCTCGAACTCCTGGGTGTCAGCCATCCTCCCCACACGATCGTGCTCTTTGACCAGTTGATAACAGGCGCGGACGTGGGCGGCAGACATCTCTTTTTGCGGCGCAAATTTGTCTTTAATGATTTTAAACACCCGGTCAAAGCCCGGCAGGGTAAACACCAGCATCACCATACCGCGGATCCCCGGCGCTTCAATAAACTGCTCATCACAGTTGGCCAGGTAGAGCAGATACTCCCGATAACTTTCCGTTTTTGCATGCTTCTGACAGCCAATCGCCATATACAATTCAGCGGTGGTTTTACCGGGCAGGATCTCGCGCAACCACTCCACCAGTGCCGCGGGCAGCGGGGCATACACCATAAAGTAGGAGCGGGCAAAGCCAAACACAATGCTCGCCTCCGCCGTCGTGGTCAGGCAGGTATCGACAAACAACTCACCTTCGTCTGTCCGGTGGATTGGCAGTAAAAACGGCAGCGTTCCAGAAGGGGTAATCAGCTTACCGACCAGCCAGGCGGCCTTGTTACGATAAAACAGTTCATTCGCCACCTGTAAATGGCAGCCTGGCAACACATCCGTTCCCAGGGTTTCGGTCAGGTGTTCGATGATGTAGTGGATATCACGATGTTTATTCTGCCATGGAAGACGCAGGGGAAGATCGCTAAGGACGCGAGTTAGCAGCCACTCCCAGCCGGTATCAGGAAAAAAGTCTTTCGCCAACGGGCGTGGGATCGTGCGGAAACGACGCTCTGGCTGAGAACTGAAAATAAACAGCCGCTCGGGAGTCAGCGAGCGGTGGTCAAATAACCGACAGTAAACGGAGTTAAAAAAGCTCTCCGCAATCTCGAAGCGCGGGTAATCCGGCAGTAGCCGGGTGTAATGCTCTTTTACGCGAAGTAAAAAATCCGCGTCGGTACTTTTGCCGTCTGTAATGCAGCGCAACTGCTCCACCACCAGACCTACGTGATGATCATAAAGGTGAATACGGCTTTTCATCGCCTGCTGAACCGCATGCCAGTCGGCATGTTCAAAACGCTGCTGCGCGCCGGAGGTGACTTCCAGAAAACGCCCGTACTGGGCGTCGAAACCTTGCAAAATCGTCTGAGCAATCAGTAATTCCAGGCCACGCGTCATCGACTTCTCCCATCCGGCACAACGTCATGCCGGATGGCGCGTTCGCTTATCCGGCCTACATCCCTTCGTAGGCCCGGTAAGCGCAGCGCCACCGGGCATTAATCAAAACTGCGATTCTTCGGTCGAGCCGGTCAGCGCGGTCACCGAGGAAGCGCCGCCCTGAATGATAGTAGTGACTTTGTCGAAGTAGCCTGTACCCACTTCCTGCTGATGGGACACGAAGGTGTAACCGTCTTTAGCCGCCGCAAATTCTGGCTGCTGAACCTTCTCAACATAGTGGCGCATGCCTTCACCCTGCGCATAGGAGTGTGCGAGGTCGAACATGTTGAACCACATGCTGTGGATGCCCGCCAGGGTAATGAACTGGTATTTGTAACCCATATCCGACAGTTGCTGCTGGAAGCTGGCAATGGTTTTGTCGTCCAGGTTTTTCTGCCAGTTAAATGACGGCGAACAGTTGTAGGCCAGCAGTTTGCCGGGGAATTTCGCGTGAATCGCATCGGCAAAGCGCTTCGCCAGTTCGAGATCCGGCGTGGAGGTTTCACACCACACCAGATCCGCATAAGGTGCATAGGCCAGACCACGGCTGATCGCCTGCTCAATACCCGCATGCGTACGGTAGAACCCTTCGCTGGTACGTTCGCCGGTGATGAACTCGCTGTCGTATGGGTCGCAGTCAGACGTTATCAGATCGGCTGCGTCAGCATCAGTACGCGCAATAACCAGCGTCGGAACACCCATGACGTCGGCTGCCAGACGGGCGGCCACCAGTTTCTGGATAGCTTCCTGAGTCGGCACCAGAACTTTGCCGCCCATGTGACCACATTTTTTTACCGATGCGAGCTGATCTTCGAAGTGAACGGCCGCTGCACCAGCCTCAATCATCGATTTCATCAGTTCAAACGCGTTCAGTACGCCGCCAAAACCCGCTTCCGCATCGGCAACGATCGGCAGGAAGTAATCCACATAGCGCGGATCGTTCGGTTCAATACCGGTTGACCATTGGATCTGATCGGCGCGACGGAATGTGTTGTTGATCCGATCCACCACTGCCGGGACGGAGTTCGCCGGATACAGCGATTGGTCCGGGTACATGCTGGATGCCAGGTTGGCATCTGCCGCCACCTGCCAGCCTGAAAGGTAGACCGCTTCAATACCGGCTTTCGCCTGCTGCAGCGCCTGACCGCCAGTCAGCGCGCCGAGGCTGTTGATATAACCTTTCTTCGATTCGCCGTGCAGCAGACGCCACATTTTCGCCGCGCCAAGCTGAGCCAGCGTGCATTCCGGGTTGACCGAGCCACGTAATTTCACCACTTCCTCCGCGCTATATGGACGGGTGATGCCTTCCCAGCGCGGTTGAGTCCATTCTTTCTGTAATTCTTCGATTTGTTGAGTACGGGTTTTCATGTGCAGATGCTCCATATTGTTATGTGGTGGATTACGCCAGCAGGCGGTAGCCTGGCAGGGTCAAGAAATCGATCAATTCATCAGAGGTAGTGATTTGCTCCATCAGGCGCGCGGCATCGTCAAAACGTCCGCTGCTGTAGCGGTGTTCGCCCAGCTCGTCCTGAATCACCAGCATCTCTTCGGCCAGCATCTGACGGAACAGCGGTTTGGTAACCGGCTTGCCGTTGCTGAGCGTCTTCTGGTGGTGGATCCACTGCCAGATGGAGGTACGGGAGATTTCGGCAGTGGCCGCATCTTCCATCAGACCGTAAATCGGTACGCAGCCGTTACCGGAGATCCACGCTTCGATGTACTGCACCGCAACACGAATGTTGGCGCGCATGCCTTCTTCAGTACGCTCACCTTCACAAGGCGCCAGCAGTTGTTCTGCAGTAATCGGCGCATCTTCTTCACGGGTCACGAACAGCTGATTTTTGTTTTCACCGAGCACGTCGTTGAACACCGCCATTGCGGTATCTGCCAGTCCCGGATGGGCAATCCATGTGCCGTCATGACCGTTATTGGCTTCCAGCGCTTTGTCCGCTTTTACCTTGGTCAGAACCTGGTTGTTACGTTCCGCATCTTTGCTGGGAATGAACGCTGCCATGCCGCCCATCGCGAATGCGCCACGTTTATGACAGGTTTTAATCAGCAGACGCGAATAGGCGCTGAGGAATGGCTTATCCATCGTCACCACCTGACGGTCCGGCAGCACGCGATCCGGATGGTTCTTCAGCGTTTTGATATAGCTGAAAATGTAGTCCCAGCGACCGCAGTTCAGACCGACAATATGGTCACGCAGGGCGTGCAGAATTTCGTCCATCTGGAAGACAGCCGGCAGCGTTTCAATCAGCAGAGTCGCTTTGATGGTGCCGCGCGGCAGATTAAAGCGATCTTCTGCATAGCTGAACACTTCGCTCCACCATGCTGCTTCTTGCCAGGCTTGCGTTTTTGGCAGGTAGAAGTAAGGGCCGCTGCCTTTTGCCAGCAACGTTTTGTAGTTGTGGAAGAAATAGAGGGCAAAATCGAACAGGCTGCCCGGGATGGATTCGCCACGCCAGGTGACGTGTTTTTCCGGCAGATGCAGACCACGAACGCGGCATACCAACAGAGCCGGATTAGGTTTGAGCTGGTAAATTTTACCCGCTTCGTTGGTATAGCTAATGGTGCCATTGACCGCATCGCGCAGGTTTATCTGCCCGTCGATAACTTTGCTCCACTCAGGAGCCAGCGAATCTTCGAAGTCAGCCATAAAGACTTTGACGTTCGCGTTCAGCGCGTTGATAACCATCTTGCGCTCAACAGGCCCGGTTATCTCTACGCGGCGATCCAGTAAATCATCAGGAATACCGCGAATCTTCCAGTTACCTTCACGAATGGAAGCTGTTTCCGAAATAAAATCAGGCAACTTACCGTCATCAATATCCTGCTGCTGCTGAATACGTGCAGCCAGAAGTTTATTGCGTTTTGGCGTAAATCTTGTCACCAGTTCAGTCAGAAACTCTACTGCTTCAGCGGTCAGAATTTGTTGCTCCTGTTCGCCACGCGGCCTGGTGAAGACCAGTTCATCGGTTGTCGTTGCCTGTTGATTCATTGCGTAGTTCCTCGTCATTGATCCAAACACATCCCCAATGCGAACGAAGGATCGTTGTGCGCTTTTCGTTCAGCACAACTAAGACTACTCATTTAAATTTCAAAATCAAAAACAATTTCCATTTTTAATTTAATTATCAATTAACCTATTGATAACAATATAAATAAAATTTAATTACACCGTGAGGTGCGTTTCGGAAATAAAAAAGGCACCCGAAGGTGCCTGATTCAATATGCTGAAACGCTTAAGGATCGTCTGCTACAGAAGATTAATCCAGCGTTGGATTCATGTGACGCAGATCATATGGCGTGATCTGGTAGACGTAATAGTTGAGCCAGTTGGTAAACAACAGATTACCGTGGCTACGCCAGGTTGCCCGCGGTTTGTTTTGCGGGTCATCTTTCGGGAAATAGTTATAGGGCACTTCCGGCGTTAGGCCCGCTTCGACGTCACGAAAATACTCACTGCCGAGCGTATGGGCATCATATTCCGGATGGCCCGTCACAAAGGCAATTCGTTTATCTTTGCTGGCAAACAGGTAGGCATCTCCCTCTTCGGTTTCAGCAAAAATCTCGAGATCGGTGTAGTCGCGAATAAGCGCAGCAGGAAAATCCGCATAGCGCGAATGCGGAGCCAGGAACGCATCATCGAATCCACGCGTCAGCAGCGCATGAGGATGCAGAATATGGTGCTCATAGACGCCTGAAAGTTTGTCCGTACGGGTTTGCTTAGGAATTCCGTACAGGATATTCAGCGCGGCCTGCACCGCCCAACAAACAAATAGCGTTGAGGTAACGTGATCTTTCGCCCATTCAAGCACTTGTTGAATCTGCGGCCAGTAAGCCACGTCATTAAATTCAACCAGACCCAACGGCGCGCCGGTCACGATCAGTCCGTCAAAGTTCTGCTCGCAGATATCCTCGAAATTACAGTAAAAGTTATTCAGATGCTCCGTAGGGGTGTTACGTGACTCGCGAGCATCGATGCGCAATAGCTGAACATCTACCTGTAGCGGTGAGTTAGACAGTAAGCGCAGGAACTGGTTTTCCGTTTCAATCTTCTTGGGCATCAGGTTGAGGATGAGCACCTTCAGTGGTCGAATTTCCTGACCGGAAGCGCGGGATGTCGTCATCACAAAGACGTTTTCCTCACGCAAGAAATTGACGGCGGGTAGCTCGTCCTGCACGCGAATTGGCATAACCTGATAACCTCACTACATACGTTTAAACGTTTAGACATCCAGATAGCTGAAGATACCCAGGAATCATGCGAATGTCGAGCCTGCATCCTCAAGTTGAGAAAGTTTCACGGCCCTTGCTGTAGAATAGTGCAGTAAAGATAAAAGGAGAATGCTATGCCCTTTACCATTCGTCGTTCGCGTAAGGACGAAGGTGATAAGCTCATATCTATTTGGTGTCGTTCTGTCGATGCGACGCACCGTTTCCTCTCTGCGGAGTATCGGATTGAGCTGGAAGAGCTGGTAAGTTCATTTTTACCAGAAGCTCCGCTATGGGTTGCAGTGACAGAACAAGATGAGCCTGTCGCCTTTATGCTTCTGACCGATCAGCATATGGATGCGTTGTTTGTCGATCCGGATGTGCGTGGTAGTGGCGTTGGTAAACTGCTAATTGAACATGCTTTATCAATGAGTTCAACGCTGACAACCAACGTTAATGAACAGAATGAGCAGGCAGTTGGATTCTATAAGAAGATGGGATTTACTGTGACGGGACGTACAGAGGTGGACGATCTCGGACGAGCGCACCCGTTGCTCAACCTCGTACACGGGTAGCCGTACTAATACATTCAGCCCGGCGGTTTTACCCCGCACACACGCAAAAAAGCCCATCCGTCAGGATGGGCTTCTTCACTTTATTTGATGCCTGGCAGTTTATGGCGGGCGTCCTGCCCGCCACCCTCCGGGCCGTTGCTGCGCAACGTTCAAATCCGCTCCCGGCGGATTTGTCCTCCTCAGGAGAGCGCTCACCGACAGACCACAGATAAAACAAAAGGCCCGGCCTTTCGACCGGGCCTTTCGCTTTTATTTGATGCCTGGCAGTTCCCTACTCTCGCATGGGGAGACCCCACACTACCATCGGCGCTACGGCGTTTCACTTCTGAGTTCGGCATGGGGTCAGGTGGGACCACCGCGCTACAGCCGCCAGGCAAATTCTGTTATTAACCCGCTTTTCGCCGGTTAATCTTATCTGTATCAAGCTGAATGTCGTCTCTTCGCCAAAACATCTTCGGCGTTGTAAGGTTAAGCCTCACGGTTCATTAGTATCGGTTAGCTCAACGTATCGCTACGCTTACACACCCGACCTATCAACGTCATCGTCTTTAACGTTCCTTCAGGAGACTTAAAGTCTCAGGGAGAACTCATCTCGGGGCAAGTTTCGTGCTTAGATGCTTTCAGCACTTATCTCTTCCGCATTTAGCTACCGGGCAATGCCATTGGCATGACAACCCGAACACCAGTGATGCGTCCACTCCGGTCCTCTCGTACTAGGAGCAGCCCCCCTCAATTCTCCAGCGCCCACGGCAGATAGGGACCGAACTGTCTCACGACGTTCTAAACCCAGCTCGCGTACCACTTTAAATGGCGAACAGCCATACCCTTGGGACCTACTTCAGCCCCAGGATGTGATGAGCCGACATCGAGGTGCCAAACACCGCCGTCGATATGAACTCTTGGGCGGTATCAGCCTGTTATCCCCGGAGTACCTTTTATCCGTTGAGCGATGGCCCTTCCATTCAGAACCACCGGATCACTAAGACCTGCTTTCGCACCTGCTCGAGCCGTCACTCTCGCAGTCAAGCTAGCTTATGCCTTTGCACTAACCTCCTGATGTCCGACCAGGATTAGCTAACCTTCGTGCTCCTCCGTTACTCTTTAGGAGGAGACCGCCCCAGTCAAACTACCCACCAGACACTGTCCGCAACCCGGATTACGGGTCCACGTTAGAACACCAGCCATTAAAGGGTGGTATTTCAAGGATGGCTCCATGCAGACTGGCGTCCACACTTCAAAGCCTCCCACCTATCCTACACATCAAGGACCAGTGTTCAGTGTCAAGCTATAGTAAAGGTTCACGGGGTCTTTCCGTCTTGCCGCGGGTACACTGCATCTTCACAGCGAGTTCAATTTCACTGAGTCTCGGGTGGAGACAGCCTGGCCATCATTACGCCATTCGTGCAGGTCGGAACTTACCCGACAAGGAATTTCGCTACCTTAGGACCGTTATAGTTACGGCCGCCGTTTACCGGGGCTTCGATCAAGAGCTTCTCCTTACGGATAACCCCATCAATTAACCTTCCGGCACCGGGCAGGCGTCACACCGTATACGTCCACTTTCGTGTTTGCACAGTGCTGTGTTTTTAATAAACAGTTGCAGCCAGCTGGTATCTTCGACTGATTTCAGCTCCATGAGTAAATCACTTCACCTACATATCAGCGTGCCTTCTCCCGAAGTTACGGCACCATTTTGCCTAGTTCCTTCACCCGAGTTCTCTCAAGCGCCTTGGTATTCTCTACCTGACCACCTGTGTCGGTTTGGGGTACGATTTCGTGTTACCTGATGCTTAGAGGCTTTTCCTGGAAGCAGGGCATTTGTTACTTCAGCACCGTAGTGCCTCGTCATCACACCTCAGCGTTAAAAAGGTACCGGATTTACCTGGAACCTCCGCCTACATGCTTAAACCGGGACAACCGTCGCCCGGCTAACATAGCCTTCTCCGTCCCCCCTTCGCAGTAACACCAAGTACAGGAATATTAACCTGTTTCCCATCGACTACGCCTTTCGGCCTCGCCTTAGGGGTCGACTCACCCTGCCCCGATTAACGTTGGACAGGAACCCTTGGTCTTCCGGCGTGCGGGTTTTTCACCCGCATTATCGTTACTTATGTCAGCATTCGCACTTCTGATACCTCCAGCATACCTCACGATACACCTTCAACGGCTTACAGAACGCTCCCCTACCCAACAACACATAGTGTCGCTGCCGCAGCTTCGGTGCATGGTTTAGCCCCGTTACATCTTCCGCGCAGGCCGACTCGACCAGTGAGCTATTACGCTTTCTTTAAATGATGGCTGCTTCTAAGCCAACATCCTGGCTGTCTGTGCCTTCCCACATCGTTTCCCACTTAACCATGACTTTGGGACCTTAGCTGGCGGTCTGGGTTGTTTCCCTCTTCACGACGGACGTTAGCACCCGCCGTGTGTCTCCCGTGATAACATTCTTCGGTATTCGCAGTTTGCATCGGGTTGGTAAGTCGGGATGACCCCCTAGCCGAAACAGTGCTCTACCCCCGAAGATGAGTTCACGAGGCGCTACCTAAATAGCTTTCGGGGAGAACCAGCTATCTCCCGGTTTGATTGGCCTTTCACCCCCAGCCACAAGTCATCCGCTAATTTTTCAACATTAGTCGGTTCGGTCCTCCAGTTAGTGTTACCCAACCTTCAACCTGCCCATGGCTAGATCACCGGGTTTCGGGTCTATACCCTGCAACTTAACGCCCAGTTAAGACTCGGTTTCCCTTCGGCTCCCCTATACGGTTAACCTTGCTACAGAATATAAGTCGCTGACCCATTATACAAAAGGTACGCAGTCACCCCATAAAGAGGCTCCCACTGCTTGTACGTACACGGTTTCAGGTTCTTTTTCACTCCCCTCGCCGGGGTTCTTTTCGCCTTTCCCTCACGGTACTGGTTCACTATCGGTCAGTCAGGAGTATTTAGCCTTGGAGGATGGTCCCCCCATATTCAGACAGGATACCACGTGTCCCGCCCTACTCTTCGAGTTCACAACCTGTGCATTTTGGTGTACGGGACTATCACCCTGTACCGTCGGACTTTCCAGACCGTTCCACTAACACACAAGCTGATTCAGACTCTGGGCTGCTCCCCGTTCGCTCGCCGCTACTGGGGGAATCTCGGTTGATTTCTTTTCCTCGGGGTACTTAGATGTTTCAGTTCCCCCGGTTCGCTTCATTACGCTATGTATTCACGTAATGATAGTGTGTCGAAACACACTGGGTTTCCCCATTCGGAAATCGCCGGTTATAACGGTTCATATCACCTTACCGACGCTTATCGCAGATTAGCACGTCCTTCATCGCCTCTGACTGCCAGGGCATCCACCGTGTACGCTTAGTCGCTTAACCTCACAACCCGAAGATGTTTCGTAAAACACCATCGTGTTGCGAAAATTTGAGAGACTCGAACACACCGCTTTTCATTTCTTATTACGGAGAAATGAAACAGTGTGTCGTTTCAATTTTCAGCTTGATCCAGATTTTTAAAGAGCAAAACTTCTTAATGCACTCGAAAGTACATTCAGAAGTTCATCATTCATCAGACAATCTGTGTGAGCACTTCAAAGAACGCTTCTTTAAGGTAAGGAGGTGATCCAACCGCAGGTTCCCCTACGGTTACCTTGTTACGACTTCACCCCAGTCATGAATCACAAAGTGGTAAGCGCCCTCCCGAAGGTTAAGCTACCTACTTCTTTTGCAACCCACTCCCATGGTGTGACGGGCGGTGTGTACAAGGCCCGGGAACGTATTCACCGTGGCATTCTGATCCACGATTACTAGCGATTCCGACTTCATGGAGTCGAGTTGCAGACTCCAATCCGGACTACGACATACTTTATGAGGTCCGCTTGCTCTCGCGAGGTCGCTTCTCTTTGTATATGCCATTGTAGCACGTGTGTAGCCCTACTCGTAAGGGCCATGATGACTTGACGTCATCCCCACCTTCCTCCAGTTTATCACTGGCAGTCTCCTTTGAGTTCCCGGCCTAACCGCTGGCAACAAAGGATAAGGGTTGCGCTCGTTGCGGGACTTAACCCAACATTTCACAACACGAGCTGACGACAGCCATGCAGCACCTGTCTCAGAGTTCCCGAAGGCACCAAAGCATCTCTGCTAAGTTCTCTGGATGTCAAGAGTAGGTAAGGTTCTTCGCGTTGCATCGAATTAAACCACATGCTCCACCGCTTGTGCGGGCCCCCGTCAATTCATTTGAGTTTTAACCTTGCGGCCGTACTCCCCAGGCGGTCGACTTAACGCGTTAGCTCCGGAAGCCACGCCTCAAGGGCACAACCTCCAAGTCGACATCGTTTACGGCGTGGACTACCAGGGTATCTAATCCTGTTTGCTCCCCACGCTTTCGCACCTGAGCGTCAGTCTTTGTCCAGGGGGCCGCCTTCGCCACCGGTATTCCTCCAGATCTCTACGCATTTCACCGCTACACCTGGAATTCTACCCCCCTCTACAAGACTCTAGCCTGCCAGTTTCGGATGCAGTTCCCAGGTTGAGCCCGGGGATTTCACATCCGACTTGACAGACCGCCTGCGTGCGCTTTACGCCCAGTAATTCCGATTAACGCTTGCACCCTCCGTATTACCGCGGCTGCTGGCACGGAGTTAGCCGGTGCTTCTTCTGCGAGTAACGTCAATCGCTGCGGTTATTAACCACAACGCCTTCCTCCTCGCTGAAAGTACTTTACAACCCGAAGGCCTTCTTCATACACGCGGCATGGCTGCATCAGGCTTGCGCCCATTGTGCAATATTCCCCACTGCTGCCTCCCGTAGGAGTCTGGACCGTGTCTCAGTTCCAGTGTGGCTGGTCATCCTCTCAGACCAGCTAGGGATCGTCGCCTAGGTGAGCCGTTACCCCACCTACTAGCTAATCCCATCTGGGCACATCCGATGGCAAGAGGCCCGAAGGTCCCCCTCTTTGGTCTTGCGACGTTATGCGGTATTAGCTACCGTTTCCAGTAGTTATCCCCCTCCATCGGGCAGTTTCCCAGACATTACTCACCCGTCCGCCACTCGTCACCCAAGGAGCAAGCTCCTCTGTGCTACCGTTCGACTTGCATGTGTTAGGCCTGCCGCCAGCGTTCAATCTGAGCCATGATCAAACTCTTCAATTTAAGTTTGATGCTCGTGAATTAAACTTCGTAATGAATTACGTATGTTCACTCAGAGACTTGGTATTCATTTTTCGTCTTGCGACGTTAAGAATCCGTATCTTCGAGTGCCCACACAGATTGTCTGATAAATTGTTAAAGAGCAGTTGCGACGCGCTTTAGCGCTCTGTCGCGAGGTGGCGTATATTACGCTTTCCTCTTTCAGAGTCAACCCTCATTTTCAGGTTTTTCTCTTCAACCGAACCGGCTGTTTGTGTGAAGTGATTCACATCCGCCGTGTCGATGGAGGCGCATTATAGGGAGTTTCCTGTGGCCCGCAACCCTTAAATTGCAGAAAAATGACTGACTGCTGCATTCCACAGCAAAACCCCGCCTTATACCTATTTACGCACAGAGTTATCCACAAACCACACGATCGTTTCTACGATCCTCTCGTTATATCAGCCTCTTTCAACAGAAAAAGAAGAGGTCAAAATCGAAAATTAAAAATTCGCGAGCGTTGCGCAAACGTTTTCGTTACAATGCCCCCGCACAACAAGGATGCCCCGTAAGGGGCGTTAGCTGAGTTTTTAGCCAAGAATTCACCTAACGCTCTCTGTAATAGTCAAATCCAGGGGATTTACCATGCAACAACGTCGTCCAGTCCGCCGCGCTCTGCTCAGTGTTTCTGACAAGGCCGGTATCATCGAATTCGCTCAGGCACTTTCCGCACGTGGTGTGGAGCTGCTATCTACAGGTGGCACTGCGCACCTGTTAGCGGAGAAAGGTCTGCCAGTGACCGAAGTTTCCGATTACACCGGCTTCCCGGAAATGATGGATGGACGCGTGAAGACCCTGCATCCGAAGGTCCACGGTGGCATTCTTGGTCGTCGCGGTCAGGATGACGGAATAATGGAACAACATGGTATCGCGCCTATCGATATGGTGGTTGTTAACCTGTATCCATTCGCCCAGACCGTCGCCCGCGAAGGCTGTTCTCTGGAAGATGCGGTAGAGAACATTGATATTGGCGGCCCGACCATGGTGCGCTCCGCTGCCAAGAACCATAAAGATGTAGCTATCGTTGTGAAGAGCAGCGACTACGACGCCATTATTAAAGAGATGGATGCCAACGACGGTTCTCTGACCCTCGACACCCGTTTCGATCTCGCGATTAAAGCCTTCGAACACACCGCCGCTTACGACAGCATGATTGCCAACTACTTCGGCAGCATGGTTCCGGCCTACCACGGTGAAAGCAAAGAAGCCGCCGGTCGCTTCCCACGTACGCTGAACCTGAACTTCATTAAGAAGCAGGATATGCGCTACGGCGAGAACAGCCACCAGCAGGCTGCCTTCTATATAGAAGAGAATGTTAAAGAAGCCTCCGTTGCCACCGCGCAGCAGGTACAGGGCAAAGCACTTTCCTACAACAACATCGCCGATACCGATGCGGCGCTGGAGTGCGTGAAAGAATTCAACGAGCCAGCCTGTGTGATCGTTAAGCACGCTAACCCGTGTGGCGTAGCAGTAAGTACCTCTATTCTTGACGCTTACAACCGCGCCTATAAAACCGACCCGACCTCCGCGTTCGGCGGCATCATCGCCTTTAACCGCGAGCTGGATGCTGAAACCGCGCAGGCGATCATTTCCCGCCAGTTCGTGGAAGTGATCATCGCCCCATCCGCCACCGAAGAAGCACTGAAAATTACCGCTGCCAAGCAGAACGTTCGCGTGCTGGTCTGCGGCCAATGGGCGCAGCGCGTTCCGGGCCTGGACTTTAAACGCGTTAACGGCGGCCTGCTGGTTCAGGACCGTGACCTCGGTATGGTGAGCGAAGTTGAACTGCGCGTAGTGACCAAACGCCAGCCGACCGAGCAGGAGCTGCGCGATGCGCTGTTCTGCTGGAAAGTGGCGAAGTTCGTGAAATCCAATGCCATTGTTTATGCCAAAGAGAACATGACTATTGGCATAGGCGCAGGCCAGATGAGCCGCGTGTACTCCGCGAAAATCGCCGGGATCAAAGCGGCCGACGAAGGCCTGGAAGTGAAAGGTTCTGCAATGGCTTCTGACGCTTTCTTCCCGTTCCGCGACGGGATTGATGCCGCTGCTGCCGCCGGTGTGACCTGCGTGATCCAGCCGGGTGGTTCTATTCGCGATGACGAAGTGATTGCCGCCGCCAATGAACACGGCATTGCGATGGTATTTACCGATATGCGCCACTTCCGCCATTAATCCACGGAGCAGACGATGAAAGTATTAGTGATTGGCAACGGCGGGCGCGAGCACGCCCTGGCGTGGAAAGCGGCGCAGTCGCCAAAAGTCGAAACAGTATTTGTCGCCCCGGGCAATGCGGGCACCGCGCTGGAACCCACGCTGCAAAACGTGGCCATCGGCGTAACCGATATTCCAGCGCTGCTGGACTTTGCCCAGAACGAGAAGATCGATCTGACCATCGTTGGCCCGGAAGCGCCGCTGGTGATTGGCGTGGTCGATGCGTTCCGCGCCGCCGGTCTGAAAATCTTCGGCCCAACCGAAGGCGCCGCGCAGCTGGAAGGCTCCAAAGCCTTCACCAAAGATTTCCTCGCGCGCCACCAGATCCCAACGGCGGAGTACCAGAACTTCACCGAAATCGAACCAGCGCTGGCTTACCTGCGCGAGAAAGGCGCGCCGATCGTTATCAAAGCCGATGGTCTGGCTGCCGGGAAAGGCGTTATCGTGGCGATGACGCTGGAGGAAGCCGAAGCCGCGGTTCATGACATGCTGGCCGGTAACGCGTTTGGCGACGCGGGCCACCGCATCGTGATTGAAGAGTTCCTCGACGGTGAAGAAGCGAGCTTTATTGTCATGGTCGACGGTGAGCACGTGCTGCCGATGGCCACCAGCCAGGACCACAAGCGCGTGGGCAATGGCGATACCGGCCCAAACACCGGCGGGATGGGTGCTTACTCACCAGCGCCGGTGGTAACTGATGAAGTGCATCAGCGCACCATGGAACGCATCATCTGGCCAACCGTGAAAGGCATGGCGGCGGAAGGTAACACCTACACCGGTTTCCTTTATGCGGGCCTGATGATCGACAAGCAGGGCAACCCAAAGGTTATCGAGTTTAACTGCCGCTTCGGCGATCCGGAAACCCAGCCGATCATGCTGCGCATGAAGTCCGATCTGGTGGAGCTGTGCCTCGCCGCCTGTGACGGCAAGCTGGATGAGAAAACCTCCGAGTGGGACGAACGCGCCTCGCTGGGTGTGGTCATTGCCGCCGGAGGTTATCCGGGTAATTACAATACCGGCGATGAGATCCACGGTCTGCCGCTGGAAGACGTCGCTGACGGTAAAGTGTTCCACGCGGGTACCAAACTGTCTGCAGACGATCGCGTGCTGACCAACGGTGGTCGCGTGCTGTGCGCCACCGCGCTGGGTAACACCGTGGCTGAAGCGCAGAAACGCGCTTACGCCCTGATGACCGACATCCGCTGGGATGGCAGCTTCAGCCGTAACGACATCGGCTGGCGTGCCATTGAACGCGAGCAACGCTAACGCGAAATTTTCGCCAGCAGCGTTTTACGCGTAATGCCTAACTGACGGGCGGCTTCCGTTTTATTGCCGCCCGTTTTTTCAAGCGCCGCCAGAATCACCTCCTTTTCGACATCCACCAGCGGTTGGATCTCGCCATTGAATTCCGTTTTTATCGGCGTCGCGGCAATCGCCATCGGCAGTTCACGTTCGGAAATATATTCCCCCGTCAGCAGCACCACCGAGCGCTCAATCGCATTTTCCAGCTCACGGATATTGCCCGGCCAGTCGTAGTGGATCAGCAGATCCATCGCCTGCGGAGTAAAGCCTTTCACCGCTTTACGGTTACGCGCGGCAAAACGCTGGAGAAAATGTTCGGCTAACAGCGGAATATCTTCCCGGCGCTGGCACAGCGCTGGCATTTCAATGGTGACGACGTTCAGACGATAGTAGAGATCCTGACGAAAGCGCCCGGCGCTGACTTCCTCTGCTAGATCGCGATGCGTAGCGGCTATCAGCCGGACATCAACCGCAATAGTCTGGTTGCTGCCAACCCGCTGTACTTCTCGCTCCTGGATAGCCCGCAGCAAACGCACCTGCATCAGCGGTGAGATATCGCCAATTTCATCAAGAAATAACGTGCCACCATCGGCTTCCACAAAGCGCCCTTCCCGGCGTTTATCCGCCCCGGTAAACGCCCCTTTCTCGTGACCAAACAGCTCGGACTCCAGCAGCGATTCATTAAGCGCCGCGCAGTTGAGCGTCACCAGCGGCTTATCGCGACGGGCGCTGCTGGCATGCAGCGCCCGGGCCACCAGTTCTTTCCCCGTGCCGGAGTCTCCGTGAATGAGCACTGTCGCATCTGAGGGCGCAACCATCGCGATTTCATTGAGCAACTTCTGCATCGCCGGACTGCTGCCAATCATGCCAAACTGCGCAGCCGACGCTGACGGCAATTCAGCGCCCATTTCCCGCGTATGCGCCAGCGCCTTTTCCAGCGTCTCCTGCAGACGGTCAAAATCCAGCGGCTTGATTAAGTAGTCCAGCGCCCCGGTTTTAAGCGCCTCAACGGCGGTCTCTACGCTGGAGAACGCCGTCATGATCAAGACCGGAATCGCCGGATTCAGCGCTTTAATCTCTTTCAGCGTTGCGATACCGTCCATCTCCGCCATGCGTACATCACACAGCACTAAATCAAATACGCGTTCGCGCACCTGTTCCAGCGCCGCTCGCCCGCTATAGGCCAGCGCGACCTCATAACCCCAGCCGCGCAGCAGCGCCTGTAAAATGGTGCAGTGGCTGATATCGTCATCTACTACCAGAATATTGATTTTTCCGCGCGTCATCCTTGTTAATCCTGTTGTTTCGCTTTGGTCGGCAGCCAAAGGGTAAAGGTCGCACCTTTGCCCTCAACGCTTGCCACCTGAATGGTGCCACCATGCTGTTCGATAATGTTCTGCACTACCGCCAGCCCGAGGCCGGTTCCGTCAGCTTTGGTTGTAAAGTAAGGCGTAAAAATGGCCTCCAACTGTTCCGCTGCAATTCCCTTCCCGCTATCGGTAACCACAATTTTAACGCGATCGCCGCTGCTTTCATTCGCTTCAACCGTGATCGTGCCCTGACGACCAATCGCATGAATGGCGTTCAGATACAGATTCAACAAAACCTGAGTCAGTCGGTCAGGATCGGCCTGGATAGCGGGCAACGTAGAATTGGCCGAAAAGCGGAGCTGGATTTCCCTGCTTGCCGCATCCTGACTCACCAGGTGTAATGAGTGGGTGATAACCTCATTGAGATCCACCTGTTGCAGCGTCAGATGTGCAGGCTTCACCAGCTCCAGCAGCTCGCTCACCACCCGATTTAAACGATCCGCCTCTTTCGCCATCACCTGTGCCAGCTCATGCGACTCGCCTCCTGCCGGGGTTCGCTCGGCAAAATACTTCGCCAGACCTTTGATCGATGAAAGCGGGTTACGAATTTCATGCGCCACTCCAGCCGCAAGATGCCCGAGCGCTAACAGTTTTTCTTTACGCTTCATCGCATCCTGAAGTTCTTTGTACGAGCGCTGATAGCGCTGATACCAGAAGAACGTCAGTACGGTGGCCAGCAACACAGCCGCCTGCGCACAGAGGACTATCAGTGTGTTACGCCACTCTCTTGCCTGAGTCGCTGTCAGATCGCTGGCATCAAAGGCGATAAATATGGTTTGCGCTGGGGTGATAAGCTGCCCGTCATTGCTGGCACAGCGCGCCATGCCGTGGCGTCCTGGACCATACATCGGCTGAAACTGGCGATAAATTTCCAGGGCCGGCGTTTTTTCACCATCCCTCGCTGGAATTTCAATATTCCGCCAGCTTTCTTGCTCCCCAGGACTAAGCTGTCGCAGGACATCCGGTGAATAGAGCGTTTTCCCGACCATCGCGGAATTGCTGTGAGTAATAATGACACCATGCTCATCGACGACGGCAAACCATAGCACGCCTGGTTGTACGGCCATTTCCTCCAGTAGCGTCTGCTGCTGGGCATGATGCATGCGCATCCCCATGCCTACACGCGTACCAGACTCCAGAGCGCGAATGAGCACGCTGCCTTTTTCCAGTAGCGTTTGCCGCGCGGCGCCACTTTCCCGCCCATAGTCCCGAATAGTCATAATCGAAAACCATCCGACCAAAATCAGGATTGCCGCCAGCAAGAGTCGGCTCAACCACTTTGCCACCGTATCCTTATAAAGACGCATACGCTCTCCCTTCCCCCCCACTTGTTCCTTTCATCGTTGCAGGTATACAGCAGAAATCATGCCATTTTTTCCCCCTGATAACCCTGCCCTCAGACACAAACAGCTGAAAGTACCGGGTAAAAATGACTCGCTGGCGCGTTCTGGCGGGTCATTTTTACTCGTTTTCCTGCAAAGACGGCGGGTACGACGCCCGCAGGACTGGGATTGCCGCTTTGGCACGGAAGATGCAACAGGGAATGTAAGCTAACCAACAGGAGAACGAACGATGAAACGGAACAACAAACTGGCACTGATTGCGCTTTCTCTTATCGCACTGGGCTCCCCCCCGGTACTGGCGCAGAATCACTGGGGATATGGTGATGGAATGCAGCAACGGGGCAGTACCCCAATGACCGCTGAGCAGCAGGCTGCCGCACAGAAAATCTATGATGATTACTACTCCCAGACCAGCGCGTTGCGCCAACAGCTGACATCCAAACGTTATGAGTACAATGCACTATTAACGGCCAGCTCGCCGGACACGGCAAAAATTAATGCCGTTGCAAAAGAGATGGAAGCGTTGAATCAGTCTCTGGACGAGCAGCGCGTTAAACGCGATGTCGCAATGGCGCAGGCTGGCGTGCCACGTGGCGCGGGAATGGGCTACGGCGGATGCGGCGGTGGCAGTAACCATCGCGGCGGCGGCCATATGGGAATGGGTCACTGGTAAAAGACTTGATGCCTGATGACGCCATACGGTTCAGGCCTGCTGACTACCTGTCTTCAGGTTTTCAGAAAGTTTTGGCTGTAGGCTGCCAGTGACAAAAATCTTCATTGGCGACTAGCAGTATCTGCGACCCTTCGGGCGCTTCCAGCCATGCCACACTCACCTCTACGGATGAATGTTTCTGGCGGCGCTCGATATGGTTTATCGCCCACGACTCCAGGTCTGGCTTCAGCGTTTCACCTTCACAGGTTGTGACCGTGTTATCCGCATGCCAACGTCCCTGACGCAATATCACCCGTCCCTGACGCAGCGCATCGCTGGTCTGGCGAATTTGATCGGCGCGATAGCGGTAAAGCGCGATTTGATCGCTGGAAAGCTGCTGCTTTTGCCCGTCGACTTCACGCTGCATGAAGCTCAGTTCGCCCCGGTCATCAAAGCGTATACGGACATGTTCAGCCGGTTTACTGTAAACGTTGAGTTCTATCAGAGAGAGCGAATCACCCTGCCAGCGGTATTCACTGGTAGTGGTTTCGCCTTTTCGCCACGGACTAAATACCGAGAGCAAGTGAACATCGTCACCGGAGTCTTTACGCCAAATGCGTACCGCCCCCTGATCGCCAACATAGCCGCTGGCCGTGAACGGAGGAAGCTCAGAATGGCTACCGCAGGCAGACAGTAACAGAACACCTGAAAGCCAAAGCGTATGACGCCAGATGGACAAAAGGGGCGAAACCGCCCCTTCGTTAAAACTGTTCACTGCCACGCGAATTACTTAACCGCGTCTTTCAGTGCTTTACCAGAAACAAATGCCGGTACGTTAGCTGCGGCAATTTTGATTTCTTTACCGGTCTGCGGGTTGCGGCCAGTGCGCTCAGCACGGTGGTTCACTTTGAAGGTACCGAAACCAACCAGTTGTACAGCATCGCCTTCTTTCAGAGACTCAGTAATAGCAGCCAGAGTGGATTCCAGAGCAGCTTTAGCCTGTGTTTTAGACAGTTCTGCTTTGTCTGCAATTACATCAATCAGTTGAGTCTTGTTCATAAGTTATCCTTACAATGTGTTTATCGCTTGCTAAGCATCGAGTGCGACGGAAATGCCAGAAAAGCACTCTCCTGCATACACGCACCGATAGCCACTTTTTTTCGCCCCCCAAATGTAGACCAGACCGGGGGCGGATGGGAAGCCTTCAGGCACGACAAATCAGGCGTTAAATCACGTTTTGTGGTGTCATTGCTGAAAATTTATACCAATATTGCTCTCGCCAACCTCGCGCAGGTCTGCACGCAGCCCTTTTATCAGCTCAATATCGCGTTCTTCACAGTCGGCTAAAAGTCGGAAAATTTCCCACTGAATATCCCATTCTTGCTCAACGGCAGGGTTCTCTTTGAGCTCTTCATCGGTCATTTCGCGACCAGCCTGGGTCATTTCCAGCATCGCTACCGTCGTAATCGAAGCTTTACTAACTTCAATTGCATGCTCCAGCGTTTCACCGCTAAGACGTGAATGCATCAGTTCGCTTAATGCCACACAGGCATCAATCGCCGGATAAACGCCGTACAGATCGTAATCGTCTGCAGAAGGAATGGCCTCTTCAAACTTTTCCAACTGGCTGTCGAAATTGATTTTCGCGTCTTTAACCGTCAGCGCTTCCCAAATCAGATCCAGAATTCGGCGGTAAATCTGTCCATCGCCAAATTCAGTTTGCTTGCAGAACATGGCGTAATTCGGGTACATGCGTTCGCACAGACAGGCCATAAATGTGACGTGCTGCCAGCTTTCCAGCTTCTCCAGACGTAGGTGAATCGGATTTTGTAACATGATGAGTTCTCAAATACGGAAATTAGCCGCAGTTTACCCGATATGGGGCGCTTTTGCTGCAAGCCGCGTAAAAGCCGGGCGTTCGGATGCCACCGCATCTGCCCAGCGCGTTGGTTCCGGCAGACGATAGCCGTTCATACAGCGTTGTACCCACGCCAGTGCGCTGTCCATACTCACGCGGTGGCCCGTAGAGATAAACAACGGGTTACAGCGCGCTTTGCTGCGCCAGACCCATGCCAGCTGTTCGCCTTTATCCAGCAATGGCACTAGCGCACCGGGTTCAGCAGCGAGCGGTTCAAACTTGCCACACAGCCGTTTTTTCGCCACACCAATCGTTGGGACGTCCACCAGCAGGCCAAAATGGCTGGCCACGCCCAGACGGCGCGGGTGCGAAATGCCGTGCCCGTCAACGAACAGCAGATCTGGCTTGTGCGAGAGCAGTTGCCAGGCGGCCATCAGCGCGGGGGTTTCACGAAAGGAGAGAAAACCGGGAATGTAGGGCATGGTAGTGGCGATGCGCGCCACCTTGTATTCAACCAGTTCAAGCGTGGGATACTTCAGTAAGACCATCGCGGCTCGCGTCACTTCGCCACCCTGCTCAAACCCAACGTCCGCCCCGCCGATCAGATCCGGCGGATCGTTCTTCAGACGATCCTCGCGGATCAATGAAGAGGCCAGTTCAAGCTGCTGCGCGCGTAATGACGCGAGATCCATAATGACTCCTTAGCGGTGGTACTGTTCGGACAACCGATGTACCGCCTCCACAAAGACACCCGCATGTTCTGGCGGGACGTCCTGATGAATGCCGTGGCCCAGGTTAAAGACATGCCCTTCGCCCTGACCGAATCCGGCCAGAATTGTCGCCACCTCTTCTTCGATGCGGGCTGGCGGTGCATACAGCATGGACGGATCCATATTGCCCTGTAGCGCCACTTTATGACCTACACGACGACGCGCATCAGCAATGTCAGTGGTCCAGTCGAGACCTAACGCATCACAGCCGGTTTCCGCCATCGCTTCCAGCCACTGACCACCGCCTTTGGTAAACAGGGTCACAGGTACGCGACGACCTTCGTTCTCGCGTAGCAGGCCATCGACGATTTTGTGCATGTAGTACAGGGAGAACTGCTGATAATCGCGACCGGTCAGCACACCGCCCCAGGTATCGAAAATCATCACCGACTGCGCGCCCGCTTTGATCTGCGCGTTCAGGTACAGCGTGACGCTCTTCGCCAGCTTATCAAGCAGCAGATGCAGCGCTTTAGGGTCGGCATACATCATCTTTTTAATCACGGTGAAGGCTTTGCTGCTGCCGCCTTCAACCATGTAGGTCGCCAGCGTCCACGGGCTACCGGAGAAGCCGATCAGCGGCACTTCGCCTTTCAGTTCACGGCGGATAGTGCGCACCGCGTTCATCACGTATCCAAGCCCATCTTCCGGGTCCGGGATCGGCAGTTTGTCGACGTCAGCCTTGCTGGTAATCGGAGAGGTGAAGCGTGGACCTTCTCCTGCTTCAAAATACAGCCCGAGTCCCATCGCATCCGGGATCGTCAGGATATCGGAGAAGAGGATCGCGGCATCAAGTTCATAGCGACGCAGCGGCTGCAGCGTGACTTCGCAGGCCAGCTCGGCATTTTTGCACAGCGCCATAAAATCGCCCGCTTCGGCACGGGTAGCTTTGTATTCCGGTAGATAACGGCCTGCCTGGCGCATCATCCATACCGGAGTGACATCAACGGGCTGGCGCAGCAGCGCACGCAGATAACGATCGTTCTTCAGTTCGGTCATTTTTGCAGTTCCTTATTGCGTCAGTCCATCAGTGTATCACCACTCGCTCTTTACTCGTACTCAGCCCGACACATTGCCACAGTATCTTCAATCAATCGACGCGCGACAGTACCCGGCGGGGGCAAGAGCGGTAAATCGTCATAGCGATACCAGTTCGCTTCCAGCAGCTCTTTCGGGTCGATGACGATTTCGCCGCTATCATACTCCGCCATAAATGCGGTCATCAAAGACTGTGGGAACGGCCACGGCTGAGAAGTGACATAACGCAGGTTTTTCACCTTAATGCCGCTCTCTTCCATGACTTCACGCGCCACCGCCTGCTCGAGGGTCTCGCCCACTTCGACAAAACCCGCCAGCACGGTATGCACGCCGTTGCGATGGCGAACATGTTGGGCGAGCAGGATGGAATCATCTCGGCGAATAGCGACGATTATGCAGGGAGCAATTTGAGGATAATAACGTTCACGGCAGTGACTACAGAGCATCGCCCACTCCGTTTTACTCGGGTGCATGGGATGGCCGCAGTAACCGCAGAATTTATGCGAGCGGTAAAACTCCGCCAGCTGTACGCCTCGTCCGGCCAGTTGAAACAGGCCAACGTCCTGGTCAATGACCTGGCGCACCGACCCCATATCGTGTCGACGCTGCTGCTGCACCAGCCAGACAGTTTCCCCTTCCCACTCGCCTATTGGCAGCGCGCGCTGACCAATCAGATCAAAACGGGCTGCGTCGCCATAAGGTAGCTCGCCATGAGGTAACCATAACTTTTGCTCATGACTGACAATCCACCAGCCGCTATCTAATTTTTCAATTATACGATCCATATCTCTTGCGCAACCTTTGCTTCACAGGCATGTTGTTTACATTATTTTTACATTTACGGGTGAGCAGTTCCTAAACACCATCTTGCGGAGTCAATCATGCTAAACCAGCTGGAAAGCCTGACGGAGCACGTCGGAGGAAGTAATAAACTGGTTGATCGCTGGCTACATGTACGTAAGCACCTGCTCGTGGCTTACTACAATCTGGTTGGCATTAAGCCTGGCAAAGAATCGTACATGCGACTCAATGAAAAGGCGCTGGATGATTTTTGTCAGAGCCTGGTCGATTACCTCTCCACCGGACACTTCAGTATTTATGAACGTATTCTCCATAAATTGGAAGGGAACGGGCAGCTTTTAAAAGCCACAAAAATTTGGCCGCTGCTGGAAGCCAATACGCAGCTGATCATGGACTACTATGACTCCAGCCTGGAAACTGCGATTGATCATGATAACTTCCTTGAGTTTCAAAAGGTTTTATCGGATCTCGGCGAAGCGCTGGAAGCCCGGTTCGTGCTCGAAGATAAGCTGATCATGCTGGTATTTGATGCGATGCACGAGAGTGGCACTCTCAAACGTCCTGCTTGAGATTTGTCGCATTAACGCGTAGTTTACATTCATTACCTCTTTACTGAGGTTACTTCTTGTCGGAGTGCTTATTTTCCACAAAAGCATTCGTGATGCGTCAAGGCGGCAAGTCAGTGAATCTCCAGGAGCTTACCTAAGTAAGTGGCTGGAGTGAGCGGACGAAGCCAACAAAGAGGCAGCGCGAAGGATGACGTGGAAAAGGCTGAGACCGTTAATTCGGGATCCGCGGAACCTGATCAGGTTAAGACCTGCGAAGGGAACAAGAGTCAATCTACAACCGTTCGCCTTTGGGCGATCGCCTCTCTTGCTTCATCCGTCGTCTGACAAGCCACGTCCTTACTTTTTTGGAATGAGCTATGTCTGCCACTACTAAACCATCACGCCGCGAACAGCGCGCGCAAGCCCAACACTTTATCGATACCCTGGAAGGGACCGCCTTCCCTAACTCAAAACGCATTTATATTACCGGTTCGCAGCCGGATATCCGCATTCCGATGCGCGAAATCCAGCTTAGCCCGACGCTGATTAGCGGCAGCAAAGACAACCCGCAATTTGAAGACAACGAAGCCGTGCCGGTGTACGACACCTCCGGGCCATATGGCGATCCTGACGTGGCGATTAACGTCCAGCAGGGCCTGGCGAAACTGCGCCAGCCGTGGATTGCGGCGCGTAACGACAGCGAAGAATTAGACGACCGCAGCTCCGCTTACACCAAAGAGCGCCTGGCCGACGATGGCCTGGACGAGCTGCGTTTCAGCGGCCTGCTGACGCCAAAGCGCGCCAAAGCCGGTAAGCGCGTGACCCAACTGCACTACGCCCGTCAGGGGATCGTCACGCCGGAGATGGAGTTTATCGCCATCCGTGAAAATATGGGCCGCGAGCGTATTCGTAGTGAAGTGCTGCGCCACCAGCATCCGGGGATGAACTTTGGCGCTCGTCTGCCGGAAAATATCACCCCGGAATTCGTGCGTGATGAAGTCGCTGCGGGCCGGGCGATTATTCCCGCCAACATCAACCACCCGGAATCCGAGCCGATGATCATCGGCCGCAACTTCCTGGTGAAGGTGAATGCCAACATCGGTAACTCGGCGGTCACTTCCTCTATCGAAGAAGAGGTCGAAAAACTGGTGTGGTCGACCCGCTGGGGCGCAGATACGGTGATGGACCTCTCCACCGGTCGCTATATTCACGAAACCCGCGAGTGGATCCTGCGTAACAGCCCGGTGCCGATCGGCACCGTACCGATCTACCAGGCGCTGGAGAAGGTCAATGGGATCGCCGAAGATCTCACCTGGGAAGCGTTCCGCGATACGTTGCTGGAACAGGCCGAACAGGGCGTCGACTACTTCACCATTCATGCTGGCGTGCTGCTGCGCTACGTGCCGATGACCGCTAAACGCCTGACCGGAATTGTCTCGCGCGGCGGTTCAATTATGGCGAAATGGTGCCTTTCTCATCACAAAGAGAACTTCCTGTTCGAACATTTCCGCGAGATTTGCGAAATCTGCGCCGCCTACGACGTCTCGCTCTCTCTCGGTGACGGCCTGCGCCCGGGTTCGATTCAGGATGCCAACGACGAAGCGCAGTTCTCCGAACTGCATACGCTGGGCGAGCTAACCAAAATCGCCTGGGAATACGACGTGCAGGTGATGATTGAAGGCCCAGGGCATGTGCCGATGCATATGATCCAACGCAACATGACCGAAGAGCTGGAGAGCTGCCACGAAGCGCCGTTCTACACCTTAGGGCCGTTAACGACAGATATCGCGCCGGGCTATGACCACTTCACCTCAGGCATTGGCGCGGCGATGATCGGCTGGTTTGGCTGCGCGATGCTGTGCTACGTCACGCCGAAAGAGCACCTCGGCCTGCCGAACAAAGAAGACGTGAAGCAAGGGCTGATCACCTACAAGATTGCCGCTCACGCCGCGGATTTAGCCAAAGGCCACCCGGGCGCGCAGATCCGCGATAACGCGATGTCGAAAGCGCGCTTCGAATTCCGCTGGGAAGACCAGTTTAACCTCGCACTCGACCCGTTCACCGCCCGCGCCTACCACGATGAAACCCTGCCGCAGGAGTCCGGCAAGGTCGCCCACTTCTGCTCGATGTGCGGGCCGAAGTTTTGCTCAATGAAAATCAGCCAGGAAGTACGCGACTACGCCGCCGCGCAGACTATTGAAGTGGGAATGGCAGATATGTCGGAGAACTTCCGCGCCAAAGGCGGTGAAATCTACCTCAAAAAAGAGGAGGCATAATGTACCAGCCTGATTTCCCGACCGTGCCGTTCCGCCTCGGGCTTTACCCGGTGGTGGACAGCGTGGCGTGGATTGAACGCCTGCTGCAGGCGGGCGTACGCACGATCCAACTGCGCATTAAAGATAAGCGTGATGAAGAGGTGGAAGCCGACGTCATGGCCGCCATTGAACTGGGGCGTCGCTATGACGCCCGCCTGTTTATCAACGACTACTGGCGGCTGGCGATTAAGCACAACGCTTACGGCGTGCATCTGGGCCAGGAAGACCTTGAAACCACCGATCTGAAGGCGATTCAGGCGGCGGGGCTGCGCCTGGGTGTATCCACTCACGATGATATGGAGATCGACGTCGCGCTGGCGGCTAAGCCTTCTTATATCGCACTCGGCCACGTTTTCCCCACGCAAACCAAGCAGATGCCTTCCTCCCCGCAGGGGCTGACGCAGCTGGCAAGCCATATTAACCGACTGGCCGATTACCCGACCGTCGCCATCGGCGGCATCAGCCTGGGACGTGCACCATCGGTGCTGGCGACCGGTGTTGGCAGCATTGCCGTGGTCAGCGCCATTACCCAGGCGGCCGACTGGCAGGCAGCCACGGCGCAGCTGCTCGACATAGCGGGAGTCGGCGATGAATGACCGCGACTTTATGCGCTACAGCCGGCAGATCCTGCTCGGCGATATCGCGATTGAGGGCCAACAAAAGCTGCTCGACAGCCATGTGCTGATTATCGGTTTAGGCGGGTTAGGTTCGCCTGCCGCGCTGTATCTGGCGGGAGCAGGTATCGGCAAACTGACGCTGGTAGACGATGACGACATTCATTTGAGCAATCTGCAGCGCCAGATCCTGTTTACCACTGATGATATCGCGCGTTCAAAATCGCAGATTGCCCAGCAGCGCCTGACGCGGCTCAACCCGGATATCGAACTGGTATCGCTCCAGCAGCGACTGAAAGGCGATGCGCTCCGGCATGCGGTAGCGCGTGCCGACGTGGTGCTCGACTGTACCGACAACATGGCCACGCGTCAGGAAATTAACGCCGCCTGCGTGTCGCTGAATACACCTTTGGTTACCGCCAGCGCCGTCGGTTTCGGCGGCCAGTTGATGGTGCTCACGCCACCGTGGGAGCAAGGTTGTTACCGCTGCCTGTGGCCGGATGATGTAGAGCCTGAACGCAACTGCCGTACCGCCGGTATCGTCGGCCCGGTTGTCGGCGTGATGGGCACCTTGCAGGCGCTGGAAGCCATCAAACTGCTTAGCGGCATTGCGACGCCCAGTGGCGAGTTACGCCTGTTTGACGGTAAAACCAGCCAGTGGCGCAGCTTCGCACTACGACGTGCCAGCGGCTGCCCGGTATGTGGAGGGCAACATGCAGATTCAGTTCAATGATGAGCCGATGCAGTGCGCCGAGGGACAAACCGTCAGCGGGCTGCTCACCGAGCTTAATCAGCTTAAACCGGGCGCGGCGCTGGCGCTCAATCAGCAGATCCTGCCGCGCGAGCAGTGGCAGCAGCAAATCGTGCAGGAAGGCGACCAGATCCTGCTTTTTCAGGTTATTGCAGGGGGTTGATATGTTACGTATTGCCGACAAAACGTTTGATTCACATCTGTTCACCGGTACCGGAAAATTTGCCTCATCGCAGCTGATGGTCGAGGCGATTCGCGCCTCCGGCAGCCAGTTGGTGACGCTGGCCATGAAGCGCGTGGATTTGCGCCAGCATAACGATGCCATTCTGGCCCCGCTTATCGACGCGGGCGTGACGCTGCTGCCTAACACCTCCGGAGCGAAAACCGCTGAAGAGGCGATTTTCGCCGCCCAACTGGCGCGTGAAGCGCTGGGCACAAACTGGCTGAAATTAGAAATCCACCCGGATGCCCGCTGGCTATTGCCGGATCCGATTGAAACACTAAAAGCTGCCGAAGCGCTGGTGAAACAGGGCTTTGTGGTGCTGCCCTACTGCGGCGCGGATCCGGTACTGTGCAAGCGGCTGGAAGACGTGGGCTGCGCGGCGGTGATGCCGCTCGGCGCGCCTATCGGCTCCAACCAGGGGCTGGAAACCAAAGCGATGCTGGAGATTATTATCCAACAGGCGACCGTGCCGGTGGTGGTTGATGCAGGCATCGGCGTCCCCAGCCACGCCACGCAGGCGCTGGAAATGGGCGCCGACGCGGTTTTGGTCAACACGGCAATCGCGGTAGCCGACAGCCCGGTAATGATGGCCACCGCTTTCCGTCTGGCAGTTGAAGCAGGCCTTTTGGCGCGCCAGGCGGTACCTGGAAGCAAAAGCTGGCAGGCAAATCCCACCAGCCCGCTAACCGGATTCCTGGAGGCCTTCGCATGAAAACGTTCAGCGACCGCTGGCGACAGCTGGACTGGGACGACATCCGCCTGCGCATCAACGGTAAAACCGCCGCTGACGTGGAGCGCGCCCTCAACGCTTCGCATCTTAGTCGCGACGATCTGATGGCATTGCTCTCTCCTGCCGCCGCCGATTATCTGGAGCCGCTTGCGCAACGGGCGCAAAAGCTCACCCGCCAGCGTTTTGGCAACACGGTGAGCTTTTACGTGCCGTTGTATCTCTCCAACCTTTGTGCCAACGACTGCACCTACTGCGGTTTTTCGATGAGCAACCGTATCAAACGCAAAACGCTGGACGAAGATGAGATACAACGTGAGTGTGCGGCTATCCGTGAGCTGGGCTTTGAGCATCTGCTACTGGTCACCGGTGAACATCAGGCCAAAGTGGGGATGGATTACTTTCGTCGCCATTTGCCTGCCATTCGCCGCCAGTTTGCCTCTTTACAGATGGAAGTACAGCCGCTGTCAGAGGCTGAATATGCGGAGCTGAAGACGCTGGGGCTGGATGGCGTGATGGTGTATCAGGAGAGCTATCATGAGGCGATTTACGCCCGCCACCATCTGAAGGGGAAAAAGCAGGATTTCTTCTGGCGACTGGAAACGCCGGACCGGCTGGGCCGCGCAGGGATCGACAAAATCGGTCTTGGCGCGTTGATTGGTTTGTCCGACAGCTGGCGGGTTGACTGCTATATGGTAGCTGAACATCTGCTGTGGATGCAGCAGCATTACTGGCAGAGCCGCTACTCTATCTCCTTCCCTCGCCTGCGCCCATGCACCGGAGGCGTTGAGCCTGCATCGATCATGGATGAGCGACAGTTGGTCCAGACCATTTGCGCGTTTCGTTTACTGGCACCAGAAATTGAGCTGTCGCTCTCCACCCGCGAATCGCCATGGTTTCGTGACCATGTGATCCCGTTGGCGATCAACAACGTCAGCGCCTTCTCAAAAACCCAGCCCGGTGGTTATGCCGATAACCACCCCGAACTGGAACAGTTCTCCCCGCACGACGATCGTCGCCCGGAAGCCGTTGCTGAAGCACTGATGGCGCAGGGATTACAGCCCGTGTGGAAAGACTGGGACAGCTATCTGGGACGCGCGGCACAGATGCCCTAAGTCCAACGCTATCGCATAAACAAAAAAACCCGCTTTCGCGGGTTTTTTCTTCACTGGTGCTTAACTGCTCGGGCTCTGGCCTTCATCGCTATCGTAAGCCTTCGTGAAATTATCGGCGTTTACAGCGCGACAACGTTAACAGCAGACGGGCCTTTAGCGCCATTCTCCACGGAGAACTCCACCTTTTGACCTTCGTCTAACGTTTTAAAATCGTTACTCTGGATAGCGGAAAAATGCACAAACACATCCTTGCTACCGTCCTGAGGAGTGATAAAGCCGAAGCCTTTATCAGAGTTAAACCATTTTACTAAACCAGTCATTTTGTTAGACATAGATACTTCCTTTCATGTTTTTGAGCCGCTTATGCAGCGAAGATGGCCTGTTTTGCAGAAATTAACTTATGGGGCACTTAGGGAGGAGGCTCATGAAGAAGAGTATCTGAGGATAACGCTTGAACTGAGAACTGCTTTACTAAAACTGCTTGCATAAGGTCTGTGTTCCAAACCGATGCCGCTATAGTAGACCTACTTCTAATCATTAAGCAAGCATTAATTTTTTTAATACCCACTGAGTGATGCAATGTTGAACCAACGCGGCTAAGCATCCTGGATAACAGCTTGATCTACAATGAACAAAAGCCCCGACTATTGCAGTCAGGGCTTTACGTTACTACACACTTCAAATTTAACATTAATAAACTTAACGATTTAATACTGCTGATGGTACTACTTTAAAATGTACACGTTTACTACAGATAATATTGGATATTGATACTAACTAAAGCTTTCCTCTATTTACCGTTAAACACATTCCACCCGCTTGATAATAGAACTCAAGGCTGGTGACCTAAACAAGTACACTTCCCCTCGCGACACATACTCTTTGATGCGTTGCCTTATTTCCCTCGTGATAACTAAAAAGCAGAAATCACGAACAATTACTATTAAATCATGGCGTTACATCGTCGCGTTTTACTGATTTTTTGCGATTAGATATATCAACTACGTGGCCTGAAAGCATTGTCGAGGTGAAAAAATAGCGTTTTCAGCATCGACTATCCCATACAAAAATACTTCGTGGCCTTTATCGCAAACCCCAATCAAGCTCTACTAACACTTACTACGTTAACAGCAAACTACAATTTCTCCGCTGTTAAGTATTAACATACGGGTTTAAAAAACGCTGTCAATACTGTTTTTTATAACATGTCTTTATTGACAGTAATTATATATTCCAGCATGTGATAAGCGAGTCAAAAAGCCGCTGGTCCCGGTCCAGATCGCAGGGTTTGACCTCTTTTTGTAACCGGTTTCAGAAAAAGTGGCTTTCTTTGTGATGCCTTGCACACAATCGTTGCAAAGCAGTTGTTGCTATAGCTGGCTCGCGATAATTATCAACTCACACATGTTGATCGAGACTGCTTATGAAAAACATCGTTTTATGCTGTGCCGCCGGAATGTCCACCAGCATGCTGGTGCAAAGGATGAAAGATGCCGCCCAGAAAAAAGGCGTCGACGTCACTATCAAAGCCGTCCCGGTGGCCGAGTTTGAAGAGAATATCGCTACAGCGGATATCGTTTTGCTCGGTCCACAGGTTAAGTATGAACAGGCCAAGCTACAGGCGATCGCCGACCCACTAGGCAAAAAGGTCGCCGTTATAGACATGATGGATTACGGCATGATGAAAGGCGATGCGGTACTGGACAAGGCGCTGAAACTACTGGAGTGATGGTATGGAAGAGTTAGAAACGATCATCATGGAGTTATTGGTAAACGCTGGCGCTGCACGCAGCCAGGCCCTGACGGCATTGCAACTGGCGCGTAAAGGTGATTTCTCCGGTGCAGAACAAGCGATGACGGAATCACGCGAGTACGTTAAACAAGCGCATAAAATCCAGACCCAGCTGATCGGAATTGACGAAGGAACCGGCAAGCTACCGGTTAATCTCATCACCGTCCATTCGCAGGATCACCTGATGAACGCGATGGTGATTCAGGATTTGGCGGGAGATATGATTGAGCTTTATCGGCGGTTACCGCCGGTAAATTAATGACACTGCCGGATGGCTTCGTAGCCTCATAGACCAGATAAGCGCCATCAGAAATAAACCTGGACATAAAAAAACCCGCCGAAGCGGGTTTTTTATTATGGTCGGCAACGATTAATCGTTGTCAGAACCGCCCAGGCCTGCGTTCAGCAGTTCTGCCAGGCTGGCAGACGCATCTTCAGCAGTCACCTGCGGTGCAGCTGGCAGTTCGCCCGCTGCGCGACGGCGCATACGATCCTGGTGGTACGCGTAACCGGTACCTGCCGGGATCAGACGACCCACGATTACGTTCTCTTTCAGACCGCGCAGTTCATCACGTTTACCTGCAACAGCGGCTTCGGTCAGGACACGCGTGGTTTCCTGGAACGATGCTGCAGAGATGAAGGACTCGGTTGCCAGAGACGCTTTGGTGATACCCAGCAGATCGCGGGAGAACGTTGCACCCACTTTGCCGTTCGCTTCCAGCTCGCGGTTAGCGATCTTGACGCGGGAGTATTCAACCTGCTCGCCTTCCAGGAAGTCGGAGCTACCAGCGCTTTCGATGGTGGCTTTACGCAGCATCTGACGAACGATAACTTCGATGTGTTTATCGTTAATCTTAACACCCTGCAGACGGTATACGTCCTGAACTTCGTTAACAATGTAACGAGTTACAGCATGCACACCACGCAGACGCAGGATGTCGTGCGGCGCTTCCGGACCGTCGGAAACAACGTCACCACGTTCTACACGTTCACCTTCGAACACGTTGAGCTGACGCCATTTCGGAATCATCTCTTCGTACGGTTCGCTACCGTCTACCGGGGTGATAACCAGACGACGTTTACCTTTGGTTTCTTTACCGAAGGAAATGATGCCGCTGATTTCAGCCAGGATTGCCGGCTCTTTCGGACGACGTGCTTCGAACAGGTCAGCAACGCGCGGCAGACCACCGGTGATATCCTTGGTACCGCCGGATTCCTGCGGAACACGCGCCAGGGTGTCACCAGAACTGATCTGTACGCCATCTTCCAGCTGAACAATCGCTTTACCCGGCAGGAAGTACTGAGCAGGCATATCGGTGCCTGGGATCAGAACGTCGTTGCCCTGAGCATCAACAATTTTCAGTGCCGGACGCAGGTCTTTACCACCCGCAGTACGCTCTGCAGAATCCAGAACCACCAGAGAAGACAGACCGGTCAGCTCGTCGGTCTGACGAGTAATGGTCTGGCCGTCGATCATGTCAGTGAAGCGGACAAAACCACTCACTTCGGTGATAACCGGCATGGTGTGCGGATCCCAGTTTGCTACGGTTTCGCCGCCAGCAACCTGTTCGCCATCACCTTTCGCCATAACGGAGCCGTAAGGCACTTTATAGCTTTCTTTGGTACGGCCGAATTCGTCGATCAGTTTCAGTTCGGTGTTACGTGAGGTGATAACCAGTTTGCCGCTGGAGTTCACAACCGACTTCGCATTGCTCAGACGGATGCTACCTTTGTTTTTCACCTGAATGCTGGATTCAGCAGCCGCACGAGATGCCGCACCACCGATGTGGAACGTACGCATCGTCAGCTGTGTACCCGGTTCACCGATGGACTGTGCCGCGATAACGCCGATTGCTTCACCTTTGTTGATGATGTGGCCACGCGCCAGGTCACGACCGTAGCAGTGCGCACATACACCAAAGTCGGTGTCACAAGATACAACAGAACGGACTTTGACGGAGTCAACGGAGTTCTCTTCCAGCAGGTCACACCACTGTTCGTGCAGCAGCGTGTTGCGTGGAACCAGAATATCCGCCGTACCCGGCTTCAGAACGTCTTCAGCAGTCACACGACCCAGAACGCGATCGCGCAGCGGCTCTTTAACATCACCACCCTCGATAACCGGGGTCATGGTGATGCCTTCCAGAGTGCCGCAATCGTCTTCAGTAACAACCAGGTCCTGCGCAACGTCGACCAGACGACGAGTCAGATAACCGGAGTTCGCTGTTTTCAGTGCGGTATCCGCCAGACCTTTACGCGCACCGTGAGTAGAGATGAAGTACTGGAGTACGTTCAGACCTTCACGGAAGTTCGCGGTGATTGGCGTTTCGATGATGGAGCCATCTGGCTTCGCCATCAGACCACGCATACCGGCCAGCTGACGAATCTGTGCTGCAGAACCACGCGCACCGGAGTCGGCCATCATGTAGATGCTGTTGAAGGAAACCTGCTGCTCTTCTACGCCGTCACGGTTAATAACGGTTTCGGTTTGCAGGTTATCCATCATCGCTTTGGATACACGATCGTTCGCCGCAGCCCAGATATCGATAACTTTGTTATAGCGTTCGCCCGCGGTTACCAGACCAGACTGGAACTGCTCCTGGATCTCAGCAACTTCAGCTTCCGCTTCAGAGATGATCTCGTGTTTCTTCTCTGGGATGACCATGTCATCAATACCAACAGATGCACCTGAACGCGCTGCATAAGCAAAGCCGGTGTACATTGTCTGGTCAGCGAAGATAACGGTCGGCTTCAGGCCCAGAATGCGGTAACAGGTGTTCAGCATTTTGGAGATAGCTTTCTTGCCCAGCGCCTGGTTGACGATGGAGAAAGGCAGACCTTTCGGTACGATCATCCACAGAATGGCGCGACCAACGGTCGTGTCTTTCAGACTGGTGTGCGCAACGAATTCGCCGTTTTCATCTTTTTCGTATTCAGTGATACGCACTTTAACGCGCGCATGCAGAGAGGCCAGACCTGCGCGATAGATACGCTCAGCTTCTTTCGGGCCAGTCAGCACCATGCCTTCGCCTTTGGCGTTAACACAGTCACGGGTCATGTAGTACAGACCCAATACAACGTCCTGAGACGGAACGATGATAGGTTCGCCGTTCGCCGGAGACAGGATGTTGTTGGTAGACATCATCAGCGCACGCGCTTCGAGCTGGGCTTCCAGCGTCAGCGGTACGTGAACAGCCATCTGGTCACCATCGAAGTCGGCGTTATATGCCGCACAAACCAGCGGGTGAAGCTGGATAGCTTTACCTTCGATCAGTACCGGTTCAAATGCCTGGATACCCAGACGGTGCAGTGTTGGTGCACGGTTCAGCAGTACCGGGTGTTCGCGGATAACTTCGTCCAGGATATCCCAAACGACAGCTTCTTCACGCTCAACCATTTTCTTAGCGGCTTTGATGGTGGTGGCCAGGCCACGCAGTTCCAGCTTGCCGTAGATGAACGGTTTGAACAGTTCCAGTGCCATTTTCTTCGGCAGGCCGCACTGATGCAGACGCAGGTATGGACCTACGGTGATTACAGAACGACCGGAGTAGTCAACACGCTTACCGAGCAGGTTCTGACGGAAACGACCCTGCTTACCTTTGATCATGTCGGCCAAAGATTTCAGAGGACGTTTGTTAGAACCGGTGATCGCACGACCGCGACGACCGTTATCCAGCAGGGCGTCAACCGCTTCCTGCAGCATACGTTTTTCGTTGCGTACGATGATGTCCGGCGCAGCCAGATCCAGCAGACGCTTCAGACGGTTGTTACGGTTGATAACGCGACGATACAGATCGTTCAGATCCGACGTTGCGAAACGACCACCATCCAGCGGAACCAGCGGACGCAGATCTGGCGGCAGAACCGGCAGAACGGTCAGGATCATCCACTCTGGCTTGTTGCCAGACTGTACGAAGGCTTCCAGCAGTTTGATACGCTTGGTCAGCTTCTTACGCTTGGTTTCGGAGTTGGTTTCGTTCAGCTCTTCGCGCAGAGTTTCACACTCTTGCTCCAGATCCATGCTCTTCAGCAGGGCCTGGATTGCTTCCGCACCCATCTTCGCGTCAAATTCGTCACCGAACTCTTCCAGCGCGTCCAGATACTGCTCTTCAGTCAGGATCTGTTGACGTTCCAGGTTAGTCATACCGCCTTCGATAACCACATAAGATTCGAAGTACAGTACGCGTTCGATATCACGCAGCGGCATATCAAGCAGCAAACCGATACGGGACGGCAGAGATTTCAGGAACCAGATGTGAGCAGTCGGAGACGCCAGCTCGATGTGGCCCATACGCTCACGGCGTACTTTAGTCTGGGTCACTTCAACGCCGCACTTCTCACAGATCACACCACGGTGTTTCAGGCGCTTGTACTTACCGCACAGGCACTCGTAGTCTTTTACCGGCCCAAAGATACGGGCGCAGAAAAGGCCGTCACGTTCAGGTTTGAACGTACGGTAGTTGATGGTTTCCGGCTTCTTAACTTCACCGAAAGACCATGAACGGATCATGTCTGGCGAGGCCAGAGCAATTTTGATCGCATCAAACTCTTCGGTTTTAGTCTGCGCTTTCAGAAACTTTAATAAATCTTTCACGGATTTGCTCCCGTCGGAGTTAGCACAATCTGGCGCTGGCTGCTACGCCAGCACCAGTGACCTGTTTGATCGAGAGTTACTCGTCTTCCAGCTCGATGTTGATACCCAGCGAACGAATCTCTTTCAACAGTACGTTGAAGGATTCCGGCATGCCTGGTTCCATCTGATGGTTGCCGTCCACGATGTTTTTATACATCTTAGTACGACCGTTCACGTCATCAGACTTAACGGTGAGCATTTCCTGCAGGGTGTATGCTGCGCCATATGCTTCCAGCGCCCACACTTCCATCTCCCCGAAGCGCTGACCACCGAACTGCGCCTTACCACCCAGCGGCTGCTGAGTAACCAGGCTGTAAGAACCGGTAGAACGCGCATGCATCTTGTCATCAACCAGGTGGTTCAGTTTCAGCATGTACATGTAGCCAACGGTAACCTGGCGCTCGAACTGCTCACCGGTACGACCGTCGAACAGTGTGATCTGACCGGAAGTCGGCAGGCCACCCAGCTGTAACAGTTCCTTGATTTCAGACTCTTTCGCACCGTCGAATACCGGCGTTGCGATCGGCATACCTTTTTTCAGGTTTTCAGCCAGACGCAGAACTTCTTCATCACTGAAGGTATTCAGGTCAACTTTCTGACGAACATCTGAACCCAGATCGTAAGCACGCTGGATGAATTCGCGCAGTTTCGCGACTTCCTGTTGCTGTTTCAGCATGGCGTTGATCTTATCGCCGATACCTTTTGCAGCCATACCCAGGTGGGTTTCAAGGATCTGACCGATGTTCATACGCGATGGTACGCCCAGCGGGTTCAGTACGATATCTACCGGCGTACCGTTAGCATCGTGTGGCATATCTTCGATCGGGTTGATCTTAGAGATTACACCCTTGTTACCGTGACGACCTGCCATCTTATCACCAGGCTGGATCCGACGTTTAACCGCCAGATAAACCTTAACAATCTTCAGCACGCCCGGTGCCAGATCATCGCCCTGAGTGATTTTACGGCGCTTCGCTTCGAGTTTTTTCTCGAATTCGTGTTTCAGTTCGTCGTACTGCTCAGCCAGTTGTTCCAGCTGATTCTGTTTTTCTTCGTCGGTCAGGCCGAGTTCTAACCAGCGGTCACGCGGCAGTTTGTCGAGCTTCTCAGCTTCAACACCACCAGAAACCAGCACAGCGTAGATACGGCTGAACAGGCCAGCTTCGAGGATCTGCAGTTCTTCAGACAGGTCTTTTTTCGCCTGCTTCAGCTGCATCTCTTCGATTTCCAGCGCACGTTTGTCTTTTTCTACGCCATCGCGAGTAAAGACCTGAACGTCGATAATCGTACCGGAAACACCGTTTGGCACGCGCAGAGAAGAGTCTTTAACGTCAGACGCTTTCTCACCGAAGATCGCACGCAGCAGCTTCTCTTCTGGCGTCAGTTGGGTTTCACCTTTCGGCGTTACCTTACCAACCAGAATGTCGCCACCGGTCACTTCCGCACCGATATAAACGATACCGGATTCATCCAGTTTGGAGAGTGCAGCTTCACCCACATTAGGGATGTCAGCGGTGATCTCTTCTGGCCCCAGCTTGGTGTCACGGGACACACATGCCAGTTCCTGAATGTGGATGGTGGTGAAACGGTCTTCCTGGACAACACGCTCGGATACGAGGATGGAGTCTTCGAAGTTGTAACCATTCCATGGCATGAATGCCACGCGCATGTTCTGGCCCAGCGCCAGTTCACCGAGGTCGGTGGACGGACCGTCTGCCAGCACATCACCACGTTCAACCGGCTCGCCCAGAGATACGCAAGGCATCTGGTTGATACAGGTGTTCTGGTTAGAACGGGTGTATTTGGTCAGGTTATAAATGTCGATACCTGCTTCGCCCGGGTACATCTCGTCTTCGTTAACTTTGATAACGATACGGGAAGCATCCACGTACTGAACAGTACCGCCACGTTTAGCAACTGCAGTAACACCGGAGTCAACGGCAACAGCACGTTCCATACCGGTACCAACCAGCGGCTTATCAGCGCGCAGAGTCGGAACCGCCTGACGTTGCATGTTCGCACCCATCAATGCACGGTTGGCGTCATCGTGTTCCAGGAACGGGATCAGGGACGCACCGACGGATACCACCTGCTGGGTGGATACGTCCATGTAGTCAACCTGATCACGGCTGAACAAGCTGGATTCGCCTTTGCTACGGCAGGTAACCAGATCTTCTACAAAGTGGCCTTCGTCATCCAGGTTGGAGTTCGCCTGAGCGATAACGTAGTTGCCTTCTTCGATAGCAGACAGGTAATGAATTTCGTCAGTTACAACACCGTCGGTCACTTTACGGTACGGAGTCTCGAGGAAGCCGTATTCGTTAGTCTGTGCATACACGGACAGGGAGTTGATCAGACCGATGTTCGGACCTTCAGGCGTTTCGATTGGACATACGCGACCGTAGTGAGTCGGGTGTACGTCTCGAACTTCGAAGCCTGCGCGTTCACGGGTCAGACCGCCTGGGCCGAGTGCAGAGATACGACGTTTGTGCGTAATCTCAGACAGCGGGTTGTTCTGGTCCATAAACTGAGACAGCTGGCTGGAACCAAAGAACTCTTTCACTGCTGCAGAAATCGGCTTGGCGTTGATCATATCCTGAGGCATCAGGGTATCCAGATCGCCCAGAGACAGACGCTCTTTCACCGCACGCTCAACACGTACCAGGCCAACGCGGAACTGGTTTTCCGCCATTTCGCCTACGGAACGGATACGACGGTTGCCGAGGTGGTCGATATCATCGACTTCGCCTTTACCGTTACGGATATCGATGAGCTTCTTCATCACTTCGATGATGTCGTCTTTGCTCAGGATACCGGAACCTTCGATTTCGTCGCGCAGCAGAGAACGGTTGAACTTCATACGACCGACCGCAGACAGGTCATAGCGGTCTTCGGAGAAGAACAGGTTCTCGAACAGGCTTTCAGCAGCTTCACGAGTCGGCGGCTCACCAGGGCGCATCATGCGGTAGATTTCTACCAGCGCGCTCAGACGATCGTTGGTTGGGTCGACGCGTACAGTTTCAGAAATGTACGGACCGTGGTCCAGATCGTTAGTGAACAGCGTTTCGATACGCTTGTGACCAGACTGGCTCAGCTTAGCCAGCAGATCCAGGCTCAGCTCCATGTTAGCTGCGCAGATCAGCTCGCCAGTAGATTCGTCAACGTAGTCTTTAGCCGCAACTTTACCAGCAATGTATTCAACCGGAACTTCGATATGTTTGATATCGTCTTTTTCCAGTTGGCGAATGTGGCGCGCAGTGATGCGACGGCCTTTTTCGACGTAGACTTTGCCGTTAGCTTCAATGTCAAAGGAGGCGGTTTCACCACGCAGGCGTTCCGGCACCAGTTCCATCTGCAGCTTGTTGTCGCGAATTTCGAAAACAACTTTTTCAAAGAACAGGTCAAGGATCTGCTCAGTGGTGTAGTTCAGTGCACGCAGAATAATGGTCGCAGGCAGTTTACGGCGACGGTCAATACGTACGAACAGGTTGTCCTTCGGATCGAATTCGAAGTCCAGCCAGGAACCACGGTAAGGGATGATGCGCGCGTTATACAGCACTTTACCCGAAGAGTGGGTTTTACCTTTGTCGGAGTCAAAGAAAACGCCAGGACTACGGTGCAGCTGAGAAACGATAACACGCTCAGTACCATTGATTACAAAGGTACCGTTGTCAGTCATGAGCGGAATTTCGCCCATGTAGACTTCTTGTTCTTTAATGTCTTTTACGGTGCCTTCCGGCGCTTCGCGCTCGTAGATCACCAGACGCAGTTTTACGCGCAGCGGTGCGGAATAGGTCACGCCACGGATCTGACATTCCTGAACGTCAAACACCGGTTCGCCAAGGCGGTAGCTGACGTATTGCAGCTCGGAATTACCGCTGTAGCTCTGAATCGGGAAAACGGAACGGAAAGCTGCTTCCAGACCATACTGCCCTTCAGGATCTTGCTCGATGAACTTCTGAAACGAGTCAAGCTGGATAGAAAGGAGATAAGGTATGTCCAACACTTGTGGACGTTTACCAAAATCCTTACGAATACGTTTTTTCTCGGTATAGGAGTAAACCATTAGGGTTCCTCAGCTCGCTGACAAGTCGACCCATCTGTCCGACGAAGGGACAGTTTGTGCAACACTATTTTGTTGACCGGAAAATCGAATACTTTCCGCAATGCCTGTTGCTATCACGCTTAAACCATTTCATTGCGATTTACACAGAACTGATGCTCTGTCGCAGTATATTAAGACGTCGATAGAAACAAGCATTGAAAGGCACAGCAGTAGTCAAACAGTGTGAAATGCTACTGGCGCCTTACAGCGCAAAAAGGCTGGTGACTAAAAAGTCACCAGCCATCAGCCTAATTTCTTAGGCTGCAACCAGAAAAGTTGGCTTATTTAACTTCAACTTCAGCGCCAGCTTCTTCCAGAGATTTTTTCAGTGCTTCTGCGTCGTCTTTGCTGATGCCTTCTTTCAGGGCAGCCGGAGCAGATTCTACCAGGTCTTTAGCTTCTTTCAGACCCAGGCCAGTTGCGCCACGTACTGCTTTGATAACAGCAACTTTGTTAGCGCCAGCAGCTTTCAGAATTACGTCGAATTCAGTTTTTTCTTCAGCAGCTTCAGCCGGGCCAGCAGCTACAGCTACAGCAGCAGCAGCGGAAACACCGAATTTTTCTTCCATTGCAGAGATCAGTTCTACAACGTCCATTACGGACATAGCGGATACTGCTTCAATGATTTGATCTTTAGTGATAGACATTTAAATTGTTCCTGAAAATCAGAATAAGTTTATACGTAAGCAGATGCTTGAGAAAGATAACTGCGATTAAGCAGCTTCTTTCGCATCGCGTACAGCAGCCAGAGTACGAACCAGTTTGCCAGCCGAAGCTTCTTTCATGGTTGCCATCAGGCGTGCAATTGCTTCTTCGTAGGTCGGCAGAGTTGCCAGGCGATCGATTTGCGATGCCGGGATCAATTCACCTTCAAAGGCTGCGGCTTTGACCTCAAATTTTGCATTCGCTTTCGCGAACTCTTTGAACAGACGAGCAGCAGCGCCCGGATGTTCCATAGAGTATGCAATCAGGGTCGGACCAACAAACGTGTCTTTCAGGCACTCGAACTGAGTACCTTCAACGACGCGGCGCAGCAGGGTGTTACGAACAACACGCATGTATACGCCAGCTTCACGACCTGCTTTACGCAGTTCAGTCATTTTATCTACAGTTACGCCACGGGAATCCGCAACTACTGCAGACAGCGCGCCTTTGGCTACTTCGCTGACTTCAGCAACAATCGCTTGTTTGTCTTGAAGATTTAAAGCCATTAGCTTTGCTCCTGGATGTTTGCCGGAACTCATGTTCCGGAACTCACTTCACTCTCCCCAACGGAGAGAGCGTCTAAATACGGTGAGCAGAAACAAGCCAGAGTATCAGAAATAATCTTAGCGTTCTGTCACCGTCTACGCAGGGCATTAAGTTTCTTACGAAACACCTGCGGTCTTCGACGGAGGCCTGGATAGGCCAGGCTCCAACGAACAAATCTTGTCTATCTGTCGCTATTCAATCTGTGCCGGCGTTGACTGCCTTCGTTCACACCAGTCACATAGTTAACTATGCTCCTGGCGATTCACTCAGTTGTCGCCTTGCCACAGCCTGAATATCTCGGATATACGTCTGCAATTAGCAGAAACGTGGGGGTAAGATTGTAGACAAAATCACCGCCCACGTAAAGGCGAATATTAGTTCGCCACAGTCGCAGTCAGACCGGACTGATCAACGGCAACACCAGCACCCATGGTGGTGGAGATGCTAACTTTCTTGATGTACACGCCTTTAGCCTGAGTCGGTTTCGCTTTTTTCAGCGCAACCAGCAGAGATTCCAGGTTTTCTTTCAGTTTGTCAGCGTCAAAATCCACTTTACCGATGGTAGTGTGAATGATGCCGTTTTTGTCGTTACGGTAACGAACCTGACCTGCTTTAGCGTTCTTAACCGCTTCAGCAACGTTAGGGGTTACAGTACCAACTTTCGGGTTTGGCATCAGGCCGCGCGGACCCAGAACCTGACCCAGCTGGCCAACAACGCGCATTGCATCCGGGGAAGCAATAACAACGTCAAAGTTCATTTCGCCTTTCTTGATCTGGTCAGCCAGATCTTCCATACCTACCAGCTCAGCGCCTGCAGCTTTAGCAGCTTCAGCGTTTGCGCCCTGGGCAAATACGGCTACGCGAACGGAACGGCCAGTACCGTGCGGCAGTACAGTTGCACCACGTACGTTCTGGTCAGATTTACGAGCATCGATGCCGAGGTTAACGGCAACGTCTACGCTTTCTACGAATTTAGCAGTGGCCAGCTCTTTCAGCAGAGCAATAGCTTCGTTGATGTCGTACTGTTTAGTTGCATCAACTTTGTCACGGATCACGCGCATACGCTTGGTCAGTTTAGCCATTTCTTAGTCCTCCACTACCAGGCCCATGGAACGTGCAGTACCTTCAATGGAGCGAGTCATCGCTTCAATGTCGGAACCAGTCATGTCGGCAGCTTTGGTCTGCGCGATTTCCTGCAGCTGAGCGCGGGAAATTTTACCCACTTTGTCTTTGTTCGGCTTACCGGAACCAGACTTGATACCAGCCGCTTTCTTCAGCAGAACTGCTGCCGGAGGCGTTTTGGTAACGAAAGTGAAAGAACGGTCAGCGTAAACGGTGATAACAACCGGGATCGGCAGACCTTTTTCCATGGAATCAGTTTTTGCGTTGAACGCTTTGCAGAATTCCATGATGTTCACGCCTTGTTGACCCAGTGCTGGACCTACCGGCGGACTCGGGTTAGCCATACCAGCTGCAACCTGCAGCTTGACGTAGGCCTGGACTTTCTTAGCCATTCTAAATTCCTCTAGTTGGGTTATAGCGCCTCAAGGAGGCTCCCCGTGATTAAATTCGTTTTACGGACAGGGCCCATAAAAACAAAAGGCGCGAAATTGTATTCCAATCTCGCGCCTTGTGCAACGATTAAATCGCCGCTTTTTTGATCGCTGTTTAGGCTTTTTCTACCTGGGCAAAGTCCAGTTCTACCGGGGTCGCACGACCAAAGATAGAAACAGAGACTTTCAGGCGGGACTTCTCGTAGTCCACTTCTTCAACCACGCCGTTAAAGTCAGCAAACGGACCGTCACTAACGCGAACCATTTCACCTGGCTCAAACATCGTTTTCGGACGCGGTTTATCACCAACCTGCTGCAGACGGTTCATGATCGCATCAACTTCTTTGTCGCTGATCGGCGCCGGACGGTCAGATGTACCGCCGATAAAGCCCATCACACGCGGCACGCTACGCACCAGGTGCCAGCTTGCGTCATTCATCACCATCTGGACCAGTACATAGCCCGGGAAGAATTTACGTTCGCTCTTGCGACGCTGGCCACCACGGATTTCGACCACTTCTTCGGTCGGCACCATGACTTCGCCAAACAGCTCTTCCATATTTTGTAACTTGATATATTCGCGCAGCGACGTGGCTACGCGGCCTTCAAAACCGGAAAACGCCTGAACGACGTACCAGCGCTTTTTAGGGGCTTCAGACATCTTAGAACCTCAGGCCAGTGATAAAGGATACCAGGCGAACCAGAATACCATCCAGTCCCCACAGGATCAGTGACATTACTGCGGTAACCGCAGCCACAATTAATGTGGTGTGCAATGTTTCCTGGCGAGTTGGCCAAATGACCTTACGGACTTCGGTTCTCGCTTCACGGGCAAAAGCAACGGTCGCTTTACCTTTTGTTGTCAACAGCGCGACACCACCCGCTGCGGCAATCAGAATCACTACGGCCAGCGCACGCAGCGGCAGCATCATGTCACGATAGAGGTAGTTGCCAACGATAGCTACAAGCAGCAATACAGCGACAACAACCCACTTCATCGCTTCCAGGCCGCGCCCGCTTCCTTGAGCTTCGGTATTCGCACTCATAAACCAACCTGTCAGAAGTATTCTACAAATATTTTCACCCCGCGTAAGCGAGGCGATCCAAACCGAAATGCTCTGGTGCGTTTCGGACTAAACGCCCTCTTCAGAGCCTGTCTCAGCAATGATTATGACAAAAAAAATCACTGATGAGCCAGGTTCTGGTGTGAAAGCGTGCAAAAAGGGCATCAAATGATGCCCTTTTATTGCGCATTGCGTCAAATGTTATTCGGCAATTAGCTCATTACTTTGGCAACAACGCCCGCACCAACAGTACGGCCGCCTTCACGGATTGCGAAACGCAGACCGTCGTCCATCGCGATTGGGTGGATCAGGGTAACAACCATTTTGATGTTGTCGCCCGGCATTACCATCTCTACGCCTTCCGGCAGTTCGATGGTACCAGTCACGTCAGTAGTACGGAAGTAGAACTGCGGACGGTAGCCTTTGAAGAACGGAGTATGACGGCCGCCTTCGTCTTTGGACAGAATGTACACTTCAGATTCGAACTTGGTGTGCGGCTTGATAGAGCCCGGCTTAGCCAGTACCTGACCACGTTCGATTTCTTCACGTTTGATACCACGCAGCAGAACACCAACGTTCTCACCAGCACGGCCTTCGTCCAGCAGTTTGCGGAACATTTCAACGCCAGTACAGGTAGACTTAGCAGTCTCTTTGATACCAACGATTTCAACTTCTTCACCAACTTTGATGATACCGCGCTCTACACGACCGGTAACAACGGTACCACGACCGGAGATGGAGAATACGTCTTCGATAGGCAGCAGGAACGGCTTGTCAATCGCACGCTCTGGTTCTGGGATGTAAGAATCCAGGAAGCCAGCCAGTTCGATGATTTTCGCTTCCCACTCTGCTTCGCCTTCCAGCGCTTTCAGAGCAGAACCACGAACGATCGGAGTGTCGTCGCCCGGGAAATCGTACTGAGACAGAAGTTCACGAACTTCCATTTCTACCAGTTCCAGCAGCTCTTCGTCATCAACCATGTCGCATTTGTTCAGGAACACGATGATGTACGGAACGCCTACCTGACGACCCAGCAGGATGTGCTCACGAGTCTGCGGCATCGGGCCGTCAGTCGCAGCAACAACCAGGATCGCGCCGTCCATCTGCGCAGCACCGGTGATCATGTTTTTAACATAGTCGGCGTGGCCCGGGCAGTCTACGTGTGCGTAGTGGCGAGTCGGGGTGTCATATTCAACGTGAGAAGTGTTGATGGTGATACCACGAGCTTTTTCTTCCGGCGCGTTATCGATCTGATCGAATGCACGAGCAGCACCGCCGTAGGTTTTAGCCAGTACGGTAGTGATTGCAGCGGTCAGCGTTGTTTTACCATGGTCAACGTGGCCGATAGTACCGACGTTAACGTGCGGTTTAGTACGTTCAAATTTTTCTTTAGACATCGATTGTCCCTCTAAGACACGGATAAATCGGTGATATCACCACATCAACCAGGCAATATACCTGAGCTGTTGAATGCTTTTAAAAGTAAACAGAGAGAAACGGGAAGGAGAAGTGAAGTGGTGCTGATACCCAGAGTCGAACTGGGGACCTCACCCTTACCAAGGGTGCGCTCTACCAACTGAGCCATATCAGCACGTCTGGAGCGGGCAGCGGGAATCGAACCCGCATCATCAGCTTGGAAGGCTGAGGTAATAGCCATTATACGATGCCCGCATCCTGAAACTCGGCTACCCAGTTCTTTCTGTAACAAAAAAGAGATTTCTCTCTTTTCTGTTCGAGCTGATTAATTTTTTAATCAACTCAGGCGGCGATAACGCTGCCAGAAAGTGGTGGTGGGGGAAGGATTCGAACCTTCGAAGTCTGTGACGGCAGATTTACAGTCTGCTCCCTTTGGCCGCTCGGGAACCCCACCGGACTTGATGGTGCCGACTACCGGAATCGAACTGGTGACCTACTGATTACAAGTCAGTTGCTCTACCTACTGAGCTAAGTCGGCATCAAGTAGCGCGCATTTTATGGAGACATGCGCACTCATGCAACTAAAAAATTGCATAAAATGTTCTATCGCTCACATTTTGCACTATGCGACCGATAAATAATCTATTTCTTCTTTGGATTGGACAAATTTCCAACGCAAGGTGCCACCTCAGGGAGGAATTTTGCTCCAGCATGCACGCGTCGATAGAGAGAAAGCACATCTTTATACATCTGGAATACCCGTCACATTGCATTTCAGAGGATGATTTTTTCTTATTATTCCCCTCCATCTGGTGTTACCCTCCTGCCCATTGTCCAAATTAACTGAAATGTGTGTGCCATTGCGTACCGGGGATGATTTCGTTTTTTACCGCAGACCTGATATAGCAATGACAGCCAGACCATGCGTATGAGTATAAAAGAGCAAGCGTTAACGTCGCCTTACCTACAGTTTGATCGCAACCAGTGGGCTGCGCTTCGTGATTCCGTGCCGATGACCCTGACCGAGGAAGAGATTGCTCGTCTTAAAGGCATTAACGAAGACTTATCGCTGGAAGAAGTTGCCGAGATTTATTTGCCTCTCTCGCGTTTGCTAAACTTTTACATCAGTTCAAACCTGCGACGTCAGGCAGTGCTGGAGCAATTTTTAGGCACGAATGGCGAGCGTATTCCTTATATTATTAGTATTGCTGGCAGCGTTGCCGTCGGTAAAAGTACGACAGCGCGTGTTTTGCAGGCCTTACTCAGTCGCTGGCCAGAGCATCGTAAGGTTGAATTGATTACTACCGATGGCTTTCTCCACCCTAACCAGGTATTGAAAGATCGTGGACTAATGAAGAAGAAAGGCTTCCCCCAGTCCTATGATATGCATCGCTTGGTTAAATTCGTTTCCGATCTGAAATCAGGCGTACCTAACGTCACGGCGCCGGTCTATTCCCATCTCATCTATGATGTGATCCCTGATGGCGACAAAACCGTTGCCCAGCCCGACATATTAATACTCGAAGGGTTAAATGTATTACAAAGCGGGATGGACTATCCTCACGATCCACATCATGTATTTGTTTCTGACTTTGTCGACTTTTCTATTTATGTTGATGCGCCAGAAGAATTACTCCAGACGTGGTATATCAACCGCTTTCTGAAATTCCGTGAAGGGGCGTTTACCAACCCGGACTCTTATTTCCATAACTATGCAAAATTATCAGAAGATGAGGCTATCAATACTGCCACATCGCTATGGAAAGAAATTAACTGGCTGAATTTAAAGCAAAACATTTTACCAACACGTGAAAGAGCCAGCTTGATTATGACTAAAAGCGCCAATCATGCCGTTGAGCAAGTCAGGCTACGTAAATAAATAAGAAGGGGAGCCTCAGCTCCCCTTCTTATTATTCAGCACTTCTCAGCGATATTTCTCCACCCATCCAGGGTTTGATCTCGCCATTTTGTTCAAGCAATAATGCACCTTGCGCGTCTATTCCACGAGAGATACCAAATATTTCTTTATCACCAATAATAAGTTTTACCGGGCGGTCGATAAAGTTATCCAGTTTCTTCCAGCGAGACAGATACGGAGCTAAACCTTCGTGCTCAAAGAGCACCAACGCAGCGCGCAACTCACGTATCAGTCGGGCAGCAAGGGTATTGCGGTCAATGTTAATGCCCGCTTCCTGCAGGTTAATCCAGCCTTGATTAACCACATTTTCTTCAACCCGGCGCATGGACATATTAATACCCGCGCCAATAACAATTTGCGCGGCATCACCTGTCTTACCAGTGAGTTCTACCAGGATCCCTGCCAGTTTACGGTCGAGTAAATAGAGGTCGTTGGGCCATTTTACACGGACTTTATCCGCACCCAGATCGCGCAAAACCTCAGCCATGACGATACCAATCACCAGACTCAGACCAATTGCAGCGGCCGGGCCTTGTTCCAGCCGCCAGAACATCGAGAGGTATAGGTTAGCACCAAAGGGAGAGAACCATTTACGTCCACGGCGGCCGCGCCCGGCCTGCTGATATTCAGCGACGCAGGCATCCCCTGACTCCAGCTGACCTATTCGGTCCATCAGGTACTGATTGGTTGAGTCGATAACCGGCAGGACAGTGATATTTCCACCATCCAGTTGAGAATGAATAAGTGAGGCATCTAATAGTTGGATAGGCTCCGGTAAGCTGTATCCTTTACCAGGAACAGTAAAGACATCAACCCCCCAGTCGCGCAACGTCTGGACATGCTTATTGATTGCGGCACGGCTCATTCCCAACGTTTCACCGAGCTGCTCACCGGAATGAAATTCTCCATCGGCCAATAATGAAATAAGCGTCAGAGGGACGGTATTATCCTTCATGCAATGATCTCCACAGCATTCATTTCACCCTGCGGACCAATAAACCGGACCTCTGGTTCGAGCCAGACATTAAATTTCTCACCGACTTTTTGGCGCACATGGTGTGCAAGTTGCACTACATCCTGACTCGTCGCATTATCTGCATTGATCAGCACCAGTGCCTGCTGCTGATGTACCGCCGCGCCACCAATGCGCATACCTTTTAGCTGGCACTGATCGATAAGCCAGCCTGCTGCCAGTTTCACAGAACCATCAGCCTGCGGGTAATGAGGTACTGTTGGGAATTTAGCCAGGAGCTCCTGCGCAATATACCCATCGACAACAGGGTTTTTAAAGAAGCTACCCGCATTACCGTTTACTTTCGGATCGGGTAGTTTTGTCGTGCGCATATGGCAGACAGAATCAAAAACCTGCTGAGGTGTTACTGTTGTAGGATCCAGACGCGTCAAGTCACCGTAAGTCAAAACGGGCTGCCACTGTTTAGGTAAGCGCAGACCAACGGCTACAATTGCGAAACGATCCTGGTATTCATGCTTGAAGATGCTGTCACGGTAACCAAAACGGCATTCTGCTGCGTTAACGCGCAGATGTTTGCCAGTCGCAAGCTCAACGCAGTCTACGTATTCGCAGACGCGCTGCAGCTCTACGCCATAGGCACCAATATTCTGGATTGGCGATGAACCCACGCAGCCGGGAATGAGTGCCAGATTTTCCAGGCCTGGCATGTTGCGCTCCAGCGCATAGCACACCAACTGATGCCAGTTTTCACCCGCGCCTACGTGCAAATGCCACGCATCAGGTTGCTCTGTAATCTCAATACCCTTAATACGATTGACGATCACCGTACCCTGGAAGGTATCAAGAAACAGGACGTTACTCCCTTCGCCCAGAATCAGTACTGGATGATGCGATGCATTGGCTGATTGCCAGGCATTCAGTAATTGTTGTTCATTTTCGGCGCAGACAAGTTCATTCGTTTGCTGATCGATACCGAAGGTGTTCCAGGCTTTAAGGGAGTGATTCATAGACGCTTTCCTGATGCAAAATCGCGCCTAGTTTACCGCATATACTGCAGAATGGCTTGTGTTATGGAGGCTCAGGATATTGCTTTGCACCCGATGGTGCGGTGTCGTGATCTGCCTGATGCGCTGCGCTTATCAGGCCTGCACAATACGTTCAGCCCGGCGGTTTTTACCCCGCACACACGCAAAAAAGCCCATCCGTCAGGATGGGCTTCTTCACTTTATTTGATGCCTGGCAGTTCCCTACTCTCGCATGGGGAGACCCCACACTACCATCGGCGCTACGGCGTTTCACTTCTGAGTTCGGCATGGGGTCAGGTGGGACCACCGCGCTACAGCCGCCAGGCAAATTCTGTTATTAACCCGCTTTTCGCCGGTTAATCTTATCTGTATCAAGCTGAATGTCGTCTCTTCGCCAAAACATCTTCGGCGTTGTAAGGTTAAGCCTCACGGTTCATTAGTATCGGTTAGCTCAACGTATCGCTACGCTTACACACCCGACCTATCAACGTCATCGTCTTTAACGTTCCTTCAGGAGACTTAAAGTCTCAGGGAGAACTCATCTCGGGGCAAGTTTCGTGCTTAGATGCTTTCAGCACTTATCTCTTCCGCATTTAGCTACCGGGCAATGCCATTGGCATGACAACCCGAACACCAGTGATGCGTCCACTCCGGTCCTCTCGTACTAGGAGCAGCCCCCCTCAATTCTCCAGCGCCCACGGCAGATAGGGACCGAACTGTCTCACGACGTTCTAAACCCAGCTCGCGTACCACTTTAAATGGCGAACAGCCATACCCTTGGGACCTACTTCAGCCCCAGGATGTGATGAGCCGACATCGAGGTGCCAAACACCGCCGTCGATATGAACTCTTGGGCGGTATCAGCCTGTTATCCCCGGAGTACCTTTTATCCGTTGAGCGATGGCCCTTCCATTCAGAACCACCGGATCACTAAGACCTGCTTTCGCACCTGCTCGAGCCGTCACTCTCGCAGTCAAGCTAGCTTATGCCTTTGCACTAACCTCCTGATGTCCGACCAGGATTAGCTAACCTTCGTGCTCCTCCGTTACTCTTTAGGAGGAGACCGCCCCAGTCAAACTACCCACCAGACACTGTCCGCAACCCGGATTACGGGTCCACGTTAGAACACCAGCCATTAAAGGGTGGTATTTCAAGGATGGCTCCATGCAGACTGGCGTCCACACTTCAAAGCCTCCCACCTATCCTACACATCAAGGACCAGTGTTCAGTGTCAAGCTATAGTAAAGGTTCACGGGGTCTTTCCGTCTTGCCGCGGGTACACTGCATCTTCACAGCGAGTTCAATTTCACTGAGTCTCGGGTGGAGACAGCCTGGCCATCATTACGCCATTCGTGCAGGTCGGAACTTACCCGACAAGGAATTTCGCTACCTTAGGACCGTTATAGTTACGGCCGCCGTTTACCGGGGCTTCGATCAAGAGCTTCTCCTTACGGATAACCCCATCAATTAACCTTCCGGCACCGGGCAGGCGTCACACCGTATACGTCCACTTTCGTGTTTGCACAGTGCTGTGTTTTTAATAAACAGTTGCAGCCAGCTGGTATCTTCGACTGATTTCAGCTCCATGAGTAAATCACTTCACCTACATATCAGCGTGCCTTCTCCCGAAGTTACGGCACCATTTTGCCTAGTTCCTTCACCCGAGTTCTCTCAAGCGCCTTGGTATTCTCTACCTGACCACCTGTGTCGGTTTGGGGTACGATTTCGTGTTACCTGATGCTTAGAGGCTTTTCCTGGAAGCAGGGCATTTGTTACTTCAGCACCGTAGTGCCTCGTCATCACACCTCAGCGTTAAAAAGGTACCGGATTTACCTGGAACCTCCGCCTACATGCTTAAACCGGGACAACCGTCGCCCGGCTAACATAGCCTTCTCCGTCCCCCCTTCGCAGTAACACCAAGTACAGGAATATTAACCTGTTTCCCATCGACTACGCCTTTCGGCCTCGCCTTAGGGGTCGACTCACCCTGCCCCGATTAACGTTGGACAGGAACCCTTGGTCTTCCGGCGTGCGGGTTTTTCACCCGCATTATCGTTACTTATGTCAGCATTCGCACTTCTGATACCTCCAGCATACCTCACGATACACCTTCAACGGCTTACAGAACGCTCCCCTACCCAACAACACATAGTGTCGCTGCCGCAGCTTCGGTGCATGGTTTAGCCCCGTTACATCTTCCGCGCAGGCCGACTCGACCAGTGAGCTATTACGCTTTCTTTAAATGATGGCTGCTTCTAAGCCAACATCCTGGCTGTCTGTGCCTTCCCACATCGTTTCCCACTTAACCATGACTTTGGGACCTTAGCTGGCGGTCTGGGTTGTTTCCCTCTTCACGACGGACGTTAGCACCCGCCGTGTGTCTCCCGTGATAACATTCTTCGGTATTCGCAGTTTGCATCGGGTTGGTAAGTCGGGATGACCCCCTAGCCGAAACAGTGCTCTACCCCCGAAGATGAGTTCACGAGGCGCTACCTAAATAGCTTTCGGGGAGAACCAGCTATCTCCCGGTTTGATTGGCCTTTCACCCCCAGCCACAAGTCATCCGCTAATTTTTCAACATTAGTCGGTTCGGTCCTCCAGTTAGTGTTACCCAACCTTCAACCTGCCCATGGCTAGATCACCGGGTTTCGGGTCTATACCCTGCAACTTAACGCCCAGTTAAGACTCGGTTTCCCTTCGGCTCCCCTATACGGTTAACCTTGCTACAGAATATAAGTCGCTGACCCATTATACAAAAGGTACGCAGTCACCCCATAAAGAGGCTCCCACTGCTTGTACGTACACGGTTTCAGGTTCTTTTTCACTCCCCTCGCCGGGGTTCTTTTCGCCTTTCCCTCACGGTACTGGTTCACTATCGGTCAGTCAGGAGTATTTAGCCTTGGAGGATGGTCCCCCCATATTCAGACAGGATACCACGTGTCCCGCCCTACTCTTCGAGTTCACAACCTGTGCATTTTGGTGTACGGGACTATCACCCTGTACCGTCGGACTTTCCAGACCGTTCCACTAACACACAAGCTGATTCAGACTCTGGGCTGCTCCCCGTTCGCTCGCCGCTACTGGGGGAATCTCGGTTGATTTCTTTTCCTCGGGGTACTTAGATGTTTCAGTTCCCCCGGTTCGCTTCATTACGCTATGTATTCACGTAATGATAGTGTGTCGAAACACACTGGGTTTCCCCATTCGGAAATCGCCGGTTATAACGGTTCATATCACCTTACCGACGCTTATCGCAGATTAGCACGTCCTTCATCGCCTCTGACTGCCAGGGCATCCACCGTGTACGCTTAGTCGCTTAACCTCACAACCCGAAGATGTTTCGTAAAACACCATCGTGTTGCGAAAATTTGAGAGACTCGAACACACCGCTTTTCATTTCTTATTACGGAGAAATGAAACAGTGTGTCGTTTCAATTTTCAGCTTGATCCAGATTTTTAAAGAGCAAAACTTCGCAGTGAACCTTTTCAGGTACACTCTGAAGTTTTCTTGTGTTTTTGCAGTAAAGATGGTGGAGCTATGCGGGATCGAACCGCAGACCTCCTGCGTGCAAGGCAGGCGCTCTCCCAGCTGAGCTATAACCCCATCGTAAATGCTAATCTCTGTACCCTAATTCGTTTCCGGGCAAGGCGCGGTGGTGCGAAGCATACTGAAGTATGCGAGCATCGCCGTAACACAGCACGGATGCGAATTTGGTAGGCCTGAGTGGACTTGAACCACCGACCTCACCCTTATCAGGGGTGCGCTCTAACCACCTGAGCTACAAGCCTGCAGAGATTTTCTTACTGCTAATTTTCATCAGACAATCTGTGTGAGCACTACAAAGAACGCTTCTTTAAGGTAAGGAGGTGATCCAACCGCAGGTTCCCCTACGGTTACCTTGTTACGACTTCACCCCAGTCATGAATCACAAAGTGGTAAGCGCCCTCCCGAAGGTTAAGCTACCTACTTCTTTTGCAACCCACTCCCATGGTGTGACGGGCGGTGTGTACAAGGCCCGGGAACGTATTCACCGTGGCATTCTGATCCACGATTACTAGCGATTCCGACTTCATGGAGTCGAGTTGCAGACTCCAATCCGGACTACGACATACTTTATGAGGTCCGCTTGCTCTCGCGAGGTCGCTTCTCTTTGTATATGCCATTGTAGCACGTGTGTAGCCCTACTCGTAAGGGCCATGATGACTTGACGTCATCCCCACCTTCCTCCAGTTTATCACTGGCAGTCTCCTTTGAGTTCCCGGCCTAACCGCTGGCAACAAAGGATAAGGGTTGCGCTCGTTGCGGGACTTAACCCAACATTTCACAACACGAGCTGACGACAGCCATGCAGCACCTGTCTCAGAGTTCCCGAAGGCACCAAAGCATCTCTGCTAAGTTCTCTGGATGTCAAGAGTAGGTAAGGTTCTTCGCGTTGCATCGAATTAAACCACATGCTCCACCGCTTGTGCGGGCCCCCGTCAATTCATTTGAGTTTTAACCTTGCGGCCGTACTCCCCAGGCGGTCGACTTAACGCGTTAGCTCCGGAAGCCACGCCTCAAGGGCACAACCTCCAAGTCGACATCGTTTACGGCGTGGACTACCAGGGTATCTAATCCTGTTTGCTCCCCACGCTTTCGCACCTGAGCGTCAGTCTTTGTCCAGGGGGCCGCCTTCGCCACCGGTATTCCTCCAGATCTCTACGCATTTCACCGCTACACCTGGAATTCTACCCCCCTCTACAAGACTCTAGCCTGCCAGTTTCGGATGCAGTTCCCAGGTTGAGCCCGGGGATTTCACATCCGACTTGACAGACCGCCTGCGTGCGCTTTACGCCCAGTAATTCCGATTAACGCTTGCACCCTCCGTATTACCGCGGCTGCTGGCACGGAGTTAGCCGGTGCTTCTTCTGCGAGTAACGTCAATCGCTGCGGTTATTAACCACAACGCCTTCCTCCTCGCTGAAAGTACTTTACAACCCGAAGGCCTTCTTCATACACGCGGCATGGCTGCATCAGGCTTGCGCCCATTGTGCAATATTCCCCACTGCTGCCTCCCGTAGGAGTCTGGACCGTGTCTCAGTTCCAGTGTGGCTGGTCATCCTCTCAGACCAGCTAGGGATCGTCGCCTAGGTGAGCCGTTACCCCACCTACTAGCTAATCCCATCTGGGCACATCCGATGGCAAGAGGCCCGAAGGTCCCCCTCTTTGGTCTTGCGACGTTATGCGGTATTAGCTACCGTTTCCAGTAGTTATCCCCCTCCATCGGGCAGTTTCCCAGACATTACTCACCCGTCCGCCACTCGTCACCCAAGGAGCAAGCTCCTCTGTGCTACCGTTCGACTTGCATGTGTTAGGCCTGCCGCCAGCGTTCAATCTGAGCCATGATCAAACTCTTCAATTTAAGTTTGATGCTCGTGAATTAAACTTCGTAATGAATTACGTATGTTCACTCAGAGACTTGAGTATTCATTTTTCGTCTTGCGACGTTAAGAATCCGTATCTTCGAGTGCCCACACAGATTGTCTGATAAATTGTTAAAGAGCAGTTGCGACGCGCTTTAGCGCTCTGTCGCGAGGTCCCGTATATTACGTTTTCCTCATTCAGAGTCAAGCATTTATTTTTGCTTTTCTCTACGAGATTCTCTGGAGAACCCCGCTGACCCGGCGGCTTGTAATCCGTTGTTCCGTGTCAGTGGAGGCGCATTATAGGGAGTTATTTCAGGCTGACAAGGGGAAATTTAAAATAATCTTCCGAGTGCGTGTTTTTTCATCAAAACCACTTAAACTGACAGTTTTTCGAGCGTTTTAAAGCCATAGCGCTGTAGCACTGGCAATAGTTGTTCGGCTTCTGTCGTCATTGCCATACAAAATGCAACGTTCTCATCGGTTGATTTCGCATCTGGCGCTTCATGTTCTAATAACCAGGCCGTGCGGCGCGCAATCGCGGCACCAGAATCCACCAGCCGCGTTCCCTCGGGCAGGACCTGTAAAAGCTCTTCCTGTAATAGAGGGAAATGAGTGCACCCGAGCACTACCGTATCGGGTGGTTCCGACATCCGCAGCCACGGACGCAGAATACGCCGCAGATCTTCCAGAGAAACTGTTTCACCGTGCAGCTTCGCTTCCGCCAGTTCCACCAGCTCAGCAGAACCCAACATTGCAATTTGGCATTCGTTAGCAAACCGCGCAATCAGCTCATGGGTATACGAGCGCTTCACCGTTGCACGCGTAGCCAGCAGCCCCACTACGCCATTCGCCGTGAGTCGCGCCGCCGGTTTAATCGCAGGCACCACGCCCACAACCGGGAAGGCAAACTTCTCACGTAACGCAGGAAGCGACACCGTGCTTGCTGTATTACATGCGATGACTGCAAGAGAAAGGGGATAGCGCTGCTGGACAGCAGTCACAATCTCAACAACACGCTCGACGATAAACTCCTCGCTCTTCTCTCCATAAGGGAAGGCGACGTTGTCGAAAGCGTAGATATAGTGGAGATCCGGCAGAAGACGCCGGATCTCGTCATAGACCGACAACCCACCGACGCCGGAATCAAACACCAGCACGGTGGGACGGGGATCAGAAGGTGTAGCTGCCAGACAAGGTGTATTCCCGTCCTGCAGTTGCGTAGCCATAAACTGTCTCGTAATCTTTATCGAACAGGTTGGCGATTTTACCACGAACTGTCAGCTGTGAGGTGATTGGATATGATAATCCGATATCCCATAAGCTGACGCCGCCCAATTTAACATCACGATTATTGTCGTAATCATTATCGTAACGTTCACCTATATATTGATACGCAACGTTCCAGCCCAGATCCTGGACCTGTCCGGTTAACTCATACTTAACCTGCTGTTTTGCACGGCGATAGAGCACCTTGTTTGTGTCATCATCGCGCGGATCAACGTATTGTAGCGTTAGATGATGTTCTACAGGGCCAGTCGTAATGTTTCCGGTCCATTCCAGCCCCTTAATCGTGGCTGATTTAACGTTGACGTACTGGTTATTCTTGTAGTCGATCAGGTTTTGAATTTCATAGTGGTATGCGGAAAGACGCCAATCAAGCGGCCCTGTCAATCCATCAATTCCTGCTTCCCACTGTTTGGATTCTTCCGGTTTCAGGTTCGGGTTGGCGGCAATACCCGGCCCATAGGATGAGGCAAAGCGCGTCGCCCCGTACTGCTGACCCAGCGAGGGTGCCAGGAAACCAGTACCGTAAGAGAGCGTTGCGCGATAACCATCAACAAACTCCCAGCCGGCTGCGGTCTGCCAGGTGCCATGCCAGCCGAATTGTTCGTCATGATCTTCACGCCCCGAAGCTTCCAGCGTGACGCTGTCAATTTGTTGCTGTCCGGTCAGATAAAGCCCGGTCGTATCACGTTTATAGCTGTCGGATAACGTCGTGCTACTGGAGGTCAGTTTTTCCTGTTTCCAGTCAACACCGCCGTTGATCGCCCCATGTCCAACCTCAATGCTATTCCCCCACTGGATATAACGCTGTTCCATATCATCCAGCGTGGCATCTCCTGCGTAGCGGCCAAGCTCGTTACTGTAGTTGTAATCCTTCAGGCGCTGGTAGTTAGCAATTAACTGAGAAGAGTAAATGCCAGAGTTGTACCGTAAACCCGTATCCCAGGACTGGTTGTAATTCTGGGCTTCGTCATTACCGCCCGGATAACCCCACGCCCCTTGGTCATAATCGCTATTCGCGGTGTAGCCGTAGCCACGGAAAAAACCGGAGAAATTATTGTCGAACTTATGCTGTACCGCGCCCCAGAACAACTTGTTACGGTAACCATCCCGGTCGCTGTCACCGCTGTAGGGTGAATCGGGCTGAATGTTAAAGCCTTTCGTCGTCTGATATGCGCCGGCAGCGGTCACCACCGTGTCGCCGAAACGCTTGTTGATAGCGCCATCGTAAGTCTGATAACCGTTACTACCCATGCCTGCGTTGATCTGCGATTTCTCTTCATCACTCATCGTAATGATGTTAACCACACCACCGATCGCACCAGATCCATACACCGCTGAACGCGGTCCGCGAATGTATTCAACCCGCTGCACCAGCGATACCGGAATCTGGCCAATATCAACACCATTGGAAATGCCTGGCCGTGCCATTGGAACACCGTCAATCAGTACCAGCACATGACGCGCTTCAGTCCCACGCACATATAGAGAAGAGCTGCTCCCCATCCCACCGGTCTGCGAGATATCTACCCCCGGCAATCGACGCATGACATCATTCAGATCTTTTGACTGCCAGCGCTGAATATCTTCACGCGTGACCACATCGGTGGGGGCAAGAACAGTATTAACAGGCTGCTGAAAACGGTTGGCAGTGACGACGAGAGTATCCGGGCGAGTGTCCTGTGCCCAACCAGAAAATGCCGTGACGGACAGCGCCGTGCACAGCAATGATTTTTTGATCATTGTAAAGCATCCACAATTTAAGAAGGATGCCGCAGGTCCCACCGATAGTACGCGATGATGAAAACCAGATGCGACGTTAGCCGGCAGGTCTTCGGGCTTGGAGGCGACTTAAAGAGACGATGACTTCCCGCGGCAATCCGCAGTGTCTGCACCAGGTGCGCTCATCTCTTACCTTCCTTACCGCTGCGCGTCAGCTCCAGATTTACACTGGATTCCCTTTTAACTCACAGGACCGGAAAACGGATGCTACAGTTTGTTACAACCTGGTGTCCAGACCGCGTATCACATTATCGGAAATCATCAATGACTGGACATCTGTTGAGCAATCCCTACAATCCCCGCGTACTTTTATTTTTCAGGACGCATCATGACCCCCGAACACCTTCCGACAGAACAGTACGACGCCCAGTTAGCTGAGAAAGTAGTGCGTCTGCAGAGCTTAATGACGCCATTTTATGCACAGGCTCCGGAAGTGTTTCGCTCACCGGTCAGCCATTACCGTATGCGCGCCGAATTCCGCCTGTGGCATGACGGTGATGACCTGTACCACATCATGTTCGACAGCCAGACCAAAAACCGTATTCGTGTCGACAGCTTCCCGGCAGCCAGCGAGCTCATCAACACGTTGATGACGGCAATGATCGACGGCGTTCGCAACAACCACGTCCTGCGCCACAAACTGTTTCAGATTGATTACCTCACAACCCTGAGCGATCAGGCGGTGGTTTCGATGCTGTACCATAAAAAGCTGGATGATGAATGGCGTAAGGAAGCCGAAGCGCTGCGAGATGCGCTGCGGGCGCAAAACCTGAACGTGCATTTGATTGGTCGGGCTACCAAAACCAAAATTGAGCTGGACCAGGACTACATTGACGAACGCTTGCCGGTTGCAGGTAAAGAGATTATCTACCGCCAGGTTGAGAACAGCTTCACCCAGCCGAACGCCGCCATGAATATTCAGATGTTGGAGTGGGCGATTGATGTCACCAGGGGCTCAAAAGGCGACCTGCTGGAGCTGTATTGCGGCAATGGCAATTTCTCGTTAGCCCTGGCGCAAAACTTCAACCGCGTACTGGCCACTGAAATCGCCAAACCGTCCGTGGCTGCTGCACAGTACAACATCGCGGCTAACCATATTGATAACGTACAAATTATCCGCATGGCGGCCGAAGAGTTTACTCAGGCGATGAACGGCGTTCGCGAGTTCAACCGTTTGCAGGGAATCGATCTGAAGAGTTACCAGTGTGAAACTATCTTCGTTGACCCACCGCGCAGCGGTCTGGACAGCGAAACGGAGAAAATGGTGCAGGCGTATCCGCGCATTCTGTACATCTCCTGCAATCCGGAGACGCTGTGTAAGAACCTGGAAACGTTAAGCCAGACGCACAATGTTTCACGTCTGGCGCTATTCGATCAGTTCCCGTATACGCACCATATGGAGTGCGGAGTACTGTTAACGAAGAAGTAAGACTGAACGGAGGCCGGATAAGCACTACCGGTTCAGATTGCCGGATAGCGGCTTTGCCTTATCCGGCCTACAGCGACAACTGTTACTCCACAATTTCTTGTTTACGGTTACGCACTTTAAAGCCGATCCAGAACACCAGAATCACCGACAGCACCGCCGGGAAGAAGTTAGAGCCAATATCCGGATATTCAGCGCGTACCACGGTGCTGTACAGCAGAACACCGAGAATAAAACAGGCGGCGGCCAGGCCCGGCAAGCCCACAGGCATGGTGCGGTTCTGATAGCGTTGATGCAGACAATAAACCGTCAGCACCAGCGAAATAATCGGGAATACGGAGAATGGCACAATGGAGCTAAACAGCGCCGCAAATGTACCATTGATCGATAAGCCAGCAACCAGCGCCAGCAGCAGCGTACCTTTATCTTGACCTGACTGTTTCATTGCTTGTCCTTCTCGTTACTCGGAATGGTGCGTCATCTTCTCTTGTTCACGGCGGTACCAATAAAATGCGCCTTTCGCGATCATGCGCAGTTGCAATACCAGCCGCTCTTCTAGCTGTCGACGCTGTTCAGCGCCAACATCCAGTGCTTCTGCCCCGGCGCTGAAAACAATGGTTACCATGGCTTCGGCTTGCGCTTCAGTAAACGCACGAGGCATATGGTTTTCGAGTTCCAGATAGTCCGCAAGTTCCGCAATGAAGTGCTGAATTTCACGTGCGACCGCTGCACGAAACGCTGCGGATGTCCCCGAACGCTCGCGCAATAATAAACGGAAGGCGTTGGGATTGTTGCCGATGAACTCCATAAATGTTGAGACCGAGGTGCGGATCACACTCCCGCCCTTCGCGATACGCTGGCGCGCCTGGCGCATCAATTGACGCAGCATCAGACCGCTTTCGTCCACCATCGTCAGGCCGAGTTCATCCACATCGCGGAAATGGCGATAAAACGAGGTTGGCGCAATGCCCGCTTCACGAGCAACTTCGCGTAAACTGAGGCTGGCAAAACTACGCTCAGCGCTCAGTTGACTAAATGCGGCTTCTACCAGCGAACGCCGGGTTTTTTCTTTTTGTTGCGCTCTAACGCCCATCACGATGTCTGAATCCTTCCACATACCTTGCTGGCACTATACCAGAGATTAGGCGGTTGGCATGGCTTTGTGAATGATTGTTTACGCGCAGTTTGTGCTTCGACTTCGCAAAAAAGCACAACGATAATTGGGTTATCCTGACAACGATGTTACTATTCTGTTGCTTTTATGTATAAGAACAGGTAAGCCTGACCATGTCACATTCCTACGATTACGATGCAATAGTAATAGGTTCCGGTCCCGGCGGCGAAGGCGCTGCAATGGGTCTGGTTAAGCAAGGAGCGCGCGTCGCGGTGATTGAGCGCTATCATAACGTCGGCGGAGGCTGTACCCACTGGGGCACCATCCCGTCGAAAGCCCTCCGCCACGCCGTCAGCCGCATTATTGAATTCAATCAGAACCCACTGTACAGCGACCACTCCCGACTCCTTCGTTCTTCTTTTGCCGATATTCTCAACCACGCTGATAACGTTATTAATCAGCAAACGCGTATGCGGCAAGGATTTTACGAGCGCAATCACTGCGAAATTTTGCAGGGGAATGCCCGTTTTGTTGATGAACACACGATCGCCCTGGAATGTCACGACGGTACGGTGGAAACGCTGACTGCGGATAAGTTTGTTATTGCCTGCGGTTCGCGTCCTTATCGCCCTGTTGATGTCGACTTTTCGCATCCCCGGGTTTACGACAGCGACTCTATCCTGAGCCTGCACCACGAACCCCGCCATGTGCTGATTTATGGCGCGGGGGTCATTGGCTGTGAATATGCGTCGATCTTCCGTGGAATGGACGTCAAAGTTGATTTAATCAACACCCGCGATCGTCTGCTGGCGTTCCTAGATCAAGAGATGTCCGACTCGCTCTCTTACCACTTCTGGAACAGCGGTGTGGTCATTCGCCACAACGAAGAGTATGAGAAGATTGAAGGCTGCGATGACGGCGTCATCATGCACCTGAAATCCGGTAAGAAACTGAAGGCAGACTGCCTGTTGTACGCCAATGGCCGTACCGGTAATACCGATTCGCTGGCGCTGGAAAACATTGGCCTGAAAACCGACAGCCGTGGGCAGCTCAAAGTGAATAGCATGTACCAGACGGCGCTGCCGCATGTGTATGCTGTAGGGGATGTGATCGGTTATCCGAGCCTGGCATCGGCAGCCTACGACCAGGGACGCATTGCCGCCCAGGCGTTGGTAAAAGGCGAAGCCACCGCGCATCTGATTGAAGATATCCCGACCGGGATTTATACCATTCCAGAAATCAGCTCCGTTGGTAAAACCGAACAGCAACTCACGGCAATGAAAGTTCCATACGAGGTTGGCCGCGCCCAGTTTAAGCATCTGGCACGTGCGCAAATCGTGGGTATGAGTGTCGGAACGCTGAAGATCCTGTTCCATCGCGAAACCAAAGAGATTCTGGGGATCCACTGCTTTGGGGAGCGCGCTGCCGAAATTATTCACATCGGACAAGCGATAATGGAGCAAAAAGGTGGTGGTAACACTATCGAGTACTTCGTTAACACCACCTTTAACTACCCAACCATGGCAGAAGCCTATCGGGTAGCAGCGCTAAATGGCTTAAACCGCCTGTTTTAACGCACTGTCGAAATGGCCATCCATTGATCCACGGATGGCCTCTGCCAACTGTTCATAACGGCTGCGCAGCGGCGAACCAGGACGGTACACCAGACCAATCGTACGACGCGGTTCGGGTTTAATGCATGGCAGATAAACGACACCATCACGCTTACGCTCCGGCGGAACAGCCAGCGCAGGCAGTAAGGTAATACCGCTTCCTGCCGCCACCATGTTACGCAGCGTTTCCAGACTGGTTGCCCGAAAATGGGTATCTTCATCAGCACCCGCTTCAAAGCAGAAGCCCATTGCCTGATCGCGCAGGCAGTGGCCATCTTCCAGCATCAGCAGTTTTTCACCCGCCAGATCGGACATCGGTACACAGTCACGGTTTGCCCACGGATGATCTTCATAGATCGCCAGCAGCATAGGCTCATCAAATAACGGTACTTCGATGAACGCCTCACTCTCTTTCACCAGCGCCAGAATGACGCAGTCAAGCTTGCCGCTATCCAGTTGCGCTAACAGCTGATGTGTCTGCGCCTCATGGAGATACATTTCCAGTTTTGGGAAGGTCTGGTGCAACATCGGAATAATATGCGGCAGCAGGTATGGCCCCACCGTTGGGATCAAACCAATATGCAGCGGGCCAGACATTGTCTCGCCTTGTTGGCTTGCCATCTCCTTGAGCACTTTGACCTCGCGCAGCACGGTGCGCGCCTGATCCACCAGCAGCAAACCAGCCTGGGTGAACAGCACCTTGCGACTCGTACGCTCCAACAACATGACGCCAAGCTCATCTTCCAGCTTGCGGATCTGCCCGCTCAGTGTTGGTTGGCTAACGTGACAGGAGTCTGCCGCTCGTCGGAAGTGACGATGTTCGGCTAGCGCTACCAGGTATTCAAGATCACGAATATTCATTATTCATCCTCCATCGCCACGATAGTTCGTAGCGATAGGTAGCATAGCAACGAACGATTATCCCTATCAAGCTTTCTGTTTAATAATGCACCACAGAAACGGAACGGTACCCCTTTAACCCTTGAAGCTACTGTCCGTTTTGAGAGTTTCTCTCATACTCGAAATAACTAAAGCCAACGTGAACTTTTGCGGACCTTGTGTCCGCATTTTTTTTGCATAAAAAAGCCCGGCGTGACGCCAGGCTCGAATGATTACCCATCAATTTATGCCAGACGCGCCTTCGCGTAGTCGATCGCCTGTGCAACCTGCTGGGGTGACACGCCGCCTTTCGCCGCACGCTTGTCCAGGCACGATTGCAACGAGAGGATCGGGTAAACGTCATCGCCAATCACCTGGCTAAACTTTTGTAAGTCAGCAAGCGACAGCGCCTCCAGCGGTTTGCCCTGTCGAATCGCCTCGACCACCGTTTCACCTACGATATGGTGCGCTTCGCGGAACGGGACACCTTTCGCCACCAGATAATCCGCCAGTTCAGTGGCGTTAGCATAGCCCTGCTGCGCTGCTTCCTGGCAACGCGGACGTTTCACCTGGATGCCATCCAGCACCAGCGCGGCCATATGCAGACAGTCCAGCCAGGTGTCGAGCGCGTCGAACAGCCCTTCTTTGTCTTCCTGCATATCTTTGTTGTATGCCAGCGGGAGGCCTTTTAACGTCATCATCATGCCGGTCAACGCACCCTGCACGCGACCGCATTTGCCACGGATCAGCTCCAGCGCATCCGGATTTTTCTTCTGCGGCATCAAAGATGAACCCGAAGTCACACGATCGGACAGCTCGACAAAGCCTGCTTCGCCGGTGTTAAAGAAAATCAGGTCTTCAGCAAAACGCGACAGGTGTACCATGCCGATAGAGGCGTCTGAGAGTAACTCCAGCACGTGGTCACGGTCAGAAACGCTGTCCAGACTGTTGCGCGTAGCCGAGGCAAAGCCCAACCAACCCGCCAGCTGCTCGCGATCGATTTCATACGCCGTACCCGCCAGCGCGCCGCAGCCTAACGGACTGACGTCCAGGCGTTTGAGCGCATCCTGCAGGCGGCTCTCGTCACGCGCCAACATTTCAACATAGGCCAGACACCAATGAGCAAACGTCACCGGCTGCGCACGTTGCAGATGGGTGTAACCCGGCATGACGGCGTCCTGGTTATTCTCCGCCGTCACCACCAGCGCAGTTTGCAACTGACGATTGGCCGATAGTAATTCGATAACCGTGTCTTTGCACCACAGCTTGAGATCGGTCGCGACCTGGTCGTTACGGCTACGTCCGGTATGCAGTTTTTTACCAAGCTGGCCGACTTTATCAATCAGCTTACCTTCCACCCAACTGTGAATATCTTCGGCATCGCTTTGCAGAATCTGCTGAGGATTCGCGCGAACCTCTTCCAGCAGATTATTCAGCGCTTCTTCCAACCGCAGCTGTTCATCAGCAGTCAGTACACCGACCGTTACCAACGCTTTGGACCAGGCCACAGAGCCAACAATATCCTGTTCTGCCAGGCGGTAGTCAAAACGCAACGAGTCGTTGAACTGTTTGAACCGCTGATCTGCTGCCTGTGTAAAACGCCCACCCCAAAGTGCCATAACGAATTTCCTTAATATGATATTTTTGCCCGGTGGCGCTGCGCTTACCGGGCCTACAAAACCCACGTAGGCCGGATAAGGCGAAGCCGCCATCCGGCACATTAATAGTTAAGCCAGAATACGCGTACCAATTGGCGTGCCGTTAAACAGCGCCGGGAGTTGCTCTGCATGACGCCAGGAGGCGATATCCACCGGACGACCCAGCGTACGCGCGGCATCCAGCGCCGCATTCACCTTCACGATCATGCCATCGGTAATAATGCCCTGTTCAATCAGCTGTTCCGCTTTCGCTGCGGTCATTTCGGCAATACGCTGGCCTTTACCATCCAGAATACCGCTCACATCAGAGAGCAGGATCAGATCCGCACCCAGCGTTGCCGCCAGCGCTGTTGCCGCCTGATCGGCATTCACGTTCATCAGCAGCCCATCATCAGTGACGCCAATAGAGCTCACTACCGGCAGAAAACCGCTTTCCAACAGCGTGTTAATCAGCTTAGGCGAACCCGGCTGCGCCAGTCCAACATGACCCAGTTCTTTATCGAGCGGCGTCACTTTTACGCTGTCGCCATCGCCAAGATACAGGCCAACAGACGCGATGTGATGCTTTTTCGCCCAGGCCAGCAAGGTTTTATTCGCCGTTCCTGCAAGAGCACCGGTAATAATGTCAATTTGATCGGCAGGCGTGACGCGCAGACCATTTTTCTTTTTCACCGGCAGATTCAGCTGCTTCATCAGCTCGTCAACCACACAGCCGCCACCGTGCACAATGACCAGCGGACGCTGGTGCGACTCACGATAATTCACTAGTGCGGTAAACAAGCGTTCCAGCGCCTCTTCGCTATCCAGTAAAACGCCGCCCAGCTTGATAATTAATGGATTCATTGTTGCACCCTAAATAAGAGACTGCGTTTGGGCAAAGCCAAAACGAATATTTGCGCACTGCATCGCCTGTGCCGCCGCGCCTTTCAATAAGTTGTCTTCCGTCGCCACGACGATCAGGTGTTCACCCTGTACGGCAAACCCGATATCGCAGAACGGTAATCCAACCACATTCTTCAGCGCCGGAACCCCTTTGTCATACAGACGCACCAGCGGTTTATCGCCATACGCCTGTTGCAGCGTCTGAGCCACCTGTGCATGGGTTACGCCCGCCTTAAGGCGGCAAGTGATAGTTTCCAGAATTCCGCGCGGGAAGTTACCCAGATGCGGGGTGAAAATCACTTCTGTCCCCAGATGAGTGGCGATTTCCGGCTGATGACGATGGGTAAACACGCCATACGGCTGCAGGCTCACCTCACAAAAGCTGTTGGAGATAGCCGCTTTACGCCCCGCACCGCTCACGCCGCTGGTCGCATTAATTACCGGCCACTGGCTGAGATCCAGCAGCCCGGCATCAATCAACGGTTTCAGCGAAAGCTGCGCCGCCGTCGGGTAACAACCTGGCACAGCAATCAGATTCGCTTCTTTCAGTTTATCCGCGTTCCACTCCGCCAGCCCATAAACGGCCTGCTCCAGCAGCTCAGGATGCTGATGCGTAAAGCCATAATATTTTTCATAGAACGCGCCGTCGTTTACGCGAAACGCGCCCGAAAGGTCAAACACCACGCAACCGGCCTGCAAAAACTGCGGAGCCAGGTCATGACTCACCTCATGAGCCGTTGCGAGGAACACAACATCCACCCCTGCGCTAAACTCGCTGATATCTGACATTGGCTGCAACGGTAAATCGACAATGCCTTTCAACTGCGGATGCAAATCGGAGATTAATTTTCCTGCATCATTGCTTTGCGCTGAGACGGTCAAAGCGGTTATGGTCATATCAGGATGGCGATTTACATAGGTCACAAGCTCTGCGCCGGCATAGCCACTGGCGCCCACAATCAGCGTATTCAACATCGGGGCAGCTCACCTTCTTAGATTCTGTTGCCAGGTATAAGCCTTTATCACCTCACCTTACACTTGGTGGGTTTTATTACGCTCAACGTTAATGTATTTTTATTCACAAATACTGCATGAATATTGATACTATCATGACCCGAGGTGTGTCAACAATGAAAAACAATTTACCGCCATTTATCGAGATTTACCGCGCTCTGATTGCCACGCCATCGATCAGTGCCACCGAAGAAGCGCTCGATCAAAGCAATGCAGGTTTAATCACTCTGCTGGCGGGCTGGTTTAAAGATTTAGGCTTCAATGTTGAGGTCCAACCGGTTCCCGATACGCGAAATAAATTCAATATGCTGGCGAGCATTGGACAGGGCGCTGGCGGCCTGTTGTTGGCGGGCCATACCGATACCGTACCCTTTGACGACGGACGCTGGACACGCGATCCATTCACTCTGACCGAGCATGACAATAAGCTGTATGGTTTGGGTACAGCGGACATGAAAGGCTTCTTCGCCTTTATCCTCGACGCGTTGCGTGATGTCGACGTCACGAAACTGAAAAAACCCCTGTACATTCTGGCCACTGCTGACGAAGAGACCAGCATGGCGGGAGCTCGCTACTTCTCTGAAACTACCGCTCTGCGCCCGGACTGCGCGATCATTGGCGAACCCACATCCCTGCAACCGGTGCGCGCGCACAAAGGCCATATCTCTAATGCGATACGCATTCTGGGACAGTCGGGTCATTCAAGCGATCCAGCGCGTGGCGTTAATGCGATTGAACTGATGCATGATGCCATCGGCCATATCATGCATCTGCGCGATGACCTGAAAGCGCGCTATCACCATGATGCCTTTACCGTCCCGTATCCAACGTTAAATTTGGGCCACATCCACGGCGGTGACGCCGCCAACCGAATCTGCGCCTGCTGCGAATTGCATATGGATATTCGCCCGCTACCGGGTATGACGCTAAACGATCTCAATGGGTTACTTAACGAAGCGCTGGCCCCTGTCAGCGAACGTTGGCCGGGTCGCCTGACCGTATCGGAACTGCATCCGCCAATTCCAGGCTATGAGTGCCCACCTGACCATCAACTGGTAGAGGTGGTTGAGAAACTGCTGGGCGCACAGACTGAAGTGGTGAACTATTGCACCGAAGCGCCGTTTATCCAGACGCTTTGCCCAACGCTGGTATTGGGTCCAGGCTCCATTAATCAGGCGCATCAGCCGGATGAGTATCTGGAAACGCGCTTTATTAAGCCAACCCGCGAATTAATCACCCAGGTTGTGCACCATTTCTGCTGGCATTAACTGCTTGTCACCCCGCTAATCCCTTAGTGGTAAGCGGGGCGATTTTTTAACATTTCCATAAGCAACGCTTATTTGATTGGATGTGAATTAAATAACGTAAATTCACGGCATTTATTCGTTTGCTGAACCGATTTCGCAGCAATTGACGTCACGTGTTTTACGTGGCTTTATAAAAGACGGCTAAAAAGTTAAGTCCGCAAGATTTTGCGTGATAGTCAGGCGCGAAAGATACAGGACATATTCAAAATAGATGGGGTGTCTGGGTTAATATGAACGAACAATATTCCGCGTTGCGTAGTAATGTCAGTATGCTCGGCAAAGTGCTGGGAGAGACCATCAAGGATGCGTTGGGAGAGAACATTCTTGATCGCGTAGAAACAATTCGAAAGCTGTCCAAATCATCTCGCGCTGGCAATGAAATTAATCGCCAGGAATTGCTCACCACACTGCAAAATCTGTCTAACGACGAGCTGCTGCCGGTTGCCCGCGCATTTAGCCAGTTCCTGAACCTGGCCAACACCGCCGAGCAGCACCACAGCATTTCGCCAAAAGGCGAAGCCGCCAGCAACCCGGAAGTGATTGCTCGCACTCTGCGTAAACTGAAAGAGCAGCCCAACCTCAATGACGCCACCATCAAGAAAGCCGTAGAATCACTCTCTCTGGAGCTGGTACTCACCGCCCACCCGACCGAGATCACTCGTCGTACGCTGATCCATAAAATGGGTGAAGTGAACGCCTGCCTTAAGCAGCTTGATAACAAAGACCTCGTCGATTATGAACGCAACCAACTGATGCGCCGTCTGCGTCAGCTCATTGCTCAGTCCTGGCATACGGATGAAATCCGCAAACTGCGCCCAAGCCCGGTTGATGAAGCCAAATGGGGATTCGCGGTTGTTGAAAACAGCCTGTGGGAAGGTGTGCCGAACTACCTGCGCGAGCTGAATGAACAACTGGAAGAGCATCTTGGATATAAGCTGCCGGTTGATTTTGTCCCGGTTCGATTTACCTCCTGGATGGGCGGCGACCGTGACGGCAACCCGAACGTAACGGCGGATATCACCCGTCACGTGCTATTGCTCAGCCGCTGGAAAGCGACAGACCTGTTCCTGAAAGACATCCAGTTTCTGATTTCTGAGCTGTCGATGGTGGATGCTACGCCGGAACTGATGGCGCTGGTAGGTGAAGAAGGCGCAGCTGAACCATACCGCTACCTGATGAAAACCCTGCGTTCTCGTCTGATGGCGACCCAGGCCTGGCTTGAAGCCCGTCTGAAAGGCGAGAAATTGCCGAAACCTGCGGGACTTCTCACCCAAAACGAACAGCTCTGGGACCCGCTTTACGCGTGCTACCAGTCTCTACAGGCCTGTGGTATGGGCATCATCGCCAATGGCGAATTGCTCGACACCCTGCGCCGCGTGAAGTGTTTCGGCGTGCCGCTGGTGCGTATTGATATTCGTCAGGAAAGCACCCGTCATACTGAAGCCTTGGGCGAACTGACTCGTTATCTGGGCATTGGCGACTACGAAAACTGGTCGGAAGCAGATAAACAGGCTTTCCTGATCCGCGAACTGAATTCCAAGCGTCCGCTCCTGCCGCGTAACTGGGAGCCGAGCAATGACACCCGTGAAGTGCTCGACACCTGTCGGGTCATTGCCGAAGCCCCGTATGGCTCCATTGCCGCCTATGTTATCTCGATGGCGAAAACGCCGTCGGATGTGCTGGCCGTGCATCTGCTGCTGAAAGAAGCCGGAATTGGTTTTGCTATGCCGGTCGCTCCGCTATTTGAAACGCTGGACGACCTCAACAATGCCGATGACGTCATGTCCCAGCTTCTGAATATCGACTGGTACCGCGGCTTTATCCAGGGCAAACAGATGGTCATGATTGGCTACTCTGATTCCGCAAAAGACGCGGGCGTGATGGCAGCGTCCTGGGCGCAATACCAGGCTCAGGACGCGCTGATCAAAACCTGCGAAAAAGCCGGTATCGAACTGACGCTGTTCCACGGTCGCGGCGGATCCATTGGTCGCGGCGGCGCGCCTGCGCATGCGGCGCTGCTCTCTCAACCACCAGGCAGCCTGAAAGGCGGTCTGCGCGTGACAGAACAAGGGGAGATGATCCGCTTTAAGTACGGCCTGCCGGAAGTGACCATCAGCAGCCTGTCGCTGTATACCGGAGCAATTCTGGAGGCCAACCTGTTACCACCGCCAGAACCGAAGGATAACTGGCGTCATATCATGGATGAGCTTTCCGATATTTCCTGCGAGCTATACCGTGGATATGTGCGTGAAAACAAAAACTTCGTCCCTTATTTCCGCTCAGCTACACCAGAGCAGGAACTGGGTAAATTGCCGCTCGGTTCACGTCCGGCAAAACGCCGTCCGACCGGCGGCGTTGAGTCTCTGCGTGCTATACCGTGGATCTTTGCCTGGACGCAGAACCGTCTGATGCTCCCGGCCTGGCTTGGTGCTGGTACCGCGCTGCAAAAAGTGGTTGAAGATGGTAAGCAAAGCGAACTCGAAGCGATGTGCCGCGACTGGCCATTCTTCTCCACACGCCTTGGCATGCTGGAAATGGTTTTCGCGAAAGCAGACCTGTGGCTGGCAGAGTATTACGATCAGCGCCTGGTCAAAAAAGAGCTGTGGCCGCTGGGTGAAGAGCTACGCCAACGCCTGGCAGCAGATATCGATGTCGTACTGGCGATTGCCAACGACTCACATTTGATGGCCGACCTGCCGTGGATTGCCGAGTCCATTCAGTTAAGGAATGTTTATACTGACCCGCTGAACGTCTTACAGGCAGAGTTGTTACACCGCTCACGCCAGGCCGAAGAGCAAGGCCATGCACCGGATCCACGCGTTGAACAAGCGCTGATGGTGACCATCGCGGGTGTCGCCGCCGGTATGCGCAATACAGGCTAACGTCCCCTCCTGCTGTCGCCTTCGTGCTACTGTACGAAGGCGACAGCAAAAACCGCTGTTACAACCACTTCATTTTCAATATATTCCTGCCTGAACATATTCACTACGTGAATATTACAACAGCAAAACACGATCCTGAGATCGTGATGCTTCAGTTCCTCTTAATGTTTAGTCGCTACTCTTGGCGCTACGATTAAAGACAGGCTCACATTATGCAATCCTTACAACTCCAGTCTAAACCCGCCTTTAGCTGGAAAGCCCTGGGTTGGGCGCTCCTCTATTTTTGGTTTTTTTCCTCATTACTACAGGCCGTTATCTATTTTAGAGGCTATAGCGGATCTACCGGCCTACGCGACTCCCTGCTGTTCAGCTCGCTGTGGTTGATCCCGGTATTTTTATTTCCAAACCGTATCCGCATTATTGCTGCCGTCATTGGCGTAATTCTATGGGCGGCCTCGCTGGCTGCGCTGAGCTATTACGTCATTTACGGGCAAGAGTTCTCGCAAAGCGTTCTGTACGTAATGTTTGAAACCAATGCGAACGAAGCCAGCGAGTACCTGAGTCAATACTTCAGCCTGAAGATCGTCTTAATTGCGCTGGCATATACAGCAATGGCAATTCTGCTATGGACACGTCTGCGTCCGGTACATATTCCATCACCCTGGCGCTATCTGGTGTCGTTTGCACTGTTATACGGATTGATTCTGCATCCGATGACAGTGAACACATTTATCAAACATAAGCCGTTTGAAAAAACGTTGGATGGCCTTGCTTCACGTATGGAGCCCGCCGCGCCGTGGCAATTCATCTCCGGGTATTATCAGTATCGTCAGCAGTTGACCTCGCTCAATAGCCTGCTGAATGAGAACAATGCCCTGCCGCCGCTGGCCAACTTTAAAGACAGTTCAGGTGACGCACCGCGTACGCTGGTACTGGTGATTGGTGAGTCAACGCAACGTGGCCGCATGAGCCTGTATGGCTATCCGCGTGAAACGACGCCAGAACTGGATGCGCTGCATAAATCCGATCCTAACTTCACCGTATTCAATAATGTCGTGACTTCCCGTCCGTACACCATTGAAATCCTGCAGCAGGCGCTGACCTTCGCTAACGAAAAGAACCCGGATCTGTATCTGACTCAGCCGTCCCTGATGAACATGATGAAACAGGCGGGTTATAAAACCTTCTGGATCACTAATCAGCAGACGATGACCGCCCGCAACACCATGCTGACGGTGTTCTCTAAGCAGACGGATAAACAGTTCTATATGAACCAGCAGCGTACGCAAAGTGCTCGCGAATATGACAGCAACGTGCTGGCGCCATTTAAAGAAGTCCTGGCCGACCCGGCACCGAAAAAGTTCATCATCGTGCATCTGCTGGGTACGCATATTAAGTACAAATTCCGCTATCCGGATGGCCAGGGTAAGTTCGATAATAATATCGACCATGTTCCCGCAGGCCTGAGTAACGATGAGCTGGAAGCCTACAACGATTACGACAGCGCGAATGTTTACAACGATCATATTATTGCCAGCCTGATCAAAGACTATAAAGCGACCGATCCGAACGGCTTCCTGCTGTACTTCTCCGATCATGGCGAAGAGGTTTACGATACGCCACCGCACAAAACGCAGGGTCGTAATGAAGACAACCCAACGCGCCATATGTACACGGTGCCGTTCCTGTTGTGGACTTCGGAAAAATGGCAGGCCGCGCACCCGCGCGACTTCTCACAGGATGTGAATCGTAAATACAGCAGCTCAGAGCTTATCCATACATGGTCTGACTTAGCGGGCTTCACCTACGATGGCTTCGATCCAACTCGCGCCATTACCAGTCCGCAGTTCAAAGAGACAACCCGCTGGATTGGCAATCCGTACAAGAAAAATGCCCTGATAGATTACGATTCCCTGCCTTACGGCGATCAAATCGGTAATCAATAACCGTCTGCCGGATGCGTTACGCTTATCCTGCCTACAGCTCGCAAAGACTTGTAGGCCGGATATGGCATTAGCCGCCATCCGGCAATAATCACTTGAGGGCGATTGTTTTCAACGTTACTGTTTCCCTGTCTGCTGCCTGCAAGGGATTAACATGTATCACGACGTCAGCCATCTTCTCTCCCGACTGATTAACGGCCCCACGCCGCTGCGGCAGATTTATTTTGCCAGCACCACTAGCACAACGCCGGAACTGGCGTATCAGGTCGATTTTCCCCGGCTGGAAATTGTGCTGGAAGGTGAATTTGCGGATTCTGGCATCGATAAGGTGCTTACCCCCGGCGATGTCTTGTTTGTTCCGGCTGGCGGCTGGAATTTTCCGCAGTGGGTCACATCGGTCACTACACTCAGCATTCTTTTCGGCAAACAGCAACTGGATTTCAGCGTCGTCCAATGGGACGGCAAGCAATATCAAAACCTTACCCGCCAGCACGTCGCACGGCGTGGGCCGCGTATTGGCTCTTTTCTGCTGCAAACGCTCCATGAGATGCAAATGCAGCCACAGGAGCAGCAAACGGCCAGGCTAATCGTTGCAAGCTTGCTGAGTCACTGTCGCGATCTACTCGGCAGCCAGATCCAAACCGCATCACGTAGTCAGGCGCTTTTCGACGCCATTCGCGGCTATATTGACGAACGCTACGCTTCGCCGCTCACCCGAGAATCCGTCGCGCAGGCGTTTTACATTTCACCCAATTACCTCTCCCACCTGTTTCAAAAAACGGGCGCTATCGGGTTTAACGAATACCTGAATCATACGCGACTGGAACATGCAAAAACGCTATTAAAGGGTTACGAGCTGAAGATCAAAGACGTGGCGCACACCTGTGGGTTTATTGACAGCAACTACTTCTGCCGCCTGTTTCGCAAGAATACTGAGCGTTCGCCGTCAGAGTATCGTCGGCAGTATCACAGCCAGCTGACGGAGAAAAAACTGACCAGTAATAATCGCATACTGGGACAGAAAACGGAGACAAAGGTAACATTTACTGGATTTTTGTATTATCAAAAAACATATGCCAGCACATATCACTTACATGTGAAGTATCTCCCACTTTTATAGCCATATTACATTTATCCAGCTTTTGGCAGATTTGTCAGATAGCGCCGCGTGACGAAACACTCTTATCCTGTGCATAGCAAAGCAACCCGGCAACGGGTAGCTAACGGAAAACGTAGAGGGTGTTTTTGTATGGAACTTTATCTTGATACCGCCAACGTCGCGGAAGTCGAACGTCTGGCCCGCATCTTCCCTATCGCGGGCGTCACCACCAACCCAAGCATTGTGGCAGCAAGCAAAGAATCCATCTGGGATGTGCTGCCACGCCTGCAGAACGCCATTGGAAAAGAGGGCATTCTGTTTGCCCAGACCATGAGCCGGGATGCGCAGGGCATGGTGGAAGAAGCTAAACGCCTGAGCAATGCGGTGCCCGGTCTGGTAGTGAAAATCCCGGTGACATCCGAAGGTCTGGCCGCGATCAAGATGCTGAAAAAAGAGGGTATCACCACGCTGGGAACCGCCGTTTACAGTGCTTCTCAGGGGCTACTGGCTGCGCTGGCAGGAGCGAAATATATCGCGCCTTACGTTAATCGTATCGACGCGCAGGGCGGCGACGGAATTCGCACAGTACAGGAACTGCAAACATTACTGGAACTGCATACACCGAACAGCATGGTACTGGCGGCCAGCTTTAAAACTCCACGTCAGGCGCTGGATTGCTTGCTGGCAGGATGTGAAGCAATCACCCTGCCATTAGACGTAGCGCAACAAATGCTCAATACCCCTGCGGTAGAGTCAGCAATAGAGAAGTTTGAGCAGGACTGGAACAACGCATTTGGTCACATCAACCTGTGAGGGAAATAAAGTATGGATCGCATTATTCAATCACCTGGTAAGTACATCCAGGGTGCCGATGTTATTACCCGTCTTGGCAGCTACCTCAAACCATTGGCAGAACGCTGGCTGATCGTTGGGGACAAGTTTGTCTTAGGCTTTGCCCAGGGTGCACTGGAAAAAAGCTTCCAGGATGCCGGACTGGCGCTGGAAATTGCACCGTTTGGCGGCGAATGTTCACAAAACGAAATCGACCGTCTGCGCGTCGTAGCGGAAAAAGCGCAGTGTGCGGCAGTACTTGGTATTGGTGGCGGTAAAACGCTGGATACCGCCAAAGCGCTGGCGCACTTTATGGGCGTGCCTGTCGCCATTGCGCCAACCATCGCCTCTACCGATGCGCCGTGCAGCGCGCTGTCCGTCATTTACACCGATGCCGGTGAATTCGATCGCTATCTGCTGCTGCCCAATAACCCGGACAGGGTCATTGTTGATACCAAAATTGTCGCGGGCGCACCGGCGCGTCTGTTAGCTGCGGGTATTGGCGATGCACTGGCGACCTGGTTCGAAGCGCGTGCCTGTTCACGCAGCGGCGCAACCACCATGGCGGGCGGTCAGTGTACTCAGGCGGCGCTGGCGCTGGCAGAGCTGTGCTTTAATGCGCTGATCGAAGAAGGTGAAAAAGCGATGCTGGCTGCAGAGCAGCACGTGGTTACACCAGCACTGGAGCGCATTATTGAAGCCAACACCTATCTGAGTGGCGTCGGTTTTGAAAGCGGTGGTCTGGCAGCGGCTCACGCCATTCATAACGGTCTGACCGCAATCCCGGATGCACATCATTATTACCACGGCGAGAAAGTGGCTTTCGGTACGCTGACGCAGTTGGTGCTGGAAAACGCGCCGGTCGATGAAATTGAAACCGTTGCCGCGCTGTGCCATTCCGTTGGCTTGCCGATTACCCTGGCGCAACTGGATATCAAACAGGATATTCAGGCGAAAATGCGCATTGTGGCTGAGGCAGCCTGTGCCGAAGGCGAAACCATCCACAACATGCTTGGCGGCGCAACGCCGGACCAGGTGTATGCCGCCCTGCTTGTGGCTGACCAGTACGGTCAACGTTACCTGCAAGAGTGGGAATAACCTGCAAATAGAAAATCCCCGCAAATGCGGGGATTTTTTTATTCCTACCATGCCGGACCCGCGCAAGCGGCATCCGGCATTGTCTGTTACAGCAGATCGAAACGATCCAGGTTCATCACTTTCACCCATGCGGCCACGAAATCTCTCACGAACTTCTCGTGGGCATCGCTGCAGGCATAAACTTCAGCCACTGCGCGCAGTACAGAGTTAGAACCAAATACCAGATCGGCGCGGGTTGCGGTGTATTTTACTTCGCCGCTCAGACGGTCACGACCTTCAAACAGTTCTTGTGACTCATCAACCGCCTTCCACTCATGGCGCATATCCAGCAGATTGACGAAGAAGTCAGTGCTGAGTACGCCTGGACGATCGGTAAAGACACCGTGCTGGCTACCATCAAAGTTGGTGCCCAGTACGCGCATACCTCCCACCAGCACGGTCATTTCCGGTGCGGTTAACGTCAGCTGCTGTGCTTTATCAATCAGCAGCGACTCGGTGGTCGATACGTCAGGACGGGCGCGGTAGTTACGGAAGCCATCGGCGATCGGCTCAAGCAGTTCAAACATCTCAATATCCGTTTGATCCTGGCGCGCATCCACGCGGCCCGGCGCAAAAGGTACCTTAATGCTGACGCCCGCAGCGCTAGCCGCCTGCTCGATACCAACAACCCCGGCCAGCACGATAATATCGGCCAACGAGGCGGTATGGGCAGACTTATAAATCCCTTCCAGCACAGGCAGAACGCGTGCTGCGGTGGCATTCACATCCCAGCCTCGCTGTGGATCCAGCGCCAGACGCGCACCGTTAGCGCCGCCACGTTTATCCCCACCGCGGAAAGTCGATGCCGACGCCCACGCTACCGATACCAGTTCGCCCACGGACAGCCCGGAAGCGGCGATGGTCGCCTTCAGCTTCAGGATATCTTCTTCGCTTGGGTTGAAGAACGCATGCGGCAGCGGGTCTTGCCAAATCAAATCTTCTTTTGGCACTTCCGGTCCGATGTAACGCGCTTTTGGCCCCATATCACGGTGTGTCAGTTTAAACCACGCACGAGCAAACGCTTCGTTGAACGCCTGCGGATCGTTCAGGAAACGGCGGGAGATTTTCTCGAACTCAGGATCGAAACGCAGCGTCAGGTCGGTAACCAGCATCGTCGGCTTACGTTTTTTCGATGGATCAAACGGATCAGGAATAATTTCTGGCGCGTCAACCGCTTCAAACTGAATAGCGCCTGCCGGACTGCGGGTTTGTACCCACTCGTATTTGAACAAGTTCTCGAAGAAATAGTTGCTCCATTGGGTTGGCGTCTGCGTCCAGACCACTTCCAGACCGGATGTAATGGCATCCGCGCCCGCGCCGCTGCCGTAGCTGCTCGCCCAGCCCAGGCCTTGTGCTTCAATCGGTGCGGATTCAGGATCGGCGCCTACGTGCGAAGCCGGTGCAGCTCCGTGGGTTTTGCCCAACGTATGACCACCGCCAATCAGCGCCACGGTTTCTTCGTCGTTCATACCCATATTACCGAAGGTCGCGCGAATAGCTGCTGCCGCTGAAAGCGGTTCGCCGCTATGGTCCGGCCCTTCCGGGTTCACATAGATAAGGCCCATTTCGGTTGCGCCCAACGGCGCTTTGGCCAGTTCTTCCGGGTGACGGTGAGTCAGCCAGGCTTTTTCATCACCCCAGTTTACGTCGAGATCCGGTTCCCAGACATCTTCACGACCAGCACCAAAGCCGAAGGTGCGGAAGCCTGAGTTTTCCAGCGCCACGTTACCCGCGAGGATAAACAGGTCGGCCCAGGAAATTTTCTGGCCATATTTCTGCTTGATTGGCCACAGCAGACGACGCGCTTTATCAAGGCTTACGTTGTCCGGCCAGGAGTTCAGTGGTGCAAAACGCTGCTGTCCGCGACCCGCGCCACCGCGTCCATCGATGGAGCGATAGGTCCCTGCACCGTGCCATGCCATGCGGATAAACAATCCAGCATAGGTTCCCCAGTCAGCGGGCCACCACGGTTGAGATTCGGACAGAAGGGCTCTGAGATCCCCTTTCAGGGCAGAGTAGTCGAGTTTGCTAAACTCTTTGCGGTAGTCGAAGTCCTCACCCAGCGGGTTAGAACGGTTGGAATGTTGGTTTAAAAGATCAACGCGCAGTTGATTTGGCCACCAGTCGCGGTTGTTCGTTCCTGCTCCCGCGCTCTGGTCGTGACCGCCCTGATGAAAAGGACACTTACCGGCAGTTGATGTGTTCTGGCTATCGTCGGACATGCTCATCTATATGCTCCCTTTACAGTGTTCTGACTACGATATACACCACCAGTGATAAGATATAGTCGAAATAACCCACAGATTCGATAGCTAATTCCTTTTATATTTTACGTTACAGAGATGTAGATCAAAATGATCAACAAAAAGCCCTCCGTAGAGGGCTGGGATCTGTTTAGTTCGGTCTTACACCCAGTGTGTGACAAATAGCGTAGCTCATCTCGGCACGATTAAGGGTATAGAAGTGAAAATCCTTCACCCCTTCGCGGCTGAGAATCTTCACCATGTCCATGGCGATATTAGCGCCCACCAGCTTGCGGGTTTCCGCGTCATCATCCAGACCATCAAACATGGTCGACATCCACGCCGGAATGCGGACGTTGGTCATGTCGGCAAATTTTTTCGCCTGCTTAAAGTTGGAGACTGGCAGGATACCCGGAATAATTTCCACATCGATACCCGCAGACACGCAGCGATCGCGAAAACGCAGATAGCTTTCTACATCGAAGAAGAACTGGGTAATCGCACGGTTCGCACCGGCATCAACCTTACGCTTCAGGTTCAGCAAATCGGCCTGAGCGCTCTTCGCTTCCGGGTGCACTTCCGGGTAAGCCGCAACGGAGATATCAAAGTCTGCAACGTCTTTCAGTAGCGTCACCAGGTCAGAAGCATACATATCCGGTTTACCGCTTCCCGGCGGCAAATCACCGCGCAGGGCAACAATATGACGAATACCGTTGTTCCAGTAGTCCTGAGCAATAGTCCGCAGCTCATCGCGGGTTGCATCAATACAGGTCAGGTGCGGAGCCGCTTCAAGGCCAGTGCGATCCTTAATGCCTTTAATAATGCTGTGCGTACGGTCGCGCTCACCAGAGTTTGCACCGTAAGTGACTGAAACAAACTTCGGCTTCAGGCTGCTCAGGCGATCGATGGAGTTCCACAGGGTTTGCTCCATTTCACTGGTGCGCGGCGGGAAAAACTCAAATGAAACGTTAATCTGACCGGCAACTTCTGCCAGGCTCTGATTCAGGGCTTCCCGCTGGTTGGCGTGAAAAAAGCTCATACCTTACCTCATCAATCTTTTGTCGTTATATGTTGTGTTGTGAACTGCTATACGTTTAGACGTCTAGATGTAAAAATGACGGAAAAGCATGCTGGCGTCAACACAAAAATCATCGCTAAAGGTGAGGAATACTCAGCCAACGTGAAAAAAATTCACATCAGTCTGAATTGATGAGGGATTGCGCCATGACCGTCTGCAGCCATGCTAATTTTTTTACGTTTTCAGGCAGCATCAGCAACCCCGTGCTAATACGCAATTCGGTATCGGTAAGCGGCAGGAATATCACCCCCCGACGTTGGATAGCGGAAAAGGAGGCCGGAAGTAGGCTCAGACCTTCACCCTGCGCGATCCGCGCCAACAACACATCATGTTCCAGCGGTTCTTCAATACAGGCAGGAGCGTAACCGGCACGACTAAAAATGTGTCGGGTGTAATCAAAAAAGGCAGGGTTACGTTCACGTTTGAACCAGAACAGCGGTCGGTGGCTCAGCGACTTTAATGAGAGTGACGACAGCGCCGCCTCTGGCCAGAGCGCGGGTAAGGCGACGATCATCGATTCTTGCCAGCCGAGCGGCGTGACGCTAAGCCCCGAAGTCTCAAGCGGTAACGCCACCAGCGCGGCATCCAGCTTTCCACGACGCACCATACGCGCGAGTTCAGGCGAACCATGACGGACAATATGTCGCTTCTGCGCATGCGTAGTCAGCTGTGACTCAAGCGCAGCAAAAACGCCCTGTTCAAACGCCGTGCTTAACCCTAAGCGCAGAGATGGCTCCCCGACTTGCGTTAATTGACTCAACGCAGCGTAGGTTTTGTCCTGAAGATCAAGCAGCGGGCGCACCATTTCAAGTACGCGCTGGCCGTCCTCCGTCAGCGTTAATCCACGGGTATGACGGACAAACAGCGTGACCCCCAGGCGCTCTTCAAGCTGGCGAATGTGGCGGCTCAACGGCGGTTGCGACATGAACAAGCGCTGCGCAGCCCGGCTCATATTGTTCTCTTCCGCTACTACGGAAAAGTAGCGCAGCAGACGAATATCCAGAGAGTGTAATGGCGATGTTGTCATACCGAAAAGGTATCACGGAAACGGTATTATCCAAATCATTCTACGCCCCCTATTCTCTCGCCATACGCCACACCTACGAGGGAAAAATCATGGAATCAGAACGTTTTATTACCGGCCAGAAAATGCTGCAACAGGTAGATGGTAAAGGGGGAGAGGCCGTCGTTGAGAGCCTGAAGGATATCGCGCCGGATTTTGCCCGCTACCTGCTGGAATTTCCGTTTGGCGACATCTATGCACGTCCAGGTCTGGACCTGCGCAGCCGGGAAATTGCCACTGTCGCCGCGTTAACGGCAATGGGCAATGCCGCCCCGCAGTTGAAAGTGCATATTGGCGCGGCATTACACGTGGGTTTAACGCAGGATGAGATCGTTGAAGTGATTATGCAGATGGCCGTATATGCCGGCTTCCCTGCCGCACTCAATGGTTTGTTCGCCGCGAAAGAGGTGTTTGCCTCTCACAGAGGCTAAAACAACAGGCCAGCGGATTGTCTGCTGGCCTGAGCTCACTATGGTTTCACATCTGCCACACGCATGCCTTTAAACTGCTCATCCGTCAGCGTATTTCCCGCCTTGAAATAGTCAACGACAGCATTAGAGACATAGTAACCTCCGGAGGTATTTCGCGTTTTTCCTTCGGTAAATGCCGTAAAACCATCACCGCCGTCTGCCAGGAAGCTATTGGTGGCTATGTGATAAACCGTGGCATCCTCAATCGGTTTACCGTTTAACGTTAGTAAGGTGACGCGCTGACCGACTGGTTTACTGCTGTCATACTTCATCTCCAGTCCTTTGGACACCTGCAATACACCGTTGCTTAAACCCGCGCCGTGCTCCATCAGGCTACGCAACTGTTTACCGGTGAGATCCATTGTTGCCAGCTCGTTGGGGAACGGGAAGGTGCTAATGACTGCACCCATCGTGATAGCACCTGCTGGGATTTCATTACGGATACCGCCCGAATTAGTGAGCGCTAACTGAGTATCTTTACCTGCCGCCACCAGCAACGCATCCGCCGCCAGATTGCCCAACGAAGAAGATTCACCGTAAGCACGCGTCAGCTCAACCGGGGAGTTTGCAACCGTCTGTTGTACCACCTTATCAAGCTTTTTATTCCAGCCATCAATGACCTGTTTCGTCTGCGGGTCTGGCTGCCACTCATCAGCATAAATGGTCTTCAGCTCGAAGTTCTTCACGGTAAATTGATGCGGTTTCTGCTGATAATCCAGCACCAGTTTACCCACATCAATACCGCCGCTGTCGGTAGAAAGAATCAGAGTGTTACCGACTTTAATCGGCTCCGGCGTGCCCACATGCGCATGGCCGGTAATCAGGATATCCAGCCCCTTTACCTGACCTGCGGTCTGGATGTCTTTATCCAATGCACGGCGCACATCTGTACTTCCCTGACTAGACTGACGCGCTGGCGTACCTTCATGGATCAGCGCCACAGTGAGATCGACTTTACCTTTAAGCTCATCGATATAGCGTTGCAACCACTTCACTTCATCCCGCGCTTCAATACCGACACGTGTCGCAGCAGAAACCGTATCATCAAAAGCAAACACGCCGTGCAGGCCAATCACACCAATCTTCACGCCATCTTTTTCAATAATGGTGTAAGGCTTATCCCAGAACATTTTGCTGCTGTTCTGATAAAAGATATTACCCTGCACGATGGGGAATTTCGCCTGACTCAGTTGTAGTAGCGTGTTATCCCAACCGTGATCGAATTCATGATTACCCATGGTGACAGCATCAAAATTCATGGTGTTCATGATATCGATAATCGCCTTACCCTTGGTCAGGCTGCTGATATACGGCCCGGTAAAATAATCACCGGCATCAAAAAACCAGGTGGCGCTATTTTTCGTTTTTTCCTGCTTCACCATCGTCGTGATATTAGCCCAACCACCAATATCACGCGTGCCATTAGCAATCCATGGGACTTTATAAGGTTCAACGTGGGCGTGAAGATCGTTGGTATAGATAATCGTGACATCTTTGGCACTCGCCCAAAGCGGCAACGATACCAGAACACCAACAGCAAGCATTTTTAACTTCATAATCAATCCCTTTCAGTCATATAAAGAATCGCTACGTTACGTTCTGAAAGGTTTTTTTATGTGAGAAAACTCACATCCACTGGTGATAGTCGCGGGTCAAAATCAACGACCATTAAAAATCGTTGGTAATACGATGACGTCACTGTTCACCATCAATTGCTGTAAGTCCTTCGGCTGTAAAAATCTGGGACTGGCGAGCTCACCAGATTACAGCTGGCCCGAGTATCGGTTGGGTTATGCTGCGCTGCATTGCCGGGCATGCGGCAGCTATCCCCCGCTGTTTAATGAGGAACAGTTTGGTGGGTGGTTGTCAGCATATTTAACGGATTTTGCCGCCCAAAGCGGTCATTTTTGCCCACGATGTTATCAGCGGGAAACCATCCTCTATGGGCATAATCCTCAGGGCAGCCAACGCATTCAGTGCCGGAGCTGCAAACAAGTCTGGACACCAAAGCAGCAGCCGCTCACCACCATTGTTCCACCAGAACAAATAGCGACGGTTCCCTTAATCGTCCCTTTTCAGGGAGCCTGCACCGACCAGAAACTTTATGTATTACTCAGTTTTGACGCTATTCGCGGCAATATTTTGCATATTTCCAGTAATTTCACGCCCCATCTCGTAGGGGATACATTACGATACCGCTGGCGTAACAACGTTGAACCTACGGTCATTCATGACGATATCGTTGAACGAGTAAGACAGAGGGAAACCCTGTTTTTACGCCGCAGCCAGTTTGATGAAATCCAGTACGGCAGTGCCATGCTCAAACGAAATGCCAACGGCGCAGTTTTACGCCCGGTCATTACCGCGCACGGACATTTCCGCATACTGAGCCATCTCTGGCCTGAGGTAAAAACGCACATTATTGCCCACGAATGTTTTCTGCGCGGCGCGGCGATTACCGCATGGGCGCAGCAATATCGCGATCATCACGCTTCGCTTTGGTTTATTGATGAAGAGATCAATAGCGATAAGTGCACACTGCCCTGGCGATTGCTGGGTAAAACCTGGCAGGGGTGGTGGCAAAACCAGTGGCAAATTTGGCAACAAGGCGACACACGCAAAATGATGTGTCTGTTAACGGAGGGTCAGGTTGAAAAAGGGGCGTCAATCACACTGGCGGCAGGCCACCATTTTCTCGTCTGGTTACAGCAGCAGGCGGAGTTTCGGGATAGCGCCCGTTACTCGGCTCATTCGGTGTTTCAGACGATAAGGACTCTGGCGGAGCAATACAACACCCTGATCACCCAGCGCGATTTGCCCGGTGGCGCTGCCGCTTACCGGGCCTACGGTTCATGCCATATGTAAGCCGGATAAGCGTAAGCGCTATCCGGCAACACAAACTACAGCAACTGCGCTAAACGGTTGATGTCAGACTGAATCGCCCCAGCGGTGACGTCACGGCCCGCGCCCGGTCCACGGATCACCAGCGGGTTATCGCGATACCAGCGGCTCTCTATGGCGAATACGTTATCGCACGGCAACAGCGCCGCCAGCGGGTGTTCAGGGCGAACCGCTTCAACACCAACGCGAGCTTTGCCGTTAGCATCAAAACGCGCCACATAGCGCAGCACCAGCCCCATTTCACGCGCCGCTTCCAGACGCTGCACCATCTGCTCGTTCAGCTCATCGCCATTCTCAAAGAAATGGTCAATAGAGCCTTCTTCACAATGCGCAGGCACCAGCGATTCCACGCGAACCTGGTCCGGTTCGATGTCGTAACCCGCTTCACGCGCCAGAATCACCAGCTTACGCATCACATCTTTGCCGGAAAGATCTACGCGCGGATCGGGTTCAGTCAGACCCTGTTGCCATGCCTGATCCACCAGATCGGTGAATGGGACTGTGCCATCAAATTGCAGGAACAACCACGACAACGTGCCGGAGAAGATCCCGCTGATCGACAAAATGGTATCGCCACTATCAATCAGATCGCGCACGGTATGGTTGATCGGCAAACCTGCACCCACGGTGGCGTTATATAACCAGTGGCGACCCGTTTTTTCGAAAGCGTCATGAATCTGGCGGTAATTATTACTGCTGCTCGCCCCGGCCAGTTTGTTGGCGCTGATAACGTGGAAACCATGGCTGGCAAAATCCAGATACTGATCCGCCAGTTGCTCGCTCGCTGTCACATCCAGCACCACTAAATCATCATACGGGTGAGCACGCATCCACAGGAATAGAGACTCTTCATCCTGCTCTACCGCCTCGTCATCAAAGAAAGCTAACGCGCGGCTGGCATCCAGCCCTTCGTAATTCAGCAGGCTACGACGGCTATCAACCACACCCGCCAGCACAAACTCTAATCCGGTACGCGCCGAGAGCGTGCTCTGCTCGCGAGCGAACAGCTCCAGCCAGCGCGACCCAATGTTGCCTTTGCCGAACAACACCAGACCAATGCGTTTTTCAGCACGGAAGATTGACTGATGCAGACCCTGAATCAGGCTCTCCGTTGGCCCAGTACGCAGTACCGCGACCAGGCTGATGCCCTCTTCCGACTGCCAAGTAAATTCAACCGGCTGACCTTTCAACTGTTGCCAGAAACGGTGGCAGTGCAGCGGATTACGGGTGACGCCCGCCCCGACCATCGCCACCAGCGCCAGCCCCTGGCGCAGACGCAGCTCGCCTGGCAGGCCAGCTTCATCCAGAATTTTCAGCGCGCTGTCAGCGACTTCGGAGGTGTAGCAAAATTGCAATAGCTGGCGGTCAGGATGCACGCCCACTGCCAGCGGACGCACCTGGCTACGTTTTAAAACCTGGTCAATCTCTTTATAAGCCAGCTTAAAATCCTGGCCAGTCGGAACCAGAAACTCAATCAGGCAGACGTCATCATGACTGGTCACAATACGCGCCCCGGTACCGGAGGCCAGTACTCGCTCAATACGCGTTGAACCCTGTTCTGGGGTATAGCTACAACGCAACTGGAGATCGATATCGCTACCGGAAACCGGCTGTAAGGTACGGGCATGGAGAACCGGTGCCGCCAGACGCGCCAGCTCGCTGGCTTCATCCAGACGCAGCAGCGGCAGCAAACAGGCGTCTTTTACTTTACGCGGATCCGCGCTGTAAACCCCAGCGACATCGCTCCAGATGGTTACTCGGGAAACGCCCGCCAGCGCACCAACCTGCGTCGCCGAGTAGTCAGAACCGTTACGCCCCAGTAGCACTGTTTCACCGGCATTGCTGCGGCTAATAAAGCCGGTAACCACCAGGCGTTTACCCGGATGCTGCGCCAACAGTTGCTGCAGTAATGGGTAAGAAAGACCTTCATCTACCTGCGGCTGGGCACCGCGTTCAGCACGTAAAAAATCGCGCGCATCCAGCCAGGCCGACTCCAGCCCCTGTTGATTAAGGACGGCAGACATCAAACGCGCGGACCATACCTCGCCATGCCCAACAACCTCAGCATAGACGGCATCGTTCACGCCGCTGTCGAGTAACCCGGCCAGACGCTCCAGATCGTGAATAAACGCGCCAATCAGTCCATCCGCCACCTCGGGAGGTAACAAACCGCTGATAAGCTCACTTTGATAGCGACGTAACGCCTGTTGAACCTGATGCGCAGAAAGGCGATCGGTCTGGCTTAATTTCAGCCAGCTAATCAACTGGTTAGTGGTACTGCCTGCGGCTGAAACAACCATCATGTCATCAGGCTGCGAGTAATCCGCCATAATGCCTGCGACACGCAGATAACATTTCACGTCTGCCAGACTACTACCACCAAATTTGTGCAGTTGACGACCCTTCGCCCCTGCCTGCGCAATCACACTCATGTTTACCCCTTGTTTGCAGCCCGGAAGCCATTTTCCAGGTCGGCAATTAAATCTTCGCCATCTTCAATACCGGTGGAGATACGCAGCAGCGTTTCGGAAATTCCGGCAGCAGCACGCGCTTCTGGTGCCATGCCCGCGTGTGTCATAGTTGCGGCGTGGGAGATCAGACTTTCAACGCCCCCTAACGATTCCGCCAGCGTAAACAATGACAACCCGCCGAGGAAACGGCGCAGCGTTTGCTCATCGCCATCCAGTTCAAAACTTAACATCGCGCCAAAGCCTTTTTGCTGACGCGCAGCAATCTCATGGCCCTGATTATCCGGCAATGACGGGTGATACAATTTTTTCACCAGCGGCTGAGTTTGCAGATAATCGACTATCGCCTGAGCATTACGTTGCGCCACCTCCATACGAGGAGACAAAGTACGCAGGCCGCGCAACAGCAGATAACTATCAAACGCGCCGCCGGTCACACCAATATTATTCGCCCACCATGCCAGTTCAGTGACCGTTTCCGGATCTTTGGCTATAACCACACCAGCCACCACGTCTGAGTGACCGTTTAAATATTTCGTGCATGAATGCAACACCAGATCGGCGCCTAATGCCAGTGGATTTTGCAGTGCCGGGCTTAAAAAAGTGTTGTCCACCACGCTGACCGCGCCAGCCTCGCGCGCCAACTGGCAGATTTTCGCAATATCCACCACGCGCAGCAGCGGGTTGCTTGGACTTTCTACCAGCACCAGCTTCGGTTTTTCCGCCAATGCGGCCTGCAATGCCTGCTCATCTCCTTGATCGACAAACAGGACGCGATAACAGCCACGCTTTGCCAGACTGTCAAACAGTCGGTAGCTCCCGCCGTAGCAGTCGTGCGGTGCAACCAGCAGATCGCCAGGCTTAAGGAAGACAGTGGTCACCAAATGAATCGCCGACATGCCAGTATTGGTCAGTACAGCACCTGCACCACCTTCCAGTTCCGCCAGCGCACGTTGAACGACATCACGCGTTGGGTTGCCGCGACGCGAATAGTCATGAGCACGAGGTTCATTAAATCCGGTAAAGTTATAGGTGCTGGAGAGGTGAATCGGCGGGACAACGCAACCGTACTGTTCGTCGTCATTTAACCCGCTACGCACTGCGATGGTGGCCTGTTTACGCGTCATATTGAGAAGATCCTGGCTGAGTCGGTGAAAAGTCAGGCACCAGAGTAATCATTGTTACTATAGCCGTCAATACATCTGGACATCTAAACTTCTTTGCGTATAGATTGAGCAAACTGGAAATAGCCGTTAAAATTATATGCATTAGCGTACATCTGCGTCGGCTACTTCGTGTCAGGGCCGCGCCACTACGATAAACTACGCGCAATTATGGTCCGGGCTCAGGTTCTGGCCTCAATATTAATGACAAAGAGGATTAGGTATCTCATGGCTGAATGGAGCGGCGAATATATCAGCCCATACGCTGAGCACGGTAAGAAGAGTGAGCAAGTCAAAAAAATTACGGTTTCCATTCCTCTGAAGGTGTTAAAAATCCTTACCGATGAACGCACGCGTCGTCAGGTGAACAACCTGCGCCACGCCACCAACAGTGAACTGCTGTGTGAAGCGTTTCTGCATGCTTTTACCGGGCAACCATTACCCAACGATGAAGACCTGCGTAAAGAGCGCAGTGATGAAATCCCGGAAGAAGCAAAGGTAATCATGCGTGAACTGGGTATCAACCCGGAAACGTGGGAATACTGATTGTTAGAACAGATGAGAAAAGGCGGGATTGCTCCCGCCGATTCTCGCTATGTTACTTACTGATACCATTGAGTTTATTCAATGTCTCTTCCATTTTGAGCGTCTCTTTACGGTTCAATGGATAGAAATAAATCAGAATGACCGCCGCCAAAAACAGGCATAGTGCCGGCAAGAGATTCGCCATCGTATAAATATTTTCCTGCACAATGCTGGTTTGCACAGCGCCACCTGTTGACGATGATTGATAACCAATGATGGCCAACATAAAGCCGCCAATGGCCCCTGCACACGCCTGACCAACCTTGCGGGCAAAGAAGTTCACACCATAGACGGTACCATCCTCGCGATCGCCGGTGACATACTGGTGATAATCACAAACATCGGTCATAAACGCCCAAATCATCAGGTTGAATAGTCCGGCCCCCAACGTCGCCAGGAACAGGAAAACCAAATAGACTTTCGCGTCGGTAATGTGGATGAAGTACATAATCAAATACATCGCTACTGCAAAGAGTAGCGCGCCGACGCTGGCCTCTTTTTTACCAAACCGCTTCGTGAGCCAGGATGCCGATGGTGCCAGCAAAACCAGGGAACCAAAGGTAAACAGCAACGCGACTGACATCGCCTCTTTATTGTGGAAATAGTCATTAAACAGGTAAGTCATATTGGTACCGGACAATCCCTGATTAATCACAATCAGCAAATCCACAACCACTAAAACAATCAGCGCCTTATTGCGTGCCAGTCCCTTCAGCAACACCGAAACGGACATGCTCTCTTTTCTCTCCACGCGCACGCGTTCGGTCGTTAACTGACAGGTCAAGGATAAAAAGATAAAGCCCAGCACTGCGCAACCAATGGAAATCCAGAAGAAGTGTTGCCCGGAAATCACCTGGCTTCCGTCCACCAGGGTGGTGTACATCAGGATCGGAATGAAAAAGCCAGTTGCCCCACCGCCGATAGCTGACCCAACGCTGCGCCAGGTTGACAGCGAGACACGATCATCCGGATTCGAGCTAATCGCCGCAGACATAGCGCCGTACGGAATACTCACGGTCGATAACAGCGAACCGTAAATGAAATAGGAGCAACAGATGTAGATAATTTTCGCCGTATAAGAAAAATCATTTACAAACGGCAGAAACAGGACAACTGCAATGATGCAAAATGGATACTTCATGCGACGCACCCACGGGTTAAAACGTCCATGTACCGTCAATTTAGAGGTATCGCATAAGCGCCCTACACCAACATCAACGAACGCATCAAAGAGTTTGGTCACAAAATAGAGTGAGCCAACAATAACGCCGGAAATACCGAGGACGTTAGTGTAATAAATCATTAAAAAACTATTAACTAAGCCAAGAATAAAACAGGTTCCGAGGTCACCACATAAATAACCAATTTTATCTCGAATTCCGAAAGGTCTGACGGCAGTGGGTTCATTATTTCCGATAATAGTTCCATCATTAGACATGATGTCAACTCCTTAGACATATTATTCACACAAACTATGCTTATCGATGTAATCAGTCGATATGAAAGCTATTACCGGTTAGAAGTTATAACCAAGACCGACACGATAACGGGTCTGACGATCGTCAGTCGTTGTTGTGTTATAACCCGAGGAAACGTTACCAACCTCAACAAATGGAACCCAAGAGCCTAGTTTATACGCCACGCGGAAGTTATATTCATAATCATCTTTCCGGTTGTTATATAAATCTTCGCTATCGGCAATTTTATAAATACCATTTAGCTCAAACATCCAGTCATTGACGTTATAACCAAGCCAGGCTTCCGGACGATAGACCATGCGGTCATCTTTGCCGTCAGTGTTTCTGCGCATGTACTCCTGACGATAGCGGAACGCGGTCCACCAGCTGTCGTTAATGTTGTACTGCACGCGGATGTAAGGTTTATAAATCGTGATGTTATCGCCCGTTTCGATCGCAATACCTGGCTGCCAGATAAGATCCCGCCAGGTAAACTGGTAGCTTGCAGTATACTCGTTGCCATTACTTTCCATATTATTCCACGCATCATTAGATTGCGTATCTTCGGAACGTGAAATGGCTTCGACTGCGACACCAAAACCAGTCGCAAAACGGTGAGACATATAAACACGATCGTAATTACGCCCATCGTCATAATATTCATGCCGGTAATCAACATAACCCGCTTGTGCGGCCGCAGAGAATAATGGAATCAGTAATAACGCAGATTTAAATTTCATGACAATCCCTCTTCACACTCAACAACGGAAATTACCCAACTCGTCCCGTCCATTAATGGGAAACGATGAAGGATTAAGAATAATTTTATATTTCCACGAAAGTGTATTTTAGAAAGAAAGCAGAAACCTTTGGTATTTTGCCAACAATTGGCATGAGTGGCAGAAATCAGAAGATAAAAATGACGCAGATCACCAGTAGAAACATTTTACCTGAAAAATAAAAACACCGTTTCATTTGTTAAATAAAAACACTATTCAACACATCAATATAAATTTTAGTCTTCAAGCGCAGATACAAAAAAAGCGCCATAAGGCGCTTTTTTCTGACAGCTGAACTTACTTGCTGCCTGGGATGCTGAAACGCTTGTTGAAGCGATCAACACGGCCACCGGTAGCAACATCACGCTGCTTGCCAGTATAGAACGGGTGGCACTTGCTGCACACGTCGAGGTTCAGATCGTGACCGACAGTAGAGCGGATTTTAATGACGTTACCGCAAGAGCAGTTTGCAGTAATTTCTTCGTATTTCGGGTGAATATCTTTTTTCATGGGAAAACCTCGGTTTAAGGCCGCGTCGCTCTTCCAGCCCTAACGCCAGACACCACGCGATGTTAATAGTATAGGTCAGTGATACAAATTTGTATCAAAGGCGGCGAATCATACAGAAATTAACCTGCTCATGCAAACTGATCCGCATTCTACCCTCCACTAATGTGTATACTAACCCGCCAGATTTCAAGTCAGGATGATTCAATGCCCGTTGCGCACGTTGCCTTACCTGTTCCGCTACCTCGCACCTTTGACTACCTCCTGCCGGAAGGCTTGAGCGCCAAAGCCGGGTGTCGTGTACGCGTGCCTTTTGGCAAGCAGCAGGAGCGCGTGGGTATCGTCCTTTCCGTCAGCGAGAGCAGCGAACTACCTTTCAACGAATTAAAAGCCGTTCTTGAAGTACTGGACAGCGAACCGGTTTATTCGACCTCCGTCTGGCGTCTGCTGTTGTGGGCGGCTGACTATTATCACCATCCTATCGGCGACGTACTGTTTCATGCTCTGCCAATTTTACTGCGCCAGGGACGTCCGGCGACAAACGCGCCCATGTGGTACTGGTTTGCCACTGAAGAAGGCCAGGTTATTGACCTCAACAGCCTGAAGCGTTCTCCCAAGCAGCAACAGGCGCTGGCTGCGCTACGCCAGGGAAAAATCTGGCGCGACCAGGTGGCTGAACTGGAATTTAATGACGCCGCATTACAGGCACTGCGGAAAAAAGGGCTGTGCTCCCTGGCGAGCGAAACGCCAGGCTTTAGCGACTGGCGTACGCACTACGCGGTTTCCGGTGAGCGTCTGCGGCTGAATACCGAACAGGCCACCGCCGTCGGGGCGATCCACAGCGCATCTGACAGTTTTAGCGCCTGGCTATTAGCGGGCGTGACGGGATCGGGTAAAACAGAGGTCTATTTAAGCGTACTGGAAAATGTGCTCGCTCAGGGCAAACAGGCACTGGTAATGGTGCCGGAGATTGGCCTGACGCCGCAAACTATTGCCCGTTTTCGCGAACGCTTCAATGCGCCGGTCGAAGTTCTGCACTCGGGTTTAAATGACAGTGAACGTCTTTCGGCATGGCTGAAGGCGAAAAATGGTGAAGCGGCAATTGTTATCGGCACGCGCTCGTCGCTGTTTACGCCGTTTAAAAATCTGGGCGTGATTGTCATCGACGAAGAGCACGACAGCTCTTATAAACAGCAGGAAGGCTGGCGTTATCATGCGCGCGACCTCGCGGTTTATCGCGCCCATAGCGAACAAATTCCCATCATTCTCGGCTCAGCCACCCCTGCGCTGGAAACGCTGTGCAACGTGCGGCAGAAAAAATACCGCATGTTGCGCCTGACGCGCCGTGCCGGGAATGCACGCCCAGCCACTCAGCACGTGCTGGATCTCAAAGGTCAGCAGGTACAGGCCGGGCTCGCCCCTGCGCTTATCGCCCGTATGCGTCAGCATCTGCAAGCGGATAACCAGGTGATCCTGTTTTTAAACCGCCGGGGTTTTGCGCCTGCCCTGCTGTGCCACGACTGTGGCTGGATTGCTGAATGCCCGCGCTGCGATCACTACTACACGCTGCATCAGGCGCAACACCATCTGCGCTGCCATCACTGCGACAGTCAGCGTCCGATACCGCGTCAATGCCCTTCCTGCGGCTCTACGCACATGGTTCCGGTAGGACTCGGCACCGAACAGCTTGAGCAGGCTCTGGTGCCTTTTTTCCCCGGCGTGCCAATCTCACGCATCGATCGCGACACTACCAGCCGCAAAGGCTCGCTGGAGCAGCATCTGGCGGAAGTGCATCGCGGCGGCGCGAGAATCCTGATCGGCACGCAAATGCTGGCGAAAGGCCACCATTTCCCGGACGTCACCCTGGTGGCGTTGCTGGACGTTGACGGCGCGCTGTTCTCCGCAGATTTCCGGTCGGCAGAACGCTTCGCCCAGCTCTACACGCAGGTTTCCGGGCGTGCCGGTCGCGCCGGGAAGCAGGGCGAAGTGGTACTGCAAACGCACCACCCTGAACATCCGCTGCTGCAAACCTTGCTGTATAAAGGGTATGACGCCTTTGCCGAGCAGGCGCTGGCAGAGCGACAAACGCTCCAGCTTCCCCCATGGACCAGCCATGTGATCGTGCGGGCAGAAGATCACAACAACCAGCATGCGCCGATGTTCTTACAGCAGTTACGAAATCTGATTCAGGCCAGTCCACTGGCCGATGAAAAACTGTGGGTGTTAGGCCCAGTTCCCGCCCTGGCGCCCAAACGTGGCGGTCGCTATCGCTGGCAAATTTTGTTGCAGCACCCGTCGCGAATTCGCCTGCAGCATATCGTCAGCGGAACGCTGGCGCTGATTAATACGTTACCCGATGCACGTAAGGTTAAATGGGTGCTGGATGTCGATCCCATCGAGGGATAATCCCTCACGATGCGAGGCGGATCGTAAAATTAAATATCCATCACACTTTTTATGAAAATTCTGTAACCGCTTCCATTCACTATCTGATAAAAATGTTTCAGATGAAGGCTATTCAAGGACGAGTCTGTGCCAGCAGCTCTCTGGCGAGGAGAAAGAGTGAAACCGAATAAGCAGGTTGCCGCCGCTACGATGAAAGATGTTGCTCTGAAGGCGAAAGTCTCAACGGCAACCGTATCCCGCGCATTAATGAACCCAGACAAAGTCTCGCAGTCAACCCGTAACAAGGTTGAGCAGGCAGCGCTTGAAGTGGGATATTTACCCCAATCAATGGGACGTAACGTTAAGCGTAATGAATCGCGTACCATTCTGGTAATTGTGCCGGATATCTGCGATCCGTTTTTTAGCGAAGTGATTCGTGGCATCGAAGTCACCGCCGCAGAACAGGGATATCTGGTGCTTATCGGCGATTGCGCGCACCAGAACCAGCAGGAAAAGACCTTCCTCAATCTCATAATTACCAAGCAGATCGATGGCATGGTGCTGCTCAGCTCGCGCCTGCCGTTTGATGCCAGTGTGGAAGAGCAACGCAACTTGCCACCGATGGTTATGTCCAACGAGTTCGCGCCAGAGCTGGAACTGCCCACCGTGCACATTGATAACCTCACCGCCGCCTTCAACGCGATGAACTATCTGCTGGAACTGGGGCACAAACGCATTGGCTGTATCGCCGGGCCCGAAGATATGCCGCTGTGCCATTACCGTCTGCAAGGTTACGTTCAGGCACTACGTCGCAGCGGAATTACGGTCGATCCGCATTTCATCGCGCGCGGTGACTTTACCTATGAAGCGGGAGCCAATGCGCTTAAACAGCTCCTGGCGCTACCACAGCCGCCTACCGCGGTCTTTTGTCACAGCGATGTCATGGCGCTTGGCGCCCTCTCTTACGCCAAACGTCAGGGTCTGAAAGTGCCCGACGATTTATCGATTATCGGCTTCGATAACATTTCGCTCGCGGAATTTTGTGATCCACCCCTGACAACCGTCGCACAGCCGCGTTTCGATATCGGACGTGAAGCTATGCTGTTACTGCTCGATCAATTACAAGGACAGAACGTCAGCAGTGGCTCACGTTTACTGGACTGCGAGCTTATTATTCGGGGTACTACCCGGGCACTGACGTAAAGTAAAGTGCTTTCGGACTCCCCTGTCTGGTCAAAGGCCCGCCGCTTAAGTAACATGGCGGGCTGACGAACGAATAAATACAGCGAAACGATAGTGGCACAACGAGATTATGTACGTCGCGGCCAACCGGCACCTTCGCGGCGCAAGAAGAGCACATCACGGAAAAAACAACGCAATACGCCTGCGGTATCGCCCGCAATGGTTGCTATTGCTGCAGCCGTACTCGTGACCTTTATCGGTGGTCTGTACTTCATTACGCATCACAAGAAAGAAGAGTCCGAAACGCTGCAAAACCAGAAAGTCACCGGTAATGGCATCCCGCCAAAACCGGAAGAGCGCTGGCGATACATTAAAGAGCTGGAAAGCCGTCAGCCTGGCGTACGTGCGCCTACCGAACCGTCTGCCGGCGGCGAGGTGCTGAACGCCGATCAGCTAACCAATGAGCAGCGCCAGCTATTGGCGCAAATGCAGGCTGATATGCGTCAACAGCCAACGCAGCTCAACGAAGTGCCGTGGAACGAACAAACGCCTGAACAACGCCAGCAAACGCTGCAGCGCCAGCGTCAGGTACAGCAACAGCAATGGGCCAACACGCAGCAGCAGGCTCAACAGCCGCGCACGCAACCACGGGTAGCGGAACAGCCTTACCAGCAGCCGCAAACGCGTACGGCGCAAGCAGCTCCGGTACAACAGCCGAAAACGCAGCCAAAACCGGCGGCGCAACAACCGTATCAGGATTTGCTGCAAACGCCTGCGCATACCACCGCCGCTCAGCCGAAAACGCAACCGGCCGCGCCAATAACGAATGAAACGCAACCGCCAAAACAGACAGCGGAGAAAAAAGATGAACGCCGCTGGATGGTTCAGTGCGGGTCATTTAAAGGCGCTGAGCAGGCAGAAACCGTGCGCGCGCAGCTGGCCTTTGAAGGGTTCAACTCGCGTATTACCACCAATAACGGCTGGAATCGCGTGGTCATTGGTCCGGTCAAAGGCAAAGAGAATGCCGACAACACCATCAGCCGCCTGAAGGTGGCTGGTCACACAAACTGCATTCGACTCGCCACTGGGGGTTGAAACCCCCAAAATCCCCCCCATCTATACTTGCATTACGCCCCGCACACTGTGCGGGGCCTGTACATTGCATTTGTAACCAAGGGGTCTGCTCGTGACAACAATAGTAAGCGTACGCCGTAACGGCCATGTGGTAATCGCCGGTGATGGTCAGGCCACACTGGGTAACACCGTAATGAAAGGCAACGTGAAGAAAGTCCGCCGTCTTTACAACGACAAAGTCATCGCGGGCTTTGCGGGCGGTACTGCGGATGCATTCACGCTGTTTGAACTGTTTGAACGCAAGCTGGAAATGCACCAGGGTCACCTGGTGAAGGCTGCCGTTGAACTGGCAAAAGACTGGCGTACAGACCGTATGCTGCGCAAACTCGAAGCGCTGCTGGCCGTCGCAGATGAAACGGCATCGCTCATCATCACCGGTAACGGCGACGTCATCCAGCCAGAAAACGATCTGATTGCCATCGGCTCCGGCGGTCCCTACGCCCAGGCTGCTGCACGCGCTCTGCTGGAAAACACCGAGCTTGGCGCACGCGAGATTGCTGAGAAAGCGTTGGATATTGCAGGGGATATCTGCATTTATACCAACCACTTCCATACCATCGAAGAATTGAACTCCAAAGCGTAAGGATCCCCCATGTCTGAAATGACCCCACGCGAAATTGTCAGCGAACTGAACAAACACATCATCGGCCAGGATAACGCTAAGCGTTCCGTGGCGATTGCCCTGCGTAACCGCTGGCGTCGTATGCAGCTCAACGAAGAGTTGCGTCATGAAGTCACGCCGAAAAACATTCTGATGATTGGCCCGACCGGCGTCGGTAAAACCGAAATCGCCCGTCGCCTGGCAAAACTGGCCAACGCGCCGTTCATCAAAGTTGAAGCAACCAAATTCACCGAAGTTGGCTATGTTGGTAAAGAAGTTGACTCGATCATCCGCGATTTGACCGATGCTGCCATTAAGATGGTCCGCGTTCAGGCAATCGAGAAAAACCGCTTCCGCGCTGAAGAGATGGCGGAAGAGCGCATTCTCGACGTGCTGATCCCACCGGCTAAAAATAACTGGGGACAGTCAGAGCAGCCGCAGGAACCTTCTGCAGCGCGTCAGGCGTTCCGTAAAAAACTGCGTGAAGGCCAACTGGATGATAAAGAGATCGAAATCGATCTCGCGGCCGCACCGATGGGCGTTGAAATCATGGCGCCTCCGGGAATGGAAGAGATGACCAGCCAGCTGCAGTCCATGTTCCAGAACCTGGGCGGTCAGAAGCAAAAACCGCGTAAGCTGAAAATCAAAGACGCGATGAAACTGCTGATTGAAGAAGAAGCGGCCAAACTGGTGAACCCGGAAGAGCTGAAACAAGAAGCTATCGATGCCGTTGAGCAGCACGGGATCGTGTTTATCGACGAAATCGACAAAATCTGTAAGCGCGGTGAATCCTCCGGCCCGGACGTGTCCCGCGAAGGCGTACAGCGCGACCTGCTGCCGCTGGTTGAAGGCTGCACGGTGTCCACCAAGCACGGCATGGTGAAAACCGATCACATCCTGTTTATCGCCTCTGGCGCATTCCAGGTGGCGAAACCGTCCGACCTGATCCCGGAACTGCAGGGTCGTCTGCCGATTCGTGTCGAGCTGCAGGCGCTGACCACCAGCGATTTTGAGCGTATCCTTACCGAACCGAATGCCTCCATCACCGTGCAGTACAAAGCGCTGATGGCGACTGAAGGTGTGGACATCAACTTCACTGAATCCGGTATTAAACGCATTGCCGAAGCGGCCTGGCAGGTTAACGAAACCACCGAAAACATCGGTGCACGTCGTCTGCATACCGTTCTGGAACGTCTGATGGAAGATATTTCCTATGATGCGAGCGATTTGAACGGCCAAAGCATCACAATTGATGCCGAATATGTGAGCAAACATCTGGATGCGCTGGTCGCAGATGAAGATCTGAGCCGTTTTATCCTATAATCGCGTTCAATGCATTTTCATCACTGTTGATGGGGCTGATAAAGCCCCATTTTTATTGGCGCTAAATATGACTGAACAACAACAAATTAGCCGCTCACAAGCCTGGCTGGAAAGTTTACGACCTAAGACCTTACCGCTCGCCTTCGCGGCGATCATCGTCGGTACGGCATTAGCATGGTGGCAAGGATACTTCAATCCGCTGGTTGCTCTGCTGGCATTGATTACGGCGGGATTGCTGCAAATTCTGTCCAATCTCGCTAACGACTATGGCGATGCCGTCAAAGGCAGCGACAAGCCCGACCGCATAGGACCGCTGCGCGGTATGCAAAAAGGGGTCATCACCCAACAGCAGATGAAGCGGGCGCTGATCGTCACCGTGGTCTTGATCTGCCTGTCCGGTCTGGCCCTGGTTGCTGTGGCCTGCCACACGCTGGCAGATTTTGTCGGCTTCCTGGTGCTCGGCGGCCTGTCGATCATCGCCGCAATCACCTATACCGTAGGCAATCGCCCTTACGGATATATCGGTCTGGGCGATATTTCCGTGCTGGTGTTCTTCGGCTGGCTGAGCGTTATGGGAAGCTGGTATCTGCAGGCGCATACGTTGATTCCGGCGCTCATTCTGCCTGCTACCGCCTGCGGCCTGCTGGCAACTGCCGTGCTCAACGTCAACAATCTGCGCGATATCAACAGCGACAGAGAGAACGGCAAGAACACGCTGGTCGTGCGTTTGGGCGCTGTCAATGCCCGCCGCTACCACGCCTGTCTGCTGATGGGCACGCTGGTCTGCCTGGCCCTGTTTAACCTGTTCTCACTGCAAAGCCTGTGGGGATGGCTGTTTATCCTCGCCGCTCCGCTGCTGATTAAACAGGCGCGATACGTGATGCGTGAGATGGATCCTGCGGCAATGCGCCCAATGCTGGAACGCACCGTAAAAGCGGCATTGTTAACTAACCTGCTGTTTGTCGTTGGAATTTTCTTAAGTCAGTGGTCTCTTTAACTGACAAATATCAATTAACAATTGATGATTTTGCCAACAGTACACATAGCGCGATATACTAAAAATTCTCGCAGCAACTGAACGTTGAGCCTATGAAATACGATACATCCGAGCTTTGTGACATCTATCAGGAAGATGTCAACGTCGTGGAACCACTGTTCTCTAACTTTGGAGGACGGTCGTCGTTTGGCGGACAAATCATCACGGTAAAATGTTTCGAGGACAACGGGTTGCTGTACGATCTGCTCGAACAAAACGGCCGTGGTCGCATTCTGCTGGTCGATGGCGGTGGTTCTGTCCGTCGTGCGCTGGTCGATGCCGAACTGGCTCGACTGGCCGTACAGAATGAATGGGAAGGTCTGGTCATCTACGGCTCAGTCCGTCAGGTAGACGATCTGGAAGAACTGGATATCGGCATTCAGGCGATTGCCGCAATTCCGGTCGGTGCCGCAGGGGAAGGTATTGGGGAAAGCGATGTGCGCGTCAACTTTGGCGGCGTAACGTTCTTCTCCGGCGATCACCTGTACGCCGACAACACCGGGATAATCCTCTCCGAAGACCCGCTTGATATCGAGTAAGTAAAAAAGGCCATCAGCAAATTTGATGGCCTTTTTTTCATTCATTTGATTCGTAATGAATGACTTTAATATCATACTTTTCATTTTTTTCTTCGGCAACGACGCTCATCATCTCACGACTGGCAGGATAAGTTTCGATATAAGCATTTAATTTATCTTCAGCTATCTGAACGTCACTCTTTTGTATTCCGATAAAAATTATTTCACTGAGTTGAAGATGGCTACCTTCATCTGAATAGCTTACAAAAAACCAGTCGCTGGATACCCTTGGGACCTGTTTAAGAGGTTTCGGTGTTAGCAGATGATAGAATAATAAATTCTGCTGTGTATAGATTTTTTCTGTAAAGATGCTCAACATGAAACAGCAATAAAGTAGCGAAATTAAAATCATAAATACAATAATAAAACCTGATTTCCTGAACTTCATATGCGGAGTTCCCGAACATAATTTGGATTCGCAACAGGTTTTATTATATCCATAAATAAAGGTAATTCCCCTGAGTAGGGTTCATGTTTCTTATCCTTATCTATTGGGTCAGGAAATAGTAAAGGAATAACGCTTTTGTTTTTAAACTCACCAACAGGGCCATAGAAGTCCCAGATACGATAAGCCTTTTCTTTCGAACAGATCTGAAGACGAGAGGTGTAATCTGCATAATTTACAGCTTGGTAAAAACCAAATAAGTTCGATACCAAATCTTCAGCACTATAGCCACTATCCGTTAAATATACGTAAGGCCAAAAATCCTGCAAGGATTCGAAGCGATGTGACGTACCTAAGAATATCGATAAAGCAATACCTTGTAAGGTTCGTTCCGGTAATCCTCGTCGCACCATAAATCTACGATATATACCAGTATTAATATTTAGGCCATGAATGTTTTTGGACATACTTTGATGATAATTTACTTCATAAAATTCGCTATCACCACCACGAGCTCTTATCATTTCAAACCATAATCTTTCAGCCCCTGCTGGATTAGCATGGCCTAAATCAATCCATCCTAGATTCTCTGTATAGATAAGGCCATATTTAATATCACTGGTGATAAATCGATCCGAATTATCAATAATATCGTTTCTTTTTGTCATATCGTATTCTTTGAACTTTAAAAGTTACGATATCCTAATCTCTACATAGTAAAAAGGCATCCATTATGGATGCCTTTTTAAAGAAATCAGAATTAGACTTCTTCCATACGACCCAGCAGGGCATGCAGACGATCCTGCCAGCCATTCTGCTGTTCTTTCAGGTTGTTGTTCTCACGCTCCAGCTCTTCACGCTGCTGCTGTGCAGTCTGAACTTCCTGCGACAGTGAGTTGTTCTTTTCTTTCAGCTCTTCGATTTCCATCTGTAACAACGTGATGGTATCAATCGCCTGCTGTACTTTTGCTTCCAGTTTCTCAAACACTTCTAATGACATCGTCATACCTCTCCTGAATTGCAAGGCGTTGATGGATAAAAATCCTCGTCCCGATAACCGGCGACGCCTTAATAAAAACGAGCGCACTCTACTTAACACCGATTGTATGAAGCCGCGTCATCCCTGTCCAGCGGCATCCCGCGCAGATTGCGGTTTGCAACACTTTTAGTCTTTCTCCTGGTGACATGACTGTCATAACTCTTAAGTGTTAACAGATTGATCAGTGAAATGATTCAGCTCACACTATTTTTGTATAACAAATACCGCACAATGGCGCGAAAACGCTCATTTTGTTGATGCAGCACACACATTTTAATTTCGATATTTCTCGTTTTTGAGCGTTAACGATAAATTAACAGTGTGCCTACCGGCTCCGGGGATGTCAGTGACCTTCTCGCACACAATAAACATTAAACTCTCTTCAGGATCCGATTATGAGTCAAACCTCAACCTTAAAAGGCCAGTGCATTGCTGAATTCCTCGGTACCGGGTTGTTGATTTTCTTCGGTGTGGGCTGTGTCGCTGCACTCAAAGTAGCTGGTGCTACTTTTGGTCAGTGGGAAATCAGTATCATCTGGGGTCTGGGGGTAGCAATGGCTATCTATCTGACCGCAGGCGTTTCTGGTGCACACCTGAATCCCGCGGTAACCATCGCACTCTGGCTGTTCGCCTGTTTTGATAAACGCAAAGTTGTCCCTTTTATTATTTCGCAAATTGCCGGCGCCTTTTGCGCAGCGGCATTGGTTTACGGGCTTTATTACAATCTTTTCATCGATTTTGAACAAACCAACCATATCGTGCGTGGCACTACCGAAAGCCTGGGTCTGGCGGGTACTTTCTCCACCTATCCGAATCCGCATATCAATTTTGTGCAGGCCTTCGCGGTTGAAATGGTCATTACCGCTATTCTAATGGGGCTGATTCTGGCTCTGACCGACGATGGTAACGGTGTACCTCGTGGTCCGCTGGCACCACTGCTGATTGGCTTATTAATTGCCGTTATTGGTGCTTCCATGGGTCCGCTGACAGGTTTTGCGATGAACCCGGCACGTGACTTCGGACCGAAACTCTTCGCCTGGATGGCCGGATGGGGTGAGATTGCCTTCACAGGTGGTCGCGATATCCCTTACTTCCTGGTTCCGGTGTTTGGCCCAATTACCGGCGCGATTTTGGGCGCATGGGCATATCGCAAACTGATTGGTCGCCATTTACCGTGCGATGTCTGCGTGATTGAAGAAAAAGACGCGGCGGCCAACACTCAACAAAAAGCTTCGCTGTAATGTGACTACGGGACAAAAATTATGACTGAAAAAAAATATATCGTTGCGCTCGACCAGGGCACCACCAGCTCCCGCGCGGTCGTAATGGACCACGATGCGAATATCGTTGCCGTTTCACAGCGCGAATTCGAGCAAATCTACCCGAAAGCAGGTTGGGTAGAACACGACCCAATGGAAATTTGGGCAACCCAAAGCTCTACGCTGGTTGAAGTTCTGGCGAAAGCCGATATCAGTTCCGATGAAATTGCAGCGATCGGTATTACCAACCAGCGTGAAACCACCATCGTCTGGGAGCGTGAGACCGGTAAACCAATCTACAACGCCATTGTGTGGCAGTGTCGTCGTACCGCAGATATCTGCGAAAAGCTCAAGCGCGATGGCATGGAAGAATACATCCGTAACAACACCGGCCTGGTGATTGACCCGTACTTCTCTGGCACCAAGGTGAAATGGATCCTCGACCACGTTGAAGGCTCGCGTGAACGCGCTCGTCGCGGCGAACTGCTGTTTGGTACCGTGGACACCTGGCTTATCTGGAAAATGACGCAGGGACGCGTACACGTCACGGATTACACCAACGCTTCACGTACCATGCTGTTCAACATCCACTCCCTGGACTGGGATGACACGATGCTGGATGCGCTGGATATTCCGCGCGCCATGCTGCCAGAAGTGCGTCGCTCTTCTGAAGTGTACGGTCAGACCAACATTGGTGGTAAAGGCGGCATTCGTATTCCTATCTCCGGTATCGCCGGTGACCAGCAGGCAGCTCTGTTTGGCCAGCTGTGCGTAAAGGAAGGGATGGCGAAAAACACTTACGGTACCGGCTGCTTCATGCTGATGAATACCGGTGAGAAAGCCGTTAAGTCCGAAAACGGACTGCTGACCACCATCGCCTGCGGACCGACCGGGGAAGTGAACTACGCGCTGGAAGGTGCGGTATTTATGGCTGGCGCATCCATTCAGTGGCTGCGCGATGAAATGAAACTCATCAGCGATGCATTCGACTCTGAGTATTTCGCCACCAAAGTGAAAGACACCAACGGCGTGTACGTCGTTCCGGCATTTACTGGCCTGGGTGCACCGTACTGGGACCCGTATGCACGTGGCGCCATCTTCGGCCTGACCCGTGGCGTAAACTCCAACCACATCATCCGCGCAACGCTTGAGTCTATCGCTTATCAGACGCGTGATGTTCTGGAAGCGATGCAGGCTGACTCCGGTATTCGTCTGCACGCCCTGCGCGTTGACGGCGGTGCGGTCGCCAACAACTTCCTGATGCAGTTCCAGTCTGACATTCTGGGCACCCGCGTAGAGCGTCCGGAAGTTCGCGAAGTCACCGCATTAGGTGCAGCGTACCTGGCTGGCCTGGCAGTAGGCTTCTGGCAGAATCTGGATGAGTTGCAGGAGAAAGCGGTCATCGAGCGTGAATTCCGTCCAGGCATCGAAACCACCGAGCGTAACTTCCGTTACAGCGGCTGGAAAAAAGCGGTCAAACGCGCCATGGCATGGGAAGATCACGACGAGTAATACGTCATTGCCGGATGGCTACTTTGGCTTATCCGGCAAAATCTTCGTGCGGGGGCAACCCCGCACACACATCAATAATCTCGCCTCCTCCCCTGTGCTACACTTCGCGCCATTCCTTTCAGCTACGAGTTTGCAATGAGACGAGAACTTGCCATTGAATTTTCACGCGTGACCGAAGCGGCCGCGCTGGCTGGCTATAAATGGTTGGGCCGCGGCGATAAAAATACCGCTGACGGCGCGGCAGTGAACGCCATGCGTATTATGCTCAACCAGGTCAACATCGACGGCACCATCGTGATTGGCGAGGGTGAGATTGATGAAGCGCCGATGCTGTTTATCGGTGAAAAAGTCGGGACCGGTCTTGGTGATGCGGTCGACATCGCCGTCGATCCTATTGAAGGCACACGCATGACGGCAATGGGTCAGGCAAACGCGCTGGCCGTACTGGCTGTGGGCGATAAAGGCTGCTTCCTGAATGCGCCAGATATGTACATGGAAAAGCTGATTGTCGGCCCAGGCGCAAAAGGGTCTATCGACCTGAACCTGTCGCTGGAAGACAACCTGCATAACGTTGCCGCTGCACTCAATAAACCGCTGAGTGAGCTGACCGTAACCATTCTGGCCAAACCACGCCATGATGAAACGATCGCCGAAATGCAAAAACTGGGCGTGCGCGTCTTCGCTATTCCAGACGGCGACGTTGCGGCCTCCATTCTGACCTGCATGCCAGACAGTGAAGTTGACGTGCTGTACGGCATTGGCGGCGCACCTGAAGGTGTGGTTTCCGCAGCTGTGATCCGCGCACTGGACGGCGACATGCAGGGCCGTTTGCTGGCGCGTCATGACGTCAAAGGCGACAGCGAAGAGAACCGTCGCATTGGCGAACAAGAACTGGCTCGTTGCGCCGCCATGGGCATTGAAGCGGGCAAAGCGCTGCGCCTCGATGAAATGGCGCGTAGCGACAACGTCATTTTCTCCGCCACCGGCATCACCAAAGGTGATTTGCTGGAAGGGATTAGCCGCAAAGGTAATATCGCGACCACCGAAACGCTGCTGATCCGCGGCAAATCACGTACGATCCGTCGCATTCAGTCGATTCACTACCTCGATCGTAAAGATCCCGATGTGCAGGCGCACATCCTGTAATTGATTTGATCAATAGAGCCTTCCAGCCCATATGGGCTGGAAATCTTTCGTCCAACGAACGAAGATAAGGCAATCAAAGCAGACAGGAGAAAACCATGGCAGATTGGGTAACAGGCAAAGTCACAAAGGTGCAAAACTGGACCGATGCCCTGTTTAGTTTGACCGTGCGAGCTCCGGTTCTTCCTTTCACTGCAGGTCAGTTCACTAAGCTTGGCCTTGAGATCGACGGCGAACGCGTCCAGCGCGCCTATTCTTACGTAAATGCCCCTGATAACCCCGATTTAGAGTTTTATCTGGTGACAGTTCCCGACGGCAAACTCAGCCCTCGTCTGGCAGCACTGAAGCCTGGCGATGAAGTCCAGGTGGCGAGTGAAGCTGCTGGTTTCTTCGTGCTGGATGAAGTCCCCGATTGCGAAACGCTATGGATGCTGGCGACCGGCACGGCTATCGGCCCATATTTGTCGATTCTGCAGTTAGGCAAGGACCTGAATCGCTTTAAAAATCTGGTGCTGGTCCACGCCGCGCGCTATGCCGCCGATTTGAGCTATCTACCGCTGATGCAGGCGTTGGAAAAACGCTACGAAGGTAAATTACGCATCCAGACGGTTGTCAGCCGTGAAACAGCCGCAGATTCGCTGACCGGACGTGTACCGGCGTTGATTGAAAGCGGTGAGCTAGAAAAAGCAGTCGGGTTGCCAATGGATAAAGAAACCAGCCATGTGATGCTGTGCGGAAACCCGCAAATGGTACGCGACACGCAGCAGTTGCTGAAAGAGACCCGGCAAATGACCAAACACCTGCGCCGTCGACCGGGCCATATGACCGCAGAGCACTACTGGTAAGAACGTTTCAATGCCCGGTAAACACCCGGGCATTTTGCCGGATGGCGCTTACGCTTATCCGGCCTACGAGTCAGCTCTGTACTTTACGTCCTGCGTATCCTTACCATATTTATTCGCGTCCTGGGTGCCAATGAACGCCCCCAGATCGATAAGAATACCAACCAGAATCAACGTTGGAACAAAGCGGCCTACCGCCCATTGCCAGACGCCGGGTAAAATCGCCCAATTTCCGGCCAGCAGCATCCACGCCAGGATCATCAACAGCGCCCACGCTCCGGAGCGCCCCCGGTCATGCAGACGTTTTACCGTCACTGCCGCCGTTGGCCATAGCAGACACACCAGACAAAAAGCCGCGGTCTGAATATCGAGTAATTGTTTGCTCGCCAGCGAAAACAGAACCAGCATGCTGACGATCCAGAGGCCAATCCAAATCCAGAAATCACGGCGCCCGATGCGCCCTTTAAATGAGAATAACCACTGCTGTATGGTCATGTAAGTTCCTTTATTATTACCTTCCAGAACAGTTTACCCTTTTGACAAGCTCGACGGTTACCGTTTTAATCGTGAGCAATGAGAATGAAAGGTACGATTGATGAAGCAAGGATTTACACTGTTTTTATTATTGTTTTCAGCCTTAACCGCGAGCACTGCGGTACTGGCGGAAGAGCCGTCGACGGCAACCACGGCCCCCTATTTACTGGCGGGCGCGCCGACCTTTGACCTGTCGATTAGCCAGTTTCGTGAAAACTTTAATACGCAGAATCCGAAGCTTATTCTGAATGAGTTCCGTGCCATCGACAGCAGTCGCGATCGAGCAAATCTCACCCGCGCAGCCAGTAAAATCAATGAAAACCTGTATGCGTCTTCCGCTCTTGAACGCGGCACCCTTAAAATCAAAAGCATGCAGATAACCTGGTTACCCATTCAGGGGCCAGAACAAAAGGCAGCCAAAGCGAAAGCGCTGGAATACATGACCGCCGTCATCCGCACCGTCGCGCCGCTGCTGACGAAAGAACAGAGCCAGAAAAAGCTGCAAAAACTGCTCGCCGCAGGCAAAGGTAAGCGCTATTACGCTGAAACAGAAGGCGCAATTCGCTATGTTGTTGCTGACAACGGTGAAAAAGGACTGACCTTCGCTGTTGAACCGATTAAGCTGGTACTATCAGAAAGTCTTGAGAAGGCGAATTGATGACAAAAAGCAAAGCCTTTCAGGGGATGAATCTCTATACTGTTTCACAGACCATGCTGCCCTCACGGGCGGCCATATTCCTTAATTCGCTGACAAGCGTGGAGAAATGAAATGCGACATCCTTTAGTGATGGGTAACTGGAAACTGAACGGCAGCCGCCACATGGTAAACGAACTGGTTGCTAACCTGCGTAAAGAACTGGCTGGCGTTGCTGGCTGTGCAGTAGCGATTGCTCCGCCGGAAATGTATATCGACCTGGCGAAACACGCCGCTGCCGGTAGCCACATCATTCTGGGCGCGCAGAACGTTGACCTGAACCTGTCTGGCGCATTCACTGGTGAAACAAGTGCTGAAATGCTGAAAGACATCGGCGCGCAGTACATCATTATCGGTCACTCTGAGCGTCGTACTTACCACAAAGAATCTGACGAGCTGATCGCTAAAAAATTCGCCGTGCTGAAAGAGCAGGGTCTGACTCCAGTTCTGTGCATCGGCGAAACCGAAGCAGAAAACGAAGCGGGCAAAACTGAAGAAGTTTGTGCACGTCAGATCGACGCGGTTCTGAAAACTCAGGGCGCGGCAGCATTCGAAGGCGTCGTTATCGCTTACGAACCAGTATGGGCTATCGGTACCGGCAAATCTGCAACTCCTGCTCAGGCTCAGGCTGTTCACAAATTTATTCGTGACCACATTGCTAAAGCTGACGCGAAAATCGCTGAGCAAGTTATCATCCAGTACGGCGGTTCTGTAAACGCAGCTAACGCGGCAGAACTGTTCGCTCAGCCGGACATCGACGGTGCGCTGGTTGGTGGTGCTTCTCTGAAAGCAGACGCCTTCGCAGTCATCGTTAAAGCAGCAGAAGCCGCTAAACAGGCTTAAGTTGTTAAGGCGGGAGGAGCCCTCCTCCCGCTGTATTAACTACCAGTATCCCAACCAGTGCCACCAGAAGGCGCCGGTCACACCCCAAATGGTCAGGTTGACCACACTCATCACCAGCCCCGTTTTCCACCACTCCGCCAACGTGACATAGCCCGAACCAAAGATAATAGGCGCAGTACCCGTGCCATAGTGCGTGAGCGACATCATCAAGGAGGAGGAGAAACCGAGCATTAAACCAAGCAGCGCTGGCGGCGCGCCGAGGCCTAAGCCTGCGGCGAAGAACGCAGCGAACATAGCCGTAATATGCGCAGTTGTGCTGGCGAAAAAGTAGTGCGAGTAGACGTAAAGCAGGATCAACAACAGCGTCGCAACACTCCAGTGCACGCCAAGATGGTCGATTGCGCTACCCACGCTGGTTGCCAGCCATCCTACCAATCCCAGTTTGCTGAGAAAATCCGCCATCATCACCAGCGCGGCAAACCAGACTATCGTATCCCATGCCCCGCGGCATTTAAGAATGTCATCCCAGCTCAATACACCCGCCATCAATAGAATCGACAATCCAATTAACGCGGCGCTAGTGGGGTTTACGCTCCAGGCACTGCCCATCAGCATTGCTGGAACACCCGCCCATAGACAGAGCAGCAAAATGAACACCCCCAGGGTGATTTTCTCTGCCAAAGAAAGTGGACCCAGCGCATCCAGTTTTTGCCGCGCAAACTGCGGCGCATTTGGCGTGCGCGTGATAGCTGGCGGATAGAGCCACCAGATTACAATCGGCATGACAACCAGTGATACCAGTGCGGGAAGAAGCGCCGCAATAGCCCACATTCCCCAGGTCATGTTCAGCACGCCATCCGTCCCCTTTGTCAAAAAACTGACGATTAACGGATTAGGTGCAGTCGCGGTGATGAACATAGCCGAGCTGATCGGGTTAATGTTGTAGTTCACCAGCGCGAGATAACGGCCCGTGGAGCCATTCTCGACATGGCCTGGCTGCGAGCCGAGGCTCTCCGCAATCGCCCGCATTACCGGGTGGATAATGCCACCACCACGCGCGGTATTGCTTGGCGTTACGGGTGCAATTAGCGTTTCCGCAAGGGTTAATGCCCACGCAATACCCAGCGTTCTTTTACCAAATAGCGCAATAAACCCGTAGCCAATACGCGCGCCCAGGCCGGTCTTTAACAGACTTTGCGACAGCATAATGGATAAACCAATCAGCCAGATTAGCTGGTTAGAAAAACCACTCAATGCATCGTTCAATGCCGCCGAGGGTTTGCCTGGGTTAGTAACGCCTGTCATCGCCACCAGCATAATCGCCACAATCGCAATTGCGCCAATGGGCATAGCTTTACCGATAATCGCGGCGATCGTACCAATAAACAGTGCCAGCAGATGCCACGCTTGCGGGGTTACGTCAGGAGGACACGGGATAACAAACCAGATGGTCAGCGTAATCACAAGCGAGATGATGGCAGGCCAGCGGCGGATGGGGGTCAAACTGTCCATGAATCAATCCTTGAGTTTCCAGTGCGCAAATCTGCGCTCAGGCATTAACCGATATTGCCGCGCATAATACAATTCACTCACTCACAAAACTTAAAATTAACATTTTGATACAGCTACAGTTTTCCCAACACCATAAACCAGGCGTAATCCAGCGGCAGAAGAATCAAATACGTTGCCGCCGCCAGTGCGATACACAGCAGCATCCCTGCCCTTGCAGGTACTTTCCCGAGCGCCATCGCCACCACGATCGGTGAAGCCTGATACGGCAACAGTGGTGTGGAATAACCCAGCACCTGGATCATAATCACCGACAGCAGCGGGAATCCCGTCGCATCGGCAAAGCTTTGCGCCAACGTGGTATACAGCGCCGGAACACCGTTCGCCGTCATAATAAAATTAAGCGCCGTGGTAATACCGGTCAGCGCGAGGAAACTGGTAAACGGCTTTTCCGCATCCAGCGGCATCACCTGTAACAGCGCTTCACCAACGGCGCTACCAATACCTGTTTGCGTGACGGTGATCGCCAGCCCCAGAATACCCGCCACATAAATACAGGTACGAATGTTGACCCCAGTGGAAAACTCGTCGCCATTGATAAAGCCAACCCGTGGGAGCAATGTGATAACTGCCGCCGCCAGCCCAGTCCACGCGGGGCCAATGCCGTGCCAGCTTTCGCTTACCCAAAGAAGCAACACCACCGCTAACATCCAGGCCAGACGTTTTTCATCTCCGCTCATCGGTTCCGACGGCGTGAGATCGCGCGGCGCATGGGGCTTGCCAGGGAACAGCCAGCAGATAAGCACGATGAGAACCGCGCCTTTAAGCCAACCCAGAACCGGCGTATGCAGCAGCAAATAGGGAAGATAATTGAGGTGGATGCCGTAAGAGCCTTCCGCAGCGCCGCTCATCACCAGATTCGGTACATTTGCGGGTAAAATCGTCGCAGAAAGCTGGAATGTCCCAAACCCAACGGCCAGTGCCAGACCATACCAGCCGCGCGTACCATCGTTAATTCCAGCCCGTTTCGCCATCGCTGCGACAATCGGCATCAGCAGCGCAATGCGGCCCATGTTGGATGGCATTACAAACGCCAGCGCGTAACTCAACAGCACCACACTCGCCACCATTAACGGCCAGGAGTCGGTCAACCGTGATGACAGCGCTCTCGCCGCCCTGTCCGCCAGCCCCGTTTTACGAATCGCGATACCCAGCACAAAGCCGCTAAACACCAACCAGAATGCGGAGGACGCAAAGCCGCCAAAGATCACATCCGGTGGCGCGATTTTGGCGACCATCGCCACGGCAAAGAACAGCAGCGCCGTTATAAACTCCGGCAGCAGCGACGTAGCCCAGAGCAGAATGGTGATGCCAACCACCAGAGAGGGGATAAACAGAGGGTGTGTAAGCCAGAGCGACATGCCTGTCTCCTGTTGTTTTTTTCAACAAGAATACGGGGACAGGCATGCGGAGTAAACGCCAGATTAGGTGGGGTTAACGCAGAATATCACATTGATGATCCTGAATTTCCTCAGCGGAGGCGAGATTCAGCGCCAGCAGATTGCGCTGAGTAGCCAGCAGAACAAAGGATTCATCGCTCTGACGCACCATAGCTAACGCATAGCTGCCCATATGCTCACGTGCATCCGGCACCTCTTCAGCCAGCATCATAAACGGGCTGCGTTGTGCCAGTTCATTTTCCGTGACGCGACGCGCCAGATATTCATGACCGCGCAGCCCACCTGGTAGAGGTAGCCAGCGGGTGCTGATTTTCGCCAGGTTGTCATCCAGCTGTTTTCTGACATCGGTTCGCAGGCAGGAGATATGAATATGCAGGTGATTTTGAGTACGCCCGCTACGTGAGTTAATGCTCAGAGAGACTGCTTTGTCAGGGATTTCCTGGCCGTATTTTTGGCTCATAAAGCTACGCGCCTGCCAGGCCAGCCAGAAAAAGTTCGGCGTGCCTGATTTTAACAGCAGTGGGCTTTCCGTACCGTTAATGCGATAAGTGGGCATCAACAAATATTGCAAAGGGCCGTTACGATCTTTGAACACCACATATCCGGCATCCGGCTTCACTTCTGCGCATGGTGCAGGATCCTGCTGCTGCAACTGGTGCGGCAAGCATTGTTGAAGGACGATCTGGCGTAATGCGTCCGGGTTGCCGGTGAATTTCCAGTACCCGATGCCTGCAGCGGCGGCAACCACAATCACCGCCAGTAAAAGATAGCCTGCTTTTTTCATTACGCGTTTCCTGCATCCCATTGAAGGGCAAGAGTAACGCAAAACCATGACAAATAAAAAACCCGGTCGCGTTAGGCCACCGGGTCGGTAAATCACAGACTTATTTAGCGTTTGCTGATCTGGTCGAACGTACCGCCATTAGAGAAGTGCTCTTTCTGCGCTTTCGTCCAGCCGCCAAACTCTTCATCGATGGTGAACAGCTTCAGCTTCGGAAATGCATTTTCGTATTTCTTCGCAACGTCTGTATCACGTGGACGATAATAGTTTTTCGCTGCAATTTCCTGGCCTTCCGGAGAGTAGAGATACTTCAGGTAAGCTTCCGCCACCGCTTTGGTGTCTTTCTTTTCCACCACTTTATCGACCACGGAAACGGTCGGCTCCGCGAGAATAGATTCACTCGGCGTCACTATCTCGAATTTGTCTTTACCCAGCTCGTTCGTTGCCAGCAGCGCTTCGTTTTCCCAGGCGATCAGCACATCACCGATACCACGCTCAACGAAGGTATTGGTTGAACCACGCGCACCGGAATCCAGCACTTCAACGTTTTTAAACAGAGCCTTGACGAAGTCCTGCGCTTTGGCCTGATCGTTGTTGTTGTGGTGCAGGGCATAGCCCCATGCCGCCAGATAGTTCCAGCGTGCGCCGCCTGAGCTTTTCGGGTTTGGTGTAATCACTGACACGCCCGGTTTGATCAAATCGTTCCAGTCATGAATTTGTTTGGGGTTGCCTTTGCGGACCAGGAACACGATGGTGGAGGTGTAAGGCGCAGAGTTATCCGGCAAGCGCTTAATCCAGTTTTTATCAATTCGACCACGTTCAGCAATGGCATCCACGTCGTACGCCAGTGCCAACGTCACGACATCGGCTTCAATACCGTTGATGACAGAGGTCGCCTGTTTACCAGAGCCGCCGTGTGACTGGCGGATCACGACGTTATCGCCCGTTTCCTGCTTCCAGTGCGCGCTGAAGGCTTTATTGTACTGCTCGTACAGTTCACGTGTTGGATCGTACGATACGTTAAGTAACTGAATATCCTTTGCCAGAACGCTGGTCGATGCCAGCAATAATGTTAACCCTACGCCCCATTTGTTCATCGCCCAGCTCTCTTATGTGATGTTGTGATGAGCAAAGCGTGCCAGAAAGGCATCTAAACATTAAAGAATAAAAAAAGATTTGCTATAACTTCGGGGAATAAATGAGGCAGGTTGTGCCGGATGACGGCTTACGCCTTATCCGGCCTACAAGAGTACACGCTGTAGGCCCGGTAAGCGAAGCGCCACCGGGCAACAAAAAACAATCAGTACAGTTTTTTCGCGCAGTCCAGCCAGTCACCTTTGAACGGACGCTTCATGTTCTCGATAGCATCGATGATATCGTGGTGAACCAGTTGCTCGTTCTGAATACCGACACAGCGACCGCCATGACCTGCCAGCAGCAGTTCAATAGCATATGCGCCCATACGGGATGCCAGGATACGATCGTAAGGAACCGGGGAACCACCACGCTGAATGTGACCCAGTACGGTCGAACGCGTTTCGCGGCCCGTTTCCTTCTCGATGTAATGCGCCAGTTCGTCAACGTCACACATGTGTTCAGTGATCGCTACAATTGCGTGTTTTTTACCTTTCGCGATGCCCGCTTTGATTTCAGCAACCAAATCGTCGCGACTGAATTCCACTTCCGGAACCACTACGAACTCACAACCACCGGCAATTGCAGCCGCCAGGGTCAGATCGCCACAGTAGCGGCCCATCACTTCAACGATGGAAATACGCTGGTGAGAAGAAGAGGTATCACGCAGACGGTCAATCGCTTCTACTACAGTACCCAGAGCGGTGAAGTAACCGATGGTGTAGTCGGTGCCCTTGATATCGTTGTCGATAGTGCCCGGCAGACCGATGCATGGGAAGCCCATTTCAGTCAGGCGTTTCGCACCCATGTAAGAACCGTCACCGCCGATAACAACCAGCGCATCAATGCCACGCTTTTTCAGGTTTTCGATAGCCACCGCACGCACGTTTTCGTCGCGGAATTCCGGGAAGCGAGCTGAACCGAGGAAAGTACCGCCACGGTTGATCATGTCGGACACGCTGTAGCGGTCAAGCTGGACCATACGGTCTTCATACAAACCCAGGTAGCCATCATGGATCCCCATGACTTCCAGCCCTTCCGTCAACGCTGCACGTACAACACCACGGATTGCTGCGTTCATGCCCGGCGCATCACCGCCGCTTGTCAACACACCGATTTTCTTAATCATGACTACCTCTGAACTTTGGAATGCAAAATGAAATCTGCTGCCGGAAGTCGATTCCGCATATCGAAACGATCCAACGAATATGCAGATAGTATAACAATCACTTCCTGCTGAATTGATTCAGGTCAGGCCAAATGGTGGTAATTTATACACAAAATGCTGGCCCGGTTCACTTTTTACAACGAATTATGAAAGCTCAAACACCTTGCCTTCCTTGGGTACGACTGAACAGGGATCCTGATGAATGATGACATCTGATCCCGGGAAACGCCGTAAAATTGCCTGCTCAACCTGTTCAGCCACTAAATGCGCCTGAACGAGCGGCAGATTATCTTCCATTTCCAAATGAATCTGAATAAAGCGGGTCGGCCCTGACTGCCGCGTGCGAAGATCGTGAGCGCCGCTGACCCCAGGCCATGACGTCACGATATCAATAATTTCCTGACGTTCCTCATCGGGTAAAGCGCGATCCAGCAAAGATTGCACTGCCTCATACCCCATGCGTAATGCACTATATAAAATATAGATGCCAATCCCGAGCGCAAACAAGGCATCCGCACGATGCCAGCCGTACCATGCCAGCCCGAGCGCAATGAGAATCGCACCGTTCATCATAACATCAGACTGATAATGAAGCATATCTGCCCGAACGGCCTGACTTTGCGTACGCTTCACTACCCAGCGCTGAAACGAGACCAGAATGATTGTACACACTAACGCAATGATGGTGACAACCACCCCAACGCCGGGATCTTTCATCGGCGTCGGTTGGATGAGATGCTGAATCCCGGTCAGGAATAAAAACAGCGCCGAACCGGAAATAAACATGCTTTGCGCCAGCGCCGCCAGTGATTCCGCTTTTCCGTGTCCGAACGTATGTTCATCATCGGCCGGTTGCAGCGAATAGCGCACCACCAACAGGTTGGTTAACGACGCCGCGATGTCCACCAGAGAATCCACCAGTGCAGCCAGAATACTGACCGATCCGGTGTACCACCACGCGAAAATTTTGATCAAAAGTAACAGCGATGCCATCACGGTCGCCGCGATTGCCGCCCGGCTCACCAGCCGCCCATAGGTATGATTCATAAACACTCCAGCCAGAATATGCCGCTAGTATAACGGATGAAGTAAAACAGTCAGGCAATAACCGAGTGACAAATTTTGGCCCCCCCTCACATCATGTGAGGGAAGACAGGGATGGAATGTTGTAGCAATACATAGCAACACTTAAATTAAAAATTTATTCTAATAAAAAATCTACATTACGGCCTATCTTACAGCCGGATCAGCATGACCATACGTCAGCTGAATACGTTTTATTCTGAGTTTTTAAGACCTCTCTATAACTCTTCCAATGCTGATTTACTTTAGGTGTACGATAAACACTCAATCAACATATCTTGAGGGATTAAGATGACGTATTACCCTAATTCTATTGACTGGAAACCGATCCAAGAAGGAGGGCTGCGTAGGTTAAGGCTTGGCGAGATAAATCTTGCAAACTCGCTCTTTGGCTTCAGCATTCTTTACCATCAAGTTTGGGTTCATCTGGAAAGTTATCTTCCTTTTGATAGTCAAAACCCCGGCCAGGCGATGACGCCCAACGGCGAAATGTGGTTTAGAAAAATAAAATACGAAGATGATTTCTCGATGCCAACAAAACAGCAAACTCCAAATGCTCAGCATCTTTTTTTACATGAAATGATGCATGTTTGGCAGCACCAATATGGAATGTGGGTACGAACACGCGGGGCGTTCTCATGGGCAGCTGATTATACATACAGCCTAAATGAAAAAAACTTACTTGATTGCAGGCTGGAGCAGCAAGCATCATTAGTCAGCGATTACTGGTTGTTAAAGCATTATGGGTTTGATGGACATAGCGATCTGTATGTTTACCGTGATTATGACCCAGAAGAACCTGAGCTGGAGTTAATACAGAAATATGAAAAGGTATTAGGGGATTTTCCGATATGAAGAAGTCGATCTTTTTTCTTCCTATACTTTTATTTCTGGCCGGATGCCCAGGGAAAGGTAGAGAGGGTGCAGAGTCCGGCGAACGACGGGCGATCTACGTAGATGGCAGTCGCGTTTGCTTTACCATAGATAAAAATGATGTATTAACCCGCTATATTCTATCAACTAATGGTAGAGAATATAAAAAATTATTAGTCGGCGATTTTAAGTATCTCACCTACCCAAGTACCTGCTTTACGGTAAATTTAGAAAAAGGGTTAGTGTATGGCGCAAGCTATACCTTAAATGGAAAAAACCGCTACTACACCTTTATCATTACCAATGATGGTACTGTGTTGGATTTAGGAAAAAGCTAAGCATTATTATCAGATTACACGGCTCTACATAAAGGCAGTCAGTTACATTGAGGTCAATCACGCATAACAAAAGCGTTTATAAGCTCCAAATATCTTCTGTAAGTAGCTGCTTATCTTTGGTAATCCGATTTAATTTGGGCAAAAAAAACCCCCACATCATGTGGGGGAAGACAGGGATGGTGTCTATGGCAAGGAAAACAGGGTTACTACTGGGAACGTGAGTTGCTACTACTCAATAAATTCAACGATGAGCTTTTTTTCCAGTGCGCTACGTCGCGCAGTTGCTCCATTCGTTGTTCATGTTTCTCATTTAAAACCGCTTGCTGCTCGGGCGTTAACAGGCGATACATCTGGTTGCGGATCCTGGCTATTTCAACCTGGCGGGCAACCTGTTCTTGCGCCATTCTTTCTGCCTGAGCGCGCACTGCGCTTTCATCAAATTTCTCTGCGGTGACAAGGCGATGCATTGTCTCCATTTCGCTAACATTAACAGGAGGCTGTTCGTGTCTTGCCTGCTGCATTAAATCTCGCATCTGTTGACGTTGATGTTCGGTTAAACTGATACCGTCAAACATGTGGCTCTGAACGCTACGTTGCGATGAGCCTTCACCCAGGTGCCAGTGATCGCCTGTGACGACTTCAGCTGCATGGCTAAATGTACTGAGTGCCAGCGTTGAGGCCATGACGGCAGCGCTAACTTTGCCCATCACTTGCTCCCAAAATCTTTTCTGTCGCGATTCAACGAGAGACAGTTTACGATTCGGGCTGCAAACATGCGTCAGGGGGTGTAAAACAACGTAAAGTCATAGATTAGCGACGCCTGATGACGTAATTTCTGCCTCGGAGGTACGTAAACAATGAATAAAATCCTGTTAGTTGATGATGACCGAGAGCTGACTTCCCTGTTAAAGGAGTTGCTCGAAATGGAAGGTTTCGATGTGCTGGTTGCCTATGATGGGGAACAGGCGCTTGAGCTTCTGGATGACAGCATCGATTTACTTTTGCTCGACGTCATGATGCCGAAGAAAAACGGCATTGATACGCTGAAAGCACTTCGTCAGACACACCAGACACCCGTAATCATGCTGACCGCTCGCGGCAGCGAATTGGATCGCGTACTTGGCCTTGAGCTGGGCGCGGACGACTATTTACCCAAACCGTTTAACGACCGTGAACTGGTCGCGCGCATCCGCGCTATTCTGCGTCGCTCACACTGGAGCGAACAGCAGCAGAACAGCGATAACGGCTCGCCGACTCTGGAAGTAGATGCGTTAAGCCTTAATCCTGGTCGCCAGGAAGCCAGCTTTGACGGGCAAATCCTGGAGCTCACCGGCACCGAATTCACCCTGCTTTATTTGCTGGCACAGCATCTCGGTCAGGTGGTTTCGCGTGAGCACCTGAGCCAGGAAGTGCTGGGTAAACGCCTGACGCCTTTCGATCGCGCTATCGATATGCATATCTCGAACCTGCGTCGTAAGCTGCCAGAGCGTAAAGACGGACACCCGTGGTTTAAAACCCTGCGTGGTCGCGGCTACCTGATGGTTTCCGCTTCATGATAGGGAGCTTAACCGCGCGCATCTTTGCCATCTTCTGGTTGACGCTGGCACTGGTGTTGATGTTGGTACTGATGTTACCCAAGCTCGACTCACGCCAGATGACCGAGCTACTGGACAGCGAGCAGCGCCAGGGGTTAATGATTGAGCAACACGTTGAAGCTGAACTGGCGAACGATCCACCCAACGATTTGATGTGGTGGCGTCGCTTGTTTCGGGCGATAGACAAGTGGGCGCCGCCAGGACAGCGGTTATTACTTGTTACGACGGAAGGACGCGTGATCGGCGCAGAACGCAATGAAATGCAGATCATTCGTAACTTTATTGGTCAGGCCGATAACGCCGACCATCCGCAAAAGAAAAAATACGGTCGCGTTGAGATGGTCGGGCCTTTCTCCGTCAGAGACGGTGAAGATAACTACCAGCTGTATCTCATTCGACCAGCCAGCAGCTCACAATCTGACTTTATCAACCTGCTGTTTGACCGACCGCTGTTGTTGCTGATCGTCACCATGTTAGTCAGCTCTCCGCTATTGCTCTGGCTTGCCTGGAGTCTGGCGAAACCAGCGCGTAAGTTGAAAAACGCGGCGGATGAAGTGGCCCAGGGCAACCTGCGTCAACATCCGGAGCTGGAAGCCGGTCCGCAGGAGTTTCTGGCGGCAGGTGCCAGCTTTAACCAGATGGTGACGGCGCTGGAACGGATGATGACCACGCAGCAACGTCTGCTGTCGGACATCTCTCACGAGCTGAGAACACCGCTAACGCGTCTGCAACTAGGCACCGCTCTGCTGCGCCGTCGTAGCGGTGAGAGCAAAGAGCTGGAGCGCATTGAAACAGAAGCACACCGACTAGACAGCATGATCAACGACCTACTGGTGATGTCACGTAATCAGCAGAAAAACGCGCTGGTCAGTGAAACGGTGAAAGCTAATCAGCTGTGGGGCGAAGTGCTGGATAACGCCGCCTTTGAAGCTGAGCAGATGGGTAAATCGCTCACGGTGAATTTCCCGCCGGGCCCGTGGCCGCTGTACGGTAACCCAAATGCGTTGGAAAGTGCGCTGGAAAACATTGTGCGCAATGCCCTGCGCTATTCACATACGAAGATTGAAGTTGGCTTCGCGGTGGATATCGACGGGATTACCATCACCGTGGACGACGATGGCCCAGGTGTAAGCCCTGAAGACAGAGAACAGATTTTCCGTCCGTTCTATCGTACCGATGAGGCGCGCGATCGCGAGTCTGGCGGAACAGGTCTGGGTCTGGCGATTGTTGAAACCGCAATCCAGCAGCATCGTGGCTGGGTGAAGGCCGAAGACAGCCCGCTGGGTGGTTTACGGCTGGTGATTTGGTTACCGCTGTATAAACGCGCTTAACAGGCTTCCCCGGTACGACATGATTACCGGGGAAGCATTCACGTTATGCCGCCGCAGCTGCAGCCGCTAGCTTTTGCTTTTTAATTCGCTTCACCAGAATGGTCGAGCAGATAAAGCCCATTAAGCTGAACGCAATCATCACGCTAAAGACATAGTTGTAGCCAGTGATGCCGCTATTGGTATCCAGCAAATAGCCGTACAAGGTGTACGCAAACATCGCTGGCATATAACCGATGATGCAACCAAATGCCATTGCCGAGCCCGCATACTCACGTGGGGTACCGATCTCATCCATCGGCGCGAAGAAAATGGCGCGCTGTGAGAAGATAATCGCTCCGAACCCTAATGTCGCCACCATACCGATATACACGTTCATTGTTTGATGCGGTAACTGCATGAACACAAGCATCGCAACAGCAGAGATCAGGAACGTCCACTTCAGATACACTGTCGGTGATTTAGCAACTTTATCTGCCAACATTCCACCAATCGGCCCACCTACCATTTTTAACGCATACTGGTTGATGATGCCGTACGCGCCAACGAGTGCTACCGGCAGCATATAGATATCTTTTAAGAACGGAATAAAGTAAGTCAGTCCACAGTACGCGGCGTAAACGAAGAAAATACCTAAAGAAGCCAGCCAAACGTTAGGGCAGGATAAAACATGTTTGATACCCTTTAACACTTCCATGTTGGCACTGGTTTTCTCGCCGCCTTTAACTTCGTCATTATCGACAATAAAGTAGGTCACAATACCAGCCGCAATGGTGATGAGCGTATAAAACAGCAGCCCCGCCTGCATGCCCGCTTTCCCCTCACCAAAATGGACGAAGACAAACAGGGCACCAGAAGCGACAATGACGTCTACCACACCGCGTCCAGCCTCCAAAAAGCCAAACATGCGCCCTTGTTCTTCTTTCGTTCCCAGCAGACGTACGGCTTTCAGTAATACCGGCCAATAAACCACATCGGCAAAGAAAGCCATCGCGGCAAAGCAAATGAGATAGCCGGTAAATGACGGTAGCGTTGCCAGATATAAGCCACATAACCCAACACCAATCAGACCTAACGGTAATAATATTTTCTTGGAGTAACGATCTGCGATATAGAGCGAAAGAAAAAGCCCGGTTGTCTGAACAATCGTATAAACCGTAAAACTCAAGCCAATTTGCGTATTGGTTAAACCCCAGTCATTCTGCATTGGCACATAGAAAACATCTTTCATACTTGAAAGCTTGAATATCGTGCCGCCGCCTAAAATTAAAAAGCAGAGCCTTGCCCATTTATTCATGAACATAATTAAACCCTCATTGCTTGTTGAGAGAAATATTTAATTAAAATATTTAATCAATAAAACAGATAGACTATTTGCATAGTCATTCTTACATTTAATAATATTTAAAGAAATTTATTGATTAGTTATAAATTTATCGCATAAATCGCGAATATATTTGATTTGCGCAAGAGCATGCTCTTTTTCCTGCGCCAGTCGCGCATCAATCATATTACTGTCAGGCAGCGGTGTATAACTTGCATCGCGCCATGGGATCCAGGGATTATCACCCTCATCGTCGAAGCGAAATGCAGGGGCATAATATTCAACTTCTTCTTCCAGACCAAAAGCATGTACTTGCGGTTTATCTTCACCTAAAAGTAATAATGCCTTGAGCATCTCTTCCATAGGTAAATCGCCGTGTCCTGAACGACAAGCCTCATGCCCCCAGCCTTTACCTTCTTTAATAATTTTGGCGTCTTTGATATGCACCTGAGTGATTAATGGAGACATAACCTCTAACGCAGAAAGCGGCTGTTCATTAGCATTAATCATGTTGCCAAAATCAAACAGAATAGAGAGATTTTTCATCCCGCTATTGTTAACCAGCGTCACCAGCTCATGGCCTTGCAGATCTTCATGCTGTTCGATAGTAAAGCTTAGTCCGCAATCGTCATACTGAGACAGCCACGCAATATCATTGGCAATCTTCGCCATAACATCGTTCAGATGCCCTTCATAACGCGGGTAGAAACGCACTGAAGTTGCACCAGTAGCAACAGCAATACGGATTGCATCCGTCAATGTCGCCTTATCCGATGCGCTCGTTTCGATATGCACATCCAGATTATATTTTTTGGCCTTCTCTTTAAAATCGTGTAGCTGCTGATCGTTCAGTTTCTGCAGTGATTGGGACTCACCATCCTCAACATGTATTTTTACACCCTTCAATTTTTGCTGATACGCAATATCCAGAAGATCCCCCGGCAGGACTCTCTCGTAGCGCATATTCAGATGAAAAGCATAAGCATGTAGGTACAGCGGTATATTTCTCGCGCGTTCGGCAAGAAGTTCTTTGTTATATTTTCCCATTATTTTTCTCATTCATCACGAATAACAAGCTCCACTGATTCAAGTCGCCAGTATTCGAAATCAACCTGAACCACTTTTTTATCTTGGGTAGCCCGATGTTTTTCTACTAAAATTCCATACGTATTAGGCGCAACTCCCAGCTCTTTGCAGGCCACTTCTGGCATATTGACCGGTTTAAAAATCATTTCTTTGATATTTAAAACATAGCCAAATGCATCTTCCCAGACGCTGGCAAAAGACTGATTGCCCAATTTATTAATGAATCCAGGCGCAACATCGGCATCAATATAGGATTCATGGTAAAACACTTTATGTGAATCAAGACCGCACCAGCCAGTAACTAAATAGCGATCGCCGGAGGAGAGAAAAACATCATCAACATGATGCGGGGCTGTTTCAATGGTTTCTTTGGTTAAATAATCCCAAAAAGGTTCACGTCCCTGAGCACAGGCTTCAGCATTGAAGCTGGAAAGTGATTTAGGGTTATAAATAAATCGCTTCGACGAAATAAACCAACCACTGCGGTTCTTGCGGAAAATACGCGCATCGATCTCGAGCTCAATCAAAACCTGACGTAAGGTCATACGCTTTGCATCCAGAAGCTCACATAACTCCCTCTCCGAAGGCAGTTTGGACCCCGCTGGTAAATTCTTCTCGTTTAACCAGCTTTCAAAGCGCTCTCTGAGCACATCAACATTGTTTTTCTTTTTCATTTCGCTAATCTGGTTTAAACCAATTTGAAGCTAAGATATTTGAGTGCAGGAAATACTCAAGTTTTTTTTCAACGCAGAGTTTCTTTTTGTGGACCAGGTATCAAGAATGGCTTTGAAGCAAACCGTGACCGGCAGGTTTTTGCCCGGTTTTGTATGCAGGGAAATGAACCGCGGGGGAGAGGTAAATCAGGTGTCGCCACCTGATTTAATTGCAGGGACTGACGTGGGCTATTTCCCCCACAAACGGCGGGAATTGTCTTCGATCTTGCCGCTTAAACGACGCTTTTGCATCGTTCTGGTCCAACTTTTTGATAACCCGGCAGCCGACAGTAAACGGTGATATTGCGAATCATCAAACGGCATATGCCAGGCGATAGCAATTGCCTCCCGCACGCTGACGTCGCTCACGCGTGACGCCAGGATCAACGGCGCATCTGCAGATACCAGCCCTGCCGCGACGACGCTGCACAGCCAGCCCGTCTTACCTGCATCCTGCATCTGGCAGGCCATATCGCTGATGCCAAAATGGAAATTCAACTTAAAGCACGGCGAGCGCGGCTGCGTGACCTGAATCAACGCCTCTCCCCACTGGAAAATGTCACCAATATACACATTCTCTTCAGTCAGCCCCTCAGTAGAGAGGTTCTCACCAAACGCGGGCGCGACAAATAGCTCCGCCTGCTCCGGAAACGCTTGTCTCCAGTGCTGATAGTGTTCACGCGGATAGTGACACAGCGCGCGATCCGGCCCGCCATGAATTTTCGCTTCCGCCTGTTCATCTCCCGTCAGCCCCAGTTCGGTCAGCATCAGCTCGCCGTCAATCTGGACTTTAGCAATCGCGCTGGGACGGCTTCCCGTGTAGTCCCGAACTTTGCCCGTAAAAACATCGACCGGATATCGCATCTGTTCCCTCTCCCGATAAATTTCCCCCATTACACCACATTTATTTTACCCCAGTCGCTCAAAATGAGAGCACGGTTCACATGAAACTTAGGGACACATGCTATCAATGTAAGCTGGTTTTGAAACATCATTTCAAATAAGGAGTCGACAACGTGACTGATCAATCGCAATTTGCTGGCGTCTGGTGTCCTTCCATTACGCCAATGGACAATGACGGTAAGATCGATCTCAACGGTCTAAGCCAGCATCTCAAACGCCTTACCGAGGCCAAAATCGACGTGATTTTGCTGATGGGCAGCATCGGGGAATTTGCTTCCTTTACGCTCGAAGAAAGGCTGCTGCTGATCCGCGAGGCCCGCGCCATGAGCTCGCTGAAGATGGTCGCCAACGTCTCATCCACCTGCCAGAATGATGTATTGTTGATGGCGCAGGAAGCGTATCGCTCAGGTTACGATGCCGTGATGATCCTGCCGCCCTACTACTACGGACAAACGGCGAAACAGCTGCTGAGCTACTTCCGTCAGTTGGGGCAGAAACTCAGCGGCAAATGGTTTGCCTATAACTTCCCGGCACGCACCGGCTGCGATTTAACCCCCGAGCTGGTTGCCTCCCTCGCCGCTGAGTTCCCGAATTTCGCTGGTATCAAAGACACCGTCGACTGCCAGTCTCATACTCGCAGTATGATTCAGACCACCCGCGCCGTGCGGGAGGATTTTGCCGTGCTGTCCGGCTACGACGAATACTATATTCCCAACCTGTTGGCAGGTGGCGCAGGGATTATTTCAGGGTTGAACAACGTCATGCCGGAACTGTTTGTCAGCGCGCGGGAAGCGTTTAAACAGGGCGACCTGGCAGCGCTTCGCGATATTCAGGACCAGATTGGCACCTATATGTCCATCTATGCCATCGGCGAAGATTTTGTCACCACCATCAAAACCGTGGTATCGCGTAAGTTTGGCTATTGCTCCGGCGTGTCACGTAATGCCGGTGGAGAGTTGAACGAGAGTGAGTGTAGAACAATCGATGAGGTGTTTGTCGTCAAAGGGTAAATAATTAAGCCGGATGGTGCAGACCATCCGGCTTAAGAGACTTACTTCACGGTGCCACGAAGATCAATTTCTGCCGCCCTTGCTTTGGCCCTTTTCGACCAGATAGACGTGATAATCGGCACCAGAATGGAGGTCACAATCACCGACGTGGCGACCAGGGAAGTTGCTGCCGGTGCCATCGGTTTAAATGCCGGAACCATTTCAGCAATCAGCACAGGCGTAGCAACCGCTGCCCCCGCAGAACTGGAAGCCGCAATCCCCGCCGTACCATCGCCACCACCAATCAGTTTATCGGCGATAATCAATGGAATACCAGTGATGATAATCACTGCCACGCCCAGCAAAATACCCAGCACGCCGGTCTGAGCAATCACGCTCAAATCAATAGTGTTACCTAATGCGAAGGCAAAGAACGGGATCAGTGTTTGCACCGCTTTGCTGAAAAACTCCCGCAGTTCAGGGTCCAGATTCCCCAGCGCAAAGCCAATCAGGAACGGCAATACTGCGCCAACAAATACGTGCGGTTCAAACGACGCGATCCCGGCAGTTCCCAGAATCACCATGGTCATCAGCGGGCCAGACTCCAGCGACATAAGGACAAACGCCCCAGCCTCTTCTTTGGTGCCGTACTGCTGCATAATCGAGGCATACAACCCGCCGTTGGTCATATCCATGGCGGCCACCAGCGCCAGCGTAGACAACCCAGCGAAGAATCCGACCTCTACGCCATGTTCCGGCAGAATGCGTGAGGCAATCGCTGCAACCACCCACGCCACCAGAATCTTGGTTATGACTAACGTACCTGATTTACGCAGCACGGTGCCGGTGGCGCTTAGCTTGATCGACGCCCCCATGCAAAAGAACCAGACCGCCAGGATAGGTACCGTACCGGTGATCATACCGTTGGTAAAGGAGCCGAAGTATTTCCCGGCGCCGGGGGAAAAGGTGTGACACAACGCGCCCAGGAAAAGCGGCACCAGCATCATACCGCCTGGGATTTTCTCTATCGTACGTTTGATCTGCATTTCCATCACCTGTAGACATAAAAATGGGGCAATTTTTATGGGCGATTGCATCTTGCTTTGAGATGCGCCCGTCTTGATGAAAAGAAGATAGACATTCATAGAGACTATAAAAGTGATCCCACTCGCATAATAAAACATTGTTTCAATTTAAGTGGATCATTGTTTTTATATTGAGTTTGATCACAAAAAAACCCCACAAGCATCGCTTGCAGGGCTTCGTTAAAGCATAGAACTTATTTTTTTGCTGCGAAACGCGCGGCAGCTTCGTCCCAGTTCACGACGTTCCAGAACTCTTTGATGTAGTCCGGGCGACGGTTCTGGAATTTCAGGTAGTACGCGTGTTCCCAAACATCCAGGCCCACGATTGGGAAACCGGAAGCGCCAGAGATAGCTTCACCCATCAGCGGGGAATCCTGGTTGGCGGTGGAAACAACAGCCAGTTTGTCACCTTTCAGCACCAGCCACGCCCAGCCGGAGCCAAAGCGGGTTGCCGCTGCTTTTTCAAATTCAGCTTTGAAGTTGTCAACGGAGCCAAAGTCACGTTCGATAGCCGCTTTCAGGTCACCCTGCAACGTAGTACCGATTTTCAGGCCTTTCCAGAACAGGCTGTGGTTAGCGTGACCGCCCGCGTTGTTACGCAGTACGGTTTTCTTGTCTGCTGGCAGTTGATCCAGTTTGGTGATCAGCTCTTCAGCGGACAGGCTGGCGAATTCTGGCAGGCTTTCCAGCGCAGCGTTCGCGTTGTTTACGTAAGCCTGGTGGTGTTTGGTATGGTGGATTTCCATCGTCTGCTTATCGAAGTGCGGTTCAAGGGCATCATAAGCGTACGGCAGGGATGGCAGTGTATAACTCATAATCATCTCCAGTATTGTCGGGCGGCCTGTGTTAACGCCGCGTAAGCAGTTGGGTCATTATAGTTAATTAAATGATATTGAAAATGATTATCAATGCCGTACTTTTTACAGGGCTATTATGCGGTAAAAGTGTGAGCATCACTGGGAAAATCAGGTGAATTTTGCCAACCTGTGTAGAAAACAGGCAGCGACATGAAGGACATGGGAGATAAAGCACGACATAGTCTGAGAATTATCTCACAAGGAAATATTGCTATGTCTGTCAACATTGCCCTTTTTGGTATCGGCCTCGACACATACTGGCCCCAGTTTACAGGCCTGGAGTCACGTCTTCAGGGCTATCTGCAAACAATTGATGAGCGTCTGACGGCACAACAAGCCACCGTGATTAATGGCGGCCTGATTGATAACGTCGATAAAGCCGATGCCCTTATCAAGCGGTTGCAACAGCAGTCAGTCGATGCGGTCTGCCTTTACATCAGCACCTACGCGCTCAGCTCAACGGTGCTCCCCCTTGTGCAGAGCATCAATAAACCGGTCATTATTCTGGCCCTACAGCCAGAGCCAGGACTGCCCTATTCAACTATCCGTCAAATTCCCGATCGGGGCGGGCGTACTGGAGAGTGGCTGGCGCACTGTCAGGCCTGCAGCGCCCCCGAACTGGCAAATGTGTTTAACCGTGCGAATATCCGCTTTCAATTGATCGTTGGCGCACTACAGGGTGATGAGTACGTCTGGCAACAAACTGCGCAGTGGCTACAAGCCCTTAACACGCGACAAATGCTGGCAAATTGTCAGGTCGGCGTCCTCGGACACTATTATGACGGCATGGTGGACGTTTACAGCAATATGACGAACTTGTCCGCCAAAATGGGCGTTCGCTTTAAGCCGCTGGAGATGTGTGAGTTGGCGGAATATCGCGAGCAGGTCAGCGAGACAGACCTCCATGCTAAACAACAGGAAATGCACCGTGTACTTCAGTTGGATGCAGCATGCGAGCCTGCAGAGCTTGACCGCGCACTCACCACTGCCTGTGCCATGGATAAACTGATTGCCCGGAATAAGCTTGGCGCACTCGCCTATTACTATGAGGGTCGTAACGGTAACGCTTACGAGAACATCATCACCTCAATCATTCTCGGCAATACGCTGCTTACCCACCGTGGTATTCCCGTAGCGGGAGAATATGAAATCAAAAATGTGCTGGCGATGAAAATTCAGCAACTTTTAGGGGCTGGAGGTTCATTCTCAGAACCCTATGGTATTGAATTTATCGATGACGTTGTTTTGTGGGGACATGACGGTCCGGCGCATCCTCTAATGGCGGATGGTCCGGTGAGTCTGGTGCCGCTGCCGGTTTATCATGGTAAACCCGGCAAAGGTGTGTCCATCCAGATGACCGTGAAGTCTGGCCCGGTAACCTTTCTTTCGGTAATTGAAGATGCCGAAAACGGGGTGCGTTTACAGTATGCCGAAGGTGAAGCTGTGGCAGGCGAAGTTCTGGATATCGGCAACACCAACAGCCGCTATCGCTTCCCGTTATCGGCTCGCGAGTTCACCACGCAATGGTGCATGGGCGGCCCAGCCCATCATTGCAGTATTGGCCTGGGGCATCATGGTGAGGTACTGGAAAAACTCGCCTGGTTACTGGGTATTCAGGCAGTAAGAATCTGCTAATCCTCAATATTTCCGCCCTTCACAAAAAGAGGGGCGGAGCTGCATTTGTGATCAACATCCCTTTCATCCCCTGAATTTTGCCAGCATTACTCATCACGCGGCAGCATGCTGAAGGTTAATTTATTGCTCACTCTTTAGACTTTTGAATATCAAAACGGGTGATTTTCATCCTGCCAAATCGATAATTCAAAAGGAAACAGAATGGGTAACGCAATTACGATGGGGATAATATGGCATCTTATCGGTGCCGCTAGTGCCGCTTGTTTCTATGCCCCCTTTAAAAAGGTACAACACTGGTCCTGGGAAACCATGTGGTCCATCGGTGGCTTTGTATCATGGCTAATCCTTCCCTGGCTCGTCAGCGCGATCCTGCTGCCGGACTTCTGGACCTATTACAGTTCATTTAGCGCGTCCACACTGCTGCCGGTATTTTTGTTCGGTGCCATGTGGGGGATTGGTAACATCAACTATGGTCTGACCATGCGTTACCTCGGTATGTCGATGGGGATCGGGATCGCTATCGGCATTACGCTGATTGTTGGCACCTTAATGACGCCAATCATTGCCGGTAAATTTGACGTGCTCATCGGCACGCCTGGTGGGCGAATGACCCTGCTCGGCGTGCTGGTCGCCCTGATCGGCGTGGCGATTGTCACCCGTGCCGGACAGTTAAAAGAGCGCAAGATGGGCATCAAAGCCGAAGAGTTCAATCTGAAAAAAGGTCTGATACTGGCGGTGATGTGCGGCTTTTTCTCCGCGGGGATGTCCTTTGCTATGGATGCCGCTAAACCCATGCACGAAGCCGCTGCAGCACTCGGTATCGATCCGCTGTATGTCGCCCTGCCAAGCTACGTCGTCATCATGGGCGGCGGTGCGGTAATCAATCTGGGATACTGCTTCATTCGTCTGGCAAAAATGAAAAATCTGTCAGTAAAAGCCGACTTCTCGTTAGCCAAACCGCTGATTATCAGCAACATCCTGTTCTCGGCGCTTGCTGGTCTGATGTGGTATCTCCAGTTCTTCTTTTACGCCTGGGGCCATGCCAAAATTCCAGCGCAATATGACTATATGAGCTGGATGCTGCACATGAGCTTCTACGTCCTGTGCGGTGGTATCGTGGGCCTGATCATGAAAGAGTGGAGCAATGCAGGACGACGTCCGGTCAGTGTGCTAAGCCTTGGCTGCGTGGTGATCATTGTCGCGGCAAACATTGTGGGTCTGGGAATGGCCAGCTAATCATGTTGGGTGCTGAGATGACGCCACTGGCTCGGCGTCATCCCGGTTTCGCGCGTGAACACCACCGAAAAGTAGTTACTGTCCTCAAAGCCGCAGCGCATGGAAATCTCACTAATCATCAACCGACTATGCTTGAGAAGATACTGCGCATGGCAAACCCGCACCTGGCGGAGATACTGGTTGATGGTCATGCCGGTCTGGCTGCGAAACTGCTGGCGCAAAACGCGCTCGCTGCACCGTTCGCGCTCGCAAAACTTATTCAGTTCGAACGCATGCTCATGGCTACCGGCTAACGCGGTGATCAGTTTATCCAGCAGCGTTTCGCTCGACGTCGCCGGGAGCGTATCCGTGGCATAACGATGCCGCTTAAGGTGGGTCACCAGTTGCCCGAACAGCAGCTCAGCCATGGTAAAAGCCTGCGCATCCCGTTGATTACTTTCATGCTCAAGCTGGCTTATCACCTGTCTGACCTGGCTCATGCCAACGCTACCGAGTCGCCAGTGCGGGTGCCTTGGCGCACCATCAAATCCGGGGATCGCCCCTTGCCAGTCAACATTCAGCGTCAACCGCTCCGGACAGTAGATGATATTTTGCAGCACAAGGTCGTTAACGGAAGTGTAGGAGTGTTTATCTTCGGCGCGAATGTAAAACAGATCGCCACGGGTTATCCGGTACGGGCGATCGTTAAGGACATGCAGGCCATTACCGCGCCAGACCAGAACCAGCTCGCAAAATTCATGGGTATGCTCAGCAAAGACATCCTGCGGATAGCGGTCAGCCACGGCAACAGCCTGCTGCTCATGCGCAAAAAAGTCTGATTTCAGAAGGATCAGATGATCCGCCATCACATCACCTCAACCTGAACGCTTGCCGGATGCGCTGCGCTTATCCGGCCTACCGGGCAGGGCATCTACGTAGGCCGGATAAGGCGCAGCCGCCATCCGGCATGAAAGGGTATGATTATCAGCAAACGGGCGGTAAAAAACGGTGATAGCTTTCGCGTTACTGCAGGCTGCTTCCCGCCATGAGATCGCGCCCCTGACGAATATCGCGTGGCGACCACTCGAACTCACGGCGAAATAGCGTCGAAAAGTGGTTACTGTCGCCGAATCCGCAGAGATAAGCGATGTCTGTCACGCTATCATCACTGTGACGAAGCAGATGCCGAGCCTTGATCAGCCGCAAGCGGTTAAGGTAGCGCTGCGGCGTCAATCCGGTTTGCTGTTTGAGCTGGCGATGAAGAGTACGCAAAGAGAGGGAAAACTTCTCGGCCAGCGCCTCCCAACATACCTCGTCGGCAAAGTTATCTTCCAGCCACGCCATCAGGAGGTTAAGCCGCGCGTCGTTATCGGTCGCTGCTTCCATCAGGCTGCTTTTACGCAGCAGCACCAGCAGCTGCATAAACAGGATCTCGCGATTTGCCGCCGTTGGTGTGTCCATCCCCTCACCGAGCGCTTCCATCTGCCCCACCAGTTGTCGAACCTGCTGCAACACACCCTGATTCACCCGCCAGTGCGAAGGATACTGCCCATTCTGTTCCTGAGGTAAAAGCTGATTCAGCCCAGCCAGAAATTGAAACGCATCCGGGGAGCGATACAACACATTGGTCAGGCACAGATTGTCAGTATGTTCATATAAATGCCGGTCATGATCGCGAACGAAACACACCGTACCGCCGCTGATGGTGTAAGGCTGTCCGTTGAACACATGGATCCCCGTTCCATGTTCGACCACCACAATTTCATGAAAATCATGATGATGTTCTGGAAACGCAGGTTGAGGAAGCCGCGGTTCAATAGCCACTGGCGCTTTACCTGTCGGAAAAAAATCCACGCAATGCAATATCGTCATGATGACATCCTTCCCGATCAAATGAACATGGCTGAATAGTAATTAAGGGTTATCACCCTCACCTTAAATTTTTGACGCCAAAGTGCGTAAACACGGTCAATTCTTCAAGAAATGGCGGGAAAGATCGGGAATTGCGGAAGACGTCACATCCGCTAAAACCGACCCTATTAATAGAAATTGTGAACAGCATCACATTCACCTTTGCCATGTTGCCAGCCGCTAATTGTGGCTGTCACTGTCAAGAAGGTACGCGTTATCTGGGGTTCTTAGACTGAGTGCAATAAAACTCAGAAGGACCTCGCTATGACTTTTCGCCATTGTGTCGCAGTCGATCTCGGCGCATCCAGTGGGCGCGTAATGCTGGCGCGTTACGACAGTGAACACAGCACCCTGACGCTGCGTGAAATCCACCGCTTCGTGAACTGCCTGCAAAAAACAGACGGTTTTGACACCTGGGACATCGACAGCCTGGAAAACGATATTCGTCTTGGCCTGAAAAAAGTCTGCGATGAAGGCATTCGGATAGACAGCATCGGCATTGATACCTGGGGCGTGGATTACGTTCTGATCGATAACGTCGGTCAACGTGTCGGTCTGCCGGTCTCTTACCGTGATAGCCGCACGACCGGCATTATGGCGCAAGCGATGGCGCAGCCGGGTAAAGGTGAAATTTACCGCCGTAGCGGCATTCAGTTTCTGCCCTTTAACACCCTGTATCAGTTGCGTGCGCTGGTTGAACAACAGCCAGAACTGCTCCCGCAGGTGGCCCATGCCCTACTGATCCCCGACTACTTCAGCTTTCGCCTGACCGGCAAAATGAACTGGGAATACACCAATGCCACCACCACCCAGTTAGTCAATATCAATACCGACGACTGGGATGACACTCTGCTGGCGTGGACCGGAGCAGACAAAGCCTGGTTTGGTCGTCCGACGCATCCGGGGAACGTAATTGGTCACTGGATTTGCCCGCAGAAAAATCAAATTCCGGTCGTAGCCGTCGCCAGTCACGACACGGCCAGCGCGGTCATAGCTTCTCCGCTGGCCGACAAAAACAGCGCCTATCTCTCTTCCGGAACCTGGTCGCTGATGGGCTTTGAGAGCAGAACGCCGTATACCAACGATGCGGCGCTGGCGGCGAATATCACCAACGAAGGCGGCGCGGAAGGGCGCTACCGTGTCCTGAAAAATATTATGGGGCTGTGGCTGCTCCAGCGCGTATTAAAAGAGCGCCAGATTTCCGACCTGCCAACGCTTATCAGCCAAACGCAAGCGCTGCCGGCCTGTCAATTCCTGATAAACCCGAACGACGACCGCTTTATCAACCCCGACGATATGAGTGCAGAAATTCAGGCAGCATGCCGTGAATCAGGCCAACCCGTACCCCTGCAAAACGCCGAACTGGCGCGCTGTATCTTCGACAGCCTGGCGTTGCTGTACGCCGACATCCTGCAAGAGCTGGCACAACTGCGTGGTGCAGCATTTAGCCAACTGCACATTGTCGGTGGCGGCTGCCAGAACACCTTACTGAACCAGTTGTGTGCAGATGCCTGCGGTATTCGCGTGGTATCCGGGCCAATTGAGGCCTCCACGCTCGGCAATATTGGCATCCAGCTGATGACGCTGGACGAGCTGAACAACGTTGATGATTTCCGTCAGGTGGTGCGCGCTAACTACGAACTGACCACCTTCATTCCCAATCCTGAAAGTGAAATTGCCCGCTACCAGGCGCAGTTTCAATCACTACGACAGACAAAGGAGCTTTGCGCATGACCACTCAACTTGAACAAGCCTGGGAACTGGCAAAACTGCGTTTCGCCGCGGTAGGCATTGATGTCGAGGCGGCCTTACGCCAGCTCGATCGTCTGCCAGTCTCCATGCACTGCTGGCAGGGCGATGATGTCGCCGGTTTCGAAAATCCGGAAGGTTCGCTCACTGGCGGTATTCAGGCTACCGGTAACTATCCGGGTAAAGCGCGTAACGCCACCGAACTGCGGGCCGATCTGGAGCAGGCGCTGAGCCTGATTCCGGGTCCAAAACGTCTGAATTTGCACGCGATCTATCTGGAATCTGATACGCCGGTTGCCCGCGATCAAATCAAACCTGAGCACTTTAAAAACTGGGTGGAGTGGGCGAAAGCGAATCAGTTAGGACTGGATTTCAACCCATCCTGCTTCTCACACCCGCTGAGCGCCGACGGTTTCACGCTGGCCCACGCCGATGACACCATTCGCCAGTTCTGGATCGATCACTGCAAAGCCAGCCGTCGCGTCTCGGCGTATTTTGGCGAGCAGTTGGGTACGCCATCAGTGATGAACATCTGGATCCCGGATGGCATGAAAGATATCACCGTTGATCGTTTAGCGCCGCGCCAGCGTCTGCTGGATGCGCTGGACGAAGTGATCAGCGAGAAACTAGACCCGGCGCACCATATCGATGCCGTCGAAAGCAAGCTGTTTGGCATCGGTGCGGAAAGCTACACCGTCGGCTCTAACGAGTTCTACATGGGTTACGCCACCAGTCGCCAGACGGCGCTGTGTCTGGATGCGGGTCACTTCCATCCGACCGAAGTGATTTCCGACAAAATCTCCGCCGCCATGCTGTACGTGCCGCGCCTGCTGCTGCATGTCAGCCGTCCGGTGCGTTGGGACAGCGATCACGTGGTGCTGCTGGATGATGAAACGCAGGCGATTGCCAGCGAGATCGTGCGCCACAACCTGTTTGACCGCGTACACATCGGCCTCGACTTCTTCGACGCCTCCATTAACCGCATCGCCGCGTGGGTGATCGGTACCCGCAATATGAAAAAAGCCCTGCTGCGCGCGCTGTTAGAACCGACCGAGCAACTGCGCCAGCTCGAAGCCAGCGGCGACTACACCGCACGCCTGGCCCTGCTGGAAGAGCAAAAATCGCTGCCGTGGCAGGCCGTCTGGGAGATGTATTGCCAGCGTCACGACACGCCAGCGGGCAGCCAGTGGCTGGACAGCGTGCGCACTTATGAAAAAGAGATTTTGAGCAAACGTAGCTAACCGTGACACCAGGCTTGTAGGCCGGATAAGACGCCCCGCGTCGCCATCCGGCAATGAATGAAACACGATTGCCGGATGGTGCTTCGCTTATCCGGCCTACGTAAGACCCGATAACGTTCGGGCAATAAACAGGAACACCGAACATGCAAAACATTACTACTTCCTGGTTCGTCCAGGGGATGATCAAAGCCACTTCTGATGCGTGGCTGAAAGGCTGGGACGAGCGTAACGGCGGTAACCTGACGCTGCGTCTTGATGAAGCAGATATCGCGCCATTTAGCGCCGATTTCCACGAAAAACCACGCTATATCGCGCTGAGTCAGCCGATGCCGCTGCTGGCGAATACGCCGTTTATCGTCACCGGTTCGGGGAAATTTTTCCGCAACGTCCAGCTCGATCCAGCAGCCAATTTGGGCGTGGTGAAAATCGACAGCGACGGTGCGGGCTACCACATCCTCTGGGGCCTGAATCACGAGGCTGTACCGACCTCTGAACTGCCGGCTCACTTCCTCTCTCACTGCGAACGCATTAAAGCGACGAACGGTAAAGACCGCGTGATCATGCACTGCCATGCCACCAACCTGATCGCTCTGACCTACGTGCTGGAAAACAACACCGCGCTGATTACCCGCAAGCTGTGGGAAGGCAGCACCGAGTGCCTGGTGGTGTTCCCGGATGGCGTTGGCATTCTGCCGTGGATGGTGCCAGGTACAGATGAAATTGGTCAGGCGACCGCCGAGAAAATGCAGAAACACTCGCTGGTACTGTGGCCATTCCACGGCGTGTTCGGCAGTGGACCCACCCTCGACGAAGCGTTCGGTTTGATCGATACCGCAGAGAAATCCGCTGAGGTTCTGGTCAAGATTTACTCGATGGGCGGTATGAAGCAGACCATTACGCGTGCAGAGCTGATCGCACTTGGCAAACGCTTCGGCGTGACGCCGCTGGCAAGCGCACTGGCATTGTAAGGAGAATAATGATGAGCTTTATGTTGGCACTGCCAAAAATTAGCCTGCATGGCACCGGCGCGATTGCCGATATGGCGAACCTCGTGGCGAATAAACAATGGGGCAAAGCGCTGATCGTCACCGATGGTCAACTGGTAAAACTGGGCCTGCTGGATAGCCTGTTTGCCGCGCTGGATGAACATCAGATGTCTTACCACCTGTTTGATGAAGTGTTTCCAAACCCGACGGAAGAGCTGGTGCAGAAAGGTTTCGCGGCGTATCAGGACGCAGAATGTCACTACATTATTGCCTTCGGTGGCGGTAGCCCGATCGATACCGCTAAAGCGGTGAAGATCCTGACCGCCAACCCCAGCCCTTCTACTGCTTACTCCGGCGTAGGCAAAGTTAAAAATGCGGGTGTACCGCTGGTCGCCATCAATACCACCGCCGGTACGGCAGCAGAGATGACCAGCAACGCGGTCATTATCGACTCTGCTCGTAAGGTCAAAGAGGTGATCATCGACCCGAATATCATCCCGGATATCGCCGTGGATGACGCCAGCGTCATGCTGGACATTCCGGCATCCGTCACCGCCGCAACCGGTATGGACGCCTTAACCCACGCGGTGGAAGCCTATGTTTCCGTTGGTGCGCATCCGCTCACCGACGCTAACGCGCTGGAAGCGATTCGCCTGATCAACCTGTGGCTACCAAAAGCGGTCGACGACGGTCATAATCTCGACGCGCGTGAGCAAATGGCATTTGGTCAGTATCTGGCGGGGATGGCCTTTAACAGCGCTGGTCTCGGTCTGGTGCATGCGCTGGCGCACCAGCCGGGCGCAACCCATAATCTGCCACACGGCGTCTGCAACGCCATCCTGCTGCCGGTAATCGAAAACTTTAACCGTCCAAACGCCGTGGCGCGCTTTGCCCGCGTAGCGCAGGCGATGGGCGTCGATACCCGTGACATGAGCGATGAAGCGGCAAGTATGGAGGCCATCAACGCGATTCGTGCACTCAGCAAGCGTGTCGGTATTCCTGCGGGCTTTAGTTCACTTGGCGTGACGAAAGAGGATATTGAGGGCTGGCTGGATAAAGCGTTGGCCGATCCGTGTGCGCCGTGCAACCCGCGCACCGCCAGCTGCGACGAGGTCCGCGAGCTGTATCTGGAGGCGTTATGATTCGCAAGGCCTTTATAATGCAGGTGAATGCCGACGCGCACGTTGAGTACCAGCGTCGTCATAACCCCATCTGGCCAGAACTGGAAAAAGTGCTGAAAGAACACGGCGCCCATCACTACGCGATTTATCTCGATCAGGCGCGCAATCTGCTGTTCGCCACCGTTGAGATTGAGTCCGAAGAACGCTGGAATGCCATTGCCAGCACCGACGTTTGCCAACGTTGGTGGAAGCATATGCGCGACGTAATGCTGGCCAACCCAGACAACAGTCCGGTCAGCGCAGAGCTAAAAGAAGTGTTTTATTTGCAGTAGTCTTGTAGGCCGGATAAGGCGCTAACGCGCCGCATCCGGCACAACGCAACATAACAGTTAGTTCTGCTCAGAAACCAGAATCGCCTGGGTGTCAGGCTCCAGCGCTTTAAAGATATGGGCCTGGTCAGCGGGGTAACAAATATAGTCGCCCTCGCCTAACTCCTCCGGCGCTTCCGTCAATCCCACCATCGCCTTACCCTGCGTCACGATGATGTGTTCAACCGATCCCGGTGGATGCGGCTGTGAAATCCGATCCGCGCCCGGCTGCGTTAGCAGCAGATAGATATCCCGCCGTGCCCCCGGTGGGCAGGCGGCCAGTAAAATGGCCTGATAGTGGGCCTGCTCAGCCACGACTTTTGTTCCTTCGCCGCGGCGAATCACCTGCGTTTTTTGTTCCTGCGGTTCCAGCAGGCGCGCAAAGGGAATATCCAACGCCACACACAGCGACCAGAGCGTTTCCAGGCTAGGATTGCCATTGCCCGCTTCCAATTGCGAGAGTGTCGATTTTGCAATCCCTGCGCGACGGGCAATCTCTGCCAATGACAAACCGGTGCGCTGACGTTCACGCACCAGGCTTTTCGCGATCATACTGATGGGCTGGGTCATTCACGACTCCATGTTCTTTATATCGAACGAATCGTTCGACTTGTAATATTAACTGGTCGCGTTCATTATAATGGAAATTCGTTCGATATGGCTAAAATGGTATGAAACATTATTTTTCCAGTCTCAAAGGCGACACAATAAAAGCAATATTTTTAGTCTGTCTGGCCGTCGGCGTAGTCGGCATGTCATACGGCTCGCTGGCAATGGCCTACGGCTTCCCGCTGTGGGTACCGTTTGTGCTCTCAATTACCGTGCTAGCGGGTGCATCCGAGTTTATGTTTATCGGCATCGTCGCCAGCGGCGGTAACCCACTGGCGGCTGCGGCTGCCGGTTTACTGGTCAACGCCCGACACATCCCGTTTGGCGTCACGGTGCGCGATCTTGTGGGCTCCCGGGCTGCGAGTTTCCTCGGCTGTCATATCATGAACGACGAAAGCGTAGTATTCGGCCTGTCGCAAAAAACACCCGAACAACGTAAAGCAGCCTATTGGCTGTGCGGTCTGGGCGTCGCTATTTTCTGGCCTGTTGGCACACTGATCGGCGCGGGCGTCGGCAAACTGCTCCCCGCCCCAGAAACCATCGGTCTGGATGCCGTCTTCCCTGCTATTTTATTGGCCTTAGTGGTCCCGGCCTTTAAAAACCGCACCACGCTGATTCGCGCCTGTAGCGGTGCCGGGTTGTCGCTTGCCGCCATCCCCTTTGCGCCGGTCGGTTTACCGGTTTTGCTCTCACTGTTTGGCTTACTGACGAGGAAAAAATAATGGGCAACATGACGCTGTTTATCATCGGTATCGCCATCTTATCTCTGGGAACCTATTTAATGCGTTTAGGCGGAGCGAAGCTTGGGGGTCGTTTAGCGTTCTCGGAACGCTCGCAGGCGCTGCTTTCCGACGCCGCAACGGTATTACTGTTCTCCGTTGCGCTGGCGACCACCTTTTACGAAGGCGAACACTTTGCCGGTATGGCGCGGGTTCTTGGGGTTGGCTTCGCGGTATTTCTCGCCTGGCGCAAGCTGCCGCTAATTGTGGTGATCGTTGCCGCCGCGGTGGTGACCGCATTGCTGAGAATAGCGGGCATAAACTAAAAAAGCGCCCCAAGGGCGCTCTTTCGACAGTACTGAGGTATCTTATTTCAGCAGTTCAGCAGTCATGTGCACGCGGTTGCCGGTGTAAGCCTGAGTGATTTTATAATCGCTGGCGCCTGCACGTTCAGCCTGGGCGGCAATTTTTGCTTCAGCACTTTCCAGCGTAGAACCGGTTGCGGTAACTGTCTGAGCAGCGAAAGAACCGAAAGAAGTAGCCAGAGCGATAACTGCGACAAAAGTTTTGATGCTTTTCATGATATAAACCCTTTAACTTAGTTGTTTGAGTAAGGCACCGTGCCTTGATGTGATAAATAATAGCCCTCACATCGCACAACTAAAAGCGGAAGGATTTGCCAGTCTTATTCAAAATAATTGAATGCTTGTTATTCAGCTATCAGACGCTCAGGGTGTGTATAAATCGTCGCCCTGCCCGGTTTGCAAAAGCCCACCAGCGTCAGGTTGCAGCGCTCGGCAACTTCTACCGCCAGCGTTGTCGCCGCAGAAACAGCAAACAGGATCTCCACGCCGCACATCGCCGACTTCTGCACCATCTCGTAGCTGGCGCGGCTGGAGACTAATACCGCACCCTGTTGCCAGGTTTCGCCTTCGATTGCGCGTCGCCCCAGCAGTTTATCCAGCGCAACATGACGCCCAACATCTTCATGCCCGCCCGCCAGATGACCTGACGGCTGTACCCAGGCAGCCGCGTGCGTGCAGCCTGTCAGTTGCCCCACGGGTTGAAAATCATTGAGATGTCGTAAAGCGTGATCGAGATTCACCAGATCGAATGTCTGGGTAAACGGCAGCGGCTGGACTGGCTTGCCAATGTCATTGAGCTGCTCCACGCCACAAACGCCGCAACCGGTGCGACCGGCCAGCGCGCGACGACGCTCCTTCAGCCCCATAAATCGACGACTGGACAGCTCAACCTGCACTTCTAATCCGTTACAGGAAGGAACCACTTCCATTGCGTAGATATCCTGTGGGCGCTCAATAATGCCTTCAGAAAGTGAAAAGCCCATCGCAAAGTGCTCAAGATCTTTCGGTGACGCCATCATTACCACGTGTGAAATCCCGTTGTAAACCAGCGCAACCGGTACTTCTTCAGCGACGACATCCGGCTGAGGATGTTGCAAATCCTCGCGTTTCCAGAGGGTCAACTGGCGCGATCCTGTCAAAGTCGTCACATTTTTGATGTTTTCTCGAATAATCTTATTCACTTTCTTTTAACCATATTGGAACACGCATACCAACATTGTGGTATTCTTTACAAATCCCTCCTGGACGGAGGGAAATTCACCCAATTCTGGACCTTTGCGGTCCCGTCCGCAAAGAAAAATAACAACCACTTCCCTCACGCTCGAGTAACGGAAAAGTGAGGGAACGTGACAATGTCGAAAAAGGAGCAAACCATGCAGGTCAGCAGAAGGCAGTTCTTTAAGATCTGCGCTGGCGGTATGGCAGGCACCACGGCAGCGGCACTGGGTTTTGCACCCGGCGTAGCGCTCGCGGAAACACGGCAATATAAACTGCTGCGTACCCGCGAAACCCGTAACACCTGCACTTACTGTTCCGTTGGCTGTGGACTGTTAATGTACAGTCTCGGTGACGGAGCAAAAAACGCCAAAGCATCCATCTTCCATATTGAAGGGGACCCGGATCACCCGGTTAACCGTGGCGCGCTGTGCCCGAAAGGGGCAGGACTTGTGGACTTCATCCACTCCGAAAGTCGTCTGAAATTCCCGGAATACCGCGCACCAGGCTCTGATAAGTGGCAACAGATAAGCTGGGATGAGGCATTTGACCGCATCGCTAAGCTGATGAAAGAAGACCGCGACGCAAACTACGTTGCACAAAACGCCGAAGGCGTAACCGTTAACCGCTGGCTTTCCACCGGGATGCTGTGTGCTTCCGCTTCCAGTAACGAAACCGGCTATTTAACGCAAAAATTCTCCCGCGCGCTCGGTATGCTCGCGGTCGATAACCAGGCACGCGTCTGACACGGACCAACGGTAGCAAGTCTTGCTCCAACATTTGGTCGCGGTGCGATGACCAACCACTGGGTCGACATTAAAAACGCCAACCTCGTTGTGGTGATGGGCGGTAACGCCGCTGAAGCTCACCCGGTCGGATTCCGCTGGGCGATGGAAGCTAAAATTCACAACGGCGCGAAGCTGATTGTGATCGATCCGCGCTTTACGCGAACCGCAGCGGTGGCTGATTTCTATGCGCCGATTCGTTCCGGTACTGACATTGCTTTCCTGTCAGGCGTCTTGCTGTACCTGCTGAACAACGAAAAATTCAACCGCGAATACACTGAGGCCTATACCAACGCCAGCCTGATCGTGCGTGAGGATTACGGTTTCGAAGATGGCCTGTTCACTGGCTACGACGCGGACAAACGCAAGTATGACAAAACCAGCTGGAACTACGAGCTGGATGAAAAAGGCTTCGCCAAACGCGATGTCACCCTGCAACACCCGCGCTGCGTGTGGAACCTGCTGAAACAGCACGTCTCCCGCTACACGCCGGACGTTGTAGAAAATATCTGCGGTACGCCAAAGGCTGACTTCCTGAAGGTCTGTGAGTACATCGCAGAAACCAGTGCCAAAGATAAAACCGCGTCGTTCCTGTACGCCCTTGGCTGGACACAACACTCCGTAGGTGCGCAGAACATCCGTACCATGGCGATGATCCAGTTGCTGCTTGGCAACATGGGGATGGCCGGCGGCGGTGTTAACGCCCTGCGCGGTCACTCCAACATTCAGGGTCTGACCGACTTAGGCCTGCTGTCACAAAGCCTGCCGGGCTATATGACACTGCCGAGCGAAAAACAGACTGACCTGCAAACCTACCTTGCCGCCAACACGCCAAAACCGTTGCTGGAAGGTCAGGTGAACTACTGGGGTAACTACCCGAAATTCTTCGTTTCGATGATGAAAGCCTTCTTTGGCGATAAAGCGACAGCGGAAAACAGCTGGGGCTTCGATTTGCTGCCGAAGTGGGATAAAGGGTACGACGTGCTGCAGTACTTCGAGATGATGAACCAGGGCAAAGTGAATGGCTATATCTGCCAGGGCTTTAACCCGGTCGCGTCATTCCCGAATAAAAACAAGGTCGTGGCTTCACTGTCCAAACTGAAATTCCTGGTCACCATCGACCCACTCAACACCGAAACGTCTACCTTCTGGCAGAACCACGGTGAGTCGAACGATGTTGACCCGTCGAAAATCCAGACCGAAGTATTCCGTCTGCCGTCCACCTGCTTCGCCGAAGAGAACGGTTCTATCGTTAACTCCGGTCGCTGGCTGCAGTGGCACTGGAAAGGCGCGGATGCCCCGGGGATTGCCGTTACCGATGGTGAAATCCTCGCCGGTATCTTCCTGCGCATGCGCAAGATGTATGCCGAGCAGGGTGGCGCGAACCCGGAACAGGTGCTGAGCATGACCTGGAACTACTCCACACCACACGAACCGGCTTCGGAAGAAGTGGCGATGGAGAGCAACGGTAAAGCGTTGGCCGACATTATCGACCCGGCAACAGGTGCAGTCATCGTTAAGAAAGGCCAACAGCTTAGCTCGTTCGCCCAACTGCGTGACGACGGCACCACTTCCAGCGGCTGTTGGATTTTTGCCGGTAGCTGGACGCCGGAAGGCAACCAGATGGCACGTCGCGATAACGCCGACCCATCAGGCCTTGGCAACACGCTGGGCTGGGCATGGGCGTGGCCGCTCAACCGACGCATTCTGTATAACCGCGCTTCCGCTGATCCGCAGGGGAATCCGTGGGATCCAAAACGTCAGATCCTGAAATGGGATGGGGCGAAATGGAGCGGGATGGATATTCCGGACTACAGCGCCGCCGCACCTGGCAGCAACGTTGGGCCGTTCATCATGCAACCGGAAGGGATGGGACGCCTGTTTGCTATCGATAAGATGGCGGAAGGTCCGTTCCCGGAACACTACGAGCCGTTTGAAACGCCGCTGGGGACTAACCCGCTGCACCCGAACGTTATCTCTAACCCTGCCGCGCGCATCTTTAAAGGTGACGCGGAAGCACTGGGTAAAGCAGATAAATTCCCGTACGTCGGTACGACCTATCGTCTGACCGAGCACTTCCACTACTGGACCAAGCATGCGCTGCTCAATGCCATCGCACAGCCGGAACAGTTTGTGGAAATTGGCGAGAAGCTGGCGAATAAACTCGGTATCTCTCACGGCGATACCGTCAAAGTCTCCTCTAACCGCGGCTACATTAAAGCCAAAGCAGTGGTGACTAAACGTATTCGCACGCTGAAGGCCAACGGTCAGGATATCGACACCATCGGTATTCCGATTCACTGGGGCTACGAAGGTGTGGCGAAAAAAGGCTTTATCGCTAACACGTTAACGCCATTCGTCGGTGATGCGAACACGCAGACGCCGGAATTTAAGTCCTTCCTCGTGAACGTGGAAAAGGTGTAACGGAGACGACCTATGGCTTATCAATCGCAAGACATCATTCGTCGTTCCGCCACTAACGGTTTCACCCCCGCGCCTCAGGCGCGGGACCATCAGGAAGAGGTGGCGAAGCTTATCGACGTCACCACCTGTATCGGCTGTAAAGCGTGTCAGGTGGCGTGTTCAGAATGGAACGACATCCGTGATGAAGTGGGCAACAACGTTGGGGTGTACGACAACCCAGCTGATTTGACCGCTAAATCCTGGACGGTAATGCGCTTCTCAGAAGTGGAACAAAACGACAAACTGGAGTGGCTTATCCGCAAGGATGGCTGTATGCACTGTGCCGATCCGGGCTGCCTGAAGGCGTGTCCGGCTGAAGGCGCAATCATTCAGTATGCCAACGGTATCGTCGACTTCCAGTCCGAGCAGTGTATCGGCTGTGGCTACTGTATCGCAGGCTGTCCGTTCGACGTGCCGCGCCTCAACCCGGAAGACAATCGCGTCTACAAATGTACGCTGTGCGTTGACCGTGTCGTGGTCGGGCAAGAACCGGCCTGCGTGAAAACCTGCCCAACCGGCGCGATTCATTTCGGTACTAAAGAGTCGATGAAAACGCTGGCAGGCGAGCGTGTGGCGGAGCTGAAAACGCGTGGTTACGAAAACGCGGGTCTGTACGATCCGGCAGGCGTTGGCGGTACGCACGTCATGTACGTATTGCACCATGCTGACAAGCCGAATCTGTATCACGGCCTGCCGGAGAACCCGGAAATCAGCGCCACCGTGAAATTCTGGAAAGGCATCTGGAAACCTCTCGCAGCCGTCGGCTTTGCAGCGACATTTGCGGCCAGTATCTTCCACTACGTCGGTGTAGGCCCGAACCGCGCGGAAGAGGAAGAAGACAACCTGCATGAAGAAAAAGACGAGGTGCGCAAATGAAACGACGTGACACCATCGTGCGCTACACGGCGCCGGAACGCATCAACCACTGGATCACTGCCTTCTGCTTCATTCTGGCGGCAGTGAGCGGGATGGGCTTTCTCTTCCCGTCTTTTAACTGGCTGATGCACATCATGGGCACTCCGCAACTGGCGCGAATTGTGCACCCGTTTGTCGGCGTGATCATGTTTGCCTCGTTTATCATCATGTTTTTCCGTTACTGGCACCACAATCTAATCAATCGGGATGATATCTTTTGGGCGAAGAATATTCGTAAGATTGTCGTCAACGAGGAAGTAGGTGACACGGGACGTTATAACTTCGGCCAGAAATGCGTATTCTGGGCGGCGATTATCTTCCTGGTCCTGTTGCTGGTGAGCGGAGTGGTCATCTGGCGTCCGTATTTTGCACCTGCTTTCTCAATCCCGGTGATCCGATTCGCGTTAATGCTGCATTCATTTGCCGCAGTAGCGCTAATTGTGGTTATCATGGTGCACATTTACGCCGCCCTTTGGGTGAAAGGCACCATTACCGCGATGGTGGAAGGATGGGTTACCAGCTCATGGGCGAAGAAACATCACCCGCGCTGGTACCGTGAAGTCCGCCAGAAACAGGAAAAGTCATCTGAATGAGTATTCGCATAATCCCGCAAGATGAGCTGGAGAAGAGCGAGAAACGCACGGCGGATATGATTCCGCCGTTATTATTCCCCAGACTCAAAAATTTGTATAACCGCCGTGCTGAGCGCCTGCGCGAGTTGGCCGAGAACAACCCGCTGGGCGACTACCTGCGCTTTGCCGCGCTGATCGCCCACGCGCAGGAAGTGGTGCTGTACGACCATCCGCTGCAGATGGATCTGACCGCGCGCATCAAAGAAGCGAACGATCAGGGCAAACCGCCGCTGGATATCCACGTCCTGCCACGCGACAAGCACTGGCAAAAGCTGCTGCAGTCGTTGATTGCTGAGCTGAAGCCAGAGATGAGCGGTCCCGCGTTAGCGGTGATCGAGAATCTGGAAAAAGCCTCAGAGCAAGAACTGGAGCTGATGGCCAGCGCGCTGTTTGCCTCTGATTTTGCCTCCGTCAGCAGCGACAAAGCACCGTTCATTTGGGCTGCCCTGTCGCTCTACTGGGCGCAGATGGCAAGCCTGATCCCCGGCAAAGCCCGTGCGGAATACGGTGAACAGCGTCAGTACTGCCCGGTGTGTGGTTCAATGCCGGTCTCCAGCATGGTGCAAATCGGTACCACCCAGGGTCTGCGTTATCTGCACTGCAACCTGTGCGAAACCGAGTGGCACGTGGTGCGCGTGAAGTGCAGCAACTGCGAGCAGAGCCGTGATTTGAACTACTGGTCACTGGATAACGAACAGGCGGCAATCAAAGCTGAAAGCTGCGGCGACTGCGGGACTTACCTGAAGATTCTCTATCAGGAAAAAGACCCGAAAGTCGAAGCCGTGGCCGACGATCTCGCCTCACTGATGCTGGACGCGCACATGGAGCAAGAGGGCTTTGCCCGCAGCTCCATCAACCCGTTCCTGTTCCCGGGTGAAGGGGAGTAAGTTCTTCGCACTACCGGGCGGCGTAAGTCGCCCGGGTTATAATGTATACGGTGTGACCACACCGGATAGGCCTGCAAAATCCTTAGTATTTCGCGTAACCAGCGTAAGACGATGAATCTGTGCTGTTGCCAAAATAATGGCATCCGGCAATTTCATCCCATATTCCTGTCTGATACTCACGCTTCGTTCAGCAATATCCTGTGAAACGCCGATCACGTTAAAAGCACCTAGCGCAACACGAGTACGGGCTTCCTGATGGTATTTTTTTGCACCCACCATCACCTCCATCCATGTAATGAGGCTGATTGCATTCTGCGGCGGCCATGTTTCTATCGCTAGTTTTGCTTCATTTCTCCCACTAAACAGATCGATGAGGATGTTGGTATCAAAAAGCGCGGATCCTTTGACCATTACCATTCCTCACGGAGTTTACGCTGGTATTCAACACCATCTTCCTCACAGCCTTGCCACAGCCCAAGAGCACGTGAAATTGTGGTTTCAGCCTGATCCTGTCTCTCAAGATACTGTTCAACGGCCTCCCGTAAAAGTTCTGCTCGCGGCAGGTTGCGCTGCACCTTGAGATCATCAAGACGTTTAATCACTTCATCTGATAAATCGAGTAAAATTCTGCCCATATCCACCCCAGCCATCATACTCATATATACCTCCAGTATATCATCAGCGATTAATTTCCACACAACATACACCTGAAAAAAGCGAGAAAATAGCCTCCACGCGAACGATTTTTACTTTTGCGAGCCGCTTTCCAGATTCATTCCCACCCCTATTTTTCCCATTTTCATTCTTAGTAATCCAGGTTATAAACCTGTATATCCATACAGATAAGAGTATTTAAAAATGGCACTGGAAAGCGGGATTGCGCAGTTAGTTGAGGCATTTATCGCGGCGGGACGCCCTTCTTCCCGTGAGCAAAATATTGATGACCGGAGAGCGGCCTATATTGCCAGTACGGCGCTGGCCGGAGAAACTGAAACCCGCGTACAGGCTGAAGATATTGAACTCGATGCCATGGCATTTCGCGTTATTTCGCCGCGGGACAGCACGGGAAATCTCCCCTGCGTTATCTATTATCACGGCGGCTGCTTTGTCAGCGGTGGATTTGCCACACATGATAACCAGCTAAGGCAACTCGCCTGGTACAGCGGCTGTCGGGTCATTGCGGTGCAGTATCGTCTCGCACCAGAGCATACCTTCCCGGCAGCACATAACGATGCTGAAACCGGGGCCAACATTATCTGGAAGTATGCCCAGAAACTGGGAGTAGACCGGGACAACATTACGCTTGCTGGCGACAGCGCAGGTGGACACCTGGCGCTGGTCACCGCACTACGCCTGAAAGCTACCAGGCAATGGCAACCTACGCAGCTTATGCTGATCTACCCAATGCTGGACGCAACCGCCAGCTTTGCGAGCTATGACCATAATGGACGGGATTACATTATCACTCGCGACACACTGCTTTCGGGCTACGAAATGTATATGCCGAAAACCGATCCATTACATCCCGAAGTCAGCCCACTCTGGCGCAAAGACTTCAACGGTTTACCGCCCACGCACATCATTACTGCTGAATTCGACCCACTGCGAGATGAGGGTGAAGCCCTGTATCAACGGTTCCTGAAGCAAGGCGTGGAGTGCTCTTGCCAACGCTATCTCGGCGTCATCCACGGTTTTTTCCAGTTGGCAGGGGTGAGCCCGGCGGCACGAAATGTGATGCGAGATGTGGCCTGGAGGCTTGGCCAATAAGGATGTTCATGAGTTCTGAAATTAAGGAAGGTACCCGTCAATACAATCATCGACAGCATGCGATTTTTATCAAAATGCGGATTATGGCATTTTCATAATCCGCATTTTACATCAGCAAATGAACCCAACATTACATTTTAGCCAGAGGACCTACTCTTCCTCGTTACCGCCTTCTTCATATGCGCCAAACGGTTTCGCAGGTAGCACAATGTAAGTACCTTCAAACACGACGCCCGGAGTGTCATCGCCAAACACCCCGACCTGCATCTGAACTCGCGCCTTGCGACCTCTTGCCAGGCGGTCGAGGTCACCGCTCAACGACCCCAGATCGGCAATAGCAGTTGGTTTCCCGGTGATCGGCCTGCTGTATCGGATATGCGCGTCGGCCAGGATTATTGTCCCACCCAGATGACGCTCGCGCAGCATCAGCCAGATAAGTCCCCAGCCCGTTAGCGTAGCCAGTGAAAACAGGCTACCGGCAAACAGGGTATGGTGCGGATTCTGATTGCCTGTCTCGGGCATCGTGGTGATAAATTTCTGCCCAGTGTACTGCTGAATGCGTACGCCCATTTTCTCACTCAATGGAATATGTTCGTACCAGGCTTGTTGTAACTGTCCGCACCAGTCACCGCGATGGAGAATATCGTCCAGCGTCGCAATGGGCTTAATCATCAAAAAGTGGCGCACCGGCGTGGTTTGCGGCGTGGTGATTTCCCCCTGGCTCACAAAACCGAGCTTGGCGAAAAATTCGACCGCATCTTCACGGGCACTACAGGTTACGCGTTTGACCCCTTCCTGACGCGCCACAGACTCCAGAGTCATCGCCATCAGCGTGCCCAACCCTTTCTCTTGCACGGAAGGGTCTACGGCCATAAAGCGTATGGAAGCTTCATTATCCGCATTGATATACAGACGCCCTACCGCAACCAGATTCCCCTCTTCGTCCACCACCATCTGGTGATGCGCCATCGCGTCCCAGGCATCCCGTTCGGAGCCTTTTGGCTGGTGCAATGGTTTACGCAGCATCTCCCAGCGAAACTGGTAGTAACGCTCCAATTCTTCCTCTGTTTGCGGTACTCGAAGGTGATACATAGTCGTATTCTCTCTTGTTGTCCGCGGCCATACCGGTAGCTGGTTCATACTTGTAACCAGAACGTCACCGGGCCATCATTAACCAGTGAAACCTGCATATCCGCAGCGAATCGACCGGTTTGCGTATTCATTTCCTGTTGGCGGCAACGCTCAACAAAGTATTCATACAGCGCTTCTGCACGCTCGGGCGCTGCGCCTTTCGAAAACCCCGGGCGCATGCCACGCTCGGTATCTGCCGCCAGCGTAAACTGTGAAACCACCAGCACGCTGCCGCCTGACTGCTGCACGTTGAGGTTCATTTTACCTTCGGCATCGCTAAAGATTCGATAACCGAGTACACGCTCGCACAGGCGATTCGCTTTCTGTTCGTCATCATCCCTTTCGACACCTAACAGGACCAAAAGTCCTGGGCCAATTTCACCCGTCACCTCGCCCTCCACGGTGACGCTGGCACGGGTTACGCGCTGAATTAATGCAATCATGGTTGCTCTGCTTCTTCTTCTTTTGCGGCTTGTTTAAGTTTGCGGTATTCCCCGAGAGTGACAGTTATTTCCGCGCCTAGCAAGACGATACACCAGGTCCAGTATACCCAGACAAATAAAATGGGGATCACCGCCAGAACACCGTAAATGAGCTGATAAGACGGGAACATCGTGATATAGAGCGCAAATCCTTTCTTTCCGGCTTCGAACAACACAGCAGCCACAAAGGCACCAATAACCGCATCACGGTTGGGTACACGCGCAGTCGGTACAATGCTGTAAAGCAGCCAGAACGAGAGCCAGGAAAGCACCAGCGGGAAAATACGCAGGACGTTATCAATCACCGTGTTGAGATCGCTGGCCCAGCGCAATGACAACAGATAAGAGCTGATCGCCAGACTGGCCCCCGCCAACAGCGGCCCCAGCGTTAAAATCATCCAGTAGACGGCGAAAGAGTAAACTTTAGGGCGAGTACGCTTACTGCGCCAGATAGTATTCAACGCATTATCAATGGCATACATCAACAATAACGCTGTGACAATCAGCCCACATGCCCCGACTGCCGTCATTTTGTTCGAGTTGGCGACAAACTGTTCGATATAACGTTGAATGACGTCTCCCGTTGCCGGGATAAAGTTTGCGAAAATAAAATGACGTAACTGGACACTGACGTCGGAAAACATCGGAAATGCGGCGAAAAGCGCAAATACGACGGCAATAAGCGGCACTAATGAGAGCAACGAAACGTAGGCAAGATTCCCTGCCAGCGTCGTCATATTGTCCTCATCAATCCGCTGCCATAATAGCTTCAGCCAGTCTCGTACAGGACGCGTATGATGCCTGGCTTGCTGCTGAACATTTTTTAGCATAACAACGTCGCGAAATAGTCAGGAATGGTCTTTTTATCGACGACCTGGATACTGGTGATCCCTAACCGGTTAGCCCCTTCAATATTATCGGCGTTATCGTCAAAAAAGACCGCATCGTGCGCAGAAAAACCTTCAGACTGCAGGACGTGCTGGTAAATCCGCGCTTCCGGTTTACGCATGCCCAGTTCCTGGGAAAGGTAAATATGGTCAGCAGCCTGACGGATCTCGGGATATTCATCCGGCCAAAACGTGGTGTGCAGGCGGTTGGTATTCGACAAGACGACCACCCGATGCCCCTGCTCACGCAGCTTTTGCATGATGTCGATGACCTCAGGGCGCAAGGCGACAAAAACGGCCTGCCAGCCGTGAGAGAACTGCTCGTAACTTAGCGGCAGCGCCATCTCATGACATAGCGCCTCGGCAAAGGCTTCATCCGTTATTTCACCTCGCTCGTGCTGGTGAAAAGCCTCCCCCATGGTGAAACTTTGCTTTAGCGAAGCCAACGGTACACGACTTAGATCGCTCCATGTGCCCAACACGCGGTTGAAGTCGATATCGACAATCACATTACCCAAATCAAAGATATAGAGCATGCCCTTCTCCTTATTCGCCGTGGATGAATAACTGTAGCGGGAAAGGAGAAGTTTGACTATGCGAGAGTGATGGCTACGAACTTATCAAGCCATCATTAGAAGGAATTACACGGCCAGAGCATCATCCTGTGAAGGACTCACCTGCACAATTTCAACCTGCTGTGACTGGAGTAAATTGTGTAATGCCGGATCTGGGTATTCATCAGTAAACAACGCAGTCACCTGAGACACGTTACCAATTTCTACCGCGGCAGAAGCCGTATATTTCGTATGATCCGCTGCCAGCAGAATGTGTCTTGAATGGGACATCATCGTTTTCACTACGCTGGCTTCATTGACATCAAACTCCAGCAGCGCGCCATCACTTTCGATCGCACCAACGCTGGTAACCAGGTAGTCGGCCCGAAAATCAGCCACAAATGCTGAAGCAGAAGGGCCAATGATGCCGCTGTTGTGCGGGCGTAACGTTCCACCTGGTACCATAACTTCAAAACGTGGGTTGTTATACAGAATGTGCGCCACGCGTAGGCTGTTGGTAATAATGCGCAAATGATTATGGTTTAACAGCGCGCGGGCCACCTGCTCAACGGTGGTGCCAATGGTAATAAACACCGTTGATCCATCGGGAATGTAGTCAGCCACCGCTTCCGCGATGGCCTTCTTCTCTTCCGTCCAGGAAACTTCACGCTGCTCAAACGCCGTATTCACCACGCTGGAGGCTCTGCCCGCGCCACCATGATGACGCGTAATTAATCCCTGCTCGCTGAGTTTACGAATATCACGACGCACAGTTTGCGTGGACACGTCCAGCAGGCTCGCCAGCTCGTCGATATTCATATAACCGCGCTCGCTAATCAGCATCAACAGCTGATCGTGCCGCGGGTTACCGGTCAGTTCGGTAAGACTCATGAAATTTCCTCGAAAAACCATTGCCCTGGCATTTTATACAAAAAGTGACAGAAAAGATCGGGTTTGATCACAGTCAGGGATTCCGGCCCTTCCTCCCGGGCGAGTGCATTTTAACGCAGCAACCCCACTGGCAAACCTGACGGCCTCTTCTGGAGCATCGCCACCCGCCAGGCTGAATGCGAGCGCACCGTGGAAAACATCCCCAGCTCCCGTAGTATCCACAACATCGACTTTAAATCCAGATTGATGCTGCAACGTATTATTTTTTATCCAGTCACAGCCTTCGCTCCCTCGTGTCACATAGACATGACCATTTGTGAGCGTTTTTGCTTGTTTAAGTCCAGCTTCAGAATCATTTATCCCGGTTAAACGCGCCAGACCCGGTTCAGAGAACGCCGCATGATCGCTCAACGCCACCAGCTCGCTGATATCTTGTGGCGTGACGTCACCATCCAGTACCGTCATCACTCCCGCCCGACGCGCCAGCGTGAACGCCTGCCTGGCACCTTCGTGCCAGCGAACATCCGCCAACACCACATCCCACTGGGAAAAATCGATCTCATTCAGCCAGGCAGCATCCGGCAGTAAATCCGGGCTGGGATAGTTAACGATAATCCGTTCTCCTTGCGCATCAACCATAATTGCCGATTGCGAAGATTTTGCCCCCGCATAGCGCCGGGTGTAGCGGGTGTTTACCCCCAGGGATTCCAGCTCTGCCAGCAGGCTATTTCCGGTGTCGTCATCGCCCACACGGCCAATAAAGTCCACCTGCGCGCCCAGCTTCGCTGCAGCCACTGCGGCCGTTGCAGCAGGCCCGCCGCCCACTTCCGTATAACGCTTCGCCACATACTTACCTCCTTCGGTCGGTAAACCTTCCACGTAATAGATGCGATCCATCACGGCAATACCTACACAAGCAATACGAATCATGGTCATTCCTTAGGCGTTTCAAGATGGGATCATTTTAATTTCACAAAATGTTTAAAAAGTGACGGCTGTCAATTTTTTGACCATAAATTACAAATACGATCAAAAACAGACAAAAACAAACGACCTTAAATGACAAAAAATGACATCCACGTCTCAGGAGAACGTTATGGCAGTTATAGCATTTATCGGATTAGGTCAGATGGGTTCACCCATGGCGAGCAACTTGCTGAAGCAGGGTCATCAACTCAGCGTCTTTGACGTTAACCCGGATGCCGTTCAGCGCCTGGTGGAAAAAGGAGCCCAACCTGCCAGCAGCCCGGCTCAGGCAGTAAAAGGGGCAGAATTTGTCATCACAATGCTGCCAAACGGCGATCTGGTGCGCAGCGTACTGTTCGGCGAGCAGGGTATCTGTGAAAGCCTTTCCCCACAGGCATTAGTGATTGATATGTCGACTATTCACCCACTGCAAACCGACAAACTGATCGCCGATATGCGTGACAAAGGCTTCGACATGATGGATTGCCCGGTTGGACGTACCTCCGATCACGCTATCGCGGGAACGCTGTTGCTGTTGGCAGGTGGAACGGCACAGCAGGTAGAACGCGCCACACCGGTTCTGATGGCGATGGGTAATGAATTGATCAACGCAGGCGGTCCCGGCATGGGCATTCGCGTCAAGCTCATCAACAACTACATGAGCATCGCGTTAAACGCCTTGTCTGCTGAAGCCGCCGTGTTGTGCGAAGCGCTCGGCCTCTCCTTCGATGTGGCCTTGCAAGTCATGAGCGGCACTCCCGCCGGGAAAGGCCACTTCACTACCTCCTGGCCGAACAAAGTGCTGAAAGGCGATCTTTCCCCGGCCTTCATGATCGATTTAGCTCACAAGGATCTTGGCATCGCGCTGGACGTTGCCAACCAACTACATGTGCCGATGCCGCTCGGTGCCGCCTCCCGCGAAGTCTATAACCAGGCACGCGCCGCTGGACGTGGCCGGGAAGACTGGACGGCCATTCTTGAACAGGTTCGCGCATCCGCCGGGCTAAATAAACACACAGATAAGTAAGGACTGAACAATGACGAAGTACACCCTGAAAGATATCACCCGAGCTTCCGGCGGTTTTGCCATGCTGGCGGTCGATCAGCGCGAAGCCATGCGCTTAATGTTTGCCGCTGCGGGTGCAAAATCCCCGGTCAATGACAGCGTGCTGACCGATTTCAAAGTCAATGCGGCAAAGATCCTGTCCCCCTATGCCTCCGCCATTCTGGTCGATCAGCAGTTCTGCTACCGCCAGGTTGTAGAGCAAAACGCGGTTGCCAAAAGCTGCGCCATGATTGTGGCCGCTGATGAGTTTATTCCGGGTAACGGAATTCCGGTCGATAGCGTAGTGATTGATAAAAAAATCAACCCGCAGGCTGTGAAGCAAGATGGTGCTAAGGCTCTCAAACTGCTGGTGCTGTGGCGTAGCGATGAAGATGCCCAACAGCGCCTGGACATGGTGAAAGAATTCAATGAGTTATGCCATTCCAATGGGCTACTGAGCATCATCGAGCCGGTTGTTCGCCCACCGCGTCGTGGCGATAAGTTCTGCCGTGAACAGGCCATCATCGATGCCGCGAAAGAGCTGGGCGACAGCGGTGCCGATCTCTACAAGGTCGAAATGCCGCTGTACGGCAAAGGAACCCAACAGGAATTGCTTAGCGCCTCTCAGCGCCTGAATGAAAACATCAACATGCCGTGGGTCATTCTCTCCTCTGGTGTGGATGAAAAACTGTTCCCACGCGCGGTCAGCGTAGCAATGACCGCAGGCGCATCCGGCTTCCTGGCCGGGCGTGCGGTCTGGTCATCCGTCGTGGGTCTGCCGGATACCGAACTGATGCTGCGTGATGTTTCCGCACCGAAGTTGCAGCGTCTGGGCGATATCGTCGACGAAATGATGGCCCGCCGCTAATAGAGGATCAAAGCATGAAATGGTTTAACACCCTAAGCCACAACCGCTGGCTGGAACAAGAAACCGATCGCATCTTTAACTTTGGTAAGAACGCGGCGGTGCCCACCGGGTTTGGTTGGTTAGGAAACAGTGGTCAGGTCAGAGCGGATATGGGAACACATCTGTGGATCACCGCCCGCATGCTGCACGTCTATTCCGTTGCCGCCTCCATGGGTCGCCCAGGTGCATATCAACTCGTCGACCACGGCATTAAGGCGCTGAACGGCGCGCTACGCGACACACGCTACGGCGGTTGGTACGCCTGCGTCAATGACGAAGGAGTGATGGATGCCTCCAAGCAGGGTTATCAGCATTTCTTCGTCTTACTTGGCGCGGCAAGCGCGGTCACTACCGGTCATCCACAGGCCAGAAAATTGCTGGATGACGCCATAGAGGTGATTGAGAAGTACTTCTGGAGCGAAGACGAACAAATGTGCCTGGAGTCCTGGGACGAAGCCTTCAGCCAGACAGAAGATTATCGCGGCGGCAACGCTAACATGCACGCGGTCGAGGCTTTCCTGATCGTGTATGACGTGACTCATGACCGTAAATGGCTCGATCGCGCACTGCGTATCGCTTCGGTGATTATTCACGACGTGGCCCGTAGCGGGGAGTACCGCGTCAATGAACACTTCGATTCACAGTGGAATCCAATCCGCGATTACAACAAGGACAACCCAGCTCACCGTTTCCGCGCCTACGGTGGCACGCCGGGTCACTGGATCGAGTGGGGCCGCCTGATGCTGCATCTACATGCCGCGCTGGAAGCTCGCTTCGAAACGCCTCCTGCCTGGCTGCTGGAAGATGCAAAAGGACTTTTCCACGCCACTATCCGCGACGCCTGGGCACCGGACGGCGCAGACGGTTTTGTCTATTCGGTGGATTGGGATGGCAAACCGATCGTTCGCGAAAGAGTGCGCTGGCCGATAGTCGAAGCGATGGGTACCGCCTACGCCCTGTACACCCTCACAGGCGACAGCCAGTACGAAGCCTGGTACCAGAAATGGTGGGATTACTGCATCACCTACCTGATGGATTACGAGACCGGTTCATGGTGGCAGGAGCTGGACACCGATAACAAGGTGACCACCAAAGTCTGGGACGGCAAGCAGGATATTTATCACCTGCTGCACTGCCTGGTGATCCCACGTCTGCCGCTGGCTCCGGGCCTTGCTCCGGCTGTTGCCGCCGGTCTGCTGGATATCAACGCTAAATAAGTAACAAGGTGGGCTGCCATGCATAGCGGTGGAAAAACCATTCATCTTCAGGCCGGACACTACCAGGCGAAAATCGTCACGGTTGGCGCTGGGCTAGCGGAATTGACGCACCGTGGGCGTCATATCGTTATTCCCCACAAACCGGAAGAAATGCCGCTGGCACACTTGGGGAAAGTGTTAATCCCCTGGCCAAACCGCGTTGTAGACGGCAGCTATCACTATAACGGCAAGGATTACCAGCTTGCCGTTAACGACTCGGTTTCTCATACCGCCATTCATGGGTTACTGGCCTGGCGGGACTGGCAGATTAACCAGCAGTCGGCATCGGAAGTGTCGCTGACGATTTTTCTGCCGCCTTCTTATGGTTATCCCTTCGCGCTGGTTTCAGAGGTGATTTACCGACTGGAGGCAACCCGTGGACTGCAAGTTTTTATCCGCACACAGAATGTGGGTGATGAAATCGCGCCGTATGGCGCGGGAGCACATCCCTATTTAACCTGCAATCTGCAACCTATTGATGACTGTGAATTAACACTCCCGGTGAGTGAAGAAACATGTGATGAACGATATTTCACCAAGCCGCAACGCATTGCGCAGACCGCTATCGATCATACGTTCAGGACTATGCCACCTGACGCTGAGTGGGAAGTCAGGATGACCAGCCCATCGCAAAACATGTCCACTTTTTTACGCAGCCACCAGCCCTGGTTGCAAGTGTATACCGGCGAAAAATTAGCACGGCGTGGCCTGGCGGTTGAACCGATGACCTGCCCGCCTGACGCCTTTAACTCCGGAATTAGCCTGATTCATCTCGCGCCCGGAGAACAACATCAGATGCATTTTTTAATCGGCAGTGAATAACAGATTTCCGACAAATTACCGAATTACCCTATTTTTACGGAGACGACAATGAATTCGCTACAACAACGGTCAACCGCCTTAGAACTCAAATCATTACCTGATGGATTTGCTTTAACGTACCACCAACGCCTGATTTTACGCCACAGCACAGAAACGCCCTGCCTGTGGGTCGGCGCTGGCGTTGCCGACATTGACATGTTTCGCGGCAACTTCAGCATTAAAGACAGGCTCAATGAGAAGATTGCTCTAACTGGCGCCACGGTAAGCGAGTCCCCAGACGGCTGGCGGGTGCATTTCAGCCGCGGTGATACCATCAACGCCACGCTGCATATTTCCACCGATGAACAGGGTCGCCTGAAGCTGGATCTGCACAACGGCGATCTCAACCATAACCGCATCTGGCTGCGTCTGGCCGCCAGGGCGGACGATCATATTTACGGCTGCGGCGAACAGTTCTCTTATTTCGACTTACGCGGTAAGCCGTTCCCGCTGTGGACCAGCGAACAGGGCGTGGGCCGAAACAAAAACAGCTATGTCACCTGGCAAGCCGACTGTAAAGAGAACGCCGGTGGCGACTACTACTGGACCTTCTTCCCACAGCCGACCTTCGTCAGCACGCAGAAGTACTACTGCCACGTTGATAACAGTTGCTATATGAATTTCGACTTCAGCGCGCCGGAGTATCACGAACTGGCGCTGTGGGAGGACAAAACCACCCTGCGCTTTGAGTGCGCTGATACCTACATCTCTCTGCTGGAAAAACTGACTGCGCTGTTAGGACGCCAGCCGGAGCTGCCGGACTGGATCTACGATGGCGTCACGCTCGGTATTCAGGGCGGTACTGAGGTTTGCCAGAGCAAACTGGACACCATGCGTAACGCAGGCGTGAAAGTAAACGGCATCTGGGCGCAGGACTGGTCCGGGATCCGCATGACCTCCTTTGGCAAGCGCGTGATGTGGAACTGGAAATGGAACAGCGACAATTATCCGCAGTTGGATAGCCGTATTAAGCAGTGGAAAGAAGAAGGCGTGCAGTTCCTCTCCTACATCAACCCGTATGTTGCCAGCGATAAAGATCTCTGTGCCGAAGCGGCCAAACACGGTTATCTGGCGAAAGATGCATCCGGCGGCGATTACCTCGTAGAGTTTGGCGAGTTTTACGGCGGCGTGGTCGATCTGACCAACCCGGAAGCCTACGACTGGTTCAAAGAGGTCATCAAGAAAAACATGATCGAACTGGGCTGCGGCGGCTGGATGGCAGATTTTGGCGAATACCTGCCGACAGATACGTATCTGCACAACGGCGTCAGCGCCGAGATCATGCACAACGCCTGGCCCGCACTGTGGGCGAAATGTAACTACGAAGCGCTACAGGAGACCGGCAAACTCGGCGAGATCCTGTTCTTTATGCGTGCGGGTTACACCGGCAGCCAGAAATACTCCACAATGATGTGGGCGGGCGATCAGAACGTGGACTGGAGCCTTGACGACGGTCTGGCTTCCGTCGTTCCTGCGGCGCTCTCACTGGCGATGACCGGTCACGGTCTGCACCACAGCGATATCGGCGGCTACACCACCCTGTTTGACATGAAACGCAGCAAAGAACTGCTGCTGCGCTGGTGTGACTTCAGCGCCTTCACGCCGATGATGCGTACCCACGAGGGTAACCGCCCAAGCGATAACTGGCAGTTTGATGGTGATGCTGAAACCATCGCCCACTTTGCACGAATGACCACCGTGTTTACCACCCTGAAACCGTATCTCAAACAGGCCGTCGCGCAAAACAGCGCTACCGGTCTGCCGGTGATGCGTCCGCTGTTCCTGCATTACGAAGACGATGCGCGTACCTATACCCTGAAATATCAGTATCTGCTGGGACAAGATCTTTTGGTCGCGCCAGTTCACGAGCAAGGCAAATCCGACTGGACCCTGTATCTGCCGGAAGATAGCTGGATAAATGTCTGGACCGGGGAAACCTATCAGGGCGGTGAAATTACCGTGGATGCGCCGATTGGCAAGCCTCCGGTGTTTTATCGCGCGAAGAGTGAATGGGCGTCACTGTTTGCCACTTTACGCAACATCTAAAACGGCTCGCCCGTGGGGAGACTCACGGGCACATGGAGAATAATAATGAGTCAGACCTCTTCTAATCCGGCAACCCTACGCTTGCCGTTCAAAGAAAAACTCGCCTATGGGATGGGTGATTTAGGTTCCAATATCCTGCTGGACATAGGTACGCTCTATTTACTCAAGTTTTATACCGATGTTCTTGGTTTACCTGGAACTTATGGCGGTATCATTTTCCTTATCGCCAAGTTTTTTACCGCGTTTACCGATATGGGGACTGGGATTATGCTCGACTCGCGCCGCAAAATCGGCCCGAAAGGCAAATTCCGCCCGTTCGTTCTGTATGCCGCATTTCCAGTGACGCTGCTGGCGATTGCGAACTTTGTCGGTACACCATTTGAAGTCACCGGTAAAACGGTGATGGCAACGGTACTGTTTATGCTGTACGGACTGTTCTTCAGTATGATGAACTGCTCTTACGGTGCGATGGTCCCCGCGATCACCAAAAACCCGGACGAACGCGCCTCGCTGGCAGCCTGGCGACAGGGCGGAGCCACTCTTGGCCTGCTGCTGTGCACCGTCGGTTTTGTGCCAGTAATGAACCTGATCGAAGGCAACTCACAGTTGGGTTATATCTTCGCCGCCACCTTATTCTCTCTGTTCGGCTTGCTGTTTATGTGGCTGTGCTATGCCGGGGTTAAAGAACGCTACGTGGAAGTGAAACCCGTTGATGCCGCGCAAAAACCGGGATTGCTGCAATCCTTCCGCGCCATCGCAGGTAACCGCCCGCTGTTTATTCTGTGCGTTGCCAACCTTTGCACACTTGGCGCGTTTAACGTCAAGCTGGCGATTCAGGTCTATTACACCCAGTACGTACTGAACGACCCGATCCTCCTTTCCTGGATGGGCTTTTTCAGCATGGGCTGTATCTTCATCGGTGTCTTCTTGATGCCGGGAATGGTCAGACGTTTCGGCAAGAAAAAGGTCTACATCGGCGGTTTGTTGATTTGGGTCGCGGGCGATCTGCTGAACTACTTCTTTGGCGGCGGTTCCGTCAGCTTTGTCGCTTTCTCGTGCTTGGCGTTCTTCGGCTCAGCATTCGTCAACAGCCTGAACTGGGCACTGGTTTCTGACACGGTGGAATATGGCGAATGGCGTACCGGCGTACGTTCGGAAGGAACGGTATACACCGGCTTCACCTTCTTTCGTAAAGTGTCACAAGCGCTGGCAGGATTCTTCCCCGGCTGGATGCTGACGCAAATCGGCTATGTCCCCAACGTGGTGCAATCTGCCAGTACGGTCGAAGGATTGCGTCAGCTGATCTTTATTTATCCCTGCGCGTTGGCGGTGATCACCATTGTAGCTATGGGCTGTTTCTACAACCTTAACGAGAAGATGTATGTCCGCATCGTTGAAGAGATAGAAGCGCGTAAACAAACCGTTTGATAATAATAATGAATAGCGCTCTACGGGGCGCTATTGAGGAGCGATTATGTCTTTTCATGATCCGCTAACGCTAAAACTGAGCCTGCGTGAAAAATTCGCCTACGGAGTGGGTGACTTCGGCTCAAATTTGATGCTGTGTATCGGCACGCTGTATCTGCTTAAATTTTATACCGATGAACTAGGGATGCCGGCCTGGTACGGTGGGATTATCTTTTTAGTAGCGAAGTTCTTCACCGCCTTCACCGATATTCTGACCGGCGTGTTGCTGGACTCAAGGCGTAATATTGGCGCAAAGGGGAAATTCAGACCCTTTATTTTGTATGCGTCATTTCCTGTCGCCGTCGTCGCCAGCGCGCAGTTTTTAGCGACAGGATTTACGCTAACAGTGAAAACGGGACTGGCAACGGTGTTGTTCATGCTGTTCGGCCTGTTCTATAGCCTGATGAACTGTTCCTACGGCGCGATGGTGCCTGCAATTACTAAAAATCCACATGAACGCGCTCAGCTCGCCGCCTGGCGTCAGGGCGGCGCTACCGTAGGCCTGTTACTGTGTACCGTTGGCTTTATGCCAATTCAGGCGCTATTTGTCAGTTCGCCTTCGCTGGGTTATCTGATTGCCGCACTGCTCTTCTCTGTCTGCGGACTGTTCAGTATGTGGTGGTGCTTTAGCGGTGTGAAGGAACGCTATATCGAAATCGTACCGGATCACCATAAACCCAGTATTCTCAAATCGTTCTGCGCCATTTTCCGTAACCCTCCACTATTGGTGCTATGTGTTGCCAACTTGTGCACGCTGGCGGCATTCAACATTAAGCTGGCGATTCAGGTGTATTACACCCAGTACGTGCTGAACGATATACATCTGCTGTCGTGGATGGGTTTCTTCAGCATGGGATGCATTCTGGTTGGGGTACTGCTGGTTCCCACAGCTGTAAAACGCTTCGGTAAAAAACAGGTTTACCTCGGCGGTCTGGCGCTATGGGCAATCGGCGATGTGCTGAACTTTTTCTGGGGCAGCACGTCATTTTTATTCGTGATGTTTTCTTGCATGGCCTTCTTCGGAACCGCTTTTGTTAACAGCCTGAACTGGGCGCTGGTTCCGGATACGGTCGATTATGGCGAATGGAAGACGGGGATCCGTGCGGAAGGTTCGGTATATACGGGTTATACCTTTTCGCGCAAAATTTCCGCGGCGCTCGCAGGCTTCCTGCCTGGGATTATGCTGACACAAATCGGTTATATCCCCAACATAGCCCAGAGCGATGCTACCCTGCTCGGTTTGCGTCAACTCATTTTTCTCTGGCCTTGCGGACTTGCAATTATTGCAGCACTCACAATGGGCTTCTTTTATAAACTCAACGAAACACGTTTTGCTTTTATTATTGAGGAAATCAGCCAACGGAAGAAAAACAATATCCAACCGGACCCTATTACCAATAAAAAGAATACCTCTGCTGTAAACGTATAAAAATAATAGCCGCCTATTCCATCCCAATGGATGGCGGCCTCCCTACGCTTAAAAAATGGATTTATCATGAAAAAATTAACGACAATAATTTTCTTATCCTCTGTGGTATCAACCTCTGCTTTCGCTGGAGCCTATGTAGAAAACCGGGAAGCATATAATCTGGCGTCCGATCAAATAGAGGTCATGATGCGCGTCGGCTATAACTCTGATATGGGCGCAGGTATCATGCTCACCAACACCTACACGATGCAACGCAAGGATGAGCTAAAACACGGCTATAACGAAATAGAGGGCTGGTATCCGTTATTTAAACCGACAGATAAATTAACAATCCAACCTGGCGGGCTAATAAACGATAAGAGTATTGGTTCTGGCGGTGCTGTTTATCTGGATGTTAACTATAAATTTACACCATGGTTTAATCTTACCGTGCGTAATCGATATAATCATAATAACTACAGTTCAACCGACCTGAACGGTGACCTGGATAATAATGATACCTATGAAATAGGTAACTACTGGAACTTTGCCATTACCGATAAATTTTCCTATACCTTTGAACCGCACTATTTTATGCGAGTCAATGACTTCAATAGCAGCAACGGAAAAGATCATCACTGGGAAATTACCAATACCTTTAAATATCGGATCAATGAACACTGGTTGCCCTACCTGGAATTACGCTGGTTAGATCGCAATGTTGAACCTTATCATCGCGAACAAAACCAGATTCGTGTTGGGGCAAAGTATTTCTTCTGATACTGCTGATGATAAAAAAAGCCGCTGATAATCAGCGGCTTTTTTATGCTTACCTGAGAAAGAGCGTTAATTACTCTTCTTTCGCGCCACGCATTGCACGGCGACGATCGTTTTCAGTCAGGTGACGCTTACGAATACGGATAGAGGTTGGAGTAACTTCTACCAGTTCGTCGTCATCGATGAATTCCAGAGCCTGCTCCAGAGTCATCTTAACCGGCGGAACCAGAACCGTTGCTTCGTCAGTACCGGACGCACGCATGTTGGTCAGTTTCTTACCGGTCAGGCAGTTTACAGTCAGGTCGTTAGAGCGGCTGTGAATACCGATGATCTGGCCTTCGTAAACTTCAGCACCGTGACCCAGGAACAGCTTACCGCGGTCCTGCAGGCTGAACAGTGCGAACGCAACTGCTTTGCCCTGGCCGTTAGAGATCAGTACGCCGTTCTGACGCTGACCCACATCACCCGCACGAACATCGTCGTAGTGGCTGAAGGTGGAGTACAGCAGACCGGTACCGGAAGTCATGGTCATGAATTCTGAACGGAAACCGATCAGACCACGGCTTGGGATCACGTAGTCAAGACGTACGCGGCCTTTGCCATCTGGATTCATGTTTTTCAGGTCGCCTTTACGCTCACCCAGAGCCTGCATGACAGAACCCTGATGCTGCTCTTCGACGTCCAGCGTTACGTTTTCGAACGGCTCTTGTTTACGGCCATCGATTTCGCGGAAGATAACTTTCGGACGGGAAACCGCCATTTCGAAACCTTCACGACGCATGTTTTCAATCAGAACAGACAGGTGCAGCTCACCACGACCGGATACGCGGAACGCATCCGCATCTTCGGTTTCTTCAACGCGCAGCGCAACGTTGTGCACCAGCTCTTTGTTCAGGCGGTCAAGGATCTGACGAGAGGTAACATATTTACCTTCTTTACCACAGAACGGAGAGGTGTTTACGCAGAAGAACATGGTTACGGTCGGTTCATCAACGGACAGAGCCGGCAGCGCTTCGACGTTCTGCGGATCGCAGATGGTGTCGGAGATGTTCAGTTCGCCCAGACCGGTAATCGCGATGATATCGCCGGCTTCGGCAATATCGCTCTCGATACGTTCCAGACCCAGATGAGTCAGAACTTTACCGACTTTACCGTTACGGGTTTTGCCTTCGCTATCAATGATAGTGATCTGCTGGTTCGGTTTAACTTTACCGCGTTTAATACGGCCGATGCCGATTACGCCAACGTAGTTGTTGTAGTCCAGCTGAGAGATTTGCATCTGCAGCGGGCCATCAAGGTCTACGTTCGGAGCCGGTACACGATCAACGATGGTCTGATACAGCGGAGTCATGTCTTCAGCCATATCTTCGTGATCCAGACCTGCGATACCGTTCAGCGCGGAAGCGTAAACGATCGGGAAGTCCAGCTGTTCGTCGGTAGCGTCGAGGTTAACGAACAGGTCGAATACCTGATCAACAACCCAGTCAGGACGAGCGCCAGGACGGTCAACTTTGTTGATAACAACAATTGGCTTCAGGCCATGGGCAAAGGCTTTTTTGGTCACGAAGCGCGTCTGCGGCATCGGACCATCCATTGCATCCACCACCAGCAGCACGGAGTCGACCATGGACATTACACGTTCAACTTCACCACCGAAGTCGGCGTGCCCCGGGGTATCAACGATGTTGATGCGGTAGTCATTCCATTTGATAGCGGTGTTTTTAGCGAGGATGGTAATCCCACGCTCTTTCTCCAAATCGTTGGAGTCCATCACGCGCTCTTGGGTTTCAGCACGTGCATCGAACGTACCGGATTGTTGGAGCAGCTTGTCTACCAGGGTCGTTTTACCATGGTCTACGTGCGCGATGATGGCGATGTTACGCAAATTTTCGATCACAACTTTGCCTCAGGCATTTTAGAAATAGCGCGTTATTGTACACGGATTAATCGCAGTACAAAACAGGATCACAAACATCCTCCGCAAACAAGTATTGCAGAGTTTCTTTGTGATCACATTCACGGAGCGTTAAAAGGGGTAATCTGACATGCTTTGCACCAATATGGTGCTTAATGTTCACATTAAAGCACTATAATGGTGCAATACAACCTTCATGGTGCAGCCCCTTTGCACGATAGTGCGCATGATAACGCCTTTTAGGGGCAATTTAAAAGTTGGCACAGATTTCGCTTTATATTTTTTACGGCGACACGGCCAATTTTTTGCAGAATTGAAGACTTCGTTACCACGACGACCATGACCAATCCGGGAGAGTAAGTATGTCCGCTGAACACGTTTTGACGATGCTGAACGAACACGAAGTGAAGTTTGTTGATTTGCGCTTCACTGATACCAAAGGTAAAGAACAGCACGTCACTATTCCTGCTCATCAGGTAAATGCCGAATTCTTTGAAGAAGGCAAAATGTTTGACGGCTCCTCAATCGGTGGCTGGAAAGGCATTAACGAATCAGACATGGTTCTGATGCCAGATGCGTCGACTGCACTCATCGACCCGTTCTATGAAGAGTCTACCCTGATCATCCGTTGCGATATCCTGGAACCCGGTACACTGCAGGGCTATGACCGCGACCCGCGCTCCATCGCAAAACGCGCTGAAGAGTATCTGCGTTCTACCGGCATCGCAGACACCGTTCTGTTCGGGCCAGAGCCAGAATTTTTCCTGTTTGACGACATCCGTTTCGGCGCGTCTATTTCCGGTTCCCACGTGGCAATCGATGACATCGAAGGCGCATGGAACTCCTCCACCAAATACGAAGGTGGTAACAAAGGTCACCGTCCTGGTGTGAAAGGCGGTTACTTCCCGGTTCCTCCGGTAGATTCTTCTCAGGACATCCGTTCTACCATGTGTCTGATCATGGAAGAGATGGGCCTGGTTGTTGAAGCGCATCACCACGAAGTGGCGACCGCTGGCCAGAACGAAATCGCGACCCGCTTTAACACCATGACCAAAAAAGCGGACGAAATTCAGATCTACAAATACGTCGTGCACAACGTTGCGCACCGTTTCGGTAAAACCGCGACCTTTATGCCAAAACCGATGTTCGGTGATAACGGTTCCGGTATGCACTGCCACATGTCCCTGTCCAAGAACGGCGTAAACCTGTTCTCTGGCGACAAATATGCGGGTCTGTCTGAGCAGGCGCTGTTCTACATCGGCGGTGTAATCAAGCACGCTAAAGCGATCAACGCCCTGGCTAACCCGACCACCAACTCCTATAAGCGTCTGGTCCCAGGTTACGAAGCGCCGGTAATGCTGGCTTACTCTGCCCGTAACCGTTCTGCTTCTATCCGTATTCCGGTGGTTGCTTCTCCGAAAGCGCGTCGTATTGAAGTGCGTTTCCCGGACCCGGCTGCTAACCCGTATCTGTGCTTCGCAGCACTGCTGATGGCTGGTCTTGACGGTATCAAGAACAAGATCCACCCGGGCGAAGCCATGGACAAAAACCTGTACGACCTGCCGCCGGAAGAAGCGAAAGAGATCCCACAGGTTGCTGGTTCTCTGGAAGAAGCACTGAAAGAACTGGATCTGGACCGTGAGTTCCTGACTGCAGGCGGCGTGTTCACCAATGAAGCGATCGATGCGTACATTACGCTGCGTCGCGAAGAAGATGACCGTGTGCGTATGACTCCGCACCCGGTAGAGTTTGAGCTGTACTACAGCGTTTAATCGTTTGAGTTGCCGTGGAACTTTTAGCCTGCTCAGGCAGGCTTGAGATCGATGGCGAATGATAGGACGCCTGATGGCGCAAGCTTATCAGGCCTACCGGTAACATCACCTTGTAGGCCGGATAAAGCAAAGCCGCCATCCGGCATCTGCGTTTGCCAGTCATCTGTAGCCCATCCCAGGATGGGCTTTTTTCTCCACTAACAACCTGCTTTCTCGCGCTTTTTTGATGTAAAAAGCTATAATGCACTAAATTGGTGCAACACTTTTCAGGAGACTGCTGAATGGCAACCGGCACGCTGCCCGATGCTGGGCAGATCCTCAATTCTTTAATCAACAGCATTTTGCTCGTCGACGATGAACTGGCGGTACATTACGCCAACCCGGCGGCACAGCAGCTGCTCGCCCAAAGCTCCCGCAAACTGTTTGGTACACCGCTTCCCGATCTGTTGAGTTATTTCTCCTTAAACATCGGGCTGATGCGAGAGAGCCTGGAAGCAGGCCAGGGCTTTACGGATAACGAAGTGACGCTGGTGATAGACAGCCACTCACATATCCTCTCAGTGACCGCTCAGAGGCTGCCTGATGGCCTTATCCTGCTGGAGATGGCGCCAATGGATAACCAGCGCCGTCTGAGTCAGGAGCAGCTCCAGCACGCTCAGCAGATTGCCGCCCGCGATCTGGTGCGCGGTTTGGCACATGAAATAAAAAACCCGCTGGGTGGATTGCGCGGTGCGGCGCAACTTCTCAGTAAAGCGCTTCCGGACCCGGCGCTGACCGAATATACCAAAGTCATTATTGAGCAGGCCGACCGCCTGCGTAATCTGGTCGACCGTCTGCTGGGACCACAACAGCCTGGCATGCATGTCACAGAAAGTATTCACAAGGTGGCGGAGCGCGTGGTGGCGCTGGTCTCAATGGAGCTCCCGGAAAACGTCACGCTGATTCGTGATTACGACCCGAGTCTGCCCGAATTACTGCACGACCCGGACCAGATCGAGCAGGTTCTGTTAAACATCGTGCGCAATGCTTTGCAGGCGCTGGGAGCGGAAGGCGGTGAGATCATTCTGCGTACCCGCACCGCGTTTCAGCTCACGCTGCACGGCGTACGTTATCGCCTGGCGGCACGGATTGATGTTGAGGACAACGGTCCGGGTATTCCCTCGCATTTGCAGGACACGCTGTTCTACCCAATGGTCAGCGGTCGCGAAGGCGGTACCGGGCTTGGATTATCCATCGCCCGCAATTTAATTGATCAACATTCCGGCAAAATTGAATTTACCAGTTGGCCGGGTCATACCGAGTTCTCGGTTTACCTGCCTATCAGGAAATAAGGTGACGTTTATGCAACGAGGAATAGTCTGGGTCGTTGATGACGATAGTTCCATCCGTTGGGTGCTTGAACGTGCGCTCGCAGGGGCAGGGCTAAGCTGTACCACATTTGAAAGTGGTAAAGAGGTGCTGGACGCGCTGGCCAGCAAAACGCCTGACGTACTGTTGTCGGATATTCGCATGCCGGGCATGGACGGTCTAACGCTGTTAAAACAGATTAAACAGCGGCATCCGATGCTTCCGGTCATCATAATGACCGCGCACTCCGATCTGGATGCTGCCGTCAGCGCCTATCAGCAAGGGGCGTTTGATTATCTGCCCAAACCTTTTGATATTGATGAAGCCGTGGCGCTGGTCGAACGTGCCATCAGCCATTATCAGGAACAGCAGCAGCCGCGCAATGTTCAGATCAACGGCCCAACAACCGACATCATCGGCGAAGCGCCGGCAATGCAGGACGTCTTTCGCATTATTGGCCGCCTGTCCCGATCGTCAATCAGCGTATTGATTAACGGGGAGTCCGGGACCGGTAAAGAGCTGGTCGCCCATGCGCTGCACCGTCATAGCCCACGCGTCAAAGCGCCGTTTATCGCCCTGAACATGGCGGCAATCCCAAAAGATTTGATCGAATCTGAGCTGTTTGGTCACGAGAAAGGCGCGTTTACCGGGGCGAATACCATTCGTCAGGGCCGCTTTGAACAGGCCGACGGCGGTACGCTATTTCTCGATGAAATAGGTGATATGCCGCTGGACGTGCAAACGCGTTTATTGCGCGTATTAGCCGATGGACAGTTTTACCGCGTTGGCGGCTATGCGCCCGTGAAGGTGGACGTACGTATTATCGCCGCCACGCACCAGAATCTGGAACTACGCGTACAGGAAGGCAAATTCCGCGAGGACTTATTCCATCGTCTGAACGTCATCCGCGTGCATTTGCCGCCGCTGCGTGAACGTCGGGAAGATATCCCACGTCTGGCGCGCCATTTCCTGCAGGAGGCCGCGCACGAACTGGGGGTTGAAGCCAAACAATTACACCCGGAGACCGAGGCGGCGCTGACCCGTCTGGCTTGGCCGGGTAACGTGCGTCAGCTTGAGAACACCTGCCGCTGGTTAACCGTCATGGCCGCCGGCCAGGAAGTACTAATTCAGGACTTACCAGCCGAGCTGTTTGAAACCACCGTGCCTGACGCACCGTCCCATATGCAACCAGACAGTTGGGCAACCCTGTTGGCACAGTGGGCAGACCGGGCCTTGCGTTCCGGTCATCAAAACCTGCTTTCTGAGGCTCAACCGGAAATGGAGCGCACGCTGTTGACCACCGCGCTACGTCATACCCAGGGGCACAAACAGGAAGCCGCACGCCTGCTTGGCTGGGGCCGTAATACCTTGACGCGTAAGTTAAAAGAACTCGGAATGGAGTGACGATTCGTCACTGTGTAAAGATTGATAATTGAGCGCAAATTGCTGCTATTTTGCGCTTTACTGTTCCGATGAGTTAAGTATGATCGTGCCCGGCAAACGGGGGAAGTCATCATGCTGGAATCAATGATTAATCTGCTGTCGAGCGGTGCGGTCGAAAGCCATACGCCACAAACTGCGGTTGCCGCAGTGCTGTGTGCAGCGCTGGTTGGGCTGTTCAGCTGAAGGCGCGCCGGATGGCGCTAACGCTTATCCGGCCTACAGATTATTGCGACGTGTAGGCCCGGTAAGCGTAGCGCCACCGGGCAACCCGGTTAAATGACGCGGGAGAACTGCTGCATGCGTGCTTTCTGCCGCAGATAAGCATCAAAGCACATGCAAATATTACGGATCAACAGGCGCCCCTTCGGCGTAACCTGAATCCCCTTCTCATCCACATCCACCAGCCCATCTTTCGCCAGTGGTGCCAGCAGTTTCAGGTCTTCGGCAAAATAGTCAGCGAAGTTCAGATCCCATTGCTGTTCCACAGCGGCATAGTCGAGGCGGAAGTTACAGATCAGGAGCTTAATAACATCACGACGAATGCAGTCATCGCGGGTCAGGGCAATTCCGCGCCACAGTGCATTCCCCTGCTCGTCTACCTGCTGATAATAGCGCTTCAGCTCTTTCTGGTTCTGTGCGTAGTTGTCACCAATCATACTAATGGCTGACACGCCCATTCCCAGCAGATCGGTATCACCCTGGGTGGTATAACCCTGGAAATTACGATGCAGCACACCCTTGCGTTGAGCAATCGCCAGCTCATCATCCGGCCGAGCAAAGTGATCCATACCAATGAACTGATAACCGGTTTCGGTCAGTGAAGAAATGGTTTCCTGCAGGATATCCAGCTTCTGCTGCGCGCTGGGCAGGTCGGCGTCTTTAATCTTGCGCTGAGCGGCAAACAGCGTCGGCAGGTGCGCGTAGTTGAAGACGCTCAGTCGGTCTGGATTCAGCTCAGCAACGCGTTTCAGGGTAAAGGCGAAACTTTCCGGCGTCTGTTTTGGCAAACCATAAATCAGATCGATATTCGTTGAGGTAAAGCCAATCTCACGCGCATGATTCAGCAGCGCAAAGATAAACTCCTCATCCTGCTCACGGTTCACCAGGCGCTGAACTTCTTTATTGAAGTCCTGCACCCCCATGCTCAGGCGGTTAAAACCTTCAGCGCGTAAATGATCGAGCACATCCAGCTCAATTTCACGCGGATCCACTTCGATCGAGATTTCGGCGTCGTCGTTAAAGTTAAAGTTGCCACGCAGCAGCGACATCAAACGGCTGATTTGCGCTTTATTCAGATACGTTGGCGTGCCGCCGCCCCAGTGCAGCTGACTGACATGACGTCCGGCAAACAGCGGTGCGCGATGAATAATTTCTTGTTCTAAGACATCGAGGTATTGATCGGCTTTATGCTGCTGGCGAGTCACGACCTTGTTACAGCCGCAGAAATAACACAGCTTGTGGCAGAACGGGATGTGAACGTACAGCGAGAGAGGACGCTCAGGATAACGCGCTACGGCCTTTAGAAATGCATCAGTGCCGTAGTCTTCAGAAAACTCCAGCGCGGTCGGGTACGAGGTATATCGTGGCCCGGAATAGTTATATTTCTGGATCAGGGCCAGGTCCCAGTCTATTAACTGCTCTGACATGCTCACTCCTTCCGATGGCGTCTCTGGCGGGTACGGCGTACCGACTTAACCCCAGTACGGGTGATAAGTCGGTTGCGCAGCCACTTCTGTCGCCGCGACAACCGCTGTAGTTTAACGAATAACCACACCAGATAACATATAACCGGAAGGGTTATAAGCAGGACGGGAAGACCCACGGTGTAAAACCGTTAGTTGCCGCCTTTCAGCAGGCGCATCATGTCTTCCTGCTTTTCTTCTTCTTCCTCTTCTTCCTCGTCATCGTAAGAAAGACCCAGCTTTTGCATCAGCTCATCAATGCGGTCCAGCTTAGCATCAACCCAGGACTGATCTTCCGCGCTCAGGGTCTCTCCTGCTTCAAGACGCTCCAGCAGCGCATCCAGGCGCTCATCCGTTTCCAGTAAATCCAACTCAGCCTGTGGTGAAAGCATAGGTTTCTCACTCTTCGGTTTGTGCTGTTTGGTGACTTTTTCGGTCACGCCCAATGGAATGGGGGTTTTGCTGCCAATACGAGGATCTTTTTGCTTATTTTGGTTTCCGCCACCAGATGCGCCTTCGCTACCGGACGCACGGCTACCTGCCGCATGACCACGGTGTTTTTTCTGGCGCTTACGGTCGCGGGCTTCCTGGTTAATTTCTTCGCGTGTTTTACGACGCGCTTTTGCAGGACCTTTACCGCGTGGTGTAGAAGTTGGTTTCATCATGATTCGTCTTTGGCTGTTTTATTCAGTATATAATTGCGCCGGAATCTAGCAGAAATAAAGAAAAAAGGCGACAGAGTAATCTGTCGCCTTTTTTCCTGACTCTCAACCCTTACGGGCTCTACAATCCCTATTGGCTATCAACACACCCTGTTTTTCCCTTAGCCTCTAACATTCCGTGTTGTTTCCATTTCCTTTTACTAACGTCTCCGGACGTTTGTCTTCCTGACAATCCTGTGTCTTCGCCTCCTGGCGCTCCTGACCCTCATCCTGAGTCGTCTATCCTGTCAGCTTCCTCGCTATGGACGCTACTTTACCGTTTTGGTTTAAACGTACAAGTAACCTGGGTAACAATTTCTGATTTTAAGAATAGCGCCCAAATGTAACTCTATGATTTATTTTAGTTCTGTCATTTTTTACTCTGTCATCTCGTATAGAAACTGTCGGCAATGTCTCACAAAGCGCGGGGTTTTTACTCACACAGCCCACTCGTCGAAAAACCAGCCTTTTGCTGGGGTTCAGGTATAATCGCTGCAAAGCCCTGATTGATGGAGAGGACTGCTTTGACTAACTTGAATTATCAACAGACGCACTTTGTGATGAGTGCGCCTGATATTCGCCACTTACCTTCCGACGCTGGTATAGAAGTGGCTTTTGCTGGCCGTTCCAACGCAGGCAAATCCAGTGCGCTAAATACCCTGACGAATCAAAAGGGTCTGGCGCGTACATCTAAAACGCCAGGTCGTACTCAGCTCATCAACCTGTTTGAAGTCGTTGACGGCAAACGCCTGGTCGATTTGCCAGGATACGGTTATGCCGAAGTTCCAGAAGAGATGAAGCGTAAATGGCAGCGCGCGCTGGCTGAATATCTGGAAAAACGTCAGAGTCTGCAAGGTCTGGTGGTACTGATGGATATTCGTCACCCGTTAAAAGATCTCGATCAACAGATGATCCTGTGGGCGGTTGAGAGCAACGTTCAGGTTCTGGTACTGCTGACTAAAGCAGATAAGCTGGCCAGCGGTGCACGCAAAGCGCAACTGAATATGGTACGCGAAGCCGTACTGGCATTTAACGGTGATGTGCAAGTAGAAGCATTTTCATCGCTGAAAAAGCTGGGTGTGGACAAACTGCGGCAAAAACTGGATAGCTGGTTTAGTGAACTGGCACCGGTTGAAGAGATGCAGGAAGGGGAATAACCCACCGTATTGCCGGATGGCGCCGCTGCGCGTCTTATCCGGCCTACAGCATGTACAAAACTTTTCTTTCGCACAATAAAAAACGCCCCAGTCATTACTGACTGGGGCGGCTAAAATATTCAGCCAAATCCGATTACGTGAAGTAAAAGGTCTGAAAGATAGAACATCTTACCTCTGTACCCTACGAGAATAACTTTACTCTTTTTTGAGCAGCTCAGAAAGCACTTTTTGTAATTTTTTTTCATTCCTTACATAGGGAATTCTAATGGACATCACAAAAAGTTCTCTCTTATGTTGCTTAGTTACGAAAAATAGCCGTTATTCAGTAAACCCTTAGTGCGCCTGATCCCAGTTTTCGCCACTACCGACTTCCACCAGCAACGGCACGTCAATCTGGGTCTCGTTTTCCATCAGTTGGTGGATCTTTTTAGAGACGCTTTCGAGGTCATCTTTATGCACTTCAAACACCAGTTCATCGTGTACCTGCATGATCATACGCACACGCGGTTGCTCGGTTTGCAGCCATCTGTCCACCGCAATCATCGCTCGTTTGATAATGTCTGCGGCAGTACCCTGCATCGGGGCGTTAATTGCCGCGCGTTCTGCACCTGCACGACGAGCACCATTACTGGATTTAATATCCGGTAAATAGAGACGGCGACCTTCCAGCGTTTCTACATAACCCTGCTCTTTCGCCTGCGCGCGGGTGCGTTCCATATATTCCAACACGCCTGGGTAGCGTTCGAAGTAGAGATCCATGTACTTCTGTGCTTCTTTACGCGGAATATTCAACTGGCGCGCCAGACCAAAAGCGCTCATCCCGTAGATCAAACCGAAGTTGATGGCTTTCGCGCTGCGGCGTTGCTCGCTGGTCACAGAATCAAGCGGTAAACCAAAGACTTCTGCCGCCGTTGCGCGGTGAATATCTTTCCCTTCGGCAAACGCGGTAAGCAGACCTTTATCACGTGAAAGGTGCGCCATGATACGCAGTTCAATCTGTGAGTAGTCCGCAGAGACAATCACGTAGTCTTCTGGCGCAATGAACGCCTGACGAATACGACGACCTTCGTCATTACGTACCGGGATGTTTTGCAGGTTCGGATCCGTTGAAGACAAGCGACCCGTTGCGGTAACTGCCTGATGATAGGAAGTGTGCACGCGCCCGGTCTTCTTGTTAATCATCAACGGAAGCTTATCCGTATAGGTCGACTTCAGTTTGGCTAACCCACGATATTCCAGGATAACTTTCGGCAACGGATAATCCAGCGCTAACTCTTCCAGCACCTCTTCCGACGTTGATGGTGCGCCGCCCGGCGTTTTCTTCAGCGGCTTAATACCCTGCTTTTCAAACAGGATGGTTTGCAGTTGCTTGGTGGAAGACAGGTTAAACGCTTCTCCGGCGATCTCGTGCGCTTTTTGCTCCAGCTCGTTCAAACGCAGCGTCAGTTCTTCTGAATGCTTGTGCAGAACAGCCGGATCGATTTTCACACCGTTGCGCTCAACACGAGACAAAACTGGCACCAGCGGCATATCGATATTTTCAAAGACGTTCAGTGGCCCTTTATGCTGCTGTAATTCTGGCCACATTTTCAGATGCAGCTGTAGCGTAACGTCGGCGTCTTCCGCAGCGTAACGCCCGGCTTCTTCCAATGCTATCTGGTTAAAAGTCAGCTGGTTTTTGCCTTTTCCAGCGATCTCTTCAAAGGTGATGGTTTTATGTTTAAGCCAGCGGTCCGACAGGCTGTCCATATCGTGTCGGCCAGCGACACTGTTAAGAATGTAGGATTCAAGCATGGTGTCAAAGGTGATGCCGCGCAGCTCGATGCCATAGTTCGCCAGGATACCGCGATCGTACTTCAGGTTCTGCCCGACTTTATGCGCATTCTCATCTTCAAGCAGCGGCTTCAGCAGCTCCAGCGCGCGATCGCGAGCTATTTGATCGGGGGCATCCAGGTAATCGTGGGCAACAGGAACATATGCCGCCACACCCGGTTCAATGGCAAAAGACAGGCCAACCAGATTCGCGGAAATATTGTCCAGGCTGTCAGTTTCCGTATCGAAGGCAAAGACAGGTGCTTTTTTCAGCTTCGCGATCCACTCTTCCAGCGTCGCTTCGTCCAGAATCGTCACATAGTTATCATACGAAAGAACCGTAGCCGGCTCCTCAGGCGTTTCATCGACGACAATAGTTTCTTGCGGTTTTGCCGCCGGCTTCGTCCCTTTCGCCTGTAGCCATTTACCCGCTTCAACGTCAGTAACCCAACGTTTGAATTCATACTGTTTAAACAGGCCAAGCAGTTCTTCTGCTGCCGGTTGACGGACTTCCAGCTGCTCGCAGGTCAACTCCAGCTCAACATCCGTTTTGATAGTAGCCAATTGATAAGAGAGGTACGCCACCTCTTTATTCTGCTCAAGTTTACCCGCCATGGTTTTCGCACCACGGAAAGTCAGCCCCGCAATTTTGTCTGATTCAGCATAGAGAGTATCCAGCCCACCCAGCCCCTGCAGCAGAGCCTGCGCAGTTTTTTCACCTACGCCTGGAACGCCAGGAATGTTATCTGAGGAATCCCCCATCAGCGCCAGGAAATCGATGATCAGTTCCGGCGGGACACCGTATTTATTCACCACTTCATCCGGGCCGAGGATCGTATTGGTCATGGTGTTGATAAGAGTGATATTCGGCGTCACCAACTGAGCCATATCTTTATCACCAGTGCTAATCAGCACCGGACGACCCACCTTCTCCGCTTCCCGCGCCAGCGTACCGATGACATCATCCGCCTCCACGCCAGAAACCGCCAGCAATGGCAGCCCCATCGCTTTTACCATCGCATGCAGAGGTTCAATCTGCGCACGCAGATCGTCCGGCATGGGTGGGCGGTGCGACTTATAGTGTTCGAATAACTCATCACGGAAGGTTTTACCCTTGGCGTCGAATACCACCGCCGCGTGGGTCGGCTGATATTGCAAAATCAAGCTACGCAGCATGTTGAGGACACCGTACATCGCGCCCGTAGGTTCTCCTGCGCTGTTAGTCAGCGGTGGGAACGCGTGGTATGCGCGATACAGGTAAGATGAGCCATCTACAAGGATAAGTGGGTTTTCTGGGATCTGAACCATAATGTCCGTGCCTGTTTATCAGATTATGGGTAAAGGATGCCACAGACAGGATGAAAACATGAGTTTTTCGCCGCATTTGTCGAAAAACTTTTGTAGATCTTCTGCTTTGCTCGCAAAGACATCTGTGGATAACTTTGTGAATAAATAATTTACAGCTCTTTAAATATAACAAGGCAATTACTGCCTCATAATATTTTTATATGTATTTCAATAAATTAAATAAATACACAGCATTTTATTCCATTTTTACAGCTTATATCCTGATGTGGATAGATATTCCTCTTTTTTCTATTGAGGGAAGATCCATCATTTGGTTCGTTTTCTGATAAAATCAGCCCCTTGCGCCTCTTTCGCGCACTGTCTATGGCTAACCTTTTGAATAATTTAATTATGACGAGAATACTCGCTGCGATAACGCTGTTGCTGAGTATCGTATTGACCATATTGGTCACGATTTTTTGTTCTGTGCCGATCATCCTTGCCGGGGTTGTGAAACTCCTTTTGCCTATTCCTGTCGTCTGGCGCAAGGTTTCTGTCTTCTGTAATTTCATGATGTACTGCTGGTGTGAAGGTCTGGCGCTACTGCTGCACCTTAATCCACGGCTAAAGTGGGATGTTGAAGGACTGGAAGGTCTTAGCAAGAAAAACTGGTATCTGCTCATTTGTAATCATTACAGCTGGGCCGATATCGTTGTGCTTTGCGTTCTGTTCCGTAAGCACATCCCGATGAATAAATATTTCCTCAAGCAGCAGTTGGCCTGGGTACCCTTTATTGGCCTGGCCTGCTGGGCGCTGGATATGCCATTTATGAAACGCTATTCACGTGGCTATCTGCTTCGCCATCCGGAACGCCGTGGTAAAGATGTCGAAACAACGCGTCGTTCCTGCGAGAAATTTCGCGTACACCCGACAACCATTGTGAATTTTGTCGAAGGTTCGCGCTTTACCAAAGATAAACGTGAGCAAACCCGCTCGCCCTATCAAAACCTGCTCCCTCCTAAGGCGGCCGGTATTGCAATGGCATTGAATGTACTGGGTTCACAGTTCGATAAAATGTTGAACGTCACGTTGTGCTATCCGGAAAACAGCAGTCGACCGTTCTACGACATGCTGAGCGGTAAGTTAACGCGGATTGTCGTGCGGGTGAATCTGGAGCCAATTCATGAAGAGTTGCACGGTGATTACGTGAACGATAAGGGATTCAAGCGTCGGTTTCAGCTCTGGCTAAATACGCTATGGAGTGAGAAAGACGCGCAGCTCGACGCGATTAAAGCCTCAAATAAAAAAGCCGGTCAGTGACCGGCTTTTGCTTTTATTTCTGACCAACCAGGTACTTCACGGTATCCGCATACTGTTGTACGAAGATATCCATGCTGCTGGTATCCATGCCCTGCGGGTTGACCTGATATTTGCCATTCACGAACATCGCCGGAACGCCCTGCAGCTGTAAATCAGCCGCCGCTTTTTCCTGCTGTGCCACAAGTGATTTCACCACGAAGCTGTTCCATGCCGCATCATAATCTTCGCCTTTAATACCTGCGTCGACAAACACTTTACGGATATCAGCAACAGACTGAACGGTCTGGGTTTTCTGAACGCCTTCAAACAGCGGAACGGTGACCTGATCTTCAACACCCAGCGCCATTGCAACCGCCCATGCCTGCGTCAGATCTTTACCCAAAGGCCCGAGAAACTCGACGTGGTATTTGGTCATCTTGGTGCCTTCCGGCAGCTTTTTCTTCACATTATCAGATACGTGAAGCACTTCTTCAAACTGGTAGCAGTGCGGGCAGTAGAAGGAGAAGAACTCCAACACTTGCGGTTCACCCGCAACTGGCTTTTCCAGAGTGATGTATTGTTTGCCATCCTGGAACTGCGCTGCAGATGCGCTAAAAGCTAAGACCATACCAGCCAGCGCCAGCCATATTTTTTTCATGTTCAAGTTTCTCCGGTTAATACATTGGCGTTAATTGTAAGGGGGGCTCTTGCAGAATTTTTGCCTGCTCAATAAAGGTCGCGGTCTGACGATGCCAGTAGTCTTCCCCGGTTAACCACGGGAAGTTTTTTGGAAATGCAGGGTCAGCCCAACGTCGAATTAGCCAGGCAAGATAATAAACTAAACGCATAGCGCGTAAAGGTTCTATCAGTCCGATTTCAGAGATGTCGAACTCACTAAACTCTTCATAAGCCTCGATAATGGTTTCAAGCTGCATACGTTGTTCAGCTTTATCGCCATTGAGGAGCATCCATAAATCCTGAATAGCCGGACCGTTGCGGGCATCATCTAAATCGACAAACATCGGGCCATCGCGCCACAGAATATTACCGGCATGACAATCACCGTGCAGGCGTAACGTGGTAAAACGCGTATGCCAGCGTTCGGTAACGATCGCGATAAGCGCATCCGTTGCTTTCAGGAAGGCCGCTTTTTGCCCTGATGGGATTAGCTGTGCGTGTTCAAAAACTTTACGTGGCTCAGTCAGGTATTCTTCAAGGCCGATCGTTGGGCGGAAGGCAAAAGTACGCTTGCATCCGGTCTGGTGCATACGCCCGAGATAGCGCCCCACCGCCTCCATCTGATCGATGTTGTCGGCTTCAAACTGGCGTCCACCGACGCTGGGGAAGATCGCATAATGGAAACCCTGATGGCTTAATAGCGTTTGGCCGCTGAATACCAGCGGAGCAGCTACCGGGACTTCATCGCTTACCAGTTCCAGAGCAAACTGGTGCTCTTCCTGGATCTGATCGACAGACCAACGTTCAGGGCGATAAAACTTAACGACAAAGCGTCGACGGTCTTCGTCCTGGAATTGATAGACACGGTTTTCATAGCTGTTAAGCGGGGTAAGCCCGGAGTCCACCCGGATCCCCTGCTCAAACAGTGCATCCATGATGGTATCCGGGTGTAGCGTCTGGAAATTAAAAGCGTTGTCGTTCATCCCATCATCCGGAAAATACTACGAATGATTCAGGATATCATTTCGCAGCGCTTTCGGTGGCGGCGATTACAAGCTTTTACTCTTTAATTACGCCACGTGCGCGGAGTAGTGCAGTTTTAAAATCTTCTTCATAATCTTTCTGAATACCTGGAATGACCGCATCTTTCGCCGAGTCACGCATTTTCAGGTGATAGATCAGAATGTCATCAGTTAAATCCGCCAGTTCGCCGTCAAAACCTGACTCTTGCGCCAGTTTCTGTAAAAATTGCATCAGGTTAAGATCGGGTTCCTTCTGCCAGGCAGGCTGGAGGAGTTCAATAACTTCATTCAGACGTTTACATTTCATGGTTGTGCTCCTTAGGCTCAATACAGATACGTTAGCAGGGTCAATCCCACATTAAAAGAGGCGATATCAGTGATTCTGGATAGTGCAATAACAGGGGTTGTGCTGGCTGGCGGTAAGGCCAGACGGATGGGCGGAACCGATAAAGGTCTGCTTGAGCTGGACGGTAAACCTCTTTGGCGACATGTGGCCGACATTCTCGCTTTGCAGGTCGAAACCGTGGTGGTTAATGCCAATCGCCACAGGGATATATACCAGCAAAGCGGCCTGAAAGTTATTCCCGATTCATTGGCCGATTTCCCTGGCCCACTGGCCGGGATGCTATCGGTATTCCTGCAGCAAACGGGGGAATGGTTTTTGTTCTGCCCGTGCGATATGCCTTATATTCCTCACGATCTGGTCGCTCGTTTAAAAGAGCAGCGCAAAGCAGCACCGGTTGTCTGGGTGCATGATGGCGAAAGAGATCACCCAACCATTGCGCTGATGCACCGCTCTATGCAGCCTTTACTGCAGGATTATCTTCAGTCCGGTGAACGACGCGTTATGGTCTTTATGCGTTTGGCAGGCGGTCATGCTGTCGATTTCAGCGATCATAAAGATGCGTTCGTAAACGTGAACACCCCCGAAGAGCTCGCAAAATGGCAGGAAAAATCATGATCCCATTACTCGCCATTGCGGCATGGAGCGGCACGGGAAAAACCACGCTGCTCAAAAAGTTGATCCCGGAACTACGTGCCAGAGGTATACGTCCCGGATTGATTAAGCATACTCATCACAAGATGGATGTCGACAAGCCCGGTAAAGATAGCTATGAGTTACGCAAAGCTGGTGCAGCACAAACTCTGGTCGCCAGCCAGCAACGTTGGGCATTAATGGTAGAAACACCGGAAGAGCCCGAACTGGATTTAGCGTATCTGGTAAGCCGGATGGACGCTTCAACGTTGGATATGGTGTTGGTTGAGGGATTTAAGCATGAACCTGTCGCTAAGATCCTACTTTTCCGCGAAGGCTGCGGGCATAGTCCTGAGGAATTGGTGATGGATGACTATGTTATAGCGGTTGCCAGTGACGTTCCGCTGGCGGTGGATGTTCCATTGTTAGATATCAACAACATACAGCAAGTAGCTGATTTTGTTACGCAATGGGCCAGAAGATAACTGCGGTGTCGTGATCTGCCTGATGCGCTGCGCTTATCAGGCCTGCACAATACATTCAGCCCGGCGGTTTTACCCCGCACACACGCAAAAAAGCCCATCCGTCAGGATGGGCTTCTTCACTTTATTTGATGCCTGGCAGTTTATGGCGGGCGTCCTGCCCGCCACCCTCCGGGCCGTTGCTGCGCAACGTTCAAATCCGCTCCCGGCGGATTTGTCCTCCTCAGGAGAGCGCTCACCGACAGACCACAGATAAAACAAAAGGCCCGGCCTTTCGACCGGGCCTTTCGCTTTTATTTGATGCCTGGCAGTTCCCTACTCTCGCATGGGGAGACCCCACACTACCATCGGCGCTACGGCGTTTCACTTCTGAGTTCGGCATGGGGTCAGGTGGGACCACCGCGCTACAGCCGCCAGGCAAATTCTGTTATTAACCCGCTTTTCGCCGGTTAATCTTATCTGTATCAAGCTGAATGTCGTCTCTTCGCCAAAACATCTTCGGCGTTGTAAGGTTAAGCCTCACGGTTCATTAGTATCGGTTAGCTCAACGTATCGCTACGCTTACACACCCGACCTATCAACGTCATCGTCTTTAACGTTCCTTCAGGAGACTTAAAGTCTCAGGGAGAACTCATCTCGGGGCAAGTTTCGTGCTTAGATGCTTTCAGCACTTATCTCTTCCGCATTTAGCTACCGGGCAATGCCATTGGCATGACAACCCGAACACCAGTGATGCGTCCACTCCGGTCCTCTCGTACTAGGAGCAGCCCCCCTCAATTCTCCAGCGCCCACGGCAGATAGGGACCGAACTGTCTCACGACGTTCTAAACCCAGCTCGCGTACCACTTTAAATGGCGAACAGCCATACCCTTGGGACCTACTTCAGCCCCAGGATGTGATGAGCCGACATCGAGGTGCCAAACACCGCCGTCGATATGAACTCTTGGGCGGTATCAGCCTGTTATCCCCGGAGTACCTTTTATCCGTTGAGCGATGGCCCTTCCATTCAGAACCACCGGATCACTAAGACCTGCTTTCGCACCTGCTCGAGCCGTCACTCTCGCAGTCAAGCTAGCTTATGCCTTTGCACTAACCTCCTGATGTCCGACCAGGATTAGCTAACCTTCGTGCTCCTCCGTTACTCTTTAGGAGGAGACCGCCCCAGTCAAACTACCCACCAGACACTGTCCGCAACCCGGATTACGGGTCCACGTTAGAACACCAGCCATTAAAGGGTGGTATTTCAAGGATGGCTCCATGCAGACTGGCGTCCACACTTCAAAGCCTCCCACCTATCCTACACATCAAGGACCAGTGTTCAGTGTCAAGCTATAGTAAAGGTTCACGGGGTCTTTCCGTCTTGCCGCGGGTACACTGCATCTTCACAGCGAGTTCAATTTCACTGAGTCTCGGGTGGAGACAGCCTGGCCATCATTACGCCATTCGTGCAGGTCGGAACTTACCCGACAAGGAATTTCGCTACCTTAGGACCGTTATAGTTACGGCCGCCGTTTACCGGGGCTTCGATCAAGAGCTTCTCCTTACGGATAACCCCATCAATTAACCTTCCGGCACCGGGCAGGCGTCACACCGTATACGTCCACTTTCGTGTTTGCACAGTGCTGTGTTTTTAATAAACAGTTGCAGCCAGCTGGTATCTTCGACTGATTTCAGCTCCATGAGTAAATCACTTCACCTACATATCAGCGTGCCTTCTCCCGAAGTTACGGCACCATTTTGCCTAGTTCCTTCACCCGAGTTCTCTCAAGCGCCTTGGTATTCTCTACCTGACCACCTGTGTCGGTTTGGGGTACGATTTCGTGTTACCTGATGCTTAGAGGCTTTTCCTGGAAGCAGGGCATTTGTTACTTCAGCACCGTAGTGCCTCGTCATCACACCTCAGCGTTAAAAAGGTACCGGATTTACCTGGAACCTCCGCCTACATGCTTAAACCGGGACAACCGTCGCCCGGCTAACATAGCCTTCTCCGTCCCCCCTTCGCAGTAACACCAAGTACAGGAATATTAACCTGTTTCCCATCGACTACGCCTTTCGGCCTCGCCTTAGGGGTCGACTCACCCTGCCCCGATTAACGTTGGACAGGAACCCTTGGTCTTCCGGCGTGCGGGTTTTTCACCCGCATTATCGTTACTTATGTCAGCATTCGCACTTCTGATACCTCCAGCATACCTCACGATACACCTTCAACGGCTTACAGAACGCTCCCCTACCCAACAACACATAGTGTCGCTGCCGCAGCTTCGGTGCATGGTTTAGCCCCGTTACATCTTCCGCGCAGGCCGACTCGACCAGTGAGCTATTACGCTTTCTTTAAATGATGGCTGCTTCTAAGCCAACATCCTGGCTGTCTGTGCCTTCCCACATCGTTTCCCACTTAACCATGACTTTGGGACCTTAGCTGGCGGTCTGGGTTGTTTCCCTCTTCACGACGGACGTTAGCACCCGCCGTGTGTCTCCCGTGATAACATTCTTCGGTATTCGCAGTTTGCATCGGGTTGGTAAGTCGGGATGACCCCCTAGCCGAAACAGTGCTCTACCCCCGAAGATGAGTTCACGAGGCGCTACCTAAATAGCTTTCGGGGAGAACCAGCTATCTCCCGGTTTGATTGGCCTTTCACCCCCAGCCACAAGTCATCCGCTAATTTTTCAACATTAGTCGGTTCGGTCCTCCAGTTAGTGTTACCCAACCTTCAACCTGCCCATGGCTAGATCACCGGGTTTCGGGTCTATACCCTGCAACTTAACGCCCAGTTAAGACTCGGTTTCCCTTCGGCTCCCCTATACGGTTAACCTTGCTACAGAATATAAGTCGCTGACCCATTATACAAAAGGTACGCAGTCACCCCATAAAGAGGCTCCCACTGCTTGTACGTACACGGTTTCAGGTTCTTTTTCACTCCCCTCGCCGGGGTTCTTTTCGCCTTTCCCTCACGGTACTGGTTCACTATCGGTCAGTCAGGAGTATTTAGCCTTGGAGGATGGTCCCCCCATATTCAGACAGGATACCACGTGTCCCGCCCTACTCTTCGAGTTCACAACCTGTGCATTTTGGTGTACGGGACTATCACCCTGTACCGTCGGACTTTCCAGACCGTTCCACTAACACACAAGCTGATTCAGACTCTGGGCTGCTCCCCGTTCGCTCGCCGCTACTGGGGGAATCTCGGTTGATTTCTTTTCCTCGGGGTACTTAGATGTTTCAGTTCCCCCGGTTCGCTTCATTACGCTATGTATTCACGTAATGATAGTGTGTCGAAACACACTGGGTTTCCCCATTCGGAAATCGCCGGTTATAACGGTTCATATCACCTTACCGACGCTTATCGCAGATTAGCACGTCCTTCATCGCCTCTGACTGCCAGGGCATCCACCGTGTACGCTTAGTCGCTTAACCTCACAACCCGAAGATGTTTCGTAAAACACCATCGTGTTGCGAAAATTTGAGAGACTCGAACACACCGCTTTTCATTTCTTATTACGGAGAAATGAAACAGTGTGTCGTTTCAATTTTCAGCTTGATCCAGATTTTTAAAGAGCAAAACTTCGCAGTGAACCTTTTCAGGTACACTCTGAAGTTTTCTTGTGTTTTTGCAGTAAAGATGGTGGAGCTATGCGGGATCGAACCGCAGACCTCCTGCGTGCAAGGCAGGCGCTCTCCCAGCTGAGCTATAACCCCATCGTAAATGCTAATCTCTGTACCCTAATTCGTTTCCGGGCAAGGCGCGGTGGTGCGAAGCATACTGAAGTATGCGAGCATCGCCGTAACACAGCACGGATGCGAATTTGGTAGGCCTGAGTGGACTTGAACCACCGACCTCACCCTTATCAGGGGTGCGCTCTAACCACCTGAGCTACAAGCCTGCAGAGATTTTCTTACTGCTAATTTTCATCAGACAATCTGTGTGAGCACTACAAAGAACGCTTCTTTAAGGTAAGGAGGTGATCCAACCGCAGGTTCCCCTACGGTTACCTTGTTACGACTTCACCCCAGTCATGAATCACAAAGTGGTAAGCGCCCTCCCGAAGGTTAAGCTACCTACTTCTTTTGCAACCCACTCCCATGGTGTGACGGGCGGTGTGTACAAGGCCCGGGAACGTATTCACCGTGGCATTCTGATCCACGATTACTAGCGATTCCGACTTCATGGAGTCGAGTTGCAGACTCCAATCCGGACTACGACATACTTTATGAGGTCCGCTTGCTCTCGCGAGGTCGCTTCTCTTTGTATATGCCATTGTAGCACGTGTGTAGCCCTACTCGTAAGGGCCATGATGACTTGACGTCATCCCCACCTTCCTCCAGTTTATCACTGGCAGTCTCCTTTGAGTTCCCGGCCTAACCGCTGGCAACAAAGGATAAGGGTTGCGCTCGTTGCGGGACTTAACCCAACATTTCACAACACGAGCTGACGACAGCCATGCAGCACCTGTCTCAGAGTTCCCGAAGGCACCAAAGCATCTCTGCTAAGTTCTCTGGATGTCAAGAGTAGGTAAGGTTCTTCGCGTTGCATCGAATTAAACCACATGCTCCACCGCTTGTGCGGGCCCCCGTCAATTCATTTGAGTTTTAACCTTGCGGCCGTACTCCCCAGGCGGTCGACTTAACGCGTTAGCTCCGGAAGCCACGCCTCAAGGGCACAACCTCCAAGTCGACATCGTTTACGGCGTGGACTACCAGGGTATCTAATCCTGTTTGCTCCCCACGCTTTCGCACCTGAGCGTCAGTCTTTGTCCAGGGGGCCGCCTTCGCCACCGGTATTCCTCCAGATCTCTACGCATTTCACCGCTACACCTGGAATTCTACCCCCCTCTACAAGACTCTAGCCTGCCAGTTTCGGATGCAGTTCCCAGGTTGAGCCCGGGGATTTCACATCCGACTTGACAGACCGCCTGCGTGCGCTTTACGCCCAGTAATTCCGATTAACGCTTGCACCCTCCGTATTACCGCGGCTGCTGGCACGGAGTTAGCCGGTGCTTCTTCTGCGAGTAACGTCAATCGCTGCGGTTATTAACCACAACGCCTTCCTCCTCGCTGAAAGTACTTTACAACCCGAAGGCCTTCTTCATACACGCGGCATGGCTGCATCAGGCTTGCGCCCATTGTGCAATATTCCCCACTGCTGCCTCCCGTAGGAGTCTGGACCGTGTCTCAGTTCCAGTGTGGCTGGTCATCCTCTCAGACCAGCTAGGGATCGTCGCCTAGGTGAGCCGTTACCCCACCTACTAGCTAATCCCATCTGGGCACATCCGATGGCAAGAGGCCCGAAGGTCCCCCTCTTTGGTCTTGCGACGTTATGCGGTATTAGCTACCGTTTCCAGTAGTTATCCCCCTCCATCGGGCAGTTTCCCAGACATTACTCACCCGTCCGCCACTCGTCACCCAAGGAGCAAGCTCCTCTGTGCTACCGTTCGACTTGCATGTGTTAGGCCTGCCGCCAGCGTTCAATCTGAGCCATGATCAAACTCTTCAATTTAAGTTTGATGCTCGTGAATTAAACTTCGTAATGAATTACGTATGTTCACTCAGAGACTTGGTATTCATTTTTCGTCTTGCGACGTTAAGAATCCGTATCTTCGAGTGCCCACACAGATTGTCTGATAAATTGTTAAAGAGCAGTGCCGCTTCGCTTTTTCTCAGCGGCGCGGGGTGTGCATATTACGCCATCCCGCTACGAAGTCAAGCATTTAATTTCGCTTTCTTCGCCGGAGTTCTCAGTGGAACTCCGCTGACCCGGCGGCTTGTAATCCGTTGTTCCGTGTCAGTGGAGGCGCATTATAGGGAGTTATTTCAGGCTGACAAGGGGAAATTTAAAATAATCTTCCGAGTGCGTGTTTTTTATTCTTTACGTTTATTTTAACGACGTTTTGTTGGTTAATTGGGCTATTTCCCGCGCGAATCTCGCAACCTGTTCCCAATCGGTATACACCACTTCTTTATTCGTATCCGTTTCACCACCTGACATCTTCATTATCAGTTGGATCATAACGCGGTCATACCAGCGATAGCGGGGATACAGCAAAGCACCCGCAATGACTGCACTGTGATCTGGTCGCCACGGCGAACTCATCAGGAACTTACGCGCATAGCTGTTGGTTTGCGGCGTACGTTTCTCCGGTTTACGGGCAACGAGGTTTACGGAGTAGAACGCACTCGGCATCGAATTCAGCCGTGTGGCATGCTTTTTCACAAACTCCTGAAAAGCAGCATGGTAATGACCATAGCGAATCGAGGCGCCAATCACCACGCTGTCATAATTTTGCCAGTCCGGCTCCGCGGTACGATGCAAATTAACAACATCTGCCCAAACGCCCAGCTCTTTGAGTTCAGAAGCCAGATATTCCGCGATTTCACGCGTTTGTCCGTCCCGGGAAGAAAAAAGAATCAGTGTTTTCACGTGTTACTCCATTATTCACGCCAGAAGGTAGGGGTAAAGAGCACCAGCAGAGTAAAGACCTCCAGACGACCAAACAGCATATTGGCAATCAGGATCCACTTCGCCACAGGGTTCATACTGGCAAAGTTGTCGGCAACAACCCCCAGTCCAGGCCCCAGGTTATTCAACGTTGCCACAACAGAGGCAAACGCGGAGAAGTCATCAACGCCGGTCGCAATAATCGCCAGCATACTGATAATAAAGACCAACGCATAGGCAGAGAAGAATCCCCATACGGCTTCAAGAATTCGCTCCGGCAACGCACGGTTACCCAGTTTGATACTGTAAACCGCATTCGGATGAACCAGTCGTTTCAATTCGCGGTTGCCTTGCTTAAACAGCAGCAGGATACGAATCACCTTCAAGCCCCCCCCCGTCGACCCGGCACAGCCGCCGATAAAAGCAGAACACAGCAGCAGCACCGGCAGGAACAGCGGCCAGCGGGCAATACTGTCCGTGGTAAATCCGGCAGTCGTCGCCATCGATACCACCTGGAAAAAGGCCTGGTTGATCGTCGTGAGCGCCGAGCCATAGGTATTGTGTATCCACAGCACCAACGTACAGACAGCCACCAGCGTCAACTGCACGCCGATGAACATGCGGAATTCCGGATCGCGCCAGTAAACCTTCAGACTACGCCCACTTAATAAAGAGAAGTGCAGACCATAGTTACAACCGGAGATCAGCAAGAAGATAGCAATAATCGTATTAATCGTGGGACTGTCGAAATACCCCACGCTGGCATCGTGTGTGGAAAAACCACCGATGGCAATCGTGGCAAAACTGTGCCCAATGGCGTCAAACGCGGGCATCCCGGCAAACCATAGCGCCAGCGCGCACGCCACCGTCAGTAATACATAGATAAGCCACAGCGTTTTCGCCGTTTCGGCAATACGCGGGCGCATCTTATTATCTTTCAGCGGCCCCGGCATTTCTGCCCGATAGAGCTGCATCCCACCCACGCCAAGAATAGGCAGGATAGCCACCGCCAGCACGATGATCCCCATCCCGCCGAACCATTGCAGCATCTGGCGATAGAAGAGAATCGCGTGTGGCAATGAATCCAGCCCCACCAGCGTCGTCGCACCGGTAGTGGTCAATCCGGAAAAGGATTCAAAAAAAGCGTCGGTTATCGTCAGGTTAGGGCTTTCCGCAAAGATGAACGGTAGCGCACCCACGCTGCCCAGAACGGTCCAGAACAAAACGACAATCAGAAATCCTTCGCGCGATTTCAGCTCGCCCTTCTCTTTACGGTTTGGCCACCACAGCATGGAGCCGATCGCCAAAGCAACGAAGAAAGTTTGGGTGAATGCACGCCCTGCCCCGTCACGGTAGATGAGCGCTACCAGTCCAGGGATAATCATTGTCCCCGAGAATAAGATGACCAGTAGTCCAACGATTCGGGTGATGGCGCGAAAATGCATCTCTGCCGCTTCCTTAGTTCTTTAAAATGAGGTGGGGATTATTCTTCAATCGCTAACAATTGCAATGAACCACGACTAAAATCCGCCAGTTTTGCCGAAAACTCATCCACTTTGGCAAAAGGAAGCGCCACCCTGAGTCGAACAAAAGCCTGGTAATCACTGGCAACAACTTTACCGTCAAACTGCCCCAGCAAGGCTTCAATGCCTGCCAGCTGACCGTACTCACACTGCAAAGTATATTCGGTTAATGGCGTCTTGCGCTGTGTCGTTAACTGGCGCAACGCCTGATTCACACCGCCGCCGTAGGCTTTTACCAACCCTCCAGTACCGAGAAGGATACCGCCGTAGTAGCGCACGACTACAGCGGTAATCTCACCGACACCGCTCCCCATCAGTTGTGCGAGCATCGGTTTACCTGCCGTACCCGCCGGTTCGCCATCGTCTGAAAATCCCAGCTGCTGCGAGTCATTGGGCGCACCCGCCACCCATGCCACGCAATGGTGGCGGGCGTCCGGGTGTTCCGCTTTGACTGACTCAACAAACGCTTTGGCCGCTTCAACGCCGTCCGTATGGGCGAGCAGCGTAATGAAGCGGCTTTTTTTGATCTCTTCGACGACGCTAACCGGCGCCGCAGGGATTAACCAACTGTCCATTACGCCAGTTTCAAATCCCGCGTCATGTTTTCGATATTGTTTTCGTGGACCACCACGTTGTCTTCAATACGAATACCGCCGAACGGTTTCAGGGCTTCAATTTTCTGCCAGTTGAAGTGTTTGCTGAACTGCCCTTCACGCCATGGCGCCAGCAGAGATTCAATGAAGTAAATGCCCGGTTCGATGGTCAGAACCATGCCCGGTTGCAATACGCGGGTGCAACGCAGGTAAGGATACTTCGACGGCGCGGCCAGATGGGTACCACTGTCATCCTGCATAAAGCCAGCGACATCATGTACCTGCAGGCCCAGCGGGTGACCAATGCCGTGTGGCATAAACGGCCCGGTAAGATCGTTTTCTACCAGCGCCTCTTCACTCATATCGGTGATGATTTGATGCTTACGCAGCAGCTTCGCGATGCGCTGATGGAACTGAATGTGGTAATCCACGTAGCTGGTACCTGCTTTCATGGTGGCAATCAGCGCCAGCTCTTCGTCGTTAACGTCTTTCACCAGATGCGCATAGTCGTTGTCGCTTTTCGCCGACCAGGTACGCGTCAGGTCTGCCGCATAGCCGTTGTATTCCGCGCCAGCGTCGAGCAGGAAGCTGCGGATTTCAGACGGCGCCTGATGATCCAGCTTGGTGTAATGAAGAACCGAAGCATGCTCGTTAAGCGCCACGATGTTGCTGTATGGCACGTCGGTGTCGCGGTGACCGGTGGCAGTCAGGTAAGCGAGGTTGATGTCAAACTCGCTCATTCCGGAACGGAACGCTTCTTCTGCTGCACGGTGTCCATTTACCGCCATTTTCTGCGCTTCGCGCATACAGGCCAGTTCGTAGTCCGTTTTATAGGCACGGTAATAATGCAGGTAGTCAATCACCCCTTTCGGGTTGATGTTGCTGGCCGCGATGTCCAGTTGCAGGGCACGTTCCGGAACCGGGCCAATGTAACCGATATTGCCGCGAGCAGCTGGCAGTTGGCTACCGATACCATCCGCTTTCGGCAGCGCGATGATCTCGATTTCTTCCGTCCAGAAAGAGGTAGGCAGCGGCTCAACGTTGTGCCAGTAATCGACCGGCAGGTAGAACCACAGTTTCGGCTTGTTTACGCCATCCACCAGCAACCAGCAGTTAGGAACCTGCGTGACAGGCACCCAGGCTTTGAATTGCGGATTGACCTTAAACGGGTACGGATGATCGTCGAGAAAGACGTTAACAAGTTCGCCTGAGTGAATAAGTAACGCATCCAGCTTGAAGCGCTCCAGCGCGTCGCGCGTCCGTTCTTGTAAGGTAACGATATGATTTTTATAGAGTGCGGCCAGTGATTCCATTTTCTACCCTTCTGTTTTTTTGACCTCAAGTCTCCGCATCTTAGCACATCGCTTTGTGAGTGCGTGATTTCTGCCGAGCGTGATCGAATCGTCATTTCTTTAATCATTCATTTGCATTTTATTAACATAAAACACACACTTCGATTCATCTGGTATGACCAGATCACCTTGCGGATTCAGGAGACTGACATGCTTTACAAAGGCGACACCCTGTACCTCGACTGGCTGGAAGATGGCATCGCCGAACTGGTGTTCGATGCCCCTGGTTCGGTCAATAAACTCGACACGGCCACCGTTGCCAGCCTGGGCCATGCGCTTGATGTGCTGGAAAAACAACCGAATTTAAAAGGGCTGCTTCTGCGCTCTAACAAAGCAGCCTTTATTGTTGGTGCCGATATCACCGAATTCCTTTCACTGTTCCTCGTGCCTGAAGAGCAACTGAGCCAGTGGCTGCATTTTGCCAACAGCGTCTTTAACCGCCTCGAAGATCTACCTGTTCCGACCCTCTCAGCGGTAAATGGTTATGCGTTGGGCGGTGGCTGCGAGTGTGTCCTGGCAACCGATTATCGTCTGGCAACGCCGGACCTGCGCATTGGCCTGCCGGAAACCAAGCTGGGCATTATGCCGGGCTTTGGCGGCTCTGTGCGTATGCCACGTATGCTGGGTGCGGACAGCGCTCTGGAAATTATTGCGGCAGGTAAAGACGTTGGTGCTGAGCAGGCGCTAAAAATCGGTCTGGTCGATGGCGTAGTGAAGCAAGACAAACTGCTTGATGGCGCGATCGCGGTATTACGTCAGGCGATTAACGGCGACCTCGACTGGAAAGCCAAACGTCAGCCGAAACTGGAGCCGTTGAAACTCAGCAAAATTGAAGCGGCTATGAGCTTTACCATCGCCAAAGGCATGGTGGCACAGACGGCAGGTAAGCATTATCCCGCACCGATTACCGCGGTAAAAACTATTGAAGCAGCGGCTCGTTTTGGCCGTGAAGAAGCGCTGAATCTGGAAAATAAAAGCTTTGTGCCACTGGCGCACACCAGTGAAGCTCGCGCGCTGGTTGGGATCTTCCTTAACGATCAGTTCGTGAAAGCCAAAGCCAAAAAGCTCACCAAAAATATTGAAGCACCAAAGCAAGCGGCAGTGCTGGGTGCAGGCATTATGGGCGGCGGCATCGCTTACCAGTCAGCCTGGAAAGGCGTGCCGGTTGTCATGAAAGATATCAACGACAAATCATTAACGCTGGGCATGACCGAAGCGGCCAAACTGCTGAACAAACAGCTTGAGCGCGGCAAAATTGACGGTCTGAAAATGGCGGGCGTGATTTCCACTATTCATCCAACCCTCGACTATAGCGGTTTTGAGCGTGTGGACGTGGTGGTTGAAGCGGTCGTGGAAAACCCGAAAGTGAAAAAAGCGGTACTGGCGGAAACCGAAGATCAGGTACGCCCGGACACCGTACTGGCGTCGAATACCTCGACCATCCCAATCAACGAGCTGGCCAGCGCGCTCAAGCGCCCGGAAAACTTCTGTGGGATGCACTTCTTTAACCCAGTACACCGCATGCCACTGGTTGAGATCATTCGCGGCGAGAAAAGCTCGGATGAAACCATCGCCAAAGTTGTCGCATGGGCAAGCCAGATGGGCAAAACGCCAATTGTGGTCAACGACTGCCCCGGTTTCTTCGTGAACCGCGTGCTGTTCCCGTATTTTGCCGGTTTCAGCCAGCTGCTGCGCGATGGGGCGGATTTCCGCAAAGTCGATAAAGTCATGGAAAAACAGTTTGGCTGGCCGATGGGCCCGGCTTATCTGCTGGACGTGGTGGGAATTGATACCGCACATCACGCGCAGGCAGTGATGTCCGCAGGCTTCCCTCAGCGTATGCAGAAAGATTATCGCGACGCGATAGACGCCCTGTTTGATGCTAACCGTTTCGGACAGAAAAACGGTCTTGGATTCTGGCGTTATAAAGAAGACAACAAGGGCAAGCCGAAAAAAGAAGAGGATGCCACCGTTGATGATCTGCTGGCAGAAGTCAGCCAGCCGAAACGCGAATTCAGTGATGAAGAGATTATCGCTCGCATGATGATCCCAATGGTCAACGAAGTGGTACGGTGCCTGGAAGAAGGCATTATAGCCAGCCCGGCAGAAGCCGATATGGCACTGGTGTATGGCCTGGGCTTCCCTCCGTTCCACGGCGGCGCGTTCCGCTGGCTGGATACGCTCGGCAGCGCGAAGTATCTCGATATGGCCCAGCAGTATCAGCACCTCGGAGCGCTGTATGAAGTTCCGGCTGGTCTGCGTGATAAGGCGCGCCATAACGAACCGTATTATCCCCAGGTTGAGCCTGCCCGCCCGGTTGGCAGCCTGAAAACGGCTTAAGGAGACACAATGGAACAGGTTGTAATTGTTGATGCGATCCGTACCCCGATGGGCCGTTCAAAAGGGGGGGCGTTTCGTAACGTGCGGGCAGAAGATCTCTCCGCACACTTAATGCGTAGCCTGCTGGCGCGTAATCCGGCACTGGATCCAACCGCGCTGGATGACATTTACTGGGGCTGTGTGCAGCAAACGCTGGAGCAGGGTTTCAACATCGCCCGTAACGCCGCGCTGCTGGCGGAAATTCCGCACTCCGTTCCGGCGGTCACCGTGAACCGCCTGTGCGGTTCATCAATGCAGGCGCTGCACGACGCGGCACGTATGATCATGACCGGCGATGCTCAGGCATGCCTGATTGGTGGCGTGGAGCATATGGGCCATGTACCAATGAGCCACGGCGTTGATTTCCATCCGGGCATGAGCCGCAACGTAGCAAAAGCGGCGGGGATGATGGGTCTGACCGCAGAAATGCTCTCCCGCATGCACGGCATCAGCCGTGAAATGCAGGATGCTTTCGCCGCACGTTCACATGCTCGCGCCTGGGCTGCAACACAGTCTGGCGCATTTAAAAACGAAATCATCCCAACCGGCGGTCATGATGCCGACGGCGTGCTGAAGCAGTTTAACTACGATGAGGTTATCCGCCCGGAGACAACCGTTGAAGCGCTCTCCACCCTGCGCCCGGCGTTCGATCCGGTTAGTGGAACGGTCACTGCCGGTACATCCTCCGCGCTCTCCGACGGCGCAGCGGCGATGCTGGTGATGAGTGAAAGTCGCGCCCGTGAGCTGGGTCTGACGCCACGAGCCCGTATTCGTTCGATGGCTGTTGTTGGCTGCGACCCGTCAATCATGGGTTACGGTCCGGTTCCAGCCTCAAAGCTGGCGCTGAAAAAAGCGGGACTCTCCACCAGCGACATCGGCTTGTTTGAGATGAACGAAGCCTTTGCCGCTCAGATCCTGCCGTGCATTAAAGATCTGGGACTGATGGAGCAGATAGACGAGAAGATCAACCTCAACGGCGGCGCGATCGCTCTGGGCCACCCACTGGGATGCTCCGGGGCACGTATCAGCACCACCCTGCTCAACCTGATGGAACGCAAAGACGTACAGTTTGGCCTGGCGACGATGTGTATCGGGTTAGGTCAGGGCATCGCGACGGTATTTGAGCGAGTTTAATCAAAGATAAATTCCCCTAAATAATTCGCGCTGCATCGCGGCGGCAACTGAGCGAATCCCCGGGAGCATAGATAACTATGTGACCGGGGTGAGCAAAGGCAGCCAACAAAGAGGCAGTGTGAATTATGACGGGGAAAGGTTTAGTTGCCGTTCTTCCCGCCTGTCAGGGGCGGGTTTTTTATTTCCCTGAACTACCACGCACCACTAACTGCACCGGCAACAGCAGATTCTCTTCCTGATTTTCTTCCAGCAATAAACGCAGCGCTTCACGCCCCAATTGTTGTTTATCAACCGCAATGGTGGTGAGTGGTGGATGTGACCAGGCCGCAGCATCAATATCATCAAACCCCACCAACGCAAGATCTTCCGGGATACGTATACCCTGCTGCGCACACACCCGTTGAACAACCAGCGCTGCCGCGTCGTTATAGGCAAAAATAGCGTCGGGCGGCTCTGGCAGGCTGAGCAATTCATTAATCGCCTCCACCAAAGATTGCTCGGTATCCAGCAGTGGCGGCGCAATGGCTTCATACTCTGGCGGCATCAGCAAACGGGCTTCATACAATGCCTGACGGTAGCCCTTCTCGCGCTGACGGATGCTGTAGTGTGCAAGCGAACTGGCAAGAAAAGCGATACGGCTGCGCCCTTGCGCAATCAGATGTTGCGTGGCCAGATAACCGCCCTGGGTATTGTCCGGGTTCACGCAAGGCAGGCCCGGCGCCCAGAGATCCACCAGCACCAACGGAAGTTTCATCTGTTGCAGCAAGCCAAGTAATTCAGGCTCAAAAAATCCCGCGCAGATCAGCGCATCAGGCTGGTGCAACATCACCTGCTCACTCACTGCATCGCCTGGACCAATGGAGAGAAAGCTCAGCGCAATACCATGGTCACGACAGTTATCTTCTATCCCCAGCAGCAGTTGAGAATAAAACGGCAATGCCCGGCTGATATTGTGCTGGCGGTGCAGCAAAAACAGGACGCGTTTGATCTTGTCTGCACGCAGGCGAGAAAAATCATAACCCTGCTGCTGCGCCACAGAAATAATGCGCAGCCGGGTATCTTCACGTAGCCCTGGCTGCCCTTTCAAGGCGCGGGAAACCGCGCCAACCGAGACACCACAAGCTTCGGCAATATCCCTGATACGTACAGCTTTCGTCATGTCACTCTCATTGATTTACGCTGGCCTTTTGCGCCCCCAGCCAGGCCGCGCCGCGTACGCCGCTGCTGTCACCGTGTCGGGCCTGAACGATCGGCGTACGGCACTGTTTACCAAATACGTACTGCGCCACTCGCGCCTGCAAGCCTGAGTACAGTAAAGTGATATTGGATACCCCACCGCCCAGCACGATAACATCGGGATCGAGCGTATTCACCACCCCCGCCAACGCGCGCGCCAGCTGATCGCAATAGCGTTCCCATAACAAACAGGCATCTACATCACCCGATTCTACCCGCTGCATAATATGTGGCACACCTGCATGTTGCGCGGTGTGATTCATATACTGACGCTCCAGGCCGCTGCCGGAAATAAAGCTCTCAATACAGTTCACCTGTCCGCAATAGCATGTCACTTCAGCCCCATCCCGAGATTCGTGGTAGCGCGGCAATGCATTATGTCCCCACTCTCCTGCACAGGCGTTAGGCCCAGAGATCAAACGATTATCGATGCATAGTCCACCGCCGCAACCGGTACCGAGGATCACGCCAAATACCACGCTATGCCCGTTTCCGCTACCGTCCATCGCTTCCGACAGGGTAAAGCAGTTGGCATCATTAGTAACAGGCACGGGTATTCCTAACGCTCGCTCAAGGTCTTGAGCAAAAGCCTGCTGATTCAACACCAGGATGTTCGAATTCTTAATCAAACCTTCGCTATCCACCGCGCCAGGCACTCCAACACCAACCGATAAAGACTGATTAACGGCCAGTCTGGCCTTAGAAATCATCTCCGTCACGGCCTGGAAAAAATCACCGTAACTCTGCTTTGGTGTCGCACATCGCTCGCGGTAAACAATTTCACCCGCGTTATCAATCACCACCGCTTCAATTTTAGTCCCGCCGATATCCAGTCCGAGCCTCATGGTTTTCCCTCGTTGATGTCCAGCAATGTGATGCGATACAGCTTGCCTATTTTGTTTACTAAACAAAATGAGACCCGTCACAAAAAATCAGTTTTATGGTTAATAGATAGGAAAAACATGTTTACTAAAAATGTTCTGAAAAGAGGAGCTGTGAGACCGGGCTTGCACCCTGTTAGAAGAAGTAAGGTTGGTGATGGATGCGCCGGAAGGACTCCGGCGCACAGCGCTTAAATGAACGCGAACGCGTCGCCAAACAGGCGATCTTCACGTGCCTGACGCTCATTACAGAACAGGTCGCGCGCGATTTTTGCCATCTCAAAACGACCAGCAATGTAGATATCGTGTTCCGCCAGAGTACCGTAATCCTGCAATACTGCCGTTAACACGGTTCCCGTACGACCACGCCAGCCGTCTTCAGGCTGCTCTACCACCGGCTCAACACGCAGGTTCGGGTGATTCACCGACAATGCTTCCAGCTCTGAGAGATCGTAGAGATGCTTCTCTTCGCGCCCGCCCCAGTAAATCGTGATATCGCGGTTGGGATTGCGTGCCAGCGCGGTAAGCAGAATAGAACGCACGTAAGAGAATCCTGTACCTCCGGCAATCAGGATCAGCGGGCGCTCGTCTTCATCACGCAGCCAGGCTTCGCCATGCGGAATATCGACCTTGATTTCCCGGTCTTTCAGAATACGGTCCATCACGGCCATGGCGTAAAGATTTAGCTCAGAGGCGCCAACGTGCAGCTCAATGAATCCTTGCTCGTCCGGCGTTGATGCCATGGAGAACGGACGCTTATCCCTTTCGTCCATCACGACCATTAAATACTGGCCAGCACGAAAGGAAAACGCCGCGTCTGGCACTAAACGAACGCGATATACGGTGTCAGTTATAGCTTCTACCGAGGTCACTTTACAGCTTAAGGTTGTCATGCGCTCTCTCTGTCGGATCAATAGGCAAAACGATCGCGCCTCAGGCGCTTTTGCCGTCATTAAAGATGGCCAGTTCATCCCAAATTGCGTCAATACGCGCAGTCACTTCAGGATCTTTTTTAATCGGACGTCCCCATTCGCGTTGGGTTTCGCCCGGCCATTTATTTGTGGCATCCAGCCCCATTTTTGAACCAAGGCCGGAAACCGGCGAGGCAAAGTCCAGGTAATCAATTGGCGTATTCTCTACCAGTACCGTATCCCGGGCGGGGTCCATGCGGGTAGTAATAGCCCAAATTACATCATTCCAGTCGCGCGCGTTAACGTCATCATCGCAGACAATAACAAATTTGGTGTACATGAACTGGCGCAAAAACGACCAAACACCCATCATGACGCGTTTGGCATGGCCTGCGTACTGTTTTTTCATCGTCACCACGGCCAGACGATATGAACAGCCTTCCGGAGGCAGGTAAAAATCGACGATTTCCGGGAACTGCTTTTGCAGAATAGGAACGAATACTTCGTTCAGCGCCACGCCGAGCACTGCTGGCTCATCAGGCGGGCGTCCGGTATAGGTAGAGTGATAAATAGCATCTTCACGCTGGGTAATGTGGGTGACGGTAAAGACCGGGAAATTATCTACTTCGTTGTAGTAGCCGGTATGATCGCCATAGGGCCCTTCTGGAGCCAGCTCGCCCGGTTCGACGTACCCTTCCAGTACGATTTCTGCGCTGGCAGGCACTTCCAGGTCGTTGGAAATACATTTGACCACTTCGGTCTTGGTACCGCGCAACAGCCCGGCAAATGCGTACTCGGATAATGTATCAGGAACGGGTGTCACAGCCCCCAGAATGGTCGCAGGATCGGCCCCCAACGCCACTGAAACCGGGAAACGTTCGCCAGGATGCGCCGCGCACCATTCCTGATAATCAAGCGCGCCGCCGCGATGGGACAACCAGCGCATAATAAGCTTGTTTTTACCAATCAGCTGCTGGCGATAGATGCCCAGATTCTGCCGCTCTTTATGCGGACCACGCGTGACGGTGAGTCCCCAGGTAATCAGCGGCGCGGCATCTTCCGGCCAGCAGGTCATAATCGGAATGCGGTTTAAATCAACGTCATCGCCTGAGTAGATTTTTTGCTGACAAGGCGCACCGCGCAACCGCTTAGTCGGCATGTTCAACACCTGCTTAAACTGCGGCAGCTTATCAAACAGATCGCGGAATCCTTTCGGTGGCTCTGGCTCTTTCAAAAACGCCAACAGTTTACCGACTTCTCGTAGCGCCGAGACATCTTCTTGTCCCATCCCCATCGCAACACGCTTTGGTGTGCCAAACAGGTTACACAGCACCGGCATTGAATAGCCTTTCGGATTCTCAAACAGTAACGCAGGCCCACCGGCACGCAGAGTGCGATCGGCAATTTCAGTAATTTCCAGGTGGGGATCCACCTCAAGCGAAATGCGTTTGAGCTCGCCCTGCTGTTCAAGCAGCGTCAGGAAGTCGCGTAAATCGTGATATTTCATGGCGTCCATTGTGGCCTCTTCGTAAGCGCTTCATTATACGGCGTTCATCATTGTGATGCTGTATTTTTGTTAAATTAGCGTGAACTCTGGCGATACATATAAGCCCTGGGAGTATATACCCATTGGGTTTCAGCCTGCGTTGAGGCGGGTATAATTAACTTAACGCATGGCTTTTGCTATGCTGGCGCTCAGAACAAGCGGATAAGAGTTATTATGCAATCCTGGTATTTACTGTACTGCAAACGTGGGCAACTTCAGCGAGCCCAGGAACACCTGGAAAGACAGGCGGTGAACTGCCTGACGCCTATGATCACCCTGGAAAAAATAGTGCGCGGTAAACGTACCACAGTCAGTGAACCACTATTCCCTAATTACATGTTTGTCGAGTTCGACCCGGAAGTGATCCACACCACGACTATCAATGCCACGCGTGGTGTCAGCCATTTCGTCCGTTTTGGCGCGACGCCTGCGACCGTTCCTTCTCCCGTTATTCACCAGCTTTCTATCTACAAGCCTGAAGGAATTGTTGACCCGCAAACTCCTCAGCCAGGGGACAGCGTGATTATTACTGAAGGGGCGTTTGAGGGGCTAAAAGCGATCTTCACCGAACCGGATGGCGAAGCGCGTTCCATGCTACTGCTTAACCTGTTGAATAAAGAGGTTAAGCAGAGCGTGAAAAATACCGGCTTTCGAAAAATTTAAGCCGTTTAGAAGGTCACTTCGAACAGCGTTCGGACGTTAGCATCAATGGTTGCTGACAGCCATTGAGGATTTTCACCGCGCCAGTGGGCAATACGCTCAAGAATATGTGGCAGGTGCGCCGGTTCATTGCGCCGTGACGTCGGTTTAGGCGTTAAGTCGCGAGGGAGTAGGTAAGGCGCATCGGTTTCAATCAGCAGCCTTTCCACCGGAATAAACGGCAGCAGTTCCCGCAGTTCCATCCCCCGGCGCTCATCACAGACCCAGCCGGTGATACCGATATAGAGTCCCCGGTCCACGCAGTCCTGCATCTCCTGTCGCGTTCCGGTAAAACAGTGCAGCACCGCGCCTGGGAGGCTATCCAGCCACGGCTCCAGCAACGTCAGAAAACGCTCGTGGGCATCCCGACAATGCATGAAAATCGGCATCTGCAGTTCAGCAGCAATGCGCAGCTGCGCCTCAAAAGCACGTTCCTGCTCCTGCGGCGTGGAGAAATTGCGATTGAAATCCAGACCGCACTCGCCAATAGCGACCACCTCAGACTGGTTTGCCAGCGCGATAATCTCGTCTTCCGTTGAGGACTGCCATTGGCTGCTGTCATGCGGGTGCACGCCAGCCGTGGACCAGCAATGCGGATAATGCTGTGCCAACTTTAGCGCCTGCTGGCTTTCGTGCAGGTTTGTTCCAGTCAGAAGCATACCGTTTACGCCCGCAGCAAAGGCGCGCGCCACAACATCATCCCTGTCTTTTGCAAATTGTGAACTGGTTAAATTAACGCCAATGTCAAACATGCTACCTCCCATATGACAACCGCCCTGACGGGCGGTTGAATTTACTCTTCTGTTTTCTCGGTGGCTTCGGCTTCTTTTGCTTCTTCAGCCTCGTTGTCCTCATCTCGCGTACGTCGCTTGCCGACATAGAAACGAGAGAAGAAAACGCCCACTTCAAACAGGCAGTACATCGGTATCGCCAACAACGTTTGCGAGAAGACATCTGGCGGGGTCAGTAACATCCCGACGACGAATGCTCCCACCACAACGTAAGGTCGTTTCTTACGTAAATCGTCTGGCGTCGTAATGCCCATCCAGCATAGCAGCACAATGGCGACAGGGACCTCAAAAGAGACACCGAAAGCCATAAATAGCGCCATTACAAAGCTGAGATAGCTGGCAATGTCCGTTGATACCTGCACGCCTTGCGGAGCCGTGTTAGCCAGAAAACCAAACGCCAACGGGAAGACGACAAAATAGGCGAATGCCATGCCGATGTAGAACAGCAACGAACTGGAGACCAGCAGCGGCACAACCAAGCGACGTTCATGTTTGTACAAAGCAGGCGCAATGAATGCCCATACCTGGTAGAGGATCACTGGCGCTGACAGGATCAGCGACACCATGAAGGTCAACTTGATTGGCGTAAAGAACGGCGAAGCCACATCGGTGGCGATCATCGTTGCGCCCTGCGGCATCTGTTTAATCAGCGGCGCTGCAACCATATGGTAAATGTCGTTGGCAAAATAAACCAACGCCAGAAAGATCACGATTACCGCAATAATGCAGTTCAGGAGTCGCTTACGCAGCTCAATAAGATGCGTGATGAGCGGTTGGGTATCTTCTACAGACATGTTTACGGTTTATCACTCGACGAGGGTGAGGATTCGACAACAGGTGCGGCGGCTTTCTTTTCTGCATCCATCAACGTGGCGGAAGCGTTTTCCGTCGGCTCTGGCGTTTTAGCACCCGTGGATTCCGGTTTTTGCTCCGGCGAACTGGCCTGATTTTCAGCGGCGGCAGGGGTGACCCCTTCTCGCTGCGCTTCACCTTCTTTCACCACCGGATTATGGATAGTGTGCGCTTCATCGCTCGCTTTCTCAGGATCGTGCACGCTGTATGAACGCTTCATCGATTCCGCCGCTTCACGCAGCTCATCCATTGACGCTTTCAGCTCCGGGGTCAGATTTGTCAGGCTCGCTTTCTCTACTTTCTTCAGGCTGTCCTGAAACTCCTGAAGCTTAAGCTCCTGGGTCAGTTCATTCTGAACAGTAGTTGCCAGGGAACGTAAAGCACGCACCCAGCCAGCAACCGTTTTTACCGCTACGGGTAATCGTTGCGGCCCCAGGACAATGAGGCCGATCACGAACACCAATAACAGTTCGCTAAAACCGATATCAAACACGGATTATACCTGCTCTTTATCTTGGCTTTTGGCGTCTTCCTTTTTCACTTCGCCCTGCTTATCGGTGATGGATTTAGCTGTAAAATCAGCGTCCTGGCTGGTTTTATCTTGCTTAGGCTCATCATCACCCATCGCTTTTTTGAAGCCTTTAATCGATGCGCCAAGATCGGAACCGATGGAGCCGAGTTTCTTGGTGCCAAATAGCAGTACAACGATGACGGCAATGATCAACAACTGCCAAATACTGATACCACCCATACATGTTCCTCTGTCATAGATGATGAATTAATAAGGCCGTAGTATACGTTACACGGCCTGCCTTGGGCGATGAAAAATTCAGCGCATTTTGCGCCAGCCGATTAACCAGGCTAAGACACCGCCTACCATCAACCAGCCCGGCATAAGCCCCCACTCAGGGCGGCTTACCAGCAGGAATGTTCCACTTAGCAACAATGTTGCGCCAATGCCCAATAAATAACGGGATTGTCCCTGGCGTACATGATTCGCGTGAAGCTCGCGGGCAATCTTATCAACACTGTGCTGTAAATATTTGCCCTGGCGCAAACTGTCATACACCAGTTCAGGTATTTCTGGCATTTTTTCGACCCAGAACGGTGCTTTTTCTTTAAATGCCCTAACGAGCGCCGGAATACCGACCTGATCTTTAATCCAGGATTCGAGGAATGGCTTAGCCGTTTTCCACAAATCTAACTGCGGGTAGAGCTGTCGTCCGACACCCTCAACGTACAGCAGCGTCTTCTGTAGCAATACCAGTTGAGGCTGGACTTCCATATTGAAGCGGCGCGCAGTGTTGAACAAATTCAACAGCACATGACCAAAGGAAATCTCCGCCAGCGGTTTTTCAAAAATCGGCTCGCACACGGTACGAATGGCAAATTCAAACTCTTCTACGTTGGTATCCGGTGGAACCCAACCAGAATCCACATGCAGTTCAGCAACTTTGCGGTAATCGCGGTTAAAGAACGCAATGAAGTTTTCAGCCAGGTAACGCTTATCTTCTTTGTTTAAAGAGCCCACAATCCCACAATCAATACCAATGTATTTCGGGTTTTCAGGGTGCTCATAACTGACAAAAATGTTCCCGGGGTGCATGTCCGCATGGAAAAAGCTGTCGCGGAAAACCTGAGTAAAGAAGACCTGAACACCACGTTCAGCCAGCAACTTCATATTGGTGCCGTTCTTCTCAAGCGTGGTGACATCTGAAACCGGGATACCGTAAATGCGCTCCATCACCATCATGTTCTGACTGCAATAGTCGGAATACACTTCCGGGATGTACAGCATCGGGCTATCTTCAAAATTACGTCGTAGCTGAATGGCGTTCGCCGATTCGCGCAGCAGATTTAGCTCATCAATCAACGTTTTTTCATATTCACGGACGACTTCTGTTGGTCGCAGGCGACGCCCATCTGGCAGCAGACGAGGAACCCAACGAGCCAGGCGGTAGATCAGTTTTAAATCCGCTTTGATGACCGGCAGTATGTCCGGGCGAATAACTTTGATCACCACCTCTTTGCCATTCGATTTCAATCGCGCAGTGTGAACCTGAGCAACAGACGCAGATGCCAGCGGCGTGATTTCAAAATCATCAAACCATTCCTCGACGGGCAGCCCGCCCATGGCCTCTTCGATTTGTTTTTTCGCTCTAAGCCCATCAAACGGGGCAACACGATCCTGCAATAGCGCAAGCTGATCGGCGATGTGCGGAGGGAAAAGGTCACGACGGGTGGAGAGCATCTGCCCAAACTTGATCCACACCGGGCCGAGTTCCTGTAAAGCCAGTCTCAGCCTTTCTCCCAGCGGTTTGTCTTTATGTCGGTTAGGCATCCAGAACAACGAGTAACGCCACAACCGAAGCGGCAGCGTGATTCGCATTTTGGGGATGAGTTCATCAAGACCGTAGCTTAAAAAAGTGCGAATGATGAAATAAAGGCGCCGTACTTCACCTGGCGTCATTTGGCCTCCAGTTTTTCCAGCCGTTTGGCCAGAGATTCAACCGCGCGCTCAACGGCTGCCGTTTCTTCAGCAAACCATGCAACCTCTAGTGGGCCAGGAGCCATGCGCCACTCTTCGGTGATCGCTTCGGCGACATAGCGCTGCTGGCGCTGAAAGTTATGGCACAGGAACTTCGCTCCACCACGCAAGACTTTGCTGACCCCTTCCGCGACGATATCGCCGGTATAGGGTGCTAACAGTTCTGCAGGATCCAACTCGGCCAGATCGGCCAGCGCAACAAAGTTCTGTACTACCTGGATATCACCCTGGACTTCCAGTTCACCGCTGCGGATAAGCGTGGTGAGTTGCTGTCTGTCACGCAATTTCGGTAACACACTGGCATATGTGATTACGGTGCAATCGGCTTCGCCTTCCCACGCCCCCAGCACATCGACCTGGCGCTCACTAAACACCAGGACTAACGATGTTGAAAATCCTTTGAGATCAACACGTAGCACTTTACCCTGTAAACGCGTTCTGGCTGACTTGAGCGCAGGAGAGCGGTACAGAAAGGTGTTGAGCAGATTTTCAACGCCTGCGGTCACTAAGGGTTTTAAAGGCATCCCCACTCTCCTGTCAGAACTTGTAACCACGATGCAGCGCAACGACACCTGCTGTCAGGTTGTAGTAATCAACGCTTTCGAACCCGGCATCTTGCATCATTGCTTTTAAGGTGTCCTGATCGGGATGCATGCGGATGGATTCCGCCAGATAGCGGTAGCTGTCCGCATCGCTTGCTACCATTGAACCTATACGCGGCAGAACATGGAAAGAGTACGCGTCGTAGGCTTTGCTCAACGGTTCGATAATCGGCTTGGAGAATTCCAGCACCAGTAGACGTCCGCCCGGCTTCAATACGCGGTACATGGAGCGTAATGCTTTGTCTTTATCCGTAACGTTGCGCAGACCGAAAGAGATGGTGATGCAGTCAAACGTGTTGTCAGGGAAAGGTAGTGCTTCCGCATTCGCCTGAACATACTCAACGTTACCCACCACACCAATATTGCGCAGCTTTTCGCGACCCATTTTGAGCATTGAGTCATTGATATCCGCCAGCACAACTTTGCCGGTTTCGCCTACCATGCGAGAGAATTTCGCCGTCAGATCGCCGGTACCGCCTGCTAAATCGAGAACGGTTTGCCCGCGACGCACGCCACTGCAGTCAATGGTGAAGCGCTTCCACAAACGATGAATGCCGAATGACATTAAGTCATTCATAACGTCATATTTAGAGGCCACAGAATGAAAAACGTGGGCCACCATGTCAGCTTTCTGCTCTTTAGCGACGGTCTGAAAGCCAAAGTGCGTCGTTTCTTGTGAATTATCCACCATCTCAGTGCCTGCTCATTCAAAAAATGTTCGAGAAGTGTAACAGATTGGGCCAATTTGCCCTACCCTTCTGCCGGGTTCAACTACCCCAAATGGACTAGTTTGATTGCTGATTTACCGCTTCACCATCAGGGTAAGACGCATCTTGTTGCGTCTCAGGGACCGAGCGCAAACGGTACTCTTCATCCTGCGTAGTGGCTTGTTCAGCCAGCTCAGGATTAATCTCGCGCTTAATTTCCACCCCTAAACTGCGAAACGCTTCTGCCTGCGACAGGACGTTTCCACGGCCTGAAGAGAGTTTTTTCATCGCCTGTCGGTAGTTGTCCTGGGCTTTGTCCAGGCTTTGACCTATTGCCGACATATCATCCACAAACAACCGCATCTTGTCATAAAGTTTGCTGGCCCGATCGGCAATTTGTTGCGCATTACGACTCTGATGCTCGTAGCGCCACAGGTTGGCGATCGTGCGCAATGCCACCAACAGCGTGGTAGGACTCACCAGCATAATGTTATTTCTAAGCGCTTCGGTAATCAGTTCGGGCTGTCTGTCGAGCGCCAGCAAAAAAGCGGGCTCAACGGGGATAAACATCAGCACATAGTCAAGAGTACGCAGCCCCGGAAGCTGCTGATAGTCTTTGCGGCCCAGTAGACGAATGTGGTTGCGCACCGAGGCGATGTGCTCCTGCAACGCGCTCTCACGGGTGAATTCATCTTCAGCGTTAAAATAGCGTTCATAGGCGACCAGCGTCATTTTCGCATCAATCACCACATCTTTGCCCTGCGGTAATCGGACAATAACATCTGGCTGCATCCGCGAACGGGCGTCGTTTTCGATGCTGACCTGGGTTTCGTATTCATAGCCTTCGCGCAGACCAGAAGCCTCAAGCACCCGCGTGAGTACCACCTCGCCCCAGTTCCCCTGCGTTTTGTTATCACCTTTTAATGCCCGCGTCAGGTTTACCGCTTCCTGTGCCATCTGCGCATTCAGCTGCTGGAGATTACGAATTTCGTGCGCCAGAGTATGACGTTCCTGTGCCTCTTTACCAAAGCTGTCCTGAACCTGGCGTCGAAAACCGTCCAGTTGTTCGCGAAGCGGTGCCAGCAGGCTGTTCAGGCTTTGGCGGTTTTGCTCATCTACGCGGCGATTGCTGTGCTCGAATATACGGTTCGCCAGATTTTCAAACTGCTCGCTCAGGCGCTGTTCGCTGTTGATCATCTGACGGATCTTATCTTCCGCATGCTGTTGCGTTGCTTCCAGCCGGGTAGTGACTTCACGGAGATCAGCTTCCAGAGAGGTGTTGATACTGTGCAGGCTGCGCAATTCGTTATTAAGCAGTTCGCACTCATCACGCCAGTGGGCTTCCTGTGAGAGTTGTTGCCGGGCGGCACTTAGCGCGATATCCAGTTCACGTCGTTCTTCGATGAGATCGGCACGGATCCTGTCGGCGTGTGCTTTTGTTGCCAGCCACCCAACCAGCAGCCCTGCGGCTAACGCCAGCACGGCACTCATCATAATTGAAATATCCACAACGCCCCCTTACAGCAACGACTTACCCGCACAAAATAGAATTGTGCTGTATAAACGTCCAGTTTAAAAGGAATTTCCTGCGAGGTACTACGCAAAATAAAAAGGCCGAACGCGTCGGCCTTTTTGAATAGACGGGAGAATTACAGTAAACGACGCGCAGCTTCCACCACGATTTTTACCGCATGGCTTTCTGTTTGTTTCATCGTTTCCGCATTAGGGATCTCTTGCTGAGTACGGTTCACGATAACACCCGCGACCATACCGGCACGCAGACCCTGGCTTGCGCACATGGTCAGCAGCGTGGCAGATTCCATTTCGTAGTTCATAACGCCCATAGACTGCCACTCTTCCATCGAGCCTTTGAAACGGCTCACGACGCGACCAGAGAAGGTGTCGTAACGTTCCTGGCCCGGGTAGAAGGTGTCAGAAGATGCGGTAACGCCCACGTGGGTAGTGGCGCCGATAGATTTCGCCGCTTCCACCAGCGCAGTGGTGCACTCGAAGTCCGCAACGGCCGGGAACTCCATTGGCGCGAAGTGCAGGCTTGCGCCGTCCAGACGGACAGACGCCGTGGTAACCAGGACATCGCCCACGTTGATATGCGGCTGGATAGCGCCAGTCGTACCGATGCGCAGGAAGGTACGAATGCCCAGCTGTGCCAGTTCTTCTACGGCAATAGAGGTTGACGGGCCGCCGATACCGGTAGAGCAAACGATCACGGCTTTACCATCCAGCTCAGCACGCCAGGTAGTGAACTCGCGATGAGATGCCAGCTTAACCGGCTTATCCATCAGCGCGGCGATCTTTTCCACCCGCTCCGGGTCGCCAGGGACGATAGCAAGCGTAGCCCCTTGTAAGTCGCTCTTAGTGAGGCCGAGATGAAAAACATCAGACTTAGACATAAAAACTCCTCTGTGAATCGGTTTTGTCAGAAGAAGCAAAAATACACTTTACCGAAGGCATGAACATATTTTCGTGACAGTCATCACTCTGATGTAAATCAATTGCATTCAATTACCATCAAAAAGTGATGTATATCACATAAATGATGCGATGTAAGGAAGCCCTGCACAAAAGATAGCCCGTTTAAGGCAATGTGGTTCGTTGCATGTGTCTATAGTTAACAATGCGCTTTTTGGCTGAATATTTAAGGGTACGGAGAATACCATGACAACACAACAATCTGGCTTTGCACCTGCTGTATCTCCACCGACGTCTACCACGGTTCACACTCCGGATAACGCGATTATCGCCGGTGTAACGTCCATACCTTCACAAGGCGATGATATGCCAGCGTATCACGCACGACCAAAACAAACCGATGGCCTGCTTCCCGTGGTCATTGTCGTGCAGGAGATTTTTGGTATTCATGAGCACATTCGTGACGTTTGCCGCCGTCTGGCTCTGGAAGGGTATCTGGCTATCGCACCAGAACTCTATTTTCGCGAAGGCGATCCCAATGACTTTGCCGACATCCCCACGCTGCTCAGCGGCCTTGTCGCCAAAGTGCCTGACTCTCAGGTACTGGCCGATCTGGACCACGTCGCCAGCTGGGCCTCCCGCAACGGAGGAGATGCGCACCAACTGATGATCACTGGATTCTGCTGGGGTGGACGCATTACCTGGTTGTATGCCGCACATAATCCGCAGTTAAAAGCGGCCGTGGCGTGGTATGGCAAACTGGTGGGTGATAAAACCCTCAACTCGCCGAAACATCCCGTTGATATCGCAACCGATCTTAACGCCCCCGTTTTGGGACTTTATGGCGGCCAGGATACCAGCATTCCGCAAGATACCGTTGAAACAATGCGTCAGGCGCTGCGCGCCGCCAATGCGAAAGCGGAAATCGTGGTCTATCCCGATGCCGGACATGCCTTCAACGCTGATTATCGCCCGAGCTATCACGAAGAGTCCGCGAAAGACGGCTGGCAGAGAATGCTGGAGTGGTTCGCGCAATACGGTGGGAAGAAATAATTCCCGCCAGGCAAACCAATAAACAAAACGGAGGCATCAGCCTCCGTTTTGTTTTTAAGCCTGACGCAGATTCTGCGCCGCTTTAACCATGTTTGCCAGCGCGGCGCGGGTTTCCGGCCAACCGCGCGTTTTCAGACCGCAGTCCGGGTTCACCCACAGACGCTCTGCCGGAATACGCTGCTCGGCTTTCTTCAGCAAAGCTTCAATCCACTCCACGCTCGGGACGTTCGGCGAGTGAATGTCGTAGACGCCCGGCCCGATTTCGTTCGGATAGTCGAACTCTTCGAACGACTCCAGCAGCTCCATATCAGAACGTGAAGTCTCAATAGTGATCACGTCCGCGTCCAGCGCCGCAATGGAGTCCATGATGTCGTTGAACTCGCAGTAACACATGTGGGTGTGGATCTGGGTTTCATCCTTCGCCACTGCCGCGTTAATGCGGAAAGCCTCCACGCCCCATTCCAGATACGCCGCCCAGTCGCTGCGACGCAGCGGTAAACCTTCACGCAGTGCCGGCTCATCAATCTGGATGATGCCGATCCCCGCCGCTTCCAGATCCGCCACTTCATCACGCAACGCCAGCGCAATCTGCTTCGCGATGGTTTCACGCGTCACGTCTTCACGCGGGAATGACCAGCAAAGAATGGTCACCGGACCGGTCAGCATACCTTTTACCGGTTTGTCGGTCAGCGACTGGGCATACTTCGCCCACTCCACGGTGATCGCTTCCGGGCGGCTGACGTCGCCAATGACTACCGGTGGCTTCACGCAACGGGAGCCATAGCTCTGCACCCAACCGTTCTGGGTAAAGACGAACCCGTCCAGATGCTCACCAAAGTATTCCACCATGTCGTTACGCTCGGCTTCACCGTGTACCAGCACGTCGAGCCCCAGACGCTCCTGTTCGGCGATCGCCTGTTTGATATGTTCCGCAATACCGGTGCGGTAGTTACCGGCATCCAGGTTGCCCTTTTTGAAGTCCAGACGCAGACCGCGAATTTCGGTGGTTTGCGGGAATGAGCCGATAGTCGTGGTCGGCCATGCCGGCAGATTAAAGCGGGCACGTTGAGCCTCGGCGCGAACCGGGTAAGCGTTGGCGCGCTGGCTGTCCTGGGCGGTGATTGCCGCCAGACGTTTTTCCACTGCGGCGTTGTGGACACGAGTAGAGTGACGACGAGCCTGAATCGGTGCGCTCCATTCGACAATTGCCGCCGTATCACCGCTGTTCAACGCATCACGCAGCAGCGCCAGCTCGCCGCATTTTTGCAGGGCGAAGGCAAACCAGCTCTTCACCTCTGCATCAAGGCGGGTTTCCACGCTGAGATCGATGGGGCTGTGCAGCAGGGAGCAGGAAGAAGCCACCCACAGGTCACGTTTCCCGACGATATCTTTAATTTGCGCGTATTTTTCGCTGAGATCGGCGCGCCAGACGTTGCGTCCGTTCACTAGGCCCGCTGACAGCAGCCAGTCGGCAGGCAGACGTTTGTGCAGCTCGGCGACATCATCTTTACCGTGCACGAAGTCAACGTGCAGTCCCTGCACCGGCAGCGCGGTAATGGTATCCAGGTTTGGCGTTACGCCTTCGAAGTAGGTGGTCAGTAGCAGCTTCACCTGGCCCTGCAGGGCATCATAAGCCGGTTTAAAGGCATCCAGCCACGCTTGCGGCAGCTCCAGTACCAGTGCAGGTTCATCGATTTGCACCCATTCAATACCCCGTTTTGCCAGCTCAGACAGCACCTGCTGGTAAACCGGCAGAATGTCGTTCAACAGACTCAGGCGGTCAAACTGTTCGCCCTTCACTTTCCCCAGCCACAGGTAAGTTACCGGCCCCAGCAGCACAGGTTTCACCTTGTGCCCGAGCGCCAGCGCTTCGTCTACTTCATCCAGCAGTTGCGTCCAGGTCAGTTTGAACTGCTGGCCTTTGGTGAACTCCGGTACCATGTAGTGATAGTTGGTGTTAAACCATTTGGTCATTTCTGCCGCCGCCGCTGGCTCACCGGTCGGTGCGCGGCCACGGCCAATGCGGAATAAGGTATCGATATCCACCGAGCCGTCTTTATTCTGATGACGAGCCGGAACGTTGCCGAGCAGCAGGCTGGTGGTCAGCACGTGATCGTACCAGGCAAAATCACCTACCGGCAGCAGGTCAACACCCGCCTGCTTCTGCTGATCCCAGTGGCGGGCACGCAGCTCGCGGCCAACGGTCAGCAAATCTTCACGGGAAGAATTTCCCGCCCAGTAACTTTCTTGCGCTTTCTTCAACTCGCGACGCAGGCCAACGCGAGGGAAACCGAGGGTGTGATTCAATATTGTCATTTTTCTTCCTCTAATTATATGTAAATCCTATGGATTTTGAATTTAGGGAAGGCGGCAAGTTTACTCATCCCCAGGAGCTTACTGAAGTAAGTGACTGGGGTGGGGAAACGAAGCCAACGCACCATAAATTTAAAAGACGAAGGATTTTAGCCGTCCAGATGTTTACACATCTATATTTGGCAGTTACTGTATATTCCTCAAGCGCAATTTGTTCATGCCGAAGTGAAGGACTTTCATGATCGAGATTAAACACCTGAAAACGCTCCAGGCGTTGCGGAATAGTGGTTCGCTGGCAGCCGCCGCGGCGACGTTGCATCAGACCCAATCCGCTCTTTCTCACCAGTTCAGCGATCTGGAGCAGCGCCTTGGCTTTCGACTTTTTATCCGTAAAAGCCAGCCTCTGCGCTTTACGCCGCAGGGAGAAATCCTGCTGCAGTTAGCCAATCAGGTGTTGCCGCAAATTGGTCGCGCGCTGCAGGCTTGCAACGAACCGCAGCAAACCCGGCTGCGAATCGCAATTGAATGCCACAGTTGTATTCAATGGCTGACGCCCGCGCTGGAGAATTTTCGTGCCAACTGGCCACAGGTGGAGATGGACTTTAAATCCGGCGTGACGTTCGATCCGCAACCAGCGCTACAGCAGGATGAGCTGGATCTGGTATTAACCTCCGACATCCTGCCGCGCAGCGGATTGCACTACTCACCGATGTTTGATTTTGAAGTCCGCCTGGTACTGGCGCCGGACCATCCGTTGGCCAGCAAAACACAAATCACGCCGGAAGATTTGGCCAGCGAGACGCTGCTCATTTACCCAGTGCAACGGAGTCGACTGGATGTATGGCGGCATTTCCTGCAGCCTGCAGGTGTTAGTCCGTCGCTGAAGAGCGTGGATAACACCCTGCTGCTGATTCAGATGGTTGCAGCCAGAATGGGTATCGCGGCGTTACCGCACTGGGTGGTGGAGAGTTTTGAACGCCAGGGTTTAGTAGTGACTAAAACCCTGGGTGATGGGTTGTGGAGCCGACTGTACGCCGCCGTGCGTGATGGCGAGCAGCGACAGCCGGTCACAGAAGCGTTTATTCGCTCAGCGCGGAATCACGCCTGCGATCATCTGCCGTTTGTGCGGAGTGCGGAACGACCCACTTTCGATGTACCCACAGTGAAGCCACTATCACAGCCGCACCAATGATGAAGCTTGGCCAGTGAGGTTGTTGATGCCAGATAGCCAGGTTAACCAACAGCCCGGCCGGGACATGCATATTGTTCATGATGCCCAGCGTGCCCGCATCCACCTGGGTCGCGCCGTAGTTCCACATAAAGTAACCAATGCCGGACGCTGCCACGCCAAGAAAGACCAGAATTCCCCACTGTAGCGTGGTTGCAGGCATTTTCTGCGCATTGCCCAGCATGAACCAGGCCACTACCGCCACCATAAAGGCCCCCATGTAAAACCAGGCAAAGGCGTTGTGCTGCGGCATTGGCCGCGTTTCCATCAGACGTTTATAGCCCACCATACCAATAGCAAAGCTGATATTGGACAACTGTACCAGCAGCAGACCGGTCCAGAAGTGGCTGGTCACCTGATCGTAACGAATTATCCCCGCGCCAATCACCGCCAGTAACGCACTAAAGGCATAACTCCAGCGCAGACGACGTCCGCTCATCAGGTCATAAATCAGCGTGATGTAGAGCGGCGTCAGCACGGTGAAAAGCAACAGCTCTGAAACCGTCAGATACAGGTAGGCGTGAAAACTCAGCATATACATAATGCCAAGCTGCATGGCCCCCACCAGCATATACAGCGCGATCGTTTTTACGCTGTGCCCACGGGTTCGTAAAAACGGCAGGAACACCAGCGCCGCGAGTCCAACGCGCACCAGCACCGCAAAATAGCTATCGACATGACCGGCAAGGTACTCGCCAAACAGGCTGAAGGAAAATGCCCACAAAATAGTGGTAATGATGAGTAGCGCCACAATGGATGTCTCTTAGAACAGGGAACATCCATTGTAGCGGAGAGTTTAGTTGACAACTGGTCAACTAAAGAACAATCACTTTAAAAAGAGATCGCGCAGGTAGTGCGGCACGGCATCGTCGGCGTTGAGTCCGATGACTTCCAGCTCCGGATGCAGATCCTTCAGGCGCTGGTGGGCATTGCCCATGATGCAGCCTTTGCCCGCCATGGAGAGCATTTCCGCATCGTTCATCCCGTCGCCAAAAGCGATGCAGTCTTTCAGGCTGTAGCCCATCGCTTTCGCTACCGCTTCCAGCGCATGACCTTTCGACACGCCGCCCGCCATGACTTCCAGACAGGTAAGCGTAGAGAAGCTGACGTTGACGCGATCGCCCCAGCGGGCGTTAATCGCCTGCTCCAGCGGTAGCAGTCTTTCGTGAGAGTCGGTGGTGAAGAACACTTTGCTGACGCCTTCAGGCTCCAGTAATGCAGGTTCAAACAGGGAATAATTAAACACTGCTTCTTTGAAGAATCGCATTTCGTCCGGACGATGGCGATTCATAAACCATTCATCATCGCGATAAACGTTGGTCACGATGTCCGGGTTTGCATTCACTACGCCAAACAGGTCGCTGGCAATGTCGCGATCCAGGTTATGGGAAAAAACCAGATTCCCGTCAGAATCATGCACCCGCGCGCCGTTGGACGTGATCATGTAGGTTTTAATGCCGAGGTTATCGCGAATTTGCCCCACATCAACATGATGACGGCCAGTCGCAAACACGAAGTTAACGCCGCGAGCGGTCAATAACTTCAGCGTCTCTTTGGCATAAGGGGACAGAGTATGGTCGGGGGAAAGCAGCGTACCGTCTAAATCAGACGCAACAACCTGATACATAAGAAAATTCAACCTCTAGGCAAAGCGGGTTCCGCTGGATGAGTTATGCTTGTCGAAAAATTCGACAATAGCGTTAAGCGCGACTGAGCGCATGGCGTCCTTTTCAAAAAGGATCTCATGGTACGCGCCTTTTATGACAAGCGGCTGACCTCCTTCTACAGGATGGCCCGCTGCGGCGCGGAGTTCACAAAAACGATCGTGCATGCGGTTATCCACTACACGTTCTTCTTCAGCCTGAATCAGCAGCGTCGGCGTCGCATCATCCCCAGCGCCAGCCAAAACCTGTTCACCAGCCAGAATCCCTTCGCGTACCCAGTGATAGGTGGGACCGCCAACGCGCAACCGCGGCTCATCAGCATAGAAGCGTAGATTGCGCCGATAGCGCTGTCGACTATGGGTTAACGCATTCATACCGAACGGCAGCGCCCGCCAGCGCCCAGTTCCCATCGCATAGCCTTCGCGGATCCGCGGATGCCCTTCAGCCCAGTCCAGAATGTGGCGCACCATCCAGTCGGGAAAGCGCATCACAATACCAAACATCGGTGCACAAAGCGCGATGGCATCACACTGATTCGGGTGGCGCTGCAGGAATAATGTGGCAATCGCCCCGCCCATTGAATGCGCCAGGATATAGCGTTTTCTCCACGGGCCGGGTAGCACCTCCTGCTGCCAGAAGGCGGTTAGATCGTCGACATAGTCATTAAAGTTATCGACATGACCGCGATGTGGATCCGAAAGCATTCGCCCGGAACGCCCCTGACCACGGTGATCGATAATGAGCACGTCAAAACCAGAATGAAACAGGTCATACGCCAGTTCAGCGTATTTCACATAGCTTTCAATGCGTCCAGGACAGACGACGATGACGCGATCGTTTTTTTCTGCATGAAAACGCACAAAATGTACGGGGATATCATCCACACCCGTAAATTCCGCTTCTTCCCGCTGACGCCAGAAATCTGTCAGTGGCCCCATGGAAAAAGCAGCAAACGCGTTTTCTCTTGTTTCCCAGTCCTTTTGCTGCTGAAACATCGGGTATCCAGCCTCGCTGACCAAGTAAAATCGTTTTTTTCGCCGTCGCTGATACAACCTAACGACAGTAGCGTATTGTGGCATAAAAATAGACAATCCGGGAGTTTCTCATGACCTTTGAATGGTGGTTCGCCTACCTGCTGACCTCTATTATTTTGAGCTTGTCTCCAGGCTCTGGCGCAATCAACACTATGACCACTGCCATCAGCCATGGTTATCGCGGTGCCAGCGCGTCGATTGCAGGTTTACAGACAGGGCTGGGCATTCATATCGTTTTGGTAGGCGTGGGGCTAGGAACGCTATTTTCACGTTCGGTGATCGCGTTTGAGGTGCTGAAGTGGGCGGGAGCGGCCTATCTGATTTGGCTGGGTATTCAACAATGGCGGGCTGCGGGCGCTATCGATCTGAACACCATAGCGAATACACAATCACGCAGCCGCCTGTTCAAACGCGCGGTCTTTGTGAATCTGACCAACCCCAAGAGCATTGTTTTTCTTGCCGCCCTGTTCCCGCAGTTTATCCTGCCGCAGGAACCGCAACTGATGCAGTACGTGGTGCTTGGCGTTACGACCATCGTGGTCGATATCATTGTGATGATCGGTTACGCAACGCTGGCCACGCGCATTGCTGGCTGGATTAAAGGGCCAAAGCAAATGAAGGCGCTGAACAAAGTGTTCGGCTCGCTGTTTATGCTGATAGGCGCCCTGCTGGCATCGGCAAGGCATGCTTAAAAGCAGATAAAAATACTGGGCCCACCCAATACCGAGTGGGCCAATCACTTAGCGCGAAATAATCAGATGGATGCCGAAACCCGCGAACAGCGCGCCAGCAAAACCATCAATCCACTTCGCCAGACGCTGATAGCCACGACGCATCTTCGGTAGCGCAAACAGGCTGGCGACCACGGTAAACCACGCCAGCGTTTCCACGATAATCAGAGCAAAAATCCCCCAACGCGCGCCCGTTCCCACGTTATCGCCAACGAACAATGAGAAGACGGAGCCAAAATAGATAATGGCTTTAGGGTTCGCCAGATTGGTCAGCAGACCTTTCAAGAAGCTGCGTCCGCTCTGCGCCAGCTCCACCTGCGGAGTGGGAGCTGCAACATCCTGTTCTTTAAATGCGCCGCGCAGCATCTGATAACCCATCCAGCACAGATACAGCCCCCCACCTACCATAATAATGGTATGCAGCCAGGCCATTTTTTCGATAATCAGATGCAGGCCGAGAAGCGCCACGCCAGCCCAGACCATGACGCCACAGGTAATACCCAGCACGCCCATCATCGCTTCTTTGCGCGAACGGCTAACCGCAGTTTGAGAAACAAAAAAGAAATCGGGACCGGGACTCATCAGCGCAACGATGTGCACCAACGCAACGGTGAAAAATAGCGTTAACATAAAAATGACTCGCGGGGGAATAGTTCAGTGAGTCACCATCCTGGCACTTTTTTGCCCGGCTGACTACTCTTCGTCGTCACCATCAACGTGTGCGCGAATAAGCGCCATAAACTCTTTACCGAAACGCTCAAGTTTACGCATCCCCACACCGTTAACGCTTAGCATTTCACTCGGTGAAACTGGCATCTGCTCCGCCATTTCAATCAGCGTGGCGTCGTTGAACACCACGTACGGCGGGATGTTCTCTTCATCGGCAATGGCTTTACGCAGCTTACGCAATTTGGCGAACAGTTTGCGGTCATAGTTGCCGCCGAAGGATTTCTGCATCGCGCGCGGTTTCAGCGCCACAATACGCGGCACGGCAAGCTGTAGTGGAACGTCACCGCGTAGCACCGGACGCGCGGCTTCGGTTAACTGTAACGCGGAGTGATGAGCAATATTCTGCGTCACCAGGCCCAGGTGAATAAGCTGGCGAATAACGCTCACCCAGTGTTCGTGGCTTTGCTCGCGACCAATGCCATAGACCGGCAGTTTGTCATGGGCCAGTTCGCGAATACGCTGGTTATTCGCTCCGCGCAGCACTTCCACGACGTACCCCATGCCGAAGCGTTGGTTAACACGGTAAATCGTCGACAGCGCTTTACGCGCATCCATGAGTCCGTCGTACTGTTTTGGCGGGTCAAGACAGATATCGCAGTTACCACACGGCTCCTGACGCCCTTCGCCAAAATAATTCAGTAGCACCAGGCGACGACAGGTTTGCGCCTCGGCAAATGCCCCCATCGCATTGAGCTTATGCCGTTCGATATCCAGCAACTGTCCGGCGGGTTTCTCTTCGAGGCAACGGCGTAGCCATGCCATATCAGCCGGATCGTAAAACAGCATCGCTTCCGCCGGTAGGCCATCACGCCCGGCGCGGCCGGTTTCCTGGTAATAGGATTCGATATTGCGCGGAATGTCGAAATGCACCACGAAGCGTACGTTAGGTTTGTTGATCCCCATACCGAACGCCACGGTCGCCACCACGATTTGCAGATCGTCGCGCTGGAATTTCTCCTGCACCTCGGCGCGTACGGCATTTTCTAGCCCGGCATGATAAGCCCCGGCGCTGATGCCACGGCTTTGCAGACGCGCGGCGGTGTCCTCGACTTTAGCGCGACTATTACAGTAGATAATGCCAGACTTACCGCGCTGCTCTTGCACGTAGCGCATCAGTTGATCGAGCGGCTTAAACTTCTCCATCAACATGTAGCGAATGTTCGGGCGGTCAAAGCTGCTGATCTGAATTAACGGGTCGTTGAGTCCCAGCAGACGCACAATGTCCAGCCGGGTTGTCTCATCCGCGGTCGCGGTCAGCGCCACAAACGGCAGGGTTGGGAAACGTTGGCGCAACTGTCCCAGCGCCGCGTATTCGGGGCGGAAATCATGCCCCCACTGCGAAATACAGTGCGCTTCATCAACCGCCAGCAGCACCGGATTCCAGTGCGCCAGATGCTCAAGGAAGTTATCCAGCATCAGGCGTTCGGGCGCAATGTACAGTAAGCGAATCTGTCCTGTACGACAGCCTGCCATCACCTCAAGCTGCTGCTCACGACTTTGAGTAGAGTTAAGGCACGCCGCCGCCACGCCGTTGGCCAGCAGTTGATCGACCTGATCCTTCATCAAGGAAATCAGCGGAGAAACAACAACGGTGAGTCCGTTTAGCAATAATGCGGGAATTTGATAGCACAGGGATTTACCGCCGCCGGTCGGCATAACGACCAGGCAGTCGCGACCAGAGAGCACGGTATCAATGATTTCTTCCTGACCAGGGCGAAACTGTTGGTAGCCAAAGGTTTCTTGCAAAACCTGTTTAGCGCCCATTTCCAGATTCAACACTTCCGCCTGCGCCACATTAACCCCATTAGCCTGAAATAAAAACAGGCGCTATTTTCAGCGCCTGAGAGAGAAACTGCAATGATTAAAATACTCTCAATACTTATCAGAAGATATCGTTGAGCATCACGCCCACACCAACACGGGTCTGATTGAAGTTATAGTCAATCAGCGATTCGCCGTAACCGCTGTAAACCTGGGTGTAAAGACGTACATGCTTCGTAATGGGGTAACTGACACCCAACTCAGCGCCGCCGTAACCGGTATTCCAGTTGTACTGACCTTTCGCACTTAAGACGGCGTCACCGAGGTGATAACCCAGTTTGAGCTGATAGTAGCCCATATATTTTGTGATATCCGGGTTATCATCAGTGCTGCCAATGACGTACCACGGCTTAACTTCCACCAGCCAGTTACCGTTTTCAGCCATCAGACGAGTATAAAGACGGTTCCAGCTACGTGAAGTGGGATCGGAGCGACCGTTGGAGTCATGGTTATAACCCATTTCGACATCACGAAGCGTCCAACCGGCAAAGCGGTAGTCGGTGGCGAAACCGAGGAACAATTGCGGTTCGTAGTTGGTTTCGCGAAACGGTGAAGACTCTTCACTGTTAGAAAGCTGCCACCAGGATTTCTGGGTATAGGAGCCGCCGAGTACCGAATTTGGGCCTAATATCCCGCGCCAGAGCGGAAACGCCAGGCTTAGCTGAAACTTAACCTCATCTTTGCGCGCATTTTCGGACCAGCTATAGCTGCTGATCGCCTCTTTGTTCATGTCGCTGGTATTAGTGTAGATAAGATAGTTAGTGTCATAAGGATAAAGCGTGAAAGGGTTGTCATGTTCCTGCAGCATGTTGGCGATAATACTGCCACGAACCGCCGGTGCATCATGAATCTCTTTCACTGTCGCTTCCTGCGCATACGCGGTCAACGGCAGCATGACTGCTGGTAGTAACCATCCCAGAATCGCCCGCATCGGTACTGTTCTCCTGAACCAAAATATTGATGAATTGTATAATTATCTGGCAAGTATTCTACATACTTAGCGAGTTCCTCGTTAGTTATCCCGTCCTAAAGTAGAAAACAACAAACAATAAGCATAATATCAACATTTCATTAACCATTAGGATGTAGGGATCATATGTCTGCCGTACTTACTGCTGAGGAAGCGCTGAAGTTAGTGGGTGAAATGTTCGTCTATCATATGCCGTTTAACCGGGCACTGGGACTGGAGCTTGAACGCTATGAGAAAGAATTCGCTCAATTAGCCTTTAATAACCAACCGATGATGGTCGGCAACTGGGCGCAAAGCATTTTGCATGGCGGCGTGATCGCCTCGGCGCTGGACGTCGCCGCCGGACTGGTGTGCGTTGGCAGTACGCTAACCCGCCATGAGACGATCAGTGAGGACGAACTGCGTCAGCGGATGTCACGCATGGGAACCATCGATTTGCGCGTTGATTACCTGCGTCCAGGGAGAGGGAATCGCTTTACCGCCACCAGCAGCCTGCTGCGGGCGGGTAATAAAGTCGCCGTGGCACGCGTGGAACTGCATAACGAAGAACAGCTTTATATTGCCAGCGCAACCGCCACTTATATGGTGGGGTAAGCAGCCAAAAAAAGGTAAACTGCTGTTACATTTCTGCAATGAGTTTTCCCGATGGATGCTAAACAAACGCGGCAGGGCGTGTTACTCGCTCTTGCTGCTTATTTTATTTGGGGTATCGCACCTGCCTACTTCAAGCTGATTTACTATGTCCCGGCGGATGAGATCCTGACGCACCGCGTCATCTGGTCATTTTTCTTCATGGTGGTGCTGATGAGCATCAGCCGCCAATGGTCGGGTGTCAAAACGCTGCTCCAAACGCCAAAGAAGATCTTCCTGCTGGCGCTCTCGGCCGTGCTCATCGGCGGAAACTGGCTGCTGTTCATTTGGGCAGTCAATAATCACCATATGCTGGAAGCCAGCCTCGGCTATTTTATTAACCCGCTGGTGAATATTGTACTGGGAATGCTATTCCTCGGTGAGCGATTTCGTCGCATGCAGTGGCTGGCGGTACTGTTAGCCGCCTGCGGCGTGCTGGTACAGCTGTGGACCTTCGGATCGCTGCCAATCATCGCGCTGGGACTGGCGTTCAGCTTTGCGTTCTATGGCCTGGTGCGCAAGAAGATTGCGGTCGAAGCACAAACCGGCATGCTGATCGAAACCCTGTGGCTTTTACCCGTTGCAGCCATCTATCTGTTTGGCATTGCGGACAGCCCAACCAGCCATATGGGGCAAAACCCGATGTCGCTTAATCTGCTGCTGATTGCTGCGGGTGTCGTGACCACCATACCGCTGCTGTGCTTTACCGGCGCGGCAACCCGCCTGCGTCTGTCGACGCTGGGTTTTTTCCAGTACATTGGCCCTACGCTGATGTTCCTGCTGGCGATAACGTTCTACGGTGAAGTACCGGGTGCGGACAAGATGGTTACTTTCGCGTTTATCTGGGTCGCGCTGGCGATTTTCGTAATGGATGCGATTTATACGCAACGACGGGTACATCGGAGCTAGGGGATTGCCGGATGGCGCTTTGCTTATCCGGCCTACAAAAGCACATCACCGTAGGCCGGATAAGTCACCGCCATTACAGCCAGTTCTTGCGCTTAAAGTACAGATACGGCGCCAGACCGGCGAGCATCATAAAGACAATCGCCCCAGGATAACCAAAGCTCCAGTGCAGTTCCGGCATGAACTCAAAGTTCATCCCATAGCTGGACGCCACCAGCGTCGGGGGCAGGAACACCACAGAAACCACCGAGAAGATCTTGATGATGCGGTTCTGCTCGATGTTAATAAAACCCATCGCCGCCTGCATCAGGAAGTTAACCTTCTGGAACAGCGATTCATTGTGCGGCAGCAGAGATTCGATATCGCGCAGGATCTCACGCGCCTGCTCCAGCTGACTGCCCGGCAACCGCGCTTTACGCACCAGGAAGTTCAGTGCGCGTTGGGTATCCATCAGACACAAGCGTACCTTCCAGCCGATATCTTCCAGTTCCGCCAGCGTCGACAGCGCTTCGTCATATTCATCGCCCTGACGCCCTTCCATGATCACACGGCTGAGTTTTTCCAGGTCGCTGTAGATGTTTTCGATCTCATCCGCCAGCTGTTCAATTTTGGTTTCGAACAGGTCGAGCAACAGCTCGTAGGCATTGCCATCCACCATAGCCTGGTTACGCGCACGCATGCGGTACAGGCGAAAGGCCGGCAATTCGCGCTCGCGCAGGGTAAACAGACGGCCTTCGCGAATAGTAAATGCGACGGTTGAGTTACCCGCGTGATCGTCGGCGTCTTCATAAAAGAAGAAGGAGTGAATGTGCAGACCGTCTTCGTCTTCAAAAAAACGCGCGGATGCTTCGATGTCTTCCAGTTCAGGGCGCGTAGCCAGATTCTGGCCCAAGTCCTTTTGCACACGGTTTCGTTCTTCGTCATCCGGCTCGACTAAATCGACCCAAACCGAACTGGCAAGGTGCTCGATCTCGTCTGCCTCAAGGCGAGTTAAACGATTGTTTTCCAGTTGAAATGCGCTCAGCATGACCGGGACTCCCAATGCAAAAAATTATCGGACAGTTCGGAGGGCACACAGAAACAAATTGGGTTTCAGACCATTAAACAGCCTGACTCAGCGCGACGGGAAAAACAGAAGGTCGCTGACAACCGCGAAGGCTATCAGCAAAAAGGGATAGCCTTAGGAGTTGATCCTGGATGACAGGATAATGAGCCAGTATCTACTGGGTGTGTCCAAGGCGAATGTCCTCTTAGCGTAATCGTGCGCGCATGTTACGCCAGCAAAATTTTGACGTCAACACGCAACGAAACGCTAGCCTGGATAAATTACCTGCTCATCAGTAAGGCTAGCAGATCGTTACAAAATAATGATATTTTTCTGAAAGTTATACCGTTTCCAGTCGGGCATAGGCCGCCACCAGCCATTTGATCCCCTGCCCCTGGAACGCGACCTGCAAACGACTGTGCTCGCCGCTGCCTTCCAGATTGACAATGGTGCCCTCGCCAAACTTGGCATGGCGTACGCGCTGGCCAAGCTTATAGCCGGTATCGTTTTCCGCCATTGGCGTGCCCATTCGCTGATGGCTTACCGGGCGGCTGACCGTGGCGCGCAGACGTACCTCTTCAACACACGCTTCCGGTAGTTCACCAATAAAGCGCGACGGGCGATGGTAAACCTCTTTGCCGTACAGACGACGCGTTTCGGCGTAGGTCAGCGTCAGCTTTTGCATCGCGCGGGTCACGCCGACGTAGGCCAGGCGGCGTTCCTCTTCGAGACGTCCGCCTTCGTCCAGCGACATCTGGCTGGGGAACATGCCTTCTTCCATGCCGACGATAAACACCTGCGGGAACTCCAGACCTTTCGCCGAGTGCAGGGTCATCAGCTGAACCGCATCCTGCCAGGTATCCGCCTGCCCTTCGCCCGCCTCCAGCGCGGCGTGAGACAGGAACGCCTGCAGCGGCATTAAGTCTTCATCTTCCTCGTTGTAGCTGAACTGGCGCGTTGCCGTCACCAGTTCGTCTAAGTTTTCGATACGCGTCTGGCCCTTCTCGCCTTTTTCCTGCTCGTACATCATGCGCAGGCCGGAGTCTTTAATCACCCGGTCAGTTTGCACGTGCAACGGCATATCGGCGGTCTCCTGGGCCAGGGCGTCAATCAGCTCCATAAAACGCTGTAAGGCGCTGGCAGCGCGCCCCGCGAGGGCTTTTTCCTGCAACAGCTCACGACAAGCCTGCCACAACGTTAGCTGGCGGTCACGGGAGGTCTGACGCACCACATCTAAAGTACGATCGCCAATCCCGCGGGTCGGTGTATTCACCACGCGCTCAAATGCGGCGTCGTCATTGCGATTAGCGATCAGGCGCAGGTAAGAGAGCGCATCTTTGATTTCCTGGCGTTCGAAGAAGCGCATCCCGCCATAAATCCGATACGGCATGCTGGCCTGTAACAACGCCTCTTCCAGTACGCGCGACTGGGCGTTGCTGCGGTACAGAATAGCGCATTGTTCAAGTGCGCCGCCGTTGTCCTGCCAGGTCTTGATGCGGTTAACCACAAAACGCGCTTCATCAAGTTCGTTGAACGCGCAGTAAAGCGAGATCGGTTCACCGTCGACACCGTCGGTCCACAGCTTTTTACCCAGACGCCCGTTGTTGTTCTCAATCAGGGCGTTAGCTGCGCTGAGGATATTGTTGGTCGAGCGGTAATTCTGCTCCAGACGAATGGTTTCTGCACCCGGGAAATCGGTGAGGAAGCGCTGGATGTTTTCCACCTGCGCCCCGCGCCAGCCGTAGATCGACTGGTCGTCATCACCCACGATCATCACTTTACCGGTATCGCCCGCCAGCAGGCGGATCCAGGCGTATTGAATGTTGTTGGTATCCTGAAATTCGTCCACCAGGATATTGGTAAAGCGTTCGCGATAGTGCTGCAGGATATGCGGCTTGTTGAGCCACAGTTCATGGGCGCGCAGCAGCAGCTCGGCGAAATCAACCAACCCGGCGCGGTCACACGCTTCCTGGTAAGCCTGATACACTTTCTGCCAGGTTTGCTCAACCGGGTTGCCATAGCTCTGCAGATGGTGCGGGCGCAGCCCTTCGTCTTTCTGACTATTAATAAACCACATCGCCTGACGCGGCGGCCACTGCTTCTCATCCAGGTTCATCGCCTTGATCAGGCGCTTAAGCAGACGCAATTGGTCTTCGCTGTCGAGGATCTGGAAATCCTGCGGCAGGTTGGCATCCATATGGTGCGCGCGCAGCAGACGGTGCGCCAGACCGTGGAACGTCCCCACCCACATACCGCCCTGGCTGGTTCCCATGATCTGACCAATACGGTGGCGCATTTCCGCCGCCGCTTTATTGGTAAAGGTTACCGCCATAATCGAATACGGCGAGTTGTTCTCTACCGTCAGTAACCAGGCGATACGGTGCACCAGCACGCGCGTTTTACCACTCCCCGCGCCTGCCAGAACCAACATGTTGCTGCGTGGCGCGGCCACAGCCTGGCGCTGTTCGTCATTGAGGCTATCGAGCAGGTAAGAAACGTCCATTGGCACCGCCGGAATCAACAGGGCCCAGCCGGACCCCTGGGAATTTATACAGAGTTGTTGGTGATTATATCAGCGAGGTCAGAGATGCCAACTGTGAAATTTCGATATGCGGCAGCAAACGACTGTCTGCGGTGTGCATCAGGTCGGCATTTTCCGGTTTGATCCAGCAGGCCTGCATACCACAACGGATGGCGCCCGCGACGTCTGTCGTCAGGTCATCACCCACATGCAGGATCTCACCTACAGGCATTTTCAGTTTTTCCGCCGCCAGCGTGTACATGTCGCTGAACGGTTTTGATCGTCCGTCGGGGCCGGCGCGCAGCACAAACTCAAAGTAATCACCCAGGCCAAACAGTTCCGGCTGCGCGTTACCGTTGGTGATCGCCACCAGCGGCCATTTGCGAGCCAGCGCTTTCAGCGTGTCATGCGTCGTCTGTGGGACTTCAATGCGGCTACGCCATTTGGCAAAATTCATCATCGCCGCATTCGCCCCCATTCTGGCTTCTGCCGCTGACAAACCCGCCTCCAGCATAGCGCGTTCTACGGCCCGGTGACGCCATTGGGTAACATCGTGATAGATTTCCGGCTCGGCGTCGCGAACGGCCTGACGCAAGCGCTGTAGGTCGCTATTTTGCAGCGAATTCAACGCCGGATGGTAATTCTGTACAAACGCGAGCGCTTCCTGCTCGGTGCGTGTGATAACGGGACGGTTATCGTAAAGGGTGTCATCAAGGTCAAAGGTGAGCGCAGAAATGCGCCCCAAAGGCCGGTAAAAACGCATTATTTCCCCCGTTTGGCGCGCGGATGCGCCGCATCGTACACTGAAGCCAGGTGTTGAAAATCAAGATGGGTATAGATTTGAGTTGTGGAGAGATTGGCATGACCCAATAACTCCTGCACTCCGCGCAGATCGCCGCTCGACTCCAGCATATGCGTCGCAAAGGAGTGGCGTAATTTGTGGGGATGTACGTGGCTGTTCAGCCCCTGCTTGATACCCCATTCAGCAAAGCGTTTCTGCACGTTACGCGCCGAGATGCGTTTGCCCAGTTTTGACAGAAATAGCGCATCGTCATCGCTGCCAAATAGCCCGCGTAGATCCAGCCAGTGCTCAATCCACGCCACCGCATTGCGGCCAATCGGCAGGCGACGCTCTTTACTGCCCTTACCCATCACCCACACTTCGCCGGTGTCGAGATCGAGATGTTTAATATCCAGCCCAACCAGTTCAGATAAACGCAGACCCGCGCCGTACATCACTTCCAGCATCGCTCTATCGCGCACGGCAAGGGGGTCGTTGAGATCGATATCCAGCAGACGATTAACGTCGTCGACATCGATATTTTTAGGTAGATGACGCGGTGCTTTCGGCGCGGAAACGCTTTTTGCCGGATTGGCTTTCAGTTCGCCCTGATTAACCAGCCAGTCGAAGAAACTGCGTAACGCGGAGAGACGCAGTGCCAGACTCGCCGGCCCCAGTCCTTTACGACGGCTGCGAACAGCAAAACTGCGGACCATGAGCGCATCACATTGTTGCCAGCTTTGCAGACCGGTCTCTCCAGCTAACGCAATGATGGCATCAAGCTGACGCTGATAATTAAGCAAGGTGATCGGGCTAAGCTGACGCTCAACGCCCAGATAGCGCAAAAAGCGGGCCACATCCTGAGAAAGGGGTGAATCGGTCATACGCGTTCAATCCAGCGCTCCAGCAGCTCCGGCAACATCAGCGAGATTTCCTGCAGCAATTGCGTGCCTTGCCCCTGCTGGTAATGATTAACATCACGACTGCTAAACAGCATCACGCCAAGGGATCCATCCTGCCCGAGCATCGACATCGCGACTGAGCCTATGGCTTTCGCCTCCGGCATCATCACCAGCAATTCAGGACCATTGAGCGGCCCAAGATAGTGCTGCGACTGGCCCAAACGCTGGATACGCAACGGTTCAAAAGCCTGACGGCTTAATGCCAGATGGGTGAATTTTGATGGCGCGCCAAGTCGCCAGCGATCCGGGAACAGACGAACCGTCGCTCCGGCCAGCCCTAGCTCACGCGCCCAGCGATGCAAGCGCATCAGCATGTCGTCAAGACTGCTGGCCGACACCAGCCGGCCTTGCAGACTTAACAGACGATAGAACAAGCTTTCATTGGCGTTGGCTTGTTCCATCAACAACGCCATGTTCTCTTCCAGCACGTTAATATGATTACGCGCCCGCGCCATATGCCATTCCACTAAAGAGACCGTGCCCCGCACTGGGTGCGGAACTCGCATCGCTTCAACGGCCTGGGCATTACGGATAAAAAACTCAGGATTACGTTGCAGATAATCGACGACCGCCCGATCGTCGAGCTCCATGAGCGTTTCCTGTAGTTCTTCCCCTGGTTGCTTCATAAGTGAATAAATCCGTCGTAGACATGTGCCGCCGGGCCAGTCATATACAGCGGATGACCCGGACCTTTCCAGGCGATATCAAGTCGACCGCCCGGTAATTCCACCCTCACTTCTTCTGCCAGCAGCCCCTGCTGGATACCGACTGCAACGGCTGCGCATGCACCGCTGCCGCAGGCCTGCGTTTCACCCGCGCCGCGCTCATAGACGCGCAGTCGGATATGCTCGCGTTTTACCACCTGCATAAATCCGATGTTGGCGCGTTCAGGGAAGCGTTCATGGCTTTCCAGAACCGGTCCCAGTGTTTCTACCGTGGCCGTATCAACATCATCAACCTGAATCACGCAGTGCGGGTTCCCCATTGAAACCACGCCGCACAATACTGTCTGTTCGGCCGCGCGCATAATATAGGTCTTCTCTGCTTTATTAGCGCGAAAAGGAACTTGCGAGGGTTCAAAATTGGGTTCGCCCATATTCACTCGCACCAGCTCGTCGTCGGTTACGGTTAATACCATACGACCATTCGCTGTACTGACGCGAATATCGCGCTTATTGGTCAGCCCTTTCAGGCGAACAAAACGGGCAAAACAGCGGGCGCCATTGCCGCACTGTGACACTTCACTGCCGTCGGCATTAAAAATACGGTAGTGGAAATCCAGCTCCGGATCATACGGAGGTTCAACCACCAGCAGTTGATCAAATCCAACGCCGAGATGTCTGTCGGCCAGGCGGCGGATCAGCTCTGGTGAGAAAAAGACATTCTGCGTTACCGCGTCGACGACCATAAAATCGTTGCCAAGGCCATGCATTTTAGAGAATTGCATCATTCACTCCGTTCACGCGGGTACAGAAATGTAAAATCTATTCCTGCCGTTAGTAATTCACCTGAGAAGGCCCATCACTAATCCCACGATCGTTTTTCTCAGGCGTGGTGGATTGCGATTGCGGCTGAACGCTCTTGGTCGGAGGCGGCGCGGTTTTATCAGCTGGCGGGAAATAGAGCGGGCCTTTTAGCCCACAGCCCGTCAGGCTGAACAGAGTAAAAATGACAGCGAGTGGCTTTAACACGTTTTTCATTATTGATTGCCTGTAAAGTTCATGCTTTCTGTTTTCTATCATCGCAGGAGAAGGCGTAAAAGCAAGAGTTTGGCTAAAAACTGCATCGCGATTTATTCCACGTTATACTGCGGGCATCACGAAAAATAGGATAAGAAAATGAACGACAGTGAATTTCATCGCCTTGCTGACACCCTGTGGATGACCATTGAAGAACGTCTGGATGACTGGGATGGCGACAGCGATATTGATTGTGAGATCAACGGCGGCGTTCTGACCATCAGTTTCGAAAACGGCAGCAAAATTATCATTAACCGTCAGGAGCCGCTGCACCAGGTATGGCTGGCGACCAAACAGGGCGGCTACCACTTTGACCTGAAAGGCGACGAGTGGATCTGCGACCGAAGCGGCGAAACGTTCTGGGATCTGCTGGAACAGGCGGCAACGCAGCAGGCAGGTGAAGAGGTGAGCTTCCACTAAGTGTGATTGCCGGATGCGCTTCGCTTATCCGGCCTGGATATCTCGCGCATTTGGAGGCCGGATAAAGTGTTTACACCGCCATCCGGCACTATGCTTAAGAGAAGTACTGCTGCAACTGCGGCGCGTCGTTGTCCTGATTGACGGGCGGAACAGCGCTAATCGGCTGGGTGCGGAACGGAATCACCTGCGCGCGCCCGTCGGTTTTCACAATCTGATAGAACTGCGGCAGGTTAAAGTTGATGAAGCTGGAGCCGTAGGTAAAACGATCGTGCGACGATGAGTAGAAACGGCTGACGTCGCGTACCAGTTCCTCTTTACTACCTTCGCAGTGGTGATACACCTCAGCCCGATTGCTTTCGTCCAGAATGTAGATATTAAAGCCCTGCTCATCACCCGTTTCTTCGAAAAAGAACTGAATAATCCCTTCACTGGCAAAACCGTCTACCACCGACGGCAGTTTCACATGGTTGGTCTCAACCTGGACGGAAAGCCCGTGCAGTTTGTTATGTGAAATCGCGCCATAGAATTCAATCGCGTTTTCCAGCTTCTGCACCGAGACGTTCAGGCGCTCGAAGAACAATCCCCACGTCTGGCCGGAAACACGTAGCGCTTTGAAACGTCCGGTTTCCTGACGGGTGCTGGAGAGGCGTAATTCAATGCACTCAGACACCAGTTGCTGAACGCGGGTGCGAATTAAACCGCGCAGATGCTGGCTATAGCAGAAAACCTCGACGCTATCTGGCGGCGCGGCATCCTGGTGCATTTTGCCCAGAATCGTTTTTAACGCTTCAATCATCGCCTGCTCGCCGTTGAAGTGCAGCGTACGCACTTCATTCCACGAGTTGCGGTACAGCAGGTCTACGCTACCCACCAGGCATTTTTGCTCTTCACCAAAACTGAAGACGTCCAGCTTACGGAAATCAAAATGCACCACCTGATTGCGAAACGCTGCCGTCGGGTCATATTCGAGGTTAACGATAATCGCCAGATGGCGAATTTCGCATGGGCTATAGAGCGCTTTCGGCGTTGGCGCAGGCAGTCGCAGTGGGAAGTGGTGCGACACGTCGGCGACCATTTCCTGCAGCTTCGGCAAATCAACAATGCCGTTGCCCTTAATAAACAAATGCGTACGCGAGGTCAGCAAGCCATTGAACCAGGCCCACGCCACCAGCTTGTTGAGATAGCGGTTATATTCCAGCGGCTGATGGCTGATGATCGAGTCCATGTTAGGCGCGCGGTTGTAGAGATACCAACCCGAACGGTTGGCACGACCCGGCGGTACATGGATAAAGGTCAGATTCGGTTCCGAGAGATCCGGAGATATCTGCGGGTTCACCAGCGTGACCTTACCCGGCAACGCTTCAAACGCAGCATACAGCTTACGGGTCAGCACACCGATATCCTGCGGACTGGCGCTGACGCTGAGGTTATTGCGCCGCGCAAAGCGGATCAGGTTACGATAGCTCTGCATCATCGCATCGAGCAGTTCGTTATGCGCTTCACGTACCTGGTCAATCTTCCAGTTAGCGCGGTTATCCAGCATGGTCAGACGAGTGTCATCCCAGCCCCACTCTTTCACTAACTGACTTAATACTTCACGACGCCAGCCCACGCAGGCGCGCTCACGGCTCAGTTTCTCGCACACTTTTAAGTAGAAACATCGACGTACTAAATCCAGGCGCGTCGGATCTTCGATCGCCGTGAGGTACTCGGTAACGCGCTCCAGCATCATGCAGTAAGGGTCGAGACCAAAAGAGACGATCTCGCCATCATGCAAGCGCTGTTTAATGTCTTTCGCCAACAGGCGTGGGTTGGGATATTCCCAGGAATAGGCTTCCAGCAACAGCGTTTTCAGCACCGCTTTGTACGGGGAGTCGATACTCTTGTACAACTGCCAGAGGCTGGCGCCAAAGTACTCTTCGGCGGAAAGCGAACTGAGTCCGCCGAGATCCAGCCATTCGTTTGGCGTTAACACCCCCTGTGCGTAGAGCGTCATGACGTAATCGTCGTAGTGCTCTTCTTCGTCGCCCGGCACCATATTCCACAGAATACGTTTACCCGCGAGGCGCACAGCGGTGCGATAGAATTCATCCAGCAACAGGATATGCTGCGTCGAGCCACAGTCTTCACCACCCAGACTGCCGCTTTCATTGTGACGGAAACGGTTTTCGTCAATCAGGAAGAAACTGACTTCCACGCCCAACGAGGCCGCCCAGCTTTCCAGCAGGCTACATTTACGCTGCAGCAGTTGGCGCTCTTCGCTATCCAGCCAGGATTGATGGCAGACCCAGATATCAAGGTCAGACGAACAACTTTGCCCTACCGAAGAGGTACTGCCCATCGAGTAAACGCCGGTGATCGGCAGTTCGCCCTTCGGCGGGTCCTGCGGCGACATACCGCGGTACAGTTCCAGTTCGTTCAGGTAGTGGCGTTGGGTTTCATCAGGCGTGTAAAGGCATATGCCTTTGGGAACGTTACCATCAAGGTAACCCGGCATCAGCGGATGGTGGTAGTGCAATAATGTCGGCAGCAGACTGTATACCTGCTGGAAAGCAGGTCCCATGGCAGCAAGCGCGCGATCCACACGCAGTTGATTTATGGCATCCAGTCTCTGTTTCAGAGTCTCAATATAGAGGTACAAGACGTATCGCCTGATGTTGCATCCGTCATGGCGTCGATAGCGGCGGCGCAAACGCTCACCACCCTCGTCATCAGTCCGGATAAACCGTATGTCAAAAATAACCGTTACCTTTTTCCCCTGCACTTTTATTAGTTACAGATGAAAAAATGGTCTAAAACGTGATCAATTTAACACCTTGCTCATTGACCGTAAAGAAAGATGCGCTACATACCAGTGTAGCACCGTTCGTTACGTGTAAATTCCTTCATACGGTCGGGAGGTTTTTCTCGTCATTATTCACTGACAGTGATGATGCAGCGCCTTTCCTCTCACTTACGTTTGAGCGTAACGCTGACATCCCTTTGATAAGGATGTTAGGATGGTCAATGATTGATAATGACGGTAACAAGCATGTTAGACAATGTTTTGAGAATTGCCACACGCCAAAGCCCCCTTGCGCTCTGGCAGGCACATTATGTCAAAGACGCCTTAATGGCAAACCACCCAGGTCTGATCGTGGAACTGGTTCCTATGGTAACCCGTGGCGATGTGATCCTTGATACCCCGCTGGCGAAAGTCGGAGGGAAAGGGTTGTTTGTTAAAGAGCTGGAAGTCGCGCTGCTGGAAAAACGCGCCGATATCGCCGTGCATTCCATGAAGGATGTGCCGGTTGAATTCCCTGACGGTCTTGGACTGGTCACCATTTGCGAGCGAGAGGATCCGCGTGATGCTTTCGTCTCAAATAAGTACAACACGCTGGATGAACTCCCCGCAGGCAGCATCGTTGGGACATCCAGTTTGCGTCGCCAGTGCCAGTTGGCGAAGCGTCGCCCGGATCTCGTCATCCGTTCGCTGCGCGGCAACGTAGGCACGCGCCTCAGCAAACTGGATAACGGCGATTATGACGCCATTATTCTGGCGGTCGCTGGATTAAAACGTTTAGGTCTTGAGTCGCGAGTCCGTACCGCTCTGCCGCCGGAAGTCTCCCTGCCCGCTGTCGGACAAGGCGCAGTAGGCATAGAATGTCGACTGGATGATATGCGCACTCAGGCGCTGTTAGCGCCGCTCAACCATGAAGAAACCGCGCTACGCGTCAAAGCAGAACGCGCCATGAACACCCGCCTGGAAGGGGGATGTCAGGTACCTATTGGTAGCTATGCCGAAATCATCGACGGTGAGATTTGGCTACGTGCGCTGGTCGGCGCGCCAGACGGTTCACAGATGGTATGCGGAGAACGTCGCGGCACCACACAGGATGCCGAACAGATGGGCATCTCTCTGGCAGAAGAACTGCTGGAGAACGGTGCGCGCGCCATTCTGGCTGAAGTTTATAACGGAGAAGCACCCGCATGAGTATTCTGGTCACCCGCCCGTCTCCCGCTGGGGAAGAGTTAGTGAGCCGTCTGCGCACACTGGGGCAGGTGGCCTGGAGTTTTCCGCTCATCGAGTTTTCACCTGGTCGGGAACTGGCAACGCTTGCTTCCCGACTGTCGGCGCTGACGGAGAACGATCTGGTCTTCGCCCTCTCGCAGCACGCCGTTACCTTTGCAGATGCCGAGCTTCAGCAGCAAGAGAAAAGCTGGCCATCCCTTCCGCAATATTTTGCCATTGGCCGTACAACGGCGCTGGCGCTGCATACTGTTAGCGGCTTCAATATTCACTACCCTCTGGATCGGGAAATTAGCGAAGTCTTGCTACAATTACCTGAATTACAAAATATTGCGGGAAAACGCGCGCTTATATTACGCGGCAACGGTGGCCGTGAGCTGATAGGTGAAACCCTGACGGCACGCGGAGCCGATGTCGATTTTTGTGAATGTTATCAACGCAGTGCAAAATATTACGATGGTGCAGAAGAAGCGATGCGCTGGCAATCCCGTGGCGTAACCACGGTGGTTGTCACTAGCGGAGAGATGCTACAACAGCTCTGGACGCTCATTCCACAGTGGTATCGTGAGCACTGGTTACTACGCTGTCGGCTGCTGGTCGTCAGTGAGCGTCTGGCGCACCTCGCCCGGGAACTGGGCTGGCAAGATATTAAGGTCGCTGATAACGCCGACAACGATGCGCTACTACGCGCATTACAATAACTCTCATAATGGGATGCCATAATGACGGAACAAGAAAAATCCTCCGCCGTGGTTGAAGAGACCAGGGAGGCCGTGGAAACCACGTCACAGCCAGTTAATACTGAAAAAAAGAGTAAGAACAGCACGGCGCTGATTCTGAGCGCTGTGGCGATTGCTATTGCGCTGGCAGCAGGCGTTGGGCTGTACGGCTGGGGGAAACAACAGGCAACAACACAAACGGCAACCAGCGATGCGCTGGCGAACCAGCTGACGGCACTGCAAAAAGCGCAGGAAAGCCAGAAAGCTGAGCTGGAAGGTATTATTAAACAGCAGGCAACGCAGCTGGATGAAGCCACTCGCCAGCAGGCCGCGCTGGTCAAACAGCTTGATGAAGTCCAGCAAAAAGTCGCCACCATCTCCGGCAGCGATGCTGGAACATGGCTGCTGGCGCAGGCTGATTTCCTGGTGAAACTGGCTGGTCGCAAATTATGGAGCGATCAGGACGTCACTACCGCCGCGGCGCTGCTGAAAAGCGCCGATGCCAGTCTGGCAGATATGAACGACCCGAGCTTAATTACCGCGCGACGTGCGATTACTGACGATATCGCGAGCCTCTCCGCGGTGACTCAGGTCGACTATGACGGCATTATCCTGAAAGTGAATCAACTCTCTAATCAGATCGATAACCTGCGTTTGGCCGACAACGACACCGACGATTCACCGATGGACTCGGACAGCAGCGAGCTTTCCAGCTCGATTAGCGAATGGCGCGTCAATCTGCAAAAAAGCTGGCAGAACTTTATGGACAGCTTTATCACCGTGCGCCGTCGTGATGAAACTGCCGTACCGCTGCTGGCACCGAACCAGGACGTTTACTTACGTGAAAATATCCGTTCCCGCCTGTTAGTAGCGGCCCAGGCCGTGCCGCGTCATCAGGAAGAGACATACCGCCAGGCGCTGGAAAATGTCTCCACATGGGTGCGTGCTTACTACGACACCGACGATGCAGCGACCAAAGCGTTCCTTGAAGAAGTAGACCAACTGAGCCAGCAAAGCATCAGTATGGATGTCCCGGAAACGCTGCAGAGTCAGGCTATTCTCGACAAGTTAATGCAGACCCGCGTACGTAATTTACTGGCGCAACCTGCCACAGCACCGGTAGCAGCAGCGCCAGCGCCTTCGACAGACGCTCCGGCAACCGCGCCGCAAGGAGAATAATGATGCTAAAAGTATTGTTGCTCTTTGTGCTGTTGATCGCCGGGATCGTCGTCGGTCCGATGATAGCCGGTCATCAGGGCTACGTGTTGATCCAGACGGATAACTACAATATCGAAACCAGTGTGACGGGCCTGGTGATCATCCTGATCGTCGCTATGGTCGTCCTGTTTGCGATTGAATGGCTGTTGCGCCGAATTTTCCGCACTGGCGCACATACCCGTGGGTGGTTTGTGGGTCGTAAACGTCGTCGCGCCCGTAAGCAGACCGAACAGGCGCTGCTCAAACTGGCAGAAGGTGACTATCAGCAGGTTGAGAAGCTGATGTCGAAAAATGCCGATCATGCAGAACAGCCAGTAGTGAATTACCTGCTGGCGGCAGAAGCGGCTCAGCAGCGCGGTGACGAAGCTCGCGCCAACCAACACCTTGAGCGTGCTGCCGAACTGGCGGGAAATGATACGATCCCGGTAGAAATCGCTCGCGTTCGCCTGCAACTGGCGCGTAATGAAAATCACGCCGCACGCCACAGCATAGACAAACTGCTGGAAGTAACGCCACGTCATCCGGAGGTGCTGCGTCTGGCTGAGCAGGCCTACATTCGCACCGGCGCATGGAGTTCCTTGCTGGATATCATCCCATCCATGGCAAAAGCGCATGTGGGTGATGACGAGCACCGCGCTATGCTGGAACAACAGGCATGGGTTGGCTTGATGGATCAGGTCCGTGCCGATCAGGGCAGCGAGGGGCTGCGTGCATGGTGGAAAAACCAGAACCGTAAAACCCGTCATCAGGTTGCTTTGCAGGTAGCAATGGCTGAACATCTGATTGAGTGTGACGATCACGATACGGCGCAGCAGGTCATCATTGATGGTTTGAAACGTCAGTACGATGACCGCCTGGTGCTGCCAATCCCGCGTCTGAAAACCAATAATCCGGAACAGATAGAAAAAGTGCTGCGCCAGCAGATTAAAGCCGTGGGCGATCGCCCGTTGCTGTGGAGTACGCTGGGTCAGTCGTTAATGAAGCATGGGGAATGGCAGGAAGCCACGCTCGCCTTCCGTGCCGCTCTCAAACAGCGCCCGGATGCCTATGACTACGCCTGGCTTGCTGACGCGCTGGACAGACTGCATCAGCCGGAAGAAGCCGCCACCATGCGTCGTGATGGCCTGATGTTGACGTTGCAGAACAACAATCCCCCGCAGTAACTCCTGAATGCCCGGTGGCGCTTTCGCTTACCGGGCCTACATATTTTTCATCTCGTATACACAAAATCATTCGAGAAGCAGCTCGAAGGATTTTGTGTATGCATAAAAAAACGCCCGCTCGGTAAGGAGCAGGCGTTAAACAGGTCTGTATGACAACATAAATGGGTGCTTCACTCAACGTTATGTCCATGGTGTTTGATGAGGCTACGCGACATCTGTCTGTGGACGATAAGCACCGTAAACGGCTCTGCATCATTCCTGAGTTTATGAGGCCAGAGGGCGAACATAAGAGATGGAATGAGCATCTACCTGCATATTATTGCACAAGGCATGCCACGATTGCACTGCAAAAACCAGGTATTCGGACTTTTTAAGACATCAGGTAATTCGCGGGAATAAAGGCAGAGAAGGGAAAATCAGAAAACAAAAAACCCCGCCGAAGCGGGGTTCAAAATTGGTCGGCGAGAGAGGATTCGAACCTCCGACCCACTGGTCCCAAACCAGTTGCGCTACCAAGCTGCGCTACTCGCCGTTTTACTGCTTTTTGAATTTTTAGTTCAATTCTTTAAGTCGTGGTGCGAGGGGGGGGACTCGAACCCCCACATCCTAAGGACACTAACACCTGAAGCTAGCGCGTCTACCAATTCCGCCACCTTCGCATTTCACAACTTTAAATTAATGGGGTGGCTAATGGGATTCGAACCCACGACAACTGGAATCACAATCCAGGGCTCTACCAACTGAGCTATAGCCACCACTGCAAATCTTTTACGCGGTATTAAAACCACCGCAGCTCTGGCACCCTACTAAATGGTGCGCCCGACAGGATTCGAACCTGAGACCTCTGCCTCCGGAGGGCAGCGCTCTATCCAGCTGAGCTACGGGCGCTTAGCGCCGTTGCGGGGCTGGATATTACGGAGGTCTCGGTCTTCTGTCTAGTGCTTTTTTAAAATAAATTATCGTTTGGTCATGGTTTGTGCGTTTTGTCGCTTATTCCCGCAATTTATGGGCTGTGCCATGACGATTCAGACCAAAAACCTTATAAATGAACGTCACGGCCAACAAGAAACCCATGCCAACAAAAAGCGACATTCGGGTATCTTCATTAAAGTACATGCCAATTAATACGCAAATCAGGAACGCCATCGTCAAATAATTCGCCCACGGGAACAGAATGGAGCGGAATGGATGACTGGCAATCGCCGCTTTATGCGCCTGACGGAAACGCAGCTGGCTTATCAGGATCACAAACCACGGCACCATCCCCGGCAACACGCTGGCGCTATAGACATAAACAAACACGCGCTGCGGATTGGGAATGATGTAGTTCAGGCACGAACCAATCAGCAGGATCGCGATAGAAATGGCCACGCCGGCAACCGGTACGCCATGGCGAGAAACTTTCCCAACAGCGGCGGGGAGTTGGCGATTCTTGGCCAGCGCGTAGAGCATACGCCCACAGCTGTACATGCCGCTGTTACAGCCAGACAGCGCCGCCGTCAGGACCACAAAGTTAATAATCCCCGCCGCGGCGGTAATACCAATCTTGGCAAAGGTGAGAACAAACGGACTGCCGTTGCTGCCAATCTCATTCCACGGGAAAATAGTGACGATAACAAAAATTGCGCCAACGTAGAAAATCAGGATACGCCACAGCACTTTACCTACCGCGCTACGCAGCGTGACCTGTGGGTTCTTCGCTTCACCTGCAGTAATGCCGATCAGCTCCACGCCCTGGTAAGAAGCCACGACAATACACAATGCCGTCAGGAAGCCCTTCCAACCACCAGCAAAGAAACCGCCGTGTTCGGTCAGGTTGCCAAAGCCGATCGCCTGACCGCCATTACCAAAACCGAAGAAAATCACCCCTAACCCAATGACGATCATCACAATGATGGTGGTCACTTTGATCATGGCAAACCAGAACTCAATTTCACCATACAAGCGAACTGCGGCGAGGTTCGCCAATGCAACCAATCCGACCGCGATCAGTGCGGGTATCCATTGCGCCATTTCCGGGAACCAGAACTGGACGTACACCCCGATGGCGGTAATCTCTGAGATCCCCACCGCCATCCACATAAACCAGTATGACCAGGCGGTGAGATAGCCAAAGAAGGGGCTCATATAACGGTGAGCGTAAACAGCGAATGAACCGGCAACCGGCTCGAGGAATAACATCTCCCCCATAGAACGCATAATGAAAAATACGAACAGCCCGGCGACGATATACGCCAGCAGAACCGAAGGTCCCGCCCATTTCAGGGTACTGGCGGCCCCCATAAACAGCCCGACGCCAATAGTGCCCCCGAGGGCAATTAATTCGATGTGACGAGCCTCCAGCCCACGCTGTAGCTCAGGTTTGTTCTCGGCCATAAATCCTCTTGTTGTGTTTGCATGCTGTCCGGTATTACCGGTTCTCGTTATGGGTACATCTTGTTATGTCATAACAGGCCATACGACACCGACCGCTTAGCGGTTGGCGTCAAAACTCCACGGCACTGGAATGATTGTTGCGAATGGTTTCCTAAAATCACCTAAATGGCAATTAAAGCATTCAAAAAATGAATATATTGTGCGAGAAAGCAGCGATTATGTTGTAAATAAGTAGCGTAATTAGCAGATCACGCTACTTATCAGAGGAGAGAGGGCGTCAGAGGTTGCCTGTATAGTGCCAGCGGAGATAGCGTAATAAGCGAAGTTGTCGAGTAATACGGCTCGGTTGCGACAATAAGCGATACAGCCACTCCAGCCCCAGATTTTGCCAGATTTTAGGCGCACGCTTAACGTGACCGGTAAAGACGTCGTAAGTGCCACCCACGCCCATATACAGCGCGTCAGGGTGAGTCTTGCGGCAATCACGCATAAAGATCTCTTGTTTCGGCGACCCCATCGCCACCGTCACAATTTGCGCGCCGCTGGCGTGAATACGCTCAAATAACGCCTGACGCTGCTCTGGGGTAAAATAACCATCCTGGCTACCCACAATGTTCACACGCCACTGTGCACGTAGTTTTGCTTCTGTTTGCGCCAGAACTTCAGGCTTGCCACCAACCAGGAAAACAGGCGTTCCGTTTTGCCCAGCTCGCGCCATCAGCGCTTCCCAAAGGTCAGCACCGGCCACACGTGAAACCTGCGCCTGCGGGAATTTTTTGCGCACCGAACGCACCACGCTAATCCCATCCGCATATTTGAACTCCGCGGCGTTGATCAGCTCCCTCACTTCAGGATTATCTTCTGCTGTCAGCATTTTCTCAGCGTTTATAGCCACCAGCGTTCCTGACCTGAGGTGTCCTTCGGCAAACAGGTAATTCAGCGCATGTTGCATATCGCGCCAGCCAATCAGTTGTAATCCGCGCAGCGAATACAGCGGCGCAGTTGTGTTATCTGTCATTACGATCCTTCAATTTGTGTCCGGGGCAGCGACTTGATTCGTTTATGGATGAGTCCTGCGCTATCGAATAGCCAAAACAGCAGTTTTGCCATCAGTAGGCAAACGCCAAAAATCACGAGGAAAAAGACCACTCGCGAGACAAACGAATCCAGCCCTTCACGTGCCAACACGATCATATTGAAAATGGCGCCAAAACAGAAACTGTGCAAAATCGCCGCCTTATAGCGATTGGTTTCTTGGTTACCTAGCTCATACAGCCAGTCGAACCACTTGATAATGAGTCCAACGACAATCGCGCCTAATGGTATAAAAAGCGCCCCGCCCATCACCACCAGCGAACCAATTAACGTCGGCGAAATCGCCAGTCCTGAGTGGTTGTTCAACACTTCCCAGGTAAAGTAGTTCGCTGAGTTGAGTACAATACTCGGCCGCCCAGGCCACAGCCAGGAAGGAATAAAGACGTAGAAGTCACGGACGATCGGCGCCAGCCCCTGGAACTCAATATTGTGGTAATTCTGCAGCAACAGCGCCAGGTTCTCCCACGGCGAGAAGGTGTCGCGCGTAAGGTACAGGAACGTATAGAACGCCTCATCGCCGCTAACGCTCATTCCGTAGCGCTTCAACGCCAGCCAGAACATCCCGACAATACCCAGCACGCCTGCTGCGACCAACATCCACAGCGAAATCCAGCCGCGAATAATGCCGATAAACAAGAAGATGGCAAACGCGATAATGATATTGGCGCGCGTCCCACCCACAATCATATAGGTCAGCAAACCAAACGCGACGGTACTCACCAGGAAGAACAACCACGCTTTGCTGTCCTGACGCAGGAAATAAACCACCAGCATGGCCGGAATGAAGAAGTAGAAGAAACGCTTCAGAGCGACCCCAGAGACTTCGCTGGAAAAAATCTGGCTATAGGATTGCAGTCTGAACAGCAGGAATCCGTTGTGCATAAAGAAGACGCCCACGCTCACCAGCGCAATCGCCATCAGGATAACCCAGGTCAAATGGGCTTCAACGCGATTGATGGTAAACAGCGGCCTGCGCGGCTTACCCTCTACTCGCTTACGCAATCGCGTTTTATACGTCACGTAGTAGACGGCATAGAAACAGGCTGCTGACAGCAAGGCCTGCAGCAGGATCTCCGGCGGAGCCACTGCCACATCAAAGCGGAACACCAGGATGCTGGTTAACGGGAATCCGAAGAAGAACGTCAGCAAGAACAACAATGAGAAGAAAACATTGAAGTTAAAACGTACGCGGCGGAACTCAAACCAGGTCAGCGTGGCGATAAATAAGGTAGAGAGCAGCCAGACTACCAGCAGACCGCTGAATTGCATCAGGCTCATACGGTTTCTCCTGAAGCAATGCGCAGCGCGTTATACCACGGCTGCAGATAATTCGGGCTAAAGAAGGTAATCGTGTTTTTATCTACCGATGCCAACTGGCGCTGCGCTTCACGTACGACGCCTTCATTGAGATCATCCGTGGTAAATAACACTGGAAGATTCTGTTCCACCATATCCTGCCAGAAGGGATTTTCACGGTTGAGCACGCACGGGATACCCGCCTGGATCAGCAAACACAGGGTACCGATCCCCTGCTGCCGGGCAAAAATAAAGTAACCCAAATCGCATTGCCGCAATAATGTTAGATAGGCATCAAATTCCAGCTTTTCACTTAAAATTTGCAGATTATCAGCGCTAAATAATGCCATACCGGCCTGGCGAACCTCGTCGATATAGGCATCATTATTGGCGGGGTAACCCATCGGCACAATCACGTTCACTGTGTCGCCGAACTGCTGATGGACAGCACGCAGCGCGGCAACATGCTCATTGCTGCAATCGCCAGAGTTGCCAACCAGCACCGTCATCTTGCCGCTGCGCTGACAATCATTGCTCATGTTATTGAGTGAAGGATCCATTCGCGTTGGGAAATAGAGCAACTCACCCCGTACATGCGGATGTTGCTCGGCGAAATAACGTAAATCGCCCCGCGTGGCAAATACGCAGCCCACGCGGTTCTGCGCCATGCGGCGAATCGGGTAAAACAGGCGGAATTTCAGCCCACTGGAGACTTCGTATAAATCAGCACCCCAGATATGCCAGTAAAACTGCGTCGGTTTAATTCCCCCGCTCAGCAGCGCCAACCACAGGCTGGTGTTGAACTGACCGTGGAAGAAGAATCGCTGTTGGCGATTCGCTTTTGCTTTCGCAATAACTGCTTCGGCTAACGCTTTTTTCCCGCTGTAGAAACTCAGCGATAACGCCGGGCAGCTCTCACTGAATCCCGCATCCTGACCGGCAACCATAAACGTGCGCGCGTGCTCGCTCGTCGCGGCAAGCGAGTCGTTGAAAAACCGCAGCACGGTTTGGTTATGGTGAGGGATATCCGATCCCAGAACGTGAATCAGTACAGTCATGCCCGCCTACGCCAGAGTAAAAACACGCCACAACAAAGAGAAAAATAGACGATGTACGTTGCCATATAAGCCTGTGCCGCTCCCAGCGCACCATGTGCAGGGATCAGCCAGTGAGCAAACACCGTCAATAACATGAACTGGCTAATTTCAGCCAAAATATAAAACCGCAGTGATGCTTTCGCGATCACCAGATACCCAAAGACATACGCCCCAACTTTTAGTACATCGCCAACCAGTTGCCAGGCAAACAGATCGCGCATGGCGGTGAATTTTGCGGAGAAAAGCAGCCAGATAGCAAAGTCACGCAGTAGCCAAACGGTAAAGCTCGCAGCGGCAACTGCTGGTAACACGAACTTCAGCGACTTAACCACCTCGCGCGTAATGTCGCGCTTTTCAGTCAGTCGCGACAACGTCGGCAGCAAGTAAACGCTGAATGAAGCGGTAATGAATTGCAGATAAGCATCAGAGATACTGCTTACCCCCTGCCAAATCCCCACATCATCCCAACTGTACTGCGCCGCCAGCAGGTTTCGCATCATCACGTATGCCACAGGCAGCGTTACGGAGGTAATCAGCGCCATCAGCGTAAACTTGCTTAGCTGTCCAGCCAGACCGTTATCCCACGAGGGTTTCAGGTAATGCAGCGGAATCGCCCCACGCTTAATCAGCATAATAGCGGCGGGGATAACGACCAACGCGGGCACTAACGCCAGACCCAGCAAAGCGCCTTCATACCCTCCCAGGCGATAACAGCCATAATAAGCCACTACGCCCACCAGGCTACCCACAATCAGCGACAGCGCGTTACCCGCCGCATCGCGAAAACCCTTCATCAACGCCAGCAGCAGATTCGCCCAGGCAATGCCCATCTGCACCAGCGCAACCAGTCTTACCAGCCCCTGATAATGAGTATGACCAAACAACCCCTGACTGATTGGTGCGGCCGCCAGCAGAAAAATCACCGCCATCAGCGTAGAGAATCCCAGCACCATCGCGGAAGATGTACCGACGACCTTGCGGAGCCGGGTCGGATCGTCATGGTGCTGCGCAACATATTTCGTGACGCCGTTGAAAATGCCGGCCCCCGCCAGGACACCAAGCACGGTGACCATCTGGCGGAAGTTACCCGCCTGCCCCACGCCTGCCGGGCCAAACGACACCGCCAGCAGCTTCACGACCAGCAAACCCGCACCAATTTTTACCAGCGTACTGGCTGCCGTCCATAAGGACGCTTTAGCAAGCGACATTTCAGGCGAAGTAGTTGAGTAAGGTCGAAATTACCGTTCGCTGGTTGACCGGCGACAGGTTGTAGAACAACGGTAAACGCAGCAAACGCTCGCTCTCTTTGGTGGTGTAACGATCAACACCGGCAAATACGCCGAATTTGTCGCCAGCCGGGCAATCATGCAGCGGGATATAGTGGAACACCGCCATAATTTCAGCTTCTTTCAGGAAGTTAATCAACGCCGTGCGATCGTCGATATCGCGCAGCTTGATGTAAAACATATGGGCGTTTTGCACGCAGTCGTCCGGTACAGAAGGCAGCTCGATACGTCCGGTACGCGCCAGCGGTTCAAGAGCATCATAGTAGTTCTGCCACAGAGTCAGACGCTGCTGGTTAATGCGGTCCGCTGCTTCCAGTTGCGCCCACAGATAGGCGGCCTGTAGATCGGACATCAAATAACTGGAGCCGATATCACGCCAGGTATATTTATCTACCTGGCCACGGAAAAACTGGCTGCGGTTTGTCCCTTTTTCACGGATGATCTCTGCACGTTCGACTAATTTTTTATCATTAATCAGCGTCGCGCCGCCTTCACCACCTGCGGTATAGTTTTTGGTCTCATGAAAGCTAAAGCAACCGATGTGACCAATCGTCCCCAGCGCCCGACCTTTGTAAGTCGACATAACGCCCTGGGCCGCATCTTCCACCACAAACAGGTTATGTTTGGTCGCCAGCGCCATAATAGTATCCATTTCGCAGGCCACGCCCGCGTAATGCACCGGCACAATCGCGCGGGTTTTGTCGGTGATCGCCGCTTCAATCAGCGTTTCGTCAATGTTCATGGTATCCGGGCGGATATCAACAAAGACAATTTTCGCGCCTCGCAGCACGAAAGCATTGGCCGTGGAGACAAACGTATAGCTTGGCATAATGACTTCATCGCCAGGCTGGATATCCAGCAGCAATGCCGCCATCTCAAGCGATGCGGTGCAGGAAGGCGTCAGCAATACTTTCTCGCTGCCAAAATGCTGTTCCAGCCACTGCTGGCAGCGACGGGTAAAACCGCCGTCGCCACACAGTTTGCCGCTGTTCATCGCAGCCTGCATGTAATCGAGTTCAGTGCCCACCACCGGCGGTGCGTTAAATGGAATCATCGTGTCACCTGTATAACCAATACGCGGTGCTTTCCACATTCGCACCACTGTGTATATAACGTTTAAGCGCGGCGGTATTGCCCATTTGGGTCGCCACACGCAGTGCTGTTTTACCGTGAGCCTGCGCCCAGCAAAGCGCAGCCTGCATCAGTTCTGCTCCCGCCCCACGCCCAGCTAGCAGGCCAATTCGCGCCTCGGTCGCATTCAGTTCACGCAGCGAGACATAGCCACGAATCTCACCTGTTGGTGTACGAAAAACGAGGCATTGATGATCGAACGTCCCCAGCACCGCGTTTTCAATCCACTGCGCATAAAAACGCGCGCTGGCATCTGCGGCATACCACGGGGCGCGAAAACGACTTTGCGCGAACGCCTGTCCTGCCAGATGGCGTAATGCAGGGATATCCGTAGTTTGTGCGACCTGCGCACCGGGGTCACCATGCGCACACGTCACTGGCAGCACAAAATCCACTTCACCTTCAACCAGTGAGAAGCCCAGCTGTTGCAGGGCATCTAATGCTTGGGTATTGGCGGCAGGTATTTTTGCCTGTACCCGCGACCAGGGCTGCAACGCATCCGCAGTCAGAACCGACGCGTGTTGGTCAAAACGCACAATAGCGCTATGCACGCCAAAGAACGTATTTTCCCAGCTAAGCGGCTCAATACTGGCGCGGACGAGCACGGAGCAGCTCCAACAAATATTGGCCATATCCCGTTTTGGCCAGTGAACTGGCGGCACGCTTCACGCCTTCGTCATCCAGCCAACCGTTACGCCAGGCGATTTCTTCCAGACAGGCTATTTTAAAGCCCTGGCGTTTCTCTACCGTCTGCACAAAAGTACTCGCTTCGATCAAACTGTCATGCGTACCGGTATCAAGCCAGGCAAAACCACGCCCAAGCAACTCTACCGTCAGGTGTCCGTCATCAAGATACATCTGGTTAATGGACGTAATCTCCAGTTCTCCACGCTCAGACGGTTTTACGCGTTTTGCATATTCCACCACTTTACTGTCATAGAAATAGAGTCCTGTCACCGCCCAGTTAGACTTCGGTTCTTTCGGTTTCTCTTCCAGTGAGACTGCGCGAAAATTTTCGTCAAACTCAACAACACCAAAACGTTCAGGATCCATCACCTGGTAACCAAACACCGTCGCGCCTTGCGTTCTGGCGGCTACGTGACGCAGTTTTGGACTGAATCCCTGACCAAAGAAGATATTGTCTCCTAACACCAGACATGATGGTTCACCGTTAAGGAACGTTTCACCAATGATAAACGCCTGTGCTAATCCATCCGGACTGGGTTGCTCAGCATAGTGCAATTCAATGCCGAACTCAGATCCATCGCCCAGTAAGCGCTGGAAATAGCCTTTATCTTCCGGTGTAGTGATAATCAGGATTTCGCGAATTCCCGCCAGCATCAATACTGATAACGGGTAGTAAATCATCGGCTTATCGTAAATAGGCAATAGCTGCTTCGATACGCCACGCGTAATGGGATACAGGCGAGTACCTGAGCCCCCCGCCAGAATGATACCTTTCATGCGTTGTCTCCTCCGGGAGCCAAAACCAGGCTGTTAGCCCTTCAGACCTAAACGTTCGCCCTGGTAACTGCCGTCCTGCACGGGTTTCCACCATGCCTGATTAGCCAGATACCACTGCACGGTTTTGCGCATTCCGCTTTCAAACGTTTCTTTCGGCATCCAGCCTAGTTCACGCGCAATTTTCGACGCGTCAATGGCGTAACGCAAGTCATGACCCGGGCGATCGTCCACAAAAGCGACCAAGTCGCGGTACTGCGCGATACCCTGCGGCTTTTGCGGTGCCAGCTCTTCCAACAGGCTGCAAACCGTTTCGACAACCTCCAGGTTTTTACGCTCGTTATGGCCACCAATATTATAAGTTTCTCCCACCGCGCCCGCTTTCACCACACAATAGAGCGCCCTTGCGTGATCTTCTACATACAACCAGTCACGGATCTGTTGTCCATTGCCGTATACCGGTAACGCTTTTCCCGCCAATGCATTAAGGATCATCAGCGGAATCAGTTTTTCCGGGAAATGGTACGGACCATAGTTGTTAGAACAGTTGGTTATCAGTGTTGGCAGACCGTAGGTACGTAGCCAGGCACGGACAAGATGATCGCTGCTGGCTTTCGACGCGGAATAAGGGCTGCTCGGCGCATACGGTGTGGTTTCGGTGAAGAAATCATCCGTAGACTCCAGGTCACCATACACCTCGTCAGTCGAGATATGGTGGAAACGAAACGCTGATTTTTTCTCGCTGGTTAAATAACTCCAGTAAGCACGCGCCGCTTCCAACAGCGTGTAGGTTCCCACAATGTTAGTTTCGATAAAGGCGGCCGGACCATCAATGGAGCGATCGACGTGGCTTTCTGCCGCCAGATGCATCACGCAGTCCGGTTGATAGTGTTGAAACACCCTGTCAAGCGAAGCTCGATCGCAGATATCGACTTTCTCAAAAGCAAAACGAGGATTCTGTGCAACCGACTCCAGCGACATCAGGTTTCCGGCATAGGTCAGCTTATCGACCACAACTACCGCATCCTGAGTCTCCTGAATGATATGCCGAACAACCGCAGATCCGATGAATCCAGCTCCACCGGTAACCAGAATTCGTTTCATTAGCGCCAGACCCCTTTGGTATCAACGACATATTGCTGGTGAACCGCATCGCCTTTAATGGCTTTAAATTCATTGTGGTCGACCAGCAAGACCAGCACATCGGCGCTTCCCAGGGCATCGTCCAGCGTTGCCAGTTGGCACAGACCGTCCAGTTTTTTCGGCAGTTGATGGATATTCGGTTCCACCACCAATGTTTCGCCTTTGTGCCAATGCGCGATACTTTGCGCAATTCCCATCGCCGGGCTTTCACGTAAATCATCAATATTCGGTTTAAATGCCAGACCAAAACAGGCAATTTTCACTTCGCTGGCCCGTTTATTGGTATCCGCCAGACAGTCGGCCACGGCAGCTTTTACCCGATCGACCACCCAATGAGGCTTACCGTCGTTTACCTCACGCGCGGTACGGATCAATTTAGCCTGTTGCGGGTTCTGCGCCACGATAAACCACGGATCAACCGCGATACAGTGCCCGCCAACACCCGGACCCGGTTGCAAAATATTCACGCGCGGATGGCGATTTGCCAGGCGAATCAGTTCCCAGACGTTGATCCCCTGATCGGCGCAAATCAGCGACAACTCATTAGCGAAGGCGATATTGACGTCGCGGAAGCTATTTTCAGTCAGCTTGCACATTTCCGCTGTGCGCGCGTTGGTCACGACACATTCACCCTCAAGGAAAATGTTGTACAGTTCGCTAGCACGCGCGGAACAGACGGAGGTCATTCCCCCAATCACGCGGTCGTTTTTAATCAGTTCAACCATCACCTGACCTGGCAGCACGCGTTCAGGGCAATAGGCAATATTGACGTCAGCCTGTTCACCGACCTGCTGCGGGAAAGTCAAATCAGGACGCATTTCAGCCAGCCATGTGGCCATCTGTTCGGTAGCCCCGACAGGCGACGTCGATTCAAGGATCACCAACGCGCCTTTTTTCAGCACCGGAGCAAGAGACTTGGCTGCGGCTTCCACATAAACCATATCGGGTTCGTGCTCCCCCTTAAACGGAGTAGGCACAGCAATCAGAAAGGCATCCGCATCTACAGGGGTTGTGGTCGCACGCAGAAATCCATTTTCGACCGCCGTTTTCACCACGACGCCCAAATCTGGCTCAACGATATGAATTTCACCGCGATTAATGGTATCCACCGCGTGTTGATTTACATCTACGCCAATCACATGCTTTTGACGGGAAGCAAAGGCAGCCGCCGTCGGCAGTCCGATATAACCCAGCCCAATGACAGAAATGGTCGTAAAACTCATAGCGATATCCGATTATTTTTTAACGCGTGTAAAATGCGGCCACATGCCTGCCCGTCACCATACGGATTATGGGCGCGGCTCATGGTCTGATATTCATTATCGTCATGCAGCAAACGCGTGACTTCTTCGACAATACGCTGCGGGTCTGTCCCTACCAGACGTACTGTACCTGCAGTAATCGCTTCCGGACGTTCCGTCGTTTCGCGCATCACCAGTACCGGTTTCCCCAAAGATGGGGCTTCTTCCTGAATCCCACCGGAGTCGGTCAGGATCAGCCAGGCATGATTCATCAGCCAGACAAACGGCATGTAATCCTGCGGTTCAATCAGGATGACGTTTTCAACGTGACCCAGAATGCGATTAACCGGTTCGCTAACGTTAGGATTCAGGTGCACCGGATAGACAATCTGTACGTTCTGATTAGCCGCAGCAATTTCCGCCAGCGCGTGGCATATGCGTTCAAAACCGCGACCGAAGCTTTCACGACGATGACCGGTCACCAGTATCATCTTTTTATCCGAGCTCAGGAAAGGATAATGCTCTGCTAATTCAGCACGCAATTCATCGTTCGCCAGTACGCGGTCGCGAACCCAGATCAACGCATCAATCACCGTATTGCCTGTGACGAAAATACGATTTTCGGGAATAGCTTCCCGTAACAAATTTTGGCGCGAGTTTTCTGTTGGCGCAAAATGATACATAGCCAGACGCCCGGTCAGCGTCCGATTCGCCTCTTCTGGCCAGGGAGAGTAGAGATCACCAGTACGTAAACCAGCCTCTACATGCCCCACCGGGATGCGCTGATAGAACGCCGCCAGACTCGTGGCAATGGTCGTTGTGGTATCACCATGAACCAACACCACATCAGGTTTAAAATCAGCCAGAATTGGCTTTAATCCTTCCAGTATTCGGCAGGTAATTTCTGTTAGTCCCTGACCTGGCTGCATAATGTTGAGATCGTAGTCAGGTACAATGGAAAAGAGGTTCAACACCTGATCGAGCATCTCCCGATGCTGCGCCGTGACGCAAACTTTTGCATCAAAATCAGGATCTTTTGCCAACGCATGAACCAGAGGTGCCATTTTTATGGCCTCCGGTCGCGTGCCAAATACAGTCAGTACTTTCACATCGATTCTCTTCGGATTGGCAGTGAGGGCCCAGCCCCTCACTGCAACGATATTGCTAGATCGTGCGGCGGCGGGTTAACGCGACACCAGCACCGATCAGAGCCCCAACGATGCCCCACATAATCATCAGGAAAGCACGACGAGGGCTGTCACGTTTTACCGGTTCTTCCGGCGTACGCAAATAACGATAGGTCTGAAAACGCGGATCCAGAGTTGGCCCAACGTTCAGTGTGTTAAGCATGGCTCGGTTTTGGAAGTAGTCCAGATCGAAATCGGGACCAACAGATTGCAGGTTCTCGAGTCGCGCCTGCAGCATAGGACGTCCAAGCAAGAACAGTTCAGAATCGGGTAATTCTTCAGCAGGAACATCCGTAGAAGTACGCGAAATATTATGCTGTTCCGCAATTTTGAGCGCCTGCTCAATGTTGTGAACACGGCTAGAGAAGATCGATTTCGCCACTTCCTCCTGACGTTTAACCTGCGCCTTCATCTGCACGGTGCGTGCAGCCCAGGCGCCCTTCAACTCATCATTCAGATGACGCGCTGCGCGCTGGCTGGCAAACGCGACGTACTGACGCAGCAGATTGTTAGCATCAGGCGCCGTCTCGGCAATCAGCTTCACGCTGTCATTGGTATTACGAACCGCATCGCCAGGCATAAACTGAATGTTATTGATCAGTTCATCCAGCATCGCCGCATCGGCTTTGCTGTTACCCACCATACGTTGCTTGTAATAATCAGTCTGCTGCCAGAATTCACGACGCGTATCCCAGGAAGCAAGTTGCATGATGAATTCTTTATAGGCTTCATCCATCACTGACGGCTGATCCGCTGATGCAAGACTGGCCTTGATGTCCAGGTTACGTAAGAACTGCTGCTGAGAGTAATAGCCGCCCAACATATTAACCGTTGGCCTGTCTGAAATCGCCGTTGCGCTCCACTCCTGACGAGCAAAAAACGTATAGGCGAGAGCGACTAACGCGAAGGCGAGAGCCATACCGACGATCCACACCTTCCCTGTCCACAAAGTACGAAACAACCCACGGATGTCCAGTTCATTTTCAGCGCTCATGGCATGTTCCCCCGGTAATGGTTGTGTCATCGTACCCTCAATTTATTTGGTTAAGTTTGGTTTACTGTCACGGTTTCTACGCAACTTGCGCTTCCAGCGTTTGATAAATCTCGCCACCTTCCAGGCGCGTTTTATACAGATGTCGTACAGGACAAACGCCAGTAAAAAGAGCACCAACATCACCCATTCCGGGACAATACGAGAATATTCAGCCAACACGCCGATAGAAGCCAGGATCGCAGCAGCCAGCGTAATCAGGACAAAAGCCTGTCGGGAAGTAAACCCGGCGCGCATGATTAAATGGTGAATATGTTGACGATCCGGGGAGAAAGGGCTCATGCCTTTACGTAAACGGCGATACATAATTGCCACCATATCCATTAACGGAATGGCAATAATCCACAGAGCCGTGACCGGGCTAATAGGATGCGTTGGCCCCTGGGTAGTCTCCAGCAGAATCCAAATCACCGTGAAGCCAATCAACGTACTTCCTGCATCCCCCATAAAGACTTTATAGCGGCGTCCGAGAATCCCCAGGTTCAGTAGGATGTAAGGCAGAATGGCGGCGATCATGGCAAAACACCAGATTGCCAGGCTTGTCTGGCCATCGAACCACAGAATAAGCCCCATCGCTGCGAATGAGACGCTGGATAGCCCACCGAGCAGACCATCGATCCCATCGACCATATTGAAGGCGTTAATCGCCGCCCAGACGGCAAACAGGGTCAGGAAATAACCAAAAGGACCGAGCACCATCTCCCAAGGGCCGAAAATATAGCCAAGGCTTAGCAGATAGAGTTTGCCCACTGACATCATAATGATGCCAATAAGGGCCTGGATGGTCGCGCGGATTTTTACACTGATATCAAAACGATCGTCCAGGGCACCGATAAACACCAGTACACCGGCACAGGCCAGGTAGAGAGTAGCATGCGGGATATAATAATCGGCGATGAGGAAGGTAAAGCAAATGCCTGCGTAAACCGAAATCCCCCCAACCAGCGGAATCAGTCCCTGATGACGTTTACGGAAGTTGGGTTTATCCACCAATCCAATCTTTTTCGCAACCTTGCGGGCAAAGAAAAGAAACAGCGTTGTGAATAAAAAAATACTGATGAGATCAGTACTTGCTGTCAGTAAATTCACTATACATACTCTCAGAGAATATCAATATATGAAGTATAACCATCCAGGCGATTATTCAGAAGAGAAACCCGACTCCATATCAGGTGGTTCTGTATGATTATTAACCACAAAATACGAATTACAACCCTTCGTCACCAGGCGGTATGTCATACCGGATTATTATTATTGTGTCGTTAAGATTACATCCACAAAAGCAAAACGCCACGTAAAAACGTGGCGTTTTCAGATGATGCCCGAATCAGGAACGCTTCATCATATCGAAGAAGTCGTCATTGGTCTTGGTCATCGCCAGTTTGTTAATGAGGAATTCCATTGCGTCGATTTCACCCATAGGATGGATGATTTTGCGCAGGATCCACATTTTCTGCAGCTCTTCCTGGGTGGTGAGCAGCTCTTCTTTACGGGTACCAGAACGGTTGTAGTCGATAGCCGGGAAGACGCGTTTTTCAGCAATCTTACGGGAGAGATGCAGTTCCATGTTGCCGGTACCTTTAAACTCTTCGTAGATAACTTCATCCATTTTAGAGCCGGTATCAATCAGCGCAGTCGCGATGATGGTCAGGCTACCGCCCTCTTCCACGTTACGTGCAGCACCAAAGAAACGCTTCGGACGATGCAGGGCGTTGGCGTCCACACCACCGGTCAGTACTTTACCGGAAGCAGGAACCACGGTGTTATATGCACGTGCCAGACGGGTGATGGAGTCAAGCAGAATGATAACGTCTTTCTTGTGTTCAACCAGACGTTTCGCCTTCTCGATAACCATTTCCGCAACCTGAACGTGGCGGGAGGCAGGTTCGTCAAAGGTAGACGCAACCACTTCACCTTTCACCAGACGCTGCATCTCGGTAACTTCTTCCGGACGTTCGTCAATCAGCAGCACCATCAACACGCAGTCAGGATGATTGTATGCAATGCTCTGCGCGATGTTCTGCAGCAGCATGGTTTTACCCGCTTTCGGCGGAGCAACAATCAGACCACGTTGGCCACGACCGATCGGCGATGCCAGATCCAGTACACGCGCCGTTAAATCTTCAGTAGAACCATTACCACGCTCCATACGCAGACGAGAGTTTGCGTGCAGCGGCGTTAAGTTCTCAAAGAGGATTTTGTTACGGGCGTTTTCTGGTTTGTCGTAGTTAACTTCGTTAACTTTCAACAGCGCAAAGTAGCGTTCACCTTCTTTCGGCGGGCGAATCTTACCAGAAATGGTATCACCAGTGCGGAGGTTGAAACGGCGGATTTGGCTGGGAGAAACGTAGATGTCATCAGGACCGGCGAGGTAGGAGCTGTCTGCAGAGCGGAGGAAACCAAATCCATCCTGCAATATCTCCAGCACACCGTCACCAAAGATATCTTCGCCACTCTTTGCGTGCTGCTTCAGGATGGCAAAAATAATGTCCTGCTTGCGCATACGAGCCAGGTTTTCAAGGCCCATATTTTCGCCGAGAGTGATCAGCTCAGAAACCGGCGTATTCTTTAATTCGGTAAGATTCATAATGGTGTGAGTTCTTAAACTTGGGGTAAATCTCGAACTTAATGTTGTGAATGGTATGGCAGGGTCATCCATGCCTGTTTACGGCCATCAACTCATGTCTGTTCGCTGTCTGGTCACAGGAAAGTACGCAGAACTGAAACGACAAGACGGATTGAGTGACAAGCCAGGAATCTGTCCACTTCTCGCGCGATAAACAACGGGAAGTATTGGATATAACTAGATTCAAACTTAATAAGGTATGTTTAATACGAAGTCAACACTAACTTAGCACGACTCAAGTCGGGCGTCCAGTCATCCGAATCATTTCGAAGTATGGTCGCCCGATCATGAGACTTCCTTACGCTAAATTAGCGTCGAGGAATTCTTTCAACTGACCTTTGGACAGCGCGCCGACTTTTGTCGCCGCAACTTCGCCGTTTTTAAACAGCAACAGGGTCGGGATGCCACGGATACCATACTTCGGCGCGGTGCCTGGGTTTTGGTCAATGTTCAATTTAGCAACCGTCAGTTTGCCCTGATATTCGTCAGCGATTTCATCCAGAATCGGAGCGATCATTTTGCACGGACCGCACCACTCTGCCCAGAAATCAACGAGGATTGCTCCGTCCGCTTTGAGTACATCCGTGTCAAAACTGTCGTCAGTCAGGTGAATAATTTTATCGCTCATAATAACTCCACAGGAATAAGCCTGGTGCATTGGTGTAGCATTAATCAACGACGTGTTGATGTAGCATTAACCAACTAAAGGTTGACTTTATTTCACCGGATACGCTTTCGTAAAGCAATAGTAAGCTGATATTCTACCACACTATGAGCAAAACACATTTAACAGAACAGAAGTTTTCCGACTTCGCCCTGCACCCAAAGGTGATAGAAGCCCTTGAAAACAAAGGCTTTCATAACTGTACGCCCATTCAGGCCCTCGCGCTGCCGCTAACGCTGGCTGGTCGTGATGTTGCCGGGCAGGCGCAAACCGGTACCGGAAAAACGATGGCGTTCCTGACGTCAACGTTTCATTATCTTCTCTCTCATCCCGCGATTGCCGATCGCAAGGTGAACCAACCGCGTGCGTTAATTATGGCGCCAACGCGTGAGTTAGCCGTGCAGATCCACGCCGATGCCGAGCCGCTGGCACAGACCACTGGTCTGAAATTAGGCCTGGCGTATGGCGGCGACGGTTACGATAAACAGCTGAAAGTGCTGGAAAGCGGCGTCGATATTCTTATCGGCACGACCGGTCGTCTCATCGACTATGCAAAACAGAACCACATTAATCTGGGCGCGATTCAGGTCGTGGTGCTGGATGAAGCCGATCGTATGTACGATCTGGGCTTTATTAAAGATATCCGTTGGCTGTTCCGTCGTATGCCGCCAACCACCCAACGTCTGAATATGCTGTTTTCTGCAACCCTCTCTTATCGCGTTCGCGAACTGGCGTTCGAACAAATGAATAACGCTGAGTACGTTGAAGTCGAACCGGAACAGAAAACTGGCCATCGCATTAAAGAAGAGCTCTTCTACCCCTCCAACGAAGAGAAAATGCGTTTGCTGCAAACGCTGATTGAAGAAGAGTGGCCAGATCGCGCCATTGTTTTTGCTAACACCAAGCATCGTTGTGAAGATATCTGGGGCAGCCTTGCTGCAGACGGCCATCGTGTCGGTCTGCTGACCGGTGACGTGGCGCAGAAAAAACGTCTGCGAATCCTTGATGAATTCACCCGTGGCGATATCGACATTCTCGTTGCGACGGATGTTGCTGCACGTGGTCTGCATATCCCAGCCGTAACGCACGTATTTAACTATGACCTGCCGGATGACTGTGAAGATTACGTTCACCGTATCGGTCGTACCGGTCGTGCTGGCGCAAGCGGTCACTCTATCAGCCTCGCTTGTGAAGAGTACGCGCTAAATTTACCCGCAATCGAGACCTATATCGGCCACTCGATTCCGGTCAGCAAATATAACCCGGATGCGCTGATGACCGATCTGCCGAAGCCTTTGCGCTTAACGCGCCCGCGCACAGGCAATGGCCCACGCCGTACCGGTGGTGCTCCGCGTAATCGTCGTCGTTCAGGTTAAAAAAAGTTATGCCATACACAAAATCATTCAGCCTGTATCAAGGCGGCAAGAAAACGAATCCTGATGAACCTACTTTAGTAAGTGATTCGGGTGAGAGAACGCAGCCAACACAGATACAGGTTGAAGGATGAAGTGTATGAATTCTACTTCGCTGTATGCGGCAATCGATCTCGGATCAAATAGTTTTCATATGCTGGTTGTACGCGAGGTGGCAGGAAGCATCCAGACGCTCACTCGTATCAAACGCAAAGTGCGTCTGGCTGCTGGACTCAACGGTGACAACGAGCTCTCTGTTGAAGCAATGGAGCGCGGCTGGCAATGTTTGCGCCTGTTTGCAGAACGTCTGCAGGATATCCCGCATCCACAAATCCGCGTGGTCGCCACGGCAACATTACGCATCGCCGTAAATGCCGATGTGTTTATTGCTAAAGCGCAAGAGATCCTCGGCTGCCCTGTCCAGGTGATTAGCGGTGAAGAAGAAGCGCGCCTGATTTATCAAGGTGTGGCCCACACTACCGGCGGCGCAGATCAGCGTCTGGTCGTCGACATTGGCGGGGCCAGCACAGAGTTGGTTACCGGTTCTGGCGCGCAAACCACTTCCCTGTTCAGCCTGTCAATGGGCTGCGTCACCTGGCTCGAACGCTATTTTACCGATCGTAATCTGGCACAGGAAAACTTTGACGAGGCCGAGAAAGCGGCTCGCGAAGTTCTGCGCCCGGTCGCCGACAAACTGCGTTTTCATGGCTGGAAAGTTTGCGTTGGTGCCTCTGGCACCGTCCAGGCGTTGCAGGAAATCATGATGGCGCAGGGCATGGATGAGCGCATTACGCTGGCCAAACTTCAGCAGCTTAAGCAGCGCGCCATTCACTGCGGTCGTCTGGAAGAGCTGGAAATCGAAGGGTTAACGCTGGAACGTGCGCTGGTTTTCCCCAGCGGGCTGGCCATTCTGATTGCTATTTTCACCGAACTGAACATTCAATGCATGACCCTGGCCGGCGGCGCATTACGTGAAGGTCTGGTCTACGGTATGCTGCATCTGGCGGTGGATCAGGATATTCGAAGCCGCACATTACGCAATATCCAGCGTCGCTTTATGGTCGATACAGAGCAAGCACATCGCGTTGCCAATTTAGCGACTAAATTTCTCGATCAGGTAGAAAAAAAGTGGCATCTTGAACCGATTAGCCGCGAATTACTGATTAGTGCCTGTCAGCTGCATGAAATTGGCCTAAGCGTTGATTTTAAACAGGCACCACAGCATGCCGCTTATCTGGTGCGCAATCTCGATCTCCCGGGTTTTACCCCTGCGCAAAAGAAACTGCTAGCGACGCTGTTACTCAACCAGACCAATCCCGTCGATCTCTCTTCGCTCCACCAGCAAAACGCAGTGCCACCGCGCATCGCGGAGCATCTTTGTCGTTTGCTACGCCTGGCGATCATCTTCGCCAGTCGTCGCCGTGACGATCTTGTGCCGGAAATTCAATTGGATGCAAGAAACGAGCACCTGACGGTCACTCTACCAGAAGGCTGGCTGGAACATCATCCGCTGGGTAAAGAGTTAATCGATCAGGAAAGCCAGTGGCAAAGCTATGTCCATTGGCCGCTGGACGTTCATTAGATGTTGGTTGCCGGATAGTGCTTACACATATCCGGCCCATAAAATACCTACTTCGCTTTAGCTTTCGCCATCATTGCCCGAATATTAGCGATGCTGGCCTGACCTTTTTGCATCCGTTCCTCTGCGCTCACCACTTTTCGCTCTTGCTCCCAGATAACGTCATCCTGTGGCAGCTCCAGAAGGAAACGACTCGGTTCCGGACGCACCAGCTCACCGTACTGACGACGCTCTTTACATAGCGTGAAGATGAGCTCTTTTTGTGCACGCGTAATCCCTACATAAGCCAGACGACGTTCTTCGTCGATATTGTCTTCATCGATACTGCTCTGGTGCGGCAAAAATCCTTCTTCCATTCCCACCATAAACACGTATGGGAACTCCAGCCCTTTTGAGGCATGCAGTGTCATTAATTGCACCTGATCCAGCTCTTCTTCACTCTCTCCACGTTCCATCATGTCGCGTAGGGTAAAGCGGGTAACAACCTGGGTCAGGGTCATTGGCTCTTCCAGCTCACTGCCTTCCAGCATCTCCGTCATCCAACTGAACAGCGTATTGACGTTTTTCATACGCATTTCAGCCGCTTTCGGACTCGGCGAGGTTTCATACAGCCAGGATTCGTAATCAATACCGTGGATAAGATCGCGCACAGCGGCAACCGGCTCACGCTCCGCCAGACGCTGAATTTCCCCCAGCCAGTGCGTAAAGCGAGTCAGAGAATCATACCCGCGCCCGGTTAGTGTCTGGCTAAGCCCCATATCAAAGCTGGCGGTAAACAGGCTTTTATTACGTGTCATCGCCCATTCCCCCAACTTTTGCAGCGTGGCCGGGCCGATTTCACGTTTTGGCGTGTTTACGATCCGCAAAAATGCGCTATCGTCATCCGGGTTGCTCAGCACGCGCAGATAAGCCAGCAGATCTTTAATCTCCGGACGCGAGAAGAACGACGTTCCGCCGGAAATTTTGTACGGGATACGGTTCTGCATTAGAAACTTTTCGAACACGCGCGACTGATGATTACCGCGATACAGGATGGCGTAGTCTTTATACTGCGTCTTGTTCACAAAATGATGGGCAATTAATTCCCCGGTCACGCGTTCCGCTTCGTGCTCTTCATTATTGGCACTCAGTACCTTCAGTTCAGCACCGTAACCCAACTCGGAAAAGAGTCGCTTTTCAAAGACGTGTGGATTGTTCGCAATAAGGATGTTCGCCGCCTTCAGGATGCGACCTGATGAACGGTAGTTTTGCTCCAGCTTCACCACCTGCAAAGCCGGAAAATCTTTGCTTAACAGTACCAGGTTCTGTGGACGGGCGCCGCGCCAGGAGTAGATCGACTGATCGTCATCGCCCACGACGGTAAAGCGCGCGCGTTTACCTACCAGCAACTTCACCAGCTCGTACTGGCTGGTGTTGGTATCCTGATATTCATCCACCAGCAGGTAGCGGATTCTGTTTTGCCAGCGCTCACGCACTTCTTCATTGCGCTGTAGCAGCAGCGTGGGAAGCAGGATCAGATCGTCAAAATCGAGGACGTTACACGCCTTCATATGCGCGTCATACAGACCATAGCAGTGGGCAAAAATACGATCGCGCTCGCCCTTGGCGCTGGCTGCCGCCTGTGCCGGAGTCATCAGATCGTTTTTCCAGTTGGAGATCGTCGAGATCAACTGCTGGAGGATAAGCTTATCGTCTTCGATTAGCCCTTCGGTCAGTTCCTTGAGCAAGGCCACCTGGTCAGTATCGTCAAACAACGAGAAGTTAGACTTCATCCCCAGCGCCGCATATTCACGCTTAATGATATCCAGTCCCAGGGTGTGGAAGGTGGAGATCATCAACCCACGCGCCTCTTTACGACCCAGCGTTTGCGCCACGCGCTCTTTCATCTCGCGCGCAGCCTTATTGGTAAAGGTCACGGCTGCAATATGGCGTGCCTGATAACCACATTCACGGATCAGATGGGCGATTTTGTTGGTGATAACACGCGTCTTGCCGGAACCCGCTCCCGCCAGCACCAGGCAAGGTCCGGTGACGAATTCGACGGCTTGTTGTTGTCCGGGGTTCAAACGCATAAAGGGTCACTCATGAAAGTCGGGAGGGGAGAATAACAGCGTGGTAGTATAGCCAGCCTTAACCACCCCACTCAAGGCACGATCATGGCAAAAACAGCAGCAGCAGTGCATATCCTTGTTAAAGAAGAGAAACTGGCACTGGATCTTCTGGAACAGATTAAAAACGGCGCAGACTTCGGCAAACTGGCGAAGAAACACTCTATCTGCCCATCAGGCAAACGCGGCGGTGATTTAGGTGAATTCCGTCAGGGCCAGATGGTTCCGGCGTTCGATAAAGTCGTCTTCTCCTGCCCGGTGCTGGAGCCGACCGGCCCGCTGCATACCCAGTTCGGTTATCACATCATTAAGGTGCTGTACCGTAACTAATAAAAAATCCCGGAGCGTTCAGGCACCGGGATTTTTTTGCCGGATGGCGGCTACGCCTTATCCGGCTTACATCTGCTGTGCGTAGGTCGGGTAAGCGCAAGCGCCACCCGACATCCTATTTAGCCAGCAACGGCAATGCGTTTCATATCGGTCATGTAACCGCGCAGTTTCTTACCAACCTGCTCGATAGCGTGGCTACGGATTGCTTCGTTCACGTCGCGCAGCTGCGCGTTGTCTACCGCACCTTCGGCAATCGCTTTGCCCAGGTCGCCGGTCTGCAGGGTGGTCATGAACTCTTTCAGCAGCGGTACGCAAGCGTAAGAGAACAGGTAGTTGCCGTATTCTGCGGTATCGGAGATAACCACGTTCATTTCGTACAGACGCTTACGGGCGATGGTATTCGCGATCAGCGGCAGCTCGTGCAGTGATTCGTAGTACGCAGATTCTTCGATGATGCCGGAATCCACCATGGTTTCGAACGCCAGCTCAACGCCCGCTTTCACCATCGCAATCATCAGAACGCCTTTATCGAAGTACTCCTGCTCACCGATTTTACCTTCAAACTGCGGGGCGGTTTCGAACGCGGTTTTACCGGTCTCTTCACGCCAGGTCAGCAGTTTCTTATCGTCGTTAGCCCAGTCAGCCATCATGCCGGAAGAGAATTCGCCGGAAATGATGTCGTCCATGTGTTTCTGGAACAGCGGCGCCATAATCTCTTTCAGCTGTTCGGACAGCGCATAAGCACGCAGTTTCGCCGGGTTAGACAGACGGTCCATCATCAGGGTGATGCCGCCCTGCTTCAGCGCTTCGGTGATGGTTTCCCAGCCGAACTGAATCAGTTTTTCAGCATATGCCGGGTCAGTACCTTCTTCCACCAGCTTATCGAAGCACAGCAGAGAACCGGCTTGCAGCATACCGCACAGGATAGTCTGCTCACCCATCAGATCAGATTTCACTTCCGCAACGAAGGAGGACTCCAGCACGCCCGCACGGTGACCGCCGGTGGCCGCAGCCCAGGCTTTAGCAATCGCCATACCTTCGCCTTTCGGATCGTTTTCCGGGTGAACGGCGATCAGGGTCGGTACACCGAAGCCACGTTTGTACTCTTCACGAACTTCAGTACCCGGGCACTTCGGTGCCACCATCACAACGGTGATGTCTTTACGGATCTGCTCGCCCACTTCGACGATGTTGAAGCCGTGTGAATAGCCCAGCGCCGCGCCATCTTTCATCAGCGGTTGTACCGAACGTACAACGTCGGAGTGCTGCTTGTCTGGCGTCAGGTTAACCACCAGGTCAGCCTGCGGGATCAGCTCTTCGTAGGTACCCACTTTGAAGCCGTTTTCGGTCGCTTTACGCCAGGAAGCACGCTTCTCAGCAATGGCTTCTTTACGCAGTGCGTAGGAGATATCCAGACCGGAGTCACGCATGTTCAGGCCCTGGTTCAGACCCTGAGCGCCACAGCCGACGATGACCACTTTTTTACCCTGAAGGTAGCTCGCACCATCGGCGAATTCGTCGCGGCCCATAAAGCGACATTTACCCAGCTGTGCCAGCTGCTGGCGCAGGTTCAGTGTATTAAAGTAGTTAGCCATGATGGTGTACTCCGTGATGTTGTGTTGTGGTGCTTATTATTCGGTTCGCAGATTTGTATTTGCGAGATTGAATCCACATTACAACAGGAAATTTATTGCGGAAATTGATATATTCACAACATCACGTTGCAATTTATGCAACGTAGAAAATCGGAGGCTCGTCTGTGGATTTACGCGATCTGAAAATGTTCCTGCATTTGGCTGAAAGTCGCCACTTTGGCCGCAGCGCACGGGCAATGCACGTCAGCCCCTCCACGCTTTCGCGCCAGATTCAGCGCCTGGAAGAAGATCTCGGCCAGCCGCTGTTTGTGCGCGATAACCGTACGGTCACGCTGACCGAAGCGGGCGAAGAGCTGCGCGTATTCGCCCAGCAGACGCTGCTGCAATACCAGCAGTTGCGCCACACCCTCGATCAGCAAGGACCGTCACTGTCAGGCGAGTTACATATCTTCTGCTCCGTCACCGCCGCGTACAGCCACCTGCCACCGATACTTGATCGCTTCCGCGCTGAACACCCGTCGGTTGAAATCAAGCTCACCACCGGCGATGCCGCCGATGCGATGGACAAAGTGGTCACTGGTGAAGCCGATCTGGCGATTGCCGGTAAGCCCGAGACACTGCCCGGCGCGGTAGCGTTCTCGATGCTGGAGAATCTGACGGTGGTGCTGATCGCCCCGGCGCTGCCCTGCCCGGTGCGTAATCAGGTTTCCGTCGAGAAACCCGACTGGTCGACGGTGCCGTTTATCATGGCCGACCAGGGGCCGGTCCGCCGCCGCATTGAGCTGTGGTTCCGCCGTCACAAAATCAGCAACCCATCGATTTACGCTACGGTAGGCGGTCATGAAGCGATGGTCTCAATGGTGGCGCTGGGCTGCGGCGTGGCGCTGCTGCCGGAAGTGGTGCTGGAAAACAGCCCAGAGCCGGTACGTAACCGCGTGATGATTTTAGAACGCAGCGACGAGAAAACGCCGTTCGAGCTCGGCGTCTGCGCGCCGAAAAAGCGGCTGCATGAACCGCTGATCGACGCGTTCTGGAAGATTGTTCTGGAACGTAAATCTGCCGACTAGCGCCAGCGTCAGGCCTAAAATCAGTGGTAGATTCAGTATTGGCGCTCCTTTTCTGTATAATGTCGTGATCCATTGTAGTGGGGGGCTTGTTAACCATCGCGTTAAGCAGGCCAGAACAGACGGTGTCATTGCGCACTTGACAGCGAAAATACAAACTTAATTAGCCATCATTATGATAATCAAACCAAAAATTCGTGGATTCATCTGTACAACGACCCATCCGACTGGCTGCAAAGTCAACGTGGAAAAGCAGATCGAGTATGTTAAGCAGAACGGGAAAATCGAGAACGGCCCGTCCCGCGTGCTGGTGATCGGTGCTTCCACCGGTTACGGTCTGGCTTCCAGAATTTCTGCCGCCTTTGGCAGCGGAGCCGCCACTATCGGCGTATTTTTCGAAAAACCGGGCACGGATACCAAACCGGGTTCCGCAGGCTGGTATAACTCTGCCGCCTTCGATGAAGCCGCTAAGCGTGAAGGTCTGTTCGCCAAAAGCATCAACGGCGATGCGTTCTCTGACGAATGCCGTGATGAAGTGATCAAACTGATAAAAGAAGACCTGGGTCAGATTGACCTGGTCGTTTATTCACTGGCTTCCCCAGTGCGTAAAATGCCGAAAACCGGTGAAATCGTCCGTTCTGCGCTGAAGCCAATCGGTGAGGTTTACACTTCTAAAGCGATCGATACCAACAAAGATCAGATCATCACCGCCAGCATTGAGCCGGCAACCGAAGAAGAAGTGCAGAACACCGTTACCGTAATGGGCGGCGAGGACTGGGAACTGTGGATGGGCGCGCTGAGCGAAGCGGGCGTGCTGGCTGACGGAGTGAAAACCGTAGCCTACTCCTACATCGGTACCGACCTGACCTGGCCAATCTACTGGCACGGCGCGCTGGGCAAAGCGAAAGAAGACCTTGATCGCGCCGCGGGCGAACTGCGTAACCAGCTGGCTCCGCTGAACGGTTCCGCGAACGTTGCCGTACTGAAATCCGTTATCACTCAGGCGTCTTCCGCCATTCCAGTGATGCCGCTGTACATCTCCATGGTCTTCAAGCTGATGAAAGCACAGGGGATTCATGAAGGTTGTATCGAGCAAATCAACCGTCTGATGACCACCAGCCTGTACGGTGACAAAGTGGCGCTTGATGACAACCAGCGTATCCGTATGGATGACTGGGAACTGCGTGATGACATTCAGCAGGCATGTCGCGACCTGTGGCCGCTGATCACCACCGAAAACCTGGCGCAAGAAACCGATTATGCAGGCTACAAGCAGGAATTCCTGAACCTGTTCGGTTTTGGCCTCGACGGCGTGGACTACGACGCTGACGTGAACACCGAAGTCGAATTCGACGTTATCACGCTGTAATCTGCTGATACAATAGCAAAAAGGGTTCATGTTTTTACATGAACCCTTTTTTAATGGCTGTTGTTAACCCGCCAGGAAGAACCTGAACGCCGGGTTATGTGTTTCATCGTGACAGTCATAACCCAGTTCATTTAGCCGCGTTTCGAAATCAGGCTCGTGTTCACCCAACTCAAACGCCGCCAGTACGCGACCATAGTCGGTACCGTGACTGCGATAGTGGAACAATGAAATATTCCAGTGCGTCCCCAGGGTATGCAGAAATTTGAGCAACGCCCCCGGCGATTCAGGAAATTCGAAGCTGTAGAGACGTTCCTGTAAGGGTTTCGACGGACGTCCACCGACCATATAGCGCACGTGTAGCTTCGCCATCTCGTCATCAGACAGATCCACCACGCTGTAGCCGCCCTCGTTGAGCAGTTGCAGGATTTCCTTACGCTCTTCCAGCCCACGGCTCAGGCGTACACCGACAAAAATGCAGGCGTCTTTCGCATCGGCAAAGCGGTAGTTAAACTCCGTTACCGAACGGCCACCCAACAGCTGGCAGAACTTCAGGAAACTTCCCTTCTCTTCCGGGATGGTCACCGCCAGCAGGGCTTCACGTTGTTCCCCCAGCTCGCAACGTTCGGAAACGTAGCGCAGGCCGTGGAAGTTAACGTTAGCGCCGGAAAGAACATGCGCCAGACGCTCGCCGCGAATATTATGCTGGGCGATGTATTTTTTCATCCCCGCCAGCGCCAGCGCCCCGGAAGGCTCAGCCACCGCACGTACATCCTCGAACAGGTCTTTCATTGCCGCACAAATAGCATCGCTATCGACAGTGATAATATCGTCGAGATATTCCTGGCACAGACGGAAGGTTTCATCGCCAATACGTTTCACCGCTACGCCTTCGGCAAAGAGACCCACACGCGGCAGATCCACCGGATGACCGGCATCCAGCGCCGCCTTCAGGCAGGCCGAATCTTCCGCTTCCACGGCAATCACTTTGATTTGCGGCATCAGCTGTTTAATCAGCACCGCAACACCTGCCGCTAATCCGCCACCACCAACAGGCACGAATACGCGATCGAGATGAGCGTCCTGCTGGAGCAGCTCCAGCGCCAGCGTGCCCTGCCCGGCAATCACCATCGGATGATCAAACGGTGGAACCCAGGTAAAACCCTGCTGCTGTGACAGTTCAATCGCTTTGGCTTTGGCTTCATCAAAATTCGCGCCGTGCAACAGCACTTCTCCGCCGAAGCCGCGAACGGCATCGACTTTGATATCGGCGGTAGCCGTTGGCATGACAATCAGCGCCTTCACGCCTAATCGCGCAGAAGAGAACGCGACACCCTGAGCATGATTACCCGCCGATGCGGTAATGACCCCATGCGCTTTTTGCTCTTCGGTCAAGCCCGCCATCATGGCATAGGCACCGCGTAGCTTGAAGCTATGAACGGGTTGACGGTCTTCGCGCTTCACCAGAATGACGTTATCGAGGCGCGAAGAGAGCTTTTCCATTTTCTGTAGCGGCGTTACCTGTGCCGCTTCGTATACCGGCGCACGCAGTACCGCTCTGAGATATTCAGCGCCCTCAGGAGCACCGGATAGAGGTTGTGAATCCGCCATGGTCATTATCCCCCGAGCTTCGACTTATCGCGCACCGCACCTTTGTCGGCACTGGTTGCCAGGCTGGCATAGGCGCGCAGTGCAAAGGAGACCTGACGTTGACGATATTTTGGCGTCCAGGCTTTGTCACCGCGAGCTTCCTGCGCTTCACGGCGCGCTGCGATTTCCGCATCACTCAGTTGCAGTTGAATGCCACGATTCGGGATATCGATGGCAATCATGTCACCATCTTCGATAATCGCGATATTACCGCCGCTGGCCGCTTCCGGGGAAACGTGACCGATGGAAAGCCCCGAAGTACCGCCGGAGAAACGACCATCGGTAATCAGCGCACAAGCCTTGCCGAGGCCCATCGATTTCAGGAAGGTGGTTGGGTAGAGCATTTCCTGCATGCCTGGCCCGCCTTTCGGCCCTTCGTAGCGAATGACAACCACGTCGCCAGCCACCACTTTACCGCCGAGGATTGCTTCAACCGCATCGTCCTGGCTTTCATACACTTTTGCCGGGCCGGTGAATTTCAGGATACTGTCATCCACGCCTGCAGTTTTTACGATACAGCCGTTTTCCGCAAAGTTACCGTACAGGACTGCCAGACCGCCATCTTTGCTGTAAGCATGTTCCAGCGAGCGGATGCAGCCTTCAGCGCGGTCGTCATCCAGCGTATCCCAACGGCAGTCCTGCGAGAACGCCTGGGTGGTACGGATGCCCGCCGGTCCGGCGCGGAACATTTTTTTCACCGCGTCGTCTTTGGTCAACATCACGTCATACCGATCAAGCGTTTGCGGCAGAGTCAGACCCAGCACATTTTTCACGTCGCGGTTCAGCAGTCCGGCACGATCCAGTTCGCCTAAAATACCCAGTACGCCGCCTGCGCGGTGCACGTCTTCCATATGGTATTTCTGCGTGCTCGGCGCCACTTTACACAGTTGTGGGACTTTGCGGGACAGCTTGTCGATATCACTCATGGTGAAGTCGATTTCCGCTTCCTGCGCTGCCGCCAGCAGGTGCAGAACGGTGTTGGTGGAGCCGCCCATGGCGATATCCAACGTCATGGCATTCTCAAACGCCGCCTTGCTGGCAATGTTGCGCGGCAGGGCGGAGGCATCATCCTGCTCGTAATAGCGTTTGGTCAGCTCGACGATGCGTTTACCCGCGTTAAGGAACAGCGTTTTACGGTCGGCGTGAGTCGCCAACAGCGAACCGTTACCCGGCTGCGACAGGCCCAGCGCTTCGGTCAGGCAGTTCATCGAGTTGGCGGTGAACATGCCGGAACAGGAGCCGCAGGTTGGACAGGCGGAACGTTCAACCTGCTCGCTTTGTGAGTCGGAGACTTTCGGGTCAGCGCCCTGAATCATCGCATCAACCAGGTCGAGCTTGATGATTTGGTCAGAGAGCTTGGTTTTCCCGGCTTCCATCGGACCGCCGGAAACAAAGATCACCGGAATATTCAGGCGCAAAGAGGCCATTAACATCCCAGGGGTGATTTTGTCGCAGTTAGAGATACAGACCATCGCATCGGCGCAGTGGGCGTTAACCATGTACTCCACTGAATCGGCGATCAGCTCGCGCGACGGCAGTGAATACAGCATGCCACCGTGCCCCATGGCGATACCATCATCCACAGCAATGGTGTTGAACTCTTTCGCCACGCCGCCTGAGGCTTCGATTTGTTCGGCAACCAGTTTACCGAGATCGCGCAGGTGGACGTGACCCGGCACAAACTGGGTAAAAGAGTTCACCACAGCGATAATCGGTTTACCGAAATCATCATCGGTCATCCCGGTGGCGCGCCACAGTGCGCGGGCACCCGCCATATTGCGGCCGTGGGTGGTGGTAGCAGAACGATACTTAGGCATGCTTGATTAACTCCCGTCTGTCTAATAATTGGGACGGTGCGTGCCGTCCCAAATTTATGTTTATTGATTAACCTGATCCAACCAGCCGTATTTATCTTCCGTTTCACCGGTAAAGAGGCCAAAGAAGGCCTGCTGGATGCGTTTGGTGACCGGACCACAGCGGCCTTCGCCCACCTGGATACCATCGACGCTACGTACTGGGGTGATTTCGGCCGCGGTACCGGACATGAACACTTCGTCGGCCAGGTACAGCGATTCACGGGACAGCACCTGCTCACGCACTTCGATATCGAGATCTTTCGCCAGCTTAATGATCGCGTCACGGGTGATACCCGGCAGTGCAGAAGAGGTAAACGGCGGGGTAAACAGAATGCCGTCTTTTACTTCAAACAGGTTTTCACCCGCGCCTTCAGAGATGTAACCATTCACATCCAGCGCAATACCTTCCTGATAGCCATGACGACGCGCTTCACTACCCACCAGCAGCGAAGACAGATAGTTACCGCCCGCTTTAGCCGCTGTAGGGATGGTGTTCGGCGCAACGCGGTTCCAGGAAGAAACCATCGCGTCGATCCCCTGTTCCAGCGCTTCAGCACCAAGGTAAGCGCCCCACGGGAACGCAGCGATGATCACGTCAGTGGTGTATCCCGCTGGCGGGTTAACGCCCATCCCCACGTCGCCAACAAACACCAGCGGACGGATATAGGCGCTGGTCAGATTGTTTTTACGAATCACCTCACGGCAAGCTTCCATCAGCTCATCAACGCTCTGAGAAACCGGAAAACGATAGATCTTGGCTGAATCACGCAGACGCTGCATATGTTCACGATGACGGAACACCACCGGCCCTTTGTGAGAATCGTAGCAACGGATGCCTTCAAATACAGAAGTACCGTAGTGCAGCGCGTGGGACATCACGTGAACCTTAGCGTCTTCCCAACGAATCATCTCGCCATTAGACCAAATGTAATCAGCTTTTTTCGTCGTCATTTTTCTTCCTTTTGCGCTCAGGCGCGGATTTGTTGTGATGTGGTTGTGCTCTGGCAGATAGCAACATGTGCAACGTCTACCAGTTTACTTAACTGACTAAACAGTAAGTCGACCGACCGGGGGCTGGCAACGGTCAATTCGATATTTATATTCTGCGCATCGCTGGCAGCTTCCATATTCATGGAGCACACCTGAAAACCGCGATGGCGTACCACGCGTAAAACACGTTCTAACGTTTCCGGATTGAACCGAGCCTCAACGGCGACCTGATGTTGCATCATGATAATTTCTCCAGCATTTCTGAGTTACTGGCACCTGGCGGTACCAGAGGCCAGACATTCTCAAGTTCGTCGATTGAGACATGAAGCAGGTATGGCCCCTCGCTGTTCAGCATGGTGTCGAGTGCCGCTTCAACCTGGTCTTTACGGGTGATGTGTTGACCTGGTATGCCGAAGGCGCTGGCCAACATGAGGAAATCGGGGTTATCGGTAAGGGTGGTTTCGCTATAACGTTCCTGGAAAAACAGCTGCTGCCATTGTCGCACCATGCCTAACCGCTGGTTGTCGAGTAAAACTATCTTCAGCGGCAACTGCTTGCGTTTTACGGTGCCGAGCTCCTGTACATTCATCATGAAGGAACCGTCACCGGAGATACAGATTACCGTATCGTTCGGGCGAGCAACCTGCGCGCCAACCGCTGCTGGCAAGCCAAAGCCCATCGTACCCAGGCCGCTCGAGGTGATAAAATTTTCCGGGCGGGTGTAGGTCATATGCTGCGCCGACCACATCTGATGCTGGCCAACATCCGTTGTCACTACGCTGTCCACGGGTTTGCGATCGGACAACTGCTTCAACAACAGTGGTGCGTAGATAGCCTCACCGGGATGATCATAGCGCCAGGTATGCTCTGTGCGCAGTTCAGCACTATGCTGACGCCATGCGTCAATCTTCAGCGATTGCTGCAATGCCGGCAGCAGAGAATTTAAATCACCCTGCAATGCTACGTGCGCCTGGCGCAGCTTGTTCATTTCCGCAGGGTCGATATCCATGTGGATCACGCTGGCGTTTGGTGCGAAGGTATTCAGCTTGCCGGTCACCCGGTCATCAAAACGCGCGCCCACTGCAATCAGTAAATCACATTCTTGCACCGCGAAATTTGCCGCTTTAGTGCCGTGCATTCCCAACATACCCAAATAGTATGGGTAGTCAGCCTCTACTGCGCCCAGCCCCTTCAACGTGCAGGCGACCGGCATTTGGGTTACCGCGATAAATTCACGCAGGGCCGGGACCGCCTGCGCCATACCAACGCCACCACCTACGTACAGGATAGGTTTCTGCGCTTGTGCCAGCATTTTACGCGCCTGCTCAACGTCAGCGTGCGGGAAAACCTCTACGTTTTTGACTGTCGTAAAATACGGCTCCAGCGTACCGCTGGCCAATTGGATGTCTTTCGGGATATCAACCAGAACCGGCCCCGGACGACCGGAATTCGCTACAGCGAAAGCTTCAGCCATGATGCGCGGCAGCTCTTCCAGTGACTGCACCAGGAAACTGTGTTTGGTGCAGGACAGAGACATACCCAGAACGTCCACTTCCTGGAACGCATCCGTTCCGATGAAAGGTGATGCCACCTGGCCGGTGATCGCCACCACAGGAACTGAATCTAACAGCGCATCAGCAAGGCCCGTGATCAGGTTGGTAGCACCAGGCCCGGAAGTGGCGATACACACGCCGGTTTTACCGGTCGCACGGGCATAGCCAATTGCTGCCATTGCCGCGCCCTGCTCGTGTCGGCACAACAGGTGTTCTACGCCGCCGTCATATAACGCATCGTAAACCGGCATAATTGCGCCACCAGGATAACCAAAGACGGTTTGAACCCCTTGTGCACGCAACGCATGTACCACCCACTGTGCCCCATTCATAGTTACATCCCCGCCGGAAATCTTGAGAAACAGAATTTTATGCTACCGTTCACTTTCTGCTCCTCGTGTATGTTTTTAAGGTCAAAAAAAACCCCCGAACCTTTCGGTGCGGGGGTCTTAGTTCGTTAAGGCTTGTTTTCTAAGCCTTTCCTCGTCCAAGTGCAGCCCCGCACGGTGGGATAATAATCACCACCACGCTAATCACGACCAGGCTAATCACTCGTAGAAGGGCTGTCATTTTTGTATTTTCTTGCATCTTGTTCGAAGGAATACCTAAAGAGTTACCATAGAATTTGCAAATGACACAAGATATTTTTTTATTCGTTTTTCTGACGACGTTAACGGTTTAGATAAATATCGTTGTTTTTTAAACAAAAAATCAAAGGTGAAAATATTTCACGTTTCAGGTGATTCTCGGCAACCATTCCCTACTAAAAACGCCATTCAAAAGCGTTTGCGAGCGCTATTCCAGACTTAATGTAATCAGTGTTGAGCCACATAAAAACACGGGAATAAGCCTCTAAAAACCGTAATTATGTGAAATCTTGCCGCGATGTATTGCGACATAATGCTTTCATCAGGAGGGCTTATGTCACTATCGATTGTTCACACACGCGCTGCGCTGGGCGTGAATGCGCCGGCCATTACCATCGAGGTACATATCAGCAATGGTTTGCCTGGTTTAACCATGGTGGGATTACCCGAAACAACGGTGAAAGAGGCCCGCGATCGGGTTCGCAGTGCGGTAATTAATAGCGGTTATGAATTCCCGGCAAAGAAGATAACCATAAACCTCGCTCCAGCCGATCTCCCAAAAGAAGGGGGACGATATGATTTACCTATCGCAGTTGCGCTTCTGGCCGCTTCTGAGCAGCTTACTCCCCATAATCTCGATACATATGAGCTGGTAGGCGAATTAGCGCTTACAGGCGCGTTACGCGGCGTTCCCGGTGCGATATCAAGTGCAACCGAAGCCATTCGCGCAGGCAGAAGAATTATTGTCGCAAAAGAGAATGCAGCTGAAGTTGGACTAATACACGGTGAAGGGTGCCTGATAGCCGATCATCTACAGACAGTATGCGCATTCCTCGAAGGTAAGCATGATTTAGACAAACCATCATCGGCAGATTTTACCCCCTGCGCATTAGCAGATGATCTGAGCGATGTTATCGGCCAGGAACAGGGTAAACGCGGGCTGGAGCTTACCGCTGCTGGCGGTCATAACCTCTTACTCATCGGCCCTCCGGGTACGGGTAAGACCATGCTGGCCAGTCGCCTGAGAGGATTGCTTCCGCCACTGAGTAACGATGAGGCACTGGAAAGCGCCGCGATTCTTAGTCTGGTCAATTCCGACACGCTACAGAAACAGTGGAAACAACGCCCTTTTCGCTCTCCGCATCACAGTGCTTCATTAACCGCCATGGTCGGTGGAGGCTCTATTCCTGCGCCAGGCGAGATCTCTCTGGCGCATAACGGCATACTATTTCTGGATGAACTACCCGAGTTTGAGCGACGCACGCTGGATGCACTGCGCGAACCCATTGAGTCCGGACAGATACATCTATCCCGCACCAGAGCAAAAATCACCTATCCCGCTCGCTTTCAACTCATAGCCGCCATGAATCCCAGCCCAACAGGCCATTATCAGGGGAACCATAACCGCTGTACCCCAGAGCAGACGCTACGCTACCTCAATCGATTATCCGGTCCATTTCTTGACCGCTTCGATCTCTCTCTCGAAATCCCTTTGCCACCGCCCGGGATACTCAGCCAGAACCAGGTAAAAGGGGAAGATAGCGCAACGGTGAAGCAACGTGTTATGGCAGCGCGAGATCGTCAGTATCGACGACAAAATAAGTTAAACGCGCATCTGGACAGTCAGGATATCCATAAATACTGTCCACTGCGCAGCGACGATGCACAGTGGCTTGAAGAAACGCTCGCGCATCTCGGATTATCTATCCGCGCCTGGTTACGCCTGATAAAGGTTGCTCGAACGATCGCGGATATAGAACAATCTGACCATATCTCTCGCCAGCACTTACAGGAGGCTGTTGGGTATCGGGCGATAGACAGATTACTCATTCATTTGCAAAAACTACTGGCATAAAAAAAGGGCTTTCGCCCTTTTTTATTAATCATCAGATTCGGTGTAGTCTTCCGCACCTTCCACCTGAGGTTTCCCGCCTGACAGCGTGTGGAAGCGTTTTGGACGCTTAATGCGCGTCATGTATTTGGACCACACACGTTCAGCTTCGGTAACCGGTTCGCGCTCACCACGGCATACCGCAACAAACAGTTTTTCTTCTTCCGTTACCGGCTCACGCTTGCCCAGATCCAGCTCATTGAAAGCATAACCGTGACGCTCAAGCAGTTGTGCTTCTTTAATGGTGAAATCACCATGACGGGAGAATCCGCGGGGATAATATTTATTATCGAAATATCGATTAGTCGTCGTAAAGCTTTCCGCCATCCTGCACGCTCCTAATTCTTTGGCCGAGCTATTTATGGCGCGGAGTATTAGTTACGCTTGACAGAGCGTCAAACAAAAGATTTAAATCATAACGACAAATAATTTTATGGAGCGAGTTGTGGATACGGAATTGTTAAAAACTTTCCTGGAAGTTAGCCGGACACGCCACTTTGGCAGAGCTGCTGAAGCGCTCTATCTGACCCAATCAGCGGTTAGTTTCCGGATCAGACAACTGGAAAATCAATTGGGTGTAAACCTGTTCACCCGACACAGAAACAATATCCGTTTAACCGCTGCAGGTGAAAAATTACTGCCTTACGCTGAAACGCTGATGAATACGTGGCAAGCCGCACGTAAGGAGGTTGCGAATACCTCGCGGCATAACGAGTTTTCTATTGGTGCCAGCGCATCCCTCTGGGAATGCATGCTTAATGGCTGGCTGGGGCGTTTGTACCAATCCCAGGAGCCGCAATCCAGCCTGCAGTTTGAAGCGAGGATCGCTCAGCGACAGTCGTTAGTAAAACAGCTCCATGAACGACAGCTTGATCTACTGATTACTACCGAAACGCCCAAAATGGACGAATTTAGCAGCCAACTGTTGGGATATTTCACGCTGGCGCTCTATTGCAGTTCTCCTTCGCAAACCAAGGATGAACTGAATTATCTGCGTCTGGAATGGGGACCTGACTTTCAGCAACACGAAGCGGGATTGATTGCGGGAGATGAAGTGCCGGTACTCACCACCAGTTCGGCAGAATTGGCCAGGCAGCAACTTTCAGTCCTTAGAGGCTTTAGCTGGCTTCCGGTCAGTTGGGCTAAAGGTAAAAGCGATCTCCATACGGTTACTGACAGTACAACCCTTTCGCGCCCGTTATATGCAGTTTGGCTGCAAAACAGCGATAAACATGCACTGATTTGCGACTTGCTGAGAACGAATATTCTGGAAGATTAAAGAAAATACGGGCAAGGATGCCGGGAATAAAACAACTGGAAGGCACAGCGCAAATTGCAGATAAAAAAAATCCTTAGCAAGAATGCTAAGGATTGTTTCTGGCAGGGGCGGAGAGACTCGAACTCGCGACACCCGGTTTTGGAGACCGGTGCTCTACCAACTGAGCTACGCCCCTAAATTTTCTTATCATTAAGCCTGCTACTAAGCAGGCTTAATTTTCTAATAAGTGGCGGAACGGACGGGACTCGAACCCGCGACCCCCTGCGTGACAGGCAGGTATTCTAACCAACTGAACTACCGCTCCACCGAATTTCTTTGTCACTACCCGGATTCTTCATCCCGGTTTACTGCAATTTGATGCCTGGCAGTTCCCTACTCTCGCATGGGGAGACCCCACACTACCATCGGCGCTACGGCGTTTCACTTCTGAGTTCGGCATGGGGTCAGGTGGGACCACCGCGCTACAGCCGCCAGGCAAATTCTGTTATTAACCCGCTTTTCGCCGGTTAATCTTATCTGTATCAAGCTGAATGTCGTCTCTTCGCCAAAACATCTTCGGCGTTGTAAGGTTAAGCCTCACGGTTCATTAGTATCGGTTAGCTCAACGTATCGCTACGCTTACACACCCGACCTATCAACGTCATCGTCTTTAACGTTCCTTCAGGAGACTTAAAGTCTCAGGGAGAACTCATCTCGGGGCAAGTTTCGTGCTTAGATGCTTTCAGCACTTATCTCTTCCGCATTTAGCTACCGGGCAATGCCATTGGCATGACAACCCGAACACCAGTGATGCGTCCACTCCGGTCCTCTCGTACTAGGAGCAGCCCCCCTCAATTCTCCAGCGCCCACGGCAGATAGGGACCGAACTGTCTCACGACGTTCTAAACCCAGCTCGCGTACCACTTTAAATGGCGAACAGCCATACCCTTGGGACCTACTTCAGCCCCAGGATGTGATGAGCCGACATCGAGGTGCCAAACACCGCCGTCGATATGAACTCTTGGGCGGTATCAGCCTGTTATCCCCGGAGTACCTTTTATCCGTTGAGCGATGGCCCTTCCATTCAGAACCACCGGATCACTAAGACCTGCTTTCGCACCTGCTCGAGCCGTCACTCTCGCAGTCAAGCTAGCTTATGCCTTTGCACTAACCTCCTGATGTCCGACCAGGATTAGCTAACCTTCGTGCTCCTCCGTTACTCTTTAGGAGGAGACCGCCCCAGTCAAACTACCCACCAGACACTGTCCGCAACCCGGATTACGGGTCCACGTTAGAACACCAGCCATTAAAGGGTGGTATTTCAAGGATGGCTCCATGCAGACTGGCGTCCACACTTCAAAGCCTCCCACCTATCCTACACATCAAGGACCAGTGTTCAGTGTCAAGCTATAGTAAAGGTTCACGGGGTCTTTCCGTCTTGCCGCGGGTACACTGCATCTTCACAGCGAGTTCAATTTCACTGAGTCTCGGGTGGAGACAGCCTGGCCATCATTACGCCATTCGTGCAGGTCGGAACTTACCCGACAAGGAATTTCGCTACCTTAGGACCGTTATAGTTACGGCCGCCGTTTACCGGGGCTTCGATCAAGAGCTTCTCCTTACGGATAACCCCATCAATTAACCTTCCGGCACCGGGCAGGCGTCACACCGTATACGTCCACTTTCGTGTTTGCACAGTGCTGTGTTTTTAATAAACAGTTGCAGCCAGCTGGTATCTTCGACTGATTTCAGCTCCATGAGTAAATCACTTCACCTACATATCAGCGTGCCTTCTCCCGAAGTTACGGCACCATTTTGCCTAGTTCCTTCACCCGAGTTCTCTCAAGCGCCTTGGTATTCTCTACCTGACCACCTGTGTCGGTTTGGGGTACGATTTCGTGTTACCTGATGCTTAGAGGCTTTTCCTGGAAGCAGGGCATTTGTTACTTCAGCACCGTAGTGCCTCGTCATCACACCTCAGCGTTAAAAAGGTACCGGATTTACCTGGAACCTCCGCCTACATGCTTAAACCGGGACAACCGTCGCCCGGCTAACATAGCCTTCTCCGTCCCCCCTTCGCAGTAACACCAAGTACAGGAATATTAACCTGTTTCCCATCGACTACGCCTTTCGGCCTCGCCTTAGGGGTCGACTCACCCTGCCCCGATTAACGTTGGACAGGAACCCTTGGTCTTCCGGCGTGCGGGTTTTTCACCCGCATTATCGTTACTTATGTCAGCATTCGCACTTCTGATACCTCCAGCATACCTCACGATACACCTTCAACGGCTTACAGAACGCTCCCCTACCCAACAACACATAGTGTCGCTGCCGCAGCTTCGGTGCATGGTTTAGCCCCGTTACATCTTCCGCGCAGGCCGACTCGACCAGTGAGCTATTACGCTTTCTTTAAATGATGGCTGCTTCTAAGCCAACATCCTGGCTGTCTGTGCCTTCCCACATCGTTTCCCACTTAACCATGACTTTGGGACCTTAGCTGGCGGTCTGGGTTGTTTCCCTCTTCACGACGGACGTTAGCACCCGCCGTGTGTCTCCCGTGATAACATTCTTCGGTATTCGCAGTTTGCATCGGGTTGGTAAGTCGGGATGACCCCCTAGCCGAAACAGTGCTCTACCCCCGAAGATGAGTTCACGAGGCGCTACCTAAATAGCTTTCGGGGAGAACCAGCTATCTCCCGGTTTGATTGGCCTTTCACCCCCAGCCACAAGTCATCCGCTAATTTTTCAACATTAGTCGGTTCGGTCCTCCAGTTAGTGTTACCCAACCTTCAACCTGCCCATGGCTAGATCACCGGGTTTCGGGTCTATACCCTGCAACTTAACGCCCAGTTAAGACTCGGTTTCCCTTCGGCTCCCCTATACGGTTAACCTTGCTACAGAATATAAGTCGCTGACCCATTATACAAAAGGTACGCAGTCACCCCATAAAGAGGCTCCCACTGCTTGTACGTACACGGTTTCAGGTTCTTTTTCACTCCCCTCGCCGGGGTTCTTTTCGCCTTTCCCTCACGGTACTGGTTCACTATCGGTCAGTCAGGAGTATTTAGCCTTGGAGGATGGTCCCCCCATATTCAGACAGGATACCACGTGTCCCGCCCTACTCTTCGAGTTCACAACCTGTGCATTTTGGTGTACGGGACTATCACCCTGTACCGTCGGACTTTCCAGACCGTTCCACTAACACACAAGCTGATTCAGACTCTGGGCTGCTCCCCGTTCGCTCGCCGCTACTGGGGGAATCTCGGTTGATTTCTTTTCCTCGGGGTACTTAGATGTTTCAGTTCCCCCGGTTCGCTTCATTACGCTATGTATTCACGTAATGATAGTGTGTCGAAACACACTGGGTTTCCCCATTCGGAAATCGCCGGTTATAACGGTTCATATCACCTTACCGACGCTTATCGCAGATTAGCACGTCCTTCATCGCCTCTGACTGCCAGGGCATCCACCGTGTACGCTTAGTCGCTTAACCTCACAACCCGAAGATGTTTCGTAAAACACCATCGTGTTGCGAAAATTTGAGAGACTCGAACACACCGCTTTTCATTTCTTATTACGGAGAAATGAAACAGTGTGTCGTTTCAATTTTCAGCTTGATCCAGATTTTTAAAGAGCAAATATCTCAAACGTCACCCGAAGGTAAGTTTTGAGATATTGGGGTCGGCGACTTTCACTCACACATACCAGCAAGTGGCGTCCCCTAGGGGATTCGAACCCCTGTTACCGCCGTGAAAGGGCGGTGTCCTGGGCCTCTAGACGAAGGGGACGTATAAGTCTCAATCGCAAGACGCCTTGCTATTTACTTTTCATCAGACAATCTGTGTGAGCACTACAAAGAACGTTTCTTTAAGGTAAGGAGGTGATCCAACCGCAGGTTCCCCTACGGTTACCTTGTTACGACTTCACCCCAGTCATGAATCACAAAGTGGTAAGCGCCCTCCCGAAGGTTAAGCTACCTACTTCTTTTGCAACCCACTCCCATGGTGTGACGGGCGGTGTGTACAAGGCCCGGGAACGTATTCACCGTGGCATTCTGATCCACGATTACTAGCGATTCCGACTTCATGGAGTCGAGTTGCAGACTCCAATCCGGACTACGACATACTTTATGAGGTCCGCTTGCTCTCGCGAGGTCGCTTCTCTTTGTATATGCCATTGTAGCACGTGTGTAGCCCTACTCGTAAGGGCCATGATGACTTGACGTCATCCCCACCTTCCTCCAGTTTATCACTGGCAGTCTCCTTTGAGTTCCCGGCCTAACCGCTGGCAACAAAGGATAAGGGTTGCGCTCGTTGCGGGACTTAACCCAACATTTCACAACACGAGCTGACGACAGCCATGCAGCACCTGTCTCAGAGTTCCCGAAGGCACCAAAGCATCTCTGCTAAGTTCTCTGGATGTCAAGAGTAGGTAAGGTTCTTCGCGTTGCATCGAATTAAACCACATGCTCCACCGCTTGTGCGGGCCCCCGTCAATTCATTTGAGTTTTAACCTTGCGGCCGTACTCCCCAGGCGGTCGACTTAACGCGTTAGCTCCGGAAGCCACGCCTCAAGGGCACAACCTCCAAGTCGACATCGTTTACGGCGTGGACTACCAGGGTATCTAATCCTGTTTGCTCCCCACGCTTTCGCACCTGAGCGTCAGTCTTTGTCCAGGGGGCCGCCTTCGCCACCGGTATTCCTCCAGATCTCTACGCATTTCACCGCTACACCTGGAATTCTACCCCCCTCTACAAGACTCTAGCCTGCCAGTTTCGGATGCAGTTCCCAGGTTGAGCCCGGGGATTTCACATCCGACTTGACAGACCGCCTGCGTGCGCTTTACGCCCAGTAATTCCGATTAACGCTTGCACCCTCCGTATTACCGCGGCTGCTGGCACGGAGTTAGCCGGTGCTTCTTCTGCGAGTAACGTCAATCGCTGCGGTTATTAACCACAACGCCTTCCTCCTCGCTGAAAGTACTTTACAACCCGAAGGCCTTCTTCATACACGCGGCATGGCTGCATCAGGCTTGCGCCCATTGTGCAATATTCCCCACTGCTGCCTCCCGTAGGAGTCTGGACCGTGTCTCAGTTCCAGTGTGGCTGGTCATCCTCTCAGACCAGCTAGGGATCGTCGCCTAGGTGAGCCGTTACCCCACCTACTAGCTAATCCCATCTGGGCACATCCGATGGCAAGAGGCCCGAAGGTCCCCCTCTTTGGTCTTGCGACGTTATGCGGTATTAGCTACCGTTTCCAGTAGTTATCCCCCTCCATCGGGCAGTTTCCCAGACATTACTCACCCGTCCGCCACTCGTCACCCAAGGAGCAAGCTCCTCTGTGCTACCGTTCGACTTGCATGTGTTAGGCCTGCCGCCAGCGTTCAATCTGAGCCATGATCAAACTCTTCAATTTAAGTTTGATGCTCGTGAATTAAACTTCGTAATGAATTACGTATGTTCACTCAGAGACTTGGTATTCATTTTTCGTCTTGCGACGTTAAGAATCCGTATCTTCGAGTGCCCACACAGATTGTCTGATAAATTGTTAAAGAGCAGTGCCGCTTCGCTTTTTCTCAGCGGCGCGGGGTGTGCATATTACGCCATCCCGCTACGAAGTCAAGCATTTAATTTCGCTTTCTTCGCCGAAGTTCTCAGTGGAACCCCGCTGACCCGGCGGCTTGTAATCCGTTGTTCCGTGTCAGTGGAGGCGCATTATAGGGAGTTATTTCAGGCTGACAAGGAGAAATTTAAAATAACTTTCTGAGTGCGTGTTTTTTCACCAAAACAACCATTAACATGCCATAAAATAAGCAAATTGCCGTTTTTGCAGCCGCAATCACACTTCCAGGTGGCATACTAATGAATAAGAAAAAGAGTAAGGAAGAACATTCATGCCATTAAATGCCCAACAGCTAGCCGCACAGAAAAACTTGTCCTACGTTCTGGCCGAAAAGCTGGCTCAGCGAATATTAAAAGGTGAATACGCGCCGGGCGCTATATTGCCTGGCGAAATAGAGCTGGGCGATCAGTTTGGTGTGAGTCGCACCGCGGTAAGAGAGGCGGTAAAAACGTTAACGGCAAAAGGTATGGTATTACCACGCCCACGTATCGGCACACGCGTCATGCCGCAAGCAAACTGGAACTTCCTCGATCAGGAGCTGCTCACCTGGTGGATGACGGAAGATAATTTCCCGCAGGTCATTAAACATTTTCTGGTGATGCGTATCAGCCTGGAGCCTCAGGCGTGTTTACTGGCGGCGACCATTGGTACGGCTGAACAGAAAGCGCACCTCAACACGCTGATGGAAGAGATGGTCGAGCTGAAAAGAAACTTCAGACGCGAACGCTGGATTGAGGTTGATATCGCCTGGCATGAACACATCTATGAAATGAGTGCGAATCCGTTCCTTATTTCCTTTGCATCTCTGTTCCATTCGGTTTACCAGACCTACTTTACCTCTATTACCTATAACGATGTGGTGAAACTGGATTTGCACCAGGCCATTGTCGATGCAATAGATGATAACGATGGCGATCGTGCCTTTGCTGCTTGTCAGGCATTGCTGATAGCACCGAACGTGCTACCGGATAAATAATATGTCAGAAAAGAAATCACGCAGTATGGCCGGGCTACCGTGGATAGCAGCCATGGCCTTTTTTATGCAGGCACTAGACGCCACTATCCTCAATACCGCCCTACCCGCAATAGCACATAGTCTTAACCGCTCTCCGCTCGCCATGCAGTCGGCCATTATCAGCTATACCCTGACGGTCGCGATGCTGATCCCGGTAAGTGGTTGGTTGGCAGACCGATTTGGTACCCGACGCGTCTTTATGATTGCTGTTAGCCTGTTTACGTTGGGATCGCTGGCCTGTGCGCTGTCCAGCTCCCTAAGCGAGCTGGTGATTTTCCGTGTCATTCAGGGGATCGGTGGCGCCATGATGATGCCCGTTGCCCGTCTGGCGTTATTGCGTGCCTACCCTCGCAGTGAACTGCTTCCCGTGCTTAACTTCGTCACCATGCCTGGACTTGTGGGGCCGATTTTAGGTCCGGTATTGGGCGGTGTACTGGTTACATGGGCCAGTTGGCACTGGATCTTCCTGATTAATATTCCAATTGGCATTGCCGGTATCTTCTATGCCCGCAAATATATGCCGAACTTCACCACCCCACGCCGCGGTTTTGATATGACCGGTTTCTTTCTGTTTGGTTTGAGCCTGGTGTTGTTTTCCAGCGGCGTTGAATTGTTCGGTGAGAAGCTTGTCGCTACCTGGATCGCACTCGGTATTATTCTTGCCAGTGTGTTGTTACTACTCGCCTATATTCGCCATGCTCGTCGTCACCCAACGCCACTTATATCTCTTCCGATATTTAAGACTCGAACCTTTTCTGTTGGGATCGCCGGCAACCTCGCCACTCGCCTGGGCACAGGCTGCGTGCCCTTCTTAATGCCGCTGATGTTGCAGGTAGGCTTTGGATATCCGGCTCTGATAGCTGGTTGTATGATGGCGCCAACGGCGTTGGGTTCAATTCTGGCAAAATCCATGGTGACGCAGGTTCTGCGCAAACTCGGCTACAGGACCACATTGGTGGGTGTTACGGTTTTTATCGGCCTGATGATTGCGCAGTTCGCTTTGCAATCTCCTGCCATGCCGGTCTGGATGCTGATCCTGCCGTTGTTCATTTTAGGTATGGCAATGTCCACCCAGTTTACCTCAATGAATACTATCACTCTGGCGGATCTGACCGATGAAAACGCCAGCAGCGGCAACAGCGTATTGGCCGTTACTCAGCAGTTATCAATCAGTTTAGGGGTTGCCATCAGCGCCGCCGTTCTACGTATCTATGAAGGTATGGAAGGAACTAATACGGTCGAGCAATTCCATTACACCTTTATGACGATGGGCGCTATCACGGTAATATCCGCGCTGATGTTCATGCTGCTAAAAGCCAAAGATGGACGTAACCTGATCAAAGATCGGCATAAACCTAAACCGACCCCCGCTCCATCAAAACAGGAGTAAGCTGCAAACGCTGTTGCTGTAATGCGGGCTGGGCCATCCGATGGATTAATACATCGATGGCCAGTTCGCCCAATTCATCTTTTGGTTGATGTATGGTCGTCAGCGGAGGCGTCATATAGCGCGCCAGCTCGATATCATCATAACCCACCACCGCCATATCCTGCGGAATGCGCAATCCCGACTGGTACAGAGCCTGATACGCGCCAACCGCCATTGCATCATTACCGGTAAAAACGGCCTGCGGTCGCTGTTTATGCGACAGCAACGTTTGCATAGCTTCAAAGCCGCCACCGAACTCAAAGTCACCGGTAATCTCGTAGCCTTCCGGGACAGGCAAGCCCGCCCGCTTCATTGCCGCCCGATATCCTTCCAGGCGCAAACGCGCCGGGGTTTTATCCAGCGGCCCGGTGATGCAGGCAATGCGCGTAAAACCTTTTTCGATAAGATGTTGCGTGGCTAAATCCCCGCCCAGCAGGGAGTTATCCTGAATCAGATCGCTTTCACCATCAAAGGGCGACCAGTCCATCATCACGGTCGGTATAGAAGGATAACGCTGCATTATCTCTCTGGAAGGCTGATGTGTTTCCGTGCAGAGCAGCAGCAAGCCATCCACGCGTTTTTGCATTAGCGTTTCCAGATTACGGTTCATGCGCTGTTCATCGCCTTCGGTATTGCACAGCACCAGGCTGTAGCCGCGCTCAAAACAGCTACGTTCAACGCCGCGCACCAGCTCAGAATAGAAGGGATTGGTACTGGCAGTGATTAACATGCCAATCGTGCGGGTCTGGTTTAACTTGAGGCTACGCGCCAGCGCGGAGGGAGCGTAGTTAAGCGCTTTAATCGCAGCTTCTACTTTGTCAGTGACAGACTCACTGACAAAGCGATCTTTATTAATGACGTGAGAAACCGTCGACGTGGAAACACCCGCCAGGCGGGCGACGTCCTTCATTGTAGCCAAGCGTTACCTCTGTTGACTTAAAAACGCTTCTATTTCTTCGCGCCACGGAACGGAAGGCTGTGCGCCTTTACGGGTAACCGCAATCGCCGCAGCGGCATGCGCAAAACGGATCGCTTCAGGCAGTGGAGTCTCTTCCAGTAACGCTGTAATTAACGCGCCATTAAAGGTGTCTCCGGCGGCAATAGTATCAACGGCTTCCACTTTAAAACCGGGCACTCGCTGACCTTCGCCATTCACGCTGGCCCACACACCGCGACTCCCTAAGGTAATCAGTACAGTATGGATTCCTTTAGCATGCAATGCCTGCGCCGCTTTGGCCGCGTCTTCATCATTTTCAACCCGGATCCCCGTCAGCTTTTCAGCCTCGGTTTCATTCGGGGTAATAATATCTACCAGCGCCAACAGCTCGTCAGAAAGTTCACGTGCCGGAGCCGGGTTTAGGGCGACCATGGTCTTATTTTGATGTGCAATCTTTGCCGCAGCCAGAACGCTTTCGATCGGCGACTCTAGCTGCATCAGTAAAGCGGACGCCTGCGCAATACGCTCATGCTGTGCTTCCACCAGCGCTGGCGAAAGAGCTGCGTTAGCTCCAGCATGAATGCCGATAACGTTCTCACCTTCACCATTCACAAAAATCAACGCAACACCGGTCGATTCCCCCGAAATTACGCTAATCGGCGCAATATCAATGTTGTCTTTGGCTAACTGTTTACGCACACTTTCGCCAATATCATCATCGCCCGTACAGGCAATGAATGCGATATTCGCACCACTACGACCCGCAGCAACAGCCTGATTCGCGCCTTTACCGCCAAATGCGACCTGATAATGACTACCGGTTACGGTTTCACCAGGTGTCGGGAAAGAGTTAAGATTAAGGATGTGATCGGCATTGATACTGCCAAGAACAACGAGGTTGCCTGCGGTTTTCATATTTGGTGTTCCAAGTCAAAGTGCGCCACCGGGTTAGGGTGGCGCGTGCCCTGCTTTTCTTTTTACGCTTTCATCCCCAAAACCAGATACGGGGATGGCGTATTTATGTCTCCATCAGGCCGCGAGCGACCTGAATCGGTATTACTGCTTGATGACCAGCTTCAGGTCAACCGGATATTTAGCCTGAACCTTCTCGCCTTTCAGGACTTTATCCGCAGTCTCAACGCCTTTCGCGCCGATCTGATCCGGCAACTGAGCAATGGTCGCAGCCAGTTTGCCATCATTTACTGCTTTTTCGCCATCTGGAGTGCCGTCAAATCCAACCACCATCACATCAGATTTACCCGCGGTTTGCAGTGCGCGCAGCGCACCCAGCGCCATTTCATCGTTCTGAGCAAATACGGCCTGCACATCAGGATGCGCGGTCAGCAGGTTCTGCATAACGTTCAGACCTTTAGTGCGGTCGAAGTCTGCCGGCTGGCTGGCCAGTACGTTAAATTTGTGTGCCGCAACGGCCTGCTGGAAACCTTCGCCACGCTCACGCGCCGCTGAAGTTCCGGCAATCCCCTGCAGTTCGATAACTTTTGCGCCTTCACCAGCTTTCTTCGCGATGTAATCACCCGCAATTTTGCCGCCCAACACGTTATCAGACGCAATGTGGCTTACCACTTCGCCTTTGGAGGCAACACGGTCAAGGGTAATAACCGGAATTTTTGCCTGGTTAGCCATCTTCACAGCATTACCAACGGCATCAGAGTCGGTTGGGTTGATCAGCAGAATTTTAGTTCCACGAACCGTTAAGTCCTGAACGTTAGCCAGCTCTTTCGCCGGGTTGTTCTGCGAGTCCAGAATCACCAGGTTGTAACCCAGCTTATCCGCCTCTTTTTGCGCCCCATCCTTCAGAGAAACAAAGAACGGGTTATTGAGGGTGGAGACCACCAGCGCAATGGTATCTTTCGCCATCGCATTCGCACTCACGGTGGCGCTCAGCGCAACAGCAGAAACCAGGGTAGCCAGTTTTTTCATGTTCATATTTAAGATGTCCTGTAATCGTTGTTACTGCTTTTTGTTGTCTACCAGTACCGCCAGCAAAATCACCACCGCTTTGACGATCATCTGGTAATAGGAGGATACACCTAACAAATTCAACCCATTATTGAGGAAACCAAGAATCAATGCGCCGATCAGCGTCCCAACAATTCGTCCTTTACCACCCGCCAGGCTAGTTCCGCCTAATACCACCGCAGCGATAGCATCCAACTCATAGCCAGTACCTGCCGTCGGTTGCGCAGAGGAGAGGCGCGCAACTTCAATGATGCCCGCCAGTGATGCCAGCAGGCCGCACAGTGAGTAAACGATAATTTTGATTTTACTGACGCTGATACCGGACAGACGCGTTGCCGCTTCGTTACCGCCCAGCGCATAGATATAACGCCCCAGACGCGTGTGGTGCAGCATGTACCACGCCGCGAGGAAGACAATCCCCATGATCCACACCGGCGTAGGGACGCCTAACGGACGACCAATCCCGAACCAGCCAAACAGATCGGCATTGTCAGTAAACCCGGTGTTTACCGGACTGCCGTTGGTGTAGACCATGGTCACACCGCGCAGCAGCAGCATCATAACCAGAGTCGCGATAAACGCCTGCACGCGACCTTTCGCGACAATCACTCCGGTCACCGCGCCAATGGCAGCGCCGAGCGCCAGGGCCGCAGCAACAGCCACCAGCGCATTGACTTCAATCCCTACAATCGAAGCCGCAACCGCACCGGTCAGCGCCAGCAATGAACCGACGGACAGATCGATACCCGACGTCAGGATAACCAGCGTCATGCCAACCGCCATGATGGCGTTCACCGACGTTTGCTGAAGAATGTTGAACAGGTTATTAACGGTAAAAAAGTTAGGGCTCATGGTGGAAACAATCGCGATCAGCACTAACAGAGCGATGAGCGACTTTTGCTCCAGAAGCCATGCTTTAGTGAAATAACGGCGACCAGAAACAGCCTGGGTAGTCATCTTTTTTACTCCTGATTCACGCGATTAAGCTTGCCCACAGCGGCAGCCATTAATACTTCCTGAGTGGCCTGCTCGCGAGTGAATTCACCGCCGAGATGCCCTTCATGCATAACGATAATTCGATCGCTCATGCCCAATACTTCTGGCATCTCAGAAGAGACCAGAATGATACTCAGCCCATCGGCCTTAAACTGGTTGATAAGCTGATAGATTTCTTTCTTGGCCCCAACGTCAACGCCGCGCGTTGGTTCATCAAGGATCAGCACTTTTGGCCGGGTCATCAGACCGCGCGCAATCGCCACTTTCTGCTGGTTACCGCCGGAGAGCAGGCCGATAGCCTGTTCCATCGATGGCGTTTTAACATTGAACAGGCGAATAAAATCCCCTACCGCCTGCTGCTCATCTTTATGTTTAAGGCTTCCGCCTGCACGGCTGAAATAGCGCAGCGCGGTCAGTGACATGTTCTCTTTCACCGACATGCCGAGCACTAAACCATCGCGTTTACGGTCTTCAGAAATATAGACGATGCCGTTAGCCAGTCCATCCTGCGGCGAACGGGTAACCACTTCATGGCCATCAAGCGTGACGTAGCCGCTGGTGCGTGGCAATGCGCCGTACAACACTTTCATCAGCTCGGTACGTCCGGCCCCCATCAGCCCCGATACGCCAAGGATCTCGCCTTTACGCAGCGTGAATGACACATCGTTTACGCCAGGACCGCACAGATTATCGACCTTCAGGCGAATATCACCCGGCGCTTTTTCCAGACGCGGGTACTGATCTTCCAGCTTACGTCCCACCATCATTTCAATCAGCGAGTCTTCGGTAAGCGATGCGACTTCACGCTCGGCAATAAACTGCCCATCGCGGAAGACGGTTACGTCGTCGCAAATCTCGAAGATCTCTTTCATGCGGTGAGAAATATAGACAATGCCGCGTCCCTGGGATTTCAGTTCGCGAATGACGCGGAACAGGGATTCGGTTTCAGTATCGGTGAGGGCATCCGTCGGTTCATCCATAATGATGACCTTCGATTCAAAGCTCAGCACTTTAGCAATTTCGACCATCTGCTGATCGCCAATCGACAGCTCACCGACCAGCCTGTCGCTTTTAAAGCGCAGATTGAGTTTGGCGAGCAGCAGATCGGCTTCGGCGTACATCTTCTTCCAGTCAATTTTGCCAAAGCGATTCACAAACTCACGACCGAGAAAAATGTTTTCAGCGATAGTGAGTTGCGGGATCAGGTTCAGCTCCTGGTGGATGATACCGATTCCGGCTTCCTGGGAGGATTTCGGGCCGTTAAAGGTGGTCTCTTTCCCCAGCCACAATAAGGAACCGGCATCACGGGTGTAGATTCCGGTCAGCACCTTCATCATGGTGGATTTACCCGCGCCGTTTTCGCCCACCAGCGCCATTACGCGGCCTGGGTAGACATTCAGCGCGGCGCCGGATAGCGCTTTTACGCCCGGGAACGCTTTATCGATCCCTTTGAGTTGCAGTAATGCGTTCATGATGGCCTCAGAACGTGACGCCAGCACAGAGAATAATATTCGCATACGGAGAACACTCTCCGCTGCGAATTACCGCCTGACTGTCTGCGGTTTGTTTTTTGAATTGTTCATGCGTGGTGTAACGAATTTCTATGGTGTTTCCCTGGTGTTGTTGCAGTTGCTCAATGTGGCTGAGCAACGTTTCGTGGAGTTGCGGATTATGTTGTTTAATTTCCGACGCGAGAATGGCCGCCTCGACCTGCATTTCACGTGTGACCACATCCAGTACCTGCATAAAAGAAGGTACGCCCTGGGTTAATGCCATATCGATACGCGTTGTGCTGTTCGGGATGGGTAAACCTGCATCACACACCACCAGCGTATCGGTATGCCCCAGACGGGAGATCACCGATGAAATTTCAGAGTTGAGTACCGTGCCTTTCTTCATTTTCTTTCCCCACTAGCGAAACGTTTCGCTGGAGATAAGTGTAGTGCGAAGAGTGGACAGAAAACCACCGCGACGTTACGAAAATGTGATCGCCATCGAAACGTTTCGCAAGGATTATCATTAGATGAAATGAAAACTGGGAGGGGCAAAACAAAACGCCCCCTTTCGCGATGAAAGAGGGCGTCGATGAGATTAAATCTCGACCTGAGTACCGAGCTCAATAACCCGGTTCGGTGGGATTTCAAACTGGTCCGGCGCACGCAGCGCATTGCGCTGTAGCAGCAGATACAGCTTACCGCGCAGACGCAAGTACCACGGTCGTTTGCCGACAATCAGCGACTCGTGCGACATGAAGAAGGAGGTTTCCATCATCCGGCAGCTTAAGCCTTCCAGACCGCAGCGATGGAACACTTCCTCCACGTTCGGCGTTTCACGCCAACCGTAGCTGGCAACTACGCGCCAGAAGGTGGGCGATAACTGCTCAATCTGCACCCTACGCACGTTGTGAACATAGGGCGCATCTTCCGTGCGCAGCGTCAGCAGAATAACGCGCTCATGCAGCACCTTGTTATGTTTGAGGTTATGCAGAAGCGCAAACGGGATGACGTTCAGTGCGCGGGACATATACACCGCCGTTCCCGGCACGCGTACCGGTGGCGATTTCTCCAGAGAAGCAATCATCGCCTCCAGAGAGTTACCGTGCTCATGCATGCGACGCAGCAGACGGAAGCGTTCACTTTTCCAGGTGGTCATGATGGTGAACATCACCAGACCCAACGTCAGAGGCAGCCAACCGCCGGAAATCAGTTTATCGAGGTTCGCGGAGAACAGCGGAACATCAACGCACAAGAATGCCACCAGGATCAGGAAGACGAAGTATTTATTCCAGTGCCAGTTTTTGCGCGCCACGGTGGTCGACAAAATAGAGGTCAGCACCATCGTCCCCGTTACCGCAATCCCGTACGCCGCGGCCAGATTACTGGAGTGTTCAAAACTCACAATCACGATAACCACCGCAAAATAGAGCATCCAGTTAACGAAAGGAATGTAGATCTGGCCCGACTCCATTTCCGAGGTATGGATAATGCGCATTGGCGATAAATATCCCAAACGCACGGCCTGACGCGTCAGCGAGAAGACACCGGATATAACCGCCTGCGAAGCGATAACCGTCGCCAGCGCGGCGAGGATCAGTAGCGGGATCAACGCCCAGTCTGGCGCCAACAGGAAGAACGGGTTTTTGATCGCTTCAGGATGCTTTAACAATAGCGCCCCCTGACCAAAATAGTTCAGTACCAGTGAAGGCAACACCACAGAGAACCATGCCAGGCGAATCGGCAACTTACCGAAGTGGCCCATATCCGCATACAGCGCTTCAACACCGGTAATCGACAGCACCACCGCACCTAGCGCAATAAAAGACAACGTTTTGAATTCGAGGAAGAAATGCACCGCCCAATACGGATTTAGCGCCTGCAGTACTTCCGGATTGCCAATAATACTGCGCACGCCTAAAACCGCCAGCGTCAGGAACCACAGCAGCATAATCGGCGCAAACAGCTTACCGACCATGCCGGTACCGTGTTTTTGAATCAAAAACAGCAGGGTCAGTACGATTATCGAGAGCGGAACAATCCAAGTATCCAGTTGCGGGGCAATAATCTCCAGACCTTCAATCGCAGACATCACAGAAATGGCTGGCGTAATCACCACTTCACCATAGAAGAAGCTGCCGCCTATCAATCCCATAATGACCAGCATGGAGGTTGTTCGCGCCGAGGTATTGCGCCCGGCCAATGACATCAGCGTCAGGATCCCGCCTTCTCCGGCGTTATCTGCGCGCATGACAAACGTCAGGTATTTAATGGAGACAACAAAGATCAGCAGCCAGAAAATCAGCGAGAGAAAACCAAATACGGCATCACGTTCAACGCCAAAACCAAACTGGCCGGACAAACATTCACGAAGCGTATAAAGTGGGCTGGTACCAATATCACCGTAGACAACCCCAATGGCTGCAAGGGTAATCGCAGACAATGATTGTTTATTATCAGTGCTCATAGACTCGTCTTTCGTTTATACACATCATCTTTCAAGCCACTCCGTGTGGGCTGCATTCGTTATTCCCCCCATCCCAGGAGAAAACTCCATTGCCGCCTTGGTGCAGCTTGATTGATTTGGTGTATATATAAGAAATGTGTGCGTCGTCCCTTGGCCCACAAAAAGGCGCACAGTATGCACGATTAATCACAAAATCGTACCCCTAAATGAGACCAGATTAATCTGGCTCAAAGAAAAATAAGCGCACCTTCAGTCTATTACTGCAATGGTGTGAAGCATCTATACTCGCAGTTTATGCAGTACATTTGGCGAAAGGACGCCACTTCATTATGGCTCACCCACATTTATTAGCGGAAAGAATTTCCCGTCTGAGCAATGCGCTGGAAAAGGGACTTTATGAACGTAGCCACGCCATTCGTCTGTGTCTGCTGGCAGCACTCAGCGGCGAGAGCGTTTTCTTATTAGGGCCCCCGGGGATCGCAAAGAGCTTAATTGCCCGCCGACTAAAGTTTGCCTTCCAAAATGCACGCGCTTTTGAATACCTGATGACGCGCTTCTCTACGCCGGAAGAAGTTTTCGGCCCGCTGTCCATTCAGGCCCTTAAAGACGAAGGTCGCTATGAACGCTTAACGGCGGGCTATCTTCCTGAAGCTGAAATCGTTTTTCTCGATGAAATCTGGAAAGCAGGCCCGGCAATTCTTAACACCCTGCTGACCGCCATTAACGAACGTCACTTTCGCAACGGCGCGTATGAAGAAAAAATTCCGATGCGTTTGCTGGTGGCCGCATCCAACGAACTGCCTGAAGCCGACAGCAGCCTGGAAGCACTGTACGACCGAATGCTGATTCGTCTGTGGCTGGATAAAGTTCAGGACAAGGCCAATTTCCGCTCCATGCTGCTAAGTCAGCAGGATGAAAGCGACAACCCGGTCCCCGCATCATTGCAGGTGACGGATGAAGAGTATCACCAGTGGCAAAAAGACATTGGCGCCATCAAGCTTCCCGATCGCGTGTTTGAGCTTATTTTCACCCTACGCCAGCAGTTGGACACGCTACCGAATGCCCCCTACGTGTCCGATCGTCGCTGGAAAAAAGCGATCCGCTTACTCCAGGCCAGCGCTTTCTTTAGCGGACGTGATGCGGTAGTACCTATCGACCTGATCCTGCTGAAAGATTGTCTGTGGTACGACGCGCAAAGCCTGAATCTGATGCAACAGCAGCTTGAAATATTGATGACCGGACACGCCTGGCAGCAGCAAGCCATGCTGACGCGCCTGGGCAGTATTGTGCAGCGCCGCATTCAACTCCAGCAGCAACAAAGCGACAAAACGGCGTTCACGGTAATCCGTCAGGGTGGCATGTTCAGTCGTCGTCCTCATTATGATTTACCACCGGAAGCTACGTCCTCAGTCGTGACATTACTGCTACAAAAGCCATTAAAGCTGCATGATATGGAAGTTATCCATATTGCTTTCGAACGCAGTGCGCTGGAACTGTGGCTAACAAAAGGCGGTGAAATCCGCGGAAAATTAAACGGGATCGGCTTTGCCCAAACGCTGAATATGGAAGTCGATAGTGCACAGCATCTGGTTGTGCGCGATGTCAGTTTACAGGGTTCTCGCCTGGCGCTGCCGGGGGCTTCGCAAGAGAGTATGCCCGCAGAGATAAAACAGGAGCTTGAAGCCCTCGATAACGAGTGGCATCAGCAGCACAGCGCATTCAGCGAACAGCAAAAATGCCTGTTTATTCATAGCGACTGGTTAGGCCGCATTGAGGCCAGCCTGCAGGATGTCGGGGCGCAAATCCGCCAGGCGCAACAATGCTGACCCTTGATACACTCAACATAATGCTGGCAGTCAGCGAAGAGGCGATGATCGAAGAGATGATCGTCGCCCTGTTGGCTTCCCCAAAGATGGTGGTATTTTTTAAAAAATTTCCTCGCCTTAAAAAAGCGATCACTGACGATATTCCCCGCTGGCGCGAATCTTTGCGTAGCCGCCTCAAAGATACCCATGTGCCGCCAGAGTTGGCAGAAGAGGTCATTTGTTATCAACAAAGCCAGCTCCTCTCTCATGCGCAGTTTATCGTTCAACTACCGCAAATATTATCGCTATTGCACCGACTCCATTCGCCCTGGGCTGGGCAAGCGCAGCAACTGGTCAATGACAACAGCACCTTTACGCCCGCCCTGCATACGCTTTTTCTCCAGCGCTGGCGCCTGAGCCTGGTGGTGCAAACCACAACGCTGAATCAGCAACTGCTGGAAGAAGAGCGCGAGCATTTGCTCAGTGAAGTACAGGAACGGATGACCCTTAGCGGACAACTGGAACCCGTTCTGGCGGAAAATGACAACGCTGCAGGCCGGTTGTGGGATATGAGCGCGGGCCAAATCAAGCGAGGTGATTATCAGTTGATGGTGAAATACGGTGAATTTCTGACGCAACAACCCGAACTCCAGCGCCTGGCCGAGCAGTTAGGTCGTTCCAGAGAGGCGAAATCCGTGCCGCGTAAAGATGCGCCAATGGAAACCTTCCGTACCCTGGTGCGCGAACCGGCAACCGTCCCGGAGCAGGTGGATGGCATCCAGCAAAGTGACGATATCCTGCGCCTGCTACCGCCAGAACTGGCCACGTTGGGCATTACCGAACTGGAATACGAGTTCTACCGACGGCTGGTGGAAAAGCAACTGCTGACCTACCGCCTGCACGGCGAAGCATGGCGTGAGAAAGTAACAGAACGTCCGGTGGTGCATCAGGATTTTGACGAGCAGCCGCGCGGACCTTTTATCGTCTGCGTTGATACATCAGGATCGATGGGCGGGTTTAATGAGCAGTGTGCGAAAGCCTTTTGCCTGGCGCTAATGCGCGTCGCCCTTGCCGATAACCGGCGTTGTTTCATTATGCTGTTTTCAACAGAAGTGGTGCGCTATGAGCTTTCCGGTCCGGAGGGCATCGAACAGGCGATCCGCTTTTTAAGTCAACGCTTTCGTGGTGGCACTGATATTGCCAGCTGTTTTCGCGCCATTATTGAACGCATGCAGGGTCGGGAATGGTTTGATGCCGATGCGGTGGTTATCTCAGATTTTATCGCTCAGCGATTACCCGATGAAGTCGTCAGCAAAGTGGGGGAATTACAGCGGGTGCACCAGCACCGTTTTCATGCGGTAGCGATGTCAGCACATGGCAAACCCGGCATCATGCGCATTTTCGATCATATCTGGCGCTTTGATACCGGGATGCGAAGCCGCCTGCTCAGACGCTGGCGGCGTTAATTGTTACAGCAGAGAAGCGACGCTTTCACGTACCTGGGCCGGCCATACGCCACACTGAACCTGGCCAATGTGCGGTAATTGCAGCAACAGCATGGTCAGACGCGACTGCCCAATCCCCCCACCAATCGTCTGCGGCATTTCACCACGCAGCAGCGCCTGGTGCCATTCCAGACTCAGGCGATCTTCATCACCAGTCAAAGACAGCTGGTGTTTCAGAGCGTCAGCATCCACACGGATCCCCATAGAAGACAGCTCAAACGCATCTTCCAGAACCGGGTTCCAGACCAGAATATCACCGTTCAGACCGGCATGACCCAGCTCAGACTCTGAACTCCAGTCATCATAATCCGGCGCACGTACATCATGACGGTGACCGTCACTGAGCTTACCGCCGATTCCCACCAGGAATACCGCGCCCAGCTCTTTAGCGATCGCACGTTCACGACCTTTTGCGTCAAGATCCGGATAACGAGATAACAGCTCCTGGCTATGAACAAAGTGGATCTGCTCTGGCAGGAACGGTGCCAGACCAAACTCTTTGCTAACCGCAGCTTCGGTGGCCTTAATTCCCGCCCAGATAGCCTCTACCGTGCTTTTCAGAGTGGAGAATTGACGCTCACCGTCGCCCATCACGCGCTCCCAGTCCCACTGGTCAACGTACACTGAGTGCAGCGGGGAGAGGCGATCTTCATCGGGACGCAGGGCTTTCATATGCGTGTACAGCCCCTCGCCTGCGCTAAAGTCGTGTTGTCCTAACGTTTGACGCTTCCACTTCGCCAGTGAATGAACCACTTCGAATTGAGCGTCTGGCAATGCTTTAACCTTCACCTGCACCGCTTTTTCACAGCCCGACAAGTTATCCTGCGTGCCATCTCCAACGCGGCTGAGGATCGGAGCCTGAACTTCGATCAGACCTAAACGCTCTTCCAGCTGGCGAGAAAAATGAGATTTTACGAAGCTAATTTGACGTTGTTTGGCAATGTAAGCGGTTTTCATTATGTGTACTCCTGTGTCCTGTTGCCTATGATTAAGCAACAGAATGGAGGTAATATTCAATAATCAACAAACAAAAAGCCGACTTCGATTTTGATTCGTTAAAATTAACGACTAAAATAGAGGGAATCATTAATCTACATAAGAAAAACCTATGGAAAATTATCAGATCGACAATCTGGACCGCGGCATTCTTGATGCCCTGATGGAAAATGCCCGTACTGCCTACGCAGAATTAGCCAAACAGTTCGGCGTCAGCCCAGGAACAATTCACGTTCGCGTAGAAAAGATGAAGCAGGCCGGGATCATTACCGGCGCGCGGATTGATGTTAGTCCCAAACAATTGGGTTACGACGTCGGCTGCTTTATCGGCATCATTCTGAAAAGTGCGAAAGACTATCCGTCAGCACTTGCAAGACTGGAAAGCCTCGATGAAGTGACCGAAGCGTATTACACCACCGGGCACTACAGCATCTTTATTAAGGTAATGTGCAAATCGATCGACGCGTTGCAGCAGGTACTTATCAACAAGATCCAAACAATTGACGAAATTCAGTCCACTGAAACCCTGATCGTCTTGCAGAACCCGATTATGCGTACCATCAAGCCATGATCGGTTTTTTTAATCCCCTATTTTTCCACAGGTAGATCCCAGCTCGCACACAGCGTACAATACGCCCTCTTTATAAAGGTGGGCGATCATGGCAGACATCACTCTTATCAGCGGTAGTACGCTTGGCAGTGCGGAATATGTAGCAGAGCATCTGGCTGAAAAGCTGGACGACGCCGGTTTTTCCAGCGAAATACTGCATGGGCCAATGCTTGAAGAGGTTCCGACTGACGGGATCTGGCTGATTATCAGCTCCACACACGGAGCAGGAGACATTCCTGACAACCTGCAGCCTTTATATGATGCCTTACGCGAGCAGAAACCGAACCTGTCACAAGTGCACTTTGGTGCAATCGGGATCGGCAGTCGTGAATATGACACCTTTTGCGGCGCAATCGACAAGCTGGAAGCCGAATTGAAGGCCTGTGGGGCAAAACAGATCGGCGAAACACTCAGGATCAACGTACTGGAACATGAAATTCCGGAAGATCCGGCTGAAATTTGGCTGGGATCGTGGCATCCGTTGCTCAGAGATTTGTAAAGATCGTACTTTTTTATGTGGATAACTCTGGTTAAAAGCTTGGATCAACCGGTAGTTATCCCAAGAACAACCGTTGTTCAGTTTTTGAGTTGTGTATAACCCTTCATTCTGATCCCAGCTTATACGGACCAGGATCACCGATCATTCACAGCTAATGATCCTCAGCAACCTGTTGATCTTACTTAAAGGATCGACCTTATCCACAGAAAGGTGCGATCCTAATAAGAGATCACAATAAAACAGATCTCTAAATAAAAAGATCTTCTTTTTAATGCCCAGGATCCCAGGTCTTTCTCCATCGACTAAAGTTGAGTAGAATCCACGGCCCGGGCTTCAATCCATTTTCACACCGCGTTATGCGAGGCAATCACCATGTTTTATCAGGATCCTTTTGACGTCATCATCATTGGCGGGGGTCATGCAGGCACCGAGGCCGCAATGGCCGCGGCGCGAATGGGTCAACAGACTCTGCTTTTGACACACAATATCGACACTCTGGGACAGATGAGCTGCAACCCGGCGATCGGCGGTATTGGGAAGGGACACCTGGTAAAAGAAGTGGATGCGCTTGGTGGGTTGATGGCAAAAGCGATCGACCATGCGGGTATCCAGTTTAGGATACTAAACGCCAGCAAAGGGCCTGCCGTTCGTGCTACTCGCGCTCAAGCCGATCGTGTGCTCTATCGACAGGCGGTACGTACCGCACTGGAGAATCAACCCAACCTGATGATCTTCCAACAAGCGGTTGAAGATCTGATTGTTGAAAACGATCGTGTCGTGGGCGCAGTGACCCAAATGGGACTGAAGTTCCGTGCCAAAGCGGTCGTGTTAACCGTGGGGACTTTCCTCGACGGCAAAATTCATATTGGTCTGGACAACTACAGCGGTGGCCGCGCTGGCGATCCGCCGTCTATTCCGCTGTCACGTCGTCTGCGTGAACTGCCGCTGCGCGTCAGTCGCCTGAAAACCGGTACACCGCCGCGAATCGATGCGCGCACGATTGATTTCAGCGTGCTCGGCCAGCAAAACAGCGATAACCCGATGCCGGTCTTCTCATTCCTGGGCGATGCATCTCAACATCCGCGCCAGATGCCGTGTTATATCACGCATACCAATGAAAAAACCCATGATGTGATCCGTAATAACCTCGATCGTAGCCCGATGTACGCAGGCGTGATCGAAGGTATCGGCCCACGCTATTGCCCGTCGATCGAAGACAAAGTGATGCGCTTTGCCGATCGTAACCAGCATCAGATCTTCCTCGAACCGGAAGGACTGACGTCTAACGAAATTTACCCGAATGGCATCTCCACCAGCCTGCCGTTCGATGTGCAGATGCAAATAGTCCGTTCCATGCAGGGGATGGAAAATGTCAGAATCGTCCGTCCTGGCTACGCGATTGAGTATGATTTCTTCGATCCGCGCGACCTGAAACCTACTCTGGAAAGCAAATTCATCCAGGGTCTGTTCTTTGCTGGTCAGATCAACGGTACGACCGGTTATGAAGAAGCTGCCGCGCAAGGGATGCTGGCTGGTCTGAACGCCGCACGCTTGTCTGCTGACAAAGACGGCTGGGCGCCGCGCCGCGATCAGGCTTATCTTGGTGTGCTGGTGGACGATCTGTGTACGCTGGGCACCAAAGAACCGTACCGCATGTTCACCTCACGCGCGGAATACCGTTTGATGCTGCGCGAAGATAACGCCGACCTGCGTCTGACCGAAATTGGCCGTGAGCTGGGACTGGTGGACGATGAGCGTTGGGCTCGCTTCAACGAGAAGCTGGAGCGTATTGAACAAGAACGCCAGCGTCTCAAATCAACCTGGGTGAATCCGTTAGCGGAGTCCGCTGCAGAAGTGAATGCTCACCTGGCGACACCTCTGTCACGTGAAGCGAGCGGTGAAGATCTGCTGCGTCGCCCGGATATGACCTATGCTCAGTTGACCTCTTTATCTGCGTTTGCACCTGCGCTTGATGATGCTCAGGCCGCGGAACAGGTTGAAATTCAGGTGAAATACGAAGGATATATCGCCCGTCAGCAGGAAGAGATCGAGAGACAACAGCGTAATGAGAACACCCTGTTGCCTGCAACGCTGGATTATCGTCAGGTCTCCGGCTTGTCGAATGAGGTCATTGCCAAACTGAACGATCACAAACCGGTATCGATCGGCCAGGCATCGCGTATTTCCGGCGTAACACCTGCCGCCATCTCCATTCTGCTGGTATGGCTGAAAAAACAAGGTATGCTGCGTCGCAGCGCTTGATATCACTTTTTGGCGGGAGTGCTTCGTTTGCCCGCCCTACAAATTTGTCGGCCCGATAAGCGACAGCGCGTCGGGCAATAGATTATTTACAGGTAACGACCGTGCTCAACAAACTCTCTCGTCTGCTGGCTGATGCCGGTATTTCTCTTACCGATCACCAGAAAAATCAGCTGATTGCGTATGTCGATATGCTGCATAAATGGAACAAAGCGTACAACCTGACGTCGGTGCGTGATCCCAACGAAATGCTGGTGCGCCATATTCTGGACAGCATTGTCGTCGCGCCGTACCTGAAGGGCGAGCGTTTTATCGATGTCGGCACTGGTCCGGGCCTACCGGGAATCCCTCTCTCCATCGTACGTCCTGAAGCGCATTTCACACTGCTGGATAGCCTGGGAAAACGCGTTCGTTTCTTGCGCCAGGTGCAGCATGAGCTTGCGCTTACTAACATCACTCCAGTGCAAAGTCGCGTTGAAGAATTCCCTTCAGAGCCGCCGTTTGATGGGGTGATTAGCCGTGCTTTCGCGTCACTCAATGATATGGTGAGCTGGTGCCATCATTTGCCTGGTCAGGAAGGGCGTTTTTATGCGCTAAAAGGGCAGTTGCCTGAAGATGAAATTGCCTCGTTGCCTGCAGAATTCAGCGTCGAGTCGGTCGAAAAATTACGCGTTCCGCAACTGGATGGTGAACGTCATCTGGTGGTTATTAAGCCAAACAAAATTTAATTTTTATCAAAAAAAATAGAAAAAAAACGGTTCTTCGGGTGTTAAAAGTCATAAGGAATAGTGTGGTTAAATGTCGTTACATTTCACTAATGCCTTACGGTTTTGCATCATAACTATAACGTACCGTTTTTTGTTAAAAGTGAAACAAGTCAGCTGTGAAAATATCAGCCTGCTAAAAATAGAATCAAAGAATCACCGCTCGTGTTAATTTTTTATTATAAATGTCAATGGGTGGTTTTTTTGTTGTTATTCGCTATTTTTAAAACAGTAACGAATTTTAGGCTTAAATATCAAAAAGTTGAAATGGCATCATTTGCCAAGTAAATAAATAGTGCCGGGGCGAATATGCTTAATATGTGATCTGGTGCACGCTTTGCAGCCAGTGTTTACGCGGCTTTTGCAGTTTTGCATGATCGTTCACAGTTTGCATAAAAGTGATAAATGTGGCGTAGCGAAAAATATTTAAACATTTATTCACTTTTTAGCTACTTATTGTTTGAAATCGAGAAGGCGCACCGTATAATTTGACCGCTTTTTGATGCTTGACTCTAAGCCATAAAGAACGTTTTATACGACACGCGGCATACCTCGAAGGGAGCAGGAGTAAAAACGTGATGTCTATGTCGCTCTTGAGTCGAAACGTTGCTCGTAAGCTTTTGCTCACACAGTTTCTGGCGGTAATAGCAAGTGGACTGCTATTTAGCCTCAAAGACCCTTTCTGGGGCATCTCCGCATTGTGCGGTGGATTGGCAGTGTTACTGCCTAATGTGTTGTTTATGATATTTGCCTGGCGTCACCAGGCACATACACCAGCTAAAGGCCGAGTAGCCTGGACGTTCGCTTTCGGCGAAGCCTTCAAGGTATTAGCTATGCTGGTGTTGTTGGTGGTGGCGTTGGCTGTTTTGAAAGCGGTATTCATGCCGCTGATCGTTACGTGGGTTTTGGTGCTGGTGGTTCAGATACTGGCGCCGGCTGTAATTAACAACAAAGGGTAAAGGCATCATGGCTTCAGAAAATATGACGCCGCAGGATTACATAGGACACCATCTGAATAACCTTCAGTTGGACCTACGTACATTCTCGCTGGTGGATCCGCACAACCCCCCAGCCACCTTCTGGACGCTCAATATTGACTCCATTTTCTTCTCGGTGGTTCTGGGTCTGTTGTTCCTGCTTATGTTCCGTAGCGTAGCCAAAAAGGCGACCAGCGGCGTACCAGGTAAATTTCAGACTGCGATTGAGCTGGTAATCGGCTTTGTGCATGGTAGCGTGAAAGACATGTACCATGGCAAAAGCAAGCTGATTGCTCCGCTGGCCCTGACGATTTTCGTCTGGGTATTCCTGATGAACTTGATGGATTTGCTGCCTATCGACCTGCTGCCGTACATCGGTGAGCATATCTTTGGCCTACCGGCTCTGCGTGTGGTTCCGTCTGCTGACGTGAACATCACCCTGTCGATGGCGCTGGGCGTATTTATCCTCATTCTGTTCTACAGCATCAAAATGAAAGGCATCGGTGGCTTCGCGAAAGAGTTGACGCTGCAGCCGTTCAATCACTGGGCGTTCATCCCTGTCAACTTAATCCTTGAAGGGGTAAGCCTGCTGTCCAAACCAATCTCACTTGGTCTGCGACTGTTCGGTAACATGTACGCTGGTGAGCTGATTTTCATTCTGATTGCTGGTCTGTTGCCGTGGTGGTCACAGTGGATCCTGAATGTGCCGTGGGCCATTTTCCACATACTGATTATCACGCTGCAAGCCTTCATATTTATGGTTCTGACGATTGTCTATCTGTCGATGGCATCTGAAGAGCATTAATTTACCAACACTACTACGTTTTAACTGAAACAAACTGGAGACTGTCATGGAAAACCTGAATATGGATCTGCTGTACATTGCTGCCGCTGTGATGATGGGTCTGGCGGCAATCGGTGCTGCGATCGGTATCGGCATCCTCGGGGGTAAATTCCTGGAAGGCGCAGCGCGTCAACCGGATCTGATTCCTCTGCTGCGTACTCAGTTCTTTATCGTTATGGGTCTGGTGGATGCAATCCCAATGATCGCTGTAGGTCTGGGTCTGTACGTGATGTTTGCTGTCGCGTAGTAAGCGTTGCTTGAATTAAGAGCAATATCAGAACGTTAACTAGATAGAGGCATTGTGCTGTGAATCTTAACGCAACAATCCTCGGCCAGGCCATCGCGTTTGTCCTGTTCGTTCTGTTCTGCATGAAGTACGTATGGCCGCCTTTAATGGCTGCCATCGAAAAACGTCAAAAAGAAATTGCTGACGGCCTTGCTTCTGCAGAACGAGCACATAAGGATCTTGACCTTGCAAAGGCCAGCGCGACCGACCAGCTGAAAAAAGCGAAGGCGGAAGCTCAGGTAATCATCGAGCAGGCGAACAAACGCCGTGCTCAGATCCTGGACGAAGCTAAAACTGAAGCAGAGCAGGAACGTACTAAAATCGTGGCACAGGCGCAGGCGGAAATTGAAGCCGAGCGTAAACGTGCTCGCGAAGAGCTGCGTAAGCAAGTTGCTATCCTGGCTGTTGCTGGCGCCGAGAAGATCATCGAACGTTCCGTGGATGAAGCTGCTAATAGCGACATCGTGGACAAACTTGTCGCTGAACTGTAAGGAGGGAGGGGCTGATGTCTGAATTTGTTACGGTAGCTCGCCCCTACGCCAAAGCAGCTTTTGACTTTGCCGTTGAGCACCAAAGCGTTGACCGTTGGCAGGATATGCTGATGTTTGCCGCTGAGGTGACAAAAAACGAACAAATGGCAGAGCTTCTCTCTGGCGCGCTGGCGCCGGAAACGCTCGCTGAGTCGTTTATCGCCGTATGCGGTGAGCAACTGGACGAAAGCGGCCAAAACCTGATTCGGGTAATGGCTGAAAATAACCGTCTGAATGCGCTCCCGGATGTTCTTGAGCAGTTTATTCACCTGCGTGCAGCCAGTGAGGCTATCTCTGAGGTAGAAGTTACTTCTGCCAATGCACTGAGTGATGAACAGCTTAAGAAGATTAGCGCAGCGATGGAAAAACGTCTGTCACGCAAAGTTAAGCTGAATTGCAAAATCGATAAGTCTGTAATGGCAGGCGTAATCATCCGAGCGGGTGATATGGTCATTGATGGCAGCGTACGCGGCCGTCTTGAACGCCTTGCAGACGTCTTGCAGTCTTAAGGGGACTGGAGCATGCAACTGAATTCCACCGAAATCAGCGAACTGATCAAGCAGCGCATTGCTCAGTTCAATGTTGTGAGCGAAGCTCACAACGAAGGTACTATTGTTTCTGTAAGTGACGGTGTTATCCGCATTCACGGCCTGGCCGATTGTATGCAGGGTGAGATGATTTCCCTGCCGGGTAACCGTTACGCTATCGCACTGAACCTGGAGCGCGACTCCGTAGGTGCAGTTGTGATGGGTCCATACGCTGACCTCGCCGAAGGCATGAAGGTTAAGTGTACGGGTCGTATTCTGGAAGTTCCGGTTGGCCGTGGCCTGCTGGGTCGTGTGGTGAACACTCTGGGTTCCCCGATTGACGGTAAAGGTCCGGTTGATAACGATGGCTTCTCGCCAATCGAAGTTATCGCACCAGGCGTAATCGAACGTCAGTCCGTCGACCAGCCAGTACAGACCGGTTATAAATCTGTTGATGCCATGATCCCAATCGGTCGTGGCCAGCGTGAGCTGATCATCGGTGACCGTCAGACAGGTAAAACCGCGATGGCAATCGATGCCATCATCAACCAGCGTGATTCCGGCATCAAATGTGTGTACGTGGCTATCGGCCAGAAAGCGTCCACCATTTCTAACGTGGTTCGTAAACTGGAAGAACACGGCGCACTGTCCAACACCATCGTTGTTGTGGCGACCGCGTCTGAATCTGCTGCACTGCAATACCTGGCGCCATATGCCGGTTGCGCAATGGGCGAATACTTCCGTGACCGCGGTGAAGATGCACTGATCGTTTACGATGACCTGTCTAAACAGGCTGTTGCTTACCGTCAGGTTTCCCTGCTGCTGCGTCGTCCACCAGGACGTGAAGCATTCCCGGGCGACGTATTTTACCTCCACTCCCGTCTGCTGGAACGCGCATCCCGCGTAAACGCGGAATACGTTGAGAAGTTCACCAATGGTGAAGTTAAAGGTAAAACTGGCTCCCTGACCGCTCTGCCGATTATCGAAACCCAGGCGGGTGACGTTTCTGCGTTCGTTCCGACCAACGTAATTTCTATTACCGATGGTCAGATCTTCCTGGAAACCAACCTATTTAACTCCGGTATTCGTCCGGCAGTTAACCCGGGTATCTCCGTATCTCGTGTTGGTGGTGCAGCGCAGACCAAGATCATCAAGAAACTGTCCGGTGGTATTCGTACCGCACTGGCGCAGTATCGTGAACTGGCAGCGTTTTCTCAGTTCGCTTCCGACCTGGATGAAGCTACTCGTAAGCAGCTGAGCCACGGTCAGAAAGTAACTGAACTGCTGAAGCAGAAACAGTATGCGCCAATGTCTGTTGCACAGCAGGGTGTGGTGCTGTTCGCGGCTGAACGCGGTTACCTCGAAGATGTGGAACTGGCGAAAATCGGTAGCTTCGAAGCCGCTCTGCTGGCTTACGTTGACCGTGACCACGCTCCGCTGATGCAAGAGATCAACCAGTCCGGTGGCTATAACGATGAAATCGAAGGCAAGCTGAAAGCTATCCTCGATTCCTTCAAGGCAACCCAGTCCTGGTAACGTCTGGCGGTCTGCTTTAGGGTGGACCGCAAGGCATTGAGGAGAAGCTCATGGCCGGCGCAAAAGAGATACGTAGTAAGATCGCAAGCGTCCAGAACACGCAGAAGATCACTAAAGCGATGGAGATGGTCGCCGCTTCCAAAATGCGTAAATCGCAGGATCGCATGGCGGCCAGCCGTCCTTATGCAGAGACCATGCGCAAAGTGATTGGTCACCTTGCGAATGGTAATCTGGAATATAAGCACCCTTACCTGGAAGAACGCGACGTTAAACGCGTGGGCTACCTGGTGGTGTCGACCGACCGTGGTCTGTGCGGTGGCTTGAACATTAACCTGTTCAAAAAGCTGCTGGCGGATATGAAAACATGGTCCGATAAAGGCGTTCAGTGCGATATCGCAATGATCGGCTCTAAGGGCGTGTCTTTCTTTAACTCCGTTGGCGGTAATGTGATTGCTCAGGTAACCGGTATGGGGGATAACCCTTCCCTGTCCGAACTGATCGGTCCGGTTAAAGTGATGCTGCAGGCCTACGATGAAGGTCGCCTGGACAGACTGTACGTTGTCAGCAACAAATTTATTAACACCATGTCTCAGACGCCAACCATCACCCAACTGCTGCCTCTGCCGGCATCAGATGATGATGAATTGAAGCGTAAATCCTGGGATTACCTGTATGAGCCAGACCCGAAAGCGCTGCTGGATACCCTGCTGCGTCGTTATGTCGAGTCTCAGGTTTATCAGGGCGTGGTAGAAAACCTGGCCAGCGAGCAGGCCGCACGTATGGTGGCGATGAAAGCCGCGACCGACAATGGCGGCAGCCTGATTAAAGAGCTGCAGTTGGTATACAACAAAGCTCGTCAGGCCAGCATTACTCAGGAACTCACCGAAATCGTCGGTGGTGCATCCGCGGTATAACCAGGTTAATTCGTAGAGGATTCAAGATGGCTACTGGAAAAATTGTCCAGGTAATCGGCGCCGTGGTTGACGTCGAATTCCCTCAGGATGCCGTACCGCGCGTGTACGATGCTCTTGAGGTTATGAATGGTAAAGAGAGCCTGGTGCTGGAAGTTCAGCAGCAGCTCGGCGGCGGTATCGTACGTACCATCGCCATGGGTTCTTCTGACGGTCTGCGTCGTGGTCTGGAAGTTAAAGACCTCGAGCACCCGATCGAAGTCCCGGTAGGTAAAGCAACGCTGGGTCGTATCATGAACGTCCTGGGTCACCCGATCGACATGAAAGGCGATATCGGTGAAGAAGAGCGTTGGGCTATCCACCGTGCAGCACCTTCCTACGAAGAGCTGTCAAGCTCTCAGGAACTGCTGGAAACCGGTATCAAAGTTATCGACCTGATGTGTCCGTTCGCTAAGGGCGGTAAAGTTGGTCTGTTCGGTGGTGCGGGGGTAGGTAAAACCGTAAACATGATGGAGCTGATCCGTAACATCGCGATCGAACACTCCGGTTACTCCGTGTTTGCGGGCGTAGGTGAACGTACTCGTGAGGGTAACGACTTCTACCACGAAATGACCGACTCCAACGTTCTGGACAAAGTATCCCTGGTATATGGCCAGATGAACGAGCCGCCGGGAAACCGTCTGCGTGTTGCGCTGACCGGTCTGACCATGGCTGAGAAGTTCCGTGACGAAGGTCGTGACGTTCTGCTGTTCGTTGATAACATCTATCGTTACACCCTGGCCGGTACAGAAGTATCTGCACTGCTGGGTCGTATGCCATCAGCGGTAGGCTACCAGCCGACCCTGGCGGAAGAGATGGGTGTTCTGCAGGAACGTATCACCTCCACCAAAACCGGTTCTATCACCTCCGTTCAGGCGGTATACGTACCAGCGGATGACTTGACTGACCCATCCCCAGCAACCACCTTTGCTCACTTGGATGCAACCGTGGTACTGAGCCGTCAGATCGCATCTCTGGGTATCTACCCGGCAGTTGACCCGCTGGACTCCACCAGCCGTCAGCTGGATCCGCTGGTTGTTGGTCAGGAACACTACGACACCGCGCGTGGCGTACAGTCCCTGCTGCAGCGTTATCAGGAACTGAAAGACATCATCGCCATCCTGGGTATGGATGAACTGTCTGAAGAAGATAAACTGGTGGTAGCACGCGCACGTAAGATTCAGCGCTTCCTGTCCCAGCCGTTCTTCGTTGCGGAAGTATTCACCGGTTCTCCGGGCAAATACGTTTCCCTGAAAGACACCATCCGTGGCTTTAAAGGCATCATGGAAGGCGAATACGACCACCTGCCAGAGCAGGCGTTCTACATGGTTGGTTCTATCGACGAAGCCGTGGAAAAAGCCAAAAAACTTTAACGCCTTAATCGGAGGGTGATATGGCAATGACTTACCACCTGGACGTCGTCAGCGCAGAGCAACAAATGTTCTCTGGTCTGGTCGAGAAAATCCAGGTAACGGGTAGTGAAGGTGAACTGGGTATTTTCCCTGGTCACGCACCGCTGCTCACCGCCATTAAGCCTGGTATGATCCGCATCGTTAAACAGTTCGGTCATGAAGAGTTTATCTACCTGTCCGGCGGCATTCTCGAAGTGCAGCCTGGCAGCGTGACCGTTCTGGCTGATACCGCGATTCGCGGACAGGATCTCGATGAAGCGAGAGCCCTGGAAGCGAAGCGTAAGGCTGAAGAGCACATCAAGAGCTCTCATGGTGACGTGGATTACGCTCAGGCATCTGCGGAACTGGCCAAAGCGATCGCGAAACTGCGCGTTATCGAGTTGACCAAAAAAGCGATGTAACACCGGCTTGAAAAGCACAAAGGCCAGTCTGGTTTCCAGGCTGGCTTTTTTTGTTTTTGCTGCAAGAACATTTAAATTGAAAGCTGTTTTGTGATTTAGATCATAAAAATATTGATTGGCTAAAAAATGCGGCGTAGACTCTTTTTATGTGATGTATGTCACATAATAAAATCAGATAAAAAGAGATGCCAACATGAAATTACTCAATAAAATCATCGCCATGTTCAGCAATATGAGCTTTTAGACTTACCTGCCTATCCTCTGGCGCGATGCTTGATATGGTTTATCAGTCAGCGCCACTTGTTGTTATAAATCCCCTCCCCTACTCTTCTCCCTCAACTTTTTATTTCGCGTACGCATTTTCGGTTTCTCACTGAATCACATAAATAAAATCGGGCTTTGCATGTGTAACTCTTTATTCATGCGGTAAAAAAATAGCAAAAACATTAACCTAAGGCTTTAATAAGAGCAGACCCCAGGTTTTTGGCAGACAAAAGACACTGATTTAGACGAAAATAGTGAGTTATCAGATGGGGAATTACCCCTGTTGAACGTTTTATCTTCGGTCCATTTCACGATGAAAAAAATGTAGTATTTTCAATGTGAAACGGTATAAATTCGTTCTCAAATTACAGTCAGGACGTGTATGTTGAATAAAGCTATGAGCGTCGTGATCCTTGCCGCAGGCAAAGGCACGCGTATGTATTCCGATCTCCCTAAAGTGCTGCATACCCTCGCAGGAAAACCGATGGTTCAGCATGTCATTGATGCTGCTAATGAATTAGGTGCGACTCACGTACATCTGGTCTACGGGCACGGTGGTGATTTGCTCAAGCAGACGCTGAAAGATGGCAATCTGAACTGGGTTCTGCAGGCGGAACAGTTGGGTACCGGCCATGCAATGCAGCAGGCGGCGCCATTCTTTGGTGATGATGAAGACATTTTAATGCTCTATGGCGATGTGCCGCTGATCTCTACCGATACCTTACGTCGCCTGCGTGAAGCCAAACCGCAGGGCGGCATTGGCTTGCTAACGGTAAAACTTGATGACCCAACCGGTTATGGCCGAATTACCCGCGATAACGGCAATGTCACGGGTATCGTTGAGCATAAAGATGCCACCGACGAGCAGCGTCAAATCCAGGAAATAAACACTGGTATCCTGATTGCCAACGGCGCTGACATGAAGCGTTGGCTGTCTAAACTGACCAACAACAACGTGCAGGGTGAATACTACATCACCGATATCATCGCGATGGCGTATCAGGAAGGACGTGAAATTGCTGCAGTACATCCGGCACGCATTAGCGAAACTGAAGGGGTGAATAACCGTCTTCAGCTATCCCGTCTGGAACGTGTTTATCAGTCCGAGCAGGCAGAAAAACTGCTGCTGGCAGGCGTGATGCTGCGCGATCCGGCACGTTTTGATCTTCGCGGTACGCTTATTCACGGGCGCGATGTTGAAATTGATACTAACGTTATCATTGAAGGTAACGTAACCGTTGGGGATCGCGTCAAGATTGGCGCCGGTTGCATCATCAAAAACAGCGTGATTGGTGAGGGTTGCGAGCTTAGCCCATACAGTGTGGTGGAAGATGCCCATCTGGAAGCCGCTTGCACCATTGGTCCATTCGCACGTCTGCGCCCGGGTGCTGAGCTGCAGGAAGGCGCACACGTGGGTAACTTCGTCGAAATGAAAAAAGCGCGTCTGGGTAAAGGCTCCAAAGCCGGTCATTTGACCTACCTGGGCGATGCGGAAATTGGCGATAACGTGAATATCGGCGCGGGTACGATTACCTGCAACTACGATGGCGCCAATAAGTTTAAAACCATTATTGGTGATGATGTGTTTGTGGGTTCTGATACTCAGCTGGTGGCGCCTGTCACCGTGGGTAAAGGTGCAACGATCGCCGCCGGAACCACCGTAACGCGTAATGTCGCCGATAACGAACTGGTATTAAGCCGTGTACCTCAGGTCCATAAACAGGGCTGGCAGCGTCCGGTGAAGAAGAAGTAAGTGATTTTTGCCGGATGGCGGCCTACGTGCGGTGACGTTCTATAGGCCTGATAAGCGTAAGCGCCATCAGGCACACAAGAGATGAGGGGATAACATAATCCTCCGCTCAACAAGCAGTACCATAAAAATAACCCCACTCTCTACAAGGCTCGGGGCGCCCGAAATGGGCAAATACAGGTCAGCGACAACGACAGGCATAATGCCTAAATTCGGAATCAAAAAATATGTGTGGAATTGTTGGCGCTATCGCGCAGCGTGATGTAGCTGAAATCCTTCTCGAAGGTTTACGTCGTCTGGAATATCGTGGTTATGACTCTGCTGGTCTGGCCGTCGTCGATGCTGAAGGTAACATGACCCGTCTGCGTCGTCTGGGTAAAGTGCAGATGCTGACTGCTGCTGCGGAAGAACATCCGTTGCATGGTGGTACAGGTATCGCTCACACCCGCTGGGCGACACACGGTGAACCTTCAGAAGCGAACGCGCATCCCCATGTTTCTGAACACATTGTTGTGGTGCATAACGGCATCATTGAAAACCATGAACCACTGCGTGAGCTGTTGAAAACGCGTGGCTATACCTTTGTTTCTGAAACCGACACCGAAGTGATTGCTCACCTGGTGCACTGGGAACTGGAACAGGGTGGAACGCTGCGTGAAGCCGTGCTGCGTACTATTCCGCAGCTGCGCGGTGCCTACGGCACAGTGATCATGGATACCCGTAACCCGGAAACTCTGCTGGCGGCCCGTTCTGGTAGCCCGCTGGTGATTGGTCTGGGTATGGGCGAAAACTTCATCGCTTCCGATCAGCTGGCGCTGCTGCCGGTAACCCGTCGCTTCATCTTCCTGGAAGAGGGTGACATCGCGGAAGTGACTCGTCGTTCTGTCTCTATTTTCGACAAGTCTGGCGCAGAAGTGAAACGTCAGGATATCGAATCGAATCTGCAGTATGACGCGGGCGAAAAAGGTATTTATCGCCACTACATGCAGAAAGAGATCTACGAACAGCCGAACGCGATTAAAAATACGCTGACCGGGCGCATTAGCCACGGTGAAGTGGATTTAAGCGAGCTGGGGTCGCGTGCCAACGAGCTGCTGTCTCAGGTTGAGCATATCCAGATTATCGCCTGCGGTACGTCTTACAACTCCGGTATGGTGTCCCGCTACTGGTTTGAATCGCTGGCGGGTATTCCTTGTGATGTCGAAATCGCTTCCGAATTCCGCTATCGCAAATCCGCCGTGCGTCGTAACAGCCTGATGATTACCCTTTCTCAGTCTGGTGAAACGGCGGATACCCTGGCGGGCCTGCGCTTATCTAAAGAGCTGGGCTATCTGGGATCGCTGGCTATCTGTAACGTACCGGGATCTTCTCTGGTGCGTGAATCTGACCTGGCGATGATGACCAATGCCGGTACCGAAATCGGTGTGGCCTCCACGAAGGCATTTACCACTCAGTTGACCGTTCTGCTGATGCTGGTGGCGAAACTGTCCCGTCTGAAAGGCCTTGATGCGTCTATTGAGCAGGAGATCGTTCACGGTCTGCAGGCGCTGCCGAGTCGTATTGAGCAGATGTTGTCTCAGGACAAACGCATTGCCGCTCTGGCAGAAGGTTTCTCTGACAAACATCATGCGCTGTTCCTTGGCCGTGGCGATCAGTATCCAATTGCGCTGGAAGGCGCGCTGAAGCTGAAAGAGATCTCTTATATTCACGCTGAAGCTTATGCCGCAGGTGAACTGAAACACGGTCCGCTGGCCCTGATTGATGCCGATATGCCGGTTATCGTGGTTGCGCCGAACAACGAACTGTTGGAAAAACTGAAATCCAACATTGAAGAAGTTCGCGCCCGTGGCGGTCAGCTGTACGTCTTTGCTGACCAGGATGCTGGCTTTACCAGCAGCGAAAACATGCACATCATCGAGATGCCGCATGTGGAAGAGGTGATTGCACCGATCTTCTACACCGTTCCGCTGCAGCTGCTGGCGTATCATGTGGCACTGATTAAAGGCACCGACGTCGATCAGCCGCGTAACCTGGCGAAGTCAGTTACCGTAGAGTAATCCGTGCTTAACTGAACTGGAAATGCCCTGCTACAAGCGGGGCATTTTTTTAAACTTGTTCTGTTTTTAATCAATTATCCCGCCTGTTTTATGTGACAAACCGTCATCTTCAACTACTGTTTTCAGTGTCATAAAAAGAAAATTTTAACGAAATGTTATTGTCATGATATCGACTAACTTTTTGTTTTGAATGTGTTTTTAGATAAAAAACTTCCCGTATTTTTCGTTGTCATAAAACTGTCATATTTCGTACATTTAACTGTCACCTGTTTGTCCTATTTTGCTCACAGTAGCAACTCAAACAACGATTTACGAAAACCGTGCAGGAGACATTATGAAAGTTATGCGTACCACTGTCGCAACTGTTGTCGCCGCGACCTTATCCATGAGCGCGTTCTCTGCGTTTGCAGCAGCGAGCCTGACAGGTGCAGGTGCAACCTTCCCTGCGCCAGTGTATGCCAAATGGGCAGATACCTATCAGAAAGAGACCGGTAGCAAAGTAAACTACCAGGGTATCGGCTCCTCCGGTGGTGTAAAACAAATTACGGCCAATACCGTTGATTTCGGCGCTTCTGATGCACCGCTGTCTGACGAAAAACTGGCGCAAGAAGGTCTGTTCCAGTTCCCGACCGTGATCGGTGGCGTAGTGCTGGCTGTGAATATCCCGGGCCTGAAATCCGGCGAGCTGGTGCTGGACGGTAAAACGCTGGGTGACATCTACCTCGGTAAAATTAAGAAGTGGGATGATGAAGCCATCACCAAACTGAACCCGGGTCTGAAGCTGCCTTCACAGAATATCGCCGTTGTGCGTCGCGCTGACGGTTCCGGTACTTCCTTCGTTTTCACCAGCTACCTGGCAAAAGTAAACGAAGAGTGGAAATCTAAAATTGGTTCCGGCTCTACCGTGAACTGGCCGACCGGTCTGGGCGGTAAAGGTAACGACGGTATCGCTGCGTTCGTACAGCGTCTGCCGGGTTCTATCGGCTACGTTGAGTACGCTTACGCTAAGCAGAACAACCTGGCGTACACCAAGCTGGTCTCTGCTGATGGCAAACCGGTAAGCCCGACAGAAGAGAGCTTTGCTAACGCCGCAAAAGGCGCTGACTGGAGCAAAACCTTCGCTCAGGATCTGACTAACCAGAAAGGTGACGACGCGTGGCCAATCACCTCCACCACCTTCATCCTGGTCCATAAAGAGTCGAAGAAACCAGAGCAGAGCGCAGAAGTGCTGAAGTTCTTCGACTGGGCGTACAAAAATGGCGGCAAACAGGCTAACGACCTGGATTACGCCAGCCTGCCAGACAGCGTGGTTGAGCAGGTTCGTGCTGCATGGAAGACCAACGTGAAAGACAGCAGCGGTAAAGCGCTGTACTAATAGAATATCTTTAACGAGTTGGCGGATGGCGCTACGCTTATCCGCCCTACGGTTTCGACTGTAGGCCCGCTTTGTAGGCCGGATAAGCGTAGCGCCATCCGGCATGGGCAACTTCGTAAACGCGTTTAACTTAAAGAGTGATTTATGGCTGCAACCAAGCCTGCTTTTAACCCACCGGGTAAAAAGGGTGACATGATCTTCAGCGCGCTGGTAAGACTGGCTGCGCTGATTGTGCTATTGATGTTGGGTGGCATTATTGTCTCTCTGGTTATCTCCTCCTGGCCAAGCATTCAGAAATTTGGTTTCTCCTTTCTGTGGACCAAAGACTGGGATGCGCCGAACGATATCTACGGTGCTTTAGTACCGATTTACGGTACGCTGGTTACCTCACTTATTGCACTGCTGATTGCCGTTCCGGTGAGTTTCGGCATTGCGCTGTTCCTGACTGAACTTGCACCTGGCTGGCTGCGTCGCCCGCTGGGTATCGCTATTGAACTGCTGGCGGCAATTCCGAGTATCGTATACGGCATGTGGGGGCTGTTTATCTTTGCCCCGCTGTTTGCGACTTATTTCCAGGAGCCGGTCGGAAACATCCTTTCCAACATTCCGTTTGTTGGCGCACTGTTCTCCGGCCCAGCTTTTGGTATCGGTATTCTGGCGGCTGGCGTGATCCTCGCCATCATGATCATCCCGTACATTGCGGCGGTTATGCGTGATGTGTTCGAACAAACGCCGGTACTGATGAAAGAGTCGGCCTACGGCATCGGCTGTACCACCTGGGAAGTTATCTGGCGTATCGTCCTGCCGTTCACCAAAAATGGCGTGATCGGCGGCGTGATGCTGGGTCTGGGGCGTGCGCTGGGTGAAACCATGGCGGTGACCTTTATCATCGGTAACACCTACCAGCTCGACAGTGCCTCGCTGTACATGCCGGGCAACAGTATTACCTCTGCGCTGGCGAATGAATTTGCCGAAGCGGAATCTGGGCTGCACGTTGCAGCGTTGATGGAGCTGGGTCTGATTCTGTTTGTGATCACCTTCATCGTGCTGGCTGCGTCTAAGTTCATGATCATGCGCCTTGCGAAGAACGAGGGGGCACGCTAATGGCTACGCTTGAAATGCAAAACACCGCTCAGCTTGCGGAATCCCGCCGTAAAATGCAGGCGCGTCGTCGTCTGAAAAACCGCATCGCGCTGACGCTCTCTATGGCGACCATGGCGTTCGGTCTGTTCTGGCTCATTTGGATCCTGATGTCCACGATCACCCGCGGTATTGACGGTATGTCGCTGGCGCTGTTCACCGAAATGACGCCGCCGCCGAATACGGCGGGCGGTGGTTTGGCGAACGCCCTGGCCGGTAGCGGTCTGTTGATTCTGTGGGCGACCGTGTTTGGTACCCCGCTCGGTATTATGGCGGGTATCTACCTGGCGGAGTATGGGCGTAAGTCCTGGCTGGCTGAGGTCATCCGATTTATCAATGACATCCTGCTTTCTGCGCCATCTATCGTGGTCGGTCTGTTCGTTTACACCATCGTGGTAGCAAAAATGGAGCATTTCTCCGGCTGGGCGGGCGTGATCGCGCTGGCGCTGCTGCAGGTGCCTATTGTTATTCGTACCACAGAGAACATGCTCAAGCTGGTGCCAGATAGTCTGCGTGAAGCCGCCTATGCACTGGGTACGCCGAAATGGAAGATGATTTCTGCGATCACCCTGAAGGCATCTGTCTCGGGGATCATTACAGGTGTTCTGTTAGCAATTGCTCGTATCGCAGGTGAAACGGCTCCGCTGCTGTTTACGTCGCTCTCCAACCAGTTCTGGAGCACCGACATGATGCAGCCTATCGCCAACCTGCCGGTCACTATCTTTAAGTTTGCGATGAGCCCGTTTGCTGAGTGGCAGCAACTGGCCTGGGCCGGGGTACTGATTATTACCCTGTGCGTACTGCTGCTGAACATTCTGGCGCGCGTCATTTTCGCGAAGAAGAAACACGGTTAATTTTTACGGCGTGGCTGATGCGGCGCCGGATGAGGAAAAGATTGAAATGAGTATGGTTGATACTGCCCCAGGTAAAATTCAGGTTCGTGATTTGAACTTCTACTATGGCAAATTCCATGCCCTGAAGAACATCAACCTGGATATCGCGAAAAACCAGGTAACGGCGTTTATCGGGCCTTCTGGCTGTGGTAAATCGACGCTGCTGCGTACGTTCAACAAAATGTTTGAACTGTACCCGGAGCAGCGTGCGGAAGGTGAAATTCTGCTGGATGGCGACAATATTCTCACCAATACCCAGGATATCGCTCTGCTGCGTGCCAAAGTGGGCATGGTATTCCAGAAGCCCACGCCGTTCCCGATGTCCATCTACGACAACATCGCTTTTGGCGTACGTCTGTTTGAGAAACTCTCGCGTGCGGATATGGACGAACGCGTGCAGTGGGCATTGACCAAGGCCGCATTGTGGAATGAAACCAAAGATAAATTACACCAGAGCGGGTACTCTCTCTCGGGTGGTCAGCAGCAGCGACTGTGTATTGCGCGTGGCATCGCCATTCGCCCGGAAGTGCTTCTGCTTGATGAGCCATGTTCAGCGCTCGACCCTATTTCTACCGGGCGTATCGAAGAGCTGATCACTGAGCTGAAAGAGGATTACACCGTCGTTATCGTTACCCACAACATGCAGCAGGCTGCGCGTTGTTCCGATCACACGGCATTTATGTACCTGGGCGAGTTGATTGAGTTCAGTAACACGGACGATCTGTTCACCAAGCCCGCGAAGAAACAAACTGAAGATTACATCACCGGTCGTTACGGCTGATTCAGGAGCTTGTTGTGGATAACCTTAACCTTAATAAACATATTTCCGGCCAGTTCAATGCAGAGCTGGAAAGCATCCGTACCCAGGTGATGACCATGGGCGGCATGGTCGAGCAGCAGCTTTCTGATGCAATCACGGCGATGCACAACCAGGACAGCGAGCTGGCGAAGCGCGTCATTGAAGGCGATAAGAACGTCAACATGATGGAGGTGGCGATCGACGAAGCCTGCGTGCGTATCATCGCCAAGCGTCAACCGACAGCGAGCGACCTGCGTCTGGTGATGGCGATTATCAAAACCATCGCTGAGCTGGAACGTATTGGTGACGTGGCAGATAAAATTTGCCGCACCGCGCTGGAGAAGTTCTCGCAACAGCACCAGCCGCTGCTGGTAAGTCTGGAGTCGCTGGGTCGTCACACCGTGCAGATGCTGCACGACGTGTTGGATGCGTTTGCGCGTATGGATCTCGACGAAGCGGTACGTATTTATCGCGAAGATAAGAAAGTCGACCAGGAGTATGAAGGCATCGTGCGTCAGCTGATGACTTATATGATGGAAGACCCACGTACCATTCCAAGCGTGCTGACCGCGCTGTTCTGCGCACGTTCCATCGAACGTATCGGTGACCGCTGCCAGAATATCTGCGAATACATCTTCTATTTCGTGAAGGGACAAGACTTCCGTCACGTGGGCGGCGATGAGCTGGATAAGCTGCTGGCGGGCAAAGATCCTAAAGAGTGATAAAAACGTAGAAAGTAGGCCGGATAAGCGTTAGCGCCATCCGGCAATTGCCCGGTGGCGCAAGCTTACCGGGCCTACAAAAAATTACCGGGTAATATCCCAACCCCGCGCCTTCCACAATTCCGGCAACTGTGCCAGATCGGTAAAAGTCGTGACTTTGGGATGATCGATCGGTTTGTTATGCGGATCTGCGCAGAAGTAGAACACTTCCATCCCCGCCGCAATCCCCGCCTGCGCGCCTGCGCTGGAATCATCAACCAGAATGCAGTTCTCAACATTAACGTCCATTGCTTTTGCCGCATGGAACATTAGGGCCGGATCGGGCTTCCAGCGTTGGATATCGTAGCCGCTGAACAGTAAATCAGGAAAATGGTGCAACATGCCCAGCTTACCCAGCGAATGCTGCATTTTGCTGACCGGACCGTTAGACACCACGCACATTGGCACAGCCATGCTGTCCAGCAGCGTGTTCGCACCAGCAATGACTTCCAGCTCGGTATCGAACAGACGTGCGACCTCAGCGCGGTAAACCGGTTCTAAATCGGCTTTTGCCAGTTCGATACCGTGCTCTTCGTTGATAATGTCGATGATCTCGTACAGCTTTACCCCCTTGAAGCGTTTGAAAATTTCTTCAAGATCGAGCGTAATGCCAAACGCCTGGAACATGCTGACATACGCGCGAGAACAAATCACTTCACTGTCGACAAGGGTACCGTCACAGTCAAAAAATACGGCTTCTATCTGGGACATGTCATTTCCGTTTTAACAAGTTTAACGTTTTCGTAATGCATTATTGGGCGACGCAATCGTTGCCGTATAAGCAAAATCAATGAAAAAAGTTGCTCATAACCCAACCCTATTGTCGCATTTTGGTATAGGATAGCGACGAATTTTCCCTCCTTGTTCGGAAATTGATAATGAGTCAACAACACACAACCCAGGCTTCTGGCCAGGGGATGCTGGAACGCGTGTTCAAACTGCGCGAACATGGCACGACGGCACGGACCGAAGTGATCGCCGGTTTAACCACCTTCCTGACGATGGTGTATATCGTTTTTGTTAACCCGCAAATTCTTGGCGTGGCTGGCATGGATACCAGCGCCGTCTTTGTTACCACCTGCCTTATTGCTGCCTTTGGTAGCATCCTGATGGGGCTATTTGCTAACCTGCCGGTCGCACTTGCGCCTGCTATGGGCCTGAACGCATTTTTCGCTTTCGTGGTCGTCGGCGCGATGGGCCTGTCATGGCAGATCGGTATGGGTGCTATCTTCTGGGGCGCGGTAGGTCTGCTGCTGCTGACCATTTTCCGCGTACGTTACTGGATGATTGCCAATATCCCGGTGAGCCTGCGCGTGGGGATCACCAGCGGTATCGGTCTGTTCATCGGCATGATGGGGCTGAAAAACGCAGGTGTTATCGTCGCCAACAAAGACACGCTGGTGTCTATCGGTAACCTGACGTCCCACAGCGTACTGCTCGGTATTCTGGGCTTCTTTATCATCGCGATTCTGGCGTCACGTAACATTCATGCGGCGGTGCTGATTTCCATCATTGTAACCACGCTGCTGGGCTGGATGCTGGGCGATGTCCATTACAACGGTATCGTTTCTGCACCGCCGAGCGTGATGTCCGTTATCGGACATGTCGATCTGGCCGGTTCGTTTAACATTGGCCTGGCGGGTGTGATTTTCTCGTTCATGCTGGTCAACCTGTTTGACTCCTCCGGTACGCTGATTGGTGTGACGGATAAAGCCGGTCTGGCGGACGCGAAGGGCAAGTTCCCACGCATGAAGCAGGCGCTGTATGTGGATAGCGTGTCGTCGGTTACCGGGGCGTTTATCGGGACTTCTTCCGTTACCGCCTATATTGAATCCTCTTCCGGGGTGTCGGTTGGTGGCCGTACCGGCCTGACTGCAGTCGTTGTTGGCCTGTTGTTCCTGCTGGTTATCTTCCTGTCGCCGCTGGCGGGAATGGTTCCGGGCTATGCAGCTGCAGGTGCGCTGATTTACGTTGGCGTCCTGATGACATCAAGCCTGTCTCGCGTGAAGTGGGATGATCTGACTGAAGCGGTTCCGGCGTTTATTACCGCCGTGATGATGCCGTTTAGCTTCTCAATTACCGAAGGTATTGCGCTGGGCTTTATCTCTTACTGCGTGATGAAAATCGGTACTGGACGTTTCCGCGATCTCAGCCCGTGCGTCATCGTTGTCGCGCTGCTGTTTGTACTGAAGATTGTGTTTATCGACGCGCACTAAAATATCGGTCTGGACAACTGCCCGCCAGGCATCGTTGCTGGCGGGCGTTTTCTTTTAGGCTTTCACGCGTTGGATGTAGTCGCCAAATGCGGTCAACTGGCCGGTCAGATGGTCCAGCGTGCTTTGGTCAATCACTTCACCCGTCTGCGGATCCACCTTGTTTTGAATGACCCCGCCCATAAATTCCGGCTTGTTCATTACCATGGCGTCGAGGAACACCAGGATTTGACGCAGATGGTACTGGCAGCGCGCGCCGCCAATGGCACCCATGGAGCTGGTCTGGATCAGCACCGGTTTGCCGGATAATGGCTGATCGGGCAGGCGAGACAGCCAGTCGATGGCGTTCTTCAGTCCGCCCGGAACAGAATAGTTATATTCAGGTGTGACGATGACGACACCGTCAGCCTTTCTGATTTGCTCAGCCAGTGCTTCTACGCTGGCCGGAAAACCTTCTTCCTGCTGGAGATCGGCATCGTACAGTGGGATATCACCAATCGACGGTAACGCGCTCACTTCCATTCCTGCGGGAGCAATCTTGGGCAGTGTACGGGCAACCATTCCATTAAACGAACCTTTGCGCAGACTTCCCAGTAACGTAACAACATTCAATGTTTCAGACATGGTGACTCCTGTTTCATCATGAAGGTTAAATCAAAGCGTATGGCTTTTCGCTGCGCATAATTGAGAGAACCGGATCAGACGACCCGTTGGCTCATTGGCGCGAGTCTGGATATCAGGCAAACTTTTCCAGTCCTGTTTACTATCAAACTCCCAAACCTTGAGTTTTTCAATGGTTGGCGTAACCGCAACTGACCACACCAGTACATCTTCCGCATCGCAAATGGCTTCAACCTGCGCCACATGGGCACATTTCAGTCGTCCTGCGCCGGGTAAAAGCTGGAGCTCGCGCGGATCGTCATTGCATACATCGCCAGTGAGTTTGAGTACGCTCTGGCGCAATGTAATGAGCTGCGCACGCGCTTCATTGGGGTCGTTTTGATTATTGATCCACAGGTTTTCGTTACTGGAGAAGCGCCACGTTTCCGCTGAATTTGGATTGTTAAACCCGCGGGTTGCCCGCTGAAGTTCCATATCCAGGCCGCAAGTTCCTTCAGTCGTTAGCACAACGCCGACGATATTTCCGGCATAAGAGATCGAAAATCCCGGTAGATTCTTATCGCGAAAAACGGGCTTACCTTTCGCCTCAGTAACAATCTCAGGTAACGTGCTGGTGCCGTAAAGCATGAACATCAGTTCGGCGAGAAGACTTCGGGAGGCCAGGAAGCGTGTTCGGCGGTGGGCGGGTAGATCTCTTGCTTCAATGTGACATGGAGTAGGGAGACGAACTGAAACCAGGTGTCCCTCCGTAAGAATCCCTCTGGCAAAATGTGTCGCCATTTTTCGCTCCGTGATTAATGGTCCGTGATTATCACCAGAGTAACATTTACACGGCTTCCGGGCAGGCTTTGCTGCCCAAAAAATAAGCGGAAATGGGATACATTACGCGATATTTACATTTCTGTTGCCAGAATGGTCGATTTAGAAACACCAAAATGACGGATCGTCAGGATATATCGCGATAAAGCGCCTTGATCGTGTCTTTTAGCCAGACGATCTTAGGATTGTGGCTGTTGCGTTTATGCCAAAGAAGAGTAAACGGTACGCGCATTTTTTCCAGTTGCGCCGTATCAAATGGCATCGGCCGCGCAACGAGTGGAAGCTGATGGAGTTGGTTATAACGCTGGCAATAAACCGGTGCGGTGGCAATCAGCGCGTGATCTGGCTGCGCTGCCATAAACAGCGATTGCTCAAAACCAGGCAGACATAACGCGATATTGCGTGCGCGCCCCATTTCTTGCAGGACTTCATCCAGCGCCCATGTATCGCTTTGCTCCCAGCTAATGCTGATGTGCGGATAGCGCAGAAAGGTGTCCAGATTCCACTCTTCCTGCAGTGCGGGATGATCTTCACGTAGCCAGACGCAGGGCAGATCGGAAAACAGCACTTCATGGTCGATCGACAATGGCAACAAACTCAGCAGTTCTCGCGAACGCGGATGACTTTCGCGTCCGGTAAAGCCAATATCCACTTCACCGCGAATAATGGCATCCAGCGAATCATAGTCCCAGTTGCGTATTTTGATCGTCGCCTGAGGATAGCGCTGGTAAATCTGCCGGGAGAGCGCGTTGAACATGATCATCACCAGCGGCGTTTCGGCCACCAGATCAAACTTCAGCCCGCGCGGCGATTCATGGTGCGGCTTATCGAGCAGCTGATTGCCCATCTGCATCCATTCAGCCAGGCTCTGCTCCATGCTGACCATCAGCGGCGTCGGCGATAGCCCCAGCGGGGTGTTCACAAACAAGGGATCGTCAAACCAGGCCCGCAGCTTCGACAGCGACTTACTGACCGCCGACGGTGTGACGTTCATCCGTTTAGCGGTTTTAGTGACGCTGCGTTCCTGCATCAACAGCTGCAGACAGAGCAATAAATTAAGATCGAGACTGCTGAGGGATTTCTTCATGAGTTGGCGCGGACCGGTTAGGTGCAACAGTGATAATCAGCATGATACTCACTATGCTACAGCCAATCAGAATCCCGATCAGCATATTCAGCGCATCAAGGCCAAGAACAGCCGCCAGCCAAATCCACAGCGAGGAACCGCAAACCTGTGCAATACCTAATGCCGAGCTGGCGACGCCCGCGCGCAGCGAGAACGGTCCCAGCGCCTGGCTCATCGCAACACCGAAACCGACCGAGAATCCGGCGCAGATTAAGGTTAACCCGAACAACGTTACTGCGTGTGAAGTAGCAAGGGTTAACACCACGCCAGCACACAGAAAGAGCACCTGCGAGGTCAGCATCATAACGCGAGGCTTAAACACGCTCAGAGCAAATGGCGTAGAGAAAGAGACCGCCATACTGATGCCAGCGGTCATGGCCATGGTAGTGGCGTACTCGCCGCGGTCGAAGCCCATCACTTCCATCAGCAGCACCGGAGACGTATTCACAAAGGTCAGGATCACCGACACGCTGAGGGTGGTAATGGCCAGACGGCTTAAGAAAAAGCGGTTTACCAGTGATTCGGTTGTGTGGTTCTTTTCCATCGTCGCCATAAGCGTTGGTGGGCGCGATTCTCGCAGGACAAACACCGACAGCAGGCAAACAGCCACACCCATTCCCATCATCGTGTAGAACAGGCTCTGCCACGGGTATTTGAGCATGATCAGATGCCCCATCACCGGAGCCAGCACCGGCACGATACAGGTAATACCGTTCAACAACGACAGTACCTTCGCCCGGCGACGATCGTCGAGCGTATCGCGCAGAATAGCGAAAGCCACCACATAACAGCAGCCGGCGCCCACACCCTGAATAAAGCGGCCTACCAGGAACGGCGTACCGCTCTCGGCAAATGAACACAGCGCAGAGGCGAAAATAAAGATGAGTGCACCGACAATGGCGACTGGTTTACGTCCTGACTGGTCGGCAACTTTTCCGGCGAAAAGCATCGCCGTCGCCATTCCCGCCAGATAAACCGAAAACGCGATATGCAGTTGCGCCTCGCTGGCCTGTAGATCGGCCGCAATACGGGGCAGCCCCACCAGATACATATCAATACCGGCAGGATAAAGAAGAACCAGGGCGAAACTGCAGATTAGAAAGCGTGTCATAGCGACCTCATGAGAAATGTGGCGCTAAGCATACGGTCAGAGAGTCAACTGCACGAGTTGCCATTTGGACAACAGTGATTTCCGCATGGGAAATTGTTGTTGCCGGATGGCGGTGTAAACGCCTTATCCGGCCTACAGGGCCTGTAGGCCCGGCAAGCATCGCGCCACCGGGCAATACAACGTTACTTACCAATACAGAAGCTGGAGAAAATTCGTCCCAGCAGATCGTCGGAGGTAAATTCCCCGGTGATCTCACTGAGGTTCTGCTGCGCCAGACGTAGCTCCTCTGCCAGCAATTCTCCGGCCCATGCGCCGAGCAGTTGGGCTTTACCCTGTTCAAGATGCTCCGCCGCTTCTGCCAGTGCCTGCAGGTGACGACGACGCGCCAGGAAGCCACCTTCCATATTGGTTTCAAAGCCCATGCTCTGTTTGAGATGGTTACGCAGTACGTCAACACCTTCACCGGTACGTGCGGAGAGACGAACCAGTGAGTGGCCATTTACTTTGCTAAGGCCCAGCGTCTCACCGGTAATATCCGCTTTGTTACGCACCACGGTAATCGGCAGTTTGGCTGGCAGACGGGCAATAAAGTCTGGCCAGATGTCAGCCGGGTCCACGGCGTCGGTGGTGGTGCCATCCACCATAAACAGCACACGGTCGGCTTGTTCGATTTCCTGCCAGGCACGTTCGATACCAATGCGTTCAACTTCATCGCTGGCATCGCGCAAACCGGCAGTATCGATGATGTGCAGCGGCATACCGTCGATATGAATATGCTCACGCAGTACGTCGCGAGTCGTCCCCGCAATGTCGGTCACAATAGCCGCCTCACGGCCTGCCAGCGCGTTCAGCAGGCTCGATTTCCCGGCGTTAGGGCGACCGGCAATGACTACCTTCATCCCTTCGCGCAGCAGGCTGCCCTGACGCGCTTCCGCACGCACGGCATCAAGATCGCTGATAACGCTATTGAGCTGCGCTTCAATCTTGCCGTCAGACAGGAAGTCGATTTCTTCATCCGGGAAGTCGATCGCCGCTTCCACATAGATGCGTAGGTGAGTGAGCGCTTCCACAAGATGATTTACCCGTGCGGAAAATGCACCCTGCAACGAGTTCAGCGCCGAGCGAGCGGCTTGCTCCGAGCTGGCATCGATCAGGTCGGCAATCGCCTCTGCCTGGGCTAAATCGAGCTTATCATTGAGAAACGCGCGCTCGGAGAATTCACCCGGTCTGGCAATGCGCAGCCCGGGAATGGTCAGAATACGTTTGAGCAGCAGGTCAAGAATCACCGGACCTCCGTGACCCTGAAGCTCTAAAACGTCTTCGCCGGTAAAGGAGTTCGGGCCGGGGAACCACAGGGCAATCCCCTGATCCAGCGTGCTGCCATCCGCGTCTTTAAACGGCAGATAATCGGCATAACGCGGTTTGGGTAGTTTCCCCAGTACGGTTTCTGCGACCTCACGTGCCTTCAGGCCGGAGATACGCAGGATACCCACGCCACCACGTCCCGGTGGGGTGGCCTGAGCGACGATGGTGTCGTTATGGCTCATGGTTTGTCTCTTCTTAATGCAATAAAAAAGGCGGTCTAATGACCGCCCTTTACTTTATGTTCCGTTTGCCGGATGGCGGCTTCGCCTAATCCGGCCTACACCGAATCAGGAGTTTTTCTTCTCGCGGCTATGCAGGCCACGCTTCTCCAGACCACGGTAAATCAGCTGCTGCTGAATAATGGTTACCAGGTTGCTGACGATATAGTACAGCACCAGACCTGACGGGAACCACAGGAAGAACACGGTGAAGATGACCGGCATAAAGGTCATGATCTTCTGCTGCATCGGGTCGGTTACGGTGGTCGGAGACATCTTCTGAATGAAGAACATCGTCACGCCCATCAGAATTGGCAGAATGTAGTACGGGTCCTGTGCAGACAGGTCATGGATCCACAGAGCGAACGGTGCATGACGCAGTTCAATGGAGCCCATCAGCATGTAGTACAACGCCAGGAAGATTGGCATCTGGATGATCAGCGGGAAGCAGCCGCCCAGCGGGTTAACCTTCTCAGCTTTGTACAGGGCCATCATTTCCTGGCTCTGACGCTGTTTGTCATCGCCCAGACGCTCACGCATTGCCTGAATCTTCGGCTGCAGCATACGCATCTTCGCCATGGAGGTGTACTGCGCTTTGGTCAGCGGGTACATGATGCCACGAACGATAAAGGTGATAACGATGATGGAGAAGCCCCAGTTACCCAGGAAGCTATGGATCCACTTCAGCAGTTTAAACAGCGGCTGAGAAATGAACCACAACCAGCCGTAATCCACGGTCAGATCCAGGTGCGGTGCAACGGCCGCCATTTTATCCTGAATTTCCGGGCCGACCCACAGGGTACTGGTCATCGCGCCAGTCTGGCCAGGCTGTACCAGTACCGGCTGTGACTTATAGCCGATAGCGGCAATGCCGTTACCCAGGTTAGCGGTATAGAAGTTGTTGGTGCCGTCGTTACGCGGAACCCATGCCGTTGCGAAATACTGTTGCAGCATTGCGACCCAGCCGTCTTTAGCATTGACGTTCAGGTTTTCGTTTTCAGCAATGGTGTCGAATTTGTATTTCTCATACTTCTCATCCGGCGTGGAGTACGCCGCGCCGCGGAAGGTGTGCAGCGCAAAGTTACTGCTACCTGTGTCGCGATGAGATGGCAGATTGATGGATTGCTTCAGCTGACCAAAGGTGGAGACTTCCAGCGGTTTTTCGCCGGCGTTCTGCACGCTGTAGTTAACGTTGACAGCATATTCACCACGCTTGAGTACAAACGTTTTAGTGAATGTGTTACCCGCTGCGTCAGTATAGGTCATCGGGATCTGCAGTTCGTTCTGACCGTCAGCCAGTACAAACGCGTCTTTTTCGACGTTGTACAGCGGACGCGGGCCGTTAGCCGGGTTATCCGGGCCGTCACGACCTGTCAGGCCACTCTGTGCCTGATAGATGAACTGTGGCGTGGTTTCCAGTAACTGGAACGGTTCGGTAGAACCGAGTTCTTTCGGGTAAGCTGGCAGTGAAGCCTGTTCCACATCACCACCACGGGTGTTGATGGTCAGATCAAGCACGTCAGTTTTAACCGTAATCAGTTTCCCCTGGCCACTGGCCGGTACGCCCTGGTCTGCGGCGCTACCCGCTGCGGTGGTCGTTGTCTGCGTGGTCTGTTGGGCCTGAGGTTGCGGGTTTTTATCCTGCTCCCAGGCTTGCCAGATCATGAAAGACACGAACAGCAAAGCGATGACTAAAAGATTGCGTTGCGAATCCATCGTTAGTGTTCTCTGGTATCAAATGGTCCGGGCGGGACGGGATCGTCACCACCAGGGTGTAAAGGGTGGCATTTTAATACGCGTTTCACCGTCAACCAACTGCCTTTTATCACTCCAAACCTGCGCAATGCCTCAATTCCGTAGCTCGAACAGGTTGGAGTGAAACGGCAATGCGGCCCAAGCAGCGGACTGATCAGGCGTTGATAGACCCGAATAAGGGCTATCAGGACCCGCGAGCCAGGCGACAATGGCGACGCCATAATTTTTCCAACGCTTCCGAGAGAGCACGGTTATCGAGGTCAGCAACCCCTTTTTTCGCCACCACCACGAAATCCATTGCTGGAAGGTCGTGCTGACGTAAACGGAAGCTTTCACGCGTCAGACGTTTAATCCGATTGCGTTCATGCGCACGTTTAACATTTTTCTTGGCGACTGTAAGACCGATACGGGGATGCCCCAGCGAATTCAGGCGGCCGAGGATGGTGATTTGCGGCGTGCCAGCCCGTTGTGGCTGCTGGAAGACGAATGTGAAATGAGTGGGAGTTAACAAACGTAACTCCCTGGGAAATGCGAGCTTAACCACTCAGGGGCTAGCTTTTATTACTTAGAAACGGTCAGACGAGAACGGCCTTTAGCACGACGACGTGCCAGAACCTGACGACCATTTTTATTAGCCATACGAGCACGGAAGCCGTGAGAACGGTTGCGCTTCAGTACAGACGGTTGAAAAGTGCGTTTCATGGCGATTTCTACCTAAACTTGAATAAATTCACTGACTTTTGCGTATACCCGAACGAATTTCGAACGACTTACGCCACAGTGTGGGTGATTAAAGAGGCCGGATTGTAATAATTGTACACTCCGGAGTCAATTCTCTTTCCTTATTTCCCGCTTTTTTCCGCATGGTTTCGCGTAAAAAACAGGCAGCGTTGACGCCGTAAGGCGACCGTTACTCGCTGGGGGTAAGAATTATACGGGCTGGTGGATAAAGCGCAAGGATCGCTCGGGATCTTTATTAGATCGTTTAAGCAGTAAAGCATCTTTACTCATTAATTTTTTCAATATGCGCGCTAAAACCTGCAGCACTTCTCCAGGATCGTTTACACTTAGCCGATTCTGGATCATCCTGTGGATAAATCGGGAAGAATCTGTGAGAAACAGAAGATCTCTTTCTCAGTTTACGCTATGATCCGCGGTCCTGATCGTTTCAATGGATCCTGATCGGGTAAAAATTGCAGATAGCAATTCGCACGTCACCCTTTGCATAGGGTCTTGTCGGTGTGCGTCAACAATCATGAATGTTTCAGCCTTTGTCATTTATCGACTTTTGTTCGAGTGGAGTCCGCCGTGTCACTTTCGCTTTGGCAGCAGTGTCTTGCCCGATTGCAGGATGAGTTACCAGCCACAGAGTTCAGTATGTGGATACGCCCGTTGCAGGCGGAACTGAGCGATAACACGCTGGCTTTGTACGCGCCAAACCGTTTCGTGCTCGATTGGGTAAGGGATAAATACCTTAATAATATTAATGGATTACTCAATAATTTCTGTGGAGCGGATGCCCCACAGCTGCGCTTTGAAGTCGGTACTAAACCCGTCACGCAAACGCTGAAAACGCCGGTCAACAACGTTGTTGCGCCCGCCCACGTGACTCAGCAAGTGCAACCACAACGTGCTGCTCCGGCGGCGCGTCCAGGCTGGGATAACGTCCCGGCTCCGGCAGAACCTACCTATCGTTCTAACGTCAACGTCAAACACACGTTTGATAACTTCGTTGAAGGTAAATCTAACCAACTGGCGCGCGCGGCGGCACGTCAGGTGGCGGACAATCCTGGCGGCGCCTACAATCCGTTATTCCTTTATGGTGGTACGGGTCTGGGTAAAACCCACCTGCTGCACGCTGTCGGTAACGGCATTATGGCGCGTAAGCCAAACGCGAAAGTGGTGTATATGCACTCCGAGCGTTTTGTGCAGGACATGGTCAAAGCCCTGCAAAACAACGCGATCGAAGAGTTTAAACGTTACTACCGTTCCGTTGACGCGCTGCTGATTGACGATATCCAATTCTTCGCGAATAAAGAGCGATCGCAGGAAGAGTTTTTCCACACCTTTAACGCCCTGCTGGAAGGCAATCAGCAGATCATCCTGACCTCGGATCGCTATCCGAAGGAGATCAACGGCGTTGAAGATCGTCTGAAATCCCGTTTTGGCTGGGGACTGACTGTCGCGATCGAACCGCCTGAACTGGAAACGCGTGTTGCGATCCTGATGAAAAAAGCCGACGAAAACGACATTCGTCTGCCGGGTGAAGTAGCGTTCTTTATTGCCAAGCGTCTACGCTCTAACGTACGTGAGCTGGAAGGCGCACTGAACCGCGTGATCGCTAACGCCAATTTTACCGGCCGGGCGATTACTATCGATTTCGTGCGTGAAGCGCTGCGCGATCTGCTGGCTTTGCAGGAAAAGCTGGTCACCATCGACAATATCCAGAAGACGGTGGCGGAGTATTACAAAATCAAAATTGCGGATCTGCTTTCTAAGCGTCGATCTCGCTCGGTAGCTCGTCCGCGCCAGATGGCGATGGCGCTGGCAAAAGAGCTCACTAACCACAGTCTGCCGGAAATTGGCGACGCGTTTGGTGGGCGTGACCATACTACCGTGCTTCATGCCTGCCGCAAGATTGAGCAGTTGCGTGAAGAAAGCCATGATATTAAAGAAGATTTCTCCAATTTAATCAGAACATTATCTTCGTGACGCTATGAAATTTACCGTTGAACGTGAACATTTATTAAAACCGCTTCAGCAGGTCAGCGGCCCGCTGGGTGGACGTCCTACACTGCCGATCCTCGGAAACCTGCTGCTGCAGGTTGCTGACGGCACCCTTTCGCTTACCGGTACCGATCTCGAAATGGAGATGGTGGCGCGCGTGGCGCTGATCCAGCCTCATGAACCTGGTGCGACCACCGTACCGGCGCGTAAATTCTTCGATATTTGCCGTGGATTACCAGAAGGGGCGGAAATTGCCGTTCAACTGGAAGGCGACCGTATGCTGGTGCGTTCTGGCCGTAGCCGTTTCTCGCTGTCTACGCTGCCTGCCGCCGACTTCCCGAATCTGGACGACTGGCAGAGCGAAGTCGAATTCACCCTGCCACAGGCGACAATGAAGCGCCTGATTGAAGCCACGCAGTTTTCGATGGCGCATCAGGACGTGCGTTACTACTTAAACGGCATGCTGTTTGAAACCGAAGGGGAAGAGTTGCGTACCGTGGCGACCGACGGTCACCGCCTGGCGGTCTGTTCAATGCCTGTCGGTCAGCCGTTGCCTAGCCATTCGGTGATCGTACCGCGTAAAGGTGTGATTGAACTGATGCGTATGCTCGATGGCGGCGATAACCCGCTGCGCGTGCAGATTGGCAGCAACAATATTCGTGCGCACGTTGGTGACTTCATCTTTACTTCCAAGCTGGTTGACGGTCGTTTCCCGGATTATCGCCGCGTATTGCCGAAGAATCCGGACAAACATCTGGAAGCCGGTTGCGATATCCTCAAACAGGCGTTTGCGCGTGCGGCGATTCTCTCCAACGAGAAATTCCGTGGCGTGCGTCTGTATGTCAGCGAAAACCAGCTCAAAATCACTGCCAACAACCCGGAGCAGGAAGAAGCAGAAGAAATTCTGGATGTTTCCTATCCTGGTACTGAACTGGAAATCGGCTTTAACGTTAGCTACGTACTGGACGTTCTGAACGCGCTGAAGTGCGAAAACGTGCGTATTCTGCTGACCGATTCCGTCTCCAGTGTACAAATTGAAGATGCAGCCAGCCAGAGCGCGGCTTACGTTGTTATGCCAATGAGACTGTAATGTCGCTGACCCGCCTGTTGATCCGCGATTTTCGCAATATCGAAAATGCGGATCTCGCTTTATCTCCCGGCTTTAACTTTCTGGTAGGCGCTAACGGCAGCGGCAAAACCAGCGTGCTGGAAGCTATCTATACGCTCGGCCATGGTCGGGCGTTTCGCAGTTTGCAGATTGGCCGCGTGATTCGCCACGAGCAGGAGTCGTTTGTTTTACACGGGCGTTTGCAGGGTGAAGAACGTGAGACGTCGATTGGCCTGACGAAAGACAAACTGGGTGACAGCAAAGTGCGCATTGACGGCACTGACGGGCACAAGGTCGCGGAACTGGCGCACCTGATGCCGATGCAGTTGATCACGCCTGAGGGGTTTACTTTACTCAATGGCGGCCCCAAATACAGAAGAGCATTCCTTGACTGGGGATGCTTTCACAATGAAGCCGGATTTTTCACCGCCTGGAGTAACCTGAAGCGACTGCTCAAGCAGCGCAATGCAGCGCTGCGCCAGGTGAGTCGTTATGAGCAACTGCGCCCGTGGGATAAAGAACTGATCCCACTGGCGGAACAAATCAGCACCTGGCGCGCGGAGTACAGCGCCGGTATCGCGCAGGATATGGCGGATACCTGCCAGCAGTTTCTTCCCGAGTTTTCTCTCTCCTTCTCTTTCCAGCGCGGCTGGGAGAAAGAGACAGATTACGCCGAAGTGCTGGAACGTAGTTTTGAACGCGATCGCATGTTGACCTACACCGCGCACGGTCCGCATAAGGCGGATTTCCGCATTCGCGCCGACGGTGCGCCGGTGGAAGATACGTTGTCGCGTGGGCAGCTCAAGCTGCTGATGTGCGCCTTACGTCTGGCGCAAGGGGAGTTCCTGACCCGCGAAAGCGGACGGCGCTGCCTGTACCTGATAGATGATTTTGCCTCTGAACTGGATGATGCGCGTCGCGGGCTGCTGGCCAGCCGCTTAAAAGCCACGCAATCTCAGGTCTTTGTCAGCGCAATTAGCGCTGAACACGTTATAGACATGTCCGATGAAAATTCGAAGATGTTTACCGTGGAAAAGGGTAAAATAACGGATTAACCCAAGATAAAATGAGCGAGAAACGTTGATGTCGAATTCTTATGACTCCTCCAGTATCAAAGTCCTGAAAGGACTGGATGCGGTGCGTAAGCGCCCGGGTATGTATATCGGCGACACGGATGACGGCACCGGTCTGCACCACATGGTATTTGAGGTGGTAGATAACGCTATCGACGAAGCGCTCGCGGGTCACTGTAAAGATATCGTGGTAACGATTCACGCTGATAACTCCGTGTCCGTTACCGATGATGGCCGTGGTATCCCAACCGGTATTCACCCGGAAGAGGGCGTTTCGGCGGCGGAAGTTATCATGACCGTTCTGCACGCAGGCGGTAAATTCGATGATAACTCCTATAAAGTTTCCGGCGGTCTGCACGGCGTAGGTGTTTCCGTCGTTAACGCCCTGTCGCAGAAACTGGAGCTGGTGATTCGTCGTGAAGGCAAAGTGCATCAGCAAACTTACGTGCACGGTGTGCCGCAGGCGCCGCTGGCGGTAACCGGCGAAACAGAATTGACGGGTACTCAGGTCCGTTTCTGGCCAAGCCACGAAACCTTTACCAACGTCGTTGAGTTCGAATACGACATTCTGGCGAAGCGTCTGCGTGAGCTGTCATTCCTGAACTCCGGCGTCTCTATTCGTCTGCGCGACAAGCGCGACGGCAAAGAAGATCATTTCCACTACGAAGGCGGCATCAAGGCGTTTGTTGAATACCTCAACAAAAACAAAACGCCGATCCACCCGAATATCTTCTACTTCTCCACCGAAAAAGACGGTATCGGCGTTGAAGTTGCGCTGCAGTGGAACGATGGTTTCCAGGAAAATATCTACTGCTTCACCAACAACATTCCGCAGCGTGACGGCGGTACTCACCTTGCAGGCTTCCGTGCGGCGATGACCCGTACCCTGAACGCCTACATGGACAAAGAAGGCTACAGCAAAAAAGCGAAAGTCAGCGCTACCGGTGACGATGCCCGTGAAGGCCTGATTGCCGTTGTTTCCGTGAAAGTACCGGATCCGAAGTTCTCCTCACAGACCAAAGACAAGCTGGTCTCCTCTGAGGTGAAATCGGCGGTAGAACAGCAGATGAACGAACTGCTGAGCGAATACCTGCTGGAAAACCCGTCTGACGCGAAAATCGTTGTCGGCAAAATCATTGATGCTGCGCGTGCTCGTGAAGCTGCACGTCGCGCGCGTGAAATGACCCGTCGTAAAGGCGCGCTGGACTTAGCGGGTCTGCCGGGCAAACTGGCGGACTGTCAGGAACGCGACCCGGCTCACTCTGAACTGTACCTGGTGGAAGGGGACTCAGCGGGCGGCTCTGCGAAGCAGGGACGTAACCGTAAGAACCAGGCGATTCTGCCGCTGAAGGGTAAAATTCTTAACGTTGAGAAGGCGCGTTTCGACAAGATGCTCTCTTCTCAGGAAGTGGCGACGCTGATCACCGCGCTGGGCTGCGGCATCGGTCGCGACGAGTACAACCCGGACAAACTGCGTTATCACAGCATCATCATCATGACCGATGCGGACGTCGACGGCTCGCACATCCGTACGCTGCTGTTGACCTTCTTCTATCGTCAGATGCCGGAAATCGTTGAGCGCGGCCACGTTTACATTGCACAGCCGCCGCTGTACAAAGTGAAGAAAGGCAAGCAGGAACAGTACATCAAAGACGATGAAGCGATGGATCAGTACCAGATCTCTATCGCCCTTGATGGCGCCACGCTGCACACCAACGCCAGCGCACCAGCCCTGGCGGGTGAAGCATTAGAAAAACTGGTTTCTGAATACAACGCGACGCAGAAAATGATTGGCCGTATGGAACGTCGTTTCCCGAAAGCGCTGCTGAAAGAACTGGTTTATCAGCCGACGCTGGCTGAAGCCGATCTGGCTGATGAAGCGAAAGTCACTGCCTGGGTGTCCCAGCTGGTTAACGTACTGAATGAAAACGAAGTTCACGGCAGCACCTGGAACAGCTTTGTGCGTAAAGACGCTGAACTGAACCTGTTCGAGCCGGTGATCCGCGTGCGTACCCACGGCGTTGATACTGATTATCCGCTGGAGCATGAATTTGTGACCGGTGGCGAATATCGTCGTATTTGTACGCTCGGCGAGAAGCTGCGTGGACTGATCGAGGACGATGCGTTTATCGAACGTGGCGAGCGTCGCCAGCCGGTTGCCAGCTTCGAGCAGGCGCTGGAATGGCTGCAGAAAGAGTCACGTCGCGGCCTCGCTATCCAGCGTTATAAAGGTCTGGGCGAGATGAACCCGGAACAGCTGTGGGAAACCACCATGGATCCGGAAAGCCGTCGTATGCTGCGCGTTACCGTGAAGGATGCGATTGCTGCCGACCAGCTGTTCACCACGCTGATGGGTGATGCCGTTGAACCGCGTCGCGCATTTATCGAAGAGAATGCCCTGAAAGCGGCGAACATCGATATCTAATCGTGCGTTGTTAAACATACCCGGTTGTTTGCGCAACCGGGTATTTTTTTGCCCAAAAAAGAGGAATCTCGATTCCCCTTTCTATCCCCCTTTTCGTAGCTGTTTTTTGAGCGGAATCGCGTTAGCATGAGGACGGACTCATTTAATCCGGGGAACTCATGGCTATCAAACTTATTGCTATCGACATGGATGGCACACTTCTGCTGCCCGATCACACCATTTCACCTGCGGTCAAAACGGCGATTGCCGCGGCGCGCGCGCGTGGCGTGAATGTGGTGCTGACCACAGGACGCCCGTATGCCGGCGTTCACAGTTATCTGAAAGAACTGCATATGGAACAACCCGGTGACTACTGCATTACCTACAACGGTGCGCTGGTGCAGAAAGCTGGAGATGGCAGTACCGTAGCGCAAACTGCGTTAAGCTATGACGATTATCGCTACCTGGAGCAGCTTTCCCGGGAAGTTGGCTCACATTTCCACGCCCTCGATCGCAACACGTTGTATACCGCGAACCGTGATATCAGCTACTACACGGTGCACGAATCGTTTGTCGCGACCATCCCGCTGGTGTTCTGTGAAGCCGAGAAAATGGATCCAGCAACCCAGTTCCTGAAAGTGATGATGATTGATGAACCGGAGATCCTCGATAAAGCCATCTCGCGCATCCCAGCAGAAGTAAAAGAGAAGTACACCGTATTGAAAAGTGCGCCGTATTTCCTCGAAATCCTCGATAAACGCGTCAATAAAGGCACTGGCGTAAAATCGCTGGCCGATGCGTTAGGTATTAAAGCCGAAGAGGTGATGGCGATAGGCGATCAGGAAAACGACATCGCGATGATTGAATACGCAGGCGTGGGTGTTGCCATGGACAACGCTATTCCATCAGTCAAAGAAATCGCCAACTTCGTGACCAAATCCAACCTCGAAGATGGCGTCGCGTATGCCATTGAGAAATTTGCGCTGAATTAAGAAATTATGGGCAAGTGCCTTGTTTCATTTGCCCTGTTTCAGCCATGATTTGTGGTGCTGAATGGTCTCCCTGGGGAATATGCGCCACGCCGCTGCGCATTATCCATTTCCGCGAAAATGCTGATGTGAGTGCCCGGCTTTTCAGGATTTTGCCATACAGTTTGAGACGTATTTTACGGGTAGCTTTACGGTAAGCGTGATTCATATCTGGCGTATCCCGCAGCAGTACCGATTTGAGGATCTCCGCGCTGTCCAGCGCATAGCTAATCCCTTCCAGCGAGCTGGCGCTGATAAAACCGGCCGCTTCACCAATCAAAAATGCGTTGTCCTCTCCGCAGACAAAGTCTTTCCTGCGTGAGGGGAACAGAACCGTACATTTTTCACTTTTCACCGGTTTGCCGAACTGGAAATGGAACGCTTTCAGCTTCTCCTTCAGCGCGTCAAAGCGTGCCTGTCCGTCCTTCATGGGGTAGGCGCCACCAAAGATAAAATAGCCATCTTTGCTGATACTCCATGAATAACAGTCAGTTGCATCGTTATCAAAAATACAGGAATAGAACGGCACAGGATGTTTCTCCGCAAACCATTGTTGAATAGCGACATATTTACGGATTTGGTGCTGGGGATAGAGATGACGGCGCACCAGTGAATTCGCACCGTCTGCCCCCACCAGATAACGCGCGGTGATCTGCTGCTCCCAACCGTCGGCGCGGAAGATAACATGCCATTTATCGCCCTCGCGCCAGATTTTCCGACACAGGCTGTCGTGATACACCTGTACATCGTCAGGGATGAGAGATTTAAGCCATAAATCAAAAGCATGGCGGTTGATATTAATGTAGCTGCGCTGGTAGTTACGCGTCAAAGAAGCGGCAACATCAATAGTTTTAACGCTAAAAATCTGCGGGTTGGCGATGACATCAACGGGTAAGGTTATACCATCGCGGATAAACGAACGCTGGGCGTCCGGGGCCAGCAGACCGCCGCAGGGTTTAGTGAAACCTTCGTTGCCGCATTGGCGTTTTTTATCCAACGCAATCACGCGCATTTTTCCGCTCAACTGCCGCGCCAGCGCTGCGCCTGCCGGACCTAATCCGATAATCGCCACGTCAAAATGTTCCATCTTTCTGTCCGCAAAAATGAAGATGGCGATACGCTAAAGCCTGAAAGTGAAGTGCTTGTGAAGTATGATTGCTTTAATCGTCTTGTATCAGGGCATCCCATGAAGCAAATCACCTTTACGCCGCGTAATCATCAGCTTACCAATATTAACACCTGGACACCGGACAGCCAGTGGCTGGTCTTTGATGTGCGTCCTTCTGGCGCCTCCTTTACCGGTGAAACAATTGAGCGCGTCAATATCCATACTGGCGAACTGGAGGTGATTTACCGGGCTACTCAGGGAGCGCACGTTGGCGTGGTGACCGTTCATCCAAAGTCGGAAAAATATGTATTCATTCATGGGCCTGAAAATCCTGATGAAACATGGCATTACGACTTCCATCATCGTCGTGGGGTGATTGTTACGCAGGCTGGGGTGGAGAATCTGGATGCGATGGATATTACCGCGCCGTACACGCCAGGCGCGCTGCGTGGCGGGAGTCATGTGCATGTCTTTAGCCCAAACGGTGAGTTTGTCAGTTTCACCTATAACGACCATGTTTTGCATGAGCGCTCGGCGGCGCTGGATTTACGCAACGTCGGCGTGGCTGCACCGTATGGGCCGGTGAAGGTCTTCGCGCAGCATCCGCGTGAATACAGTGGCAGCCATTGGTGCGTGCTGGTGAGCCAGACGACACCAACGCCAAAACCGGGTAGCGATGAGATTAACCGTGCCTATGAAGAGGGCTGGGTAGGAGAAAACAGGCTGGCGTTTATCGGCGATACGTTGTCAGTGAATGGCGAAAAAGTACCGGAATTGTTTATTGTCGATTTGCCACTGGATGAAAACGACTGGAAACAGCCGGGGGACGCGCCTCTGGAGGGGACTGACATGACCATGCCTGCGCCGCCATCCGGTATTTGTCAACGTCGCCTGACGTTTACCCATGAGCGCGTCTTCCCGGGGCTAGTGAATCAACCTCGCCATTGGGTACGCAGTAATCCAAAGGCGTCTGAGATTGCGTTTTTAATGCGTGATGACAGCGGTATTGTGCAGTTATGGCTGATTTCCCCACAGGGGGGAGCACCGCGTCAGCTTACCCAATGCACTACGAATATTCAGTCAGCCTTAAACTGGCACCCATCGGGGAAATGGCTGGGATTTGTACTGGAGAACAGAATTGCTTGTTGTGATGTTCAAACGGGCAAGATTGATTTTTTAACGGAACGGCATGGTAACCCGCCGTCGGCCGATGCGATCGTCTTCTCCCCTGATGGTCGACAGGTTGCGTGGATGGAAGACGTCGAGGGTTTCCGCCAGCTGTGGGTGACTGAAACCGAGCGTTAACTTATGGAGCGGACATTTCTGCCGGGGGAATAACGGCGTTCGTGGCCTGGGTTCTCTCCTCGCTCTTTTCTACGCGGGATCTCACCGAGTTGTCTTTGCGAAAGAGATCCCACGGTAGCAATACCGTATCGAGCACCGCGGTGAAAGGCATATCCAGAATCGCCAGTGACTTGGTTCCCCAGTTCGTATCACTTTCGCTAATCATTGTGGCACTGGCTCGCGTGCCAGGATATGTCCCTTCTTTGCCACCGGTATGCGACATGATGCTGGAACAGCCGCTTACAAACGCCATCCCACTACACATCGTCAGTGTTACCAACATTTTTTTAATCATCATTTATTCATCTGTATTTATCGTGTTTGCATGGTGAGTTAAAGCGATCCGTTGCGAAAATAACATCACCATTTCGTCGCACTGTGGCGGCCATCGCGATTTAACGAGAACAACTGCTCCCCCCAGTGTATGCAATAGACAACAAACTGCAAAAAAAGTCAGATGAATACGCTTGAAAAGTTTGTATTAAGACCCATTTTTAGAGTGTAGACAAATGAAGGGCATGCCTGATGGGTGTCCTGGCTACCTGACCTGTCCATGATGGAAGGTCAATTATTCTCGCTGATTTCAGGAGCTATTAATTATGCGTAACTTTGATTTATCCCCGCTGTACCGTTCTGCTATTGGTTTTGACCGTCTGTTTAACCTGCTGGAAAACAATCAGGGCCAAAGCAATGGCGGCTACCCTCCGTACAACGTTGAGCTGGTAGACGAAAACCATTACCGCATTGCAATTGCCGTTGCCGGTTTTGCTGAAAGCGAACTGGAAATTACTGCCCAGGATAATCTGCTGGTGGTGAAAGGTGCCCATGCGGACGATCAAAAAGAACGTACTTACCTGTATCAGGGTATTGCCGAGCGCAACTTCGAACGTAAGTTCCAGTTAGCGGAGAACATTCATGTTCGCGGCGCAAACCTGGTAAATGGTCTGCTGTATATCGATCTTGAGCGCGTGATTCCTGAAGCGAATAAGCCGCGCCGCATCGAAATCAACTAATTCTATAGGCCGCTTCAGGCGGCCTTACTAAGTCATCGGCTTGCCGTCAGGGAGCCGAAAGGTACCTACTCGCTTCTTAGAAGGAGATTATTATGCGTAACTACGATTTATCCCCACTGCTGCGTCAATGGATCGGTTTTGACAAACTGGCCAATGCTTTGCAAAACACCGGTGAAAGCCAGAGCTTCCCGCCTTATAACATCGAAAAGAGCGATGATAACCACTACCGCATTACCCTTGCGTTAGCCGGTTTCCGCCAGGACGATTTGGATATTCAACTGGAAGGCACGCGCCTGACCGTGAAAGGTACGCCGCAGCAGCCGGAAAAAGAGACCAAATGGTTGCACCAGGGGCTGGTCATTCAGCCGTTCAGCCTGAGCTTTACGCTGGCTGAAAATATGGAGGTCTCCGGCGCAAGCTTCACTAACGGCTTGCTGCATATCGATTTGACCCGGAATGAACCTGAAGCCATTGCTCCACAACGTATCGCTATCAGCGAACGTCCCGCATTAAATAGTTAAATAGCTCCATGCCTTTGCCCCGCCAGAAATGACGGGGCTTTTTTGTGCTTTACCACCCATACATTGCGACTGTACTCTGCGAGAATCCATTTACTTAATGATGTTATTCACAGGGAACAGGATAATGAGTGATATAGCATTGACGGTCAGTGTTCTGGCATTAGTGGCAGTTGTCGGATTATGGATCGGCAACATAAAAATACGTGGTGTTGGTTTTGGCATCGGAGGCGTGCTGTTCGGCGGTATTATTGTCGGGCATTTTGTCGATCAGGCAGGGATGACCCTGAGCGGCGACATGCTGCATTTTATTCAGGAATTTGGCCTGATCCTGTTCGTCTACACCATCGGTATCCAGGTCGGACCGGGCTTTTTTGCGTCATTGCGCGTTTCGGGCCTGCGGCTGAATCTGTTTGCCGTGCTGATTGTAATCATGGGTGGCCTGGTCACCGCGATTCTGCATAAACTTTTTGCCATTCCTCTTCCCGTGGTACTGGGTATATTCTCCGGGGCGGTCACCAATACCCCAGCGTTGGGAGCCGGGCAGCAAATTCTGCGCGATCTGGGTACCCCTGGCGATGTGGTTGACCAGATGGGGATGAGCTATGCCATGGCTTATCCTTTCGGCATTTGCGGAATTTTACTCACCATGTGGCTGATGCGCCTTATTTTCCGCGTTAACGTCGATGCTGAAGCCCAGCAGCATGAATCCACGCTAACCAACGGGCACGCACTGATTCAGACGATGAACATCCGTGTGGAAAACCCAAACATCAACAATATGGCAATTCAGGATGTCCCGATTCTGAACAGCGACAAAATCATCTGCTCGCGTCTGAAACGTGACGAGACATTGATGGTGCCGTCGCCAGGGACAGTTATCCAGATGGGCGACCTGTTACACCTGGTCGGGCAGCCAGCTGATCTGCACAACGCGCAGGTGGTGATTGGTCAGGAGGTGGACACATCGTTGTCGACGCGCGGGACTGATTTACGCGTTGAGCGCGTGGTGGTGACCAACGAACAAGTGCTGGGTAAACGTATCCGCGATCTGCACTTTAAAGAACGTTACGACGTGGTGATCTCCCGCCTGAACCGTGCGGGGGTTGAGCTGGTAGCCAGCAGCGACGCCAGCCTGCAATTCGGGGATATCCTCAATCTGGTTGGGCGCCCTTCGTCGATTGACGCCGTTGCCAATGTTGTTGGTAACGCGCAGCAAAAACTGCAGCAGGTGCAGATGCTGCCGGTATTTATCGGTATCGGACTGGGTGTTCTGCTGGGGTCAATCCCGCTGTTTATCCCGGGTTTCCCGGTGGCGTTGAAGCTGGGGCTGGCCGGTGGGCCGCTGATTATGGCTTTGATTCTTGGACGTATTGGCAGCATCGGTAAGCTGTACTGGTTTATGCCTCCCAGCGCTAACCTGGCGCTGCGAGAGTTGGGTATCGTACTGTTTCTCGCGGTGGTTGGTCTGAAGTCAGGCGGTGATTTTGTTCATACCCTGACGCAAGGCGATGGTCTGAGCTGGGTGGGCTACGGTATTTTCATTACCGCGATTCCGCTCATTACCGTGGGCTTGCTGGCACGGATCTTCGCCAAAATGAACTATCTGACGCTGTGCGGCATGCTGGCCGGCTCAATGACCGATCCTCCTGCGCTGGCGTTTGCTAACAACCTGCATGCCACCAGCGGGGCGGCAGCGCTCTCCTACGCCACCGTTTATCCGCTGGTCATGTTCCTGAGGATTATCACCCCGCAATTGCTGGCGGTGCTCTTCTGGGGATTAGGTTAAAACTGACTTATCCGGCCTGCATCTCCTGTAGGCCGGATAAAACGCAACTCGCCATCCGGCATTACAAATACCCCTCTCTCTTTTCCATTGTCTCATCACCAGACTCGCCCTTTCGTTTGAGAATCAGGTTCATACTCCTTAACTGTTCCGGTATAACGACCAGACAACAATATTTAAGGAGCTGTCATGAAGATTTCTCGCCTTGGGGAAGCACCGGACTATCGCTTCTCGCTGGCAAATGAACGTACCTTTCTGGCGTGGATCCGCACCGCGCTCGGATTTCTGGCGGCGGGAGTTGGCCTTGATCAACTGGCCCCGGATTTTGCCACGCCGGTCATCCGTGAGGCGCTTGCCTTGTTGCTGTGTCTGTTTGCCGGCGGTCTGGCGATCTACGGCTACCTGCGCTGGCTACGTAACGAAAAGGCGATGCGACTGAAAGAGGACTTGCCCTACACCCACAGCCTGCTGATTATCAGCGTTATGCTGACTATTGTGGCAGTGATTGTCATGACGCTGGTGCTGTATGCCGGATAGCCGCAAATCGCGACGTATCGCCGACCCGGGGTTACAACCGGAGCGAACATCGCTGGCCTGGTTTCGTACCCTGCTGGGATATGGTGCGTTAATGGCGCTGGCGCTGAAGCACAACTGGCATCAGGCGGGCTTCCTGTTTTGGGTTTCAATTGTGGTGCTGGCGATGGTGGGAATCGTACTTTGGCGCTATACCCGCAGCCGTAATCTGATGGATGTTACACATAGCGATTTTTCTGAATCTCGTGCGGTGCGTGACAAATTTATGATCTCCCTCGCGGTGTTATCCCTCGCAATACTGTTTGCTGTAACGCATGTTCGCCAACTTATCGTATTTATCGGGAATTTTGCATGACAGGATGTGAGAACATGGATGTTAGTGATGATGTTTTAAACGTGGTGATTGACCACCAGAAGTGTTTACAACCAGTTGAAGTGTACCGTGGTTTGCAACAAGGAAATGTTCGCCTGGTACAGTTTATTCCGCTGGTTAAGCACGATGGCTCAGGTCATCTGACAGACGAATCGGTTACGTCTGAGGCGTGGGGCCGATTTTTAATTACGATATTTGATATCTGGGTACGTGAAGATATTAATCAGATATCTATCCAGCTTTTCGACAAAACGCTCCGCCAGTGGTGTGGTCTGGCAGCACAAATTGAACGACAGACCATGTCATCAATGAATACGCGTTGCCAAACATGCTCATTGTTTCAATATTACCATGGTGATTGTCCTGCGTACTGCGAGGAAAATGGAAAGGGCGTGCTGTGTGCAGGATATCAGGCTTTCTTCAACCATACCGCACCGCATATGCGCGTGATGCGTGACCTGCTTAAGCAGCATCGCTCACCGATGGAGCTGATGGCGATGCTGCGCTGAGATTAGCGCCCTTTCGCCAGGTATTGCGCCATCTCGGTTTCCGGCACCATGCCGCCGCCGGTTGCCCACACCAGATGGGTGGCGTTATTGAGCTGATCCGCGCTGAAGCCATGCATCTGCTGGTAATCCGTGGAGGCGCAAACGTGCTGAGGGCCAGCCATGCCTGCCAGCGCCGACGGCTCAAGACGAATGCCTTCTTCCTGCGCCAGCCAGCCCAGCATATCGTACATTGTCTGATCGTCCAGGGTGTACAGACCGTCGAGCAGACGTTCCATCGCCCGGCCAACAAAGCCCGATGCGCGACCCACCGCCAGTCCATCCGCTGCTGTCAGGTTATCGATGCCGATGTCCTGTACGGAAATGGTATCGTGCAGCCCGGTGTAAATCCCCAGCAGCATACACGGTGAATGAGTCGGTTCAGCGAAGAAGCAGTGCACATTATCGCCGAATGCCAGCTTCAGGCCAAATGCCACGCCGCCAGGGCCGCCACCGACACCGCACGGTAGGTAGACAAATAGTGGATGGTCTGAATCCACCGTGCGTCCCTGCTGGGCAAACTGCGCTTTCAGACGCTGACCGGCGACCGCATAGCCTAAAAATAGCGTGCGGGAATTTTCATCATCGATAAAGAAGCAGTTCGGATCGGATTGTGCCGCCTTACGACCTTGTTCAACCGCCACGCCGTAATCTTCTTCGTACTCCACTACCGTCACGCCGTGGCTGCGCAGCTTGGCTTTTTTCCACGCGCGGGCGTCGGCAGACATATGCACCGTGACGTTAAAGCCGATGCGGGCACTCATGATACCAATCGACATCCCCAGGTTGCCGGTGGAGCCAACCGCGATGCTGTACTGGCTGAAGAACTGTTTAAACTCCGGCGAAAACAGAACGCGGTAATCGTCTTTGGTGGTCAGCAGACCGGCTTCCAGCGCCAGTTTTTCCGCATGGGTCAGTACTTCATAAATGCCGCCACGCGCTTTAATCGAGCCTGAAATCGGCAAATGACTGTCTTTCTTCAGCAGGACTTCGCCGTTAATGTGTTGCCCGAACTCTTTTTCCAACCGTTTTTGCATGGCAGGGATTGCGGCCAGCTCAGATTCGATAATGCCCCCGGTGGCGGCGGTTTCCGGGAAGGCCTGCGCCAGATACGGTGCGAAGCGCGTCAGACGCGCGTGGGCATCCTCAACGTCGTGTGCTGTCAGGCCAACATACGGTAAACCTTCCGCAAGAGAGGTGGTGCCAGGGTTAAACCAGGTTGTCTCTTTCAGAGCCACCAGATCTTCCACTAAAGGATGCTGGGCGATAAGTGTTTGATTGTTTTCCATAGTCAGTCTCTTCGCGCTTAGATAATAAAGGAAAGCAGGAATGTGCAAGCCAGTGCAATAACGGACGCGATAAATGTCGCGGTCGTATAGTATTTGAACGTTTCATTCAGGGTGGCGCCGCAATACTGCTTCACCAGCCAGAACAGGGAATCGGTGACGATCGTGCAGCCAATAGCGCCGGAACCGATGGCAATGGCGATGATCTCCGGGCTAACGTTGGGATACAGCGGTAGCATCGGGGCAACGATTGCCGTTGCGCCCATCATCGCCACCGTGGCAGAGCCTACCGCCGCATGCAGAATCAGAGCGACCAGCCACGCCAGTAGAATCGGGTGCATATGCATGTTTGAGAGGATCAGCGCCAGAGTATCCGCCAGCCCGCTGCTCTTGAGAATAGCGTTGAATGCGCCGCCTGCGCCGATAATCAGCAAAATGTTAGCAATCGAGCCAAAACCGTTTTCGGTGTGGGTCAGCAGCGCACCCATACCGATGTGCTGACGCAGACCGAGAATGTAATAGGCTACGAAAACGGCGATAAACATCGCGGTGATCGGGTTACCAATAAACTCCAGCAGCGTATACACCGTGCTGCCTTTCGCCATGTTCAGTTCCGCGACGGTTTTCACCAGCATCAGGCCAATTGGTAGCAGTACGGTAAACAGCGTCGCGCCCAGCGATGGCAGCGTGCTTTCATCACGCACTTTCAGGTCGGAAAACTCAGCCGGTACTGGTTTAAATGGCAGACGGTTACCGAGGAATTTCAGGTACAGCGGCCCACCGACAAGCGAAGCCATTAAACCCACCAGTAAGCCGTAGACAATCACGGTGCCAATGTCTGCGCCCAGCTTATTCGCCACGAACAGAGCGGCCGGATGCGGAGGTACGACGCAGTGTACCGCCATCAGCGCCGTACACAGCGGAATCGCCAGCTTCAGTAATGAGGTATTGGTTTTTTTAGCAATCGAAAAGGCCAGTGGAATTAATAGCACCACGCCGACCTCAACGAACAGCGTGATCCCGCAAATTAGCCCGACCAGCACCATAATGACGTCGGCGGAAAGCCAGCGGCAGCGCTGCAGCGTCAGGCCGATGCGTTCGGCTGCGCCGGATACTTCCATCATTTTTCCGAGGATAGTCCCAAGGCCAATAACCGCCGCGAGGAAGCCCAGCGTACCGCCGATGCCGCTCTCAATGGCATTGACCATATCCAGCGGCCCCATCCCCATCATCGTACCCACGAAGAAACTGGCTAACAGCAGCGCCAGAAACGGGTGGAATTTGAACTTCACGATGGTCAAAACGATTAACACGATGCTTATCAGCAGCGTGCTCACAACCCAGATTTGAGAGTGCATAGCTCACCTTGCCCTGTGATTAATATAAGGTTATTGGACAAAAATAAGGCACCGTCTGACAAACGATATAAATCTCCTTTCACATGAGCTAGATTGCATCAAGTGAGTGATTTATGTCTAATTACGCTATGTTTATGCGATATGGTTCACCTTGATTCATCTTTATGCTGATTTTTGCAGCGAAGTTTTTTACACTCCGGCGAATGAATCAGGAGGACAGGAGGTGAGTTTGGATCCCCTACGCGAGGTCAGAAACCGGCTGCTCAATGGCTGGCAGCTGTCAAAGCTGTATACTTTTGAAGTGGCGGCCCGGCATCAGTCGTTTGCGCTGGCGGCAGATGAGCTGTCGTTAAGCCCCAGCGCCGTCAGCCATCGCATTAATCAACTGGAAGATGAACTGGGCATTCAGCTGTTTGTCCGTTCGCACCGTAAAGTGGAACTCACCCACGAGGGTAAGCGGGTATTCTGGGCGCTGAAATCGTCGCTGGATACGCTGAATCAGGAAATCCTCGATATTAAAAACCAGGAGCTGTCCGGGACGCTCACCGTCTACTCTCGACCTTCTATCGCCCAGTGCTGGCTGGTTCCGGCGCTCGGTGACTTTACCCGTCGCTACCCGTCAATTTCACTGACCATCCTGACCAGAAACGACAACGTCAATCTGCAGCGTGCCGGGGTCGATCTGGCTATCTATTTTGACGATGCGCCCTCCGCGCAGCTTACGCACCACTTCCTGATGGATGAAGAGATCCTGCCGGTATGCAGCCCGGACTACGCTCGCCGCCATGACCTTACCGGTTCGTTAGTGAATTTGCCGCACTGCACCTTGCTGCACGACAGACAGGCATGGAGTAACGACTCAGGAACCGATGAATGGCACAGTTGGGCGCAGCATTTTTCGGCGAATTTGCCGACATCATCGGGGATTGGTTTCGATCGTTCTGATTTAGCGGTAATTGCCGCCATGAACCATATCGGCGTGGCGATGGGCCGAAAGCGGCTGGTGCAAAAACGTCTCGACAGCGGAGAACTGGTAGCGCCTTTTGGCGATATGGCGCTGAAATGCCATCAGCATTACTACATCACCACGCTGCCCGGCAGGCAGTGGCCGAAAATCGAGGCGTTTATTAGCTGGCTTCAGGAGCAGGTAAAATAAGCGGACCGCGAATATTTTTTACGCTTTCTCTCTACACGGAAAGTGAAAAAGCGTGCTAAATACGTGATATCACTCCTGATGATTTGCGTAAGGACGACCGTGTTAAAGCCGATTGTTTCCCTTTTACTGTTGGCCAGCGCCACCGTGTGTGCCGCGCAACCTGCGCTGACGGCGGCGCAGTATGCACAGCAGCTTGGCGTTGGGATGGACGTAGATTGGGCGCGCACCGATCGGGGTATCCGTGAATTCGATCCGCTGGTAGTGCGGGACTACAAGGCGAAAGGGTTGGCCCACGTACGCATTCGCGTAGCGGGAGAGCCTACGGAGGCGCGGCTGATTCATCTGCGCAAGCTGGTGGAAGCCTGCGAGCAGTATGGCGTGATCCCGATCATTGCCTATCAGGCAGACGAATATAAAAAAGACCCCAGCGCCGGGAACGAAAAAGAGGTGGTTAATTGGTGGGTGGCGGTGGCGCATTACTTTGGTCAACGCTCGCCGTTGCTGGGGTTCGACCTGATCTACGACCCCTCTGATAAGCTCAACCATAATCAGGCGTCGCTCAATCGCGTGTATGACAAAGCCATTCGAACCATCCATGCCATCGATCCACAGCGAATGATTTTTATCGCGCCGAAACTGCATGCCGCTCCGGAAGATTTGGCCAACCTAAAGCTGCCGCCGCAAAGTCAGAATACGGTGCTGGCCCAATGGCATATTTTTCCGTGGGGACCGCTGAAAAATAACGGCAAATATCCGTGGACCTCAGGGACTGCGGCAGAAAAGGCCGCCATTCGCGCCCGTATCAATACCGCCATTCATTGGCAGCAGAAAACCGGGCATGTCAGTTGGGTAGGGGGCTGGTCGCCGGGAGAAACCGTCAAAAACGCGCCTTCTGCCTCGCAAATGGCGTTTGCCCGCTTTATGGCGTGCGAGCTGAAAAAAGCGAAAATTCCCTATGCTATCAATGCGGATACGCAGTTCTATGATGGTGAGGAGGGGGCCTGGCGTCCGGCGCTGGAACCGTTACTGACGACGATTATCGCGCCAGAATGCGAAAAGCCCGGCGATAAGCCGGGCCATCATACGCTTAAACCGCCTGTCCCTGATGCGACACGCGTGACGCCAGCGGAAGCCAGCAAACAAAAATCAACAGCCCCATAAGGGTCATCAGCAGGCCCAGACTGGCTTGCCCGGTCTGCGGCAGCATGGCAGAGAACCACGCCAGCACGCCGGAACCAATGTTCTGTAATCCCCCAACCAGCGCGCCAGCAGTGCCTGCCAGGAACGGGAAAGGCTCCATTGCACCGCTGGTTGCCAGCGGAAACAACATTCCGGCGCCGAAGAAAAATAGTGCGGCAGGAACCAGCAGCGTCCAGACGTTCATCACGTCAAACAGCCCTGGGATCCACATCATTAAACCCGCTACCAGACAGCAGGTCACCGACTGCCACATTAGCGTCGAGAAACGCTTATTCGGGCGACCGGCGAACCATGCACCGAAAAACGCCGCCGGGATGGGCAGAATAAACAGGATACTGACCACCATGCTGCTTAGACCGAGACGTGCGCCCAATAATACTCCGGAGCAGGCTTCGAAGACCGCAACGCCTGCCAGACCGCCGATCAACATCAGCACGTAACAGGTGAAAGCGCTATTACCAAACAGGGTTTTGTAGCTGGCGATCAGCCGTGGACGCGGCGCACCTGCAGGGCGCGTTTCCGGCATCCAGCGTGCCATGCTAAACGTCACGCCCGCACACAGAATCAACAGAAAAATATAGCAGGCGCGCCAGTTCCACACTGTATCCAGCACACCGCCAATCAGCGGAGCTAACAGCGGACTGACCAGAATCCCCATGTTTAACAGACTATTGGCGTGGCGCAGTTGCGTGCCTTCGTACAGATCGCGCGGTAACGTTCGCGCCATCACTCCGCCGACGCCCGTTCCCATCCCCTGGATGGCACTGGCGATAATCAGTACCGTCAGGCTATGCGTGGTAATCGCGACCAGCGTGGCCAGCATAAAAATAGACATCCCGGCGAGGATAACCGGGCGGCGGCCAACGCGGTCTGAAAGGGGACCGTAAACCAGTTGTGATAGACCATAGGTCAACAGATAGGCGGCCATTACGCTTTGCACCGCCCCTTCGCGAACGTTCAGTTCACGCGCCATATCAGCAATCGCGGGGATATAAATGGTTTGCGCCATCTGACCTACCGCCACCAGTAATACCAACATCAACAACAAATTGACGCTTCTATGCCTTTTCATTTCGCTGATTACTTTTAAAAAAGAGAAAAAAGAAGAATAAGGTGCTGCACTTTCCCGTAAATGCGCGTGGAATCTACCACAACAGAAAAAGAAGGCCAGATAGTGGGCTGGAATGTTTATGTGATGGACGGCAGGAAATGTAAACAAAAAGCGGCAACAAATGTTGCCGGATTGCATCGGGTTTACAACGCGATCATGATAAGCGTAGTAAAACTGCGCCTACGGCAATACCTGCAGCCGCGACAAGACGTATTCCGGCAACCTTCTCTTTCAGTAGCAGCCACGCGAGCAGCGCGCCAAACAGGATAGAGGTTTCACGCAGCGCCGCGACTACCGCCAACGGAGCCTGGGTCATGGCCCACAGCGCCAGGCCGTAAGAACCCATTGTGCCAATGCCACCAAGAATACCTTTCTTCCACTGCTGTACAAGATAGCGCGACGCTTCCCGGCGTCTGGCGATCATCGCCCAGCCCAGCAGGCAGGAGCCGTTCAGAAAGAAGGTCCACAGCGTATAACCCAGCGCGGTTTCTGATAAACGTACGCCGGTGCCATCAACCAGCGTATAACCGGCGATAAAGCAGGCGTTAATGAGCGCCAGGATAATCCCGCGTTGCGAACCGCTGCGTCCGTTAAACGCCATCCCGAGAATAGCCAGACAGATGGTGGCAATCCCCACCCAGGCGAGTAGCGAGAGGCTATCACCAAGAAACAGGACGCTGATAATCGCGACCAGCAGTGGCGCTGTGCCGCGCATCAGAGGATAGGTCTGGCTCATATCCGAAACCTGATAGGTTTTAGCGACCAGGACGGTATAGACCACCTGTAATGCGGTTGAGACAGCTAAAAACGGCAGGCTGGCGGCAGAGGGTTGCGGCGCAAAGGGTAAACAAATCAGCGCCATAATCGCAGCGGTTCCGCTGACGCTGATCGCCGAGTACAGCTTGTCGTTTCCCGCTTTTACGATGGCATTCCAGCTGGCATGCAGCAGTGCGGCGAACAGCAAAATGCAGAAAACAGAAAGCGTCATGGCGGAATTCTTCCCTGAGGATGTCATAAAAACGTAACATATTGACGCGATACAAGCACCAGGGAGAAGGTGAAAGGGGAGCGGAGTGTTATCCGCCCCCCTTAGGTGCGACTTGAATCTGAATTACTTAACGTATTTCAGAACGGCATCAAGGAGTTGCAGTGCTGCAACAATGAGTTTGAGGATAAGAATAGCGATATCCACGAGGCTCATACGCTCTCCTTTTGGTACAAGGAGCACGGTGCTGACGTACCTCGCCGCTGCCTGTTGCCAGCACCTTTGTTGACATAACACAGTGTGCTCACGCGGGGGTTAAGGCGCTGACGGCACCACCCGTTTCAGCCAGGACTTTGATGCGCCGGTTTACGATGCGGCCCCCGCATAACACATTGCGTACCGAGACATTATAGATAAATACTGTATAAATTAACAGTGCTTTATGGACATTGCGCTATTCATGTTCCATACTCAAAAACATCAAAATTCGTGCCGAAATTGCGTGTTCTTCGTAGAACGCGTATACTTTTTTCGTTGACATAACACAGTGTGTTCGGCGGCTACCAACCGCACAACGCTGAAAAAACCTCGCTCCGGCGGGGTTTTTTGTTTTTGCACGACATACAATGAAATGTGATCGTTGAAGCATTTTTGTGCAGATGAAAATTTTTCCATTGTCACGCTGAAAAACCTGTGTTTGTATAAATCCAGTTAATCAACAAACAGACAGGTCCCTAATGAACCCTTCCATGCTGACTGCGACCCTACTAAAAACTGCGCCATCTCGCGCAGCGGTCGTCGTGCGTGTGGTGGTGGTCGTCGGCAATGCGCCGTAGGGTCCGAATCAACACACGATTCCAAAACCCCGCCGGCGCAAACCGGGCGGGGTTTTTCGTTTCAGAGACCTGCCCGGAGCAAAGGCCCAGAATAAAAGGACTGGAGCATGGCAATTTCGGGCATAACATCCAAGCGTACGCGTTTTACGGGCGCAGAATTCATCGTTCATTTCCTGGAACGTCAGGGGATTCAGGTCGTCACCGGTATTCCAGGTGGCTCGATTCTTCCCGTATATGACGCCTTAAGCCAAAGCACACAAATCCGTCATATCCTGGCGCGCCACGAGCAGGGCGCGGGGTTTATCGCGCAGGGAATGGCGAGAACCGATGGCAAACCCGCTGTCTGTATGGCCTGTAGTGGACCGGGCGCAACCAACCTGGTAACCGCCATTGCCGATGCGCGTCTGGATTCCATCCCGCTGGTGTGTATCACCGGGCAGGTTCCGGCCTCAATGATCGGCACCGACGCTTTCCAGGAAGTCGACACCTACGGCATCTCTATCCCCATCACTAAGCACAACTATCTGGTCCGCCATATCAGTGAATTACCGCAGGTCATGAGCGATGCGTTCCGCATTGCGCAGTCCGGACGTCCAGGCCCGGTGTGGATAGACATTCCTAAGGATATTCAAACCGCTGTTTTTGACATTGAAGAGATGCCGGAACCCGCGCAGAAAATGGCGGCACCAGCGTTCAGCCAGGACAGCATTCGCGATGCTGCAGCTATGATTAACGCCGCCAAACGCCCGGTGCTGTACCTCGGCGGCGGCGTAATTAACGCGCCGGAACGTGTTCGTGAGCTGGCCGAAAAAGCAAAACTGCCTACCACCATGACGTTGATGGCGCTCGGTATGCTGCCAAAAGCGCATCCGCTGTCGTTAGGCATGCTGGGCATGCATGGCGCACGCAGCACCAACTTTATTCTGCAAGAAGCGGATTTACTGATTGTTCTGGGCGCACGTTTTGATGACCGGGCGATTGGTAAAACCGAACAGTTCTGCCCGAATGCCAAAATCATCCACGTGGATATTGACCGCGCGGAGCTGGGTAAAATCAAACAGCCGCATGTGGCGATCCAGGCAGATGTCGATGAGGTTCTGGCACAATTGCTCCCACAGATTGAAGCGCAGCCGCGTGAAGAGTGGCATCAACTGGTGTCTGACCTGCAGCAAGAATTTCCGTGCACGATCCCCCAGGAAAAAAATCCGCTCAGCCACTATGGATTGATCAACGCCGTGGCTGCCTGCGTAGACGACAGCGCCATTATCACCACTGACGTAGGCCAGCATCAGATGTGGGCGGCACAGGCTTACCCGCTGAATCGTCCACGCCAGTGGCTGACCTCCGGCGGTCTGGGAACCATGGGCTTTGGCCTGCCTGCGGCGATTGGTGCGGCCCTGGCTAACCCAGACAAAAAAGTGCTGTGCTTCTCCGGCGATGGCAGCCTGATGATGAATATTCAGGAAATGGCGACCGCCAGCGAAAATCAGCTGGATATTAAAATCATTCTGATGAATAACGAAGCGTTAGGTCTTGTATATCAACAGCAAAGTCTGTTCTATAAGCAGGGTGTTTTTGCCGCGACCTATCCGGGGATGATTAACTTTATGCAGATAGCTGCCGGGTTTGGTCTCGAAACCTGCGATCTGAATAACGAAGCGGACCCACAGGCAGCGTTGCAGGAGATTATTAATCGCCCTGGACCTGCGCTGATCCACGTGCGCATCGATGCCGAAGAAAAAGTGTACCCGATGGTGCCGCCGGGTGCGGCAAACACAGAAATGGTGGGGGAATAAGCCATGCAACAGCAGACTCATGACAACGTAATCCTGGAACTCACCGTACGTAACCATCCGGGCGTAATGACTCACGTTTGCGGCCTGTTCGCCCGTCGTGCGTTCAACGTAGAAGGCATCCTCTGTCTACCGATTCAGGACAGCGATAAGAGCCGCATCTGGCTACTGGTCAACGACGATCAACGTCTTGAGCAGATGATAAGCCAGATCGACAAGCTTGAAGATGTGGTGAAAGTGGCCCGCAATCAGTCCGATCCGTCGATGTTTAACAAAATCACCGTGTTCTTTGAGTGAGTTAGTCGCCGTCTGAATCCGGGGTGATCACTTTGACAGAGCCGTTCCGGCAGTGGGTTGCGTAATCTGCCGGTAACGGACGGTCGCTTATCAGTACGTCAAAGGTGGAAAGTGGACCAATGCTGGCGGGGGCGACCTCATCGAACAGGGCGTGGCGCGTCAGCAGAATTTTGCGTAATCCGCGTTCCATTGCTTTGCGTTTTGTGGCTAGATCGTCCGGATTGAACCAGCTAACGCCGAAATGCTCATGGACGCCGCTGGCGGAGATGAATACTTTTCGTGGGTTGAGCGCATCCAGCGGAGAGGGGGTGCTGGTATCGTAAAAGGCGTCACTTTTCGCCCGATAGGTGCCTCCGCAAAGAATCACCGTGGCGTTGGGTTTTTCATTTAGCGCCACGAATACCCGGTGCGAGTAGCAAATTCCGGTAAAGGAAATATCATCCGGGATCATGCTGACCACCAACGGCATTTCCGCACCATTATCAAAAAAGACCAGATCATTTTCACTTACCAGTCCCGCGGCCAGAATGGCAACCGGTAAATCGTCGCGGTGATACTGTTTTTGCGCAGGCACTGGGGCATTAACGATGGCGGCGGGCTTGTTCACCATCACAATGTAACCACCGAGCAGCGTAAGCGGTAACGGCTCGTCATCCTGACTGAGATCCCGACGAATAGTCATCACGGAAACTTCCAGCATTCGTGCCGCCTCTTTCAGATGGATTCGGTCGGTCTTCTTCAACAATTCCATCAGACGTCGAATACGTTCTTTTTGCTTAGTTTCCATGTGCTTCTCCACGAATCATGTTCCCATGTTCCTTCAGTAACATTTTTGTGTTTCTGAGAACATGGCATTGCCGCATTACTATACGTCTGACTATTCGGAAATAAAAGCGTGTTTTTTCACGTTTTATTGATTATATCCAGTTAACTTTCAGTCAATTGTAAGCAACTTCATTATTTGTAGTGTGATGGGGTCGCAACATTTAGCGTAATAAATAAACAATAAAATGATCTTCCAATCGCGATCCTAGTCACAAATGATACGAAAGTAACATGATAATGTTATTTTAATATCATTCTAGTGTGATTGTTTCTGAGAGGTAGTAAAATGGATATCGCGGTTATTGGCTCCAACATGGTGGATCTCATCACCTACATCAACCAGATGCCCAAAGAAGGGGAAACGCTGGAAGCGCCGGCGTTCAAAATTGGCTGCGGGGGCAAAGGCGCAAATCAGGCCGTTGCGGCAGCTAAGCTCAATTCCAAAGTACTGATGCTGACAAAAGTCGGTGATGATATTTTTGCGGATAACACTATTCGCAATCTCGAATCCTGGGGGATTAATACCACCTATGTCGAAAAGGTACCCTGCACCAGCAGCGGTGTCGCACCGATCTTTGTTAATGCGAACTCCAGCAACAGTATTCTGATTATTAAAGGAGCGAACAAATTTCTCTCCCCGGAAGATATCGATCGTGCGGCGGAAGATCTGAAAAAATGTCAGCTTATTGTCCTGCAACTGGAAGTGCAGCTGGAAACCGTTTATCACGCGATTGAATTTGGCAAAAAACACGGTATTGAAGTGTTACTAAATCCCGCCCCTGCATTACGGGAATTAGATATGTCTTATGCCTGTAAATGTGATTTTTTTGTGCCGAACGAAACCGAGCTGGAAATATTAACCGGTATGCCAGTGGATACTTATGACCATATTCGCGCAGCGGCACGTTCTCTGGTTGATAAAGGTCTGAACAATATTATCGTCACCATGGGTGAGAAAGGTGCGTTGTGGATGACGCGTGACCTGGAAGTCCATGTTCCGGCGTTTAAAGTGAACGCTGTCGATACCAGTGGCGCAGGCGACGCTTTCATCGGTTGTTTTGCCCATTATTACGTTCAAAGCGGTGATGTCGAAGCCGCCATGAAAAAAGCCGTTCTCTTCGCTGCATTTAGCGTTACCGGGAAAGGCACTCAATCATCTTATCCAAGCATCGAACAATTTAATGAGTTTCTTACCTTAAACGAATAATACTCCTGCATTGTAAAAGGTAGCACTATGAACGATAAAAACATCATTCAGATGCCCGACGGCTATCTGAATAAGACGCCTCTGTTCCAGTTTATTTTGTTATCCTGTTTATTCCCATTATGGGGATGCGCAGCCGCATTAAATGATATTCTGATTACGCAATTCAAAAGCGTATTTTCACTCAGCAACTTTGCTTCGGCATTAGTGCAGAGTGCCTTTTATGGCGGTTATTTTTTAATTGCGATTCCAGCATCATTGGTGATTAAAAAGACCAGCTATAAAATCGCCATCTTAATGGGACTGACGCTTTATATTGTTGGCTGTACGCTCTTTTTCCCGGCATCGCACATGGCCACTTACACCATGTTCCTCGCGGCAATTTTTGCGATTGCGATTGGCCTGAGCTTCCTGGAAACGGCAGCTAATACCTACAGCTCCATGATTGGCCCAAAAGCGTATGCCACTTTACGCCTGAACATCAGCCAGACCTTTTACCCCATTGGCGCAGCTGCCGGTATTCTGCTGGGCAAATATCTGGTCTTCTCTGAAGGCGAGAGTCTGGAAAAACAGATGGCTGGGATGAACGCGGAACAGATCCACAACTTTAAAGTGTTGATGCTGGAAAATACCCTTGAGCCTTACAAGTACATGATTATGGTACTGGTTGTGGTGATGGTGTTGTTCCTGCTGACCCGCTTCCCGACCTGCAAAGTCGCGCAAACGGCGAGTCATAAGCGTCCGTCAGCGATGGACACGCTGCGTTATCTGGCCAGCAATGCCCGTTTCCGTCGTGGAATTGTGGCGCAGTTCCTGTACGTGGGGATGCAGGTCGCGGTATGGTCATTCACCATCCGTCTGGCGCTGGAATTAGGTGATATTAACGAGCGTGACGCCTCAACCTTCATGGTCTATAGCTTTGCCTGCTTCTTTATCGGCAAGTTTATCGCCAACATATTGATGACGCGCTTCAATCCGGAAAAAGTGCTGATCCTATACTCCATTATTGGCGCGCTGTTCCTCGTCTATGTTGCGCTGGCGCCAAGCTTCAGTGCCGTGTACGTCGCCGTGCTGGTGAGCGTCCTGTTTGGACCCTGCTGGGCGACAATCTACGCCGGTACGCTGGATACTGTGGATAACGAGCATACTGAAATGGCGGGAGCTGTCATTGTCATGGCGATTGTCGGTGCTGCGGTAGTTCCGGCAATTCAGGGCTATGTGGCTGATATGTTCCACTCGCTGCAACTTTCGTTCCTGGTCTCCATGCTGTGCTTCGTGTACGTCGGTATCTACTTCTGGCGTGAAAGCAAAGTACGCAACAATCTGGCTGAAGCGACGGTTTCCTGAGGAGAACGATCATGACAACACGTATCACGCTGTGGCGGGAACTCTTTGCAGAGCATCCGCGAATCTTACTGAAAAATAGCGATTTCATGGTTACCGCGTTTCGTTATGCCAGCGGTGTGGAAGGGCTGAAGATAGAAAACAGTCGTGGACATCTGGTTATTCTGCCCTGGATGGGGCAGATGATCTGGGATGCGCAGTTTGACGGGCATGATCTGACCATGCGCAACATGTTCAGTCAGCCAAAACCGGCTGCAGAAGTGGTCGCGACCTACGGCTGCTTTGCTTTCCACTCGGGGCTATTGGCTAATGGCTGCCCGTCGCCGGAAGATTCTCACCCGCTGCATGGTGAAATGGCCTGTGCTGCGATGGATGAGGCCTGGCTGGAGCTGGAAGGCGAGAATTTGCGCGTGAGCGGACGCTACGAGTATGTGATGGGGTTCGGTCATCATTATCAGGCGTATCCTGCGGTGGTCATGCGCAAGGCGAGCGCGCTGTTTGATATTCAGATGTCGGTCACTAACCTCGCTTCAGTGGCAATGCCTTTGCAGTACATGTGCCATATGAACTATGCCTACGTCCCGGAAGCGACCTTCAGCCAGAATATCCCGGATGAAGCCATAACGCTGCGTGAATCGGTACCCGCACATGTTAAGCCTACCGAGCAGTGGCTGGCGTTTAATCAGCGGATTATTCAGGGTGAGACTTCGCTGATGCGCCTTAATGAACCCGATTTTTACGATCCGGAAATCGTTTTCTTCGCTGACCAACTGGATAGATACACAGATAAGCCTGAATTTAGCATGATCGCACCTGATGGCACCACGTTCGTGACGCGTTTCTCCAGCGCGGAGCTGAATTATGTCACCCGTTGGATCCTCTATAACGGCGATCAGCAGGTGGCAGCCTTCGCCCTACCCGCGACTTGTCGCCCTGAAGGCTTCCTGGCAGCGGAGCGAAACGGGACGTTGATTCAGATAGAACCGAAACACACCCGCACATTTACCGTCACAACGGGCATAGCATGATCGCTCAAGGCTTGAACAGCAACGCGCTTATCGTTAAGGTAAGCGCTTTTGCTGGATGGCGGTATTAATGCCTTATCCGGCCTACAACGGCACCCGCCCGTAGGCCTGATAAGCGCAGCGCCATCAGGCATGTCTTAGCGCCAGGATGAATCCATGATTACCGTTGCCCTTATTGACGACCACCTTATCGTCCGCTCCGGCTTTGCCCAACTGCTGGGGCTGGAACCTGATTTGCAGGTGGTGGCTGAGTTTGGCTCAGGCAGTGAGGCGCTGGCGGGATTACCGGGGCGCGGCGTGCAGGTCTGTATCTGTGATATCTCGATGCCAGATATCTCCGGTCTTGAACTGTTAAGCCAGTTGCCAAAAGGAATGGCGATTATCATGCTCTCCGTCCACGACAGCCCGGCGCTGGTGGAGCAGGCGCTCAACGCGGGCGCGCGTGGTTTCCTTTCTAAACGCTGTAGCCCGGATGAGCTGATCGCAGCGGTGCATACCGTTGCGACCGGCGGCTGTTACCTGACGCCGGACATCGCCGTCAAACTGGCGGCTGGTCGCCAGGATCCGCTCACCAAACGCGAACGTCAGGTGGCGGAAAAACTGGCACAAGGTATGGCGGTCAAAGAGATTGCTGCTGAACTGGGTCTGTCGCCGAAAACGGTGCACGTGCATCGCGCCAACCTGATGGAAAAGCTGGGCGTCAGCAACGACGTCGAACTGGCCCGCCGGATGTTTGACGGCTGGCAATGAACACGCTCTGTTCCCGGTTAATCACCGTTGTTGCCTGCTTCTTTATCTTCTCTGCCGCGTGGTTTTGCCTGTGGAGCATCAGCCTGCATCTGGTTGAGCGCCCGGAGCTGGCGGTACTGCTGTTTCCGTTTGGCCTGCGTCTGGGGCTGATGCTGCAATGTCCACGTGACTACTGGCCGGTGCTGTTGGGCGCGGAATGGCTGCTTCTTTTCTGGTTGGTACAGGAAGTGGTGCTGGCCCATTTGCCACTTTTGATGATCGGCAGCTTCCTCACGTTACTCCCGGTGATGCTGATATCGCGATACCGCCACCAGCGTGACTGGCGTACGCTGCTGTTGCAGGGCGCGGCGCTTACGGCGGCGGCATTGCTGCAATCGCTGCCCTGGCTTGGGCAGGGTGAAGAGGCATGGAACGCGTTGCTGCTGACGCTCACCGGCGGATTAACGCTAGCGCCGATCTGCCTGGTGTTCTGGCACTATCTGACCAGCACCACCTGGCTGCCGCTGGGCCCTGCGGTGGTGTCGCAGCCGGTGAACTGGCGCGGGCGGCATCTGGTCTGGTACCTGCTGCTGTTTAGCGTCAGCCTGTGGCTACAGCTCGGTTTACCCGCCGAGCTTTCGCGCTTCACACCGTTTTGCCTCGCGTTGCCGATCATTGCGCTGGCCTGGCACTACGGCTGGCAGGGGGCGCTGATTGCGACGCTGATGAACGCCATCGCGCTGATTGCCAGCCAGACCTGGCACGATCATCCCGTCGACCTGTTGCTCTCGCTGCTGGTGCAAAGCCTGACCGGGCTGCTGCTCGGCGCGGGCATTCAGCGTCTGCGTGAGCTTAACCAGTCGCTGCAAAACGAATTAGCGCGCAACCATCGTCTGGCTGAACGCCTGCTGGAGACCGAAGAGAGCGTGCGTCGGGACGTAGCGCGCGAACTGCATGATGATATCGGCCAAACCATCACCGCCATTCGTACCCAGGCGGGTATTGTCCAGCGCCTGGCGCCGGAAAACGCAGGGGTGAAGCGTAGCGGGGCACACATCGAACAACTTTCTCTCGGCGTGTACGATTCGGTGCGTCGCCTGTTAGGCCGCCTGCGACCACGCCAGTTGGACGATCTCACGCTGGAACAGGCCATCCGCTCATTGATGCGCGAAATGGAGCTGGAAAGCCGCGGCATCGTCAGCCATCTCGACTGGCGAATTGACGAATCTGCACTCAGCGAAAGCCAGCGGGTGACACTGTTTCGCGTCTGTCAGGAAGGACTGAACAACATCGTTAAGCACGCCAACGCCAGCGCGGTGACGCTTCAGGGCTGGCAACAGGATGAACGGCTGATGCTGGTGATTGAGGACGATGGCAGCGGCCTGCCGCCGGGGTCGAATCAGCATGGATTTGGCCTCACCGGGATGCGTGAACGGATTAGCGCCCTCGGAGGATCGCTGTCGATTTCCTGTACGCACGGCACGCGGGTCAGCGTGTCACTGCCTCAACGTTATGTGTAAGGAGCGGCCATGTTTGCGTTTTTAAAAGCCCCGGCCAATGCGCCGCTCATCACCGACAAGCAGGAAGTGGATGCCCGCTATCGCTATTGGCGGCGGCATATCCTGACCACTATCTGGCTCGGCTACGCGCTGTTCTATTTCACACGCAAAAGCTTCAATGCCGCCGTACCGGATATCCTCACCAGCGGCGTGCTGACCCGCAGCGATATTGGGCTACTGGCGACGCTGTTTTACATCACCTACGGCCTGTCGAAGTTTGTTTCCGGTATCGTCAGCGACCGCTCCAACGCCCGCTATTTTATGGGAATCGGGCTGATCGCCACCGGCGTGGTGAACATTCTGTTTGGATTCTCTACCTCACTGTGGGCCTTTGCGGTGCTGTGGGCGCTGAACGCCTTTTTCCAGGGCTGGGGGTCGCCGGTCTGCGCGCGTTTATTGACCGCGTGGTATTCGCGTACCGAGCGCGGTGGCTGGTGGGCGCTGTGGAATACCGCGCACAACGTCGGCGGGGCGCTGATCCCTATCGTGATGGCGGCGACAGCGCTGCACTACGGCTGGCGCGCCGGGATGATGATCGCTGGGCTGCTGGCGATTGTGGTGGGGGTTTTCCTCTGCTGGCGGCTGCGCGACAGACCGCAGGCGATTGGTCTGCCGCCGATTGGCGACTGGCGGCATGATGAGCTAGAAATTGCTCAGCAGCAGGAAGGTGCAGGGCTGAGCCGCAAAGAGATCCTCACCCGCTATGTGCTGCTGAATCCTTATATCTGGCTGCTGTCACTGTGTTATGTGCTGGTGTACGTGGTCCGTGCAGCGATTAATGACTGGGGCAATCTGTACATGTCTGAGACGCTCGGTGTGGATCTGGTGACTGCCAATACCGCCGTGACCATGTTCGAACTGGGTGGATTTGTCGGTGCGCTGGTGGCGGGGTGGGGCTCGGACAAGCTGTTTAACGGCAACCGCGGTCCAATGAACCTGATTTTTGCCGCCGGAATTTTGCTCTCCGTTGGTTCGCTGTGGCTGATGCCGTTCGCCAGCTACGTGATGCAGGCAGCGTGCTTTTTCACCACCGGATTCTTCGTCTTCGGCCCGCAGATGCTGATCGGCATGGCGGCAGCGGAGTGTTCGCACAAAGAGGCAGCAGGTGCAGCAACCGGTTTTGTTGGGCTGTTTGCCTATCTGGGGGCATCGCTCTCCGGCTGGCCCCTGGCGAAGGTGATGGAGGTCTGGCACTGGACCGGGTTTTTTGTGGTGATCGCCATTGCGGCGGGGATTTCCGCGCTGCTGCTGCTGCCGTTTTTAAACGCCCAGGCTCCGCGCGATCTCAACGAAGCGTGATGCACCTCACCTTTTTGCCCTGAGTGGGGCAAAACTAAGAAATTTTCCCGGTTTCACCTGGACGCTGTCTCAGGCACGTCTCCCGGCTGATTTTTACAATGCCTGCTATTCGCAGGTATAAAAATTAGCTCGGGAGTGTCAAATGCTGGCCTTTCTCAACCAGGTGCGCAAGCCGACCCTGGATCTGCCGCTCGATGTGCGGCGCAAAATGTGGTTCAAACCGTTCATGCAGTCCTATCTGGTGGTCTTTATCGGCTACCTGACCATGTACCTGATCCGCAAAAACTTCAACATCGCGCAGAACGACATGATCTCCACCTACGGGCTGAGCATGACGCAATTGGGGATGATTGGCCTGGGCTTCTCCATCACCTACGGCGTGGGAAAAACGCTGGTTTCCTACTACGCGGACGGTAAAAACACCAAGCAGTTCCTGCCGTTTATGCTGATCCTCTCTGCCATCTGTATGCTCGGCTTCAGCGCCAGCATGGGCGCGGGTTCAACCAGCCTGTTTCTGATGATCGCCTTCTATGCGCTGAGTGGTTTCTTCCAGAGTACCGGCGGCTCGTGTAGCTATTCCACCATCACCAAATGGACGCCGCGTCGCAAGCGGGGTTCTTACCTCGGTATGTGGAACATCTCCCACAACCTCGGCGGTGCGGGTGCGGCAGGCGTGGCGCTGTTTGGCGCTAACTATCTGTTCGACGGTCACGTCATCGGGATGTTTATCTTCCCGTCGATTATCGCGCTGATTGTTGGTTTTATCGGCCTGCGCTACGGCAGTGACTCCCCGGAATCTTATGGTCTTGGTAAAGCTGAAGAGTTGTTCGGTGAGGAGATCAGCGAAGAAGACAAAGAGACCGAAGAAAACGAGATGACGAAATGGCAGATCTTTGTTGAGTACGTGCTGAAAAACAAAGTGATCTGGCTGTTATGTTTCTCGAACATCTTCCTGTACGTAGTGCGTATCGGTATTGACCAGTGGTCCACCGTCTACGCTTTCCAGGAGCTAAAGCTCTCCAAAGAAGTGGCGATTCAGGGCTTTACCCTGTTTGAAGTGGGCGCGCTGGTCGGCACGCTGCTGTGGGGCTGGCTCTCTGACCTGGCGAATGGCCGCCGTGCGCTGGTGGCCTGCGTGGCGCTGGCGTTGATTATCGCCACCCTGGGCGTTTATCAGCACGCCAGCAACCAGTACGTTTATCTGGCTTCGCTGTTTGCGCTGGGCTTCCTGGTGTTTGGTCCGCAGCTGTTAATCGGCGTTGCGGCAGTCGGATTTGTACCGAAAAAAGCGATCGGCGCAGCCGATGGGATTAAAGGCACCTTTGCTTATCTGATTGGTGACAGCTTCGCCAAGCTTGGTCTGGGGATGATTGCCGACGGCACGCCGATTTTCGGCCTCACCGGCTGGGCAGGAACCTTCGCCGCGCTGGACACCGCCGCCATCGGTTGTATCTGTCTGATGGCCATCGTGGCCGTGTTTGAAGAACGTAAAATTCGCCGCGAGAAAAAGATTCAACAATTGAAAGTCGCTTAAGTTAAGTGTGCATTGGTAACTTTTGCCCGCCTTAATGGCGGGCTTTTTTATGCCGTGGCGTTCATCCATCGACAGCGATAAATTTGCCGCTATGATGGACATCCTGTCTGGTAATGGATGTGCGCATGATTTGGATAATGTTGGCCACCCTGGTGGTTGTTTTTGTGGTGGGATTTCGGGTGCTAACGTCCGGGTCGCGGCGGGCAATTCGCCGTCTGAGCGAGCGACTGAACATTGATGTCGTGCCAGTAGAATCGATGATCGATCAGATGGGAAAAGTACAGGGTGAGGCTTTTTTACAGTACCTCCACCGCCCTGATGAATCACATCTGCAAAATGCGGCCCAGGTGCTGTTGATCTGGCAAATCGTGATTGTCGACGGCAGTGAGCCGAATCTGCTGCAGTGGCACCGTTGGCTGCAAAAAGCTCGACTGGCCGCGCCGATTACCGACGCGCAGGTGCGTCTGGCGCTCGGTTTTTTGCGCGAAATGGAGCCGGACATGCAGGAGCTTAATGCGTTTCAAATGCGCTATAACGCCTTTTTCCAGCCCGAAGATGGCGTGCATTGGTTGCATTGATAGTCATGCCTGATGGCGTTACGGTTCTCAGGTCGACAAAACGTGTCGCTATCTGGCAGTGGCTAATTACATCAGAACGTCCAGGCCATGTTTTTGCACGATGCTGAGTAGTTTTAATGACATCCCACCAGGTCGTTTAGCTCCGCTCTCCCATTTTTGCACTGTCGATACGCTGGTGTTCAGATAACGGGCAAAAACGGGTTGGCTTACATTTAGCTTTTCACGCAATGCTTTAATCTCAGTCGGTTGAAGATCTTCCACGTGACTAAGACTGGCTTTGTCAAAATCGCGCATCGTTTCCTGTGGAATTGCACCAACGCTAAATAATCCAGAAGCTGCGCTATGGATGGCTTCAAAGGCAGGGCTTTTGAATTTATTCTTTGCTGTCATGACAGACCTCTACCAGTTCTTTACTCTGAATCAGTGCTGCTATTTTCATATCACCGAGGCTTGCATAATGCTTCGCCAGTTCACGAAAGCCGCTTAACTCGCTACTGTTAATATTTGCTATGTTCTGCTTGGCGTACAAGAACGTATAAAACCAATGCTCTCCGCCTTTCGCAAGGATGATGGCGCGATCGCGATTTTGATTAAGCCGCTTTTTATAAACTCCTCCGCCGAGATTGTCTGCTCTTCCCTGAAGAGTGGCGGCTATTGCTTTACATAATTCATTGTCATTAATCGCATGAGATTTCGCTTCCCTGGTAAACCATTTGGTTTTGAACACTCGCATCGGGTTGACATCCTGTAACCATAAATATAGCACCTGGTGATATACTATGCATTTAGTTAGCTGTAAAAAGGGGAAAAATCAGCCACGTTCGGAATGTGCGAGCCTCTACGCAAGTGACAATGCAAAACGGTAGAGTTGCTGAAACGTTAAATACGTCACAAATTTAATGTTACACTGCGTAACTTTTCTACAATAACCCCACGCAGGTAACAAAATGAGTGAAGCTGTTGAACAAAAATCCCGCGCTGAGGCAAATTCCCGACCTAACTGGTCGGCGGTATTTGCCGTGGCGTTCTGTGTTGCCTGCCTGATAACCGTTGAGTTTCTGCCCGTTAGCCTGTTAACGCCGATGGCGCAGGATCTGGGGATTTCTGAAGGTGTGGCGGGGCAATCGGTGACCGTGACGGCATTTGTCGCCATGTTCGCCAGCCTGTTTGTGACGCAAATTATTCAGGCGACCGATCGTCGCTATGTGGTGATCCTGTTTTCGGTGCTGCTAACACTCTCCTGCCTGCTGGTTTCCTTTGCCAACTCTTTTTCGCTGCTGCTCGTTGGCCGCGCCTGTCTCGGTCTGGCGCTTGGTGGCTTCTGGGCTATGTCGGCGTCGCTGACCATGCGTCTGGTTCCAGCTCGTACGGTGCCGAAAGCGCTGTCGGTTATTTTTGGCGCAGTCTCCATCGCGCTGGTGATTGCCGCGCCGCTGGGGAGCTTTTTAGGCGGCATTATTGGCTGGCGTAATGTGTTTAATGCGGCGGCGGTGATGGGCGTGCTGTGCACAATTTGGGTGGTGAGAGCGTTGCCTTCGCTGCCTGGCGAGCCTTCGCATCAGAAACAAAACATGTTCAGCCTGTTGCAGCGGCCGGGGGTGATGGCCGGGATGATTGCCATCTTCATGTCCTTTGCCGGGCAGTTCGCCTTCTTTACCTATATTCGCCCGATCTATATGAATCTGGCGGGCTTTGACGTTGATGGCCTGACGCTGGTGCTGCTGAGCTTCGGTATTGCCAGCTTTGTTGGTACGTCGCTTTCGTCGATGATTTTGAAGCGTTCGGTCAAACTGGCTTTAGCCGGTGCGCCACTGGTGCTGGCGCTCAGTGCACTGGTCCTGATTCTGTGGGGCAGTGACAAAGTGGTGGCGGCGGGTATTGCGATTATCTGGGGACTGTTGTTTGCGCTGGTACCGGTCGGCTGGTCGACGTGGATCACGCGCTCGCTTGCCGATCAGGCAGAAAAAGCCGGATCGGTGCAGGTCGCCGTGATCCAGCTTGCCAATACCTGTGGGGCTGCGGTGGGAGGCTATGCGCTCGATACTCTCGGATTGCTGTCACCCCTGGTGATTTCCGGTAGTCTGATGCTGCTGACGGCGCTTCTGGTGGCCGCAAAAGTTCGCATAAAGGATATGCAATAAACTAAAGCTCGGTATGCCGGATCGCTATCCGGCATCCTGGTTATTTTTAATTAAAACCATTGTTTTCGGCAGTATGGGCAAACCATTCGCCGCTCTTTTTCACCGTACGTTTTTGCGTGTCTAAATCTAACTGGACAAAACCGTAGCGGTTTTTATATCCGTTGAGCCAGGACCAGTTATCAATAAAAGTCCACATATGGTAGCCAAGACAATTACAACCTTCGCTGATGCCTTTATGTAGACATTTAAGATGCTCAGAAACAAATTCAATGCGGTAGCTGTCGTTGATCTGGTCATGCTCAACGAAACGCTGCTCATTTTCCACACCCATACCGTTTTCAGAAATAAAGCAGCGCGGGTTGCCGTAATTATCACGAAGATTAGTAATAATATCGTAAATACCAGGCTCATAAATTTCCCAGCCACGGTAAGGGTTCATTTTACGCCCCGGCATTTCGTAATAATCAAACAGCCACTCCGGCATAAACGGCGCATTTGGATTGACCGCAGTATCACGACATTTCACGCGACGCGGCTGATAATAATTGATACCGAGCAGGTCGATTTTCCCCTCGGCGATGAGCTGACTGTCGCCTGGCTGACAGGTTGGTAGCTGATCGTACTCTTTCAGCAATTCGACCAGATCCGCCGGATATTCCCCTTTTAGTACCGGGTCAAGGAAGCTGCGGTTAAACAGCAGATCCGCATGGTCCGCGGCCTTCACATCCGCCGGGTGCTGAGAGCGTGGATAAGAGGGCGTCAGATTTAGGATCACACCGATCTCACCGCCGTAGTTTCCGGCGCGATACGCCCGTACCGCTGTGGAATGCGCCAGTACAGTGTGATACGCCACGGTGGCCGCGCGTTTGAAATCCACCACGTTAGGGTAATGGAAGTCATACAGATAGCCGCCTTCCACCGGGACAATCGGCTCGTTAAAGGTGAACCAGTGCTTAACCCGGTTACCGAATAAGTTAAAACAGGTCTGCGCGTAGCGGCCAAACGCCTCAACCACCTCACGGTTTTCCCAGCCGCCTTTCTCCTGCATCACCATCGGCATGTCGAAGTGAAACAGGGTGATAAACGGTGTAATGCCTTGCGAAAGCAGCTCGTCGATGACGTTGTTATAGAAATCGACGGCTTCCGGATTAACATCGCCGGTACCGTCCGGGATCAGGCGTGACCAGCTCAGAGACGTACGGAAGCTGTTGTGCTTCAACTGTTTGAGCAGTGCGATATCCTGTTTCCAGTGCTGATAAAAGGTTGAGGTGTTTGCTGGACCAACCCCCTGGTGGAAACGACCTGGCTGGCGGTCGAACCACACGTCCCACGTGGTCTGGCTTTTGCCGCCGTTCAGGCTATCCCCTTCGGTTTGCAGTGCCGAGCAGGCACTGCCCCACCAGAAGTTTTCTGGAAAACGGTATCGCATTGTTATTGCTCCATTGCTATTTATACGTTCTGGCAACAATACGTGTTTTTGCGACACAGAAACCGGTTACAGTGCTCATTTTACAACAAGATGTTTATAAATCCGGGCATTCAACTTTGCCAAGTGCTTCCCAGTAGTTGTTCTGGTTATTTCTTTGTATTGCCAGAATAGCCTCGCGGATATGCTGCTGATTACGTGTATCAGACATAATCGTTTTTTCCCACACGTCATCGGATGGCGACCCCTGTGGGGTGCAAATCTTGCGTAAGTCCTTCAATACAGTATTTTTTTCATGAACGGACTGTAGAGAGCCGTAAGCCGAATCGGCCTGCGCTAAACCCGACAGCGTGAAAAGAATGGCAATAAGCGGTAAAGCGGCTCGTTTCATGATAATAATCCTTGTTGTCGATGCGCATCATCTCAAGAGTAAGTGTAGACGGCATGCGCCTCACTCATCAGCCTGTGTTAATTTCTAAACAAATAATCAGCCAGAAGTTGTAGTTTTTCAGGAGGATAGGATGCAAATACAGATTACAGATACCATTACTGAAGATGATCAAAATGCCCTGCTTGCCGGGTTGCGCGCCTACAACCGCCAGTTCCTGAGAACCACCAATTTTGGCGACCTGGCGGTGTACTGGCGCGATGAAAGCAATGAAATTCTGGGCGGGCTGATTGGCAAAATCAAAGGCGAATGGCTGTGTATTGATTTTCTGTGGATGCATGATTCGCTGCGCAAAGGCGGTTACGGCACAAAATTGATGCAGGCTGCCGAACAGACAGCGCGTGAGAGAGGATGCCTGCATGCGCTGGTGGATACCATGAGTTTCCAGGCGCTGCCGTTTTATCAGAAAAACGGCTATCAGCTGCAAATGACCCTCGATAACTTTCCGGAAACCGGCTCCGCGCGGCATTATTTGTCGAAAACGTTTTGATGACCGGAAGCTCTGGACGCCGCCTCACTTTCTTGCGCAGCAGAATAGTGTATGTTCTGAACAATCATTTATTTCTTAAGCGGTAAAGAGATGAGACGGATTGAGATAATACTGGGGGAGCTGGAACGGCTGACGCGAGGACTGAATCTTGCCCATCTGGCGCAGGAAACGGCGTTCACAGCAGAAGCTATCGGCTTTAACCTCGGACTGGCGCGCAACTCGGTCAGTAAAGATCTCAATCAGCTCTGGAACGACGGCTTGGCGATTAAAAGCCGCGGACGCCCGGTATTCTTTCTGCATCGTCAGGCGATTGAAACGCTGCTGGGGCGCAAACTGGATGAGTCCGAGCGTGAAGTGCAAACCGTTGCCGACCTGTTGCCTGTTCAGGAAAACCAGGCGACAGACGATCCCTTTTCTGGCCTGATTGGTTACGATCGCAGCCTGCGCGACGCGGTGGAAAAAGGCCGCGCGGCGGTGCTGTATCCCCACGGGCTGCACGTTCTGCTGACCGGTCCCTCCGGCGTCGGCAAAACCTTTTTTGCCGAACTGATGCATCGTTTCGCCTGCGAACGCGCAGTGGGAGCGTCGCCGCCGCTGGTTTACTTTAACTGCGCGGAATACGCCCATAACCCGGAGTTGCTTTCTTCGCACCTGTTTGGTCATCGACAGGGGGCATTTACCGGCGCAAATGAAAATAAACCCGGTCTGGTCGAGCAAGCCGACGGCGGCTATCTGCTGCTCGACGAAGTGCATCGTCTGCCGTATGAAGGTCAGGAAAAGCTATTTTCTATTCTCGACAAAGGCGAATACCGGCCGCTGGGTTCCAGCGCCGTGGTGCGGTCAATCTCGGTTCGCCTGATATGTGCGACCACCGAACCGGTAACTTCGGCGTTGCTGCGCACTTTCCAGCGACGTATTCAGGTATGTATCGATCTCCCCGGCATCCGCCAGCGTTCGGTGGAAGAGCAGGTTGAACTGATCGTTGGCTTCTTACAGCGTGAGAGCCGCAAAATCGAGCGTACGATAAGCATCGACCGTACCCTGCTGCTCTGGCTGTTGAACAAGCCGCTGGAAGGCAACATTGGTCAGCTTAAGAGTGACATTCAGTTTCTCTGCGCCCAGGCCTGGGCCTCAGGGATGACCGAGCACAGCGACACGCTACAGCTGGATAAACGTCTGACCGAGATCCCCTTTAACGCCACGCCGGAACAACGTCTGTTGGTTGGAGCGCTGTTCGAAGGCAAAGAACACCTGAGCATCGATGCCCGCACGCTGCCTGCGCTGAAAAATTCGCTGGCCACCGGAGCCGAAATTGAAGAGAGCGATCTTTTCTACAGCTTCCTGACCCGCGAATATATCAACCTGCGTAACAGCAACGTGCCGCCAGCCGAAACGCTGGCAATCCTCAAAAACAAGCTCAGTTCGATATTTGAATATGGTCTCTACAGCCGCGACAGCGTGGCGCATCCTCCGCGCTATGGCGATCAGATTGAAGAGCGAGTCACGCTGTTGATCGGCTGCGTTGAACAGGTGCTCGGTTTCACGCTGCCGGAGAATCTGGTTAACCCGCTGCGCAAACACTTCCTGGCGCTGATTGGCTATGTGCAGCGCGGCCTTATTCCGCAACTTTATTCTTCCAGCCTGATCCTCGATCGCTGCAAAGATGAATACGAAAACGCTACGCTGTTATGCCGAAAAATCAATGAACTGCTGCATATTCAGTGTCCGGCGACGGAGGTGGTCTGGCTGTGCCTGTTCCTCAAAGAGTGTCGCCATTACCGCCAACGGATTGACGCCAGTCCGGACTGCGGGGTGATTTTGATTGCCCACGGTGCGACGACCGCCACAAGTCAGGCGCAGTACGTGAATCGCGTGCTGGAGCGCGAGGTGTTCAGCGCTATCGATATGCCTTTCGAGCAGTCGGTGCATGACACGCTGGAAGCCCTTACACAGATGATCCAGACCCGGCAATATCGCCGATTGATCCTGATGGTGGATATTGGCTCGCTGGTCCATTTTGGCAGCACGATCAGTAAGTTATTCCAGATAGACGTACTGCTAATGCCCAATATCACGCTCACCAGCCTGCTGGAGATTGGGCTGGATTTAAGCTACGAAACCAGCGACTTGCCGCAGCTGGCGGCGTTGATGCAGAGCAAAAATATTCCCTGTCAGCTCTGTACTCCGCAGCAGGAAAACAGCGGTAAAGTGCTGGTTATCTCCTGCATCACCGGGATGGGAACGGCAGAAAAAATCAAAAAGGTGCTGGAGGAGAGCTTCGGTGAGTTGATGTCGCAGGATACGCGGATGGTGATCCTCGATTACAACGAAGTTCGCAGCCTGGAGCGTGTTCAGCAGGCGATTAACGCCAGTGAACGCCTGGCGGGAATAGTGGGCACTTTCCAGCCAGGACTGCCGGATATTCCGTTTATCTCGCTCGAGGAGCTGTTCTCTGAGCAAGGCCCCGAGCTGGTACTCAGCCTGCTGACGCCAGATCTCTCCAGCAGCGAACGCCGTCTGGAGATGGAGCGCAGCGCGATGCGCTTTATCAGCGCGTTGACTATGGAGAGCATCATTAACCATATTTCGGTGCTCAACCCGCAGCGTATTCTCAAAGAGATGGAAGGCGTGCTGAATCATCTGACCACCGCGCTTTCGCTCAAACCGAGCCGTCAGGTGACACTGCGCTTCCTGATCCACTGCTGCTGTATGGTCGAGCGTATCGTGATTAACCGCAAACCGTTACAGATGGCGCTGGAGAACAAGCCGGATCTGGATAATCGCGCGTTTAGTGTCATTAAATCCGCTTTCCTGCCGATCGAAGAGGCCTATGCCATTCGCTTATCGGACGCGGAATATTTTTATATCTACGAACTGCTGTATAGCTAATCCCTTTACTGGCGCGGCTTTCTGCCTCGCCAGCGCTCCTCTCCTCCCCGCGTGACACAAATTCTGGCACAGCCTTTGCTCTGTTTACCTATGTCTATGTAATCGAGCCAGGAGGCCATTTTGACTACCACTGAATCCTTGCCCCAGATCCTGCTGCTGACCCATGGCGGCTGGGGGCAACAGCTTTGCAACAGCCTGCGCATGGTGATGGGTGAAATCAAAGGCGTGACGGAAATTGCGCTGATGCCCGTTGATACGCTCGGCGAGTTTTATCAGCGCGTTGAAGCCGTAGTGAAAACCATGCCGGAAGGCTCACTGATCCTGACTGATTTTATTGGCGGCACCACCTCCAACGTGGCGGCACGGCTGAGCGCCGATTACCCGGTGGCTGTTATTTCCGGGCTCAACGCCTCTTTGCTGCTGGAGGCGCTCGACAAACGCGAGCATGGCCAGTTGACCACCTGCGTGGCTGAACTGGTCGACGCCGGGCGTAGCAGTTGCCTGGACGTTGTCGCCCACGTGCGTCAATTACAACAATCACAATAAGGAATAAACATTATGGCAAACATCGTCTTATGTCGTATCGATAGCCGTCTGATTCATGGACAAGTGGTGACCAAATGGGTTGGGCAATCTCAGGCCAACCGGATTGCGGTGGTTAGCGATGAGCTGGATGCCGATCCGTTTATGAAAAACATCTACCTGATGGCCGCGCCGCCAAACATCAAAGTGGATTGCTTTGGTAACCAAAGTTTTGCGGCCGCCTGGAAAGAAAACCAGCTTGGTGACGGCAAAGTGCTGGTGCTGTTCCCTTCTCTGGCGGCGGTTCAGGAAGCGGTCCAGTTGGGGTTTGACGTCACTACCATTCAGGTCGGTGGGCTGGGCGGTGGGCCAAACCGCAAAGCGGTATTCCAGAACATTACGCTGGATGAAAAAGACGTCGGCATTCTGAGCGACCTGAAAAATCGTGGGATTCAGGTGTTCTTCCAGACTATCCCGGAAGATAAGCCTCAGTCGCTGGACGATATCCTGAAAAAATTCTAATTCTTTGATAACAGGGTACTTAACTATGGATACTTTAGTCTTTGCAAGCCTGATGGGGCTGTATTACTGGTTTGCCCGTTTACGCCTTGGCTACACCTTCTCCGCTATGCTGCTGCAACCGGTCGTGATTGCCGTATTCGTTGGCCTGCTGTTAGGCAACATGGAAACGGCGATGATCATCGGTGCCGGTATGCAGCTGGTTTATCTCGGCGTGACCTCTACGCCAGGCGGTAACGTCCCGTCGGATCCGGCGCTGGCCGCCTGTATTTCAATTCCTATCGCTGTGAAGGCCGGAATGGACCCGAACCTGGCTATCGCGCTGGCGATCCCGTTTGGCGTCATCGGCGTGTTCCTCGACCAGCTGCGCCGCACGTTAAACGCGGCATGGGTGCATATGGCCGACAAACATGCGGAAACGGCCAACATGGCGGGCATCATGCGCTGTGCATTCCTCTACCCGGCGTTGCTTGGCCTTGTACTGCGTTTCCCGGTGGTTTTCGCCGCCAACTATTTTGGTCAGGACGTGGTGGAAAGCTTCCTCAAGCTGATGCCGCACTGGCTGACGCACTCCTTTGAAATTATGGGCGGCATTCTGCCAGCGTTGGGCTTCGCCATCACCATTATGGTGATCGGTAAAAAGAGCCTGCTGCCGTGGTTTATTGGCGGTTTCTTTGCGGTGTTGTACCTGAAGGTGGACATCATGGCGATGGCAATCTTTGGTACCTGCGTGGCTTTCCTGATTAAAGGTCTGGCGAAAAATGAAGGAGCAGCATGATGAGCAGCGACGTAATGCAACATGAACTGGTGGAGCGTGCGCGTGAAAGCGGCACGCTGACCAAAGCAGACATCACCAAAGCCTGGTTTATCTACTGGCTGGGCGCGGAAGTTTCCAGCTCCTATGAGCGTTTGCAGAGCCTGATTTTCTGCGCCTCTATGACGCCGATCATCAAAAAGCTCTACCCGCAAAAAGAGGAACAGGTAGAAGCGCTGAAACGACATCTGAACTTCTTCAACTCAGAGCAGACGTTCGGGGCGGTGATTCAGGGGATCTCCATTGCGATGGAGGAACAGAAAACCCGCGGCGAGCCGATCAGCGATGCCTCAATTACCGGGATTAAAACCGGGCTAATGGGACCGCTGGCTGGGATGGGGGACTCCATCATCTGGGCAGCCGTGATGCCGCTGTTAATTGCTATTTTTATCCCGTTCGCCGCCAATGGCAGCGCGATGGGCGGAATTGTACCGTTAATCCTCTACCCGGCCATTACGTTGGCAATCAGCTACGGTATGGTGCACAAAGGCTATACGCTGGGACGTGACTCGATTATCGGTCTGCTGCAGGGAGGGCGAATTAAGGAACTGATCTACGGCGCGAACGTGCTGGGCCTGATCATGATGGGCGCGCTTTCTGCGAGCTACGTCAAGATCACCACGCCGTTAAAACTCAGCGCCCTGAAAGGCTCTGAAGTGGTGGTTCAGCAAATCCTCGACTCTATTGCCCCCGGTCTGTTGCCGCTGGCGGCGGTGTTCGCCATTTATTTCTATCTGGTGAAGAAAGGGCCGCGTTACACCACGATTTTGCTGTCGATTGTCGCACTCAGCGTGGTCTGCTCACTGCTGGGAGTGCTGTAAGCCATGACACAGAATATCTACCAACAATTGGGGCTAAAACAGGTGATTAACGCCTGCGGCAAGATGACGATTCTGGGCGTTTCCAGCGTCGCGCCGGAGGTGATGCAAGCCACCGCACGGGCAGCTTCGGCCTTTGTTGAAATTGACCGGCTGGTGGACCGTACCGGTGAATTGGTTTCCCGCTACACCGGCGCGGAGGACAGCTATGTTACTTCGTGCGCCTCGGCGGGTATTGCGATTGCCGTTGCCGCCGCCATTACCCGCGGTGACCAGGCTAGTGTCACGCTGATGCCGGACAGCGCGGGTATGGCCAATGAAGTGGTCATGCTGCGCGGGCATAACGTTGACTACGGGGCGCCCATCACCAGCGCGATCCGCTTAGGGGGAGGACGGGTGGTGGAGGTTGGCTCAAGTAATCTGGCGGCCCGCTGGCAGTTGGAGAGCGCGATTACCGATAACACCGCCGCGCTGCTGTACGTGAAATCGCACCACTGCGTGCAGAAAGGCATGTTGAGCATTGCAGACTTCGTACGGGTTGCGCAGGTTCATAACCTGCCGCTGATTGTCGATGCCGCCGCCGAGGAAGACTTACACGCCTGGGTGGCGAGCGGGGCGGATATGGTGGTCTACAGCGGAGCAAAAGCCTTTAACGCGCCGACCTCCGGGTTTATCACCGGGAAGAAACAGTGGATTGCCGCGTGTAAAGCGCAGCACCACGGAATTGCCCGGGCGATGAAGATCGGCAAAGAGAATATGGTCGGGCTGGTGTATGCCCTGGAAAACTATCATCAGGGGCAAACCGTGGTCACCGCCGAAGAGCTTCGCCCCGTGGCGCAGGCGATTTCAGCGATTCGCGGACTGGATGCGGATATTGAGCAGGACGAAGCCGGGCGCGCCATCTGGCGGATTCGTATTCTGGTGAATGCACAAGAGCTGGGGATGGATGCTTACGCCGTAGAAGCGCAGCTGCGAGAGGGTGATATCGCGATTTACGCTCGCCGTTACAACCTTCATCAGGGCGTCTTTAGTCTTGACCCGCGTACGGTCGCAGAAGGGGAAATGGCACTGATCGTGGCCCGACTAAAGGAGATTGCAGACCATGCAGCACATTAATTTTTATCGCAATAAAGTGGCTATTAACGTGCTGGCGAAGGATATCGCCAACGCCCGGGAAATCTATGACGCTGCCGAAGGTCACGCGGTGATCGGCATTCTTTCGGCGCAGTTCTCCTCGGTTGAGGAAGGGGTTAAGGAAGTAAAACGCTGGATGGTCGACGTGCCGTCGATTTCCGTGGGGCTGGGGGCGGGCGACCCGGCGCAGTATTACAAAGCGGCGATGATTGCCTCACAGGTCCATCCGGCACACGTCAACCAGACCTTTACCGGTTGTAGTTTTGCGGCAGGCGCGCTGGCGGCAACGGGCGGTGAACAGACCCATATCAACGCGTTAGTCAGTCCCACGGGCACGCCGGGGGAAGTGTTGATCTCCACTGGCGTCAGCAGCAGCCAGGGCACGCCAGCCCACGTTTCCTGTGATGCAGCGGTACGTATGATGCTGGACTCTGGCGCGCATGCGGCGAAGTTCTTCCCAATGGGCGGTGAGCAGTCCCTGCCTGAGTTGTACGCACTGGCGACGACAGCGGCACGCAACGGCATGACGTTGATTGAACCGACCGGCGGTATCGATCTCGATAACTTCGGCATTATCCTGCAATCCTGTCTGGAAGCAGGAGTATCGCGCGTCATGCCGCATGTTTACAGCTCGATTATCGACCCACAGACCGGTAATACCCGGCCTGCAGATATCATCAGGTTGATGGAGATAGTCAAAGCCCTGGTGTGATGTTGCCATCGTTGGAGAGCGAAAAGAGAATGCCCGGAGGTGCTCACGCCTACCGGGTATTTTTGCGAACATCATTCATGGAAAATGAATGCATTGCAGCAGCATCTATTTATCCTCGAAAGCGCCTCGCAAAGGGGTAATTTCCCTGATGTGGTCTGTGCCACTGGCGAGTAATGTCCCGTCATCTTGTTCTTCCGGTGACGGACCGCCATGCAAAAACCAACAACATCTACACCGCATGATGCGGTGTTTAAAAAATTCTTAGGCCATCCAGATACGGCGCGGGATTTTCTTGATACCTATCTTCCTTCGTCATTACATGAGCTTTGCGATCTGGATACACTGAAACTGGAACCCGGGAGTTTTATTGAGGAGGATCTGCGTGCCAGTTATTCCGATGTTCTGTGGTCGCTAAAAACTAGAACCGGTAAAGGCTATATCTACGCGTTGATTGAACACCAGAGTTCATCGGATGTTCATATGGCATTTCGGATGATGCGTTACGCCATTGCCGCGATGCAAAATCACCTTGATGCAGGACACAAAACGCTGCCACTGGTGGTGCCAATACTTTTTTACCATGGCGTTGACAGCCCGTATCCGTACTCGCTGTGTTGGTTGGATGAATTTGACGATCCAGAAACCGCACGGCAGCTTTATGGTTCTGCCTTCCCGCTGGTAGACATTACGGCGCTGTCTGATGATGAGATTATGCAGCATCGGCGGATGGCGCTACTTGAGCTTGTCCAGAAGCATATACGTGAACGTGACCTGATGGTGCTGGTGGATAACCTGGTTGCTCTGCTGGTTAAGGGATACGCTAATGACAGCCAGGTAGAAACGCTATTTAATTATCTGATGCAGTCTGGCAGCGCACCGCGTTTCGAGGCGTTTATTCGCGAGGTGGCTTTACGCGTTCCCCAACACAAGGAGAGATTAATGACGATTGCAGAATGTTTACGTGAATCAGGGCGAAGAACGGGTCATTACAGTGGCTTACAAGAGGGATTACAAAAGGGCAAGATTGAAGGCAAACAAGACGAAGCGTTGCGGATAGCCCATGCCATGCTGGAGAAGGGGATCGATCGTGAACTGGTGCTAATTATCACCGGGCTTTCAAGTGATGAACTAACGGCATCTTCCGACTAATGTATCTTTTTCCCGTTATGCTTTTTTCTTCTTGCTGATGCTTTTTCGTTTTTTAAACCGCAGCGGCCTTGCCGCTATAGTCATTTCATTACTCATCAGGCGGTTATTGCAAAAGGATAAAACGTGAAGCTGAAGATACCTTTTTTCGGGGCCGGGGCGGCGGTATTACTGGCGGGATTATTGCTGGCAGGATGCGATCAACAGAGCAGTGATGCAAAGCATATCAAAGTGGGTGTGATTAACGGTGCCGAGCAGGATGTGGCGGAGGTCGCGAAGAAAGTCGCTAAAGAAAAATATGGCCTTGAGGTGGAGCTGGTGGGTTTTAGCGGTTCTCTGCTGCCTAACGATGCCACTAATCATGGTGAGCTGGATGCCAATGTCTTCCAGCATCGTCCGTTCCTCGAACAAGATAATAAAGCACACGACTATAAGCTGGTTGCTGTGGGCAATACCTTTGTATTCCCGATGGCAGGGTATTCGAAGAAAATCAAAACCGTCGCTGAACTTAAAGACGGTTCAACGATTGCGATACCTAACGATCCAACCAACCTCGGGCGGGCGCTGTTGCTGCTGCAAAAAGAGAAGTTAATTACGCTGAAAGCGGATACCGGCCTGCTGCCAACAGCGTTGGATATCACTGAAAATCCGCGGCATCTGAAAATTATGGAACTGGAAGGCGCGCAGTTGCCGCGCGTATTGGACGATCAGAAAGTGGATGTAGCGATTATCAGTACCACCTACATCCAGCAAACCGGTCTTTCCCCGGTACATGACAGCGTATTTATCGAAGACAAAAACTCACCGTACGTGAACATCCTGGTGGCGCGAGAAGACAACAAAGATGCCGAGAATGTGAAAGAATTCCTGCAATCTTATCAGTCACCGGAAGTGGCAAAGGCGGCAGAAACTATCTTTAACGGCGGCGCGGTTCCGGGTTGGTAATCGTGACCCGTTGTCGCGCCGGTTGGGGTTAAACCGCTCTGGCGCGGCGACGTGAGTCCATTGAGATCAGTACTACCGATGAGAGGATTAAAAGCGTGCCCAGCCAGTCTGGCAGGGTAAACGTAATACCTAACAACAGTAGTGACAGCAACGCGCTGCTCAACGGTTCTGCGCAGCTTAAAATGCTCGCTTTCGGTCCGCCAATCATCTGCGCGCCTTTCAGGTACAGGCTAAACGTCAGCGACGTGCCGATGACCACCAGATAGAAAAACGCCAGAATCAAACTGCCATTCACCACGAAATTAGTGCCCTGTCCGGCATAAAACGGCAGCAGGATCATGCCGCCGATTAACATACTCCAGCCGACGACCGGCAGCGTGCCGTAGCGCGCGATAAGCGTTGAGGGGTAGGTGGTGTAGAACGCGGCGGCAAACGCCGAGGCAATTCCCCAGAACAGCGCGGCAGGTGAGATAGACAGCGACGTTGGGTTACCGTGGGTGACCAGTAAGAAGGTGCCGATGAGCGAGGTGAAGATTGCGGTCAGCACTAAAATCCCCGGTCGTGCTTTGCGCACCACGGAAAACCACGCCACGATAATGGTCGGTGACAAAAATTGCAGCACCGTCGCGGTGGCGGCGTTGGATTTTTCAATGGTCAGCAGAAAGGTGAGCTGTACGGTGAGCGCTCCAACTACGGAAAAAATCAGCAGGCTGATGGCGTCTTTGCGGTTTTTGATAATGGAGAACACTTTGTCGCCGTGAACGAAAGAGAGCATCAGCAGAATCAGCCCGGCGAAAATCAGACGTGTCATGGTCAGAAACTGCGACGACATCTGACTTTGCTCCATGATGTACTGCGCGCAAACGCCTGAACTTCCCCACAATACGGCGGCAATCAGGACGTTCATCATCCCTCTTCTGGTGGAACTCATCTTTCCCTCGGCATGTTGTTTTGTTTTATTTGTGTGCAGGCATCATAGCAGAGATAGCGAAGCGAGTGAGACATGACTGGTGTAGCCCCCCACGCGGCAGGGGGCTTCGGCAGTTATTTTATGGCGCAATCGGCGTCAGATAATCCAGCCGTAGCGGTTCGGCTAGCAGATCGTTCATTTGTAGAATGAACGCCTGGAAATGTGGCAGAGCGATATGCTCGGCCTGACCGTGCCAGGATTCGCGTACGTAGAATACATCCGGCGTGTCGCGTAACTGGAACAGGGCATATTCAATATTGCCCGGCTCCCGGCGAGTAGGCAGTAACAGAGCCTGCAGTGCCTGTTTCAGTGCATCGATTTTCCCTGGTTTGGCTTTCAGTACCGCAATAATTGAAATCACTTCTGAATCGGACATGTTAAAACCCCTCCAGCACAATCTTGCCGACCGAACGACCGGTTTCAATTTGCGCGTGGGCTTTTTGCAGATTTGCCGCGGTGATTGCGCCAAAATGTTCGCCCAGCGTGGTGCGGAGGGTGTTGCTGTCGATCAGCTGTGCCACGCGGGTCAGTAACTGATGCTGCGCAATGATGTCGTGGGTGGTAAACATCGAACGGGTAAACATAAACTCCCAGTGCAGCGAAATGCTTTTGGCCTTCAGCGGACGCGCATCGAGAGTGTGCGGATCGTCAATCAACGCCAGTTTGCCCTGCGGTGCCAGGGCGGCAATAATTTGCGAATAGTGCTGCTCGGTATTGTTCAGGCTGGCAACGTGCGTCACCTCTTTAATGCCTATCCGTGCCAGCTCTTCCGTCAACGGCTTGTTGTGGTCAATCACATGATGAGCGCCCGCTTCAAGAACCCATTTCTGGCTCTGCGGACGTGATGCCGTACCGATGACGGTCATTTTGGTCAGCTTACTGGCCAGTTGCGTCAGAATAGAACCGACGCCGCCAGCCGCGCCAACAATCAATAACACATCATCTTCATTGCTATTTTCCTCAACGCCCAGACGGTCGAACAGCATTTCCCAGGCGGTGATGGCGGTCAGCGGCAGCGCCGCAGCAGAAGCATTATCTAGTGTTTTTGGCTTCAGCGCGGTAATACGTTCATCAACCAGCTGAAATTCACTGTTACTGCCAGCGCGGCCCAGTGCTCCGGCGTACCAGACTTCATCGCCAGGTGTGAACAGGGTGACGGCTTCACCCACGGACTTCACCACGCCAACGGCGTCCCAGCCCAGAACGCGCGGCACATCGGCGTTAAAACCTTCGCGGACCTTGGTATCAACGGGATTGACGGAAATGGCTTTCACTTCAACCAGCAGATCGTGCCCGGTAGCGACTGGCATGGGTAGGTCAATCTCTTGTAAAAATTCAATGTTATTGCCGTCGGTCGCGGCGCGGGTAATAGCGATGGCTTTCATGGTCTCTCCGGTCACAGGAATCAGTTGAATAATTCGATGGTAAACCGGTAGCAGAACGGGAAAAATAGCCCTACGGCGACAGGACTTATACTCGGGGAGTGAAAATGTTCCGGCTTGAAGATCTCACGTTGTTTGTCCGCGCCGCGGCGCTGAATAGTTTTAGCGATGCCGCGCGCGAAGTCGGCGTTCAGCCTGCTCAGGTCAGTTCAGCTATCAAGCGCCTGGAGTCTACGTTGGCTATCCGCTTGTTCGCCCGCTCCACGCGCAGCCTACGCCTGACGCCGGAGGGCGAGGTCTGGCTACCCTATGCCCGCCAGATGCTGGACGTGATGCATGCCGGGCTGCAAAAAATTCAGACCCCAGAAGATGAAGTTTCTGGCACGCTGCAAATCGCCGTGCCTTCCGATCTTGGCCGTAACCTGCTGCTGCCGGTCTTTCAGTCGTTTCGACGCCGCTATCCCGCGCTGCGCCTGCGGATCTTTTTCTCCGATCAGGTGACGGATGTCTTTAAAGACCCCGTCGATGTTGCGTTTCGCTATGGCAATACCGAAGACGCGTCTTACATTGCGCTGCCCGTTGCACCGAGTAACCGACGTGTGCTGGTGGCATCACCGGAATGGGTTGCACAAAACGGCGCGCCGCAAACTCCGGATGATTTAACACAGCTCAACGCCATGACCTTCGTATTACGCGGCCGCCTGCACGATCGCTGGACGTTTACGCGCAACGGCGAGGTCAGTAGTGTGCAGGTTAACGGCACCATTATGAGCGACGATGCGGAAGTGATCCGACGGCTGGCAATTGCCGGGGAAGGTATGGCGTACAAGTCGTGGCTGGATGTCAGCGAAGATGTGCGTGACGGTCGATTACAACTGCTGATGCCGGATTATCAGGGCGAGAAAGTCCCGCTGAATATGATTTGCCCGCATCGGAAGCAGCTTTCAACGGCGGTCCGTCTGCTGCACGACGCGGTGAAGGCGCGGTGTGAAATGCTGGCGCAAAGCTAGTAAGCGCTTTACGCCAGAATACTATCGCGTCGTTACTCAGTCTTTTTTCGCAGCGTTTGCAAAGAAGATATCAGACTGAATGTCTTTGGTGCGGATGGTAAATAGCTGATTAGTCAGATCTTCCGTCAGCTTCTCGGCGTCGGCCATGATGCGCAGGTTGAAGTCATTCAGCATCTTATCGGCGGCTGGTTTATCAGTTTTCGCCATCTTCAGATACTCTGCTTCAACCTCTTTTTGCTCCTTGGCCACTTTGTCTTCCCACGCTTTGTAGGCTTTTTTGACGATTGGCGCGAGCTTCGGATAATCGGTCATCGTCAGCGTTTGTAATTTACGATATTTCCAGTAGATAGACTGATCGTCCGCTTTATCGGTACCCATCGTATAGTTAGCCGGATACGCTTTCAGGCCGCTGTAGTACGGAACAAAGGCGGTGAGATCGGCCATGCCCAAACCAATGTAGGTCGTTTCACCGATCTCTTTTGGCAACCACGGACGGACCTGCATAACATGCGCTTCATAGGTGCGGAAGACGCTGACAGGACGCCATGGCTCTTTGCCGTTCAGGCCGTTGGTGTAGGGGTCATGGCTGGTGCCTTCATAATGGTTACGCAGTACGGCCTTCACATCGTCCAGCGTCATTTTCTTCTCTGGCGTCATGAAGACCGGGAATTCACGTCCTTTGGCCATATCCTGGTTTACGGAAGGATTGAACTCTTTTTGGATGGTCCATACGCGAGGGTCGTTATACGTGCGGTCACGCTCGTCATCACGGGTATAGGCTTTGGAGAAGTTGAATTTGCCATCTTTGGCCGGTTCGTACAGACCCTTTTCGGTCGCAAATTGAATCAGGTTTTTTGACGCCATCATGTCCGGGTTTTTCGGATCGTAATCCTGTAAGCGGCCCTGGTTACCGGTGGCAAAATACTGGTTATTTGGCAGACGCTGCGCCATCCACTGATGGCCGCTGCCGGTTTCCAGATACCAGATCTCGTTATCGTCGACGACGGCAACGCCAAAGCCTTCGCCTGCGCCGACGGTCTCAACGATATGGCCCAGCAGCGCCACGGCTTCACGCGCGGTTTTACTCTGCGACAGCAGAATATCCGGAATATCGTCTTCGGTGATCCCTTTATCCTCAACGTACGGATCGGCGGCCAGCGCTTTTGGTGAGGCAAAAATAGATTCTGTGCCGCTCACGCCAACGCCCAGTTCGTTAAATCCGGTCGCGCCGTGCAGTTGGGTTTTCCAGTTTGGAACAGTGGTATAACGCAGAGAGTTTTTGGGGAGCGGCCAGGTAAAGTCATTCGCACCGTTATGTGCTTTGGTGCTGTATACCCCGGTCTGATTCTGTTTTGCCGGGTGAATGACAAAATGTTGCGCTTTCAGGGCATCGCTGTCAGCGCTACGGGCAACCAGCATCGAGCCGTCCGCTGATGCTTCGTTACCGACCAGCAGGGTCGTACAAGCAAAACCTGATGAAACAACGGCCAAATTTATAGAAAGTGCAATCAGGCACTTTTTAAAAGTAAACATTACGTATCCCTCATATGTACGCCAAAAATACACCGGAAACATACCGTTTCCTGAAATGCGATAACGTCTGAACCCTCAGACATTGCTCGCGAGAGAGATAAACGCCCCTGCCCACGCCTTCTCCGAATATCCATCCGTAGATTGAAGTCTTCTGGGCAAAATAAAACGCCCATTTCGCTTAATTATTACGCAATGGATATCGTGATATTCAGGATGTTTCCTGATTCGGGATGAAGAATAGCAATGGGTTATTAGAGGATTCAGTGACCCATGTCGCGTAAGTCGATGATGGCAAATATGAATTCCATTGAGGGGGCGCGATTTTTGTTTCCGGATATGACGTTACCTCTTGCGGCAATACAGCGAGGGTACATTGGAGCTGGCAAAGATCCATGCGCCCTTATACTCTTCCATGACCAGACTCAGGGTTTGTCCGCTTTGGCGGTAAAAACCGGGTAAGGTGTTGTTAATATCCGTTTCATCGGCGCTGTCTGCGAAGGTTTTGACCACCTGCATCGCCTGTAGCACCCGGGCTTCGTGCTGTCTGGTGTAGTTGAAATAAATGTTCCTGCTGATGTCTGAGGTATTACGTCCGTAAAGTTTTCCGGTAATGGTGGCCAAACCTGCATTATCGTACATCCGAAACGATAACGTACCGGCAAAGCGATTGCTGCCAATATTCCATTCCATGTTGCCGATGCAACTCAGCGGCTTTTCGGCAAAGCGTGAATACCATAGCCACCCGCCTGAACCGAGCAACGTCGCCAGACCGATTACCAGAAAAATAAGGTGATGTATTTTTTTCATTACCCGCGCATCCAGTAATAGTGGGTAGCACAAAACGCGTTAGCATCTATCCGCGCATCTTTATCACAGACAAATGCCACGATCCTCTCCGCTTTGCGGTAGCCGGAAAGGAAGACGTGCTTGTTGTTTTCACAGAGATAGGGATGCAGTTGCATCAGATTGAAATAATTCTCCTGGTCGTGCTCATTCGGTGAGTAATAAATTTTACAGTTTTGCCGAGAGGGAACTTGCATAGAAACAGACACGAATTTACTAAACGGCATAACAGGACGCGTCTGATACCACACCAGCCAGATAATCAGGGTGGCAATAACGATGCCCGTGCTAAATATAATGTACCACCAGGGTCCCCGCGTCGTTTGTTGAGGCGCGGGAGCAATTATCTTTGGGGGCGCGTAATCCTCAATAACCGGTGGCTGGTAAACTTCACTTTGAGGATGTGTTATCGCCTCAATCTGCGTATTTTCATTTAATGTAAGCCCGCGCCGGGAAATTGTTTTCACCGTATCTCTCGGCAGACCCACATCCGCCAGAGCATTACGTAGCGTCAGAATAGCCTGGTAAAATGTGTTGGTGGTGGTCACATTATTTCTCTCACCCCAGCCCACTTTAATCAACGTGTTCTGAGAAACAATGTCACTTGCGTGAGTAATTAAATAGAGAAAACAGAGCGAGGCTGGGAGCTGAAGTTGTATTGCTCTCCCTGTCTGTCGATTGACCAGGCTTTTGTTATCAGGATTAAATTCGACCAACTGATTGATAAGGTACAATTGCCCAGCCCTCAGTAACCAAAACGTATCACCGCATGTGCCAACACTTACCTTAAATTTTACATCCAAATCGATAATATGCCTCACTCTTTGTACGTGATCGCAGATAAGAATTTCATTTAAGAGTTAAATGTTCTTTACATACAATGTGTTAGCTGAGTAAGTTCTTAGGTAAAATTAACTAATGTTAAATAATGAGAATTCATTACAGGTTTATCTGAATTATGATTATATTTATCCACAGCACTTCAACGGTGATTGAGTTATCAGTATTGTGTAATTAATGAGTATCGTTTACATCGGTTGTTTTTTAGCAAATAGTGCTTTTTTGGGATTTATCCTATGGTTTTAATTTATGCATAAAATTCCTAATGCCCAGACTGTTATTCTGAGATAAGGCACAAAAAAGCTTAGCGCAATCGTATTAATCACAGCCCATACTTATTAGCACATCAGGAGTTTATTACATTTTATTAGCGCCACTGTTATTAGCTGACAAGGAATGTCGTACGTGTCGGATTGACACATTTATTTACCAATGAAATATTTATGGAAAAATAACAGGAGTCATTTTTGATGAAGAGATCACCATCACAGAGTGTTCGTTGCATAAGCTGTGAATTATCCTGTCAATTATTTCCGGATGCTGCGGTTCGCGCCAGTTACTGTCACCGTGCCGCTTTTGCTATCTGGCCTGAGGGAAATGGCTTTCTGCAAAAAGGAATTATTGAAAAACTTCTGCTTAATAATCAAAATCATTTGTCGCGCGGGTTTATTTTTGTGGACTTCTCTTTCCCGAACCTGCGCCTGTTTGCCGACCCGCAATGGGTTGATCGTCTGGCTTATAGCGGCATGCATATTGTTTTGATAGCGGACCGGAACCTGGCGCCGTTAGCCAACTACTGGCTGTCGAAAAGCAATAAAATACAAGGGATTATATATTCTGATGATGATGATGACGTACAGCATCAGAAAATGAGACGATTATTTACCGGTCATCTCGCTAACAGTAAACGTGGGCGCACACTCAACTATACAGAAATGATATTACTGAAGCGATTTGTCTCAGGAAAAAGTATTCAGCAAATTACCCAAATAGATAATATTGATATTAAGAAAATATATGTCTATAAGCTCCGGCTTGAAGATAAGTTGGGCCATAGTATTCATAAAATACTATCGAATATTTTATAACGCATTTCTGATTTTTATTATTTCACATCCTTGCGATGTGGTGGACGCTCTACGCCTAATAGCAGGAGGCTAATATGCCAAATCCCAAATCTTACTCTCGTATTGCCATCGCGGTTTCAGCCGCATTAACTTCTATGGTATTTTCGGCCCATGCAGCCTGGATTGATGTTGATAGTCTTCCTTCCAGCGGTCTGGTTAGTAGTCTGCCTCCGGAGTTGCAGGCTTTATTTCCTGCACAGGCGAATGCTAGTTTCGCTAAAACCAGCGCTACGCCGAATTATGTTTATCAGTGGAGTGCCGGCACCATTCCCGTTTATGGTCATGGATTAACGCTCAATGGGCCAGGGGCAGAAGCCTTCGAACACACCATTACCGTTATTCAGAACAGCGCGACGGGTAGCCCGGGCGTTATTTTCGGTGACGACCTGACGATTCGCACACAGTCGAAGAATGCCGCTAATAATGGTAAGGATGTTGATGGTATCCGCACACACGGGGCCAATTCACCGGATAACCCGGTTTTTATCATCACCGGAGATCGCACCAGCATTTATGTGGACGGTCAGGATGGTGACGGTATTAACGCCGGTTACAACTCCTATAGCCAGGGTTGGAAAGGTTCAGCCAACATATATGTCGGCGACGATCTGTATATTCAAACCACCGGTTATCAGGGGCGTGGTATCACTGCAAACGCAATGAAAGACGCTACGCAGGCCAAAAATACGATTGTCGTCGGCGACCGGGCACACATTGTGACGATAGGTGACAGTTCAGAAGGTCTCCGCACCGGGCAGAGCGGGTCCTCGATCCGCCTTGGTGATGACGCCACTATCGAGACATCGGGCGCTTCCTCGACAGGGATCTATGCCGCCTCATCTTCCAAAACGGAACTGGGCAACAATGCTACGATTACGGTCAACGGCGTCAGCGCCCATGCGGTTTATTCCACCAATGCAACCGTGAATCTCGGCGAAAACGCGACGATCAACGTAAACAATTCGGCGAAAGCGGCGTCTTACAGCAAAGCGCCACGCGGTCTGTATGCGACTTCACGCGGGGCAATAAACCTGGCTGGCGGTGCCGCCATTACCATGGCGGGCAAGCACAGCAATGAAAGTTATGCCATCAGTACCGAAACGGGCGGCTCCGTAGATGGCTCTGCTGGCGGGCGCTTCCTCATCGATGGCGATCTTCATGCCGCTGGCGCGACTGCTGCAACCAGCAGCCTGCCACAGCAAAACAGTACCATTACGCTCAACATGACCGACAACTCGCTGTGGAGTGGGGCGTCATACATCACCAGCGTCACGGCCGGAACGGGGGTTATCTCGCTGCAAATGAGCGATGCGACCTGGAACATGACCAACAGCTCAACGCTCACCGACCTGACGCTGAACGGCGGGTCAGTGGTGAATTTTGGGCATACTGACGGCGAACCGTGGCAGACGCTTACCATTAATGAAGATTTCACCGGCAACGGCGGCAAACTGGTTTTCAATACCGTCCTGAATGACGACACCTCCGAAACCGACAAGCTGAAAGTGCTCGGCAACACCGCGGGTAATGCGTTTGTGGCGGTGAACAACATTGGCGGAACCGGGGCGCAGACCGTTGAAGGTATTGAGATCATCGAAGTAGCCGGTAATTCTGACGGTACTTTTGAGAAAGCTGGTCGTATTGTTGCCGGTGCGTACGACTATAACGTGGTGCAAAAGGGCAGCAACTGGTATCTGACCAGCTTTATTCCTGCTCCGCCGGATCCGGAAGAACCGGACCCGGTCGATCCGCATGACCCAGACCCTGTTGATCCGGACCCGGTTGACCCCATTGATCCAGACCCGGTCGATCCTGTAGACCCGATCATCCCTGAGCCGGAAGAACCTGTTGCGCCTCCTGTTACTGAGCAGCAATACCGTCCGGAAGCAGGCAGTTATCTGGCGAACAACTATGCCGCTAACACGCTGTTTATGACCCGACTGCACGATCGTCTGGGAGAGACGCAGTACATCGACATGCTGACGGGCGAGAAAAAAGTCACCAGTATGTGGATGCGTAACGTCGGGGCGCATACCCGCTTCAAAGACGGTAGTGGGCAGTTGAAAACCCAAAGCAACAGCTATGTGTTGCAGTTCGGCGGCGATCTGGCGCAGTGGAGTAGCGACGGTCTCGACCGTTGGCACATCGGCGCAATGGCAGGTTACGCCAACAGCCAGAACAGCACGCAGTCCAGCCTGACCGGCTACCATTCACGTGGTCAGGTCACCGGTTACAGCGTGGGGCTGTACGGCACCTGGTATGCCAATGACGCCGACAAGACCGGCACTTACGTAGACACCTGGATGCTGTACAACTGGTTTGATAACAAGGTGATGGGCCAGGAGCAGGCGACAGAGAAATACAAATCCAGCGGGATAACCGCTTCGGTAGAAGCCGGTTACAGCTTCAAACTGGGTGAAAACGAGCGCAACAGCTACTGGCTGCAACCGAAAGCGCAGGTGGTGTGGATGGACGTGCAGGCCGACAGCCACCGCGAAGCGAACGGTACCCGCGTGAAAGACAACACCGATGGCAACCTGATGACCCGCCTGGGCGTGAAGGCCTTTATCAACGGTCACAACGCCATCGACGACGGTAAATCACGCGAGTTCCAGCCGTTTGTCGAAGCCAACTGGATCCACAACACGAAGACGACCCGCGTGAAGATGGATGATGTGAGCAACGATATGCGCGGCACGAAGAACATCGGCGAGCTGAAAGTCGGCGTAGAAGGTCAAATCACCCCTCGTCTCAATGTGTGGAGCAATGTGGCCCAACAGATAGGCGACAAAGGCTACAGCGATACCCGCGGTATGCTGGGCGTGAAATACAATTTCTGACGGGATTGTAAGTAACAGAAAAGCCGCTGAATAATGGGTCAGCGGCTTTATTTTTTGGGGGAATTGTAGGTCGGATAAGCGTTAGCGCCATCCGACAATACAAGCTGTGTGCAGCGCTAGCTATTACTATTTTTGTTACAAGCAAGTTCTTTGCCCAAAGCAATCATGGCCAATTCAGAAGGACTGTATTTTGTTCGTTCTTTAGGATGGGTCTGGAGGTAATTACCAACAATATCAGCTTCCTGTCCAATGGTTATGCTCTCATTACAGATGATATTTTCTTTTGATAGTATCCCCGCTACACCGGCAACAAAAGACATATACATCACTGCTGTCTGTTCATCCCGAACGTTCAAATAATCAAAACCTTTCTCATACAACTGATAGCCGTGATAAAGCGAGTTGCCGTCGATATTCAATGTCGATTTTGCCAGTACAGGCGTTGAAAAACAGAGCAATAACAAGACAGGAATGGCAATTTTACTGATCATACGAGCACCAGCCGCCCTTATGGTGTGAGCCAGTACCGCCGTGCGGGTGTTCTCCTTTCGGGCATGCGAAAACAGTGGATGATGCGGTGATAGTGACGAGAGCGATAACCATTGCCATGAATACGTTTTTCATATGTAACCCAATAATCTAATTTATTAGAAACGAAGCTGTCCCTTCCTGATTAAAGAAAAAGGATGCCTGTGTATTTTTAGCGGGATTATAATATGGTGTTTATTGTGCTGTCATGTTTATCGTTTGGCATAGGCCATCAGGATAGTATTTTCATTATGGTTTTTAGTATAGAGATTGAATGATTTCTGATGCGGTTCTGATTCATGGATAATGAGTTGATGCTTCAAATGTCATAATTATTAATTATTGCCCGTAAGTTTATAATGATTTTTTCATTTATTAGGCTCCATTAATTCATCAAAGAAATTATCGCCGTTAACAATATTATCAGAATGAATATCACATTGTGCACATTGAATCCTAGCTTTCAGTAACTGAATTTTTATTTCTTCGACTTTTTCATCGTCGTCAATCGAAACGATTGTGTCTGGTTTTTCGTGGCGATTCATTTGGTTGGGTTCCCGTTATACTTTGGCTTCATTTTCCAGGAAAGTAGGCCGGATAAGCGCAAGCGCCATCCGGCACTAAGTGAACCTGTAAGTACTGCTTGCAGGTTCAGCCGCACTTCACTGGAGAGTCGCCAGCGTGCTCTCAATTCTTTTTAACTTCTGATTTGCCTCTTGCAGCTCATCCTGCAGCCGTTGCTCCTGCTCGCCATAGACCATCAGGATGATACAACCGTTCATCACTTTTACGCTAATCTGTTGCCCGGTATCAAACCCCGCTGCGCGTAGCCACTTGCCGGAAAGAATAATTTTTGGTGTGGATTTGTCGAAAACATTCGGGCGATATCCCACAATTACCGAACGCTCGGTTCCAGATTGGTCGGTGTCTGGGGTAGAATGCGAATCAGCCATAATCAACTCCTTGATAGTTGGTGAGGTTAGACGCTCCGGCTGTGTTTCCGCACAATGGAGCGTTGCTAGTGTAGAAGGCTTTTGGTGGCCTCCTATATGATGAGAGTAATTGGATAGGTAGCCCCATGTCAATCATATCGCGCGAAAAAAAACCAAAAGGCGGCGGTCAGTCACCGCAGTTCAAAATGCGTATTGATCCGGCATTGAAGGAACAACTTGATGCTGTAGCTGCAGAAGAGGGGGTAAGTCTCGCCAGTTGGTTGAAGGAACTGGCGAGGGAGGCTTTGAGGAAAAGAGGTATTGAGCCTAAAGGATAATTAAATAGCTAGTTGTACAACTGAATTTGCAAGGGCGGAGAAGTTATCTCTGAAGTCCTTTCTGTTTGCCTTCATTGTTTCGAGGATAACACCACTTTGCTCAATTTGATCGTCAGTTAAAGCAAATACAGGAGTACTATGTTTTTGTGATTGTGCAATTAAAGAATTAAAATCTGCAATGTTAGATAAATTAAATGGTTCGGCAGATTTTGCTCCGGCCATAAATTCTTCGGCAGTAATGGACATATTTACAGGTTGAAGAGCTGGAAGTAATGTATCTTTAACCTCACCTTTGATGATATCAATCCATTTTTGAAATGATTTTACCGGCATGTTATTTCGTGGTCTATATTTTTGAGATATGAATCCTAAAAATTTTGGCGGACATGCTGGGAACGGATAAATTATGCTATTATCTCTAAATGATTGAATATCTAGATTCCATCTTGGGAGTACTTTTGCAAGAGATTTTATTGCTTGGGCGCAAAAGAAGTCAGGTGAAGTTGGAACTATGAAGTAATCACTCGACATTAATAAACACTGATTGAGTGCTCCAACACTAGGGCTCATATCGATTAATACATAATCGAATTTATGTCTTATTGCTGTTTCTTTAAGAAAAGCTCCTATGCTCCCTGGAATATTTCTGATGGCAGGAATTGCTGCACTTGTAGTTAGAGCAACACCAATTTGTGTTTCTATTTCAGATAATGCAATGTTTCCGCACAGCAAACTAAGGTTAGGGTTGCTTGTAAGAATTGGATCAGCAGGAACAACTTTGCCAAGGGAACCATCAACTACTGGTTTAATACATGTATAAATATCTGAGTTAGGGTTATTAGCATATACTGTGTCAAAATCATCAGTCGTAGAATAACCGAGGACAAGGGCAGTTAAATTACACTGTGGGTCCGCATCAACAATTAATGTTTTGAACCCTTGTTCAGCTAACATCCAACCCATATTGAATGTTGTTGTGGTTTTACTTACGCCACCTTTATGATTGAATAAAGATATTAATTTCATCCATAAACCTCTGTATGTAGTTAAAGATATGAAATTACTATTATTTAATATATTCAGTGCTAAATAATTTTGATAAGGAATTTTGGCGGAGATCACAGGAGTCGCATTTGGTTGTTAATCATGTTGAATTTATTGATTATTTTTAGATGCGATTTTGATTAATGCCCCCAATTGTGCCCCCACATGTTTTTCCTAGCTGGCCAACTGGCTGTGTTATGAACGCCTCAAGCCAAGGTTAAACTGTGCCCGATGAACATCCAAAGGTGTTAGCCAATGTTCTTGATCCTGCCAGGAGAAACCCTTCTGGTCAATGCGCACAAGCTCGAATCTCTCCACAAGAAAGTTAACGGCATCGGTAAGATTCACTCCCGCCTCTATGTGTTCCAGAATCTCCGTATCATCACTGAACGGTGTGTCGTTGATCGTCAGGCCGTAATGATGCTCTAAAAGGTATGTTAATAATTGTTGCCATACTTTGACAGACGATGGTCGTGACGAAACCGGCACGATGTTCGGAGCAGTTGAAATTTGCATGTTGGGTCCTGATAAGAAAGAGCTGAGAAGAGCGTTACCTGTCACTAGGCTAAGGATAAATAGTGATGTAAACGTAGCCACAGCTACCACAGGTATCTGCTATGCATGTAAACCCGGCAAGGTGAACTACTACTTGGTGTTGCTGGCGCGGGTTTAGCTCGCCAGTACGCAGCAGATTTTCAAGTTGTTCTGTGAGCGCAGAGAAAGATCGCTCTAAATCCCGCAGCTGCTCAGGGGTAAAGCTCCCCTTCAACCCGGCCCTGTCTGCCAGGTAATGCAGCCGGTTGCCTTCCTGAATTAATCTGGCACCAAAACGTGGAACAATATCGCTTTTTAGCCCCCATTCATGGGCTGGTGTTAATGACATGAAAACCTCCCTTTAAAGCAAACCAAGTTCAGCAAAAGACACCACCCCGTTTCCCACCACAAGATGATCCAGCACGCGCACTTCCACTAGTGCCAGCGCTTTCATAATCCTTTGAGTAATATGTTTGTCCTGTTGACTGATTTCTGTCGTGCCGGACGGATGGTTGTGCGCCAGAATGACCGCAGCAGCGTTATGCTTCAGGGCCGATTTCACCACTTCACGGGGATGCACCTCGGTATGGCTGAGCGTGCCGGTAAACAGTGTTTCTCGCTCCAGCAGGCAATGCTGATTGTCGAGATACATTACGATGAAGACTTCCCGCTCCAGGTGAGCCATCTGCAGTTGCAGCCAGGTTTTTGTAAGGCTGGTAGAGGTAAATGACTCACTCGGTTGACGCTGGTATTTCTCCAGCAGACGTAATGCTCGCTGGATGACTCGCTGCTCGTTTGCAGGAAATACCGGGGATAAATTGATCGTAGACATGGTTGCTCCTTAGAAAGAAAAGCCCTTCTGAATCTTCGGAAAGGCTTTAAGGGAAAATAGTGGAAGAGATCATGAAGCAAGCTGCAGCATATTCTCAGCCATCACCCAGAGGGCCCGGTTGAGCTTCACATCACCGTCAATACCTTTCACTGCTCGGGTATGGGCGCGCTTTCCTTTGGTTGTTCTCCCCGAGAGCCCGCCTTTGATCAGGTTTTCCTGAATACGCTGGTAAGTGGTCCAAAGGTCGTTGCTTTCGTCCTGCCAGCGGCGTGGGGAAAGTATCTGCGTCTCTGTCACCGGTTGGTGCTCCTCACCGAAGCGATATGCCAGCGCAGCTTTCGCCATCGCCTGCTGAGCGGGCGGCGGTAACAAAAGTGACTGCATGGCATCGCGTTTCTCTTCTACACGGTCAAATATTCCCAGTACTTCGTAGGCCCCTTCGATGACTTTCTCTACTACGTTGCCTTTATGCGGCACGCGCACTTCGCCAAAACTCTCACCGCAAATCAGCCCATTTTGGCAAACTGCTCTGAATAACCCCGGTAGCATCTGATATGAGCTGGAGCCATCGTGGCTATTCAGCAGAATAATTTCGGGAACCTGTTTGCCAGTAATCTGGCCTTCACGACGCAGGCGCAGCATGTGCTTCGTATGCTCTCGTTTGCTCTGGTCGCGGACTCTGGTCTGGCACGCGAAGAATGGCTGGAAACCTTCGCGTTGCAGGTTATCGAGAAGGGTAATTGTCGGGATGTAGGTATAACGATCGCTACGGGATTCATGTTTTTCTTCGCTGAAGACACTGGGCACATAATGAGCCAGTTCGTCGCGAGTTAACGGGCGGTCACGACGAACAAGGTTGACTGCACCAAAGCGGCTGGCTAAACGGGTCATAGTTGATTCCTTTTCAAACGGACATAAAAACCACTCTAGTAGAGTGGCATTGGATGGAAGATAAAATGTTCAGGGAGAGGCTGGTGGCTGGCTCTGCTGTGGCGAGAGTTCTCTGTCAGGTAATGCCGATGGTATTTGCTTTTCGGCCTGGTGATGTTGTAATCGCCGCAGAATAAAGGGTTTACTGTACTTGAAGTATCGAAGACACCATTCGTACTGAACGACTCGCCTTATGTTCAGAGGTAAGCGTTCATACGCTTTGCTGCACACCGATAAAACAAAGGCATCATCATTGATTCTGTCCTCTGCTATTGCAGCCAACCCATTGATAAAGGAACGCTTCAGCTTTTGTCGAAAGTTAGCTTCCAGGTGAGCTTCGGATGGTGATAGTACGTCTGGTACAGGTGCTGGCACGCAAACCGTGTTTCCTGATTGGGACTTTTCAGGCAAGCGTGGCGAGTTTTTTTATGAGTCTTATCAGGCTATAGGTCATCAGGCTGGCTCCCATTGCCTGGCATACAGCCGACTTACTTCTCAGCAGAGTGAGCCCTGCGACGCTGAAAACAACGGGCCAGGTCAGCCCAAATGATTCTGCATCTGGCGTTATATCGTCCGGGGATTTTTTAGTTTTCATAGGTTGATCCAAAAGGTGTCCGGTACCGCAGGAAGCTTATACCGGACTGGAAAAGTAATTAGGGAAGATCGACTGAGGCTATTTCCTCAGAAGCGTTTGTGGGGCCACTGTAAACGCCGACATATTCATTTTGAGGGAAGATAATTACTGCATTCTTCTTCGGATCAAAAGAGCAACCACTTAATCCTGCAATTGCGGCGGTTTTCCCGGAGCTTGTGTTTTTGACAATCAGTTTGTTGTCTGTACAGTTGCTGGCTTTAATAAAACTCACCACATAACCGTCCTGCTCTGCGACGGTTTCAGCGGTCGTTGATTTTGGCTCAGAGTTACGTACTTTCTGCCCGCTTGCCCGATCGCTGCTGTAAGGAATATATTGCGCAGCATCATTCCGCATGGTCGGTGGATCATTGTTCAGACCAAGATATACAGGACAACCGGAGGCACCCACCTCGCAGCTCTTTTCGACGATAGCACGTGACGGCCAGCCTTTTGTGCCGATGTAGGCAGCACCGGTTTCATCCAGGCAGTAGGTTTCCTCCCATGAATAATTTTTATTCTGACCCGGCATAGTGCGTGTCGTTACGAGACAAGTCAGAGCCTTAACCGGTTTACTGTCGTAGCGGATAAAGTTCTGTTCAAGCGGTGATGCTGCGTACAATAAAGGAGAGATATTCGCTGCAGCCGCCTTGTTTTGTGCCTCAGCGCTAAAACCAACTCTGTTGTTGAGTTTTACGCTGACTGCTGCATCGTTCATTTCGCGAAGCATTTCACCGCCGTTATCTGTCAGAAATAACGTATATCGTTCTGGATGAATATTACCGGGAATGGTGATGGCAAAGCTGAAGACCGGGAGCAAAAGCGTACAGAGTAAAATTAGGCGTGAAATAAATGTCGGCATATAAAGATATCCTTACTGATGATTAAAAAGGTGGGAGCATTAGCTACCGGATGGGATGGTTAATGGCTGATGCAGTCTTCCCAGTTGAGATCCTCCAGAGCGTCCCTGAGCCCTGCGGTATTGAACGGGTGAGATACGGGTTTATTCATCCGGGTGATTTCAATTTGCCCATGGCTGTCTGTGTTTTTGAGCGCTATAAAAGCCGCCTCATCTGGCGGGTAATGAACAGCGTTGATATTGATTCCCATGACTTCTTGCCCATTATCTGGTATATCCATTGGCTCCTTATCAGACCCGCTGTAGCTCACTATCAAATGGCTATCCCGGCAGGTGAGCGTCATACGTTCTCCGGAGCTATTGTCAGCGTTAAGTTCAAACTCCATCGCATTGACAGTGCCAAACCAGTTGCCCCATTGCTGCTCCTGACCCATGGCGTGCACAACACAGCTAAACAATGTTGCACCAAAAAGAAGTACAGACGTAATCTTCAACATAGAGATTCCTTACTATTGTTTTACAAAAGAAAAATGGCCTTTTGTTGTATAAAGGGCCATTCGATGGTATGCATTTTGTCCGGGGCGGGATAATCGTTATTACAGATCAGTTGCCAGGAATTGATCGTTATTATCTATGAAAATAGCGATCAATAACTTATTATCAATAGGAATTAACTATCATTATTTGAAGTATCGATCGGCGTTGTAGATCAATGCGGTGAGACATTCCAGAAACTGTCCGGAATGATCTCACCGTGGTAATACAGGTCTGAAAAGAAATGGGATGGGTCAGAACGCGGGGGATGCTCAGTGTTAGTCCTTGTCACCTTCCATCATCGCTTTTTGCAACCTCGTCCAGATTCTTTTTGAGGTTGAGCTCGGATTTTTATCTGGCATCGCTCCCGAGTGTTCATCAATGCGAGGTAATTTCCCCATACGTTTCAGGACTTCCCCAATGGAAATATGCGTGACCTGGCCGTCGCTGGAATTATCAGCGGGGGTGTCGTGCTGCGCCTTTGTATTATGAGCCTGACAGTTCTTTTCTTCCTTTTTCGTTATTTCATTGACCGGAGCATATTGGTTATAAGACTGTATTTCCGGTATGGAGGACATATTACTGATAGTAGCAAGTTCGGTAAGTGTTGTGACTGTCAATGGTACAGAAACGGGATTCGGTGCTGATGTTTTATTCTTTACCCGGGCACGCAAAGATGCTTTTCTTTCTCTGGTATCAGAAGTTGCTCTGTACTGATGTACCTGCCATGCCTTTTTAAAACGTTGAATAAACAATTCATCTTTTAAAAACATATACATGAACAAAAAATAAAACTTAACAGCCATGTATTTTTCAAAGGAGCCTGACGGCCTCAGCATGGACAGCATACTGCGGTTGGTAAAAGATACCGGATTGATTTCCCCGGTATAATGCCCCTCACGATCTTTTCTCCGGGTATTCATTCGACTTCTGTCTTTCTGAATGTATTCCCAGGCCCAGTCGCATTTTTTCTTGTTTTTTGGTGAAAGAGGGAAATTTATACTCGAAGGATAAATCTCTTCCCACTTGTTACGAATCTGGCGCATCAGATCGAGCCTGGCTTTGAGGGTCGCAGGCGCACGGTCAAAAAAATCCTCTATAGCAGACAGACGCTCTTTATTATCGACAGGATAAGCATCCAGTTCCAGTTTATTGTAAAGGGAATCATGAATGTTGGGATAGCGTTGATTCCTTATTCTACCGACTATAAAAACGTCCAACTCAAGCACTTTGAATGAATCGTGTATCTGGCTTTTGATAAACAGCCATGTGAAGTAGCAAGCATCAGGTGTTTTTTTTACCCAAGAAAATTCAGATGCGGGCATCTGGAGTGATTTAAAATCATTAAAATCTAGTGTGTAGATCCTCTTAACTTCATTATCTTTAATCAGTCGTACAGCCTGATTAATTGCATCTGCGGCGATTTCAATATTACTGCCAAATATGTCATCTGCATTGTAAATGTTTTTTGTTGTTGCCAGTTTATTGGTCAATATGGCCAGATCCAGATCAGACAGGTACCACAGGAATAATCTCAGGTCTCTCCTGTTATTTATTATTGCACTGTGCAGTGAATTTTCCACAAGTTACTTCCTGTTATACGTTTCGATTAAATATCAACCATCATAAGGTTAGGTTTAAAAATAGTCAAAAAAGGAGATAAAAAACTAGTTATCTTCATAGCTATCAACATAGTTTTTTATGTAGTAAAAAATGTAGTACATGATTGTCCTGAAAGTCTCGTAGAAGAAGGGTTTTTACCATATTTATGGGTGTGATTTCAGCACGACTTCATGCTTCCAGTTTATCATAGTGTAACGACAGGGTGACTTCTGAGCATCTGCAGGAAAAGGTTGCAGCTTTCAAATGCTGCCCAGAACACTGGAAATGTAAAATCGTACATACGCGATCAATGACATGAAAGGATGCCGACCGGTGTCCTCCTGATACATTACGGAGACATGTCATGAGCACTATTAATATTCACGAAGATAAATTCGTTAGCATGCAGTTCATTACTGAGCTGACAGGGTTATCTGATAAATGGTTTTATAAGCTGGCGCATGAAGGTAAGTTTCCAAAGCCGGTGAAGTTTGGTCGCAGCTCCCGCTGGATTGAAAGTGAAGTAAAAGAGTGGATCGAGGAGAAGATTAAATTATCGCGTACTGACTCTGTTGTAATCTTTAATGAGGGAAATGAGTAAGTCCTTTCCTTATGAAAAACATGCTAACTTCGGAGTGAATTCTAAATATAGAATGCGAATACATCCAAGAATGCATTGGTCGTTTAATACACCAGTTGTGTTGGTATGGTAATATATACTTGTTAGTACAATCTACTATACATGCGTAATATGCTCATCAACACCAAGTACTGCACTAAATAAGCAATCATAACTACCTGCATAAACTTCATTAATATCACATCAGTGATATATCTCATATAAGCTTATCAGTTAAACATGGCATCTACACTCTAACAATCTGAAGTGATATCACTCACATCCTTTAAAACATTATGGCATCAGAAATGATGCTCTTCATTTTGAGAAAAGAAACAATGAATAATATCTACACACTCAATATGGGCCATGCACCATTCAACACTCATTACTTACATCGATTGTCGAATGTCATTCATAACGCTGTGCGTGAACATCCAAGAACAACAGCCATTCGTGTTGACCTTCATGTACCCGATTATAAAGATACCGGCGATAGCATTTCTTGCATTATCGATATGAATAAAGGACTAATGTCCCGTTTTATTGAAGCACTTGATTCCCGTATACAGACATTCCTGAAGAGTAAAAGTAAAAATGGCATGAGAGTCTATCCATGCCATTTACGCTACGCCTGGGTTAAAGAAATCGATAAAGATAAAAGTGATAAACCACACTGGCATGTGGTGTTATTCCTCAATAAGGATGCCTTTCTCGGTCTTGGTGATTATACGGGGAATGATTATAACGTGGCCTCTATGATTCAGGCTGCATGGTTGAGCGCTTTAAAGCTACCGTTAGCTACTGAATACTTAACGCTGATTCACTTCCCTGATAAACCCTGTTATCACCTGAATATCAATAATCCTCCAGCCTACTCTGAGTCATATAACAGTTTAATGTACCGCCTTAGCTACCTGGCAAAGGAACGTACGAAAGTATACAGCAATGAGGAACGGTCATTTGGCTGTAGCCAGTCTTGATCGAACAGGGGCTGGTCAGGGTGTTACCGCCAGCCACATCTCTCAGTCACACACAAAGCCAGCTAACCATGCTGGCTTTTTCATTTGCTCCGGGGTTCATTATGAATTACTTCGTTTTAGCCACTCACGCCGTCACCGCAGAGGGTGAATGGGTTACACCAGACTCTGTTCAACAGGTTGATTTTGATTCATTGCAGTGCATTTACTGCAAACTGCAGATCGGTGTTCAGTTTGACCCTCTGACAACTACTAAAACGTTTGTGCACCTGCCAGGGCATATCAACAATGTCGCTCGGCTTAAAGCATGTCGATTTAACAAGCTCCATGCAGTGCAAGAGCAAACCACCTCACCACAAACAATACCTCCTCCACAAAAGCGCCTTCCACCGGCTAACACGTCTATGCGGCAATGGAGATGCTGCTGGTGCCATATCTGCTGGCATGGAGAGAAGATATGCCCTCAATGTGCTGACTGGCTTTATGCGACAGATGCGTAAAAGGCTGTACCGACTGCTTTGTACCAGAAGCAGACGTAGTGAGCTGCCCTCACTACAGTAAGTCTTAAATCCAAGTGTTGAACTCTTGCAATTAACGGCCGATGATAAGAAAAGAATAAAGTAAAATCGCTCAGAACCTTCGCTGTTAAATTTTATGAGCTTTTTGCCAGAAGAACGTCTTTCCAAAGCCTATGTAATGCATTTAGAGGGAGTTTTATGTATTTATCAAAACTCGGAATCCGCAACTTTAGAAATTTTGAGGCGGCTGATATTCCCCTGGCAGGTAATGTTGTGTTATTGGGGGAAAATCGTGTCGGTAAAAGTAATCTGCTTTTCGCAATTCGACTGGTTATTGATCCCACTCTGCCTGATTCAGCCAGGCAGCTTAAGCTGTCAGATTTCTGGGATGGCTGCGACCTTGAATCAAACCCTCAAATTGAGGTGCACCTTGAATTCGCCGATTTCGACAGTGACCCTTCCCTCTCAGCTCTGTTGACCGATTTTCGCATCGCAGAGGATCCTACCGTAGCAAGGTTGAGCTACATTTTTCGTAAAAAGGAAGAAGTCGATGGGGCTCCACGTTCGGGTGAGGACTGTGAGTTTATTGTTTTTGGCGGAGGTCAGGAATCGCGAGCCATACCTGGACGCGTCAGGCGGCGGATCTCCATTGATATGCTGGACGCGTTACGCGATGCAGAAGCACAACTTGCTTCTTGGCGAAACTCTCCGCTACGCCCCTTATTGGAAGATGCATTCTCTTCACTGAGCCGAGCCGATTTGGATCGCGTAGCAACTGAGCTTCAGGCAGCAACGGAAACCATGGAGAAGTTCCCATCAATTAAGGATCTCGAAGATTCTCTTCGTGGTGGCATTCTTGACTTGGCTGGAACTGCTCACGATTTAGATGCCCGCCTCCGTTTTGCGCCTGCTGACCCGCTCAGATTGATGCGTTCTATCTCTATGTTCATTGATGATGGAAAGAGAGGCATTATTGAAGCGAGCCTAGGTTCTGCGAACGTGGCTCTGATATCACTCAAGCTAGCAGAGTTTGCATGGCGACGTGAAAAGAATGAACGTAATTTCTCCCTGCTTTGTATTGAAGAACCCGAAGCACACCTTCACCCACAGCTTCAGCGCGCTGTTTTTGACAAACTCTTCAATAATGCCGACAAAGATCAGTCTTTGATTGTAACGAGCCATTCTCCCACGCTGGCAACCATTGCTCCTCTTCGTTCTGTTGTTCGCATTTGCAGGGATCCTGAAGGGCGATCCCGAGCTTTTTCCCTAGCCGATCTGCCAGTAACCAGTGAAGAACTCGACGACATTGAACGATATTTAACAGCAACCAGATCGGAGCTGCTTTTTGCTAACGGGGTAATATTTGTTGAAGGCGATGCTGAGGAGGTTTTACTTCCAGGTTTCGCACAGGCCATGGGGATCAATCTCGACCAGCTAGGGATCACGGTATGTAACGTAGCGGGAGTTAATTTTGAACCATACGTGAAGCTGGCAGCCAGCCTCGGACTACCTTTTTCCGTCGTAACCGACTGGGACCCACTGGATGGTACGAAACAACCGATGGGTAAAACCCGTTCAATTGGTATCTGGCAAGCATATAGTGATGTATCGGAAAAACTGGGAAAACTAACCCCAGAAAATATTAATTGGTTCAATAACAGTTCTTATGAAGTCTGTAAGCCTGTATTTGAAAGGATTGGCATTTTTTTAAACGATCAGACATTTGAAGTCGCTGTAGCCAATACGACAGGCCTCAAAGAAGCGCTGCTTGATATCCTCGATGAACAGGGATTTGGTGTGTTACGTTCATCAAGGATTGCTTCATGGCGTGCCGGTATAGCTCCAGACCCGACGCAACTTCTCGCGATGATATCTGACATAGGTAAAGGACGGTTGGCTGCCAAGCTGAAGCAAAAAGCACCTGGGCTTGCGCCGCCGGAGTATATTGCTTCAGCTATTCAATATGTGGTGTCGAATGTCTGACCGCCGCGCACTTTCAGAGGCTCTGAATGAGCTATTGCCGAACAGAGAGCAGTACGCTGCGGCCACATACCCCGGCCACTGCGTAGTTATTGCTGGGCCAGGCAGCGGGAAAACCAAAACACTTACGACTGCCATGGCACGTGCCCTGATTGAAGAGGTCGCTGACCCCCGAGGCGTGGCCTGTATTACTTACAACAATGAATGCGCTTCTGAACTTGAAGGACGTCTGGCATGCTTTAAAGTCATTGGCGATGAGCGGAACTTTATTGGCACCGTGCATAGCTTTGCATTAAATCAGGTTTTAATCCCCTACTCACGATGTATACCGGGTTTGCTGCCGGATGATTTTCGTGTGGCGACCAGAGATGAAAGTCGCGCGGCTGTTGAAGTGGCTTACCAGGCTAGATTCGGATCTGTCGGAGATCCTCATGCACGGTGGAAATTTGCAGAAGAGAAACGACGCCGGGATGTGAACCGACTCCTACCGGCTTGGCGGAATAACAATCCGGAGCTGGCAGATTTTATTGAAGGTTATGAGGCAGAACTTCGGCGCTTAGGACTGATTGACTTTGATGATATGCCACTCATCGCTTTTCGTATTATTAGCGAGCATGAATGGGTACGTAATGCTATCCGGTCGCGCTATCCTGTTTTGTTTGTAGATGAATATCAGGATCTTGGGCACGCTCTTCATGAGCTGGTTCTGCTGCTGTGCTTTAACGGTGGAATACGATTATTTGCGGTCGGTGATGCAGATCAGTCCATTTACGGATTTAATGGTGCAAATCCAGGGCTACTGGATAGTCTTGTTTCACGGGCAGATGTAAGACCGTTCCGTCTTCGCTTCAACTATCGATCTGGCGCGAAAATTATCAGGGCATCACTAGGGGCGCTGGGAGAAGACCGCGATTATGTTGGCCCCGATGGTAATCCAGAGGGAGAGTTAGGATTCCATGGAATTAATGGCGATTATGACGCACAGGCGCATTTTATCGCTCATGATCTAATTCCTTCGTTGTTTGAAAGAGGGTTTCATCCTGAACGCATCGGGGTTCTTTACCGGGCAGCCTGGCTTGGCGATAAAGTTGCGGATGAGTTCAAGGCCAGAAATATTGCCATAATACGTGCTGACAGTAATGCTCTCATTAAGCGCAATTCTCGTCTTGCCCGTTTCATCGAAGCCTGCAGTCAGTGGGTAACTGGGGGATGGAAAGAAGCCTCTCCACTATTTAACCTCTTACTGGGTCAGGCGCTCTTTCTTGTTTATGGCCGCCGCGCAAGCCGTGCTGAAGAACAATTACTGACCGTACAGCTCATCACTTTTTTACGAAACGGAATTGATAAAGCGGAAAGTGCTCACGAGTGGCTGAGACGTTTAAATGATGAGCTCATCACCGGCTGGATGGCTGTCTCACAGAACACTCAGCAGGAATGGGATGTCATCTCTGAGTTACTGAAACGAACCGATCCCCTCAGGGGACTGGATGTGGCTCTGGATATATTCGCTGGGAAAGTAGAAGGAACTGGACGCATCACCCTTAGCACTCTTCATAGTGCAAAAGGCCGAGAATTTGATGTAGCCATAATGTTTGGGGTAAATAAATATGACTTCCCGAGTAAGCGAGATCTAACTTCAGATAATGCCCTTCGCGAGGCCCGTCGCCTCTTTTATGTAGGCGTTACTCGTCCCCGAAAAGAGCTGCACATGGTTTATGAAAAGGGTAAACATTCACCTTGGATTGCCGAACTGTATCATCGCAGCCAGCAGACATAGAACCTTATGCATCTGACCTGCTCCCACTTTATTGATAAAGGCGAAGTTAGAGAAACCGCCATCTGGCTGTAAAACATTATGAATTTCTGCTTCTCCCTCACAGCAGACCTGCAGACCACTCAATCTGCCACTGCATGTCAGAAGCGGACGCCAGAATTATTGAAACATTCCAGATAAATCCAAACCCAAAACAGCTATTGAAATCAAACCGGCATAGCGGATACATTACGCAGGTTATTACCTTGTATCATCAGGATGCCGTTGACTGTGTTTATCAGCCGTGAAGTCATTTCCAGAATCGTGCTTATCATCATGGCTGTTGCCGTGCTGAGCAGTTCGCTTATGGCAAAACCACAGGCTGTGTACAACGTTCAGGATACAACCTCCATCAGTGACCATCAGCACGATAGCGATGAACCACTAAATGAGCACGATCCGCTGTTGTTCCACTCGCACGGTAATGTGCATCACCTCAACGCCGATCATTCCCACGATCTGAACAAACTATTCACGCTGACTGCTTTGCAGGCCTGGAACGCAGGCATGCGGGTGACGTTCGCGCTGAGTTCAGAACAAACCCTGCGGATGCCCCAGGCCACACCCGAACGCCCTCCGAGATCCCTGACTGCGTAATAACTTCCATTAATTCGTTATTATTCAATTTGTAAGGGTTTTTATGAATACCAGCCTTGATATGCAGGGCCGGTTGAGCGGTGGCCTGCTTTCAGTTCAGGCACGTTCGGCTTGTCTGTTTTTCTTGTTGTTATTGCTTTTCTACAGCCAGGGGGCGTCTGCCCACGGCGTGGCGGAAGGCGACAAAGGGTACATCCAGGAAATCACCGGGATTAACATCATCCCGTTTATCTACCTTGGCGCGAAGCACATGGTGACCGGCTACGATCACCTGCTGTTTCTGTTTGGGGTGATTTTCTTTCTCTACAAAATGCGCGATATCGGGCTGTACGTCAGCCTGTTTGCTGTCGGGCACTCCACGACGCTGCTCATTGGTACGTTCTTTGATATCAGCGTCAGCGCTTATCTTATTGATGCCATTATCGGTTTGTCGGTGGTCTATAAAGCGCTTGATAACCTTGGGGCTTTCCAGCGCTGGTTTGGTTTTCAGCCAAACACGAAGCTTGCGACGCTCATTTTTGGCTTCTTCCACGGCTTTGGTCTGGCGACCAAAATTAAGGAGTTCGAAATTTCTTCCGATGGCCTTTTCGTTAACCTGATTGCCTTCAATGTCGGGGTTGAGATAGGCCAGCTGCTGGCGCTGAGCGCCATCCTCATCATCATGAGCTACTGGCGGCAGACGGCGAGCTTTTTCCGCCATGCCTACACCGCCAACGTTGTGATGATGAGCGCCGGTTTCCTGTTAATGAGTTACCAGATTTGTGGCTACGTTTTAGCCTGAGGGAGAAAAGAGAATGTATAACACCGATTTACCGACCCGCGCAGAACTGCCCTCTGCGATGAAGCTGATGCAGTCGACTATCCTTGCCGCCATTGTGGCGCTTACGCTGCTGATTACCATCGTGATGCCATCAGAGTACGGTATTGATCCGACGGGCGTTGGCCGTCTGTTGGGCCTTAAACAGATGGGTGAAATCAAAACGCAACTGGCAGAGGAAGCGGCTGCTGATAAAGCGGGTACGAGTCCACTGGCACAGCAAACAGCACCCGTAAATGAACGCCCTGTGCCGGACAACCCGCCGACAATCACGCAAAACAACTACCCGGAACTGAGCGTCCCGGCCACAACTCGTGCGCCGGAAGCGCCAGCCGCAGGAACTCAGCGCAATCAGCTGCTGATTACACTGAAGCCGAATGAAGCGGCAGAAGTGAAGATGGAAATGCGTAAGGATGCCCGGGTGGCTTACCAGTGGATGAGCTCTGGCCCAGTGAACGTCGATGCGCACGGCGATCCGGTTAACGCGCCGAAAGGGTTTTACCACGGCTATGGCAAGGACCGGCAGATAACCTCAGGGGATGGTGTGTTGCAGGCCGCTTTTGACGGGAAGCACGGCTGGTTCTGGCGAAACCGTGGTTCGCAGACGATCACGATCCAGCTGGATACCAACGGGGAGTACATGAGTATCAAGCGCGTCATCTGATTAATCGGGCCCGCATGATGCGGGCCCATTTCATTCATCCCGGCAATACAAGACTTTACACTCCAGCCTCTTACATCCTCCCCGGGGGGATGCTAATCTTTTTAAACCGTTGTGATTGTCCATTGAGAGAAGCATTCAGCGATGTACCTGATGTTTAAGCGTTCACCCCGTCATGTTCTGATGATTGTCATCATGGCCTTTGGCATGATGATGTCGTCGATGGGGACGTTTGCATCGCACGGTACAAACGGCCTGACAGGCTACGAGATGAATCTGCACGACGCAGAAGTCACCCTGACAATGCAGGATCACTCTCACGATTCGGACATCCCTCAGTCTGGCCATGCTGGCCATCATCAGACAGACCATTTCCATGAAACCCCTGGGCAGCCGCCCTCTGTGGAGATCTCCCTCTCTCCTGTAGCAGACAGATGGTTACCGCTTGCCGATCTCCGTAGCCCTGTTAAGACCACGGACATCATTTATCGTCCTCCCAGCACCCGCCAAATCTGATCGCTGTTACCGGCAGCTGTTTGCTGCCCGGATTTAATCAACTTCAGATTTAGCGGAGAGGCTATGTATAAAGACTCTATCCAGGCGCGTCGCGAGATTGCGCGGAATTTCACTGCACTCAATTATCGTATCGATCCCCTGCACTGGCAGACGCTGTGCATGGGCGTTAATCGCGACCTTCAGGCCAAAAAATTGCGTCCGAACGTTCCGGTTCCTTCGCGGCGTAAAGTCATTCCGTTCCTGAAAATGATGCATCAGGAAACGGGCTCGATGCTCAAAGCGATCCTTGCCTTTGGCTTTGATGGTCCCTGGACCTCCAGCGGCGGCTCGTTTCGCCTGGCGCGAGAAATTGGGTTCGATATCGTTCACTACGCGAAGAACATTCACCACAAAAATGGCACCGTCACCTTCCTGGAAATTGGTGCTGCCTGGGCGGGTTTTCGCGCAGAAGAAGCAGCCAGCCATCAGGCGACAATTTCCGGGCTTGCTGAGGGCTTCAGGGAGCAGCTCGGGGAGAGTGCATTCCTGCACTTCACCAATCTCACGCCGTGGCATGAATCGCTGCCAAAAGGGGTGACAGAACACCCTTACGTGACGGCTGCCGGGCTGTGTGCCCTGGAGAACCGGGGCGTTCAGGCCGGTGAGGTCGATATTATCTATTCCCAGGCGGCGGCTTACTTTGAGCAGGATTACACGGCTTTCCTTCGCAGTGCAGCCCGACTGCTGAAAGGGGATGGTGTCTTAATCTTCAATCACGACCCTGTCCTGGCGAGTGCGATGGATGAAGTCGCCCGGGAACACGGGCTGCGGCTGGTCAGACGCAAACAAATGGGGGGAATGAATGGCGCGATTGCCCGCTATCACCGACTCCGTTCGTCCCCGATGAGCCGGATGGTCTTCCCTGGCGTTAATCGGGTTCAGGATGAAGAAGTGGTCTGTGAATCACTGGTTATGTCGGCGCTTCGTCGCAGCGTGGAGGTGTAACGCCCGATATGTTGACGCGTAGACATTTCCTCACCACCACAGGAGCATTGCTGATGACAACATTACTGCCGGGGGAAACCCTGGCAGCCTCTCTGGCGGAAAGAGTCAGTGAAACATGGCAAAAAATAATCACTCGTCGCTCTGCTCAGGAGACGATAACACCGGGCTGGATCTTGCAATCTCTCGGACTTCAGAGTGGCTCAACGGAATTGCGGAGAGCCATTTTTGAACTGGTCAGGCGAATACCCTATCAGCTCGGTTCATGGAATGACCAAAGCATGAGCCTGTTTGAGCAGGGTTTTGGCGATTGTCGTCATAAAGCCGCTGCGGCCGAACGACTGCTGGTTGCCGGTGGTATTACGGCAAGGCGAAAACTGGTGCAGTTTGACTGGGCTGATTTACCCATTCCTTCGGAAATACTGGCCATTTTGCCGCAAACACAGGGGTTTCATGACACCGTGATTTTTGAGTTAAACGGGAAAACATTCCTGTTTGATGCCACCTGGGATATCGCTTTGCGCGGTGCGGGCTTCCCTGTGATGTCTTCCTGGAACGGTAACTCTGATACCTGGTCAGTGACTTCCCGGATGTCGACACAGCAAACTGTACAGATGCCGCAGTCCGGGCAGGACATTTACAGCGCTAACCAGATGAGCTGGCCGCAGCGCGAGAAGACCATGGCGTTCAATCAGGCCCTGAACAGCTGGCTCGAAGACATTCGGGCTAACCGTGACGACTGGTGCACCATCATCCACAGCGACGTTGAGGCGACCCGGTTGAGCCTGAAAACCTGCCTGGGACTTCTGAGTTAACACCTTTCTCGTCAGGAGGGGCTGCGCAGGGAGGCGGCGATAACACCTTCGACACTCTTTATGCTGCTTCAGGTATAACGCTGGGATACCTGAAGCTTTTTTACGTCATGTACACGCCCAGTGAGCGCCGAGAGTCAGCGTATCCGGCATGAATGGTTTTCGTTAACAGGCAAGACCTGACAGGTTTTTTCTCTTGCCTTATCGTTAACAGACTAAATAGCACTCAGGGCCCTGTCCCGAGTAAATGCAGCACGATCCCGGCGGCGCAACACCCGGCCAGTGTCGTCATCATTCCCAGCTTCAGACGGAACAGCGCCAGCATGGCAACACACGACAGCGCAAGTGACCAGGGATCCAGGCTGGACAGTACCGGTACCTGCAGGACCATGCCAAAGGTGCGAACGACGCTGACCTGCGTGAACAACGTATGCAGGGCAAACCAGACGGAAAGGTTGAGTATCACCCCCACGACAGCAGCAGTGATGGTGGACAGCACGGCGTTGAGTGCCTTGTTATTACGCAATGCCTCAATATAGGGTGCACCGATAAAAATAAACAGAAACGAAGGAGTAAAGGTCACCCATTTGGCTAAAATGCCGCCCAGCGTCCCGGCCACTACCGGGCTGATTACTCCTGGATCGCGGAATGCCGCCATAAACCCTACAAACTGCACAACGCTAATCAGCGGGCCCGGAGTGGTCTCAGCCATCCCCAGTCCGATTAACATTTCCCCCGGGGTAAGCCAGTGAAAATGTTCAACAGCCTGTTGCGCCACATAAGACAGTATCGCGTAAGCCCCGCCGAACGTGAGTACGGACATCTTACTGAAAAATATAGCAATATGGGTATAAACGTTATCAACGCCCATCGTCACGACAAATCCCATCAGAGGCGCCAGCCATATCAGTAAGCCAAGGAGCGTCACTTTAATGGCTCTCCTGTGTGAAGGTCGTACGTGTTCGGGAATTTCCTGAGCAAAAGCGACATCAATCGCTGCCCCTGAATCATCCACTGCATCGGACTCGCCAGGGCCTGAACGGGGCTGAAAAGCACTGAACCCGGTTTTACTCCCGATAAATCCGATCAGCGCAGCTGCCGCAATAATGAACGGAAAAGGAATAGCAAACACAAATATCGCGATGAATGACAATACAGCGACACCGACCATAGCCTGGCTTTTCAGTGCCCGTCGACCGACTCGCATAACGGCCTCCAGCACTACAGCAAGTACCGCAGCCTTGAGGCCGAAAAAAAGTGCCTGAACAATGCCAATCTGACCATAGCTGGCATAAATCCAGCTCAGTGTCCCCAGAGCCAGCAGACCAGGCAGAATAAATAATATCCCGGCAGCAAGCCCTCCCCGGGTGCGATGCAGTAACCAGCCGATATAAACGGCCAGCTTGTGTGCTTCCGGGCCAGGAACAAGGGTGCAGTAGTTGAGGGCGTGCAGGAAACGGGTTTCACTGATCCAGTTTTTTTCTTCCACCAGGATCCTGTGCATCACGGCGATCTGGCCTGCCGGTCCGCCAAAACTCAGAGCGGCAACTCGCAGCCATACCAGCAACGCTTCGCGAAAAGACACTCCGTGCCGTTCATATGCCGGTGTTTGCTGAGAGGGAAATACCGGGTCTGAAGAACTGCTGTTATTGATGTTCATGGCTATGATGACCTGTGTTGATGGATCCACACCGGAGGCTTAATGACCCGGCCTATCGTCGCTGGAGGCGCTTTTGCTGTAGGTCAGCAGAAGGCTGTCAAAAATGGGACAGGCCGCCTTCAGCAGTTGCTCATCGTCGGTGAAGGTTTCACGTAATCCCGCCAGAATACTTTCCACCCCGGCAGCCTCCGGGGGCTGGGCACCGCCGACATCAAGGTAATGCACGAGTATCCCGGTACGTGAAAGCCCCTCCTGTTCCAGAGAAAAACCAGCCAGCAGCACTTCAAAAGTTACCCTGTTATCCACATGACTGAATGTGGCCCCATCGAAGTCAAACCCGATAGCTCCGGCCGGACATTCCGCCGGATTGTCCAACCAGATAAATGTTGCCCGGGGATCAATAAAGCGCCGGATTAACCACGCACAGGCCAGTCTGTCCACCCAGGGACGCCGTCGCGTTGCCCAAACTCGCTGTTGATAATCACTTATGCGTAACTCCGGGATGGTACCGATCACCATATGTGGCTCATCAGGTGATAATATCCGGGAGCAGGCCAGCTCCAGTTCCTGGAGTGAATTGTCCGCCTGGCGCTGCGCCTCTCCCGGAAAGAAGTCGATGTCAGCAAGACCGGTAAACGATTTTCGCAGTTTGCGAACCAGTCTGAGAGTTTCCTGGACATTCCCCCCGGTCAGGGCTCCCTGTGCACGTGAGATCTCTACAAGCAGTACCGCAAAATCTTCACCACGATCGAAAAGATTGGCGAAACAGGAACCTTCAGGCTCTTCAGTATCAAGAACCAAAGCCATCCCTCCAGCATCACAGACATCCTTTGCCTGAGCATCCAGAGTCATCCTGCATGATTCTGTTTTAGGCATCAGATAGACACCATCCCGTAATACTGCCGCTCCGGATGCTTTAAGTGCGCGCCAGATCCGCATCCGGGCGGCGGAGTTTTCTGTCGGAAGTGACAGGATGAGAAGGAGGTATTTCATTTTCACTTACTACTCTCTGTTTAATGTTTCCTCACGCTTGAGGATTTATGTTGAATATATAACATAATGAAGAATACGCTACATATTTACAGTGAATAATTATAGAGCGGGCTCGCAGATGAAGTCTTTATGAGCTTTTAATCTAAGGTTAATGGCTGACGAAGGTCTCTTTTAATCCCCCCCACCAGGATAAAGCTTGTCATTTTTTTCAGCTCCCTCTATGCTTTCAATATCCCCCCCAGGGGGATATGAATTTAAGCCAAGAGATTGCCTGATGCTCAATATTCTTTCTAATCGTACCTACCGCCACCTGTTTATGGCACAGGTTATCGCCCTTATCGGCACTGGTCTGGCGACCGTTGCGCTGGGGCTGTTAGCCTACGATCTCGCCGGAGACAGGGCCGGGGCGGTTCTGGGTACCGCGCTGGCTATCAAGATGAGCGCCTACATTCTGGTTGCGCCGGTAGCGGCGGCCTTTGCCGATAAATTCCCGCGTCGCACCATGCTGGTAACGCTGGATCTGGTTCGCGCCCTCGTGGCTATGGCGCTGCCGTTTGTCACTCAGATCTGGGAAATCTACATCCTGATCTTCATTCTTCAGTCTGCCTCGGCGGCCTTCACGCCAACCTTCCAGGCGACAATCCCGGATATTCTTCCTGACGAACGCGAATATACCCGGGCGCTGTCTCTGTCACGCCTGGCCTATGATCTGGAAAGCGTAATCAGCCCGATGCTGGCGGCGGCGCTGCTGACGGTCATGAGTTTCCACAATTTGTTTGCCGGTACGGCGGTCGGCTTCCTCGCCTCAGCGGCTCTAGTTGTTTCTGTGACGTTGCCGAAGATGAAAGCGCTGACGGTCAACCGCAGCATCTATGACAAAACCACGCGAGGCATGCGCATCTTCCTGAAAACACCAAGACTGCGTGGCCTGCTGGCTCTCAACATGGCCGTGGCCGCAGCGAGTGCGATGGTTATCGTCAACACCGTGGTTCTGGTTCAGGCGGACTTTGGTCTTTCGCAGCGCTCCACCGCCATTGCGCTGGCCTTCTTCGGTGTCGGATCCATGGTATCAGCGCTGATTCTCCCCAGACTCCTCGACAAAATGAGTGACCGCATGCCGATGCTTGTCGGTACCGTGCTTTTAGTCGTTGGCCTGGGGCTGGGCATTTTCCTCAAGGATTACATCACGCTGGTTGTGCTCTGGGCGCTGCTGGGCGTGGGCTATTCGCTTTCTCAGACACCGAGTGGTCGCCTGCTGCGCCGCTCGTCCACGGCTGAAGACAGACCGGCACTGTTTGCTGCCCAGTTCGCGCTGTCGCATTCATGCTGGCTGGTGACGTATCCGCTGGCAGGGTGGGTAGGTGCAACATGGGGAACACAGGCTTCATTCATCGCTCTGACCATTGTGGCCGCGCTGTCGCTGGTTACCGCCGTACTGATTTGGCGTCCTGAGCATGAAGTTTATGCCCAGATTCACAGCCACACCGATCCAGAAACACACAACGAATCGACCCATGAGCATGATTTCGTCATTGATGATGAACACCCGTCATGGCCAAAGAAAGAGAAGTAATTCCCGCAAAACAGACAATCAGGCAGGAGAGGATAAGCCGATAAAAAGTGTGACCATGGCGTTGATACACATTATCTTATCCCCTCCACCTGGAGAGGATAAATCATGACCGTTCACGCATCACACCCTGACATTATTAAAAGACTTAAGCGTGCCGCAGGGCACCTGAAAAGCACCATCCAGATGCTCGAAGATGAAAAAGCGTGTCTGGATATCGCCCAGCAGCTGCACGCTGTGGAAAAGGCGATAACGAATGCGAAGCGTACCTTAATTCATGACCATCTGGATCACTGCCTGGAGGATGCCCTTCATGCCGACCACCACGGGTCTGAAAGTACGCTTAGCGAATTTAAAGAGATAACCAAGTATCTTTAAGGCAAGCGAAACATGACTGATTTTTCTGCTCTTTTACAGCAAGGTGTGGCGAATGCCTGGCTGTTTATCCCTAGCGCTATTCTGCTGGGTGCGCTTCACGGACTGGAGCCTGGGCATTCCAAAACAATGATGGCTGCCTTTATTGTGGCTATCCGGGGTACGGTAAAACAAGCTGTGCTATTGGGCCTTGCGGCGACAATTTCTCATACATCTGTTGTCTGGTTAATTGCCATGGGTGGGATGTATGTCAGCAAGAAATTCACCGCTGAGTCTGCCGAACCCTGGTTCCAGCTGATTTCCGCCATCATCATTCTTGCCACGGCAGCATGGATGTTCTGGCGCACCTGGCGTGGCGAAAAGCTGTGGAAGATGGAGCAGGAAGAGGAACACGGCCACGGTCATCACGATCATGACGAAACCCGCATTATCGATACGGGCCATGGCAGCGTTGAACTCTCTATTTTCGAGGAAGGCCAGCCGCCTCACTGGCGCTTACGCTCGCTCAGCGGCAGGAAATGGGAAGCCCGCGATATCTCTCTGGTCACCAACCGGGGAACAGGGACCTTTTCACAGGTCTTTGATTTCGTCGAAAAAGACGGATTTATGGAATCGGCCCTGGCGATCCCGGAGCCGCACAGCTTCGATGTTCGTCTCTCTTTGGGCCATCGCGGCCATGTACACGATTATGATGTGGAGTTCCGCGAGCATGAACACGGCCACGATCATGACCACGATCACTCCGCGCTGGAGGGACTGGATGTTAATTCCCGTGAGTATCAGGACGCTCACGAGAAAGCGCATGCGAACGACATCAAAAAACGTTTTGCTAATCGCAGCGTGACAACCGGGCAAATTATTCTGTTCGGCCTGACCGGCGGACTCATTCCTTGCCCGGCAGCTATTACCGTCCTGCTGCTCTGCATTCAGGTAAAAGAATTTACGCTCGGTGCCGCGCTGGTACTGTGTTTCAGCATCGGTTTAGCAATTACGCTGGTTTCAGTAGGCGCAGCTGCGGCGTTCAGCGTTCGTCAGGCAACAAAACGCTGGAACGGCCTGGATACGCTGGCACGTCGGGCCCCGTACTTCTCAAGCGTACTGATTGCCCTGGTTGGCATCTACATGGGTTATCACGGCTGGATCGGCGTGACCCGCTGATTTCGCCTTACAAGACTCATCTCTGAACCCACCCACCGGTGGGTTTTTTATCTCTGAAGCCCGTCACATTTTCATCCCCCTACCGGGGATAGCAATTGAGCTTTCACAGGCGCTCATTTATCATCGAAGTATCCCCCCTGGGAGGATGTAAAATCATAAATGGAACCTGCTATGCAAAAACAATACTTCAGTCAGATTCGTCATCAGTTCGTCAACATTACCGGCATGTTGCTCACTTCATTCATCGCCATTCCTGCTCTGGCAGCGCAAGGGGGCTTCTCCGCAGAGAAAGAGCCCGTTGCCACTGAGCGCATGTACGCCGGTCATAAAGTTCAGCAGGAGAATGGTCAAAGCCGTATTCAGGCCGTTTCGTCAATGCACGAAGGGGCGTGGGTAACGCTGGAAGGCAACGTCATCAGCCAGCAGCAGGATGAGTGGTACACCTTCCGCGATCCAACCGGCACCATCAAAGTTCGCATTCCGCAGAAAGTCTGGAACGGGCAGCACTTCGATGCTCAAGATCTTGTGCGAGTGAGTGGGCAAGTTGTCCATCTGAGCAGTACAGCAACAATCTCAGTAGAGAGAATTAGCAAACCATGATGATAGATAATAATTTTAATTAAATTCAGTGACATAGATATTATGGAATTTTTTTATGAATATTTTGTTGTTGTTTTTGTGGTTGAGATGTATTCTTAAAAGAGCATTTCACAACAAATAATTCATGGAATTTTTATGGCGCTTATTGAAAAAGAAGAAGCTCACATCGCGTGCAACCCATACTTTCGCACTTTCACATCAGTTATAAACAACGCATGGGAATCCTGGTTAGCTAACGATGTAGCTCGTCGCTTAGTAGATAAGCGCGCACGAGCATCTGTTTTGAGAAATGATGTACTTTTTTATCTAAAAACTGAGATTGAAGATTCAAAGCTTGATGGCATCAAGTACGTCAAAGTTCCACATCAGGAAGGATTTCTAATTGGTGATCGATACTTTGTGCGTGTTAAGAAGGGTAACAAAAGCATGCGTTCATCTAACTACCCTACTCAGCGAGCACTGGACTTTCACAACCCTGATGTTGAGCTTTTTGGCGGGCTGATACGGCTTGAGTTAATCTATATTCTTAGTGACGACGGTGTTGGAGTTGATAAAATCGTCCTTACACAAAGAAATGGAAAGTATGTGGCTTGGGCTTTAGACCTTACAGCCGAGAATGTATACAGCATTACGGATTTCGAATCCGAGCTGGATGTTGATGTTAATCAGCCCGAAACAACAGTACCTGTTGCTAAAACGGTCGTTCGTTCTAAGCGGGCAAGAAAGCAAGAGCCGAAGGTAGAAAATGGTCGTGGAGACTAAGCCAACAGCAGCCATACGCCCTGAGTTGATTGAGTTGCGTCGAAAAATGTTGGGCTTGAGCCAAAAAGAATTGGCTCAGCGCACATCTATATCTCAAGGTATGCTTTCAAAAATTGAACAAAATTTGAAGCCAGTTACTGAGGAACAAATCAGCATTATTGCTGAGGCATTATCTTGTCCGATTGCTTTTTTCACAATGTCTGAGAGGGTCTATGGTGGGCCCATAAGTGCCAGCCCGATGTATCGCAAGAAAGCATCTGTTGGTATGAAAGTGCTGGATAAACTTGTTTCAGAAGTGAATGTAAGAATTGCTCATATAAGAAAGCTTCTTCAATTTGTTGATTTTGAACCAGAATATTCTGTTCCTTACTATGACCCTGAGGAATATGAAGGAAATATAGAACAGGTCGCACGTAATGTCAGAACGGCTTGGCATATACCTCGAGGACCTATAAGAAATCTGGTTGAAGTACTTGAAAGAGCTGGAATTATCATAGTGGACTGTGACATGGAGGATACGGGGTTGTCTGGTTTGAGCTACAGCCTTGCCGGTCTTCCACGTTTGATATTCATTAACAAAAATCAACCGATGGATCGCTACCGGTTCACTCTGGCTCATGAGCTTGGGCACTTGGTTATGCATAATGCACCAAGCCCAAATATGGAAGATGAAGCTAATACTTTTGCAGCAGAGCTACTAATGCCCGCTGGTGAAATTTTAGGGCATCTCAAAGATATCAACATTGAGAAAGCTGCAGCTTTAAAACCATTCTGGCGTGTATCTATGGCAGCCCTTTTCTTCCGTGCCAAGCACCTTAACGCTATTACTGCTGGCCAAAGCGAATGGATATGGCGTCAAATGTCATTAAAAAGATACAAAATTGATGAACCTGTAAAATTAGCAATCAATGATGAAAAACCTACTCTACTGACAGCCATTATTGATCATGCAAAAGACGAATTAGGTTACGATAACAATGAGTTATCTGCTGTCTTTGGCCTTCATCCTTCTGAGGTTAAACAGCTTTATGGGTTCAACATTGAAGGCTTACATTTACGTCTCGTAAATTAAAAAAAAAGCCTGAGGATTTATTCTCAGGCTGTTGATTCAGCTAGCTAAATCAACATCAGCCTTGTTACGGGTGTTGAAAATGTAATCACCATACCACTGCATCATCTCTCTCCGCCCCTCCAAATACTGCGCATGGTTATATGTCCCACGTATCGCGTTCTTATCCACATGCGCAAGCTGTGTTTCAATCCACGCTGAGTTAAAGCCTTCTTCATGCAAGATGGTACTCATCGTGTGGCGGAAACCATGCCCTGTCAGCCTTCCTTTGTATCCCAACAACTCAATCACCTGATTAACGCTTTCCTTTGAGATCGGCTTCGTACGATCATTGCGTCCGACGAATACAAGCGGATATAGCCCCGTCAAAGGCTTCAGGGACTCAAAGAGTTCAACAACCTGATCCGACATCGGAACGATGTGAGGCCGTTTCATCTTCATCACTTCAGCAGGGATTTCCCAGAGCCGCTTTTCAAAATTGATATCCTCCCAACGGGCAAAACGTAATTCCTGAGTTCGCACCCCAGTTAGCATAATGATTTGAGTCGCAGTCTTAGTAATAACGCTGCCAGTGTACCCGGCAAGATCCTTAAGAAAGTGAGGGAGTTCTTCGGCAGTCAGGAAAGGAAAATGTGTTTTCTTTGGTGTTGCAAGGGCTGTAGCGAGATCGGGTGCTGGATTGTATTCAGCGCGCCCGGTCACGATTGCATGGCGGAATACTTCACCGCAGCGCTGTCTGACTTTGCGCATCTTTTCTAATGCACCACGCTTTTCCATACGACGAAGGGTTTCAAGCAATTCCATGGGCTTAATTTCAGCTATGGGACGCTTACCGATGTAGGGGAAAATATCCTTTTCAAAGGTATCAATAATTTCATCGCGATAACGTAATGACCAACGATCCGCTCTCAGCTGGTGCCATTCACGGGCAATAGCTTCGAAGGTATTTTCATAGTTAAGTTTCTGAGCGATTTTCTCAGCTTTCTTTACCTCCCCTGGATCACTTCCAGCAGATAGTAGCTTCTTCGCCGCTTCACGCTTTTCACGTGCTTGAGCGAGAGAAACCTCAGGATAAACGCCGAAGGCAAGGCGCTTTTCTTTGCCCGCATAGCGATACTTTAAACGCCAGTAGCGAGAGCCGTTGGTGGTTACTTCAAGATAGAGGCCTCCCCCATCAGATAGCTTGTACGGCTTCTCTTTGGGCTTGGCTGTGTCGATTTGTCGGACTGTTAGCTTCATTGGGGGCATCTCAAAATGGGGCTATAAATCATGCCCCCCATTATGCCCCCAGAATGCACTTGATTCTGATAGAGACAGTTGACCTCGGGAGAACATAATCAGCATTAATTGCGGGTATTATAGGGGATTTACTTGAGACAGTGGAGTTCAGGAGAGGCAAATTGGCGGAAGATCACAGGAGTCGAACCTGCCCGGGAACGCTGGCGTCCCCAACTGGATTTGAAGTCCAGCCACCTCACCGGAGATGACGATCTTCCGCGCCTCGATTGCTACATGGAGGCGGGGCGCATTATAGCTACTTCCAAACGTTTCCACACCCCCTCACTCACTTTTTTAACTTCCGTTTATCTATACCATGACCAGTTTCATATAAATCCTCAATAAATCCGTTAGTTACATTTCATCACATTTTTTCGACGCTACCCCGATCACAGAAAACAAGAATCGTAATTTGATAACGAGATATCGGAATACCCGCGCTCACAGGGATGGTTTACAAGAACTGTAACCGGTATCAGTGCGTGTGAAAGTGCTAACAAGGATGCGTAATGAAAAGTGAGATTCTGTCTGTTAAAGAGAAGATTGGCTACGGAATGGGCGATGCTGCCAGCCACATTATCTTCGATAACGTTATGTTATATATGATGTTCTTTTATACCGATATTTTTGGTATTCCGGCCGGATTTGTCGGCACCATGTTCTTACTGGCGCGTGCGCTGGATGCCATCTCAGACCCTTGTATGGGGCTGCTGGCCGACCGCACCCGCTCGCGCTGGGGGAAATTCCGCCCGTGGGTGCTGTTTGGCGCGCTACCGTTTGGTCTGGTGTGTGTGCTGGCCTACAGTACGCCAGATCTCAGTCTGAACGGCAAAATGATTTATGCCGCAATCACCTACACGCTGCTGACCCTGCTCTACACCGTGGTGAATATTCCCTACTGCGCACTGGGCGGTGTTATCACCAATGACCCCACGCAGCGTATCTCTCTGCAATCATGGCGCTTTGTGCTGGCGACGGCGGGCGGCATGCTCTCCACCGTGCTGATGATGCCGCTGGTGGATCTGATTGGCGGCGAGGATAAAGCGTTCGGCTTTCAGGGCGGGATTGCCGTGCTCTCGGTGGTGGCGTTCCTGATGCTGGCGTTTTGCTTTTTCACCACCAAAGAACGCGTGGAAGCGCCGCCGAGCACCACCTCGATGCGTGAAGACCTGCGCGACATCTGGCAAAACGACCAATGGCGCATTGTCGGCTTGCTGACCATCCTCAATATCCTGGCCGTCTGCGTTCGCGGCGGGGCGATGATGTATTACGTCACCTGGATTTTGGGTACACCGGAGGTGTTTGTCGCCTTCCTTACCACCTATTGCGTCGGCAACCTGATCGGCTCTGCGCTGGCAAAACCGCTGACCGACTGGAAATGCAAAGTCAGCATCTTTTGGTGGACCAACGCCGCGCTGGCGGTAGCGAGCCTGGCGATGTTCTTTGTACCGATGCACGCCAGCATCACCATGTTCGGCTTTATCTTCGTGATTGGCGTACTGCACCAGCTCGTGACGCCAATTCAGTGGGTGATGATGTCCGACACCGTTGATTACGGCGAGTGGTGCAACGGTAAACGTCTGACGGGGATCAGCTTTGCGGGCACGTTGTTTGTGCTCAAGCTGGGTCTGGCGCTCGGTGGGGCGCTGATTGGCTGGATGCTGGCAGGTGGGGGCTACGACGCCGCAGCGAAAACCCAGAACGGCGCCACCATTAGCATCATCATCGGGCTGTTCACCATTGTCCCGGCTATTTGCTACCTGCTGAGCGCCGTGATTGCCAAACGCTTCTATACCCTGAAAACGCCGTATCTGACTGAAATCATGAGCCAACTGGCGCAGGGCGCGCGTCGCAATCAGCAAGATTTTACGACGAAAGAATTACAGAACTAAGGAACCGATGATGAAAATAAGCGATGGAAACTGGCTGATTCAGCCCGGTCTGAACGTGATTAACCCGCTTCAGGTGTTCGAGGTTGAACAGCAGGGCAATGAGATGATTGTCTACGTTGCGCCGCGAGACGTGCGTGAACGTACCTGGCAACTGGATACCCCATTGTTTACCCTGCGCCTCTTCTCGCCGCAGGAAGACGTGGTGGGCGTGCGTATGGAGCATTTCCAGGGGGCGCTGGATAACGGTCCGCATTACCCGCTAAATGTGCTGCAGGATGTGAAGGTCGAGATGCACAACACCGCCGAATTTGCCGAACTGAAGAGCGGCAATCTGAGCGTGCGCGTAACCAAAGGGGAATTCTGGTCGCTGGATTTCCTGCGTAATGGCGAGCGTATTACCGGCAGTCAGCTGAAAAACAACGGCTACGCGCAGGATACTCACAGCGGGCGTAACTATATGTTTGAGCGCCTGGATCTCGGCGTCGGGGAAACGGTATACGGCCTGGGCGAACGCTTTACCGCGCTGGTGCGTAACGGGCAAACGGTAGAAACCTGGAACCGTGACGGCGGCACCAGTACCGAGCAATCTTACAAGAACATCCCGTTTTATCTCACCAACCGCGGCTACGGCGTGCTGGTGAATCATCCGCAGTGCGTGTCGTTTGAAATCGGCTCTGAGAAAGTGTCGAAAGTGCAGTTCAGCGTGGAAAGCGAGTATCTGGAATACTTCGTTATTGACGGCCCAACGCCGAAGGACGTGTTGAACCGTTATACCCAATTCACTGGCCGTCCCGCGCTGCCGCCCGCCTGGTCGTTCGGCCTGTGGCTGACCACGTCATTCACCACCAATTACGATGAAGCGACGGTTAACAGCTTTATCGACGGCATGGCCGAGCGCAATCTGCCGCTGCACGTTTTTCACTTCGACTGCTTCTGGATGAAAGCCTTCCAGTGGTGCGACTTTGAGTGGGACCCGCTGACCTTCCCGGACCCGGAAGGCATGATCCGCCGCCTGAAAGAGAAAGGGCTGAAGGTGTGCGTGTGGATCAACCCGTACATCGGGCAAAAATCACCGATTTTCAACGAGCTGAAAGAGAAGGGCTATCTGCTCAAGCGACCGGATGGTTCCCTGTGGCAATGGGATAAATGGCAGCCGGGCCTGGCGATTTATGACTTCACTAATCCGCAAGCCTGTGAGTGGTATGCCAACAAGCTGAAAGGTCTGGTGGATATCGGCGTTGATTGCTTCAAAACCGACTTTGGCGAACGCATTCCCACGGATGTGCAGTGGTTTGACGGTTCCGATCCACAGAAAATGCACAACCATTATGCGTACATCTACAACAAACTGGTGTGGAACGTGCTGAAAGAAACCGTCGGTGAAGAAGACGCTGTCCTGTTTGCCCGTTCAGCTTCAGTGGGCGCGCAGAAGTTTCCGGTGCATTGGGGCGGCGATTGCTATGCCAACTATGAATCGATGGCGGAAAGCCTGCGCGGCGGGTTGTCCATTGGTCTGTCCGGCTTTGGCTTCTGGAGTCACGATATTGGCGGCTTTGAGAATACCGCCCCGGCGCACGTCTACAAGCGCTGGTGTGCGTTCGGGCTGCTCTCCAGCCATAGTCGTCTGCACGGGAGCAAATCCTACCGTGTGCCGTGGGCGTACGATAATGAATCCTGCGATGTGGTGCGCTACTTCACCGAGCAGAAATGCCGCATGATGCCGTATCTGTATCGCGAAGCGGCCCGTGCCCATGAGCAAGGCACACCGATGATGCGCGCGATGATGCTGGAGTTCCCGGACGATCCGGCGTGTGATTACCTCGACCGCCAGTACATGCTGGGCGATAGCGTGATGGTTGCGCCGGTGTTTAGCGAGGCGGGTGATGTGCAGTTCTACCTGCCGGAAGGACGCTGGACGCATCTGTGGCGTAACGACGAGGTGTCTGGCAGCCGCTGGCATAAGCAGCAGCATGACTTCCTGAGCCTGCCAGTCTACGTGCGTGAGAACACCCTGCTGGCGCTGGGCAGCAATGACCAGAAGCCGGACTACGCCTGGCACGAAGGAACCGCGTTCCAGCTGTTCCATCTGCAAGATGGCCGGGAAGCGGTGTGTGAAGTACCTGCGATGGACGGCTCGGTTATCTTCACGCTGAAGGCGACGCGTGTAGGTAATACCATCACTGTGAAAGGGAATGGTGAGGCACGTAACTGGACGCTGTGCCTGCGTAATATTCAGAAAATTGGCGGCATTAAATGCGGGTCGCATATGGGCAGCGAGCTGGGTGTAGTTATTACTCCACAGGGCAGTGAGCTGACGATTACCTTGTAAGCATGTGTCGATGTGGTGCCGGATGCGTTTTATCCGGCCCACGCTGCGAGCAGCATTCCAGATCTGAAAATCCCAAACATCCTGAATTAAATTTTTATCTCTGCATATTTGCGAGCGGTATCACTCTGATTCCCGCGAAAAATGTGATCTGCGCCGTAAATATCTCACTATTTCCTCTTTTTGTCTTATTTCTGTCCGGATTACTGGACACGATTTAGTATTGTTGGCGCATCGTAGTCCTCTTATATTTATCATCACGGATTACACGTGGAGCATAAGCGCTTCTTTAGATATTTAATCTGGTATGTAATAAGGGTAAATAATGCAAATGATTACCTCGCGACAAAACAGATTATTAAAGTTTCTTCTGTCTAAGAAGGAATATGTCACGCTGCTGAAAATTGCCGAGTATTTATCTGTTTCAGAGAAAACTGTGCAGCGCGATCTGCGCTTACTGGAACCATGGTTATCAGAATGGAAAATAACCATCGATAAACGTGCTGGTGCTGGGGTGATATTAAGTTCCGATAATATTACCGACCTTTTATATATGGACCAGTTATTAGGATCGGAGGGTGATGATACTGACGGCATGATGAATAATTCACGGCGAGTCAAGATAGCCTCGCAATTATTAAGCGAAACGCCGCATGAAACGTCGATCAGTAAATTATCCGAACGTTATTTCATTAGTAGCGCATCGATTGTTAACGATCTAAAAGTAATTGAATCCTGGATTACCCCACTGGGCCTGTCGTTGATTCGCAGTCAGAGCGGCACGCATATCGAAGGCAGCGAGAGCGGTGTACGCCAGGCGATGGCGTCGCTGATTAACGGCGTGATTAACCATAATGAACCCGGTAACGTGGTTTATTCACGCCTTGACCCGGGCAGTTATAAAGCCTTAGTGCATTACTTTGGCGAAGAAGATGTTTTATTTGTCCAGACGTTATTGCAGGAAATGGAGAACGACCTGTGCTGGTCTTTGGGCGAGCCTTATTACGTCAATATCTTTACCCATATTTTGATCATGATGTACCGCATCACGCGGGGCAATGCGCTGCCGAGAAAAGATGAAAATATCACCTCATGTGACGAGAATATTTTTTCCATTGCCAGCCGGATGATTCAACATATTGAAAAACGCATTGCCCACCCGCTACCGGAAGACGAAGTCTGGTTTATTTATCAATACATTATCTCTTCCGGCGTGGTAATTGAAGAGCATAACGACGTGAGCGTGATTGGCCATATGCACTCTAGCGACGAAGCGCGTTTGATTACCCATCGGTTGATTGCCTCCTTTGCCGAGATGGTCGACAGCGATCTTAGCCAGGACACGGCGCTGTATGACGGATTGCTGATCCACATTAAGCCGCTGATTAACCGCCTGAACTACCAGATCCGCATTCGTAATCCGCTGCTGGAGGATATTAAAGGCGAGTTGCAGGACGTGTGGCGTCTGACCCAGTGCGCGGTGAATCGGGTGTTTAGCGGTTGGGGCGAGCGGCCCGTGTCGGAAGATGAGGTGGGATATTTAACCGTGCATTTTCAAGCCGCAATGGAGCGGCAGATAGCGCGTAAGCGTGTGCTGCTGGTCTGCTCAACCGGTATTGGCACCTCTCACTTACTCAAAAGCCGTATTCTGCGCGCCTTTCCGGACTGGACTATCGTCGGCGTGGTATCGGCAGGCAGCCTGCCCTCCGTACTGACTGACGATATTGAACTGGTGGTATCGACGATAAATTTACCTGCCGTTGCTATGCCGGTCGTGTATGTCACCGCCTTTTTCAATGATGCAGATATTAAGCGGGTAACAGAAACGGTTATTACGGAAAAATTACATCGGGCGACGTCGCTGGTCGTCGAAAATTAATGTCTGAACTCCATGAGGTATGATTGATGGACATCACGAAAATACTCAATACAAATCGCGTTATTTTGGACATGAAGGCCACAAACAAAACGGAGGCTATTGAGGAACTGACGGATATTCTGCAGAAAGATGGGGCAATTAGCTGTCGGGAAACGTTTATTCAGGATGTCTGGCAGCGTGAATCAGAAGGCTCGACCGGCTTCGAAAATCATATTGCGATCCCGCACGGGAAATCCTCGGCAGTGGTCAATACCACGCTGGCAATTGGGCGTACCCGCCAGGATATTCCCTGGGAAACCCTGGATGGCAGCAACGTGCGCTGCATCATTCTGTTTGCCGTACGCCTTGAGGATCAAAATACTACACATATTCGTCTACTTTCGCAGGTTGCCGGCGCGTTGGCGGATGACGACATTATTGAACAACTGTTAGTCGAAAGCAGTCCACAGAAAATTATTGAGCTTTTTAGCCAATATGCTGAATCCAATGTCTGCTAAATAAAAAGTGGAGCATGTTATGAATATTGTTTGTGTTGCCGCCTGTACGGCGGGTATTGCGCACACCTATATTGCCCGTGAGAAGCTAATTAAAGGTGCTAAAACGCTTGGTCATAATATAAGAGTTGAAACCCAGGGAACTATCGGCACGGAGAACGAACTGCTGACAGAGGATATTTCTGCAGCTGATGTCGTAATTCTTGCTGTTGATGTCAAAATAAAAGGGGAGGAACGATTTTCAAATAAACGCATCGTACGAGTGAAAACCGAAATCGTCATAAAATCGCCCATTCAGTTTCTTGAAAAGGTCGAAAAATCATTAGTTAATAATAACCAGTAGCGATCCTCATTCTGGAGGGATTTCACATGAGTGAAAATAAAATTCCGCTATCTCAGGAAATAAAAAGACATTTATTAACGGGGATTTCGTGGATGATCCCGTTAATTGTCGCCGCCGGGATCTGTATTGCTCTCGGGCAAATACTTGGCGGCACTAACGTGGGTGAAAAAACAGGAACCATACCCTGGATGCTCAACCAGATTGGCGGCTGGGGGATGGGGTTAATCGTACCGCTGATCAGTGCGGCGATTGCGTACTCCATTGCCGATCGTCCCGGATTTGCGCCGGGCCTGATTGTCGGCTTTGTTTGCGGCGAAATTCATACCGGTTTTATCGGCGGGATGCTGGGCGGGTTCCTGGTCGGTTATACCGTACTGCTACTTAAGCGCTATATCCGTTTGCCACAGTCGATGCAGGGGCTGATGCCCATCATGGTGTTGCCGGTACTGAGTACCGTCATTGGCGGCCTGTTGATGATGACGCTGATTGGCAAGCCGATAGCCTGGCTGCAGGACGCGTTGATTCATCTGCTGGAGTCCATGCAGGGCGGATCCCGCTTTCTGATGGGCGCTATCCTCGGTGCGATGGCGACATTCGACTTCGGCGGACCGGTGAATAAAACCATGTCGCTGTTTGCTGACGGCATGCTGGTCAGCGGTGTGTACGGTCCGGAAGCGGTGAAGTTTGTTGGCTCGATGATCCCTCCGTTCGGCATTACGCTCTCTTTCCTGCTGACGCGTCACAAGTACACCCGTGCGGAACGTGAGGCGCTGAAGGCCGCATTCCCGATGGGGATCTGCATGATTACCGAAGGGGTCATTCCGATTGCGGCGCGCGACCTGTTGCGTGTGGTGGGCTCCTGCGTGGTGGCCTCGGCGATTGCGGGCGGCCTGATTATGGTGTGGGGTGTCGAAAGCCCGGTACCGCACGGCGGCATGTTTGTGGTTCCGCTCTTTACGCATCCGCTGCTGTTTTGCCTGGCGCTGGGGATCGGCACAGTGATTTGCGGTGTCATGTTGTCGCTGTGGAAGAAACCGGTGACCGAGCGTGACGAAGAGTTTGATGAACTCAGCGATCAAAAACTGAAAGACGAAGAGATCACCTTCACCCTGGAATAACCGGAGGCCGTATGTTTGCCGATATGAAAAGCATGGTGACGAAAGCCTGGCGCGAGCAGTACGCGCTGCTGGCCATTAACTGCATGAACCTGGAAAGCGCCCGCGCGGCGGTTCGGGTGGCAGAGAAACACCGTGCGCCCATCATTCTGAATCTGTATCAGGGGCATCTGGAGCATTTTCCGGCCCCGATAGCGGCTGCGGTTGTCAAAACGCTGGCAGAGGAAGCCTCAGTACCGGTCGCGCTGGCGCTGGATCATGGAAAGGATCCTGTACGCATTCGTCAGGCTTTTCGCGCCGGATTCAGCGGGTTAATGATCGATGCCTCCGCCTTTGCGCTGGAGGAGAACATTCGCCAGACCCGGGCAGTGGTCGAGCTCGCAGCCAGCGTTTCTCTGTGCGTGGAAGGCGAGCTGGGCCATCTGGCCGATGCTCCGCGCTATGACCATGCCGCTAACGCTGATTTGATGACTCAGGCCGCCGACGTGGAACCCTTTATCCAACAGACCGGGATCGATTTGCTGTTGGTGTCGGTGGGTACGGCACACGGCATGTACGCGCCGGGTATCACACCTGCTATTGATTTCCTGCGGCTGGAGGAAATAGCCCGGTTATCAACTGTACCTCTGGCGCTGCATGGCGGCAGCGGGACGCCGTTTGATCAGCTACAGCGTTGCCCGACGTTTGGCGTCGCCAAGATAAACGTTGGTGCGGCGGTTTTCGAAGCCGGAAAGGCTGCGCTACTGCATACCCTGTGTCGTGACACATCCGGTGAGCTCGTTGATGCCCTGGCCCTGATGGAGCAGGCCTGCGAGGAAGCCATTATTCCGTACCTGCAGGCCAGCGGCGCTATCGGCAAAGCCTGATTCATTTTCTGTAACGCCTTCTATGCCTCTGCGATGACGCACTGGCAGGGCTTTCTACACCCTGAAACTGGAGAATTAACATGTTAGTTTCGATGAAAGAATTACTGCAACCTACTCGTCAGCACGGTTTTGCTATCGGCGCATTCAACGTGGCGGACAGCTGCTTTGTACGTGCAGTAGTGGAGGAAGCGGAAGCGACCAATACCCCGGCGATTATCTCTATTCACCCCAGTGAACATGATTTTGTCGGCGATGCGTTTTTTAGCTATGTCCGCGATATCACTCTGCGTAGCCCGGTTCCCTTTACTCTGCATCTGGACCACGGCGCTTCGGTTGAGCATGTGCTGCGGGCGATTCAGTGTGGGTTTACCTCGGTGATGATTGATGGCTCGCTGCTGCCGTATGAAGAGAACGTGGCGCTGACCCGCGAAGTGGTCAAGCTGGCGCATGCGGTAGGTGTTTCTGTGGAAGGGGAGTTGGGTACGATTGGTCAGACCGGGACGTCAGTGGAAGGCGGCGTGTCGAAGGTTACTTATACCGATCCTGCTCAGGCAGAGGATTTTATCGCCCGAACCGGTGCAGACACGCTGGCGGTGGCGATTGGAACCGCGCACGGGATCTACCCGAAAGGGATGCAGCCAGAGCTGCAAATGAATATCCTGCGCGACATCGCCGGGCGTGTGGATATTCCGCTGGTGCTGCACGGTGGTTCCGCGAACCCGGATGCGGAAATTGCCGAATCCGTCACGCTGGGTGTTGGCAAAATCAACATTTCCAGCGATATGAAATATGCCTACTTCCAGAAAGTCCGCGAAATCCTGGCAAAAGAAACCTGGTGGGACCCGAACGTAATCTACCCAGAAGCCATTAGCGCCGCGCGGGACGTGATCCGCCACAAAATGAAATTGTTCGGTTCAACCGGCAAAGCATCACTTTACTAACGGCATGCTGGCGGGGCGACCCGCCTCTTTCGCAACAAGGAAAAGTGGAATGAAGCGTTCACATATTAATTATGCCGTCGATAAAGCGCATGCCATCGCCGAGACTTTTCGGGTCTGTCTGCCTGATTTTGCGTATTTTACGATCGATGCCTGGCGGCAACAGGATCAATCTCTGTGGCGTGAAGTGCGCGATCTCCAGCTGGGCTGGGATATTACCGACTTTGGGCGTGGAGATTTTGCGCAAACGGGACTGACGTTACTGACGTTGCGCAATGGCCAGCTAGGGTCAGCGGGTTATCCCAAACCGTATGCTGAAAAGATGCTGCAAATTCAGCAGGATCAGCAAACGCCATGGCATTTTCATCGCCATAAAATGGAAGATATCGTGAATCGCGGCGGCGGTGACTTATGTATGCAGCTGGCATGGGCCGCGCCTGATGACGGGTATGACGCACGGCGTATTGTTGAAGTTAGCGTCGATGGTCAGCGGCGTACCGTTGACGCTGGCGAGACGCTGGTATTGAAACCGGGACAGGGGGTGTGCCTGCCGCCGCGCTTGTATCATCGCTTTTGGGCGGAGAAGGCGTTCGTGCTGGGCTGGGAAATCTCGATGGTCAATGACGACCAGCATGACAACCACTTTCTGGAACCTGGCGGTCGCTTCCCGGCGATTGAAGAGGATGAGCCGGTGAAGTGGCTGTTGTGCAGTGAATATATTCGTTTATGAGCGTGAGTAAGCCCGGTAAGCGAAGCGCCACCGGGCAATAAATTATTGCGCAGGTGGTGGTGCTGTGACTTCACTCCCTGAAACCACACCCGCCTGCATAGTCTGCGTGACCTGCTGTTTCTCCACGTTCACCGCATGCAGTTGCCCGCTGACCGTTGGCTTGAGCGGCGCATCGGCCTGAATATTGCCGCTGGCGGTAAGCTGAATATTACCATCGCCGGAAAGCGGCAGTGCGGGCCAGCCCCACTGCTGCAGGATCGTCATTGGCACGCCGCGTCCGTTCAGGCTGATCTGAGCCTGGCGCTGAGGCAACTGCGAAATACTGGCAGTGGCCTCCAGCAGCCCTTTTTCCGCATAGGCGCTCAGTTCACTGATATTGATGGTGCTGTTGTTCGCCGTCAGCGCCAGCGAAGGACGACGTACATCCGTGCGGTTAAAGGTAGCAGCAGCGGCGTTGAGGGTGGCGCTCCCGCTCCAGATCCCCCACTGATTGTTCTGTACCAGCCCGAGGTTAGCGCCGTAACCGTCAAGCGCGGTGAGCTGCCACGGGAAACTCGGGTCGATATCAATTACCAGATTGCGGCTGGCGCTGAATTTCTTCAGCGTCAGGCTGTTTAGCCATGTTGGCAGAGGTTTCATCCACTGCTGCTTCCAGTTTTCCGGCAGCGTGTATTCCAGACCGGCAATCGCGGCATCATCGAGGACCAGCGCTTTGTTGCTGCGTAGCCAGTTTCCGGATGTTCTGACCATACCGCCTTCCCAGCGGGTGGTGAACTGGCGCAGCGCAATACCCTGTGGTGAGAACTCGGCGTTCAGAATCGGATCGAAGAAGTGCAGAGAGCCGTAGATAAACTCGCTGGCGTTCATCGACAATTTTCCTTCCTGAGTTTGCCAGTCGTCCTTGCTGAAGGTCATGTTGCGCAAGCTCAGATCGAGATCCGTCACCGCCCAGTCAGGGCCTTGCAGACGGGCATCCGTTACTTCCAGACGACCAATTTGCAGGGAAGGAATGGTGCTTAACGGGGCAAAAAAGTCGGCCAGCGATTTGTCGCTTTGCAGCCGGATATCGTTCAGGCGCAGATTCTCCACTACCCAGCTCCCGTCGGCATTGCGTTGCGCTACGCCGGTTAATGCTCCACGCGCCACGTCTGCGCCAATATTGCTAAGCGTCACCCGGTCATGGTCAATGCTGCCTTCAATCAAGACGTTGGTGGTCGGGACATCGTTGAGCGTCAACGAACTGGCGCTGAGCTGAATTTGCGCTTTGCTGCCGAGAATTTTACCTGCCTCAGGGCTCCAGGGGATGACACCGCCGTTAACGCGCTGGGCGCTGAGGTTCCACTCGCTACCGGGGCTGTTAAGCGCCATATCCTGCAATTGCAGGCGATCGGCCTGAAACGGCAACGGCGCGGTTTGCTGGGAAAGATTCAGCGTGCCGTTTTGCAACAAAATGGTGTCTACGTGCAGCGGGTCGGTGATTTGTCGGCTACTGAGTCCAATATCGACCGTTTTGGCGACCAGCGTGGCGGGCTGACCATCCCGGCCAAAGGTGACGTTTTCCAGCAGAATATGGGAAGGGGAAGAAAACCGGTGATCGATGGCATCAAAGGCCAGATGGTAGCTGCTGTTCTGTGAAACCCAGGCGCTGACGTGCTCTGCGCCCCAGCGGGTTTGCAGTAGAAAATAAAGGCCGAGGATCGCCACTGCAAGGGCGATCAGCACGTAAAGAAGCAGCTTTCCAATAAATTTCATGGTCTTCCATCCCGCGAAGTGCACATAGTCAAGTTATGCACGATTTAGACGCAATGCTCAAGGCGGGAATGGTGAAAGAGCGTTACAGCGGCGTTGATTCAGAATCAACGCCGCATTTTGCTTATTGCTTTTCTGGTGGGAACACCAGGTTCAGAACGATAGCGGTAATGCCGCCTGCGGCAATGCCGGAAGAGAGTAGGTTTTTCACCCAGTCCGGGGCGAACTGCAGGATCAACGGCTGCTGGGAGACGCCCAGGCCGACGGCCAGCGACAGCGCGATAATCAGAATCGCGCGGCGGTTCAGTGGCTCGCGGGACACAATACGCACGCCGGATGCGGCGATAGTACCGAACATTACCAGCGTTGCCCCGCCCAGTACTGGCTCAGGAATATGCTGTACAAAACCGCTGACCGCCGGGAACAGGCCCAGCGCGATCAACATCAACGCCACCACAAAACCGACGTAGCGGCTGGCAACGCCAGTTAACTGAATAACCCCGTTGTTCTGTCCAAAACAGGAATTCGGGAAGGTGTTGAACACAGCGGAAACAAACGAGTTCAGACCGTTCGCCAGCACGCCGCCTTTCAGGCGTTTCATATACAGCGGACCAGAAACCGGCTGCTCGGAGACATCAGAGGTGGCCGTAATATCGCCGATGGTTTCCAGCGAGGTGATCATAAAGACCAGCATCAGCGGCAGCAGTAAACTCCAGTCGATACCCAGGCCATAATACAGCGGCGTTGGCACCATTAGCAGGTCCTGGCTTACCGGTGCGGTATTTTGCGGCAGCATGTCCATAAACCAGGCCAGCAGATAGCCTGCCGCCATCGCAATCACCAATGACGCAACACGCAGGTAAGGGTTGCGTTGACGGTTAAGCAGGATGATTAGTGCCAGTACCACGCCTGCCAACAGTAAATTCTTCGGTGCACCAAAGGTGTTGTCGCTCATTGCGGCATAGCCACCACCAATCGATGTCAGACCCACCTGAATCAGCGACAGGCCGATAATCATCACCACCACGCCTGAGACCAATGGGGTAATGATCCGCCGCGCCAAATGCAGTACGCGTGAGATAACCATCTCGGTGCAGCTTGCCAGCATCAACGTACCGAACAGCGCCGCCATCATGGTTGGGACATCTGCGCCACCGGTTTTTAGCGCCGTACCGCCCATAATCAGTGGCGCAACAAAATTAAAGCTGGTGCCCTGAATGGATAGCAGCCCTGAGCCTACCGGCCCCCAAGCTTTGATCTGAATGATAGAAGCTACGCCGGAGGCGAACAGCGACATACTGATAATGTGTTGAGTATCCTGAGCCGGTAAACCAAGCGCCTGGCAAATTAACAGAGCGGGAGTAATTACCGCGACGAACATGGCCAGCAGATGCTGACAGGCGGCAAATAAGGTCTGGGCTAACGGGGGGCGATCTTCAAGACGGTAAATCAGTTCACTGTTGTGAGTCTGCGCAACCGGTTGCGCATTTGTTGACTCTACGGCGTTAACGGACATCAGAGGCAATCCCATGGTGGAAAAGCGGTGATTTTATCTGACCAGGGCGGAAAAGCAAACGTTTGCTAGCAGGTATTCTTAATATTTAAAACGGATAAACAAACATTTTTATATAACTTTTCATCATTTTCTGCTTAAAATCCACCCCGAAAACTCAATAAGAGCTAAAAATCGGTCTGGAATGCATCGTGCGTGATTGTGCTAAACGCACTAATGGAGCTGTAAATGTTTTATCTCGATACGTTATCAACGCTGGTTGCGGCAACCCTTGTGTTGCTGCTGGGACGTAAGCTCGTCCAGTCTGTTTCCTTCCTGAAAAAATACACCATTCCCGAACCCGTAGCGGGCGGCCTGCTGGTGGCGATTGCGCTGCTGGTGCTGAAAAAAAGCATGGGTTGGGAAGTTAACTTCGATATGACCCTGCGCGATCCGTTGATGCTGGCCTTCTTCGCCACTATCGGTCTGAACGCCAATATCGCAAGTTTGCGTGCTGGCGGCCGCGTGGTGGGTATTTTTCTGATTGTGGTTGTTGGCCTGTTGCTGATGCAAAACGCCATCGGTATTGGTATGGCGACCCTGCTGGGTCTGGACCCGCTGATGGGTCTGATCGCTGGCTCGATCACCCTCTCTGGTGGACACGGAACCGGGGCCGCATGGAGCAAGCTGTTTATTGAACGTTATGGCTTCACCAATGCGACTGAAGTGGCGATGGCTTGCGCAACGTTTGGTCTGGTATTGGGTGGGCTGATTGGCGGCCCGGTGGCACGCTATCTGGTCAAACACTCCACCACGCCAGACGGTATGCCGGACGATCAGGCTGTGCCGACCGCATTTGAAAAGCCGGACGTCGGACGCATGATCACCTCACTGGTGCTGATTGAAACCATCGCGCTGATCGCTATCTGTCTGACGGTGGGTAAAATCGTTGCGCAAATGCTGGTTGGGACGGTGCTGGAACTGCCGACCTTCGTTTGCGTGCTGTTTGTTGGGGTGATCCTCAGCAATGGTCTGGCGCTACTGGGCTTTTACCGGGTGTTCGAACGTGCGGTTTCTGTGCTGGGTAACGTTAGTCTGTCACTGTTCCTGGCGATGGCGCTGATGAGCCTGAAGCTATGGGAACTGGCTTCTCTGGCCTTGCCGATGCTGGCAATCCTGGTTGTGCAGACCATTTTCATGGCTCTGTATGCGATATTCGTTACCTGGCGCATGATGGGTAAGAACTACGATGCCGCTGTGCTGGCTGCCGGACACTGCGGTTTTGGCCTCGGCGCGACGCCGACGGCGATTGCCAACATGCAGGCGATTACCGAACGCTTTGGGCCATCCCATATGGCGTTTCTGGTGGTGCCGATGGTGGGGGCATTCTTTATCGATATCGTCAACGCGCTGGTGATTAAGCTGTATCTGCTGTTACCGATTTTTGCGCAATAACGGCTGTGCGGCGGGGTAACATCCGCCGCCGCTATGAATCGACTATGCGTTGGAGTAGCGTTCGGTTTCCGGCATCCAGCGCTCTATTAGCGCCACGGCCTGTTGCGGATAGCGTTCGTGAATATGGCGAGCAATGCGCTGAACTTCCGGGATAATCGCCTGATCACGCAGTAGATCTGCGACCTTGAATTCTGCCGTTCCGGTCTGGCGAGTACCTAACAGCTCGCCGGGGCCGCGAATCTCTAAATCTTTTTGCGCAATCACGAACCCGTCGTTGCTGTCTCGCAGAACCTGCAAGCGTTTCTGCGCGGTTTTAGACAGCGGTGATTTGTACAGCAGGACGCAGTGGGAGGCCACCGCGCCACGACCTACGCGGCCACGTAGCTGATGCAGCTGGGCCAGGCCCAGGCGCTCCGGGTTTTCAATAATCATCAGGCTGGCGTTTGGCACGTCCACGCCCACTTCAATCACCGTGGTGGCAACCAACAGATGCAGTTCACCCTGCTTAAAGGCCGCCATTACTGACTGCTTCTCGGCGGGCTTCATGCGCCCGTGTACCAGGCCAATATTGAGTTCTGGTAGCGCCAGTTTAAGCTCTTCCCACGTCGCTTCTGCCGCCTGAGCTTCTAACAGATCAGACTCTTCAATCAGCGTACAGACCCAGTATGCCTGGCGCGCTTCGTGGGTACAGGCGTTGCGCACGCGATCAATGATGTCGCTGCGGCGGGTATCCGGAATGGCGACCGTGGTGACCGGGGTACGTCCCGGTGGGAGTTCATCAATTACTGAGGTGTCGAGATCGGCATAGGCGGTCATCGCCAGCGTGCGCGGGATTGGCGTGGCAGTCATGATGAGCTGGTGCGGGTGGAAACCCTGCTGCTGACCTTTTTCCCACAGCGCCAGACGCTGATGCACCCCGAAGCGGTGCTGTTCGTCGATGATAACCAGTGCCAGACCGTTGAACTGAACCTGTTCCTGGAAAATTGCATGAGTACCGACAATCATCTGCACCTGACCGCTGGCGATGGCTTCCTGTTGCGCCAGACGCGCTTTGCCTTTCTGCTTGCCCGCCAGCCAGCCCACTTCAACGCCCAGCGGCGCGAACCAGCTGCGGAAGTTATTCGCATGTTGTTCAGCCAATAATTCGGTGGGGGCCATCAGCGCAACCTGCTTCCCATGTGCGATAGCGCGCAGGGCGGCTAACGCCGCAACCAGCGTTTTACCGGAGCCGACATCACCCTGTACCAGGCGCATCATTGGGACATCCAGTGCCATATCACGTTCGATCTCAGCGGTAACGCGAGCCTGTGCGCTAGTCGGTTTAAATGGTAGCGCCGCCAACAGCTTATCTTTCAGCGCATTGTTTGCGCTCAGCGGCTGGGCATGAAAACGCTGCGCCCCGGCGCGTAATGCCAGCATGCTGAGATTATGCGCCAGCAGTTCTTCGAGAATCAGGCGTCGTTGCGCCGGATGTTGTCCTGTTTCCAGATCGCTGAGTTGCAGCGACGGTGGGGGGCGGTGCAACGTGCGCAGTGCTTCGGGCAGGCTCATCATGCCCTGTAACAGCTCTGGCGGCAGCAGTTCGGCAATGGCGCAAGTATCGAGCAGATCCAGTGCCTGATCGGTCAGCTTGCGCAGCGTGGCCTGCTTCACGCCTTCGGTAGTCGGATAAACAGGGGTAAGCGTTTCCTGTAATTCCGGCGTGCTGAGATCGCCCTGCACACGGTATTCCGGGTGGATCATCTCTGCGCCGTATTTCCCGCGTTTGGCTTCACCGTAGGCCAGCACCCGGCGACCGGTGGCGAGGCTGTTTTTCATTGCTGCGCTGAAGTTGAAAAAGCGCATGGTGAGAATGCCGGAGCCATCGCTGATCTGACAGGTCATCATCCGGCGGCCACCGAAGGTGATATTGCAGTTCAGCACTTCGCCTTCAACGGTGGCATAGACGCCCGGCAGCAGTTCGCCAATTGGGTACAGATGGGTACGGTCTTCGTAACGCAGGGGGAGGTGTAGCAGGAGGTCCTGTACGGTGTGCAGGCCAATTTTCGCCAGTTTACTGCTTTGCGCTGCGCCAACGCCGGTCAGAGAGTTGAGTGGGATGGCATCCAGTAAACGGCCTTTCATCGCGTTTATCTCGCAGACTGCATAGTGGCCCACCACGTTGCATCGGCTTCAATTTTGCCCTGCGTGTTTACGTGAGGGTAGGGAAGACCTTTGCGCTTAGCGACATTCGCCAGCACCGGATAACCGCCTTCAAACAGTAAGCGCTGCTGCTCGTCTTGTGGCAGCATGCTGTTTTCTCGTCGGTACATCCCAGCGTTTTGCCGCTGGCGTTGTGCTTCGTACAGAATCAGCGCGGAGGCGACCGAAACGTTCAACGACTGCACCATGCCAGTCATGGGAATGATGATGTCCTGATCAGCCAGATCCAACGCTTCCTGAGTGATGCCGGTTTTCTCCTGGCCCATCAGGATGCAGGTGGGGCGCGTGTAATCAATATCGCGAAAATCCACGGCTTTATCTGACAGATGAGTTGCCAGAACCTGCATGCCGCGGTTTTTTAAATGTGAGACCGCATCGCCAATAGTAAGGTGAGTTTTCACCTGCACCCAACTGTTGCTGCCTGCGGCAGAAGAGGCCATGGTGCGCATACGACTACCCGGCCAGACGGCGTGGACTTCATGCACGCCGACCGCATCTGCAGTACGAATGATAGCGGAAACGTTATGAGGTTTGTGGACCTCTTCCATGCAGACGGTCAGATCGGGCTGACGACGTGCGAGCATCTCGCGGATACGTGCATAGCGCTGTTCATTCATAAGACTAGTTTCGGTTACGGGTGACTTTTATTACGTCCGGCATGACGCGAATTTTGCGCATGATATTCGCCAGGTGCACGCGATCGCGAGCGGTCAAGCGAATAAAGGCGCTATAGACGCGACCATCTTTCTCTTCCGTATTCAGGCTTTGAATATTGGAGGTGGTCGTGTTGATTGCCGCCGTCAGGTTCGCCAAAGCACCCTGGTGGTTAAACATATCCACCTTAATCTCAGTGATGAATTCCTGCTCTGTTTCTTTATCCCATTCCACCGCCATAAATTTCTCTGGCTCTTTCTGGTAGCCACGAATATTACGGCAGGACTCATGGTGAATCACCAGACCTTTACCCGGACTGACGTGGGCAATGATGGGATCGCCTGGAATTGGACGGCAGCATTTCGCGAAGGTGATCAGCACGCCGTCTGCACCTTTGATCGGCAGATGACCATGGCCAGATTGTGCCGGTACGTTCGCTGTTGCTTCGCCCTGCTGGAGGTTTTTCGCTACCACCACGCTCATGGCATTACCCAGACCGATTTCTGCGAGCAGATCGTCAAGAGTGGCGAGCTTCATGCGCTCAAGCTCACGCTGGATGCTCTCTGGCGGGATCTCAGCCAGTTTACGGCTACCGCCCAGGGCATGGTTGAGCAGTCGACGGCCCAGACTGACGGAATCATCGCGCTTGAGGTTTTTCAGCAGTTGGCGAATCTTGGCGCGCGCTTTCGAACTGACGACGAAGTTGAGCCACGCGGCATTCGGGCGCGCACCCGGGGCGGTAATAATCTCAACTGTCTGACCGCTAAAGAGCGGTTGTGAAAGCGGGTAAGGCTGTCTGTCGACGCGCGCGCCGACGCAAGCGTGACCGATATCGGTATGCACGGCGTAGGCGAAGTCGACAGGCGTTGCACCGGCGGGCAGTTCGACAATGCGCCCTTCCGGTGTGAAAACATAAATCTCATCCGGGAAGAGATCAGATTTAACGCTTTCAATAAATTCAAACGAGCTACCGGCGCTCTGCTGCAGTTCCAGCAGGCTTTGCATCCAGCGCTGAGCGCGGATTTGCGCAGTGGTGCTGCTTTCGCCGCCGTGCTCTTTGTAAGCCCAGTGCGCTGCGACACCCATCTCTGCCATCTGGTCCATGTCTTCAGTGCGAATCTGTACTTCAACCGGGACGCCATGAGGGCCGATCATTGAGGTGTGCAAAGACTGATATCCGTTCGCTTTTGGGATGGCAATATAGTCTTTCACGCGGCCAGGACGTGGTTTGTACAGGCTGTGCATCTGGCCGAGTACGCGATAGCAGGTATCGGAATCATGAACGATGACGCGAAATGCGTAGATATCCATGATGGAGTGAAAACGCTGCTCTTTGAGCACCATTTTGCAGTAAATAGAGTACAGGTGCTTCTCACGCCCGCTTACGCGACACGGAATACCTGCCTCCTGCAAACGTCCTTCGATTTCCGAGAGGATTTTTTGGATCATCTCTTTGCGGTTGCCGCGAGCGGCTTTAACCACTTCTTTAATCACGCGATAGCGGTTCGGGTACAGCGCTTCAAAACCCAGCTCTTCCAGCTCGGTTTTAATGTGATGAATACCTAAACGGTGTGCCAGCGGACTATAGATTTCGAGGGTTTCACGGGCGATGCGGCGACGCTTGTCCGGGCGTAATGAGCCCAGCGTGCGCATATTGTGGGTACGGTCGGCAAGTTTGATGAGAATGACGCGGATATCCTGCACCATCGCCATAATCATCTTGCGAAAGTTTTCGGCTTGCGCCTCTTTCTTATCGCGAAACTTAAGCTTATCAAGCTTCGATACCCCTTCTACCAGCTCTGCAACGCTTTTACCAAAAAGCTGTTCCATGTCCTGATAGGTGGCTGGGGTATCTTCAATCACGTCATGCAGCAGTGCAGCCATCAGCGTTTCGTAGTCGAGTTTCATCTCGGCCAGAATACAGGCTACCGCTACCGGGTGCGTGATATAGGGTTCACCGCTTGAACGTGTCTGGCCCTCGTGAGCGTCACGTGCAACGAGATACGCCTGCCGAAGACGCTTAATCTGGTCTTCCGGCAGGTAGTTTTGAATCAGTTGATTCAGGCTTTCAAACAGATACAAGGGCGACCCGCTTTGTGATTAACGACGACCTTCAGCAATAGCGGTAACGGCTTGTAATTCAGCGGCTTCCTGCTCTTGCTGTTCCTGGCGCTCACGCACGTCGAGGATCTGGTTGTTGATCAGACCTTCTTCGATTTCGCGCAGCGCGATAACGGTAGTTTTATCGTTTTCTTCCGGTACGAGCGGATCCTTTCCGCCTACCTGCATCTGACGAGCGCGACGCGCGGCGACCAGTACCAGGTCAAAACGGTTACCAATTTTCTCTACAGCGTCCTGAACAGTTACGCGTGCCATACTTAAAATGCTCCACAGGTGAAGAAATGACTGGGCATGATACTGAATGTGGGTTCAGTCTGCCAACAGTTTGCTGATTAAAGCGTCATGACGCTGCTTTTGGCGGCTCATGCGCAGACGTTCGGCGCGAATGATGGTTTTCAAATCGCCCAGGGCGGTATCGAAATCATCGTTCACAATAAGATAATCATATTCGGCGTAATGGCTCATTTCTGCAACAGCTTGCGCCATACGTTTTGCGATCACGTCTTCGCTATCCTGACCGCGGCCACGCAGACGGCGATCCAACTCAATCTTAGATGGCGGCAAAATAAAAATACTGCGCGCATGCGGCATTTTTTCACGAATTTGCTGCGCACCTTGCCAGTCGATATCTAAAAAGACGTCTACGCCGGATGCTAATACTTGCTCAATGGTTTCACGTGAGGTGCCGTAGTAATTACCGAAAACCTCCGCGTGTTCCAGGAACGCGTCTCTGCCAATCATGGTTCTGAATTCATCATGGTTCACAAAAAAATAGTGTTCACCGTGCACTTCCCCCGGGCGCGGTGCGCGCGTGGTGTGCGAAACAGAAACCTGGGTGTCATACAACGGTTGGGTCTTTAATAAAGCCTGAATCAGGCTGGATTTACCCGCGCCACTGGGGGCTGAAACAATATAAAGCGTGCCTTGAGCCATGAGTATCTTAATGTATGTGATTGTCGAAAGAGAGCCTACATACGGGCTTATTATACACGTAGCCGCTATGTGACGTAGCCCTTGTCACACTTTTTGCGCATGTTTATTGCGTTTTGCGTATCAGTTTCCTGTTTTATCGATGATTTGCAGCAATACGTGCAAATGTCAGGAACGGTGCTCGCAGGATGCTTTTTTGCCGCTCTGTTTCCCTATTATTTCGCGCTATACCTGCCAGGAAATGCAGTGCTCAGTGGAGGTAACATGGGATTATGGAAAGGCATAGGGCTGGTTTTGCTAATGGGGTATCTACCCGCATGGGCGGTATGCCCCGTCTGGTCGCCTGCCAGGGCAAACGAGGAAATTTCACGACTACAGCAGCAGATAACACAGTGGAATGACAGTTACTGGAAACAGGGTGAAAGTGCCGTAGATGACGGCGTTTATGACCAGCTCAATGCGCAACTAATTCAATGGCAGCGCTGTTTTGGTGATGAAGTTCCACCAGATCTGTCTGCGCCACCAATGGGTGGTACAGTATCGCACCCCGTTCCCCACACGGGAGTTCGAAAACTTGCCGATAAGCAAGCGCTACAGCAATGGATGCACGCGCGCAGCGATCTCTGGGTGCAACCGAAGGTGGATGGCGTGGCAGTGACGTTAGTCTATCGAAATGGCAATCTGGTACGGGCGATTAGCCGTGGTAATGGCCTGAAAGGCGAAGACTGGACGCAAAAGGTTCTTCAGATCCCTTCCGTACCACATTCCACCAAGGGGAATCTCGCTAACAGTACGTTGCAGGGTGAGATTTTTTTGCAGCAAGAGGGGCATATTCAGAAGCAGAGAGGGGGAATGAACGCCCGCTCGAAGGTTGCTGGATTGATGATGCGCCAGAGCAATCCGGAATTATTAGGCTCGCTGGCTATTTTTATCTGGGCCTGGCCCGATGGTCCTGCGGTCATGTCTGAAAGACTGGAGCAGCTCACTGCTGCCGGGTTCAGTTTCACGCAACATTTTACCAAGGCCGTGAAGAGTGCGGATGACGTAGAGCAAGTGCGAGCAAATTGGTGGACTTCAGCATTACCTTTTGTCACTGATGGCGTGGTCGTGCGAACAGGAAAAGAGCCGCAGGCGCGATACTGGCTACCCGGACAGGGAGACTGGCTGGCTGCGTGGAAATATCCTCCCGTGGCCAGGGTGTCTGAGGTAACGGGTATTCAGTTCTCCGTTGGTAAAAGCGGGAAAATTGCGGTGGTAGCATTGCTGACTCCCGTCATGCTGGATGATAAACGCGTACAGCGCGTCAATATTGGCTCCGTTCGACGCTGGGATGAATGGGATATCGCGCCTGGCGATCAGATTCTGGTGAGCCTGGCCGGACAAGGGATCCCCCGTATAGATGAGGTGGTCTGGCGCAGTACCCAGCGTATTAAGCCAGTGCCACCTGAGGGGCGCTTCAATTCATTAACCTGTTTTTATGCCACAGCGCAGTGCCAGGAACAGTTTGTTGCCAGATTGGTCTGGCTGGGGGCCAAAGAGGTGCTGGGGCTGGAGGGCATCGGCGAGGCGGGATGGCGGGAGCTCCACCAGGTGTATCGCTTTGAGCATATCTTTTCCTGGCTCGGGCTAACTCAGGAACAACTACAGTCCACATTTGGTGTAAGCAAAGGGGAGAAGTTATGGCATCAATTCAACCTGTCACGCGATCTTCCGTTCACGCGCTGGCTGATTGCTATGGGAATACCGTTAACACAGGCAACGCTGAATGCCAGCAGGGATGGTTCGTGGCAGCAATTGCAAGAACGCGATGAACAAAGCTGGCGGCAGCTTCCTTTCATGGGGGAGCAGCGGGCACGGCAGGTTATTCAGTGGCTGGAGGATCGAGAGGTCACAGCGCTGAGCAACTGGTTAGCTGCTCAGCGGATCGCGGGCTTTATGCCTTAATGGCCTTCATGGCGATAGTAAAATACAGGCAGACCTAACTTCAGGCGCAGCGCCAGTAGTCGGGCGGTAAAGCCGAAGAGCAGGGTAGAGATAACTACTACATCATGACTGGAGACATAATGCTGCAGCACGATGTACAGCACGGCAGCGGCAAATGATACGCCGGCATACAGTTCTTTCTGGAACACCAGCGGGATGCGTTTGCAGAACATATCGCGTAATACGCCGCCGAAAACCCCGGTAGTGACCGCAGCGACCACGGCGATAATCGGTCCATGGCCCATATCCAGTGCCACCTGAGCCCCGATAATAGAAAAGACCACCAGGCCCAGCGCATCCAGTACGAGGAATATTTTGCGCAGATAGGGCATCACGGGAGCAATAATAGTGGTCAGTACCGCGGCAGTGGCTACGATAATAACGTATTCAGGGTGCTTTACCCAGCCGAGCGGATAATGGCCGAGAAGAATATCGCGTACTGAACCACCGCCAATTGCTGTCGCGGTGGCAATGATAATGACGCCAAACGTATCCATACGACGACGCCCAGCCGCAAGCGCACCGGTCATGGCTTCGGCAGTAATACCAATTAAGTATAAAACGTGTAACAGCATGTATTCCCCCTGATTTGCTGGGGGCTAAGGTTAACGATTTGTGCGCACTGTCACGATTGAGATTTTCTAAGGTGAAGTGATTTTAATTACTACAGCTAATGCGAAATTGTTGTAAACACGTTATGGCATGCGCTTTGTGATATGAGTGGTGACAATAAATGATGAGAAAATATAATTCTTGTCGCATAGATGAGAACTGATAGCGTCGGGAAAAGCACGTAGCGCCGCCGTTTATTGACGGGCTACGTGAGATGGTGACTTACTCGATATTCTGAATTTGCTCGCGCATTTGCTCGATCAATACCTTCAGTTCAATTGCGGAGTTAGTCACTTCGGCATTGATAGACTTCGATGCCAGAGTATTCGACTCACGGTTGAATTCCTGCATCATGAAGTCCAGACGACGGCCAACCGCCTCTTTTTTCTTCAGAATGTTGTAGGTTTCTTTGACGTGAGCTTCCAGGCGATCCAGTTCTTCAGCCACGTCGATACGCTGTGCCATCAGCACCAGTTCTTGCTCAAGGCGGTTATTTTCCAGCTGCACCTGAGCATCTTCCAGTTTGGCTACCAGACGCTCGCGCTGCCATTGCAGGATTTCCGGCATATGTGCGCGCACTTTTGTGACTTCAGCGCTGACGCCTTCCAGACGCTGCTCGATCAACGCCTTCAGTGCCTGACCTTCGGTTTCACGCGCAACGATAAAGTCATCCAGCGTACCGTCAAGCGCGGCGAGGATTTCGGCGGCAATGGCGTCCAGATCTTGCTCCTGGGCTGCCATTACGCCTGGCCAACGCAGGATATCAACCGGGTTAATTTCACCTTCATCACTCTGCATTTTGACCCAGTTAGCAGCGCTAACGAGCTGTTTAGCGAGTTTTTCATTCAGAATCAGCTCGCCTTGTGCACTGGCATCAGGCTCAAAACGCAGCGTACATTCGACTTTACCGCGCGTCAGACGCGTGCGGATACGTTCGCGAACTACGGGTTCGAGACTACGGAACTGCTCCGGCAGGCGAAAATAAGTTTCCAGATAACGCTGGTTTACCGAGCGCATTTCCCAGGTAGCGCTACCCCATTCACCCTTGATTTCACGCCGGGCGTAAGCGGTCATGCTGCGGATCATAGACGTTCCTGTTTTTAAAGATGAGATGGGAGGATTATAGCCATCCACGTCTTGTCAGGATAGGAATAACAGTCGGAAGTCCGTATAATGCGCAGCCACATTCGTTTCAAGCCGGAGATTTTATCATGCGTCCAGCAGGTCGTAGTGCCAATCAGGTGCGTCCCGTCACCCTGACCCGTAATTATACAAAACACGCTGAAGGCTCCGTGCTGGTCGAATTTGGTGATACCAAAGTGCTATGTACCGCTTCTATTGATGAAGGCGTACCGCGTTTTCTGAAAGGTCAGGGCCAGGGTTGGATCACCGCAGAATACGGCATGCTGCCACGCGCCACACACACCCGTAACGCCCGTGAAGCGGCGAAAGGTAAGCAGGGCGGTCGTACCATGGAAATCCAGCGTCTGATCGCTCGCGCGTTGCGCGCCGCTGTTGATCTGAAGACGCTCGGTGAGTTCACCATTACGCTGGACTGCGATGTTATCCAGGCCGATGGTGGGACGCGCACCGCATCAATTACCGGCGCATGCGTTGCGTTGGCGGATGCGCTTAACAAGCTGGTCGCGAGCGGTAAACTGAAAACTAACCCGATGAAAGGGATGGTCGCCGCGGTTTCCGTGGGCATTGTGAACGGTGAAGCACTCTGTGACCTTGAGTACGTTGAAGACTCTGCTGCAGAAACCGACATGAACGTAGTGATGACTGAAGACGGTCGCATTATAGAGGTTCAGGGCACGGCGGAAGGTGAGCCATTCAGCCATGAAGAACTTCTCACCCTACTGGCGTTGGCCCGAGGGGGAATCGAATCCATTGTAGCGACGCAGAAGGCGGCGTTAGAAAATTGATTTTAAAGGCGACTGATGAGTCGCCTTTTTTTTGTCTGTAATAAAGTGAGATGAGGAGCGAATCCATGAAACCGTATCAGCGCCAGTTTATTGAGTTTGCGCTTAGCAAGCAGGTACTAAAGTTTGGCGAGTTTACGCTGAAATCCGGGCGTAAAAGCCCCTATTTCTTCAACGCCGGACTGTTTAATACCGGGCGCGACCTGGCTCTGTTAGGCCGTTTTTACGCCGAAGCGCTGGTGGATTCCGGTATTGAGTTCGATTTGCTGTTTGGCCCAGCGTACAAAGGTATTCCGATTGCGACTACAACGGCCGTTGCGCTGGCTGAACACCACGATAAAGATTTGCCGTACTGCTTTAACCGTAAAGAGGCGAAGACCCACGGTGAAGGTGGCAATCTGGTCGGTAGTGCACTTGAGGGGCGCGTGATGCTGGTGGATGATGTTATCACCGCAGGTACGGCGATTCGTGAGTCGATGGAAATTATCCAGGCGAATGGCGCCACTCTGGCGGGGGTACTGATTTCTCTCGATCGTCAGGAACGCGGTCGCGGCGAGATTTCCGCTATTCAGGAAGTGGAACGTGATTACGGTTGCAAAGTGATCTCTATTATCACCCTGAAAGACCTGATTGCGTATCTGGAAGAGAAACCGGAGATGGCGGAGCACCTGGCGGCAGTACGAGCCTATCGCGAAGCATACGGTGTATAAGGACAGCCGGATAGCGCTGCACTGATCCGGCCTACGCACTTACCGGGCCTACGGTTTACGTAGGCCGGACAAGACGAAACCGCTACTGCAATTGAGCGGCAACCAACGGCCAGCGGGTGTCAAAATCATCCGTTGGGCGGTATTTAAATTCGCTACGTACAAACCGGGATAGCATACCTTCGCAGAAAGCCAGTAACTGGCTGGCCAGCAGCGTTTCATCCACGGTGTAGCCTTCACCTTCACGCATTCTTTTTTCTCGCAGAACCTGGCGCAACTGCGCTTCAATGCGCTCAAAAAGTTGGTTAATGCGACCTTGCAGACGGTCTTGCTCGAACATCAACGCGTGTCCGGTCAGAATTCGCGTCAGGCCCGGATTACGCTCACCAAACCCTAAAATCAGCAGAACGATCAGACGCAGACGCGCGCTGGTGTCTTTTTCATCTTTCAAAATCAGATTGATGCGCGTAATCAGACTATCTTCGATAAACTCAATCAGGCTATCGAACATACGGGTCTTGCTGGGGAAATGGCGATACAATGCCGCTTCGGATACGCCAACTGAGGCTGCCAGCTTTGCTGTGGTGATGCGTTGGCTACCATCGCTGGACTCAAGCATCAGTGCCAGAGACTGAAGTATTTCTTCGCGACGATTCCTTTTCGCAGTTTGCTTTTCTACCATGTTACAAAATACCCCTGAAAATAAGCTCTTGCCAGGCAGGCATCCACACAGCGACCGCAAACTGTTGTTTGCGGTGTGTTATTGCGTTATTACGCTATGGGATACTTTTCTGCGGGTTACTTGCGCCCGGAATGGCCGAAGCCACCTTCGCCACGATCGGTGGCTTCAAACTCTTCCACCAGATTAAATTCAGCCTGCACGACTGGTACAAATACCATCTGCGCGATACGTTCGCCCGGCTCAATAGTGAAGCTGTCCTGACCACGGTTCCAGATGGACACCATCAGTTGGCCCTGGTAGTCGGAATCAATCAAACCAACCAGATTGCCCAGCACGATACCGTGCTTATGGCCCAATCCGGAGCGCGGGAGCATCACCGCTGCCAGAGAAGGATCGGCAATGTGGATAGCTAACCCGGTTGGCACCAGCGTTGTTGCGCCCGGTGCCAGTTCTACGGCGTCATCAAGACAAGCACGCAGGTCAAGTCCGGCAGAACCAGAAGTGGCGTACGTCGGGAGCGGAAATTGTTGCCCTACGCGCGGGTCCAGAATCTTAACGTCGATTTTTTTCATCATAACGGGTCACGATCTCGTCGAGTAATAATTGGCCCAGGAGTTCTTTACGCTCAAGCGGTAAGACTTTGTCTCCATCCTGCCAAAAAAGGTGTAATGCGTTGCTATCGCTGTTAAACCCTTGAGTTGACAGCGAAACGTCGTTCGCACAGATCACATCAAGGTTTTTGCGGATGCGTTTTTGCCGGGCATATTCTTCCACATTATTTGTTTCGGCGGCAAACCCAACGACAAAAGGACGGTTAGCATCCAGTGCGGCAACACCGGCGATAATGTCCGGGTTTTTGACCATTTTTACAGTTAATTCATCACCCTGCGTCGCTTGTTTTTTTATTTTTTCGTGGGCGACAGTTTCAGCGCGATAATCAGCGACTGCAGCGCAGCCGATAAAAATATGCTGTTGTTGCACTGCAGACTGCACAGCGGCTTCCATTTCCAACGCGGTCATCACATCAACCCGCTGAACAAATGGTGGTGTGGATAACGAAACCGGACCCGACACCAGTGTGACGTTTGCCCCGCGCTTTGCTGCAGCGGCCGCGATAGCAAATCCCATCTTCCCGGAGCTATGGTTGGAAATATAACGCACGGGATCAAGCGGTTCACGCGTCGGGCCCGCCGTAATCATGATGTTGAGATGTTGCAGATCGTTGACAGGCGAAAAATGTTCTGCCGCCATATCCACAATCGTTAACGGATCCAGCATACGTCCAGGACCGACATCGCCACATGCCTGGCTACCGCTGTCCGGGCCCCAAATGAGCAAACCGCGTGAGGCAAGAATACCCAGATTGTGCTGGGTCGCGGCTGCGCGATACATCTGCTGGTTCATGGCTGGCAGTACAGCAACAGAAGCAGGCGTTGCCAGACAAATCGTTGACACCAGGTCGTTGGCCATACCTGCGGCGACACGAGCAATCAGGTCTGCTGTAGCGGGCGCCAGGATGACCAAATCGGCCCATTTTCCCAGCTCAATGTGGCCCATCGCAGCTTCGGCTGCGGGATCAAGCAGGCTGTCGGAAACGGGATAACCTGAAACTGCCTGTAAACTCAGGGGAGTAATAAATGCTTTTGCCGCTTCGGTCATCGCCACGCGGACGTCAGCGCCGCGTTCCCGTAAACGACGCACCAGCTCAGGGGTTTTGTACGCAGCAATACCGCCACTGACGCCAAGTACGATTTTTTTACCGGCCAGGCTCATCATGATCTTTCCTGTTGGGTTTCACCAGAAGGCGGATATTTTATCACAATCCGCAATTTGTCGTGCTTTTGACCGCCTTCTACTTTGCGAGGCACTACGAAGAAGTGAAAACAGCGCGTCGATTCACCGTCGGTGTTATGCCACTATGCGGACGCGAAAGGAGGGAAAAGTATGGACAATACAGGAAGTATGATGCCCAGGGAAAAGCTGTTGGCACAGGGGGCCAGTTCGCTGACCTATGTTGAGTTACTGGCGCTTTTTTTACGTACCGGCATTCAGGGTAAAGATGTGCTTACGCTGGCGAAAGAGATGCTTCAGCATTTTGAGTCGTTGTATGGTTTGTTGTCTGCTGATTACATGGATTTTAGCTATGTTCCGGGAATCGGTATCGCGAAGTATGCACAGTTGAAGGGTATTGCGGAGCTGGCAAGACGCTACTACAACGTGCGAGTGATAGAGGAGCGTGCTCTACTTAGCCCGGAAATGGCGCGTGAATTTCTGCAAAGCCAGCTCTCGCAAGAGGAACGCGAGATCTTTCTGGTGATCTTTATGGATTCTCAACATCAAGTGATTAAACACAGCAAACTTTTTTCCGGGACACTAAGCCACGTCGAGGTACATCCGCGAGAAATTGTCCGCGAAGCGATAAAAATGAATGCTTCCGCCGTGATCCTTGCGCATAATCACCCTTCGGGGTGTGCAGAGCCGAGTAAAGCAGATAAACTCATCACCGAGCGTGTTGTGAAATGCTGTCAGTTCATGGATATCCGGGTGCTTGATCATCTGGTCATTGGGCGCGGAGAGTACGTTTCTTTTGCGGAACGCGGTTGGATTTAACGCACTTTACGCGATCCATCGGGATCTTTGTCTGTTCGGGACTTGAGCATAACGCCGGGTCAGCGTATACTACGCCACCTTTGAGAATCTCGGGTTTGGCATTTGGGCCTGGCAATCGAGAGTTCACTTAGAACTATGCGATGACCGGGCTGTAAAGCCTGACGAGGCGCCGATACCCCATACGAAGCTCGAGCTAATTTGATTTTTGGAGAATAGACATGTCCCGAGTCTGCCAAGTTACTGGCAAGCGTCCGGTGACCGGTAACAACCGTTCCCACGCACTGAACGCGACTAAACGCCGTTTCCTGCCGAACCTGCACTCTCACCGTTTCTGGGTTGAGAGCGAGAAGCGTTTTGTCACCCTGCGTGTATCTGCTAAAGGTATGCGTGTAATTGATAAGAAAGGCATCGAAACAGTTCTGTCTGAACTGCGTGCCCGTGGCGAAAAGTACTAAGTACTAAGAGGAAATAAATCATGGCTAAAGGTATTCGTGAGAAAATCAAGCTGGTTTCTTCTGCTGGTACTGGTCATTTCTATACCACTACGAAGAACAAACGTACTAAGCCGGAAAAACTGGAACTGAAAAAATTCGATCCAGTTGTACGCCAGCACGTACTGTACAAAGAAGCTAAAATCAAATAATTTTAGTTTCGATGTAGCAAAAAACCTCGCCTCGGCGGGGTTTTTTGTTTTCTGGCCGTCCCCATATTAATGAGACCTGATACACCGCCGGAGATACTATGCCTGAATTACCTGAAGTCGAAACCAGTCGCCGTGGGATTGAGCCGCATCTGGTAGGGGCAACGATTATGCACGCGACTGTGCGTAACGGTCGTTTGCGTTGGCCGGTATCAGAGGAAATCTATCGCCTGAGCGATAAACCTGTCCTGAGCGTACAGCGGCGCGCAAAATACCTGCTTCTGGAGCTGCCGGATGGCTGGGTAATCATTCATCTGGGGATGTCGGGTAGTTTGCGTATCCTTCCTGAAGAGCTTCCGGCAGATAAGCACGACCACGTTGACTTAGTGATGAGCAATGGCAAAGTTCTGCGTTATACCGATCCCCGTCGCTTTGGTGCCTGGCTGTGGACTAAAGAGCTGGATGGACATAATGTCCTCGCCCATCTTGGCCCTGAGCCGCTGAGTGACGATTTCAACGCCGGTTATCTACAGCAGAAATGTGCAAAGAAGAAAACGGCGATTAAACCCTGGCTGATGGATAACAAGCTGGTGGTAGGGGTGGGAAACATCTATGCCAGCGAGTCGCTGTTTGCGGCTGGTATCCATCCTGACCGTCTGGCATCATCGCTGTCGCAGGATGAGTGCGAACTGCTGGTACGCGTTATCAAGGCGGTTTTGCTGCGTTCTATCGAGCAGGGCGGGACGACGCTGAAGGATTTTCTGCAAAGTGACGGTAAGCCGGGCTATTTTGCCCAGGAGCTGCAGGTCTATGGGAGAGAAGGTGAACCTTGCCGCGCATGTGGCGCACCGATTGTTGCGACAAAACACGCTCAGCGTACAACGTTCTATTGCCGTCGCTGTCAGAAATAGTGTCATTGCTGGCCGGATGCAGCATCCGGCCAGGCACATTACTTCAACTTACTCATTAACGCCTGATGGACGTTTTCCGGCAGAAAGTGCGTCACATCACCCTGATGGCGGGCGACTTCTTTCACCAGTGACGATGAGATAAATGACCACTCTTTAGACGGCATCAGAAAGACGCTTTCCAGTTGCGGCATTAGGTGGCGGTTCATGTGCGCCAGCTGCATTTCATACTCAAAATCTGCTACCGCGCGTAGGCCTCGGATCAGAATGTTAGCCTGATTATCACGGGCAAAATTTGCCATTAAGTCGCTGAATCCCAGAACTTCCACATTGCCTAGATGCGCCGTTGCCTGTTGCGCCAGCTCGACGCGCTCTTCAAGGGTAAACATCGGTTTTTTACTGGGACTTGCGGCAATCGCCAGGATCACGTGATCGAACATGCTGGTCGCACGCGTCACGATATCAAGATGGCCGTTAGTTATGGGATCAAAGGTTCCTGGATAAATCGCCCGTTTTTGCATGACTTGCCTCAATGCGTTTTGGGTGGCAGATAAGGTTCCAGCAGCTGCAGCAGACGCTGTAACGCGCCCTGATTTTGATACAGAACTTCAACTGCGTGACGGCCATAAAAATTACGATAATCTGCATCGGTCAGTAAAGAAGATACTTCTTTTACCAGCGTAGGTGCGTCGGTGACGGTGATCAATCCGCTTGCCTGTTCGAGGCGGGCGCAAATGTCTTTAAAATTAAACGTATGTGGTCCCATCAGCACTGGAATAGCATGTGCCGCGGCTTCCAGTGGATTGTGTCCACCACGTTCAACCAGTGAACCGCCGACAAAAGCAAGGTCGGCAATGCCATACAGCAACATCAGCTCACCCATGGTATCGCCGATCACAACCTGAGTGCCTGAGGACGGAACTTCACCCGAAGAACGAGTGGTATAACTTAGCCCAGCCTGGCGTACGAGGTTAATTGCATCCGGGAACCGTTCAGGATGTCTGGGAACCAGAATTAGCAAAAGATTCGGGAACTGATTTAATAACGCCTGATGGGCGGCAATGATGATGCTTTCTTCGCCGTCGTGGGTGCTGGTTGCAATCCATACCGGACGGTGAGGAGCCCATTGACGACGTAATGTCACCGCTTTTGCGGCCAGTTGTGGCGTGACGGATATATCAAACTTCAGGCTGCCAGTAACGGTGACCTGATTGCTTCTGGCACCAAGTGTAATAAAACGTGCGCCATCTTCTTCGTTTTGTGCGGCAATTAACGTAATTCGACGCAGTAGTCTGCCAACAAATTTACCTAATTTCGCATAGCCAGCGGCTGAACGAGCAGAAAGACGTGCGTTGGCAATAACCAGAGGAATGTGACGCTTATGGAGTGCCGCGATCAGATTTGGCCACAGCTCGGTTTCCATAATTAACACCAGTTTGGGGTCAACTTTATTCAGAAAACGGTTCAGGGCATCCGGTAAATCGTAAGGCAGATAAATATGCTGAACGTCAGTGCCAAAAGCAGATTGTACGCGCTCGGAACCGGTTGGCGTCATAGTGGTGACCGTGATCGGCAAGTCGGGATAACGGTGACGCAGAGCGCGAACTAATGGGATTGCAGCCAGTGTTTCGCCCACAGAAACCGAATGAAGCATGATCCCGCCGGGTTTTAGCGGGTGGCGATAAAAGCCGTAGCGTTCGCCCCAGCGTTTACGGTAGGCCGGAGCCTTACGTCCGCGCACCCAAAGCCGTATCCAGATCAAAGGCTGAATAAGGTAGAAAAGGGCGGTGTAAAGCAATTCGAGCATAATGGTAGCTGACTTATGAATGTGCTGGGGATTCTATGTATTTAGCTGTGGCTTTACCAATACTTTTCCTATTTTTAAATTAAATAGCGCCCTTTGTGGGAACTGCCAATGGGAACAACATCTTTTGCATCTTTACGTTTTCTGTTGAAATTTTCAGGTTTAGTCGAGATATAGTGCTAAAACTCAAAAACATGTAACATATCAACATATTGATTTAAAAGAATAAAGAACATTATTTGTGCAAAGATTATTCGAGTCGGAACATGGCAAAAGAAGTGATACACTAGCACGTAAAAATCAGTGCGATATCAGTAATCAGGTAGCTGTTGAGCCTGGGGCGGTAGCGTGCTTTTTTCTGCTTAACTTAACCAGACAATCACAACAAAAGAGTCGCTTGTGGAAAAGCAATTTCGAAAAATCCTGGTCATAAAAATGCGTTTTCACGGAGATATGTTGTTAACAACTCCTGTTATTAGTACGCTAAAGCAGAATTATCCTGACGCTAAAATCGATGTGCTGCTTTACCAGGATACGATCCCAATTTTATCTGAAAACCCTGAAATTAATGCACTTTATGGGATCAGTAATAAGGGGGTAAAAACCACAGATAAGATTAAAAATGCCCTTTCGCTGATCAAAACTTTGCGCGCCAACCAGTATGATCTTGTCGTCAATCTCACCGATCAGTGGATGGTTGCAGTCATTGTTCGTTGTCTTTCTGCTCGTGTGAAAATCTCACAGCTTTATGGCCACCGACAGCATGGTTTTTGGAAAAATAGTTTCACACAATTAGCACCTATTCATGGTGCTCATATTGTTGAGCGTAATTTATCTGTGCTGGAGCCTTTAGGTATCACTGATTTTTATCAAGATACTACTATGAGCTATGCTCCCGAGCACTGGCAGAAAATTCATAAAAATTTGGATACCTTGGGAATTAAAGGGCGCTATGTGGTTATTCAGCCAACCGCAAGACAGCAATTTAAATGCTGGGATAACGACAAATTTTCTCGTGTAATTGATGCACTACATCGTCGTGGATACAAGGTTATTCTGACGTCAGGCCCTTCGGCAGATGACCTGGCTTGTGTGGAAGAAATTGCACAGGCATGCGAAACCCGGCCCGTTACGGAACTTGCTGGCAAAACCACTTTCCCCGAGTTGGGAGCATTGATTGACCATGCGGATCTCTTCATTGGCGTCGATTCTGCGCCTGGTCATATTGCTGCAGCGGTAAAAACGCCAGTGATTTGCCTGTTTGGTGCCACTGATCATATTTTCTGGCGTCCCTGGACTGACGATATTATTCAGTTTTGGGCAGGCAATTATCAACCTATGCCACAGAGAAACGAGCTCGATCGGAATAACAGATATCTTTCCGTTATTCCCGCCGAAGATGTGATTGCTGCTACGGAAAAAATGTTACCGCAAAATGTGCAAACCGACATCCGAGATGTACCGCTATGATCGTCGCTTTCTGTTTATATAAATATTTCCCGTTTGGTGGCTTGCAGCGGGATTTTATGCGAATTGCTCAAACTGTTGCCGCCCGCGGACACCACGTTCGGATCTACACTCAGTTTTGGGAAGGGGAATGCCCTGATGTTTTTGAATTGATTCGGGTTCCGGTTAAATCGCGAACGAATCATGGTCGTAATGCTGAGTATTATTCATGGGTACAAGTGCACTTACGTGAACATCCTGTCGATCGCGTTGTGGGGTTTAATAAAATGCCGGGGCTGGACGTTTACTATGCTGCAGACGTCTGCTATGCCGAGAAAGTGGCACAAGAAAAAGGTTTTTTCTACCGTCTAACGTCACGTTATCGTCACTATGCTGCTTTTGAACGCGCGACGTTTGCGCAGGGTAAACCGACACAGCTATTAATGCTAACTGACAAACAGATTGCTGATTTCCAGAAGCATTATCAGACCGAGGCTGGGCGTTTTCATATTCTCCCTCCGGGAATTTATCCGGACAGAAAATATAGCCAACAGATCCCAAATAGCCGTGAAGTTTATCGCCAGAAAAACGGCATAACGGAGCAGCAGCATTTATTGCTGCAGGTGGGGTCTGATTTTACCCGCAAAGGGGTTGACCGTTCTATTGAGGCGTTGGCATCCCTGCCCGAAATGTTGCGGCATAATACGTTGTTGTTCATTGTTGGGCAGGATAAACCGCGAAAATTTGGAGTGTTGGCGGAAAAGCATGGAGTTCAGGCTAATGTCCATTTTTTCTCTGGGCGGAATGATGTCGCAGAATTAATGGCTGCTGCCGATTTGCTCTTGCATCCAGCGTACCAGGAGGCTGCGGGTATTGTGCTTCTGGAGGCAATTACTGCGGGGTTGCCAGTTTTGACATCGTCGGTATGTGGATATGCGCACTATATTGAGGATGCAAATTGTGGTGTGGTAATTGAAGAGCCCTTCCGGCAGGACATGTTAAACAAGGTTTTATGTGAAGTGCTGACGCAACCTTCATTGCGTGCTGCGTGGGCAGAAAATGCACGGCATTATGCGGATACACAGGATTTGTATAGTTTGCCGGAAAAAGCGGCAGACCTCATTACAGGTGGTTTGAATGGTTGAGTTGAAAGAGCCGTTGACCACACTTTGGCGCGGCAAAGATGCTTTTGAGGAAGTCAAAACATTGCAGGGTGAAGTATTCAGAGAGCTGGAAACTCGCCGAACTTTGCGATTTGAACTAGCTGAAAGAAGCTATTTCCTCAAATGGCATCGGGGTACTTCTCTTAAAGAGATCGTGAAAAATCTGCTCTCTTTTCGCATGCCTGTTTTAGGTGCGGATCGAGAGTGGAATGCTATTCACCGGCTTAGTAATTTAGGCGTAGATACGATGCATGGCGTTGGTTTTGGCGAAAAGGGGTTGAATCCTCTGACCAGAACGTCGTTCATTATTACAGAGGATCTGACGCCAACGATTAGTCTGGAAGATTATTGTGCCGATTGGGCGATGAATCCTCCTGATATCAAAGTGAAGCGGATAATTATAAATCGTGTCGCCACGATGGTCCGTAAGATGCACGCAGGAGGGATTAACCATCGTGATTGCTATATTTGTCATTTCCTACTGCATTTACCCTTCACTGGTTATGAGGATGATTTAAAGATTTCTATTATTGACCTGCATCGTGCTCAGATTCGCAGTAAGGTTCCTCGCCGCTGGCGAGATAAAGACCTGATAGGGCTCTATTTTTCATCAATGAATATTGGTTTGACGCAGCGCGATATTTTCCGGTTTATGAAAACTTACTTTGGCATATCTCTAAGAAATGTTCTTTCTCGGGAAGAAAAATTGCTGACCCAAACAGAGATGAAAGCTGAAAAAATTCGTGAACGTACACAACGAAAATCTCTTTAAAATATAATAAACTAACTTTATGAAAATAACATTCGTCGGTGAAGCTGTTTCCGGATTCGGTGGAATGGAGACAGTAATTAAAAATGTCATCAGTACTCTTCAGACCAAATCACAGCCTGATGAGTGCAGTGTTTTCTTTTTTTGTCGAAATGATAAAATGGATAAAAATTGGTTGCGTGGAATTAATGTCGAATACTCTCTCTCCAGGCAAAAAATTTCCTTTTTAAGACGGATGAAACAAGTTTCTGATTTTAAAAAATGGCTTAAAAAAAATAATCCTGATGCTGTTATTTGTATCGATGTTTTATCCTGTCTTCTAGTAAATAAGGCCAGATTGAAGTCAGGGGTAAATTTTAAACTTTTTTCATGGCCACATTTTTCTCTTGATCATAAGAAGTATGCTGAGAACATAGTCTATGCCGATCATCATCTGGCAATCAGTTCTGGTATTAAACGGCAGATTATGGCGAGAGGTGTACCAGAAGACTCGGTCAGTCTCATTTACAATCCAATCGCTAGGAAAGAAGAAACAATTCCATCACCAGGTAAAGAAGATGTAACAACCTTCCTCTATATCGGCCGTATGAAATTTGAAGGACAGAAGCGAATAAAAGATTTACTTGATGGGCTTTCTAATGCGAACGGAAAATGGAAGCTTCATGTCATCGGTGATGGTTCAGATTTTATTAAGTGCCAGAGTTATGCTAAGGAGCTTAAAATTGATAATCATATTACTTGGCACGGTTGGCAATCGGATCCCTGGGCTCTGGTAAAAAATGAGATAAAATATGTTAGTGCATTATTACTAACATCATCCTTTGAAGGATTCCCTATGACATTGCTAGAGGCTATGTCATATGGCATACCATGCATCAGTTCTGATTGTGAGTCTGGTCCTGAAGATATAATAAAGAATGGTATAAATGGTTTTTTATATTCACCGGGTAACCTAACTGAATTTACTATGCTATTAAATAAAATTATTTCTGAACCTCTTACTATATCTGCGAAAGAAATCAAAGAATCAATGTTTGAATTTTATGATTCTGTATATTATAAAAATATGAATGAGACCATCTTATCTGTAGTCCATAAAAGTGAGAAGTAAATCGTATGTGCTTAAATGATAATAGATTTATCCTTTCTCAAATAGATTATAATTATTCTGGATATGATGAGACGGAATGTTTTAATGTCTGTTATGGATTGGACAAAAATTTCTTATTTGGATGTGGTGTATCTATTGCCTCAATTTTGATTAATAATCCACAAGAAAAACTTGCTTTTCATGTATTCACGGACTATTTTTCAACGGATTTTCGTGAAGAATTTGAAATGTTGGCCAAAAAATACAAAACTCGTATTTTTATATACTTAATAAACGGAGATACGCTAAAAACACTCCCTAGTACAAGAAGTTGGTCTTATGCGATCTATTTTCGGTTTATTATTGCTGATTATTTTTCTGATAAACTTGATAGGATTCTGTATCTTGATGCTGATATTGTCTGTAAAGGAAGCATTCAAGAGTTAATTGACTTCAACTTTGATCCTGATGATATTGCTGCTGTTGTTGCTGAGGGCGATGAAAAATGGTGGAAACGGAGGGCAGAGCATTTATCAACACCGGGTCTAGTTGATGGGTATTTTAATTCCGGTTTTCTTTTAATTCAGCCACCTGTTTGGGCTGCTCAAAGAATATCCTCAAATGCTATTGAACTGTTGAATGATCAAGAAATAACGAACAAAATTACACATTTTGATCAGGATGTTTTGAATATTTTGCTAACGGGTAAAATAAAATTTATAGATAGGAAATTTAATACTCAATATAGTATTAACTACGAATTGAAAGACATTACTGTAAACCCGGTACGAAATTCAACTGTGCTTGTACACTATATCGGGCCAACGAAGCCTTGGCATTCATGGGGAGATTATCCTGTCTCAAGTTTTTTCTATCAGGCAAAAGATGCTTCACCGTGGCAGAATACAAAACTTTTTGAACCTCAAAATACAGTGCAAAGTAGGTATGCAGCTAAGCATTTTTTGAAACAGAAAAAATTTACTCAAGCATTTCTCTGTTGGGGAAAATACTATGCCTATAAAGTAAAAGCAATCATCAAGTAATTTGGTAGTCTCAAATCCAACGATTTGCTTGATTTCTTTTGGGTGGAAAATATGGATGTATTAACACAATATATTAAGAAAGAGTATTCATTTACTAATAATAATCTATTACGGGTTCAAGATGGTTACTTTAACATTGCATATGGTACAGATGCTAATTACCAGATGGGAGCTGCAATTTCCATAGCATCTATTCTCGAAAATAATAAAAAAAGAAAACGAAATTATTGTTTCCATGTTTTTACTAATACTATATCAGAAGAATACGCTAGGCGCTTGAAGTTAATTTCGGAGCAGTTTGATGCCGTCATTAATATTTATACGATTGATGAGAGAATTCTCGGTAAATTGCCAGTAAGTGCAATATGGCCATTGTCAATATATTACCGGTTATTGGCATTTGATTATCTATCTCAAAGTATGAATGCGCTCCTCTATCTTGATTCTGATGTAATTTGTAAAAATGAACTGACAGAGTTAGAGGAGTTGTATTTAGGCGATAAGTTTGCCGCTGTTATCCCTGATGTTGAATCTACGCAGAAACGGAACCAGCAGCGATTGAATATTGATTTTCAAGGTAAATATTTTAATTCAGGTGTTATTCTTGCTAACTTGCAGCAGTGGAAAGAAAAAAATATCTCAGATCAAATATTTTCTCTAATTAGAAATGAGGGGAATAATTTAAAATATCCTGATCAAGATGCATTAAATATAATTTTCCGCGGGCGGTTGGTCTATCTCGATAGAATATATAATTCAATTTATCCGTTGAAGTCTGAGTTTGAAAAAAAAGATAAAAGTAATTATAAAAAATACATTACAGAAAAAACCGTCTTTATTCATTATACAGGTGTCACGAAACCATGGCATGAATGGGGAGCATATGACGCTTCAAGTTATTTCCGGACTGTTTATGAGTTAACACCATGGAAAAATGACAGGTATTTGAAGGCAAAGACGAAACCTGAATATAAAGAAGAGTATAAGCACTATATATATCAAAGGAGTTATATAAAAGCTTTATGTTCATTGTTTCTATATCAAAAAATTAAGATTTTTAATTAGGCTGTAATGCAGTGAATACTATACCTATGAATAATAACTTTCCTGTTTTTATCATTTCTCTTAAGAATGATGTTGAGCGAAGAGAAAATATCTCGAGGCTTCTTGCCAATGTAAATATTGGCTATGAATTCTTTGATGCAATTGATTACCGGAGCGAATTATTTCAAGATAAAAAAAGGAACGTCCCTATTAACTCAGGGAAAGTATATGGTGAGATGACTGAACCAGAAATGGCTTGTACATTAAGCCATCTCAGTGTGTATCAAAAAATATTAGATAACAATTTCAAGTGGGCTCTTATACTTGAAGATGATGTCTCATTTGATTCCAGGTTGGCTGCTGTGGTACACACACTTTCTCAATCAACGGATATACTTAAGAATGGTTGCTCATATGTACTTGGTGGTCAACAGGGAACTTCTGACCATCAGCTTTTTGGCTTAAGTTTACTTAATGTTTCAAAGATTGGACCTGTTAATTTTCGGAAGGCAACATATAAGAAGCACAAAGTAACGCGGACGTGCTGTTATATTGTTGATAGACAATACTGTCAACGAGCTTTATTATTACTCTCCACCCATGGCTTTTATTTGATCGATGATAGAAAAATTCTATTAGATAATGGTGTGATGAATGATATTTATTTTTGTGATATAGTTTCTCATCCCTTGGTTAACTCATTGAACTCACATCTGGAAAATAGTCGTATTAATAAAAAAAACCAAACTAAAGTAAAAAAAAGAAACTATTTAATTTCCAAATTGCTATTGTGGCGATATAAGTTTAGGGTGTTACTTGGTTGCTTTATATAATAAAAAGCCAGGATTTTATAATTCTGGCTTTTTTTGTTAGATTTTTTCTTTGTTATTAACTAGTGAGCATATTAATGTTAATGTTAATAACCATGCGAGTGGTACTGGGACTGCGTATGTCAAAATGTCACTTAATCCATATAATACTATTGCCACCACATAAGTATACATCATCGGTATGTTTTTCTTGTGTATGAATGTAATTATAGAGATTAAGAATAGGATATTCAATATTACGCCTAACCAACCAGTGGTTGATAGTGTATCAATTATCTGATTATGAAGGTGAATGTTAAGAAATAACAGTGCTCCAGATAGTTCCTTATTATTTTCGACAATTTTTTTGATTTTATATCCTCGTTCTTCAAGCGATTGTCCTGTGAAGTTATTGTACGAGGATTCGATACCCGTTTTATACATCGCAAAGCGAGCTCCCACAGACGTCACTGTGTTATTCTCATGGTATTGCTCTATGTCTGACTTTAAATTGTTCACCCTTTCAATAATTGGCTTATATAATAATACACTGGAGAACATCGCAAGTACAATAATAGAGAAAATACTGGTTTTTCTTGCTGTTACACTGTGTCTTTTTAGCTCATTCCAAAAAATAAAGATAATAACTAATGGATATATAATAATTCCTGCTCTTGTGCCTGTTGCAGAAATAGCAATGAAGTTTGCAAAGCTAAAAATTATAAGCAGTGGTAATCTAAATTTTGTGACAAGCGTTGATATCGCGATTAATGCATACAATGAAATAAAAGTAATTGTATATGCTGCACCTGTTGCATTTGGTCCATACGCCAATGATAAAGTTGCTCTGCTTTCATTAAGGATGAAAAATTGATAGTACGCATATACTATATATATCAGATTAACTAATAGAGCGATGAAAAGATGAATATTTTTCATTATCTTTTCTGAGCGATCTCTTATACTGGTCACGACAGGAATTGTAAATGCTGTAAATAACCCTGCCAGACTCCAGTCTCGATAGTTCATATAAGCACCTACATATTCTGAATCTGGTGTTTTATATATCCTGAACCATAAAAATGACAAAATTGACAGGGCTAAGAGACTGAGTGCTATATATCTATGTTCTGATTTTAAATATTTATTTGGCGAAATTATGATAGCTAGTAATGCAATTTCTCCAGCAATTCTTAGCGATTTTAAGGCAAAGCCTTGCTCAAATGGTAAAAGCAATAACGCAAGGAAACATAATCCCATTGTTATTGAATACATTATGCTATCGGCGTTATTTCTATTTATCATAAAAAAGATGATCCACAATTTATTAAATGCATATGTTTGTTTTTATTATGTCCAGTATATCTTGAGATGGGATATCTTCAAGGTCATGCGATGATGAAATACATGCTATCTGATTCTTCCCATATCCACCAATCAATCCCGGGTCTGTCGGGCCATATAACGTAATATTGGGGCGATCCAATGCGGCGGTTAAATGGCTGAGACCTGTATCAACCGACACCACAAATTTTGCTCCCGCCAGGATGCGAGCAACCTCTTCCAGACTCATCCGCGGCAGGACATCGACGTAAGGAAAACCTTCCGCCAGCCTTTTGGCGCGCTCTTCTTCATGAGGGGCGCCCCAGGGGAGTTTAATACGGATGCCCGTATTATTTAACAGCCCAATCAGCTCCCGCCAGTTGGCTTCAGGCCAGTGCTTATCATCACGTGTAGTGGCGTGCAGAAATACAGCATACTGGCCTGCATCAGCCTTACGGTCATTCCTGAAATGCTGCGCAATAGCGTAATCACCCTGCGACTGCGGTTTAGCATATCCCAGACTTTTGGCGAACAATTCACGCGTACGTTCTACCGCATGTTGCTGTTTAGCAATGTGATGCTTGCGATTATAAAACAGGCTAGCCAGCGGCTCGCGGGCCGTACTCCAGTCCATACCATGCTTGACGCCACGTGCCAGACGCGTCACTAACGCCGCACTTTTAACCAGACCCTGCGCATCAATTATCGCGTCATACTGCTGCAAACGTACCGCATCGCGAAACGCTTTACGCTCGGCTTTAATCGGCGCTGAAAACCAGGCTTTACGCCAGCGGCGAATCGCCACTGGGATGACCCGGTCAACGGCTGCATGCCAGGAAGGGATCTGCGCGAATCCTTCTTCCACCACCCAATCAAATTGAATACCCGGAATAGCCTGCTGCGCATCGGTTAATGCGGGCAACGTATGCAGTACATCGCCCATAGACGACGTTTTAACGATCAGAACCCGCATCCGTCAGGCTTCCTCTTGTAACAACAGGTCGTTGAGTTCTTCCAGTACACGCTGGGGTGTGATGTCAATCAGGCTTTGGTGATAGCCTTCTGCCGCATCGCCCTTGCGCACTTTGTGATAGCCCGTAATCAGACGAATGACCCGTGCTTTGTGCGACAACGGCGGGGTAAAGTCCGGACTACTTGGGCCATACAACGCTACCAGAGGTCGATTCAACGCTGCGGCAACGTGCATTAATCCAGAGTCGTTGGTGACGACCGCTTTGCAGGCGGCGAGCAGAATAACGGCCTGCTCCAGCTGCGTTTCGCCCGCCAGATTACGACACCAGGCCTGCTGCTCAACGCTTAACGTTGCCAGGATTTCATTTCCGGCTTCATGATCTTTTGCCGAGCCAAACAGCACAATCTGATGACCTTCGTCTATCAGCTGTTTTGCCAGTTCAGCATAATGGTAGTGTGGCCAGCGTTTCGCCGGACCAAATTCCGCACCCGGGCAAAAACCGATGATGGGGCGTTCGGCAGAAAGGGAGAACTGGCTACAGGTCAGAGACTTTTCACCTTCGCTGACCTGCAACTGTGGCCACAGCAGAGGTTGCGGCAAATCTTTAGCCGACAGCATGACGCCTTTATCGTAGGCCAGGGCTACATAGCGTTCGACCATCAGCGGCCATGCGTCTTTATCCAGCACGCGCGCATCGTTGAGCAGGCCGTAGCGCATTTCACCACGCCAACCGGTACGATGCGGAATACCTGCAAAAAAGGGCACCAGCGCGGATTTAAACGAGTTAGGCAGCACATAAGCGCGGTCATAGCGCCTCTCACGCAGGCTATGACCGAGCTTACGCCGTTCACCAATTTCCAGAGCGCCATGCCCAAGCGGCATCGCGATCGCTTCATTGACTTCCGGCATCCGCGATAAAAGAGGACGGCACCATGCGGGTGCCATCACGTCGATTATCGCCTGGGGATAGCGCGCCTTGAGCGTGCGATAGAGACTTTGCGACATCATCATGTCGCCCACCCATGACGGGCCAACCACCAGAATCCTCATAGATTGCCTGCCTTAAGCGTCGCGGTTCAGCCAGGCCATATATTCCGTTACGCCTTCGGCGACGGTCTTAAACGGCTTGTCATAGCCCGCTGCGCGCAGGTTGGTCAGGTCTGCCTGAGTAAACGCCTGGTAGCGGCCTTTCAGTTTTTCCGGGAATGGAATGTACTCAATGCTGCCTTTTTTGTGGTACGCCAGCGTTGCGTCAGCAACGGCCTGGAAAGATTCTGCGCGACCGGTACCGAGGTTAAAGATGCCGGATACTCCGTTTTCCAGGAACCACAGGTTTACCGCAGCCACATCGCCAACATAAACGAAATCACGTTTGAAGTTTTCGCTGCCTTCGAACAGTTTTGGTGTTTCGCCATTGTTAAGCTGGGTATTGAGGTGGAAAGCGACGCTCGCCATGCTCCCTTTATGGCCTTCACGCGGTCCGTAGACGTTGAAATAGCGGAAGCCAACAATCTGAGAGTTGGCTTCTGGCAGGATCTGACGAACGTACTCGTCGAACAGGAATTTTGAGTAGCCATAGACGTTCAGCGGTTTCTCATATTCACGGGATTCGATGAAATCAGAAGTGCGACCGCCATAGGTGGCGGCAGAGGACGCGTACAGGAACGGGATTTCACGCTCCAGGCAGTAGTGCAGTAGCTCTTTGGAGTATTGATAGTTGTTATCCATCATATACTTGCCGTCCCACTCGGTGGTGGAAGAGCATGCGCCTTCGTGGAAAATCGCTTCGATATCGCCGAAATCTTCCCCGGCCATAATCTGGATCAGGAAGTCTTCCTTGTCCATGTAGTCAGAAATATTCAGATCCACCAGGTTAACAAACTTGGTGCCGTCTTTCAGGTTGTCCACCACCAGGATGTCGGTGATGCCTTTATCATTCAGGGACTTAACGATGTTGCTGCCGATAAAGCCCGCGCCGCCGGTAACGATGATCATAAATGTAACCTTCGAATTATGGAGTCAGAGACAATCTCAGACACGAATACTTTCTATCATATCACTACATGGCTCAGGCTTCAGCCATTCACCGATAAGCCGTGCGGGTACACGTGATTTATGCTTCATTTTGAAGAAGTGATGATGCGTCATCTCGTATCAACGTATAGCTTTGGGTAATATGTGCTGAAATTTGCCCAGTCTGGAGAATTGAAATGCGTGGGGATTTTTACAAACAGTTAACCAACGATCTCGACACCGCACGTGCGGAAGGATTGTTTAAAGAAGAGCGCATTATTACATCTGCCCAGCAGGCGGATATCACCGTGGCGGACGGAAGCCACGTTATTAACTTTTGTGCGAACAACTATCTGGGACTGGCTAACCACCCGGAGCTGATTGCAGCGGCAAAAGCGGGTATGGATTCTCACGGATTTGGTATGGCTTCGGTTCGCTTTATTTGCGGTACCCAGGATAGCCATAAGCAACTGGAGCAAAAACTGGCGGCATTCCTCGGTATGGAAGATGCCATCCTTTACTCTTCCTGCTTCGACGCCAATGGCGGCCTGTTTGAAACGCTGCTGGGCGCAGAAGACGCAATTATTTCCGATGCCCTGAACCACGCTTCTATCATTGATGGCGTTCGTCTGTGTAAAGCAAAACGTTTCCGTTACGCCAACAACGATATGGTGGAACTGGAAGCTCGCCTGAAAGAAGCACGTGAAGCGGGCGCTCGTCATATCCTGATCGCCACTGATGGCGTGTTCTCTATGGATGGTGTGATCGCTAACCTGAAAGGCGTTTGCGATCTGGCGGATAAATACGACGCGCTGGTCATGGTTGATGATTCCCATGCCGTCGGTTTTGTCGGCGAAAATGGTCGTGGCTCCCATGAATACTGTGACGTGATGGGTCGCGTGGACATCATCACCGGTACGCTGGGTAAAGCACTCGGCGGCGCATCCGGTGGTTACACCGCAGCGCGCAAAGAAGTTGTTGAGTGGCTGCGTCAGCGTTCCCGTCCTTATTTGTTCTCCAACTCACTGGCGCCAGCGATTGTTGCGGCCTCCATTAAAGTGCTGGAAATGGTTGAGGCTGGCAGCGACCTGCGCGACCGCCTGTGGGCGAACGCACGTCAGTTCCGCGAGCAAATGTCTGCCGCAGGCTTTACGTTAGCCGGTGCGGATCACGCGATCATCCCGGTGATGTTGGGTGATGCAGTAGTGGCGCAGGCGTTCGCCCGCGAGCTGCAAAAAGAGGGGATTTACGTTACCGGATTCTTCTATCCGGTGGTTCCAAAAGGCCAGGCGCGTATCCGTACACAGATGTCTGCGGCGCATACCCCTGAGCAGATTACGCGTGCTGTTGAGGCGTTCACACGCATTGGTAAACAACTGGGCGTTATTGCCTGAGGATGTGAAATGAAAGCGTTATCCAAACTGAAAGCGGAAGAGGGCATTTGGATGACTGACGTTCCTGAACCGGAAGTCGGTCATAACGATTTGCTGATTAAAATCCGTAAAACAGCCATCTGCGGGACTGACGTTCACATTTATAACTGGGATGAATGGTCGCAAAAAACCATCCCAGTACCGATGGTCGTTGGGCATGAATATGTCGGCGAAGTTGTTGGCATCGGTCAGGAAGTTAAAGGCTTTAAAATCGGCGATCGCGTTTCAGGCGAAGGTCATATCACCTGCGGACATTGCCGTAACTGCCGCGGTGGACGTACTCACCTGTGCCGCAATACGACCGGTGTCGGTGTAAACCGTCCGGGCTGCTTTGCGGAGTACCTGGTGATCCCGGCATTTAACGCATTTAAAATCCCGGACAATATCTCCGACGACCTGGCGTCTATCTTCGATCCGTTCGGTAATGCAGTGCACACGGCGCTGTCGTTCGATCTGGTTGGGGAAGATGTACTGGTGTCCGGTGCGGGTCCAATCGGTATTATGGCGGCGGCGGTCGCGAAGCACGTTGGCGCACGCCACGTGGTGATCACCGACGTTAATGAGTATCGCCTTGAGCTGGCGCGCAAAATGGGTATCACCCGCGCGGTCAACGTATCGAAAGAGAATCTGACCGACGTGATGGCTGAACTGGGTATGACCGAAGGGTTTGATGTGGGCCTGGAGATGTCGGGGGCGCCGCCAGCGTTTCGCGCTATGCTGGACACCATGAATCACGGTGGCCGTATTGCTATGCTGGGTATTCCGCCATCTGATATGTCCATCGACTGGACCAAAGTTATCTTTAAAGGACTGTTTATTAAAGGTATCTACGGTCGTGAGATGTTTGAGACATGGTACAAAATGGCTGCACTGATCCAGTCTGGTCTGGATTTGTCGCCGATCATCACCCACCGATTCTCCATCGATGAATTCCAGCAGGGCTTTGACGCGATGCGTTCAGGCCAGTCAGGGAAAGTGATCCTGAGCTGGGATTAACCGTATCCACCCTGTGGATTCTGTGTGTTGTCCCCGGATGTTGATTATCATTAATCATCCGGGGCGTTTTTTGCCTGCACAATCTCTCCCGCCCGGCGCATTTTCCGCTAAAGAATTAATAATTTTTTCTGAAAATCTACCGCTTAATATGCTAAAAAGTGCCGATTACTCTATTGTCTGGCTGGATTTGATATGACCTATATCCCTGGTCTCCTGAGCGTCATTATGCCGCTTTACAACACGGGTGAACCGTTCATTGCGTGTATGGATTCGCTGATTGCGCAAACCTGGAAGAACCTGGAGATCATCATTGTTAATGATGGCTCTACGGATAACTCTGCGGAGCTTGCTCAGTCTTATGCGGATCGTTATCCGCACGTTCATCTGCTGCACCAGCGCAATGGGGGCGTTTCGGCGGCGCGCAATACCGGTATGAAAGTCGCCAGGGGGGAGTACATCGCGTACGTAGACGGCGATGATATTGCCTACCCGGAAATGTATGAAACGCTGATGACTATGGCGCTGAAAGACAACCTGGATGTTGCGCAGTGCAACGCTGATTGGTGTATTGCGGAAACCGGCCACACCTGGGCATCCATTCCTACCGATCGTATTCGTTCTACCGGCGTGATGACCGGGCCAGACTGGTTACGCAAAGCGTTAGCCAGCCGCCGTTGGCGACACGTTGTCTGGATGGGCGTTTATCGTCATCAGACTATCCGCGACGCGGGGCTGACCTTCCTGTCTGGCCTGCATCACCAGGATATTATCTGGACGACGGAGTTTATGTTTAATGCGAAGCGCGCGCGTTACACGGAAATCCCTCTGTATAAATACTTCCTGCACGGCGCATCTGTTAGCCGTCTGCCGCGCACTGGGCTGAAAAACCTCGCTTACCAGCGCCACTACATCAAAATTACCCGTCTGCTGGATAAGATGAATCACGACTACGCTGGGCGTATTCCCATTTACCCGGAATTCAAACAGCAGGTGATTTACGAAGCGCTACGCGTTTGTCATTGCATACGTAAAGAACCGGACGAGAAAATCCGCCAGCGCATGATTGCTGAAGTATTCGTGTCGGGTATGTTCAAGCGTATGGTAAGCAATATTTGCAGCGTTAAGCTGGGTTATCAGGTGCTGTTGTGGGCTATCCGCTTTAGCCAGTGGCGCGATAAAGCACTGACGCCGCGCCGCCTGGCTCATTTAACGCTGGATAGCAAAGAGTGATTATTGCCAGCCCTGCCACTGCAGGCGCATATACTGCACCAGCGTGCTTTGGGTAATGCTTTCGCCGAGCACGCTGAAGAAGCGGCTGGCGTACACTGGCTCTAACGGCTGCTTCGGTTTGCATAATTTCACCCCGCGGAAAGGATTACGCGGCGCATCAGGTGTACCGTTCTTCGGTGGCGTGAGGTTTGGTCTGGAGGTATCCACCTGCGGTTCATTGAGCAGGCTGCTTGGGCGAACCAACGTGATGTCGGCTGGCAGGCTATACAGCATCTGTTGCAGGACACGAACCGTAGACGGGTGAGGATGGCCAATGGCGATTGCGGAACCGTTGCGGCGCGCCAGCTCGACGGCACGATTAAACTGACGGCGAATATCGGCTTCGTTTTGCGTGTCATCCAGGAAGACTTTGCGTTTGATGACCTTCACGCCGGTTCCTGACGCTGCGCGCATTGCCTGGCTGTTACCAATGGTCATGCTGTCCAGGAAGTAGAGATCGTAGCGTTCCAGCGCCTGCATCACCTTCTGCATGCCAAACAGGCTGGAGGTCATCGCGCTGCCCATATGGTTGTTCAGACCGACCGCATTCGGTACTTTGCTTACCGCGTCGCGAATAATTCGCTCAATCTCTTCGCTGCTCATTTCAGGGCGTAAAGTATCTTTCTCTAACGGCTGCTTGCTCAGCGGTGCCATTGGCAGATGGATTAAGACTTCATGCCCGCTGTTATGCGCTTTGATTGCCATTTCACGCGCATGTGGGGCGTTAGGCAGAACGGCAACGGAGATGGTAGAAGGCATCGCCAGTACCTGGTTTTCAGTGTGTGGGCGATAGCCGAAATCATCAATGACGATGGCGAGTTTGCCAGCAAAAACAGGTGTTGCGAAGGCCAGCAGGCTGGCGAGAGAGAGTAGTAGACGACGAAATTGTTGTGGCAAAACTTATCTTCCCAACCACGGCTGTGGATTGACCGCCTGACCCTGGCGACGAATTTCGAAATAGAGTGCCGGCCTGCCCTGACCGCCGCTGCTACCCACTAGTGCTATAGGCTGCCCGGCGCGAACCTGCGTACCGACGCTGACCAGTGCGCTCTGGTTATAACCGTACAGGCTCATATCGCCTTTACCGTGCTCAACGACGACCACCAGGCCATAGCCCTGCAACCAGTCCGCCAGAATGACGCGACCATCGGCAATGGCTTTAACTTCGGTGCCTTCGGATGCGCCAATAACCATCCCCTTCCAACGTAGCTCACCCTGCAGTTGTTCGCCATAACGATGTAGGGTTGGACCCCGAACGGGCCAGAATGCCTGGCCGCGTGGCGAACCCAAACCGCCGGTACGTGACATCAGAGATTTTTCACTTTCGGTCGGTTTGTAGGTTGAGCCTTTCCGTGATGCATCCTGTTGCTTATCGCGTACGGCCTGCGCCTCGCGGGCTTCACGTTCCGCGCGTGCTTTGGCTGCGGCTTCGGCGCGAGCAATGCTGTTGCGCAGGCGCGATTCGTTGGCGCGCATTTCGCCTAGCTGCTGCTGACCCTGTTGAATCGATGATTCCAGACTCGAAAGCGTTTTCTGGCGTTCGTTACGTGCCTGTTCCAGCTTAGCCTGCTGAGCGCGCTGTTCGTACAGTAGCGTCTGCTGTTCGCTTTGCTTATCTTCCAGCTCGGCTTTTTGCGAGTCGACCTCTTCGCGGGTTTGTTTCAGCTGCGCGATAGTTTCTTGCCTCGCCTGGTTCAGGTAGCCGAAATAGGCTTGCAGGCGCTGTCCGCGCTGGCTTTCTTCGCCGCTAAGGATGAGCTGAATACCGGTGTGTTCACCCTGGCGAAACGCGGCGTCTAACTGGGCTGCCAGACTGCGCTCTTGCGCTGCTCGTTGCTTTTCCAGCTTCGCGAGTGCTGCGTTCATCTCTGCGATTTGCGTGTTCAGCTGTGCCAGTGAGTTCTGCGTTTCGCGTAACTGCCTTGCGGCAACGGCGATGGCTTGTTCCTGAGCTTTAAGCTGAGCGAGGAGAGTGGAACGTTGTTGTTGCTGTTGGCGTACCGCGCGTTCTTTTGCCGCGATATCGGCCTGAATAGATTTGAGCTGGTCGCGTTCGTCCGCGTGGGCGGAAAAGGCGCACAGCAATACGCCAGCGCTAAGCGCGCTGGCGTAGAACAAGGGCCTGACTGAAAACTTACGCGGTTTCACGGCCCGAGTGATGGTATTAATCGCCTTTCCCCTCATGGGGAGGGATTATTCCACGATGAACAGCGGCTTACCAGTCATCTCTTGCGGGATTTCCATACCCATCAGCGTCAGCATCGTCGGGGCGATATCAGAAAGTTTGCCGCCTTCGACTGCTTTGACGTTCTTACTACCGACATAAATCAGCGGAACGGGCAGGTTGGTATGTGCAGTATGTGCCTGACCGGTGGACGGATCGCGCATCTGCTCTGCGTTACCGTGGTCTGCGGTGATCAGCAACTGGCCGCCAACGGACTCAACCGCTTTAGTCACCTGCTCAACGCAGTGATCCAGCGCTTCAACCGCTTTAACCGCTGCTTCCATCACCCCGGTGTGACCAACCATGTCGCCGTTCGGGTAGTTACAAATGATGGTGTCGTATTTACCGCTCTCAATCGCTGCAACCAGCTTCTCGGTCAGTTCAGCAGAGCTCATTTCCGGTTGCAGATCGTAGGTCGCAACTTTCGGAGAGTTGATCAGGATGCGGTCTTCGCCTTTGAACGGCTCTTCTACGCCGCCGTTGAAGAAGAAGGTCACGTGCGCATATTTTTCAGTTTCGGAAATACGCAGCTGCGTTTTTTCGTTCTTCGCCATCCACTCACCAAAGGTGTTGGCCAGAGATGCTGGTGGGTAAGCAACCGCAGTTTTGATGTCTGCCGCGTATTCGGTCAGCATCACAAAGTTGAGGTTAACGACTTTCTTACGGGCGAAGCCGTCGAAATCAGCGTTAACAAACGCACGGGTGATTTCACGCGCACGGTCAGCACGGAAGTTCATGAAAATCAGCGTATCGCCATCTTCCATAGCAGCATCTGCCTGACCTTCGGCACGGATCACGGTGGCTTTAACGAATTCGTCGTTTTCGTCGCGGGCATAAGCAGCCTGCAGACCTTCAACCGCCGTAGCGAACTGGAACTCGCCCTTCGCCAGCGTCATCAGATCGTAAGCCTGTTCAACGCGATCCCAACGGTTGTCGCGGTCCATAGCGTAGTAACGACCGATGATGGACGCTACGCGGCCTTTGCCCAGCGCGGCAAATTTCTCTTCGAATTTCTGCAGTGAATGTTCAGCGCTGCGCGGCGGAGTATCACGACCATCAAGGAAAGCGTGCAGATAGATTTTATCAGCGCCGCGTTCAGCGGCCATTTCTACCATCGCCATGATGTGATCTTCGTGGCTGTGAACGCCGCCAGCAGAGAGCAGACCCATGATGTGTACCGCTTTCCCGGCATTTTTTGCCTGGTCGACCGCATCGGTCAGCACCGGGTTAGCGAAGAAAGTACGTTCTTTGATTTCAACGTCCAGACGTGTAAGGTCCTGATACACGATACGGCCCGCGCCCAGGTTGACGTGACCCACTTCGGAGTTGCCCATCTGGCGATCGGGCAGGCCGACTTCCAGACCGGACGCATCAATCAGGGTATGCGGACGTTTTGCCCACAGCGCATCCATTACCGGGGTTTTAGCACTAAAAATGGCGTTATCCTGGCTGTCTTCGCGATAGCCGTAGCCATCCAGAATCACCAGTACCATAGGTTTTTTAGAAACCGACATTGCGACAACCTCACACTCAAGAGATAAAAAATAATTGCGTAATTTTACTACAGCTGAATCGATAAAGTAGCCCCCGAAGATCAAATAATGGGGGATCGCGTGCCAAGGGGAACACCGATTTACATTTTTTTTTCCGTAGCGCCCCGCAAAAATGCAATCCAATGCACGCTCTGGCTGTATTTGCGCCAACGCGCAGGTATACTCCTTTCCTGGTTTTTTTAATCACTGAGTCGGGAGTTGTTACCCCCCATGCAAGAAATTATGCAATTTGTTAGTCGCCACCCTGTCTTGAGTATCGCCTGGATTGCGTTACTGGCGGCTGTATTATTTACCACGTTTAAGAGCCTGACCTCAAAAGTGAAGGTGATTACTCGCGGCGAAGCTACACGTCTCATCAACAAAGAAGACGCCGTTGTTGTGGATTTACGCCAGCGCGACGACTTCCGCAAAGGCCATATCGCAGGCTCCACTAACCTGCTGCCGAGCGAAATCAAAGCCAACAATTTTGGCGAACTTGAAAAACACAAAAACAAACCTGTGATTGTGGTTGATGGTTCAGGCATGCAGTGCCAGGATTCAGCAACTGCGCTGATTAAAGCCGGTTTTGAGCAGGTATCCGTACTGAAAGACGGCGTAGCGGGCTGGAGTGGTGAGAATCTGCCACTGGTTCGCGGCAAGTAATTTACCCGTCTTCTTTCATGCCGCAGGGTAAAAAGAACACTGGAGATAAGTCATGGCCAATATTGAGATCTACACCAAAGCAACCTGCCCGTTTTGCCATCGCGCAAAAGCGCTGTTGAACAGCAAGGGTGTGAGTTTCCAGGAGCTTCCGATTGACGGCGATGCCGTAAAGCGTGAAGAGATGATCAAGCGCAGTGGCCGTACGACGGTTCCGCAGATTTTTATTGATGCACAGCACATTGGCGGTTGTGACGACTTGTATGCGTTGGATGCGCGTGGTGGACTGGATCCCCTGCTGCGATAAGGCGTACTGAAAGTATTTAAAGGACAACACTAAGGGTTTTCTAAACATGTCAGAACAAAATAACACTGAAATGGCTTTCCAGATCCAACGTATCTATACCAAGGATGTGTCTTTCGAAGCGCCAAATGCACCGCATGTTTTCCAGAAAGATTGGCAGCCAGAGGTTAAACTGGATCTTGATACCGCATCTACCCAACTGGCAGATGACGTGTATGAAGTAGTGCTGCGTGTCACCGTAACGGCTTCCCTGGGTGAAGAAACTGCGTTCCTGTGCGAAGTTCAGCAGGGCGGTATTTTCTCCATCAGTGGTATCGAAGGGACTCAGATGGCGCATTGCCTGGGCGCATACTGCCCGAACATTCTGTTCCCGTATGCCCGTGAATGCATCACCAGCCTGGTATCACGCGGTACGTTCCCGCAACTGAACCTTGCGCCGGTCAACTTTGATGCGCTGTTCATGAACTATTTACAGCAGCAGGCTGGCGAAGGTACTGAAGAACATCAGGATGCCTGATGAACCAAAGTAATGCTTCAATGACTGTGATTGGTGCCGGCTCGTACGGCACCGCTCTTGCCATCACCCTGGCAAGAAATGGCCATCAGGTTGTCCTGTGGGGCCATGATCCGAAACATATCGCGACCCTTGAGCACGATCGCTGCAACGTCGCGTTCCTCCCTGATGTGCCTTTTCCCGAAACGCTGCGCCTGGAAAGTGATTTAGCCACTGCGCTGGCCGCCAGTCGTAATATCCTGGTGGTGGTGCCGAGCCACGTCTTTGGCGAAGTGCTGCGTAACATCAAACCGCTGATGCGTCCTGACGCACGACTGGTCTGGGCGACAAAAGGTCTGGAGGCGGAAACGGGGCGTCTGCTGCAGGACGTCGCGCGTGAAGCGCTGGGGGACTCAATTCCACTGGCGGTTATTTCCGGCCCGACGTTCGCCAAAGAGCTAGCTGCGGGCATGCCGACGGCGATTTCTCTGGCCTCGACGGACGACGCCTTTGCTGACGATCTCCAGCAGTTGCTGCACTGCGGCAAAAGCTTTCGCGTTTACAGCAACCCGGATTTCATTGGCGTGCAGCTTGGCGGCGCGGTGAAAAACGTCATTGCGATTGGTGCGGGGATGTCTGACGGCATCGGTTTTGGCGCGAATGCGCGTACCGCATTGATCACCCGTGGACTGACCGAAATGTCTCGCCTTGGCGCGGCGCTGGGTGCCGATCCTGCCACCTTTATGGGGATGGCGGGTTTAGGCGATCTGGTGCTGACCTGTACCGACAACCAGTCGCGTAACCGTCGTTTTGGCATGATGCTCGGCCAGGGTATGGACGTGCAGGGCGCGCAGGACAAGATTGGTCAGGTGGTTGAAGGCTACCGCAATACGAAAGAAGTTCGTGAATTGGCGCACCGTTTTGGTGTCGAGATGCCAATAACCGAGGAAATTTATCAAGTATTGTATTGCGGAAAAAACGCGCGCGAGGCAGCATTGACGTTATTAGGTCGTGCGCGCAAGGACGAGCGAAGCAGCCACTAGCCGTAAGGAACCGTTTCAATCTAACGACCCGACCCGCGAAGAACGGGTCGGTCGTTTTGCTACCTTCTGGAGTACGCAATGCCGTGTGAAGAACTGGATATCGTCTGGAAAAACATTAAAGCGGAAGCCCGGGCACTGGCGGAATGTGAGCCAATGTTGGCCAGTTTTTACCACGCAACGCTGCTCAAACATGAAAATCTCGGCAGTGCGCTAAGCTATATGCTGGCGAATAAACTCGCTTCTCCAATCATGCCCGCCATTGCGATTCGCGAAGTCGTGGAAGAGGCCTATGCCGCCGATCCTGAAATGATTGCCTCAGCGGCCTGTGATATTCAGGCGGTACGTACGCGTGACCCGGCTGTCGATAAATATTCCACCCCACTTCTGTACCTGAAGGGTTTTCATGCGCTTCAGGCCTACCGTATCGGTCACTGGCTGTGGCATCAGGGGCGTCAGGCGCTGGCGATCTTCCTGCAAAATCAGGTGTCCGTTACCTTCCAGGTAGACATTCATCCGGCGGCAAAAATTGGCCGTGGGATTATGCTCGATCACGCAACCGGCATTGTGGTCGGTGAAACGGCAGTGATTGAAAATGATGTCTCTATTCTGCAATCCGTCACGCTAGGCGGGACCGGTAAAGCCGGCGGCGATCGTCATCCGAAAATTCGTGAAGGTGTAATGATTGGCGCGGGAGCAAAAATTCTCGGCAACATTGAAGTCGGGCGCGGCGCGAAGATTGGCGCAGGTTCCGTGGTTTTACAACCGGTACCCCCGCATACCACTGCGGCAGGCGTACCTGCACGCATCGTCGGTAAGCCTGACAGCGATAAACCGTCTATGGATATGGATCAGCATTTCAACGGGATACATCATACTTTCGAATACGGCGATGGCATCTGATTTCGAGCTATGCCCGGCGGCGCAGTGCTTACCGGGCCTACAAATCTCGTAGGTCGGATAAGGCGTCAGCCGCCATCCGACACAAATCAACTACGCAATACCGCGCCGGGATAACCTAACTGGCGCCAGGCCTCATACACCACCACCGACACCGCATTTGACAGGTTCATGCTGCGACTGTCCGGCATCATCGGAATTCGAATTTTTTGTTCGGCTGGCAGCGCGTCGAGGATGCTGGGTGGCAGACCGCGAGTTTCCGGGCCAAACATCAGATAATCCCCATCCTGATAGCTTACTGCGCTATGCGCTGGCGTACCTTTGGTGGTCAGGGCAAACAGACGTTGCGGATTTTCTGCGGCGACGAAGCTGGCGTAATCAGGGTGGCGCAGCACGGCGGTAAACTCATGGTAATCCAGCCCCGCGCGACGCAGGCGCTTGTCGTCCCAGGTAAAGCCCATTGGCTCAATAATATGCAGACGAAAGCCGGTGTTGGCGCAAAGACGGATAATATTGCCGGTATTTGGCGGGATTTCTGGTTCGAATAAAACGATGTTAAGCATACTGCCCCCTTGATAACGGGGGGCAGAATAGCAGAAAGAGCGGGTACTATGCGACGGTCAGCGCGTGCGGTTTATAGCGTTGCAGTTTGTAAATCGTTGCGGCAGCCGCAACCAGCGCCGGAAGGCTGAGGAACATTAATATACTGTCTGCCTGCCATTGCAGGGAAAGCAACTGGGCGCTCATCATCGTTCCGGCTACGCCACCGAAGCGGCCCACGCCCTGCATCCAGGCAATGCCCGTCGCGCGACAGTGGGTCGGATAAAACGTGGCGGCCAGCGTCTGCAGCCCGGACTGCGCGCCGTTCATGGTAATCCCCATCAGGAAGATCAGTGCGCCGAACAAGATGATATGGTTATGTTCAAACCCGAGAGCGAGGGCAAACAGCATCGTCAGAATAAAGCCGAGTGACACCACTTTATGTGCTTCCCAGCGATCCATTAACCAACCGGCCAGCAGGATCCCCGCAGTACCGCCGAAGGTAAATAGCGATGTCAGCCAGGCGGATTCAGCCAGCGGATAGCCCATTCCCAGCATCAGCGTTGGCATCCAGCTCAACAGCACGTAATAGATAACCAATCCCATAAAGTAGGTCATCCAGAGCATCAGCGTGCCCGGCAGCCAGGGCATACTGAATAGCTGTGCCACGCTGCCTTTTTTGACCGTGACGCGGTCTTCATCCAGATAAAACTGGGTAACCTGTTCCAGACTTCCCGACATAAAGCGTTGAGCAATGCGTTTAACCTGTGCAACCCCTTTACCGCGGTGAACCAGATACTTCACCGACTCCGGCAGGAACAGCACCAACAATACGGTGAGGGCCAGCGGGGCGATCGCACCGGCAAGCAGGACGCTGTGCCAGCCGTAGTTGGGGATAAGCCAGGAGGAGATCACCCCGCCGCCTGCAGCCCCTAACGGAAAGCCGCAGTACATGGTGTTAATCGCCATTGAACGACAGCGTTTTGGTGCAAATTCTGACACCAGGGTGATGGCATTGGGCATTGCCGCGCCCAGACCCAGCCCGGTGAGAAAGCGCCAAAATGTGAGCATATTCAGCGTCTGGGCATAGGCAGTTCCCAGACTGGCGAGGCCAAAAAACAGACAGGAAAAGACCAGCACGCGTTTACGGCCCATACGATCGGAAATCGGCCCGGCCAGCAGTGCACCAAATGACAGGCCCAATAGCGCGGCGCTTAACACCGGTCCGAGATCCTGTTTCTTGATGCCCCAGTCGGCTGAGAGCGTGGGCGCAATATAGCCCATCGCCGCCGTATCGAAGCCGTCGATGGCCAGGACCAGAAAACCCAGGACAATAATGACCCAGTGGAAGCGCGAAAAAGGACTGTCATCTATCGCCTGCTGGATATTCACTTTTCCGGAATAAGCCATGTTACCCTCGCCCGTTATGATGGTTGTTATCTGTATATTTCGCCCTTGTATTAGCTTGTATATACATCTGACAGGTGGATAAAAAGTTGTCAAATATATTGGTTATAAATGTTAACTAGTCGTTATTTTTGGATAAAAAATGGTCGGGCTGAGAACAGACCGACCATGCAGAAAGTGGGTTATATGGGGATATTGTTACGCCGCGCTACCCTGAACCAGAGGTGCCAGCGCAGCAGGCAGGCTTTTTCCCAGTTCTTGTACCAGCGAATCATGACTGATGTCGCTAATTGATTTTGCACCGGTCAGGGTCATTGCCACCTTCATCTCTTTCTCGATCAGATTCAGCAGATTCGCCACACCGGCCTGACCGTGGGTTGCCAGCGCGTACAGATAAGCACGGCCCAGCAGCACGCTATCCGCACCCAGCGCAATCATGCGTACGACGTCCAGACCGTTGCGGATCCCGCTGTCTGCCAGAATCGCGATATCGCCTTTTACCGCATCGGCAATGGCGGGCAGCGCGCGGACTGAAGACAGCACGCCATCTAACTGGCGCCCACCGTGGTTAGAGACAACGATGCCGTCGGCGCCAAAGCGTACGGCGTCGCGAGCATCCTCAGGATCGAGGATCCCTTTGATCACCATCGGACCATCCCAAAATTCGCGGATCCACTCGAGGTCTTTCCAGGAAATTGACGGATCGAAGTTATTCGCCAGCCAACCGATGTAATCCTCAAGGCCGGTGGGTTTGCCAAGATAGGTCGAGATATTGCCTAAATCATGCGGGCGACCGTTCAGGCCAACGTCCCATGCCCATTGTGGATGGGTGACTGCCTGCCAGTAGCGGCGCAGTGCGGCATTTGGGCCGCTCATCCCGGAATGGGCGTCACGGTAGCGTGCGCCAGGTGTTGGCATATCGACGGTAAAAACTAGCGTGGAGCAACCTGCCGCTTTGGCTCGTTCCAGGGCGTTACGCATAAAGCCGCGATCGCGCAGAACATACAGCTGAAACCACATCGGACGCTTGATAGTCGGGGCGACTTCTTCAATCGGGCATACGGATACTGTGGAAAGCGTAAACGGAATGCCTTTGGCATCAGCGGCGGCGGCGGCCTGAACTTCGCCCCGACGCGCATACATGCCGCACAGACCGACAGGTGCAAGGGCCACCGGCATGGAGAGCGTTTCGTTGAACAGCTTTGTCTCCAGGCTCAGGTCGGACATATTCTTCAGCACGCGCTGGCGAAGGGCCACCTCCGACAGGTCTGCCACGTTACGGCGCAAAGTGTGCTCTGCATACGCCCCACCGTCAATATAGTGGAACAAGAAGGGGGGTAGGATGCGCTGGGCTGCGGCGCGATAGTCGCTGGCTGCTGAAATAATCATGTGTTGTTCTCCCTGCTATTCTCACCAGGGTCACCGGGCAGGCGGGTGATTCGCGCCTGGCGGGCCTGATCTTCATCAAATCGTTTAATCGTGGTGTGGACAAAACTGAGGTGCGCCATCATCGCTTTACGCGCGCCGTCGGCATCTCCGGCAACAATCGCATCCAGTACGGCCTGATGCTGTGCCGTCAGTTGTGAAAATACGGGCGGCACGAGGTACATACGCTGGCGGCTCTGTTTCACCGAAGACTGCAATACGTCGAAGAAACCGCGCATGGTCTGTAACAGCACCACGTTGTGTGAGGCCTCTGCAATGGCGAGATGAAAGCGAACGTCTGCCTGCGAGGCGAGATCTGGATCTTCGCTTTGTGTGGCCTCGAAACAGAGCCTGATCTTCTCTTTGTCGGCAGCAGTGGCACGCATAGCTGCGTGCCAGGCGGTGCTGGCTTCGATGGCGTGGCGGGCTTCCAGAATATCGAAACTGTAATCAGGATCGTCCGCCAGCAGGGTTTTCAGCGGCTGAACGATGTTTTGTTCAGACCATGCCTCATGCTGCCAGCGGATAAACGTCCCACCGCCACGACGGCTAATCAGTACGCCTTCACTCACCAGCTTTGCTAACGCCTCGCGCAGCGAGTTGCGCGATACGCCGAGCTGTACGGCCAACTGACGCTCAGCGGGCAACTTCATGCCCGCTTCCAGCTGTTGTTCTTCAATCAGCGCCCGCACACGAGATGCGACTTCGTCTGACAGGCGTCTGGGCATCACTATCATGGAATCATCCAGGTTAAGACATAGGCCTGCAGTGTGGTAATCACACCCACCATGCAGGTGAAAATCAGACTGTGCTTCACGGTAAAGCGGAACAGGTCAGACTCTTTTCCCACTAATCCCACTGCCGCACAGGCGATAGCGATAGATTGCGGAGAGATCATCTTTCCGGTCACGCCGCCGGTGGTATTTGCAGCCACCATCAATACATCCGAAACACCGATTTGCTGAGCGGCCGTGGCCTGTAGGGCGGCAAACAGTGCGTTTGATGAGGTGTCGGATCCAGTCAGGAATACCCCCAGCCAGCCAAGGAACGGCGAGAAGAAGGTAAATGCGCTGCCGGTGTGCGCCAGGGCCAATGCCAGGGTGGATGAAAGCCCGGAGTAGTTAGAGATAAAGGCGAATGCCAGCACCATCCCGATGGAGTAGATAGGTAGCGCCAGATCTTTCAGCGTGCTACCAAAGGTCTGAAGCGCAGCAAACGGCTTCATCTTCAGCCAGACGATGGACAGCAGGGCGGCAAACAGTATTGCTGTACCGGTCGCGGAGAACCAGTCAAATTTGTACACCGCCGCGTAGGCTGTGGCTTCGTGTACGACCGGCGGCATACGGGCAACCAGCTTGTCGAGGAACGGAACCGGAATATTGACCACCCAGTGGTACATCGCGCCGCCTGGCGCAAACAGCGCTTTAAACGGCGGTATGCTCCACAGCGTGACGGTAGCTGTCAGGAACAGGAACGGCGACCAGGCGCGGATAATTTGCCCGGCGGTGTAGCGGGTGCGCGACAGATCCATATCGACCTGCGAAGCGCCCATATCACCAAAGCGGAAGATGCGTACCGGCTGCCAGCGCTTCAGGAACAGCGTCAGACAGACCAGGGAAACCAGAGAAGAGATGATGTCCGGCAGTTCCGGTCCGATAAAGTTAGAGCTGAGATACTGCGCGATAGCAAACGAGCCGCCAGCGACCATCACCGCAGGCCAGGTTTCTTTGACACCACGCCAGCCATCCATAATCGCCATAATCCAGAACAGCACGATAATGGTCAGGAACGGCAGTTGACGGCCCACCATCTGGCCAATCTCGAAGCTGTCCAGCCCGGTAACCTGACCGGCAACCAGAATCGGAATGCCCATTGCCCCAAAAGCGACTGGAGCGGTGTTTACGATCAAGCACAAGCCTGCCGCATACAGTGGGTTAAAGCCAAGGCCAACCAGCAGCGCGGCGGTAATCGCTACCGGAGCACCGAAGCCTGCCGCCCCTTCGAGGAATGCCCCAAAGGAGAAACCGACAATCAGCATTTGCAGACGCTGGTCTGGGGTAATCGAGAGTATCGAGGAGCGGATAATGTCGAACTGCCCAGTCTTCACCGAGATTTTATAGACGAATACCGCAGCGATAATGATCCAGGCAATTGGCCACAGACCGTAGAAGAAACCGTACACTACGGATGCCAGAGCGTGATCGACCGGCATTTTGTAAAACAGCAAGGCGACCGACAAAGCGATCACCACCGTCCATGACGCCGCAACGTAGCCTTTCAGCTTGAGCTTAATCAGGGCGAAGAAAAAGAACAGGATGGGGAGCGATGCGATCAGACTAGAAAGCCAGATGTTACCGGCCGGGTCGTAGTTCTGTTGCCAGAGATTCATTGCAGGTCTCCTGGGGGCCGCCGACATAATGGAATGAGTCTTTGCTCAAATCTTCGTCACATTATGTGTAAAAGTGGCCCTGCCAATATTGTTGTGTAGGGGTAATGACAATGAATGGTTAATCAAATGTTATTTATTGGCAACGGTATTGTACTCACATTTTAATGAAATGTGAGGTACTGGTATGATCTGGCTAAAATTGGTAGGGCCAATTGCGAGGGGAAGTGAAGGACCGGGCAAGCGGATGTTGCCCGGTGGGAGATCAGAACTCGCTCTTCGCGAAGCCTGTCATTTCTTTCAGGCCCATTTCACGGCCAAGCTCGGTCATCGGGTGAACGACAATCAGGCCGCGCACGCTCTTCTTCAGCTTGCCCATGTCGGCCTGTTCTTTTTTGGTGATGGTACGACGGAAAGGGAGTTTCGTCAGCTTTTGCGCTTCTTTGCTCAGCTTCTGACCATGGACTTCACGCAGACGCGCAATCTCGTTTTCCAGAGTTTCTTTCTCTTGCTCCAACTCAGCATATTTGTCGGCGGCTTCAACCAGAGACAGGTCAGCCTGCTGGTGGCGGATAGCGTCCAGACGATCGCTCAGGCGTTTAATTTCGTTTTTTTCGACTTCTTTCATAGGATAGCTTCTGATAAAAATAGGATGAATATCCTATAGTATGCGCGCAGAGCGGGATTATTCACAACTAATCGAAGATAAATAATCAAATGTTGCAAGTATTATTCAGCTAATGAAAACATTACTATTTTGATTAATAAGGAATTTTAAGCGATAAGATCGACCATGGCGCATTTTGTTGGCGGGTTCATAGTGAAGCACGTTTTCCTTAATGTATTTGCCAAACCGATCCTAAACTTAAATGATCAACCGCGCAGGCTGAGCGCGGTTAATACATGGAGGAGGGAAGATTATGGCGAAAATAGGTGAGAACGTTTCGGCTCTAATTGATAAGACGGTCGATTTTATGGCTTCAAGCCAGGCTTTTCGCGAGTATCTGAATAAAACACCGCCACGCAACGTTGTCCCTTCTGAAATACCGCAGGAGAATGCGCAGTTGTATCTGCAACGTCTGGCGTACTATCGGCAGCTTTATCGACCGCAGCAGGAAGAGAAATAAGCAAGCATAGTCTTATTTTTGAAAGGCTTTTTTTAAGCTGATTTTAGAAATCAGCTCGGTCAGGGAAAGTACCATCGTGGAGCGCACCATCTGCTGGTAGCGCTGGATCTGCATCGCGTGCAGACCTGAGTCTGAGGTATCAAACTGCGGTGGCGGCGGGAGTGCCGTCACGCAGTGGAGTTCGCCAAACGGACCAAGAATTTCATCGTCGGTGAACGCATATTCATTGCCGTCATGGTTTAACTCTTCCCGCAGCGCCATCAGAAGCTCGGCGTCTTCATACTCCGGTCGGCTGAGCACGCCCAGACCGTAGATGAGCTTCAGGCGAACGGAAAGATCGCCCAGCGGACCGTCGCCGTCAAGCAGTGGTTCTACAGCATATTTCACCGCATAGTCGTCTTTGCGAAATACCTGAAGCACAAGAATATTCACCGCCTCGGTGAGCAGTTCTACGGCGGTGATGAGGAAGCTGCGTACGGTTTTGCCAGCATTCAGACGCTCAAGCACACGATTTTCAAAGGCCTGCGTTTGTTCCATTATTGCCTGCATATCTGACAATCTATTATTCAGGCGCAGGATATCCTGCGCCAGGTCCTGCATCATTTCTTTGCGTTATACGCGTTAACAGCCTCAAGCACGACATCGCTGTTGGCATCCAGCCCGGAAACTTGCGCCAGCGCGGCCTGTGGACCTTTTTCGTCAATCAGCGCGGCCAGTTCCTGTGCCTGCGGATCTTCTTCGCTGCGATAGTGCATCGCTGCCGCAATACCGATAACCAGATTCGCATGCGGCAAACCATACTCCAGCGTACCCAGCAGCGGTTTAATCAGACGATCTCCCGCGCTCAGCTTACGCAGCGGCTGACGACCCACGCGCTCAACGTCATCTTTCAGATACGGGTTTTCAAAGCGACCGAGGATTTTCTGAATGTATGCCGCATGTTTTGCTGCATCAAAACCATAGCGTTTGATCAGTACCGCGCCGCTCTCTTCCATCGCACCTTTTACCACTGCGCGGATTTTCTCGTCGAGAATCGCGTCACGGATGGTTTGATGACCGGTCAATTTTCCGAGGTACGCGGTTATAGCATGCCCGGTGTTCAGCGTGAAGAGTTTACGTTCGACAAATGCCATTAGGTTATCAGTTAATTCCATTCCTGGGATATTTGGTAGTTCACCTTTGAACTGTGTTTTGTCGACAATCCACTCACTGAAGGTTTCTACGGTAACTTCCAGCGGGTCATTGGTTGCTGAAGCCGAAGGCGGAACAATGCGGTCCACGGCGGAATCGACGAAGCCAACATGTTCTTCAACCCAGGCTTTGTCTTCATCTGCCAGCGCGTTCATTACATGGCCTTTCAACTGGGTCGTTCCGCGCACCATGTTTTCACAGGCGATGATATTCAGCGGAGTAGCTATGCCCTGTGCCTTGCGTTTAACCAGCCCTTTGGCGATGGCCGGAGCGATACGCTCAAGCACGACTGGACCGACGGCGGTAGTGACTAAATCTACATGGGCAATCAGGTCGACGACATCATCGCCGATGCTGCTCACGGCGTTGACGCCGGAGACGGTATCAACCTGTTCGTTTTCACCTACGACATGAACCTGATAGCTATGACGGGCATTCAGGGCATCGAGTACGACCTGATTTACATCCGCGAACGTCAGCTGTATCCCCGCGTCCGCCAGCAGTTTGCCGATAAAGCCACGACCGATATTACCTGCGCCAAAATGTAATGCTTTCATAGTATTAACCTTCATCAATGTTTTTACCCAAGAGGGCTGGGGTGAGGCTTTTCCCTCAACCTAACCCTCTCCACAAGGGAGAGGATATCGCCTTCATATTTCGAACTGCAGATGCGTTGGCTCTCCTCGCTCACCCCAGTCACGTACTTATGTACGCTCCTGGGGATTCACTGCGTTGCCGCCTTCCTGCAGCTCGAACTATTTTGGAGATACTTAACCGTTAAGCTTTTTTACCCGCCAGCAGCTCCAGAACTTCATCCACGCTGGTGGTATGGGCCAGACGTTCGATCACGGATTCGTCATCCAGCGCGTTGGTCAGGCTGGTAATCACCTGGATGTGCTCGTTGTTACGTGCTGCGATACCAATCACCAGGCGGGCAATATCGTCTTCTTCTTCACCGAAGCGAACGCCTTCCGGGTACTGGCAGAACACCACACCGGTTTTCAGCACACGGTCTTTGGCTTCAACCGTCCCGTGCGGTACTGCGATGGACTCGCCGAGGTAAGTCGGAGTCAGTTTTTCGCGGTCCAGCATCGCCTCGACGTATTCTGGCTCAACGTAACCGCCTTTCACCAGTTGCTCACCAGCAAAGCGAATTGCTTCCTCTTTGTTAGTGGCTTTACGACCGAGGAAGATATTCTCCGCACCCAGTTTGAACAGGTGAGTATCACCCTCTTCAAAGCTGTCTTTCAGGTGATCGCGGACTTTCTCTTCGTTCACGTTGTGGCGCTGTGCAGCGACCAGACGTTCGGTCAGGTTGGAGTACAGGCCGCTGTCGAGGAAGTTGGTCAGCGAAATGTGCTGTGCCTGAGGCACCTGGCGCATCGCGCGTTCGGTCAGGTCACGGTGGGTAATGACCAGATCCACATCCGGCGGCAGATTGTTAATCGCGCTGTTAGTAACGGAAATCTGAGACAGACCTGCATCCTGCACTTTCTTACGCAGTACGCCCGCACCCATGGCGCTGGAACCCATACCGGCATCGCAGGCAACAATGATTTTACGCACATGGCTCAGGTCGTTGGTCACGTCGCCAGCCGCCAGCGGAGATGCGCCTTTGGATTCCGCTTTCATGTCGTGCATACGACGGGTTGCGGCATCAATGTCATCATCTTCTTTCACTTTGCTGGTTTTCAGCAGAATGGCTGAAACCACAAAGGAGACTGCCATAGCAGCACAGATAGCAGCGATGTTAGCGAAGTAAGCGCCCTTCGGCGTCATGGCCAGCACGGCCAGGATAGAACCCGGAGAGGCCGGAGAAACCAGACCGCCGTTCAGGATAGTCAGGGTAAATACGCCAGTCATACCGCCGAGGATAACGGCCAGGATCAGACGTGGGTTCATCAGCACGTACGGGAAGTAAATTTCGTGGATACCACCCAGGAAGTGGATGATTGCCGCGCCGCCCGCAGACTGCTTAGCGCTGCCGCGACCGAAGAACATGTATGCCAGCAGAACGCCCATACCCGGACCCGGGTTAGCTTCAATCAGGAAGAAGATGGATTTGCCCATCTCATGGGACTGCTGAATACCCAGCGGTGAGAAAATACCGTGGTTGATGGCGTTGTTGAGGAACAGGATTTTCGCCGGTTCAACGAAGATAGACGCCAGCGGCAGCATGTCATGGACAACCATGAAGTTAACGCCTGCCGCCAGGATTTTGGACAGTGCTTCAACCAATGGGCCAATGCCAAGGAATGCCAGAATGGCGAGGATCATCCCGATGATGCCTGCGGAGAAGTTATTCACCAGCATCTCAAAACCGGACTTGATCTTACCGTCTACCCAGTTGTCGAAATGTTTGATAGCCCAGCCGCCCAGCGGACCTGCGATCATCGCGCCGAGGAACATTGGCATATCTGCACCGACGATAACGCCCATGGTGGTGATAGCACCAACCACGCCGCCACGTTCGCCGCCAACCAGCTTACCACCGGTATAACCGATCAGCAGCGGCAGCAGATAGGTGATCATAGGACCGACAAGCTTCGCCAGCGTTTCGTTCGGCAACCACCCTGTCGGAATGAATAATGCGGTGATAATACCCCACGCGATAAACGCGCCGATATTTGGCATCACCATGTTGCTGAGGAATCGACCAAAGCTTTGCACCTTGATCTTAATATCGGATGACATAAAAACACCCCTTCTTATGTTTGCTATCGCGCAGGCTGAAAGCCCGAGGTTTGTTAATGTAGCGGCAGGAGGTAGCCGGACCCTGTAGATACTGCGAAATCTGGCACTGAATCGTTCAACTGTCCAGTCGATGACCTTTTATGTGATATTCGTCACGTAAATATAGGGTGTATGGCGTTAGTTAATGTGATCTTAATCACAAAATATCAGTACAAAAAAACATCACTGGATCAGAATTCGCCAAAAATGGGGGGTAAATGTGAACTGATTCACATTTTATCCTTTGCTGTTTGTTGAATCTTTGTGATGCAGATCGCAAAGTATTTTCATCTGCATTTGCTCGGATGTGATCTACAGCAGGTTCTACCCCCCGATATTTTTATTGCAAAAGAAAGCAACTTCTCACCAGAAAAAATATTTATTTTGTGGTATGGCGAAAACCCCAAACTGCAGTTATGTTCAAAACATCAGCCTGGGTGCATGCGGCTGCCGGCATAAAAAAACTCTAATTAGCGTGAATTCGAGGCAGGTATGTTTCTAAATTATTTCGCACTGGGCGTGCTGATCTTCGTCTTTCTGGTTCTGTTTTACGGAATCATCGCCATTCACGATATTCCCTATAACATGGCTAAAAAACGCAACCATCCTCATGCTGATGCCATTCATACGGCGGGTTGGATTAGCCTGTTTACACTCCATGCAATATGGCCGTTCCTGTGGATTTGGGCGACGCTCTACCAGCCTGAACGTGGGTGGGGCATGCAATCACACATCATGTCGAACGGAAAGGACCCAGACCCCGAGATTGCCGCACTGGCAGCGCGCATCACCCAGTTGGAAAAAGACTGGATGGGGAGAAGAAAACAGATTACTCCACCTTTCCGGAGATTTAATCATGGATTTGTTGATAGTCCTGACCTATGTGGCCTTTGCCTGGGCCATCTTTAAAATATTCCGTATTCCGGTAAACCAATGGACGCTCGCTACTGCTGCATTAGGTGGGGTATTCATTGTTGCGGGACTGATCTTATTAATGAACTATAACCACCCGTATACCTTTACGGCGCAAAAAGCGGTTATTTCAATTCCGATCACTCCGCAAGTCACAGGAATTGTTAGTGAGGTAACGGATAAAAATAATCAGTTGATTAAAAAAGGCGAAGTGTTATTTAAACTCGATCCAGGCCGCTATCAGGCACGTGTTGACAGACTGCAGGCTGATCTTGTTACCGCCACACACAACATCGACAATCTGAAAGCCCAACTTTCTGAAGCCGTCGCCAACACTACCCGCGTTTCCGCTGAACGCGATCGTCTGTATAAAGATTATCAACGCTATTTGAAGGGCAGCCAGGCGAAGGTTAATCCCTTCTCTGAAAGCGATATCGACAACGCCCGGCAGAACTATCCTGGCACAGGACGCGCTGGTAAAAGGTTCCGTTGCCGAACAGACGCAGATTCAGAGTCAGTTAGACAGTATGGTCAACGGGGAGCAATCTCAGGTTGCGTCTCTGCGCGCTCAGCTCGCTGAAGCCAAATACAATCTTGAGCAGACTATCGTCCGTGCCCCCAGCAACGGCTATGTTACGCAGGTGCTTATTCGGCCCGGGACCTACGCCGCCGCACTACCTCTGCGCCCGGTGATGGTATTTATTCCAGAACAGAAACGGCAAATTGTGGCGCAATTCCGCCAGAACTCGTTGCTGCGTCTTAAACCGGGTGATGAAGCGGAAGTGGTCTTCAACGCGCTGCCTGGTCAGGTTTTCTCCGGCAAGTTGACCTCCATTCTTCCGGTTGTGCCGGGCGGTTCTTATCAGGCGCAGGGGGCATTACAGTCCTTAACGGTGGTGCCGGGTACCGATGGCGTGCTGGCTACGATTGAGTTGGATCCTAATGCCGATGTGGATGCGCTGCCGGACGGTATCTATGCCCAGGTGGCGGTCTATTCCGACCATTTCGCTCACGTGTCAGTGATGCGTAAAGTGCTGCTGCGCATGACCAGCTGGATGCATTATCTTTATTTGGATCATTGAGACCGTCATCACCTGCCATTTACGGTGACCTGAGCCATACTGATATTTTTGTTGGCAAAAAGGACCCGGCATGAAACTCATTGGCAGCTATACCAGCCCTTTTGTGCGTAAAATTTCTATTCTGTTACTGGAAAAGGGCATCACCTTCGAATTTGTGAATGAACTTCCCTATAGCGCGGATAGTGGCGTGGCGCGTTATAACCCGCTAGGAAAAGTACCCGCGTTGGTCACCGATGAGGGTGAGTACTGGTTTGACTCTCCGATCATCGCAGAATACATAGAGCTGCTGGATATTGCGCCAGCCATGCTACCGGGTGAACCGTTAGCGGCACTCAAAGTTCGTCAACTGGAAGCGCTGGCCGACGGTATTATGGATGCGGGATTAGTCTCGGTGCGCGAGCAGGCTCGCCCCGCCGCGCAGCAGTCAGAAACTGAATTGTTACGCCAGCGGGAGAAGATCACCCGCAGTCTGGATATGCTGGAAGGCTATCTGGCGGACGGTACGCTGAAAACGGATACGGTTAACCTGGCTACCATCGCGATTGCCTGTGCCGTCGGTTATCTCAATTTCCGTCGGGTCGCGCCCGGCTGGTGTGTGGACCGCCCACGTCTGGTCAAACTGGTGGAAACGCTTTTTCAACGCGAAAGTTTTGCCCGCACAGAACCGCCAAAGGCTTGATGCAGATAATACCTGCCTGAGCAAAGTCACGGTACAATCCTTCCTATATCGATAGCCCTCTCCGCGGTGGAGAGGGCCACCAACAGCCAGGCCCTTTCATGACAACCGACATGCGTTCACTCTACAGCCAGCTTCCCGCTATCGATCGTTTATTGCGCGATAGCGCCTTCCCAGCCTTACGTGAATCTCACGGTCATACCCGGGTGGTTGACCTGCTGCGTCATATGCTTGACGAAGCCAGAGATACGATTCGCGACACGCACGCGCTCCCGGCATGGTGTGAGGACTGGGCGCAAGAAGCCAGCGCCCGTCTGGAACGAGAATCGCAAAGCGCGCTGCGTCCGGTGATTAACCTGACCGGAACGGTGCTGCATACCAACCTTGGGCGAGCGTCGCAGGCCGAAGAAGCGATCGAGGCGGTGGTGCAAGCAATGCGCACGCCAGTGACGCTGGAATATAGCCTGGATGATGCCGGACGTGGACATCGGGATCGGGCGCTGGCGGATTTACTCTGTCGTCTGACGGGAGCGGAGGACGCCTGTATCGTCAATAACAATGCGGCAGCGGTTTTACTGATGCTGGCCGCCACGGCCAACGGCAAAGAGGTGGTCGTTTCGCGCGGTGAGCTGGTGGAAATTGGCGGCGCGTTTCGTATTCCGGACGTGATGTGCCAGGCCGGATGTGTTCTGCGCGAAGTCGGTACCACCAACCGGACCCATGCGAAAGATTACCGTCAGGCGGTGAATGAAAATACCGCTCTGCTGATGAAAGTCCATACCAGTAATTACAGCATTGAAGGCTTTACGAAGTCGGTGGATGAGGCTGAGCTGGCCGCTATTGGCAAGGAACTGGATGTGCCGGTAGTGGCGGATCTCGGCAGCGGCTCACTGGTCGATCTCAGCCAGTATGGATTACCGCAGGAGCCGATGCCGCAACAGCTGATTGCCGCTGGCGTCAGTCTGGTGAGCTTCTCTGGCGATAAATTACTGGGCGGGCCGCAGGCCGGGATTATCGTCGGTAAAAAAGAGATGATCGCTCGCTTACAGAGCCATCCGCTGAAACGCGCATTACGGGCTGATAAAATGACGTTGGCTGCGCTGGAAGCGACGCTGCGGCTCTACCTGCATCCGGAAGCGCTGGCGCAGAAGTTGCCGACGTTACGCCAGCTCACTCGCTCGCAGGAGGCTGTCCACGCGCAGGCCCAACACTTACAGGCACGGCTTGCCGAGCATTACGGTGACGAATTCGCCCTGAACGTCATGCCTTGCCTGTCGCAAATTGGCAGCGGCTCGCTACCGGTTGATAGGCTGCCCAGCGCGGCATTAACCTTTACCCCCCATGACGGACGCGGTAGCCGCCTCGAAGCACTGGCCGCCCGTTGGCGTGCACTGCCCGTGCCGATCATTGGCCGGATTTATGATGGCCGCATGTGGCTGGATCTGCGCTGCCTTGAAGACGAGACCCGGTTTATGGAGATGATGCTGAAATGATTATTGCAACCGCCGGACACGTTGACCACGGAAAAACAACGTTATTACAGGCGATTACCGGCGTGAATGCCGACCGTCTGCCGGAAGAAAAAAAGCGCGGTATGACCATCGATCTCGGCTATGCCTACTGGCCGCAGCCGGACGGGCGGATACTGGGATTTATCGATGTACCCGGACACGAAAAGTTTCTGTCTAACATGCTGGCGGGTGTTGGTGGGATTGATCACGCGCTGCTGGTGGTGGCGTGTGATGACGGCGTGATGGCGCAAACGCGTGAGCATTTGCAAATTCTGCAACTGACGGGTAATCCGCAGATCACCGTGGCGCTTACGAAAGCCGACCGCGTGGACGAAGCAAGAATTGAAGAGGTGCGTGCGGAGATTAAGGCCACGCTGGGGAATTATGGTTTCGCGGAGTCGGTGCTATTCGTCACTGCCGCCAGTGAAGGCCGTGGCATCGAGGAACTGCGCGAACATTTGCTGCAATTAACGTCGCGCGAGCATGCCCGCGATCACAGCTTCCGCCTGGCGATTGACCGTGCCTTTACGGTCAAAGGCGCGGGACTGGTGGTGACCGGGACGGCGCTCAGCGGTGAAGTGAATGTCGGTGACACACTGTGGCTCACGGGCGTCAACAAACCGATGCGCGTACGTAGCCTGCATGCACAAAATCAGGCCACCGATCGCGCGCAGGCGGGACAACGTATTGCGCTAAATATTGCCGGTGATGCGCAAAAAGAAGAACTTAACCGCGGCGACTGGCTGCTTGCTGATGCGCCGCCAGAGGCGTTTACCCGCGTGATTGTCTCTTTAGAACATGCCGCGCCGCTGATGCAGTGGCAACCGTTGCATATTCACCACGCTGCCAGCCACGTTACCGGGAGAATCTCGCTGCTTGAAGGGACGCTGGCGGAACTGGTGTTTGATACGCCGCTCTGGCTCGCCGATAACGATCGTCTGGTGCTGCGCGATATTTCGGCTCGCACGACGCTGGCCGGTGCGCGCGTGGTCACGCTCAATCCGCCGCGTCGCGGGAAGCGTAAGCCGGAATATTTGCAGTGGCTGTCGGCGTTGGAAAACGCACAGAGTGATGGTGACGCTCTGGCGTTGCATCTGACGCGTGGAGCGGTAAATATTCCCGACTTCGCCTGGGCGCGTCAGCTCAACGGTAACGGCATGCGTCCGTTGATCGAGCAGCATGGTTTTATTCAGGCGGGATACAGTTTGTTGGATGCCACTGTTGCAGCGCGCTGGCAGCGCAAAATCCTCGATACGCTGGCGACTTACCACGACCAGCACCGCGATGAGCCTGGACCTGGGCGCGAACGCCTGCGCCGGATGGCTTTGCCGATGGAAGATGAAGCGCTGGTCCTGCTGCTGATTGAAAAGATGCGCGAGAGCGGCGTCATCCATAGTCATCATGGCTGGCTGCATTTGCCCGATCACAAGGCCGGTTTCAGCGATGAGCAGCAGGCTATCTGGCAAAAAGCAGAACCGCTTTTTGGCGATGAGCCGTGGTGGGTGCGCGACCTGGCAAAACAGACGGGCACGGATGAGCAAATGATGCGTGTGGTGTTACGACAAGCGGCGCAGCAAGGCATCATCACCGCGATCGTGAAAGATCGTTATTACCGTAACGATCGGATAGTGGCCTTTGCCAATATGATCCGCGAACTGGATCAGGAAAGGGGATCGACATGTGCCGCTGATTTTCGCGACAGGCTTAACATCGGGCGCAAATTGGCTATTCAGATTCTGGAATATTTTGATCGCATTGGTTTTACTCGCCGTCGGGGAAATGATCATTTATTACGCGATGCATTGCTGTTCCCCGAAAAGTAATGAAACAATTAATTCAGGAATTAAATGAATTAATACAAAATAGATATTGATTGAAATAAGCACATTAGATTATAAACCTAATGTGCTTTTTAATTGTGGTTGTTATTAAAATAACAACCATGATCATATTCTGTTGGATATTTCACTCGTATGCTTCCTGACTCTTTTAGAGTAATTAAGGATCGTACAATGGCTGCTTCAACATTTTTTATTCCTTCCGTGAATGTAATCGGCGCTGATTCATTAAAAGACGCAATGAATACAATGGCGGAATATGGTTTTCGCCGTACGCTGATTGTCACGGATGCCATGCTGACGAAATTAGGTATGGCTGGCGAGATTCAAAAGGCATTAAAGGAACGTGATATTTTCAGCGTAATTTACGATGGTACGCATCCTAATCCCACAACCAGCAACGTTGCCGCTGGCCTGCAAATGTTGACTGAAAACGACTGTGATAGCGTTATTTCTCTCGGTGGCGGTTCTCCACACGATTGTGCAAAAGGTATTGCGCTGGTGGCGGCTAATGGTGGGGATATTTGCGATTACGAAGGTGTAGACCGTTCTGCAAAACCGCAGCTGCCGATGATCGCCATCAACACCACGGCGGGTACGGCATCTGAAATGACCCGCTTCTGCATCATCACCGATGAAGTACGCCACATTAAAATGGCGATTGTCGATAAGCACGTTACGCCGCTGCTGTCGGTTAACGACTCCTCGCTGATGGTCGGCATGCCGAAGTCTCTGACGGCGGCTACCGGTATGGATGCGTTAACACACGCTATCGAAGCCTACGTGTCGATTGCTGCCACGCCGATTACCGATGCATGTGCGCTGAAAGCGGTCACCATGATTGCGCAAAACCTGCCGGTCGCCGTTGAAGAGGGCAGTAATGCTCAGGCGCGCGAAGCCATGGCCTATGCGCAGTTCCTCGCAGGTATGGCCTTTAACAATGCCTCTCTTGGCTACGTGCATGCAATGGCGCACCAGCTGGGTGGCTTCTACGATCTGCCACACGGAGTATGTAATGCCGTACTGCTGCCGCATGTACAGGTATTTAATAGTAAAGTTGCTGCCGCCCGCCTGCGCGATTGCGCCTCGGCAATGGGTGTGAACGTTGCTGGTCTGAGCGAAGAGCAAGGGGCAGAAGCCTGCATCGCGGCGATCCGCGAACTGGCGCAGAAAGTGAATATTCCGGCCGGTCTGCGTGAGCTGAACGTGAAGGAAGAAGATTTTGCCGTTCTGGCGACTAATGCCCTGAAAGATGCCTGTGGTTTCACTAACCCGATTCAGGCGACACATGAAGAAATCATGGCGATTTATCGTGCTGCCATGTAATTCGTGATACCTGTCGTAAAGCAGTAAAAGGCTGGCGAATAATTCGCCAGTCCCGTCTACCCTTGTAGTACCCCTACAGCAAGGAGACGGTCATGACCAATAACCCCCCTTCAACGCGTATTTACCCCGGCGAGTATGGTTACTCCCTGAAGTTAAAAGCCCGATACGATAACTTTATCGGTGGTGACTGGGTTGCCCCGGTGGACGGCGAGTATTACCAAAACCTGACGCCGGTAACCGGGCAATTACTGTGCGAAGTGGCCTCTTCCGGCAAAAAGGACATCGATCTGGCACTGGATGCCGCGCATAAAGTAAAAGATAAATGGGCGCAGACTTCCGTGCAGGACAGGGCGGCGATTTTGTTCAAAATTGCCGATCGTATGGAGCAAAATCTGGAGCTGCTGGCAACGGCTGAAACCTGGGATAACGGTAAACCCATCCGCGAAACCAGCGCGGCCGATGTGCCGCTGGCAATTGACCATTTCCGCTATTTTGCCTCCTGTATTCGTGCGCAGGAAGGGGGAATCAGCGAGGTTGATAGCGAAACCGTGGCTTATCACTTCCATGAACCTCTTGGCGTGGTAGGGCAAATTATCCCGTGGAACTTCCCGCTGCTGATGGCCAGCTGGAAGATGGCACCCGCGCTGGCGGCGGGTAACTGCGTGGTGCTGAAACCCGCGCGCCTGACGCCGCTGTCCGTACTGTTGCTGATGGAAGTCATCGGCGATCTGCTCCCGCCTGGCGTGGTGAACGTGGTAAACGGCGCGGGTGGGGAGATCGGTGAGTATCTGGCGACGTCAAAACGTATTGCGAAAGTGGCGTTTACCGGCTCAACGGAAGTTGGGCAGCAGATCATGCAGTACGCCACGCAGAACATTATTCCTGTCACGCTGGAACTGGGCGGGAAATCACCCAATATCTTCTTCGCGGACGTGATGGATGAAGAAGATGCGTTCTTTGACAAAGCGCTGGAAGGTTTTGCATTGTTTGCCTTCAACCAGGGCGAAGTGTGTACCTGTCCGAGTCGTGCGCTGGTTCAGGAATCCATTTATGAACGTTTTATGGAAAGAGCCATTCGTCGGGTGGAAAGTATCCGTAGCGGCAACCCGTTAGACAGCGTGACGCAAATGGGCGCGCAGGTGTCGCATGGTCAACTGGAAACTATTCTGAATTACATCGACATTGGTAAGAAAGAAGGAGCAGATGTTCTCACCGGCGGGCGGCGCAAGCAGCTGGATGGCGAGTTAAAAGAGGGGTACTACCTCGAACCAACCATTCTGTTTGGTAAGAACAACATGCGGGTTTTCCAGGAGGAGATCTTCGGGCCGGTTCTGGCTGTCACAACGTTTAAAACCATGGAAGAGGCGCTGGAAATCGCTAATGACACCCAATATGGGCTTGGTGCTGGTGTCTGGAGTCGTAATGGAAATCTGGCGTACAAAATGGGACGTGGGATTCAGGCAGGGCGAGTTTGGACCAACTGTTACCATGCGTATCCGGCACATGCGGCGTTTGGTGGCTATAAGCAGTCAGGCATCGGGCGCGAGACGCATAAGATGATGCTTGAACATTATCAGCAAACCAAGTGCCTGTTGGTGAGCTACTCTGATAAACCACTGGGGCTGTTTTAATTTCACGTCTCTTACTGCCCGGTCGCGTTTAGCGTACCGGGCATCAAGTTATGTCCTGCAGCTCGAAAGACGACGTGTATATATAGAAACCCATATATCGTTATATAAATAAGAAAATTGCATCCAGTCTGGTCATTCCAATACTATTATCAACTCTATTGTTTAAATCAAATTGCATCTGAATTCCTTAATTTAAATCCCTGAGGCAAATATGTTCCTTAATTATTTTGCATTAGGAGTGCTTATTTTTGTATTCCTGGTCATTTTTTACGGGATTATTATTCTGCATGATATTCCCTATCTAATTGCAAAGAAACGTAACCACCCCCATGCCGACGCAATACATGTTGCGGGTTGGGTTAGTTTGTTTACCTTACATGTTATTTGGCCCTTTTTATGGATCTGGGCAACGCTTTATCGTCCGGAGCGCGGATGGGGTATGCAGAGCGCGGATTCTTCCCTGATCCAGCTTCAGGCAAGGGTTGCGGATCTGGAAAAGAAACTGGGTGAGGCCAAGACCTCTCCGGCGGAGTAATATCGATGGATTTACTAATTGTTCTGACCTATGTGGCGTGTGCATGGTCAATATTTAAAATTTTTAAAATTCCTGTAAATAAATGGACAGTTCCTACCGCAGCATTAGGCGGTATATTCATTGTTTGCGGGCTTATATTACTGATGAATTATAACCATCCGTATACCTTTAAAGCACAAAAGGCGGTAATTTCTATTCCCGTGGTGCCGCAGGTAACGGGTGTAGTGACAGAAGTGACGGATAAGAAGAATACGCTAATCAAAAAAGGCGAGGTTCTGTTTAAGCTTAATCCAGGGCGTTATCAGGCACGGGTCGATCGCCTGAAAGCTGATATTGTCACCGCACAGCATAAAGAGCAGGCTCTGGTTGCGCAGTTAGACGAAATGATAGCCAACACGCAGCGGGCAAAGGCCACGCGTGACAAACTGGCAAAAGATTACCAGCGCTATGCGCAGGGTAGTCAGGCGAAGGTGAATCCTTTTTCTGAACGCGATATTGATGCGGCGCGGCAAAACTATCTGGCGCAGGAAGCGTCGGTGAAATCTTCCGTCGCGGAGCAGCAGCAAATCCAGAGTCAGTTAGACAGCCTGATACTGGGCGAGAATTCGCAAATTGCCAGCCTGAAAGCGCAGTTAGCCGAAGCGGAGTTCAACCTGGACCAGACTGTGGTTCGCGCACCCAGCGATGGCTATGTGACGCAGGTGCTGATGCGCCCGGGAACCTATGCCGCCGCGCTGCCGATGCGTCCGGTGATGGTATTCATCCCGGATCAAAAAAGGCAAATTATCGCCCAGTTCCGTCAGAACTCGCTGCTGCGTCTGGAACCTGGCGATGAAGCGGAAGTGGTATTTAACGCGCTGCCGGGTAAGGTATTCAGCGGTAAACTGGCTGCAATTAGTCCGGCAGTGCCGGGCGGGACATACCAGTCGAATGGGGCGCTGCAATCCTTAAATTCTACGCCCGGTTCGGAAGGGGTAATCGCCACGATTGAGCTGAATGATAATGCGGAGGTTAGCGCGTTACCTGATGGGATCTACGCGCAGGTCGCGGTTTATTCTGACCACTTCGAACATGTGTCCGTCATGCGCAAAGTCTTGTTGCGCATGACCAGTTGGGTACATTACCTGTATCTCGATCATTAAACTCAGGCTATTTTGCTTGCTCAGTCTGCTGATCCAGCGACTGAGCAAGTTGCCGGCGAATCTCCGCCAACATCTCATCAAGAATAAACTGTACCCGCCATGGCTGATATTCACGTTTGCGGAAAATCGCCACCAGATCCAGCCACCATTCATGCTGTCCGGAGAAACACGGAACCAGCCCGTTAGGCTGACTTTCTTTTTGTACGCTCGCCTTCGGTGCAAAAACAATGCCCAGATGGTTTCGCGCCAACGACAGCGCAGATTGCGTATTGTCGCAAACATAATTACCCGTTACGCGATAATCATTCATCTCTTTACCACCGGGGGAAGAGAATCGCCAAATGTTGGCGTCATCAATCATCATGGAATCGATCAGAATACAGGAGTGATGCTCAAGTTCTTCTGGAGTACTGATGGGATGTTGAGCCAGGTATTCCTTGCTGGCAAAAGCGGTAACCACATATTTGGTAATAAAACTGGCGACCAAAGATTCATCTTTTGGATGTGCATAAGTAATTAAAACATCACAGTCATCAGGAAATTCGACTCCTTCATAAAAGGCTTTACGTTCCAGGTTATAGGTTTTTAGCACCAGACTGATATCGCCAATATCCATAATTTTTGCAATAACATGTTGCGATAAGTAAGCGATAATTCCGGTTGGTGCATATACCGTTACTTTTCCACGTTTCTCGTGCTTATAATCAGCAATGAAATTATTTAACTGCTCGTTTCTGTCTAACATGTCATTGATGTAAGGAAGTAACGCTATACCAAACGGCGTGAGGGTCAGTTGCCGGGTGGTGCGGTCAAACACCTTTAATCCAACTTTTGATTCAAAATCAGCAAGATATTTACTGACGTTGGCCTGTGCGATGCCGAGAACAGTCGCGGCATGACTGATATTTTCACTGGCAGCGATTACCGAAATAATCTTCAACTCCCGGTGTTTAAGTTGTAATTTATTCATCGCCAAGCCCAATATATATAATTTTTTATATATTACTATATAAATATGAACCTTGCACCGATGAAATTGTAAGCATTATTATGCACCAGTTTTGTAGCTTATTTTAAAATGGAATGTTGGCATGTTAATTAAACACAATATTGTGGCGCTGCTCGCCTTTTCTTTTATGGCGAGTGCAACTGCCGCAGAGTTTTCTATTGGCGCTGGTGCTGTATATAATGAATCACCTTATCGCGGGTATAATGATAATGTTCACGCAGTACCGCTAGTCAGTTACGAAAGTGAATCATTTTATTTTAGGCAAACAACGCTAGGTTATATTTTGTCTAAGAGTGAAAGTAATGAATTTAGTATTACTGCCTCTTATATGCCGCTTGAGTTTGATCCCGGCGATAATGACGATCATGCGATGAAAAAGCTGGATAAGCGTGACGCAACTGCAATGGCGGGTGCCGCGTGGTATCACCATGAAAGATGGGGTAGCGTGAAAGTCTCCGCCGCTGCGGATGTGCTGGACAACAGTAATGGCTGGGTAGGGGAAGTTTCACTGTTCCGTCCAATGCCGATGGGCAAGCTGACGCTGACGCCATCGATTGGCGTGCTCTACTATGACGAAAACTTCAATGAATACTACTACGGCATATCGGGTAATGAGTCCCGTCGTAGTGGCTTATCAAGCTATTCCCCAGGCGATAGCTGGACACCGTATGTTGGCCTGTCCGCTAAATACGCATTGACCACTAACCTGACGCTGCTGGCAAGCGCCAATTATAGCGCACTGCCGGATGACATTAAAAATAGCCCGATGGTTGATCGCGATGACAGCTTTACCTTTATGTCCGGTCTGACCTGGCGTTTCTGATTCTCACCCGTTTGTCCTCAGGGAGGAGGGCAATCTTTTCATGAGACATTGACGGATGGGGGCTAACCGCCGCCATCCGCCTTATTATTACTGCTCGTTTATCCAGATACGCATTTCGCCTTCACCACGGTTTGCCCAGCTAAACCACGGAATAAACGTCAATGTATGCGCCTGACGCGAAGTTGGGGAAACATCGTAGTGCCACAACGATTGTTGTGCTGCATCGGCTGCACTTTGCTTCACACCTTCAGCCTGAATTAACATTTTATGGCTGAACAATCCCTTACCTTCGAATACTCTGAACTCACTCTCTTTTGGCAACCACAGATTATGCAATTCCTCGCCGTTGTCGGCCTGCTCCAGGCAATATACCAGTGGTCCACGCTGAATGGCGACTTTACCGGCAACATGACGCACTAATGGATTTCCGTATACCCGACGCACCGGCATTGGCAGGGTCAAACTGAGCGTATCGCCTTCCTGCCAGGTTCGACTGATGTGCAAATAGCCTTTGCGAATATCCTGCTCAATCGGCTGACCATTCAACAAAACCTGCGGCGCGGAGCACCAGTCTGGCAGGCGCAGAGCCAGGGTGTGATAAACCGACTGCGGTGATTCGATGGTGATTTTTACCTGCTCATGCCATGGGTAATCTCCGCTAATACGCAGTTTAAGCGAGCCGTTTACAACAGGGACCTCCATGCTATTGCCCACGTACATATTGATATACAGCGCGTCCTGACGCGGTGTATAGATGTAGTGGCCAATTGAGGTTAACACGCGGGCGATATTCGGCGGGCAACAGGCGCAGCCAAACCAGCGCTGACGAACGGGCTTCACGTGGTCATAAATATGATTTAATTTTAATGACTTAGGATGTACTTCCAGCGGGTTCACATAGAAGAAGTGCTTGCCATCGAGCGCCATCCCGCCCAATACGGTATTATACAGGGCGCGCTCCATCACGTCGGCATACTGGCTGTCGGCTTCCATTTCCAGCATTCTGCGGGCGAACATCATCAGGCCGATTGAGGCGCAGCTTTCCGCATACACGGTGTCGTTGGGCAGATCGTAATCGCTGCTAAACGCCTCGCCGCTGCTTTGTGAACCGATCCCGCCGGTAATGTACAACTGGCGCTGGGCCATGTTTTTCCACAGACGCAGGCAATCCTGACGCTTGCCTTCGTCCTGGCTTAAGCGTGCCAGATGAGCGACGCCGGTCATCAGGTAGACAAAGCGCACCGCATGCCCGATCGCCGTTTGCTGTTCTGAAATGGGCTGATGAGCCTGGCTATAGGGTTTATCCTTCACCATCCATGCCGGACCGTAAGTATGCCAGTAAGAGGTTTGGCCGCGCTTTTCGTACTCTTCGTCATAGAAATGGGGATGTGCGCCGCGCTGTTCCACAAAGTAATTTACCAGCGCCATATAGCGTGGTTGCTGGGTCACTTCGTATAAGCGCATTAACGCCAGTTCGATTTCCGGGTGTCCTGGGTAGCCGCGCAGTTGATTCTCCCTGAGTCCAAACACGCTGTCGATGTGATCCGCCAGGCGACACACCACCTCTAACAGACGGCGTTTACCCGTTGCCTGAAAGAACGCGACGCCTGCTTCGATCAAATGACCTGCACAGTACAACTCATGACACTCGGCGAGGTTGGTCCAGCGTTCATCCGGTGCTTTCACTGTGAAGTACGTATTGAGATAGCCGTCTTCACACTGGGCGGCCGCCACCAGTTCAATGACTTCATCGGCCGTTTGTTCAAGTTCCGCATCGGGTTTCTGGCACAGGGACCAGGCAACGGCCTCCAGCCACTTTGCTACGTCGCTATCCTGAAAAACCATGCCGTAAAATTCGCCATCCTGCAGGCCCGCGGCGATACGGAAATTCTCTATCGCATGACTTGGTTCCGCCTCTGCAATGCGGTCATTGAGCGCATCCCATTGATAGGGGATCACCACGTCACGCACCAACTGCTGATATTGTCCGAGGAACGGATCGCTGACGGTGAGCTTATGCAGGTCGACTTCCAGTACGTTCATTTCGTGCTCCTTAAGGCTGTACATGACGCTGACGCAGATCGGTGGCAATGCGCGACATCATCGGATTATTGAGTTTGCAGATGCGGATAGACAGCGCCAACAGCAGGTGGAACAGCGCGGGCAGCAGCGTCTCCATCGCGGTAATTCCTTGCAGCGAGCTGGTGGTTTGGTTACCAGCGCCTGGCTGATAGGCGACAAAAATAAACAGCAGGCTGATGATCCCCGCACTTGAGGCCCAGGCCAGCTTGATGAAGAACAGATTGAAGGCGAAATTCATGCCGGAGGAACGTACGCCGGTTTTCCACTCGCCGTAATCGTCGGCGAAGGCCATCAGTGAGAAGTGCAACGGCAGCGTGAAGCCTAAAATAATGCCGTTACCGAGGATGACTGCCAGCCACAGCGTCTGATAAGCCGGGCCGGTTGGCAGGAACCACATCAGTATCGCCAGGGCCGTCAGCACCAGATTGGTGTAGTAATAGAGTTTGACGGTATCGATGCGGCGGGTCAGGGGGCTGACGATCACTGAACCGATGATGGACGCGAAAGTGACCATGGTGAAAAACAGCGACGTATAGGCGGTGCTGCCTTCCAGCACGTAGGTAATAAAATACATGTACCCGCCGCCGCGAATATTAAAGACGTTGATCAGCAGGAAAGACATTACCAGCATCAACAATAGCTGATCGTTTTTGCGCAGCCCGCCAATGTGTTCACGCAGGGTAAATTTCCCCATCATCGCCAGCGGCACACGCTCGCGAACCCAGAAGAAACAGCACAGGAACATCACCACCGCGATGGCACACAGGATGCCCACGCCAAACTGATAACCCTGCGCGGCATTGCCCTGACCCAGAATATCCACCATCCACGGCAGACCAACGGAAACCAGGAATCCCGCCACGCCGCACAGCACAAAGCGCCAGGACTGACAGGCGATCACCTCATTATGGCGGGTCGTCATGGTGTTGATCAGCGCACAATACGGTACGTTGATGGCGGTATAGCCGACAGAGAGCAGGAGATAGGTGCCGAATGCCCATGCGATCTTGACCCCCATGCTGGCGTCCGGGACGGTAAAAGTGAGCACGCCAATAATACCGATCGGAATCGCAACCCACAGTTGCCATGGGCGAAAGCGCCCCCAGCGGCTTTGCGTACGGTCGGCCAGCACGCCCATGATGGGGTCGGAAATGGCGTCAAATACACGCAGGGCAATAAATAATGTGCCGACCAGCGCAGGCGTTAACCCGAAGACATCGGTGTAGAAAAATGTCAGGAAGTTCATGATCAGGCAGGTAATTACCGTCCCGCCAGCATCGCCTAGCCCATAACCAATTTTTTCACGCAGGGATAATTTGTCGTCCTGGGCGTGCTGTGCCAAATCAGATGTTGTAATCGGAGCCGAAGTCATAAATAACTCCCGGAGAGGATGTTCAGAAAGTATCCCGCTACGTTGCGGGTTATTTGTTTGTAATTTGCAAAATACGTTATTTATTCTGCACGAAATGTTTGGGTCAACAAGGGAAGAGAAAAGTATAAAAAGATGACAATTCCGACTTCATTATAAAAATGTGATTTCGATCCGGCGGAAAGCGGATTTATCGTAAATAATCAATGATAAAGAGCGGTTTAAATAATGTAGAAAGCGGGAATTTGAATATATATGCTCGAATTATCCATGTCTCTTCCGATTAAAGTTCAAAATGGTGGGCTATTTATTTCCCGGGGCGTGGGCAGTCATCCTGCGCGACGATTGCAATCCTGGGAAATTATCTTTGTTGAAAAAGGGACATTAACAATTAGCGAAGGTCAGACAGTTTTTTGCGTGAATGCCGGAGAAAGTTTGCTGCTGTGGCCGCAGCGCTTGCATATTGGCGTTGGGCAATTTCCGGCTGATTTGAAATTTTACTGGTTGCACTTTGAGGTGACAGCAGAAAATGAAGCATCAATAGCAGGATCGTTACTTGCTATACCTCAGCATACCCGGGTGGGCGAGCCCCAATATATTATTTCGCTGTTTCGCCAGTTCTTACGCGAGCAGGAAAATATTCATCGCAGCATGGCGCTGGAACTGATCCTGCTGCTAATTTTGCAGCAAATTTCTGCGGCTGCCAGCGAGCACCTCGCCGAAAGCCCCGGTAATGCGCTAGCCTGGAAAGCGCAGCAAATCATTCACACCCGGTTCCACCTGCCGATTAGTGCTTCAACTCTGGCGAAAGAGCTGCATTGCAATGCGGACTATCTGGGGCGCGTTTTCCGTGGGGCTTTCCGGCTGACGCTAACCGAAGCGTTGCACCGTCAGCGGGTAAGGGCGGCAGAAAAACTGTTAATCAGCGATTCGCTGTCGCTAACCGAAGTGGCGATGAAATGTGGATTTAATGATGTGGGGTATTTTCGCAAAATATTCCACAAGCACACCAGCCTGACGCCCGCGGCGTGGAAACGGCGCTATTGCAAAGAACATATCAATAGCGCCTGACCCGTTATTGTCCGTAATACGCATTCGCCCCGTGTTTGCGCAGATAATGTTTATCCAGCAACTCAGACTGCATATCCGGCAATTGCGGGGCTAACTGGCGAGAGAACAGCCCCATGTAGGCGCACTCTTCGAGCACCACAGCGTTATGCACCGCGTCTGCGGCGTCTTTACCCCAGGCGAACGGTCCGTGGGAGTGCACCAATACCGCCGGAACCTGCAGCGGATTGAGATCGCGCTGCTCGAAGGTCTGAATGATCACCTCTCCGGTTTGATATTCATATTCGCCGTTGATCTCTTCAGCGGTCATCAGACGCGTACACGGAATAGAACCATAGAAATAATCGGCATGCGTGGTGCCCCATGCCGGGAGATCCAGACCCGCCTGCGACCAGATCGTCGCGTGGCGAGAATGGGTATGGACGATCCCGCCGATCTGTGGATAACGACGATACAGTGCCAGATGGGTTGGTGTGTCGGACGACGGTTTTTTGTTGCCTTCCACTACGTTGCCGCTGGCAATATCCACTACCACCATGTCGTCGGCGGTCATCACCTCATATTCCACGCCGGATGGCTTAATCACCATCAGTTTACGTGTTTCATCCACTGCGCTGACGTTGCCCCAGGTAAAGGTGACTAAGCCATGAGCCGGGAGCGCCAGGTTTGCCGCCAGCACCTCGGCTTTCAGTTGTTCTAACATGGAAATCCTCCTTCCTGCATGCGTGCTTCTATCCAGCGCCGTGCCTGGATAATTTCCAGTACCGGCTCTTTCGCTTTTTCAGTCCACATTTCAATCAGAAACGACCCGCGATAGTTCAGCTGATGCAGCGTTTTGAAGATGCCAACAAAGTCCACGCACCCTTCGCCAAACGGCACATCGCGAAACTGGCCCGGATGAGTTTCGGTTACCGGCAGCGTGTCTTTCAGATGGATAGCAGCGATGCGGTCAATGCCCAGCGTCAATTCGGCAGTGACGTCATTCCCCCAGGCGCTGAGGTTGCCCACGTCCGGATAAACGGTGAACCACGGCGATGACAGCATTTCATCCCACTTTTTCCACTTGCTGATCGAGTTCATAAACGCGGTATCCATGATTTCTACCGCCAGCATCACCTGCGCGGCGGCGGCTTGCTCGACTGCCCATGCCAGTCCTTCGGCAAAGCGCTGCTGCGTTCCTGCGTCATGTTCTTCGTAATAGACGTCGTAACCGGCTAACTGAATGGTGCGAATACCCAGGTCGCGCGCCAGACGAATGGCTTTGCTCATTATTTCTCGCGCCCGCTCACGCACGGCTTCATCGCGGCTGCCAAAGGGAAAACGACGGTGGGCGGACAAGCACATTGACGGGATCGCTACGCCGGTTTCCAGCATCGCGCTCACCAGCGATGCGCGCTGAGCCGGACTCCAGTCGAGACGCGACAGACGTTCATCGGTTTCATCCACCGACATCTCGACGAAATCAAAACCGCAGCTTTTTGCCAGCACCAGCCGTTCCGGCCAGGAGAGGTCTTTCGCCAGCGCTTTTTCATAGATACCTAATGGATGATTACGCATGCTGTGTTCCCCAGATGGCGTCGATTTGCGCATGGAATTCGCCAGCAACCTGCGCTGGGTTTTGCGCTCCCGCCAGCGCGCGCCCGGCAATAAAAGCTTTGACGTTAATTTCGCGAAACAACGGCAGATCGGCGGGCGTGATCCCACCGGTAATCGACAGTTCCAGACCAATATCAGAAAGCGCCTTCATGCGCGCCAGGTCTGCTTCTCCCCACTGTTGTCCGCTGGCCTGAGCATCGCGGCCACGATGGTAAATCGCCTGGCGAACGCCAACGCGATACCAGTCGCGGGCATCATCCAGCGTCCAGTTACCGAACAGCTCCATCTGAATTTCACCGCCGCAGGACTGCGCGATGCCATGACCTTTCTCTACCGTCGCCAGCGGCGCAGCACAGATGATGGTCATCCAGTTGGCACCTGCTCCAAAGGCTTGCTGCGCGAGGGTTTCGCCCGCATCGGCCACTTTCCAGTCGGCGACGATGATTTTATTCGGGCACTGGGCACGCAGTGCTTTCACGGCGCTCAGCCCTTCGGTTAAGCAGAGAATCGTCCCCGCTTCAACGATATCGACGTTCTCTTGTAGCAGCGCGACGTCGCGTTGTGCGGCTTCAAGGCTGGTGTGGTCGAGCGCCAGTTGCAGTAATGGTCGACTCATCATTCGTGCTCCTTAATGCGGGCGTGGTAGCCCTGTAGTGCGGTAATTAAATCCAGGTATTGGCGGTATTTACGCTGGTAGCTCGCCTGCGCGGCGGCGTCCGGCAATAGCGTGCGTACCGGGTGCTGTAGGCTGCGCTGGGCGTCGCTGAAGTTGGAGTAAACGCCGGTGCCGACGCGGGCGGCGAGCGCAGCGCCAAAGCAACCGGTCTCTTCAATCTGCGGCAATTCGATACGTAAACCGCTGACGTCTGCCAGCATTTGCATCCAGATGTCGGAGTGCGCCGGACCGCCGGTGACGCGCAGGGTATGCGCCTTCGTAAAACGTTCGCGCATGCGGTTGAGGTGGGTCATGTGGCTAAAAACCACGCCTTCGTAGATGGCCTGTAATAAGTGGGCGCGAGTGTGTATTGCCTGCATGCCATAAAAGCCGCTGGTCATCTCCAGCCCGGCGTTGCTGCCGTACAAAAAGGGCAGGAAGAAAAGCTCGCTACCGGCTTTCGGTAAGCTGGCGACGGCCTGATTGATCTCAGCAAAAGAGAGTTCGCCCCACTGGGCGGTAAACCATTCCAGATTGCCGGAAGAGGTCGGGCTGGCTTCGTGAACGATGTACTGCCCGTCGCTGACATAGCGCCCATAAACATAGGGATGGGCCTCGTGGTCGCGCAGACCGTGAGCGATCCCGCTGGTGACGGCCCAGGTACCCATCACCGCGTTGAGGGTGTATTCATCTTCGATACCGGCGCAGAGTGCGGTGGAAACCACATCAAACAGTCCGCCGACGACGGGCGTGCCCGCCGCCAGACCGGTTATGGCGGCTGTCTGAGCGGTGATTTCCCCGCATATTTCTGCTGAACCGACAATCGGCGGTAGCGCATTGTCGATCTCACTGATGCCCAGCCACTGGGTCAGGCGCGAGTCGTACTGACCCGAAGCCATGTTGTAGAGGTTCGACTCGGAAATATTGCTCTCTTCACAGCCTTTGACGCCGGTTAAGCACCAGCGCAGATAGTCATGGCCCATCATGACGCAGCCAATTTGCGCGTAACGGTGAGGTTGATTCTCTTTCACCCAGCGCAGCAATGATGCCGGATGCCCGGTCCACAATGTCTGGCGGGTGACCGGGTAGAGCTGCTCAGGGATCCCATCCTGCTGCCAGCGCTGAACGATGTCCATCGCCCGGCGGTCGGAAGAGAGGATGGCATTGCCCAGCGGTTTATCCTGCTTATCGAGAAGGAATAGGCCTTTGCCCTGAGCGGAAATACCGACGCCTTTGATTTGATCGCCGCAGACGCCGGTGCGCGCTAACAGCCCGGCGATCGTGGCTACACACTGTTGCCACAACTGGTGCATATCGCGTTCGGCGTAACCGGGCAATGGCGATGCGGTCTGCAACGATTGCCGGTTAATGCCATGTTCATGACCTTTGGCGTCATACAACCCGGCTTTCAGATACGTACCGCCACAATCAATACCCAGCCAGAAGGTCTCTTTCTCACTCATCTTGTTATCTCATTTTTGCCGGATGGCGCTGCGCTTATCCGGCCTGGGACGGTTGCTACCTGTAGGCCCGGTAAGCGCAGCGCCACCGGGCATTGTTTTACGCTGTACGTTTATGTGGATTCAGTGTCTTTAGCGGAGCGGCACCGGCGTCGCATTTGGCTGGCAGCAGCAGCGCCATCAGCGCGGCCATAGCCAGTGAGATAGCCAGGCAGTAAACCCCCGCATCTTTGCTATACAGGGTGATGAGTACGCCGACCGCATAAGGACCGCAGAAGCCGCCGAGGTTGCCCAGCGCGTTGATGACTCCACGCGCGCCACCGGCCATTTCCGCACTGAACAAACGCGCCGGAATGGTCCAGAACACGCCCGCTGCCGATTGCAGGAAGAAGCCGCAGCCGACCAGCGCGGCATAAGCCAGCCAGACGTTATTTTTCAGCGCCACGGAAAGGAACATGCACAGGGCAAAGCCAATCAACGGCAGGCAGACGAACAGCTTGCGTTTACCGGTGCGGTCAGAGAGAAAAGAGAACAGGAACATCCCGGCAATGGCCCCGACGTACGGCAGAATGGCGAGCATACCGACCTGTCCCATGCTGCTGTGCGTCAACTCTTTGAGGATGGTCGGCAGCCACAGGGTGTAACCGTAAATCCCGGTCTGATAGAAGAAGTTCAGCGCGATGAGCTGCCACATGGTTTTATCGGAAAGCACCGCGCCCAGAGAGGCATTTTTGACTTCCGTTCCGGCAATGGCTTTTTGCTCGGCGGCCAGCGTTTCGACCAGGTAATTTTTCTCGGCCTCAGAGATCCAGCGCGCCTCCTGTGGACGGTCGTAAACGGTATAGGCCCACAACACCAGTACAACGACGGAAAGCAAACCTTCAATGATGAACAGCCAGCGCCAGTCGAGAACGGTGATAATCCAGCCCGAGAGCGGAGCGGTAATGATCCCGGCAATCGGCACAAACATAATCACAATCGCATTGGCGCGACCACGCTCGGCGTCGGGGAACCAGTTACTGATCATCGTCAGCACCACCGGCAGCATGCCGCCTTCGGCAACGCCGAGTAAAAAGCGCAGAACCAGCAGTTGGTACTGATTAGTGATTAACCCCGTGAGGACGGAAATAACCGCCCAGGCAACCAGCGACCAGCCGATAAATTTCTTGCCGCTACCGTGAACGGCAATTTTTCCGCCGGGAACCTGTAAAAACAGATAACCGATAAAGAAAATACCGCCAGCCAGTCCTGCCATGGTGGCGGAAATACCTAATTCCTCATCCATTCCGCCCGGCATCGCGAAAGCGATATTGACGCGGTCCATATAAGAAATAATACAGGCGATGAGAATAGGTGGAATAATCCGCAGCCAGCGCTGACGGGGTATATCTTTGAGTGTAGGGCGAGAGGTCATGTTCATATTAATATTCTCGTAGAGTAGTATTTTATTTTTATAGTTTTGCTTTATTTAATGCGGCGATACCGTCGCGCAATATTGCTACGCGATGGTTCACATCTGCATTGGCGTTTATTTCCAGCAATTTAATACCGGCAAATTGCAGTGGTTCGGCTTCTGCACAGGCGAATAATTCGCGGGCATGGTCGGTGGTCATCAGGCTTTGTGGGCAGAATGGGGCAAACGGCGCGTGTAAGTCCTGCCACTCACCGTATTCCCCCGCAAGCGTGGTACCGGAGAACATCAGCGCGCCCAGTTTTCCAGCCCGTTTGGCCTGCTGCGTGTGGTCCAGCGCCAGGGCGGGATTCTGCCCTTCAATGGTCGATCGCGCCCAGTTAATGCACACGCTGATGTCATACCCGGCAATGACCTCCAGCACATTGTCTAACGGCAGAAAGCCTTTGCGCGGCGCAATGCCGGTCATGGCGTCGCAATGTTCCAGCACCAGATCGCAGGACCAGTCCCAGGAGGTAATTTCTTTCAGCGAACGGGCAAACGCGTCGGTGGCCTGCGCAACATTTGGGTTGCTGGCATTGGGGGCGGCATGCAGTTCCAGCGCAATCACTTTTCCGGCGTGTGCCGTATTGATATGGTTGATTTTCTGCTGCAGATGACGGTAATACGCCACGCAGGCTTTACGCTGTTCTTCGTCGCTGGAGGCCAGCCCAAAAGCGCTGTTTGCGCCGCGACGGCGCATGGTTTCCATAATGGCGGTGACTACGATTTGCCAGTCGCCCGGCGTATGACGTAATAACCATTCGTCGCCTAACGGGTGAAGATGTTCAAGGCAGGGCTGCTCCAGACCGCGAATATCCGGAGTATCGGCGAGCTGTCGCCAGAATTCCTTCTCTTCCTCTTCACTCTTTTGGTGAAATGAGGGTGCACAGGGGTACGCACCGATAATATAACCGGCATTATTAACGCTCATGTTGTGCTCCTTTTTATAAAACTGAAATAGCAACCTTCACGACTATTTTGCGGATCGGCGTGGCGACAGTTTTATGACATGCAGGGCGATGAACATCCTGCGGGAAAAATATGGCATAACTTCCCGGAATCATTTCAATGAAAGATTCATGTTCGCTGGCGTGATAAAAAATAATATCGCGCTGTTCTAATAATGATTCGCTGATTTGGTTATTCCCGGTATCAATCGCGATCCCGATTTTCTCTTCGCCCCAGGCCAGAAATTGAATATCCAGGTAGCGGCGATGCACCTCCGGGCGATTTTCGGCAACGTCACGCGTGGTTAAATCGATAACCTGCGCGAAGATATTTTTACCGTCGATTTCTACCACACCCGGTTCCAGATTGCGGAAATCTGTGCTGCGCAGAAAGTCGAGTGCCCTTTCAATCGCCGCGGGTAAACGACATGGGTTAGGCTGAGCAATATGTCCGAAGATCATGGTGTTGCTCCTTACAGGGCCTGAATTTTGGCCCAGACGCTGTCATCAACGGTGATACCGTTGCGGCGGTTTTCTTCCAGCAGCTTTGTAAACTCGTGGCCCGGCAGGCGGACAGGTGTGTTTTCATCGGCGCGTTCGGCGGAGGTGATGAAATCCATAATGCGCTGCAGTTTGGCGTCGCGGGTGGCGCCGTCGATAAGCTTATCCACTTCAATGGCGATAAAAATCTGTGAAACGCCATATTCATCGCTGTTGTCCTGGGTGACCTCGGCCACGGAAGAACCGTCTGAAAGCAGGGTGGCGATCATATCCAGCACAATCGACAGACCTGAACCTTTCCAGTAACCCATTGGTAAAATGCGGCGGTTTTTTTCGATAACGCCCGGCTCTTTAGTGAGATTGCCTTCATCATCAAAGCCACCATCTACCGGCAGTTCGCGACCGGCCAAGCGATTCACTTCCAGCATGCCGTAGGAGAACATCGACATCGACATATCAACCATGGTGATTGGCGATGAGGGGATCGCGACGATCAACGGGTTAGTACCAATGCGGCACTCTTTCGAACCCCACGGCGGCATGACGGCAATCGAGTTAGTCCAGCAGATACCGATGTAACCTTTCTCCGCCGCCTGCCAGCCATAGCTGCCGCCGCGCATCCAGTGGTTGGCGTTACGCAGTGCGACCAGGCCAATACCGTGATCGGAGGCCAGCTCAATGGCTCTGTCCATCATCTTTTTCGCCGTCAGATTTCCGATCGAACGCTGGGCATCCCATTGTTCAATCGCTCCCAGGCTAGTAATGCGTTGCGGTTTGGCCTCAGGAATGATGTCGCCGTTATCTAATTGCTGAATAAAACGAGGAAAACGATTCACGCCGTGTGAATACACGCCGGACTCGGTGGTGCGCGCAAACATTTCGGCACAGGCATCGGCGGTTTCAACGGCGATACCGCGTGCCAGCAGTACCCGATTGAACGCATCTTTCAACTGCTCAAAAGTGACTTTCATTCCTGTTTCCTTGTTTAAATTTGATCGCTTTTTTATCTCTAAATTTCACTATGCGAAATCTGATTTCAAATATAGCGATCAAATTTTGACAGATCAACGGGGTGGTCTATTTTTTAAAATCATCAAAATCAAATAGTTGTGTTTTTTCGGTTCAGATCGTGAACTGAAACACACTTTGCGCTACCATCAGAGCGCGACGAAAAGGGGAGCGGAAGCGATGGGCACAAAAGAGAGTGAAATGACGCAAGACAAAGAGAGGCCAGCCGGAAGTCAGAGCCTGTTCCGTGGTTTGATGTTGATTGAGATTCTGAGTAACTATCCGAATGGGTGCCCGTTGGCGCATTTGTCTGAACTGGCAGGGCTGAACAAAAGTACTGTGCATCGACTCCTGCAAGGGCTGCAATCCTGTGGGTATGTCACCCCCGCGCCAGCGGCAGGGAGTTATCGCCTGACCACCAAATTTATTGCCGTGGGTCAGAAGGCGTTGTCGTCACTGAACATCATCCATGTTGCTGCGCCGCACCTCGAAGCGCTGAATATCGCCACCGGTGAAACCATCAACTTCTCAAGCCGTGAAGATGACCACGCGATTCTGATTTATAAGCTGGAACCGACGACGGGCATGCTGCGTACCCGCGCTTATATCGGCCAACATATGCCGCTGTATTGCTCGGCGATGGGTAAAATTTACATGGCGTTTGGGCATGCGGATTATGTGGAAGCCTACTGGGAGAGCCATCAGGATCTTATTCAGCCCCTGACCCGCAATACCATTACCGGTTTACCGGCGATGTACGACGAATTGGCGCAGATCCGCGAAAGCAGTATGGCGATGGATCGGGAAGAGAACGAACTGGGCGTTTCCTGTATTGCCGTGCCGGTGTTTGATATTCATGGTCGGGTGCCGTACGCGGTGTCAATTTCACTCTCTACCTCGCGACTTAAGCAGATAGGGGAAAAAAATCTACTCAAGCCACTACGGGAAACCGCGCAGGCGATTTCAAATGAGCTGGGTTTTACCGTTCGCGATTAGGCAGAGATCCATAGTTATTCAGGCACCTGACACTATTTAACCGTTTCCCCTGTCCGATCAAAGCGACAAGGGCGACCTCTCTGGCACTCTGTGGTTTTCACGCAGAGGGAGGGGACAATGAACGCGTTTATTATGGCGGATGCGGCAAAATGTATTGGGTGTCGTACCTGCGAAGTTGCCTGCGTCGTCGCGCACCAGCAAAACCAGGACTGTGCGTCGGTCTCTTCTTCTGCGTTTATACCGCGGATTCGGGTAATCAAAGATGACACCTTTACAACGGCGGTCGCCTGCCATCAATGCGAAGACGCTCCCTGTGCGAATGTTTGCCCAACGCACGCCATTCGTCGTGAACATGGGCATATCTTCGTTGAACAGACACGTTGTATTGGTTGTAAAAGCTGTATGCTGGCCTGCCCGTTTGGGGCAATGAATGTCGTTGCCCGTTCGTCGCGGGTGCAGGCGATAAAATGCGATTTGTGCTGGCATCGTGAGACGGGGCCTGCGTGCGTAGAAGCCTGCCCGACCAGCGCGTTGCAGTGTATTGATGCCGTCAGTATTCAGCGACAGCGTCTGCGTTCACAACCGCTGTGAAGTGAGCCCGACCCGCACTTGGGTCGGGTTTGCGTTAGCCTTCCAGCCAGGCGCGTTCGATCTCTTCAGCCAGAATCTTCACGCCAGCTTCGATTTTCTCTGGTTCTGGCACGTAGTTCATCCGCATGCACTGATGGGTATGTGGCCAGGGTTTATCCAGCCCCGGGAAGAAGTAGTCACCGGGAACCATCAGTACGCCGCGCGCTTTCAGGCGCTGATACAGCAGTTCAGTAGTAATGGGCAAATCTTTGAACCACAGCCAAAGAAAAATCGCGCCCTCTGGTTTATGGATAAGGCAGCGATCTTCTGACAAGTAGCGGCGAATAATCGCAATCGTCTCCTGAACGCGCTGATAGTAAAACGGTTTAATTACCGTTTCGGACAGGCGCAGTAGATCGTTACGTTTAATCATCTCGCACATCATCGCCGGTCCCATCCCGCCAGGAGCAAGGCTGATGATGCCGTTCATATTGGTAATCGCAGTGATGATTTTTTCATTGGCGATAATGATGCCGCAGCGGGAACCTGGCAGGCCCAGCTTGGAAAGGCTCATGCACAGCACAATGTTGGGGTTCCACAGTGGACGCGCTTCGCTAAAGATGATGCCAGGGAATGGTACGCCATAGGCGTTATCAATCACCAGCGGGATCCCATGCTGGTTGGCCAGCCGGTCCAGCTTCATCAGCTCGTCGTCTGTGATCACGTTGCCTGTCGGGTTAGTCGGGCGTGACACGCAGATCATCCCCGTCTCTTCACCGATGTGCAGGTGTTCAAAATCAACGTGATACTTAAACTGGCCTTCCGGTAACAGTTCGATGTTCGGACGCGCGGAGACGAAAAGATCTTCTTCTAGCCCGGAATCGGCATAGCCAATGTATTCCGGGGCTAATGGGAATAACACTTTTTGCGTTGTTCCGTCAGCGCGGCGTCCGGCGAACAGATTGAATAAGTAGAAAAACGCGCTCTGACTGCCATTTGTCAGTGCAATATTTTGTGGCTCGATATCCCAACCCTGCTTCTCACGTAGCAGTTTCGCCAACTCAGACAGGAGCTCGGTTTTCCCTTGCGGACCGTCATAATTGCAAAGCGCATCAGCGGCTTTGCCGTTTGCCAGCATATCTGTCAGCAGAGACTGGAAGTAATTTTGCATCTCTGGAATTTGCGCCGGATTACCACCGCCGAGCATGATGGCGCCTGGGGTGCGTAAACCGTCGTTGAGGTCCTCCATCAGGCGGGTGATGCCTGAATGGCGGGTAAATTTGTCGCCAAAAAGTGAGAATGTCATAGCAGGGGGTCTGTCGAACTGAGTAGTAAAGTGGCTAACCATAGCGCTACCCATGGCAGGGTGCAAATCAGGGGAAGCGGACCGGATTGATGTTTTGTGCTGCAGATGTTTGCCTGGCTGGTTTTTTATTTTGTGTTGGGCTTCCCGCCGTATGCACAGCGGGAAGCCTGTTGGGATCAGGGCTGGCCGGCCCACACCACCATCACCTTATCGTCGTCATGCTCGCGGATAAATCCGTATCCCTGCTTCAGGGTAAGCGTAGTCTGTTTACCGGCGCCGATGGCGGGATGTCTGGCTCGGAACTGACTGATGCGCTGCCAGTGTGCGACGCTGGCAGCAGATTTCCCGCTCACATCCTGCCAGTTCATTTCTGAGCGCGTGCCCTGCAATGGGTCTGAACCTGTTGGTCCAAAGGGTCGGGCCGACTCGTCGCCGTAAAAGAGTTGTACCGCGCCAGGCGCCAGCAGCAATAGCTCGGCGGCTTTGTCTCCACCTTCGCGAAACAGACGCGTATCGTGCGAGGAGAGATAGCTCAGGACGTTGAAATCCTGCAGTTTTTCAGCCATTTGTTGCCAGGTGACATCCATATTTGCCAGACAATCGACGGCCTTTGCCGCCTGCTCCTGATAGTCGAAATTGATCATCGCATCAAAGCCGTGACGGTAATAGTCGCTTTGCATCACGCCGTGACCCCAGGCCTCGCCGGTCATCCAGAAAGGTTTATCATCCAGCGCTTTATCCGGGTTGGCTTTCTTCCATTCAGCCAGCGCTGCGCTGGCCTGTGTTTTTAATTGCTGCCAGGCGGGAAGCTCGACGTGTTTGGCGGTATCAACCCGAAAGCCGTCAATCCCGTAATCACGCACCCACTGGCTGAGCCAGTGCGTCAGATAATCGCGGGGCGTGTAACCGGCGATAGCTTTAGCGTGCGTATCTGGTTTGTGCTGATAAAAGTTTGGCAGCCCGGAAGGCGTGGTGGATTCGGTTTTCAGATCGGGCAGGAAGGCCAGTGACATGGTCAGGTCGTCAAAGCCAGGATTGTCGTAATCGCCAATATCGGTACGGATCCAGTTTTTCCCCCACCATTTTTCCCAACCTGTTTTATCGCTGAAGTTGATGTAATCATTAAAGCTGTGCCAGCTTTGCCCGGCGGCTGGCTTCCAGTCCGTCCAGCGTTCACCGAGCGTGTTTTTCAGTTCATCGCCCGACAAGTACAGCGCCCCAAACTGATACTCCTGCATATCCGCCAGCGTGGCGTAGCCGGTATGATTCATGACGACATCGAACAGGATACGAATGCCGCGCTGGTGCGCACCGTCAACCAGGGCACGCAGGTCAGCTTCATTACCCATATTCGCATCGAGCGTAGTCCAGTCCTGAGTGTAATAGCCGTGATAAGCGTAGTGGGGGAAATCGCCTTTGGTGCCACCGCCGACCCAACCGTGAATTTGCTCAAACGGTGCGCTGATCCACAAGGCGTTGACGCCCAACTGTTGCAGGTAGTCGAGTTTACTGGTGAGTCCGCGCAAATCGCCACCGTGGAAAGTGCCAATTTCCTGCATGCCGTCGTTGCGACGTCCGTAGCTGTGGTCGTTGCCTGGGTCACCATTTACAAAGCGATCCGTCAGAACGAAATACACCGTAGCGTTATGCCAGTCGAAAGCAGCCGGGGCATCGGTTTCCGCCCGTTCCAGCAGCAACAGCCCGTTACTGGCTGCGGCAGGCTGTAGGGTAATCGACCCATTCTTTACCGTTGCCGTTTGTTTGCTGTAGTAATCGCGCACCACGGCACCTTCCGGAAAGGTCTGGCTCACATCCAGTGTTAACGGCGAACCATCCCATTTCGGGCACTGGCGAATCTGGGTCGTGACAGGGTCTGCGGCGCTTTTTACCGAGAGCATCAACGTTGGCGTTCCGGAGCGAGTATCGACTTCCAGCGTGTAATCGCCGTCTTTGAATAAACGCCACTGCGGCGGCGCGCCTTCACACGGTTTTAGCGATAGCATCTGGTTGAGTTTTATCGCATCAGCAGGCTGCCAGCACTGTTGGTCAAAATTTAGGATTAAAGGACGAGTACCCTTCGTCAACGCTGCATGGCTGACGAATTTACCCGTACCTTCCGCTTCGAAGGTGGGGAGTCCCTGAGAAGTCCATGATGAGGCGATGGCAATGCCGGGCATGAGCGCCAGCGCAACGGCGGCAAGTTTCATAATGCTGTCCTTGGTGCTGCTGTTTTCGCCAGTTTGCCAGTGAAATCAGGCTGGAAACTCATCCTTTGAGTCGATTCCGCCAGGAGGAGAAGTGAGGGTGAGCGATCGCGTTCAAAAAATGAACTTATTTTGCGATAACCTCCACATTTTCTTCGAATTAATGGCACCCTGAACCGTTAATGCGTGACATAGTTTCAGAATTGGACTATTCCTTTGGGTGCTCTTGACGGCTATTTTTGATATGATTTGAGATTCATCTCTCATTTTTGTGAAAAATATAAGGTGTTGGAATGTATAAATCCGACCAGGAGACCTAATGATATTGACTCCCATTCGACGATATGGGGCAATGATTCTTATGTTACTCACCGTTGCATTTTCGGGTGAGGTGCTGGCAAAGACACACACGGCGACAACGAGTCACAAGCCCCAGATAACCAAGGCAAGTAATAAACAGGTTAGCAGTAAACAAGAGTATTCTCGCAATAGTGCAAAGAGTAGTTCACTTCCTGATTTGCGAAAATACCCTTCCGGAACACCAAGGAAAAAAGCGTTTCTCCGGACGGTTATGCCTTATATTACCAGTCAAAATGCTGCCATTACTGCGGACCGTAACTGGCTGATTTCAAAACAGTACCAGAACCGCTGGTCACCGACTGAGCGTACGCGTATGAAAGACATCGCGAAGCGCTACAAGGTGAGCTGGTCTGGCAACACGCGTAAAATTCCGTGGAATACGCTGCTTGAGCGCGTAGACATTATCCCGACCAGTATGGTGGCAACCATGGCTGCGGCCGAAAGCGGCTGGGGTACGTCGAAGCTGGCGCGTAGCAATAACAACCTGTTTGGCATGAAATGTGGCAAAGGTCGTTGTAACAATGCCCCAGGTAAGGTGAAAGGCTACTCACAGTTTGAATCGGTGAAAGAGTCGGTGAATGCTTACGTCATCAACCTGAACACGCACCCGGCTTACTCTTCTTTCCGTAAATCACGTGCGCAGCTGCGTAAAGCCGATCAGGAAGTCACCGCTACCGCGATGATCCATAAGCTGAAGGGTTATTCCACTAAAGGACAGAGCTACAACAACTATCTGTTCGCAATGTATCAGGATAACCAGCGTTTAATCGCCGCGCATATGTAATTCTGTGTGCCGGATGGCGGCTTCGCCGTATCCGGCAATAATCCTCACAGCAACACTTCGCTGTTCACATCGCGATACTCTTTTGGCGTCGTGTCGTACTCTTTCTTGAAGACCGAATAGAAATACTGCAGAGACGGATAGCCACACATCTGTGAAATTTCGTTGATTGAAAGCGTGGTAGAAATCAACAGACTGCGCGCTTTTTCCAGCTTTTCGGCATGAATCACGGCGTGGATAGTCTCTCCGACCTCTTCTTTAAAACGCTTCTCCAGATTTGAACGTGAAATCCCTACTGAATCAAGAACTTGCTCAACCTTAATCCCTTTGCAGGCATGATTGCGGATAAAGTGCATCGCCTGAATAACGGCAGGATCGGTCAAGGAGCGGTAATCGGTTGAGCGCCGCTCAACCACGCGCACCGGAGGAACCAGAATGCGTTGCAGCGGCAGCGCCTCATTCGCCAGCAAGCGGTGCAGGAGTTTTGCGGCCTGGTAGCCCATCTGCCGGGCTCCCTGAGCCACGGATGACAGCGCTACCCGTGATAAGTAACGGGTCAGTTCTTCGTTATCTATTCCTATCACGCATAGCTTTTCCGGTACCGGAATATGTAGGTGCTCGCAGACTTGCAGGACGTGTCGTGCCCGCGCGTCGGTGACCGCGATAATGCCGGTTTGCGGCGGCAACGTTTGGAGCCAGTCTGCCAGACGATTTTGCGCGTGCTGCCAGTTTTCCGGCGCAGTTTCCAGCCCCTGGTAGACGACGCCGCGGTACTTTTCTTTAGCCACCAACTGGCAAAAGGCATATTCACGTTCTGCGGCCCAGCGTTTACCGCTTGAGGAAGGCAGGCCGTAAAACGCAAAACGGTTAACCCCTTTCTCTTTCAGATGCAGAAAAGCGCTTTCTACCAGCGCGTGGTTGTCGGTAGCAATGTAATGTACCGGGGGGTAATCTTGCTCCCGATGGTAGGAACCCCCAACGCCGATGATCGGAACATCGACATCGGCAAGTAATTGCGCAATGTCATCATCGTCATAATCGGCAATAACGCCATCGCCTAACCAGTCTTTAATATTATCGATACGGGCGCGGAAATCTTCCTCAATGAATATATCCCACTCGGATTGCGATGCCTGTAAATATTCACCCACTCCTTCTACCACCTGACGGTCATAGGCTTTATTGGCATTGAATAACAGAGTGATGCGGTGACGTTTATCAAACATAAGAACCTGTCCTGGAAAGGTTAACGTGGGCCTGTCGATACTAGCAAAACCGCCGGTACGACTGCTTGATGAAGCGTGACAAATTTCCTGATTGCCTGAGGCCAGGCAAAATTTACATACTGTCAGCGGGATGACAATTGTCATTTTTCATCTGCGCATTACGGTTTTTTGTTTAATGGCTAACCTTCGATCGCGATCGCTTTTTTATTTCGTTTTTCAGCGCGTTTTTTTGGGAGCCAGCGCACGTTTGGGTATTCTCTTAATAGCGGTGTGAAATAACGTAATTGAGCAATAAATCAGGAAATTCCAGTATAGCCATATCGCAGTTTACTTACCGTATTACCTGATTATGGAGCTTATTATGCCGGCTTATTTTGACCAACTCGATCGTGTTCGTTTTGAAGGTACTCAATCCACTAACCCGCTCGCATTTCGCCATTACAATCCTGACGAAATCGTGTTGGGCAAACGTATGGAAGATCATCTGCGTTTTGCTGCCTGCTACTGGCATACCTTCTGCTGGAACGGTGCGGATATGTTCGGTATGGGGGCTTTCGATCGTCCGTGGCAGCAGCCTGGTGAAGCACTGGCGCTGGCGAAACGCAAGGCGGACGTGGCATTTGAGTTCTTCCACAAGCTGAACGTGCCTTACTACTGCTTCCATGATGTGGATGTCTCGCCTGAAGGGGCTTCACTGAAAGAGTACAAAAACAACTTTGCGCAGATGGTTGATGTGCTGGCGGCAAAACAGGAACAGAGCGGCGTGAAGCTGCTGTGGGGAACAGCAAACTGCTTTACCAACCCACGCTACGGCGCGGGTGCGGCTACGAACCCTGATCCGGAAGTATTCAGCTGGGCCGCCACGCAGGTGGTTACGGCCATGGATGCCACGCACAAGTTAGGCGGTGAAAACTACGTTCTGTGGGGTGGTCGTGAAGGCTATGAGACGCTGCTGAATACCGATCTGCGTCAGGAACGTGAGCAAATTGGTCGCTTCATGCAACTGGTGGTGGAACACAAACACAAAACCGGTTTCCAGGGCACTTTGCTTATCGAGCCGAAACCGCAGGAACCGACCAAGCACCAGTACGACTACGATGCGGCGACCGTCTACGGCTTCCTCAAGCAGTTCGGTCTGGAAAAAGAGATCAAACTGAATATCGAAGCTAACCATGCCACGCTGGCGGGCCACTCGTTCCATCACGAAATCGCCACCGCTATCGCGCTGGGTCTGTTTGGCTCTGTTGATGCCAACCGTGGTGACGCGCAACTGGGCTGGGACACTGATCAGTTCCCGAACAGCGTAGAAGAGAACGCGCTGGTGATGTACGAAATCCTGAAGGCGGGCGGCTTCACCACTGGTGGCCTGAACTTCGATGCCAAAGTGCGTCGTCAGAGTACCGATAAATATGATCTGTTCTATGGTCATATTGGCGCGATGGATACCATGGCACTGTCGTTGAAAATTGCGGCCCGTATGATTGAAGACGGTGGTCTGGATCAGCGCGTGGCAAAACGTTATGCCGGTTGGAATGGTGAGCTGGGCCAGCAAATTCTGAAAGGGCAGATGACGCTGACGGAAATTGCGCAGTACGCTGAACAACATAACCTGGCGCCGGTGCACCAGAGCGGTCATCAGGAATTGCTGGAAAATCTGGTGAACCATTATTTGTTCGACAAATAACGGGTTTCTGAGAACGTCCGTAAGCCCGGTCAGCTCGCGCTACCGGGCCTTTCTTTAAGGAACGATGCCTTATGTATATCGGGATAGATCTTGGCACATCAGGCGTGAAGGCCATCCTGCTCAACGAGCAGGGGGATGTGGTCGCTTCGCACACGGAGAAACTCACCGTCTCGCGCCCGTATCCGTTATGGTCTGAACAAGACCCTGAGCAGTGGTGGTCGGCAACGGATCGGGCTGTGAAAGCATTGGGCCTGCAGCATTCACTCCGCGAGGTGAAAGCGTTGGGGATTGCCGGACAGATGCACGGCGCGACGCTACTGGATGAGCAACAGAATATATTGCGTCCGGCTATTCTGTGGAACGATGGTCGCTGCGCGCAAGAGTGCGTCATGCTTGAGGAGCGGGTTCCGCAGTCGCGTGCCATCACCGGCAACCTGATGATGCCTGGCTTTACCGCGCCAAAGCTGCTGTGGGTGCAGCGCCACGAACCGGAGATTTTCAGGCGGGTTGATAAAGTCCTGCTGCCGAAAGATTACCTGCGTTTGCGCATGACCGGTGATTTTGCCAGCGATATGTCTGATGCGGCAGGGACAATGTGGCTGGATGTCGCGAAGCGTGACTGGAGCGATGTCATGCTGGCTGCCTGTAAACTGACTCGCGCACATATGCCTGCGCTCTATGAAGGCAGCGAGATTACCGGAACCTTGTTGCCAGACGTCGCTAAAGCCTGGGGAATGCAGGAGGTTGCGGTTGTTGCCGGAGGTGGTGATAACGCGGCGGGGGCGGTTGGCGTAGGCATGATGAATGCCGGTCAGGCGATGCTTTCGCTGGGGACATCCGGTGTCTATTTTGCGGTGAGTGATGGTTTCCTTAGCAAACCGGAAAGTGCGGTTCACAGTTTTTGCCATGCTTTGCCTGAGCGATGGCATCTGATGTCTGTGATGTTAAGTGCGGCATCGTGTCTGGACTGGGCGGCAAAATTAACCGGACTGGCGAGCGTTCCTGCATTGATTGACGCTGCGCAACAGGCTGATGAACTCGCGGAGCCGGTCTGGTTTTTACCTTATCTTTCCGGTGAACGTACGCCGCATAACAATCCGCAGGCCAAGGGCGTATTTTTCGGTCTGACGCATCAGCATGGTCCGGCAGAACTGGCGCAGGCGGTGCTGGAAGGTGTGGGGTTTGCGCTGGCTGACGGTATGGACGTAGTACATGCCTGCGGCGTGCAGCCCGCCAGCATTACGTTGATTGGCGGCGGGGCGCGCAGCGAATACTGGCGTCAGATGCTATCTGACATCAGCGGATTGCAGCTGGATTATCGTACCGGCGGTGATGTCGGCCCTGCACTTGGTGCGGCGCGACTGGCGCAAATTGCCATGAATCCGCAGCGGCCTTTATCAGATCTTCTGCCTCAGCTTACGCTGGAACAAGCGCATTATCCTGACGCCGGGCGCCACGCGCTTTACCAACAACGTCGGGAAACCTTCCGCCGAATCTACCTGCAATTGCAACCGCTGATGTCCTGATCCTCGTTCCCCTCTGGTAAACAGAGGGGATTTATCAAATGTATATTTCAATCCAATAAATAGTTAGTACGCATGGATTTATTCTGAAAGTCCGGCGTAGTGCCATTTTTCTGTGTTGTCTTTAGCGGGTTATTCATATTGTATCCATGATGGATAAGGAGATCCCAATGAAGACGACAAGGCTGTTGCCATGGATGTTATTTCTCTCAGGCATACTGACTTACAGTATTGGCTTATGGCGGGCATGCCCGTTATTGAGTGGCAAAGGCTATTTTTTCGGCGTGCTGATGACGGGAATGTTTGTGACATATGTTTATCAGCGTGCTGAAAATCTCGATCAGAGCGACGATTGCTTCGCCTCTGTATGTCAAATGGTCACACTCATCACGATAGGGTTGCTGCTGGTGGGCGTCTGGAACGCCCCGTTATCGCCCCTCGAAAAAGGGCTGTATCCGGTGGCATTCATCATATGTTTACTGGGGCAAGTTTTGTTGCTACGTCTGCAAAATATGGGGGATTAACTCACCAGCCTGCGCGTATCGATGCGCTGCAACAGTATGGACAACAGTAAACTGCCTGCCAGCGTGGCGCTGAAAATCCACAGCATATCCAGCGGTGGCCAGTTTTTGAGTTCAATTCCGTTGGTTCGTAGTGCGTGAATGATCAGCGCATGAAAACCATAAATGCCCAATGAATGGCGAGAAATAAGGCCCAGTAGCGGCAGAGTACGTGTGCTGAGCGTATTTTTGACCAGCGTCAGGAGTGAGACGGCGCAAATAAATACCGCAGGGCCGCAGTAGAGGTACCAGGTGTCGGCAAAATTGCCTCGCCAGCGCAGTTCATGCAATGTGCCACGAGAAATAATAAATACTGCGGTAATGAATAACGCCGCACAGAGCCAGCTGAGCGCGCGCTTTTGCGTATCCATCATGCCAATCGCCCGGCCCAGCATGCCGTACAGGATGTAATAGAAGGTGTCGCCGCTGATGTACAGGTTAATGGGTAGCCATTCAAAACCGCCAATTTTTTGCGAGACGGTATTGGGATTGGCAATCACGCCTATCACCACCATCAACGCCAGCAGCATCTTGCCGCTGATATTTTTCACCTGTATCAGCGGAGAAACCAGGTAGATGACGGCGATCGCGAAGAAAAACCACAGATGATAGAACACCGGCTTTTGCAGCAGGTTCTTCAGCGACAGCTCAGCGTTGATCGAGGTAAACAGCAGGATATAGGCCAGCGCCACGCTGCTGTAAAACAGAATGCAGAGCGTGATGCGCAGGAAATGGCGCGGTTTGGCGCTACGCTCGCCAAAAAACAGATAACCCGAAATCATAAAGAACAGCGGGACGCTGACGCGAGAGGCTGAATTGAGCACGTTAGCCAGATCCCAATTCAACGGGCTGACGCTTTGCGCATTGGTGATGTACCAGGTCGTGGTGTGGATCATCACGACCATTAAACAGGCTATCCCGCGCAGGTTATCAATCCAGAAAATTTTGGGCTGCATCAGTTCCTCTGTGTCCATTAAAAAAAGTCTGACCGATATTTTGCGAACGTAGCTCACTGGAATAATCCGAGTTCTTACGCTAAAGCTTGAGATGGTCTGATGAGATTCTCAAAATAGGATCTGTTTCCAGACACTAATAATAAGACTGACCAGCAAACCAGGCGGTAATAAAATGATGATGAAGTATTTCTTTCCCACAATCGCTACCCTTTTGCTGGTAGCGTGCGCTGACACACAACCGTCTGCACCCGCGCAGAAAGCGCAAAAGGTTAAGGTCAGTGCCACACGTTCGCTGGATATGGAGTCATTGTGCAAAAATGAGGCGGCGCAACGCTACAACACTGGCGCGCAGAAAATTGATATCTCCGGCCTGGAGCAATTCCAGGGCAGCTATGAGATGCGTGGTTCTACCTTCCGTAAAGAGAGTTTTGTCTGTTCTTTTGATGCAGACGGGCAGTTTTTGCACCTTTCCATGCGCTAAGTTCCCCCTTTTTCCCGTTTCGTACTGTATATCTTGCAGCCAGCGGGTATACTGATCGCTTCCTTTAAATCCACACGTATCCAGCACGAAATAATATGCAAAAGTTTGATACCAGGACCTTCCAGGGCTTGATCCTGACCTTACAGGATTACTGGGCTCGCCAGGGCTGCACCATTGTTCAACCATTGGACATGGAAGTCGGCGCGGGAACATCTCACCCAATGACCTGCCTGCGTGCGCTGGGGCCGGAACCGATGGCGACTGCTTATGTGCAGCCTTCCCGTCGTCCGACCGATGGCCGCTATGGCGAAAACCCGAACCGCTTACAGCACTACTATCAGTTCCAGGTAGTGATTAAGCCGTCACCGGACAACATTCAGGAGCTGTACCTGGGTTCTCTGAAAGAGCTGGGTATGGACCCGACCATTCACGATATTCGTTTCGTGGAAGATAACTGGGAAAACCCGACGCTGGGTGCCTGGGGTCTGGGTTGGGAAGTGTGGCTGAACGGCATGGAAGTGACTCAGTTCACCTACTTCCAGCAGGTTGGTGGTCTGGAATGTAAACCAGTAACCGGGGAAATTACCTACGGTCTGGAACGTCTGGCCATGTACATTCAGGGCGTAGACAGCGTTTACGACCTGGTCTGGAGCGACGGCCCGCTGGGTAAAACCACTTACGGTGACGTGTTCCATCAGAACGAAGTGGAGCAATCCACCTACAACTTTGAATACGCCGACGTGGACTTCCTGTTCACCTGCTTCGAGCAGTACGAGAAAGAAGCGCAGCAGCTGCTGGCGCTGGAAAATCCGCTGCCGCTGCCTGCGTATGAACGTATTCTGAAAGCCGCCCATAGCTTCAACCTGCTGGATGCGCGTAAAGCCATCTCCGTCACCGAGCGTCAGCGCTATATCCTGCGCATTCGCACCCTGACCAAAGCAGTGGCAGAAGCTTACTACGCTTCCCGTGAAGCCCTTGGCTTCCCGATGTGCAACAAAGACAAATAAGAGGCGGCCATGTCTGAGAAAACTTTTCTGGTGGAAATCGGCACTGAAGAGCTGCCACCAAAAGCACTGCGCAGCCTGGCTGAGTCCTTTGCTGCAAACTTTACCGCGGAGCTGGACAACGCTGGCATCGCGCACGGCAACGTTGAGTGGTTTGCTGCACCGCGTCGCCTGGCGCTGAAAGTCGCGAATCTGGCGGAATCTCAACCCGATCGTGAAGTTGAAAAACGTGGTCCGGCCATTGCCCAGGCGTTTGACGCTGAAGGCAAACCGAGCAAAGCGGCAGAAGGTTGGGCACGTGGCTGCGGCATCACGGTTGATCAGGCTGAGCGTCTGACTACCGACAAAGGCGAATGGTTGCTGTATCGCGCACATGTGAAAGGCGAAAGCGCTGAAACGCTGCTGCCAAACATGATCGCCACTTCGCTTGCGAAGCTGCCGATCCCGAAACTGATGCGCTGGGGCGCGTCTGACGTTCACTTCGTGCGTCCGGTTCACACCGTGACTCTGCTGCTGGGCGACAAAGTGATTCCGGCAACGATTCTGGGCATTCAGTCCGATCGCGTGATCCGTGGACACCGCTTTATGGGCGAGCCGGAATTCATTATCGATTCTGCCGATCAGTATCCGGAAATCCTGCGTGAGCGAGGCAAAGTCATTGCGGATTACGCTGAGCGTAAAGCGAAAATCAAAGCCGATGCTGAAGAAGCGGCGCGTAAGATTGGCGGTAACGCTGACCTGAGCGAAAGCCTGCTGGAAGAAGTCACCTCGCTGGTAGAATGGCCGGTAGTGCTTACCGCGAAATTCGAAGAGAAATTCCTCGCTGTTCCGTCTGAAGCGCTGGTACACACCATGAAAGGTGACCAGAAGTACTTCCCGGTTTATGCGAACGACGGCAAATTGCTGCCGAACTTTATCTTCGTTGCCAACATCGAATCGAAAGATCCGACCCAGATTATCTCCGGTAACGAGAAGGTTGTTCGTCCGCGTCTGGCGGATGCCGAGTTCTTCTTCAATACCGACCGTAAAAAACGCCTGGAAGACCATCTGCCGCGTCTGCAAACCGTGCTGTTCCAACAGCAACTGGGTACGCTGCGCGATAAGACTGACCGTATCCAGGCGCTGGCGGGCTGGATTGCTGGTCAAATTGGCGCTGACGTTAACCACGCAACGCGTGCTGGCCTGCTGTCCAAGTGCGACCTGATGACCAACATGGTCTTCGAGTTCACCGACACTCAGGGCGTGATGGGAATGCACTACGCGCGTCACGATGGCGAAGCGGAAGATGTCGCTGTGGCGCTGAACGAGCAGTATCAGCCGCGTTTTGCCGGTGATGACCTGCCGTCTAACCCGGTGGCTTGTGCCGTGGCGATTGCTGACAAGATGGACACCCTGGCGGGTATCTTCGGTATTGGTCAGCATCCGAAAGGCGACAAAGACCCGTTTGCGCTGCGTCGTGCTGCGCTGGGCGTGCTGCGTATCATCGTTGAGAAGAACCTGAATCTGGATCTGCAAACGCTGACGGAAGAGGCTGTTCGTCTGTATGGCGACAAGCTGACCAACGCCAACGTGGTGGATGACGTTATCGACTTTATGCTTGGTCGCTTCCGCGCCTGGTATCAGGACGAAGGTTATACCGTCGATACCATTCAGGCCGTGCTGGCGCGTCGTCCGACTCGTCCGGCTGATTTCGACGCACGTATGAAGGCGGTTTCGCACTTCCGTACACTGGAGGCCGCGTCCGCGCTGGCTGCCGCGAACAAACGTGTATCGAACATCCTGGCGAAGTCTGAAGAAACGCTGAATGACCGTGTGAATGCGGCAACGCTGAAAGAGCCGGAAGAAATTGCGCTGGCGATGCAGGTTGTGGTGCTGCGCGATAAGCTGGAGCCTGTTTTCGCCGCTGGCCATTACCAGGAAGCGCTGGTTGAGTTAGCGGAACTGCGTGAGCCGGTTGATGCGTTCTTCGAGAAAGTGATGGTCAACGTAGAAGATAAAGATCTGCGTATCAACCGTCTCTCCATGCTCGAAAAACTGCGCGAACTGTTCCTGCGCGTGGCGGATATTTCGCTGCTACAGTAACGGTCCTGAGCTGACTTAGAAAATGCCGGATGGCGGCTTCGCCTTATCCGGCCTACGAGATAAACACCAGTAGGCCGGATAAGCATTGCGCCATCCGGCATTTTTTTATGTTGTTAGCGCAGCTGTAATTTAGTCAGACAGGTCTGGCTGTCTTCCATGGTCTTAATGGGATACTCCGCTTTTTTGCCGTTGTAGCTTACTGCGATGGTGCCTGCCATATTGCGCGGTAGCCAAACCCCGACGAAGCCATTTCGACCGCTCTTCATCTCTTTTTGTAGCACTACATCACCCTTGTTATCCGTCACTTTGACATTGAATGTCTTCTCCGGCATTTCGCCCTGGCAACCGGAAAGGCTGTGGTTGAAGCAAGGATGTGTTTGCCATTCATAAGGGGCAAATGACAGATAGAACTTGTCACCGAGCGGCAGGGTATAGATCTGATCGCCTGAAGAGAGCTTCAGTTCAGTGCTGGTGACGGATGCCGAGTAGGGCAGTGGGCGGCTCTGTGGAGACTGGTCAATGGCCTCGACGATTTGCTCGACGGATTTTCCGCTGAGCCCGTGTTCCGCCAAAAAAGTGGCTTCAGGGGTTGCGGCGAACGCGCTACCGGTGGTGAGTAAACCTAAAACCAGCAGTAATGAGGATTTCGACATAGCTTCAATTCCTTGTGAACGTTGTGGAATACAGACTGGCTCACTATAAAGCTTGCCCTTAGGGAAAGGTCAAAGGGGCGGCGGGTAAAGTAATGCAAAGACGCGTGTGGGCGAGGCGTTTTAAGAAGTACAGATAAAAAAAATCCCCGCCGTTTGGCAGGGATTCAGAATCTTGAGCTTTTTAAGCTTACAGGCTGGTTACGTTGCCAGCTGCCGGGCCTTTAGCGCCGCTTTCGATGGTGAAGGAAACTTTCTGACCTTCGTCCAGAGATTTGTAGCCATCGTTCTGGATAGCAGAGAAGTGTACGAACACGTCTTTAGAGCCATCGTCAGGAGTGATGAAGCCGAAACCTTTGTCAGCGTTGAACCATTTTACGATACCAGTCATTTTACCGGACATAGTGTATTACCTTTTAAAAAATAAGTGTGCCTTTCGGCGATATGGCGTGCTTTACAGATTTTTTAACAGTAAAGGAAATGCTCACTACGAAGGGTATCAACGATAACTCTTGAAGGGACTTGCCTTACTAACTGCTGTAATGGTCTGTACGTCAAACCGTTGAGGGCATTAACTCATTTTACGCATGTGGATGCAACTACTATTTTCTTTTTTGTGGATAACCTTCGTAAGGGAACGGCCCCGTTACAGGACCGTTTTTAAGCAAAATTGAAAAATAGTTCAATCCATCAGTTGCTTACTTAATCTTGGATCTGCCTGGATCAGGCGCATTAACTTCAATTCGGTAGTGGAAGGCTTTACGCGTTTAGACTCCCATTCATGAACCATCGCGACTGTCACGCCCATTACTCGGGCAAAATCATCTGTTTTTAAACCTGTCCCTCGTCGTAACTGTTCAAATTCGGTGAAAGGGTTGGTTTTTTGCGTCAGAGTGACCGTCTGCGATACATCTTTAAAAACAATCTGCTCCAGACTGCTCAGCAGTTCAAACATAGGATCTTTGTATTCCATTGAGAACTCCTACAAATCACACAGCGGGATCGTGAATTTCTTCGAAGCTCATTAAGAGTAGTCGCAAAAAATGAAGTCGGATTCGGGGTTTGAGAGTTGGATTCGTTTCAGCAGATCGCAGGTGACAATCTGTTACTGGCTAACAAACTGATAAAGGTCGGGATCTCCGAACGATCGATTCCGATTGTAAAGATGACTAAAATATGACGCCGAGTAGTAAATGCAGCATTGTTTAGCAAAACGAACGGTGGTGGGAACGGTTATTTTCCCCCACAAGATTATGCGGAAAGGGTATCTTGCGGGGCTGACCTGGACTATCCTTGTTAACGTCAGGCACGCGGGTGTCGTTGTGCGCATTTTTGGGTGAAAGGAGTATTAAAATGGCGACAGGTAAGTCCTGCTCTCGCTGGTTTGCGCCTGTTTTGGCGCTCTTAATGGTAGTTGGCCTGAGTGGGTGTTTTGATAAAGAAGGCGATCAACGTAAAGCGTTTATCGATTTTCTGCAGAATACTGCAATGCGTAGCGGAGAGCGTTTACCAACGCTGACCGCCGATCAGAAAAAACAGTTTGGCCCGTTTGTGTCCGATTACGCGATTCTGTATGGCTATTCGCAGCAGGTTAATCAGGCGATGGACTCCGGTCTACGTCCGGTGGTTGATAGCGTAAATGCGATTCGTGTTCCTCAGGATTATGTGACTCAGCGTGAGCCGCTGCGTCAGGCAAATGGTGCGCTAGGTGTATTAGGGCAACAGTTGCAGAATGCGAAACTACAGGCAGATGCTGCGCATGGCGCGCTGAAGCAGGGCGAAGATCTGAAGCCGGTCTTTGACCAGGTTTACAATAAAGTCGTTACTGTACCTGCAGAGGCGTTACAGCCGCTGATCCCTGCAGCGCAAATCTTCACGCAGCAGTTAGTGCAGGTTGGTGATTTTGTGGCGCAGCAGGATACGCAGGTGAGCTTTGTCGCCAACGGTATCCAGTTCCCAACGTCACAGCAGGCAAGTCAGTACAACACGCTGATTGGCCCGTTGGCTGCTCAACATCAGGCATTTAACCAGGCCTGGACTGCTGCGGTGAATGCCGCTCAGTAATTAAGCCGCTGTAAGATATGAAGGGCCGGGTGAGTGTAAGCGCTACCCGGCCTTTTGTTTATCGCGCGACCTGCGGGTTTACGCAGTTCTTCTCAACGCGTCCTTGCAGCGCATCGATTAAGTTATCCACCGCACAGGCCGCCATGTTATAGCGCGTTTCGTGCGTGGCTGAACCAATGTGCGGCACAGCAACCACGTTTGGCAGCGACAGCAGCGGTGAGTCTGCCGGTAATGGCTCCTGCTCAAACACATCCAGGCCAGCGGCATGAATTTCGCCGTTTTGCAGGGCGGCAATCAGTGCTTTTTCATCGACCACCGGCCCACGTCCGGCGTTAATGAAAATGGCGGAAGACTTCATTTTGGCAAACTGTTCGGTGCTGAACAGATGATGCGTTTCGTCGGTTAACGGCAGGATCAGGCAGACAAAATCGGATTCTTGTAACAGCGTATCGAGGTCGCAGTAGCGCGCATTGAAGCGTTCTTCTGCTTCCTGATGATGACGGCGCGCATTATAGAGAATCGGCATGCTAAAGCCGAAATGCGCACGTTGTGCCAGCGCCAGCCCAATGCGGCCCATGCCGACAATCCCCAGCGTTTTGTGGTGCACATCCGTACCGAACCAGTCCGGCCCGATACTTTTGGTCCATTCACCGACCTTCACCCGTTCAGCCACTTCTACCACGCGGCGAGCGGTGCTTAACACCAGCGCCATCACCGTATCGGCGACGGTTTCTGTCAGTACGGTTGGCGTGTGCATCAACAGCACCTTACGCGCGTTAAGGGCATCGACGTCGAAGTTGTCATAGCCGACGGAAATCGTGGAGGTCGCACGCAGTTTCGGCATTTTCTCCAGTAGAGCGGTATTGACGGCTTCACTGGAGCCCAGCAGACCTTCCGCATTGGCAAAAGCCTCAGCGTGCTGTGCGACCGTTTCCGGGCGCAGGTTAGGCACCTGAGTCACAGTAAAATGCTCTTCCAGGCGATGCAGTAAATCGTCAGGTAACGCTTTATAGAGAATAATGGACGGCTTCATGCGAATCTCCGTAAGTTAAAATTTAAGCGTGGCGTGCGCCAATAGGTAGCTGTTGATTATTAGCAGGCTTAACAACGAGAGTTAGCCATACTGAGACAAAAAGCGCTACCCCCATAAAAATGTACGAGGCGGACGGGCTGCCGGTAGCGCCATTGAGGTAGCCGACAAACCATGAACCAAAGAATGAGCCTAGCGCGCCCATACTGTTAATCAGCGCCATTGCACCCCCGGCAACGTTACGCGGCAGCATTTCAGGAATGATGGCAAAGAAAGGACCATAAGGGGCATACATTGCCGCACCCGCAATAACCAACAGCGTGTAAGAAATCCAGAAGTGGTCTGCGCCCACGGCCCAGGAGCCGATAAAAGCGAAAGCAGCTATCAGTAACAGTGGCCAGACAAACAGCTTACGATTTTGCAGTTTATCGGAGGCCCAGGAAACGAGGATCATCGCCGCCGTCGCCGCCAGATAAGGTACGGATGACAGCCAGCCAACCTCAACCATCCCCAGATTTGCACCGCCGTTGCGGATAATCGACGGCAGCCACAGGACAAAACCATAGACGCCAATACTCCAGGTGAAATACTGCATACACAGCAGGATGACGTTACGTGAGCGGAAGGCTTCGCTATAGTTACGCACAGCTTTGATGCCTTGCTGCTCTTTTTCCAGTTGTGCCTGAAGGGCGGCTTTTTCAGATTCTGACAGCCAACCGACCTGAGACGGTTTGTCTTTTACCAGCACCCACCAGCAGAACGCCCAGATGATGGCCGGGAAGCCCTCGATGATGAACATTTCCCGCCAGCCCAGCGCCTGGATCAGATACCCGGAAACCACGGACATCCACAGGACGGTAACCGGGTTACCGAGGATCAGGAAAGTGTTTGCGCGCGAACGCTCGGACTTCGTAAACCAGTTACTGATATAAATCAGCATTGCGGGCATGACCGCGGCTTCAACGACGCCAAGAATAAAGCGGATGGCGGCAAGCATTGGAATATTGCTAACCATGCCGGTTAACGACGCACAGGCACCCCAGAGGATCAGACAGACAAAAATCAGTTTTCGTACGCTGCGGCGTTCGGCGTAAATTGCGCCCGGGATCTGAAAGAAGAAATAACCAAGGAAAAACAGCGCGCCCAGCAGGGAAGAGATCCCTTTGGTAATGCCGAGGTCCTCGTTGATACCTGCGGCGGAGGCGAAGCTGAAGTTCGCGCGGTCAAGGTACGCCAGGCTATACGTGATAAACACGATTGGCATGATGTACCACCAGCGTTTTGCTGCATTAGTTGAGCTATTCATAGACTGCCCTCTGGTTATGCTGTTACGCCGCCTCTGTATGTAGGGTACAGAGTTGGCCGGGAATTTATTCCCCTAATTGTTCACGTGTGGGTAATCCTTCGCTGTCGCCCTGAACCTGAATGGCCAGTGCGCCAATTTTATTGCCGCGGGTCACCGCCTGATGCAACGAACGGCCTTCCAGCAGTGCGCTAATAACGCCCACGGCAAAGCCATCACCTGCGCCGACCGTATCGACCACGTTGTCGACTTTTACCGGTGCAACGCAGCCTTGTTCACCGCCGGCGGTTTTGTACCAGGCGCCATCAGCCCCGGTTTTGATGATCACGGCCTTCACCCCGTGGCGCAGATAAAAGTCGGCGATGGCTTCAGGCGTCTGCTGACCGGTTAAAATCATGCCCTCTTTTAATCCGGGCAAAACCCAGTCGGCCTGGAATGCCAAACGGTTCAGTTTTTCCACCATCTCGGCTTCGCTTTTCCACAGCACCGGGCGCAAATTCGGGTCGAACGAGATGGTCTTCCCTTGGGCCTTCATGGTACGGGCGGTATGCGCCAGTAGTTCATAAGAGCTGGCAGAAAGCGCCGCCGCTACGCCGCTCAGGTGTAGGTGGCGCGCACTGGTGAAGTAGGCTTCGTGATAATCCTCAATGCTGAGGTGGCTGGCAGCGGAACCTTTGCGGAAGTATTCCACAATGGGATCGGTTCCATTTTCGACCTTAGATTTAAGCTGAAAGCCGGTAGCGTAACGCTCGTCCTGGGTGACTCCCTGCGCATCAATCCCTTCTTTTTCCAGCGACTTAACGATAAAACGGCCAAAACTGTCGTTGCCTACACGGCTTACCCAACCGACCTTCAGGCCCAGCCGGGCAAGACCGGTCGCCACATTGAGTTCAGCGCCAGCAACGCGCTTGAGAAACTGCTCCACATCCGCCAGTTCGCCGGTTTGCGTGGCGACAAACATCGCCATCGCTTCACCAATCGTTACCACATCCAGTGAATTTTTCATGCGTTACTCCTCGCGTAACAACTCGACGTAACGGCGGGTAACCGCCGCCAAATCCTGCCCTTCCAGGGGAAACTCAATGCCGCGTGGAACATCGCCCGGCAGCGTTTTCAACAGCGTCAGCCAGCGCGGATCGGCTGCATCAGGCGGTACGGCACGGTAGCTGTCGCGATGTGCAACGGCGGCTTTGACATGGATATACCCAACGGTTGACGCCAGTTTCTGCGCCGCCTGTTCCGGGGAGTCGCCCACCCACAGCCAGTTGCCCATATCGAAGGTCAGAGATATCGGCAGATTTTGCGTCTGGCAGGCTTCGTTAAAGCGCTGCATCGGCTTCAGGCGTCCGCAGGCGGTCTGATCGTTTTCGACAACCAGTTCCATTCCGCTGTTGTCCAGCCATTCACGTAACACGTTGAACTGTTCTGTATGGGAGAAATGGCCGAGGGAGACTTTTAGCCATAGCGCCTGCAGGGCCTGTGCTTCTTCAAGTAGCGCAGGAAGTCGGGGATTGAGGCTACCGTCCTCAAGGAACAACGGCTCAGGCGCTGAGTAACAGGCCAGCAGGCCGAAGATTTCGATAGCAGATGCCACCGTAGACAGCGTGTGCAGCTCGGCGTCGGTCAGCAATTCGCGGCGGATTTCGACGCCGTCAGCACCGGCTTCAGCGATAATGGGCAGCATTGCCGTTTGCCCGCCAGCGGCCCGTACCTGGTCATGGCCGTAAGCGGCGGTGACCACCATAATTTTTCTTTTCATGGAAACTCCAGACTAGCGTTCTTGCTATAACGCTAGATGGAACCGGTTCCAAAGAAAAGCTTATGATGTTGAATTTATGATCACCATCACGAAGGAAATTTAACGGGCGGTAGAGCCGCGAACGATCAGTTCGCCGGAGAAGACCTGTTCCTGAATGGCAGCAGAGCCGCCATCGATCCGGCGTACAACCTGCTCAACGGCGGTGTAGCCAATCTGCCAGGTAGGTTGTTTCAACGTGGTAATACCAACGCCCGCCAGTTCGGCCCATTCCAGTTCGTCAAAACCGAGCAGGCCGATATCGCTGCCCCAGTTAAGGCCAATGCGTTTCAGGGCGCGGGCAACCTGCAGTGTGAGAGCGCCATTGGCTGAGATAACGGCTTTGCGCATTCCCCGGTGCTGCTGGTGGAACTGGCTCAGGGTGTCGTCCAGTTGCGTATTGTCCGTGAGCGGGACTTCGGCATTTTGTGCGATAACGCTGGGGTACTGTGCGAGGGTGGCGCGAAAAGCGCTCAGGCGTTCGCGGCGGGTATTCACCATGCCGAGCGGTTCGCTGAGGAACAGGATGGCTTCAAAACCTTGTTCGACCAGATGTTCCGTGGCAACCGTTGCCGCCTGGGTGTTATCCAGCCCGACCATATCACAGGCGAAATCGGGAATTTTACGGTCAATCAGCACCATCGGCAGCGCAGACTGCTGCAGGCGGTTCAGCCCCTCTTCGCGCATCCCGACGGCGTTGACCACAATCCCTTCGACCTGGTAGCTGCGCAGCAGGTCAAGATAATGCAGTTCCTGATCCACTTCGTTGTTGGTGTTACACACCAGCGGGGTAAAGCCTTTATCGCGGCAGGCAGCTTCAATGCCGCTCAACACGTTGACGGAGTAGGGATTGGTAATATCGGCGATGATCAGGCCAATCAGGCGGGTACGACCGTGTTTAAGGCCTCTTGCCATCAGGCTGGGACGGTAGTCGAGATCGGCAATGGCTTGTTCAATGCGGGCCAGTAGCGCGTCGGAAAGCAGGTGCTTTTCACCGTTGAGATAGCGTGAAATGCTGGTCTTGCCGGTTTTTGCGGCTTTCGCCACATCGCTGATGGTTGCCCGTGTTGATTTGCTCATCGCTGATTTCCATGAATTTCGTGTGAATACCTTAGCGGGAAAATCTGACGAAGCAAGTAATTTGCCGGGTGGCGCTGCGCTTACCGGGCCTACATGTCGAACGTAGGCCGGGTAAGGCGAAGCCGCCACCCGGCTCAACGATTACTGCACAGGACTCAACGTAATCTCTACGCGACGGTTCTGCGCTTTACCTTCCGCCGTGCTGTTGCTGGCGATCGGATTTGACGGACCCATGCCCTGAGTGCGGATACGATTAGCGGCAACCCCTTGCGTGATCAAGGCGCTGGCCACGGAGTCCGCGCGTTGTTGAGACAGACGCATATTCAGATCCTGGCTGCCGGTGCTGTCGGTGAAGCCCAGCACGTTGACGGCGGTTTTATTGTACTCTTTCAGTACCATTGCCACGCCGGTCAGAGTGTTGGCACCAGCAGGTTTCAGGTTGGCGCTGCTGCTGTCGAAGGTGACGTTATTCGGCATATTCAGAATGATGTTATCGCCACTACGCGTCACGCTGACGCCCGTTCCCTGCATTTTTTCGCGCAGTTTGGCTTCCTGCACGTCCATGTAATAGCCGATACCACCACCAACGGCCGCACCCGCCGCCGCGCCAATCAGTGCGCCTTTACCGCGATCTTTCTTCGAAGAAGAGAGTGCGCCAATGCCCGCGCCGACCAGAGAGCCAATACCCGCGCCAATGCCGGATTTACCCGCTTCGCGTTCGCCGGTGTAAGGGTTTGTTGTGCAGCCAGAAACCGCCAGGGCGCCGCTCACGATGGCAGCAATAACAAAAACACGTTTCTTCATCTTAATTCCTTAATGACTTTTTCTTCTTTGCCACAGCGACCGTGGCGGTTGATTATGACGTGTGAACATGAAGAAAATTCCAGGGAAGACTCTGAAATTTGTAAGTAACATTGAACGGCATAATAAATAAGCCGTCACATCGCATTCAGGAGCGCCATCTTGGCTAATTCACCCGCACATTACTCGGTGTTAACCGCCGCCCACTGGGGACCAATTCTCGTCGACACCGATGGTGAGACGGTTTTCTCCTCGTGTGGCGCGTTGCCCACTTCCCATCCCAACTCTTTGCAAACCGTGGTGCGCGACCAGGTTCACAGTAAAACGCGGGTACGTTTTCCAATGGTGCGTAAAGGCTTTCTCGCCTCGCCGGAGAATCCCCAGGGCGTGCGTGGGCAGGATGAATTTGTTCGCGTCAGTTGGGACGATGCGCTGAATCTTATCCATACGCAGCATAAACGTATCCGTGACAGCTACGGCCCGGCCTCGATTTTTGCCGGTTCCTACGGCTGGCGATCTAATGGCGTGTTACACAAAGCGGCAACTCTGCTACAGCGTTATATGGCGCTGGCAGGCGGTTATACCGGGCATCTGGGGGATTATTCGACGGGGGCTGCGCAGGCGATCATGCCGTACGTGGTGGGCTGTAACGAAGTTTACCAGCAGCAAACCAGCTGGCCTGTGGTGCTTGAGAACAGCGAGGTGGTGGTGTTATGGAGCGCTAATCCGCTGAATACACTGAAGATTGCCTGGAACGCGTCCGATGAGCAGGGGCTTGCTTACTTTGAGGCTTTGCGCGACAGCGGTAAACGGTTGATCTGTATCGATCCGATGCGATCGGAAAGCGTCGAATTCTTTGGCGAAAAGATGGAATGGATTGCCCCGCATATGGGGACCGACGTGGCGCTGATGCTGGGCATCGCGCATACGCTGGTGGAAAACGGCTGGCATGACGAGGATTTTCTCGCCCGGTGTACCACCGGCTATGACCGTTTTGCAAACTATCTGCTGGGTAAATCTGATGATGTTGTGAAAACGGCAGAGTGGGCTGCGGAGATTTGCGGTATACCCGCAACAAAAATACGCGAACTTGCGGCGATATTTCACCAAAATACCACTATGCTGATGGCCGGATGGGGGATGCAGCGCCAACAGTATGGTGAGCAGAAACACTGGATGATCGTCACCCTGGCCGCCATGCTCGGGCAAATCGGGACGCCAGGCGGCGGTTTTGGGCTGTCGTACCATTTTGCCAACGGCGGCAATCCAACGCGCCGGGCTGCGGTGCTGGCTTCAATGCAGGGCAGCGTTAAAGGCGGTACCGACGCGGTAGATAAAATCCCGGTGGCGCGAATTGTTGAAGCGCTGGAAAATCCCGGTGGTTTTTACCAGCACAACGGCATGGACCGCCATTTCCCGGACATCCGCATGTTGTGGTGGGCTGGTGGCGCTAACTTCACCCATCATCAGGACACTAACCGTTTAATTCGCGCCTGGCAAAAACCGCAGCTGGTGGTTATCTCGGAGTGTTTCTGGACCGCCGCAGCGAAGCATGCCGATATCGTACTGCCAGCGACCACCTCCTTTGAGCGCAATGATGTGACCATGACCGGCGATTACAGCAACCAGCACCTGGTGCCGATGAAGCAGGTTGTGCCGCCGCAGGACGAAGCGCGAAATGATTATGATGTTTTTGCCGAGCTGAGTGAACGCTGGGAAGAGGGCGGTTACGAGCGATTCACCGAAGGCAAAAGCGAGCTGGAATGGCTGGAGACGTTTTACAATATTGCCGGGCAACGTGGGGCCAGTCAGCAGGTGACATTGCCGCCTTTCGCCGAGTTTTGGCAGCGCAACGCCCTGATCGAAATGCCGGAAAATGCCGCCAGCGCGCAGTTTATCCGTTTTGCGGATTTTCGCCGCGACCCGCAGGCTCATCCGCTGAAAACGGACAGCGGAAAAATTGAAATCTACTCCGCGAGGATTGCTGGTTACGGCTACGCGGACTGTGCGGGGCACCCGATGTGGCTGGAGCCGGATGAGTGGTTCGGTAACGCCGAACCGGGCCAGCTACAGCTGCTTTCCGCCCATCCGGCGCACCGTTTGCACAGTCAGCTTAACTACAGCGCGTTGCGTGAGCAGTATGCGGTAGCGGATCGTGAGCCGGTAACGATTCATCCGCAGGATGCCCACGCGCGCGGCATTGCGGATGGCGATACGGTCAGGGTGTGGAACCAGCGTGGTCAAGTTCTGGCGGGCGCGGTGGTGACGGCGGGTATTAAACCCGGCGTTATCTGTATTCATGAAGGCGCCTGGCCGGATTTGGATCTCGCAGCGAACGGTATTTGTAAAAATGGCGCCGTCAACGTGCTGACCAAAGATCTCCCCAGCTCGAAGCTGGGGAATGGCTGCGCAGGCAACACCGCGCTGGCGTGGCTCGAAAAATACAGCGGACCGAACCTGGCGCTTACGGCGTTTGATCCGCCTGCCAGCCCATAATCCACGTAGGATGATGAGTCTCTTCCTGCCATGCGCCGTCTTCAATGCGAAAACCCAGCGCATGGTAGAAGTTCACCGCTGATTGATTCTTCTGGTAGACCTCCAGGCTGAGTAACGAAAAGCGCTGCTGCACATGCTGCACCAGCGCTTTGCCGATCCCGCTTCTGATGGCGGCAGGCGCGACAAACAGCGCGCCGAGGAAGCGGTCATCAATGACGCTGACAAAACCTTTGAGCTCGCCTTCTTCTTCCCACACCCAGGTTTGCGCGGCTGGCAGATAAACATCCCGCACCACGGATTCACTTTCGCGCCAGTAGCGCTCTTCGATAAACGGATGGGCATGGATTGTGCTTTTCATCCACAGCGTCAGAATCGCCGGTAGATCTTCAGCCTTTGATTCACGAATCATGTTGTTCTCCCGGATAACAGATGCAGCTGGTGACATGATCGTTGACCAGGCCGCATGCCTGCATAAAGGAGTAACAAATGGTGGTGCCGACAAACTTAAATCCGCGTTTTTTTAACGCTTTAGACAGCGCGTCTGACGCAGGCGTGGAGGTGGGAATATCGCTCAGGTTGGCGGCGCGGGTCACTTGCGGTTGGTTATCAACAAATGACCAGACGAACTCGCTAAACGACTCTCCGTTTTGTGCCATCGTCAGAAAGGCGCGAGCGTTGCCAATAATGGCCTGAATTTTTCCGCGATGGCGAATTATGCCGGCATCCAGTACCAGCCTTTCCACATCCTCTTCGGTCATGGCTGCCACTTTTTCCGGGTCAAAATGGTGGAAAGCGTGGCGATAATTTTCCCGTTTCTTGAGTACGGTAATCCACGATAACCCGGCCTGCTGGCCTTCGAGGCAGATCATTTCGAACAGCTTTTTGCCATCGGTTTCGGGGACGCCCCATTCCTTGTCGTGGTAGGCAATGTAAAGTGGATCCTGACTGACCCATCCGCAACGCTGCATATTCTTCCTCGCTGTTTTTACTGGCGTAAAAATTTCATTCGGCCCGCCTTGACGCGCCAGCTAAAAAGACAATATTTAATACAAGGCCTGCTGGCCCAAATACTTCACACAATGACAATAATATCGCCGAATTCGGCTCTTTTCTGGAGTCGCGTTGATGCTTATAAGAAACAGTAGTGGTCGCCAAAGGTTAACTCTGGCGAGCGTCATAGTTTGTGCGCTGTCCATCAATACAGCATATGGCTGGCAACAAGAATATATCGTTGATGCGCTGTCAGGGCATACGGCTGAACGTTATACATGGGACAGCGATCACCAACCACGTTATAACGACATTCTGGAAGAACGTATTCGTTCCACTCAGAACGTGGCGGGGCCCGTGGTGAATCTGGCGGATGAGACGCCAATGGATGCCACCAGCGGCATGAGTATGGGCTGGAACTTCCCGCTTTCAAGGCAGGTGACAACCGGTCCGGTTGCCGCGCTGCATTATGACGGTTCCACCACATCTACTTACAACGAATTTGGCGATAGCGCGACGTCGGCAACGCAGAACGATCCGCTGTGGCATGCCAGCGTGAGCTCGTTGGGTTGGCGAGTCAATTCGCAGTTCGGTGATGTGCGACCGTGGGCGCAAATCAGTTATAACCAGCAGTTTGGCGAAAATATCTGGAAGGCGCAGTCGGGTCTCAGTCGCATGACGGCGGCGGGTCAGGACGGTAACTGGGTAGATGTTACCGTCGGTGCGGATATGCTGTTGAACCCGCATATGGCGGCTTACGCGGCGCTGTCGCAGGCGGAAAATAGCACCAACAACAGCGACTATATGTACACCATGGGAGTGAGCGCCAAATTTTAACGTAAACAATCATCACATAAACATCTTGATTACATGTTGAGATTAACAATCACACGCACTCCAGCGATAGCGTGTACTAACTCATGCGATAAAATTCAGTAACCCGACTTTTTGTCTCGTCATTCATTCCGCATTCCAGGCATTTCATTCCGTCCTGGCGGCATTTCATGCCGTTTTCCCCTGCTCATAAAAACGCTTCGGTATGGTTGTTGGCAGAGAATTTCCCATTTTGTTTATGCAGGAAGACTGCCATGAAAACTTCTGATTATCAGCGTACCCGCTGGCTGACACTGATCGGCACCATCATTACCCAATTTGCTTTAGGTTCTGTTTATACCTGGAGCCTGTTTAACGGTGCGCTTTCTTCTAAGCTTGATGCGCCGGTGAGTCAGGTTGCCTTTTCCTTTGGCCTGCTGAGCCTCGGGCTGGCAATTTCTTCTTCCGTCGCCGGGAAACTGCAGGAACGTTTTGGCGTGAAACGCGTCACCATGGCCTCCGGTATTTTACTCGGTGTTGGCTTCTTCTTAACGGCACACTCTGACAGCCTGATTATGCTGTGGCTGAGCGCTGGTGTGTTGGTTGGTCTGGCGGATGGCGCAGGCTACCTGTTAACGCTTTCCAACTGTGTAAAATGGTTCCCGGAGCGTAAAGGGCTGATTTCCGCCTTCGCTATCGGTTCTTACGGTCTTGGCAGCCTCGGTTTTAAATTCATCGATAGCCAACTGTTGAGCACCGTGGGTCTGGAAAAAACCTTCATGATCTGGGGCGCGATTGTGCTGGTAATGATCGTCTTTGGCTCCACGCTGATGAAAGACGCCCCGAATCAGGAAGTGAAAACGAAAAATGGCGTGGTTGAGAATGACTACACCTTGGCGCAGTCCATGCGTAAACCGCAGTACTGGATGCTGGCGGTCATGTTCCTGACGGCGTGTATGAGCGGGCTGTACGTAATTGGCGTGGCGAAAGATATCGCACAAAGTCTGGCACATATGGATGTGGCAACGGCGGCAAACGCGGTGACCGTGATTTCTATCGCTAACCTGTCCGGTCGTCTGGTTCTGGGGATTCTGTCCGACAAAATCTCTCGTATTCGCGTTATCACCATTGGGCAGGTCGTTTCGCTGGTGGGTATGGCGGCACTGCTGTTCGCGCCGTTGAATGATGTGACCTTCTTTACGGCGATTGCCTGTGTGGCATTTAACTTTGGCGGCACCATCACCGTGTTCCCGTCACTGGTGAGTGAGTTCTTCGGTTTGAACAACCTGGCTAAAAACTACGGTGTCATTTACTTAGGTTTCGGTATCGGTAGCATTTGTGGTTCCATTATCGCCTCGCTGTTCGGCGGATTCTATGTGACCTTCTGCGTTATCTTTGCGCTGTTAATTATCTCGCTGGCGCTTTCTACCACTATTCGTCAGCCGCAGCGTAGCGTCTATACCGAGGCACACGCCTGATCTATTAGTGGTCTGATTAATGCCCGGCGCATATATTTACAAAAATATATGCGCCGTTTGCATTCTCTATAAGCACTTTTCTTCCCTCCTGTGGTCTACTTACCTGCGCTGTAGAATTGTCTTATTATCTGCATTTGTCGCACTTTTCCCCTGTATGGCCTGACAGGCTTTTGCGCAGGGTGTTTTTATCCCTTCCTCCAGGGTTTGTTTGCATGAGATATATCAAATCGATGACGCAGCAGAAGCTGAGTTTCTTGCTGGCGATCTATATCGGTCTTTTTATGAATTGCGCTGTGTTTTTCCGTCGTTTTAGCGGATATGCGCACGAGTTTACCGTCTGGAAAGGACTCTCTGCGGTTGTTGAATTAGCTGGCACTGTGCTGGTGACCTTCTTTTTACTCCGTATTCTCTCTTTATTTGGCCGACGCGCCTGGCGTGTACTGGCAACGTTTGTGGTGCTCTGCTCTGCTGGCGCCAGCTATTACATGACCTTCCTGAACGTGGTCATTGGCTACGGTATTATTGCCTCCGTAATGACAACGGATATTGATTTATCGAAAGAAGTTGTTGGCTGGCATTTTATCGTGTGGCTGGTTTCGGTCAGCATTTTACCGTTGGTTCTGATTTGGAGTAATCGCTGCCGCTATACCCTGATGAAACAGATCCGCACGCCTGGCATGAGATGGCGTAGCGTGGCGGTGGTATTGGTGGCTGGCCTGATGGTATGGGCGCCGATTCGCTTGCTGAGCATGCAACAGAGAAGCGTTGAGCGAGAAACAGGAATCGATTTACCCAGCTATGGTGGGGTTGTGGCGAATTCCTATCTGCCGTCAAACTGGCTCTCTGCGCTGGGTTTGTACGCCTGGGCACAGGTGGATGAATCCTCAGACAACAAATCGCTGATGAACCCGGCGAAGAAGTTTACCTATGTTGCGCCCAAAAACCTCGACGACACCTACGTGGTCTTTATTATTGGCGAAACGACCCGCTGGGATCATATGGGGATTTTTGGCTATGAGCGCAATACCACGCCAAGGCTCGCCCAGGAGAAAAATCTGGCCGCGTTCCGAGGATATTCCTGTGATACGGCGACTAAACTTTCGCTGCGCTGTATGTTTGTGCGCGAGGGCGGGGCGGAAGAAAACCCGCAGCGTACTCTGAAAGAACAAAACGTCTTTTCTGTGCTCGGCCAGTTAGGGTTCAAGACCGATCTTTACGCGATGCAAAGCGAGATGTGGTTCTACAGCAATACTATGGCAGAGAACATTGCCTATCGTGAGCAGATTGGCGCTGAGCCGCGTAACCGTGGCAAAAACGTTGACGATATGCTGCTGATTAATGAGATGCAGCAATCTTTACAGAAGACTGATGATGGCGAAAAGCGTCTGATTATTCTGCACACCAAGGGCTCGCATTTTAACTACACCCAGCGCTACACCCGCGAATATGCACAGTGGAAGCCGGAGTGTGTCAACGTGGATAGTGGCTGCTCGAAAGCTGAGATGATTAATTCATTTGATAATTCGGTAACCTACGTTGATCACTTTATTACCAAAGTGTTTGATCAATTGCGCGATAAGAAAGCGATTGTGTTCTACGCCGCCGATCACGGTGAGTCAATTAACGAACGTGAGCATCTGCACGGTACGCCGCGTAAAATGGCGCCGCCTGAGCAGTTCCGCGTTCCTATGATGGTGTGGATGTCAGACAAATATCTGGAAGACCCTGACCATGCGAAGGCATTTGCGCACCTGAAGCAAGAAGCTGAGATGAAGGTGCCGCGTCGTCATGTGGAACTGTACGATACCGTTCTGGGTTGCCTTGGTTATACCTCGCCAAATGGGGGGATTAACGAGAATAACAACTGGTGTCGTATCCCGGACGCGAAGAAGGTTACAGCCCAGTAACAGAGCTGCTGACTTTCTCGCCGATCAAATGGCATTTTGATACTAAGGGATTGACGGGCGCGTGGCTGAGCAGTAAGATGCGCCCCGCATTCGGTGATTGGCGCAGCCTGGTAGCGCACTTCGTTCGGGACGAAGGGGTCGGAGGTTCGAATCCTCTATCACCGACCAATTTTAAAACCCTGCTCAACGAGCAGGGTTTTTTGCTTTATAGCCCAGGAGGATGAGAACCTCCGGGGGTAAGAGGTTCGACTCGAGCGTAGCGAGAGAACGTTGCGTCAGCAACGGCCCGCAGGGCGAGCCACGTAGTGGCGAGTAATCCTCTATCACCGACCAAATTCAAAACCCTGCTCAACGAGCAGGGTTTTTTGCCTTATCCGGCCTACAGACTCAGTTTCATCCCAGCGTGTATGGCGTTATTCCAACCCCACCTTTGACCTTCCTTTTATCTGCAAAAATTGTGCATCACTTCCCACTGACAGTTAACGATTCTGTGACATATTCCATTGCCTTTTTTTATGTTTGCTTGAAACTTTTTTTGCGCTACTTATGGCTGGCGCTGGCATTTTCCGCTGTGCGTTTTAACGTTCATGGCATTAATCGCTCAGATATGCAGCATTCATTGGGAAAATTTGAATAAATTGCATAAATGTTAATCTCCAAATGTTGCGAAGTATGAAGATGTTTATTCTGGCATAGTGCGCGTAGCACAAATTTCCCTGCTGAAAATACCCGCTTGCACTTTTTTTAATCTTTGTTTGCCAATTCTCACCGTTGGTGTAAATCGCGGTTACCTGTATTGACGTTTTCACATTCTGTTGACAGATTGTAGGGTATGAGGGGCATTTCATGGAGAATCCGCACTGCAACTCAGTCGCTTATGTGAACGGAATCCCCATCCTCTTAACGCTGACCCGGCCGGGTAAAAAACAAAAAAGGCCAGGCGGTGCAAACCCATTGCAAAGGGTAAAACAACAAACATCACATTTGGAGCAGAAGAATGAGTATTTCCTTGAAGAAGTCAGGGATGCTGAAGCTTGGTCTGAGCCTGGTGGCTATGACCGTCGCAGCAAGCGTACAGGCTAAAACTCTGGTTTATTGTTCAGAAGGATCTCCTGAAGGCTTTAACCCGCAGCTTTTCACCTCTGGTACCACCTATGATGCCAGCTCCGTGCCGATCTATAACCGCCTGGTCGAGTTCAAAACCGGCACAACTGAAGTGATCCCGGGACTTGCTGAGAAGTGGGAAATCAGCGAAGACGGTAAAACCTATACCTTCCACCTTCGCCCTGGCGTGAAGTGGCAGGACAACAAAGATTTCAAACCGACGCGCGAATTAAACGCCGATGACGTGGTGTTCTCTTTCGATCGTCAGAAAAACGCCCAGAACCCGTACCATAAAGTTTCTGGCGGCAGCTATGAATACTTCGAAGGGATGGGTCTGCCAGACCTGATCTCCGAAGTGAAAAAAGTGGATGATAAAACCGTTCAGTTCGTACTGACTCGCCCGGAAGCACCGTTCCTGGCTGACCTGGCGATGGACTTCGCTTCTATTCTTTCCAAAGAATATGCGGACAACATGCTGAAAGCCGGTTCCCCGGAGAAAGTGGATCTGAACCCAATCGGTACCGGTCCGTTCCAGCTGCAGCAGTACCAGAAAGACTCTCGTATTCTGTATAAAGCATTCGAAGGTTACTGGGGCACTAAGCCGCAGATCGACCGTCTGGTCTTCTCCATTACGCCAGACGCTTCTGTGCGTTACGCCAAACTGCAGAAGAACGAGTGCCAGGTGATGCCGTACCCGAACCCGGCTGACATCGCGCGCATGAAGCAGGATAAAAATATCAACCTGATGGAGCAGGCCGGTCTGAACGTTGGCTACCTCTCTTTCAACACCGAGAAGAAACCGTTTGATGATGTGAAAGTCCGTCAGGCGCTGACCTACGCGGTAAACAAAGAAGCGATCATCAAAGCGGTTTATCAGGGTGCTGGCGTTGCCGCGAAAAACCTGATCCCACCGACCATGTGGGGCTATAACGACGACGTTAAAGACTACACCTACGATCCTGAGAAAGCCAAAGCGCTGTTGAAGGAAGCCGGTCAGGACAAAGGCTTTACCGTTGAGCTGTGGGCTATGCCGGTACAGCGTCCATATAACCCGAATGCACGTCGTATGGCAGAAATGGTTCAGGCTGACTGGGCGAAAATTGGCGTTCAGGCCAAGATTGTGACCTACGAGTGGGGCGAGTATCTGAAACGCGCCAAAGCGGGTGAACATCAGGCGGTGATGATGGGTTGGACCGGTGACAACGGGGATCCGGACAACTTCTTCGCCACCCTGTTCAGTTGTGCGGCAGCGAAAGACGGCTCCAACTACTCTCGCTGGTGCTACAAGCCGTTTGAAGACCTGATCCAACCGGCGCGTGCGACCGACGATCACAACAAACGTATTGAACTGTACAAGCAAGCTCAGGTTGTTATGCACGATCAGGCCCCGGCTCTGATTGTTGCTCACTCCACCGTGTATGAACCAGTGCGTAAAGAAGTAAAAGGCTATGTGGTTGATCCATTAGGCAAACACCACTTCGAAAACGTCTCTGTCGAATAATTAAAAGCAATCAAGGAAGCGCTGCGCCCCGGTATTGTGTAGGCCGGATAAGCGCAGCGCCATCCGGCGTAATGCTTTACCCACGATGCAGTTTGCGTGGGATAAGATTTGTGAGCAATGCAGACTCACGGTTCCAGGCCGTGCGTCATTAGAGAGAATCCGGGTTATGTTGCAGTTCATTCTCCGACGTTTGGGACTCGTCATCCCCACGTTTATCGGTATCACTCTTCTCACCTTTGCCTTCGTCCATATGATCCCCGGCGATCCGGTTATGATCATGGCAGGTGAACGTGGGATCTCCCCTGAGCGTCATGCTCAACTGCTGGCTGAACTCGGTCTGGATAAGCCGATGTGGCAGCAGTACCTCCACTATATCTGGGGGGTTATGCATGGCGATTTAGGTATCTCACTGAAAAGCCGCTTACCGGTGTGGGAAGAGTTCGTACCTCGATTCAAAGCCACGCTGGAACTCGGCGTCTGCGCGATGATTTTCGCCGTCTCAGTGGGTATCCCGGTGGGTGTACTTGCTGCCGTTAAGCGCGGCTCCATTTTCGATCACACCGCCGTTGGCCTGGCGCTGACCGGTTACTCCATGCCGATTTTCTGGTGGGGCATGATGCTGATCATGCTGGTTTCCGTGCAGTGGAACCTGACGCCAGTTTCTGGGCGGGTGAGCGACATGGTGTTCCTTGATGATTCCAATCCGCTGACCGGTTTTATGCTGATCGACACCGCCATCTGGGGTGAAGAGGGCAACTTTATCGATGCGTTGGCGCATATGGTCCTACCGGCAATGGTGCTGGGCACTATACCTCTGGCGGTCATTGTGCGTATGACCCGTTCATCGATGCTGGAAGTGCTGGGTGAGGATTACATTCGTACCGCGCGCGCTAAAGGTTTGACCCGTATGCGCGTCATCATCATTCACGCTCTGCGTAACGCGATGCTGCCCGTTGTCACCGTTATCGGCCTGCAGGTTGGTACGTTGCTGGCAGGGGCAATCCTGACCGAGACTATCTTCTCGTGGCCGGGGCTGGGACGTTGGCTGATCGATGCGCTGCAACGCCGTGATTATCCGGTAGTGCAGGGCGGGGTATTACTGGTCGCGACGATGATTATCCTCGTCAACCTGCTGGTAGACCTGCTGTACGGCGTGGTGAACCCGCGTATTCGGCATAAGAAGTAAGGGGCCATCATGTCACAGGTTACTGAAAATAAAGTTATTGCTGCACCGGTGCCCATGACCCCGCTGCAGGAGTTCTGGCACTATTTTAAACGCAACAAAGGTGCGGTTGTTGGGCTGGTGTACGTTGTGGTGATGATCCTGATTGCGGTCTTTGCCAACGTCCTTGCACCCTACAACCCGGCAGACCAGTTCCGCGATACGCTACTAGCTCCGCCTGCGTGGCAGGAAGGCGGTACCATGGCGCATCTGTTTGGTACTGATGATGTGGGCCGCGACGTGCTGTCCCGCCTGATGTACGGTGCGCGTCTGTCGCTGTTGGTTGGCTGTCTGGTGGTTGTACTCTCCCTGCTGATGGGCGTGGTTCTTGGGCTGATCGCTGGCTACTTTGGTGGAATTGTCGATAACGTCATCATGCGTGTGGTCGATATCATGCTGGCATTGCCGAGCCTGTTACTGGCGCTGGTGCTGGTGGCGGTATTTGGTCCCTCGATAGGCAACGCTGCGCTGGCGCTGACGTTTGTAGCATTGCCGCACTATGTGCGTCTGACGCGCGCCGCTGTGCTGGTGGAAGTTAACCGCGACTACGTCACCGCATCCCGCGTGGCGGGAGCCGGCGCGATGCGCCAAATGTTCGTCAATATTCTGCCTAACTGTCTTGCGCCGCTGATTGTTCAGGCGTCGCTTGGCTTCTCTAACGCCATTCTCGATATGGCTGCCCTCGGCTTCCTGGGGATGGGTGCACAGCCGCCTACGCCGGAATGGGGCACCATGCTCTCTGACGTTCTGCAGTTTGCCCAAAGCGCCTGGTGGGTCGTGACCTTCCCGGGGCTGGCGATCCTGTTGACGGTGCTGGCATTTAACCTGATGGGTGACGGTCTGCGTGACGCGCTCGATCCCAAACTGAAGCAGTAAGAGGTTCGAGATGGCGTTATTAAATGTAGATAAATTATCGGTGCATTTCGGCGACGTAGGTTCCGAATTCCGCGCCGTAGACCGCATTAGCTACAGTGTGAATCAGGGTGAAGTGGTTGGCATTGTTGGGGAGTCTGGTTCTGGTAAGTCCGTCAGCTCGCTGGCGATTATGGGACTGATTGACTACCCTGGCCGCGTTATGGCCGAAAATCTGGAGTTTAATGGTCGCGACCTGAAGCGCATCTCTGAGAAAGAGCGTCGCCAACTGGTGGGTGCGGAAGTGGCAATGATCTTCCAGGACCCGATGACCAGTCTTAACCCCTGCTACACCGTCGGCTACCAGATTATGGAAGCCATCAAGGTGCACCAGGGCGGCAACAAAAAAACGCGTATTCAGCGGGCAATTGACCTGCTGACGCTGGTGGGGATCCCCGATCCGGCCTCGCGTCTGGATGTCTATCCGCACCAGTTGTCCGGTGGGATGAGTCAGCGCGTGATGATCGCGATGGCAATTGCCTGTCGTCCGAAGCTGCTGATTGCAGATGAACCGACAACGGCGCTGGATGTGACCATTCAGGCGCAGATCATCGAGCTACTGCTGGAATTGCAGCAAAAAGAGAACATGGCGCTGGTCTTAATCACGCACGATCTGGCGCTGGTGGCTGAAGCGGCACACAAAATCATCGTGATGTACGCTGGGCAGGTAGTGGAAACCGGGGCCGCGCAGGATATCTTCCGCGCGCCGCGTCATCCTTACACCCAGGCGCTGCTGCGCGCGCTGCCGGAGTTTGCTCAGGACAAAGCGCGTCTGGCCTCACTGCCGGGCGTGGTTCCCGGTAAATATGACCGCCCGAGCGGCTGTTTGCTGAATCCACGCTGCCCCTATGCGACCGACAAATGCCGCGCTGAAGAACCTGAACTGAACCTGCTGGAAGGCGGTCGTCAGTCAAAATGCCACTACCCACTTGATGATGCCGGGAGGCCTGGGCTATGAGTACGCAAAAGGCCGCCGCGCAACAGCCGCTGTTGCAGGCAATTGACCTGAAAAAACACTACCCGGTGAAGAAGGGCATGTTCGCCCCGGAACGCCTGGTGAAAGCGCTGGATGGCGTTTCCTTTACTCTGGAGCGCGGTAAAACGCTGGCGGTGGTAGGTGAGTCGGGCTGTGGGAAATCCACCCTTGGCCGTCTGCTGACGATGATTGAAATCCCGACTGGCGGTGAGCTGTATTACCAGGGTCAGGATTTACTCAAGCATGACCCGCAGGCGCAGAAGCTGCGTCGGCAGAAAATCCAGATAGTGTTCCAGAACCCCTATGGTTCCCTGAACCCGCGTAAAAAAGTAGGGCAGATTCTGGAAGAGCCGTTGCTGATCAACTCCACGCTCAGCAAAGAGGAGCGTCGTGAAAAAGCGCTGGCTATGATGGCGAAAGTGGGGCTGAAAACCGAGCACTACGACCGCTATCCGCATATGTTCTCCGGCGGCCAGCGTCAGCGTATCGCCATTGCCCGCGGTCTGATGCTTGACCCGGATGTGGTGATTGCCGACGAACCGGTCTCGGCGCTGGACGTTTCCGTACGTGCGCAGGTGCTGAACCTGATGATGGACTTGCAACAGGAACTGGGGCTGTCATACGTCTTTATCTCGCACGACCTGTCGGTGGTAGAGCACATTGCCGATGAAGTGATGGTGATGTATTTAGGCCGCTGTGTGGAAAAAGGAACCAAGGATCAGATCTTCAATAATCCACGGCATCCGTACACTCAGGCGCTACTCTCCGCAACGCCGCGCCTGAACCCGGACGATCGCCGCGAGCGTATCAAGCTGACCGGTGAGCTGCCAAGCCCGCTGAATCCACCACCAGGCTGCGCATTCAACGCCCGTTGCCGCCGTCGCTTTGGTCCGTGTACTCAGCTTCAGCCACAGTTAAAAGACTATGGCGGTCAGCTGGTGGCCTGTTTCGCCGTTGACCAGGACGAAAACCCACAGCAATAAACGTGGGTTATGACCCGATAACCGGAGCCTTGTGCTCCGGTTTTTTTATATTTTGTTTTTCCGTCCACAATGTGAGTCCTCTGGCAGAATATTATTCCACAGCGTCTAAAATGTAGTCAGGTTTCCTCTCGTCACAGAAATATCTATTTCGCAGTTGCTAACTATCAGGAGCAAATGTGGTCACGATACGCTGGGATATTAAAACAATTGATCGTCTGTCGATGGTTGAGGATGTCCTGAAGGAATTTTCCTGCTGCGATATCAATATCATCTCCATGAAAGTCACACCTGGACGGATCCTGATTAAATCCTGGTGCCGCCAGCTACAGGATATTTCCTGTGTGCAATCCTGTTTAAGCCAGCGCGCCGATATTATTAATGTCGCCTACCTCTGTGAGGAGATAAGCGAGCTGTCAACGCCGGAGCCGGAACGCCCGCGTTATTTCTCTGACATTATTTGCAGCAGCCAGAGCATGCACGCGCTTATCGAAAAGGCGATAAAAATTGCTGACAGCAAATATACCGTTCTGATCCGTGGCGATACGGGTACCGGCAAAGAGCTGCTGGCCCGGGCTATCCATAATTCCGGGCAGCGACGTTTTTATCCGTTTATTCCGGTCAACTGCTCTGCACTACCTGAGTCGCTTATGGAGAGTGAATTCTTTGGTTATGAGAAAGGGGCTTTTAGCGGCGCGGATTGTAAAGGCAAAAAAGGGCTGTTTGAAATGGCCGATAAAGGCACCCTTTTTCTCGATGAATTTGGTGAAATGTCGCTGGGCTTACAGGCTAAATTATTGCGCGTCCTGCAGGATGGCGGGATCCGTCGCGTTGGCGGGGCGCAAATTATTCCGGTTAATGTACGCATTATTGTGGCAACCAACGCCAATCTGGAAGATATGGTGGAACAACGTCTGCTGCGCGCCGATCTCTATTACCGCATCAATGTACTTTCCCTGACTATTCCGCCCTTGCGGGAACGCCCGCAGGACATCAGTCTGTTGATTCGCCACTTTGTGCAGAAATACGCAAAGGAATTCCAGCGGCGGATCATTCTGGATAAAGCTTGTTTTGATGCCTTGCACCATCACAGCTGGCCGGGAAACGTGCGCGAACTGGAAAATACCATTATTCGTCTGATGCTAATGGCGGAATCCGATGTCATTACGCCCGAAGAATTAGGGATGGTGAATTTGCCCGCCGCTGAGCAAGGCCCGACAGAACGTCCTTTTAAAGAGCAGGTTTTGTATGCGGAACGCCAGCTTATTGAACAGATGATGGAAGAGAATGTGTCGTCGCGGCATATCGCCAAAGCGCTGGGGGTGTCACATACCACGGTACTGAATAAAATTCGCAGCTATCAACTGGAGAGTGTGAGCTAAGCGCCGCCAGGAGCTGACGGCGCAGTTTACGCGGGTTATTCCATCAGCTTCAGTAATGGCGACAGGCACAGCAGGATCCCGTACAACAGGATTAGCCAGGTTTTCAGCCCGCGTAGTTTTTCCAGCTGTGTGACTTTATAGATCAGGAAAAACGGAATAATACACGACACAATCCCGTACAGCGGGCTGCCTAACTGGAAGAACACCAGTACTGATACGCGAAACGATACCCAAATCACCAGGGTGATAACAATAAAGGTACAAATACCCAGCGTAAGTACCAGAGGATTAATTTTTTCCACGTCAATAACGCGGCTCAGTACGTTAAGAATAATTCCTTTGATCGCCTCGTGGAATCCCAAATAAATACCAAAGAACGCGGTTAATACGGCGAAGATATTTAATACCGTTGAGGTGATATGAATAATCTGTCCCGGAATGACCTGTGCCGCCAGCGCCAGTGCGGAAATATTTTGTTCGAAGGCCGAAACGGCTTCTTCATGGCTAATGGAAAAGGTAAAAGAAAAAGAGAAAAACAGGATGACCGCTATCAGCGTAATGTAACTGATCCGATGCGTGCGTATAGCCATACGTGTGGCCAGTACCCGGTCCGCCACCCGTTTGCGGTAGGCGATGTTCATAGGGTTCAACACCTGAATAAACACCGCGGAGAAGAAGCAGAACGGGATAGTCAGCAGCACATCGCGAAAGAACACCGAGGCTTCAGGGAAGGCGCTGATATTAGCGAAGTTCCAGTGCGGAACCATCGCAAAACCAAATACGATGATGATACCCACTTTGACCACTACCATCGGGCCGGAGATTTTGAATAGCAGTTTTTCTCCCCCGGAAGCAATGGCGACCAGCACGGCAAAAATGGCCACTTTGTAGATTATCGACTGTGAAAGATCGGACTCGGTCAAGCCGAAGGTTTTGATATATGAGGCGCTGTCAAAAACCACGGATAAGGAATAAATAAATATGCCGTGAATAATCATCAGAAAATAGATGACGCCAAGAAATACGCCCCAGTTTTTTCCCAGATAATGACTGATAATATCCGTGTAGTCATTACAGGTTTCACTTTCTGATAATGTTTTTAAATAAATATCCTGCACAATATAAGTTGCCGGATAAGCAATAATAAAGGCGACGATAAATACCCAAATGCCGGTTAAGCCAATTTGTACCGGCATCAGTACCGTTCCGGCACCAATGGCCATGCCTATGCACAGTAATACCCAGCCAAAATCGTATTTCGTAAACGGTATTTTTTTTGAGAATGGTACGGCGGTTGCTGTATTGTTGCTTAATTGTAATGTGTTGTCCTGCATAGAACCCCCTGCCCAAAATACACGTTCTCCCCGAAAGAGGATTGCGCGTATTGCCAGACTGTTGTGCCTTGATTCTCAACAACCTGAACCGAACGGCGTCGGTTCAGGCCATATTGGTCAGAATGTTGCCTTTCTGATGGCGTGTTCAAGGTCGTTAATAATATCTTCTGGATCTTCAAGACCCACAGAAAGACGGATAAGCCCGTCGGTAATACCTGCTTTAAGCCGTTCCTCTGGCGCAACGGGCGAATGTGTCATAGACGCTGGGTGCTGAATGAGGGTTTCGGTATCACCGAGACTGACCGCGAGGAGGCATAATTCTACAGAATTGATCATCCGTCTGCCAGCCTCGAGGCCGCCGGCGATTTCGAAGCTGATAATTCCACCTGGCAGGCTCATTTGTCGCTGGCCCAGCTCATACTGCGGATGCGATGACAGGCCTGGATAATACACCCGGGTAATGGACGGATGCCCTTCGAGGAAGCGGGCGATTTTCAGCGCATTTTCACAGTGACGCTCCATACGAATGCCCAGCGTTTTAACGCCGCGCAGCGTCAACCACGCATTGAAAGGACTCATGCAGCCGCCGGTGATATCTTTCAGGCCAACAAACCGCGCCTGGTCGATAAACTCCTGCTTACCAACAATGATGCCGCCAATCACATCCCCGTGACCGTTGATATATTTGGTGACGCTGTGCACCACAATATCCGCGCCCAGTTGCAAAGGCTGCTGACAGTACGGCGACATAAAGGTGTTATCCACCACCAGCAATGCGCCTTGCTGATGGGCGATACCGGCTACCGTTTCAATGTCGACCAGCGACAACGTCGGGTTAGCGGGCGTTTCGATATACACAACTTTGGTTTCCGGGCGCATGGCGGCGCGGATTTCTTCCGGTTTCGCGGCGTCGACAAAGCTAACGTTAATCCCAAACTTCGGCATGCTGTGCGACAAAAACGCGTGGGTACAACCGTAAATCGCGCTGGCGGAAACGATATGGTCACCCTGCTGACAAAGCGTCAACAGCGTTGTGGTGATAGCAGAAATACCGGACGCGGTAGCCAGCCCGGCTTCACCTCTTTCCAGTACCGCCAGCTTTTTCTCCAGCGCATCAGTGGTAGGGTTACCCAAGCGGGTGTAAATGTACCCGGACTCTTCGAGCGCAAAGCGGGCGGCACCTTGTTCGGCGCTGTCAAAAACAAACGTTGAAGTCTGGAAAATAGGCGTACTGAGCGCGCCAGTTGAAGGGTCGGGTTGTTGCCCCGCGTGAACGATCTGGGTGTTGAATCCGTAAGTACGACAGTCAGACATGATATCTCCTTTGATTCGGAACAGAACAGCTCACAGTCATATAGCAATCGCTGTGCCAGAAAATAAACTAATAGATATCAATATGTTATTAGTTTTATCGTGCGGATGGCCGTCAGGAAAGTTGCCAGTTGGCAAGAAACTTTCCAGCGATTGGCGGATTTATTAAGCCGTAATTGCGAGGCTTTACGCAGACTGGATCACTCCGGGGTGATGAGACGGAAGTGTTACCGTAGAATCAGCAGCAAGCCGGGTTAACCCGGTGAGGCGCGATGTTGCGGGGGCTTGATCCCCGGCGGCATAGGTTGCTGGAAAGAGAAAACCCCCGCACGTTGTTCGGTATAAACCTGGCAACAAAACGGGGGCTAACTTGACTCCAGACAAGTTAAGAATAGCCGCGAACAGTTGCCATTGCAACACAGGCGGCTATATGACGCTCGCACAGTTAGGCGTGGCTTTCTGGCACGATTTAGCGGCTCCAATTATCGCTGGCATTATTGCCAGCTTGATTGTGAACTGGCTGCGTAACAGGAAGTAATGCACTTTGTGGGCGTCTGCCTGCCGTAATGGCAACATGCGCCCGAACCAGGCCGCAGGGGCTAACCTTGCGGCCTGGTTCGGCTTAAATGCAGATAAATCTCGTCGCCAGGTGCCTATCCTGTCGCGATAATGCACGCTGGGAAGTTTTCAGATACCGCCTCTCTTAATACCGCTACGATCGGGTATACTCTGACGGCAGTTTCGTCTATCCGTGGAGAGTCAGTTTGCGTGTCAGTCGCTCGTTAACAATTAAGCAGATGGCAATGGTTGCGGCCGTTGTTATGGTGTTCGTTTTTATTTTTTGCACCGTTTTGTTGTTCCATCTGGTCCAGCAAAACCGCTATAACACGGCTACGCAACTGGAAAGTATCGCTCGCTCTGTTCGTGAACCTCTGTCGAACACTATCCTGAAAGGGGATATTCCCGAAGCGGAAGCTATTTTAAGAAGTATTCGGCCTGCAGGCGTAGTAAGTCGCGCCGATGTGGTGCTGCCTAATCAGTTCCAGGCGCTGCGGATGAGCTTTATACCCGAACGTCCGGTTCCGGTTACGGTGACCCGCCTGTTTGAGCTTCCGGTACAAATTTCGCTGCCGATCTATTCTCTTGAACGTTCCGCTAACCCACAACCGCTGGCGTATCTGGTGCTGCAGGCGGATTCGTACCGCATGTACAAATTCGTGATGAGTACGCTCTCGACGTTAGTGACCATTTACTTACTTTTGTCGCTAATACTGACCGTCGCCATCTCCTGGTGCATTAACCGCTTGATTGTGCACCCCTTACGTAAAATTGCCCGTGAGCTGAACGACATTCAGCAGCAGGACCTGATTGGTTATCAACTGGCATTGCCGCGTCTACATCAGGATGATGAGATTGGTATGTTGGTACGTAGCTACAATCTTAATCAGCAGTTGATTCAGCGACATAGCGAAGATCAAAGCGACTTAGCAATGCGTTTCCCGGTTTCCGAACTGCCCAATAAGTCGTTTTTAATGGGGCTACTGGAGCAGGTTGTTACCCGCCAACAGACGACGGCGCTGATGATTGTCACCTGCGAAACCCTACGTGACACCGCGGGTGTGTTAACCGAAACCCAGCGAGAAATCCTATTACTTACGCTGGTCGAAAAACTGAAGTCGGTATTGGCTCCCAGGATGGTGCTTACCCAGGTGAGTGGCTATGACTTTGCCATTATCGCCCATGGTGTAAAAGAACCCTGGCACGCTATTACGCTAGGTCAGCAAGTACTCACTATCGTTAATGAGCGGTTACCGATTCAGGGTATTCAACTACGTCCTACCTGCAACATTGGGGTGGCGATGTTTTATGGTGATTTAACCGCAGAGCAGCTCTACCGCCGCGCCCTGTCAGCTGTGTTAACGTCGCGTCATAAAGGTAAAAACCAAATTCAGTTCTTTGATCCGTTGCAGATGGAAGAGGCGCAGCAGCGTTTAACCCAAGAGAACGATATTTTAACCGCCATGGATAACCAGCAATTTGCGCTCTGGATGCAGCCCCAGGTAGAGATGTCCAGCGGCAAGGTATTGAGCGCAGAAGCATTATTGCGGATGCAGCAGCCGGACGGTAGCTGGGAGCTGCCGGAAGGGTTAATCGACAGAATTGAGTCTTGTGGTCTGATGGTGACAGTTGGTTATTGGGTGCTGGAAGAAACATGCCGCCAGCTGTCAGCCTGGCAAGAACGCGGTCTCATGCTGCCGCTCTCGGTGAATTTATCCGCTCTCCAGTTGATGCACCCAAGTATGGTGTCTGATCTGCTGGAGTTGTTGACGCGCTATCGCATTAAGCCTGGCACATTGATTCTGGAAGTGACCGAAAGCCGGCATATTGACGATCCCCACGCCGCAGTGGCCATTTTGCGACCGCTGCGCAACGCGGGTGTGCGTATCGCCCTGGACGACTTTGGCATGGGGTATGCGGGTCTGCGACAGCTACAGCATATGAAGTCGCTGCCGGTAGATGTACTCAAAATCGATAAGATGTTTGTCGATGGCGTGCCCGAAGATTGCAGCATGATCTCCGCCATCATTCAGTTGGCACATAGCCTCAACTTGCAGATGATCGCCGAAGGCGTTGAAACCGAAGCGCAACGCGAATGGTTATCAAAAGCCGGGGTGGAAGTGGCACAAGGCTTCCTGTTTGCCCGACCCGTTCCGGCAAATATCTTCGAAGAACGTTATCTGGCACCGGAAAGCGCTGATTACAAAAGTTAAAAAAGGTCTCGCTTGTGCGAGCCAGCTCAAAATTTTTAACATTTTTGTATCAATTATGATCCAGGTGCATTTCTGTCATGTTGAGTGGGTGTTACTTTAAGGCCGCAGGTTAAACAAAACCTTACAAGACCTGTGGTTTTTACTTTAAGGACACCCTATGAAGACCTCTATATTCAAAAGCCTTTACTTTCAGGTCCTGACAGCAATTGCCATTGGTATTCTCCTTGGCCATTACTACCCTGAATTAGGCGCCCAAATGAAGCCGCTTGGTGATGCTTTCGTTAAGCTCATCAAGATGGTCATCGCACCTGTCATCTTCTGTACTGTCGTGACCGGCATTGCAGGCATGGAAAGTATGAAAGCAGTAGGCCGCACCGGTGCGGTTGCACTGCTCTATTTTGAAATTGTCAGTACGATTGCGCTGATCATCGGCCTTATCATCGTCAACGTGGTGCAACCCGGTGCCGGAATGAACGTCGATCCGGCGACGCTGGACGCTAAAGCGGTTGCCATTTACGCTGAACAGGCAAAAGACCAGGGGATCGTAGGCTTCCTGATGGATATTATCCCGGGTAGCGTGATTGGCGCGTTCGCCAGCGGTAACATCCTGCAGGTATTACTGTTTGCGGTAATGTTTGGTTTTGCGCTGCACCGTCTGGGCAGCAAAGGCCAGATGATTTTCAACGTGATTGAAAGCTTCTCGCAGGTTATTTTCGGCATCATCAATATGATCATGCGCCTGGCGCCGATCGGTGCTTTCGGGGCCATGGCCTTTACCATCGGTAAATATGGCGTCGGAACGCTGGTGCAACTGGGTCAGCTGATAATCTGCTTCTACATCACCTGTATTCTGTTTGTGGTTGTGGTTCTGGGCTCCATTGCTCGCGCAACCGGCTTCAGCATTTTCAAATTCATCCGCTATATCCGTGAAGAACTGCTGATCGTACTGGGTACGTCTTCTTCTGAATCCGCGCTGCCGCGTATGCTCGATAAGATGGAAAAACTGGGCTGCCGGAAGTCGGTTGTCGGGTTGGTTATACCCACGGGCTACTCGTTTAACCTTGATGGGACATCAATCTATCTGACGATGGCGGCGGTGTTTATCGCTCAGGCAACCAACAGCCATATGGATATCTTCCATCAGATAACCCTGTTGGTGGTGCTCCTGCTCTCCTCAAAAGGTGCAGCGGGTGTGACCGGGAGTGGCTTCATTGTTCTGGCCGCGACGATCTCTGCGGTGGGCCATTTGCCGGTTGCGGGTCTGGCACTGATTCTTGGTATTGACCGCTTTATGTCTGAAGCACGTGCGCTGACTAACCTGGTCGGCAACGGTGTGGCAACTGTCGTCGTCGCTAAATGGGTCAAAGAACTGGACCATAAAAAGTTGGACGATGTGCTGAATAATCGTGCGCCGGATGGCAAAACGCACGAAATATCCTCTTAATCTCGTCACTTATGCCCGTATTCCCTTCCAGGACTGCGGGCGTTTGCGCATAATTACCCCCTGTGCCTGAAACCGTCGATTCGGCGGCTCGGGATTTTTTCACTTCTTCCGTGACATTTTTATGTTCTCGCGGTCTAACACGAAGTGTTTTTAACGTCATATTCAGAGAGTCCGTTTGCGGGCTGTCTTTTTATTTCCAGGATAGTTGATCAGGGGTTCACATGCAGGGCACAAAAATTCGACTTTTAGCGGGCGGCTTGCTGATGATGGCCACTGCCAGCTATGTGCAGGCAGATGCGCTCCAGCCTGACCCGGCGTGGCAACAGGGCACGCTGGCAAATGGTCTACAGTGGCAAGTGTTAGCCACTCCCCAGCGCCCCAGCGACCGTATTGAGGTCCGCCTGCTGGTTAATACCGGTTCACTCACCGAAAATACGCAACAGAGTGGTTTCAGCCATGCGATCCCACGTATCGCGCTGACGCAAAGCGGTGGCCTCGATGCCACGCAAGCCCGTTCATTGTGGCAGCAGGGGTTCGATCCCAAACGTCCCATGCCGCCGGTTATCGTTTCCTATGATTCCACGTTGTACAACCTCAGTCTGCCAAACAGCCGTAACGATCTACTGAAAGAGTCACTTTCTTACCTGGCGAATATCTCCGGCAATCTGAGCATCACCTCTGAAACGGTCAATCATGCGCTGAGCAGCGAAGATATGGTTGCAACCTGGCCGTCAGATACCAAAGAAGGGTGGTGGCGTTACCGTCTGAAGGGATCGACCCTGCTGGGGCACGATCCCGCCGATCCGCTGAAAACGCCTGTAGATGCGGCGAAAATTCAGTCTTTCTACCAGAAATGGTATACCCCGGACGCGATGACGCTGATCATCGTCGGTAACGTTGATGCACGCAGCGTAGCTGAGCAAATCAATAAAACCTTTGGCGAGTTAAAAGGAAAACGCGAAACGCCTGCACCGGTACCTACGCTCTCTCCGCTGCGAGCAGAAGCCGTAAGCATTATGACCGATGCGGTACGCCAGGATCGCCTGTCTATTATGTGGGATATGCCGTGGCAACCGATCCGTGAATCTGCCGCGTTGTTACGTTACTGGCGCGCTGATTTAGCTCGTGAGGCGCTGTTTTGGCACATTCAGCAAGAGCTAACCAAAAACAATGCCAAAGACATTGGCCTCGGATTTGACTGCCGGGTGCTGTTCCTGCGCGCGCAGTGTGCGATTAACGTTGAGTCGCCAAACGATAAGCTGAACGCCAATCTGGGTACGGTTGCGCGTGAGCTGGCGAAAGTGCGTGATAAAGGACTTCCGGAAGAAGAGTTCAATGCGCTGGTCGCGCAAAAGAATCTGGAACTGCAGAAGCTGTTTGCCACCTATGGTCGTACCGATACCGATATTTTGATCAGCCAGCGTTTGCGCTCGCTGCAAAATCAGGTGGTGGATATTGCGCCTGAACAGTATCAGCGTTTACGCCAGAGCTTCCTCAACAGCCTGAGTGTTGAGATGCTGAATCAGGACCTGCGACAGCAGCTGTCGCAAGATATGGCGTTAATTCTGCTGCAGCCGAAGGGTGAACCTGAATTCAATATGAAGGATCTGCAGGCGACGTGGGATAGCATTATGGCGCCCGTTACCGCAGCGGCAACATCTGTTGAAACGGATGAATCACACCCTGAAGTGACAGATATCCCGCCGGTACAATAACCTGTAGGCCGGATAAGACGGTTACGCCGCCATCCGGCATTGGAGATGCCGGGGGCGCTTCGCTTGCCCGGCCTACGGTATGCAGACCGGATAATCGACGTTATTGCGGCATAGCGTCGCGTGGGATAATCGCCCCGCGGTGCTGAATCACGGTGCTTGCCGTCAGGTGGCCGCGTTTTGCGGCATCAGCGGCATTGCCACCGGTCAGACGTACCGCCAGATATCCGGCGCTGAAGGAGTCTCCGGCCGCAGTGGTATCGATCACCTTCTCTTTCGGCAATTTAACGGCCGGAACATCGATGAGCGCTTCGCCCGCGATGGAAACCAGGCAAGAGTCTGCGCCACGCTTCACAACCACTTCCTGTACACCAGCTGCGTGAGTACGGGCAATCACCTCAGCAACGGGTTTTTCACCCCACAGCGCGTCTTCATCGTCCAGCGTCAGGAATGCGATACTGGTGCATTCCAGCATCTGCTGATACACCTGCTGGGTTTCTTCTTTGCTGCTCCACAGACGCGGGCGGTAGTTATTATCAAAAATGACCTTTCCACCGTTGGCACGGCATTCACGCAGCAACGACAGCAGCTTGTCACGACTTGCCGGGCTTAAAATCGCCAGGCTGATTCCGCTCAGATACAAGTAATCAAATGTCGCCAGCTCTTCGCAAATCGCTGCAGACTGCTCGCTCTCCAGCCAGAATTTTGCGGCGGCTTCATTACGCCAGTAATAGAAGGTGCGCTCGCCAGTGCTGTCGGTCTCAATGTAGTAGAGACCCGGCAGGCGGTTTTCCATGCGCTGGGTTAATGAGGTATCCACGTTTTCACCCTGCCAGGACTCCAGCATTTGTTGGCTAAAACTGTCGGTACCCAGTGCAGTCACATAGTGTACGGAAAGTGCCGCAGCATCGACCTGACGGGCGATATAAACGGATGTATTCAACGTGTCGCCACCGAATCCGCGCTGAACGTCAGCGCCTTTCTGTGACAGCTCAATCATGCATTCGCCAATCACGGCAATCTTTCTGGACATAGTCGTAACCTGCTCTGAAAAAAATTAGCGTTAGTGTGCGCTGTGGGTGTTAAGCGGTCAACTATATTAAAACATCGTTCCATTATTTTTTTGAGCCAGCACGTGTTCTGCGTTGTTTTTGCCGCTTAGTTTTTATTTTTGCGCACAGCTGAACGTAAAGTTCTGCGTCTGAGCGCCGATAACCTTTGACGAGTCCGGTCAGTCACACTCTTATTTACAGGACATCTCAGATGATAAAGCAGGTTACCCAGCAGCTCATTACGCTCGATGCGAGTATTGAAAACTTGCAGGAGAGACGCTATTGGCTGCAGTGCGAGCGTGCTTACACCTACCAGCCAATTTACCAGACCAACGGACGACTGATGGCTGTTGAACTGCTGACTGTCGTGAGCCATCCTGATAATCCATCCCAACGTATTGCGCCAGACCGCTATTTTGCCGAAGTAACCGTCCGACATCGTGTTGATGTGGTGATAGAACAACTTCTTCAACTTGAGCTGAAAGGGGACTTTTTCAGAGCCAACAACCTGCTGGCTTCCGTGAACGTCGATGGACCAACGCTCATAGCGATGCGCCAGGATCCCGAAATCCTGAAAATCATTGAAGGCCTGCCGTGGCTGCGTTTTGAGCTAGTGGAACATATCCGCTTACCGAAGGGGTCGTCCTTCGCCTCAATGTGCGAGTTTGGCCCGCTCTGGCTGGATGATTTTGGTACCGGAATGGCGAACTTCTCGGCGCTTAGTGAAGTGAATTATGACTATATCAAAGTGGCGCGAGACTTGTTCGTCATGCTGCGCAAGACGCCGGAGGGACGTAATCTCTTCACACTACTATTACAGCTGATGAACCGCTATTGCCGCGGCGTGATTGTCGAAGGCGTTGAAACGCTGGAAGAGTGGCGTGATGTGCAAAACTCACCAGCTTTTGCCGCGCAAGGCTATTTTCTCTCTCGTCCAGTGCCTCTGGACACGCTTGAAGAGGTGATCCTGTCGCTTTGATGAGGACGTAGAACACCTCCTTTTCATCCTGCTGGACTATCTTTAGGACAGGCAAGGAAGGAAGTAGAGAGGTTAGACATGACGAAAACAGGTAAAATAACCACTTCAGTAATAGGGGTTTTCTTGTTGTTGATCGTCGTACTCATCATTGTGATTGCGACATTTGACTGGAACCGGCTCAAACCGACCATCAACCAGAAAGTCTCTACAGAACTCAACCGGCCCTTTGCTATACGGGGTGACCTGGGTGTGGTTTGGGAACGCCAGAAGCAGGAAACCGGCTGGCGTAGCTGGGTTCCGTGGCCGCATGTTCATGCTGAAGATATCATCCTCGGCAACCCGCCAGACATTCCTGACGTTACCATGGTGCATCTCCCGCGTGTTGAAGCTACGCTCGCCCCACTGGCACTGCTGACAAAAACCGTCTGGCTCCCGTGGGTCAAGCTGGTCAAACCCGATGCGCGGCTGATCCGCCTGTCGGAGAAAAACAATAACTGGACCTTTAACTTAGCTGGGGACGAAAACCGCGATCCTAATGCGCCGCCATCCGCGTGGTCGTTCCGGCTGGATAACATTCTGTTTGACCAGGGACGCATCGCCATTAACGATAAGATGACGAAGTCGGAGATTGAGATCCTGGTCGATCCGCTGGGCAAACCGTTGCCCTTTAGCGAAGTGACCGGCGCAAAAGGTAAAGAGAGCAACGCCCACGTCGAGGACTACGTGTTTGGTCTGAAAGCGCAAGGGCGATATAACGGCGAACCGCTAAGCGGTAGCGGAAAAATTGGCGGAATGCTGGCGCTGCGTGGTGAAGATACGCCTTTCCCGATTCAGGCTGATTTCCGTTCGGGCAATACGCGCGTAGCGTTTATCGGCACGATAAACGATCCGATGAACATGGGCGGGGCGGATCTACGACTTAAATTCTCGGGAGATTCGCTAGGGGATTTATACGATTTGACCGGCGTGCTGCTTCCGGATACGCCGCCGTTTGAAACCGACGGACGTCTGGTGGCGAAAATTGACCCGGAAAAATCCTCTGTTTTTGATTATCGCGATTTCAATGGCCGCATTGGCGACAGCGATATTCACGGAACGCTGGCCTACACCACCGGCAAGCCGCGACCAATGCTGAAGGGCGATGTGGAATCACGCCAGCTGAGGCTGGCCGATTTGGGGCCGCTGATCGGGGTGGATTCAGGCAAAGGGGCGGAACGGGCAAAACAATCTGAACAGCGCAAAGGTGAGAAGAGCGTTCAGCCTGCGGACAAGGTGTTGCCGTATGACCGTTTTGAAACTGACAAATGGAACGTCATGGACGCTGACGTGCGTTTCAAAGGACGGCGTATTGAGCATGGCAGTAGCCTACCGATCAGCGATCTCTCCACTCATATCATCCTGAAAAATGCCGACCTGCGTCTGCAACCGCTGAAATTTGGTCTTGCTGGAGGCAGCATTGTTTCCAGCATCCATCTGGAAGGGGATAAAAAGCCGATGCGGGGGCAGGCGGATATCCAGGCTCGCCGCCTGAAGCTTAAAGCGCTGATGCCGGATGTGGAACTGATGCAAAAAACGCTTGGTGAAATGAACGGTGACGCCAGGTTTAGTGGGAGCGGAAACTCGGTGGCGGCGCTGTTGGGTAACAGCAATGGCAACCTGAAACTGCTGATGAATGACGGTTTGATCAGCCGGAATCTGATGGAAATTGTGGGCTTGAATCTGGGGAACTATCTTGTCGGGCAGATATTTGGCGATGACGAAGTGCGGGTGAACTGCGCGGCGGCGAATCTGGATATTGTTAACGGCGTGGCGCGTCCGCAGATTTTTGCTTTTGATACGGAAAACGCAGTCATTAATGTCACCGGTACGGCAAGCTTTGCGTCGGAGCAACTGGATTTAACCATCGATCCGGAGAGTAAAGGGATTCGTATTATTACTCTGCGTTCGCCGTTGTATGTTCGCGGCACCTTTAAGAATCCGCAGGCAGGCGTGAAGGCCGGACCGCTGATTGCGCGCGGTGCGGTTGCTGCTGCGCTGGCAACGCTGGTGACGCCAGCGGCGGCCCTGCTGGCGCTGATTTCACCTTCTGAAGGGGATGCTAATCAGTGCCGGACAATCCTGTCGCAGATGAAGAAGTGATGAGAGCGCCGGATGAGGTGTAAACACCTTATCCGGCCTACGGGGGATTGCAGTTTGTAGGCCTGATAAGCATAGCGCCATCAGGCAATCAAATTACAGCGATTGATGCCGTGTCTCATGGGTTAACAGCAGCGCAATCAGCGTTAACGCCGCCATTGATGCCAGATACGTACCGACTGCCGCCAGACCATAATTCGCCTGCAACCATGCAGCGATGTATGGGGCAACGGAAGCACCAAGAATCGACGAAACGTTGTACGAGAACGACGCCCCCGTGTAGCGCACTTCGGTCGGGAACAGCTCCGGCAGCAGCGCGCCCATCGGACCAAATGTCAGCCCCATCAGGCTTAAGCCCAGCAACAGGAAGGCGAAAACCAGCACCGGATTGCCAGAGCCGAGCAGTGGTTTAAAGGCAAACAGCGCAAACAGAATGATAAGCGTGGTGATGATGAGCATGCTCTTGCGACGACCAAATGCGTCGGCCAGCAGGCCCGCCACCGGCACCATGACGCCAAAGCCAATCACCGCCATCATCAGCATCCACAACACTTCATTACGCGGCAGGCCAAGTCCTACAGGCGCGGCTGCGGTGCTGAACGTCATCGAATAGACGGTCATGATATAGAACAGCGTATAGGTTGCCAGCATGATGAACGTGCCGAGGATCGTAACGCGAACATGTTTGGTCAGCAGGGTACCCAGCGGGATTTTCACCTGCTTTTTCGCCGCGGCTACTTTGGCGAAGACCGGGGATTCATGCAGCGAAACGCGAACGTACAGCCCGATAATCACCAGTACCGCAGAGAAGATGAACGGTACGCGCCAACCCCAGCTCATGAACTGCTCGTCGGTCAGCAGCCAGGAGAGCAGCAGAAAGGTACCATTGGCGAAGAAGAAGCCAATAGGCGCGCCCAACTGCGGAAATGATCCGTACAGCGCGCGTTTGCGCGGTGGTGCGTTTTCCGTCGCCAGCAACGCCGCGCCGCCCCATTCACCGCCCAGACCTAAACCCTGACCAAAACGCGCCAGCGCCAGCAGCAAGGGGGCGAAAATGCCGATTGTTTCATAGCCCGGCAGCAGGCCAATCACAACCGTCGAGATCCCCATGGTGAGCAGTGAGGCAACCAGCGTGACTTTACGGCCGACGCGATCGCCGAAATGCCCGAATACCGCAGAACCGATCGGTCGTGCCACAAAGGCGATAGCAAAAGTCGCCAGGGACTGTAGCGTCGCGGCAGTCGGATCCCCCTGCGGGAAGAAGATATGCGGGAACACGATCACCGCGGCGGTGGCGTAAATATAGAAGTCGAAGAACTCAATGGCGGTGCCAATGAGCGAGGCGACGACGACTTTATTGCGCGAGTTGACCGGTGTGTGTTCCTGTTCGTTGTCGAGTGTTGTGGCTGTTGCTTGCATAATATTTTCTTATTTTTGGCCGAACGAAAGGTCATATTACGCACAGCAAAAGAGACATTTCAATCTGTAACAAACTTTGAGAATGGTCAAAAATGGAGCAAAAAGGGGATAATTTTTAGGCTTGAGATTTCACTTCCATGAAATGCTTCACATAATTTAAAACTTAGATGATAAAACTAGTTTTTGGTTAAATAAAAGTTACGGGTTGGATTTATTCACTAAATCAGTGAGATCGGGCGGCATTATAATTGCCGGATGGAGCTGCGCTTATCCGGCCTACAAAACTCACCCGTAGGCCGGATAAGACGCGTGCGACGCCATCCGGTAATTCACAACTAATCCGGCGGTGGCTACTGCGTTTTCCCCGGCATACGTGGGTCGTCTTTGTATTCTGCGGTGGCAATCCAGGCAGCGCAAAACAGAGTCAGACGAGCGAAGAAGTAGAAGAACGCCATCAATCCAAGCACGGAACCAAACGCCGCGCCTGACGGCGATTGCACCAGTGACGGCAGGGTATATGTCATGATCATTTTGATGACTTCAAACCCCAGAGCCGCGATAAATGTGCCGCGTATGAGCGCTTTCTTACGCGGTCGGTGACGCGGTAGCCGCCAGAAAATCCAGAAGAACAGCAAGTAGTTGGCGAAAATAGAGATGGTCAGGCCGATCAGCCGCCAGGCGGGCTTCAGCCATTCGATACCGTCGAGATACAGCGCAGAGATAATCATCTGCTGGGCGGAACCGGCGATAGAGGTAATGGACAGGGTAACAATCAGCGCAACCAGTAAGCCAATCAATGAGATAAAATCACGCAGATATTTGACCCAAATTTTTTCCTGATCCTGTGGGGTACGCTCCCAGACATCCCGCGACTGAGCACGAATCGCTTCGCGCAGGTTTCCCATCCAGTTAATGCCGGAATAGAGCGCGATGCCAAGCCCTACCAGACCTACAGTGGTACGTTGCTGTACGGCGGTATTAATGGTGTTTTTCAGCGTAGAGGCGAGCGTCGGATCGCTGACGTTCAACAAAATCTTGCTGAAGATATCCTGCAACAGTGTAGGGTGCGAAGCGAGAATAAAACCCGCGGCGGCAAACGACACCATCAGGATCGGGATCATCGAGAGAAACGAGAAGTAGGTAATGGCGGCGCCAAACTGATTTCCCATACGATCGTTAAACCGCTCTGCGGCACGAATAAGATGGGCGATGATGGGCTGACGTTGAATTTTATCGGCGAAGGTCAGAGCCGTTTTCAGCGCCTGGTTCGCTTTAGCGTTTTTCTCCGGCGCGGCGGAGGCTGGTTTATGTTCTGGCGTAGGGTGTTTTGCGTCTTGTTCCTGCGTCATCCGATCGGTTGTCCTTATTTTCTTCACTCATGACATTATAGCCTGCTCAGGGGCGCATCCTGAAAAATGGACTAATCCACATAGTCTTTCATCACGCCAGTCAGCCATTCCATAAACAGATGTACCCGGCGAGAGAGGTTGCGTCGATGCGGATAAAGCAAAGAGACCGGCATTGGCTCGGCGCGATATTGCGGCAACACTTCGACCAGCGTACCGGCGCGCAGGGCATCACGCACGCCAATGCGCGGTACCTGAATAATGCCCAGACCGGCAAGGCATGCCGCGTGATAGGTTTCGGTACTGTTTACCGTTAGCATGCCGCCGGTTTTAACCCATTGCGTGCCGTTTTCTGTCGCCACTTCGAAACCTTGCGCACGCGTTCCCAAATTGACCGAGTAGTGCACCACTGCATGTGAAGCTAAATCCTCCAGGCTTTCCGGATAACCAAAGCGGGCGAGGTACTGCGGGCTGGCGCAGTTAATCTGCGTGAGTTTCCCCACTGGGCGCGCAATCAGCCCTGAATCTTTCAGCGTGCCTACGCGTACCACACAGTCGAAACCTTCGCGGACCAAATCCACCAGGCGGTCGCTGCTGCTGAGTTCGAGCTCAAGGCCGGGATACTGATGCAAGAAAGTGGGTAAGCGGGGCATCACCAGGTTTCTCGCCACGCCAACCGGCATATCGACGCGCAGCTTGCCGCTGATGCTGGATGGATCGTGATGAAATAGTCCATCCAGTTCATCCAGATTGCTCAACAAATCTTTTGCGCGTTCGTAATAGATCATACCGTCTTGTGTGAGCTGAACGCGGCGGGTAGTGCGGTGCAACAACTGTGTGCCCAGATGATTTTCCAGGGCCTGGATTTGGCGCGATACGCTACCTTTAGGAAGACCAAGGGTGTCTGCCGCACGCGAAAAGCTCTCCAGTTCTGCGACGCGGATGAACAACTGCATTGCGTGAATTTTATCCATTCTCATGCCCTATTGTTGTTCCAAATGAAACAGTAATGCGCAACAGACGACATTTATTGTTTTTCTATCACCTAATAAGCTTTATCTCAATCATCACAACGTCGGAAATGAGGTTTCTTATGACGCAACGTATCGCATTAGTGACTGGTGGTAGTCGTGGGCTCGGTAAAAACGCCGCACTTAAGCTGGCTGACAGAGGAACGGACATTATCTTTACCTACAACAGCCAGCAGCAGGCGGCGCTGGATGTGGTTGCTGAAATTGAGCAAAAAGGCAGAAAAGCTGCGGCAATACAACTGAATGTCAGCGATGTGGCTGGCTTTGAGTCCTTTACTCATGAGGTACAAGCGCAGCTGAAGAGCATGTGGAATCGTGAGGCGTTTGATTATTTAGTGAACAATGCCGGAATTGGTCTGTATGGCGCTTTTGCCGATACCTCCGAAGCGATGTTTGATCAATTAGTGAACATTCACTTTAAGGGCCCCTTCTTCCTGACCCAACGTCTGTTGCCGTTGATCCAGAATGGCGGCAGGATCCTGAATGTTTCATCGGGACTGGCGCGTTTTGCACTGCCAGGGTATGCCGCCTATGCCTCAATGAAAGGGGCGATGGAAGTACTGACGCGTTATCAGGCGAAAGAACTGGGAGAGCGGGGTATTTCAGTAAATATCATCGCGCCTGGGGCGATTGAAACCGATTTTGGCGGCGGTCGACTGCGGGATAATAAAGAGCTGAATGCATATGTGGCATCGCAAACGGCGCTGGGACGCGCGGGCTTGCCGGATGATATTGGCGACGCGATTGCCGCGTTGCTCAGCGATGAGCTGGCCTGGATGACAGCGCAGCGTATCGAAGTATCGGGCGGAATGTTCCTGTAAATCGCTCGTATCTTATTCAGCTTTTGAGCAATAGAAAACCGGTGCGCCACTCCAGGTAAAAATATAGCTGGTGGCGTTTACCGGTATTATCTGCAATCTAATTCAGCGATCGCGGTGCCGAAAGAAATCCGGGATAAACTTTCTGAATAACTCATTTTTCTTCGACAGCGGATTTGTCTCAGAAGAAATCATGATCACTTCCTCATCCCCCACGTATTCAGAATTTAATTCTTCGAAATGTTAAAAATTCGACATTAAAAATTGAGCGTTCGACCGCGTATGTGAAAACATGGCCTATGTGCTAAAAATTTCGCATAGGAAGAATAATAAATCGTGAATTTCATTTATAACCTTAAATCTACCATAAACGAATACTAAACGACCGCTTCCTCATAGTAGATTGGGATGAAGATTGGAAAGCATTTATAGCAGTCATATAATCCACCATACAAACGGTATGGATTATCTCAACGCTTATATGTAGAGGTGCATGTTCGTCTTCATTTAACGTGGGTATAAGATATGGGCTATCGTCTATATGGATTTATGATTGGTGCTGAAATTCATTTTGACATTTCTAATCGCCGACTGTATCGGCTTACGGGTAGCCATACCGAGAAAAACATCGTTTTTGCGTCAATTTACTTTAATGAAACAATGCTCAGGCTTTTCCTGTATTTATTAATAAATGCCAGGAGCCAGCCGGTACCGAAAGAAGAGTTATATGAAAAAATCTGGGAAGCGCATAATCTGAGCCCTTCTGCGCAAAGATTATGGCAAGTCCTGCACAATCTTAATAATAAACTTGGCCTGCTGGGGTTACCCAGGGATTTTATCCTTAATATAAGAGGTCAGGGTTATGTCATCAATTATCCTGATGTTATTCCCGTTTATTACAAAGTGAGCGAACTCCCAACTCATGCTGTCAAAAAAAGGGAGAAAATAGATAACCTGAGTGAGTGATGTCAACCCAGGTATTTGCCCTGAGCATGTAGTGCGAGGGGCTTTTTTTATCGTTATCTTTGCTTTCTATTTTCAATGAATGTTCGCTAAGCGCACTTTGAGTCAGATGCGATGGCGCTCATGCAAAAGCTTGCCCCTGCAAGCGTTCAGCGGGTTATCGAACTGGCGAAGAAGATGAATCTGCGGGCGATAGCCGAAGGTGTTGAGACTCAGGTTCAGGCCCATTATTTGCGCTTAAAGAACTGTGATTTTTTACAAGACCAGTTTGTTTGAAGTCCTGATCACAGTGATGCAATCACCCGTAGCCTTCAGTGTCGATTGATATAGCAACGCTGTTAGGCGGAAAACTACAGTTGATGATCATTTAATGCGATATTTCGTTTTGTAACATATTTGTCTGCTATCGTGAGTTCCTTATTTTTATCAAAGAATATAAACTTCGAAAAATTAATATTAATAAGCTGATTTTGAGTATTGGATATTAAGGATTTCCTTAATGTTTAGCGCCACTTTTGTCCCTTTGTGTGATTATTTGGTTTGAGCTGTAACTATTTGCGATTTCTACTTTTTTCTTCTCCGTCTATCGGTAAAATGGCCCCCGCCAAATGGTGACTTCTTATTTTACCCCTCGGGTAATACCCTTCCGCGTGTTAAGGCTAGTATCTTATTCAGACGGAGATAAGTAATGCAGGTAATAATGTTTGACAGGCAGTCGATATTTATTCATGGAATGAATGTAAGTTTACAAGAGCGTATTCCAGGAGTGGATGTTCAGGGTGTCAGTCAGGCAGATGACCTTTGGCAGAAACTGGAAGACACCCCTGATGCACTGATAATGCTGGATGGCGACCAGGACGCTGAGTTCTGCCGTGACTTGCTACAGCAGATAGCGCAACGCTTTTCGACGGTAAAAGTGCTGGTAACAGCAACGGACTGCCGTAAAAAATGGCTGCAGGAGGTTACGCAATTGAATGTGCTGGCCATTGTTCCACGCGACTCTGACGCGGAAACCTTCACGCTGGCTCTCAATAGCATTGCAATGGGAATGATATTTATCCCCAGAGATTGCATGGCAACCCCCGAGAACAGCGGGCAAAATATCAGATCGCTTAGTGCGCGTCAGCGAGAGATTCTGACTATGCTTGCCGCCGGAGAATCAAATAAACAAATTGGTCGATTGTTAAATATCAGCACCGGAACGGTCAAAGCCCATCTTGAATCGCTGTATCAGCGCCTCGAGGTAAAAAACCGTACGCAGGCGGCAATGATGTTAAACGACGCTATTTAACGGGCGAATATTTCACAGTCAGAACGTTTCTGGCTGTGAAATAACCCCCAAGCAGAATTCTGCAGCACAAAACCGGCTTATCCCCACGCTGAGCATCCACGCAATTAACGCTTCCTGTTGAAACCTTTCTTTTATTTGCGGCATTTTCTGGTGTATGAATTCCTCGCAGATTTCCAGATCCGCGAGCAGTAGTGTTTCTGCCTGCGTTACCGAAACAGGCGCAGGAAAGCTTTCATCGGATGTGATTTCGTGCCCGTAGCCAATCACCCAGACACCATTTTTGTCCTGATACTTTTCCAGTGACAGGCCTTGCCATTGTTTAATAAATGCAACACAGGCGGGCGTGAAATACGTTGAATGGAGTGGCATATTCATCTCTGTACAAAGAGACCTATTTTAAGAAACCACCCTCGTTACGCCAGTTGCCATACAGCCAGTTTTTTCAGCAAAACGTCTTATGCTGCGGGTGGCTGATAGTCGTGTTTTAACAGGCCGAAAATCCAGTCATCATTCCAGTTTTGATGCAGCCAGTAGCTTTCCCGCAGCGTGCCTTCGTGAATGAACCCGACCTTTTCCAACAGACGCCGTGAGGCTTCGTTTCCTGCGGTGACACAGGCCGTCAGCCGGCGTAGCCCTCCGGTGGTAAATGCAAAATCGCAAACTGCATGCAGAGATTCAGTACCATAACCTTTCCCCTGCGCTTCAGGGGCGAGCAGAAAACCGACCTCGGCACATTCATTGTTCTCATGAATATATCCAGTCACTCCAAGCGGTGCTCCCGATGCCTTATCGCACAGGACCAGACATAGCCAGTGCGGGCTGCCGGGAGACCATTCAGGCAGGCGGGAGTTGAAGGCTGTCCGTATCTCTTCTTCACTACGCGTGTCAGCGACAAAGCGCATCACATCTGGATTCTGCTGTAGTGTTAAGAAGAACGTCCAGTCATTTTCTGTCAGTGGGCGGCAGAGCAGACGTGATGTTTGCAATACAGGCACAGGCTTATCTCCAGAATAATTTTCAATGATTGTGCGGAAGTCACTGTAAAACTTATTTATTTGCTATATGAATGTGTTCTAGTCTACATCGGCACAACGTTGCGTTTAAAAAAGATAATTACATACCATGATGAGGCCGCACGTTTTGGGTCCTTTTAGGGAAGATGATGACCAATAGCGCGTTACAAGCGACATGTACACCCTTTGAACATTGTCTGGGGATTATCCGTCAGGCGTCGATAGAAATATTATTGCTGTTAGGCGTACATGTCACAGAAGGCAAAGACCCTCGGTGGTTTCTCGAACAACTGGATCAGGCACGACTGAATCTGGGCGGCTGGGGGGCTGTCGCCAGACGGTTGCAGATGAATGATGCGCAATTGAGCCAGTTCACTCTGCGGCTACGCCATCTTCAACAGAGTGTACCCCAATATGAAAATGGCCAGGATGTCAGTGAAAACCAGCTGATTTCAGCGCTGCGCTTTGTGGCCTCTCTGGAACAATTGCGCCAGCAACAGCCCATCCTGAAGTATCAAACCGAAATTGCACCTGTAGAGCCGGATGCTCAGATGCGGGCGCAGCGTCAACTTCGCGCAATAGAATTAACCCTCAAATCCCTGATTGCGCGGGTATGGCCGGATCAGCATCCTCTCAACAGCTTCCTGAAACAGCACTTTGGCGGTGAACGTCTGCGTCGCTGGCTAAAGTTAGGCGAAGGACGAGATGCGCTGGACGGTATGATTTTTAGCGAGCTGGCACTGATGGTCGTCGATAAGAAATTATTCGTTCGCCACTTTACGCAGATTTTTAACGATACCTCGGTGCTGATGTCGTTTGTTGAGCCGCGCATCACGCTACGCATGTTTTTGGATGATTGCCGCCTGGCTCGTAACTACGTTATCGCGCAGCAGCCGCTGACGTCAGTACAATTGCTGTTGCTGGACTACCAGTACCGGCAGATAACTCATCCTGTGCAACGGGCATTTGAAGAACGGCGTACGCGCATTAATCCTGCGTCGTATCTGGAATCTGATGAGTCCATGGTCCGCCAGTTTTGGGAAACGGCAAAGCAAAAAGACGAGCAAGCGGGAGGCGATAAGCATGAAATCGCAGACAGTATTGATCCGCCGGAGAAGCGGGCCAAACGCTCGGCGGAAGAACGTGAACAGCTGATTTCCGGCATGTTGTGGGTAGCGGTCGGCGTGATGGTGCTGGCGATTTCGCTGGGTGCGTTCTGGTTATTCACTTCGCCAGCGCCACAGGCGTCATCCGGACAATCCGTTGAAATTGTGCAGGAGGAACCGCGACGTGACGCCCCCAGCGCGCGGGAGGCGGTGACCCGAATGGGTATCACCTGGGATGCCTTTAACATGCGGGCGGCTATCGATCGCAATGACACCCGCGTGACGTCACTGTTCCTGCAGGGTGGGATGGACTGGAAGCTGGCGTGGACGGAGCAGGCGTTCTCAGCGGGCAATACCGAGGTGTTGAGACTGCTGCTGCGTTACCCTTCGCAGATGGATGAAAGCAAACCATGCCGACAGTTTATGACTACGCTCAGCCATGCAATGTCGAATGGGGCGTCACTCACATCGCTGCATAAAAGTTATCTGCAAAGTTTTTGTTCGGTGCCTGCGGTCGTTGCGCGTCAGCAATATGATCTTGAGCAGGCCGAGCTGCGTGTTCGCGCCCAGCCAAGCCCTGAGAACAAGAAATGGCAGAAAATTCATGCCGAGTTATACGATGCGATTAACTGACATCCTGATGACTCAGACCGTCAGCCGCTAGGGTTCGCCATACAAACCGATGAGTCGGCGCACCACGCCATTGGTCCAGCCAAAGCCGTCCTGCAACGGATATTCCCCGCCGCCGCCTTCGCGCGGCGCTGCGTCGGCTATGTGGTATTTTTCGATAAGCTTGTGGTGTTCCTGATAAAAGAGATTCACCGTTTTCAACCAGTTACGGGCGATTTCATCCCCGAGATGGTCGTCACCGTACAGTTTGAAGCCCTGGATCGCCATCCACTGCAGCGGCGCCCAGCCGTTCGGTTTATCCCACTGTTCCCCAGTTTCATGCTCCGTGGCTAAAATACCACCGGGCGTGAGCAGGCGACTGCGAACCGCGTTAGCAAGCCGGTCGGCTTGTTCATGTGTTGCCATACCGACATACAGCGGCACAATACTGGCGGCAGAGAACAGGGCCATTTGTTCGCGCCGCCAGTCGTAATCGCGATAGCAGCCGTTTTCATCGTCCCACAGATAGCGGTTTACCGCATCGCGACGGTCACTGGCTTTCTGGCGAAACAGCGCTTCCGTTTCTTTGTCGCCTTTCAGCGCGGAAATATTGGCGATAGTGCTTTCCAGCTTGTAGAGGAAGGCGTTCAGATCAATCGGGATGAACTGCGTGGTGCGTATGCTGGCAAGGCGGCCTGCATCGCGTAGCCAGCGCGAGGAATAATCCCAGCCGGAGGCCGCGCCCGCGCGCAAATCCCGATACACCTCATTGGGTGGACGACCCGAATGCTTGGCGGTTTCGACGTCTTCAAGCCAAGATTCATCACGCGGCGTATCACGATCGTCCCAATAGCGGTTGAGCAGAGAGCCGTCCGACATTCTGATCACGTGACGGTAGGCCTGGTTGAGCACCAGGGAATCGGCGCCATCCATCCAGAATGCGTATTCCATTTTCAGATGTTCAAGGTAACGACGTGCGCCGCGTACGCCATCCTCTTCAAACAGTTCCACCATCAGCGCAAAGACCGGCGGCTGCGAACGGCTTAGATAGTAAGTACGGTTACCGTTGGGGATGTGGCCATAGTTTTCAATCATCCAGGCAAAGTTATCCGCCATACATTTCAGCAGGTCTTCGCGACCGCTCTCTGCCAGACCCAGCATGGTAAAGTAGGAATCCCAGTAGTAGGTTTCGCTAAAACGTCCGCCGGGCACAATATATGATTGCGGTAACGCCAGCAGCGAGGACCAGGGAATGTGATCCTGCGGCTCGCGCGTCAGCACAGGCCACAGTTGATCGATATGCTCTTTCAGCGAGCTTGCCGGATCGGACACATATTCACTGGAGGGCGTTTCCGGTAGCCAGAAATGGTTTTCGACAAAGCGTCGCAGATCAAAGTCGCGGTGGCGTTTAACTTTGCGATAGCGGATCAAAATGTCCAGTGGGTCCATTTTGGGCGCACAATCAGGGAAGGTTTTGCTATCAGCAAATAGTTTGGATGACTGGACGTGTTCAAACAGCTCGAGGTAACGATCGGCGGGGGTTAACGCATCTGACGCGGGTAACCCTGCAATCATCTCCGGCTCTGGCTCTGCCTCAATCATTTCATCCAGCTTTAACTCGCACGGATCCATTTCATAAAGCAGATCGATATCGATCGTCATTTCTTCTGAAGGGGCGTGGGGTAGTTTCTGGTTGAGCATGATGAGAAAGACCTCCGATGGACGTTGAAAGATTAAGGCTATTGCCCGGTCGTCAGTTAAGCGTAGACATTCGCTTCGGTGTCTGGTGAGTAAAGCGTGCGGTTGATCACGTTTTAGTGCTGCATATTATTTAGAAAATAAGACTATCCCAATGAATATAATGAAGAATTCATAATTCCGCGTGACCTGAAGATATTTCATTTTCAGAACATTCGATTGCAACGAGTTGTGAACGGAAAACCATAACGGCTTATCTCCGTAATAGGCACAGGCTATTCTATCGATAGTTATCCCCCATGTAATTGCTTGATACTTATCAAAATAATAAATCCCTTACTTTCTATGATGGTTAAGTCTGATAAAGACTATGCACTCATTATTCTAATTTTTCTGGGTCACAATAACTCACAACGGTGAGGGTAAAATAATGAAAATCATTACCCGTCTTACCGCGATTGCCATAGCTGGCGTCGTGATTTGTTATTTTGGATTATCCGGTTATGTGTGGTATCACGATAATCAACGTAGTAAACAGGCAGATGTTCAGGCCTCTACGCTGGAAGAAAATAATAAAGTATTAGGTTTTTTACGCGAAAAAGGATGCGATTATTGTCACACGCCTTCAGCTGAATTACCTTTCTATTCTTCTTTTCCTGTCGCTAAGCAGTTGATGAATTACGATATTCAACTGGGATACAAATCATTCAATCTTGAGGCCGTTCGTGCGGCGCTGGTCGCAGATAAACCCGTTTCGCAAAGCGACCTGAATAAAATTGAATGGGTGATGCAGTACGACACCATGCCGCCGACGCGTTATACCGCACTGCACTGGGCCGGCAAGGTAAGCGATACGGAGCGAGCAGAGATCCTGGGCTGGATTGCGAAACAGCGCGAGCAGTATTACGCCAGTAACGATACCGCCGTGCAGCATCGTAATGAGCCTGTGCAGCCGATACCGGAAAGCATTCCGACCGATGCCCGCAAAGTGGCGCTGGGCTTTACGCTTTATCACGACCCGCGTATTTCCGGTGACAGCACGATTTCTTGCGCGCACTGCCATGCCCTGAATGCGGGCGGCGTGGATGGCCGCAAAACGTCAATCGGCGTAGGCGGCGCGGTTGGTCCTATCAACGCGCCGACGGTATTTAACTCAGTCTTCAACGTTGAACAATTCTGGGATGGCCGTGCGCCAACATTGCAGGCGCAGGCAGGCGGCCCGCCGTTGAACCCTATCGAGATGGCGTCTAAATCCTGGGATGAAATTATCCAGAAACTGGATAAGGATCCGCAACTCAAACAAGAGTTTATCGCGGTTTATCCGCAGGGATTCAGCGGAGATAATATTACCGATGCGATTGCTGAGTTTGAGAAAACGCTAATTACGCCAAATTCGCCGTTTGATAAATGGCTACGCGGTGATGAAGCGGCGTTAACCGCCCAGCAGAAACATGGCTATCAGTTGTTTAAAGATAATAAGTGCGCGACCTGTCATGGCGGTATTATTTTAGGCGGGCGTTCATTTGAGCCATTGGGTTTGAAAAAGGACTTTAATTTCGGCGAGGTCACTGCCGCAGATATTGGCCGCATGAACGTCACTAATGAATTACGTGACAAGCTGCGTCAAAAAGTCCCTGGCTTGCGTAACGTTGCGCTGACCGCACCTTATTTCCATCGAGGTGATGTGCCTACGCTCGACGGTGCGGTAAAACTGATGCTGCGTTATCAGGTGGGTAAAGAACTGCCGCAGGAAGATATCGACGATATCGTGGCGTTCCTTGAGAGTCTGAACGGGGTGTATACGCCGTATATGCAGGGTAAATAAGAGAAAACCGGATGGCAAAGCGCCATCCGGTATTTTATTGATTAACGCATGGTAACGAACTCTTCTGCTGCCGTTGGGTGAATCGCAACGGTGTTATCAAAGTCTTTCTTGGTGGCGCCCATTTTCAGTGCGACCGCGAAGCCTTGCAGCATTTCATCCATTCCAAAACCAATACCGTGAATACCGACAATCTTCTCTTCCGGACCGACGCAAACCAGCTTCATGCGGCACGGCTGACGATGTGAAGTGACAGCGGTATACATCGCGGTAAATGATGATTTATACACTTTCACCTGGTCATCGCCGTGCTGTTCACGAGCCTGCTGCTCGGTCAGGCCCACGGTGCCAATTGGCGGATGGCTGAAGACCACGGTCGGGATGTTGCTGTAGTCCAGATGTTCGTCCGGTTTGTTGTTAAACAGACGCTCGGACAGGCGACGGCCCGCGGCAACGGCAACCGGCGTCAGCTCAACGGCGCCGGTATTATCGCCGACGGCATAAATACCCGGCACGCTGGTGTTCTGATATTTATCAACGACGATGTAGCCTTTTTCGTTGGTTTTCACGCCAGTAACTGCCAGGTTGAAGTTATCGGTGGCTGGTTCACGACCAATTGCCCAAATCAGGCAATCTACCGTTTCGCTACGACCATCTTCCAGTTGCAGGGTCAGGCTGCCGTCAGCGTTTTTAACGACCGCTTCCGGAATCGCGTGGGTATGCAGAGTCGGGCCTTCGGCGTTCATCACTTCAACCAGCGTGTCGACGATCATCGGGTCGAAGCTGCGTAGCGGCGCGTGTTTACGCACGAACAGATGCGTTTGGGCACCCAGGCCGTTAATCACGCCTGCCAGCTCAACGGCGATGTAACCTGCGCCGACGACCGCAACGCGTTTCGGCAGCGCGGGCAGCTCAAAGAAACCGTCGGAGTCGATCCCGTATTCCACACCCGGAATGTTCGGATGGCTCGGGCGACCGCCGGTGGCGATCAAAATATGATCGGCAGTAATGGTTTCACCGTTCACTTCAATGGTTTTGGCATCCACAAAGCGGGCAAAGCCTTTAATCACATCGACATTATTTTTGCCCAGCACATTGTCGTACGAGGTATGAATACGATCGATATAAGCGGTACGCGTGGCGATCAGTTTATCCCAGTCGAACTTATTGATGGTGGTGTCGAAACCGTAATCCGGCCCGTACATGTGGATCGCTTCGCGAACCTGGGCGGCATGCCACATCACTTTCTTTGGTACGCAGCCCACGTTAACGCAGGTTCCGCCTAACTCTTTGGCTTCAATGAGTGCGCATTTCTGGCCGTACATTGCTGCACGGTTAATGGAGGCAATACCGCCGCTGCCGCCGCCAATAGCGATGTAATCATAGTGCTTGGTCATGACCGCTCCTTCATGTTCATTGTAGGGCGGAGAAGCGTTACGCCATCCGCCAAAATATTCGCGATTGTATACCTGATATTAAAAGGTTCCACCGATGGCTGCGATTACTCCGGCACGATCCAGCTTACCGAGGTATGACCGGTTCCTGCCGGAACCAGTTTGCTGTGCAACCACGGCAGAACGTTGTTCATCTGCTGCTCCAGCTTCCACGGCGGGTTAATCACAATCATGCCAGACGCTGTCATACCGCGCTGATCGCTGTCCGGGCGCACCGCCAGTTCAATTTGCAGAATTTTGCGGATGCCGGTGTCTTCGAGATCGTGGATCATGCGCTTGATTTGTTGGCGCAGAACCACCGGATACCACAGCGCATAGGTGCCGGTCGCGAAACGCTTGTAGCCTTCGTTAATACCGGTGACCACCGCCTGATAGTCGCTTTTGATTTCGTAGGGTGGATCGATAAGGATCAGCCCACGACGTGAAACCGGTGGCAATTTTGCTTTCAGCTGCTGATAACCATCGGCTTTGGCCACGCGTGCGCGCTCATCTTTCTGGAATTCGCCGCGCAGCAGGGGAAAGTCGCTCGGGTGCAGTTCAGTTAATTGCAGGCTATCCTGTTCGCGCAGCAGCTGGCGAGCAATTAACGGAGAGCCCGGGTAGTAGCGCAACTGACCGCTACGGTTGAAGTGTTGCACTACGCCAATGTAGGGTTCCAGTTCGGCAGGCAAATCGTCCTGCTGCCAGATACGGGCGATCCCTTCCAGATATTCACCGGTACGTTCGGCATGCTCACTGCTCAGCTGATAACGGCCAGCACCAGCATGGGTGTCCAGATAGAGAAACGGTTTTTCTTTCTCTTTGAGCGATTCAATGATCAGGCTCTGGACGGTGTGTTTCAGGACGTCGGCGTGGTTGCCTGCGTGATAACTGTGGCGATAACTGAGCATGGGTAATGAAATTCCGCTGAAATGACGATTTGCCACAGTTTACAGCAGATCGGCACAGATTACCCGTAGGCCCGGTAAGCGCAGCACCACCGGGCGTCTTTCCGTCACGGTTAGCATTGAAATCCTCTACACTTAACCCCATTGTACAAATTAATATGCACAGCGCCGGATACGCGCTTCATTCACTCTTTTCAACAGGACCGCGCTAATGACCAATCCATTGCTGACTCCCTTCGAACTGCCGCCGTTTTCTAAAATTCAGCCTGAGCATGTCGTGCCTGCCGTCACTAAGGCGCTGAACGATTGCCGCGAAAACGTTGAACGTGTGGTTGCGCAGGGCGCGCCGTACACCTGGGAAAATCTCTGCCAGCCGTTGGCGGAAGTTGACGATGTGCTGGGGCGTATTTTCTCTCCTGTTAGCCACCTGAACTCGGTGAAAAACAGCCCGGAACTGCGTGAGGCCTACGAACAAACGCTGCCGCTGCTGTCTGAATACAGCACCTGGGTTGGACAACATGAAGGCCTGTACAAAGCGTACCGCGACCTGCGTGATGGCGATCATTACGCCACCCTGAGTACCGCGCAGAAAAAAGCGGTCGATAACGCGCTGCGCGATTTTGAGCTTTCTGGTATTGGTCTGCCGAAGGAAAAACAGCAGCGCTATGGTGAAATCGCCACCCGTCTGTCTGAGCTCGGCAACTTGTACAGCAATAACGTCCTTGATGCCACGATGGGCTGGACGAAGTTAGTCACCGATGAAGCCGAGCTGGCTGGTATGCCGGAAAGCGCGCTGGCTGCGGCGAAGGCCCAGGCGGAAGCCAAAGAGCAGGAAGGCTATCTGTTAACGCTGGATATCCCAAGCTACCTGCCGGTGATGACCTACTGTGACAACCAGGGGCTGCGTGAAGAGATGTATCGCGCTTACTCCACGCGCGCGTCTGACCAGGGGCCGAATGCGGGCAAATGGGACAACAGCCCGATAATGGAAGAGATCCTCGCGCTGCGCCACGAACTGGCACAGCTGCTGGGCTTTGAAAGCTACGCCTTTAAATCTCTGGCTACCAAAATGGCGGAGAACCCGCAGCAGGTCCTCGACTTCCTGACCGATCTGGCGAAACGTGCCCGTCCGCAGGGGGAGAAAGAGCTGGCTCAGCTGCGCGCCTTCGCCAAAGCGGAATTTGGTGTTGATGAGCTGCAGCCGTGGGATATCGCTTACTACAGCGAGAAACAAAAACAGCACCTCTACAGCATCAGCGACGAGCAGCTGCGTCCTTATTTCCCGGAGAACAAAGCCGTTAACGGCCTGTTTGAAGTGGTTAAACGTATTTACGGCATTACCGCTAAGGAGCGCACCGATGTTGACGTCTGGCATCCGGAAGTTCGTTTCTTCGAGCTGTATGATGAAAATAACGAGCTGCGCGGCAGCTTCTACCTCGACCTGTATGCCCGTGAACATAAACGCGGCGGGGCGTGGATGGATGACTGCGTCGGCCAGATGCGTAAAAGTGACGGCACGTTGCAAAAACCGGTTGCCTACCTGACCTGTAACTTTAACCGTCCGGTGAACGGTAAACCTGCGCTGTTTACCCACGATGAAGTGATTACCCTGTTCCACGAGTTCGGCCACGGTCTGCACCATATGCTGACCCGTATCGAAACTGCCGGTGTTTCCGGTATCAACGGTGTGCCATGGGATGCGGTCGAACTGCCGAGCCAGTTTATGGAAAACTGGTGTTGGGAGCCAGAAGCGTTGGCGTTTATCTCCGGCCATTATGAAACTGGCGAACCGCTGCCGAAGGAACTGCTGGATAAAATGCTGGCGGCGAAAAACTACCAGGCGGCGCTGTTTATTCTGCGTCAACTGGAGTTCGGTCTGTTTGATTTCCGTCTGCACGCGGAATTTAACCCGCAGCAAGGGGCTAAAATCCTCGACACGCTGGCGGAAATTAAAAAACAGGTCGCAGTGGTGCCGGGCCCAACCTGGGGCCGCTTCCCACATGCCTTCAGCCACATTTTTGCTGGTGGCTACGCGGCGGGTTACTACAGCTATCTGTGGGCCGACGTGCTGGCGGCAGATGCCTTCTCTCGCTTCGAAGATGAAGGGATTTTCAACCGTCAAACCGGACAATCGTTCCTCGATAACATCCTCACCCGTGGCGGTTCTGAAGAGCCGATGGAACTGTTCAAGCGCTTCCGTGGCCGTGAACCACAGCTGGATGCAATGCTGGAGCATTACGGGATTAAAGGCTGATTATTCACGTGAAAATCTGCTTAGTCGATGAAACAGGCGCCGGAGACGGCGCCTTATCTGTTCTGGCCGCCCGCTGGGGACTGGAACACGATGAAGATAACCTGATGGCGCTGGTGATGACGACAGCACATCTGGAGCTGCGCAAACGCGATGAACCTAAGCTCGGCGGTATCTTCGTCGATTTCGTGGGCGGTGCGATGGCCCATCGGCGCAAATTTGGCGGTGGCCGCGGTGAAGCGGTGGCGAAGGCGGTCGGCATTAAAGGCGATTACCTGCCGGATGTGGTCGATGCAACCGCAGGGCTGGGGCGCGATGCGTTTGTACTGGCCTCGGTAGGCTGTCGCGTACGAATGCTGGAACGTAATCCGGTGGTTGCTGCGCTGCTTGACGATGGCCTGGCGCGCGGGTATGCCGACCCGGAAATCGGTCCGTGGCTGCAGGAGCGTTTGCAGTTGATTCACGCGTCGAGCCTGACGGCGTTAACCGATATCACGCCGCGCCCGCAGGTGGTGTACCTCGACCCGATGTTCCCACATAAGCAGAAAAGCGCGCTGGTGAAAAAAGAGATGCGCGTGTTTCAGTCGCTGGTGGGGCCGGATCTGGATGCGGATGGGCTGCTGGAGCCTGCTCGTCAGTTAGCCACCAAACGAGTGGTGGTGAAGCGTCCGGACTACGCGCCGCCGCTGGCGGATGTCGCCACGCCGAACGCGGTAGTTACAAAAGGGCATCGGTTCGATATTTATGCGGGAACGGCATAGGCCAGATGGTCAGCTATAGTGCCCGATGGCGCTACGCTTATCGGGTCTACAGTTCGGTGCCGTTAGTAGGCCGGATAAGGCGGTAGCCGCATCCGGCATCACGGGTTAAACAAACGGTGCCAGCGGATCGGCAATCTCAAACGCTACCGCGCGGTCCGCCTTCGGCGGGTAAATCAGCTCGCTGACAATCGACACCTTCAGCTTTTTCGCTTCTGCGCGCGTCAGTTTCACCTGCTGATCCCATCCTTCGCTATACACCGCACCCCAGGCACCAAGATCCAGGCAGGTGACGTAGTTTTCCTGACGATATGGCAGTGGTGTTATGTTTAACAGGTCTGCCGCGGCATTATTACCGGCAAATTTACCCAGCAAGATGGCGTGCTGGCAGGTCATCAGCGCATGATTGCCTTTGTCGTCGGTGGCGGCGTAGGCTACATCGCCAGTGGCGTAGATATCATCGTGACCCACAACCTGCAGATTGGCATTTACATGCAGACGGCCCTGGCGATCGCGCGGGGCGTTAATCTGTGCTGTCAGGCTATTAGCCTGTACGCCGACGGTCCAGATAACTGTCTGGGAAGAAATCACCTGTCCATCTTTCAGCGTGACGCCAGAGGCATCCACGCACTCTACTTCCGCATTGACCAGCCACTCGACGCCCAGTTCAGCAGAGGCTTCGATAATCACGTCACGTAATTCCTGGCTCCAGCGTCCACCCGGCTGAGCGCCGCGTTCAACTACGACAACTCTGGTCTTAGCATCAGCGCCCAATATTTCGCGCAAACGACCTGGTAATTCCAGCGCCATTTCAATGCCGGTAAAGCCGCCGCCGCAGACCACTACCGTATTGCGAGCCTCACTTTCCGGATGTAATGCCAGATCGTTAATGTGCTGCTCCAGTACGGCGGCGCTCTCAAGTTGGTCGAGGTCAAACGCGTGCTCGGCGGCACCGGTGACGGTGTCGCGGTTTACGTGACTTCCGCTGGCAAGCACCAGGCGGTCGTAGCGGCGCAGATGAATGTCACCGTTGGCATCTTTCCAGCTCACCTCTTTAGAGTCCGGGAGGATTTGCTCGACGTGACCTTGCAGGAAGTTGACGCCGGTAACGTCAAACAGCGGTTGCAGTGGTGCGACCAGCGTATGAACGGCGCTTTCATAAAAACGTGGGCGGACACGCAGCTCTGGCTGTGGCGCAATTACTGTAATATCAATGGCCTGCTGATGTTTATCCGCCAGTCGTGCGGCGCTTAATGCTGCCCACATACCGGCAAAGCCGGCGCCCACGATCAGAATTTGTTTACGCATTGGAGTTTTCTCACTGGTGACTACGAGTTATTTACTCGGATTTTATTTGTCGTAGTTATGAATTGCAATGCGATTGAGATCCTTTTTGCCTCAAAGGGTGAGGATTTTTTATTATCTATTTGATAAATATGTATTTAAAGTTTTATTGTGAAGAGGGGGTACTTTGCTGTCTGGAATGAGTGAAACGAAAAAGCTACAATAAACTCAGATTAATTTTGACTGAGATAAGAGAATGGCATTCTACAGTTCTGGGGTTGAGTACGGCATTCATAGCCTGATGTGTATGGTCGACAGTAAGGGCGACGCGCGGGATATGAGCGTGCGGGAAATTGCCGAACTGCAAAGTGTGCCATATGACTATCTGGCAAAAATTTTCACCCGTCTGTCCAAAGCGGGTCTGGTGCGCAGCATTGAAGGCAAGGGCGGTGGTTTCCAGTTAGCTAAACCTGCTGAACACATCACTGTGCTGGATGTGGTGAATGCTATTGATGGTGATAAGCGCATCTTTGAATGTCGTGAAATTCGCCAGCGGTTGGCGGTATTTGAGGAGCATCCACCAGAGTGGGCCTGTGAAGGCATTTGTGGTGTGCGTTCGGTAATGGACATGGCCCAGCAGCGGATGGAAGAAGCGCTCGGTCAGCATACGATTCTGGACTTGGCGCGCAAAATGTACCGCAAAGCGCCGGACACCTTTGTGGTGGAAGTGCAGGAGTGGATAGACGCGCGTAAAGGGTAGTGAGTGAAAATGCCGGATAGGGCAATAGCCGCCATCCGGCACTGAAGGTTATTGTTCGGTGCTCGGCGTATTAATCATGCGGTTCAGCCATGGCACCATAATCGCCATCACCACCGTTACGGCCAGGGTCACCAGACCAATCTTACTGAAGACGTTGGTATAGATAGGCAGCGTTTGCAGCGGGTCGGTGATGTTCTCTGGTACGGCGGTGAACGTCGCGACATAACCCCCCATCAGGAAGGCTGCTGCCTGGGTCAGGAACCACATCCCGAGAATAAAGCCCATCAGGTGTTGTGGCACGAGAGCGGCGACCATAGCCAGCCCCAGGGCGCTAATCAGCAGTTCACCCAGGCTCTGGAACAGATACACCAGCACGATAAACCACGGCGACGTCAGCCCCTGCGCATCGGCAAACCACATTCCGGCTGCAGCGGCGGTCAGGAAACCCAGCGAGCACAGGAACATACCGAGCGTAAACTTCATCGGCATGGTCAGGTCTTTACCTTTGTTGCCCAGACGGGTATAGATTGCAGCTAGTACCGGACTCGCCAGTACCACCCAGAACGGGTTCAGCGCCTGGAAGCTTACCGGGTTGATGGCGAAACCAAGAATTTCATGGTGCACGTTATTGATAGCAAAGAAGTTCAGCGAAGTTGGCATCTGCGCGTACAGCACGTAGAACACCACCGCTTCCAGCATCAGGATAAAGGCCACAAACATTTTGTTGCGCCCGGTTTTATCCAGTTTGAAGGCCTGACGGAAGAAGATGATCGTCACGGCAATCGATAGGACGATCAGCACCAGGTTGGCAATCTGCACGTTGTGCATCAGCCAGGCGCAGATAAATACCATCACTACCGTTCCGGCCAGCACGCAGAATAGATTACGGAAATTCAGCGGCTTATGGTCTGGCTCTGAACCGATATTCTTCACCATTCCACGGCAGGCAAAGTAGACCAACAGCGCGACAATAAGCCCGGCCCCGCACAGATTATAGGTCACCGCATAGCCAAACTTATCGGCAATCACCGGTGCCAGCGACAACGACAGCAGTGAACCGATGTTAATCGACATATAAAACAGGGTGAAAGCACCGTCCAGACGGGCGTCTTTCGGTGGATAGCATTTTGACAGCAGGCTTGCCGGGTTGGCTTTAAACAGCCCGTTACCGACGGCAATGGTACCCAAAGCAATAAAAATCAGGTCGGGCTTAAGCAGTGACATCCCGGTCATGAAGTAGCCGATCGCCAGCACAATGGCGCCGAGTACCAGCGTACGCTTAGTGCCTAACAGATGGTCGCCGACGTAGCCGCCGATCGAGATCAGGCCGTAGACCAGCGCGGCAAATGCACCAAAGGTGACAAATGCCTGTTCCTGCGAAAAACCGAGCTGCTTAACAAAAAATACCGCCAGGATGCCCTGAACGCCGTAATAGCCAAATCGTTCCCATAATTCCACAAAGAAGATCATGAAGAACGGACGAGGTTGCTGCAGCAAGCCCGTAGGTGCAGTTTTATTCATATTCCATCGCCTTTCAAAGCCATCCCGAAAAGTATGAACGCGTATGCTTAAACGCGCCGAAAAAGTCTTATTTTGTTATAGACTGCGGTTATTGGCCGCAGGAGTAGAGTATTATAGAGATAGTTTTCGATCCAATTAGTTGATCACACTAATTATGATTTATTTGTTGGATTGATGTACTAATTGTGTCTGAATGATAAAAACAAAAACGCCCGCAAAGGCGGGCGTTTACAGGCTTAACGACTTGTAGCGCGTCGGGTTATCTCCCGACGGCCAGCGTTTTATGCTTCTTCGTCGTCACGCAGCGGAACAATCAGCATGTCGACGTGGACAGTGTTGATCAGTTGGCGCGCGGAGGACATTAGCTTGCTCCAGAAATCCTGGTGGTGACCACAAACGACCAGATCCATGTCGTATTTTTTGATGGCATCAACCAGAACCTGGCCCAGGTCGCCGCTACCGCTCAGGGTTTCGGTGATAGGGTAGCCTGCGTTGGTGGAAAGCTCGGTTAGCGCGTGGTGGGTTTCTTCAGAAATGCGTTTCTGCATGTCGCCCAGATTCACGTCGATAAGCCCGGTGTACAGGTCGGAATAGTTTACGTCAACGTGGATAAGGGAGACTTTAGCATTGTAAGGCCGCGCCATAGAGACCGCTTTTTCAACCAGAACTTTGCTTTCCGGAGAAAGATCAACCGCGATAAGAATGTGTTTATAAGCCATAGTGTTACTCCTTCCATAAGTTGTCGATGACTAGCCTGCTGGCGTTTACCTGCCGCCGCGTCATCCGCATCCTGCGAACCTTGCGCGCGGGGCTAGCCCAGTCGTAAAAACGTACCATATAAGGACTATCCTTACATTATAGCGACCAGGATAATCCGTCAATCCGCCTTGCTTGCCAAGCAGTTAAACAAATTTTTTAGTTAATTGCATTGATAGCGATTAACCTTCTGGCAAAAAAATTAACTAATCTCCTACACTATCTAGAGAGGCGTTCGGATGCGTGATACTAATACGAACGGTTCGGCTGTACTCTTCACTGAATGATTTGGCAGGGTATCGGGGAGCGGTAGTCCCGGAAAGGAGTTCCGTGGGCGGGTCGCCGGGGAGGAGGTATGATAAGCACCATTGCATTGTTCTGGGCTTTATGTGTCGTTTGCATTGTTAATATGGCGCGCTATTTTTCTTCGTTACGCGCACTGTTAGTGGTACTTCGTGGTTGCGATCCATTGCTTTACCAGTATGTAGATGGTGGGGGCTTTTTTACCTCGCATGGGCAACCGAACAAGCAGATGCGTCTGGTGTGGTATATCTACGCTCAGCGTTACCGCGATCATCATGATGATGAGTTTATTCGCCGCTGTGAGCGGGTTCGCGGTCAGTTCATCCTCACCAGCGCGCTATGTGGCCTGGTGCTAATCAGCATGGTTGCGCTGATTATCTGGCACTGATGCCAACGACAGATACAAAAAAAGCGGGTCAGAAAACTGACCCGCTTTTTTACCGTGCATTCGCTTAGATAAGCTTCAGAGAGAGCCAGTAAAGCCCGCCGGAAAGAAGAATTGCGGCTGGCAGGGTGAAGACCCAGGCCATCAGAATGCTGGTCACCGTTTTACGCTGTAAACCGCCGCCATCAACAACCATCGTCCCCGCAACGGAAGAAGAGAGAACGTGGGTGGTGGAAACGGGCATACCGGTGTAACTGGCGAGACCGATAGAGACTGCGGCAGTCATCTGTGCCGACATCCCCTGGGCATAGGTCATGCCTTTCTTACCGATTTTCTCACCAATGGTGGTGGCTACGCGACGCCAGCCGATCATGGTACCAATGCCCAGCGCCAGTGCGACGGCCATAATGATCCAGATAGGCGCATACTCAATGGTGCTCAGCATGTCAGCTTTCAGTTTTTTCAGCAGACGCTGATCGTCAGTGCTTACGCCAGGCAGCTTAACCACTTTATCCGTGGTATCAGAGATGCACAGCATAATACGGCGCAGCTGACCACGCTGTTCGACGCTTAACTTGTCGTAGGTTTCCAGGTTCGCCAGCATACCTTTCGCACGTTCCAGCGCGTTGATGGTATTCGCCGGGTGGCAATGGAACTCTGTCGTCGTCGCTGGTGCCGCGTCCGTCGGGGACGGAATCAACTGGTCTACGCCTGTGGCCTGTTTAAGCAGGTCAGGACGCTGCTGGAAGAAGACTTCGACGTTATTGATGGCATCACGGGTACGGGTAATCTCGTAACCGGAAGCATTCATATTCACCACGAAACCTGCAGGCGCTACGCCAATCAGCACCAGCATCACCAGACCAATGCCTTTCTGCCCGTCGTTAGCGCCATGAGAGAACGCCACGCCGATAGCGGAGAGGATTAGGGCAATACGGGTCCAGAACGGCGGCTTTTTCTTGCCATCTTTCTTTTCACGTTCTGCTGGCGTCAGGTGGATACGGGCACGTTTTTTTGTACCGCTCCAGTAGCGACGCAGAATGAAGATAAGACCGCCTGCAACCACCAGACCAACAATTGGCGAGATGATAAGCGAAGCAAAAATACCGATAACTTTCGGAATGTTAAGTGCATCCACTACCGAGGTGCCAGTCATCAGCGCATTGGTTAAACCAATACCGATAATGGCGCCAATCAGCGTGTGGGAGCTGGATGCAGGTAAACCAAAGTACCAGGTACCCAGGTTCCAGATAATTGCTGCCAGCAGCATGGAGAACACCATGGCAAGGCCATGTGACGATCCCATATTAAGCAGCAGATCCGTTGGTAGCATATGCACGATGGCATACGCCACGCTGAGACCGCCCAGCAAAACACCAAAGAAGTTGAACACCGCAGCCATGACCACCGCCAATTGCGAACGCATTGCACGGGTATAGATCACGGTTGCGACAGCATTGGCTGTATCATGGAAGCCGTTAATCGCTTCGTAGAACAGCACAAAAGCCAGAGCAAGCAATAGTAAAAGCCCGGTATGTAAATCCAGGCCAGCAAACAAATGTAGCATAGGACGTTACGCCATTTTGAGGACATGAACGCGGCGCATTATCAGTGACTTTGGCGGCGCGGGCAAAGTGAAATATAGAGTTTTTTTGATTTGTCTCCTGCTTTGTTTTACACCACTAAAGAATTATCCTATATATTTCAGTTAAATACCCTTTATCGGTAGTTTGGTGCTGGTGCGACCACTGAGGAATCTTTACAATTCACACCCGCTTTTTAGAGAGGATCGCAACGTGGAAAGGTTTGATACCGTTATTATAGGCGCTGGCGCAGCGGGTATGTTTTGTGCCGCGCAGGCAGGACAAGCAGGTAGTCGCGTACTGCTGATTGATAATGGTAAAAAGCCGGGGCGTAAGATTCTCATGTCTGGCGGGGGACGCTGCAACTTTACCAATCTTTATGTCGAGCCTGCCGCCTATTTGAGCCAAAACCCCCATTTTTGCAAATCGGCGCTGGCGCGTTACACGCAGTGGGATTTTATCGACCTGGTGGGCAAACACGGTATTGCCTGGCACGAAAAAACGCTAGGCCAGCTGTTCTGCGATGATTCCGCCCAACAAATTGTCGATATGCTGGTAGACGAGTGTGAAAAAGGTAACGTAACTATGCGGTTACGAAGCGAAGTTCTGAGCGTCGAGCGAGAGGGTGATGATTTCATTCTCGAATTGAACGGGATGATCGTGGGCACGAAAAAGCTGGTTATTGCCTCTGGTGGTCTCTCTATGCCGGGGCTGGGCGCGACGCCGTTTGGTTATAAAATTGCCGAACAGTTCGGTCTGAACGTATTGCCAACGCGCGCAGGACTGGTGCCCTTTACGTTGCATAAGCCACTGCTGGAGCAGCTTCAGGTGCTCTCTGGCGTGTCGGTCTCCTCTGTTATCACCGCCGAGGACGGCACCGTCTTTCGTGAAAATCTGCTCTTTACACACCGCGGGCTTTCTGGTCCGGCCGTACTGCAGATTTCCAGTTTTTGGCAGCCAGGCGAATTTGTCAGCATTAATTTGTTGCCGGATGTTGACCTTGCGAGCTTCCTCGATGACCAACGCAGCGCCCACCCTAATCAGAGCTTAAAGAATACGCTTGCTATGCAGTTGCCAAAACGGCTGGTGGAATGTTTACAGCAGTTAGGGCAAATCCCGGACGTCTCGCTGAAACAGCTTAACGTGCGCGATCAACAAACGCTGGTTGATACGCTGACCGATTGGCGGGTGCAGCCGAACGGTACGGAAGGGTATCGTACCGCTGAAGTCACACTGGGCGGCGTTGATACCAATGAGCTTTCATCGCGCACGATGGAAGCACGTAAAGTGCCGGGACTCTATTTTATCGGCGAAGTGATGGACGTTACCGGCTGGTTGGGAGGCTATAACTTCCAGTGGGCATGGTCGAGCGCCTGGGCGTGTGCGCAAGATTTAGCGCCAGCCTGACTGTGACGCCCGACAACCTGAGCTGCCGGGCGTTATCATTAGTTCAGACCAAGAAAGTGCTGGGCGATTTTAAAGTAGATAATTAATCCGGTACCGTCGATAAGCGTGGCGATAAACGGGGCTGAAACCACGGCGGGATCAATGCCGATACGCTTGAGCACCATGGGGATCACTGATGACACCACGGCGCTCCACAGCGTAATGCAAACCAGCGTCAGGCTGACGATCAGCGTGATTTCCATGCCGATGCCCATCATCCACGCGCGTAAGCACCCTGCCAGGCCCAGCGTCAGAGCGATCAGCAGCGAAGTTGAAACTTCTTTGCGGATCACCCGGCCCATATCGCGCAGCCGCACTTCTCCAAGCGCCATTGAACGTACCAGCGTCGAAGTGATCTGCGTACCGCTGTTGCCGCCAGTACCAATTAATAGCGGAATAAAAAAGGCCAGGGCAATTGCGGATTCCAGCGCCTCTTCAAAATGCTGAAGCACGCTGCTGGTATAGGCTTCTGCGACAAACAGCAGCAGGAGCCAGACCGAACGCTTTTTCCACAATGTCCACGGACTAATTTCCAGATAGGGTTTTTCCAGCGGTAGCGTGGCGCCCTGAAGCTGAACGTCTTCGGTAACATCATCTTCCTGTAGATGAGCGATCTCTTTTTCCATCAGACAACCGACCAGCTCACCTCTCTCAACGACAGCAACCAGATCGACTTCGCGTTCGGCTAACTCGGCAACGACCTGCGCCCGTTCATCATCAGGCTTTACATGAAATAAACAGCTGTCCGTAAGATGGTTGATGTTCAGCGACGTATCTTTTTCCTGCAATAAGCGCTTGATGGATAACACCCCGTGCAGCGCTTTTCCGGCCACAACAAAGACCTGGCCTGGGATGTCATCCGTTGTGAGTTGGGAGACAAAGTACTCGCGAGCGCCGTTCACGCTGAGATGGTCCGGCAGAGTAATAAAATCGGTGCGCATATATTGGGCGATAGCGTCGCCGTTGAAATCCGGCATAGGATGATGAGCGGCGCAGAGTGGCATAGATGACATGGTGTAATTCCCTATAAAAATCTCTCATAGGGGCGAACAAGACAGGGTTAGCACAGGCAGATCCCTACGTCCTGGTTTTAGCACTGAACAACGTATCTGTCCGATGGTGAAATCGTCAGAAGTTACCTTGGCAACACCTTGATTCGATGGATGCCTGTATTTCCCTGAGTGGTCTCTCTCGATACCAGCAGGGCGGTAACTTGTATTTGTACAGGAGCCTCGCCATAACGAGATCGGTAAATGAGCCGCTATTATAGGGATGCCTAATCATTGATTATGTTTATAGTTGCGATTGTTTATCAATCGTTGATATACGAAATATTTCTTTTGCCAGGGCTGAACTGGAAACGACAACCGAATAGACATATTGAATCCAAGTGTTAGTATTCAATAGACAGCAGTTATGAGTATGCGTGTTTCATTTCCGGCCAGGAACGCTGATGATGACAACATTACTACCCGATTTCACAGCATTTTCGTCACTCACTTCCTTCGCGGCGTGCGTTGCTATTACGCCTGTCCGCACTCTGGCCATTATTTCTCATTCCTTCTCATCCCGGATGGAATCTCCCGCTGAATAGCTGTTCAGTGGGCTTTGTGACACGCATCGTTTGATAACAGGGATTACGGCGGGTCGGATATGGAAAAGATTAAGCGTCATCTGGTGTGGTGGGGCGCGGGTATTGTGGTGGTGGTTGCTGCAATAGCATGGTGGATGTTGCGTCCTGCGGGGATTCCGGAAGGTTTCGCGGCCAGCAACGGCAGAATAGAAGCTACCGAAGTGGATATTGCCACCAAGATTGCCGGACGAATTGACACAATCCTCGTATCGGAAGGGCAGTTCGTTCGTCAGGGCGAGGTGCTGGCGAAAATGGATACCCGCGTGCTGCAGGAGCAGCGGCTGGAAGCTGTCGCGCAAATCAAAGAAGCCGAAAGCGCGGTGGCGGCGGCACGAGCGCTGCTGGAACAGCGGCAAAGTGAAATGCGCGCCGCGCAGTCGGTGGTAAAACAGCGCGAGGCGGAACTGCAGTCGGTCTCTAAACGTCACGTTCGCTCCCGTTCTCTATCCCTGAGTGGGGCTGTATCCGAGCAACAGCTGGATGACGACAGGGCCGCGGCTGAAAGTGCTCGCGCGGCACTGGAATCCGCCAAGGCGCAGGTCTCTGCGGCAAAAGCCGCAATTGAAGCCGCACGTACCAGCATCATTCAGGCGCAAACCCGTGTAGAAGCCGCGCAGGCCACCGAACGTCGCATTGCCGCTGATATTGATGACAGCGAGCTGAAAGCCCCGCGCGATGGTCGCGTGCAGTACCGTGTCGCCGAACCGGGCGAGGTGCTTTCCGCGGGCGGTCGCGTACTGAATATGGTCGATCTCAGCGATGTCTACATGACGTTCTTCTTACCTACCGAACAGGCTGGTTTATTGAAGATTGGCGGTGAAGCTCGCCTGGTGCTGGATGCTGCGCCGGATCTGCGTATTCCGGCGACCATTAGCTTTGTGGCTAGCGTCGCGCAGTTCACGCCGAAAACGGTCGAAACCAGTGATGAACGGCTGAAGCTGATGTTCCGCGTTAAAGCGCGTATCCCGCCAGAGCTGTTGCAGCAGCATCTGGAGTACGTGAAAACCGGTCTGCCGGGCATGGCGTGGGTGCGTGTTGATGAAAATCGCCCCTGGCCTGACGACCTGGTGGTGAGGTTGCCGCAATGACGCATCTGGCGCTGGTTCCCGTTCCTCCCGTGGCGCACCTTGACGGCGTGAGTCAGCATTACGGGAAAACGGTCGCGCTGAACAACATCACGCTGGATATCCCTGCCCGCTGTATGGTGGGGCTTATTGGCCCGGATGGCGTCGGAAAATCGAGCCTGCTGTCGCTCATCTCCGGCGCGCGGGTCATTGAACACGGCAACGTGATGGTGCTAGGCGGCGATATGCGCGACCCAAAACATCGACGGGATGTCTGCCCGCGCATTGCCTGGATGCCGCAGGGGTTAGGGAAAAACCTGTACCATACGCTGTCGGTGTATGAGAACGTCGATTTCTTTGCCCGGCTGTTTGGTCATGATAAAGCGGAACGCGAAGCGCGGATTACCGAGCTGCTGAACAGCACCGGCCTGGCACCGTTTCGCGACCGTCCCGCCGGGAAACTCTCGGGCGGGATGAAGCAAAAGCTGGGGCTGTGCTGTGCGTTAATCCACGACCCGGAACTGTTAATTCTCGATGAACCCACCACCGGGGTCGATCCGCTGTCCCGCGCCCAGTTCTGGGATCTAATTAACAGCATTCGCCAGCGGCAGACTAACATGAGCGTGCTGGTTGCGACCGCTTACATGGAAGAAGCCGAGCGCTTTGACTGGCTGGTGGCGATGAACGCCGGGGAGGTGTTAGCCACCGGGAGCGCCCAGCAGCTACGCGAACAAACCAACAGCAACACGCTGGAGCAGGCGTTTATCGCGCTGCTACCTGAAGCCCAGCGCCAGGCGCATAAGCCGGTGGTGATCCCGCCGTATCACGCTGAGCAGGAAGAGATTGCTATCGAGGCGAAAGACCTGACTATGCGCTTCGGTAAGTTTGTCGCCGTTGACCACGTTAACTTTCGTATTCCGCGCGGGGAAATCTTCGGTTTTCTCGGCTCCAACGGCTGCGGTAAATCCACCACCATGAAGATGCTCACCGGTCTGCTACCCGCAAGCGAAGGTGAGGCGTGGCTGTTTGGGCAAGCGGTTGACCCGAAGAATATCGATACCCGCCGCCGGGTGGGCTATATGTCGCAGGCGTTTTCGCTCTACAGCGAGCTGACCGTCCGGCAAAACCTCGAACTACATGCGCGGTTGTTCCATATCCCCGAAGCAGAAATCCCCGGGCGGGTACAAGAGATGAGCGAGCGCTTTTCGCTGACCGATGTCGAAGACGCGTTGCCCGGCGCGCTGCCGTTGGGGATCCGTCAACGCCTGTCGCTGGCGGTGGCGGTGATCCATCGCCCGGAAATGCTCATTCTTGATGAGCCGACCTCCGGGGTCGATCCGGTGGCGAGGGACATGTTCTGGCAACTGATGGTCGATCTGTCGCGGCAGGACAAAGTGACCATTTTTATCTCCACCCACTTTATGAACGAAGCGGAGCGCTGCGACCGCATGTCGCTGATGCACGCCGGAAAAGTACTGGCCAGCGGCACGCCGCAGGAACTGGTGAAACAGCGTGGCGCCGCCAGTCTGGAAGAGGCGTTTATCTCCTGGTTACAGGAAGCGGCATGCCCGGCACCGGAAGCTCAGTTACCGCCAGCCAATGTTCCGATAGCGCATGAAAATAGTCAGCCGCCGCGGCAGGGCTTTAGCCTGCGGCGGTTGTTCAGCTACAGCCGCCGTGAAGCGCTGGAACTACGACGCGATCCGGTACGTTCAACCCTGGCGCTGATGGGCACAGTGATCCTGATGCTGATCATGGGCTACGGCATCAGCATGGATGTGGAAAACCTGCGTTTTTCGGTGCTCGATCGTGACCAGACCGTCAGCAGCCAGGCGTGGACACTGAATCTGGCGGGATCGCGCTATTTTATCGAACAGCCGCCGCTCACCAGTTATGACGAGCTGGACAAACGGATGCGTTCGGGCGAAGTGGCGGTAGCAATAGAGATCCCGCCAAACTTTGGCCGCGATATCGCGCGTGGCACGCCGGTGAAGATTGGCGTCTGGGTCGATGGCGCAATGCCGAGCCGCGCTGAAACGGTCAGAGGCTACGTACAGGCGATGCACCAGACCTGGCTGCAGGATGTGATGGCGCGTCAACCCAATGCCAGTGGGCAAAACGGGCTGATGACCATTGAAACTCGCTATCGTTACAACCCGGATGTAAAGAGTCTGCCGGCGATTGTTCCGGCGGTGATCCCGCTGCTGCTGATGATGATCCCCTCGATGCTCAGCGCCCTCAGCGTAGTGCGTGAGAAAGAGCTGGGGTCGATTATCAACCTGTACGTTACGCCCACGACCCGCAGCGAGTTTTTACTCGGCAAACAGTTGCCGTACATCGTGCTGGGGATGCTGAACTTCCTGCTGCTGTGTGCGCTGTCGGTGTTTGTGTTCGGCGTCCCGCATAAAGGGAGTTTTTTAACCCTGACGCTGGCCGCGCTGTTGTACGTCACCATTGCCACCGGGCTGGGTCTGTTAATTTCCACGTTTATGAAAAGCCAGATCGCGGCTATTTTTGGTACGGCGATTATTACGCTGATCCCGGCGACGCAGTTCTCCGGGATGATCGACCCGGTCGCCTCGCTCGAAGGGCCTGGACGCTGGATTGGTGAAATTTACCCGACCAGCCATTTTCTGACCATCGCGCGTGGGACGTTCTCTAAAGCGTTGGATCTGACCGATCTCTGGCAGCTGTTTATTCCGCTGGCGGTAGCCATTCCGGTGGTGATTGGTCTGAGCGTATTACTGCTGAAAAAACAGGAGGGGTGATGCGCCGATTACGCAATATTTATAACCTCGGTATCAAAGAGTTGCGCAGCCTGCTGGGTGACAAAGCGATGCTGACGCTGATCGTCTTTGCCTTCACGATTTCGGTTTATTCTTCCGCGACCGTCCTGCCGGGTTCGCTGCATCTGGCTCCGATTGCTATTGCCGATATGGACCAGTCGCAGTTGTCGAACCGGATTGTGAACAGCTTTTATCGCCCGTGGTTTTTACCGCCGGAGATGATCACCGCTGATGAGATGGATGCCGGACTGGACGCCGGGCGCTACACCTTCGCCGTGAACATTCCACCTGATTTTCAGCGTGATGTGTTGGCCGGTCGGCAGCCGGATATACAGGTTAACGTCGATGCCACGCGGATGAGCCAGGCCTTTACCGGCAACAGCTATATCCAGAATATCATCAGCGGCGAGGTGAACAGCTTTGTGGCCCGATACCGTGACAATCGTGAGCCGCCGGTGGCGCTGGAAATGCGTATGCGCTTTAACCCTAATCTGGAACCTGCCCGCTTTGGCGCGGTGATGGCGATTATCAACAACATCACCATGCTGGCGATCGTGCTTACCGGGTCGGCGCTAATTCGCGAGCGCGAGCACGGGACCATTGAGCATCTGCTGGTGATGCCGGTGACGCCGTTTGAGATCATGATGGCAAAAATCTGGTCGATGGGTCTGGTGGTGCTGGTGGTTTCCGGTCTGTCGCTGATGCTGATGGTAAAAGGCGTGCTTGGCGTACCGATTGAAGGTTCGATACCGCTGTTTATGCTGGGCGTGGCGCTGAGCCTGTTCGCCACCACCTCGATCGGTATTTTTATGGGCACGCTGGCGCGCTCTATGCCGCAACTGGGGTTACTGATGATTCTGGTACTGCTGCCGCTACAGATGCTCTCTGGTGGTTCTACACCGCGTGAAAGCATGCCGCAGGCGGTGCAGGACATAATGCTGACTATGCCAACTACCCATTTTGTCAGCCTCGCGCAGGCGATACTTTACCGCGGCGCAGGGTTTGGCATCGTCTGGCCGCAGTTCATGACGCTGTTGGCGATTGGCAGCGCGTTCTTCCTGATAGCGCTGCTGCGCTTTAGAAAGACGATTGGCACGATGGCGTAAACATTATTGCCAGGGGGCTTCGCTTGCCTGGCCTACAAACGGTAACGGAGTAGGCCGGATAAGGCGTAGCCGCCATCCGGCAACGAAACAGGCAATTACTCTTCTTTCGGCAGGCACTGCAAATGACCGTGGCGCACGCCGCGTTGGGAGATCACGTCATCGGCAAAATGCTGTACATCGCCCATGTCGCCTTTTAGTACGGCGATTTCCAGGCAGTCGTCATGGTTGATGTGCACGTGCAGCGTGGCGACCGATAAATCGTGGTGGTGGTGTTGGGTAGAAACAATGCGGCTCGCCAGGTCACGCTTCTCATGCTCATAAACATACGAGAGTACCGCGAAGCCCTGAGTGCCGTGCTCCTGAGTGGTTTCCTGCGCCAGTGCGCCGCGCAGAATATCGCGGATCGCTTCGGAACGGTTGTTGTAGCCACGGCGCTGACTCAGGCCGTCGAGCGTTTCTAATAAATCGTCATCAAGTGTGATGGTGATACGTTGCATCAGATTTCAACCTTACGATATTGCGCGGCGGTGCACGGGAATGAAAACATTACAGCCTGTGTACGGCGTCGGCGGTCAGGGTAAATGGCGTGGGGGTGCAAACCGCCAGGCTCAGGGTATCGATCTGGCACTGGCTGACGGAGAGTGAGGAGGTCAGCGCGGTACTGTCGACGCTGACGATTTGCCAGGCACTGCCGCCGCGCTGTTTCACGATAGCTTCTTTACGCGTCCAGATGCGCCAGAACGCCGCCAGCTGTTGCTCCGGGTGTTCGGCTTCAACTTCAGCGTGTTCCCCAAGACTGAATACCGTATTTGCCAGCGTTTGCCAGTTATCGCGCGGGCGAATAACTTCAATATCGCAGCCGACTTCCCCTTCGTCGCTGAGCAGCAGGACGATGTCATCGCCGCTGTGGCTGAGATTGAACCACAGCGGCGTATCGGCGGAAAAGGCCGGTTTTCCTTGCTCGCCATAGATGATGTTCGGTAATGGCGAAAGTGCATGGGAAAGCAGCACGCGACCTGCCAGCCAGCGCGCACGGCGAACACCTTGCGGCGCTTGCTCTTTCATCGCGGCAGGCAGTTCGCCAGCGCTTAAAACAGAAACTTTCCCAAGAACGATCCGGTACATATCAGGACTAACCTTTAGTAATAATGGGGTTGTGTACCACTCTTCACATGCTGTTTGCAAGTTTATCCCGGTAATCGACTTTTGGGCCTGCCGGGTCCGAGTAAAATTGCCAGTTTGCTACCGCCTGTGGTCGTTTCCATCCAGATTTTACACACGCTGGTTAACGGCACAGAGAGCAGCATGCCTACCGGGCCGAGCAGCCATCCCCATACCAGCAAAGAGAGGAAGACGATAAGCGTCGATAATCCCAGCCGATGCCCCATCATGCGGGGTTCGAGGATATTGCCAATAACCATATGCACCACCAGGAACAGCGCACCAACCAGTACGCATTCGTAAATGCCGTTGAACAGCAGCGCCTGGATCATGGGCGGGACGGCGGAAATGACCGAGCCAATGTTGGGCACGTAGTTTAGCAGGAAGGCCAGCACGCCCCACATCAGAGCAAACTGAATCCCCATCAGCGCCAGACCCAGCCAGATGATGGCACCGGTCCATAAGCTGAGCAACGTTTTCAGTGCCAGATAGTGAGATACGCCCTTGAGCGCCCGATGCAGCCCCGCAATATGGATTTGTGGGTTGTTCAGCGAAAAGCGCAGCTTATAAGGAACATGACGTACCTCAAACAGCATAAAGACGACCGTCATCACCAGCAGAACGACGCTGGCCATGGCGCCGGAAAGACTTGTCATCAGCGTGGTGGTGAAGGTCATTATTTTGTCGGAGTCCATGCGTTGTAGCATGCGCTCCGGGGACATATGCAGATTTAAAAAGGGAACCATCTCTTGTAAATGCAGGACCTTACGTGTCAGCTCCTTGTTGTATTTGGGTAGCATGGCCATGAATTCCGTGATCGAAGACGCGAGGACGCCGATCAGTGCCGTGAGGACGAACAGCATCACCACCACTACGAGCGTAATGGCAACCGGGCGACGTACTCCCCGGCGAATAAACCAGGCGACCAGCGGATTCAATACAATGGCAAAAAAGAGGGCCAGCAGCAGTTGCACAATGATATCCGCCGCGGCATGAATACCGGCGAGGATCACCACCAAAGCAGCCAGTTTGAGTAAAATGTGCAAACCCGTTTTATCGGGCTGAGCGGTTGTCATATTTTCTTCCTGTTTGCGTTTTTGCATTAAGTGTAGCGGCTGGCTTGCGGCTGAGATTCCTAAACTGACTGCTGATTTCTGCGCGGCAACATGGTAGAAATGAAACACTGTTGTGAAAACGTGGTGACCCTCCATGCCCGAACCCGTCGCTGAACCGACGCTGAACGGTTTACGCCTTAATCTGCGCATTGTCTCTGTGGTGATGTTCAACTTCGCCAGCTATCTGACCATCGGCCTGCCGCTCGCGGTATTGCCGGGCTACGTCCACGATGTGATGGGGTTCAGCGCCTTCTGGGCTGGGTTGGTTATCAGCCTGCAATATTTCGCTACGCTGCTGAGCCGTCCGCATGCCGGTCGCTATGCCGATCTGCTGGGGCCAAAGAAGATTGTGGTATTCGGGCTGTGTGGCTGCTTTTTAAGTGGTCTGGGCTATTTGCTGGCGGGATCAACGAACGGCTGGCCGTTGGCTAGTCTGCTGCTGCTGTGTCTGGGGCGGGTGATTCTCGGGATCGGGCAAAGCTTTGCCGGAACTGGCTCTACGCTGTGGGGCGTGGGGGTGGTTGGCTCAATGCACATCGGACGGGTGATTTCCTGGAATGGCATCGTGACCTATGGCGCGATGGCGATAGGCGCGCCGCTGGGCGTTCTGTTTTATGCCTGGGGGGGCTTACAGGGGCTGGCGCTGACCGTGATGGGCGTGGCGCTGGTGGCGATACTGCTGGCGCTCCCTCGTCCTGCGGTGAAGGCCAGCAAAGGCAAGCCGTTGCCGTTTCGCGCGGTGCTCGGGCGCGTCTGGTTGTACGGTATGGCGCTGGCCCTGGCCTCCGCTGGATTTGGGGTGATCGCCACGTTTATTACCCTGTTTTATGATGCCAAAGGCTGGGACGGCGCAGCTTTCGCGCTGACGCTTTTTAGCTGCACATTTGTCGGCACTCGACTGTTGTTCCCAAATGGTATCAACCGTTTAGGCGGGCTGAATGTGGCGATGATTTGCTTTAGCGTCGAGATTGTCGGGCTGCTGCTGGTCGGGATGGCTTCCATGCCGTGGATGGCGAAAATCGGCGTTCTGCTGGCTGGGGCTGGGTTCTCACTGGTTTTCCCGGCGCTGGGCGTGGTAGCGGTAAAAGCCGTCCCGCAGCAAAATCAGGGCGCTGCGCTGGCGACCTACACGGTGTTTATGGATTTATCGCTGGGGGTTACCGGGCCGCTGGCCGGGTTGATAATGACGTGGGCGGGCGTGCCGGTTATCTATCTGGCGGCAGCTGGGCTGGTGGCGGTGGCGTTATTGCTGACATGGCGGCTAAAAAAACGGCCTCAGGTGGTGTCACCGGAGGCCGCGTCATCGTCTTAACCGTTACTGGATAACCAGCGTGTTAATGATGTTTTCTGCGGTAGTCTGCGCTTTTTGCTGATCGTCAGCAGGCAGCGTGATTTGCAGGGTCAGCAGTTGATTGTCCACTTTACCCAGCAATACGGAAGAGTAAGCGGTCTGGCCTTTGGCTGAGATGATGCTGTCTAACTGCTGCAACGTGTGGCCTTTCAGCTCAATAGATTTATTGGTGACGACCTGCAGCTGTGGGTCGCGGCTACGCTGCTGATCTTCCAGACGTTTTGCCAGCACAGCCAGGTCTTCGTTGGTGTTGTCGCCAACAATCACAATCACCGCTTTCTGGCCGGTTGCGTCAGAATAGACGTGCATATTGTTCGCCTGGGTGCCCAGCTTGCCGCTCTGATCGGTCATATCCGCTGGCAGGGAAAAACTGAGTTTGCCGTCCAGCAGGCTGACCGGTTGTCCGCTGGCGCTACTTTCTGCGGCAGCACCCTCGGCTGGCGCTTTTGTATCGCTATTATCACAGGCTGCAAGCCCCATAACCAGCAGGCCAATACCGACATATTTAACCAGATTGCGCATTGACTTCTTCCTTTCGATAAACGGCCATAACGGCTCATTCGTCCATCTTATCACAACTCGGAAAATGAACCTTTAACTCGTCTGCAATGCAGCGATTTCGGATTTATCTGCCAGCCTTTTCAGCAACATATTCAGCAGCACGCCGTACATCGGCAGGAAGAAAATAATGCTGATCAGCACCTTGAAACAGTAATCGACCAGCGCGATTTCCATCCAGTGCTCGGCCATGAAGGCATCCGGGCTACGCCAGAAAGCGATAAAGAAGAAGGCCAACGTATCGCTGATATTGCCAAATAGCGTGGACGCTGTCGGTGCCAGCCACCAACGACGGTTCTGGCGCAGGCGGTTAAAGACATGCACATCCAGAATTTGTCCCAGCGCGTAAGCCATAAAGCTGGCGGCGGCGATACGGGCAACAAACAGGTTAAAGTGCAGCAGTGCGCCAAATCCCTGCCACGATCCCATATAAAACAGGGACGAAACGACATAGGAGATCAGCAACGCGGGGATCATCACCGCAAAGATGATACGTCGAGCCAGCGGCGCGCCAAAAATACGCACGGTCAGGTCGGTCGCGAGGAAAATAAACGGAAAGCTAAACGCGCCCCATGTGGTATGGAAACCAAAAATGGAGATTGGAAGCTGCACCAGATAGTTGCTGGAGGTGATCACCAGCAGATGAAATAGCGATAGCCAGAACAACGCTTTTAGGCGCTGAGTTTGTGTAAACGGAGTCATATTGTGACCTTTTTGTTGGATGGGGTGAGGGAACCCAATAAAAAACCGTCGCATGATACTGCTTTAAGAGCACATTGCAATGGTTGTTTTTCACGCAATCGTTAACCTGATTGGCTTACGCCACAACAGAGCGTAAAATAACGCCGTTTTTGTATGAATGAGACGACGATGAGCGACCTGTTTACTTCCCCCGACCATACTCTTGATGCCCAGGGACTGCGCTGCCCGGAACCGGTGATGATGGTGCGTAAAACCGTACGTGGCATGCAGGCCGGTGAAACACTGCTGATTGTCGCCGACGATCCGGCAACAACCCGCGATATTCCTGGCTTCTGTACCTTTATGGAGCATGAGCTAGTGGCCAAAGAGACCGACTCGCTGCCGTACCGCTATCTGCTGCGTAAAGGTCACTAGTTTTGTTTGCCGGATGGCGCTAACGCTTATCCGGCCTACAAAGAACGTGTAACCCGTAGGCCGGATAAGGCCACGCCGTCATCCGGCAAAAAACTATCCTTTACGTAACAACCGCAGCGCGTTAGCGGTCACCAGTACCGTTGCCCCCGTATCGGCCAGCACTGCCAGCCACAATCCGGTTATCCCGAGCAGCGTGGTGACGAGGAAAATCCCCTTCAGGCCCAGCGCAATCGCAATGTTCTGGCGAATATTGGCGTGGGTGGCCCGCGCCAGTTGAATCATTTGCACCAGACCGCGCAGGCGGTTGTGGGTCAGGGCGGCATCGGCGGTTTCCAGCGCGACGTCGGTCCCGCTTCCCATCGCAATGCCGATGGTAGCCGCTTTCATTGCCGGAGCGTCGTTGATACCGTCGCCAACCATCGCCAGCGGCGATTGTCGGTTGAGATGGGTAACGGCCTGCACCTTATCTTCCGGCAAGAGTCCTGCTTTAAATTCGAGACCCAGTTCACCGGCAATGGCGGCCGCTGCACGCGGGTTATCACCGGTCAGGATCACGCCTTTCACGCCAATCTGATCAAGCTCGGCGATAGCGTTGCGAGCGTCGTCGCGCAGCGTGTCCTGTAGGGCCAGCACGCCGAGTACAGTATCGTTACGCAGCACCAGCACCACCGTTTGGCCCGCGCTTTCCAGCTCGCTTATCTGCCCGGCAAAGGCATCAGCAGGCTGCTTACCGGCGGCGCAAATCAGCACGCGCTCGCCGTCGACCAGCGCTTCAATTCCAGAGCCAACCAGAGCCCGTTGCTCTCTTGCGACAGGAATAGTCAGTTCGCGTGTTTGTGCTTCCCGGACAATCGCTTGTGCCAGCGGGTGTGTCGCACCTTGCTCTACTGCTGCCGCCAGTGCCAGCAGTTCAGCTTCACCAATACCGCTTGCCGGATGAATCGCTGTGACGCGCGGTTTACCGATGGTCAGGGTGCCGGTTTTATCAAACGCCACCTGTGTGACTCTACCCAACTGTTCCAGCGCGGCACCGCCTTTGATTAACGCTCCACGACGCGCCGCGGCGGCAAGACCAGAGGTAATGGCTGCGGGGGTTGAAATCACCAGGGCGCAAGGACAGCCAATCAACAGCAGCGTCAGTCCTTTATAAATCCACTCCTGCCAGGATGCGGCAAACAGCAGCGGCGGTACGAGGGTGACCAGCAGCGCAACCGCCATAATAGCTGGAGTGTAAATTCGACTGAAACGGTCAATAAAGCGCTCAATGGGGGCGCGACGTTCTTCCGCTTCTTCAATCAGCTTCAGAATACGATCAATGGCGCTGGCGCCCGGTTCGGAGAGCACTTCCAGCGTAACCAGACGGTCCACGCTGGTAGCACCTGCCGGGACTTTCTCGCCGGTGGCGCGTTCAACCGGGATCGATTCGCCGGTCAGTGCGCTTTCATCAAAACTGGCAAAGCCGGAAACCAGTTTGCCGTCGGCAGGTAAACGCCCACCCGCGGCAACTTCAATAACATCGCCAGGGCGGAGGCTATTAATAGCCACCTCTTCGCGCTCGCCGTTACGCAGGCGCGTGGCGGTTTCCGGTTTGAGCGCCATCAGTGCACTGACCCCTTTACGGGCGCGGCTGGCGGCCCATCCTTCCAGGCGTTCGCCAATTAAAAACAGCAGCAGCACCATGGCGGCTTCCGCCGTCGCGCCGATAAACAGTGCGCCGATGGCGGCCACGCTCATCAATGTTTCAATGGCAAAGTAGCTGCCGGTTTTCATCAGACGCAGGGCCTGACGGGCAATGGGATACAGACCGACCAGCGTGGTGGCGATAAACGCTATCTGACCGAAGGGATGATTGAACTGCTCCAGCCCCCAGCTAATCGCCATCATGATAATCAGCGAAATCAGCGGTAAGTTTTCTTTAAAACGTGACTCGGGGGTGGCGTCCGTCGCGTGCTCATCGCGCAGGGTATAGCCTGCTTTTTGCACCGCGTTTTCAACTTGCTGGCGGATATCGGAACCGGCATCGACCACCAGTTTTTCAGTGGCGAACAGAACCTGGACCTGGTTGACGCCGCTGACCTGGCGGACCGCATTCTCTACTTTGCGGGCGCAGGCTGCACAGTCCATGCCCGCCACTTTCCAAGAATAGCGGGTACCTAGTACGGTATCGGATACGGGCGGTGTAGTGGAGCAGCTTCCTTCGCAGCAGCAGTCATCCGCCTTTTGTGGCGCAGGCGCTGGCTTGAAAGAAGAAAATTGTGGGGCCTTTTTGCCACTGGTATCAGGTGTCGACATGGCATCCTCCGGTTGATAATCATTTCGTATTAACCGGAGGATACACTCTGGAGTCGACTCCAGAGTCAAGCGTTTTAAAGATACAACGAACGAACAATCAGGAAATGTCCGGCGAAGTAGCAGGCGGCGGCAATGGCGTTATCGGCGCGAAAGCGACGACGGTAATGGCTACCCAGCCAGACAATATTGCCGATGAACAGGAGCGATGCGCCCATAAATGCCGACAGCGCCGGAGCGGTCGGGCGGAAGAACCACAGCTCACCGGCCATCCAGACCATCATCAGTGTGATGCCAATAAAGGTGCAGATAGCGACACGCAGCTCTTCCAGACGCGTCCAGATCACGGCGATCAGCAACGCCCCCAGTACCGCCAGCACCAACGGCAAAGGCCAGAAGAACGACAGCGTCATTTGGCTGGCGAAGTAAATGGTATACAGCAGATGCGACAGGAAGAATGCCCCCACTGCGTACAGCAGGCGTTGGCGCGGCAATAACGTCAGCGCATCGCCCAGCAGCGAGGCCAGCAGACCAGCCAGCACCAGATAGCTGATAGCGTTAAACATTGGCGCCTGCCAGGCCAGCAGCGCCAGCAGGAGTAACGTCAGGGGTTTAAAGACCCAGCGTTGCCAGGCGGGCCCACGATAGGAAGCATCCACGAACAACCATGCGGAAAGGCAGACAGCGATAAACGACCAAAGCATCTTAGTTCCTTGAATTCGTTATTTTTTCGTAAGCGGGGTGCTTACGGCTCTACTGTCCAGTGTAGAGGTCGACACTGCCAGATGACAACACCATAACGGGCAATGTATGCTTATTTCCGCATTTTCTGATGGGTTAATACTATGAGCAAACCACCACTTTTTTTCATTGTTATCATTATCTTAATTGTTGTCGCCGCGTCGTTTCGCTTTGTTCAGCAGCGGCGTGAAAAAGCCGATAATGATGCGGCGCCGCTGGTGCAAAAGCAGGTGGTGGTGAGTAACAAACGGGAAAAACCGCTTAACGATCGACGATCCCGTCAACAGGAAGTGAGCCCGGCGGGAACCAGCATGCGCTATGAAGCCAGCTTTAAGCCACAAAACGGCGGCCTGGAGCAGACGTTTCGTCTGGATGCTCAGCAGTACCATGCGCTAACGGTCGGGGATAAAGGCACGCTAAGTTACAAAGGTTCACGTTTTGTTGATTTTACGCTTGAACGCTAAGGTGTCATCTGACTGATGCCGGATGGCGGCTTACGCCTTATCCGGCCTACAGATTTTTTCGCCCCGGCTCGCAACGTGCCGCCGGGCGAAAAGATCGCAGTTACTTCTTCAGCTGATCTTTAATCTTCTTCTGCCACACCAGTAGCTCAAAGACGCCGAACAGAAAAATACGGATTTTCTCTCCGTTGGTCATCTGTGGGCCATCTTTAGGCATGGTGCTTTTTAGTAGCGCCAACTGCATGCCATGCATCAGCACCATAAATATCAGTGCGACGTTAACGAAGATGTTAAGTGGGCGTGGAAAGGGTTGGAAAATATTCAGTAGTAAAAATGCCCAGACGCACAGCATCAGCAGGCGTCCCAGGTTAATCAACATCGTGTTCTCCTCGTGCTTCACGTTGGTACAGGCGATAGGCGACCTGTCCGGCAACTTTCTCACGGTATAGCGACCAGTTCACCGGAACCGGCGGCAAACCGTTTTCTACTTCGCTTTCAACGTAAATATACGCTTCATTTGCCAGCCAGCCATGAGTTTCCAGAAGTGTTAATGTTTCTTCCAGTAACCCTTTGCGAAACGGCGGATCCACAAATACCACGTTATGCGGCGTACCCGTCTGAGCCAAAAATGTCAGCGTATTGGTATTGACGACGTGGGCATGGGAGGCTTTCAGGGTGGCGAGGTTCTTTTGTAGCTGCTGAGATACCGCGCGATCCATCTCCAGAAGCGTCGCATTTGCCGCATAGCGAGAGAGGGCTTCCAGCCCCAGCGCGCCGCTGCCGGCGAAGCAGTCCAGACAGTGAGCATCGACCATTACCGGGGCCAGCCAGTTAAACAACGTTTCGCGCACACGGTCGGTGGTCGGACGCAGGCCGGGGCTGTCCGGAACCGGGAGTTTACGGCCACGCCATTGTCCGCCAATAATGCGGATCTGGCCGCTACCAGAGTGATTCGGTTTTTTCATTTCTATTATTGCTCAATCCGCCTATAGCATGTCATTCCAGGCGGTGATGTGAGTTAAGTTAACCCGTCGCTTTTCAAGTTACCTCTTCGTTGGCTGCACTTACTTACCCGAATCACTTACTAAAAGTAAGCTCATCGGGATTCGTGCGCTTGCCGCCTTGACGTAACTCGAAATTCATTGGGTATAAGTGATAGACTATTTCATCATTTTTTTAGCTGCTATGTACATAGCGTTGACGCTGTGCCATGAAGCAACAGCGGGGGAGTGTAGTCGCAAATGGCGAAAGAGAAAAAACGTGGCTTTTTTTCCTGGCTGGGCTTTGGTCAAAAAGAGCAGGCACCGGAAAACGAGACAGAAGTAAAAAACGAAGAACAACAACCGGTTGCTGAAGAAACTACCGTCGTTGACGAACAGCCGCGCGCCGAGGAAACCCGTAGCGAGGCGGAAACGCAAGCCTTTGCAGCTGAAGTCGTTGAAGTAACTGAACAGGTTGCGGAAATTGAGAAACCGCAGCCGGAAGAAGAACCTGTCGCCGAACAAGCGCAGCCGGAAATTGAGCCGGTTGCTGAAACTGTAGTGGAAACGCCAGCGGCGGTGGTTATCGAACGCGAAGAATTGCCGCTGCCGGAAGAGGTGAAAACCGAAGAAGTTTCTGCCGAAGAGTGGCAGGCCGAAGCGGAAACCGTGGAAATCGTTGAGGCGGCTGAAGAAGAAGCTGAAAACGAGCCGCAACTGACCGACGAAGAGCTGGAAGCCCAGGCGCTGGCCGCTGAGGCTGCTGAAGAAGCGGTTATGGTGGCGCCGGTAGAAGAACCGGTAGAAGAAGAGGTGGTCCAGGAGCAGGAAAAACCAACCAAAGAAGGTTTCTTTGCGCGTCTGAAACGCAGCCTGCTGAAAACAAAAGAAAACCTCGGTTCCGGATTTATCAGTCTGTTCCGTGGTAAAAAGATCGACGATGATCTGTTTGAAGAGCTGGAAGAGCAGCTGCTGATCGCCGATGTGGGCGTAGAAACGACCCGTAAGATCATTGCGAATCTGACAGAAGGTGCCAGCCGCAAGCAGCTTAAAGATGCGGAAGCGCTGTACGGCCTGCTGAAAGAAGAGATGGGCGAGATTCTGGCGAAGGTTGACGAACCGCTGAATGTTGAGGGCAAAACACCATTTGTTATCTTAATGGTTGGCGTCAACGGTGTGGGCAAAACCACCACTATTGGTAAGCTGGCGCGTCAGTTTGAGCAGCAGGGTAAATCAGTAATGCTGGCGGCGGGCGATACTTTCCGTGCGGCGGCGGTAGAACAGCTGCAGGTCTGGGGTCAGCGTAATAATATCCCGGTGATTGCTCAGCATACCGGTGCGGATTCCGCGTCCGTTATCTTTGATGCCATCCAGGCGGCGAAGGCGCGTAACGTAGATGTGCTGATCGCTGATACCGCAGGGCGTTTGCAGAATAAATCGCACCTGATGGAAGAATTGAAAAAAATCGTTCGCGTCATGAAGAAGCTGGACGAAGATGCGCCGCATGAAGTTATGCTGACTATCGACGCCAGCACCGGGCAGAATGCGATAAGCCAGGCCAAACTGTTCCATGAAGCGGTGGGCTTAACCGGTATCACCCTGACCAAGCTGGACGGTACGGCGAAGGGCGGGGTTATCTTCTCGGTTGCCGATCAGTTTGGCATCCCTATCCGCTATATCGGTGTGGGCGAACGTATCGAGGATTTACGTCCGTTTAAAGCGGACGATTTTATAGAGGCACTTTTTGCCCGAGAGGATTAACAATGATTCGCTTTGAACATGTCAGCAAGGCCTATCTCGGTGGGAGACAAGCGCTGCAGGGAGTGACCTTCCATATGCAGCCTGGCGAGATGGCGTTTCTGACCGGCCACTCCGGCGCGGGGAAAAGTACCCTGCTGAAGCTGATTTGTGGAATTGAACGGCCCAGCGCCGGGAAAATCTACTTTAGCGGGCATGACATCAGCCGTTTGAAAAACCGCGAAGTGCCGTTTCTGCGTCGTCAGATTGGCATGATTTTTCAGGATCACCACCTGTTGATGGACAGAACCGTGTTTGACAACGTGGCAATCCCACTGATCATCGCGGGCGCCAGCGGGGACGATATTCGTCGTCGCGTGTCAGCGGCGCTGGATAAGGTCGGGCTGTTGGACAAAGCGAAAAACTTCCCGATTCAGCTCTCTGGCGGTGAACAACAGCGCGTCGGCATTGCCCGTGCGGTGGTGAATAAACCAGCGGTGCTGCTGGCGGATGAACCAACGGGGAACCTGGATGACGCGCTGTCGGAAGGGATCCTGCGCCTGTTCGAAGAGTTTAACCGCGTCGGGGTCACGGTATTAATGGCCACGCACGATATTGGCCTGATCTCCCGTCGCTCCTATCGCCAAATGGTTCTGAGCGATGGACATCTGCATGGAGGCCTGGCGCATGAATAGACGTGACGCTATTAATCAAATCAAGCAGTTCGGTGGCCGACTGGATCGCTTTCGTAAATCGGGCGGTGCACCGGGTGACGGCGGTCGCAACGCGCCTAAGCGTGCGAAGGCCACGCCAAAGCCGAACTCGCGTAAAACCAATGTCTTTAATGAGCAGGTACGTTATGCGTTCCAGGGCGCGTTACAGGACCTGAAAAGCAAGCCGCTGGCGACGTTCCTGACGGTGATGGTTATTGCCATCTCCCTGACGCTACCAAGCGTGTGCTACATGGTTTATAAGAACGTAAACCATGCAGCAAGCCAGTATTATCCGTCCCCGCAGATCACCGTTTACCTGCAAAAAACGCTGGATGATGATGCGGCGGCGCGGGTGGTTGGTCAGTTGCAGGCCGAGCAGGGCGTGGAGAAAGTGAATTATCTTTCCCGTGACGACGCGCTGGGCGAATTCCGTAACTGGTCTGGATTTGGCGGTGCGCTGGATATGCTGGAAGAGAACCCGCTGCCGGCCGTGGCGGTGGTGATCCCCAAACTGGACTTCCAGGGTACGGAGTCGCTAAACACGCTGCGTGACCGCATCGCACAAATCAACGGTATTGATGAAGTGCGGATGGATGACAGCTGGTTCGCTCGCCTGGCGGCGCTGACGGGTCTTGTCGGACGCGTTTCCGCGATGATTGGCGTGCTGATGGTGGCGGCGGTCTTCCTCGTCATCGGTAACAGCGTGCGTCTGAGTATTTTTGCGCGTCGCGATACTATTAACGTGCAAAAACTGATTGGCGCGACGGATGGATTTATCCTGCGTCCGTTCCTCTACGGCGGGGCACTGCTCGGTTTTTCCGGTGCATTTCTTTCACTGATTTTGTCAGAAATTTTGGTGATGCGTCTGTCGTCAGCGGTGACTGAAGTGGCACAGGTATTTGGAACCAAGTTTGATATCAATGGCTTATCATTCGATGAATGCCTGTTATTGCTGCTGGTGTGCTCGATGATTGGCTGGGTGGCAGCCTGGCTTGCCACGGTTCAACATTTACGCCACTTTACCCCCGATTAAAAAATCTCTGGTATAATCTTTCCCTGCACTGAGTAGTTCGCTCTGCAGGGAAAGAGTCCCTGTGATCTCTTCCCGGCGTATTCATTGTGATGTCACATTTTGTGCGTAATCTATACACATTACGACATGGAACTTGTGGATAAAATCACTGTCTGATAAAAGATTGAATGATATTCTCGTTGCTCATAAGCTCTGGCATGGTTGTTGCTATTGGTTTTAGCCAATGCGCCAGATGAAAAGATTGAGAGGATTTGAATGACCAAAGAAATGCAAAATTTAGCTTTAGCCCCTGTTGGTAACCTGGAATCTTACATCCGGGCTGCGAACGCGTGGCCGATGTTGTCGGCTGACGAGGAGCGGGCACTGGCTGAAAAGCTGCATTACCAGGGCGATCTGGAAGCAGCTAAAACGCTGATCCTGTCTCACCTGCGCTTTGTTGTTCATGTTGCTCGTAATTATGCGGGCTATGGCCTGCCGCAGGCGGATTTGATTCAGGAAGGTAATATCGGCCTGATGAAAGCCGTGCGCCGTTTCAACCCGGAAGTGGGTGTGCGCCTGGTTTCCTTCGCTGTGCATTGGATCAAAGCTGAGATCCACGAATACGTTCTGCGTAACTGGCGTATCGTTAAAGTCGCGACCACTAAAGCGCAGCGTAAGCTGTTCTTTAACCTGCGTAAAACCAAGCAGCGTCTGGGCTGGTTTAACCAGGATGAAGTTGAAATGGTTGCTCGCGAGCTGGGTGTTTCCAGCAAAGACGTGCGCGAAATGGAATCCCGTATGGCGGCGCAGGACATGACGTTTGACATGTCTTCAGACGATGAGTCTGACAGCCAGCCGATGGCCCCGGTGCTGTATCTGCAGGATAAATCTTCTAACTTTGCCGACGGCATTGAAGAAGATAACTGGGAAGATCAGGCCGCGAACAAACTGACCCACGCAATGGAAGGTCTGGACGAGCGTAGCCAGGACATCATTCGTGCTCGTTGGCTGGACGAAGACAACAAGTCGACGTTGCAGGAACTGGCCGATCGCTATGGCGTTTCCGCTGAACGTGTTCGTCAGCTTGAAAAGAACGCCATGAAAAAATTGCGCGCGGCGATCGAAGCATAATCTTCCAGCCGACCTGGAAATGCTGATAAACCCTGGATGAAAATCCGGGGTTTTTTGTTTTTATCTCTCCCCCTCTCTCCTGACGTTTATGCTTTTTGTCATCAAGTTGTTATCTGCATGTCAAATTTAGCTATTCCAAAATAATAAAAATCGGGTATGTTTTAGCAGAGTATGCTGCTAAAGCACGGGTGGCTATCCAATAATCGAAATAAAGTGCTGAACAACAACATCACAACACACGTAATAACCACAATAATGGGGATTGTCAGGATGAATATGAAGGGTAAAGCGTTATTGGCAGGATGTATCGCCCTGTCTTTGAGCAATATGGCGTTTGCTAAGGATATTAAAGTTGCTGTCGTCGGCGCGATGTCCGGTCCGGTAGCGCAGTATGGCGATCAGGAATTTACTGGCGCAGAGCAGGCGATTGCAGATATCAATGCCAAAGGCGGCGTGAAAGGTGACAAACTGGTCATGGTGAAATATGACGATGCCTGTGACCCGAAACAAGCGGTAGCGGTAGCTAACAAAGTGGTCAACGACGGGATTAAATATGTTATCGGCCACCTGTGCTCATCTTCCACTCAGCCTGCGTCAGATATCTATGAAGACGAAGGCATTCTGATGATTACCCCAGCGGCAACGGCGCCAGAGCTGACCGCACGCGGCTATAACCTGGTGTTACGTACCACCGGTCTGGATTCCGATCAGGGCCCGACTGCTGCCAAATATATCGTTGAAAAAGTGAAGCCGAAGCGCATTGCGATCGTTCACGACAAACAACAGTATGGTGAAGGCCTGGCGCGTTCCGTGCAGGACAACCTCAAGAAAGCCAACGCTGACGTGGTGTTCTTCGATGGGATCACCGCTGGCGAGAAAGATTTCTCTACTCTGGTGGCGCGTCTGAAGAAAGAGAATATCGATTTCGTTTACTACGGTGGTTACCACCCGGAAATGGGGCAGATTCTGCGCCAGGCACGCGCTGCGGGTCTGAAAACCCAGTTTATGGGACCAGAAGGGGTAGCGAACGTGTCGTTGTCTAACATCGCGGGTGAGTCTGCGGAAGGCTTACTGGTAACGAAACCGAAGAACTACGATCAGGTTCCGGCGAACAAACCGATTGTGGACGCGATCAAAGCCAAGAAACAGGATCCGAGCGGTGCATTCGTATGGACCACCTACGCCGCGCTGCAATCCTTGCAGGCCGGTCTGAACCAGTCTGACGACCCGGCTGAAATTGCCAAATACCTGAAAGCAAACTCAGTGGAAACCGTAATGGGGCCGCTGTCATGGGATGCGAAGGGCGATCTGAAAGGCTTCGAATTCGGCGTGTTTGACTGGCATGCTAATGGTACGGCGACAGACGCCAAGTAATTTTCCTGGCGCCTTTCGCGCTGCAGGTGCGTTGGCTACGTTATTCAACCCCGGTCACTTACTTCTGTAAGCTCCCGGGGACTTCATAACTTGCCGCCTTCCTGCAGCGCGAAATTCTTGGAAAATTGCGAGGTGGTTTTTTATTTTTTCTCCCAGCATGTAGGCCGGATAAGCGTCAGCGCCATCCGGCTTTTTTATCTTTTTTCCCAGCCATTTTCCTGGGCCGTAAACCCTAACGCCTGCATAAACGCGGCCATCACGCTGCGGTCTTCAACGCCGACGTCGGCCATCCACCATGAACTCACGTCAGAGTTTTCCCGGATCACTTCTTCGATCAAATACTGCCCGACGCCGCGGCGGCGGGTGATATCGCGTACGCGCAATGAATCCAATGCGCCTTGTGTGCCGCTCAGGGTTACGCGAACTGCGCCTAACAGACGCTCGTTAAAGCGCGCGGCGTAGATCCGGTGCGTTTCATCTACGCTTAATGATGAGGCGGAATATTCCGGCCAGATTTTGCCCAGATCAATCTGGTCCTGGTCGCTAAAGTTATCTAAACGAACGATGGTCAGCTTCATTAACAGCATGTCCAAATCACAAAAGATGGAATGAGTGTACCGAAATAATTCGCCCGGATGCTTTCTCTTTTTTATGTGAATAACCAGATTAATAATTTTGTAACAACAGTAATGACAGTTTGAAACCGTAGAGATTGAAAAACAGGCAGAATAATACCCTGGAATGCAGCATTTTATTCGGCTCTTTGTACCGTTATTTTATGCTGACAAACGTGCTTTTTTTTGTTTATCTATAGTGAAAAGCAGAATATTATCTTTTCTTAATCGACTGAAAAATAGAGATTTTAGCCTGATTTTGCTTAAATGACTGCGCTAAACCATTAATGAGACTGGTAAAAATAGTGCAGTTCAAAAAAAGCACAGACTGCTTTTTAACCACATAAATACAAAATATTAATTACGTCACGAATGGGGATTCAGGTAATGAAACGGAATGCGAAAACAATCATCGCAGGGGTGATAGCACTGGCAATGTCACACGCGGTCATGGCGGAAGATATCAAGGTCGCTGTTGTCGGCGCGATGTCAGGTCCGGTCGCGCAGTGGGGTGATATGGAATTTAATGGCGCACGTCAGGCCATTAAAGATATCAATGCCAAAGGCGGGGTCAAAGGCGACAAACTGGTCGCTGTGGAATATGACGACGCCTGCGATCCGAAACAGGCCGTTGCAGTAGCGAACAAAATCGTCAATGACGGCATTCAGTACGTTATTGGACATCTGTGCTCATCTTCCACGCAGCCCGCATCAGATATCTATGAAGATGAAGGCATTCTGATGATTTCTCCGGGCGCCACAAACCCGGAACTGACCCAGCGCGGTTACGCTCACATTATGCGTACAGCGGGCCTGGACTCCTCTCAAGGGCCGACCGCCGCGAAATACATTCTGGAGAAGGTGAAGCCGCAGCGCATTGCCATCATTCACGATAAACAGCAATACGGTGAAGGCCTGGCGCGTTCAGTGCAGGACAGCCTGAAAGCGGGCAAAGCCAACATCGTTTTCTTTGACGGTATCACCGCCGGGGAAAAAGATTTTTCTGCGCTGATCGCTCGCCTGAAAAAAGAAAATATCGACTTTGTTTATTACGGCGGCTACTACCCGGAAATGGGGCAAATGCTGCGCCAGGCACGTTCCGTCGGGCTGAAAACCCAGTTTATGGGACCAGAGGGCGTCGGCAATGCGTCGCTGTCTAACATTGCTGGTGATGCCGCTGAGGGCATGCTGGTGACCATGCCAAAACGCTATGACCAGGATCCGGCGAATAAAGCTATCGTCGATGCGCTCAAAGCTGACAAGAAAGATCCAACTGGACCGTACGTGTGGATCACTTATGCAGCCGTCCAGTCATTGGCGACAGCAATGGATCGCAGCGGTAGCAAAGAGCCGCTGGACCTGGTGAAAGATCTGAAAGCACACGGGGCTGATACCGTGATTGGGCCGCTGAAATGGGACGAAAAAGGCGATTTGAAGGGATTTGAGTTTGGTGTCTTCCAGTGGCATGCGGACGGTTCATCGACCGTCGCGAAGTAATACCTGAAGACGAGTTATCCCACCGCCCGTGTAAAATGGGCGGGTATAAAAAGGTTACCTTATGTCCGAGCAGTTCCTCTATTTCTTGCAGCAGATGTTTAACGGCGTCACGCTGGGAAGCACCTACGCGCTGATCGCCATCGGTTACACGATGGTGTACGGCATTATCGGCATGATCAACTTCGCCCATGGCGAGGTGTATATGATCGGCAGCTATGTCTCCTTTATGATCATCGCTGCGCTAATGATGATGGGCATTGATTCCAGTTGGCTACTGGTCGCGGCGGGCTTCGTTGGCGCGATTGTGATTGCCAGCGCCTACGGCTGGAGCATTGAACGCGTGGCGTATCGACCCGTGCGCAGCTCTAAGCGCCTGATTGCGCTGATTTCCGCTATCGGGATGTCCATCTTCCTGCAAAACTACGTCAGCCTGACGGAAGGTTCGCGCGATGTGGCACTGCCCAGCCTGTTTAATGGGCAGTGGACCGTTGGCAGTAGCGAAAACTTCTCTGCTTCCATCACCACCATGCAGCTGGTTATCTGGATTGTAACCTTCCTGGCGATGCTGGCGCTGACGCTATTTATCCGTTACTCCCGTATGGGGCGCGCCTGCCGTGCCTGCGCGGAAGACCTGAAAATGGCCAGCCTGCTCGGCATCAACACCGATCGCGTGATTGCGCTGACCTTTGTGATTGGCGCGGCAATGGCGGCGGTCGCGGGCGTGCTGCTTGGTCAATTCTATGGCGTAATTAACCCGTACATCGGCTTTATGGCCGGGATGAAGGCCTTTACCGCAGCGGTGCTTGGCGGCATCGGCAGCATTCCTGGGGCGATGATCGGCGGCCTGATTCTGGGCGTCGCGGAAGCGCTCTCCTCTGCTTATCTGAGTACTGAATACAAAGACGTCGTTTCATTCGCGCTGCTGATTCTGGTGCTGCTGGTGATGCCGACCGGTATTCTGGGTCGCCCGGAGGTAGAGAAAGTATGAAACCGATGCATTTTGCAATGGCGCTGCTCTCTGCCGCCATGTTCTTCGTCCTGGCGGGCGTCTTTATGGGCGTTCAGTTAGAGCTTGACGGCACCAAACTGGTGGTGGATTCCGCGGCGGATATTCGCTGGCAGTGGGTGTTTATTGGTACTGGCGTGGTCTTCCTCTTTCAGTTGCTGCGTCCAGCTTTCCAGAAGGGCCTGAAGAGCGTCTCCGGACCGAAGTTTATTCTGCCGGCGATTGACGGCTCCACCGTTAAACAGAAGCTGTTCCTGGTGGCGTTGCTGGTGATTGCCGTGGCGTGGCCGTTTATGGTCTCGCGCGGTACGGTGGATATCGCCACGCTGACGATGATTTATATCATCCTCGGCCTCGGCTTAAACGTGGTGGTGGGGCTTTCCGGCCTGCTGGTGCTGGGCTACGGCGGCTTTTATGCCATTGGCGCTTACACCTTCGCGCTGCTGAACCACTATTACGGACTCGGCTTCTGGACCTGTCTGCCGCTGGCGGGGCTGGTTTCCGCTGCTGCTGGCTTCCTGCTCGGCTTCCCGGTACTGCGCCTGCGCGGTGATTATCTGGCTATTGTGACCTTAGGCTTCGGTGAAATCGTCCGTATCCTGCTGCTCAACAACACCGAAGTGACCGGTGGCCCGAACGGTATCAGCCAGATCCCGAAACCGACCTTTTTCGGTCTGGAGTTTAGCCGTACCGCTCGTGAAGGCGGCTGGGATACCTTCAGCAACTTCTTTAACGTCAAGTACGATCCCTCTGACCGCGTCATTTTCCTCTATCTGGTGGCGCTGCTGCTGGTGGTCTTCTCGCTGTTTGTGATTAACCGTCTGCTGCGTATGCCGTTGGGCCGTGCGTGGGAAGCGCTACGTGAAGATGAAATTGCCTGTCGCTCGCTGGGCTTAAACCCTACGCGCATCAAACTGACAGCTTTTACCATCAGCGCCGCGTTTGCCGGTTTTGCCGGTACGCTGTTTGCCGCGCGCCAGGGGTTTGTCAGCCCGGAATCCTTCACCTTTGCCGAGTCGGCCTTTGTGCTGGCGATTGTGGTATTGGGCGGAATGGGCTCACAGTTTGCGGTGATCCTCGCGGCCATCCTGCTGGTAGTGTCACGCGAGCTGATGCGTGATTTCAACGAATACAGCATGTTAATGCTGGGTGGTTTAATGGTACTGATGATGATCTGGCGTCCGCAGGGCTTGTTGCCGATGACCCGTCCACAGTTGAAACTGAAAAACGGGGAAGCAAAAGGAGAGCAGGCATGAGTCAGCCATTATTATCTGTTAACGGCCTGATGATGCGCTTCGGCGGTCTGCTGGCGGTAAACAACGTTGAACTGGAACTGCGGCCGCAGGAAATAGTTTCGTTAATCGGGCCAAACGGCGCGGGAAAAACCACGGTCTTTAACTGTCTGACCGGTTTTTATAAGCCGACCGGCGGGACGATTAAGCTGCGCGACCAGCATCTGGAAGGACTACCGGGTCAGCAAATCGCGCGTATGGGCGTGGTGCGTACTTTCCAGCACGTACGTCTGTTTCGCGAAATGACGGTGATTGAAAACCTGCTGGTGGCGCAACATCAGCAACTGAAAACCGGCGTCTTCTCCGGCCTGTTGAAAACTCCGTCGTTCCGTCGCGCGCAGAGTGAAGCGTTGGATCGCGCCGCCACCTGGCTGGAGCGTATTGGTTTGCTGGAGCACGCCAACCGTCAGGCGAGTAACCTGGCCTACGGCGATCAGCGTCGTCTGGAGATTGCCCGTTGCATGGTGACCCAGCCGGAAATCCTGATGCTCGACGAACCCGCTGCAGGACTCAACCCGAAAGAGACCAAAGAGCTGGACGAGCTGATTGCTGAACTGCGTAACCATCACAACACCACCATTTTGTTGATTGAGCACGACATGAAGCTGGTGATGGGGATTTCTGACCGTATTTACGTGGTGAACCAGGGCACGCCGCTGGCGAATGGGACGCCGGAACAGATTCGTAATAACCCGGATGTTATCCGCGCCTATTTAGGTGAAGCATAATGGGGGCGAGGATTAATATGGATAAGGCGATGTTATCGTTCGACAAAGTCAACGCCCACTACGGCAAGATACAGGCGCTGCACGACGTCAGCTTGTATATCAACCAGGGTGAAATCGTTACTCTGATTGGTGCCAACGGCGCGGGAAAAACCACGCTGCTCGGCACATTGTGTGGTGACCCGCGAGCGACCAGCGGGCGAATCGTCTTTGATGGTAAAGACATTACCGACTGGCAGACGGCGAAAATCATGCGCGAAGCGGTAGCGATTGTGCCGGAAGGGCGTCGCGTGTTTTCCCGTATGACGGTGGAAGAGAACCTGGCGATGGGCGGTTTCTTTGCCGAGAAAGACCAGTTTCAGGAACGCATCAAGTGGGTGTATGACCTGTTTCCTCGCCTGCATGAGCGTCGTATTCAACGTGCGGGAACGATGTCCGGCGGTGAACAGCAGATGCTGGCGATAGGCCGTGCGCTGATGAGCCAGCCGAGGCTGCTACTGCTTGATGAACCATCGCTGGGTCTGGCGCCGATTATCATCCAGCAGATCTTTAACACCATTGAGCAACTGCGCGAGCAGGGGATGACCATCTTCCTTGTCGAACAGAACGCTAACCAGGCGCTGAAACTCGCCGATCGCGGCTACGTGCTGGAAAACGGTCATGTGGTGCTGGAAGACACTGGCGATGCGCTACTGGCTAACGAAGCGGTGCGCAGTGCGTATCTGGGCGGTTAATCATTCTCTGAATAGACAAGGGGCCCGCTGTGGCCCCTTTTTATTGCGCTATGTTATTATTGAGAATAGTTATCAATAATAAAAAATGAACATGGAGAAAGGATGATTCGTTCAGGTACCTGCATGATGATTGGCAGTTTGTTTTTGACGCTTTCTTTAACTACCCTGGCCTCGACACCGCCAGCGTTTGACCCGCGCGATCCCGCAATCTGGGAAGAGAAATCGGACAACCCGTTAGCGCAATCCGACTCGCCCTGCGAAGTGTTTACCAGCTCGGTATGCCCGGGCTGGGAAGATGATAAATCAGATATCCAACGTGAACGTGAGCGACGAGAGCAGCAGCGTTTACAGAATGAGTACGAACGACGCTGGCGCAGAGATTAATCTTTCTCCTGCAGCAACAGATAACGCCATCCTGGCCGGGTAAGGCATACCGCTACCCGGCTTTGTTGTGCACCACTCCGCATTTTCCTGTCACTACGCTTTCACCGCCTTGCCATCTGTTTGTCGCCTTACTATCTTTTTTTTGTAATAAAAAAGTTATTTTTCTGTCATTCGAGCATGTCATGTTACCCCCGCGAGCATAAAACGCGTGATATCGCGCATCCGGCACAACAAGAGAGATAACCGATGATATCGTTACGACATACAGCTTTAGGACTGGCACTTAGCCTGGCGTTTGCAGGTCAGGCACTGGCGGTCACCACCATCCCATTCTGGCACTCAATGGAAGGCGAACTGGGTAAAGAAGTTGATTCTCTGGCGCAACGTTTTAATGCCGCCAATCCCGACTACAAAATTGTTCCGCAGTACAAAGGCAACTACGAGCAGAGCCTGAGTGCAGGAATTGCCGCTTTCCGTACCGGAAACGCGCCTGCGCTGCTACAGGTTTATGAAGTGGGTACGGCAACGATGATGGCTTCGAAAGCCATTAAACCGGTCTATGAAGTATTCAAAGAGGCTGGCATCAACTTCGATGAGTCTCAGTTCGTACCGACGGTTTCTGGTTATTACACCGACTCTAAAAGCGGACATTTGCTTTCTCAACCGTTTAACAGCTCCACTCCGGTGCTGTACTACAACAAAGATGCCTTTAAAAAAGCTGGTTTAGACCCTGAGCAGCCGCCGAAAACCTGGCAGGACCTGGCGGAGTACACCGCGAAGCTGAAAGCGGCAGGCATGAAGTGCGGTTACGCCAGCGGCTGGCAGGGGTGGATTCAGATTGAAAACTTCAGTGCCTGGAACGGTCTGCCGGTCGCTACCAAAAACAACGGTTTTGACGGTACTGACGCGGTGCTGGAGTTCAATAAACCGGAACAGGTAAAACATATCGCTCTGCTGGAAGAGCTGAACAAAAAAGGCGATTTCAGCTACTTCGGGCGTAAGGACGAATCCACTGAGAAGTTCTATAACGGGGATTGTGCCATTACCACCGCCTCTTCCGGGTCGCTGGCTGATATCCGCCATTACGCGAAATTCAACTATGGCGTCGGAATGATGCCGTACGATGCCGATGTGAAGGGCGCGCCGCAGAACGCAATTATCGGTGGGGCCAGTCTTTGGGTGATGCAGGGCAAAGACAAAGCCACCTACGAAGGCGTGGCGAAGTTCCTCAACTTCCTGGCGAAGCCTGAAATTGCTGCCGAATGGCATCAGAAGACCGGCTATCTGCCGATCACCACAGCTGCCTACGACCTGACCCGTGAGCAGGGCTTCTATGATAAGAACCCTGGGGCTGATATTGCCACCCGCCAGATGCTGAACAAGCCGCCGTTGCCGTTCACCAAAGGGCTGCGTCTGGGCAACATGCCGCAGATCCGTACCATTGTGGATGAAGAGCTGGAAAGCGTCTGGACCGGGAAGAAAAACCCGCAGCAGGCGCTGGATGCCGCCGTTGAGCGTGGCAATCAGTTACTGCGCCGCTTTGAGCAATCGACCAAATCGTAATGTGAAATGCCGGGTGGCGGCTGTGCCTTACCCGGCCTACAAATGCGCGTAGGCCGGATAAGCGTAGCGCCATCCGGCGCTGTTCAGGAATCAAACTTCCATGTCCTCATCCCGTCCGGTGTTCCGTTCGCGCTGGCTTCCCTATTTACTGGTGGCTCCGCAGCTGGTTATCACCGTTATTTTCTTTATCTGGCCTGCCGGTGAAGCGCTGTGGTACTCGCTACAATCCGTTGATCCGTTTGGTCTTTCCAGCCAGTTTGTCGGACTGGAAAACTTTGTCGCGCTGTTTCATGACCCGTACTACCTCGACTCATTCTGGACCACCATTAAGTTCAGTACGTTAGTCACGGTAAGCGGTCTGCTGGTGTCGTTATTTTTTGCGGCGTTGGTGAATTACGTGGTACGCGGCAGCAGTTTTTACCAAACGCTAATGCTGTTGCCTTACGCCGTTGCGCCCGCCGTTGCCGCCGTATTGTGGATCTTCCTGTTTAACCCCGGGCGCGGGCTGATTACCCATTTTCTCGGTGAGTTTGGCTATGACTGGAACCATGCGCAAAACAGCGGTCAGGCAATGTTCCTGGTGGTGTTCGCGTCGGTCTGGAAGCAGATTAGTTACAACTTCCTGTTCTTCTTTGCCGCACTGCAGTCTATTCCTCGCTCGCTGATCGAAGCCGCCGCGATTGACGGTGCGGGGCCGGTTCGCCGCTTCTTTAAACTGGCGCTGCCACTTATTGCCCCGGTGAGCTTCTTCCTGCTGGTGGTGAATCTGGTGTATGCCTTCTTTGACACCTTCCCGGTGATTGATGCTGCCACTGCAGGCGGGCCGGTACAGGCGACCACGACGCTGATTTATAAGATCTATCGCGAAGGTTTTGTCGGGCTGGATCTGGCTTCTTCCGCTGCACAATCGGTGGTGCTGATGTTCCTGGTCATTATTTTGACGGTGGTGCAGTTCCGCTATGTGGAAAGTAAGGTGCGTTACCAATGATTGAGAACCGTCGTGGGCTGACAATATTCAGCCATGCCATGTTGATTATGGGGATCATGGTGATCCTGTTTCCGTTGTACGTCGCGTTTGTCGCGGCGACGCTGGACAACAAAGCGGTGTTTGAGACGCCGATGACACTGGTTCCCGGCACGCAGCTGCTGGAAAACATGAAATACATCTGGGTCAACGGCGTGGGCGTCAACAGCGCGCCGTTCTGGCTGATGATGCTCAACAGTTTCATCATGGCGTTCAGCATTACGGTAGGGAAAATTACTGTCTCTATGCTTTCCGCATTTGCCATCGTCTGGTTTCGCTTTCCGCTGCGCAACCTGTTCTTCTGGATGATTTTTATCACCCTGATGCTGCCGGTTGAGGTGCGTATTTTCCCGACGGTAGAAGTGATCGCCAACCTGAAGATGCTCGACAGCTATGCGGGTCTGACACTGCCGTTGATGGCATCTGCGACAGCGACTTTCCTGTTCCGTCAGTTCTTTATGACCCTGCCGGATGAACTGGTTGAGGCGGCGCGTATTGACGGCGCGTCACCAATGCGTTTTTTCCGCGATATCGTACTACCGCTGTCAAAAACCAATCTGGCGGCGCTGTTCGTTATTACCTTTATCTACGGCTGGAACCAGTATCTGTGGCCGTTGTTAATTATTACCGACGTCAATTTGGGCACTGCGGTGGCGGGTATCAAAGGCATGATTGCCACCGGTGAAGGCACCACGCAGTGGAACCAGGTAATGGCCGCCATGCTGCTGACGCTCATCCCTCCGGTAATCATCGTGTTAGCCATGCAGCGCGCGTTTGTGCGTGGTTTAGTGGACAGTGAGAAATAAAAATGGCTGGTTTAAAACTACAGGCAGTAACCAAAAGCTGGGACGGTAAAACCCAGGTGATTAAACCGCTGACGCTGGACGTCGCGGACGGGGAATTTATTGTGATGGTTGGACCATCCGGTTGCGGTAAGTCTACGCTGCTGCGGATGGTGGCCGGGCTTGAACGGGTAAGCGGCGGCGATATCTGGATTGATAATAAACGCGTCACCGAGATGGAGCCGAAGGATCGCGGCATTGCGATGGTCTTTCAAAACTATGCTCTCTACCCGCATATGAGCGTGGAAGAAAACATGGCCTGGGGGCTGAAAATCCGCGGGATGGGCAAGGAACACATTGCTGAGCGGGTAAATGAGGCGGCGCGTATTCTCGAGCTAGGTGAGCTGCTCAAACGTCGTCCGCGCGAACTTTCCGGCGGCCAGCGCCAGCGCGTAGCGATGGGACGAGCGATTGTACGTGACCCGGCGGTATTCCTGTTCGATGAGCCGCTTTCTAACCTTGATGCCAAGCTGCGCGTACAGATGCGTCTGGAGTTACAACATTTGCATCGCCGACTGAAAACCACCTCGCTGTACGTGACGCACGATCAGGTTGAAGCGATGACCCTCGCCCAACGGGTAATGGTAATGAACAAAGGTATTGCCGAGCAAATCGGTACCCCAGTTGAGGTGTATGAAAAACCCGCCAGCCGCTTTGTGGCGAGCTTTATCGGCAGCCCGGCGATGAATCTGCTTGATGGGCGCATCAGCGCTACGGGTACCCATTTTGAGCTGGAGGGCGGCATGACGTTACCCATCGGCAGAAGCGCCAGGGAGTGTATTGGGCGTAACATGACGCTGGGTATCCGCCCGGAGCATATTGCGCTAAGCTCGCAGGCCGAAGGCGGCGTGCCGCTGGTCGTCGACACGCTGGAAATGCTGGGTGCGGATAATCTGGCACATGGACGTTGGGGTGAGCAAAAGCTGGTGGTGCGGTTGGCGCATCAGCATCGCCCGACGGCAGGCAGTACGCTGTGGCTGCATCTGCCAGAACATCATCTGCATCTTTTTGATGGCGAAACAGGACAACGCGTATGAATAACTGGCCTTACCCCCATATTGTCGCCCATCGCGGCGGCGGTAAGTTAGCCCCGGAAAACACCCTGGCGGCAATCGACATGGGGGCGCAATATGGGCATACCATGATCGAGTTTGACGCTAAATTGTCGAAAGACGGTGAGATCTTCTTACTGCATGACGACAACCTGGAACGCACCAGCAACGGCTGGGGCGTGGCTGGCGAATTGAACTGGCAGGATCTATTGCGTGTTGACGCCGGCAGCTGGTTTAGCGGTGAGTTTAAAGGCGAACCGTTGCCGCTGCTCTCGCAAGTTGCTGAGCGCTGTCGCCAGCACGGCATGATGGCAAATATTGAGATCAAACCCACCACCGGGACGGGGGCGCTCACCGGGAAGGTCGTGGCGCTGGCCGCGCGTGAATTGTGGGCGGGAATGACGTCACCACTGTTGTCATCCTTTGAAATTGATGCGCTAGAAGCGGCGCAGCAGGCGGTGCCTGAACTGCCGAGAGGTTTGCTGCTGGATGAATGGCGCGAGGACTGGCGTGAGCTGACCACGCGGCTTGGCTGCGTCTCTATTCATCTTAATCATAAGCTGCTGGATGAGGCGCGCGTGGATGCGCTGCGCGATGCGGGGCTACGTATTCTGGTGTATACCGTCAACCGACCCCAGCGCGCGGCGGAACTGCTGCGCTGGGGTGTGGACTGCATCTGTACCGATGCCATTGATACCATTGGTCCGGATTTCCGACCCTGTTAAGGCCCAATCGTTTTTAACGGAACGTTAGGCTGCGGCGTGCTGGAGGGCTTCAGCATGTCGCCGTTCTTTTTCTCCGACAGCATATGTTGCTTATTGAGCGAGCTGTCCGGATTACGGGTTCCACTCAACATCCCACCGTTACTGTTAGGCAGCATTTGCTGCTGTCCAGGATTCAACTCGCCCGGCTGAGACTGCAGCACGCGCTGGGTGTTCGTGTTGATTTGGTTTTCCATATGCTGTTGCTGCATGCGCGTCTGCGTTTGCAACTGCTGGTTGAGCATCCCTTTCTGCTGAATCTGCTGTGATTGCATTTGGGTTTGCATACGCTGCTGGCTCGGGATCTGATAACCGGGTTGATTCGGGTTATTCATGGTGTTGATGGGCTGTGCAAAGCCTGCAAACGGCAAGAGCATGGCTAAAAGTAAGAGTCGTTTCATCGCTTTTCTCCTCTCGGGGATCATTTAAGTTTACTCCTTTCTCGCCGTTACGATGATTATTTCAGAGTTATGCACCAGGCTTAGTGGGGGCAGACCCCCGTACATCTGGAGAATAACGATGATAAAACCGACGTTTTTACGCCGGGTAGCCATTGCTGCTCTGCTCTCAGGAAGTTGTTTTAGCGTTGCTGCCGCGCCGGCTGCGCCACCGCCGGTATCCTACGGTGTCGAGGAAGATGTGTTCCATCCCGTTCGCGCGCAACAGGGGATGGTGGCTTCCGTAGATGCTTTAGCCACCCAGGTTGGGGTGGATATTCTGAAACAGGGCGGGAATGCCGTTGATGCCGCTGTTGCCGTGGGCTACGCGCTGGCGGTGACGCATCCGCAGGCGGGTAATCTGGGCGGCGGTGGGTTTATGCTGCTGCGTACCAAAGACGGTAACACCACGGCGATCGATTTTCGTGAAATGGCTCCCGCTGGCGCGACCCGTGATATGTTCCTTGATGAACAGGGCAACGCCGATGCGAAAAAGTCGCTAACCTCACATCTGGCATCCGGTACGCCGGGTACCGTGGCGGGTTTCTCGCTGGCGCTGGAGAAATACGGCACGATGCCGCTGAACAAAGTCGTGCGCCCGGCGATGAAGCTGGCGGAAGAAGGCTTTGTGGTTAACGACGCGCTGGCCGACGATCTGAAAACCTATGGCAGCGAAGTGCTCCCTAATCACGAGAACAGCAAAGCCATTTTCTGGAAAGACGGCGAGCCGCTGAAAAAGGGCGACAAGCTGGTGCAAACGAACCTGGCGAAAAGCCTGGAGATGATTGCCGAGAACGGTCCGGATGCGTTTTATAAAGGGGCAATTGCCGAACAGATAGCTGGGGAAATGCAGAAAAACGGCGGGTTGATGACCAAAGAGGATTTAGCCAGCTATAAAGCCGTGGAGCGTACGCCGATTAGCGGCGACTATCGCGGGTATCAGGTCTTCTCGATGCCACCGCCGTCCTCTGGCGGTATTCACATTGTGCAGATCCTCAATATTCTCGAAAACTTCGATATGAAGAAGTACGGGTTTGGCAGCGCTGATGCCATGCAGGTAATGGCTGAAGCGGAGAAATATGCCTACGCCGACCGCTCGGAGTATCTGGGCGACCCGGATTTTGTGAAAGTACCGTGGCAGGCGCTGACCAACAAAGCCTATGCCAAATCGCTTGCCGATCAAATTGATATCAACAAGGCTAAGCCTTCCAGCCAGATCAAACCTGGCAAGCTCGCGCCGTATGAAAGCAATCAGACCACCCATTTCTCGGTGGTGGATAAAGACGGTAATGCCGTGGCGGTGACGTATACCCTGAACACCACCTTCGGCACCGGCATTGTGGCGGGTAACACCGGCATTCTGCTTAATAACGAAATGGACGATTTCTCCGCCAAGCCGGGCGTGCCGAACGTTTATGGGCTGGTGGGCGGCGATGCCAACGCGGTTGGGCCGAAGAAGCGTCCGCTGTCATCAATGTCGCCGACTATCGTGGTAAAAGACGGGAAAACCTGGCTGGTTACCGGCAGCCCTGGCGGGAGCCGAATCATCACTACCGTGCTGCAAATGGTAGTCAACAGCATTGATTTTGGAATGAACGTCGCCGAAGCGACCAACGCGCCGCGCTTCCATCATCAGTGGTTGCCCGATGAACTGCGCGTTGAGAAAGGGTTTAGCCCGGACACCATTAAGCTGCTGGAGCAGAAAGGGCAGAAAGTCGCGCTGAAGGAAGCGATGGGCAGCACGCAGAGCATTATGGTAGGACCGGATGGTGCACTGTATGGCGCATCTGACCCGCGTTCCGTGGATGATTTAACGGCGGGATACTGATTTTTGATTAATAGCCCGGTGTCAGGCACCGGGCGTTTTGTTGGCTATGCCGTGAGCAACCGCGCTGGGTTATCAATACAGAGCCTGCGTAGAGTATCGTTGTCTACTCCACGGGCGGCCAGATAGGCGAGGAAAACATTCGGGACAAATCCCCAACCGTTCCCCCCATTTTTTGCCCACATCTGTTTGAGAAAAACATCATGGCTTAAAACTATCTGATCGGCGTAACCCAATTCAATCAGATGTGCTACCGCATCTGCGGTTTCCTGAACGCCTGGGGCGATACCTTCTTTTGGGAAAGTGATGTCCAGGCCAATCATGTCAAATTCAAGCCATACGCCGCGATCGAGCATTTTTCGTTGATAGGCAACATCTTTTCCCGAAGGATCTGAATGCGCCAGCGAGACTTTTGCCGGAGAGACGTTCATCTCTTCAAGGACAATATCCAGCACCTCATCACCCAGCCGCAGCCACCCTGGCATATGGATATTCATCGCAGTATGAGGATTATTACGTTGTGCCAGAGAAGCCGCTCGCAGACTGTTGCGTTCCGCCTGCGTAAAAGCGGGTGATACGCCAATTTCACCTATCATGCCGGCGCGAATATCCGTCTCGCCTATCCCCTGATTCAGTTCCTTATCAATAAGTGAGGCTAACAACTCGACAGGTTTGTGGATCCTGGCACTTTCAAACTTCTCCAGATAAGGTCCTGATGAAGCTACGATGTTCAAACCGGTTTTTAATGCCACTTCTCGCAATGACAAGACATCTCGACCGATAGATTCAGAACCTGTCGCGTCGACAATCGTCCTGCCTCCCAGTGACATAAAGTTGTTGATTTCAAAGATGACATCATCAATTTCCTTTCTGTCCATGTTATCGGCGCAGCAGTAGGGATCATGTTTCAATCCCCACTGCAGATCAGCGCTGACCTTTTTCCCCACGAGTTGCTGTGAGAATTCATAATGCGGTTCGTCAACAACCGATGATAAATCGTTAAACAGATGCTCATGCGGTAGCGTCAGACCCATATCCGTGTGCGCCACTGGGCCTGTCACGGTTTGCAGGAAACCTTTCATCCTGACACCTCCATTTTTTGCGCCATTTTGGATGCTCTGTATTCGGGGATGGTGGTAACAATTGCGCCTATTAGCGCAAACAGCGTCCCAATGATCGTGACCAGATAGACCGTATTACCCAGTGACGGGATAAGTTCATCAATCAACACTGAGCCAAGCAATTGACCCGCGGTAGAAGCAACACCGAGCATCAACAGCCCTAAGCCTCTGACCAGAATCGCCATCAGCCCGATGGACAGCAGACCCAGCGGGCCACCGAGATACATCCACCACGTATCGGGTAACTGGACGGTGACATGACCTAATGCGACACGTATCGCCAGCGCAGCGCCCAGCACACAAAAGCCGACGATGAAGTTCCAGGTAATGGAAACCAGCATAGAGCCCGTTGCCTCGGCAACTTTGGCATTTCCAGCGGGCTGCCAGCCAGCGAGTAATCCTGCCAAAAATGGAAGGATAGCGAGCAGGATAAAGGAGGTTGAATGCCACTGTGGTGACACGACAAAAATCGTGGCAATAACAGCGAACAATGCGCCAGTAACGCGCCATGGCGTGAAGTATTTCTTCTCGTCCACACCGACACCAAAACGGTCGCACAGCAGGCCGGAAAGGAGGAGGGCGGAAATTAATGCAGTTTGAAACGTGGCAACGCCCAACGCGCTGGCTGATGCCCCTTCCGAAAATACAACCATCGCCCCGCATAATCCGGCAAACCAATTCCACAAAGGGATTTTCCGCGTTTTTATCAGAGCTGGGATCGACGCGAATTGCTGGCGTGTTTCTTTGCGCGCAATAATAATAAAAAACATGACGACCAGACCACTGGCGAACGAGATTACTGCGCAAGCATTTCCATCCTGCAACCAGTGTCCCAATTGCCCATTAACGGCAGACTGCATAGGGGAAAGCATACCGGCTAAGATAGTTGCAAGCATCAGTAAGGGGGTTGAGTACTTATTCTTGTTCATACATCAATCCTTATATTTTATAAAAGGAGTAACTTTCGTTACTCCATTGTTTTTTATTTTCTGGCGATGAATTGAAGCGTGTTAACCCACAGGTCGGTATAAAACGACCAGGACATAAATTGCTGTGTTCCCCAGTGCGGCGAACAGTCGCTCATGAAGCAGGCGGTTTTACCCTGTTGGTATTCACCAAACACTAACAGCGGGTCATTATTTATTGTTAAGACAACATCGGCATCTTCTCTAGAGACAACCTGGTTATATCCAAGAAATGCCGGGTAGTCGGTGAATCCGTTAACGACAGGATGTTCAGGGGAAATAGCCTCAGCGTAGATACCTTCTGGTTTTTCTACCCGGTCATCGCCGTCAAGCATAATAACTGGCAAAACCTCGGCAAGAATGGTGTTCTTGTAATTAGCTTTTGCCTCAATACCCATAAATGACAGATAGCCGCCAATCATGAGCAGTCCACCACCATTTTTGACATACTCTTTAATTGATTCCAGAGCATTGGGCTTTATTTTTAGCTGATAGAACGTCTCGTTTTGCAACAGAAACGTATTGCTGCCGATATCGCTAATGACAATGACATCGTAACGGTTTAGCTCATCAATGCTTTCTGGAAATGCGATTTGCACGGTGTGAGCAGGCATGTAATCAACTTCTACTCCGCCTTTCTTTAAGCATTCCAGTAACCATGGGGCACCCTCTTCATATTTACTGGAGGTAAAACTGTCATAGCCTTTTGAATGGATCATGTGAATATGCCAGGATTCTCCAATAAAGAGCACCTTTAGTTTTTTCTGTGTATTATTCATAGTCTGCTCCTTGATTTAGTGAGTCGAGATAGTTTGTTTGTAATGCGAACCTTGAATGCGATGAAGAACGGATTCGTTTTCTGGCATGTCAGAGGCATTGGGTGTTTCAACAGCAAGCGAGGCGAATGCACTGGCGTAGCACAATGCAGATGCCAGTGATTTTCCTTTAGCAAGGCCAGATGCGAGTGCACCATTGAAGGCATCACCCGCTCCTGCGGTATTTTTTACAACTGCCGGGAATGCCGGAGAATAGATGAATTGTGTTCCGTCATAAGCGAGGGAGCCTTTGCTCCCTAGGGTGATAATGGTATTTTTGACGCCTTTCTGATGAATAATCTTTGCCGCACTTTTTGCCGACTCAATATCATTGACGGACATGTTTGCCAACAGACCCGCTTCGGTTTCATTTGGCGTGATATAATCAATATTATCAATAATGGTATTGACCATTTCATTGTATGGTGCTGGATTTATAATGACAGGGATATCATTTTTCTGTGCGAGACGAATGGTTTGGTGAAGCGCTTCGTAATTTGTCTCCAGTTGTACGAGAACAATATCTGAATGAACGATGGCTTCTTTTTGTATGGTGATTTCATCAGGGGAAATTGTCATGTTAGCACCGGGGTAGATAGCGATGACGTTATCCCCGGTATCTCCATTCACCATAATAGTAGCTGTACCTGTTTGTGTTTCTTTGGTCTGATAGATAACGCTTTTATGGATTTTTGATGAGTTTATAAAATTAATGGCGTAATCACTGAAATGGTCTGACCCTACTTTAGTAATAAAATGCACATCAGAATCGGCATAGCTTGCAGCTAATGCCTGATTGCATCCTTTACCTCCGGGCGAAAAAATAAATTTATCGGCAAGTAATGATTCGCCTGTCGAGGGGAGTCTCGGTAGGTAACTGATAATATCAACATTGAACGAGCCAATAACACATACATTATTCTTCATGGCAGAGAGACCTTTTTTTATTTTCTGCGCTGATTCATATTTTTCCAGCACATAAGCAATTTCGTTTTTTGCAACGTTATCAAGAGAGTCAAGGGTAATAAATGCACCACCATGACAGCGAGTGAGATATCCCTGTCCGGCAAGTTCATTGAGATCTGAGCGAATAGTTTCCTTTGTTACCTTGAGACTTTTCGCCAGATTTGAAACTTTTACAACTCCCGAAATACTGATTTCTTTCAATATTCTATGATGGCGTTCAAATTTCATTTTTTACCTCACCGTGGTTAAGTTAGTCCCAGGGGAAGTATATTGTTGTGATTGTCACCATAAAGTGATGGCAGAAACCAAAAAAAAACAAAAATGTAATATTAATATTATTAAAGTTAAGATAAATAGCGATGAAGATAGTAAGTAAAATAACCCTATGATTCAGGCGGTTGTTACGCCTGAAGATGACGGCGGAGGCGATGGACTGCAATCAACAACTTTATGCCAGGATTGGATGGCAATTCCGCTTTTGCATGTAACGACGGGGAGATTAAGGATAATGACCTACAGCCTTCTGAACGTTGCAGGTCTTATTAGTTCCTTAAGGAACATACTGTTGCAGTGATTCAGACCAGTGAAATATTTGGCTGCTTTTATCCTGCAGGTTCACGACCTCTAAATCATAAAATCCCTGCGTCTTTGCCGACCGCAATTTCAGGATGTACTTACTCTCGCTGATGTCGTGCTGCCTTGTGCCGTCTTTATTCCAGTCTCCGGCGATATCCGAATAGTAATAAACAAGGTCAGAAAACACGTTGATTATCTTGCTGTCTTTGATGGTGTAGAGTTCCAGCACTTCATAAAATGCCCCACCGCCGGAGTAGGCATCGGAGTAGCCACCGCGCACCCCGAACGCCAGAGTATCGGGAGCGATCCGGTACGGTGCCAGATCCAATTTTGTATAATAAGCCAGCGGTCTGACGGACTCATCATCGCTCTCTTTCTCGGCAGCTTTATTCCACGCTGAGATCTGGTTTAATGGTTTTTCCGAGCGGGCAATCGGCTGCAGCTGTTGGTTCTGCCAGGAGAAAACGCCGAGATATAATTTATTGGCGCGTCCGTTGTTGTAGTTTTCCGGACAGGTGTTATCCGCGTACTTTTTTGCCTGCCCGGCATCGGCCTGATTGTCAGCAAAACAGGCGACGCCAATGTATTTCCCGTCTTTTCCCCAGGCTTTGGCGCCAGTGAGGATCAGATTATTAGGATTTTCGTTCGGCGCAACCCAGCCAATCCACTGGTTCTCTGATAATCCCTGTGGAAGTTCACCAAATCCTTTCGCAGGTGTTGCCCCTGCCATTTGCTCAGCAAAAATCTGTTTACCTTCAGTATGTTGAATAGCGCCGGGTACGGCATCGAGATTTTGTACGGTAGTGGCAAAAGCTGGGGAGAGCGAGGCCAGTAAAACCAGGGGAACAAACTTTTTCACTATTGCGTCCTTTCAATAAGCAGGGCGATAAGACTCGCCCTTAAATTTATTTCACGCGTGCCATAAAATACGCATCCACGTACTCGCCGTTGCGCAGGCCGTATTTCTTACCTGTCCCTTCGATCTCAAAGCCATGCTTTTTATAGACCGCAACAGCAGGTTCGTTATCAACAAACACCGTTAACTCGATACGGTCGACGCGCAGCCAGTTGTCGCACATGTCGATCATCGTACGGAGAAGCGCGCTGGCAACGCCGCGATTCTGCCAGCGGGCATCAACGCAGATACCAAAATCGGCGACATGGCTGCGGCGGGGGCGCTGCGCGACCTCAATACAGAGATGTCCGACGACGATATCATCAATGCACGCGACCAGTTGTTTGATTCCGACCCGTTCGGTTAGTCGCTCTTGCCACATCTCCATGGAAGGATGAGGAACCTGTAGCGTGTTGTGATACACCTCTGGCTGGGCATGGATCTGACGAATTGCGTCGTAATCTTTCGGTTCAGCGTGGCGTATCACTATCTCACTCATTCCTTATCTCCTTCAGGGTTAATTGAGTCTTTACCCTCGCTGAGAAAGAAAATTCCGTCAACTGCATTTTTTTGCAAAAAGAAGTAGACAAGTGCGAATGAGAATGATTATTATTGCTCTGCGTTCAGGGGAACCCCTACGGAGAACCTGAAAGCACGACATTGCTCACATTGCTTCCAGTATTACTTTAGCCAGCTTTTGCTGGCTTTTTTTTTGGGGTTTTGTTTCAGCCTGGCTTACTTGTCATTTTGTCCCCGGGATGATGCCGGATGGCGCTTGCGCTTATCCGGCCTACGGCTGAGACCTGGGTTTTGTAGGCCGGATAAGGCAACGCCGCATCCGGCAAAGAATCCAACATTCAGTCTCCAGCCGCTTTGCGCTATGGTGTAGATAATCATCTTCAAAAGGACTGTCTCATGACCTTACACTGCGCATTTATTGGTTTTGGTAAAAGTACCACTCGCTACCATTTGCCGTACGTCCTCAACCGCAAAAATAGCTGGCATGTCGCGCACATTTTCCGCCGTAACGCCAGGCCGGAAGAGCAGGCGCCGCAGTATTCACATATTCACTTCACCAGCGGCCTCGACGAGATCTTAAACGATCCGCAGGTGAAGTTAGTGATCGTTTGTACCCATGCTGACAGCCATTTTGACTACGCCAAACGTGCGCTGGAGGCGGGTAAAAACGTGCTGGTTGAGAAACCGTTCACGCCGACGCTGGCAGAAGCAAAAGTGCTGTTCGAACTGGCGCAAAGCAAAGGGCTGACCGTTACGCCGTATCAGAATCGCCGTTTTGACTCCTGCTTTCTCACTGCTAAAAAAGCGATTGAGAGCGGCAAGCTCGGCGAAATTGTTGAGGTTGAAAGCCATTTCGATTACTACCGTCCCGAGGCGGAAACTAAGCCGGGATTGCCACAGGATGGCGCATTTTATGGCCTGGGCGTACACACCATGGATCAGATTATCTCGCTGTTCGGACGCCCCGATCATGTGGCGTATGACATCCGCAGCCTGCGTAATAAAGCGAACCCGGACGATACCTTTGAAGCGCAGCTGTTTTACAGCGACCTGAAAGCCATTGTTAAAACCAGTCATCTGGTGAAAATCGACTATCCGAAGTTTATCGTCCATGGCACCAAAGGCTCGTTTGTGAAGTACGGCATCGACCAGCAGGAAACCAGTCTGAAGGCCAATATCATGCCGGGTGAGCCAGGTTTCGCTGCTGATGATTCCATCGGAATGCTGGAGTATGTCAACGATGACGGCATCACAGTAAAAGAAGAGGTGAAGCCGGAGGTAGGGGATTACGGTCGCGTCTATGATGCGCTGTACCAGACGCTGACCGCCGGTACGCCTAATTACGTCAAGGAATCTGAAGTTCTAACCAACCTGGAGATTCTCGAACGCGCCTTCGAACAGGCATCTCCGGCGACGATAACCCTCGCCAAATAGCCTGCACAGACTCCTCTGGGTTTATTCATATTTTTTGAACAGAGGAGTCAATTTTCACCCTCTATGATCCCAGGCGGATTGAGTCCACACTTACTCCATCGAAAACATCTGGGGGTGAACACAATGATCTATTTACGCAAAGCTAACGACCGCGGTCATGCGAATCATGGCTGGCTCGATTCCTGGCATACCTTCTCTTTTGCCAACTACTATGACCCGAATTTTATGGGGTTCTCGGCACTGCGCGTGATTAACGATGACGTGATCGACGCAGGTCAGGGCTTTGGCACTCACCCCCATAAAGACATGGAAATCCTGACCTACGTGCTGGAAGGCGCGGTGGAACATCAGGACAGCATGGGCAACAAAGAGCAGGTGCCGGCCGGAGAGTTTCAGATTATGAGCGCCGGGACGGGGATCCGTCACTCGGAGTACAACCCGAGTAATACTGAGAAGCTGCATCTGTATCAGATCTGGATCATGCCGCAGGAAAACGGTATTACGCCGCGCTATGAACAGCGCCGTTTCGATGCCGCTCAGGGTAAACAACTGGTGCTGTCGCCTGATGCCCGCGATGGCTCACTGAAAGTGTACCAGGATATGGAGCTGTACCGTTGGGCGCTGGTCAAAGATGAGCAGTCGGTACATCAGATTGCCGCTGAACGTCGCGTCTGGATCCAGGTCGTTAAAGGCAACGTCACCATTAACGGAACCAAAGCGACCACCAGCGACGGTCTGGCAATCTGGGATGAACAGGCAATTTCTATTCATGCCGACAGCGACAGCGAAGTATTGCTGTTTGACTTGCCGCCTGTATAACGTGCTGGAACCTGATGTAGGCCGGATAAGACGCGAAAGCGTCGACATCCGGCTTTTCATCGTTTGTCATTAATTCCATGCGTCCGTGGTAAACTGGGGGAATCTATCCCTTTTTAACGCTTCAGGACGATGAAAAAGAAAAGACCCGTACTTCAGGATGTAGCCGACCGCGTGGGCGTGACTAAAATGACGGTCAGTCGCTTTTTGCGTAACCCGGAGCAGGTCTCCGTGGCGCTGCGGGGCAAAATTGCCGCTGCACTTGATGAGCTGGGTTATATTCCCAATCGCGCTCCTGATATCCTTTCTAACGCCACCAGCCGCGCTATCGGCGTGTTGTTACCGTCTCTCACTAACCAGGTTTTTGCTGAAGTGTTACGCGGCATTGAGGCCGTCACCGACGCCCATGGTTATCAAACTATGCTTGCGCACTACGGCTATAAGCCAGAGATGGAACAAGAGCGCCTGGAATCGATGCTGTCGTGGAATATCGATGGCCTGATCCTCACCGAACGTAGCCATACGCCTCGTACGCTGAAAATGATTGAGGTCGCCGGTATCCCGGTGGTTGAGCTGATGGACAGCCAGTCCCCGTGTCTGGATATCGCCGTCGGTTTCGACAACTTCGAAGCCGCGCGCCAGATGACTGCCGCTATCATCGCCCGCGGGCACCGTCATGTTGCCTATCTTGGCGCACGTCTTGATGAACGTACTATCATCAAACAGAGGGGCTACGAGCAGGCAATGCGCGATGCCAACCTGGTGCCGTACAGCGTGATGGTGGAACAGTCTTCTTCCTACTCCTCCGGTATTGAACTCATCCGTCAGGCGCGGCGCGAATACCCGCAGCTCGACGGCATTTTCTGTACCAACGATGACCTGGCGGTAGGGGCGGCCTTCGAATGCCAGCGTTTAGGGCTAAAAATCCCGGATGACATGGCGATTGCCGGATTCCACGGTCACGACATCGGACAGGTGATGGAGCCGCGTCTGGCGAGCGTGCTCACGCCGCGTGAACGCATGGGCAGCATTGGTGCTGAACGCCTGCTGGCGCGCATCCGTGGTGAAGCAGTCACACCTAAAATGTTAGATTTAGGTTTCACCTTGTCACCGGGCGGATCTATTTAAGCCAACAAGTTTGAAGTAGCTCACACTTATACACTTCGAGCACGAATGGATATTGCTTCTCTATTTATCCGGCTGGACAATGTTACCGATAACAGTTACCCGTAACAATTTCCAGATTCTTGTACCAGTGGGGGCAACGCTTTGAGCACGACTAATCATGATCACCACGTTTACGTTCTGATGGGCGTATCGGGCAGCGGTAAATCTGCTGTCGCCAGCGAAGTGGCGCATCAACTGCAGGCCGCGTTTCTTGATGGCGATTTTCTCCATCCGCGCAGCAACATCATGAAAATGGCTTCTGGTGAGCCACTCAACGATGATGACCGTAAACCGTGGTTACAGGCGCTGAATGACGCCGCCTTTGCGATGCAGCGTACCAACAAGGTTTCGCTGATCGTCTGTTCCGCTCTGAAAAAAGTCTATCGCGACCAGCTGCGCGACGGTAACCCGAACCTCTCTTTCATCTATCTGAAAGGGGATTTTGACGTTATCGAAAGCCGTCTGAAAGCGCGTAAAGGCCACTTCTTCAAAACGCAGATGCTGGTGACCCAGTTTGAAGCGCTGGAAGAACCAGGTGCGAATGAAAACGATGTACTGGTGGTCGATATCGATCAACCACTGGACGGTGTGGTCGCCAGCACCATTGAGGTTATTAACCAGGGCAGTAAGTAGTGAGTACATTAACGCTTGTTTTAACAGCAGTAGGGTCCGTTTTATTACTGCTGTTTTTAGTGATGAAGGCGCGTATGCACGCCTTCCTTGCTTTGATGGTGGTGTCTATTGGTGCAGGTCTCTTTTCCGGTATGCCGCTCGATAAAATCGCCGCGACTATGGAAAAAGGGATGGGAGGCACGCTTGGTTTCCTGGCGATTGTTGTGGCGTTGGGGGCGATGTTCGGCAAGATTTTGCATGAGACTGGCGCAGTCGATCAAATTGCCGTCAAAATGCTGAAATCCTTCGGCCACAGCCGCGCACATTACGCGATTGGCCTGGCCGGTCTGATTTGCGCGCTACCGCTGTTCTTTGAGGTGGCGATTGTGCTGCTGATTAGCGTAGCGTTCTCGATGGCGCGTCACACCGGTACCAACCTGGTTAAATTAGTCATTCCGTTGTTTGCAGGCGTAGCGGCGGCTGCGGCGTTTTTACTGCCGGGGCCAGCGCCGATGTTGCTGGCTTCGCAGATGCACGCTGACTTTGGCTGGATGATCCTGATTGGCCTGTGTGCCGCGATTCCGGGCATGATTATCGCCGGGCCGCTGTGGGGTAATTTCATCAGCCGTTACGTTGAGCTGAACATTCCTGATGACATTACCGAGCCGCATCTGGGCGAAGGTAAAATGCCGTCCTTCGGCTTTAGCTTGTCGCTGATCCTGCTGCCGCTGGTATTGGTTGGTCTGAAAACCATCGCCGCGCGCTTTGTGCCGGTTGGTTCTTCAACTTACGAATGGTTTGAGTTTATCGGCCACCCGTTTACCGCGATTCTGGTTGCCTGTCTGGTGGCGATTTACGGTCTGGCGATTCGCCAGGGTATGCCAAAAGACAAAGTGATGGAGATCTGCGGTCATGCGCTGCAACCGGCGGGGATTATCCTGCTGGTGATTGGTGCAGGTGGCGTGTTTAAACAAGTGCTGGTTGATTCCGGCGTCGGTCCGGCGCTGGGCGAAGCGTTAACCGGAATGGGTCTGCCGATTGCCATTACCTGCTTCGTGCTGGCGGCAGCGGTGCGTATCATTCAGGGTTCTGCGACCGTGGCGTGCTTAACGGCGGTCGGTCTGGTGATGCCGGTGATTGAACAGCTAAACTTCTCCGGCGCACAGATGGCGGCACTGTCTATTTGTATCGCAGGCGGCTCGATCGTGGTCAGCCACGTTAACGACGCCGGTTTCTGGTTGTTCGGTAAATTTACCGGCGCAACGGAAGCACAAACGTTGAAGACCTGGACGATGATGGAAACCATCCTCGGTACGGTCGGCGCAATTGTCGGTATGATTGCCTTCCAGCTGTTGAGCTGAGTCTTGTTGCCCGGTGGCGCTTGCGCTTACCGGGCCTGGAAATGAGCACACATCCACATCGTAGGCCGGGTAAGCGCAAGCGTCACCCGGCTTTTTTACAGCACCATCACCCCATCCTCGGTTTTCAACCAACGCGGCGCTTTCAGCGTGTCGGCGAAATAGCCCACCAAATCCTGCAGCAAATCACCCGCTACTCGCTCCATATCATCAGAAAGCGTTTTGCTCATCAGTAAATGCGTCAAAAGCTGGCAGTAACGCCCCATCTGGTCTGTCTCAGGCTCGAAAAGGGGAAAACGGGTCGGGAATGTTTCTACCGTCAGACTGGCCTGCAGATGCTGCGGTACAGGCTCCGTTAAGGTCGGTTGCAATAACGCGAGACAGGCCGACAGACGTGCACAAATCGCCAGTTTTTCAACCGGGTCATGGCATTCAACCAGTCCTTCGACAAAACGCTCGCAGTTATCCGCCAGTTCGGTGAAATCCGTGGCATGGCTAAAGGGCAGGGTAAATAAAGAGTGTGAAAAGAGAGGGGTAGTCGCCATAGGGCAGCCTCCAATGAGTGAAATTTACCACCACCGAAGGGACCAACCTTTGGGTGGCGGACTGAACGGAGTTGGTCCTACCGGCCTCATTGGATACCGGCGCGCCTTACGACGCCACCGTCCAGCCCACCATTGAGGTGTAGCTGGTCGCACGATAAAAGTGAATTTTATCGCGAATGAGGTAATCAGGGGACCAATCCTGTCACCTGATTTTGCAGGTGAATCGAGAAGATAATGCTAATCCGCGATGCTGACAAGAGGGCATTCCGGAAGGCGCTTCGCAGAAATGAAAATACGTTATATCAGCGACTTAAAAGCATAAGGAATACCTGAAATTACAGCGCAATGCCGTTCAGTTAAACATGTAGGGTGAACATGTGATTATTGCTCAGGTTTCCGTTCACCTCAGTGGTGTCATTTCTCTGAAGCGCTGATACCCGTGAACGTGCAAGGGAGGCTCACCGCCGCCTCCCTTGCAACCCAGGCTCCCGGCGGGAAAATCGTCGCTGCGCGATGTATTCGTCTTATGCCGTCTGCCTGTCGGGTCGGGGCCGAGCCTGCATCCATGCAGGCCGTCCCCTCTGCCCGCATCCTTGCGGGCAGCCCCGGTCAGCCGTCAACGCCTCATCGATTTTCAGCCGGACCAGGGTGTCGCTTCAGCGATCTGGCTTTCAGCTATATCCGTTTTGCTGTTCAGAGGTATTCAAGTAAAAGCTCAGGTGGTCAGGTGTGGGCTGGTCCGGCTGAAAATTGCCGACGCGTTTCCGTAAGGCTGGGAGAACCCGCAGGGATGCGGGTTCAGGGCGCGTTTTGCATGGACGCTGCCTCGCGCCCGGCCCGGTAGCCTGGAGGAATAAGTGGAGGGAACCACGAAGTGGCAATTTTCCTGCCGGGAGCCGGGATTGTTAAGGGGGCTGCGTAGCCCCCTTAACACGTTCACTGGTGACGAGATCTCAGAGAAGCAATGAACATAACGTGAACGGAATCGTTCTCTGAAATGCCATGCTCTCCAGCTTCAAAACGGTCACCCCTTCATCCACATCCGTACGCCGTCGAGGAACATCTGGGTGGCCATCATCACCAGAATCAGCCCCATCAGGCGCTCCAGCGCGTTCACCCCTTTCTCCCCCAGCAGACGCAAAAACAGCGACGACTGCAACAGAATCACAAACGTACCGCCCCAGGCGATCAGCAGGGCGATTACCAGATGCCCCATCTGATTAGGATACTGATGCGACAACAGCATTAGTGAAGCCAGGATTGTTGGACCCGCTACCAGCGGGATCGCCAGCGGAACGATAAACGGCTCTTCACCCGCCGGAAGCCCGGTGCTATTCCCGGTGGCGCTGGGGAAAATCATCTTAATGGCGATCAGGAACAAAATGATGCCCCCGGAGATAGAAACGGTTTCCGCGCGCAGGTTAAGAAATGCCAGAATTTTCTCGCCCGCAAACAGGAATATCAGCATCACCAACAGCGCAATGAACAGCTCGCGAATCATAATCGCGCGGCGGCGTTTTGGTTCGGTATGTTTCAATACGGACATGAAAATGGGCAGATTTCCGAGTGGATCCATAATCAGGATCAATAAAACTGCCGCTGAAATGATTTCATTCATAACTCAAATTCCCTGATAATTACCACGGACTTTCTGCTTGCTTGCGCAGCGGGATAAGTCGCATTACTGATGGCTTCGCTATCATTGATTAATTTCACTTGCGACTTTGGCTGCATTTTGTATGGTGAAGGATATGCCACCAGGACACTGGCATACATACACAGCACACATCTCTGCAGGAAAAAAACGCTATGAAAAATGTTGGTTTTATCGGCTGGCGCGGTATGGTCGGCTCTGTTCTCATGCAACGCATGGTTGAGGAGCGTGACTTCGACGCCATTCGCCCTGTTTTCTTTTCTACTTCCCAGCTCGGGCAGGCGGCACCGACATTCGGTGGAACCGCGACCGGCACGCTTCAGGACGCTTTTGATCTGGATGCGCTGAAGGCGCTCGATATCATCGTGACCTGTCAGGGCGGCGATTATACCAACGAAATCTATCCAAAGCTTCGTGAAAGCGGTTGGCAGGGTTACTGGATCGACGCGGCCTCTTCGCTGCGTATGAAAGACGATGCCATCATTATTCTCGATCCGGTTAACCAGGATGTCATCACCGATGGCCTGAATAAAGGGATTAAGACCTTTGTCGGCGGTAACTGTACCGTTAGCCTGATGCTGATGTCCCTCGGTGGCCTGTTTGCCAACGACCTGGTCGACTGGGTCTCCGTGGCGACCTATCAGGCGGCTTCCGGCGGCGGCGCGCGTCATATGCGCGAGCTGTTGTCTCAGATGGGTCATCTGTATGGCCATGTGGCCGATGAACTGGCGACCCCATCCTCTGCTATTCTCGATATCGAACGTAAAGTAACGACGCTGTCCCGCAGCGGCGAACTGCCGGTTGATAACTTCGGCGTACCGCTGGCCGGTAGCCTGATTCCGTGGATCGACAAACAGCTCGATAACGGTCAGAGCCGTGAAGAGTGGAAGGGACAGGCGGAAACCAACAAAATTCTCAACACGTCTTCCGTGATCCCGGTTGATGGTCTGTGCGTGCGCGTCGGCGCGTTGCGCTGCCACAGCCAGGCGTTCACCATCAAACTGAAAAAAGATGTGTCTATTCCGACCGTGGAAGAACTGCTGGCGGCGCACAACCCGTGGGCGAAAGTAGTACCAAACGATCGTGAAATCACCATGCGTGAGTTAACCCCGGCGGCCGTTACCGGCACGTTGACCACGCCAGTAGGTCGTCTGCGTAAGCTGAATATGGGACCGGAGTTCCTGTCAGCCTTTACCGTAGGTGACCAGCTGCTTTGGGGTGCTGCGGAGCCATTGCGCCGCATGTTACGTCAACTGGCGTAATGGTTTGTTAATGATCAAAGGGTGCTGAGTCACCCTTTTTTTTGCGTAATACAGGAGTAAGCGCAGATGTTTCATTTTTTACCGGGAGTAAGATAAAGCATTGGCTATTCTTTAAGGGTGACTTAGTACCGGAGGTATTAAGTTGTTGCCTGAAGGTGGGACGACGCAGAGAGGATGCACAATTGTGCTGCGCCGTTCAGGTCAAAAAAAGTGTCGCTACCTGATGTCGAAAATCAGTTGGAAGGGGTGACACCATAAAACAGGATGACAACCATGTCCGTTCGTATCGATAGAGACGTGATTAATGCGCTAATTGCAGGCCATTTTGCGGATCCTTTTTCCGTACTCGGTATGCACCAAACTGACGCTGGACTTGAAGTCCGCGCCCTATTACCTGACGCCACCGAAGTGTGGGTGATCGAACCCAAAACCGGACGCAAAGTCGGCAAGCTGGATTGCCTCGACTCTCGTGGTTTTTTCTGTGCAGTACTTCCCCGCCGTAAAAATTTCTTTCGCTATCAGTTGGCCGTTGTCTGGCATGGACAGCAGAATCTGATTGATGACCCTTATCGTTTTGGCCCATTGATCCAGGATATGGATGCCTGGCTGCTATCTGAAGGTACGCACCTGCGACCTTACGAAACGCTGGGCGCGCATGCGGATACCATGGATGGCGTAACCGGCACGCGCTTCTCTGTCTGGGCACCTAACGCTCAACGCGTGTCAGTGGTTGGGCAGTTCAACTACTGGGATGGCCGTCGCCACCCGATGCGCCTGCGCAAAGAAAGCGGTATCTGGGAGCTGTTTATCCCCGGCGCGCAGCATGGCCAGCTGTATAAATATGAGATGATCGATGCCAACGGTAAGCTGCGAATCAAAGCGGACCCTTACGCCTTCGAAGCGCAAATGCGCCCGGAAACCGCGTCGCTTATCTGTGGTCTGCCGGAAAAAGTGGTGCAGAGCGAGGAGCGTAAAAAAGCCAACCAGTTTGATGCGCCAATATCTATCTATGAAGTGCACCTGGGTTCATGGCGTCGTCATACCGATAACAACTTCTGGCTGAGCTACCGCGAGCTGGCGGATCAACTGGTGCCTTACGCCAAGTGGATGGGCTTTACCCACCTTGAACTGTTGCCGATTAACGAGCATCCGTTCGACGGTAGCTGGGGTTACCAACCTACCGGCATGTATGCGCCGACCCGTCGATTTGGTACGCGCGATGACTTCCGCTATTTTGTGAATGCCGCGCATCAGGCGGGGCTGAACGTCATTCTTGACTGGGTGCCGGGCCATTTCCCGTCGGACGACTTTGGTCTGGCAGAATTTGATGGCACCAGGCTGTATGAGCACAGCGATCCGCGAGAAGGGTATCACCAGGACTGGAACACGCTGATCTACAACTATGGCCGCCGTGAAGTCAGCAACTATCTGGTGGGCAACGCCCTGTACTGGATTGAGCGCTTTGGTATCGACGCGCTGCGCGTGGATGCCGTGGCATCGATGATTTATCGCGACTACAGCCGTAAAGAAGGGGAATGGGTCCCGAACGAATTTGGTGGTCGTGAAAACCTCGAAGCCATTGAGTTTTTACGCAATACCAACCGTATTCTTGGCGAACAGGTGCCTGGTGCGGTGAGCATGGCGGAAGAGTCCACTGACTTTGCCGGCGTTTCAAGACCGCAGGACATGGGCGGTTTAGGGTTCTGGTATAAGTGGAACCTCGGCTGGATGCACGACACGCTGGACTACATGAAACTGGATCCGGTTTATCGCCAACATCACCACGATAAGCTGACCTTCGGCATGCTGTACAACTACACCGAGAACTTTGTCCTGCCGTTGTCGCACGATGAAGTGGTGCACGGCAAGAAATCGATTCTCGACCGCATGCCGGGCGATGCGTGGCAGAAATTTGCCAACCTGCGCGCCTACTACGGCTGGATGTGGGCCTTCCCCGGTAAGAAACTGCTGTTTATGGGCAACGAGTTTGCGCAGGGACGTGAATGGAACCATGACGCCAGCCTCGACTGGCACCTGCTGGAAGGCGGTGATAACTGGCATCACGGCGTACAGCGTCTGGTGCGCGATCTGAACCTCACCTATCGTCATCACAAAGCGCTGCACGAGCTCGACTTTGACGCCTATGGCTTTGAGTGGCTGGTGGTGGATGACAAAGAACGTTCGGTGCTGGCTTTCGTGCGTCGTGACAAGGTCGGCAATGAAATCATCGTGGTCAGTAACTTTACGCCTGTGCCCCGCCACGGCTATCGCTTCGGTATCAATCAGCCGGGGAAATGGCGTGAGATCCTCAATACCGATTCGATGCATTACCACGGCAGCAATACTGGCAACGGCGGTGCGGTGCACAGTGATGAAATCGCCAGTCATGGTCGTCAGCATTCACTGAGCCTCACGTTGCCGCCGTTGGCAACGATCTGGCTGGTTCGGGAGGGGGAATGACGCAACTGGCAACCGGCAACGCCACCCCCCATGGTGCAACGTATGACGGCCATGGCGTTAATTTTACTCTCTTCTCAGCCCACGCTGAACGCGTTGAATTATGCGTATTTGACGAGGACGGTTGCGAACTCCGCTACGACCTGCCGGGGCGTAGCGGCGATGTCTGGCACGGCTATCTGGCCAACGCCCGGCCCGGTCTGCGCTATGGCTATCGCGTTCATGGCCCATGGCAACCGCAGCAGGGCCACCGGTTTAACCCAGCCAAGCTGCTGCTCGACCCTTGCGCCCGTAGGGTCGAGGGCGAGTTAAAAGATAACCCGCTGCTGCACGGCGGGCTAAATGAACCGGATCACCATGATAATGCCACCATCGCGCTGAAGGGCGTGGTGGTGTCCGACCATTATGACTGGGAGGATGATGCCCCGCCGCGCACGCCGTGGGGCAATACCGTGATTTACGAAGCGCATGTCAAAGGGTTGACGTATTTGCATCCTGACCTGCCGGAAGAGATTCGCGGAACCTACAAAGCGCTGGGTCATCCGGTAATGATCGACTATTTCAAGCGTCTCGGCATTACCGCGCTGGAGCTGCTGCCGGTGGCGCATTTTGCCAGCGAACCGCGACTTCAGCGGCTGGGCCTGTCGAACTACTGGGGCTACAACCCGGTGGCCATGTTCGCGCTGCATCCGGCCTATGCCTGTTCGCCGGAGAGTGCGCTTGATGAGTTTCGCGACGCGGTAAAAGCGCTGCACAAAGCGGGGATTGAGGTCATTCTCGATATCGTTTTGAACCACAGCGCCGAGCTGGATCTCGAAGGGCCTGTCTTCTCGCTGCGCGGAATTGATAACCGTAGCTATTATTGGATCAGGGACGATGGTGATTACTACAACTGGACCGGTTGTGGGAACACCCTCAATTTGAGCCATCCCGGCGTTGTGGAATACGCATGTGAATGCCTGCGCTATTGGGTTGAAACCTGCCATGTAGATGGTTTTCGTTTTGATTTGGCTTCCGTCATGGGGCGTACACCTGCGTTTCGTCAGGATGCGCCGCTGTTTACCGCGATCCAAACCTGTCCGCTGCTCTCACGCGTGAAGCTGATTGCGGAACCGTGGGATATTGGTGAAGGCGGGTATCAGGTGGGGAATTTCCCCCCTCCGTTTGCCGAGTGGAATGACCATTTCCGCGATGCGACGCGACGCTTTTGGCTCCAGCGTAATCTCTCGTTGGGCGAGTTTGCCGGGCGTTTTGCCGCATCCAGCGATGTGTTTAAACGCCAGGGTCGCAAACCCAGCGCCACGGTCAATCTGGTGACCGCGCACGACGGTTTTACGCTACGCGACTGTGTGTGCTTCACAAATAAGCACAATGAAGCGAATGGTGAGGAAAATCGCGACGGCACTAGCAATAACTACAGCGACAATCATGGTAAAGAAGGATTAGGCGGCACGCTGGACCTGATTGAGCGACGGCGCGACAGCATTCATGCGCTGTTAACTACGCTGTTGCTCTCTCAGGGGACGCCGATGTTGCTGGCGGGCGATGAGCATGGTCATAGCCAGCACGGCAACAATAACGCTTACTGTCAGGATAACGCCTTAACGTGGCTGGACTGGCAGCAGGCAAACAGTGGGCTAACCACATTTACCGCCGCGCTGATTCATCTGCGCCGGCAAATCCCTGCATTAACAGGGGATTGCTGGTGGGAAGAGGGCGATGGCAATGTTCGTTGGCTGAATAAGTACGCACAACCCTTAAGTGCGGATGAGTGGCAAAACGGCCCGAGGCAGATGCAAATCCAGCTTTCAGACCGTTTTCTGATTGCAATAAACGCCACGCTTGAGGTGACAGATATCGTTTTACCTGAAGGGGAATGGCATGCCATTCCCCCATTTGCCGGAGAGGATAATCCGGTGCTTACGGCTGTCTGGCAGGGACCTGCGCACGGACTGTGTGTGTTCCAGAGAAGATAAAAAAGGAGTTAGTCATGGTGAGTTTAGAGAAGAACGATCGTGTAATGTTGGCGCGCCAGCTGCCATTAAAATCTGTTGCCCTGATCCTGGCCGGTGGCCGCGGTACCCGCTTAAAAGATTTGACCAACAAACGTGCCAAACCTGCTGTGCACTTTGGCGGTAAGTTCCGCATTATCGATTTTGCCTTATCCAACTGTATTAACTCCGGGATCCGCCGTATCGGCGTGATCACTCAGTACCAGTCCCACACGCTGGTGCAGCATATTCAGCGCGGCTGGTCGTTCTTTAGCGAAGAGATGAACGAGTTTGTCGATTTGCTGCCTGCCCAGCAGAGAATGCAGGGTGAAAACTGGTATCGCGGAACGGCGGATGCGGTGACCCAAAACCTGGACATCATTCGACGCTATAAAGCGGAATACGTGGTGATCCTCGCGGGCGATCATATTTATAAGCAGGACTACTCACGCATGCTGATCGACCACGTCGAGAAGGGCGCGCGTTGCACCGTGGCCTGTATGCCAGTGCCTATTGAAGAGGCCAGCGCGTTTGGCGTGATGGACGTGGACGACACCGATAAAATTATCGAGTTCGTTGAAAAACCCGCCAACCCACCAGCGATGCCAGGCGACCCGACCAAATCTCTTGCCAGTATGGGGATCTACATTTTCAACGCCGATTATCTGTATGAACTGCTGGCGGAAGATGATCTCGATGAAAAATCCAGTCACGATTTTGGCAAAGACATTATCCCGAAAATCACCGAAGCTGGCATGGCATATGCGCATCCATTCCCGTTGTCCTGCGTGCAGTCTGACCCGGAATCCGAACCGTACTGGCGCGATGTGGGGACGCTGGAAGCCTACTGGAAGGCGAACCTTGATCTGGCTTCGGTGACGCCTGAACTGGATATGTACGACCAGGACTGGCCAATCCGAACGCACATGGAATCGCTGCCACCGGCGAAATTTGTGCAGGACCGTTCCGGTAGCCACGGAATGACGCTGAACTCGCTGGTTTCTGGCGGATGCATAATTTCAGGTTCGGTGGTGGTGCAGTCGGTTCTGTTCCCGCGAGTGCGGGTGAATTCATTCTGTAACATTGATTCGGCAGTGTTGTTACCTGAAGTGTGGGTGGGACGTTCGTGCCGTTTACGTCGTTGCATTATCGACCGCGCCTGCGTTATTCCTGAAGGCATGGTGATAGGTGAAAACGCGGAAGAAGATGCGCGTCGTTTCTACCGTTCAGAGGAAGGCATTGTGCTGGTCACGCGTGAAATGCTGCGCAAACTGCAGATCAAACAGGAGCGATAATGCAGGTTTTACACGTTTGTTCAGAGATGTTCCCCCTGTTAAAAACCGGGGGACTGGCGGATGTTATTGGGGCGTTACCTGCCGCGCAAATTGCGGACGGCGTGGATGCCCGCGTGTTGCTCCCGGCGTTTCCTGATATTCGTCGCGGCATTCCCGATGCACAGGTCGTGACGCGTCGCGATACCTTCGCTGGACGTATCACGCTGCTTTTCGGGCATTTCAACGGTGTGGGTATTTACCTGATTGACGCGCCGCATCTCTACGACCGTCCCGGTAGCCCGTATCACGACACCAACCTGTTTGCGTATACCGATAACGTCCTGCGTTTTGCGTTGCTTGGCTGGGCCGGATGTGAAATGGCCTGCGGCCTTGACCCATTCTGGCGCCCGGATGTGGTGCATGCGCACGACTGGCATGCCGGTCTGGCCCCGGCGTATCTGGCGGCGCGCGGCCATCCGGCGAAATCGGTGTTCACCGTACACAACCTGGCGTATCAAGGCATGTTTTATGCAAAGCATATGGATGACATCCAATTGCCATGGTCGTTCTTTAATGTGCACGGGCTGGAGTTTAACGGCCAGATTTCGTTCCTGAAGGCAGGATTGTACTACGCAGACCACATTACGGCGGTGAGTCCAACTTACGCGCGGGAGATTACCGAACCGCAGTTTGCCTATGGTATGGAAGGTCTGTTGCAGCAGCGTCATCGGGAAGGACGGCTTTCCGGCGTGCTGAACGGTGTGGATGAAAAAATCTGGAGCCCGGAAACCGACCTGCTGCTGGCGTCGCGCTATACGCGTGACACTCTGGAAGAAAAGGCGGAGAACAAACGGCAGCTACAGATCGCGATGGGACTTAAGGTTAACGATAAAGTGCCGCTGTTTGCCGTAGTCAGTCGCCTGACCAGTCAGAAAGGGTTGGATCTGGTGCTGGAGGCTCTGCCGGGTCTGTTAGAGCAGGGGGGGCAACTGGCGTTACTTGGCGCGGGCGATCCGGTGTTGCAGGAAGGTTTCCTCGCCGCGGCGGCGGAACATCCGGGGCAAGTGGGCGTGCAGATTGGTTATCACGAAGCCTTCTCGCACCGCATCATGGGTGGGGCCGATGTGATATTGGTTCCCAGCCGTTTTGAGCCATGTGGCTTAACGCAGTTGTATGGACTGAAGTACGGCACGCTGCCGCTGGTGCGGCGCACCGGTGGGCTGGCTGATACGGTCTCTGACAGTTCGCTGGAAAACCTGGCGGATGGTATCGCCAGTGGGTTTGTATTTGAAGATAGTAATGCCTGGTCGCTACTACGCGCGATCCGGCGTGCTTTCGTATTGTGGTCCCGGCCTTCGCTGTGGCGGTTTGTACAACGTCAGGCCATGACCATGGATTTTAGCTGGCAAGTCGCGGCGAAGTCATACCGTGAGCTTTACTATCGCTTGAAATAGATATCCAGGAATCACCTATATGAATGCTCCATTTACTTATGCATCGCCCACACTCAGCGTAGAGGCACTTAAGCATTCTATCGCCTACAAGCTGATGTTCACGATTGGTAAGGACCCGGTCATTGCCAATAAACATGAGTGGCTGAACGCCACGTTGTTCGCGGTGCGCGATCGTCTCGTGGAGCGCTGGCTGCGTTCTAATCGTGCGCAATTATCCCAGGAAACTCGCCAGGTTTATTACCTGTCTATGGAGTTTTTGATTGGCCGCACGCTTTCCAATGCACTGTTATCGTTGGGTATTTATGACGATGTCAAAAATGCGCTGGAAGGTATGGGGTTGGATCTTGAAGATCTGATCGATGAAGAAAATGACCCGGGTCTTGGCAACGGCGGCCTCGGGCGCCTGGCGGCCTGCTTCCTGGACTCACTGGCAACGCTGGGACTGCCGGGACGCGGCTACGGTATTCGTTATGACTACGGCATGTTCAAGCAAAACATTGTTGATGGCCGACAGAAAGAGTCGCCGGACTACTGGCTGGAATACGGTAACCCATGGGAGTTCAAACGCCACAATACGCGCTACAAAGTGCGCTTTGGCGGGCGTATACAGCAGGAAGGCAAGAAAACGCGCTGGATAGAAACCGAAGAGATCCTCGCGGTTGCCTACGACCAGATTATCCCCGGTTACGACACCGATGCCACCAACACGCTGCGCCTGTGGAATGCCCAGGCCAGTAGCGAGATCAACCTCGGTAAATTTAACCAGGGCGACTACTTTGCGGCGGTGGAAGATAAAAACCACTCCGAGAACGTCTCCCGCGTGCTCTATCCGGATGACTCCACCTATTCAGGACGCGAGCTGCGCTTGCGCCAGGAGTATTTCCTGGTCTCCTCCACGGTGCAGGACATTCTGAATCGTCATTATCAACTGCACAAAACCTACGATAATCTGGCGGATAAAATCGCCATTCACCTCAACGACACCCACCCGGTGCTGTCGATCCCTGAGCTGATGCGTCTGTTGATTGATGAGCACAAGTTCAGTTGGGATGATGCGTTTGAAGTGTGCTGTCAGGTTTTCTCGTATACCAACCACACTTTGATGAGCGAAGCGCTGGAGACCTGGCCGGTGGATATGCTGGGCAAAATTCTGCCGCGCCATCTGCAAATCATTTTTGAGATTAACGACTACTTCCTGAAAACGCTGCAGGAGCAGTATCCGAACGATACCGGTCTGCTGGGGCGGACGTCGATTATCGATGAATCTAACGGCCGCCGGGTGCGTATGGCATGGCTGGCGGTCGTGGTGAGCCACAAGGTTAATGGTGTGTCTGAACTGCACTCCAACCTGATGGTGCAGTCGCTATTTGCTGACTTTGCGAAGATCTTCCCGACCCGCTTCTGCAACGTTACCAACGGCGTGACGCCGCGTCGCTGGCTGGCGCTGGCTAACCCGCCGCTCTCTGAGGTGCTGGATGAGAATATTGGCCGCACCTGGCGTACCGATCTCAGCCAGTTGAGCGAGCTTGAACAGCACTGCGATTTCCCGTTGGTGAACCAGGCGGTACGCCGGGCGAAGCTGGAGAACAAAAAACGTCTGGCCACGCTCATTGCCCAGCAGCTTAACGTGGTAGTGAATCCGAAATCGCTGTTTGACGTACAGATCAAGCGTATTCACGAATACAAACGTCAGCTGATGAACGTGCTGCATGTGATCACCCGCTACAACCGCATTAAGGCCGATCCTGACGCCGAGTGGGTGCCGCGTGTGAATATCTTCGCCGGTAAAGCGGCTTCGGCCTATTACATGGCGAAGCACATCATTCATCTGATCAACGACGTCGCAAAAGTGATCAATAACGATCCGCAAATTGGCGACAAACTGAAAGTGGTGTTTATCCCCAATTACAGCGTCAGCCTGGCGCAGGTAATAATTCCAGCTGCCGACCTGTCTGAGCAGATTTCACTGGCCGGGACCGAAGCCTCCGGGACCAGTAACATGAAATTTGCGCTGAATGGCGCGTTGACCATCGGTACGCTGGATGGTGCCAACGTCGAGATGCTGGAACATGTGGGCGCAGAAAATATCTTTATCTTTGGTAATACGGCGGAAGAGGTTGAAGCCTTGCGTAGTCAAGGCTATAAGCCGCGTGAATATTACGAGAAAGACGAGGAGTTGCACCAGGTGCTGACGCAGATCGGCAGCGGCGTATTCAGCCCGGAGGAGCCGGGACGCTATCGCGACCTGGTGGACTCATTGATCAACTTTGGCGACCACTATCAGGTGCTGGCGGATTATCGCAGTTACGTTGATTGTCAGGATAAGGTTGATGAACTGTATCGTCACCCGGAAGAGTGGACTACCAAATCGATGATTAATATCGCCAACATGGGTTACTTCTCATCGGACAGGACGATCAAAGAGTACGCCGAAAACATCTGGCATATTGATTCGGTGCGGTTGTAAAACACGAGGCCGGGGGCGCTTCGCTTGCCCGGCCTACGTTTATGCACTTTTGTAGGCCGGATAAAGCGTCGCCGCCATCCGGCATTTTTATCAGGACGCCAGCGACAGCTGGTGCTTCTCAATGTATTCTGCCAGCCACTGGGTCATGCGCGACTGCTGCTCAGCGTTCAGCCACATACCTTCTTTCGTGCGACGCCACAACGCATCTTCTGCACGACGAACCCATTCGTGATCGACCAGATATTTCAGCTCGGCTTCATAAAACTCATGGCCAAAGTCTTCACCTAACTCGGCAAGCGAGGTGGCTTCGCCGATGACCCATTCGGTGTTGCTGCCGTAGGTGCGAGAATAATGGCGCGCCAGCGACTCGGTCAGGAACGGGTAGCGACGGCGCAGTTTGGCCGCGTAGTCTTCGCGATCGCCGCCAATGTCACCGCCGGGCAGAATGCACTCTTTGGTCCACGCCGGGCCGATGCCCTGATAGTACGACGCCAGTTTTTCCATCGCATGTTCAGCCAGCTTACGATAGGTCGTCAGCTTACCGCCAAAGACCGACAGCAGCGGCGCTTTGCCGTTTTCGTCGTGGATATCCAGCGTGTAATCACGGGTGATCGCCTGCGGTGAGTCAGACTCGTCATCGCACAGCGGACGCACGCCCGAGTAAGTCCAGACGATATCATCACGGCCCAGCTGCTTCTTAAAGTGCGCGTTGTAAACCTTCAGCAGGTAATTGATCTCGCTTTCATCAATTTTCACGGCTTTCGGATCGCCTTTGTATTCAACGTCTGTCGTCCCGATGATCGAGAATTCGTCCATCCATGGGATGACAAACACAATGCGTTTATCTTCGTTTTGCAGAATATAAGCCTGCTTCTGGGTATGTACACGCGGCACCACGATGTGGCTGCCTTTAATCAGGCGAATACCGTACGGTGATGGCAGGTGCATACCGTCGTCAAAGAACTCTTTCACCCACGGACCGGTGGCGTTGACTAGGCCACGCGCCTGCCAGGTGTGTTTTTTGCCGGTATCGATATCTTCAGCTTCAACAATCCACAAACCGTTTTCACGGCGAGCAGAGGTGGCGCGAGTGCGGGTTAATACTTCTCCGCCTTTGCGTACGACCATTTGGGCGTTTGCCAAAACCAGTCGTGCATCGTCTACCCAGCAGTCAGAATATTCGAAACCGCGCACAATCTCAGGTTTCATTACGGAATCTGCGCCAAAACGCAAACCGGTAGAACTTGGCAAACTGGTGCGTTTGCCCAGATGATCGTACATAAACAAACCAATGCGGATCATCCACGCCGGACGCAGGTGCGGGCGGTGGGGCAGACGAAAGCGCATCGGGAAGGCGATGTGTGGTGCCATTTTCAACAGCACTTCACGTTCGGCCAGCGCTTCGCTCACCAGACGAAATTCGTAGTGTTCCAGGTAGCGCAGGCCACCGTGGATGAGTTTGGAGCTAGCGGAAGAGGTGGCGCAGGCTAAATCCTGCGCTTCCAGCATCAGCACGGATAAACCGCGTCCAGCGGCATCTGCCGCGATACCGGCACCGTTGATGCCTCCACCTATCACAATCAGATCTTTGGTTTCCATGCTGGCCTCTCGCACTTTCGTTATAGCTCATTAATGTTCGTTATCGAGCATAATAGCAAAGAATCGCGCCATTGGTAACATCGGATAAACAATTTACAGTGATACATATAACATTATGGCGTTTAACTGCCGTCGGGACGTACACTAAGCAGTAACATGTCCGAAAAACGTCACCTGCCATAAAAAGAAGAGAGAGCAATGGATCAGTTTGAATGTATTAATGTCGAAGAAGCGCATCAGAAGCTGCATCAGGGGGCGGCGGTGTTAGTGGATATTCGCGACCCGCAAAGCTATGCAATGGGCCATGCCCCACAGGCATTTCATTTGACGAACGACACGCTGGGATCATTTATGCGCGAGCATGATTTCGACACTGCCGTGTTGGTGATGTGTTATCACGGCAACAGCAGTAAAGGCGCGGCGCAATATCTTCTGCAGCAGGGCTATGACGCGGTTTACAGCGTTGACGGCGGCTTCGATGCCTGGCATCGACATTTTCCGGCAGAAGTGGCATACGGTTCGTAAGCTAACAAAGATGCAGCCTGAAACGGGCAGGATAGATATACTGTCCTCTTTTGTGTGGAATAAGCGACAGCAACCATGTTGATGATTACCTCTTTTGCTAACCCCCGCGTGGCGCAGGCATTCGTTGATTATATGGCGACACAGGGCGTTATCCTGACGATTCAACAACATCAGCAAACGGATGTCTGGCTGGCGGATGAGTCCCAGGCTCAGCGCGTGCACGCTGAACTGGTGCGGTTTCTGGAAAATCCGGGCGATCCGCGCTACCTCGCGGCAAGCTGGCAGTCGGGTCAGACCGACAGCGGTCTGCGCTACCAACGTTATCCGTTCCTGGCCACATTGCGCGAACGCGCAGGTCCGGTAACCTGGTTGGTGATGGCCGCGTGTGTGCTGGTGTTTATCGCGATGAACGTGCTGGGCGACCAGGCTGTGATGCTCTGGCTGGCATGGCCGTTTGACCCTTCGCTGAAATTTGAATTCTGGCGTTATTTCACCCACGCTTTTATGCACTTCTCGCTGATGCATATTCTGTTCAACCTGCTGTGGTGGTGGTATCTCGGCGGTGCGGTTGAAAAGCGTCTGGGCAGTGGAAAACTGATTGTTATTACCGTGATCAGCGCCCTGTTGAGCGGCTATGTTCAGCAGAAATTTAGCGGCCCGTGGTTTGGTGGATTGTCTGGCGTGGTATATGCGCTGATGGGCTACGTGTGGTTGCGCGGCGAGCGCGATCCGCAGAGCGGTATTTTCCTGCAGCGTGGTTTGATTATCTTTGCCTTGATCTGGATTGTTGCCGGTTGGTTTGATCTATTCGGCATGTCGATGGCGAATGGCGCTCATATCGCCGGGTTGGCCGTGGGTTTGGCAATGGCGTTTGCCGATACTATAAATGTACGAAAACGAACTTGATTCAAGTTTTGTGGTGCCGGAAGGCGGTGTGCGTTTGGACCAATTTGTAGGCCGGATAAGCGTCAGCGCATCCGGCAAAATTTCAGGGAACAATAATGAAGCAAACACAACGACATGACGCGATTATCGAGCTGGTAAAAAAACAGGGATACGTCAGTACTGAAGAGCTGGTGGAGCATTTCTCCGTCAGCCCGCAGACGATTCGCCGCGATCTTAACGATCTGGCCGATCAGAACATGATTTTGCGCCATCACGGCGGCGCGGCGTTGCCATCCAGCTCCGTTAACACCCCGTGGCATGACCGTAAAGCAACGCAGACGGCGGAAAAAGAGCGCATTGCCCGCAAAGTTGCCACGCAGATCCCGAACGGTTCTACGCTGTTTATTGATATCGGAACCACGCCGGAAGCGGTGGCTCACGCGCTGCTCAATCACAGCAATTTACGCATTGTGACCAACAACCTCAATGTGGCGAATACGCTGATGGCGAAAGAGGATTTCCGCATAATCCTCGCCGGTGGCGAACTGCGTAGCCGCGACGGCGGTATTATGGGCGAAGCGACTCTCGACTTTATTTCTCAGTTCCGTCTGGACTTCGGCATCTTAGGCATCAGCGGTATCGACAGCGATGGTTCGCTGCTGGAATTTGATTATCACGAAGTTCGCACCAAACGCGCGATCATTGAGAATTCACGTCATGTGATGCTGGTGGTGGACCACTCGAAGTTTGGGCGTAACGCGATGGTGAATATGGGCAGCATCAGCATGGTGGATGCGGTGTATACCGATACGCTGCCGCCTGCTGGTGTGATGCAGGTGATTGCTGACCATCATATTCAGTTAGAGCTGTGCTAAGGTAATTCCAGGCCTGATAAGCGTCGCGTATCAGGCATTAACTAAACGCCGTATCCCATCATTTTCAGCAGCTTCTGCGCATGTTGCACCGCATCCTGGCGGTGTGCGACGCCGAGCTTTTGGTACAAATTGCGGATGTGCGTCTTGATGGTCGTTGCCGCGACGGCCAGCTCTGCGGCGATCTGCTCGTTGCTGTAGCCCGAATAAATTAGTCCCAGAACCTGCCATTCGCGCTGGGTCAGCGGGCTGGTGCGGATAAGCTCCGGTACTTCCGGGTGAGTCAGCAGACGCTCAACGAACCCTTCATCGAAGTGGGCGAATTTATGGCGATGATGCTGGTTAATTTCACGCAAAATGCGCTGGGCGCGGTGCTGATCGAGTTCCGGTAAGGTATTGAGCTGAATCAGCTGACGCAGTTGTTGCGCCATGGCCTCGCCTTCAATAACAAAGTGGCTGATAAACCCGGTGCGGTTCGCCAGCTGTAGGGCGTCGAGTAACACACGCTGGGCGTCATTTTTGCGCCCTGCCTGCCAGTAGAGCTGATTAAGCAGCAGCAGGTTACGGTTCAGATCGCTCATCAGGCGCAGATTGCGCGCATTTTCATTCAACTCTTCCAGCACAATTTCAGCCGGTTCAAACTCACCCAACAGGATTTGCGCGCGAGCGATGTTGCGCCACTGGCTTTGCAGGAAGTGGTTATTGGCGAATTCTGGTTTCGGCGTGTGGCGCAGCCAGTTGGCGGCAGAGTTTTTGTCGCTCACCATTTGCCAGTAAATCACCCGCACCTTATCGGCGTTGGAGATCCAGTCGCTGTGATAGTGACCGTTGCCCAGCAGGTTTTCCAGACGGTTGAGCAGGCTGCGAGCGTTATCAAGATCGCCCCGCGCAAGTGAACACTGAACCAGCAGCGCCAGACACTGTAGCTGCTGCTGCGGCTGGAAAGTGGAAAGCAGTTCAATACCGCTACGGGCAGAGGCTTCTGATTCGTCCAGACGCGCCCATGCCCACAGTAGCTGCGCACGAATGCGCACCAGGAACTCGTGCATCGGCAGCTGTTCCAGGTGCTGCTCTTTGATCAGTTGGAACGCTTTTTCCTGAGTCTCCCAGGCGGCCTGTAAAAAGCCTTGGGCAAACAAAATTTCGCTTTGCTGGATAAGGCTCCACAGTGCGTAATGCCAGACGTCATGATGACGTGCCATTTGCTCGGTTTGCTGCATTAACGCCAGAGAGCGCGTGAGATCGCCCTTACAGTGCAGGACTTCGCCGTGCACCGAGGTGGCGACGATACGACTATAGAACCAGGCGATGGGTAATTCATCCAGCGCCAGTTTTGCCAGGCGTTCGGCTTCGTCAGGGTTGCCATCGTTAATCGCTACCTGCGCCCGTAAAGCGTTGAATTCGGCGTGCAGCGTTGGTTCCATGTCGCCTTTTATTTCCTGCTCTGCGCGCGCCAGCAGGGTGTTAACCTCTCCGTAGCGGTGCTGGCTCTGCATCAGCCAGGCCTGTAGCAGAACCAGACGCGGATTTTCCAGCAGGCTTTCCCACGGCAGGGCTTTCAGCGACTCTTCCAGTAACGTCAGCTCGCTGTGGTTAAACAGTCCCCACGCATGATTAAGCAGGATATCGCGCAGCATATGGGCGTCACCGGCCGCCAGCGCGTGGTGGATAGCTTCGCTGGGGAAGCCTTGCGCCATCCAGCTTTCGGCGGCGGCGCGGTGTATTTCGGGCAGTTCGTTCGCCAACTCCCATTGGCAGCGCTGGCGTAAAAAGCTGCCAAACAGCGGGTGATAGCTGAACCACTCGCCAACGTCATCCATCCGCTGCAGGAATAACCCCTGGCGCTCAATTTCTTCCAGCCGCATCTGGCCATTTTCTTCCCCGGTAACGCGGACGATCAGCGCATCGTTCATGGAACGCAGAATGGCGCTTTTCAGCAGGAAGTGACGGGTGCCGAGGTCGACGCTGTCCAGCACTTCATCAACCAGATAATCGGACAAATGGCTGGCGTTGATCCCCGCGAGACGGCGTGCGGACTGGTGCGCAGAATGGTTGTTCTGGCGGGCGGAGAGGGCGATCAGCTGTAACGCTGTGGCCCAGCCAGCAACGTCATCGCACATCCGGCTGCTTTCTGCCGCTTCAATGGGAGAGGACAAACGTCGGTCGAAAAATTGTTTGGCTTCCTGATGGTTAAAGGCCAGCTGTTGGCTGCCTATTTCCAGCAGTTGATCGCGCACCCGCAGATTGGCAATACCCAACTGCGGCAGGTTGCGCGACAGTACGACCAGCGTGAGGTTTTCAGGCTGGTGACGCAGGAAGAAACGCATCGCTTCGTGAATAGCTGGATTGGAGATCAGATGATAATCATCCACCACCAGGTAGAGCGGACGGTGCCACTCGGCCAGTTCGATAAATAGCTGGGCAAACAGTGACGTCAGACTGGCGTACTGGCGCTTTTGCACCATCGCTTCGCTGGTGGTGCAATGTCCACCCGTTGCCTGTTGGATGGCGGCGATCAGATAGCTGGCAAAGCGCTCTTGTTGATTATCGCCTTCATCCAGAGAGTACCAACCTAAGTCGTTCTTCCCCGCCGCCCATTGTGAAACCAGCGTTGTTTTTCCATAACCAGCAGGACTTGTTATCAGGGCAAGCCTGAAATTGTTCACGCCGGAAAGTTTAGCCAACAGGCGCTCACGAACCACCGTATGGTCGAGTCGAACCGGACGACTTAATTTAGACGGAATCAACATAAGTTAGTCACTTCACTGTGTGAAAATAGGGAAGAATGATTTTTTTTGCGCTTCGTAATTAATAGATATAAGGTCGGCCAGATTGGTGTTTTATGCAAGCTAAGCGGACTTTTTGTGTGTCTGATTTTGCACTATGTCACAAATCTATACATCTATTGCAATAATTGTTTTAAAGAGTCGCAACAGGCGTGGCGACTGGATCCGTTGTAATTTTTAATGTGTCGAAAAATCCCTCTGTTTTTATATGGTTACCCAGGCGGCTAATCAAAATCGACGAATTTTGTGGCCGACTTAAAATTTTTATGTGAATTATCTTACCCGGCATAGATATTTCAGGTTAGAAACTATTTCTCTATTTACATTTTGTTTCTCATCGTCACTCCACTATTTGATATTGTCGATTAATCCTTTGTTATTAATGCGTCATTCAAAGAGCGTTATGCACGGTTTGCGCGAATTTACGGGTGATTACGCCCCCTTTAAGTGGCGGAGATCACACTTTTATGCTCATCCCCGCTCCTCCTCCCTCCCTAATCCGTGCCAGGATGAGGAATGTCAACAACGAGCCAGGCAAACTAGCGATAACGTTGTTTTATTACCTAAGGATCTGGAACCCCTATGTCACAGCCTACTTTCAACAAAGATCAATTTCAGGCTGCCCTGACGCGTCAGTGGCAGCGCTTCGGTTTACTGTCGGCTCAAGAAATGACGTCGCGCCAGTGGTGGCAGGCAGTGAGTGGGGCGTTGGCTGAGTTACTCAGCGCCCAGCCTGCGGCGAAACCGGCAAAAAATCAGCGTCACGTTAACTACATCTCGATGGAGTTTTTGATTGGCCGTCTGACCGGCAATAACTTACTCAACCTCGGCTGGTATCAGGAGGTGAGCGATGAGCTGAAAGCACATGACGTCAACCTGACCGACCTGCTGGAAGAAGAGACCGATCCGGCGTTGGGTAACGGTGGATTGGGACGCCTGGCAGCCTGCTTCCTCGATTCGATGGCGACTGTCGGCCAGTCGGCGACGGGCTATGGCCTCAACTACCAGTACGGCCTGTTCCGTCAGTCGTTTGCCGATGGGCAACAGATGGAAGCCCCGGATGACTGGCATCGTGGCAGCTACCCGTGGTTCCGTCACAACGAGGCGCTGGATGTGCAGGTTGGGATTGGCGGTAAGGTCAGCAAAGAAGGCCACTGGGAGCCAGGTTTTACCATCACCGGTCAGGCCTGGGATCTGCCAGTTCTCGGCTACCGTAACGGCGTAGCGCAACCGCTGCGTCTGTGGCAGGCCAGCCACGCGCATCCGTTTAACCTGACCAAATTTAACGACGGTGATTTCCTGCGCGCAGAGCAGCAGGGCATCGACGCCGAAAAACTGACGAAAGTGCTGTACCCGAACGATAACCACACCGCGGGTAAAAAGCTGCGCCTGATGCAGCAGTACTTCCAGTGTGCCTGTTCCGTAGCTGACATTCTGCGCCGCCATCATCTGGCAGGGCGTAAACTGCATGAGCTGGCTGATTTTGAAGTTATTCAGCTCAACGATACTCACCCGACCATTGCCATTCCTGAGCTGCTGCGCGTGCTGATTGATGAGCACCAGATGAGCTGGGACGATGCGTGGGCCATTACCAGCAAAACCTTTGCTTACACCAACCACACCCTTATGCCAGAGGCGCTGGAGTGCTGGGACGAGAAGCTGGTGAAAGCGCTACTGCCGCGCCATATGCAAATCATCAAAGAGATCAACGAGCGCTTTAAGACGTTGGTCGATAAAACCTGGCCGGGTGATGCTGAAGTCTGGGCGAAGCTGGCGGTGGTGCACAACAAACAGGTGCGCATGGCTAACATGTGCGTGGTCAGCGGCTTTGCTGTTAACGGTGTGGCGGCGCTGCACTCCGATCTGGTGGTGAAAGATCTGTTCCCTGAATATCACCAGCTCTGGCCGAACAAATTCCATAACGTCACCAATGGGATTACCCCACGTCGCTGGATTAAGCAGTGCAACCCGGCGCTTGCCGCACTGCTGGATAAAACGCTGAAAAAAGAGTGGGCCAACGACCTCGACCAGTTGATTAACCTGGAAAAATATGCCGACGACGCGAAGTTCCGTCAGCAGTATCGCGACATCAAGCTGGCGAACAAAGAGCGCCTGGTGAAGTTTATTAAAGCGCGTACCGGTATTGAAATAACGACTAACGCTATCTTTGATATTCAGATTAAACGTCTGCATGAATACAAGCGTCAGCACCTCAACCTGCTGCATATTCTGGCGTTGTACAAAGAAATCCGTGACAACCCGCAGGCAGATCGCGTGCCGCGCGTATTCCTGTTTGGCGCAAAAGCTGCTCCAGGTTACTACCTGGCGAAAAATATCATCTTCGCCATCAACCAGGTTGCACAAACTATCAATAACGACCCGAAAGTTGGCGACAAGCTGAAGGTCGTCTTCCTGCCGGATTATTGTGTCTCGGCGGCGGAAATGCTGATCCCGGCGGCGGATATCTCTGAGCAGATTTCAACCGCAGGGAAAGAGGCTTCCGGTACCGGTAACATGAAGCTGGCGCTGAATGGTGCGTTAACCGTTGGTACGCTGGATGGCGCAAACGTCGAAATCGCCGAGAAGGTGGGTGACGAGAATATCTTTATCTTTGGTCATACCGTGGAAGAGGTGAAGGTGCTCAAAGCCAAAGGCTACGACCCGGTGAAATGGCGTAAAAAAGACAAAGTGCTGGATGCTGTCCTGAAAGAGTTGGAAAGCGGGAAATACAGCGACGGCGACAAGCATGCCTTTGACCAGATGCTGCACAGTATCGGCAAGCAGGGCGGCGACCCGTATCTGGTGATGGCGGACTTCGCGGCCTACGTTGAAGCTCAGAAGCAGGTTGACGTGTTGTATCGTGACCAGGAAGCCTGGACCCGGGCGGCGATTCTGAATACCGCACGTTGCGGCATGTTCAGCTCGGATCGCTCCATCCGCGATTATCAGGCTCGTATCTGGCAGGCGAAACGTTAAGGAATCGCGATGGAAAGCAAACGTCTGGATAATGCCGCGCTGGCGGCGGGGATCAGCCCCAATTACATTAATGCCCACGGTAAACCGCAGTCTATTGGTGCCGAAACCAAACGGCGTTTGCTTGACGCCATGCATCGCACCACCGCTGCCACTCAGGTGGCGGTAATTCCGGTGCCGAATGTCATGGTCTACACCGCTGGCAAGAAAATGCCGCTGGCGGTTGAGGGAAGCGGAGAGTTTAACTGGCTGCTGACCACCGAAGAGGGCGTGCAGCACAAAGGGCATGCCGTCGGCGGTAAATCTTTCACTCTTCCGGCGAAGCTGCCGGAGGGGTATCACACGTTGACCCTGACTCAGGGCGAGCTGCGTACCCATTGTCGTATCATCGTGGCGCCAAAACGCTGCTATGAACCGCAGGCGCTGTTAGCCGGGCAGAAGCTGTGGGGCGCATGCGTTCAGCTCTACACCCTGCGATCAGAAAAGAACTGGGGGATTGGCGACTTTGGCGATCTCCGCGCCATGCTGGTAGATGTGGCGCAACGCGGCGGCGCGTTTATCGGGCTTAATCCTATTCACGCGCTGTATCCGGCTAACCCGGAGAGCGCCAGCCCGTACAGCCCGTCTTCACGCCGCTGGTTGAACGTGATTTATATTGATGTGAACGCCGTAGACGATTTCCGCCTGAGTAAAGAGGCGCAGGCGTGGTGGCAGAAACCCGCGACTCAGCAAGCTCTGCAACGTGCGCGCGATGCCGAGTGGGTTGATTATTCTGCCGTTACTGCACTGAAGATGACGGCGCTACGTATGGCGTGGAAAAGCTTCTCTGCACGTGATGATGAGCAGATGGCGGCATTTCGCCAGTTTGTGTCTCAGGAAGGGGACAGCCTCTACTGGCAGGCAGCCTTTGATGCGCTGCATGCGCATCAGGTCAAAGAGGACGCATTACGCTGGGGATGGCCGGTGTGGCCGGAAGCTTTCCAGTCAGTGGACTCGCCAGAGGTAAAACGCTTCTGCGAAGAACATCGTGACGATGTGGATTTCTACCTGTGGTTACAGTGGCTGGCGTATACCCAGTTTGCTGACTGCTGGAAAACCAGCCAGAGTTTTGCGATGCCGATTGGACTGTATCGCGATCTGGCGGTTGGCGTGGCCGAAGGTGGGGCGGAAACCTGGTGCGACCGCGAGCTGTATTGCCTGAAAGCCTCGGTTGGTGCGCCGCCGGATATTCTCGGTCCGCTCGGACAAAACTGGGGGCTGCCGCCGATGGATCCGCACATCATCACGGCACGCGCCTACGAACCGTTTATCGAACTGCTGCGCGCCAATATGCAGAACTGCGGTGCGCTGCGTATCGACCATGTTATGTCGATGCTGCGTCTGTGGTGGATCCCCTACGGTGAAACTGCCGATCACGGCGCTTACGTGCACTATCCGGTCGATGACCTGTTTTCAATTCTGGCGCTGGAGAGTAAACGTCATCACTGCATGGTAATTGGTGAGGATCTGGGTACTGTGCCGGTGGAGATCGTCAGCAAGCTGCGCGACAGCGGCGTGTACTCCTACAAAGTGCTTTATTTCGAGAATGACCATGAGAAAAACTTCCGTACGCCGAAAGCGTACCCGGAACAATCAATGGCAGTCGCGGCGACGCATGACCTACCTACGCTTAAAGGTTATTGGGATAGCGGCGATTTGACGCTGGGTAAAGCACTGGGCCTGTATCCGGATGAAGTCGTGCTGCGCGGGTTGTATCAGGACCGAGAACTGGCGAAACAGGGGCTGCTGGACGCGCTGCACAAATACGGCTGCCTGCCAAAACGTGCCGGTCACAAGGCATCCCTGATGTCGATGACGCCGATTCTTAATCGCGGCATGCAACGCTACATCGCTGACAGCAACAGTGCGCTGCTGGGCCTACAACCGGAAGACTGGCTGGATATGGCTGAACCGGTTAACATTCCGGGGACCAGCGACCAGTACAAAAACTGGCGGCGTAAGCTCACCGCCACGCTGGAGCAGATGTTCGCCGATGAGAGAGTGAATAAGCTGATTAAGGATTTGGATAAGCGGCGAAAAGCGGCGGCGAAGAAGAAGTAGTGTTATTTTGCCGGATGGCGACGCAGAGTGCGTCTTATCCGGCCTACGATGACAGCGGTAGGCCGGGTAAGCGAAGCGCCACCCGGCACCGTTTTATCAGACCACCATACCCAGTAGCAGACACCCTACCAGACCGCAGACGGAGATAATGGTTTCCAGCATTGACCATGACTTGATGGTTTCACCGATGGTTAGGTTGAAGTACTCCTTGAACAGCCAGAAACCTGGATCGTTCACGTGGGAGAAGATGACAGAACCGGAACCAACCGCAATAACCATCAGCTCAGGGCTTACGCCGGTTGTTGCAATCAGCGGCGCCACTATCCCACCAGCGGTGATCGCTGCAACGGTTGCGGAACCCAATGCGATACGCAGTACTGCAGCGATAGACCATGCCATCAGCAGCGGAGACACGTTAGAGCCGTGCATCATTGAGGCGATGTATTTGTCCACGCCGCTATCAACCAGAACCTGTTTGAAGGCACCGCCGCCGCCGATGATCAACAGCATCATCGCAATGATTTTGATTGAAGACACCAGCGTGTCGTTAATCTGATCCATCGAACGTCCGCGGTTCAGACCAAACGTGAACATCGCAATCAGCACTGCAATCAGCGTTGCCATGACCGGGTCACCGAGGAATTCTGCAACCGTCAGGAAAGCATGACCTTTCGGCAGAATCATCTCCGCCACGGCGCGCATTGCCATCAGAATAACCGGGACCAGAGAGGTCCAGACGCTGACGCCAAAGCCTGGCATCTCTTCTTCAGTGAAGGTTTTTGCGCTGTACAGACCTTCCGGGATTGGCTTATCAATGCCTTTCAGGAAACGTGCGTATACCGGACCGGCGAGAATAACGGTCGGGATTGCCAGAATCGTACCAAACAGCAGGGTTTTACCCATATCTGCGTGGAAAATGGTGGCAATAGCGGTTGGACCCGGGTGCGGTGGCAGGAAGCCGTGCGTTACGGACAGTGCCGCAGCCATTGGCACGCCAACGTACAGCAGCGGGATATTGGCAGCAGCGGCAATGGTGAACACCAGCGGCAGCATTAGTACGAAACCAACTTCGTAGAACAGGGCAAAACCAACGGTGAAGCCGGTTAATACCACCGCCCATTGAATATGTTTTTTGCCGAATTTAGCAATCAGCGTGGTTGCGATGCGCTGTGCGCCGCCGCAGTCTGCCAGCATTTTGCCCAGCATGGCGCCAAAACCCATAATCAGGGCGAGGCTGCCAAGGGTTCCGCCGACGCCGGCTTTAATTGAACCGATGACTTTATCCAGTGGCATCCCTTGCATCAATCCGACAGCAAGCGCCACCAGGACGAGAGCGATGAAACCGTTCATTTTGAAACGGATCATCAGGAGGAGTAACAAGATTACACCGATAGCAACGATGACTAATGGCATGATTTACCTGGCCTTAACTTTGTTATGGGTAACGTCAGTGTTTAGATGACAAATTCCGATTGTCCCGACCGGGAACAGAGTATTCTCAGCACCAATGCTGGTTGCCTGCAAAACTAATCAGTTTAGCTGGCTATTATGTGTGTGTTAGGTGCTGATACGAATGATACGGGTAACATGTGGCGCTTGAAAATCACCTGGGCAGGCAAAATTTAAATTATGAGAGGCTGGTCAAATTATGCAGGGGATTATTACAGGGTACGTGCAGAGAAATGTAAGGGCGTAGGCCGGATAAAGCGTTTACGCTACCATCCGGCATCGATGCCCGGTGGCGACGCGGATGCGTCTTACCGGGCCTACAAGTCTGGTCGTTAGTAGTAAGAGTGCTCGCCGCGCTGGTGTTCGGTTAAATCGCGAACGCCTTTCAGTTCAGGGAATTCAGCCAGCAGCTGCTTCTCGATACCTTCTTTCAGCGTCACATCGACCATTGAACAGCCGTTACAGCCGCCGCCAAACTGCAGAATGGCGTAGCCTTCATCGGTGATTTCCATCAGAGATACGCGACCACCGTGGCCAGCCAGCTGTGGGTTGATCTGCGATTGCAGCATGTACTCCACGCGTTCCATCAGCGGCGCATCATCGGCAACTTTACGCATTTTGGCGTTTGGTGCTTTCAGGGTCAGCTGGGAGCCTAACTGGTCGGTAACGAAATCGATTTCTGCATCTTCCAGATACGGTGCGCTCAGTTCATCAACATATGCGGTCAGCAGGTCAAATTTAATGGCGGTGTCGGTTGCTTCCACGGCGTCCGGCGGACAATAAGAAACGCCGCATTCAGCGTTAGGCGTGCCGGGATTAATCACAAATACGCGGATTTGTGTCCCTTCTTCCTGATTTGCCAGCAGTTTGGCAAAGTGCGCTTGTGCAGCATCGGAAATATGGATCATAGTAATGGCCTAATAGTTGACTATTTTACTTGGTTATAATACGCCCATCATCGAGGCTCTACAAGGTTCGACACAGGCACCATACCTGGACAGTCGCCGCGCCGTTGCGTAAAAGCAGCTGCGCGATTTCCGCGACGGTACTTCCGGTAGTGACGACATCATCCACAATAACCATATGGAGTCCCTGCACCGGCAATTCAAGGCGAAAGGCATTTTTCAGGTTACGTTTACGTAATCGGGCGCTGAGATGGTGCTGCGTGGCGGTTGCCCGAACCCGCGAGACGGTCTGGCTGTCCCAGTCGCAACCCAGCCAGCGTGCAAGCGGACGGCACAGTAAATCGCTCTGATTAAACCCTCTGCGCCAGTGTCGGCGTTGCCAGAGCGGGACGCTGACCAGCCTGTCTGGCAGAGGAAGAGCGCTGACGCGCCGGGCCTGTAGTACCTCCAGCAACAGCAAACGCGAAAGAGCGGAGGCTGTTTCGCTGCGTCGCGAAAACTTGAGCTGGTGGATAAGCCCGCTCAACGGCGGAACATAGTCGCTGACGGTGACCAGCCGCTGCCACGGCGGCGGTTTTTGCAGACAGCGCCCACAGGGAATGACGGTATGAGCGGCAGGGAGTCCACATTGGGGGCATAGGCTGGCGTGTTGGCGCGTTGCCCGCGTACAGACTGAGCAGATCCCCCAATGCCCTAACGTCAGGGGCATTCGGCATAGCCAGCACAATCCCGGTACTGTTAGCATAGATGCATCCTTTCAGGCTAAAAGAGAACAATAACTGATGAATGACATCTGGTGGCAGACCCAGGGTTCGGGAAATTGCCATCTTGTGCTGCTGCACGGATGGGGACTGAATGCGCAAGTGTGGCATTGCATAAGCGAGGAACTGAGTTCGCATTTTACGCTGCATCTTGTCGACTTACCGGGATTTGGTCGTAGCCAGGGTTTCGGTGCAATGTCGCTGGAAGAGATGGCTGAGCGGGTATTGAATCAGGCACCGGAGAAAGCTATCTGGCTCGGCTGGAGTCTGGGCGGGTTGGTCGCGAGTCAGGTAGCCTTAACGCATCCTGAGCGTGTTCAGGCGCTGGTGACCGTCGCGTCTTCCCCTTGCTTTAGCGCGCGGGATGAGTGGCCGGGTATCAAGCCAGAGGTGCTGGCAGGCTTCCAGCAGCAGCTGAGCGAAGATTTCCAGCGTACAGTGGAGCGTTTTCTGGCATTGCAAACGATGGGTACTGAAACCGCGCGTCAGGATGCGCGAGCGTTGAAGAAAACGGTGCTTGCTTTACCCATGCCGGAAGTCGAGGTGCTTAATGGCGGGCTGGAGATCCTGAAAACAGTTGATTTGCGTGAACCGCTGTGCGCGGTGGAAATGCCTTTCCTGCGGTTGTACGGCTATCTTGATGGCCTGGTGCCGCGCAAAGTCGTCCCGATGCTGGATGCCCTGTGGCCGCAGAGCGAGTCGTTGGTGTTTGCTAAGGCGGCGCATGCGCCGTTTATCTCGCATCCGGCGGAGTTCTGCTCAGCGCTGGTGGCGTTAAAACAACAGCTATAGCCAATGTTGATTTGCCCGGTAGCGTCGCGCTTGCCGGGCCTGAAATTAATGCGGTTGCGCAGGCAGGTCTTTAGCGCTAAGCCCGGTAATTCTGAGTATTGTTAATCTGTCGATACCATCCACTAGCATGGTTGTCGCGATGCGCAAAGCTTCCTCTCGTTTGCCCGTTTGTAACCCCTCTTGTAATCCTTTCCGATGGCCTTCCTGAAGGCCATTAAGATGCCCTTCCTGTCGTAATCTTTCGGCGATAGTCATCAACTTGTCCTTATGTTGGGGTAAACGTTCGGCGATTTCATGAATAAATTCCCCAAAATGCATGGTGTCTCCGGCTTGCATCAGGTAATTAAACAAGGCTTTCAACTGGTTGTCATTAGCGTGTCCTTTAACAAGCAGGATGGCCAGTTTTTCTACCAGCCCCATTAAATCGCGTTTACGGATATGTTTTTGGATGAGTTCCAACAGCGCCATCCGGCGATGCTGCATAATCTCGTCATCGGGCATAACGGTGATATCGATCAATGGAAACGCGGTGCTATAAAGCTGTCTGGCGGACTCTGGGTCATCAAACTCGTCCAGCCAACAAAGTGAATAGGGGTATGGGCTTGCTGCACCATGATAAAAAAGTAGGGGGATTACCAGAGGCAGCTTCTTATGTCCCGCATCCAGATGACGCTGCATTACCGCAATGGCATAGCGCATTAGCCGAAATGCCATGTGAGCATCGGCGCTGCTTTGATGTTCAATAATGGTGTAAATGTAACCATCACCTTCGCGAGTTTTTAACGACCACAGCACGTCGGAATAGTACGCGCGTAAATCGTCCTCGATAAAGCTGCCTGATTCCAGTTGCAGCGTTTTAAGATCGCATAGTTTTTGTAAAGAGGCTGGAAGATGGAGCTGAAGAAAGTCGCGTGCGGTTGCCGGGTGGTTTAAGAACGTTTTGAAAATCGCGTCATGCGGCGTAGCAGTCGTGTCAGTATTCATGGCGATCCGTCACCTGAGAAACAAGATGACGAGACTCTACTTTCATGGTCGGCAGTAATCATCCACGAATTAATAACGATGCGTAGCTGGCTGGAGGATAGATCTTTTTTGCTGAAATAATGAAATCTATGTGGAATCCATTACGCAAAAAAGCCGGATATCTGCATAAACGAATTATCCGGCCTGGACGTTTGCATCATTTGTAGGCCGGATAAGCGTAGCGCCATCCGGCAAATAGCATCTGATTAGCGTAAAGCCCACCATTCGCGCAGGCAGGCTTTACCTTCCGGGCAACTTTTGCAGCTTCCGGAAAGACACCCGTCGGCATCTTCCTGAATCCGCACCGCTTTGCCCATCTTTTCTAACTGATTCAGCATGGCGTCAATCATGGGCTGCGGGGTATGCAGCGTGTGGCTAATTTGTGTTGCCTCCATACGCCCCCGCAAAGCCAATAAATCACGAACCTGAATAAGTGATGCCATTGTCGATAACCTTAGTGGCAATCGCCAGTCGTGCTGGAACAGCAGGAACTCGCCGTTCTGTTGGTTGCCAGCAGTGCGAGGTCCACGCGGCTGCGAGCTCGACGCAGTAGGCCCAGCAACACGATGTTAAACAGGATGACCGCTAAAATGCACACCAGGCTGTAGGTCGGGTGCTCTTTGTAGCTGACCGTCTGATAAAACAGCGTCGACAGAGAGTAGGCGATATTCAGGCCCCACAGAATCGAGAAACTCATCCAGCCACGGCTGGATTCACGTGCGATAGCGCCCATCACTGAAATGCACGGCACATACAGCAGAACAAAGATCAGGTAGCTGTACGCGGCTGCGGCGCTGCCAAATTTCTCGCCCATCACGCCCATTGCGCCCGTCGCCATTTCGCCGTCGCCCTTGCTGGCTTCGATAGGGTTAGCCAGTACGCTCAGGCTGAAGGTGTCTTTCAGGCTTTGCCAGGTTTCATCCACTGCGCCGAGCAGCTCGTCACCGAGGTGGAAATCTGCCGGGTTGAACTCTTCTTCCTGAATGTTTTCCGCGGTATAGAGCGTGTTCAGCGTACCCACCACCACTTCTTTCGCCATCGCGCCGGTGAACAAACCTACGGTTGCCTGCCAGTTATCTTCGTGAACGCCAATCGGTTTAAACACTGGAGTAATAACACGGCTAACGGAGGCCAGAGCAGAGTCGTTGATGTTATCGACGATTTTCCCGCTCAGCGAGAAACTGTTAAACGCGCTGAGGAAAATGCTGACGATGATGATGACTTTACCTGCACGCAGAACGAAGCCTTTCAGGCGTTGCCAGGTCTGAATAATCAGACTCTTGATGTGCGGCACGTGATATACCGGCAGCTCCATCACGAACGGCGTTGCTTCACCACGCATGATGGTGTGTTTGAGCATCAGGCCCGTCAACACCGCCATCACGATACCCAGTACGTACAGCGAGAAGACCGCCAGTGCGCCGTTCTGACCAAAGAACGCCGCGGCAAAGACGGCGAAAATCGCCAGACGTGCGCCGCAGGACATAAACGGCGCCATCATGATGGTCATCAGACGCTCACGCGGGGCGTCCAGCGTACGTGCGCCCATCACGGACGGTACGTTACAGCCAAAGCCGACGATCAGCGGGACGAACGATTTGCCCGGCAGTCCCAGCGCCTGCATCAGACGGTCCATCACAAACGCGGCGCGCGCCATGTAGCCGGAGTCTTCAAGGAAGGAGAGGAACAGATACATCATGCCGATTTGCGGTACCAGCGGCAGCACGGTGTTAATCCCGCCGCCAAGGCCCTGGGCCAGGAAGATGGTTAGCCAGTCCGGGAAGTGCAGCGTGTAGCCAATCCACTGAATACCATGGATAAAGAGTGCTACGGAGCCAACGTCAAACAACGGTTGCAGTGCGCCGCCGATGTTAATGGCGAGCAGGAACATCAGGTACATCACGAACAGGAAAATCGGTAGCCCGAGGAAGCGGTTGAGAACGATTTTATCTACCGCGGTGGTGAAACGGCTCGGTTCTGCCGTCAGAGTATTGCTGACGGTATCGCAGATAGCGGCAATGCACTGATAGCGCGCATCGGCGATATGCAGCGCCGGATCGTCCATTGTCTCGCTCAGGCGTGCGATAGAGGCATCGAGATTTTGCGCGGCATCACCCGCATAGGCGCGGCTGTAGATATCGCCTTCCAGCATCTGCAGGCCCAGCCAGCGGCGCTGTTTGAGCGGCATATCTTTGGCCATCGCGTCGGCGAGGGAGTCCGCTTCCTGCAGCAACGGCTGGGCATAATGGACCAGCTCGACGGTGTCGTTTTCTTTGTAGCGATCGATCGCCAGCTTCAGCGCTTCAATGCCGCGGGCGCGGGTGGAAACCAGCGGAACCACCGGGCAGCCAAGACGTGCTGAGAGGGCGTCGATATCAATACGGATTTGCTGCTTTTCAGCGATATCCAGCATATTCAACGCGACGATGCAGGGGATGCCCAACTCAAGCAGTTGCAACGTCAGGTAGAGGTTGCGTTCAAGGTTTGAAGCATCGACCACGTTGATCAACAGATCCGCGTCGCCGCTTAAAATATAGTGGCAGGCAATCTGCTCATCGAGAGAGGTCTGGGATGAGATTGTCGTCAGAGAATAGGTGCCGGGTAAATCCACCAGCGTGACCTGATGGTCCGTTGTGGCGAAATGACCTTCTTTACGCTCAACGGTAACGCCAGCCCAGTTACCTACACGCTGGCGCGCGCCGGTGAGCTGGTTGAATAAAGTTGTCTTGCCGGAATTAGGATTACCAATTAAACCAATGGTTAGTTTTTTCATTTTTATAGACTCACTGTATTAACAGGAAACCGCTTCCACTTCTAATAACGCCAAATCCTTTTTACGCAATACCAGACTTACGCGACGCGTTTCGATATGGATAGGATCGCCGAGCGGGGCGACGCGTACTACGTTGAAGGAGGAACCGGGCAGCATGCCAAGTGACAACAGTTTCTGACGATAAGCCGGGCTGATTTCACGGGCAAAGCCGGTAATTTTCCACGCACTGTCAGGAGTGAATTGCATAGGGACCTACTTATATCTCGCTAACTGGATGATTACCTCATGGGGCGACAGGGCGGCATGAGACCAGATGATTAGCCAACGTAAGGAAAGAGTAAATAATCAACAAAACAATGATAATGAGAATGGTTTCTATCATCAATAGAATAAATGTGACGGAATGTACAATTGGATAATAATTTGAGCCAATTTTGATATTCCTCAATATTTATTCTTGTAGGGAAAGAATGGTTCGCGGAGGTAATTATTGAGAATCTTAATGTTTAATTAAGGTTTCATCTGTTAATAAAGTGATAAATATATTGTGGTGAGAAGCGGGGCATATATTAAATATGCCGGATAAGGTATTGATTCCGTCATCCGGCACACGGTTTAAACTTAGCGCTTTTTACCCATTGCCGCCGCCAGCGCATCCATCATCGCGCTGTTGCCCGCAGGCTGGGCGTCACGGCCACGCGGTTTCGCCGCTTTTGGCGCCGGGCGATTGCCCTGAGTGCGATCGTTATTCCCGCCGCCGCGACGCGCATTGGTTTCACCCGGCTGCTCGTCCAAACGCATGGTCAGCGCGATACGCTTACGTTGCAGGTCCACTTCCAGCACTTTCACCTTCACAATGTCGCCCGCTTTCACCACGGTGTGTGGATCGTCGACGAATTTATTCGACAGCGAAGAGATATGCACCAGGCCATCCTGATGAACGCCGATATCAACAAACGCGCCAAAATTGGTGACGTTGGTGACCGCCCCTTCCAGGATCATTCCCGGCAGCAGATCGTTCATGGTTTCGACGCCATCGGCAAACTGCGCGGTTTTAAATTCAGGACGCGGATCGCGGCCCGGTTTTTCCAGCTCTTTGATGATGTCGGTGACGGTCGGCACCCCGAAGCGTTCGTCAGTAAAATCGGCGGCTTTCAGATTGCGCAGTTCGTTGCTGTTGCCCATCAGGTCACGCAGCGATTGCTCGGTAGCGGCCAGAATGCGTTCCACAATCGGATAGGCTTCCGGGTGAACGGTGGAGGCATCCAGTGGGTTATCGCCATGGTTGATGCGCAGGAAGCCTGCGCACTGTTCAAAGGCTTTTGGCCCCAGACGGCTGACTTTCAGCAGTTGCTGACGGTTCTGGAACTGACCGTTCTCATCACGCCAGGCGACGATGTTTTGCGCCATCATGCGTGTCAGACCGGCCACGCGGGTCAACAGCGGAACGGAAGCGGTATTGAGATCGACGCCGACGGCGTTCACACAGTCTTCCACCACCGCGTCCAGCTTACGCGCCAGCTGCGTTTGACTAACGTCGTGCTGATACTGGCCCACACCGATCGATTTCGGATCGATTTTCACCAGCTCAGCCAGCGGATCCTGCAAACGACGGGCGATAGACACTGCGCCACGCAATGAAACGTCGAGATCCGGGAACTCCTGCGCCGCCAGCTCGGAAGCCGAGTAAACCGATGCCCCGGCTTCGCTGACGATCACTTTCTGCGCGGTGACTTTCGGGAACTGTTTCTGCACGTCGAGGAAGAAGCGCTCGGTTTCGCGCGACGCTGTACCGTTACCAATCGCCACCAGCTCAACGTTGTATTTTTCACACAGCGCCGCAACGGCAACGGCGGCTTTGGCGGCCTGACCGGTGTGTGGATAAATGGTGTCGGTCGCGACCAGCTTACCGGTACCGTCAACAACCGCCACCTTCACGCCGGTACGCAGGCCGGGATCGAGGCCCATGGTGGCGCGCAGGCCGGCCGGAGCCGCCATCAGCAGGTCATGCAGGTTACGGGCAAAGACGTTGATTGCTTCATCTTCCGCGCGTTCGCGCACGGTGCCCATCAGTTCGGTTTCGAGGTGCATCAGCACCTTAATTCGCCATGTCCAGCTCACAACGCCTTTACGCCAACTGTCTGCCGGTGCGTTGTTCAGTCGCAGGCCAAGGTGATCCTGAATGATTTGCTCGCCGTGGCTCTCTTTTGGCGGCTCATCGAATTGCGGATCGGCATTCAGCGAAAGCTGCAGCACGCCCTCGTTACGGCCACGGAACATGGCCAGCGCACGGTGGGATGGCACGGTAGAGATCGGTTCGTGGTGATCGAAGTAGTCGCGGAATTTCGCGCCTTCCTCTTCTTTACCGCTTACCACGGTGGAAACCAAATGCGCGTTCTTCCACAGGTAGTCACGCACTTTCGCCAGCAGCGCGGCATCTTCAGCGAAGCGTTCCATCAGGATGTAACGTGCGCCGTCGAGGGCCGCTTTGGTATCCGCCACGCCGTTGTCGGCGTTGAGATATTTAGCGGCTTCTGTTTCCGGGTCGTGAGACGGCTCGTTCCACAGCAGGTCTGCCAGCGGCTCAAGGCCTGCTTCAATGGCAATCTGCCCACGGGTACGGCGCTTAGGTTTGTACGGCAGATAGAGATCTTCGAGTTCGGTCTTACTTAACGTGCCGTTGATCGCTTTCGCCAGGTCGTCGGTCAGTTTGCCTTGCTCGCCGATAGATTTCAGGATTGCCTGACGGCGGTCTTCCAGTTCACGCAGATATCCCAGACGGGTTTCCAGATTACGCAGTTGCGTATCGTCCAGACCGCCGGTGATTTCCTTACGATATCGTGCGATAAACGGCACGGTGTTCCCTTCGTCAAGCAGGCGAACGGCAGCTTCTACCTGTTCAGCACGAGCCTGAATTTCACCTGCGATAATGCGGCAGAAAGAATCATTCATCATGGATAGCTTCGTCTATAGGATAAAAAATCAGGGGATAGTTATACGGATTGACTGACAAAAATGCCAGCCATCTGCCGGGGCTTCGGATTGTTCCGGTCTCACTTAACGTATTCAATCTCGTTCACGTACCAGCTGGCTTCGCCACCAGGGGTGTTTACTACTGCGAGATCGCCGACTTCTTTTTTCAGCAGCGCCCGCGCCATTGGTGAGTCGATAGAGATGTAATCTTTACGACCGAAGATCTCATCGTAGCCAACAATACGGAATTTGCGGATGTCGCCATCGTCATTTTCAATCTCAACCCATGCGCCAAAGAAGACTTTGCCCTCCTGCTGCGGGGAGTAATCGACGATTTTCAGATTCTCCATGCACTTGGTCAAATATCGGACGCGGCGGTCGATCTCACGCAGGCGCTTTTTATTATACTGGTAGTCGGCATTTTCGCTGCGGTCACCCAGACTTGCGGCCCAGGTAACTTTTTTGGTGACTTCCGGGCGCTCTTCACGCCAGAGATAATTCAGCTCTTGTTTGAGTTTTTCATACCCTTCACGGGTTATCAGGGGCGTTTTCATCTTATTGTTTTACCTTCGACTCTGTGATGATACGCACAATTAGTATTACGTGAGCATATCAACAGAATAAATAATGTATTGCGAGAAACATTGTATACTTAAGCTGCTGTTTAATATGCTTTGTAACAATTTAGCCTGGAATTCATACCAGAATTCGCTGGTGACTCACGTTAGCTTTCTTAAGAATATACACTTAATTGTTGCGAACCTTTGGGAGTAATAACAATGCAAGAGAACTATAAGATTCTGGTGGTCGATGACGACATGCGCTTACGTGCGCTTCTGGAGCGTTATCTGACCGAGCAGGGCTTCCAGGTTCGAAGCGTCGCAAACGCTGAGCAGATGGATCGTCTGCTGACCCGTGAGTCTTTCCACCTGATGGTGCTGGATTTAATGCTGCCGGGAGAAGATGGCCTGTCTATTTGCCGTCGCCTGCGCAGCCAGAGCAACCCGATGCCGATCATTATGGTCACGGCGAAGGGCGAAGAAGTGGACCGTATTGTAGGACTGGAAATCGGCGCTGACGATTACATTCCGAAACCGTTTAACCCGCGTGAGCTACTGGCACGTATTCGCGCAGTCCTGCGCCGTCAGGCGAATGAACTGCCGGGCGCGCCTTCTCAGGAAGAAGCAGTCATTGCGTTTGGTAAGTTCAAACTGAACCTCGGTACGCGTGAAATGTTCCGTGAAGATGAGCCTATGCCGCTCACCAGCGGTGAGTTTGCGGTGCTGAAAGCACTGGTCAGCCATCCGCGTGAGCCGCTGTCCCGCGACAAGTTGATGAACCTGGCCCGTGGTCGTGAATATTCTGCGATGGAACGTTCTATCGACGTCCAGATTTCCCGTCTGCGTCGCATGGTGGAAGAAGACCCGGCGCATCCACGCTACATTCAGACCGTATGGGGTCTGGGCTACGTCTTTGTTCCGGACGGTTCTAAAGCATGAGGCGAATGCGCTTCTCGCCACGAAGTTCGTTTGCCCGCACGTTATTGCTCATCGTCACCTTGCTGTTTGCCAGCCTGGTGACGACTTACCTGGTCGTGCTGAACTTCGCGATTCTGCCGAGCCTCCAGCAGTTTAATAAGGTCCTGGCCTACGAAGTTCGTATGCTGATGACCGATAAACTACAGCTGGAGGACGGTACGCAACTGGTGGTGCCGCCCGCATTCCGTCGGGAAATTTATCGTGAGCTGGGTATTTCCCTCTATTCCAACGAGGCCGCTGAAGAAGCCGGACTGCGTTGGGCGCAACACTATGAATTCTTAAGCCATCAGATGGCGCAGCAGTTGGGTGGCCCAACGGAAGTCCGCGTTGAGGTAAACAAAAGCTCGCCGGTTGTGTGGCTGAAAACCTGGCTGTCGCCCAACATCTGGGTACGTGTGCCGCTTACGGAAATTCATCAAGGCGATTTCTCACCGCTGTTCCGCTATACGCTGGCGATTATGCTGCTGGCTATCGGTGGCGCGTGGCTGTTTATCCGTATCCAGAACCGACCGTTGGTGGATCTTGAACATGCGGCGCTGCAGGTGGGGAAAGGTATCATTCCACCGCCGTTGCGTGAGTATGGCGCTTCAGAGGTGCGCTCCGTAACCCGAGCCTTTAACCATATGGCCGCAGGTGTGAAGCAGTTGGCCGATGACCGTACGCTGTTAATGGCGGGCGTGAGCCACGATTTACGTACTCCGCTGACGCGTATTCGTCTGGCAACGGAAATGATGGGCGAAGAGGACGGTTATCTTGCGGAGTCCATCAATAAGGACATCGAAGAGTGTAACGCCATCATCGAGCAGTTCATCGATTACCTGCGTACCGGTCAGGAGATGCCGATGGAGATGGCGGATCTGAACTCGGTGCTGGGTGAAGTGGTTGCGGCAGAAAGCGGCTATGAACGTGAAATCGAAACTGCGCTGCAGCCTGGCGCCATTCAGGTGAAGATGCACCCGCTGTCGATCAAGCGTGCGGTTGCCAATATGGTGGTTAACGCCGCCCGCTACGGCAATGGCTGGATTAAGGTCAGTAGCGGTACGGAGACGCATCGCGCCTGGTTCCAGGTAGAAGATGATGGTCCGGGCATCAAGCCGGAGCAGCGTAAGCACCTGTTCCAGCCATTTGTCCGCGGCGACAGCGCGCGCAGTACCAGCGGCACGGGGCTGGGTCTGGCGATTGTGCAACGTATTATCGATAACCATAACGGCATGCTGGAGATTGGTACCAGTGAACGTGGTGGGTTGTCGATTCGTGCATGGCTTCCGGTTCCTTTCACTCGCGCGCCGGGTATCACGAAAGACGTATAAGAAAGGGAGGCGAAATGCCTCCCTTTTTGTTGCTGTAGGCCGGATATGTGGCAACCGCCATCCGGCATTTTTCGTTACAGCTTCGGTCCGGCGCTAACCAGCGCTTCACCCGCAGGGGTGTCGGTGTATTTCTCGAAGTTCTCGATAAACAGTTTCGCCAGTGCATTGGCTTTTTCCTGCCACTGCTCTGGAGACGCGTAGGTATTACGCGGATCGAGAATGCGCGTATCCACGCCCGGCAACTCGGTCGGGATAGCCAGGTCAAACATCGGCAGACGGAACGTTTCTGCGTCATCCAGCGAACCGTTCAGGATGGCGTCAATAATCGCACGGGTATCTTTGATAGAGATACGTTTGCCAGTACCGTTCCAGCCGGTGTTAACCAGATACGCCTGCGCACCTGCCGCCTGCATACGTTTCACCAGCACTTCTGCATACTGCGTTGGGTGCAGAGACAGGAATGCTGCGCCGAAGCAGGCAGAGAAGGTTGGGGTCGGTTCGGTAACGCCGCGTTCGGTACCGGCCAGTTTGGCGGTGAAGCCAGACAGGAAATGGTACTGAGTTTGGTCTGCTGTCAGGCGAGAAACCGGCGGCAGCACGCCAAATGCGTCGGCAGTCAGGAAGATCACTTTGGTCGCATGACCCGCTTTTGACACTGGCTTAACGATATTATCGATGTGATAAATCGGGTAGGAAACGCGGGTGTTTTCAGTTTTGGAACCGTCGTCGAAGTCGATGGAACCATCTTCGCGCACGGTGACGTTTTCCAGCAGCGCGTCACGACGAATTGCGTTGTAGATTTCTGGCTCGGCATCTTTAGACAGTTTGATGGTCTTCGCGTAGCAACCGCCTTCGAAGTTAAATACGCCGTCGTCATCCCAGCCGTGTTCGTCATCGCCAATCAGGCGACGTTTCGGATCGGTGGACAGCGTTGTTTTACCGGTACCGGACAGGCCAAAGAAGACTGCCACATCACCTTTTTCCCCGACGTTTGCTGAGCAGTGCATGGAGGCAATGCCTTTCAGCGGCAGCAGGTAGTTCATCACGGAGAACATACCTTTCTTCATTTCGCCGCCGTACCAGGTGCCGCCAATCAGCTGGATACGCTCAGTCAGGTTGAAAGCCACGAAGTTTTCAGAGTTCAGACCCTGCTCTTTCCATTGTGGGTTGGTGCACTTAGCGCCGTTCATCACGATGAAATCCGGTTTAAAATCAACCAGCTCTTCGTCGCTTGGGCGGATGAACATGTTTTTGACGAAATGCGCCTGCCAGGCAACTTCGGTAATGAAGCGCACGGAAAGACGGGTATCGGCGTTAGCGCCGCAGAATGCATCAATGATAAACAGGCGCTTGCCGGAAAGTTGCTGGGTAACTAATCCTTTCAGATGCTGCCAGGTTTCCGGGGAGAGCGGTTTGTTGTCGTTCTTACCTTTACCTTTGTCGGACCACCAGAGCGTGTCGCGCGTGGTGTCGTCACGGACAATGTACTTATCCTTTGGCGAACGTCCGGTAAAGATACCGGTATCAACGGCAACGGCGCCCAGATTCGTTAACACGCCACGTTCATAACCTTCCAGGTTTGGATCAAGTTCTTCCTGGAAAAGCGTGTCGTAGTCTGGATTGTAAACGATATCCTGAACGTCATTGATACCATAAGCCTTGAGATCTTGCGGGGTTAAACTGTTGTTCACACGCATTTCACTGCTCCTTAGCCAATATGTATTACCTGGAATAGTAAGGTTTTTTAGGGATTGCTAACCGCGACAAGGCTCATAGATTTACGCATCCGGGAAAATCACGGGTTACCGAATACGCTGCGACTCCTGTCACAAAGAGGCGGATATTATGGCAGGAAACCCTTTTTTGTTGTGGAAAATGTTCTTAAAACGTTAATGAAGAGTGTTTTTGGCGGGAATCTTGTGAGTGTAATCGTATTCACGTAAGAAAATAACGTAACTCATACATATACAATATCGATTCACTTCCCGTCGCATTAGTCTGAAATCAGCCTACCAATGCTCAAAATTGTGAAGTTGATGCGATAATTAGCTTTTCCCTTCATTCTGGAAACTGACATGGATAGTGCTGAAATTTCACGTACGACGCGTTTGGGCATGATATTTATCGGCCTGCTGCAGGGGGCATTATGCTACCTGCTGATGACATATCTGGTGCCCCATAACGACGGCTGGCTGTTCTATGGCATGCCTGCGACGATTGCGATCACCTCGGCACTTTTGCTTACTGTCGTTTCTTTCAAACAACGCGCGCTGTGGTATTGGATGGCGCTGATCTTTGTTGTGGTGCTGGCGATGAGCGTCTGGCTAAAGTGGCAAGTCGAGGACAGTGATAAGTGGCGGCAACATGAAGTTTTTATGTTCTACGGTTGGCGCTTACTGCTGATGGCGATGCTTGCCTTGCCCTGGATTCAGTACTCGCTTCATGTCTCTCGTGAGCAGGCGCGTTACCCGCATTTTTATCGGCAATTGTGGCTTAATGCGTTGACGTTGCTGATTGTCTTTGTCGCCAACGGTCTGTTCTGGCTGGTGCTCCTGCTATGGAGCGAGATGTTTAAGCTGGTCGGTATTCCCTTCTTCAGCACGCTCTTCTTTGATACCGACTGGTTTGGCTATGTGGCCTTTGGTCTGATTACCGCACTGGCAGTGGTACTGGCTCGTACACAGTCGCGTCTGGTCACGGCGGTACAAAAATTACTGACGTTTATTGCCACCGGTCTGTTACCTCTGGTCGCGCTGTTGGCGCTGATGTTCATACTGACCTTGCCCTTCACCGGACTGGAGGCTATTTCGCAACGCGTGTCTGCGGCCGGGTTGATGTCAACGCTGACGCTGCTCCTGTTGCTGTTGATGGCTATCGTGCGTGAACCGCAAAAAGAGGCGTTACCCTATCCTGGCGCGTTACGCTACCTGATCAAATGCTCTCTGATTGTCGCGCCCATCTATATGCTGATTGCTGGTTGGTCACTGTGGGTGCGAATACAGCAGTACGGTTGGACGCCTGAGCGTTTGTATGGCGTGCTGGTGGTCGTGGTACTGCTGGTATGGTCGTTTGGCTATCTGGCCAGCATTTTACGCCGCGGGCGCAATCCGCTTGAGCTTCAGGGGCCGGTCATTCTTGGCGTTTCGTTGCTGGCGTTGGGGTTGTTGGTTCTGCTGTCGTCGCCGGTTATTGATGCCTGGCGTATCAGCGTTAGCAGCCATATGGGGCTGTATCACAGCGGGAAAATTAAACCGGATCAGGTCAGCCTGTATATGTTGGATCACAGCGGAAAACCGGGGCGCGCAGCGTTGGAAGCATTACAAAAAGATGTGGCGTTTAATCAAGACAGTAAGCGCAGACGCGACTTGAATTCTCTGCTGCAAGGGAGCCGGGATCCGGTTAAAGAGCTAACCGCAACACAGTTAGTATCGAAGGTTGTGATTGCTCCGGGAAGCGAGAAGCCAGACGATGCGTTCTGGACGTTTGTCAAAGCACAGGGGTATCGTATCACCTCTTGTGCTGAGCAGAATGCGTGCGTATTGGTGAGTCAGGACCTCAATGCGGATGGTCATCCTGAGCAGGTGCTATATGCTTTTGGCGATGGGGAGAGTCTGGTCTTCGGCATGCAGAAAAACAAATGGGATTTGTTAGCTGTTGCCAGGCTACCAGAAGGATTCAATAAGGATAAATTGCTGCAGGCGGTGGCGAATCAGCAACTGGGTTCAGCCCCCAGAATCTGGCGGGATATCACTATTGATGGCAAAAGACTGCCGATGACTTATTACACCGAGTGAGTGTGTTGCCGACAGCGTTTTTGCCGGATAGCGGCGCGAACGCCTTATCCGGCCTACGACAGTTTTTCCGTAGGCCTGATAAGCGCCTTCAGGCAAGACGGTGATTAATGCACCTGTGGATCGGCAGGGGAGGCGTTGCTGCGGATCTCTGCAATATCCATGGCGTTAAACAGATAGTGGCTACCGCAGTAATCGCAGTGCATATCGATCTCGCCTTCTTCCGCCAGAATGCTGTCAACTTCTTCGTCCGGCAACGTTTTCAGTGCGCCTGCGCAGCGTTCGCGTGAACAGGTGCATTTGAACTCAACGTCCTGCGGATCGTAGAGAGTAACCTCTTCTTCGTGGTATAAGCGCCACAGCACTTCGTTGGCCGGCAGCGTCAGCAACTCTTCGGCCTTGATGGTTTCGGTCAGGGCGGTCAGGTGATCGAAATCATCTGCCTGTGCGTTTTGCGCCGGCATCACTTGCAGCAGCATTCCGCCAGCAGCGGGTTTGCCATCAACGTCGCCAGTGCGGATGAACAGGCGTGTCGGCAGCTGTTCGGAACGCATGAAGTAGTCTTCCAGACAGGCTGCCAGCGTGTCACCTTCCAGACCGACCACGCCCTGATAACGCTCGCCTTCTTCCGGGGTAATGGTGATCACCAGGTAGCCGTTGCCCACCAGGGTTTTCAAATCGGCATCTTCAGGAATATCACCCTGCATGCGGGCCACGCCGCGCATCTGCTGATTGTTGTTGCCGTTGATGACGGCCAGGCTCAGCGGACCATCACCCTGCAACTGCACAGTGATATCACCGGCAAACTTCAGCGTAGCGGTGAGCAGGCTGGTGGCAACCAGCAGCTCAGCCAGTACGTTTTTGACCGGCTGCGGGTAAGTATGATTTTCGAGGATCTGTTGCAGGGTTTCCGAAACGGTCACCAGCTCGCCGCGCACGGCAAAGTTTTCAAACAGATAACGATGTAATTGGTCATGTTGCGGCATAATCATCTCTCTTGCAGGTGACAGTCACTCGCTGTCGCCATGTTTAAATCGTAACAGGTCGCGGCGCTCTTTCTTGTCCGGTCGTCTGTCCGGGTGCGGCATGGTTAACGCGTTAAGTTTACGCGCCAGCGCCATTTTTTCGCGTTTTTCCACGCTTTCCGCGGTTTCTTCATACAGCGTAACGGCTTCCGTTGCCGGGCGACGCTGCTCGGGAATGGCCTTGATAATGACCGTTCGCTCGTCATTTCCCTGGCGAAGGGTGAGGGTGGCGTTCAGCTCGACAATCTTGCTCGGCTTACTGCGCTGGCCGTTGTAGTGCACCTTACCGCCTTCAACCATTTCGCGAGCTAGCGCACGCGTTTTGTAAAAGCGTGCAGCCCACAGCCATTTATCCAGCCTGACTTCAGCAGAGGGCTTTTCTTTCATGGCGTCTCCTTCACATCAGTGAGGGGATCAGTCGGCGGTAGTCATTCAGTGACGGATGGCGTGCGTACTGCTTTTCGGCGATGCCGGAGTCGGGATTGGTCACGCCGAGGCAGTAACGAATACCGTACAGAGCAGCGGCGTCGAGAATGGGTTCGCTGTCGTCAATAAACAGCGTCTTCTCTGCACTCATTCCCGTTTCTTCAGCCACAGCGTGCCATAACCGCTGATCCTCTTTGGGATAACCAAATGTGTGGGTGGAAAGTAATAAATCAAGGTGTGAGGCCAGACCGGTATGCTCCAGCTTCACCGCCAGATTATGCGGATGCGCGTTGGTGAGCAAAATACGGCGCTTGCCGCTGGCTTTTAAAGCATCAAGAAACGGTACGGTATCTTCACGCAAAACGGCGCGCGGTCCCTGTTCCGTTGTCATGGCGCAAATATCCAGATCCAGGCACTCGCTCCAGTAATCCAGGCAGTACCAGTTTAGCGTATGCTGCACGGCATGATACTGCTGACGAATATAGTCCTGGGCTTCCTGGGGAGAGATACCCTGCTTCGCGCCATAGGTTTCCGGCACCAGTTTTTGCCAGAAATAGTTATCGAATGCCAGGTCGAGCAGCGTGCCGTCCATATCTAACAACACGGTGTCGACATCCTGCCAGGCAATATTGATATGCATGGAAACTCCCCACAAGAAAACATGATGCGCGACAGAGTAGCATATCCTGTCGTGCAAGCGTGTTATCGAATCAGGCTTTCCGGGTCGTCAATCAGCGTTGGATTCAGGCAACTTTCGTAGTAGCTCTGAATTTCCGCGATGCGGGTGCGGTGACGCTGGTAGCGTCTGAATGCCTGCACGCTGTTGTAGACAGCGCATCCGAGCATGGAGAACATCAGCAGCGTCGTGCCAAGGTAGCGCCATAACCCTGAACGATCCGGGATACGGTGCAGGCCAATGTGCTGGGTGCCATTGGCGTCAGTCGAAATATTGGTGACGATCCCCTCTGCGCGAAACGGTGTCTGCATCAGCATCTGCGCCAGGCGCTGGAAGGCGTTCCACTGTTCCTGGGGAGGATAGTCATATAGCGAGGTCGTCGGCCACGGCTGATCGACCAGATCGCTGCCTTCATCGCTGATAATAAGGAAACCGCCGGGAGCAGGGCTATTCAGCGCCTGGGCCGCTCGCGCAGTCTCGCGTGAAATAAATGGTGCCGTAGAGGTATTCACCAGATTATCTAACGACTCAGCGCTTACCGGACGCAGCAGCACGTTCACCCCATCCAGTTTGCCTGCGTTCGCTCGCTTTACCAGCGCGGCCCAGTCTTTGCTGTTACCGAGGTTAACCAGCGCATTCTTTAAGCGTACACATTCATCTTTGGCTGCACACAGATCGGCCGTTTTCAGGACAATCTCACCAAAATCGTCCAGTAACACCATGCCGGACTTTTGGATTGCCGAGCGTAGCGATGCGCTGACGCGAGAGTCATCGTCAGGTTTGGGATGCAGCTGGCGGTTCACGGCCTGCGTGAGCGCAGTGGCCTTATTCACCAGATCGGATTCGGGCAGCGGTAATGCGCGTGCGTCATTCCAGATAATTTGCGAGCAATCGAAAGGCATAAACGGCGTGGTGGGCTGCGCATTCCAGCTCCCTTGGGTATGAATATTACACATACCCGTACCGCTCAGGTGCAGCGTGTCACCCACGCGAACGCCCGCGTTTTCGAGCTGTTTAACGCTGGTGGCTTCGATAGTTTGCGCGCCCTTCATCCAGGAAAGCGTGACCTTTATCGGCATATCCAGCGGGATCCAAAACAGCAGCATCAGCAGTACCAGCAACGAGCCGCCCGCGATGACGGCGTTGCGCAGCCAATGTTGCAACGGGAAATTTTTGACTTCATCGTGCAGAGATAAAAAACGCCCCTGGCGGACAACGTGGCGATCGAGATAAATATCGATATCCGTTTGCTGGCCAAGGTCTTGGGCGATGTAAGGTTGCCAGTGAGGTGGGTAGATCAGATCAATAATACCCAGCGAGATATTATTAATTTGCTCCTGGTCGTTTTCGCCAAACAACCCCCAGCGACGCGGCGTGCCGCGCAGACAATGAATTTCCCGCAGGGCGGTTTTGGACGGCGGGGCGAATAATCCCCACAGACCCGCAGCTAACAGCAACACCGCGCCACCGACTGCCCACGGAACAAACGTATTCGGGATAACCAAACAGAAAAAGAATAGCAGGAATGATGCGGTTATCAGCAACGCCTCGCGCAATCCCGAAGGGCGGCTGAGCGCATATTCTTCATGGGTTTCCTGGCGAATATTCAGCAGTTCAATCTGCTCACTTTCTTCACCACGAATGGATGCCTGGGTAGAAGCGGTGTGCTGCAACGCATAGCCACGCGCTTCCTGCATATATTCCTGCAGCGTATGGCCGTTCAACGAGATAACCAGCGGTATTGTATTGGTATGGATTATCTCAACGCTATTTTCGTCATTGATGTATTGTTCCCAGAAAGGGGGAAGGTGTACCTCAACGGAATCAAGATAGTAGCGCCATTTGTTAGGATCGTCGGTAGTGATGCCGTAACGTGTAATCGAACGAGTAAGCACGATGACGCTATTACTTTGGGCATTCAACGTTAATGAGACTGGCGCAGAACTGGCTCCAGTTGGACCAGGTACTTGCTGAATTTGACTAAGGCTTTCGAGATAGTTTTCGACGGCAGTGCGTTCTTCAGGCGCGAGTTTACGTTTCGAGGCGTCTGAGAAAACGCTGCTCAAGGGTAAATTTTTCTGCCTGGATTTTGATTTGAGTAGCCATCCTGCAAGCAATGAGCAGGCCAGCAAAGCAGCTAAAAAAATCAGAATGGTGCTCATGCTTTCCCCATCTTACTTAGTCTGTCAGGCGTGGTCAGTCGCACCCTGTTCAATATTCGTGATTCTGTGGTTGGCTATCGGCAAGTGTGGAGTCGAACTTGAGCATCTTTAAGTACAGCCCAGTAAAAGCGAATCATAGCAAAATCACTAAAAATGGAATATCAGCAAATTCCTGGAGTTATTTCAACCTATTGACTTTTAATTTGAAATAGGGATTAACTTTTAGTACGTTACATAAATGTAAATAAACGGCAATTCACATTGCCGAAACCGTGCGGTATATCGCACAATAACCCCAGATTTCACAGCAAAGATCCTCACAATGAGCAAATCATTACAGAAACCCACGATTTTGAAAGTGGAAACCGTCGCCCAATCCCGGCTGTTTAAAGTCGAAAGCGTGGACCTTGAGTTCAGCAATGGCGTACGCCGCGTTTATGAACGTATGCGTCCATCCACGCGTGAAGCGGTAATGATTGTGCCGATTGTTGACGACCACATGATCCTCATCCGCGAGTACGCAGTCGGGACCGAATCTTACGAACTGGGTTTTTCTAAGGGATTAATCGATCCTGGCGAAAGCATTTTTGAGGCGGCGAATCGGGAGCTGAAAGAAGAGGTGGGGTTTGGCGCAAAAGATCTGACGTTTTTAAAGAAACTCAGCATGGCACCATCTTATTTCTCCAGCAAGATGAACATCGTGGTGGCAGAAGATTTATATCCTGAATCGCTGGAGGGTGATGAACCTGAGCCATTGCCGCAGGTGCGCTGGCCGCTGGCGCATTTGATGGACCTGCTGGAAGATCCTGATTTTCACGAAGCGCGTAATGTCAGTGCGTTGTTCCTCGTGCGCGAATGGCTGAAAGGGCAGGGGCGGCTTTAATTTCTCTGCAGCTAATACACGAACAACAAAAAAGGCGCCTAAGCGCCTTTTTTGATCAGAACAGTTCGTGCGTTTCACCATTATCGATAATGGTTGTTCCCACCTCATGCACCGCCTGTTGCGTCGGCTGAGTGCCTTCAATGAAGTACTCCGCGCGGCTATTGCCACCGCTTGCCAGTTGTCCTGTGCTGCGATCGATATTGACCGTCACGATACCCGGTGGCGGCGTCAACGGCTGTTCAGGCACGCCTTCCAGCACGGACTTCATGTAGGCATCCCATGCTGGCTGCGCACTCTTCGCACCGCCTTCGTAGCCGGAGATTTGGTCTTTGATCGCGCCGGAAGCTGTCGTATGACCAAGGTTGCGGCGATGATCATCAAAGCCGATCCATACTGACGTCACCACGCCTGGTCCGTAACCGGAGAACCACGCATCTTTAGAGCTGTTGGTGGTTCCGGTTTTCCCACCAATATCATGACGCTGTAAATCGCGACCTGCGCGCCAACCGGTTCCCATCCAGCCTGGTTCACCAAATATATTGGTGTTCAGCGCGCTTTTAATCAGGAAGGCCAGCGGTGTGTTGATCACGTGCGGAGCGTATTCCTGTGTGCCGCTTTGCGCGACCAGTGCCTGGTTAGCCTGCTCAAGCTGCGGCATAGGCACGGCGGCATTCTGCTGTTCCTGCGAGACGGCGACATCTTCTACGTTACTGTTTTCCAGCACGTTAGATTTCTGGGTATCGCCGTAAATCACCGGAATATCGCATTCCGGGCAGGCAATTTTCGGCTTCGCTTCGAAGATAACGCCGCCCATATCGCTTTCGATCTTACTGATGAAATACGGATCGACCAGGAAGCCGCCGTTAGACATCACTGCGTAACCGCGCGCCACCTGCAACGGTGTGAACGAAGCCGAACCCAGCGCCAGTGACTCGGTATGCACAATGTTCTGTGCCGGGAAACCGAAACGTTGCAGATACTCTGCCGCATAATCCACGCCCATGGCGCGCATGGCGCGTACCATCACCACGTTTTTCGACTGACCCAGCCCCTGACGTAAGCGGATAGGACCGGCATACTGCGGCGGGGAGTTCTTCGGCTGCCAGTCGGAACCAGCACCGGCATCCCAGCGGGAGATTGGTACGTCGTTGAGCATGCTCGCCAACGTCAGACCTTTATCCATCGCGGCGGTATACAGGAATGGCTTGATGTTAGAACCCACCTGGCGTAACGCCTGCGTTGCGCGGTTAAACTTGCTCTGGTTGAAGTCAAAACCACCAACCAGTGCCAGCACCGCGCCGTTTTGCGGATTGATGGAGACCAGTGCGGAGTTGACGTCCGGCACTTGCGCCAGCCACCAGGCATCGCCCACCTGGCGTACCCAGATTTGCTGGCCGGCCTGTACCACGTCGGTCACTTTACGCGGCGTTGGGCCTTGTTGAGTATCCGAGCGGTAAGGACGCGCCCAGCGCATACCATCCATGCGTAATGACACTGACGTACCATCCGCCAGCGCGGCAATGGCTTCCTGCGGATTGGCACTGGTAACAACCGCCGGTAACAGCGGGCCATAAGTCGGCAGCGCTTTCAGCGTATCGGTGATTTTTTTGCTGTCCCAACTGCTTTCGCCCACTTTCCACAGTATGTTCGATGGGCCGCGGTAGCCGTGGCGCATGTCGTAATCCATCACGTTGTTACGTACTGCCTGCTGAGCTGCCTGCTGTACTTTGCGTGTAATGGTGGTGGTGATGCGATACCCGTCTTCATAGGCTTTCTCACCATAACGGTTATACATCTCCTGGCGCACCATTTCAGACAGATATGGTGCAGAGAAAGCGATTTCCGGTGCGTGGTAGTTGGCGTCAATGGCCTCGCCGCGCGCCTGATCGTACTGGGTCTGCGTGATGTAGTTTTCGCTCAACATACGCGACAGTACAACGTTACGTCGCGCGGTTGCCCGGTCCATCGAATAGAGAGGGTTGAAGGTTGACGGCGCTTTTGGCAGACCGGCAATCACCGCAATTTCACTTAAGCTGAGTTGATCCACCGTTTTACCGAAATAGACCTGCGCGGCAGCACCCACGCCATAGGCGCGATACCCCAGGTAAATCTTGTTCAGATACAGCTCGAGGATCTCATCTTTACTCAGCAGTTGTTCAATGCGGATCGCCAGGAACACTTCTTTGATCTTACGCATCAGCGTACGTTCCGGGCTCAGGAAGAAGTTTCTCGCCAACTGCTGGGTAATGGTACTCGCCCCTTGCGACGCGTGACCAGAGAACAATGCTACGCTGGCCGCACGGAAGATCCCCACCGGGTCTACCCCGTGGTGCTCATAAAAGCGGCTGTCTTCTGTGGCGATAAAGGCTTTAACCATTACCGGCGGCATCTGATCCAGCGTGACCGGGATTCGACGTTTCTCGCCATACTGCGCGATTAGCTCGCCGTCAGCGCTGTAAACCTGCATCGGGATCTGTAAACGCACATCTTTGAGCGTCGCGACGTCAGGTAATTGCGGCTCGATATAGCGATAAAGGCCATAAATCGAGCCTGCTCCCAGCAGGATGCAACATACTGCAAGGATTAATAAATACTTTACGAACTTCACTGGAGATTTCCCATTTAGTGGCATTTGGGCAGTTTATAAACAAACGCGCGGTAGTATAAAGGCAAGCCAGACGCATTGATATACCCGTTAAAGCGACGGGTGATAAGGAGATCATCAGCAATGGCTTTCAATATCTGGAAAATTGGTCTGCATATTCAGCAACATGAAGTGCTGGCTGTCGCTATCGTTCGCGAAGCATCAGGTTGGTATCTGCAGCGCTGGTGGCGTATACCGCTGACGCCTCAGGTTATCGTCGATGGCCACATTCGCGAGCCTGAACAGCTGGTCGCCGCGCTACTGCCGTGGAGCCGGGAGCTCCCTCGCCGACACTATATTCATCTCTCTTTTCCCGCCAACAGGACGTTACAAAAAAAGTTTCCTCGTCCGACAATGACGTTACGCGAGCCAGAGCAAACCGCATGGTTGTCCGGTTCGATGGCGCGTGAACTGGATATGGCGCCGGATGCACTGCATTTTGATTATAGCGAAGACACTTTGAGCCCGGCGTTTAACGTCACTGCTGCGCAAAGCAAAGAGATTTCAGCGCTTCTGACGCTTATCCAAACCCTGAAGGTGCAGGTTACGGCGATTACCCCGGACGCCAGCGCGTTACAGCGATTTATTCCCTTCCTGCCGGAGCATCACCAGTGTCTGGTATGGCGCGATGATGCCCAGTGGTTATGGGCGACCCGTTCAGCATGGGGACGTAAATCAACGGGCGATATTAGCTGTATCGAGGAGCTTGCCACGACATTATCTCTGCCCACGACAGCCATTGCGCAATGCTCCCCCGGCGGCTTCGATCCTTTAAGCGCCGTGTCTGTACGCCAGCCGCCCATTCCAACGCAAAGCCATCACTTCGCCATTGCGCTGGGACTCGCTATGGGGGGCGTGTACTGATGATTGCGACCATTAATCTTCTGCCCTGGCGTCAGGCTCGGCGTTACGCTTGCCTGCGCTTCTGGGGCATCTTATTTAGCGCTTCACTCTTGCTTAGTATTGGCGTGTTGTTGCGCTATTACAGCGCTTTGAGTGTAGAAAATCGGGCTGAATTGTTGCTGGCAGACGCCGAAAAGACGCGGGCCGAGGCCCTCATGGCGCTGAAGCCGCGTGTGCAACAGCGCCAGCAACGATGGCAGCAGGTTCAGGCGCGGAACAAACAGCGTGAGCAGACCCGAAGCTGGCAGCGGGCTTTGCAAGGGCTGGCGGAATTACTGCCGGAGCAGGCGTGGTTAACAAAAATGACCTGGCAGCAGGACACGCTGGAACTGACGGGAAACACACTGAACTTTGCCGCATTGAATGCATTGGAAGCGCAATTACGCCAGTTGCCGTTGTTTATGTTGAACAGCCCAGGAGAAACGCAGCAGGATGCGCAGGGACGCTGGCAATTCCACTTTCGACTGACACGGAGCGGTGCGCATGATAACGCTCTGTGATGTCTGGTTAGCGCAGTCGCCACGCTTTCGACTCATATGCTGGTGCGGCTGGATGTTGGGGTTACTCATACTGGTGACGCTATGTCTTTACCCCGTAGCGCGGGAGCGGACTATGCAACGCGAGTCGCTGGTCCAGCAACGTGCGGCTATTCAGATGCAATGGCGAGATGTATATCTGCTGGCGGCATCACCAGCAGAGTCTGAAGAGAAACTGACCTTGTTCTCCCCGCTGCTGTTTCAGAATTCACTTACCCGTCTTATCCACTGGCAACCCTCAGTTCAGGGGGGAGAGATGGCGCTGATATCGGCCTGGGATGCTATCCCGCTGACGTTTGTCCAGTTGGCGGATCAGGGGATGAACGTCAGCCGATTTTCGCTTAGCGCAGAAGGCACGGAGCTGCTGCTAACGCTACAGCTGGAGCGCCTGAATGATGGTTGAACGCTGGTTGTTGGCATGTATAAGCGTACTGATGCTCACCGGTATGCGTAATCCCTTCCTGCCGCCGGAGGACCGTTGTCAAATTGCTGAGCTGTCGACATGGCGTTTTCAGGGCATGGTGAGTCAGGGCACACGACCCATCGGCATCGTTCAGGATAGCCAGAAAAAATGGCGGCGGGTTAAGCGAAATGACGTCCTGGAAAACGGTTGGACGATTATGCAGATAACGGCCCAGAACATAACCCTCGACACAGAAAAAAACTGCGAACCGCCGCGGTGGCAGTGGCAGCGACAAGGAGCGGTAAATGAAGCGATGGATAGCGTTGATAGTAATGGCACTGGCGGTCGGGATAACGAGCGCGCTGGCGACGAAACCGCAAAACGTGACGCTGGTGGTCGATGATGTGCCGGTTACGCAGGTATTGCAGGCGCTGGCTGAACAGGAACAAAAAAACCTGGTGGTTTCGCCGGATGTCAGCGGTGTGCTGTCGCTGCATTTGACGGATGTCCCCTGGAAGCAGGCATTGCAGACGGTGGTAAAAAGTGCCGGGCTGGTATTACGTCAGGAAGGCAACGTCCTGCATGTGCATTCTGTTCAATGGCAGAGTGAAAATGCGGCTCGTCAGGAAAACGAGCAGGCGCGGATTCAGGCTAGTCTTCCGCTGGAACATCGCAGCATCATTTTGCACTATGCTGATGCCACCGAGCTGGTAAAAGCCGGAGAAAAGTTGCTCAGTGCCAAAGGAAGCATGACGGTGGATAAACGAACCAACCGCTTACTGCTGCGTGACAATCGTGTTGTTCTCGACACCCTGGAAACGTGGGTAGCGCAAATGGATTTGCCGGTTGCCCAGGTTGAACTGGCGGCGCATATCGTCACCATTAATGAAAAAAGTTTGCGTGAGCTGGGGGTGAAGTGGTCACTGGCTGACGCACAACAACCGGGGGCGGTTGGGAATGTCACAACGCTTGCCAGCGATCTCTCTGTAGCCACCGCCACATCCCGTGTGGGATTTAACATTGGCCGTATTAACGGTCGTTTACTGGAACTGGAGTTGTCTGCGCTGGAGCAAAAACAGCAACTGGATATCATTGCCAGTCCACGATTACTGGCATCTCACCTGCAACCTGCCAGTATTAAGCAGGGCAGTGAGATCCCTTATCAGGTCTCCAGCGGTGAAAGCGGTGCGACATCCGTCGAGTTCAAGGAAGCGGTACTGGGGATGGAGGTGACGCCAACGGTGTTGCAGAAAGGGAGAATCAGGCTGAAACTGCATATCAGCCAGAATGTTCCGGGACAGGTTCTACAACAGGCGGATGGCGAAGTGTTGGCTATCGACAAGCAAGAGATTGAAACGCAGGTCGAGGTAAGAAGCGGCGAGACGATTGCGCTTGGCGGGATTTTTTCACATAAGAATAAATCCGCAGCCGACAGCGTGCCGCTATTAGGCGACATTCCCTGGCTTGGCTCTCTTTTTCGCCATGATGGTAAAGAAGATGAACGGCGCGAATTAGTGGTCTTTATTACGCCCAGACTGGTTTCAACGGAATAACTTATGCATGAAAAGCCGTTGTTTTTGCACTGAACACGTTTCAGGGATTTGACGTGAGGGTGTATTTAGCATACAAGGAGTACCGATTTGAGCGTCGGTACTTTTCTTTACTTATGCGGCAGTGAATACGCTTTGCCTTTCCGGTGGTGTGCCATAGGCTTATTGGGTGTCATTTGGCTGCGCGATACGTCGCCAGGTCTGATGTTTGCAGGGTAGCATGCCTGCCACGACCAGAAATGCGTTAGGTTTGGTGATTTATTCAGTTGCCAAACCCGCTTGAGTATTGAGATAATTTTCAGTCTGACTCTCGCAATATCTTATGAGGTTTCAGTTCATGTCCTGCTGCGCTGGGTGTCTGCGAAGCGGGTTTACCATTAACGAATAGTCTTAGTAGTACCGAAAAAATGGCAGAGAAACGCAATATCTTTCTGGTTGGGCCTATGGGTGCCGGAAAAAGCACTATTGGGCGCCAGTTAGCTCAACAACTCAATATGGAATTTTACGATTCTGATCAAGAGATTGAGAAACGAACCGGAGCTGATGTGGGCTGGGTCTTCGATGTAGAAGGTGAAGACGGCTTCCGTGATCGCGAAGAAAAAGTCATCAACGAGTTGACGGAAAAACAGGGTATTGTGCTGGCAACTGGCGGTGGCTCTGTAAAATCACGTGAAACACGTAACCGTCTTTCCGCGCGTGGCGTCGTGGTCTATCTTGAAACGACAATTGAAAAACAACTTGCGCGTACTCAACGTGACAAGAAACGCCCGCTGCTGCAGGTAGAATCACCGCCTCGTGAAGTTCTGGAAGCGTTGGCTGACGAACGCAATCCTCTGTACGAAGAGATTGCTGACGTGACCATTCGCACCGACGATCAGAGCGCAAAAGTCGTAGCAAACCAGATTATTCATATGTTGGAAAGCAACTAATTCTGGCTGAATACACACTCGTCTGCGGGTACAAGTAACTAAGGTGGATGTCGCGTAATGGAGAGGATCACAGTCACTCTCGGGGAACGTAGTTACCCTATCACCATCGCGGCTGGTTTGTTCAATGAACCAGCTTCATTCTTACCGCTGAAATCGGGCGATCAGGTTATGTTGGTGACCAACGGAACCCTGGCCCCCCTTTATCTCGATAAGGTTCGCGGCGTACTTGAACAGGCGGGTGTTAACGTTGATAGCGTTATCCTTCCCGATGGCGAGCAGCATAAAAGCCTGACGGTTCTGGATACGGTTTTCACCGCGTTACTGCAAAAACCGCACGGTCGTGATACCACGTTAGTTGCCCTTGGCGGCGGCGTGATTGGCGATCTGACCGGTTTTGCGGCAGCCAGCTATCAACGTGGTGTTCGTTTTATTCAAGTCCCGACAACCCTGTTGTCGCAGGTCGACTCCTCCGTTGGCGGCAAAACCGCCGTAAACCATCCCCTCGGTAAAAACATGATTGGCGCGTTTTACCAACCGGCCTCCGTGGTGGTGGATCTCGATTGTCTGAAAACGCTTCCTGCGCGTGAGCTGGCATCGGGGCTGGCGGAAGTGATCAAATACGGCATCATTCTTGACGGTGAATTTTTCAGCTGGCTGGAAGACAATCTGGATGCGTTGCTGCGTCTGGACGGTCCGGCGATGGCGTACTGTATTCGTCGTTGTTGTGAGCTGAAAGCAGAAGTTGTCGCAGCAGACGAGCGCGAAATGGGCTTACGTGCTTTACTGAATCTGGGGCACACGTTTGGTCATGCAATCGAAGCTGAAATGGGTTATGGCAATTGGTTACATGGTGAAGCGGTGGCCGCTGGTATGGTAATGGCTGCCCGTACGTCTGAACGTTTGGGTCAGTTCACCTCCGCTGATACGCAGCGCATCATTACGCTGTTACAGCGAGCAGGCTTACCGGTGAATGGGCCGCGTGAAATGTCCACTGAGGCTTATCTGCCGCACATGCTGCGAGATAAAAAAGTGTTAGCGGGAGAGATTCGTTTGGTGCTTCCGCGAGCGATAGGGAAGAGTGAAGTGCGCGGCGGAGTGTCGCACGAGGTGGTTCTTAACGCTATTGCTGATTGCCAGCAGGCGTAACAACAAGAAAGGTCAGGCTTACGTTGCGAAACGTAGGTCTTTTAGCTTCAGGTTATGTGCAAAGTCGTAAGCATTAACCTTTGAGTGGGGTGTTAAATGGATGAATTCAAACCAGAAGACGAGCTGAAACCCGATCCCAGCGATCGTCGTACTGGTCGTTCTCGTCAATCGTCTGAACGCGATAATGAGCCGCAAATCAATTTTGATGATGTTGATCTGGATGCTGACGATCGCCGTCCTGCGCGCGCACGCAAAGAGCGTGATGAAGAGCAGGACATTGAAGAAGAGTATGAATCTGATGACGATACCGTGGATGAAGAGCGTGTAGAACGTCGTCCGCGCAAGCGTAAGAAAGCCGCCAGCAAGCCTGCCTCCCGCCAGTATATGATGATGGGCGTGGGTGTTCTGGTACTGCTGCTGCTGATTATCGGCATTGGTTCTGCGCTGAAAGCCCCCTCATCTTCTTCCAATGAGCAGGCAGCATCTGGTGAGAAGAGCATCGATCTCTCTGGCAGCAATGCAACGGATCAGGCGAGTGCAACGCCACCTGCAACGGGCGCAGAGCAGACTGCTGGCAATACCCAGCAGGATGTTTCCCTGCCACCGATTTCCTCTACCCCGACTCAAGGTCAGGCACCTGCGGCAACTGAAGGGCAGCAGCGTGTTGAAGTGCAGGGCGATTTGAACAACGCTCTGACACAACCGCAAGGCCAGGAGCAAGTTAACAACGCTGTGGTTAACTCTACGCTGCCGACCGAACCTGCGACCGTTGCGCCGATGCGTAATGGTAGTGCTGCGCGCCAGACTGCGAAAACGGAAACGACTGAACGTCCTGTGGCTACGCATCAGGAACGTAAACAGGCCGTAATTGAGCCGAAGAGCAAACCGCAAACTACGGTGAAAGCGACGCCGACAGAGCCGAAACCTGTTGCCCAGGCAAAACCAACCGCAACTGCGCCGACTACCACAACCAAAGCGCCTGTGGTAACCGCTACGCCGAAAGCGACCGCTGAGCCGAAAGCAACCACGACGGCGCCAGCACAGACCGCAACGCCTGCGCCAACGGCGACAGCAACAACGACAACACCTGTTGCTGGCGGAGCGAAAAGTGCAGGTAACGTTGGAGCGTTAAAATCTGCGCCGTCCAGCCATTACACGCTGCAGCTCAGCAGTTCTTCTAACTACGACAACCTGAACGGTTGGGCGAAGAAAGAAAACCTGAAGAACTATGTGGTGTACCAGACGACGCGTAACGGTCAACCGTGGTATGTTCTGGTAACAGGCGTGTATGCGTCTAAAGAAGATGCGAAACGTGCAGTGTCTACGTTACCCGCTGATATTCAGGCGAAAAACCCGTGGGCAAAACCGCTGCACCAGGTTCAGGCCGATTTGAAGTAAGATAGGATATGTTCTGCAATGGTTTGCTGTTTCGCCCAATTGCGGGACAAAGACTAAAGCGCAGGATGCTGTCGGAGCTTTCTCCACAGCCGGAGAAGGTGTAATTAGTTAGTCAGCATGAAAAAAAATCGCGCTTTTTTAAAATGGGCAGGGGGGAAATACCCCCTGCTTGATGATATTAAACGGCATTTACCTCAGGGTGAGTGCCTGATTGAACCTTTCGTGGGTGCCGGGTCGGTGTTTCTCAACACCGACTTTTCTCGTTATATTCTTGCCGATATCAACAGCGACCTTATCAGTCTCTACAACATCGTGAAGACGCGTACCGATGAGTATGTGCAGGCTTCTCGTGAGCTGTTTATGCCTGAAACCAATCAGGCTGAGGTGTACTATCGGTTCAGAGAAGAATTTAATGCCAGCCAGGATCCGTTCCGCAGAGCAGTGCTGTTCTTGTATCTGAACCGCTTTGGTTACAACGGATTGTGCCGTTATAACCTGCGCGGCGAGTTTAACGTCCCGTTTGGGCGTTATAAAAAACCTTACTTCCCGGAAGCCGAGTTGTACCATTTTGCTGAGAAAGCGCAGAATGCGGAGTTCCATTGCCTCTCCTATGAAGAGTGCATGGATCGTGCGGATAGCAACTCTGTGGTCTATTGTGACCCGCCTTATGCACCACTTTCGGCGACGGCAAATTTCACTGCGTATCACACCAACAGCTTTAGCCCGAAAGAGCAGGCGCATTTGGCCGAGATGGCAGAAAAGCTGGTCAGTAAGCAGATCCCAGTGTTAATTTCGAACCACGATACGCCCGATACCCGTGAATGGTACCGAGCGGCGAAACATTTTCAGGTCAAAGTGCGGCGCAGCATAAGCAGCAATGGCGGCACGCGTAAAAAGGTGAACGAACTGCTGGCACTGTATAAACCAGGAGTTGTAACGCCTGCGAAGAAATAAATCTCAAGGAGAAGCGGATGAAACAGTATTTGATCGCCCCCTCAATTCTGTCGGCTGATTTTGCCCGCCTGGGTGAGGACACTGCGAGAGCGCTGACTGCCGGTGCCGACGTTGTGCACTTCGACGTCATGGACAATCACTACGTACCGAACTTGACCATCGGACCGATGGTACTGAAATCGCTGCGTAAATATGGCATCACTGCCCCGATTGATGTTCACCTGATGGTGAAACCGGTCGATCGTATTGTCCCGGACTTCGCCGCCGCCGGTGCCAGCATCATTACTTTTCACCCGGAAGCCTCCGAGCATGTCGATCGCACTTTACAGCTGATCAAAGAACATGGCTGTAAAGCGGGCCTGGTGTTCAACCCGGCAACGCCGCTGAGCTATCTGGACTACGTCATGGATAAGCTCGATGTGATCCTGCTGATGTCCGTTAACCCAGGCTTTGGCGGGCAGTCCTTCATCCCACAAACGCTGGATAAACTGCGCGAAGTGCGTCGTCGCATTGATGAATCTGGCTACGATATCCGCCTCGAAGTGGACGGCGGTGTCAAAGTGAACAACATTGGCGAAATTGCCGCGGCAGGCGCAGATATGTTTGTCGCAGGCTCCGCTATTTTCGACCAACCAGACTACAAAAAAGTCATTGATGAAATGCGCAATGAACTGGCGAAGGTAAGTCATGGATAAGTTTCAGGATATTCGGGGCGCTGCATTTGACCTCGACGGCACGCTGGTCGACAGCGCGCCGGGATTAGCCGCAGCGGTGGATATGGCGCTGTATGCGCTGGAATTGCCGGTTGCCGGAGAAGAACGCGTTATCACCTGGATTGGTAACGGTGCAGATGTACTGATGGAGCGCGCGCTGGCGTGGTCTCGTCAGGAGCGCGCGACATTACGTAAAACGATGGGTAAACCGCCCGTTGATGATGATATTCCCGCTGAGGAACAGGTACGTATTTTGCGTAAGCTGTTCGACAGATACTACGGTGATGTCGCAGAAGAGGGGACATTCCTGTTCCCTGATGTTGCCGACACGCTGGGCGCGCTGCATGCGAAAGGATTGCCGCTGGGTCTGGTAACCAACAAACCGACCCCGTTTGTCGCGCCATTACTCGAAGCATTAGATATCGCCAAATACTTTAGCGTGGTCATCGGTGGTGACGACGTGCAGAATAAAAAACCGCATCCGGATCCGCTGCTGCTGGTGGCAAACAAGCTTGGCATCAAGCCTGAGCAAATGCTCTTCGTAGGGGATTCACGCAATGATATTCAGGCGGCAAAAGCTGCTGGCTGTCCGTCCGTTGGCCTGACCTATGGCTACAACTACGGTGAGTCGATCGCGCTGAGCCAACCCGACGTTATTTACGACCGTATTAATGAACTACTGCCCGCTCTCGGGCTTCCGCATAGCGAAAATCAGGAATCAAAAAATGACTAAGCCCATCGTTTTTAGTGGCGCACAGCCCTCAGGTGAATTGACCATTGGCAACTATATGGGTGCGCTGCGTCAGTGGGTGAGCATGCAGGATGACTACCATTGCATCTACTGCATCGTTGACCAACATGCCATCACCGTTCGTCAGGATGCTCAGCAGTTGCGTAAAGCAACGCTCGATACGCTGGCGCTGTACCTGGCATGCGGTATCGATCCTGAAAAAAGTACAATTTTCGTGCAGTCTCACGTACCGGAGCATGCACAGTTAGGTTGGGCACTGAACTGCTACACCTACTTCGGCGAGCTGAGCCGTATGACCCAGTTCAAAGATAAATCCGCACGCTATGCGGAGAACATCAACGCCGGCCTGTTTGATTATCCGGTACTGATGGCGGCAGACATTCTGCTGTATCAGACCAACCAGGTACCGGTTGGCGAAGATCAGAAACAGCATCTGGAACTGAGCCGCGATATCGCCCAGCGCTTCAACGCCCTGTATGGCGAGATCTTCAAAGTGCCTGAGCCGTTCATTCCTAAATCCGGCGCGCGCGTGATGTCGCTGCTGGAGCCGACGAAGAAAATGTCCAAGTCGGATGACAACCGCAACAACGTGATCGGCCTGCTGGAAGATCCGAAATCTGTGGTTAAGAAAATCAAACGCGCGATGACCGACTCTGAAGAGCCGCCTGTTGTACGCTACGACGTGCAGAACAAAGCGGGCGTTTCCAACCTGCTGGATATCCTCTCTGCGGTCACCGGCCAGAGCATTCCGGAGCTGGAACAGCACTTCGAAGGCAAAATGTATGGTCATCTGAAAGGTGAAGTCGCAGAGGCCGTTTCCGGTATGCTGACCGAGCTTCAGGAGCGTTATCACCGTTTCCGTAACGATGAAGCTTTCCTGCAGAAAGTGATGAAAGACGGTGCGGAAAAAGCCAGCGCACGTGCTTCTGTTACGCTTAAAGCCGTTTACGAAGCGATTGGTTTTGTCGCCAAGCCGTAATGCGCTCTGTGTTGTTGAAGAAACCGGGTTACGCCCGGTTTTTTTTCGCCTGTTGGTTTGTGAACCTCAAAAAATGTGAAGCGCCTCGCCGTTTGCATATTTCCTCATTGCGTTATATCTTCACTTTAATGAAGATATAAATATTCAATTTACTGAAAATATAAAATGCGTCGGACATTTATCAAGAAAGAGGGGGTTGTGCTGACAACCCTGGCCCGTTATCTGCTCGGTGAGAAGTGCGGTAACAGATTGAAAACTATTGATGAACTGGCAGCCGAGTGTCACTCATCGGTAGGGTTAACTCAGGCTGCGTTGAAAACGCTGGAATCCTCTGGGGCAATCCGTATTGAGCGTCGTGGGCGTAACGGTAGCTATCTGGTGGATATGGATAACCGTACGCTGCTAAAGCATGTGGATATTAATAACGTGGTCTGTGCGATGCCGCTGCCTTACACCCGTTTATATGAAGGGCTGGCGAGTGGGCTGAAAGCGCAGTTCGATGGGATCCCGTTTTATTACGCACACATGCGTGGGGCTGATATTCGCGTGGAATGCCTGCTAAACGGCGTCTACGACATGGCGGTGGTTTCTCGTCTGGCGGCGGAAAGTTACCTTGCTCAGGACGGGCTGCGCATCACGTTGGCGCTGGGACCGCATACCTACGTTGGCGAGCATCAGCTAATTTGTCGCAAGGGCGAATCTGCAGTTGTAAAACGTGTCGGGCTCGATAACCGTTCGGCGGATCAGAAAATCATGACCGAGGCCTGTTTTGGCAACCGTGACGTTGAATTGATCGATATGCCTTATCACGAAAGCTTGCAGCGCATCGCGAAAGGGGATGTGGATGCGGTTATCTGGAACGTGGTTGCCGAGGCCGAGCTGGCGGTTTTGGGGTTAGAAGCTACGCCGCTCACCAACGACCCGCGATTTTTGCAGGCCACGGAGGCCGTGGTACTTACCCGCGCAGAGGATTATGCGATGCAGCAGCTACTGCGCGCCGTTGTTAACAAAGAGGCGCTGCTTGCCCACCAACAACGTGTGGCGAACGGTGAACAGGAACCCAGTTATTAAGTGAAGGCAAACGACATGGAAAACAGGCTTAACCTGCTGTGTGAAGCAGGCGTTATCGACAAGGATATTTGTAGCGGCATGCTGCAAGTGGTCAGGCGGTTGGATGAAGAGTGGCGTTTGCCGATTCACAGCGAGCAAGGAACCATGGCGATGACCCATATGGCGAGTGCGTTAATGCGCAGTCGCCAGGGCGAAGTGATTGAAGCGCTGGATGGTGAGTTGCTGGAGGAGTTGGCGCAATCTCATCTCTGGCCAACTATTTTGCTGGTACATCAGGCGCTGATGAAAGAGTTTACGGTGGCGCTGCACGCGAATGAAGAAGGCTATATGTTGGCGAACTTGTATGGATTGTGGATGGCGGCGAACGAAGGTGTCTGAAATCACTGGGAATGAGCTTATTGCATCTTAAATATTCAAAAAAATGAATATTTAACTGAAGGATTAGAAACGAGGCCGAGAAATGTTTATAGACGCATTGAAACGCCAGAACCCCGCGCTAATCTCCGCCGCTATCGCGTTATGGCAGCAGGGAAAGATCGCCCCTGATAGTTGGGTCATTGATGTTGACCAGGTCATTGAGAATGGCAAACGTCTGCTGGATGTCGCGGGGCAACATGGTATCTCGCTGTATCTGATGACCAAACAGGTTGGACGTAACCCGTGGCTGGCGGAGAAACTGTTGCAGCTTGGCTATGAAGGCATCGTGGTTGTCGATTACAAGGAGAGTCGCGTCATGCGCCGTGCCGGGTTGCCGGTTGCGCATCAGGGACATCTGGTGCAGATCCCGTCGCGGCTGGTCAATGAAGCTGTAGCGCAAGGTACTGAAGTCATCACATTGTTCTCACTGGAGAAAGCGCGCGAAGTTTCCGCTGCTGCGGTGAAGGCCGGTTGTGAACAGAATGTGATGCTGAAGGTGTACGACAAAGATGATTTTCTCTACCCGGGGCAGGAAAGCGGATTTCCGCTGATGTATCTGACGGATGTGGTCAATGAAATCCGCAGACTGCCGGGCCTGCGCCTGAGCGGCCTCACCCATTTCCCATGCCTGTTATGGGATGAAAACTCCGCGCAGACGATGCCGACGCCTAATCTGCATACGCTGGTAAATGCCCGACGTCAGTTGGTTGAGGCCGGGATTGCCATTGAGCAGCTTAATGCGCCGTCAGCCAGTAGCTGTTCGTCACTCCCTTTGCTGGCGGAATATGGTGTCACCCATGCGGAGCCGGGTCATGCGTTGACCGGCACCATTCCTTCCAATCAAAAAGGCGACCAGCCGGAACGCATTGCGATGCTGTGGTTGAGCGAGATATCGCACAATTTTCGCGGGGACAGTTATTGCTACGGCGGGGGCTATTATCGTCGCGGCCATGCGCAAAATGCGCTGGTCTTTACGCCAGAAAATGACGCGCCGATCGCAGCGAAGCTAAAACCCGTGGACGACAGCAGCATTGACTACTACCTGCCTGTGGCCGGTGAGTTTCCGGTGAGCAGCGCGGTGATCTTCTGTTTTCGCACCCAGATCTTCGTGACGCGTAGCGACGTGGTGCTGGTGTCGGGCATTCAGCGCGGCGTAGCTGAAATCGTCGCGCGATACGACAGTCTCGGCAATATTCTGGAGGACTAATGGCCCGATTCGTGGTGTTGGTAATCGACAGTTTTGGCGTTGGCGCAATGAAAGACGTCACGCGGGTCAGGCCGCAGGATGCCGGAGCGAATACCTGTGGTCATATCCTGGGCAAACTCCCGCAGTTACGGCTGCCAACGCTTGAGAAGTTGGGGCTGATTAACGCTCTGGGCTTTGCGCCTGGCGTGATGAAACCTTCGGAATCGGCGGTCTGGGGCGTTGCGGAACTGCAGCATGAAGGGGGAGATACCTTTATGGGCCATCAGGAGATTTTAGGCACACGGCCTCAGGCCCCGCTGCGGATGCCATTTAGCGACGTCATTGATCGCGTTGAGCAAGCGCTAAAAGCCGCAGGCTGGCAGGTGGAACGTCGCGGCGGCGAACTGGCGTTTCTGTGGGTCAACGATGCGGTTGCAGTGGGCGATAACCTAGAGGCGGATTTAGGTCAGGTCTACAACGTCACTGCCAACCTGTCCGCCATTGCGTTTGATGAGGTGCTAAAGATTGGCCGCGTAGTGCGTGAACAGGTTCAGGTCGGGCGCGTCATCACCTTTGGCGGCCAGCTTGCGAACAGCCAGCGCATTCTGGATGCCGCCGAAACGATGGAAGGGCGCTTTGTCGGCATTAATGCCCCACGCTCCGGCGCGTATGAAAGCGGTTTTCAGGTCAGGCATATGGGCTTTGGCGTAGATGAGCAGGTACAGGTACCGCAAAAACTGCATGACGCCGGAATCCCTACCGTGCTGGTCGGTAAAGTGGCGGACATCGTTGGCAATCCGCACGGGCGCAGCTGGCAAAACCTGGTAGATAGCCAGCAGATTATGGATATCACGCTTAACGAATTTAACGCGGAATCGACGGTATTTATCTGTACCAACATTCAGGAAACCGATCTCGCCGGACACGCTGAAGACGTCGCACGTTATGCCGAACGGCTGCAGCTTGTTGATCTTAATCTTTCACGCCTTCTGACCGCTATGGAGCCAAATGACTGTCTGGTGGTCATGGCCGATCACGGCAACGATCCGACCATAGGGCACAGCCACCATACCCGGGAAGTTGTGCCGGTATTGGTGTATCAACAGGGGCTTGAACCTGCGCAATTAGGCATCCGGGCGACGTTATCCGATGTTGGCGCTACGGTGTGTGAATTTTTCGGCGCGGCGGCGCCACAAAACGGCTGTTCTTTTCTCTCGGCATTGCGCCTTACAGGAGACACCTTATGAACTTTGATCCGACGGGCTACACCTGGGTCCACGAACATCTGCATATCGATCTCTCCGGATTTAAGAATAACCTCGACTGCCGGTTAGATCAGTACGATCTCATTTGTCAGGAAATGAAGGATCTCCGGGCGTCAGGCGTCAGCAACATTATTGAGATGACCAACCGCTATATGGGACGTAATCCGCAATTCATGCTCGACCTGATGCGCGATACCGGAATCAACGTCGTGGCCTGCACAGGCTATTACCAGGATGCGTTCTTCCCTGAACATGTTGCGGCGCACAGCGTGGAACAGCTCGCGCAGGAGATGGTCGATGAGATAGTCATCGGTATTGATGGTACTGAATTGAAGGCCGGAATTATCGCGGAAATTGGCTCTAGTGAAGGCGTGATTACGCCGCTTGAAGAGAAGGTGTTTATCGCCGCGGCACGGGCACACATCGAAACCGGACGCCCCATCTCAACCCATACCTCTTTTAGCACGATGGGAGTGGAACAGCTGGTGTTGCTACAGGCGCACGGCGTCGACCTTTCCCGCGTAACCGTTGGTCACTGCGACCTGAAAGATAATCTCGACAATATCTTACGCATGATCGAGCTCGGCGCGTATGTGCAATTCGATACCATCGGAAAAAACAACTATTACCCGGACGAGAAACGCATCGCCATGCTGCACGCGATACGCGATTGCGGACTGCTTAGCCACGTCATGCTCTCTATGGACATTACCCGCCGCTCGCATTTAAAAGCCAATGGCGGCAATGGCTACGACTATCTGTTAACCACCTTTATCCCACAGCTGCGCCAGTCAGGATTCAGTCAGGCCGATGTGGACACGATGTTACGTGATAACCCCTCAAAATTTTTCCAATAAGGACAGAATCATGAAAAAGATTGGCGTTGCTGGCTTACAGCGTGAGCAGATTAAAAAAACCATCGAAACCGCAGCACCGGGCTGCTTTGAAGTCTCCATTCATAATGATATGGAAGCGGCGATGAAGGTGAAATCCGGACAACTGGATTACTACATCGGCGCTTGTAACACCGGTGCGGGTGCAGCACTGTCGATTGCCATCGCGGTGATTGGCTACAACAAGAGTTGCACTATCGCCAAGCCGGGTATTAAGGCGAAAGACGAACATATCGCAAAAATGGTTGCGGAAGGGAAAGTGGCGTTTGGTCTCTCCGTCGAACATGTTGAACATGCGATTCCGATGCTGGTTAACCACCTGAAATAAAAGGCATGACTATGGATCTGTATATTCAGATTGTGGTGGTGGCCTGCCTGACCGGCATGACGTCACTTCTGGCACACCGCTCGGCGGCCGTCTTTCATGACGGCATCCGCCCGATTCTGCCGCAACTGATCGAGGGGTACATGAACCGCCGGGAGGCGGGAAGTATCGCGTTTGGTCTGAGTATCGGCTTTGTCGCGTCGGTGGGGATCTCCTTTACCCTGAAAACCGGCTTGCTCAACGCCTGGCTGCTGTTCCTGCCGACGGATATTCTCGGCGTGCTGGCAATGAACAGCGTGTTGGCGTTCGGTCTGGGCGCTATCTGGGGCGTATTGATTCTGACCTGCCTGCTGCCGGTGAACCATCTGCTCACGGCGCTGCCGGTGGATGTGCTGGGTAGCTTGGGTGAATTAAGTTCGCCGGTGGTTTCTGCATTCGCACTCTTCCCGCTGGTGGCGATTTTCTACCAGTTTGGCTGGAAACACAGCATTATCGCGGCAGTAGTGGTACTGATGACCCGCGTGGTGGTGGTGCGTTACTTCCCGCATCTGAACCCGGAATCAATTGAGATTTTTGTGGGGATGATGATGCTGCTGGCGATCGCTATTACGCATGATATTCGCCATCGCGGTGATGAGGAGATGGATGCCAGCGGGCTATCGGTCTTTGAAGAACGAACCTCACGGATTATTAAAAACCTGCCGTATATTGCCATTGTAGGCGCGCTGATTGCCGCCGTTGCCAGTATGAAAATTTTTGCTGGTAGCGAGGTCTCAATTTTTACGCTGGAAAAAGCCTATTCAGCGGGGATTACGCCTGAGCAATCGCAGACGCTGGTTAACCAGGCGGCGCTGGCGGAATTTATGCGTGGGTTGGGTTTTGTGCCGTTGATTGCCACCACCGCGCTGGCAACCGGTGTGTACGCGGTAGCGGGCTTCACCTTTGTTTATTCCGTTGGTTATCTGGCACCGAACCCGTGGATAGCGGCACTCCTTGGCGCTATCGTGATTTCCGCGGAAGTGTTGCTGCTGCGCTCAATTGGCAAATGGCTGGGGCGTTATCCGTCAGTGCGTAACGCATCGGACAATATTCGTAATGCGATGAATATGCTGATGGAAATGGCGCTGCTGATAGGCTCGATTTTTGCCGCCATTAAGATGGCTGGCTACACCGGTTTCTCGATTGCGGTGGCGATTTACTTCCTTAACGAATCGATAGGGCGTCCGGTGCAGAAGATGGCGGCCCCGGTCGTGGCGGTGATGATTACGGGTATTGTGCTGAATATTCTCTACTGGTTTGGTCTGTTTGTTCCGGCCTGAGGAGGCGTAAAACATGAAGACGTTCCCTCTACAAAGTTTGACGCTCGCGCAAGCACAACAAAAGCAGTTTGCGCTGGTGGATACGCTCTGCCGTCACTTTCCTGGCGCTGACTTTCTGGCCGGTGGCGATTTCGGGCTGACCCCGGGGCTGAATCAGCCCCGGGTCACGCAGCGTGTGGAAACGGTGCTGGCCGAGGCGTTTCATGCTGAAGCCGCCGTGCTGGTTCAGGGGGCTGGCACCGGGGCTATTCGCGCCGGGCTGGCCGCACTGCTCAAACCCGGGCAGCGGCTGCTGGTACACGACGCACCTGTGTATCCTACAACACAGGTGATCATCGAGCAGATGGGCATCACCCTGGTCAGGGCTGATTTCAACTGCCTCCCGGCAATCGCGCGTGCTGTTACGCAGTATCGCCCTGATGCCGCGCTGGTACAGCATACGCGGCAGCAACCGCAGGACCATTACGTTTTAGCAGATGTGTTGGCGGAAATAACACAATGCGGCGTACCGACGTTAACCGATGACAACTACGCGGTGATGAAAGTAGAGGGTATCGGCTGCGAATGCGGGGCGACGCTGTCCACCTTTTCCTGCTTTAAGCTCTTCGGCCCGGAAGGCGTAGGGGCGGTTGTTGGCAAGGCAGAGGTCATCGCTAAAATCCGTAACACCCTCTATTCCGGCGGCAGCCAGATTCAGGGGGCGCAGGCGCTCGAGGTACTTCGCGGTCTGGTTTTCGCACCGGTGATGCATGCGGTACAGGCTGGCGTTTCTGAGCGTCTGCTGAATCTGCTCGATAGTGGAGCGATACCTGAGGTGAAAAAAGCGGTTATTGCTAATGCCCAGTCGAAGGTGCTGATCGTGGAGTTTCACCAGCCAATTGCCGCTGGTGTGCTGGAAGAGGCACAAAAAAGAGGTGCGCTGCCATACCCGGTGGGAGCTGAGTCGAAGTATGAGATCCCTCCGCTGTTCTATCGCCTTTCGGGGACGTTTCGCGAAGCTAATCCGTTGCTGGGTGATTATGCGATTCGCATTAATCCTAACCGAAGTGGAGAAGAAACGGTGCTGCGTATTTTGCGCGAGAGCGTGAGCGCGATGATGTGTGAATGAGTAGCTAATCTATAAATGCAAAAACCGGGAAATTCCCGGTTTTTTTGTATCTGCGCAATCGCGTATATTATTGATTTGCAGCCGGGCCGCAGCCACCAATAATTTTAGAAATTGAAATCGCCGGATGGAATAAATAATCGTAGCTACAGTTGTTTTTTGTGTTTTCAATATGACCAGTACATGCGGTCAGCATAGCCAGTACACCTGCCACGATGGTGATTTTTGCAAATTTAAACATGATAAAATCCTTGTAAAATATCTATTTATTAAATGGATGAAATCCATTTCTCGGCGATTAAGATATCAACTAAGGAAGATTTTAAATAGTCCGAATAAGGACATGATAATGTTAGGATAAATTATATTTTTAATGAATTAAAATGCTATGAAATGTATCTATTTTTAATAAAATGATGAATGCTATGGATGATATTTTATTTAGATTAAATATTAACTTTTGTGAATCATAAATAAATGCCCTGAATATCAGGGCATTTATTAGCATTCAATTAATGATTCGAGAACCAGTTCAACTTATCGCGTAGTCCAACCACGCGACCGACGATAATCAGCGCCGGACTTTCAACCTGCTGTGCCAGCTCACCAAGCTGCGTTAGTACTCCGTTGACGACGCGTTGCTTGACGGAAGTCCCGTTCTCTACCAGCGCGACGGGCATATCAGGCTGCATGCCAAACTCGATCAATTTTTCCTGGATGGTAGCAGCCTGGTTCAGTCCCATATAGAACACCAGCGTCTGTTTCTCGGCCGCCAGGTTTTCCCAATCCAGCTCACCGCCGGTTTTCAGGTGTCCGGTAACCAGACGCACGCTCTGAGCGTAATCACGATGGGTCAGTGGAATGCCGGAATAGGCAGAACAACCAGAGGCTGCGGTAATACCAGGCACTACAGAGAATGGAATACCGGCATGGCACAGCGTTTCCAGCTCTTCGCCACCACGGCCAAAGATGAACGGGTCGCCACCTTTCAGTCGTACCACGCGCTTGCCCTGCTGTGCTTCACGCAGCAGGATCTGATTGATCTCTTCCTGCGGTACGCAGTGATAGCCCGCACGTTTGCCGACGAACACTCGGTCTGCATCGCGGCGGACAAGGTTCATGATGTCGTCGGAAACCAGGCGGTCATAAACCACGACATCCGCTTGCTGGATCTGCTGTAACCCTTTCAGCGTCAATAGTCCGGCATCGCCAGGACCGGCGCCAACCAGCACCACTTCACCACGGTGATCCAGCGGTTCGCTGAGCATTTGCTCGGTGGTTTCCTCGACGGCTTTTAGGTCATTGTTAGCCAGCGACTGCGCCAGGCGGTCATTCACGAACAATTTTTCCCAGAAGCGGCGACGTTCACCCATGCTGGCAAACTGTTTCTTCACCCGGGAGCGCAACTTGCCGGCATATTGTGCGACCTGGCCCAAATGCTGAGGCAGTACGGATTCAAGCCTTTCACGCAGCAGACGGGCAAGCACCGGCGATGTCCCGCCGGAGGAGACCGCCACCATCAGCGGCGAGCGGTCGATAATGGAGGGCATGATAAAACTGGCTGCTTTTGGCGCGTCGACCACGTTGCAGAAGATACGACGTGACTCCGCGGCGGTGCTGACGCTTTGGTTGACGGCATCGTCATCGGTGGCGGCAATAGCCAGCCAGCAGGTGTTGAGCAGGGACTCATCGAACGGTCCCTCAACCAGCGTCAGCATGCCTTCATCTGCCCATACTTTGAACTGCGGAATAAACGCCAGTGCATTAACCGTTAAACGGGCGCCCGCTTCCAGCAGTAACCGCGCTTTGCGTTCTGCGACATCACCACCGCCGACGATCAAGCAGTCGCGGTCACGTAGTTGACAAAATATAGGCAAATGGTCCACGACATTACCCCTTAATTAATTATTAGCAGCCGCCTCTGGCTGGTTGATTTTTGCCGGAGCCGGACGCTCCGATTTTGGCGTAGCATACCAATAACCTAATCCCATGAATACGACACCGGACAAAGTATTACCGAGTGTCACCCACAGCAGGTTATGACCAATTCCTGACAGGGTATAAGCTTCGCTGTGATGACCGAACCAGGAGAGGGCAAACAGCGTCATGTTGGCCACCGAGTGCTCGTAGCCGGAAGCGATAAACGCCAGCAGACACCACCAGATAGCGAGGAATTTTGCCGCGCCTTCGGTACGGATTGCCATCCATATTGCCAGACAAACCAACCAGTTACACAGTGCGCCTTTAAAGAACAGCACCGTTGCAGGCGCGGTGGTTTTCGCCAGCGCGACCGAATGGACGATGCTGGTATCGACCGGCAGCAGACTGCCGCCTCCCCAGCTATAAAGCAGGGCGACAAACACTGATCCGACCAGATTTCCCAGCCAGGTTTGCGGTAGGATAGCCCACATTTGGCCGTGGCTGATGGTGCCCGCTTTGACGCCAAGCGTCAGGAACATGGTGTGACCGGTAAACAGTTCTGAACCGGCAATAATAACCAGCGTTAAGGCGATACCAAAGGTTGCACCCATCACCAGCGGACGTACGGACGGGTCGAGCAGGTTACCGAGGGTAAAAATAAGGATGATGCCGAGGCCAACATAGGCCCCTGCCATTGCCGAACTGACCCAGAACCCGAGCGGGTTATTTGCCGACAGGCGTGCGATGCGCGCAGCGTTAGCCGCACACTTATTGATAGTGTCTGTGAACATGTGTTGATTATCCTTTTCTCACTTCATCCTTTGCACTGCCTCTTTGTTGGCAGCCCTCGCTCACCCCAGTCACATAGTGAACTATGCTCCTGGGGGTTTGCTCAGTTGCCGCCGCGATGCAGCACAAATGATTTTGTGATAACAATTACAATGAAAAAAATACAAAAAAGGGGAGGCGTTGCGCCTCCCAAAAATTAATTAACCGCGCAGTTGCACCGTGCCGTCTTTCACTCGCGCTTCGTAATGTTTCACGGAGAACTGTTCGTCTTCCATGCACAGTCCGTCGCTTAAACGAAAACGCTGTTTTTTCAGCGGGCTGGCAACCCACAATTCGCCCTGGTGTTCAGCAATCAGCCCACGAGAAAGCACGCTGGACTCAAAGAACGGGTCGATGTTGCTGATCGCAAACACCTGGTCGCTGTGATACGGGCGGAAAATCGCAACCTGCTCGTTACCTAACAGGGCGCAGACGCCTGTTGCAGGCAGAATGTCATCGATTTTGCAGATGTTTTTCCACTGGCTCATGCGTTTTCCTCCACCAGAGTCACCGGGATACGCTCATAAGGCGTGGCCGGACGATGTTGTTCACGTTCAGGCACAACCTGGACATTCGGATCGCGTTTATCGCTGTTGATAAAGTGTTTGAAGCGAACCTGCGCGGATGGAGTGTTAACGGTTTCTGTCCACTCGCAGACCACCGCTTCACGCAGACGGGCCATCTCTTCTTCAAGATGCTGGTTCAGGCCCAGCTTGTCGTCGATGATGACGGACTTCAGATACTCGATACCGCCTTCCAGATTGTCTAACCACGGTGCGGTGCGGGTCAGTTTGTCGGCGGTACGGATGTAGAACATCATGAAACGATCAAGATACTTGAGCAGCGTTTCGCGATCGATATCTGCTGCCAGCAGGTCTGCATGGCGAGGTTTCATCCCGCCGTTACCGCAAACGTACAGGTTCCAGCCTTTCTCAGTGGCGATGATACCCACGTCTTTGCCCTGAGCTTCCGCACATTCGCGGGTACAACCGGAGACGCCGAATTTCATTTTGTGCGGGGTACGAATGCCTTTGTAGCGATTTTCCAGCTCCACGCCGAAGCCGACGCTATCGCCGACGCCATAACGACACCAGGTGCTACCTACGCAGGTTTTCGCCATACGCAGCGCTTTGGCATACGCGTGGCCGGTTTCAAAACCCGCTTCAATCAGCTGACGCCAGATTTCCGGCAGGTCATCTTTCTGCGCGCCGAACAGACCGATACGCTGAGAACCGGTAATTTTGGTGTACAGGTTAAACTCACGCGCGATACGGCCCACGGCCACCAGGCCTTCAGGGGTAATTTCACCGCCCGCAGAGCGCGGGATCACGGAGTAAGTACCGTCTTTCTGGATGTTAGCCAGGAAGTTGTCGTTGGTGTCCTGCAGCGGCGTGTGCTGTGGTTTGAGGATGTACTCATTCCAGCAGGACGCCAGCAGAGAACCCACGGTAGGTTTACACACTTCGCAGCCGTAGCCTTTCCCGTGTTTGGCCAGCAACTCTTCGAAAGTTTTAATGCCTTCTACGCGGATCAGGTGGAACAGTTCCTGACGTGAATACGGGAAGTGTTCGCACAGGTTGTTGTTAACTTCGATACCCTGTTTCGCCAGTTCGGCGTTCAGGACCTGCGTTACCAGCGGGATACACCCGCCACATCCGGTACCGGCTTTGGTTTCCGCTTTCAGCGCCGCAACGGTATGGCAGCCTTTGTTGATAGCGGCAACCAGCATGCCTTTGGTGACGTCAAAGCAGGAGCAAATCTGCGCGCTGTCCGGCAGTTTATCGACACCGATAGATGGCTTACCGCTGCCCGCATGTGCTGGCAGAATCAGTGAATCTGGATTTTCCGGCAGTTCAATGGCGTTCAGCACCAACTGCAGCAGATTGCCGTAATCGCTGGTGTCGCCAACCAGAACCGCGCCGAGCAGGGTTTTGTTATCTTCGCTAACGATCAGGCGTTTGTAGACTTCTTTGCTTTCGTCGAGATAGACATAGCTACGTGCGCCCGGCGTGCGAGCATGCGCGTCGCCAATACCGCCGACGTCAACGCCGAGCAGCTTCAGCTTGGCGCTCAGGTCCGCGCCTTCAAAGGCGTTTTCAGTTTCGAGAATATGGTCAACGGCAACCTGCGCCATTTTGTAGCCAGGAGCGACCAGACCATACACGCGGTTGTTCCAGCTTGCGCATTCGCCGATGGCATAGATGTCCGGGTCAGAAGTCTGGCAGGTGTCGTTAATGACGATACCGCCGCGTGGCGCGACGTCAAGGCCGCACTGGGTGGCCAGTTTGTCGCGTGGACGAATACCGGTAGAGAAGACGATGAAATCGACTTCCAGTTCGCTACCGTCGGCAAAACGCATGGTTTTGCGCGCTTCGGTGCCTTCCTGAACGATCTCTTTGGTGTTTTTGCTGGTGTGCACACGCACGCCCATGCTTTCAATTTTGCGACGTAACTGCTCGCCACCCATATGATCCAGCTGTTCAGCCATCAGCATTGGGGCGAATTCAATCACGTGGGTTTCAACGCCGAGGCTTTTCAGCGCACCAGCGGCTTCCAGGCCCAGCAGGCCACCGCCGACCACGGCACCGCGTTTGCTACGGCGCGCGCAAGACTCAATCGCGTTGAGGTCTTCGATGGTGCGGTAAACGAAGCAGTCCTGGGTTTCCGAACCTTTAATCGGTGGGATCCACGGGTAAGAGCCCGTCGCCATGATTAGCTTATCGTAGTAAACCGTACGACCTGCGCTGGAGTGGATTACTTTCTCCTGGCGGTTAATGGTAATTGCGCGCTCGCCCACTAACACCTTAACGCCGTGCTTCTCGTAGAATCCTTCACGCACCAGAGAAAGCTCTTCGGCGGTGTGGTGGGAGAAGTAGGAAGACAGGTGTACGCGGTCGTATGCTTTGCGGGGTTCTTCACAGAAGACGGTAATATCAAAATTGGCAGCGTCGGATTTATCAAGAAGATCCTCAATAAAGCGATGGCCGACCATACCATTACCGATAATAGCGAGTCTGACTTTGCTCATTTTTGCCTCGATTTCTTTTCTATTACTGCCTACCTTAACGATTCAGCAACCGCACTTATTGATGCAAATCAAATTCGCCCTTATATACTCCTTAAGAGGTATATAACTGATTTGTCAGCATTTTTATAAGTGACGGAATTATTTGAGTTTTCGTGTTTGTACAAATAGCGTACAAATTAAGGGGTTTTTGTAAGAATTGGCCTACATGACCAGAGAAAGAAGAGAGGAGGCGAAAATATGCCGGGTGATGTGGATACCATCCGGCAGTGTGTAGGCCGGGCTAGCGAAGCGCCCCCGGCACTGAAATTAATGCGTTGCTGGCGCGTTATGCTGGCGATGACGCGTGACGAAGCCAAGAATAAAGCACATTACGAATACAACCGCATATAAGCCGTTAGCCGTCTGCAATGCCGCCTGTGGGCCGCTATGTGCCACAATAGGGCCGGTTACCACGAAGGTGAGCATAGTACCGATGGTGCCGCAGGTCAGAACGAAGTTAACCAGTTTGGGTGAGGCGACCTTCGTCTGCTGGGATCCAAGGGTAATGATGGTGGTATAAATCGCGCTGGAGAAGAAGCCCAGCGTTAGAATGAACCACGGCATATGTTCCGGCGTACCCGTGATAAACAGATACATCAGTACGGTGGCCAGACCCGCCAGTACGGTCAGGATGCGTTGCAAATCGAAGAAACGCAGAATGAAGCTAAACGCCCACATGCCAACCATGTAAGACATCCAGAAGTCGCTGACCAGTTTACCTGCGTCGTTCAGGCTCATACCCAGGCTTTTGGCGTATTCCGGAACCCAGGAGATAAAGCCCAACTGACCGAGGATGTAGCACAGTGCGGCGATCGCCAGAAACAGCACGCCAATCCCCCATTTTTCTTTTACTACCGGCGCATCTGACTGCTGAGCGTGTTTACCCAGTGCCGGAAATTCACAACCGAAGGTCAGCAGGAAAATGGCGACGTATACCAGGCCGATGCAGGCATAGACCCAATACCATTCGATGCTGCGCGCTAACAGGAACGCGGCAACCATCGGGAAAATCATACCGGCCATGCTGAAGAAGGAGTCAGTAAACAGCAAGCGGGAACCGCGCTGGCGACCTTCGTACATTTGAGTTACCAGGAACGTACCAATCGACATGGTTATACCGCTCACAAGACCCAATACAAACATGGCGGCAGAGAACAAGGCCAGGCTATGGCTGAGCATCAGTCCGGCGACTGCCAGTACCATCAGGATAAAGCCGAAGCGCAACTGGGTTTTCAGGGGCACGATTTCCATTAACCATGCATTCAGAAAGATAGAGATCAGAATGCCGGCATTCAGGAAGGTGAAGGTGTTACTCATGCTGGAAACGGGCAAATGGAAGTAATCTGCGATGTTTCCCATCACCATCCCGGTGACAATTACCAACGCACCTGTCAGGGCGTAGGAGAGAAAGCTAATCCATGTGAGCTTGATGCGATTGCTGTTAGTCATGACTGGCCTGTATAGAAGTGTAAGGCGCATTGACTGCGCCGTGAGCGGGCAGATTTTAGGCGCTTTTGTGATGTATTTAAATATTTATTGGTAATGACTTTGTTTATTACATTTTTGTATGTGATCTAAATCACATTGATTCATGCGGCAGTAAGGTTACATTTGTTTCAAGTACGTAAAATTAGGTAAAGGGATGGCCTTGTCCTTGAAGGCTCTTTAGAATCAATTCACTTGCTTCATTTCTGCTCTTGTTAAGGAATTCTCATGCTCAAATCGACTCTGGCGGCTGTTGCAGCTGTTCTCGCTCTTTCTGCTCTCTCTCCCGCAGCACTGGCAGCAAAAGGTGATCCTCATGTTCTGCTGACAACCTCTGCTGGTAACATTGAGCTGGAGCTGAACAGTCAGAAAGCCCCGGTTTCAGTGCAAAACTTTGTCGATTATGTCAACAGCGGTTTCTATAACAACACTACGTTCCACCGTGTGATCCCTGGCTTCATGGTGCAGGGTGGCGGTTTTACCGAGCAGATGCAGCAGAAGAAACCTAACCCGCCAATCAAGAATGAAGCCGATAACGGACTGCGTAACACCCGCGGCACGATTGCTATGGCGCGTACAGCGGATAAAGACAGCGCGACCAGCCAGTTCTTTATCAACATTGCAGACAACGCTTTCCTCGATCACGGCCAGCGCGACTTTGGCTATGCTGTCTTCGGAAAAGTTGTGAAAGGTATGGATGTCGCGGATAAGATCTCTCAGGTACAGACCCATGATGTCGGTCCATACCAGAATGTTCCGTCAAAACCGATTGTTATCCTTTCTGCTAAAGTTCTGCCGTAATCGTATCTCGCGCGGGTAGTTCTTGCCCGCGTTCCCCCCTCTCTCTGCGTAACCCGAAATTGCTGCTTATACTTGTGGCAAGTGTCGGCTCATTCAGGGAGGTCACGTGAAAAAACTCACCGATAAACAAAAGTCCAGGCTGTGGGAACAGCGGCGAAACGCTAATTTCCAGGCCAGCCGACGGCTGGAAGGCGTAGATATTCTACGGGTTACTCTGAGTGCTGAAGACGCTCTGGCGCGTCTTGAAGAGCTGAGGAGGCACTATGAGCGATAAATTCGGTGATGGTCGCGACCCGTATTTATATCCGGGCCTGAATGTCATGCGTAACCGTCTGGGGATTCATCAGGCGCAGCGTTTGGCGCAGGCGGCTTATGAACTGACGGCGCTGCGTGCGGCGACTATCGAATTGGGGCCGCTTAAACGGGGCTTACCGCACCTGTGCGCCATTCATCGCCAGCTGTATCGGGATATTTTTGACTGGGCGGGACACCTGCGCGAAGTCGATATTTACCAGGGCGATACTCGCTTTTGCCATTTCGCCTATATCGAGAAAGAGGGCAATGCACTGATGCAGGACCTGGAAGATGAGTCCTGGCTGGTGGGATTACCGGAAGACAAGTTTGTCGATCGTCTTGCGCACTATTATTGCGAAATCAATGTGCTGCATCCGTTTCGCATTGGTAGCGGTCTGGCGCAGCGTATTTTCTTCGAACAGTTAGCGATTCATGCAGGGTATGTGCTGAGCTGGGATGGCATTCCGGTTGAGGAGTGGAATCAGGCTAATCAGAGCGGGGCGATGGGTGACCTGTCTGCACTGCGGGCGATATTTCGTAAAGTGGTAAGTGAAGCACCGGAAACTGAGTAGAATAGCGCGGTTCTTATGTACCGGAGCCGCCATGATCCTGCTTATCGATAACTATGATTCTTTTACCTGGAACCTGTACCAATACTTCTGCGAACTGGGGGCTGATGTCCTTGTCAGGCGCAACGACGATCTGACGCTGGCGCAAATTGACGCGCTGAGCCCGCAAAAAATCGTCATTTCCCCGGGACCCTGTACGCCGGATGACGCCGGTATTTCGCTGGAGGTTATTCGCTATTTCGCAGGGAAGATCCCTCTGCTGGGCGTTTGTCTGGGGCACCAGGCGATGGCGCAGGCCTTTGGCGCGACCGTGGTTCGGGCGGCGAAAGTGATGCATGGTAAAACGTCGCCGATTACGCATAACGGGCAGGGCGTTTTTCAGGGGCTCGCCAATCCATTAACGGTAACGCGCTACCATTCTCTGGTGGTTGCTCCCGAAACCCTTCCTGACTGCTTTGAGGTGACCGCCTGGAGTGAAACGCAGGAGATCATGGGTATTCGCCACCGGGAGTGGGATATGGAAGGGGTGCAGTTTCACCCGGAGAGCATTCTCAGCGAACAGGGGCATCAGCTGCTGGCTAATTTCCTCAACCGGTGATTTGTGGTTGCTATTCAGTGATTTTTTATTCATATTTTGTGATTATAATTTCACTAGCATTTCTGCTTAACAGGGTGGTAATGACATGGCAACTGAACAAACTGCAATTACACGCGCGACATTCGATGAAGTGATTCTGCCGATTTATGCACCGGCTGAGTTTATCCCGGTAAAAGGGAAAGGGAGTCGAGTATGGGATCAACAGGGTAAAGAGTATGTTGATTTCGCGGGCGGCATTGCAGTTACCGCGTTAGGGCATTGCCATCCTGCGCTGGTTGAGGCGTTAAAAACCCAGGGTGAAACCCTGTGGCATACCAGCAACGTTTTCACCAACGAACCTGCGTTGCGCTTAGGCCGTAAAATCATTGAGGCAACATTCGCCGAACGCGTACTGTTCATGAACTCCGGTACCGAAGCTAACGAAACCGCCTTTAAGCTGGCGCGCCACTATGCCTGCGTGCGTCATAGCCCGTTCAAAACCAAAATCATTGCCTTCCATAACGCGTTTCACGGCCGCTCGCTGTTTACCGTATCCGTCGGCGGGCAGCCGAAATATTCCGACGGCTTTGGACCAAAGCCGGCAGATATCATCCATGTCCCGTTTAACGATCTGCATGCGGTCAAAGCGGTGATGGACGATCACACCTGCGCGGTGGTGATCGAGCCTATTCAGGGCGAGGGTGGCGTTACTGCGGCAACGCCGGCATTCCTGCAAGGCTTGCGTGAGCTCTGTGATCAGCACCAGGCGCTGTTGGTATTTGATGAAGTACAGAGCGGGATGGGGCGTACTGGCTCACTGTTTGCCTATATGCACTACGGCGTGACGCCGGATATCCTGACCAGCGCCAAGGCGCTCGGTGGCGGTTTCCCGGTGAGCGCGGTGCTGACCACCCAGGAGATTGCCTCCGCGTTCCACGTGGGTTCACACGGCTCCACATACGGCGGTAACCCGCTGGCCTGCGCGGTTGCGGGAGCTGCGTTTGATATCATCAACACGCCGGAAGTGCTGGAAGGTATTCAGGCCAAACGCCAGGCGTTTGTTCAGCATTTGCAGAAAATTGACCAGCAGTTTGACATTTTCAGCGACATTCGCGGTATGGGACTGCTGATTGGCGCCGAACTGAAGCCGCAGTTTAAAGGCCGGGCGCGTGATTTCTTGTACGCCGCGGCGAATGAAGGCGTGATGGTACTGAACGCCGGACCGGACGTGATGCGTTTCGCGCCGTCGCTGGTGGTGGAGCAGACCGATATCGATGAAGGGATGCAGCGCTTCGCGCAGGCCGTGGCGAAGGTGGTGGGCTGATTGCCGGATGGCGGCGCGAGCGCCTTATCCGGCCTACAGGGTAAGGTGTGATTCGTAGGCCGGATAAGCGTAGCGCATCCGGCAGTCGACCTTAACCTTTCATGTCCCGCAACCGGCGGCTCAGCCAGATCCCGTGGTGCGGTCGCTGACGCCATGCTACCGACGAAATGGTATGCATGGTGTTCAGATGCCCCAAAACCCGCTGCAGATGCTGCTCAAGGGTGCTTAAAGGCCCATGGGACAGCATCTCTGGCGCCTCAAGAATATTCACATCGCCGGAGCTTCCGGGTCCGTCATATTCCAGCCGCTGCTGACAGCGCTGGATCGCAATTTCACAGGACTCCAGATAACGCTGCGCCAAATCCGGCGTCAGCATCGTATGTTCCCTTGCCAGCGTAGTCATTGCGTTGATGTGTTCGACGATGAACTGACTATGCGTAACCCACAGTTTCATGTCCGCCAGATAGTGCGAGTTGAACCCAGGCTCCTGCATCGCCTGGTTCAGCGAGTTGAACAGCGTGTTATGCGCCTGGTTGACCCGCATGCGTTGATACGCTAGCGGTGTGGCCTGGGGATCATTGCTAAGAATCAGTCGAATGGCCTCCTGATCGGCTTCTAACGCATCGTGGGCGTTTTTACGCAGTAAACCGCTCTGCCACTGCGGCCACAGCCAGAGCATCCCGCCAAAAGCGATTAGGCAGCCAGTGACCGTATCGATAAACCGCGGCACGATAAACTGTTCCCCGTTCAGTGTCAGCAGTTGCAGGGTATATACCGCGGTGACGGTAAAGCCGACGGTAGCCCAGCCGTAGTTTTTGCGGATGGTCAGATAACTCACCAGGGTTATCAGTAGCATGCCTGCCAGCGTGTAACCTTCCTGAATATGAAAGTGCAGCGTGACGCCGGCGATCACCAGACCGACGAGCGTCCCTACTGAACGGTGTAAGATACGTACCCGGGTTGCCCCGTAGCCATTTTGCGTGACAAACAGGATTGTCATCAAAATCCAATAGGGTTTTGGCAGGTGTAAGGCGCTGCCCATCAGGCTGGCAATGCTCAACATGACGCTGATGCGTCCGGCATTACGCAGCGCCGGGGATTTCAACGACAGATAGCTTTTCAGGGCAGGGATCAGCGGCAGCCGACGCTGCTTGTCAGCCATTAAATCACGGGCATACAGTGGCCGCTGGGTGCGTAGCACACGGGCAATACGGCTGAAGTGCCAGTAGCAAAATTGACCCACCGGATTGTCCGGATGCTGGTTGGCGATTTTCTCCAGCGTGCCAATCTGCTTTTCCATTGAGAAACGGGTCGGTAAGCGGTGATACAAAATATCATCGGCCAGTACGCGAAGGCGTTCGGCGACGGTGCGCGCATTCCAGCGAATCACTTGTTCGGCGTGGCTACGTTCGACCAGCTTTTGCACCTCTTCCGGCTGGTGGAGGCTAACGGAAATATGTTCCTGTAAATCGAGCGCCTCCTGAAAGGCACGTAGCAGGCGCTTATAATCGTTGTTGCGATGCGCCGACAGCATATGCATTTGCTGATAGCACTGGGTAATTAAATCCACCGCTTTTTGCTGGCGCACCAGCAGGGGAGGCAGCGCTTTTTCTGGGTCGGCATGCTGGGTCAGCATGCTGTACTTGGCCTCACAGTAATCGGCTAATTCGCGGTACAACAAGCTGAGCGACTCACGCAGCGGCTGCTCGCGCCACATCCAGAACCAGAACCAGTTGAACAGGCCATACCACAATGTGCCCAGCGCGTAGATTAGCAGCGGCTCCCAGACGGGCATGTTACCTGCCAGACTGAGTGTGAAAATTGCCGCGATAAGCGAGGCAGGTAGTAGTCGCGCATGCAGAGGGCCTAATTCTGCGGTTACACCAAGAATCAGCGTCAGGCCGGTGAGGATCAGCGGCAGCGGTATAGTCTGTGCCAGCAGTAATTGCATGATCAGACTGCATCCGGCAAACAAAGACGCGCCAATCACTAAGCGTTTGAAAAAGCGCTTATGCGGGGTATCAAGACCGGCAATATTGCAGCAGGCAGGGACGAGGGAAAAGAGGAGTCCCAGATGAAGCTGACCAATGATCAGGCCGACGGCCACAGGTAAACATAGCACCAGCGTTTGTCGTAGTGCGTAGTTGATCTCTGGGTGGTATATCAGTCTTCGCCACATCGGAGCAAACAAAAGTGGCGCATTACGGGGTAACGCGCCACTTCGATGGGGTTAACGTGTGCCGTAGACGACGATGGTCTTACCGTGTGCGGAGATCAGGTTCTGATCTTCCAGCATCTTCAGAATACGACCGACGGTCTCACGGGAGCAGCCAACGATCTGGCCGATTTCCTGACGGGTGATTTTAATCTGCATGCCGTCCGGGTGGGTCATCGCATCAGGCTGTTTCGCCAGATTCAGCAGAGTCTGCGCGATACGACCGGTAACGTCGAGGAAGGCAAGGTTGCCCACTTTTTCAGACGTGACCTGCAGACGGCGAGCCATCTGAGAGGACAGGCGCATCAGAATATCTGGATTGACCTGGATTAATTGGCGAAATTTTTTGTAGGAAATTTCAGCGACTTCACATGCAGTTTTAGCACGGACCCAGGCGCTGCGTTCCTGACCTTCTTCGAAGAGGCCTAATTCACCAATAAAATCGCCCTGATTCAGATAAGAAAGGATCATTTCTTTCCCTTCTTCATCTTTGATCAGCACTGCCACTGAGCCTTTAACGATGTAGTACAACGTTTCCGCTTTTTCACCCTGGTGAATCAGCGTGCTCTTCGATGGGTACTTATGAATATGGCAATGAGACAAGAACCATTCGAGAGTCGGGTCTGTTTGCGGTTTGCCAAGCACCATGCGCGGTTATCCTCTGTTATAAGCTGTCTCCAGAGCCAAAAAACATCCTGTCTCTGGGTTTGCAAAAATGTGCTTCCCGCTACCTGGGAAGGGGGCTGTCAATACGTGCGACGGCCTGTAATGTGATGTCCTCTGCATACATGCAGTACGTCAATGTATTACTGTAGCATCCCGACTGTTTTAGCATAGCTTTCGCCGTGTGTCTCCTGGTGTCTCGCTTCAGCATGACGCAGGTCGCCTTCCGTTGCGAGATTTGTTGTGTGCGCGTAATCTGTCAGGAAAATTGATGCATCGGAGTAATAAAATATGCAAGCACGTGTTAAGTGGGTTGAAGGGCTGACCTTCCTCGGTGAGTCCGCCTCTGGCCACCAGATTTTGATGGACGGTAATTCCGGTGATAAAGCGCCGAGCCCGATGGAAATGGTCTTAATGGCTGCGGGTGGTTGCAGCGCAATTGATGTGGTGTCGATCCTGCAAAAGGGTCGTCAGGATGTGACCAACTGCGAAGTGAAGCTGACCTCCGAGCGTCGTGATGAAGCGCCGCGCCTGTTTACCCATATCAACCTGCATTTCATCGTAACGGGTAACGATCTGAAAGATGCGTCCGTCGCACGTGCGGTCGATCTTTCGGCGGAAAAATACTGCTCCGTGGCGCTGATGCTGGAAAAGGCGGTGAACATTACCCACTCCTATGAAGTGGTTGCCGCGTAATTGCTGATGCCGGATGGCGGCGTTGCCTTATCCGGCCTACAGGGTGATGTTGAGTCGTAGGCCCGATAAGCGAAGCGCCATCGGGCGCTTTCCACATATCACTCTATCTTTTTGCCTTCCATCAGTCGCTGCACCAGCGGCAGCATAATCAATTCCATCGCCAGACCCATTTTTCCGCCCGGTACGACCAACGTATTGATATGAGAAATGAATGAGCCCTGCAGCATGGCCAGTAGCCACGGGAAGTCGATCCCTTCCAGATTACGAAAATGAATAACGACAAAGCTTTCATCGAGTGACGGAATGCTCTTGGCGGCAAAGGGATTAGAGGTATCGACGGTTGGTACGCGTTGGAAGTTGATATGCGTACGGGAAAACTGTGGCGTGATGTAATTGATGTAATCGTCCATTGAGCGCACCACCGAGTCCATCACCGCTTCACGCGAGTGTCCACGCTCGCTGGTATCGCGGATCAGCTTCTGGATCCACTCCAGGTTCACGATTGGCACCACGCCAACCAGCAGATCGACATGCCGGGCCACATTTTGCTGAGGGGTGACAACGCCGCCGTGAAGTCCCTCATAGAACAGGACATCCGTCGGTTCAGGCAGCGGCTGCCAGGGCGTGAATGTCCCCGGAACCTGATTCCACGGTACTGCTTCATCGTAGGTGTGCAGGTATTTACGCGACTGACCTTTGCCCGTCTGGCCGTATTCAATGAAGGTTTGCTCCAGCAGACCGAAGTCGTTAGCTTCGGGGCCGAAATAGCTGATATGCCGCCCGGCATCGCGTGCTTTGCGAATCGCCATGTCCATTTCCGGACGGGTATAGCGGTGAAAACTGTCACCTTCCACCTCGGCGGCGCGCAGGTTTAACTGCGCGAAAATTTTACGAAACGCGAGGCTGGTGGTGGTGGTCCCCGCGCCGCTGGATCCTGTTACCGCAATCACCGGATGTTTGGCAGACATAACAACTCCATGAAATGGTTGTAATTATAGTAAAGTCGGCCGACGGCTACGGATTACTCGTGAATCTGCTTCCTCGGCATAATGTTGACCGTTTCATGCAGTTCGGACCACACCAGCACGGCTTCACCTGATTGTAGTTGGCGTTTGACGTCGGCGACTTTTTGTTCGAGCGAGCGTTCATGTTCACCGTAATCGGTGCCTTCACGCAAGACAAAGCTTTCAATCAGATTGTCCAGCGCGTCCGGAGAGATATCTTGCCATGGGATAATCATGATGACGCCTCCAGATACGTTGTCAGCCAGTCCGGGATTCTTGATTCCAGCCACATCTCAGGACGGCACACTGTGCCACCAATAAATCCGACGTGGCCGCCATGTTCAGTCAGCTGATATTCCACCTGCGAAGGCAGATTTTCCGGTTTCGGGATCACGTGATGATCCATAAACGGATCGTCTTTAGCATGGATAATCAGCGTTGGTTTGGCGATCCGATTGAGCAACGGCATGGCGCTGCACTGGCGGTAATAGTCTATAGCATCGGCGAAACCGTGGATTTTGGCGGTGATCAGATCGTCAAAATCGCGAATGCGGCGCAAAGATTTCAACTGGGCCAGACTTACCGGCAGCGAACCTGGATACGCCTCAAGCTTACGCGAGGCGTTGGCTTTCAATAAATTGAGCAGGTAGCGCTGATAGACACGGGAAAAGCCCTTGTCCATATGGTAGCTACAGGCTTCGAGCACGAAAGGCGCAGAAACGATAACCGCTGCATCTATCGGAATATCGTTGCCTTCTTTTGCCAGCAGACAAGCCAGCATGTTTCCACCGAGTGAATAACCTACCGCGGCGGTCGGTGCGCGACCGAACTCACGATCCAGCCAGTGTAAAAACCAGGTGCCATCTTCTGTTTCACCGGAGTGATAAATACGGTTCAAACGATTGGGCTCACCACTGCAACCGCGAAAATGCATTACCACGCCCAGCCAGCCGCGCTTTTGTGCTGCTTCAATCAGGCCATGTGCGTAGGGGCTGTTCAGACTACCTTCCAGACCGTGAAAAACCACCAGGCGCGGTTTGTGTTTCGCCTGTTGCGGATCTTCACTCCACGCCAGATCGACGAAATCGCCGTCGGGCAATTCCAGACGCTGCCAGTGGGCGTCGAACTTCACCTTACGGCGAATTAATCGCGGCAGCATCGTCTGCAGATGGCAGTTACTGATACCGCGCATCGGGCGGAATTCTCGCGAATCGTCGGTAGGTGGGGTCATTTCTGTGGACGTGATTTCAACCATAACACCGGAGCAATTAATAATCGGAAAGAATAACTATACCGCGCACAGCGCGTGCGGGTTAGCCAATATGTGATTTTGTCGCTAGTCAGTCAGCAGGTTACGCGAGAAAAAATGAAAATCGACGTTAGGTTTACGTCGCCACAGGCGGGCTTTACGCGTCCCTGTCGCCACGCTTTCTCCAGTATCTTCAAACATTCCTGACGCTTCAAAGCGACGAATCAGACTTTTACGCTGGATCGACTGACCGAGGATCACCTCAGTGGCTTCGAGTAGTTGCCCATGGGTAAATGTTTCTGGCAAGCAGTACACTGGCAGGAGCGAGTACATCGTTTTTTGCCGCAAGCGATGCAGCGCCGCTGTAATGATTTTCTCGTGATCAAACGCGAGTGAATAGTTTTTCAGCTCATCAACCGGCACCCAACGGGCATTGCTGACGCTGGCGATATGGGGCGCGCAGTCTACCCAGGCGATTAGTGCAAACCAGGTGACCGTCAGGCTCCAGCCGCGCGGGTCACGATCAGGCCCGGAAAAGGTATCCAGTTGTTCCAGCCACGAAGGCGAAACACCCGTTTTTTCAGTGAGTTTGCGCAGCGCGGTGGTACGGGTTGAATCATCGTTTTCGATATCAATAAAGCCGCCGGGTAATCCCCAACGTCCTTTTTGCGGCTGCTTTGCCCGCTCGACCAGTAATACGCACAGCGCCTGTTGATGCAGGGTAAATAACACACTATCTACTGTCACCAGAGGTGAAGGGAAGCGGCTGGCGTCGTACTGATTCAGGTAGTCGGCTTCGGTGGTCATAAGGTACTCACGATGATTTGTAACGCTGATAAGTGTACCAGCCCGGCAACGGGGGGCAAGGTTCGTTTTTTCTCATTACTTATCAGTGGATTAACTAACAGCTTAAAAATAATTCATTTTCTGCTTGCTTAATATGTGTCTTAGGGACACTATTAATTGTGTCGAAGGGACACAATTAAGGGGTGAGCGCGATGAACATAAAATTGACACTAACTTTGGACGACCAGGTCTATGCCGTTGCCAGCGGTGTTTTTCCTGATGGTGCTGTCTGGTTAAAAGTCACCGATGCGTTGCCAACCTTTGCTCGCCTGATGCGCATCCGTGCCACGGCTATGCGCGATATGAACGATTTTATGCTGCTGGCGCAACTGGTTGAGGCGGTCCGTCATCAGACCGATGTACTGGTCAGCCATCTCGACCTTCCCTGGCTGCCGTGGGCGCGTCAGGACAGACATATGGTATCGGGTGACAGCTTTGCGCTGAAAGTCTTCGCCAGTCAGCTCAATACGTTGAAATTTGACAAGGTCAACGTGCTCGACCCGCACAGTGACGCGGCGGCGGCTGCAATCGACAACTTTGTGGCGATCCCCCAGGAGGTTTGCCTGATGCAAAGCGCGTCATTATCGCGGCTGTTTCAGCAAAACGCGCTGATGTTGGTTGCTCCCGATGCAGGATCGCTGAAGAAGATTGATGCCGTAGCCAGAGCGGCCGGTGTGGAGCAGTACGCCATCCTGAGCAAAAAACGTGATGTGGCAAGCGGCAGCCTGACGGGATTTGCGTTATTGGCCGGAGACGTCAGGGGGAGGGATCTGCTGATTGTCGACGACCTGTGTGATGCTGGCGGCACCTTCATAGGTTCTGCGCAGGTGCTACGTGATGCCGGTGCCCGCAGCGTTAGCCTGTACGTCACCCACGGGATCTTTTCTAAGGGCGTTGAACACCTGTTTGCTAACGGTATTGACGCCATCTACACCACCACTTCTTTAGCTGCCCCGACGCTGGAACATCCGCAGCTTGAACTTATCGATATTGACGCGATTTACCGCGCCTGAGGGAGACACCTGTTATGAAAATGAATCCAATTTTAGCTATCGACGGCTACAAAGTGTCTCACCGCGTGCAGTATCCGCAGGGCACCCGTCGCGTGTATTCCAACTTTACCCCACGCAGCGATCGCTTTTTCTCCTCGCCGTTGGCGGATGGCAAACTGGTATTTTTCGGCCTGCAGGGGTTTATGCAGTGGTTTTTAGTCGACCTGTTTAATGAGGCGTTCTTTGCCCGCCCGGAAGATGAGGTTGTGAGTGAATACAAACAGGTCATGGATAGCTATCTCGGCAAAGATGCAGTGGCGGTGGACCATATTCGTGCATTGCATCAGTTGGGCTATCTGCCGCTGCACATCAAGGCGCTGGATGAAGGTAGCAAAGTCCCAATGACGGTGCCGGTTTTAACCATTATCAACACCAAACCCGAATTTTTCTGGCTGGTGAATTACCTGGAGACCGTCCTGTCGGCGGAATTGTGGAAAGCGTCGACAAACGCCACGATTGCTCACCATTACCGCAAAATCTGCGCACGCTGGGCACAGAAAACCTGTAGCGACCAGACGCATCTTGACTTCCAGTGCCATGACTTTTCATTTCGCGGTATGTCCGGATTACAGGACACCATGCAGGCGGGCAGTGGGCATTTGTTGAGCTTTAAAGGGACCGACAGTATTCCATCTCTGTTGTACGCCCGCGATTACTACACCGACGGCGAGCCCTATTTTATCGGCGCCAGCATTCCAGCTACTGAACACAGCGTGATGTGTATGGGCGAGCGCGAGCATGAGATTGAAACCTTCCGCCGCCTGATTGCCGATCTTTACCCGCAAGGATTTGTATCGATAGTATCTGATACCTGGGACTACTGGCAGGTGCTGATGGAATTTACCCGCGAACTGAAGAGCATCATTCTGGCGCGTGAAGGTCGTGTGGTATTCCGTCCGGATAGCAGCAACCCGGTAGAGATTCTGTGCGGTACTGGCGAAGATAACGATACAAGCAGCGATCGTACCGCTCAGGAGAAAGGGTCCGTGGAAGTGCTGTGGGAGATTTTTGGCGGTACGATTAACGCCAAAGGTTACAAGGTGCTCGACCCGCATGTTGGACTGATTTATGGCGACTCCATCACCCTTGAGCGAGCGAATGAGATCCTGCGTCGTCTGGAAGCGAAAGGCTTTGCCAGTTCAAACGTCGTGTTTGGCGTCGGTTCCTTTACCTATCAGTACAACACGCGTGACACCTTCGGTTTTGCGATGAAAGCGACGTGGGGAGAAGTCGACGGCAAAGGCCGGACGATTTTCAAAGAGCCGAAAACCGATAATGGCCTGAAGCGTTCAGCCCGTGGTCTGCTTCGCGTCACGCGTGATGAGCAAGGGGAATTGCGTCTGCATGATGAACAAACCTGGAAACAAGAGCAGGAAGGGGAGCTGAAAACTCGTTTTCTCAACGGCAAGCTGTTTAACCGCGAGCATTTCGAAGAAATCCGCCAGCGTCTGGCGATGCAGGGATAATTCAACAAAAATGCCGGATAGGACGTATTGGCGTCAGATCCGGCAATTATGACTACTCGGCGAGCATCTGCTCAAGCTGCTCCTGAGCCTCCAGCCAGGCCATTTCACACTCTTCCAGTCCGGATTTCGCACTGGCCTGCTGCTGCAGACAAGCGGTGAGTTCGGCTTTGCGGCTTTGGTCGTACAGTTCGCTGTCGCCGAGTTTCTCTTCCGCCTGAGCTAACTGCGCGTGCAGTTTCTCCATCTCTTTTTCCAGACGGGTGATCTCTTTGCGCAGCGGTTGCGTCAGAGTGCGCAGTTCCGCTTCACGACGCTTCTGGTCTTTACGTGCCTGGGCGCTGTTAACGCTCTCTTTCGCTGGTTCGTCGCTCTGATTTTCCTGTTTCTGCACATCGCTCAGCCACTGCTGATAATCCTCCAGATCGCCGTCAAACGGCTCGACTTTCTTGTCGTGTACCAGATAGAGGTCGTCGGTGGTGGAGCGGATCAGGTGACGGTCGTGCGAGACGACAACCAGCGCGCCTTCAAAATCGATCAGCGCTTCGGTCAGCGCCTGACGCATATCTAAGTCCAGGTGGTTGGTCGGTTCATCGAGCAGCAGCAGGTTCGGGCGCTGCCAGACGATCAATGCCAGCACCAGACGCGCCTTTTCACCACCGGAGAAGCGGCGAGTCTCTTCGCTGACTTTATCGCCCTGGAAGCCGAATCCACCCAGGTAGTCTCGTAGTTTCTGCTCCAGCTCCTGCGGCGCCATGCGCGCCAGATGCTGAATTGGTGATTCATCGGCGCGTAAAAACTCCAGCTGGTGCTGCGCGAAGTAGCCCAGCTTGATGCCTTTCGCCAGGCCAATCTCGCCGCTGATGGGGGCCAGTTCGCCGGCCAGCAGCTTAATCAGCGTCGATTTACCCGCGCCGTTGCGACCGAGCAGACCGATGCGGGAACCCGGCACCAGGTTCAGTTTGATCGAATCGAGAATGACGCGATCGCCGTAGCCAGCGCTGACCTTTTCCATCTTCAGCAGCGGGTTTGGCAGGCTTTCCGGTTCACGGAAGCTGAAGTGGAACGGGTTGTCCACGTGCGCTGGGGCAATCAGCTCCATGCGTTCCAGCATTTTGATACGACTCTGCGCCTGTTTTGCTTTCGTTGCTTTAGCGCGGAAACGATCGATATAGCTTTGCAGATGTGCCACGCGCTCCTGCTGGCTTTCGTACATTGCCTGTTGCTGCGCGAGGCGGGTCGCACGCTGTATTTCAAACGCGCTGTAGTTGCCGGTGTACTCGAACATGGTTTGCTGTTCGATATGAATAATTTTGTCCACCACCGGATCGAGGAAGTCGCGGTCGTGGGAGATCAAGATCAGCGTGCCCTGATAGCTTTTCAGCCATCTTTCCAGCCAGATCACCGCGTCGAGATCGAGGTGGTTGGTAGGTTCATCGAGCAGTAGTAGGTCTGAACGGCAAATCAGCGCCTGGGCCAGGTTGAGGCGCATACGCCAGCCACCGGAGAAGTCGCTGACCGGCCGTTCAAGCTGTTCGTTGGAGAAACCGAGGCCATGCAGCAGGCTGGCGGCGCGTGAACGCACGGTCCAGGCGTCGATGGCATCCAGCTTGCCATGGACAGTGGCAATGGCATGTCCATCGTTACGTTCGTTGGCGTCGTTCAACTGCGCTTCCAGTTGACGATATTCGCGGTCACCGTCAATGACGTACTCCAGCGCGGGCTGTGGCAACGCAGGCGTTTCCTGATTCACCCACGCGAGCTGCCAGTTTCCCGGATAGGTAAATCCTCCAGCGTCGGCGCTGAGTTCATTTTTCAGCAATGCCAGCAGGGTAGATTTACCGCAGCCATTTTTACCCACCAGGCCAACCTTCTGCCCTGGATTAATGGTGGCCGTGGCATTGTCCAGCAAGACGCGCACGCCGCGACGAATTTGTAACGATGAGAAAACAATCATAAGGCGCCGTATGTTCAGACTATGTTAATTTATCATTATGATAATGTAATGTGCGGGCCGTTTGCCGCACCGAGGCGCAATGGTAGCCCAAAACGTCGAAAATAGACAAAAGACAAAACCGGGAGGGGGATGATGTTCCAGCCAGCGAAAGTCTTGCTGCTGTATGCCCATCCGGAATCTCAGGACTCGGTCGCGAACCGTGTTCTGCTTAAACCGGCCATGCAGCTCAGCAATGTTACCGTGCACGACCTTTACGCGCACTATCCTGATTTTTTTATCGATATTCCGCATGAACAGGCGCTGCTGCGTGAGCATGATGTGATCGTTTTTCAGCATCCGCTTTACACCTATAGCTGTCCGGCGCTGTTAAAGGAGTGGCTTGACCGCGTACTGAGCCGCGGATTTGCCAGCGGTCCCGGAGGGAATCAACTGGCGGGAAAGTACTGGCGTAGCGTTATCACTACCGGAGAACCGGAAAGTGCCTACCGCTATGACGCGCTAAACCGTTATCCAATGAGCGATGTGCTGCGCCCTTTCGAGCTGACGGCCGGTATGTGCCGCATGCACTGGATGAGCCCTATTATCGTTTACTGGGCCAGAAGGCAAACGAAGCAGGAGCTGGACAGCCATGCGAAAGCGTATGGTGACTGGCTGGCGAATCCGATCCCTGTGGGAGGCCGCTGATGGAAGGTTCAGATTTGTTGACAGCCGGAGTGTTGTTCCTCTTCGCAGCGGTGGCGGCGGTACCGTTGGCATCGCGGTTGGGTATCGGCCCGGTGTTGGGATACTTGCTGGCGGGTATTGCCATCGGCCCGTGGGGATTAGGGTTCATCAGCGATGTGGATGAAATCCTGCACTTTTCCGAGCTGGGCGTGGTTTTTCTGATGTTCATCATTGGGTTGGAACTTAATCCGGCCAAGCTGTGGCAACTGCGGCGTTCAATTTTTGGCGTCGGCGCCGCGCAGGTGATGCTGAGCGCGGTGGTGTTGGCCGGATTATTGATGCTCACTGCGTTCTCCTGGCAGGCGGCAGTGGTTGGCGGCATTGGTCTGGCGATGTCATCGACCGCGATGGCGCTGCAGTTGATGCGTGAGAAAGGCATGAACCGCAGTGAATCCGGGCAGTTGGGTTTTTCGGTGCTGCTGTTTCAGGATCTGGCGGTGATCCCTGCGCTGGCGCTGGTTCCGCTGCTGGCGGGGTCTGCTGACGAACATTTTGACTGGATTAAAGTGGGAATGAAGGTGCTGGCCTTTGCCGGCATGCTGATTGGCGGGCGCTATTTGCTGCGTCCGGTTTTCCGCTTTATTGCGGATTCTGGCGTGCGGGAAGTGTTCACCGCTGCCACGCTACTGTTGGTGCTGGGTTCTGCTTTATTTATGGATGCGCTGGGGCTGTCAATGGCGCTGGGAACGTTTATCGCGGGTGTGCTGCTGGCGGAAAGTGAATACCGACATGAGCTGGAAACGGCAATCGATCCTTTTAAAGGACTGTTGCTCGGGCTGTTTTTTATCTCCGTTGGCATGTCGCTCAATCTCGGCGTGCTCTACACCCATATTCTGTGGGTGGCAGCGAGTGTGATCGTGCTGGTGGTCGTAAAAATGCTGGTGCTGTATGTACTGGCGCGTCTTAACGGCATGAGAAGCTCTGAACGGATGCAATTTGCCGGGGTTTTAAGTCAGGGTGGTGAATTCGCTTTCGTGCTGTTTTCAACGGCATCCTCGCAACGGCTGTTTCAGGGCGACCAAATGGCGTTGCTGCTGGTGACCGTCACGCTGTCGATGATGACCACGCCGCTGGTGATGAAGTTGATTGATAAATGGCTCTCCCGCCAGTTTAACGGCACGGATGAGGAAGACGAAAAACCCTGGGTGGAAGATGATAAACCGCAGGTGATTGTGGTGGGGTTTGGGCGTTTTGGTCAGGTTATTGGTCGCCTGTTGATGGCTAATAAAATGCGTATTACCGTCCTGGAGCGAGATATCAGCGCGGTGAATCTGATGCGCAAATATGGCTATAAGGTCTACTACGGTGACGCCACTCAGGTGGAACTGTTGCGCTCCGCAGGGGCAGAGGCGGCACAGTCTATTGTTATTACCTGTAATGAGCCTGAAGACACAATGAAACTGGTGGAACTGTGCCAACAGTATTTTCCGCATTTGCATATTCTTGCGCGAGCGCGCGGACGTGTAGAGGCGCATGAGTTATTACAGGCCGGTGTGACGCAGTTTTCGCGCGAAACGTTCTCCAGTGCGCTGGAGTTGGGGCGTAAAACGCTGGTTACACTGGGGATGCATCCGCACCAGGCCCAGCGTGCCCAGCTGCATTTTCGTCGGCTGGATATGCGCATGCTGCGGGAACTGATCCCCATGCATACAGATACGGTACAAATCTCTCGAGCCAGGGAAGCACGGCGCGAGCTGGAGGAAATTTTCCAACGAGAGATGCAGCAAGAGCGACGTCAGCTGGATGGCTGGGATGAATTTGAGTAGAGGATAATCATGGCAATTCGTAAACGTTTTATCGCAGGCGCAAAATGTCCGTCCTGCCAGTCGCAGGATACGCTGGCGATGTGGCGTGAAAATAATATCGATATTGTTGAGTGTGTTAAGTGCGGTCATCAGATGCGGGAAGCCGATAAAGAGGCGCGCGAGCACGTTCGCAAAGAAGAGCAAGTGATCGGGATTTTTCATCCGGACTAGCGATATGGCGCAGCTTTTTTTAAGCTAGAGGGTACACGGGTGCAGAATTCCGCTACAATCTGCGCCACTATTCTTTCCATGCTCAGGAGATATCATGAAAGTAGCAAAGGACCTGGTGGTCAGCCTGGCCTATCAGGTACGTACAGAAGACGGTGTGTTGGTTGATGAGTCTCCGGTGAGTGCACCGCTGGACTACCTGCATGGTCACGGTTCCCTGATTTCTGGCCTGGAAACAGCGCTGGACGGTCATGAAGTTGGCGACAAATTCGATGTTGCTGTTGGCGCAAACGACGCATACGGTCAGTACGACGAAAACCTGGTGCAGCGCGTTCCTAAAGACGTCTTCATGGGCGTTGACGAACTGCAGGTTGGCATGCGTTTCCTGGCTGAAACTGACCAGGGTCCAGTACCGGTAGAAATTACCGAAGTGGAAGACGACCACGTTGTGGTTGACGGTAACCACATGCTGGCTGGCCAGAATCTGAAATTCAACGTAGAAGTTGTTGCTATCCGCGAAGCGACCGAAGAAGAACTGGCTCACGGCCACGTTCACGGTGCGCACGGTCACGACCACGATCATGACCACGGTCATGACGGTTGCTGCGGTGGTCACGGCCACGACCATGGTCACGAGCACGGCGGCGAAGGCTGCTGCGGCGGTGGCGGTAAAGGTAACGGCGGCGGCTGCGGTTGCCACTAATACCCTTCGTCTTTCAACCCACAGCGGTGTTGGCTGCGCTTTCGAATCCTGGTCACATAGTTATCTATGCTCCCAGGACTTCCTCAAGCTTGCCGCCTTGCTGTGATTTGAAATCCTTTGGGTATATGTGAGTAGATCCGATAAGCGTTAGCGCTTTCGGACACAAAAAAAGCGGGGATATCCCCGCTTTTTTACGTCTCAATAATGTGGCGGAGGGGTCTCTTCAGACTGCGACGCGATGTGGGACGGTTGCGTTGCTTTGAGCTTTTCCGTCAGCAGACGCAGATGGTCGCGCAGTTTGGCCATTTCCAGTTCATGCGCGGTCACCGTCACGTTGAGCTCTTCAATGGTTATCTCCTGAAATGCCAGGCGACTTTCCAGTTCAGCCAGGCGAGTTTCCATTGTTGTATCCTGCATGATTCACCTCTTTCTTTTTTCTCCGGCAGATCGCGGACTGCGGCGAATTCTACTTAACTTTGCCTGTTTGCACAGCACTCAATCTTCGGTCACGAAACTAATTTAAACAAAAAGAGTCTGAAAAGTGGTGATAATAGGGCGTGCCTGTATGTTGATTTGTTCTGCAACGCTTTATAGTACATTTTTATGTTAGTTAACCCTGGGGTGAGATGCCCCGGCCCTGGAGATATGGATGAAATCACTGTTTAAAGTAACGCTGCTGGCGACCACAATGGCTGTTGCTCTGCATGCCCCGATCACCTTCGCTGCTGATGCTGCGAAACCAGCCGCTACTGCTGACAGCAAAGCAGCATTCAAGAATGACGACCAAAAAGCCGCTTACGCGCTGGGCGCGTCACTGGGTCGTTATATGGAAAACTCTCTGAAAGAGCAGGAAAAGCTGGGCATCAAACTTGATAAAGATCAACTGATCGCTGGTGTTCAGGATGCGTTTGCAGACAAGAGCAAACTGTCTGACCAGGAAATCGAACAAACTCTGCAGGCGTTTGAAGCGCGCGTGAAGAGCTCCGCTCAGGCGAAAATGGAAAAAGACGCGGCTGACAATGAAGCCAAAGGTAAAGTTTACCGCGAGAAATTTGCTAAAGAGAAAGGCGTTAAAACCTCGGCTACTGGCCTGGTCTACAAAGTAGAGAAAGAAGGTACCGGCGCTGCACCGAAAGACAGCGATACCGTGGTTGTTAACTACAAAGGTACGCTGATCGATGGTAAAGAGTTTGATAACTCTTATACCCGTGGTGAGCCGCTCTCTTTCCGTCTTGACGGTGTAATCCCGGGCTGGACTGAAGGCCTGAAAAACATCAAGAAAGGCGGCAAAATCCAGCTGGTTATCCCACCGGATCTGGCTTACGGCAAAACGGGCGTTCCGGGCATTCCGGCCAACTCTACGCTGGTCTTTGATGTTGAACTGTTAGACATCAAACCGGCACCGAAAGCTGACGCGCAGCCAGATGCTGCACCGGCAGATAAAGCTGCAGACAGCAGCAAAAAATAAGCTAACAGAAACCGCCGCCCACAGGGCGGCGGTTTTTTATTATCGACAGGATATAATTAATACTGGAAAGCGCCTTGTGCGCTGTATTACTTTAGATGCCCCTATAATAGTGATGAGCCTGCCCTGACAACATAACGACAGGCTCCTGAAAAGGAGTGCTTTTTTTCATGTCCAGGTCGCTTTTAACCAACGAAACCAGTGAGCTAGATTTGCTGGATCAACGTCCTTTCGATCAAACCGACTTCGATATCCTCAAATCCTACGAAGCGGTAGTGGACGGGTTGGCGATGCTCATTGGTTCCCATTGTGAAATCGTATTGCACTCTTTGCAGGATTTGAAATGCTCGGCCATCCGCATTGCTAACGGTGAACACACGGGCCGTAAAATTGGCTCACCGATTACTGACCTTGCGTTGCGTATGCTGCATGATATGACGGGGGCGGATAGCAGCGTGTCGAAGTGTTACTTCACACGTGCGAAAAGCGGTGTCTTGATGAAGTCGGTGACGATTGCCATTCGCAACCGTGAGCATCGCGTGATTGGTCTGCTGTGCATCAACATGAACCTTGATGTCCCTTTCTCGCAGATAATGAATACCTTTATCCCACCGGAAACCCCGGAAGTGGGCTCTGCCGTCAACTTTGCTTCTTCGGTGGAAGATCTGGTTACCCAGACGCTGGAATTCACAATCGAAGAAGTGAATGCCGATCGTAATGTTTCCAACAACGCGAAGAACCGCCAGATAGTCCTGAATTTGTATGAGAAAGGCATCTTCGATATTAAAGATGCCATCAACCAGGTCGCCGATCGGCTGAACATCTCCAAACATACGGTCTACCTCTATATTCGTCAGTTCAAAAGTGGCGATTTCCAGGGGCAAGATAAGTAATGCGTTTTGCCATCATGGTGACGGGGCCTGCATACGGCACGCAGCAGGCGAGCAGCGCGTTGCAATTTGCTCATGCGCTACTCAAAGAAGGGCATGAGCTAAGCAGCGTCTTTTTCTATCGTGAAGGTGTGTATAACGCCAACCTACTCACTTCGCCTGCCAGTGATGAATACGATCTGGTACGGGCCTGGCAACAGCTGAACCAACAGCATGGTGTAACACTGAATATTTGCGTGGCTGCGGCGTTGCGACGCGGCGTGGTTGATGAGACTGAGGCAAAGCGGCTGGGGCTGGCAGGCGCTAATTTACAATCAGGTTTTAACCTCAGCGGGCTTGGATCGCTGGCTGAGGCATCCCTGACCTGCGATCGCGTGGTGCAATTCTGATGAAACGTGTTGCTTTTGTCTTTTCTACCGTGCCGCACGGCAGCGCATCTGGCCGTGAAGGGTTAGATGCATTGCTGGCGACCTCTGCATTAACGGAAGATCTCGGTGTGTTTTTTATCGGTGATGGCGTCTTTCAAATCCTTCAGGGACAGCAACCGGATGCCGTGCTGGCGCGAGACTATATCGCGACCTTCAAACTGTTAGGGTTGTACGATATCGATCAATGTTGGCTCTGCGCTGCCTCATTACGCGAGCGGGGCCTTCAGCAGGGGAGTAATTTTGTGATCAATGCGACAGCGCTTGAACCGGAAGATTTACGCCGTGAGTTAGGCAACTATGACGTCATTTTAAGGTTTTGAGACTCTCATGCTGCACACACTACATCGCTCCGCGTGGCTTACCGATTTCTCCTCTCTTCTTCGTCTGATTGATAAAGACGATGAACTTTTATTGCTCCAGGATGGCGTGACGGCAGCAATCGAAGGAAGCCGTTTCCTTGAAAGTCTGCAAAATGCCTCCATTAAGGTCTATGTACTGGAAGAAGACATTAAGGCTCGCGGGTTGAGCGGTCAAATTTCAGACAGTGTCGTCAGGGTTAGCTATACTGACTTCGTCAGACTTACGGTGAAGCATCCTAGCCAGATGTCCTGGTAATTGTGGGATCGTTGTATATTTCTTGACACCTTTTCGACACCGACCTAAAATTCTGCGTCCTCATATTGTATGAGGTCGTTTTATTACGTGTTTACGAAGCAAAAGCTAAAACCAGGAGCTATTTAATGGCAACAGTTAACCAGCTGGTACGCAAACCACGTGCACGCAAAGTTGCAAAAAGCAACGTGCCTGCACTGGAAGCATGCCCGCAGAAACGTGGCGTATGTACTCGTGTATATACTACCACTCCTAAAAAACCGAACTCCGCACTGCGTAAAGTATGCCGTGTTCGTCTGACTAACGGTTTTGAAGTGACTTCCTACATCGGTGGTGAAGGTCACAACCTGCAGGAGCACTCCGTGATCCTGATCCGTGGCGGTCGTGTAAAAGACCTCCCGGGTGTTCGTTACCACACCGTTCGTGGTGCGCTTGACTGCTCCGGCGTTAAAGACCGTAAGCAATCACGCTCCAAGTATGGCGTGAAACGTCCTAAGGCTTAATGGTTCTCCGTTAAGTAAGGCCAAACGTTTTATATTAATGTCAAACTAAACTCTTAGAGTTTTGGACAATCCTGAATTAACAACGGAGTATTTCCATGCCACGTCGTCGCGTCATTGGTCAGCGTAAAATTCTGCCGGATCCGAAGTTCGGATCAGAACTGCTGGCTAAATTTGTAAATATCCTGATGGTAGATGGTAAAAAATCTACTGCCGAAACTATCGTATACAGCGCGCTGGAGACCCTGGCTCAGCGTTCTGGTAAAAACGAACTGGAAGCTTTCGAAGTAGCTCTCGAAAACGTGCGCCCGACTGTCGAAGTTAAGTCTCGCCGCGTTGGTGGTTCTACTTATCAGGTACCAGTTGAAGTCCGTCCGGTCCGTCGTAATGCTCTGGCAATGCGTTGGATCGTTGAAGCTGCTCGTAAACGCGGTGATAAATCCATGGCTCTGCGCCTGGCGAACGAACTTTCTGATGCTGCAGAAAACAAAGGTACTGCAGTTAAGAAACGTGAAGACGTTCACCGTATGGCAGAAGCCAACAAGGCGTTCGCACACTACCGTTGGTAATCCCTTCGGAGTTTTAGTCACCAGGCGGGCGCTTCTAGTAAGCAGCCCGCTTTGGGCTACTTAAATTGAACGCCTAAAAGATAAACGAGGAATCAAATGGCTCGTACAACACCCATCGCGCGCTACCGTAACATCGGTATCAGTGCGCACATCGACGCCGGTAAAACCACTACTACCGAACGTATTCTGTTCTACACCGGTGTAAACCATAAAATCGGTGAAGTTCATGACGGCGCAGCCACCATGGACTGGATGGAGCAGGAGCAGGAACGTGGTATTACTATCACCTCCGCAGCGACTACTGCATTCTGGTCTGGTATGGCTAAGCAGTATGAACCGCATCGCGTAAACATCATCGACACCCCGGGGCACGTTGACTTCACTATTGAAGTAGAACGTTCCATGCGTGTGCTTGATGGTGCAGTAATGGTTTACTGCGCAGTTGGTGGTGTTCAGCCTCAGTCTGAAACCGTATGGCGTCAGGCAAACAAATATAAAGTTCCGCGCATTGCGTTCGTTAACAAAATGGACCGTATGGGTGCGAACTTCCTGAAAGTTGTTGGTCAGATCAAAACCCGTCTGGGCGCGAACCCTGTTCCGCTGCAGCTGGCAATTGGCGCTGAAGAAGCGTTCACCGGTGTTGTTGACCTGGTGAAAATGAAAGCCATCAACTGGAACGAAGAAGATGCAGGCGTAACCTTCACTTATGAAGATATCCCGGCTGACATGCAGGAACTGGCTGAAGAATGGCACCAGAACCTGATCGAGTCCGCTGCAGAAGCTTCAGAAGAGCTGATGGAGAAATACCTGGGTGGTGAAGAACTGACTGAAGAAGAGATCAAAAAAGCTCTGCGTCAGCGTGTTCTGAACAACGAAATCATCCTGGTAACCTGTGGTTCTGCGTTCAAGAACAAAGGTGTTCAGGCGATGCTGGATGCGGTAATTGATTACCTGCCATCCCCAGTAGACGTACCTGCGATCAACGGTATTCTGGACGACGGTAAAGATACTCCTGCTGAGCGTCATGCTAGCGATGACGAGCCGTTTGCTGCTCTGGCATTCAAAATCGCTACCGACCCGTTCGTGGGTAACCTGACCTTCTTCCGCGTGTACTCTGGTGTGGTTAACTCCGGTGACACCATCCTGAACTCCGTGAAAACTGCACGTGAACGTTTCGGCCGTATCGTACAGATGCACGCTAACAAACGTGAAGAGATCAAAGAAGTTCGCGCGGGCGATATCGCTGCTGCTATCGGTCTGAAAGACGTGACCACTGGTGACACTCTGTGTGACCCGGATCACCCGATCATTCTGGAACGTATGGAATTCCCTGAGCCGGTAATTTCCATCGCGGTAGAACCGAAAACCAAAGCTGACCAGGAAAAAATGGGTCTGGCTCTGGGCCGTCTGGCTAAAGAAGACCCGTCATTCCGCGTATGGACTGACGAAGAATCTAACCAGACCATTATCGCTGGTATGGGTGAGCTGCACCTCGACATCATCGTTGACCGTATGAAGCGTGAATTCAACGTTGAAGCGAACGTCGGTAAACCTCAGGTTGCTTACCGTGAAGCGATTCGCGCGAAAGTTACCGATATCGAAGGTAAACACGCTAAGCAGTCTGGTGGTCGCGGTCAGTACGGTCATGTTGTTATCGACATGTACCCGCTGGAGCCGGGTTCAAACCCGAAAGGCTACGAGTTCATCAACGACATCAAAGGTGGTGTAATTCCTGGCGAATACATCCCGGCCGTTGATAAAGGCATCCAGGAACAGCTGAAATCTGGCCCGCTGGCTGGTTACCCGGTTGTTGATCTGGGCGTGCGTCTGCACTTCGGTTCTTACCATGACGTTGACTCCTCTGAGCTGGCGTTTAAACTGGCCGCTTCTATCGCCTTCAAAGATGGCTTTAAGAAAGCGAAACCAGTTCTGCTTGAGCCTATCATGAAGGTTGAAGTAGAGACTCCGGAAGAGAACACCGGTGACGTAATCGGTGACTTGAGCCGCCGTCGTGGTATGCTTCGTGGTCAGGAATCCAACGTCACTGGCGTTGTTATCCATGCTGAAGTTCCGCTGTCTGAAATGTTCGGATATGCAACCCAGCTGCGTTCTCTGACCAAAGGCCGTGCTTCTTACTCCATGGAGTTCCTGAAGTACGACGATGCGCCGAACAACGTTGCTCAGGCCGTTATTGAAGCCCGTGGTAAATAATCCACAGGATTAAAACCTAAGTCCCGTGCTCTCTCCATAGGGGAGAGCACTATAGTAAGGAATATAGCCGTGTCTAAAGAAAAATTTGAACGTACAAAACCGCACGTTAACGTCGGCACCATCGGCCACGTTGACCACGGTAAAACTACCCTGACCGCTGCAATCACTACCGTACTGGCTAAAACCTACGGCGGTGCTGCTCGTGCATTCGACCAGATCGATAACGCGCCGGAAGAAAAAGCTCGTGGTATCACCATCAACACTTCTCACGTTGAATATGACACCCCGACTCGCCACTACGCACACGTAGACTGCCCGGGCCACGCCGACTATGTTAAAAACATGATCACCGGTGCTGCGCAGATGGACGGCGCGATCCTGGTTGTTGCTGCGACTGACGGCCCGATGCCGCAGACTCGTGAGCACATCCTGCTGGGTCGTCAGGTAGGCGTTCCGTACATCATCGTGTTCCTGAACAAATGCGACATGGTTGATGACGAAGAGCTGCTGGAACTGGTAGAAATGGAAGTTCGTGAACTTCTGTCTCAGTACGATTTCCCGGGCGACGACACTCCGATCGTTCGTGGTTCTGCTCTGAAAGCGCTGGAAGGCGAAGCAGAGTGGGAAGCGAAAATCATCGAACTGGCTGGCTTCCTGGATTCTTACATCCCAGAACCAGAGCGTGCGATTGACAAGCCGTTCCTGCTGCCTATCGAAGACGTATTCTCCATCTCCGGTCGTGGTACCGTTGTTACCGGTCGTGTAGAGCGCGGTATCATCAAAGTTGGTGAAGAAGTTGAAATCGTTGGTATCAAAGAGACTGCTAAGTCTACCTGTACTGGCGTTGAAATGTTCCGCAAACTGCTGGACGAAGGCCGTGCTGGTGAGAACGTTGGTGTTCTGCTGCGTGGTATCAAACGTGAAGAAATCGAACGTGGTCAGGTACTGGCTAAGCCGGGCTCTATCAAGCCGCACACCAAGTTCGAATCTGAAGTGTACATTCTGTCCAAAGACGAAGGCGGCCGTCATACTCCGTTCTTCAAAGGCTACCGTCCGCAGTTCTACTTCCGTACTACTGACGTGACTGGTACCATCGAACTGCCGGAAGGCGTAGAGATGGTAATGCCGGGCGACAACATCAAAATGGTTGTTACCCTGATCCACCCGATCGCGATGGACGACGGTCTGCGTTTCGCAATCCGTGAAGGCGGCCGTACTGTTGGTGCGGGCGTTGTTGCTAAAGTAATGAGCTAATTATTGATTAATTAGCTTTGAGCTTAAAAAGGGCGCTTCGGCGCCCTTTTTGCTGCCTGCAATTTAGTAGCTGTCATATTTATTCGCATTTTTTATTCATTCTCCCGCCGCGTAAATAGCGCTGTGCTATTGTAATCATAACTATTCTCATTTACACTTTGCGCAGAAATTGAACGGGAGCGATCATGTACGTTTGTTTGTGTAATGCGATAAGTGATAAAAAAATACGTCAGGCTGTTCGCCAGTTTCACCCTCAGTCCTTTCAGCAATTACGTAAATTTATTCCTGTAGGAAATCAATGCGGTAAGTGCATTCGTGCTGCCCGTGAAGTCATGCAGGATGAATTAACGCAAATGCCAGAATTTAAAGAGATCGCCTAAGTCACACTCTTTTTTTTGACATCCCTGTAGCCCCATCTACGCTCTAAGAGTGGAAGCGGAGGGACTATAAAATGAAAGGTGATGTTAAAATCATAAATTATCTCAATAAACTATTGGGAAATGAGCTTGTCGCGATCAACCAGTATTTTCTCCATGCTCGTATGTTTAAAAACTGGGGACTGACTCGCCTCAATGATGTTGAGTACCATGAATCTATCGATGAGATGAAACACGCTGATAAATATATCGAGCGTATTTTATTCTTAGAAGGGCTCCCGAACTTGCAGGATCTTGGCAAGTTGGGTATTGGCGAAGACGTTGAAGAGATGCTGCAATCCGATCTTCGGCTCGAGTTGGATGGGGCGAAAGATCTGCGTGAAGCCATTGCCTATGCCGATAGCGTTCATGATTATGTCAGCCGGGACATGATGATCGAGATCCTGACTGAAGAAGAAGGGCATATTGACTGGCTCGAAACTGAACTGGACCTGATTGCAAAACTTGGCTTGCAAAATTATCTGCAATCGCAAATTAAAGTCAGTGACTAACCGCCCTGTATCAGATTTACCCAGCCAATAACGAAACCCGCAGCCGCCAGATATGGCCCAAAAGGCAGCGGGTTTTTTAGCATCTGTCTCCCGTAACGGGCGCAAGAAATCCCGGTGAGACAACATGCCATGCCCGTGGCAAGTAAAACCAACAGTGGCAATGATTCCCAGCGATGCCATGCGCCCAGTGCGGCAAGAAATTTGACATCACCAAAGCCTAATCCTTCCTGTCGGCATATCAAACGATACCCCCAGTAGAACAAAGCAAATACCCCATAGCCCGCTACGGCACCCCAAAGCGCGTCGGATAACTGTGCAGGTCTGCAGCACTGATGATAAATAAGACCGCCCCACAAAAGAGGGCAGGTAAATTTGTCGGGCAGCAACCCGGTACGCAGGTCATGGACTAAGAGCAACCCTGATAGCGAAACATAAATCAGCAGAAAGGGGAGGTCGATGTACATGGGCAAATCTCATTTGGTAAAGAGTTTACCTTCGGGTAAGCACGCCGGCCCTACAAGTCCGGGATGTGAGTTATGGATGCTCTCTTCCACGGAAAACGCGTTGCATCACAGGACATACAATCAGAGTGGAAGGAGGCCCACATTTATGAACGAGTGATTAATTTCTACGCGGCACTTGCTTAAGACTGAGATTTACGTATAATGCGTGGGCTTGTCTAATATTGACAGCGGTTCGATATGAGCCACCGGTACTGCGAAAGCAATACCAGACAATGTTCCCAATCGGGGAACTCTGTAAGAACGGTTACACTCTCCCATCAATCGTAATGGGTTTGAGGAGTAACTATTTCGTCTATAAAATAATTGGAGCTCTGGTCTCATGCAGAACCAAAGAATCCGTATCCGTTTGAAAGCGTTTGATCATCGTCTGATCGATCAATCAACCGCGGAAATCGTCGAGACTGCCAAGCGCACTGGTGCGCAGGTTCGTGGTCCGATCCCGCTGCCGACCCGCAAAGAGCGTTTCACCGTTCTGATCTCCCCGCACGTCAACAAAGACGCGCGTGATCAGTACGAGATCCGTACTCACAAGCGTCTGGTTGACATCGTTGAGCCAACTGAAAAAACCGTTGATGCTCTGATGCGTCTGGACCTGGCTGCCGGTGTAGACGTGCAGATCAGCCTGGGTTAATCAGGTCATCGAGCGATTGAGAGGTTGATACAATGATTGGTTTAGTCGGTAAAAAAGTGGGTATGACCCGCATCTTCACTGAAGATGGCGTATCTATCCCAGTAACCGTTATCGAAGTTGAAGCAAACCGCGTTACTCAGGTTAAAGATCTGGCTAACGATGGCTATCGCGCTGTTCAGGTTACCACCGGTGCTAAAAAAGCTAACCGCGTAACTAAGCCGGAAGCTGGCCACTTTGCTAAAGCTGGCGTAGAAGCTGGCCGCGGCCTGTGGGAGTTCCGTCTGGCAGATGGTGAAGAATACACCGTTGGTCAGAACATTAGCGTTGAACTGTTTGCTGACGTTAAAAAAGTTGACGTAACCGGTACCTCTAAAGGTAAAGGTTTCGCTGGTACCGTTAAGCGCTGGAACTTCCGTACCCAGGACGCTACTCACGGTAACTCCTTGTCTCACCGCGTTCCGGGTTCTATCGGTCAGAACCAGACTCCGGGCAAAGTGTTCAAAGGCAAGAAAATGGCAGGTCAGCTGGGCAACGAACGTGTAACCGTTCAGAGCCTGGACGTAGTACGTGTTGACGCTGAGCGCAACCTGCTGCTGGTTAAAGGTGGTGTTCCGGGTGCGACCGGTTGCGACCTGATCGTTAAACCAGCTGTGAAGGCGTAAGGGGATAGCAATGGAATTAGTATTGAAAGACGCGCAGAGCGCGCTGACTGTTTCCGAAACTACCTTCGGTCGTGATTTCAACGAAGCGCTGGTTCACCAGGTTGTTGTTGCTTATGCAGCTGGTGCTCGTCAGGGTACTCGTGCTCAGAAGACTCGTGCTGAAGTAACTGGTTCAGGCAAAAAGCCGTGGCGCCAGAAAGGTACCGGCCGTGCGCGTTCAGGTTCTATCAAGAGCCCGATCTGGCGTTCAGGTGGCGTGACCTTCGCTGCTCGTCCACAGGACCACAGTCAAAAAGTTAACAAAAAGATGTACCGCGGCGCGCTGAAAAGCATTCTGTCCGAACTGGTACGTCAGGATCGTCTGATCGTTGTCGAATCATTCTCTGTAGAAGCGCCTAAAACTAAGCTGCTGGCACAGAAACTGAAAGACATGGCTCTGGAAGATGTGCTGATCATCACCGGTGAGCTGGACGAAAACCTGTTCCTGGCTGCGCGCAACCTGCACAAGGTTGACGTACGCGATGCAACTGGTATCGACCCGGTTAGCCTGATCGCCTTCGACAAAGTCGTAATGACTGCTGATGCTGTTAAGCAAGTTGAGGAGATGCTGGCATGATTCGTGAAGAACGTCTGCTGAAAGTGCTGCGCGCACCGCACGTTTCTGAAAAAGCGTCTACTGCGATGGAAAAAACTAACACCATCGTTCTCAAAGTTGCTAAAGACGCGACCAAAGCAGAAATCAAAGCTGCTGTGCAGAAACTGTTTGAAGTCGAAGTCGAAGTCGTTAACACCCTGGTAGTTAAAGGGAAAGTTAAACGTCACGGACAGCGTATCGGTCGTCGTAGCGACTGGAAAAAAGCTTACGTCACCCTGAAGGAAGGCCAGAATCTGGACTTCGTCGGCGGCGCTGAGTAAGTCGGAGGAGTAATACAATGGCAGTTGTTAAATGTAAACCGACATCTCCGGGTCGTCGCCACGTTGTTAAAGTGGTCAACCCAGAGCTGCACAAGGGCAAACCTTTTGCTCCGCTGGTTGAAAAAAACAGCAAATCCGGTGGTCGTAACAACAATGGCCGTATCACCACTCGTCACATCGGTGGTGGTCACAAGCAGGCTTATCGTATTGTTGACTTCAAACGCAACAAAGACGGTATCCCGGCAGTTGTTGAACGTCTTGAGTACGATCCGAACCGCTCCGCGAACATCGCGCTGGTTCTGTACAAAGACGGTGAACGCCGTTACATCCTGGCCCCTAAAGGCCTGAAAGCTGGCGACCAGATTCAGTCTGGCGTTGATGCTGCAATCAAAGCAGGTAACACCCTGCCGATGCGCAATATCCCGGTTGGTTCTACCGTTCATAACGTAGAAATGAAACCAGGTAAAGGCGGTCAGCTGGCACGTTCCGCTGGTACTTACGTTCAGATCGTTGCTCGTGATGGTGCTTATGTCACCCTGCGTCTGCGTTCTGGTGAAATGCGTAAAGTCGAAGCAGACTGCCGTGCAACTCTGGGCGAAGTTGGCAATGCTGAGCATATGCTGCGCGTTCTGGGTAAAGCAGGTGCTGCACGCTGGCGTGGTGTTCGTCCTACCGTTCGCGGTACTGCGATGAACCCAGTCGACCACCCACATGGTGGTGGTGAAGGTCGTAACTTTGGTAAGCACCCGGTAACTCCGTGGGGCGTTCAGACCAAAGGTAAGAAGACCCGCAGCAACAAGCGTACTGATAAATTCATCGTACGTCGCCGTAGCAAATAATTTTAGAGGATAAGCCATGCCACGTTCTCTCAAGAAAGGTCCTTTTATTGACCTGCACTTGCTGAAGAAGGTAGAGAAAGCGGTGGAAAGCGGAGACAAGAAGCCCCTGCGCACTTGGTCCCGTCGTTCAACGATCTTTCCTAACATGATCGGTTTGACCATCGCTGTCCATAATGGTCGTCAGCACGTTCCGGTATTTGTTTCCGACGAAATGGTCGGTCACAAACTGGGTGAATTCGCACCGACTCGTACTTATCGCGGCCACGCTGCTGATAAAAAAGCGAAGAAGAAATAAGGTAGGAGGAAGAGATGGAAACTTTAGCTCAACATCGCCATGCTCGTTCTTCTGCTCAGAAGGTTCGCCTTGTTGCAGACCTGATTCGCGGTAAGAAAGTGTCGCAGGCTCTGGATATTCTGACCTACACCAATAAGAAAGCGGCTGTACTGGTTAAGAAAGTCCTGGAATCTGCCATTGCTAACGCTGAACACAACGATGGCGCTGACATTGACGATCTGAAAGTTACGAAAATTTTCGTAGACGAAGGCCCGAGCATGAAGCGCATTATGCCGCGTGCAAAAGGTCGTGCAGATCGCATCCTGAAGCGCACCAGCCACATTACTGTGGTTGTGTCCGATCGCTGAGACTCTGGAGACTAGCAATGGGTCAGAAAGTACATCCTAATGGTATTCGCCTGGGTATTGTAAAACCATGGAACTCAACCTGGTTTGCGAACACCAAAGAATTCGCTGACAACCTGGACAGCGATTTTAAAGTACGTCAGTACCTGACTAAGGAACTGGCTAAAGCGTCTGTATCTCGTATCGTTATCGAGCGTCCGGCTAAGAGCATCCGTGTGACCATTCACACCGCTCGCCCGGGTATCGTTATCGGTAAGAAAGGCGAAGACGTAGAAAAACTGCGCAAAGTCGTAGCGGATATTGCTGGCGTTCCTGCTCAGATCAATATCGCCGAAGTGCGTAAGCCTGAACTGGACGCAAAATTGGTTGCTGACAGCATCACTTCTCAGCTGGAACGTCGTGTTATGTTCCGTCGTGCTATGAAGCGTGCTGTACAGAACGCAATGCGTCTGGGCGCTAAAGGTATCAAAGTTGAAGTTAGCGGCCGTCTGGGCGGCGCGGAAATCGCACGTACCGAATGGTACCGCGAAGGTCGCGTACCTCTGCACACTCTGCGTGCTGACATCGACTACAACACCTCTGAAGCGCACACCACTTACGGTGTAATCGGCGTTAAAGTGTGGATCTTCAAAGGCGAGATCCTGGGTGGTATGGCTGCTGTTGAACAACCGGAAAAACCGGCTGCTCAACCTAAAAAGCAGCAGCGTAAAGGCCGTAAATAAGGAGCGTCGCTGATGTTACAACCAAAGCGTACAAAATTCCGTAAAATGCACAAAGGCCGTAACCGCGGTCTGGCTGCTGGCGCGGATGTTAGCTTCGGCAGCTTCGGTCTGAAAGCTGTTGGCCGTGGTCGTCTGACTGCCCGTCAGATCGAAGCAGCACGTCGTGCTATGACCCGTGCAGTTAAGCGTCAAGGTAAGATCTGGATCCGTGTATTCCCGGACAAACCGATCACTGAAAAGCCGCTGGCAGTGCGTATGGGTAAAGGTAAAGGTAACGTGGAGTATTGGGTTGCCTTGATTCAGCCGGGTAAAGTCCTGTATGAAATGGACGGCGTACCGGAAGAGCTGGCCCGTGAAGCATTCAAGCTGGCAGCAGCGAAACTGCCGATTAAAACCACCTTTGTAACTAAGACGGTGATGTAATGAAAGCAAAAGAGCTGCGTGAGAAGAGTGTTGAAGAGCTGAACACCGAGCTGCTGAATCTGCTGCGTGAGCAGTTCAACCTGCGTATGCAGGCTGCAAGTGGCCAGCTGCAACAGTCTCACCTGTTGAAGCAAGTGCGTCGTGACGTCGCACGCGTTAAGACTTTACTGACTGAGAAGGCGGGTGCGTAATGACCGATAAAATCCGTACTCTGCAAGGTCGCGTTGTTAGCGATAAAATGGAGAAATCCATCGTTGTTGCTATCGAACGTTTTGTGAAACACCCGATCTACGGTAAATTCATTAAGCGTACGACCAAACTGCACGTACATGACGAGAACAACGAATGCGGTACTGGTGACGTGGTTGAAATCCGCGAATGCCGTCCGCTGTCCAAGACTAAGTCCTGGACGCTGGTTCGCGTTGTAGAGAAAGCCGTTCTGTAATACAGTAGGCATTCTCAACGAATAAACGGCTCAGCGATGAGCCGTTTATTTTTTCTACCCATATCGTTGAAGCGGTGTTATAATGCCGCGCCCCCGATATGGGGCTTTTTTAACGACCTGATTTTCGGGTCTCAGTAGTAGTTGACATTAGCGGAGCACTAAAATGATCCAAGAACAGACTATGCTGAACGTCGCCGACAACTCCGGTGCACGTCGCGTAATGTGTATCAAGGTTCTGGGTGGCTCGCACCGTCGCTACGCAGGCGTCGGCGATATCATCAAGATCACCATCAAGGAAGCAATTCCGCGTGGTAAGGTCAAAAAAGGTGATGTGCTGAAGGCGGTAGTGGTGCGCACCAAGAAGGGTGTTCGTCGCCCGGACGGTTCTGTCATTCGCTTCGATGGTAATGCATGCGTTATTTTAAACAATAACAGCGAGCAACCTATCGGTACGCGTATTTTTGGGCCGGTAACTCGTGAACTTCGTAACGAGAAGTTCATGAAAATTATCTCTCTGGCACCAGAAGTACTCTAAGGAGCGAATCATGGCAGCGAAGATCCGTCGTGATGACGAAGTTATCGTGTTAACCGGTAAAGATAAAGGTAAACGCGGTAAAGTTAAGAATGTCCTGTCTTCCGGCAAGGTCATTGTTGAAGGTATCAACCTGGTTAAGAAACATCAGAAGCCGGTTCCGGCCCTGAACCAACCAGGCGGCATCGTAGAGAAAGAAGCAGCTATTCAGATCTCTAACCTTGCTATCTTCAACGCGGCAACCGGCAAGGCTGACCGTGTAGGCTTTAGATTCGAAGACGGCAAAAAAGTCCGTTTCTTCAAATCTAACAGCGAAACTATCAAGTAATTTGGAGTAGTACGATGGCGAAACTGCATGATTACTACAAAGACGAAGTAGTCGCTAAACTCATGACTGAGTTTAACTACAATTCTGTCATGCAAGTCCCTCGGGTCGAGAAGATCACCCTGAACATGGGTGTTGGTGAAGCGATCGCTGACAAGAAACTGCTGGATAACGCAGCAGCTGACCTGACAGCAATCTCCGGTCAAAAACCGCTGATCACCAAAGCACGCAAATCAGTTGCAGGCTTCAAAATCCGTCAGGGCTATCCGATCGGCTGTAAAGTAACTCTGCGTGGCGAACGCATGTGGGAGTTCTTTGAGCGCCTGATCACTATTGCTGTTCCACGTATCCGTGACTTCCGTGGCTTGTCCGCTAAGTCTTTCGACGGTCGTGGTAACTACAGCATGGGTGTCCGTGAGCAGATCATCTTCCCAGAAATCGACTACGATAAAGTCGACCGCGTGCGTGGTTTGGATATTACCATTACCACTACTGCGAAATCTGATGAAGAAGGCCGTGCTCTGCTGGCTGCCTTTGACTTCCCGTTCCGCAAGTAAGGTAGGGTTACTGAATGGCTAAGCAATCAATGAAAGCACGCGAAGTAAAGCGCGTAGCTTTAGCTGATAAGTACTTCGCAAAACGCGCTGAACTGAAAGCTATTATCTCTGATGTGAACGCGACCGACGAAGATCGTTGGAACGCAGTTCTCAAGCTGCAGTCTCTGCCGCGTGATTCCAGCCCGTCCCGTCAGCGTAACCGCTGCCGTCAAACAGGTCGTCCGCATGGCTATGTGGGCAAGTTCGGGTTGAGCCGTATCAAACTGCGTGAAGCCGCCATGCGCGGTGAAGTACCAGGCTTGAAAAAGGCTAGCTGGTAATTACCAATTGAATCACGGGAGTAAAGACAGATGAGCATGCAAGATCCGATCGCGGATATGCTGACCCGTATCCGTAACGGTCAGGCCGCGAATAAAGCTGCGGTCACCATGCCTTCCTCCAAGCTGAAAGTGGCAATTGCCAACGTGCTGAAGGAAGAAGGTTTTATTGAAGATTTTAAAGTTGAAGGCGACACCAAGCCGGAACTGGAACTTACTCTCAAGTATTTCCAGGGTAAAGCTGTTGTAGAAAGCATTCAGCGTGTCAGTCGCCCAGGTCTGCGCATTTATAAGCGTAAAGACGAGCTGCCGAAAGTTATGGCTGGCATGGGTATCGCAGTTGTTTCTACCTCTAAAGGTGTTATGACTGATCGTGCAGCGCGCCAGGCTGGTCTTGGTGGCGAAATTATCTGCTACGTAGCCTAATCGGAGGAAAAAATGTCTCGTGTTGCTAAAGCACCGGTCGTTATTCCTGCCGGCGTTGATGTAAAAATCAACGGTCAGGTTATTACGATCAAAGGTAAAAACGGCGAGCTGACTCGTACTCTCAACGATGCTGTTGCAGTAAATCATGCAGATAATGCACTGACCTTCGGTCCGCGTGATGGTTACGCTGATGGATGGGCTCAGGCTGGTACCGCGCGTGCCCTGCTGAATGCAATGGTTGTCGGTGTTACCGAAGGCTTCACTAAGAAGCTGCAGCTGGTTGGTGTAGGTTATCGTGCAGCGGTTAAAGGGAATGTAGTAAACCTGGCTTTAGGTTTCTCTCACCCAGTTGACCATCAGCTGCCTGCGGGAATCACTGCAGAATGTCCGTCTCAGACTGAAATCGTGCTGAAAGGCGCTGATAAACAGCTGATCGGTCAGGTTGCAGCAGATCTGCGCGCCTACCGTCGTCCTGAGCCTTATAAAGGCAAGGGTGTTCGTTACGCCGACGAAGTCGTGCGTACCAAAGAGGCTAAGAAGAAGTAAGGTAACACTATGGATAAGAAATCTGCTCGTATCCGTCGTGCGACCCGCGCACGCCGCAAGCTCCAGGAGCTGGGTGCAACTCGCCTGGTGGTACATCGTACCCCGCGTCATATTTACGCACAGGTAATTGCACCGAACGGTTCTGAAGTTCTGGTAGCTGCTTCTACTGTAGAAAAAGCTATCGCTGAACAATTGAAGTACACCGGTAACAAAGACGCTGCTGCAGCTGTAGGTAAAGCTGTTGCTGAACGCGCTCTGGAAAAAGGCATCAAAGATGTTTCTTTTGACCGTTCCGGGTTCCAATATCATGGTCGTGTCCAGGCACTGGCAGATGCTGCCCGTGAAGCTGGCCTTCAGTTCTAAGGTAGAGGTGTAAGATGGCTCACATCGAAAAACAAGCTGGCGAACTGCAGGAAAAGCTGATCGCGGTTAACCGCGTATCTAAAACCGTTAAAGGTGGTCGTATTTTCTCCTTCACAGCTCTGACTGTAGTTGGTGATGGTAACGGTCGCGTTGGTTTTGGTTACGGTAAAGCGCGTGAAGTTCCAGCAGCGATCCAGAAAGCGATGGAAAAAGCCCGTCGCAATATGATTAACGTCGCGCTGAACCACGGCACCCTGCAGCACCCGGTTAAGGGTACTCACACGGGTTCTCGTGTATTCATGCAGCCGGCTTCCGAAGGTACCGGTATCATCGCCGGTGGTGCAATGCGCGCCGTTCTGGAAGTCGCTGGAGTTCGTAACGTTCTGGCTAAAGCGTATGGTTCTACTAACCCGATTAACGTGGTTCGTGCAACTATCGATGGCCTGGAAAATATGAAATCTCCGGAAATGGTCGCTGCCAAGCGTGGTAAATCCGTTGAAGAAATTCTGGGGAAATAAACCATGGCAAAGACTATTAAAATTACTCAAACCCGCAGTGCAATCGGTCGTCTGCCGAAACACAAGGCAACGCTGCTTGGCCTGGGTCTGCGTCGTATTGGTCACACCGTAGAGCGCGAGGATACTCCTGCTGTTCGTGGTATGGTCAACGCGGTTTCCTTCATGGTTAAAGTTGAGGAGTAAGAGATGCGTTTAAATACTCTGTCTCCGGCCGAAGGCTCTAAAAAAGCGGCTCGCCGCCTGGGTCGTGGTATCGGTTCTGGCCTCGGTAAAACCGGTGGTCGTGGTCACAAAGGTCAGAAGTCTCGTTCTGGCGGTGGCGTACGTCGCGGTTTCGAGGGTGGTCAGATGCCTCTGTACCGTCGTCTGCCGAAATTCGGCTTCACTTCACGTAAAGCAGCGATTACAGCCGAAGTTCGTCTGTCTGACCTGGCTAAAGTTGAAGGCGGTGTTGTAGACCTGAACACGCTGAAAGCAGCTAACATTATCGGTATCCAGATCGAGTTCGCGAAAGTGATCCTGGCTGGTGAAGTCACTACTCCGGTAACTGTTCGTGGCCTGCGTGTTACTAAAGGCGCTCGTGCTGCTATCGAAGCTGCTGGCGGTAAAATCGAGGAATAAGTAGCAGATGGCTAAACAACCGGGATTAGATTTTCAAAGTGCCAAAGGTGGCTTAGGCGAGCTGAAACGCAGACTGCTGTTTGTAATCGGCGCGCTGATTGTGTTCCGTATTGGCTCTTTCATTCCGATCCCTGGTATTGATGCCGCTGTACTTGCCAAACTGCTTGAGCAACAGCGAGGCACCATCATTGAAATGTTTAACATGTTCTCTGGTGGTGCTCTCAGCCGTGCTTCTATCTTTGCTCTGGGGATCATGCCGTATATTTCGGCGTCGATCATTATCCAGCTGCTGACGGTGGTTCATCCAACGCTGGCAGAAATTAAGAAAGAAGGGGAGTCTGGTCGTCGTAAGATCAGCCAGTACACCCGCTACGGTACTCTGGTGCTGGCAATATTCCAGTCGATCGGTATTGCTACCGGTCTGCCGAATATGCCTGGTATGCAGGGCCTGGTGATGAACCCAGGCTTTGCATTCTATTTCACCGCTGTTGTAAGTCTGGTTACAGGGACGATGTTCCTGATGTGGTTGGGTGAACAGATTACTGAACGTGGTATCGGCAACGGTATCTCAATCATTATCTTCGCCGGTATTGTAGCGGGACTCCCGCCAGCCATTGCCCATACTATCGAGCAAGCGCGTCAAGGCGACCTGCACTTCCTCGTGTTGCTGTTGGTTGCAGTATTAGTATTCGCAGTGACGTTCTTTGTTGTATTTGTTGAGCGTGGTCAACGCCGCATTGTGGTAAACTACGCGAAACGTCAGCAAGGTCGTCGTGTCTATGCTGCACAGAGCACACATTTACCGCTGAAAGTGAATATGGCGGGGGTAATCCCGGCAATCTTCGCTTCCAGTATTATTCTGTTCCCGGCGACCATCGCGTCATGGTTCGGGGGCGGGACTGGTTGGAACTGGCTGACAACAATTTCGCTGTATTTGCAGCCTGGGCAACCGCTTTATGTGTTACTCTATGCGTCTGCAATCATATTCTTCTGTTTCTTCTACACGGCGTTGGTTTTCAACCCGCGTGAAACAGCAGATAACCTGAAGAAGTCCGGTGCATTTGTACCAGGAATTCGTCCGGGAGAGCAAACGGCGAAGTATATCGATAAAGTAATGACCCGCCTGACTTTGGTTGGTGCGCTCTACATTACCTTTATCTGCCTGATCCCGGAGTTCATGCGTGATGCAATGAAAGTACCGTTCTACTTCGGTGGGACCTCACTGCTTATCGTTGTTGTCGTGATTATGGACTTTATGGCTCAAGTGCAAACTCTGATGATGTCAAGTCAGTACGAGTCTGCATTGAAGAAGGCGAATCTGAAAGGCTACGGCCGTTAACAGTCGCCCGAGAAGTTACGGAGAGTAAAAATGAAAGTTCGTGCTTCCGTCAAGAAATTATGCCGTAACTGCAAAATCGTTAAGCGTGATGGTGTCATCCGTGTGATTTGCAGTGCCGAGCCGAAGCATAAACAGCGCCAAGGCTGATTTATTCGCATATTTTTCTTGCAAAGTTGGGTTGAGCTGGCTAGATTAGCCAGCCAATCTTTTGTATGTCTGTGCGTTTCCATTTGAGTATCCTGAAAACGGGCTTTTCAGCATGGTGCGTACATATTAAATAGTAGGAGTGCATAGTGGCCCGTATAGCAGGCATTAACATTCCTGATCAGAAACATGCTGTGATCGCATTAACTTCGATCTACGGCGTCGGCAAGACCCGTTCTAAAGCCATTCTGGCTGCCGCGGGTATCGCTGAAGATGTTAAGATCAGTGAGCTGTCTGAAGAACAAATCGACACGCTGCGTGACGAAGTTGCCAAATTTGTCGTTGAAGGTGATCTGCGCCGTGAAGTTAGCATGAGCATCAAGCGCCTTATGGACCTTGGTTGCTATCGCGGTTTGCGTCATCGTCGTGGTCTCCCGGTTCGCGGTCAGCGTACCAAGACCAACGCACGTACCCGTAAGGGTCCGCGCAAACCGATCAAGAAATAATCGGGGTGATTGAATAATGGCAAAGGCACCAATTCGTGCACGTAAACGTGTAAGAAAACAAGTCTCTGACGGCGTGGCTCATATCCATGCTTCTTTTAACAACACCATCGTTACCATTACTGATCGTCAGGGTAACGCACTGGGTTGGGCAACAGCCGGTGGTTCCGGTTTCCGTGGTTCTCGCAAATCCACTCCGTTTGCAGCTCAGGTTGCAGCAGAGCGTTGCGCTGAAGCCGTAAAAGAATACGGTATCAAGAATCTGGAAGTTATGGTCAAAGGACCGGGTCCAGGTCGCGAATCTACTGTTCGTGCTCTGAACGCCGCTGGTTTCCGCATCACTAATATTACTGATGTGACTCCGATCCCTCATAACGGTTGTCGTCCGCCGAAAAAACGTCGCGTATAACGCTGTCGTTTCTAGGATTGTTGGAGAAAGAAAATGGCAAGATATTTGGGTCCTAAGCTCAAGCTGAGCCGTCGTGAGGGCACTGACTTATTCCTTAAGTCTGGCGTTCGCGCGATCGATACCAAGTGTAAAATTGAACAAGCTCCTGGCCAGCACGGTGCGCGTAAACCGCGTCTGTCTGACTATGGTGTGCAGTTGCGTGAAAAGCAAAAAGTTCGCCGTATCTACGGTGTGCTGGAGCGTCAGTTCCGTAACTACTACAAAGAAGCAGCACGTCTGAAAGGCAACACCGGTGAAAACCTGTTGGGTCTGCTGGAAGGTCGTCTGGACAACGTTGTATACCGTATGGGCTTCGGTGCCACTCGTGCAGAAGCACGTCAGCTGGTCAGCCATAAAGCAATTATGGTAAACGGTCGTGTTGTTAACATCGCTTCTTATCAGGTTAGTCCGAATGACGTTGTTAGCATTCGTGAGAAAGCGAAGAAGCAGTCTCGCGTGAAAGCCGCTCTGGAGCTGGCTGAGCAGCGTGAAAAGCCAACCTGGCTGGAAGTTGATGCTGGCAAGATGGAAGGTACGTTCAAGCGTAAGCCGGAGCGTTCTGATCTGTCTGCGGACATTAACGAACACCTGATCGTCGAGCTTTACTCCAAGTAAAGCTTAGTACCAAAGAGAGGACACAATGCAGGGTTCTGTGACAGAGTTTCTAAAACCGCGCCTGGTAGATATCGAGCAAGTGAGTTCGACGCACGCCAAGGTGACCCTTGAGCCTTTAGAGCGTGGCTTTGGCCATACTTTGGGTAACGCACTGCGCCGTATTCTGCTCTCATCGATGCCGGGTTGCGCGGTGACCGAGGTTGAGATTGATGGTGTACTACATGAGTACAGCACCAAAGAAGGCGTTCAGGAAGATATCCTGGAAATCCTGCTCAACCTGAAAGGGCTGGCGGTGAGAGTTCAGGGTAAAGATGATGTTATTCTTACCTTGAATAAATCTGGCATTGGCCCTGTGACTGCAGCCGACATTACCCATGATGGTGATGTCGAAATCGTCAAGCCACAGCACGTGATCTGCCACCTGACCGATGAGAATGCATCTATTAGCATGCGTATCAAAGTTCAGCGCGGTCGTGGTTATGTGCCGGCTTCTACCCGAATTCATTCGGAAGAAGATGAGCGCCCAATCGGCCGTCTGCTGGTCGACGCATGCTACAGCCCTGTAGAGCGTATTGCCTACAATGTTGAAGCAGCGCGTGTAGAACAGCGTACCGACCTGGACAAGCTGGTCATCGAAATGGAAACCAACGGCACAATCGATCCTGAAGAGGCGATTCGTCGTGCGGCTACCATTCTGGCTGAACAACTGGAAGCTTTCGTTGATTTACGTGATGTACGTCAGCCGGAAGTTAAAGAAGAGAAACCAGAATTCGATCCGATCCTGCTGCGCCCTGTTGACGATCTGGAATTGACTGTCCGCTCTGCTAACTGCCTCAAAGCAGAAGCTATCCACTATATCGGTGATCTGGTACAGCGTACTGAGGTTGAGCTTCTTAAGACGCCTAACCTTGGTAAAAAATCTCTTACCGAGATTAAAGACGTGCTGGCTTCCCGTGGACTGTCTCTGGGCATGCGCCTGGAAAACTGGCCACCGGCAAGCATCGCTGACGAGTAACCGGATCACAGGTTAAGGTTTTACTGAGAAGGATAAGGTCATGCGCCATCGTAAGAGTGGTCGTCAACTGAACCGCAACAGCAGCCATCGCCAGGCTATGTTCCGCAATATGGCAGGTTCACTGGTTCGTCATGAAATCATCAAGACGACTCTGCCGAAAGCGAAAGAGCTGCGTCGCGTAGTTGAGCCGCTGATTACTCTTGCCAAGACTGATAGCGTAGCTAATCGTCGTCTGGCATTCGCCCGTACTCGTGATAACGAGATCGTGGCAAAACTGTTTAACGAACTGGGCCCGCGTTTCGCGAGCCGCGCCGGTGGTTACACTCGCATTCTGAAGTGTGGTTTCCGTGCAGGCGACAACGCGCCGATGGCATACATCGAGCTGGTTGATCGTTCAGAGAAAACAGAAGCTGCTGCAGAGTAATCTGTAGTAACGTAAAAAAACCCGCCTCGGCGGGTTTTTTTATATCCGTCATATCCCCACTTATCTACAATATCTGTACTCTTTTTGTTCATCCCCTGGAGTGTTGTATGTGGTTACTGGACCAGTGGGCAGAGCGCCATATTATTGATGCACAATCTAAAGGTGAGTTTGATAATTTACCGGGAACGGGCGAACCGCTGACTCTTGACGATGACACCCATGTCCCGCCTGAACTCCGAGCTGGATACCGTTTATTAAAAAATGCAGGTTGCCTTCCTCCTGAGCTCGAGCAACGCAGAGAAGCAATACAGCTGCTTGAAATACTCGCGGGGATCCGCAAAGATGATCCAAGTTATCCGGAGGTGAGCCGAAGACTGTCGTTGCTGGAACTTAAACTTCGGCAGGCTGGACTCAGTACCGAGTTTTTGCGCGGTGACTACGCAGATAAGCTGCTAAAAAAGATCAACGATGAATAGCGGAGAGAGCATGTACCGAATTGGTGAAATAGCGAAACTGGCTGACGTGACGCCAGATACTATCCGCTACTATGAAAAGCAGCAGATGATGGAGCATGAAGTGCGTACTGAAGGCGGATTTCGCCTCTATACAGAAAGCGATCTTCAGCGCCTGAAGTTTATTCGTTATGCCCGCCAGCTTGGTTTCACTCTGGAGTCGATCCGCGAATTGCTTTCGATCCGTGTTGATCCCGAACACCATACCTGTCAGGAATCAAAAGGGATCGTCCAGGAAAGACTGCAAGAAGTCGAAGCACGTATTGCCGAACTTCAGACGATGCAGCGGTCTCTGCAGCGATTGAATGATGCATGCTGCGGCAAGGCACACAGCAGCGTGTACTGCTCTATTCTTGAAGCTCTTGAGCAAGGCGCCAGTGGAACAACATCAGGCTGTTGATTTCTTGAACTGCCGGGTCTACACTCGCGGCGTAAATTACTACAAACTGGAGATATTATGAGTCGTTATCAGCACACCAAAGGGCAGATAAAGGACAACGCCATTGAGGCGCTTCTGCATGACCCACTGTTCAGACAGCGCGTTGAGAAAAATAAGAAAGGGAAAGGAAGTTATCTACGTAAAGGCAAACATGGCAATCGGGGTAACTGGGAGGCCAGTGGCAAGAAAGTAATTAACTTTTTTACCACTGGCCTTCTTGTTTCAGTGAGTGTTTAAGAGCGGTTATTCTGTTCTTTCAGCAGGTCACGAATTTCACTCAGTAATACTTCTTCTTTCGATGGAGCTGGCGGTGCTGCTGGCTCCTCCGCTTTTTTACGGTTCAGTTTGTTGATCAGTTTGATTGCCATAAAGATAGCAAACGCAACAATAATGAAATCGAAGACATTCTGAATAAATACACCGTAATGCATGACCACGGCAGGGATGTCTCCCTGTGCATCACGTAGCGTTAAAGCAAACTGTTTAAAATCAATCCCACCAATTAACAACCCCAGTGGCGGCATGATGATATCGGCAACCAGTGATGAAACAATCTTACCGAATGCCGCACCAATAATGACACCCACTGCCAAATCGACAACATTCCCGCGCATCGCGAATTCGCGAAACTCTTTAATAATGCTCATTTTATTCTCCCTATGCAGCTGACGTTTATAAGTTTAACAAATGTTTAGGCAATTTCCATTTATGTATTGCCGAAAGGAAAATTTATTAGACCATGAAATATAAAGGGAAATAAAAAGGGCGCTGTATTAGCGCCCAAATTATTACAGGAAGAAAGGACTTGGCTGGAATAGTCTCTCGACGTCGGTAATAAACTTTTTATCTGTCAGGAACATAATTACGTGATCGCCCTGCTCAATGCGCAGGTTATCGTTGGCAATCATCACATCATTACCACGCACAACGGCGCCAATAATGGTTCCAGGGGGAAGTTTAATTTCATCAATTGAACGTCCCACAACCCGAGATGTTGTTTCATCCCCGTGTGCGACGGCTTCAATGGCTTCCGCGACGCCACGGCGTAGTGAAGAAACGCCGACAATGTCAGCTTTACGTACGTGACTGAGCAGCGCGGAGATGGTCGCCTGCTGCGGTGAAATAGCAATATCGATCACGCTACCTTGCACCAGATCGACGTATGCTCTGCGTTGAATTAACACCATCACTTTCTTGGCACCCATCCGTTTGGCAAGCATCGCCGACATGATATTCGCTTCATCATCGTTGGTCACTGCGATGAACAGATCTACCTGATCGATATGTTCTTCGGCCAGTAACTCTTGATCCGAAGCATCACCAAAAAAGACGATCGTATTTTGCAGTTTCTCTGCAAGTTCGGATGCTCGCTGTTGATTACGTTCGATCAGTTTGACGCTGTAATCTTTTTCCAGACGACGTGCAAGACCCGCTCCGATATTACCGCCGCCTACTAACATAATGCGTTTGTACGGTTTTTCCAGACGCTGCAGTTCACTCATTACGGCGCGAATATGCTGTGATGCCGCAATAAAGAAGACTTCATCACCCGCTTCAACGATCGTAGAACCTTGTGGACGGATTGGTCGGTCATGACGGAAAATCGCCGCAACGCGGGTATCGATGTGCGGCATATGTTCACGCATTGTTGACAGCGCATTACCGATAAGCGGCCCGCCGTAATAGGCTTTTACTACTGCCAGACTGACTTTACCTTCGGCAAAATTCACCACCTGTAATGCACCCGGATATTCAATCAGTCGATAAATGCTATCGATAACCAGTTGCTCCGGCGCAATCAGGTGATCGATAGGTACCGCATCGGATTGGAATAGCTTGTCCGCATCACGAACATAATCCGGTGAACGAATACGTGCGATGCGATTAGGCGTATTAAACAGTGAATAAGCTACCTGGCAGGCAACCATATTTGTTTCATCTGAGCTGGTTACGGCAACCAGCATATCGGCATCGTCGGCCCCAGCTTCACGCAGTACGCGAGGATGTGAACCGTGCCCTTGCACGACGCGGAGATCAAACTTGTCCTGCAGGCTGCGCAGACGTTCACCATTGGTATCGACTACCGTGATATCGTTGTTCTCTCCGACCAGGTTTTCAGCCAGCGTACCGCCAACTTGCCCTGCGCCCAGAATGATAATTTTCATCAGTCGCGACCCGTTATCTCATCACTTTTTGATTAGCTTAGCGTAAAAGAAGCCATCGCCATCTTCCGCACCCGGTAAATTCTGACGTCCGGGTTTTTCCGGCGTACCGGTTTCGCTTAATACCGCATCCGGCGTGCGTGCCAGGAAGGCGGTAATTTGCTGCTGGTTTTCTTCTGGCAGGATAGAGCACGTTGCATAAACCAGCGTGCCGCCAGGTTTAAGATGTAACCAGGTTGCATTCAGGATCTCGGCCTGCAACTGCGCAAGTTCGGCAATATCCCGGTCGCGGCGCAGCCATTTGATGTCTGGATGGCGACGAATAACGCCGGTGGCAGAACACGGAGCATCCAGCAAAATACGGTCAAACTGTTGCTCGCCACACCATTGTTGCGGATATCGACCATCACCCTGTTTTACGGTTGCCTTCATGCCCAGACGTTTCAGATTGTCGTAAACGCGCGATAAGCGTTTTTCATCCACATCGACGGCCATGACGTTAGCTTGCGGAGCAACTTCCAGAATGTGCGTCGTTTTACCGCCCGGCGCGCAGCATAGGTCGAGAATCTGCTCCCCATCTTTCGGCAGCAGGTATTTAACGCACCCCTGAGCAGAAGCATCCTGAACGGTGACCCAACCTTCGTCAAAACCAGGGAGGGCGTGAACTGGGGCCGGTGTTTCCAGACGCACTGCATCCGGGTAGTCTGGATGCGGGAAACCGGTTAATCCCGCTGCGGTAAGCAGGTCTATCCAGGCGTCGCGAGTATGGTGATTACGATTGACGCGTAGCCACATCGGAGGTCGCTGGTTATTGGCTTCAAGAATAGCTTCCCACTGCTGCGGATACGCACTTTTAATACGTTTCACCAGCCAGGAGGGGTGTAAGAAGCGCAAATCGCTTTGCGCAAACTCGGCCAGCAGTTCATCCTGACGGCGTTGAAACTGGCGCAACACGCCGTTGATCAGCCCTTTCAGTTGCGGACGCTTAATGACAACCGCGCCTTCGACTGTCTCAGCCAGCGCGGCGTGTGCTGGAATACGAGTATGCAGAAGTTGGTAGAAGCCCACCATGATCAGGTAGTGTACGGTGCGCTGTTTGCCCGTCATTGGACGTTCCATGAGTTGCTGGATCATCCATTCCAGTTGAGAGAGTGTACGCAATACGCCGAAGCAAAGTTCCTGCAACAGCGCTTTGTCTTTATCAGCAACTTTTTGCTGCATGGCGGGCAGCACGTTGCTTAATGACTGTCCTTTTTCGACAACCTGTTCGATGGCCTGGGCCGCCATACTGCGTAAATTAAGATGTTTTTTCATAAGCGCAAAAATAAAAATGCCCGGAAACACCGGGCTTAAAGAGATGAACCGTCAGACCAGACGGTTACCGGGTACAAACCATTCCCGGCGTGAATTAAGCAGATCCTGCGCACTCATGGCTTTTTTACCGGCAGGCTGCAAAGAGACGAGATTCAGGATGCCGTCGCCCGTTGCGACCTGAATACCCTGCTTTGTTGCCTCCAGAATGGTGCCTGGCGCAGCCTGGGTGTTCTCCGCAATAACCGAAGCTTGCCAGACTTTCACTGGTTGACCGTCGATTTCAAGCCAGCTCATTGGCCATGGGTTAAAGGCGCGGATGCAGCGTTCCAATTGAACAGCCGAAAGCGACCAGTCGATACGGGCCTCTTCTTTGCTGAGTTTTTCTGCATGCGTAACCAGTGATTCATCTTGTACCACCGGGTTTATTGTGCCGGCAGCCAGTTGTTTTAGCGTTTCAATCAGCCCCTGCGGCCCCAAATCTGCCAGCTTATCGTATAACGAACCGCTGGTATCTTCCGCCGTAATCGGGCAAGACAGCTTAAGCAGCATATCTCCGGTGTCGAGGCCAACATCCATCTGCATGATGGTTACACCTGTTTCGGTGTCACCTGCCCACAGTGAGCGCTGGATCGGTGCTGCACCACGCCAGCGTGGAAGCAGGGAGCCGTGAACGTTGATACAACCCAGACGCGGCATTTCCAGTACGGTTTTTGGCAGAATCAGGCCATATGCCACCACCACCATCACGTCTGCGCGTAAATCAGCAACCAGTTGCTGGTTTTCCTGAGGGCGAAGAGAGACAGGTTGGAAAACCGGTATCCCTTTTTCTTCCGCCAGCACTTTGACCGGGCTGGGCATCAGCTTTTTACCGCGTCCCGCCGGGCGGTCCGGTTGGGTAAACACGCCAACGACGTTGTGTCCAGAAGACAACAGCGCGTCGAGATGACGCGCTGCAAAGTCAGGTGTACCCGCAAAAATAATACGTAGTGAGTCTGACACGTTGATTCTTGTCCTTAAGCTCGGGCGTTCAGGCGGTCGAGTTTTTCAACTTTCTGACGAATGCGTTGTTGCTTCAACGGAGACAGATAATCGATAAACAGTTTACCGACCAGGTGATCCATTTCATGTTGAATGCAGATAGCCAGCAGGCCATCGGCTTCCAGTTCAAAAGATTTGCCGTTGCGATCGAGCGCACGAATTTTTACTTTCTCTGCGCGTGGTACTAACGCACGCTGTTCAGGAATCGACAGGCAGCCTTCTTCAATACCGGTTTCGCCGTCTTTTTCCAGCAGCTCTGGGTTAATGAGAACCAACTGCTCGTCGCGGTTTTCAGAGACATCAATAACGATGATGCGCTGATGAATATCGACCTGTGTTGCTGCCAGACCGATACCTTCTTCGGCATACATCGTTTCGAACATATCATCAACGATGCGCTGAATTTCTGCATTCACTTCTTCGACCGGTTTTGCGACTTTGCGAAGGCGCTCGTCCGGAATATGTAACACTTGCAAAACTGACATAGTTATCCAGAGTTGTGTTCAGGAGTTGAAAAGATTATTACCACTATTCTAGACAAAACCCCCTCTGATTGACAGCATCAGTGACCAATCGCAAAGATTGCCAGGACTGCTTGTGGCAGGGGGACAAGGATGACCCAAATCGAAATTTGGCTACGTTTAGCGCAAGTGAATGAACTGTATGGTGATGAGATGGTGCGCATTGCCCACTGGCTCAATACTCAACCGTCGATTAGCAACGCGGTACTCCTGCAGGCAGGATTCTCTCCACGCCAGGCAAGGCGCTTTTTAACCTTTTCGGATCTGACGCTGGAAAAAACGCTGCGCTGGCTTGAACAGCCTAACCACCATTTTGTGGTTGCAGACAGTGAGCATTATCCGCGACAGCTCCGTGCGATTGAGGATTATCCTGGGGTGCTTTTTGTCGCAGGAAATCCCGCATGTCTTCGCTCGTTCCAGGTGGCCGTTGTTGGCAGCAGACAGCACTCCTGGTATGGCGAACGCTGGGGGCGATTGTTTTGTGAAAAGCTTGCAGCATGTGGTGTGACGATCACCAGCGGTCTGGCCCGGGGAATTGATGGCGTGGCACACAGTGCTGCGATAAACCGACAAGGCACAAGTATTGCGGTGCTGGGAAATGGACTTGAGACCATTCACCCACGACAGCATATCCGTCTTGCTCAGCGACTGATTGAGGCAGGTGGTGCACTGGTGTCTGAGTTCCCATTAGATACGCTCCCTTTGCCACGCAATTTCCCCCGACGAAATCGCATTATCAGTGGTCTAAGTAAAGGTGTACTGGTCGTCGAAGCTGCACAGCGTAGCGGGTCACTGGTTACTGCTCGCTGTGCACTGGAGCAAGGGCGGGAGGTGTTTGCTTTGCCGGGGCCGATTGGGAGCCCGGGAAGTGAAGGTCCGCATTGGCTAATTCAGCAGGGAGCCATGCTTGTGACGACACCAGAGGAAATTCTTGAAAATTTGCAATATGGGCTGCAATGGTTGCAAGATGAACCTGAAAAATCAATTTATTCGCCAGATCACGAAGAGGTGGCATTGCCATTTCCGGAGCTCCTGGCTAACGTAGGAGATGAGGTAACACCTGTTGACGTCGTCGCTGAACGTGCCGGCCAACCTGTGCCAGAGGTAGTGGCTCAACTGCTCGAACTGGAGTTAGCAGGGTGGATCGCAGCTGTACCCGGCGGCTATGTCCGATTGAGGAGGGCATGCCATGTTCGACGTACTAATGTATTTGTTTGAGACATATATCCATAACGAAGCTGAGCTGCGTGTGGATCAGGACAAACTGGAACGGGATCTTACCGACGCTGGTTTTGATCGTGAAGACATTTACAACGCGTTACTTTGGCTGGAAAAGCTTGCTGACTATCAGGATGGCCTTGCTGAACCTATGCAACTGGCATCTGACCCTCTTTCTATACGTATTTATACTGCGGAAGAGTGCGATCGGCTGGATGCAAGCTGTAGAGGATTCCTGCTATTCTTGGAGCAGATTCAGGTGCTAAACCTCGAAACGCGAGAAATGGTCATTGAGCGTGTACTCGCGCTGGATACGGCAGAGTTCGATCTGGAAGATCTTAAGTGGGTAATCCTGATGGTGCTATTCAACATTCCAGGTTGTGAAAATGCCTATCAGCAAATGGAAGAATTACTCTTTGAAGTGAATGAAGGTATGCTGCACTAATCAATCTTCATTCAGTATGAGTTGTTATGGCTAAATCAGCACTGTTCACGGTGCGTAAAAATGAGCCCTGCCCACAATGCGGGGCTGAATTGGTTATTCGTTCCGGGAAACACGGTCCGTTTCTCGGTTGTTCACACTATCCAGAATGCGATTACATCCGTCCGCTGAAATCTCCCGCGGACGGACATATTGTCAAAGTTCTGGAGGGTAAGCTTTGTCCTGCATGTGGCGCTGAGCTGGTGCTGAGACAGGGACGATTCGGTATGTTCATTGGATGCAGTGACTATCCTGCGTGCGATCACACCGAGCTCATCGACAAGCCTGATGAAACAGCAATAGTCTGTCCTCAATGCCAGACTGGTCATCTTGTCCAGCGGCGTTCCCGTTATGGCAAAACATTCTACTCCTGCGATCGCTATCCGGAGTGCCAGTTTGTCATTAACTTCAAACCGTTATCCGGAGAATGTCCTGAGTGTCATTATCCGCTTCTCATCGAAAAGAAAACCGCACAGGGTGTGAAGCATTTCTGTGCCAGTAAACAATGTGGAAAGCCGATTTCGGCGGAATAAAAAAGTGAATAATAACCTGCCCACAGACGCTATCGCTGCGGCGATAGCGGTTCTGAAACAAGAAAAAGTCATCGCCTATCCAACTGAAGCTGTTTTCGGTGTCGGTTGCGATCCCGACAGCGAAACGGCTGTTACCCGTCTGTTAGAGTTAAAACAACGCCCAGTTGATAAAGGTTTAATTTTGATTGCGGCAAGCTTTGACCAGCTTAAACCCTATATCGACGATAGCATGCTCACCGAGGCCCAACGTGAGGCTGTGTTCGCCCGCTGGCCTGGGCCTGTTACTTTCGTTTTCCCGGCGCCCGCGACTACGCCTCGTTGGTTGACCGGTCGTTTTGACTCGCTGGCCGTGCGTGTCACCGATCATCCGCTGGTGGTTGCATTGTGCCAGGCTTATGGCAAACCATTAGTCTCTACCAGTGCTAATCTGAGTGGCTTACCGCCTTGCAGAACGGTTGAGGAAGTCCGTGCGCAGTTTGGTACAGACTTTCCTGTGGTTGAGGGGGAGACCGGGGGCCGTTTGAATCCTTCAGAGATCCGTGATGCTCTGACGGGTGAACAGTTTCGACAGGGGTAATATGAAAGAAGCCTATGCTGTTTTTGGTAATCCGATAGCGCACAGTAAATCGCCCTTTATTCACCAGCAATTTGCAGAGCAGTTGAAGATTGATCATTCCTATGGGCGTGTACTGGCACCCATCAATGATTTTGTGAATACGCTGAACGCTTTTTTTGCTGAGGGCGGGAAGGGGGCAAATGTCACTGTGCCTTTTAAAGAAGAGGCGTTTGCACGTGCTGATGAACTAACGGAGCGGGCATCGCTTGCTGGAGCGGTCAACACCTTTAAACGGCTGGAGGATGGGCGTTTACTGGGAGACAACACGGATGGTATCGGCTTATTAAGCGATCTTGAGCGTTTATCTTTCATTCATCCCGGATCGCGAGTTCTGCTGATTGGTGCGGGTGGTGCATCCCGTGGAGTTTTATTACCTCTTCTTTCCATGGATTGTGCGGTGACTATTGTTAACCGTACCGCTTCTCGCGCTGAAGAACTGGCACAAATTTTCTCCCACACCGGCAGCGTGCAGGCGATGGGAATGGACGATCTTGATAATTGCAGTTTTGATTTGATCATCAATGCCACATCCAGCGGAATGAGCGGTGAGATACCAGCTATTCCAGCATCTCTTATCCACCCTTCGGTCTATTGTTATGACATGTTTTATCAGAAAGGGAACACACTGTTTCTTTCCTGGTGTGTTTCGCATGGGGCGAAACATTATGCCGATGGCCTGGGGATGCTGGTGGGGCAGGCTGCGCATGCAGTTTTACTTTGGCATGGCGTTTTGCCACAGGTGGAGCCTGTCATAAAAAGCATGCAACAGGAATTGTCGGCATGAATCAGGCGATCCAGTTTCCCGATCGGGAAGAATGGCGCACGGATGTTAACGCCGTTGTGTTTCCGGCGATGGTTCATGGTATGCAGTTAACATGTGCCATATCTGGAGAGATTATGGCTTCCCGCTTTGGCGGCGACACGCCTGAGCAGTGGTTGGAAATATTTCAACAGCATCGCTGGGATCTGGAAGAAGAAGCTGAAGCATTGATCCAGGCCCAGCAGGAAGATGCTCAAGGTTGGGTGTGGTTACTCTGACTTAAATACTCGTCTTTCCACTTAACATAGTTGTTAGCTGAATATTGTAAGCCTGCTTTCTCTTCATCGCTTAATGGACGGATTTGCTTAACCGGGCTTCCCAGGTACAGATATCCGCTTTCCAGGCGTTTGTTTTGTGGAACCAGGCTACCAGCCCCAATCATAACGTCGTCTTCTACGACTACGCCATCCAGCAGAATCGATCCCATGCCGACTAATACACGGTTGCCAATGATACAGCCGTGTAGCATGACTTTATGACCAACCGTAACGTCCTCACCCACGATCAGTGGATTACCTTGCGGATTAGACGTGGATTTATGCGTGACATGGAGAACGCTGCCGTCCTGGATGTTTGTACGGGCACCAATTTGTACATAGTTAACGTCGCCACGAATGGCAACCAGTGGCCAAATTCCGACATCATCAGCTAAACGAGCATCACCAATGACGACACTACTGGTGTCGATCATCACGCGATTTCCGATCTGTGGGAAAAGATCCTTATAAGGACGCAGTACATCAGACATGTTTACCTCAACGAAAATAGAGCAGTAATGAAGACTTTGGTTGGATTATTGAGACTGTGCAAGTGGTTTAGCTATCAAAAATCAGTCAAATTGCGCAGGAATGTAGCGAAAGGAGTGAAAAACAAGCATTCAGAAAAAAAGATCCAAAAAATACTTGTGCTAAAAAATGGGATCCCTATAATGCGCCTCCATCGACACGGCGGATGTGAATCACTTCACGCAAACAGCCGGTTCGGTTGAAGAGAAAAACCTGAAAAAGAGGGTTGACTCTGAAAGAGGAAAGCGTAATATACGCCACCTCGCGACAGAACGCTAAAGCGCGTCGCAACTGCTCTTTAACAATTTATCAGACAATCTGTGTGGGCACTCGAAGATACGGATTCTTAACGTCGCAAGACGAAAAATGAATACCAAGTCTCTGAGTGAACATACGTAATTCATTACGAAGTTTAATTCACGAGCATCAAACTTAAATTGAAGAGTTTGATCATGGCTCAGATTGAACGCTGGCGGCAGGCCTAACACATGCAAGTCGAACGGTAGCACAGAGGAGCTTGCTCCTTGGGTGACGAGTGGCGGACGGGTGAGTAATGTCTGGGAAACTGCCCGATGGAGGGGGATAACTACTGGAAACGGTAGCTAATACCGCATAACGTCGCAAGACCAAAGAGGGGGACCTTCGGGCCTCTTGCCATCGGATGTGCCCAGATGGGATTAGCTAGTAGGTGGGGTAACGGCTCACCTAGGCGACGATCCCTAGCTGGTCTGAGAGGATGACCAGCCACACTGGAACTGAGACACGGTCCAGACTCCTACGGGAGGCAGCAGTGGGGAATATTGCACAATGGGCGCAAGCCTGATGCAGCCATGCCGCGTGTATGAAGAAGGCCTTCGGGTTGTAAAGTACTTTCAGCGAGGAGGAAGGCGTTGTGGTTAATAACCGCAGCGATTGACGTTACTCGCAGAAGAAGCACCGGCTAACTCCGTGCCAGCAGCCGCGGTAATACGGAGGGTGCAAGCGTTAATCGGAATTACTGGGCGTAAAGCGCACGCAGGCGGTCTGTCAAGTCGGATGTGAAATCCCCGGGCTCAACCTGGGAACTGCATCCGAAACTGGCAGGCTAGAGTCTTGTAGAGGGGGGTAGAATTCCAGGTGTAGCGGTGAAATGCGTAGAGATCTGGAGGAATACCGGTGGCGAAGGCGGCCCCCTGGACAAAGACTGACGCTCAGGTGCGAAAGCGTGGGGAGCAAACAGGATTAGATACCCTGGTAGTCCACGCCGTAAACGATGTCGACTTGGAGGTTGTGCCCTTGAGGCGTGGCTTCCGGAGCTAACGCGTTAAGTCGACCGCCTGGGGAGTACGGCCGCAAGGTTAAAACTCAAATGAATTGACGGGGGCCCGCACAAGCGGTGGAGCATGTGGTTTAATTCGATGCAACGCGAAGAACCTTACCTACTCTTGACATCCAGAGAACTTAGCAGAGATGCTTTGGTGCCTTCGGGAACTCTGAGACAGGTGCTGCATGGCTGTCGTCAGCTCGTGTTGTGAAATGTTGGGTTAAGTCCCGCAACGAGCGCAACCCTTATCCTTTGTTGCCAGCGGTTAGGCCGGGAACTCAAAGGAGACTGCCAGTGATAAACTGGAGGAAGGTGGGGATGACGTCAAGTCATCATGGCCCTTACGAGTAGGGCTACACACGTGCTACAATGGCATATACAAAGAGAAGCGACCTCGCGAGAGCAAGCGGACCTCATAAAGTATGTCGTAGTCCGGATTGGAGTCTGCAACTCGACTCCATGAAGTCGGAATCGCTAGTAATCGTGGATCAGAATGCCACGGTGAATACGTTCCCGGGCCTTGTACACACCGCCCGTCACACCATGGGAGTGGGTTGCAAAAGAAGTAGGTAGCTTAACCTTCGGGAGGGCGCTTACCACTTTGTGATTCATGACTGGGGTGAAGTCGTAACAAGGTAACCGTAGGGGAACCTGCGGTTGGATCACCTCCTTACCTTAAAGAAACGTTCTTTGTAGTGCTCACACAGATTGTCTGATGAAAATTAGCAGTAAGAAAATCTCTGCAGGCTTGTAGCTCAGGTGGTTAGAGCGCACCCCTGATAAGGGTGAGGTCGGTGGTTCAAGTCCACTCAGGCCTACCAAATTCGCATCCGTGCTGTGTTACGGCGATGCTCGCATACTTCAGTATGCTTCGCACCACCGCGCCTTGCCCGGAAACGAATTAGGGTACAGAGATTAGCATTTACGATGGGGTTATAGCTCAGCTGGGAGAGCGCCTGCCTTGCACGCAGGAGGTCTGCGGTTCGATCCCGCATAGCTCCACCATCTTTACTGCAAAAACACAAGAAAACTTCAGAGTGTACCTGAAAAGGTTCACTGCGAAGTTTTGCTCTTTAAAAATCTGGATCAAGCTGAAAATTGAAACGACACACTGTTTCATTTCTCCGTAATAAGAAATGAAAAGCGGTGTGTTCGAGTCTCTCAAATTTTCGCAACACGATGGTGTTTTACGAAACATCTTCGGGTTGTGAGGTTAAGCGACTAAGCGTACACGGTGGATGCCCTGGCAGTCAGAGGCGATGAAGGACGTGCTAATCTGCGATAAGCGTCGGTAAGGTGATATGAACCGTTATAACCGGCGATTTCCGAATGGGGAAACCCAGTGTGTTTCGACACACTATCATTACGTGAATACATAGCGTAATGAAGCGAACCGGGGGAACTGAAACATCTAAGTACCCCGAGGAAAAGAAATCAACCGAGATTCCCCCAGTAGCGGCGAGCGAACGGGGAGCAGCCCAGAGTCTGAATCAGCTTGTGTGTTAGTGGAACGGTCTGGAAAGTCCGACGGTACAGGGTGATAGTCCCGTACACCAAAATGCACAGGTTGTGAACTCGAAGAGTAGGGCGGGACACGTGGTATCCTGTCTGAATATGGGGGGACCATCCTCCAAGGCTAAATACTCCTGACTGACCGATAGTGAACCAGTACCGTGAGGGAAAGGCGAAAAGAACCCCGGCGAGGGGAGTGAAAAAGAACCTGAAACCGTGTACGTACAAGCAGTGGGAGCCTCTTTATGGGGTGACTGCGTACCTTTTGTATAATGGGTCAGCGACTTATATTCTGTAGCAAGGTTAACCGTATAGGGGAGCCGAAGGGAAACCGAGTCTTAACTGGGCGTTAAGTTGCAGGGTATAGACCCGAAACCCGGTGATCTAGCCATGGGCAGGTTGAAGGTTGGGTAACACTAACTGGAGGACCGAACCGACTAATGTTGAAAAATTAGCGGATGACTTGTGGCTGGGGGTGAAAGGCCAATCAAACCGGGAGATAGCTGGTTCTCCCCGAAAGCTATTTAGGTAGCGCCTCGTGAACTCATCTTCGGGGGTAGAGCACTGTTTCGGCTAGGGGGTCATCCCGACTTACCAACCCGATGCAAACTGCGAATACCGAAGAATGTTATCACGGGAGACACACGGCGGGTGCTAACGTCCGTCGTGAAGAGGGAAACAACCCAGACCGCCAGCTAAGGTCCCAAAGTCATGGTTAAGTGGGAAACGATGTGGGAAGGCACAGACAGCCAGGATGTTGGCTTAGAAGCAGCCATCATTTAAAGAAAGCGTAATAGCTCACTGGTCGAGTCGGCCTGCGCGGAAGATGTAACGGGGCTAAACCATGCACCGAAGCTGCGGCAGCGACACTATGTGTTGTTGGGTAGGGGAGCGTTCTGTAAGCCGTTGAAGGTGTATCGTGAGGTATGCTGGAGGTATCAGAAGTGCGAATGCTGACATAAGTAACGATAATGCGGGTGAAAAACCCGCACGCCGGAAGACCAAGGGTTCCTGTCCAACGTTAATCGGGGCAGGGTGAGTCGACCCCTAAGGCGAGGCCGAAAGGCGTAGTCGATGGGAAACAGGTTAATATTCCTGTACTTGGTGTTACTGCGAAGGGGGGACGGAGAAGGCTATGTTAGCCGGGCGACGGTTGTCCCGGTTTAAGCATGTAGGCGGAGGTTCCAGGTAAATCCGGTACCTTTTTAACGCTGAGGTGTGATGACGAGGCACTACGGTGCTGAAGTAACAAATGCCCTGCTTCCAGGAAAAGCCTCTAAGCATCAGGTAACACGAAATCGTACCCCAAACCGACACAGGTGGTCAGGTAGAGAATACCAAGGCGCTTGAGAGAACTCGGGTGAAGGAACTAGGCAAAATGGTGCCGTAACTTCGGGAGAAGGCACGCTGATATGTAGGTGAAGTGATTTACTCATGGAGCTGAAATCAGTCGAAGATACCAGCTGGCTGCAACTGTTTATTAAAAACACAGCACTGTGCAAACACGAAAGTGGACGTATACGGTGTGACGCCTGCCCGGTGCCGGAAGGTTAATTGATGGGGTTATCCGTAAGGAGAAGCTCTTGATCGAAGCCCCGGTAAACGGCGGCCGTAACTATAACGGTCCTAAGGTAGCGAAATTCCTTGTCGGGTAAGTTCCGACCTGCACGAATGGCGTAATGATGGCCAGGCTGTCTCCACCCGAGACTCAGTGAAATTGAACTCGCTGTGAAGATGCAGTGTACCCGCGGCAAGACGGAAAGACCCCGTGAACCTTTACTATAGCTTGACACTGAACACTGGTCCTTGATGTGTAGGATAGGTGGGAGGCTTTGAAGTGTGGACGCCAGTCTGCATGGAGCCATCCTTGAAATACCACCCTTTAATGGCTGGTGTTCTAACGTGGACCCGTAATCCGGGTTGCGGACAGTGTCTGGTGGGTAGTTTGACTGGGGCGGTCTCCTCCTAAAGAGTAACGGAGGAGCACGAAGGTTAGCTAATCCTGGTCGGACATCAGGAGGTTAGTGCAAAGGCATAAGCTAGCTTGACTGCGAGAGTGACGGCTCGAGCAGGTGCGAAAGCAGGTCTTAGTGATCCGGTGGTTCTGAATGGAAGGGCCATCGCTCAACGGATAAAAGGTACTCCGGGGATAACAGGCTGATACCGCCCAAGAGTTCATATCGACGGCGGTGTTTGGCACCTCGATGTCGGCTCATCACATCCTGGGGCTGAAGTAGGTCCCAAGGGTATGGCTGTTCGCCATTTAAAGTGGTACGCGAGCTGGGTTTAGAACGTCGTGAGACAGTTCGGTCCCTATCTGCCGTGGGCGCTGGAGAATTGAGGGGGGCTGCTCCTAGTACGAGAGGACCGGAGTGGACGCATCACTGGTGTTCGGGTTGTCATGCCAATGGCATTGCCCGGTAGCTAAATGCGGAAGAGATAAGTGCTGAAAGCATCTAAGCACGAAACTTGCCCCGAGATGAGTTCTCCCTGAGACTTTAAGTCTCCTGAAGGAACGTTAAAGACGATGACGTTGATAGGTCGGGTGTGTAAGCGTAGCGATACGTTGAGCTAACCGATACTAATGAACCGTGAGGCTTAACCTTACAACGCCGAAGATGTTTTGGCGAAGAGACGACATTCAGCTTGATACAGATAAGATTAACCGGCGAAAAGCGGGTTAATAACAGAATTTGCCTGGCGGCTGTAGCGCGGTGGTCCCACCTGACCCCATGCCGAACTCAGAAGTGAAACGCCGTAGCGCCGATGGTAGTGTGGGGTCTCCCCATGCGAGAGTAGGGAACTGCCAGGCATCAAATTTAGTGTGCTGATATGGCTCAGTTGGTAGAGCGCACCCTTGGTAAGGGTGAGGTCCCCAGTTCGACTCTGGGTATCAGCACCAGTTTTTCGGTTAAAGTTCGGCACTTAGAAAAGAATTTGTCTGGCGGCTGTAGCGCGGTGGTCCCACCTGACCCCATGCCGAACTCAGAAGTGAAACGCCGTAGCGCCGATGGTAGTGTGGGGTCTCCCCATGCGAGAGTAGGGAACTGCCAGACATCAAATAAAAGCGAAAGGCCATCCGAAAGGATGGCCTTTTTGCGTTTATACGCGGAAATAAGCCGGAACTGTATCCGGCATATGGCTTTAATGAATAACCTGCGATAAAAACGCACGAGTGCGTTCAGATTTGGGGTGAGCAAAAAACTCATCCGGTGGTGCCTGTTCCACAATCTCGCCAAGATCCATAAAGATCACCCGGTCAGCTACTGTGCGGGCAAAGCCCATTTCATGGGTTACACATAGCATGGTCATGCCCGATTGTGCCAGACCTATCATGGTATCCAGCACTTCTTTTACCATTTCAGGATCCAACGCTGATGTGGGTTCATCAAATAACATGATTTTGGGTTTCATACACAGCGAGCGTGCAATGGCCACGCGCTGTTGTTGTCCACCAGAGATTTGCCCGGGATATTTATGCGCATGTTCGGCAATGCGGACCCGCTCGAGGTAGTGCATTGCCAGTACTTCAGCCTCTTTTTTCGGCATCTTTTGCACCCAGATAGGCGCCAGTGTGCAGTTTTGCAGGACAGTTAAATGAGGAAAGAGATTAAAGTGCTGAAAGACCATACCAACTTCTTGTCGGACGCGCTCAATATTGCGGATGTCTTCATTGAGTTCAATCCCATCCACCACAATGCGTCCTTGCTGATGCTCTTCCAGATGGTTAATACAGCGGATAGTTGTCGATTTACCCGAACCGGAAGGCCCGCATAATACGATGCGCTCTCCCTGTTTTACCTTCAGGTTGATGTTTTTCAAGACGTGAAACTGTCCGTACCATTTGTTGACGTTTTCCAGCGTAATCATCGCGTCGGTAGACGGCATTAATAATTGGCTCATAAATTCCTCAGTGCGGTGTACGCCCGGTGTTAAAACGTTTTTCCAGATGTTGGCTGTAACGCGACATACTGAAACAGAAGATCCAGTAAATCAGTGCAGCGAAAACATATCCTTCTGTCGACATACCCAGCCACGCAGGGTCCACAGTTGCCTGCTGCACGCTACTGAAGAGATCAAACAGACCGATGATAATGACCAGACTGGTATCCTTGAACAGGGCGATAATCGTGTTAACCAGGCCAGGGATAACCAGTTTGAGGGCTTGCGGAAGAATGACCAGCCCCTGAGTTTTCCAGTATCCTAACGCCAGTGATTCAGCGGCTTCATACTGACCTTTTGGTAGGGCTTGTAACCCTCCGCGAACCACTTCTGCGACATAGGCCGACTGGAAAAGAATAACGCCAACCAGGGCCCGAATAAGCTTGTCGATACTGGTTCCTTCGGACATAAACAGAGGAAGCATGACCGAGGACATAAACAGAACGGTAATCAACGGCACACCGCGCCAGAACTCAATGAAAATGACGGATAAAACCCGCACGACTGGCATATGGGAACGACGTCCCAGCGCCAGTAAAATGCCCCATGGAAGCGCGCCTGCAATCCCCACGGATGCGATAATTAGCGTCAGTGTTAATCCACCCCACTGCCGGGTTTCTACGCGCTCCAGCCCGAAAAAACCCCCGTACATCAGCCACCAAACCACCACTGGATAAACGACGGCCCAGACGGCGATATAGCGGCCACGATGCGGGATTGTTTTCAAGAACATGGGAACGATAGACAGCAAACCAATTATCAGGGCCAGATTTACGCGCCAGCGCTGATCGTGGGGATAAAGTCCATACATGAATTGCCCGAAGCGTTCATGAATGAACACCCAGCAGGCTCCGGCTTTGGTGCAGTCTGCTCGGGTTGAACCGACCCAGTTGGCCTGAAAGAATACCCAGTTCAACAGTGGCGGAAGAAATGACCAAATCAGCCATATGCATAGTAGGGTGAGCAGGCTATTTGACCAACTGGAGAACAGGTTTTTACGCACCCAGAGTAGGCTGCGGCTTGCCGGATTACTGCGCTGGCGTGAGGGGTGAGACAGCAGGGCTTTTGTCATCATGGCTCCTTAGCGCTCAATCAGTGCAATACGGCGGTTATAAATATTCATCAGCAAAGAAATACTCAGACTAATGATCAGGTATACCGACATGGTGATGGCGATCGTTTCAATGGCTTGCCCTGTTTGATTGAGTACCGTGCCGGCAAACAGTGAAACCATGTCCGGATAGCCAATGGCGGCCGCAAGAGAAGAATTCTTGACGATATTCAGGTACTGGCTGGTCAGTGGGGGAATGATGACGCGTAGCGCCTGTGGGATGATTACCTGGCGTAGCGTCACCGGATTTGGCAGACCCAGCGAGCGTGCGGCTTCATGTTGGCCATAAGGAACGGCCTGAATTCCCGCCCGAATAATTTCTGCAATAAATGCCGAGGTGTACACCGAAAGCGCCAGAGTCAGTGCCGCCAGTTCGGGAATAAGCACCATACCACCACGGAAGTTAAAACCGCGAAGCGCGGGGATATCCCAGTGAAGGGCTGCGCCAAACAGCCACTGTGAAATCACCGGTAAAAGCACGATTAGCACCAGAGCCGTGGGCCAGGTCCGGCGTAGCTGACCGGTTTTGGTTTGGTGCATTCTGTTGTAGCGAAATAGCCCGATAGTGACGGTGATAGCGATAATAACAGCGGCGCAAAAAGCAAAGAAACCTTCTCCCATTTGCGGTGCCGGAATATACAGTCCCCGGTTACTCAGAAACACTAAATCCAGCGCGTTAACGGCCTGACGTGGGCCGGGCAGGTTACGTAATACGGCGAAATACCAGAAGAAGATCTGCAGCAGCGGCGGTATATTGCGGAACGTTTCGATGTAGATCGTCGAGAGTTTTCGCAATAACCAGTTATCTGACAGGCGTGCCAGTCCGAGAAAGAAACCGAGAATTGATGCGAAAACAATACACAATGCAGAAACTAACAGCGTATTGAGCAGGCCGACCACAAAGACACGACCATACGTATCGCCTTGCTCATAATCAATCAGATGCTGGACAATACCAAATCCGGCGCTGCGATCGAGAAAAGAAAACCCCGAGGTAATACCGCTATTGTTCAGGTTATTTATCGTGTTATGAATGAGATAGACCGCAATGCTGATAACCGCAATGACGGCGAGTATTTGAAATAACCAGGCGCGGACCGCAGGGTTAGAAAAGGATAACGATCCTTTTACGGTTGAGCGGCGATGGAACATAAGAAAACCTCAGTAACTATGACTCTGGGCTGAGCGCCGCAGTTGCGGCGCCCGTTACATCACTACGCATTAGCGCACCGGTGGCGCATATTGGATGCCACCGTTATTCCAGAGGTTGTTCTGTCCACGTTTGATCTTCAGCGGACTTTCCGATCCAACGTTACGTTCAAAGATCTCCGAATAGTTACCAACCTGCTTGATAATGTTGTAGGCCCATTTGTTATCAAGCTTCAGATCCTTGCCATAATCCCCTTCTTTACCCAACAGGTGAGCCATATCCGGAGTTGCTGGATTAGCCGCTTTTTCATCGACGTTTTTCGAGTTAACACCCATTTCTTCCGCATTCAGCATGGCGAACAGCGTCCAGCGAACAATGGAGAACCACTCATCGTCCCCACGACGTACGACAGGTCCCAGCGGTTCTTTAGAAATAACTTCTGGCAGGACGATCCACTCCGCAGGATTGCTCAGCTTGATGCGTAGGGCATACAGCTGAGACTGGTCGGAAGCCAGCGTATCGCAACGTCCAGATTCCAGAGCTTTGGCTGATTCATCCGAGCGGTCAAAGGTGACGGGGGTGTACTTCATATTGTTGGCTTTAAAGTAGTCGGCCACGTTCAGTTCGGTATCGGTTCCCGCCTGAATACAGACCGTTGCGCCATCCAGCTCTTTAGCGCTCTTCAGACCTGCTTTATTGTGGGTAAGAAAACCAATGCCGTCATAATACGTTACGCCAGTGAAGGACATACCCATACCGGCATCACGAGAGGAGGTCCACGTGGTATTACGAGAGAGCATGTCGACTTCACCAGACTGTAATGCAGTAAAGCGTTCCTTGGCGGTGAGCGGGGTATATTTTACTTTGCTATCATCGCCAAATACGGCGGAGGCAACGCCACGACATACATCAACATCAATACCCGAGAACTTGCCGCTTGCATCGGCATAAGAAAAGCCAGGCAAGCCGTCGCTGATCCCACATTGCACAAACCCTTTTTTCTTTACGGCATCAAGTGTTGCGCCGGCATGCGCCTGATTTGCAACAGCAAGCAGCACGCCGGCCGCAGCCAGGCTGGCGATTATCATCTTTTTCATAGAGCATCCTGTGTGGAGGAATTATTGTTATGGAAACGTTCTGAAAACGTCTTTTACCTGTCTGTGGCTTTGGCCATACTCTTTTAAGCAAAGGTAGTGCCAGTTTTTTGCGCCTGATTATTCGACGCAATATGCAGAGTGTAGACAGGAAAAAATAAATGCAGCGCCCTGAAGTGGTGCAAAATTGAAACGTAAGCCACATTTCGGCGCAAAAAATTTAAAAATCAGACAGGACGCGTGATAACGATTTCTGGCGTTAATATTAATAGCGTGAGAATAATGAAAAGAAACTGTGGTGTAACGAAAACAGAAAAAATGCTAATTTTAAATCGTGGATGTGTGAGGGAAATCTATAATAATTTTATTATATGTCAGTCGCTATTAAGCAACGTTTTGTCTTATATGTAGATTTTATGCTTAGTGCTCAAAGCGCGGTAATAACCGCGCTTTTGAGATGATTTATTTGGTCAGGGCGACAATCCCAAGTGTCAGTCCGGCAACGGCTGCAGCACCACCGGCGATGGCTCCGGCTGTTTCCCAGTTATCCTGGGTAGTGCCTTTCATACAGGTATTGGTATGAACCAGGCGCCCCTGATCGTCGTATACAGGTACGCAAGGAGAATCGTGTGCACAGCCAGCCAGGAATGCGGTAAGCAATGCAACGGATATTAATCTTTTCATGGTGTTACCTCAAAATAAGCGTTTCGCTAATTAAGCAAAGACAAACGCTAAGCCATCTGCGAACTCGGTGATTATTTTACCACTTCTTAAAAAAGGACTGACATGAGGAATAATCTCAATTCATGTGGATTGTAAAAATAATGGATAAAAAGAAAGGTCGTAGGCGAGTTTAGAGGGATAGTTTAAATGAAATAAATGGCTATCTTACTAATAAATAAAGAGGAGCATCGTAGGTAAAAAAGGCGCCCGTAGACGCCTTTATTTTACAAATTAATCGTTGTGCCGACTAAAACGCCGTCTCACGACAACAAAGAAGACGGGGACGAAGAAGATAGCCAACAATGTTGCGGTCAGCATTCCTCCCATAACACCTGTACCGACCGCATTCTGTGCACCACTACCTGCTCCGTGACTGATAACCAGAGGCATAACCCCCAGAATAAAGGCCAGGGATGTCATCAGGATAGGACGAAGACGCATACGCGATGCCTCCAGCGTCGCTTCAATCAACCCCTTGCCTTCTTTATCCATCAGGTCTTTGGCAAACTCGACGATCAGGATGGCGTTCTTAGCCGAGAGGCCGATAGTGGTTAGTAAGCCAACCTGGAAATAAACATCGTTATTCATCCCGCGCAGTGATGCTGCTAACAATGCGCCTACAACACCGAGCGGTACAACCAGCATCACCGAGAACGGAATAGACCAGCTTTCATACAATGCGGCAAGGCAAAGGAATACTACGATTAACGAGATGGCATACAGCGCAGGCGCCTGGTTACCCGACAGCCTTTCCTGATAAGACATACCCGTCCAGTCATGACCAATACCATTCGGCAGTTTTTCCGCCAGACTTTCCATCAGCGCCATTGCTTCACCAGTGCTTCGCCCTGGTGCCGCTTCGCCCAATATTTCCATGGATGGCATACCGTTGTAACGTTCCAGTCGCGGTGAACCATAAATCCAATGTGATGCACTGAACGCAGAGAACGGAACCATTTCGCCATTGGAGCTGCGGATATACAGATTATTGATGTCCGCTGGCAGCATGCGGTATTTTGCATCCCCCTGAACGTACACTTTTTTCACACGACCGCGGTCAATAAAGTCATTGACGTAATAGCCGCCCAGTGATGCGGAGATAGTTTCGTTGATATCAGACAGCGATACCCCCAGTGCCTGTGCTTTCTCCTGATCAACATCCAGCTTAAACTGCGGAGTATCTTCCAGGCCGTTCGGGCGCACGCGGACTAACAAGTCTGGGTGTTTAGCCACCATACCCAGCAGTTGGTTACGTGCTTGCGTTAATGCCGTATGTCCCAGACCGCCCTGATCGATCAGCTCAAAATCGAAGCCGGTTGCGGTACCCAGTTCAACAATAGCCGGCATGTTGAAGGGGAAGACTAACCCATCGCGGATCTGGCTGAACGCGCGTGTGGCGCGTGCAATGACCGCTTCAACACTATTTTCCTCGCCGCTACGTTCATCCCAGGGCTTGAGGCTAACGAATGCCAGACCTGAGTTTTGCCCCTGACCGCTGAAGCTAAACCCGTTAACCGTGAAGACGCTTTCGACGTTAGCTTTCTCATTAGTCAGGTAGTACTGAGTAACCTGATCCAGTACTTTCTGGGTGCGCTCTTGCGTAGCTCCTGCCGGAAGTTGAATCATTGTCATAAACACACCCTGATCCTCCTCTGGCAGGAAGGAGGTCGGCAGGCGCATAAACAGAACCGCCATTCCGATCACGATGATCAGATAGACGACAAGGTAACGCCCTGTTTTACGCACAATACCGCTGACGCTATTAGTATAGTGATTGACGCTGTGATCGAATTTGGCATTAAACCAGCCAAAGAAACCGTTTTTTTTCTCGTGATGCTCAGCCGATACCGGCTTCAACAATGTTGCACAAAGCGCAGGAGTCAGGATCAGCGCTACCAGTACAGAAAGCGCCATGGCGGAAACGATGGTAATGGAGAACTGCCGATAGATAGCCCCAGTTGAACCGCCAAAGAAGGCCATCGGGATAAATACCGCAGACAGCACCATGGCAATACCAACCAGTGCTCCCTGTATTTGTGACATGGACTTTTCCGTCGCCTCTTTAGGCGGCAGATTATCTTCCATCATCACGCGTTCCACGTTTTCCACCACCACTATCGCATCATCGACCAATAGACCGATGGCGAGCACCATGCCGAACATCGTCAGGGTGTTTATCGAGTAGCCAAACGCGGCAAGTACGGCGAATGTGCCCAACAATACGACGGGGACAGCGATGGTTGGAATGAGCGTTGCCCGGATGTTTTGCAGGAACAAATACATGACCAGGAACACCAGCACAATCGCTTCAAACAGCGTTTTTACCACTTCATGAATGGAGATGGTCACAAACGGCGTCGTGTCGTACGGGTAGACCACCTTCATTCCCTGCGGGAAGAATGGTTGCAGTTCAACCAGCTTGGCTTTGATGGCGTTAGCGGTATCCAGCGCGTTTGCCCCGGTTGCCAGCTTGATCCCAAGGCCGGATGCAGGCTTACCGTTAATACGCGCCACGACGTTGTAGTTTTCCCCACCCAACTCGATGCGCGCGACGTCTTTCAGGTGAACAACCGAACCATCGCTGTTCACGCGTAAAGTCACTTTTCCGAACTCTTCAGGGTCTTTCAGTCGCGTTTGCGCAATGATAGAGGCGTTCAACTGCTGGTTAGGTAATGCAGGCGTCCCCCCTAACTGACCTGCGGCAATCTGATCGTTCTGTACCTTCAACTGATTGATCACATCAACCGGCGTGAGCTGATATTTGTTCAATAAGTTTGCATCCAGCCAGATGCGCATGGCGTATTGTGCACCAAACAGCTGCACGTCACCCACGCCATTCAGACGGCTGATTGAGTCTTTAACGTTCGAAGCGACGTAGTCGGAAATGTCATCCTGTGTGGTTTGTGGGTTGTCAGAAACAAAACCCGCGACCATCAAAAAGCTGCTACTCGATTTCTCGACGCTGATCCCTTGCTGCTGAACTTCTTGCGGCAGTAACGGAGTGGCGAGCTGCAGTTTATTTTGCACCTGTACTTGCGCGATATCAGGATCGGTACCGGACTGGAAAGTCAGCGTAATAGTCACACTCCCGGCTGAGTCGCTGGTGGAGGACATATACATCAGGTTATCGATACCATTCATATTCTGTTCGATAACCTGTGTGACTGTATCCTGAACCGTCTGCGCATCTGCACCAGGATAGGTGGCAGAAATGGCGACCGCAGGAGGCGCAATGGTCGGGTACTGTGCCACGGGCAGTTGCATGATTGCCAGAGCACCCGCCATCATCAGAATGATAGCCAGTACCCAGGCAAAGATAGGACGCCTGATAAAAAAGTTAGCCATGTCCGGTTACCTTATTGGGCTTTCATGGCAGGAGTTTCGGTATCGGCGGTTGCTTTAACCTGAACGCCTGGACGTGCTTTCTGTAAACCGCTCACGATAACTTTGTCACCCGGTTGCAGGCCTTCGCTGATAAGCCATTTGTCGCCAATGGCTTGTGCGGCAACGACTGCGCGAGACTCAACCTGACTCTTGTCATTGACGACCATTACGGTGGCATCGCCGCGAGGCGTACGCGTTACCCCCTGCTGCGGAACGAGAATGGCATTTGGCTGAACACCTTCATCAATGCGTGCGCGCACAAACATGCCCGGCAACAGCGTATGCTCTGGGTTTGGGAACACGGCTCTGAGGGTGATTGATCCGGTGCTTTCATCAACCGTCACATCAGAAAACTGCAAAGAGCCTTTTAGCGGGTATGACTGACCATTTTCCATCACCAGTTCGACTGTACTGCTGGCGCTGTCTTTATGCAGACTCCCTTGTTCAACAGACTGTTTGAGGTGCATAAAGTCGTTACTGGACTGTGTTACGTCGACGTAAATGGGATCGAGCTGTTGAACGGTAGCAAGCTCTGTAGCCTGGCCATTCGTGACTAATGCGCCTTCGGTGACGTTAGATTTACCGATGCGTCCGCTAATCGGCGATGTCACTTTTGTGTAGGCCAGATTGATACGCGCGCCTTCGACCGCCGCTTTTGCCGCGATCACGGAGGCATCGGCCTGACGAGCATCAGCAATTGCCTGATCGTACTCTTGCTGGCTGATGTACTTGGTGCCAACCAATGGCACATAGCGTTTTACCGTTAAATGCGCGATTGCAGCAGCCGCTTCACTCTTCGCCAGTTCACCTTTGGCGCTGTCATAGTCGGCCTGGTAAGTCGCGGGATCGATCTGATAAAGCGACTGTCCGGCTTCAATATCGCTTCCCTCAGTGAAATTCCGTTTAAGCACTATCCCGCTGACCTGGGGACGGACTTCTGCAATTCGGAATGCCGTTGTGCGCCCGGGTAATTCGGTCGTTACGGCTAAAGGAGCCTTTTCGACGACATGGACAGTCACCTGCGGTTCTGCGGGATGAGCTTGTGTTTCTCCCTGATCGTTACAACCGGCGAGTAATGCAGCGGAGACGATGATGAATGAGGGCAGGAGTGAAAACCTGGCATTTTTCGTCATTTCAATTCCTTAAAAAACCGAACGCTCGTTATTAACCGGGTAACGCAGGGGCGATAACGCGCACAAGAGAAAATAATAGTTGGCTATCCTACAAATTATTAGCTAGCGATGTAAGTAATACTTATTTATGGGGGCGATTCACGGCACGTAAAAGCAAAAAGAGATTAATCGACTGTTGTTTCATTGAGGTGTTAATAGCAATGCTATGATGCGTATAAACACAAATTGAAATAAGCATTTGGTTTATGAATGTATTTGTTGTTGGTATTTGTTTTATTTATTTGTGTGCAAAGTCAGTAATAATATTTTTTAGGGCTCGTTTAAATAAATGCTAAGTGATACATTTATTGCGTTTAGCAAATATTAGATAAGAAAGTTAATCATTCTCTACCTTACCCTTACCTCAGACAGCTGAAACCATGGCCAGAAAAACGAAAGCTGATGCCCTCAAAACGCGGCAGCACCTGATAGAAACAGCGATTGTACAGTTTGCCGCACGTGGCGTAAGCAATACGACGCTAAACGACATTGCAGATGCCGCCAGCGTGACGCGGGGGGCGCTGTATTGGCATTTTGAAAACAAGACGCAATTGTTTAATGAACTATGGTTACAACAACCGCCATTGCGCGATCTTATTCAGGACCAGCTTATTGGCCGTTGGGGAGATAATCCTTTACAGCGACTGCGTGAAAAGTTAGTTGTGGGTTTGCAATATATTGCGCAGAATCCTCGCCAGCAGGCATTAATGCAAATTTTATATCATAAATGTGAATTCCATAACGATATGATATCGGAACAGGCTATTCGTGAAAAAATTGGTATCAATCATCTGGGTATGCGCATTGCCTTGCAGAAATGTATGGATGACGGACTTATCGCAACCAGCCTTGATTTAGACGTTATAATAATTATTCTTCATGGGAGTTTTAGTGGCATTGTTAAAAACTGGCTCATTAATCCAATGAGTTATGATCTTTATAAACAAGCGCCAGTATTAGTTGATAATGTATTAAAAATGTTAAGCCCAGATGGTAGCGTAAGGCAATTAGCGCAGAGTGAGAGTCAGGTGGGGTAGTTTTAGCCGCCAGGCCTGACGGCTGCTGAAGTGGGGTTGGTGGCGCTATTCGAGGTCGACGCAGTTGACCAGCTTAAGGGGATTCACTGAGTTCATATTCCGGCACTTATCGTGCTCTGTTGTCATCAGCTCTATCCATTGGATGAGCAGCGCATCAAAAAGAAAAACGAATACTGCAAAAACAACCAGCCACCAATACTTGCGAATCATTACCAAACCCTGTGTATTCATGCCCAAGCGTGCAGGGAATATACACGAAATCTGTAACCTGAAAAGCAGACTTACAATGCCTTTACTTTGTTGAAAGAACGCCGCTCTTTGCCGTCAATCGACTCTTTTTAGACAGGTTTTTTGTCTTACGTTTTTTCACCTTGGCAAGCTCAATTTCTGAAAAATGAGAACCGATACTCAGTCTTCTGAGCCCCATTTTTACGTATTCAACATTGATCTCAATCCCGACAAACTTGCGACCCAATTCCACGGCGGTGGCACCGGTGGTGAAGCTGCCGGCAAACGGATCCAGTACCCTGTCATCTGGATTCGAGGATGCCAGAATTATGCGCTCCAGGAGGGCTTTGGGTTTCTGGGTGGGGTGGTTTTCGTATTCGTCCATCAGATAGCGAACGCGTGGGAACTCCCAGACATTTCCCGGCACTTTTTTCTGATTGTATGGCTGCGGTGGGTTTTTTCTGTAGTCTATTAGCGCGCGTTGAGCCCCGGTTTTGGCTTCAACCAGAATATCGTCACGATTAAATGTGTAGTTTTTCTGATCTTTTACCATCATCAGGATCGGTTCATACATCGAACCAAAGTAATTTTTGGCCTGTACCCCTGAGCTATCGTATGACCACACGATACGGCTCTTGATAGTAAAGAGCTGGCGGCATTTGAGGTCAATATACGGCATGTTCTCCGTACTGTTCATGATGTACATGGTGCCGTGTGGTTTGAGAATGCGATGGCACTCGTCAATGCACTCAAACAGCCACGCCAGAAAAGCCTCTTCATCCCAGGACTCCACCATCCCGTCAAAATCTTTACCGATGTTATAAGGTGGATCAGCAAAAATGAGATCGACGCTTTCAGAAGGCAGCTTTTTCAGTTCGGTCAGTGCATCACCCAGGATTATCTTTTTAGATTCATCGCCAAAATAGACAGGTTCACATCTTGCGTTCATCGCCAAAGCCTCCCGTGTGAAGTTAATAAAAAAGGCGCTTCCCCATGCCGAGTAGCGCCTTTTAAAACAAACATTTAACTGATTAGTATCAGTTCATGCCGTATTTTTTCAGTTTTTTACGCAGCGTACCACGGTTGATGCCCATCATCAGGGCAGCACGGGTCTGGTTACCGCGGGTGTATTGCATCACCATGTCCAACAGGGGCTGTTCTACTTCAGCCAGTACCAGCTCATAGAGATCGTTAACATCCTGACCATTCAATTGAGCAAAATAGTTCTTCAGTGCCTGTTTAACCGAGTCACGCAGGGGCTTTTGAGTTACCTGGTCCTGAGAGTTAACGGTAGAAACGGTCAGTACGTCAGAATTTACGCGTTGTTCGAACATAGTTCTGTCAGCTCTTTATTTCTGTTTACGCAAAATTTTCGAAGTATGCCTCCAACGCCGCCAGCTGTTCGCTGGAATCTTCAATGGCGTTGAATGTGCGCCGAAACTGGTCATCCGGAGCGTGTTCCTGGAGATACCAGGATACGTGTTTACGCGCAATTCGGTACCCTTTTGCCTGACCATAAAAGTCGTGCAGTTCCCGAACGTGCGCACAAAGCAAGCGCTTCACCTCTGCCAGAGGCAGCGGGGGCAGCAGCTCCCCAGTGTCCAGATAATGCTGGATTTCCCGAAAGATCCAGGGTCTTCCCTGAGCTGCACGTCCTATCATCAGGGCATCCGCCCCCGTATAGTCGAGTACAGCTCTGGCTTTATGCGGGTCAGTAATGTCGCCATTCGCGATAATCGGAATGGAAACTTTCTGCTTAACTGCCCGAATACTGTCGTACTCAGCATCTCCATTGAACAAACAGGCGCGGGTGCGTCCATGAATGGTCAGAGCCTGAATGCCACAATCTTCAGCCAGTTGGGCAATCTCTACGCAGTTACGGTGTTCCGGAGCCCAGCCGGTGCGAATCTTGAGTGTGACAGGAACGTCCACTGCATTGACGACCTCGGTTAGTATCGACTTCACTAAATCCGGGTACTGCAAGAGGGCTGAACCTGCGAGCTTGCGATTCACTTTTTTAGCCGGACAGCCCATATTGATATCAATAATCTGGGCGCCGCTTTCCACGTTAATACGTGCGGCATCGGCCATCTCAACAGGGTCGCTACCGGCAATTTGCACCGTGCGAATTCCTGGCTCATCAACGTGCACCATCCGTAAACGAGACTTGTCACTTTCCCAAACCTGCGGGTTAGAAGACATCATCTCGGATACCGTCAATCCTGCCCCCATCTCATAGCACAGCGTCCTGAATGGTCTGTCAGTGATGCCAGCCATAGGTGCTGCGATCAGGCGATTTCTGAGCTGGTATTGTCCGATGCGCATGAGTTAAGAAATGACCATACTGTGACTGCAAGGCGGCGTATATTACGCATTTTTCGCACGAGATGAAAGGCCAAACTTTGACCAATCCACTGAGGTGGATCAATGAATTGCTGACTAAGTATGCAGTTTCAAATTAAAAGCTTTAATAATCATTTAGATACGTGGTTGTGCTAATTTATCATCTGTTTATAAATTCCGAAAACTTCTCTTTTTTTATTGCGGTCAGGCTCAGAACATCAGAATAAAAAGCTGTTTTTATGAACAAACAATGACGTTGTAATGCGATCTCGCTCTCATTTCCGCAAATCATTTTGCGAAAACGAAAGCGAGTTTGGGTTTAGCGATAGTAACGCGTGACGATTATTTTTTCTGGCCGGTAATTCGACACCACTCTTCTTTCTCGATAACCGGATCGAGCGTAAAGAGATCTGCATAGGCTTCACAGACGCTTTCCGCCTGGCTGGCAAGAATACCAGAAAGCCCCAGTAGACCACCCTCAACGGGCAGTACGCTGATTAACGGCGCCAGTTCACGTAATGGGCCCGCGAGGATGTTGGCGACCACCACGTCGGCTTTCATGGCTTCTGGCTGGTCTTTCGGCAGATAAAGCTCCAGACGCTCAGAAACGCCATTACGCTGGGCGTTATCACGGCTGGCCTGAATCGCTTGCGGATCGATATCCACGCCGATGGCTTTCGCCGCACCCAGTTTCAGTGCCGCAATGGCAAGAATGCCGGAGCCGCAGCCAAAGTCGATAACCGTTTTACCGTTAAGATCAAGACCGTCCAGCCATTGCAGGCACAGAGAGGTGGTGGGGTGCGTGCCTGTACCAAACGCCAGACCCGGGTCCAGCATCACGTTGACAGCATTCTCATCCGGGACATCGCGCCAGCTCGGGCAAATCCACAGACGCTCGCCAAAGCGCATCGGATGGAAATTATCCATCCATTCGCGTTCCCAGTCTTTGTCTTCAAGCTGTTCGATTTTATGTGCGAAGCCTTCACCCAACAGCGGATGCTGCTCCAGGATGGCAACGACTTCTTTCATGTCGGTTTCTGCATCGAACAAGCCGATAACGTCGGTATCACCCCACAGGCGAGTCTCGCCCGGCAGAGGCTCAAATACCGGCGTATCATGCGTATCCTGGAAAGTAATAGAAACGGAGCCCGCTTCCATCAACGCATCGCTTAACTCTTCAGCGTTGGCACCGGTCGTGTTCAGTTTTAGTTGGATCCATGGCATGGCAAAACTCTTTATTTATCAGTAGTCAATATGGCGGCTTGCGGAACGGTGGAACCGAAACGGTTGCCGATCAGGAAAGCCAGCAAGCTAATCAGTAACGAAGGCACAATTGGATGGAAGCCCAGGTACTGAACGTTAAAGGTCGCTAGTACGGCATAAAGCACGCCGCCGACAATCATCGCGCTCAATGCGCCAGCCGCGTTTGCTCGCTCCCAGTACAGGCCCAGCACCAGCGGCCACAGGAAGACGGCTTCCAGTCCGCCAAACGCCAGCAGGTTAAGCCAGATAATCATCTCAGGCGGTTTCCAGGCTGCCAGCAGCAGTAACGCGCCGAGCAGCAGGGTAATCACGGCTGACATGCGCTTCAGCCGGGTTTCGTTTTTCAGCTGTTCCGGGCGAAGGTTCAGGTACAGATCCTTAATGATCGTAGCGGAACTTTGCAGCAATTGGGCATTGATCGTCGACATGATCGCAGCCATAGGGGCGGCGAGGAAAATCCCGGCAGCGACCGGCGGCAAGACTTTGACCATCAGCGTAGGGATAACCAGATCCGGTACCGTCAGGTCAGGGATTACCGCCCGTCCCAGAGCACCCGCCAGATGCATACCAAACATCAGGATCGCCACCACTATTGTGCCGATGATAATGCCGCGGTGTACCGCTTTACTGTCTTTATAAGAGATGCAGCGTACCGCCGTATGCGGCAGGCCAATCACGCCAAAGCATACCAGCACCCAGAATGAGGTCATAAACGTGGGTGACAAAATGTCATCCGCGCCCTGCGGCGAGACCAGTTTCGGGTCGATGGTTTGCAGGGTTACCACTGCATTGCTAAGGCCACCGGCGGCATGAACGACGCCGACCAACAAAACGATAGTACCAATCAGCATTACCATGCCTTGCATGGTGTCGTTCAGTACGCTGGCGCGAAATCCGCCGAACGCCGTATACAGTGCGATACTGACGCCAAAAATCAGCAATCCAGTTTCGTAAGGAATGCCCGCTGCGGTTTCAAGCAGACGTGCGCCGCCAATAAACTGTACGGTCATTGCTCCGACAAACGCGACCAGCAGGCTGAGACTCGCCAGCCACACCAGCAGGCGGCTCTGGTAGCGCGCAAACAGCATATCGTTGAGGGTAACAGCATTATAGCGACGCGCCAGAATCGCGAATTTCTTACCAAGAATCCCCAATGAGAGCCAGACGGCAGGCAACTGGATCATCGCCAGCAGCACCCATCCCAGTCCGTATTTGTAAGCAGCGCCAGGACCGCCAATAAACGAGCTGGCGCTAATGTAGGTTGCCGTTAGCGTCATCGCTAACACGACCCCGCCCATGGAACGGCTGCCAAGGAAATATTCATTCAGGAAGGTACCGGTCACTCTCTTACGCATGGCGTAAACAGAAAGACCGAAGACCACCAGAAGATAGGCGACCAGCGGTAAAATAACTTCAAGCTGCATCGTCATCCTCCAACGAAATGTCGCGATAGATAAACTTCACCATCGCCCAGCACAGCACGATGAAAACCAGCGGCGTTAGCAGGCAGGCCATTTCGAACCAGTGCGGTAAGCCGGTAAAACCCAGCGTTGAATCAGGTAAGTAAGCGGTCACTAACCATGTAACCAGATATAAAAGGGTTAGCCACAGCGCCCAGCGCGCCTCTTTATGGGCCTGAACAAAACGAGCGTCCATTTTTTGTCCCTTGTGGATAAAGAAAGCGGGGATTGTACCTTATGGCACGTGCGGGAGGGGAGAAAAACAAAAGGCCGGAATTTCCGGCCTTTTTGGTTAACGCACGCTTACTTTTCCTGAAGTCCGAGTTTTTTCTCCAGATAGTGGATATTGGTTCCACCGTGCTGGAAGTGCTCGTCATTCATGATACGGATCTGCAGGTCAACGTTGGTTTTGATACCGTCGATGATCAGTTCCTGCAAGGCGTTTTTCATACGGGCGATAGCGACGTCGCGGTTTTCGCCATAGCAGATCAGCTTACCGATCATTGAGTCATAGTACGGAGGTACGGTGTAGCCTGCGTAAATATGAGACTCCCAACGCACACCAAAACCACCCGGCGCGTGGAAACGCGTGATTTTACCCGGGCTTGGCAGGAAGGTGTTCGGGTCTTCGGCATTGATACGGCATTCTACCGCATGGCCTTTAACCACAACTTCGTCCTGCTTGATGGACAGCGGTTGACCCGCTGCGATGCGCAGTTGCTCTTTGATCAGGTCAACGCCGGTGATCATTTCGGTTACCGGGTGTTCAACCTGAATACGGGTGTTCATCTCAATGAAGTAGAACTCGCCGTTTTCGAACAGGAACTCGAAAGTACCCGCCCCGCGATAGCCGATATCAACACAGGCTTTGGCGCAACGCTCGCCGATGTAGCGACGCAGTTCCGGAGTAATGCCCGGTGCTGGTGCTTCTTCGACAACTTTCTGGTGACGACGCTGCATGGAGCAGTCACGCTCTGCCAGATAAATTGCGTTACCCTGACCGTCTGCCAGCACCTGAATCTCAATGTGGCGTGGGTTTTCCAGGTACTTCTCCATGTAAACCATGTCGTTGTTGAAAGCCGCTTTCGCTTCCGCTTTGGTCATGGAGATGGATTGTGCCAGTTCGGCATCGCTGCGCACGACGCGCATACCGCGACCGCCGCCGCCGCCGGAGGCTTTGATGATAACCGGATAACCGATGCGTTTAGCATGAGCGCGGTTAGCGTCCATGTCATCACCCAGCGGGCCGTCAGAGCCTGGGACTGTTGGTACACCTGCTTTCTTCATCGCGGTGATTGCGGACACTTTGTCACCCATCAGGCGGATGGTGTCGGCTTTCGGGCCGATGAAGATAAAGCCGGAACGTTCTACCTGTTCAGCAAAGTTGGCGTTCTCAGAGAGGAAGCCATAACCCGGGTGAATTGCCACCGCGCCAGTGATTTCAGCAGCGCTAATGATAGCCGGGATGTTCAGATAGCTTTTTACGGATGCTGCCGGGCCAATACAGACCGTCTCATCCGCCAGCAATACGTGTTTTAAATCGCGATCCGCGCTTGAATGCACCGCGACAGTCTTGATGCCCAGTTCTTTACAGGCACGAAGAATACGCAAGGCAATCTCGCCGCGGTTGGCGATAACAATTTTATCCAACATGTTCGCCTCGTTATTCGATGACGACCAGCGGCTCGTCAAATTCTACCGGTTGACCGCTTTCTACCAGAATCGCTTTAACTACGCCGGATTTGTCGGCTTCGATCTGGTTCATCATTTTCATGGCTTCAACGATGCACAGGGTATCGCCCGCATTCACTTTCTGGCCGATTTCGATGAACGCTTTCGCATCCGGGCTCGGGGTGCGGTAGAACGTACCAACCATTGGGGAGCGTACGATGTGACCACTGATTTCCGCTGCTGCCGGAGCTTCCATACTTGGAGAGGCAGTTTGTGCGACAGCGTTAGACAGAGCTGGCTGCTGCATCACTGGTGCAGCATAAGCCTGTTGCATCATCGGAAAACTTGCAGCTGGCGCTGCACGGCTGATGCGTACAGATTCTTCGCCTTCAGAAATTTCCAGTTCGGAGATGCCTGATTCTTCAACCAGCTCGATCAGTTTTTTAATCTTACGAATATCCATGAGTGGGTTCCGTACTCTTTGTTTAGTGAGATTGTGACAAGCGTTTTACCGCCGTCTGTATAGCATTTTTATAACAGTGAGTGACAAGATGCCACGCATCTCAGGCGCTGCACTGGGTGCTGCTGCCATTAAATGAGATTGCCAGACTTGTTAGTCATTGTGCGGCTATCTTCTGCCATTTTCGGGTAAAAGACAAAATATACCTTCAATACGCGATTGTCACCCTTTCCGCGCTTTAAAAACGCTACCGGGGATAGCAAAGTCGCACATTATAACTATTTCGTAGCAATTGGCAGCTAAATACTGGTCTTATCAGGGAAGATAATCAACCGTTAACATGTAAAGAAAATCGGATCGTCCGTGTTTTGCAACGCACTGCACATAACGTGAAACTACCGCCACCACTGGCGAAACTTCTTGTAACGGCACGCTAACAGCACCGCCGCGAGCGCTGCATAAATAATCGGTTGAGGGGAGATAATTTTTACCGACCGCAGATAATGTATGGGTGCCAGGATCGCCACAAGATAGACGAAGTTGTGCAGATACTGCCATTTTTTACCCAGCATTCTCTGTGCAGCTTGCGTAGACGTTAAGGTGAGGGCGAATAATATGACCCAGCTAGCAACGCCCAATGTTAAATAAGGTCGCGTAAGTAATTCCCGCCCTAATAACGCCAGATTATTAATGCCCAGCTCCAGTAGTGCGTAGCTGATTAAATGCAGCGTTGCCCAAGCGAAACACCATAGCCCTAACAGACGACGTGTGCGTATCAATAATGGCTGTTTAGCGTAGCGCGTGAGTGGAGAGACCAGCAAGGTCGCCAGCAAGAATTTCAGAGCTGTCCTACCGGTAAAGTGCTGGATATCTTTGACCGGATCGGCGCTCAGGCCGCCGTGATTTACCGCCCAAAATAGCCAGATAAACGGTAATAATCCGGCAAGATGCAGGCAAACTTTCAGCCCGATAATGTGCTTTGCGGTCAGACGCACTTAAAAATTCTCCTGCAAATTGAGTCCGCGATACAGTGACGCAACCTCTTCGGCATAGCCGTTAAACATCAGCGTGGGCTGACGCTGTACGTCCAGGATACCGCCTGCGCCAATAAAACGCTCAGTGGCCTGGGACCAGCGGGGGTGATCGACATGCGGATTCACGTTGGCATAAAATCCGTATTCATTGGGCGCGGCCAGATTCCAGGTTGTCGGAGGGCGTTCGCGCGTGAGTTTGATACTCACGATCGACTTAATGCCTTTAAATCCATATTTCCACGGCACAATTAAGCGAATGGGCGCGCCATTTTGTGGCGGAAGGGCCTTACCATAAACCCCCACAGTAAGCAGTGTGAGTGGGTGCATCGCTTCATCCAGACGCAGTCCTTCAACATAGGGATACTTTAGCCCGCCGCCAATAAAGCGATCTTTCTGTCCCGGCATATCATCCGGTGCGTACAGCGTTTCGAACGCGACATACTTTGCGTTGCTGGTGGGTTCAACCTGCGCCAGCAGTTTATGTAACGGAAAGCCGATCCACGGCACGACCATTGACCAGGCTTCCACGCAGCGCATCCGATAAATCCGTTCTTCCAGCGGGAAACGGGCGGTCAGCGAATCGTGATCGAGGGTGAGTGGTTTTGCCACCTCGCCACTGATTTGCAACGTCCACGGATCGGTTTTCAGGCTGCCTGCATTGGCTGCCGGATCCGCTTTATCGAGACCGAACTCGTAGAAGTTGTTGTAGCCAGAAACCTTATCCGCAGGCGTTAAAGGAAGTGAATTTTGCCAGGCGGAGGGCTTACTGAAATCAAGCGGCTTACCTGCAGGTGCGGGCGGGCGGTCATTACCCTTAAACCAACTCAGAAGGTCAGCCTGAGCAGAGTGGGGTAAAGACAACGCGGCTGCGCTGATCCCTAGTGCTTTCAGCACCTGGCGACGCTGCATAAAAAAAGCCGACTCGTCAGTGACGTCGGCTTCTGTAAATGGACGTAATTTCTTCATAACAGACTCCCGGCTTACGCGTCATAACTGACAGGGGACGCGTAGTTAATATGGCAGGGAGTCTGTAGATGTGCCGCGAAATTTGGTTAATTAAGTGTAAATTTCTGCGCCAGGGCCTGTTACTTCACCTTCACCAGCGTACGGCCTTGCACCTGGTTATTGATGATGGCATCGGCGAACTTCGGCGCATCCGCCAGCGTAATTTCCGTTGCCGCCTGGGCATAGAAAGATTCCGGCAGATCCTTAACCAGACGCGCCCAGGCCTCTGCACGGCGTGCCGGCGGGGTCATCACCGAGTCCACTCCTTGCAAACGAACGTTACGCAGAATGAATGGCATCACCGTGGTCGGCAGAGCGAAACCACCCGCCAGGCCGCAGGCGGCAACGCAGCCACCGTAGTTCATCTGCGCCAGAACTTTTGCCAGAACTTTGTCGCCAACGGTATCCACCGCGCCAGCCCACAGCTGTTTTTCCAGCGGACGGGACTCGGCAAACTCATCGCGGCCAAGAATACGGTTAGCGCCCAGGTTTTTTAGGTAGTCGTGGGTGCTTTCACGGCCCGAAACCGCCGCAACCTGATAACCCAGCTTATGCAGTAACGCAACGGCTGTGCTGCCCACGCCGCCGCTGGCGCCGGTGACGACAATTTCACCGTCTTGCGGGCGAATACCTGCATCTTCAAGCGCCATAACGCACAGCATAGCGGTAAAGCCGGCGGTACCGATGACCATGGCTTTACGCCCATCCAGTCCTTTTGGCAGCGCAACCAGCCAGTCGCCTTTCACGCGTGCGCGCTCTGCCAGTCCACCCCAATGATTTTCACCCACGCCCCAGCCGGTCAGTAACACTTCCTGACCCGCATGAAAACGGGGATCTTCGCTTGCACGCACGGTACCGGCGAAATCGATACCAGGAATCATCGGAAAATTACGAATGATTTTACCCTTGCCAGTGATAGCCAGAGCATCTTTATAGTTCAGGCTTGACCAGTGGATATCCACCGTAACATCGCCTTCAGGTAGCTGATTTTCGTCGAGGGGTTGAACGGATGCGAGGGTTTTTCCGTCCTGCTGTTCTAAGATCAAAGCCTGCATAACCTGTCCTCAATTCGTATAGTGGATTGGAAAATTATTAATGAAGACTATACTCGCTAATCAAAACATGATGCCGATTCTGCGCAATAAATTGCCAGATATACCTGATTTGGTAGTATGCCCACACTGTATGTATAAATGGACGGATTTTGCGTTCAGTTTTGTATATTTGGGTCGCTTTATCACTTTCAGGCCTGTTTCATAACTGTCGGAGTTAACACAAGGATGCGATTAACGACGAAATTTTCAGCTTTTGTCACGCTGCTTACTGGGTTAACGATCTTCGTGACTCTGATCGGCTGTTCGCTGAGTTTCTATAACGCTATTCAATATAAGTTCACCACGCGCGTGCAGGCGGTCGCGACGGCGATTGATACGCATCTGGTCTCCAGAGATGTCGTTGCGTTAACCCCGCAAATCGATGAGCTGATGGTTTCTGTTGATATCGTGCGCATCGAACTGTTGCAGGGCGAACACGTGGTGTATGACCATTCGCGCACCAGTAGCTACCGACCGGCAGGGACGAACAATCTCTACCGCGAGATTACCGTACCGTTGGTCAAGCATCCGGGCATGTCATTGCGTCTGGTTTATCAGGATCCGATGGGTAACTATTTCCATTCGCTACTGACCACCGCACCGCTCACGATAGCCATTGCTTTCATTATTCTGATGCTCTTTTTGTCTGTGCGCTGGCTTCAGCGCCAGCTTTCGGGTCAGGAGCTGCTGGAGATTCGTTCCACACGTATTCTGAACGGCGAACGTGGACCGAACGTGCGGGGAACGGTCTATGAATGGCCTGCGCGCACCAGCAGTGCGCTCGATATGCTGCTGACTGAAATTCAAAATGCTCGCGAGCAACGCAGCCGCCTGGATACGCTGATTCGTTCCTATGTCGCGCAGGATACAAAAACTGGGCTAAGCAACCGCCTGTTCTTTGATAACCAACTGGCCACGCTGCTGGAAGATCAGGAAAAAGTAGGCTCGCATGGCGTCGTGATGATGGTGCGCCTGCCGGACTTTACGCTGCTGCGCGATAGCTGGGGAATCACCCTCGCGGAAGAACAAATCTCGACGCTGATCAATTTGTTGTCGACTTTTATGACGCGCTATCCGGGCGCGTTGCTGGCGCGTTACCACCGTAGCGATTTTGCCATCCTGCTGCCACACCGCACGTTGAAAGAGGCGGAAAGCATTGCCGGGCAATTATTAAAAGCGGTAGATGCACTTCCGGCTAATAAAATGATCGATCGTGCCGATATGGTTCATATTGGTATTTGCGTTTGCCGCAGCGGTCAGTCGCCGGAGCAAGTGATGGATCATGCTGAAGCAGCCACGCGGAATTCGGTATTGCAGGGTGGAAATAGCTGGTCGGTCTATGATGACTCGCTGCCGGAAAAAGGGCGGGGCAACGTACGCTGGCGAACGCTGATCGAACAGATGCTCAGCCGGGGCGGGCCGAGAATTTATCAAAAGCCTGCAGTAACCCGTGAAGGGCGGGTGCACCATCGGGAGCTGATGTGCCGTATTTTTGATGGCAACGAAGAGGTCATTTCGGCGGAATATATGCCGATGGTCCTTCAATTTGGCTTGGCTGAAGAGTATGACCGTTTGCAGATAAGCCGTCTGATCCTGCTTTTGGGGTACTGGCCGCAGGAAAATCTGGCGATGCAGATAACGGTTGAATCGCTTATTCGCCCACGTTTTCAGCGCTGGCTGCGTGATACGCTGATGCAGTGCGAAAAATCATTACGCAAACGCATAATTATTGAACTTGCTGAGGCAGATGTCTGTCAACATATCAGCCGGTTACAGCCCGTCATCAGATTGATGAATGCGCTGGGCGTGCGTATTGCCGTTACGCAGGCGGGGTTAACGCTGGTGAGCACCAGTTGGATTAAAGAGCTTAACGTTGAGTTATTGAAGCTGCATCCAAGTCTGGTGAGGAACATTGATAAGCGAACGGAAAATCAGCTTCTGGTTCAAAGCCTGGTGGAGGCCTGTTCGGGAACACCCACGCAGGTTTACGCTACGGGCGTACGTTCGCGTAGTGAGTGGCATACGCTGACAGAACGCGGAGTTGCGGGTGGGCAAGGGGATTTTTTTGCTGCATCACAACCACTTGACACTAACGTGAAAAAATATTCGCAAAGATACTCGGTTTAACCTGCCGTTTAATTTGTTTTCACGTAGAATAACGCGCGCTGTGCCTTCTGGGGGTGTGCTTGCCTGCTCGCCAGGTTGTAACAGCAAACATGCAGGTGAATGACCTTTGACAGGTTGCAAACAAAAGCGAGGAGTGCTGCTGATTTATTCAGCCCTGATGGACTCAGGCCGGTTTTGTAACAAAGGAAACGAACTGCACTAATTTTCACCGTAGCAGATGATTTTTGCGCCTTGTCGCTGCTGCGTGTGGTTGGTAAAGTAAGCGGATTTTGTTTTCCGCCCCAGCTTTCAGGATTATCCCTTAGTATGTTGAAAAAATTTCGTGGCATGTTTTCCAATGACCTGTCCATTGACCTGGGTACCGCGAATACCCTTATTTATGTAAAAGGACAAGGCATCGTATTGAATGAGCCTTCTGTTGTGGCCATTCGTCAGGATCGTGCCGGTTCGCCGAAAAGCGTGGCTGCAGTAGGTCATGATGCGAAGCAGATGCTGGGTCGTACGCCGGGCAATATCGCTGCAATTCGCCCAATGAAAGACGGCGTTATCGCTGACTTCTTCGTGACTGAAAAAATGCTCCAGCACTTTATCAAGCAAGTGCACAGCAATAGCTTCATGCGCCCAAGCCCGCGCGTACTGGTGTGTGTACCGGTTGGAGCAACTCAGGTTGAACGCCGTGCGATCCGTGAATCAGCTCAGGGCGCAGGTGCTCGTGAAGTCTTCCTGATCGAAGAGCCGATGGCGGCTGCGATCGGTGCGGGTCTGCCGGTTTCTGAAGCAACCGGTTCAATGGTTGTTGATATCGGTGGTGGTACCACTGAAGTTGCCGTTATCTCCCTGAACGGCGTGGTTTACTCCTCTTCTGTTCGTATTGGCGGCGACCGCTTTGATGAAGCCATCATTAATTATGTTCGTCGTAACTACGGTTCTCTGATCGGTGAAGCGACCGCAGAACGTATTAAACACGAGATCGGTTCCGCTTATCCGGGCGACGAAGTGCGCGAAATCGAAGTTCGCGGTCGTAACCTGGCTGAAGGCGTTCCGCGCGGCTTTACCCTGAACTCCAACGAGATTCTGGAAGCCCTGCAGGAACCGCTGACCGGTATCGTTAGCGCGGTAATGGTTGCACTGGAACAGTGCCCGCCGGAACTGGCGTCTGACATCTCCGAACGCGGTATGGTGCTGACCGGTGGCGGTGCGCTGCTGCGTAACCTTGACCGTCTGTTAATGGAAGAAACCGGTATTCCAGTTGTTGTTGCTGAAGATCCGCTGACCTGCGTGGCGCGCGGCGGCGGCAAGGCGCTGGAAATGATCGACATGCACGGCGGCGACCTGTTCAGCGAAGAGTAATCGGATGCAGGTTGGGTAGCCCCCGCGGGTTGCCCTTCCGCTCTGATACGAGAATACGCATAGACTATGAAGCCAATTTTTAGCCGTGGCCCTTCGCTACAGATTCGCCTTATTCTGGCGGTGCTGGTGGCGCTCGGCGTTATTATTGCCGACAGCCGCTTGGGTACGTTTAGTCAAATCCGAACGTACATGGATACCGCCGTCAGTCCTTTCTACTTTATCTCAAATGGTCCTCGTGAATTACTCGACGGCGTGTCGCAAACGCTAGCTTCGCGTGACCAACTCGAACTTGAAAACCGGGCATTGCGTCAGGAACTGCTGCTGAAAAATAGCGAACTGCTGATGCTGGGGCAATACAAACAGGAGAACGCGCGTTTGCGCGAGCTGCTGGGATCGCCATTGCGTCAGGACGAACAAAAGATGGTGACGCAGGTCATCTCAACGGTTAATGACCCTTACAGCGATCAGGTGGTGATCGACAAAGGGAGCGTTAACGGCGTCTACGAAGGTCAGCCGGTTATTAGTGACAAAGGCGTTGTGGGTCAGGTCGTGGCGGTGGCTAAACTTACGAGCCGCGTGCTGCTGATTTGCGATGCGACGCATGCGCTGCCCATTCAGGTTCTGCGTAACGATATTCGCGTGATCGCTGCGGGTAACGGCTGCACTGACGATCTTCAGCTCGAACACCTGCCGGCCAATACCGACATTCGCGTTGGCGATGTGCTGGTCACCTCGGGTCTGGGCGGACGTTTCCCAGAAGGTTATCCGGTTGCTGTTGTTTCTTCCGTTAAGCTGGACACTCAGCGCGCTTATACCGTGATTCAGGCTCGCCCGACCGCGGGTCTGCAGCGTTTGCGCTATCTGTTGCTGTTGTGGGGTGCCGATCGTAATGGCGCGAACCCGATGACGCCGGAAGAAGTACACCGCGTTGCCAATGAACGTCTGATGCAAATGATGCCGCAAGTTCTGCCAGCACCAGATGCCATGGGGCCGCCTGCGCCAGTGCCAACTCCTGCAACAGGTGTGACTCCTGCGCCTGTGGATACCACGCCGCCACAACCTGCTCCGCGTAAGCCGGGAGGACAGTAAGTGGCAAGCTATCGTAGCCAGGGACGTTGGGTGATTTGGCTCTCGTTCCTTATTGCACTGTTGCTGCAAGTCATGCCCTGGCCGGATGACATTCTGGTTTTCCGGCCAAACTGGGTACTGCTCATCTTGTTGTATTGGATCCTGGCGCTGCCGCATCGCGTAAATGTGGGCACGGGATTTGTGGTGGGTGCCATACTGGATCTCATCAGCGGCTCCACGCTTGGCGTGCGCGCATTGTCGATGAGTATCATTGCTTATCTGGTCGCGCTGAAATTCCAGCTATTCCGAAACCTCGCGCTCTGGCAACAGGCGCTGGTGGTCATGTTGTTATCACTGGTCGTGGATATTATTGTTTTCTGGGCCGAGTTTTTAGTGATCAACGTCTCTTTCAGACCTGAAGTGTTCTGGAGTAGTGTAGTGAATGGCGTGCTTTGGCCATGGCTATTCTTACTGATGCGTAAAGTCCGTCAGCAGTTTGCGGTGCAATAAGGTTGATATGAATACTCTGTATCTTGCTTCAGGTTCTCCACGTCGTCAGGAGTTGCTCACTCAGCTTGGTGTTACGTTTGAACGACTGATCCCTGGGATTGAAGAACAGCGGCACCCGCAGGAAAGTGCGCAGCAGTACGTTTCGCGTCTGGCGCGCGAAAAAGCGCAGGCTGGTGTAGCGCTGGCACCGCGCGATTTGCCGGTATTGGGTGCGGATACCATCGTTATCCTTAATGGCGAAGTGCTGGAAAAACCGCACGACGCTGCCCACGCCGCAGCAATGCTGCGCAAACTGTCGGGCAAAACGCATCAAGTTATGACGGCCGTGGCACTGGCCGATTGCCAGCACAGTCTGGACTGCCTGGTAGTGACGGAAGTGACATTCAGAGCACTAACCGATGAGGACATCGCGGGTTATGTTGCCAGCGGTGAACCAATGGATAAAGCAGGTGCATACGGTATTCAAGGGTTGGGTGGTTGTTTTGTCAGGAAGATAAATGGCAGCTATCACGCCGTAGTCGGCTTACCGCTGGTAGAAACGTATGAGTTGCTGACCAATTTTAACGCACTGCGTGAGAAAAGGGATAAACATGACGGCTGAATTGTTGGTAAACGTAACGCCATCGGAAACTCGGGTGGCTTACATTGATGGCGGTATTCTGCAGGAAATTCATATTGAACGTGAGGCGCGACGCGGAATCGTAGGCAATATCTACAAAGGTCGTGTAAGTCGTGTACTTCCGGGTATGCAGGCGGCTTTTGTAGATATTGGACTGGATAAAGCCGCATTTCTTCACGCTTCTGACATCATGCCGCACACCGAATGCGTGGCGGGTGAAGAACAAAAACAGTTCACCGTACGCGACATTTCTGAACTGGTGCGCCAGGGTCAGGACCTGATGGTGCAGGTAGTAAAAGATCCGTTGGGAACGAAGGGCGCACGCCTGACGACGGACATCACGCTTCCTTCCCGTTATCTCGTTTTTATGCCGGGGGCTTCGCACGTTGGTGTATCCCAACGTATCGAAAGCGAAACGGAACGCGAACGTCTGAAAAAAGTGGTGGCGGATTACTGCGATGAGCAGGGTGGCTTCATCATTCGCACGGCGGCAGAAGGCGTATGCGAAGAGGATTTGGCCTCGGATGCTGCCTACCTGAAGCGCGTCTGGACAAAAGTCATGGAGCGTAAAAAGCGCCCGCAAACGCGCTACCAGATGTACGGTGAACTGGCACTGGCACAGCGCGTGTTGCGTGACTTTGCTGATGCGCAGCTTGACCGCATCCGCGTCGACTCCCGTCTGACCTATGAGGCGTTACTGGAATTTACGGCGGAATATATCCCCGAGATGACCAGCAAGCTGGAACATTACAGCGGACGCCAGCCTATTTTTGATCTCTTTGACGTTGAGAATGAAATCCAGCGCGCGCTGGAACGCAAAGTTGAGTTGAAGTCCGGCGGTTATCTGATCATCGATCAAACTGAAGCGATGACCACCGTCGACATCAATACCGGCGCGTTTGTTGGGCATCGTAATCTCGACGACACTATCTTTAATACTAATATTGAAGCAACGCAGGCCATTGCTCGTCAGCTGCGTCTGCGTAACCTCGGCGGCATTATCATTATCGATTTTATCGACATGAATAATGAAGATCACCGTCGCCGGGTACTGCACTCCCTGGAGCAGGCTCTGAGCAAGGATCGTGTAAAAACCAGCATTAACGGTTTTTCACAGCTGGGCCTGGTGGAGATGACGCGCAAACGCACACGTGAAAGCGTGGAACATGTATTGTGCAACGAGTGTCCAACCTGCCATGGGCGTGGTACGGTGAAAACGGTGGAAACCGTATGTTATGAAATCATGCGCGAAATCGTGCGGGTACACCATGCATATGACTCCGATCGTTTCCTGGTTTATGCCTCTCCGGCAGTGGCTGAAACCCTGAAAGGTGAAGAGTCACATGCGCTGGCGGAGGTTGAGATCTTTGTCGGCAAACAGGTCAAAGTACAAATCGAACCGCTGTATAACCAGGAGCAGTTCGACGTCGTCATGATGTAAATCGTGTAGTGGCACCCGCGCATGTAGGCCGGATAAGGCGCAAGCGCCATCATCCGGCAATATTCACTCAAGGGGTGTGAGTCATATTTTTTGGTAGACAAGGAGAGGTGCGTGAGGCGATTGCCGGGGATATTACTGCTCACTGGAGCCGCATTCGTTGTCATCGCAGCGCTGCTGGTCAGTGGACTGCGCCTTGCGTTACCTCATCTTGATAGCTGGCGTCCAGCCATTCTTGGCAAGATTGAATCCGCTACAGGTCTACCTGTTTCCGCCAGTCAGCTTTCTGCCAGCTGGCAAAATTTCGGTCCTACGCTTGAAGCGCGTAATATCCATGCGCAGCTAAAAGATGGGGGAGAATTTTCGGTAAAACGCGTCACGCTGGCGCTGGATGTCTGGCAAAGCTTGCTGCACATGCGTTGGCAGTTTCGCGATCTCACCTTTTGGCAACTGCAGTTGCGCACCAATACTCCTATCCAGCGTAGTGAAGGCGGAGATGGAATTGAAACCGACCATCTCAGCAATCTCTTCCTGCGTCAGTTTGATCATTTCGATCTACGCGACAGTCATATCAGCTTTATAACCCTCTCAGGTCAACGTGCTGAACTGGCGATCCCACAGCTTACCTGGCTGAACGGTAAAAATCGGCATCGCGCCGAGGGTCAGGTCAGCCTCTCCAGCCTGACCGGACAGCACGGCGTTATGCAGGTGCGTATGGATCTGCGTGATGACGAAGGGCTGTTGAATAACGGTCGGGTCTGGCTGCAGGCAGACGACATCGACGTCAAACCATGGCTGGGCAAATGGATGCAGGATAATGTCGCGCTACAAACCGCGCGTTTTAGCCTGGAAGCATGGATGACGATCAATAAAGGCGTCGTCTCCGGGGGCGATGTCTGGCTGAAAAAAGGTGGAGCAAGTTGGCTGGGTGAAAATCGTACGCACACGCTCTCCGTCGATAATCTGACAGCGCACATCAGCCGTGAAGAGGCGGGCTGGCAATTCTCTATTCCCGATACTCGTATTACCATGGATGATAAACCCTGGCCGAGCGGTGCATTAACGCTGGCATGGATCCCTGAGCAGGAAGTCGGTGGCGAGAATAACAAACGCAGCGACGAGTTACGCATTCGCGCCAGCAATCTGGAACTGGCCGGGTTAGAAGGGCTACGTCCGATGGCGTCCAGGTTATCACCAGCGTTGGGTGATATCTGGCGGGCCACGCAACCAAGTGGCAAGATCGATGTGTTGGCGCTGGATATCCCGTTACAGGCGTCAGAAAAAACCCGCTTCCTGTCATCGTGGACCGATTTGGCCTGGAAACAGTGGAAGCTGCTGCCGGGGGCAGAACATTTCTCCGGTACGCTTGCGGGCAGTGTTGAAAATGGGGCGCTCACCGCCTCCATGAAGCAAGCCAAAATGCCGTATGAAACTGTCTTCCGCGCGCCGCTGGAAATAGAGAACGGCGTAGCGACGCTAAGCTGGCTGAAAAATGATAAAGGTTTTCAGTTAGATGGGCGCAACATCGATGTTAAAGCGAAAGCGGTACGCGCGCGCGGTGGTTTTCGCTATCTGCAGCCCACTGGAGATGAACCGTGGTTAGGCATTCTGGCTGGCATTAGCACCGACGACGGCTCTCAGGCCTGGCGCTATTTTCCGGAAAACTTGATGGGCAAAGAGCTGGTTGACTACCTCAGCGGCGCTATTCAGGGCGGCGAAGCGGATAACGCCACGCTGGTGTATGGCGGTAACCCGCATCTGTTCCCGTATCTGCACAACGAAGGGCAATTTCAGGTTCTGGTGCCGCTACGTAACGCGAAATTTGCTTTCCAGCCCGACTGGCCTGCGCTAACCGATCTCAATATTGAACTGAACTTCATTAACGATGGTCTGTGGATGAAGACGGATAGCGTCAATTTAGGCGGCGTGAAGGCCAGTAACCTGACGGCTAATATTCCCGACTATGCTAAAGAAAAACTGCTGATTGATGCCGATATCAACGGGCCGGGCAAGGCGGTCGGACCTTATTTTGATGAGACGCCGTTGAAGGACTCCCTCGGCGCCACGCTTGAGCAGTTGCAGATTGACGGCGATGTGAATGCTCGCTTACATCTGGATATTCCGCTAGACGGCTCGCTGGTTACCGCCAAAGGCGATGTCAACCTGCGTAATAACAGCCTGTTTATTAAACCGCTCGACAGCACGCTGAAGAATTTGAATGGTAAGTTCAGCTTTATCAACGGCGATCTGAAGAGCGAGCCGATGACGGCGAACTGGTTTAATCAGCCGCTGAACGTCGACTTCTCCACCACCGAAGGGGCGAAAGCCTATCAGGTGGCCGTGAACCTGCAAGGCGACTGGCAGCCAACCCGCATGGGGATTTTACCGGCGCAGGTCAACGATGCCTTAAGCGGCAGCATGGCGTGGAATGGCAAGGTGGGTATCGATCTTCCGTATCATGCCGGACCGACCTACGACATTGAGCTAAAAGGCGACCTGAAGAATGTAAGTAGTCACTTACCTGCTCCGCTGAATAAGGCCGCCGGTGAGGCATTACCGGTGAACGTTAAGGCCAACGGCAATCTGCGCAGTTTTGAACTGACCGGCAACGCGGGCAGTAAGAACCACTTTAACAGCCGCTGGTTGCTGAATCAGAAACTGACGCTTGACCGCGCAATCTGGACGTCGGAAAGTCGCACCGTGCCCGCGTTACCCGATCAGCAAGGTATTGAGCTTAACCTTCCCCCTATGGATGGCGCGCAATGGCTGGCGTTGTTCCAGAAAGGCGCAGCAGATAACGTTGGCACCAACGCCAACTTCCCGCAGCGCATCACGGTGCGTACGCCATCGTTATCCTTGGGCGGTCAGCAGTGGAATAACTTGAGTATCGTGTCTGAGCCTGCGAGCAATGGCTCCATCGTGCAGGCGCAGGGACGTGAAATTAATGCCACGCTGGCTATGCGCAATAATGCGCCGTGGCTGGCCAATATTAAGTATCTTTATTACAACCCCAGCGCGGCGAAAGCGTCGCCGACGAAAGCACCACTGAATAGTACTCCAGCCTCGCCGTTTTCCGCCGTGGGCAACGTCAGCTTCCACGGCTGGCCGGATCTTCAGTTACGCTGTGCCGAGTGCTGGATGTGGGGACAGAAATACGGGCGCATTGACGCCGATGTGGCGATTAAAGGCGACACGCTAACGCTGAGTAACGGTCTGTTGGATACAGGCTTTGCCAGACTGACCACCGATGGTGTGTGGGTGAACGCGCCGGGCAAAGAACGAACGTCACTGAAGGGTAAACTGAGCGGCAGTAAAATTGACTCCGCTGCCAGTTTCTTTGGCGTATCGACCCCGATTCGTAACTCTTCGTTCAACGTGGAGTATGACCTGCACTGGCGTAACCCGCCATGGGATCCAGATGAAGCTTCGCTGAATGGGATTTTGCGTACCCGGTTGGGCAAAGGTGAGCTTACTGAACTCAGCACCGGACATGCGGGGCAACTATTGCGACTGCTGAGCTTTGATGCGTTGCTGCGTAAACTGCGTTTTGATTTTAGCGATACTTTCAGCGAGGGTTTCTATTTCGACTCGATTCGCAGCACGGCCTGGATCAAAGATGGCGTGATGCATACCGATGACACGCTGGTGGACGGTCTGGAGGCAGACATTGCGATGAAAGGCTCAGTGAACCTGGTCCGTCGGGAGCTGGATATGGAAGCCATAGTCGCGCCGGAAATTTCTGCCACCGTAGGCGTTGCCGCTGCGTTTGCTGTCAATCCGATTGTCGGCGCGGCGGTGTTTGCTGCCAGTAAGGTTCTGGGACCATTGTGGAGCAAAGTGTCGATTCTGCGCTATCGCATCACCGGTCCGGTCGATAAGCCGCAGATTAACGAAGTTCTGCGTCAGCCGCGCAAAGAAAGCCAGCAATAATTTGACGGGGGCGAGTAATTGCCCCAATCTCAACATAGATCCTCTACCGCAGTCCGTAGGCCGGATAAGGCGTTCACGCCGCCATCCGGCATTGAAGTGCCTGATGGCGACGCTGGCGCGTTTTATCAGGCCTACAACAGTAACTAATGAGTAGCAAAACGATGAGTCTGAACCTGGTAAGTGAACAATTGCTAGCGGCAAATGGCCTGAAACATCAGGATCTGTTTGCCATCCTGGGCCAACTGGCCGAACGCCGTCTTGATTACGGCGATCTCTATTTTCAGTCGAGCTATCACGAATCCTGGGTTTTAGAAGACCGCATCATTAAAGATGGTTCTTACAATATCGATCAGGGCGTTGGCGTGCGCGCCATCAGCGGCGAAAAAACAGGGTTTGCCTATGCAGACCAGATTAGCCTGCTGGCGCTGGAGCAGAGTGCTCATGCTGCCCGTACTATCGTGCGTGACAGCGGTGACGGCAAAGTAAAAACGCTGGGAGCTGTGGAGCATCAGGCACTTTACACCTCGGTTGATCCCCTGCAGAGCATGAGCCGCGAAGAGAAACTGGATATTCTGCGCCGCGTAGACAGCGTGGCGCGTGCCGCCGACAAGCGCGTCCAGGAAGTAACCGCCAGCCTGACCGGTGTTTATGAACTGATCCTGGTAGCAGCGACCGACGGTACGCTGGCCGCTGACGTTCGCCCGCTGGTACGCCTGTCCGTAAGCGTACAGGTGGAAGAGGACGGTAAGCGCGAGCGCGGCGCCAGCGGTGGCGGCGGTCGTTTTGGCTATGACTATTTCCTGGGCGACCTTGATGGTGAAGTTCGTGCTGACGCATGGGCGAAAGAAGCCGTACGCATGGCGTTGGTTAATCTCTCAGCGGTAGCTGCGCCTGCTGGTACGCTGCCGGTAGTACTCGGCGCTGGCTGGCCTGGCGTTCTGCTGCATGAAGCGGTCGGTCATGGTCTGGAAGGCGACTTTAACCGCCGTGGTACCTCGGTATTCAGTGGTCACATGGGGGAGCTGGTAGCGTCAGAACTGTGCACCGTGGTGGATGACGGCACAATGGCGGACCGTCGTGGCTCTGTGGCTATTGATGATGAAGGCACGCCGGGTCAGTACAACGTGCTGATCGAAAACGGTATTCTGAAAGGCTACATGCAGGACAAACTGAATGCGCGCCTGATGGGCGTTGCGCCAACGGGTAACGGTCGCCGCGAATCTTACGCGCACCTGCCGATGCCACGTATGACCAACACCTATATGCTGCCGGGGAAATCTACGCCGCAGGAAATCATCGAATCCGTTGAATACGGTATTTATGCGCCTAACTTCGGCGGCGGCCAGGTGGATATCACCTCCGGAAAATTTGTGTTCTCTACGTCTGAAGCATATCTGATTGAAAACGGTAAAGTCACCAAACCGGTGAAAGGCGCGACGCTGATTGGCTCTGGTATCGAAGCGATGCAGCAGATTTCGATGGTGGGTAACGACCTGAAACTGGATAACGGGGTTGGTGTGTGCGGTAAAGAAGGGCAGAGCCTGCCGGTGGGCGTGGGCCAGCCCACGCTGAAGGTGGATAACCTGACCGTGGGTGGCACCGCATAACATCATGATGTATGCCCGATAAGCACCAGTGCCATCGGGCATCTTTCCGGATGCGGCGTCAATGCCTTATCCGGCCTACACTTTTTTTATTTCTCTTTTCCCCGACCGTACATTCCCTGAAACAGGTGCGCTACATCGACAAAATAGTCTGTCAGATAGTTAATCACCACCTGCACCTTGAGCGGCAATTTGTCTTTTTCGGTATACAGCGCATAGACCGGACGCGGATCCGACTGGTAGCGGGGAAGCAGAATCTCCACTTCGCCACGATTGATCTCATTGATCACCCACATCAGCGGTACATAGGCAATGCCCGCGCCTGCGGCCAGCCAGCGCACCAATGTCATCGGATCGTTAGTCACAAAACGACCCTCTGGGATCAGGCGGGTGGAAATTCCTTCCGGAGCGATAAGCTCGAATTCATTATCCGGGCGCACGCTGTATTCCAGCCACGAGTGGTTGCTGAGATCGGCAGGTTTCTCTGGGGTGCCAAACTGTGCGAGATAGCTTTTCGCCGCGCAGACCACCATCGGCATAGCCCCCAAACGGCGTGAAAACAGGCTGGAGTCCTGCAACGCGCCGACGCGGATAACCACGTCCAGACCATCAGCGATTAAATCCGGGGCCGGGATGCCGGTCACCAGATTTACCGTCAATCCCGGATACTCTTTCAGCATCGTGGCGGTTAATCCGGCGAGGACATTTTGTGCCATAGTTGAAGAACAGCCAATGCGCAGAGTGCCGATGGGCGTGTTGTTAAAGGCATAGAGTTGCTCGTGAACATCCTGCGCTTCGTGCAGCATTCTCCGGCAGCCCTGATAATAAATTTTACCGGCTTCAGTTAGCCCAATGCTACGCGTGCTGCGGTTTAGCAGCTTGACTTGTAGCTCATCTTCCAGTTTTGAGACCGTCTGGCTTATCGATGAAACGCTCATTTGTAGCTGTCTTGCGGCGGCGGTGAAGGAGCCCATTTCGACAACTTTGGCGAACACCGACATACGTTTTAATCGTTCCATTGTTCACTCTGGCTTAAAAGTGATTTAGATCACATAATATAGATAACAGCATAACAGTTACGTTAATATATTATTATTCAAATAACGGCTATGTCGCTCTCGCCTGGCTCATCCTTGCCCTTCTCTGCGGTGACATACGCTAGAAAATCTATCATCTGCACTCTCTTACGTTACCAAGGTCAACATGAGTCTGTTTCCCGTTATCGTGGTGTTTGGTCTGTCCTTCCCACCGATTTTTTTCGAATTACTTTTGTCACTGGCGATTTTCTGGCTGGTGCGCCGGGTGCTTGTTCCGACTGGCATCTATGATTTTGTCTGGCATCCGGCTCTGTTTAACACCGCGCTGTATTGCTGTCTGTTCTATTTAATAACGCGCCTGTTCGTTTGAGGTTGAAGTGAAAACACTAACAAGAAAACTCTCCCGCACGGCCATTACCGTGATACTGGTCATTCTGGCTTTCATCGCTATTTTCCGCGCATGGGTGTTCTACACCGAGTCGCCGTGGACGCGTGATGCGCGTTTCAGCGCCGATGTCGTCGCGATTGCGCCGGATGTTGCGGGCCTTATTACCAACGTTAACATCCATGATAACCAACTGGTGAAAAAGGATCAGATCCTGTTCACTATCGACCAGCCACGCTATAAGAAAGCCCTCGAGCAGGCCGAAGCTGACGTGGCCTATTATCAGGTACTGGCGCAGGAAAAACGCCAGGAGGCCGGTCGTCGTAACCGATTGGGCGTGCAGGCTATGTCTCGTGAAGAGATTGACCAATCAAACAACGTCCTGCAAACCGTATTACACCAGCTTGCGAAGGCGCAAGCGACCCGCGATCTGGCGAAATTAGATCTGGAACGTACCGTTATCCGCGCGCCAGCAGACGGCTGGGTGACTAACCTGAACGTCTATAGCGGCGAATTTATCACGCGCGGTTCCACGGCGGTGGCATTGGTCAAACAGCATTCTTTCTATGTGCTGGCGTATATGGAAGAAACCAAACTGGAAGGCGTCCGCCCTGGGTATCGCGCTGAAATCACCCCGCTTGGCAGTAATAATGTGCTGAAGGGCACGGTTGATAGTGTGGCGGCTGGCGTAACGAATGCCAGCAGCACGCGGGACGCCAAGGGTATGGCGACCATTGATTCCAATCTTGAATGGGTGCGTCTGGCGCAGCGTGTGCCGGTGCGAATTCGTCTTGATGAGCAGCAGGGAACCTTGTGGCCTGCCGGGACGACGGCGACCGTCGTCATTACCGGCAAGCAGGATCGCGATGCCAGCCAGGAATCTTTCTTCCGTAAAATGGCGCACCGCCTGCGCGAATTTGGTTAATCGCGATGGGTATTTTCTCCATTGCCAACCAGCATATCCGCTTTGCGGTAAAACTGGCCTGCGCGATTGTACTGGCGCTGTTCGTTGGCTTTCACTTCCAGCTTGAGACCCCGCGCTGGGCGGTGCTGACCGCGGCCATTGTGGCTGCAGGTCCGGCCTTTGCCGCTGGCGGAGAACCTTATTCAGGTGCTATCCGCTATCGCGGCATGTTGCGTATTGTCGGGACATTTATCGGCTGTATTGCCGCCCTGATCATTATCATCAGCATGATCCGCGCCCCGCTATTGATGATCCTGGTGTGTTGTATCTGGGCCGGTTTTTGTACCTGGATCTCGTCGTTAGTGAAGATCGAAAACTCTTATGCCTGGGGGCTTTCAGGCTATACGGCGCTGATCATCGTCATTACTATCCAGGCTGAACCGCTGCTGACGCCGCAATTTGCGCTCGAACGCTGTAGTGAAATTGTGATGGGTATTGTCTGTGCCATTGTTGCCGACCTGCTCTTTTCGCCCCGTTCGGTGAAGCAGGAGATTGATGTTGAACTGGATAGCCTGCTGGTGGCGCAATATCAGCTTATGCAGCTGTGCATTAAGCATGGCGACAGTGAAGAAGTAGACAAAGCCTGGGGAGATTTAGTCCGGCGTACGGCGGCGCTGGAAGGGATGCGTAGTAACCTGAATATGGAGTCCTCGCGCTGGGTGCGGGCTAACCGCAGACTCAAGGCATTGAATACGCTGTCGCTTACGCTTATCACACAATCCTGCGAAACCTATCTTATTCAGAACACCCGACCAGAACTGATCACCGATACCTTCCGCGAGTTGTTCGATACGCCGGTTGAAACGGTACAGGATGTCCATAAACAGCTGAAGCGGATGCGTCGGGTGATTGCATGGACCGGTGAACGTGACACACCTGTCACAATTTACACCTGGGCCGGGGCGGCAACGCGCTATCTGTTACTTAAACGTGGAGTTGTCAGCAACACCAAAATTAGCGCTATCGAAGAAGAGATCCTGCAAGGTGAACCGGTGGTGAAAGTGGAATCTGCCGAGCGTCACCATGCGATGGTTAACTTTTGGCGCACCACGCTTTCTTGTGTGCTGGGAACCTTATTCTGGCTGTGGACCGGCTGGACATCCGGCAGCGGCGCAATGGTGATGATTGCGGTCGTCACCTCGCTGGCAATGCGTTTGCCCAACCCGCGCATGGTGGCGATAGACTTTATCTACGGTACGTTGGCGGCGTTACCGCTCGGCGCGCTCTATTTCCTGGTGATTATCCCTAATACGCAGCAAAGCATGTTGTTGCTGTGCCTAAGCCTGGCAGTGCTGGGATTCTTTCTGGGGATTGAAGTACAGAAACGACGGCTGGGTTCGATGGGGGCGCTGGCCAGCACCATTAATATCATCGTGCTGGATAACCCGATGACCTTCCACTTTAGCCAGTTCCTTGACAGTGCACTGGGGCAGATTGTTGGCTGCATGTTGGCGTTTATCGTCATTCTGCTAGTGCGTGATAACTCTCGTGACAGAACGGGTCGTGTGTTGCTCAACCAGTTTGTCTCGGCGGCGGTTTCAGCGATGACCACCAACGTGGTACGTCGTAAAGAAAACCACCTCCCGGCGCTTTATCAGCAGCTGTTTTTGCTGATGAACAAATTTCCGGGCGACCTGGCGAAGTTTCGCCTGGCGCTGACCATGATCATCGCGCATCAGCGCCTGCGCGATGCGCCGGTGCCGGTAAACGAAGATCTCTCCGCATTCCATCGCCAGCTTCGACGCACTGCCGATCGCGTGATTTCTGCAGGAAATGACGACAAGCGCCGACGCTACTTTAGCCAGTTGCTGGAAGAGCTTGAGATCTATCAGGAGAAATTAATCATCTGGCAAGCACCACCACAGGTGACCGAGCCGGTAAAACGACTCAGTGGGATGTTGCACAAATACCAGCATGCGCTGGTCAGTAATTAAGAGTTGAAAACCGACGCTAAAAGCGTCGGTTTTTTTATGGCTATACTTACCTGAAAATGCGAGAGACCCCTACATATTGGCGGTCTGTAGAGTGGCTGGCGTCGGGATGGTGGCTATAGATGAATATCTATACATTTGATTTTGACGAGATAGAAGACCAGGGTGATTTCTATCGCGAGTTTACGCGCACGTTCGGTCTCGCCAGAGAGAAGGTGGTTGATTTAGATTCTCTGTGGGAGGTGGTTATCGGGGAAGTTTTACCGTTGCCGCTGGAGATTGAATTTGTCCATTTACCGGACAAGCTGCGCAGGCGATACGGCGCGCTGATTTTACTGTTCGATGAAGCGGAAGAAGAGCTGGAAGGGCAGTTGCGTTTTAACGTTCGTCACTCAATGTAAGACATAAAAAAGCCCCCGGCAGGCGGGGGCAAGTCGTCGGACTTAGACGACGAGGGTTTATTTGTAGAGTTCTGCAGTAGCGTGCCAGTGAGCACCTTCACGGAGTTCGGTGACGCGATAGCTGCTGGCGCCTGCTTTTTCAGCCTTAGCGGCGATGGCCTGACGCATGTCCATTGGTGAACTACCGATTTGAGATACGGAGATGCTACCCATAGATTGCAGATTCTGTGCTTCTTGTGAGTTCACCTGAGTAACTGCGGCGCTTGCACCGAAGGAGAGAACAGAAAGAAGGCTTAAGGTTGCAATAGTAGTTTTGATTTTCATGATATTTACCTCGTCGAATTCTTTTATAGGGGTCTACGTTTCGTGACCCTCATCACAAAATCAAGTATACACTAATAACCTGATAAATTAATACCACGCTAATTGTTTCCATGGGTAGTAAGTGTTAAGAAAAATATTTTTTATAACCAAATGGAATTAAAAAGAGCGTTTCGAACATTTTAAAAGAAATAAATTAAATAAAATCAATTGGATATGGTTTTTTGCAAAATGTGCGTTTTTAAGCCTTCATATTCACTGTGTGAATGGTTTTTGACGGTTAAACGCACCATTTGTTAAATGCATAGCAGTTAAAAATAGACGGAAGGGGGTAGAAAGAGAGTGTTTTCCCCCGCCGCGAGGCGACGGGGAGGCGGTATTACAGTTCTTGTTCGAACAGTTCCAGAATGGCTTCGTACAGATCTTTTACCGTAAAACCCTTAGCTGGGGTGGTGAAGATGGTATCGTCACCGGCAATCGTACCCAGGATACCTTCCGCTTTCCCCAATGAGTCCAGCAGACGTGCAATCAACTGAGCAGCGCCAGGACTAGTATGAATAACCACGACCGCATCGTTATAGTCGATATCCAGCACCAGATTTTTCAGCGGACTGGAGGTCGTAGGCACGCCCAGTTCCGCCGGAAGGCAGTACACCATTTCCATTTTCGCATTGCGGGTACGCACGGCGCCAAATTTGGTCAGCATGCGTGAAACCTTGGACTGATTGATATTATCAAAGCCCTGATCCTGCAATGCGAGGACGATTTCGCCTTGAGAGCTGAACTTTTCTTCTTTAAGCAGCGCTTTAAACGCCTTTACTAATTCTTCTTGTTTTGCCGAGCTTCGCATAAGTCACCCGTAATATGGCGGTAGAAACAACATTATTGTGCATACAGATGAATTTTTATGCAAACAGTCTGCCTTGTTCAAGGCTGAAATAATGTTATGAAAGAGCGGAATTTTATCAAATTTCGTTATCAAGAAACATGCCTGTGTCACGGCTCGCAAATAAGGTTAAAAGTAAATTAAATGTTATCAAATTGATGTTGTTTTGAGAGGTGGGTAGGGTATATTGTCAGCACCTGTTGGAAAGTTGCTCTACTGTGCGGGTGGTTTTGAATTACGTAACTTAGGTTTTATTTTACGTAAGTTAAATGCATAAAAGCCAAATTTGCGTGACTACGCATTCTTGACGCGTGGTTGTTGTATTCGTTGGATTTGTGAATTAAGGTCGCCGCCGCGGAGCAATAGACATTTTGCTTATCAATATAATAAGGAGTTTAGGATGAAAGTTGCAGTCCTCGGCGCTGCTGGTGGTATCGGTCAGGCGCTAGCATTACTGTTAAAAACCCAACTGCCTTCAGGTTCAGAACTCTCCCTGTACGACATCGCTCCAGTAACACCTGGTGTGGCCGTTGATTTGAGCCATATCCCTACTGCTGTGAAAATCAAAGGCTTCAGCGGCGAAGACGCTACCCCTGCACTGGAAGGTGCTGATGTGGTACTGATCTCTGCGGGCGTCGCACGTAAACCGGGTATGGATCGTTCCGACCTGTTCAACGTCAACGCCGGTATCGTGAAGAATCTGGTGCAGCAGGTTGCTAAAACCTGTCCGAAAGCATGTATCGGTATCATCACCAACCCGGTGAACACGACCGTTGCTATCGCTGCAGAAGTCCTGAAAAAAGCAGGCGTATACGATAAGAACAAACTGTTTGGCGTGACCACGCTGGACATCATCCGCTCCAACACCTTTGTTGCGGAACTGAAAGGCAAGCAGCCTGGCGACGTTGAAGTCCCGGTTATTGGCGGCCACTCTGGCGTGACCATTCTGCCGCTGCTGTCACAAATTCCTGGCGTAAGCTTCACCGAGCAAGAAGCAGCTGACCTGACCAAACGTATCCAGAATGCGGGTACTGAAGTTGTGGAAGCTAAAGCCGGTGGCGGATCTGCAACCCTGTCTATGGGTCAGGCCGCAGCACGTTTCGGACTGTCACTGGTTCGCGCACTGAGCGGCGAAAAAGGTGTGGTTGAATGTGCTTACGTTGAAGGCGATGGCCAGTATGCTCGCTTCTTCTCTCAGCCGCTGCTGCTGGGCAAAAACGGCGTAGAAGAGCGTCAGTCTATCGGCAAGCTGAGCGCGTTTGAACAAGCTGCGCTGGAAGGTATGCTGGATACGCTGAAGAAAGATATCACTCTGGGCGAAGAGTTCGTTAAGTAACGAACTGCCCAAAAGTAAAAAACCGGAGCACTTGCTCCGGTTTTTTTATATCCGTATTAGTTGGTCGCCGGATATTCCTGAATCGTGACCTGCAGCGTCAACTGCTTGTCATCGCGCATCACGACCACGGAGATAACTGAACCTGGTCGAATCTCTGCCACCTGGTCCATCGTTTCCAGTGCAGATACCGCCGGTTTGTTATTGACCGAGATAATCAGATCGTTAACCTGAATACCTGCCTGCGCTGCCGGACCGTCCGGGGCTACTTCGTTAACCACAATCCCCTGAATTTGATCCATCCCGCCGCCCTGGGCGTGCAGTGGCGCAATTTCTCGGCCGCTGATGCCGATATAGCCGCGAATCACGCGCCCGTCACGAATCAGCTTATCCATGATTTTGGTTGCCAGTTGAAAAGGAATAGCAAAGCCGATCCCTTCCGGGGTTTCGCCATCGTTGCTCTTATCAAATGACAGGGTGTTAATACCCATCAACTCGCCCAGCGAGTTGACCAGCGCGCCGCCGGAGTTACCGTGGTTGATGGAGGCATCGGTTTGCAGGAAGTTTTGCCGCCCCGTCGGGTTCAGGCCAATACGACCGGTGGCACTGATAATCCCCTGGGTGATGGTTTGCCCGAGGTTGTACGGGTTCCCGATGGCGAGAACCACATCGCCAATGTGCGGTACGCGTTTGTTATTAATCGGAATTGTCGGCAGTCCACCAGTGGCGTTGATTTTCAGCACCGCAAGGTCGGTTAACGTATCAGACCCCACAAGCAGCGCTTCAAATACGCGACCGTCCTGCAATGCGACGATGATTTGGTCTGCATCGTTAATGACGTGTTTATTGGTAATGATGTAGCCGCGCTGATCCATGATAACGCCTGAGCCGAGCGTGCGGATCTCAAGCTGGTTATGCGCTGTGCTGTTCATACTGCGGTTATAAACGTTAACGACGGCAGGTGCTGCACGGCGAACCGCCGGGTTATAGCTGGCGGGCGTTTCATCTGCACTGTCGAACTGCGGTGCGGTAAGCGTATTAATTTTGCGCAGCGAGGGCATCGCGGCCAGCAGAATAGCGCCGACGATTAAACCAATCGCGACCGAACGTAAAAGCTTCACAAACATGATGGCGGCGTCATTAATAAAGGGAACGGCTGCAGCATATCACGAGTTTACCGGACATCACACGAGGGGCTGATGTCCGGTTGCATGCGTTAACGCAGGAGCAGGTAAATACTCTCGTTACCGCGCACCACCTGCAGGGCAATGATCGACGGTTTCGCTTCCAGCACTTTACGCATTTCAGCGATCGAGTTTACGCGATCGCGGTTAACGCCAATAATAACGTCATCTTTATGCAGTCCGGCCTGTGCGGCAGGGCTGCTTTTTTCAACGTTATCAATTCTGATGCCTTTGGTACCGTCTTTTAACTGACCGTCGCTGAGCGTGGCCCCTTGCAACGCAGGCGCAATCATCTCTGCGCTGGCGGACGATGATGTGCTGGTATCGAGGGTGACTTCAACCTCCAGCGGTTTACCGTTACGTAGCAGGCCCAGTTTGACTTTGGTCCCTGGTTCGGTTGTCGCAATACGTGAACGAAGTTCGGCGAAGCTGTTAAGCGGTTTACCGTTGAGACTGGTAATGACGTCACCTGATTTCACCCCCGCTTTTGCGGAGCCGGAGTTAGGCAGAACCTCACTGACAAACGCGCCACGCTGTACGTCCAGTTTGAACGCTTTGGCGATATCGGAAGTCATCTCGGTGCCTTTGATGCCCAACAGACCGCGTTTGATTTCACCAAACTGCATCAGCTGCTGTGCCAGCGTGCGCGCCATGTTGCTCGGGATTGCAAAACCAATACCGATGCTGCCGCCACCGGGGGCCAGAATCGCGGTGTTAATACCGATCAGCTCACCGTTGAGGTTAAGCAATGCGCCGCCGGAGTTACCGCGGTTGATAGAGGCGTCAGTCTGAATAAAGTTTTCCAGACCTTCCAGGTTCAACCCACTGCGACCCAAAGCCGATACAATGCCGGAGGTGGCTGTTTGACCCAAACCGAACGGGTTACCCACAGCCACCGCGAAATCACCCACGCGGAGTTTATCAGAGTCAGCAATGGCAATTTGCGTCAGGTTGCTGGGGTGTTGAATTTGTAGCAGTGCGATATCGCTCTGATCGTCGCTGCCAATAAGCTTTGCGTCGAACTCACGACCATCATTAAGCTGAACGCTGATTTTTTGCGCCTGATTAATAACGTGGTTATTGGTCAGGACGTAGCCTTTGGCGGCATCAATAATGACACCTGAACCCAGTCCTTCAAAAGGTTGGGAAGGTTGATCGGGAAGTTCATCACCAAAAAACTTTTTGAACTCTTCCGGGACTTTCTGCCCCTGAGTGGCGGTGCCTTCGACCCTTACACTCACCACGGCTGGCAACACTTTCTCCAGCATCGGGGCGAGGCTGGGGAGCGCAGCCTGACCGGGAACCTGGCCGGGAATCGACGCAACGGCCGGGAATGGCGCCGAGAGAGTTAACCCGACACTTAACGCTAATGCACTCAACAGCTGGGTTTGTTTTTTCATGGATCCTGCTCTCGTACCTTGAGTAAACGGAAGATGATTCAAAACAGTTTGATGTTATTGAATTTTCGGTTTGGTCACAATGAGGCTAACGACTAAATAATAGCTGGGACGGGAAGAGAAGCGGAGGGCGCAATTGCTGCGCCCAATAAATTTCTTAACGATGTGCGGTTAGTCGCGCTTTGCGCCACTACGCAGCAGGCCAGATGCCCCTTCAGAATAGTCACGTGGCATCTGAACCGGCGCCTGATCGTTGCCTGCTTCAGACTCTGCCAGACGATTACGGAACGGGTTGTTTTCCGGCGACATACCCGGCAGCAGGTTGCTGGAGCTTTTCGCCATGTGCTGGTAAATCTGACGATAATCGTCCGCCATGTTATCCAGCAATTCAGCGCTGCGGGCAAAGTGGCTCACCAGTTCTTCACGGTACTCTTCCAGCTCAGCTTTATTTTTTTCCAGTTCGTACTGCAATGCCTGCTGTTGGCGTAATTTCCGATTACCAAAACGCATGGCTACAGCACCAATAATGATACCGACGACTAACCCAATTAGCGCATATTCCCAGGTCATGAACATCTCCCGTTGTCTTGTGTTTCCGTAGGGTGTTGGCTTTAGGCTCCATGCCTGCGCCTGATTATGCCACTATAACCGCTAATCCCGTAGAAGTGGAATCCCGTGTTTATATCACGTAATGTAGAACGGCCTTTTTTTCGTCAACCGTGAGCGACGGCACATCGATTCTCAAGGAATAACAATAACATCATGCAAAGCCTTTCCCCGACATCGCGTTACCTGCAAGCCCTCAACGACGGCAGTCATCAGCCCGACAATGTACAACAAGAAGCCGTGAATCGACTGGAAACAATTTTCCAGGCACTTACGACGCCAGCGCGACCTGCGCCGCAGGAGAGCGGACTGATGGCGCGTTTTGGCAAATTGCTGGGCAAGCGTGAGTCGCCGATCAACACACCGGTGCGTGGTTTATATATGTGGGGCGGAGTTGGGCGCGGAAAAACCTGGCTGATGGATCTGTTCTACCATAGTCTGCCGGGCGAACGTAAACAGCGTTTGCACTTTCATCGTTTTATGCTGCGTGTGCATGAAGAGCTTACTGCCTTACAGGGGCAGAGCGATCCGCTGGAAATCATCGCCGATCGCTTTAAGGCCGAAACGGACGTGCTGTGCTTTGACGAATTTTTTGTTTCTGATATTACCGACGCCATGCTACTCGGCGGCCTGATGAAGGCACTGTTTGCCCGTGGCATTACGCTGGTGGCGACCTCCAATATTCCGCCAGACGAGCTGTATCGCAACGGTTTACAACGCGCGCGTTTTCTTCCTGCCATTGATGCTATCAAACAGCATTGCGACATCATGAATGTTGATGCTGGCGTCGATTATCGTCTGCGCACCTTAACGCAGGCGCATTTGTGGCTGTCGCCACTGAATGAGGAAACCCGCCAACAGATGGATAAACTCTGGCTGGCATTAGCGGGAACCAAAGGTGAACATGCGCCGACGCTGGAGATCAATCATCGTCCGATGCAGACGCTGGCCGTCGAAAACCAAACGCTGGCGGTGTCATTTACCACGCTCTGTGTCGATGCGCGTAGCCAGCATGACTACATTGCGCTGTCGCGTTTGTTTCACACGGTACTGTTGTCTGATGTGCCGGTCATGACTCCGCTGATGGAGAGTGAAGCGCGGCGCTTTATCGCATTGGTGGATGAGTTCTACGAACGCCACGTCAAGCTGGTGGTCAGCGCGGCATCGCCACTCTATGAAATTTATCAGGGCGAGCGTCTGAAGTTTGAATTTCAGCGCTGTTTGTCGCGTTTGCAGGAGATGCAAAGCGAAGAGTATCTGAAGCGGGAACATTTAGCCGGTTAAACCTGCCGCAAATCACATAAAGGGGTCGATCTTTGACCCTGACTTCTCTATAATCTTGCGACCCCACGTTACGAGAGAGTTTTTTTCCCAAAACTTTCTATGTGCCGGCATAGGCTATTCGAAGGGGTAGGTTTGCTGGACAATGTCGTGTGAACCTCAACTGACAAAACGTTTGGGTGTTCACCAACGTGTAACTTATTTATTTGGGTAAGCTTTTAATGAAAACTTTTACAGCTAAACCAGAAACCGTAAAACGCGACTGGTATGTTGTTGACGCGACCGGTAAAACTCTGGGCCGTCTGGCTTCCGAACTGGCTCTGCGCCTGCGCGGTAAGCACAAAGCGGAATACACTCCGCACGTAGATACCGGTGATTACATCATCGTTCTGAACGCTGACAAAGTTGCTGTAACCGGCAACAAGCGTACTGACAAAGTGTACTATCACCACACCGGCCACATCGGTGGTATCAAACAAGCGACCTTTGAAGAGATGATTGCTCGCCGTCCTGAGCGTGTGCTTGAAATCGCGGTTAAAGGCATGCTGCCAAAAGGCCCGCTGGGTCGTGCTATGTTCCGTAAACTGAAAGTTTACGCTGGCAACGAGCACAACCACGCGGCACAGCAACCGCAAGTTCTTGACATCTAATCGGGATTATAGGCAATGGCTGAAAATCAATACTACGGCACTGGTCGCCGCAAAAGTTCCGCAGCTCGCGTTTTCATCAAACCGGGCAGTGGTAAAATCGTAATCAACCAACGTTCTCTGGAACAGTACTTCGGTCGTGAAACTGCCCGCATGGTAGTTCGTCAGCCGCTGGAACTGGTCGACATGGTTGAGAAACTGGATCTGTACATCACTGTTAAAGGTGGTGGTATCTCTGGTCAGGCTGGTGCGATCCGTCACGGTATCACCCGCGCTCTGATGGAGTACGACGAGTCCCTGCGTGGCGAACTGCGTAAAGCTGGCTTCGTTACCCGTGATGCTCGTCAGGTTGAACGTAAGAAAGTCGGTCTGCGTAAAGCACGTCGTCGTCCTCAGTTCTCCAAACGTTAATTGTACTCTGCTTCGGCAGACGACAATTTGCGAAAAAACCCGCTTTGGCGGGTTTTTTTATCGTTATTTTTCGCCTCAGATCCACGGTAATCCGCTGATTGCCACCTCTTTTTCCCCATTTCAAGAATCGACTCACCACAAAGGTCACAAAATCTGGTAAACTATCATCCAATTTTCTGCCCAAATGTCCGGTATCGTTCATTTTTTGTTTGTATTTTGAACAGCAATGACTTTCCCGAGTCTGGGTGACATCACTTCTGGCTGGCCACTGAGTGGCTGGTAGCAGTAAAAATTCTGAATATACCTGGAGGTTTTCATGGCTGTCGCTGCCAACAAACGTTCGGTAATGACGCTGTTTTCTGGTCCTACTGACATCTATAGCCATCAGGTCCGCATTGTGCTGGCTGAGAAAGGTGTTAGTTTCGAGATTGAGCACGTGGAAAAGGACAATCCACCTCAGGATCTGATCGACCTCAACCCGAATCAGAGCGTACCGACACTGGTGGATCGTGAGCTGACCCTGTGGGAATCTCGCATCATTATGGAATACCTGGATGAGCGCTTCCCGCATCCGCCGCTGATGCCGGTTTACCCGGTTGCGCGTGGTGAAAGCCGCCTGTACATGCAGCGTATTGAAAAAGACTGGTACACGCTGATGAATGTCATCGTGAACGGTTCTGCATCTGAAGCCGAAGTCGCGCGTAAGCGTCTGCGCGAAGAACTGCTGGCAATTGCGCCAGTATTTGGCCAGAAACCTTACTTCCTGAGCGATGAGTTCAGCCTGGTAGACTGTTACCTGGCGCCGCTGCTGTGGCGTTTACCGCAGCTGGGTATTGAATTCAACGGTGCAGGTTCGAAAGAACTGAAAGGGTACATGACTCGCGTCTTCGAACGTGACTCTTTCCTGGCTTCTCTGACTGAGCCTGAACGTGAAATGCGTCTGGGCCGGGGTTAACCTGTATGGATTTGCCACAGCTAACACCACGCCGTCCGTATCTGCTGCGCGCGTTCTATGAGTGGTTGCTAGACAACCAGCTCACGCCGCATCTGGTGGTGGATGTGACGCTCCAGGACGTGCAGGTTCCAATGGAATATGCGCGTGACGGGCAAATTGTTCTGAATATTGCACCGCGTGCGGTGGGCAACCTGGAACTGGCTAACGATGAAGTGCGCTTTAACGCGCGCTTCGGTGGTGTGCCGCGTCAGGTGTCTGTGCCGTTGGCTGCTGTTCTGGCAATTTATGCACGTGAAAATGGCGCTGGTACGATGTTCGAACCGGAAGCCGCCTACGATGAAGATGTCGCCAGCTTAAATGATGACGACAACGACGCGTCTGGTTTTGAGAGTGAAACAGTCATGTCGGTCATTGATGGCGATAAGCCTGACAATGGCGACGACAACGATCCTGATGACACTCCGCCGCCACCTCGCGGTGGGCGTCCAGCGCTGCGCGTAGTGAAATAAATAGTGAAATAAAAAAACAGGCCCTTTCGGGCCTGTTCTGTTTTCTGGCTTCGGGATCAGTAAAACAGCGCGATGGTGGCTACCATATTCACCACAAATCCTACTGCCATCGGGATTGCTGTACGTTTTACCACTTCAAAGGGCGATACGCCGGCAATACCTGATGTCACGACAATTACAGCGGTTATGGGTGACACCGCGCGGGCAAGCGTAGTGGCAAAATGCATCGGCATAATCATCACTACTGCAGGAATATGCAGCCCGGCGGCAATATTCGGAATGAGGCTGGCAAAAGACATAAACGGTGCGTTGCCTGACCCCATGACAATCGCACAGGCGGCGATGACCATCGCCATGATGATCATCACGCCAATGCCGCCAAGACCGGAATGCTCTGCGCCTTTTATTACGGCGTCGACAGTCCCGATAGTCGTCAACCCTTTCGCAAAGATCTCACCGGCGACCACCAGCGTGACAACGTTGGCAAACTGCGTCCCCATGCCGTCAAAAAAAGCCTGCACATCATCCATCGTTTCGCGCAGATTATGTTTATGCAGGAATTCAACAAACATAGTCAGCGTCATGCTCATCAACATCACCACCACCAGATTCAGCTCTGCTTTCATTAGCCCCATTTGCGCAAGGGCAAGCGAGCCTAGCATCAGGATCAGCGGCATGACGGGTAGAATGGCGTAATAGAGCGGAGGTACGTTTTCCAGCGTCTTTTGTTCAGCAAATCCGTTGCTTTCCGGTGCGGCTTTTTTATCAAACTGACGCTGAACGAAAAAATGCGCAATGGCGACGGCGACAATGACACACGACGCGACGGGCAACTGGTATTGAAAGAAATAAGTGGCGATTTTCATACCCGCGACCTGCGCGGCAAAAATAGAGTTGGTTTCCAGAATGCCCCATTCAATCGACATCGAAGTGGCAATGACCGCAACAGCGGATAAACGGCTCACGCCAAGACTGACCAACGTTGGGAACAGCGTCACCATCAGCAACATACCTAACCCAGATGCGCTGGTAATGAACTGCGCCATGATCTGACCAATAACATAGGTGGCGGCAAGCACAACATAGGGTGAGCGGATTTGCTTGAGCGGGCGGCTTAACAGGCTAACCATCGCTCTGCTGGCTCCCATTCTATCCATATAGCGGGCATAACCACCCACTGCCATGATTGATAACCCCAGTCCGGCTGCGCGGTTGGAGAGCATACGCAAAATTTCGTTGTAAATATCGACCAGTAGATAGCCACTGCTCTTATCGTCAGCGACCAACACGCCGTAGCCCAGCCAGACACCGCAGATCATCAGGAAGATCCCAGCGGCGGCCAGCACGACCTGCGGTTTGTAGTTTTTGAGGATCAAGTAACCCATCGTTAATAAAACGATGACAGAGATAATGATGCCGAACATTGTTTCACTCCATGCCAGAAAAGAAGATAAATCCGGTAATAACGCTGTTATCCCAACGGATGTTATATTTTTCTGGGCATTTTTTATGGAGTGAATATCTTATTTTTAATTCAAGGGTTTAATTATTTATCGTTATAAAATAGATGGTTATGATAAATTATCACGTTAATGTTCATAAATTTCATGAAGATGATATAACTCTATTAAATTAAAAATAGGCGGAAGATACTCGCTTAAAATAATATTGCTGTTACGTATATTATCAATAAGCCAGCGGGGGCGGATCGACCATCATTTCACCCTGCTTTCGATCCTGTGTTAGGATAAACCCGCTGTTGTTTGTCACCACGACTTAGCTGAATGGACCCTATGAACGCATTTGATTCGCAAGCTGAAGACTCTCCATCCACCATTGGCCGTAGCTTACGCAATCGCCCGCTGGCGCGTAAAAAACTGTCTGAAATGGTTGAGGAAGAACTGGAGCAGATGATTCGTCGTCGGGAATTTGGCGAGGGCGAACAGTTGCCGTCTGAACGGGAGCTGATGGCCTTCTTTAACGTGGGCCGTCCTTCTGTACGAGAAGCGCTGGCCGCGTTAAAACGCAAAGGTCTGGTACAAATCAACAACGGCGAGCGCGCCCGCGTTTCGCGTCCTTCAGCTGATACCATCATCAGCGAGCTGTCTGGTATGGCGAAAGATTTCCTCGCACATCCCGGCGGCATTGCCCACTTCGAGCAGTTGCGACTGTTCTTTGAATCAAGCCTGGTTCGATACGCCGCCGAACATGCGACAGATGAGCAAATCGACAGGCTGGCGAAAGCGCTGGAGATCAACAGCCAGTCGCTCGATGACAATACGTTGTTCATCCGTTCGGACGTTGATTTTCACCGCGTACTGGCGGAGATCCCGGGCAATCCCATCTTTATGGCGATCCATGTTGCGCTGTTAGACTGGTTAATTGCTGCCCGTCCGGCCGTTGCCGATCAAGAATTGTATGAACGCAATAACGTGAGTTATCAGCAGCATATCGCTATTGTCGATGCGATTCGTCAGCGCGATCCTGAAGAAGCAGACCGCGCACTGCAAGAACATCTCAATAGCGTTTCCGCAACCTGGCACGCCTTCAGCAAAAGTAAAAAATTGCGTAAGTAATCGCGATCCTGACGATCTTTTAGTGAAGCAGATCGCACTATAAGCGTTCTCTATTGTATTGCTGCTTATTTGATCTGGTATAACAGGTATAAAGGTATGCAGTCAGATAACACTAATCATCGTCAGAGGTCGTTATGGCAAGAAATTTAAAAGGCGTAATGCCAGCGTTATTAACTCCATTCGATAACCAACAGAAACTGGACATCGAGAGCCTGCGCCGTCTGGTGCGTTTCAACATTGGTCAGGGGATCGATGGGCTGTATGTCGGTGGCTCAACGGGTGAGGCTTTTGTCCAGAACCGCGCTGAAAGAGAGCAGGTTCTGGAAATTGTTGCTGAAGAAGCAAAAGGCAAGGTGACGCTGATCGCCCATGTTGGCACGGTGAGCACCGAAGAGAGTCAACAGCTGGCGAGCGTTGCGCATCGATACGGATTTGATGCGGTTTCGGCCGTCACGCCGTTTTACTATCCGTTCAGCTTTGAAGAGCACTGCGATCACTACCGCGCAATTATCGATTCCGCCGATGGCTTACCGATGGTGGTCTATAACATCCCGGCACTGAGCGGCGTAAAACTGACGCTGGATCAGATCAACACGCTGGTGACGTTGCCGGGCGTTGGCGCACTGAAGCAAACTTCGGGCGATCTCTATCAGATGGAACAGATCCGCCGCGCTCATCCCGATCTGGTGCTTTATAACGGTTATGATGAGATCTTCGCTTCTGGACTGCTAGCAGGCGCAGATGGAGGTATCGGTAGCACTTACAACATCATGGGATGGCGTTATCAGGGAATTGTGAAAGCGCTCAAAGAAGGCGACATCCGCACGGCGCAAAAGCTGCAAACCGAGTGCAATAAGGTTATCGATCTGCTTATTAAGGTTGGCGTGTTCCGCGGCCTGAAAACAGTACTGCACTATATGGATGTGGTTTCTATTCCACTGTGCCGTAAACCCTTTGCTCCGGTAGATGAACGCTATCTGCCGGAACTGAAAGCGCTGGCAAACCAACTGCTGGCGGAAAAGGCGTAATCGCGGGTCGCCGGGGGCGCTTCGCTTGCCCGGCCTGGATTTTTCGACCGTAAGCCGGGTAAGGCAAAGCCACCACCCGGCACAACAACAAAGATCGTCGGGAGAGTAAAATGAGTACTTCTACCCAGAGCATCCCGTGGTATCGCCATCTCAATCGGGCACAATGGCGGGCATTTTCCGCCGCCTGGCTGGGATATTTGCTTGATGGTTTCGATTTTGTGTTAATCGCCCTGGTGCTGACAGAAGTGCAGGGCGAATTCGGACTGACGACGGTGCAGGCCGCCAGCCTGATCTCGGCCGCCTTTATCTCCCGTTGGTTTGGCGGGTTAATGCTGGGGGCAATGGGCGACCGTTACGGACGCCGCCTGGCAATGGTCACCAGCATCATTCTGTTCTCCGTGGGGACGCTGGCCTGCGGCTTCGCGCCGGGCTACACCACCATGTTTATCGCCCGCCTGGTTATTGGTATGGGAATGGCGGGTGAGTACGGCTCCAGTGCAACCTATGTTATTGAAAGTTGGCCTAAACACCTGCGAAATAAAGCCAGTGGCTTCCTGATTTCCGGTTTCTCTGTTGGCGCGGTGATCGCCGCGCAGGTCTACAGCCTGGTGGTTCCAGTCTGGGGGTGGCGCGCGCTGTTCTTCATCGGCATTCTGCCAATTATCTTCGCCCTCTGGCTGCGTAAAAATATTCCGGAAGCGGAAGACTGGAAAGAGAAACACGAAGGCAAAGCGCCAGTGCGCACGATGGTGGATATTCTCTACCGGGGCGAGCATCGGGTAATTAATATTCTGATGACGATCGCCGCTGCAACCGCGCTGTGGTTCTGCTTTGCTGGCGACCTGCAAAATGCGGCTATAGTGGCGGTCCTCGGCCTGATATGTGCGTTTATTTTCATTAGCTTTATGGTGCAAAGCAGCGGGAAGCGCTGGCCGACGGGCGTCATGCTGATGGTGGTCGTACTATTCGCCTTCCTGTACTCGTGGCCGATTCAGGCACTGTTGCCAACCTATCTGAAAACCGAACTGCTGTACGATCCTTCCACGGTGGCCAGAGTGCTCTTCTTTAGCGGTTTTGGTGCGGCGGTCGGTTGTTGCGTCGGCGGTTTTCTTGGCGACTGGCTGGGTACGCGTAAAGCCTATGTCTGCAGTTTGCTGGCCTCGCAGTTGCTGATTATTCCGGTGTTTGCGATAGGCGGTTCAAACGTCTGGGTACTGGGTTTGCTGCTGTTTTTCCAGCAAATGCTCGGCCAGGGGATCTCCGGGATCTTACCAAAATTGATTGGCGGCTATTTCGATACCGACCAGCGTGCGGTGGGCCTGGGCTTCACCTATAACGTGGGCGCGCTGGGTGGGGCTCTGGCACCGATCATCGGCGCGCTGATTGCCCAACGTCTGGATCTGGGCACCGCGCTGGGATCGCTCTCTTTCGGTCTGACATTTGTGGTGATCCTGCTGATTGGTCTCGATATGCCGTCCCGCGTACAGCGCTGGCTGCGTCCTGAAGCGTTACGTACGCATGATGCCATTGATGGTCGACCGTTCAGCGGGGCTGTGCCGTTCGGCGGTGACAAAAGCACCATGGTGAAATCCAAAAGTTAATCCCATTGCCCGGTGTTGAACCGGGCAATTAGCGAAAGGGAAGAAGTATGTCGTTACTTGAGCAACGGGATAAAAAGCGTATCACCGCGATGCAGAAGGCGGTGTCATGACCACATTGGCAATGGATATCGGCGGTACCAAACTGGCTGCCGCGCTGTTAGACAGTAATCTGCAAATTCGCGAGCGGCGTGAATTGCCGACGCCCGCCAGCAAAACGCCGGAGGCGCTGCGCGCTGCGCTACAAGCACTGGTTGCACCGCTACAGGGGCGTGCTAATCGGGTGGCGATCGCCTCGACGGGGATTATCCGTGAGGGGGTTTTACTGGCGCTGAACCCGCATAACCTTGGCGGGTTGATGCATTTTCCGCTAACACAAACGCTGGAACAAATCACCGGCCTGCCGACGCTGGCAGTCAATGACGCACAGGCGGCGGCCTGGGCGGAATACCACGCTATGGCAGATGAGATAAGCGACATGGTGTTTATCACCGTGTCGACAGGCGTCGGCGGCGGCGTGATCAGCAGCGGCAAGTTACTCACCGGGTCTGGTGGTCTGGCTGGGCACTTAGGACATACGCTGGCGGATCCCAATGGACCGGCCTGCGGCTGCGGACGTGTGGGCTGCGTCGAGGCGATTGCTTCCGGTCGAGGGATCGCGGCTGCAGCCGAAGGTACGCTTGCTGGATGCGACGCCAAAACCATTTTTAGCCGCGCCGGGCAAGGAGATGAGCAGGCAAGCAGGTTGATCCATCGCTCGGCGCGTACTTTGGCAAGGCTTATCGGCGATGTGAAGGCCACGACCGATTGCCAGATTGTGGTGATTGGCGGCAGCGTTGGGCTGGCTGAAGGATATCTGGCGCTGGTTGAACATTATCTGGCACAAGAGCCCTTGGCCTATCACGTGGAATTACTGGCGGCGCATTACCGCCATGACGCTGGATTACTGGGGGCCGCGCTGTTGGCCCAGGGAGAATGATGATGATATCAGATGAGTTGCGTTCACTGCCTTCTGCCGGATTACATCCGGTCTTACAGCAGGCATTAACGCTTGCCATTGCGGCGAATCCGCAGGAGAAAACGCCAGGGCGCTACGCGTTGCAGGGCGATACTATTTTTATGAATGTCATGCAGTTTGCGACGCAGAGCCCAGAGCAAAAGAAAGCGGAACTGCATCAGCAGTACATTGATATTCAGGTGCTGTTGTCTGGCGAAGAACGCATTCTGTTCGGGATGACCGATTCTGCTCGCCAGTGCGATGAGATGCATGTTGAGGATGACTATCAGTTGTGCAGCGAGATTGCCGATGAGCAGGCGATCGTACTGAAGCCGGGAAGATTTGCGATTTTTATGCCGGGCGAGCCGCATAAACCGGGCTGTATGGTGGGGGGGCCGGGGGAAATCAAAAAGGTCGTGATCAAGGTGCGCGCCAGCTTATTACAAGCCTGACGATGAGAGACCGTGTCGGATGGCAAGGCTTGCGCCATCCGACACTGGATAGAACAACTTAGCGCTTAAACGTCACCGCTTCCGGCTGCGCCAGATGCAGCGTGGTCTGGCTTGGCACTGTCTCAGCAATGACTCGCCCGTGACGAATGGAATAACGTGCAGGCGTCTGGCGACGAACCGCGTCAAATCCATTTTCTGCCGCTAAAATCACCAGATTTCCGGAGTTTCCCACGTTCAGACCGTAATCCTGCAGGTGCAGGGTTTTCGCACTGTGGGTGGTAACCAGGTTCAGCCCATCGTTGATTTGTCCGTATCCCATCAGCTGACACACATGTAATCCCATATGCAGTACCTGCAGCATATTGGCGGTGCCCAGCGGATACCACGGGTCGAAGACGTCATCATGGCCGAAGCAGACGTTGATCTCCGCTTCCAGCATCTCTTTGACGCGCGTTACGCCGCGACGTTTAGGATACGTATCAAAGCGCCCTTGCAGGTGAATATTTACCAGTGGGTTCGCGACAAAGTTAATGCCGGACATTTTCAACAGGCGAAAGAGGCGGGAAGCATACGCGCCGTTATAGGAATGCATTGCCGTGGTATGACTGGCGGTCACGCGTTCGCCCATATTGTCACGATGCGCCAGCGCCGCGACGGTTTCAACAAAGCGTGACTGCTCATCGTCAATTTCGTCGCAGTGCACATCGATAAGCCGATCGTATTTCTGCGCCAGAGCGAAAATTTTGTGCAGCGACTCAACGCCATATTCACGCGTAAATTCAAAGTGGGGGATCGCGCCAATGACGTCTGCGCCCAAACGCACGGCTTCCTCTAATAGCGCTTCACCGTTGGGGTAAGAAAGAATGCCCTCTTGCGGGAACGCGACAATTTGCAGCTCTACCCACGGCGCGACTTCTTGCTTCACCTCCAGCATGGCTTTCAGTGCAGTCAGCGTCGGATCGGAAACGTCAACGTGCGTGCGGACATACTGGATGCCGTTGGCCATCTGCCACTTCAGCGTCTGCATGGCGCGCGCTTTGACGTCTTCGTGCGTGAGCATTGCCTTACGTTCGGCCCAACGCTCAATGCCTTCAAATAACGTACCAGACTGGTTCCAGCTCGGCTCGCCTGCGGTTTGCGTGGTGTCCAGATGGATATGTGGCTCAACGAACGGTGGAATGGCCAGGCCGCCTTCGGCATCAAGCACTTCGCCCTGCGGTAACGTGGCGGTGTCCTGTGGCTCAATCCGGCTGAAGCGCCCGTTTTCAATCGTGAGCTGCCACAATCCTTCGCGTCCCTGTAAACGTGCCTGACGAAGGGTGATGTTATTATTCTGCATGGCTGACCTCTGGTGATTTAGCAAGGCTGCGATTAAAAAGTGGATTCAGCAGGATATAGCTGAATACGCCGCCAAGTACGGCGTTGACGGGCACAATACCGGGAATATAGTGACCTGCGGCAATGCCCAATGCAACGGACAGGATCGCTATCCAGTTTACGGAAATAAATTGCGCTTTGCTGAAGTCGGCATAGCGACGATGGTTCAGCAGATAGTCGGCGATGATCACCCCGCCAATCGGGGGAATTGCTGCCGACAGAAAAGTCAGCCAACCGACAAAGTTATTGTAAAGCCATAGCGCGCACAATGTGCCGATAATACCGTTAGCCACCGACAGCGTACGGCTGGAAAGGCCGGTAATATTGGCAAATCCCAGACCTGAGGCATACAGCGCATTGTCGTTAGTCGTCCAGATGTTCAGACCGAGCACTACAATCGCGGGCAGCAGTAGTCCCTGGGCAATCATCACATCAGAGATATCCGCCTGTCCAACCGCAGCCGCGCCCGCAGCGCCGAAGATGAACATCAAGGAGTTGCCAAGGAAAAACGCCACCATGGCAATCAGCACCGCGCCTTTGGCGTTGCGACCAAAGCGCACGAAGTCGGCGGTTAATGTTCCTGCGCTGACAAACGAACCGACCACCAGCGCCAGGGCGGTGGAGAAATTCAGCGGCGTCTGCGGCACTATCGCTTTTAAATGGTCTAAACCGCCGACATCACTCACCGCCAGCCAGACGGAGTAGCTGCCAAGAACGACGATGGCAGGCACGGCGATGATAGATAAAACGGTCAGCGCCGAGATGCCAAAAAAGATGGTCAGGGTCATCAACAGACCGGAAACCGCAATCAGGATATTGACGTCAATTCCTGTCGCTTTGCCCACCGGGATAGCAAACATAGCCACACCCACGCCAAACCAGCCTACCTGCGTACCGCCTAACAACAGTGAGGGAAGCCATGAACCTTTCAAACCAAATGAGTAACGCGCCAGAAGGTGGGTTGAGAGCCCTGTTTTTGCGCCGATAAAACCGAGAAATGCAGTGTAAATACCGAGGAGAAGATTACCGAAGAGAACTGCCAGGAAGAAATCATTATAGGAAAGACCGGTACCGAGTGTGCCACCGGTCCACATACTGGCGGAAAAAAATGTAAGCCCCAACATGACAAATGTTAGTGGAACCACGCCTTTCCGCGCCGCCAGAGGGACGGGGCCCTGGCTATAATTGTTGTCCTGCGACACAACGCCTCCATGAATTTTGCCCAAAAAATCCGCCGCATAATATACAGTTCTCAGAATAAAGCAAACGATTACGTATAATCTTTACATGGTTATTATTTATGGTGTTGATGATTGCGTTGATTTTCCTTGGTCGACAGTTAACCCGCGTCTGTGAGTTGAGTTCCCAGCATGGTTTGTGAACGAATGAGCTCGTCTGCAAGTAATTTTTCATCAGGTAGCTGTACTTTGTACTCGCTCGCCTGGATGGTATTCGGTAGGCCGTTCAACGCGTAGTGCGCTTCCCCCGCCCCTTTTCCTGCGCACAGAATCAGCCCGACTGGCGGATTTTCCCCCGGTATCGTCCAATGTTCTTTGGCATAGTTCAGATACATATTCATCTGCCCGGCATCCGCATAGCTGAATTTGCCTACTTTTAGATCAACGAGCAACAGGCAGCGTAAACGACGATGAAAGAACAGCAGATCGACGCGGAACCAGTTATCGTCAATGCGCAATCGACGCTGACGGCCAACAAAAGCAAAATCGTCGCCGAGCTCCAGCATAAAGTCCATCAGGTGATTGATCAGCGCCTCTTCAAGATCCGATTCTGAATACTCATCCTTGAGGCCAAGAAACTCCAGAATGAACGGATCGCGGATGGCCTTTTCAGGCAAGACTTCAGGCTCCGTCGGGACTGCCTTCTGCAACATGGCGGATTTGTCGCGGGACAACAGCGTCCGCTCATAAAACTGAGTGGCAATTTGTCGATTGAGCTGCCGTACTGACCAGCCGTTACGGAGAGTCTCTTTCTCATAAAAAGTGCGGGCATCGGCATTTTTAACAGACAAGAGGCGGACATACGCCGACCAGGGTAGTGGGAATGTTTTGGCGAGTTGTATGAGATTTTGAGATTCACCAGACAGTGTCTGCTGAATCTCAATTTGTTGAAAATAAAGATAAAACATACGCATTTGCCGTATGTTTACCATGGAAAACCCCCGTTTATAGCGTTGGTTTAGATCCACTGACAGCCGTTCAATAAGCTGAGCGCCATAGGCTGCCCGGGATTCACCACCTTGCTCAAATTCAACAATTCGTCGACCAATTTCCCAGTAGGTCGCCGTCATTAGTGCATTGATACTACGGACAGTTTCTGTCCGCGCGGTGTCCAGTAGTCGAACAATTCCGTTATGGATTTGCTGATAGTCATCTGCATCCTGAAGTGACGTCGGCGTGGTCATACTTCATCCCTTTCGTGAAAGTTACGGTGTAAAAATATTCCGCGATCAATACGCCCGGGTGCTGAAGTGGTCAATCCACGTTCTACTAATTACAAAGACTTGCAGTCTTAATTGCGAGTAGCTTTCAAAGAATGGTGGAGAAATACGGAGAAAAAAAGCCCCTGTCGACAAACGTGAACAGGGGCCAGAGAAGGCTCTTTTACACTTCCAGGTAATTCAGAATCCCGTCTGCCGCTTTACGACCTTCGGCAATCGCGGTGACCACCAGATCCGAACCGCGCACGATGTCGCCACCGGCGAAGATTTTCGGGTTGCTGGTCTGGAAAGCGTTGTCGCTACGTTCCGGGGCAATAATGCGCCCCTGTGAATCCAGTTCGACGCTGTGCTCTTTCAACCATTCCATGCTATGTGGGCGGAAACCAAACGCCAGGACCACGGCATCAGCCGGAACAACGTGCTCGGAGCCAGCGACGATCTCCGCACGGCGACGCCCCTTCGCATCCGGTTCGCCCATTTCAGTACGCGCCATTTTCACGCCGCACACTTTCCCGTTGGCATTCACTTCCACACCTAAAGGCTGGACGTTGAACTGGAACTCGACGCCTTCTTCGCGCGCGTTTTTCACTTCGCGTTTCGAACCCGGCATGTTCTCTTCATCGCGACGATAGGCGCAGATAACGTGTGATGCTTCCTGACGTACGGAGGTGCGCACGCAGTCCATCGCGGTATCGCCACCGCCGAGCACGACGACACGTTTGCCTTCCATGCTGATGTATGGCTCATTGCTGCTTTCGCCAAAGCCCATCAACTGTTTGGTATTGGCAATCAGGAACGGCAGGGCATCAAACACGCCATCAGCGTCTTCGTTTTCCAGCCCGCCGCGCATCGACTGATAGGTTCCTACGCCAAGGAACACGGCGTCGTAATCCTTCAGCAAATCGTTGAGCTGTACGTCACGGCCTACTTCCACGTTCAGTTTGAACTCAATGCCCATGCCGGTGAAGATTTCACGGCGACGGGTCATGACCTCTTTTTCCAGCTTGAAGGCTGGGATACCGAAGGTCAGCAAGCCGCCGATTTCCGGGTGACGGTCAAAGACCACCGCCTTCACGCCGTTGCGGGTCAGCACATCAGCGCACGCCAGACCTGCAGGACCGGCACCGATAATGGCGACGCGCTTGTCCGTCTGGCGAACACCGGTCATATCCGGACGCCAGCCCATCTCAAACGCTTTGTCGTTGATATAGCGTTCAATATTGCCGATGGTCACCGCGCCGAACTCATCGTTCAGCGTACAGGAACCCTCACACAGACGGTCCTGCGGACACACGCGCCCGCAGACTTCCGGCAGGGTGTTGGTCTGATGTGACAGCTCAGCCGCTTCAAAAATACGTCCCTCATTCGCCAACTTCAGCCAGTTCGGGATGTAGTTATGCACCGGGCACTTCCACTCGCAGTACGGGTTACCGCAGGACAGGCAGCGATCTGCCTGTGCTTTAGCTTGGCCTTCGGAAAACGGCTCGTAAATCTCGATAAACTCGATCTTGCGGATCTTCAGCGGCTTCTTCGGCGGATCAACACGCTGCAGGTCGATAAATTGGTATACGTTCTGACTCATTGCTGCTACCCCTTACTGCGCCTGCACACGCAGCTCTGCTGCGCTACGACTACGGTGACCCAACAGTGCTTTCACATCACTGGATTTTGGTTTTACCAGCGCGAATTTCGCCGAGAATGCTGGCCAGTTCGCCAGGATCTCTTCGCCGTGAGAAGAGCCGGTATGCTGTACGTGCTCGGTAATCAGGCCACGCAGGTGCTCTTCGTGGATCGCCAGCGAGTCCACGCTCAGCACTTCGACCAGTTCCGGGTTTACGCGTTTGCGGAATTCACCGTCTTCATCGAGCACGTAGGCGAATCCGCCGGTCATGCCCGCGCCAAAGTTAACGCCGGTTTTGCCGAGAATACAGACGATGCCGCCGGTCATGTATTCACAGCCGTTGTCGCCAATACCTTCAACCACGGTGATTGCGCCGGAGTTACGTACTGCAAAGCGCTCACCCGCACGACCCGCAGCAAACAGGCGACCACCGGTGGCGCCATACAGGCAGGTGTTACCGATGATGCTCGCTTCATGGCTACGGAAAGCAGAGCCAACCGGAGGACGCACTGCCAGCAGGCCACCCGCCATGCCTTTACCGACATAGTCGTTGGCATCGCCGGTCAGATACAGCTCCACGCCGCCCGCGTTCCACACGCCAAAGCTCTGGCCTGCAGTACCGCTGAAGTGCGCTTTGATCGGGTCAGACGCCAGCCCCTGATCGCCATGCGTCTGAGCGATATAGCCCGACAGCGATGCGCCGACGGAACGGTCGGTGTTGCGGATATCGAACCAGAAGGTTTTGCTCTGGCGCTCGTCGACGAACGGCTTCGCCTGCTGCAACAGCTGGGCGTTCAGCACGCCATTATCAAACGGCGGGTTGTTCTCGGTGCAATGCAGCGCTTTACCAGGATGCGGTTCGGCTGTTTCCAGCAGACGAGACAGCTCCAGCTTTTGCTGCTTGGCGGTAAACCCTTCCAGCTCTTTGAGCAGATCGGTGCGGCCAATCAGGTCGACCAGGCGGGTGACGCCCAGCTCGGCCATCAGCTCGCGCACTTCACGGGCGATAAATTCAAAGTAGTTGGTCACTTTGAACGGCAGGCCGTGATAGTGGTTCTTACGCAGTTTCTCATCCTGAGTTGCAACACCGGTTGCGCAGTTGTTCAGGTGGCAAATACGCAGATATTTACAGCCCAGCGCCACCATCGGGCCGGTACCGAAGCCAAAGCTTTCTGCACCCAGAATTGCCGCTTTAATGATATCGACGCCGGTTTTCAGACCGCCATCGACCTGCAGACGAATCTTGTGACGCAGACCGTTAGCCACCAGCGCCTGCTGGGTTTCCACCAGGCCGAGTTCCCACGGGCAGCCCGCATATTTCACTGATGAGAGCGGGCTTGCGCCAGTGCCGCCATCGTAGCCAGCAATGGTGATCAGATCCGCATAGGCTTTCGCTACGCCAGTGGCGATGGTACCAACGCCTGGTTCGGAAACCAGCTTCACCGAGATCATCGCCTTCGGGTTGACCTGTTTCAGGTCGAAAATCAGCTGCGCTAAATCCTCGATAGAGTAGATATCGTGGTGCGGCGGCGGGGAGATCAGCGTCACGCCCGGTACGGAATAGCGTAGTTTGGCGATGTACGGGGTGACTTTATCACCCGGTAACTGACCACCTTCGCCAGGTTTCGCGCCCTGAGCGACTTTAATCTGAATGACATCGGCATTGACCAGGTATGCCGGGGTTACGCCAAAGCGACCGGAAGCAACCTGCTTAATCCGTGACACTTTATTGGTGCCATAGCGCGCCGGGTCTTCGCCGCCTTCACCGGAGTTCGAATTGCCGCCGATGCTGTTCATGGCTTCGGCCAGCGCTTCGTGTGCTTCCGGGCTTAATGCGCCGATAGACATGGCGGCGGTATCAAAGCGTTTAAACAGTTCGGTCGCGGGTTCTACTTCGCTAATGCTTACGGCTTCATCGCCAGGCGTAATCGCCAGCAGATCGCGCAGCGTGGCCGCCGGACGCTCATTAACCAGCTTGGCGTATTCCTGATAGTCGCTGTACTCGCCGCTTTGTACCGCCTGCTGCAGAGTGCGTACCACGTCCGGGTTGTAGGCGTGGTATTCGCCGCCGTGGACGTACTTCAGCAAACCGCCCTGGCTGATAGGTTTACGCGCCAGCCATGCATGTTTGGAGAGGTTCAGCAGATCCTGCTGGAAGTCGGTAAACCCTGCACCGCTAATACGGCTGACCACGCCCTGGAAGCACAACGCAACCACATCATCGTGCAGACCAACGGCTTCAAACAGCTTCGAGCAGCGGTAGGAGGCAATGGTCGAGATGCCCATTTTGGACATGATTTTGTACAGACCTTTGTTGATGCCGTTACGGTAGTTCAGCATCACGGTCCGGTAATCTTTGGCAATCGCCTGAGTGTCGATCAGACGTCCCAATGTTTCATACGCGAGATACGGATAGATTGCCGTCGCGCCAAAACCGAGCAGGACGGCAAAATGGTGCGGATCGCGGGCACTGGCGGTTTCAACGATGATGTTGGCGTCGCAGCGCAGGCTTTGTTCTACCAGACGCGTTTGCACTGCGCCCACGGCCATCGGCGCCGGAACCGGCAGACGATTTTTAGCGATGTTGCGGTCAGAGAGTACCAGCAGTACCGTGCCGTTGCGCACCATCTGTTCCGCCTTATCGCACAATGCTTTGACGGTCTCTTCGAGCGTAGTTTCGGTCGCGTCGAAGGTGATATCCAGACGGTCAGCGCGATAATGCTCCTCTTTCATGGTGGTAAGCTGGGTGAAATCGGAGTACAGCAGGATCGGCGATTTAAAGCTCAGGCGGTGTGCCTGACCTTCGGCTTCGCAGAAGACGTTCATCTCACGACCGATGCTGGTGGCCAGCGACATAACGTGCGCTTCACGCAGCGGATCGATCGGCGGGTTAGTCACCTGCGCGAACTGCTGGCGGAAGTAGTCATAAATGATGCGCGGCTGGCTGGAGAGTACGGCAAACGGGGTATCGTCACCCATTGAACCGACCGCTTCCTGGCCATTTTCGCCGAGCACGCGGATCACGGAATCCAGCTCTTCAGCGCTGTAGTTAAACTGTTTCTGATAGCTGGCGAGGGTGTCATCGTCCAGTTCACGGCTGCCGACCTGATCGTCAGCCAGGTCTTCGAACGGCACCAGACGGCGGACGTTTTTCTCCATCCACTCTTTGTATGGGTGACGGCTTTTCAGGTCATCATCGGTTTCGGCGGAGTGGAGAATGCGCCCGCTGCGAGTATCGATAACCATCAGCTCGCCAGGGCCGACGCGGCCTTTCTCTACCACTTCATCCGGCTGATAATCCCAGATCCCGACTTCAGAGGCGCAGGTAATCAGCTTGTCTTTGGTGATGACGTAGCGTGCCGGACGCAAGCCGTTACGGTCAAGGTTACAGGCGGCAAAGCGGCCGTCGGACATGACGATGCCCGCCGGGCCGTCCCACGGTTCCATGTGCATGGAGTTAAAGTCAAAGAACGCGCGCAGCTCCGGATCCATATCCGGGTTGTTCTGCCATGCCGGTGGAACCAGTAAGCGCATGGCGCGGATGATGTCCATCCCGCCTGCCAGCAGCAGTTCCAGCATGTTATCCATCGAACTGGAGTCTGAGCCGGTTTCGTTAACAAACGGCGCGGCGTCGTGCAGATCCGGGATCAACGGGGTCTGGAACTTATAGGTACGGGCGCGCGCCCATTGGCGGTTGCCGGTGATGGTGTTGATTTCACCGTTGTGCGCCAGATAGCGGAACGGCTGCGCCAGCGGCCAGCGCGGTACGGTGTTGGTGGAGAAGCGCTGGTGGAACAGGCAGATGGCCGATTCCAGACGCAGGTCTGCCAGGTCCAGGTAGAAGCGCGGCAGATCCGCCGGCATACACAGACCTTTATAGATATTGACCAGGTTCGACAAGCTACAGACGTAGAAATCTTTGTCTTGCAGGAGGCGTTTTTCGATACGACGACGCGCGATGAACAGGCGACGCTCCATATCACGCGGACGCCAGCCCGCAGGGGCGTTAACAAAAATTTGCTCGATACGAGGCAGGGAGGAGAGCGCAATTTCACCGAGAACACCTTCGTTGGTCGGCACGTCGCGCCAGCCGACAATCGACAGGGTCTCCTGCTGTAATTCTTCTTCAACAATGCGACGAGAAGCCGCAGCCAGTTCAGGGTCTTTATTTAAAAAGATCATGCCGACGGCGTAGTTTTTGGCTAAACGCCAGCCGCGCTCTTGCGCCACGATGCGGAAAAAGCGGTCAGGTTTTTGTAACAGCAGGCCGCAACCATCGCCGGTTTTTCCATCGGCAAGAATTGCGCCACGGTGCTGCATACGGGCCAGTGCGTGTATGGCGGTACGCACTACCTTGTGGCTAGGTTCGCCTTCTATGTGGGCGATCAGGCCGAAACCACAGTTATCCCTCTCAAGGGATTTATCGTACAACATATCAGTGAACCTCCCCAGGCTCTGAGGGATTCCCATCTGGACCGTTGCGCACGGGCACACCAAGAGCATGGCGACGGGGTTTGCGTGTCATACGCTTACCTCGCATTCGCCCTCTTTATCCTTTTTGCACAGGTCAAACAAGTTTGAGGACTTGCTTCAGAGGGAATCTCAATTACTGCATAAATATGATGAGCAGACTGCTCATCCAGAAAGCTTCCAGCGGATTTCCAAGTTATCGGGAATCCACACACAGGTCAAATGGCAATCTTATTTATGCAAAAATGTGCTATAGGGCAATTAACTTTATGAAAATATTGAAATAAAAGGGTTTTTTACATTGATTTAACCTAAGAGGAATCCCCCTGGAAGTGTGATCTGTCTCACTGTCAGAAAGGCTGGATATCCCCCGTCTTCCCTTTATTTATCGAGATGACTGGCATTTTATGCTGGTTTTTAGAGTTCAGGCGTCTTAAAGATACTGTTTTTACGCTCAGAGTATAAGAAGATAAAAAAAACCGCTGAATATAAGGAAAAGTAATTAGATTTTGAGTGAATGAAATTTCAATTATTTTGATTTGTTATGCAATAAATAAAGGCTCGCCAGGGCGATTGATCCAGGTCATCGCCGACTGGGGCAAAAAATGGCAGGCTTTGGCCTCTTTTCAAGGCGCGGTCTACCAGATTATGCAGTTACAGAAATTAGTCAATATGTTTGGTGGGGATCTTTCTCGCCGTTATGGGCAAAAGGTTCATAAACTCACGCTGCACGGCGGCTTTAGCTGTCCAAATCGTGATGGCACCATCGGACGTGGCGGATGTACTTTCTGTAATGTCGCCTCGTTTGCCGATGAAACTCAGCAGCATCATTCCATTGCCGAGCAACTTGAGCATCAGGCGCAGTTGGTCAATCGCGCCAGACGCTATCTGGCCTATTTCCAGGCCTATACCAGCACCTTTGCTGAAGTACAGGTGCTGCGTTCGATGTATCAGCAGGCGGTCAGCCAGGCCAGTATCGTCGGGTTATGCGTTGGGACGCGCCCCGACTGCGTGCCGGATGCGGTACTCGATCTGCTTTGCGAGTATAAAGACCTGGGTTATGAGGTATGGCTGGAACTTGGTCTGCAAACCGCACATGACAAAACCCTGCACCGTATTAACCGCGGTCATGATTTTGCCTGCTACCAGAACACCACGCGGCTGGCGCGTGAACGCGGGCTGAAAGTATGTTCGCACCTGATTGTCGGTCTGCCGGGAGAAGGGCAGGCAGAATGCCTGCAAACCATGGAACGTGTGGTGGAGACGGGTGTCGACGGTATTAAGCTGCATCCGCTGCATATTGTGAAAGGCAGTACGATGGCGAAAGCCTGGGAAGCCGGGCGGCTGAACGGAATTGAACTGGACGATTATACGGTTACCGCCGGGGAGATGATCCGCCATACGCCGCCAGAGGTGATTTATCATCGCATTTCCGCCAGCGCGCGTCGCCCAACGTTGTTAGCACCGCTATGGTGTGAAAATCGCTGGACTGGGATGGTTGAACTGGATAAGTACCTTAACGAGCACGGCGTGCAAGGCTCGGCGCTGGGTACGCCATGGGTGCAGCCGGTGATCTAACCCTCGTAGGCCGGATAAGGCAAAGCCGACATCCGGCAATCTGCGCCTGCTTGCCTGATGGCGCTTAGCTTATCAGGCCTACGATTAACCTCTCTACGGTCATTTCACTGATAACCTCCGCATTTCTTGCACATTCTCAAACGTCACGCCAAGAATTGAGTATTATTGTGCCAAGTTGTCGTGAAGGAACCCTCTATGAAGCAAATCCGTATGCTGGCGCAATATTACGTCGACCTAATGATGAAGTTGGGTCTGGTGCGCTTTTCGCTGCTATTAGCGCTGGCTCTGGTCGTGTTGGCAATTGTGGTGCAGATGGCTGTCACCATGGTGCTGCATGGCCAGGTAGAAAGCATTGATGTTATCCGTTCTATCTTTTTTGGTCTGTTAATTACCCCTTGGGCTGTCTATTTCCTGTCAGTGGTGGTGGAGCAACTGGAAGAGTCCCGGCAACGCCTGTCACGACTGGTACAAAAGCTGGAAGAGATGCGCGAGCGCGATCTCAAGCTCAATGTGCAATTGAAAGATAATATAGCCCAGCTCAATCAGGAAATTGTTGAGCGCGAAAAAGCCGAAGCGGAGCGCCAGGAAACGTTCGAGCAACTGAAGGTTGAAATCAAAGAGCGCGAAGAAGCGCAGATCCAGCTCGAGCAACAGTCTTCCTTTTTACGCTCTTTCCTTGATGCCTCGCCGGATCTGGTTTTTTATCGCAATGAAGATAAAGAATTTTCTGGCTGTAACCGTGCCATGGAGCTGCTGACTGGCAAAAGCGAAAAGCAGCTGGTGAACTTAAAACCGGCTGACGTTTACTCTCCTGAAGCGGCTGAAAAGGTAATTGAAACCGACGAGAAGGTATTCCGTCATAACGTCTCACTCACCTACGAACAGTGGCTGGACTACCCGGACGGGCGCAAAGCCTGCTTTGAAATTCGTAAAGTGCCGTACTATGACCGCGTAGGTAAGCGACATGGCCTGATGGGCTTTGGGCGCGATATTACCGAGCGTAAGCGCTATCAGGACGCGCTTGAACGTGCCAGCCGTGATAAGACCACCTTCATTTCCACCATCAGCCACGAGCTGCGCACTCCGCTTAACGGCATTGTTGGCTTAAGCCGAATCCTGTTGGATACAGACCTGACCGCTGAGCAGGAAAAATACCTGAAAACCATCCATGTCTCTGCCGTGACGCTGGGTAATATTTTCAACGATATCATAGATATGGATAAGATGGAGCGACGTAAAGTCCAGCTCGATAACCAGCCTGTTGATTTCACCAGTTTTATGGCGGATCTGGAAAACCTTTCTGGCCTGCAGGCGCAGCAAAAAGGGCTGCGTTTTGTACTTGAGCCAACATTACCGCTACCGCATAAGGTCATTACCGACGGCACGCGTTTGCGCCAGATTCTGTGGAATCTGATCAGCAACGCCGTGAAGTTCACTCAGCAGGGACAGGTGACCGTGCGGGCGCGCTATGACCAGGGCGATATGCTGCATTTCGAGGTTGAAGATTCTGGGATCGGCATTCCGCAGGATGAGCAGGATAAAATCTTCGCCATGTATTATCAGGTGAAGGACAGCAACGGCGGTAAACCGGCCACAGGAACCGGGATTGGTTTGGCCGTGTCGAAGCGTCTGGCGAAAAATATGGGCGGCGATATTACGGTTTCCAGCCAGGCAGGTAAAGGCTCCATCTTTACGCTGACCGTACATGCGCCTGCGGTAGCGGAAGAGATTGAAGACGCCTTTGAAGACGATGACATGCCGCTGCCAGCCCTGAATGTGCTGCTGGTGGAAGACATTGAACTGAACGTTATTGTTGCGCGTTCCGTGCTGGAAAAATTAGGCAACAGCGTGGATGTCGCGATGACCGGGAAAGCCGCGCTGGAAATGTTTACGCCGGGTGAATATGACCTGGTGCTGCTGGATATTCAGCTACCGGATATGACCGGTCTGGATATCTCGCGGGAGCTCACGCAAAAATACGCTCGTGAGGACCTTCCGCCGCTGGTTGCACTCACCGCCAACGTACTGAAAGATAAAAAAGAGTATTTGGACGCGGGAATGGATGACGTGCTGAGTAAGCCGCTGTCGGTTCCGGCGCTAACCGCCATGATCAAAAAATACTGGGATACCAGAAACGAAGAGGAGAGCACTGTGACATCTGAAGAAAGCAGTAAATCGCAAGCGCTGTTAGATATTCCTATGTTGGAACAATACCTCGAGCTGGTGGGACCGAAGTTAATTACCGACGGGCTGGCGGTGTTTGAGAAGATGATGCCGGGATATTTGAGCGTGTTGGAGTCCAACTTGACCGCACGGGATAAAAAAGGCGTGGTTGAGGAAGGTCATAAAATTAAAGGCGCAGCAGGTTCAGTGGGGCTGCGTCACCTGCAACAGTTAGGTCAGCAAATCCAGTCGCCGGACCTTCCCGCCTGGGAAGATAACGTTGCTGAATGGATTGAAGAGATGAAGCAGGAGTGGCAGCACGACGTGGCGGTATTAAAAGCCTGGGTGGCGAGCGTGGAAAAAAAATGACCCCGGCTTGACCGGGGTGCGCGAATACTGCGCCAACACCAGGGAAATCGTGGCTGCGCCGTAAATTATTATCATTGTTTACAAGGGCGCAGCCCTAATTTTCAGGCCGCACGCAGTTAAGATAGCAAATCTTAAATAATTTGTTACATGAATCAGTTAAATGTGTGAAGCGTAGCATTTAAATCATAATAACTAATATGTTTCAGCCAGTTGAGAAAGGAGTATCACGATGAAAAAAGTGGGTGTAGTGCTCAGCGGATGCGGCGTGTATGACGGTGCAGAGATCCATGAAACTGTTCTCACGCTTCTGGCCATTGCCCGCAACGGCGCTCAGGCCGTCTGCTTTGCTCCGGATAAACAGCAAGCGGATGTGATTAATCATCTGACCGGCGAGCCGATGCTGGAAACGCGTAATGTACTGATTGAAGCCGCACGTATAACACGCGGTGAAATTCGCCCGCTCGCTCAGGCAGTCTCAACGGAACTGGATGCGTTGATCGTGCCGGGTGGGTTTGGTGCGGCCAAAAATCTGAGCAATTTTGCCAGTCAGGGCAGCGAATGCCGGGTTGACAGCGATTTAGCCGCGCTGGCGGTGGCTATGCATCAGGCGGGTAAGCCGCTGGGATTTATGTGCATTGCGCCCGCTATGTTACCTAAAATTTTTGATTTCCCGTTGCGTCTGACTATCGGTACTGATATCGATACGGCAGAGGTGCTGGAAGAGATGGGCGCTGAGCATGTGCCTTGTCCGGTTGATGACATTGTCGTCGATGAGGACAACAAAATTGTCACCACGCCCGCTTATATGCTGGCGCAGGATATCGCTCAGGCTGCGAGTGGTATCGATAAACTGGTATCGCGTGTGCTGGTGCTGGCTGAATGAGAACAGGAGTTACCGCCTTTCTGCGACGTATCTTTCTGCGGGCGGTCATTGTCCTCGGCGTATTCTGGGGCGGGGGCATCGCACTTTTCAGCGTGATGCCTGTGCCTTTCTCTGCGGTGATGGTTGAACGGCAACTGGGCGCATGGCTGTCCGGTGATTTTGGTTATGTAGCGCACTCAGACTGGGTGAGCATGGACGAGATCTCACCGTGGATGGGGCTGGCTGTCATTGCCGCGGAGGACCAGAAGTTTCCCGAGCACTGGGGATTCGATGTCTCCGCCATAGAGAAAGCGCTGGCGCACAATGAACGCAATGAAAACCGTATTCGCGGGGCGTCGACGTTATCGCAACAGACGGCGAAAAATCTCTTTCTGTGGGATGGGCGTAGCTGGGTACGTAAAGGTCTTGAAGCCGGGCTAACGCTGGGTATGGAAACCGTCTGGAGCAAGAAACGTATTCTGACCGTTTACCTGAATATCGCTGAGTTTGGCGATGGGGTTTTCGGCGTGGAGGCGGCGGCGCAGCGCTATTTCCATAAACCTGCCAGTCGGTTGAGTCTGTCTGAAGCGGCCTTGCTGGCGGCGGTATTACCCAATCCTTTGCGTTTTAAAGCGAATGCGCCTTCTGGTTATGTGCGTAGCCGTCAGGCGTGGATCATGCGTCAAATGCGCCAGTTAGGCGGTGAGTCGTTTATGCGGGAAAATAAGCTATATTAATTGCTGCTGTCGCTGTTTTTGTAGGCCTGATTTAAGTGCAGCGCATCAGACACAATACGACACAATGGCATTGCCGGATACGGCGTAAACGCCTTATCCGACCTACTGGCTACGTGTTAAAACCACTTGACTAATCTTCATCAAAACCTGAATTAAACAGGGCAACCACTGCGGCAAGGGCTTCAACTTCCTGCGGACCCGTGGCTTCAACTTCTATCTGACGCCCTTTGGCTGAATCCAGCATCAGCAGAGCGATAACGCTGTTGGCCTCGGCTTCCGTTCCTTCATCATTACGCAGCAAAACTTCTGCTTCGAAACCCTGCATCAATTCAAACAGTTTCATAGCTGGACGGGCATGCATGCCCAGCTTATTAGTGATTTCAACGGTTTGCTTCACGGTCATGATTTACGTTTTTCCAGCGTACGATGGCGTGACTGCACGTTTTTACCGCGTGAGCGGAAGTAGTCTGCCAGCTGCTCTGCAATATACACCGAACGGTGCTTCCCGCCGGTACAACCGATGGCTACGGTGAGGTAGCTGCGGTTGTTGGTCTCCAGCATGGGTAACCATAGCTCAAGATAGCTGCGCGTCTGGTAGATAAAATTGTGTACTTCTGTGTGCCTGTCGAGGAACGCGGCGACGGGGCGGTCAAGACCGGTCATTGGGCGCAGCTTCGGATCCCAGTGCGGGTTAGGCAGGAAGCGCACGTCAAAGACGTAATCCGCATCAATCGGGATACCGTGTTTGAAGCCAAAGGATTCGAAAACCATCGTCAATTCACGTTCACGTTTGCCCAACAGTCGGGTACGCAACATTTCCGCCAGTTCATGCACGGACATTTCGGAGGTATCAACGATCAGGTCAGCGCGAGAGCGCAAAGGCTCAAGCAAATCGCTTTCCTTATCGATAGCGCTTTCCAGAGACAAGTTCTTGCTGGAGAGTGGGTGCAGGCGACGCGTGTCACTGTAGCGACGAATCAGCGTGTTACGGTCAGCATCAAGGAACAGCAGCTGTGGTGAGAAGCCTTCAGGCAGATTGTTCATTGCCTGCTCGAAAATCTCCGGGGACTCAGGCATGTTGCGCACATCAATGCTGACGGCCGCAGAAATCTGGCGATCGGCCAGAGTACGAGCCAGATCGGGCAACAGCACTACGGGAAGGTTATCCACGCAGTAAAAACCCATATCTTCCAGCGCACGCAGAGCGACAGATTTACCTGACCCTGAACGGCCGCTGACGATCATCAGTACCATGTACTGTTTCTCCTCACAACGACAAAAAAGGATGCCATTGGGTTGTTATGCTTCATCCTGTCCACCTTCGGTGTCCGTGATGATTTGATACAACTCCTGGTCACTCTGTGCGGCGCGCAGACGACGACAGATGGTTTTATCCGCCAGACGTTTTGCGACCAGTGACAACGTATGCAAATGCGTCTTGGTTTGGTCCGCCGGAACCAGCAGGGCGAACAGCAGATCGACTGGCTGATTATCAATAGCGTCGAAGGCGATAGGCGTTTCAAGTTGCACAAACACACCAACCGCGCGCATCGTGTCTTCTTCCAGCTTTCCATGCGGGATAGCAATACCATTACCGATGCCGGTACTGCCCATTTTTTCACGCGTCAGAATGGCCTCAAATACCACCTGAGAAGGCAAGCTGAGCTGTTTTGCCGCCAGTTCACTGATGATTTCCAGTGCGCGTTTCTTGCTTTGGCAGTGAACACCTGCGCGTGTACATTCCTGGTTAAGAACAGTGCTCAGTTGTAGAGTCGTATCGTTATTTGTCATAATTTCACCTAAGCGCTAACTGTACAAATGGCCCGTTGTGCTACACAACAGGCCGTCCTGCACCCGCTAACTGCCCGGACAAGTTAGTGCTGTTTCAGTTTATCTTTATGTTTTGTTAACTGCCGAGCCAGTTTATCAATTAAACCGTCAATGGCGGCGTACATATCCTGACCTTCCGCGCTGGCATGAATTTCGCCACCGTTCACATGCAGCGTTGCATCCGAGATATGTGTAACCTTCTCCACTTTCAACACAATATAGACCTGATTAATCCGGTCGAAATATTGTTCAAGCTTGGCAAATTTTGTATTAACAAAATCGCGCAGGGCTTCAGTGATTTCGACGTTGTTTCCAGTGATGTTGAGCTGCATAGTGTCTTCCTTATCGGTTGGGTCAGACCAGCTGTTTGCGCTGGTTAGACGGCGGAATGGATAAAGACTCTCGGTACTTCGCAACGGTGCGGCGTGCCACCATGATACCCTGTTCTGACAGCATAGAGGTTAACTTGCTGTCACTCAGTGGTTTCGCGGGGTTTTCCGCAGCAATTAATTTCTTCACCAGCGCACGGATCGCCGTGGATGAGGCTTCGCCTCCACCTTCAGTGTTAACGTGACTGGAAAAGAAATACTTCAATTCAAAAATGCCGCGCGGACTGTGCAGATACTTTTGCGTGGTCACACGGGAAATGGTCGATTCGTGCATCTCGACGGCCTGGGCGATATCCGCCAGCACCATCGGTTTCATAAACTCTTCGCCTTGCTCAAAGAAGGCTTGCTGTTGTTCAACGATGCAACGGCTTACGCGCAGCAGTGTATCATTGCGGCTTTCCAGGCTTTTAATCAGCCACTTCGCATCCTGTAGATTGCTACGGATAAACTGACTGTCGGCATCGTTGCGCGCGCTATTGCACATAGCGGCGTAGTGCTGGTTAATCTGCAGTCGTGGGATGCTGTCGCTGTTGAGTTCGACCACCCAGCGATCATTATGCTTACGCACCAGCACATCCGGAATAACGTATTCTGGTTCGCCAGTCTGGATCGACTGCCCAGGCCTTGGATCCAGTGACTGAATAAGATTGACGGCTTCTTTTAGCACGTCTTCTTTTAGTCGGGTCACGCGCATCAGCGTGCGGAAGTCATGGTTGGCTAACAGATCGAGATGATCGCTGATGATCAGGCGCGCTTCTTCCAGCCACGGTGTGGCTTTATCAAACTGCGAAAGTTGGATCAGTAAGCAGTCGCGGAGATCTTTAGCGGCCACGCCTACGGGATCAAAGCGCTGAACGCGTTTAAGCACGGCTTCGATTTCGTCCATACCGACGTCGTCATCGCCCATGCTTTCGAGAATATCGTCCAGGGTCACGGTGAGATAACCGGTTTCGTCTACCGCATCCACAATGGATGTCGCAATGGCGCGATCGGTATCCGAGAACGGGGTCAGTTCCACTTGCCACATCAGGTAATCCTGTAGTGATTGCGTGGTCTCACCTTGATACACAGGCAGCTCGTCGTCGATGTAATCTCCGCTGGTGCCCGAAGGCGTCCCGGCGGTATAAATTTCATCCCAACTGGCATCGAGTGGCAGCTCCTCAGGCATCTCTTTTTGTTCGAGAGCATCAGCGGTGTCGAGGGTTTCGCTGTCCTGTTTTTCCTGGGTATCAATTTCGTCGTGAAGATCGGTTTGCTCGAGCAGTGGGTTACTTTCCAGCGCTTGCTGAAGTTCTTGCTGAAGTTCCAGCGTGGACAGCTGCAACAGACGGATAGCCTGTTGTAGCTGAGGCGTCATCGCCAGTTGTTGGCTAAGCCTGAGTTGCAAACCTTGCTTCATGTTCAGAGTTGTTTTCTCCTGCGGTGACGTGAAGTCTTCTACCCTATCAGAGTCTGAAGTCTTCCCCAAGGTATACGCGCTTAACGTGCTCATCCTGCAGTATTTCTGTTGGCGTGCCGTGCGCGATCAGGTGCCCCTGACTCACGATATAGGCGCGCTCACACACTGCCAGCGTTTCGCGGACGTTATGGTCGGTAATCAGCACGCCAAGGCCGCTGTCGCGCAGGTGTTCGATGATCCGTTTGATATCAATAACGGAAATCGGGTCAACACCGGCAAACGGTTCATCCAGCAGGATAAATTTCGGATTAGCGGCCAGTGCGCGGGCGATCTCCACGCGGCGTCGTTCACCACCGGAGAGCGACTGCCCCATACTGTCACGCAGGTGCTCGATGTGGAATTCTTCCATCAGCTCGTTGGCGCGATCTTCCCGCTGCTCGCTGGTCAGATCGTCACGAATTTGCAGTACCGCCATCAGGTTATCAAACACGCTCAGGCGACGGAAAATCGATGCTTCCTGCGGTAAGTAGCCGATGCCGCGACGCGCGCGCGCATGCAGAGGCAGCAGGCTGATGTCTTCGTCATCAATGATAATGTTACCCGCATCGCGCGGGACAATGCCGACCACCATGTAAAAGGTTGTTGTCTTGCCTGCACCGTTAGGACCGAGCAGACCGACGATCTCCCCGGAGTTGACGGTCAGACTGACATCTTCCACCACACGACGGCCTTTATAGGCTTTTGCAAGGTTCTTTGCAGTTAATGTTGCCATAACGAATCAGTTACCTTTTTTCTCTGCCGGAGCCTTGTTTTTGTCCTGCAACTGCGACGGAACCAGAACGGTGGTGACGCGTTTGCCTTTATCGCTGAAGGCCTGCATTTTCTGCTCTTTTACCAGATAGGTGATCTTATCGCCCGTGATGTTGCTATCGAGCTGTTCCAGATACGCCTTGCCGGTTAGCACGACAAAGTCTTTCGCCAGTTCATAGTGCATCTGCGAGGCGCGGCCTTTAACCGGTTTACCGTTGTCCTGCATCTGGTAAAACGTCGCTGGATTGCCATAGCCGTCAATCACTTCTTTGCCGTCTTCGCCGCCAGGACGGGTCACGACGACTTTATCGGCGTTAATTTTGATGGTGCCCTGAGTCACAATCACGTTGCCAGTAAACGTTACCACGTTGCCCTGCATATCCAGGGACTGCTGGTCCGACTCAATGTGAATCGGCTGCTCGGTATCGCCGGTGACGGCAAATGCCGGAATGCTGGCGGCCAGAAGTGAGCTGGCAAGTACAAGATTAAGGCTGAGTTTGTTTGTTTTGGATTTCATATGAGGTTCTAACCTTTTCAATCAGCTCGGCGTTCTTGCTGCGTAAGTTGCCGCGCATCTTCAGTCCGCTGGAGTTAAATGTTGTGCCATACAACGTCACCAGATCATCGGAAGTGACATCTTGTGTCACCAGGTTAATCTGCGCGTTATCGGTCGTAATTCTGCGTAGTTGAGAGTCAGGCACCAGGGCGTTAACCTCAACATGGCCGTACAGATACAGCATCCGATCGTTGGTCAATTTGGCTTTATCGGCCTTGATCGTCCAGGTCGGTACTTTATCCTTATCAAATGTGGTTAATACTGGTTGAGTAAACCACGAAACCGCTTGTTCCGAATAATATTCAACGTGTTGTGCGATCAAGTGATAGCTCAGCGCGCCTTCCGGACTATACACGACGGTATCAGTATGTTCGCTCTTATAGGTTGGCTCGTTGTTATTGACGACGACCTGAGCGGTGTCCTCTTTGTCTGCCAGATTAATACCAATCATCACAAGGACAGCCAGCGACAGTAGAATGATAACCCAACGTCTGGTTTTGCTCATATCGATTGCCCTTTGGCCTCGTCCAGTTTGCCCTGCGCCAGGAGTAATAAATCGCAGACTTCACGCACAGCGCCACGTCCCCCATTAATACGGGTGACATAATCGGCCCGCGGGATCAGCAAAGGGTGGGCATCTGCCACCGCGACGCTCAATCCCACTTGTGCCATCACCGGCCAGTCGATCAGGTCATCGCCAACGTAGGCGACATTCTCCGGCGCGATCGCCAGTTTGCTAAGGAGATCGCCAAAAGCAACCAGTTTGTCTGACTGTCCCTGATACAGGTGGGTGATCCCCAAAGTGGCACAGCGATCTTCTACAAGTTTAGCCTTTCGTCCGGTAATAATGGCAACCTCAATACCGGAAGTGAGCGCACAGCGAATTCCGTAACCATCGCGGACATTAAAAGCCTTCAGCTCTTCACCGTTGTTGCCCATATAAATCAGACCATCAGACAGTACGCCATCCACATCCAGGATCAGCAAACGGATGTTTTCTGCCCGGGTGATAACGTCTGCGCTGACGGGTCCATAACAGGTCGCAAGCGACGCACCTGCTTTACTCATTTTCGTTATCCTTGAGTTTCTTACACTACACCTGCACGTAGCAGATCATGCATATGTAACACACCGAGTAACTGGTCGCCATCAGCAACCATTACCGAGGTGATATGGCGGGACTGCATTAAGTTCAGGGCATCGACGGCAAGAATACCCGGACGCACGCGAATGCCTCCAGGGGTCATCACATCGGCAATACCTAACTGGCGTACATCAACGCCCATATCGAAGACACGACGTAAATCACCATCGGTGAAAATACCGTCAATCTTCATGGCATCATCGCAAATGACGGTCATGCCGAGATTTTTACGCGTGATCTCAATTAAGGCGTCACGCAGGCTGGCGTTTTTGGTTACATGCGGGATCTCGTCGCCCGTATGCATAATATCGTTAACGCGCAGTAAAAGCTTACGGCCCAGTGCGCCACCGGGATGAGACAATGCAAAATCTTCCGCGGTAAAGCCGCGCGCTTTTAATAATGCCACCGCAAGGGCATCGCCCATCACCAGTGTTGCTGTCGTGCTGCTGGTCGGCGCCAGGCCTAACGGACAAGCTTCCTTGGGCACTTTAACACACAGATGCACATCTGCTGCACGCGCCATACTGCTTTCCGGACGACCGGTCATGCAGATAAGCGGTACATGAAGACGTTTTAATACCGGGATCAGCGCCGCTATCTCATTGGATTCACCGGAGTTAGAGATGGCGATGACCACATCCTGCGGCGAGACCATACCCAGATCGCCATGTGCGGCTTCGCCTGGGTGTACAAAAAATGAGGGGGTGCCGGTGCTGGCAAATGTGGCTGCCATTTTCCGCCCGATATGGCCGGATTTCCCCATTCCCATCACCACGACTTTGCCCGGGCAACTGAATATTTTCTCGCATGCCAGGGTAAAATTTTGGTTGATGTACTGATCAAGCTCCGCCAGGCCCTCACGTTCAATTGCCAGGACTTCCTTGCCTGCTTGCTGAAAGTCAAAACCCGGTTGCAACTCTAAGTGCGACATAATGCGTTTCCAGTTATCCAACGAGAAGTGGCGATAACCAATACAGCATCGCCAGCCATATGATAAAACCGCCGGTCAGCAGCGCGCCCGCGCCGCGACCAATCTGGCGCGGACGTCGCCAGCAGAGTAATGCAAAAATAACGCTCACCAGCAGCATGACGCTGTAGTCCCGGACGAAGACCATCGGATTGACTTCGCCCGGCGTAATCAGCGCCGGTAGCCCGAGGACGATAACAATATTAAAAATGTTCGCGCCGATAATGTTACCGACGGCAATATCGTTTTCACCTTTACGCAGACCCGCAATCGCCGTTGCCAGTTCCGGCAGGCTGGTACCAATGGCGACCACCGTCAACCCGATGATGAGTTCGCTCATGGCGAAATAGTTCGCCAGTACGGTAGCGTTATCTACCACCATACGCGTAGCCATAGGCATAATAATCAGCGCAATACCCAACCACAAAAATGCGACGGGTAACCCGCCTTCGCGCGGCAGCTCAGCTATCTGCTCGCGTGTCAGGCTGTCATTGCCTTGTCGCTCGGCCAGACGAGCGATTTTAACAATGAATAGCAGCCATAGCACGGCCAGGAGCAGAAGAAAGAAACCGTCGCTGCGGCTCAACTGCCCGTCATACAGGACGGATGCAGCTAAAATACTTACCAGCAACATTAGCGGTAATTCACGACGCAGAACATCAGAATGCACGGTAAAAGGATGAATCAGCGCCGACAGGCCTAAAATAAGCAGAATGTTGGTGATGTTAGAACCTATGGCGGTCCCGACAGCCAGATCGAGTTGCCCATTCATCGATGCGGCAACGGAGACAATGATCTCGGGTAACGACGTACCAATGCTGACCACGGTCATTCCGATGATAATGGGGGGAATACCGACGTTTCGACATAAAATGGATGCGGCAAATACCAGACGGTCGGCACCGTAGACCACCAGAAGTAAACCAATTATTAACAGCGCCGTCGCTAAAAGCATCTAAAGTCCTTTCTTCAGGTATACTCGCCGGTCCTCTTGAAGGATCTTCTGGAAGCCGTAACGAAGTCTTAATTTTGACTTTATGCGGCTAAAAAGTAAAACAAATGCCAGCTTTCGCTAACCAGGACAGGCAATAATCTGTAAGTATGTTGAGTTCAGGGCTAAATTGAGCGCCAAACTCTTCGATCAACGAGGCAATAGTAAAGGATGAATCAATGGGGCAGTCTGTGGCGAATCTAGTCGATATGCGCGATGTCAGCTTTTCCCGGGGCGACCGCTGCATCTTTGATAATATTTCCCTGACGGTACCGCGCGGTAAGGTGACGGCAATCATGGGGCCATCAGGCATCGGCAAAACGACGCTGTTGCGTCTGATTGGCGGACAGATCTCACCGGATAAGGGCGAGATTCTGTTTGACGGTGAGAACGTCCCGGCCATGTCCCGTTCGCGTTTATTTACCGTGCGTAAGCGCATGAGTATGCTGTTTCAGTCAGGTGCGCTATTTACCGACATGAATGTGTTTGACAACGTTGCGTACCCTCTGCGCGAGCATACGACGTTGCCAGCGCCGTTGCTGAAGAGCACGGTGATGATGAAGCTCGAGGCGGTCGGCCTGCGGGGTGCGGCCAAATTAATGCCTTCTGAATTATCCGGTGGGATGGCGCGCCGCGCTGCGTTAGCGCGTGCTATCGCGCTGGAGCCTGACCTCATTATGTTTGATGAGCCGTTCGTCGGTCAGGATCCCATCACCATGGGCGTGCTGGTGAAGTTGATTTCAGAACTGAACAGCGCGCTGGGTGTCACCTGTGTGGTGGTATCCCATGATGTGCCTGAAGTACTGAGTATTGCGGATTACGCCTATATAATGGCGGACAAAAAAATAGTGGCCTACGGTAGTGCTCAGGCGCTACAAGAAAATGCCGATCCGCGCGTACGCCAGTTCCTTGACGGCATTGCCGATGGACCGGTTCCGTTCCGTTACCCGGCGGGTGACTACCATATCGATTTACTCTAAACAGGGAGTTAAGCCACCCATGTTGTTAAATGCGCTGGCATCACTCGGACATCGAGGAATAAAAACCCTCAGGACGTTCGGGCGAGCCGGATTAATGTTGTTCAATGCGGTTGTCGGCAAACCGGAGTTTCGCAAACATGCGCCGCTGCTGATACGCCAGCTTTATAATGTCGGTGTCTTATCGATGCTGATCATTATTGTGTCAGGCGTATTCATCGGTATGGTGTTGGGATTGCAGGGATACCTGGTGCTGACGACCTACAGTGCGGAAACCAGCCTCGGTATGCTGGTGGCGCTGTCATTGTTACGTGAGCTGGGGCCGGTTGTTGCGGCGCTGCTGTTTGCCGGGCGGGCCGGATCGGCCTTAACTGCAGAGATTGGTCTGATGAGAGCGACCGAGCAGCTTTCCAGCCTGGAAATGATGGCCGTCGATCCACTGCGCCGGGTGATCTCTCCGCGTTTTTGGGCCGGTGTCATTTCATTGCCGCTGCTAACGATTATATTTGTCGCCGTGGGGATCTGGGGTGGTTCACTGGTTGGCGTAAGCTGGAAGGGTATTGATGCGGGCTTTTTCTGGTCGGCTATGCAAAATGCCGTCGACTGGCGTCTGGACCTGGTCAACTGTCTGATTAAGAGCGTGGTGTTCGCCATTACGGTCACCTGGATTGCATTGTTCAATGGTTATGATGCGATCCCGACCTCTGCCGGGATTAGCCGGGCAACGACACGCACCGTTGTGCACGCCTCTCTTGCCGTTCTGGGGCTGGATTTTGTGCTGACCGCACTGATGTTTGGGAATTGAGTTCATGCAAACGAAAAAAAATGAAATTTGGGTCGGGTTATTCCTGCTGGTTGCGCTGCTGGCTGCGCTGTTTGTCTGCCTGAAGGCGGCGAACGTTACCTCAATGCGTACTGAACCGACTTACACGATTTATGCGACCTTTGATAATATCGGCGGCCTGAGAGAGCGTTCTCCGGTGCGGATTGGCGGGGTGGTAGTTGGACGCGTATCGGACATCTCGTTAGATCCGAAAACGTACCTGCCGCGCGTGACGCTGGAAATCGAATCGCGTTTTAACCATATTCCTGACACCAGTTCTCTGAGCATCCGTACTTCCGGTCTGCTGGGCGAACAGTATCTGGCATTGAACGTGGGTTTTGAAGATCCTGAGCTGGGAACGTCTATCCTCAAAGATGGCGGTACGATTCAGGACACGAAATCCGCGATGGTGCTGGAAGATATGATTGGTCAGTTCCTTTACAACAGCAACAGCAAAGGTGATGACAATAAGAATTCTGGCGATGCGCCAGCCGCAACTGAAGGCAATAATGAAGCCACTACGCCTGCGGGCGCAACGAAATAATATCAGGAGAATCGACGTATGTTTAAACGATTGATGATGGTGGCTATGCTGGTGATTGCTCCACTTAGCGCGGCAACCGCAGCAGACCAGACTAACCCGTACAAACTGATGGATGAGGCGGCGCAAAAGACCTTTGACCGTCTGAAAAACGAGCAACCAAAAATCCGTTCCAACCCCGATTACCTGCGTCAGGTCGTCGATCAAGAACTGCTGCCTTATGTGCAGGTTAAGTATGCCGGTGCGCTGGTACTGGGTCGTTACTACAAAGATGCGACTCCTGCCCAACGTGAAGCCTATTTTGCTGCATTCCGTGAATATCTGAAGCAGGCTTACGGCCAGGCACTGGCGATGTACCACGGCCAGACCTATCAGATTGCCCCTGAGCAGCCGTTGGGTGATGCGACCATCGTACCTATCCGCGTAACCATCATCGATCCAAACGGTCGTCCTCCGGTACGTCTGGATTTCCAGTGGCGTAAAAACTCCCAGACCGGTAACTGGCAGGCGTATGACATGATCGCCGAAGGCGTAAGTATGATCACCACCAAACAAAATGAGTGGAGCGACCTGCTGCGTACCAAAGGTATTGATGGCCTGACGGCACAGCTGAAATCTATTTCTCAGCAGAAAATCACGCTGGAAGAGAAAAAATAATGACGCAGTCACTCACCTGGACGCGCGAAGGCGACAAGCTGGTGCTGGTGGGAGAGCTGGATCAGGACGTGTTAAATCCCTTATGGGATGCGCGAATTGAGGCGATGAAAGGGGTATCCTGCATCGATCTGAACCAGGTATCCCGGGTAGATACCGGCGGTCTGGCGTTACTGTTGCATCTGATTAATCAAGGCAAGCAGCAGGGAAACAGCGTTTCGCTCACTGGTGTTAACGATAAAGTGTACACGCTGGCGCAGCTTTACAATCTGCCTGACGACGTCCTTCCGCGTTAATTTTTCCAGGCCGGATAAGGTCTTGTGCCGCTATCCGGCAAAACCCCTGAGGGGGATCTGCCACTAAAGCCTTGTCTGATTTATCAGCGAGGCTTTTTGCTTATTTATGACAGCGCCACTTTGCTCTAAGATGTTGGGCTGTTTTCACTATCTGACGAATGAAGAGCCCATGGAAAATAATGAAATTCAGAGCGTGCTGATGAATGCACTCTCCCTCCAGGAAGTCCACGTTTCTGGCGACGGCAGTCACTTTCAGGTTATTGCCGTGGGTGAGATGTTTGAAGGCATGAGCCGGGTCAAGAAGCAGCAATCGGTCTATGGCCCGTTGATGGAGTACATTGCGGACAACCGCATTCATGCCGTGTCGATTAAGGCGTTTACCCCAGCGGAATGGGCGCGCGATCGCAAACTTAACGGTTTTTGAGCTACGGGTGATGCGCCGGTAGCGAAGATAAATTCTTAACAGAGAACAGAATAATGGATAAATTTCGTGTTCAGGGGCCAACCAAGCTCCAGGGCGAAGTCACAATTTCAGGCGCTAAAAACGCCGCACTGCCGATCCTGTTTGCGGCGCTGCTGGCTGAAGAACCTGTAGAGATCCAAAACGTCCCGAAACTGAAGGACGTTGACACATCAATGAAGCTGTTGAGCCAGCTGGGTGCGAAAGTTGAGCGTAATGGTTCCGTGCACATTGATGCGCGTGATGTGAACGTCTTCTGTGCGCCGTACGATCTGGTGAAAACCATGCGTGCATCCATTTGGGCGCTCGGGCCGCTGGTTGCCCGCTTTGGTCAGGGCCAGGTTTCACTGCCGGGCGGCTGCACCATCGGCGCGCGTCCGGTTGACCTGCACATTACCGGTCTGGAGCAGTTAGGCGCGACTATCAAGCTGGAAGAAGGCTATGTGAAAGCGTCCGTTGATGGCCGTCTGAAAGGCTCGCATATTGTCATGGACAAAGTGAGCGTCGGTGCGACTGTCACCATCATGTGTGCAGCAACGCTTGCCGAAGGCACCACCATCATCGAAAACGCCGCGCGCGAGCCGGAGATTGTGGATACCGCGAACTTCCTGATTGCGCTGGGCGCGAAGATCACTGGCCAGGGCACAGATCGTATTACGATCGAAGGCGTTGAGCGTCTCGGTGGCGGTGTGTATCGCGTTCTGCCAGACCGCATCGAAACCGGTACCTTCCTGGTGGCGGCGGCAATTTCTCGTGGCAAAATTATCTGCCGTAATGCACAGCCGGATACGCTGGATGCTGTTCTGGCGAAGCTGCGTGATGCGGGTGCGGATATTGAAGTGGGCGACGACTGGATCAGCCTTGATATGCACGGCAAACGCCCGAAAGCGGTTAATGTGCGTACTGCGCCGCATCCGGCGTTCCCTACCGATATGCAGGCCCAGTTCACGCTGCTGAACCTGGTGGCAGAAGGGACCGGCTTCATCACGGAAACCGTGTTTGAGAACCGCTTTATGCACGTGCCTGAGCTGAGCCGTATGGGCGCTCACGCAGAAATCGAAAGCAATACCGTGATTTGCCACGGCGTGGAAACACTCTCAGGCGCACAGGTTATGGCGACCGATCTGCGTGCATCTGCAAGTTTAGTGCTGGCAGGTTGTATTGCTGAAGGTACAACAGTGGTCGATCGTATTTATCACATCGATCGCGGCTATGAGCGCATCGAAGATAAACTGCGTGCGCTGGGCGCAAACATTGAGCGCGTGAAAGGCGAGTAATCGTCAACGTCTCTTGTAACCCCCAGTTCAGTTGGCCGGGGGTTACAGCTCAATGTTCATTCCGGATTCTTTTTCTCTCTGCGACTCCTCATCATCCGCGTTCTGTCGATGAACTCATGCGTTTTGGCATCGTGATAGCGTGACGGCCAAATCACCCAGGGATCAGTTCCCAGTGCCCGGGCGATAATCAACTCACCTTTTGGCCATGGTCTCGTTAACGCATTTGCCAGCGTTGATGAACTCAATCCATTTTTACGTGATTCAGCGGCCATTGAGGTCCCTTTCTTGCGCAGTCCGGCGATGATGTCGGCCGGATGCCAGTCAATCAGCTTGCTTTCCATAAATTCATCTCTCCTTTGGTTAACGACTTACGGTTCCACGATCGGTTGTGGCGACACTATAACGCCCGAAGAACGAATGTTCTAAAATGTTCATGTAAAGTATGTGTATATTCAGAATATGCCAAGGTTATGCGTGATTATCCGGAGGGGGGTAGGGAGGATTACTAGAACTTATAAAAATATCCCGTGCAGAGCACGGGATGAGGGAGGATGCTGTAGGGAATTAACGGTCGCGCTGTACGGCGATATGTGCCAGACCAATCAGCGCTTCTCTCCACGGCGTATCAGGCAGCACCTGCAACGCAGCGATGGCCTTATCTGCCTCTTCTTCTGCACGTTGGCGCGTCCACTCCAGGGAACCACAGGCGTTCATCGCTTCCAGAACCGGCTCCAGAAGGTGACGACCATTACCTTGCTCAATGGCCTGGCGGATCATTTGCGCTTGTTCTGGAGTACCGTGGCGCATGGCATGCAGCAGCGGCAGCGTAGGTTTACCCTCGTTGAGGTCATCACCGACGTTTTTACCCAGCTGCTCGCCATCTGCGCTGTAATCCAGCAAATCGTCAATTAACTGGAAAGCTGTGCCGAGATAACGGCCATAATCCTGCAACCCTTTTTCTTGTTCTTCGCTACAGCCAGCCAGAATGCCTGAACATTGGGCTGCCGCTTCAAACAACCGCGCCGTCTTACTGTAGATGACGCGCATATAGTTTTCTTCGGTGATGTCTGGGTCGTTGACGTTCATCAGCTGCAAGACTTCACCTTCGGCGATGACGTTGACTGCTTTCGACATGACTTCCAGCACTTTCAACGAGCCAAGGCTGGTCATCATCTGAAATGCGCGGGTATAGATAAAATCGCCAACCAGCACGCTGGCCGCATTACCAAACGCCGCATTTGCCGTAGCTTTCCCACGGCGCATGTCTGACTCATCCACAACATCATCGTGCAGCAGGGTCGCTGTGTGGATAAACTCGATGAGGGCCGCGATCGTAACGTGCGCATTTTCCTGGTAACCAACGGCCCGCGCTGCGAGGACGGCGATCATTGGGCGAATGCGTTTTCCGCCGCCGCTAACGATGTAGTACCCCAGTTGATTGATCAACTGAACGTCAGAATTGAGCTGTTCAAGGATTGTCGCATTGACCCCCGCCATATCTTGCGCGGTTAACTCATTGATTTTTTCTAAATTCATCGCAAAAGCCGGGCTTCTCGCCCCGATTACCTTACTGTGTGAGAAGGTAACGTCGGGTTTAGGGTTATAAATATATGCTGATTGTACTGAAAAAACGCCGTAGATAAACGTTACCGTACGTGTTGTGTTTTTTTTCTTCATGTATTGACGGTAGCACTTGTCAAAGGCTCGCGTTTTGCGTAATATTCGCGCCCTATTGTGAATATTTATAGCGCACTCTGAATCATCAAAAAGGTGTGCGCGGAAGCGGAGTTTTTTATGTACGCGGTTTTCCAAAGTGGTGGTAAACAACACCGAGTAAGCGAAGGTCAGACCGTTCGCCTGGAAAAGCTGGACATCGCAACTGGCGAATCTGTTGAATTCGCAGAAGTTCTGATGATCGCAAACGGTGAAGAAGTCAAAATCGGCGTTCCTTTCGTTGATGGCGGCGTTATCAAAGCTGAAGTTGTTGCTCACGGTCGTGGCGAGAAAGTTAAAATTGTTAAGTTTCGTCGTCGTAAACACTACCGTAAGCAGCAGGGCCATCGTCAGTGGTTCACTGATGTGAAAATCACTGGCATCAGCGCTTAAGTTAAGGGGAGCAGATTAAATGGCACATAAAAAGGCTGGCGGCTCGACTCGTAACGGTCGCGATTCAGAAGCTAAACGTCTGGGCGTAAAACGCTTCGGCGGTGAAACAGTTCTGGCTGGTAGCATCATCGTTCGTCAACGTGGTACTAAATTCCACGCTGGCTCCAACGTTGGTTGCGGCAAAGACCACACTCTGTTTGCTAAAGCAGACGGTAAAGTGAAATTTGAAGTGAAAGGCCCGAAAAACCGTAAATTCATCAGCATCGTTGCTGAATAAGTTTTTCGCGTCCCGGTAACGGATAAAAGCCCCGCAACACGTTGCGGGGCTTTTTACATTCGACGGCCGGTAAATACGCTCGTCACGCCGTGACAACCCGGAAACGAGCCCTTGCAGGGAATACGGCATGAAGCAACAGGCAGGCATTGGTATTCTGTTAGCACTCACAACGGCAGTATGTTGGGGGGCTTTGCCAATAGCAATGAAGCAAGTGCTGGAGGTGATGGAGCCTCCTACCGTGGTGTTCTACCGTTTTTTAATGGCAAGCATTGGCCTTGGCGCTATTCTTGCGGTTAAAAAAAAGCTCCCTCCGTTGCGTATTTTTCGCAAAGCGCGTTGGCTGGTGTTGCTGGCTATCGCAACCGGTGGGCTGTTCGGTAACTTCATTCTGTTTAGTTCATCCTTGCAGTATTTGAGCCCAACGGCTTCGCAGGTTATCGGTCAGCTGTCACCGGTTGGTATGATGATCGCCAGCGTCTTTATCCTGAAAGAAAAGATGCGCGGCACGCAAGTAATTGGCGCCATTATGCTTCTGAGCGGCCTGGTCCTGTTTTTTAATACCAGTCTGATCGAAATTTTTACCCGACTCACCGATTACACCTGGGGCGTTATCTTTGGTGTCGGTGCGGCGATGGTTTGGGTGAGCTATGGGGTCGCGCAAAAGGTGTTATTGCGCCGCCTGGCATCACCGCAGATCCTGTTTTTACTGTACACTTTATGTACGATTGCGTTGTTGCCGCTGGCTAAACCCGGTGTCATCACGCAGCTCAGCGACTGGCAGCTGGCATGCCTGGTATTCTGCGGCCTGAATACGCTGGTAGGATACGGCGCTCTTGCGGAAGCGATGGCGCGTTGGCAGGCGGCGCAGGTGAGCGCTATTATCACGCTCACACCGCTGTTTACGTTGTTATTTTCAGATTTATTATCACTGGCCTGGCCCGATTTCTTCGCCAGACCGATGCTAAACCTATTAGGTTATCTCGGTGCGTTTATCGTGGTTGCGGGCGCGATGTATTCCGCCATTGGTCATCGAATTTGGGGCGGTTTACGTAAGCATGAAACGGTGGTTTCGCAACCCCGCTCAGGCGAATGATTTACGGAGAGTAAAATGAAGTTTGTTGATGAAGCATCGATTCTGGTCGTTGCAGGTGATGGCGGTAATGGTTGCGTCAGCTTCCGCCGCGAAAAGTACATCCCAAAAGGCGGTCCGGACGGTGGTGATGGTGGTGACGGTGGTGACGTTTGGCTGGAAGCCGACGAAAACCTGAACACACTAATCGATTACCGTTTTGAAAAATCATTCCGTGCGGAACGTGGTCAGAATGGCGCGAGCCGTGATTGCACCGGTAAGCGTGGCAAAGACGTCACGATTAAAGTGCCTGTTGGTACGCGTGTTATCGATCAGGGCACGGGCGAAACCATGGGCGACATGACCAAACACGGTCAGCGTCTGATGGTCGCTAAAGGCGGCTGGCATGGTCTGGGCAACACCCGTTTCAAATCATCGGTTAACCGTACTCCGCGTCAGAAAACAATGGGTACGCCGGGTGATAAGCGCGATCTGATGCTGGAGCTGATGCTGCTGGCAGATGTGGGTATGCTGGGTATGCCAAACGCCGGTAAATCGACGTTTATCCGTGCAGTATCTGCGGCGAAGCCGAAAGTCGCTGATTATCCGTTCACCACCCTGGTGCCGAGCCTGGGCGTGGTGCGTATGGACAACGAAAAGAGCTTCGTGGTTGCCGATATTCCGGGTCTGATTGAAGGCGCGGCTGAAGGCGCAGGCCTGGGTATTCGCTTCCTGAAACATCTGGAACGTTGCCGCGTGTTGCTGCACCTCATCGATATCGATCCGATTGACGGTTCCGATCCGGTAGAAAACGCCCGTATCATTATTGGCGAACTGGAAAAATACAGTCAGGATCTGGCATCTAAACCGCGCTGGTTAGTGTTCAACAAAATTGATTTGATGGACAAGGCTGAAGCGGAAGAGAAAGCGAAAGCGATCGCCGAAGCGCTGGGCTGGGAAGGTAAATATTACCTGATCTCTGCCGCCAGCCAGCTGGGCGTGAAGGATCTTTGCTGGGATGTGATGACCTTTATCATCGAGAACCCGATTGTTCAGGCTGAAGAAGCGAAACAGCCAGAGAAAGTTGAGTTCATGTGGGATGATTATCACCGCCAGCAGCTCGCTGAAGTCGAAGACGAAGCGGAAGATGACTGGGATGACGATTGGGACGAAGAAGACGACGAAGGCGTCGAGTTCATCTACAAGCGTTAATCGCATGAAAAACCCCGGCCATGTTGCCGGGGTTATTGTTTTCAGGTCTCTCTGTAGGCCGGATAAGGCACGTTAGTGCCGCCATCCGGCAATCAAACTACCCATCTAATTGTTCTGATAAATATCCTTGTACAATCGGCTCTCGAAGCGCACCAACGGAATACGGCGATTACGCTGGTCAGCCGGCTCTACCGCATAACCAGACAAATACTGCACGAATGCCATGCGTTGGCCGCTTGCCGTGGTAATGAAGCCAGCAAGGTTATAGACTCCTTGCAGCGAGCCTGTCTTCGCCGATACTTTGCCATCCACACCAGCCTGATGCAGACCCGCACGGTATTGCAGGGAGCCGTCGTGCCCCGCCAGCGGCAGCATAGTGATAAAGTTCAGCTCGTTATCGTGTTGAGCGATATATTGCAGCACCTGCATCATGGTCGCCGGAGCAATCAGGTTATGCCGGGAGAGGCCTGAACCGTCGGCAATAATGGTGTTGCCGATATCAACGCCAGCCTGCTGACGCAAAATCTGGCGTACGGCATCAGAACCCGCCCGCCAGGTGCCTGGCACGTTAAATCGGGCATGACCAATCATACGGAAAACGGTATCGGCAATCATGTTGTCCGATTTTTTCAGCATAATCTTAAGCAGGTCATGCAGTGGCGCTGACTGCTTACTGGCGACCACCGTTCCCGGCTCGTTGACCAGCGTTTGGCGCAGCAGCGTACCGCTGTAGGTGATACCTGCTTGTTTTAGCTCATCTTTGATAATCGCCCCGGCATAGCTGGCTCCGTCTTGAATGGCGAACGCCAGCGGCAGCGGATCGGCTCGTTGGGGCAGGCATCCGGTCAGCGTATAGCGGTTGAGATCGCCGGGAACCACATCCAGTTCACAATATTGCGCTTCCGCAGAACCTCGGGCGAGAGTACGCACCTGACTGAACATGGTGACCGGGTAATAAGATGCCACGCGAATAAAGGCGAGATCGTTGGGTTTTTGCGCGCTGTAGAGTGAAACCGAGAAACAGTTTCTATCGACAATAGCCGCTGCGGGCGGTGCGCTAAAACACTGCGTCATGTCGTTCCAGGGCCAACCGGGCGCTTTATCATGACTGGCGAAAATAGAGGTGTCGATCAGGACATTTCCGGCAATTTGCGTCACGCCTGATTTTTTCAGGGTTGCCACCATATTGCGAATATCCTGGCGTTTTAGCGTCGGATCAGCACCAAATCGTGCCACTAAGTCACCTTTCAATACGCCGCCTTCCACGTTGCCTTTAGTCTCAAGCGTAGTGGTAAAACGAAAGTCAGGCCCGAGCTGAATCAATGCCGCCAGCGCGGTGATCACTTTCTGGGTACTGGCCGGCAGCGCCATCTGCTGGCTATGAAAATCAATAGCGGGTGCAGGTGCGCCAACCTTCTGTACCATAAGGGCGAGGTTGGCCCCGGCAGGGAGCTGATTGATATACTCGTCGACGTTCGCAGCCTGAACACTGAACGCTATACTGGCAGTCAATCCGATGGTAAATCTGGAAAATCGCATAATCTCGCGCTAACAACCTGGAAACAGGCCGTCATACTACGGCGCAACGCCCCAAAAAGTAAACGATGACCCATAAGGAACTCCAGGGTAAAATGATCATCAAATAGAGAATTGTAGCTGACCTGGGACCTTGAGCCCCGGGTCGGTATTTTTTTGCTTCTGACTCTGGCATGACATTCGCCAGGGTGGGCTTAGCAGCCGGGGTGAGAGCAACTGCCCCCTACAGGAATGTTCAAGAGGTATAACAAATGCAAGCTATCCCGATGACCTTACGTGGTGCTGAAAAACTGCGCGAAGAGCTGGATTTTCTGAAATCTGTGCGCCGTCCTGAAATTATTGCCGCTATCGCTGAAGCGCGTGAGCACGGTGACCTGAAAGAGAACGCGGAGTATCACGCGGCGCGCGAACAGCAGGGTTTCTGCGAAGGACGCATTAAAGATATCGAGGCTAAACTGTCCAACGCGCAGGTAATCGACGTTACTAAAATGCCGAACAATGGCCGCGTTGTTTTCGGCGCGACGGTTACCGTGTTGAATCTCGATAACGATGAAGAGCAGACCTGGCGTATTGTCGGCGATGATGAAGCCGATTTTAAACAGAACCTGATTTCAGTGAACTCGCCTATCGCTCGTGGCCTTATCGGTAAAGAGCAGGATGACGTCGTGGTTATCAAAACGCCGGGCGGCGAAGTGGAATATGAAGTGACGAAGGTAGAATACCTGTAATTCGCATCTTGGTTAAGATGTTGATACATTGTAAAGAAAGGAAAAAGGCCGCATAGCGGCCTTTTATCAACGAAGAGAGCGTGGCATTTTGCTCTCCTGCTAGCGGAAAACCCCGCGTTTTACACAAACTTCGTGTGCAACTTTGGGATATTCTTAGCGTGGCAGCGAGATTTTACGTTCTTTAGTCGGGCGATACAGTACCAGCGTTTTGCCGATGACCTGCACATTACAGGCGCCGGTTTCGCGTACGATAGCTTCCACGATCAAGGTTTTAGTATCGCGATCTTCCGAGGCGATTTTCACCTTGATAAGTTCATGGTGCTCTAACGCTTGTTCAATCTCGGCCAGTACCCCTTCGGTCAAACCATTGTTGCCAAGCATAACTACAGGCTTGAGCGGATGTGCCAGACCTTTCAGGTGCTGTTTTTGTTTAGTACTCAGATTCATCGTATATTTTTGCTTACGTTGGGATTGAAAACGGGTCATTCTACCGCCATCTCCCATATATCACCAAATAGCTGTGTAGAAATTTACACCATTGGTTACGATGAACTGCCCTTTGGGAATGTGAAATGACAGGTAAAAAGCGTTCTGCCAGCTCGAGTCGCTGGCTTCAGGAACACTTTAGCGATAAATATGTTCAACAGGCGCAGAAAAAGGGGTTACGTTCCCGTGCCTGGTTTAAACTTGATGAAATACAGCAAAGTGACAAAATTTTTAAACCGGGGATGACGATAGTTGATCTCGGTGCTGCACCCGGTGGCTGGTCGCAATATGCAGTTACGCAGATCGGCAACACCGGCCGCATTATCGCTTGCGATCTTTTACCTATGGATCCAATCGTTGGTGTGGACTTCCTTCAGGGCGACTTTCGTGATGAATTAGTCCTGAAAGCGTTACTTGAACGCGTAGGTGACAGTAAAGTACAAGTTGTCATGTCTGATATGGCGCCAAATATGTGTGGAACACCGGCGGTGGATATTCCCCGGGCCATGTATCTGGTAGAGCTGGCGCTTGGAATGGCTCGTGATGTATTAGCGCCAGGTGGTAGTTTTGTAGTGAAGGTGTTCCAGGGCGAAGGCTTCGATGAGTATCTAAGAGAGATTCGCTCCCTGTTTACGAAGGTCAAAGTTCGTAAGCCGGACTCTTCTCGCGCCCGTTCGCGTGAAGTGTATATTGTAGCGACCGGGCGTAAACCATAACCGGCAGATTTCAAACGAAAGTTTGAAAGAAACTGGATATAGAGTATCCTGACGCTGTTTTTAACACAGTTGTAATATGAGGTTAATCCCTTGAGTGACATGGCGAAAAACCTAATTCTCTGGCTGGTCATTGCCGTTGTGCTGATGTCAGTATTCCAGAGCTTTGGGCCCAGCGAGTCTAATGGCCGTAAGGTTGATTACTCTACCTTCCTGCAAGAGGTCAATCAGGACCAGGTTCGTGAAGCGAAGATCAACGGACGTGAGATTAACGTTACCAAGAAAGATAGTAACCGTTACACGACCTACATCCCGGTTAACGATCCGAAGCTGCTTGATAACCTGCTGACCAAAAACGTCAAGGTTGTTGGCGAACCACCTGAAGAGCCGAGCCTGCTGGCTTCTATCTTCATTTCCTGGTTCCCAATGCTGCTGCTGATTGGTGTCTGGATCTTCTTCATGCGTCAGATGCAGGGCGGTGGTGGCAAAGGTGCCATGTCGTTCGGCAAGAGCAAAGCGCGCATGCTGACGGAAGATCAGATCAAAACGACTTTTGCTGACGTTGCGGGTTGTGACGAAGCAAAAGAAGAAGTCGCTGAGCTGGTTGAGTATCTGCGCGAACCGAGCCGTTTCCAGAAACTGGGCGGTAAAATCCCGAAAGGCGTCCTGATGGTCGGTCCTCCGGGTACGGGTAAAACCCTGCTGGCGAAAGCTATCGCAGGTGAAGCGAAGGTTCCATTCTTCACAATTTCCGGTTCTGATTTCGTGGAAATGTTCGTGGGTGTCGGTGCATCTCGTGTGCGTGACATGTTCGAACAAGCCAAAAAAGCGGCACCGTGCATCATCTTCATCGATGAAATCGACGCCGTAGGCCGCCAGCGTGGCGCAGGTCTGGGCGGTGGTCACGATGAACGTGAACAGACGCTGAACCAGATGCTGGTTGAGATGGACGGCTTCGAAGGTAACGAAGGTATTATCGTTATCGCAGCGACTAACCGTCCGGACGTTCTTGACCCTGCGCTGCTTCGTCCAGGCCGTTTCGACCGTCAGGTTGTGGTTGGTCTGCCGGACGTTCGCGGTCGTGAACAGATCCTGAAAGTGCATATGCGTCGCGTGCCGCTGTCTCCGGATATCGATGCGGCAATCATTGCACGTGGTACGCCTGGCTTCTCCGGTGCGGACCTCGCGAACCTGGTCAACGAAGCGGCACTGTTTGCTGCTCGTGGCAACAAGCGCGTAGTGTCGATGGTTGAGTTCGAAAAAGCGAAAGACAAAATCATGATGGGTGCGGAACGTCGCTCCATGGTGATGACGGAAGCGCAGAAAGAATCTACCGCGTATCACGAAGCAGGCCACGCGATTATCGGTCGCCTGGTGCCGGAACACGATCCGGTGCACAAAGTGACGATTATCCCGCGCGGTCGTGCGCTGGGTGTGACCTTCTTCCTGCCTGAAGGCGATGCAATCAGCGCCAGCCGTCAGAAACTGGAAAGTCAGATCTCCACATTGTACGGTGGCCGTCTGGCGGAAGAGATCATCTACGGTGCTGAACATGTTTCTACCGGTGCGTCGAACGACATTAAAGTCGCGACTAACCTGGCGCGTAACATGGTTACTCAGTGGGGCTTCTCCGATAAACTCGGTCCGTTGCTGTACGCTGAAGAAGAAGGCGAAGTGTTCCTGGGACGTTCTGTGGCGAAAGCGAAACACATGTCCGATGAAACCGCTCGCATTATCGATCAGGAAGTTAAACTGCTGATTGAGCGTAACTATGACCGTGCACGTCGTTTGCTGAACGAAAACATGGACATTCTGCACTCGATGAAAGATGCGCTCATGAAATATGAGACTATCGATGCGCCGCAGATTGACGATCTGATGGCTCGCCGCGATGTGCGTCCGCCTGCGGGTTGGGAAGAACCGGGTTCTTCTAACAACAACTCTGGCAGCACCGGCAAGCCGAGTGCACCGCGTCCGGTTGATGAACCGCGTGCGCCGGACTCTGGCACTATGTCAGAGCAGCTGGGCGACAAATAAGTTATCGTTGATGATGACCGTGTTTTAATTGAAAACCCTGGGGCTTGCTCCGGGGTTTTTCTTATCTGCATATTCAAGATTTTACCAGGGATAAAACTATGAAACTCTTTGCTCAGGGTTCTTCACTGGATCTCAGCCATCCGCACGTCATGGGGATTTTGAACGTCACGCCAGACTCATTTTCCGATGGTGGAGCGCACAACTCTTTGGTTGAGGCGGTAAAACACGCAAACCTGATGATTAACGCCGGGGCGACTATCATTGATGTGGGTGGTGAGTCCACGCGTCCGGGCGCGGCTGATGTGAGTGTGGAAGAAGAGTTGCAGCGAGTGATCCCTGTGGTGGAGGCGATTGCTCAGCGTTTTGAAGTGTGGATTTCGGTTGATACCTCAAAGCCCGAAGTGATCCGCGAATGCGCCAGAGTTGGCGCGCATATCATCAATGACATTCGCTCACTCTCGGAGCCTGGAGCGTTGGAAGCCGCAGCGGAGACCGGATTGCCGGTTTGCCTGATGCATATGCAGGGGCAGCCGAAAACCATGCAGGAAGCGCCAAAGTATGAGGATGTTTTTGCTGAGGTAGATCGTTACTTTGTTGAGCAAATAGCACGTTGCGAGCGGGCTGGAATCACAAAAGATAAATTGTTGCTCGACCCCGGGTTCGGATTCGGTAAAAATCTCACTCACAACTACACATTACTGGCACGTCTGGCGGAGTTTCATCATTTTAATCTGCCGCTGCTGGTTGGGATGTCACGAAAATCAATGGTTGGCCAGTTGCTGAATGTGGGGCCATCCGAACGCCTGAGCGGCAGTCTGGCGTGCGCGGTGATTGCCGCAATGCAGGGGGCGCAGATCGTTCGTGTCCATGACGTCAAAGAAACCGTAGAAGCGATGCGTGTGGTGGAAGCCACATTGTCTGCAAAGGAAAAAAAACGCTATGAGTAATCGTAAATATTTTGGCACTGATGGGATCCGCGGTCGCGTAGGTGATGCCCCAATTACTCCTGACTTTGTGCTCAAGCTGGGCTGGGCTGCAGGGAAAGTGCTGGCTCGTCATGGTTCACGTAAAATTATTATCGGTAAAGATACGCGTATTTCCGGCTATATGCTGGAGTCCGCGCTGGAAGCGGGCCTGGCAGCCGCCGGACTCTCAGCCTCATTCACAGGGCCAATGCCAACACCTGCCGTTGCTTATTTGACGCGTGCTTTCCGTGCTGAGGCCGGGATTGTTATCTCCGCTTCGCACAACCCATTCTATGACAATGGGATTAAATTCTTCTCCATCGATGGGACCAAACTGCCGGATGCGGTTGAAGAAGCTATCGAAGCCGAAATGGAAAAAGCGATCACCTGCGTGGACTCGGCTGAACTGGGTAAAGCTACCCGTATCGTTGATGCTGCCGGTCGCTATATCGAGTTTTGCAAAGGCACCTTCCCGAACGAACTGAGTCTGAGTGAGCTTAAAATTGTGGTGGATTGCGCTAACGGTGCAACGTACCACATTGCACCAAATGTACTGCGTGAGCTGGGTGCAAACGTGATTGCCATTGGCTGTGAGCCAAACGGTGTGAACATCAATGAAGAAGTCGGCGCCACTGACGTCCGTGCCCTGCAGGCGCGCGTGATTGCGGAAAAAGCCGATCTGGGTATTGCGCTGGACGGCGATGGCGACCGCGTTATTATGGTTGACCACGAAGGCAATAAGGTCGATGGCGATCAGATCATGTACATCATCGCCCGTGAAGCCCTGCGTCAGGGACAGCTGCGTGGTGGTGCGGTAGGTACGCTGATGAGCAACATGGGCCTCGAGCTGGCGCTGAAACAGCTGGGTATTCCTTTTGCTCGGGCGAAAGTTGGCGACCGCTATGTGCTGGAAAAAATGCAGGAAAAAGGCTGGCGTATCGGTGCCGAAAACTCTGGTCATGTGATCCTGCTGGACAAAACCACCACTGGTGACGGCATCGTGGCGGGCCTGCAGGTGCTGGCGGCGATGGTGCGTAACCATATGAGTTTGCACGACCTGTGCAGCGGCATGAAAATGTTCCCACAGCTGCTGGTTAACGTACGTTACACCGCAGGTAGCGGCGATCCGCTGGAACATGAAAATGTGAAAGCGGTGATGGCGGAAGTGGAAGCGGCACTGGGTAACCGTGGACGCGTCCTGCTGCGTAAGTCTGGTACCGAACCGTTAATTCGTGTGATGGTTGAAGGTGAAGACGAAGCGCAGGTGACTGAATTCGCCCACCGTATTGCCGATGCTGTGAAAGCGGCGTAATCCCGAAGAAAGTGAGAGCCGGAGTCTGAGACTCCGGCTTTTTTTTACTGTACGGCAAGCGGCTGTTTACGTCGGCGCTGCCAGAAGTAACCACCGACCATCAGTAGTACAAGGACTGCCAGCCACGGCAGAACCGCCAGCAAATGCCCAGACCGGGCAAAGGTTAGCGCAATCATCAGTAGCCAACCGCCCAGCATCGGAATCGCGGTGCGCTTAACAATATCCACAGGCGAGACGCCTGCAATCCCTGCGATAGCAATGATGACGCCGGCAATCGGCGATAACGTACGACCAATACCCGCCGATATCTGGATAGGCAACATCATGACTGCGATATCGCTACCGATATGACGGCTGATGTCCGGCACCATGGGGGCGAAGGAGAAAAATGCCGCATTCCCGGAGCCCATCAGCGCTGAAATTGCGAAGGTGATTAGGGTCATCAGCAGGATAATAGAGGCGGCGCTGAGGCCAAATTCGCCAGAAAGCGACAGCAGCGCGTCGACGGCGCCAATGGCTTTCAGCCCGGCGGAAAAAACTTCACCGGCGATAATCAGCGTCACGACGGTGGCAAAAACGCTGCCCATGCTGTCGAAAACCTTTTGTACGCCAGCCATCACCTCGCGCGCCTTGCGATGACGGCAGTACTCACAAACCAGCGTAATAGCGAGGCTTATCAGTACGGCGGTATCCAGCGTAATCTTAAGCGAGCTAAATACTAAATCGCTGCACACCAACATCAATACCAGCGGCAGCATGGGCAGAAACAGCCAGGCGATAGGTGCGTCGGCTTCATCAGTTGCCGTTAATGTCTGCATCTGCTGAGCTGCATTGTCGCCACTTTCCCGACGGTCAAAAAAGCGTTGCACAACAATATGCAACAGGGCGATGAAAAGGATGACGGGCACAACGATCGGCAACTGATCCTGCACAAAATAGTTCACCACTTCAATACCTGCGGTTTTGGCGGCGAGAACCGAGTTGCCGGATCCTGGGCCAAACTCAACCGCACAGGTACTGGCGATAACTGCGGCAACTGCGGCGCGGCTACAGCCAAGACGGGTAAGCAATGGGTAAAGCGTCGCCATCAACAGCAGACCCAATCCGGTGGCGCTGCTGATAAACAGCGACAGGAATTGGCCTAATAGCAGTGCCAGTCCCAGCAGCAGATAAGGCGAGTTCAGCCGTTGTAGAGGACGAGATGTTACCCGAACCAGTACCTGGCTTGCGCCAATGGCTGACATGTACGTGGCGAAACCACCAATCAGCATAATTTGCAGCCCGAGGCCGCCGAGACGCACGCTCAGGGTATCGCGGATAAACTCAAAGGCGTCAAAGGGGCCAAATCCGGTGCTCTTTTTCACCAGGCCACTGAGTGAGGTCATTCCGCTAAAATGCGCGATAAGCAACAGCACAATCCCGGTCAATAACAGTACCGACTGGGGGTGATATTTTTTGAGGATCAGACGTCCGGCAAAAATGATGGCGATTAGCGCCAGTAGTAATGACATTCTTGCCCCCTTACTCGAAGTTGCCGGTAACCAGGCACTCGCCATCCCGCAGCAACGGTTTACCCGCGGCAAACAGATGGGCCAGCGAGAGGTCATCATTGAGTACACAGATATCGGCACGTTCTCCGGCGCAGAGCACGCCCCCGGAAATACCCAGCGAGCGTGCAACGTTTGCCGTCAGCATTGCGATGGCCTGCGGCACCGGAATACCGACATCAATCAGGCGAGGAAGTAGGTTAAGATTGCCTGCGACCGGTGCCGCGCTTAAACCTTCAACGATACCCTGAGCGTTAAAGCGCGGAACGCTGCCATTGCCGTCAGAACTGATCGTGATGCGCTCCGCCGGAACCTGTGCTTCGAGTGCGTGGAGAATCGCTTGCTCCTGAGGCATAAAACGACTGCCACCAGACGTAACATCGATATGGCCGCCACGATGGGCGAAAGCAATAGCCTGTTCGAACAAGGGCTCTGTTCTTGCAACATGGGTCGGTGAAATATGGTGAATCGGAATACCCGCATCACACAACTCAATAAGTTGCGACATCCCTTCCGGCAGATTCCCCAGGTGCACATGCAGCAAGCCTTTTTTCCCTGCCAGCAGGGAAGCGACGCGAATATCGCTCACTATCCTCAGCAACTCCTGGAAAGAGGGGTAAGAGCCGCGGTGATCGGCGAGGGCGATTTTTACACCAAGAATTGCCGGAATGAAGGCCATATCATCGCGGATGGATCGCGTAATGGTTGGGCTGGGAACGGCGTAGGCTCCCGTATGCATAAACGCGCGTAATCCCTCAAGGTTGAGAGACTGCATTTTAGCGTAGAGGTCTTTGGGCGAACGAGAAATGGCATCGGTGCCTAACACGCCAACCACCGTGGTAATACCCGCCTGAATCAGATCGCGCAGCTTGACGGCGGGTGTCCGACTGGCAAATCCGGCTTCGCCACCGCCACCGGTAAGATGAACATGCTGATCGATGATGCCAGGGATAACCCATTTACCCCGACAATCGATGACCTCGTTGACGCCATCAAACAATGAAATATCTTTTTCTACCGCCACAATTCGGTCGGCATGAATGAGCAGGGAGCAGAGGCCTAAATCCTCAGGAGAAAAAACACGGGCATTGGTCAATAAAGTAAACATAGCGGTCCTGTCAAACGTCGAAGGTGAGAGTCGGCAGGTGAAACGGAATATTGTTGTTATGATGCCCACCATAAAGCCATTACTATAACTATGACTATTACCGATTTGTTATTGGAGGATGCGGTTATGGCATGGCGGAGAGCACAACGTGGATTGTAAGTGGCTGGAAGATTTTCTGGCCTTGAGCCAGCATGGAAACTACTCTCAGGCCGCGGCGCAGCGGCATATTACTCAACCTGCGCTGAGTCGGCGTATAAAGGCGCTGGAAGAGGTGCTGGGCGTGCCTTTGTTTGATCGGACAACGACCCCCGTCACGCTGACGCGCTATGGTGAACGCTTTGAACCTTATGCCCGGCACGTCCTCAGTACGTTAACAGAGGCACGCCATGAGCTGTCGGCGATGACGCCAGCAACGGATAACACGCTGGTGATGGTCAGCCTGCATACGCTGTCGGTGAATATCCTGCCGGATATGATCAACTACCTGCGACAGAGTGAGCCGCAGTTAAACTTTACGGTAAACGCCAGTATCCAGGGGATAGACAACCACTTCAATGCCCTGATAAACCGGCAAATTGATATGCTGGTGACTTACGATTTACCCTCTTCACAACCAGGGCTGGAGATTGCCGGAGGGTTAAAACGTTCACTATGGCGGTATGAGCGATTTATTCCTGTGATTTCTGCACAGTTGGTGGATACGCTTGACGATCCGCATACCCCGATCCCCTGGCTATGTTACAGCGACTATACCTTTGTCAGACGTATTATTGATCTGGCAGAACAACGAGTGCGACCACGGTTGAAAAAAGTGTTTGAGAGTGGTTTAAGCGAAACGATACGAGAAATGGTGTTGCGCCATATGGGAATGGCCTGGTTACCTGAATCAATGGTGGCGGAAGAGTTGGTGAATCAGCAAATTATTCACTGCTGGCCACAAAATGCAGATCTGATTTGTGAAATCCCCGTTGTGGTATGGGCGAATCTTGACGATCAACGCGCCGTCATGCAGAGATGCTGGGAGAAGTTGCTGCGTTTTTGATTGATATGGCGATTTTTTCCGCAGTTGATACAATGCTAACAAATTGCCCTTGCGAAGGTTATTCGCTTTGGTTAGTATTCACACCCGCTTCAGTGGGAAACAGTAAATATTCCCGCTTTAATGGTCGAAGCATTGTACGCGGCAACTCCGCAAGGAACAGGTTGATTATGCACGAAGCTCTTTTAGTAGTTTTCCTTATTGTGGCAATTGGCCTGGTAGGCTTGATCATGCTGCAGCAAGGCAAAGGCGCTGATATGGGAGCCTCTTTTGGCGCAGGCGCTTCTGGTACTCTGTTTGGTTCAAGTGGTTCTGGTAACTTCATGACCCGTATGACAGCTGTATTGGGAACCTTGTTCTTCATCATCAGTCTGGTGCTGGGTAACATGAACAGCAATAAGACCAATAAAGGAAGTGAGTGGGAAAATCTGAGTGCACCGGCGAAAACCGAGCAAACTCAGCCAGCTGCTCCGGCTCAGCCGACCAGCGATATCCCACGCTAAGTATTCTGTACCGAGGTGGTGGAATTGGTAGACACGCTACCTTGAGGTGGTAGTGCCCTAACGGGCTTGTGGGTTCGAGTCCCATCCTCGGTACCAAATTCCAAAAAAAAGACGCTGCAAAGCGTCTTTTTTTTCGTCTGTTATTTTTGGCTGTCCTGTAGGTCGGATAAGCATAGCGCCATCAGGCGTTGTAATAATGTCGGATGGCGGCGTAAACGCCTTATCCGACCTACAGGGCCGCAGAGCTATATTCCGCACATAAAAAAGGCCGCTTTCGCGGCCTTAAGATGGTGTATCTTTACTTCGCCTTATTTTCCAGATTCTCAACCTGCGGCAGGCCGGTTGTGGAAGAAGCGGTCAGCAGACCAGACTGCGCATAGCCGAACAGCTTCTCGCGGGTATCGGTGATATCCAGATTACGCATGGTCAACTGACCGATACGGTCGTCCGGAGAGAATACGGAATCGCCTTTTTCCATCGTCAGACGTTCTGGTTTATAAGTCAGATTGTCAGATACGGTGTTGAGGATCGAGTAGTCATTACCACGGCGCAGTTCCAGCGTCACTTCACCGGTAATCTGGCTGGCAACCCAACGCTGCAGACCGTCACGCAGCATCAGCGCCTGAGAGTCGAACCAGCGACCCTGATACAGCAGACGACCAAGCTGGCGACCATGTGCGTGATACTGCTCGATGGTATCCTCGTTGTGAATACCGGTCAGCAAACGCTCGTATGCGATATGTAACAATGCCATCCCCGGGGCTTCGTAGATGCCACGGCTCTTCGCTTCAATGATGCGGTTTTCAATCTGATCGCTCATACCCAGACCGTGACGGCCGCCGATACGGTTGGCTTCCAGCATCATCTCAACGTCGTCGCTGAAGGTTTTACCGTTCAGTGCAACCGGATGACCCTGTTCAAAACGCACAGTCACTTCTTCTGCCGGGATCTTCACGCTCTCATCCCAGAACTTCACGCCCATAATTGGGTTGACGATTTTGACGCTTGAGTTCAGGAATTCCAGATCTTTTGCTTCGTGGGTCGCCCCGAGCATATTGGAGTCTGTTGAGTACGCTTTCTCAACGGACATCTTGTAGTCGAAACCACAGGCAATCATAAATTCGGACATCTCATGGCGACCGCCGAGTTCATCGATAAAATCGGTATCCAGCCATGGTTTATAAATCTGCAGTTCGGCGTTGGTCAGCAGACCGTAACGATAGAAACGTTCAATATCGTTACCTTTATAGGTGCTACCGTCACCCCAGATATTTACGCCATCTTCTTTCATGGCGGCAACCAGCATGGTGCCGGTCACGGCACGGCCCAGCGGGGTGGTATTGAAGTAGGTCAGTCCGCCAGTGGTGTTGTGGAATGCACCGCACTGAATGGCAGCGATCCCTTCGGCAACGAGCTGCTTACGGCAATCTACCAGGCGAGCATTCTCAGCACCATATTCCATTGCACGGCGAGGAATGGCGTCATAGTCATCCTCATCCGGCTGGCCCAAATTCGCAGTATATGCATATGGGACAGCCCCTTTTTGTCGCATCCACAGCAGTGCTGCACTGGTGTCCAGGCCGCCGGAAAAAGCGATACCAATACGTTGACCTACCGGGAGATGCTTGAGAATCGTCGTCATAAAATAAAACCCTGCTTGATAGACTGGTGAAGAGGTCGCTTATTATGCTAATTGCATTTTTATGCAAAATAAATGAGTTTTCATTTAATCATCTTTTCTGGATGACAGGAAGAGTTTAGTGATAATTTCGTTAAATAACGGCGTGGGTGGCATATTTATCTTGCTGGGCTAGTGCTGGGCAGCATTCATTGATTTGCATAGTCGTAACAAGGTTGACATAACACATATTGAATCAATATACTGTGCGCAGATTTTACGTCCCGTCCTCGGTACCAAATCCCAGCAGTATTTGCATTTTTTACCCAAAACGAGTAAAATTTGCCACGTTTCAGGCGCGGGGTGGAGCAGCCTGGTAGCTCGTCGGGCTCATAACCCGAAGGTCGTCGGTTCAAATCCGGCCCCCGCAACCACTTTCCCTTAGAGTTCTTTTTCAAATATACTGTGAAGACTTAGGCCTTCGTAGCTGGATTTGAAAAAAATTCTTTCGGAAGGTTCTCCGAACCGCAGGTGCGGTTATAGGGTTCAGTTATCTAAAGCCCCGATTTATCGGGGTTTTTTGTTATCTGACTACAGAATAACTGGGCTTTAGGCCCTTTTTTTATGTCTTGGGGGTGGGCTTGTCCACATTAGAGCAAAAATTAACAGAGATGATTACAGCGCCAGTTGAAGCCCTGGGCTACGAACTGGTCGGCATCGAATTTATTCGTGGTCGCACATCCACACTGCGCATCTATATTGATAGTGAAGATGGCATCAATGTTGATGATTGTGCTGATGTGAGCCATCAGGTAAGCGCCGTGATGGATGTCGAAGACCCAATCACCGTTGCCTATAACCTGGAAGTCTCCTCTCCGGGTCTCGACCGTCCTCTGTTCACAGCTGAACACTACGTGCGTTTCCTGGGTGAAGAAGTCACGCTGGTTCTTCGTATGGCGGTACAAAACCGTCGTAAATGGCAGGGCGTTATCAAAGCGGTGGACGGTGAGATGATCACGGTCACAGTCGAAGGCAAAGATGAAGTGTTCGCGCTGAGTAATATCCAGAAGGCGAACCTGGTTCCCCACTTTTAACAGTCTGGATTGAGGTGAAAAGCCCGCGATGAACAAAGAAATTTTGGCTGTTGTTGAAGCCGTATCCAACGAAAAAGCGCTGCCACGCGAGAAAATTTTTGAAGCACTGGAAAGTGCGCTGGCTACAGCAACAAAGAAAAAATATGAGCAAGAGATCGACGTTCGCGTAGAAATCGATCGTAAAAGCGGTGATTTCGATACCTTCCGTCGTTGGGTAATCGTAGAAGAAGTTACTCAGCCGACCAAAGAAATTACGCTGGAAGCGGCACGCTTCGAAGACGAAAGTCTGAACGTGGGCGAATATGTTGAAGATCAGATTGAATCTGTCACCTTTGACCGTATCACCACCCAGACCGCGAAACAGGTTATCGTACAGAAAGTACGTGAAGCTGAACGCGCAATGGTTGTCGATCAGTTCCGCGAACACGAAGGCGAAATCGTCACCGGTGTGGTAAAGAAAGTAAACCGCGACAACATTTCTCTGGATCTGGGCAGCAATGCTGAAGCTGTTATCCTGCGTGAAGACATGCTCCCGCGTGAAAACTTCCGCCCAGGTGACCGTATTCGTGGCGTTCTGTACTCTGTACGCCCGGAAGCGCGCGGTGCGCAGCTGTTTGTAACCCGTTCCAAACCGGAAATGCTGATTGAGCTGTTCCGCATTGAAGTACCGGAAATTGGCGAAGAAGTTATCGAAATTAAAGCGGCTGCCCGTGATCCGGGATCGCGTGCGAAAATCGCCGTTAAGACCAACGACAAGCGTATTGATCCGGTCGGCGCCTGTGTTGGTATGCGCGGTGCGCGCGTTCAGGCGGTTTCTACCGAACTGGGCGGCGAGCGTATCGATATCGTCCTGTGGGATGATAACCCGGCGCAGTTCGTGATTAACGCAATGGCGCCAGCAGACGTTGCTTCTATCGTGGTGGATGAAGACAAGCACACCATGGATATCGCGGTTGAAGCCGGTAACCTGGCTCAGGCGATTGGACGTAATGGTCAGAACGTCCGCCTGGCTTCACAACTGAGCGGTTGGGAACTCAACGTGATGACCGTTGATGACCTGCAGGCGAAGCATCAGGCTGAAGCACATGCAGCCATCGATACCTTCACCAAATATCTCGATATCGATGAAGATTTCGCGACCGTTCTGGTGGAAGAAGGTTTTGCGACGCTGGAAGAACTGGCCTACGTGCCAATGAAAGAGCTGCTGGAAATTGACGGCCTGGATGAACAGACCGTTGAAGCGCTGCGCGAGCGTGCTAAAAACGCACTGACCACTCTGGCACTGGCCCAGGAAGAAAGCCTCGGTGATAACAAACCGGCTGACGATCTGCTGAATCTGGAAGGATTGGATCGTGAGATGGCCTTCAAACTGGCGGCCCGTGGTGTTTGTACGCTGGAAGATCTCGCTGAACAGGGCATTGATGATCTGGCTGATATCGAAGGGTTGACCGACGAAAAAGCCGGTGAGCTGATTATGGCTGCCCGTAATATTTGCTGGTTCGGCGACGAAGCGTAATAAACTGTAGCAGGAAGGAACAGTATGACAGATGTAACCGTAAAAACGCTGGCTGCAGAGATACAGACTTCCGTGGATCGCCTGGTACAGCAATTTGCTGATGCCGGTATCCCGAAGTCTGCTGACGACTCTGTGTCCGCACAAGAGAAACAAACCTTACTGGCGCATTTGAACCGTGAAAACGGCTCAGCGCCGGATAAGTTGACATTGCAGCGTAAAACGCGCAGTACTCTCAATATTCCAGGTACCGGTGGAAAAAGCAAATCGGTACAAATCGAAGTCCGCAAGACACGCACCTTTGTGAAACGCGATCCGCAAGAGGCTGAACGCCTTGCCGCGGAAGAGCAGGCGCAGCGTGAAGCGGAAGAGCAAGCCCGTCGTGAGGCAGAAGAAGCTGCCAAACGCGAGGCGCAACAAAAAGCCGAACGTGAGGCCGCAGAACAAGCTAAGCGTGAAGCCGCTGATAAAGCGAAACGTGAAGCTGCGGAAAAAGACAAAGTGAGCAATCAACAGACCGACGATATGACTAAAACCGCCCAGGCCGAAAAAGCCCGCCGTGAAAATGAAGCCGCAGAACTGAAGCGTAAAGCGGAAGAAGAAGCACGTCGCAAGCTTGAAGAAGAAGCGCGCCGCGTAGCGGAAGAAGCTCGCCGTATGGCGGAAGAAAACGAGAAAAATGGTGTGAATAACGCTGAACCTGTTGAAGATACCAGCGATTATCACGTCACCACTTCCCAGCATGCTCGCCAGGCTGAAGACGAAAACGATCGTGAAGTCGAAGGCGGCCGTGGTCGTACTCGCAGCACGAAAGCCGCGCGTCCGGCGAAGAAAGGCAACAAACACGCTGAATCTAAAGCTGACCGTGAGGAAGCACGTGCAGCGGTTCGCGGCGGCAAAGGCGGTAAGCAGCGTAAAGGTTCCGCTCTGCAGCAGGGCTTCCAGAAGCCAGCTCAGGCCGTTAACCGTGACGTTGTGATCGGCGAAACCATCACCGTTGGCGATCTGGCGAACAAAATGGCGGTCAAAGGCTCTCAGGTCATCAAAGCGATGATGAAGCTGGGCGCAATGGCTACCATTAACCAGGTCATCGACCAGGAAACCGCACAGCTGGTTGCCGAAGAGATGGGCCACAAAGTTATCCTGCGTCGTGAAAACGAGCTGGAAGAAGCGGTAATGAGCGACCGTGACACCGGTGCTGCGGCTGAACCGCGCGCACCAGTTGTGACCATCATGGGTCACGTTGACCACGGTAAAACCTCCCTGCTGGACTACATTCGTTCCACGAAAGTGGCTTCTGGTGAAGCGGGCGGCATTACTCAGCACATCGGTGCGTACCACGTTGAAACTGACAACGGTATGATCACCTTCCTGGATACCCCGGGTCACGCCGCGTTTACCTCCATGCGTGCTCGTGGTGCTCAGGCAACGGATATCGTTGTTCTGGTTGTTGCAGCAGACGACGGCGTGATGCCACAGACCATCGAAGCTATCCAGCACGCGAAAGCGGCGGGTGTGCCGGTGGTGGTTGCAGTCAACAAAATCGATAAGCCGGAAGCGGATCCGGATCGCGTTAAAAACGAACTGTCCCAGTACGGCATCATGCCGGAAGAGTGGGGCGGCGAGAGCCAATTCGTTCACGTTTCTGCGAAAGCGGGTACCGGTATCGACGAGCTGCTGGACGCTATCCTGCTGCAGGCCGAAGTACTGGAACTGAAAGCTGTGCGTAAAGGTATGGCGAGCGGTGCGGTTATCGAATCCTTCCTGGATAAAGGTCGTGGTCCGGTTGCTACCGTACTGGTGCGTGAAGGTACGCTGCACAAAGGCGACATCGTACTGTGTGGCTTCGAATACGGTCGCGTTCGTGCTATGCGTAACGAACTGGGTCAGGAAGTACTGGAAGCAGGTCCGTCCATTCCGGTGGAAATCCTCGGTCTGTCCGGTGTTCCGGCTGCAGGTGACGAAGTTACTGTCGTTCGTGACGAGAAGAAAGCCCGTGAAGTTGCACTGTATCGTCAGGGCAAATTCCGTGAAGTTAAACTGGCTCGTCAGCAGAAATCTAAACTCGAGAACATGTTCGCTAACATGACCGAAGGCGAAGTTCACGAAGTGAACGTCGTCCTGAAGGCTGACGTTCAGGGTTCTGTAGAAGCGATTTCCGACTCTTTACTGAAACTGTCTACCGACGAAGTCAAAGTGAAGATCATCGGTTCTGGCGTAGGTGGTATCACCGAAACCGACGCGACCCTGGCTGCGGCATCCAACGCGATTCTGGTTGGCTTCAACGTCCGTGCTGATGCCTCTGCACGTAAAGTTATCGAATCTGAAAGCCTGGATCTGCGTTACTACTCCGTCATCTATCATCTGATCGACGAAGTGAAAGCAGCGATGAGCGGCATGCTGTCTCCGGAGCTGAAACAGCAGATCATTGGTCTGGCTGAAGTTCGTGATGTGTTCAAATCACCGAAATTCGGCGCTATCGCAGGCTGTATGGTTACCGAAGGCACGATTAAACGTCACAACCCAATCCGCGTTCTGCGCGACAACGTGGTTATCTATGAAGGCGAGCTGGAATCCCTGCGTCGCTTCAAAGATGACGTTAACGAAGTCCGTAACGGCATGGAATGTGGTATCGGCGTTAAGAACTACAACGACGTTCGCGTTGGCGATATGATCGAAGTGTTCGAGATTATCGAGATCCAACGTACTATCGCTTAATCTTCGTCGTCTTTTGGGCCGCAATTTGCAGCCCAAAATCCTTAGAAGATGATTAGGTGTAGGCCGGGTAAGCGAAGCGCCACCCGGCAAGAAATTTAAAAAGGGGCTGATAGCCCCTTTTTTGTCTTTATTCTGGAGAATTTATTATGGCGAAAGAATTTGGTCGCCCGCAGCGTGTCGCGCAAGAGATGCAGAAAGAGATCGCACTCATCCTGCAACGCGAAATCAAAGACCCGCGTGTTGGTATGATGACCACCGTATCGGGTGTTGAGATGTCTCGTGATCTGGCATATGCCAAAGTATTCGTGACTTTCCTCAACGATCAGGACGAAGCTGCTGTGAAAAACGGCATCAAGGCACTGCAGGAAGCCTCTGGTTTTATCCGTTCTCTGCTGGGTAAAGCCATGCGTCTGCGTATCGTGCCTGAGCTGACCTTCTTCTACGACAACTCGTTGGTTGAAGGGATGCGCATGTCCAACCTGGTGACCAGCGTGGTGAAACATGACGATGAGCGTCGTGTGAACCCAGCGGACGACAGCAAGGAGGACTGATGAGTCGTCCTCGTCGTCGTGGTCGCGACATTCACGGTGTCCTGCTGCTGGATAAGCCGCAGGGCATGTCCAGCAATGATGTACTGCAAAAAGTAAAACGCATCTACAATGCCAATCGCGCGGGACATACCGGCGCACTGGATCCGCTGGCGACAGGCATGCTGCCAATCTGCCTCGGTGAAGCGACTAAGTTTTCACAGTATTTGCTGGATTCTGACAAACGCTATCGTGTGGTTGCCCGTCTGGGCCAGCGTACAGACACTTCCGATGCCGATGGGCAAATCGTGCAGGAACGTCCGGTAACCTTCACCGCAGAACAACTGGCGAGCGCGCTGGAAACTTTCCGCGGCGATATCGAGCAGATCCCGTCAATGTATTCGGCGCTGAAGTATCAGGGTAAGAAGCTGTACGAATATGCGCGTCAGGGTATTGAAGTGCCGCGTGAAGCGCGACCGATTACCGTCTATGAGCTGCTGTTTATCCGTCACGAAGGTAACGAACTGGAGCTGGAAGTTCACTGTTCCAAAGGCACCTATATTCGCACCATTGTTGACGATCTCGGTGAGAAGTTGGGCTGCGGCGCGCACGTCACGTATCTGCGTCGTTTGACGGTCAGCAAGTATCCGGTGGATCGAATGGTGACGCTGGAACATCTGCGTGAGCTGGTTGAACAGGCCGAGCAGCAGAACATTCCGGCGGCACAGCTGCTTGATCCTTTGCTGATGCCAATGGACAGTCCTGCATCGGACTATCCTGTTGTTAATTTGCCTTTAACATCCTCGGTTTACTTTAAAAACGGTAACCCGGTACGGACATCAGGCGCGCCGCTGGAAGGGCTGGTCCGCGTGACGGAAGGCGATGACGGCAAGTTTATTGGCATGGGGGAGATGGACGATGAAGGTCGTGTCGCCCCCCGTCGCCTGGTGGTTGAGTATCCTGCATAGCGCTCTCTGTCTTGCGATAAAAGGGCGCTGCGAGTAGAATACTGCCGCTTAACGTCGCGTAAATTGTTTAACAATCTACGCGACGTATACACAAAATCATTCGAGCTGCATCAAGGCGGCAAGTCTGAGAATCCTCAGGAGCTTACTTAAGTAAGTGACTGAGGTGAGCGGACGCAGCCAACGCAGAGTCAGTTTGAAGGATAAAGTGTATACACTGGGATAGCTGAATTAGAGATCGGCATCCTTTCATTCTTATCACTTTGGAGTTTTAAAATGTCTCTAAGTACTGAAGCTACCGCTAAAATCGTTTCTGAGTTTGGTCGTGATGCAAACGACACCGGTTCTACCGATGTTCAGGTTGCTCTGTTGACTGCACAGATTAACCACCTGCAGGGTCACTTTGCAGAGCACAAAAAAGATCACCACAGCCGTCGTGGTCTGCTGCGCATGGTTTCTCAGCGTCGTAAACTGCTCGACTACCTGAAACGTAAAGATGTTGCACGTTACACCGCGCTGATCGAGCGTCTGGGCCTGCGTCGCTAATTCTTTCGAGTTTCAGAAAGAGGGGGCCTTCATGGCCCCTTTTTTCCAGCAGATGGCAGCAATTCGCTGGAAACTAATGTATTGTTGCTATGAATGATCTTCCGTTGCAGAGGTTCGCGCGGCTAATGAGAGGCTTTACTCATGCTTATGGGTTAGGGTTGTCATTAGTCGCGAGGATGCGCAGAAGATCGGGTATTAACGATGGCGCAAAATGTGCCGTCAAAAAAATAGAGAAAGGATATTATTTTGCTTAATCCGATCGTTCGTAAATTCCAGTACGGTCAGCATACCGTTACGCTGGAAACCGGCATGATGGCGCGTCAGGCGACTGCCGCTGTTATGGTTAGCATGGATGACACCGCGGTATTCGTTACCGTTGTTGGCCAGAAAAAAGCGAAACCAGGCCAGGACTTTTTCCCGCTGACCGTTAACTATCAGGAGCGTACCTACGCTGCTGGCCGTATCCCGGGTAGCTTCTTCCGTCGTGAAGGCCGTCCGAGCGAAGGCGAAACCCTGATCGCGCGTCTGATTGACCGCCCGGTTCGCCCGCTGTTCCCGGAAGGCTTCGTTAACGAAGTTCAGGTTATCGCGACCGTTGTTTCCGTTAACCCGCAGGTTAACCCGGACATCGTGGCAATGATTGGTGCATCTGCTGCGCTGACTCTGTCTGGTATTCCATTCAACGGCCCGATCGGTGCTGCACGTGTTGGTTACATCAATGACCAGTACGTACTGAACCCGACTCAGGACGAACTGAAAGAAAGCAAGCTGGACCTGGTTGTTGCGGGTACTGAAGCTGCCGTACTGATGGTTGAATCCGAAGCTGAACTGCTGAGCGAAGATCAGATGCTGGGTGCTGTTGTGTTCGGTCACGAACAGCAGCAGGTTGTGATTCAGGCTATCAACGAGCTGGCGAAAGAAGCTGGCAAACCGCGTTGGGACTGGCAGCCAGAAGCCGTCAACGAAGCGCTGAACGCACGCGTTGCCGCACTGGCAGAAGCTCGCCTGAGCGATGCTTACCGCATCACTGACAAACAAGAGCGTTATGCTCAGGTTGACGTAATCAAATCTGAAACCATCGCGACTCTGGTGGCTGAAGACGAAACCCTGGACGCTAACGAACTGGGTGAAATCCTGCACGCTATCGAGAAAAACGTTGTTCGTAGCCGCGTACTGGCAGGCGAGCCGCGCATCGATGGCCGTGAAAAAGACATGATCCGTGGTCTGGACGTGCGTACTGGCGTTCTGCCGCGTACCCACGGTTCCGCACTGTTCACCCGTGGCGAAACTCAGGCGCTGGTTACTGCGACCCTGGGCACCACTCGTGATGCGCAGAACCTTGACGAACTGATGGGCGAGCGCACTGACAACTTCCTGTTCCACTACAACTTCCCTCCGTACTGCGTAGGTGAAACCGGTATGGTCGGTTCTCCGAAGCGTCGTGAGATTGGTCACGGCCGTCTGGCGAAACGTGGCGTACTGGCAGTAATGCCGGAACTGGATAAATTCCCGTACACCGTGCGTGTGGTTTCTGAAATCACCGAATCTAACGGTTCTTCTTCCATGGCTTCCGTATGTGGTGCTTCCCTGGCGCTGATGGACGCAGGCGTGCCGATCAAAGCCGCTGTTGCGGGTATCGCGATGGGTCTGGTGAAAGAAGGCGACAACTTTGTTGTTCTGTCTGACATCCTGGGCGACGAAGACCACCTGGGCGATATGGACTTCAAAGTGGCGGGTTCCCGCGACGGTATCTCTGCACTGCAGATGGATATCAAAATTGAAGGTATCACCAAAGAGATCATGCAGGTTGCTCTGAACCAGGCTAAAGGTGCGCGTCTGCACATCCTGGGTGTGATGGAACAAGCGATCAACGCACCGCGTGGCGATATCTCTGAATTTGCTCCGCGTATCCACACCATCAAGATCAGCCCGGACAAGATCAAAGACGTTATCGGTAAAGGCGGTTCTGTTATCCGTGCTCTGACCGAAGAAACCGGCACCACCATTGAAATCGAAGATGATGGTACCGTGAAGATTGCTGCGACCGACGGCGAAAAAGCGAAATATGCTATCCGTCGTATCGAAGAGATCACCGCAGAGATCGAAGTAGGCCGTATCTACAATGGTAAAGTGACCCGTATCGTTGACTTTGGCGCATTCGTTGCCATCGGTGGCGGTAAAGAAGGTCTGGTACACATCTCTCAGATCGCTGATAAGCGCGTTGAGAAAGTGACCGACTACCTGCAGATGGGCCAGGAAGTACCGGTCAAAGTTCTGGAAGTTGATCGCCAGGGCCGTGTACGTCTGAGCATTAAAGAAGCAACTGAGCAGTCTCAGCCTGCAGGCGAACCGGAAGCTCCGGCAAGCCAGGGCGAGTAAGGTTGCCATTGCCCTCCGTGAAAGCGGAGGGCCTTTAACCCGGCAGGATGCCTTGTTAGCAACCGGGGAACCTGGACGTTCATTCAATCGTTGTCTTCGGGAGTGGGAAATGAAGCCTTTTTTGCGCTGGTGTTTCGTTGCGACAGCACTCACGCTGGCTGGATGCAGTAATTCCGCCTGGCGAAAGAGTGAAGTCCTCGCAGTACCATTGCAACCGACTTTGCAGCAGGAAGTGATTCTGGCACGTATGGAACAAATTCTTGCCAGTCGGGCTTTAACCGATGACGAACGCGCACAGCTTTTATATGAGCGCGGAGTGTTGTATGATAGTCTCGGTCTGAGGGCACTGGCGCGAAATGATTTTTCACAAGCGCTGGCAATCCGACCAGATATGCCTGAAGTATTCAATTACTTAGGTATATATTTAACGCAGGCAGGCAATTTTGATGCTGCCTATGAAGCGTTTGATTCTGTACTTGAGCTTGATCCAACTTACAACTACGCGCACTTAAATCGCGGTATCGCATTGTATTACGGCGGTCGCGACAAGTTAGCGCAAGATGATCTGCTAGCGTTTTATCAAGACGATCCCAATGATCCTTTCCGTAGTCTGTGGCTTTATCTTGCCGAGCAGAAGCTCGATGAGAAGCAGGCTAAAGAAGCGTTGAAGCAACGCTTTGAGAAATCGGATAAAGAGCAATGGGGATGGAACATTGTCGAGTTCTACCTGGGCAACATTAGCGAAGCAACGCTGATGGAACGCCTGAAGGCGGACGCAACGGATAACACCTCGCTCGCTGAGCATCTCAGTGAAACCAACTTCTATTTAGGTAAGTACTACCTAAGTCTGGGGGATTTGGACAACGCTACGGCATTGTTCAAACTGGCGGTGGCTAACAACGTTCATAACTTTGTTGAGCACCGATACGCATTGTTGGAATTATCGCTCCTGGGCCAGGACCAAGATGACCTGGCAGAATCGGACCAGCAATAGCTGACGTACACATCAGCCCGTAATCTTTTTTGATTGCCATCACCTTCACGGGTGAGGGCGTTGTTGTTCGTTAATACACCTACTTTGAGCCGGTTCACACTTTTCAATGAAAATTGCAGATCAATTTCATGATGAGTTATGTAGACTGGCCGCCATTAATTTTGAGGCACACGTACTACATGGCTGAATTCGAAACCACTTTTGCAGATCTGGGCCTGAAGGCTCCTATCCTTGAAGCCCTTAACGATCTGGGTTACGAAAAACCATCTCCAATCCAGGCAGAGTGCATTCCGCATCTGCTGGGCGGCCGCGATGTTCTGGGTATGGCCCAGACAGGTAGCGGCAAAACTGCAGCGTTCTCTTTACCGCTGCTCAACAATCTTGATCCTGAGCTGAAGGCACCTCAGATTCTGGTGCTGGCACCGACCCGCGAACTGGCGGTTCAGGTAGCAGAAGCCATGACGGATTTCTCTAAACACATGCGCGGCGTGAACGTGGTTGCCCTGTACGGCGGCCAGCGTTATGACGTGCAATTACGTGCCCTGCGTCAGGGACCACAGATCGTCGTCGGTACGCCGGGCCGTCTGCTGGATCACCTGAAGCGCGGTACTCTGGACCTCTCCAAACTGAGCGGTCTGGTACTGGACGAAGCTGACGAAATGCTGCGTATGGGCTTCATCGAAGACGTTGAAACCATCATGGCGCAGATCCCGGAAGGTCATCAGACCGCTCTGTTCTCTGCAACCATGCCGGAAGCGATTCGTCGTATTACCCGTCGCTTTATGAAAGAGCCGCAGGAAGTACGCATTCAGTCCAGCGTTACCACGCGTCCTGACATCAGCCAGAGCTACTGGACTGTCTGGGGCATGCGTAAAAATGAAGCGCTGGTGCGTTTCCTGGAAGCAGAAGATTTTGATGCAGCGATTATCTTCGTTCGTACCAAAAATGCGACCCTGGAAGTGGCAGAAGCGCTGGAGCGTAGCGGTTATAGCAGTGCTGCACTGAACGGCGACATGAACCAGTCCCTGCGTGAGCAGACTCTGGAACGTCTGAAAGATGGCCGCCTGGATATCCTGATTGCTACCGACGTTGCGGCCCGTGGCCTGGACGTTGAGCGTATCAGCCTGGTTGTTAACTACGACATCCCGATGGATTCCGAGTCTTACGTTCACCGTATCGGCCGTACCGGTCGTGCGGGTCGTGCGGGTCGTGCGCTACTGTTCGTTGAGAACCGCGAGCGTCGTCTGCTGCGTAACATCGAACGCACCATGAAGCTGACTATTCCGGAAGTAGAACTGCCGAACGCAGACCTGCTGAGCAAACGCCGTCTGGAAAAATTCGCCGCTAAAGTACAGCAGCAGCTGGAAAGCAGCGATCTGGATCAGTACCGTGCTCTGCTGGCGAAAATGCAGCCGGAAGAAGAGCTGGATATCGAAACGCTGGCAGCAGCACTGCTGAAAATGGCTCAGGGCGAACGTCCGCTGATCCTGCCGCCAGATGCGCCGATGCGTCCGAAACGCGAATTCCGCGATCGTAACGATCGTGGCCCTCGTGACCGTAATGACCGTGGTGGTGAAGATCGTCCGCGTCGTGAACGTCGTGACGTTGGTGACATGCAGCTGTACCGCATTGAAGTGGGCCGTGATGACGGTGTTGAAGTTCGTCATATCGTTGGCGCGATTGCTAACGAAGGCGATATCAGCAGCCGTTACATCGGTAACATCAAGCTGTTTGCTTCCCACTCCACCATCGAGCTGCCGAAAGGTATGCCGGGCGACGTGCTGCAGCACTTTACCCGTACTCGCATCCTGAACAAGCCGATGAACATGCAGTTGGTTGGCGATGCAGTTCCGCACACCGGTGGTGAGCGTCGTGGTGGTGGCCGTTTCAGCGGCGAGCGTCGTGAAGGCGGTCGTGGCGAAGGTCGTAATTTCAGCGGTGAGCGTCGTGAAGGCGGTCGTGGCGATGGTCGTCGTTTCAGCGGCGAACGTCGTGAAGGCAACCGTGGTCCGCGTCGTGACGATTCTTCTGCTCCGCGTCGTGATGACTCCGCTGGTCGTCGTCGTTTCGGCGGTGACGCATAAGCCTCACGGTATAAAAGCGTAAAGTAATATATACAGCCCCGACCTCAACAATCGGGGCTTTTTTTATTTCATTTGTACTCGTGTACTGGTACAGTGCAGCACATTGAGATGTAGTCACAATATAAATGACTGGAGAGATGGCTAAATGGCAACACTAACCACCACCCAAACGTCACCTTCGCTGCTCGGCGGTGTGGTGATTATCGGCGGCACCATTATTGGCGCGGGGATGTTTTCTCTGCCAGTGGTCATGTCCGGGGCGTGGTTTTTCTGGTCAATGGCGGCGCTGATCTTCACCTGGTTCTGCATGCTGCATTCCGGACTGATGATCCTCGAAGCTAACCTCAATTACCGCATTGGTTCCAGCTTTGACACCATCACGAAAGATCTGCTGGGTAAAGGCTGGAACGTAGTGAACGGCATCTCGATCGCCTTCGTTCTCTATATCCTGACTTACGCCTATATCTCAGCGAGCGGGTCGATTCTACATCACACCTTCTCCGAGATGTCGCTGAATGTTCCGGCGCGCGCGGCAGGTCTTGGCTTTGCGCTGCTGGTGGCATTTGTGGTGTGGTTAAGCACCAAAGCGGTTAGCCGCATGACGGCGATTGTGCTGGGCGCAAAGGTGATTACCTTTTTCCTGACCTTCGGCAGTCTGCTGGGGCACGTGCAGCCCGCAACACTGTTTAACGTGGCGGAAAGCAATACTTCTTATACGCCGTACCTGCTGATGACGCTGCCGTTTTGTCTGGCTTCTTTCGGCTATCACGGCAACGTCCCGAGTCTGATGAAGTACTACGGCAAAGATCCGAAGACCATCGTTAAGTGTCTGGTGTACGGCACGTTGCTGGCGCTGGTGCTGTATACCGTATGGTTGCTGGGAACGATGGGTAACATTCCGCGTCCAGAATTTATCGGTATTGCGCAACAGGGCGGTAACATTGATGTGCTGGTACAGGCGCTGAGCGGCGTACTAAACAGCCGCAGTCTGGATCTGCTGCTGGTGGTGTTCTCCAACTTTGCGGTGGCGAGTTCATTCCTCGGCGTTACGCTCGGTCTGTTTGACTATCTGGCGGATCTGTTTGGCTTTGATGACTCGGCAATGGGACGTTTCAAAACGGCATTGCTGACGTTTGTCCCGCCAATTATCGGTGGCCTGCTGTGGCCGAACGGTTTCCTGTACGCCATTGGCTATGCAGGACTCGCAGCAACCATCTGGGCTGCCATTGTTCCGGCGCTGCTGGCACGTAAATCCCGCGAGCGTTTCGGTAGCCCGAAATTCCGTGTCTGGGGCGGTAAGCCGATGATTGCGCTGATCCTGGTGTTCGGTATCGGCAACGCGGTTATCCATATTCTGTCGAGCGTGGATCTGTTACCGGTCTATCAGTAAAACCGTTGCCCGGTAGCGCTACGCTTACCGGGCCTACAGTACCGTTTAGGCCGGATAAGGCGTAGCCGCCATCCGGCACAAACCGCGCTACCCCAACAATTCCTGCTTCACATCCATCGCCAAATCAAACGAATGAAGACGTGCCTGATGATCAAAAATCTGGCCGTTAACCATAATTTCATCGGCCTGGGTTTCACGCAAGATAGCCTCCAGCCCGTGTCGCACTTTCGCCTTATCACCAACCAGCGACATGCTCAGCGCCTGTTGTACGCCGTACTGTTCAGAAGCGGACCACAGCTGATGCATATTCTCTACCGGCGGTGGTAGCTGGCCGGTTTCGCCACGACGCAGTTTCACAAACGCCTGCTGCATCGAGGTGAAAAGAAACTCGGCGTCGCGATTGCTGTCAGCGGCAATGATGTTGATGCACACCATCGCATACGGCTTTGCCAGCCGCGCTGAGGGTTTGAACTGGGTGCGATACAGATGCAGCGCCTGATGCAGCATATCCGGAGCAAAATGCGAGGCGAAGGCAAACGGCAGGCCGAGCTGGGCCGCCAACTGTGCGCTGTAAAGGCTGGAGCCTAATAACCAGACCGGGATCTGCTCGCCGTAGCCGGGAACCGGGCGTACATGGGGGTTAGGATCGCGGGCGTCGAACCAGTCCACCAGTTCAGCGACGTCGCGAGGGAAGTTATCGATATCACCGCTCATATGGCGGCGCAGCGCACGCATCGTTGGCTGATCGCTCCCCGGCGCGCGGCCAAGCCCAAGATCGATGCGTCCCGGATACAGCGTATTCAGGGTACCGAACTGCTCGGCGATCACCAGCGGCGAATGGTTGGGCAGCATCACGCCGCCAGACCCGAGATGCAGCGTGGTGGTATTGGCAGCCAGATAGCCAATCAGCACTGAAGTTGCCGCGCTGGCGATACCGACCATGTTGTGATGTTCTGCCAGCCAGTAGCGGTGGTAGCCGCGCTTTTCGGCCAGTCGGGCGAGATCAAGCGAGTGCGTGAAGGCCTCTTTTGCCGAAGACCCTTCAGGGATTGGCGCCAGATCCAGCACCGAGAACGGAATAGTTTTGTCAGTCATAACGGCTCACTTTGTTACCGGTTAATCTTTTAATACTGCATTAAAATTTGATTACCGTTGTTAACAAAGTGAGCTTTATGAGACTGACGGCAAAAACAATGCCCGATGGCGCTGCGCTTATCGGGCCTACGGGATCGCTATTTGTAGGCCGGATAAGGCAATTTGCCGCCATCCGGCTAGGCCTGCAGCTCCAGACCAGCCAGTCGCTTCCAGTAGCCGTTGCAGTCACTGTGGGCGGCAAGCGGTAATGGGGCCGTACCATTTTCATTGGCGCGGAACGCATCAAGCATGGCGAATGTTTCGCTGCCCGAGGGGGACAGGCGCACAATATCAACCAGACCCTGCATCGATGTCAGCTCGTTGCCGAGGTTGTAAACATAGCCGCTCATGGTCTGGATCCCGTTGAGCACAAAGACCTGCTGATTCTCCTGAGACAGCACATCGCGTCCGTTCGGGTATTTGATGCAGCAGGTTTCACATTCGTCTTTTGGACGATCTTCAGAGCGTGCGGTAAAGCAGCGGGCGGAGTATGCCAGCGGCAGATGCCCGTAGCTCAGCACCTCGACTTCAAACTGATTGCGAATACCCAGCTCATCACACTGGTTGAGCAGGTTTACCAGCCAGTCGCGGGATAACTCTACTGGCATACACCAGCGCGTCATGCCCTGCTTGAGCAGTAAACGCAGGGTTACCGCGTTGTAGCAGTTGAGCGCATGCCCGGCGACAAACGGCAGCTTACGCTCGGCGCACATGTTTACCACCCCGAGATCGCTGGCTTCCAGCAGGAAGTCGCCGTTTTCAACATAGCGCTTCAGTTCTCCCAGCTCAGAAGAGGCCTGCACCAGCGCCAGCGTCGACAGCACCACCTGTTTACCGCTGCCAGCGAGTGATTTCGCCATATCCAGCCAGTCGCTTACTTTGGTGGCACGGCGTTTACTGCATACCGCTTCGCCAAGATAGATAATGTCGGCCTGGCTTACGGCGGCCTGCTGATAAAAATCTTCCAGCGTTTCTTTCGGCCAGTACCATAGCACCGGCCCTAAGGAATATTTCATTGCTTCTCTCACTGCCATTTACGGTGATACGCGCCAAGCGTGGTCTGTGTGCCTTCGGACATTGAACCGAGCGTTTCCATCCACGCGGCCTGCGGGACGTAGTTTTGCGGGTCGGCCATACAGCGGTCGATTGCCTGACGCCACACTTTCGCCACCTGGCTGACATAGGCCGGGCTGCGCTGACGTCCCTCGATTTTCACCGAGGCAATATTGGCTGCCAGCAGTTCCGGCAGCAGCTCTAGCGTATTCAGGCTGGTGGGTTCTTCCAGCGCATGGTAGCGCTCGCCATCAACCAGATAGCGGCCTTTGCATAACGTCGGATAACCGGCGTTTTCTCCATCCTGATAGCGGTCGATCAGCACTTCATTAAGACGGGATTCCAGCCCTTGTTGGGTCTGCTGCCAGCGAACAAAACGAGCAGGAGAGCAGGCACCAACCGTGTTAGGAGATTCGCCCGTCAGGTAAGACGAAAGATAGCAGCGGCCTTCCGCCATAATGCACAGGCTGCCAAAGGCGAACACTTCCAGAGGAACTGGCGTGACGCGAGCAAGCTGCTTCACCTGATGAATAGACAGCACGCGCGGCAGAACCACGCGGGCGACATCAAAGTTGCGATGGTAGAAATTAATCGCCTCTTCATTGGTTGCAGATGCCTGAACAGAGACATGGCGCTCAATATGCGGGTAGCGCTCTGCGGCATACTCAAGCATGGCGAGGTCGGCGAGGATCAGCGCGTCTGCACCCAGTTGCGCAGCCATATCAACGGCACGCTGCCAGCGCGCGTAACCATCCGGGTGCGCAAAGGTGTTAATCGCAATGTGCAGCTTACGGCGATGTTGATGAACGAAACTCACCGCTTCCTGCAATTTTTTCTCGGTAAAATTAAGGCCGGCGAAATGACGGGCGTTGGTATCATCTTTCAGCCCGATGTAGACAGCATCAGCGCCGTTCTCGATGGCCGCCTTAAGCGCCGGGAGGTTTCCGGCAGGGCAGAGCAGCTCCATAATTTATCCTGAACGTTGCGCCATGTAGGGCGCAGAAATGTTAACGAAGAGGGATTTTAGTTAACCTTGCTGAGACAATTTTTGATTTGAGGCAGTTAAAGTCGTATTGGTGACACCAATAAAGAGGTAACAATTTCGTAGCGAATTGTTGATTTATGCCGCTATGTCGTTTATTTGATATGGCAAAATAGCAGGACTATTGAAACAGGGAGTAAAGCTCGTGTTGGATAAACTGCGTTCACGCTTAGTACATTTAGGTCCTTCTCTGATGAGTGTACCGGTTAAACTGACGCCCTTTGCGCTAAAGCGCCAGGTTCTGGAGCAGGTCCTGAGCTGGCAGTTTAGTCAGGCGCTGGCCGATGGGGAGCTGGAGTTTCTCGAAGGTCGCTGGCTGAGCATTCATGTGCGTGACATTGACCTCAAATGGTATACCTCTGTTGAGAACGATAAACTTATCGTCAGCCAGAATGCAGATGCGGATGTGAGTTTTAGCGCCGATGCCAGCGATCTCCTGATGATCGTGGCCCGCAAGCAGGATCCGGATACGCTTTTCTTCCAGCGTCGCCTGGTGATTGAAGGTGATACAGAATTAGGGCTATACGTAAAAAATCTGATGGATGCCATCGAACTGGAGCAGATGCCTAAAGCGTTGCGCGTCATGCTGATGCAGTTGGCGGATTTTGTTGAGGCGGGGATGAAAACGTCGCCAGAAACCAAACAGACCTCGGTAGGTGAGCCATGCTGATTCGAGTTGAGATTCCCATTGATGCCCCTGGTATTGATGCGTTGCTGCGCCGTTCATTTGAGAGCGATGCGGAAGCAAAATTAGTGCACGACCTGCGTGAAGATGGTTTCTTAACGCTGGGTTTGGTTGCTACCGATGATGAAGGTCAGGTAGTGGGTTACGTCGCGTTCAGCCCTGTCGATGTTCAGGGTGAAGATCTGCAATGGGTCGGCATGGCGCCGCTCGCGGTGGATGAAAACTACCGGGGGCAAGGCCTGGCGCGTCAACTGGTCTATGAAGGACTCGATTCCCTGAACGAGTTTGGCTACGCCGCGGTGGTTACGCTGGGCGATCCGGCACTGTATAGCCGCTTTGGCTTTGAGCTGGCGGCGCATCATGACCTGCGTTGCCGCTGGCCGGGCACCGAAAGCGCGTTCCAGGTTCATCGCCTGGCGGACGATGCGCTGGAGGGCGTGACGGGCCTGGTGGAATACCACGACCACTTCAATCGTTTTTAACATCCGGGGCTTGCAGGCTGCTCAGTAGAGCCTCAAGCCCTTCGCCTTCTACAAGGCGCTCTTTCTGACGCTTTGTGAGCTGTTTGACGCGATACTCTATGCGCAGGGCCAGCGAACGGTCGCCAATCTGCGCCGCAAATGCCAACGTGAGTTCCCCCTTTCCACGTAGCGCCTTCGCGCCTTTCCCACTTTGATGCTGCTTATAGCGGCGCTGCACATCGGTGGTTATTCCGGTGTATAAGGCGTTGTCAGCGGTACGGATCAGGTACAGATACCAGGGTGTCATTGTCACCATCGACGTGATAATTTTCAGGCCTACAGTATATAAGAGAACAGAAATGGAAACACTGACTGCGGTGTCTCGCTGGCTGGCAAAACAGCACGTCGTGACCTGGTGCGTATACCATGAAGGTGAATTGTGGTGCGCCAATGCGTTTTACCTGTTTGATGCGCAGAAGATGGCATTCTATGTGCTGACCGAAGATAAAACGCGCCATGCGCAGATGTCGGGACCGTGTGCACCGATTGCCGGCACGGTAAATGGTCAGCCCAAAACGGTCGCCCTGATTCGTGGCGTGCAGTTTAAGGGGGAGATTCGCCGTCTTGAAGGGCAGGAGAGTGAAGCCGCGCGTAACGCCTACAACCGCCGTTTCCCCGTCGCCAGAATGTTGCCAGCGCCCGTGTGGGAGATTCGACTGGATGAAGTCAAATTCACGGACAACACGCTGGGCTTCGGTAAAAAGATGCACTGGCTACGTGATCTATAGTTAAAAGAGTGATTGAAGCGTCAGGGGAAAATAAACGATGAGTCAGGTGTTAATAACCGGTGCAACGGGTCTGGTGGGTGGACATTTATTGCGGATGCTACTGAATGAACCCCGGATCAATGCCATTACGGCGCCGACGCGTCGACCGCTGGCTGATACGGTTGGCATCTATAATCCCCACGATCCGCAGCTAACCGATGCTCTGGCGCAGGTTACCGATCCGGTCGATATTGTCTTTTGTTGTCTGGGAACGACCCGACGTGAAGCGGGCAGCAAAGAAGCATTTATCCACGCTGACTATACGCTGGTAGTGGATACAGCTCTGACGGGGCGTCGGCTGGGGGCACAGCATATGCTGGTGGTGAGTTCGATGGGCGCTAATGCCAATTCACCGTTTTTTTATAACCGGGTGAAAGGTGAAATGGAGCAGGCGCTGATCGCGCAGAATTGGCCTCGGCTGACCATTGCCCGGCCTTCAATGCTACTGGGTGATAGGGACAAACAGCGGGCGAATGAGATGTTTTTAGCGCCGTTGTTCAGGCTGCTGCCGGGTAACTGGAAGTCGATTGAAGCGCGCGATGTTGCGCGGGCAATGTTGGCAGAAGCGCTGGCGCCTGGGCATGAAGGGGTTTCGATCCTGACCTCTTCTGAGTTACGCGAAAGGGCTAAATAAAATGCCGGATGGCGCTGACGCTTATCCGACCTACAAACGATAACGTCCTGTAGGCCGGATGAGACGCTCAGGCGTCGCTATCCGGCATCAGTATTACTTAATAAACGTAAAGGCCGTCGTGACGCGTTTCACGCCGCTTACCCGGCTGGCGATGTCTGCCGCCGCCTTCGCTTCGCGTTCGGTCACCAGACCTAACAGGAACACTTCTCCATTCTCGGTCGTGACTTTCACGTTAGAGGATTTCACCTGATCGCTGGTCAGTAACTGGGAACGTACTTTGGTGGTTATCCAGGTATCGTTGGACGCATCGCCCAGACCGATTGGCTGGCCCTGACGGATCTCATTAAAGACCTCAGTCGTACCTTCTACGCCCATCGCAATCTGTTTTGCTCGTGCAGACAGTTCGCTATTTGGCGACTGACCGACCAGCAGCACTTTACCCTGATATGCGCTCACGTTGATTCGCGCTTCTTTCTTGATCTGGGCATCTTTCGACAACGCCGTATTGACGCGTAATTCCAGGGTTCCATCATCTACCTGGGTGCCGACGCTGCGAGGATCCGTCGCGGCTTTGGTGCCGACAGCAGCAGTTCCGACAACGGCAGCAGCGACACAGCCTTGCAGCAGCAGTGCAGCGATAATCACAGCAAGCGGCGAAAATGCCTTCATGTGTACTCCTTAATCATCCTGGTGAGGGAAAAGCGTGTTATCGATGAGATCGCAAAGGCAGTTGACCGTCAGCATGTGCATTTCCTGAACGCGGGCGCTGTGGTGTGAGGGGATACGGATTTCAACATCCTGCGGCCCCAGTAATCCGGCCAGTTCCCCTCCGTCATACCCGGTCAGCGCGACGATTGTCATGTCGCGTGTCACGGCGGCTTCAACGGCTTTTACGATATCGCGGCTATTACCACGCGTAGAGATTGCCAGCAGAACATCTCCTGCATGTCCCAGCGCACGGACTTGTTTTGCATAAACTTCGTCGTGCAGGCGATCGTTGGCAATCGCAGTTAAGACCACATTATCAGTGTTTAGTGCAATCGCAGGTAAACTTGGGCGTTCTGTTTCAAAACGATTGATCATGCTGGCAGCAAAATGCTGTGCGTTGGCAGCGGACGTCCCATTACCACAACAGAGAATTTTGTTGCCATTGAGCAGGGACTGAACCAGCGTCATGGCGGCACGGGAGATCGCATCCGGAAGTGCTTCAGCCGCAGCTATCTGAGTTTGAATGCTTTCTGTAAAGCAGACTTTAATTCTATCTAACACGCTAATCCTTAAGAACCAGGCTCTGAATCTTCAACTATGAGCGGTCGTTGAACGCGTCCTTAAACCACTCAACATCATTTCCGGTGAAGGCTAACACATCGAACCGGCAATCCACAGTATCAAAACTCCCATTGTGGCGCGCAAGCCACAAGCGGGCGGTCTGTAATAATTTGTGTTGTTTGCTCCGGGTCACACTCGCCGCTGCGCCGCCAAACTGGGCCGAGCGCCGATAGCGGACTTCAACAAAGACGGTGGTGCTGCCTTCACGCATTATCAGGTCGATTTCGCCGCCACGTTCACGCACGTTGGCGGCGATAAAATGCAGTCCCTTGCTTTGCAGCCAGTCACGCGCGGTGGATTCCCACGCGTCACCGGTCTGTTTACTCGTTAACTGGCGGGGACGACTTGTCCTTGCTGGTATTTGAGCCATGATAACTTCCTGTTAATCACACAATCCGGCGTTGCGGTTAAGGCCCCGGTGTTGCCGTTAATTTCGAAACCCTGTACCTGACGCATTTGCGAGAAGTGGTTGGCAAGTGACCAGGCATCGACGCCCATCGCATACATACGTGCCAGTGAGTAGTCGTTACGAACCGCGCCAAGCGCCTGCTGCATGAGAGGAGCGTTAGCACCTGCCAGCATCGGTATTTCGCTGTACTGCAAGCCTTCCATCTCCAGACGGAAATCCGGGCCAGCAGTTCCCTGCGCGCTACGGGAGCTGGCGTACAGCGTTGCGCCGCTCTGGCTGCCGTTGCGCATAGCGATCATTGGCTTAATAAAGGCAATTTCTTCCGGCGTCGCCAGAATATACACGGCATCAACACGGCCGCTGCCGCCGGTGATCTGCGCATCTGTAGGCGCAGCCGGAATCGTCAGGCCGCCAATCGTCACGCCAGGTTGCGCAGGTACAGAGGAGGCCACCGGGCTGCCCGTCAGGGAAATTCCCGAACCGCCGTTGACGCCCATTTTCAGCTCGGCGGTGGAGCCAAACTTCTGCTGCAACACTACGCCGCCGCCCAGCTTTTGCCATTCCTGTGCAAAGGCGTTGGCAACGCGATCGCCTAATGAACTCCGAGGGATCAACAACAGCGGCGTCTGTTTTCCTTGATCGCGGATGTGACGCGCGGCGTCGCGCGCTTCATCTTCTGGCGACAAAGCGAAGTAGCAGACGTTCGGCAGGTTTTTCACCGACTCCGGCTGATTAAGTGCCAGCACGTTTAATGGCGTATTGCTTTTCATCAGCTCTTCAACATTGTTCTTCAGCAGTGGGCCAACCACGATGCTGGCGCCATCCTGTTGAACCTGAGTCAGGATTTGGTTCAGAGGCTGTGATGAAGTGTCGTAGATTTTCAGCTCTGCTGATGGATTCGCCGGTGCGCTGGTGGTTGTTGGCTGAGCGGGTGCTGTGGGCTGCGCAGCAGGTGTTTCTGGCTGAGCTGGCGTCTCGTTGGTCAGATCGCTTACTGACGCCTGAGAAGGGCTGGCAACGCCGTCAGTCGTTTGCGGCTGTTCTGTGGTCGTCGCAGATGTTGTATCCACCGCAGGCGCAGCTACAGCAGGGGCCGCTACGGGTTCAGTACCCATATTTTTTGCCGCTTCAAAGCCTTGCTGAATAGTCCGGCCAAATACAGCGGCCTGACCGTTCAGCGGCAGCAGCAGCGCAATTTTGCTGGTGGAGGCGGGCTTAAAGCTCTGGACGTTAACCAACTGCGTTGGCAGTATTTTTGCTCCCGGGTTTTGCGGATAACGTTTCTGCCAGTCCGCAATACCGGCTTTCATCATGTCTGGATCGTTACGGTTATCGAACCAGACGCGCTGGAGATCCAACCAGCCTTGCAGCACGTTTTCATCCGCATTGATGACCAGTGCCTGTGCTTGCTCCTGGGTCATGGATGACAGCGCCTGCCAGGTGGCATCGATGTTTTTCTGCTTAGCATTCGCGGACAGCAGCGGTTCCTGAGCGATCAGGGCGCGCAGTAGTGTCAACGATGGGCGACCCTGGTTGACGTCGATTTGCGCCTGCCAGTATCTGGCCTGCTGGTTTTGATCGAAATCGGCAGGAGTGAGTTTATCCAGCAGGGCCTGAGCGCCAGCGATATCTTTCTGTGCGAGCTTGATCTCGACGGCCAGCAGAGACTGCTCACGACGCTGAGTGTCGTTTAGTTTCTGCGGCAGCTGGTTGAACAGCTCGCTAGCCTGCTGGCTCTTGCCTTCTTTCAGCAGTGCACGAATGGCGAGTAATTGCCAGTTGGTCTTGCTATCATCTGAGCTTTGCTGCATTTGTTGCAGATAAAAGCCGGAATCAGCCTGCGCAGTGCCCTGCATATGGGCTGCACTCTGGTCTGGCGCCTGGGTGCCACAGCCTGCGAAAATCAGTGCTGCCAGAATGACTGGTAGCGCGCGCGCGGCTTTCAAACGAGAAAATGTTGAGGGTACCATACTGTATCCAGTGATATTTTTTTACTCAATGCTCAATATTAAATCGGCAATACGGACGACACAATGAAACAACACGAATCGGCGGATAATTCTCAAGGCCAACTCTTTATTGTACCTACTCCTATAGGAAATTTGGCTGATATTACCCAACGAGCGCTCGAAGTTTTACAAGCCGTTGATTTGATTGCCGCTGAAGACACTCGTCATACAGGATTATTGTTACAACATTTCGCGATTAACGCCCGTTTGTTCGCGTTACACGATCACAATGAGCAACAAAAAGCGGAAACGCTGGTGGCGAAGCTCAAAGAAGGGCAAAACATTGCGCTGGTTTCCGATGCCGGAACGCCGTTGATTAACGATCCTGGCTACCATCTGGTGCGCACCTGTCGCGAAGCGGGGATCCGCGTTGTTCCTCTGCCGGGCCCTTGCGCGGCGATTGCTGCCCTAAGCGCTGCTGGTTTGCCTTCAGACCGCTTTTGCTATGAAGGTTTTCTGCCTGCCAAATCGAAAGGGCGTCGTGATGCGATGAAAGCCATTGAGGCAGAGCCGCGTACGCTTATTTTTTATGAATCTACCCACCGCTTGCTGGATAGCCTGGAAGACATGGTTGCCGTCTGGGGCGAATCCCGTTACGTGGTGCTGGCGCGCGAGCTGACCAAAACCTGGGAAACCATTCACGGCGCACCGGTCGGCGAACTGCTTGCGTGGGTCAAGGAAGATGAAAACCGTCGTAAAGGTGAAATGGTGCTGATTGTCGAAGGGCATAAAGCGCAGGAAGACGATCTCCCTGCCGATGCGCTGCGGACCCTGGCGCTGCTGCAAGCCGAACTGCCGCTGAAAAAGGCCGCCGCGCTGGCCGCTGAAATCCACGGCGTGAAAAAGAATGCGCTGTATAAGCACGCACTGGAACAACAGGGAGAGTAAGCCCGATTGTTGATGGCCAAACCGACAAGGGTATGGCCATAAGCTAACACAGAGCTTAAGACTGAGCGGCAGTTTCACTGATTAATAAGCGGTTTGCTGACCCGCATACAGTGATTTTACTTCGCACGACTTCTTTCATCGCATCCATACCGACCCGCATGTAATAGCGAGGATCGTTGCCCTGCGGATTTTCCGCAAACCACGCTTTGACCGCATCGGCAAAAGCGATTTTCAGTTCAGTAGCGACGTTAACTTTGCACACGCCAAGCTCGATCGTGCGGCGGACGTATTCGTCAGGAACATCGCTTGCGCCATGTAGTACCAGCGGAATATCCACCACTTCACGAATTTCACCCAGCCGTTGGAAATCGATTTTGGGCGTTTTGGTATACAACCCGTGTGCAGTGCCGATGGCTACGGCAAGGCTGTCTACGCCGGTACGCTCAACAAACTGTTTGGCTTCTTGTGGATCGGTAAGGAAGGCGCTTTCTGCATCCACGCTCATATCATCTTCTACGCCACCGAGGCGACCCAGCTCAGCTTCCACGCTGCAATCTTTGGCATGGCAAAAATCCACAACGGATTTCACCAGCTTCACGTTTTCTTCAAACGGAAAGTGGCTGCCGTCGATCATTGCGCTGCGCACTCCTGCATTCACTTTACGACGGATATCGTCCAGCGACTCATGGTGATCGAGGTGTAGCGCCAGCGGTATACCGTAGCTGGTGGAATAAGCGCTGCACAGCGCGTAGATCTCTTCCAGCGCGATATGCTTAAAGGTGCCCGGTGTTCCGGCAAGGATCACCGGCGATTGCATTTCATAGCACACCTCAAGGATCGCCTGGATCGTCTCGGCGTTATGAATGTTAAAGGCGGGTACGGCATAGCCCTTTTTTTGGGCATCCAGCAGGAGGTATTTCGTGGAAATAATGCTCATAAAACGATCCTTTTAGGCGTTCCAGGGATGGATAACAACGCCCTGTACAACGCGGTTCACAGTGCCGCTGGCAGAAGGCGTATCCGGTGTATTGCCGATATTGATGGATTGCGTCAAAGCAAAGACCTGGGCGTAGATCAGGAAGCAGAATGCCAATTCCATATCGATGAAAGAGCGTGCTGGTGGCAGCAGAATATGTGGGCCAGCTTCAATCGCCTCATGGGTTTGTGCGGCAACCGCGACAACCCGCAATGCCTGCCGATCGCGGCGTAACTCTGCCAGCAGATCGAGATCGTATTGACGTGTATAGGGATGGCTGGAAACAAAGACCACTACCAGCGTTTCGTTATCAACCAGCGACTTTGGACCGTGACGAAAGCCTGTCGGGGAGTCATAGAATGCGGCCAGTTTGCCTGCTGTCAGCTCCAGGACTTTCAATGCCGATTCCCGCGCTGCTCCCTGTAATCCACCGCTACCGAGGTAAACGATCCGTTTCCAGGGTTCATTGCCAAATACGCCGTCGCTGAAATCGCCCAGTGAAGTCAGAATCGCCTGGCACCGATCGGCCACGTCGCGGAAGGTCTGGCTGTTGATTTTCTCTGGGGCAAATACTGCCAGGCAGCTGGCCATCATGGTGGTAATGCTGCTGGTCATGGCAAAACCACGGTCATGTGTTTCAGCTGGCATTAACAGAGCAAAAGCGTTGTCGCTTTCGACTGCGTTTTGATACAGGCTACCTGCTTCGTTGCAGGTGATTGGCAGGTGATAACACTCTGGTACAAACTGATTAGCCAGTTCCACTGCCGCAACGCTTTCAGGGCTGTTTCCTGAGCGAGCGAAAGAAATGAGCAGCAGCGGATGTGCGGGATTCAGGTAATCCATCGGATTAGTGACCAGATCGGTGGTTGGCACAGCACTGATGTTTTTACCGGTATAGCTTGCCAGCCAGGGGGCGATGATGTCGCCAATGAATGCTGATGTTCCGGCCCCGGTCAGTATGATCCGCAGATCGTTTTTGCGCAGTAATGGTGCGAGAAAGCTGTCAATGGCAGATCGAATGTTGTCGATATTCGTAAGGGAACGGATCCAACTGGCAGGTTGTTGACGGATCTCTTCTTCGGTCCAGGTGCCCGTTACCGCGGTAACAGGGGTATAGGTTTCTGGCATAACTTAAGTCCTTAGTCTTGTAAATTCCACATAAGACGCTGGCAAGAATGTCGCTATCTTTCGTTTCGTTTCACTTGTTCATCTTGTCGATTGATTAAAATCTATATGAAAGAAATCGAAAGAGCAATGATCCAAAATGAAATAAAACGAAATTTGTGATCGTGAGAACGAAAGGGATGATTATCTTATTGATCTATAAGAAGTACGCTTGTTGTATGATGGTTAGGTATTTACTCAAGCGAAAGGAAAAGAAAGGCCTTGCGATCGAAGACCGCAGGCCAACACGAGACAAAATGAAAGGTCAAAGGGGGAGAGCCTGACCCTGAATCCAGATCTGTTGTAAATGCAGCCCGCTATTAAGCGCGATCGCGTCGGCACGTTTTCCCACTGCTAACGATCCCTGGTGGCGATCGATACCCAACAGACGTGCGGGGTGGAGAGAGGCCATATGAATTGCCTCTTCTGCCGTTATCCCGGTGAGCTCGACCATATTACGTACGGCGGCATCAACCGAGAGCGTGCTACCAGCCAGACCACCGGAAGCGGTACGCACAATACCACTGTGCATTTCCACTTCCTCACCGCAGAGCGTATAGCGCCCGTCTGGCATTCCTGCAGCCTGCATGGCATCGGTGATCAGCACCAGCCTGTCTTTGGCGCAACAGCAGCAGAGCTTCATGGCCGCTGGGTGGACATGGTGTCCGTCAGCGATAAGTTCCAGCCAGGCGCGAGGGTCGGTTAACCCTGCGCCAACCATTCCTGGCTCCCGATGATGTAAGCCGGTCATACCGTTATAGCAGTGCACCAGTCCGTCAGCACCGGCGTCAAAGGCCGCGTGGGTTTGTTCCCAGGTAGCAGCGCTGTGTCCCAGCATCACCCGTACGTTGCGCTGCTTCAGATGTTCGATGGCCTGTAATGCACCGGGTTTTTCTGGTGCCAGCGCAACGACGCGCAATGTTTGCTGGGAAATCGCAATCAGTTCATCCAGTTCACTGAGTTCCAGTTCCCTGAAAAGCTCAGGCGGGTGCGCCCCTTTGTTCTGCGGCGTAAAGTACGGGCCTTCAAGATAACTGCCCAGCACCTGTGCGCCGGGCCCTCCGGAATGGTAACGATGGGCGATACGCTCAAGCGCCTTGCGAATATCTGGTAGTGGAGCGGTGACGGTAGTGGGTAGCCAGTTGGCTACCCCTTCACGTGCTTTGTGCATCGCCAGTTTGTCGAGCGTATCCGGTGCTTCATCCATCACATCGACGCCCGCACCGCCGTGCACGTGGATATCAATGTAAGCCGGACAAAGCAGCTCTGCATCGTGGACCATAACGCCAGAGGGGATTGGCTCTATTTCTGCAATGATGCCGTCTTCAATGTGTATTTGATGATCGTCCAGCCAGCCCCGTTCGGTCAGTAGACGTCTGGCGCGAAGTAGCTGTCTCATATCCCTTCCTCAACGGGCTTTTCCTCACGACAGCGTCCCAGTTCGTCCACCAGGCTAGTTAAACCACGGTGCCCGCACTCCAGCGCCTGCAAGCGAAATGCTTCGCTGGTCAGGCCATCGCGCTCCAGCACCATTTCCAGCAGTAGTTGCAGATTGGTGCCGGTGATCACCTCGGTGCCTTGCCTTTGCATGGCCAGGGTGGAAGCGACGCGAAATGGTGTCCCGCCTAACAGGTCTGTCAGAAACACGATGTCTTGCTGCGCATCCAGTTCACTCACCGCCTGTTCAAGCTGCGATGTGAGTAAGGCGGTGGTTGAGGTTTCCGGAAAGTCGATGGCGATGAACTGTGATTGTTCACCCAGAATCTGTTTCATCGCTTTTTCCATTCCGCTGGCAAACCCGCCATGACCCGTCAAAATAATACCTAACATCTACAACCCCTTATGTTTACAGGAAGTGACAGAACTTACCTACGACGCCGAGCACCACGGTAATGGCGATAAGGCGCAGAGGACTCCAGCCACGGCGGACCAGCCAGAACATGGTTAATGTGTAGACCAGCGGTAAAAAAGCAGGCATCAGCTTGTCTATCACATCTGTTTGCAGTTTCACTACTGCATCGCCAGCAGTGATTTCCAGCGTAGTGCTCAGGCGAACATAGGTCGCTACCAGCGCGCCGATCACCGTCATCCCAACGATGGATGCCGCATGTCCAACCTTTTTGGTGTTAGCTTTAATCAGCGGGATGGCAGCAACGCCCATTCGATAAGCATAGTGTGCCAGCCCAAAGCGCAGACCAAGATGAACCACGTTGAACATAACAATAAAGACAACAGCGCCAAGAATAGAGCCTTGCAGCGCCAGGCTGGCCCCGATACCGCCGCAAATAGGCAGTAACGTTAACCAGAACATGGCATCACCGATACCGCCAAGTGGCGCACCCACGGCAATCTTGGTGCTTTGAATACTGTTCACATCCTGCTTGGAGCGTTCCATCGCCAGGATAATCCCGATAACAAACGTGACCAGGAATGGGTGCGTGTTGAAGAAGCCCATATGGCCTTTCATCGAACGCGCCAGATCGCGCTTATTGGTGTGGATCTTTTTCAGAGCAGGTAACAGGCCGTACAGCCATCCTGATGCCTGCATACGTTCGTAGTTAAAAGAGGCCTGCAACAGCATTGAACGCCAGGCAACACGGTTGATATCTTTTTTCGTCAGCTCGGCACCGATATTCTGGTCTTCGTAGACGTTTTCATTGGTGCCGGACAGCAGCGTTTCTTCGGTTTCGGAAACGTTCGGCAGAGCCGTTTGATTAGATGCCATCTTCGAATTCCTCTTTTTGTGCTGCGGGAGCTGTAGGTTCAGGTGATTTACGCAGAAAATCGATCAGCGCCATTGCCAGTGCTGCGGCGGCGATTGCCAGCACAGGGAGTTTGAGCCAGGCTGCGGCGACAAAACCCAGGATGAAGTAGGGGATATAGACGTTTTTCATCATGATTTTCAGCAGTACGGCGAAGCCGATAGCTGGCATGATGCCGCCTGCCACGCCGAGGCCGTCAATCAGACGCGTCGGCAGAACATCTATCGCGGTTTTGGCATGTTCCGCGCCAAAGTAAATTGGCAGGAACGCGCATAAAAAGTAGAAGGTCCCCAGCGCGAGCAACGCCAGATAGTTGACCCGCTCAATCCCGGCTGTATCGGCATTCGCTGCCATGCGATCGCAGCGAGCCATCACCCCGGACATCACAGAGAACAGGAAGGTAATCCCCATCTGTACTGCTACGGCGAACGGTACCGCCACACCTACGGCAACTTCAGGTTTCACTCCGGTCGTTATGGCAAACGTGGTTCCCACGATAGTGCCGATAATCACGTTTGGCGGCTGAGCTCCTGCCAGTGGGGCCAGACCCATCCACACCAGTTCCAGCGTACCACCTGTTAAAATACCAGTATGCAGATCGCCCAGAATCAGGCCGACCAGCGGCCCGAGAACAACCGGGCGGTGCATGTGCGTTAACCCGTTGAACATATCCAGGCCTGCAATAAAGGCGAGAATACCCAACGCAAAAGCCTGCAACAGACTGATTTCCATTGTGAATCCCTCAGAGAAGTTTATAGAGGTCCTGGGCGGGTTCTGTTGGAACGCCCTGAACGAAGCATTCCACTCCAGCGGCTTTGAGCCCGTTGAACGCCGTAATATCGGCAGCGTCTACAGAAACCGTTTTGGCGATTTGTTGTTTGCCGTTGGCGTAGTGCATATTGCCAACGTTGATACGGTTAACAGGAACACCGCCTTCGACCAGACGGAAGAAATCCGCAGGCGATTTGCAGACCAGCAGAATTTTCTGGCGATCGGCGGCACGGTGAATATTGTCGATCACTTTTTGTAGTGACCAGAAGCGTACGGCGATCCCTTCTGCCAGTACCATTTCCATCAGGTTTTGCTGCACTGGATCTTCAGCCACCTCATCATTAGCGACCAGCACCAGGTTTGCCCCCGCAAACCCGACCCATTGCACACCAACCTGACCGTGAATCAGACGTTCATCAATGCGACTTAATACAATGTTTGGCATGGTATTTTTCTCTTTTTTGTTATGCGTTACGAGCTGGTGCACCCAAGCAGGCGCAGTGATATTGCTGCAGTATGTCCTGAATATGGTTAATGATGAGTTCTCGCGGCGTGGCGCTGAGATCTCCCTCGCGCACTTTTACGTACTGCAAGGGTAAATACTGGCTAATCAGCGGCAGTGGAATGGGGTCATCCGCCAGGTTACGTACCAGACGTTCGAATGCCTCATCAATCTGGCTGTCCGGCCAGTAGTAACGAACACGATCGGAGTAGCTGTATCCGCGAGCCAGACGGCGTGCGTTGCCATCACCGTGATAGTGGCTCTGCCAGTACTCTGGGCGATCAAGCATCACGCTTTCCAGCACATGTCGTAGGCCTGAACAAGCTTTTGCAGGCAGTAATTCTTCTTCAATGGCGGCTAATGAAAACAGCGCTTCGCGCAGAGCGAAGGTCAACGCAGGTCCCACTTTCAGGATAGCGAAGTGATCTATCACCAGTTGGCGCAAGGACTGTGGCGTTTGGTAATCGGTAGAATGCGCTTCAAACACGAGTGTGTCGTAGTCTTCCACCATTTTGCTGAGTGCCACAGCTTTCTGTGGTTGATAATCAATGATGTGTGTGTGGTCGAATTCAACGCCAGGTTGCACCACCAGGGCGATAATACGCGGCCAGATACCTTCCAGACCGTGCTTTTCAAAGGCGTGATAGTGAGCCTGAAGCGTTGCGCGTGCGGCATCGGGCGTTGTTACCGCCAGGTCGGTTAACGTTTCGTGAGCGCCACCTGGAACCGGCACTTCTGTGCCAATCACATAGACCAGGTCAGACTCGCCAAAATGTGCCATACAGGTTTCTTCGGCGACTTTTGCCAGACGTGCGGCGCGCTCAGCGACAATTTCATCCGTCAGTGGAACCGGGTCGTTAGCACAAGACATGCTGCAATCGAGGTGGATTTTTTTAAAGCCTGCGGCGACATAGCTCTTGATCAGATCGTCTGCATTGGCCATTGCCTGTTCCGCAGGCAGATTTTGCCAACGGTTTGGCCCGAGATGGTCTCCGCCGAGAATCAGCATATCCTGAGAAAAATCAAGCGAGTCGGCTAAACGGCAGACAAAACTGCGAAAATCGGCTGGTGTCATACCCGTATAGCCGCCAAACTGGTCAACCTGATTAGAGGTTGCTTCGATCAACAGCGGTGTATGGTTTGCATGGGCGTAGCGTATTGCGGCTTCCAATACGATTGGATGCGCGGAACAAACGGCATAAATCCCGTTTGCCTTCCCCCGTTTATGCTGCTCGACCATTTTAGTTAGATGTTTCACTTTCCTCTCCAGGTCAGATTACTGCGACATCAATCTTTCGTTTTGTTTCATTTAATACTGCATCATGGTGTTATAAAAATAAAACGAAAGATAATAGTTTTCCGATCTGTTTCACAAAAGAAACACAATGAAAGGTTTCAGCGTAAGTTCGTCCGGCTCTTCCCTGCTTGCGGGGCTTGCATTCGCGCAAAAGAAAGGCGTTAATAGACAAAACGAAATAAAACGAAAGGTTTAACTAAAGGATTTCTTATGAGTAACACCGAGTCCTCTGCAGACAAGCGCGTTATTGGCACCAGCGAAAGACGTGAGCAGATCATCCAGCGGTTACGGCAGCAGGGAAGCGTTCAGGTTAACGATCTTTCCTTATTTTTTGGCGTCTCCACGGTCACTATTCGCAACGACCTCGCCTTTCTGGAAAAGCAGGGGATTGCGGTACGTGCCTATGGCGGAGCGCTAATATGCGAGAGCAATGCGCCTGTTGTGGAGCCTTCTGTAGAAGATAAGAGTTCACTTAATACGGCAGTAAAACGCAGTATTGCCAGAGCCGCCGCAGAGTTAATTCAACCGGGACACCGCGTGATCCTTGACTCCGGCACCACGACCTATGAAATTGCCCGCCTGATGCGCCAGCATACTAATGTCATTGCTATGACCAACGGTATGAATGTCGCCAATGCGTTATTGGAAGCCGAAGGGGTTGAGCTGCTGATGACCGGCGGTCATTTGCGTCGTCAGTCACAATCGTTTTATGGCGATCAGGCTGAGCAGTCGCTACAAAATTATCACTTCGACATGCTGTTTCTTGGCGTTGATGCTATCGATTTAGAGCGTGGTGTTAGCACGCACAACGAAGATGAGGCGCGTCTCAACCGCCGGATGTGTGAAGTGGCTGAACGTATCATTGTCGTTACCGACTCGACGAAGTTTAACCGCTCCAGCCTGCATAAGATCATTGATACCCAGAGGATCCACACCATCATTGTTGATGAAGGCATCCCAGAGGAGAGCTTGCAGGAACTACGCCGCAGCGGTGTTGAAGTGATCATTGTTGAGTAGTCCCGCTCTAAAATTCAAAAATGTGATCCCATTCAATTAAACAAAAACAAACCATAAGCGAGCTTTTTTAGTAGCTCGCTTTCGTTTTTTTGCATGCTTCCCGTCTCTTTCTCGCATCTTACTCGCTTTTAACCTTTTCATTTTTTCGGTTTTCTTCGTTTCGATTTGCTAAAACGAAAGAAAATAGTCAATTTTTGTTAAATTCAACGCTGGGCCAGTGCGCACAAATTCACCTTATTGCTTCTGATGTAATATATTCAAAAGAAAACGAAAGTGCTAAAGCGCTAAAACAAAACAACATGAATATTTGATGGAGCAATAGAAATGCTGGATAACTTAAGACGTCGCGAGCAAATAATTGATCTGCTATGCGATCAGGGTAGCGTTCGTGTCGAGCCACTGAGCGTCCATTTTGGTGTGTCATCGGTTACGATCCGCAACGACTTACGTTATCTGGAACAGAAGGGATGTGTCATGCGCTCCTACGGCGGGGCGGTTCTCAATCAGCACTTTGCCCTTGACCGGCCTTTGCAGGATAAGGACCGGCTGAATCGCGATGTGAAAACGCGTATTGCCGAAAAAGCGGCCAGCTTTGTGAAAGATGGTGACACGCTAATCCTCGATTCCGGTTCGACCACCACGCTCATTCCTCCCATGTTAAAAAATCGCCGCGATCTGGTGGTGATGACCAATGCGCTCAACATTGCATGGGAACTGGCGAATTTTGAGCGCGTAGACGTCATGATTCTGGGAGGGAACGTCAGGCAAAGCGTCTATTCATTGTATGGCCCTTCAGCAGAACACCAGCTTAGACAATACCGGTTTGATAAGCTTTTCTTAGGCGTTGACGGATTCTGCCTGGAAGCGGGAATTACCACGCCACATCCGGGAGAAGCACATCTGAATCAGGTAATGTGTGAAGTTGCGCAGGAGGTCACGGTAGTCGCTGACTCCAGCAAGTTTGGCCGCAAAAGTTTCTGTATGATTAGCGAAATCAGCGGGATTGACCGGGTGATTACCGACAGCGGGATCCCAGAAAATTATCACCGGACGTTAATCCAGCTTGGGGTGGATGTGGTGATTGCGGATGAATAACTGAAATTGCTGGCGAGATTCCCCCGCCAGCAGTTTTTTAGTGGGTCTGCGTACCCTGTTCAACCAGCAGCAATGCGGCACCGCGAACCCCGCTGGATGCGCCATGGATGGCCGGGAATACGCGGGCAGGTTCTAATCCCGGGAACAAATAACGTGACATGGCCTGCGGCAGCAACGTATAAATTTCTTCGATGTTGGAAACTCCACCGCCGAGAACAAAAGCATCGACATCCAGAATCAACTGCAATTGCGCCAGCGTACAACCCAACATATCAATCCATGCTTCTATGGTAGTAACGGCGCTGGCATTGCCATGACGATAATGCTCCAGCAGGGTCTCCATTTTGAGTTGTTCTCCGCTGAAGTGTTTGTGGAGCCACAGTAAACCGGGGCCGGATTGATAGCGTTCCAGACACCCTTGTAAGCCACAACCGCACTTCAGTTCCGGTAAATGATAACGACGCATAAACGTTGCCGGAAGCGGTAAATGGCCAAACTCACTGGCCATTCGGTTGCGACCCCTATACAGCTGACCGTCAATGACTAACCCTCCACCCATGCCGGTGCCAATAATGGCACCAAAAATTCTGGAGAACTGGCGAGCCTGCTGGGTATGGGCTTCCGAGAGCGCAAAGCAGCAGCAGTCATTGTCCAGCTCAACCGAACGATTGAGGCGGTTAGCTAAATCGTTCATCACCTGGCGTCCGGTCAGGCAGGGCACGTTAGATGACAGTAGTTTTCCGGTATGTCTGTCCATAAGACCGGGCATGCCGATGCCAATTTTTCCTTGCGTTCCTGTCGCCCAGTCGGCGGTATCAATAAGTGAAGTAAAGGTCGAAAGAAAGAGTTCATAATCCTGAACTGGCGTGGCAACGCGCTTACGCCAGCAAACCTGCATTTCCTTATCAAAAGCGACAATTTCAGTTTTGGTTCCACCAATATCAACACCGTAAAACATGCCTCATCTCCTCCGGCTTCACAGCGTAACCAGACTGTTTTCCTTGCGAGCGCGTTCTGCGGCAAAGACCATTAAGTGACTTTCCAGTGACTCATCCGGGCCAGAAAGGATCATATTTTGATCGTTGGCCATCACTGCATGGATAAAGCGATCCATCAGGTAGTAATCGCCACCACCATGTCCCCCCATCTGGGTTTGTGTTCCAGCGGCGATCTCCTCGATCTGATGCACTGTTTCTTTGTCTGTCAGGAAATCAAACACCCGGATCTGCTCGCCATCACCTTCCAGATAACCTCTGGTGCCAAACAGGCGCGTTTTTCGATCTTCCATTTTGGTAAATGCGGTCATGGTAAAGGTCACCGTCTGCTGGTGGGCAAAACGTAAGTTAACAACCTGATGATCCACCACATCATTATCACAACGATAAACGCAGCGACCATAAGGCCCATCGCGCAGCGCCTGGCGGACATTTTCTTCGCTGGGATCTGCAGTCAGCACCCGACGGAAGTGAGGAGTGCATTTGTGGTTTTCACCCAGATAAATTTTGCAGGCAGACCAGGGGCAGGTTGCTTCAACCTGACAATCAAGGCAGCGGTCGGCGGCGCCAGCAGGCTGATTCTCTTTCACAAAGTGGCTCAGGCTGCCAAATGATCCTACGTCCTTGCAGTTGTCGCCCATGATGTAGCGGATCCAGTCCAAATCATGACAGGATTTCTGCAATAACATAAATGACGATTCTGCTTCATTGCGCCAGTTACCACGTACAAACGAGTGCGCCTGATGCCAGTAACCTACGGGTTCGAGATGCTGCATGCTGACAATATCGCCAATTACGCCATCATCAAGCAGTGATTTCAGCTTTTGCGTATAGCGGGTGTACCGCAGGACGTGCGCGACGGCCAGTAATACGTTGTTGCGTTTAACCGCATCAATAATGATCCGGCAATCTTCTGGCGTAGGGGCGAGTGGTTTTTCCAGCAGAATGTGATAGCCGAGATTGGCAAACGCCACGGCAGGATCTTTGTGCATATTATCCTGCGTGCAAATAAGTACTACGTCGGCCATTTTGGGTTGGGTCGCAGCCTCTTGCCAGTCGCAAAATACGTTATTTGGGGCAATCTTATGCTGTGCGACAAACTGCTGGCGATATGCCTCTCTGGGCTCAGCAACGCCTACTACCTGCATTCTGTCTGGATGTTCAAGCGCATAGCGAGCATATATTTCTCCGCGCGCACCAGCCCCTACCACTAATACGGTCACTTTATTCGCACACATATAAACCTCTCATTTTTCACTTAGCCTGAATAACGGTCAGGCCAAATTTTCTTCATGTTTTTTATCAAACAAAAAGGCGGCTTCCAGATTAAATTTCACTTTGATAGATTCGCCGGGAAGAGGGGCCCAGTCGGGTGAGGAGTTAATACGTAAGATCATATGTTGCTCACCAATATCAAAATGCAGAAGGTCTTCGTTGCCCATCCTTTCTACGTTGGTAATGTGCGCATCGAACGCAGAGACGTCATGCTGCGAGGCTAACTGAATGGCCTCTGACCGGATGCCGAACCAGACGCTGGAGTGCGGATATTGCTCCAGTAGGTTACTCAAGCGTGTATTTAATGGCAGGATTAAATTATCAGCCAGACGCAGACCACGAGTACCGGGTTCAATATCAAGCAGCATAATATTCATTGCCGGATTACCAATAAAACCAGCAACAAATTTATTCCTGGGGTGATGGTAGATATTTCCTGGGGTATCCACCTGCATAATACGACCGCCATTAAGAACGCAAATCCTGTCTCCCATCGTCATCGCTTCAATCTGATCGTGCGTGACGTACACCATGGTTGCGCTCACGCCTTCGTGACGCAGTTGTCGATGCAGTTCTGTCAGCCGCACGCGCATTGAAACACGCAGCTTTGCATCCAGGTTGGAAAGCGGCTCATCAAACAAAAAAACGTCTGGCTTACGCACGATGGCCCTGCCAACGGCAACGCGCTGACATTGACCGCCCGAAAGTTGGCCGGGCTTTTTATCGAGTAATGTCTCTATTTCCAGCTTGTGTGCAGCTTCCCGTACGCGGATATCAATCTCTTCTTTGCTCATTTTCCCTAACAGACTGAATGCCATATTTTTATAAATCGTCATGTGGGGATAGAGGGCATAATTCTGGAAGACCATGGCAACGCCTCGCTCCTTTGGTAGCAGGTCGTTGACGCACTTCTCTCCGATTGCGATATGACCATGAGTGATATCTTCCAGACCTGCAATCATGCGCAGCAGCGTTGATTTGGCGCAGCCTGATGGCCCGACAAACACCATGAATTCGCCATCGTGGATTTCAAGATCAACGCCATGGATCGCCTGGAAGCCATTGGGATAGACTTTGCTTACTGCCTGTAATTGAATACCTGACATAACACTGCCCCTTATCCTTTAATTCCGGCACCAGCGATGCCGCGAATAAAATAGCGCTGGAAGAAGATATAAAGTAACAACATCGGGATAATCGCCAGCAATGCGCCCGCCATTAACATCGGATATTCCACGCCTGAGCGTCCGGAAAGTGAGGCTAACCCCACCGGTAATGTCATTTTATCCATGGAGGTGTTGACGATCAGCGGCCACATTAAGTTATTCCAGCTCCACAATCCGTTAATAATGACGCAGGCAATCAGCCCTGGTTTAATTAATGGCAGCATAATTTTGAAGAAAATAGTCAGATGGTTATACCCATCCATAATGGCTGCCTCTTCCAGTTCTTTAGGTACTGACAGAAAAAACTGACGCAATAAAAAGGCGCTATATATGCTGAATAAACCCGGTAGCACCAGTCCAGGAATTGAGTTCAGCAAACCGATTTTTTCAACGGTTAAAAACTGTGGGATTAAAAAGATCTGACCGGGCACCATCAGAATTGAAATACACAGCATAAACAGGACATCTCGCCCTTTAAAACGCAGTCGGGAGAAACCGTACGCTGCCATTGCCGCAATCAGCGTCTGCAAAATGACGATGACCAACGTGGAGACGATCGAGTTAAAGTAAAAGCTGCCAAAAGGCATTTCATGCAAGATTTTACCGTAAGCCTGAAACCCTGGGTTGGCAGGTAGCAGGATCGGCGGAAAGGCGATGCTTTCTGCCTGGGTTTTAAAAGAGGTGATGATCATCCAGATGAAGGGAACCACAGTTACCAGCGTCGCGAGGATCATCAAGCCGTAAATTAGCCATTTTTCACGTTTAGTCATGAACATCGTGGTTGCCTCACTGTGCTTTAAGTCGTTTACCAATCCATATTTGCAGCAGCGTCAGGACCATCGTGATAACGAAAATCACCACGGCGATCGCTGAGGCATACCCTTTTTCATGGTAGATAAAGGCGTATTTATAGAAGAGATAGGCGATAGTCATCGTCTGATCGTCCACCATGGATGAACTGCCAAACAGCAGATAAACCACATCGAAAATTTGCAGCGTTTCGATAAAAGAGATCACCAGTACGAAAAACAGCGTGGGGATCATTAGCGGTAAGGTAATAGACCAGAATCCACGCAATTTGCTGATGCCATCCAGCGACATCGCTTCATAAATTTGTTTGGGGATCCCCTGCAATCCAGCGAGCAGAATGATCATCTTCAGCGCAATAGCCGACCAGATGATAACCAACGAGGCGCTCAGGCGGACGACATCGGGATCGGATAACCAACCGATGGCCGGAAGATCGAAAAAGGCCAGGATCTGATTAATTAAGCCGAAGTTTCGGTTCATCAACCACTGCCAGACCATAGCAATGGCCGCAGGCATAGTGACAGCGGGCAGAAATAACAGCGTGCGAAACAACCACTGACCGCGAATCGCCTGATTCAGGCCAATTGCGAGCAGTAATGACAAAACGGTGATTATTGGTACGCAAATAAAAACATAGGCCAAGGTGTTATATATTGCTGAACGAAACTCATCATCGCTGAATAAATTAATATAGTTATCTAAGCTGATCGTCGTCCAGATCTGAAACTCTCCCAGGTCAGTGAAACTATAAAAAACGTTCTGGAAGAATGGAGTAAAGTAAAAAACAATTAACCCCGCCAGTAACGGCATAATCATTATCCATCCCCAGAAGCGTTCTTCTTTTTCCAGCTTGGTCAGGGATTTTTTTTGCACTTCTCTGGCCGGTAATTGTGGGGATGCAGCTTCATCTGAATAGCTCATACAGACTCCGGGGTGCTCACTGTGCAACCAAAATATATTGCGCGGGCGAAAGCGAGAGGGAGCATGGCTCCCTCAGGATTATTTCTGCATTTCTCGTTCAACGCGTTTAGCAACACCAGGCATGACTTTCTCTGGGTCAGTACCCGTCCACACTTTTTTCAAGCCATCATTCAGAATGCTGTTCCACTTAGCGGTATTGGAGCCCGCGGTTGGATATTTATGTGAGAAAGCCAACGAATCGATATAGGCTGAAACATCAATATCCTTAAAGCCTTCAGCCCACTCTTTGGCCACTTTTTGGTTAGCCGGGATCACGACTTTTCCCGTAGCCAGAGTCTGCTGCGCATGCTCAGAACTCATGAACTCAATGAACTTCCACGCCGCATCTTTATGCTGACTTTTGGCTGACATAGCAAATGCCAGACTATGGGATACACCTGCCTGCTCTGCCATTTTTGGCATTGGCACTACGCCGATGTGATCTTTAATCAACTCGTTTTGAGAGAAGGGTAATGCCCACCATGAGCCTGCGTAGACCATGGCTACCCGGTTTGACTGGAAGACGTCTGAGGCTTCCATCTCGCCTGGCGGTTGGATTAGTCCCGCGTTCAGCATGCCTTGAACATCGCGATAGACGGCGATAGCTTTGTCATTGGCAACATCCGTTTTGCCCTCAGGTAGTACAATCTTATCCCCGGCCTGTAATAGCAGGTTAAAGTAACTATCCTGTCCGCTGCTGAATTCCATTGCCAGTGGATAAGACTGTTTATCCAGCCCTTTACGTAGCTGATCTGATTTTTGTTTTAGATCGTTCCACGTCCAGTTTTTATCGGGATAACTCACACCAGCCTGATCGAACATTTTTTTGTTGTACCAGACGGCAATTGCATCAATATCCCTTGGGATGGCATATTGTTGCGACTGGTATTGGTAGGCATCGACTGAGCTTTTAACAAAATCATCCAGTTTCGGCGCTGATTTATCTTTCAGATAATTACTCAGTGGTTCCAGCATGCCATTTTTCACATATTGCTGGAAATTAGGCATGTTCATCCAGAATACATCCGGTGCTACATTTCCACCGACTGCTGAACTGAGTTTGATAAAATACTGGTCATAAGGAGTTAGTTCAATTTCGACCTTAATTCCGGGGTTGTCTTTTTCAAATTCATTAACGAGCTGTTGTTCGCCAGGGAGTTGATTACGGTCCCATAACGTGTAGCGTAATTTAACAGGCTTTGCGTCCGACTGGCCTCCAGCACTCGCGAAGACAGGAGTTGCCAGTAAACAGGAAATAAGACAAGCCAATGCGACATTATTTTTATTCAGGGTATACATAACTTCCCTCTTTATTCAGGTCAGAATGCTTATGAGGTAAATTACAGGAGCCTATGAATAATCTGTTTTACACCGGAGAAAGTCAAAGCAGTAAAAAAGAGGGGATTATCGCATTAAAACAAGGTCGTCTTTCGGTAGGTTTCTCTTTTATCAAAACGAAAATATAACGTAAAACAATGGTGGTATTATTTCTTTTAATTTCATGTCGTTAGGTTCATTTGGTAGGTTTGAATCGAAAAAAATAGATGTTTAAAAAAACCTCTTAAAATGCGAACGTTATCACTTTATTTGTTGAAGCATCGACATCAAAAACGGGGACAAATCCCCGTTTTTTCGTTGGCTTTCGTTTCGATAATCAGGTCACTGGCGCCGGGTTAAACACCGCCAGCTGGTTATGCAGTCCCCACTGATCTGAGAAGGTTTTCTTACGTCCGCTGGCGACGTCGAGAATAAACTCGAACAGTTTCAGACCCACGTCTTCAATGGTTTCTTCTCCGGTAGCGATGGTACCGGCGTTGATGTCCATCAGGTCAAACCAACGATTGGCCAGCTCGGTGCGTGTCGCCATTTTAATCACCGGCACGGCCATCAGGCCATACGGCGTACCGCGACCGGTGGTAAAGACTTGTACTGTGATCCCGGAAGCAACCTGTTGCGTACCGCAGACAAAATCGCTGGCGGGGGTGGCAGCGTAAATCAGGCCACGTTTGGTTGGACGCTGGCCCGGCGACAAGACTTCGACAATCGCGCTCTTGCCCGACTTCGCAATAGAACCCAGCGCTTTTTCTACCACGTTTGCCAGACCGCCTTTCTTGTTGCCCGGTGATGGGTTGGCGCTCCGGTCAGTCTTGCCCATGTCCAGGTAGTTGTCGTACCAGGCCATCTCTTCGAGCAGGCGTTTACCCACCTCTTCGTTAATCGCGCGCGGGGTCAGAAGGTGGATGGCATCGCGTACTTCGGTGACTTCGGAGAACATCACTGTCGCGCCGCAGCGTACTAACAGGTCGGAGGCATAACCTACCGCTGGGTTGGCCGTCACGCCGGAAAACGCATCGCTGCCGCCGCACTGCATGCCGACCACCAGTTCTGATGCCGGGCAGGTTTCACGCTGGCGCTGATTGAGCTTTGCCAGATGGCGTTCGGCCACTTGCAAAATATCGGCAACCATCGATTGAAAGCCGACGTGTTTTTCATCCTGCAGGCTGACGATGCTGGCGCTGTCGACCGGAATGCTTTTTACATCGTGCGTACCTTCCAGCAGGCGCTCTGGCTGCAGTTTTTCACAGCCGAGGCCAATGACCATTACCTCACCGCCAAAGTTAGGGTTCAGCGCAATATTATGAATAGTTCGAATGGGCACGATGGCGGCTGGAGCGTTAATCGCCACGCCGCAACCGTACAGATGATTGAGCCCCACCACACCGTCAACATTCGGGTATTTGGGCAGCAGATCGCGTTCAATGATTTTCACCACATAGTCCACCACGCCCGCCACGCAGTGCACGCTGGTGGAGATGCCGAGCAGATTCTTGGTGCCAACGCTACCGTCAGCATTGCGGTAACCTTCGAAGGTATAACCCTCGAGAGGCGGCAGCGGCTCAGGCACTTTAGTTGCCAGCGGCAGCGTCTCCAGCGGCGGAGCCTTGGGCAGCTCAACCATTGATTCATCAATCCAACTGCCGCGGGGGATGTCGCGAACGGCATAGCCTATCACTTCGCCATAACGCACGATTTCACCATGAACAGGAATATCCACGAGCGCCACTTTATGACCCTGGGGAATATGTTCAATGAGTTCCAGTCCGTCCGGAAAACGCGTTCCGGCTTTCAGACCATTGTCATTGACAATTATCGCCACATTATCTGTTTCGTGAACTTTAATATAAAACGCCGTTGGCGATTCTTGTCTAATTTCGATGTCGGCCATTGTCCAGTATTCTCCAACAAGTGGTGATAATAGTGTGGATATTTATATTTTGAATCTCATTGTCAGTAATAAAGATTCGGTATCGTGAAATAAGAATGTCAGGAGTTTATCGTGAAGAATGTGACAATGATCACTTAAACTCAGCAAGACCACGCCAGCAGGGGGAGCAATACGTAAATGTGTGGATTAGCGCCCATGCATGTGTGCATATGCCCAAAACATTAATTTAATAACGCATATTTAATGAGCGCTTGCACAATGATTAACGTTGCGCTGCTGATTATACTAAATCACGGTTTCATTGCGTCTGATAAATTATTATACGTTTTTATTATCGGTAATTTATCACCAGGGATATCTGCCAAATAATAATAAAAACTTTTATGTACCCGAGGTAATTAGAATGATACTGGATACAGTTGTCGAGAAAAAGAAAGGTACGCACACCCGTTACTTAATATTGCTAATAATATTTATTGTTACCGCCGTTAACTACGCGGACCGTGCCACGCTATCTATTGCCGGCACGGAAGTGGCGAAAGAGTTGCAGCTCAGTGCCATTTCAATGGGTTACATTTTCTCCGCCTTCGGTTGGGCTTACCTGTTGATGCAAATCCCTGGCGGCTGGCTGCTGGATAAGTTCGGTTCGAAGAAAGTCTACACTTACAGTCTGTTCTTCTGGTCGCTGTTCACCTTTCTGCAGGGTTTTGTCGATATGTTCCCGCTGGCCTGGGCGGGTATTTCAATGTTCATCATGCGCTTTATGCTGGGCTTCTCGGAAGCACCGTCCTTCCCGGCGAACGCCCGTATTGTGGCCGCCTGGTTCCCGACGAAAGAGCGCGGTACGGCATCTGCGATTTTTAACTCCGCACAATATTTCTCCCTGGCGCTGTTTTCGCCGCTGCTGGGCTGGCTGACCTTTGCCTGGGGCTGGGAGCACGTCTTTACCGTGATGGGCGTGATCGGTTTTGTGCTCACCGGCCTGTGGGTAAAGTTTATTCATAACCCAACCGATCACCCGCGTATGTCGCAGGAAGAGCTGAAGTTTATCTCTGAAAACGGCGCGGTCGTGGATATGGACCATAAAAAGCCCGGCGATGTGAAATCAGGTGGTCCTAAACTGCATTATATCAAGCAGTTGCTGACCAACCGCATGATGCTTGGCGTGTTCTTCGGACAGTATTTTATCAACACCATCACTTGGTTTTTCCTTACCTGGTTCCCGATTTACCTGGTACAGGAAAAAGGCATGTCGATCCTGAAAGTCGGTCTGGTGGCGTCGATTCCTGCGCTGTGCGGATTTGCCGGTGGCGTGCTCGGCGGTGTGTTCTCTGATTATCTGATTAAACGTGGCTTCAGCATCACTTTGGCACGTAAGCTGCCGATTGTGCTCGGAATGTTGCTCGCGTCGACAATTATTCTGTGTAACTACACCGATAACACCACCCTGGTTGTCGCGCTGATGGCGCTGGCGTTCTTCGGCAAAGGTTTCGGCGCGCTGGGTTGGCCGGTGATCTCCGATACTGCACCGAAAGAAATCGTCGGTCTGTGCGGTGGGGTATTTAACGTATTTGGCAACGTAGCCTCTATCGTTACCCCGCTGGTGATTGGTTATCTGGTGAGCGAGCTGCACTCATTTAATGCTGCGCTGATGTTTGTAGGGTGTTCGGCGCTGATGGCAATGGTTTGCTACCTGTTTATTGTCGGTGACATTAAACGTATGGAATTGCAGAAATAAACATAGGTATAGGCGATGAATAACACGATTTTCCCGAATAAGTTTAAAGCGGCCCTCGCGGCGCAACAGATTCAGATTGGCTGCTGGTCTGCATTGGCCAGCCCAATCAGTACCGAAGTTTTAGGCCTGGCGGGTTTTGACTGGCTGGTACTGGATGGCGAACACGCGCCGAACGATATCTCGACGTTTATCCCGCAATTGATGGCGCTGAAAGGCAGCGCCAGCGCGCCGGTCGTACGCGTGCCGACCAACGAGCCGGTGATTATCAAGCGCCTGCTGGATATTGGGTTTTACAACTTCCTGATCCCGTTCGTTGAGACACAAGAAGAGGCGGTGAACGCCGTGGCGTCGACCCGCTATCCGCCGGAAGGTATTCGCGGCGTGTCCGTCTCCCATCGCGCCAATATGTTTGGCACCGTACCGGACTACTTTGCGCAATCGAATAAGAACATCACCATCATCGTGCAGATCGAAAGTCAGCAGGGCGTTGATAACGTTGACGCCATCGCGGCGACCGAAGGCGTAGACGGTGTCTTCGTCGGCCCAAGCGATCTGGCTGCGGCGCTAGGCCATCTCGGCAATGCGTCACATCCTGATGTGCAGAAAGCTATCCTGCACATTTTTGCCCGCGCGAAAGCACATGGCAAACCAAGCGGAATTCTGGCCCCGGTAGAGGCGGATGCGCGTCGTTATCTGGAGTGGGGCGCGACCTTTGTTGCCGTTGGCAGCGACCTTGGCGTGTTCCGTTCAGCCACGCAGAAACTGGCTGATTCTTTTAAGAAATAACCACCATCGACAGTAGAGAGAGATAAAGACATGACAATGAAAGTTGGTTTTATTGGCCTCGGTATCATGGGTAAACCAATGAGTAAAAACCTCCTCAAGGCAGGTTACTCGTTGGTGGTTGCTGACCGTAACCCGGAATCCATTGCGGAAGTCATTGCCGCTGGTGCAGAAACCGCCGCCACGGCGAAAGATATTGCTGAGCAGTGCGACGTGATCATCACCATGCTGCCGAACTCGCCGCATGTTAAGGAAGTGGCGCTGGGTGAAGGCGGAATTATTGAAGGTGCGAAACCGGGCACTGTGCTGATCGACATGAGCTCCATTGCACCGTTGGCCAGCCGTGAAATTAGCGAGGCGCTGAAAGCGAAAGGCGTGGATATGCTGGATGCGCCGGTCAGCGGCGGCGAGCCAAAAGCGATTGATGGCACGTTGTCGGTGATGGTCGGTGGCGATAAAGCGATTTTCGACAAGTATTACGATCTGCTGAAAGCGATGGCTGGTTCAGTGGTACATACCGGCGACATTGGCGCGGGTAACGTCACTAAGCTGGCGAACCAGGTGATTGTGGCGCTGAACATTGCGGCGATGTCTGAAGCGCTGACGCTGGCGACCAAAGCGGGTGTGAACCCGGATCTGGTGTATCAGGCGATCCGTGGCGGACTGGCCGGAAGCACCGTGCTGGACGCGAAAGCGCCGATGGTCATGGACCGCAACTTTAAGCCAGGTTTTCGTATTGACCTGCATATCAAAGATCTGGCGAATGCGCTGGACACTTCTCATGGGGTCGGCGCGCAGTTGCCGCTGACTGCTGCAGTCATGGAGATGATGCAGGCGCTTCGCGCAGATGGGCTGGGCACCGCCGATCACAGCGCGCTCGCATGTTACTACGAAAAACTGGCGAAAGTGGAAGTCACACGCTAACAAGAAGGGCGCGGATGTGCGCCCTGTATTTCTTGCCTTGCGCGGCACAGTCAGGCTACATAACTATGAAAATCGTAATTGCCCCAGACTCTTATAAAGAAAGTCTATCTGCCACTGAGGTCGCTCAGGCAATAGAAAAAGGATTTCGGGAAATATTTCCCGATGCGCAATATGTTTCAGTTCCGGTGGCCGACGGCGGCGAAGGAACGGTCGAAGCCATGATTGCCGCCACGCAAGGGAGTGAATATTCCGCGTGGGTAACGGGGCCGCTGGGCGAAAAAGTGAATGCCTGCTGGGGCATGTCCGGAGATGGTAAAACTGCGTTTATCGAAATGGCGGCAGCCAGTGGTCTGGCGTTAGTACCTCCTGATAAGCGTAACCCGTTAGTCACCACGTCACGTGGTACCGGGGAATTGATTTTGCAGGCGCTGGATAGCGGGGCGCAGAGCATTATTATCGGCATTGGCGGTAGTGCAACCAACGATGGTGGCGCGGGTATGGTGCAGGCTCTGGGCGCGAAACTTTGCGACGCTAACGGGACAGAGATTGGCTACGGGGGCGGCAGTCTGATGAGCCTCAACAGCATCGACATTTCCGGTTTGGATCCGCGATTAAAAACCTGCTCCATTCGCGTGGCCTGCGATGTGACCAATCCGCTCACAGGTGATACTGGCGCTTCGCGCATCTTCGGCCCGCAGAAAGGGGCGACGGAAGAACGCATTCTCGAACTGGACCGCAATCTTTCTCACTACGCCGACATCATTAAAAAATCGCTGCGGGTAGACGTGAAGGATGTTCCCGGGGCGGGGGCTGCCGGTGGTATGGGTGCCGCGTTAATGGCATTTTTAGGCGCGGAGCTGCGCAGTGGGATAGAGATTGTGACTCAGGCCCTCAATCTGGAAGAGCATATTCACGACTGTACGCTGGTGGTGACCGGTGAAGGACGCATCGACAGCCAGAGTATTCACGGCAAAGTGCCGGTGGGCGTGGCGAATGTCGCGAAGAAATACCACAAACCGGTAATTGGTATTGGCGGCAGCCTGACGCGCGATGTGGAAGTGGTGCATCAATATGGTATCGATGCGGTGTTTAGCGTATTGACCAGCATCAGCACGCTGGAAGAGGCCTTTCGTGGGGCATTTGATAATATTTATCGCGCCTCAAGAAACATCGCCGCTACGTTGGCGATAGGAATGCGCAGTGCGGGGTGACATTACCCCGCAAACCCTCTATACTGCGCGCCGAAGCTGACCAGACAGTCGCCGCTTCGTCGTCGTCCTCTTCGGGGGAGACGGGCGGAGGGGAGGAAAGTCCGGGCTCCATAGGGCAGGGTGCCAGGTAACGCCTGGGGGGGAAACCCACGACCAGTGCAACAGAGAGCAAACCGCCGATGGCCCACGTAAGTGGGATCAGGTAAGGGTGAAAGGGTGCGGTAAGAGCGCACCGCGCGGCTGGTAACAGTCCGTGGCACGGTAAACTCCACCCGGAGCAAGGCCAAATAGGGGTTCACAAGGTACGGCCCGTACTGAACCCGGGTAGGCTGCTTGAGCCAGTGAGTGATTGCTGGCCTAGATGAATGACTGTCCACGACAGAACCCGGCTTATCGGTCAGCTTCAACTCATTCAAAAACAATACGTTGGTGTGTCTCAGGCCGTAATAGGTGAAAATGTGACACAAACTGTGATACAGACGAGGCACACCAACGGCTGTTCCATCCCGAATATCCTAAAGCGTGGCAACCGTTACAGCCTTCATTTTAGACTGCCTTCAGGCGGTTTCTTTCGTGTGTCGCTGGGCTGCGATTCAGCCAGTAGAGCAAGATTTATATCTTCCCGTCTCTCGATGTTTATTTCTCTTGTAAAATCGTCCAAGATGGAAGCAACGCTATTAATGGATATAGTGCAGAAAATGAAGAAGTTAGAACAAGACGATATTGATAAGTATTTGCTTGAAATTCAGGCAGGTTTTTATGCCGCAGCGAAAAAAATCCCCTCTACTGTACGTAGTACCTTGCGAAAATCAGGTTCATTGGCCCGTGAAAAACGTATTGCTCTTGATGTTGGATTGCTACTTGATGGAACCTTCAAACAAGATGTTGAGCCGCTATCGACAGATTCAGTTGTAGAACAACTTGGTAGCCAGTTTGATCTTACGGGCATGGAGGATGAAATCGATATTGTGGCTTCACAGTATGACCTCCTCTGGAGACACTATTGCGATGCACATATAGCCCTTATGGAACAGCGACATTCTGATTACCAACAGATTGTTAACTCCATGCGTCCAGACAACCACTATGCGCCTACCGTAGCCGATAAACCTGAAGAATCATTGGCCTCTGGGATTACTTTATCTAAGGCATGGCAGGGATTTCTCGCATTTAAGCCTAATTGGGTGCCTAAGATTCGACAGGGTAATGAGAAATATTATGAAGTGATAGAGATGGTTCTTGGTGCTGATACGTTAGTTACTGAAATCACTCGGCGCGATATTAAACACTTGCTTGAAGTCGTTGAAGGTCTTCCTCGCCAAAACAAGAGGCCATACAACAGGATGACTATCCAGCAATGTTTAGATTTGGATGAGGTTCCAGAAGAAGACTTAGTTTCATCAAAAACGGTCAAAGATTATCTGAAACTTTGTCAGGGGTTATTTTCAACCTACCTGACCAAAGAAGAGGATATTCTTGAATTACCGCCTACAAACAACGTCAAGTATGAAGCAAAAAGTCACAGCTACGGCCATTACAATCGTACAGAAATGAGAAAGATGGTAGAACACTTCGCGACATTAGATGGTTGGAATAAATGGGGTTTTTTGTTGCTAGCGTATACAGGGGCCCGTCGTTCTGAAATCGCAAAACTGAAGGTTTCAGATGTGCGCTTGGACGACGATAGCCAACGGTATTACATCATGATCGGAGATAGTAAGACTGAGGCGGGGATTCGGCAGGTTCCTATCTCAAAACGTTTGATCAATATGGGTTTTTTGGATTATTTGGATAGCAAACAGACAGATGCCAACTTGTTCCCAGAAATCACTAATACAAGTCAGGTAACGCGGTTTTTCCATGCGATACGTGAGCAATTGGGTATTGATTATCTTGATGATTATAAAAATAGACGTATTGTGCACAGCTTACGTCACACTTTCGTAACTGAGATTCAGGCAAAGCACACCCTCACACTTGTTCAGCAAACGATAGGCCACGAACATTCAAACCAAGGGCAAACCAAGGTTTACACGGGCAAGATGAAAGTTTCGGATTTGCTTCCAGTTGTTGATAGTGTTGATTGGTTTTAGTGATAGTCATTCTAATTCAATGGGTTTGCTGAGCCGTAGCTAAGCGTTTATCGACAGGGAAGCACAATGTTGGAGTATCGCAAAAACGGAAAAATTGCAGAAGCAAACCTGAAAAATACCGCAGATTAAAATATTCTTTGCACTGCTATTTGTTTTGAGTTATTGTTATTTTGGGTTTCTATATCCCATGTAAACTTTCTTCGAAAAAATTTCATCCATCTTTTTTGCCGTCAGGCTTTGCTTGATGGGGTTTGCACTACCTGTACCCGCTTCGTTTTACGGTGGTCAGATGGTAATAACTTATACGTGTGTACGCGAGGGTTGTTTATATAACTAACTTGTGGGGGTACTGTGTCAGAAGAAGGATGTACTCAGTCAATGCTCACGCAGGCTACGCCTTACACAACCAAAGGTCATGTACACGGGCGTTACAGGGTAATCGATGGTGATGTTTTCATTCGTCATGGTTACTCCTACCCGATCAACACCACCGACAAATCTGGTGTTCGCCTTGATATCCTTACCCCTATAGCAGAACAGCTTGATGCGATACTATCCATCTACAGCCGGGTTTACTTCTCTCGCTTCGATTTACGCTTACCTGAGAATACCCCAATAGACACAGGCAACAGGTGGGTAAGCGACCTGTTTAAAAAACTACGTGAACGCCTGAGGGCTAAATTAAACAGGCCTGAGGGATTGGCAGAACCGATCCTCAACTTTGCTTATGGCTGGGTACGGGAGCAAGAGAAAGCAAAACAGGTGCATTACCATTGCTGGATTGCCCTCCCGCATCGACAGGTCAGACGCCTTGGGACACCCACAAGTGGCATTGCCGGAAGCATTGTTGAAATCTGGATGGGTCTGACGGGCGGTAAAGCAGCGCTGGTGGAGCTGCCAAAGGCAACGGAAAGATATCCGAATCATTACGTTATCGAAAGAAATAAGCCGGAAACGCTAAAGGGTCCATTTCTGTGGGTATCGTATCTGGCGAAAGAGCGTGGAAAGTATCAGACCGGAAATGGGGATCGGGTCCACTCAACATCAAAATTGAGCAATAAAAACCATAATTGCTAAATCCTTCGTGTAACGCTCTCTACGGCCTTCAAGTTAGGAAGTAGTACCTACGCATTACCCACACTACAAAAAAACGCTCACGATAGCGCTCATTGCGTTTAACAATGCTTTCTCTCATATACTACGGCTTAAATTTTAAATATAGCACTCCATCACTATCTTTTCCAGGTGGATTTAAGCTGGTGTGCGGCTCCGCTGGATTTACTGTCGCCAGAATATTTCGAATTAATTGACCCGAAAATAGCCATAATTAAGCCTCAAACGTTGGCAGGGCAGCATCTGAATCTGAGTGAAGACAGGTTAAATCTTACGCCTCTTTGATGTTCCAGTTTCGTTTGATAGTCGGGAGACTTAAATTCAGTGCTAACGCCGCTTTGGACTGACTCAGCCCCTTAGCTCTGGCTTCCTGTACACGCTGAAGGGTATCTGCCGCAACCGGACGGCCTAACTTCTTCCCTTCCTTCCTGGCTCTTACTAATCCTTCTTTTGTGCGTTCAATAATGCGGGATTTTTCGAACTCCGCAAACGCTGAAAACATTTGTAGCATCAGCTTCCCTTCCGCCCTGGAAAGGTTACGCACAGGCAGATCCAGCGACACTACATCTATCTCTTTTTCTACCAACATCGCTATAGTTTGCTGCACATCGATGTTGTCACGACCTAAGCGATCTAGCTTCAGCACCACCAGTCGATCCCCAGCTTCCAGCTTATGAGTAACCATATCGGCAAAGCCTTTACGCTTCATTGCCTGTACGCCACCGGATACCGTCTCCGAGACAACACGATTCTCAGGCACTTCATAACCAGCCTGACGAATCGCCATAATCTGGTTTTCTGTTGACTGTTCGCTGGTAGACACACGGCAATATGCAAATGTACGGCTCATAATCGCTCTCCTGATTGGTATCAAAAACGGTATCACAATCAACTAATGGTATCATAATGTCAATGTGCTAATTTAATGATACTAATTTAGGGTAGGGTTTACTGGTGTCATAAAACGTTCGATTGTTGATACTAACTAGGTCAATGCGATTGGCCTGTATGATATTTGTAAAAGATCGAGAGTTATCTTTGGAATCTGGCGGAACCTGCTTGACCGATCTGACAATCGCTTAGCAATTTTTGTGAACTAGCAAAAGAGAGCAAGACTTGATGGAAAATTCACATAATTGGTTGTGTGCTGTTAGTTGTCCCTAGCTCGCTAAAAACCAAATAAAAACAATAGATTGATGAAATTAAAAAAAAGATAAAGTTTAGGCCAAAGTGGTCGATAACTTGAATGACACAGGTAAGCCTGGCTTATATACCCAAAAGGAAAATTTTATGGCACAAGTTATCAATACCAACAGCCTATCGCTGTTGACTCAAAATAACCTGAATAAATCACAGTCTTCTCTGAGTTCGGCTATTGAGCGTCTGTCCTCTGGTCTGCGTATCAACAGCGCGAAAGACGATGCTGCAGGTCAGGCGATTGCTAACCGCTTCACATCTAATATCAAAGGTCTTACTCAGGCTTCCCGAAACGCCAACGATGGTATCTCTATCGCTCAGACCACTGAAGGCGCGTTGTCTGAAATCAACAACAACCTGCAGCGTGTTCGTGAGTTGTCTGTACAGGCAACTAACGGCACTAACTCTCCGTCTGACCTAGATTCTATTCAAAATGAAATTACCCAACGTCTGGGGGAAATCAACCGTGTATCTGGTCAGACTCAGTTCAACGGTGTGAAAGTACTGGCATCTGATAACTCTATGACCATTCAGGTTGGCGCTAATGATGGAGAAGCTATTACTATAAACCTAAAAGAAATTACAGCTGAGACTTTGGGTTTAACCGGATTTAACGTTAATGGTAAGGGTAGCGTAAATAACACTGTTGCAACAGCTAAGGATTTAACAGATAACAAATTTATTAGTACTGATAATGGTAAGACCTATACTGGCTCTGCAGGTTTAGCTAATGCAAAAGCTGGTGATGTATTTGGTAAGATGGTTGATACTGGCACAGTTACGACAACTATTGATAATGGTTTCGGTACTGTAAAAAGTAATACGTACAAATATGATAAAGCAAGTAATAGTTTTTCTTTCGATATCGGTGACACTGCTGGTACAACTGCAACACAAGTAGCAACTTACTTAAATCCAACTGCTACTGATAAAACTAAAGCTTCTGTTGAAATCAATGGCTCTTCCCAAGCGGTTATTATTGATCGTAATGGTAAAATGACTGCTGCAGATGATAATGCAGAACTTTTCATTGATAACTCTGGTAATTTAACTAAGAATGACAAAACTGGCGGCAAAACAGCAACTTTAGGAAATCTAGCGCTCAATAAGACAGGTACCAGCACTGCGGTTCAGTCCTCTATTACTACCGAATCAGGCACCAAAATTGCAATTGCTGGTAGTACTGACGGCACTACCGCAGGTAAGATCAGCGCTACTAATGTGAAGATTAGTGCTGAGGATCTTAAAGCTAAAGCAGATACTGCGGGTTTTACTACGAGTACTGGATTTGCAGTGGCTATTGGTGGTGACCAGAAAGCAACCCTTAACGGTTCTGATGCATACGTTAAAGGCGATGGATTTACTATCGACAACACTGCAAAATATTACGTGCAAGAAGACGGTGCTATCACCAACGGTTCTGGTAAGGTTGCTTATAAAGACGCAGATGGTAAAATTACTACTGATGCTAAAACTGAAACAGCAAAGACAACCGATCCTATGGCAAAGTTGGATAAAGCTCTAGCTAAAGTTGACGCATTACGTTCTGACTTGGGTGCAATCCAGAACCGTTTCGATTCTACCATCACCAACTTGGGCAACACTGTTAACAACTTGACTTCCGCACGTAGTCGTATCGAAGATGCTGACTATGCGACAGAAGTGTCTAACATGTCTCGTGCACAGATCCTGCAACAGGCGGGTACTTCTGTTCTGGCACAAGCAAACCAGACAACCCAGAACGTACTGTCTCTTCTGCGTTAATATAGTTTTTAGTGCTAAGCCCCGTGATTGCGGGGCTTTTTTATTTAATATGCTAAAGTCGGTTATTAGGTACAACTGTTATGAATGATATCTCATATGGTCGAGAAGCGGAAAAATGGCCCCGAGAATATTCTATGCTTGCTCGCAGGATACAATTTCTACGCTTTAACGATTATCCTGTGAAGCTGGTAAGCAGCAATGGGCAATCAATAGTTGGTTATATTTCAAAGTTTAACCAGAAAGAAAATGTAATTTTGGCATCTGATGAGGCCAAGGGATGCAATCGAGTTGAAGTCAAACTTGAGTTTCTCGCATCACTTGAAGAATTGCCTGTTGGCGAGAATTTAACCGCAAAACTTATTGCTGCTGATGTTTTTAATGTTCAGCCATGTGAACCAACAAGGAAAGACTTTTTTTCTATCTGCAATAAGTGTTTCAAACAAGGGGTGGGTATAAAAGTAAATATGCTAGATGGGCGCATTCTGATAGGGGAAACTACTGGCGTTAATGCTTGTCAGGTCGGAATGATTAGACCTAATGGCAGCCATATGCAGGTCATGTTTGACTGGGTCAGCAGAATAACATCTTCAGATTATTACGATTAAACTTTAATATTATCATTTAGTTATAAGTATTTTGGAAGGGTATTTGGTTAAGAGAATGAGTAACTAATTCAATAAATATGGAGCCGTTTAGCTGATCTTACATCTTGTTTTGTTTTCAATATGACGTTACGAAAGGAGGCCGCTAGATGCAGCCCCTGAAGTTCGTTTGGACTGACCCCACCCCGGTAGACGATCCTGCCCTATAGTTGGACTGACCCCACCCCGGTAGACGATCCTGCCCTATAGTTGGACTGACCCCACCCCGGTAGACGATCCTGCCCTATAGTTTGAGCATAGGGGGAGCATATGGGCACACCACGATTTACACCTGAATTTAAGGAAGAAGCCGTCCGACAGATAACGGAACGCGGTTATTCCGTTGCCGAAGTATCTGACCGTCTGGGCGTTTCTGCCCACAGCCTCTACAAGTGGCTACGGGCTATCAAACCGGATAACAGCGAGCAGCATGCCCGGGATTTACTGGAAGCCAAAAGCGAGATCCTGAAACTACGGGCGCAGCTAAAACGTACCGAAGAAGAACGGGATATCCTGAAAAAGGCCGCGCGGTACTTTGCAAGGGAGCCCGACTGAAGTACCGCTTTATCAATGAGCACCGCACTGTATGGGGTGTGATGACAATGTGTCGGGTACTGGATGTCGCCCGGGCCGGGTTCTACGCGTGGCTGCATAACCCGGTCTCGGCACGTGATAAAGATAACCAGCGTCTGCTGACGCTTATCCGTGACTCATATTCACTGAGCGGAGGCGTATACGGTTACCGGCGGGTTCATGGCGACCTGAACGAAATCGGGGAAACCTGCGGTAAAAACCGGGTGGGCCGTATTATGCAACTGAACCGGATTAAAGCCGTGCGCGGCTATAAAGCGCCGCGTCGTATCGCTGGCAGACCTTCAGTGGTTGCCCCTAATCGCGTGCAGCGGCAGTTTACTGTTGTCCGGGCCAATCAGGTCTGGGTCACCGACATTACTTATATCCGCACCTGGCAGGGCTGGCTGTATCTGGCGGTGGTTATCGATCTCTTCGCCCGTAACGTGGTGGGCTGGTCGATGAAGCCCACTCTCTCACGCGAACTGGCGCTGGATGCACTGATGATGGCGGTCTGGCGACGTAAACCCGACGGCGAGGTCATCGTGCACTCAGACCAGGGAAGCCAGTACGGCAGTGACGACTGGCAGCGCTTCTGCCGGGCCAATAACCTGGTCCCGAGCATGAGCCGGCGTGGCAACTGCTGGGATAATGCGGTGGCCGAATCGTTCTTCAGTTCACTGAAAAAAGAGCGCATCAGGAAGAGAATATACAAAACCCGGGATCTAGCCCGGGCGGATATCTTCGATTACATTGAAGTGTTCTACAACCGGGCCCGGCGCCACAGTCACCTCGGCGGCGTCAGTCCGGAGGCCTTCGAACAGGCCTCGTCGTGAGGACAGAATTTGTCTACCGGGGTGGGGTCAGTCCATCAACGGCTCGGAAGTGTCTAGATTATCCGTGGCGATTCAGTCCTTACACCAAGACTTTCGATACGAGCGATAGTAAGTAAATTTCAGGGCTATCGTTGTGATACAAACTGCGATACAGTCTGCGACACAAGACAACTCCAGCGCCGCAGATGCCTGACGTATGGTTGAACGAAGCCGCCTTATCGGTCAGCTTCACTCTTTATAAAACCCCGCTTCGGCGGGGTTTTTGCTTTCCGGATAGGCCAGATGAGTGACTGTCCACGAGGCTATGCTCAAAAGAACGCGGCTTATCGGTCAGCTTCACTCTTTATAAAACCTCGCTTTGATGGGTTTTTTGCTTTCTGGGCAGGTTGTTATGCCTGATGGCGCTGCGCTTATCAGGCCTACAGGGATGGCTGGAACGGGTTTTGTAGGCCGGATAAGGTGTTTACACCGCCATCCGGCAGACGTTTTACCTGTCGCGTTACGCTTGGTTTAACACGATTCTGGCGTTTATTTTCTCTTCATCTACTCTTTATTTGACTTTTATTTATGCGCTGAACGTCTTTTATTTGAGGGAATGCGTTGTGGGATATTTCCGTTTTTGTGATGGCTAGCACAAAACGCTGCGCGATACGTTTTTATCGAGAATAATCGAACGCAATCGATCGCCATCACAAAATTACGCGCTAATAAAGTGCACAAAATTGGTGTTAATATAATGTTGAATATGATAATTATTTGTATCGTATAGATTGAATTTTAATAAACGCAATGTTTCTTTACAAACAAATATGACGAAAAAATGTGAAGCATGGCGTTATTTAATCACCACAAACGGTAAAATATAATTATATTTGATAAATTACTCATTAAATTTAAGTGTCATTCTGCCCGATAATTGCGCTGTAATTGATTGAAATATAGCCTTTCCTGGTTTTTAGAAATAACAGATAAAATGGCGATGTTATAGCCATAAAAAATCGTTATCCCCCCATCTTTTTTTGATTAAAGTCAGGGTAAAGTGAGATATGTATTTCATATCTATATGATTTATAAGTGGTTTCATTTTTTATAATAGTCTTACAAAATGTAAGTCAAGGGGATTTGTGAGGGGTAGCACATATCCTTGTTTGCTTAATTTGGTACACTTCCTGCCGTCAACAAAGTAATTAACGCAGGTCGATATGAATACTATTACACTCCCTAAAACACAGCACTTAGTGGTCTTTCAGGAAGTCATTAGAAGCGGTTCTATCGGCTCAGCTGCAAAAGAATTAGGTTTAACTCAACCCGCTGTCAGTAAAATCATCAACGATGTTGAGGCTTATTTTGGTATTGAGTTAGTTGTGCGTAAAAATACTGGTGTGACATTGACTCAGGCAGGTCAGGTGATGCTCTCATGGTCTGAATCAATTACCCGTGAAATGAAAAACATGGTTGATGAGATGAACAGCATGACGAGCAATGCGGTCGTTGATGTGTCGTTTGGTTTTCCTTCACTGATTGCCTTCACCATCATGTCCGGCATGATTAAAAAATTCAAAGAGGTATTCCCGAAAGCACAGGTTTCTATGTATGAAGCTCAGCTCTCCTCGTTCTTACCGGCAATCCGTGACGGGCGTCTGGATTTTGCCATCGGTACGCTGAGCGATGAGATGAAATTGCACGATCTGCATGTGGAGCCGCTCTTTGAGTCAGACTTTATCCTGGTTGCCAGCAAGTCCCGAACATGCACCGGCATCACCTCGCTGAGCGCGTTGAAAAACGAACAGTGGGTGTTGCCACAAACGAATATGGGGTACTACAGCGAACTTCTTACCACGTTACAGAATAATGGCATCAGCAGTGAAAACATCGTTAATACTGACTCCGTCGTCACCATTTATAATCTTGTTCTCAATGCTGATTTCTTAACAGTAATTCCCTGCGATATGACCACACCGTTTGGCTCAAACCAGTTTATTACTATCCCGGTACAAGAAACCTTACCCGTCGCGCGTTATGCCGCCGTGTGGTCGAAAAATTATCGAATTAAAAAAGCAGCATCTATTTTGGTGGAATTAGCCAAAGAGTATTCATCATATAATTGTCGGAGACGAAGGCAATTAATTGAAATTGATTAAAGATTGAAATTGTTTTAACAAAAAATAAACGCCATCTGTCTATATCTGACAATGGTCACGGCTATCTATTTACTTTAATACCCTAGTAAGAGGTTCTAATGCACATTACATACGATCTCCCAGTTGCAATTGAAGATATCCTCGAAGCGAAAAAAAGACTGGCGGGGAAAATTTATAAAACGGGAATGCCTCGCTCTAACTATTTTAGTGAACGTTGCAAAGGGGAAATTTTCCTCAAGTTTGAAAACATGCAGCGTACCGGTTCATTTAAAATCCGTGGCGCTTTTAACAAGCTCAGTTCCTTAACAGAAGCAGAAAGAATGAAGGGCGTGGTGGCTTGCTCTGCAGGTAACCATGCGCAAGGGGTTTCTCTCTCCTGCGCCATGCTCGGTATCGACGGCAAAGTGGTGATGCCGAAAGGCGCACCGAAGTCTAAAGTAGCGGCAACCTGCGATTATTCCGCGGAAGTTGTGCTGCATGGCGACAACTTCAACGACACCATCGCTAAGGTTAGCGAGATTGTGGAAACGGAAGGCCGTATCTTTATTCCACCATATGATGACCCGAAAGTTATTGCTGGTCAGGGCACTATTGGTCTGGAAATTCTGGAAGATCTGTACGATGTCGATAACGTGATTGTGCCAATTGGCGGTGGTGGACTGATTGCAGGTATTGCGGTGGCAATTAAATCTATTAACCCGACCATTAAAATTATTGGCGTGCAGTCTGAAAACGTTCACGGCATGGCGGCTTCTTTCCACGCTGGAGAAATAACCACGCACCGAACGACCGGCACCCTGGCAGATGGTTGTGACGTCTCTCGCCCGGGTACTTTAACGTATGAAATCGTTCGTGAGTTGGTGGATGACATTGTCCTGGTCAGCGAAGATGAAATTCGCAACAGCATGGTGGCATTAATTCAGCGAAATAAAGTTGTAACTGAAGGTGCCGGTGCGCTGGCATGCGCAGCATTATTAAGCGGGAAATTAGATAGCTATATCCAGAACAGAAAAACAGTCAGCATTATTTCTGGCGGTAATATCGACCTTTCTCGTGTATCTCAAATTACTGGTTTAGTTGACGCTTAATATACTTCGTTGAGGATAGGATATGAGTACTACTGATAGCATTGTATCCAGCCAGACAAAACAGTCGTCCTGGCGCAAATCGGACACCACCTGGACACTGGGTTTATTTGGTACAGCCATCGGCGCTGGGGTGCTGTTCTTCCCTATCCGCGCAGGTTTTGGCGGACTGATCCCCATTCTGATCATGCTGGTGTTAGCATACCCCATCGCGTTCTATTGCCACCGTGCGCTGGCACGCCTGTGTCTTTCCGGTTCTAATCCTTCCGGTAACATCACAGAAACGGTTGAAGAGCACTTTGGTAAAACGGGCGGCGTGGTTATCACGTTCCTCTACTTCTTTGCGATTTGTCCGCTGCTGTGGATTTATGGCGTCACCATCACCAACACCTTTATGACCTTCTGGGAAAACCAGCTGCAAATGCCAGCATTGAACCGTGGCTTCGTGGCGCTGTTCCTGTTGCTGCTGATGGCATTCGTCATCTGGTTTGGTAAAGATCTGATGGTTAAAGTGATGAGCTACCTGGTATGGCCGTTCATTGCCAGCCTGGTGCTTATCTCTCTGTCACTGATTCCTTACTGGAACTCAGCGGTTATCGATCAGGTTGATATCAGCAATATCGCTCTGACTGGCCATGACGGCATCCTGGTTACCGTATGGCTGGGTATTTCCATCATGGTGTTCTCTTTCAACTTTTCGCCAATCGTTTCTTCCTTCGTGGTCTCTAAACGCGAAGAGTATGAGAAAGATTTCGGTCGCGAATTTACCGAGCAGAAATGTTCTAAAATCATCTCCCGCGCCAGTATGCTGATGGTTGCGGTGGTAATGTTCTTCGCCTTTAGCTGCCTGTTCACGCTGTCTCCGGCAAACATGGCGGATGCGAAAGCGCAGAACATTCCAGTACTGTCTTATCTGGCGAACCACTTCGCTTCACTGTCCGGGACGAAGTCCACCTTCGCGACCGTTCTGGAATACGGTGCTTCTATTATCGCCCTGGTTGCTATCTTCAAATCGTTCTTCGGCCACTACCTGGGTACGCTGGAAGGTCTGAACGGTCTGGTGCTGAAGTTTGGTTACAAAGGCGATAAGACCAAAGTTTCCGCCGGCAAACTGAACACCATCAGCATGATCTTCATCATGGGCTCCACCTGGGTTGTGGCTTACGCCAACCCGAACATCCTGGACCTTATTGAAGCAATGGGCGCGCCGATTATTGCCTCTCTGCTCTGCCTGCTGCCGATGTATGCCATCCGTAAAGCGCCATCACTGGCGAAATACCGTGGCCGTCTGGATAACGTGTTTGTTACCGTGATTGGTCTGCTGACCATCCTGAACATTGTCTACAAACTGTTTTAATCCTTAAGCTCAGGATGAGCGGAGTAGTGAAATGAATGAGTTTCCGGTAGTACTGGTTATTAACTGTGGTTCGTCTTCCATTAAATTCTCAGTGCTGGATGCAGCTAACTGTGAAGTTTTAATGGCGGGAATCGCGGACGGTATTAACTCTGAAAATGCGTTCATAGCAATTAATGGAGGAGAGCCAGCTAAGCTGGCTCACCACAGCTACGAAGACGCATTAAAAGCAATTGCCGTTGAACTAGAGAAACGTAATTTAATGGACAGCGTGGCCTTAATTGGCCACCGCATTGCACACGGCGGAAATATCTTTACCGAATCAGCAATTATTACTGACGAAGTTATTGATAATATCCGCCGGGTATCGCCGCTAGCACCGTTACATAATTATGCGAACCTGAGTGGGATCGAATCTGCTCAGCACCTTTTCCCAGGCGTACAGCAGGTTGCGGTATTTGATACAAGCTTCCACCAGACGATGGCCCCTGAAGCCTATTTGTACGGTTTACCGTGGAAATATTTCGAAGAGTTGGGCGTTCGTCGTTACGGCTTCCACGGCACGTCGCATCGCTATGTTTCTCAGCAAGCGCATGACCTTCTCGACCTGCAGAGTGATGACTCGGGTCTGGTTGTGGCTCACCTGGGGAACGGTGCGTCAATCTGTGCGGTGCGTAACGGGCAGAGCGTTGATACCTCAATGGGCATGACGCCGCTGGAAGGGTTGATGATGGGGACACGCAGCGGCGACGTCGATTTCGGCGCGATGGCGTGGATTGCCAGCGAAACCAACCAGACGCTGAGCGACCTTGAGCGCGTAGTGAATAAAGAGTCCGGTTTACTGGGTATTTCCGGTTTGTCTTCTGACTTACGTACGTTAGAAAAAGCCTGGCACGAGGGACATGAGCGTGCGCAGCTGGCGATTAAAACGTTTGTGCATCGTATCGCGCGTCATATCGCCGGCCATGCTGCATCGCTGCATCGTCTTGATGGGATTATTTTCACCGGTGGCATAGGTGAGAACTCGGTATTAATTCGTCGTCTGGTTATTGAGCACCTTGCTGTTTTAGGCGTGAATATCGACAACGAAATGAATAGTCTGCCAAATTCCCATGGCGAAAGAATTATCTCAAATAAAGATGCTCGTGTTGTTTGTGCGGTAATTCCCACAAACGAAGAGAAAATGATTGCACGTGATGCCATTGCATTAGGCAAAATTAATACATCAGTAGAATTTGCATAATTAATTTTCAGCAGAGAGATTATTTTTCATGAAGGTAAATATCGATACCAGCGATATGCTGTATGCCGAAGCCTGGAATGGCTTTAAAGGTACGGACTGGAAAGAAGAAATTAATGTCCGTGATTTTATTCAGCACAACTATACGCCTTATGAAGGGGATGAATCTTTCCTCGCCGAAGCAACGCCTGCGACCACTGCATTGTGGGAAAAAGTGATGGCGGGCATCCGTATTGAAAACTCGACGCACGCGCCGGTTGATTTCGATACTAATATTGCTACCACGATAACCGCGCATGATGCGGGTTATATTGAACAAGAACTGGAAAAAATCGTTGGTCTGCAAACGGATAAGCCGCTCAAGCGCGCTCTGCATCCGTTTGGTGGCATCAACATGATCAAAAGCTCTTTTGATGCTTATGGTCGTGAGATGGATGCTGATTTTGAATACCAGTTTACTGAACTGCGTAAAACCCATAACCAGGGCGTATTCGACGCCTACTCTCCGGATATGCTGCGCTGCCGTAAATCCGGCGTGCTGACCGGTCTGCCGGACGGCTATGGTCGTGGCCGTATCATCGGTGACTATCGCCGCGTGGCGCTGTACGGTATTCGCTACCTGGTGCGCGAGCGTGAACTGCAGTTTGCCGATCTCCAGTCGAACCTGGAGTGGGGCCAGAATCTTGAAGCCACGATTCGTCTGCGTGAAGAGCTGTCTGAGCACCGTCGCGCTCTGCTGCAAATGCAGGAAATGGCTGCGAAGTATGGCTGCGATATCTCCCGCCCGGCGCGTAATGCGCAAGAAGCGGTGCAGTGGGTGTACTTTGCTTACCTGGCTGCGGTGAAATCGCAGAACGGCGGCGCGATGTCGCTGGGCCGTACCGCATCGTTCCTCGACATCTACATTGAGCGCGATTTCAAAGCAGGGATTTTAAACGAGCAGCAGGCGCAGGAGCTGATCGACCACTTCATTATGAAGATCCGTATGGTGCGCTTCCTGCGTACGCCGGAATTCGACACCCTGTTCTCAGGCGACCCTATCTGGGCGACCGAAGTTATCGGTGGTATGGGGCTTGATGGCCGCACGCTGGTGACGAAGAACTCGTTCCGCTATCTGCATACGCTGCACACCATGGGCCCGGCACCAGAGCCGAACCTGACGGTGCTGTGGTCTGAACAGCTACCAATCGCCTTTAAAAAGTATGCTGCCCAGGTGTCGATCATTACCTCGTCTTTACAGTACGAAAACGACGATTTGATGCGTGCCGACTTTGACAGCGATGACTATGCCATTGCCTGCTGCGTCAGCCCGATGGTTATCGGCAAACAAATGCAGTTCTTCGGGGCGCGTGCCAACCTCGCTAAAACGTTACTGTACGCAATCAACGGCGGCGTGGATGAGAAGCTGAAAATCCAGGTCGGGCCGAAAACGGCACCACTGATGGATGACGTGCTGGACTACGACACGGTGATGGAGAGCCTGGACCACTTTATGGATTGGCTGGCCGTGCAGTACATCAGCGCGCTGAACATCATCCACTACATGCACGACAAGTACAGCTACGAAGCATCGCTGATGGCGCTGCACGATCGTGATGTCTATCGCACGATGGCCTGTGGTATGGCGGGTCTGTCCGTGGCGGCGGATTCTCTGTCGGCTATCAAATATGCTCGCGTGAAACCGATTCGCGATGAAAACGGTCTGGCGATTGATTTTGAAATCGAAGGAGACTATCCGCAATACGGCAACAACGACGAGCGCGTAGACAGTATTGCCTGCGACCTGGTCGAACGCTTTATGAAGAAAATTAAAGTGTTGCCAACCTACCGTAACGCGGTGCCGACGCAGTCCATTCTGACCATCACCTCCAACGTGGTGTACGGACAGAAAACTGGTAACACGCCAGACGGACGTCGCGCGGGTACGCCGTTTGCGCCAGGGGCAAACCCGATGCACGGCCGCGATCGTAAAGGTGCGGTGGCGTCGTTAACCTCGGTCGCCAAACTACCGTTCACCTATGCCAAAGACGGTATTTCGTACACCTTCTCCATTGTACCGGCAGCGCTGGGCAAAGAGGATGGAGTGCGTAAAACCAACCTGGTCGGTCTGCTGGACGGTTACTTCCACCATGAAGCGCATGTGGAAGGTGGGCAGCATCTGAACGTTAACGTTATGAACCGTGAAATGTTGATGGATGCCATTGAGCACCCGGAAAACTATCCGAACCTGACGATCCGCGTGTCTGGCTATGCGGTGCGCTTCAACGCGCTGACCCGTGAACAGCAGCAGGATGTTATTTCACGTACTTTCACCCAGGCGCTCTGACGCCGGAGGGACTATGAGAAAAGTTATTGCAACCGAATGTGCGCCAGGGGCTATCGGGCCTTACGTACAGGGTGTGGATCTGGGCAGCATGGTGTTGACGTCAGGTCAAATCCCGGTGTGTCCACAGACCGGTGAAGTGGCTGAAAACGTATCCGATCAGGCGCGTCAAAGCCTGGAAAACGTGAAAGCGATTGTCGAGTCTGCAGGTTTGAAAGTGAGCGATATCGTCAAGACCACCGTTTTCGTTTCCGACCTGAACGACTTCGCCACCATCAATCAGGTGTACCAGCAGTTCTTTGATGAGCATAAGGCAATCTACCCTACGCGCAGCTGCGTGCAGGTCGCCCGCTTACCCAAGGATGTGAAGCTGGAGATTGAAGCCATCGCCGTACGTGGCGACACGCTGTAATCCCTTGCGGGGCGATCTCAGGATCGCCCCGATCCTTAATGAGTGTGAAACCTGGTCTTCACTGAACGGCAATCCGAGGGTGTGGATATGATTAGCGCATTCGATATTTTCAAGATTGGCATTGGACCTTCCAGCTCCCATACCGTGGGGCCAATGAACGCAGGTAAAAGCTTTATCGATCTGTTGGTCAGCAGCGGGGAACTCCCCAAAGCTACGCATATTGTGGTCGATCTTTATGGATCGCTTTCCTTGACCGGAAAAGGTCATGCGACAGATGTCGCCATCATGATGGGACTGGCCGGTAACAGTCCACAAAATGTTAATATAGATTCTATCGCTGGTTTTACTCAGGAAGTGGCCCGTACCGGACGTTTACCGGTTGCAGAGGGCACGCATGTTGTCGATTTTTCCCCAGACGAAAATATTCTCTTTCATACCGAAACGCTGCCGCGCCATGAAAATGGCATGCGTATCACCGCGTGGAACGGCACCGAGACACTATTAAGCAAAACCTATTACTCCGTCGGCGGTGGTTTTATCGTTGAAGAGGAGCAATTTGGTCAGGCGCATGATGTTGAAGCACACGTACCCTACAATTTTCATTCCGCCAGCGAACTGCTGAAACTGTGCGAGCGCAACGGGCTGTCTGTTTCCGGCCTGATGATGCAAAACGAACTGGCGATGCGCAGCAAAGAAGAAATCGATGCTGGCTTTGCTGCCATTTGGGACGTTATGCACGCTGGAATTGAGCGAGGCATGAACACCGAAGGCGTTCTGCCGGGTCCACTGAACGTCCCGCGCCGCGCCGTGGCATTACGTCGGTTGCTGGTTTCCAGCGATAACCTGTCCAGCGACCCAATGAACGTTATCGACTGGATCAACATGTTCGCGCTGGCCGTGAGCGAAGAAAACGCCGCCGGATGCCGGGTTGTGACGGCACCGACCAACGGAGCATGTGGGATTATCCCTGCTGTCCTGGCCTATTACGACAAGTTCCGCCGCCCGGTGAATGCAAACTCCATTGCCCGCTACTTACTGGCCGCGGGGGCGATAGGCGCGCTGTATAAGATGAATGCCTCGATTTCGGGTGCCGAAGTGGGCTGTCAGGGTGAGATTGGCGTTGCTTGTTCAATGGCTGCTGCCGGGCTGACCGAGTTGCTTGGTGGTAGCCCGTCTCAGGTGTGTATTGCGGCGGAAATCGCTATGGAGCATAACCTGGGGCTGACCTGCGATCCGGTCGCCGGACAAGTGCAAATACCGTGTATTGAGCGCAATGCGATCAACGCGGTAAAAGCCGTCAACGCCGCGCGTATGGCGCTACGTCGAACATCTGAGCCACGCGTTTCGCTCGATAAAGTGATCGAGACCATGTATGAAACGGGCAAAGATATGAACGACAAATACCGTGAAACGTCACGTGGTGGTCTGGCTATCAAAGTGATTTGCACTTAACTAAATTTGTGTTTATTTCTCCTTTGGGCGCACTTGAGTGCGCCCTTTTTTTTGTTGTGATCCGCTTCAAAAAGGGAAATTAATCCTATTTTGTAAATATAAAATAGAAAAATTTTATTAAACATTATGAAATGAGTGGGTATTTATGTGAAGTTTTTCTCTGACCCTCGGCGTATGATTTCTCCATTCTAACGAACTCGCCTGCACGACTCGTACCGCGTATCGCATTGATGCGGAACGGAAAAATAATAAAACCTTACCCTACATTTTGAGCGAGATTTTTATGGAAACGGCAACGAATAACAGCGTAATACTCGACGCATCTGCTCCGGCGCGTCGGGCGGGGATGACCGAAAGTGAATGGCGTGAAGCCATTAAATTCGACAGCATGGACACTGGCTGGGTCATTATGAGTATCGGTATGGCAATTGGCGCGGGGATTGTTTTTCTTCCCGTCCAGGTAGGATTGATGGGGCTGTGGGTGTTCTTACTCTCTTCTATCATCGGCTATCCAGCCATGTATTTGTTCCAGCGCCTGTTTATCAACACGCTGGCTGAGTCCCCAGAGTGTAAAGACTACCCGAGCGTGATCAGCGGCTATCTGGGTAAGAACTGGGGCATCCTGTTAGGTGCGTTGTATTTTGTGATGCTGGTTATCTGGATGTTTGTCTATTCCACCGCCATCACCAACGATAGCGCCTCTTATCTGCACACGTTTGGCGTTACTGAAGGTTTACTGTCCGACAGCCCGTTCTATGGCCTGGTGCTGATTTGCATCCTGGTGGCCATCTCGTCACGCGGGGAAAAACTGCTGTTTAAAATCTCCACCGGCATGGTGCTGACCAAGCTGCTGGTAGTGGCAGCGCTTGGCGTATCGATGGTTGGGATGTGGCATTTGTATAACGTAGGTTTACTGCCGCCGATGGCGCTGCTGATCAAAAACGCGATCATAACGTTGCCATTTACGCTGACCTCAATTCTGTTTATTCAGACATTAAGCCCGATGGTTATCTCGTATCGTTCTCGCAACAAATCCATTGAAGTGGCGCGCCATAAAGCCCTGCGAGCGATGAATATCGCGTTCGGCATTCTGTTCGTGACCGTCTTTTTCTACGCCGTTTCCTTCACGTTGGCGATGGGCCATGACGAAGCGGTTAAAGCTTATGAGCAGAATATTTCCGCTCTGGCGATTGCCGCGCAGTTTATCAGCGGTGCGGGTGCTGGTTGGGTGAAAATCGTCAGCGTAGTTTTGAACATCTTTGCCGTTATGACCGCTTTCTTCGGCGTCTACTTAGGTTTCCGTGAAGCGACTCAGGGGATCGTAATGAACGTGCTGCGCCGCAAAATGGCAGCCGAGAAAATTAACGAAACCCTGGTTCAGCGCGGCATTATGATTTTTGCCATCCTGCTGGCCTGGAGTGCAATTGTGCTCAATGCGCCGGTACTGAGCTTCACCTCTATTTGTAGTCCTATCTTCGGCATGGTGGGTTGTCTGATCCCGGCCTGGCTGGTCTACAAAGTTCCTTCACTGCACAAATACAAAGGCGCTTCCCTGTATCTGATTATTATCACGGGCCTGCTGCTGTGCGTTTCTCCGTTCCTGGCATTTTCCTGAGTTATCTGAGCAAAGGTTGTTGTTATGTTTGAGACTACATTGAATCCATTATGGGATAGTTTTATCCGCGCGGTACAGGAAGAGGTTAAGCCTGCGCTGGGTTGTACGGAACCTATCTCTCTGGCGCTGGCGGCAGCGGTCGCATCCTCTGAGCTGGACGGCGCGGTTGAACGTATTGATGCGTGGGTCTCACCGAACCTGATGAAAAACGGCATGGGCGTTACCGTGCCGGGTACTGGAATGGTCGGGTTACCTGTCGCGGCGGCGCTGGGTGCGCTGGGGGGAAATGCCCGTGCTGGTTTAGAGGTACTGAAAGATGCGTCGCCCCAAGCAATCGCTGATGCGAAAGCGATGTTGAGCGCTGGCAAGGTTGCGGTGATGCTGCAGGAACCTTGCGAGGATATCCTCTTTTCCCGCGCGAAAGTTTACAGCGCTGAAGGATGGGCGTGCGTGACGATTGTGGGCGGTCATACCAACATAGTCCACATCGAGACCAATAAGGGTGTAGTGTTCACCACAGAACAGAATGCTCAGGAAGAGGAGCTGGAGTCGCCGCTGGCGGTATTGTCTCACACATCGCTGGAAGAGATTCTGGCGTTCGTGAACGCGGTACCGTTTGAGTCGATCCGCTTTATTCTTGATGCGGCAAAGCTGAACGGTGCGCTGTCTCAGGAAGGGCTGCGCGGTAACTGGGGCTTGCACATCGGAACCACGCTTGAGAAGCAGTGCGCGCGTGGCCTGCTGGCGAACGATCTCTCCACCTCTATTTTGATCCGTACCAGTGCGGCATCGGATGCGCGAATGGGCGGGGCGACGCTGCCGGCCATGAGCAACTCCGGATCCGGCAATCAGGGTATTACCGCGACTGTTCCGGTCATGGTGGTGGCCGAGCACTTTGGCGCGGATGAGGAGAAACTGGCGCGGGCGCTGATATTGTCTCACCTGAGCGCTATTTACATCCATCATCAGCTTCCGCGTTTGTCTGCGCTATGCGCGGCAACCACGGCGGCGATGGGCGCAGCAGCGGGGATGGCATGGATCGTGGATGGCCGCTACAACACCATCGCGATGGCGATCAGCAGCATGATTGGCGACGTGAGCGGAATGATTTGCGATGGCGCTTCAAACAGCTGCGCGATGAAAGTCTCAACCAGCGCATCTGCGGCGTGGAAAGCGGTGCTGATGGCACTGGATGATACTGCCGTAACCGGAAACGAAGGGATTGTGGCGCATAACGTGGAACAATCTATCGCTAACCTGTGTGCGCTGGCGTGTCGGTCGATGCAGGAAACCGACAAGCAGATCATTGAGATCATGGCCAGTAAGGCGCATTAATCTCCAGGTCGGGTAGGGCGTTGCCGCCACCCGGCATAAGTCTAAGCCGCCTTTTCAGGCGGCTTCTTCGTCTTCCAGCCGTAGTTCAGCATCGGCCACAATCGCTTCCAGCTCTGTCAGCATTTCTTCATAGCCGAAGGGAACCGTTTCCCGTTTTTCCGGCACCGCCTGCGGCTGGCGTTTTTTTGATGATTTCTTGCTCAATAGTCGTACTCCATTGTTTTCCCTGACTATACGGGCAAATCTATCAGCAAAGCGCGCAGCGGGGTATCGGCGACTAACGTTATGTTAGTTTCGTCACGAATAAATGCCCCATCGCCACAGGTGAGCGCTTCTTTTTCGGCGCCAGATGTCACCGCATGGAATCTGCCGTGAATCGACTGTAAATAAGCGCGTGGCCCATGTAACTGAAAACTCAGCGATTCACCTTGCTGCAGTTCAACGTGGTGCACCCATACCTGTTGGCGCAGATGCAGGCTGCCTTGTTCACCGTCCGGCGAGGCCAGCAGCTGATGCTTACCGGTACCCAGCGTGGCTTTCTGTACGCAGGCGTTTTCACGCTGCGGGCAGGCGTCCAGCCAGAGCTGCATCCGCGTTAACGGTTTGTCTTTGCTGATATTGTGTTCGCTATAGCTAATCCCGGGCTGTGTCGCGAGCAGTAAAACTTCGCCTGCTTTGGCCTTGATATGGTTGCCTTCGCTGTCTCGGTACTCCGCTTCCCCTTCGAGGATCAGATTGACGATATCCACCTTCGGATAGGTCCGTGGCTGGAAAGAGGCCCCCGGTGCCAGAACTTCCTGGTTCAGAACACGCAGCGAGGCATAACCCAGCAGTTTAGGATCAAAATAGTGTCCAAAGGAGAAGGTATAACGGGCCTGCAGCCAGCCGTAGTCTGCTTGCCCGCATTGTTTGGCTGTACGGGTAGTAATCATAGTTCTTGACCTCTCTTTACTTCCTTTTATGTTAAATGGCTAGACGCTGCATTGTTAGCCAGATATTCTGCCCGGTATGTTCAAATTTCCTGAATGAGAACGAGATGGCTAAAGAAAGGGCTTTAACGCTTGAGGCGTTACGCGTCATGGACGCAATAGACAGGCGCGGCAGCTTTGCCGCCGCCGCAGACGAACTGGGGCGCGTGCCTTCCGCACTTAGCTATACCATGCAGAAGCTGGAGGAAGAGCTGGACGTAGTGCTGTTTGACCGTTCAGGCCACCGCACAAAATTCACTAACGTCGGGCGTATGCTGCTGGAGCGTGGGCGCGTACTGCTGGAAGCTGCGGATAAACTGACTACCGATGCCGAAGCGCTGGCTCGCGGATGGGAAACGCATTTGACTATCGTTACCGAAGCACTGGTGCCAACGGCGGCGTTTTTCCCGCTGATCGACAGACTGGCCGGGAAGGCCAATACCCAGCTTTCCGTTATTACCGAAGTTCTGGCCGGGGCGTGGGAGCGTCTTGAGCAGGGGCGGGCGGATATCGTGATTGCGCCGGATATGCATTTTCGCTCATCTTCCGAAATCAACTCGCGCAAGCTGTACTCGCTGATGAACGTGTATGTGGCGGCACCGGATCATCCTATCCACCAGGAGCCGGAACCGTTATCGGAAGTCACCCGTGTGAAATACCGTGGGATCGCTGTGGCGGATACCGCACGTGAACGTCCGGTGCTGACCGTTCAACTGCTGGATAAACAGCCGCGTCTGACGGTGAGTACGATAGAAGATAAACGTCAGGCGTTGCTGGCCGGATTGGGCGTAGCGACAATGCCGTACCCGCTGGTGGAAGAGGATATTGCAGCTGGTCGACTGCGGGTCGTTAGTCCGGAATCGACAAGCGAGATAGATATTATTATGGCCTGGCGTCGTGACAGCATGGGCGAGGCGAAATCCTGGTGTCTGCGAGAAATTCCCAAGCTGTTTGCGGGTAAATAAGAAATACGCCCCTCCAACGGAAGGGGCGTATTTAAATTCAGGACAACTGTTTGGGGTCAGCGCCGAAGCGGTTACTCCCCGGAGTGCCGTTTTGACAGTTGAAAATGATGATCACCAACCAGCCGACGATCGGGATCAGCAGCACCAGCAGCCACCAGGCTGAACGATCGGTGTCATGCAAACGCCGGAACTGTACCGCCCACCACGGGATAAAGACCAGAACCCCGTAAATCGTCGTTAATATGCCTTCTCCTCCGGCGCGTTCCCAGCCAAGCATTCTGTCCAGAATGCCCAGCACGAACGTGAAGATGATGTTGACCAGCACAAACATCCAGTATTCTTTACGACGCGCGCGGCCACCAAACCCAAAGTAGTTCTTTAATACGTTTAAATACCAATCCATTTTTGCCTCGTTCTGCGTTCAATTACTTGTTTTTAAAGCAATCAAATTAAGAATAGCTGCGAATGGAATGCTGGTAAATATTTGTGTTGTTAATTATTTGGCCTCCAAACGGGCAATGCCGATCAGTTAAGCATGTATGGTGAACATGTGATTCTTGCTCAGGGTTCCGTTCACCTCATGTGCGTTGCTTCTCTGATATCTTTATACCCGTGAACGGGCAAGGGAGGCTCACCGCCGCCTCCCTTGCAACCCAGGCTCCCGGCGGGAAAATCGTCGCTGCGCGATGTATTCGTCTTATTCCGTCTGCCTGTCGGGTCGGAGCCGAGCCTGCGTCCATGCAGGCCGTCCCCTCTGCCCGCATGGATGCGGGTTCAGGGCGCGTTTTACAGGGACGTTTCCTCGCGCCCGACCCGGTAGCCTGGAGGAATAAGCGGAGGGTATTGCATAGCAACAATTTTCCTGCCGGGAGCCGGGATTGTAAAGGGCGTGGCGGAGAACGCCCTTTACACGTTCACAGGAATCGGTGCTTCAGAGAAACGATGAACATGAGGTGAACGGAACCCTTTCCCTGAAATAGCATATTCATTACCTCCGCCAGCACATGTTGATGCCTTTCGAAACTGAGGCGTTAACTGAACAGCATTACCCAAACGGAGGCCAGTGTAAATCAGGCGAAACGCTCGTCACGCCCATGAGGTTCGCTGAGATCCTGCCACGGGCCGATTGAAATAATACCGGTCGGGTTGATTGTTTTGTGGCTACGGAAGTAGTGATGACGGATATGGTCAAAGTTGACGGTCTCCGCAATGCCCGGCATCTGGTAGATATCGCGCAGAAAACCGTACAGATTCAGGTAATCACTGATGCGGTGTTTGTCGCACTTGAAGTGGGTGACATAAACCGGATCAAAGCGCACCAGCGTGGTCCACAGGCGAATATCGGCCTCAGTTAGCTGGTCACCGGTCAGGAAGCGATGCTGACCAAGGATCTGCTCCAGTCGTGCCAGAGATTGAAAGACTTTTTCCACGGCATCGTCGTAGGCTTCCTGGCTGGTGGCAAATCCCGCTTTATACACGCCGTTATTGACGTTGTCATAAATCCAGCCGTTCAGCTCGTCGATTTTGCTATGCAGGGCAGGTGGATAGTAATCCCCGGCTTTCGCACCCAGCGCATCAAACGCAGTGTTAAACATGCGGATGATTTCTGCAGATTCGTTGCTGACAATAGTGTGGTTTTTTTTGTCCCACAGTACCGGAACGGTCACCCGACCGCTGTAGTGCGGATCGGCGTGTAAATAGAGCTGATAAAGAAATTCGTGCTGATACAGGGTATCGCCGGTTGCCGCTGGGAAGTTGTCGTCAAAGGTCCAGCCGTTTTCCAGCATTAGCGGATGCACAACGGAAACGGAAATAAACGGTTCCAGCCCTTTAAGTTTACGCAAAATCAGTGTGCGATGTGCCCACGGACAGGCCAGAGAAACGTACAGATGATAACGGTCTTTTTCGGCAGCAAAGCCACCTTCACCGGTCTGGCCAGGCGTGCCATCTGCGGTGAGCCAGTTACGGAAAGCCGATGCAGAACGTTGAAATTTCCCACCGGTTGATTTGGTATCGTACCAGGTGTCATGCCAGACGCCGTCAATCAGTTGTCCCATTTTATCGTCTCCTCAGATAGCAAAAGCGAGGAGATATCTCCTCGCTTTTTGATGTGTTCAGTATAGTTTGCTTACCACTTTTTATTCAGTACGCGGTCAATACTGAATGCGCCCGGACCGGTGATAGCCAGCAGCAGGAAGCCGCCTGCGATGGTCAGGTTTTTCATAAACATCAGAGAGTTCACACCTTCCGCAAAGTTACTGTGGAAGAGGAACGCCGTCAGCAGCGTGAAGCCTGCGGTGAACAGCGCGGTAGTACGGGTCAGGAAACCGAACAGAATTGCCAGGCCGCCGCCAAACTCAAGCAGAATCACCAGCGGCAGCATAAATCCAGGGACGCCCATGGCTTCCATGTACTGTTGGGTACCTGCATATCCGGTGATTTTTCCCCAACCTGCGGTAATAAACAGGATTGGCATCAGAATGCGCGCTACCAGTACACCAACATCTTCTAATTTCTTCATCATACTCTCCAGGAAACCACTCAGGCGGCTTATTGTGTTTTTTTGTGCACCGGCGCTGCAGAGCGCGTCGTTGCTGTCGATGGAGAGAATCATAAACGTGCTTAGTGACAATTGTTAGCAAGGAAAACTGTCAGAAATTATCAAAAAATTTGAGGTTAGGTGGGAGTAGGGGGATTAGCCGCGCAACTGCTGCTGCCTGATGGTCGATTTCACCAGACGCCAGATGCTCCAGACGCTAAAGCCGCGTTTGGCCCAGCGTACCAGCAGATTTGGGTTACGGATGGTGCGAACCGCCATAATACTGCTCCCGACTAACACCCAGCCGCGCAGGTTCAACAGCGTCTTCCAGCCACGATCGTAGACCTCGGTGGCTTCCAGCCAGTCGCGGCGAGTAGCAGACAGATCCAGCCGTTGCTGCTGGATCTGTCCAAGCAGTTGCGCCTTACGTTGTTGACGTTCGACTTTACTGCTCATTATGCGTCATCCTCCAGAGCCCGCCTGTCGTTCGCGAGTTCATTGCGCGTATGGCGTAGCAGCGTTGTTTTACGCGCTTTACGCAGCGTCCATATCCCGCCAATCAGCGCTAACAGCAACAGCACTACGGTGGTGGCAATCATGGCGTTCAGGCGGTATTGAGGGTCAATGGCCCAGATGATAAGTACCATCAGGCTCATCAGGCCAAACGCCGCGAACAGCATAGTCAGCCCAAGCATCAGCAGGATCTGGATGAGGTTGGCTTTTTCCTCTTCCAGCTCAACGACGGCCAGCCGCAGCCGCGTCTCTACGATCTCAACGAGAATCGTCAGGATCCGCTGTCCAATACCCAGTACGCCTTTGCCTGGACCTTGTGCGTGTTGAGAATCAGCCATTGTTAACGGCGCGACAGCAGTACACCAAGCACCACACCGACTGCAGCGCCAATGCCGACGCCTGTCCATGGGTTTTCGCGCACGTAGTTATCGGCTTTAGCCGCGGCCTCACGGGTCTGTTTGGCAATCACATCGCTGGTTTCACTCAGACGATGGCGGCTCTCGCGCAGCGCATGTTCGGCTTTGCTGCGAATTTTACTCATCTCTTCCTTCGACTTATCGCCAGAAGAGCTAAGTACTTCTTCAAGCGTATCCGCAAGAGATTTCAGCTCAGCGCGCAGGTTTTCCGTAGCATTATCTTTCGACATAGTTTTCTCCAGTTGAGTGGCTAGTTACCGTACTTAGTAATCGCGGGTCTCGAGTTCTTTTAGCTCTTTCTGAGCTTCAGCAAGCTTGTGTTCGCGCTTAGCTACCTTATCCGCATCGCCTTTTTGCTTAGCTTCGGCTAAGTCACGTTGACGCTCGGCAATCTCATTTTTCTGCTCGGCGATTTTTTTCTGATGGTTGGCGCGCAGTTTGCTGTCAGTACAGTTTGCCCTGACTTCGCTCAGCGCTTTGTTCAGTCCATTGATGCGGCTCTGATTATTGTGTTTTTCGGCATAGCTAATCTCCCGCTGAATGTCTTGTTCTTTTTCCTGACAGAGGGTGTTGGCGTAGCTGCCGGCACTTAGAGCGAAAAGGCTAATTGCCAAAGCGATGCGGTATTTCATTCTTGAACCTTCCATTGTGATTCGACCTCGTCGTTTAGGGTCGATGCTCCAGAATAATAAAACGTTGGGTCATAAGCCCAGTTTATTAATCATAGGCGCTAAACGGTGAAATCACCAAAGTGAGTGATCTAATTCAGATTCCTGGAAATTAACCAAAGCGGTGTGGAGTATCACGTAAGCGGGATAACCACTGCACCGCCTGATTATCATCATCCTGCTGAGCGATAACGAAACCGTGCGGTAAAGTTCGATCAAGTACGACCTTTGCCGCTGCGCTCTGCGCGCTGGAATCAAAGGTAATCAGCAGTGCGTCATTTTGCGGAGTGATGCTTTTAAAACGAATGCCGTTGGCATCCAGGTGATGCCAGATAGAGAAGCCATCAGGCATGCTGGCTCCCTGGTTTACGGCACGAATGGCAAGCGTTGATTCCTGCTGGCGAATGACAGACCAGGTCAGGAGCAACGCGCCAATGAACAGCATAAAAGTGGTGGACCAGGCAAGTCGTCGGAGCGTTATGCATGGTTTCAGCATAATTTACCCTCGGTTCCCGTATTTCTTCTTCCAAAGAACAACCAGTGAACCTGCCAGACCAAACACCAGTAACACCACAGGAAGCAGCATCAGACAAGACATCAGCTGATCTTCATACTTGAGAAACACCGGCGTTTTGCCCAGCAGATAACCAAGCGTTGTGAGAATCAAAACCCAAAGCAGTCCACTCATCCAGTTGAAGAACTGAAAGCGCGCATTGTTCAGGCCGGACAATCCTGCGATGGTCGGCAGTAATGTTCTGACAAACGCGATGAAGCGACCGACCAGCAGCGCAGACAAGCCATGCTTATGGAACAGATGATGCGCGCGCTGATGGTAATGTGCGGGCAGATGAGATAGCCAGTTTTGTACTGTGCGGGTATTCCCCAGCCATCGCCCCTGGATATAGCTAAGCCAGCAACCCAGGCTGGCTGCGGTAGTGAGCAGCAGTACCGTTTGCGGGAAACCCATCGCGCCTTTGGCGATAAGTACGCCGACCAGCACCAGTAGACTGTCGCCAGGTAAAAAGGCCGCTGGCAGCAGTCCGTTTTCCAGAAACAAAATGGTAAATAGTACGAAATAGAGCATGCCAATCATGGAAGGATTGGCCAGCGTTTCAAAATCCTGAGCCCATAAAGCATTCAGTAATTGAGTCAGTAGTTCCATTCAATATTCCTGGAGAATCGGTTGTCGTCATGCCGGTTTTCTGGAGTTTGTAACGCCGCAATTTTATTGGTGTTTTTTACATGGATCGCGGTCTGACACAAATTCACGGCCTGAACTATTCCCTGTAAAGTTGTGAAGTAAGCAAGCTCTCAAACACAAAAATTCAAATAGCATCTAATTGTAACAAAGGTCAACGTTGTCCGTTATAGAAATTACGGTTGTTGAACTGTGATTTTGCTTATCGCAATGGAGGGAGGCGAGAGGATTTACACAGGCTGACACTTTATACCTAATGCTTACCAAGCAGGAGAAACAGGCGCTTTGTCGCGCCTGCATCGAAAAGATTGCTTATTTAGCGCTGTTAACTGCCGTATCGAGATGAACGACCGGATTTTCTGCAAAAAGATAACGATCGGCGTTGAACTCAAAATCATCGCTGGTCTCGTTGAATAACATGATTTTGGTATTCTCCAGGTGCTGCCACATCGCCAATTTTGCCGCATTGGGATCTTTACGGATCAGTGCTTTGAGAATTTGATCATGGTCATCACACCAGTTATCGACGGTACGTGCGTCGATATGCTCGTGCAGTTTTTTCCAGTACGGGTTGTGGCTGCGCTGGGTCCACATTTTTTCCACGATGGCGGCCAGCGCTGAGTTCTGCGTGGCTAGCGCGACCTGAATATGAAACTGCAGATCCCATTCGGAATCGCGGAAGCATTTTTCATTCCGCGCATGCTCTTGAATGTCCATCAGTTTCATGATGTCTTGCTTGGTAACCTGCGTAGCAGCAAATTCAGCGATATTGCTTTCAATCAACTGACGAGCCTGAAGCAGCTCGAAAGGACCATAATTGGCGAATTCAAGCGATTCGTCGGTGGCCTGCTGGTGACGGGCCTGGTTCGAAATGACATGAATGCCAGAACCTTTGCGCACTTCTACATAGCCCTCAACTTCGAGCATGATAATCGCTTCACGAACCACGGTACGGCTGACATTTTTTTCATCGGCGATAAAGCGCTCTGCGGGGAGTTTTTCACCCACCAGATAGACGCCCTGCTCAATGCGTTCTTTCAGATCAGCGGCAAGTTGTTGGTACAAACGTCGTGGTTCAGTGATTTCCATATGCGCTCCAGGCATGATACGGCAGACTCTATTTGTTATACCACTTTTACGATTACGGCTCCACTCGCGACGTCAAAAAAGCCGCCAGATAACTGGCGGCTTAGCATGACAAAACCTTGTTAAATCTTGTCCGGTTAACTTTGCGCAGCGGGATCGCCAGTTTGCGACTCTGACTCTACCTCGCTGGCCGATTTGTTCTGCAATACTGTCCAGATGACTAACGCGCCGAGGAGGTCGAATACCGCCAGTACGGCAAACAGTGGGCTAAAGCCGATGGTGTCAGCCAGTGCGCCGACGACCAGCGCAAACAGCGTACTTGCAAGCCAGGCGGACATACCGGTCAGACCGTTCGCCGTTGCCACTTCATTTCGACCAAACACGTCAGAAGAGAGTGTGATCAGCGCACCGGACAGCGCCTGGTGAGCAAAGCCACCGACGCACAGCAGGGCGATAGCAATGTATGGGCTGGTGAACAGACCGATCATCCCTGGGCCAATCATCAGCAATGCACCCATGGTGACGACCATTTTACGCGAAACGATCAGGTTAACGCCGAACCAGCGCTGGAACAGCGGCGGTAAGTAACCCCCAACGATACAGCCCAGGTCAGCAAACAGCATCGGCATCCAGGCAAACATCGCAATTTCTTTCAGGTTAAAGCCGTAGACTTTAAACATGAACAGCGGGATCCAGGCGTTGAAGGTCCCCCATGCCGGTTCTGCCAGGAAACGCGGCAGCGCGATGCCCCAGAACTGGCGGTTACGCAGGATCTGACCGAGCGACATTTTTTTCGAGGTCGCGTTTTTATGCTGTGATTCCTGACCATTCAGAATGTAATCACGTTCTTCATCAGACAGTTTTTTCTGGTCGCGCGGGTGTTTGTAGAACACAAGCCAGCACATCGCCCAGATGAAGCTCAGCGCACCGGAAATAATGAATGCCATCTGCCAGCTGTGCATGACGATGGCCCAGACCACCAGCGGTGGAGCAATCATCGCGCCGATAGAAGAGCCGACGTTAAAGTAACCTACGGCAATTGAACGCTCTTTTGCCGGGAACCATTCAGAACTGGCTTTCAGACCCGCAGGGATCATTGCGGCTTCAGCGGCACCTACCGCGCCACGCGCCAGTGCCAGTCCACCCCAACTGCCAGCCAGTGCGGTCGCGCCACAGAAGACGGCCCACAGAACGGCGAACATCGCATAACCCACTTTTGTGCCGAGCACATCGAGCACGTAGCCGGCAACGGGTTGCATTACGGTGTAAGCAGCAGAATACGCTGCGATGATATAGGAATACTGTTGAGTGGAGATGTGTAACTCTTCCATCAGAGTTGGCGCAGCTGCCGCCACAGTGTTACGTGTCAGGTAACCCAGCACGGTGCCAAGTGTCACCAGTGCAATCATGTACCAACGTAACCCTTTAATTTTACGCATGTAAAACCTCATCGTTTTGTTATGTCCGCGAACGAGCGGTCATCTTCCAGTTCAGGGCGGAGGATGTTCTTTTACGAGGGGGGACCGAAAAAAAGCCGGTACTCCCCGAACTTTGCCATGTCAATAATTGTGCTAATTCGGTTTCCGTACCGGTCAATCCGATGGATATCCATCGGTAATTTGCATTCCGTCGGCTTATGTATCGCGACGGCCAAAAGATAACTTGTCATACAGCTTTAAAAGGTGAGTGCCATCACAAAAGTGTGAATCTTCGTGTGGTCATTATTTCGATTCAGCAAAGCCAGAACTGGCGCGGCTTGACGCGTGATTTACCTCTTTGAGAGTAATTTTTTTGTCACCATTTGTTGATCTAACTCACGAAAATATCTTCAGCGTATAGAAATTGGTGTGATAACTTTGTCAACATCAAAACATAAGCAATCTGACGCACTCGTTGAGAGGAAGACGATAATGACCCCGTTTATGACTGAAGATTTCCTGCTGGACACCGAATTTGCCCGCCGTCTGTACCATGATTACGCCAAAGACCAGCCGATTTTCGATTACCACTGCCATTTACCACCGCAACAAATCGCTGAAAACTACCGTTTTAATAACCTGTATGACATCTGGCTGAAGGGTGATCACTACAAATGGCGTGCGATGCGTACCAATGGCGTCGCTGAGCGCTTGTGTACCGGCGATGCGTCCGATCGCGAGAAGTTTGACGCATGGGCCGCCACGGTTCCGCACACTATCGGTAACCCGCTGTACCACTGGACCCACCTCGAATTACGTCGTCCGTTTGGTATTACAGGTAAGCTGCTGTCTCCGGCAACGGCTGACGAAATCTGGAACCAGTGCAATGAGCTGCTGGCGCAGGACAAATTCTCCGCGCGCGGAATCATGCAGCAGATGAATGTGAAAATGGTCGGCACTACCGATGATCCGATCGACTCTCTGGAGCACCATGCGGCCGTTGCTAAAGACGGAAGCTTTGATGTGAAAGTGCTGCCGAGCTGGCGTCCGGATAAAGCCTTTAACATTGAGCTGGCGACCTTTAATGACTACATGGCGAAGCTCGGTGAAGTGTCTGACACGGATATCCGCCGCTTCAGCGACCTGCAAGCTGCACTGACCAAACGTCTTGATCACTTCGCAGCGCACGGCTGTAAAGTCTCTGACCATGCGCTGGATGTGGTGCTGTTTGCAGAATCTAACGAATCTGAGCTGGATAGCATTCTGGCGCGTCGCCTGGCGGGTGAAACCCTGAGTGAACATGAAGTGGCGCAGTTCAAAACCGCCGTTCTGGTGTTCCTCGGCGCTGAATACGCCCGTCGCGAATGGGTACAGCAGTACCACATCGGCGCGCTGCGTAATAACAACCTGCGTCAGTTCAAACTGCTCGGCGCGGACGTCGGCTTCGACTCCATCAACGACCGTCCGATGGCGGAAGAGCTGTCCAAACTGCTGAGCAAGCAGAATGAACAAAACCTGCTGCCGAAAACCATTCTGTACTGCCTGAACCCGCGTGATAACGAAGTGCTGGGCACTATGATCGGTAACTTCCAGGGCGAAGGTATGCCGGGCAAAATGCAGTTCGGTTCCGGCTGGTGGTTCAACGATCAGAAAGACGGGATGGAACGTCAGATGACGCAGCTGGCCCAGCTCGGTTTGCTGAGCCGTTTCGTCGGCATGCTGACCGATAGCCGTAGCTTCCTGTCATACACGCGCCATGAATACTTCCGTCGTATTCTGTGCCAGATGATTGGCCGTTGGGTTGCTGCAGGTGAAGCACCGGCAGATATCCAGCTGCTGGGTGAAATGGTCAGAAATATTTGCTTCAACAATGCGCGCGATTATTTCGCCATTGAACTGAACTAAGGCCTGGGTGAAGGTATGCAATACATCAAGATCCATGCGCTGGATAACGTCGCGGTTGCGCTTGCTGATTTGGCTGAAGGAAACGAAGTCACCGTTGATGGGCAGGCGGTAATCCTGCGTCAGGCGGTCTCTCGTGGCCATAAATTCGCCTTATGCGATATTGCGAAAGGCGAAAACGTCATTAAATACGGTTTGCCAATTGGCCATACGCTGGTGGATGTTGCGGCGGGTGAGCATATTCATGCTCACAACACGCGTACCAATCTGAGCGACCTGGATACGTATCGCTACCAACCTGATTTTCAGGCGGAAGTTGCACAACCGGCGGATCGCGATGTGCAGATCTACCGTCGTGCCAACGGCGATGTTGGCGTGCGCAACGAACTGTGGATCCTACCAACGGTAGGCTGCGTTAACGCGATGGCACGCCAGATGCAGAACCGTTTTCTGAAAGAGACTAACGACGCCGAAGGAATCGACGGCGTGCATCTCTTCAGCCACACCTACGGCTGTTCACAGCTCGGCGACGACCACATTAATACCCGCACCATGCTGCAAAACATGGTGCGTCACCCGAATGCGGGTGCGGTGCTGGTGGTTGGTCTGGGCTGTGAAAACAATCAGGTGGATGCCTTCCGCGAAACCTTAGGCGAGTACGATCCTGATCGCGTTCACTTCATGGTCTGCCAACATCAGGAAGACGAAGTGGAAGCGGGGATTGAACATCTTCACCAGCTGTACAACGTGATGCGTAACGATAAGCGTGAACCGGGTAAGCTGGGCGAGCTGAAGTTTGGTCTGGAATGCGGCGGCTCTGACGGCCTCTCCGGTATTACCGCCAACCCGATGCTGGGCCGTTTCTCCGACTACGTGATTGCTAACGGCGGAACTACAGTGCTGACCGAAGTGCCGGAAATGTTCGGCGCCGAACAGCTGCTGATGGACCACTGCCGCGATGAAGAAACGTTTGGCAAGCTGGTCACCATGGTCAATGACTTCAAGCAGTATTTCATTGCCCACGATCAGCCGATCTACGAGAACCCATCGCCGGGCAACAAAGCGGGCGGTATCACCACGCTTGAAGATAAATCGCTGGGCTGTACGCAAAAAGCGGGCTCCAGCCAGGTGGTTGACGTGCTGCGCTACGGCGAGCGTCTGAAAACCCACGGCCTGAACCTGCTGAGCGCACCTGGTAACGATGCGGTGGCGACCAGTGCCCTGGCGGGGGCGGGCTGTCATATGGTGCTGTTCAGTACCGGTCGCGGTACGCCGTACGGTGGTTTTGTACCGACGGTGAAAATTGCCACCAACAGCGAGCTGGCAGCGAAGAAAAAGCACTGGATCGATTTTGACGCTGGACAGTTGATCCACGGTAAAGCGATGCCTCAACTGCTGAGCGAGTTTGTCGATACGATCGTTGAGTTCGCCAACGGTAAGCAAACCTGCAACGAGCGCAACGATTTCCGGGAACTGGCTATCTTTAAAAGCGGCGTAACGTTGTAATTACCCTTCATCTTTTGCACCACAGCTGTGTTGGCTGCGTTCGCCCACCCCGGTCACTTACTCATGTAAGCTCTCGGGGATGTGCGAACTTGCCGCCTTGCTGTAGCACAAAATCTTTTGGGTAAGTTTGTTTATGGTGGAATCTAAAAACGGCGTTTCATAATATGGAGCGCCGTTTGTTTTTGCATTACCTGACAAGGATCATTCATGACCGCGTATTGGCTGGCCCAGGGCGTAGGTGTCATCGCCTTTCTGATCGGCATTACCACCTTTTTCAATCGCGATGAGCGCCGCTTCCGGCTGCAACTTGCTGTCTATAGCGCCACCATTGGCGTGCATTTTTTTCTGATGGGCGCCTGGCCCGCGGGAATGAGCGCAGAACTCAACACCATCCGCACACTTGTCTCAATGCATACCCGCAAACTGTGGGTGATGACCGTTTTTATTATCCTCACCCTGGTTCTCGGTCTGGCGAAATTACAGCATGCGATGGAGCTGTTACCGATAATTGGCACGCTGGCCAGCACCTGGGCGCTGTTTCGCTGCAAAGGGTTAACCGTGCGTTGCGTAATGTGGTGCGCAACCGCCTGTTGGGTTATCCATAATTTCTGGCTGGGATCGATTGGCGGGACGATGATCGAAGGGAGTTTTCTGGTGATGAATGGCCTGAACATTATTCGCTTCCGGCGGATGCAAAAACGTGGAATTGATCCGTTCAAAATTGAAAAAAGCGTACAAGAAAAGAGCCCCTCCGCCCGATAACGGAGGGGCGCAGGGATTAGCCGCGCAGAGCGTTATTTGCCAGACGCTCGTCTTCAGCCTGGCAGGCTGCCGCGGTAAACAAGACATCTGTAGAAGAGTTCAGCGCCGTTTCACAGGAATCCTGCAATACGCCGATGATAAAGCCGACGGCAACTACCTGCATGGCGATATCATTCGGGATACCGAACATATTACACGCCAGTGGGATCAGCAGCAGAGATCCACCCGCCACGCCAGATGCGCCACAGGCGCAAAGCGAAGCCACCACGCTCAGTAACAGCGCCGTCGGTAAATCGACCGGAATACCCAGCGTATTCACCGCCGCCAGCGTCAGCACGGTAATGGTGATCGCCGCACCCGCCATATTGATGGTGGCGCCCAGCGGGATAGATACCGAGTAGGTATCACGATCCAGATTCAGCTTCTCACATAGCGCCATATTCACCGGAATGTTGGCGGCAGAACTGCGGGTAAAGAAAGCGTACACGCCGCTTTCGCGCAGACAGGCCAGCACCAGCGGATACGGGTTACGGCGAATTTTCCAGAAGACCAGCAGTGGGTTGACCACAAACGCCACCAGCAGCATACAGCCTACCAGTACGGTCAGCAGTTGGGCGTAGCCCCAAAGCGTTGCGAAACCGGTGGTTGCCAGCGTGGATGAGACCAGACCAAAGATACCGATTGGCGCGAAACGAATCACCAGCTTTACCATAAAGGTGACGGCGTTGGACATATCATTGACCAGATTTTTGGTCGTTTCATTACCGTGGCGCAGTGCAAAGCCCAGACCAACGGCCCAGACCAGAATACCGATATAGTTAGCGTTAAGCAGGGCATCAATTGGGTTAGAAACCATGCTCATCAGCAGGCTACGCATTACTTCAACGATGCCGGACGGCGGCACGATATCGCCAGCGCTGCTGGAAAGGTGCAGTGTCGACGGGAAGGCGAAGCTGAAGACAACGGCGGCTAATGCCGCTGAAAATGTTCCGAGCAGGTAAAGGAACAGAATGGGGCGGATATTGGTTTTTTGCCCGTGTTGGTGGTTGGCGATAGAGGCCATGACCAGCATCAGAACCAGAATTGGCGCGACGGCTTTTAATGCGCCGACGAACAGCGTACCCAGTAAACCAACGGCTTCTGCCGCAGGTTTTGACACCAGTGCGAGTAAAATCCCCAGTACCAGGCCAATCAAAATTTGTTTAACCAGGCTCCCTTGCGCCAAACGCGAGAGTAGCCCCGATGAACGTTGCGTAGTCATGTCGTGATCCTTTCATTGTGTTGTTGCTCATCCATCGTGCGCTCTTACGACGCATCTTTCTGGATGTAACAAAGTGTTTGCGTGGTTGAGTATAAGGAAAGATAAAGCTTCGGGAAGAGAAATATCCTGGATTCCCCGCTGAGATCATATTTTATAACTTTGAATTAACATTGTTTTGACATGATAAACAAAAAGCCCGACGCACGCAGTGTGCTGCCGGGCTTTTCAGCTAGCAGATGAAACTTACTGTATTTGCTGCTTTTTATCGTGCTGGTGGTTGACCCATGCGTTAACAATCAGCGTCACAAACAGAATGCCAAATACCACGCCTAACGAGATAGCGATCGGGATATGGTAGAAATCGACGATCAGCATCTTAATACCGATAAACACCAGAATAACCGACAAGCCGTACTTCAGCATCGAGAAACGCTCCGCCACGCCCGCCAGCAGGAAGTACATTGCACGCAGCCCCAAAATAGCAAACAGGTTCGAGGTCAGCACGATGAACGGGTCGGTGGTAACGGCAAAGATAGCCGGAATACTGTCGACGGCGAAAATCACGTCGCTCAGCTCAACCAGAATCAACACCAACATCAGCGGCGTGACAAACAGCAGACCGTTTTTACGCACGAAGAATTTTTCATCTTCGATGGTATCGGTCATGCGCAAATGGCCGCGCAGCCAGCGTACTAACGGTCTGTCGCCGATACCGGAGGCATCTTCTTTCGCCAGCGCCATCTTCACGCCGGTAAACAGCAGGAACGCGCCGAACACGTACAGCAGCCACTCAAACTGGGTGATAAGCCAGCTGCCGGCGAAGATCATGATCGTACGCAGAACAATTGCTCCCAGCACGCCATACACCAATACCCGGCGCTGCAACGCAGGCGGCACTGAGAAGTAGCTGAAGAGCATCAACCAGACAAAGACGTTATCTACTGCCAGCGATTTTTCGATCAGATAGCCGGTCAGGAACGCCAGTGCCTGTGGATCGGCAACGGCGCGGCCCTGGGTTTCCGCCAGGTACCACCAGAAGGCGGCGTTAAACAGTAGCGACAGCGTTACCCAGACGATTGACCAGGCCGCAGCCTGTTTCATCGACATCGTATGTGCGCCACGACGACCCTGCAACAGCAGGTCGATGGCCAGCATAATTACCACTACGACAGCGAAGCCACCCCATAACACCGGTGTGCCGACAGTATTCATTGTATTTCCCCATGCATAAAAAAAACGGCCAACGCCGAATGACGTTAGCCGCTGCTTTTTATGCATAGACCTTGCCATTCGGCAAGGTCTCACTTACAACAACAAAGGAATACGATGGCGTATTCCTTTGTTATCGCCCGGTGACCGGATGTGGTTTTTCACACATCGTAATGACGATCAACCGACAACGAAGTTACTCCCCTTTGCGGGTTACAAAATATTACAGGCCAGGCATTCAGTCAATGGCCTGCAACATTCCATTTACACACTTTTACGCAGTCAGCGAGGTTACCGTTTCGTCTGCCGGGAAAATCACGCCGGTCTGGCGGCGAATCTCCGTTTGCAGTTTAGTGGTGATACGGCTGACGGCCAGTGCCGGGTGATCCACTTCGCCGGATTCAACCAAATGGGCAAAAGCCTCTGCCTCATACAGCATAGTATTGATGTGTTGAGGCGTCGTCAGATCCTGCGTTTTTCCCCCGCGTGGAACGAAGCACACCTTTTGGCATTCGGAAATATGCTCGATGACCAGCGATCCCGACTCGCCCTGAATTTCACTGGCTAATACCGAGTCGCTTACTTTTGAGTGCTGGAGCGTAACGCTGAAATCACCGTAATTCAGCACCACCACACCGTGAGCATCCACGCCGCTTTCCAGCAGGCTGGCGCTGGCCTGAACGCTCTGTGGTTCGCCCCACAGCGCAACCGCCGAGGCCAGGCAGTAAAAACCGATATCCATAATCGAGCCATTGGAGAACGCCGGATTAAACGTGTTCGGATTCTCACCATCCAGATAGCGCTGGTAACGCGAGGAGTACTGGCAGTAATTGATAAATGCTTTCCTGATTTTTCCAACTTTTGGGAGCGATTGCTGTAACAGCAGGAAGTTAGGCAGGCTGGCGGTTTTAAACGCTTCAAACAGCACGACCTGGTTTTCACGCGCGCAGGCGATAGCGGCTTCGGCTTGCGCCAGGTTGGAGGCCAGTGGCTTTTCGCAAATAACATGCTTTTTGTGCCGCAAAAACAGCTCGGTCTGCGGGAAGTGCAGGGAGTTTGGACTGGCGATGTAGACGGCGTCGATCGCCTCGCTTTGCGCCATCGCTTCCAGCGAAGTAAACAGATGCTCGACGGGGTAATCGTTGGCGAAGGTCTGTGCCTGCTCAAGGCTACGAGAATAGACTGCGGTTAACTTATACTTGCCGGTTTCATGGGCGGCATCGACAAACTGGCGGGTGATCCAGTTTGTGCCAATTACTGCGAAACGTATCATAAAGGCCTTCAGGCTGCGAAAAGGGATTCTTTCGTCAATTTAGCATGCCCTGAAGACAAAGCCAGTGCGCGACTACGCAGTTTGCTTTAACGATTGTTGCGTTAACCACAGGCGGGTATCGAACTCCAGTTGGTGATACTGAGGCTCCATATGACAGCACAGCTGGTAAAACGCTTTGTCGTGCTCTTTTTCTTTCAGATGCGCCAGTTCATGAACGACAATCATACGCAAAAAGGGTTCGGGGGCATTGCGAAAAACGGTCGCCACGCGGATCTCCGCTTTAGCTTTGAGCTTTCCGCCCTGCACGCGAGAAACGGCGGTATGCAGTCCCAGCGCATTCTTCAGAACGTGGATCTTGCTGTCATACATGACTTTATTCAGCGGCGGGGCGTTACGCAGAAACTGATTTTTCAGATCCTGAGTATATTGCCAGAGCGCTTTGTCGGTCGCGAAGTCATGCGTACCCGGATAGCGCTTCTCCAGCACTGCGCCCAGGCGTTGCTCAGCAATCAGCGTTCTCACCTGAGAAAGTAAATTCTCCGGATATCCTTGCAGATAGATCAACTGACTCATTAGTGCCCCATATAAAGTATAAAAAGTGTATACTCACGCACCCTTTTCAGGGATACGCCGAAATTTTACCATTCAGGAGGGCCGATGAGCCACATAGACAACGGTTTCCGTTCGCTGTCACTTAAACGTTTCCCGGAAACGGATGACGTTAACCCGCTGCTGGCGTGGGAAGCTGCAGATGAATATCTGCTGCAACAGCTGGACGATACCGAGATTAGCGGCCCGGTGCTGATCCTGAATGATACCTTCGGTGCGCTGGGCTGTGCGCTGGCGGAACATACGCCGTACAGCATTGGCGACTCCTATCTCAGCGAGCTTGCCACACGTGAGAACCTGCGTCACAACGATATTGCCGAGTCGAGCGTCAAGTTCCTCGACAGTACCGCTGACTATCCGCAGGCGCCGGGCGTGGTGCTGATTAAGCTGCCAAAAACCATGGCGCTGCTGGAGCAGCAACTGCGCGCCCTGCGTGAAGTGGTCACGCCGCAGACGCGTATCATCGCCGGTGCAAAAGCGCGTGATATCCACACCTCTACGCTGGAGCTGTTTGAGAAAGTGCTGGGACCAACCACCACCACGCTGGCATGGAAAAAGGCGCGCCTGATCAACGGCACCTTTACCAAACCGGCGCTGGCCGATACCGCCCAGACCCTGAGCTGGAAGCTGGAAGGCACCGACTGGACCATCCACAACCATGCCAACGTCTTCTCCCGTACCGGGCTGGACATCGGCGCACGTTTCTTTATGGAGCATCTGCCGGAAAACCTGGAAGGCGAGATTGTCGATCTCGGCTGCGGTAACGGCGTGCTGGGCATGACGCTGCTGGCGAAGAACCCAGAAGCCAGCGTGGTGTTTGTTGATGAATCACCGATGGCGGTCGCTTCCAGCCGTCTGAACGTGGAAACCAACCTGCCGGACGCGCTGGATCGCAGCGAATTTATGATTAATAACGCGCTCTCCGGCGTAGAACCGTTCCGCTTCAACGCGGTGTTCTGCAACCCTCCGTTCCACCAGAAGCATGCGCTGACCGATAATATCGCCTGGGAGATGTTCCACCACGCCCGCCGCTGCCTGAAAATCAACGGTGAGCTGTACATTGTGGCTAACCGTCACCTCGACTACTTCCACAAGTTGAAGAAGATTTTCGGCAACTGCGTAACCATCGCCACCAATAATAAATTCGTGGTGCTAAAAGCGGTCAAAACCGGTCGCCGTCGTTAAGCCCTTGTGCCGGATAGCGGCTAACGCCTTATCCGGCCTACACGAGCTGCCTCGTAGGCCTGATAAGCGTAGCGCCATCAGGCAAAGATGTGCGCAGTTGTCTTATCCGACCTACGGGATACAACGTGTTAAATCTCCAGCGCTAAGCGGGTCCCCTGCGCAATAGCGCGTCGGGCATCCAGTTCCATCGCCACATCGCAGCCGCCGATCAGATGCACCGTTTTACCTGCCGCGTGCAGCGGATCGACCAGTTCACGGCGTGGCTCTTGTCCGGCGCAAATCACCACGTTATCCACGTTAAAGATCACCGGTTCGCCATTCAACACGACGTGTAACCCATCATCATCAATCTTCTGGTAGCTGACTGCCGGGATCATTTTCACGCCGCGTGAGAGCAGGGTGGCGCGATGGATCCAGCCCGTCGTTTTACCTAAACCTTGCCCCGGTTTGCTGGCTTTACGCTGCAACATCACTATCTGGCGCGGGCTGCGGGATAAGTGCGGACCTTCCGGGCGTAAGCCGCCAGGCTGTTGCAGGCTGGTGTCGATCCCCCATTCCACGCAGAACTCCGCAATGTTCTGGCTGGTAGCTTCACCGGGTTGACTCAGATACATGGCTGTATCGAAACCAATCCCGCCGCAGCCAACGATCGCTACGCGTTTGCCCACTGGCGTTTTATCGCGCAGAACGTCGAGATAGCTCAGCACTTTTGGATGTTCGATCCCCTCGATCGGCGGCATACGTGGCTCGATCCCGCTGGCAAGGATCACTTCGTCGAAAGTGTGCAGATCGTGTGCGCTGACAAAGTGATTCAGCTTCAGGGTCACGCCAGTCACGTCGATCATCCGGCGGTAGTAGCGCAGGGTTTCATAGAATTCTTCTTTGCCGGGGATCTGTTTGGCGATATTAAACTGCCCGCCAATCTCGCCATGTGCGTCAAACAGCGTGACGTGATGTCCGCGTGCGGCGGCATTAATGGCGAAGGAGAGGCCCGCAGGACCCGCACCGACAACCGCCAGATTCTTTGGCACAGCTGCCGCAACGATCGGCATTTTGGTTTCATGGCAGGCGCGCGGATTCACCAGGCAAGAGGTGACTTTGCCGACAAAGATCTGATCCAGACAGGCCTGGTTACAGCCGATACAGGTGTTGATCTCATCCGCTCGTCCGGTTTGCGCTTTTGACAGCAGTTCGGCATCGGCGAGGAACGGACGGGCCATCGACACCATATCGGCATCGCCACGGGCCAGAATGTCATCGGCGACCTGGGGATCGTTAATGCGGTTGGTGGTGACCAGTGGGATTGTCACATGCCCTTTCAGCTTACGCGTCACCCAACTAAACGCGCCGCGCGGTACTGGGGTAGCGATAGTGGGAATACGCGCCTCATGCCAGCCAATACCGGTGTTAATAATGGTGGCCCCGGCGGCTTCTATAGCCTGCGCCAGCTGGACGGTTTCGTCGAAGGTTCCGCCGTTTTCTACCAGATCGAGCATCGACAGGCGGAATATAATTATAAAGTCATTACCGGCACGCTGACGTACCGCTCGCACCACCTCAACGGCAAAACGCATGCGGTTGGCATACTCACCGCCCCATTGGTCATCGCGCTGGTTGGTACGCAGAGTCAGGAATTCGTTGATGAGATACCCTTCCGACCCCATCACTTCTACGCCATCGTAGCCCGCTTCCCGCGCCAGTTGGGCGCAATGGGCAAAATCTTCAATCAACTGCAGCACTTCATCGTGCGTCAGCTCATGTGGCGTAAAGCGGTTAATGGGGGCCTGAATAGCAGATGGGGCTACCAGATGCGGCTGGTAGCTGTAACGCCCGGTGTGCAGGATTTGCAGGGCGATTTTGCCGCCTTCGTCATGCACGGCATCGGTAATGACGCGATGGTGTGCAAGCTGGCTGCTGTCGTTGAGCATCGCGCCGCCTTCCATCCCCACGCCGGAAAGCGCAGGCGCAATGCCTCCGCTCACAATTAACGCGACCCCGTGACGAGCGCGCTCGGCGTAGAACGCGGCCAGTCGTTCTGCACCGTCGGGATACTCCTCCAGCCCGGTATGCATTGAACCCATCAGCACGCGGTTTTTAAGCGTGGTGAAGCCTAAATCGAGCGGGGCGAACAGCGACGGATAGCTCATAAAGGTGTCCAGTATGTAAAATTATTGTTATGTGGTCGGATGAGTTCTAATTTAGCCGTCGCCGCGTAAAAGGGAAAAGGGGAATGCCGTGATTGTGATGGGATTCAAAAAAGGAGTGGGGCCAGAGAATGAATATGCCGGATATCGGTGCAAGCACCTAATCCGGCCTGTGAAAATGTGTCTTTGTAGACCGGATAAACGAAGCGCCATCCGGCGGTATGTCACAGATTACTGTTTTTTAAGAAAATCGTTGTACAGCATATAGAGATGCGCCGCGCTCCAGGAGAAGTTTGGCGCGCCCTGCTGTGCACCGGTCAATGGGTTATAGTTTTCCTGAATCGGACCGTCAGCGGTGAGGCCTTTGGCGTGGCTGAAGAAGGTATCCGCCAGTTTTAACGCTTCATCGCGATAGCCATAACGCTCCATCCCTTTTAGCCCAAACCAGAACTGATCCACCCAGACGCGCCCGCGCCAGTAGATGTCCGCGCCGAAGGCGGGGTTGGTCAGCGCTGCAGTACCAAGTGGGACAAATGTGTTGAACTCGTTGGGATCGAGCATCACCTTAACCACCGCATCCGCATGGGGCTGCGTTGCCGCCCCGTTAAACAGCGGCGACCAGCCTTCCGGCCCTTTGCCACGTTCGACGATTGGTTTACCCGCACAGCCGTTGGTCAACGGGGTATCTTCGATCCTCACGTCATAGAAGAATCGGGTGTCTGGGTCGAACATGCAGGTATTGATGTAATCCGCCAGTTTTTGCGCCAGCTGGCGGTAGCGCTGCGCTTCTTTGTGTTTACCGAGCAGGGTCGCCATCTCCGCCAGATAATGGTTGTCGCTGTACATATAGCTGGCCTGATCGACCGATTCCTGCAGCAGCGAGTAACCCAGCAACTTACCGTCGTTACTGCGGTTTTCGGCAAATTTCACCACCCAGTCGCTGCGTTTCCCTCCGTTAGCGACATATTTATCCAGTTGCTCTTTGTCGATAAAACCAAAGACTGCCGCATCGTCACGCCCGGATTCCCAGGAAGCAGCAACCTGTGCTGGGATCTCGAGGCTGTCATACTGGCCTTTACTGGTGATGTTGGCGTAGTTTTTCAGTCCGGAAAGGGTTTCTTCCTTGTCGCCATTTTTCACCGTAAACAGCATTTCACCGCTGTCGGTATTGTGGGCTTTATCGCGGGTCGCGCCGTATTCCGGTACGCCGTTGCCGTTATGATCGCGGTTTCGCAGCCACCAGTCGTGATATGCAACCAGCTTTGGATACATCTCTTCGAGCCAGGCCTTATCCTTGGTGACGTTGTAGACTTCCATTACCGACCAGGCAGCCAGGCTTGGCTTGGTGTTACGCTCGTTCCAGTTGCCGCCGTCGCCGCCGCGCTCGGGGCTAAGGTTCCAGGCAATCAGGTCGGGAATGAATCCGGCGTCTTGCGGGCGAACGGGATCGCCGGGTTTAATCTGCCATGAAAAGACGGCGCGGATGTTCTCTTTGGCGATCTCCGGGTTAAAGTGCGCCATGGCGAAGGCCTGCTTCCAGGTATCCCACGGCCAGGTCTGGTTGCCGGAGAACCAACGGCCGGTAACCGACGGTGTCACGGTATTGTGTTTTACCGCACCGCCCGGCGAGCGCCAGTTACCGTTCAGCGTTTCGATCGCCTTCACCGCCACTCGGGTTTGTTCTGGCGTGGCGTCCGGGTTGTTTAAGCCTTTCTTGAGATAGTCGTCCCAGCGCTGCTGTGAGGCGAGCATGTAAGAAGAAGGACGCGCCAGAATATCGCGGATCTGCGGTTGCTCTTTTGCCACATCTTCGGCGGTAAGCAGATGAGACCAGGTGGTGTAAATCGTCGTCGAACCGTTGATATGGGTCTTCCCCGTGAAGCGATGACCATTAACCGTGGTTTTCATGGCGACAGATTTATGCACCTGATACTCAGACTCGCCGGAGGTGAGCAGATCCCAGGTTGAACGTACCTTGCCGAAGGTGACTTTCAGGCCGTCGTGCGTGGCGGTGATTTTGCGCTGATAGCCAGGGAACTCGCCATCAATGGTTTTATCCGACAGGGCTTTTCCCTCTTTTGCCTCCAGTTTTTCCAGCAGTTCGCCGTCCCACACCAGATCCAGCGGCGAGTTGCTGGTGATTTTGGTTTCCAGCAGCGAAGTGCGCGGACTGGCGAAGCGTAGCGTCATCTCTACCTGTACATCTTTTGATGACAATTTCTGTACCAGCGCCCCGGGAATGCTGTAAGCCTCGAGGGCAAAATCGACCTTTTTACCGTGCTGATACACCGTCAGTCGGTCAAAATTATTGGCCATAAAGTTGATGTACTCTTCGGTCAGCAGTGCGACGCCAGGAAAGCCGCCCATTGTTGCGGGGCCATCTGGCAACAGATGCCCGTGCCATGAGCCGAGGTCGAAAAAGGGATTAAAACGCTGGTGGTCGTCGTGATCGTAGTCATGCATGTAGTCCGGCGCACCGGTGCGATTAATGATGTTTTTGAAGTCATTAACGCTGGCGGCATGCGCAGAGACGTTCATCAGCAGGAGGCAGGCCAGCGGCGTAAGAAGGGGTTTGATATTCATGAGTTCCGGTCCTTGTTACCAATAGAAATATTGCATCAGGAAGATTTGGTCGCTCGGGTCACCAGATGCATTCTGCATATAGAACCGGCTGTCGAAGGCGGTAGCGAAACGTCCGCCGCCGTATTCATACCAGATACCGAACTGCATAAAGGACGTGGTTTCTTCCTCGGCGCGATCTGGTCGGTGTTTGGCGTAGCTATATGCGGTGGAGAGGTAAACGCCTTTTAGCGCTTCATACATCGCGCTGACCATATAGCCGGTCTCGGTGCCGGACACATCCAGCCCGTCGGCGCGACCTGTGTGGTGCCACGCGCGGGCGGCGAAGTTGGGCGAGAGGATGCCGGTCAGGAACAGCTGTCCGGTACCGTCCGTTATCTCCAGACCGTTCATCCAGGTTACGCCTTCTGTCAGGTCGTACTGGATGTAGCCATTCATCATAGCCGGATAGGTATATTTATCGTCGTAGCGATCGTATTTACCAAAGTGCAACCAGGCTTTGCTTTCATCGTGATGTCCGGCGGGTGTAGCGGTCACGCTATAGCGCAAAGGGCCGGTCAGGTTTTGCACCTTAATGGCGGTCATGATGTCTCGGGTATTCGGAATAACGTAGCCCAGGTCTGGCGTGAAATCCCCCCACCACTGCAGGTCATCCAGCGAGGAGTCCTGGCGCAGGCTGAGCATCACCTCTGTTCCTGCATCGGTACGGTAACCACCGTAAAAGCGGTTGATCCCGCCTTCGAATCCGCCCCAGCTATGGTCAGGAACCCAGGCATTGCCTTGATGGTCGGCCTGTACGGTCCAGCCCTCGCCGTAGATCAGACCAAACCATGAACCGTGTATTATCTCCAGGCCACCTTCAATGTAAGTACCGTCGCTGTATTTATGCTTATCTTTTCCTTCTAAATCCATATATCCACCCATGCCCAATTCGCCATAAAAACGAAAAGAGGGGGAGGTTATGGCAGGTGTTTTCGTATCGTCGTGTTCAGCAGGGCGAACTTCTTCAGCACCCAGAGAAGAGACGCAGAAAAAGGGCAGGGCAATAATTGCCCTGCAATAATGGCTAATGTTATTCATGCTTCGATCCTAAGCAAATAAAATATAATTTTTATTGTTATATACCCTTCATACTTCAAGCTGCATGTGCGTTAGCTACGTTCGTTCACCCCAGTCACATAGTTATCTATGCTCCTGGGAATTCACTCACTTGCCGCCTTCATGCAACTCGAATTATTTTGGTTATAGCCTTGGAGAATATTGTTTATTGTTATTATGTTTTAGTCATTAATTGATATTTGAAGCGGGAGCAGCCTCAATAGCTTTTTCTTCTTTAGTTAGCCCTTTGATGTATTTGCTATATTTCCACCAGGCAAAACCGAGGAAAATAACAATCCCACCGACGTTATAGAAAATAATGGTTATGATATTTCCGCCGCTCGGGAAGGTAGAGGCAATAAATCCGATAGTGAACAGGACGATCAGCATTGATACCACAATAATGCCGGTTTTTTGCGAACCCATACGGAAGTCGCGCGGTAAGTGGTCCAGTTTTGCGCGCAGATTCAGGTAGGCCAGCATAATAAACAGCGGCGGCAGCATCGATGCGGCGGCGGTCATGTTGATGATGGTGTTCATTAAGTCTTGCACGGTATTGGAACCGAGCGTTGGGATAATCATCAGCGGGATAACGATCAGAAACTGGATCCACGCTGCACGGGCCGGTACGCCGTTTTCATTCAGTTCGACGGTTTTTTTACCGAAAATACCCGCCGGAATTTCAGAGAAGAAGATCTTCACCGGCGTTGCGGTCCACATCAGCAGAGAGCCGAACATCGCGGTAAAGGAGACCAGGCCGACAAAGCGGTTAACGATGAGTTCCGGCAGGCCAAAGTATGCCGCCAGACCGTGGAATACCTGCACCGATCCACCGGTAAACTTCAGCTCTTTGCTGCTGACGAAGACATTGATCAGCACCGAGGAGATGGAATAAAGCACGCCGATAAAAATCCCGGCAATGATAATGACCTTCACGAACGATTTTGACCCGCCCTTGACGTCGTTGACATATACCGCCACGGACTCCGCGCCGCCTGCCGCCATGAATATCCAGGTGGTAATACCGAGGAACGCCCAGTTAAAATTCGGGATCATTGCATCAACGGTGATGGGGTCAGCAGGCTGCACGCCGCCCACCAACGCAGTACCCGCCAGTAAAATGTAGGACAGCGTCAGCAGCAGCATTAACGTGGAGGTGACGGAGGTAATCGGCCCCAGCATTTTTGCACCGTTGGTCGAAACCCAGGTCGAGAAGGCAAACAGCACCATACTTAACACGGTTGTGGCGAACGGCGTCAGAATGTATTCGTAGCCTAAAAATGCGTACGAGGCATAGGCGATAACGCGCGGGAGTAACGAGGTAAAAAAGAACAGGTTAACGAACCAGTAGGTGTAGGCGGTAATAAAGGCCCAGCGCCCGCCCAGCGAGCTTTTCACCCATGCGTAGACACCGGCTTCGGAGTTTTTATTCAGCGAAACAAATTCGGCGATGATTAAGCAGAATGGAATAAAGTAGAAAATTGTCGCGAGGAAAAACATCGGTGCGGATGCCAGACCAAGCTCAATATTATTGTTGATAACGTTATTAAAACTATAAACCGCGGCAAAGGTGAGTGAAAGTAAGCCGAACTTGCCGATGGTATTACGTTTGGTATCAGACATAGCACATCTCCGATTCCTGATTATTATAGGGTACTGGCGGCGCAACGTCGGCGCCGCCTGTGTTTTTTATTTATTATGAAAATAACCATCTTCGATGGTGACTTTGAGTACGACTTTCTTCACTACGCTATTACAGATAAAACGATAGGCTTCATGGTTGTCACAAATAACCATTTGTCCTTCGTGCACTTCTACGGTTTTTCCGCAGCCTTTCAAATATTCGCGGTCGGTTTCATCGCGATAATATTCAACCACCTGGAGATCCTCTTTGGCGGCATACTCTATTTTTTGCTGTCCTTGCAGGTAGTAATGGATCTCAAAATAACGACGATGACCGGTAAACAGCGCATCGGTTGCAGAGTCTGTCTCTACACGGTAGCTCAGAGAATCACCGATAGAGTGAGCGACGCCTGGCTGAATATTGTCAATATTTTCAATGGCCTCGACGCAGCGTTGCCATTTCCGACCCGAAGCATAGCGTTGCTGGAACTGCTCTAAGTTGTCGATGATCCTCATTTTGTATTCTCGCTGTGCATATTCGTGGAAAAGAACCCGGTGCCAAAAGCACGGTTGGCGGTGGTTTGAGCGCCAGACTCACTGCCGGAAACCGGCAACAACGTGAAGCCGTAGCTGAATGACGTAAACCAGACGCGCCAGGAATCAAGTACCTCGCTTCCCCACGAGTTAGAACCTAAGCCCAGTAGCTGATGGTCCAGATTAAGGGTGATGTCATCGCTGTGCTGCAGCTCATTACAGTGCTGTGCGGCAAAGATATTTTCTGGCGTATAGCGCCAGGCGCTCAGGTTGACAGGGCGCTGCGGAATCACTAGCAAACCGTTACCGTGACGACTGGTTAGCGTTGCCCAACGCACGTCCTGACGATTGCCGTTGTTTTGCGGGAACGGATAATTCTCGAACATCTCATCCACGCTGCTGCGCCAAATGTCGATGATGTTGGCCTGCTGACTATCGGCATAGTTTTCACCAGGACCACGTCCGTACCAGGCCACCTGTCCCAAATCACTGCTGATGCCCATCGTGAAGCCGATACACGGAATAATGTCCCGGTACTCGCCGTAAGGCTGGCCGGAAAGCTCCACATTCAACTGACCGTCTGCGGCAATCCGCCAGCGATAGGTGCAGCGCATACCGAAATCAAATACCGGCGGGGCGATAATCGTTTGGCTGGTGATGAGCAGCGCATCTTCGGTTTGCTCAAAGGTAAAGTCGCGCAGATGCTCCTGCATTATCTGTATATGATTTGGCTGCCAGAGGCCTTCGAACTCTTGCTTGTGGTTATCTATGGTTGGTTTGAAGAAATTAATCTTCGGCTCGCGGGTAATCAGCTCTTCACCATTGACGTTCCAGCTAATGGGTTTACCGGTCAGCTTTGAGAACGTCAGATGGAAGTTATAACCGCGAACGGTGCAGCTCTGGCGGTTCTCTTCCAGCGTCAAAGGGGTGGCGTTTTGCAGACTGAACGGTACGGCAGTCGCCGTTCTGGCTTTCAGCGGGAACTGATAAGTCGCGATGTGATGCCCGGCTTCGCTGTATAACGTGCGGGAATCTTTCGTCACGGTGACGTTGAGGAACGTCTCGCGCGCATCCAGCTCCGGCAGCGTGTATTGCAGCAGCGTATCGCTGTTGGGAGGAACGTCGCGCAGTTTTATCTGCTGAGCAGAGAGCGTATCTCCTTCGGCGCGAACCTCAATATGCAAGGTGTAGTCGTCAAGCGTGGTAAACCACAGTTTGTTTTCTACCCGCAGCTCGCCGCGAGCCAGATCCTGCGCGCGCACTTTCACTGGTGCAATTACCTGCTTGTACTCTTGCAGACCCGGGCCTGGGGTTTGATCGGAATAAATCAGGCCATCAAGGCAGAAGTTGTAGTTGTTCGGGTAGTCGCCGTAGTCACCGCCATAGTTGTACCAGACGTTACCGTCGTCATCTTTGGCCTGAATCCCGTGATCGCACCACTCCCAGACATAGTGTCCCTGAATGCAATCATGCTGATAGAAGACGTTCTGATATTCCGTTAGCCCGCCGGGGCCGTTGCCCATTGCGTGAGCATATTCGCAGATGATGCGCGGTTTAGGATGTGGGTATTCACCAAACTCATTCATCAACGGTACGCGGGTGTACATGGTGGAAATGATATCCACCACTTCGGCGTCACGATCTTCTTCGTAGTGGATCAGACGCGTGTCATCCAGCGCTTTTGCCGCGTGGTACATGGCGCGAATATTACAGCCGTAGCCGGATTCATTGCCGAGCGACCAGATGACGATCGACGGGTGGTTTTTCTGCGCGTGGACGTGGCGTACGATGCGCTCAACGTAGACATTTTCCCACAGCGGATCGTCGGTGATCCGGCTGATATCGCCGATATTAGCGAAGCCGTGAGATTCAACGTCGGTTTCGGCCATGACGAACAAACCGTAGATATCGCACAATTCATAGAAACGTGGATCGTTCGGGTAATGGGCGGTGCGTACGGAGTTGATGTTGTGCTGCTTCATTAACAGCAGATCTTTTTCCACGCGATCCATACCGACCGCGCGACCCTTGAGATGATCGTTATCATGACGGTTGACGCCATGCAGCATGACATAGCGGTTATTGATGTAAAACAGACCGTTGCGAACGTTGATATCGCGGAATCCGACGCGCTGCGGCACAACCTCAAGGATGTTGCCGCTGGCATCTCTCAGGGTCATCACCAGATGATAGAGATACGGCGATTCCGCCGACCACTGCTGTGGTGCGCTGACCTTGAAATTGAACGCGGTGCGGGTGAGTTTATCCACCGTCAGAGCGTTAATCACGCCGCTATGCAGTGTCTGCTCACCGTCAAACAAAGTGTATTCGAGCGATGCCATCGTTGGCGTGGAGGCGATGTTTTCCAGCACGATGTCGCAGGAGAGGGTGGCATCGCGATAGTCATCATCGAAATCGGTACGAACGGTAAAATCCTGGATATGGGTCGCCTGTTTTCCGACCAGATAGACGTCGCGGAAAATTCCCGCAGACCACCACATATCCTGGTCTTCAACGTAGGTGGAATCAGCCCATTGCATGACGCGAACGCACAGCAGGTTGTCACCGGTTTTCACCACTGCGCTGATATCAAACTCGGCCGTCAGGCGACTGCCTTTGCTGAAGCCAACATACTGACCATTCACGTAAACTTCGAAGTAGGTTTCTACGCCATCAAATTTAATCAGCGTCTGTTTGCCCTGCCAGCCTTCGCTGAGAGAGAAAATACGCTGGTAGGCTCCGGTGGGGTTATTGGTCGGCACGTAGGGGACATCAATCGGGAAAGGAAAACCTTCGTCGGTATACTGCAGCTTGCCGTGCCCTTCCATCTGCCACATACCGGGGACGGTGATGTTGCCCCAGTCGCTCATAAACTGCGACGTAAAGGCTTCCGGCACCTGCAGCGGATGCTCAAAGAACTGGAAATTCCACTGACCGCTCAGCAACTGAAAGAGGCTGCTGGTTTCGCGGGCAAACGAGCGAGCCTGCGCAACGGAGTCGTAAGAGAAAAAATATGCGCGTGGCGCCAGTCGATTTTCGTGGGTGAGCTGAATGTTTTCCCAGCGATTCATAAGGCCTCCCGGTGGAGAAAAATCGGAACCATTCATTTAAATGGTGAGTAAGTGTAATTGATGGTGATTTTAGTAAAAGTTTTACTAAAATATAGCGAGTGAGGTGATTTACTTTAACTGGATCACGAAAATAATTCGGGCGCAGAAAAAAATGCATGACAATGCGCGCCCGGCTTCAGCAGAAACCGGACGGATTAACGGGGGATTTTAGCGGGTGGTGCCGCGCAGTTTCAGCTTGCTGGGAACAAAAACCAGCAGGGGAAGGGCACGTCCGTCGCGGGCTTTCTCAAACAGCAGGTTGACGCCCTGACTGCCCATCATTTCTGAATGGATGCGTACGGTGGAAAGCGGAGGAAAGGTGAAGCGCGCCGTCGGGATATCATTAACGCTAATCAGCGAAATATCCTGCGGAATGTTCAGTCCACGCTCGTGAATGGCGCGCAGAACGCCAATAGCAATCGAGTCAGAAGCTACAAACAGGGCGCTGGGATAGTCGGCTTTCGCCAGCATTTTTTTGGCCAGTTCATAGCCTGATGAACTGGAGAAGCCACCGCGATAAATATCTTGTTCTGAAACGACCTGCTGCAGGCGACCGTATTCGACAAACGCGGCTTCGCGGATATCAGCCTTGCCAGGCTGATCTTCGCCGCCGATGAAGCCAATGCGGGTCACGCCCTGGGCGATGAAGTAGTCGATGCTCTCTTTACTGATGCGGGCCAGATCGATATCGACAGCGTCATATTCGCTGCCGGGTTCATGAAAATCGATAAAGCAGATGTTGTCGGTAAGCGCTGTTGCCGCCTCGCGCAGCGCAGGAGAAGGCTTGCCGACAATAAGAATGCCGGTAATGTTTTTGCTCTCCGGCAACCCACTGTGCTCATAGCAGTTGGTCAGTTCAATCCCCAGCTTCTCGCACTGGGTTTCAATCCCATGGCGGATCGCGAGATAGTAAGGATCGTTGATTTCCAAATCCTGCTGATAGCTGTAGAGCGCCAGAATATGCTGGGGGCCGAGTGCGCTGGTCTGGTTCTTACGGGCGCTGCTGGTTTTGTACTCCAGCTTTTCCGCGATCTCCAGAATGCGATGCTTGGTCTCTTCTTTTACATTCAGCGTGGGGTCATCGTTTAAAACCCGGGACACTGTCGCCAGGGACACGCCAGCTTCGATTGCGATGTCTTTAAGTGTTGCCATGTTTGCCTTTTCCCTGAGTTACCTGCGCATTGTAAATGAAGTGCTTATCTATTCATCTGTTTTCAGTAAAAAAAGCACGTTTAATTGACATGCTCGGGGTAAAACTGGGCTTGCAGAGTGTGATGGATACGTCATTTCCCCGCTTTTGAGAACAATGCCCGGAAAATAGTTTGCTAGTATTTAGTAAAATTTTACCAAAGGAGAAAACAATGGATACTGTCGCATTTGCTGATTTTGCCCGCATGGAAATACGTGTTGGAAAAATCGCACAGGTTAAGCGCCATGACAATGCCGATAAGCTGTATATCGTACAGGTTGATGTGGGAGAGCGTACGCTGCAAACCGTGACCAGCCTGGTGCCTTATTACAGCGAAGAGGAGCTGATGGGGAAAACGGTGGTGGTGCTGTGTAATCTGCAAAAGGCCAAAATGCGCGGTGAAACATCAGAGTGTATGCTGCTGTGCGCTGAGACGGACGATGGCAGCGAAAGCGTGCTGTTAACGCCAGAACGGGTGATGCCTGCAGGCGTGCGGATTGTTTAAATTGTGCTGATGCCGGATGGCGGCTACGCCTTATCCGGCCTACGTTTGCTCACGCAGGCCGGACAGACATCTGTTACATCTGCTCCACGCTCACCCGTAATGCTGCCAGGGCTTTGCGTGTTGATCGCAACACCAGATCGCATTGCTCGATCGTTAACGTTAGCGGCGGTTCGATGCGGATCGTCTTGGCATTGTTCAGCGTCCCAGCGACCAGCACCCGCTGGCGGAACATCTCACTGGCAAAGTTATAGCCGATTTCATTATCGACAAACTCAATCGCCATCAGCATGCCTTTGCCGCGTACATCATGTACCAGGTCCGGGTATTCCCGCGCAAGCTGACGGAAACCATCCAGCAACATATCGCCTTTCTGCTCCGCCTGAGCCGGTAAATTTTGCTCCAGCAGGACGTTAATGGTGGCCAGCGCAGCCGCACAAGCGAGCGGGTTGCCACCAAACGTGGTGGTATGCAGGAAAGGATTGTCGAACAGGACGGAGAACACCTCTTCGGTGGCAATGGTTGCGCCAATGGGCATCACGCCGCCGCCTAACGCTTTGGCCAGACACATAATGTCGGGCTGCACATTTTCGTGCTCACAGGCGAACATCTTGCCGGTACGCCCCATCCCGGTCTGCACTTCGTCAAGGATCATCAGTGCGCCGAACTCATCGCAAAGTTTACGAACAGCGGTTAAATAGCCTTGTGGCGGCAGGATCACCCCCCCTTCGCCCTGGATGGGTTCGAGGATCACGGCTGCGACATCGTCACCGGTCTTTTTACACTCGCTGAGCATGGTGCGCATCGCGTTAACATCGCCAAACGGCACATGACGGAAGCCCGGCAGCAGCGGCATAAAGGGTTTGCGGAAGGTAGATTTAGCCGTGGCGGACAGCGCGCCCAGTGATTTACCGTGGAATGCGCCGCTGGTGGCAATAAACGTAAATTTACCGCGCGGTGATTGATACGCTTTCGCCAGCTTCAGTGCGGCTTCAACCGACTCGGTCCCGCTGTTACAGAAGAAACTGTATTTCAGTTTACCGGGCGCCAGTGCGGCGAGAGTTTTTGCCAGCATGGCCCGCAGAGGGTCAAGTAACTCCTGGCTGTGCAGAGGTTGTTTCGCGAGTTGATTCTGTACGGCGGAAACCACGACTGGATTACGGTGCCCCACGTTGAAAATTCCAAAACCACCCAGGCAATCGATGAACTCCTGCCCTTGGGTGTCGACAAGCGTATTCAGGCTTCCCGCTTGCCACTCTACGGCTCCGTAATCCCCGCCTGCAGTTACAGATTTTCGATACTCTAAGAACCCCGGATTGACATGCTCCTTGAAGTACTCAATCACCTCTCGGTTTAACGATTTCATTTCCTCATGATCAAGCGTGCGCTTTTCGATGAGATTCAGTGCGTGTGCGCTGCAGGCCAGGGCCGATGCGCTGGAAGGTAACCTGTTCAAAATATGCTCCCGGAGCTCGCGTATCACATGATACTGATTTAAGTATTGCAGGGATTGCGCCATTCCGGCGCGCTTAGCAAAAATCGGGATAAACACCAGGAAACATCTTATTTACGCAACATTTAATGCCATTATTTAACATTTGCTGGCATTTTGCCCAAGTCAGGAGCCTGAAAACAGATCGAATAAACGCAAATTTGCTCTAAAAATGGGCAATATTTGCACTGTGACAGTGCGCTGGTAGAAGTAATATTGAATAGTTACTGGATGAAAGTATTTTAAATCAATGGATTAGAATGCGTACAGTTTTTGGGGTTTAATCGCAAATTGCGATCTAAATCAAATTTAACAACTAAAGATAAAAAAATTATCGCCGAAATAACATAAGCCGAAAGAGTTAACAACCAGATAACCTGCACAGGACGCAATCATGTCTTCTCATCCCTACGTTAGTCAGCAAAATACACCGCTGGATGATGATATCACCCTCATGTCGACCACCGATTTGCAAAGCTATATCACCCATGCGAACGACACCTTCGTTCAGGTCAGCGGCTATCAACTGAATGAGTTGCTTGAAAAGCCGCACAATCTGGTTCGTCATCCGGACATGCCAAAAGCGGCGTTTGCGGATATGTGGTACACCCTGAAGCAGGGCGAGCCATGGAGCGGGATTGTGAAAAACCGGCGTAAGAATGGCGATCACTACTGGGTGAGGGCCAATGCGGTGCCGATGGTGCGGGAAGGACGCGTGACCGGGTATATGTCGATTCGTACCCGGGCAACTGACGAGGAAATTGCAGCGGTAGAGCCTTTATATAAAGCGCTGAACGAAGGACGTTGCAACCGGCGTATCCATAAGGGGTTGGTGGTACGCAAAGGCTGGCTGGGTAGACTGCCGGCGATGCCGATTCGCTGGCGGGTACGCAGCGTGATGGCATTCATGTTTGTCCTGCTAGCGGTCGCATTGCAGCAAATGGGTGCTGAATGGCCGTTACTGTTGATGAGTGCATTGGTGATGCTTTTAGGAACGGCTATTTTTGAATGGCAGATTGTGCGTCCTATTGAGAATGTCACCCGTCAGGCGCTGAAAGTGGCGACCGGTGAGCGGAACAGCGTGTCGCATCTTAACCGCAGCGATGAACTGGGACTGATGCTGCGAGCAGTGGGCCAACTGGGATTAATGTGTCGCTGGCTTATTCATGACGTCTCCAGCCAGGTGAGCTGCGTGCGCAGCGACAGCGAAACGCTGGCAAAAGGTAGCGATGATCTAAATAAGCATACGCAGCAGACCGTCGAGAACGTGCAGGAAACGGTGACCACCATGAATCAGATGGCGGCATCGGTAAAACAAAACTCAGAGACCGCCGCGGCGGCTGATAAGCTCTCTATTGCCGCCAGCAGCGCGGCAACGCACGGCGGTGAGGCGATGGATACCGTCATCAAAACCATGGACGATATCGCCAACAGCACCCAGCGGATCGGCACCATTACCACACTGATTAACGATATTGCCTTCCAGACCAACATTCTGGCTTTGAACGCCGCTGTTGAAGCCGCGCGGGCGGGCGAGCAGGGGAAAGGGTTCGCCGTGGTGGCGGGAGAAGTGCGTCATCTTGCCAGCCGCAGCGCCAGTGCGGCCAATGATATCCGCAAGCTGATTGATGCCAGCGCCGACAAAGTGCAGTCCGGATCCGACCAGGTTCACGCCGCAGGACGCACGATGGACGATATTGTGGCGCAGGTGCAAAACGTCACTCAGCTGATCGCCCAAATCAGCCACTCAACGCTGGAACAGTCAGATGGTCTTTCCAGCCTGACCCGCGCGGTGAATGAGCTGAGCAACATTACGCAGAAAAACGCCGAACTGGTTGAAGAGAGTGCGCAGATTTCCGCAATGGTGAAACATCGCGCGGGTCGTCTGGAAGATGCGGTCACGGTGCTGCATTAATACTAATAATACAGGCGGAACGTCGGGCAAACGGGTTCCGCCTGCTGTGTAGATTAATCCAGCTGAGTAATATCCAGCGCAGCGCGATCGATAATACCGATGATTTTTTTGATCTGCGCATCGCTGGTATCACCATGATTAACGCGTAGATCCAGCACGGCTTTGAAGTTTTCCAGCGCGCGTTTCATCTGTGGATTTTTGCGTAATTCAAAACCCACGCAGCGGGCTTTGATCCGTTCGTGGATATGGCCCAGATGTTCACGGTTTTCATCCAGCCATTGCTGGCCCTGAGTCGTGATCGCAATCTGTTTTCGCCCACCTTCCTCGTCGCTGATGGTGATCAGTGCCTGATCCTGCAAGAAATCCAGCGTCGGATAGATAACGCCCGGGCTCGGGGTATAGTTACCCTGAGTCAGGGTTTCAATCGCCTTTATCAGCTCATAGCCGTGGCTGGCGTCGCGGGTCAAGATATCCAGAATGACCAGGCGTAATTCTCCGTGACCGAAGAAGCGTTGGCGACGACCACCGCCGCCGCGACCATGGCGGTGCCCGCAGCCGTGCTCGTGGTGGTGATCTTTGTTACAGCCTTCATGGCGATGTTCTTCACCTTTGCAGCAGCCTGCATGGTGCTCGTTGTGGCGGCCTTCGTGGTGATGTCCTTCACCCTTGCAGCAGCCTTCGTGTTGGTGCTCTGTATTTTTGCAGCAACCTTCATGATGGTTTTGCATCATCGTCTCCTGATGTTGTTTAGATATATCTAATTTATATCTAAAAACTGGTGTTTTGCAAGTCTACAAATTAAATGCTATTTAAGATTATGATTATTAAATGTTTTTATTGGTTTTTGATAGCTGTTTAATCAGACGGTGACTATATCAAAAAAGTGCTTGCAATCTTCTTGATTAGCAATCATTATCATTTAAAAATTAATTTAGATATATCTTATTATTTTCACGAAGGCGAAAACATGACAAAAAACACCTCACGCTACCCGCAGCGCGTTCGCAATGAACTGCGTTTTCGGGAACTTACCGTCCTGCGCGTAGAGCGTATTAGCGCGGGCTTTCAGCGCATTGTACTGGGCGGTGACGCTCTGGACGGTTTTAGCTCACACGGCTTTGACGACCATACCAAGGTCTTTTTCCCTGAACCGGGCAGCCACTTTGTGCCGCCTGTCGTCACCGATGAAGGCATTGTCTGGGCTGACGGTGTGCGTCCGCTTTCCCGTGACTACACGCCGTTGTATGACGAAGCGCGCCATGAGCTGGCGCTGGATTTCTATATTCATGATGGCGGCGTGGCGAGTACATGGGCGATGAATGCCCGCGAGGGCGACAAGCTGACAATCGGCGGGCCGCGCGGTTCTTTGGTGGTGCCAGAGGATTATGCGTATCAGGTTTATGTGTGCGATGAGTCGGGAATGCCCGCGCTACGCCGACGCCTGGAGTCGCTCAGCCGTTTAGCGGTACGTCCAAACGTCACGGCGCTGGTCAGCGTGCAGGATGCGGCGTACCAGGATTATCTTGCCCATCTCGACGGGTTTACCATTGAGTGGTTTATCGGCCATGACGCGCAGGCGGTGAATGAACGCTTATCGCGACTAACCGTGCCCGCAGATGATTATTACGTCTGGATTACTGGCGAAGGCAAGGTGGTAAAAAACCTGAGTGCTCGCTTTGAAACCGAGGCGTTTGACCCTCAACGGGTGCGTGCGGCAGCCTACTGGCATCAGCATAAAGCGGCAGATTAATAATTAGATGGCGGAACGCCAAACGCCTGGCGGAAGGCATAGCTAAATGCCGCGGTGCTTGAATATCCTACGTCGAGCGCCACGGCGGTCACGCTTTTATTTTTTTTCAGCATTAATACGGATTCCAGAATACGCATTTTTTGCTTCCAGACGCTGAAAGGCAATCCGGTTTCTTTTTTGAAATGGCGTGAAAAGGTACGGGCAGACATACCCAGATGATGCGCCCAGTATTCAACTGAATGCTCCAGGGCGGGGGATTCTTGTATGGTTCGGCATACTTTGGTTAATTCGCGATCCTGCGGCCAGGGTAATACAAAGGCGACTTCCGGGAGTTGCAGAATAATATCGACCAGTACGCTAACCAGTTTGCCCTCTTTTGACTGGCTATCATAATGACCTGAAATTGAATTCGTGGCGTAATGAATAAACTCTCTGGCGAAATCACTGATAGCCACAACTTTGCATTCATTGATGCTCTCTTCAAGAAAGCCTGGTTTAATATCCAGATTTTCTAAATACACATCATCCAATGCCCAAACTGCATGCTCAGTATTATTGGGGATCCAGATGCCATAATGCGCCGGGATTATCCAGCACTTACCGGCAACATCAATGCGCATGCTGCCTTTGCGGGCGAAATGAAATTGCATAAAAGAGTGTGAATGCTGCGGTACATGGTGGTTGGCTTCCAGGACATAAGAGCGAAAGAATACGTCCTGCGGCAGTTCGGTCATGGAGTTATCCGGGAAGGAGTTCCACTGTTTTTGCGCCAGAGTTTCCATAAATGAATCGTCAATACTCCCGATGATGTGTCCGCTGCTCGATAGATCTTGTCCGCGGATCATAATACATACACTCTTTTTTCCATAATAATCTTGCGTAATAATTTTTAGCCCACTTTTGGTAAATACCATGAACTCGCTTTGTTCAGATGCTGTCATCGTCAATGAAACAAATGATAACTGGACCCGAATGGGAAAAGAGCTGCTTTCACAAGCGGATATCAGAATTAATGGCTCACGCGCCTGGGACATTCAACTTCATCATACCGGTTTCTTTAAACGAGTATTGCAGCAAGGCTCATTAGGGCTTGGCGAAAGCTATATGGAAGGCTGGTGGGACTGCGAACGGCTCGATATTCTGTTCTGCAAAATCCTGAAAGCAAAACTCGACCAGCAGATGCCAGGTAATCTGAAAGATATTTTACGCATTGCCAGCGCGCGCCTGTTTAATTTGCAGTCACGTAGCCGTGCATGGATCGTCGGTAAAGAGCATTATGATATTGGTAACGATCTCTTTGCGCTGATGCTTGATCCGCATATGCAATATTCCTGCGGTTACTGGAAAGATGCAACCACATTAAACGATGCGCAAAATGCCAAATTAAAAATGATCTGCGAGAAGCTGCAGCTTAAACCGGGTATGCGTTTACTCGATATCGGTTGTGGCTGGGGCGGGCTGGCGGAATATGCGGCGCGTCATTATGGCGTGGCAGTAGAAGGCGTTACCATTTCCAAAGAGCAGCAGAAAATGGCGCAGCAGCGCTGTGAAGGGTTGGACGTTAACATTCTGCTGCAGGATTATCGCGATCTTAATAAACACTACGATCGCATTGTCTCCGTGGGGATGTTTGAACATGTCGGGCCGAAAAACTACGACACCTATTTCAGTATCGCCGACCGTTGTTTAAAACCAGACGGACTGTTCCTGCTGCATACCATTGGTAGCAATAAAAAAGGGATGAGCGTCGATCCGTGGATCAATAAATACATTTTCCCAAATGGCTGCTTACCGGCGATTTCCCATATTGCCGAGGCCAGCGAATCACGGTTTGTGATGGAAGACTGGCATAACTTCGGCAGCGATTACGATAAAACGCTGATGGCCTGGCATGAGCGCTTTAATCAGGCATGGCCGGAGCTGTCATCACGTTATTCCGCCACCTTCAGAAGAATGTTTAATTACTATTTATGCGCGTGCGCAGGGGCTTTCCGCGCCAGAGATATTGAGCTTTGGCAGGTGCTGTTTAGCCGCGGCGTAGAGGGCGGGATCCGCGTTTATCGTTAACGTCCGCCGGATGTCGGCGTTGCCTTATCCGGCCTACAAAGCTTTGCACTCGTAGGCCTGATAAGCGCAGCGCATCAGGCACTTATGGCTTATCCCAGCTCACTCTCTGCCAGCGCTTTAAACACCATCGCTACGGCGTGCGCGCCGGGGTCCATATTTCCGAGCAGGCTTTCGCTGCTGAGATACGATGCGCGACCGGCATTGGCTTTGCTCGACAAACAGGTTCGTTCGGCTCCCGCTTGCGCGGCGTCGAATGCGGCCTGCAGATTTTGCGGCTGCGTGAGCAGCGAAGTCAGGGCCGGTTGCAGCGCATCAATCATGGTGCGATCGCCTTCGTCTGCGCCGCCGTAGAACTTCATCTGCGCCAGTCCCGTATTCAGGGATTCGGCAACGCTAGCTCCCTGTTCCAGTTTCTGCCCCGCAGCGGTAAAGAAAATAGACATCAGCACACCGCTGGAACCACCCATCACTACGGTCAGACGTTCGCCAATCAGCGCGAACAGCGTGGCAAGGTTATCCAGCGGTAACTGCTGGCGATGCAACAGACTGGCAATTTCACGCGCGCCAGCGGCAAAGGTCGAACCGGTATCGCCATCGCCGACTTTGGCGTCCAGCGCATTAAGATGAGTCTCCAGATCGGAAAGGGTTGTGGTGACTAGTTCCACAATCCCGGCCACTAGGGCGTTCGCCGAAGGCTGGAATTCCACGCGTGCGCTACGCTGAGATGATGGTACACAACTGATTTCACGCGGCGGGACCGGCGTCGGCCAGTTGCTGGTTTCCACCTCGGTGAGTAACGCTTTTTCGATGCTCTCTTCCAGCACGATGGCCGTCAGTGAAAAGCCTTTCATATCCAGCGCGGTGACCAGTGAGGCCGGGCCAATCAGCCAGTCGATACGTGGGTGCAGCGGGCTGCTGGCCAGTTCGCGGGTAATGATGGCCATTTCGGCAACGGAAACGCCGCCAAGATTGTTAACCATCACCGCCAGACGGCCGGTTTCAGGCAGGGCTGCCATCAGTTTATCCACCATCAGGTTCACCACCTGCGCACTGTTCTGGGTGTCGATAACCGATGCGCCTGGTTCGCCGTGAATGCCCATGCCCAGTTCCGCGTGGCCCGGATGATGACGCGGGGCGGCGTCGGCTTCTTGCGGCAGATGACAGCTGGAAAGCGCAACGCCCAGGCTGAAGGTGTTATTGGCCGCGTACTGCGCTTCACGCAGGACGGTGGCGAGGTTGTAGCCGCGTTCGGCAAAATAGCCTGCGATTTTATGCACCAGGATGGTTCCCGCAATGCCGCGTGGGTGTTTGTTATCAGGCAGGGAGATGTCGTCGCCAACAATCAGCATTTCAACGTTGTAACCAAGGCGACGTGCTTTCTCGGCGGCGAGACCGAAATTAAGACGGTCACCGGTGTAATTTTTCACGATCAATAAACAGCCCGCCTCACCGGTTACCGCCTGGATGGCGGTCAGTACCGCATCCACGCTCGGGGAAGCGAAAACGTCGCCGCAAACCGCAGCGGTTAGCATACCTTTACCGATAAACCCAACGTGCGCGGGTTCGTGCCCTGAACCACCGCCGGAAATTACCGCCACGTTATTTTTGTTGAGGTCACGACGGACCACGATGCGAATGGCCGGATCGCTTTCCAGACGCGCCAGGTTATTCCACGGGCTGGCGATAATCGTACCGTCGATGACGTCGCTCACGAGATGGGTGCGTTGATTAAAAAAGAATTGAGACATAACGGCTCCTTGAGGTTGAGTGTAAGACAAACCCCCGGAAGCATGGTCATGGTACGGAGGCGATAGAGAGATTCTGGCGAAGTCAGCGCGGAAAAAAACAACGTTAAAATGAGTTTCATTACGGAACGTTGTCATTGTTTTTTGTTCCATAATGAAACTGAAAAGAACGAGGAACGATCACAATGCGAGCTCGCTCGACTTTTTTCTCTCGCGATGAATGCAGCTGATACGGCACTGTCGGCTTTTTTTTGCCGGTTTTTTGGCAAGTGAGTGGGTAAAAAAGAAAGTGAGATTCGTCTGTGCCGGAGATTTGGTGGCAAATGAGCGGATCGGGATCGCAAACCTTATCATTTTTGTGGATAAGCGTTCCAATATGGAACGTACTCCGTTTTTATCTGTTTCATATCAGAACAAAAAGACGAAAGATTTTTTTGTGCACGCCTCGCCATACAGTTATTGCATCGCTCCGGTACCTCCCGTTTTCGCCGTCTGCATCAGGCCAAACAGGTTAACGCCAGGGCTCACCATGTAAAAACATGTACTTATTTGAGGATGAAAGGAATGCTAAAAGTTATTCAATCTCCAGCCAAATATCTCCAGGGTCCTGACGCTTCCACCTTGTTTGGTCAATACGCTAAAAATCTGGCGGACAGCTTTTTTGTGATTGCGGATGACTTCGTGATGAAGCTGGCGGGAGAGAAAGTACTCAACGGCCTGCACAGCCACGACATTAGCTGCCATGCGGAACGCTTTAACGGTGAATGTAGCCATGTTGAAATTAATCGACTGATTGCCATTCTGAAACAGCACGGCTGTCGCGGCGTGGTTGGGATTGGCGGCGGGAAAACGCTGGATACCGCCAAAGCGATTGGTTACTACCAGAAGCTGCCGGTGGTGGTGATCCCGACTATCGCGTCTACCGATGCGCCAACCAGCGCGCTGTCCGTTATCTATACCGAAGCCGGTGAGTTTGAAGAGTATCTGATCTACCCGAAAAACCCGGATATGGTGGTGATGGACACTGCGATCATTGCCAAAGCGCCGGTACGTCTGCTGGTGGCCGGGATGGGCGATGCGCTCTCGACCTGGTTTGAAGCGAAAGCCTGTTATGACGCCAGAGCGACCAGCATGGCGGGCGGACAGTCCACCGTGGCGGCGCTGAGCCTGGCGCGCTTGTGCTATGATACCCTGCTGGCGGAAGGCGAGAAGGCACGCTTTGCTGCGCAGGCTGGCGTGGTGACCGATGCGCTGGAGCGTATTGTCGAAGCTAACACTTACCTCAGCGGCATCGGCTTTGAAAGCAGCGGTCTTGCAGGGGCGCATGCGATCCACAACGGCTTTACGATTCTGGAAGAGTGCCACCATTTGTACCACGGTGAAAAAGTCGCCTTTGGTACGCTGGCGCAACTGGTGCTGCAAAACAGCCCGATGGAAGAGATCGAAACCGTGCTGAATTTCTGTCAGAAAGTAGGCCTGCCGGTAACGTTAGCGGAAATGGGCGTGAAAGAAGACGTTGACGGCAAGATCATGGCCGTGGCGAAAGCGACCTGCGCAGAAGGTGAAACCATCCACAATATGCCGTTCCCGGTAACGCCTGAAAGCGTACATGCCGCTATCTTGACGGCAGATCTGCTGGGGCAGCAGTGGCTGGCGCGTTAATCAGTCGTCGGTAGGTTTTTATCCGGCATCTTCTCCCCCTCTGACAGTTTCTGCCGGAGGGGTTGTCTATGGTTAAACAGCGGAAAGGGATATGACGGCGCACACGCATAGCATCGGGAAGGAAGTCTCTTCAGTCATTGCCCAGTCATGGCATCGTTGCAGCAAGTTTATGCAGCGGGAAACCTGGCAGGCGCCGCATCAGGCGCAGGGACTGACCTTTGAGTCGATTTGTCGTCGCAAGACGGCGTTGCTGACGATTGCTCAGGCTGCGCTGGAAGATGCCTGGGAGTTTATGGACGGCCGCCCGTGCGCGCTGCTGATTCTGGATGAATCAGCCTGTATTCTCAGCCGTTGCGGCGATCCGCAGACGGTAGAACAGCTGGCGGAGCTTGGGTTTCGTGACGGCAGCTACTGTGCAGAAAGCATCATTGGCAGTTGTGCCCTGTCGCTGGCGACGATGCCGGGCCAGCCGACAAAAACCTCTGGCGAGCAGCATTTTAAACAGGCGCTGCATCCGTGGTCGTTCTGCTCGACGCCAGTCTTCGATAACCATGGTCGACTGTTCGGCTCCATTTCGCTGTGTTGTCTGGTGGAGCATGAGTGCGTTTCTGATTTATCCCTGACGCTGGCGATTGCCAGAGAAGTCGGCAACTCTTTGCTGACCGACAGCCTGCTGGCTGAATCCAACCGCCATCTGAACCAGATGTACGGGCTGCTGGAGAGTATGGATGATGGTGTGATGGCCTGGAACGAACAGGGCGTATTGCAGTTCCTCAATGCGCGAGCGGCGCTGCTTTTGCATCTCGATGCGCAGGCCAGTCAGGGGAAAAACATTCACGATCTGCTCAATCTCCCCATGCTGCTGCGCCGGGCGATCAAACATGCCCGCGGTCTGAATCACGTCGAAGTTACCTTTGAAAGCCAGCATCAGTTTGTTGATGCCGTCATTACCCTGAAGCCGATTGTTGAGGAGCAGGGCAACAGCTTTATTCTGCTACTGCATCCGGTGGAACAAATGCGCCAGCTGATGACCAGCCAGCTCGGCAAGGTGAGCCACACCTTTGAGCAGATGTCGACTGACGATCCGGAAACCCGCCGTTTGATCCATTTTGGACGCCAGGCAGCGAGGGGGAGTTTCCCGATCCTGCTGTGTGGGGAAGAGGGTGTTGGTAAAGAACTGCTGAGTCAAGCCATCCACAATGAAAGCGAGCGCGCCAGCGGGCCGTATATCGCCGTGAACTGTCAGTTGTATGCCAACAGCGTACTGGGGCAGGATTTTATGGGCAGTGCGCCCACCGACGATGAAAATGGCCGGTTGAGCCGTCTTGAACTGGCGAACGGCGGCACGTTGTTTCTGGAAAAAATTGAATATCTGGCACCGGAGCTGCAATCCGCGCTGTTACAGGTGATCAAACAGGGGGTATTAACCCGCCTGGATGCCCGTCGGCTGATTCCGGTGGATGTCAAAGTGATCGCCACCACCACGGTTGATCTCGCCAATCTGGTGGAGCAAAACCGCTTTAGCCGTCAGCTGTATTATGCGCTGCACTCTTTTGAGATAGTGATCCCACCGCTGCGGGCGCGGCGCAGTAGTATTCCCTCGCTGATTTATACGCGGCTGAATAGCCTGAAAAAACGCTTTTCATACAGTTTGAAGATCGACGACGACGCGCTGGCGCAACTGGTGGCCTATTCGTGGCCGGGCAATGACTTTGAGCTGAACAGCATTATCGAAAACATCGCCATCAGCAGTGATAACGGCCATATTCGGCTGAGCAATCTACCGGATTATTTGTTTGCCGAACGTCCAGGTCTGGAGACGGCGTCTTCACTGCTGCCTGCTAGTCTGACGTTTACCGCTATCGAAAAAGAGGCGATTATCCATGCTGCCCGCGTCACCAGCGGGCGCGTGCAGGAGATGTCGCAACTGTTGAATATCGGTCGCACTACCTTGTGGCGCAAGATGAAGCAGTACGACATTGATGCCAGCCAGTTTAAGCGCAAGCATCTGGACTAGTTTCTTCAATTCTCGCCATCGAGAACAGCGCGTCTGACAGTCGGTTGATATAACGCCTGGGTTCATCGCGTAACGTTAGCGATCTGCTCATCGCGATGAGGACCCGCTCCAGTCGGCGCGCCAGGGTTCGCGCTACGTGTAGCTGTGCCGATGCGAGATTTTTCCCCGGAATAACAAACTCTTTGAGCAGGCCGCTTTGCACCATATTGCGGTCAATAAGCTGCTCCAGCGCCTGAGTATCCTCTTCACCAATACGCTGTTGTAAGCGAGCGAGTCCTTTCTCATCGCTGGCGAGTTCCGCACCCAGAACAAACAGCATTTTCTGTATGGCGTGCAGATTCTGGCGTAGCCCGGCATGACGCGTGCTGGCATAGCAGACGCCAAGTTGGGAAATCAGTTCATCCACCGTGCCATAGGCCTCAACGCGGATGTCGTCTTTGTCGATACGGCTGCCGCCAAACAGTGCGGTCATGCCTTTATCACCGGTTCGGGTGTAGATGCGGTACATTTATTTTATCTCGCTGAAGGGAATCACTTTGACCAGTTGACCGGCATTGGCGCCAAGCGTGCGGATCTGCGCAATTCCGGCGGTGATATGCCCACGGATCAGCGCCCGATCCTCGGGCAACTGGGCGTGGGTTAACGCAATATCACCCGTGGCGTTAAGACCCAGACCGACACGTAGCGTTGAGCTTTTGGCCGCAAGTTTGCTTAGTGCCAGCGCGCAGTCATGCTCGTCGCAACAGATTGCCCGGCAAGGGACGCCTTGCTCTTCCAGTCCCCAGCACAGCTCATCAAGCACGCGAGTATCCTGCCAGCGTGAGTGATAAAACAGATGTACGCCCGGTGATGAAAGTGACATTGCGCCCCCTGTACTATCAGAATGCCTGACGGAAGATCTCGGCAATTTCTTTCTCGTTCCCTTTGCGCGGGTTAGAGAAGGCGTTGCCGTCCTTCAGCGCCATTTCCGCCATGTACGGGAAATCGGCTTCTTTAACGCCCAGATCGCGCAGATGCTGCGGAATGCCGATGTCAGCGGAGAGACGGGCAATGGCGTGGATGGCCAGTTCGGCGGCATCCATGGTGGAAAGTCCGTCAGTATTTTCGCCCATAAACTCTGCAATGTCGGCAAATTTTTCCGGGTTAGCGATCAGGTTATAGCGCGCCACGTGCGGCAGCAGTACGGCATTCGCCACGCCGTGCGGCATGTCGTACAGACCGCCAAGCTGATGCGCCATCGCGTGAACGTAGCCGAGGTTGGCGTTGTTGAAAGCCATACCCGCCAGCAGAGAGGCGTAGGCCATGTTCTCGCGAGCTTTCAGGTTGCTGCCCAGCGCTACGGCCTGACGCAAGTTGCGTGCGATCAGGCGAATAGCCTGAATAGCGGCAGCGTCGGTGACCGGGTTGGCATCTTTGGAAATATAGGCTTCCACGGCGTGGGTCAGGGCGTCCATACCCGTCGCGGCGGTCAGCGGGGCGGGTTTGCCAAGCATCAGCAGCGGATCGTTAATGGAGACCGACGGCAGGTTACGCCAACTGACAATCACAAACTTCACTTTGGTCTTGGTATTGGTCAGCACGCAGTGGCGGGTGACTTCGCTGGCGGTACCGGCAGTGGTATTCACCGCAACGATCGGCGGCAGCGGGTTTGTCAGGGTTTCAATCCCGGCATAGCTGTAGAGATCGCCTTCGTGAGTTGCTGCGATACCGATGCCTTTACCGCAGTCATGCGGGCTACCGCCACCGACGGTAACGATGATATCGCAATGCTCTTTGCGAAAGACTTCCAGACCGTCACGCACGTTGGTGTCTTTGGGGTTAGGTTCAACGCCATCAAAAACCACCACGTCAATGCCCGCTTCACGTAAATGGGCGAGGGTTTTATCTACCGCGCCGTCTTTAATGGCCCGCAGACCTTTATCAGTAACCAGCAGCGCTTTTTTACCGCCTAACAGTTTGCAGCGTTCGCCGACAACGGAAATAGCATTGGGGCCAAAGAAGTTCACATTTGGCACCAGGTAATCAAACATACGATAGCTCATAATATACCTTCTTAGATTTAAATTATAATTCAGAGAAACAATTCAGTGCGGTTTCTGCTAATAATCTGTCTTGTTCAACGGTGCCGCCACTAACGCCAACGGCACCAATTAATTTACCGTTTAATATGACGGGTAAACCGCCGCCGAAAATAACGATGCGCTGTTGGTTGGTAAGCTGCAAACCATATAGCGAAGCACCGGGTTGTACCGCGTCCGTAATTTCATGGGTACCCTGGCGCAGGCAGCAGGCGGTATACGCTTTATTAAGAGAGATATCACAGCTGGTGACAAACGCATCGTCCATGCGTTGCATTAGCAGCGTATTCCCACCGCGATCTACCACGGAAAAGACCACCGGAACGCTGATCTCAAGCGCTTTAGCCTCAACGGCCTGCGCCATTTTTTTTGCAGCCGCCAGCGTAATGGTGGCAATTTGTTGGCTCTTATTCACAGTCTCTCCTGAAAATGTTGTAGGGCTGAGGTCACGAAACATATCGCGCAACAGCTATTTTTATCATTGGCTTTACCTTATTTTCTCGCCGCACGTTATTAAGTCAATAGGGCGAAAATTTCAAAGATATTAAATTCACCTTCCCGGTTTGGCGTTTATTGATAATGATCATTTAACATCGTCACAATTCACGATGGATATTCCTGAATTGCGTTTCAATATGAAACGATGCGTTTTTATTAGGTACCAAATTGGAACAAAATTAATTTTATTTTTTTATTGTTCTGCTCATTTAGAGTTCGACCATTGCTGATGAAAGGCGAATGCCGGGTGTTGTGTCCCCGGCAATGCGGCCCGGCGTCCCTATTTTTTATCTTTTGAGTCAATAAATCATGAGAAGATCAAAACGATTCGAAGTGCTTGCGAAGCGGCCTGTAAATCAGGATGGGCTGATTGGCGAATGGCCTGAAGAGGGGCTGATCGCCATGGAAAGCCCCTACGATCCAGCGTCGTCGGTGAAGGTGGAAAATGGTCGTATTGTTGAGCTGGACGGTAAGAGCCGCGCCGAGTTCGACATGATCGACCGTTTCATTGCCGACTACGCCATTAACGTGGCTGAGGCCGAGCACGCCATGCAGCTCGACGCGCTGGAGATCGCCAGAATGCTGGTGGATATCCACGTCAGTCGGGAAGATATTATTGCCATTACCACCGCCATCACCCCGGCGAAAGCGGTGGAAGTGATGGCGAAAATGAACGTGGTGGAGATGATGATGGCGCTGCAAAAAATGCGTGCCAGACGCACGCCCTCCAATCAGTGCCACGTAACCAACCTGAAAGATAACCCGGTACAGATTGCCGCCGACGCTGCTGAAGCGGGGATCCGTGGCTTTTCCGAGCAAGAAACGACGGTCGGGATCGCCCGCTACGCGCCGTTTAACGCCCTGGCGCTGCTGGTGGGTTCCCAGTGCGGTCGTCCTGGTGTGCTGACGCAATGTTCCGTTGAAGAGGCCACGGAGCTGGAGCTGGGCATGCGTGGGCTAACCAGTTATGCCGAAACGGTGTCGGTGTATGGCACAGAATCGGTGTTTACCGACGGTGATGACACGCCGTGGTCCAAAGCGTTTCTCGCCTCGGCTTATGCGTCCCGCGGCCTGAAGATGCGCTACACCTCCGGCACTGGCTCGGAAGCGCTGATGGGCTATTCCGAAAGTAAATCGATGCTATATCTGGAGTCGCGCTGCATTTTTATCACTAAAGGCGCGGGCGTACAGGGGCTGCAAAACGGTGCGGTCAGCTGTATCGGCATGACCGGCGCTGTGCCTTCGGGGATCCGCGCGGTGCTGGCGGAAAACCTGATTGCCTCAATGCTCGACCTTGAAGTGGCCTCCGCCAATGATCAGACCTTTTCTCACTCCGATATTCGCCGTACTGCCCGCACCCTGATGCAGATGCTGCCGGGTACCGACTTTATTTTCTCTGGTTACAGCGCGGTACCCAACTACGACAACATGTTTGCCGGGTCGAATTTCGACGCTGAAGACTTCGATGATTACAACATCCTGCAACGCGATCTGATGGTTGACGGCGGTCTGCGTCCGGTGACTGAAGAAGAAACTATCGCTATACGCAATAAGGCTGCACGCGCCATTCAGGCGGTGTTCCGCGAACTGGGCTTGCCGCTGATTAGCGATGAAGAAGTGGAAGCCGCTACTTATGCTCACGGCAGCAAAGATATGCCTGCGCGCAATGTAGTGGAGGATCTGGCGGCCGTGGAAGAGATGATGAAGCGTAATATCACCGGGCTGGATATCGTCGGCGCGTTGAGTTGCAGCGGTTTTGAAGATATCGCCAGCAATATCCTCAATATGCTGAGACAGCGTGTTACCGGTGATTACCTGCAAACGTCGGCCATTCTGGATCGCCAGTTCGACGTCGTCAGCGCCGTCAACGACATCAATGATTATCAGGGACCTGGTACCGGCTATCGCATCAGTGCCGAACGCTGGGAGGAAATTAAAAATATTGCGGGCGTGGTTCAGCCCAGCTCGATCGAATAAGGCGGAACACTGTGGAATGCACAACTGAACGTAAGCCGGTTTTCACCTTACAGGTGAGCGAAGGCGAGGCGGCTAACGCGGATGAACGCGTGGATGAAGTGGTGATTGGCGTCGGCCCGGCCTTTGGCAAGCACCAGCATAAAACCCTGATTGACATGCCGCACAACGCGATTCTGAAAGAGCTGGTTGCTGGCATCGAAGAAGAGGGACTGCATGCGCGGGTAGTGAGGATCCTGCGCACCTCGGATGTTTCTTTTATGGCATGGGATGCGGCAAACCTCAGCGGCTCAGGCATCGGGATTGGCATCCAGTCGAAAGGAACCACGGTGATTCATCAGCGCGATCTGCTGCCGTTAAGCAACCTCGAGCTGTTCTCTCAGGCTCCGCTGCTGACGCTGGAAACCTATCGTCAGATTGGTAAAAACGCCGCGCGATATGCACGCAAAGAGTCGCCTTCGCCGGTGCCAGTGGTCAATGACCAGATGGTGCGCCCTAAATTTATGGCCAAGGCCGCGCTGTTTCATATCAAAGAAACCAAACACGTGGTGCAGGATGCTGCGCCTGTCACGTTGCATATTGCACTGGTAAGGGAATGACCATGAACGACAACATCATGACTGCGCAGGATTACCCATTAGCGACCCGCTGCCCGGAGAAAATCCAGACGCCTACCGGCAAGCCGCTAACCGACATTACTCTTGAGAATGTGCTGGCGGGCCGCGTAGGACCGCAGGATGTGCGTATTTCTCAGCAAACGCTGGAGTACCAGGCGCAGATTGCCGAGCAGATGCAGCGTCATGCCGTGGCGCGCAATTTTCGTCGTGCGGCAGAACTGATTGCGATTCCGGATGCCCGCATTCTGGAGATCTACAACGCGCTGCGACCGTTTCGTTCTTCTTTCGCCGAGTTGCAGGCCATTGCCGATGAACTGGAACACACATGGCATGCCACGGTGAACGCCGGGTTTGTCCGCGAATCGGCAGAGGTATATCAGCAGAGAAATAAGCTGCGTAAAGGCAGCCAGTGACGGAGGCAGCATGCCGTTAATTGCAGGGATCGATATCGGCAACGCCACCACCGAAGTGGCGTTGGCGCAGGATGGCCGGTTTATCGGCAGCGGGATTGTCGCCACGACCGGTATGAAAGGCACGCGGGATAATATCGCCGGGGTAGTCGCATCCCTGCAGCAGGCGCTGAATAACACGCCGTGGTCGCTGCAGGACGTAGCAAAAATTTGCATCAACGAGGCCGCACCGGTGATTGGCGATGTGGCGATGGAAACTATCACTGAAACCATCATTACCGAATCGACGATGATTGGCCATAACCCGCAAACGCCCGGTGGCGTTGGCGTGGGCATGGGAACCACCATCGCCGTGGAGAAGTTGGCGGCGTTGAGCGAGGATCGATTTGCTCAGGGCTGGATCCCGTTGGTCGGTGAGGAGATGGATTTCCTTGAGGCGGTTTGGTTTATCAATGAAGCGCTGGATCGCGGCGTCAATGTGGTGGCGGCTATCCTGAAAAAAGATGATGGCGTGCTGGTGAATAATCGCCTGCATCGGCCAATGCCGGTGGTTGATGAAGTCACCCTGCTGGAGAAGGTGCCGGAAGGTGTGCTGGCGGCGGTGGAAGTGGCGGCCCCGGGACAGGTGGTACGGGTGCTGTCGAACCCTTACGGCATTGCGACCTTCTTTGCCCTGACGCCCGAGGAAACGCAAACTATCGTCCCCATCGCCAGAGCGCTGATTGGCAACCGTTCCGCCGTGGTGCTGAAAACCCCGCAGGGCGATGTGCAATCAAGAGTGATCCCGGCGGGTAAGATCTTTATCCGTGGTGAAAAGCGTGGCGGTGAAGCCGACGTAGCGCAAGGCGCGCAGGCCATTATGCAGGCGATGAGCGCCTGCGCGCCCGTGCGCGATATTGCTGGGGAAGCTGGTACGCACGCAGGCGGCATGCTGGAGCGGGTGCGAAAGGTGATGGCCTCGCTGACCGGTCATGAAATGAACACGGTGCATATTCAGGATCTGTTGGCGGTCGATACATTTATTCCGCGTAAGGTGCAGGGCGGCATCGCCGGAGAGTGTTCAATGGAGAACGCCGTGGGCATTGCGGCGATGGTGAAAGCCGATCGCTTACAGATGCAGGCCATCGCCAGTGAGCTGAGCGCCCGGTTAAACACTCTGGTTGAGGTTGGTGGCGTGGAGGCCAACATGGCTGTAGCGGGGGCGTTAACAACGCCTGGATGCGCTGCGCCGCTGGCAATCCTCGATTTAGGCGCAGGATCTACCGATGCAGCCGTCATCAATAGCGATGGCGTAGTGAAAGCGGTACATCTGGCCGGGGCGGGGAATATGGTCAGCCTGTTGATTCAAACAGAGCTGGGCTTAAGCGATGCATTTCTGGCGGAGGAGATTAAAAAATACCCGCTGGCAAAAGTGGAAAGCCTGTTCAGTATTCGCCATGAGAACGGCGCGGTAGAGTTTTTCCGCGAACCGCTCAGCCCGTCGGTGTTTGCCAAAGTTGTGTATTTGAAAGAGGGCGAGCTGATCCCGGTAGATAACCAGACCTCGCTGGAAAAAATACGTCTGGTGCGCCGACAGGCCAAAGAGAAGGTTTTTGTGACCAACTGCCTGCGCGCGTTACGCCTGGTGTCACCCGGTGGATCTATTCGCGATATGACTTTTGTGGTGTTGGTAGGCGGTTCTTCTCTGGATTTTGAAATCCCGCAGATGATCACCGATGCGTTGGCGCACTACGGCGTTGTCGCCGGACAGGGCAACATCCGTGGTAGCGAAGGGCCACGTAATGCGGTGGCAACCGGGCTGGTTTTGGCCGGAATGGCGAATTAATCGTGCAGAAAACAGCCGCCGCAAGCGTTTAGCTGCGGGGTAAATCAAATAAAGGCGATGTTCTCTTTGATATCCCGACGAAGTTGGGTACATAGTATAAATGTGTCTCTCACGTGGTTAATTTTAAGGATAAGAGCATGCCAACAGCAATTGAGAAAGCATTGGATTTTATTGGTGGTATGAACACTTCGGCGTCAGTACCCCATTCAATGGACGAAAGTACCGCTAAGGGAATCTTAAAGTATTTGCATGACTTAGGTGTGCCAGCGAGTCCGGAAGCTGTAATGGCACGAGGTGAGCAGGAGGGATGGAATCCTGAGTTCACGAAAAAAGTGGCCGGATGGGCAGAAAAAGTTGCCTCCGGTAACCGCATCCTTATCAAGAACCCAGAGTATTTTTCAACCTATATGCAGGAGCAGCTCAAAGAGCTAGTGTGAGCTGACTATCGAATCAAACTCTAACGGACGTTTCCATCTCGGGATGGCGGCGTCCAAATGGAATGCCATTAACATGCTGTTTTCTGGACAGGTGTATCGCGTAAAATAGCTTCAGTCCCCGCCAGCCATGATCTTCCGTGTATTCATTCAACATATTGAAGCAAGCAAATATTGATTTTTTCCAGGATAAACTCTTTTTCGCTACATACCAATTTCTACGGAATAACCATAAAAAAAAGGACCTGCGATTTCTCGCAAGTCCTTGAAGTTTGGTGGCCCCTGCTGGACTTGAACCAGCGACCAAGCGATTATGAGTTAGGATGCAATTTCTTACCTAAAAATACTTATCTATAATTATCAGTAACTTAATTATACTGAATTTACTGTATATATAACCAGAAATACTCTAAAATACTCGCTTGCGGTATCCTATAGGTATCCTAGAGCAAAACAAGCGATTTACAGGATACCTTGATCGCTTGGTATGGGGTGTTTGTGGAAACATTCAAATTCACGAAAGCAAAACTCGAAAGCTTGCCGCCTGCGGAACGTGGCCAGATGGAGTATGGTGATACCGTTGTTAACGGGCTACGGCTCCGAGTGGGGATCAGTGGCGCGAAGAGCTTCTGTATCTCCAGAAAACGTAATGGCAAATTTATACGGGCCACCTTAGGCAGATTTCCCGATCTTACTATTGATAATGCCAGGGCAAAGGCTCTCGAACTGCTGGGAGACGTAGCCACTACAGGCAGAAACCCTAACGTCGAAAAGCGCATCAATGAAAAGGCTTTGGTTACGCTTAATGATGCGCTGGACACCTATATCAAAAGCCGTGATGAACGGTTAAGCGCTGATACAGCAAAACAGTATCGTTCCATCCTGCAAAATTTCTCTGGTGACTGGATGAAACAACCAATAGCCTCTATCAGCCGTGAACGGGTGGAAACCAGACACAAAGCCGTTACTGATGGTTCTGTGTGGTTTGGTGCTGATAAATCAACGCTACGCGCAGGGGTTGGAACCGGCAGTAAAGCACAGGCCGATCTCTGGGCTAGGGTGCTTCGTGCTATATACCGCTTCGCGCACGATCATTACCGTGACGAGGAAGGGAAAACGCTTCTTCCGGACCCGCCTACAATGGTACTGAGCACAAAGCGCAAATGGCATGGTACCGTGAGGAAGACTGAACGTATCCGCACCAATGAGCTTGGCAGATGGTTTAGCGCCTTATCGTCCGTGCGAGAGTTTGCCGAACAGGGGCGCGATGATATAGCAGCGGCGGTTTGTGATGCTGTGGAAATGGCTATTTTTACCGGACTGCGTAAGTCTGAAATTTTAGAGCTTAGTTGGGATAGAGTTAATCTTGGAGGCCGATATTTTTGGATTGATACCACAAAAAACGGCGATCCGCTTGAACTCCCCATTACTGAAACTCTACTGAAATTATTTCGCCGCCGAGCCAAGATGAAAGCGGCAGATGGATTATTGGTTTTTCCTGGTGATAAGGGAGTAATTAAAGAGTACAGGCACATTATCGATCGCATAAGTGCTGCCACCGTACCAGAACCAAACCCAGACCTGCTAAAGCCTATCCCTTTCAAATGGCATGACGGCCGCCGAACTTTCGGCACCGTTGCTGAGCTGGTGGGGGTTGGTAATTATATCCTGAAACGCCTGCTCAACCACCGAACGATGAGAAGCGCTGATGTTACCCAGGGCTATCTTCATTTCAGTGCTGATGAACTTATGGAGCCAGCTTCAAGAATAGAACGAGCAATACTTGAATATGCTGGGTTGATTGAAAGTAAAAAAGATATTAATACTCAATTAATGTCTGCTTTGGCGAATCTGAGCGAAGAAGAGAAAAGAAAATTAATCTTCGCAATATCAAATGATAAAAAGGGCTTTAAGCTATGACTCATGGTGAAATGAGTATTAGAGCTACAATTGTGGCTACGTTTATAAACGAGCTTTTTATTGATGGTGCTGATTCTACGGCTATTTCAACCTTGCGTGATGGATTTAAGAATGATGCCTCTGCAAGCTTGGCGCGAAATATGGTTAACAATATAATTCATTATTTCGAATGCTCTGATAATCCCATTGAAGAATTTCTCTATTTTATTGGAATTGAGAGCGCTAAAACTGGGGTGGATGACCAGTCAATCAACACATTGTTGTATATGGATGAAAAACAAACACCATTTTTAACCGATATACCATTATCAGGTGATGGAATCACAGCATTGAATGCTGCGCTTGCGTTACATTTTTTAGGAATGAAGAATAACGGTGATAATCTTGCAAGAATTGGCATTAAATTGCTAATGGAAGGTGTTTTTAGTGACGAAATATCCATTAGGGAGTTTAATGAAATAGCGCAAAAGGCGATTTCAGATGCTCAGAGAGAAAAGGCGAAAAGACCCCGTAGCCCATATTATTCAGAGGTTATTGAAGTCATTAAACTAACTTGGGAAAAATATCCTTGTGGTGCAAAAACAGCGCTGCTTGATGCCTTGGCTGCTCATTATCATGGCAAGGTAAGTCGTAACGCATTAGATAACTGGATCTCCCTCTCTGGATTGAGGCCCCCAAAACCAGAAAAATATACACGACTTGAATTAGTATTCCCCCAATAGCTGGCTGCTGGGGGGGTGTTACTGGTTATTGTGTTGTTGCATCCGGCAGTTGAGAACCAGTAGCCTGTTATTGGGCTGATAATTCGCTACCCTATCATGGATATTTATCACCGCTGTTAACCATTAATACACGGTGATAAATATGAAGTTAGTCAATTCTCCTTTCTCGTTAGAGCGCCTTACCCGTGCAGAAGCGGCCGCTTATCTTGGTGTTAATTCTCAAACTCTAGCTAATTGGGCTCATACCGGAAAGGTGGAAATTCCACACCATAAGGTTGGTCGCAAGGTTATCTACATGAGGTCAGATCTCGATAGCTATCTGGCATCAACCCGTCGCACGCAAACAGCCTGAGAATCAGCATGGGAAAATTACCAGAGCTTATCCCGGTTACAGCGGGAAGTATCGACGGGCAACCAGCCACGCTTGTGAGCGCAAAACGTCTTCATTCTTTTCTTGGCGTTGGGCGTGATTTCACCACATGGATAAAAGGACGCATCAGCCAGTATGGTTTTACTGCTGGCGTAGATTTTACTGTGGTAGAAAATTTGAGCGCCCCCGTTTCGGGGAGCTCAAAATACCGCCAACAAATTGCACATGATTACCTGATCACCATCGACATGGGTAAAGAGCTGGCAATGGTTGAGCGCAACGAAAAAGGGCGGGAGGTTCGCCGCTACTTCATCAACTGCGAACGTCAGGCAAAAGCCGCCGCTAATATCCCGCAGACGTTACCGGACGCCCTGCGCCTTGCTGCTGATCTGGCAGAAAAGGCAAGTGAACTTGAAAACCGGCTGCTGGCCGCTGCGCCAAAAGTTGATTTTGCTGATCGCGTGGCGGAGATCAGCAAGGGTATTTCCATTCCCAACTATGCCAAAGCCGTAGGGCTTGGCCCCATCAAATTATTCGGCTGGATGAGGCAACATGGAATACTCATCAATGGCGGCCAGCGCCACAACTTACCTATGCAGCGTTATATCGATAGCGGTTATTTTGCCGTACGCCAGGGAACGTATGAAACGAATGGCGAGGTAAGAGCCTCATTCACAACGATGCTGACGGGGAAGGGTGAGCAGTGGTTAACGAAGAAACTGATCGCTGATGGTGTATTGCCGGAGGTGCCGAATGCTGACGCTAAATAAAACAAAGGCAGCTTTGCAGAGATGCCAATGCCACTACGAAAAAATCAAGCAAAGTCAGGATACCAGGGTTAATGCTGGTGGTCAAAGCCTGAGCGCTCCTGTGATTTCAGGAACTGCGCCATTGGCGCGGTTAAGGTGTACGGCATTGGCGCATACCCCATTTCCCCAAATCTGGGGAGATCTGGATCAGCGTGCAGGGTCTACTGCAATGCAGCATACCCCGGAGATATCCCGTAATTTCGACCGTTACCCAGATATTGGGTATCACTCCTTGTCGGCTTCCTTGGCCTTTTTACGCTGGCGGCGTTTGATTTCGCCTTTGGCGGCAGTAACGAGAAATGCCGCCGTGCTTTCTCCATCTTCCTTAAGGCGATCCATATCCTCTATCACCTCGTGGGGAATTCTAATTGTTGTCATTTGTGATTTTGCGTTCTTCGCACCTGTTGCCATTACTGTGATTCCTTGTGTTAGGTGTATTTCAGTATACGCAAAAAAAATGAGAAGAAAAGACTTGAGGTGTATTTCACTTTGGTCTAGTTTTAATAGCGGAGGTGACATACACCTTTCGAATGCGAAGCCCGGCAGTGCTAGGAACACTAACCGGGCCTCTAACCAAACCGTTAATAGAGGTAACAGTAATGGCTTCCACTAAGTCTACCCAAACTCGCCCGGAATTTACATGGTTATTCCTTGCAACCCCAGACCACACCCCAGAATGCACACCTGTAGTGCTCCGCTTTGATGCTGACACGGAAGATAAAGCCCGCGCTGCATTCCCCGGCTGGGATTTGGTTTTCGCTGCCAAAATCCGCGCCCAGTCTCCTTGTCGCGTTGCGTTTTTCGATTACACCACCCGCCGTGGCTGGGAGTTCGATAGCGCAGCTATTCAGGAGGTACGCCATGCGTGAATTAACCAATAAAAGTGCGTCAATAGCCTGTGAACTGGCTGCGTTGTTGATGGTTGTCGAAGAGTGCGACGTTGATCAGGTTGAGCGGGAAAACCTTATCAGCCCGGCTAGACGAGTATCGGATCAGTTGGCAGCAAGCATGGTAGAGCAGAATTCAAAGGGGGCGCTCAATGGATAACCTTTACACCTACCGTAGCAAAAAAGATTTGCTGTTACTGGCGCAAGAGGTTGCCGCGCTTCTGTCATGTGCTGCTTACCTTGCGACTATCAGGGGAGAGGAAGAGCGTCTCCATGTAATGAGTTTAACTGGCTTGGCTCAACGACTTTCTGACGAACTGGCAAACTCACTGGATATTTCTACTTTTTCAGACCCTGAATCGCAGGAGGCAAAATCATGATCAGCAATGTGAAGTTTAACGAGCTGGCTAACCGCGTTGATCTGCTGGTTGAAAAGATTTTGCATCTTGAGGCACAGGTTAAGTCACTCACTGATAGTCAGGGGGGTGAAATCCCTCCGGGTATGACGCCAGTAGCAACACTGGCCGCTGAATACGGTATCTCAACCAAAAAGGCTGAGGAACTGGCGAAAAACACAGGGGTGATGCTGGTTAAGCTGAAATCTGGCGGGTTCGTTGCGCCTGATGAAAAGTTCAGGGAAGCGGCGCGGCTGGTGTTGCGCAGTGCTAAGCGCAAATATGGCTCTGCGTACTGGTTCCATCCTCTGATCGGCAAATTCCAGATGAGCGGAGGCATACCAAAATGACGGTACAACTGACAGCTGTAGAAACTGTATCTGATGCCTTGTTCACCTGTTCATATCTATGGGCGCATGGCAAGCAGTACAGTCGCAGCGATTTGGATAAAGCCCTCCACCAGCATAAGGACCCCACTACCCGTTACGGAAAGCTGGTGGCTCGCCTCAACCAGATAGCAGCAATGCCGTATGAGGAGCTTTGTGATGCCGGGTATCTCGACACGGACCGCAAACAAATGATTACCGCGCGGCGTTCTGTGCTGGTGGAAGAGATAGGCGAAGGGGAAATGAATGCCATGCTGTCTGACGTGCAGCGCATTCACCGCGTCTTCCCTGATGCTGGAGCAAAGTTCAGGACAAAGCTGCCTCTCTCTCGCGGTTCTGAGGGCTTTGATATCCGTCAGGACTATATCCTTAAACACTTTCTGCCAGCGCAATCACTGTGCAGCATTTACGGTCCCAGCGGTTCGTATAAGAGTTTTCTCGCTGTATCGTGGGCCTGTCACATTGCTGCGGGTCTGCCATGGGCTGGGAAGAAGGTCACTTCCGGCGCGGTGCTGTATGTGGTTGGTGAGGGGGGCGTAGGCGTTCCCCGGCGTATAAAGGCTTGGGAGCAGGTGCACGGCATACAGGCGGACAACCTCTGGCTGGTCAATCGTCCGGTGTTTCCTGTGCGCGAGTCAGAGGTAACGGAAGTGCTTCTGGCTGCCAGGCAGATTGAAGCTGAATGTGGTGTGCCGGTTCGCATGGTGGTGATCGATACGCTGGCCCGTTGTTTTGGCGGTAACGACGAGAACGATGCTCGTGATATGGGGGCATTTATTGAAGGGTGTGACGTTATCAAACAGAAAACGGGTGCAACGGTGCTGGTAGTTCACCACTCCGGCAAAGATGAAGGGAAAGGCGCTCGCGGTTCCAGTGCTTTCCGCGCTGCGCTTGATACTGAATTTAACGTTAAGCGTGAAGGGGATGGAAAGGCGCTTATTCTGACCTGTACCAAGATGAAAGACGCGGAGGAGCCAGAGCGTAAAGCGTATGACCTGAGAACGGCAGAGCTTTACACCGATGAAGATGGTGAACTTGTTTGCTCTCTGGTTGTGCACGATCAGCCGAGAGAGGCTAAAGAGGTTGAGCCTGAACTGGCCAATGTCTCCCGTCTTAGCGATAACCACCATGCACTATGGCAGGCAGTACGCAGCCGCACAGCTAAGGGGGAGCCATGCACTATCTCCGTCATTAAAGACGATCTACGTGCAACGCTGGGTGCAGACAAAGTGAGAAAGTCATTCCCGCGCTGGCTGGACAAGCTGGAGAGTGAGCAAATCATTCGCATCGAGGGTGAGAACCTTTACCCAGTAACAGTCGAGTAAATGCGGCGGTAAGTGCGGCACGTGCGGCATTTAGTATGTTTTATGACCAAATGCCGCACTTAGTCCCTGTATACACGCGCTAAGTGCGGCATTTCACTGAAACCCCCGTCATTACTGGGTTTGCGTAATTTTTTGAGAAAACTGGTGCGGCGCTAAGTGCGGCATTGCTAAACGCGGCACTAAATGCGGCAGGTTAGACAAACAAGGAGAATTTATGCCTATTACGATTCATGAAATAAAGGAACATTACGATCATTATGGGCTTCATGATATGAGTGCAATGCCTACCGCTGAATATCGGAAGGCGCTTTCAGATGGGGCACTATTCTGGATCGATCATCATGACTTTGTTCGAAGCACTCTTTCAGAAGAAATACTGGCTACTAATCGAGAACAATTGGATGCGATGATTGAGCATTTGCAAGAATATAGAGATAAGATGCCAACGCCACCAGATTGGATGAGCGAGAAATGATACATTAGGCCTGGTAGATACCAGGCCATTTTTTACAGTAAATTCAACAACGCTGAGGCACCTGCACCAACAATGCTGGCAACAGTGCTATTTTCCAGCAATTGTTTCAACACGGATTTAGCCTGTGGATCTCCAGATTTAGCAACCTTCTCAACCAGTTCAGTAATACTGATATTAACAAGCATATGGTTGCTTTCACCTACTTGAACCTGCTCACCGTTAATCGAGCCAATGTGGAATGTGCTGCTTTTAGTAGGTGACTTGTGTTCATTTTCTGTCATGTTTTCAATGCTGAGAGTGAGCATATGTGGATGTTTTGTACCTCTTTTGAGCGTTCCACCTTGAACCATCTTCATATCTAATACTTTCAACTTGATCTCATTTTTTCCGACACTTTGAATAATATGCTGACCAATAATTACTTCGGGTTCATTAGTGTATGGAATTAACACCTGTTTCTTTTGGGAGTTTCTTTTACCTTTGAAAATCTCTCCCTCAATAATAAAAGTATCAGGATAAATCATTGCGCTCAGGTTCATGGTGCTTTCTCCTCTGTCGTAAAGTCAGTCAATGATAAATCCATACATGCTTTTTTTGTAAATTATTCGTACTCATACTTACTCATTCTTCCCCCCTGCTCTGAGGTGGGTTTCCTTAAATTTTTTCATGTATATCTTGAAGAGTGGCACTCAGACGTGAGCCGCCACTGGCTGTTAAATCAAGCTGTAGCGAGTACAGTCTGTGGGATGCAGAAAAAGATTTAACGGCCTTCCCTCCAAGCGCTGGTTTCACGTCTCAACGTTAATTGTTACGGAAACCACTCCATGAAGAAATTACTCGAATTACGCCAGCAGAAAGCCGCACTCAAAACCCAGATGCGTTCCTTGCTGGACAAAGCTGACACCGAAAAGCGCAGCCTGAACGAAGAAGAGGGCAAAAAGTTCGACGAACTACGCGCCCAGGCTGATGCGCTCGAAGTTGAAATCACCCGCCTTGAAGCCGTTGCCGACGATCAGCGCAATCTGCCTGGTACTTCCGTTGAAGGTGAGCCAGTAAACAACGACGAGCTGCGCCACTACATCATGACAGGTGATACCCGCTCTCTCTCCACGCTGGTGCAGGCTGACGGCGGTTATACCGTTATTCCTGAGCTGGATAAAGAGATCATGCGCCAGTTGCAGGATGATAGCGTGATGCGCTCCATCGCAACGGTGAAGACGACCAAAACCAACGAATACCAGAAGCTGGTATCTGTGGGCGGCACTACCGTTAATCGTGGTACCGAAGGTGAGGCACGTACCGAAACCAGTACGCCGAAGATGGAGCGCGTTGATATCAAACTCAACCCGATCTACGCCTACCCGAAAACCACTCAGGAGATTCTCGACTTCTCCGAGGTGGATATTTTGGGCTGGCTGTCTTCTGAAATTGCCGACACCTTCACCGCGACCGAAGAAAGCGACTTTGTGAACGGCGACGGTGATAAAAAATCCAAAGGCTTCCTGTCTTACCCTCGCGCGGCCACTGCCGACAAAACCCGTCCGTTCGGTACGCTGGAGAAGATGGAAGCGGCTGACGTTTCCTCTGATGGCCTGATCGACCTGCTGTATAAGCTGAAAGCCAAATACCGCAAAAACGCCGTATGGGTGATGAACTCCAACACCGCAGCCAAACTGCAAAAGCTGAAAAACGGCAACGGGGATTACATCTGGCGCGATCGTCTGGTTGCCGGTTCTCCCGATACGCTGCTGGGCCGTCCTGTTCAGTACCTGGAAACCATGCCGGATGCGGAGGCAGGTAAAGCGTTCCTCGCTGTGGGCGACTTCAAGCGCGGCTACTTCATCGTTGATCACACCACTGGCGTGCGTACCCGTCCTGACAACATCACCGAACCGGGTTTCTACAAGGTGCATACCGATAAATACCTGGGCGGCGGCGTGGTGGACTCCAACGCCATCAAGGTGCTTGAGCTTTCCGGCTCCGGTTCCTGATTTGACGTTTAAGGGGCTTCGGCCCCTTTTTGCCCTCTGTGGAGTCCAGTAATGAAAACAATAGATTTTGAAATCCGTACCTCCGAAGTGAGCGCCAGCAACAAAAAGCTGGTGGGCTATGCCGTGCGCTGGAACAGTCTCTCAGAAATTATCTGGGACGAGTTCCGCGAGCAGTTTGCGCCGGGAGCGTTTAAAGACAGCTTGGCATCCGGTAGCGATGTGCGGGCGCTGTACGAGCATAACTATACCCAGCTGCTGGGGCGTACCAAATCCGGCACGCTGGTGCTGTCCGAAGACGATACCGGGCTGCGCTTCGAGCTGACCCCGCCGAATACCCAGCTTGGCAACGATGTACTGGAGCTGGTGGAGCGCGGGGATATCTCTGGCATGAGCTTCGGTTTTCGTGCGCTGAAAGAGGCGTGGGATATTGCTCAGTCTCCATATCTGCGCACTGTTACCGCTGCCGAACTGCGGGAGATTACCGTTACCTCTATGCCTGCTTATCCTGAGTCTGGCGTGGAAATCGCGCACCGTTCTCTTTTCTCCCAACATCCTGAACTGCGCCGCGCTGGCGATAACCGTCGCCGCTGGGCTGAATTAGCGGGGCTCTGATATGTGGAATATCTGGCCGTTTGGCCGTAAGTCTGAACCCTCCGAACAGCGCAGTATGACCATTGATGAGTGGCTGGCGATGGCAGGGATTCCTAATACCGGATCAGGCGAGCATGTGTCTGCGGGTACTGCGGAATCTCTGCCTGCGGTCATGAACGCCGTATCAGTTATCAGTGAGGCGGTGGCAACAATGCCCTGCTATCTCTACCGCGTCCGTAATGATAATGGTCGTGAGGCGCGAGAATGGCTGAGTAATCACCCAGTGGATTTTCTCCTGAACGAGCAGCCGAACGACTGCCAGACGCCTTACCAGTTTAAACGCACGATGATGCGTCACTGCCTACTTAATGGTAACGCCTATGCGGTGATCCAGTGGGGCCGTGACGGCCAGCCACAATCCCTGCATCCGTATGCGCCGGGGGCGGTTGTTCCTGAGCGTATCGGCCAGCATAAGTACAAATACACTGTTACTGAGCCGTTTAGCGGGGCTGTGCGCACCTATCTACAGGAAGAGATCCTGCACCTGCGTTACTCCACCGATGATGGTTTTCTGGGGCGTTCTCCGATCTCCATCTGCCGTGAGGCGCTGGGTTTAGGTCTGGCACAGCAGCGCCACGGTGCCAGCATTATGAAAGATGGCATGATGGCGGCGGGAGTCATAACCACAGCTGAGTATCTCGACAGCGTAAAGGGCAAGCAGGCTATGGATGCACTGGATCGATATAAAGGCGCTAAAAATGCAGGGAAAGTGCCGATCCTTGAGGGCGGGATGGACTACAAGCAGCTTGGTATGAGCAACCAGGATGCCGAATGGCTGGCCTCTCGCCGCTTCACCATCGAAGACATTGCCCGCATGTTCAACGTGTCGCCTATTTTCCTCCAGGAATACAGCAACAGCACCTACAGCAACTTTAGTGAAGCGAGCCGCGCATTCCTCACCATGACGATGCGCCCGTGGCTGGCTAACTTCGAACAGCAAATCAAATCTGCGCTGCTGGTGGCCTCTCCCGTTCCGGGAACCCGCTATCAGGTGGAGTTTGACTCTGCTGATCTTCTCCGCGCCACGCCAACCGAACGTTATGCCACTTATGAGCGCGGTATTAAGAACGGGATCATGAACCCGAACGAAGCCCGTGAACGTGAGGGGATGCCGCCGCGTGAAGGTGGTGACGAATTCAGCCAGGCATGGAAGCAGGAAGTGAAGATCAGCAAAGACGGCAAGGAGGGGGACGAATGAGAGCCGGAAAGATGAAACGCCGCGTTATCTTTCAGAAGTCTGAATCTCACCGCGACCCGACTGGTCAGGTTATCTATGAATGGGCTGACCTTGCCACAGTCTGGGCTGAAATTCGTGCTATCAGCGGGCGTGAGCGCATGTCTTCCGGGGCACTTTACTCCGAGGCTACAGTGCGAATCTGGACGCGCTACCGCCACGATATAACCGCCGCAAACCGCATTCTGTACCGCTCTCCAAACGTCCGGGGGCAGGTTTACGGCATTGTGGCCGTCATTCCTGATGTGGATCACACCCGGCTTGAGCTGCTGTGCAAGGGAGGCATTTTCAATGAGTGAGTTAATCGGTCTGGAAGAAGCAAAGCTGCATTGCCGTATTGATGATGATTATGAAGACACGCTGATACAGGCGTACATCGAAGCTGCGCTGGAGGTCTGCCAGAAGCATATCGGCAAGCGATTTGATAACGGTTTGGAGTTCACCCCTGCTATCAAGATCGGCTGTCTGATGTACGTTTCTCAGTTGTACGAGTACCGCACGATGATTGGTGACACCGACGCCAAAGAGATACCGATGGCTGTCTCTGCCTTGTGGTCTGTCTACCGAGATGTGGGGGTGTACTGATGCCGTGGCAACCACTACGCCGGTGCACAGAGCCGGGATGCAATAAACGGGTGAAGTCTGGCAAGTGTGACGAGCATAAGCGGGAAGCGTGGCGGGCAGAGGATGCCAGACGCGGCCACCGGCGCGCGCGTGGTTACTCAGCCTCATGGGAGAAGTACCGCGCTCAGTACCTTAAGCGCTATCCGCTGTGCGTTGAGTGTCAGAAGCTGGGCCTCTACGTGCCTGCAAAGATTGTCGATCACATCATCCCTATCAACGGCGGTGATGATGTTCTGTTCTGGCCTGAGTGGAATCACCAGCCGTTATGCCAGGCGCATCATAACCAGAAGACCACACAGCAAGACCCAACCACCAAAGCGAAGCGCAAAGCAGGGCTGTACCGTGAGCAGGAAGATCGTGCAGCCCGTCGCAATGACTGGATGCATGAGGCTGACAATGACTGAGCAGGAACAGCAGCGGCTGATTAGTGGGCTTATAAAGCTGCGCGAGGCATGGCAACCAGCCAGACAGAGAGCGCACACGAAGCCCGTAGCAAAGCGCATGAGCCAGCGTGACCGGGAACTTATGGAATGCTTCCGCAACCGATGACAGGCGGCATGGGCGGGGTGGGGGAGGTTTTAAAGACAAACCCCCTGCTGCAAGGCACCGCCCACCCCCTCAAATTTTTACGCACGGTGATTTTTTTGAAAATAAAACAGACAGGAAAACAGTAAGTTATGGCAAGACCACCCAAACCGCCCGCCTATCTTGATGAAATCGCGGCGCAGCAGTGGAAAGCGAAGGCGAAGCAGCTGGCGGAGCGCGGGGATCTGACGCCTGCCGACTGGAACAATCTTGAGCTGTACTGCGTCAATTACTCGATGTACCGCAAAGCCGTGGAAGACCTTGCCACGCGGGGATTCAGCATTGTGAACAGCCAGGGCGGTGAGAGCCGTAACCCGGCACTGAGCGCAAAAGCGGATGCCGAAAAAATTCTCATAAAAATGTCGTCGCTGCTGGGCTTTGATCCGGTAAGCCGCCGCCGCAATCCGGTGGAAACGGAAGAGGAGGACGAGCTTGACCGTCTGGAATGATTACGCAAACGCCATTAAATCCGGTGAAATTCCGGCCTGTAAGCGCGTAAAACAGGCCGTCGAGAGGTACTTTTCAGACCTGAATGACCCCCGTTATGAGTTCGATACGGCGACCGTGGAGCGGTTTATTGCCTTCTCCCAGCTCTGTCCACACGTCAAAGGCCCGCTTAGGGGCCAGCCAATCGAGCTGGAGCCGTGGCAGCAGTTCGCCTTTGCTAACCTGCTGGGCTTTAAGGTCAGGGAGTCAGGCCGCCGCAAGTACAGCAGCGCCTTTATTGAGGTACCGCGTAAAAACGCTAAATCCACCGTGGCCGCCATGCTGGCTAACTGGTTTCTGGTGATGGAGAAGGGTCAGCAGGATATCTACACGGCGGCGGTGAGCCGGGATCAGGCCCGAATCGTGTTCGACGATGCCCGCCAGATGTGCCTGCTGTCAAAACCGCTGAAAAAGCGCGTCAATATCCAGGCGCATAAGGTCATTTTCCCAAAGAGCAACAGCCTGCTAAAGCCGCTGGCGGCGAAAGCGGCCACCATTGAAGGAACTAACCCCAGCCTGGCGATTGTCGATGAATACCACCTTCACCCGGATAACGGCGTTTATTCCGCGCTTGAGTTGGGTATGGGCGCACGTCCGGAGGCGATTTTGTTCGCCATCACGACCGCCGGGAGTAACGTTGTCTCTTCCTGTAAACAGCATTATGACTACTGCTGCCAGATTCTGGCCGGGGAAGAGAGCAACGATTCGCTGTTTGTCCTGATCTACGAACTGGACGACGAAAGCGAGGTTGAGCAGCCGGAAATGTGGATCAAGGCTAACCCTAACCTGCATGTGTCCGTTGACGCGGCGAAACTGGAGTCCACCATCCAGAAAGCGCGGGGCATACCGTCGCAGTGGGTGGAAATGCTGACCAAACGTTTCAATATCTGGTGCCAGGGCTCCACGCCGTGGATGGGGGCCGGTGCATGGGATGCCTGTGCGCTCGAATATACCGAAGACGATCTGGCCGGAATGGAGTGTTACGCAGGGTTTGACCTGTCCTCTACCAGTGATATTACCAGCGTGAGCTACGCTTTCCCGTTCGACAGGGAGATCCGACTCCTGACCCGTCATTATCTGCCGGAAGCCCAACTGCTAAACGTCGCCAACAAAAACCGCGCCATCTACAGCCAGTGGGTGAAAGCGGGCTGGATACGAACCACACCCGGTGACTGTATCGACTATGACCGCATCCGTGACGATATTCTGCGCGATGCTGAAACCTTCAATATCAGGCTGGTGGGCTTTGATACGTGGAATGCCACGCATTTGCGCACTCAGCTGCAGGGGGCAGGGCTCGATGTAGAGCCGTTCCCGCAAACCTATCTCAAGTTCAGTCCGGTGGCGAAATCCTTCGAGGTGTTCGTTAACCGTAAGGTGGTGCGCCACCGCGGCGATCCGGTTCTGGCCTGGGCGATTGGTAACGTGGTGATGGAGTCTGATGCTAACGCCAACATTAAGCCCAACAAGAAGAAGTCCTCCAACAAGATAGACCCGGCTGTATCTGCGCTGATGGCGTTCGGTACCTTCCAGGCTGAGCACGAGGATTTTGCTTTCGATATGAGCGACAGCCACAAACAACGGCTGGCGACATTTAACGGTATCTGACTGGAGTAAAACAATGAATACAGCTAATAATGAAACACTTGCTACCATCCGTATGTTTGGCCCGCTAGGCAAGACCTTCGGTAAAACTCACCAGCGCCTTGTAAGGACTACGCATGAGGCTTTTTGGGCTCTGGCCGTAACAATTCCCGGATTCGAAAAATACATGAATACAAGCAGGGCTCGCGGTTTAACGTATGCGATTTATGTCGGGAAAAAGAACATTGGAGTAGATGACCTGGAATTTCCGAACAATGGGCGTGAGATTCATATCGTGCCGGTGGTAATTGGAAGTAAAAAAGCAGGAGTGCTACAAACTATTTTAGGTGCTGTTATTGTGGCTGCCTCGATCTGGATGCCTGGCATTGGAATTGCTGCAAGTAATATGATGTTTGCTGCTGGTACTGCGATGACTGTAGGAGGAGTAGTCCAACTTCTTTCCCCTCAGGCTACGGGGCTTGCAAGCAAACAAAGTGCTGATAATAAGGCCTCATACGCGTTTGGAGGCGTAACTAACACTGCTGCGCAAGGCTATCCGGTGCCATTGCTTTACGGTAAACGCCGTATCGGGGGAGCAATCATATCGGCGGGTATCTACGTGGAGGATCAGCAATGATAAATCAGGCGCAGATATGGCCAGAGGGAGAGACATTCACCCGCGAAGTTCTCATTCCTACAAAATACGAGCCCCTGCCGGTGGAAATCACTTACACCGTTCCGGCATTCGATGTGGTTGTGGATACATGGCAGAACAAAGACCCGGCGAAGGGTTATGCGTTATTCCGGCAGTTCATTGTTGACTGGGATCAGCAGGATAAGCTAACTGATGAAGTTCTGGTTGCCTACCTGATTAAATGGCCAGGAACAGATATGGCTATTTTCGACGCTTGGGCTGAACACATGAAAGATGTGATAGCAAAAAACTTATCTGCATTTCCTGCCCCTTCTTGCACCCTGAACTGATTAATCAATTCTGACGCTTTCGCCCTCGATATGGGGGCGTCTGTTATCGCCATCATCCCGCATAACGTTACATTGACCGGGTAAACCATAGCGTGAGCAGTTGCACCATACACCTTTCCCATCCCCACTTTGCGTCGTGTCCTGGCGTCTCTCGTAGCTGATAACCTTTTCCAGTAGCCCGTCTTTTACCATTGCCTCAAGCGTTCTGCGGGTTGATTCCAGTTGGTAGCTTTTATCAAAGCTGCTTGTGCCGTGCAGAAGGTAAGAAACACCGGAAACATCAAAAGGAGGCGCGCCAATTTCACCTGTTATCCATTCTAGGTTATCCGGCTCAAAGTAGCTGAGGATCTCTTTTTTTCTGGTAGTCATGCGCATTATGAGTGATTCCTTATTGTGGGATACATCTATCCTACAATAAAAAATACCAAAATAGTGATTCCTTATTGTGGGATACATCTATCCTACAATAAAAAATACCAAAATATTGATGTGCAGTGTGCTTGATGCAGAGGTGGGAAATACTTGCTGATACCTCTCTACGGTATCCTATGGGTATCCTAGAAAATACTAAGGGCCTACGATTAATCGTAAGCCCTTGATATTTGGTGGCCCCTGTTGGGTTTGAACCAACGACCAAGCGATTATGAGTCGCCTGCTCTAACCACTGAGCTAAGGGGCCGTGGCGGTGGATTATAAAGTAACTCCGCGTTGCAATCCAGACATAAGCGTACGGATGCTGTTTTTATAAACAATGTATTTTCAGTCCGTTATACTTGTTCCTCTGATGTATTGTTCGGAGTAATTATGGTTAAGGACATACTGGCACCGGGGCTGCGGGTGGTGTTTTGCGGCATCAATCCGGGGCTATCTTCCGCAGGTACAGGATTCCCCTTTGCACACCCCGCTAATCGCTTCTGGAAGGTTATCCATCAGGCGGGGTTTACCGATCGCCAGCTTAAACCTGAAGAGGCACAGCATCTGCTGGATTTCCGCTGCGGCGTGACTAAGTTTGTCGACAGACCAACGGTACAAGCCAATGAAGTGAAGCTACAAGAGATGCGTAGTGGCGGTCGTCTGCTTATTGAGAAAATAGAAGAGTATCAGCCAGCCGCGCTCGCTATCCTCGGGAAGCAGGCATTTGAGCAGGGGCTTAGCCAGCGTGGGGCGCAGTGGGGAAAACAGACGCTGACCATTGGCGCGACGCAAATATGGGTATTGCCGAATCCCAGCGGGTTAAGCCGGATCACGCTGGATAAACTGGTAGAGGCGTATCGGGAAGTGAATGTGGCGTTGAAGGAGCGCGGCCTGTAACTGCCGGAGCCTTAGGCTCCGGCGTCACTGTCAGAACTCGAAGCGTGCGCCCATGTTGTAGCGGCGTCCTTCCACGATGGAAGACTGGTTATAGGACGTTTTGTAGATTGGGTTCACGTCGAACAGGTTATAAACCCCCGCCATCAATGTGATGCTCTTGTTGAGATGGTAGCGTGCCCCTAAATCGACCAGCGCATAGGCGTCGGTTGACGTTGATTTGCCGATGTCAGGCGTATTGCTGCGCCAGCTGGCTTTGCTCCACAGTTCAAGATCGTTAAGTGCATTCCATGTCAGAGACAGGTTGGCCATGCTCGTCGGGAACTCGTTCAGTGCCTCTCCCTTGTACTGACCGCTCTTTTGCTCGCTGTGGGTATAGGTGTAGTTCGCGTTCGCTTTCAGCGCGGTAGTGACCTGCCAGTCGCCGTTCAGCTCCAGGCCATAGATTTCCGCGTCACTGACGTTGAAATACTGCGAGACTTCTTCCGCTTCATACCCGTTGTAAATGCACTTCTGCGTGGCCGTTGCGGTACAGATGGTGTAGTCGCTGATCTTATCCTTGAATTTGGTGAAGAACACAGTTGCATCTAGTGCCAGTGTGTCCTGTTGCCAGTAGACGCCCAGCTCGGTATTGACGCTCTGCTCAGGTTTCAGCTCATCGTTACCGATCCCAATGAAGGAATACGGATACGAACCGTAGACGCTGGTGAAGCCTTCATTGTTCTCACGCAGGTCCGGTTTTTTATAGCCCGCCGATACGCCGCCCTTCAGCGCCCAGCTTTCGTCAATCGTCCAGTTACCGTAGAGTTTTGGCGTGACGTGGTAGCCAAAGTAGCTGTCGTGATCGAGACGCGCCGAGGTGGTGAGGGTGAAGTCCGGAACCATCATCCAGGCATCCTCCGCGAAGATGGCCCAGCCGTCACGGGTGATCTTGCTGACTGGCGTTATGCCCGGCACTTCTTTGTTTTCGATGCCGAAAGTGTCGTCCAGCTCATTACGGGTGAAGTTGATCCCCAGCGTCAGCTTGTGGTCGCCCAGCGTAAAGGTGTTCGCGCTGTTGGCTTCATAGTTTTTCTGCTTAATGAACTGCGAACTCATGCCCGGCACACGATACTCGGTTTTAGCGTTCTCGTAGCTGATGAAGTTCTTCACTTCCAGCAGATCGTCGCCGTACCAGGCATGCTGCGCAAGTGAAGCGGCATCGCGGTCAAAGTCCCATTGCCAGGCTTTATCATTGTGTGATTTTACCTGATGCCCTTTGACGACGTTCAAATCCCACAGTTGGGTGTCGGTCGGCGACATGTTGATGGTGGCATCCAGATTGCCAGCCTGGTGCTTCACAAAGCGCTCATCGGAGATGCTGTCGTCATCACGGCGATCAAGATAATCCGCCGCTACGCTCACCCCGAGCTTGCTGGGGATAATTGGCCCCATCAGGAAGACATTGGTCTGGTTGGTGTTACCGTACTCGCTCTTCTCTTGCAGGAAGTAGTTATCTTCCAGCACACCCGTCCATTTATCGAGGTTGTAGCCTTTTTTGGTGATGACGTTGACCACGCCGCCGATGGAGTCAGAGCCATACAGTGAGGACATCGGTCCGCGAATCACCTCGATTCGCTCGATAGCAGCAAGTGGCGGTAAAAAGGCAGCCTCTGTCCCGATATGGTGTCCGTAAGGACGCGATTCGCGGGTGCCTTGTTTGATGCCGTTGACCATGTAGGAGGTATAGGTCGAGTCCATGCCGCGCATCTGCACATCGCCTGTGGCAAGGCTACCGTTGCCATTACCCACCAATACGCCGGGCATCTCGCGAAGGGCTTCGGTGACGTTCTGGTTAGAGCGGGTGTTCAGTTCTTTCTCGCCGATGACGGAGATGGTCGCCGGTGCCTCACGGCGTTCCTGTGCGAAACCGGTGGCGGTGACCACCAGTTGATCTTCATTATCTGGTGTGGTTTCTTCGGCGAAAACGGTCGCCGGGAGGCTGGCAAGGGCGAGCGAAATCGCCAGCGCGGTACGAGTCTGGTTAATCACAACGCATTCCTCAGAACTGGGTTAAATCGAGCTTGAGTACATAGTCAGCCTTGTTGGCTTTTTCATCCTGCTTCACGCTAACGAAGAGCGTTTTGCTGTCAGGAGAAAGCACCATGCTGTTTGGCATAGCTGCCGTTTTGATGGTGTGCTTCAGGCTGTAAGTGTTGGCATCGATAACGCTAATCTGACGGGCATTGCGATGGGTAACATACACTTCATTGCGGGCAGGGTTATAGACCGCAGCGATGGAGTTTGGCGTGGGAACGCGGTGAACAATTTTACCGCTGCCCAGTTGGACTACCAGCACGTCGGCGGTGTTGGTATCGGCGATAAATCCGACGCCTTTGGCCGTGTTCAACGCGATGTTCAGGAAGTAATGCTTCGGCTCGGAGGGGTCAACCTTCACACGCGACAGAACCTGCGACGTTTTGCCATCCAGGGTAACCAGTTCGCCTTTGCCAGTGACGGCGTAAACTTTATCGCCAGCTTCATCAACGGCGAAACCGACCGGATCCATCCCTTTGAGGGCGTGTAATAGTTTCTGGTTATGCGTGTCGACAACCCACAGCACACCTTTATTTTCACTGCCAATACCGGAGACATACAGACGGTGGTGCTTCTTGTCGAGCACCACTTCACGAACGTGGGCTTTATTTTCTTCGTCTGCAAGCTGAAGTATTTTCACTTCTTTATGGGTGCGGGTATCCAGCAGGGTCAGTGAGCCATCCAGCGCATTACCTAGCCAGAGAATGTGGTTAGGTTCATCCAGTGAGACCGCAAAAGGACGGCGTTCGGTGGCGATCCGCTCATCGACTTTTAATGATTCAGTTGAAAACAGGAACACTTCACCGGCGGTTTTATCTTTGTCGAAAGAGGGGGCAGAGGCTGCATAGATAGCCTGTTGTCCGGCGTCATAAGCCAGTTCGTAAACGCCATGACCAAGCGTCTGAGAGGCGAACTGATCCTCAGTAAAGTCTTTTGCCAGGGCTGAACCGGCATAAAGTGCCAGTGAAATCGCAAGCGCGCAGAGGGACTGATTTTTTAATGTTTTTAAATTCATGTCATTTTTCTTTACAGTTGTTTACGAAAAGAAAAATGATAATGAAAATAAATATCATTTACAATTGCATGTATGGGCAATGCCCCCTACCAATTTTTGTACACTGCGGAAAATCCCAAAAAAAAAGCTCCCCGGAGGGAGCTTCTTAATAACAGAAACGATTAATCGTCGAGGAAGCTACGCAGTACTTCTGAGCGGCTCGGGTGGCGCAATTTACGCAGCGCTTTCGCTTCGATCTGACGGATACGTTCACGGGTAACGTCGAACTGTTTACCGACTTCTTCCAGCGTGTGGTCGGTGTTCATATCGATACCGAAACGCATACGCAGAACTTTCGCTTCACGGGCGGTCAGGCCAGCCAGAACGTCGTGCGTTGCGGCACGCAGGCTCTCGGTGGTCGCAGAGTCCAGCGGCAGCTCGAGGGTGGTATCCTCGATGAAATCACCCAGATGCGAATCTTCATCGTCGCCGATCGGCGTTTCCATGGAGATAGGCTCTTTAGCGATCTTCAGCACTTTACGGATCTTGTCTTCCGGCATCAGCATGCGTTCAGCCAGTTCTTCCGGCGTAGGCTCGCGGCCCATCTCTTGCAGCATCTGACGGGAGATACGGTTGAGCTTGTTGATAGTCTCAATCATATGTACCGGGATACGGATGGTACGCGCCTGATCCGCGATCGAACGGGTGATCGCCTGACGGATCCACCAGGTTGCATAGGTGGAGAACTTGTAACCACGACGGTATTCAAACTTATCAACCGCTTTCATCAGACCGATGTTACCTTCCTGAATCAGATCCAGGAACTGCAAGCCACGGTTGGTGTATTTTTTAGCGATAGAGATAACCAGACGTAAGTTCGCTTCAACCATCTCTTTTTTCGCACGGCGGGCTTTCGCTTCACCGATGGACATGCGACGGTTGATATCTTTAACCTGCTCGATGGTCAGGCCGGTTTCTTCTTCAATCTGCTGCAGTTTCTGCAGGCCGCGGTGAACGTCATCTGCCACATCGTGCAGTTTTTCAGACCACGGTTTGTTCATCGCGATTGCCGCGTTGAACCAGGTTTCGCTGGTTTCGTTGCCAGTGAACAGGGTGATGAAGTTTTTCTTCGGCATTTTGCACTGCTCAACGCAGAGCTTCATGATCAGACGTTCCTGAGTACGCACGCGGTCCATCATGACGCGCATGCTGTTTACCAGGTAGTCGAACTGCTTCGGCACCAGGCGGAACTGTTTGAACACTTCGGACAGCTTCTGAATTTCTTCCTGCGCGGCAGCATGGCTGCGGCCTTTCGCTTTGATGGTGTCGCGAGTGATTTCGTACTGAGTACGCAGTTCACCGAATTTTTCACGCGCTAACTCAGGGTCGATGCTGTTGTCGTCATCGCTGCTGTCGTCGTCGCCATCTTCTTCATCTTCGTCTTCATCGTCATCCATCTCTTCCTGAGAGAGTTCAGAACCGACGTGGGTCGCCGTTGGCGCCATGTCTTCTTCCGCGTTTGGATCGACAAAGCCAGTGATCAGATCGGAAAGACGTGCTTCTTCAGCTTCTACGCGATCGTACTGCTCAAGCAGGTAGGTGATAGCTTCCGGGTATTCGGCAACGGAGCATTGAACCTGGTTAATCCCGTCTTCGATGCGTTTAGCGATGTCGATTTCGCCTTCACGGGTTAACAGTTCAACGGTACCCATTTCACGCATGTACATGCGGACCGGGTCAGTTGTACGACCGATTTCGGACTCAACGCTGGACAGAACCTGGGCAGCCGCTTCTTCCGCGTCTTCATCGGTGCTGTTGGAGGTTTCAGCAAGCAGCAGATCATCGGCATCAGGTGCTTCTTCCATCACCTGAATACCCATGTCATTGATCATTTGGATGATGTCTTCGATTTGATCTGAATCGACGATATCTTCCGGCAGATGGTCATTGACCTCGGCATAGGTCAGATAGCCTTGCTCCTTACCACGTTGGACAAGAAGCTTCAGCTGTGACTGCGGGTTTTGCTCCATAAGACGGTATCCACACTTAATTCGTTTGATTGGTGTTGGGCGGTAAAACCGCCAACGGCAAAACGAGGGCATACTTATATTTTGCCGCTGCCTCTCCGTGCGGCTGTCGGGGGCTTCCCGATCGATATTCGGCAGTTAAGCCGTTAAATACTTCATCTTTCACGTTGTCTCTGCGTTAGCTGCGTTCGTTTACTTGCTGCCTTGATACAACGCGAATGATTTTGTCTTTGTTTTGTCTTTCTCTTATTTCTTGGCCAGTTCCTGGTTCAGCGTCCAGAGTTCCCGGCGTTCTTCGCTACTTAAACCGTGTGTGCGCTCACGAGCTATCAACTCTTCCTGGCGCAGTTCAAGCATCGAATCAAACATATGGTTGAGTGAGTCGGTGAAGGTTTTTTCTGCGATATCTTTATCTGCTATATCGTCCCACATCGACAGTTTTTCAAGGGTCGCAGCATCATTTGTGCCACGATAATGTTCTAAAAGTTGCCCGGTGGTCAGACCTGGCTGAGCCAGACAAGTGTTGACCAGTTCTCTGAATAAGCCAAGTCCAGGCAGCTTATTGCTATCCAGTGCGCCTAACGGTGGAACCAGCGGGGCGAGCTCCGGGTTCTGCACCAGCAACCCTATAAGTATACGCATGGTCGTACGTTTTAGCTGTGGAACAGGGCGGGAAGCCCCATTTTCTGCCAGTTTTGGCATTAAACGTTCAAGCTGGCTGTCATCCAGAATGCCGAGCTTGTTTCCCAACTCCTGTCGCAGGTAAATGCGCAACGTTTCGCCTGGTACCTGAGTAATCAGCGGTAATGCCAGCGTGCTGAGCTGTGCGCGTCCGTCTGGGGTACTCAAATCCACCTGCGGCAACAGGCTGTTAAATAAAAACGCAGAGAGCGGCAGCGCCTGCTCCATCCGCGCTTCAAAGGCCTCTTTCCCTTCTTTGCGCACCAGCGTATCGGGATCTTCGCCGTCAGGTAAAAACATAAAGCGTAGCTGGCGTCCGTCTGTCATATAGGGCAGTGCGGTTTCCAGCGCGCGCCATGCTGCGTCGCGTCCGGCACGGTCGCCGTCGTAACAGCAAATTACGTTGTTCGTCGCGCGGAACAACAGTTGGATGTGATCGGCGGTGGTCGACGTCCCAAGGGATGCCACGGCGTAGTTAATGCCGTATTGTGCCAGCGCCACCACATCCATATAGCCTTCTACCACTAACAGGCGCTGTGGATCGGCGTTATCCTGCTGGGCTTCATAAAGACCATACAGCTGGCGACCTTTATGGAAAATATCGGTTTCCGGGGAGTTCAGATACTTCGGCAGGGCATCGCCCAGCACGCGTCCACCAAAACCAATGACCCGACCACGTTTGTCGCGGATGGGGAACATCACCCGTTCGCGGAAGCGATCGTAACTGCGTCCCTGATCGTTGGTGACCAACATCCCCGCATCAACCAGCGATTTGCGATTTTCAGCATTGCCGCCAAACCGTTTCAGGACGTTGTCCCAGCCGGGGGGCGCAAAACCAATAGCAAAACGGGTGATAACGTCGCTACTTAATCCTCGCTTTTCCAGGTACTGGCGCGCAGGGGTAGCGGCGGGTTGCATCAAAGACTGTTGATAAAAAGTGTTCAGGCCATCCATCAATTGATAAAGGCTTTGCCGTTGATGGCGCTCTATCTGACTGGGGCCACTGCCTGCTTCATAGGGCACTTCAAGGTTGTGCATTGCGGCCAGTTCTTCGACGGTTTCCACAAACTCGAGCTTGTCGTAGTTCATGAGAAAGTCGACGGCGTTGCCATGCGCGCCACACCCAAAGCAGTGATAAAACTGTTTTTCACCGTTTACGGTGAAAGAGGGGGTTTTTTCGTTATGAAACGGACAGCACGCGTGATAATTTTTGCCCTGCTTTTTCAGCTTTACCCGCGCGTCGATGAGATCGACGATGTCGGTTCTTGCCAGCAGGTCATTGATAAAAACGCGAGGAATTCGTCCAGCCATAAGCCCCTGTTTTTTGATGACTCATATACACAAAATCATTCAGGATGCATCAAGGCGGCAAGGAAGCGAATCCTCAGGAGCGTACATCAGTACGTGACTGGGGTGAGCGACTGCAGCCAACACTGAGGCAGCTTGAATGATGACGTGTATAAACGAAAATAAGCCGCGCATTCCTTCCGGAAGCACGGCCTTACAACTACAACTCAGTCTGAATTGAGAGCTTTGGCTCTCAATGGATTAGTACAGACGAGTACGGCGTGCGTTTTCGCGAGCCAGTTTCTTCGCGTGACGTTTCACAGCAGAAGCTTTAGCGCGCTTACGTTCGGTAGTCGGTTTTTCATAGAACTCACGACGACGAACTTCCGCCAGAACACCTGCTTTTTCGCATGAACGCTTGAAGCGACGCAGTGCTACGTCGAACGGCTCGTTTTCACGTACTTTAATTACCGGCATGTAACTCTCACCTTTAATAAATTCGGTTTGCCGCTGGCATCAACGCCAGCTTATTTCAAAATGGTGCGGAATTTTACTGCAATTGCTGCTGCTTTGTAAAGCACCGACGCGATTTTGAAAGGGACTTTTATAAGGACAAGGAGTATACACGAGCGAAACTCCTGGGGCGAACAAAGTTTTACATCAACCCGCATTGGTCCTACACTGCGCGGTAATAGAGCGAGGTAAAACAAGTCATGCGTGTACTGGGTATTGAAACATCCTGCGATGAAACTGGCATCGCCATTTACGACGATGAAAAAGGTCTTTTAGCCAACCAATTGTATAGTCAGGTGAAATTACACGCTGACTACGGCGGCGTAGTGCCAGAACTGGCCTCGCGCGATCACGTACGTAAAACCGTACCGCTGATCCAGGCCGCGCTGAAAGAGGCGGGACTGACTGCAAAAGAGATTGATGCGGTGGCGTATACTGCAGGTCCTGGTCTGGTTGGCGCGCTGCTGGTTGGCGCAACCGTAGGACGTTCGCTGGCGTTCGCCTGGGGCGTACCGGCAATTCCTGTGCACCACATGGAAGGGCATCTGCTGGCGCCAATGCTGGAAGATAATCCCCCTGCGTTCCCGTTCGTCGCGCTGCTGGTTTCCGGCGGTCACACGCAGCTGATCAGCGTCACCGGTATCGGTCAGTATGAATTACTCGGCGAATCGATTGATGATGCTGCTGGCGAAGCGTTCGACAAAACCGCCAAGCTGCTGGGGCTGGATTATCCTGGCGGTCCAATGTTGTCAAAGCTGGCCTCGCAAGGCGTTGAAAAACGTTTTGTCTTCCCGCGCCCGATGACCGATCGTCCGGGGCTGGATTTCAGCTTCTCCGGGCTGAAAACCTTTGCCGCGAATACTATTCGTAATAACGAAAATGACGATCAGACGCGCGCAGATATTGCTCGTGCCTTTGAAGATGCGGTAGTTGATACGCTGATGATCAAGTGCAAACGCGCGCTGGATCAAACCGGTTTTAAACGTCTGGTGATGGCGGGGGGCGTGAGCGCTAACCGTACGCTACGCGCAAAACTGGCCGAGATGATGCAAAAACGTCGTGGCGAAGTATTTTACGCGCGTCCGGAATTTTGTACCGACAACGGGGCGATGATCGCCTACGCGGGCATGGTGCGTTTTAAAGCGGGCGCAACGGCGGATCTTGGCGTAACCGTGCGCCCACGCTGGCCGCTGGCGGAATTACCGGCGGCGTGATTTTTTGCCCGGTGGCGCAATGTTACCGGGCAAGACGCTACATCCGCAGCATTCCTTTCTCTTCCAGAAACGCGATAATTTTTTCCAGACCCTCTCCGGATTTTAAATTGCTGAACGTCCATGGACGCTCCCCGCGCATACGCAGGGTATCGCGTTCCATCACCTCCAGCGAGGCGCCGACGTAAGGGGCCAGATCGGTTTTATTGATAACCAGAAAATCGGATTTAGTGATCCCCGGCCCTCCCTTACGCGGGATCTTCTCGCCTTCGGCAACGTCGATCACATAGATCGTCAGATCCGCTAATTCCGGACTAAAGGTGGCGCTCAGGTTATCGCCACCGCTTTCCACAAAAATCAGATCCAGATTGCCGAATTTCTCGCTCAGCGCCTCTACGGCAGCCAGATTCATCGACGCATCTTCGCGGATGGCGGTATGTGGGCAGCCGCCGGTTTCCACACCGACGATCCTGTCTGGCTCCAGTGCGCCCGCCTCGGTGAGAATGCGCTGATCTTCTTTGGTGTAGATATCGTTGGTCACCACCGCCAGTTGATAGCTGCTGCGCATGGATTTGCATAACGCTTCCAGCAGCGCCGTTTTGCCGGAACCGACCGGGCCGCCAACGCCCACACGCAGGGGATGCTTGTAGTTACTCATTTTTTCTCCTCAGGAGCGGAATAATCGGGAATATTGGGTTTCATGCCGGGCAGACGCGATAGCGGCCAACGGCGTTGCGGAGCCGAGACTGGCGTCAGGCGTCGCCAGCGCCTGAGCCAGACCCTGCGCATAGCGACCGCAGAGCGCAATAATCAAACGCTGGGCCGCCTGTTGTCCAAAAGGAACCAGCTTGACGCCAGCCATCACAGCGCTCTCAATCCAGCTGTAGCCGAGGCTTAACGCCAGTTCGGTCAGGGGAATTCTCCAGCGCACGGCCAGCCAGGCCATGCCGCAGAGTTGGCTGTCGGCGAAGAGAGTGCGCCACTCTCGCGAGCAATCCGCCTCCCAGTCGGTGACCAGCCGCGTAAACGCCGCGCCCCGACTGCGTTCTTCATCCCGCAGTTCGCGGGTTTCGCGACAGGCTAACAGGTAAGCGCTCCAGCGGCGTGCGGCGTCGAGATCGTCCTGCTCGCAGGCGCGATACAGTCTCGCCAGCAGCGGTAGGTCGACGGTAAAAAAGTTCTGCTCCATCTGCTGAATTTGCCAGGCAGAGAAGTCATCGACGCTTTTCACCCAGCCAATCTCCACCGCCCACTCCAGACCCTGGGACCAGGTAAACGACCCCACCGGGAGTGCGCTGCTGGCGAGCTGCATCAGACGCAGTTGTTGGGTGTTATGCATCAGTGCGCATGGCCGTGATGATGCCCGTGTGATTCACTGGCATAAGCGCCTGCTTCCGGTTCAAACGGCAACTGGGCGAACGTCACCTCGAGGTTGAACTGGCGCAGCATGGCGTCCAGCACATGATCGTGGTGGTAGCGCAGCTCATCGGGCAGAATTTGCAACGGAACGTGGCGATTGCCGAGGTGATAACAGGCTTTGGCGAGCAGGAAAGGATCGGCGCAGCGCACCACGGAAACCGACTCCGGCGCGGCGATCACTTCGATCACCTCGCTTCCATCGTCGGTGGTCAGCAGGTCGCCACCGCGTAACAGCAAACCGCGCGGTAGCATCAGCCCGGCTTCGCGACCGTCGTTCAGCGCCACTCTGGCACGACTTTTTACCCGCATATCAATGGGTAGCGTGACGCTTGCGGTGACGCGGTGAGCGTGGTCAAGGCGTTGGGTCAGGTAGATCATCGTCACTCCTAAAACAGAAAATAGCGTTGTGCCATCGGCAAAACGTTTGCCGGTTCGCTGGTAATCAGTTCGCCATCAATACGCACCTCGTAGGTCTGAGCATCGACGGTGATATTGGGTTGCAGGTCGTTGTGGATCATGTCGGCCTTTTTCACTGTTCTGCAGCCTTTAACGACGGCGATGGCGCTTTGCAGGTTGAGCTGCTGCGCGATGTTTTGCGCATCAGCGGCCTGCGAAATAAAGGTCAGCCGGGTGTGATGCCGCGCTGCGCCAAGTGCGCCGAACATCATGCGGTAATGCACCGGCTGTGGGGTGGGAATCGAGGCATTGATGTCGCCCATCGGCGCACAGACGATCATCCCGCCTTTAACGATCGTCGCTGGTTTTACGCCAAAGAAGGCCGGTGACCACAGCACCAGATCGGCCAGTTTGCCAGGCTCAACGGAGCCGACTTCATGGGCGATACCGTGGGTTAGCGCCGGATTGATGGTGTATTTGGCGACGTAGCGTTTAACGCGCAGGTTGTCGTTGTCACCGGATTCTTCTGCCAACGGGCCACGCTGAACCTTCATGCGGTGTGCCACCTGCCAGGTGCGCAGGATCACTTCGCCCACGCGCCCCATTGCCTGTGAATCGGACGAGGTCAGGGAAAAGGCGCCAATGTCATGCAGCACATCTTCGGCAGCGATCGTTTCCCGGCGAATGCGTGATTCGGCAAAGGCCACGTCTTCGGCGATATCCGGATCGAGATGGTGGCAAACCATCAGCATGTCGAGATGCTCGTCGATGGTGTTGATGGTATAGGGCAGCGTCGGGTTCGTAGAGGAGGGCAGGATATTCGGATGCGCGCAGGCGGTGATGATATCCGGCGCATGACCGCCGCCCGCGCCTTCGGTGTGAAAAGTATGAATGGTGCGATCGCCAATCGCCGCCAGCGTATCTTCCACGAAACCGGACTCATTGAGCGTGTCACTGTGCAGCGCGACCTGGATGTCCATCTCGTCGGCCACGGTCAGTGCGCAGTCAATAGCGGCGGGCGTGGCACCCCAGTCTTCATGGATTTTCAGGCCAATTGCGCCCGCGGTGATTTGCTCGCGCAAGGCGTCAGGATTTGAGCCGTTACCTTTGCCCAGTAAGCCGATGTTAACTGGTAACGTGTCTGCCGCCTGCAGCATGCGTGCGATGTACCACGGACCCGGCGTACAGGTGGTGGCGTGAGTGCCTGCGGCCGGACCGGTGCCGCCGCCGATCATCGTCGTCACGCCGGAAACCAGCGCCTCCTGGGCCTGCTGTGGGCAGATCCAGTGAATATGCGTATCTACGCCGCCCGCAGTGACGATCTTGCCTTCCCCGGCGATGACTTCAGTTCCCACGCCTATCGGGATCGTGACGTTGGGCTGAATATCGGGATTACCCGCTTTGCCGATGGCGAAGATCCTGCCGGCTTTGATACCAATATCCGCTTTCACGATCCCCCAGTGATCGACGATCAGCGCGTTGGTTATCACCAGATCCACACATGCATCGGCGCGCATTTGCCCCTGGCCCATGCCGTCGCGGATCACTTTTCCGCCGCCGAATTTGACCTCTTCACCGTAGGTGGTGAAGTCTTTTTCCACTTCGATCCACAGGTCGGTATCCGCCAGGCGCACTTTATCGCCGGTGGTTGGGCCAAACATGTCGGCGTACGCCTGCCGGGAAATGTCACTCATTATCTGCCTCCAGCGCGCCCATCACTTCGCTGCGAAAACCCACGATCCTTTGTGCGCCAGCAACGCGCACCAGTTCGACTTCGCGTTTTTGTCCTGGCTCAAAACGCACCGCTGTGCCCGCAGCAATGTTCAGACGAAAGCCGCGTGCGGCCAGCCTGTCAAAGTGCAGCGCCGGGTTCACTTCGAAAAAGTGATAGTGCGATCCCACCTGGATGGGCCTGTCGCCATGATTTTCCACCACGATCGTGCAGATCTCTCGCCCCTGATTAAGTGCGATACTGCCTTTTGCGATCTGATATTCACCTGGGATCATTGCCGCTCCTTAGACGATCGGGTTGTGGACAGTGACCAGTTTCGATCCGTCCGGAAAGGTGGCTTCAACCTGAATATCCGGGATCATTTCCGGTACGCCTTCCATCACCTGATCGCGGCGCAGGACGTGACGCCCGTCCTCCATCAGCGCGGCCACGGTTTGCCCGTCGCGCGCCCCTTCCATGATGAAAGCGCTAATCAGCGCCACCGATTCCGGGTAGTTCAGCTTCAGCCCGCGGGCCAGGCGACGTTCCGCCACCAGCGCGGCGGTAAACAGCAACAACTTATCTTTTTCTCTGGGGGTCAGTTCCATAAGGGTTCTCTTAGATTTGCCAGATTCGCGGGAGTACAGGCGTTTTATGTGTCAGCAGCGGGCGCAAAAATTGCCAGATGTCACGCATAACGCGCTGAACAACCAGGTTGTCGTTAGCAAGAAAACGGATTGTCAGCAGCGAGTCGTTAAGCGTTGCCCCGGCGTAATCGCCAAGCGCCATAAGCCGCTCCCGCGTGCCCTCCAGCATGTGTTCGTTGGCCGGATAACACAGCAACGTGCCGACCCAGGGATGATGCGCGACGCCGCTCAGATTCCCCTCCTGCAATATCAAGCGTTCTATCAGCAGCGGAAGCCCATCTCGCCACACTTCCAGGCGATTTTGCAGCATGCCGTGGCTGAAAGTTTCCTGCATAACCGGTCGGCCAAGACACAGCAGATCCCAGGCCAGCAGGCGGCTCTCTGATGCGATGTGAAAGACGGACTGAATAGCGGCGTTGGCGCCGGGAAAGAGGATCGTATCCTGCGGCAGCCACTCCAGCGTGGCGTGCGAGGCGAGGGTAAAATGCTGGTGCAGCAACGCTTGTGGCCCTCGGCTGCGATAAAACTTGCCCGCGCCGGGCTGGGTGATTAACGCATGGCTGTTTTCGTCGAGTGTGACGGCAATATGAAGCTCATCCCCGCCAACGATCCCCGCAGGTGGATGCAGCAAATAGAGGTGGCAGACGTCTTCTTCCGGGTAAAACGGGCGCTGAACCGTCAATGGACCATGATGACGCGCCGAGGCGAGCACCGTTTTGTGCCCGGAGCAAGTAAAATGCAGTTCCAGTTCGGCCTGCCAGCCCCGTGTGAGTGTCTCGTGCGCAACCGTGTCCAGAGCGTTTCCCCTATCAGCATGAGGGTGTTTGCATACAAAAAAGTATGCCTCAGCGCATCGGGAAATCGATCATATGAGAAGCTTATGGATAAAGGGGCGACAATACGCCGCCCAAGGGAGATTACAGCAAAACGAGGGGCATCCAGACCAGACCGGTGATCACCAGCAGCACGAGGAAAATCAGGCCAAAAATAGCGCCGAGTCGCCAGTAATCCACCGTTGGCAAATAACCGCTGCCGTAGTAGATAGGGCTAGGACCGGTGGCGTACGGGGTCAGAATGCTGCCCAGGCCAATGGCGGCGCCGACCATCAGGCAGAAGACCGGTAGCGGGATATCCGGCATTGCCAGCGCGGCGGCAATCATCATCGGCGCAAGGGCAGAGGTATACGCCGTGGCGCTGGCAAAGAAGTAGCGCAGCAGATAGAACACCACGATCAGCGCCACCATCACCATCATTGGCGAATAGCCGCTCAGTCCTCCCGCCAGCAGCTTGCCAAACCAGGAGATAAAGCCGGTGTTATTGAGCCCGGTGGCGAGCGTTATCAGCGAGGCCAGCCAGAAAAAGACGTTCCATGCGGCTTTATTGCTGACGATGTCATCCCAGCTAATGATGCGTAGTACCAGCATCAACGCCACCACGCTGTATCCGACCATTGCGGCGTCAATGTAGTCGCCGCCGAAGATCCACAGCACCAGCGCGCCGACCATCAGTGCCAGCATCTTTTTCTCGCGAGCGCAGAGCGGTCCCATCGCTTTTAGCTCTGTATCAGCCCAACGTGGAACCTGATCGCCGGATTTCAGCATCGGTGGATACAGCAGGTACGCCAGCCACGGCACGATCAGCACCAGCAAAATGCTCAGCGGCAGCATGCCTAAGAACCAGTCGCCCCAGCTCAGCGCCGTGTGGGACGCGCCCTTCATCAGGCCGATCAACAGCAGATTTGGTGCCATCGCCGTTAAGAAAATAGCGCTGGTAACGCAGTCAGCGACAATGCCCATCCACATGATGTACGAGCCAATGGAGCGTGAACTGGCGCTATTGGGCTGCGAGTTATACAGCGGCGGCAGGTTGCGGATAATCGGGTAGATTATTCCGGCTCCGCGCGCGGAGTTGGAAGGCGTGACGGGAGCGAGGATAAGTTCGGAGAACATCACCGCATAGCCGAGAAATAACGTCCGGTGCCCCATCTTTTTCACCAGCATCAGCGCGATTCGCCGACCAAGGCCGGTTTTCTCATAGCCGGTACCAAACATAAAGGCCGCGAAGATCAGCCAGATGACCGAGTTTGAGAATCCAGATACCGCCCACGACAGCGATTTGGCGGTAAATTTAAAACCGTCCTGCGCGAGTTGCTCCGGACTGAACAGCAGCCACGGTGAAAGGACAGCGATGATCGAAATGCCAATCATCGCCACCACCGCGCCCGGTACAGGTTCCAGAATAAGCCCGACAATCACACCGGTAAAGACGGCAAAATAGAGCCAGGTGTGACTCTCAAGACCGGTGGGGACGGGCAGAACAGCAATAATGGCGATAACCACCAGCGGAGCCAGGTATCGCCACCAACCAGCTAAAGGTGCCATTGTTGTATCCCTGCGAAGAGGGAGAGGCGTTACGCCCCTCCGGGAGGGTTATTTGATGTAGTGCACGTGCTCGCAGATTTCTTCGACGATAGGATCGCGACGTTCAGCGAACAGCTTTTTGTTTTCGGCAATCAGGTTATTACCGTGAGTATCGATGGAAACGATCAGCGGGCCGAACTCTTTTACCCGGCATACCCACAGAGATTCCGGCATGCCGAGTTCGGTCCAGTGTACCTCTTCAATTTCTTCAACCTGAGTAGCCGCCACGACCGCACAGCCAGCCGGGAAGATGACGTGCAGTGATTTAAACTGTTTGCAGCCTTCTTCCGTCAGCGGCCCCATGCCGCCTTTGCCGACCACCAGCCTGACGCCCGTCTGCTCGATAAAGTCTTTCTCAAACGCTTCCATACGCATGCTGGTAGTTGGGCCGACGGAGACCATCTCCCATTTTTCACCGTTCTTACGGACGATCGGGCCCGCATGGAAAATGGCTTTGCCGTTCAGGTCATAAGGAATCGGGCGCTTCAGTTCGATCAGGCGACGGTGGCAAACGTCACGGCAGGTCACCAGCGTGCCGGTCAGGTAAATGACATCGCCAACGCGAATGTCTGCCAGATCTTCGGTTTTGATCGGGGTTGTGAGGATCTTTTTCATAACGCGCTCCGGGTGTGAGACAGGTTTTCGAAGGAGAGGTCGGCATGAACCAACAGCGTGCCGCGACGATGCGCCCAGCAGCCGGTAGAGACGGCAACGCCGATAGTCGACGGGTGGCGTGCGGCGGATTCGATATGCACGCCCATCACTGAGCTATTCCCGGTCAACCCTTGCGGCCCAATGCCCAGATGATTAAGTCCTTCTTCCAGGCGCAGTTCCAGTTCTGCCGCTTTTGGGTTTGGATGGCGTGATCCGATTGGGCGCAGCACCGCTTTACGAGAAAGCACGGCAGCGGTTTCGACAGAGGTGGCAATACCCACGCCCACCAGCACCGGAGGACAGGCGTTAACTGCCAGCGTGGAGATATTTTCGAAGACAAATTTCACCACGCCTTCATAGCCTTCAGAAGGCATTAACACTTTCGAGCGCCCCGGCAGCGTACAGCCGCCGCCTGCCATGTAGACTTCGATTTCCGCGTCATCGTTATCAGGGATGATGTCCCAGGTGACCCACGGCACACCGGTACCGGTATTTTTTCCGGTATTCACTTCGTCAAAAATCTCAACCGCGTTATGGCGCAGCGGCGCTTTTACCGTGGCATCTTCAACAGCCTGCTTCAGAATGCTTTGCAGTTCGCCAAGTAGCGGAAAACGGGAACCGACCTTCACGAAGAACATAATCTCCCCGGTGTCCTGACAGGCAGGGCGGTTCAGGTCGATAGCTTTCTGCATGTTGTCAAACATGGTGTGGTAGATGATTTTACCCATCGGCGAGGTTTCGCCTTCACGCAGCTGTTTTAATTTATCCACAACATCGTCAGGCATGCGGGTAGAAATCATGGCGGTAAAGTCGGCGACAATGTTCGTCAGCGTAGCTATCGCATGTTGGTTATTTTGATTGCTCATCTTATTAACTCCAGTTCTTTTATTTGTCTGGAAATAAATTCTCCGCCACAAACTACCACTAAATATGTGGTTTTATATTATTTGGCACTGTGAATATCTAATTAACAGTTCGTGAATGATGTCCAGATAAGGCAATAAAAATTGCGCCAGGGCAGGGTTTAATACGTATGGGAGAATTACACTGCGGTTAATCACATTACGGATTACCGATCATGCTGAATACGTATCCCCTGGCGAAAGACCTACAGGTGCTGGTTGAAATTGTTCATAGCGGCAGCTTTAGCGCCGCCGCTGCGACGCTGGGCCAGACGCCAGCGTTTGTGACGAAGCGCATTCAGATCCTCGAGTCCACGCTAGGGGCTACGTTGCTAAGCCGCTCGGCGCGCGGCGTGGCGCTAACGGAGAGTGGCCAACGTTGCTATGAACACGCGCAAGCGATCCTCGCAGGTTATCAACATCTGGTCGATGACGTTACGCAACTCAAAACGCGTCCGGCAGGGATGATTCGTATCGGCTGTAGCTTTGGTTTTGGGCGCAGTTATATTGCACCGGCAATTACAGAATTGATGCACAGCTATCCTGAATTACAGGTACATTTTGAACTTTACGATCGGCAAATTGATTTGGCGCAGGATAATATCGATTTGGATATTCGTATCAATGATGAAATTCCTGATTATTATATTGCTCATTTGTTAACGAAAAATAAAAGGATATTATGCGCAGCACCGACGTATTTACAAAAATACGGTGAGCCGACGACGTTACAGGAATTAATTCGGCATGATTGTCTGGTCACCAAAGAACGGGATATGACTCACGGGGTGTGGGAACTGGATAACGGTCAGGAGAAAAAGTCGGTTAAGGTGGCGGGACATCTTTCTTCTAACAGCGGTGAGATTGTGCTGCAGTGGGCGCTACAGGGAAAAGGGATCATGCTGCGTTCTGAATGGGACGTACAACCGTTTCTGGCCAGCGGTGAACTGGAGCGGGTGCTGCCGGACTATGCGCAGAGCGCTAATATCTGGGCGGTTTATCAGGAGCCGCTGTATCGCAGCGTGAAGCTTCGCGTGTGCGTTGAGTTTCTGGCGACGTGGTGTCAGAACCGATTAGGCAAACCGGTGGAGGGGTATCACATCCCCAAGGCCGGATAAGACGCCGACGCGTCGCTATCCGACAATAAAATCACTCGGGGTCTTTTTCGCGTTTTTTCTTTAGCTTGGTCCAGATCTTCGGCTCCTGACGACGCCACAGACGCTGAATGTTGTCATGGTGACGAAGCAGAATTAAGCACGACAACATGGACACCGGGAAAGTGAACTGGGGATTGAACCACCAGACGTAAAAAGGGGCGATCAGCGCACTGACGATAGCGCCTAACGACGAGTAGCCGCTTAACAGGACGGTTAGTAGCCAGGTTCCGGCCATCACGCCGGTTAAGTCCCAGCCAATCGGCGCAATTGCGCCAAAGGCGGTGGCAACGCCTTTTCCACCTTTAAAGCCGAAAAATACCGGCCAAATGTGTCCCAGACAGGCGGCGATTGCGATCAATCCCAGCCAGAAGGGGCTGACGCCTAGCGCATAGGCACCCCAGACGGGTAACATACCTTTCAGGACGTCGAAAATCAGTACCGCGACGGCGGCTCCCTTGCCACCGATGCGCAGCACGTTTGTCGCGCCCGGATTGCCAGAGCCGCTGTCGCGCGGGTCCGGCAATCCAGCAAGGCGGCATACCAGAATAGCACTGGAAATTGAGCCACAGAGGTACGCGAAGATAATCATTCCAGGCGCGATTGCACTCATAAGCTGTTCCGTTTTGAAAATGTCGTGTAAAACGCTACTTCTGTGGATAATACGCATATTTCGCCGGAAGTGGTATCCGGGTTAGCCAAAAAGCAGGCAGGTCGTGATGGATATTGTATTTATAGAGCAACTTTCTGTAATCACCACTATTGGTGTTTACGACTGGGAACAAACGATCGAACAACGGTTGGTGTTCGATATCGAAATGGCATGGGATAACCGCAAATCAGCTAAAAGCGATGATGTGGCTGATTGCCTGAGCTATGCTGATATTGCTCAAACGGTTGTTAATCATGTGGAAGGTGGGCGTTTTGCGTTGGTAGAACGCGTGGCGGAAGAGGTGGCGGATCTGCTGCTTAGCCGCTTTAATTCTCCCTGGGTACGGATCAAACTCAGTAAACCTGGCGCGGTAGCCCGTGCGGCGAACGTCGGGGTTATCATTGAGCGTGGCAATAATCTGAAAGAAAATAATTAATTTAATAATTTCTAAAACAAACGGGTATAAAAGGGTCCTTTCGTCGGCTCTTTTTTGCCGTGGTTTCTCTATCTAGGGGTTTATTAATGAGTGATATGCACTCGCTGCTGGTGGCGGCAATTTTGGGTGTGGTCGAAGGGTTGACGGAATTTTTACCCGTTTCCAGTACCGGCCATATGATTATTGTTGGCCACCTGCTGGGTTTTGAGGGTGACACCGCAAAAACTTTCGAGGTGGTAATCCAGCTAGGTTCTATTCTGGCAGTCGTGGTGATGTTCTGGCGACGTCTGTTTAGTTTGATTGGCATTCACTTCGGCAAAGCCCCGCATGAAGGTACTGGCAAAGGTCGACTGACGCTGGGACATATTCTGTTGGGGATGATCCCAGCCGTAGTGCTGGGGCTGATATTCCACGACACCATCAAATCGCTGTTTAACCCGATCAACGTGATGTATGCGCTGGTGGTAGGGGGCGTGCTGCTGATTGCCGCAGAATGCCTGAAGCCGAAAGAGCCGCGTGCGCCGGGTCTGGATGATATGACCTATAGGCAGGCGTTTATGATCGGCTGTTTCCAGTGTCTGGCCCTGTGGCCGGGCTTTTCTCGCTCCGGGGCGACGATTTCTGGCGGTATGCTGATGGGCGTGAGCCGTTACGCGGCGTCTGAGTTTTCTTTCCTGCTGGCCGTGCCGATGATGATGGGTGCAACGGCGCTGGATCTCTACAAGAGCTGGTCGTTTCTCAGCGCATCAGATATCCCGATGTTTGCCGTCGGTTTCGTGACGGCGTTTATCGTGGCGCTGGTAGCGATCAAAACCTTCCTGCAGCTGATTAAGCGTATCTCGTTCATTCCGTTTGCGATTTATCGCTTTGTTGTAGCGGCTGCCGTTTACGTCGTGTTCTTCTGATGACTTACCGTGGTGCCGGATGGCGGCGTTTCGCCTTATCCGGCCTACGGGTGATATTCGTTCAGGCGGTGGGTTTAGGACACCGCTTCTCCTTCCAGTTGGCCACCGCCGCAATGCGACGCCGGGTCAGTTCCTCGCGAATAGCCTGACCTTTGAATCCCGCTTCCACGACATCTTTCGTGGGAACCGCCTGTGCAACCAGCCAGGCTTCACGCAACAGCCTGCCTTGTGGGTAATCCGCCGCTTCAAAACCGGTTCGCCCACGCACGTCGGCCTCGCTGGTGAGGGCGATTTGCTCCACGCGCTGCGGTTTGCGCCATGCATCGATGGAATCAAACAGCTTAACGATGGTTTTCGGTTGCAGGATCGGGAAGGTATGAATCAGGTCGTGGAACTCGGCCACCAGTTTGGCTAAATCACGGATGTCATTCGGCACGCGCAGGCGCTGACACAGTTGCTCGACCAGCTTAACGCCCGCCGGACCGTGGCCATGATGGCGCGGCCATAGCGCTTTAGGCGTTAATGCTTTGCCAAGATCGTGGCACAGCGTGGCAAAACGCACGTCGACCTCCGGGCTTAACATGGCTGCCATCGACAGCGTCATCAGCGTGTGAATACCGGTATCAATTTCCGGGTGCCACTGCGCGGGCGCGGGAACGCCGAACAGAGCATCCACTTCAGGAAACAGAACGTGCAGTGCGCCGCAGTCGCGCAGGACCTGAAAAAATACCTGTGGGTTGCGGGTGGTTAAGGCGCTTTCCGTTTCTTTCCACACGCGCTCTGGCGTCAAGTGTTCCAGCTCGCCAGCGGCGTTCATATCGCGCATCAGCGTCATGGTTTCGTCGGCAATACGAAAGCCAAGGTGCGCATAGCGGGCAGCAAAGCGCGCTACGCGCAGCACGCGCAGTGGATCTTCGCTAAAAGCCGGGGAAACATGACGCAGCAGGCGGTTTTCCAGATCATCGCGTCCGTTATACGGGTCGATAATCTCCCCGTTGTCATCGCGGGCCATTGCGTTGATGGTCAGGTCGCGCCGCTGAAGATCGGCCTCCAGCGTCACATCTGGCGCGGCGTAGCAGGTGAATCCGGTATATCCCGAACCTGATTTGCGTTCAGTACGCGCCAACGCATACTCTTCCCGGGTTTGCGGATGCAGAAACACGGGAAAATCGCGGCCTACCTGTTGGTAACCCGCGTCGAGCATTCCTTGCGGCGTGGCACCGACAACGACCCAATCTTTATCTTTAATCGGTAGCCCTAATAACGCATCCCGAACAGCACCACCGACCAGATAAATCTTCACGCCACTTTCCTTTTGAAAAAAACATCCCTTAATCATATGTCAGTGTGGCGGAGAAGGCGATTCAGTTCATCCAGCGATCTTTGCGTTTACGGCTTGGGATCATGTGTGGCAGAACCAGACCGAGCAGCAGACCAAGACCCAGCACGCCGCCGCCATACATAAACCATTGCATGATGATAGTACGCTGCTTGTCATCAAGCTGAAGGTTGGCTGCGCTCACCTTCTTTTGCGCCACGATAAGTTCGTTCTTCAGCTTCTGGTTTTCTTGTTTCAGCCCGTCAATCACGCTGTCGCTCTGCGCTACCTTTTGCTGCATGTCGGCGGTACGCTGATTCCATGTGGTATCGATATTATTGAGCTTATCGGTCAAGATCTTAACCTGGTTTTCCAGGTCGGGAACGCGGGTACGCAGGCTCGGCGTACTGTTCAGCTCTTTCAGTGGGATCCAGGCGGTACGTCCGGTGCTGTCTTTCACCTGGGCGTAGTTGGTGTTGGCATCAGTCTGTAATAGCGTGACTTCCTCGCCGGCGTTAACCGTACCCACGAGGCGATAATTATCTCCCGGACCGCTGCGGACCCAGGTGTTCAGTTCGTCAGAGACATAGCGCTTTTCTTCGGCATGAGAGACTGCAGTGGCGCTAAGTGCGAGTAAAGTTAATCCAATCAGGCGTAATTTTGGCATCAGGCTGTCGTTATTGTCATAGAAAGTGGAACGATAGTAGTGGCATCAGTGTCTCTACGCAAAGCATTCGACATCAATCGGAATCATCTGTGTCCTTTTTGCCACCACTCGAAACTTTTACGCCCGTCAAATTGCTCGTTGCATGGCAATTTGGCGCAAAATACTATCTACTGACCATAAAGAACGAACTTAGTTCGCAGTCAGTTTTCTCAACTGTGACATAACCCATAAGTACAAGACCATGGCCCAGGAAATCGAATTAAAATTTATCGTTAATAGTGACGCTGTCGATGCGCTACGTGAACGTCTGAATACGCTGGGGGGAGAGCATCATGCACCCAGCCAGTTGCTGAATATTTACTACGAAACGCCGGATGCGTGGTTGCGTGGTCACGATATGGGGCTGCGTATTCGCGGTGAAAACGGTCATTACGAAATGACCATGAAAATTGCCGGACGCGTGACGGGCGGCCTGCATCAGCGACCGGAATTTAACGTTGCGCTGGACGCGCCTGAGCTGGATCTCGCCTTGTTCCCAACGGAAGTCTGGCCTGATGGCAAACTGCCCGCTGAACTTGCTTCTCAAGTGCAGCCGTTGTTCAGCACCGATTTTTTCCGTGAGAAATGGTTGGTTGATGTTGATGGCAGCCGGATTGAAATGGCCCTCGATGTGGGGGAAGTGAAAGCGGGCGAGTTTGCAGAACCTATCTGTGAGCTTGAACTTGAACTGCTAAGCGGCGATACCCGTGCGGTACTGAAGCTGGCAAACCAGCTGGTTTCGCAAACCGGTTTACGCCAGGGCAGTTTGAGCAAAGCCGCGCGCGGTTATCATTTGGCCCTGGGGAATGCGCTGCGCGAACTCAAACCGACGCGGATTTTGAAGGTTCCGGCGAAGGCGAGCATTGAGCAGGGCTTGGAAGCGGCGCTGGAGCTGGCATTATCACAGTGGCAGTACCACGAAGAGCTGTGGGTACGCGGCGTTAAAGGGGCGAAAGCCGAGGTGCTGGCGGCAATGGGGCTGGTGCGTCACATTCTGATGTTGTTTGGCGGTAATGTGCCACGAAAAGCGAGCGCTCACTTACGTGATTTGCTGACCCAATCGGAAGCGATCATTGCGTCGGACGTTTCTGCTATTTCGGCGGTTTACAGTACGCAAACGGCAATGGCCAAGCTGGCGCTGACCGAATGGCTGGTGACCAAAGGATGGCAGCCGTTCCTGGATGCGAAGGCGCAGGGCAAAATTGCCGACTCCTTTAAGCGCTTCTCTGATACCCATCTTTCACGCCATGCCGCTGAGCTGAAAACCGCTTTTGCGCAGCCGTTGGGCGATCAGTACGCCGATCAGCTTCCACGTTTGACGCGCAACATTGATAGCATGCTGATGCTGGCGGGATACTACGACGAAAATGTCGCATCAGAATGGATCGCTACTTGGCAGGGCTTACGTCGCGCCATTGCGGCCAACCAATATATTGAAATTGAACACTTCCGCAACGAGGCGATCGCGCTGGAACCGTTCTGGCTGCACAGCGGAAAACGATAATCAGGGCCGAGGCCGGGATGCCTGATGGCGCTGCGCTTATCAGGCCTACGCGATGTGTGTAACTGTCATGTAGGTCGGATAAGGCGAAAAGACGCATCCGGCACCATTCAAAGGATAACCCGTAAATGAAGCAGCTCTCTTCACCGTTACAGCAGTACTGGCCGACCGTTGTTGAGCGGCTGCCAGCAGCAATATCTGAGTCCTCGCTTAGCGTTCAGGCGAAGTCAGTACTTACATTCAGTGATTTTGTCCGTGACAGCATTATTGCCCATCCCGAATGGCTGGCTGAGCTGGAAAGCACTCCACCCCTGGCGGATGAATGGCAACACTATGCCAACTGGTTGCAGCAAGCATTGGCTGACGTTAGTGACGAAAACACACTGATGCGTGAGTTACGCCTGTTTCGCCGTCGCATTATGGTGCGTATCGCCTGGGCACAGACGCTGTCGCTGGTGACCGAAGAGAGTATTTTGCAGCAGCTAAGTCATCTGGCTGAAACGTTGATCGTCGCCGCGCGCGACTGGTTGTACGCAGCCTGCTGTCGCGAATGGGGTACGCCGTGTAATCCTGAAGGTGTGGCGCAGCCGCTGCTGATTTTAGGCATGGGGAAACTCGGCGGCGGCGAGCTGAATTTTTCCTCCGATATCGACCTGATTTTTGCCTGGCCGGAACACGGCAGCACACAGGGTGGGCGCCGCGAGCTTGATAACGCGCAGTTCTTTACCCGGATGGGCCAGCGGCTTATCAAAGTGCTGGATCAGCCCACAATGGATGGGTTTGTCTATCGGGTGGATATGCGTTTACGCCCGTTTGGCGACAGCGGCCCGCTGGTGCTGAGCTTCTCCGCGCTGGAGGATTATTACCAGGAACAAGGGCGCGACTGGGAACGCTATGCGATGGTTAAAGCCCGCATTATGGGCGATGCCGACGGCACTTACGTCAATGAACTCCGTGCCATGCTGCGGCCTTTTGTCTTCCGTCGCTATATTGATTTCAGCGTGATCCAGTCGCTGCGTAACATGAAAGGGATGATTGCGCGTGAAGTACGCCGTCGTGGCCTGAAAGACAACATCAAGCTGGGGGCGGGCGGCATTCGTGAAATCGAATTTATCGTGCAGGTATTCCAGCTGATTCGCGGTGGGCGCGAGCCATCGCTGCAATCCCGCTCGCTGTTACCGACGCTTAGCGCCATCAATGCGCTGCACTTGCTTTCTGATACCGACGCGGAACAACTGCGCGCAGCCTATCTCTATTTACGCCGCCTGGAAAACCTGCTGCAAAGTATTAATGATGAGCAGACCCAGACGCTGCCTGGTGATGAACTGAATCGCGCGCGGCTGGCGTGGGGGATGAACGTTGATGACTGGCAGCAGTTAACCGATGTGCTGACCAATCATATGGACAATGTGCGCCGGGTATTCAACGAGCTGATTGGCGATGACGAGGCCGAAACCCAGGAAGAGTCGCTCTCAGAACAGTGGCGCGAATTGTGGCAGGACGCCTTACAGGAAGATGACACTACGCCAGTGCTGACGCATCTGGCGGATGACGATCGGCGGCGCGTGCTGTCTCTGATTGCTGATTTCCGCAAAGAGCTGGATAAACGCACCATTGGCCCACGCGGACGACAGGTGCTGGATCATTTAATGCCGCATCTGCTGAGCGATGTCTGTACGCGTGACGACGCCTCAGTCCCGCTGTCACGCATTACACCGCTGCTGGTGGGTATTGTGACTCGCACGACCTATCTGGAACTGCTGAGCGAATTCCCCGGGGCGCTGAAGCATTTGATTTCGCTCTGTGCGGCCTCGCCGATGGTCGCCAGCCAGCTGGCGCGGTATCCGTTGTTGCTCGATGAACTGTTGGATCCGAATACCCTGTATCAACCTACCGCGACGGACGCCTACCGTGATGAGCTGCGCCAGTATTTGCTGCGCGTGCCGGAAGATGACGAAGAGCAGCAACTGGAGGCACTGCGCCAGTTTAAGCAAACGCAGCTACTGCGTATTGCCGCGGCTGATATCGCCGGCACGCTGCCGGTGATGAAGGTGAGCGACCATTTAACCTGGCTGGCGGAAGCGATTATTGATGCGGTAGTCCAGCAGGCGTGGACGCAGATGGTTGCTCGCTACGGGCAACCTACCCATCTTGGCGAACGTGAGGGGCGCGGTTTTGCCGTCGTCGGCTATGGCAAACTGGGCGGCTGGGAACTGGGTTACAGTTCGGATCTTGATTTGATCTTCCTGCATGATTGTCCGATGGACGTGATGACGGACGGTGAGCGTGAGATTGACGGGCGACAGTTCTATCTGCGTCTGTCGCAGCGCATTATGCACCTTTTCAGCACCCGCACCTCGTCCGGTATTTTGTACGAAGTGGATGCGCGGCTGCGTCCATCCGGCGCGGCGGGAATGCTGGTGACATCAACCGACGCTTTCGACGATTACCAGCGCAACGAAGCCTGGACATGGGAGCATCAGGCGCTGGTGCGTGCTCGTGTGGTATATGGCGACCCGCAGTTGACCTCTCAGTTTGATGCGATTCGTCGCGATATCATGACCCTCGTCCGTGATGGGAAAACCTTGCAGACCGACGTGCGTGAAATGCGTGAGAAAATGCGCGCCCATTTGGGCAATAAGCATCGGGATCGTTTTGATATTAAAGCGGATGAGGGTGGCATCACAGACATTGAGTTTATTACGCAGTATCTGGTGTTGCGCTATGCGCATGAAAAACCGAAGCTGACGCGCTGGTCGGATAATGTGCGCATTCTGGAATTACTGGCGCAAAACGACATTATGGACGAGCAGGAAGCGCTGGCGCTTACCCGTGCTTATACGACGTTGCGTGATGAACTTCACCATCTTGCGTTGCAGGAACTTCCGGGCCATGTGGCGCTGGAGCACTTTGACGCTGAACGTACGCTGGTGCGTGACAGCTGGCAGAAGTGGCTGGTTGCCGAGTGAAGTGTGCTATTATCGCGCGCAAATTTTAAGACCCTCAGAGAATCTCTCAGGAGACAGGAATGAAAGTAACGCTGCCAGAGTTTGAACGTGCAGGAGTCATGGTTGTCGGTGATGTGATGCTGGATCGCTACTGGTACGGCCCTACCAGCCGTATTTCACCTGAAGCGCCGGTTCCGGTGGTGAAGGTCGATACCATCGAAGAACGTCCCGGTGGCGCAGCAAACGTGGCGATGAACATTGCCTCTCTGGGCGCAAATTCCCGTCTGGTGGGTTTGACCGGTATCGACGACGCGGCGCGTGCGCTGAGCAAAACGCTGGCGGATGTGAACGTAAAATGCGATTTCGTGTCCGTGCCGACGCATCCGACAATCACCAAACTGCGCGTGCTTTCCCGCAACCAGCAGTTGATTCGTCTGGATTTTGAAGAAGGTTTTGAAGGCGTGGATCCGCAGCCGCTGCACGAGCGTATTAATCAGGCGCTGGGTTCTATCGGCGCTTTGGTGCTCTCTGACTACGCCAAAGGCGCGCTGGCAAGCGTGCAGCAGATGATTGCTCTGGCGCGTAAGGCTGGAGTTCCGGTGCTTATCGATCCGAAAGGGACCGATTTTGAACGTTACCGCGGCGCAACGCTGCTAACGCCGAACCTGTCTGAGTTTGAAGCGGTCGCCGGTAAATGCAAAAACGAAGATGAATTGGTTGAGCGCGGTATGAAAGTGATTGCAGATTTCGACCTTTCCGCACTGCTGATCACCCGTTCAGAACAGGGTATGACGTTGCTGCAACCGGGCAAATCACCACTGCATATGCCGACGCAGGCGCAGGAAGTGTATGACGTGACCGGTGCGGGCGATACGGTAATCGGCGTGCTGGCGGCGACGCTGGCGGCGGGTAACTCACTGGAAGAGGCGTGCTATTTTGCTAACGCTGCTGCCGGTGTTGTGGTCGGTAAACTGGGAACCTCCACCGTTTCCCCGATTGAACTGGAAAACGCGGTGCGTGGTCGGGCTGATACTGGTTTTGGCGTGATGAGCGAATCTGAGCTGAAACAGGCCGTTGCCAGCGCCCGCAAGCGCGGTGAGAAAGTGGTGATGACTAACGGCGTGTTCGACATCCTGCATGCGGGCCACGTTTCCTATCTGGCAAATGCGCGCAAGCTGGGCGATCGCCTGATCGTGGCGGTAAACAGTGATGCGTCGACCAAACGTCTGAAAGGTGAAACGCGTCCGGTTAACCCGCTGGAACAGCGCATGATCGTGCTGGGCGCGCTGGAATCCGTCGACTGGGTGGTCTCTTTTGAAGAAGATACACCGCAGCGTCTGATCGCCGGCATCCTGCCGGATCTGCTGGTCAAAGGCGGTGACTATAAGCCAGAAGATATTGCGGGCAGCAAAGAGGTATGGGCGAACGGCGGTGAAGTGCTGGTGCTGAACTTCGAAGATGGCTGCTCAACGACCAATATCATCAAGAAGATCCAGAAAGACAGCGATAAATAACAATTGGAATGTTTGTCGGATGGCGGTGTCCGGCCTACGAGGTTGTAGGCCGGATAAAACGCGTAAGCGTTGCCATCCGGCATTTCTGTTTCTTATTCTTCAGTCGTTTTCTCAACAGGCTGTGGACTGTTTTTCAGCGGATCGGCCAGTGCCGACAGCGAACCACCGGACAAACCAATTTCATTTAACAGCGAGTCAATCAGCGGCGCTTGTGTACGATAGGCAAGGGCGGCGGATAATGCCTGCTCAGCCAGATTCCCTCCGGTTACGTTACCTGCGGTCACTTCACCGACGGCGCCGCCACGATTCAGACCATCAACCTGGATAATCTTGATCCCATCGATAGATTTCATTGGCTCAACGGATTTCTCAATGACTGCTGGCAGGGACTGCAGCAGGGCCAGCTTAAATTTCAGACTGGTCTGTTCGTCGGAAAGCACGTTGATGGCATCGTTCAGCGCACGCTGGGCTTCGGCTTCCGCCAGACCTTTTTTCCGCGTGGCTTCGGCCAGTTCCACAATTGCCGCCGCCTGCAATTCTGCGGCTTCTTTTTCCGCTTTTGCCCGGACGGTCAGTTCAACCGCCTGGGTTTCTGCATCCTGAGCTGCGGCAATCAACGCCACCTGTTTGGCACGATCCGCTTCTGCGGTCTGGCGGGTGGTTTCTACGTTCTGCTGAGCGCGAACCGCTTCGGCCAGCGCATCGTTAGCGCGTGCTTCAGCCTGAGACTGCTGTTCGGACTTGGCGGCAATGGCGATGGACTTGGTCTGGTTGGCGATCTCCGTTGCCTGCTGCTGTTCGATCTCTTTAATGCGAACTTCACGCTCGGCCTCGACTTTTCTGGATCGCACCGCCTGTTCGCGCTCGATTTCTGTTTCCTGAATCTGGCGTTCGGCAAGAATGCGCGTCTGCTCAGCTTCACGATGGCGTTCGGCTTCGAAGGCGGCAATTTTAGCGTTTTGCTCGGCCGTGCGGGTCTTCACCTGCTGCTCCTGCTCGAGCGTCATGAAGGCTTCCTGCTGTTCGATCTCCAGCTTGCGCGACAGCGCATCACGGTTTTTCTCACGAACGGCAACTTCTACGTCCTGCTCGACTTCGTTACGTTCGCGACGACGGCGTTCTGTTTCCTGAGTCAGCTTAGTCAGACCCTCGGCATCAAAAGCGTTATTCGGGTTGAAATGAACTTTTTCGGTCTGGTTAAAGTTGGTGAGTGAAACGCTCTCGAGTTCCAGGCCGTTTTTGGACAGGTCTTCCGCGACGGTATTTTGTACGCCCTGAACGAAGTTTTCACGCGTATCCTGCAGTTCATGCATGGTCATCTGCGACGCAGTGGCACGTAGGGCATCAACAAACTTATCTTCTATTAGCACACGTAAATCCTCTGGTGACAGTGTTCGCTGTCCCAACGTCTGTGCGGCGGTAGCAATCCCTTCAACAGACGGTTTTACACGCACGAAAAAGGCGACGACGACATCCACGCGCATACGGTCTTTGGTTATGAGACTGTCGACAGTCGAACGGCTCACCTCAAGTTTGAGGGTGTTCATGTTGATAGGAATAATTTCGTGGAAGATAGGCATGACAATTGCGCCGCCGCTCATCACCACTTTTTGTCCACCAAGGCCGGTACGCACAAACGCCTGTTCAGCAGATGCGCGGCGATACAGGCGGGCAAAAATAATCCCGATAATTACTAAGACGACCACCGCCACAATGGCGGTAAACATCCATGAAGGTAACATGCCAAAAACATCATCCATCTATAAGATCCCTCTGTATAAAATTATAAAACAGTCGGCCAGGGGTTTAGCTCGGCCAGGTAACGCGTTGCGGAGAGTCGGCAGATAATCAGCACCTTGTCTCCTTTTTTGAATTCTTTGCCCGCTTCAGGCTCCAGCAGCACATAGTGAGTCTGCCCGAACTTATCGGTAAATTTGCCTTCGCAGGGGGTTCCGGCACTTGCGGAATGTCCGGTAATAATCGCCATGCTGCCGATAAATTCATCTTCAGCGAGGGCGGTGGTTTCATCCCGCGGCAGCCAGGGAGCAATGATTTTTCCGCTGTAATGCACGGCGAAGACGGCAAGAATAAAACTCACCGGAGCAAGCAGCAGGTTGCTGAGCGGTGCTTGCCACAGCGTGACCCAGCCATGCTGAAGGAGGATACCGAAGAGTCCAAAGAAGCCAGCGAGTAAACACAGCACGATCAGTGCCGGGATCCGCCCGATATTGAGATAGTGAAGCGCCTGGCCGATATTGCCGGAAGTCAGGGCATCGTAATGTTCGAGGTGAGCATCAAGCGCACCTGAAAGAAAATGGCCAAAAATAAGAGAGATGATTTCCAGTAGGCCAATCAACAGTACAAATGAAATAGCAAACAGGTAGGGGCTGTTGTAATCCGTGAACAATACCAAGTTGTTTCCTCCTGTTACTGCGTTCCCTGTCCGTGTCAAAAGTAATGGTTTTACCTCTTACTTTTACATGACGTTACAATAACATGCGTTACCCTGGTCTTTAATCCGAAAAGGGGCTCATCCCCCTCTTAGATTTCGTAGGAAACTGTGAAGTAGGCGGTATTTTGCGCACAATATGTACAGAATAACTTCGTATCCAGGGAAATACTGAAATTAGAAAAAGCATATGGCCTTAGCAGATATTCAATAACTGGAGGGTATGCTCATGAACAGCAATATGTATTCAATGAACAATTTCGATTTCCTGGCCCGTAGTTTTGCCAGAATGCAGGCTGAGGGCCATCCCGTTGATATCCAGGCGATAACCGGGAACATGGATGAAGAACATCGTAGCTGGTTTTGCAAACGCTATGCGCTGTACTGCCAGCAGGCGACGGAAGCCAGGAAGCTAGAACTGGAACACTAACAGAAAAACGGGCCTTGCGGCCCGTTGTCGTTTTACTCTTGCGGATCGACTGACGGGATCGCGGGGGCAGGTTTAACTTCTGCCGTTTTTTCACGCGATTCCAGCTCAGTCAGACGTTGCTCAAGCAGCGCCAGCTTTTCACGTGTGCGCAATAAAACCTGAGTCTGTACATCGAATTCTTCACGGCTTACCAGATCCAGACGGGTCAGCTGTGACTGCAGCGTTTGACGAATTTTCTTCTCGACGTCTTCGCCAAACTCGCGGATCCCTTTCGGCATCGACTCGTGAACCTGACGAGCAATCTGCTCAATTTTTTTCGGGTCAATCATTGTGGTTTCCCTGAACTGGTACGTGTTGCTGCCTATTGTAGTGCGAACTGGCACAGGCATAAACCAGAATTGTGTGAAGCTAAGACGAGTAAAGGCGTTGATGAAGGTAATCAATAGCGTTATAGTTAACCCGCTTATTCTCAGGGCGGGGCGAAATTCCCCACCGGCGGTAAATCAACTGATGTTGAAAGCCCGCGAGCGCTTTTTGTTACGGCAAAAAGGTCAGCAGATCCGGTGTAATTCCGGGGCCGACGGTTAGAGTCCGGATGGGAGAGAGTAACGATCCAGTCGGGCATGGACCCGCTCACGTTATTTTTTTGCCGCTTAGACGGTACTCCTAAGACTGCCCTGATTCTGGTAACCATAATTTTAGTGAGGTTTTTTTACCATGAATCAGACGCTACTTTCCTCTTTTGGTACGCCTTTCGAACGTGTTGAACATGCGCTGTCTGCGCTGCGTGAAGGACGCGGTGTAATGGTGCTTGACGACGAAGACCGTGAAAACGAAGGCGATATGGTTTTCCCGGCAGAGACCATGACCGTTGAACAGATGGCGCTGACCATCCGTCACGGTAGCGGTATTGTATGCCTGTGCATCACTGAAGACCGACGCAAACAGCTCGATCTGCCAATGATGGTGGAAAATAATACCAGCGCTTACGGTACCGGTTTTACCGTGACCATTGAAGCCGCAGAAGGCGTGACCACCGGCGTTTCCGCAGCAGACCGTGTTACTACGGTGCGTGCGGCAATTAAGGATGGCGCTAAACCTTCCGATCTGAACCGTCCGGGGCACGTGTTCCCGCTGCGTGCTCAAGCTGGTGGTGTGTTGACCCGCGGTGGTCATACTGAAGCGACCATCGACCTGATGACGCTGGCTGGGTTTAAACCAGCGGGTGTGCTGTGCGAATTGACTAATGATGATGGCACCATGGCGCGTGCGCCACAGTGCATTGAGTTTGCCGGCAAGCACAATATGGCTGTAGTCACTATCGAAGATTTAGTGGCTTATCGTCAGGCGCACGAGCGCAAAGCCAGCTAATAGACTATTACCACGTTAGTTGTGGTAAGCATAAAAAACCGAAGCCATCTTCCAGGCTTCGGTTTTTTTATTTTTGCTCAAATTATTTGGTTCTGGTCAGTTTTAAAGTCCAGGCGCCGCTCATTATCACCAACAGCACTAAACATAAGCCAAAGGCTAACAGGCATGCCTGCGCCATGTTCATAAATTGCCACGGTGGAAACAGATACCAGCCTTCAGACTGTTGGTATAGATCGATAAACCACTTTTGCGTAGTGCTGAGTGCCACGCCATCAGGCACTATGGGGGCATCATAGCCGCAATCTCCAGTGGGTTTAAACCACTCCGGAGCCCAGTTTGCCAGCGGCAAATTGAAAGGGAATGTCGGATCGGTGGAACACCCCTGGACGCCAAACAGCGAATCCGGGCTATGTACCGCATGATGAATATCATTGAGTTTGAGCGAGAACTTAATGCCCATGATGCTGCCGTAAAATGCCGCAATGCAGCCAATAAGCTTCAGAACAACATTTTTAGGGTTTATTGCCGCGATCAATCCACCGAAAACCATCACAAACATGGCAAAGCGAATGTAGACACACTGCTCGCAGGGGGCCATATAGAGATAGATTTGGAAAAACGAGTGTGCCAATATTATTAACCCGCCCATTGCGCAGGCCATCAGTAGCCACAGAAAGCGCTGTTCCTGCCATCTCACCAGCGTATCAACCGGCGTGGTACGTAAGTCCCGCCACCATCCTTTTATGAAAACCATAGCCTCGTCCCTGTTTATTTTGTCGCCAGTTCTCTGACAAGCTCAGCCATGGAGTCAATGGATTTGATACTCTTGGTGTAGATCAGGTATTTACCGTTAACGACGTAAGCCGGAACCCCCTGAATTTTGGCGACGTCATATGCCGCTTTCCATTTCTCCAGCGTTTGCTGAACGGTGGGATCTTGCAGCGCGGCGTCAAAATCTGCCTGGCTCATGCCTGCAGCATCCAGGCCTGTTTTAATGAATACGGCCGGATCTTTACCATCTGACCAGCGCTCTTTCTTGTCGTGGTAAGCAGCGTAATAAGCGAATTTCGCTTTTTTGAACTGTGATTTGGCATCAAATAATGAAATCCCTGCTGCCTGATCTTTAGCAATCATTACTGCAAAAACTTCACTGGCCTGTTTACCATATTCCCCTTTGGTTTCCAGATGAAATGGTGTGAAGGTGACGAGATCGGCCACTTTTTCAGAAACCGGGCCAGTCACGGCTTTATCATATTTGTAACAGAACGGACAGGCGTAGCTGAATACTTTTATTAACGTCTTATCAGCATTAGGAATCGGTTTCTCTAAAACCATATAATCAGTGCCTTCTGTAAAAGCGGAGGCGGCAAACGACGAGGCAAGTGCGGCGGTTAATACCACGCTTTTAAATAATGAAGTAATCCATTTAGATGACATAATTAATCCTTAATCTAACGATATTATTTAAACATTTGTTGTGGGTGAACCAGTAATGCGCGGTAGTGCGTTTGGTTTGGCTTATCTGAAAGGACATCAATTTCGACTTTGACTTCTTTAGTCTTATAGTCAATTTCGTTGATTTTGCCGATGGTTGGTTGTCCAACGTCAAATAAATTAATAGAACCACCAAATCCAAACATGGTGTCGCGGTCTTTCTGATATTCGATAACCGAGGTGATGGGGCTATAGAAATCGTAACCGCGTTCTTTTCCGTATTCCCAAATTTGCTGAACGGTTCCTTTTTTATCGTCAACTTTATATTCGACGAACCGGGAGTATTTCATCGTCGGCAATGCCGGTTGTTCGAGCCCACGACCATCGCCGTTGTCAAAGATGGTTAATGTCCCTTTGCTCGAGAGCCATGCGGTGTGTTGGGTGTAGGTAAAATCGAAATCAGTATTCTCGCACTTACCGTTTTCGTCACATTTTAGCGCGTTGCCCTTATCATCAACCGGTTTTAACAGCTTGCTTGCCAGCGCCTTATTCCAGCCTTTAGACGGTGCCAGAATCCACTTCACCTGTTTATCGCGACCGATTTTGACAACACCCTGATGGCGGGAAGAGATAATAATGGAGTCATCTTTGGCATCATAGGCAATGGAGTTAACGTGCGCCCAGTTACGACCTGCACCCACTCCGAGGGCGTCACCGTAAGGAGTATCTGGCTCCAGTTTCGCCTGTTGACCGGCATGAGCGAGGTCAACGTTGACGCATACCGCGCCTGCGTCCAGCGCACCCAGAAGCGCATCACGCATCGGATCGAGTATCTTTGTCAGATCCCACACATCAACCACACGACCGGACTTGTCTACTTCAATTATCTGATCGCGGATGGTTTGCACATGGATGCCATCTTCTTTGCGATAATCGCGTTTGCCCACGCGAAGCAACACGGTGTCGTTGATTGTTTCGATCGATTCATGCGACGCGTCGAGGAAGCCGCGCGGTAGCTTATGATCGGCCAGAATCTGCCCCATCATATCAAATTCGTACCAATGCTGACCCTGAACGGCTGTGAAGGTGCCGCGCGGTGTTTCACGAATACCCATCAGGTAGCCGCGCTTGTTGATATCCATGTCATGGCCATCGTAAAAGGTATCTTGATCCAGCCACCAACGATATTCACCTTCCGTATCGACGACAAAGGTAAAGGGTGCGATATCAAAAGGTAATGCGCCACCGGCTGGACCTGCATCCAGGATGCCGGCATTTTTGTCTTTTTCACCATGCCAGTGGAATTCTGCCCCCTGTGGGGTGAAAGTATGGGTATTCACCAGATAGAGGCGGTCTTCAAAACCAGGCGCTACCTTAATAACTTTCGTTTGCTGTAAATCGGAAATAGAACGGTTATCCATGTAGTGATTAACGATGGCGGACGTTTGCACCACATAATCATCCTTCATGGCTTTGCCATTTTCTTTATATTCAACGGTGACCTTATTAGCAAACTTTTGATAAAGACCAAAAATAGGCACGCCGTCATAGGTTGCTAACGACTCTTTGCCAACTGTATAAGTAACAGGAACTCCTTTCTCGCCTTTGCCATGAACGGTGACTTTAACATCTGAAATAACGTGACTATCTAATTCAACCAGTGCGGTAAGCGGGGCGTTTCCGTATGGGTCAACTACTATTGCCCCCAGTTTTCCCGCAGGTTGAGCGGGTTGAAAACCTGCAGCAAACGAATTTCCAACGGTTAATCCAAACGTCAGTGCGAGTGTGCCAGCGAGAAGTGTTTTTCGGTATTGTCTAAACATGGATATATCTCCTTATATTAACTTTAAATATAATTCCACTGAATATATTATGTTTTTACGATATGGCTAAAAATGAAAATGGTACTACTGATGTCACTTTTATTGTGGGTATATAAATATTGATGAAGTGTATTATTCTACAAAATCTAATTTTTATTTTTTTCTGGATAGTATGAGTGAGGTATTTTAAGGACAATGTTTATTATTGCTTAGTGTGATCTCGTCGACAGAGTTTTATTTTTTATAACTGTTTTAGCTATTGGCATAGCTGCTGGTTTATATGATCGAAATCATATATTTGTTTCTGAAATATGCCACTATAGGGGTATGTCAGAATAAGTTTATGTAAAATTTTAACGTTAAATGTTTAATGATGTTAAATGTTAAGGGTAAAAGAATGTTTATTGCCTGGTATTGGATCGTATTAATTGCACTCGTTGCATTGGGTTATTATTGCCATATGAAGCGTTATTGTCGGGCATTCCGACAAGACAGAGACGCATTGCTTGAGGCGCGAAACAAACTCTTCCGACGTTCTGGTGAAGATAACAGCGTGATTAAGGAACAGAAATAGTCCTTCACGTTCTGCTATGGATGAGCGGATGCTGTAAAATAGCAGGGTGGCATCCGCCCTCTGGATTATCCGATTCCCATGGACTGGAGGATGACGAGACTTAACCCCATCACCGACATTCCGCACAGGACCCCATAGCTGGGATTATTATTTGGGTCGATCTCTTTTGCCAGTGGCATCAATTCATCGACTGACAGCGCCACCATAATACCCGCGACTGCCGCCATTATTGCCGCCATCACCACAGGCGAGATGAGACTCCCCAGAATTAACCACGCCAGTACGCCGCCCAGTATTTCCGCCATGCCCGAGATCCCGGCCCAGAATATCGCCGTACGTTTGGAGCCCGTTGCTGCATAGACCGGACCTGCAACGGCTAATCCTTCAGGAATATTGTGTAATGCGACGGCAAGCGCAATACCAAAGCCCAGCTCGAGGTTGCTGCTGGCGGTAACAAACGTCGCAATCCCTTCCGGAAAATTGTGCAGGCTGATGCCGAGCGTTAATAAAATCGCGGTGCGTTTAATGGATCCGGGTAGAGGCTGCGTTGTTTTTTGTACCAGATCCTGAGGGTGCGCGTGCGGCAATAGACGGTCCAGGCCAAAGTAGCCCAGCAAGCCGACGATAAACATTCCGTAGCCCAGAACTGGCGACATGCCTTCAGCGGCCAGCGCAGCAGGTAGCATTTCCATTAGAGAGATCAGTAGCATAATCCCGGCAGCGAAGCCTAAAGAAAAGGCGAGAACGCGGTTGGAAGGCTTTTGCCCTAACACGCCGAGAAATGCGCCGATAAACGTGGCGGCACCTGCCAGTAAAGTCAGAAGTAAAGGTACTGACATCGACAAATAAAACTCCTTATCAATCTGCTTTCCGGACTGGATCGTCAAAATAACTGATGATCTTCATCATGGTTATCTGAGTTCTTCATCAACCGAATAAGCGTATTGTAATGGTATCAAAATGACTCCCTCAGTAAGGATATCATCATGTCTTCAACTCGTATGCCAGCATTGTTTTTGGGCCACGGTAGCCCGATGAATGTTCTGGAAGATAACGTTTATACCCGTGCCTGGCAGCAACTGGGGGAAACGTTGCCGCGTCCGAAAGCCATTGTGGTGGTCTCGGCGCACTGGTTCACCCGTGGAACGGGTGTGACAGCGATGGAAGCGCCTAAAACGATCCACGATTTCGGCGGTTTTCCGCAAGCGCTGTATGACACCCATTACCCAGCGCCCGGTTCGCCTGAACTGGCGCAGCACCTGGTTGATTTACTTGCTCCTGTACCCGTCGCGTTAGACAAAGAGGCGTGGGGTTTTGACCACGGTTCCTGGGGCGTACTGATCAAGATGTACCCGAATGCCGACATCCCGATGGTGCAGTTAAGCATCGATAGTACAAAACCGGCGGCCTGGCATTTTGAGATGGGCCGCAAGCTGGCGGCACTGCGTGATGAGGGTATTATGCTGGTGGCCAGCGGTAACGTGGTGCATAACCTGCGTACTGCGCGTTGGCACGGTGAGAACACGCCATATCCGTGGGCAACCTCATTCAATGATTATGTTAAGGCTAACCTGACCTGGCAGGGACCGGCTGAGCAGCACCCGCTGGTGAACTATCTCGATCATGAAGGTGGATCGTTGTCGAACCCGACGCCAGATCACTATCTGCCGCTGCTGTATGTTCTCGGGGCATGGGATGGTAAAGAGTCTGTTACGATCCCTGTAGATGGTATCGAGATGGGAAGTTTAAGTATGTTGTCGGTGCAGGTTGGGTGATGAACGCCCGATGGCGCTACGCTTATCGGGCATTAAGTTCGTGCCGTAGGCCGGGTAAGGCGGAGCCGCCACCCGGCACTCTCAATCATTCGACAAAAATATGCGGATAGAAACGTGAAAGATCCTGCGTGATCAACGCACGGTCTTCACGAATGCCGATCCCTGCGGGTTGATCGTTGATCAGCCAGCTGCCAATCAGCATATAGCTGTCGCCAAACTTCGGTAGCTGATGGAACTGCTGCACGATCATACCTTCTTCACCGTACGGTCCTTCCACGGATTCGATCGTTTTACCGTTCTCAATGATGGAGACGTTAGCTCCCTCGCGCGAGAAGATCGGTTTGACAACGAATTTATCCATCTGCGGGTAGTCGTCTTCGGCGAAATATGCTGGCAGAAGGTTCGGATGATTCGGGAACATTTCCCATAACAGAGGTAACAGTGCTTTGTTGGAAATAATGCTCTTCCAGGCGGGTTCCAGCCAGCGAACGCCAGCGTCTTCCAGCTTGGTGGAGAACATTTCACGCAGCATGAATTCCCACGGATAGAGCTTGAACAGGTTAGCGATCACCTGATCCTGCATATCGGTGAATTGGCCTTTTTCACCAAGACCAATATCTTCTACATAGAGGAATTCTGTAGCGATCTCTGCTTCGGCCGCGCAATCCTGCAGATACTGGATCGTACCGCGATCTTCCACCGTATCACGACAGCAGGTCAGATGTAGCAGTTGAAAACCATACTGTTCACGCAGCTCGGTGAAACGCTCGATCAGCTTTTCCTGCAGACTGTTGAACTGATCGCTGCCTTCCGGCAGGTTGCCCGCATTGAGCTGATCTTCCAGCCAGATCCACTGGAAAAACGCAGCTTCGTACAGCGAGGTTGGGGTATCAGCGTTGTTTTCCAGCAGTTTGGGTTCACCGGTTCCATCCCACGCCAGATCGAGACGTGAATAGAGCGACGGTTGCTGTGTCAGCCAGGACTGGCGGACAAAACCCCAGGTATGCTTCGGAATGCGAAACTTGGTCATCAGCTCATCGCTGGCAATGACCTTTTCCACCACTTTGAGGCACATTTGATGTAGCTCTGCGGTGACCTCTTCCAGCTTTTCAACCTGAGCAAGGGTGAGTTTGTAGTACGCGTCTTCACACCAGTACGGCTCGCCGTACATAGTGTGAAAATTAAAACCGTATTCGGTGGCTTTATCGCGCCAGTCCGGGCGCTCAACAATACTGACTCTTTCCATGACGATCAGCCACCCATTGAACGTGTGGTGGTGCCGCTTGCGCTACGCTGCATGGTGCTCTGTTTGGCCACAGATTCACCAAATCCGCCGCGGGTTACGGTAGAGGTGGTGGCTGGTTTCGGTGCCATAGCGGTTTTTGGTACGGTCATGGTGCGACCCGGCGTTGCTGCGCCGTAGTTTTTACCGCTGGCATCTGTGTATTTGCCGTAAGCCGGGCTGGCCGGGTTTTTCGAGCTAAACAGCGGTTGCTGAGCGCCCATTCCGCCACCCATCAGTCGGCCCATCATGTAGCCTGCCATCAGTGGCATCCAGAAGCTGCCGCTGCTTTGATTCTGCGCCTGAGCCTGACCTTCACCGGTCGGCGCCATACCTGCTTGCGCAGGAGCCTGCTGGCACTGGCCTTCGCCGAATTCAGCGATACAGTCTTCACGAGTGGCGTATTTTGGCGCGGTACGTTCAGCTTCTTTCAGCGCGTTGTTAAACGCGGTAGTACATTCGGCGCTTTTACCCGGATTTGCTGCAGAGCAATCGTCAGCGTTCTGATAAAGCGAAACCGTTTCGTCACTCTTTTCACAGCCCGCGAGCATAAAAACTGCGGTAACTGCCAGGGCGACAGGAGTCAGATGGCGCGCGCTCCAGCTTTTGCGGAACGAGGCGTGATGTATCGATTTTGTCCGTTTCATTTTTGTCTTCCAGGACCCAGTGGTAAACACAGTAAATAATGCTCAGGATAGAGGATGACTGGTCGAAATTGAAGCGGGAAGAGGCGAGAATGCGCAGGAAGGGGCGGATCTTTACGTTGTCTTACGTTCAGACGGGGCCGAAGCCCCGTCATCAGCATCAGTTACGGAACGGGTTGTTGCCGTTGCTGCTGGTTGAACGTGCTGCTGTCGGCTGAGCCGCAGGCAAATTGCCAGTGCCGTTAAAGTCATTCACTGCGGCATCTTGTTGTGGATTTTGCGGCGCTACGGTATCCGGTGTTGTGGATACCGGTTTACCCAGCGTATTGTTCAGTGCCACCAAATCCTGCTCGTTCAGCGTGCCGAGCGCAGATTTGACGTTTAACTGATTGATAAGATAGGTATAACGCGCATTTGCCAGTTGCTGCTTGGCATTGTATAGCGTGGTGGTGGCATCCAACACATCCACAATGGTACGTGTACCTACGGAATAACCGGCTTCCATCGCATCCAATGAGCTTTGAGCAGAGACAACCGCTTGTTTGTACGCGTTAATGCTACTAATAGAAGCATTAATGTTGTTGAATGAAGAACGAACGGTCTGCACCACGCTACGGTGTGCGCTTTCCAGTTGTTCACTCGCGCCAACAAAGTTGTACTGCGCTTGTTTCACCTGTGAGTTAACCATCCCGCCCTGGTACAGCGGCAGCGAGAAGCTCAGACCGATTTTGTTCTGGCCCATGTTGCTGTCGTCATACTGGGAGCTGTTGGTTTTAGATCCGCTGTACGAGGTGTCAGATACCCCGGTAGAGGCGGTTAAATCCAGTGTTGGTAAGTGACCATCCTGTGCCTGACGAATCTGCTCACGCGCCAGATCCTGGCTTAAACGCGCCTGCAATAAAGTCAGGTTGCGGTTTTCCGCTTCTTTCAGTAGCGCATTCACCGCCTGTGGTTTGTTGGTTTTGAAACCATCAACGTTCAGCGAAGCCAGTTCCGGGTAATAGTTACCGGTCACCTGACGCAGCTGTTCTACCGCGTTATCCAGATTGTTACGCGCGGTCACTTCGTTCGCCAGCACGGTGTCGTATTGTGAACGGGCGTTCTGCACGTCAGTGATGGCGACCAGACCAACGTTAAAACGCTGAGTGGTCTGATCTAACTGACGATAAACCGCATCTTTCTGTGCCTGGGTGTAAGACAGCACATCAATCGCGTTCAGTACGTTAAAATAGGCCGTAGCGGTATTCAGGATCAGCGTTTGCTGATCGGTCTGATACGTTACGTCCTGGATGCCCGCTGATTTTTCTTGCAGCGTCAGGGCACGCCATTTAGACATGTCGAACAGCGTCTGAGTCAATTGTAATGACGCGCTGGTGGCGTTGGAGTTGACGCCGTTTGCATCACGGTAGCCATTGCTGTAGGTGTAATCGGCACCTAAACCCAGTTGCGGCAGTAATGGACTACGCGCTTCGTTAATTTTTTCGAATGCAGCATCGCGATCGGCGGCGGATTTACGCAATTCCGGGTTGCTCAGGCGTGCTTGCTGATAAACCTGCATCAGGTTTTCTGCCTGGCTCAAAGTACTGAACCCCGACAGGCTCAGGCCGATAAGGATGGGGAGCAATTTCTTCATTTGCATTCCTTGTTGTGAAGCAGTATTTAGCGCTGATCAAATTGTAAAAATATTTGCTGATTCTAGCAGAATCCGCCACTGCAAAAAGTTGGCGTTACGTGCCATACGGCGTTAATTTGCATCAATTTAACACAAGGGCGTTCAAACATCAGTCAAACGACCTTGAAATTCACATTTTAATCACTATTGGTTTCAGGACAGCACAATGCGTAAACCAGACAACTTGCCAATGACTTTCACTAAAAATGATGTAGAAATTATTGCACGAGAAACGCTATACCGCGGTTTTTTTTCACTGGATCTTTATCGGTTCCGCCATCGCTTGTTTAACGGTGGTATGAGCGGTGAGGTAAAGCGCGAAATTTTTGAGCGCGGACACGCGGCAGTCTTGCTACCCTTTGACCCTGAGCGGGACGAAGTTGTACTGGTCGAGCAGATCCGTATCGCGGCGTTTGATACCAGCGAAAGCCCGTGGCTACTGGAAATGGTAGCCGGAATGATCGAAGAGGGCGAAACTGTTGAAGATGTGGCCCGTCGTGAAGCGATGGAAGAAGCCGGACTGGACGTTAAACGTACGAAACCCGTTCTGAGCTATCTGGCAAGCCCTGGCGGCACCAGTGAGCGCCTGTCTATTTTAGTTGGCGAAGTGGACGCTACGACCGCGAGCGGAATTCATGGTCTGGCTGATGAAAACGAAGATATTCGTGTTCATGTGGTGAGCCGGGAGCAGGCTTATCAATGGGTAGAAGAGGGGAAAATCGACAACGCGGCTTCTGTCATCGCCTTGCAATGGTTACAGCTGCACTATCAAGAGTTAAAAACTGAGTGGAAAAAATGAAGCGTTACACACCTGACTTCCCTGAAATGATGCGCCTGTGCGAAACCAACTATTCGCAATTGCGCCGCCTGCTGCCACGTAATGATGCAGCCGGTGAAACAGTGAGCTATCAGGTAGCAAACGCACAATATCGGTTAACGATCGTTGAATCGACCCGATACACTACGCTTGTCGCGATCGAACAAACGGCGCCGGCCGTCACATACTGGAGCCTGCCGTCATTGACCGTGCGCCTGTATCATGACGCGAGGGTGGCTGAAGTGTGTTCAAGTCAGCAGATCTTTCGCTTCAAAGCGCGGTATGATTATCCAAATAAAAAGTTGCATCAACGCGACGAAAAGCATCAAATTAATCAGTTTCTGGCCGACTGGCTACGGTACTGTTTAGCACATGGAGCGATGGCGATTCCGGTTTATTAGCGTCGTGAAACCTAAGGACACCATTTGGAAAGCCTGTTAACCCTTCCTTTGGCTGGTGAGGCCAGAGTCAGGATCTTACAAATTACAGACACTCACCTGTTTGCCGAAAAGCATGAAACGCTGCTGGGTGTGAATACCTGGGACAGTTATCAATCCGTACTGGATGCCATACATGCAGAGTCGCCTGAGTACGATCTGATCGTCGCGACGGGTGATTTGGCGCAGGATCAATCCGCTGCGGCCTATCAGCATTTTGCTGAGGGCATCGCAAGCTTTCGTGCGCCCTGCGTTTGGCTACCGGGCAATCACGATTTTCAGCCGGCAATGTACAGCGCGCTGCAGGATGCGGGAATTTCCCCTGCCAAGCGTGTTTTCATCGGCGAACAGTGGCAAATTTTGCTGCTCGACAGCCAGGTGTTCGGCGTTCCCCACGGTGAATTAAGTGAATTCCAGCTCGAATGGCTGGAGCGTAAACTTGCTGATGCACCAGAGCGTAATACCTTGCTGCTTCTGCATCATCATCCTCTGCCTGCGGGCTGTAGCTGGCTCGATCAGCATAGCCTGCGCAATGCCGCTGAGCTGGATAACGTGCTGGTGAACTATCCACGCGTGAAGTATCTGCTGTGCGGGCATATTCATCAGGAACTGGATCTGGACTGGAACGGACGCCGTCTGCTGGCGACGCCGTCGACCTGCGTGCAGTTTAAGCCGCACTGTTCCAATTTCACATTGGATACCATCAGCCCCGGCTGGCGGACGCTGGAGCTTTTTGCTGACGGGACGTTGCAGACTCAGGTACGTCGTCTGCAGGGTAATCGGTTCCACCCTGATACCGCTTCAGAAGGCTACTGATGTCTACGCTTCTCTATCTTCACGGATTTAATAGCTCTCCTCGTTCGGCGAAGGCGTGTTTGCTGAAAAACTGGTTGGCGGAGCACCATCCGCACGTTGAGATGATCGTACCGCAGTTGCCGCCGTATCCGGCCCAGGCCGCAGAGATGCTGGAATCGATCATTCTTGAACATGGCGGAGAGTCGTTGGGGATTGTCGGTTCCTCATTAGGTGGTTATTACGCCACCTGGCTGTCGCAATGTTTTATGCTGCCGGCAGTGGTGGTGAACCCTGCTGTACGGCCTTATGAACTGCTGGTCGACTATCTCGGTCAAAACGAGAACCCCTACACGGGGCAGCAATATGTGCTAGAGTCACGCCATATTTACGATCTTAAAGTCATGCAGATTGACCCGCTGGAAGCGCCGGATTTGATCTGGCTGCTCCAACAAACGGGCGATGAAGTGTTGGACTACCGCCAGGCGGTGGCGTATTACGCCTCCTGCCGTCAGACAGTTATTGAGGGCGGAAACCACGCATTCACGGGCTTCGAAGATTATTTCAACCCGATTGTCGATTTCCTTGGACTGCACAGTTTCTGACGATCAATTCGAATTGCTTATTTAAACCATGACGCAAACTTATAACGCTGATGCCATTGAGGTACTCACTGGGCTTGAGCCGGTACGCCGTCGCCCTGGGATGTACACCGATACGACCCGTCCGAACCATCTTGGACAGGAAGTGATTGATAACAGTGTGGATGAAGCACTGGCGGGCCACGCGAAACGCGTGGACGTGATCTTACATGCCGACCAGTCTCTGGAAGTCATTGATGACGGACGCGGCATGCCAGTAGACATTCACCCTGAAGAGGGCGTTCCGGCGGTTGAGCTGATCCTCTGTCGTCTGCACGCGGGCGGCAAGTTCTCCAACAAGAACTACCAATTCTCCGGTGGTCTGCACGGTGTGGGGATCTCCGTTGTTAACGCCCTGTCCAAACGTGTGGAAGTGAACGTACGCCGCGATGGGCAGGTATACAACATCGCGTTTGAGAATGGCGATAAAGTGCAGGATTTACAGGTTGTCGGTACCTGCGGCAAACGCAATACCGGGACCAGCGTGCACTTCTGGCCGGATGAAAGCTTCTTTGACAGCCCGCGTTTTTCTGTTTCGCGCTTAACGCACGTACTGAAAGCCAAAGCGGTACTGTGCCCGGGCGTTGAGATCACCTTCAAGGATGAGGTCAACAACAGCGAACAGCGCTGGTGCTACCAGGATGGTCTGAATGACTATCTGAGCGAAGCGGTAAATGGCCTACCGACGCTGCCGGAAAAACCGTTTATCGGTAATTTCAGCGGTGAAACAGAAACCGTGGACTGGGCGCTGCTCTGGCTGCCGGAAGGCGGTGAGCTGCTGACCGAAAGCTATGTGAACCTGATCCCAACTATGCAAGGCGGGACGCACGTCAACGGTCTGCGTCAGGGTCTGCTGGATGCGATGCGCGAGTTCTGCGAATACCGCAATATTTTGCCGCGTGGCGTGAAGCTGTCGGCAGAAGATATCTGGGATCGCTGTGCTTACGTGCTGTCGGTAAAAATGCAGGATCCGCAGTTTGCCGGACAAACCAAAGAACGCCTCTCTTCGCGTCAGTGTGCGGCGTTTGTTTCTGGCGTGGTGAAAGATGCCTTCAGCCTGTGGCTGAACCAGAACGTACAGTCCGCCGAACTGCTGGCTGAGATGGCGATTTCCAGCGCCCAGCGTCGTCTGCGCGCGGCGAAAAAAGTGGTGCGTAAAAAGCTGACCAGTGGTCCGGCGCTGCCGGGTAAACTGGCGGACTGTACCGCACAGGATCTTAATCGCACCGAATTGTTTCTCGTCGAAGGTGACTCCGCAGGCGGTTCCGCCAAACAGGCGCGCGATCGTGAATATCAGGCGATCATGCCGCTCAAAGGTAAGATCCTTAATACCTGGGAAGTCTCTTCCGATGAAGTTCTGGCTTCGCAGGAAGTGCACGATATTTCGGTGGCGATCGGCATCGATCCGGACAGCGACGATCTGAGCCAGTTGCGTTACGGTAAGATCTGTATCCTGGCGGATGCGGACTCCGATGGTCTGCATATCGCCACGCTGCTGTGCGCACTGTTTGTGAAGCACTTCCGCACGTTGGTGAAACACGGTCACGTGTACGTGGCGCTGCCGCCGTTATACCGTATCGACCTCGGTAAAGAGGTGTATTACGCGCTGACGGAAGAAGAGAAAGCGGGCGTACTGGAGCAGTTAAAGCGCAAGAAAGGTAAGCCGAACGTGCAGCGCTTTAAAGGACTGGGTGAAATGAACCCGATGCAGCTTCGTGAAACCACGCTGGATCCGAACACCCGTCGCCTGGTGCAGCTCATTATCGATGATGAAGACGATCAGCGTACCAACGCAATGATGGATATGCTGCTGGCCAAGAAGCGTTCTGAAGACCGTCGTAACTGGTTGCAAGAGAAAGGCGACCTGGCGGATCTCGAAGGCTAATTGACCGTTGAATGCCGGAAAAGCAACGTGCTTTCCGGCGTTATTGTTTATGCCGCTTGCGATACTGCAACGGCGTCTCGCCAATGCCTTTACCGAAGGCGCTGATGAAGTATGTTACCTCTGAAAATCCCACCTTTTGAGCAATCTCCCGCACGCTGATTTCACTGTGTAACAGCGCTTCACAGGCTTTGCGTAACCGCAGCGTATTGAGATAGTCGAGAATGCTCTCGCCCGTTTCCATCTGGAAGCGGCGGGATACATAGCTTTTTGATTTATTCAGCTCCTGCGCCAGCGCTGCCAGACTAAATTTGTGAGTGTAATGTTCATCCAGCCAGAACATCACCTGACTAGCAATTCCGCTGCTAATTTCCGGCATATTGCCATTATCGTCGGGTAACAGGCTGAATAAATTGACTAACAGACAGGCAACCTGCTCAGTGCTCAGCGGTTTTTGAGCGGCCATTTTTTCATAACGGCTGAAGAGAAAATCAACATGCGGATGAACATCCGCTGCGTCGACGACCCATGCTTCACTGCTGCGAATGCTCAGATTTTGCAGATGCTGTTGAGTATGAGGCAAGTCGCGCAGCACCTTCAGTACCGCATGTTGATCGAGATGAATAATGGTACGTCGATAACCATCCCGCGCCTGCACATCGACCCAGATCTTGTGTAGGGTAAACGGCGGGAAAAAGAACATTCGTCCCGGCCGCATGGTGTATTGCTTATGGTCAACCGTAACCACGCCAAAGCCTTCTTCCACATACAGCACTTCCAGACACTGATGCCAGTGGTGATAACGCACCGTATTGGCGAATAAACGGCTGAACGACGCAACCGCATCATTGAGGGCGATCAGCTCCAGACGTTCTTGCGGTGAGGATAAAGTCATAGTGCAATAAATTTAAATTTTTGCCGCCGAATGGTAATTTATAAACCCTATTTTTAAATTTTCTCAATCACTGTTTTACTTTAATTCTGGTGCTGTGATTGACGTAACATTTCTGCTGCTCTGCGATTCACTATTCTTTAGCCACTTAATTCAGAGGGGCAGATTATGTGGTCAGCAACTGAAGAAAAATCAAATCCATTGTCATCACGCGAAGACGTAACGTGTGCGGTTAACGCCATTTTACGTGCGCTGGATCGGCAGTTTCCGGCGGGACAGGCTCAGTTTTCTCTTGGCAATACCTGTGCTCACTACAGCGCGGATATTGCCTGTATGGAAGGGCTTTCCCGGGCGTTGTGGGGGCTATTTCCTCTGATGGCAGGCGGGGCTAAAGTGCCGTTTGCCGAAAAGTACATTCAGGCGATAAAACTCGGTACTGACCCACAAAGCCCACATTACTGGGGAGACACCGGTCCTTACGATCAGCGTCTGGTTGAGATGGCTGCTTATGGCCTGGGTCTGGCATTGTTACAGACGCAATTAACGGAGCATTTCTCCCTGAGCGAACGCGAGAATCTGCACCGCTGGCTGAATCAGATAACCGACTCGCAAATGCCGGACAGCAACTGGAACTACTTTGCGATTATCGTTCAGCTTGGTTTCAAGCGTGCGGGTCTGCCTTACGATCAGGCGGCTATCGATCGCCGCTTTGAGCTGATGGAAGCCTACTATCTTGGTGACGGTTGGTATTCCGATGGTCCCGGTCGACCGAAAGATTACTACATCTCAATGGCTTTTCACTTCTACGGCCTGTTGTATGCCACCCTCAGCCCGGATGACACCGAACGCGCTGTCGTTCTGCGTGAACGTTCGCGCTTGTTTGCCGAAGATTTTATTTACCTGTCCGCCGCTGACGGCGCATCGGTGCCGTTTGGCCGCAGCCTGACCTACCGCTTTGCCATGGTTGCCTTCTGGAGCGCGGTGGCGTTTGCCGAACTGGATGTTCTTTCGCCAGGCATAATCAAAGGGGTGATCCTGCGTCATTTGCGCTGGTGGCAGAAGCAGCCGATTTTCGATCGTGATGGCATTCTAACGCTGGGGTTTGCCTACCCGAATCTGGCGATGTGTGAAGACTACAACTCGCCGGGATCGCCTTATTGGGCATTGAAGGTTTTTTTGATTCTTGCACTGCCGGAGGATCATCCATTCTGGCAGGCTGAAGAGCTGGCGCTACCGCAACTCGTTGAAAAACGCGTTATCCCCCATGCTGCGCAGATCCTGCAGCATAGTGAGCATTCTGAGCATGTCATGATGTTGACCTCAGGCCAGCTTGAACTGAACAACTACGTTAATACCGAAGCCAAATACACCAAATTTGCCTACTCCAGCCGCTTTGGTTTCACCATTGAGCGCGGCCGTTACGGCATCAAACATGCGGCCTGTGACTCTATGCTGCTGTTGGCGGACGGCGATGGCTACTATCGTGGCCGTCGTCAGTGCGACGAGGTTCGGGTCGATGAGAATTTTATCTGGTCCCGCTGGTCTCCCTGGCATGACGTAATGATTGAGACCTGGCTTGTCCCGTTTGGCGAATGGCATCTTCGCCTGCACCGTATTAACAGTGCGCGAACGCTGCAAACGGTGGAAGGAGGATTTGCGGTGATGAAAGCCGAGCCTCGGTTATGTGAGCGTGGATGCCTCCTTGCGACATGCAACGGAACCAGCGTTATCGTTGATCTGTCGCCGTCCATAGTTCGCCAGCCAGACAGCGTGGTCACGCCGCCGAACAGTAGCATCATGTTCCCTGAATGTGCGTCGATTCCTGTGTTGACCAGCGAAATCCCGCAGGGCGAAAGCTGGCTTTGCTGCGCCGTGAGTGCCAGCGGGCAGCAAAGACAGTACTCAGCCGTTCCGCAGCTATCCATCAACAATAACCAGGTTGTTATTCAGCAACCTGAAAATGCACGCCAGTTGTCGTTCTTTTTATAGCGAGGGTGGTATGAAAAATAATTCAACGGGAAATCGGACTGAATATTATAAAATAAGTAGTTTTATATTCCTTTATTTCTTTACCTGGTCCGCAAGTATTGGTTTGTTGGCTATCTGGTTGGGGCAAAAAGCGCAGTTGAGCGGTACGGTGATCGGCACCGTATTTGCTGTGAACGGTATTTTCTCGGTTATTCTGAAGCCTATTTATGGCTATATCCTCGATAAAATAGGTATGAGCAAATATCTGCTCTATTTCGTCGTAGTGATGTCAGCGTTAATGGCACCGTTTTTTATTTATATCTATCAGCCATTATTACTCTCCAATACCATGCTGGGTATTATAGTTGGCGCGATTTACTTGAGCTTTGCGTGGTATGCCGGGGTGGCGGCCTGTGAATCTTATTCTGACCGCTACAGCCGTCTGAACGGCATGGAGTTTGGGCAGATCCGTATGTGGGGGTCGCTTGGCTGGGCGGTGGCGTCATCGTTCTCTGGCCTGCTGTTTAACCTCTCACCGGCCTATAACTTTATGCTCGGCAGCCTGACGTCAGTGGTGATGCTGGTTGTTCTGGTGAGTCTGAAAGTCAATGTCAATGCGGCCAACGCCTCGGAGGTGATAACTAAAGAGAAAATCTCCCCGACGGATGTTTACGCCCTGCTGCGTAATCGCAAATTTTGGGCATTCTGCCTGTACGTTGCGGGCGTGGCGTGGATGATGTTTATCGCGGAGCAGCAGTTCTCCCGCTACTTCGTCACTTTCTTTGCCGATGTACATGAAGGGAACGCCGTCTTTGGTTATCTGGGCACCGTGCAGTCGGGAATGGAATTTGTCATGTACATGGTCATTCCGCTATTCGTCAATTATATTGGCGCGAAGCGTGGTCTGCTGATTGTTGGGGCGCTGGTGGGCGCGCGATTGGTGATATCTGGGCTATGTGACTCTCATTTATTAATTTCTGTGCTGAAGCCGCTATACGGTCTGGAGATCTGTTTATTACTGGTTTCCGTCTTCAAATATATTGCCGAGCATTTTGATAAACGTGTCAATGCGACCATGTATTTACTGGGTTATCAGGCGATGCTGTATGTCGGTAACGTGGTGGTTTCCTCGCCTGCCGGATTAATGTACGACCGGATAGGCTTTGAGAAGACATATATCATTATGGGCATTGTGGCGCTGATCTTTACATTGATATCGGCATTTACTTTATCAGCTTGTCAGAGTAAACGTCGCAATAATATTGCTCTCGATATTGCTGAAAATAATCCTGCAAAATAATTTACGTAATAAGGAACCGAAATATGTTAAATCATATCGTTGAGGAATCGTTGCGCGCATTTCCTGGCAGTCCGGTTAATCCCGGCAGTTTTCAGGATCAAATAAGTTGCGCCCGAGAAGATGTCCTCGAATTGATTAGCCGTCATTTAACGGAATTCGGTGAACAATTTCCTGCCGAAACCTGTGTGCAAGGTTATTACCCACTGACAGAGAATGTGGAATGGACGACCAGCTTCTGGACCGGGCAATTATGGCTGGCGTGGGAAATGAGTGGTGAGAGCAAATTTCGCGAGATGGCGGAGAAGCATGTGCGTTCGTTTGGCATGCGTATTGCCGGACGCCACGATACCAACACCCACGACCTGGGATTCCTCTACACGCTTTCCTGTGTGGCGGCCTGGCGGTTGACGGGCAATCGCGATGCACGGGGTTTTTCGTTGATGGCGGCAGAAGCACTGCTGGAGCGTTTTCATGAAAAGGCGCAGATCATCCAGGCGTGGGGCGATCTTCGCGATCCCGATCAGGCAGGACGGATGATCATTGACTGCAATATGAATCTGCCGCTGCTGTACTGGGCTAGCGAGCAAACGGGCGATCCGCGTTTTGCGAATGCGGCGAAGGCCCACGTTGCGCAGGCAGCCAAATATCTGATCCGCCAAGATGCGTCGACCTTCCACACCTACTATATGGACGTGCAAACCGGCGCACCGCGTTACGGTAATACGCAGCAGGGCTATGCTGATGATTCTTGCTGGTCGCGTGGGCAGGCATGGGGGATTTATGGTTTTCTGCTGAGCTATATTTACACTGGCGATACACAAATGGTGCAGCTGTCGAAAAAGCTGGCCAACTACTTTCTTAATCGCCTGCCGGAAGATGCCGTTTGCCACTGGGATCTGGCATTAGTCGGAACCGATGCGCTGCGCGATTCATCTTCGGCGGCGATTGCCGTCTGTGGTCTGCTGGAGCTGATTAAACATCTGCCGGTGACCGATCCGGATCGTGAGCGCTATCAGCAGTGGGCGATGGGGATCATGTCTTCGCTGACCAGGTATTATCTGATGGGCAAAGATGAGCAGGGGAACGGGCTACTGAAACACTCGGTGTATCACCTGTCGAGCAACAAAGGGGTCGATGAGTGTGCAAGCTGGGGGGATTACTTCTACGTTGAAGCGTTAATGCGCTTCACTCAGAGCTGGAAGCTGTACTGGTAATGAGTGTCCGGTGGCGCTGCGGTTGAATGCCGGATGGTGGCCTGAATGCCTCATCCGGCAAATCGACAACCTTAAATACCCGACTCCAGAATACGAATATTCATGTCCAGCACGTCACCTTTTACGGCTTCGCTGTAGGCTTTCATATGCGGGGTCTGCAAATGCGCTTCAAGATGCGCGATGCTTTCCCACTGCTCAACCATCACGATTGAATCTGGCGCTGTGGTCTGAAAACTCACACCTGCGGCATGATCCACCATCGGCGCATAGCCGTGGCAGCCTTCTTCTTTCAGTACGGTCGGAACGATTTTAGCAAACTGATCCAGTACCGCCTGGCGGTGATGTTGACCTGGACGTGTACGGATTTCTGCAATAACGGTAAGCATGGTTAACTCCTTCTAATTCCAGGTTACCAGTTAACCAAAAATTTCGGTCAGATGCTTGCGATATTCTGCGATATAACGCGGGACGTCCGGCATTTTAATCACGTCATTGGTGATAAAGGTCGGCAGCGCTTCCATTCCCAGGAACTGGTTTGCTTTATGGAACGGGAGATAGACGCCATCAACACCAACGCCATGGAAGAACTGGTCTTTTTCAGTGAAGGCTTCCATCGGTGCGTTCCAGGTCAGGGACAGCATGTATTTTTTGCCCTGAATCAGCCCGCCGGAGCCATATTTTTTAGAGGCATCTGAACGTGTGCGGCCATCGCTGGCGTACAGCGTGCCGTGACCTTCGGTAAACACGTCATCGATGTATTTTTTCACGGTCCACGGTGCGCCCATCCACCAGCCAGGCATCTGCCAGATAATCGTATCGGCCCAGACGAAATTCTGCACTTCTGTTTTTACGTCATAATCGCTGTCCGCGCGTACGACTTTAACATCATGCCCGAGGTCGCGCAGGATACCGTCCGCGACCTCGGTCAGGGTGTCATTCAGTTGGCCATTAGAATGGCCGAATTTTTTCGCCCCGTTGATAATCAGAATGCTGCTCATTTTGTGTCCTCAAGGAAATACGTTTGAGGACGATTTTACCCCCACCAGCGGTGCGGTGAAATTAGCAAAATGTGCAAAGTCTTTTGCTATTTGAGCAATAATAATGCAGTTACCAACTGACCTTAGCTTCAAACCCGCCTTCCGAAGCGTTGCCAAACGAGGCTGACATTCCATGCAGTGTTGCGATACGGCGGACAATTGACAGGCCGAGACCGCTGCCGGTCACGCTTTGTCCTGGTGGACGATAAAAACGTTCACCGATGTGTGTAAGTACCTCCGGCGCAACGCCAGGACCATTATCTTTGACGCTGAAATTGCGGGCGTTGAGCGTCACTTCCACAATGCTCCCCTGCGGACTGTAGCGAATGGCATTATCCAGCAGATTTCGTACCATCAGGCTCAGCAACAGCGGCTGTCCTGTGCGCATAATATTGTGTGCGTTAATCTGCAAACGTACGTCAATGTGCGCCTGCTGGGCCGGGTGGTAGATATCCATCACCGCGGATTGCAGTAGCTCCTCCAATGAAATTTCCGCCACATCCTGAAGATTATCGAGGGAGTCGAGGCGCGAAAGCGTCAGGAGCTGATCGACCAGTCGGGTGGCGCGTTCAATTCCCGCATGTAGCTGCGCCAGCGCTTTTTCCCGCGTTTGCGGGTCGTCGTCTGACAGTTGCACCACTTCGGTTTGCACCTTCAGCGCGGTCAACGGACTGCGCAGCTCATGGGCGGCATCAGAAGTGAAGCGGCGTTCACGCACCATCATTGAGTGGATGCGGGTAAACAGCTGATTTAGCGATTCAACCAGCGGGCGCACTTCGCTTGGCACACCTTTCGAGTCGAGCGGCTCTTCTGATTCCGGGGCGCGCCAGCGCAGAGCTTGCGCCAGTTTTTTTAGCGGCCTGAGTTCGCGACTCAGCATGACCACCAGGATCAGCAACATCAGCGGCAGCGCAACCAGCCATGGGGTTAATTGTGCAGTAAGGATCGACAGCGCCATATCCTCCCGATATTCCCACTCCTGGCCCACCACAATGCGATATTTCCCATCAGCGGAATTCAGCCACAGGAAGCGCCAGGAATCGCTGTCGCCCCTGAGTTGGCCGTCGCTAAACCCTTCCCGGCTGTAGCTGTAGGGAATATCCTGGCCATTATCGCCATCGTGTAGCACTATTTTGCCGTCGGTGGAGTAGATGGCAAACGCCAGTGCGTCGTCATCAATATGGCCATGCTTCAGTTTCTTTGGCGTGCGGGCCATATTGCTTGAGGTGGTGACATCGCTGATATCCAGCGTGCTAAGCCGCTTGGCGAACAGCATCAGCTGGGTATCAAACAGCTCATCGACATTATCGGTAGTCTGCCTCCAGGCCACAAAACTGGATACGGCCCAGGTGGCTGATGCCAGAATCAGAAAAATAAGCGTTAGCCTGACGCGCAGGCTGAGGCGTTGTGTGAGTTTCATGCGTCACCCAGGGTGTAGCCAATGCCATGCACGGTACGGATAAAGTCGCTGCCGAGCTTACGGCGTAAGTGATGAACGTGGACCTCAACCGCATTGCTGGAGACATTTTCGTCCCAGGTATACAGTTTTTCTTCAATCAGTTTGCGGGGCAGGACGCGACCTTTGTTGCGCATCAACAGTTCCAGCAGTGCGAACTCTTTAGGTTTGAGTGACAAAGGTTCACCCGCCGCCGTGGCGACCAACGCGCCGGGATCGAGCGTTACCTGGCCATGGCGCAATGTGTTGCTGGCCTGGCCGCTGGCACGACGCACCAGCGCCTCCAGTCTGGCAGCAACTTCGATCAGCGCAAAGGGTTTACACAGATAGTCATCTGCGCCCAGGCGCAGGCCTTCAACGCGTTCCGCCAGCGCGTCGCGAGCGGTCAGAATCAGTACCGGCTCCTGCTTCCCGTTAGCTCGCCATTCGCGCAAAATGTCCCGTCCGTCTATGCCTGGCAGTGTCAGGTCGAGGATTACCGCATCATAAGGTGCGCTGTAGAGTGCTTCTTTCCCCTGGCGACCTTCGGTAAACCAGTCAATGCTGAAACCCATTTTACTCAGACCTGTTTTCAGGCCATCGCCAATCAACGTGTCATCTTCGATCAGTAAAATACGCATATGTTCTTCCCTGCGATAACTCATTTGCAGTCAGTAAACCTGTGGCTACAGTCTCTGTACAGTAAAAAAAGTATCTTTTTTTGCCTTAAGAACTTGTTAAGGATTAACTTATTTAATAGTCATAAACCAATATGAAAGGGAGACATGACGATGAAAAAATTAGCTGCAATGGTTGCCGTAATGGCACTGTGTTCCGCACCTGTTCTGGCAGCTCAGCAGGGCGGCTTCTCTGGGCCAACGACAACCACTACGCAGAGCCAAAACGGCGGATTTGTCGGCCCGAACGGTAGCAGCACGACAGTAGAAAGCGCCAAATCACTGCGTGATGACACCTGGGTTACCCTGCGCGGGAACATCGTTGAGCGTATTTCCGACGACCTGTATGTGTTTAAAGATGCGACCGGCACAGTGAATGTGGATATCGACCACAAGCGCTGGAACGGCGTAACCGTCACACCGCAGGATGTGGTTGAAATCCAGGGGGAAGTGGATAAAGACTGGAACTCCGTTGAAATCGACGTGAAACAGATTACCAAAGTTGCTAAGTAATCCCCATCAGGGCCGCATTCGCGGCCCTTTTCTTTGTGACTCAACACGCCAGATAGGGTAGTATCTGCGGCAATATTGCCCTTCAATAGAGGGGTACAAAGTTGAGGAACCACGATTAATGAGCGATATGGCAGAGCGCCTGGCGCTGCATGAATTCACGGAAAACGCCTATCTGAACTATTCCATGTACGTCATCATGGATAGGGCGTTGCCGTTTATTGGCGATGGTTTGAAACCCGTTCAGCGTCGCATCGTGTACGCGATGTCCGAACTGGGGCTGAATGCCAGCGCCAAATTTAAAAAATCCGCCCGTACCGTCGGTGACGTGCTGGGTAAATACCATCCGCACGGCGACAGCGCCTGCTATGAAGCGATGGTGCTGATGGCGCAGCCGTTCTCTTACCGTTATCCGTTGGTTGACGGGCAGGGGAACTGGGGGGCGCCGGACGATCCGAAATCCTTCGCGGCGATGCGTTATACCGAATCCCGCCTGTCTAAATATGCGGAAGTCCTGCTGGGTGAACTCGGTCAGGGCACGTCGGACTGGGTGCCGAACTTTGACGGCACCATGCAGGAGCCGAAGATGCTGCCTGCGCGTCTGCCAAATATTCTGCTCAACGGTACGACCGGTATTGCCGTTGGTATGGCAACGGACATTCCGCCGCACAACCTGCGTGAAGTGGCAAAAGCAGCGATTACTCTGATTGAGCAGCCGAAAACGACGCTGGATCAGTTGCTGGATATCGTGCAGGGGCCGGATTACCCGACCGAAGCGGAGATCATTACCTCGCGCGCGGAGATTCGTAAGATTTACGAAAACGGACGCGGCTCCGTACGTATGCGTGCGGTATGGACGAAAGAAGACGGCGCGGTGGTGATTTCCGCGCTGCCACATCAGGTTTCCGGGGCAAAAGTGCTGGAGCAGATCGCTGCTCAAATGCGCAATAAAAAGCTGCCGATGGTAGACGACCTGCGCGACGAATCGGATCACGAAAACCCGACCCGTCTGGTGATTGTCCCGCGCTCCAATCGCGTGGATATGGAGCAGGTGATGAACCACCTGTTTGCCACCACCGATCTGGAAAAAAGTTACCGCATCAACCTGAACATGATCGGTCTTGATGGTCGTCCGGCGGTGAAAAACCTGCTGGAGATCCTCACCGAATGGCTGGCGTTCCGCCGCGATACCGTGCGCCGCCGCCTGAATTATCGTCTGGAAAAAGTGCTCAAGCGCCTGCACATTCTTGAAGGCTTGCTGGTGGCGTTCCTCAATATTGACGAAGTAATCGAAATTATTCGTCATGAAGATGAACCTAAGCCAGAGCTGATGTCGCGGTTTGGTATTTCTGAAACCCAGGCTGAAGCCATCCTTGAGCTGAAATTGCGCCATCTTGCCAAACTCGAAGAGATGAAAATCCGCGGCGAGCAGGATGAACTGGCGAAAGAGCGCGATCAGTTGCAGGCCATTCTGGCTTCTGAACGTAAAATGAATAACCTGCTGAAGAAAGAGCTGCAGGCTGACGCTGAGGCCTATGGCGACGATCGTCGTTCTCCGCTGCAGGAGCGCGAAGAAGCGAAGGCGATGAGCGAGCACGACATGCTGCCGTCTGAGCCGGTGACCATTGTGCTCTCCCAGAGTGGCTGGGTGCGTAGCGCGAAAGGCCACGACATCGATGCGCCGGGATTAAGCTATAAAGCGGGCGACAGCTTTAAGTCGGCAGTGAAGGGTAAAAGCAATCAGCCGGTGGTGTTCGTGGACTCGACCGGCCGCAGCTATGCCATCGATCCGATTACGCTGCCGTCGGCGCGCGGTCAGGGTGAACCGCTGACCGGGAAGCTCACTCTGCCGCCGGGCGCGACGGTTGAGCACATGCTGATGGAAGGCGATGATCAGAAACTGCTGATGGCATCGGATGCGGGCTACGGTTTTGTCTGCACCTTCAATGACCTGGTTGCACGTAACCGTGCAGGTAAGGCATTGATTACGCTGCCAGAGAATGCGCGCGTCATGCAGCCGGTGGTGATTGAAGATGAAACCGATATGCTGCTGGCGATTACTCAGGCTGGTCGCATGTTGATGTTCCCGGTGAGCGATTTACCGCAGTTGTCGAAAGGCAAAGGGAACAAGATCATTAATATCCCTTCAGCGGAAGCGGCGAAAGGCGAAGATGGTCTGGCGCAACTTTACGTGCTGCCACCACAGAGCACGCTGACTATCCACGTCGGTAAGCGCAAAATCAAACTGCGTCCCGAAGAGTTGCAGAAAGTGACCGGCGAGCGCGGCCGTCGCGGCACGCTAATGCGTGGTCTGCAGCGTATCGACAGCATTGAGATTGACTCGCCTCGACGCGCCAGTCACGGCGACAGCGAAGAATAACGCTACCGTCCGGCTCTCCCTGTTAAAGCCCAGGGAGAGCCAACGTTAAAAATTCCCGTGAAACCGTTGTTTATTCGTGCGTTGCGATTAACAATACGCTTTTCCAGAGAGCCGCCCTTAACAAAGCCCTAACCTGATACCGCGTGATGAATCAGGTGACGTAAAATGCCAGGCTCTTAGGCCTTAGAGGTTGTTATGCTATATATTTTTCGTTTAATTATTACTGTTATTTACTGCGTTCTGGTCTGTATTTTCGGTTGCATATACTGTCTGTTCAGCCCGCGAAATCCAAAACACGTTGCAACGTTCGGTCATATGTTTGGCCGCCTGGCTCCCCTTTATGGTCTGAAGGTCGAGTGCCGCATGCCGGCAGACGCGCAGAACTATGGTAATGCTATCTATATTTGTAACCATCAGAACAACTATGACATGGTTACTGCTGCGAATATCGTTCAACCGCCGACGGTGACGGTGGGTAAAAAAAGCCTGCTGTGGATCCCTTTCTTCGGGCAGCTGTACTGGTTAACCGGTAACCTGCTGATTGACAGAAATAACCGCGCAAAAGCACACAGCACCATTGCTGCCGTGGTGAATCATTTCAAAAAACGCCGCATTTCTATCTGGATGTTCCCGGAAGGAACGCGTAGCCGCGGTCGCGGTCTGCTTCCGTTTAAAACCGGCGCGTTCCATGCAGCGATTGCTGCTGGTGTCCCGGTTATTCCGGTGTGCGTTTCCACAACCTCGAACAAGATAAAATTAAACAGACTCAATAATGGTCTGGCGATTGTCGAGATGTTGCCGCCGGTGGATATTAGCCACTTTGGCAAAGATCAGGTTCGTGAACTGGCAGCGCATTGCCGCACGCTGATGGAACAAAAAATCGCAGAGCTCGATAAAGAAGTTGCTGAGCGGGAAGCCGCCGGTAAGGTTTAATCCGCGCAATTCGGGTTTTTTACAGGAAATGACTTCCTGCGTGTTAATAGCCAGTTTTTTATGGAGTTTATATGTCATTCAGTCGGCGTCAGTTCATTCAGGCATCGGGGATCGCACTGTGTGCAGGTGCTGTTCCGCTGAAGGCTAATGCTGCCGGTCAGCAACAACCGTTACCTGTGCCTCCGCTGCTGGAATCCCGCCGGGGGCAGCCGCTATTTATGACGCTGCAACGTGCGCACTGGTCCTTTACACAAGGCACGCGCGCACCTGTCTGGGGAATTAACGGCCGCTACCTGGGACCGACAATTCGCGTCTGGAAAGGGGATGACGTCAAGCTTATCTACAGCAACCGTCTGACTGAGAATGTCTCGATGACCGTCGCCGGGTTACAGGTACCTGGCCCGCTGATGGGCGGCCCGGCGCGCATGATGTCCCCGAATGCTGACTGGGCGCCGGTGCTACCGATTCGCCAGAATGCCGCCACGTTGTGGTATCACGCCAATACGCCAAATCGTACTGCTCAGCAGGTCTATAACGGCCTTGCCGGGATGTGGCTGGTTGAAGATGAAGTGAGTAAATCACTGTCTATTCCCAACCACTATGGCGTGGATGATTTTCCGGTCATTATCCAGGACAAGCGGCTGGACAACTTTGGCACGCCGGAATACAGCGAGCCCGGCAGCGGTGGCTTTGTCGGTGATACGCTGCTGGTCAATGGGGCGCAAAGCCCGTATGTCGAAGTCTCCCGCGGCTGGGTGCGCTTGCGTTTACTGAACGCTTCAAACTCGCGTCGTTACCAGCTGCAAATGAGCGATGGCCGTGCACTGCATGTGATTTCCAGCGATCAGGGTTTTTTACCTGCACCCGTTTCGGTGAAGCAGCTCTCGCTGGCGCCTGGCGAGCGTCGTGAGATCCTGGTGGATATGACGAACGGTAATGAGGTCTCTATCACCTGTGGCGAGGCAGCCAGTATTGTCGACAGGATCCGCGGGTTCTTTGAGCCTTCCAGTATTCTCATCTCCACGCTGGTGCTGACTCTGCGTCCAACGGGGCTTCTGCCGCTGGTGACTGACAGCCTGCCAATGCGCCTGCTGCCAACGGAAATCCTCAGCGGTTCGCCGATTCGCAGCCGTGATATCAGCCTGGACGATGACCCTGGCATCAACGGTCAGCTGTGGGACGTCAATCGTATGGATATTACCGCTCAGCAGGGCTCCTGGGAGCGCTGGACGGTGCGGGCGGATATGCCCCAGTCCTTCCATATTGAAGGCGTCTCGTTCCTGATCCGTAATGTGAATGGCGCGATGCCGTTCCCGGAAGACAGAGGCTGGAAAGATACCGTCTGGGTTGACGGCCAGGTTGAATTACTGGTTTATTACGGACAGCCTTCCTGGGCCCATTTCCCGTTCTACTTTAATAGCCAGACGCTGGAAATGGCAGATCGCGGCTCAATCGGACAGATGTTGGTGAACCCGGCGCCGTAATGCGCCGGGATTTCCGTTATGCCCGCCAGAACATGCGCGAGAACAGGATCAGAATGGGGTAAATCTCCAGACGCCCCATGATCATGGCCGCGCACATCAGTAGCTTTGCTTCCTCATTTAAGGTGCCAAATGTCGTGGCGGTGACGCCAAATCCTAGCCCCATATTGTTGATGCAGGCGGCGACGGTGGCAAAAGAGGAGAAGAGATCGTAGCCCATCAGATTGAGCGCCCAGATAAAAAAGCTGGTGAACAAAACGTAGAGAAAGAAAAAGCTCCATACCGAACGCACCACCCGGTCGCTTACCACGCTATTGCCCACTTTAATGTTCAGCAGGGCACGGGGATGCGCGAGCTGGTGTAACTCCTGACGGCACTGCTTGAACATAATCAAAAAACGCAGCACCTTAATCCCCCCGCAGGTCGATCCCACACAACCGCCGAAGAAACTGGCGCTGAGCAGCATGAAGATCGTGTGCGAAGGCCACTGCGCGTAATCCGCCGTCGACAGGCCATTATCTGTCAGCATCGAACTGGCCAGAAAAAAAGCATGCACCAGGCTGTCCGTTAATCCGTACATGCCTGCCCGCCAAACTTGCCAGGTGGCGATCAGAGTGACAACCAACGCAATAAGCAAAAAGAAACGCAGTTCGGCATTACGACGAAAGGGTTTGAAGGTACGTTTCACGATAGCCACGTACCAGAGGGTGAAGTTAAACGCAGACAGCAGGGAAAACACCCCAGCGACCAGCTCGATCGCATGGCTGTTATAGAAGCCGATGCTTTCACTGCGAGTGGAAAATCCGCCGAGAGAAACCGTCGACAGCCCGTGGCATAAGGCATCGAAGAACGACATCCCGGCAGCCCAGTAGGCCAGGGTACAGATAAGACCCAGAATGACATAGGTCAGCCACAGCGTACGTGCAGTATCAGCAAGTCTTGGCGTGAGGCGTTCTTCTTTAAAGGGGCCCGGCATTTCAGACTGATACAGCTTCATGCCGCCGATACCCAAAAGCGGTAATACCGCCACGGCGAGGACAATAACACCCAGGCCACCAATAAAATTGAGCTGAGCCCGATAGTAGAGATACGACTTCGGCATGGCGCTGACGTCGCCAATTACCGTTGCGCCCGTGGTGGTAATCCCGGAAACCCCTTCAAACAGGGCATCCGCAAAGGAGAGGTTTAAGCCATCGTCCATCCACATCGGCATCGCGCTGATAAACGAAAACAACAGCCAGAACAGGACGATAATAACGAAACCATCCCGTGTTCGCAGTTGAATACCCGCATGTTTGGTTGCTAGCCACGCCCCGCCGCCGAGGGTGAAGAAAGTCATAAATGTGCTGAAAAAAGCGAACAAACTCCGCTCTTTGTTTAACAAAGCGATGGCCATCGGTGGCAGCATAGAAAAGCTGTAGAGAAGAACCAGAAACCCACACAGGTGAACAACAACCCGTAACTGGGAAATATGCAGTGAATCGTTGAGTCGCAATGAAAAATCCCCCGCCGAAAAAGAGTTATCTCAGCTGGCCGGCATGGTGTTAATTATGATTGATAAAAATGAGCGTCGTAAAATTTAACAATTTATATAACTTTCTACTGCCCTGGTTCAGACTCCACTTCATTTCTTGTCGACATACAGCGTATAATCCCCGGCCTTTGATTATTTTTTTACCATTTTTGGAAGCATTATGAGCGCAATATCCCTGATCCAGCCGGACAGAGACCTTTTCTCCTGGCCGCAGTACTGGGCTGCCTGTTTTGGCCCGGCACCGTTTTTGCCGATGTCACGCGACGAAATGGACCAACTTGGCTGGGATAGCTGCGACATCATTCTGGTTACCGGCGATGCATACGTCGATCATCCCAGCTTTGGCATGGCAATATGCGGCCGTATGCTGGAAGCGCAGGGCTTTCGTGTAGGGATTATCGCCCAGCCTGAGTGGAACAACAAAGACGATTTTATGCGTTTGGGTAAACCGAACCTGTTCTTTGGTGTGACCGCAGGCAACATGGACTCGATGATCAACCGTTACACCGCAGATCGCCGATTGCGTCATGACGATGCCTACACACCAGACAACGTAGCAGGTAAACGCCCGGACCGCGCCACGCTGGTCTATACCCAGCGTTGTAAAGAAGCATGGAAAGATGTGCCGGTTATTCTCGGCGGCATTGAGGCCAGCCTGCGCCGTACCGCGCACTATGACTACTGGTCTGATACCGTTCGTCGCTCTGTTCTGGTGGATTCCAAAGCCGACATGCTGATGTTCGGCAACGGCGAACGTCCGCTGGTGGAAGTGGCGCATCGTCTGGCGATGGGCGAAACCATCGATCAGATCCGCGACGTGCGTAACACCGCGATTATGGTTAAAGAAGCGCTGCCGGGCTGGAGTGGCGTGGATTCCACGCGTCTCGACACGCCGGGCAAGATTGATCCGATCCCGCATCCGTACGGCGAAGATCTGCCGTGTGCTGACAACAAACCGGTCGCACCGAAAAAGCAGGAAGCGAAAGCGGTAACCGTACAGCCGCCGCGTCCGAAACCGTGGGAAAAAACCTACGTGCTGCTGCCGTCCTTTGAAAAAGTGAAGGGCGATAAAGTGCTGTATGCGCATGCGTCGCGTATCCTGCACCACGAAACCAACCCGGGCTGCGCGCGTGCGCTGATGCAAAAGCACGGCGATCGCTACATCTGGATTAACCCGCCAGCCATTCCGCTCTCTACCGAAGAGATGGATAGCGTCTTTGCGCTGCCGTACAAGCGCGTGCCGCATCCGGCGTATGGCGACAGCCGCATTCCGGCCTATGAGATGATCCGTTTCTCGATCAACATTATGCGTGGCTGCTTTGGCGGCTGTTCGTTCTGTTCGATCACCGAGCACGAAGGCCGCATCATCCAGAGCCGCTCTGAAGATTCGATCATCAATGAAATCGAAGCCATTCGCGACACCGTTCCAGGTTTTACCGGCGTGATTTCCGACCTCGGCGGCCCAACGGCGAACATGTATATGCTGCGCTGTAAGTCACCGCGTGCGGAGCAGACCTGCCGTCGTCTGTCATGCGTCTATCCGGATATCTGTCCGCATATGGACACCAATCACGAACCGACGATTAATCTTTATCGCCGGGCGCGTGATTTGAAAGGCATTAAAAAGATCCTCATTGCTTCCGGTGTGCGCTATGACATCGCGGTTGAAGATCCGCGCTATATCAAAGAGCTGGCGACCCACCACGTTGGCGGCTATCTGAAGATTGCGCCAGAGCATACTGAAGAAGGCCCGCTGTCGAAGATGATGAAGCCGGGGATGGGCAGCTACGATCGCTTTAAGGAGTTGTTCGATACCTACTCTAAACAGGCGGGTAAAGAGCAGTACCTGATCCCGTACTTCATCTCCGCGCACCCGGGTACGCGTGACGAGGATATGGTGAATCTGGCGCTGTGGCTGAAACAACGTCGTTTCCGTCTGGATCAGGTGCAGAACTTTTATCCATCGCCGCTGGCGAACTCCACAACCATGTATTACACCGGGAAAAACCCGCTGGGTAAAATTGGTTATAAGAGTGAAGACGTGGTGGTGCCGAAAGGTGATAAGCAGCGCCGTTTGCATAAAGCCCTGTTGCGTTACCACGATCCAGCTAACTGGCCGTTAATCCGCCAGGCGCTGGAAGACATGGGTAAAAAGCATCTGATCGGCGGTCGTCGTGAATGTCTGGTTCCGGCGCCTACGCTGGAAGAGATGCGCGAAGCACGTCGCCAGAACCGTCATACCCGCCCGGCGTTGACCAAGCACACCCCGGTGGCGCACCAGCGCCAGACCCCTGCCGCAAACAAAAAACGCGGGAAAGTAGCGGGACGTTAATTTACTTTGCCCGGTGGTGAAATGCTTATCAGGCCTACGAGCAGCACAGTTTTGTAGGCCGGATAAGGTGCTTGCACCGCCATCCGGCAGAAGTGCTCAGTATTTATGCCTCACGAATTCTGGCCGCTAATGCGGCCAGTTTTGCATCATCCGCCCGTTCATGATCGTGTGATGACAGATACCCTTCATATTGCTCGAAAAATTTGGTCTGCCGCGACTCAATCGGTTTCCAGTGAGTTAGATCGCCAGTGCCGTGCATGGGGCTTAATTTGCTGTGCACATGGTCTACGCCGAAACCTTCGAAGAACATCCCCGTACGACTGACATCCGGGAAAGCCTTATCCAGTTTCTTAGCCACTTTTTGGGTTGCCATCATCAGGTCAGCCAACGCCTGCGGCGGCATATCGAAGGCATAGCTGGGGTAATGCTTTTTCGGGATCACCACGGTAAAACCGTCGGTGTTCGGGAAAATCGACAGAAAAGCCAGATGGTGCTCGTCTTCCCAGACCTTATGGCAGGGGGCTTTACCTTCAACAATTTGACAGAAAATACAGGTCATTCCTTTTCTCCGCAGGTAAGGTGATTCGTCAGGGCGCAGTTAGTTTAGTACAGACCCAACACCTTCCACCACATCAGACCTACGGTGATAAACACCGCCTGGTTAAACAAGCTAATGATAAATCCTGTGCGCCACCAGACGCCCGTTGGAACGTACCCGGCACCAAACAGGATTGGACCGCGAGCGTGGGTGTACTGGGTGAGCGAGCAGTACAAACTGCTGGTGAAGGCCAGCATTAACGCCGTGGGGGCTGCGGGGATATTCAGATGCAGTCCGACGCCGAGGAAAACGGCGTACAGCGCGGCAATCTGTGCATTACCGCTGGCAAAAAAGTAGTGGGTATAGAAGTAGGCGGCATTCAGCAGCAACAGGACGATCACCCAACTGGTACCGTGCATAGTACTGCTCAGACTATCGCCGATCAGATTGCCAAACCAGGTAGTGAAACCTAGTTTTTTCAGCTGGTTCGCCATCATCAGCAGCGCGGCAAACCAAATCAGCGTGTCCCATGCACCTTTCTCGCTTTTCACATCTTCCCAGCTCAGAACGCCGCTTAGCAATAAAATGGACAGTCCCACGAACGAGGCAGTAGTGGCGTCGACGCCTAACGTATCGCCAAAAATCCACAGTACCAGCAGTACGCCGACGGTAACCAGCATCAGCCATTCGCCGCGAGACATACTGCCCATTTCCGCCAGCTCTTTGCGCGCCAGGTTCGGGGCATCCGGCGTGTGCTTTATTTCCGGGCGCACGATCCAGTAGACCAGCAGTGGAACCAGCAGTAAGGACACAAGGCATGGCAGCAGCGCCGCCATAAACCAGCTGCCCCAGGTCAGCGTGACGCCCGCATTGGCCGCCAACTTCACCGCCAACAAGTTGCCGGTATAGCCGGTCATAAAGAGCGCGGCGGTGACGTCGTTGACGTTGCCAATGCAGGTGATAAGAAAGGTACCGATTTTACTGCGGGACTCATCTTCCGGGTTCGAATGGAAACTGCGTGCCAGAGAGTCGGCAATCGGATAGATGACACCGCCGCAGCGTGCCGTATTACTCGGCATTGCCGGGGAGAGGATCAGATCGGCAAAGGCCAGACCGTAGGCGAGTCCGAGTGTGCGCTTGCCAAGCAGACGGATCATCTGCAGCGCAATGCGTCGTCCGAGGCCAGTTTTGATAAACCCACGGGCAATCATAAAAGCCACGACGATAAGCCAGATAAGCGAACTGTTCAGCTCGCTTAGCGCCGTGGTGATAGCGCCGCTGGCGGTTTTATCCCCGGCCGCATAGGCGAGTGCAAAAACCGTAATCCCAATAATGCCGACCGCGCCGATGGGTAAAACTTTTGCCACGATAGAAGCAATCGTCGCAACGAAGATAATTGCTGAATGCCAGGCTGGCGCACTTAACCCGGATGGAGGGGGAAGTTGCCACAGCCCGGCAGAAATGAATGTTATAAGAATTAATGGGAGCCATTTGACTCCGCTACCTTTTTTCTCAGTCACGGTTACGCACCTATGGATATGGTGAATATATTCATCAAATAAATATATTTATATGATAATTAACAGGTTATGTTGCAGCAATGCTGCTCCAGTGACTGCAAGAAATACAACAATATATGTGCGTGAATTGTTTCCTGATATTTCAAATCAGTAAAGGCCCGACGAGAGTGTCGGGCTGGAGGGAAGGGGTTAACCGCCGAACTGGTCCGGGTCTGGCCCCAGACGCTTGCCCTGATCGAGTTTCGCGATTTCGCCTAATTCATCTTTATCCAGGCGGAAGTCCCAGACGTTAAAGTTTTCTGCGATACGCGCAGGGGTGACCGATTTCGGAATCACCACCAGGCCGCTATCCAGATGCCAGCGGATGACAATCTGCGCCGGTGATTTGCCATATTTCTCTGCGAGGTCACGGATTATCTTTTGATCGAAGACGTCTTTACCGCCCTGCGCCAGCGGGCTCCAGGATTCGGTCTGGATTTTATGTGTGGCGTTCCAGGCGTGCAGCTGGCGCTGCTGCATGAGCGGGTGAAGTTCTATCTGATTAATCACCGGAGGTACGCCGGTTTCATCCATCAGCCGCTGGAGATGGTTGATCTGAAAGTTGCACACGCCGATGCTCTTAATCAGCCCTTCTTTTTGCAGGTCGATCATGTTTTCCCACGCTTCAACGTAGTGGTCGATCGCCGGAACTGGCCAGTGCATCAGGTACAGATCGAGGTAATCAAGCTGGAGTTTCTCCATGCTTTCGAGCAAGGCTTCCCGGGGGCGTTTCTGGTCATCATTCCATAGCTTGGTGGTAATGAATAACTCTTCCCGTGGCACGCCTGCGTCACGTATTGCTTTGCCGACACCTTCTTCGTTTTTGTACGCTGCCGCGGTATCAATTGAGCGATACCCCACTTCCAGCGCTTTATGAATGGCAGTGATGACTTCTTCGTTGCTTGCCTTCCAGACCCCCAGGCCCAGTTGCGGCATGACGTTACCATCCTGTAGTTTGATAATGGTTGGAGTGGTCATAATTCCTCCCCTTAATGACTGTCACCGGAACATATTCCGGTGACATAGGTGTGACTTAAGTCTGGTATAAATACCCAAAAACGAAAGGCGGAGGTTAAAAAACCTTAGCGGGCAGCTTCGTAAATCCGACGGCTGACCTCAAGCGTAATGTCCTGATGTTCGCCCAGTTTCGTACCGCCATGCGCTTGCAGTTTTTCCAGCAGCGCCGGGATGGAGCTACCGTCCAGACCGTAGTCAGACAGGCGAGTCGGTACGCCCATTTGTTCGAAGAAAGCGCGGGTTGCGGCAATGGCGGCGTCGATGCGCTGGTCATCGCTTCCTTCGGTGATATTCCAGATACGCTCTGCGTATTGCAGCAGTTTGGCACGCTTGGTATCACGTTTTTCATTCCACAGCGCTGGCAGAACGATGGCCAGCGTTTGAGCATGATCCAGACCGTGCATTGCAGTCAGTTCATGACCCAGCATATGCGTTGCCCAGTCCTGCGGTACCCCTGCGCCAATCAGACCGTTCAGCGCTTGGGTTGCCGCCCACATGACGTTCGCACGCACGTTGTAGTTTTCCGGTTCCTGCAAGGCTTTCGGACCTTCTTCTACCAGTGTGAGCAGAATGCCTTCGGCAAAGCGATCCTGAATTTTCCCGTCGACCGGATAAGTCACATACTGCTCAACGGTATGAACGAACGCATCCACGACGCCGTTTGCAACCTGACGTGGCGGCAGGGTGTAGGTGTAAACCGGATCCAGTACGGCAAATACTGGCTGCACAAACGGGGTCATAAAGGCCAGTTTATCGCCGGTGGTTTTACGCGAAATTACCGCGCCGGAGTTAGATTCAGAGCCGGTTGCAGGCAGGGTTAATACGGAGCCCATCGGGATGGCGCTTGTTACGTCGTTGCCGTGGGTTTCCAGAATGCGCCATGGGTCTACGCCGTCCGCGTACTGTGCAGCAGCCGCGATGAATTTGGTGCCGTCCAGCACGGAACCGCCGCCTACTGCCAGCAGAAACGTCACTTTCTCATCACGCACGATTTTTACCGCGTTCATCAGCGTTTCATAAGACGGATTTGGCTCGATACCGCCAAACTCCAGCACGTCCAGGCCTTTCAGCGCGTCCTGAACCTGTGCCAGGACACCTGTTTTTTTCACGCTGCCGCCGCCGTAAGTAACCAGCACGCGAGCGTCCTGAGGAATTTGATCGCGCAGCTCAGCAATCGCGCCTTTACCAAACAAAATACGTGTTGGGGTATGGAGATTAAAGTTGTTCATTGCTCGTTCCCTTTGGTGGGTAATAAAAGAGGGCAGGAGAGTGTCTGCCGGATGATGAACATTGTGGTCGCCCGCCGCGCTGCTCTCAATGCTCATTTCTGCCGATGTCTTGCCCATTTCTACAGACTGCTGGAGAAAACGGATAAATCTGCGCATTATGTCAGGGTCGAAAAACGATAATGAAATGGTGCCCCATGAACCGTGATGAGATCTGCCTTCTGCTGACAGATAAAATTAAGCATCTGAAAAACAATGAAAATAAACTCAACGAACTGCTGCCAGATGTCCGCCTGCTACACGGTACGGAGCCGGCGGCGCGTACACCAGTCATGTATCAGCCAGGCATCATATTTCTCTTTTCGGGACATAAAATTGGTTACATTAATGAGCGCGTCTTTCGCTATGACGCCAACGAATACCTGCTGCTAACCGTACCTTTACCCTTCGAATGTGAAACGTATGCGACGCCGGAGGTTCCTCTGGCCGGTATTTACCTGAATGTCGATATCCTGCAATTGCAGGAGCTGTTGATGGACATTGGGGAAGACGAGCTGTTCCAGCCGGCTATGGCTGCCAGTGGGATTAACTCTGCGACGCTCTCAGACGAAATTCTCTGTGCTGCTGAGCGCCTGCTGGATGTGATGGAGCGACCGCTGGATGCGCGTATTCTGGGGAAACAGATCATTCGCGAAATCCTCTACCATGTGCTGACCGGGCCGCGCGGTGGCGCGTTACTTGCGCTGGTAAGTCGCCAGACGCATTTCAGTTTGATAAGCCGGGTACTCAAGCGGATTGAAACCAAATACACCGAAAACCTCAATGTAGAACAGTTGGCGGCAGAGGCGAACATGAGCGTATCGGCGTTTCATCATAATTTTAAAGCGGTGACCAGTACCTCGCCGCTGCAATATCTGAAGAGCTATCGCCTGCATAAAGCACGGATGATGATGATCCACGATGGAATGAAGGCCAGTGCGGCAGCAATGCGCGTCGGCTATGAGAGCGCATCGCAATTCAGTCGGGAGTTCAAACGTTTCTTTGGCGTAACGCCGGGGGAAGATGCGGCAAGAATTCGTATGATGCAGGGGAGTTGATTTCTTGTCGGCTTTAAAGCTGCGCGCCATCAATGAAATGCCGGAGTGACTCCGGCATACGGCTAATACTCAGGCGCTACAGTATTTTTTTTTAATCACCACGAACAACGTTCCCAACAGACCTGCGGTTAACAGAGCAATCGGCAGGATCATTAAAAAGGTCATCACCTGATCTTCATGACGTTTGACGAACGGGATCATACTCAGCGCATAGCCGAAGCTGGTGACGACGGTGACCCACAGCAGTCCGCTCAGCCAGTTAAAAAACTGGAACCGACGGTTAGGAAGCCCTGAAATGCCCGCCATCGTTGGTAGCAAGGTACGGACGAACGCCAGGAAACGCCCGGCAAGCAGCGCCATCAACCCGTGTTGGTCAAACATGCAGGTAGCGCGTTGATGGTATTTTTCAGGTAATTGCGCCAGCCAGCCTTTCACCGTGCGCGTGTTGCCCAGCCAGCGTCCCTGAATGTAGCTCAGCCAGCAACCCAGACTGGCGGCGGCAGTCAGAATAGCTATGGTAGGTAAAAAACTCATCACGTCCTGAGCGATCAGCGCCCCTGCCAGCAATAACAGGCTGTCTCCGGGTAAAAAGGAGGCGGGCAGCAGGCCATTTTCTAAAAACAGTGTGGCGAACATGACGAAGTACACCACGCTCACAACGTGTGGATCCGCCAGTGCGGCAAAATCGTGTTGCCAGAGCGCGGAGACAATATCTTGAATGACTACCATGGACTTTCCTGTGGAACAGCGTTTATGTGTAGATTGTACTCCTGAATTGTCCGGGATGCCTTGATCCCGGACGCAACAATTGCAGACTTTTCCACCAGAAGTGTCTGCATATATGTCCATCTATGGCAATTTTACTCGATTCGGGCAAATCCTGCGGCCAAATCGGCAATCAGATCGTCAACATTCTCTAAACCGATATGCAAACGGATGAGCGTTCCGCTGAAGTCCACCTCGCCTTGCGGACGGATTGCCGCAATGTGTTCCGGCTGGTTGGCGAGAATCAGCGACTCAAAACCGCCCCAGGAGTAGGCCATGCTGAACAGGCTGAAGTGATCCAGATACGCGGCCAGCTCCTCATTATTGAGTTTCTTATTCAATACAAAGGAGAACAGGCCGCTGCTGCCGGTGAAATCACGCTTCCAGAATTCATGTCCTTTACTGCCGGGCAGTGCCGGGTGGTTCACGCGGGCGACCTGCGGATGGCTGGCCAGCCACTCGGCGACCTTTAAGCTGCTTTCATGGTGCTGACGCAGGCGTACACTCAGCGTACGCAGCCCACGGCTGGTCATATAGGCGGTATCGGCGTCCAGCATTTGCCCCATCAGATACGCATTTTCGCGAAGTTGATCCCAGCAGCGGGCGTTAGAGACCGCCGTGCCGACCATGCCGTCGGAATGGCCAATCAGATATTTGGTGCCTGCCTGAATAGAAATATCGATGCCAAAATCAAGCGCTTTGAACAGCACCCCGGCAGCCCAGGTGTTATCAATCATGATGATTGCGTCAGGTGCTACGCTTCTGACGGCGGCAACAATAGCCGGAACATCATGCACTTCCATGGTGACAGAACCGGGCGACTCCAGAAATACGACTTTGGTGTTCGGCTGCATGTGCTTCACAATATCGGCGCCAATCAGCGGATCGAACCAGCCGGTGGACACGCCAAGCTTGCCGAGAATTTTGGTGCAGAAATCCTGACTGGGTTCATAGGCGGTATTGGTCATCAGCACATGATCGCCTTGCTCCACAAAAGCGAGGATGGTGTTGGCAACGGCAGCCGCACCGCAAGGGAACAAGGCGCAACCCGCGCCGCCTTCCAGTTCGCACATCGCTTCCTGCAGAGAGAAATGCGTCAGGGTTCCGCGACGTCCATAGAAAAGCGCACCGTTGGCACGGTTGTGTGTGGCCTGCTTTTTGGCCTCCACGGTGTCAAACACCAGCGAAGAAGCGCGCTGGATCACGCTATTTACCGAGCCCAGCGTGTATTTTTTACTGCGTCCTGCGTGAACGAGCTTGGTTTCAAGTTGCTTATCTGCCATGTTGTCTTACCTGTTTTTATACGTCTGGATGTCTAAACTACCATGAATCAAAGATGACGCATCCTGCAGAACGGTTATACAGTAGAAAATAATCTCAAAATGCTTCTGGTGACTTTTTTACTGCGTAAGCGCAAGGAAAAGAAACCAAAGGTGCGGCAATATGTAAATAGTAATGAGAACGACTATCAATTCGACGTCGTTTTGATATCATTACGCTCAGATTTTGTGATTTGCGTCCTGGAGATACAGAGTGGGTAATAATTTGATGCAGACGGATCTTTCCGTCTGGGGTATGTATCAGCACGCCGATATCGTGGTTAAGTGCGTGATGATTGGGCTGATTTTGGCGTCAGTGGTCACTTGGGCTATCTTCTTTAGTAAGAGCCTTGAGTTCTTTACTCAGAAACGCCGCCTTAAGCGTGAACAGCAACTGCTGGCGGAAGCCCGCTCTTTAGATCAGGCAAGTGAGATTGCCGCAGGATTCGATGGCAAAAGCCTGGGCGCACAGTTGATTAACGAAGCGCAAAACGAGCTGGAACTGTCAGAAGGCAGTGACGATAACGAAGGCATTAAAGAGCGTACCGGCTTCCGTTTGGAGCGTCGCGTCGCGGCAGTAGGTCGTCATATGGGGCGTGGTAACGGGTACCTGGCCACCATCGGGGCTATCTCTCCATTCGTCGGTCTGTTCGGTACCGTATGGGGCATCATGAATAGCTTCATCGGGATTGCACAAACTCAAACGACCAACCTGGCCGTTGTTGCGCCGGGTATCGCAGAAGCGCTGTTAGCGACCGCAATTGGTCTGGTCGCAGCAATTCCAGCGGTTGTTATCTACAACATTTTCGCACGTCAGATTGGCAGCTATAAAGCGATGCTGGGTGACGTCGCGGCACAGGTGCTGTTACTGCAAAGTCGCGATCTGGACCTGAACGCAAGCGCATCCGCGCATCCGGTACGTGCAGCGCAGAAATTACGTGTAGGATAATGTTCCATGGCAATGAGCTTTAATGAAAACCTGGACGATAACGGTGAAATGCATGAAATCAACGTGACGCCGTTTATCGACGTTATGTTGGTTTTATTGATCATTTTTATGGTGGCCGCACCGTTGGCAACGGTGGATGTGAAAGTGAATCTTCCTGCCTCCACTAGCACGCCGCAGCCGCGTCCGGAAAAACCGGTTTACCTATCTGTTAAAGCCGATAAAAGTATGTTTATTGGCAACAATCAGGTGACGGATGACACCATGATTAGCGAGTTAAATGCACTGACAGATGGGAAGAAAGACACCACCATTTTCTTCCGGGCAGATAAAACCGTTGATTATGAAACCATGATGAAGGTTATGGATACGCTGCATCAGGCGGGCTTCCTGAAGATTGGTCTGGTTGGCGAAGAGACTGTGAAAGCGAAGTAATCCTCCTCATTGCCGGGTAATGGTTGTCGCCTTACCCGGCGTGCCTCTCCTGATTCAACTCCCTCGCATACCTGTTCTTATCTGTTCTCGTCTAACGCGACTGTGGTTGTCCTGGTGGGTTCGTAGTTCCCTTCAGACAGCTTTCGTGTCAGGCGTAAGGTGGCTGTTTCCCGCGCGAGTATATGCTGGTAGGTGCTTTCCAGTCGGGCCATGATTTTGTCCCGCAGTTCTGGTTGCTGCTCCATAATGGCTTCGATCGCGGCATCGTAGATCTCTTCTTTAGCCTGTAGCGTGTAAATTTCACGTCGATTTTGCCATTTCATCCGCACCAGTGCAGCGGGAATAGAGACTATCTCCTGAGCAACGCTTTCCAGCGTCGCGTTTTTATTGGCAATCAACACGGCTAAATTTTGCTTTAAGACAAACTCATCGCTTTTATGGTTATCTAAAGCCAAATAAACATTGTTATCCTCAACATCTTTCATTCTATTTCTCTTCCAGAGAATAAAAAATAGGGTCGCTGGTTTCACGCGTAATTAAATTAAGCCAAATTTTGTTGCCCTGTTCATTTATGATGGCTGTTTTTTGAGTCAAAATTTTACTTAATTCTTGTGCGTTAATATCGCCTTCTGCTTGTAGTGAATTGAGCAGGCGAGAGAATGACTCAATTTTTGCTGCACGAAACAGACGCTCTTTTAAATGACGGTCGCACTCTTCAAATAGCATATTTCGTGATTGACCGGTAGCTGTTGAGCTAATCAAAATATCGGATTCGTAATCGCTTAATGTTCTCTTTCCCTGAGTCAAATTTTCACTATTATCTACGGGATTGGTATTGGTAGCGGGGCTGGATAAGTGAAAGTGCGAGGGAACAAGATGCTCGGGAAGCATGTTGAAATATCCTTTGATGCCAATGATATGTTGTTTTAAATAAACCAGGCCGCGTTGACAATAGCATGGCGTAATTTTAAAATCAAAAAAAATGGAGCTAGTATATGAACAGTATATTTTATTCTGTTATTACCCTGCTATTGCTGACCTGCGGGGTACTTTTGTTAATGCGCAGTGCAAATAAAAACCGACATGCTGAAAATGGGCACTCTGAAAACCAGCCGGAAATGCTGAGTAAAGAAGAAGGCGAGGACCATTTCTCAGTATTGATGAATTCGATTACGCCGGTCTGGTATTGGCGCGTTAATCACGAATATATCGATTTTATCCACTCCACGATCAAGCGGATGACAATGGTGGAGTTGAATGAGACACCTGGATTATTTGATGCGCAGCGGCGTTGTAGCGATCTCAACTCTGCGGTGTATAAATATTACGACAATATTAAAAAGCGCTGTTTGAGCGGTGAGAAGGTCCCGCATGCCGACCTGGACGTGCTCAACCTGCGTCAGTGTTTTAGGGAGTTCAGTCTGGAGGCTTATCCCGCGCTTGTCGCGCTGGTGTGGCCGGAGTATCAACGCCCGGAGATCAAAGCGGAAGAGGTGTGAAGGGGACTGTTTGGCCCGTATTACGTGCCGGGGAGGCTAACGCTGTCACCCGGCACGATGTTACATACGGCTATTTGTCAGATGAGGCCTGCCACAGGTTCAGCTTACCGTCCGCGACGTGCTTATCGATCTGCGCCAGTTCTTCGGTGCTGAACGTCAGGTTCGCCAACGCCTGAACGTTTTCCTCCAGTTGCTCCGGTCGACTGGCGCCAATTAATACCGAAGTCACCCGGTTGTCTTTTAGCAGCCAGCTTAAGGCCATTTGTGCCATCGACTGTCCACGCTGTTGCGCCATCTCATTGAGCAACCGCAGGCTGTTAAGATTCTCTTCCGTCAGCATATTTTCCGTCAGCCCACGAACTTTTTTCCCTTCACGCTGCATGCGTGAACCTTCCGGAATGCCGTTGAGGTATTTCCCCGTCAGCAGTCCCTGAGCCAGTGGCGTAAAGGCGATGCAGCCCATGCCATTGGATTCCAGCGTATCCAGCAGGCCGCTGCTGTCTACCCAGCGGTTAAGCAGGTTGTAAGAAGGTTGGTGGATCAGCAGGGGAATTTTCCATTCCCGCATCAGCTCGGCCATTTTCTGCGTACGCTCTGGCGAATAGGATGAGATGCCGACATACAGCGCTTTGCCGCTCTGTACGGCGTGGGCCAGGGCTGAGGCGGTCTCTTCCATTGGCGTATTTTCGTCGACGCGGTGCGAGTAGAAGATATCGACATAGTCGAGGCCCATGCGTTTCAGGCTCTGATCGAGGCTGGCGAGCAGGTATTTGCGCGAACCGCCAGAACCGTATGGCCCTGGCCACATGTCATAGCCTGCCTTGGTGGAGATAATCAGTTCATCGCGATAGTGTGCAAAATCCTCGCGCAGTAATCGGCCAAAATTCTCTTCTGCGCTGCCTGGTGGCGGCCCATAGTTATTGGCTAAATCAAAATGCGTGATGCCTAAATCAAATGCTTTACGCAACAGGGCTCGCTGTGAATCCAGCGCCTGAACGTGCCCAAAACTGTGCCATAAACCCAGCGATAGCGCGGGTAAGCGCAAACCGCTGCGCCCACAGTAGCGATAGAGCATCTGCTCGTAACGTTCAGGATTGGCAAACCAGGCCATGAGATCTCCTTAGTGCAGGTGAATTTCGAAACAACGTTTCTATTCTAGCGGGTTCACGGTGAATATCCCGTTCACCAGGTCACACTGAGATGAAAAACTGGGCAAAAACAGGTCACTGTGCTTTGCTTAAAAAAACATCAATCAGGAGTGCGACGATGCCGCGTTTGACTGCCAAAGATTTTCCGCAAGAACTGCTCGACTACTATGACTATTACGCTCATGGCAAAATAACGAAACGCGAGTTTCTCAATATGGCAGCGAAATATGCAGTGGGTGGCATGACGGCATTGGCCTTATTCAATTTATTGAAACCCAACTACGCTCTCGCAACGCAGGTAGAATTTACCGATCCCGATATTCTGGCGGAATATATTACCTATCCCTCGCCTGAAGGACATGGTGATGTGCGGGGGTATTTGGTTAAACCTACGAAGGTGACGGGGAAAGTTCCGTCGGTGGTGGTAGTGCATGAGAATCGTGGGCTGAATCCGTATATTGAAGATGTGGCGCGACGGGTGGCGAAGGCGGGCTTTATGGCACTCGCGCCTGATGGGTTAAGTTCGGTAGGGGGATATCCAGGCAATGATGATAAAGGTCGGGAATTGCAGCAGCAGGTTGACCCCGTAAAGTTAATGAACGACTTTTTTGCCGCCATTGAATTTATGCAGCATTATTCAGGGACGACAGGAAAGGTAGGTATCACCGGATTTTGCTATGGTGGTGGTGTGTCGAATGCCGCAGCTGTGGCTTTCCCTGAACTGGCCTGTGCGGTGCCTTTTTATGGGCGTCAGGTTCCTGCATCAGATGTCCCTAAAATAAGCGCGCCTTTATTACTGCACTATGCGCAATTAGATACCCGAATTAATGAGGGATGGCCTGCATATGAAGCGGCGCTAAAGGCGAATAAGAAAGTCTATGAAGCATATATCTACCCCGGTGTTAATCATGGCTTTCACAATGATTCTACCCCCCGTTATGATAAAGCTACCGCTGATTTAGCCTGGGAACGTACTCTTGCGTGGTTTGACAAATATTTGCGATAGAAAACAATAGATTATTTAATGCTTTTAATTAATTGCCTGAATAATAATGCTACCTAATTTCATTAGCATTCATATTGATATAGGGTGGAGAGATAGTGGATGTACTTAAGAAAGTAAAAAAATAAAGAACGCATTATATCTTCTCTACTGCCTGCCGATAACAAGGATAAGTATCGCCTGATGGCGAATTCCTCATCAACGGCAAGGAAATTATTATGCGTTTGCTGAAAAACTTCACTATTCGTATTGTCATGTTGGCAATACTGGGACTTTTCTGCCTGCTCTGGTCGGGCGTGGGTTTATTCAGTCTTCATTCGTTATCAAAAATATCTGAAGGCAATGATATTGACCGCCATCTTGTCCATCAGATGACGGTTCTCAGTCAGGGTAACGATCAGTACTTTCGCTTCGTAACGCGCTTAAGTCGCGCCATGGATGTCAAAATGAGCGGCGGAACGCCTGATTTTGCGCCGGCGCAGCAGTCCCTGGAGAATATGAGTAAAAAACTCCAGGAGATGAAAACATTGTCTCCAGGCCCCATGGATCCGGAAGTTGCCGCGGCGGTACTGACGAAGTGGCAGGCGCTGCTGGACAATGGCGTGATCCCGCAAATGCAGTTGGCAAAGCAGGGCACGCTCACGGCCTTTGCGGAACATGCCAGTACCATAACGCCAGCGCTGAGCCGTGAATTTGGCGCCAGTGCCGAACGTTTTAACGCCACGGCAGGAGAGCGGCTTGATACCACCCGCGTGATGGTCGATGGCAAAACGTCTATCATCCGGACGTTAATTATTACTGCCGTTATCCTCGGTATTGCCCTACTGTTCTTTACCGACCGTTACCTCGTCGCCATGATGGTGAAACCTCTGGGACGCATCCGTCAGCAGTTCCAGCAGATTGCGCAGGGCGATCTCAGCCATCCCATTGAAGATTTTGGGCGTAACTGCGTGGGCCAACTGGTGCCGTTACTGTGCGCGATGCAGGACAGCCTGCGCGAAGCCGTCAGTACCATCCGTTCAGGTAGTGACAACATCTGGCGAGGGGCGACGGAAATTTCCACCGGTAATAACGATCTCTCCTCACGTACTGAAGAGCAGGCCGCGGCGCTGGAAGAGACCGCTGCCAGCATGGAGCAACTGACCGCAACGGTAAAACTGAACGCTGAAAATGCGCGTGAAGCCAGCCAGCTTGCCGATACGGCCACAGAAACGGCAGGTAAAGGGAGCACGCTGGTTTCAGAAGTGGTTGAGACGATGGATGGTATTGCCGCCAGCTCTAAACAGATCGCGGAAATCACGTCAGTTATTAATAGTATTGCTTTCCAGACCAATATTCTGGCGCTGAACGCCGCAGTTGAAGCTGCCAGGGCAGGCGAGCAGGGGCGCGGTTTTGCCGTCGTTGCCGGTGAAGTACGCAACCTTGCCAGTCGCAGCGCCGGAGCGGCGAAAGAGATTGAGACGCTAATTGGCGAGTCATCGCGTCGTGTCGACCAGGGGGCTCGTCTGGTTAAAGAAACGGGATTAACCATGGAGGCAATTCTGCGCGGTGCCACCGAAGTGACGGTCATCATGAAGCAAATTGCCTCAGCCTCGGAAGAACAGAATAAGGGCATCTCGCAGGTGAGCGTGGCGATCACGCAGATGGACAGCGTAACGCAACAGAACGCTGCATTGGTAGAGCAAGTCTCCGCCGCTGCCGTGGCGTTGGAACGACAAACAGAGGAACTGCAACGCTCGGTGCAACAGTTCCGCCTCTCAGCGAATGATGTGCAATACGCCGCTGCTAATACTGCTTCCCCTTCAGCAGACAGCAAAACGTCTGCGGCAGCTAAAACGGATGAATGGGTGTCCTTTTAAGCTGGCATAAAAAGTTCGTGATACCTCTGGTCTTTGCTCAAAAAATCGCTATATAATTTATTATATAGCGATTGGAGGTTATGCATGGACAACCATTTTGGAAAAGGCCTGATGGCCGGATTAAACGCCTCAAGTGCGGACAGCGCACGCTCAGTGGCGAATTTTTGTGCGGATTATAAGCGTGGTTTTGTGTTGGGATTTTCACATCGCATGTTTGAAAAAACGGGCGATCGACAACTTAGTGCGTGGGAGGCGGGCATCCTCACGCGCCGCTATGGCCTGGATAAAGAGATGGTGATGGATTTCTTTAAAGAGAACCAGTCCAGTACGACAATTCGGTTTTTCATGGCTGGCTATCGGCTCGAAGCTTGATCCGAAAGGGGTATTCCGTTGCTTTAATTAATTACACTATTGACCAACACCTTCGTTTTGTTGCTCCGTCGAAGTAATATATCGCACATAACCATATAAAAAGTGTGGTAATGGCGCGCCGATCGCAATATGCAACATGCGAATGGTGCAAAATAAAAAGCCAGGTCTTCGCAACGGAATAACTATAAAATGACTGGAGATAACTCTCTCATCAATTCGAGCGGCATTAATCGCCGTGATTTCATGAAGCTTTGTGCAGCACTGGCCGCTACCATGGGGCTCAGTAGCAAAGCCGCCGCAGAAATGGCCGAATCAGTTTCTCGTCCTCAGCGCCCACCGGTTATCTGGATTGGTGCTCAGGAGTGTACGGGTTGTACTGAATCGCTGCTTCGCGCGACACACCCTACAGTGGAAAACCTCGTTCTGGAGACAATCTCTCTGGAATACCATGAGGTGCTCTCTGCCGCCTTCGGCCATCAGGTTGAAGAGAACAAACATAACGCTCTGGAGAAGTACAAAGGGCAATATGTTCTGGTAGTGGATGGTTCTATCCCACTGAAAGATAATGGCATTTACTGCATGGTTGCCGGTGAGCCGATCGTGGATCACATCCGCCGGGCCGCAGAAGGCGCAGCCGCTATCATTGCCATCGGCTCTTGCGCCGCGTGGGGTGGTGTTGCTGCCGCTGGCGTTAACCCAACGGGTGCCGTCGGCCTGCAAGAAGTTCTGCCAGGCAAAACCATCATCAACATCCCCGGCTGTCCGCCGAACCCGCATAACTTCCTCGCAACGGTCGCCCATATCATCACTTACGGTAAGCCGCCGAAGCTGGATACCAAAAACCGTCCGACATTCGCCTATGGCCGTTTGATTCACGAGCACTGCGAACGTCGCCCGCACTTCGATGCTGGTCGTTTTGCGAAAGAGTTTGGCGATGAAGGCCACCGTGAAGGTTGGTGCCTCTACCATCTGGGCTGTAAAGGGCCAGAAACCTACGGCAACTGTTCAACGCTGCAATTCTGCGACGTTGGCGGCGTGTGGCCGGTGGCTATTGGTCACCCTTGCTACGGCTGTAACGAAGAAGGTGTCGGTTTCCATAAAGGTATTCACCAGCTTGCTCATGTGGAAAACCAAACGCCGCGTTCCGAGAAGCCTGACGTCAATATGAAAGAAGGCGGTAATGTATCTGCCGGAGCGATTGGACTGCTGGGTGGCGTAGTAGGACTGGTTGCCGGCGTCAGCGTGATGGCGGTACGTGAACTGGGGCGTCAGCAAAAGAAAGATAACGCTGACTCACGGGGAGAATAACCGTGAACAGACGTAACTTTATTAAAGCAGCCTCCAGCGGGGCATTGCTGTTGGGCGCAGCGCCGTCCATCAGTCATGCGGCTGCAGAAAACCGTCCGCCGATCCCGGGTTCTCTTGGGATGCTCTATGACTCGACGCTGTGCGTAGGCTGCCAGGCCTGTGTCACCAAGTGTCAGGATATCAACTTCCCGGCCCGTAACCCGGAAGGCGAGCAAACCTGGTCGAACAACGACAAACTGTCTCCGTATACCAATAACATCATCCAGGTGTGGCGTAGCGGAACAGGCGTGAACAAAGACCAGGAAGAAAATGGCTACGCATACATCAAGAAACAGTGCATGCACTGTGTTGATCCGAACTGCGTTTCCGTTTGCCCGGTCTCCGCGCTGAAGAAAGATCCGAAAACCGGCATCGTCCATTATGACAAGGACGTCTGCACGGGCTGTCGTTACTGCATGGTCGCCTGCCCGTACAACGTGCCTAAGTACGACTACAACAACCCGTTTGGTGCGCTTCACAAATGTGAACTGTGTAACCAGAAAGGCGTTGAGCGTCTGGACAAAGGCGGTTTGCCGGGTTGTGTTGAAGTGTGCCCAGCCGGTGCGGTGATTTTTGGTACCCGTGAAGAGCTGATGGCTGAGGCGAAAAAACGTCTCGCGCTGAAGCCTGGCAGCGAATACCACTATCCGCGTCAAATGGTGAAAGCAGGCGATACCTATCTGCATACGGTACCGAAGTACTACCCACACCTGTACGGTGAGAAAGAAGGTGGTGGTACGCAGGTTATGGTGCTGACGGGTGTTCCTTACGAGGATTTGGATCTGCCGAAGCTGGATGATCTTTCAACTGGTGCGCGTTCCGAACATGTTCAACATTCCCTGTACAAGGGCATGATATTACCCCTGGCTGCGCTGGCGGGCTTAACCGTGCTGGTTCGTCGTAACACGAAAAACGACCATCACGATGGAGGAGACGATCATGAGTCATGATCCTAAACCGCTGGGCGGAAAAATAATCAGCAAACCGGTCATTATTTTTGGGCCGCTTATCGTCCTGTGTATGCTCCTGATCGTGAAACGTCTGGTCTTCGGACTGGGCTCAGTCTCCGATCTGAACGGCGGTTTCCCATGGGGTGTATGGATCGCGTTTGACCTGTTGATTGGTACTGGCTTTGCGTGCGGCGGTTGGGCGCTGGCGTGGGCGGTGTATGTTTTCAACAGAGGACAATACCATCCGCTGGTACGTCCGGCGCTGTTGGCGAGCCTGTTTGGCTACTCGCTGGGTGGTCTGTCAATCACCATCGACGTCGGTCGTTACTGGAACCTGCCGTATTTCTACATTCCGGGCCACTTCAACGTGAATTCGGTACTGTTCGAAACGGCTGTCTGTATGACCATCTATATCGGCATCATGGCGCTGGAATTTGCTCCGGCTCTGTTTGAACGTCTGGGGTGGAAAGTTTCTCTCAAGCGTTTGAATAAAGTGATGTTCTTTGTTATTGCCCTCGGCGCGCTGCTGCCAACCATGCACCAGTCTTCAATGGGTTCATTGATGATTTCTGCGGGTTATAAGGTGCATCCGCTTTGGCAAGCTTATGAAATGTTGCCGCTTTTCTCGGTATTAACCGCCTTTATTATGGGCTTCTCGATCGTCATCTTTGAAGGCTCACTGGTACAAGCGGGTCTGAAAGGTAACGGTCCGGACGAGAAAAGTTTGTTCATCAAGCTGACGAACACCATCAGCGTGCTGCTGGCGATTTTCGTGGTTCTGCGCTTTGGCGAACTGATCTATCGCGACAAGCTGTCGTATGCGTTTGCAGGCGATTTCTACTCAGCCATGTTCTGGCTTGAGGTCGTGCTGATGGTCTTCCCGCTGGTGGTGCTGCGCGTCACTAAGCTGCGTAATGATTCGCGCATGCTGTATCTGTCTGCGCTGAGCGCATTGCTGGGTTGTGCAACATGGCGTCTGTCCTATTCGCTGGTGGCGTTCAATCCTGGTGGTGGCTACCACTACTTCCCGACCTGGGAAGAACTGTTGATTTCTATTGGTTTTGTGGCTATTGAGATTTGTGCATACATCGTACTCATTCGTCTACTGCCGATACTTCCTCCTTTAAAACAAAACGATCAAAATCGTCATGAGGCGAGCAAAGCATGAGCCAGAGAATTACTATTGATCCGGTAACCCGTATTGAGGGTCATTTACGCATCGACTGCGAAATCGAAAATGGCGTGGTATCTAAAGCATGGGCTTCCGGCACCATGTGGCGCGGCATGGAAGAGATCGTGAAAAACCGCGATCCGCGCGATGCCTGGATGATTGTGCAGCGTATCTGTGGCGTTTGTACGACCACTCACGCTATCTCTTCCGTTCGTGCAGCAGAAAGTGCGCTGAATATTGATGTTCCGGTGAACGCACAGTATATCCGTAACATCATTCTGGCCGCGCACACCACGCATGACCACATTGTTCACTTCTATCAGCTGTCTGCGCTGGACTGGGTGGATATCACCTCTGCCCTGAAAGCTGACCCAGCGAAAGCATCTGCCATGCTGAACGGCGTGTCCTCCTGGCACCTGAACAGCGCAGAAGAGTTCACCAAGGTTCAGAACAAGATCAAAGATCTTGTTGCCAGCGGTCAGTTAGGCATTTTTGCTAACGGTTGCTGGGGTCACCCGGCAATGCAGCTGCCGCCGGAAGTGAACCTGATTGCGGTCGCTCACTATCTGCAGGCGCTGGAATGCCAGCGTGATGCCAACCGCGTTGTGGCGCTGTTGGGCGGTAAAACGCCGCACATCCAGAACCTGGCGGTAGGTGGGGTTGCTAACCCGATTAACCTCGACGGTCTTGGCGTGCTGAACCTTGAACGCCTGATGTACATCAAGTCATTCATTGATAAGCTGAGCGACTTCGTTGAGCAGGTTTACAAGGTTGATACCGCAGTCATTGCTGCGTTCTACCCTGAATGGCTGGAACGTGGTCAGGGCGCGGTTAACTACCTGAGTGCGCCGGAATTCCCGACTGACGGTAAAAACGGCAGCTTCCTGTTCCCGGGTGGTTACATTACTAATGAAGATCTGTCGACCTATCGTCCGATCACCTCTCACTCCGATGAGTACCTGATCAAAGGGATTCAGGAGAGTGCGAAACACGCGTGGTACAAAGACGAAGCGCCGCAGGCTCCGTGGGAAGGTACAACGGTTCCTGATTACACCGGTTGGTCAGATGACGGCAAGTACTCCTGGGTTAAAGCACCGACCTTCTATGGTAAAACGGTTGAAGTGGGTCCGCTGGCCAACATGCTGTGTAAACTGGCGGCCAAACGCGAGTCTACTCATGCCAAGCTGAATGAAATCATCGCGATTTACACCAAGCTGACCGGTAAAACTATCGAAGTGTCTCAGCTGCACTCTACGCTGGGTCGTATTATTGGCCGTACCGTTCACTGCTGTGAACTGCAGAACGTTCTGCAGGATCAGTACAACGCGCTGATCGTGAACATCGGTAAAGGCGACCACACCACCTTCGTGAAACCGGATATTCCGGCAACGGGCGAATTCAAAGGTGTTGGTTTCCTCGAAGCGCCACGCGGTATGCTGTCTCACTGGATGGTGATTAAAGATGGCATTATCAGCAACTACCAGGCGGTTGTACCGTCAACCTGGAACTCTGGCCCACGTAACTTTAATGATGAAGTGGGACCGTATGAGCGCTCGCTGGTAGGTACGCCGATTGCCGATCCAAACAAACCGCTGGAAGTGGTTCGTACCATTCACTCCTTCGATCCTTGTATGTCATGTGCGGTGCATGTGGTGGACGTTGACGGGAACGAAGTGGTCTCAGTTAAGGTTCTGTAATGCGGATATTAGTCTTAGGGGTCGGCAATATTTTGCTGACCGACGAAGCCATCGGAGTACGTATCGTTGAGGCATTAGAGCAACGGTACATCCTGCCAGACTTTGTTGATGTTCTGGACGGTGGTACGGCTGGGATGGAGCTTCTCGGCGATATGGCGAACAGAGATCATCTGATCATTGCTGACGCCATTGTGTCGAAGAAAAACACGCCAGGAACGATGATGGTCCTGCGGGATGAAGAGATCCCGGCGCTGTTTACCAACAAAATCTCACCGCACCAGCTTGGCCTGGCCGACGTTTTGTCGGCCCTGCGTTTCACCGGAGAGTTTCCGAAAAAGCTGACGTTAGTCGGCATTATTCCGGAATCACTGGAGCCGCATATCGGGCTAACGCCAACGGTCGAAGCGATGATTGAACCTGCGCTTGAGCAGGTTCTTGCTGCGCTTCGCGAATCAGGTGTTGAAGCGATCCCTCGGGAGGCGGCTCATGTCTGAGGAGTTTGTCGGTTTTCAGACGGCCCCGAAGATGCAGATTCAGGCAGCGTTTGAAGAGGTTGCCCGGCGTTCGATGCACGATCTCTCTTTCTTGCATCCGAATATGCCGGTATATGTCTCTGATTTTACGCTGTTTGAAGGGCAGTGGACGGGGTGTGTTATCACACCCTGGATGCTCAGCGCACTGATTTTCCCTGGACCAGACCAGGTTTGGCCGGTACGTAAAGTCAGCGAAAAAATCGGGCTGCGTCTGCCGTATGGCGAGATGACCTTTACCGTTGGTGAACTGGAGGGCGTATCACAATACCTTTCCTGTTCACTGATGTCGCCGCTTTCGCACAGCATGTCTGCGCAAGAAGGAGTGCGCCTGACTGACGATTGTGCGCGAATGCTGTTATCGCTGCCGGTGAGCGATCCAAATGCGCCGCAGCTCAATCGCCGCGCGCTGCTGCTGGGTCGTCGGAACTGCGAAAATGCATGAGCTGTCCCTTTGTCAGAGCGCGGTTGAGATTGTTCAACAGCAGGCAGAGCAGCACGGTGTCAAACGTGTAACCGGCGTTTGGCTGGAAATCGGGGCGCTCTCCTGCGTTGAAGAGAGCGCCGTGCGTTTCAGTTTCGACATCGTCTGTCAGGGGACGCTGGCGCAAGGGTGTGAGCTGCATATTGATTACAAGCCAGCCCAGGCATGGTGCTGGGATTGCAGTCAGGTTGTGGAAATCACCCAGCATGATGCGCAGTGTCCACATTGTCAGGGGGATCGTCTGCGAGTTGATGCGGGCGATTCACTGAAAGTGAAAAGTATTGAAGTCGAATAACCCATAGGTTGCTATGGGGCGGAGTCAGATATGTGTATTGGAGTCCCTGGTCAGGTTCTGGCCGTTGGTGAAGATATTCACCAGCTTGCGCAGGTTGAAGTGTGCGGCATCAAACGTGATGTCAATATTGCCCTGATTTGTGAAGGTGATACGGCTGAGCTGGTCGGGCAATGGGTGCTGGTGCACGTAGGGTTCGCCATGAGCATCATTGATGAAGATGAAGCTAAAGCCACGTTAGACGCACTTCGCCGTATGGAGTACGACGTCACCAGCGCGTGATTTTATGCCGGATGGCGCAGCGCTTATCAGGCCCGCGCCTTATATGTAGGCCGGATAAGGCGTTTGCGCCGCCATCCGGCATCTTACGTTAACCCTGGCGCTTATCTTCGGTATGGGTATCGAAATCGCTGGCGTCATGGCGTTCATGAAGCTGCTCGTTCAGCGGTCCGTTGGTACGGTTCACAATACGACCACGCTTAACCGCCGGACGCGCCGCAATCTCTTTTGCCCAGCGCTGTACGTGCTTGTAGCTTCCTGCATCAAGGAACTCTGCCGCGTCGTACACGTTACCCAGAACCACATTGCCAAACCACGGCCAGACAGCCATATCGGCGATGGTGTATTCATCTCCGGCGACAAACTGATGCTGCGCTAACTGTTTATCCAACACGTCAAGTAAGCGCTTGGCTTCCATGGTGAAGCGATTAATCGCGTATTCAATTTTAACCGGCGCATAATTATAGAAGTGACCAAAGCCACCGCCGAGGAACGGGGCAGCACCCTGTAACCAGAACAACCAGTTTAGCGTTTCAGTACGTTTTGCCAAATCCTGCGGCAAGAAATAACCATATTTTTCCGCCAGATAGAGTAGGATTGCGCCAGATTCAAATACGCGAACCGGTGGGTTTTGCGAGTGGTCACGCAGTGCCGGGATCTTCGAGTTCGGATTCACCTCAACAAAGCCGCTGGAAAACTGATCGCCATCGCCGATGCGGATAATCCAGGCATCGTATTCCGCGCCCTTCACGCCCTGCGCCAGCAACTCCTCCAGCATAATCGTCACTTTCTGCCCGTTTGGCGTACCCAGCGAATAGAGCTGCAGCGGATGCTTGCCAACCGGCAGCGTTTTCTCGTGTGTAGCGCCGGAAACAGGGCGGTTGATATTGGCGAATGCGCCGCCGTTCGATTTTTCCCACGTCCAGACTTTCGCGGGCTGATAGGTATTGTCTGACATAGTGACCTGCCTTCTGAGTGGTTGTTTGATGCAGTGTAGCAGCCAGGTAGAACTCAATTTAACAGATTGGGACTTTATGCCGTTTTGTGCTGAAAGGGGAAGATAAATCTAACCCGTTCATTGTACCTGGCCCGTACTCCATGAAGAGGAAATCATTGTTGCACGGAAATTGCTACCGTATTCACCATCAAAAATTGGCGGTGAATAAGCAGTAATAATGAAAAAGGGTGTTCCAGGAGTAAGCGGTTATCAGGGCCCGGCGGGTGGGTGGGGCGCGGTAAAAGCCGTCACTGCTTCGCTGTTTTCGCAAAAGGCTGTCGCCCGCGATATTATCGCGATGTTTAAAATGAACCAGGTGAAAGGGTTCGACTGTCCGGGCTGTGCATGGCCGGACCCTGGCCATCGGGCACCGATGGAGCTGTGCGAAAATGGCGTTAAGGCGGTTTCCTGGGAGACAACCAACAAGAAAGCGTCACCAGAATTTTTCAGCCGTCACCCGGTTTCCACACTCTGGCATTACAGCGATTATGAGCTGGAAAACATCGGTCGTTTAACGCAGCCGATGAAATACGATGCCGCGTCAGACACATGGCAGGCGGTGGATTGGGATATCGCCTTCCAGGAAATCGGGGAGCGTCTGCGCAGTTATGATTCAGCCCAGCAGGTTGAGTTTTACACCTCCGGCAGAACGTCAAATGAGGCAGCGTTCCTGTATCAGCTGTTTGCCCGCGAATATGGCAGCAGCAACTTCCCTGATTGCTCAAACATGTGCCACGGACCGACCAGCGCAGGGCTAACGCCGGCCATTGGCCTTGGAAAAGGAACCGTTGAACTTGAGGACTTTGACCACTGCGATCTGGTGATTTGTATCGGGCATAACCCTGGCACTAACCATCCGCGCATGCTGACCACCTTACGCGACGTTGCCAAACGCGGGGCTAAAATTATCTCCATTAATCCGCTGAACGAAAGGGGGCTTGAGCGCTTTAGCTTCCCGCAAAGCGCGAAAGAGATGTTCACCGGTCAGGCGACGGCGCTGAGCAACGACTACTACCAGGTAAAAATGGGCGGTGACGCTTCGCTGCTCAAAGGCATCATGAAAGCGCTAATCGAAATGGACGAAGCGCGGATCTTATTGGATCAGCAGCCGACGCTCGATCATGCGTTTATCGAAGAGCATACCGCTGGATATGCCGCGTTGTATGATGACTTACGCCAGCGTAGCTGGGCGGAGCTGGAACAGGACTCGGGTCTGACGCGCAGTCAGATGGAAGATCTGGCGCACAGCTACAGTAAATCCCGCGCTACGATTGTTTGTTACGGCCTGGGCATCACCCAGCATAAAAACGGCACTGAGAACGTTCAGCAACTGGTAAACCTGCTGCTGCTGAAAGGAAATATAGGTAAGCCGGGGGCGGGGATCTGCCCGTTGCGCGGTCACTCTAACGTGCAGGGCGATCGTTCTGTGGGGATCAACGAAGCGGCGTCCGAAGATTTCCTGCAACGCCTTGAGACGTATTTTTCTATCCGTGTTCCGCGCAAACATGGTCGTTCCAGCGTGGAGAGTATTCGCGCCATTGAGCGCGGAGACGTAAAAGCACTTATCTGCATGGGTGGCAATCTGGCGGTGGCGATGCCCCAGCCGCAGCGTACCTTTGCGGCGATGAAAAAGCTGGATCTGCAGGTCCATGTGGCGACCAAACTGAACAGATCGCACCTGCTGCTGGCAAAACACAACTATTTGCTCCCCGCGTTGGGTAGAACCGAGCGCGATCTGCAAGCTACGGGCATTCAGTCTGTGACCGTCGAAGACTCAATGTCGATGGTCCACGCGTCCTGTGGCGCGCTGAAGCCGGCTTCCCGCTGGCTAAAATCCGAGCCCGCGATTGTGGCGGGCATGGCGCGCGCAACGCTGCCGCTTTCGCCGGTAAACTGGGAAGCGTTGACCGGGGACTACGCGCTGATCCGTAATGCCATTGAGGCCGTGATCCCGGCGTTCCACGACTACAACGCCCGTATTGCTGAACCGGGCGGGTTTCGTATGGATACGCCTGCTTCGCGCCGTGAATGGCGAACGGAGAATGGCAAAGCCAACTTTATCGTCAGCCATCAGCGGGCGGTAGAGCGGGAAAATCAGCCTGCCGATACGCTGATACTGGCGACGCTACGCAGCCACGATCAGTACAACACCACGATTTATGGTATGAACGATCGCTATCGTGGCATTACCGGTCGTCGGGATGTGGTGTTTTTAAGCGTCGAAGAAGCGATGAGCCGCGGTCTGAGCCAGGGTGATGTGGTCAACGTTCAGGCGCTGGACGACAACGGTCAGCCCTGCGCGGATCGCATCATGTACGGCTTAACGGTGGTGATTTACAACATGGCGGCGGGCTCAATTGGCGCGTATCTGCCTGAAGCGAATGTCCTGCTCTCGTTGGAGGCGGTGGATACACAAAGTTTGACTCCGGCCTATAAAAGCGTGCCGGTAATCCTTACCCAGGTGTAGTTCCTGTTGTGAATTTTTCGCCTCTGAGCGCCAGTCGCTGCGTTGAGGTGTATGATGATGTTGACCTCTGTCCGGTTAGTGTCGCAGAGCAGGCAATCAGAGCGAAAAATTCACGCCAACCTGCTCAGGCTGTATTGTTTTGAGGTAAGGTGCATGAGCAAAGGAACGACCAGTCAGGATGCCCCATTCGGGACATTATTGGGCTACGCCCCAGGTGGCGTAGCAATCTACTCTTCAGATTACAGCTCCCTCGACCCACGGGACTACGACGATGATGCGGCATTTCGCAGCTATATCGACGACGAATACATGGGCCACAAATGGCAGTGCGTAGAGTTCGCACGCCGCTTTCTCTTCCTTAACTATGGCGTGGTCTTCACCGATGTAGGCATGGCCTGGGAGATCTTCTCCTTACGCTTCCTACGTGAAGTGGTGAATGACAATATCCTGCCGTTACAGGCATTTCCCAATGGTTCACCCCGCGCACCGGTAGCAGGCGCGTTGCTTATCTGGCAAAAAGGCGGCGAATTTAAAGATACCGGCCATGTGGCGGTCGTCACCCAGTTGCTGGAAAACAAAATCCGTATTGCCGAACAGAACGTGCTCCATACGCCGCTGCCTCCCGGACAGCAGTGGACCCGCGAGCTGGAGATGGTGGTTGAAAACGGTTGCTACACCCTGAGGGATACCTTTGACGACACCACCATCCTTGGCTGGATGATCCAGACCGAGGATACTCGTTACAGCCTGCCGCAGCCGGAGATCGCCAGTGACTCACTGAAAATTGGCGGCGCGCGACTGGAAGATAACGGGCAGTTTGACGGTAAATGGCTGGATGAACAGGATCCGCTGCAAAAAGCCTACGTGCTGGCGAATGGGCATGTTATTAATCAGGATCCGCATCAGTACTTCACCATTACCGAAAGTGCCGAGCAGGAGCTGATCAAAGCCACTAACGAGCTGCACCTGATGTACTTGCACGCGACCGACAAGGTGCTGAAAGACGATAACTTGCTGGCGCTGTTCGATATTCCGAAAATCCTCTGGCCGCGCCTGCGCCTTTCCTGGCAGCGTCGTCGGCATCATATGATTACGGGTCGTATGGATTTCTGTATGGATGAACGTGGACTGAAGGTGTATGAGTACAACGCCGATTCCGCCTCGTGCCATACCGAAGCTGGCTTGATTCTCGAAAGATGGGCCGAGCGTGGCTACACAGGGCAGGGACACAACCCGGCTGAAGGGTTGATCAACGAACTGGCGGGTGCCTGGAAGCACAGCCGCGCACGTCCGTTTGTCCACATCATGCAGGATAAGGATATCGAAGAAAACTATCACGCGCAGTTTATGCAGCAGGCGCTGCGTCAGGCCGGGTTTGACAGCAAAATTCTGCGTGGCCTCGATGAGCTACGTTGGGATGATGCCGGTCAACTGATTGACGGTGACGGCCGCCTGGTGAACTGTGTCTGGAAAACCTGGGCGTGGGAAACCGCGATTGAGCAGGTGCGAGAGGTCAGCGAAACGGAGTACGCCGCGGTACCAATTCGTACCGGGCATACGAATCAGGAAGTGCGTTTAATCGACGTGTTGCTGCGCCCGGAAGTGCTGGTCTTCGAACCTCTGTGGACGGTGATCCCAGGCAACAAAGCGATATTGCCAATCCTCTGGCAGCTTTTCCCGCACCACCGCTATCTGCTTGATACCGATTTCACTGTTAATGAAGAGCTGGCACAAACCGGTTATGCGGTGAAACCCATTGCAGGACGTTGTGGCAGCAACATCGATCTGGTGAGCCATCAGGAAGAGCTACTGGATAAAACCAGCGGTAAGTTTGCCGAGCAGAAGAACATTTATCAGCAGCTTTGGTGTCTGCCAAACATTGCCGGTAAATATATTCAGGTTTGTACCTTCACCGTAGGCGGTAACTACGGCGGTACCTGCCTGCGCGGCGATGAGTCGCTGGTGATTAAGAAAGAGAGCGATATCGAGCCGCTGATTGTGGTGAAGGAAGAGTAATCTTTTGGCATGTTCTTGATTGAAATACGAAAAGCTGGAGTATATCTCCGGCTTTTTTATTTATAGTTAAATTGGTGCTGATTAACTTTAAATAAGTTTCGTGATGTATATATAAGGGCGTAAATATTTTTAAGATTAATGTCTTATAACTTAAATGCATTCGTTTAATGAATATATTCACCAGTGATTAATTTTCGTCGCTTGTATCAGATAAACATCTTATTGATTTTAATTTTAAATAATAAACACTAATGTGTTATTTGGCTGATTAGTGATATCGATCAAGTTTTCTCCCGTGGAATATATCGGATTCCGACTGCGTACTAATTATAATCATTAATTGTCATTAACAGTCATTATTGACTGCCCACAGAAATGACGTTGTAAGAAGCACGTTGAGCGATTAGAAAATGCTCCGTCAGGAAATGCACAATATCGGCAGGAATCGCCGGTCTGAGAGGGACGTATGGGTGACAGTTTTCAGAATGAAGTGCCGACAGCACGCGTTAATATTAAGTTAGATTTACATACCGGAGGCGTGCAAAAAAAGGTTGAATTGCCGTTAAAACTTTTGACCGTGGGGGATTTCAGTAATGGTAGAGAACAACGACCATTATCGGAGCGCGAAAAGGTTGATATTAATAAGAATAATTTTAATGATGTGTTAGCTAAGTTCTCACCAGTGGTTAATTTGAGTGTTAAAAATACGTTGGCTGGTGATGACAGAAAGGACGATATTAACCTTACTTTTAAAAATATCCGCGATTTCGAACCCGAACAGGTCGCAAGAAATATCCCACAATTACGCGTTTTGTTAGCTATGCGTAACTTACTGCGTGACCTGAAATCTAACTTACTCGATAACGCCGCTTTTCGTCGCGAGCTGGAAATCATCCTTAAAGATCCGGACTTGAGTCAGGAATTGCGTGATGAACTGGCAACGATGATGCCGGAAGAGATTTAAGGCTATACAGGGTTTCCTCCGCTAAATCGGCAGGAATAGTAAAGGATCATAAAAGGAATATGTTGATGTCTGTTCAGGAACATACCTCTTCAGTCGCGACCACCACGACCAGTGAACGTAGCGTTTATCAATCCCTCTTTGACAAAATTAATCTTGCCCCGGTTTCGACATTAAAAAACGTCGATGCGTGGCAGAGCGATGAAGCGCTATCTGATGCCGCTCCGGCTGAACGCGTGACCGCTGCGATTCAGGTTCTGGTCTCATGTCTGGCGGATGCTGCGCAGCCCCTGGAACGTCTGGATAAAACGCTGCTCGATGAGCAGATTGCTCGCCTGGATAAGCAAATTAGCGACCAGGTTAATGAAGTTATGCACCATGCTGAATTTCAAAAACAAGAATCGCTCTGGCGTGGTTTGCATTCGATGATCACCGGCATCGATTTTCGCCGAAATGTCCGTGTAGAAATGATGGATATCAGCAAGGATGCGCTGCGTGATGATTTTGATGACGCGCCGGAGCTTATCCAGAGTGGGTTATACCGCCATGTTTATATTGAAGAATATGATCAACCAGGCGGCGAACCCATTGCGGCAATGATTTCAGCGTACGAATTTGATAACAGTCCGCAGGATATTGCACTGCTGCGCAATATTTCTGGCGTGTCGGCTGCTTGCCATATGCCGTTTATTGGTGCCGTGGGGCCGAAATTCTTCCTGAAAGAAAATATGGAAGAAGTCGCGGCCATAAAAGACATCAATGATTATTTCGAACGTGCTGAATACATCAAGTGGAAAGCATTTCGTGATAGCGATGATTCACGCTACATCGGGCTGACTATGCCGCGTGTGCTGGGTCGCCTGCCGTATGGCCCAGATACGGTGCCGGTACGCAGTTTTAACTATGTTGAAGAAGTTAAGGGGCCGGATCACGAAAAATATTTGTGGACCAGTGCCTCTTTCTCTTTCGCTGTGAACATGGTGAAAAGTTTTATCAAGAATGGCTGGTGCGTCCAGATCCGTGGGCCACAGGCGGGCGGCGCGGTTAAAGATTTGCCTATCCATTTGTACGATTTAGGTACAGGTAATCAGGTGAAAATCCCGTCTGAGGTAATGATTCCGGAAACCCGCGAGTTTGAATTCGCCAACCTCGGTTTTATTCCGCTTTCTTATTATAAGAATCGTGATTACGCCTGCTTCTTCTCTGCTAACTCGGCTCAAAAACCTGCACAGTTTGATACTCCGGAAGCGACGGCTAACAGTCGGATTAACTCACGTCTGCCGTATATCTTCCTGCTTTCTCGTATCGCTCACTACCTGAAAATCCTGCAGCGAGAAAACATTGGCACGACTAAAGATCGCCGTCTGCTTGAGCTTGAACTTAACAACTGGCTGCGCAGTCTGGTAACCGAAATGACCGATCCTGGCGATGATTTACAGGCATCACACCCGCTGCGTGATGGGCGTGTCGTGGTGGAGGACATTGAGGATAACCCCGGTTTCTTCCGCGTGCGCCTGTACGCTATTCCGCATTTCCAGGTTGAAGGTATGGACGTCAGTCTGTCGTTAGTTTCACAAATGCCTAAGTCGAAATCTTAACGACGCAGCGCACAGGAGGTGCGATGAAGATCTATCGTCCGTTATGGAGCGAGGGGGCCTTTCTGGCTCCCCAGCAGTTTCAGCAACAGACTCGTTGGGATGCCTATGTCGCTGACGTTGTGGCTCACATGTCACTTTCATCACCGTGGGGCGTCATCAGCGCGGAGTTTGACGAAAGTGCGCTAACGGTTTCCCGTTTGAATCCCGTTAATCTGGTGGTGCGCTTCCCTGACGGTACGTTAGTGGATACAGGTATTTCAGATAACCTGCCTCCGGCGTGTGATTTATCGCACCTTACTGGTTACAACAGCGTTGATATCGTGCTGGCATTGCCGCTGCTTTCGGCTAATGGCGGTAACCTTTCATCAGGCAACGGCGTTAGCCGCCCGTGTCGCTGGCAGCAGGAATGGCTGCCAGTGCAGGATCTCGCAGGCCAGGAGCAGACTGATATGGCGGTGCTGCGGCATGCTATTACCCTCCGGTATGCCCACGACGATAACAGCGCTTATCTCACCTGTCCGGTAGCTTGCCTTATTCGTAATGCTCAGGGGCAATGGGAATTAGGGCACGATTTTTTACCACCCTCGCTTTCACTCTCAGCGAGCCCCTCATTAATCAATTCGCTCGGTGATTTGGTACACCGTATCCAGGCCCGTTGCCGCCGTCTGATGGCCTTGCGCCGTGAAAGTAATGAACGAATGGCGGATTTTGCGGTAGCAGACGTTTCATTGTTTTGGCTGCTGAATGCGCTTAATAGCTCGGAGCCTGTTCTGAAAGAAATGCTGCAAAACCCAGGTCGTCACCCAGAGCTTTTGTGGCGGGAGTTGGCGCGGTTAGCCGGCAGCCTGCTGACCTTTTCATTAGAAAATGATGTCAGCGTTGTACCTCCATACCAGCACGCAAATCCGCAGCAGGTATTCCCGCCACTGTTTGCACTGCTGGTGGAACTACTGGAAGCCAGCCTGCCATCTCGCGTTGTCGCGATTGAACTGACGCAGGAGCGACAGTTCTGGTATGGCGCTCTGTCGGATGCACGGCTGCGTGAAGGCGCTGATTTTTATCTTTCCGTTCGTTCGCCTCTTCCTGCGCATGTCCTCCTGACGCAGTTTCCACAGCTGTGTAAAGCAGGAAGTCGGGCTGATGTGTCAGATGTCGTCAATGTGGCACTCAGCGGCATTCCATTAAAACCGCTGACGCATGTACCCGCCGCTATCCCACTACGACTGGAAAATCAATATTTTGCTCTTGAGATTAATCATCCAGCCGCCCAGTCCATGCTGGACGCCGGTAATTGCGCTTTCTATGTGCCGGGAACGTTGGGAGAGATTCAACTTGAGCTCTTTGCAGTATTAAGGGATTGAAATAAATGAATAAGGATATTGATCAGGTGTTCTGGCCAACCTGGCTTGCTGTAAGCCAATTACGCGATGGGCCGGAAGTTGACGATGGGGCTGCTTTCTATCGCCAGGCCTGCCAATGGATTGATTCTGCACGTGAGGCCTTGCGTGATATGGGATACAGCGAACACAGCGTTGAGCACATGCTCTATACGCAATGTGCATTACTGGATGAAAGCGTGTTGAACCGCAACCGTCAGGATAGCGGTTATATCACCTGGCTTGCGACACCTTTACAGGCCCGCTATTTCAACACCACCAATGCCGGGGAAGAACTTTGGGAGCGTATTCGCACCGTTCTGCGCGAGCCCGTTCCTGATACCGCCGTATTAACCTGCTTTTATCGCGCAATCACGCTCGGATTTGTGGGGCGCTATCGTGAGCAAGGTGACGAACGTCGCGAAGATGTTCTTGAGGCGCTGGCGACTCAGGCGATGCCTTTTAAATTAAAGCACGATGCGCCGGTAATTATGCGGGCTTCCGGCTTCTCTGGCGGTAAGCGCCGCTGGTGGCTGGCATGGCTTGTCGGCGCGCTGGCGTTAGGTGCTTTATGGCTCACATTTTCTCATGTCTTACAAGGGCAGATTGCTCAGCTTATTGGGCAGGGTTAAGACATGGCTCAGTTGCGAGGGATCGTGAACTATGTACTGGCGACCGTGCTGGCTTTGTTGCTGGTCTGGGGATTCAGTCCGTTAAGTGCAGGTGTTCGCAGTGGTCTTACCGTCTTTATTTTACTGCTTTCCATTCCTGGAATCGTTTATGGCTGGCGCCAGTATGGTCGGCTGACGTCTGCTCATGACGTTCCGCTCCCTCCAGAGAGTTTCAGTGGGCCTGTTGTGCTGGTATGTGGCGATACTGCCCCCTTGTTTGCCGGACGTGGCGATTCCTGCGAGAGTTCACAGGGCTGGTATTTATCTGTTCAATCCCCAGAGCATTATAGTGCTCTGGTTCGTCAGATAGCTGTGCAGCGTCCGGGGCTTCTTATGCGTGTCTCCGTGATGCTGGCGTTAATCCCGGAACGGCATAATGATGAAGATGCGCTTAAGCACATGCTGCTCAGTTGGCGGCGGGTGGTGACCCAGAGTCGGCGTTGGTTATCTGGTATACCGCCATTTTGGCTGTGTTGTTGGCTGAATTCTCCTCAATGCAATGAGACTGTACGTTGGTTTATTCGCACCCCTCAGGATGCTGAAGTGCAGTCGGCCACAGGATTAGATGATTGTGTTCCTTTCTCATCGCAAGAGCACTCTGCTCGCCATTCTCATCTTACACATGCGGTGTGGTTAGATACTTTACTGGGTTGGCTGAAGAAGGTGCAAGGCGACGCCGAGCGCCATGTTCCGCCGCTTTTCTCTGCTTTACGGGTTGTGTGTTTCACCTCATTAGCGGTCTGTGAAAATAATCTGTGGCAACGGCATATCACCGATCGGACAACGATTTCTCCTGCGGTTTCTGCAGCGTCCGAACTGCTGCCTTTTCCTGATTTAGCATTGCCTTTTTTATCCCGCCGCCGGGCGCTGACAGCATTTCAACGAACGGTGGGTATAAGTGGTCTGCTATGCGGCATTTTTGTCGGACTGGCGATGGCATGCAGCTTTATCAATAACCAGCATCTCATCAGGATCACAAACGATCATCTGACGCTATACCGCCATCTTAGCGGCAATCCTGTCGAGCCAAAGATTCAGGCTCAGGATCAACTTCGTCGGGATGCGCAGCGGCTTGATCGCTGGTATCAGCGCGGCGAACCCCTTTCTCTTTCAATGGGATTGTACCAGGGGATGAGATTGATCCCACCTTTGCAGGCCGCAATCAGCGACTGGTTGCCACCTGAAAAACCAAAAGCGATCTCCCCGCAAACCGTGCGTCTCAACAGCATGTCGCTGTTTGATACGGGCAAATGGGCGCTAAAAGCGGGTTCAACAAAAGTACTCATTCGAGCTTTGGTCAATATCAAAGCCAGACCCGGTTGGCTGATAGTCATCGCCGGGCATACCGATGATGTGGGTGACGATAAATCTAATCAACAGCTCTCTCTCAAACGTGCGGAATCTGTTCGCGACTGGATGCGTGATACCGGTGACGTCGCAGAGAGCTGCTTTGCCGTTCAGGGTTACGGTGAATCACGTCCCTACAAAACCAACGATACGCCGGAGGGTCGGGCTGCCAACCGCCGTGTAGAGATCAGTCTGGTACCGCAGGCTGATGCCTGTCGGGTACCGGGAATGAAGGAACCGTCACCGGAAGGCGGTGACGCATTAGCGAAGTAAAAATGGAGAAAAAGTTATGGCAATTCCAGTCTACCTTTGGCTGAAAGACGACGGCGGTGCGGATATCAAAGGCTCTGTTGACGTGAAAGACCGTGTGGGCAGTATCGAAGTAGTGGCTCAGGAACATAACCTGTACATCCCTACCGATAACAACACCGGTAAGTTGACCGGGACGCGTATCCATACCCCATTCCTTTTCACGAAGGAAATCGATGCCTCCAGCCCGTATCTGTATAAGGCTGTAACGACCGGTCAGACCCTGCGCCAGGCAGAGTTCAAATGGTATCGCATTAATGATGCGGGTCAGGAAGTGGAATACTTCAACACCACTCTGCACAACGTGAAAGTGGTGAAAGTAAACCCTGTGATGTACGACATCAAGGATCCGGCTAAAGAGAAGCACAACCACCTGGAGCAGATTGAACTGCGCTACGAGAAGATCGTCTGGACGTATAAGGATGGCAACATTATCCATTCTGACGCCTGGAACGAGCGTACCACCGCGTAATGCACTAACGGATGAGGATTTCCTCATCCGTTTTTTTATGCCCTCTGCTGAGCGTCCGGAGTGGGGGTTAAGCAGAGAGTATCAACGTCACTTATTACCTTATGGGCATTGGATTACGGCCACGGGCGGTAGCATGCCTGAATACAGGGAGTCAGGAACCAAATGGAACACCAGTCAGCAGTGTTATTACGTCGTCTCAACCCCTATTGCGCTCAGGCGCTTGAAGCGGCGGCATCGTTATGCCAGACGCGCGCGCATGCAGAAATCACGCCTGAACACTGGTTACTGAAGTTGCTTGAGCAGGGGGAGGGCGATATTACCGTCATCGCTCGTCGCTATGAATGGGATATCGACAATCTCTGGCAGTCGCTGCTGGCGCATCTGGATGTTCAGCCTCGTTCCGTGAAAAGCCGCCCGCAGTTGTCTGATGCGCTTCTTTCTTTAATGCAACAAGCGTGGCTATGCGCCGCAACGGATGAAAATTCGCAGATACGGGGTGTGCACTTGCTGATGGCGCTGGTAGGCAAGCCGTCATTGCTGAAGTGCGATGGCCTGTGGCCTCTTCTGAGCGCAGGACATACTCAACTGGAACGCCTCCTGCCGCTATTAAATGTCCAGTCTGATGAGCGGCCGGAAAGACAGCAAGAAGCCGCTCTGGCGCAGGTTTCCTTTGATGATGAACCGCGTCCTGGACCGGCTGAATCGATGTTGTCGCCAGCATTACAAGGCGTGCTCGATAAATTTACGCAGGACGTTACCGCGAAAGCGCATGCCGGCGGTATCGACCCGGTATTTGGTCGCGATAATGAAATTCGTCAAATGGTGGATGTGCTGTCCCGTCGGCGAAAAAACAATCCCATTCTGGTTGGGGAACCCGGCGTCGGCAAGACCGCTCTGGTGGAGGGGCTGGCGCTGCGTATTGCGGAAGGTAACGTGCCGGATAGCCTGAAAGCGGTGACGTTACGCACGCTGGATCTTGGGCTGCTTCAAGCGGGGGCTGGAGTGAAAGGTGAGTTTGAGCAGCGGTTGAAAAATATCATTGATGCCGTTCAACAATCACCAATACCGATTTTGCTCTTTATCGATGAAGCACACACCATCATTGGGGCCGGTAATCAGGCGGGAGGCGCAGACGCAGCCAACCTGCTAAAACCCGCTCTGGCCAGAGGAGAATTACGAACCATTGCGGCGACCACATGGAGCGAATATAAACAGTATTTTGAGCGTGATGCTGCGCTAGAGCGGCGTTTTCAGATGGTGAAAGTGGATGAGCCGGATGATGATACTGCCTGTTTAATGCTGCGCGGTCTGAAATCACGCTATGCGGAACACCATGGCGTTCACATCACCGACGACGCGGTTAAAACCGCCGTTACGCTCTCTCGCCGCTATCTTACTGGGCGGCAATTACCCGACAAAGCCGTCGACCTGCTGGACACCGCAGGTGCAAGAGTGCGGATGAGCCTTGATACCGTTCCGGAACCACTGACGCGTTTGAAGTCGGAGATAACTGCGCTTGAAATTGAAAAGCAGGCGTTGCTTGCCGATCTCGCGCTAGGAAATGGTCAGCATGGTGAAAGGTTGGCGAGCATTGAACAGCATGAAAATCGTCTGCTTGTCGAGTTAGATGAACGCGAAACCCAGTACGGTCAGGAATTAGCGCTCACTGAGCAACTGCTGGCCAGCCGCCGTGATATTTCCCGTCAGGCGGAGACGGTTGAATTGCAGCAGCAGCTTAGTGTGCTTCAGCAGGGTCATCCTTTACTGTTTCCGGATGTAGACGCGCGCACTGTCGCAACGGTGATCGCCGACTGGACTGGTGTACCATTATCTTCATTAATGAAGGACTCCCAGACAGACTTGCTGACGCTTGAAACTCAGATGGGAAAACGCGTTGTCGGGCAGGATTATGCGCTGAATGCCATCGCGCAACGACTGCGCGCATCGAAAACGGGTCTTACGCCGGAAAACGGCCCGCAGGGTGTGTTTCTGCTTACCGGACCAAGCGGTACCGGGAAAACGGAGACGGCGCTGGCGCTGGCCGACATTCTGTTTGGCGGTGAAAAATCGATGATCACCATTAATCTGTCTGAATATCAGGAGCCGCACACCGTGAGCCAGCTCAAGGGCTCGCCTCCGGGATATGTGGGTTATGGTCAGGGAGGGATCCTGACCGAAGCCGTGCGAAAGCGCCCCTATAGCGTGGTACTGCTGGATGAAGTAGAAAAAGCGCACCGGGACGTCATGAACCTGTTTTATCAGGTATTTGACCGTGGTTTCATGCGCGATGGCGAAGGCCGTGAAATTGATTTTCGCAATACCGTTATTTTGATGACCTCCAATCTTGGCGGCGATGCCGTGATGCAGCTGCTGGAAGAACAGCCGGAAGCGGCAGAGCCCGATCTGCATGAACTACTGCGCCCGCTTTTGCGCGACCATTTTCAGCCGGCGCTGCTGGCACGTTTCCAGACCATTATCTATCACCCGCTCAGTGAACCAGCGCTGCGCACCATTGTACAAATGAAGCTGGAGCAGGTCAGCCAGCGTCTATTACGCCACTACGGCATCACCACGACGATATCCGAGAACCTTTTTGATGCCCTGACCGCCGCTTGCCTGCTACCGGATACGGGGGCGAGGAATATTGACAGCCTGCTGAATCAACAAATCTTGCCAGTGCTCAGCCAGCAGTTGTTAACGTATCTTTCCCGGCAGCAAAAGCCTCTGCAACTTACTTTAAGTTGGCGTGATGAAGAGGGAATTGAACTGATATTTGATAGCAAGTGAAAAATAAAACCCAGTGAAAAGACTAGCGCTGGGTTTTATTTTGTATCGGGATATGCGTTGCGCTAAAGGACTAAATATGGATGGTGCTAAAGATCTTGCAAAAGATATGCTCGAAGCTATTAATGTTGATGATTCTGGATTTATTGCTGCTTTGGTAAAAGGGCTTATATCATTTCCTGTTAGTATGGGGTATTTGGCCTATGATTTTATGGACACAGAACATCGCAGAGCGAATGAAGATGACAAATACAGGTTTGCCAGACTTATTAATAAGGTGGGATTTAATAAGGAGCTGGTAGATCAGGTTGTTGGAGTTTTTATTGATGATTTTTCTTCTCGACTGGATGTTGCTTTAATGGCAGAAAAAATAGCTGGAAATAGTGCTGGAAGGATGATTTTCTCAGAGCTAACTGGCGTTAAAATTGGGGCTGTTATTTCTAATCGGCTAGTCACGGCATTTTTTTCAGGTGCTGCTATAGGCTCGCTTCTTACGCTGGGAGCGGAAGTATCCAGAGCAATCTATACATCTCGCTATCTGGCTGCAAGGAGTCCAGGTCATTATCAAAAATTGAAAGATATGGGGGACCTGGATCTGCTTTATTTTCTGATAGAAGATCTTGTTTCACCTTTTGAAAAAGCAATTGAATTTCACAATGCAAATTTAGTTTTTTTTAATGAGGTTTGCCAATGTTTTCTGGACGGCTTGGGAAGTTTAGAGAAATAGCCAGATATTTAATGTATTATTTTTCATATCTGGCTGGTAATATCTTATGTATGTTTGGTATTGCCTTTTCTATTTGGTTCTTCTTTATTTCTGACGATGGATTTAGATATTTATGGGGCGCAGGAGGTTTTTTATTGATTGTTTTTGGGTATTTTATGATGAAATTTGGCTGGCCTCACGTACGTAGTAATTGGGATGATTATCTGTGATTTTTATTTAATGGAAAACTGTTTTATTCAGTTTTTATTATGGTTTATAAACGCGTAATTATAGTTTATTAAACGGAGTTAACGCTATGAATATGGAAATAGCATCAGGGCCCACGCTTAACCGCTACAGTTTATCGGTTTCTTCATGCCCGCATGAACTGGATGTGGAACGTTTTGAGGGGCTGGAGCAGTTAAGCGTCCGTTACCATTATTCAGTCCGTTTTACCTGCAGCGCTTCAGAGCTGACTGCCGGTATGTTCCTGAACCAACCGGCTTTGCTGACCATGAAAGGCGGGGAATTACTGCATGCCCTGCCCGTGAAATTCGTCCACGGCGTGGTGACCCATTTCCGGCGTCTGACGGGGTCGCGCGACCAGGTCAGCCATGAAATCATCATTGAGCCTTATCTCTCCCTGCTGGGTAAACAGTTCCGCACGCACCGCTTCTTCATAAACAAATCGGTCCCGGAAGTGGTGAGTGAAATCCTGCAGGAGCACGCCCTGCATGGCTGGGAGTATGAATTCACGCTGACACAGAGTTATCCGAAGCGTGAGCAGATAAATCAGTACCAGGAGAGCGACCTGGCGTTTATTGAGCGTCTGCTGGCGGAAGTGGGGATATTTTACTTCTTCACGCTGCAGCCGGACACCCGGACGGAAGTGGTGCATTTTGCAGACCAGCAGAGCGCCTATGAGTTTGATAAACGGCTGGCGCTGAACAGCCCGTCAGGAATGAGCGACAGCGGGGCGGACTCCGTCTGGGGACTGAACATTCTGCACCAGGTGGCACCGGCGGGAGTGACGACAAAAGACTATAACCACCGCGAAGCGCAGAAGGTGCTGCAGTCGGCGAGGGCGGATATCACCGGCGGCGAAGGCGAGGAAATGCGCTATGGCGAGGTGTATCACTACAAACCGCGCCATCTTGAAACCGGGGATGCATTCGATCCGGCGGCGGAAACCGGGAACTTCTGGGCGCGACTGGACCACGAGCGTTTTCTGGCGGAGCAGACGCTGATAACGGGTTTCAGCACGGATGCGGGGTTACGTCCGGGACAGGTGTTGACGATAACGGACAACAGCGTGCCGTCGACGCTGCCGGGCGTGCTGCAGCAGCCGGTGGTGGTCATCCGGGCCGGGTTCAGCGGCAGCAGGAAGGATGCGCTGAGGGTAACGCTGGCGGCGGTGCCGTACAGTGAGACGCAGTGCTGGCGTCCGGCGCTGAAGGCAAGACCGAAGGTTAGCGGCACGCTGACGGCACGGGTCAGCAGCCCGAAGAGCGGGGATATCTACGCGCATCAGACGGCGGAGGGGCTGTACCGGGTGAAGTTCGATGCAGACCAGGACAGCAAACAGCAGGGTTACGAGAGCATGCTGCTGCGCCTGGCCAAACCCTACGGCGGCGACACCTACGGGATTCACTTCCCGCTGATACAGGGCACAGAAGTGGCGGTGGCGTTCCATGAAGGTGACCCGGACCGGCCCTATATAGCCCACGCGCTGCACGACTCCCGGCATCCTGACCACGTGACACAGGCAAACCACACCCGCAACGTCATTCGCACACCCGCGAACAACAAGCTGCGCATGGAAGACAAACGGGGCGAGGAGCACGTCAAGCTCAGCACCGAGTACGGCGGCAAGACGCAGCTGAACCTGGGGCATAATGTGGATGCACAGCGTGCGCTGCGGGGCGAGGGGTTTGAACTGCGTACAGACCAATGGGGAGCTATTCGGGCTGGGAAAGGGATCTTTATCAGTGCCGATCGCCAGGAATTAGCTGGAGGTTTGCAGTTAGATATGCATGAAGCAGTAGCTAACTTACAAGCTGCGCTTCAGGATGCGAAAGGTATTCACTCTGCGGCAGAAAAAGCGAAAGCAGAACTGGCTGATATCGAGAGGCAAAAAGCATTGTTAATGGAGTCTATGACAGACCTCAAGAAACGGGCTTTACTTTTTTCTGCTCCTGCTGGCATTGCGCAGGTGACTCCTGCCAGCATCCAACTCTCATCAGGTGAGAATGTCATTGTAACCTCCGGAGCGGACACGGATGTCAGTGTCGCTAAAAAATTCCGCCTTGGTGTGAAAGAAACAATAAGTCTTTTCGCTCAGTGGATGGGAATTAAAATTTTCGCCAGCAAAGGAAAAGTGGAAATTCAGGCGCAGGGAGATGCAATGGATCTGCTGGCAAAGAAAACGTTGAGTATAGCCAGTAAGGATGAGCAGGTGATCATTACCGCAGCGACAGAGTTAGTACTCAGTTGTGGTGGCGCGTATATCAGGCTTAAAGATGGTGAAATAGAAGTAGGGGCGCCTGGTAATGTACGCGTAAAGAGCATTGGGATTCAGAAAATGGCTCCTGCAACATTAAATGCCAGCATAGAATTACCGGATCCTTGCGCCACAGCTATTGATGCTGCTGGTGGTACGCAAAGCCCTACAGTGACGCTGGGTTGATGGAGGACCAATAATGAAGGAATCATTAATAACTTATGATTACTCCTTACAGGCAATGCAAAAACAAGGGGGTTATATTGGTGAGCAAATATTTAATTCTTTTAGAACGTTAAATAGAAATTGCATTTTAATGATTGATACTGCAATTATAAGGTTGAGAAATAAAGAATCATCATTCTATAATGAAATAACAAATAGAGATGTTGTAAGGGTACCTGTTGCTACTCGTTATCTATCATCTGAATTTGAACCTTGTTTGGTTTCACTGGATTTATCCTTACCTGAGGATTGTAAGTTACTACAAGAAAGCATTATGCAATCTCTGCAAGAGATCGAACCTAATGAAATACTGCTGGGTAAGGGCAGGATGGTATGTGGTTGGCTTTCTTGCGAAGAAAACATTGTAAATCTCGCAGATTATCTGGGAAAGGTGGCAATCCAGCAGCATGATGGAAAAGATGTTTTGCTTCGGTATTATGACCCGGCAATTATGATCTCTCTTTTATCTATTCTGGATGACTGGCAACAACGACGTTTGTTAGGGCCAATTGAAGTGTGGAGTTTTATTGATGGCGATGGTCAGTTTATCAATAAAATAAATCAGTCTGAGAATCAACTGCGACTTTCATATACGTTATCGCTGAGCTCTGACAATTGGCGTGATATAAATTTTGCAGGGATAAAAAATAGAGTTATCTGTAATTATCGTCTGGCTAATTTGAGTCGTGAACGGTTTTCAGAGCCCGCGGTATTTAAGCTATTGAAGCAGTCACTTAAAAGAGCTGTATTGTATACTTTTTCTGATCAAGAAGATCTTATCAAGTGGGGCGAGTGTTCAATTAATGTTGCTCCGGAGTTTTATAACCATGGATTTATTAAAAACTTGCTTGAAATAAATAGCTTAAGTGAGAGGGGAAAATTTACTCAAATCATATCTCATATCACAGAACAACAATGGAATGAAATTCGAGCAAACATTAATTAAGCAATTTACAGTTCGAATATGTGGGAGAACAGGGATGATAAATCATAAATGTGACTGTATGTCACAGGGACCGGCATTACTACCTGTACGCTATGCGGTGGTTCCTGAATATATTAAAGAACCATTGCCGGCGTGGGCAAAACCTGGAATATCAGCTTACCCGGCGGAAAACGAAAACTACCACTATGCGCTACGCGCGATGCGCAGGGGCTATATCTATATCTACTATCCGTACCAGACGGACTGGGAAGCGTGGTCGGTGTGTGATGACGGCAGTTTGTGGAAACAGCTGTCGGCGAAAAATGTTCTGGAGAAATCAGAGCCGGACTGTCGGCAGGGAACGTACAGTGATGGCGGAAAGGATTTTCTGACGCTGCCTTATGAAGTCCTGGAGAATGATATCTGGATAGCATTCACGCAGTGTCCCTGGACGGAAAAAACGCTGGAGCGTTACGCGGGCGATGCAGGGCAACGGCAGAGCAGAATGCAGTGTCTGAGTTCATCGAACTGGACGGCGCCCCAGGCTTCACAGCAAATAACAGAGGCAACCACAGCAAATCTCGCCAGGGTTCTGGATTACATCCCGGCGCAGGGCAGCCAGCTGAGTCCGGCAATGCGGTTACCATATGGCACCCATACTAAAATCCGCGTCAGCCAGTGTGTGAGTGAACGCTATGCGATAGTCAAAGAGCCGGGGCCGCAGGAGACATTGTACCCGTGGAAGAGCGGAGTGGCCGGAAACACAATCCGGCAGATGAAGGAACGGGGTGTGAAGCCAGACGGTACCCCCGTTACACCGTTGCTGATGGCGCTGCATGATTCAGCAGGGATAACGCATGAGCTGACGGGATGGACGAATGATGTCCTGGCGATGGCGAAGATATTTGGTGAAGAACGCGCCCTGGAGTTCTGTACCCAGAGTCTAATTAACGGAGTTAAGGAGATTGTTAACAAAAGCTCGGAACAGAATGTTGCAGCCCAACTTGCTGAATTACCGCAGGAAACATATATTTCTCCACCGGCAATGGATTATTCTTATGATATGTATGTCCAGAATGAGAAATCTAAAGGTACAGACCCGAAGGATATACTAACTCGCGAAGAATTCGAAAAGCAGGTAAAGGGAAAACAAAACGAAGTTTATAAGAAACAACAGGTAGCTAATGATTGGTCTAAATATGCCCGAATGATCAATCAGAGTAAATGGGACTCTTTTAATCAATGTTGTGCTGATCTAACACCAAAAATTGATAAACAGCTCGCTAAGCTGATTAGCTATCGCTGTGGATGGTTACAGGCTTCGTTATTTATAACAATATTACAGGATTTTTTTTCTAACGATCCTGTTGATAATGCGAACTATCGTGAAATTGCTGCCTTCGCAATGGCTGGTCTTGGTGAGTCGCCATCAGGTATAAAATTGCTGGATGACTGGATAGACGCATATACTACGAAAAGTGAAGCTAATCTCGTCTGGAGAACACATTTTTATAATAATCCAGAGATCATGGCAGATGTGGAGCCGTTATTGGCTAGTTTGCACCAGTGTAGTATTTCTCCGGTTTCTGAAAATGATGTGCTCTACTTTTTTGAGAAGAATGGCGCTAAACTTAATAAAATATTTAAAGGTTTTGAAAAGGCAACGAGTGAAATTTCAAAACCACTGGCTGGCAATGTCGTATTCTCGAAAAGAGTGCTGTATCAAATGGACCAGCACATGGCAACCGTAGGGGCCAGGTTTTTTTCCGTATCACGGATTGGACCTGTTCTCAATACCATGAATGACCTTATTGTTCGAACCCTTTTCTCGCTATCTTCCGGAAAGTCAGAGTTAGAAACCAAAACATTGTTCAGCAAATATTTTGGTTGGGCCACGGAACGCAGGGCTTACATTGCCGGCACTGTTTTTTACAGCCCGCAAAGAGCCATCCGGGCCGATCTTCTCCGGGGGGCGAGTAAGAAATATGCCGCACTTGAAAAAGCGTATGCCAATTATCTTAGCCAGCCTGCGGGATCTTCTGGTTATGCGGTGACCAGTATTAGGATTTTTGTTTTATTTTTCAATGTGGTCGAACTGTATAACCAACTCGATAACTTTAACAATCAACCTGCTGACTACGCGAAGGTAATCAGCGCAATATCGGCAACGGCGAGCGGGGTAATTGATATTGCGACCCCTGCGACGGAGGTCATTCTTAAAGAGAAAAATAGCCTCCACTACATGAAAATGTTTGGCGCAGGATGCTCGTTGATAAGTGCGGGCCTTTCGCTGGGGTTAGATATTTCAACATTATTGAATAAAGTTAATTTACCGAATTCCAGTAAAAAATGGGCATTTACCGGCTTATATTCAGTCAAGACTCTTAGTGATGTTGCCATTATTGCCAAAGCGGAAGGAAAATTGATGACGGTGCTGATTGAACGCTTTGGCTGGAAGACTCCTGAAGGGGAATTAGCCGTATGGCTGGGGAGGGCAGCTGCGCCTCAATTAACAAAATTAGGCGTCGAATGGGTGGGGCTGTTGGCCTCGTGGGAGGTGGCTCTGTTATTGATGGTCGCAGAATATATTTTGACGGAATATTATTCACGTGATGCGTTACAGTCGTGGATTGAGAATGGCTTGTTTGGTGATGATTGTTCGATTGATATCGACAGTTATTCGCCGGAAAGAATCAATATATTTATTGATGAGACCCGAAATTCACTGCAAGAAAGCTTACGTCAATTATCTTCAGGTAAAAAACCACAACGTGGGAAACCAATAATTTACTGGCCATTTATTATCTATGATGAGCCGGAAGTCCCTGTTGTGGTTTAATTGTGGAGCAGCGAAATACTATGACAGAAGATGACGAACTGTTTGCCGATATGCCCCGGGCCTATATCCGGGGACTGGAGAAGGGAAAAGGGTATGTGGAAGAAAACTATCTCCGGGAGCGCAGAGAGTGGATAAAATTAAGACAAACCATTGCGTACTATGAATCGGACGGCAAGAAGAAGCATAAAAAACGGCTGGCAGAACTGTACCGTGAAGAAAAGCAGCGGGCAAAAGCGCTGGCCGATATGCCACCGGACCCGGTACTGCCTCCGCCAGCCCCGCTGATAAAGGTCAGTGGCGTGGTGACAAACTACCACCAGCGCTGCCTGACGCACTATTTTGACACCAAAGCCTATCCGCAGACGTGGGAATATTTCAGCAGGCAGGATGAGAACATGGCGTCTGCCGCGATGGTGCTGGCCTCGACGGGGTCAGCAGCAACGGCACAGGGCATGGTGGCGAGCAATGAAGACAGGGTTCCTTCATCGGCGTGGTACGTCACGGGCGAAATCAACGGCCGGTCCTTTTCAGGGTGGCTGGGCGCGCCCTATTGCCGGGAAGGTGAGGAAGTGGAACTGATTGCCGCGCCAGTGGGAGAGGAGTACCTGGTATATGCCCTTGTCCGGCCGCATGCGCGTTCGCTGACCATGCCACCGTGGTGTTACCAGGGAATACGACGGGCGCGAATAGACGCGATGAAAGTCCCCATTTCGGTCGTTATTCTTCTGGCTATTCTGCTGCTGGTAGTGGGATTGTATAAAGAAGATTGGGTTCTTAGTGAAGGATTACGGCAAGTGATAACGATATTTTTGGTTACGGGAACCTTTCTGTATATCTTCCCCGCAATATGGACGATCTGGCGACGGCATCCCTTTCCGAAAGAACAGCTGACGGAGGAGATATTGACTGTTGCTGGCTGGGAAAATGTGACCAATATTGATTTGCGGAGATTAAAGCGCAGAAGAATTAAAGAATTTAAAAAGAAGGGAAAATCTGTTCGAGTAATGACATCAGGATGGTGGTTTTATTACTATTAGACGATTTTTTTGTAGGTTAAATTTCAAAGCTAATATTTTTAACAGATAAGGTGTTATTATCTGATCTTTATCTAATCATATAGATATGTTTGGTAAGTGTTTTTATTTTTTTTTTTTTTTTTTTTTGAAAAAAAACATATCTGGATAGTTATATTCTTTTATAGCGAGGATTTATGTTTCTAGGCTTAGTCAGACTCAATGATCCATTAAGTAGTGGTGGCAAAGTAATTTCTGTTTCGTCAACGATGATTATCGATGGTTTAGGCGTCGCATTGCTTGGTGATACTGTTATATGTCCAATTCCATTTCATGGCGTAAATAAGATAATCCAGGGGTCTACAGAATGGATCTCAGATGGAAAACCAGTAGCTGTGCATAAATGCATGTGTCAATGCGGTTGCTATGTTATTTCAACACTTCCCTGTACGGGGATCTGGTAAGTTAAAATGAGTTGGAATATTCCTGATAAAAAGGCAATGCAACCTGTACCTTCTATTAGGTGGGGGCGAGATAGTGGTGTTTTTTTCTCATTGTTAATAACTGTTGTTCTGCTATTTGGTTTGTTTTATTATATTACTCATAATAGTAATTCAATATATTGTGCTTTTGTAATATCGTTAATTTTTTCTTTGTTATTTATTATATACATAGGGCTTCGATTATTTCAGCTCGGCGTGTCTCTTGAAAAAAATGAAATGATATCAACGGAAAGTTCTAATATTGATTATGAGTGGTCTGAATGGGCGTCTGGTTATATAAGTATTGTAGATTACAGCTATCTCTTTCCTGAAGAATCACAGATACCCAATTTACGTGAAGGAAGTGAGTTCAATGCCATTGGAACCAGGGCATTACATTTTCCAGAATCGATTGATTATACTATTTTATTCCATGAGTTATTAGTTCCAATGAGAGCTAGATTAATTGATATTACTTCTAAAAAAGGTTTGGTTATTAATTTTATTGTTGGTCAGATGTATGGGACTTCGGCATGGCAGTCTTTTTTATTGGCCTGGAAACGACTTGGGCTTTCTGATGACATAATTAATAACAGTGAAATTATCTTGCACGATTATGTATTAAATATTAATGAATGGCTAAGTGTTACGGAGGATAAATTCAGATTAATTATTGTAGGAGAAAAATCAAAAGAAATCAAAGATAATCACCATGGAACGGGCGATGGTTTGTGTGCTTTTCTTTTTGCTCCGACTGTTTTAGTTAATCAAAATAATATTTCTGAGAAGGCACGATTGTACAGGTCTATTTCTACAGATGAAAATCATCTGATCAAAGATCTTAACGATTTGATTTTTTATCAGGCCAGAACCGGGATGATCAACAATTTATTGATAGGAAAACATAGTGATAAAAAAGATGTAGCTAAGGCAGCAATTCTTCTTAACGAACATAATAACAATCTTGAACAGTATTACGCTGAGTTATATATCGGCATTCAGGGAGAGTTTGATATCTGGATGATGTTGATGTTTTCTTTATTAAATGGAAAAAACGTGAGTGCTGTTGATATAATATTTTCAGAGTCGAATGGTAGGATTATATTATCGAGGGTTAAAAAAATTAGAAGTCAGGAATAGATATATGCAAAAGTCCAGTTTGCTGCGGTTGCTTGGTTTGTTATGTATTTTGGTTGTTGTTGGTTTAACATGTTACGTAGTGCTTTTTTACTACGGAGAGTATTTGGGGGTGAGCACCCAAGCAACAAGAGTAATAGCTGTTATAACCGTTTTATTAGCACTGTGCTATATTTTCAAAATATGGCAAATGAATGCTTTGAAATCAACACTAATGTCGTATACCTCATTAGTTAAATATAAATCTATTTTTTATTTTTTTTTGCCATGGAAGTCAGCTTCTAAATCAAATGTTGGAAATAATACGGCGCCTGCATTGGATAATAATATATTCATTAACTTCTGCTCTACACTTAAAGATAATTACGGCCATTGCTGGCGCGCCAAAACCCGTATTCTGCTGGTGATGGGGGATGTCATTCAGGTTGAGCTACTGGTACCAAAACTCACCTCTCTGCGCTGGGTTGAAGGGGATGGCGTGGTGTTAATCTGGGGAGGTACGCTCACTGAACCGCCAGATGTTTCGTTGTTTGATGCGATACGCAAGCTGCATCGGCGCCCGCTGGATGGGATTGTATGGGTAACCCCCACTTTTCAGCACCAGGATTCATTGGTTCAATCGGCACCTGTTGTCTCTTTAACCGCAGAACAAATAGATAATGCTGCCCGCCATCTTCAGGCTGTTTTTACCACGCTTCGCTGGCGAGTGCCGTTATACCTTTGGTCGCTGCATGGCGCACAATCCGTTCTGAATGCCGCGATGGCCCAGTCTGCGACGTGTTTATTCCCTGCTGGATGTACAACGGCGTTATGTCGTTCGCAGCTGGCCGCGCTGGTCATGCAGTTGGCGGAACAGGGTTCGCAGCAGGTTACGCGCAATATCCACAGTAACTTCTTACTGAAAATGGCGAATGCGCTCACGCAAAACGCAGAAGCCATCAGCGACGCGTTAGCCACTTTTTTCAGCCTGCATCGGCCTCTGCCGCTGGCGGCGGTCATCTTGAGTCAGCATGTGGAAAGTACTTCACCGCGCGTGGCGCATGCCTGGGCGCGTGATGAGCGCTGGCGCGCGCTGCTTGATTCGCTCCCTGCGTTACCTGCTGAGCTAAAGGCACAGCGCACAGGCCGTTCAGGGATGCGAGTGCTGGCAGTCGGTACCGCTGGTTTGATGCTGCTATGGGGCGCGGGAATGGTGATATCTTTCCTGGCGAATCGCAATCTGATCGGCGAAAGTCTGGATCAGGCGAGACTGGCAGGTGGTGCGGATGAACCGCTCGCCGAGCGTCTTACGGCGCTGTCCGCGCTTCAGCAAACCCCAGGCATGCTTCGCTGGCGTCAGCTGAATGGGGCGCCGTGGTACTACCGCTTCGGCTTAAGCCAAAATGATGCTCTGTTGGATGCGCTATTGCCACGTTATACGCGTATCGCTATTCCGCTCCTGCGTGATGAAGCCGCGCAACATCTCACTCAGGAATTAACGGCGTTAACCCGACTGGCTCCAGACAGTCCGCAGTTTGTCGCTCGGGCAAAGATCGCCTACAACCAGCTGAAAATGTATCTGATGCTCTCCCGGCCTGAGCAGATGGATGCATCATTTTTTAGTCAGGCGCTGATGCAAGACTGGCCGGAGAGAGCGGGTATTTCGCGCGCATCATGGCAGGGCGTTGGGCCTGGGCTTTGGCAGTTCTGGGGCGAAAACCTTCAGGCGCATCCTGAATGGAAAATAACAGCGGATAAAAATCTTATTAACCAGGTGCGAACGCTGTTAATTCGTCAGATGGGGATCCGCAATGGCGAAGCCGCTCTGTATCAGAAAATCATTGAACAGGTAACGCCGCATTACACCGATCTTCGTCTGGAAGACATGACCGGCGATACCCGGGCAGATCACGTATTTTATACCCGGAATTCGGTTGCTGGGGTGTATACCCGCAAAGCCTGGGAAGAGGAGGTTTTGCCCGCCATAGAGAAAATCGTAAACAACCGCCGGGAAGAAATGGATCAGGTACTGGGAGATGATACGCATTCTGCAAGCGACCCTCTCTCTCCACAGGCCTTAAAGGCGCGTCTTAGCGAGCGTTACTTCACGGATTTTGCCGACAGCTGGCTGGATTTTCTCAACAGTATTCGCTGGCAGCGCACCCAAACGCTGAGTGATGCCATCGATCAGCTCACGTTGATTGCAGATATCCGTCAGTCTCCTCTGGTTGCGCTAATGAATACGCTCGCCGTTCAGGGACGCACAGGGTTAACCGGAGAAGCGCTGTCGGACTCACTGGTGAAGTCGGCAAAGGATCTGTTTAACACCAAAGAAAATCAGACGATTGACCAGCATGCGCGGGAAGAAGGCCCTATGGCGAGTACCTTCTCGCCAATCCTGGCATTGATGGATGAACAATCGGGCGGGCAGGATATCAGCCATCTGAGTTTGCAAACCTACCTGACCCGGGTAACGCAGGTCAGGCTGAAACTCCAGCAGATTACTAACGCTGCCGATCCACAAGGCATGAGTCAGGCCCTGGCGCAAACGGTGTTTCAGGGCAAAACCGTCGATCTCACCACCACGCGTGACTATGGCAATCTGGTAGCGGCAAGCTTAGGCCAGGCATGGAGTGGATTTGGTCAAAGTATGTTTGTTCAGCCGCTGGAGCAGTCATGGCAGCAGGTGTTGCAACCAACCGCGACGGGCCTGAATGCGCAATGGAAGGCGCTGATTGTGAATGACTGGAACAGCGCATTCGGCGGACGTTATCCGTTTCGCGATGTCGGTAGCGAGGCTTCTCTGCCGCTGCTGGCGCAATATCTGCGAAGCGATAATGGCCGGATCCCGCATTTTCTCGAAAGTCATTTAAGCGGCGTATTGCATAAACAGGGAAGTCACTGGGTTGCCGACACTGTGAATGCGCAGGGGCTGGAGTTTAATCCGGCGTTCCTTAAGGCGATGGACCAGCTCAGTCAGATTGCGGATGTCGCATTTATTCGTGGAGAAGCTGGGATGCGTTTTGAACTGCGCCCTGGAACGGCGCGGGATGTGATGCAAACCGATCTCGTACTGGATGGGCAAAAACTCACCTACGTTAATCAGATGCCAACCTGGAAAAACCTTGTCTGGCCAGCCGATACGTCAGCGTCAGGGGCCACCCTAAGCTGGGTGAGTACGAATACGGGAACCCGAATCTACTCAGATAACCCCGGCACCTGGGGCTGGATAAGACTGCTTGAGAAAGCGGAGATCAGCGATAACGCCGGCGTGAGCAGCGGTTTTAACCTGCGCTGGACTGCGCAGGATGGATTGCCGCTGAACTACACCCTGCGAACGGAGGCCGGTGAAGGCCCGCTCGCGTTACTGAAACTCCGCGATTTCGAACTACCAGAAACCATTTTTGTTGTCAGCCAGTCCCCCTCTGAGGAAGAAGAATGAGCGCTCTGCAACGTCTACTGGCCGCCAGCACGGCTTCGCCAGATGAACAACAGCAGCTGATGGAACAGGCGCAAACGCAAACTGCGCTATGGCAAAACTGGTTATTGCCCGTTTCCGCAGCCAACCCGGGCGGGGAAGATCCCGGCTATGACGATGATTTTCAGCGCATGCGAGAGGAGGTGAATAAACTTTCTGGCGCACAAACGGATCTCATCGTTGAGCTTGCGGAAAAACTGCTGATCCACACCTGTAAGGATGTCCGTGTTGTCACCTACTACACTTGGGCGCGTTTGCATCAGGATGGCGAGCCCGGCCTGGCGGATGGTCTGATTTTGCTGGCTGGCCTGATGCAGCAGTATGGCAATTCTCTCCATCCCCTAAGGGCCAATAGCCATAAGGCCGCCCTTGAATGGCTGGCCGGCGGGCGGATGCTGGATAGTCTGGCACGTTTCCCCGAAGTTTCACGGCCTGACGCACAGCGGATCGCCGGTGCGCTGATGCTGCTGGAGCAACAGTTTAGTCAGCGAGAGGAGAGTATTCGTCCCGGGCTTGGGGCGCTGTATAGCGCGCTGGAGAATCGTCTGGCACAGTCTGGCTGCGCTCAGGCGCTGGTTCCACAAAATGTCAGTCCGCAAGCCGGTCGGTACAGCGCAGAAACTCCCGTTCTAAAAAGTATTGCCTCTGGTCGTGAGCTGCTGGAGCAGGCACGGGTGCTGGCGAAATACCTGAGCGATCAGCCGGACGGCTGGCTGGCGGCGCATCATTTGATGAAAAGCGTGCGGCTCGATACGGTCAGCCAGCTTCCACCGCCAGATGGCGCTGGGCGTACACGTCTGATACCACCTAAAAGTGATTACCGCGCTCAGCTCAAGCGTCTGTATTTGCAGCAAAGCTGGACTGAGCTGATTGAGCTAACTGACAGCTTATTTGTTGAGGGGGTAAATCATTTCTGGCTGGACGTGCAGTGGTATCTTCATCAGGCGTTAACCAGGGCGGGATCGCCATGGGATAAACATGCCGCCATTATCATCAGCGATCTGAAAATGTTGTTGCATCGGATGCCGGGTCTGGAAACGCTGGCATTTAATGACGGAACGCCCTTTGCCGATGACGTCACGCGTGAATGGATTGCCCGTGACGTGTTGCAGGAAAGCGACTGGCAGGCCGATAAAATCGCGGCGGCTACCGTCGGGAAGGATGACGATATCCTGCTGCTTGAAAGCGAGGCCCTGACGCTGGCGGACAGCGAAGGCGTTGAAGCAGCGCTCGCCTGGCTTCAGGCACGCCCTGGTATTATTTCACGTCGACAGCGTTGGTTACGCCAGCTGTTGATGGCCCGTCTGACGGAACAGTGTGGGCGCAACGATCTCGCGCTGCATTTGCTTGGTGAATTGAATACCACAGCGCACTCTCTCACTCTCAAACAATGGGAGCCTGAACTGCTGTTTGAAGTTAAAGCGCGGCGGCTAAAGCTTCTGCGTTTGAAAGCCAATCGCAGTGAAAGCGACAAAGCGCGTCTGGCGTCAGAGATGGAGTCACTGTTGTCTGGGCTGGTCGCCATTGATCCCGCCAGAGCCGCCGTTTTATGCGGCTAAAGCAAAAACAAAATAAGCGAACTGTAAAATGGAAGATTTAACTCTGCGTTATTATGACGCGGAAATGCGTTATTTAAGGGAAGCGGCAAAAGAGTTTGCGCAGGCGCATCCGGATCGTGCCGCTATGTTGGATCTGGACAAAGCCGGTATCCCCGATCCCTATGTGGAGCGGCTGTTCGAAGGTTTTGCATTTTCTATGGGGCGGTTGCGCGCCAAAATAGACGATCATCTTCCTGAATTTACCGAAGGGTTGATGAGTCTGCTGTGGCCACATTATTTACGTACCATTCCCTCCTTAAGCATTGTCGAGCTTTTACCTGATACTGATGTGCTGAAAATGAGCGAGCGGATTAATGCGGGGTTTGGCGTATTGTCCCAGCCCGTTGGCCCTAAAAAAACGGTATGTCAGTATCGTACTACCCAGCCCGTCACGCTCAGCCCACTGTCTGTTACGGCGGTGAATATCGATGCTGAACCTGACGGACGCTCAGTCATCCGTATGCGAATAAAGTGCAATCCACAGATGGACTGGTCGCAAACCGAACTGACGCGTCTCAGCCTTTACCTGAGCGGTGACGCGCCGGTGACCCACGCACTGCACCTTGCATTGACAAAGCGTCTGGCCTCTCTTTATTTGAGACTCCCCAACAGCGTAGAACGTATTCGACTGGAGGGTTACTTTTCCCCGGGCGGATTTGCCGATGAAGACAGTTTGTGGCCAAAAGGCGATACGGCGTTTGGCGGCTGGCAATTATTGCTTGAGTATTTTACGTTCCGCGAAAAATTTATGTTTGTCCATCTTAACGGTCTGGAAAAAATAACCTTTCCTGCGGGCATCGACTGCTTTGAAATCGAAGCGGTACTGACTCAACAGTGGAATTCTGAGCTTCCCGTGGGTAGCGAAAATATACGTCTGCACTGCGTTCCAGTTATTAATCTCTTCACTCTGGAAGCCGATCCGCTGGTGGTTAATGGACTGGAAAGCGAATATTTGCTGCGTCCGCGCAGATTGCAGGATGGTCACATGGAAATTTATTCGGTGGATGCGGTTTCTGGTTCGCAGCGCGCGCGTAATGCCGTTTATGCCCCATTCACCAGCTTTCGCCACAAGGGAGGCATGATGCGCCGTAATGCCCCCGAACGTTACTACCATACACGCGTCAGGCGCGGCGTCTCAGGATTGTATGACACCTGGCTGATCCTCGGCGGTGACGCCTGGGAGCGGGATCGTCTTGCTGAGTATGAAACCGTCTCATTGAAAGTGACCGGAACAAACGGTCAGCTACCCAGGCGAGCTTTGCAGAGTTCATTGCTTAATCGTTGCGAGCAGATCCTCCAGACGCCGCTTGCCGTGCGTAATCTGTGTAAACCGACGCTACCGGCTTATCCTCCCGCCGAGGATCGTTTTCACTGGCGCGTCTTAAGCCACCTCGGGTCCAGCTTTCTGAATATGATGGCCAGCGCAGAAGTGCTCAAAGGAACATTATCTCTCTATAACTGGCAGGATGATGAGCTGAATTATCGTCGTCTGGATGCGATCATGGATGTTCAGCAGCATGAAATACAACGCTTTGAAAAAGGATTTTTACTTCGTGGAGTAGATATCGAAATAACGCTTGATGAGAACGGATTTACCGGTGAGGGCGACATTCATCTGTTTGGTGAAATGCTTAACCGCTTTTTTGCATTGTATGCGGATATTCATTTGTTTAATCAGCTTACGGTAATTATCCAGCCGGCAGGGAAAAGCTTGCGATGGAAAGAGAATCACAATCAGCGACTGCCTGGTTGCTAAATAGCCTTGGCGATAACCTGCCTCGTACCAATTTTTATCGTTTTTGCCAACTGCTGGAACAGTGGAATCCGCAAGCGCCAGCTCCAGGAAGCCAACAAAGTCCGCGCTTTGATGCTATTCGTTTTCGTCCTCATCCGGGGATGGGGTTCCCGGCGGGGGAGCTAAAAAGTACAGAATATGATCCGCAAAAACCCACACTGCCACCAACGGTCAGTGTCACATTTATGGGGTTGTATGGCGTGGAATCGCCGCTGCCGACAACCTATCAGGATGATATTGCCCAGCGTCAGGAAGGCTCGGACGTTGCCGCTGAGTTTCTGGATATTTTCAACCATCGCTTAATTACGCAGTTTTATCGAATCTGGCGTAAATACAGCTATCCAGCGACTTTTCGCCCTGGCGGTACAGATGAGACTTCACAATATTTACTGGGGCTGACTGGGCTCGGCATTCAGGGATGCGCCACGCAAACGCAAGCCCCGTTATCGCGTTTTTTGGCGCTGTTAGGAGTAATGAGAATGCCAACGCGTACGGCAGAAGGAATATCCGCGCTGGTATCTTTATTATCGCCAACAACAAATATCACCGTGACGCCACATGATAAACGCTTCGTCCTGCTGGATAAGGCGTTAAAAATGAGTGCGCGGCACCCCGTTAGCCTTCATTCTCGTCCGGTGATGGGACATAGCGCCGTAGATATTAACAGTCAGGTGCTCATTACGCTAACCACGGAGGTTCCTGATGGGGTTTGCGACTGGTTACCCGGCGGTCAGCTTTACCATGATTTTCTCGCGCTCCTGCACGTTTATTTAGGTGCCAGAGTGAATGCGAGGCTGCAATTACGTATTCCTCGCTCGGTGCTTCCGGATGCTCAACTTACCAGTAATAAAAGCGAACATGCAGTACAGCTCGGTCGCACGGCTGTTATGCGTCTGAATAACCCGAAAGCTCTGAACCAACTTATCACCATTAAACTTGGGCTTTGGCAGAGCCTTAGCCAACACGATCAGCGGAGGGAAGCCGATGAGGCTGGCGATTATCGCTATTAATTTTGTCGTAATAACCGGCATGACCAGCCTGATCACAGGGTGTGGTCTGACACAAAAAGTATCTGAAGGCACGGTGTCATTAACGAAGTCAATTTTTTATAAGGAAATTAAAACGCTGCATTTGGATCTTTGCGCCAGAGAAGCCGCTAATAAAAATGCGCAGGGCATCGCGCTTTCAACGGTCGTACGTATTTACCAACTCAACGATCGTAAAGCATTTGACTCAGCGAATTATCAGTCTTTATTTGCGCAAGACAGCACGGTGGTAAAAGCGGATTTACTGGCTCAGAAAGATGTTTGGGTTCGTCCTGGTGAAAGCGTAACTATCGATATTCCACTCGAAAAGGAAACGCAGTATGTTGCCGTGGCGGGAATGTTTATTTCTCCCGAACAGTCTGAAGATTCATGGCGCGTGGTAATACGTCGAGAAGATCTCGATTCTGATAAAGCGCGAGTGATTGAATTAAATTCTCAGGCTCTGGTTCTCCTGAAGCCGGAGGACGAGTAATGATTAAACGACCTTCTCTTTATGACATCTTGTTGGGTAATTTCTCCGGTGGTTTGCCTTTGCATGCAGTTGGTGAAAACACGCAGGTCATCTTATCCGTTTTGGATAATATGCAGCGCATTTTGAATACGCGCGCCGGTAGCCTTAAACATTTACCCGACTACGGTCTGCCGGATATGACCAAAATCCTCCAGGGTATGCCGGGAACGGCACATCAACTTATCAGTACGCTTTCTCAGGTTTTGTTGAAGTATGAACCGCGACTGAAAAGTATTCAGGTCACAATGCAGGAGCAGGAAACGCCAGGGCATTTACGCTACTCCATCGATGCCGAACTTCAGGACCTTGGCGTTGTTCGTTATGGCACTGATTTTACCCCCGAGGGACGGGTGCTCATCCGCCACCTGAAAAAACAGGGTTGGCTTGAGACAGGAGCGTACTGATATGGAGACGAATCGCATCAGCACCGGTGGCGACCCGCGTGCTTTCACGGAGTTCGGGCAACTACGCGATGAAATCAGCAAGCTGACTCATCCCGCGCGCCCGGACGTTGACTGGCAAAAGGTTGAACAGTTAAGCCTGACTTTGTTTCGCCATAACGGTGTCGAATTGCAAACCCTGGCCTGGTATACCGTCAGTAGAATGCGTAATGCCGGGCTGCTGGGACTTGCCGAAGGTGCCGAGCTTCTGGAGGCGTTACTGACGCATCACTGGAGTGCCATATGGCCGCAGCAAACCCATGCTCGCGTTGAAATTCTGACATGGCTGTCAGCCCGTTTACAGCAAGAATTGCGTACGCTAACGCTGTCATATGCTGATTTATCAGTGGTTTATCGGATTGAACAGCGTTTAAAACATGCCTGCGAAGTGCTGCAACGGCTTGAACTGAAAGCGCTGAGTAAACTGGAGGTTGTCGTTACCTGGATGCATAATGCCGCTTTACGCCTTGAGAAGTCAGAGGCGGATTCGGGCTCAGCCGTTGTGATGATACCGGCTTCTGGCTCAGCCAATAACGCTGAGATCGCTTTGCCCCAGCTGATCTTTGTGGTGAATGAACCCGCTTCGCCCGGGCAATCGAGCACAGCAGTATTTGCTACTCAAACCGATCACGGAACCCGACGGATGTGGTTAGGGTTTGCCATCGGTGTCATGGTGACTGCGGTAGTGAGTACAGGCGCTTTTCTTGGTATTAAGCATATGCGAGCTGATGAATATGAACTGATCAGGCCATTGCCGCAGGTGTTGACGCCTGAACAATTATCCACGTTGAAGCAATCCTCAGATTTGGGGGAGCGGAAACAGGAATTTTTCGTCGCTGCGCAAGGGCAATTGGATGTTATATCCCGCCTGTCACCTCTGTGGTCGAGGGAGTATGCCGCATCATTAGCGCAGCAGCTAGCCACCCTGTGGCCGGAAGAATCGCTGACTACGGAATTCACAAGCGGATTACAAAAACAGTTAACCACGGAAGCGTTGCCGGAAAGCGCACTGCAAAACTGGCATCATGCCCAGCAGGGGCTGGAGGCATTAACTGCCCAGCTAAATTCGCTTGATGAACGCAAAGGTAAATATCTGACGGGTTCGGAGCTGAAATCAGCCATTTTCACTATCCGTCGTCAGCTTGACCAAACGCCGCCGACAGAAGAGTTATTACGTCAAATAGATGAAGAATTCAAAATGCAGGGGAGGGTATCACCCGCTTTGTATCAGCAACTCGATATGCGGATTAATCAGCTTCTTAATCGTTATGCGCTGTTGAAACAAAGTTCGGTGAAGAGAGAATAGTGACTATTCGCCAAAAGCAAAAAACCAGCCCTAAGGCTGGTTTCTCTAAATAGTGGTGCCCGGACTCGGGCTAACGCTGTAAGCGTTGAACAGCGCGCTCGTCGCGCTGGCCCCGAAGGGGTGAGCCGCTGGCGGCGAATAATCGAACGAAGTTCGATGGAGAGTCCGCTTCACCAAAAGCAAAAAACCCGCCATAGGCGGGTTCTTCTAAATAGTGGTGCCCGGACTCGGAATCGAACCAAGGACACGGGGATTTTCAATCCCCTGCTCTACCGACTGAGCTATCCGGGCAACGAGGCGCATTAAACCCGATTCACTTCGTTTCGTCAACGAAATTTCTTCAAATCAATGCAGACTGCACAATCTATCACCACATTGTTGCTATTGCACGCATTCTCAGGCAAAAAAAGCCGTCCACGCTGCGGAAAGCGGCATTGCCAGTAGAAGGGCAGGAAGCATATTCACCACCGCAAACATTTTAATGCCGCAAATCCGCAAACCGGTTGCAAGTAGCAACAGTCCGCCTACAGCGCTGAAATCGGCCATCATGGCTGGGGTTGTCAGCGGTAAAATCAGAGCTGCACAGGTGACAAGCGTCAACTGAATTGCCAGCATCGGTATGAAAATGGCAGACACGGCGATCCCTAGCGAGCAGGCGAAGATAATAGCGGTGAAGAAATCGAGAAATGACTTGGCGATTAAAATATTAGGATCGCCGGTCATCCCTTCATGGATCGCCCCGAATATCCCGGTCCCGCTGGCGCAAAACAACACGATGATCGCCACATAGCTTTGGATAAAGGATTCGTGTGTTGCATTGGCATCCGATTTGGTGAAAAGCTGTTGCGCTTTGGCAACCGCGGCATTGATTCCTTTTTCCAGATGGCAGAATTCGCCAATTAATGCACCGATCAGTGTCGCCAGAACCATCACCGGCAAGTTAACGCATTTGATAACCAACAAGATACCAATTCCCAACGAGCACAACCCGAATATTGAGGTCATTGAGATCCGAATACGTTCGGGTAAGTGCTGACTGAGCAGCGCGCCGAGAACACCGCCTAATAAAATGGCGCTGGCATTAATAAAGGGTCCGATTACCACGTTTGCTCCTGCATACCCATTATCGTCTTGATGTTAAAGGCAACTGTTTGGGTGAAATTATGTTTCAGATTGCATTATTATGCCGCTATTGTCAGACGAAATGCTTGTTTATCTGTGAGGTTTAAGCACAGGATTTTATCTTGCGCCAGTAGGTGAAAGGTGCCATGATTGCGCGAATTTTCTCCTGTCTGAATGAGGCTGCTTGGGATGATCTTACTCCCCCTACATCGCCTTCAATATCGCCTTTTTGCGCGACGTTCGCCCCTTCCTGCGACTTATCTTCACGCTTTCACCATGCGGTGAGGGCAGCGTACGCTCACTGCAGGATAACAGTAAGATCAGAGGCTATCTGCTTTTACTGATGTCTGGCGGTCGGGGCTGGTAACCAGTTTGACCCGTCATTTCGTGGGCAAAGCAATGCGGCTTTGCCCGGGACTTTTGATTTTCCCGAAACGGGTTATTGCGCTTATGAAATCAATGAAAATTGCCGCCAGTGGTGAACTGGCTTCTCGTCTTTCCAGCCATCGCCAGGTGGTTGCGCTGGACAGCACCGATTTTACTGACGTCGCGGCAGTCGTCATTACCGTTGCGGACAGCCGCAGTGGGATCCTGGCTTTGCTGAAACGCACTGGTTTTCATATACCGGTGTTTTTGTTCGCAGAGTCTGATGTCGATGTACCTGCGGGCGTTAACGCGGTGATTCGCGGTCAGGCTCAGGACTGGCTGGAGCTGGAGTCTGCTGCCTGTCAGTATGAGGAAGAGTTGCTGCCGCCGTTCTATGACACGCTTACCCAGTATGTCGAAATGGGGAACAGCACGTTTGCCTGCCCGGGACACCAGCACGGTGAGTTTTTTAAGAAGCATCCGGCGGGCAGACATTTCTATGAGTTCTTTGGCGAGAACCTGTTCCGCGCGGATATGTGCAACGCTGACGTTAAGCTGGGCGATCTGCTGATTCATGAGGGATCAGCGAAACATGCGCAGAAATTTGCCGCGAAAGTTTTCCACGCGGATAAAACCTACTTTGTGCTGAACGGGACCTCTGCGGCGAATAAAGTGGTGACCAATGCGCTGCTGACGCGCGGCGATCTGGTGCTGTTTGACCGCAACAACCATAAGTCGAACCACCACGGTGCGCTGATCCAGGCAGGTGCGACGCCGGTTTATCTGGAAGCGGCGCGTAATCCGTTTGGCTTTATTGGCGGCATTGACGAGCACTGCTTTGATGAGGCGTATCTGCGCCAGCAACTACGTGACGTTGCGCCGCACAAGGCTGACCAGCCGCGCCCGTTCCGCCTTGCAATCATTCAGCTTGGTACCTATGACGGTACGATCTACAACGCCCGGCAGGTGATCGACAAGATCGGTAGCCTGTGCGATTACATCCTGTTTGATTCTGCCTGGGTTGGCTACGAGCAATTTATTCCGATGATGGCCGATGGGTCACCGCTGCTACTGGAGCTCAATGCTGACGATCCGGGGATCTTTGTCACTCAGTCGGTACACAAACAGCAGGCCGGATTCTCGCAAACCTCGCAGATCCACAAAAAGGATAACCATATTCGCGGTCAGGCGCGGTTCTGTCCGCATAAGCGTCTGAACAATGCATTTATGCTGCATGCTTCCACTAGTCCGTTTTACCCGCTGTTTGCGGCGCTGGATGTTAACGCCAAAATCCATGAAGGCGAGAGCGGGCGTCGGCTATGGGCGGAGTGTGTAGCGCTGGGCATTGAGGCCCGTAAAGCGATTCTTACCCACTGTAAGATGATTCAGCCGTTTATTCCTCCGGTAGTTGATGGTAAGCCGTGGGAAAGCTATCCGACGCAGGTGATTGCCAGCGAGCGCCGCTTCTTTAGCTTTGAACCGGGTGCTAAATGGCATGGTTTTTCCGGCTACGCGCGCGACCAGTACTTCGTTGATCCCTGTAAGCTGTTGTTAACTACTCCGGGCATTGATGCGCAAACCGGGCAATATACTGAGTTTGGTATTCCGGCGACGATTCTGGCGCATTACCTGCGTGAAAACGGCATTGTTCCGGAGAAATGCGACCTTAACTCGATTCTGTTCCTGCTGACCCCGGCAGAAAGCACCGAGAAACTGGCGCAACTGGTGGCGATGCTGGCGCAGTTTGAGCAGCACATTGAGGACGATACGCCGCTGGCAGATGTGCTGCCCACCATCTTCAACAAGTATCCGGTACGCTATCGGGATTACACGCTGCGTGAACTGTGTCAGGAGATGCACGATTTATACGTCAGCTTTGATGTGAAGGATCTGCAAAAAGCGATGTTCCGACAGGAGAGTTTGCCTGCCGTGGCGATGAACCCGCAGGATGCCAACAGCGCCTTTATCCGTGGTGATGTCGAACTGGTGCGTATTTGTGATGCCGCAGGTCGCGTTGCGGCAGAAGGTGCGCTGCCTTATCCTCCTGGCGTTCTGTGCGTGGTACCGGGCGAAATCTGGGGCGGGGCGGTGCAACGTTATTTCCTGGCGCTGGAAGAGGGTGTTAACCTGCTGCCGGGCTTCTCGCCGGAGCTACAAGGTGTTTACAGTGAAACGGATGCAGACGGTATTAAGCGTCTGTATGGATATGTTGTGAAGTAAGAGCAAAAAAAACGGGTTACCTTTTGGCAACCCGCTTTTCTCTGCGTAAACGTTAGTGCGCGATAGTTTGGGTTCCTGCCGGAACGCGTACGTGTTTGTATTTAAACAGCGCCACGAAGGCAAAAGCCAGAACCAGCGAGTAACCTGCGAAGATCAGCCACACGGTCTGCCAGTCGGTAATACCGTTCAGCGTATAGTGTTCAACTACTTTACCGCTCACCAGTCCGCCCAGAATACAACCGAAGCCGTTGGTCATCATCAGGAACATACCCTGTGCGCTGGCGCGGATTTCAGGGCGAACTTCTTTCTCCACGAATACCGAGCCAGAGATGTTGAAGAAGTCGAAGGCGCAGCCGTAAACAATCATCGACAGAACCAGCAGCACGGTACCGAACGGTGTCGGATCGCCGTAGGCAAACAGGCCGAAACGCAGCATCCACGCCACAATACTGATAAGCATTACATTCTTAATACCGTAACGGCTCAAGAAGAACGGGATGGTCAGGATAAACAGCGTCTCGGAAATCTGCGAGATCGACATCATCACCGAGGCGTGTTCAACGATGAAACTACCGGAGAACAGCGGGTTGTTATCGAAGCTGTGCAGGAAGGTATTACCGAACATATTGGTAATCTGCAGCTCCGCGCCCAGCATCATTGAGAAGATGAAGAAAATCGCCATGCGCTTGTTTTTAAACAGCGCGAAAGCATCCAGGCCCAGCATGGACGACCAGCTCTGGTTTTTCTGCTGGTTAGCCACCGGAATATGCGGCAGCGTCAGCGTGAACAGCGCCAAAACAACGGACAGCGTTGCACCGATATACAGCTGCATATGACTCAGCTCGAAGCCGGAGAAGCTCACGCCCCACATCGCCATGATAAAGCCGATAGTGCCCCAGATACGGATTGGCGGGAAGTCCGTTACGATATCCATCCCGGCTGACTGCAGGCGATAGTAAGAAATGGTGTTGATTAACCCCAGCGTTGGCATATAGGCCAAAGAGTTAAGCAAGATCACAAAGAACATCGCGCCTGGGGTGGTGACTTCGGCTGCGGCGAACAGCGTTGCTGCACCGACCAGGTGACAAATGGCGTACACCCATTTCGCACTGATCCATTTGTCGGCCACGATCCCTAACAGCGTAGGCATAAATACGGCGGCGATCCCCAGCGAGCTATACACTGCGCCAATAGATGCACCATCGAATTTTAGGGTGACAAACATATAGGAGCCGAGGGTAGTGAGCCAACTACCCCATAAGCAGAACTGCAGAAACGAGAGCACTTTCAGCTGCAGCTTAAGATTCATGTTAATTTCCTCACACCGTAATGCGGATGAATGTTTTAAAAGGCACATTTGCCGGGGCTTGATGATGTGATTCTATCAACGAGGGACACTCTTTTTTTGTTACCTGTGACAAATATTTGCAAACAATTTCTGATTGCAAAGCAAAAGAGTGATGGAGTTAACACTTTACCCTCTTCCGGGCCCCGTTTACCGGGGCAGAAGAGGGGATATATTAGCGGCGTCGATATGATTTTTGTGCGGAATTGACCTTGTAAAGGTATCGGCGTGATTCAGCCGATGGATGTCGGGTAGTCAGCGTTTGATAAACGTCCCCCGGGGTCATGCTGTTGATAATATTCGCTGCCTGGATTTTATCGTTCGAGAAAACGCGCAGCACGCTGCCCGCACCGCCGTTATATGCCGTGATCACCGCGTAGCGACGGGACGTTGGATTATCAATGCCGCCTAAATAGACATTGTTGAGCATAGCCAGATAGGCGGTACCGGTATCAATGTTGCTGGCCGGGTCAAACAGGAAGCTACGGCTCGGTGTGCCGGAGCGCCCTTGCGAGCGAAACACATCTTTCCCGGCGCTGTGCTGTACCACCTGCATCAGTCCCAGCGCATCGGCATGGCTGACCGCATATGGGTTAAATGAGGATTCGGTTTGCATGATGGCCAGAATCAGCGACTCATCGACGCCATACTTACGCGAAGCCTGACGCACCATGCCGACGTATTTATGCGCGCGCTTATCAAGGTGGTTCGGTACCAGGTTGATCGTCACGCTATAGATGATGCGAATACCATTGCTGCGGCTTTTCAGGCGTGTTTTCAGCAGATAGTCAGCGAAATTGGTGGCACGCCCCTCCCAACGAATGGGCTTGCCGGTATTATCGACCACCTGCCCGTACAGGAACGGCTCTTTGGAAATCTTAATGTCGTCGACATCGGAATAGAGGTCGATAGAACCTGGATCATCCCCCATCAGCAATGTCTTGATAATAGCCCGACGCAGGTGTCCGGCGGGATCTGTCCCGGCAATGGTCTCGACGGTTATCGTACCGTCATCAAAGTTGATATGGCTGCGGGTTTGATACTGATCGGTATACTTTACGTAGTCCTTTGGACCCGCAATCAGCACTTCCTTAAATCCCCACAAATTCTCAATGTTATGGGCAAATTGCCCCATCAGAATATCAAAACCGTTGGTATCCTTGACCCAGGCTTCGTTATAGGAATCGCCTTTTTTGGTCGAACTGGAACAGGAGATGAGCAACGGCGCAATAACGGCAAGCGCGAGAAATTTTTTCATCATTCCGGGAGTGCGTGTTGTGTTTGTTATTTGCAAGGACCAGATTAAATCGTAGGCCGGATAAGCGCAGCGCCATCCGGCAACGGTTCTTAAGACTCTGGTGTATAGCCTTCAATATGCACGTCTTTGCCTTCAAACAGGAAGTTGATCATCTCCTGCTCAAGCAGTTTACGATGCTCAACGTTCATCATATTGAGCTTCTTCTCGTTAATCAGCATGGTTTGCTTATGCTGCCATTGCGCCCATGCTTCTTTAGAAATCTCGTTGTAGATGCGTTTCCCCAGATCGCCCGGGTACAGCTGAAAATCCTGGCCTTCTGCTTCGCGTTGCAGGAAAGTGCAAAAAATCGTTCTGCTCATAAAAAATCCTCTCTATCGACCGGTACGTTAAACGTGTGTACCGGCACGTAATTGCTGTAACAAACGCTCCACGGGAGCCGCCAGTCCGACCGACGGCGGTTGCGCTAAGTTATACCAGAGCGCGTTGCCTTCATCCATGCATGAGCCGAATGAAGACACAGGAAGCCACATAGGCACAATGTCTAAGTGGAAATGGCTAAAGGTATGGCGAAACGCATTAAGTTGGGTCAGATTATCTGCGTTAATTTGCCGTTGCGCCAGCCAGTTGCGCAGTCCATCTTCGCCGTCAAACTGTGGAAAACAGTATAAACCACCCCATAAGCCGCTGGGCGGTCGCTGTGCGAGCAGCACTTCGTCATCATGCTGCATCAGTAAAAAATAGCCCGTTCGTTCCGGCAGCGTTTGCTTGGGTTTTTTACCCGGGTACAATGCCCAGCTTGCATTGGCGCTGGCCACACAGCCATTTTCCAACGGACACAGCGAACATTTAGGTTTTGAGCGCGTACAGACCATGGCGCCTAAATCCATCATCGCCTGATTAAAACGCTCAACGCCATGGGCGGGCGTCACCTGCTCGCTCAACTCCCACAGCTTCTTTTCGACCTCTTTTTTACCCGGCCAGCCGCTTACAGCATAACAGCGAGCCAGCACGCGTTTGACGTTACCGTCGAGAATCGGAAAATGCTGACCCAGAGAGAGGGAAAGGATCGCGCCTGCGGTTGAGCGACCGACGCCAGGTAGGGCGGCCACCTCATCAAAAGTTTGCGGAAATATACCGCTATGCAGCGTGACAACCTGCTGCGCGGCTTTATGCAGATTACGCGCTCGGGCGTAATAACCCAGCCCGGTCCACAAATGCAGAACCTCATCCAGCGGCGCATGGGCTAAATCCGTTACCGTTGGGAAGCGCGCCATAAAGCGCTCAAAATAAGGGATAACGGTCGCAACCTGAGTTTGTTGCAGCATTACCTCAGAGAGCCATACTTTGTAAGGCGTCTTATCAATTTGCCAGGGCAGCGTTTTCCGCCCGTATTTGTCGTACCAGCTCAAAACCTGAGCCGAGAATTGAGACGCTTGCATGATTACCGTTTCATTATTGCCGGGGGCAAGATTGCAGCACAGCGGCAACGGGGTGTAAACCGGAACTTTCCGCTGCTCACTTTCTTCCTTTACTTGCATCCGGCAACTAACTTTGGATAATGCCCGTTTTCAGAACTCAAACACAGCAGACTAAACTTTTATGAAGAACGACGTCATTTCACCGGAATTTGATGAAAACGGCCGCCCTCTGCGCCGGATTCGTAGTTTTGTTCGTCGCCAGGGGCGACTGACGAAAGGGCAGGAGCACGCGCTGGAAAACTACTGGCCGGTGATGGGCGTTGAGTTCAGCGAAGAGCCTGTAAATTTCGCAGAACTGTTTGGCCGTGATGCGCCAGTCACGCTGGAAATCGGTTTTGGTATGGGAGCGTCGCTGGTCGCAATGGCGAAAGCGCGTCCGGAACAGAATTTCCTTGGCATTGAGGTTCACTCGCCGGGCGTTGGTGCGTGTCTGGCTTCAGCCCATGAAGAGGGTGTCGAGAACCTGCGCGTCATGTGCCATGATGCCGTTGAAGTCCTGCATAAAATGATTCCTGACAATTCTTTATCTATGGTTCAGTTGTTTTTCCCTGACCCGTGGCATAAAGCACGTCATAATAAACGCCGTATCGTTCAGGTACCGTTTGCTGAGCATATCTTAAGTAAGCTGAAGCTGGGCGGCGTATTCCACATGGCAACCGACTGGGAAGCTTATGCGGAACATATGCTGGAAGTGATGTCCTCCATTGACGGGTATAAAAACCAGTCTGAGAGTAACGATTATGTACCGCGCCCACAATCGCGCCCGGTAACCAAATTTGAACAACGTGGTCATCGTCTTGGCCACGGCGTATGGGACTTAATGTTCGAGAGGGTGAAATAATGGCAAAGAACCGTAGCCGTCGTCTGCGTAAAAAGATGCACATCGAAGAATTCCAGGAAGTAGGATTTTCGGTTGCATGGCGTTTCCCGGAAGGTACATCTGGAGAGCAGGTCGATCAAATCGTTGATGACTTTATCAATGAAGTTATCGAACCGAACAAGCTGGCTTTTGACGGCAGCGGCTATCTGGCCTGGGAAGGTCTGATCTGTCTGCAGGAAATCGGCAAATGCACCGAAGAACACCAGGCAATCGTGCGTAAGTGGCTGGAAGAGCACAAACTCGAAGAAGTGCGTACCAGCGAACTTTTCGATATTTGGTGGGACTAAGTAGCACAGGGTCGGCAAATGCCGGCCCGATTTGTCTTGAGGGAAAGATATGATGCGCAAAACGCTGCTGGCGGCAGTCCTAACGTTCACGGCGATGGCCGCACATGCAGATTACCAGTGCAGCGTCACCCCGCGTGACGATGTGATTTTGAGCCCACAAACGGTGCAGGTGAAGGGCGAGAACGGCGACCTGATTATTACCCAGACCGGCGATGTCACCTTTAACGGTAAACAGTACAACCTGAACGCCGCACAGCGTGAGCAAGCCAAAGATTATCAGGCGGCGTTGCGTAGCAGCCTGCCGTGGATTGACGAAGGTGCCAGAGCGCGCGTAGAGAAAGGTCGCGTGGCGCTGGATAAAATCATCGCCAAAGAGGTCGGTGAAAGCAGCAACATGCGTGGCCGCTTAACCAAGCTGGATGCGCAATTGAAAGAGCAGATGAACCGCATCATCGAGCATCGAACTGATGGCCTGACCTTCCATTATAAGGCGATTGATCAAGTCCGCGCGGACGGACAACAGCTGGTTAATCAGGCGATGGGCGGTATTTTGCAGGACAGCATCAACGAAATGGGTGCCAAAGCCGTACTCAAAGGCGGTGGTAATCCGTTGCAGGGCGTGCTCGGTAGCCTTGGTGGCTTGCAAACCTCAATTCAAAACGAATGGAAGAATCAGGAACAAGACTTCCAACAGTTTGGCAAAGATGTTTGTGCCCGCGTCGTGACGCTGGAAAACGATCGTAAAACGCTGGTTAGCACTCTGAAATAATCTTCACCTCTTTTTAACGGCGCAGAAACATTCTGCGCCGTTTTATTTTGTACTTTTCTGTTTTTTTGATATCCATCTCTAAGAATAACAATTTGATGGAGATATAAATCTGGTTAATTGGAACTCGTCACATTATTCATCTGTAGGATAGACATAATGCTGCAAATTCAAGTAACTGGAGAAATAACATGGAGTTTTTCAAGAAAACGGCGCTTGCCGCACTGGTTATGGGTTTCAGCGGCGCGGCGCTTGCACTGCCAAATATCACTATTTTAGCGACCGGCGGGACGATTGCTGGTGGCGGTGATTCCGCGACAAAATCTAACTACACGGCAGGCAAGGTTGGCGTAGAAAATCTGGTTGAAGCCGTTCCTCAGTTGAAAGATATCGCTGTCGTTAAAGGCGAGCAGGTGGTGAACATCGGCTCCCAGGATATGAATGACGAAGTCTGGTTAACGCTGGCCAAAAAGATTAATACCGAGTGTGATAAAACCGACGGCTTCGTGGTGACACATGGTACGGATACCATGGAAGAAACCGCCTATTTCCTCGACCTGACCGTCAAGTGCAACAAGCCGGTCGTGCTGGTCGGCGCCATGCGTCCATCTACGGGTATGAGTGCTGATGGCCCGTTCAACCTGTATAACGCAGTGGTAACTGCCGCAGACAAAGCCTCTGCCAACCGCGGAGTGCTGGTGGTGATGAACGACACCGTTATGGATGGTCGCGACGTGACTAAAACCAACACTACCGACGTTGCTACCTTCAAATCCGTTAACTACGGCCCGTTGGGTTACATTCATAACGGTAAAATCGACTACCAGCGTACGCCTGCGCGTAAGCACACCACGTCTACTCCGTTCGATGTTTCTAAGCTGACCGAGTTGCCGAAAGTTGGGATTGTTTACAACTATGCTAACGCCTCCGATCTGCCGGCAAAAGCACTGGTAGATGCGGGTTACGCAGGGATCGTTAGTGCAGGTGTAGGTAACGGTAACTTGTATAAAACCATTTTCGATACGCTGGCAACCGCCGCGCATAAAGGTACCGTTGTGGTGCGTTCATCTCGTGTACCAACGGGTGCCACCACGCAGGATGCAGAAGTTGATGATGCAAAATACGGATTTGTGGCTTCAGGTTCCCTGAACCCGCAAAAAGCACGTGTTCTGCTGCAGCTTGCGCTGACTCAAACCAAGGATCCTAAACAGATCCAGGAAATGTTTAATCAGTATTAATGACTGAAGGTGGCTGCGCTCATCGACCTAACCCTGTAGGCCTGATAAGCGCAGCGCCATCAGGCAATTTGCCGGATGCGGCTCAAGGCCTTATCCGGCCTACATCGTTACCGTATTACTCCGCCAGAAACAGCTCCAACAGAGAGTTCAAAAACAGCTTACCTTGTTGAGTAATCTGCCAGTATTCATCGCATTCACTCAGGTAGCCCTGGGAAATAGCCTCATCGATCTGTCGACGAATAACGTCCTCGGTAAGCCCGGTATATTGTCTGAACTCCGCGCGAGGCGCGGCCTCAAGCAACCGGAAACGGTTCATAAAGAACTCGAACGGCTTATCGGCTTCGGCGACATCACGCTGGCTTTCGAGATAACGCCCTTGCATGTAGCCACGCGGATGCCGCGTTTTGGTGGTACGCAGAATGCGCCCGTCCGGGAACGTAATTTTGCCATGCGCGCCGCAGCCAATACCGAGATAGTCGCCAAAACGCCAGTAATTAAGGTTGTGCTGACACTGATAGCCCGGCTTTGCATAGGCTGAGGTTTCGTACTGTTGATACCCGGCGGCGGTCAGCAACTGGTGGCCTTGCTCAAAAATATCCCACAGCGCATCATCGTCTGGTAAAACAGGCGGTCGGGAACCGAACAGCGTGTTGGGTTCGATGGTCAACTGATACCAGGAAAGATGCGGTGGATTGAGCGCGATGGCCTGCTGTAAATCGCCCAGCGCCTCTTCCAGCGTCTGATCTGGCAAACCATGCATCAGGTCGAGGTTAAAGCTGCGTAGCCCCAGACCGCTCGCCAGGTGTGCTGCTCGTTTGGCTTCTTCCGGCCCGTGAATACGTCCCAGACGCTCGAGTTTGGCGGAGCTAAAGCTCTGTACGCCAATCGAGATACGGTTTACGCCAGCGCGTTGATAATCAACAAAGCGATCGGCTTCCACCGTCCCGGGATTCGCCTCCATTGTGATTTCTGCATCTGCGGCCAGATTCAGCCGTGCGCGCACGCCGTCGAGCAGCGTTTGCATTGCCGGGCCAGAAAGCAGGCTCGGCGTACCACCACCGATAAAAATTGTCTTTACTTCCCGCCCCTGGGCGTGGGCCACCTCAGTATCCAGATCGCTCAGCAGGTGCTGAACATAGTCGTCATGAGGAACCTCGCCCTTAAGCGCATGCGAGTTAAAGTCGCAGTACGGGCATTTCTGCACGCACCAGGGGATGTGAATATAAAGACTTAGCGGCGGAAGGTTAACCATTGCGCAGGGCATCCAGCAGCAGCTTCAGTGCCTGTCCGCGGTGAGAAATCGCACTTTTTTCTTCGCGGGTCAGCTCAGCAGCTGTTTTTCCTTCGGACGGCACAAAAAAGATTGGGTCGTAACCAAAACCACCGTTTCCGGCCGGTTCACGGGTAATCACGCCCGGCCAGCTTCCGTGGCACACTAAAGGCGTGGGATCGTCCGCATGGCGCATATACACCAGCACGCAGTGGAATTGCGCCTGACGCTGGTCATCCGGGACATCCCGCAGGGTGTGCAGCAGTTTTTCCAGGTTCTGCTGATCGGTCGCATCTTCGCCGGAATAGCGGGCTGAATAGATACCCGGCGCGCCGCCAAGGGCATTTACTGCCAGGCCGGAGTCATCAGCAATGGCTGGCAAACCCGTAATTTGCGCGGCATGACGCGCCTTCAGAATGGCGTTCTCAATAAACGTCAGTCCGGTCTCTTCTGCAGAATCAACTCCCAGATCCGTTTGGGCAACAACATCAAGACCGAAATCACTCAGAAGAGAGGCGAGTTCACGCACTTTACCGGCATTGCCGGTCGCGAGGACAACTTTTTGCATGGGATACCTAATCAGTTAGCGCCGCAATTTCGGGCGGGATCTGTTGCGGATGAATAATTTTAACCTGTTTGTGACGACCAAGCTCGCCCTTCTCAATAACGACCTGGCTTTTCGCTACGCGGAACTGTTTGCCGAGAAACTTCACCAGATGGCTGTTGGCTTGTCCATCGACCGGCGGGGCGGTAATGGCGACTTTAACTTCGTCGCCATGTAAACCCACAATACTGTCACGGCTGGCTTTCGGCTGAATATAGAGCCGTAAAACCAGACCGTCGTCGCAGGGTGTAACGGCACTCATAGCGCCATCCACAGCCCCGGCAGCAGTATGTTGCCTGTCGCCTGTAACACTTCTGCGATACCCATGTTAATGACATAGAGCAGCAGAACCAGAATCATTGGGGAGAAATCGATCCCGCCCATGCCTGGAAGTATGCGACGGATAGGACGCAACAGCGGATCCGCCAGTTGAATCAGCACGTACTCCACCGGGCTGCGACCCTGGCTGACCCAGCTCATAATTGCCATTACCAGCAGCACCCAGAAAATCAGCAGCCCAATGGTCTTCAGGACAATCAGCACGGCGGCGATCCAGATGATCGGCTGGAACGTGACCACCTTAAATAGCACGATGGCTTTGATAAAGCTGAGAACGAGCGCGACTAATGCTGATGCGCTGTCAATGGGCCCCATTGGCGGAATAATACGGCGTAACGGCCCAATAATGGGCTGAGTGATTTTCACAATAAACTGCGAGAACGGGTTGTAGAAATCGCAGCGAGACCATTGCATCCACACGCGCAGCAGCAGCGCCATGGTATACAGCTCAATTACCGTTGAGAGCAGGAAGGTCAACGTATTCATGGTGTTCCTTAATTTTCCTTATTTTTTAGTGTAATCACGAGCACCAAAAATGGCAGTGCCGATGCGCACCATCGTGCTACCCGCCGCGATAGCGGCATCCATATCATCAGACATCCCCAGCGAGAGCGTATCGATATTTGGATAGCGTGTTTTCAACCCGGCAAATGCTACAGCCATTTGCTGTGCAACTTCAAACTGCCTTACATAATCTGACTCAGGAGCGGGAATAGCCATCAAACCACGCAGGGTAATGCGCGGCAGCGCAGCGACTTCAGCGGCCAGGGCATCAAGCTCTGCCAGCGGAATCCCTGACTTACTGTTCTCATCGCTGATATTAATCTGGATCAGCACATTCAGCGGCGGCAGGTCTGCCGGGCGCTGTTCGCTCAGACGGGCAGCGATACGTAGACGGTCGATCGTATGGCACCAGTCAAAATGTTCAGCGACCAGACGACTTTTGTTGGACTGCAGCGGGCCGATAAAGTGCCACTGCAGATCGTTGACGCTTTTTTCCTGAAAGTAGCGGATTTTATCCACCCCTTCCTGGACATAGTTTTCACCGAAGGCACGCTGCCCTGCGGTAATGGCTTCTTCGATGGCGCTCGCAGGTTTGGTTTTGCTGACTGCAAGCAATATAACTTCTTCTGAAGACCGCCCGCAACGCGTCGCGGCGGCTGAGATTTTGTCCCGGACATGTGCCAGGTTATGCGCGATATCGTTCATTTTCCGAGGATGTTCATATGAATATGGAAGAAATAGTGGCCCTTAGTGTAAAGCATAACGTGTCGGATCTACACCTGTGCAATGCATGGCCTGCGCGTTGGCGCAGACATGGAAAAGTCGAAAGCGCACCGTTTACCGCGCCTGACGTAGAGAATCTGCTGATGTGCTGGCTCAGTGAGCAACAACAGGTACAGTTGCAGGAGCAAGGGCAGATTGATTTTGCCGTTACCCTGACGGACTCCCGGCGGCTGCGCGCCAGCGCATTTGTCCATCTGCAGGGAACCTCGCTGGCGCTAAGACTGCTACCGCTGGATTGTCCCCATTTAGACGATCTTCAGCCTCCCGCGGTCATACCTGAACTGCTTCACAGTGAAAACGGGTTGATTCTGGTGACAGGCGCTACCGGCAGCGGTAAATCTACGACCCTGGCTGCGATGGTGGAGTATCTTAATCAGCATATTGAGGGGCACATTCTGACGCTGGAAGATCCTATTGAATATCGCTACACCAGCCGACGTTGTCTGATTCAACAGCGGGAGGTGGGCGCACACTGCGCCTCTTTCGCCACCGGTTTGCGCGGTGCGCTACGCGAAGATCCCGACGTTATTTTGCTGGGTGAGCTGCGCGACGTGGAAACCATTCGGCTGGCATTAACGGCGGCGGAGACCGGACATCTGGTGCTGGCAACGTTACATACGCGAGGTGCGGCACAGGCCATCGCGCGGCTGGTGGATTCCTTTGCAGCAACAGAGAAAGATCCTGTGCGTAACCAACTGGCAGATAGCCTGCGGGCGGTTCTTTCGCAAAAACTGGAGGAGGATAAGCAGGGGGGACGCGTGGCGCTATTCGAACTGCTCGTCAACACGCCCGCCGTGGGCAATTTGATCCGCGAAGGGAAAACGCATCAGCTACCCGGCGTGATTCAAACCGGGCAGCAGACAGGTATGCAGACGTTTGCACAAAGTTTACAGCAGCGACAGGCGCAGGGGCGGCTTTAATAGCCCTGCTCGAAATAGCTTTCCAGGATAATAACGGCAGAAGCGGAGTCCACTTTGCCTTTATTCAACGCCCGGTAACCGCCTTGCTCAAACAGGCCTGAGCGGGCTTCGACGGTGCTCAAACGTTCATCGTGCAGCGTTACGGTTACGCCAAAGCGACCATGAATGCGGTTAGCGAATTTACGTGCGCGCGCGGTAAGGGGCTGTTCGGTGCCATCCATGTTGAGCGGCAGGCCGACAATGATTTCATCCGGTTGCCACTCTTTCAGCAGGCGTTCAATCAAATTCCAGTCTGGCGTACCGTCCTGTGCTTTGATGGCGGGCAATGGCCTGGCCGTACCGGTAATGCGCTGACCCACGGCGACGCCGATACTTTTCGTACCAAAATCAAAAGAGAGTAATGTTCCGTTCATCATGCGTGTCCCGCCACGCCGGGCATGGTCTGAATATCTATCCCGATAAGCTTCGCCGCATCGCGCCAGCGGTCGGCAATCGGCGTTTTGAATAAGATGTTGAGATCGGCAGGGGCCGTAAGCCAGGCGTTATCCAGTAACTCTTGTTCCAGTTGGCCCTTTTCCCATGATGAATAGCCTAATGCCACCAGCACCTCGGATGGTTGCTCCTGCGTGCCCAGAGTTTCTAATACATCGCGGGAGGTTGTGATGATGGTGTTATCAGAAATGCGAATACTGGATGCAAAGCGCGACGGTGGGGTATGAAGTATAAATCCACGGTCTTCTGCCAACGGGCCGCCGAGCATCACGGGCTTATCCAGACGAATGGCCGGATCGCGTTCTTCTGGAGTAATCTTCAGCTTTTCCAGAATCCCTTCAATTTGTAAGTTTTCCAGAGGCTTATTGACGATAATCCCCATTGCTCCGTTCTCATTGTGTTCGCAGATATACACCACGGAACGGCGGAAAATTGGATCCTGGAGAGCAGGCATGGCAATTAGAAAGTGATGCTGTAAATTCATTGTCAGAGGTTCTGTTTCCTGGTTCAAAAAAGCAACAGCGCCCAGTATGTGGGCAAAGTGCGAAGATGTCACCCTCTGAAAATAGCTTGCCGGATGTCGGCTTTGCCTAATCCGGCCTACGGGGTGCAATTGTAGGCCGGATTAGACGCGAAATCGTCGCCATCCGGCAACGTATTTACTTCTGCAGACGGGCCTCAATGGCATCCATCAGCATACCGGTAATCGAAACCGGGAACTCCGCTTCAATTTCACGAATACAGGTTGGGCTGGTGACGTTAATTTCCGTCAGACGATCGCCAATGATATCCAGACCGACAAAAATCAAACCTTTCGCTTTCAGCGTTGGCCCAATGCGACGGGCAATTTCCCAGTCACTGTCGGTTAATGGACGCGGCTCGCCACGACCACCTGCGGCCAGGTTGCCACGGGTTTCGCCGCCCTGCGGAATACGCGCCAGGCAGTAAGGAACGGGTTCGCCATCGACCACCAGCACGCGTTTATCGCCGTCTTTAATGGCTGGCAGATAGTTCTGCGCCATGCAGTAGCGGGTACCGTGCTCGGTCAGCGTTTCCGCAATAACGCCAAGGTTCGGATCGCCTTCCTTCACGCGGAAAATAGAGGCCCCGCCCATGCCGTCCAGCGGTTTGAGAATGATGTCGCTGTGTTTTTGCCAGAAGGCTTTCAGCTGCGCTTTATTACGCGTGACCAGCGTTTCCGGCGTCAGATCGGCAAACCATGCGGTGAACAGCTTTTCGTTGCAGTCGCGCAGGCTCTGCGGTTTGTTGACGATCAGCGTTCCTTTCTCTTCTGCACGTTCCAGAATATAGGTCGCGTAGATGAACTCGGTATCAAACGGCGGATCCTTACGCATCAGAATAACGTCCAGGTCTGCCAGCGGGAGATCCTGCTCGCTCTTGAACTCATACCATTTGTCGTAGTTCTGCTCTACGCTCAGGGTACGCGTATGGGCGCGGGCTTCGCCGTTGATCAGATAAAGATCGGCCATCTCCATATAATGAATTTCGTAACCGCGGCGTTGCGCTTCCAGCAGCATAGCGAAACTGGAATCTTTCTTGATGTTGATGCTTGCGATGGGATCCATCACGATGCCGAGCTTGATCATGTTCTTCTCCGTTTATGCCTTAGCCCAGATCGCCAAAACGCACCTGAAGCGCGGTAATGGCGGTGAGCGCAGTTGTCTCAGTACGCAGAACGCGAGGTCCTAACAGAATATCAGTAAACTGATACCGTGCGGTCATGGCAATTTCATCTGCCGACAACCCACCTTCCGGGCCAATCAGCAAGCGTATGCGCTCCACCGGGAGCGGCAGCGTGTTAATGCTGGCGCTGGCGCGAGGATGCAGATTGAGCTTCAGTCCTTCGTCCTGTTCTGCGCACCATGCTTCCAGATCCATTGCCGGGCGAATTTCAGGCACCCGATTACGACCGCACTGTTCGCAGGCGGCAATAGCGATTTTCTGCCACTGCTGGAGCTTCTTGTTCAGGCGTTCATTGTCCAGTTTAACGCCGCAACGCTCAGAAAAAAGTGGCGTAATGAGGCTTACACCCAGTTCAATCGATTTCTGGATAGTAAATTCCATTTTTTCACCGCGCGACATTACCTGGCCCAGGTGGATATGCAACGGTGATTCCCGATCGTCGAGTTCAGCGTTAAGCACCTTCACTTCCACACTTTTCTTACTGGCGTGGGTAATTTCGGCGTCGAATACCTGATTGCTGCCATCAAACAGCTGTAGCGGCTGGCCTGGCCCCATACGTAGTACGCGGCCGATATGGTTGGCAGCATCTTCACACAGTGAAATTTGGCTACCGGAAGCGAGTGGCTCTGGGTGATAAATGCGAGGAATGCGCATAGTTAAACATCCGCGTCATGGCCCTGGGCTGCAACAGGCCAGGGCATGGTTAAAAATATTGCCGCTAGTGTAGGTTAGCTCTTTTGCGCCTGGCAAGCGCGTTGCACATAGGGGTTATGATTCCCCTGTACCTTCGCGATGCGTTCGTCGCGCTCACACTCCCAGTCGGTGACCGGATACTGCTTATTCCAGGCATTAAAAAGCTGGGTTTGCTGGCGAGAGAGCGTCAGGTTGTATTGGTCGCGCATATAAAAATAGGTACGCGCGATGGCGCCACGGGCGCGGGCAGGCGGCTCGGCAACTTTCTCTTTGAAATCAACCTTCATCGCGCACTGTCCATACTGGCCTTCGCCACCGTTCCACTGGCTGTACATGAAGTTAGCGCGATCGCCATTCACTTCACCTACCGCAGGCTGCAGGTTATGCATATCGCTTTCCATTTTGCGATAGACCGGATCTTTAGCGCAGTTTTTACGCCCTCCGTCCTGCCAGCACTGGCGCTGATGACCAAACTGCCAGGCGGGGACAACGTGCTCCCATTCAATTCTACTGGCGCGGTTTTCGTTTTTTCGCACTTTATAGCCGCAGGATTCGAGGTCCACGACCCCTTTTTTGCCTTGCCAGTTAATTTTACAACCGCAGTAGAAATCGCCTGGTGCATCGGCGTTAACTTTGACGCCCGCCGCTTTTGCCTGAGAAAAACTGTTGATGCCTTCGGCTAAAGCCGGGCCTGAAAATGCTGCGGCTAACAAGACCGCAGCAAAAGAAAAATTACGGTACATCACGAACTCCGTGTCAAAACGAGCCCGCAACGTAGCGAAAGTCATTCCTGTATGCAATCAGTTAGATCAGAAAAGTTCCTGATAATTCTGAAGATTATTCTGCAATCAGTGGTTCGCCGCAGTGAACGCAGCGGTAGGCGGCTTCGCCGCGTATCACGCGGTTATGGCGGCGTACGGTCAGTTGGTGTTCCTGACACTTGCAGCGGTAAGTAAAGGTCTTACGCTGCACGGATTGCAGTTCGAACTGATGCGTACGTCGGGCTGGCACGCCCAGCACGCTTTCCATCATCCATTTCCACTCTTTGCCGTGCGGCGGCACGCGGCCAAAGTATTTCCACACCAGTAAATGCGCCAGTTCATGGGGCACCACTTCGTTAACGAACGCGTCAACGTTCTCCATCAGCAGGACGGGATTCAGACGAATTTCGTAGGTTTGTAGCCACGCGGTACCCGCGGCGGTTCCGCGCTGTTGGTAAACCACCTTTGGCTCCGGGTAATTGCGTTCTAGCTTGAGATTGGCCTGAGCGAGTTTTTCCCGCAGGCTACGCATAACGGCTTGCTGGATGGCGATAGGGAGACGGGAGGTTTTCATAACGCCAGAGGATAGTGCGGCAGGGAAGGGACTGCAAGAGGAAGGCTTCCTCCCGCGGGGGAGGAAGCTTTTCGTGATTAGTCGTGTGCGCCAATTTCGCGCAGTTTACGACCTTTCATCAGGTTACGTTCAATGTGTTCCAGAGAGACATTTTTAGTTTCAGGTATCAGCCACAGGGTCAGGAAGATGAACAGGACGTTCAGACCACCGTAGACCCAGAAAGTATTGGCGCTTCCCAGCGAGTTCAGCATCGTCAGGAAGGTTGCACCGACGATCATATTGGCAATCCAGTTGGTTGCGGTAGAGCAGGTGATACCGAAATCGCGGCCTTTCAGCGGTTGGATTTCAGAGCACAGAACCCAAATCAGCGGACCGGCGCTCATGGCAAAGCCAACGATAAACATCAGCAGCATCAGTACAGCGAAGTATTGCGCGGCCGCCGAGTGAATACCCACGTGCATCATCGTACCCAGCACGCCCATACCGACGGCCATGACGATAAAGCCGAGGATCAGCGTAGGCTTGCGGCCCCAACGGTCAACCAGGCCAATGGCGATAAAGGTTGCCAGCACGTTGGTCAGACCGACGATAACAGTCCCCCACATCTGCTCGGTGGTGTTGGTGTAGCCCGCCAGCTCAAAGATTTTCGGTGCGTAATACATAATGACGTTCATCCCGGTGAACTGCTGCATCACCTGTAACAGGACGCCAAGGAATACCGCGCGGCGGAAGTTGCTGTTTTCTTTAAACAGCGCCCAGCCGCTCTGCTTCACCTGCAGACTTTCACGAATTTCATCCAGCTCGCGTTTGGCTTCTGCGCTGGTATCACGCAAACGCAACAGAACACGTTCAGCATCGACAAAACGACGTTTAGCAGCAAACCAGCGTGGGCTGTCCGGCAGGAAGATAACGCCAACCAGCAGCAGCAGGGCAGGGATGATGATCACGCCCAGCATCCAGCGCCATGCGCCGCTGTAGCTAAACGCCGTATCGGAAAGATACGCACCCAAAATACCGATGGTGATCATCAACTGATACATAGAGATCATGCTGCCACGAATTTTTTCCGGGGCAATTTCAGACAGGTAAAGCGGCGCGGTATAAGACGCAACGCCTACCGCAAGGCCGAGCAGCACGCGGGAAACCAACAGCACTTCAACGTTTGGTGCCGCGGCGGAGAACAGTGAACCGGCAACAAACAGGATTGCGCCGATCATCAAACTCTTTTTACGCCCCAGTTTGAAGGAGAGCCAACCGCTGCCGACGGCACCCACGGCAGCACCAAACATCATCGAACTCACCACCCATTCCTGAGTGTGGGGGGTAATTTGGAACTCGTCGGTGATGAACGGTAAAGCTCCGGCAATAACACCGATATCCAGGCCAAAAAGTAATCCAGCCAGGGCTGCAAGAAAGCAGACAAAAAATGTCATGGCTTTGTTGGAACGCCCCGTTTTTTTATTGTCAGGCATGATGCCCTCCGGTTGGGTAGCTAGTTTTGTTGATGTTAAGGGTAGGTGAGTACGGGGTAAAAAAATGCGAATCACATCACATTAGTGTAATCGGTTACACTAGCATTCATGTAAGTTATTGGTTATTTGATTGAAAAATAACGTTATTTATTTCGCATGAATAACATTGATTGTCTGGGTTTAAGATAATGCTGAAATATAATGTAACAGTGATGCAATCATAGTAACGAAGAGATGTTGATTCATGTTGGATCGAAATTCTACGATATGTAATCGCTTTCATTTGTTGTTTGCAACAAGGGAGATTAGCGTAGCTTTGGCTATGGGGTATGGAAGAGAAAAGGACATAAAAAAGACCAGCGCGAGGCTGGTCTTCATAAGCGTTGAGCCGTGAGGGAATTACTTCAGACCGGCAGCTTCACGCAGCAGAGCGGCTTTGTCGGTTTTTTCCCATGGGAAATGTTCGCGACCAAAGTGACCGTAAGCAGCGGTTTCTTTGTAAATCGGGTGCAGCAGATCCAGCATCTGAATCAGGCCATACGGGCGCAGGTCGAAGAACTCGCGCACCAGCAGGGTCAGTTGCTCAGAAGGCACTTTTTCAGTACCAAATGTTTCCACCATGATAGAGGTCGGTTCAGCCACGCCGATTGCGTAGGAAACCTGAATCTCACAACGGTCAGCCAGACCAGCGGCAACAATGTTTTTTGCGACGTAACGGGCTGCATAGGCTGCGGAACGGTCAACTTTAGACGGATCCTTACCAGAGAATGCACCGCCGCCGTGACGCGCCATGCCGCCGTAGGTATCAACGATGATTTTACGACCTGTCAGTCCACAGTCGCCCATTGGACCGCCGATTACGAAACGACCGGTTGGGTTGATGAAGAACTTGGTCGAAGCAGTCAGCCATTCTGTCGGCAGTACCGGCTTGATGATCTCTTCCATAACGGCTTCTTGCAGCGATTTCTGATCGATGTCTTCAGAGTGCTGAGTCGACAGAACAACCGCATCAATACCGACGATTTTGCCGTCGTCATACTGGAAGGTAACCTGGCTTTTTGCATCCGGACGCAGCCAGGATAAAGTGCCGTTTTTACGCACTTCAGCCTGACGCTGCACCAGACGGTGAGCATAGGTAATTGGAGCTGGCATCAGCACATCGGTTTCGTTGGTTGCATAACCAAACATCAGACCCTGGTCGCCTGCGCCCTGTTCCAGCGGATCGGCGCGGTCAACACCCTGGTTGATGTCCGGAGACTGTTTACCAATCGCGCTCAGTACCGCACAAGAGTTGGCGTCAAAGCCCATGTCGGAATGCACATAGCCAATTTCGCGAACCGTATTACGGGTGATCTCTTCGATATCAACCCATGCGCTGGTGGTGATCTCACCGCCAACTAAAACCATACCGGTTTTGACGTAGGTTTCGCAGGCAACGCGTGCTTTCGGATCCTGCTCGAGGATTGCGTCCAGTACGGCGTCAGAGATTTGGTCAGCGATTTTGTCAGGATGCCCTTCTGATACGGACTCGGACGTAAAAAGGTGTTTTGCCATATTTAATTTCACCTAAGGAGAATTTGGTTAGCTCAAACTGTCGAGTGGAATAGCCATGTGTAGAAGATTCTACCATGAGTCTGCAGATGACGGACACTGGCAGTCTGAGTGTTAATCGGTATAGATGGATTAACATCTGGACGGCTATTTTAGGACAGTTCTTCGCCTGATTTCCAGCTTTTTTTGATTGAGGTCGCATTGTACTGAAAATGTAACTGGAAATTTTTCCTGACGGTGCTGGCAATGCACGCATTTATCTTTTGCTTTTTGACTTCCTTATGGGTATAAAACGCGGCGCGCGGCTCATACAAAAGCACACGACGTTTTCATCGTGTTGCCACTTCCAGCCGGGTTAAGACTTTAGCTTTGGCTTGTGGGTTCGTTCCGTAAGGAGCAACCGTGGAGGTGATACGAGATAATGAACCGTTGTATTCTGCTGAATCTGTCGCACCGTTCTGGTGTACATATGTTCCCCGCAATCTGCATCTTGCATACCTGCCGATGTTATACCCATCTCGGCGCTTCTCAGGACTCCAGGGCCGGCTACGGTCACTAAGAACTGAACAAGGGCGCTCTTGGTAAACAAGAGTTTTCTCGTGGTTTCGCCGAACCGTCAGCATTAAGTTCGGTTACGTGTTTACATTGATATGAAAAAGAAACCGGTCGCACAGTCGGAGCGTCAGCACTATCTGCTGCAAATTCTGCCTGTATTTGGGTTGTTATCGCGTCTTCGGATTGCGATAGTAGTCAACTGTTTTACACTTGTTAATAAAATTTGAGGTTCGCTATGTCTGACGACATTTCTTTGGGTTCGCCTTCGTCAGCAGGCGAACACGGTGTACTACGCTCCATGCAGGAGGTTGCAATGAGTTCCCAGGAAGCCAGCAAGATGCTGCGTACTTACAATATTGCCTGGTGGGGTAATAACTACTACGACGTCAATGAACTGGGCCACATCAGCGTGTGCCCGGATCCGGACGTACCCGAAGCGCGCGTTGACCTTGCTGAGTTGGTGAAAGCCCGTGAAGCGCAGGGCCAGCGTCTGCCTGCATTGTTCTGCTTCCCGCAGATCCTGCAACATCGTTTGCGTTCGATTAACGCCGCGTTTAAACGAGCCCGTGAATCTTACGGTTACAACGGTGACTATTTCCTCGTTTACCCGATCAAGGTCAACCAGCATCGTCGCGTGATTGAATCGCTGATCCACTCCGGCGAACCGCTGGGGCTGGAAGCTGGTTCCAAAGCTGAATTGATGGCCGTTCTGGCCCATGCCGGAATGACCCGTAGCGTGATCGTGTGTAACGGTTATAAAGACCGCGAATATATCCGTCTGGCGCTGATTGGCGAGAAGATGGGCCATAAGGTCTACCTGGTCATCGAGAAGATGTCTGAAATCGCTATCGTGCTGGATGAAGCTGAACGCCTGAATGTCGTTCCGCGTCTGGGCGTGCGTGCGCGTCTGGCGTCGCAGGGCTCTGGCAAGTGGCAGTCCTCCGGCGGTGAAAAATCAAAATTCGGCCTGGCGGCAAACCAGGTGCTGCAACTGGTAGAAATTCTGCGCGAGCGTGGTCGTCTGGACAGCATCCAGTTGCTGCACTTCCATCTCGGCTCCCAAATGGCGAACATTCGTGATATCGCCACCGGCGTACGTGAGTCGGCGCGTTTCTACGTTGAGCTGCACAAGCTTGGCGTTAATATCCAGTGCTTCGACGTGGGCGGTGGTCTGGGCGTGGATTACGAAGGTACCCGTTCGCAGTCTGACTGTTCCGTAAACTACGGTTTGAACGAATACGCCAACAACATCATCTGGGCTATTGGCGACGCCTGTGAAGAACACGGTCTGCCGCATCCGACGGTAATCACCGAGTCTGGCCGCGCGGTAACCGCGCACCATACCGTGCTGGTATCTAACATTATCGGCGTTGAGCGTAGCGAACACACCGAAGCCACACCTCCGGCTGACGATGCGCCACGTGCCCTGCAAAGCATGTGGGAAACCTGGCAAGAGATGCATGAACCGGGAACCCGTCGTTCGCTGCGTGAATGGCTGCACGACAGCCAGATGGATCTGCACGATATTCACGTTGGGTACTCTTCAGGCACCTTTAGCCTGCAGGAGCGTGCGTGGGCAGAGCAGCTGTATCTGAACATGTGCCATGAAGTGCAGAAACAACTCGACCCGAGCAACCGTGCGCACCGTCCGATTATCGACGAGCTGCAGGAGCGTATGGCGGATAAGATTTACGTCAACTTCTCACTGTTCCAGTCGATGCCGGATGCGTGGGGGATCGATCAGCTGTTCCCGGTAATGCCGCTGGAAGGGTTGAATCAGGTGCCTGAACGCCGTGCGGTGCTGTTGGATATCACCTGCGACTCTGATGGTGCTATCGACCACTACGTTGACGGTGATGGCATTGCGACCACCATGCCGATGCCGGAATATGACCCTGAGAACCCGCCGATGCTGGGCTTCTTTATGGTGGGTGCGTACCAGGAGATCCTCGGCAACATGCACAACCTGTTTGGTGATACCGAAGCGGTTGACGTGTTCGTCTTCCCTGACGGCAGCGTAGAAGTTGAGCTGTCCGACGAAGGGGATACCGTGGCGGATATGCTGCAATACGTGCAGCTGGATCCGAACACCCTGCTGACGCAGTTCCGTGACCAGGTGAAAAACACCGATCTGGACGCTGAGCTGCAACAGCAGTTCCTCGAAGAGTTTGAAGCCGGTCTGTACGGTTATACTTATCTGGAAGATGAGTAACGATAAATGCCTGGTGGCGCTGCGCTTACCGTTCCTACGAAAGTAGGCCGGATAAGGCGAAGCCGCCATCCGGCAGTCGGAATCCGCGGGGGCAGCATTTGTGGCACTCACTTGAATCCGTACAAAATAACGGCGATAATTTGCCGTAAATATGCAGTTACCAAATCAATCCCTTCCTCGTCGGGCTTAACGACGCGGAGGGGATTTTTTTTCATCGATTTTTAAAGAGGTCAGTACATGAGCACCTTAGGTCATCAATACGACAACTCCCTGGTTTCTAACGCCTTTGGTTTTTTACGTCTGCCGATGAACTTCATGCCGTACGACAGCGACGCCGACTGGGTGATCACCGGTGTACCGTTTGATATGGCAACGTCTGGTCGTGCGGGCGGGCGTCATGGTCCGGCGGCAATCCGTCAGGTGTCCACCAACCTGGCCTGGGAGCACAACCGATTCCCGTGGAACTTCGATATGCGCGAGCGCCTGAACGTGGTGGACTGCGGCGATCTGGTTTATGCGTTCGGGGATGCGCGTGAAATGAGTGAAAAACTGCAGGCGCATGCTGAGAAGCTGCTGTCTGCCGGTAAGCGCATGCTCTCCTTTGGCGGCGACCACTTCGTCACGCTACCGCTGCTGCGCGCACACGCTAAACACTTTGGTAAAATGGCGCTGGTGCACTTTGATGCTCATACCGACACCTACGCGAACGGCTGCGAATTCGACCACGGTACCATGTTCTACACTGCGCCGAACGAAGGTCTGATCGATCCGAATCACTCTGTGCAGATCGGTATTCGTACCGAGTTTGACAAAGACAACGGCTTTACCGTACTGGATGCGTGCCAGGTTAACGACCGCAGCGTTGATGACATTATCGCTCAGGTTAAGCAGATTGTCGGTGATATGCCGGTATACCTGACTTTTGATATCGACTGTCTGGATCCGGCGTTTGCACCAGGAACCGGTACGCCAGTGATCGGCGGTCTGACTTCCGATCGTGCTATTAAACTGGTACGTGGTCTGAAAGATCTGAACATCGTCGGGATGGATGTTGTTGAAGTGGCTCCGGCCTACGATCAGTCAGAGATCACCGCACTGGCGGCGGCAACGTTAGCATTAGAAATGCTCTATATCCAGGCGGCGAAAAAAGGCGAGTAACGGTTTCGGGCTATTTTACTCGCCATTTTGAACCCGGGCAGTGCTCGCCATCCTCACGTACTACGTGTACGCTCCGGTGGCTGTGCGCTGTCCGGTCTCAAACTGGCTTCGCCAATAACGCCCGATCGCTGGACTAAATTTGTAATTCTGTAGGCCGGATAAGGCGTTCACGCCGCCATCCGGCACTGTTCGAAGATTATTTGATCCCGTCTGCGCTCATGCGATCGCGAATATGTTGCGCACGTTCTGCGGATGCCGGATGATCGTCAAACATTGAGCTTTGACGTCCTGCTTCCAGTTTTGCCAGTTTCTCAAAACTGGTGGCTAAGCCAGCCGGATTGATCCCACGTTTGCGCAACAGATCATACGAGTAATCATCCGCCTCGGATTCCTGACGCTGGGAGAACTGCGAGTTCACCAGTTTCTCGCCAAGATCGCCCAATTGCGATTGCGACAGGCTGCCGACAATACCGCCAGCGGAAGCCGCAGCTGCGCGCACGGCGTTCGTACCCAGCGCAACCTGCATCCCTTTTTTCACGTGACCCAGCGCAACGTGACCCATTTCGTGGCCGATCACCGCTTCGACTTCGTTGTCTGTCATCATATCCATCAGGCCGCTGTATACGCGGATACAGCCGTTCGCCATGGCAAAGGCATTTACATCTTTCGCCATATAGACTTTGTAGTTCACCGGCTGGCCGTTAATGTTATCGCCAAGCGCGGCGGCGATTTTGCCAAGACGCGTTGCATACTCGCTGCCAGCCGGGGCGATGGTAGCTTTGCTGTCCATATCCTTACAGGCCTGATCGCTCAGCGCTTTTACCTGCGCATCGCTCAGACTGTAGGCCTGAAAAGCCTCTGCGCCTGAGGAAAGCAGTCCGTTTGAGTCCATGTTCTGGCAGCCGGTCAATGCCGCCGCCATGCTCGTAGCAAGCAGTAAAGCGCGAATTTTCATTTTTTCTCTTCCGCACAAAGTCAGGATTATTCTAAAAAATGCGTCGTTTGCAGGTGAACCGACGCTCGGCATAAGTATAAAGAAAAGAACAATAAGCGGGCGAGAAGATTGCGCAACTTGCGCGCATGATCCAGAGATTTCTGAAGCGGTAAAAGGATGCTCCATGTACATGACACGCGGCTTGGGTTACATTGTTGGCACTTTTTTCCGGCGTAGCCCAAAACGCGCTGTCGTCAAGTCGTTTAGGGCGTGGCCTTCATTATCCGATCTGGAGTCAAAATGTCCTCACGTAAAGAGCTTGCCAATGCTATTCGTGCGCTGAGCATGGACGCAGTACAGAAAGCCAAATCCGGTCACCCGGGTGCCCCGATGGGTATGGCTGACATTGCCGAAGTCCTGTGGCGTGATTTCCTGAACCACAACCCGACTAACCCGTCCTGGGCTGACCGTGACCGCTTCGTGCTGTCTAACGGCCACGGTTCAATGCTGATTTACAGCCTGCTGCACCTCACCGGCTATGATCTGCCGATGTCCGAGCTGCAGAACTTCCGTCAGCTGCACTCCAAAACGCCGGGTCACCCGGAAGTGGGTTACACCGCGGGTGTTGAAACCACGACCGGTCCTTTGGGTCAGGGCATTGCGAATGCAGTGGGTATGGCTATCGCTGAAAAAACGCTGGCGGCGCAGTTTAACCGTCCTGGTCACGACATCGTTGACCACTTCACCTATGCTTTCATGGGCGACGGCTGCATGATGGAAGGTATCTCTCACGAGGTATGTTCCCTGGCTGGTACGCTGAAACTGGGTAAACTGGTTGCGTTCTACGATGACAACGGCATCTCTATCGATGGCCACGTTGAAGGCTGGTTCACCGATGACACCGCGAAGCGTTTCGAAGCTTACGGCTGGCACGTGATTCGTGGTGTAGATGGTCACGATGCTGACGCGATTAAACGCGCTGTTGAAGAAGCACGCGCAGTGACCGACAAACCGTCCCTGCTGATGTGCAAAACCATCATCGGTTTCGGTTCTCCGAACAAAGCCGGTACCCACGACTCTCACGGTGCACCGCTGGGCGATGCAGAAATCGCACTGACCCGCGAACAGCTGGGCTGGAAATACGCGCCGTTCGAAATCCCGTCTGAAATCTACGCGCAGTGGGATGCGAAAGAAGCCGGCCAGGCAAAAGAAGCCGCATGGAACGAGAAGTTCGCTGCTTATGCCAAAGCTTTCCCGCAGGAAGCTGCTGAATTCACCCGTCGTATGAAAGGTGAAATGCCGTCTGACTTCGACGCGAAAGCCAACGAGTTCATTGCTAAGCTGCAGGCTAATCCGGCGAAAATCGCCAGCCGTAAAGCTTCTCAGAACGCGATTGAAGCCTTCGGTCCTCTGCTGCCTGAATTCCTCGGCGGCTCTGCTGACCTGGCACCGTCTAACCTGACTCTGTGGTCTGGTTCTAAGGCCATCAACGAAGATACTGCCGGTAACTACATCCATTACGGTGTACGTGAATTCGGTATGACCGCTATCGCAAACGGTATTTCCCTGCATGGTGGTTTCCTGCCGTACACCTCCACCTTCCTGATGTTCGTGGAATATGCCCGTAACGCGGTGCGTATGGCTGCGCTGATGAAACAGCGTCAGGTGATGGTCTATACTCACGACTCCATCGGTCTGGGTGAAGATGGCCCGACTCACCAGCCGGTAGAGCAGGTTGCTTCTCTGCGTGTGACCCCGAACATGAGCACATGGCGTCCGTGTGACCAGGTTGAATCCGCAGTAGCATGGAAATACGGTGTTGAGCGTCAGGACGGCCCGACCGCGCTGATCCTCTCCCGTCAGAACCTGGCACAGCAGGAACGTACTGCAGAGCAACTGGCGAACATCGCTCGCGGTGGCTACGTGCTGAAAGATTGCGCGGGTCAGCCGGAGTTGATCTTCATCGCCACCGGTTCTGAAGTTGAACTTGCCGTGGCTGCCTGGGACAAACTGACCGCTGAAGGCGTGAAAGCGCGCGTGGTTTCCATGCCGTCTACCGATGCATTCGACAAGCAGGATGCGGCTTACCGTGAATCCGTACTGCCGAAAGCCGTCTCTGCTCGCGTCGCTATCGAAGCTGGCATTGCTGACTACTGGTTCAAATACGTGGGCCTGAACGGCGCTATTGTCGGTATGACTACCTTTGGTGAGTCTGCACCGGCAGAACTGCTGTTTGAAGAATTCGGCTTCACCGTAGACAACGTGGTCGCGAAAGCAAAAGAACTGCTGTAATTTCGATTACAGGTGAAAACGGGTCGCTCAGGCGGCCCGTTTTTTTGCTTATCAGGGTAGTTACGTGCGTAGCTGACCTGCTTCAAGACGTACTATGCGCGAAAAATGGCGCTGCGTAAATGCAGCGTCATGACTGATCGCTACAACGCTGGCGCCACGTGTACGACACACTGCCAGCCAGTTTTCGAAGACGCCAAGCCAGTGTGCATCAAAGTCCCGGCTGGGCTCATCCAGCAGTAGAATAGCGGGTTTGAGGGCTTCCAGACTGGCGACGGCAACCATACGTCGTTGTGCAGTATGTAGATCGAGCGGGTGCGAGTCGGCGACATCCTCTAACTGACATAATTGCAGCGCCGCCGTCGTGCGTTGCGCAATTTCAGTCGCCGGAAGCTTCTGTAGCCGTAATCCGAAGGCCACTTCCTCTGCAACCTTGCTGTGAAAGATTTGATTCTCCGCTTCCTGAAACAGTACGCCGAGCACCCTGGCGCGCTCCCGGTTTTTCAGTTGCGCAATCGCACGATTTTGAACGGTTATTGTGCCGGATGAGGGAGTCAGTAGCCCGGCCATGATGCGCAAAAGTGTGGATTTTCCTGCACCATTATCGCCCGTTAGCGCCAGCCATTCCCCCTCCTGGAGTTCCAGCGAAATATTGCGTAAACAGTCATCGGCGGCGTTCGGCCAGCGATAGCTGACCTGGTTTAGCGTTAGCATAGTGATGACAATGCTCCGTCGCGCAGCTGCCATGCCTGCTGGCAGTAGCTGAGAAAAGGTGAAGGGTTGCGTTCGAAAAATATCACCAAAGCATGCTGTTCCTGTGCCCACTGTTGCAGTCGCGCCAGCAGCATTGCCGTGGCTTGCGCCGTCAGGCGACTGAACGCTTCATCCAGAATCAATATTTTCGGCTGCATGGCGAGTGCGCTGGCAATGACTACCCGCTGGGTTTCCCCACCGGAAAGGGTGCCGGGATGACGATGGCGCAGAGGCTGACATTCTGTCAGCGTAAGGGCGGCATCTATGCGCTGCATAATTTCAGTCTCGGTAAGGCAGAGATTTTCCGGGCCAAACGCCACTTCTTCCTCCACGCTGAAAGTACAACCTGAAAGCTGCAGGTAAGGTGACTGCTGCACAAGCTGGATGGTACTCGACTGCTCGACCAGCGATAGTTGCCCGATGGGATTACCCAGTAGCGTGCCTGTGCCCTCAATTTCTCCCGGAAGGAAGTCGGGGTACCAGCCAGCCATCAGCTGTGCCAGCGTACTTTTCCCGCTGCCGTTCTCACCAAAAATAGCCACCATACCAGGCCTGGCGTAATGGAAATCGTAACAGGCGGATGGCCGCATAGCGTGCGTCGGAATATAGCGAAACTGCTCTAACGTAACCATATCCAGATTCCTGTCTCAACTGCCATCAGAACCACCATACCGTAGCGGGCCAGACGTTGTAAGGTGCTGTCTGGCGGCGCCCATAGCGTGGTGCGAGTGCGATGCAGGCGAAATCCCCGCATATCGAGCGCTGCACCGCGAACGGCCAAGTCATTGAGCGCGTTATGGGTGAGCGGCACAATCAATGCCGGCATAGCGCGTAAACGTTGGTACCAGGACTCATCCAGCGGTACGCCGCGTGCGCGCTGAGCCTCGTGAATAATCGCCAATTGGCGTTTGAGTTGTTCAACCACCAGCAGCGGGCCTGCGAACAGATAGGCAACGCCTGGCGGCAGGCGAGAAGCAAACAGGGCGCGCATAAAGCGCGCAACCGGCACGTACTGCATCCACATCTGCGATGTCGACACAATGGCGAGGATCCGCAGCCAGAGCGTAACGGCATCGACCCAGCGTTCTGGTGTGCGCGGCTGCCCGCTAATCCACTCGGTAAGCCATCCGCCGTGTACCAGCCATAGCCCCAGTCCTAAGGGGATCATCAGCCAGAGTACGTATTTCGCCCGCGACCGCGTAGCCTTCATACATAGCAAACCGACAAACGTCGCGGCGCTGTACAAGCTGAGCGGCACTCCGGCTGGCAGCAGGAGCGTGGAGCAGGCGGCAAGCACCCATAGAGTTAACGACGTAAACGGATGCATTTAGCGCACGGCAGACATCGTAGGGAAATGGCGCGTGGTGCGCAGCGGAAGCTGTCGCAGCAGCACCCAGACGATGATTGCCGTGAGGATTTTATCGACCAGATTTGCACCGATGACGGTGATGGCGACGGACTCCACCAGGTTCTGACCGACCGAGTGCATCCAGGCGACAAAAAGATCCGCGCCGCTGCCAGTGACACCCCCGAACAGAGTCGTGCGAATCGGCACGGCAACGAGGGTCACGGCAAGCGTGATAATTACGCCGCTGACCACGACTTTGGGTAAGGTGCGAAACCATCCCGCCCGTGCCAGCCAACCGGCGACCAGTCCAATAACCATGGCGACGGGCGCAAAGGCGGCGGCGATCGGATCGGTCAGCAACCCCCACAACAGGTTAGTGAGTAATCCGGTTAGCATCCCCACAACCGGACCTAACAGCACCGCGCTGATCAACGTGCCAATCGAGTCGAGAAAAATAGGTAATTTCAACATGCTGATAAGCTGCCCACCGACCATGTTGATGGCGATAGCAATGACAATAAGAACCAGAGACTGGCTGGAAAATTGGCGACGCGCCATAAAAGACCTCGTATAAGTGAATCGTTAGCGGGATGAAATAACCAGTTCGTCATAACCGGAAACGGCGCAGGGCTGACGGCTGAATGCCAGAGACGTCAACTCGCCAATCACCAGTTCCAGCGTGGTTCGCACGGTACAGCCCGGCATCATGTGTCCGCCCAGCATCGCGCCGTGTGGGTCAGCAACCGCCAGATGAAGATGCTCGCCGGTAAGTTCCAGCGTGCCGTTCAGAGAGATAATTTCCCACGTACCCGTAAGTAATGTGGTTTCTTCACGTCCGGCGAAGCGCAGAGCAATGTTGGTCAAACTGCCGGTGCAACCTGCTATCCAGGCTGCCTGTAGTTGATGCTGCTGGATAAAAGCGTGTAGCGCTGAAAAGACTTCTTGGCCCGGTAATAAACGCAGCGCATGAAAGCGAGCTTCAGATGGTTGGGGATAGAATGTTGCCATAGTTGAGGGACTCCGAGACTCGGACGTTGCGCTGATAATATAGACGCGGGTTAGGGAGCTTTCTGATATAAATCAGGATTTGTGACATGGCAACGAAATAATCTTGCTACGGTTATTCGTAATTCTGGAATATGGAATAAAAGTCGCGTTGAAGGACGTTAAAATGTGACGTAAGTCAGATAACTGTGTTCTGTTGCTGGACAAACATTCCTTTTATTCCGCGTTTCGCTTATTCTAGCTGAAGCGTTTCAGTCGATTAAATGTTCGACAATTAACCAATTAGTCGCAGTTTGCGACAGGTAAGGTTTCCCTGAGCGATTTGCTGCATTACTCTGTCTGCCACATCGTTTCTGAGAAATCCTTGCAGGAGACCTATGACCGTACGCGTAGCGATTAATGGTTTCGGTCGCATCGGACGCAACGTGGTTCGTGCTTTGTATGAATCCGGGCGTCGGGCGGAAATCACCGTGGTGGCAATCAACGAACTGGCGGATGCTGCAGGCATGGCGCATTTGTTGAAATATGACACCAGCCATGGGCGTTTTGCCTGGGATGTTCGTCAGGAACGAGACCAGCTCATCGTTGGCGATGACGCGATCCGCATTCTGCATGAGCGAACGCTCGATGCGCTTCCGTGGCGCGAACTGGGTGTCGACGTTGTGCTGGATTGTACGGGGGTCTTTGGCAGCCGCGAACACGGCGAGGCGCATATTGCCGCCGGCGCAAAGAAAGTGCTCTTTTCACATCCTGGTAGTCACGACATCGACGCAACCGTTGTGTTTGGCGTTAATCAGGATCAGCTGCGCGCTGAGCACCGGATCGTTTCCAATGCCTCCTGCACCACGAATTGCATAATACCCGTCATTAAATTGCTGGATGATGCTTACGGCATTGAGTCTGGTACAGTCACCACGATCCACTCCGCGATGCACGATCAGCAGGTTATTGATGCTTATCATCCTGACCTGCGTCGCACGCGAGCGGCCAGCCAGTCGATCATTCCGGTTGATACCAAACTGGCGGCGGGCATCACGCGAATTTTCCCGCAGTTTAACGATCGTTTTGAAGCGATTGCGGTGCGTGTACCGACCATAAATGTGACGGCGATCGACTTAAGCGTGACGGTGAAAAAACCAGTAAAAGCCAGTGAAGTCAACCAGTTGCTGCAAAAAGCAGCACAAGGTGCATTTCATGGTATAGTTGACTATACGGAATTACCGTTGGTCTCAGTAGATTTTAACCACGACCCGCACAGCGCCATCGTTGATGGTACGCAAACGCGCGTGAGTGGCGCTCACCTGATCAAAACGCTGGTCTGGTGTGATAATGAATGGGGCTTTGCTAACCGTATGCTCGATACAACGTTAGCGATGGCTGCTATTGGTTTCAGGCTCGACGCTTGAGCGTCGACAAAACTTTATGAATCAACGAGAGGATTCACCATGTCTGTAATTAAGATGACCGATCTGGATCTGGCTGGTAAACGCGTTTTTATCCGTGCGGACCTGAACGTACCAGTTAAAGAAGGGAAAGTAACCAGCGATGCGCGTATCCGTGCTTCCCTGCCGACCATCGAGCTGGCCCTGAAACAGGGTGCTAAAGTGATGGTAACTTCCCACCTGGGTCGTCCTACCGAAGGCGAGTACAACGAAGAATTCTCTCTGCTGCCGGTTGTTAACTACCTGAAAGACAAACTGTCTGCTCCGGTTCGCCTGGTAAAAGATTACCTGGACGGCGTTGAAGTCGCTGCCGGTGAACTGGTTGTTCTGGAAAACGTTCGCTTCAACAAAGGCGAGAAGAAAGACGACGAAGCGCTGTCCAAAAAATATGCTGCTCTGTGCGACGTATTCGTTATGGACGCTTTCGGTACTGCTCACCGTGCGCAGGCGTCTACTCACGGTATCGGTAAATTCGCCGATGTCGCTTGTGCAGGTCCGCTGCTCGCTGCCGAGCTGGATGCACTGGGTAAAGCACTGAAAGAACCTGCTCGTCCGATGGTTGCTATCGTTGGTGGTTCTAAAGTTTCTACCAAACTGACCGTTCTTGATTCTCTGTCAAAAATCGCTGACCAGCTGATTGTTGGCGGTGGTATCGCGAACACCTTCGTTGCTGCTCAAGGTCACAACGTGGGTAAATCCCTGTACGAAGCTGACCTGGTTGACGAAGCTAAGCGTCTGCTGACCACTTGCGACATCCCGGTTCCGACCGACGTTCGCGTAGCGACTGAATTCTCTGAAACCGCACCGGCTACCCTGAAATCCGTTAGCGATGTAAAAGAAGACGAGCAGATCCTGGATATCGGCGACGCTTCTGCACAGCAGCTGGCTGACATCCTGAAGAATGCGAAAACCATTCTGTGGAACGGCCCGGTTGGCGTGTTCGAATTCCCGAACTTCCGCAAAGGTACTGAAATCGTTGCTAATGCCATCGCAGACAGCGAAGCATTCTCTATCGCAGGCGGCGGTGACACCCTGGCAGCAATCGACCTGTTCGGCATTGCTGACAAAATCTCCTACATCTCTACTGGCGGCGGCGCGTTCCTCGAATTCGTGGAAGGCAAAGTACTGCCAGCAGTAGCCATGCTCGAAGAGCGTGCTAAAAAGTAAGAATTTAATGGGCAGGGAAACCTGCCCTTATTTTAGCGCGCTTTAGGGCGCGCGCCCTTTCCAAGGCCGAAGATACAGGACTCGTAAAATGTCTAAAATTTTTGATTTCGTAAAACCAGGCGTAATCACTGGTGATGACGTACAGAAAGTTTTCCAGGTAGCTAAAGAAAACAACTTTGCTCTGCCAGCTGTTAACTGCGTGGGTACCGACTCCATCAACGCCGTTTTGGAAACTGCTGCAAAAGTTAAAGCGCCGGTAATCGTACAATTCTCCAACGGTGGTGCTTCTTTCATCGCGGGTAAAGGCGTGAAGTCCGACGTTCCTCAGGGCGCTGCAATCCTGGGTGCTATCTCTGGCGCGCATCACGTTCACCAGATGGCTGAACACTACGGTGTTCCGGTTATCCTGCACACTGACCACTGCGCGAAGAAACTGCTGCCGTGGATCGACGGTCTGCTGGACGCGGGTGAAAAACACTTCGCAGCAACCGGCAAACCGCTGTTCTCTTCTCACATGATCGACCTGTCTGAAGAGTCTCTGGAAGAGAACATCGAAATCTGCTCCAAATACCTGGCGCGCATGTCCAAAATGGGCATGACTCTGGAAATCGAACTGGGTTGCACCGGTGGCGAAGAAGATGGCGTGGACAACAGCCACATGGACGCTTCTGCACTGTACACCCAGCCGGAAGACGTTGATTACGCATATACCGAGCTGAGCAAAATCAGCCCGCGTTTCACCATCGCAGCTTCCTTCGGTAACGTACACGGCGTTTACAAGCCGGGTAACGTCGTTCTGACCCCGACCATCCTGCGCGACTCTCAGGACTATGTTTCTAAGAAACATAACCTGCCGCATAACAGCCTGAACTTCGTCTTCCACGGCGGTTCCGGTTCTACTGCTCAGGAAATCAAAGACTCCGTAAGCTACGGCGTAGTGAAAATGAACATCGATACCGATACCCAATGGGCTACCTGGGAAGGCGTTCTGAACTACTACAAAGCAAACGAAGCTTACCTGCAGGGCCAGTTGGGTAACCCGAAAGGCGAAGATCAGCCGAACAAGAAATACTACGATCCGCGCGTATGGCTGCGTGCTGGTCAGGCAACCATGATCACCCGTCTGGAACAGGCTTTCAAAGAACTGAACGCGGTTGACGTTCTGTAATTCAGTCTGCTAATGACAAACAAGGCTTCCTCCGGGAAGCCTTTTTTCATCTCGGTTTACTTTGTCACGCAGGTGCCTTTTTCTCCGGCCAGAATTTGCGGGGCATCTTTCAGGGCGCCGATAAATGCCGCGTTCCCTGTCTGTTTGACAAATTGCATCACCGCCGCCGCTTTAGGCCCCATCGCACCATCAGGCGCGGCAAATGGCGTAAGTTCCTCTACGGTGGCATGTCGTAGCGCACGCGCCTGCGGTGTTCCCCAGTTTTCATAAACGGCATCGGCGTCCGTCAGAATCAGCAGATGGTCAGCGTTGATGGATTGTGCCAATACGGCAGCGGTCAAATCCTTATCAATGACCGCTTCGGTTCCCTGGTAACCATCACCCTGTGCAATAACCGGAATACCGCCACCGCCACAGCAAATAACCGTATGTCCCGCATCCATCAGCGTACGGATGGCGTCGCTATCGATAATTTTCAGCGGAGTCGGTGAGGGAACCACGCGGCGAATATATTGCCCATCGGTTTTCATCTGCCAGCCATAGCATGCTTCCAGCTCTGCCTGTTGATCCGGTTGATACACGGGGCCAATATACTTACCGGGAACTGAGAAGGCTTCGTCCTGCGGATCCACCTCAACCCGGGTCATCAGCATTGTGACGGGAGAGTTGCCCGCGGATGACGCCAGTTCCTGAGTAATAGCGAAACCGATCATTCCCTGGCTTTCCGCGACCAGAATATCCAGCGGCCAGGCTGGGGATTCTTTGTATGCTGCATTCTGTAGCGCCAGCAGGCCAACCTGAGGGCCGTTGCCATGAACAATGACCAACTGATAGTCACGGGCTAATTCGGCTGCCATCTCAGCAAATACCTGAATGCTCCGCCGCTGGTTTTCTGCGCTCAAAGTTTCTCCGCGCTGTAATAACGCATTACCGCCAAGAGCAATGACAATTCTCTTTTTCATTGATGACCTCATTATGCAAATTATCTCGCGGTCAAAATAACGTTTTATTACCTTTATTATGTGATGGGAGCGACAAGTAAAATATCTACAAAAATAACTCGATAATTAATGATGTTCTCAGTCTCTTTATTTAAATTGCTTTGAAAATGATTATTAGATTTTTTTTAATAATGCTGTGGTCAGTTCCCAGGAATTTATAACAATGGGTTTTGTGTGACTTTGTTCAAATGAAATACATTTTTACCCCGATAAGGTAGGCGCAGTTAAAACATCAAACCTCACGTATCGTGTCAGGTAACATGGGGTATTCAGCGGTAATTATTACCGGGAGATTGCTTATGTCTGGTTCATATGAAGTGGCTGAGGCCACAAAGAAAAAGGGAATACCGGCCTGGTGGGTCACCGTTTTCCTGTTCTGGCTCGGATGGATTTTTATGTACGCCGACCGTACGGTGCTCAATCCGGTGATGGGCGAATTAGAAAAGGAATTTGGTTTAAGCGGCACACAGTTAGGTATTCTTAATTCCGTGTTCTATTTTTCTTATGCTTTGCTTCAGGTTCCAGCCGGAATTCTGGGCGACAAAATTGGTAAGAAAAAAGTACTGGTTCCAGGATTTATTCTATTTGGTGTTTTCACCGCGGTTACTGGTTGGGCGAAAAGCTGGTATACGTTGCTATTTGCCCGTGTGGTAACGGGGGCTGGTGAAGGAACCTACTACGGTCCGCAATACGGTCTCTCTTCCGAGCAGATCCCGAAGAAATATCGTTCTCTTGGCAGTGCGATCATCAACAGTGGTATGGCCTTTGGTATTGCGTTGGGTTTGATGACCTCAAGCTGGCTGGTATACGATCAAGGTCATTCGTGGCGCATGCCATTTTATGCGATGGCAGTTCCCTCGGTGTTGGTTGGGGTGGCGATCTGGTTATTCGTAAAAGAGAAGAAACGTACCGCAGATGTTGATGGCGCGCCGGTGAAAAAAGGTAAGTTCAGTGACCTGCTTAAAAATCGTAACTTAATTATTACTTATATAATGGTGTTCTGTAGCCTGTTCGGTTTCTTCGTGATCCTGACCTGGCTTCCCTATTATTTGCAAAATGAACGTGGTATTGCCGGTAGCGAAACCGGGTTTATTTCTTCGCTGGTGGCCTGGATTTCAATTCCCGGAGCGCTGTTATTCTCCAGCCTTTCTGACAAATTAGGCAAGCGAAAACCATTAATTATGTTTCTGGTGCCGGTAGCGATTATCAGCATGCTGTCAATTATTTGGATGCCGAATATGACAGGGGTAATCATTGCACTGTGTGTCTATGGTCTGGTGGGTAAACTGGCACTGGATCCGGTACTGGTCGCTCTGGTTGCCGACAGTGTGGATGAAAATAATTACAGTACTGCATTTGGTTTATTTAACTTCATCGGCATGAGCTCATCTATTTTGGCCCCCATTATTGCCGGCGCGGCACGTGATATGACCGGAAGCCTGGCTTCCAGTTTCTATGTTTCAGCCGTTCTGCTGGCTATCGGTTTAGTTGCAATGCTGTTTTTAAAAGAAAAACGCACATAAAGAGGTAGCGGTAATGATTTACGCCTTTATTAAAAAGGGAAGTTTTCAGGATTCCGTCAGCCTGATGATCATTTCCCGAAAACTTAGTGAACGCCCGGAAGTTGATCAGGTTTCAGTCATGATGGGAACGCCAGCCAATAAATCGATGCTGGATTCCACAGGGTTCTGGCACGACGACTTTGCTGACGCCACCCCAAACGATATTTGCGTCGCGGTCCGAACTGAAGGCGAAGAGCCTGGGATAATGGATTTGATCCGTGAGCAACTGGAAAAAGAGCTGAACGCGATTGCCAGTGCGTCTGGGAGCTCGCATCAACTGGTTAAAGCACGCCGCTTCGAAAGTGCGTGTCAGAAATTGCCTCAGGCTAATCTGTTGCTGGTTTCGGTCGCAGGGGAGTATGCCGCGTCCGTTGCCAGAGAGGGGCTGCTGGCCAACAAAAACGTGATGCTCTTTTCCGATAACGTACCGCTGGAACAAGAAGTTGAGCTGAAAACGCTGGCACGCGAGCGCGGGCTTCTCGTCATGGGGCCAGACTGCGGAACGGCGATGATAGCCGGCAGCCCATTAGCTTTCGCTAACGTACTCCCTGAAGGTGGGATTGGCGTGATTGGCGCGTCAGGTACTGGGATTCAGGAAATTACTTCGCAGATTGCGCTACACCAGCAGGGTGTGAGTCACGCTATCGGTCTGGGTGGTCGCGACCTGAGTGCCGATGTTGGTGGTATCAGCGCATTGGCTGCGCTGGAGATGCTGGCTACAGATGATGCCACGCAGGTGATTGCGTTTGTCTCCAAACCTCCGTCGCCGCAGGTGCGAACCCGCATTATTGCCGCAATGCAAAACGTCGGTAAACCGGTTGTCGCACTGTTTCTGGGAAGCAAGCAGGAGCAGCGTCGCGAAGGTAACGTTTGGTTGGCGAATTCACTTTCTGATGCTGCGCAACTGGCGGTATTGCTGATGCGTGTGGCGCAGCAGAGACAGATTCAACCGGAAGTAGCAGGTAAAGGTATTTATGGCCTTTATGCTGGCGGCACGCTGGCAGCTGAAGCCGCTATGTTGCTCTCTGCCGGGCTGGGAGTACCCGTTAGCGAAAGCCACGACCAGGGAGTGATGCTGGAAGGCGGAGGCCATCGCATTGTCGACCTCGGGGACGACAGCTACACCCTGGGCAGACCGCATCCGATGATTGACCCGACGACTCGCAGTATTGAGATCGAAAAACTGGCCGCGTTGCCGGATGTGGGCGTACTGCTTCTGGATGTGGTGCTGGGCTATGGCGCTTGTGCTGACCCGGCTGGAGCGGTTGTTGAGGCGGTAGAGTCGGTGCGAGCCAAACGTGCCGCCCCGCTGGTGGTGATTGCCACTCTGACCGGAACCGATGCCGATCCGCAGGGGCGCAGTGGGCAGGCGGAGATACTTCGCGAGGCTGGGATAGCGGTGGTAGAAACGCTGGAAGAGGCAGTTTTACTCGCCGTCAACCTGACACATCACCAGGAACGTAGCATCCCGGCATCCCATAGCGCACTCCTTGACGGCGTACAGGTCATTAACGCCGGATTACGCAGCTTTGCGCTGGATCTGCAAAGCAGCGGTACGCCGGTTGTGCATTATCAGTGGGCGCCTGTTGCCGGTGGCAACGCCCGTCTTGCCAGTTTACTCAAACAGTTACACTAAGTTCAGAGGTACGGATATGTATTCATCTATTGCACAGGCCAACGAAGCCATTATCGAACGAATTAAAGCCGCGCGTCCCCACTGGGTTGCTGTGCGCCCTGCAAAAGAAGCGGTGGCCGAATTGTCTTCTGGACGCAAATTAATGCACGCTGGTCCGCCGATCGCCTGGGAAGAGATGACCGGCCCAATGCGCGGAGCCTGCATTGGCGCATCATTGTTTGAAGGCTGGGCGGTGACGGAAGAAGATGCCGTGCGGATGCTGGAGCAGGGTGAAGTTGATTTTATCCCCTGCCATCACGTTGGCGCGGTAGGTCCGATGGGAGGAATCACCTCCGCTAATATGCCGGTGCTGGTGGTGCGCGACGTTGTGCATGGTAACCAGTCCTGCTGCAACCTCAATGAAGGTATTGGCAAAGTGATGCGTTTTGGCGCCTACGGTGATGACGTGCAAAAGCGCTTGCGCTGGATGCGCGACACGCTGGCGCCAGTACTACAGGAAGCGCTCTCGCAGATGGAAAACGGCGTCGATCTGACGGCAATGATGGCGCAGGCCATCACCATGGGCGATGAGTTCCACCAGCGTAATATTGCCGCCTCTTCTCTGTTACTGCGTACACTCTCTCCGGTGATCGCTGGCCTGGATCGTCCGAAGACGGAAATCATTGAAGTGCTGCAATTCCTGAGCGTCACTGACCAGTTCTTCCTCAACCTGGCGATGGCCTACAGTAAAGCTGTGATGGATGCCGCGGCGGAAATTAAGGCAGGCTCGGTGGTCACCGCTATGACGCGTAATGGTCGTGATTTCGGCATTCGCGTGAGCGGAACCGGCGATCGCTGGTTTACCGCGCCGGTAAATACGCCGCAGGGTTTGTTCTTTACCGGCTATAGCCAGGCTGATGCGAATCCGGATATCGGCGACAGCGCCATCACGGAAACATTAGGGATTGGCGGTGCGGCAATGATTGCGGCGCCGGGCGTAACGCGCTTCGTCGGCGCGGGTGGTATGGGCGCGGCGCTGGAAACCTCAGAAGAGATGGCGGAGATTTATCTTGCCAACAACCCGCTGTTTCAGATCCCCTCATGGGATTTCAAAGGGGCATGTCTGGGGCTGGATGTCCGCCGTGTAGTCGAAACAGGGATTACGCCACTGATTAACACCGGCATCGCACATAAAGATGCGGGGATTGGTCAGGTGGGGGCGGGAACCGTACGCGCACCGCTGCTCTGTTTTGAAAAAGCGCTTGAAGCTCTGGCCGAACTACATCACATCACCGCCTGATATTGAAGGGGCGGCAAAACCGCCCCTGAGTATTACAAATGAAGACAATTTATGCTCTAGCCTGCGCCGGGTTTTATCGGCTTCCCGATGGCGAATGGAGACGGCATAGCCGTTTTTCGCAGGCGATTAACTTTTGGCGTCCTGAGGGGGAGTTATTGACGTTGCTTCGCCACGGAAAAGGGATGGGGCCGACAGCCGTATTGCTGAGTACCGCGCAGTTTCCCCACGTGGCTCAGATTGAATGGCTAAGCAAACAAGGAAATATCCTGCGAGGGAGAAACATCACAATTTGCCCGCGTCGCATACTGCAATTGCCAATGAACTCCATCGCCATTGCCCCTGTCGACCTCTCTTTTTGTACGCAACACAGTGGCCTCTGTGGAGCGCTAAATCAACCGCTTCACACGATGTCGCACTATTCTGAGATTATTAAGCAGCTTGATTGTTGGTATTGCGGCATGACCCCCGACTGGAGCTGGCTGATCGGATGTGGACCTGGGCTGACGCCTAGCGGTGATGACATGCTGACTGGCATGCTGGCCGTACTGTATGCCGCAGGGTTTTCTGAGCAACTTCAGTATTTTTTACCTCCGGGGGCTCAGCTGGCAAAACTCACTACATCAGTAAGTTGCAGCTATTTGAACAGCGCCAGAGTGGGAGAGTTTTCTACATCAGTGCAGAAGGTCATACGCGGTTTACAACCGGGGCGTGAGTCTTATTTTGCAATTGCGCATCTGCTTGCTGTTGGTCATACCTCGGGAGCAGATATATTGCTAGGGATAGCAATAGCTCAACAGTGGTTACAGAGGAACGATCCAAGGAGAATGCATGCTCGATCAGGAAACAATACGCACTTTTATTTGGGTTGCAGAGACGGAGAGTTTTTCCCGCGCAGCCAGCTCACTCCATAAAACGCCAGCGGCGATCAGCTATCGTATCAAAACGCTTGAGGAGCAGGTGGGGACTCAGCTCTTCATGCGCACCACGCGCACTGTCAGCCTGACGTTGGCCGGACAGCATTTGCTTGAGCATTGTCGACAGTGGCTCAACTGGCTGGATGCGATGCCGGATGAACTTCAGCAAATCAATGCGGGCGTTGAAAGGCAGGTGAATATTGTAATCAATAATTTGCTATATCAGCCGCAAACCACAGCGGATTTGCTGACCTGGCTGCATCAACAATTCCCCTTTACCCGATTCCAGATTTCCCGGCAGGTGTATATGGGCGTCTGGGATTCACTGTTGTATGACGATTTCCAGTTAGCGATTGGCGTTACCGGTTCGGAGTCGCTATCCAATAATATTTCTCTGTTGCCGCTCGGTGATATCAGCTGGCAGTTTGTGGTGGCGCAGAATCATCCTTTGGCTCTCCACCCCGCGTCTGTACTGTCAGATGATATGCTACGTCGATACCCAGCGATTAATATTGAAGATACCTCACGTACCCTCACGCGTCGGGTCGCCTGGTTGCTTAGTGGACAAAAGGAGATAAAAGTCCCAGATCTTAGCACCAAGCTGGCCTGTCATTTAAGCGGCCTTGGCGTCGGTTTTTTACCGGAGAGGATGTGTCGTCCTTATGTTGAGTCTGGAGCATTGGTTGCCCGTGAGGTCATCAATCCACGCCAACCGTCACCGCTCTCTATCGCCTGGAAGAATGCAGGTAGCGGAAAGGTGGTCAGTGAAATTGCCGAAATCTTTAAGCAGAAAGATTCACTGGTCAGCGGGTTCTTGCGGATGATTGATCAACCAACCGAGCATTGAATTTACGAATGCTTTTATTGGATCATGTTGAAAAATGGCATGTTCGGTCTTTTTTGTTTACCTTTAGTACAGTGTTTTTGTGAGAATGATCTCATGAATTTTTTTGACATGACCAAGGAATACTAAATGGAAGATTTGAATGTTGTCGACAGCATAAACGGTGCGGGCACCTGGCTGGTGCGCAACCAGGAACTGCTGTTGAGCTATGCCGTCAACATCGTTGCGGCCATCGCGATTGTCATTATCGGTATGATCGTGGCGCGCATTGTATCAAATACCGTTAACCGCCTGATGCTGGCGCGTAAAATTGATGCCACTGTTGCCGACTTCCTCTCTGCACTGGTGCGTTACGGCATTATCGCTTTCACGCTGATTGCCGCTCTGGGCCGCGTTGGGGTGCAAACAGCCTCCGTGATCGCCGTTCTCGGTGCCGCAGGTTTAGCCGTCGGTCTGGCGCTGCAAGGTTCGCTGTCCAACCTCGCCGCAGGTGTCCTGCTGGTAATGTTCCGTCCGTTCCGTGCGGGTGAGTATGTCGATCTCGGCGGCGTAGCGGGAACCGTGCTCAACGTGCAGATTTTCTCCACCACCATGCGTACCGTTGACGGTAAGATTGTAGTGATCCCGAACGGTAAAATTATTGCCGGGAACATCATTAACTTCTCTCGTGAGCCGGTTCGTCGTAACGAATTTATTATCGGCGTGGCTTACGACTCCGATATCGATCAGGTGAAAAAAATCCTCACCGATATCATTCAGTCGGAAGATCGCATTCTTAAAGACCGTGAAATGACGGTACGCCTGAATGAGCTGGGGGCTTCCTCAATTAATTTTGTGGTACGCGTCTGGAGCAACAGCAGCGATCTGCAAAGCGTCTACTGGGATGTGCTGGAACGCATTAAGCGCGAGTTCGATGCCAACGGCATCAGCTTCCCGTATCCGCAGATGGATGTGAACTTCAAGCGTGTGAAAGAGCGCGCGGCAGAGTAATTACGCGCCCGGAGGCGCTATCGCTTTCCGGGCCGATAAAAACTTTCTTTCCATTAATTTCCCTAATCTACGATTAAAATTATCCATTTCCGCTAATGTTTTCCCCGCGCTATAGTCTGCTCCTAAGAGAAACAGTTCGGGATGATTAACGTGTTATCGTATTACTTTCAAGGGCTTGCACTTGGTGCGGCCATGATTCTTCCGCTTGGTCCGCAAAACGCCTTCGTGATGAACCAGGGCATTCGCCGCCAGTATCACATCATGATTGCTTTACTCTGTGCTATCAGCGATTTAGTGCTGATTTGTGCGGGGATCTTTGGCGGTAGCGCCTTGTTGATGCAGTCACCATGGCTGATGGCGCTGGTCACCTGGGGTGGGGTGGCTTTTTTACTCTGGTACGGTTTCGGGGCGTTAAAAACGGCGATGAGCAGTAACCTGGAATTGGCCAGTGCCGAGGTGATGAAGCAGGGCCGCTGGAAAATCATTGCTACTATGCTGGCGGTGACATGGCTCAATCCCCATGTTTACCTGGATACCTTTGTGGTGCTGGGGAGTCTGGGGGGGCAACTGGACGTTGAGCCGAAGCGCTGGTTTGCGCTGGGAACCGTCAGCGCTTCGTTCCTGTGGTTCTTCGGTCTGGCATTGTTGGCGGCCTGGCTGGCTCCGCGTCTGCGCACTGCTAAAGCGCAGCGCATCATCAATACGCTGGTAGGATTAGTGATGTGGTTTATTGCTTTTCAACTGGCAAAAGAAGGTGTTGCGCACGTTCATGCGTTGTTCAACTAAGTGTTGTCTGATGGACAACGCAGCGAGATCGTCTAAGCTTGCCTGCATGTGCCCTGAGTTTCGGGGTAATTATTGAAACATGGAGGAACGACCGTGAAGTTCAAAATAATGGCCCTGGCGGCATTAGTCGGATTCAGCGCACTATCGGTACAGGCAAATGAGTTGCCAAATGGACCGCACATCGTGACTTCCGGAACAGCAAGTGTGGATGCGACACCAGACATCGCTACGCTGGCAATTGAAGTGAACGTTGCTGCCAAGGATGCGGCTTCAGCGAAGAAGCAGGCCGATGAGCGCGTGGCGCAATATCTGTCCTTCCTTGAACAGAACCAGATAGCGAAGAAAGACATTAGCGCTGCAAACCTGCGTACCCAGCCGGATTACGACTACCAGAACGGTAAAAGTATCCTCAAAGGGTATCGTGCGGTGCGCACCGTTGAAGTCACGCTGCGCCAGCTGGACAAACTTAACGCTCTGCTCGATGGCGCGCTGAAGGCTGGTCTGAATGAGATCCGTTCGGTATCGCTTGGTGTTGCCCAACCGGATGCTTACAAAGATAAAGCGCGTAAAGCGGCAATTGATGATGCCATTCATCAGGCAGAACAACTGGCTGCGGGCTTCAATAGCAAACTTGGCCCGGTGTACAGCGTGCGCTACCACGTTTCCAATTATCAGCCGAGCCCGATGGTACGGATGATGAAAGCCGATGCCGCACCTGCTGCTTCTGCTCAGGAAACCTACGAACAGCCGGTTATTCAGTTTGACGATCAGGTTGATGTCGTCTTCCAGATTGAGCCGACGGCGGGGCAACCAGCCGCAACGCCAGCCAAAACTCAGTAATTGTTGCAGACCCGGCTTTCCAGCCGGGTTTTTTCTGTGAGCAACTGTAAAAATGAGACTTCACATCCGGTCTTTTTTTTTGCCGTAATGAGGATAGGCCATAGCGATTTTTAAGGGGACGCTATGGATATTTTTATCTCGAAAAAGATGCGTAATTTCATTCTGCTGGCGCAAACCAATAACATCGCCAGAGCGGCAGAAAAAATACATATGACCGCATCGCCCTTCGGTAAAAGCATTGCTGCACTGGAAGATCAAATCGGCTATACGCTGTTTACCCGCAAAGATAACAACATCAGCCTGAATAAAGCAGGACAAGAGCTGTATCAGAAGCTGTTTCCCGTTTATCAGCGCCTCTCTGCCATTGATAACGAAATCCATAACGCCTCTCGCCGCTCGCGGGAAATTGTTATCGGCATCGACAATACCTACCCAACGATTATTTTTGACCAGTTGATTAGCCTTGGTGACAAGTATGACGGTGTGACGGCTCAGGCCGTTGAATTCAGTGAGAATGGGGTGATTGATAACCTGTTTGATCGCAAACTGGATTTTATTATCTCGCCGCAGCACGTTTCCCCCCGCGTGCAGGAGCTGGAAAATCTGGCGATCAGCGAACTGCCTCCGCTGCGTCTGGGGTTTCTCGTTTCCCGGCGCTATGAAGAAAAACAGCCGCAGGATCTGCTGCGCGAGCTGCCCTGGCTGCAAATGCGCTTCCAGAATCGCGCCAACTTTGAGGCGATGCTGGATGCATACATGCGACCCTGCGGGATCAACCCGACGATTATCTATCGTCCGTACAGCTTTATGGCGAAGATTAGCGCGGTGGAGCGCGGGCAGTTTTTGACGGTGATCCCTCACTTCGCCTGGCGGCTGGTGAACCCGTCGACACTGAAATATTTCGACGCGCCCGGCAGCCCCATGTATATGCAGGAGTTTCTCTATTCGCTGAAAAATCATCGCTATACCGCCACCATGCTCCAGCATATTGCTGAAGATCGTGACGGTAGTGCAAGTTAACCTAGCATCGAGCCTGTTTCGAGAAGGTTGCGATGCAGATCGAACGCATGGCTGAGATCGTGATGGATATGCCCGCCGGGCGCTTTCTCCAGATAGCGGTGCAAGTAATCTCTGTAAAGCGGATGCGCACAGTTATTGATAATTGTGTGCGCCCGCTGCATCGGAGATAACCCACGCAGATCGGCAATCCCTTGTTCGGTCACGATCACTTTAACGCTATGTTCGCTGTGGTCGACATGGCTGCACATCGGTACGATGGTTGAGATTTTCCCGCCTTTGGCAATCGACGGCGCCATAAAGATAGACAGGTAGGCGTTGCGCTCGAAATCCCCGCTGCCGCCGATGCCGTTCATCAGGTTCACCCCCGCAACGTGCGTGGAATTGGCATGACCGTAGATATCAAACTCCAGACCGACGTTGAGCGCAATAACCCCCAGTCGACGGATGATTTCCGGGTTATTGGAGATCTCCTGCGGGCGCAATACAATCCGGCTGGCGAAGAAGTCCATGTTGTCGTAAATCTTCTGTAGCGACGGGGCTGAAATGGTCAGGCTGGAGGCGCTGGCACCGCTTATCTTGCCCGTTTCCAGCAGATGCACCACCGACTCCTGCAACACCTCCGAATACATCATAAAGGGCGGGATATCCGGGTTCTCGCCCAGTCGAGCCATTACCGCGTTGTTGATATTGCCCACCCCGCTTTGTAAGGGCAGAAACTCAGCTGGAATGCGTTTGTGCGCCATTTCTGCCAGCAGAAAAGAGACTACGTTATCGGCAATTTGTTGGCTGACCGGATTGGTTTTATCCGATGCATTTCCTGCATCGGGCAGTTCGGTATCCACCACCGCAACCACTTTTTTGGGGTCTATCTGTACGCACTGACTGCCTACGCGATCCATGGTATGAAAAATGGGTACGCTGTTACGCCGCGGCGGCGCACCGGGTATCACGATGTCGGCAAACTCCGCCACACGCGGATTATGGTAATGATTCAATTCAATGATCACTTTTTTCGCCCGCAGCAGCCAGGTGGGGGCATTACCGATACCGCTGGACAGCCAAATCCGGCCATCCGGCGCGATGGCTGAAGCTTCAATGACGGCAACATCGATCTCGCCAAAAAAGCCGTAATTAACCATTTGCGCCACTTCGCTCAAATGGAGATCGACAAACCTCACCTGGCCCTGATTAATTTTGTCGCGCAGGCCCGATGACGTTTGATAAGGCGCACGCCAGGAAACGGCATCCGCCGCGGATAGTACATCATCAGCGGCGGCGCCAATTGATGCTCCGGTCAGCAGGCGGATCTGAAAAGGCTGTCCGTTCTGATGCTGTTCGCAGGCGCGTTGGGCAATTGCGGTGGGTAACGCTTTTGGCGAACCCGCGGGGGTAAAGCCGCTAAACGCCACCATATCATCGTGCTGGATAATTTCTGCCGCCTGTTCGGCGCTCATCCGTTTCATGGCCGTCTCCTTCCTCAGACGTGATTAATGGCCGACAAAATTAGGTTTACGTTTTTCCATAAACGCGTTCATCCCTTCCTGATAATCCTCGCTGTCGTACACCGCGCGGCGCATGCCCTGAATGCGCTCGAACTCATCGGAATTCATGGTGTGCGCTTCACCCAGTACGCGCAGCTCTTCTTTAATGACAGCGATCGCCAGCGGCGCTTTCTCCGAGATGTGGTGCGCCATTTGCAGAGTGAAATCCTCCAGTTCGTCTACAGGAACCACATGGTTGAGGATCCCGACGGCCATCGCACGCTGAGCGGTAATCGGTGAGGCGGTAAAGATCAGCTCTTTCACGATGTGAAAACCGGCGTCGCGAGTCAGGTTGTGGATGCCGACCAGGTTATACGGCACGCCGAGGTTGACCGGGGTCATCGAGAAGGTGGATGTTTCAGCGGCGATGATCAGATCGGAACTCATGATCATCTCAAATGCGCCGCCCCAGACGCTGCCTTCAACCATAGAGATCACCGGTTTTGGATATTTTTGGATCATGCGGGTTATCTGACGCAGCGGATCGTCATAGGAGAGCGGATCGCGACGTCCGGTCGGGAGTTCATGAATATCATGCCCGGCAGAGAAAACTTTGGCTCCACTCGGAGCGCGCAGAATGATGCAGCGAATGTCCGCACGATTGAGATCGCTCAGCGCCTGCATCAGATCGTCAATAAACACTTTACTCAGGGCATTGAGCTTGCGGGCGTAATTGAACTCAATAACCGCGACTTTCTGGATGATGACCACGTTGACGTATTGATAAGACATAATGTTCTCTTTATTGAAAGTAATGATGTTGGATAAATTCGCTGATGTGCCGCAGACCGGTGCGCGGCGACAGATCGTTATTTTTGACGGCCTGTAGCGTCTGCTGGAAATAGCGGTCGAAATCAGTCCGCGCAAACAGCAGATGTAGGGCTTCTTCTTCAGCCTGCTGGTGTAACCAGTCCACCGCCTGCTGCTGGCGGACTTTTTCCAGTCGACCGCTGGCGGTAAGGCACGTTTTAAAGTCGGTTATCGCCTGCCAGACCTCCTCAATACCGCGTTTTTCCAGGGCGCTACAGGTCAGAACCAGCGGCTGCCACTCGTCATATTTACGGCGCAGAATATGCAGGGCGGATTCGTACATATGGCGGGCGATGGCCACGCTGGCATGGTTCTCGCCGTCGTCCTTATTGATGACGACCAGATCCGCCATTTCCATCAGGCCTTTTTTGATGCCTTGCAAATCGTCGCCACCGCCGGCGATTTGCAGTGAGATAAAGCAATCCACCATGCCTGCGACTTCGGTTTCTGACTGCCCAACGCCGACGGTTTCTACAATCACCACGTCAAAGCCAGCCGCTTCGCAAAGCAGCATTAATTCGCGGGCGCGCTGGCTGGCTCCGCCTAAATGACCGCTGGAAGGGACCGGGCGAATAAACGCAGATTCGGCGCGAGACAGCTCCGTCATGCGGGTTTTATCGCCAAGAATGCTGCCGCCGCTGACCGGGCTGCTGGGATCGACGGCGATCACCGCCACCCGTAATCCGTGACGGATTAACAGCATGCCGAATGCTTCCAGAAAGGTGCTTTTGCCCGCGCCCGGCGTACCGGTTATCCCCAAACGCAGGGCGTTACCGGTGAACGGTATAATTGCGTCCAGCAACTGCGTACTCAGCGGCTGGTGGCGCGGGTGGCTGCTTTCGACCAGCGTCATCGCCTGGGCGAGCGTTGCCCGTTCGCCAAGTCGCAAGCGACGGACGGTATCCTCAAGCGTGGCGGCGTTAATCATGATGCTGACTGATACGGGTTAACACATCGCGGACGCTGTCGAGCATTGGCGTGCCGGGGCCATAAATGGCTGCCACGCCATGCTCGTGCAGGAAGGCGTAATCCTGTGGCGGAATAACGCCTCCTGCTACCACGCAGATATCTTCACGCCCCCATTTTTTGAGCGCGGTAACCAGTTCCGGGATCAGCGTTTTATGACCCGCCGCCAGTGACGATGCGCCTATTACATGCACATCGTTTTCTACCGCCAAACGGGCGATCTCTTCTGGTGTGGAGAACATCGGACTGAGGTCAACATCGAAGCCGAGATCGGAGTAGGCGCTGGCGATCACTTTCGCGCCGCGATCGTGACCATCCTGGCCCATCTTGGCGATCAGAATCCTCGGTCGGCGACCATTTTCCGCGAGGAACTGTTCGGTTTGCGCAACGATGGCGTCGAACTCATCGGCGGATTTGTCGGACTGGTGATAGCTTTGCGCAATCACCCCGGTGACGCACTGGCTGGGAACCAGATAGCGGTCAAAAGCGGTTTCCAGCGCGTCGGAGATCTCACCGAGCGTGGCGCGAACGCGGGCGGCGTTAACGGCGGCGGCCAGCAGATTTTCATTATGCTGCGCGGCGTGGGTCAGCGCCGCGAGTGCGGCATTGACGGCATCTGTGTCGCGAGTTGCGCGGATATGCTGCAACGAGGCAATTTGCTCGTTGCGTACCTTCACGTTGTCGATTTCCAGTACCGACGTTTCGTCTTCTTTATCCAGCTTGTATTTGTTCACGCCGACGATAACGCGTTTACCCTGGTCGATCAGCGACTGCTCGCGCGCGGAAGCTTCTTCGATCATCCGTTTAGGGAGCCCGGCTTCGATCGCTTTCGCCATGCCGCCTGCCTCATCAATTTGTTTGATGATCGTGCGCGCTTGCTTCACGATTTGATCGGTGAGCGACTCGACGTAATACGATCCGGCCAGCGGATCGACGGTGCGGCAGATCTCTGACTCTTCCTGAATGATGATCTGTGTATTACGCGCGATGCGGGCGGAGAAATCGGTGGGTAGCCCGAGCGCCTCATCAAAGGCGTTGGTATGCAGAGACTGGGTGCCGCCAAGCGTAGCGCCGAGCGCTTCAATGGTCGTGCGGATCACGTTGTTGTAAGGATCCTGCTCGGTCAGACTCCAGCCGGAGGTCTGGCAGTGGGTACGCAGAGCGAGAGATTTCGGGTTGTTTGCGCCAAAACCGCTGACTGCTTCACTCCACAAATAGCGAGCCGCACGCAGCATGGCGACGTTCATAAACAGATCCATGCCAATGCCGAAGAAGAATGACAGGCGCGGCGCGAAGTCATCAATTTTCAGCCCGGCAGACAGCGCGGCTTTGATGTACTCAATGCCGTCAGCCAGCGTAAATGCCACCTGCTGGACGCAGTTCGCCCCGGCTTCCCCCATGTGATAACCGCTGATACTGATGGTGTTATAGCGCGGCATATTGGCGGAACACCAGGCGATGATGTCGGCGATGATGCGCATTGAAGGTTTTGGCGGGTAAATGTAGGTGTTGCGGCACAGATACTCTTTCAGAATATCGTTCTGAATGGTCCCGGTGAGTTGCTCCGGCGTTACGCCTTGTTCTTCTGCAGCGACGATATAAAACGCCAGTACCGGCAGCACCGCGCCGTTCATGGTCATTGATACCGACATCTTATCCAGCGGAATTTGGTCGAACAGCACCTTCATATCTTCGACAGTATCGATCGCCACGCCCGCTTTGCCGACGTCACCTGCCACGCGCGGGTTGTCAGAGTCATAGCCGCGATGGGTGGCAAGGTCAAAGGCGACGGAAAGTCCTTTTTGCCCGGCGGCGAGGTTGCGGCGGTAAAAGGCGTTGGACTCTTTGGCGGTAGAGAAACCAGCGTACTGGCGAATGGTCCACGGCTGCGCGGTATACATGGTGGCGCGCGGGCCACGCACGTAAGGCGGTAGGCCGGGAAGAGTGCCCGTGACTTCCAGATTATCGAGGTCCGCTTCAGTGTATAGCGGCTTGATGGCAATTCCTTCCGCCGTCTGTCTTTCCAGCGATTCGACGGTTTTTTCCCGTCGACTGAGTTCTTTATTAGCGAGTGTTTGCCACTCCTGCACATTTGCCATTTTTTGCTCCGTATTACGCAATAAGTTGAATCTTTGCGGATACGGTGAGCTTTTTCATTTGGCTTGTCGCCAGCAAAAAATAGCCAACAGGGCGTCGTTTTTTGCCGCATGGCATGTTTTATTTTGTGATTTATTTCAAAGACGTGGCGGGAATAGCATGAAAAGAGGGTAAGGATTGTCGGCCGGATAAGGCGTTACGCCACCATCCGGCACTCTGGAGCAATAAACGGTTTAATCCTGACGCAACACCTTGTGCCCGTATTCCAGCAGCGCGTCGGTAACGTTGCGCATCATGCGGCTTTCCGGTGCAAAACGGTGCCAGTACAGCATCCGACGCTGGAACAGACCTGGCGTTAAATCGATCAGCTCGCCGCTTTCCAGCTCTTTCTCAATCTGTAAGTGTGGGATCATGCAGCAGGTGGTGCCCTGACGCGCCAACTGGACGAAGGCTTCAGAAGAGTTAACGATGTGGCACGGCACGCTTCCCGGCGGCAGGTCGAAGTTTTGTTGCAGGAACGCCTGATGCATATCATCAAGATGGTCAAACGCTACCGCCGGGGCTTTCAGCAGGGCGGAGCGGGTGACGCCGTTAGGGAAATAACGTTCGGCGAAAGGTTTGGAGCCAACAAACAGGTAGTCCAGCGCGCCAAGTTTATCCACCAGACAGCTTGGCAGCGCCTGATGTTGGATACTCACCGCACCGACCACTTCACCACGACGCAGACGTTCCTGGGTGCGCGTTTCATCCTCAACCTGCAGGTTCAGCCGAATCGGTGAATTGGCCAGTACCGGGGCTAACGCCGGAAGCAACCAGGTCGCCAGACTGTCGGCGTTCACTGCCAGTGAGAGCAGCAGCGGCGTCGATCCGGTTTGTTCATCACCCAGCCACTCGTCTTCCAGCAGTTCAACCTGACGCAAAAGTGCCAGTAGTTTCTGCCCCTGTTCGGTTGGGCGTGGTGGTACGGTACGCACCAGCAGCGGTTGTCCGAACATATTCTCAAGCTGTTTTATGCGCTGTGAAACCGCGGATTGCGTGATGCACAGCTTTTGCGCCGCGCGCTCAAATCCTCGTTCACGAATAACCGCATCCAGTGCTTGTAGTGTTCTGTAGTCCGGACGTTTCATTGCTTTGACGCACTCCTGAAAATTTTGCTTGTTCTGCACTATGACACAAATTTAGGTTGGGTAAAGACGAAATCCGCCGCTTGCGAGCGGGTGTGGGGACATTTTTCTGCACAATGTTCTATAATGCGCGTGAATTTTCCCACCATATTCACACCACAGGCGAAACGATCATGACGCAGGATGAACTGAAAAAAGCAGTAGGATGGGCGGCACTTCAGTATGTACAGCCCGGTACCATTGTGGGCGTAGGTACAGGTTCAACAGCCGCACACTTTATTGATGCGCTGGGCACAATGAAAGGTCAGATTGAAGGTGCTGTGTCCAGTTCGGACGCTTCAACCGAAAAACTCAAAAGCCTTGGCATCCACGTGTTCGATCTTAACGAAGTTGATAGTCTCGGCGTATACGTTGACGGCGCGGATGAAATCAACGGCCATATGCAGATGATCAAGGGCGGCGGTGCAGCGTTGACCGGTGAAAAAATCATTGCTTCCGTGGCGAAGAAATTTATCTGCATCGCGGATGCGTCCAAAGAAGTCGACATTCTCGGCAACTTCCCGCTGCCGGTTGAAGTGATCCCAATGGCGCGCAGCGCTGTGGCTCGCCAGTTGGTGAAGCTGGGCGGTCGTCCTGAATACCGTCAGGGCGTAGTGACGGACAACGGCAACGTGATCCTTGATGTACACGGTCTGGAGATCCTTGACGCCGTGGCCATGGAAAACGCCATCAATGCGATTCCGGGCGTGGTAACCGTCGGTCTGTTTGCCAACCGTGGTGCGGATGTCGCGCTGATCGGTACCCCAGACGGCGTGAAAACTATCGTAAAATGATCTGATGGGAGTGTCTTCTCCCGTTAAAAAAATTTTGGCAGGGCAAATTTGGTGACTTGTGTCACGTTTATAATATTGTCCTGCCGATCTCTCCAAAGAAAAAGTTATCGCCAGTATTTTCCTCTGACATTTCTCTCTGAATGACATTTCTTCAGCACGGCGACGCAAACGTTCATATTGCCGCAATATTATTTTTTGATATGTTGAAGAGGCGGATGAAAATCCCACACACAACACATCAGTTTGAACAAAAAAAGACAGGGTCGGGGAAATGGCAAAGGTATCACTGGAGAAAGATAAGATTAAATTTCTGCTGGTAGAAGGCGTGCATCAAAAAGCACTCGAAAGCCTTCGTGCAGCAGGTTATACCAACATCGAGTTTCACAAAGGCGCTCTGGACACTGAACAACTGAAAGAGTCCATCCGTGATGCCCACTTCATTGGCCTGCGATCCCGTACCCATCTGACTGAAGATGTGATTGACGCCGCAGAGAAACTGGTCGCGATTGGCTGCTTCTGTATCGGCACCAACCAGGTTGATCTGACTGCTGCGGCAAAGCGCGGGATCCCCGTGTTTAACGCGCCATTCTCTAACACGCGTTCCGTTGCGGAACTGGTGATTGGCGAACTGCTTCTCCTGCTACGCGGTGTACCCGAAGCGAACGCCAAAGCACACCGCGGCGTGTGGAACAAACTGGCTACCGGCTCCTTTGAAGCGCGTGGCAAAAAACTGGGGATCATCGGTTACGGCCACATTGGTACTCAGCTAGGCATTCTGGCGGAATCGCTGGGGATGCATGTCTATTTCTATGATATTGAAAATAAACTCCCACTCGGCAACGCCACGCAGGTGCAGCATCTTTCCGACCTGCTCAATATGAGCGACGTGGTCAGTTTGCACGTACCGGAAAATGCCTCCACCAAAAATCTGATGGGCGCGCGTGAGATTGCGTTGATGAAACCAGGCGCGCTGCTGATTAACGCCGCACGTGGTACGGTTGTTGATATTCCTGCGCTGTGCGACGCGTTAGCGACCAAGCACCTGGCAGGGGCGGCAATCGACGTATTCCCAACCGAGCCGGCAACCAACAGCGATCCTTTCACTTCGCCGCTGTGTGATTTCGACAACGTGATCCTGACGCCGCACATTGGTGGTTCAACGCTGGAAGCGCAGGAAAACATCGGTCTGGAAGTGGCTGGGAAACTGACCAAGTATTCCGATAACGGCTCTACGCTGTCTGCAGTTAACTTCCCGGAAGTTTCGCTGCCGCTACACGGCGGTCGTCGTCTGATGCACATTCACGAAAACCGTCCGGGCGTACTGACCGCGCTGAACCAGATTTTTGCCGAGCAGGGCGTCAACATTGCCGCACAGTATCTGCAGACTTCCGCACAGGTAGGTTACGTGGTTATTGATATTGAAGCGGATGAAGATGTGGCGGAGAAAGCGTTGCTGGCGATGAAAGCCCTCCCGGGTACCATTCGTGCTCGTCTGCTGTACTGATTTCCTCTACATGGGCAGGCTGCTGGCCTGCCCGCATGTTCCATGTTTTCCTACCACGCCCAAATTTTGGACGGCGTCACCACCGCAGGCAGCGGGATATCCCATTCTTCAACAGGCAGCTTTTCTACTCGCTGACAATCGTGCGCGTAGCCTACGGGCTGGATCTTATGCTGCTGCCAGTTTTGTAGCGTGCGGTCATAAAATCCGCCGCCCATGCCCAGGCGTTGTCCATATTCATCAAACGCCACTAACGGCGTAATCAGTACATCCAGCTGTGACAGCGGTAATACGTCACGTACATCAAGTCGTGGTTCCTGGATCTTTAAGCGATTGGTTACCAGGTCGCTATGCGGATGATAGTGCAGGAACAGCAAATTACCGGCGCTGAAGGGATGAAGAACCGGAAGATAAACGCGCTTGCCCGCTCGCCACAGCTGATCTATTAGCGGCTGGGTATCGAGTTCGCCATCGAACGAGAGGAATACTGCCACCGTATGAGCGAGTACAACAGGGGGAAAGCTGAGCATTCGGGTCGCGGCTTGCTGACCGTATTGTCGTTGCTGTTCGGAGGTAAGCGCACGACGACGCTGCCGAATCAGTTGACGAATTTCTTGCCGGGATAAAGGGAGTTCAGAAAGTAATGTCATGGCTATTGCCAGGTAGAAGGGAATCTCCGAGATGCCGCCGCAGGCTGTAACCCTTGAACCCTTGGTTCAAGGTGAATGTGTCGTCACAGTTTTAAGGCTTCTCGGACGGGCCGAGCATGCTCACCAACCGTGGAGCGCCACATTCTTGTGGTATGAAATATCGGCTCAGGGGACTGGCCCGCTTGCAAACATCTCAGAGAAATTTTGTCTTCACGGTCACTCTACCACAGTAAACCGAAAAGTGTTATTCAAAGTTTTGGCCCGTTTTTTCGGTTATGCGACCCTGATCAAGCAACGCCTGTTCGATGGTCTGTTGTAGCATCCGAATACGTTGTTCCATGCTCGCCGCGTACTCACGCGTCTTCGCTTTTTCCTGAGTTAATTCATAGCTGATGTTCAACGCGGCGATGAAAACCAACTGCTCAGTATTTGTGACTCTAGTGCGAACTTTCAGATCTTGCAATCGCTGATTGAGATCGTCCGCAGCCTGATTCAACGCATCCCTTTGTTCAGGCGGGCAATTCACTCGCAGTGAACGGCCAAATATTTGGATATCGACGGGTTGTGCAGACATGCCACCTTCCTGCTGATTGACTGCGCTGCCTTCGTCTCCAGACCGTGGGTCCGCGAAGGGGCGACACTATAGCTACCCTGGTATCAAGATACAAGCCCTTTTCTGGTCCACCAGGGTCCAAAGTGGTAGCATACCATGAATATTCCTCCCTTTGATGACGAATGCTTATGTCTATACAGAACGAAATGCCTGGTTACAACGAAGTTAGCCAGTTTTTGAACCAACAAGGGGCTGGATTAACCCCGGCCGAAATGCACGGCTTGATAAGCGGAATGATTTGCGGTGGAAACAACGACAGCTCATGGCAGCCGCTGTTGCACGACCTGACGAACGAAGGTCTGGCCTTTGGTCACGAGCTGGCTCAGGCGCTGCTGAAAATGCACTCTGCCACCAGCGATGCCCTCGAAGACGACGGCTTCCTTTTTCAGCTTTATCTGCCTGAAGGGGATGACGTCAGCGTGTTCGATCGCGCCGATGCGCTGGCGGGATGGGTAAACCACTTTTTGCTGGGCCTTGGCGTCACGCAGCCGAAGCTCGACAAAGTAACCGGCGAAACCGGGGAAGCGATTGACGACCTGCGCAATATCGCGCAGTTAGGGTATGACGAAGACGAAGATCAGGAAGAGCTGGAAATGTCGCTCGAAGAGATCATCGAATACGTGCGCGTAGCCGCTTTGCTGTGTCATGACACGTTTACGCGTCAGCAGCCGACTGCGCCGGAAGTTCGTAAACCGACTCTGCACTAAGAACGAAACGCAAAGGAGAGTGTGATGAGCGAGATATCTCAGCAAGAATTCCAGCGTCGTCGCCAGGCTTTACTGGCACAAATGCAGCCCGGCAGCGCCGCGCTGATTTTTGCCGCGCCTGAAGCGACGCGCAGCGCGGACAGTGAATACCCGTACCGCCAAAGCAGTGATTTCTGGTACTTCACCGGTTTTAACGAACCTGAAGCCGTGCTGGTGCTGATTAAAAGCGATGACACTCATAACCATAGCGTTTTGTTCAATCGGGTTCGCGATCTGACGGCGGAGATCTGGTTTGGTCGCCGTCTGGGCCAGGATGCTGCCCCGGCAAAACTTGGCGTTGACCGGGCGCTGGCCTTCAGTGAAATCAACCAACAGCTGCACCTGTTGCTCAATGGCCTGGACGCGGTGTACCACGCACAGGGCGAATATGCCTGGGCCGACGAGATTGTGCACACGGCGCTGGATAAACTGCGTAAAGGCTCCAGACAAAATCTGCACGCACCTGCCGCGATTATCGACTGGCGTCCAATGGTGCATGAGATGCGCCTGTTCAAATCACCGGAAGAGATTGCGGTCATGCGTCGTGCCGGAGAAATCACCGCGCTGGCGCATACCCGTGCGATGGAAAAATGCCGTCCGGGAATGTTTGAATACCAGTTAGAAGGGGAGATTCACCACGAATTTACCCGCCATGGTGCGCGTTATCCGTCCTATAACACGATTGTCGGCAGCGGTGAAAACGGCTGTATCCTGCATTACACCGAAAATGAAAGTGAAATGCGCGATGGCGATTTGGTGCTGATCGACGCTGGCTGTGAATACAAAGGCTATGCGGGCGACATTACGCGTACCTTTCCGGTAAATGGTAAATTTACCCCAGCACAGCGTGAAATCTACGATATCGTGCTGGAATCCTTAGAGACCAGCCTGCGTCTGTATCGTCCCGGAACGTCCATTCAGGAAGTCACTGGCGAAGTGGTGCGCATCATGATTACGGGTCTGGTGAAACTCGGTATTTTGCACGGTGATGTCGATCAGTTGATTACCGAAAATGCACATCGCCCATTCTTTATGCATGGTCTAAGCCACTGGCTTGGGCTGGATGTGCACGACGTCGGCGTTTATGGTCAGGACCGCTCACGTATTCTTGAGCCGGGAATGGTGCTCACCGTCGAGCCGGGACTGTATATCGCGCCAGACGCCGATGTACCGCCGGCTTATCGTGGTATCGGCATTCGTATTGAGGATGACATTCTCATCACCGAGGACGGCAATGAAAACCTGACCGCCAGCGTAGTGAAGAAAGCGGATGACATTGAAGCCTTAATGGCTGCGGCGCGACTGCAATGAGCGTGATTATCGTTGGTGGTGGTATGGTTGGCGCGACGCTGGCGTTGGCCATTTCTCAGCTCAGCCATGGGACTCTGCCGGTTCATCTGATAGAAGCGAGCGAACCTGAAACTGACCGCCATCCCGGGTTTGATGCCAGGGCGATCGCTCTGGCGGCAGGAACCTGCCAACAGCTGGCGCGAATTGGCGTATGGCAGGCGATTGCCGATTGCGCAACGGCCATTAAAACGGTTCACGTCAGCGATCGCGGTCATGCCGGATTTGTGACGCTGGATGCGCAGGAATACCGTATTCCGGCTCTGGGCCAGGTGGTAGAACTGCACGACGTCGGGCTGCGTCTGTTTGCGCTGCTGCGCAAAGCACCGGGCGTCACATTGCACTGCCCCGATCGCGTAGCCAGCGTGTCGCGCACACAGGAGCGCGTAGAAGTTACGCTGGAAAATGGCGAAGTGATTGATGGTCGCCTGCTGGTGGCCGCCGACGGTACGCGCTCCGCACTGGCTACCGCCTGCGGTGTTGACTGGCTGCAACAGCCTTATGAGCAACTGGCGGTAATTGCCAATGTCACGACCTCTGTACCGCACGACGGGCGAGCGTTTGAACGCTTCACGCAATATGGTCCGCTGGCAATGCTGCCGATGTCTGACGGTCGCTGCTCGCTGGTGTGGTGCCATCCGCTGGAGCAGCGTGATGAGATTATGGCCTGGTCCGACGAACAGTTTTGCCGTGAACTACAAACCGCTTTTGGCTGGCGACTAGGACGTATTACCCAGGCCGGTAAACGCAGCGCCTATCCGCTTTCGTTAACTACAGCGCTGAAAGCGATTACCCATCGTACCGTGCTGGTAGGGAACGCCGCCCAGACGCTGCATCCCATTGCCGGGCAAGGTTTCAACCTGGGCTTGCGTGACGTAATGAGCCTGGCTGAGACGTTGACGCAGGCGGAAAACGGCGCGGAAGATGTGGGTGATTATGCGGTGCTGGCACGCTATCAGCAGCGCCGCGAAAGCGATCGTGATACGACGATTGGTGTGACCAATAATTTAGTGTATTTGTTTGCCAATCACTGGGCCCCGCTGGTTGTTGGGCGTAATGCCGGGCTGATGGCGATGGAATTATTCACCCCTGCGCGCGATGCGCTGGCGGAGCGGACCCTGGGCTGGGTTGCGCGCTAAATATAACCTGTAGGCCGAATTAAAGAAGTAGGCCTGATAAGCGCAGCGCCATCAGGCAATGTCGCGGAATTGATGCCGGATGGCGGCTTTGCCTTATCCGGCCTACGGTTTTTGATTGTCCTATTTTCAGGAGCAAACAGTGCAAAGTGTTGATGTAGCAATTGTTGGTGGCGGCATGGTAGGACTGGCGGTTGCCTGCGGCTTACAGGGCAGCGGGTTGCGCGTTGCTGTATTAGAACAACATGTTCCGCAGCCGTTGGCGGCGGATGCACCTCCTCAGCTTCGTGTTTCGGCCATTAATGCCGCCAGCGAAAAACTGCTTACCCGTCTTGGCGTCTGGTCCGACATTGTTGCCCGTCGCGCTTGCTGCTACCACGGCATGGAAGTCTGGGACAAAGACAGCTTTGGGCGTATTGCGTTTGATGACCAGAGCATGGGCTACAGTCATTTGGGGCACATTGTCGAAAACTCAGAGATTCATTATGCGCTGTGGCAAAAGGCGCAGCGTTCAGCGGATATTACGCTGATGGCACCTGCTGAATTACAGCAGGTGGCCTGGGGTGAGAACGAAGCATTTCTGACCCTGAAAGATGGCGCAATGCTGACGGCCCGCCTGGTCGTCGGTGCTGATGGTGCTAACTCCTGGCTGCGCAACAAAGCGGATATTCCGCTCACCTTCTGGGATTATCGTCATCATGCGCTGGTGGCGACTATCCGTACGCAGGAAGCGCACGGTGCGGTTGCGCGTCAGGCGTTTCACGGCGAGGGGATCCTGGCATTCCTGCCGCTCAGCGATCCACACCTGTGTTCTATCGTCTGGTCGCTCTCGCCGCAGGAAGCAGAACGTATGCAGCAGGCAAGCATTGACGAGTTTAATCAGGCGCTGAATATCGCTTTTGATAATCGTCTGGGGCTGTGCAGCCTTGAAAGCGAACGTCAGGCGTTTCCGCTGACGGGACGTTATGCCCGTCAGTTCGCCGCCCATCGTCTGGCGCTGGTGGGGGATGCGGCGCATACCATCCACCCGCTGGCGGGTCAGGGGGTTAACCTTGGCTTTATGGATGCGGCGGAGTTGATCGATGAACTTAAGCGGCTACAACGTCAGGGTAAAGATATTGGGCAGTATCTCTATTTACGCCGCTACGAGCGCAGCCGTAAGCACAGCGCAGCGCTGATGCTGGCAGGGATGCAGGGATTCCGTGAACTGTTTGCAGGCGAGAATCCGGCGAAAAAACTGCTACGTGATATTGGGCTGAAACTGGCCGATACCCTCCCGGGCGTAAAACCACAACTCATCCGTCAGGCGATGGGACTGAACGATCTTCCCGAGTGGTTACGTTAGTGTCCGTAAGGACAATCTTAAGAGTTTGAGACCCGTCACACTTTCCTCTCCCGGCCTGCGCGCCGGGGTGCTTCTCTCATTTGAAATAATCTAATTCCACGCCTTTTTTCGCATTAGTTTTTTTAATATCACGTTTTTTTCATAACGCCATTTTTGACATTTTTTCCACATTTAATGTGGATTGGTGCTGTAAGTTTGCGCTTATCTTTGTTTGTTATTCTGATTTCTTACTATATACATGGAGTTTTATTCTGTTGCCGATCTGGCTGTTTTTCGCCATAAGCTAATGTGATGGTTAATTTTGACTTATGGTTTAGCGTCTGTTTCGGTGGTAAGTTCAGGACAAAGAGAACGTTTGCGTCGTAGCCCCTGGAGCGGCTGCGGTGCTGGGTTTCGTGGCGAAAATTTCACCGCGAAAGAGTTGGTAGCCCCGCTTATTCAACGAGGAAAAGATGGCTCAACAGACTCCTTTGTACGAACAACACACGCTATGTGGCGCGCGCATGGTCGATTTCCATGGCTGGATGATGCCACTGCATTACGGTTCTCAGCTCGATGAACACCATGCTGTTCGCACCGATGCCGGAATGTTTGATGTGTCGCATATGACCATCGTCGACCTGCGCGGTAGCCGCACCCGGGAGTTCTTGCGTTATCTGCTGGCAAACGACGTCGCAAAGCTAACGAAGACGGGTAAAGCCCTCTACTCCGGTATGCTTAACGCTTCGGGCGGCGTGATAGATGACCTGATTGTCTACTACTTCACTGAAGATTTCTTCCGCCTCGTTGTAAACTCCGCCACCCGCGAAAAAGACCTCTCCTGGATTACCCAACACGCTGAACCTTACGCCATCGACATCACCGTTCGTGACGACCTGTCGCTGATTGCGGTACAGGGTCCAAACGCACAGGAAAAAGCAGCTACGTTGTTTACTGACGAGCAGCGTCAGGCGGTAGCAGGCATGAAGCCGTTCTTCGGCGTTCAGGCGGGCGACTTGTTTATCGCAACCACCGGTTATACCGGCGAAGCAGGCTATGAAATTGCAATGCCGAATGAAAAAGCGGCAGATTTCTGGCGTGCGCTGGTACAAGCAGGTGTCAAACCTTGCGGTCTCGGCGCACGTGACACGCTGCGTCTGGAAGCGGGCATGAACCTGTACGGTCAGGAGATGGACGAAGGCATCTCTCCACTGGCGGCTAACATGGGCTGGACCATCGCATGGGAACCGGCTGACCGCGACTTTATCGGTCGTGAAGCGTTAGAAATGCAGCGTGAAAAAGGCCACGAACAACTGGTCGGGCTGGTGATGACCGAGAAAGGCGTGCTGCGTAATGAACTGCCGGTGCGCTTCACCGATGCTTCCGGCAACCAGCAGGAAGGCATTATCACCAGCGGGACATTCTCTCCAACTCTTGGTTACAGCATCGCGTTGGCGCGAGTCCCTGCGGGTATCGGTGAAACTGCGATCGTGCAGATCCGTAACCGCGAAATGCCGGTAAAAGTGACTAAACCTGTTTTTGTGCGTAACGGCAAAGCCGTCGCGTAATTCATCCTTTTTTGGAGATTGATTGATGAGCAACGTACCTGCAGAACTGAAATACAGCAAAGAACACGAATGGCTGCGCAAAGAAGCTGACGGCTCTTACACCGTTGGTATCACCGAACACGCTCAGGAGCTGTTAGGTGACATGGTTTTCGTTGACCTGCCAGAAGTTGGCGCAACCGTCAGCGCGGGCGATGATTGTGCCGTTGCGGAGTCCGTAAAAGCGGCATCCGATATCTATGCGCCAGTAGGTGGTGAGATTGTGGCGGTTAACGACGCGCTCAGCGACTCCCCGGAACTGGTCAACAGCGAGCCGTATGCGGGCGGCTGGATTTTCAAAATCAAAGCCAGCGATGAAAGCGAAATTGAATCGCTGCTGGATGCGACCGCATATGAAGCATTGTTAGAAGACGAGTAAATACGCTTTTGCCGGATGGCGCTGCGCTTATCCGGCCTACAAAGCATGCGTAGACCCGGTAAGCGCTAGCGCTGCCGGGCTCGTAGACAGAGACAATCACGATTCACTGCACGTTTCAGGAACCATCGCCCATGACACAGACGTTAAGCCAGCTTGAAAACAGCGGCGCTTTCATTGAACGCCACATCGGACCGGACGCCGCGCAGCAGCAAGAGATGCTGAATGCGGTTGGCGCCGAGTCGTTAAACGCGCTGATCGGCCAGATTGTGCCGAAAGACATTCAGCTCGCAACCCCGCCGCAGGTGGGCGAGGCGGCGACCGAATACGCTGCGCTGGCTGAATTAAAAGCCATTGCTGGGCGTAACAAGCGCTTCACGTCCTACATTGGCATGGGCTACACCGCCGTGCAGTTGCCACCGGTTATCCTGCGCAACATGCTGGAAAACCCGGGCTGGTACACTGCGTATACGCCGTATCAGCCAGAAGTTTCTCAGGGGCGTCTGGAAGCGCTGCTCAACTTCCAACAGGTCACACTGGATCTGACGGGGCTGGATATGGCTTCCGCTTCTCTGCTGGATGAAGCCACCGCGGCGGCTGAAGCGATGGCGATGGCAAAACGCGTCAGCAAACTGAAAAACGCCAACCGCTTCTTTGTTGCGGCTGATGTTCATCCGCAAACGCTGGATGTTGTGCGTACTCGTGCGGAAACCTTTGGTTTTGACGTGATTGTCGATGACGCGGCGAAAGCACTGGATCACCAGGATGTGTTTGGCGTGCTGTTGCAGCAGGTTGGCACCACCGGTGAAGTGCATGACTACAGCAAACTGATTACCGAGCTGAAATCCCGTAAAGTTGTGGTCAGTGTCGCTGCCGACTTTATGGCGCTGGTACTGCTGACTGCTCCGGGCAAACAGGGCGCGGATATCGTTTTCGGTTCTGCACAACGCTTCGGCGTACCGATGGGTTACGGTGGCCCACACGCGGCATTCTTCGCCGCTAAAGACGAATTCAAACGCTCCATGCCAGGCCGTATTATCGGCGTCTCCAAAGATGCGGCGGGCAATACCGCACTGCGCATGGCGATGCAGACTCGTGAGCAGCATATCCGCCGCGAGAAAGCGAACTCCAACATTTGTACCTCGCAGGTCCTGCTGGCCAACATCGCCAGTCTGTATGCTGTTTATCATGGTCCGGTTGGCCTGAAACGCATTGCTAATCGCATCCACCGCCTGACTGATATCCTGGCAGCCGGTCTGCAACAGAAAGGATTGAAGCTGCGTCATGCACATTACTTCGACACCCTGTGCGTTGAAGTAGCCGATAAGGCCGCAGTACTGGCGCGTGCCGAAGCGGCAGAAATCAACCTGCGTAGCGATATCCATAACGCGGTAGGTATTACGCTCGATGAAACCACCACCCGTGAAAACGTGGTGCAGTTGTTCAATGTACTGCTGGGCGACAGTCACGCTCTGAACATCGATACGCTGGATAAAGACGTGGCGCTCGACAGCCGTTCTATTCAGGAAAGCATGCTGCGTGACGATGCGATCCTCAGCCATCCGGTGTTCAACCGCTATCACAGCGAAACCGAGATGATGCGCTACATGCACTCACTGGAGCGTAAAGATCTGGCGCTGAATCAGGCAATGATCCCGCTGGGTTCCTGCACCATGAAGCTCAACGCCGCTGCCGAGATGATCCCTATCACCTGGCCTGAATTCGCTGAGCTGCATCCGTTCTGCCCGCCAGAGCAGGCTGAAGGTTATCACCAGATGATCGGCCAGCTTTCCGAGTGGCTGGTAAAACTGACCGGTTATGATGTCGTCTGCATGCAGCCGAACTCCGGCGCGCAGGGTGAGTATGCGGGTCTGCTGGCTATTCGTCATTATCACGAAAGCCGTAACGAAGGTCATCGCGATATCTGCTTGATCCCGGCTTCTGCCCACGGTACCAACCCGGCGTCTGCACAGATGGCGGGTATGCAGGTAGTGGTGGTCGCCTGTGATAAGAACGGCAACATCGACCTGGACGATCTGCGAGCAAAAGCAGAACAACATGCCGACAACCTTTCTTGCATCATGGTGACCTACCCATCCACCCACGGCGTTTATGAAGAAACGATCCGTGAAGTGTGCGACGTTGTGCACCAGTTCGGCGGCCAGGTTTACCTGGATGGCGCGAACATGAACGCTCAGGTTGGGATCACCACGCCGGGCTTTATTGGCGCAGATGTCTCGCACCTCAACCTGCATAAAACATTCTGCATTCCGCACGGCGGCGGCGGCCCAGGTATGGGACCGATCGGCGTGAAATCACATCTGGCGCCGTTTGTACCGGGCCACAGCGTAGTGCAGATTGAAGGGATGCTGACCCGTCAGGGCGCAGTTTCTGCGGCGCCGTTCGGTAGCGCATCCATTCTGCCAATCAGTTGGATGTACATCCGTATGATGGGCGCAGAAGGTCTGAAGCAGGCAAGCCAGGTGGCGATTCTTAACGCTAACTACATTGCCAGCCGTCTGAAAGATGCTTATCCGGTACTGTATACCGGTCGCGATGGTCGCGTGGCGCATGAATGTATTCTCGACATTCGTCCACTGAAAGAAGAGACCGGCATCAGCGAACTGGATATTGCCAAGCGTCTAATCGATTACGGTTTCCATGCGCCGACTATGTCATTCCCGGTCGCGGGTACCCTGATGGTTGAACCGACTGAATCTGAAAGCAAAGTGGAACTGGATCGCTTTATCAATGCGATGCTGGCAATCCGCGCTGAGATCGATCGCGTGAAAGCCGGTGAATGGTCACTGGAAGATAACCCGCTGGTTAACTCACCGCACACGCAAAACGAGCTGGTCGCGGAGTGGAATCACGGTTACAGCCGCGAAATCGCCGTCTTCCCGGCGGGTGTGGCGAACAAATACTGGCCAACCGTGAAACGCCTTGATGACGTTTACGGTGACCGTAACCTGTTCTGCTCCTGTGTACCGATGAGCGAATATCAGTAATCTGCTGATTCAACTATCTTTTAAAGGCGCTTCGGCGCCTTTATTTTTTGGGAGAAACGTTATGGCTATAGCATTGGTGACGGGCGGCAGTCGTGGCATTGGTCGAGCAACCGCGCTGCAACTGGCGCAAGAGGGTTACACGGTCGCCGTGAATTTTCATCACAATATTCGTGCGGCAACCGAGGTGGTGAACAACATCGTCGCTGCAGGCGGTAAAGCATTTGCTTTGCGTGCGGATATCAGTGATGAAAGCCAGGTGGTGGCAATGTTTGAGTCTATTGACCGTGAAGGCGAGCAACTGACTGCCCTGGTGAATAATGCCGGGATCTTGTTCGAGCAAAGCACGGTCGAAAACTTAACCGCCGAACGAATTAATCGCGTACTGGCAACCAACGTTACCGGCTATTTTCTGTGCTGTCGGGAAGCGGTAAAGCGCATGTCGTTCAAGCACGGCGGTCAGGGTGGCGCGATTGTAAATGTCTCTTCGGCGGCATCGCGGCTTGGTGCGCCATTCGAATATGTTGATTACGCGGCCTCGAAAGGCGCTGTGGACACGCTCACCACCGGCCTGGCGCTGGAGGTTGCGGCACAAGGGATCCGCGTAAACTGCGTGCGACCTGGTCTTATCTACACTGAAATGCACGCATCAGGCGGCGAGCCGGGAAGAGTCGATCGCGTGAAATCACTGTTGCCTATGCAGCGTGGCGGGCAGCCGGAAGAAGTCGCGCAGGCAATTACCTGGCTGTTGAGCGAGAAGGCATCTTACGTAACGGGCAGTTTTCTGGAACTGGCAGGCGGGAAGTTGGGATTTAATTGCCGGATAGCGCAGCGCCATCCGGCAAAAAATTACAGATTCTCGCCGTTGCTGGCAATCACCTCTTTGTACCAGTCAAAACTCTTCTTTCGTGAACGCGACATATCGCCGGTGCCGTCGTCATGTTTGTTCACGTAGATAAAGCCGTAACGTTTGCTGTACTGACCGGTGGTAAACGATACGCAGTCGATGCAGCCCCATGGCGTGTAGCCCATCAGGTCTACGCCATCATAGGTCACCGCTTTCATCATTTCTTCGATGTGGGCGCGCAGATAGTCGATGCGATAGTCGTCGTTGATGCTGCCGTCTTCTTCTACTTTGTCATAAGCGCCAAACCCGTTTTCAACGATAAACAGCGGCTTCTGGTAGCGTTCATACAGCTCACATAAGGCATAGCGTAGACCGACGGGGTCAATCTGCCAGCCCCAGTCGGAGGCTTTTACATGTGGGTTCGGTACGCTGCCCTCAAAACCAGAAATGGCATCGCCGCTGCCGCCTTCCGCTTTTACCGCGTTGGTCATGTAGTAACTGAATCCGAGATAGTCACAGGTGCCTTCACGCAGGATTTGCTCATCGTTGGCCTCCATTCGGATGTTGAATTCGCGGCGTTCCCACTCGTTCAGTACATATGATGGATAGTAGCCGCGCAGCTGAACGTCAGTGAAAACGTAGCGCTCACGCATCGATTCCTGCGCGAACATCACATCTTCAGGCTTACAGGAGAACGGGTACAGTGGCACCATCGCCAGCATGCAGCCGACTTTCATTTCCGGGTTGATGCGACGTGCCGCCTTTACCGCCAGCGCGCTGGCCACGAACTGGTGATGCAGCACCTGGTACATAGTCTCTTCAGGGTTTTCATGCTCGGTATACACCACGCCGGAGCAGCAATAGCCAAACAGCGGCGCGCGCCAGTTACGCTGGTTGTTGATCTCATTGAAGGTCATCCAGTATTTGACCTTGTGCTTATAGCGCTCAAAAACGACTTCAGCAAAACGGACAAAGAAATCGACGACTTTACGATTGGTCCAGCTACCGTACTGTTGAACCAGGTGCAGCGGCATTTCAAAGTGGGAAAGGGTGATGACTGGTTCAATGTTGTACTTCAGCAGTTCATCGAACATGTCGTCGTAGAACTTTAACCCTTCTTCATTCGGTTGGATTTCGTCCCCTTTGGGGAAGATACGGGTCCAGGCGATGGAGGTACGGAAGCATTTGAACCCCATCTCGGCAAACAGCTTGATGTCTTCTTTGTAATGACTGTAAAAATCGACAGCTTCGTGGTTGGGGTAGTACTTACCGGGCTCAACTTCCTGAGTGATTTCTCGCGGAACACCGTGTGCCCCTCCGGTCAGTACGTCGCAAATGCTGGGGCCTTTGCCACCTTTGTTCCAGCCGCCTTCAACCTGGTGCGCCGCAACCGCGCCGCCCCATAAAAAATCGTTTGGTAAGGTAAGTTTTTTCATCTGCGCTCAGTCTCAAATTAATACAATCTGATTTTGAGTCTAACAAAGGAAAGATAAATGTCACGATATAACAAAATAGCGTAAATGTGATTTGTTACATCAAAAAAACAGATTGTTTTTTTACGCTATTCTTTTCGCCAGCTTGCGACCGAGTGATTCCAGAATATAAATAACGGGGATCTGCGTGGTTATATCGTATACCCCGGCAATACGTGTTTGTGGAACATGCCAGGAGAGGTTAAAGTCGGCGAGTTTCGCCAGGCGAGAGTTTTCATGGCTGGTGACCGACAGAACCTTACAGTTGTGCAGACTGAACTGGCTGGCAAAGCGCAGGATCTCTTCTGTTTCACCAGATACGGAAAGCACGATCGCTAGCGCGTTTCTGGCCATGTCGTTAGTGACCGGGAAATAAGGATCGTCAATGTGATTACTGAATTTACCGACGTTTGAGAAAAAACGTGCGCCATATTTTGCCAGCGCTCCAGACGTTCCCGCTCCGACGAATATAATACGTTCGGACGATAATATAATATCAACAGCCTGATCGAGCAGTTTATCGAACTCGTCGTTATTGACGCCTTTAAAGAAACTGATAATTTCGCTGGCACCGAAATTAGCCTGTTGCGGTTCATTCTGCTCTAAATATAATTTGAAGCGCACGCGAAATTCTGAGTAACCCTCACATTTAAGCTTGCGGCAAAAGCGCAGTACGGTGGTAGTGGAAACACCCACGGCATCGGCCAGTTCGCGAATGGTCATGTACATGACTTTGTCACGGTTTTTGATGACATAGTTGTAGACCAGCATCTCAAGATTGTTGAGACTGGCGATGGCAGCGTGGGAGAACATACTCACAATGGCAAAACTCACTCATCAGACTTCATCTACAGGGAATAATAACATGCAGCCAAATGACATCACTTTTTTTCAGCGTTTCCAGGATGACATTCTGGCCGGACGCAAGACCATCACCATTCGTGACGAGTCCGAATCACACTTCAAAGCCGGGGACATTTTACGGGTTGGGCGCTTCGAAGATGACGGTTACTTCTGCACGATTGAGGTTGTTGGCACCTCAACCGTCACGCTGGATACGCTAACGGATAAACATGCCCAGCAGGAAAACATGACGCTTGAAGAACTTAAACATGTGATTGCCGAGATTTACCCGAATCAGACGCAATTTTATGTGATTGATTTTAAATGCCTTTGATTTAAAGAAACATCTGTTAGTTGAAAAGTCACTTACAACACAATGATTTTAAAGGATTAATATTAATGTGATATTTATTTTAGCTAACAGGTGTTCACTGGAACCATTCTCAGTTACGCTAGAGGCGCAATAACGAAAGTGTTCGTTTCTGGGGAGTAACTTATGGTTCAGAAGCCATTAATCGCGCAGGGATATTCGTTGGCAGAGGAAATAGCCAATAGCATCAGTCACGGTATCGGGCTGGTGTTTGGGATTGTCGGACTGGTGTTATTACTGGTCCAGGCAGTAGATACCAACGCCAGCGCTATGGCCATTACCAGCTATAGCCTGTACGGCGGCAGCATGATCCTGCTGTTCCTCGCCTCAACCTTGTATCACGCGATCCCCCATCAGAGAGCGAAAGTCTGGCTGAAAAAATTTGACCACTGTGCGATTTATCTGCTGATTGCCGGGACCTACACGCCATTTCTGCTGGTGGGGCTTGATTCGCCGCTGGCACGTGGACTGATGATTGTTATCTGGAGCCTGGCGCTGATAGGTATTTTATTCAAACTGACCATTGCGCACCGATTTAAGGTTCTGTCGCTGGTAACCTACCTGACAATGGGCTGGCTATCGCTGATTGTGGTGTATCAACTGGCGGTTAAGTTGGCAGCGGGAGGCGTGACGTTGCTGGCTGTTGGCGGTGTGGTGTATTCCCTGGGCGTAATTTTCTACGTCTGTAAGCGTATTCCTTATAACCATGCGATCTGGCACGGCTTTGTGCTGGGCGGCAGCGTTTGCCACTTCCTGGCGATCTATCTGTACGTTGGTCAGGCGTAATCACTGACGCCGGATGGAGGCTAGCGCCTTATCCGGCCTACAAAACAAAAGCCAGCATGCCTGATAGACGCATCGCAATCAGGCATTATTCATTTACTCTTCCAACGAATACGGCAGCGGTACGATTTGCAGCGTTTTTGCGTCGTCACGAACGCGGAACACGCTGTCGGCCTCCATGTCGTTATTCATCACAACCTGCACTAGTACCTGACCATCGGCCAGTTTTACTGCGGCAAGTACGGTACCGGTACGACGCCAGTTCTCGCCCATTTTTAATTCAAGGTCTTCGCCAGCTTCCGGTACTCGACCGGCGGCACCCGCCAAAGTCCACATGGCGCGTTTATTGGCTCCGCGGAATTTTGCACGAGCAACCATTTCTTGACCGGTGTAGCAGCCTTTTTTAAAGCTGATCCCGCCCAAAGCCTGCAGATTGGTAGCCTGTGGAATAAACTGAGCACTGTTGGCTGTATCAATAACGGGGATACCCGCTTCGATATCCAGCGCCAGCCACTGCTGGCTGTTATTTAACTCTGCTTCGCCACGCAGCTTTTCAACCAAGGTTTCTGCTGTGGTGGCATCAACGATCAGCAGAAAACGTTCAGCAGGGTGTTCGAACCACAATACCGTGGAGGCACCTTCGGTAATGACCTGCTTATCACTGTTCGGTAATTCGCTAAAGAGATTGGCCAGCGCTGCACGTGCCTGGAATCCCGCAACGCCCAGCAGGACACGCTCGTCATCCGGGGCAATCGCCACCTTCGAGAAGACCGCGTATTTTTTCAGCTCGGTGAGCTGCGCATCACGCAGGCTACGGCGCTCAAGCCATGCAAAACCGTCACCCTGTCGGAACAGACGCAGGTTGCTCCACATTTTACCTTTGGCGTCACAATGTGCAGCTAACAGGTGCTGATGCTCGGTCATCTGGCTGACATCCGCCGTGACCTGACCCTGAATATACTTCTCACTGTCGACACCGGTGATGGTGGCGAGCGCCCAGTCATCGAGCGTCATTAGCGTCAGAGGCAAACGCGTTGACGCGAAAGGCTGGCGAGGAGGAAAAGATGTAAAAGCCATAATAATGTCCTGATTTGCTTAACGCAGTGATAATGACTAATGGTAAAAGAGCTATGGCCCATTGCAAGCGGTTTAAACAGGCTATTTGTGCCATATATTGCGCTTTGCGAGGAAACATCAAAAAATGGTGAATCCTTTGGCTTAATAAGGTTTTATTTAGCGAGCGAGCTTCAGTTTACTGATATTCCCGTAAAAGAGCGGGAAAAACACGTTACAATAGCGGGATACTTCGTTTTCGCGAGACAGGGAGAAGAACATGGATATTAACAACAAAGCACGTATTCATTGGGCATGCCGCCGCGGTATGCGCGAGCTGGACATCTCGATCATGCCGTTTTTCGAACATGAATATGACAGCTTAAGTGACGAAGAAAAACGTATCTTTATCCGTCTGCTAGAATGTGATGATCCAGATTTATTTAACTGGTTGATGAATCATGGGAAACCAGCTGATGCTGAGCTGGAGCAGATGGTGCGACTTATCCAGACACGGAATCGGGAACGTGGTCCAGTGGCAATCTGATTTACGCGTATCATGGCGCGCGCAGTGGCTTTCACTGCTAATTCATGGGCTGGTCGCGGTGTTTATTTTATTGATGCCCTGGCCATTGAGCTACACCCCATTATGGCTGGTTTTGCTCTCTCTGGTGGTATTCGATAGCGTTCGCAGTCAGCGTCGAATCAACGCCTGTCAGGGTGAGATTCGGCTGTTGATGGATGGCCGTCTGCGCTGGCAAGGGCAAGAGTGGTCTATCGTTAGCGCCCCCTGGATGGTTAAAACAGGCATGATGCTGCGTTTGCGCTCTGATGCCGGAAAACGTCAACATTTGTGGCTGGCGGCAGACAGTATGGATGATGCAGAGTGGCGGGATTTACGGCGGTTGATGCTGCAAAAGGCGAAGCAGAAGTAGTACTGACGGTAAGGTTGCGACCTTAGCCGTCAGTCGGCAGAAATTCAGGACCAGTGTTCGGCCATTTCGCCAAGAATTTGCTCGCACCAGGCCTGAATGCGTTCATCGCTGAGATCGTACTGGTTCGTTTCATCCAGCGCCAAACCAACAAACAGCTGTCCATCGGCAATGACGGGTTTATCGCTGGTGAATTCGTAGCCTTCGGTGGGCCAGTAGCCGACAAACTTTACACCTTTGGTGATCAGTTTATCGTGCAACATACCCAGCGCATCCAGGAACCATTCACCGTATCCCAACTGATCGCCCATACCGTAAAGCGCGACAATCTTTCCTTCCAGGTTGAGGTCGTCCAGTTGCTCCCAGACCGCTTCCCAGTCCTCCTGAATTTCACCGAAATCCCAGGTTGGGATGCCCAAAATGAGCACGTCATACTGCTCCATTAGGGTCGGAGAATCGTCTTTGAGGTTGTGCAGTGTCACCAGTTCGGGACCCAGGATATCGCGGATTTTTTCTGCTGCCATTTCGGTGTAGCAGGTGCTGGAACCGTAAAAAAGACCCATGTTCATGACGTAAACATCTCAATTCTGCTGTAGCGTTGCGGGTAGTGTAACAGAATCGCCGCAATCCCGGCACAATGAGGCATAATGCATCAAAAATGAGAGTGGAATAAGGGGCGCGAGTGGAACAGGATCTGGCGCGCATCGAGCAGTTTCTTGATGCCCTGTGGCTGGAACGAAATCTGGCGGAAAACACATTAAGTGCGTATCGTCGCGATCTGACCATGCTTGTGGAATGGTTACATCACCGTGGCGCTTCGCTTGCGACCGCGCAAAGTGATGATCTGCAAGCCTTGCTGGCTGAGCGGATGGATGGAGGGTATAAAGCCACCAGTTCTGCACGTTTGCTCAGTGCGACGCGACGTTTTTTTCAGCATCTGTACCGCGAAAAATATCGCGAAGATGACCCCAGCGCCTCGCTTGCATCACCTAAACTTCCGCAGCGTCTGCCCAAAGATCTCAGCGAAGCGCAGGTAGAACGACTGCTGCAGGCGCCGCTTATCGATCAACCGCTGGAGCTACGCGACAAAGCCATGCTGGAAGTGTTGTATGCAACGGGCCTGCGCGTGTCTGAACTGGTAGGACTGACGATGAGTGACGTCAGCCTGCGTCAGGGCGTGGTACGGGTGATCGGTAAAGGTAACAAAGAGCGCCTTGTCCCGTTGGGTGAGGAGGCAGTGTACTGGCTGGAAACATACCTGGAGCATGGGCGTCCATGGTTGCTCAACGGCGTATCGATTGATGTGCTGTTTCCTAGTCAGCGGGCGCAACAGATGACCCGTCAGACCTTCTGGCATCGTATCAAACACTATGCTGTGTTGGCGGGAATCGACAGCGAAAAGCTGTCACCGCACGTCCTGCGGCACGCATTTGCCACGCATCTGCTCAACCATGGCGCAGATCTGCGCGTGGTGCAGATGCTACTGGGGCATAGCGATCTCTCGACAACGCAAATTTATACTCATGTCGCAACGGAGCGCTTGCGGCAACTACATCAACAGCATCACCCGCGAGCGTGAGTGCTGACAGGATAGGATAGGCTATGAAAAAACGTTTTATGATGTTCACCCTGCTGGCGACGGCGTTTTCCGGCATGGTACATGCAGACGACGCGGCAATTCGCCAGTCATTAGCAAAGCTGGGTGTGCAGAGCACCGAGATTCAACCTGCTCCGGTTGTGGGCATGAAAACCGTACTGACCAATAGCGGCGTGCTGTACGTAACTGAAGACGGTAAACATATTATTCAGGGACCGATGTATGACGTGAGCGGCGCAAGTCCGGTGAACGTCACCAACCAACTGCTGATGAAGCATCTGAACGCGCTGGAAAAAGAGATGATCATCTACAAAGCGCCGCAGGAAAAACACGTCATTACTGTTTTCACCGACATCACTTGTGGTTACTGCCACAAGCTGCATGAAGAGATGAAAGATTACAATGCGTTGGGGATCACCGTACGTTATCTGGCCTTCCCACGTCAGGGGCTGGACAGCCAGGCTGAGCAGGACATGAAGTCTATCTGGTGTGCTAAGGACAAAAACAAAGCCTTTGATGACGCGATGACTGGCAAGGGTGTAAAAGCGGCGACCTGTGATGTGGATATCGCTAACCACTATGCGCTGGGCGTACAGTTTGGCGTCAGCGGTACACCGGCGATTGTGCTGAGCAATGGCTATGTCGTACCTGGTTATCAGGGCCCGAAAGAGATGAAAGAATTCCTCGACGCACATGCAAAACAAACCAGCGGTAAATAATTCGCGTGAAACAACAGATACAACTTCGTCGGCGTGAGGCCGACGAGACCGCCGAGCTACCTGCCGACTTGCCGCCACTGCTGCGCCGTTTATACGCCAGCCGTGGTGTACGTAGCGCGCAGGAGCTTGAGCGTAGCGTGAAAGGCATGCTGCCGTGGCAACATTTGAACGGCGTCGAAAAAGCGGTTGAGATCCTCTACAACGCCTTTCGCGAAGGAACCCGAATCATCGTTGTCGGCGATTTTGACGCTGATGGTGCGACCAGCACGGCGCTAAGCATCCTGGCGATGCGTGCGTTGGGCTGCAGTAACGTTGACTACCTGGTGCCAAATCGTTTTGAAGACGGTTATGGTTTAAGCCCGGAAGTCGTTGATCAGGCCCATGCCCGGGGCGCTCAGCTGATTGTCACCGTAGACAACGGCATCTCGTCTCACGCGGGTGTCGAACATGCCAGAACGTTGGGGATCCCGGTCGTTGTGACCGATCACCACCTGCCAGGGGATACGCTGCCGGGCGCAGAGGCAATCATCAATCCTAATCTGCCCGACTGTGAGTTCCCGTCGAAATCGCTGGCAGGCGTTGGTGTAGCCTTCTATCTGATGCTGGCGCTGCGTACTTTCCTGCGTGACAAAGGCTGGTTTGATGAACGCGGCATTGCACCGCCGAACCTGGCAGATTTGCTCGATCTGGTTGCACTTGGCACGGTGGCGGACGTGGTCCCGCTGGATGCCAATAACCGTATTCTGACGTGGCAAGGCTTAAGCCGTATCCGCGCCGGAAAGTGTCGCCCTGGTATTAAAGCGCTGCTGGAGATTTCCAATCGCGACCCCCTAAAGCTGGCAGCCAGTGATTTAGGTTTTGCCCTCGGGCCACGGCTGAATGCGGCGGGCCGTCTGGACGATATGTCCGTTGGTGTGGCGCTGTTGCTGTGCGACAACATTGGCGAAGCGCGTGTGCTGGCCAATGAGCTTGATGCGCTCAACCAGACGCGCAAAGAGATCGAGCAGGGTATGCAGGCCGAAGCACTGACTTTGTGTGAAAAGCTGGAACGCAGTAGCGATACGCTACCGGGCGGCCTGGCAATGTATCATCCCGAGTGGCATCAGGGCGTTGTGGGGATTCTGGCATCGCGTATTAAAGAGCGATTCCATCGCCCAGTGATAGCGTTTGCCCCGACAGGTGATGGTACTCTCAAAGGGTCCGGGCGTTCGATTCAGGGGCTGCACATGCGCGATGCGCTGGAGCGCCTGGACACCCTTTATCCGGGCATGATCCTCAAGTTTGGCGGTCACGCCATGGCGGCGGGTTTATCGCTTGAAGAGGCGCAGTTTGAGCGTTTCCAGCAGCGTTTTGGCGAGCTGGTAACCGAGTGGCTGGATCCTGCCTTACTGCAAGGTGAAGTGGTGTCGGATGGCCCACTGAGCGCGGCGGAGATGACCATGGAGATCGCACAAATGCTGCGCGATGCCGGACCGTGGGGGCAAATGTTCCCGGAACCGCTGTTTGACGGGCATTTCCGTTTGCTCCAGCAGCGTCTGGTCGGTGAGCGTCATCTGAAGGTGATGGTCGAGCCCGTGGGCGGTGGTCCGCTGCTGGACGGTATTGCGTTTAATGTCGATACCACCTGCTGGCCAGACAACGGCGTGCGCGAAGTTCAGCTTGCCTACAAACTGGATATTAACGAGTTTCGCGGCAACCGCAGCTTGCAGATTATAATCGACAATATCTGGCCACTTTAGCGTCACTAATCGCTATAAAAAAGGGCGTGGATTAGTTACAATCCCGCTCTTATCACCGCATTTTGACTAGTCCAATAAAAGAAATCAGACAATGTTTGAAATTAATCCGGTAAATAACCGCATTCAGGACCTCACGGAGCGCTCTGACGTTCTTAGGGGGTATCTTTGACTATGATGCCAAGAAAGAGCGTCTGGAAGAAGTAAACGCCGAGCTGGAACAGCCGGACGTGTGGAACGAACCCGAACGCGCTCAGGCGCTGGGCAAAGAGCGTTCCTCCCTTGAGGCCATCGTTGATACGCTCGATCAGATGAGCCAGGGCCTGGAAGATGTCTCCGGCCTGCTGGAACTGGCTGTAGAAGCCGACGACGAAGAAACCTTTAACGAAGCCGTAGCAGAACTCGATACGCTGGAAGATAAGCTGGCCCAGCTGGAATTCCGTCGTATGTTCTCCGGTGAATATGACAGCGCGGATTGCTATCTCGATATTCAGGCAGGTTCTGGCGGTACGGAAGCGCAGGACTGGGCAAGCATGCTGATGCGCATGTATCTGCGTTGGGCTGAAGCGCGCGGCTTTAAGACTGAAATCATTGAAGAGTCTGAAGGTGAAGTCGCGGGTATTAAATCCGTGACCATCAGAATTGCTGGTGAATATGCTTACGGTTGGCTGCGTACTGAAACCGGCGTACACCGTCTGGTACGTAAGAGTCCGTTCGACTCCGGCGGACGTCGCCATACGTCGTTCAGTTCGGCGTTTGTTTATCCGGAAGTTGACGATGATATTGATATCGATATCAACCCGGCGGACCTGCGTATCGACGTTTACCGTGCCTCCGGTGCAGGCGGTCAGCACGTTAACCGTACGGAATCTGCGGTGCGTATTACCCACATCCCGACCGGGATTGTGACGCAGTGTCAGAACGACCGTTCCCAGCACAAGAACAAAGACCAGGCCATGAAGCAGATGAAAGCGAAGCTTTATGAACTGGAAATGCAGAAGAAGAATGCCGAGAAACAGGCGATGGAAGACACCAAGTCAGATATCGGCTGGGGTAGCCAGATTCGTTCTTATGTCCTTGATGACTCCCGCATCAAAGATCTGCGTACCGGGGTTGAAACCCGTAACACGCAGGCGGTGCTGGATGGCAGCCTGGATCAATTTATCGAAGCAAGTTTGAAAGCAGGGTTATGAGGAACCAACATGTCTGAACAACACGTACAGGGCGCTGACGCGGTAGCCGACCTTAACAATGAACTGAAAACGCGCCGTGAGAAGCTGGCGAGCCTGCGTGAGCAGGGGATCCCGTTCCCGAACGATTTCCGTCGCGATCATACCTCAGACCAACTGCATGCTGACTTCGACGCGAAAGAAAACGAAGAGCTGGAAGCGCTGAACATTGAGGTATCCGTTGCTGGCCGTATGATGACCCGTCGTATTATGGGTAAAGCATCATTCGTTACGCTGCAGGACGTTGGCGGCCGTATTCAGCTGTACGTTGCTCGCGATGACCTGCCGGAAGGCGTCTACAACGAGCAGTTCAAAAAATGGGATCTGGGCGATATCCTCGGCGCGAAAGGTAAGTTGTTCAAGACCAAGACCGGTGAGCTGTCTATCCACTGCACCGAACTGCGTCTGCTGACCAAAGCGCTGCGCCCGCTGCCGGACAAATTCCACGGTCTGCAGGATCAGGAAGCACGCTATCGTCAACGTTACCTGGATCTCATCTCTAACGATGAATCCCGCAATACCTTTAAAGTGCGTTCACAGATTATGGCTGGCATCCGTCAGTTCATGGTTGCTCGCGGCTTTATGGAAGTCGAAACCCCGATGATGCAGGTGATCCCAGGCGGTGCGGCAGCGCGTCCGTTTATCACCCATCATAACGCGCTGGATCTGGACATGTACCTGCGTATCGCGCCGGAACTTTACCTCAAGCGTCTGGTGGTTGGCGGCTTCGAACGCGTATTCGAAATTAACCGTAACTTCCGTAACGAAGGCATCTCTGTTCGCCATAACCCAGAGTTCACCATGATGGAACTCTACATGGCTTATGCGGACTACAAAGATCTCATCGAACTGACTGAATCTCTGTTCCGTACGTTGGCGCAGAACGTTCTGGGAACGACTGAAGTGCCTTACGGTGAAGAAGTCTTCGACTTCGGTAAGCCGTTTGAAAAACTGACCATGCGCGAAGCGATTCAGAAATACCGTCCGGAAACCAACATGGCCGATCTGGATAACTTCGACTCTGCAAAAGCGATTGCTGAATCTATCGGCATCAAAGTTGAGAAGAGCTGGGGTCTGGGTCGTATCGTGACCGAGATCTTTGAAGAAGTTGCAGAAGCGCACCTGATTCAACCAACCTTCATTACCGAGTATCCGGCAGAAGTTTCTCCGCTGGCGCGTCGTAATGACGAAAACCCGGAAATCACCGATCGCTTCGAATTCTTCATCGGCGGACGTGAGATCGGTAACGGCTTCAGCGAGCTGAACGATGCCGAAGATCAGGCGCAGCGTTTCCAGGATCAGGTTAACGCCAAAGATGCGGGTGATGACGAAGCGATGTTCTACGACGAAGACTACGTTACCGCTCTGGAACACGGTCTGCCGCCGACTGCGGGTCTGGGCATCGGTATCGACCGTATGGTTATGCTGTTCACCAACAGCCACACCATCCGCGACGTGATCCTGTTCCCGGCGATGCGCCCGGTTAAGTAAGATGTGAAATGCCGGATGGCGGCTGACGCCTTATCCGGCCTACGATTCGTAATGTAGGCCAGATAAACGTAGCGCCATCAGGCAATAATTTGTTGGCAGTAATTCTGCAACAGCGCACGCGCTTCTTTGTTTGCAACCTGCATTACCATCCACGGGCTGAAAGCCCACGGCGTCGCGTCAATCCCGCTTAAGACATCCTCAAAATTGCTCCACTGGCAATCCATCACTTCATCTGGGTTTAGCTGTAGCTCACTGACGATATGTGCGGCATAAACCGGACATACTTCGTTTTCAACTATTCCACTCGGGTCCGTGGCGCGATAACGAAAATCAGCGTATACGGGGGTGAGCAAGTTGATATCTGCACCCAGTTCGAAGCGAGCCCGGCGGACAATAGCGACTTCGTTGGTTTCACCCAACTGCGGGTGACCGCAGACAGAGTTAGTCCAGACACCTGGCCAGGCTTTTTTGTGCAGCGAGCGGCGGGTGACCAGCAGTTGGCCCTGCTCGTTAAATATCCAGCACGAGAAAGCGGAGTGCAGGGGGGTTGTGGCGGTATGCGCCGCATACTTCTCCAGCGTTCCGCAGGGTTGGTCCTGCTCATTCAATAAAATGACATGTTCCTGTCGCATAGCGTCCACCATCAATCTTAAGCACTCACATTATATGCTTAATTAAGTCAGAGTGATTAACAGAGGGTGTGAAATGCCAGAGCCGCCGGTTCGTTGCGCGATATGATTTGGCATCCGGTTTCTGGCTGCTATGATAAAGCGTCTGAAAATGTTGCGAGGTATTGTTTTGAGTGCAGGACGCCTGAAGAAAAATGGCCTGGGTATCGTGATGCTGCTGTGTGTCGGTCTGCTGTTAGCGGGCTGTTCCGGGAGCAAGTCGTCTGATACAGGAAGTTATTCCGGCTCCGTGTATACCGTGAAGCGGGGAGATACGCTATACCGTATTTCGCGCGCCACCGGTACCAGCGTGAAAGAGATCGCTCGCCTGAATAATATTTCACCGCCCTATACCATTGAAGTGGGGCAAAAGCTGAAGGTCAGCGGCGGCGCGAAAACCAGTTCTGGATCTGGCAAAACAACCAAGAAATCCTCAACCAAAACGGCGGCGGTCAGACCATCTTCTTCTGTGCCGCAGTCGTCCTGGCCACCAGTAGGGCAACGTTGCTGGCAGTGGCCTGCCAGCGGTAAGGTGATCCTGCCTTATTCTACGGCGGACGGCGGCAATAAGGGCATTGATATCTCGGCTGCGCGCGGTACGCCGATTTATGCGGCCGGAGCAGGGAAGGTGGTTTATGTCGGTAATCAGCTGCGGGGCTACGGTAATCTCATCATGATTAAGCACAGTGAGGACTACATCACTGCGTATGCGCATAATGACACCATGCTGGTGAACAACGGTCAAAACGTGAAGGCCGGGCAGAAGATAGCGACGATGGGCAGCTCGGATGCGACGACGGTGCGCCTGCATTTCCAAATCCGCTACCGGGCAACGGCTATCGATCCGCTGCGTTATTTACCGCCGCAGGGGAGTAAGCCAAAATGCTGACGGTGAATTAATCGCCAGTCAGTCGGTTAGTCCCTTGCCAAGAAGAGCGTAAGGTTTATAATCCCTTACGCACTTCAATGCGGGCGTAGTTCAATGGTAGAACGAGAGCTTCCCAAGCTCTATACGAGGGTTCGATTCCCTTCGCCCGCTCCATGACACTTCTTAAAGTATTCTAACCTACTGAATCCCTTGGGATATGGCTTAAAGCCTCCTTGCAGAGTTACTTACTGTAACCCACTGTGTAACCCTCTCAGGGCATACAGACATATGATTCAGCTATCCAGCAGTCACAAACTTCCAGCCGTCTCCTATCTCTACCAGCGTAACGGCGTCTACTACTTCCGTCTTCGGGTCAGACAATCAAACAATGATAGAATGACCTCAGTATCATTACGGACCAAGGATAGACGTACCGCTATGGCTCACTCAAGGCACATCAAGGCAGCACTCAAGGCAATACACGCAGACAGACCCAACGCTACCTATGAGGAGATGAGGGGCCACCTTAAGGACATCGCTGAGTGGGAACTATCGACGGGCCGCTCTGACCTCTTCGAGCCTGACATGAGGGAAACATATAGCGGGCTTTATTCAGAACTTGGTGGGAACCTTGTTGATGCACTAGCCTGTGAACCCCTTAGCATTGACCAGCATCGTTACATTCACGAGGCTTTGGGAGTGCTTAAGGCCTGTATGAAGCGTATCGATGCGGGAGACAGTCGGCCTCTGATAGATTACGTCGATCGTTTTGATGATATTGATCGGCAAGATGACCAAGCCTCTGTGTCCTTATCTGTTAGTGCTCCAGAAGTAAAACCAGAAGTCACGCCTAGCGTCACCGTAGCGTGCCTCTTTGAGCAATACGAAGCGGAGAACGCTCAGAACTGGAAGCCCGCCACCTTAAGGGAAAACAAAGCGTCACACGCTGCGTTAATCGAAATATTCGACCATCTGGGTCTCAATGCTGAAGCCAGTAGAGCAGACATGCTCAGAGTTCGTGATGTGCTCCAGCAGTTACCTAAGAACCGTAAGCAGCGCTTCAAGGATGCCTCATTGGCTGACCTGCTAAGCCGTGATGATAAGACTGATTGTCTGGATGTCGTTACCATCAATAATAAGTATCTCATCAAGATGGCGGCTGTCTTTAAGTGGGCTGTGCGTAATGACTTGATTAAAAAGAACATGACTGAGGGGTTGGAACTTAAGGTTCCCCAGCGTAAAGCCTCTGAGGCCCGTAACGCCTTCTCTACGGAGCAGGTGGGGCAACTACTGGTTGCCGCTAAGTCATACTCTCAGAAGACTTCTGGCAAACCTTATCACTACTACGTTACCGCTTTGGCTGCTATCACTGGGGCAAGGCTTAATGAAGTCGCACAACTTCAGGTCAAGGACGTTAGGACCACCGAGGCCGGGACCGTTTATATTCATATCAATGAGGATGACAGCAGCCTACCCGGTAAGAGTATCAAGAACGCTCACAGTGATCGCTGTGTGCCTCTGGTCGATGGTGCCTATGGTTTTGTATTGGCTGACTTTATGGCGCTTGTAGAGACCCGTAGAGGCTCTGGTGGTGATGACGCTATGGTCTTTGATGGTTTGCGCCTAATGAAGAACGGTTACGGTGAGCAGGTGAGTAAATGGTTTAACCGTACGCTGTTACCTAAGGTTGTAGCTGACCGTGACGGATTGGCGTTCCATTCGTTTAGACATACAGTTGCGACTCAGTTAAAACAACAAGGTGTCGAATTGGCGTATGCTCAGGCAGTCATGGGGCATAGCTCTGGGTCAATTACCTATGACCGATACGCTAAAGAGGTTGAAGTGGATAGATTAGTTAATGTGCTGGCTGATATTTATAAGGAGACTGGTATCAATGGCTGAGTATCATCCGGCTGTATTTAGGGCTGCGGCTTTCAATTGTCCTTATTGCAATGTTTACTCAAAGCATGAATGGCTCCCCTTAAAGGGGACTCGGGTGGGAATTGCTCTTGACCTATTTACTAAGATGTACGTTTCAGTGTGCCTGTGCTGCTCAGAGGAGGCTTATTGGTGTGATGAGCGGTTGATAATCCCGGCATCAACTGATGTCGAAATGCCCAGCCCTGACATGCCGGAGGACTGTAAGTCCGACTACATGGAGGCTAGAAGCATCGTCAATCTGTCTCCTAAAGGGGCCGCTGCGCTTCTCCGTCTGTGTCTTCAGAAGTTAATGGTCCACTTAGGCGAGCCGGGGAGCAACATTAACGCCGACATAAAGTCTCTCGTGGAGAAAGGATTACCTCCTCGCATTCAACAAGCAGCAGACATCTGTCGTATCGTAGGGAATCAGGCGGTCCATCCCGGAGAGATTAACCTTGATGATGACCCACAGTTAACGCATGGCCTCTTTAAGCTGTTGAATATCATTGTCGATGACCGAATCACAAGACCAAAAGAAATCGAGGCGATGTTCCAGAGTATGCCTGAGGGACCACGGCAGGGCATCGAAAATCGGGACAAAAAGAGCGCTTAGGGTTAACGACTCACTGTAGAGAGAGAGAAGGCCTCTGAGGAATCGACGATTAGCTCGTACTCATGCCTTAACTCTCATTCATACACTTATTGTGAAGTCAACAGAATTAATAACGACTCACTATAAGGAGAGAGAAGACAAAAAGTTTTCCCTCTATGACAACTGCTACTTCAAGGTAGCTCTAACCGTAACTTATCGCATCCTTTCAGGGGCGGGATGACCAATTACAGACACCAAGCGTTCACTTAAAGTGAGTGCTTCCTGTGTGCTCTGGGTCAGTCGATAAGTGAATAGCCAATAATAGAAATCATATTAATTATGGTCTCTGGTCTACAGGGGCTAAACTTAAAGTTTACTTAAAGACCTTAATGTTATATTACTTGTTTACACAAGATAATAATAAGAACTTAAGGTATTACTTAAAGACCATTTAGAGTCATCCATTGATTTTGTCATTATTAATCCTTTAATAACTAATAGTGTCTCAGCAAGACACCTCTCCTATCAATCTCAAAGACATTCTAAATGTGCATCCTTTGAATCGCCACAGATAATCTAGACACTTCCGAGCCGTTGATAATACTGGTTTTCATATTCTGTCGGTGACATCTGATCGCTAGAACCATGCCGACGCTTACTGTTATAAAACATTTCGATGTAATCAAAAATATCACTGCGGGCTTCTTCCCGCGTTCCGTAGATCTTTTTCTTTATCCGTTCGCGTTTCAACAACTGGAAAAAGCTTTCTGCAACCGCATTATCATGGCAGTTACCGCGACGGCTCATGCTGCCCTCCAGGCCGTGTGATTTCAGGAAAGACTGCCACTCATGGCTTGTGTACTGACTGCCCTGATCCGAATGAACCAGCACCTGTTTTTGGGGATTACGCCGCCATACAGCCATCAGCAGTGCGTTCAGGACAATGTCCTTTGTCATCCGGGATTGCATGGACCAGCCGATAATTTTGCGTGAGAACAGATCAACAACCACAGCAAGATACAGCCAGCCTTCGTGGGTCCTGATGTAGGTTATGTCTGTTACCCAACGCTCATCAGGAGCATCCGGATTGAACTGTCGCTGGAGCCTGTTGGGCGACACGATACTGGCCTCGCCTTTACGTGCCCGCGGGCTCCGGTATCCGACCTGAGCCTTTATCCCGACACGTTTCATCAGTCGCCAGACTCTGTTCACTCCGCACTGTTGCCCGCTGTCCCGCAGATCCAGATGGATTTTGCGATAACCATAGACGCATCCCGATTCCAGCCAGAACTGTTTAATCTGTCCTGTCAGTTTCAGGTCTGCCTGATGGCGTTGAGAATGCGGCTGCTGAAGCCAGGCGTAAAAACCACTGGGATGAACATCCAGCACCCGACAGAGCAGGCGAACAGGCCAGCAACAGGTGTAGTCACGGATAAAGGCGTACCTCAGTCGGACAGCTTTGCGAAGTACGCCGCGGCTTTTTTTAATATGTCCCGTTCGTCGGTAACCCGCTTCAGCTCTTTCTGGAGACGACGGATCTCGGCCTGAGCATCTGACTGTTCTTTATTAGTGGAAGAATCCGGACCGTACTTCTTTATCCAGGCGTAAAGGCTGTGGGTGGTGATATCGAGACGTGTTGCCACGCTGGCAACAGAATAACCGCGATCAACAACCTGTTTGACTGCTTCAGTTTTAAACTCTTCGGGATAACGCTTACCGCTCATGGGCACCTCTCTTTAAGCCATCTTAAATGACTCTGAGGTGTCTGTTAAACCCGTGGCGATTCACCCAAGTTCTCAACGTAGGCTTCACGGACCGCTCAGGTCGTCCGATGGCCTTCGGGAATGACTCACATGATTACGTTCAAGCGCTGGAGGACTCTTTGGACGAGACCTTCAACGATGGTGATTTCCGCACTGCTGTAATGGAGCATGTCTTCCCCTGTGAGTTTCGCCCATACGGCACTGACCCTACGCCTATTCGCCGTCAGGCTCTCCAGAATCGTACCGTCCGCTTTAAGCATAATGGTGCGTTTAACCCAGCTAAGGATGCTCCGTCTACTACAGCCATCACCGGGGCAAGTGTAACTGTCACCCCAGTGTTGAACCCTGAGACCAATAAGACTGGCATTCTGTGTTCTGCTGCTACTCATGTATCTGACTTCGATATGATGGGAGGGTGGACTGAAGGGGCGCTAATCCAGACTGTAGGCGATATGCAGGTCCAATACTGTCGTCAAATGTTTGCCGCTGTGGTCGATGTCCTGAAAGATACACCAGACCTACAAGTCATCGAAGCGGTCCCACTGAGTGGGAAACCCTCTGACCAAGCTGAGGACCTTCTGGACATCTTAGCGCTGAATCTTCCGGTCGAGTTGGGTAACACACTGCCTGACTATGCTGTATTGGTCCCTGAGAAACTAGAGGCAGTCTTGGACCGATCTGCTCAACGCGCAGGCCATGAAGATATTAGCGACCTGCTGGGCTGCACAGTATGCGGCTATGCGGGTGATGATACAGGTGTCTATCTCCTGCCTAAGCGGTTCGCTTCTATCTCTTTCAGGTCAACTAAAGGCGCTAAGACCGTGGATGTAAAAGTGACTCGTAATAGCAATACCGCTGGGTATGACCTTGAGTTAATCAGCGTGGTCGATGTGTTGGCTACCGGTTCCGTTAAGGTGAAAACTGGAGCATTCGACGTTGAGACAGACGCCTCTTTCCCGTTGGTCCATGCTATTCGTTTTACTGCCGTAGAGTAGCTATAAACCCTGAGTGAACATACGGAGGACCCCATGAACTTACAGGAGTTGTATGTGTTCGTCCTCTGCGTCCACTTGGTCTGCCAGATACTCTAAAGTGATTGATAGATACTAGCGATCAATTTCAGTTTACCGATCGAGACAAACGATCATCAGTATGCCCGCATCCGGGCTATCCTTTAGACTCCGTTTTTATGGTTATTTAAAGGAATATCAACATGTTGAAAGGTATCGGGTCATTTATCGGGATGGCTTTACTATTACTGGCTGCTGGTTGTATGGCTGGTTACATCTATGGTGGGGTACAGTGGTCAACATATCGGGCGCTTGCTAGGGCAGTGAGTGCCTTTTGGTGGGCCTCCGGGGCTTTGTTCTTGCTGGGCATCGTGTACCGTATTGTCTTCAATAGATTATCGTCGGTTTGTGGCGTTCTCTTTACTGCCGCAATCGCCATTGCTCTGGTGCTAACTGGTCTTCACTTTGCGGTCGGTGGGGGCTGGTGGCACTAGCAGATGGTTCTTGTGCTTAAAATTCCTCACAAAAATCTCCGCAGGTATCTAATATATAAAGTTTAACGACTTCCCCCTGTAGCCCTCTCAAAGTTGTTCCCTGAGCAGTGGGGGCTACCATCTCTTGATGTTTAAACATTAGGACATTACAGCACTTCTCAGCTTGGTTCTATTCCTCCGAGGGGAACATTACGTTCATTCAGCCTTGACCAGAGATCACTCAATGTGTAACCATTACTGTAACCAAAAGGATTCATGATTCTTTATGAAACAAATGGTTAGTGAGTGATTGTCTTCGATGCTTCGATTCCCTTCGCCCGCTCCAAACTCAAGTCTTCTGAAGTCTACCCAACTCAATTTTTCCTTGATAAATCAGCAGTTATAGCATTCTATTAGTCTATTGAACTCAATAATACTCCCCCAGGGTCAAGCTCAATGTGGGGGTATGGATGGGGGTATAATTGTACCCCATGCTGAGAGGTACCCCCAATGAAGTTAACTGCTCGTCAGGTTGAAACTGCAAAGCCGAAAGAGAAGCCCTACAAATTGGCTGATGGTGGGAGTCTTTACTTATTGGTTAACCCCAACGGTAAGAAATACTGGCGTCTGAAGTATCGTACGCCTGGAGGGGAAAATGTACTTGCGCTTGGTGTTTATCCTGCTGTTTCTTTAGCTGAAGCACGAAGCAAGCGTGAGGATGCTAAAAGAACATTAGCAGCTGGTAACGATCCTTCTCTCGAAAGAAAAATGGAGAAGCTCAGTCGCAAGCAGGACGCTGAAAACTCGTTTGAGGCTATCACTCGGGAGTGGTATCAGCGTCGCTATGATCGCTGGTCTGTCTCCTATCGTGAAGAGATGATGAGAACCTTTGAGAAGGATGTATTTCCTTATATCGGCCACCGACCAATCAAAGATATCAAACCGATGGAGTTGCTTGCTGTTCTTTCAAAGATAGAAACTCGAGGAGCAACTGAGAAGGTCCGTAAGGTTCGCCAGCGTTGTGGAGAGGTCTGGAAGTATGCGGTTGTGACTGGCAGGGCTGAGTACAATCCAGCTCCCGATCTAGCCAGCGCCGTAGCTCCCCATGAGAAAGAGCACTATGCTTTTTTGACCCAGGATGAACTGCCTGAGTTTCTTCGGACTCTGAACACCTATGCCGGTAGTGTGATTGTTAAGATTGCGATGCAATTACTTATTTTGACTGGAGTAAGGCCTGGGGAATTGAGGCAAGCGGAGTGGCAGGAGTTTGATTTTGAGCGGAAGGTTTGGAACGTACCAGCAGAGCGAATGAAAATGCGCCGACCTCATCTGGTTCCGTTATCAAGCCAGGCAATTGACCTGCTTAATCAGCTTAAACCCATGACGGGAGCAGGAGAGTTGCTGTTCCCAGGACGTAATAATCCTAAGAAACCGATGAGTGATATGGCATTGACTGTGTTGGTAAGGCGCATCGGCTATGCAGGACGCGTTACAGGGCATGGATTCCGCCACACGATGAGTACCATTTTGCATGAGCAGGGATTTAACTCGGCCTGGATCGAGCTACAGCTGGCTCACGTCGATAAGAACTCAATTCGTGGAACGTATAACCATGCTCAATATCTGGAGGGGAGGAGGGCGATGATGCAGTGGTATGGTGATTTTACTAGTAATTTAGGCAAGGAAGGGATTATTACAAGCTGAAATGTTGAAAGGCAGTCTCGAAAAGCAATTGCATTCGTCTGGGTACCTAGACGTCTGGATGGATGTAATTCAATATATGCTGCTAACTGCAATAGTTGAAAACCAGAGAAATAGTGGCTATTGCTACAAATTTTTTGCCTAAGTCAAAACTTGGTCTGCCTATACACTGATGCTATTTTAGACAAAACTAAATAAGGGAGGTAAGTATGTTTGAGGCGATCCAGCCATTGGATATATACAATAAGAACATCAACATACTGATTGGCTCAGGCGCTTCAGCAGACTTGTTCCCGACGCTGTCCCTAGCCATCAAGAATGCAGAGGGACGGCGAGAAACGATCGAAACGCTCGCCACACAGTTTGAAAACTCGCCAGAGAAGCGAACCGCGTTATTCATGCACTACTACAACACATGTATTTTTCCAGTGCAGACATTCAATCCAAGTTTCGTTACAACGAATAAAGGAAAAGAAAATCTCAAGAATTATGAGATTTTTTTAACAACCCTTTTGGGGTTGTTGGATAGAAGGAAAGACCTCAACCGCAAAATCAATATTTTTACCACAAACTATGATGGATGCCTGTCCCATACAGCTGACAGCCTTCTCATGAAGGGATCACATGATTTTGTGGTGAATGATGGTACCTCCGGATTTCACACAAAGCATCTTCATTCCAAAAACTTCAGTACGTTTCAATGTCAAACTGGAGTATTTGAACGAAGCAACTATGGCATCCCGCAGCTAAACATTATCCATCTTCACGGTTCGGTTTACTGGTCAAAAAGCGGTGATAAGATTGAAGTCAATTACCGCAATGATTTTAGTAACCTTTTGACAGAAGAGACACTCGGAAATTTAAATGGATATTCCGAATTTCTTGGTGTCGATGGCAACAGAACTGAAGGCATTCCATCCTTGGCATTCAGTCAAGACCAGATAGATATTTTCTGGGGGGAGTACAATAAGCTACCTATTGTCAACCCCACTAAGTGGAAGTTTTACGAAACTGTCTTCGAAGAACACTACTACCAGATGCTCAGGCTATTAAGCTATGAGCTTGAAAAACCAAATTCTATACTCATAACATTTGGCTTTTCGTTTGCTGATGAACACATTCTCAGACTTATCCAACGCTCCCTCTCCAACCCACAACTTCATACTTTTATTTGTTGTTATAGCAACAATAGTGCAAATAGCATGCGGGAAGAATTCAAATCTTGGAAAAACGTCCAAGTAATTGGGCCCGCTGAAGATATGAATATGGACTTCACCAATTTCAATAAATATGTTTTCTCACTCACGCCAGACACTTATGAACCTCCATTAAAAGCTGAAGAGGAGGATCTGATATGAGTATCATCGTAGGTGAGGTTATTGCAGTGAGTGGAGTGCGTATCTCCCTTCGAATTTTTGAAGACTCCAATCATGAGACTATTTTCTACGGAGGAGTTAAGTACAGAGGTATTTCACTTCGGGAGCACGTATCTATTCAGCGAGGCTTTATAGATATTGTCTGTCTTGTTGAAGGTGAATTTTTGGATGAGAAAAGGCTAGAGACTGATGCCGAGAAGGTCCAATATGTACGAAAAGTGGATGTTCGCCCCATTGGTTATATAGTAGATGATAAGTTTTTTGAAGGTGTGAAGTACATGCCGATGATCCGAGACAAGGCATCTCTACTCAGCGAACTTATGGTAGGGAAAATTTATGGGGCGGACGGTAAAACAGGTTTTTCTATTGGCTCTATGCTCAAGGAGAATGTACCCATCAACCTCCCATGGATGCGATTATTCAACAGCCATTTGGGCATATTTGGTAACACCGGGAGTGGTAAATCTAATACGCTAGCTAAACTTTATACTACACTTTTTAATGAGCGGCTCCAAGCATTACAGCACAAGAGCCAGTTCGTTATCATAGATTTTAATGGTGAATACACGGAAGATCAGCTACTACCAGCTAAGAATAAGCAAATCACAGTGCTGGACTCTAAAAAAGCAAAGCACAAATTCAAGATTGAAGGCGCTCATTTTTGGGATGTCGAAACCCTAAGCCTCTTGTTTCAGGCAACTACGAACACACAACAGCCATTTCTGCGTCGCGTTCTATCTGGTAAGGAAAAATTTAAAACTACGCCACTCAAAAGGTATGTAGAAAAGGTTTTTGAAAAAGTTTTTAGTACAGGTGAAGCGAAATCAGATGCTTTGGATTTGAGCCGTGAAATTGCACGCATGATTGACTGCGAATTGCTTCAAGAACATTTAAAAGGAATTATTTATTACAATAAAGATAAGTATTTTAAGCATGCCAGCGGCACGTACTATAATTCAAATGGCAATGGATTTGACGCGAATATCAAACCCATTATTGATGAGAGTGTTAATTTAGATGGAATTGATCAATTCGACGAACTAATATTGCGGTGCTACCTCCAACTCTGTTCAGATGTTGTATTTGGCTATGCCCAATACGAACACATTCAACCGGTGCTAGCTAGGGCCAAATCATCTATATCGGCTCTGCGTAATGTTCTTGAAATCGTTGATGTGCCACAACCTCCGCATCTCTTACATGTCATCTCTTTAAAGAAATGCAAGAATGAGATAAAAAAGATCTTGCCACTGCTTGTAGCCAAAAATTTCTACACAAATCATAAAGATGCAGAGAATCTTAAAAGCCCTCCAAGCCGGACTCTGCACCTTATCATTGATGAGGCACACAATATTTTGTCAGAGCAGTCCACCCGTGAGCATGAAATCTGGAAAGACTACCGGCTTGAACTCTTTGAAGAAATAATTAAGGAGGGACGCAAGTATGGCGTATACCTCACACTATCTAGTCAGCGGCCTGCAGATATTTCACCTACTATTGTTTCCCAGATTCACAATTTCTTCATACACCGATTGGTTAACGATCGCGACCTTATGCTATTAGACAATACAATTAGCACGTTAGATTCCAGTTCTAAGGCTCTCATACCGACTCTAGCCAAGGGCTGCTGCGTAGTCACTGGAACCGCTTTTGATCTTCCAATGATATTGAAAATTGACCCGCTGCTGAAACAGCATCGACCCAGCAGCGACGATGTGAACCTTGAAGAACTTTGGGCGCTACCTCCAGCTTAATATTAACTCTAACAGAATGTGCCCTGTGGATGTCTTCAGGGCTTCCTAGTATAAGAGGTTACTCTAGATTATCTCGCTGTCCATACTAGACGTAGAGAGAAGCTTTGCTTCTTTCATATATGGAAATTCAAATATATTTTTTGACATTGCACTGTTATAGAGAGAAACTGCGAGATAATAGCAGGAGGGCTTATGCCACAATTATCAGCATTACAACTCTTCAAAAACCTCTCCGATGAAACCCGTTTGGGCATCGTGTTGCTGCTCAGAGAGATGGGAGAGCTGTGCGTGTGCGATCTCTGTACAGCGCTGGATCAGTCGCAGCCCAAGATCTCCCGCCATCTGGCAATGCTCCGGGAAAGCGGTCTATTGCTGGATCGCAAGCAGGGGAAATGGGTTCATTATCGCTTATCCCCGCATATTCCATTCTGGGCTGCTCAGGTGATTGAGCAGGCCTGGTTAAGCCAACAGGACGATGTACAGGCCATCGCCCGTAAGCTGGCATCGGCAAACTGCTCTGGTAGCGGTAAGGCTGTTTGCATCTAAAAAATTTGCCTGAACATATATGTTTTTCCAAATGTGAGGTATTCAGAATGAAGACGTTAACGGTGTTTGACCCGGCAATGTGCTGCAGTACCGGCGTATGTGGCTCAGATGTCGATCAGGTTCTGGTTGATTTTTCTGCTGATGTGCAGTGGCTGAAAGGACGTGGTGTACAGGTTGAACGTTACAACCTGGCGCAGCAGCCCATGAGCTTTGTTCAGAATGAGAAAGCGAAAGCATTCCTCGAAGCATCTGGAGCAGAAGGTCTTCCGTTACTGCTATTGGACGGTGAAACGGTGATGGCAGGGCGATACCCAAAACGCGCTGAGCTGGCTCGCTGGTTCGGTATTCCGCTGGAGAAGGTAGGGTTAGCTCCCACCAGCTGCTGTGGTGGTAATACTTCCTGTTGCTGAATATGTCAGGAGGACATATGAAATTCTTACAGAATATCCCGCCTTACCTGTTTTTTACCGGCAAGGGTGGTGTAGGAAAAACTTCTATTTCCTGCGCGACGGCTATCCGCCTTGCTGAACAGGGTAAGCGGGTTTTGCTGGTCAGTACTGACCCAGCCTCCAATGTCGGTCAGGTGTTCGATCAGGCTATCGGTAATACCATTCGCCCTGTGGCAGCAGTTCCTGGACTTTCCGCTCTGGAAATCGACCCGCAGGAAGCCGCCAAACAATACCGCTCCAGAATCGTTGATCCTATCAAAGGTCTTTTGCCTGATGACGTTGTTAACAGTATCAGCGAGCAGCTTTCAGGAGCCTGTACCACTGAGATTGCGGCGTTTGATGAGTTCACCGGCTTATTGACAGACGCTTCCCTGCTGACCCGCTTCGATCACATCATTTTTGATACAGCGCCGACGGGCCACACGATTCGCCTTCTCCAGCTTCCCGGTGCCTGGAGTAGCTTCATTGAAAGTAACCCGGATGGTGCTTCCTGTCTTGGCCCAATGGCCGGGCTGGAAAAGCAGCGTGAGCAGTATGCTCATGCGGTAGAGGCGTTATCCGATCCTGAACGTACCCGCCTGGTTCTGGTTGCGCGACTGCAAAAATCTACGCTGCAGGAAGTCGCCCGCACCCATGAAGAACTCGCCGCAATTGGCCTGAAAAACCAATACCTGGTGATTAATGGTGTGCTGCCTAAAGCCGAAGCTGAACATGACGCCCTGGCCGCTGCGGTATGGCAACGTGAGCAGGAGGCACTGGCAAATCTTCCTGCCGGTTTATCTGGGCTACCGACAGATACCCTATTACTACAGCCAGTCAATATGGTTGGTGTTTCAGCATTGAAGGGACTTCTGGATACCGGTTCTGAGGCATTACCGCTCCCGGTAACGAACATCCAGTACACGCCTGAAAACTTATCGCTCTCTGGCCTGGTTGATGATATCGCTCGCAGTGAACACGGTCTGATTATGCTGATGGGTAAAGGCGGTGTGGGTAAAACCACAATGGCTGCGGCTATCGCCGTCAGTTTGGCAGATAAGGGTTTTGATGTGCATCTCACTACCTCAGATCCTGCTGCACACCTGAGTACAACGTTGAATGGCAGCCACAAAAATCTGCAGGTCAGCCGAATCAACCCTCACGATGAAACTGAACGCTATCGTCAGCATGTTCTTGAGACGAAAGGCAGGGATCTGGATGAGGCAGGGAAACGGCTGCTCGAAGAGGATTTACGTTCTCCTTGCACGGAAGAGATTGCGGTGTTCCAGGCGTTCTCACGCGTAATCCGTGAAGCAGGCAAACGGTTTGTGGTCATGGATACGGCACCTACCGGGCATACGCTATTACTGCTTGATGCGACCGGGGCTTACCACCGAGAGATTGCCAAAAAAATGGGGAGTAAAGGTCATTTTACTACCCCAATGATGCAGCTTCAGGACCCGGAACGCACCAAAGTCCTGCTGGTCACTCTGCCTGAAACCACACCGGTACTGGAAGCGGCAAACCTGCAGTCCGATCTTGAGCGTGCGGGGATTCATCCGTGGGGCTGGATTATCAATAACAGCCTTTCCATTGCGGATACGAGTTCTCCGTTGCTTTGCCAGCGCGCCCAGCAGGAACAGCCTCAGATTGAGGCTGTTAAGAATCAGCACGCTAACCGTATAGCGCTCGTTCCGGTACTGGCTTCTGAGCCAGCCGGTATTGAAAAACTCAGAGAGTTGGCGAGTTAATTTTTTGTTTTTACAGGGCGGTAGAACCGCCCTGTCAGGAGGATGTATGTTACTGGCAGGCGCTATTTTTGTCCTGACCATTGTTTTGGTTATCTGGCAACCGAAGGGATTAGGGATCGGCTGGAGTGCAATGCTAGGCGCAGGACTGGCTTTGATATCTGGCGTTGTGCATGTAAGCGATATTCCGGTGGTGTGGAATATCGTCTGGAACGCGACAGCGACCTTTATTGCGGTGATTATCATCAGCCTGCTGCTCGATGAATCCGGCTTTTTCGAATGGGCGGCATTGCATGTTTCACGCTGGGGTAACGGTCGTGGCCGTTTGCTCTTTACGTATATCGTCCTGCTAGGTGCAGCGGTGGCGGCATTGTTTGCCAACGATGGTGCGGCATTGATTCTTACTCCAATTGTCATCGCCATGCTGCTTGCATTAGGTTTCAGTAAAGGTACTACGCTGGCATTTGTCATGGCCGCCGGGTTTATTGCCGATACGGCCAGTCTGCCGCTTATCGTGTCCAACCTGGTTAACATCGTTTCTGCAGACTTCTTTGGGCTGGGCTTCACTGAGTATGCGTCGGTAATGGTGCCGGTGGATATTGCCGCTATTATCGCCACGCTGGTGATGCTGCATCTGTTCTTCCGCAAAGATATTCCGCCGACTTACGACCTGGCTCTCCTGAAAGCACCTGCAAAAGCTATTAAAGATCTGGCAACCTTCAGAACCGGATGGATAGTGTTGATCCTTCTTCTGGTTGGCTTTTTTGTCCTTGAGCCGGTGGGTATCCCGGTCAGCGCGATTGCTGCTGTAGGAGCTGTCATTCTGTTTGCGGTGGCGAAACGAGGCCATGCCATTAACACTGGCAAAGTGCTTCGCGGTGCGCCATGGCAGATTGTCATCTTCTCATTGGGGATGTACCTGGTGGTCTACGGTCTGCGCAACGCTGGGCTAACCGAATACCTTTCAGGTGTGCTGAACGTACTGGCGGATAAAGGACTCTGGGTTGCGACGCTTGGTACTGGCTTCCTGACGGCTTTCCTGTCTTCCATCATGAACAACATGCCTACCGTGCTGGTTGGCGCTCTCTCTATTGATGGCAGCACTGCAACAGGCGTTATCAAAGAAGCGATGATCTACGCCAACGTGATTGGCTGCGATCTGGGCCCGAAAATTACACCTATTGGTAGCCTGGCAACGCTGCTCTGGCTGCATGTCCTTTCACAGAAGAATATGACCATCACCTGGGGATACTATTTCCGCACCGGGATCGTCATGACTCTGCCTGTGCTGTTTGTAACGCTGGCAGCGCTGGCGCTACGTCTCTCTTTCACTTTGTAATGAGATACTGATATGAGCAACATCACTATTTATCACAACCCGGCCTGCGGCACGTCGCGTAACACGCTGGAGATGATCCGCAACAGCGGTAATGAGCCGACTGTTATTCTTTACCTTGAGACCCCACCTTCACGCGATGAGCTGGTCAAACTCATTGCAGATATGGGCATTTCCGTCCGGGCTTTGCTGCGTAAGAACGTCGAACCGTATGAGGAACTGGGTCTTGCAGATGATAAATTTACTGACGACCAGCTAATCGATTTTATGTTGCAACATCCGATCCTGATTAACCGTCCGATTGTAGTGACGCCACTGGGAACTAAACTTTGCCGTCCTTCTGAAGTCGTTCTGGATATCCTGCCAGAATCTCAGAAAGGGGCTTTCACCAAAGAAGATGGTGAAAAAGTCGTTAATGATGCAGGTAAAAGACTGAAATAAAAATGAAGGGGGCATTTGCCCCCTTCATGGTTACTTAGCCATTTCTTTCAGTAGGTCAATACCTACCGGCTCTTCGCTCTGTAACGCAGTTAATGCAATACGCTTTGCATACTGCTCTTCCACATCAGAGATGAGAGGCAACTCGCGGTTCGCCCTGGTCTTCAGGAAAGGTGAAGACGGTTCAGCTGCCGCCAGGCTGTTATTCACAACCCATGCCCATGGCTCGATGCCAGCGCGACGTAAATCCTGCTGTAGGTTCGCCGCTTCAAGTACCGGTGTCGTTTCGGCAAGCGTCACGATAATAACCTTTGTCTTCTCCGGGTCCTGCAATTGCATCATTGGCGTCATCACATGGTCATGTGTTTGCCCCATCTGACGCACCATTTCCCGGTGATAGGCTCCTGTTGCATCCAGTAGCAGAAGTGTGTGACCTGTTGGCGCGGTGTCCATAATAACAAAATGATCGTCTGCCTCTTTGATGATCCGCGAGAATGCCTGAAACACGGCGATCTCTTCAGTACATGGCGAGCGGAGATCTTCCTCCAGCACTGCTAGTCCCTCAGCGTCTAATCCTTTGCCCTGATTTTCCAGCACAAAGCGGCGATAGCGCTCTGTCTCCACCTTCGGATCGATACGGCTGACCTGAAGGTTTGGCAGCGAGCCATCCAGCGTATAAGACAGATGTGCTGCCGGATCGGACGTCGTCAGATGGACTTTATGACCGCGTTTTGCCAGCGATACCGCGATCGAAGCTGCAACAGTCGTTTTGCCCACGCCACCTTTACCCATTGCCATTACCAGACCTTTACCTGTCAGGCTGAGTTCATCTACCAGTGAGGCAAGTTTCGGTAAATCCAAAGTATTCAGCGTGGTAGCAGGGAGCGGCAGCGAGGCTTTGTTCTCCGTAAATAACTGACGCAGCGCTTCCAGACCGACCAGATTAAATGGCTTCAGATACAGCTGCGAGCGGGGAAGGTTCGCCAGGTTCTCTGGCATTGCCTGTAATGCTTTTTCTTCTCGAGCCAGAATACTTTGCGCCAGTGGATCATTTTCACCCGCAAACGGCGGCAGCACGCCATTAATGGCAAGGTGTTGATGCTGCAAACCGATAGCAGAAAGCTCATCGTGCGTATGAGAGACTTCTTTCAGTGTTGAAGCTTGGGCTCGGGCAACCAGAACCAAGCGCGTGAGAGCTGCATCAGACAGCGCCTTAACCGCGTCTGAGTACTGGTGCTGTTGTTTCTCCAGCCCCACCAGCGGCCCGAGGTTAGCGGCGGCATCAGGGTTCGCTTCGAGATAACCGCTCCAGGCCCCCGGCAACTCAAGCATACGGATGGTATGACCGGTTGGCGCAGTATCAAATACGATATGGTCATACTTTTCCCGCAACTCATGGTTGGTAAGAAGACCAGTAAACTCATCAAATGCCGCGATTTCCGTAGTGCATGAACCGGAGAGCTGTTCTTCAATGCTGCTGACCACATCGGCTGGCATCAGCCCGCGAACCGGGTCGAGTACTCGGTCACGATATGCCTGTGCTGCAGCCATCGGATCAACTTCCATCGCGGCAAGATTTTCTACGGTACTGATATCTGTGATTCGGTGGCCGATAGTCTGGCTAAAGACTTGGCCGACATTGGAAGCCGGATCGGTACTCACCAGAAGCGTTCTCTTACCCTGATCGGCCAGCCATACCGCAGTAGCACAGGCCAGGGATGTTTTACCCACGCCACCTTTGCCAGTGAAGAAGATGAACGGGGGAATGTCTTTTAAAAATGGCATATTCATCAGTGATTGCTCCTCTGGAATTAAGGCATACGTGGAATGCTGCAGCAGCGTGGTTGCGTGCTGTCTTCACTCCAGTCCTGACTAAGCGGAATACCTGCCCAACGGGCGATATCTTCACGAGTCGGGAGTTTGCCTGCCATCACGAGTTTGCCGTCGAGCAAGGTGACAGGGAGAGACTCCATCCCTGATGTGTTCAGAAACTCTTTAATGACCGGCGAATTCAGGAACTGCTGCGGGTTCTTCGCAAGGCTGTAGCGCTGTATATCAACGTCATTCTTTTTCGCCCATTCGGCGCTGGCGTTCCATTTGACGGCTTCGTCACTGACTACAACGCTGCTGGTTGCACAGCAGCCTGCTGCTTCAAAGATCTCAATTTTTGACATGGACTGTTTACCTCAGTGTTTAGTCATTTGGCTTTACACTGAGGTAAACGAAGGTGGTGGGGAAAAGATGCGCGATTAATTCATTTTTTTGTGGCAGCAGACGGAAGACGTGTCATCCGCCTCAATCTGACAAAGTTCTGTCATCGTCTCTTTCAGGTGTTTTCTGGCCCGAAGTAGTCGGGATTTAAACGCCGTAAGCGTGATTCCCAGTTCATCGGCCAGGGACTGCTGGGGACGCCGGTTAAGGTCGGATTCTTCAATCAACCACCGCTCATCTTCAGGTAATGCCTGCAATGTTTCAGGCAGGCAAATATCCAGCGTTGAGATTGCATCAGGGGATGCATCAGTGAATGGGGCATCATCTTCCAGCTCAACGAATTCCCTGGTGGTGCGGTACTCATCAATCAGCAGATTCCTCGCCGCCCGATACAGCCAGGCTCGCGGATTCTCCATTTCGCAGAAACTGTCTGAATGAGCGCGGGCACGCAGGAATAGCTCTTGCAGAAGGTCTGCTGCTTTTTCGCTATCACCTGTCTTAGATGTCAGAAAGCGAGAGAGTTCGGCTTCATGTTGCCGCCAGAACACGCTCATGCAGTTGTTGAATGCCGTTACATCACTCATACCAGCCCTCAAATTTTGCTCTGATTAACCCGCCGTGAAAGTTCTTCTGCAGACTCTTTTCGTTCGCTGTAGCGATCAACGAGATAGGCTGAGTTACCTCGGGTCAGCAGAGTAAATTTCACCAGTTCTTCCATCACATCCACGATCCGGTCGTAATAAGACGACGGTTTCATTCGTCCATCTTCATCAAATTCCTGCCAGGCTTTTGCCACAGAGGACTGATTCGGGATGGTGATCATCCGCATCCAGCGGCCAAGAATGCGCATCTGGTTTACGGCATTGAAAGACTGAGAGCCACCGCAGACCTGCATAACGGCCAGAGTCTTACCCTGCGAAGGGCGAACAGCGCCTTCTGATAACGGTATCCAATCAATCTGGGCTTTCATGATGCCGGTCATCGCACCATGGCGTTCAGGGGAACACCACACCATCCCTTCGGACCAACGAACCAGCTCGCGCAGTTCCATGACTTTAGGATGCGAGTCAGGCGCATCATCAGGAAGAGGCAAGCCAGAAGGATTGAAGATCCGCACTTCTGCGCCCATGGCGGTCAGTAACCTTGCCGCTTCTTCCGTTGCCAGTCGGCTGTAGGAACGTTCGCGCACAGAGCCGTACAACATGAGGATACGTGGAGGATGGGGAACGGCAGGAACACCGAATCTTGCCTCTGTGATTGAGGTGTCGAACAAACCCGAATCAACATTCTTAAGATCACCTGTCATTTTACTTCTCCGTCTTCTGGGGCAGGGGGAGGCAGTCGTTAGTCCCTGAGCAGCATTCTTCTGTCAGGAAGGCAATCAGAGCCTCAAGGTTTTCATATCGAGCGTGGCAAAAAAGCGTTCTGCCCTGACGTTCCTGGCGTACCAAAGAAACTGATATCAACGAGGAAAGATGATGGCTCAACGTAGACGCTGGGATTTCGAGCCGCTTCTGCAGTTCGCCAACCGGTAGCCCTTCATGCCCGGCTTTAACCAGCTCTCTGTATACGCTTAGGCGCGTAGGATGACCCAGCTCTTTCAGGGTTTCTGCTGCTTTCGAAAGCTCCATTTATATCTCATTTCTATATTTCCGGAATTATAGAATAATATCGTATCTTCCAATAAATACCAATAGTGAATGGGCCTTGCCCCTGAACATTTTGGATAAAGGGGGAGCATCATTGAGAAAAAGTGGGGAGTAGCTCTGCTCTTTTTCCCAGGAGTAAAACGGTTAGGCACAGATCGGAACTGATATTAGTGGCCGGTAAATAGCAGATATTCATCCATCATTTGCGTGAGGGATATGTTTTCCTCCTGCCGTCCAACCAGCCACAAGCCTAGATCTTCAGGTGCCTTACGTTTCAGGTTATCCAACCAGTCTTCCAGCGTCGCACCCATCATCAAATCGTACCAACATAGCCAGACCAGTTTGTGGCGATGCTCCGGTGAACTGAATTGGTGTAACAGGCTAATCAGCCTATTTGCCAGTGGGCGTTGTTTGAGGCGGATACATTCACTCAGTAATATCCCTTCCAACATTGGGTGGTGCAGTAAAGTTTTTTGCCTTGTCTCAAGGCTGATTTGCATATCAGTCAATACCGACACTGGCTCTGGATGCTGACTTCCGTAAATCAGTCGGTAAAGGCACTGTGGTACCACTGCAGTCATCTGCCCTGCGCCGGGAAAGTACAGACTGCCCACCATCAGATGGTGGCTGGCCTGAATATTGGGATGACACATGCCATTTATGATGGCCAGTTTTGTGAACCCGTTTAGCCAACGTTGATAGCTGACCAGCAAACTGTTATATCGCGTCTTTGTCTCTTTCATGGTGGATTATCCCTGGATACTAAATGACAGGCAGCCGCAAACCTCCGCTATGAGAGGATAAAGAGTTTGCCTGTCAGGAAAGTGATATGTAAGGAGAGGTATTTAGCTGCGTGATTCGTGGATTCTCGCCTGTAGCCAGGCTTCCACTTCACTCTGTAGCCATCGTGAACTTCGCCCCAGTTTGATGGGTTTTGGAAATATGCCATCTTTGATGAGTCGGTAAATCCACTTATCACTGACCCCCAGCAGGCGGGTGATGAAAGTCATATCAACGAACTGATCTTCAAGCAGGGAAGGTTTAATTGCCATGGTGAGATTCTCCGGTAGCTAAGTAAGTACCGGAGTCGTGTGATGAATCACTGTACCCTTCTCCGGCATAACAACCGGAACTGACGTAAAAAAGTGCGTCGTTTTATCGAAGCCCTCGCGGTCTGCCCAGTCCACTCGCGGGTGGTACCTCGTTGGCCCCGTAGTAAGTCTGCCCGTATTTTGATTTCTCCTTGGCGAGATAGCTGATGATGTAGCGCAGGTTGTCGATGGCTGCAGCATCATCGTAATTGACGGGGCGGGTGATATCGGCTTCGTAGCACTTCTTGGGATCACAGCGATTGTGGTACCCCTCACCCTGTGTAATCTTCTGCCAGGCAGCCCCCGCCTGTTCAGCCACCGGAAAGGTGGCCTGGTTATGGTGACCATCAAGATACATCACGATATGGGCATGGCATTTGTGTCGGGAAGTACACTCCAGTACCCAGAAGTGGCCCACGATGTTGCTCTCTAACATCAGATGTTCTGTTAACTGGCGTACCTCCCTTTCTGTCTCGTACCATCCGTGATGGTTATAACGCCATGTGTCATTCTGATAGAACACATCGAGTCTGAGGGGCTGAAGGCGGGAGTAACGTTCCAGTAGCTGATCAAGATGGTGGTTCAGTAACGACAACAGGAACCAGTTCATTGTGTATTTGCGATTCCAGGGCCAGGGAAAGTCCATGATTTAATCCTCTGTAGTGTGTGTACAAAGGAAGGTGGTGATATGTAATTTTTATGCAGGAAAGTCACAGTATTTCTGTTTACTGAGCAGTACTGTGGGGACAGAAGATATACAGACGGGGTAAGCGGATCACTGGGGAAGGGGATATGAAGAGGAAGTTCTTAAAACATGAAGACCTTAATTATACTAAAAACCCAAATGTTCGCTCCTGGTATCCAGGCTGTCCTGACAGCATCATATTCAGTATTTTTACGTGAGAGCATGTTACTATGAATTGATAACTAAAGAGAAAGAGCAATAGAATAAACTTGTTGATAATAAAGGTGTTTAAGGTTAATTGTTATGCACTTTTTCTAAAATGCTTAATAGGTGATTGGCATGTCAGAACGAATCACTTTCAATGTAACCAATTCTGAGACTCTGCGTGTTGTGGATGAATACAGCAAAAAACAGAAGATCTCACGATCGCAGGTTATTTCCACATTGCTGGATGCCACCGTTCCGGTACTGAAAGATATTAATCGCTATTATCAGCTTGCGGACGAACTTAAGGCCCGGCTACTGTCTGGTGTCTACCAGCAGGATTTGCCTCGCCGAAGAAATGTTGTAGCTGCTGAAAAGTATTGTATGGAGATCTGGGAGAGTAAGCTTCAGGTTGGAAAAGGGTACGACTTTGACAGCGTCAATGGCAAGGTGCATGTTCGCGAACATAAGCGACACCTCCGTCGGGATAATGCAGTTGGCAGGGTCGAAAATCGACATATCAAAGAGTTCTGTCAGTCGCTCCTGGAAAGATCAGAACAGGATGCCCGCTATGCCTGTTTTATCTATACCGAAAGGATTATTTTTGCTGATGTTGAAACCTCTGGACACTCTTCATCCCCAATAAAACTGGCAGCAGGTGATGCTGTAATTTTGCTGGCAAAAGATGTGGTTTTTAACGAGTTTTTCTTTGATATAGGTAAGGCGCTTTTTATTAATGTGGTTGATCTTATGTCATACGGTACAAGTGGTATCCCGGAGACGACAGGAGACCCACGTGTTCATTGCTGGGTGCCAATTCTGTTTAGTGGGAAAAATGCCGTGATAGTACCTGTGTACCTGATTGACCCTGCTACGGCCCCGACGTTAAGAAAACCAGACAACATCACAGTGGTTTACCAGGACAAAAAGTAACGTTGATTCTTGTTCCTGCCATGCCATGCGTTTTCATCTATCCCGTGGCAACCTCAGACTCATCTAGGTTGAATTACCTTGTGCAGGTGAAAGTCAGCAATGTGATAAAGAATATACAGTACTGAGCTGCAGGCATTCTGTCTGACATGAACCAGGGCTACAGGGGATATAACGAAGCGTTGAGGGCAGCAATATTGCTGCCGGGAAGACGCTCCCCCGGCAGAAACACAAATTAAATCGGCTTGTTGTGATCAGGAAGCATTCTACATAGTGTGTTGTCCTTCTGGACATAGTGATGAAGCAACGCCGCTGCCGCATGGAAAGCAATGAAGAAATATCCGGCATTACCCAGTGTTTCGTGAATATTTTTCAGTACTGACTTCACCAAAGGGTCGGGCGTAGCAAAAGGAGAAATAGTGAGCCCCAGAAAAATCCAGCTCTTACCGTTAATAGCCATCAGAGCGACCTCCAGTAATTTTCTCCGAAATGAATGCTGCATAGCCATGATCTTCTGTCGGATTATCGCGCTTCAGCGGCCAGTCGATATCGTCATCCTGCCGGGCGATATAACCATCAAGTGCCCCGTATTCAGGTTGCATAGACCCGTTGAACTCACAGCACGAAGCGGTTAGAACTAACTGAGCTGAAGGTCCGTTGTGAGCGAGAAGCGGACATTGCAGACTGCCCAGTAGAAAAAGTGCTATCAGAATTATCTAAAGGAAGATCGTATTTACCATGTCTCATTCTAACTGTTTAATAAATTACAAAAATTAAAATTTCCATTTAATATCATCGCGTTAAGCAAGAGAATTAAACCTCTCATTTAATTTATGATTCTTATTTAATTCATGAGTTGGTGTAAAAATAGGTTGCCGCACTATAGAAAGACACATATTTAAACCCAGCAGGAAATCATATTTGAAAGTAATGTGTTTAAGGGGCTGCGTAACAAGAACAGCAAGTAAACACATAGTAATAACAGTTACCATTCCCATTTCGCAAGTGGCCATATCAGAGGTGAACTAATGCCTGCTGCAATTTTAAGAATTAAGGTTATCCTAATAATTCTTTTGTATGATTAAGATCATCGATAAATTTACTAAGGACTCATTAATGAAATTGCGACTCTGGAATCTATTACCCCATGATTACGCTCCTTTTTTTCGTATTCTTCACATCATTGTGGCATTTCTAATATTATCACAAATTATTAACTCTAATCTGACAGAGACCGAAGCAATTGGTGAACATAGTCTTGAAGGAGTTATAACCTGGATGCACATTATTTCAGGGTTAGGACTGATTATTTGTGGTTTTATTATGTTAAGTTGGATGCTTACTCAAAGAGGTTTTACTTATTATTTTTCATGGGTAGGGCTTGACTTTAGTGGTATTAAGCAAGATATAAAAACGTTGACTAGTTTCCGACTGCCCGATGCACATTCGGGAGGTATTGCCAGTACAATCCAAGGATTTGGAGTTCTAGCATTGCTAATTGTAGCACTTTCAGGTGGCCTATGGTTCTTGTTGAATACCATGCAGTCAAATCTGGCTGAAACAGTAATCCACTGGCATAAGTTCTTTACTACTTTCATTGAGGTCTATTTTTATGCACATGGTGCAATGGGAGTTTTGCATATTTTAATTGAAAAATATAAAAGCCGCTCAGTTAACCTAAGTGACTAATCTGTTGTGAGATAATATTACTTCAAGTTGAAGAAAACCCTAAAAATAAAATTTAGTTTACTAGAAGATGAAACAGCACTTGCAGAGACTTTTTAATTAAATTTAATAAAAACGAAAAAATATTCATGGCGAAATGATTGTTTAATTATCTATCATGGATAGAAATGTGAGTTAGTCGTCCTATTTTAGGAAGTTAATAATGACTAAAACAAAAGGGTTACCTCGTCCGCTGACGCACTACGCTTGGCTTTCCATTGCCACGGCTATTGCCACTATCGGACTCAAAGGTGTGGCGTGGAAAATGACCGGTTCGGTCGGTCTGCTATCTGATGCCATCGAATCCGTAGTTAACCTCGCAGGAGCCCTAATGGCGCTCTGGATGCTGACCTTGGCTGCGCTTCCGGCCGATGAGAACCATGCATATGGGCACGGCAAAGCCGAATATTTCTCGAGTGCTTTCGAAGGATTTCTGATCCTATTGGCGGCAGCCAGTATCGCCTATACCGCAGTTGAGCGGATGTTAACTCCACAGCCGCTTGAGGAGATTGGTCTCGGATTACTGGTTTCAACAGTCGCATCAATCCTTAATTTTGTGACGGCTCGCATTTTGTTAAGGGCTGGCAGGCAGCACAACTCTATCACTCTTGAGGCAGATGCTCATCACCTGCTGACCGATGTCTGGACGTCGGTCGGTGTCATTTTTGGTGTCGGACTGGTTTATCTGACCGGCTGGTTTTGGGTCGATCCGATCGTTGCATTGCTGGTCGCAGCCAACATCGTTTGGACTGGTTATCAGCTTATGAGTCGTTCAGCTGCAGGTCTGATGGACGTATCGCTACCCACGGAAGAACTCAAAAAAATCGAGTCACTGCTGGCAGGATATCGTGAACAGGGGCTTGATTTCCATGCACTACGTACACGCCAGGCTGGCGGGCGGGCGTTTATGACAATGCACATCCTAGTTCCTGGGCGATGGACTGTTCAATATGGGCACGACTGGGCCGAGCGTATAGAGAATGATATCCGCACCGCACTGCCTTTTATCCATATCACCACTCATGTGGAACCGTTGGAAGATCCCGCGTCAATGAACGACCAAACGCTCGACATTTCTGATCACTAAACTAACCACATGTCGCTGGTCGGGCAGGGTAACAAACCTCGCTCTACAAAAATTTCAGGTATTCTCTATAATTCTGAGGGTACTTGATGTGACCTGCGCCCAATTGTTGGGCACGCAATATTTTTAAAAAGTCCGCTTCTGGCACAGGGCTGCTGTTGCAGCCCTGATAACCTTAGACTTCAATCGATTCAGAAATCTCTAACGCATCATCGACTTCAATGCCCAGATAACGGACTGTGCTTTCCAGTTTCTTATGACCCAACAGAAGTTGGATCACCCGGAGATTCTTGGTTTTCTTGTAGATCAGGTAAGGTTTTGTTCTTCTCATGGAATGTGTGCTGTAAAGCGTCTCTTCGAGACCAAGCTTTGCTACCCACCCATGAAAGATTCGGTTGTATTGCCGGGTTGAAATATGCTGGTTAGTTCCGATCCGAGACCGAAACAAGAAGTCTTTACTGTGCAAATTGCCAAGCTTTATCAATGCAGCAACAGCTTCTCTTGTCCCTTTGGTTATCTCAAATTGCACAGGGCTACCGGTTTTCTGTTGCAATACCGTTGCTCTGCTCGAAACAGAGCTACCATATGCAACATCAGATACTTTGAGTTTGACCAGATCACAGCCTCGAAGCTTACTGTCCAGTGCCATATTGAACAGAGCTAAATCGCGCGTTTTACCTTCCAGTTCAAGTCGGATTCGGATACCCCAGATATGAGATATCTGAAGTGGCCTTTTTTGGCCTATGATACGGTCTTTGTTCCACGGTGACGTGTTCATACTCAAATCTCCTGCAATGTGGGAGATTTGAGTATGGTTGTCCCTTATGAGCGAGGAACGGACTATTTTGCAATATTAATGAGTTTGGCAAAGGTTGTGCTTGAACTACTGTAATAAGCGGCGAGGTTATCTCGCGCACTTATGTGTGTCGGGAATAGATATCGATCTTCTCTCATTTCTGGGAATTAAAAGGTGTTTCATCCGGCCCGTGAGTCATGACCAGTAACAGTGGAACATGACTGCTTGGTAAATTGCTTGGTGAGTCTTGTAATCTGTTTACAGGGGGAACATCAGCCGCGTCTCTCCCTCGTATATATGATCCTAATTCTATGTGTTTCAGGATCTCGTTTGTTAATACGAAGTTCGTCAACTCTGTATGCCCAGCAGCTGCCACAACAAATTCATACATCTCTTCCAATGAGGCATGAAAGAGCATGGGTACCCCCGAGAGATAATTCAGGTTTTGACCGCGGAGGCGCGAATCGACGACTCCTTGACTCGCGAGCTTATAGACATAATCGCTCTTGTCGGAAAAGGCAAAGGACAGCATTTGATTGATAAAAAGAGACCAGTGGTCAGATGTCGGTGAAACCACCCCGGGCTGAAAAGATCTTCCTTTTTTCCCAAGAAGAAAATCACAAAACGTGTTACTGAAATCTGTTTTGCAATCGACTCCTTTTTTAGCGGGACTCGGTACTGGCGGGCAAATCCCCGAGGACCAAGTTGATGCGTTGGGATAGTTCTTTTTCACGAATCTGAAGTCAGGGCCATTACTGATGGTTGCTGTCCACTGACAAGGATTGGTAAATGGGGTGCAGTAGGCATGTCCCTTAAAAATCGTCAAATATTCCGCCCCTTCTGTTGCTGATTGTGCGTTAACACTCGGATTTTGAAAATTCCAGGATGGAGTAACTTTATCTGGCTGCCGATCCAAGCGCGTTTCCCCTGTAAACTCTGGCCATGATTGATAAAGTTCAAACTGTATTTCTTCGGTACCATTTGCTAAAGACCCGGTACGTGAAGTTCTCGTTTTCTTCGCCTGAAAAAGAATAGCGCGACCACTGGCTGGCTTTAATGGAGATGAGAAGTGCTGATGAACAATCATCAAGTCGCCGATTTCAACAGACTTTGTTTTACCTTTTATTAAAACCTTAGGTGTCTGATGAGTAAATATTCCCCGTACGAGAACCTTAGTTGACGGTGATACGTATTTTCGAAGTATGTCCCTGAGTCCTAGATACGTCTCGTTGCTCAGAAATGCACTCACTAGAGCTGGTTCATCGGGGGGGTTAGGGGCAGAGATCCGCCATGCATTCCCGTGACACATATTGAGGTAAATACGAATTTCATCTTCTAATGTCATTTGTTTTTTTCTCTGTGTAAGTTTTAAATTACTTCCCCAACATCTAGCCCAAGAGCCTGCACTTGTGACCTGCGCCCCCATGATTAACATAGGGTGTTGATAGTATCTATGTCCTATTCTGGCACGCAGCGGATCGCCTGCGTTGCCGCGAGGTCTGCTTTGAGCGAAAAGCAGGCGCTCCGAAAGCAGCAAGACATAACAGCAATCTTGCGCTCATCGTTATTACCGCATGCCTTAAAACGGCATGCGGGTGGTGGCGGATGTCACTTACCTCTCTGCAGCCACGCGATATTGCTAGCGCAAGCTATTCTTACTGAACTCACTACGTTCCTGATGGATTTGAAATCAGCAGCCGCCAACCTCCGTCAACGCTTCGCAACAACACCTGCGTTGCTGTACCGGACTCTTCGTGCAGTGTTCTATCCTTGGTGGTTATGGTCAAAGTCCAGTCAATAATAAGCAGAGCAATTTCACCGGCGGAGAGGATCGAGCGGATATGGTTTCTGATAACTGGCTGGGATGATGTCAGTGACAAAAAAGTGTCCCGAAGCTTTTCAGGATCGCTTTCGATGACCACACCATCAGTCATTTTCATAGTGGCACGGTTACTGAACAGAGCCAGCAGGTCATCAACCCTGCCTGCATTGAAAGCATCATCAAACGCGGCTATCGTTTCGACAGGCGAATGGTAGACTGCTGTCCCCCCTTCAATGGCGGCTGTAAATTTTAACAGGTGGCTGGCGACCTCTGTAGGGGCCTCCAGAGGCAAGAGATGTCCGACGTCTGGAATAATATACATTGATGCATGTGAAATAAGGGGCAGCAATTCTCTTTGCAGAGTAGCCGGAAGGTCTACACGATCCAACTCCCCTGAAATGACCGTCACAGGGACATTAATTGAGGCCACTTCCTGGGTAATGTCTTCGCCGATAGCCGTATTAGGCCAGCCTTCTTTGGCCTCGGATGAGGCCCTCAAACTGTCCTCGATTACCTGTTCACGCAGAGCAGAACTTAGTGCCCCCGCTGTCAGGACATTATCAATCACAAAGCCGACAGATTCGCGGCTGTTATATGCGCTGGATAACGTATCGCGCTGCTCAGGCGTGAGACGCATAGGTGAAGGTGGAGAGGGAGCGATAAGCATCAGGCCTTCAAGACCTGCAGGCCGACGCGACGCCATCAGTTGGGCAACTTTTCCCCCCATCGAATGGCCAATAAGAATGTAGCGTTTAAGCTCAAGCGCTGAAATAACCCCTTCGGCATCCCGAGCAAGGTCACCAATTCGGTATCCTGATTTAGGTGCGTCTGAGCCCCCCCAGCCCCGGTGGTCGATTGCAACTGTGCGGTAGTGGTCAGGTAACTGACTTATCACGCTCTCCCATGTACGGGATGAACCGCCATAATAATGCAAAAATACCAGTGCAATTTCACCGCTGCCCTGTTGCTCAATGTGGATACCCGTTCCATTCACCTTAATTTTCATCGTCTCATGCCTCTTCATGTCATTAAGGTAATGGTAATTGCTGTCATGAGTGATGATAATCAGCGTAATTGTGTCGACAGCCGATACTCTGATTATCGAATGGTGGTAAGTTATGGACAGGTTCACCAGCATGCAGATTTTTATCGCGGCAGTGGATGAAGGCAGTTTCGCCGCCGCCGCGAGACGTTTTAAGCTTTCGGCTGCAATGGCAGGAAAGCATGTCAGCGCTATAGAATCTGATCTAAATGTACGACTTCTTCAGCGTTCAACACGCCGTCTTAGCCTGACGGATGCCGGTGAGCGGTATTATGAACGTTGCAAAGTTATTCTTGAGGTTCTTGAGGATGCGAACCGGGAAGCCAGTGATGTTCAGAAAACACCGAAGGGGTTGCTTCGCGTTGCAGCACCGGTCGCCTTCGGTGCAATGCATCTTGGTAGGATCGTATCACGCTACCTGGAGCAATTTCCGGAGGTCAGTCTGGACGTTGTACTGGAGGATAAATACGCCGATCTGCTCGAAAATCGAATCGATGTTGCCATCCGAGTTGGGCGTTTTGAGGATCCGACACTGGTTACGCGGCGGCTGGCACCTTGCAGGATGGTTTTGTGCGCTTCACCGGAGTATTTGAAAAAACATGGCACACCAGAGACGCCGGATGATCTTTCCCGTGCGCCTCGACTGGCGTTCAGCCAGGCGGTTTCAGCGGGAGACTGGACGATTTATGATGCACAAGGCAGGCCGCACAGTATTGAAGGCCCATGCCGTATGACTGCCAATAACATTCAGTTGCTTCTTGAATCCGTACTGGCCGGAACAGGCATTGCTTACGGGCCCAACTTTGTTTTTGGCGAGCATATTAAGCAGGGCAAGCTGATAAAGCTGCTGCCAGCATACCGGACGACTGAACTTACTATTCAGGCTGTTTATCCCAGCGCGATCCGTATTCCTTTCAAGGTTCGCAGCTTTGTTGATTTTATTGCTAAAGCGTTAGGAGATACACCGCTGTGGGGAGAAGAAAATTGAAATATGCAAGAAGTAACATCCGCTTCTGGCACAGAACGGCCTATCAGCATTCTAAAAATATTCAGATATATATCATTCCCCTGAACATACCTCATTAAAGGCAGAACCTCACGGTCTTGCCTTTTTTGTTTTCATTTCAGAGGAGCAGTAATGAATCAATTTGAAGGTTTACAGTCACTGCAGCATTCGCTTTCTAACCTGCCGCACTGGGCATCAGAGCGTATTCTGCAGCAGATAAATCAGCTTACTGACTATGAGCCGGTGATTGGCATCATGGGTAAAACTGGCTCGGGCAAGAGCAGCTTATGTAATGCCCTGTTTACCGGTGAGATTTCACCGGTCAGCGATGTGACCGCCTGCACACGCGAACCCTTACGCTTTCGCCTGCAAGTGGGGAAGCGCTTTATGACGCTGGTGGATTTACCCGGCGTCGGGGAGTCTGAGCGCCGGGATACAGAGTATGCCACGCTGTACCGTAAACAGCTCCCCCAGCTGGATCTGGTTCTGTGGTTGATTAAGGGTGATGATCGGGCGCTGGCCGTAGATGAACATTTTTACCGGCAGGTGATTGGTGAAGCATACCGGCATAAGGTGTTGTTTGTTATCAGCCAGTCTGACAAGGTTGAACCCACCTGCGGTGGTGAAAAGCTGTCTACAGAGCAGAAACGAAATATCAGCCTCAAAATCTGTCTGCTGCATGAGTTGTTCCAACCTGTAAACCCTGTCTGTGCGGTGTCGATACGTTTGCAGTGGGGGCTGCGGATGATGGCTGAGCGGATGATTCGTTGCTTGCCACGGGAGGCCAGTAGTCAGGTGGCAGTACAACTCAGTGCGCCACTTCGTACCGATGCCGTTAATAAAAAAGCCCGTGACGATTTTGGTGAAACGGTCGGCTCGGTACTGGATACAGTAAGTTCCATGCCCCTGATACCGGCCCAGGTTCGGTCAGTCATCCAGTCTGTGCGCGACATCGTGGTATCAGTCGCCCGTGCAGTCTGGAATTTCTTCTTCTGAACATTAACCCTTCTAACCCGTAGTTTCCTGAGCCCTGCCGCGATTTTGCGGCGGGGCTTTTTGTATTTAATTTTCCATCATGAGGAGTCTGCTTATGACCCGTCTGGCTTCGCGCTTTGGCGCAGCAAACCTTATTCGTCGTGACCGTCCGTTAACCCAGGAAGAGCTGTTTCGTGTAGTGCCCAGTGTCTTCAGCGAGGAGAAGCATGCGTCTCGTAGCGCACGGTATACCTGGATACCAACCATTACCGTTCTTGAAAATCTGCAGTGTGAAGGCTTTCAGCCTTTCTTTGCCTGCCAGACCCGGGTGCGTGACCCAGGGCGTCGCGAGCATACAAAGCATATGTTACGTCTGCGCCGGGAGGGACAAATTACTGGCAAGCAAGTCCCAGAAATCATTCTGCTCAATTCTCATGACGGCACCAGCTCGTATCAGATGTTACCGGGATTATTCCGTGCGGTATGCCAGAACGGGCTTGTCTGCGGTGAATCGTTCGGCGAGGTGCGGGTACCGCACAAAGGAGATGTCGTGAGTCAGGTGATTGAGGGGGCGTATGAAGTGCTGGGTATTTTTGACCGTGTGGAAGAGAAGCGGGATGCCATGCAGTCGCTGATGCTGCCGCCACCTGCACAACAGGCTCTGGCACAGGCTGCACTGACGTACCGTTTTGGTGAGGACCACCAGCCGGTGACAGCACCTCAGATACTCTCCCCACGCCGCTGGCAGGATGAGAGCAATGACCTGTGGACCACATACCAGCGTATTCAGGAGAACCTGATTAAGGGCGGGCTCAGTGGCCGGAGTGCAAAAGGTGGGCGAACACATACCCGCGCCGTGCGTGGTATCGACGGCGATGTGAAGCTCAACCGGGCTCTCTGGGTGATGGCGGAAGCGATGCTGAGTGGGTTTCAGTCCTGAGCTTGTTATCAGCATGTTGGGAAAGGACACTCCCTGTCCGTTTTACCTCCATTGGATTGAGTGTTTTATCACCGTATTTCACGGTGCGCCGCGTTGGGCTTGCCTCCGGTGGCAGATAAAAAATAGTTCATTCCATGTCCATACCCTGTCCGCCCCCCTCTTTAGAATCATTTCATATTCAGTCAGTTAATTATTACGGAGATTTGAGATAACACAGGCAGAGCGCCGTCACGACCGACTGGCTGTCAGGCTGTCACTGATAATCAGCCGCCTGGTTGCCGGTGAGACGCTGAACATGGCCCGGCTGGCTGCAGAGTTTAGTGTGTCAGTCCGTACCCTGCGACGGGATTTTCGCGAACGGCTGATGTATCTGGACCTGGAGTATCGACGAGGGCAATGCCGCCTGCGCAGCACCAGTGGGGGCGTACAGGGTGAGCTGGATGCGCTGACCTTTGCTCACCGGTCCGGACTGGCCGATATCTTTCCGGGGCTGGACCGGCGTCTGGCGGGCATGCTGCTCACAGCAGGAGGGATGCCCTGTCTGGTGTGGCAACCGCCACAGACTATATCACCGGCCACCTCACTGGTGTTCTACCGTCTCGTCAGTGCTATTACCGCCTGCCAACGGGTACTGCTGCTGGCTGAGGGAGAGCGCTGTGACGGACTGGCCCCGTACCGCCTGATATCACTCGACGGCTGCTGGTACCTCACCGGTGAACTTAACGGGCATATCACCGTGCATCCACTGGCGACCATCCATGCGGTGACAGTCCTCAATACAACTTTCACCCCGCTAAAACGTCTCAGCCAGTTAACCACACAGGCGGGCTTTATCCGGGCCCTTCCGCACTTCAGCTGTATCCGTGAAGTCCTGTCTCCTGGGCCCTCAGAGGAGGAGCCGGGCAACACACTGATTTAATTACCTCTGTTAAGAAGGAAAAACAATGACCTGGCATTACGAGAAAAATGGCATACGCCACGACAATGTGACCGAAGACGACATCACCAGCCTGATTATGCGCGGTGAACTGACTGCATCCACTCTGGTGTGGCGACAGGGAATGGCAGAGTGGCAGCCGGTCTCCGCTACTCCGCTGGCTTCGACGCTGCTCCGGAGCACCACACCACCAGCGCTGCCGGGGAACCGCATTCCGGGTGGCGTTGTGTGGACGCTGGCATTTGCTCCCTTCATTGGCTACGCGCTGGAGTTGTGGACTGCAGGATTGAGCGGGATGTCATTTGACGAGGCATATGATGCCGTCTCGGGTGGGCAGTACTGGTTTATCACGCTGCTGCTCAATATTGCTCTGGGGTATCTCGATGAACGACGCCTGCGTAAGGCCGGAGTGGACACCACCACGTTCGGCAAACTGGCCTGGCTGGTGCCGTTCTATCTGTGGCGGCGGGCGAAAACTCTCGGTCAGAAACCGGCTTACTTCTGGGTATGGCTTTTGATGCTGGCCCTGACTGTCTGGGCCTGAATGACCGCTACCTGATTCTTTCTCTGTTTAGGACCAACGTAATGAAAACACTGATTAAAGTACTGGGTATTACCGGCAGCCTTCTGCTCTGTGTGGGCGCTCAGGCTCAGCCTTATAACCGGACCCTCCCTGCTGTAGTTAATGACAACAACGGGAACATTTTCTGGTGCGATGCGCATCGTCAGGTTACCGGAAAATGCGAAGCCATGTCTGTTGACCGCCTGGGCGGGATGGTCACGGTGCGTTCCGCACCCTTTAAAGACTGCGAAGGCGGCCTGTGGGGCTGGATAACTATCATGCGCAACGATGTGTCGAAAGGATTCACCATTACTCCGGACAAGAAATACGGACTCACCGTAAAAGACCTGTGCCGTCCGGGCACGGTAGTGACCTTTAAACCCAACCAGAAGAAGCCGGAATATGACGACCTGGTGGCACTTTACCAGGGCAAAGAGCTGTTTCGCTACCGGCGCTTCTGATAACACCCGATATCAACCTCTCTCATTTTGCCCGACAGCGGGCTGGATTAATTCAGGAAGAAGACCATGCTGAAAATAATGACCTCTGCTGTACCTGCCCTCATTCTGTCACTTGCCGCCTTCAGTGCCGGTGCCGCTCAGCTTCCGGCAAGTCTGATGGATAAAGACAATCCCGGCCAGGAGTACTGGTGCCAGGGAAACGACATCAATACGTCCATGTGCTCACTGACCGGTGTCAGCGACGACCATAAATTTGCCCTGATTCAGGACCTGCCGGGCCCAGCCTGTGAAGATTTAAGCTTCGGGATTATCGACCTGGTGCGCCAGACCGGCATCAATGTTCCTTACGATGGTGGTGACTGTAAGGGCGATGTGAAGGCCGGTTTTGTACGCAGCGCGGAAGATAATGCCCTGTATGTGAAGATTGTTCGGGGCAGCAAAACCCTGCGGCTGTATAAGGTACAAACCGGTTACTGACAATCTCCCCACACCCGCATATTCCCAAAGCCCCTGACGCGTCTGCGTCAGGGGCTTTTGCTTTTAAGGTACATCGAATGTCTGAATCTCACATGCTGCCACCGGGACCTTTTACCCGACAGCAGGCCGAAGCGGTTACCCGCAGGTATCGCAACATCAGCATTGAAGACGACCAGGGCACACACTTCCGCCTGGTGGTTCGTGACTCTGAAGGTCGAATGATCTGGCGGGCGTGGTGCTTTGAACCGGATGCCGGTGAAGGGCTTAACCGTTATATCCGCAACTCAGGCATGCTCAGAGCATCCTCCTCCTGACCACACCCATTCATCATCCCTGTCTGTCCTTTATTTCCCATACGCCAGCCATCGTCGCTGGCGTTTTTATTGACGGAGAAAATCCATGACGACACAAACTCAATGCGAATTGGTACCCGCTAATGAACCTCAATTTGCCCTTACAGCAACACCAGTACCTGACGAACAGCGTCTCGATTTCTGGCCGCTGTACTTTGGCACTATCCCGCAGTGGATAACGCTGGAACCGCGTATTTTCGCCTGGATGGAGCGCTTTTGTGATGAGTACAGCGGTGGTATCTGGTCCTTTTACACGCTCAGTAATGGCGGCGCGTTTATGGCCCCTGATGCTGACGGTGGCGATAAATGGCATCTGTTTAATAGCATGAACGGCAATGGCGCGGAAATGAGCGTGGAAGCCGCAGGTATCGCGGTCTGCATGATTGAATACAGCCATCACGCCTGTCGCACAGAGTGTGACGCAATGACCGCACACTATTATCGCTTGCGGGACTATGCCCTGCAGCATCCTGAAGCTCACGCCATTCTGCGTATCATCGACTGAACGGAGGAACAAAGGATGAAACAGCTCTCCTTTTTACCCGGCGAGATGACGCCACAGGACCGGCGTCTCATTCAGCGGGCGCTCAGGGCTCTGGAGCGGCACCTGCATGAGCCAGGGGTAGCCTTCACCTCTACTCACGCCGTTCGGGAGTGGTTGCGACTGCATATGGCCGCACTTGAGCGGGAAGAGTTCCGGGTGCTGTATCTGGATAATCAGAACCAGCTTATCGCCCATGAGACGCTCTTTAGTGGCACGATTAACCGCACCGAGGTCCATCCCCGGGAAGTGGTCAAACGTGCACTGCACTTCAATGCGGCGGCGGTGATACTGGTGCATAACCATCCTTCCGGCGAGACGACACCCAGCCAGGCTGACAAAGCCCTCACGCAGCGACTGACTCAGGTACTTCAACTGGTGGATATCCGTATTCCTGACCATCTGATTGTTGGTGGCAGGCAAATCTATTCGTTCGCAGAACACGGTCTGTTGTGAGGTATTACATGAAAATTATCAGTAAACGCCGGGCAATGACGATATACCGCCAGCATCCTGAGTCCCGAATCTTTCGCTACTGCACCGGAAAATATCAGTGGCACGGTAGCGTCTGTCATTACACCGGCAGGGATGTTCCGGATATCACAGGAGTCCTGGCTGTGTACGCCGAACGCCGCCAGGACCGCAACGGGCCTTATGCCTGCCTGATGAGCATCACCCTGAACTGACAATTGTGGAGAACTGTAATGAGCAACATCATTTGGGGCCTGCAGCGCGATATCACGCCGCGCCTGGGAACACGTCTGGTGCAGGAGGGCAACCAGCTGCACTACCTGGCTGACCGGGCCTGTATCACAGGTAAGTTCAGTGATGCCGAATGTCTTAAGCTGGATGTGGCATTTCCGCATTTTATCAGCCGGATGGAATCCATGCTGAGCACGGGTGAAATGAATCCTCGCCACGCCCACTGCGTCACCCTGTACCACAACGGTTTTACCTGCGAAGCCGATACCCTTGGCAGTTGTGGCTATGTATACGTCGCTGTTTATTCCACTCAGCGCTAACAAATTTCACGAGAACAAATATGAAAATTCTACCGGCTACAATTTCGCGGGCGGCGAAGCCCTGCCTGCCACCCGTTGCAGTCTGGCAATTGCTTCTTACACGGCTACTGGAAAAACACTATGGTCTGACCCTGAACGATACGCCGTTCAGTGATGAAACCGTTATAAAGGAACATTTCGATGCCGGTATCACTCTCGCTAATGCCATTAACTTTCTAGTGGAAAAGTACGAACTGGTTCGTATCGATCGCAGAGGGTTTAGCTGGCAAGAACAAACGCCATATCTCACGAATATTGATATCATGAGGGCCCGCCGCGATCTGGGTTTATTAAATCGTAATTAGTCTGATGCTACTGGTGTCGCTGCTTTCGAGTATGCCTGCCATTTGCTATCATCTCGCTTCCTGCTGATTTATCGACAAAGGTAATTACTTGAATTCAAAGCCTCTGTGCTTTGGGGGTATCTTTGGGGGTATAAGTTAAGATATAACTTGAAAATTCTATATTTTTCAAGTTATTGGCGGGGTTGTTCTAACCCCTTCGCCCGCTCCAGAATCTCCCCAAGTGGAACCGTTCGAAAATCTCCGGTTCTTTCAGCATGTTACGCAGTAGTGCTTACTAACATGCTTATGCGTTCTACCATAGTTCACTACTTTGACACTTGTCACGAATGGTTACTCGGTGAAATGAGAGTGTAGCCAATCGTCGGCGGTGGTTTCAAGTTCTTACCGCGATAGTCCAACAATGAACGCAAAGCCTACACCAGGCAGCGACGGATCGCACTTCTCATTAACTTTTAACCGTTCCACACTTAGCGCGGTGTCCCGTTACAGCCTGTCGTGATGACACGCCACGGATAAACGAGCAAATGATGGGAATCCTAACCAGTCCGGGAAAGGGGCTGGCTCTCTCGTGGTGTTCACCGTGCCATAAACGAACGGTACTCGATAAGAGAACGGTTAACTGACAAACACCCCTGATGATGCGCCTATGGCGCTTTTATGGTGTCCCATCACGGCGCTAAAAGACTTCTATTGCCTGGCGCTTAACAAGTTGATAAACCTGTTGGTACGAACACAACTAAAAAAGGTTTTCAAATGGAAATGTTAAAAAGTGCGGTGTTCTCAGATTGTAAGCAGTATTGCTATTCAATAACCAGGACTTGGGATGAAACAAAACCCTATGTAGTCTTTATAGGTCTGAACCCTTCCTATGCTGATGCTGAAAAAGACGATCGTACCATGGGCCGTTGCATCTCGTTTGCGAAAAGCTGGGGATGGGGTGGGGTGCGTATTGTCAATCTGTTTGCATACGTACACACTAATCGCTTCGAAATGATGAGAATGGCTAATCCTGTTGGTTCAGATAATGATCGCTACATAGTTGAAACGGTAGCTAATGCTGGATTGGTGGTTGCTGCATGGGGCGATGACGGACGGCATTTAAATCGCTCTGATACCGTGCGTGCTCTTCTGCCTTCTGATACGAAATGTTTTAAAATCAATGTAACAGGTGAACCAAAACATCCTCTCCTTGTGAATAGAAATGCCGTTCTAATTCCATTTACTTAAATTATCAATTGAATGTGATTAATGTAACACATACTTAATCCTGCAAGGAAAATGCCGATGTCATGGATTTGTAACGCGCACGGTGGCACCGTTCCAGATAAAGCTGGTGATCGGCTCTTCCTCTTTTTTCACTCTTCTGAATCCTCTGTATTGTAGTGGTCAACTAAAACTGGCCACGGCTTTAGAGTTTTTCCAGTATCGGTTTTCCGATTCGTTTGGGGGCAACCCACCGTTATAGTCATGCGGCCTTAGCGAGCTGTAATACCCGACGATATAGTCTGTGATCGCATGAGCAGCATCGCTAAAGTTTATATAACCTGTCACTGGCACCCACTCGTTTTTCAGACTACGGAAGAAGCGTTCCATCGGGCTGTTGTCCCAACAGTTTCCACGTCGGCTCATACTCTGCCTGATCTGGCAACGCCACAGTAACTGCCGGAACTGCCTGCTTGTATAGTGGCTACCCTGGTCACTGTGGAACATCACTCCGGCTGGTTTACCGCGAGCTTCCCACGCCATTTCCAGCGCTCTGATGGTCAGCTTGCTATCCGGCGAGAATGACATTGCCCAGCCCACTGGTTTCCTTGCGAACAGATCGAGAACAACTGCAAGGTAAGCCCAACGCTTGCCTGTCCAGATGTACGTCACATCGCCGCACCACACCTGGTTAGGTTCTGTCACTGCGAACTGTCGCTCAAGGCGATTCGGGATAGCGATGTGTTCATGACCAACACGTTTATACCGGTGGGTAGGCTGCTGACAACTCACCAGCCCCAGTTCTTTCATGAGCCTGCCAGCAAGCCAGCGTCCCATTCTGAAGCCTCTCAGGGTTGCCATAATGGCGATACTTCTTGCGCCAGCAGAGCCATGGCTGATGTTATGCAGCTCCCGAACCTGGCTGCGTAACACAGCTCGCCAGCCGTCTGGCTTTTCGGCGCTTTTCTCCCAGTATTTGTAGCTACTGCGATGAACCCCGAACACGTGGCAGAGTGTGACCACAGGATACTGCGCTCTGAGTTTCCCGATTAACGAGAATTGTTCAGGGAGTCTGACATCAAGAGCGCGGTAGCCTTTTTTAATATGTCGTTTTCCATTTCAATGCGTTGTAGCTTTTTCTTCAGCTCACGTATTTCAATCTGTTCCGGGGTTATAGGGGAGGCTTTAGGTATTTTGCCCTGTCGTTCATCCCGCAACTGCTTTACCCATCGCGTCATGGTAGAAAGACCCACATCCATAGCACTGGCCGCAGCTGCAACGGTGTAGTTCTGATCAAGGACCAGTTGAGCGGATTCACGTTTAAACTCTGCGCTGAAATTTCTTTTTTTCATTAGGGCACCTGTAATGTTCTGAGGTGAGCATATCACCTCTGTTCAGGTGGCCAAATTCAGTAAACCACTACAAACGGATTAAGCGGCGCTATAGCGTCGTAGCGACGTTTGGCAAACTCATAGAGGCTTCCCAGTGACGTTAACCAGTTTTGCAGCGTCTGCCCTGCTACGTCGCGTTTCTGCTGTTCTTCGATGAAATCCGTAACCAGCCGCCGTCCTATCTGATCCAAACTGATATCAACTTTCCCGATACTCTGGAGAAAAACCTCCACGGCTCGCGCCGATTTGCTCAGTGTGGACAGTGAACGCCGATCCCGGTAAGCAGTGGCGTATTCGTCACGTAATAGGCACAGATGAGGAATAGAACTGGCTCGCTCCTCAATCAGGGGTTTGTTTTTATTCTTGCGGATCTGTGAGTGCAGGGAAGTGATCGCAAGCTGGATGCGCCTGTCCTCTGTATCTGGCTTGAATTGTTCTTTCAGGTTGTTCCACTCTACCAGCATGTGATTGCGGAAGTGTCGAGCCTTGTAAATGTCTCTTGTACCAGTGCTTTTCCGGTAGAGGCGCTTCCCGCCGAACATGTGGCGCATGTAAGCAGGAACGTAGATTTGAAACTGCCAAACGCCGTCCGGTGAAAGATAAAGATACTCCTGGCCCTTGATTGTCATGAGATTGATCCTCTAAAATCTCGCAATCAAGTATCAATAATAGTTACTATGTTGATTCTATGACCGTCGCGTTATGGAAAAATGAAACAGAGTTTCGATTCCCTTCGCCCGCTCCAAAACTCTCTCCCTGTAGTTATTCTTTATAAATGTTAAATAGCGACACCGAAATCCGGTGGTAGTGTGCTGTTACCTTCACCCAGATTACGTTGTAGCAATACCGTGTCGAGCCATAGTCCATGTTTGAAGCCAATGTTTTTCAGTGTGCCGATTTCCGTAAATCCGGCCTGCTGATGGACTTTTAACGATCCCTGATTATTGCTGTCGCCGACGATGGCAATCAGTTGCCGATAGCCCTGTGCTTCAGCCCAGCCGATCACATGACGCAGTAAAGCCTTTCCTACACCCTGACGCTGAGCCGTTGGAGCAATATAAATCGAATCCTCAAGGGTATAGCGGTAGGCATAACGCTCGCGATAGCGGGTGAGGTAGCAATACCCGATGACCTTATCTTCCTGTAGCGCGACGACCCACGGCAGCCCGAGGCTGCGGATTTTTTCCAGACGAGCAAACATCTGGTGAGCATCCGGCGGGTCGGTTTCAAAGCTGCCGGTACCGTGAAGAACATGATGTGCATAGATATCGCGTATGGCGGGGATGTGCTTTTCTTCTGCGTTAACGATTTTCATTGATCGGCTCCCATTGGCGTCTTTGCCCAGATTACCTGAAAGACTAAGGGGAAGGTAAGTGCAAAAAATTATGCTTCGATCAGTTGCTTGCAATGCTAATAGGCTTTCATATTGTAAGGGGAAATAATTGATTGTGGTTGATGTTGTCAATAATACGCAAGGTTGGTAAATACATTAACGCGTAGAGTAATACACAATTATTTGTGCACGTCTTCGAGCGTGTATCCAAATACCAATTATGGTAGGTTTCGAAAAATGATGAAGAAAGTTATTTGATTTCAATGTGTTGTTTCTGTATCTAATTCTTCTTGCGCCTGTACCCTTATTTTCATTTCATTGGCCCTGTTTGAGCCCTAAAAATTAAGTTATATTTTGTTGTTAGCAGAGAGCCTATTATCAGACTTTTCTCTATTCACCTCTCAAAATAGTTACCATGCAAACAGTTGCGCGGTGTAGCTATGCTAACCAGCAATAGTAAGCATCGTCACATGATGTCACCGGGCAAACTTTGTTTAAATCCAGAATTCAATCCCAAGAGTATTAGGATTATTTAGTCTAAAATACTTTTTTGACTAAGACTTTTCTTATTCCGTAGCCACGAACTACATGGAGTGATAAAATTCCCGAGTTTATGCCTCCTGCTCAACGATTAGGGGACGCGGTGCGGGTAGTCAATAAGACGAAAGAATTAATTGCTTTATAACCCTATTACGAAATAAGCGGCAGTGCATCTTACATGGTCGGCAATCGTCAGGGATTGACCTTAACTTATTGAAAACGCTTATTTTTACTCTGATGTAAGATATAAGGGCAGATATGTTCAGTATGCGTCGACATGCCAACTTCATTAAACGTTTTAAGTCTGTAAGCTGTTTATTTACGGCCAGCATTCTTTTCCCTATGCAAATCTCTGCTGCGGTATCAGATTATGATGCTTTGGTTATTGAAGCGCGGGGGGGGAATAGTGCGCCGCTATTGCGCTACCTTGAGGATCAGGGAAAGAAAAGTGCGCTAACGCCAAACCAGGTTGCCGACTGGCTGCAAGTTTCCAGTTGGGTTGAGAACAACGATAAAACAACAATTGAAATCTGGCAGCGGTATCGTGGGCAGATGGATGTACCTGCACGGGGAAAAGTCGCCGCAGCGCGTGCGTATCGTAACCAGAAAAACTGGAATGATTCATTGGCGGTGTGGGAAAGCGTTTTACAGGAAGAACCTGATAACGTTGATGTACGCACCGGCTGGATAATGACGCTGGCAGATGCGCGCTACAATCAGCAAGCCCTTACCGAAGCGAATAAATGGGCTCAGGCACATCCGGGCGCAGATTCCGACGCATTGCTTGCCTATGTATATCATTCTCAGGGGAAAAATTGGGATGCACTGTTGGTTGCCAGCCAGGCGGATGACGTCGATCCTGGCAACAAAAATGCAAAATCCACGCTATTGTCTGCGCTGTCAGCGAACCGTGTTTCCGGACCAGCCTTAAATATGGCGGAAGTCGTACCCACGGCAGATCCTGTGAAGCGTCGCCTTGAGCTTGATGCGGCGGCTGAAATGGTCCGATCCTCTTATACGTCCGCACGTAATGAAGAAGAACGTTTTATCGTAGCAGATAAAGCGCTGGCCCGTTATGACCAGTTGTTGGCGGCCTGGAAAGATGAGCCGTCTGCGCAGAATGATGTCCGCCGGGCGAGAATAGACCGTATGGGTGCCCTGTTGGTGCGTAAACGTACTGCCGAAGTGATCGAGGAATATGAGTCCCTTTCCGCAAGCGGCGAAGTACCAAACTACGCAAAACGTTGGGTGGCATCAGCATGGTTAAGCGAGCGTCAGCCGGAAAAAACCGAAGCGATGTTGGCGAGCATCTACTACCCAAATGGGCCTATCCCGGTGACGCCGCTCAGTCCAGAGGATCAACAAGATCTGTTCTATGCACACATTGATAATGAAAACTTCGATGCTGCCAAAAAACAAGTCGATGATTTGATCAAAGAGAGTCCGTATCTGCGGCGTATCTATGGCTCGCCAACGCCGCAGCCTAACGATAACTGGCTGCTCGGACAGTCGCTGCTGACGCAATATCATATCGCTGCCAATGAACTGCCAGAGGCAGAAAAGCTCGCAGAGCATCTGGCACGAACAGGCTCCGGTAACCAGGGACTGCGCATTTCCTATGCCTCTGTGCTTGAAGCGCGTGGATTGCCGCATGCGGCGGAGAAAGAGCTTAAGCTGGCGGAAGTGATTGAGCCAAGCAACCTGGAGCTGGAGCGTCAGCAGGCTTACGTTGCGCTGGATCTCCAGGAATGGAAGCAGGCCGATGAACTGACGGATGACGTTATTGCCCGTAGCCCGGATGATGAAGCGACGCTGCGCCTCGCGCGTATTCGTGATGTCCACAAAATGTCGGAAGTGCGCATTAGCGGCACGCAGGGGATCTCGTCCGATAGCCCGGTCAGCGGTAAGAATGACTTCAACATCAACACGGCTATTTACAGTCCGCCGATTAATGACAACTGGCGACTGTTTACTGGATTCAACTTCGCTACCGGTGAATTTGAGGAAGGGAAGGGCATCAGCCGCGATCTGGCGGCGGGTGCAGAATGGACTTCCCGTGATTACTGGGCGGAAATGGAAGTGTCTGGCCGAAATTATGGCGATGGTCAGAAGATTGGGGGGCGTCTATCCGGCTGGCATGACTTCAATGACAACTGGCGCGTAGGCGGTTCGGCCGAGCGCTTGTCGCGTAATACGCCATTGCGCGCGCTGCGTAGCGGTGTGTATGCCAACGGCGGCGATATGTTCGTTCGCTGGTATCAAAACGAACGACGTGAATATCAACTGTCGTTTGCTGCATCACATTTCTCAGACGGTAACGATCGCATCGAATACGGACTCAGCGGAAAAGAGCGCATCTGGACCACGCCTCGCTTCACGCTGGACTTTACGCCGGGCATTGGCGGGAGCACCAACACCAAAGAGAATGTGCCGTATTACAACCCGAAGAGTGATTTTTCGGTTGTCCCTGGCCTGAGCGCAGAGCAGGTTCTTTACCGCCACTATGATACCGTCTGGACGCAGCAAGGTCTGGCAGGCGTAGGTGGCTACTGGCAGCAAGGTGAAGATGCAGGCGCTATCGTCCAGGTAGGATACGGACAACGGCTTAAATGGAACAACGTCGTAGATGGCGGGGTGATGCTGATTTGGGATAAACGCCCCTATGACGGTAAACGTGAGCGGAATATCTCCCTCGCTTTCGATTTAAATGTCAGGTTTTAAGGATTGTTCATGCTGAAAAGATGCCTGTGGCTTAGCGCATTAATCGCTGGCTGGTTGATGATTACCGCGTGCAGCAGCGCGCACAATACAACGCCTCGCTATGTTCCTCCTGGGGAGAGAACGCCGCTGACGGCGGATCATCAGTGGCCGAAAAATAGTTTTCTGGTACTGGGTTATCACGATGTTGAAGATGGTGCTGCCGACCAGCGTTACCTCTCTGTGCGTACCAGCGCGTTGAGCGACCAAATGGCCTGGCTGCGTGATAATGGCTATCAGCCGATCAGCGTGCAGCAAATTCTGGATGCCCATGACGGTAAAATTGTACTGCCGGAAAAAGCGGTATTACTCACCTTTGATGACGGGTATAGCAGTTTTTATACCCGCGTCTGGCCATTGCTGAAAGCCTACAACTGGCCTGCGCTCTGGGCGCCAGTAGGCAGTTGGGTTGATGCGCCAGCCAACAAAAAAGTCGATTTTGGCGGTTTAATGACAGCGCGAGATAAATTCGCCACCTGGAAAATGGTCGAAGAAATGGGGAAATCGCCGTTGGTGGAAGTCGGTGCGCACACCTGGAACTCGCACTTTGGCGCTGAGGCCAATCCGCAGGGGAGTAAAGAGCCAGCGGTAGCGAACCGCCTGTATGATAAGAAAACCGGCACTTACGAAACGGACGAACAGTACACGCGACGTATAAACACGGATATTTCTCTGATCACTAACAAGATAAAATCGGTGACCGGGAAATCGCCGCGCGCGTGGGTATGGCCGTACGGCGCAGCCAACGGCACGACGTTAAACCTGGCCAAAGAGCATGGCTATAAGATGGCCTTTACGCTTAATGAAGGGTTGGCGAATGCCGCGTTTCTCGATGATATTCCGCGCGTGCTGATCTCTGATAACCCATCCCTTAAGCGCTTTGCCAGTCAGGTCGCTCAGGTCCGTGAGCCACAGACGATGCGCGTGATGCATGTCGATCTGGATTACGTGTATGACAAGGACCCTGCTCAGCAGAAGCGAAATATCGATAAGCTGATCCAGCGCGTTTATGACATGCGTATTTCTCATGTCTTCCTGCAGGCGTACGCCGATCCGCAAGGCGACGGGAATATTCGTGAGGTCTATTTCCCCAACCGCTGGCTGCCGATGCGTGCCGATCTCTTTAACTATATCTCCTGGCAATTACAAACGCGGGCAGGGGTGACGGTATATGCCTGGATGCCGGTTCTGGCTTTCGATCTCGACGCGTCTATTCCACGCGTAACCGCATGGGATCCGAAAACGGGACGTACTGCTATCAATCACGAGAACTATGTCCGCCTTTCACCCTGGAGCAGCGAAGCGCGTCAGCGCATCACTGAAATCTACGAAGACCTGGCGAAGCACGCCAGTTTCAAAGGTATTTTGTTTCATGACGATGCTTTCCTGACGGACTTTGAAGATGCGTCACCGGAGGCGTTAGCCGCCTACCGTGCCGCAGGGCTTCCGGGCAGTATCGAGCAAATACGTAATAATCCTCAGGCGTTCGAGCGCTGGACGCGCCTGAAAAGTAAGATGCTGATCGACTTCACCAAACAGCTGACCCAGTCTGTGCGTAATATTCGCGGTCCACAGGTGCAAACTGCGCGCAATATTTACGCCATGCCGGTACTGGAGCCTGAAAGTGAAGCCTGGTTTGCACAAAACCTGAATGATTTCCTCAATACCTATGACTGGACGGCGCCGATGGCGATGCCATTCATGGAACAGATCCCGGCCAATGATGCCAACGCATGGCTTGACCGACTGGTGAATGCCGTTGCACAAAACCCTGGGGCGCTGGATAAAACCGTGTTTGAACTGCAGGCACGAGACTGGCGTAAATCCGGGGATCAGGCTGAAATCAGCGGAAAACAAATAGCCGAATGGATGCGCCAGCTGAAATTAAGCGGTGCAGGTAACTACGGCTATTACCCGGATGATTTCATCAGCGACAAACCTGAGATGTCAGAGATTCGCTCGACGTTCTCCTCATACTGGTATCCGCAAAAATGACCGATCGCATTATTGCTTTCCTGATACTTTGCCTGATGTTCAGCCTGCCGTTTGGCGTGGCTGTCATCTTTACAGGTGAAGTGATGTTGAACTTCGTCTTCTTCTGGCCTTTGTTCATGTCTGCTTTGTGGATAAGCGGCGGAGTCTATTTCTGGTTTTACCGTGAACGTCACTGGAAATGGGGAGATGACACGCCACCACCGACCCTGCCGGGGAATCCACTGGTTTCCATTCTGATCCCCTGTTTTAACGAAGGGATCAACGCGCGTGAAACCATTGAGGCCGCACTGGCACAGCGATATAAGAATATCGAAGTGATTGCCATCAACGATGGTTCAACGGATGACACTCACGACGTGCTGGAACAACTGGCAGTGGAATACCCCAGCCTGCGGGTGATTCATCTGGCTGAAAACCAGGGCAAAGCGCTGGCGCTCAAGACCGGTGCGGCCGCGGCGCGCAGCGATTACCTGGTGTGCATTGATGGCGATGCGTTACTGGATCGTGATGCCGTTGCCTATATTGTGGCTCCACTGATCCAGTTCCCGCGCGTTGGTGCGGTGACGGGGAATCCGCGTATTCGAACCCGCTCTACGTTAATCGGCCGTGTGCAGGTCGGTGAGTTCTCTTCCATTATCGGCTTAATTAAGCGTACTCAACGAGTCTATGGGCAGATCTTTACCGTTTCAGGCGTAGTTGCGGCGTTTCGTCGTCGCGCGCTGGCCGAGGTCGGTTACTGGAGCCCGGACATGATCACTGAAGATATCGATATCAGTTGGAAGCTGCAATTGCGCCACTGGTCGGTATTCTTTGAGCCGCGCGCACTGTGTTGGATCCTGATGCCTGAAACGTTAAAAGGGCTGTGGAAGCAGCGTTTGCGCTGGGCGCAGGGTGGTGCAGAGGTGTTTATCGTTAACATGCGTCGTCTGTGGTCGTGGGAGTTCCGTCGCATGTGGCCGCTGTTTCTTGAGTTTTGTTTTTCTACCGCCTGGTCGTTTGCCTATGCGATCAGTATCGTGCTGTTCCTGTTAGGGCTGATGATCCCGATGCCGGACTCGCTGTATGTGCAGCATCTGTTCCCGCCAGCCTTTACCGGACTTATCCTCGGCGTGGTGTGCTTGCTGCAGTTTGCGGTGAGCCTGATGATTGAACGACGTTATGAAAAAGGCATTGGCGCCTCGTTGTTCTGGATTATCTGGTTCCCGGTGGTGTACTGGATGCTAAGCCTGTTCACCACGCTGGTCGCGTTCCCGAAAGTGATGCTCAAACGCAAACGCGGCAGAGCGCGTTGGGTGAGTCCTGACCGTGGAATTGGGAGGATCGAATCGTGAATCAGCCACTGATCTTTACGGAGCGGCGTCTGCTGCCTCGCATTATCGATGTGTTGTTGACGCTCATCGCCTGGGTTGGTTTCTTATACCTGATCTATAAAGGGTTGATCACGGCCCTGGCGCATTCACCGTATATGGGGGTGCGACCCTTTTTCACCACGCTGGATACGGTCACGTTTTATATCCTTGTCGCCCTGGTCAACGGCCTGGTGCTAATTGGCTGGGCTAAGTACAACCAGTTTCGTTTTCGGGTGGAACGCCGCAGTCGCAGACCCGGGCTGGAAGACCATGAGCTGGCAGAAAGTTTGCGTATTACCCGGGAGCTGGTTACGGAACTGAACAAGGCGAGGGTGCTGACGGTCCACCATCATGAGAATGGCGAAATCAGTCATATCGATGTGGACAGGGATATTGCCGATAACCGCCTCCCGCCGCCAACGCCTGCGATGCTGGAGTATTTGCCACCAGAGCAGCAGCCGTCGTTGCAGAACAGGCCCGAGTGATATTTCTGCTTTCAGCAGCTTCCTTCAGCCTCGCATAGGTCTATGATTAGACCCAGACAATAAAAAAATGTGAGGCAATGTCGTGGATAAGGAACTACTGGATGCAGGTTACCGGGCCTATACCGGCGAGAAGATTGACGTCTATTTCAACACGGCGATATGTCAGCATTCGGGCAATTGCGTGCGGGGAAGCGCGAAACTGTTTAACCTGAAACGTAAACCGTGGATCATTCCGGATGAAGTGGATGTCGAGACGGTCATCAAGGTCATCGATACCTGTCCGAGCGGTGCGCTGAAATATCGCCAGAAATGAGTGAGGGGACCATGGAAATTCTTGCAGGCCACAACAAGTTTTATGTCAATGATGCTGAGGGCAACCAGGTTGCCGAGATAGTATTTGTGCCGACGGGCGAGCATCTGAGCATCATTGAACATACCGATGTCGACCCCAGCCTGAAAGGTCAGGGCGTCGGCAAACAGCTGGTGGCGAAAGTGGTAGAGAAGATGCGCGCTGAAAACCGCAAAGTTATTCCGCTGTGCCCGTTTGCCAAACATGAATTTGATAAAACCCGCGAGTACGACGATATCCGCGCCTGATCATCTTATGTGTACCGGAAGGTATAACAGCCATCCGGTTCATCACTCCCGATGCAGCAGATCCTGATAAATCCCCGTCAGTATCCCTTGTGGCCCAAACTCTTTTTTAATCCACTGAGTTACACGACCGGTTGCCGAATGCTGGGTGGCCAACAGCATTCGTGAATCCTGACGCGGGTTGTGGATCTGCCGCGTCACCAGCAACGACTTTTCCATCGCCTCGCGCACCATGTAGTCCGGCAGAAAACCGATGCCTTCACCCAGGATCTGGCACTGGCACTTGGTATTAAAATCGGGAACCAGAATCGACTCCTGTCCGTGTAACAGCCAGCCGACCTTCTTGTTGATGGTGTGTGCGGTGTCTTCCACCATGATGTTCGGGTACAGGCGTAACTGGCTCTCAGAAATGGGTTCCGGCATAAAGGCGAGGGGATGATCCGGGGCAATCGCAAACGACCAACGGATCGCGCCGATCTCGGTGTAATCAATTCCGCCGCCGTCCAGTAACGTATCGGGTGCGCCAATGGCGATATTAGCCAGGTTGTTGATGATCGAATCCCAGACGCCGTTATACACCTCGGTGGTGACGGTTATCTGGCAGGTTGGAAACTGTTTCTTGAGTACCTGCAGCAGCCGCGCTGTATGTTGAGGGGTATACAAAAGCTGGTTAATGCAGATGCGTACCCGGGCTTCAATGCCCTGAGCGATGGTATCAATGCTGCGCTTGATTGCGTGGAAATCGTTGAGCAGGTCGGTCGCCTTGCGAAACAGGTAGCGCCCGGACTCGGTCAGTTCAATGCTGCGAGTACTGCGGGTAAACAGCACCACGTCGAGACCCATTTCCATGCGCTTAATGGTGTAACTAATTGCCGATGTGGTTAAGCCAAGCTCTTCAGCCGCCTTGCTAAAGCTGCTGTAGCGGGCAGCCATCGTAAACGCCAGTAGGTTTTCCTCGGTAAATATTGAATTCATCTTTCTCCCCTCCGGCGACAATGCGCATCCGCAACACGATGATTGTTGAATGTATTTGTAATCCTTATACAGAGCAATCAGTTTTGAACAAAATTTAACACTAGTTTTACATTTGATTTGAAGGCAATCACACTTCTGTATTTTAATTGCAGGCCGCTATCCGTGCAGCATACCGCCTGATTCACCGGACTACTGATTAGTGGCTAAAAGGGCCCCAGTCATAAGGGAAAGATTGCACTACAGCACGTTTTGTTCTCATTGTTAAAATTGATTCAATAATCGATGCACTAACGATGAATGAAATTTAAGCGGATGTTATTCTCTGCACTCTGTTGCTATTCTCAGGTTATCGGATATTTAAAAAGTCTAAAAAACTGCAGGAGAGCGATTATGTCAGAGAAAGAACTCATTACTGAATTTCTGCTGGCGGCAGAACAGGGCAATGCCGATGGATTAAAATCCTGTCTGGCAAAAAATGTGGATATTAATGCCACTAACCGCCAGGGGCGTACTGCCATTATTATTGCCAGCCTGAATAAACATTATGACTGTGTTTCTTTATTGATTGCTGAGGGTGCCGATATTAATAAACAAGATCAAACTTGTTTTAACCCCTTCCTGATTAGCTGCCTGACGAATGATTTAACGCTGTTGCGTACGGTATTACCGGCTAACCCCGACCTTAATTGTCTGAGCCGTTTTGGCGGTGTCGGTATTACGCCAGCCAGCGAAAAAGGCCATGTCGAGATCGTGCGTGAGCTGCTGCTGCGTACCGATATCAATGTCAACCATACTAATTTTGTTGGCTGGACGCCGCTCCTGGAAGCCATCGTACTTAATGACGGTGGCGCGAAGCAGCAGGAGATCGTTAAGCTGCTGCTCGACCATGGTGCAAACCCGCACATGACGGATAAATACGGTAAAACCCCGCTGGAACTGGCGCGAGAGAAAGGGTACCACGAAATTGCCGAGCTGCTGATTGCGGCCGGAGCCTGACACAGGAGCGCCATTATCGCTACGCCATCACGGCGATGCGTACGGGCGCTAACCGCAGACAGCGCGTTTCTCACTTTCCGGGGAACGGGACGGGTTGAACAGGTTTTTTCCCACGCGGTAAACCTGTTGATACCTGAACAGCAGCGGCTGCTGACGTTACTGAGTGAAGATTGTGATAACGCACCTAACAGCTGTCGGCTGGCGCTGACGCATTGTGAAGACCTGTTTCACCCCGGTGAGCTGGTCAATTTTAGCGGGTCGGGAATAGTTGTTGGCAATGATAAATGGATAGAAACCGCCGGTTGCCTGCTGTGGCGAATACCACGGTGGACATCTGATGCAGCAAGTCTTGCCACAGTCGGCTGGCAGCATTGGGAAGAGGTTATCCGCCAACAGCTAAGAAGCGACGACACATTATTTCTGTATCAGGGTGACAATCCGTTTTTTCAGGAAATCACCCGTCAATTACACAACCGCCGACAAACATTACTGACGGCGTTGCGTACAGGAGAAAATATCTCTACAGCGGTCAGCCATTTAATTGGTTTGGGGATTGGTCTGACGCCCTCATCGGATGATTATTTAGTGGGCCTAAGCACTATTCTATTTATTCCCGGACATCCGCTGAGGAAATATCGTGAAGATTTTTTAGCAGCTTTACAATGTGCCGGAAATAATACGACGCTACTCAGCAAAATAACATTAGAGGAAGCTTTTCATCAGCGTTATCGGGAAAGCGTTGGACGGCTGCTCAACCATATTATTACTGAGCAACAACCCGTTTCTACACAATATATTACTGACATTAAAAATATTGGCTCAAGTTCTGGCTGCGACATGCTGTATGGCATGGCGGATGCCTGCGCCCTGAGCTACAGGTCCGGAGGGAATTATGTCGATCAGGATAGTTGTTAAAAAGAACACGTATTTTGATTCTGTCTCACTGATGTCTATCTCCACGCGCGCAAATAAGCTCGATGGTGTTGAGCAGGCGTTCGTGGCTATGGCGACAGAAATGAATAAGGGCGTGCTGAAGAATCTCGGCCTGCTCACGCCTGAGCTGGAAGAGGCGAAGAGTGGCGATCTGATGATTGTCATTAAAGGCGCGAGCGACGAAGCAAACGCGCAAACGCTGGTGGCGATTGACGATCTGTTTACGCATAAAGAGCAGGGTGGCCAGCACGAAGCGCGCTATGCCACGCTGGCCAGCGCGAAGAAGCACGTTCCCGACAGCAACCTGGCGGTGATCTCGGTCAACGGCCTGTTTGCCGCGCGTGAAGCGCGTCAGGCGCTGCAAAATAACCTCAACGTGATGTTGTTCTCTGACAACGTCTCTCTTGAAGACGAGCTGACGCTTAAGCAACTGGCGCACGAAAAAGGGCTGTTGATGATGGGGCCAGACTGCGGAACCGCCATCATTAACGGCGCGGCGCTGTGTTTTGGCAACGCGGTGCGTCGCGGCAACATCGGAATTATTGGTGCGTCCGGTACCGGTAGCCAGGAGCTGAGCGTACGCATTCACGAGTTTGGCGGCGGAATTTCCCAACTGATTGGCACCGGTGGACGCGATCTGAGTGAGAAGATTGGCGGCCTGATGATGCTTGACGCGATTGGCATGCTGGAGGCCGATCCGCAAACTGAGATCATCGCGCTTATCTCCAAACCTCCTGCGCCAGCGGTGGCGCGCAAGGTGCTGGAACGTGCGCGCGCCTGTCATAAGCCCGTGGTGGTGTGTTTCCTCGGACGTGAAGCCGCGCCTGCGGATGAAAAAGGCCTGCAGTTTGCCCGCGGTACTAAAGAGGCGGCGTTGAAAGCTGTACTACTTACCGGCGTGAAAAAAGAGAGCCTGGATCTGCATCCGCTCAACTGGCCGCTGATTGAAGAGGTTCGCGCCCGTCTGACCCCGCAACAAAAGTACATCCGTGGCTTGTTCTGCGGTGGCACGTTGTGCGATGAGGCGATGTTTGCTGCCATGGAAAAACATGCCGAAGTTTACAGCAACATTCATCCGGACCCGGCGTTCCGCCTGCAAGATCTCAACCGCAGCGTGGCGCATACCTTCCTCGATTTCGGTGATGACGATTTTACCAACGGTAAACCGCACCCGATGATCGATCCCACCAACCGCATTAGTCGTCTGTTGCAGGAAGCGCGCGATCCTGAAGTCGGCGTGATCGTGATGGACTTCGTCCTTGGTTTTGGATCGCATGAAGATCCGGTTGGCGTGATGCTCGACGCGATCGTTGAAGCCAAAGCGATCGCCGCCGCAGACGGTCGTCCGCTTGAGATCCTCGGCTATGTGCTGGGGACCGATCTTGATACGCCGTCGCTGGAAAAACAATGTCAGATGCTGACTGATGCGGGCGTTATCTGGGCGAGCAGTAGCACCAACACCGGATTGCTGGCGCGTGAATTTATCTGTAAAGGGGAGGAAGCCTGATGAGCCAGACACTGTTTAACCAGCCGCTGAACGTGATTAACGTCGGTATCGCGATGTTCAGCGATGACCTGAAAAAGCAGAACGTTCCAGTGACCCAGCTCGACTGGACGCCGCCGGGTCAGGGCAACATGCAGGTGGTTGCTGCACTGGACGAGATTGCCGATTCGCCGCTGGCAGACAAAATCGCTGCTGCTAACCAGCAGGCGCTGGAACGTATTATTCAGTCGCATCCGGTGCTGATTGGCTATGACCAGGCAATCAATGTCGTACCGGGGATGACCCGCAACACCATCCTGCATGCCGGGCCGCCGATCCGCTGGGAAAAAATGTGCGGTGCGATGAAGGGCGCGGTCACCGGGGCGCTGGTGTTTGAAGGACTGGCGAAAGATCTGGATGAAGCTGCCGAACTGGCCGCCTCGGGTGAAATTATCTTCTCACCATGTCACGAGCATGACTGCGTTGGCTCGATGGCGGGTGTGACCTCTGCGTCGATGTTTATGCACATCGTTGAGAACAAAACCTACGGCAACCGCGCATATACCAATATGAGCGAGCAGATGGCGAAGATCCTGCGTATGGGCGCGAACGATCAGAGCGTTATTGATCGTCTGAACTGGATGCGTGATGTGCTGGGACCGATGCTGCGCGATGCCATGAAGCTGGCGGGCGAAATCGATCTGCGCCTGATGTTGGCGCAGGCGCTACACATGGGCGATGAGTGCCATAACCGTAACAACGCCGGGACGGCGCTGCTGATTCAGGCGCTGACGCCGTGGATTATTCAGACCGGTTATCCGGTTGAGCAGCAGCGTGAGGTGTTCGAGTTCGTCCTCAGCAGCGATTACTTCTCCGGGCCGACCTGGATGGCGATGTGTAAAGCCGCAATGGACGCCGCCCACGGCATTGAATACAGCACCGTGGTGACGACGATGGCGCGAAACGGTGTTGAGTTCGGTCTGCGCATCAGCGGCTTACCGGGTCAGTGGTTTACCGGTCCGGCGCAGCAGGTGATTGGCCCGATGTTTGCAGGCTACAAGCCGGAAGATTCCGGACGTGATATTGGCGATAGCGCGATCACCGAAACCTACGGCATTGGCGGTTTCGCCATGGCGACGGCACCGGCCATCGTGGCACTGGTGGGTGGTACGGTCGAAGAGGCCGTTGATTTCTCGCGCCAGATGCGTGAAATCACTCTCGGCGAAAACCCCAACGTCACCATTCCGCTGCTGGGTTTTATGGGCGTACCGACTGCTATCGATATTACGCGCGTGGGCAGCACCGGCATTCTGCCGGTGATTAACACCGCCATTGCGCACAAAGACGCGGGGATCGGCATGATCGGCGCCGGAATAGTCCACCCGCCGTTCGCCTGTTTTGAAAAGGCGATCCTCAACTGGCGCGACCGCTACTGCCAATAACAACAATCGGGGCTAACGCGGTTAGCCCCACAGTAGCGAAGCGAAAAACGTTGCTTACCTGCAGGGCTGGGCGATCTCCGCGATCGCAAACGATGCTTAACCTGTTAAGGATATTCCATGAACAGCATAAAACTAGAATGGAAACGTGGTGACTGGGCAGCTTACTTTGGGCTGATGACCAACAACCTGACTAACCTGCTGACAATGATGGGGCTGCTCATTTTTGTCGTCGGGATCCCTACCGAAATTGTCTATGGTCGCATTGCGCCTGCCTTTGGTCTGGCGGTGCTGGTGGCCAGCGTCTGCTACGCCTGGTTTGGCCTGCAGATGGCAAAACACACCGGGCGTAAAGACGTGACGGCACTGCCGTCCGGACCGAGCGCACCGTCAATCTTTACCGTAACCTTCCTGGTACTGATGCCGGTTTATCAGCAAACCAAAGATGCCAACTTTGCTATCCAGATAGCCTTGGTGTGGTGCTTTGTCGAAGCGTTGATCCTGGTCGGCGGCTCCTTCCTGGGCGAGACCATCCGCAAGATGATTCCACGTACGGTACTGCTTTCTTGTCTGTCCGGCCTGGGACTGTTGCTGCTGGCGATGAACCCGATGCTGCAGGCATTCGAAGCGCCGACCGTCTCTTTCATCGTCCTGTTGCTGATCTTCATTAACTGGTTCGGTAAGAAGCCGATTTTTGCCCGCATTCCTACCGGCTTGCTGCTGCTGATTGCCGGTACGGCCCTGGCGTGGATCTCCGGTTTACAAAGCCCGGAAGCCATTAAAGCGTCGATGTCTTCCTTTGGCTTCAACCCGCCGGAAATTCATGTCGACAGCTTCTTGCAAGGTTTGCCGCATGCACTGCCGTATCTGGCTTCTGCGGTTCCTCTGGGTCTGGCGAACTACATTTTCGACCTTGAGAACATTGAAAGTGCGCACGCGGCGGGGGATGAGTACAACACCCGTAAGGTGATGATGGCGAACGGCTTTGCCTCCATGCTCGGCTGCATGCTGGGCAACCCGTTCCCGGTGACCGTGTATGTTGGGCATGCGGGCTGGAAAGCGATGGGCGCCAGTATCGGCTATACCCTCGCTTCAGGCATCACCATGTTCCTGGTACCGCTGTTTGGCCTGGGCGCGTTTATGCTCGCCATTATTCCGATGACTGCGATAGTGCCGATTCTGGTGTTTATCGGCGTGGTGACCGCCAACCAGGTGGTGCGAGAAACGCCCAAAGTCGAGGTTCCCGTTATCTTCATCTGCCTGTTCCCGTGGATCGCTAACTGGGCATTGACCATCGTTAACAGCGTGATGGGCGCCGCCGGAACATCCGCGGGGAAACTGGGTAGCGACTTACTGCACAGCAAAGGTGTCTATTACGACGGACTGGTGCATCTGGGAAGCGGCGCGCCGCTGGCCAGCATGCTGTGGGGCTGCGTCGCTATCTTCGCCATTATGAATAAGCCGCTGCGCGGGGCGATTGCCGCAGCCTTTGGGGCACTGTTATCGCTGTTTGGCGTGATCCACTCCCCGGCAGTTGGCTTTGCTGAGGGCAGCTCGATGATGTTTGTTGTGGCCTACCTGATGATGAGCGGCATGTTTGTCCTCAAGCATGTTCTTGATAGCCGTGAAGCGGTGACTGCGCCTGAGCAGGAACCGACGAAAACGACCTGAATCGCCTGTAAGCGGAAGATAACACTATGAAAGAACTTGTGGTCGTTGCCATTGGCGGCAACAGCATTATCAAAGATAACGCCAGCCAGTCGATTGAACATCAGGCTGAAGCGGTGAAAGCGGTAGCGGATACGGTGCTGGAGATGCTGGCATCGGACTACAACATTGTGCTGACGCACGGTAACGGGCCGCAGGTGGGGCTGGATCTGCGGCGTGCGGAAATCGCGCACGAGCGTGAAGGGCTGCCGCTTACCCCGCTGGCAAACTGCGTCGCCGATACGCAGGGCGGTATCGGTTATCTGATCCAACAGGCGCTGAACAACCGACTGGCACGACGCGGCGAGCAAAAGGCAGTGACGGTGGTCACGCAGGTGGAGGTCGACAAAAACGATCCGGGCTTTGCTAACCCGACCAAGCCTATCGGGGCGTTCTTTAGTGAAGTGCAGCGTGATGAACTGCAGCGGGTCAATCCGGGCTGGCGCTTTGTTGAGGATTCGGGGCGCGGCTACCGTCGGGTTGTGGCTTCCCCTGAACCAAAACGTATTGTTGAAGCAGAGGCGATCAAAACGCTGACTCAGCAGGGGTTCGTGGTGATTGGTGCGGGTGGTGGTGGCATCCCGGTGGTGCGTAGCGATCAGGGGGATTACCAGAGCGTGGATGCGGTGATTGATAAAGATCTCTCCACGGCGTTGCTGGCACAGGAGATCCGCGCCGACATTCTGGTGATCACCACCGGCGTCGAGCAGGTCTGTATTCATTTTGGCAAACCTAACCAGCAGGCGCTGGATACGGTGGATGTCGCCACGATGACCCGTTACATGCAGGAGGGACATTTCCCGCCGGGCAGCATGTTACCCAAGATTGTTGCCAGCCTGGCGTTTCTGGAGCGTGGCGGTAAACGAGTGATCATCACCACGCCGGAATGCCTGCCCGCCGCACTGCGCGGCGAAACGGGCACCCATATTGTCCATTCCTGAGAGGAGATGCGAATGAAGGAAAGTAACAGCCGCCGTGAATTTTTAAGCCAGAGCGGAAAAATGGTCACTGCCGCCGCGCTGTTTGGCGCAGTCGCCCCGGTCGCGTATGCTGCTAATCCTGTCGGGAACACCTGCGGGTCGAAGAGCACAATGACGATTAACGATAAGCACTATTACCTGGATAACGTCCTGCTGGAAGCGGGGTTTGATTACGAAAACTCAGTGGTGGTGCACACCCGTACCGCGCTGCAAACCGTTGAAATCCAGGACGGGAAAATAGTTGCGCTGCGCGAGAATAAGCAGCATCCGGATGCGACGCTGCCGCACTACGATGCGGGTGGAAAGCTGATGCTGCCCGCCATGCGCGACATGCATATCCATCTGGATAAAACCTTTTACGGCGGTCCCTGGCGTTCGCTGAACCGTCCGGCGGGCACCACCATTCAGGATATGATCCGCCTGGAACAAAAGCTGCTGCCTGAACTCCAGCCTTACACCCAGGAGCGCGCGGAAAAGCTGATCGATCTGCTGCAATCAAAAGGTACCTCGATTGCCCGCAGCCACTGCAACATAGAACCGGTTTCCGGACTGAAAAACCTGGAGAACCTGCAGGCGGTGCTGGCGCGTCGCCAGCCGGGTTTTGCCTGTGAAATTGTGGCATTTCCACAGCATGGTCTGCTGTTATCAAAATCTGAACCGCTAATGCGTGAAGCGATGCAGGCGGGAGCGCATTATGTCGGCGGTCTGGACCCAACCAGCGTGGATGGGGCGATGGAAAAATCCCTCGACACCATGTTCCAGATTGCGCTCGATTACAACAAAGGCGTGGATATCCATCTGCATGAAACCAGTCCGGCGGGCGTGGCGGCGGTGAATTACATGGTAGAAACGGTGGAGAAAACGCCGCAGTTAAAGGGCAAACTGACCATCAGCCACGCGTTTGCGCTGTCTACGCTGAACGAACAGCAGGTGGATGAACTCGCAACCCGCATGGCGGCGCAGCAGATTACCATTGCCTCGACGGTGCCGATTGGCACGATGCACATGCCGCTAAAACAGCTGCGCGGCAAAGGCGTGGAAGTGATTACCGGGACCGACAGCGTGATTGACCACTGGTCGCCGTACGGCCTGGGAGACATGCTGGAGAAGGCGAATCTGTACGCGCAGCTCTATATTCGCCCGAATGAACTCAACCTGTCGCGGGCGCTGTTCCTCGCTACCGGTGATGTGCTGCCGCTTAACGATAAAGGTGAGCGCGTCTGGCCGAAAGCGCAGGATGAAGCCAGCTTTGTGCTGGTAGATGCCTCATGCTCAGCGGAAGCGGTCGCGCGAATCTCCCCACGCACTGCGACCTTCCATAAAGGGCAACTGGTGTGGGGGAATGTCGCAAGCTAGTTTGGTTTTCCGCGCAGCGGCTATCGCTGCTGCGCTCCCATATATTAACCGACGATCCCCATATAGCCGTGAATCCCCATATATACGCCGACCATTGCAATGAGCACGCTGGAAAAATAGGGCGCTTTGCGTGCCAGCGTGTTAAATCCGCTCCATCGTTTGGCTGCCTGCTGCACGCTGATTGCCGCACCCACGCCCACTGTTACCAGCGTTATCGCCAGCCCGAGGCTAAAGCACAGCACCATGGTGGCGCCCAGCGTGAAGGCTTTGAGCTGGATGCATATCAGCAGTACCGTAATGGCAGCTGGGCACGGGATCAGCCCGCCGGTCAGACCGAACAGTAATATTTGGCCGTTGGTGACCTCTTTGCCCGCAAAGCGGCGCTGAATATCGGTGGCATGCGCCCGTTCGTGGGCATCCTGATACTCTTTCGAACCCTCGTTCAGCCCTGCTAACGCGGCATGGTTATGATCGTGGTCGTGGTCATGATGATGGTGGTGATGGTCGTCATGATCATGGTGGTGGTGATGCCCGTGATCGTGGTCGTGATGCGTCTGGGCCAGCCAGTTCTGCTCTCCCTGCCAGGTTCGCCAGAACATCCAGAATGCGGTCCCGAGAATAATTATCGCCGAGACAAATTGCAGCCAGGGCTCAACGGCCTGGGCGGTAAACGCTTTGCTGATATACATCCCACCGAGCGCAATCAGCCATACTACGGCGGTATGCGACAGCGTTGCTGCCAGCCCCAGCATCACCGCCTGTTTGATGGTCCCCTTAATAGCAATAATAAAGGCCGCCATCATCGTCTTGGAATGCCCTGGTTCCAGACCGTGCAACACACCTAATAGAATCGCGCTGGGAATGAAAAACCAGGCGTTGCCTTGCTGAAGAAGCGTAGAAAACTCACCCATGAGAATGATTCTTAGTTGTTTAATTTCGCCTGATTCTACTCCCCCCCAGTATCAAATACTACCCCCCAGTAGAATGTCGATGGTATTGTCCCTTCAGCCAGACGTTAAAAAGGTAAAGTTATGTCACATACGATCCGCGACAAACAAAAGCTGAAAGCCCGAACCAGCAAAATTCAGGGGCAGGTAGCGGCGTTGAAAACCATGCTGGATGAACCGCATGAATGCGCGGCGGTATTGCAGCAAATAGCGGCGATCCGCGGGGCGGTAAATGGATTAATGCGCGAAGTGATTAAAGGTCATCTGACCGAGCACATTGTGCATCAGGGCGATGAAATTAAGCGCGAAGAAGATTTGGATGTGATTCTGAAAGTACTGGATTCGTACATCAAATAAACCAGTTTAACGGCTCATCCACGTTCAATACCGTCCAGTTAAGCATGTAGGGTGAACATGTGATTCTTTCTCAGGGTTCCGTTCACCTCAGCAGTGTTATTTTTCTGAAGCATCGATACCCGTGAACGTGTAAAGGGCGTTCTTCGCCACGCTCTTTACAATCCCGCCGGGAGCCTGGGTTGCAAGGGAGGCGGCGGTGAGCCTCCCTTGCACGTTCACAGGAATCTGTGCTTCAGAGAAACGATGAACATGAGGTGAACGGAATCCTTTCTCTGAGATAACATGTTTATTACCTCCGCCAACACTGGTTGATGCTTTCTGAAAATGAGCCGTTAAGCAACACGTTCTAGCCAAAAAACATCACAGATACGCACAGCAGACCGACAATCAGGGTGATCAGGTTACCCACTGAACGGTATGGCTTCAGCGCCGGGATCAGATAGGTAGACAATGTCGGCATGATAAACAAAATCATGGCAATCAGCGGCCCACTAATCGCGTAAATCATTGAAATAGCATTAGGATTGATGCAGCAGATGATAAACGTGATGCTTGAGACCAACATAATGGACAGAGCGCGGTTAAAGGCCCGGCTTTTCTTCACACCCACCTGATGCAACGATGTTTTTACTACCTCCGTTGCCCCTTCAATCACGCCAAAGTAGGTGCCAAGGAACGATTTTGACATCGCTACGACGGCAACGATGATCCCGGAAATCGACAGCCATGCCGGTGCGTTAGGCATCATCGACAGCGCGGAAAGAATGGTCACGCCTTCATTTTTTGCATCCTCGATATAGTTTGTCGGAATCGAAAGCAAACAGCTGAAGACGAAAAACAGTACGCTCAGGCAGATGATAACGTAGGCTACCTTCATGATTTTTTTGCATTTACCCATGGCCTGCTCGCCATATTTCTCACGTCGATCAATGGCGAACGTGGAGATAATTGGCGTATGGCTAAAAGCGAAAACCATCACGGGAATAGATATCCAAACCTGATGAAGCGTGTGCTGATCGACAGACATCTGGCCGGTGAGTAGCGTTGGCTGCCAGCTTCCGGTCAGGTAGAGCGAAAGGAACAAAAAGTACGCGATGAGCGGGAATACCAAAAAGCCCATGACCCGGATGGTGGCTTGTCGACCCATCAGAAAAATTAAATTCAGCACCAGTACCACGCCCAGACTGACCAGCATGCGGATCCGCAGGTCGATAGTGATATGTTTTGCCAGCTGTTCAGTGAGTGAGTTGGTTATCGCCACGGCGTAGATCAGCACCACCACAAAGAAGGCAATAAAATAGAGGGTGGTGATCAGGCTGCCAATCTTCTTGCCGTAGTAGTGTGTAACCGCGCCAGTAATCCCTTCACCAGCCGACGTTTTTGAAGACAGGATAAACTGGCATAGCGCCTTGTGCGGCCAGTAGGTTAAAGGCCAGGCGACGAGAGCGGTTATAAACAGTACCACCGCACCTGCAGAACCCAGCTGTATGGGGAGGAAGAGGGTTCCTGCGCCGACGGCAGTCCCATATAGTGCGAAGCTCCAGAGAGTCTCTTCTTTTGACCAAAATTTCGACATTATTTGAACGTATCAACTATAAAATAAACAAAAAGAAGCGCAATTTACCACAAATGGCAGGGGCTGGGGGAGGTGTGAACAAGCGGGCGAGTGAATGGAACAATAGCCGGAACCGAGAAGATTCCGACTATTATTTTAATTATCAGGCAGTAACGCGCTGCTGGCGGCGCTTCATAACACGCTCGCGTAACGTGTCATAAGCCCAGTTATAGAACATGGTATACGGCAGGAAGAACAGGAAGAAACCTATTTCCAGCGTGAATGCCTGAAGCAGGCTGACGTTCAGCACATACGCCACGATGCTCACCCCGATCACAATAAAACCGCTCTCAAAACCTAAGGCGTGAAATGCTCGCACTTTCGCCGTACGTTTTACCAGGTGCGACGGCCACAGACGGTCAAACAGGGCGTTATAAATGATATTCCAGATCATCGCTGTAGTGGCGAGAAGAATTGTCAGTCCGCCCATTTCCAGCACCGAGCGCTGCATCAACCATGCGGTGGTTGGTGCGAGAACAGCGGTGGCAATGCCTTCAAAGCAGACGGCATGAAAAATGCGCTCCATTAACGAGCGACGTTGGACTGTATCGTGTTGCATAACCTAAAACCTTCTTTGATGCCCGGATAACGGAATGGTGGCAATTTTATCGTTTTATGTGATATCTAAAAGATAGTATCCATCGATAAAGTAGATAGTTCATGCGTTACTCTCCTGAAGCGTCAACGGCATTTGTAGAGACCGTTTCCTGCGGCTCATTTTCTGCTGCGGCTCGTCGGCTGCGTAAAAGCCAGTCCACTATCAGTACGGCCATTGCGCATCTGGAAGCCGACCTTGGTTTTGCGCTGTTTGACCGTTCATCGCGCCAGCCAACGCTGACCGAAGAAGGTAAGCGGGTGCTGGGTTATGTGCAGGCGATTCTGACGGCCAGCGAACGACTGGATGAAGCGGCGATTTCGCTGTCGGGTGAAACGGAAGCGCGTCTGACCTTCGTGTTGTCAGACACGCTGCATCCGGATGTGCTGGAAGAGTTGATGGTGCAGTTTGACCGCAAGTTTCCCCATACCGAGTTTGAATGTCTGATTGGCGAAGACGAGGACGTGATCGATCTGCTGCAAAAAGGACGTGCTCAGGTGGGGTTGATCGAAGCGCGGGAGGATTACCCGACCGATATGGGCGTCACGCGCTTGCCGATGCAAACCTGGATGGGATTATACGTGGCGGCATCGCATCCGTTGGCGGCTCAAGAAAAACTGCAGTGGGAGCAGCTACACACCTGGCGCGAGCTGCGTTTGAATACCTATCTAGAAAGCGGGACTAACGTGGCGCGCGGTCCCGTCTGGTCGGCTCCTAACTACCTGTTATTGCTAAGTATGGCTGTTCAGGGATTCGGCTGGTGCGCGCTCCCGTGTGCGCTGGTGGAGGAGTTTGCGGCAGAAAAACCATTGGTTCAATTAAAGCTGCCCGGCTGGCCAAAGGCTATCTCTATCGATCTGTTGTGGAATAAGAAATCACCGCCTGGCGTGGCGGGAAGTTGGCTGCGCGACCATTTACAGCAGAGTGGCGTTCAGATGACCAATAAATGATACGAATTTCCTTTGTGATAAAAATCACCGTTTTTAAACAACCTTGATAACTCTTTTTAACAATCATCTACTATTGCGGTGTTATTTTGCGCTGAGGTGGTGATGAAAGAGGTTGTGATAGTCGGGGCGTTACGGACACCGATTGGCTGCTTCCAGGGGACGCTGGCGCGCCACTCTGCCGTTGAATTAGGCAGCATGGTGGTCAGGGCTTTACTGGAACGCACGGGCGTGGACGTTCATGCTGTGGATGAAGTGATCCTCGGTCAGGTGCTTACCGCAGGTGCCGGGCAGAATCCGGCGCGTCAGTCTGCCATCAATGGTGGGCTACCCAATACCGTTTCCGCCATCACCATTAACGATGTCTGCGGTTCGGGCCTGAAAGCGCTGCATCTGGCGACCCAGGCTATTCAGTGCGGCGAAGCCGACATTGTGATTGCGGGCGGGCAAGAGAATATGAGCCGTGCCCCGCATGTCCTTACCGATAGCCGCACCGGCGCACAGCTGGGGAACAGCCAACTGGTCGACAGCCTGGTACATGACGGTCTGTGGGATGCATTCAACGATTATCACATGGGCGTTACTGCGGAAAACCTGGCGCGAGAATACGGCATTAGCCGCGAATTACAGGATGCCTACGCGCTGCACTCGCAGCACAAAGCGCGGATGGCAATTGATGCTGGACGCTTTAAAGATGAAATCGTGCCGGTGGTAACACAGCGTAATGGGCAATCATTGGTGGTGGATACCGACGAGCAGCCGCGTACCGATGCCAGCGCCGAAGGGCTGGCGCGTCTGGATCCTACCTTTGACAGGCTCGGTTCGGTAACGGCAGGTAACGCGTCATCCATCAATGACGGCGCCGCTGCGGTGATGATGATGAGCGAGGCCAAGGCGCAAGAGTTGAACTTACCTGTACTGGCCCGTATTCGCGCCTTTGCCAGCGTCGGGGTCGACCCTGCGCTCATGGGGATTGCGCCAGTGTATGCGACCCGCCGCTGCCTTGAGCGTGTGGGCTGGCAACTGGCTGATGTTGATCTTATCGAAGCTAATGAGGCCTTCGCCGCGCAGGCATTATCCGTTGGGAAAATGCTGGAGTGGGATGAACGGCGGGTGAATGTTAACGGCGGAGCCATTGCGCTCGGTCATCCGATTGGTGCGTCTGGCTGCCGAATTCTGGTTTCGCTGGTGCATGAAATGGTGAAGCGTCGGGCGCATAAGGGCCTGGCAACGCTGTGTATCGGTGGTGGTCAGGGTGTGGCGCTCGCTATCGAACGAGATTAACGATCTTACATTTACCGTCTTAAACGCCTTTCTACGTGTTTTCCCTGCACCTGTAAAAAAGCCCTCCAGCAGGAGGGCAAGGCCAGTTACAGAAACATACACTCTAAACACAGTCAACTTATCAAAACATTGTTTCATTTCATGTGATTAACTGCGCACTTTGTTAGAAAAGGTGTCTTTTCGACTGATCATCGCGGCTGAATTTTCCATTTTTTATCCCCGCCCCTAATGAATAAATAAATTTATCGTATTGTTATTCAATCATTTTATTAAGGTCCATTTCGCTATTCATACGCGCTAGCGTGATCGCACTTACACTTTTGATAATAAGATGCGAAAAAAAGTGAAACATCGTTTTATTTATAATTGAAAACACATTCAGGGAGGAATATCATGAGTGCATAAGATAAAACGGAACAGCGTTTTGCTATTCGTTTAAGCATTCACGGTCAATTTATCACTGGAGGTAAATGTGGACGTAAGACAAAGCATCCATAGTGCGCATGCGAAAACCCTGGACACTCAGGGGCTGCGTAATGAGTTTTTGGTCGAAAAAGTGTTTGTCGCAGATGAATACACCATGGTCTACAGCCACATCGACCGCATCATTGTTGGCGGCATTATGCCAGTAGCCAAAACCGTCTCTGTGGGTGGCGAAGTCGGCAAACAGCTGGGCGTAACCTATTTCCTCGAACGTCGTGAGCTGGGTGTGATCAATATCGGCGGCCCGGGCACGATTACCGTTGACGGCCAGTGCTATGAAATTGGCCATCGCGACGCGCTGTACGTCGGAAAAGGGGCAAAAGAAGTGGTATTCGCCAGTATTGATACGACAAAACCGGCGAAGTTTTACTACAACTGCGCGCCGGCCCACACGACTTACCCAACTAAGAAAGTCACGCCTGCAGACGTTGCGCCAGTGACGCTGGGCGATAACCTCACCAGTAACCGTCGTACCATCAACAAATACTTTGTGCCGGATGTTCTGGAAACCTGCCAGTTGAGCATGGGTCTGACTGAACTGGCACCGGGTAACCTGTGGAACACCATGCCGTGTCATACCCATGAACGTCGTATGGAAGTCTATTTCTACTTCAATATGGAAGAAGATACCTGCGTCTTCCACATGATGGGGCAGCCTCAGGAAACGCGTCATATTGTGATGCACAACGAGCAGGCGGTGATTTCTCCAAGCTGGTCTATTCACTCCGGTGTCGGCACAAAAGCGTATACGTTCATTTGGGGCATGGTCGGCGAAAACCAGGTCTTTGATGATATGGACCATGTTGCAGTAAAAGATCTGCGCTAGTTGCGGGCGACAGCCGTGCCTGCTGCGGCGGGCATTATAAAAATTAAGGATTTACAATGATTTTGAATGCATTCTCTCTTGAAGGTAAAGTCGCCGTTGTGACCGGTTGTGACACCGGTCTGGGTCAGGGTATGGCGCTGGGCCTGGCGGAAGCGGGCTGCGATATCGTCGGTATCAACATTGTTGAACCGACAGAAACCATCGAACGTGTGACCGCACTGGGCCGCCGTTTTTTAAGCCTGACCGCCGATCTGCGTCAAATCGACGGTATTCCGGCGCTGCTGGAGCGCGCAGTGGCAGAATTCGGCCATATCGATATTCTGGTCAACAACGCGGGTCTTATCCGTCGTGACGATGCGATCGATTTCAGCGAAAAAGACTGGGATGACGTGATGAACCTGAACATTAAGAGCGTGTTCTTTATGTCTCAGGCCGCGGCGAAGCACTTTATCGCCCAGGGTAACGGCGGTAAAATTATCAACATCGCCTCTATGCTTTCCTTCCAGGGCGGGATCCGCGTGCCGTCTTACACCGCGTCTAAAAGCGGCGTAATGGGTGTTACCCGTCTGATGGCGAACGAGTGGGCAAAACATAACATCAACGTCAACGCGATTGCACCGGGTTACATGGCGACGAATAACACTCAACAGCTGCGTGCTGATGAGCAGCGTAGCGCAGAAATCCTCGATCGTATTCCGGCGGGGCGTTGGGGTCTGCCGAGCGACCTGATGGGGCCTGTCGTGTTCCTGGCGTCCAGCGCATCTGACTATATCAACGGCTATACCGTTGCGGTAGACGGCGGCTGGCTGGCGCGTTAATTGCTTTCCAGAGCCAACAAACCCTGCTAAATGGCAGGGTTTTTTTTACTTTTGAATCATTAAAATCCATATTGTGGTTATAAATTATTCCATATTAAATTTCATGTGTATCAATTTATTATTTTTAATATTCTTTAATATCAATAAATTAAATTTAATTGAGTGATTGTCGGTAAATTTTAAAATTGGAATATCCATCACATAACGATGTGGTGTAGCTATTTAATCCATGTTTTTGCCGTTTCCCGCCTGACGCTTCCTGCAAGGGATCCCTTACTTTCAATGGCATGGTTACTCTGTATCTGGCAGGAAAAAATGGTCTCAATAAATAATGATGCTGCTTTAGCGCCGCGCCCAGTGCGCGATACGCGACGTATGAATATGTTTGTTTCTATCTCTGCGGCTGTCGCAGGGTTGTTATTCGGCCTGGACATTGGTGTGATTGCCGGGGCGTTGCCTTTCATCACCGATCACTTTGTGTTGACCAGCCGCCTGCAGGAGTGGGTGGTCAGCAGCATGATGCTGGGCGCGGCAATTGGTGCGCTGTTTAACGGTTGGCTGTCATTCCGCCTGGGACGTAAATACAGTCTGATGGCGGGGGCGATCCTTTTCGTCGTCGGATCTCTGGGCTCGGCGTTTGCCTCCAGCGTAGAAATGCTCATTTTTGCCCGCGTGGTACTGGGCGTTGCGGTGGGGATCGCCTCTTACACCGCACCGCTCTATCTCTCTGAAATGGCAAGCGAAAACGTGCGTGGCAAGATGATCAGTATGTATCAGCTGATGGTGACGTTGGGCATCGTTCTGGCCTTTTTGTCTGATACCGCGTTCAGCTACAGCGGTAACTGGCGCGCTATGCTGGGCGTGCTGGCGCTTCCGGCTGTATTGCTGATTATTCTGGTTGTGTTCCTGCCCAACAGCCCGCGCTGGCTGGCGGAAAAAGGTCGCCACATTGAAGCTGAAGAAGTATTGCGCATGCTGCGCGATACGTCAGAAAAGGCCCGCGATGAGCTGAACGAAATCCGTGAAAGCTTGAAGCTGAAGCAGGGTGGTTGGGCGCTGTTTAAAATTAACCGTAACGTGCGCCGCGCAGTTTTTCTTGGGATGTTACTGCAGGCGATGCAGCAGTTCACCGGGATGAACATCATCATGTATTACGCGCCGCGCATTTTCAAAATGGCGGGTTTTACCACCACAGAGCAGCAGATGATTGCCACGCTGGTGGTTGGCTTAACGTTTATGTTCGCTACCTTTATTGCCGTCTTCACGGTCGACAAAGCAGGACGTAAACCGGCGTTGAAAATTGGGTTCAGCGTAATGGCCATCGGGACGCTGGTGCTCGGATATTGCCTGATGCAGTTTGATAACGGCACGGCTTCCAGTGGACTATCCTGGCTGTCAGTTGGCATGACGATGATGTGTATTGCAGGCTATGCGATGAGCGCCGCGCCGGTGGTGTGGATCCTGTGTTCGGAAATTCAACCGCTGAAATGCCGTGATTTTGGTATTACCTGCTCCACCACCACCAACTGGGTGTCGAACATGATCATTGGCGCAACGTTCCTGACGCTGCTCGATAGCATTGGCGCCGCCGGCACGTTCTGGCTATATACTGCGCTGAACGTCGTGTTTATCGGTATTACGTTCTGGCTGATTCCAGAAACCAAAAACGTCACGCTTGAGCATATCGAACGTAAGCTGATGGCAGGTGAGAAGTTAAGAGATATTGGCGTGTAAGTGAGCAGGGAGCCCGATAGAACAACTGATTATCGGGCTCTCATTACTACTTATTTCAGTGTGGAGCCGCCTGCCTTGCGAGGAGATCCTTAGCAGACAGCCCGGTTATCTTTAGTATAATTTCATGGCTAATACCATTCGCTAACATCATCTGGGCAATGCGTAACGCTTCTTGTTGTTTGGCTTCTTGTTGCAACACTTCCGCAATAGTCATCAGACTTTCCTTTTGCTGTGGTACCCGCTGAGCGACTTCACGGATAAATTTATCTACGTGAGGCGTATTTCCAAACTGCATCATGTAATTAAATAGCGTTTTGAGCTGGCTGTCATTAGCGTATCCCGTAGCCAGCAACGAGACCAGTTGTTCCACTAATCCCATTAAATCACGCTTGCGGATATGTTTTTGCATCAATTCCAGCAGTGCTATACGGCGATGTTGCATAATTTCGTCATCGGGTATTACGGTGATATCTACCAGCGGAAATGTTGCTGAGTATAGCTGTCGTGCCACTATGGGGTCGTCAAACTCATCCAGCCAGCAGAGTGAAAAGGGGTAGGGGCTGAGTGCGCCATGATAAAACAGCATCGGTATCACCAAAGGTAATGTTTTATGGCCAGCATCCAGATGGCGTTGCATTGCGGCCATTGCATAGCGCATTAGCCGAAATGCCATGTGAGCGTCTGGCGAACTCTGATGCTCGATAACAACATAGATATACCCATCGCCTTCATTTGTTTTTAATGACCACAGTACGTCGGAGTAGCTGGCTCGCAGGCTATCCTCAATAAAACTGCCTGATTCCAGTTTTAGTGTTTGCAGATCACATAGCTCCCGCAAGGTTGATGGAAGATAGATATCCAGAAAATCTCTTGCGGTATCAGGATGGTACAAGAACTGTTTGAAGACTGCGTCATGTGGAGTGGATGTTGTCATTTTTGTCATGGCGATCCGTCACCGTTAATTAAGATAACGTGACTGTAATCGCCCACATGGCGAGACGCATCGGGTGATTAATGCTTATGCGAATTGGTATCGAAGGAAAATGCCCCACATTGTAACGTATTCATTTTTAGGGAACTGAGTACGCATTTTAGCGTGTTCTCAAACCGGTCAGTAGCACGGCTTGAGAACAACGAAATTACCCGTGTAGAAAATCTTCGCGTATGGGCGTAAAGGTATCCAGCAGCGTTCCCGGTTTTAAACAGACGCAGCCATGCATAATGTTGGGTTGTTTATACAGGGTATCGCCCGCCCTAACGACATGCTTTTCTTCGCCGATGGTAAATTCAAACTCACCGGACAACACGTAAGTCAGCTGCTCGTGCGGATGATTGTGCATCGGGCCTATCGCGCCTTGCTCGAAGTTCACCTCAACCGCCATCATGTTACCGTCGTGAGCAAGAATGCGCCGGGTAACGCCATTGCCCAGATCGTCAAGCGTGGTCTCTTTATGAAAAATAAACATCCGGCCTTCCTGTAATTAATTAAAACAGTGTTTCATTAAACCTATATCAGAAAATTAAAAAAAGAAATGCACGCCAACAGATGTGGAAAGTTGATCACATCTTTGGTTCACTGGAGAGACAACAACGAGTCAGGGGAAATGATGAAAACGATCGGTCTGTTAGGCGGTATGAGCTGGGAATCTACCATTCCTTATTATCGACTCATTAATGAAGGGGTAAAACAGCGTCTGGGTGGCCTGCATTCTGCGCAGATCCTGCTTCACAGCGTGGATTTTCATGAGATTGAGTTGTGCCAGAGTCGCGGTGAGTGGGATAAAGCAGGCGATATTCTGGCGCAGGCGGCGCTGGGGTTACAGCAGGCGGGTGCGGAAGGGATTGTGCTGTGTACCAACACCATGCACAAGGTTGCTGAGGCGATTGAAAGCGCCTGTGATGTGCCGTTCCTGCATATTGCCGACGCGACGGGGCGGGCGATACAAAAGCAGCAGATGAGCAACGTGGCGCTACTGGGTACGCGCTACACCATGGAACAGGATTTTTACCGCGGTCGTTTACAGACTGAATTTGGCATTAGCACGCTGATTCCTGAAGCTGATGACCGTCAGAAAATAAACCAGATTATTTTCGATGAGCTGTGTCTCGGTGAGTTCAGCGAGGCTTCCCGCGATTATTACCTGGGCGTCATCGACCAACTGGCGAAACAGGGGGCGCAAGGGGTGATATTTGGCTGTACTGAGATTGGTCTGCTGGTTCCCGCCGAGCTAAGCCCACTACCGGTTTTCGACACCGCGGCAATCCATGCGCAAGATGCGGTGGCATTTATGCTTTCGGTTGTGGATGCAAAATAGCCTCCAGCGGGTCAATAAGACTTGGTAGATGGTCCTGCAGATGCGCCGTAAAAGCATCAACCAGCGCCGAGGCGGGGCGATGAAGTGGGTGAATCAGGCTGACCGTAAAGGGTACCGAAATACTGAAGCGGCGGATGACGACCCCGCTACTGGCGTAATCCAGCGCGGTCAGTGGGTTTACCACCGAGATCCCCACGCCTGCCCGCACCATTGCACAAATTGAAGCGGCGCTATGGGTTTCAATCACCATACGGCGCTTCACCTGGTGCTCATTAAACAGGGTATCCAGTAGCTGACGGTAACTGTCGGTCCGTGACAGGCTGATGTAGTTTTCCCCCTGAAAATCCTGCGGCGTTAACACCGCTTTCTTAGTCAGCGGATGCCCCTGGGGCAGCACGCACACTTCATCCAGCGCCAGCAATTCGGTGCGTTTTGTTCCGGCAGGCGTATGCAGCGTTTCCGTTAACCCCAGATCGTGGCGCTGAGCCGACAGCCACTCTTCCAGTAGCGGTGACTCCTGCGGCACTATCTGAATATTGACCTGCGGATAGCGTGCGAGGAATGGCTGCAGTAGTGGCGGTAAAAAGGACTGTGAGAATACCGGCAGGCAAACAATCGACAATTCGCCCTGGCGGAACTCGCGCAGGCTTTCGGCGGCGCTCACAATTCTGTCCAGGCCATACCACGAACGTTGCACCTCTTCAAACAGACGTAACCCTTGCACGGTTGGGTGCAGCCGGCCACGCGTGCGTTCAAACAGCGTTAATCCCAGTACTTTCTCGAATCGGGCCAGTTCCCGACTGACGGTGGGCTGCGAGGTATGTAGCATGCGCGCGGCTTCCGTCAGATTGCCTGCCGTCATGATGGCGTGAAAAATTTCGATGTGTCGCAGGTTAACGGCGGGCATGGGCAATCCTCGAATGAACCAATCCATATCATTTTTGCATAGACTCACGATAAAACGATATTTTTTATTCTTTTCGGGCTGTGGCGTAATCATAAAAAAGCCAATGCCGGAGTACACCATGCCACGCCCACTCAACAACACAGACACTGACCTGACCGCCGACAACCTGCTGCGCCTGCCTGCCGAATTCGGCTGCCCGGTGTGGGTCTATGATGCGCAGATTATACGCGCCCAGATTGCCAAACTGAGTCAGTTTGACGTGGTGCGTTTTGCCCAGAAGGCATGTTCGAATATTCATATTTTGCACCTGATGCGCGAGCAGGGCGTAAAGGTTGATTCCGTCTCGCTTGGCGAAATTGAACGTGCACTAGCGGCAGGTTTTGTACCGGGGAAAGATGAAATCGTCTTTACCGCCGATATGATTGATGAAGCGACGCTTGCGCGGGTGCATGAATTGCGCATTCCGGTAAATGCCGGGTCGGTGGATATGCTGGAACAACTGGGTCAGGTCTCGCCGGGCCATCGCGTGTGGCTACGCGTAAACCCTGGCTTTGGGCATGGACACAGTCAGAAAACCAATACCGGCGGCGAAAACAGCAAGCACGGGATCTGGTATAGCGATCTTCCCGCGGCGCTGGAGGTGATTCAGCGCTACAAGCTGAAGCTGGTGGGGATTCATATGCATATTGGCTCCGGTGTGGACTACGCGCATCTGGAGCAGGTGTGTGGTGCGATGGTGCGTCAGGTAATTGAATTTGATCAGGATCTGGAGGCGATCTCTGCGGGCGGCGGTTTATCAATCCCGTATCGCGAAGGTGAAGAGGCGATCGATACCGATCACTACTTTGGATTGTGGAACGCTGCGCGTGAGCAGATTGCTAAATACCTGGGGCACCCGGTCGCGCTTGAGATAGAGCCGGGTCGTTTTCTGGTCGCGGAAGCCGGCGTGCTGGTAGCACAGGTACGCAGCGTAAAAGAGATGGGTAGCCGTCACTTTGTACTGATCGATGCGGGCTTCAACGATCTGATGCGCCCGGCGATGTACGGCAGCTATCACCATATCTCCGCGCTGGCTGGGGATGGTCGCTCTCTGGAACACACCCCGCAACGGGAAACCGTGGTGGCCGGGCCGCTGTGCGAATCTGGCGACGTGTTTACCCAGCAGGAGGGCGGAAATGTGGAAACCCGTCTGTTGCCTGCGGTGGTGCCGGGTGATTATCTGGTCTTGCATGATACCGGGGCGTACGGCGCGTCTATGTCGTCAAACTACAATAGCCGTCCTCTGCTGCCGGAGGTTTTGTTCGATAACGGCGTGGCGCGGCTGATTCGCCGTCGCCAGACCATTGATGAGCTGTTAGCGCTGGAATTAATCTGATTACAGCGTGGTGAAATGCCGGATGGCGCTACGCTTATCCGGCCTACGAAATTAACTGTGGGCGCTGTTGGCCGGATAAGGCACTTGTGCCACCATCCGGCATTTAATTACTTAAAGTACGGCCCGAGCGTTACTGAGTCACGTAGTACCAGTTTGCCGGTAAACGGCGGGATTGGCTCGACGCTCTCGCCGTTGGCCAGCCGGATAGCCTGGTCGATTGCCGTGGTTATCATGGTATCAATCGGCAGATAAACGGTAGACAGCCCCGGCTCCAGCCATTTGGCGCTGGGTGCATCATCAAAACCAAACAGTGAGACGTCCGTTGGGATCCTCAGCCCGGCCTGATGTAACGCTTTTGATGCGCCTAATGCCATGTCATCGTTACAGGCGAACAATGCGCTGAATTTCACCCCTTCCTCCAGCAGTTCACGACAGGCTTCATAACCTCGCGTCATCGTGGAGTCGCCGTATTTGACCTTGTCGGGATCCCAAGGAATACCGTTTTTTTCCAGCGCTTTACGATACCCCATCAGGCGGGATTTACCGGTCGGGGTATGGCCTGGCACTGTGATACAAGCAATATCGCTATGGCCCTGGGAGATAAGATAATTGACCGCCTGATAGGCCGCGTCTTCCTGTTCAAAGAAAATCGCGCGATCGCGGGCCTGGCTGACATCACGGTTGATGACCAGCAAGGGCATAGCGATGCTGTTCATCAGCGACATTATCTCTTTTTCACTCATATAGCGGGTATAGAGAATAATAGCGTCGCACTGCCTGTCCGCCAGCATTTGCACGGCTTCCTGCTCACGCTCTGGTGTGTCGTGTCCGTCAGTGACGATCAACTGCTTGCCGTGAGATTCCGTCTGGCGTGAAGCCTGTTGCAACAGCCGGCCAAAGTAGAATCCATCAAATGTAGAAACCACCAGACCAATGCTGTTGCTGGTGCGGTTTGCCAAAGATCGCGCTAAAAAATTAGGCCGATAATCAAGTGCCTGCATGGCCTTAAACACTTTCTGGCGCGTGCTCTCTTTTACCTGACCCGTGCCATTCAGTACGCGCGAAACGGTCGCTTTTGAGACGCCTGCGTGTCGTGAAACGTCCAACATCGTAGTCATAACGCTATCCTGGTTAATCGTTTGACGATGAATTCCCCGGCTCTGTCAGCGTCGAAACGGAATGGCGACGCACCAGAGTTGGGTTAAAAACGTGGGTAATTTCAGGCACGGGGCGCTTCTCCGCCAGCGCGAGCGCCAGTTCGGCAGCCTGGGTTGCCATCGTCACGATCGGATAGCGCACCGTGGTCAGACGCGGGCGCACGTAGCGGGAAACCAGCACATCATCAAAACCAATCAGCGAGATTTCTCCCGGTACATCAATGCCGTTATCATTTAATACGCCCATGGCACCAGCCGCCATTGAGTCGTTGTAGCAGGCTACCGCAGTGAAGTTTTTGCCACGACCAAGTAACTCGGTCATCGCCTGTTCACCGCCGCTTTCATCCGGTTCACCAAACGTTACCAGGCGATCGCTGACCGGTATATTGCTCTCTGCCAGCGCGTCGTAATAGCCTTGCAGACGATCTTCCGCATCTGAAATTGTGTGATTGGAGCACAGATAGCCAATGCGTGTATGGCCCTGTTGAATGAGGTGCCGGGTCGCGAGCCATGCGCCGAAACGGTCATCAAGGGCAACGCAGCGTTGTTCGAATCCTGGCAGAATTCGGTTAATTAATACCATGCCGGGGATTTGCTTCATTAGTGATGCCAGCTCAGCATCCGGGATGATTTTTGCGTGGACAACAAGGGCTGCGCAGCGGTGGCGAATGAGCTGTTCAATCGCCTGTCGTTCCTTCTGTTCGTTATGGTAGCCGTTGCCAATCAGCAAAAAATTACCGGTGTTATAGGCCACCTGCTCGACAGCTTTAACCATTGCCCCAAAGAATGGATCGGACACATCACCAACTACCAGACCGATGGTCTCTGTGGATTGTTGTGCCAGCGCACGCGCGTTGGCGTTGGGGTGGTAGCTGAGTGATTCCATTGCACTCGTTACAGCCAGGCGCGATGCTTCGCTGGCTTTAGGGGAATCATTAATCACTCGAGAAACGGTGGCGACTGATACACCTGCTAGTCGGGCTACATCCTTTATGGTCGCCATGATAGTACCTGTTGTGGGTAAACGCTTACATTCCGTCAGTGTTACGGAAAATGGCTGGCTGTTCAAGCAGATTGCCCGTCAGAACGTCGCAAATGTGAGCGCACACGAGCGAAGTAAGACAGAAAATAGAAAATGCTAATTTTTGCTTACACTTTGCGATGTGCTGTTGCGATTGTTCGCTGGTGAGGGAACTGAGCAGATTGCTAGAGTTGAGATCCCAGAGGTATTGATAGGTGAAATCAACTTTCGGGTTGATCACTAGAATTACACCAGCCTGCGCAGATGCGCAGGTTTTTTTTTACCTTCAGCCTATCTGTAACAGTAACCGATAATTTACACAACTCGTTGCATTTGGGTTCATTCCTTTGCGTTTTCGCACTGGCGTATCTGGCTGCTGACGACCACAATCAAGATCCCAGAGGTATTGATTGGTGAGATTATTCGGTACGCACTTCGTACCTGTCTCTTGCACCAACCTGCGCGGATGCGCAGGTTTTTTTTCGAATTGTATTTAACAGTTACCTGTCGCACCTATTCCCCAACTCGTATACTCTCCCACCATTGATGTTTATATAATTAATGGCACAGGGAGTTGAGATGCTATTTGGCTTTTTTCGTAATCTGTTTCGCGTGCTTTTCCGCGTTCGCGTCACGGGCGATGTCAGCGCGCTACAGGGAGAACGCGTTCTAATCACTCCCAACCATGTTTCATTTATAGACGGCATCCTGTTGGCGCTCTTTTTACCGATTCGTCCCGTCTTCGCTGTTTACACCTCGATCAGCCAGCAATGGTATATGCGCTGGCTAACCCCGCTGATTGATTTCGTACCGTTAGATCCAACCAAACCGATGTCGATTAAACATCTGGTTCGTCTGGTCGAACAGGGCCGCCCGGTGGTTATCTTTCCGGAAGGGCGTATTTCGACCACCGGCTCGTTAATGAAAATCTATGACGGTGCCGGGTTTGTCGCCGCTAAGTCGGGAGCGACGGTCGTACCTGTGCGCATTGAGGGCGCAGAGCTTTCCCGCTTTAGCCGCCTGAAAGGTTTGGTTAAACAGCGATTCTTCCCGCGCATCCGCTTACACATCCTACCGCCGACACAACTGCCGATGCCGGAAGCACCGCGAGCTCGCGATCGCCGTAAAATCGCCGGAGAGATGCTGCATCAAATTATGATGGAAGCACGCATGGCGGTTCGTCCGCGTGAGACGCTCTACGAGTCGCTGCTGGCGGCGAAATACCGTTTTGGCGCAGGCAAAAACTGCATTGAAGATATTAATTTCACTCCGGACAGCTACCGCAAACTGCTGACGAAAACGCTGTTTGTCGCGCGTATTCTGGAAAAATACAGCACCGAGGGTGAAAGAATCGGCCTGATGCTGCCAAATGCGGGAATCAGCGCGGCGGTCATTTTTGGCGCCATTGCGCGTCGACGCATTCCAGCCATGATGAACTACACCGCGGGTGTGAAAGGATTAACCAGCGCCATTACTGCGTCTGAAATAAAGACGATCTTCACATCCCGACAGTTTCTCGATAAAGGCAAACTCTGGCATTTACCGGAACAGCTCACCCAGGTGCGTTGGGTGTATCTGGAAGACTTGAAAGCTGATGTGACCTTTAGCGATAAGCTGTGGATTTTCTCACATCTGCTGGCACCGCATCTGGCGCAGGTGAAGCAGCAGCCGGAAGACGCTGCGGTGATCCTCTTTACCTCCGGTTCAGAAGGCCATCCGAAAGGCGTGGTTCACAGTCATAAAAGCATTCTGGCGAACGTTGAGCAGATTAAAACGATTGCCGATTTCACCGCCGATGACCGCTTTATGTCGGCGCTGCCGCTGTTCCACTCCTTTGGGCTAACGGTGGGATTATTCACGCCGCTACTGACTGGCGCAGAAGTGTTTCTTTATCCCAGCCCGCTGCATTACCGCATTGTGCCAGAGCTGGTATACGACCGGAACTGCACCGTGTTGTTTGGTACGTCAACGTTCCTCGGCAACTACGCGCGTTTCGCGCATCCTTACGATTTCCATCGCCTGCGCTATGTGGTTGCGGGAGCGGAAAAACTGCAGGACAGCACAAAGCAACTATGGCAGGAGAAATTTGGCCTGCGTGTCCTTGAGGGCTATGGGGTGACGGAATGTGCGCCGGTGGTGTCGATTAACGTACCGATGGCGGCAAAATCGGGAACGGTAGGGCGCATCTTGCCTGGTATGGATGCTCGACTGTTGGCCGTTCCGGGAATTGAGGACGGTGGGCGTTTACAGCTGAAAGGCCCTAATATTATGAGCGGCTATTTGCGCGTCGAAAAACCTGGGGTGCTGGAGGTGCCAACGGCAGAGAATGCGCAAGGTGAGATTGAGCGCGGCTGGTATGACACCGGAGACATCGTGCGCTTTGATGAAAACGGCTTTGTACAGATTCAGGGGCGCGCTAAGCGTTTTGCTAAAATTGCCGGAGAGATGGTGTCGCTGGAAATGGTTGAGCAACTGGCGTTGGCGGTGTCTGCAGACAAAATGCATGCCACTGCGATCAAGAGTGATGCCAGCAAAGGTGAGGCGCTGGTGCTGTTTACCACCGATAGCGAACTCACGCGTGAAAAACTACAGCAGTATGCGCGGGCGCACGGCGTACCTGAACTCGCCGTACCGCGTGATATACGCCACCTGAAGCAACTCCCATTACTCGGCAGCGGTAAGCCGGATTTTGTTACGCTGAAAAGCTGGGTCGATGAGCCGGAAAAACAACATGAGTGAGTCAGTGCACACTAACACGTCAATCTGGTCCAAAGGGATGATGTCCGTTATCGCCGCGCAGTTTCTGTCGGCGTTTGGCGATAACGCGTTGCTGTTTGCTACGCTGGCGTTGCTGAAGGAGCAATTTTATCCGGACTGGAGCCAGCCTATCCTGCAAATGGTGTTTGTGGGTGCTTACATTCTGTTTGCGCCGTTTGTTGGACAGGTGGCGGATAGCTTTGCCAAAGGCAGAGTGATGATGTTCGCGAACTCCCTGAAACTGCTGGGTGCGGCAAGTATTTGCTTCGGCATTAATCCGTTTCTCGGGTATACGCTAGTGGGGATTGGCGCGGCGGCGTATTCACCGGCCAAGTATGGCATTCTCGGTGAACTGACCACCGGCGACAAACTGGTGAAAGCCAACGGCCTGATGGAAGCTTCCACCATTGCCGCGATTTTGCTCGGTTCTGTCGCCGGCGGCGTTCTGGCCGACTGGCACGTGATTGCCGCGCTTTCTGCCTGTGCGCTGGCCTATGCTGGCGCAGTGGTCGCTAACCTGTATATCCCGAAACTAGCCGCGGCTCGCCCTGGCCAGTCCTGGCATCTGGGGAAAATGACGCGCAGTTTCTTCTGTGCCGCCTCTTCGCTGTGGCGCAACGGTGAAACACGCTTCTCGTTGGTGGGAACCAGCCTTTTTTGGGGGGCGGGCGTTACGCTGCGTTTTCTGCTGGTACTGTGGGTTCCGGTGGCGCTCGGCATCACCGATAACGCCACGCCGACCTATCTCAATGCCATGGTAGCGATCGGGATTGTCGTCGGCGCGGGGGCGGCTGCGAAGCTGGTGACGCTGGAAACTGTGTCGCGCTGTATGCCTGCGGGGATCCTGATCGGCGTCGTGGTGCTGATTTTTTCTCTTCAACATTCGCTGCTTCCGGCCTACGCATTGCTGATGCTTATCGGCGTGTGTGGTGGGTTCTTTGTGGTGCCGCTGAATGCGTTACTGCAGGAGCGGGGTAAGAAAAGCGTCGGCGCAGGTAATGCGATTGCGGTGCAAAACCTGGGTGAAAACAGCGCGATGCTGTTGATGTTGGGTATTTACTCACTGGCGGTGCTGGTGGGGATTCCGGCGGTAGCGATTGGTATTGGGTTCGGTGCGCTGTTTGCGCTGGCGATTGCGGCGCTGTGGATTTGGCAGCGCCGCCATTAGTCTGTTATATGCTGTTGCAACCAGGCCTACAGGGAACGCTGTCTGTAGGCCTGATAAGCGCAGCGCCATCAGGCGCTAACTGTTAAGGTGCAGGATAGGTATACACCTGATGCACCGCTTCAATCTCTGCCAGCACTTCCTCGCTCAACTCCAGATGCAGACTTTCAACGTTGGTTTTTAGCTGCTCCATGGTCGTGGCGCCCAGCAAAGTGCTGGCGACAAACGGCTGACGACGCACGAATGCCAGCGCCATTTGCGCAGGATCCAGATTATGGCGTTTCGCGATATCCACATAGGCCGCAACGGCTTTCTGCGTCTGCTCGCCGCTGTAGCGCGTGAAACGGCTAAACAGCGTATTGCGTGCACCGGCAGGTTTCGCGCCGTTCAGGTATTTCCCGGTTAATGTACCGAAGCCCAGGCAAGAGTAGGCCAGCAGCTCAACGCCTTCATACTGGCTCACTTCTGCCAGTCCAACCTCAAAGCTGCGGTTCAGCAGGCTGTAGGGGTTCTGGATGGTGGCGATGCGTGGCAGATCGTGTTTGTCCGCCAGGTGCAGATAGCGCATCACGCCAAATGCGGTTTCATTAGAAACGCCGATGTAGCGAATTTTCCCGGCGCGCTGAAACTCTGCCAATGCGTCCAGCGTGTCCAATAGGGAAACGACCGGCGCGGAGTCTGTCCAGCTGTAGCCTAACTTACCAAAGCAGTTGGTCGGGCGCTGCGGCCAGTGAACCTGATACAGATCCAGGTAATCGGTTTGCAGTCTTTTCAGGCTGTCGTGCAGCGCTTCACGGATATTTTTACGATCCAGCGCCTGATTCGGGCGGATGCCGCTGTCGTTGTTGCGTGATGGTCCGCTGACCTTAGAAGCGACGATCAGCTTTTCGCGGCTGCCGTGTTTGGCGAGCCAGTTACCTACGTAGGTTTCGGTGAGACCCTGGGTTTCAGGACGCGGCGGTACCGGATACATCTCGGCAACGTCGATCAAATTAATGCCCTGTGCTACGGCATAATCGAGCTGTGCATGTGCGTCGGCTTCGCTGTTTTGTTCACCAAACGTCATTGTGCCCAGCCCCAGTGTACTGACTTCCAGCGAGCTGTGGGGTATACGGTGATATTGCATAGCCGTTTCCTTTTTATAATCACGACATAAGGATTATAAAAATGGCTGAGGGAAGCGAAAAAGGGAAGTAAAATTGTTAAGGCCAGCGCGCTGCTGACCTCAACCATCAGCGTTCAATGATTTGGGACACATCATCGCGGTTAATCTGCATCGCATTGCCCTGCTGGTCGTGATAGCTCACCAGACCGGTATCATCGTCAATTTCTGGTTTTCCATCGGTCAGGATCATTCGACCATCTTTTGTCGCCATTACATAATCGCTGCTGCATCCGGAAACGGCAAAAGCCAGTCCTACGGCGGAAATCAAAACTGCCCATTTTTTCATCTGCTTATCCTCACATGGCCTGCGTCTGACAATAGTTTAGTAATAACGCGAAGTTGTGCAGGGTGAAAGCAGTAAAATCTTAAACTGTGAGAAGGGGTAGGTGTGGTGGGCATTCGCTCCCCTTGCGGGGAGCGATGGATTTCATCAGAGCGGATTTTTTTTATTACGCCACAGATTCAGGGTCTCTACCGCGATAGAGAAGAACATGGCGAAATAGATATATCCTTTCGGAACGTGGACGTCGAAACTTTCCAGAATCAGCGTAAAACCGACCAGAATCAGGAACGAGAGCGCCAGCATTTTTACTGAAGGGTGGCGATCGACAAACTCACCAATTGGGCGAGCAGCAAACATCATCACGCCTACGGCAATCACTACTGCCGCCATCATGATAAACAGATGATCGGACAAACCAACCGCAGTAATCACGGAATCCAGACTGAAGATAATGTCTAACAACATGATCTGCACAATCGCGCCCAGGAAAGAAGATACGCGGGTTTTTAACCCCTCTTCCTCACCTTCAATGGATTCGTGGATCTCCTTGCTGGCTTTCCAGATCAGGAACAATCCCCCCAGCAGAAGGATCAGGTCGCGTGCTGATATTGCCTCGCCAAACAACTCGAATAGCGGGTTTGTCAGTCGCGTTACCCAGGCGATAGAAGCCAGCAGAGCCAGACGCATGATCATCGCCGCCGCCAGCCCAATACGTCGGGCATGATTGCGTTGCGCTGTCGGGAGTTTGGCTACAACCAGAGAAAGGAAAATAATATTGTCGATCCCAAGAACGATCTCCAGCAGCGTCAGTGTACCGAGCGCAAGCCAGGCGTTAGGATCGGTTATCCATGCAAATAACATCGAACAAAGTCCTGCCAAAAAAAAGAAGCGGTAATTATAGGCCCGTAACGCGGCGGGTGAAAGGCCGGGCGGTGCCTATTGCGCCTGGAACAAGAAATGTCGCTCAAGCAATGCGCGGGTGAAGTTCTTTTTCAGGTAAAAGCCGCGTGGCAGGGTCAGGATGGGCTCGCCGTTGGCGCCAATGGCCTCGGTAAGCGCGCGGGCGTTGGCGGCTTTAGGACGCAGTTGCAGTACTTCCCCATGGCGAGCGGTGATGCGTTCGACATGACCTAATACAATCATGTCCATTAATTCTTCCCAGTCCAGACGCAATTGCCGGTCCTCTTCTTCATTCGGGCTCCACAGCAGGGGAGAGCCGACGCGGCGCTCAGCCAGCGGGATGCTGCGTTCGCCTTCTACTGGGATCCACAGAACGCGTTTGAGTTTGTGCCGTACATGGCTGGTTTCCCAGGTGACGCCGGTATTGCCGGTTAACGGTGCCACGCACACAAAGGTGGTTTCCAGTGGTCTGCCAAGACTGTCCACAGGGATCGTTTTCAACTCCACGCCCAGCGCCGCAAAATCCTGCTCTGGTTTACTGCCCGCGCTGGCACCGAGCCAGATTTCCAGTAGCACGCCAATCCAGCCTTTATCGCGCTTAAGATCCTTCGGCGTAACGATTCCCGCCATTGCCGCTAATTCTCCTAACGCGTAGCCCGAAAGCTGTCGTGCCTGGCTCAGCAACTGGGCTTCAGATTCAGGGGGAGAAAGTAACGGACGGAGTTCTGGCATCGGGTTAACCCTTAGGTGAAAAAATAAGCAATGATTTTATACCGTGTGGACAGAGTTTATCTTTTTCCACATGCTTTATTCAATTATATGATTTATATTGGTTTTTAGATTCACGTTTGCAGAGTTGCGCAACAGCGAAGCGGGTTTTCCAATTCTGGCCACTGACAATGAACAGGATCTTACACCATGTTATCCACAGAAAGATGGGATAACTGTGAAAAACCCCCACTACTGTTTCAATTTACAGCCTTGACGTGCGACGAAAATCGAATTTTCACACAAATTGTGCCTAACTTATTGGCATAATCTGTGGATAAAACCGACGCTGGTCGATCTTTCATCAGCGTGAAGATCGTATGAGTGATGTACATCACATTTCTGTGTGTTTATCTGCGTGGATCTGTTTTAACTTTATGAATGTATAAGACTATTTTTACTCTGTGACGAATGTCTTATTCGGACTGTTCTGGGTTTTCCCATAGTAATTCCGTACTTCTTCACAACTATATCCACAGAAAAGGTGAATAAAATCGCCTTGCTTGCCCTTCTTCTGTTTATAACTCGGCCTTTAACTGTGAGTTATTCAATTGTTATTAGAATATCGCACCCTTAACAGAGTGGTTTACCGCCCCTCAGGAGTGTGAAACAATCGTTTGTATATAAGGTTTATGTTGAGGTAGTCCGGTGATTGATGACGATGGCTACCGCCCGAATGTAGGGATAGTAATTTGTAACCGCCAGGGGCAGGTCATGTGGGCCCGGCGATTTGGTCAGCACTCCTGGCAATTTCCACAAGGTGGGATCAACGCAGGAGAGACAGCAGAGCAGGCGATGTACCGGGAACTCTTTGAAGAAGTGGGTCTCAGTCGTAAAGATGTACGGATCCTTGCTTCTACTCGTAACTGGTTGCGTTACAAGTTACCGAAACGTTTGGTGCGTTGGGACACGAAGCCGGTTTGTATCGGCCAGAAACAAAAGTGGTTTCTTCTGCAATTGGTCAGCAGCGATGCTGAAATCAATATGCAAACCAGCAGTACACCTGAGTTCGACGGCTGGCGCTGGGTGAGTTACTGGTATCCGGTTCGACAGGTGGTGTCATTTAAACGCGATGTCTATCGCAGGGTGATGAAAGAATTCGCAAGTGTTGTCATGGCGCTTCAGGAGAGCACTCCTAAGCCGCAAAGCACACCTGCGTACAGACGTAAAAGAGGTTAAGCTACGCAAATTATGCTCACCCGCCTGCGCGAAATAGTCGAAAAGGTGGCCAGTGCTCCGCGTCTGAATGAAGCGCTCAATATACTGGTTACCGACATCTGTCTTGCGATGGATACAGAGGTCTGTTCGGTTTATCTGGCCGATCACGATCGACGTTGTTATTACCTCATGGCGACCCGGGGACTGAAAAAACCACGTGGTCGCACTGTCGCACTCGCGTTTGATGAAGGTATCGTTGGCCTGGTTGGCAGGCTGGCGGAACCTATCAACCTCGCCGATGCGCAAAAGCATCCCAGCTTTAAATACATACCTTCGGTAAAAGAAGAGCGTTTTCGTGCATTCTTAGGTGTACCGATCATTCAGCGTCGCCAGCTTTTAGGTGTGCTGGTGGTGCAGCAGCGTGAACTGCGTCAGTACGATGAAAGTGAAGAGTCTTTCCTCGTCACGCTCGCCACGCAAATGGCGGCCATACTTTCGCAGTCGCAACTAAACGCGCTGTTCGGTCAATACCGGCAAACGCGCATCCGTGCATTGCCTGCCGCCCCCGGCGTGGCAATAGCTGAAGGCTGGCAGGATGCGACGCTGCCGCTGATGGAGCAGGTCTATCAGGCTTCAACGCTGGATCCGGTGCTTGAGCGCGAGCGACTGACCGGTGCGTTGGAAGAGGCGGCGAACGAATTCCGCCGCTACAGCAAGCGTTTTACCGCTGGGGCGCAGAAAGAAACGGCGGCGATCTTTGATCTTTACTCGCACTTGCTTTCCGATACCCGTCTGCGCCGCGAGCTGTTTGCGGAAGTGGATAACGGTTCAGTGGCCGAGTGGGCGGTTAAAACGATCATTGAAAAGTTTGCCGAACAATTTGCCGCGCTGAGCGATAACTACCTCAAAGAGCGGGCCGGAGATTTACGCGCGCTCGGCCAGCGTCTGCTGTTCCACCTTGACGACTCTATCCAGGGGCCGAATGCCTGGCCGGAACGCTTCGTACTGGTGGCGGATGAACTTTCGGCGACCACGCTGGCGGAGCTTCCTCAGGACCGGTTAGTCGGCGTGGTTGTCCGGGACGGCGCAGCCAACTCTCATGCGGCAATTATGGTTCGTGCGCTGGGTATCCCTACCGTTATGGGGGCCGATATCCAGCCGTCGGTGCTGCATCGCCGCACGCTGGTGGTGGACGGTTATCGCGGTGAACTGCTGGTCGATCCGGAACCGGTATTGATTCAGGAATACCAGCGTCTTATCAGTGAAGAAATTGAGCTGAGCCGCCTGGCGGAAGATGACGTCAACCAGCCAGCACAGTTGAAAAGCGGCGAGCGCGTGAAGGTGATGCTCAATGCGGGTCTCAGCCCGGAACATGAAGAAAAGCTGGGTAGCAGGATCGACGGTATTGGCCTGTATCGCACCGAAATCCCGTTCATGCTGCAAAGCGGTTTTCCTTCGGAAGAAGAACAGGTTGCGCAGTATCAGGGCATGCTGCAAATGTTTAACGACAAGCCGGTGACCCTACGTACGCTGGATGTTGGTGCCGATAAACAGCTGCCCTACATGCCGATCAGTGAAGAGAACCCGTGCCTTGGCTGGCGAGGGATCCGCATAACGCTCGATCAGCCAGAGATCTTTTTGATCCAGGTTCGCGCCATGCTGCGTGCCAACGCGGCAACCGGTAACCTCAGCATTTTGCTGCCGATGGTAACCAGCATTGATGAAGTGGACGAAGCGCGACGTTTGATTGAACGCGCCGGACGCGAAGTGGAGGAGATGATCGGTTACGAGATCCCGAAACCGCGCATTGGCATCATGCTGGAAGTTCCGTCGATGGTGTTCATGCTGCCGCATCTGACAAACCGGATTGACTTTATCTCGGTCGGAACCAACGATCTTACCCAGTACATACTGGCCGTCGATCGTAACAACACACGGGTAGCCAGCATTTATGACAGTCTGCATCCGGGGATGTTACGTGCGCTGGCGATGATTGCGCAGGAAGCCGAAAGAAGCGGTATCGATTTACGCCTGTGCGGTGAAATGGCGGGCGACCCGATGTGCGTGGCTATTCTGATCGGCCTGGGTTTCCGTCATTTGTCGATGAACGGTCGTTCTGTCGCTCGCGTTAAATATCTGCTGCGTCATATCGATTTTGATGAGGCGCAAACGCTGGCGCAGCGCAGCCTGGAAGCGCAGATGGCAGCAGAGGTACGCCATCAGGTAGCGGCCTTTATGGAGCGCCGCGGCATGGGGGGGTTGATTCGCGGGGGATTGTAGGCCTGATAAGCGTAGCGTCATCAGGCATTACGGGGTAAAGATTACTTATACAGATCTTTTACATCTTCCCGGCATCCGCTTCTAACCCCTTGTGCTATCATTCGCACCTTTGGAGCGCCTGCATTATGCAGGCGCGCTTATCAATTGCTGTCTGACTTCAGCGAAATAACAAGAACTTGTGGTGACAGATGACCAGTAGCTATCTGCATTTTCCGGATTTCGATCCGGTCATTTTCTCAATCGGACCCGTCGCGCTTCACTGGTACGGCTTAATGTATTTGGTGGGGTTTATTTTTGCGATGTGGCTGGCGACGCGCCGCGCGAATCGCCCGGGCAGTGGCTGGACCAAAAATGAAGTAGAAAACTTACTGTATGCGGGCTTCCTCGGGGTTTTCCTCGGTGGGCGTATTGGTTACGTACTGTTCTATAACTTCGAGTTATTCCTCGATAATCCCCTGTATCTGTTCCGCGTCTGGGACGGCGGTATGTCCTTCCACGGTGGACTTATCGGTGTGATCCTGGTGATGATTATCTTCGCCAAACGCACCAAACGTTCGTTCTTCCAGGTTTCTGATTTCATTGCCCCGCTGATTCCGTTTGGTCTGGGTGCAGGGCGTCTGGGTAACTTTATCAATGGTGAGCTGTGGGGACGCGTTGACCCGAACTTCAAGTACGCCATGCTGTTCCCGGGCTCCCGTACCGAAGATATTTTACTACTGCAATCTAACCCGCAATGGCAGTCTATTTTTGATACCTACGGCTCGCTGCCGCGCCACGCCTCACAGCTTTATGAGATGGCGCTCGAGGGTGTTGTGCTGTTTATCATTCTCAACCTGTACATTCGTAAGCCGCGTCCAATGGGCTCGGTATCCGGTCTGTTCCTGATTGGTTATGGCGCGTTTCGTATTATCGTTGAATTCTTCCGCCAGCCGGATGCGCAGTTTACTGGCACCTGGGTACAGTACATCAGCATGGGGCAGATCCTCTCTATCCCGATGATTGTCGCAGGCATTATTATGATGGTTTGGGCGTACCGCCGCAGCCCACAGCAACACGTTTCCTGAGGAACCATGAAACAGTATTTAGAACTGATGCAAAAAGTGCTGGATGAAGGCACACAGAAAAACGACCGTACCGGAACCGGAACGCTTTCCATTTTTGGTCATCAGATGCGTTTTAATCTGCAGGAAGGGTTCCCGCTGGTTACGACGAAACGCTGCCATTTACGCTCGATCATTCATGAGCTGCTGTGGTTTTTGCAGGGCGACACTAACGTTGCCTATCTGCATGAAAACAACGTCTCAATCTGGGACGAATGGGCGGATGAAAACGGTAATTTAGGCCCGGTTTATGGTAAACAGTGGCGCGCGTGGCCTACGCCAGATGGTCGCCATATTGACCAGATCACCACCGTGTTAAACCAGCTTAAAAATGACCCGGACTCTCGCCGCATTATCGTTTCTGCATGGAACGTCGGTGAGCTGGATAAAATGGCGCTGGCACCGTGCCATGCGTTCTTCCAGTTTTACGTCGCGGATGGCAAGCTCTCCTGTCAGCTGTATCAGCGTTCGTGCGATGTGTTCCTCGGCCTGCCGTTTAACATTGCCAGCTACGCTTTGCTGGTACACATGATGGCGCAGCAGTGTGATCTGGAAGTGGGTGATTTTGTCTGGACCGGTGGCGACACGCACCTGTACAGCAATCATATGGATCAAACGCATCTGCAGCTTAGCCGTGAACCTCGCGCGTTGCCGAAACTGGTTATTAAACGTAAGCCTGAATCTATCTTTGACTATCGCTTCGAAGACTTTGAAATTGAAGGCTACGATCCGCACCCGGGTATTAAAGCGCCGGTGGCTATCTAACCAGCTTTATGCTGACACAACCGACGCCCGTGAGCGTCGGTTTTTTTGTCTAAAATCACGTTCTTCAGCGAACATTCCTGAAGTAGTGCAACGGTCTGCAACGCGACGAATATTTCCCGTAGCTCGCCGTAGAAACCGAATTTCCCGCTCGTTATTCATTTTCCTCGCGCCATACTGGCGACATGAAAAAACAACAAGGTTACACGCTTCTCGAAACCCTGATTGCGATGCTGATCGTCGCGGCGCTTGGTGCATCTGGGCTGTATGGTTGGCAGCGCTGGCAGCAGCAACAGCGGCTGTGGCAGACCGCCTGCCAGGTGCGGGACTACCTGCTGCAACTGCGTGAAGATGCTAACTGGCGCAATCGTGATCACGTCATCAACGTACTCCGCGAAGGGGGGACATGGTGTCTGGCAAGCTCAGCGACATCACAAGCTTCGTGTCAGCCTGTTTCACCGTTGATATTTGCGCCACTTTGGGCTGATGTCGAAATGGCAGATATCACGCCTTCACTGGCTTTTTTTGGACTGCGCAATACGGCATGGGCCGGACATATACGCCTGAAAAATGCGGCAGGGGAATGGCGCGTGGTGGTGTCTGGCTGGGGGCGAATCAGGCTTTGTGAGCGCGATGAGGCCAGATTATGTCAGTAAACGAACGGGGATTTTCACTGCTGGAGGTGCTCATTGCCATGGCGATTAGCAGTATTTTATTACTTAGCTCAGCACGATTTTTACCGGCGCTACAGCGAGAGATTCTGCGTAACACGCGCCAGTTAGCGCTGGAAGATGAAATATGGCAGCGAGCCTACACCGTGGCGAAGCATCTTCAACGGGCGGGGTATTGCCGGGGAAACTGTGTCGGAGAGGGACTGGTGATATCGGCTAAGGGGGACTGTGTCATTGCACGCTGGGATGTCAACGGCAACGGCGTTTGGGAGAGCAGTTCCGCGAAAGAGGCTGATGCTATCGGGTTTCGTCTACAGGACAAGGTATTGGAAACCCTGCGTGGAGCCACCGGTTGCACTGGAAAAGGATGGGAGAAAATGACCGATCAGACTACCATCCAGATTGAGGCATTCCAGGTTGAACGGCTGAATTTCAGCGGATATTCCCCGCTTCTTACGCTGCGTTTGCGTGGAGTGAGCAATGACGAACCACAAAAAGTTGTTGAAGCGGTCTACAGCGTTACGGGATTCAACCTGTGAATCGTGAGCGAGGCGTATCCTCTCTGGCAATGGTCCTGTTGCTGCTGGTGCTCAGTAGTCTGCTGCTGGAAGGCGTTAGCAGACAGGAGGCTAGTTTTGCTGCGCGTGTGGTCACACAAAGTCAGGCGCTGCAGCGTCAGGCGGTAGTGCAATCCGCGATGGAATGGGGGCGTATACAACCCTGGCGCTTACAACCCGTTGTACAGTGTCGGCGCGATCCCACGCAGAATGCCGCGGTTTGCCTGCGCCTGCTTACCAATAATTTCGTGCTGCTAATCGCCCACTATGAAGGAGTATTTTTATGGCGTCAGGGGGCGGTTATTGATGGCAACATAGAATTCTCGGCGCATGGCTGGAGCGATTTTTGTCCGATTAAGGAGCAGACGTTATGCCAGATCCCCTGAACAGTCAGCGTGGCTTTAGTCTGCCGGAAGTTATGCTGGCAATGGTACTGATGATCATGATTGTGACCGCGTTGTCAGGATACCAGCGGGTGCTAATGAACAGCTTTATTATCAGAAACCAGTATCAACAACTCTGGCGTTACGCCTGGCAGCAAAGCCAGCTGTACCAGTTTTCATCGCCTGTGAACTGGCAGGTTAACCGAATGCAGACAACGAGAGCGGGATGTGTCAGCATCAACGTCATAATTTCTTCACCCCTCGGCAGGCAGGGTCAGATGACGCGTCTGCATTGCCCGAATCGTCAGTAGTCAGGAGTCGCTATGTTAAGGGTCTACCACTCCAACCGTCTGGATGTGCTGGAAGCGTTAATGGAGTTTATCGTTGAGCGCGAGCGGCTGGACGACCCCTTTGAGCCTGAGATGATCCTGGTTCAAAGTACCGGTATGGCGCAGTGGTTACAAATGACTCTTGCACAGAAGTTTAGTATTGCCGCCAATATCGATTTTCCGCTGCCCGCGAGTTTTATCTGGGATATGTTTGTGCGTGTGCTGCCGGATATCCCGAAAGAGAGCGCGTTCAGCAAACAGAGCATGAGCTGGAAGTTGATGACGCTGTTGCCGCAATTGCTGGATGGCGATGACTTTGCATTGCTGCGCCACTATCTGACGGACGACACCGATAAACGTAAGCTTTTTCAGCTTTCCTCGCGCGCGGCTGACCTTTTCGACCAGTATTTAGTCTACCGCCCTGACTGGTTGACCCAGTGGGAAGCGGGGCGACTGGTTGAGGGACTCGGCGAGTCTCAGGCCTGGCAGGCACCGTTGTGGAAAGCGCTGGTGGAATACACCGCGGAGTTGGGCCAGCCGCGTTGGCATCGTGCCAATTTATACCAACGATTTATTCAGACGTTGGAAAACGCGTCCGAGTGCCCGCAGGGACTGCCTTCTCGTGTCTTTATTTGCGGTATTTCGGCGCTGCCGCCGGTTTATTTGCAGGCATTGCAAGCGCTGGGTAAGCATATCGATATTCATCTGCTGTTTACCAACCCTTGTCGCTACTACTGGGGAGATATTAAAGATCCTGCCTGGCTGGCGAAGCTGATGGCGCGTCAGCGTCGGCACAGCTTTGAAGAACGGCACCTGCCGCTGTTTCGTGATAACCAGAAAGCCGAAGGATTATTTAACAGCGATGGCGAACAGGATGTGGGCAACCCGATGCTGGCCTCGTGGGGCAAACTGGGGCGTGATTACATTTATTTGCTTTCGGAGCTGGAAAATAGTCAGGAACTGGATGCGTTTGTCGACATTACGCCTGACAACCTTTTGCATAATATTCAATCAGATATTCTGGAACTCGAAAGTCATGCCGTGGCGGGCGTCACGCTGAAAGAATATTCCCGTAGTGACAATAAACGCCGGCTTGATCTGAACGATACCAGCGTGACTTTCCATGTCTGCCATAGCCCACAGCGCGAGGTGGAAATTCTGCATGACCGGCTGTTGGCCATGCTGGAAGCGGACCCAACGCTGACGCCGCGCGATATTATCGTGATGGTGGCGGACATCGACAGCTACAGCCCATTCATTCAGTCGGTCTTTGGCAGTGCACCAGCCGAGCGTTACTTACCTTATGCGATTTCCGACCGTCGGGCACGTCAGTCTCATCCCGTCTTACAGGCTTTTATTAGTCTGCTGTCTCTACCGGATAGCCGTTTTGTCTCAGAGGATGTTCTGGCGTTACTGGATGTCCCCGTGCTGGCGGCGCGTTTCAACATTGATGAAGAAGGGTTGCGCTATCTTCGCTTATGGGTCAATGAATCCGGGATTCGTTGGGGAATTGACGACGATAACGTGCGTGAACTGGAACTTCCGCCTACAGGTCAGCATACCTGGCAATTTGGTTTAACGCGTATGCTGCTCGGCTACGCGATGGAAAGTGCGCAGGGCGAGTGGCAATCGGTGTTGCCTTACGATGAGTCCAGCGGTTTGATTGCCGAGCTGGTAGGGCATCTGGCCTCGTTGCTGATGCAGCTTAATCTTTGGCGTAGAGGGTTAGCGCAGGAACGACCGCTGGAAGAGTGGCTACCTGTTTGTCGGGAAATGCTCAATGATTTCTTCCTGCCGGACGCGGATACCGAAGCGGCGATGACGCTGATTGAACAGCAGTGGCAGGCTATTATCACCGAAGGTTTAGGGGCCGAGTACGGCGATGCTATACCGCTCTCTCTGTTGCGTGATGAGCTGGCCCAGCGCCTTGATCAGGAACGCATCAGCCAGCGCTTCCTGGCGGGTCCCGTTAACATTTGTACGCTGATGCCGATGCGCTCCATTCCGTTCAAAGTGGTGTGCCTGCTGGGTATGAACGATGGGGTTTATCCACGCCAGCTTGCGCCGCTGGGCTTTGATTTAATGAGTCAAAAACCGATGCGGGGCGATCGCAGCCGTCGCGATGATGACCGCTATCTGTTCCTCGAAGCATTGATTTCGGCACAGCAGACGCTCTACATCAGCTACATTGGCCGCTCTATCCAGGATAACAGCGAGCGCTTCCCGTCGGTGCTGGTGCAAGAACTGATGGACTACATCGGGCAAAGCCATTATCTGCCGGGTGACGAATTGTTAACCTGCGATCAAAGCGAGGCAAGGGTAAAAGCGCACATTACCCGTTTGCATACCCGTATGCCCTTTGATGCACAAAACTATTTGCCGGGCGAACAGCAAAGCTATGCCCGGGAATGGCTGCCTGCGGCGAGTCTGTCAGGAAAAGCGCACACGGATTTTGTGCAGCCTCTTCCTTTTGAAATGCCAGAAACGCTAACGCTGGAAACACTGCAGCGATTTTGGGCACATCCGGTACGCGCCTTTTTCCAGATGCGTTTGAGGGTCAACTTCCGCTCTGAAGAGAGTGAGATCCCGGACACGGAGCCTTTCACCCTTGAAGGATTAACCCGCTATCAGCTTAATCAGCAATTACTTAATACACTGGTTGAAGAGAACGACGTTGAACGACTGTTTCGTCGTTTTCGTGCGGCGGGCACGCTACCCTATGGGCCGTTTGGCGAAATTCTGTGGGATACGCAGCGTCAGGAGATGCAGTCGCTGGCTGAGCGTATTATCGCCAGTCGTCAGCCCTGTCAGAGCATGGAAATCGATCTTAACTGTAACGGCGTACAAATCACCGGTTGGTTGCCGCAGGTTCAAGAGGACGGTTTGTTGCGCTGGCGCCCATCTTTGATCAGCATTGCGCAGGGCGTGCAACTTTGGCTGGAACATCTTGTCTATTGTGCGAGTGGCGGTACGGGAGAGAGCCGATTATTCCTGCGTAAAGACGGGGAATGGCGTTTTCCGCCGCTGGATGCAGAACAGGCGTTGCTGTATCTGTCGCAACTCATTGAGGGGTATCGGGAAGGCATGTCGTCACCATTGCTGGTATTGCCCGAAAGCGGCGGTGCATGGATAAAAACCTGTTATGACGCCGCAAATGATGCCATGTTAGATGACGATGCAACGTTGCAAAAAGCGCGCAGTAAGTTTCTGCAAGCCTATGAAGGCAACATGATAGTACGTGGCGAAGGTGATGATATCTGGTATCAACGTCTTTGGCGTCAACTGGATGCTGATACGCTGGAGACTATTGTTTTACAGTCTCAACGCTACCTGTTACCGATTTTTCGCTTCAATCAGTCATGATGACTGTATAAAAATTGCGCAATTCGGTGGCTTCCACTATGATGCGCATTCTGTCACGGACTGATTCTTACAAAGAGAAGATGCTGGCTCGTTCAGCACATAGTCTTGCCCTGTTCAGACCATGTATTTATGCGTGGTTTGTAGTGAACAGGTGAATACGTTAATGATGAGGTTTGTGAATGCCCCGCAGCACCTGGTTCAGCGCATTACTGTTGTTCGTCGCCCTTTGGGTTCCCGTAAGTCAGGCAGATACCGGTTGGCAGCCTTTAGCTGAAACCATCCGTAAAAGCGATAAAGATACCCGTCAGTATCAGGCCGTGCGCCTTGATAACGGCATGGTTGTGCTGCTGGTATCCGATCCTCAGGCCGTGAAATCCCTTTCTGCACTGGTAGTCCCCGTGGGCTCGCTGGAAGATCCGGACGATCATCAGGGGCTGGCACACTATCTCGAACACATGTGCCTGATGGGCTCGAAAAAATACCCGCAGCCGGACAGCCTGGCTGAATTTCTGAAAATGCACGGCGGTAGCCACAATGCCAGCACTGCGCCTTATCGTACGGCCTTCTATCTTGAAGTCGAAAACGACGCGTTGGTGGGGGCGGTGGATCGCCTGGCGGATGCTATTGCCGATCCATTGTTGGATAAAAAATATGCCGACCGTGAGCGTAACGCGGTTAACTCCGAGCTGACGCTGGCGCGTACCCGAGACGGGATGCGTATGGCGCAGGTGAGCGCTGAGACTATCAACCCGGCGCACCCTGGCTCTCGTTTCTCTGGCGGGAATCTAGAGACATTAAGCGACAAACCGGGCAATCCGGTGGTACAGGCGTTACAAAAATTTCATGAAAAGTACTACTCCGCGAACCTGATGAAGGCGGTGATTTATAGCAATAAACCACTGCCAGAGCTGGCGCGTATAGCGGCTGACACCTTTGGGCGCGTGCCGAACAGAAATATCGAAAAGCCTGAAATTACCGTACCGGTCGTCACTGACGCGCAAAAGGGCATCATCATCCACTATGTTCCGGCAATGCCGCGTAAAGTATTGCGCGTCGAGTTTCGTATCGATAACAACAGCGCGCAGTTCCGCAGTAAAACCGATGAACTGGTGACCTACCTGATTGGCAATCGTAGTCCGGGCACATTGTCTGACTGGCTGCAAAAGCAGGGCCTGGTTGAAGGTATTCGCGCAGACTCCGATCCGGTGGTCAACGGGAACAGCGGCGTGTTAGCCATTTCCGCGACGTTAACCGACAAGGGGCTGGCGAATCGCGATGAAGTTGTCGCGGCAATCTTTAGCTACCTCAATTTGTTACGCGAGAAAGGCGTCGATAAACGCTATTTTGACGAGCTGGCGCATGTGCTGGATCTCGATTTCCGTTATCCCTCCATCACCCGTGATATGGACTACGTGGAATGGCTGGCTGATACCATGATCCGCGTTCCCGTCGAGCATACGCTGGATGCGGTGAATATTGCTGACCAGTACGATGCGAAAGCTGTTGAGCAACGTCTGGCAATGATGACGCCGCAGAATGCGCGTATCTGGTATATCAGCGCGAAAGAGCCGCATAATAAAACCGCTTATTTTGTCGATGCGCCTTACCAGGTGGATAAAATCAGCGACAAAACCTTTGCCGACTGGCAGCAAAAAGCACAGGGCATTGCGCTGTCGTTACCGGAGGTGAACCCCTACATTCCGGATGATTTCACGCTGATTAAGACGGATAAAAAATACGCTCATCCGGAGCTGATTGTTGATGAGCCGGATTTACGCGTGGTGTATGCCCCGAGCCAGTATTTTGCCAGCGAGCCGAAGGCTGACGTCAGCGTGATCCTGCGTAACCCGAAAGCCATGGACAGCGCCCGCAACCAGGTCTTATTCGCACTTAACGATTACCTGGCGGGGATTGCGCTCGATCAGTTAAGTAACCAGGCATCGGTAGGTGGAATTGGTTTCTCTACCAACGCTAACAATGGGTTGATGCTTAACGCCAACGGCTACACCCAACGTTTGCCGCAGCTTTTTCAGGCGCTGCTGAGCGGCTATTTCAGCTATACCTCAACGGATGAACAACTGGAACAGGCGAAATCCTGGTATGCCCAGATGATGGATTCCGCAGAAAAGGGTAAAGCCTACGATCAGGCTATTATGCCGGTGCAGATGCTTTCTCAGGTGCCTTATTTTTCACGTGATGAGCGCCGTCAGTTGCTGCCTTCCATCACCCTGAAAGAGGTGATGACCTACCGCGACGCCTTAAAAACCGGTGCGCGACCTGAATTCCTGGTCATTGGTAATATGAGCGAAGCTCAGACAACGAGCATGGCGCGGGATATCCAAAAACAGCTTGGTGCGAACGGGTCACAGTGGTGTCGCAACAAAGATGTGGTGGTGGACAAGAAGCAGTCCGTCATCTTTGAAAAAGCAGGCAGCAGCACGGATTCAGCACTGGCGGCGGTATTTGTGCCAACCGGATACGATGAATACGCCAGTTCAGCCTACAGTGCCATGTTGGGGCAGATTGTTCAGCCGTGGTTCTACAATCAGCTGCGTACTGAAGAGCAGTTAGGTTACGCCGTATTTGCTTTCCCGATGAGCGTTGGCCGTCAGTGGGGAATGGGGTTCCTGCTGCAAAGCAGTGATAAGCAGCCGTCTTACCTCTGGGAGCGTTATAAAGCGTTCTTCCCGACGGCGGAAGCGAAGCTGCGGGCGATGAAACCTGAAGAGTTCGCGCAAATTCAGCAGGCGATTATTGCGCAAATGCTGCAGGCGCCGCAAACGCTGGGGGCAGAAGCCTCACAGTTAAGCAAAGATTTTGATCGCGGCAATATGCGCTTCGATTCACGTGATAAAATAGTGGCTCAGATTAAACTGCTGACGCCGCAAAAACTTGCCGACTTCTTCCATCAGGCGGTGGTTGAGCCGCAAGGCATGGCGATATTGTCACAGGTTTCCGGCAGTCAGAACGGGCAAGCAGAATATGTGCACCCGGAAGGCTGGAAAGTGTGGCAGACCGTCAGCGCGTTGCAGCAAACCTTACCCCTGATGAGTGATAAGAATGAATGATGCCGCTGAGTCCCTTGATCCACTGCGTTTGCCCCTGACGGGCGAGCGTCTGATTGAAGCCTCTGCGGGCACCGGTAAAACCTTTACCATCGCCGCCCTGTATTTACGTTTACTGCTTGGACTGGGCGGCTCTGCCGCCTTTCCTCGTCCTCTGACCGTCGAAGAACTGCTGGTAGTCACCTTCACTGAGGCGGCTACCGAAGAGTTGCGCGGTCGAATTCGTAGCAACATTCATGAACTGCGAATTGCCTGCCTGCGTGAAACCACCGACAACCCGCTATATGCCCGTTTGTTAGATGAAATTGCCGATAAAAAACAGGCTGCTCAGTGGCTGTTATTGGCTGAAAGACAGATGGATGAAGCGGCGGTGTTTACCATCCACGGTTTTTGTCAGCGTATGCTCAGCCTTAACGCCTTTGAGTCTGGCATGCTGTTCGAACAGCAGCTGATAGAGGATGAATCGCTGCTGCGCTATCAGGCCTGCGCGGACTTCTGGCGTCGGCACTGCTACCCGTTGCCCCGCGACATTGCGCAGGTGGTTTTTGAAACGTGGAAAGGGCCGCAGGCGCTGCTGAGAGATATCGATCGCTATCTGCAAGGGGAAGTACCGGTTATCAAGGCTCCTCCGCCCGATGACGAAACGCTGGCCTCCCGGCATGAACACATTCTCGCGCGCATTAACCAGATCAAGCAGCAATGGCGTGATTCTGTTGATGATCTGGATGGTCTGCTGGAAGCCTCCGGGATCGATCGGCGTAAATTTAATCGCGCTAACCAGGGTAAGTGGATCGAAAAGATCAGCGCATGGGCGCAGGAAGAAACCCAAAGCTATCAGTTGCCTGATGCGTTGGAGAAATTCTCCCAGCGCTTTTTAGAAGAGCGAACCAAAGCGGGCGGCGTAACGCCTCAGCACCCGCTTTTCGTCGCTATTGATGAACTGCTTAGCGAACCGTTAACCCTGCGCGATCTGGTGATCACCCGGGCGCTGGCGGAGATCCGCGCGGCGGTTGCCGAGGAGAAACGCCGCCGCGGCGAGCTGGGTTTTGACGATATGCTCAGCCGTCTGGATGCAGCGTTGCGCAGTGAAAGCGGCGATGCGCTGGCGACGGCTATTCGCACCCGTTTTCCGGTTGCCATGATCGATGAATTCCAGGATACCGATCCGCAGCAGTACCGTATTTTTCGCCGGATCTGGCAGCATCAGCCGGATACCGCACTTCTGCTGATTGGCGATCCAAAACAGGCGATTTACGCGTTTCGCGGCGCGGATATCTTCACCTATATGAAGGCGCGCAGCGAAGTCAGCGCACACTATACGCTTGATACCAACTGGCGTTCGGCCCCCGGCATGGTCAATAGTGTGAATACGCTTTTCAGCCAGATGGACGACGCCTTTATGTTCCGCGAAATCCCCTTCAGCCCGGTAAAATTCGCAGAAAAAAACCAGTCGCTTCAGTTTGTTTTACACGGTGAAACGCAGCCAGCCATGAGTATGTGGCTGATGGAAGGGGAAAGCTGTGGCGTCGGCGACTATCAGAACTACATGGCGCAGGTGTGCGCCACGCAAATTCGCGACTGGCTTAAGGCAGGGCATTCTGGCGCTGCGCAACTGGTCAGTGGCAAAGCATCCAGCCCGGTACGCGCGTCGGACATCAGCGTATTGGTTCGTAGCCGCCAGGAAGCGGCGCTGGTCCGTGATGCGCTGACCCAACTGGCAATTCCCTCCGTCTACCTCTCTAACCGTGACAGCGTATTTGAAACGCTGGAAGCGCAGGAGTTGCTGTGGGTGCTGCAGGCGGTGATGACACCGGAACGTGAGAACACGTTGCGTAGCGCGCTGGCGACCTCGATGATGGGGATGAATGCGCAGGATCTTGATGCGTTAAATAACGACGAAAATGCCTGGGATGCGGTAGTCGAAGAGTTCGATGGTTATCGTCAGATCTGGCATAAACGCGGCGTGATGCCGATGCTGCGCGCGCTGATGGCTGCCCGCCAGATTGCGGAGAACCTGCTGGCGACGGCGGGGGGCGAACGTCGACTGACTGACATTTTACATATCAGCGAACTGTTGCAGGAAGCGGGCTCGCAGCTGGAAAGCGAGCATGCGCTGGTGCGCTGGTTGTCCCAGCATATTCTTGAACCCGACAGCAATGCGTCCAGTCAGCAGCTCAGGCTCGAAAGCGACAAGCATTTGGTTAAAATCGTCACCATCCATAAATCGAAAGGGCTGGAATATCCGCTGGTCTGGCTGCCATTTATCACCAATTTCCGCGTCCAGGATCAGGCTTTCTACCACGATCGCAGCTCCTTTGAAGCGGTGCTGGATCTCAGCGATGCCGAGGAGAGCGTTGAGCTGGCAGAAGCGGAACGTCTGGCGGAAGACCTGCGTTTGCTGTATGTCGCGCTAACCCGTTCGGTATGGCACTGCAGCCTTGGCGTTGCGCCGTTGGTACGACGTCGGGGCGATAAAAAAGGGGATACCGATGTGCATCAGAGCGCCCTTGGTCGCCTGTTACAAAAAGGTGAGCCGATGGATGCCGCGGGTCTGCGTGGCGCGATTGAAGCGCTTTGCAGCAACGATATTGCCTGCCAGACTCCCGGGCAGCCTGACGGCGAACCCTGGCAGGTTGCGCAGTCTGTTAGCAGTGAACTGAGTGCAAAAATACTGCGGCGTACGCCCGGCGATAGCTGGCGCGTGACCAGTTATTCCGGTCTGCAACAGCGTGGACATGGTATCGCGCAGGATCTGATCCCACGACTGGATATCGATGCCGCAGGCGTCGGTGAGGTTATTGAAGAATCAGGACTCACACCGCATCAGTTCCCGCGCGGCGCTTCGCCGGGTACGTTCTTGCATAGCCTGTTTGAAAATCTCGATTTTACGCAACCGGTGGATCCGCATTGGGTCGAGGAGAAACTGGCGTTGGGCGGTTATGACGCGCACTGGACGCCGGTTTTGGCCCAATGGCTGGACGCCATTTTGCAGGCGCCTCTCAACGAGACGGGCGTGAGTTTGAGTCAGCTTTCCGCGCGAGAAAAACAGGTGGAGATGGAGTTTTATCTGCCGATTTCGCAGCCGCTGATGGCCAGCCAACTTGATGCGTTGATTCGTCAGTACGATCCGCTCTCGGCGGGGTGCCCTGCGTTGGACTTTATGCAGGTGCGCGGCATGCTAAAAGGCTTTATTGACCTGGTATTCCGCCATCAGGGGCGCTATTACCTGCTCGATTACAAATCGAACTGGCTGGGTGAAGACAGCTCCGCCTATACGCAGCAGGCGATGGCCTCTGCCATGCAGGCGCATCGCTACGACCTGCAGTATCAACTTTATACCCTGGCGCTGCATCGCTACTTGCGCCATCGCATTGCTGATTACGATTATGAACGCCATTTTGGCGGAGTTATCTATCTCTTCCTGCGTGGCGTTGACCGTGAAAATCCGCAGCAGGGAATTTATGCGACCCGACCTGACGGAGAGTTGATCGCTTTGATGGACGAGTTGTTTGCCGGTGTGCCGCTGGAGGAGATGTCATGACAATCCAGAAACGATTACTGGAAGCCGTTGAGCAAAAGCAACTCCGCCCTCTGGATGCCCAGTTCGCGCTGGCGGTTGCTGGAAATGATAACCCTGCCGTTGCGCTGGCAGCGGCGTTGCTCAGCCGTGAAGCAGGAGAAGGGCACGTCTGCTTACCGCTTTCGCGTCTATCCCGAAGTGAGGACGCCCATCCTCTGTTAAGCGCCTGGCTCGCTGAAGCGGGAGAGCCCGAAGACTGGGCGGAATGCCTGCTGGCCTCCGGGGCGGTAAGCCGTGGCGAGCAGCCCACACCGCTGGTGCTGTACGGCGATCGTTTGTATCTGAACCGGATGTGGCATAACGAACGCGCGGTGGCGCGCTTTTTCGGTGAAGTTAACTACGCCATTGAGGTGGATGAACAACGGCTGACCCACACGCTGGCAGCGCTGTTTCCGCCCGTTGAAGGCGTTAACTGGCAAAAAGTGGCCGCTGCTGTCGCGCTCACCCGGCGTATATCGGTGATCTCCGGCGGACCGGGGACCGGAAAAACAACAACGGTGGCGAGGCTTCTGGCGGCGTTGATTCAGATGGCGGACGGTGAACGCTGTCGTATTCGCCTGGCGGCGCCCACGGGAAAAGCAGCAGCACGTCTGACCGCCTCGCTGGGCGCGGCGTTGCGTGAACTGCCGCTGACCGATGAGCAAAAGAAGCGCATTCCCGATGATGCCAGTACGCTGCATCGATTATTAGGCGCTCAGCCTGGTAGCCAACGCTTGCGGCATCATGCAGGAAACCCGCTGCATCTTGACGTGCTGGTAGTGGATGAAGCCTCGATGATCGATTTGCCGATGATGTCGCGCCTTATCGATGCGCTACCGCCACACGGGCGGGTGATTTTTCTGGGCGATCGCGACCAGCTCGCTTCTGTTGAAGCGGGGGCGGTACTGGGGGATATCTGTGCTTTCGTCGGTGATGGTTTTACCCCGGAGCGTGCCCGCCAGCTTAGTCGCCTGACTGAAACCACTATTCCGGCTGGTTCGGGAACTCAGGCGGCTGCTCTGCGCGACAGTTTGTGCCTGCTGCAAAAGAGCTACCGTTTCGGTAGCGATTCCGGAATCGGTCAGTTGGCTGCGGCGATTAATCGTGGTGACAAAGCCGCGATAAAAACGGTCTTCCAGCAGGGATTTGGCGACATCGAAAAACGCGCTCTGCACAGCAGCGAAGATTACGCTGCGATGCTGGAGGAAGCGCTGGCGGGTTATGGTCACTATCTGGATTTACTGCGCGAGCGCGCCGAGCCGGATGCTGTCATTCAGGCCTTCAATGAGTATCAGCTATTGTGTGCCCTGCGGGAAGGTCCGTTTGGCGTGGGTGGTTTGAATGAACGCATTGAGCAGGTGATGGCGCAAAAACGCAAAATTCACCGTTCGACGCATAGCCGCTGGTATGAGGGAAGGCCAGTGATGATCGCGCGCAATGACAGTTCGCTGGGATTATTTAACGGTGATATTGGCATTGCCCTGGATCGTGGGCAGGGTCTGAGGGTGTGGTTTGCGCTGCCGGGCGGTTCTATCAAATCGGTCCAGCCCAGCCGCTTGCCTGAACATGAAACCACCTGGGCAATGACGGTGCACAAATCGCAGGGATCTGAGTTTGACCACGCGGCGTTGATTTTACCCAACCAGCATTCACCTGTGGTGACTCGCGAGCTGGTCTATACCGCCGTTACCCGCGCGCGCCGTCGTTTGTCGCTGTATGCCGATGAGCGGATATTGAGTGGCGCCATTGCCACCCGAACCGAACGCCGCAGCGGATTGTCGGCGTTGTTTAATGATGGCATGATGTAGGCCGGATAAGCGTCAGCGCCATCCGGCTGTGTGCCTGATGGCGACGCTATCGCGTCTGATCAGGCCTACGATCTGCATACCAAAGATGTGCCAGCGAACTTTATGCCGCATCCGGCAACCACGCCTATGCCAAATCCGCCATCAGCACTTTTGACCGCCGCTGATAGTTGTACATCTCTTTTTTGCTTTCCGGCAGCAGGTCGATATCTACCGGCGTGAAGCCTCGCTCCTGAAACCAGTGAATGCTGCGCGTGGTCAGCACGAACAGCTTGCTCAGCCCCATTTGCCGGGCCTGCGCGGCGATCCGTTCCAGCAACACTTCCCCGCGCGACGAGCTACGGTAGTCCGGATGTACCGCTACGCATGCCATTTCGCCAATTCTCTCTTCCGGGAAAGGGTACAGAGCGGCACAGGCGATAGTCAGGTTATCACGCTGAATAATCGTGAATTTGTCGATCTCCATTTCCAACTGCTCGCGCGAGCGGCGGACCAGAATACCTTGCTGTTCCAGCGGGCGGATAAGCTCCAGAATCCCGCCGATATCGTTAATGGTAGCGCGACGGATCTGCTCGGCGCTTTCCATCACGATCTGCGTACCGATGCCGTCACGGGAGAACAGTTCTTGCAGCAATGCACCATCTTCCTGATAGCTGATCAGATGGCAGCGGCGTACACCACTGCGACAGGCTTTCACTGCTCCGCGCAGGAAGCGCACCGTACCGGAGCTGTAATCGCCTTTCTCTTCCTGCAACTCAACGCGAGCCTGAGCTTCGTTAGGAAACAACTCGGAAATAATATCGCCATCATCGTTGGTGACACCCTGAGACGAGCAAAAACCGATCATTTTCTCTGCCTTCAGTTTGATAGCCAGCTGCGTGGCGACCTCTTCTGACGTCAGATTAAAGCTCTCACCAGTGACGGAAACGGCGACTGGGCCCATCAGCACAATCGCGCCGCTATCTAACTGGCGGTGAATGGCATCTTCATCGATGCGACGAATACGCCCGCTATGGCAGTAATCTACGCCGTCATCAACGCCCAGCGGCTGGGAGATAATAAAATTACCGCTGACCACATTGATGTGTGCACCCTGCAATGGCGTATTATTCAGGCTCATCGACAGGCGGGCGGTAATATCAAGCTGAAGTAGCCCCGCAGCCTGTTTGACCAGCTCCAGAGTTTTCGCATCGGTGACGCGCGTATTTTTATGGTACACCGGCTCATGATGATGCGCCGCAAGATTGGCATCAATCTGCGGTCGTGCGCCATAGACTACGACCAGGCGGATGCCGAGGCTATGAAGAAGACCAATGTCATTGACGATACTGGAAAAGTTTTCATGCTCTATGGCTTCGCCGCCCAGCATAATGACAAACGTTTTTCCCCGATGGGTATTAATATAGGGAACAGAATGGCGGAATCCCTGTACCAGTTCGGTTCTACGCTCCTTCACCACGGCACACCCTCATTGCATGATTATTCGTAATTTGTGTATTTTTATTCTGTTTTGGTTCTGTGCGCAAGCGTAATTTTTACCCATGCTGAAGATTTTTATCAGTAATACCGTGAATATAAAAAGAATGTTTACCCTTTTATAGATGACAGATTATGCGTCATTCGCTAAAGTTTCCGGTCAATTCGGACGTTTTACGTATTACCTCTAAAAAGATTTCTTTTGCTCGGGAGAAGCATGTCGGGATCCAATTCAGCAATCAGTCGCCGCCGTTTATTGAAAGGTGCGGGTGCTATGTGGCTTTTGAGCGTCAGCCAGGTGGGTCTGGCGGCCGTGAGTCAGGTCGTTGCCGTACGTATCTGGCCTGCGTCCAGCTACACTCGCGTCACGGTAGAATCTAACCGTCTGCTGAAATACAAACAGTTTGCCCTGAGTAATCCTGAGCGTGTGGTTGTGGATATTGAAGACGTTAATTTGAACTCGGTGCTCAAGGGCATTGGGACGCAGATTCGTCCTGACGATCCGTATATTAAGTCGGCGCGCGTTGGCCAGTTTGATCCAAAGACCGTGCGGATGGTGTTCGAGCTGAAACAGAATGTGAAGCCGCAACTTTTTGCGCTGGCTCCGGTGGCAGGCTTTAAAGAACGTCTGGTGATGGATCTCTATCCCGCGAATGCCCAGGACGTTCAGGACCCGCTGCTGGCATTGCTGGAAGATTACAACAAGGGCGATCTGGATAAACAGGTGCCACCTGCACAAAGTGGCCCGCAGCCGGGTAAAGCGGGGCGCGATCGTCCCATTGTCATTATGTTGGATCCGGGCCACGGCGGAGAAGACTCCGGTGCGGTGGGGAAATACAAGACGCGTGAAAAGGATGTGGTGCTGCAGATTGCCCGCCGCCTGCGAGCCCTCATAGAGAAAGAGGGCAACATGAAGGTCTTTATGACACGAAATGAAGATATCTTCATTCCGCTTAAAGTCCGCGTGGCGAAAGCGCAGAAGCAGCGTGCAGACCTGTTTGTTTCTATTCACGCTGATGCCTTTACCAGTCGACAACCCAGCGGTTCTTCGGTGTTTGCGCTCTCGACCAAAGGTGCGACCAGTACCGCAGCGAAATATCTGGCGCAGACCCAGAACGCCTCGGATCTCATCGGTGGCGTCAGTAAGAGCGGTGACCGTTACGTCGACCACACCATGTTTGACATGGTGCAGTCGCTGACCATCGCCGACAGCCTGAAGTTTGGTAAAGCGGTATTGAATAAGCTTGGTAAAATCAACAACCTGCATAAGAATCAGGTTGAACAGGCCGGGTTTGCGGTACTAAAAGCGCCGGATATCCCGTCCATTCTGGTCGAAACGGCATTTATCAGTAACGTTGAGGAAGAGCGCAAACTCAAAACGGCGACCTTCCAGCAGGAAGTTGCAGAGTCGATTCTGGCAGGGATTAAAGCCTATTTTGCCGATGGGGCGACACTGGCGAGAAGGGGATAACAAAAAAGCGCTGAAAAGCGCTTTTTTTACGGACCGCAGATACAAAAAAACACCCGTCAGGGTGTTCATAATGTTGGTTGCGGGGGCCGGATTTGAACCGACGACCTTCGGGTTATGAGCCCGACGAGCTACCAGGCTGCTCCACCCCGCGTCCGTCTTTACTCTTCATCGAGTAAACTTGTATCAGATTATATTGGTTGCGGGGGCCGGATTTGAACCGACGACCTTCGGGTTATGAGCCCGACGAGCTACCAGGCTGCTCCACCCCGCGTCCGTCATTACTCTTCCATCGAGTAACGTTACTGCTTCTGATTTTAATTGGTTGCGGGGGCCAGATTTGAACTGACGACCTTCGGGTTATGAGCCCGACGAGCTACCAGGCTGCTCCACCCCGCGTCCGTGGATGCGCACTATACTCTGCTCGCATTTTCATGCAACCCTTTTTTCACCTTGATCACGTTTTTAGGGTGAAAATGAACAAAAACAACGCATTCTGGATTATTTTTTGCTCAAAATTTGCGTTCGGGTATGTATACGCATTTCATTAGGTTCGGGGGTTTGTTATCTTCGTCTCGCATTCAGGCAACATAAGACGAGAACAATGAAAGGACGTTGGGCAAAATATCTTCTGGCGGGAGCAGTAGTTGCGATGCTCGCCGCGTGTTCCTCAAAACCCACCGATCGTGGGCAGCAGTATAAAGACGGGAAATTTACCCAGCCTTTCTCACTGGTGAACCAGCCTGATGCGGTTGGCGCACCAATCAATGCCGGTGATTTCGCCGAGCAGGTTAATCAAATTCGTAGCGCTTCGCCACGTTTGTACGGTAACCAGAGCAACGTCTACAACGCTATCCAGCAATGGTTACGCGCGGGCGGTGATACGCGCAGTATGCGTCAGTTTGGTATTGATGCATGGCAAATGGAAGGGGCTGATAACTACGGTAACGTCCAGTTTACCGGTTACTACACGCCGGTTATCCAGGCGCGGCATACGCGCCAGGGCGAGTTTCAGTATCCTATCTATCGTATGCCGCCAAAACGTGGGCGCTTACCATCCCGTGCCGAGATCTACGCGGGCGCGCTAAGCGACAATTATATTCTGGCATACAGTAATTCCCTGATGGATAACTTCATTATGGATGTTCAGGGCAGTGGTTACATCGATTTTGGCGATGGCAGCCCGCTCAACTTCTTTAGCTATTCCGGGAAAAACGGCCACGCCTATCGCAGTATCGGTAAAGTGCTTATCGACCGTGGCGAAGTGAAAAAAGAAGATATGTCGATGCAGGCTATTCGTCATTGGGGTGAAACACACAGCGAAGCCGAAGTGCGTGAGCTGCTGGAGCAGAACCCATCGTTTGTCTTCTTTAAACCACAATCTTTTGCTCCGGTGAAAGGGGCCAGCGCGGTACCGTTGATTGGCCGCGCATCCGTGGCTTCTGACCGCAGTATCATTCCTGCGGGCACAACGTTACTGGCGGAAGTCCCGTTACTGGACAATAACGGCAAGTTTACCGGCCAGTACGAACTGCGTCTGATGGTGGCGTTGGATGTGGGCGGGGCGATAAAAGGACAGCACTTCGACATCTATCAGGGTATTGGCGCAGACGCCGGACACCGTGCCGGGTGGTATAATCATTACGGTCGCGTATGGGTACTAAAAACAGCGCCGGGTGCGGGTAACGTGTTCAGCGGTTAATTGCCGGATGGCGCTTCGCTTATCAAGCCTGAATTATTGAGTAGGCCTGATAAGGCGTAGCCACCATCAGGCAGTGATGCAGTCATCAAGGGCGGTATTTGTCCGCCCTTTTTGTTTTCTATATCTGAGGTTCTATGTCTGTGGTTATAAGTGATGCCTGGCGTCAGCGTTTTGGCGGTACGGCGCGTCTGTATGGCGAAAATGCGCTGCAACTGTTTGCTCAATCGCACGTTTGCGTGGTTGGGATTGGCGGAGTGGGGTCATGGGCGGCGGAAGCGCTGGCGCGAACCGGCATTGGCGCCATCACGCTCATCGATATGGATGATGTGTGTGTCACCAATACTAACCGCCAGATCCATGCTTTACGCGATAACGTCGGCCTGGCAAAAGCTGAAGTGATGGCTGAACGTATCCGCCAGATTAACCCGGAGTGCCGGGTGAACGTGGTCGATGATTTTGTCACGCCGGATAACGTTGCTGAATATATGAGTGTGGGATTTTCGTATGTCATTGATGCGATTGATAGCGTGCGCCCAAAAGCGGCACTGATCGCGTACTGTCGGCGTAACAAAATTCCTCTGGTGACCACCGGTGGTGCGGGCGGACAGATCGATCCTACGCAGATTCAGGTCGTTGATTTGGCAAAAACCATCCAGGATCCGTTGGCGGCCAAGCTACGTGAGCGGCTGAAAAGCGATTTTGGCGTGGTGAAAAACAGCAAAGGCAAGCTGGGCGTGGACTGTGTGTTCTCGACCGAAGCGCTGGTGTACCCGCAGGCAGATGGCTCGGTGTGTGCGATGAAAGCGACGGCGGAAGGGCCGAAACGTATGGATTGCGCATCCGGGTTTGGCGCGGCCACGATGGTGACCGCCACCTTTGGTTTTGTTGCCGTCTCCCATGCGCTGAAGAAGATGATGGCCAAAGCGGCGCGCCAGCCCTGATTGTATTGGATGGCGCTATGCTTATCCGACCTACGGTTTGTGCGGTGTTGTAAGCCGGATAAGACGTATCAGCGCCGTCATCCGGCTTTCTGAGCAACCTCAAGAATCGCCTCGTTAAGAGCATGTAGCCCCTGGCTACGCGAGGCGCTAAGCTGCGCGCGTAAACCCAGCTCGTCAAATAATTCCATTGGTGAATGCGCCAGTAACTCGGCGGCCGTTTTACCTTCGACCGCGGTGAGTAATACCGCCAACAGCCCGCGTACTATTCGACCTTCGCTGTCACCAAAGAAATGCAGAGTGCCATTCGCATGAAGAGTATGCCCCAGCCAGACGCGGTTTTCACAGCCCGCGATTTCTTTGGCCTGTGCTTTTAGCGCATCCGGAAGTGCCGGCAACTGCTTACCCAGCAGTATCAGCTGACGATATTTATCTTCCCACTGAGTGAGCGGGATAAAGGTATTGCGTAACGTCTCTTCGGTTACGGTTGTGCCAAACGGGTGTCCGGCGAACAAAGGGCTTGTCATTAATCCACCAATATTTCCAGCGCGCGGTCGACGGCTGCGACCAACGCATCCACATCGCTTTGTGTATTATAAGGGGCAAATGAAGCGCGTAGTGTCCCGGATACGCCCAGTTCTGCCAGTAGCGGTTGCGCGCAGTGTTGCCCCGCGCGCAGCGCAATGCCATATTCGGCCAATAGCGTAACCATATCGCTGTGATGAACACCCGAGAAATCAAAGGCTAACAGACTGGAATCCTGGCTGCGGAAGGACCGAAAGCCGGGGCGTTTCGCCAGCGCATCTTCTGCCAGCGTCGCCAGACCCCGGCTCCAGTTTTCGGCCTGTGCAACGTCGACGTCCGCCAGCCATTCGAGCGCTGCGCTTAGCCCGATAACGCCAGCAACGTTAGGCGTACCGGCCTCCAGCTTCCATGGGGCTGCCTGGGTGGTGAAACCGTCGAAGCTGACTTCGCTAATCATCTTTCCGCCGCCGAGCCACGGTGACATAGCTTCCAGTAATTCAGGCTTACCGTACAGCACGCCAATACCGGTTGGGCCATACAGCTTGTGGCCCGAGAACGCATAGAAATCAATATCTAACTGTTGTACGTCGGCAGGAAAATGGACAATCCCCTGGGCACCATCAACCATCACCACCATGCCAGCCGCATGGGCGAGCGTGATGGCGCGGGCCAGATCCGGGCAGCCACCGGTGACGTTCGACATTTGCCCGAGTGCCAGAATGCGGCTGCGCGGGGTAATGAGTTGCGTAAGGCGCTCAACGTCTGGCAATAAATCGGGGGTGAGTGGGAGTTTGACGACCTTAGCCCCCGTTTGCTCCGCGACCATCAGCCAGGGCACGAGGTTGGCGTGATGTTCCGCTGCGCTAACGATAATCTCATCACCCGGCTGAAGGCGTGGACGCGCATAGCTTTGAGCAACCATGTTGATCGCTTCCGTTGTGCCGCGGGTCCAGACGATGGTTTTGTCATCCGGCGCATTAATCAGCCTTGCGACTTTTTCCCGCGCGGCTTCATAGCGTGCGGTCAGGCGCTGGGCTTCAGCAAACTGGCTGCGATGGACGTTTCCGGCGCTCAGGCTATAAAACTGGTGGGTAGCCTCAATCACCACCTGTGGCTTCAGCGCCGTAGCAGCGCTGTCGAGATAGACGCCAGCATCGTTGAGTGCGGGAAATTGTGCGCGAAACTGCGCGGGGTTAAAAGCGTTCATGGTATTCCTCAGTTCAGTAAACCGATCGTGGCGCAAAAAGGGCATTGATACAAGGGTTGCGCTAACCATCGGAATACTCTGGATATCCTGGCAAAGCCCGCTCAGTGTCTTATGCTAAATAGCGTTAGGCGAACAATTTTGCCTGTTACGGAGTATGTTTTTAATAGCATAAATCGCTTTAAGGAGAAGAAGATGAAAAAGACTGCCGCCATAATTTCTGCCTGTATGCTGACTTTTGCCCTGAGCGCTTGTTCCGGTTCGAATTACGTGATGCACACCAACGATGGTCGATCAATCGTAGCTGACGGTAAGCCACAGACCGATAGTGAAACGGGGATGATTTCGTATAAAGACGCTAACGGCAACAAACAGCAGATTAACCGCACTGACGTGAAAGAGATGGTAGAACTGGATAACTAACCGGTCATCCATCGACAAAGAGTCGGACAAAAAAAAGCACCGCAATTTGGCGGTGCTACATTAATCACTATGGACAGACAGGGTAAATGTACAGGAAGTGAAAAAGGGTAGCTTTGCTACCATGGTCTGAATCGCAGACCAATTGCAAACACAACAACACAACATCACAACCGTAAGCCAAAAGCCCACCAGAACACGCATTCCGATAAAACTTTTCGTTCCGGCTTCAGGAAGTGCCGCCACTATAGGTATTTGCTGGTAGAACCTCAACGGACAATTTATAATGGCTCAGATAAAAAAAACTAATAGGTTACAGCCTGTTAGTCAATTGTTAAATTCATTTAACATCAAAGCCTAAAAGTCATGTCAAAACGATTACCACCCTTAAATGCGTTGCGTGTTTTTGATGCTGCAGCGCGTCATTTGAGCTTTACTCGCGCAGCAGAAGAGCTTTTTGTGACGCAGGCCGCAGTAAGTCATCAAATCAAGTCTCTTGAGGATTTCCTGGGGCTGAAGCTGTTTCGTCGACGCAATCGATCTTTGCTGTTAACGGAAGAAGGCCAAAGCTACTTCCTCGACATCAAAGAGATTTTTTCGCAATTAACAGACGCGACGCGTAAACTTCAGGCACGTAGTGCAAAAGGTGCACTTACCGTCAGTTTATTGCCCAGTTTTGCGATCCAATGGCTGGTGCCCAGACTCTCTAGCTTTAACTCAGCTTATCCGGGAATCGATGTCAGGATCCAGGCGGTGGACCGTCAGGAAGACAAACTGGCGGACGATGTAGATGTGGCGATTTTCTACGGACGCGGCAACTGGCCGGGTCTGCGCGTTGAAAAATTGTACGCAGAATATTTATTGCCGGTCTGCTCGCCGCTATTACTCACCGGTGATAAACCGTTGAAGACGCCCGACGATCTGGCTAAACACACATTATTGCACGATGCGTCGCGCCGTGACTGGCAAGCCTATACGCGCCAGCTTGGCCTGAATCATATCAACGTACAGCAGGGACCTATCTTCAGCCATAGCGCCATGGTGCTACAGGCTGCTATCCACGGACAGGGGATTGCGCTGGCGAATAACGTCATGGCGCAGTCCGAAATAGAAGCCGGACGTCTGGTCTGTCCGTTTAACGATGTTCTGGTCAGCAAAAACGCATTTTATCTGGTTTGTCATGACAGTCAGGCAGAACTGGGTAAAATAGCCGCCTTCCGTCAGTGGATTTTGGCTAAAGCGGCCACGGAACAAGAAAAATTCCGCTTTCGTTATGAACAATAATTTACGTAGGGTATTCACATGACCAGCCGTTTTATGCTGATTTTTGCCGCCGTAAGTGGCTTTATCTTTGTGGCGTTGGGTGCCTTTGGGGCACATGTTCTGAGTAAAACCCTCGGTGTCGTTGAGATGGGGTGGATCCAGACTGGCCTTGAGTATCAAGCGTTCCATACGTTGGCTATCTTTGGCCTGGCCGTCGCCATGCAGCGACGCATTAGCATTTGGTTTTACTGGAGTAGCGTGTTTCTGGCATTAGGAACGGTGCTGTTTAGCGGCAGCCTGTATTGCCTTGCACTCTCTCATTTACGCCTGTGGGCGTTTGTTACCCCCGTCGGCGGTTTCAGCTTCCTTGTGGGCTGGGCGCTGATGTTAGTGGGTGCTATTAGATTGAAACGTAAGGGCGTTAGCCATGAATAAGGTTGTGTTGTTGTGTCGCCCGGGTTTTGAAAAAGAGTGCGCCGCAGAAATTACGGATAAAGCAGGGCGCCGGGAAATCTTCGGTTTTGCCCGTGTGAAAGACAATGCGGGTTACGTCATCTTCGAATGCTATCAGCAGGATGATGCCGAAAAGCTAGTGAAAGAGCTGCCGTTTAGCTCACTGATTTTTGCCCGTCAAATGTTTGTGGTGGGCGAACTGCTGCAATATTTACCGCCGGAAGACCGCATTACGCCGATCGTTGGCATGCTGCAGGGCGTGGTGGAAAAGGGTGGCGATCTGCGTGTCGAAGTCGCCGACACCAATGAAAGCAAAGAGCTGGTTAAGTTCTGCCGTAAATTTACCGTACCGCTGCGCGCGGCGCTGCGTGAAGCGGGCGTACTGGCAAAATATGAAACGCCGAAACGTCCGGTGGTTCATGTTTTCTTTATCGCCCCTGGCTGTTGTTATACCGGTTATTCCTGGCCTGACAATAACTCACCGTTCTACATGGGTATTCCGCGACTGAAATTCCCGGCCGATGCGCCGAGCCGCTCAACGCTGAAACTGGAAGAAGCGCTGCACGTGTTTATCCCTGCCGATGAATGGGATGAGCGTCTGGCGAACGGAATGTATGCGGTGGATTTAGGGGCCTGCCCGGGCGGATGGACCTATCAGCTGGTTAAACGCAACATGTGGGTTTACTCCGTGGATAACGGTCCAATGGCACAAAGCCTGATGGATACCGGACAGGTCACCTGGCTGCGTGAAGACGGATTTAAATACCGTCCGAATCGGAACAATATTTCGTGGATGGTCTGCGATATGGTGGAGAAGCCGGCGAAGGTCGCCGCGCTGATGGCACAATGGCTGGTCAACGGCTGGTGTCGTGAGACGATATTCAACCTCAAGCTGCCAATGAAAAAACGCTACGAAGAGGTATCACAGAACCTGGCTTACATTCAGGCCCAGCTTGATGAACATGGCGTAAATGCCCAAATTCAGGCGCGTCAGCTGTATCATGACCGTGAAGAAGTAACCGTTCACGTACGTCGTCTGTGGGCGGCCGTCGGCGGTCGTCGCGACGAGCGATAAGGCTACAATCCAGGTCGGATGGCGGCGAAATCGCCCTATTCGGCCTGGATTGATTCAATCAGCTGTGTATCTGAAACAATATGCGTCACATCATCCAGATGCCCAATTCTGGCCTCTCCCGAACGATTAAATTTACTTTTATCGATCAACAATAAAGATTGCGATGCGCGCTTAAGCAGAATGGATTTGAAGTCTGCGTTGGTTGCATTTGAGTCCCAGAGCGCGCCGTCGCTATTGATCCCTTCGCAGGAAAAAATAAACAGGTCAATATCGAGGGATTTAAGCTGCGAGATAAGCGAGGGATTAACGTAGCAACCGTATTTGCGCTCAAGGCGACCGCCGGAGCTGATAAGCTGAATGTGTTCACGTTTAGCCAATTCCTGGCAGATGGGCTGGCTGTTGGTAAAAACGTGAATGTTGATGTCCGGTAGCTGTCGCGCCAGGTACCAGCAGGTTGAGCTGGCGTCTAAAGCTATCACCATACCTTCTTCGATCCATGCCAGCGCTTCGCGGGCAATATTTGCTTTGTGGGCATAGTGGCTTTTTAGTCGAATATGAAACGGGTCGCCACTGTCCTGATTTTCCCGATGAATAGCCTTGGCCCGCCCGTGATTGCGTAGCACCTTGCCCTGGGTTTGTAATTCACTGAGATCGCGGCGGATGGTCTCTTTGCTAACGTTTAGCTGCAAAGACAGGGCTTCAGTTGTCAGGCTTTTGTGGTGGGTAAGCAGATCTACGATTGCCTGCTGGCGCGCCGCTTTCATGTTCAGATCCTCATCTGATGATAAATGCCCGTACCAGACGGGCATTCTGACCAGAGATTACGGCGTTACCCCTTTTTTTAAAAGAATATTCCCGTACTTTGCCCGCTCTCCTGTGATAACGATCGCAAACGCCTTTTGCGCTCGTTCGTAAAAGGCATAACGGTCAATACGCGTGATGTCTGGACAGGGGGCCTGCAATGAAAGCGCCTGTCGATAGCGAGCCTCGACGTCAGGATCGAGAGAGTCGCCTTCTACTGCGGCCATCATCACCAGCGGTGGGGCGTAGCTGTCCAGTTCAAAAAGCGGAATAATCGCCTGCAGCAGGTCACTAACCAGCAGACCGTCGGCGCGAATCACCTGCGGTCCCATGCTATGAGCCGGAAAATGAGCATCGGAAAAGATAATCTCATCGCCGTGACCCATTTCAGCCAGCACCTTCAGCAGGTCGGGGGAAATTAAGGGGGATATTGTTTTGAGCATGTTACTCGACTCCTGTCAGTTCGGATTCGGTTTGCGGATAGAAGTAACGGTACTGGTAGCGCACCTGCGCACGGGCCTGTTCCGGTGAGGTAAATTCTCTAATGCCTGACCAGGCAAACATCGCGGCGCCTGCGACGGTGGTTTCGGCGTCATCCAGCACTTTGACAGGGATCCCGAGAACATTAGCTTTAATCTGGTTCCACAATGCGTTACGGCTTCCCCCGCCAACCAATAACAATTCAGTGGCCTGGAAATGACCGATTTTTTCCAGCGTGTGTAAATTCCGCTGCAACTGTTCTGTCAGTCCTTCCAGTGCGGCGCGATAAAAATGCCCGCGGGTGGTATTGAGCGTAACCCCTTGCCAGCCCGCATTCTGAGAGGTCAGCAGGTCGCAGTGCATCTTGACGCCTTCTGCGCCAGCAGGAATGGACCGGGCTTCGTCAATCAGCGTCTGCCAGGGCGATTCGGCAGTCCAAAACAGCTTACGCACCCATTCAAGCACGCCGGAAGCCAGCCACTGCATGCCGGGATTATACAGCCCGGCATGACTGTCTAATTCACAAGTGGAACCCGCATAATGGCTGAGCAGAGAGGTGTCCACCTGTGCGCTGCGTACCATCAGAATTTCCCATGTACCGGAAGAGAGCACCGGTTCGTCTGGCTGAGCTCCCGCGCCAAAGAGCGCAAACTGCGTGTCGTGCCCGGCAGATATCACAGGAATACCCACTGGTAGCCCGAGCAGGCTGGCGGCCTCGTGTTGCAGTACCCCAATTTGTTCGCCCGCTTCCACCAGACGTGGAAACAGTCGGCGCGGTATGCCGGTCGCCTGCAAAATGTCATCACTGAAATCGCGCTGCTGGATGTTCAGCATCTGGCTGGTGCCCGCCATGGTGATATCTGTGGTGAACTCGCCGGTTAAACGGTGGTTGATAAGCGATGAGATAAACAGCCAGGCGTGCGCCTGTTCCAGTAATTGTGGATGGTTTTCTTTCAGCCACACCAGTTTATACAGCGTGTTAAAGCTAAACGCGCCGACGCCGGAGATTTCCTGCAACTGCTGCGGTGACATGTAGCGATGGATATTTTCCATTACTGCTGCGGTTCGCGGGCACTTCCAACTGATTACCGGATATAACTGCCTGCCGTGTTGATCGACCAGCGCACCGTCTACGCCGAAGGTGGTGACGGCGATCCCGCAGATACGGCAATTGGCCAGTTGCGTGGAGAGCCGCTGACAGCAGCCGGCGAAGCGTTGCAAAATGGCTTCCAGCGACCACTGATGCCAGATACTGTTCTCCGCGGCAATATCACTGGCGTTGGGCGTAGAGGCGCGGGCGATAATTTTTCCCTGACGGTCAACGGCTATGGCCCGCACGTTGGTCGCGCCACAGTCGAGGACCAGGATAACCTCTTGTTTCATAATTGCTCCTGGGAGATTACCTATTGCCGGATGGCGGCTTCGCCTTATCCAGCCTACAAAACCGTGCGCTTCGTAGGCCTGATAAGACGCGTAAGCGCCACCATCAGGCAATTGCTCGATGTTTAACGCTTATACAGCGGACCGTAGTTCTGGCAGGCACGATAATCCTGGCCTTCCGTATCCATTCCGTGGGCTGCCCAGGCTGAAGGACGGTAAATTTTCTCGTCTTCCACGTTGTGCATGCAAACCGGGATACGCAGCATGGCGGCCAGAGTGATAAAGTCTGCGCCCACGTGACCAATCGTCAGCACTCCGTGGTTTGCACCCCAGTTAGCCATAACCGAATAGACATCGCTGAACGGGCCTTTACCGGTTAAGCGCGGGGCAAACCAGGTAGTCGGCCAGGTAGAGTTGGTGCGCGCATCGAGCTGGTCATGCATATCTTCCGGTAATTCCACGCTCCAGCCTTCTGCGATTTGCAGTACCGGCCCCAGGCCCTTGATGATGTTGATGCGAGTCATGGTGAACGGCACGCCGCCCTCGGTCAGGAAGCGAGAGGAGTAGCCGCCGCCGCGGAAGTATTCGTGAATAGCCGGACACCATTCGGTTGCCGCCAGGCAATCATCGACCTCTTTTTGCGAGATTTCCCAGTGCGGTTTCATGGTCGGTTTCCCTGCGTCGTCGCGCTGTTTGCAGGAACCATCCAGTGCAGCCGATCCCGAGTTGATCAGGTGAATAATGCCGTGCTCAGCAAGCCCGGTCAGCGGTTTACCCGTGACACGCTCCACCGCCTCTGGCGACCAGTAGGTGCGCACATCGGCAAAGACCTGCGCCGTGCCGGTAAGTTGATGACCAAACAGCATCGCCACGCCGTTCAGGCTGTCGTTTTCGGTGGCGACAACGAACGGTTCGCGTATGCCATTCCAGTCAAAGGAGCTGTTGAGCAGCGCTTCGGCGGTATCACCATTCGGATATTGATCGGTCCAGTGACGCTGGCCCTGGAAGCCTGCGGCAATCGCGTTGTATCCCAGCGACTCTTCAACCCGACCTTTGTCGGCCAGCTTCTGGTTACCCTGCATCATGTCGCGAATGCACATGGCCATCAGCAGGCTCTCTTTCAGCACCGCACGGCTTTGCTCTGCGTTGCGCTTATATTGCTGCGCGTTCTGATCCTCGCCGTAGCGGAAGTTTTTGTCCGCCCACGCCAGCGCCATTTCCAGCTCAGCTTCGTCATAGATTTTTTGGTCGATGCGACGACGCAGTTCGGTCATATCAACGGGTTGAACTTTCATTCCCAGCCAGGATTCAAAGAAGTTATGATCGACAATAGAGCCAGCAATGCCCATTGAAACGCCGCCTACGGACAGGTAGGTTTTGCCTTTCATACCGGCGACGGCTAAGCCCGCGCGGGCAAAGCGCAGCAATTTTTCTTCCACATCGGCAGGGATCGTGGTGTCGCCGGCGTCCTGTACGTCATGGCCGTAAATAGAGAAGGCAGGAAGTCCTTTTTGATTATGCGCAGCCAGCGCGGCAGCCAGATAAACGGCCCCCGGACGTTCTGTACCGTTGAAACCCCAGATAGCTTTCGGCCGCATTGGATCCATGTCGATGGTTTCGCTACCGTAGCACCAGCATGGGGTCACGGTGATGGTCACGCCCACATTCAGGCTGCTGAATTTTTCTTCGCAGGCGGCAGATTCCGCCATCCCGGCGATACAGGTGTCGGCAATGACACATTCAATTTGCGCTCCGCAGGCGTGACGAAGTTTCTCAGCGATCAGCGCAGCGGTGGCTTTAGCCATATTCATGGTTTGCTCTTCGAGCGATTCACGAACACCCATACGGCGCCCATCTATCACCGGACGAATGCCAATCTTCGGTAAGCTATTTTTTTTCATTCGAGGTTCCTCATCTCACTTTATGCCGTGCTGCAAAAGCGGATGTTGAACACCACCGTCGCAGTTGGCTGAATAACTCATTTTTGCTAACTCGAGTTAGCTTAGGTATTAGAGAGTTTTTTGCACAACTTTTTTGTTGTGGAACTGTGAGAGGCTTCACGAGAAGTGGTTAAAATTCGATCTGCGTCAAATAAACCAGAACGCATATTTTTGTATAAATCCTTTTAAATTAAGTATTTGCAATAAAATGTTTGTTCAGCGTCACAGATTTAAACCAAATGATTTGGCTAATTTGAGTAGCTAAAATAGCTTTAAAAGGCACTTCGCTAACTCGAGTTAGCATGATTGATAAAACGCATATGAACGTATAGGTAGTATTCGCATTAACGGTGACGATGGCTTCCTGGCAACGTTTTTTCGCCTGATTCACTGATTGCAGTTTCTGTATATTGAGGAAAGCAGCAATGTCTGAAACATTTTTACAGATGAGTCATATTACGAAACGTTTTCCCGGCGTATTAGCGTTGAGTAATGTGGATTTTGCTTTACGCAAAGGCGAGGTTCATGCGCTGCTGGGTGAGAATGGCGCAGGAAAGTCTACGTTGATGAAGATTTTATCCGGTGTTTATCAGCCTGATGAAGGAGATATTATTTTTGAAGGGCAATCTGTTTCTTTTGCGAACCCGTTGAGCGCACAAAGCGCAGGTATCACGATTATTCACCAGGAATTTAATCTTTTCCCTGAACTCACGGTAGAAGAAAATATTTTTATTGGCAGGGAGTTTTGCAAAAATAACCGCTGGCGTCTGGATGAAAAACAACAGCGACAGGCTGCTATCGATATTTTGCAAAAATTAAACCTGAATATCTCCCCAGAAACGCTGGTGGCCGATCTGACCGTCGCGCAACAACAAATGGTTGAGATTGCTAAAGCGATATCGGTGAATGCTAAGATCCTTATTATGGATGAACCGACGGCGGCACTGACGGAAACGGAAATCGACAGTTTATTTCAGGTAACCCGTTTGCTGAAAGAACAGGGGACGGGCATTGTTTATATCTCGCACAGGCTGGAGGAACTGGCGCTGATAGCCGATCGTGCGACGGTGATGCGTGATGGTCAGTTTATTGCCACTGTAGATTATGATGCGGTTAAAATTAGCGACCTGATTGCCATGATGGTTGGGTGGGACCTCGGCAATATCTATCCTCGTCGTGGACCTTTGGCTCAACGTAAGCCGGTGTTGGAAGTCAGCGGTCTGACTCGCAATGGTGTACTGAACAACATTGATTTCACCCTGTATCAGGGCGAAATATTGGGTTTCGCTGGTCTGATGGGCGCAGGGCGTACCGAGCTGGCGCGGGCGATTTTTGGCGCGGATCCCATTGATGGCGGTACCCTCAAGCTAAACGGAAAAGTGACGGTAATTAAAGATATTCCTGATGCTATCCAACAGGGTATCAGCTATTTAACCGAGGACAGAAAAAAAGAGGGGCTGGCATTAGGACTGTCCGTTGAGCGTAATATTATGTTGGGCAATTATCCTGAATATTCCGACCGCTATGGCAATGTGGACAGCAAACGTTGTCAGAAAACCAGCGAGGAACAGGTTAAAGCCCTACGGATTAAAACACCACATTTAGAGCAGGCGGCACTGAATTTAAGTGGCGGTAATCAGCAGAAAATTATTATTGCCAGATGGGTATGTAAAGATACCGATATTCTCATCTTTGACGAACCCACTCGCGGTATTGATGTGGGGGCTAAACTTGAAATTTATGAATTAATGAATCGATTGGTGGCAAAAGGGAAGTCAATTATCATGATTTCCTCTGAATTACCGGAAGTGCTGGGTATGTGCGACCGCATTTTAGTGATGCGTAATGGACGTATTACCGGGGAGTTAGCTTCTGATGACGCCACACAAGAAAAAATCATGCAATACGCGACGTTAGAGGACTAATTTATGACTATCTCTGTAACCTCTTCAGACAGCAATAATAAGAAAATAAAAATTAACAAAGAACTTTTAATGCGCCTTGCGCCGCTTTTGAGTCTGATTATTTTAGTAATATTTTTTAGTTTTGGTTCGCCATTTTTCTTTAACACTGAAAACATCATGACAATTGCCTTGCAAACGTCAGTGATTGGCATCATGGCAATTGGCGTTACCTTTGTCATTATCACTTCAGGAATCGATCTTTCTCTTGGCTCGGTAGTGGCCTTTTCTGGTGTTGCGGTAGGCATCAGCGCCACGCTGGGATTGCCTCTGCCTGTATGTATTCTGGCGGGGGTGCTGGCCGGGGGATTATGCGGCTATATCAACGGCCTTCTGGTCACCAAAATGACTATCCCGCCTTTTATCGCCACGCTGGGCCTGATGATGTCAGTCAGAGGCATCAATATGGTGATGACCGATGGTCGTGCGATTTATTTCGCTGATTACCCCACCTTCAAAATGCTGGCCCAGGGACGTTTGTTTGATGTGCTGCCTTATCCCGTTTTTTACCTGGTGGTGGTGGCGTTAATTGCCGCCTACATCCTGAAGAAAACGGTGATTGGTCGCTATGTTTACGCCGTGGGTAGCAATGAGGTAGCCGCACATCTTTCCGGTATTAAAGTTCAGCGCGTCAAAATTTTCGTCTACGCCTTTTGTGGTCTGCTGACTGGGATTGCCGGGGTGATTCTGGCCTCTCGCTTGAACTCAGGACAACCAACGGTCGGCGTGGGGTATGAGCTGGAAGCCATTGCAGCGGTTGTTATTGGCGGTACAAGCTTGATGGGCGGAATTGGTACCATCGGCGGCACGATCATCGGCGCATTCATTATGAGCGTGCTGAAGAATGGTCTGAACCTGATGGGCGTTTCCCAGTTCTGGCAAATGGTAGCCATGGGCGTGGTGGTCATTGCCGCGGTTTATCTCGATACATTACGCAAAAAAATTCGTTGATTTACGCTCCCGGAAGTCACGGGGCATCATAACCCTGACGTTTAGGGTGACTCACTCAGAACGGAGTAAAACAATGAGAACCAGGAATTTTGTCTATGCGTTATCCCTGCTGGCCTGTATGACATCCAGCGTATTGGCTAAAGATATGAACCTTCCGGTGGTCAGTAAAGGTTTCCAGCATGAATTCTGGCAAACCGTAAAAATGGGGACGGAAGCAGCAGCAAAAGAGTTGGGCGATAAAACCAGCTATGTTGGCCCGGCGGATGAAACTCAGATTGCCGAGCAGATTCAGTTGGTTGAAAACGCGATGGCGCAAAAACCCAATGGATTATTACTGGCTGCGTTAGATGCCAACGCGCTTGCGCCATTAGTTGAGACCGCAAATTCACGCGGTATTAAAGTTGTGACGTTTGACTCCGGCGTGAATTCTGATATCCCGGTGAGCTTTGTCGCCACGAATAACCGTAAAGCCGGTGCTGAAGCCGCAGACGCGCTGGCAGCGGAAGTGGGCAGTAAAGGGAAAGTGGGCATTATTGCGCACGTAGCGGGGACCTCTTCTGCGATTGAACGTTCGGAAGGGTTTATTGCCCGTATGAAGGAGAAATATCCGGATATTCAGGTGCTACCGGTCCAGTACAGTGATGGCGATCCGCAAAAAGCGATGGATAAAACCATCGATATGATCCAGGCCAACCCGGATATTGCAGGAATTTATGGCACAAATGAAGGCTCAACGCTTGGCGTAGCAAACGCTATTGATAGCCAAAATCTGAAAGGCAAAGTGAAGGTGATTGGTTTTGATAGCACAGAGGCAATCATTGCCTTCCTGAAGTCCGGAGTGATTCAGGGATTTGTGGTGCAGGACGCTTATCAGATTGGCTACCAGGGTATCAAGACGCTGAATGCAGCGGTATCGGGTCAGTCTGTACCGAAAGAGATTGATATTCCGGTGAAATTTGTCAGTGCGAAGAACATTGATACCCCAGAAATTGACAAATTGTTACACCCATTCGGTAAAAAATAAGACCGTTGGGGCGAGGTGCTCGCCCCATCATTAGCCAGCGTCAGGGAGTTACTATGGGCAGTGGATATTTCCTCGGTGTGGATGTCGGTTCCGCCAGCGTCAGGGCTGGTGTCTTTGATGCCAGTGGCACACGGCTGGCTTTTGCGACACGCCCCATCTCGCAGTTTCGACCCGGTCCTGAGCGGGTTGAGCAGTCATCTGCAGAAATCTGGCAGCAGGTTTGCCATGCGGTGAGAGAAGCTGTGTCGTCAGCGGGGGTTCCCGTCGAGGAGATTCGTTCACTGGGATTTGATGCCACCTGCTCCTTAGTTGCCCTCGATGAACACGGGCAGGGACTGGCGGTTTCGCCTGGTGAATCGCCAGACCATAACATCATCATGTGGATGGATCATCGCGCGGTAGATGAGGCCAAACGCATTAATGCCACGCAAGATCCGGCTCTGCGCTATGTCGGCGGCGAAGTCAGCGTAGAGATGGAACTTCCCAAGGTGCTGTGGCTGAAAAATCATTTTCCCGCAACGTGGCAGAGTGCACATCGTTTCTATGATCTTGCGGACTTTCTGGTCTCTAAAGCTACCGCCACTGATGTTGCCGGTTTGTGCACGCTGACCTGTAAATGGAACTATCTGGCACATGAACAACGCTTTAGCCACTCCCTGCTAGACGCCGTTGAATTAACGGATTTGTTGGGCAAAATCCCGTCGCGTATTCTTCCGCCAGGCGCTGGCGTTGGAACGCTTAGCAGCGATTCGGCCCAGGCGCTGGGGCTGACGACTGCAGTGGTCGTCGCCAGCGGTATGATTGATGCCCATGCTGGCGGAGTTGCGCTTGCCGGGGTTGAGCCTGAGGGGACGTTGGCGCTGATTAGCGGAACGTCAAATTGCCATATGCTGTGCAGCGAGCAGGAAATTCATACGCCAGGTGTTTGGGGGCCTTATTGGTCAGCCATGCTGCCAGGCTACTGGCTGACGGAAGGAGGGCAGAGTGCTGCTGGGGCGTTAGTCGACTGGACGCTTCAGGAATCAGGAGCCAGTGCTGAGCTGTTTCACAAAGCTGAGGCCCGGGGCTGCCATCCCATTGTTTTAGTTAATGAATGGGTTGCCGCACTTGAGGAGCAGGAGTCTGAGCCTGGTCGTTATCTGCATGTGCTTGCCGATCACCACGGTAATCGTTCGCCGCGCGCACGGCCCGATGCTCGAGGCAGCATCTGTGGTTTGACGCTGGAACGAGGTGAGATGCAGGTAGCTCGTCTGTACCTGGCGACATTACAGGCGATCGCCTGCGGTACGCGGCATATTATGGAAGTGATGCGTGAAAACGGTCACACCATTTCCCGACTGACGCTGTGCGGCGGCGCAACGCATAACCCACTGTGGATGAGAGAATATGCCGATGCTACCGGATGCGATATTCATCTTATTCAGGAAGAGGATGCGGTGACGTTAGGTGCGGCTATCACTGGCGCGGTAGCATGCGGCGCGTGGGCAACTATTCCATCCGCATGTCAGGCGATGGTTCGATCGGGCGAGGTGATTAAGGCGAACCCGGCGCGGCGGAACTTCTATGATCGCAAATACCAGGCTTATCTGATGCTGTGGGATCAGCAGCAGGCGATTAACCAACTTATGCAGTAAGACAAAAGTTTAAAATACTTTTATGATTGTAGATTGACGTTTTTGGATGTGGACTGGGGCATATAGATGGCTAAAACAGTAGAACAGATAGCCAGCGATCTGAATTTATCGGTTACGACCGTACGACTGGTGCTGAACGGGAAAGCAGAGCAATATCGAATCAGTGTCAAAACCCAAACGCGTATTAATGAATATGTCGAGCGCTATGGTTACGTCATTAACCATTCAGCACGTAGCCTGAAATTAAATAAAACGGATACTTTGGGATTGATTGTACCCAATATTTCCAACGTCTTTTTTGCCACACTCGCAGAAAAACTTGAGCAACGCTGTCGTCGTTCAGGTTATCAGTTAACGATTAGCTGTACCTATGACGATGTTGATTACGAAAATAAACTGACCAAAGCGTTAATCGCCCGTAATGTCGATGGCCTTTTTATTGTTCCCTCAACGTTAGAGAATCAGCAACACCATTTACGTCAGGTCAGAAAACCGATGGTGTTACTTGACCGTGATTTTAAGTATACCGATAACGCACTGGTAGAAAGTCATAACATCTTGGGCGGCGAGAAATTGACGCAGAGTCTGTTTGACGCTGGAAAGTCGCCAATCTGGTTTTTAGTGGGGGATACCGGATTACCCAGCATTGGTGATCGTTTGCAAGGTTATCTTAATGCATTGAACAATAATGGCATTTCACATAGAGATTGGGTGCGTGAAGGTCCGGACAACACTCCTGAAGGTGGTTATCGACTGATGGATGAGTTGATCGGCGAACAGGGCTGTCCGCAGGCGTTTATCGCCTCATCATTACCGGTACTGGAAGGGGCCATTAACGCTATTCGTAATCGTTTGGGCACAATTCCACCGGAAATTAATATTGGGACATTCGATGAACACCCAATGCTGGGATTCCTCGCCAATAATGTCTGGTCAATGCAACAGGATGAAAATGTCTGGGCGGAAAAAGCATTCGATATGATGATGAGTGCTATTGATGATCACCCAATTAAAGAAACTGTAAAAGTTGAGATGAAACTTATTAAGCGCGTAAGACAGCCTTAATATGTCGCTATAAATAAATCGGCCAACTGAATCTGAATAAATACGTTCAGTGGCTGCCTGTACCTGAAACCTGACCCGTCTTATTCTGCGGCTGTATTTTTCGCAATAAAGACGAGGGGAAACTGTACCCGGAGAATCATTATGGAAAGAATGCGTTTGTCGCGAGAAATCATTGAAACCTGTCTGGAAATGACCAGCCTTGGATTGAATCAGGGGACGGCGGGAAATGTGAGTGCGCGTTATGAAAACGGGATGCTGATCACGCCCAGCGGTATTCCTTACGAAAGACTTACTGAAAACATGATCGTGTATGTAGATAACGACGGGAAATATGATAAAGGACAATTACCCTCCAGTGAATGGCGTTTTCACCTGGCGGCATACCAGACGCGTCCGGATGCCAATGCGGTTGTCCATAACCATGCCGTACACTGCACGGCCGTTTCAATTCTTAATCGCCCTATCCCGGCAATTCACTACATGATTGCAGCGGCGGGGGGGAACTCTATTCCGTGTGCGCCTTATGCGACGTTTGGTACACGAGAGCTGTCAGAGCATGTGAGCGTCGCCCTGAAAAACCGTAAGGCAACGCTTTTACAGCACCATGGGTTGATTGCTTGCGAAGCGAATTTGGAAAAAGCACTGTGGTTGGCGCATGAAGTGGAAGTTCTGGCCCGTCTGTACCTGAGCACGCTGGCGATTGTTGACCCGGTGCCGGTGCTGGATGACGAGGAGATCGCTATTGTGCTGGAGAAATTCAAATCTTACGGATTACGCATTGAAGAGTAATTTCGCATAGCGAAAAGGAGAAATACAATGGCGAACAGAATGATTCTGAATGAAACGGCATGGTTTGGCCGGGGGGCTGTTGGCGCATTAACCGATGAAGTTATTCGTCGCGGTTATCGCAAGGCGTTGATTGTGACTGATAAAAATCTGGTGCAGTGCGGCGTTGTTGAGAAAGTGACATCCCGAATGGATGCTGCAGGTCTGGCATGGGAAATCTATTCAGGCGTTATTCCTAATCCAACCATTGCGGTAGTGCAGGAGGGATTGAGTGTCTTTCAGCAAAGCGGCGCAGACTATCTGATAGCCATCGGCGGAGGCTCCCCGCAGGATACTTGTAAAGCGATTGGCATTATCAATAATAACCCGGAGTTTGCGGATGTACGTAGCCTTGAAGGGTTATCGCCGACACGCTTCCCGAGCGTGCCGGTTATGGCTATCCCAACCACCGCGGGAACAGCGGCGGAAGTGACCATTAACTACGTGATCACTGACGAAGAGAATCGGCGTAAGTTTGTTTGTGTCGATCCACATGACATCCCGCAGGTGGCGTTCATCGATGCGGATATGATGGACGGCATGCCTGCTGCATTAAAAGCGGCTACTGGGGTAGATGCACTGACTCATGCCATTGAAGGTTACATCACCCGGGCAGCGTGGGCGCTTACCGATGCGCTGCACATTAAAGCCATCGAAATTATTGCCGGGTCATTGCGCGGTTCCGTTGCGGGTGACAGCCAGGCGGGTGAAGCGATGGCCCTGGGCCAGTACGTTGCCGGGATGGGCTTCTCCAACGTTGGTCTGGGATTAGTGCATGGCATGGCACACCCGTTAGGCGCGTTCTACAACACGCCGCACGGCATCGCGAATGCCATTTTGCTGCCGCACGTGATGCACTATAACGCCGAATTCACTGGGGAAAAATTCCGCGATATTGCCCGGGTAATGGGGGTTAAGGTTGAAGGACTGACGTTGGCGCAAGCACGCAAAGCGGCAGTGGATGCTGTCTTCGCCCTTAATCGCGATGTAGGGATCCCACTGCACTTACGCGATGTTGGCGTCCGTAAAGAGGATATTCCTGCATTGGCGCAAGCCGCATTTGACGATGTTTGTACCGGGGGAAATCCGCGTGAAGCGAGCCTTGGGGATATCGTCGAGCTGTACCATACTGCCTGGTAATCACCTGGCGTTTATCTGGCCTACAGGGTTATACGTTAAGTAGGCCGGATAAGCGCAGCGCCATCCGAAAATAAGACTACCGTGCCAGCCGTAGCTGCTGTAGGTTTCCGTCGATATGTAAGTTCGTTTGCAGCCGCGCGATATCGCGGCACAAAAACGCCATCTCCCGATGTTCTTCGAGTTTCTTACGCCATTTCTCCGGTACGTCATCCAGATGTTCATACAGTGCTTCCAGCGTTGGAAACTGCGTCAGCAATTGTGTGGCGCTTTTAGGACCAATACCGGCAACCCCAGGTATCTTAGAACTGCTGATCCCTGCCAGTCCCCAGTAATCAGGCAACTGTTGCGGCAGTACGCCGAACTCTTTCTCGATAAATGGCGCATCCAGCCAGCGTTTCTGGAAATAATCGCGAATACGCAGCGTTGGGGAGAGTAGCTGACAATAGCCTTTATCGGTTGAGACGATGGTTGCCTGATGTCCGGCCTGGCTAACTTTCACCGCCAGAGTTGCGGCTAAATCATCGGCTTCATTCCCGCTGGATTCCCAGCAGCAGACACCGCGCTGTTCAAAAGCGGCGCGTAAGGCGGGCATTTCCTTGTGTAAATCGTCAGGCATTGGCGGGCGACCGGCTTTGTAGTCAGGTAAGCGTTGGTGACGCCAGCCGCTGTTGCGCGCTTCGTCATCAAATACCGCCACGGCGTGTGTGGGCTGACTGTGCACAATCAACTGATCGAGCGCGTGCTGGCACGTCTCCACGCAGGGTGAGCCCTGTACGGCGTGAATTCGGCGGATAAGATTCAGTGCATCGACAATGAGCAGATGGACGGCCACGGTGTTCTCCCTAACAAATCAGTCTGTAGGGTAACATTCACGGCGAGTGGAGGCGAAGATCTGATACAACATTTTGCCGGATGGCGGCTGAAGCCTTATCCGGCCTACAAATGAATACGGCACTGTAGGCCGGATAAGCTTGCGCCATCCGGCAATGGGGTGGGACTTAATCGCAGGTGACAATTTTCATTGCCAAACCGCCGCGAGATGTTTCGCGGTATTTGGCATTCATGTCTTTACCGGTTTCGTACATGGTCTCGATAACTTTATCGAGGCACACGCGTGGCTCACTGGTACGGCGCAGCGCCATACGTGCGGCGTTCACCGCTTTCACGGACGCGATCGCGTTACGTTCAATGCACGGTACTTGTACCTGGCCGGCAACCGGATCGCAGGTCAGACCCAGGTTATGTTCCATACCGATTTCCGCTGCGATGCACACCTGCATTGGACTACCACCCAGCAGTTCAGCCAGACCAGCCGCTGCCATGGAGCAGGCCACGCCAACTTCACCCTGACAGCCGACTTCGGCACCAGAGATAGAGGCGTTCATCTTATACAGTGAACCAATGGCGCTCGCGACCAACATATAGCGTGCCAGAGAGTTAGCGTTCACTTCACGGATAAACTTGTCGTAATACGCCAGTACGGCAGGAACAATCCCGCATGCACCGTTGGTTGGCGCGGTAACTACACGTCCACCTGCTGCGTTTTCTTCGTTCACGGCCAGCGCGAACATGTTGATCCAGTCAACAACCGCCATCGGGTCAGTGGTGGTTTTGTCGCTGCTGACCAACATACGACGCAGCGCAGCAGCACGACGCGGAACGCGCAGTTTGCCCGGCAATACACCTTCGGTGGTGATGCCGCGCTCAATCCCGCTACGCATCACTTCCCAGACGTTAGCAAAGTGCTGTTCCAGCTCTTCTTTACTGTGCAGGGCCAGTTCGTTTTGCATCATCAGACCGGAAAGTGACAGGCCGGTTTCCTGGCAATGACGTTGCAAATCAGCTGCGGATTTATACGGATACGGCACGTTTACCGGAGAGTTGTTCGGTAAACCAAAATGTTCTTCATCAACGATGAACCCACCGCCAATGGAATAGTAAGTCTGGCTGTAAATGGCTTTTTCGCCCGCCAGTGCGGTAATACGCATCCCGTTTTCGTGCAGGGACAGATTGTCCGCATGGAAATTCATGCACTTGTCGACCGGGAACTCGACCTCATGTTGACCGTCTGCCAGCAGCAAACGCCCATGAGTATTCACATCCTGGATAAAGGAAGGGATGGCATCAATGTCTACGGTATCCGGCAGATTACCCGCCAGGCCCATAATAATCGCGATGTCGGTATGGTGACCTTTCCCCGTCAGAGACAAGGAGCCATAGACATCAACCACTACGCGGGTTACGTCAGTGAGAATTCCGCGTGCAATCAGGTCATCCGTGAATTGTTTGCCTGCTTTCATCGGGCCAACAGTGTGGGAGCTGGAAGGGCCAATGCCGATTTTGAAAATATCGAATACGCTAATCATGAGGCGTCCATTGTGTATCGAGATGCGCCGCCCCGAAGAGCGGCGCAGGGGAATTAACTGAACAGAGAGTAGAAAATAGCGGAGATAGCGATCAGGCCCATAATCACAACGAAGACGTTGCTGATATGGCCGCTGTACTTACGCATTGCCGGTACTTTCTGGATGGCATACATCGGCATCAGGAACAGAATCATCGCGATGATTGGGCCACCCAGGGTCTCAATCATACCGAGGATGCTCGGGTTCAGTGTCGCCACAATCCAGGTGGTTACCAGCATGAACAGTGCAGTGATTTTGTTCAGTTTGTTGATTTCGATGGATTTGCCTTTGCCGCGCAGAGACTTAATCACCATCCCGTTGAAGCCTTCACGTGCGCCCAGGTAGTGGCCGAGGAAGGATTTGGTGATAGCGATAATCGCGATGATCGGTGCCATCCAGGCAATAATCGGCGCGTTAAAGTGGTTCGCCAGGTAAGACAGAATCGAGATGTTCTGCTCTTTTGCTGCTGCCAGGTCCGCCGGGGTCAGGCTGAATACACAGCTGAAGACGAAGAACATAACGGTCAGTACCATCATGATGTGAGCGAATGCCAGAATCTTGGAGCATTTCTTCTCAGCTTCATCACCGTACTCTTCACGCTTCGCCACGGCGAAGGAGGAGATGATCGGGGAGTGGTTGAAGGAGAACACCATTACCGGAATCGCCAGCCACAGGGTCAACAGCAGGCCGTTCCCGGTGGTTGCCGCAGAGTCAAAAGACATGGTTTCCAGAATCGCACCGCTCCACTGAGGGATCAGATACAGCGCCAGCAGCATCAGAGCCGCAACGAACGGGAATACCAGGATGCTCATCGCCTTAACGATCATCTGCTCACCGAAGCGCACGATGGTCATCATGCCGACAATCAGGATCAGAGACAGGATTGCACGCGGCGGAGGAGTAATCGCCAGCTGATGGGTCAGGAAGCTTTCAACGGTATTGGTGATTGCTACGCTGTAAACCAACAGAATCGGGTAGATAGCGAAGAAGTAGAGCAGGGTAATCAGTTTACCTGCGCCAACGCCGAAGTGTTCTTCTACAACTTCGGTGATGTCTTCACCCGGATTTTTACCGGACAGCACAAAGCGAGTCAGACCGCGGTGTGCAAAGAAGGTCATTGGGAAGGCAAGGATCGCCATGATGATCAGCGGGATCATACCGCCTACGCCTGCGTTGATCGGCAGGAACAATACACCCGCGCCAATCGCCGTGCCGTAAAGGCCCAGCATCCACATGGTGTCTGTCTTGCGCCATGCGCTGCGGGTCTGGCCCGTAACGATAGTGCTGGTTTGAGTGTTTTCCATCTATTTCTCCTGGAGGAAGCTTAAAAAGCCGGGTTTGAGGTCAATCCAATGAGAAAGTACCCGGCTGTAAATCGAAATTCGTTGAGCGATTTTTATATAATTTTTCGCCGTAATAATTTTCGGGCGGAAAGATACATTTTAGTAATGAATGTATCAGTGATCGGGATCCCAAATGCAATAATCCACCTTTTATGTGGATAAATTTGGGCCATTAATCTGTTAAAAAATAGTCAAAGCGAATTTACGGGCGCGAAGGCTAACATTAACGACATATCTCATGAAAGCGAAGGCGCGAAGATAGGCGTGTTCAGCTGTAAAAACTGTTGTTTTTAGATGATTTCGGCGACTAATAATAATTTACTAAGATAAATCACGGTTGGTTTTTCAAGGTAATCGTTTGCGTGGCACGCTGTTTTTAATGAATCATCACTGGTATTTATGTGATTGTCAGGGCTATGTGACTGGTATCACTAAAAAAAGCCGGGAGGCGCATGCGCCAAACCCGGCTTTGGTATGGACAAAACTGTCACCGCTATAGTGCTGCTAGCGGGTGTAGAAGGTTAGGCGCAGATCTCGTAACAAGGGATATACGCAGTGCCCGGTAACTTCATACGATGTTGTGCAACAAAGCCCTGCAGGAGATCGTCCATACGGCGCATCATTTCGCGGTCACCGTGGATTTTGTACGGGCCAAACTCTTCAATAGCGCGGATGCCGACTTCCTTCACGTTACCAGCCACAATACCGGAGAATGCGCGACGTAGATCGGCCGCCAGTACTTCAACGGGTTGATCCGGGTACAGCTTCAGGTTGGCCATGTTTTCATGGGACGGTTCGAACGGCATCTGCAGATCGGGCGCGATACGAATCGACCAGTTAAAGCTGTAAGCATCACCTGTGTCGCGACGGTTTTCTTTCACCAGCGGCATCGCTTTTTTCATCAGACGCGCCACTTCCGCTGCATCGTCAATGATAATGCGATAGTGGCGACGCGCATCTTCCCCCAGCGTGTGCACGATAAATTCGTCCAGCACGCGGAAGTAATCCGCACTCTCTTTTGGTCCGGTCAGGATCAGTGGTAGTACCTGATCTTTGTTGGCCGGATTCATCAGGATCCCCAGCAGATACAGCAGCTCTTCTGCTGTCCCTACGCCACCCGGGAAGATGATAATACCGTGGGCGATACGCACGAACGCTTCCAGACGTTTTTCAATGTCCGGCATGATGATCAGTTCGTTTACCAGCGGGTTAGGCGGTTCAGCGGCGATGATTGACGGTTCGGTCATGCCAATAAAGCGGCTGTCTTTGTATCGCTGCTGGGCGTGGCCTACCGCAGCGCCTTTCATTGGCGCTTCCATCGCCCCTGGACCGCAGCCGGTACAGATGTTCAGTTCGCGCAGGCCCAACTGGGTGCCGACGCGACGGGCGTACAGGTACTCATTTTCGTTGATTGAGTGACCGCCCCAGCAGACGACCATGTTCGGCGCTTCACCGACGTGCAGCGCCCGGGCATTACGCAGGATCGAGAATACCAGGTTGGTGATATGGACCGAGCTTTCGAGATCCAGATGCTGAAAACGACCGGCGTTATGGATCTGGCCATTGACGAACAGAATGTCGCGCAGCACGGCAAACAGGTTAGCCTGTAGCGCACGAATAATGCGTCCATCAACAAACGCATCTTCAGGTGGGTTGATCAGTTCCAGCTTCACGCCCCGTTCGCGGCGCAGTACGTTAATATCGAAACTTTCAAAGCGTGACAGCAGTTCTTTACTGTTGTCGGTCAAACTGCCGGAGTTCAGAACGGCAAGCGAACAGTTACGAAACAGTTGATACAGGTCGCTGCTGGCCGTGCGTTTAAGCATATCGACTTCCAGCTGCGACAACATGTCCATTGAGCCAAGCGGGCTAATATGTGTAATCAAGTAAACTCCTTATGGGACGCAACACGTCATTCCCTGTGATTACAATAGCCCTGGCTTATGACCTTTCACAACCTTGTGCGCGGAATCCGACACGCAAAATTGAGAAAAAAGATTACTGACGCACCAGACGACCGGTTGCCGGAGTGAAATCGGTGTTGGTGCGCCATGGGTTAATGTCCAGGCCACCACGTCGCGTGTAGCGTGCGTAAACGCTCAGTTTCTCCGGCTGGCAGAAGCGCAGAATGTCATTGAAAATGCGTTCCACACACTGCTCGTGAAATTCATTATGGTGGCGGAAGGAGACCAGATAACGCAGCAGCTTCTCCCTGTCGATTTTCCGTCCGCGATACTGAATTTGTATGGAGCCCCAGTCGGGCTGATGGGTAATCAGACAGTTGGATTTCAGTAGATGACTGACCAGTGTCTCTTCCACTGCCTTTTCACCGCTCACGGCATTTTCCAGATACGCAGTGCTGAACTGGTAGTTATCGATGACGATATCCTGATTGTCGATACAGGTGCCGTTAAAGTGGGCTATCGGCTGCCCTTCCAGTTCGTCAAGGCGGTACAGCGCCACGCTGACATCGCCCTGAGCGCAGGCGCGAAGATCGTTTTCCAGTGTCTGACGTACCGCATCCCAGGAATCAAAACGCGTCTGATTAAAACTGTTCAGGTAAAGCTTAAAGCTTTTCGATTCAATCAGATTTACGCTGGTGTAATCCAGTTCCACGTGACCGACTGCGACCTGCGGTAAGCCGTTGGTATTCAGCCACGACAGTTCATACAGCGTCCAGATATCTGCACCGTGAAAAGGCAGGGTATCGGCCTTTAAATCCAGCGGATCGCGGTTCAGGCTGCGCGGAACACCCTGCAACAGACTTGCATCGTAATTGTCTCGGTAATCCGTTGATTTACCTAGAGTCAGGCCGTCAAGCGCCTGATGATTTTCATAAGAGGACATGTTTCACCGTCATAAACCAGATACACTATGCGACAAGTGTATCCTGGCTTTTGTGAAGAGAGAAATCAGTGGACGAATTGACAGCGCAGGCGTTGGTAGCCTTTACGACGCGTTATTGCGACGCATGGCATGAAAAAAACAACAGTTGGCCACTCAGTGAAGAGCTGTATGGCGTACCTTCTCCGTGCATCATTTCTTCCACAGACGATGCGGTATTTTGGCAGCCTCAACCTTTTGTCGGCGAAAAAAACCTCAATGCGGTTGAACGGGCATTTGATATTGTGATACAACCTGCCGTTCACGCTTTTTACACCACCCAGTTTGCCGGGGATATGCACGCGCAGTTTGCGGATGAAAAGCTGACGCTGCTGCAGACCTGGAGTGAAGATGACTTCAGGCGCGTTCAGGAAAACCTGATTGGTCACTTGGTTACGCAAAAGCGACTTAAGCTTTCGCCTACGCTTTTTATTGCCACACAAGATAATGAGCTTGACGTCATTTCGGTGTGCAATCTGTCCGGTGAAGTGTGCAAAGAAACGCTGGGAACCCGTAAACGAACGGTGCTGGCGGCCTCACTTGCGGAATTCCTCACTCAACTTAAGCCAGTTCTGTAATCCTGTTTGCCCTGAATCTTGTGAGAGATCTCTTACAAACCCTGTAGGACATTGCCAGGTGATAAGTAAAGACTTAATGAATTAATAAAATAATAATTTATTATTATTCAATTGGTTAGTCTTTTATTGTCAACTTTCATACGAAAATAATCGTAAGGGTAAGCCTGTAAGCATCTTGTAAGACAAAGCGAAACAGGCGATTCTATATCTGTCGACAAGGAGTCGCACAACGAAGAGAACATCAGGATGATGGCTCTTCACTTGGACACACCAGGATGGTGTTGCAAGGACAGGCTTCAGGACGAAGCAAAGAGGAAGACGCTGGATGCGTTAAAGGACACCTCCAGGACGGAGAATGAGAGCCGGTCAGGATGTTCGGCGGGTCAGGATGGCCAGGATACTTCAGGATGAAGTTTTCACATCGGGGTGATGTGAGCAGGATGCAAAAGTTCAGGATGAACAAGGTCGCAAGATCACAGGAAAAGTTGTCACGGATGAGCAGGGAGCACTAAAAGTAGCTGGAATGCTGCGAAACGAACCGGGAGCACTGTTTTTTTTACAGTGCTCCCTTTTTTTATTTCCTTCCACTAGTGCTATTCTTCGCGCCAGATTTTTCATCATTGAGGTTTATTTCATGACGACTCATGACCGTGTGCGCCAGCAGTTACACGCACTTGAAGCGCTACTGCGTGAACATAATCACTGGCGGATGGATGAGCCAGCAGAGCATCTGTTTACCAGTACGCAGCCTTTTTGTATGGATACCATGGAGCCGGTCGAGTGGCTGCAGTGGGTGTTGATTCCCCGCATGCATACGCTACTCGATAACGCGCAGCCGCTTCCGCAGGCTTTTGCCGTTGCACCGTATTACGAAATGGCGCTAGCAGCCGATCATCCGCAACGCGACATTCTCCTGGCGGCATTGCAGGAGCTGGATGCGCTGTTTACCAGTGATAACGCCTGATGCTGGAAATTCTTTATCAGGACGAATGGCTGGTTGCCGTCAATAAACCTTCGGGCTGGTTGGTTCACCGCAGTTGGCTCGACCGGGATGAGAAAGTGGTGGTGATGCAAACGGTGCGAGACCAAATTGGTCAGCACGTTTTTACCGCCCATCGACTCGACAGACCAACCTCCGGTGTGCTGCTGATGGGACTGTCCAGCGAAGCCGGGCGTTTGTTGTCTCAGCAGTTTGAACATCATCAAATTCAGAAACGCTATCATGCGATTGTGCGTGGCTGGCTGATGGATGATACCGTGCTGGATTACCCGTTGGTCGAAGAGCTGGATAAGATTGCCGATAAGTTTGCCCGCGATGATAAAGGCCCGCAGCCTGCCGTCACCCATTATCGCGGCCTGGCAACGGTAGAAATGCCGGTAGCGACCGGACGTTATCCGACCACCCGTTACGGGCTGGTGGAGCTGGATCCTAAAACCGGTCGGAAACACCAGCTCAGGCGCCATCTGGCCCACTTACGCCATCCGATAATTGGCGACAGCAAGCACGGTGATTTACGGCAAAACCGCAGCGCCGCAGAGCATTTTGGCTGTCAGCGGTTGATGCTGCATGCCAGCCAGCTTGCGCTGACGCATCCATTCACCGGTGAGCCGCTGGTTATTCGCGCCGGGCTGGATGACGTCTGGATGCAGGCATTGTCACAATTTGGCTGGCGTGGACTTCTCCCTGAGAATGAAAGGGTTGAGTTCGTCGAGCGGTCAGGTCAGGATGAGCAGATAGATTCTTAAGTCCCAGGAGATTACGGTTATGGCGGAAATTGGAATTTTTGTCGGCACGATGTACGGAAACGCACTGCTGGTTGCTGAAGAGGCCGAGGCCATTTTGACGGCACAGGGTCATAAAGCCACGGTGTTTGAAGATCCGGAGCTCAGCGACTGGCAGGCATATCAGGATAAATATGTGCTGGTGGTGACCTCAACGACCGGGCAGGGCGATCTGCCCGATAGCATTGTGCCGCTGTTTCAGGGGATCAAAGATAATCTCGGTTTCCAGCCAAATCTGCATTATGGGGTAATTGCGCTGGGCGACAGCAGCTACGTTAATTTCTGCAATGGTGGCAAACAGTTTGATGCGCTGTTACAGGAGCAAAGCGCACAGCGCGTGGGTGAAATGTTGCTGATTGACGCCAGCGAACATCCTGAACCAGAAAGCGAATCCAACCCCTGGGTAGAAAACTGGGGAACCTTGCTCAAATAATCTCTCGCCCGGCGGCGATTTGCTAGCACGGGCCTGTAACAAATGATGGACATGGAGAGAACAATCTGATTATAAATAAGGAAAAATTGCTTTAATTTATCTGTATTATAAATACAATCGCATGGTTTTATTTGTAACCCGAATTTATATAAATTAAATTCGGGTTTTTTATTATTTATGAGATCAAAAGCACAAACAAGTAACCCAGTCATCATGTTTTAATAAAAAGCAGACTCAAACAACTGAGAGTTATGAATGAATTAATGAGATGAATAAATGAGATAAAATGATAATAACGGAAATTATTAAGCTAAGGAGGGGAACTTGTTTACTTTATATAACACTCGGGATTTTAGCCAAAGTGCCAGATTAGAGGTCTTTGAAAAAATAGTGTCACCTAAAGAAGGTCTTAGGTTAGCAAGGATATATTATGAACTTGATGATAATAAAAATCAGCGCTCAGCTATAGTTGGCCTGCCACAGAGAAAATGGAATGTAAACCGATATTCTTCCGTTGCGTATGAAAGACCCCCCATTGGTAGATGTAATCCCATTTATGATGAGATACAACACAAATTATATGTGGGCGGGATAATAGCGATTGATTGTGGTGAGCATTGGTCCTGGGACAGAAATCCTTTTTATTTTGATGAGGACGGAGAGTTAGTTTATGAACCATTTATGCCCGATATATTCGACAGCATCTTCGAAGAGAGCGTAAGGAGAGCTTATCAGGAAACGCTCGACAGGGAGCAGGGGAGAAAACCCAGACCTACTCAAAAGATTGAGTATGGCGCACCAGGTTATATTGCACCCACACTAAAACCTCTTACCGTAGTACCAGGGCCTTCATGTCCGGTTGAAGAGGATAAATCGTCCCGTGAACCTGTAGATGCGGGATTTTGCGTACTGCCCTATGAGGCCACACCGTCATCTTTCGAATCCAGGTTTTTTATTAATCCTCCGGATGGTACACGTGAGTTATATCACAAGCTCAATCCAGATATAAAAAAACAACCGGGTTCAATTCTGCTTGTAGTTGATCCTGAAAAGCAAGATCAGCAACAGATTGAAACATTGCAAAAAGCGCGTGATAGAATTGATAAAGCGCTTGCACCATTAACACTGCCAGAAGCCCGTGTGTTACACGAAAACAGAGCTTCCGTGGATATTTTTTCTTCACAACTATACAGTGATGCTTTAGGACAAAGTGGGGATATCTTAGGTTACATAAAGGATGCTGGTGGTGGATATTATGAAGAAATAAATAAAACACTCAATGAAATACAGGAGCTTTATAAGAAAACATATAGTAGTAATTCTGGTCGTATTTCTGGAGAGGAGTTTTTTGGTCAACGAGAACGGCTATTTAAAAAATTAGACGGTATTTTGAATAAATTCTCAAAAGAACGGCTAAATTTAAAACAATATGAAGATATAAAGCAGGCATTAGGTTTATCAACCAAATCGATTATGCATAAGTGGGATCAAACAGGTGTAAAGGATATTGAGGGGTATGCAAGCTACATAGAAACATCAGCGAAACTGATAAAAATAATGAGAACAACAGGCTATATAGGTATTGGTCTTGATTTTACGAGTTATACCACTAACGTTTATGAGGCTTGCGCAAAAGGACGTGAAAGCGAATGTAGAAAGGCAGCGATAACGGAGTACAGTAAATTTGGTGGTAAACAAGCAGTGGGTATTACTGTGGGAGGTGTCGCTGGACCAGCAGCAAGAGCAGTTTGCATGTGGGCTTTGGGTCTTCTCACATCAGAGATTGGTGCAGTTGGAGCGGGGTTGTGCCTGGCAACTGGAATCAGTACAGGAATTGTAGCGGGAAAAGTAGCCGAGAAAGAAGGTGAAGGATGGGGGGGATTCTTAGGAGAAGCTATTAATGATGTTATTGAAAATAATCCAGATAAATTAACCCATTATCCCGATACGTTTAATGAAGAATCAGGTCTATTAATTTATGAAAAACTTTTTGATAGAAAATTACCATGATTTAAAATTTTTATTAATAATAGCTATTATGTTTGGATTTGTTATCTTGATTTTTATTTCATATGTGATTAATAAATGCAATTATGAACAAATAGTAAAATTATATGAGAAGAAATTTGATCGTCTACCGCAAACAGCACGTATGGCAAAGGGGGCAAGTTTAATTAGTTCGCCGGCTGCATATCATGCGAAAATTGGGTTTATAATGGGTAGTCTCATATTTCCATATAATCGCATTACAAATAATGATATGAGTGTCGAAGGGTATAATTTTATCCGGAGTTTACCTGGTTATCTGATTACAGGATTTAGGGTGGAAGCGGTTGTTTGGTTCATATTGATTATCTTAATATCTTGCTTGATTTTCATGGAGAATATAGTGTAAAAATAAAGAAGGGATTCTTGTAGAGTTCCTTCTTTACTTTTATTTCAATTCGCCATGTATTTAATCAACAATCCAGGTGTACCAAAACTGCTACACATTATCTGGCTATGATCTACCCTACTGCAGGGCTTCGTCAATGTCTTTGGCGACTTCGGTATAAACTAGGGAACCTTGCTTAAATAATCTCTCGCCTGGTGGTGTTTTGCTTGTACGGACCTGTAACAAATGATGGACATGAAGTGATCAATAAGGAAAATTTGCTTTAATTTATCTGTATTATAAATATAATTGCATGGTCTTATTTGTAACACTAATTTATAAAAATTAAATTCTGGTTTTTTATCATTTATGAGATCAAAAGCACAAACAAATAACCCAGTTATCATGTTTTAATAAAAAACAGGCTCAAAAAACTGGATTTTGTGAATGAATTAATGAGATGAATAAGTGAGATAAAAGAAGGCATTAGGTTTATCAACCAAATCGATTATGCATAACTGGGATCAAACAGGTGTAAAGGATATTGAGGGGTATGCAAGCTACATAGAAACATCAGCGAAACTGATAAAAATAATGAGAACAACAGGCTATATAGGTATTGGTCTTGATTTTACGAGTTATACCACTAACGTTTATGAGGCTTGCGCAAAAGGACGTGAAAGCGAATGTAGAAAGGCAGCAATAACGGAGTACAGTAAATTCGGCCTCAAACAAACAGCAAGTATTGCTGGCGGAGCTGCCAGGGGAATTATGGGAAGAGCCGCTTGTACATGGGTTTTGGGATTGATTACATCAGAAGCTGGAGGTATTGGCGCAAGTGTATGTCTGGTAAGTGGCATTGCTTCAAGTATTGCAGGAGGTATATATTTTGAAAAAGTGGGTGAGAAACTAGGTGATAGGTTTGGTGGATTAGTGAATGACGAACTTGATAATTCAGAATTCAAACTATATGACCCAGATTCATTTAATGAAGCAGCAGGTATTCTAATATATGAAAAAGTTTTTAACAGATAATCTAGATGTCATTAATATTAGACTTGGCATAATGCTGGTTATTATAACGTTGATTTTAATACTTATGTCTTATGTGATAAATGATGAGAAGTATAAAAAAATAGTAATATTATACGAGGGCAAACTTGGTCGTCTTCCTATCACTGCAAGTTTGGCGAGAACAGCAAGTTTAATTGGTACTCCCGGTATCTACTTTGCAAAGATAGATTTCATTATGTCTAGTCTGATTTTTCCCTATAATAGGGTTTTTAATAATGATATGAGTATTGAGGCATATCATTTTATTCGTTCCTTACCCAAAGAGTTAACCACGGGGTTTAAAGTTGAAGCGGCGTTCTGGTTTGTTGAATTTATTGTTCTGGCTTTTTTGGCGATCCTTTATTATTTTTTCTGAGAAACTGAATGTTAATAGTGGCTCGAATAAACTAGAGTCCTTTTTTATTTCAATGCTCCATATTCCTGAACAACAATCTCATCATAAGTAGTGGCAGGTGATAACCCACTAAAAAAATTTGAGTTCACGTTAGGAGTTGGCGCGCAATCTAAGAGATCAGCTTCCCAAACTGTTAGTCATCATAAGCAGTAGCGCTTTAAACCCAGATGGGTACCGCCGGTTAGATGTTGCCGCCACGCGGCAACAAAACGCCCACCAAACGCCAATTTCGTGAAGCATCTTCCATTCCATTAGGCTTATGCCATAAACAACCTCATTCACCTCTCGCAATGTTGTGTTTTTGCACGGTGAGGGTAAGTGGCACTCCTTCATATACTTTTCCCGTCAGTTCCCGAAAAGGCAGCGAGTCAGAATAAAACGGCCCTGAGCTGTACCAAAACTGCCACACACTAACCTCTCATTCTGATCACCCTACAGGTGCTGTACAGAATGAACTGGCGACAGCCAAGATTCAGGAGTGCAACAATGAGTTCATTAAGTCAGGCGGCGAGCAGCGCGGAAAAACGCACTAACGCTCGCTACTGGATAGTGGTGATGTTGTTTATCGTCACATCCTTCAACTACGGCGATCGCGCCACCTTATCCATTGCCGGTTCGGAGATGGCCAAAGACATTGGTCTGGATGCGGTAGGGATGGGTTATGTATTCTCCGCTTTCTCATGGGCCTATGTTATCGGCCAGATCCCTGGCGGCTGGTTGCTCGACCGCTTCGGTTCAAAACGTGTTTATTTCTGGTCCATCTTTATTTGGTCCATGTTTACCCTGCTGCAGGGCTTCGTCGATATCTTTAGCGGCTTCGGCATTATCGTTGCGCTGTTTACGTTGCGATTCCTTGTCGGTTTAGCTGAAGCACCTTCCTTCCCCGGCAATAGTCGTATAGTTGCGGCATGGTTCCCGGCACAGGAGAGGGGCACGGCGGTCGCAATCTTTAACTCTGCGCAGTACTTTGCCACCGTTATTTTTGCGCCAATCATGGGGTGGCTGACCCACGAAGTGGGCTGGTCGCATGTGTTCTTCTTTATGGGCGGCCTCGGGATTGTTATCAGCTTTATCTGGCTGAAGGTGATTCATGAACCAAACCAGCACCCGGGCGTAAACCAAAAAGAGCTGGAGTACATTGCTGAAGGCGGGGCGCTGATCAATATGGATCAGGCGGCCGCCAAAGCTAAAGTGCCGTTCAGCGTGAAGTGGGGGCAAATCAAACAGCTGCTGGGCTCACGGATGATGATCGGTATTTACATCGGGCAATACTGCATTAACGCGCTGACCTACTTCTTTATCACCTGGTTCCCGGTTTATCTGGTGCAGGCTCGCGGTATGTCGATTTTGAAAGCAGGTTTTGTCGCTTCGGTCCCGGCCATTTGCGGATTCGCCGGCGGCGTGCTCGGCGGCATTATTTCCGACTGGCTGATGCGCCGTACCGGTTCGCTAAATATCGCCCGTAAAACGCCAATCGTACTCGGCATGCTGCTGTCGATGGTGATGGTGTTCTGTAACTACGTCAACGTGGAGTGGATGATCATCGGCTTTATGGCGCTGGCCTTCTTCGGCAAAGGTATCGGTGCGTTGGGATGGGCGGTGATGGCTGATACTGCACCTAAAGAGATCAGCGGTCTGAGCGGCGGTTTGTTCAACATGTTTGGCAACATCTCCGGCATCGTCACGCCAATTGCTATCGGCTACATCGTAGGGACCACCGGCTCGTTTAACGGCGCGTTGATTTACGTCGGGGTGCATGCGTTGATTGCGGTGGTGAGCTATCTGGTACTGGTGGGGGATATTAAACGTATCGAACTGAAACCTGTCGCAGGACAATGATGATGACAACACAATCGAGTCCCGTTATTACCGATATGAAGGTCATCCCGGTGGCCGGTCATGACAGCATGCTGCTCAATATTGGCGGTGCGCACAATGCATATTTCACCCGCAATATTGTGGTTCTTACCGATAACGGCGGCAATACCGGCGTCGGTGAAGCGCCGGGCGGCGAAGTGATTTATCAGACGCTGGTTGACGCTATCCCGATGGTATTGGGTCAGGAGGTTGCGCGCCTGAATAAGGTGGTACAGCAGGTGCATAAAGGCAACCAGGCCGCTGATTTTGACACCTTCGGCAAAGGTGCCTGGACCTTTGAACTGCGGGTCAATGCGGTAGCGGCGCTGGAAGCGGCGCTGCTCGACCTGCTGGGTAAGGCGCTGAACGTGCCGGTTTGTGAACTGTTAGGGCCGGGCAAGCAGCGCGATGCGGTCACCGTACTCGGCTATCTGTTCTACGTGGGCGATCGCACAAAGACCGATTTACCGTATCTGGAAAGCACGCCGGGAAACCATGAGTGGTATCACCTGCGTCACCAGCAAGCGATGAACAGTGAGGCGGTGGTACGTCTGGCTCAGGCTTCGCAGGATCGCTACGGCTTTAAAGATTTCAAACTCAAAGGTGGTGTACTGCCTGGCGAGCAGGAAATCGACACCGCTCGTGCGCTGAAAAAATGCTTCCCGGATGCGCGTATTACGGTTGATCCCAACGGTGCCTGGTTGCTGGATGAAGCCATCTCCCTGTGTAAAGGGCTGAACGATGTTCTGACCTACGCCGAAGATCCATGCGGCGCTGAACAGGGTTTTTCTGGCCGCGAAGTGATGGCCGAGTTCCGCCGTGCAACCGGTCTACCGGTAGCAACGAACATGATAGCCACCAACTGGCGTGAAATGGGCCATGCGGTGATGCTGAACTCAGTAGATATTCCGCTGGCCGATCCGCACTTCTGGACCCTTTCCGGCGCGGTACGCGTGGCACAGTTATGCGATGACTGGGGCCTGACCTGGGGCTGCCATTCTAACAATCATTTTGATATTTCGCTGGCGATGTTCACCCACGTTGGCGCCGCTGCGCCGGGCAACCCGACGGCTATCGACACCCACTGGATCTGGCAGGAGGGCGATTGCCGTCTGACCAAAAATCCGCTGGAGATTAAGAACGGGAAAATTGCTGTTCCTGACGCGCCTGGACTGGGCGTAGAGCTGGACTGGGATCAGGTTAACAAGGCTCATGAAGCCTACAAGAGACTGCCCGGCGGCGCGCGTAATGACGCAGGCCCAATGCAGTATCTGATCCCCGGATGGACTTTTGACCGTAAACGTCCCGTTTTCGGCCGCCACTAATTTTGAATAAGGACTTAATTATGAGCGCACAATTTTCTACCCCATTGGTTACCTCTATGCAGGTTATTCCGGTTGCGGGTCATGACAGTATGCTGATGAACCTGAGCGGCGCACATGCTCCATTCTTCACGCGCAATATTGTGATTATTAAAGATAACTCCGGTCATACCGGCGTGGGTGAAATTCCCGGCGGAGAAAAAATCCGCAAAACGCTGGAAGATGCGATCCCGCTGGTGGTAGGCAAAACGTTAGGTGAATACAAAAACGTGCTGAATGCGGTACGCAATACTTTTGCCGATCGTGATGCGGGCGGTCGCGGTTTGCAGACGTTTGATTTACGTACCACTATTCATGTGGTTACTGGGATCGAAGCGGCCATGTTGGATCTGTTAGGTCAGCATCTGGGCGTAAACGTCGCCTCTCTGCTGGGTGATGGACAGCAGCGTAGCGAAGTTGAAATGTTGGGTTACCTGTTCTTTGTCGGTAACCGTAAGGCAACGCCGCTGCCGTACCAGAGTCAGCCGGATGAGAAGTGCGACTGGTATCGTCTGCGTCATGAAGAGGCGATGACCCCGGATGCGGTAGTGCGCCTGGCGGAAGCTGCGTATGAGAAGTATGGTTTCAACGACTTTAAACTGAAAGGCGGCGTGCTGGCCGGGGAAGAGGAAGCGGAATCTATCGTTGCGCTGGCGAAGCGTTTCCCGCAGGCCCGCGTCACGCTGGATCCGAACGGCGCGTGGTCACTAAATGAAGCGATTAAGATCGGCAAATATCTGAAGGGTTCTCTGGCCTATGCGGAAGATCCGTGTGGCGCCGAGCAGGGCTTCTCTGGTCGTGAAGTGATGGCGGAATTCCGCCGCGCTACCGGTCTGCCGACCGCCACCAACATGATCGCCACCGACTGGCGTCAGATGGGGCATACGCTGTCGCTGCAGTCCGTGGATATCCCACTGGCGGACCCGCACTTCTGGACCATGCAGGGTTCTGTCCGCGTGGCGCAAATGTGCCATGAGTTTGGGTTGACCTGGGGATCGCACTCTAACAACCACTTTGATATTTCGCTGGCGATGTTTACGCATGTCGCGGCAGCGGCTCCGGGCAAAATTACCGCGATTGACACCCACTGGATCTGGCAGGAAGGTAATCAACGCCTGACCAAAGAGCCATTTGAAATCAAAGGCGGCATGGTGCAGGTTCCGGCAAAACCGGGTCTGGGCGTGGAGCTGGATATGGATCAGGTCATGAAAGCGCATGAGCTGTACCAGCAACATGGACTGGGGGCGCGTGATGATGCGATGGGAATGCAGTATCTGATCCCGAACTGGACGTTTGATAATAAGCGTCCGTGCATGGTACGCTAAGTGAACTGGGACCGCTCCCATTGAGGGGCGGTTTTTATCCTGGTATATGCTTAACACAGTCAACATGCGTAAGGATGCTTTATGAAAATAGTAATCGCACCGGATTCCTATAAGGAAAGTTTGAGTGCGCTTGAAGTGGCAACGGCTATTGAGCAGGGGTTTCGTGAGATCTGGCCTGATGCGGATTACGTGAAGATTCCGGTTGCAGATGGCGGTGAAGGAACGGTCGAAGCGATGGTTGCCGCAACGCAAGGTCACCTTGTGCATGTTGATGTTACCGGCCCTTTGGGCAACACAATTCAGGCATTTTATGGTTTATCCGGTGATGAGCGCTCGGCGTTTATCGAAATGGCGGCCGCCAGCGGACTGGAACAGGTTCCTGCGGGGTTACGCGATCCGCTGAAAACGACATCCTGGGGAACCGGGGAGTTAATCCGTCATGCGTTGGACGCTGGCGTTGAGCATATCATCATTGGAATTGGCGGAAGTGCCACCAATGATGGCGGTGCCGGGATGGTGCAAGCGCTGGGAGCAAAATTGCTGGATACGCAAAATAACGATATTGCCCATGGCGGGGCTGGCCTCGAATCGCTCGCTCGGATTGATATTTCTCAGTTAGACCAGCGACTTGCTGCGTGTCGTATTGAAGTGGCTTGCGACGTGACTAATCCGTTGACCGGTGAAGAGGGCGCTTCTGCGGTTTTTGGCCCGCAAAAAGGGGCGACGCCGGAGATGATTTCCCGCCTGGATCGGGCACTCACGCACTATGCGCAACTCATTGTCCGCGATCTGGACGTCAACGTGCTGGATCTGGCCGGCGGTGGCGCCGCTGGTGGTATGGGGGCGGCGCTATATGCGTTTTGCGGCGCACAGTTGCGCTGCGGTATTGAGATAGTAACGGATGCGTTGCACCTTGACGCCTGCGTTGCGGATGCGGATTTAGTGGTAACGGGTGAAGGGCGCATTGATAGTCAGACCATTCACGGTAAGGTTCCGGTTGGCGTGGCGAAGGTCGCAAAGCGTTACAACAAACCGGTTATCGGCATTGCCGGTAGCCTGACGGCGGATGTCGGTGTGGTCCACGAGCATGGGCTGGATGCGGTTTTCAGTGTCATCTATACCATCTGTACCCTGGATGAGGCGCTAAAGAACGCGAGCGACAACGTACGAATGACGGCGCGAAACGTGGCCGCAACGCTTAAAGCCGGGCAGCAATTACGCTGAGTTGTAGGTTGGATAAGGCGGTCACGCCGCCTTCCTGCGAATATTACCCCAACAACTTCTTCGCTTCGCGCGCAACGTTGTCCATTTCATCCAGAAGCTCTAAAAACTCAGGCTCCAGCTCTTCTTCCTTGGTCCCGCTACGTAATTGCTGCTCAATAAGCTGACACAGGTTTTTCATGCGGGGAACGCCGCTATAACCGCAGCTGCCGTGCAGCTTGTGGATCATATCCACCAGCCCTTCAGGGTTTTCACCGACCAGCTGTTCTTCAATTTTGTTACGTACTTCGGGCAGAAAATCGAGCAGCATTTGCAGCATATCCCGCGCCAAATCGTTCTTACCCGCAGCTTGCCTTAATGCCAGTTGCCAGTCGAGCGTTGTATTCGGATTGACGACCGGCTCAACGGGTTCAACGGCGATCGCCCTAAGCGCTGTGCTTGCGCCGGGTTTGTAGCGTAACAGCAGATTATGCAGCTTATCTTCCTCGATAGGCTTCGCCAGGTAATCGTTCATCCCGGCGCTGAGCAGCTTCTCTTTCTGCCCGGCCATGGCGTGTGCGGTGACCGCAATGACCGGTGTCTGCTGTTGATGAGGAAGCTGGTGGATTAGTTCACAAGCGCGAATGCCGTCCATGTCTGGCATCTGAATATCCATCAGGATCAGATCAAATTGCATTTGTCTGGCGCGATCCACCGCTTGATGCCCACTGTCGCAGAGCACGACGTGCTGCACCTTATCTTCCAACAGTGCGCCAATCAGCTTGAGGTTCGCAGGGTTGTCGTCTACCGCCATAACGGTCATCGCGATTTTGCTATCGTCTAACAGCAGCGGATCCGCGCTGTGATTTAACTGACAATACTCTGTCAGCGCAGGCAGTAAGCGAGTTGAGGTGAGAGGTTTCAACAGACACGCCGCCGCGCCGCCCTGTTTTAACTTCTCGGCGTTAATCTGCGCATGGCAAGGCAGGGCCAGTAACAAAAAGTCGGTCATCGCCGCAGCGTTTGCCAGCCGCTCATGCTGCATGGTGAGCGGTTCGCGTAAAGTGACCGGAATGCCGAGCAGCAGAATATCGTAGTGATCCTTCGGCAGCCCAGAGAATGAAGGGCTGTAAATCACCTCCAACGGCGTTTCGCTCAAGATATCTAACGTGCACTGTGCGGCAGTGGCGTTCGGTTCGACGTAGGCCAGTCGTTTACCGGCCAGGCAGAGCGTGGTTGAGCGGTCAATGAGAACGTTAGGGTTAAGATCGAGGCTGATATGGAACCAGAACGTGGAACCCCGGTTCGGTTGACTATGGAAGGAGATATCCCCGCCCATTTCGTTGACCAGTTTTTGCGTAATGACCAGGCCCAGTCCGGTACCGCCGTGGCGGCGGGAAATACTGGCATCCGCCTGGCGGAAGGCCTGGAACAAGCGTGACTGATCGCGCTCAGGAATACCAATTCCGGTATCGCGGATTTGTACTTCAATCTGCACTTTCGTATTACTAAGGGCGCGCTTCTCGACCAGAATGTCGATATTGCCGCCTTCGGTAAATTTGATGGCATTGCCAACCAGATTAGTGATTACCTGCTGTAAGCGCAGCGGATCGCCGATGACGTTGTCCGGCACGTCATTCTTAATATTTAGCGTCAGCTCAAGCCCTTTATCATGGGATGAATGCGCTAACAGCGTAACGACGTCATCCAGCGTGCTGCGCAGCGGGAAGGGAATGCTTTCCAGAATCAGCTTGCCCGCCTCAAGTTTGGAGAAGTCGAGTACATCATTGATGATAGCCAGCAGATTGTTAGCCGAGCGTTCAATGGTATTCAGGTGATCGCGCTGCGTGGTGTTGAGCTCGGTTTTTAGCGTAAGACGGGTGAAGCCAATCACGCCATTCAGCGGTGTTCGCAGTTCGTGCGACATGTTAGCCAGAAACTCAGACTTAATACGCGCCGCTTCCTGGGCGCGTTTCTTCGCCAGATCCAGTTCGACGTTCTGGATTTCCATCTGCTCCAGCGTTTCACGCAGGTCAGAGGTGGCCTGATCGATGTTGTGCTGCATCTCTTCATGGTAAGCCGCAAGTGACATCGCCATCGAGTTGATACCATTTTTGAGCATATCCAGCTCGCCCAGCATGAAACCTTCCACGCGGCTGTCGAGCTGTCCTCTACGTATTCGGTCAACGGTATTCACCATATTGCGAATCGGGCCGGTTACGTCGCGCATCAGACGCCAGCCAAAAATTAACGCAATACCAATACAAAACAGCATCATTACGCTGGAGATAAAGATCTCTTTGTACTGCTGCAATCGCACGGACTTAAGATCCAGCTCAAGCGCCACATACCCCAGCATATTTTTGGTGTTTTTCGCATCGCTTACGGCGGATTCATCTGGTGAATAGCTTTCCGATATAATCGGGGTACGCAGGATCATGATATCCCCGTGCCGGGTGACGCTCAGCTTACGGGGAAACGGTGAACCTGTCGCCAACTGCATTTCAGACGGATCGAGATGAAAATTAGAGGTGACGAACAGTCGGTTATTTTCGTCATAAACAGAAATTGCCCGCACGATATCGGAATGGCGACGATGCAGCACGCTGATAAGCTGGCCGATGGATTCCCTGTTTTGCAGGTTCATGCCATATTCGCTGGAGACCGCGAGTGGTTCTATGATGCTGGCACCAGCATCTTCCAGTTGACGCTGCAAGTCGTTATAGCGATGCACAACAAAAAAGATACTGAGCAACAAACCTATCAGGACGGTCGGGGCCAGGATCAGAATCATCATGCGTGCGCGCAGGCTGTAGTTGGTCATGGAGTTCCGTTATGGGACAATTAGGGTCACACTGTTAAATAGAGAAATATCTCGTCGATGGCGCAATTCTACTCTGCAAAACGACGCGTGACGACGCGTCAGATCATAACCGTTACCGTCAATGACCTCGATCCTTTTGGTCAGGGCGTCGCTCGCCATAACGGAAAAGCGTTGTTTATACCGGAATTGCTACCCAAGGAAAGCGCCGAGGTGGTGATTACCGAAGATAAAAAACAGTTCGCCCGCGCGCAAGTAAAACGACGTTTGAACAACAGCCCTGAGCGTGAAGTGCCACGTTGCCCGCATTTTGGCGTATGCGGCGGTTGCCAGCAGCAGCATGCCAGCATCTCGTTACAGCAGCGTAGTAAAAGCGCGGCGTTGTCGCGTTTAATGAAATGTGACGTGTCGGATGTTATAGCTGATACGCCGTGGGGCTATCGTCGTCGTGCCCGATTGAGCCTGAACTATCGGCCAAAAGAACACAAATTGCAGATGGGGTTTCGCAAATCAGGCTCCAGCGACATTATCGATGTCAAACAATGCCCTGTTTTGGTGCCCCAGCTTGAAGCGTTATTGCCCCATCTCAGGGCGTGTCTGGAAAGTCTTCAAGGGTTACGCCACCTTGGACATGTTGAACTGGTGCAGGCAGGGAGCGGAACCCTGATGATTTTGCGCCACACGGCGCCATTAAGTGCAGCGGATAAAGAAAAACTGGAATGCTTTTCGCATTCTCAGGGGCTGTCTTTGTTTCTGGCCCCGCAAAGCGAGATACTGGAATCAATATCAGAAGAATCGCCCTGGTATGACTCAAATGGACTACGGTTAACCTTCAGCCCGCGCGATTTTATTCAGGTTAACGAAGGGGTAAACCAACAAATGGTGGCCCGTGCGCTGGAATGGCTCGATGTGCAACCTGAAGATCGCGTACTCGATCTGTTCTGTGGAATGGGTAATTTTACCCTGCCGCTGGCAACTCGAGCAGCAAGCGTGGTTGGCGTGGAAGGTGTTCCGGCGCTGGTTGGAAAAGGTCGGGAGAATGCGCTGAATAACGGATTACACAATGTGACATTCTTTCATGAGAACCTTGAGGAAGATGTTACCCGGCAGCCGTGGGCGAAAAACGGATTCGACAAAGTTTTGCTCGATCCTGCGCGTGCGGGGGCTGCTGGTGTGATGCAACATATTATAAAATTAGAACCTATACGCGTTGTTTATGTATCCTGTAACCCGGCAACGCTGGCTCGTGACAGCGATGCTTTGCTCAATGCGGGATATGCCATCCGGCGGCTGGCGATGCTCGATATGTTCCCGCACACTGGACACCTGGAATCAATGGTCCTGTTTGAGCGTTTGTAATGAACTTAATACCCATTGGATTTCGCCTTGTAATGCTGTGTGAAAGACAATGGGTTCGGCTTGTCGACTTCGACAGGCCATGCCCCTTAAGGAGAGGACGATGGTTGCGGTAAGAAGTGCACATTTAAATAAAGCTGGTGAGTTTGATCCCAAGAAATGGATCGCGAGTCTGGGGATCTCCAGCCAGCAGTCGTGTGAACGCTTAGCCGAAACCTGGGCGTACTGCCTCCAGCAGACACAGGGGCATCCGGATGCGGATCTGCTGCTGTGGCGTGGCGTGGAGATGGTAGAAATTCTCTCCATGTTGAGCATGGATATCGACACGCTGCGTGCAGCAATGCTGTTCCCTCTGGCTGATGCCAACGTGGTAAGTGAAGACATCCTGCGCGAGAGCGTGGGCAAATCCATTGTTCATCTTATCCACGGCGTGCGTGATATGGCGGCGATACGCCAGCTTAAAGCCACGCATACCGATTCAGTTTCTTCCGAGCAGGTCGATAACGTCCGCCGCATGCTGCTGGCAATGGTGGATGACTTTCGCTGTGTGGTCATCAAGCTGGCAGAGCGGATTGCCCATCTGCGTGAAGTGAAAGACGCGCCGGAAGATGAACGCGTTCTGGCGGCAAAAGAGTGCACCAATATCTATGCACCGCTGGCCAACCGTTTGGGAATCGGGCAATTAAAATGGGAGCTGGAAGATTATTGCTTCCGTTATCTGCACCCGGCTGAATACAAACGCATTGCCAAGCTGCTGCATGAACGTCGTATCGACAGGGAGCATTACATTGATGAGTTCGTTGGTCATTTGCGCTCAGAGATGAAAACGGAAGGCGTCAAAGCTGAAGTGTACGGGCGTCCGAAGCATATCTACAGCATCTGGCGCAAAATGCAGAAAAAGCAGTTGGCCTTCGATGAACTGTTCGATGTGCGCGCAGTGCGTATCGTGGCAGAGCGTTTACAGGACTGCTATGCCGCGCTCGGGATAGTACATACTCACTATCGCCATCTGCCGGATGAGTTTGATGACTACGTCGCGAACCCGAAACCCAACGGCTACCAGTCAATCCATACGGTTGTGCTGGGGCCGGGCGGGAAAACCATTGAAATTCAGATCCGTACCAAACAGATGCACGAAGATGCCGAACTGGGCGTCGCGGCACACTGGAAGTACAAAGAGGGCACTGCTTCAGGCGCGGCGCGCTCTGGTCATGAAGATCGCATTGCATGGCTGCGTAAGCTGATCGCCTGGCAGGAAGAGATGGCAGATTCCGGTGAAATGCTGGATGAAGTTCGTAGCCAGGTCTTTGATGATCGCGTGTACGTCTTTACACCGAAAGGCGACGTTGTGGATCTGCCTGCAGGCTCCACGCCGCTCGATTTTGCTTACCACATTCATAGTGATGTGGGGCATCGTTGCATTGGCGCGAAAATTGGTGGACGCATCGTACCGTTTACCTACCAACTACAGATGGGCGATCAAATTGAAATTATCACCCAGAAACAGCCAAACCCAAGCCGCGACTGGTTGAACCCTAACCTTGGCTACGTAACCACCAGTCGTGGGCGTTCGAAGATCCACGCCTGGTTCCGTAAACAGGACCGTGATAAGAACATTCTTGCAGGTCGCCAGATCCTCGACGATGAACTGGCGCATTTAGGCATCAGCCTGAAAGAAGCGGAAAAACATCTGCTGCCGCGCTACAGTTTCAATGAGTTGGATGAACTGCTGGCGGCGATTGGCGGAGGAGACATCCGCCTCAACCAGATGGTGAATTTCCTGCAGGCGCAGTTTAATAAGCCAAGCGCTGCCGAACAGGATGCCGCCGCGCTGAAACAGCTTCAGCAGAAAACGCACGCACCGCAGAGTCGCCGTAAAGACGACGGTCGTGTCGTGGTGGAAGGGGTAGGTAACCTGATGCACCACATCGCTCGCTGCTGCCAGCCGATTCCAGGCGATGAGATTGTCGGGTTTATTACCCAGGGACGCGGTATTTCTGTGCACCGGGCGGATTGTGAACAGCTGACTGAGCTGCGCTCCCATGCGCCGGAACGTATTGTTGATGCGGTCTGGGGCGAAAGTTACTCTGCAGGGTATTCGCTGGTGGTTCGCGTCCAGGCCAACGATCGCAGTGGCTTGTTACGTGATATCACCACGATTCTCGCCAACGAGAAGGTAAACGTGCTGGGAGTTGCCAGCCGGAGTGATACCAAACAACAGCTTGCCACCATTGATATGACCATCGAAATCTACAACCTGCAGGTGCTCGGGCGCGTGCTCGGCAAGCTGAACCAGGTACCGGATGTGATCGACGCACGTCGTCTGCACGGTAATTAATCATAATGTAGGCCGGATAACCTTGTAGGCCTGATAAGACGCGTTAGCGTTGCCATCAGGCATTGCTATGTTGCCGGATGTTGCCTTATCCGGCCTACTGTATTGAAATTTCAGGATATTCCAATGAATCAAATCAACCGACTGCTCGGTATTATGCAGCGCCTGCGCGACCCGGAGAACGGTTGTCCGTGGGACAAAGAGCAGACATTCGCCACTATTGCTCCTTACACCCTCGAAGAGACTTATGAAGTGCTGGACGCGATTGCGCGAGAAGACTTCGACGACCTGCGTGGAGAGTTGGGGGATCTGCTGTTCCAGGTGGTGTTTTACGCCCAGATGGCTCAGGAAGAAGGGCGCTTCAACTTTGATGATATCTGCGCAGCGATAAGCGATAAGCTTGAACGCCGCCACCCGCATGTTTTTGCTGACGTTTCTGCCAGTAACAGCACCGAGGTGCTTACCCGTTGGGAGCAAATCAAAACCGAAGAACGTGCTGAGAAGGCACAGCATTCCGCGCTCGACGATATTCCCCGTAGTTTACCGGCATTAATGCGCGCCCAAAAAATCCAGAAACGCTGCTCAAATGTTGGCTTCGACTGGAAAACATTAGGACCGGTTGTCGACAAGGTTTACGAAGAGATCGACGAAGTCATGTTTGAGGCGAAGCAGGCTGTTGTCGACCAGGCTAAACTGGAGGAGGAAATGGGCGATCTGCTGTTTGCCACGGTCAATATGGCCCGGCATTTAGGCACTAAAGCAGAGACTGCTTTGCAAAAAGCGAACGAGAAATTTGAGCGACGTTTTCGTGAGGTTGAGCGAATTGTGGCTGCTCGCGGTCTGGAAATGACTGGTGTTGATCTGGAAACTATGGAAGAAGTCTGGCAACAGGTAAAACGGCAGGAAATTGATCTCTAAGGGATTTCGTCGGTCAAGGGCGATTTGTGTGATTTTTTAAATAACAAGCGCTTGATTTACGTCAAAAACATTTACCCCAAAGGGGCTATTTTCTCACTCCCGATGTTAATGTGAGCCTGGTGAAGAGGAGGAATAATGAAAGTTTGTGGCGCTCGTCATGTTCGGGTATACTACTTTCCCGTCTTGGTAATTCCATCGTTTCACCCTAACTTCTCAGGTCCAGCATGACAACGAACTATATTTTTGTGACCGGCGGGGTCGTATCCTCTCTGGGAAAAGGCATTGCCGCAGCCTCCCTGGCAGCCATTCTTGAAGCCCGTGGCCTCAATGTAACCATGATGAAACTGGATCCGTACATCAACGTCGATCCAGGTACTATGAGCCCAATCCAACACGGGGAAGTGTTCGTTACCGAAGACGGCGCTGAAACCGACCTGGACCTGGGTCACTATGAGCGCTTCATTCGTACCAAAATGAGCCGCCGCAACAACTTCACTACGGGTCGTATCTACTCCGACGTTCTGCGTAAAGAACGCCGTGGCGACTACCTGGGCGCGACCGTTCAGGTTATCCCGCACATCACGAATGCAATTAAAGAGCGTGTTCTGGAAGGCGGTGAAGGTCATGATGTTGTTCTGGTTGAAATCGGCGGAACCGTTGGGGATATCGAATCTCTGCCGTTCCTTGAAGCGATTCGCCAGATGGCCGTAGAAATTGGCCGCGAGCACACGCTGTTTATGCATCTGACGCTGGTTCCGTACATGGCGGCGGCAGGTGAAGTCAAAACTAAACCGACTCAGCACTCTGTAAAAGAGCTGCTTTCTATCGGTATTCAGCCAGATATCCTGATTTGCCGCTCCGATCGCGCAGTTCCGGCTAATGAACGTGCAAAAATTGCATTGTTCTGTAACGTTCCGGAAAAAGCGGTGATTTCTCTGAAAGATGTCGATTCCATCTATAAAATCCCGGGCCTGTTGAAATCTCAGGGCCTTGACGATTATATTTGTAAACGATTCAGCTTGAACTGTCCGGAAGCTAATCTGTCAGAATGGGAACAGGTTATCTACGAAGAAGCTAATCCGGCAGGCGAAGTGACTATCGGTATGGTCGGCAAGTACATTGAACTGCCGGATGCCTATAAGTCAGTTATCGAAGCGCTGAAGCATGGCGGTCTGAAGAATCGTGTCACCGTCAATATCAAGCTGATCGATTCACAAGATGTCGAAACGCGTGGCGTTGAGATCCTGAAAGGTCTTGATGCCATCCTGATCCCTGGCGGCTTCGGCTACCGTGGTGTTGAAGGTAAAATCGCGACGGCGCGCTTTGCGCGTGAGAACAATATTCCTTATCTGGGCATTTGCCTGGGTATGCAGGTTGCGTTGATTGAGTTTGCACGTAACGTAGTGGGTATGGACAACGCCAACTCCACGGAATTTGTGCCAGACTGTAAGTACCCGGTGGTGGCCCTGATTACCGAATGGCGCGATGAAGACGGCAACGTCGAAGTCCGTACCGAGAAGAGCGATCTGGGCGGCACTATGCGTCTTGGTGCGCAGCAGTGTCAGTTGAGCGACGATAGCCTGGTTCGTCAACTGTACGGCGCGCCGACAATTGTTGAACGCCACCGCCACCGTTATGAAGTCAACAATATGCTGTTGAAACAGATTGAAGCTGCGGGTCTGCGTATTGCAGGCCGTTCCGGTGATGATCAGTTGGTCGAGATCATTGAGGTACCGAATCATCCGTGGTTCGTGGCCTGTCAGTTCCACCCGGAATTTACTTCCACGCCACGTGATGGGCACCCGCTGTTTGCCGGCTTTGTGAAAGCCGCCAGTGAACATCAGAAGCGTCAGGCGAAGTAAGAAGTAAATAAGTTAGAACGGCAATGCACCCATCAGGGTGCATTGTTTGTCTGGAGTTTTAGTTTAACTTGTACTGAGGAAAATCTAATGTCCAAAATCGTTAAAATCATCGGTCGTGAAATCATCGACTCCCGTGGTAACCCGACTGTTGAAGCCGAAGTACACCTGGAAGGTGGTTTCGTTGGTATGGCAGCAGCTCCGTCAGGTGCTTCTACTGGTTCCCGCGAAGCACTGGAACTGCGCGATGGCGACAAATCCCGTTTCATGGGTAAAGGCGTACTGAAAGCTGTTGCAGCTGTTAACGGCCCAATTGCTCAGGCTCTGCTGGGTAAAGATGCTAAAGATCAGGCTGGCATCGACAAGATCATGATCGATCTGGACGGTACTGAAAACAAATCCAACTTCGGTGCAAACGCCATCCTGGCTGTGTCCCTGGCGAACGCCAAAGCAGCAGCTGCTGCTAAAGGCCTGCCGCTGTATGCACACATCGCTGAACTGAACGGTACTCCGGGTAAATACTCCATGCCGGTTCCGATGATGAACATCATCAACGGTGGTGAGCACGCTGACAACAACGTCGACATCCAGGAATTCATGATTCAGCCGGTTGGCGCTAAGACTCTGAAAGAAGCCGTTCGTATGGGTTCTGAAGTGTTCCACAACCTGGCTAAAGTTCTGAAAGCTAAAGGTATGAACACTGCAGTTGGTGACGAAGGTGGCTACGCGCCGAACCTGGGTTCCAACGCTGAAGCTCTGGCTGTAATCGCTGAAGCGGTTAAAGCAGCTGGCTACGAGCTGGGTAAAGACATCACTCTGGCGATGGACTGTGCAGCTTCTGAATTCTACAAAGACGGTAAATACGTTCTGGCTGGCGAAGGCAACAAAGCATTCACCTCCGAAGAATTCACTCACTTCCTGGAAGAACTGACCAAACAGTACCCGATCGTGTCCATCGAAGATGGTCTGGACGAGTCTGACTGGGACGGTTTCGCATACCAGACTAAAGTACTGGGCGACAAAATCCAGCTGGTTGGTGACGATCTGTTCGTAACCAACACCAAGATCCTGAAAGAAGGCATCGAAAAAGGCATCGTTAACTCCATCCTGATCAAATTCAACCAGATCGGTTCTCTGACCGAAACTCTGGCTGCGATCAAAATGGCGAAAGACGCTGGCTACACCGCTGTCATCTCTCATCGTTCTGGCGAAACTGAAGATGCTACCATCGCTGACCTGGCTGTTGGTACCGCTGCAGGCCAGATCAAAACTGGTTCTATGAGCCGTTCTGACCGCGTTGCTAAGTACAACCAGCTGATTCGTATCGAAGAAGCTCTGGGTGAACAAGCACCGTACAACGGTCGTAAAGAGATCAAAGGTCAGGCGTAATCCTGTTCTTTAACTCTTAACTTAAAAACCCGCTGCGGCGGGTTTTTTTATGCTTTTAAAGCAGTAGAGGAAGTGTTGCGCTGGCTGTTTGCTGGCTCACATCACTGTACTTTTCATCCAGCGCAATCAGCGACGTGGTGAGAAGTTCTACCAACAGCATCACACCCACCTTGGCGTTTAGCGCACCAGCACTCAACGGACCTTCTGGTTTGGCTGCGACCAGTTGAATATCGCTCAGCGAAGCCAGCGGACTGCGTGGTGTATTACTTAGCGCCAGTACGCGCACGCCTTGCTTACGCGCCAGTTTCACGACATGCAGCAGATCGCGCGTGGAGCCTGAACTGGAGATCGCTACCACGAGCGTATTTTTGCTAAGCGTAGTGGCATTCATGGCTGCGCGGTGCATGTCGCTGAACAGTTGCGCGGGTTTGCCGAGGCGCAGGAGTTTGTAATGTAAATACTCCCCCAGAATAGCGCTGGCCGCTACGCCATAAATCTGTACCGACTGAGCCTGATGTAGCGCCAGAGCGGCGGATTCCAGTAATGTCCTGTCGAGTAACTTTGCTGTGTCCTGCAGCGCTTGCACGGATTCATTGACCACATTGTCAATTTCATCCCCGCTGTGCTCTACCGGCTGTCCTTGCTGGAGATCGAGAGCCAGCGCCATTTTGAATTCGTTATAACCCTTACACCCAAGCGTGCGGCACAGACGTGTGACGCTCGCCTCGCTGGTGTCGCTTTCACGCGCCAGTTCGGTAATCGTCAGGTAGACAACTTTTGCCGGATCACTAAGCACAAACTCTCCCAGCTTCTGCTGTGTTCGGCTATATCCGTCAACGCCCTGGCGCAATCTCAGCAGCAGGTTTTCATTTTCTGACATGCAAAATCCTTAATGCGTTTCTCTGCTGATAGTGTGGCGGAAAGCAGGGGAGAGATGCCAGTCATTTTAAAAAAGTATGATCGGCTTCCTGGTTTTTGATGATAATTTTCATTTATAAAATTAATTATGGTAAAAATTTTCATCATTAATCGGGGAGATGAAAAAATGATGCAAATGTTTAGCGGCGCCTCATCGGGCGCATGGTTTGAAAAGGCACAGCGGTTTGGCAAATCGTTCATGCTGCCGATTGCGGTACTGCCCGCTGCGGGGCTGTTGTTAGGGATTGGCGGTGCGCTGTCGAATCCAAACACATTGACGGCGTATCCGTTTTTGGACGTTGACTGGTTACAGGCAATCTTCACGATCATGACCAGCGCAGGTTCTATTGTGTTTGCCAACCTGTCGGTGCTTTTTGCGGTGGGTGTGGCAGTAGGATTGGCGAAAACGGACAAAGGCACCGCCGGGCTTGCTGCATTGCTGGCATTTCTGGTGATGAACGCCACCATCAACGCTTTATTGACACTCAACGGAACGCTGGCGCACGAGAATCCCGGTGCCGTAGGCCAGGGGATGACGCTGGGTATTCAGACGCTGGAAACAGGCGTATTTGGTGGGGTGGTGATTGGGCTTGTCACCTGCGCGCTGCATAGCCGTTTCAATAAAGTCTCGCTGCCTCAGTTCCTTGGTTTCTTCAGCGGTTCGCGCTTTGTGCCGATTATTAGCTCCCTTGCCGCGATTGTAGTGGGTGCGGTCATGACGGTGGTTTGGCCGCATTTCCAGAAACTCATTTTTGGACTGGGTGGTCTGGTGGATGCGACCGGTTATCTGGGTACGCTGTTGTACGGCTTCATCCTGCGTATGCTTGGCCCACTGGGGTTACACCATATCTTTTATTTACCGTTCTGGACCACAGCGCTTGGCGGAAGTGAAATCGTCAACGGCCAGTTGGTTGAAGGCACGCAGCGTATTTTCTTCGCGCAACTTGCCGATCCGAATACGCAGCAGTTCTATGCGGGCACCTCGCGCTTTATGTCCGGGCGCTTTATCACCATGATGTTTGGCCTGCTTGGCGCATGTCTGGCGATGTACCATACTGCAAAACCAGAGAACAGAAAGCTTGTCGCCGGACTGCTGTTGTCTGCGGCCCTGACCTCTTTCCTGACGGGGATCACTGAGCCTATCGAGTTCTCCTTCCTGTTTGTCGCACCTGTGTTATACGTCATTCACGCCTTCTTCGATGGTCTGGCGTTTATGATGGCGCATATTTTACATATCACCATCGGGCAAACCTTTTCGGGTGGGCTTATCGATTTCCTCCTCTTCGGTGTGCTACAGGGGGAAGCTAAAACCAACTGGATGTACGTCCCTATGGTGGGGATCCCGTGGTTCTTCCTTTACTACTTCACCTTCCGCTATTTGATTAACCGCTTTAACTGGTTGACGCCTGGTCGTGAAAACGCAGCACCGACTGAATCCGGCCTGCCGCAAAGTGAGCGTGCTGCGGCTGTGATTGCCGGACTGGGAGGTAAAGAGAATCTGGAAGAGGTGGACTGTTGCGCCACACGTCTGCGCGTGACGGTAAAAGAGAGTAGCAAGGTCGATGAAGCGGCGCTGAAAGCGACCGGAGCGCGTGGCGTAATTATTCGCGGCAACGGGGTTCAGGTGATTTATGGCCCGCATGTCACCATCATCAAAAACGAAGTCGAAGAGATCTTATCGTAATGAAAACTGTACTGGATTCCCTGAAAGGTAAATTAATCGTCTCCTGCCAGGCGCTGGAAAATGAGCCCCTGCACAGTCCGTTTATTATGTCGCGTATGGCACTGGCGGCAGCGCAGGGAGGTGCTGTAGGTATTCGTGCGAACAGCGTGGTGGATATTCGCGCGATCAAACAGAGCGTCTCCCTGCCGGTGATTGGGATTATCAAGCGTGATTATCCGGGTAGCGATGTGTTTATCACGGCTACGCTCCAGGAAGTGGATGAGCTAATGACCGTTGAGCCGGAGATTATTGCTCTGGATGCGACAGCGCGCCCGCGCCCTGGTGGACAAACGCTGGAAGAATTAGTTATGCAAATCCGCGCTCGCTACCCGTCTGTGCTGCTGATGGCGGATATCGCCACCATAGACGAGGCGGTGACAGCTGAGCGTCTGGGTTTTGACTGCGTGGGCACCACGCTCTACGGCTATACCGATGACACTGCCGGGCATGTGCTGGCGGAAAACGACTGCGGTTTTTTACGTGAGGTATTGGCGGCGGTCAGCGTACCTGTCGTGGCAGAAGGAAACGTCGATACTCCGGAACGTGCCGCACGATGCCTGGAATTAGGTGCCCATACCGTGGTGGTTGGTGGCGCAATCACGCGTCCGCAGCAGATAACGGCACGCTTTGTCGCGGCGATCGCCTCGTAAAGCATCGATGGGGCATGATACTTTGGCGGGGATCTGCGATAATTATCGTTTATCCCCATATTGAGAGCGCTATGCAGTACCCGATTAACGAGATGTTCCAGACCCTGCAAGGTGAGGGTTACTTTACCGGCGTCCCCGCCATTTTTATTCGTTTACAGGGATGCCCGGTTGGCTGTGCCTGGTGCGATACCAAACACACCTGGGATAAGCTTGAGGATCGGGAAGTCTCCCTGTACAGCATCCTGGCCAAGACCAAAGAAAGCGACAAATGGGGGGCGGCGAGCAGTGAGGATCTGCTGGCGGTCATTTCGCGTCAGGGGTATACCGCCCGTCATGTGGTGATCACCGGCGGCGAGCCTTGCATTCATGACCTGATGCCGCTGACTGACCTGCTGGAAAAGAACGGCTTTAGCTGCCAGATTGAAACCAGTGGCACCCACGAAGTACGCTGTACGCCGAATACCTGGGTGACCGTATCGCCGAAGGTAAATATGCGTGGCGGTTATGATGTGCTGTCGCAGGCGCTGGAGCGCGCGAATGAAATCAAACATCCGGTTGGTCGCGTTCGCGATATTGAAGCGCTGGATGAACTGCTGGCGACGTTGAGCGACGACAAACCACGAATCATCGCCTTACAGCCAATCAGCCAGAAAGAAGATGCGACGCGTTTGTGTATTGATACCTGTATTGCGCGCAACTGGCGTCTGTCGATGCAAACCCATAAATATCTGAATATTGCCTGATAACTGTGCCGGGAGCGTTTCGCTTACCCGGCCAGAGTTTGTTGCTTGTTGCAGGCCGGATAAGACGCATTGCCATCCGGCAAGCCTACAATCACTCGCCGCGGTACACGCAGCCTGCTGTGCAGGTTTCTTTCACCATTACAGCACTTAGCAGAGGGACCACAGGTTTAATCTGATCCCAAATCCATTTGGCCAGCACTTCACTGGTTGGATTTTCTAATCCAGGAATATCGTTCAAATAGTAGTGATCGAGTCTGTCGTAAGTCGGCTTAAACGCGGCTTTTAACTCAGCAAAATCCATGATCCAACCGGTATGCGGATCGACTTCACCGGTAATTTCAAGACGCACCATAAATGAGTGACCATGCAGGCGGCCACACTTATGCCCTTCCGGTACGTGCGGCAGGCGGTGAGCGGCTTCGAAGGTGAAATCTTTAAACAAGGTGGTGGACATTATTTACTCTCAAGAATGCGAAAAACCGCCGTAGGGTACCGTAAAGCACAATTTTTATCATTAGTTAAAAGGGCGCTAAGCATCAGAACGTCATATTTACGCTGTTAATGTTTGATAACTATTTATATATCATATAGTTATTAAATCGGTTTTGTCGTTAATGACTATAACTAAAACAGGTTAGTCCATTTGGTTATTTGTTATTTCTATCCCTTCTTTAATTGTTACTATCCCCGCCGTTAACCTTATCTTCAGTTTGGGTTTTATTGCTGAAATCCGCTTTGCTTACTGGAACATGACAACGCATGACGACACAGGCCCCACCTTCCGCTCTGCTACCGCTAAACCCGGAGCAACTGGCACGCCTTCAGGCAGCCACGACCGATTTCACTCCCGCACAGCTTGCGTGGGTTTCTGGCTATTTTTGGGGCGTGCTGAATCAGCAGCCTGGTAGCAATACAGCGGCGCTTGCGCCTGTCGCTGAAATGCCAGGCATTACGCTTATCTCCGCCTCGCAAACCGGTAATGCGCGTCGTGTGGCGGAAGCCCTGCGCGATGATCTGATCGCCGCGAAGCTCAACGTCACTCTGATCAACGCTGGCGACTATAAATTCAAACAAATCGCCAATGAAAAACTGCTGATCGTGGTGGCGTCGACGCAAGGGGAAGGTGAACCGGCGGAAGAAGCCGTGGCGTTGCATAAATTCCTGTTCTCGAAAAAAGCGCCAAAGCTCGATAACACCGCTTTTGCCGTGTTTGGTCTTGGCGACACCTCCTATGAGTTTTTCTGTCAGTCAGGAAAAGACTTCGATGCGAAACTGGCTGAGCTGGGCGGTGAACGTCTGCTCGATCGTGTAGATGCCGACGTCGAATATCAGGCCGCCGCCGCGCAGTGGCGTGCCCGTTTGATTGATGTCCTGAAAGCACGTGCGCCTGCAGTACCGTCTGTGCAAGTTGCTGCGAGCGGTGCGGTAAATGAAGTACACACCAGCCCGTACACCAAAGAAGCGCCGCTGACGGCGTCGCTTGCGGTGAATCAGAAAATTACCGGCCGTGACTCTGAAAAAGACGTACGCCATATTGAAATTGATTTAGGCGATTCCGGCCTGCGTTATCAGCCGGGCGATGCATTGGGCGTCTGGTATCAGAATGACCCGGATCTGGTTAAAGAACTGGTTGAACTGCTGTGGCTGAAAGGTGATGAGCCGGTGACGGTTGAAGGCAAAACCTTGTCGCTCGCTGAAGCGTTGCAGTGGCATTTCGAGCTGACGGTGAATACCGGCAATATCGTGGAGAACTATGCCACCTTAACCCGCAGCGAAACATTGCTGCCGTTAGTGGGTGACAAAGCACAGTTGCAGCATTATGCCGCCACCACGCCCATCGTCGATATGGTGCGCTTTTCCCCGGCGCAATTGGATGCTCAGGCGTTAGTTGATCTTCTGCGTCCGTTGACGCCGCGTTTGTACTCCATTGCCTCTTCTCAGGCGGAAGTGGAAAGCGAAGTGCACGTCACCGTGGGCGTGGTGCGTTATGAGATAGAAGGTCGCGCCCGTGCTGGTGGTGCTTCCAGTTTCCTCGCCGACCGCGTGGAAGAAGAAGGTGAAGTTCGCGTGTTCATTGAACACAACGACAATTTCCGCCTGCCGTCAAACCCGCAGACGCCGGTAATTATGATTGGCCCGGGTACGGGAATTGCACCGTTCCGTGCCTTCATGCAGCAGCGTGCGGCTGATGGAGCCGAAGGCAAAAACTGGCTGTTTTTCGGTAACCCGCACTTTACCGAAGATTTCCTGTATCAGGTGGAATGGCAGCGTTACGTCAAAGAGGGCGTACTGAGCCGTATCGATCTCGCCTGGTCCCGCGATCAAAAAGAAAAAGTCTACGTACAAGATAAACTGCGCCAACAGGGCGCGGAACTGTGGCGCTGGATTAACGACGGTGCCCACATTTATGTCTGCGGCGACGCCAATCGTATGGCGAAAGACGTTGAGCAGGCGTTGTTGGAAGTGATTGCCGAATTCGGTGGTATGGATATCGAAGCGGCGGATGAATTTTTAAGTGAGCTGCGCATTGAGCGCCGTTATCAGCGAGATGTCTACTAATGAGCGAAAAACATCCAGGACCATTGGTGGTCGAAGGCAAACTGTCCGACGCTGAGCGTATGAAGCTGGAAAGCAACTATCTGCGCGGTACCATTGCCGAAGATTTAAACGACGGCCTGACCGGCGGGTTTAAAGGCGACAACTTCCTGCTGATCCGTTTTCACGGTATGTACCAGCAGGACGACCGCGATATTCGCGCCGAACGTGCCGAGCAAAAGCTGGAGCCGCGTCACGCGATGCTGCTGCGCTGTCGTCTGCCGGGTGGGGTGATCACCACCAAACAGTGGCAGGCGATCGACAAGTTCGCCCATGACAACACTATTTACGGCAGCATTCGTCTGACCAACCGTCAGACCTTCCAGTTTCACGGCATTCTGAAGAAGAACGTTAAACCGGTACACCAGATGCTGCATTCCGTCGGCCTGGACGCACTGGCGACCGCCAACGATATGAACCGTAACGTGCTGTGCACCTCCAACCCGTATGAATCTGAGCTGCACGCCGAAGCCTACGAGTGGGCGAAAAAGATCTCCGAACATCTGCTGCCGCGCACCCGCGCCTATGCAGAGATCTGGCTTGATCAGGAAAAAGTTGCGACCACTGACGAGGAGCCGATCCTCGGTCAAACCTATCTGCCGCGTAAGTTTAAAACCACGGTGGTGATCCCACCGCAGAACGACATCGATCTGCATGCCAACGACATGAACTTCGTGGCGATTGCGGAAAACGGCAAGCTGGTGGGCTTTAACCTGCTGGTGGGCGGCGGTTTGTCCATTGAGCATGGCAATAAGAAAACTTACGCCCGGACGGCAAGCGAATTTGGTTATCTGCCGCTTGAGCATACACTGGCCGTGGCGGAAGCGGTGGTGACGACTCAGCGTGACTGGGGTAACCGTACCGATCGTAAAAACGCCAAAACCAAATACACGCTGGAACGCGTAGGCGTTGAGACCTTTAAAGCTGAAGTTGAGCGCCGCGCGGGGATCAAGTTTGAGCCTATCCGCCCGTACGAGTTCACCGGTCGCGGCGATCGTATCGGCTGGGTGAAAGGGATCGACAATAAATGGCATCTGACGCTGTTTATTGAAAACGGCCGTATCCTGGATTATCCGGGCCGTCCATTGAAAACCGGTCTGCTTGAGATCGCGAAGATCCACAAAGGTGAGTTCCGTATTACCGCGAACCAGAACCTGATCATTGCAGGTGTTCCTGAGAGTGAAAAGGCGAAGATCGAGAAGATTGCGCAGAAGAGTGGCTTAATGAATGCGGTCACTCCGCAGCGTGAAAACTCGATGGCCTGCGTGTCGTTCCCAACCTGTCCGCTGGCGATGGCGGAGGCCGAGCGCTTCCTGCCAACGTTTATCGACAACATCGACACGCTGATGGCGAAGCACAGCCTGAGTGATGAAAATATTGTCATGCGTGTGACTGGCTGCCCGAACGGTTGCGGCCGCGCGATGCTGGCGGAAGTTGGTCTGGTGGGGAAAGCGCCCGGACGTTACAACCTCCATTTAGGGGGCAACCGTATTGGAACTCGCATTCCCCGGATGTTTAAAGAGAACATCACCGAGCCGGAAATTCTGGCATCGCTGGATGAACTGATTGGGCGCTGGGCGAAAGAGCGCGAAGCGGGTGAAGGCTTCGGTGACTTTACGGTGCGTGCGGGCATTATTCGCCCGGTGCTCGATCCTGCCCGGGATTTCTGGGAATAATGTGAAATTGATTTATCGGGTCTGCTGAATCGGCAGACCTGATAAGCGCAGCGCCATCAGGCAAGGCAAACAGTGAGGAACTTATGTCCAAACTCGATCTCAACGCGTTGAACGAACTGCCGAAAGTTGAACGCGTTATGGCGTTGGCGCAAACCAACGACCAACTGGAAAAATTGAGCGCCGAGGATCGCGTGGCGTGGGCGCTGGAAAACCTGCCTGGCGAATATGTACTGTCATCAAGTTTTGGTATTCAGGCGGCAGTGAGCCTGCACCTGGTAAATCAGGTTCGCCCGGATATCCCGGTGATCCTCACCGATACCGGTTATCTGTTCCCGGAAACCTACCAGTTTATTGACGAGTTAACGGACAAGCTCAAGCTTAATCTGCAAGTCTACCGGGCGAAGGAAAGTGCGGCCTGGCAGGAAGCGCGCTATGGCAAACTGTGGGAGCAGGGCGTTGAGGGCATTGAAAAATACAATGACATCAACAAAGTCGAGCCGATGAACCGGGCGCTACAGGAGCTCGACGCGCAGACCTGGTTTGCCGGTCTGCGCCGTGAGCAATCGGGCAGTCGTGCGCATTTACCGGTGCTGGCTATTCAGCGTGGTGTGTTTAAAGTTCTGCCGATCATCGACTGGGACAACCGTACGGTTTACCAGTATCTGCAAAAGCATGGTCTGAAGTACCATCCACTGTGGGATCAGGGCTATCTGTCAGTCGGCGATACCCATACCACCCGCAAATGGGAGCCGGGAATGGCGGAAGAAGAGACGCGGTTTTTTGGGCTGAAAAGAGAGTGCGGGCTGCACGAAGGCTAACTGTTAAAAGCCCGGTAACGTTTACTTATTACCGGGCTTCTTCTTCAGGATTTACCTGCTTTCGCCAGTTCTTTTACCAGCGGCAGCATAATGCGTACTACGTCGCGGCTACGGCGCTCTATCCGGCCCGGTAAGGCTTTATCGATATGCTGCTGGTTATCCAGTCGCACATCATGCCAGCTGTTGCCAGACGGGAACGAGGCGCTTTTGGCGCGCTGTTGGTAGCCATCTTTCTTGCCCAGGTTCCAGTTGGTCGCTTCAACGGAGAGCACAGCAATACCCGCGTCGTCGAAGACCTCCGCATCGTTACAACATCCTGTTCCCTTCGGATAGTCTTTGTTCAGGCCTGGATTGGTGCTGGCTACAATGCCGCGACTATGCGCGATAGCCAGTGCCCGGTCGCGCGTCAGTTTTCGCACCGCTTCCGGGGTTTTCTTACCGCTGTTGAAATAGAGCTTATCACCGACAATCAGGTTATCGAGGTTGATAACCAGCAGCGTGTTTTTCTTCTCGGCGGCGCTCATTCGCTTCAGGATGTTCTCCGCGCCCAGTTTGCCTTCTTCCTCGCCGCTGGTGGCGATAAATCGGATGCCGTACTGCGTCGGCACGTCTTTGAGTTTTTCCGCCAGTTCCAGCATCACGCCAACACCTGCAGCGTTGTCGTCGATCCCTTGCAGGGTTAATCCACCCAGATTGGCATCTGAATCGGCATCGCTTTGTGCGGCGTAGGTGTCGAGGTGCGCCATAATAATAATCTGCTGCGGCGCTTTGCCTTCATGTGCTGCAATAACGGTGCTTCCCGTTACGTTATGCCAGTTTTTACGGTTATTTTTGGCGGTATAAACATAACGGCTATTAAACGTCCGAATATCACTGCTGTAGCCCATCTGCTGAAATTGCTGACGTATATAATCAGCAGATAACATTTCAGCCGGAGATCCCGTCACGCGGCCCGGGAAAAACGTTGCGATATATCGAGCCTGGGTATTTGCGATATCGCCAGGTTTGGAGGATGTTGCCTGTGCAGGAAGGATAAAACACGCGCCGAGCGCCATGGCAGCAATAAGGTGGCGCGTTGCGGAAAACATAATGAGTCCTTAAATACCAAGCAGAAATTTTCAGCCGCTAGTATGAAACTGTGATCGAGGTAAAACAATTTCATTTGCTCCTAAATGCCCGAAATCCGGTAGCTTAAGCACTTTTTGATATTTGCTTTTCCGGATCGTTATTCCTTTGAGGAACTACTCATTCCAATTCGTAATTTCATTCGCCCTCTTGCCCTCCCTATAGTCAGGTTATCTGAGCATCGTTAGCAAAATAACGGCATTACATAGGAACGGTTATGGATCAAAAACGACTTACCCACCTGCGGCAACTGGAAGCGGAAAGCATTCATATCATTCGTGAGGTGGCCGCCGAGTTTTCTAATCCGGTGATGATGTATTCCATCGGCAAAGATTCCAGCGTAATGCTGCATCTGGCGCGTAAAGCGTTTTATCCTGGCACGCTGCCGTTCCCATTACTGCACGTTGATACCGGTTGGAAATTCAGCGAAATGTACGAGTTTCGTGACCGTACGGCGAAAGCCTACGGCTGCGAACTGCTGGTGCATAAAAACCCGGAAGGGGTGGCGATGGGCATCAACCCGTTCGTCCACGGCAGCGCCAAGCATACCGACATTATGAAAACCGAAGGGCTGAAGCAGGCGCTCAATAAATACGGTTTTGATGCCGCGTTTGGCGGTGCTCGTCGTGACGAAGAGAAATCACGTGCCAAAGAGCGTATTTACTCTTTCCGCGATCGTTTTCATCGCTGGGATCCTAAAAATCAGCGCCCGGAGCTGTGGCACAACTACAACGGACAAATTAACAAAGGCGAAAGTATTCGCGTCTTCCCGCTCTCCAACTGGACCGAACAGGATATCTGGCAGTACATCTGGCTGGAAAACATCGACATCGTGCCACTGTACCTGGCGGCGGAGCGTCCGGTGCTTGAACGCGACGGCATGTTGATGATGATTGATGACGACAGAATCGATCTGCAACCCGGGGAAGTGATTAAAAAACGCATGGTGCGTTTCCGTACGCTCGGCTGTTGGCCACTGACAGGCGCGGTGGAGTCGAATGCGCAGACGCTGCCGGAAATTATCGAAGAGATGCTGGTCTCAACCACCAGTGAACGTCAGGGCCGCGTGATTGACCGCGACCAGGCGGGCTCCATGGAGCTGAAGAAACGTCAGGGGTATTTCTAAGGAGCCGCCATGAATACGACACTTGCACAACAAATTGCTAATGAAGGCGGCGTTGAAGCCTGGATGGTCGCCCAGCAACACAAAAGTCTGCTGCGCTTTTTAACCTGCGGTAGCGTGGATGACGGGAAAAGCACCCTGATTGGTCGCTTGCTGCATGACACGCGTCAGATTTATGAAGACCAGCTTTCATCGCTGCACAATGACAGTAAACGTCACGGCACTCAGGGCGAAAAGCTTGATCTGGCGTTATTGGTTGACGGCTTGCAGGCCGAGCGCGAGCAGGGCATCACCATCGACGTGGCTTACCGTTATTTCTCTACCGAGAAGCGTAAATTTATTATTGCGGACACTCCCGGGCATGAACAGTACACCCGTAACATGGCGACCGGTGCGTCGACCTGCGACCTGGCGATCCTATTGATCGATGCGCGTAAAGGTGTGCTGGATCAGACTCGTCGTCATAGCTTTATCTCCACGCTGCTTGGGATCAAACACCTGGTGGTGGCGATCAACAAAATGGATCTGGTGGACTTTAGCGAAGAGACATTTAACCGTATTCGCGAAGACTATCTTACTTTTGCTGAACAACTTCCGGGCAACCTGGATATCCGGTTTGTGCCGCTCTCTGCGCTGGAAGGCGATAACGTGGCTTCGCAAAGCGCCAGTATGCCGTGGTACAGCGGTCCGACGCTGCTGGAAGTGCTGGAAACCGTTGAGATCCAGCGCAGTATTGATACTCAGCCGATGCGCTTCCCGGTGCAGTATGTGAACCGACCGAATCTGGATTTTCGTGGTTATGCCGGAACGCTGGCCTCCGGTAGCGTGAAGGTCGGGCAGCGCGTCAAAGTGCTGCCGTCCGGCGTTGAGTCCAGCGTAGCGCGGATCGTGACCTTTGATGGCGATTTACAGGAAGCGCATGCAGGTGAAGCGATCACCCTGGTGCTAAAAGATGAGATCGATATCAGCCGGGGCGACCTGTTACTTGATGCCGGTGAAACGCTGCCGACAGTACAAAGCGCTGCCGTTGATGTGGTGTGGATGGCGGAACAACCGTTGTCGCCAGGGCAGAGCTACGACATAAAAATCGCAGGCAAGAAGACCCGCGCACGCGTTGATAGCGTGCAATATCAGGTCGATATAAACAACCTGACCCAACGTGACGTTGAAGCGCTACCGCTGAACGGCATCGGTCTGGTTAATCTGACTTTTGATGAACCGCTGGTGCTGGATACCTATCAGCAGAACCCGGTGACGGGCGGGCTGATAATTATTGACCGCCTGACCAACGTTACCGTTGGCGCGGGACTGGTGCGTGAGCCACTTGTTCAGGAGCACGCCGCGGCTTCCCAGTTCAGCGCGTTTGAGCTGGAGCTTAATGCACTGGTGCGTCGCCACTTCCCACACTGGGGTGCGCGCGATCTGCTGGGAGGAAAATAATGGCGCTGCATGACGAAAACGTCGTCTGGCATGCCCATCCTGTTACACCGCAACAGCGGGAACAACGCCACGGTCATCGTGGTGTTGTGCTGTGGTTTACCGGGCTGTCAGGCTCCGGTAAATCCACGGTAGCAGGGGCGCTTGAAGAAGCGTTGCATAAGCTGGGGGTGAGTACTTATCTCTTGGATGGCGATAACGTGCGTCACGGTCTGTGCAGCGATCTTGGATTTAGTGATGCCGATCGTAAGGAGAATATTCGCCGGGTTGGTGAAGTGGCTAACCTGATGGTGGATGCGGGGCTTGTGGTGTTGACCGCCTTTATCTCACCGCATCGCGCTGAGCGCAAAATGGTTCGTGAGCGGGTTGGCGAAGGGCGTTTTATTGAAGTTTTTGTCGATACGCCATTAGCAACGTGTGAAGCACGCGATCCAAAAGGTCTGTATAAAAAAGCGCGGGCGGGTGAGTTACGCAATTTCACCGGAATTGATTCGGTATACGAAGCGCCTGAATCGCCAGAGATTCATCTTGATGGTGAACAATTGGTAACAAATTTGGTACCCCAATTATTAGACCTGCTGAGGCAGGAAGATATTATCAGATCCTGAGACACCCGAGCTCACATGCCCGGTCAGTCACGGTCACAGGATTAGATATGCGTAACAGCCATAACATTACTATTACAGAGTCAGATACCTTCGCCGCCGACGACGAAACCACCTGGTCACTACCGGGGGCGGTGGTCGGTTTTATCGCGTGGTTGTTGGCGCTGGGATTCCCGTGTCTGATGTATGGCCCTAATACACTGTTTTTCTTCATTTATACCTGGCCCTTTTTCCTCGCATTGCTGCCCGTGGCGATTGTCGCGGGTATTGCCTTGCACTCGCTATTGAAGGGGAGGTTGCTGCTGAGCATTACCTGTACCCTGCTGGTGGTTGGGGCGATGTTTGGCGCACTATTTTTATGGTTATTGGGTTAGGCAAACGCCTTTTTTTAACAATCGCCGACGTTGTTCACTCTCTGGTCATAATTCAAACCGTAACCAACAATGAGATTATGTTCTCCTTACACGGGGTATACGTAACAACGGGCAAATGTGGTACATTTGCCCGCGTTGTCGCGGCATTCCCGACCGTTGATGTAAAGTTGTCTGCGGAAGTTATGGGATATTAATGCCGTTTTTCAGGGGGCAGGATGGGTAAACTAACGCTGCTGCTGCTGGCTTTATTAGTCTGGCTGCAGTATTCGCTGTGGTTCGGTAAGAACGGCATACATGACTATAGTCGCGTCAACGATGATGTTGCTGCGCAGCAAGCTACAAACGCGAAACTTAAAGCGCGTAACGATCAGCTCTTTGCCGAAATTGACGATCTCAATGGCGGACAAGAGGCTATTGAGGAGCGTGCGCGCAACGAACTCAGTATGACTAAGCCGGGCGAAACCTTTTATCGTCTGGTGCCTGACGCGTCTAAACGCGCTCAGACTGCAGGGCAAAACAATCGATAAACCGTCCAGGGATTTAACATGGCAGCCACTTTATTGGACGTTTGCGCCGTGGTGCCGGCTGCCGGGTTTGGCCGCCGAATGCAAACAGAGTGTCCTAAGCAGTACCTCTCTATTGGCAATAAAACCATTCTTGAACACTCGGTTGATGCGCTGCTGGCTCATCCCCGGGTGACGCGAGTCGTCATCGCTATCAGCCCAGGCGACAGTCGCTTTGCCCAACTTCCACTTGCTGCGCACCCGCAAATTACGGTGGTGGATGGCGGCAACGAGCGTGCCGATTCTGTCCTTGCCGGGTTGCAAGCCGCAGGGGAGGCCCGTTGGGTGCTGGTGCATGACGCCGCGCGTCCGTGCCTGCACCAGGATGATTTGGCCCGTTTGCTGGCAATTAGCGAGTGCAGCCGTACCGGCGGGATCCTTGCCGCACCGGTACGTGACACAATGAAGCGCGCGGAGCCGGGGCGAACAGACATCGCCCATACGGTCGATCGTACCGATTTATGGCATGCGTTGACGCCGCAGTTTTTCCCGCGCGAGTTATTGCACGATTGCCTGACGCGTGCACTCAACGAAGGTGCAACTATTACAGACGAAGCTTCGGCGCTGGAATATTGCGGCTTTCATCCGCAGCTGGTCGAAGGGCGTGCTGACAACATCAAAGTCACCCGCCCGGAAGATCTGGCGCTGGCGGAATTTTATCTGACCCGAACTATCTAGATACAACATCCTTCAGGCTGCTTGGAGGACGCTGTGTATATCAGGAGAAGGCATAATGCGAATTGGACACGGTTTCGACGTACACGCTTTTGGAGGAGTTGGCCCAATTATCATTGGTGGTGTGCGCATCCCGTATGAAAAAGGATTGCTGGCGCATTCTGATGGCGACGTGGCGTTACACGCGTTAACCGATGCTCTGCTGGGCGCGGCTGCGCTGGGGGATATCGGTAAGCTATTCCCGGACACCGACCCGGCCTTTAAAGGTGCTGATAGTCGTGAATTATTGCGTGAAGCCTGGCGGCGTATTCAGGCCAAAGGCTATACGCTTGGTAATGTGGATGTGACAATTATTGCCCAGGCGCCGAAGATGCTGCCGCACATTCCACAAATGCGAGTGTTTATTGCCGAAGACCTCGGCTGCCATATGGATGATGTTAACGTGAAAGCGACCACCACGGAAAAACTCGGTTTTACCGGGCGTGGGGAAGGGATTGCCTGTGAAGCGGTGGCGTTACTCATTAAGGCAACGAAATGACTGCGTTTGAAGATCTGACGTATCTCCATGGCAAACCACAAGGCCATGGCGTTCTGAAAGCGAATCCGGAAGACTTTGTCGTCGTCGAAGATTTAGGCTTCGAACCCGATGGCGAAGGCGAGCACATTTTGGTGCGTATCCTGAAAAACGGTTGTAACACCCGTTTTGTGGCTGACGCGCTGGCGAAATTCCTGAAAATTCATGCCCGCGAAGTGAGCTTTGCTGGTCAGAAAGACAAGCATGCGGTCACGGAACAGTGGCTGTGTGCGCGTGTGCCGGGCAATGCGATGCCTGATTTAAGCAAATTTGAGCTTGAAGGCTGTAAAGTGCTGGAGTACGCACGCCACAAGCGTAAGCTGCGTTTAGGGGCGCTGAAAGGCAACGAATTTACGCTGGTGCTGCGTGAAGTGAGCGAGCGAAATGATGTTGAAGCGCGTTTGCAGGCAATTAACGAGCGCGGCGTTCCGAACTATTTTGGCGCTCAGCGTTTTGGTATCGGCGGCAGCAACCTGCAAGGGGCGCTGCGCTGGGCGCAAAGCGATGCGCCGGTGCGCGATCGCAATAAACGCAGTTTTTGGTTGTCGGCGGCCCGTAGCGCGTTGTTTAATCAGATAGTCAGTGAACGCCTGAAAAAAACAGACTTTAATCAAGTTGTTGACGGCGATGCGCTACAATTATCGGGGCGCGGAAGCTGGTTTGTCGCCACACAGGAAGAACAAACTGAATTACAGCGTCGCGTCGATGAGAAAGAATTGATGATTACAGCGGCATTACTGGGCAGCGGTGAGTGGGGAACTCAACGCGACGCGCTGGCGTTTGAAGAAGCCGCTGTTGCTGATGAAACCGCGCTGCAGTCTCTGTTATTGCGCGAGAAAGTCGACGCGTCGCGTCGCGCTATGTTGCTGTATCCACAACAATTAAGCTGGAACTGGTGGGATGACGTAACCGTTGAGTTACGTTTCTGGCTACCGGCAGGTAGCTTCGCCACCAGTGTTGTAAGGGAACTTATTAACACAATGGGTGATTATGCGTATATTGCTGAGTAACGATGATGGGGTTCACGCACCCGGTATACAAACGCTGGCGAAAGCGCTGCGTGAGTTTGCTGACGTACAGGTGGTTGCCCCGGATCGTAACCGCAGTGGCGCGTCCAACTCGCTGACGCTGGAATCCTCACTTCGCACGTTCACCTATGATAACGGTGATATCGCCGTACAAATGGGTACACCTACCGATTGCGTCTATCTGGGCGTTAACGCATTAATGCGTCCGCGTCCGGACATTGTCGTGTCTGGTATTAACGCAGGTCCTAATCTCGGCGATGATGTTATCTATTCCGGTACCGTTGCGGCGGCGATGGAAGGTCGTCACCTGGGCTTCCCTGCGCTGGCTGTCTCACTTGATGGGCATAAACACTACGATACTGCTGCCGCAGTAACCTGCCGTATCTTACGGGCGCTGAGTCGTGAACCGCTGCGCACCGGGCGCATTTTGAATATCAACGTGCCGGATTTACCGCTGGATCAGATTAAAGGTATTCGCGTCACCCGCTGCGGTAGTCGCCATCCTGCGGATGAGGTGATACCACAGCAGGACCCGCGCGGTAATACGCTGTACTGGATCGGGCCACCGGGCGAAAAGTGCGACGCCGGACCGGATACTGATTTTGCCGCCGTCGATGAAGGCTATGTTTCCATCACGCCGCTGCATGTCGATTTAACCGCATACGGCGCGCATGAAGTTGTTTCTGACTGGTTAGACAGCGTGGGAGCCGACACGCAATGGTAAGCAGACGCGTACACACTCTTCTTGAACAATTACGTGCGCAGGGCATCAGAGATGAGCTTGTTCTCGATGCACTCGCCGCCGTGCCGCGTGAAAAATTCATTGATGAGGCGTTTGAACATAAGGCCTGGGACAATATTGCCCTGCCGATTGGTCAGGGGCAGACGATTTCGCAGCCCTATATGGTTGCACGGATGACCGAGCTGCTGGAGTTAACGCCACAGTCCCGGGTGCTGGAAATTGGTACCGGCTCTGGCTACCAAACGGCGATTCTGGCGCACCTGGTGCACCATGTGTGCTCTGTTGAGCGCATTAAAGGTTTGCAGTGGCAGGCGCGTCGTCGACTTAAACAGCTTGATTTACATAATGTTTCTACCCGTCATGGTGATGGATGGCAAGGCTGGCAAGCGCGAGCCCCTTTTGACGCTATCATTGTTACGGCAGCGCCGCCTGAGATCCCAACCGCATTGATGATGCAGTTGGATGAAGGCGGCATTCTCGTCTTACCCGTGGGTGACGAGCACCAGTTTCTGAAACGGGTGCGTCGTCGGGGAGGCGAATTTATTATCGATACCGTGGAGGCCGTACGCTTCGTTCCCTTAGTAAAAGGGGAGCTTGCGTAGATACAGGCTCTGAATACCTGGAGTTTTCCTGGATATTCTGGAATTAGTAAGCGTATCGTGGTCACGTTTCCAGTGCCCAGTCCGATGCCTTGCACGGTGATTACGTCACTGGTTTTAACCAAATTTTCCTGGGGGATAAATGAGCGCGGGAAGCCACAAATTTACCGTTCGCCGCATTGCGGCATTGTCACTGGTTTCATTATGGCTGGCAGGTTGTTCAAATACCTCGAATCCACCTGCACCGGTCAGTTCCGTTGATGGCGGTGCATCAACGAACACCAATTCCGGTATGCTGATTACGCCTCCACCAAAAATGGGCTCGACGTCGACAGTACAGCAAACGCCGCAGATCCAGCCGGTGCAGCGTCCGACCACACAGTCAACACAGATCCAGCCTGTTGCGGAACAACCTGTGCAGATGGAAAACGGTCGTATTGTGTACAACCGTAAGTATGGGAACATTCCGAAAGGTAGCTATACGGGCGGCAGTACCTATACTGTTAAGAAAGGCGATACCCTTTTCTATATTGCCTGGATTACCGGGAACGATTTCCGTGATCTCGCACAACGCAATAACGTTCCGGCCCCGTATGGCCTGAATGTCGGTCAAACTCTGCAAGTGGGCAATGCGTCTGGCGCACCGATTACCGGTGGAAATGCCATCACCCAGGCGGATGCAGCACAGCAAGGAGTTGTGACCAACCCTGCACAAAATTCCACCGTTGCTGTTGCTTCGAAACCAACAATTACGTATTCTGAGGATTCAGGTGAACAAAGTGCTAATAAAATGTTGCCGAACAACAAGCCTGCTGGGACTGTGGTCACAGCGCCTGTAACGGCTCCAGCAGTTAGCGCAACCGAATCAACTGCAAGCTCAACGTCAACCAGCTCGCCAATCTCTACCTGGCGCTGGCCGACCGAGGGCAAAGTGATCGAAAACTTTGCGGCTACCGAAGGTGGCAATAAAGGGATCGACATTGCAGGCAGCAAGGGACAGGCTATTGTCGCGACCGCAGATGGACGCGTCGTCTATGCCGGTAACGCGCTGCGTGGTTACGGTAATCTTATTATCATCAAACATAACGATGATTACCTGAGTGCCTACGCCCATAACGATACAATGCTGGTCCGGGAACAACAAGAAATCAAGGCGGGGCAGAAAATAGCTACCATGGGTAGTACCGGAACCAGTTCAACACGCTTGCATTTTGAAATTCGTTACAAGGGGAAATCCGTAAACCCGCTGCGTTATTTACCGCAGCGATAATTCGGCGGAACCAGGCTTTCACGTGCTAGTTCCGTTAGGGATCACGGGTAGGAGCCACCTTTATGAGTCAGAATACGCTGAAAGTTCATGATTTAAATGAAGATGCGGAATTTGATGAGAACGGAGTAGAGGCTTTTGATGAAAAAGCCTTGAGTGAAGAGGAACCCAGTGATAACGACCTGGCTGAAGAAGAGCTGTTATCGCAGGGGGCCACACAGCGTGTGTTGGACGCGACTCAGCTTTACCTTGGTGAGATTGGTTATTCACCACTGTTAACAGCCGAAGAAGAAGTTTATTTTGCGCGTCGCGCACTGCGTGGGGATGTCGCATCCCGCCGTCGCATGATTGAAAGTAACCTGCGTCTGGTGGTGAAAATTGCTCGTCGTTATGGCAATCGTGGTCTGGCATTGCTGGACCTGATTGAAGAGGGCAATCTGGGACTGATCCGTGCAGTCGAGAAGTTTGACCCGGAACGCGGGTTCCGCTTCTCAACATACGCAACCTGGTGGATCCGCCAGACGATCGAACGGGCGATTATGAACCAAACCCGTACGATCCGACTGCCAATTCACATTGTAAAAGAGCTGAACGTCTATCTGCGTACCGCGCGTGAGTTGTCGCATAAACTGGACCACGAACCGAGCGCAGAAGAGATTGCTGAACAACTGGACAAACCGGTTGATGACGTCAGCCGTATGCTCCGACTCAACGAGCGTATTACCTCGGTAGACACCCCGCTGGGTGGCGATTCCGAAAAAGCGTTGCTGGATATTCTGGCCGATGAAAAGGAAAACGGCCCGGAAGACACCACGCAAGACGATGATATGAAACAGAGCATCGTCAAATGGCTGTTCGAACTGAACGCCAAACAGCGTGAGGTACTGGCACGTCGCTTTGGTCTGCTGGGGTATGAAGCTGCGACACTGGAAGATGTGGGCCGCGAAATTGGTCTCACCCGTGAACGTGTTCGCCAGATTCAGGTTGAAGGTCTGCGTCGTCTGCGTGAAATCCTGCAGACTCAGGGACTGAATATCGAAGCGCTGTTCCGCGAGTAAGCACAAGTTCTATCAAGAAAGGCCAGTCTCATTGAGACTGGCCTTTTTCTATGTTTGTTGCCTGATGGCACTGCGTTTATCAGGCCTACGGGGAGCAGGACTTTGTAGGCCGGATAAGACATTTATGTCACCATCCGGCAGATTAGTTCATCATCTTACGCACCAGACGTATGAACTGCTCACGTTCTTCATCAGATAATCGCCCCAGAAACTCATCATCCACGCTATCGCCTAACGGGGTTGCGCTGGTCAGTAATGCTTCTCCTTGCGCGGTCAAATAAACAAACCGCCGACGCTTATCCGCCGGGTCGTGTTCACGTCTGACCAACTCCCGTTTTTCCATCCGGCTCAGCATTTCCGCAAGCGTTGCCTTGGTACAGACTGCGGCTTCGGTCAGGGCGACCTGCTCAATGCCGGGATGCTCGGCAATGGCGCGCATCACCGCATACTGCGGTTTGGTCAGATCCGGTAATTCATGTTGCCAGCGAGCCGTATGTTGCTGAAAAAGCTGACGTAAAAGGTGAAAGGCTGTGTTTCTTAACGGCATGAGAGCTCCGGAATATCTGTCAGTCTCTATCTTAACGGGTAACGCGTCATAGTTTAACCATTGCTGCTTTAGCAATCTGTGCGAGGTGCTCTTGTCCGGAATGCATCGAGGGAGTATTTTAATAAAATGTTCGTACACGAACAAAATTGAGGGCTAAATGAGACTGATTGTAGGAATGACCGGGGCGACCGGCGCACCGCTTGGTGTGTCGCTATTGCTGGCGCTGCGGGAAATGCCGGGGGTAGAAACCCATCTGGTGCTGTCAAAGTGGGCCAAAACCACCATTGAACTGGAGACGCCGTACAGCGTCCGTGATGTGTCGGCGTTGGCCGATTATTGCCACAACCCGGCGGACCAGTCGGCGACCATATCCTCAGGATCGTTTCGTACTGACGGCATGATCATTATCCCCTGCAGTATGAAAACGCTGGCCGGTATTCGAGCAGGCTACGCGGAAGGACTGGTGGGGCGCGCTGCTGATGTGGTGCTGAAAGAAGGGCGCAAGCTGGTTCTGGTTCCGCGTGAAATGCCGCTCAGCACTATTCATCTGGAAAACATGCTCGCACTTTCCCGCATGGGCGTGGCGATGGTCCCGCCGATGCCCGCGTTTTACAACCACCCGCAAACGGTCGATGACATCACTCAGCATATCGTTGCGCGTGTGCTCGATCAGTTTGGTCTGGAACATCCAAACGCCCGTCGCTGGCAGGGTTTACGGCAGGCGCAGAATTTTTCACAGGAGAATGAATAATGGCATTTGATGATTTGCGCAGCTTTTTACAAGCGCTGGACGACCAGGGACAATTGCTGAAAATCAGTGAAGAAGTCAACGCTGAGCCGGATCTGGCTGCGGCGGCTAACGCGACTGGACGTATTGGTGATGGTGCGCCAGCGCTGTGGTTTGACAATATTCGTGGTTTTACCGACGCCCGCGTGGCGATGAATACCATCGGCTCATGGCAGAATCATGCCATTTCATTAGGCCTGCCGCCCAATACGCCGGTGAAAAAACAAATTGATGAGTTTATTCGCCGTTGGGATAAATTTCCGGTTACACCGGAGCGTCGTGCCAACCCGACGTGGGCTGAAAACTGTGTTGATGGTGAGGAGATCAACCTGTTTGATATTCTGCCGCTGTTTCGTCTGAACGATGGTGACGGCGGTTTCTATCTTGATAAAGCCTGCGTGGTGTCGCGCGATCCGTTGGATCCGGACAACTTCGGCAAACAGAACGTCGGCATTTATCGTATGGAAGTGAAGGGCAAACGCAAGCTTGGCCTGCAGCCGGTGCCGATGCATGATATCGCGCTGCATCTGCATAAAGCTGAAGAGCGCGGTGAAGATCTGCCGATTGCCATCACGCTGGGTAACGATCCTATCATCACCCTGATGGGGGCCACGCCGCTGAAGTACGATCAGTCGGAATACGAAATGGCGGGAGCGCTGCGTGAAAGCCCGTACCCGATCGCTACCGCACCGCTTACCGGCTTTGACGTACCTTGGGGTTCGGAAGTGATCCTCGAAGGAGTCATTGAAAGCCGTAAGCGTGAAATCGAAGGGCCATTTGGCGAGTTTACCGGGCACTATTCCGGTGGACGTAATATGACGGTCGTACGTATCGATAAAGTCTCTTATCGCACCAAACCGATTTTTGAATCGCTATATCTGGGGATGCCGTGGACGGAGATTGACTACCTGATGGGGCCGGCAACCTGCGTACCGCTGTATCAACAGCTGAAAGCCGAGTTCCCGGAAGTGCAGGCGGTGAATGCCATGTACACCCACGGTTTGCTGGCGATTATCTCCACCAAAAAACGCTACGGCGGCTTTGCCCGCGCGGTGGGGCTGCGCGCAATGACGACGCCGCATGGCCTGGGGTACGTGAAAATGGTGATTATGGTTGATGAGGATGTTGACCCGTTCAACCTGCCACAGGTGATGTGGGCGCTGTCTTCGAAGGTCAATCCGGCGGGCGATCTGGTGCAACTGCCGAATATGTCGGTGCTGGAGCTTGATCCGGGTTCCAGTCCGGCGGGGATTACCGACAAGTTAATTATTGATGCCACCACGCCGGTCGCGCCGGATAACCGTGGGCACTACAGCCAGCCGGTATGTGATTTACCGGAAACGAAAGCCTGGGCAGAAAAACTGACCGCCATGCTGGCCAACCGTAAATAAGGAGTAGCAGATGATTTGTCCACGTTGTGCCGATGAACATATTGAAGTGATGGCAAACTCGCCGGTAAAAGGTGTCTGGACGGTATATCAGTGCCAGCATTGTCTGTACACCTGGCGTGACACCGAGCCGCTACGCCGTACCAGCCGCGAGCACTACCCGGAGGCGTTTCGTATGACGCAAAAAGATATGGATGACGCACCGATGGTGCCGAGTATTCCACCGCTGCTGGCAGAAGATAAGCGCTAATCAACACGCCGGATGCGGCTTCGCCTTACCCGACCTACATATAGCGGTATTTTGTAGGCCCGATAAGCATAGCGCCATCGGGAAGGACACACCAATATTAAGCCTCGGAATATCCGGGGCTTGTTATTTTGCGAGCCGGCTCGTAGCAAATGGCTTAATTTGTTCGAAGAGATGACATCTGCAATAGAATAGCTGCGGGTGCTTGAGGCTTTCTGGGCTTTGAGCATTTGTAAGGTCCCGGAAAGACAAAAGCCCCAGGAGATAGTTCTATCAACCTGAGGCTAGCGTTCAAACCTAGACCATTTGGATGTTAGTCTCTTCTTTGCAGGGAGGCAAGATATGCTGACAAAATATGCCCTTGTGGCAATTGTAGTGCTGTGTTTCACGGCGCTGGGATTCACGTTAATGGTGCGAGATTCGTTGTGCGAGTTAAGCATTAAAGAACGTGGTATGGAGTTTAAAGCTGTTCTCGCTTACGAACCGAAGAAGTAGCAACAACGCGGGGGAAACCCCGCGTCTTGATGGTCTGGTTTCGTCCTCTTGCACCCATTCTCGCATTGCCGTAGGCCCGATAAGCAAAGCGCCATCGGGCATTACAACGTTACACCAGACTTTTCAACCGGTAGATCCACTCCAGCGCCTGGCGAGGCGTTAGTGAATCCGGGTCGAGGTTTTCCAGCGCTTCAACGGCGGGCGAGGTTTCTTCAGGCACTGAAAGCAGCGACATCTGTGTACCATCGACCTGGGTCGCGGCAACGTTTGGCGCAATGCTTTCCAGTTCGCGCAGTTTTTGCCGCGCGCGTTTAATAACCTCTTTCGGCACGCCTGCCAGGGCAGCTACTGCCAGACCATAGCTCTTGCTCGCCGCACCATCCTGTACGCTGTGCATGAAGGCGATGGTATCGCCGTGCTCTAACGCATCCAGATGCACATTCGCGACGCCCTCCATTTTTTCCGGTAACTGAGTCAGTTCGAAGTAGTGGGTGGCAAACAACGTTAATGCTTTGATTTTATTGGCCAGGTTTTCCGCGCACGCCCATGCCAGCGACAGGCCGTCGTAGGTGGAGGTGCCGCGTCCAACCTCATCCATCAGCACTAGGCTGTTCTCGGTGGCATTATGCAGAATGTTGGCGGTTTCGGTCATTTCTACCATGAAGGTAGAACGACCGGATGCCAAATCATCCGCCGCGCCCACGCGGGTAAAGATCCGATCGATCGGGCCTATTTCCACTTTCTGCGCCGGAACGTAGCTGCCGATGTAGGCCAACAGCGCAATCAACGCGGTCTGGCGCATATAGGTACTTTTACCCCCCATATTCGGACCGGTGATGATCAGCATCCGTCGCTGAGGCGAGAGGTTAAGCGGGTTGGCGATAAACGGCTCGGTTAGCACCTGTTCAACCACCGGATGACGTCCCTCAGTAATACGAATGCCGGGTTTATCGGTGAAGGTCGGGCAGGTGTAATTCAGGGTATAAGCGCGTTCTGCAAGGTTGACCAGTACGTCCAGCTCCGCCAGCGCGCTGGCGCTCTGTTGCAAATCAGCCAGATGCGGCAACAGCATGTCGAACAGCTCATCGTACAGCTGTTTTTCCAGCGCCAGTGCTTTACCTTTTGACGTCAGAACTTTGTCTTCATACTCTTTCAGTTCCGGAATAATGTAGCGTTCGGCGTTTTTCAGCGTCTGACGACGCACATAGTTAATCGGCGCCAGATGGCTCTGCCCACGGCTGATCTGAATGTAGTAGCCATGAACGGCGTTAAACCCAACCTTCAGCGTATCCAGACCGGTGCGCTCGCGCTCACGGATTTCCAGTCTGTCCAGATAGTCAGTTGCGCCATCAGCCAGCGCTCGCCACTCGTCCAGTTCTTCGTTATAGCCCGGGGCGATGACGCCACCGTCGCGAACCAGCACTGGCGGAGCTTCCACAACGGCGCGTTCCAGCAGTTCACGCAGCTCTGCAAACTCACCCATTTTCTCGCGCAGCATCTGCACGGGGGCACTGTCTACACTTTCCAGTTGCGCGCGCAGTTCCGGTAATTGCTGGAAGGCATGACGCATACGGGCCAGATCGCGCGGACGCGCAGTACGCAGGGCCAAACGCGCCAGGATACGTTCCAGATCGCCTACCTGACGCAGCACGGGTTGCAATTCGCTGGTGGCATCCTGCAGCGCGCCGATGGTTTGTTGGCGCTCGATGAGGACTTTGGTGTCACGGATCGGCATATGCAGCCAGCGCTTGAGCATACGGCTGCCCATCGGCGTCACGGTGCAGTCGAGGACTGACGCCAGCGTGTTTTCAACGCCGCCCGCCAGGTTCTGCGTGATCTCCAGATTGCGGCGTGTGGCGGCATCCATAATGATGCTGTCCTGCTGACGTTCCATGGTGATGGAACGAATATGCGGCAGCGAGGTACGCTGGGTATCTTTGACGTACTGCAGCAGACAGCCGGCGGCGCATAATCCGCGCGGGGCATTTTCTACGCCAAAGCCAATCAGATCTCGCGTGCCAAACTGCAGGTTCAACTGCTGGCGGGCGGTATCAATTTCAAATTCCCACAGCGGACGACGACGCAGGCCGCGGCGCCCTTCAATCAGTGACGTTTCAGCGAAATCCTCGGCATACAGCAATTCAGCAGGGTTGGTGCGCTGCAGCTCTGCGGCCATGGTCTCGCGGTCGGCCGGTTCGCTGACGCGAAAACGCCCGGAGCTGATATCCAGCGTGGCGTAGCCGTAGCCTTTACTGTCTTGCCAGATGGCAGCCAGCAGGTTGTCCTGGCGTTCTTGCAACAGCGCTTCATCACTGATGGTGCCAGGCGTGACAATGCGTACCACTTTGCGCTCAACCGGACCTTTACTGGTTGCCGGATCGCCAATCTGCTCACAAATAGCGACAGATTCACCCTGATTAACCAGCTTGGCGAGGTAGTTCTCGACCGCATGGTGAGGAATGCCCGCCATCGGGATTGGCTCGCCAGCAGATGCACCGCGTTTCGTCAGGGAGATATCAAGTAGCTGAGATGCGCGTTTCGCATCGTCATAAAACAGTTCGTAAAAGTCGCCCATGCGGTAAAAAAGCAGTATTTCCGGATGCTGAGCCTTCAGCTTGAGATACTGCTGCATCATCGGCGTGTGAGAGTCTAGGTTTTCTATTGTACTCATTGGAGTGTGATGTCCATATTTCTTAATTTTTCATGAGTTAGTGAATTTTATGGTTATCATTAGGTTTCACGTTGTCTCATCGAATATCATGAAATCCTACAGTTAACAGTAGGATTTCATGACGGTATGAGGTGCATGATAACGGAGTCTTTATGGCAGGAAAACAAGAGGGAAAGCCACTTTCGTTTAAAGCGGTAAAAATGATGAAGCCTGGTGGCAAAGATGAAGCTGACGTAGGCGAAAATCGTGGTTTACGTCTCTCATCTGGTGCCACCAGGATGAAGTCTTTTTTCTAACGTTACGCGAGTCCCCGACTGGTAAACTTATTCAGTTTAAAATTGGTAACTTTCCACAACTTCTCTCGTCTGCATATATACGTCATTCCAGTTCACGTAATGCTTGCCACACTTTTTTCAGTAAAAAGGTGAGTGGAATGGCCAGTATAGCTCCAGTTATGCCAAGTAGTGCCTGCCAGATCAGGAATGCCAGTAGTTGAACCGTCAGTGGTAAATTCAACCGTTTGCCGAGCATAAGTGGTTCCATCACTGAACTCAGGGAAAGGTTTAGCACCACGAAAAATCCAGCGACCAACAGGCCGGCCTGTATATCGAAAAAGATCATCGTCTGAAGGACCGGCGGAATCGCGGCAAGTAAGGAGCCGACCACCGGGACATAATTGAAAATAAACATCAGCATGCCCCAGAGAAAAGCAAACTTTAAACCCAGTAGCCAGGCGGCGGCCCAGACAACCAGGCCACCGAGCAGTCCCGTCAGCGTTTTTACGCGTGCATAAACGATCACGCTTTGTATGCCTTCCAGCAGCGCACGGATCACACCCGAACGATGTTGAGTGGTGCGCAGAGTGGTTTTTAACACTGGCAGTTCGTACAACATAAATAGCAGCATAAGAAATACTATCAGCCACCAGGACAACATGCCCGGAATCAGCGACAGCTGGCTGGTTATCAGACGAAGTATTGCACTGGTATCGATGAAACTAAGCACCAGATTGGTGGAAAGGAAAATACCCGCCTCGCTCAGAAAAAATGTCAGAGCATGAAGCTGGGTGGCGATCTGAACCGATGCCAGGCGACTGAGCTGAATTAACCCCGGTGCTGAGGCGCTGAGCGAGCTGATGATAATAACGATCAGTAACAGCAGAGCCACAATCACTGATAGCGAAGTAAGGAGTCGAGGGAGTCCGTGTTTCTCCAGGCGTTCGATCAGTGGATCAAGCATCACGGCGAGAAACAGCGCCAGGAGGACCTGATTAACCAGTGGTGCTGCCATGTGCAATCCAGCCAATAGTATGGTCAAACATGTCAGCAAAAGTAGCCCCTGAATAAGGGGCGTTAATGATTTTAACCCGCTCTGATGCATTGACGTCTGTTCTCCTGTAAACGACAAGCAGCCTGTCGATTTTTAACATTTACCCCGTGATGTTTCATGGTGTCTCCGGACGGTGCAGGCAGTCATAGAGGACCGGCAGAACCATTAAGGTAAGGATTGTCGCAAAACCCAGACCAAACATAACAACCACGGCCATGCCCTGAAAAAAGACATCCCTCAGCAGCGGCGCGAAACCCAGTACAGTGGTGAAGGTTGTGAGCAGAACAGGACGTAAACGTGAAGTGGCGGCGGATATAAGCGCTTCATGTTGCGGCTTCACCTGTTTCTGATGCTCAATCTCCTCAACCAGGACAATCCCGTTACGGATCAACATTCCACTCAGACTCAGCAAACCTATCAGGGCCATAAAGCCAAACGGAATGTCGATAAGTAAAAACCCTGTTGTGACGCCAATTAATGCCAGCGGCACGGTAAGCCAGATGGCGAAAGCATTTTTCAGCGAACTAAACATCAACACGGTAATGGTGAACATCACCAGATAACCTAACGGCAGGGTAGAGAACAGGCCTTGCTGTGCCTCGCTTGAACTTTCCGCATCTCCTCCCCACGTAATGTTGTAACCGTGCGGCAACGGAATCTGTTCAATCTGTGGGCGAACGCGTGCCAGAATATCGGCGGAAGTGGCATTGCTCAGTGGGTCAGGGTTGGTCATGATGGTCATAACCCTGCTGCGATCGCGACGCAGAATCAGTGGATTTTCCCACTGTAATATGAACCCATCGACCACGTTACTGAGCGGAATGTAGCGTTGCTGATTTTGGCTCCAGACCTGGACATTATTAAGATGATTAATGTCATGCCGCTCGTTTTCGGGCGGACGCACCACTATCGGCATCATATCCGTGCCTTCGCGATATAGCCCGATGCGACTGCCGGAAAAATTCATTTCCAACGCGTCATCTACTTCTTTTTTATCCACACCTAACTCTTGACCGAGCACTGGATTATATTGTGGGCGAATGACTTTACTGCGGTTTTGCCAGTCGTTACTTACACTACTGGTATCGCGATTGTCGGCCAGAATAGTACTTACTTTGCTGGCAATCTGGCGCATGATATCGGGCGCTGTCCCTCTGATGCGTACCTCAATACTGCTACTGCCCGCAGGGCCAAACATCACGCGATTGGTACTGGCATTGACCTGCGGGTAATCCTGCGCGATAACGGTATCCAACTGGCTCGTCAGTACCCCAATATTGCGCTCATTGTCCATTCTTACCATGATTTGTGCGTAATTGCTGTACTGGCGCTGACCGTTGTAAGTCAGGATAAACCGCATGCTGCCATGACCTATCGTTGACACCGTGGAAACCACGCCCGGGCGACCGTCAATTATTTTTTCAATATCACTAGCCATCTTTTCCGTGGAGGTGATGTCCGAACCATAAGGTAGCCACAGATCCACAAAAAAAATCGGTGTACTGGCTGAAGGAAAGAAATTTTGTCGTACCGAGCCAAAGCCCCAGATTGCCAACGCCAGCAGTACTGCCATGACTGAAAGTGTGGCTGTTTTGTGTGCCAACAGTGTATTCAGGATACGCTGATAGAGTCGGTAAAAACTGCCACTATAGGGAGCGAATTCTGATGGCTGCTTAAGAGGGGATTCGGTTTTAAATAGCCACCATTTAACCAGTGCTGGCGTAATGGTTAGGGCCGTGAACCAGCTCAGCATCAGTGAAATTAACAATACCTGAAACAGCGATTTACAGTATTCGCCCGTTGAGTCCTGTGACAGGCCAATAGGAGCAAATGCCAGGATAGCAATAATTGTGGCTCCCAACAGCGGAAGTGCGGATCGCCGAATAATTAAGTTTAGCGCTTTTACCCCTGACACGCCCTGCTGACGCGAAATGAGTAATCCCTCCACAACCACTATCGCATTATCTACCAGCATACTCAGCGCGATTATCAGCGCCCCCAGGGAGATGCGCTGAAGCTCAAGTCCCCACAGATACATAATAAACAACGTGCCCAGCACATTGAGCGCTAATGACAGGGCTATAATAATGCCGCTGCTCAGCCCCATGAATATCACCAATATTCCGATGACTATCGTTAGCGCCATTAGAAAATTAGTAAGAAAGCCATTTACTGAAGATGCCACTTCAGCAGACTGGTCGTAAAATACACCGATCTGTATACCGGCGGGTTTTTCCTCAGACATCTGTAGTAACTTAGATTTCAGCGCTTGTCCCACGTCAATCACATTCACGCCGGGTATAAATGATACCCCCATCATCACGGCGGGTTGACCGTTGGCGTGATAAATGCTGGAGGGCGAATCAGCGAGACCGCGCGTGAGTGTGGCTATATCTTTCAGGCGTGTGCTGGCGCTGTCACCCGCTGGGCTAACAAGTAGATGGCCCAGTTCATCAAGATTTTCGAATTCGCCAGTGGAATGTATACGGATTGATTCTGTACCAGATTTTATCACCCCAGCGTTTGACACAACATTCAGTCGACTCAGCGCAGCGGATAGCTGAGCCGGCGTGATGCCGCGCGCAGCCATTTTTATCAGTGACACCTCTACATTGATCTGTGACGTTATGATTCCTCCGGTCATGACCTTGCCTACGCCAGGCACCAGTACCAGCTCACGTCGCAGCTGTTCGGCATATTGTGCAAGCTCTTTATTGCTGAAATTGTCACCGGAAATTGAGAAAAAAAATCCAAAAACATCGCCAAAATCGTCGTTTACGAAAGGCTGCATGACACCAGGCGGAAATACGCGTCCTGCATCACCTACCCGACGACGTAATTCGTCCCAGATTTGGGGTAATTTATCCGAGTGGTAGTGCGAAGCGATGTTCACTGTGATTTGCGACATCCCGTTGGATGAAATCGAACTGATGTTATCCAGATAGGGCAGTTGCTGCAGGGCTTTTTCCAGTGGCAGTGTTACTTCTTCTTCTACTTGCTCGGCGGATGCCCCTGGATAGAGGGTAACAACCACGGCGCTTTTAATAGCAAACTCTGGATCTTCAAGACGACCGATGTTAAGTAGTGCAAAAATACCGCCGATACCTAGTAACAGAATGAGCAGCCAGACACGGACGGGATTATTAATAAACTGTCGGGAGATATCCATTACAGTCCCCCTTCACGTGTCCAGATACGGACCTGCTGCTGAGCATGTATTTCATTCACCCCGGCAGCGACCACCCGTTCACCGTTTGTTAGACCGTGGGTTATTACGATACCGCCCTCGGTGAGTTCACCAGTGGTTACACTGCGTTCTTCCAGCGTAAGCTGCTCGCCGCTGCCCTTTACCACCCAGACGTGGGGGTGATTGAGTGGGCTGTTGTCCGGGTTAAACACAGCTTCAACTGGCACGACCAGCTTTTCACGCAAGGTACTGACTGGCAGTTTTGACAGATCGATGGTGACCGTACCACTGACCCCAGCAACAGCAGGGAAGTCAGACGGTCGTGGCATGGTTAAAATCATCTTCCAGGTGAGCGTGTTATTGTTGCTGCTAGCCGAGTGCTCTTTGTAATCAGCCTGAAACTGGCGGCCAGGCAGTGCAGTGATTTGCACCAGTGGTCGATAGGTCACATTGCGAATGTCCATTGCGGTAAACAGGTTTTCCGGTACGCTGAATGCCACATCGAGCATGTCGGTGCGAGCCAGAGTGGCGATAGTTTGTCCGGCTGTCGCAACCTGATGGCTTCGAGCATTTACACTGACAGCGATACCGGAGAACGGGGCGGTGAGTATCATTTGGTTCAGTTCTTCACGAGCGATCTGTAGCGCCGCGTTTGCAGCATCTCTTTTGGCACGTTGTACATCCATCTCATCACGTGAGACGGCATGGCGCGCAGACAATGCCTGGAAGCGTTCAAACTGTCGCTGTGCGAGGTCGGCGGTGGTCTGCCGTTCTTTTACCCGTTGCCGGGCTTCATCGCTAGAGAGCCGGGCGATCACTTGTCCTTTCGCCACTGGAGTTCCCTGGCGGATATCAAGCCATTCAATACGGCCCGAGCGTTCAAAAGATAGTGCGGTGGAATCACTGTACTCAATTCTTGCGGGGAGAATACGTTGACGGGCCTTTTCAGACTTTCCCACCTCCACAACTTTAATTGTGCGAGGCTGAATGGGTAAATCTATTTCTTTCTGCTCGCACGCTGTAATTAAAAAAACGGCAAAGATAATCAGGGGTAAATAACGAGCCAATTTTATATCCTCAGCGATAATGATGTAGTTAATTTTGTAGGGTTATATATGTGAGCGAATGAAAGCAGAATGCCAGCCAGAGGCTGACACAATGCAGACTCAGTTTGGTTGGTATATAACTTCCTTTAGTTTTTCCGCTAGTTACATGCATTCTTGTCGTACAAGAAGAAACAGATACAACACGGTCCTTACTCCGGAGGAATGGACAAGTTAATTCAAATTCTTATTGGTAAAATTTCATTCGCCGCCTTCAATATCACTGTGTATATAACAATGTTATATTTAGATGAAACCGGATCTCTGATAAATTGTGAATTCCAATCTCACTAATACTTAACAGATTCTTTAATATGTGATTTTTAATTAATACCGTATCCGCAACCGTAATGAGGAGTAGCCACTGGTACATGGTATGGTAAATTCAGGATGTTGTTTAATACTGCTGTGATTTAATATTAAAACAAAGGAAGTGATTTAATGTCATTACAGGTTTAATTATTTAACTCTGCAGTCACGCTTTTATTGTTTTAATATTCAACACAAGTGAGAACCCAGGCATCCGGATTACCGATAAGCCAGGCGTGGTTATCAATTCTTTCTCGCTCAAAAATCAGGGTTGCGTCATCACCGCTGACTTCTGCCAGTAAGATTTGAAAAATATCATCCTCAACATGATCTGCCGGTAATCTGCGAATGCCGTCATTCTGGTACTGGAGAGTATGGTTATCTATCTGATGACCATCCCGCAGAAGAATTTTACGGCTCACGCTTTGTGTTACATCGCCTCCCACAACCTTACCATTAAATGAAATAAAACCCGTATTATCTTCATATAATTGAATGGTTTGCTTAACATAGAAATCATATACCACTGAATTTCTTGTTATACGATAGCGTGACTGATTCGTACATTTGAAGTTACTGATTCCATGGGCATAGTTAAATGAAACACCCAGGCAGACAGCAATCAGGACAAGACCCATGCACACTATCCATTTAATTTTCATGATTGCTTCCAGTTGTGGTAGTAGACGTTGTCACACGCGATAATTTGATTATTTTTTCCTGCTGTGCAAAGCGAAAAAAGGGTGCGCCCGGCGCTTTGCGCGGTAAAGGAGTCATTGCTGTCAAATATCACCTTTTGTTCAGGGCCGCAGGTGGCGGCATTGTCCTTAAGAATGGCAGCAATATTCTTCCTGGCTTTCTCCCGATCTCGCTCACTCAGATTTTTCATATACACCACCTCGCACCCGGTCGCCAGACTGTCTTTATACAACGGGTAGTGACTGGTACTGACCGATGAGACGGTATTAAAAAAAACGATCGCACCGCAAATGAATAATGTCAGAACGATAATCATCGTGAGGTACGCATTTTTTAAAGAAAACAGTTTCCCGGTACGTTGAGAAGTGACCTGTTCAGGTATACTGAGCGGCACTGTCTGGGTTAACTGAAGTGTGATGTCAGGATTTAGCCTGAACCCCATCTTCGGTACAGTAATTATCAGTTCTTCACAGCCGAATGCAGATAATGCGCGACGTAAGATACTGATATACTGATTAAGGCTGCTATTGGACGCCTGTAAACCATAATCGTCCCAGACCATAGTTAATAATTTCTCACGTGATAGTATCCCTTCTGACGCCCTTAATAGGGTTTCCAGCAAGCGGCTGGCCGTTAGGGTGAGTTTTACCGTTTCCTTTGTGGCGCAATGGGTTAGCGATCCATCCTCTGGATTAAACTTTATTTTCTCCGCAATTAAAAAAATCATATTAGCAATTACCAGATACCTGCGTTATTACAGAAAATTATAACACAGATATCCGGGTGATTATGCGCTAAATTGCCTCCCGTACATTGGTTACATTTATGAAAATTCTCATCAATATAACTGGTAATTATTAACGAATTTAACAGTTGCTAATGAATTTAGCCCGAAGTAGTAATATTCTCAGTTATTAGCTTATAAGCAAAATCACTACAGATAACAGACAGTTTGCTGAAAAAATGAGTAATGTTGTTAAGCCAAAGTTGTGCAATTGCGGCACAGTTCTTTTAACCCACCAGGCTGGTTGAAAGCGTAGCGGAGATTCCTCTGTCTTTTGCAATCTGAAGGAATGTTGCGCCATTACTTTCTGTACCCTTCCTGATAATAGTACTGGCCGGGTAATCGCGTCCCAGCAGTGAGTATTTTTGTACGCCGTAAGCATGGTAAGGCAATAAATCAATACCCTGAAAAGATGTCTTTCCGGCAGTAAGATTGCTGATAAGCAGGAGCATATTATTTATTTCATGTGATGAATCGTTAACGCCGGGAATTACTGGGATCCTCAGGCGTACTGGAGTATTCAACGTCAGTAATTTTTCAAGATTGCGTAAAATACGGATATTACTGACCCCGGTAAATCGTTGATGAAGTGTGTCATCCGCCAGCTTGAGATCATAGAGCACCAGATCAGCCACAGTACTGACTTTCTCAACCGCTGACCAGGGGGCGAACCCTGCCGTTTCCACCGCGGTATGGATACCCTCCCGGCGTAAGTTTTGTAGTACCTGGACTGCAAAATCCGGTTGAAGCATCACTTCACCGCCGCTGAGCGTAACGCCTCCTCCTGATAACTGATAATAAGCTACATCTTTTACGACCTCTTGATGTACCTCATCAACTGACATCTGACGTCCGACAATCTTAAGCGCCTGGGACGGGCAAGCTTCTTCACAAAGACGGCAGCCATCACACGACATACTGGGATCAATAACGTGATTCTTATTACTCCACTGATGAATACCTTTCTGGCAGGCATCAACGCAGGCCCCGCAGTGCTGGCAACTACTGGCACGCCACAGTACGTCATTATCCTGACGCAATCCTTCGGGATTCGCGCACCAAATACAGCTCATCTGACATCCTTTAAGGAATACGACGCTGCGAATACCCGGGCCATCATGTAACGAGAAGCGCTGAATATTAAAGACGCGGCCTGTTAGCGGCTCAGCATTCATGTTGAACGGTACGGCTAATGATTTCATCCTGCACCTCACGGCTGAGTTCAACAAAAAATGCGCTATATCCGGCCACACGAATCATCAAATTCGGATACTCCTCCGGACGTGCCTGCGCGCGCTTCAGCTCTTCATTATCGACGTAGCTAAACTGCATTTGCCCATTACCAAGCATACTGGCGGTGCGAAGCAGGTTAATCAGTTGATTAATGCCTTCATCGCTTTCCAACATACCGTGCATTAGTTTGAGGTTATGCACCATGCCGATTTCCATCTCTTCAACGTTTATCCTGCTCACCGAGTTAATCACTGCCGTCGGGCCATTGATATCGGTTTGCTGCGATGGGCTTATTCCGTCGGCCAGAGGTTTATGAGCCAGTCTGCCGCTAGGTAACGCACCGGTTGCCAGTCCGAACGGCGTATTATTTGAAATAGATAGCGTGCCATGCGTGAAGCGGCCATAAAGCATGTGATAGCGGCGATGCTCTTGCTCAGTGTAATGAATAAGGGAACGCGCCAGTTCGTCAACTTCTGCAATATCATTGCCGTATTTCGGTGCTCGCAGGCAGCGCTGGCGAAGCGCTTCATGCCCAACAAAATTGGCTTTCAACACTTCATCCAGCTCAGACAAAGTGACCTGCTCTTGCTCATACACCACTTTTTTAATGGCCATCAACCCGTTCGCTAAATCAGCCAGACCTGTCCAGATAAGCCCGGGGCCGTTGTTTAACCACGCTCCGCCCGCGGTAACATCGCGACCTTTTTCCAGGCATCCCTCAATCAGGCAGGAAATAAGCGGTTTTGGGGCATACTGTCTGTGCAACTTCTGAATTATGAGTGTGGCTTGGGCCGCTTTAGCCGTAATAGCCGCCAGTTGCTGTTTTACTGCCGCTTCAAAATCGTTGTAACTGGTCATCTCTGTCAGTTCGCCGGTCTGGGGACCGATACGCTCACCCTGTGGCCCATAACCATTACTAAACGCCAGTTCCAGTGGCCGAGTAAACGTGGTATAGCCTACAGATGTCCATTGATACATTTTTCCGGACTTTTGAGGCTCAACACAGCCCATCAGGCAATAATCACGTGCATCTTCATAATCAAATCCCTTGCGCAGCATCATTTTGATATGCGCGTCATCGAAATGGCAGGCCGGAAAACCCGTTCCCCCGCGGATAACTTCCACAATTTCCCGCAGATAGTGCCACGGCGACTGGTTATGTATCCTTACAGCCAGGCTGGGTTGATAAATTTTCAATTTCCGTGAGCAGGCCATAATCATCATTGTTAGCTGATTAGTGGCATCGCCGCCCTCACGTTTTTGCCCGCCAACAACCATATTGATAAATGGTTGATATCCAGCGAAATATTTTGCTGTAGACTCACTACAGATCCACAAACTCTCTGCCATTTTAATCATCCAGCAACACAGTAATTCTTCTGCGTGGGCATGAGTCAATGTCCCTTCTGCCAGGTCACGCTCCAGTAATGGCCAGAGATACTGATCGACGCGTCCCAGTGAAATACCGGTCTGGTTTTCTTCAAGACAAAACAGAGACTGTACAATCCACAGGGACTGAAGCGCCTCATAAAAATTACGCGGCGCGTGTTCAGGTACACGGCGACAAATGTCAGCGAGACGGTTCAATTCTACTCTGCGTTGAGGATCGGTTTGTTCATCAGCCAGTTGTGCGGCGTAGTCGCTGTAACGATGGGCGTAATGGATCACCGCATCGCAGGTCTCTTTCGTTGCCAGATAAAATTGGTGGCGTTCCATATCTTCTGCGCAGGTTAAACTTAGCTGTTCAATTGCGTGAATAGCCCTGTCACGCAAACCGCCCATACCTTCTGTCAGTAATAACGTGTCGTAACCCGGACAGGTATCACCTCCGCCATTCTGGGTTTTAATGGTTACGTCGCAGACGCCGTATTCATTGCACCATTCCCAGAGGCCTGCATGACGGAGTTGAGTTTCCGCGATTTCATCCAGCGAGCGACCGCGCCAAAAAGGGAAGATTTCTTCTCTGAGAATACGCTTTGCGCTGTCACTTATCTGATAGGGATCCTGTTTACGCTCTTTTACGGTATCCAGTTCTTCAGCTACCCAGCGCCAGCTGAGCTCAGGTGATACTTCTCCACCGCGCGGACCGCCTGCCGGGTGGCTGATAATAAGCTCATTCTCGGCAATCCATAAAGGTGCCCGTTCGCAGGCGCGCCGAAAGGCAAGTGCCCGTAACATAATCAGATCCAGCCCGGGGTTGTTTTTATAGACCTCTGTAACCGCCTGTGCCCTTGAAACAGAGATAAACGGCTTTGCGCTGAAATATTGGGCTTTCAGGGCGTCAATACGATCGGTAAGTTGCTTTTCCATTTAATAACTCCTTTTATGCAAATCCCATCAGCAGCGTACCACTCAGGATCAGTGCAATACCTGCTTTTTCAAATATGCTGGTATGCATGTCGTAATAAATACTACTTATCACAGTAATTAATACTGTGCCCATACCACACCAGATTGCGTAAGCGATACCTGGTGTCATTAATTTCATTGCTTGCCCCAGGGCATAAAAACAAACTACGTAACTTAACGCACAAAATATGGTTGGGGCGAGTCTCCGAAAATGTCGGGTTTTGGGTAGCATGGCAGTACCAAAAACTTCAGTAAGAATGGCAATAAATAACCATGTTGTACTCATGAGTATTATTTGAATCATGTGTTTTCCATCGTTTTATATTTTGCGGAAAAATTAATAACAATAACTCCGGCGACGATTAACCACATGCCCAGTAAGTGGCCGCCACTTATTGAATAGCCGAAATTTAACACGCCAATTATATTTACTGCGACGATACCCACACCAGACCAGATCGCATAAGCAACGCCAAGGTGCATTCTGCGGAATACATAAGTTAGGATATAATAGCAAAGCCCATACCCTATTATGGATAAAATAGAAGGAAGGATGCGAGTAAATCCTTCAGAAAGGACCAGCATAGTTGTTGCAAATATTTCGAACAAAATAGCCAGAGCAAGTTTCATGTATGTCTTTCTTAACGTCATATTAACTTTCCTGATTAATGAGCCTGGTTACAGGTCGGATTGGATGACGGACATGAAACAGTATTTTTATTTTTCTAGCCATATAATTCGAAAAAATTGGAGATTATAGTTTTTTATTCTTTGTTTATTTGCTTATGAAGCGTTAAATTTCATCTTTTAATGATGTGGGACGAGTACCTCTCAGTATTGCTTTTATACCTGATATCATTTCCCGAAGTGCAGGCTAAATAATGATGTTGATGTAATTTAACCTTTGAGATTAATGTCTGCCCAGGCAGCTCAAAGAGCGTACGTGAATGCTTAGAGTGTATATACGGTTCAGTTATGGGGTGTTTGGTGCGGCGAAGGATTTTGGAGCCATAACCCGCACTAGTATGGCTTAATAAAAAATTATTAATTATTTTCTGGGGTGTGATATGAGCTTTGCCGATGTTGCATGGATTTATCTATAAACCTGCAGATTATATTTCTTCAGTGAGTGGAGAAATAATGATCATAAAATTAGATAGTTAATTAAAAACTGGTTAATGAGTCGATTTCTTTATCTTTAACAGATGAACTTCAAGTATCAATGCCACACCCTAATTTACCATTGTGGTGTGGCCGGTGAAGTTTGTATCAAATTACTCTTTCATTTCGTGGTTGCTCTTTTTTATCTTATGGAATAACGATAATACCCGTCAGGATGTGGAAACGAGGCTCTAGAGGCATAAACATCATTAGCTGACATATTATGAAGCATTATTTATACATCATGCACCTGAAGTTGATTCTCTAAACGCCGATCGCGCAGGGTTGCATAAATAAAAGTAATCACAAACAGCAGGGAAAATAATACGACGATGGTGGGAGCCGGTGCGCTGTCGATGAAAAATGACAGATACACCCCCATAAATGAGGTAATGACCGACATCACCACCGCCAGCCACAAGGCGTGAGAAAATTTTCGCGTCATTAAGATCGCGATGGCGCCGGGAGCAATCAGTAAAGAAATCGACAAAATAATCCCGACAGATTTTAGCGTGGCGACAATCGTCAGGGCGATCATGCACAACATGCCGTAGTGCAGTAAGGGGGTGTTAAGCCCACTGGCCTTTGCCTGATGCGGATCGAACGCATGCAGTAGCAGATCTTTCCACTTAAGCCCAATAATAAGCGCGATCCCCAAAGCGATCGCCGTTGTTTGCATGATATCGGTCAGTGATATACCGAGCATATCGCCGAACAGAATATGATCCAGATGCACTTCCGACTGAATGGAAACATACAGCACCAGTCCCGCACCGAACATCCCGGAGAAAACAATGCCCATGATGGTGTCGCGCTTAATGCGGCTGTTATCGTCGAGGTATCCGGTTGCTATCGCGCAGAACAATCCAGCGACAAATGCGCCAATTGCCAGCGGGATGCCTGCGATATAAGCCAGAACGATCCCTGGAAAAACCGCATGGCTCATGGCATCGCCCATCAGCGCCCAGCCTTTGAGTACTAAAAATACCGACAGCAGCGCGCAGGGCACGGCGACAATGGTGGAGATAACCAGCGCATTGACCATAAAGCTAAACTGAAAGGGTTCTAATAGCGTTGTTAAGATCATACTGACTCCTTGTTCACCAGTCGGGCGCGTCGGCGATTCGCCAGCAGACCATGTTTTGGTGCGAAGACAAATGCCAGCAGGAACAGCAATGTTTGCAGAACGACGATAATTCCGCCGGTTGCGCCGTCCAGCCAGTAGCTCAGCCAGGCGCCGAAAAAGCTGGTCAGGCTGCCGATAGCTACGGCGATGGTGAGCAGGCGTGGAAAACGATCGGTCAGCAGCCAGGCCGTCGCTCCGGGCGTAACCACCAGGCAAATCACCAGAAATGCACCGACGGTTTGCAGTGCGGCGACTGTGGAAACGGAGAGCAGCGTAAAAAACAGCAGTTTTAAACGCCCCGGATTCAAACCGATAGAGCGCGCGTGGTTTTCATCAAAAAAGACCACCATCAGATCTTTCCACTTCAAAAACAGGATAGTCAGCGAGATAACCCCGATGATGGCCAGTTGCAGAATATCTTCCGGCGCAATTGCCAGGATATTACCGAGAATAATGGTCTGGATGTTCACCGACATCGGATTGAGCGACACCATAAACAGCCCGATACCGAAGAAAGACGAAAAAATCAGCCCGATAATCGCATCTTCCTTCAGGCGTGAACGCTGATTAAGAAACAGCATACTGCCCGCTGCCAGCCCACCGGAAAGAAATGCGCCAAGCGCGAAGGGAAGCCCTAACATATAAGCGCCTGCCACGCCCGGAACAATAGAGTGCGACAGCGCATCGCCGATCAGCGACCAGCCTTTGAGCATCAAATAGCAGGAGAGAAACGCGCACAGGCCGCCGACCATCGCCGAGACCCACATGGCGTTGAGCATATACTGGTAACTAAACGGCTCTGTCAGCCAGTTCATGATTATTCCCCCTCGCTTGCCGCACGTCGCGAAATAAACGGGCGTTCATCGTCGGTAATCACGTGTTGTTCGCCGCCGCTCAGCGCAACGTGACGCAGTACGCCGCTGAATGCCAGCTCGAGATTCTCGGGGGTAAAGGTGGTATCGGTTGGTCCACTTGTCAGCACCGTGCCCTTAATCATCACCGTGTAATCACAAAACTCGGTGACGGATCCCAGATTATGGGTAGAGACCAGCATGGTTCGACCTTCATCACGCAGTTCACGCAGCAGGTCGATGATCCGGGCCTCGGTTTTTACATCCACGCCGGTGAAGGGTTCATCCAGTAAAATAACCTGTCCGTCCTGTGCGATTGCCCTTGCCAGAAAAACACGCTTTTTCTGCCCACCGGACAGTTCACCTATCTGACGATGGCGATAGTCCAGCATATCAACCCGCGCCAGCGCCGCATCCACGCAGGCGTGGTCGATCTGTTTTGGCCGACGCAGCCAGCCCATATGGCCAAAGCGTCCCATCATCACCACATCTTCCACCAGTACTGGAAACGACCAGTCCACCTCTTCTGACTGAGGGACATAGGCGATAAGATTCTGTTTGAGCGCCTTATTTACCGGCTGTTGCAGAATTGAGATTTCCCCTTGCGCCAGGCGGACAAAACCCATCAGCGCTTTAAAAAGCGTTGATTTTCCCGACCCGTTTACGCCGACCAGAGCGGCAATTGAGCCGCCCGGAACCTGAAAAGTGGCGTCCCGCAATGCGGTATGACCGTTGCGATACGTCACCGTAACCTGATTTACGGTAATCGCAGAGTGACTCATTGTTGGCTCTCCAGACCTTTGTTGATGCCGTTAACAATGGTTTGCGTGGTGACGCGCAGTAAATCCAGATAGGTCGGTACCGGACCATCGGCAGCGCTGAGCGAATCGACATACAGCACGCCTCCGTAATACGCGCCAGATTCACGGGCAACCTGACGCGCTGGTTTGTCGGACACGGTGCTTTCGCTAAATACCGTTGGGATATGATGCTCTCTGATCGCATCGATTACTTTGCGTACCTGCTTCGGCGTACCTTGCTGATCGGCATTGATCGGCCACAGATACAGCTCTTTCAGGCTGTTATCACGTGCCAGGTAGGAGAACGCGCCTTCACTGGTGACCAGCCAGCGTTTATCAGCAGGGAGCTTTGCCAGTTCTGTATGCAGTGGCGCCAGGGTCTGCTGGATTTTCGCTTTATAATTCTGTGCATTTTTCTGGTAGGTCGCGGCATTGTCCGGATCGTATTTCATCAGCGCATCGCGAATGTTATCCACGTAGATAAGTGCGTTCTCCGCTGACATCCAGGCATGCGGGTTTGGTTTACCGTTGTACGGTCCTTCGCTGATGCCCATTGGCTGGACGCCGTTTGAGACCATCACTTCTGGTACGCCGGACAAATTTTGGTAGAAGCGGGCAAACCATAGCTCGAGGTTAAGACCGTTGGAGAGAATAAGCTGTGCGCCTTGCGCTCGTTTAATATCACCTGGGGTTGGTTGATATTCGTGAATTTCTGCGCCAGGTTTGGTGATGGAACTAACGTCCGCCGCGTCACCTGCTACATTGCTTGCCATATCGGCAATCACCGTAAAGGTGGTTACCACTTTGAATTTTTCTTTTGCCCAGGCGGGTGACAGCGTCAGCGCTGTTAACGCGCTGGCAAGGAGAAATGACTTGAGATGGGGCAGATGCGGCATAGTATCCCTCACAACAAAGTGGTTAATTTATCATCGAATATAGCCTTTGCTATGTTATATAGCACATGGCATAAATAAATGAAAATAATTCTTATTTGCGTAGGGTGCTAAGGAATAGATGACCTCCAGCAATAGTCCTGTGCTTAGTTAAGGTGTATTATTTATGCAACTTAATTATGGAGGCATCATGTCCGGCAAACGTATTGCACGTGAAAAAATGACGATCCAGAGAATGATCTCACTCTACGAGCGCCAGTGTCCGCAGGCTTCAGACGAGCCGGGGCATTACGATGCGTTGTTTGCCTATGCGCAAAAGCGCCTCGATAAGTGCGTCTTTGGTGAGGAAAAACCGGCCTGTAAGCAGTGTCCGGTGCACTGCTATCAATCTGCCAAACGCGAAGAGATGAAGCAAATTATGCGTTGGGCTGGGCCAAGAATGCTCTGGCGTCATCCGATTCTGACCGTGCGTCATCTGATTGATGACAAACGCCCTGTCCCGGAATTGCCAGAGAAATACCAGCGGAAAAAATAGCGTCTTTGTGGCCGGATGGTGGCGATGCCTTATCCGGCCTACAAGGTAAACGGAACCGTTGTGTAAATCCGATAAGCGTAGCGCCATCGGGTAATCTGGCCATGCGGTGATGAATGGCGATTACGCTTTGGTGGCAATCAGAATGGCCGAGGCTTTGATCAGCGCGATGACCCGGCTTCCCTGACTCAGTTTCATCTCTTGCTGACTTTCGTTCGTCACGACCGCGACAATGTCAAAACCGGCATCAGTTTTGATGTGTACGGTGGCGTTAACGGCGCCTTCGGTTACCTGTGAAACGCTACCGGCAAATTGGTTACGGGCAGAGAATTTCAGGCCACAGTCTTCAGTCGCCAGCGTCACCCACGGCGCTTTGATCAGCGCAATGGCTTCTTTTCCTTTCGCCAGACCCAGTGCCTGCTGACTACTATGGGTCACAATCGCGACCAGTTTTGCGCCGCCAGCCAGCGTCAGTTCAACTTCATCATTCACTGCGCCTGTAGCGACTGCGCTCACTGTACCGGTTAATTGATTACGTGCTGATACCGCCATACTGCCTCCTTTCGTTGAGATATCACCCAGTATAGCCACACTGGCTAAACCAGTGCATCCTTATCAATACCCAATCGCTTCATGCGTGAGAGTAACGTTGTACGTTTCAGCCCCAGCCGTTGTGCCGCGCCTTTGGGACCGGCAACCACACCGTTGGTTTCTTTCAATACGCGCGTAATCAACTGGTATTCATCTTCGCCGTCCTGTGCGACTTCGGTTGCCACCGGAGGCGTAGACGGCATCAAAGGGGCAATATCCGGAAGGGACAGCTGCAGCACGTTGCCTCGGGTAAGCAGAACCGCGCGCTCCACCACATTTTCCAGTTCGCGCACGTTGCCCGGCCACTCCATGCTGCTCAGCGTACGCAGCGCCTCGGCGGGAATGCTGTCGATATTGCGCCCCATCCGGCGAGCAATTTTAAAGGTGAAAGCTTTCACCAGCAGCGGGATATCTTCCGGGCGCTCACGCAGCGGCGGCAGATGGATCGGGAAGACGTTCAGTCGATAGTAGAGATCGTTACGAAACTCGCGATCGGCGACCATCTTTTTCAGATCGCGGTTAGTGGCGGCGATCAAGCGCACGTCGGTCTGGATCAGCTTATTACTGCCCAGACGTTCAAACTCCTGCTCTTGCAGAACGCGCAGTAGCTTAGGCTGAAGCTCCAGCGGCATATCGCCAACTTCATCGAGGAACAGCGAACTTTTATCTGCCAGCTCGAAACGACCAATCCGCTGCGTGCTGGCGCCGGTAAACGCGCCACGCTCATGACCAAACAGATCGCTTTCCAGTAATCCGGCAGGCATTGCCGCGCAGTTCATCTTCACCATCCGACGGGCGTTACGTCCGCTCAGGTTGTGAATGGCCCGTGCGATCAGCTCTTTACCCGTTCCGGTTTCACCCAGAATCAGGACGGTGCTGTCGCTTTGCGCCACCATTTCGACCTGTTTGAGCACGCTGTACATCGCTTCGCTGCGGCCAATGATTTCACCGAACTCACTCTCTACATTGTTGAGTTGTTCTGTCAGCGCCAGGTTTTCATCTACCAGACGTTCTTTCAGGCGGTGAATCTCCTGATAGGCAAGCGCATTATCCACGGCAATTGCCACACGCTCGGCAATTTGGCGCAATAGCTTGAGGTTGGCGGTAGTGAAAACTTTCTCTTCGCACTGTGCCAGCTTGAGTACGCCGAGCATAGTATTGCCGGACATCAGCGGTAACAGACACAGGGTTTGTAGCTGGTTGCCCCAGGTTTCGAACAGCATCCGTTCGTAAGGGGCGAGCGTATCGCGTTCGCTCAGATTAATCAGCAGCATTTCTTTGCTTTTGAAAACGCGTTCAGAGAGCGTGCCCGCTTCGTCCACTTCACTTTGTTCGTGCGCTGGATGATGTTCATCCAGATAGTGGGTGGAATAAATGCTGAGCTTGTTTTTGCGATCGCTGCGTAACACGATGCTGATGGCATCAATGTCGAAGTAGTGATGGATCTCTTTGGCGACTTCGCTGACCAGTTCGTCAATGTCCAGGCGGGAGAGTACCGCATTGGTGATGGCGACCAGGATGCGAAAGTTATCACGCTCGCGGCACAACAGATCGTAATCGACGTTGTTGCTGACCCTGCTTTGAATTTGTTCAGCAACGACGCCGACTATCTGGGTGAAGGTCTGTAGACGGTTATATTCTTTTTCACTCCACGGACGATCCTCGTTACGGATGAACTCGCAACCGCCAAAGATGCGCCCATCTGCCGCCAGCGGCAGCAGGCAGTAGTGGCCAAATTCAGAATACAGTCCACCTGAAGCCAGCTGTGGCCAGGTTTCCGTAAACTCATGATAGTTGCAGTGCAGCGCATCGGGGCGAGACAAAATACGGCGTACCGGGCCATGGGCCAGTACCGTTTCGTCTTCATAATCGATGGGTTTACCATTTTCACGCGTCGCAAAATAACGCGCACGCTGCGTTTGTGCCTGCCATAAGACAATAGCCGCACAGTCGGCCAGAGCTGAACGCTTGACCAGCTGCGAAAGCGCCTCGCTAAGAGACGGGAGATCGGGCTGCTGTAATAATGTACGAGTAATATCGAACAGGCCTTGCTGTCCGAGGTCACTCATCGGTGTATACGACATATTGCTTTTCCAGGAAAAGCACCGCAGAACGGTGCGAAAACGGTAAATGAATTATAGGTATAAGTCGTAAATTATTGCCGGATAGCTGACCGCGAACTCGCTGGTCACGCAATCCGTAGGCCTGATAAGCAAAGCGCCATCAGGCGATAATGCAGCGTTAATGCCGGATGTCGACGTAAATACGTCTTATCCGGCCTACAGCATGCTGCCAACTGGCTGCTAACATATACGAGGTAAAGGTTCGGCGTGTGGTAAATCGAGGGTTCGTTTCACGCCGTAAAGTCCGGCCAGACGCACACCTTTGCGTTCTACCACTTCGCCAATCATTGCGGCATCGCGTCCTAATGGATGCGCGCGCAGCGCGGCAAGCGCCGTTTCAGCGGCCTGACGTTCAACGGCAATCACCAGCTTACCTTCGTTAGCAAAGTTGAGCGCATCCAGTCCCAGCAGTTCGCAAACTCCACGCACCGCGGGCTTCACGGGCAAGGCTGCTTCAGACAGCTCAATACCAAACCCGCATGATGCGGCAAATTCATGCGTTACCGCATTCACGCCGCCACGGGTCGCGTCACGCAGCGCCTTCACGCCAGGAATATCACGCAGCGTCTGGATAAGCGGCGTCAATACCGCGCAGTCGCTGACCAGTTCGCCATCCAGACCCAACTGTTCGCGTAGGTTAAGGATGGTTGCGCCGTGATCGCCAAGCGTACCGCTGACCAGCAGCACATCGCCCACGCTCAGGGTCTGTGCGCCCCAGTGAATGTTGGCGGGGATCGCGCCCATTCCGGCGGTGTTGATAAAAAGCTTGTCCGCCGCGCCGCGCTGTACAACCTTGGTGTCGCCGGTGACGATGGCGATACCCGCTTCGCGCGCGGTTGCCGCCATGCTGTTAACGACGGTTTTCAGCGTCTCCATTGGTAAACCTTCTTCGAGGATAAAACCGCAGGAGAGATAGCGCGGGATCGCGCCGCTGACCGCCACGTCGTTAGCCGTACCACAGATAGCCAGCTTGCCGATATTACCGCCCGGGAAGAACAACGGATCGATAACATAGCTGTCGGTTGAAAACGCCAGACGATCGCCTTCAGCGACCAGTTGCGCCAGTTCCAGACGTGCCTGATCTTCTTGTTCCGCCAGCCACGGATTCGCGAATGCCTCCATAAACAGACTGTTGATCAACTGCTGCATAGCCTGACCGCCGCTACCGTGGGCGAGTTGTACGCTGCTCATGCTTCACACTCCTGCTGACGATACTGATACCAGGCGGCACATGCGCCTTCTGAGGAGACCATCAGGGCGCCAAACGCGGTCTCCGGGTTACACGTTTTGCCAAATAATGGGCACTGATGTGGTTTACATCTGCCCGTCAGCACTTCCCCACAACGCGCGCGCGGATCGTCATACACCTGCTGCGGCGCTGGCTGGAAATGGGCTTCGGCATCAAAGCGCTGATAGTCAGGCGTCAGGTGAACGCCAGAGGATTCGATAACGCCCAGACCGCGCCATTCGCTGTCGCCATTGACGCAGAACACCTCGGCGATGGCCTGTTGCGCTAACGCGTTACCGGCGTCCGGTACCACGCGACGGTACTGGTTTTCTACCTGGCTGTGCGCGGCAATTTTCTGCTCAATTAACATCACCACGCCTTGCAGGAGATCGAGCGGTTCAAAACCGGCGACCACTAACGGACGATGGAAGTCTGAAGCAATGAAATTATAGGCATCTGTGCCAATCACCATGCTGACGTGGCCTGGTGCTAAAAAGGCGTCAATACCGTTGTCCGGCTGTTCCAGCAGGCTGCGCAGCGTAGGGATAAGCGTGATGTGCTGGCAGAAAAAGTAAAAGTTCTGCACGTCACGCTGCTTTGCCTGTTGCAGAGTGATAGCGGTCGTTGGCATTGTGGTTTCAAAACCCAGACCAAAGAACACCACCTTACGTGTTGGGTTTTCCTGTGCCAGCTTCAGCGCATCCATCGGTGAATAGACGATACGGATATCTGCACCGCGCGCCTTGGCTTGCAGCAGGGAGCCTTGCTTACCCGGGACGCGCATCGCATCGCCAAAGGTGCAGAAAATCACTTCTGGATGGCTGGCGATTTCTACACAGCTGTCGATTCTACCCATCGGCAGAACGCAAACCGGGCAACCCGGACCATGAATAAACTCCACGTTTTCCGGTAGCAACTGGTCGAGGCCGAATTTGAAGATAGCGTGGGTATGACCACCACAAACTTCCATGATGCGCAGTGGGCGTTCAGCCGTGTAGGGGAGGTGGGCGGCACGTTCAGACAGGTGCTCTATCAGTTGCATCACCTGCTCTGGTGCGCGGTATTCGTCAACAAAACGCATTTATTTTTCCTCGCCGTACAGCAACGCGCCGACATCCGGCTCAACGTCAAACATGTTTTGCAGCGCGTCGAGCGTATCGCGCGCTTCAGCTTCATTAATGATGCTCATGGCAAAACCGACGTGGACCAGTACCCACTGGCCGAGGCGCGGTTGGCCATGTTCATCACAGCTACCGACCAGCGTCAGGTCGACGTCGCGCTGAATACCGCAAACGTCGACTTTGGCCTGGTTGCCATCAATGGTGCGGATTTGACCCGGAACACCTATGCACATCGCTGCGTCTCCAGCCAGGAGAGCCATTGATCCATCCCTTCACCACTGGTGGCGGAAATCAGGATAATCTCAATTCCCGGGTTCACTTCCCGGGCGCTGGCGATGCATTTTTCAACGTCAAAATTGAGGTACGGTAGCAGATCCACTTTGTTGAGCAGCATCAGCGATGCGGCGGCAAACATATGTGGATATTTCAGCGGTTTGTCTTCACCTTCGGTGACGGAAAGCACGGCCACTTTATGGCGCTCGCCGAGGTCGAAGCTGGCCGGGCAGACCAGGTTGCCGACGTTTTCAATGAACAGAATGCCGTTATCGTCAAGCGGCAAACGCGGCGCGGCGTCAGCGATCATTTGTGCGTCAAGGTGGCAACCTTTACCGGTGTTGACCTGAATGGCGGGCGTGCCTGTGGCGCGAATACGGGCAGCATCGTTCACCGTCTGCTGGTCACCTTCAATAACGGCGCACGGCACGCTATCTTTCAGCTTCATCAGCGTTTCGGTCAGCAGCGTGGTTTTACCGGAGCCCGGGCTTGAAACAAGGTTCAGCACCAGATGCTGACGGGCCGCAAAGCGGGCACGGTTGCGTTCGGCCAGGCGGTTGTTTTTGTCCAGTACGTCAATTTCCACTTCCAGCATACGGCGTTGGCTCATACCTGGTGCGTGGGTTCCTGCCTCACCGTGACCGTAGTGCAAATCGCCTTCTTCGGTCTGGCTCGGTGTGAAATTTGAGGTCTTCACACCGGTAATATTCAGCGCTGGACGAGCCGCTGGGGCAAATGGCGCGCTGCGAAACGCCGAGTGGGGATTATGCTCATCACCCTCTATATATAGGTTGCCTTCAGCGCAACCACATGTCGTACACATCGCTCACTCCTGATCTTTTTACTTGCGATACATCTGTTGCCGAATGACTGCGTTGCCTTATCCGGCCTACAAACGAGCTCTTTCTGTAGGCTGGATAAAACGCTTAAGCGTCGCCATCCGGCGCTGGAGTCTGATCTATTTCAATACGTCGAATCTGTAAGCCGTCATCGGCCACAATTCTCAGCATATCGCTGTTGCATTGCGGACATCGGCGCACGCGTTGCGTCAGTAACGTGACGTATTGTTGACAAGATTCGCACCAACATTCGGCTTCTTGTTCTTCGAGGTGGAGTTTACAACCTTCTGCAAGGGTCCCGCGGCATACCAGATCAAAACAAAAGGAGAGAGCGCTGGTTTCTACGCAAGAAAATGCGCCAATTTTGAGCCAGACCCCAGTTACTCGCTGAGCACCGTGTTGCGTGGCCTGTTGTTCAATCAATTCCAGTGCCCGTTGGCAGAGGGTTATTTCGTGCATACCGCCTCCTGTGAAGTTGCCGTATCAAAAGCAATAAGCATGCCAGGTTGATTTTTTTCATTCGTGACAATGACGACAATGACGAAATGACATGTCGTCACCCGCCTTTAATTTTTTATCTATATGAAAATCAAGAAATTTAATTTTGGCATGAAATGTGCTTAAGGCTGTTCATCTCTGCTAAACGGGTAACCTGACATGACTATTTGGGAAATAAGCGAAAAAGCCGATTACATCGCTGAACGGCATCGTCGCCTACAGGACCAGTGGCGTATTTACTGTAACTCGCTGGTTCAGGGGATCACCCTGTCGAAAGCGCGTTTGCATCATGCAATGAGCTGTGCGCCGGACAAAGATCTCTGCTTTGTCCTTTTTGAACACTTCACTATCTACGTCACGCTGGCGGATGGCTTCAATAGCCACACCATCGAGTACTACGTCGAAACAAAAGATGATGATGATAAGCAACTGATTGCACAGGCACAGTTGACCATCGACGGTCAAGTCGATGAGCGTTTCAGTAACCGCGATCGCGAACAGGTGCTGGAGCACTATCTCGAGAAAATCGCCACCGTCTACGACAGCCTGTACACCGCGGTTGAGAACAATATGCCGGTGAATTTAAGCCAACTGGTTGAGGGACATAGCCCGGCTTAAGCCTCAGGTGCTGTCCACTTTGTCATGATGCGGTTTACATACTGCGTCACGATGTTTTAGGGAATGGGCATGTCGAAAAATGTCGAAATGACATTTTGCAGACATGTTTTCGTCAAAAATGACTATCACCTGAGGAATGCCTGGTGAATCGTTTTGTAATTGCTGACTCCACTCTTTGTATTGGCTGCCACACATGTGAAGCTGCCTGCTCAGAGACACATCGCCAGCATGGCCTGCAGTCAATGCCGCGCCTGAAAGTGATGTTAAATGAAAAAGAATCCGCGCCGCAGCTTTGCCACCAGTGTGAAGATGCGCCTTGCGCCACCGTGTGTCCGGTTAATGCCATTAACCGCGTTGATGGCGCCGTACAGCTGAATGAAAGCCTGTGCGTAAGCTGCAAACTGTGCGGGATCGCTTGTCCGTTTGGCGCGATAGAGTTTTCTGGTAGCCGTCCGCTGCATATCCCGGCAAACGCCAATACGCCAAAAGCGCCTCCGGCTCCGCCAGCGCCTGCTCGCGTGAGTTCGCTGTTGGACTGGGTTCCAGGCGTTCGTGCCATCGCGGTGAAATGCGATCTGTGCAGTTTTGACGAGCTTGGTCCGGCCTGCGTGCGCATGTGTCCGACCAAAGCCCTGCACCTGGTGAGCAACATGGATATCGCCCGCGCCAGCAAACGTAAGCGTGAGCTGACTTTCAATACCGATTTCGGCGATCTCACCTTGTTTCAGCAGGCTCAGAGTGGGGATGCAAAATGAGCGCAATTTCACTGATTAACAGCGGCGTGGCCTGGTTTACAGCGGCTGCGGTTCTGGCATTTCTGTTTTCATTTCATAAATCGCTGAGCGGCTGGATTGCTGGAGTTGGCGGTGCGGTCGGCAGCTTGTGTACGGCAGCCGCTGGTTTTACCGTTCTGACTAATGCGCTGGCGGTGAGCGGCGTGATGCCGTTTATTGGGCACAGTCTGCAAATTACTCCGCTGAATGCTATCTGGCTGATTACGCTGGGACTGTGCGGCCTGTTTGTCAGCCTGTACAACATTGACTGGCATCGTCATCCGCAGGTGAAAGCTAACGGCCTGCTGGTGAATCTGCTGATGGCCGCGGCGGTATGTGCGGTGGTTGCCAGCAACCTCGGTACGCTGGTGGTGATGGCGGAAATCATGGCGCTGTGTGCCGTGTTCCTCACCGGCTGCAGTAAAGAAGGCAAACTGTGGTTTGCGCTGGGGCGTATTGGTACGCTGCTGCTGGTGGTTGCCTGCTACCTTGTGTGGCAACGTTACGGCACTCTGGAGCTGCGTCTGCTAGACCTGCGCACCCAGGAGCTGCCGCTCGGGTCTGACATCTGGCTGCTGGGCGTGGCAGGTTTTGGCCTGCTGGCCGGGATTATTCCTCTGCATGGTTGGGTGCCACAGGCACACGCCAATGCCAGCGCACCGGCTGCGGCACTGTTCTCTACCGTCGTCATGAAGGTCGGTCTACTGGGTATTCTCTCCCTGTCGCTGCTGGGCGGTAATGCACCGCTGTGGTGGGGTGTTACGCTTCTGGTGTTGGGCATGATCACCGCATTTGTTGGCGGTCTGTATGCGCTGATGGAACACAATATCCAGCGCCTGCTGGCGTACCACACGCTGGAAAACATCGGCATTATTCTGCTGGGGCTGGGCGCTGGCGTGACCGGGATTTCCCTGAATCAACCGGCGCTGATTGCGCTGGGTTTGACCGGCGGTCTGTACCACCTGGTAAACCACAGCCTGTTCAAAAGCGTTCTGTTCCTGGGCGCAGGCAGCATCTGGTTCCGTACCGGTCATCGTGATATCGAAAAACTGGGCGGTATCGGCAAACGCATGCCGGTTATCTCTCTGGCGATGTTGGTTGGCCTGATGGCGATGGCCGCGCTGCCGCCGCTGAACGGTTTTGCCGGTGAGTGGGTTATCTATCAATCCTTCTTCAAGCTGGGTAACAGCGGGGCGTTTGTCGGTCGTCTGTTAGGGCCGTTGCTGGCGGTTGGGCTGGCAATTACCGGCGCGCTGGCGGTGATGTGTATGGCGAAAGTCTATGGCGTAACGTTCCTTGGCGCACCGCGTACGAAGGAAGCTGAAAACGCCTGCTGCGCACCAATCCTGATGAGCGTGAGCGTCGTTGCGCTGGCTATCTGCTGCGTGATTGGCGGCGTGGCTGCGCCGTGGCTGCTGCCGATGATCTCCTCTGCCGTTCCGCTGCCGCTGGAAACTGCGAACACCACCGTTTCTCAGCCGATGATCACGCTGCTGCTGATCGCATGTCCGCTGCTGCCGTTCATCATCATGGCAATTTTCAAAGGCAACCGTCTGCCGTCGCGTTCACGCGGTGCGGCATGGGTGTGTGGTTACGATCACGAGCAGTCAATGGTCATTACCGCGCACGGTTTTGCCATGCCGGTGAAAGAAGCCTTTGCCCCGGTACTCAAACTGCGTAAGTGGTTGAATCCGGTATCACTGGTTCCGGGCTGGCAGAATGCGGCTGCGCCGGTGCTGTTCCGTCGCCTGGCGCTGATTGAGCTGGCGGTGCTGGTGGTGATTGTGGTTTCACGAGGAGCCTGAAAATGAGTGTTTTATATCCGTTAATTCAGGCGCTCGTGCTGTTTGCCGTTGCGCCGCTGCTGTCCGGCGTTACCCGCGTGGCGCGTGCGCGTTTGCACAATCGCCGTGGTCCTGGCGTTTTGCAGGAATACCGCGACATTATCAAACTGCTGGGTCGTCAGAGCATTGCGCCTGCGGATTCCAGTTGGGTCTTCCGCCTGACGCCGTTTGTGATGGTGGGCGTGATGCTGACTATCGCCACTGCGCTACCGGTAGTGACCGTTGGCTCACCGCTGCCCCAACTGGGTGATCTGATCACCTTAATTTACCTGTTCGCCATTGCCCGTTTCTTCTTCTCTATCGCGGGACTGGATACCGGTAGCCCGTTTACCGCCATTGGTGCCAGCCGTGAAGCGATGCTTGGCGTGCTGGTTGAACCTATCCTGCTGCTGGGGCTGTGGGTAGCGGCACAGGTTGCGGGTTCAACCCATATCAGCAATATCGCCGATACCATTTACCACTGGCCTGCTGCGCACAGCATCCCGCTGATTCTGGCACTGTGTGCCTGTGCTTTCGCCACCTTTATCGAAATGGGCAAACTGCCATTCGATCTGGCAGAAGCAGAGCAAGAGCTGCAGGAAGGTCCATTGACTGAATACAGCGGCAGCGGTTTTGCCGTGCTGAAATGGGGCATTAGCCTCAAGCAACTGGTCGTTCTGCAAATGTTCGTTGGTGTGTTCCTGCCGTGGGGACAGATGGAAACCTTCACCGCGGGTGGGCTGCTGCTGGCGCTGGTGATTGCCGTCGTTAAGCTGGTCCTCGGCGTGCTGGTCATCGCCCTGTTCGAAAACAGCATGGCGCGTTTGCGTTTTTGCGCCACTTCACGCGTGACCTGGGCCGGTTTTGGGTTTGCGTTTTTAGCGTTCGTCTCCTTGCTGGTGGCGTGATTTAAGAGAGTTTGAGCATGTCTGAAGAAAAATTAGGTCAACAATATCTCGCTGCGCTGCATCAGGCCTTTCCGGGCGTGGTACTGGATGAAGCCTGGCAGACCAAAGATCAGCTGACGATCACCGTCAAGGTGAACTACCTGCCGGAAGTGGTGGAGTTCCTGTACTACAAACAGGGCGGCTGGTTGTCCGTGTTGTTTGGTAACGACGAACGCCAGCTGTGCGGCCATTACGCTGTTTATTACGTGATGTCGATGGAGCAGGGCACCAAATGCTGGATAACCGTCCGCGTTGAAGTCGATGCCAACAAGCTGGAGTTCCCGTCCGTCACGCCGCGCGTTCCGGCTGCGGTCTGGGGCGAGCGCGAAGTGCGCGATATGTACGGTTTGATCCCGGTTGGTTTGCCGGATGAGCGCCGTCTGGTACTGCCCGATGACTGGCCGGACGAACTCTATCCGCTGCGTAAAGACAGCATGGATTATCGTCAGCGCCCGGCGCCGACTACCGATGCTGAAACCTACGAGTTCATCAACGAACTGGGCGACAAGAAAAATAACGTGGTGCCGATTGGCCCGTTGCACGTCACCTCCGATGAACCCGGTCACTTCCGCCTGTTCGTGGACGGCGAGAACATTATCGATGCCGACTACCGTCTGTTCTATGTCCACCGCGGCATGGAGAAACTGGCGGAAACCCGTATGGGTTACAACGAAGTGACGTTCCTGTCAGATCGCGTGTGTGGCATCTGCGGCTTTGCGCATAGCACCGCCTATACCACCTCCGTTGAGAATGCGATGGGTATCGTGGTGCCGGAACGTGCGCAGATGATCCGTGCCATTCTACTGGAAGTTGAGCGTCTGCACTCGCACCTGCTGAACCTCGGCCTGGCCTGTCACTTCACCGGTTTTGACTCCGGCTTTATGCAGTTCTTCCGCGTGCGTGAAACGTCGATGAAGATGGCGGAGATCCTCACCGGGGCACGTAAAACTTACGGTCTGAACCTGATCGGCGGTATCCGTCGTGATCTGCTGAAAGAAGATATGATCCAGACCCGTCAACTGGCGCAGCAGATGCGTCGTGACGTGCAGGAACTGGTCGATATGCTGCTCAGTACGCCGAATATGGAACAGCGTACCGTTGGTATTGGTCGTCTGGATCCGGAAATTGCCCGTGACTTCAGTAACGTCGGCCCGATGGTTCGCGCCAGCGGCCACGCGCGTGACACCCGCGCCGATCACCCGTTTGTCGGCTATGGTCTGCTGCCGATGGAAGTTCATAGCGAGCAAGGCTGCGATGTTATTTCTCGTCTGAAAGTTCGTATTAATGAAGTCTACACCGCACTAAATATGATCGACTTTGGTCTGGATAACCTGCCGGGCGGCCCGCTGATGGTGGAAGGCTTTACCTACATTCCTCACCGTTTCGCACTGGGCTTTGCTGAAGCGCCGCGCGGAGATGACATTCACTGGAGCATGACCGGCGACAACCAGAAACTGTATCGCTGGCGCTGCCGTGCGGCGACCTACGCCAACTGGCCGACGCTGCGCTACATGCTGCGTGGTAATACCGTTTCCGATGCGCCGCTGATTATCGGTAGCCTCGATCCTTGCTACTCCTGTACTGACCGTATGACCGTGGTCGATGTACGTAAGAAGAAGAGCAAAGTCGTGCCGTACAAAGAACTTGAGCGCTACAGCATCGAGCGTAAAAACTCGCCGCTGAAATAAGGAATCGCCATGTTTACCTTTATCAAAAAAGTCATCAAAACCGGGGCACCGACGTCGTCGTATCCGCTGGAGCCGATCGCGGTCGATAAAAACTTCCGTGGCAAACCGGAACATAATCCGCAACAGTGCATCGGCTGTGCGGCCTGTGTGAATGCGTGCCCGTCGAACGCGCTGACGGTCGAAACCGATCTGGCCACCAATGAGCTGGCGTGGCAGTTCAACCTCGGTCGCTGCATCTTCTGCGCCCGTTGCGAAGAAGTTTGCCCGACGGCGGCGATCAAGCTGTCGCAGGAGTATGAGCTGGCGGTGTGGAAGAAAGAGGATTTCCTGCAGCAGTCCCGCTTTGCGCTGTGTAATTGCCGCGTATGTAACCGTCCGTTTGCGGTACAAAAAGAGATTGATTACGCCATTGCGCTGCTTAAGCACAACGGTGATAGCCGCGCGGAAAACCACCGTGAAAGCTTTGAGACCTGCCCGGACTGTAAGCGCCAGAAATGCCTGGTGCCGTCTGATCGTATTGAACTGACTCGCCATATGAAAGAGGCCAGCTGATGAGCAATTTATTAGGCCCACGTGACGCCAACGGTATTCCGGTACCGATGACGGTGGATGAATCCATTGCCAGCATGAAAGCGTCGCTGCTGAAAAGCATCAAGCGTTCAGCGTACGTTTACCGTGTGGACTGCGGCGGTTGCAACGGTTGCGAAATCGAAATCTTCGCCACGCTTTCTCCGCTGTTTGACGCCGAACGTTTTGGCATCAAAGTGGTACCGTCCCCGCGTCATGCGGATATCCTGCTGTTTACCGGCGCGGTAACCCGTGCCATGCGCTCTCCGGCGCTACGCGCCTGGCAGTCTGCGCCAGACCCGAAAATTTGTATCTCTTACGGTGCTTGCGGTAACAGCGGCGGTATTTTCCACGACTTATACTGCGTATGGGGCGGCACGGACAAAATCGTACCGGTGGATGTCTATATCCCTGGCTGCCCGCCAACGCCTGCAGCCACGCTGTATGGTTTTGCCATGGCGCTGGGTCTGCTGGAACAAAAAATTCACGCGCGTGCGCCGGGTGAACTGGACGAACAGCCCGCCGAAATTCTGCATCCGGATATGGTTCAGCCGCTGCGAGTGAAGGTGGATCGCGAAGCTCGCCGTCTGGCGGGATACCGCTACGGTCGCCAGATTGCTGATGACTATATGACGCAGTTAGGGCAGGGCGAGCATCAGGTGGCGCGCTGGCTGGAGGCGGAAAACGATCCGCGTCTGACCGAGATCGTCACGCATCTTAACCATGTTGTCGAAGAGGCGCGTATCCGATGAGTGAAACGGTGGTGTTCAGTCAACTGAGCCGTAAGTTTATTGATGAGAACGATGCGACGCCCGCTGAGGCGCAGCAGGTTGTCTATTACAGCCTGGCGATTGGTCACCACCTTGGGATCATCGATTGCCTGGAAGCGGCGTTAACTTGTCCATGGGACGAATATCTGGCATGGATTGCTACCCTTGCTGAGGGAAGCGAAGCTCGCCGGAAAATGGAAGGTGTGCCGAAATACGGCGAGATCGTTATCGATTTCAACCATGTGCAAATGCTGGCACGCGCGTTCGATGATGCGCGTGCCGTACAGACCCCGCAGCAGCAGGAGTGGAGCAAGCTGATGCTTAGCATGCTGCACGACATACACCAGGAAAGCGCCATCTATCTGATGGTGAGGAGACACCGTGACTGACGTTTTATTATGTGTGGGTAACAGCATGATGGGCGATGACGGCGCGGGCCCGCTGCTGGCTGAAATGTGTGCTGCAAATCCTCAAGGCAACTGGGTTGTCATCGACGGCGGCAGTGCGCCAGAGAACGATATTGTCGCCATCCGTGAACTGCGTCCGCAACGTTTATTGATTGTTGATGCTACCGATATGGGGCTAAACCCTGGTGAAATCCGCATTATCGATCCCGATGACATTGCCGAGATGTTCATGATGACCACCCATAACATGCCGCTGAATTACCTGGTCGATCAGCTGAAAGACGACGTTGGTGAGGTGATTTTCCTTGGCATTCAACCGGACATCGTCGGTTTTTACTACCCGATGACACAGCCGATCAAAGATGCTGTTGATACCGTCTATCAGCGATTAGCCGGTTGGGAAGGACACGGTGGATTCTCCGAGCTGGAAGCGCCAGAAGAGTAAACTGTATCAGTGCCGGATGTGAACGACATCCGGCCTGTTTTCCCAGTGTATCCTCGTCATTCAATTGCCTGCTCAATAATTAATTTCCCCTGCATCACTGATACATTCACTGCCGTACCGGTCGGAAATCCAGCTTGTTCCAGCCAGTCGCCGTTCAGCGTGAGCGAGGCGTGCCGACTGATTCGTCGCGTGTAACCCGTTTTTGGATCTTCATGGCGTTTTCTGACATAGCTGACTTTCAAGCGACGTACCGGTTTGGTGATTACCTCTGCTGATTTACCCTTTTTATCAAACATGCACGCTTCCTTGTGGTGAACGGCCAGGATTAAAAACTACTGAATAAAATGCCAGTAAAAAAGGATGAGGGCAAACCTGAAACTGGAAGGACGATTCCACATCTGAAATGTAATAAATGAAATGAAAATATGTAATTCTGCCGGAAGACTGTAACCCCCTCCGGCAGATCTGTTATGCCAGATCGGCGCCGTTGCTGGCGATTACTTTTTTGTACCACCAGAATGATTTCTTACGGGTGCGCTCCAGCGTGCCGTTGCCCGCGTCATCGCGGTCCACATACACAAAACCGTAGCGTTTGCTCATCTCACCGGTTGAGGCAGAAACCAGATCGATACAGCCCCAGGTGGTGTAACCCATCAGGGGCACGCCATCTTCAATCGCGTCTGCCATGGCGCGAATATGTTCGCGTAAATAGCTAATGCGATAGTCGTCATTGATCTCACCATTGGCATCGATTTCATCCTTCGCTCCCAGCCCGTTTTCCACCAGAAATAGCGGTTTCTGGTAGCGGTCATACATCATATTCATGGTGATGCGCAGACCAAGCGGATCGATGCCCCAGCCCCATTCGCTGGCCGCAATATACGGATTACGCAGCGACTTCACCACGTTGGCGGCGCTGGTATTGCCGGTGTTCATTTCCGCCGAGGCGCAGCGCGATGCGTAATAGCTGAACGAGACGAAATCAACGGTGTTTTTCAGGATGTCGTCATCTTCTGGGGCTTTTTCTATGACCACGCCTTTTTCGCGAAACACGCGGGCAGAATAAGCCGGGTAGGCCCCGCGCGCCTGCACATCAATAAAGAACAGGTTTTCGCGGTCTTTTTCCAGCGCGGTCCACACATCTTCTGGTTTACAGGAATAAGGATAAAAATTACCGCCAGCCAGCATACAACCGACCTGGTTTTGCGGATTAATTTCATGGGCTATTTTAGTCGCCAGGGCACTGGCTATCAGTTCGTGGTGAGCGGACTGATATTTCACCTGATCCTGATTTTCACCTTCTTCAAATACCAGCCCGGCGCCTGAAAAGGGGCTGTGCAGCATAATGTTGATTTCGTTGAACGTCAGCCAGTACTTCACCAGACCGTCAAAGGTCTCGAAGCAGGTACGGGCGTAGCGGGTAAAGAACTCAACCATTTTGCGGTTACGCCAGGAGCCGTACTCGGTGACCAGATGCATTGGCACATCGAAGTGACACAGCGTGACTAATGGCTCAATACCGTATTTTTTACACTCGGCAAACACGCTCTGGTAAAACGCGATGCCCTCTTTATTCGGCGTCAGCTCATCGCCGTTAGGGTAGAGACGGCTCCAGGCAATGGAAGTACGAAATACCGTGAAACCCATTTCTGCCATCAGCGCGATATCTTCTTTATAGCGATGATAAAAGTCGATCGCCTGATGGCTAGGATAAAATTCGTTATCCCGCAGCGCAAAGCGCTTTTCCTGACCCAGCTTGACGGGCATCCGATGTGTGCCGTGGGGGATCATATCGACGGTAGTCAGTCCTTTGCCGCCTTCCCGGTATGCCCCTTCAGACTGGTTGGCGGCCAGTGCGCCGCCCCATAAAAATCCTTGCGGAAAAACAGACATAATTAACCTCAGTTCATACCAGTCAAATGCTGGCTCCATTGATATTGCCCGGTTGTGCGGCCTGGTTTTTTCTGGCCTGCGCGGCTGCATCTTCGACAGGGATATCTTCAAAGCCTAGAATCAGCGTTAATACAAAGGAAAGCACTACCGCCAGCGCCATCACGCCAAATACCCAAACGATAGTCATCGGATTGGCCGGATCGAAAAACTGGACGCTGGTGAACAGGCCAGGAGCTGCCATGGAGTGGCTTGCAAGTCCGGCCATTCCGGCAACGGCACCGCAGATAAAACCGCTGATAAGACTTGCAATCAGTGGTCGTTTCAGGCGGATCGCTACGCCATAAAGCGCAGGTTCGGAAATCCCCGCCATGATGGCGGAGGCGGCTGCCGCTAACGCCGTCTGACGCAGTTCCGGGTTTTTGGTTTTCCATGCCACTGCCAGCGATGAACCACCTAACGACAAGTTGGCGCCGATTTCCGACGGCATCACCATGCCTTCTTTTCCGGTTTCGGCAATGGTCTGAATAATGGTTGGCGTGAAGACGCGATGCATACCGGTCATTACCAGCAGCGGCCACAGCGCACCCATAATGGCCACCGACAGCCAGCCGAGATAGCCGTGAATGGTATAGACCAGCGCTGAAATTGCGCTACCGATCCAGATACCGATCGGGCCAATGATGACGATGGCGAGTGGCGCGGCGATCAGCACGATTAGCATTGGTTTGAGGAAGTTTTTGGTTACCGCCGGAGTAATACGATCGACCCAACGTTCGATGTATGACAGGCACCAGGTCATCACCAGCGCCGGGATCACCGTGTAGGTGTATTTCACTGCCGTCACCGGGATCAGGGCAAACTCAACGTGCTCACCCTGCGCAGCCTTCGCCATCAGATCGATGAAGCTGGGATGCACCAGTACGCCCGCGATGGCGATTGCCAACGACATGTTGGTTTTGAATTTGATAGCGGCCGACGCGGCGACCATCAGCGGCAGGAAGAAAAATGCGCCGTCACCGATAACGGTAAGAATGGTGAGCGTGGACGATCCTTTCTCCAGCACGCCGGTCATTTCGAGGATCATTGCCAGCAGCTTGAGCATTGATCCACCGATAATTGCCGGGATCAACGGCGACATGGTGCCGATCAGCGCGTCGAGGATCCCCGCGCCAATCCGCTTCAGCGTCAGTCGGGGTTTGGTTTGCGGCTCAGCGGGCTGCATATTGGCAGGCAACAGGCTGACCACTTCGCGATACGCCTGCGAAACGGTGTTGCCGATGATCACCTGGCACTGGTTATCGCTACGCACCACGCCAAGTACGCCAGAAAGCGTCTTCAGCGTCGCGCTGTCGACCTGCGAGTCATCTTTGATAACGAAACGCAAACGGGTCATACAGTGGGTCACTGCTGTGATGTTGTCGACGCCTCCCAGAGCCGTCACAACGGAGCGCGCCAGCGCTGCATAATTCTTGGACATCGGATTTAATCCTGTTTTATCAGTAGGGTACGTTATGTTTTATCCGTTTACGTTGGGTCGCTTTTCTGGGTTATGAAACGCAGATAGGAAACCGGTTCCACAAAATAATGTTTAAAATATCAGTAGTGAGCAAGATTTAATTTTGATCATTTTTTGTAATTGTGACTCCGATCACCAGATATCAGCGTCTGCGATTTAGCAGCAAGGACAGCGGCGAAACGGTGCAGTACACTGCGTCACATTGAGAGAATAGGGATGAGTAATATGACCACGATGCTGGAGGTGGCGAAGCGTGCCGGGGTGTCGAAAGCGACAGTTTCCCGGGTGCTTTCCGGAAACGGCTATGTCAGCCAGGAGACCAAAGACCGCGTGTTTCAGGCCATTGAAGAGAGTGGTTACCGCCCAAACTTGCTGGCGCGCAGTCTGGCGGCGAAAACCACGCAGACGCTGGGCCTGGTGGTAACAAATACCCTTTATCACGGCGTCTATTTCAGCGAGCTGCTGTTTCATACCGCGCGGATGGCGGAAGATAAAGGACGCCAGTTGTTGCTGGCTGACGGTAAGCACAGCGCTGAGGAAGAGCGTCAGGCGATCCAGTACCTGCTCGACCTGCGCTGTGACGCGATTATGATTTATCCGCGTTTTCTCAGCGTGGATGAGATAGACGATATCATCGATGCCCACAGCCAGCCAATTATGGTGCTTAATCGACGCCTGCGGAAAAACAGTAGCCACAGCGTATGGTGTGATCAAAAGCAGACCAGCTTTAACGCCGTTACTCAGCTCATTGCCGCCGGGCATAAAGAGATTGGTTTTATTACCGGCTCGATGGATTCTCCAACCGGCGTGGAGCGACTTTCAGGTTATAAAGACGCGCTGGCACATCAAGGTATCGCGCTAAATAATGATCTGATTGTTAAAGGGAAATGGACGCCAGCCTGCGGCGCAGCGGGTGTGGATACTTTGCTTTCGCGCAAGGTCAATTTTACCGCGCTGGTGGCTAGTAATGACGATATGGCGATCGGCGCGATGAAGCAGTTGCACGAGCATGGCGTGAGCGTTCCTGCACAGGTGTCGGTGATTGGCTTTGATGATATCGCCCTCGCGGCATACACTATTCCGGCGCTTTCCAGCGTTAAAATTCCGGTAACAGAAATGATTCAGGAAACGATTGGGCGCCTGATCTTTATGTTGGGTGACGGGGCGTTTACGCCGCCAAAGACTTTCACCGGTGAACTCATCCAGCGCGACTCAGTTGCGCCGCCCGCTTCGCGCTGACGGCTGTCATTTGTCATCGTCACTAGTGACGATGACACGCTCTTCTTGCGTTCTTCAAAATAAAATCCCTTTAATAACAGTAAATTAAATTCTGGCACGATTTGTGAATGCTTCGGCAGATATTCTGTCATTGCTGGAGAAATTGATGAACCGTTTCATCATTGCAGACGCCAATAAATGCATTGGTTGCCGTACCTGTGAAGTGGCCTGCGTGGTATCCCATCAGGATAACCAGGACTGCGCATCGCTGACCCCTGAAACTTTTTTACCCCGCATTCACGTCATCAAAGGCGTTAATGTCTCCACGGCGACGCTGTGCCGCCAGTGTGAAGACGCGCCGTGCGCTAACGTCTGCCCGAACGGTGCGATCAGCCGTGATAAAGGTTTTGTTCACGTAATGCAGGAACGCTGCATTGGCTGTAAAACTTGCGTTGTGGCTTGTCCTTACGGCGCAATGGAAGTAGTCGTGCGTCCGGTTGTGCGTAACAGCGGCGCGGGTCTGAACGTCCGTGCAGAAAAAGCTGAAGCCAATAAGTGCGACCTGTGCCACCATCGCGAGGCCGGTCCTGCCTGTATGGAAGTGTGCCCGACTCACGCGCTGATTTATGTCGATCGCAATAAGCTTGAGCAACTTAGTGCGGAAAAACGCCGTCGCGCGGCGCTGGATTCCACCGCATCTTTGCTGTTCTGATATCTGAAAATCCGCGTAAAATACGGTAGTACTTATGCCGGATGGCGGCTTCGCCTTATCCGGCCTACTGTTCGCATCCCCGTAGGCCTGATAAGCATCGCGCCATCAGGCTAACCGGGATTGATGACTGCGGGAATAATCTAATGACAATAAACACCCTCTCCGGCGTACAGTTGCGTATTCGCGGCAAAGTACAGGGCGTCGGATTTCGCCCCTACGTCTGGCAACTGGCGCAGCGGTTACAACTGCATGGCGATGTGTGTAACGACGGTGATGGTGTGGTTGTGCGTTTACAGGAAGATCCGGCGGAATTTATTGCGCAGTTACATCAACACTGCCCACCGCTGGCGCGCATTGACAGCGTTGAGAGCGAAGCAATCGCCTGGATGCAGCAGCCTGCCGATTTCTCGATTCGTCAAAGTGCTGGCGGTACGATGAATACGCAAATCGTTCCGGATGCCGCGACTTGTCCCGAATGCCTTGTTGAAATGAATACCCCCGGCGAACGTCGCTACCGATACCCCTTTATCAACTGCACCCACTGTGGTCCACGCTTTACGATTATCCGCGCCATGCCCTATGACCGCCCGTTCACCGTGATGGCGTCGTTCCCACTCTGTGCGCAATGCGACAAAGAGTATCGTGACCCGTATGATCGTCGCTTCCATGCCCAGCCCGTTGCCTGTCCGGCGTGCGGCCCTCATCTTGAGTGGTTCAGCACGGATGAGCGGGCGGAGAAAGAAGAGGCGCTGCAGGCGGCGGTATCGCGACTGAAAGCAGGCGGTATTGTGGCGGTTAAAGGCATTGGTGGGTTTCATCTGGTGTGCGATGCGCGCAATGATGACGCCGTCGCGCTGCTTAGGCTGCGTAAACACCGTCCGGCGAAACCGCTGGCGGTAATGCTGCCAGGTGATGACGGACTGCCTGAACCCGCGCGTCGTTTACTCACAACCCCCGCCGCACCGATCGTGCTGGTGCAGAAACGCTATGTCGCTGCATTGAGCGAGGGCATTGCGCCAGGGTTAACGGAAGTGGGCGTCATGCTGCCCGCGAATCCATTGCAGCATTTGCTCTTACAAGAGATGAATTGTCCACTGGTGATGACCTCCGGCAACCTCAGCGGCAGGCCTCCGGCCATTACCAACGCCCAGGCGCTGGAAGATTTAAGTGCGATTGCTGATGGTTTCCTGCTGCATAACCGCGAAATTGTGCAGCGGATGGATGACTCCGTGGTGCGTGACAGTGGGGAAATGCTGCGTCGTTCCCGGGGTTACGTGCCGGATGCGGTCGCGCTGCCGCCAGGATTTCGCGACGTGCCGCCGATGCTGTGCTTAGGCGCGGATCTGAAAAATACCTTCTGCCTGGTGCGTGGCGAACAGGCGGTTATCAGCCAGCATTTAGGCGATCTCAGCGATGACGGCATTCAGCAGCAGTGGCGTGATGCGCTACGCCTGATCCAGAATATTTATGATTTTACGCCACAGCGTATCGTACATGATGCCCACCCTGGCTATGTTTCCAGCCAGTGGGCCAGCGAAATGAATCTGCCAACCGAAACGGTATTGCATCACCATGCTCATGCCGCTGCATGTCTTGCCGAGCACGGCTGGCCGCTCGATGGCGGCGATGTGATTGCTCTGACGCTGGACGGCATCGGCATGGGGGAAAATGGCGCGTTGTGGGGCGGCGAATGTCTGCGGGTCAACTATCGTGAATGCGAACACCTTGGCGGCTTACCGGCGGTAGCGCTGGCGGGCGGCGATTTAGCGGCAAAACAGCCATGGCGCAATCTGCTCGCGCAGTGCCTGCGTTTTGTTCCTGACTGGCAGCGTTACCCAGAAACATCGGGGCTACAGCATCAAAACTGGAACGTACTGGCGCGCGCCATCGAGCGGGGAATCAATGCCCCGCTGGCATCGTCGTGCGGACGACTGTTTGATGCGGTTGCCGCCGCGTTGCATTGTGCGCCGGAATCGTTGAGTTATGAAGGTGAGGCGGCCTGTGCGCTGGAGGCGCTGGCATCGCAGTGTGCAGGTGTTGATCACCCTGTTACGGTGCCGCTTAATGGCAATCAACTGGACTTAGCAATTTTTTGGCAGCAATGGCTGACCTGGCAGACCGCCCCTGCAGAAAGAGCGTGGGCGTTTCACGACGCGCTGGCGTGTGGTTTTGCCACGCTGATGCGTGAGCAGGCCGAAGCGCGCGGAATTAAAACGTTAGTATTCAGCGGTGGCGTGATGCATAACCGCTTGCTGTCATCCCGGCTGGCGTTTTATCTGCGTGATTTTACCTTACTGTTCCCGCAGCGTTTACCGGCGGGTGACGGCGGGCTGTCATTGGGGCAGGGCGTGATTGCCGCGGCGCGAACGTTGGCGCAAAAATAAAAAAAGCCCCGGGACTGGCGGGGCAAGAAAAATATGTCGGGGCATACCGACAAGTGGCAACGCACATCCATGTGCGTGAGGTTAATAAATCAAGCAACGGTACTCTGGACTTACACGGGCAACGTTTTCAGCAGCGCAAAGGCCTCTTTCATGCGGTCTTCACTGACGACAAACGCACACAGCTGGCCTTCGTCGTTCATCCCTCTGGCGACCATCCCCTGTGCTTCGGCGGCGATGTGCCAGTTCAGATCGCGGCGCTGGGTTTCCCCGGCCAAATGTAAAGGCAGTTCTGGCGTTTTGACTTTTACCAGCATGGCTGGCAGTTTCAATGGCGCATTGCCGCCGAGCAGGTTTTTCGCCAGATACATGGCGCTCAGCTGAATCGGCTGCAGGAACGGGAGCACCTGACCGTTAATCTCCGCACAGTCGCCGAGAGCATAAATGTCCGGGTGGCTGGTTTGCAGGTAGCTGTCGACGCAGACGCCACGATTGATGTTCAATCCGGCGCGACGCGCCAGTGCGGTTTCCGGGCGCAGGCCGGTGGCGGCAATCACTGCATCGACTTCTACGTTGCGGCTACGATCGAGCGTGGCGCGAATACCGGTGCTGGTTTTCTCCAGGCTCTGAAGCTGTGATTTCAGCAGCAGGTGTACGCCCATATCGGTCAGACGATGCTGTAAGCGACTGCTGACTTCCGGCGGCATCAGCGAAGCCAGAATGCTGGCGGCGTTGTCGATAAGCGTTACCGCTTTACCGGCACGACAAAAATCCATCGCCAGTTCACTACCAATCAAGCCGCCGCCGACAATCAGCACCCGCTGGGCGTCACGCAGCTGCGTTTCACAAGCGCGATACTCTTGTTGGCTGTTCAACGTGAGCATTAACTCACGTCCGGTAACCGGCGGTACAAAGGCTGAAGCGCCCGTCGCCAGCACCAGCTTGTCGTACTGCCACTGCTTGTCCTGACTTTTCACTACGTGGGCATCGGCATCGATGTCGGTTACCCAGGTATGTGGGAACAGGCGCAAATTAAACTGTTCGGCAAACTCCCCCGCCGACTGGCGGGTGAGGTCGTCTGCACGCTGTGACTGACTGATAACGTGGCTGAGATCGGGCTTGTTGTACTCATCCATGCTGTCCGCGGCAATCAAGGTCAGCGGAACATTCGCATCCTGCTTACGGATATTTTTGACTAACTGGCGGGCGGCGAAGCCCGAACCAATGATGACAATGCCGTGACTCATTTTGCCTCCGTTGCCAGTACGTCGAAGACGTCTTTACCTAGTGAGCATTCCGGGCACAGGAAGTTGTCCGGAACTTCGCTCCATGGCGTACCCGGTGCAACGTCCTGCAACGGTTCGCCTTTCGCCGGATCGTAAATCCACTGGCACACGCTGCACTGCATGCTTGGACCAAGATCGGCGGCAGCCGCAGCGGCACATGCACAGGCTTCTTCCTGGGCTACGGCTTTCACGGTTGTTTCCGGCAATGGAGCCAGAGCCCACTGACGCGCGATTTCACGGCCGTGCTGGCGGCACAGTTCCAGTGCATCCTGGTCCGGACGCCATTTCGCTTTCAGGCTCAGTGACATCTCGAAACCTGCATCCTGCAAACGCGTGGACAAACGGTCTACTGCACCGCCGCTCCAGCCGTGTGAACCAAAGGCGCTGGCACGCTTGTTACGAAAACGCAGGCCGGTCATCTCTTCCACCAGACCGGCGATTTTCGGCATCATCACGTTGTTCATTGTGGAAGTCCCGACCAGCACGCCTTTAGAGCGGAAGACGTTGGTCAAAACTTCGTTTTTGTCGCTGCGGGCGACGTTAAAGATTTTCACCGCTACATTCGGGTCAACTTCGTTGATGCCCTGGGCAATCGCGTCCGCCATCATGCGGGTGTTGTTGGACATGGTGTCGTAGAAAATGGTGATGCGGTCTTCCTGATAATCCGCCGCCCATTTCAGGTACAGCTCAACGATTTGTGTCGGGTTGTCGCGCCATACCACGCCATGGGAAGTGGCAATCATATCGACCGGCAGGTTGAAGCCGAGGATCTCAGTAATTTTCGGTGTAACCAGACGGCTGAATGGCGTCAGGATGTTGGCGTAGTAACGCTGGCACTGTTCGAACAGTTCAGTCTGGTCAACTTCGTCGTTAAACAGACGTTCGTCGCAGTAGTGCTGACCGAAGGCGTCGTTACTGAACAGCACCGCATCGCCGGTCATGTAGGTCATCATACTATCCGGCCAGTGCAGCATCGGCGTTTCAACGAAGATCAGCTGCTTGCCGTTACCAATGTCCAGCGAATCACCGGTTTTCACTACGTTAAAGTTCCATTCCGGGTGATGGTGGTGCCCGTTGATAGAGTCAATGGCGTTGGCTGTGCAGTAAATCGGCGTGTCCGGGATGCAGGACATCAGCTCGGTCAGCGCCCCGGCATGGTCTTCTTCAGCGTGGTTAATGATGATGTAGTCGATATCCGCGAGGTCAATTTCACTGCGCAGGTTCTGCACGAATTCACGACTAAACTTGTGGTCTACTGTATCGATCAGGACATTTTTTTCTTCACGGATGAGATAGCTGTTGTAGCTGCTGCCGCGCAGCGTTTTGTATTCAGTTCCGTGGAAATCACGCACTTCCCAGTCACGTTGGCCAACCCAATGAATGTTATTTTTAACCAGAATAGACATAACAACCTCAATTAATTCAGCGTTTTTCAAAAAAGATGTTTTGCTAATTGCAGGTTACGTGCCAACTTTTTATTTGTTTGATTTTAAAGGATTAGTTTTTTTACCATCTATAAGGTGGTAGTCAAAATGACTATATGTTTTATTGTCAATATGACAATATGAATTGTCAAAATGACAATGAGGTAGCCATGAGCTTTTCCGTAGACGTGCTGGCGGGCATCGCCATTGAATTACAAAGCGGTATTGGGCATCAGGACCGTTTTCAACGACTGATAACCACCTTGCGTCAGGTGCTGGAGTGCGACGCGTCGGCACTGCTGCGCTACGAGTCGCGACAGTTTATTCCGCTGGCGATCGATGGGCTGGCGCAGGATGTTCTCGGCAGACGCTTTACTCTGGAAGGGCATCCGCGTCTGGAGGCGATTGCCCGCGCCGGGGACGTGGTTCGTTTCCCTGCCGACAGCGATTTGCCAGACCCGTATGATGGTCTGATTCCGGGGCAGGAGAGTCTGAAGGTGCATGCCTGTATTGGACTGCCATTGTTCGCCGGTCAAAATTTGATTGGTGCGTTAACCCTGGATGGCATGGAGCCCGATCAGTTCGATGTTTTCAGCGATGAGGAGCTTAGGCTGATTGCCGCGCTGGCGGCTGGCGCATTGAGCAATGCGTTGCTGATTGAACAGCTGGAAAGCCAGAATATGCTGCCAGGTTCGTCGACGGCTTTCGAGCAGGTGACGGAAACCCAGATGATTGGCCTGTCGCCCAATATGATGCAGTTGAAAAAAGAGATTGAGATTGTGGCGGGGTCCGATCTCAACGTGCTGATTAGCGGCGAAACAGGGACCGGGAAGGAGCTGGTGGCTAAAGCTATCCATGAAGGTTCACCGCGCGCGGTGAATCCACTGGTGTATCTGAACTGCGCGGCGTTGCCGGAAAGCGTTGCCGAAAGCGAACTGTTTGGTCACGTAAAAGGCGCGTTTACCGGGGCTATCAGCAATCGTAGCGGTAAGTTTGAAATGGCCGACAATGGGACGCTATTTCTCGACGAGATAGGCGAACTCTCGCTGGCGCTACAGGCTAAGCTGCTGCGCGTATTGCAGTACGGTGATATTCAGCGCGTGGGTGACGATCGCAGCTTGCGCGTGGATGTGCGAGTGCTGGCGGCGACGAACCGTGATTTACGCGAAGAGGTGTTGGCCGGGAATTTCCGTGCGGATTTGTTCCACCGGCTGAGCGTCTTTCCCCTTTCGGTACCGCCTCTTCGTGAACGCGGCGAAGACGTGGTGCTGCTGGCAGGCTATTTTTGCGAGCAATGTCGGCTGCGGCTGGGACTGTCCCGCGTGGTGTTAAGCCCCGGTGCGCGTAGTCATCTGTTGAGCTACGCCTGGCCCGGGAATGTGCGTGAACTGGAACATGCCATTCACCGGGCGGTCGTTCTGGCAAGGGCGACCAGGGCAGGGGATGAAGTGGTGCTGGAGGCAAAGCATTTTGCCCTGCAGGATGAAGCGCCAGTAACACCGGCGGCGGAAGTTGTTGCGGAGATTCCACTGCATCACAACCTGCGTGAAGCAACAGAGTCGTTCCAGCGGGAGATGATCCGCCGGGCGCTGGCACAAAATAACCATAGTTGGGCGGCAAGTGCGCGGGCGCTGGAAACAGACGTCGCCAACCTGCACCGGCTGGCGAAGCGTCTGGGGTTGAAGGATTAGATAATACCGGCCTGATAGAAATCCTGCAGGTTGATAGCACCGGTGAGTTTACCGTTTTCATCGACTACCGGTGCGGCAGTGATTTTGCGCTTCATCAGGATCTCTTTGGCGTCAATCGCGCGGCTCTGCGCCTGCAGTGTAATGCCATTCTGGGTCATTGCTTCGCTAACCTGAGTGGTGAGCGCTCCGCCGCCAACCAGCCAGCGGCGCAGGTCGCCGTCGGTAAAGACCCCTTTCACCAGTGACTGGTCGTCGCAGACCGCGACCAGGCCAAGACCCGTGCGGCTGAGCTCCAGCATCGCGTCCATGACGCTGGTGGTAAGCGTCACCTGCGGGATGGCATCGTCACGGCGCATCAGATGATGCACTTTATTTAACAGACGAGCGCCCAGCGCACCTGCCGGATGCGAGCGGGCAAAATCTTCCTCGTTAAAGCCGCGCGCCTGCATTACGGCGATTGCCAGCGCATCGCCCATCATCAACGTATTTACGGTACTGGACGTCGGTGCCAGGCGCATCGGACAGGCTTCGCGCTCAACGGAAATATCCAGCACGGCTTTGGCGGCCAGGCCCAACGGTGAGGTCGGTTTTCCGGTCATTGCCAGCAGGGCGACGGATTTGTCTTCCAGGCGCGGAATGATGAGATCCAGCTCTTTCGCACCGCCGGAGTAGGAGATAAACAGCATGACATCACGGCTTTCGATCATCCCTAAGTCACCGTGCAGCGCTTCCGCCGGATGCACAAAAAAGGCAGGCGTGCCGGTACTGGCGAGGGTCGCCGCAATTTTTTTGCCAATATGACCTGATTTACCAATACCGGAGACAATGACTTTGCCTTCACAGTGGATGATAGTATTGGCGGCGCGGACAAAATCATCGCCCAGTCGCTCAGGCAAACGGCTGGCTTCCTGTAGTTCCAGCATTAACGTCTGACGGCCCGCGTTCAGTAGTGCATCACTCATTGGTTTCTCCGGTTATGATCACTTCAATCCCTTTTGCTTCCAGCGCCTGACGAAATGCAGGGTCGATACCTGCATCGGTAATCAGCTTGTCGACGCTTTCCAGACTGCATACAACATTAGGACTTTTGCGCCCAAATTTTGACGAGTCAGCCATCAGAATCACTTCGCGAGCGGCATTACACATCGCTTTACTGACGCTAAACACCTCATTAAAAGTGGTCACGCCGGCATTGAGATCAATGCCATCGGTGCCCATGAAGAGTTTATCAAAGCTGAACTGCTCAAAGGCGTTTTCTGCCAGCTGACCGTGAAATGACGCAGATTTTTTGCGAAAGGTCCCGCCCGGCATCAGGATGGTTTGCTCGTTGTCCAGCTCCGAAAGGGCGTTAACAATGTGCAGACTGTTGGTCATGACGGTGATATTGCTAAAGCGCGTGAGCATCGGCACCATCTGCAGTACGGTGCTGCCCGCATCCAGGATAATAGAGTCTCCATCGTGTATAAAACGGACGGCAGCTTCGGCAATCTGCTCTTTTTTATGCGTATTAATTAGCGTTTTGTGATCGATTGGCGGATCGGATTCGTCTTTATTTAATACTACGCCGCCATAGGTACGAATGACGGTTCCGGCGTTCTCCAGAATGACCAGGTCTTTGCGAATGGTCGTGCCAGTCGTGTCAAAGTAGTGGGCCAGTTCTTCAACCGAGCATTTTCCCTGCTTTTGCAGGTGCTCCAATATGGCAGCCTGACGCTGACGAGGTTTCATAGGCGTGATTACCCTGACTTATGTATTTACCCGTCATACTTCAAGCTGCATGTGCGTTGGTCTTCCTGCAACTCGAATTATTTGGGGTATAGGTTGCAAAATGATAATTTCGCAAGCTATTAGCATTCACAACGAAATTACCCATGTTTCAGTTTAAGCGCCAATGATAGTGCATTCTGCGCTAACGGATCATGGGGAAAGATCACATCAGGCTGTAAATCATCAAGATGTTTGCCGGTTATCGTGGCAATTTTGCCGGGTCTGGCGAATACTGTAAGACCTTTCATAAATAACGTGTCGGTCACCCGCTGCTGCTCATTCAGCGCGATGGCCACTACCACGCGCGGTTTAAAACGCCCACCGGAGCGACCAACACCAACCCGACCCTGTTGGCAAAGCCTATCAAACGCCCGGTTAAAGCGGGATATTTGCCAGCCACCAAGCGCCAGTTGCAGGCACCAGGCGATAGCGGCGACGGTAATCAGTGCGGAAACCATTACGTACTCCTTTGATTTTGCCGGATAAGCGCAGACGCCATCCGGCAATTCAACATTAAAACATCACCTGACCGCCGGTGACGTTGATGGACTGCCCGGTACAGTAAGAGGCTTTCGGACTGGCGTAAAACAGCAGCATGTTTAGCACGTCCTGATAATCGCAGCCGCGCTTAAGCGGAACCTTATCAATGTAGTACTGCTCAACTTCATCTGGCTTAAGGCCAAGTTTGGTTGCATATTGCGGTAATAACGACTGGAACATCGGTGATTTCAACAGATTGCCGAGCATCAGTGAATGCACGGTAATGCCGTATTCCGCCAGATCCAGCGCCAGTGACTGGGTTAAGCCCACGCCGCCAAATTTTGCCGCACTGTAGCCTGAATTGTGTTTGCTGCCCACTTTCCCTGATTTGGAGTTGATCTGGATAATGCGTCCCTGCACACCATCGCGGATCATCAGGCGTGAGAATTCACGTGCACAGAGGAAGTAGCCAACCAGATTGACCTGCAGCGAGCGGTCGAAATCCCCAAGCTGAAAGTCGCTGATAAACGCGGCTTTAGCGATACCCGCGCTGTAAACCAGCAGATCAACACGACCGAATATTTCATCCACTCCGCGCGACAGCGCCAGCACGCTCTGTTCGCTGGTGGCATCTGCGCCAAAACCGTAGGCGGTGCCTTCGCCAAACTCGGCGTTAATTTCTTGCGCCACGTTGGCGGCTTTATCGCTTTGAATATCCACCACCGCGACGCGGTATCCTTCTGTCGCAAGCCCACGGCAAAGGAATGCCCCAAGGGTCTGGCCTCCACCAATGACAACGGCAACCTGATTCATCTTTATCTCCTTCAATCTTAAGCAACAAACTTCAAAATACAGCCCGGCGCGATACCGTCCGGTACGGGACCTGCAACGTGTACGGTACCGGGGAATTCCGCTTCACTCAGTCCGTCAAAGCGCAGAGTGATATGCCCGAGTTCACGTAAGTTTTGTTCCGCCACGCTGCCAACGGCGGTGACCGGGTAGTGATGCTGGCCTAGTTCAAACTGGATCCCAGCTTGCAACGAACCGTTCAGCTCGCCGTGGCAATGGATGAAGCAAAACTCCTCGATATCCGCGGGCGCGCCTTCACGAAAGGTAATCAGCATCTGGTCGCACAATGCATCCGGGGCGCTCTGGCCGATACGGGTGATGGTGGTTTGATAAATCACGGTCATTTTTGAGTGCCTCTTATTGGTAAATAAAGCCGGAAACAAACCAGGCGATGAGAACGGTTGGCGCGCCGGTCAGAAAGCGGCTCACCAGAACAGATGGCACACCGACGCGGACCGTGTCCTGACGCGATTCGGCCAGCGACAACCCGACAGGAATAAAGTCACATGCGGCCTGGGCGTTAATGGCGAACAGGGCAGGTAGCGCCAGATGTGGGGGAATATTCCCCAAACCAATCTGTACACCGATTAGCACGCCGATAACCTGGGCGATAACCGCACCGGGGCCGAGGAAAGGCGACAGCAGTGGGAAAGAGCAGATCAGTGCCAGAGTGACCAATCCCAGCGGATGGCTGGCCAGTGGTGCGAGTCCATGGGCGATCCAGTCTCCCAGACCCGAAGCCATAATGATGCCGATCAGTGCTGAGACGAACGCCATAAATGGCAAAATAGTTTTCAGGACGGTATCGATGGTGTCGCGCCCGGCCTGGAACAGAACCGCAACGGCTGAACCCATGCCCATCCCCACTTTTGCCAACAGACCATCACTTTGCTCGGTAATTTTCTTGCTGGTGTCGTAATCGCGTCCCATGCTGCTGCTTGCGGGCGTTGGCGTGGCGGACGCTTCGCCGACAACAGTAATGTTTTCTTCTTTTACGCCAGAGACATAGATATCTTCGACAATGTACTGAGCCAGTGGGCCGGATTTACCCGTAGCGTGAATATTCACCGTCGGTATACGACGTTTGGGATAGATCCCACAGCGCAGCGTGCCGCCGCAGTCGATGATCGCCACACCAATTTCGCTCTCCGGCGGCTCGCCCTCTTTGAAGCCATCAACGGCCTGCCAGCCGGTCAGGCTTGCTATCCTGTCGACGATCGCGGGGCGAGTTCCTGCGGTGATATAGACAATTTTCTTGCCCGGAACGGCATCCAGTTCAAGCGGGCCACCCCAGCCGCCGGTGCCTTTTTCAATACGAATACGTGTCATGATGTTGCTCCCGCCAGATGTACCTTCTGCTCAAGTTGAATGCCCATTTTTTTCTCGAAGATAGTGGTGGTGAAATCGGTCACCCAGCCACGGAAGAAGTTGGTCACCAGACCGACCAGCAAATAGCTCACCGCCAGTGGGCCAAGCGGAAGCCCCAGCGTGGTCAGTCCGCTGGCGATCCCCAGATAGACAAACAGTTCGCCGGGGTTGATGTGCGGGAATAAGCCGTTCATGGAATGGCAACTGTAAGACGCGGCGGCGTAGTAACTGGGCTTGTATTTTTCTGGCATAAAGCGACCCAGACTCAGCGTCATTGGGTTACAAAATACAAATGTGCCGATGCACGGCAGTAGCAAATAGCGCGACAGCGGGTTTCCGGCGCAACGCTGGGCAAAACGTTCAATACGCTGCTGACCGATAAAGTTAATCAGCGCATTCATGATGACCAGCAGACTGATCAGCAGGGGCAGAATACCGGTCACCATGCCGGTAAACACTTCTCCGCCTTTCTGGAACAGCCCGATAAACCACTCAGCACCGAGTGTGATGGTGTCGATCATTATTCTCTCCTGTAGGGATTTTTAGTTATCTTGCCAAACGGTGGCTGATTTTAATCAGATTGAAAGATATAAAAGTGTTGTTTTGATCTCAAAATAAAAGATAAATATTTTAATTTGAAAGTTTTTGCGTGAAAGCTCGCAAATGTGATGGTCAGAGATGAAAGGGGATGTAAATTCTGTGAAGGAGAGCGACTACCGCTTCCTTGTATGGCGGAGGATGCTTTACCATACTTCTCCCAGGCTGAATTTGTTTAATGGATGTCTCATGTTCAAGCGTCGTTATGTAGCGTTACTCCCCCTTTTCGTACTGCTCGCTGCCTGTAGCAGCAAACCTAAACCTTCAGAGACTCAAACGACTACGGGTGCGCCATCCGGCGGCTTCCTGCTTGAGCCACAGCACAACGTTATGCAAACGGGCGGCGATTTTGCCAATAATCCGAACGCGCAGCAGTTCATCGAGAAAATGGTGAACAAGCACGGCTTTGACCGCCAGCAGCTGCAGGAGATCCTGTCGCAGGCCAAGCGTCTGGACTCGGTATTGCGTTTGATGGACCGTCAGGCACCGACGACTCAACCGCCAGCCGGACCTAACGGCGCATGGCTGCGCTATCGCAAACAGTTCATCACACCTGACAACGTGCAAAACGGCGTGGCTTTCTGGAATCAATATGAAGATGCGCTGAACCGTGCGTGGCAGGTCTACGGAGTTCCGCCGGAAATTATTGTCGGTATTATTGGTGTAGAGACTCGCTGGGGCCGCGTGATGGGTAAAACGCGGATTCTGGATGCGCTGGCGACGTTGTCGTTTAACTATCCTCGTCGTGCGGAATACTTCTCTGGTGAACTGGAAACCTTCCTGCTGATGGCGCGAGATGAAAGCGACGATCCGCTCGATTTGAAAGGTTCTTTCGCGGGGGCAATGGGATACGGCCAGTTTATGCCGTCTTCCTATAAACAATATGCCGTTGATTTCAATGGCGATGGACACATTAACCTGTGGGATCCGGTTGATGCCATCGGTAGTGTGGCGAACTACTTCAAGGGCCACGGCTGGGTGAAAGGCGATACGGTCGCGGTTCCGGCAAATGGTCAGGCACCTGGGCTTGCGAACGGCTTTAAAACCCAGTACAGCATTTCTCAGCTTGCTGCCGCGGGTCTGACGCCGCAGCAGTCGTTGGGGAATCATCAGCAGGCCAGCCTGCTGCGCCTGGATATTGGCACGGGTTATCAGTACTGGTACGGACTGCCGAACTTCTACACGATTACCCGCTATAACCACAGCACGCATTACGCGATGGCAGTCTGGCAGTTAGGTCAGGCGGTGGCGCTGGCGCGCGTACAGTAATCGCTCCACCGGCCTACCGGAAGATATCTCTGGTAGGCCGGATAAGATGTCCTGGCATCGCCATCCGGCAGGTCTTATTTGTGCAACGGAGCAATTTTTGGAATCCCCCTCGTAAAACGTTCTCCCCATCCCCACATTGGTCATGAAAGTGCTATCTTGTCCGGCATATTTTTTTAACTGACAGAGGCTGAAATGACCGACAGTGAACTGATGCAGTTAAGCGAGCAGGTTGGCCTGGCGCTGAAAGCGCGCGGGGCAACCGTGACGACGGCGGAATCCTGCACCGGCGGCTGGGTAGCCAAAGCGATTACGGATATTGCCGGAAGCTCCGCCTGGTTTGAACGCGGGTTTGTGACCTACAGCAATGAAGCCAAAGCGCAGATGATTGGCGTGCGCGAAGAGACGCTGGCCCAGCATGGCGCGGTGAGTGAGCCTGTGGTGGTGGAGATGGCGATAGGCGCGTTAAAAGCCGCCCGCGCGCATTTCGCTGTTTCGATAAGCGGTATTGCGGGGCCGGATGGCGGTAGCGAAGAAAAACCTGTGGGAACGGTATGGTTTGCCTTTGCCAGCGCGAGCGGCGAGGGGATTACCCGCCGGGAATGCTTTAGCGGCGATCGCGATGCGGTCCGTCGACAGGCGACCGCCTACGCGTTACAAACCCTGTGGCAACAATTTCTACAAAATACTTGATACTGTATGAGCATACAGTATAATTGCCTCAACAGAACATTATCTATCACGTTTCGCGGTTTAACCCGAAAGCGGCATGACAGGAGTAATTAATGGCTATCGACGAAAACAAACAGAAAGCGTTGGCGGCAGCGCTGGGTCAGATCGAAAAGCAATTCGGTAAAGGCTCCATCATGCGCCTGGGTGAAGACCGTTCCATGGATGTGGAAACTATCTCCACCGGTTCGCTTTCTCTGGATATCGCATTGGGCGCGGGCGGTTTGCCAATGGGCCGTATCGTCGAAATCTACGGGCCTGAATCCTCCGGTAAAACAACGCTGACCCTGCAGGTTATTGCCGCTGCGCAGCGTGAAGGTAAAACCTGTGCATTTATCGATGCAGAACACGCACTGGACCCGGTCTATGCCCGTAAGCTTGGCGTTGATATCGATAACCTGCTGTGTTCTCAGCCGGATACCGGTGAACAAGCGCTGGAAATCTGTGATGCACTGGCGCGCTCCGGTGCGGTTGACGTTATCGTTGTCGACTCCGTTGCCGCATTGACGCCGAAGGCAGAAATCGAAGGCGAGATTGGCGACTCTCACATGGGCCTTGCGGCGCGTATGATGAGCCAGGCAATGCGTAAGCTGGCCGGTAACCTGAAGCAGTCCAACACGCTGCTGATTTTCATCAACCAGATCCGTATGAAGATTGGCGTTATGTTCGGTAACCCGGAAACCACCACCGGTGGTAACGCCCTGAAATTCTATGCGTCTGTTCGTTTGGATATCCGTCGTATTGGTGCGGTGAAAGAAGGTGACAACGTGGTTGGCAGCGAAACCCGCGTTAAGGTTGTGAAAAATAAAATTGCAGCGCCGTTCAAACAGGCTGAATTCCAGATCCTTTACGGTGAAGGCATCAACTTCTACGGCGAACTGGTTGACCTGGGCGTGAAAGAGAAGCTGATTGAAAAAGCTGGTGCATGGTACAGCTACAACGGTGAGAAAATCGGTCAGGGTAAAGCGAATGCGACCAACTGGCTGAAAGAAAACCCGGCAACTGCGAAAGAAATTGAGAAGAAATTACGTGAGCTACTGCTCAATAACCAGGATTCAACGCCTGATTTCTCCGTTGATGACAGCGGCGAAGACGTAAAAGAAACGAACGAAGATTTCTGATAATCTGTTTTGAATCGCATGTTTTGAATCGCATATAGTAAAGGGCTGCATATCATGCAGCCCTTTTTCATTTCTGAAGGCTTACTATGACAGAAGCAACTTCCCGCCGTTCCGCTTATTCCCGACTGCTTGACCGCGCCGTACGTATTCTGGCGATGCGCGATCACAGCGAGCAGGAACTGCGGCGCAAGCTGGCCGCTCCGGTGATGGGGAAAAATGGACCAGAAGAAATTGATGCCACGCCGGAGGATTACGACAAGGTCATCGCCTGGTGTATTGAAAGTCGTTATCTGGATGATGATCGCTTCGTGCAACAGTTTATCGCCAGCCGTAGCCGCAAAGGTTATGGACCTGCCCGGGTGCGCCAGGAATTAAACCAAAAAGGGATCACGCGTGAAGCTATCGAGCGGGCCATGCGTGAGTGCGAAATTGACTGGGCAGTGCTTGCGCGTGAGCAGGCCATTCGGAAGTACGGTGAACCTTTACCTGTCGATTTTTCAGATAAGGTAAAGGTCCAGCGTTTTTTGCTCTATCGCGGCTATCTGATGGAAGATATTCAGGCAATATGGCGAAATTTTGACGATTGACCGCATACGGGATTTTACTTCCCAGTAAAGAAAACTTATCTTATTCCCACTTTTCGATTGCCAGAGGCGCAGTTTGCTTGCCGATGCTGGTAATGACATTTCGTTAGCTTGATTTCTTCAGGATAATTATGAGCAAGAGCACCGCTGAGATCCGTCAGGCGTTTCTCGATTTTTTCCATAGTAAAGGACACCAGGTAGTTGCCAGCAGCTCCCTGGTACCGAACAATGACCCTACTTTGTTGTTTACCAACGCCGGGATGAACCAGTTCAAGGATGTTTTCCTTGGCCTCGACAAGCGTAATTATTCCCGCGCAACCACCTCGCAGCGTTGTGTACGTGCGGGTGGTAAGCACAATGACCTGGAAAACGTCGGTTACACTGCACGTCACCACACTTTCTTCGAAATGCTGGGCAACTTCAGCTTCGGCGATTACTTCAAACACGATGCTATTCAATATGCATGGGAACTACTGACCGGTGAAAACTGGTTTGCCCTGCCAAAAGAGCGTCTGTGGGTCACCGTCTATGAAACTGACGATGAAGCCTATGAAATCTGGGAAAAAGAAGTCGGTATTCCGCGCGAACGTATCATCCGCATCGGTGATAACAAAGGTGCGGCTTATGCTTCCGACAACTTCTGGCAGATGGGTGATACCGGTCCTTGCGGTCCATGCACCGAAATTTTCTACGACCACGGCGACCATATCTGGGGTGGGCCTCCGGGAAGCGCAGAAGAAGATGGCGATCGCTACATTGAGATTTGGAACATCGTCTTCATGCAGTTCAACCGTCAGGCTGACGGCACCATGGAACCGCTGCCGAAACCATCCGTGGATACCGGTATGGGTCTGGAGCGTATTGCGGCCGTGCTGCAACACGTTAACTCCAACTATGAAATCGACCTGTTCCGTTCACTGATTGAGTCCGTGGCGAAAGTCACCGGCGCGACCGATCTGAGCAACAAGTCGCTGCGCGTTATCGCCGACCATATCCGTTCCTGTGCGTTCCTGATTGCTGATGGCGTTGTGCCGTCGAATGAAAACCGTGGCTATGTGTTGCGCCGTATCATTCGTCGCGCGGTACGTCATGGCAACATGCTGGGCGCGAAGGATACCTTCTTCTACAAGCTGGTTGGTCCGTTGGTGGACGTCATGGGCTCTGCAGGTGAAGAACTGAAGCGTCAGCAGGCTATGGTTGAGCAGGTTCTGAAAACCGAAGAAGAGCAGTTTGCACGTACTCTGGAGCGTGGTCTGGCGCTGCTGGATGAAGAACTGGCAAAACTGTCTGGCGATACGCTGGACGGCGAAACCGCATTCCGTCTGTATGACACTTACGGTTTCCCGGTTGACCTGACGGCAGACGTTTGCCGCGAGCGTAACATCAAGGTTGATGAAGCTGGCTTTGAAGCTGCAATGGAAGAACAGCGCCGTCGCGCACGTGAAGCCAGCGGTTTTGGCGCAGACTACAATGCAATGATTCGTGTTGATGGCGCCTCTGAATTTAAAGGCTACGAGCACCTGGAACTGAACGGCAAAGTCACCGCGCTGTTTGTTGATGGTAAAGCGGTAGACGCAATTAACGCAGGTCAGGACGCTGTTGTCGTACTGGATCAGACGCCGTTCTATGCGGAGTCTGGTGGTCAGGTTGGCGATAAGGGTGAACTGAAAGGCGCAGGTTTTGCGTTTGCCGTTAGCGACACACAGAAATATGGCCAGGCCATTGGTCACATTGGCAAGCTGTCTGCGGGTTCTCTGAAAATTGGTGATGCAGTACAGGCTGATGTGGATGAAGCACGTCGTGCGCGTATTCGCCTGAACCACTCCGCAACGCATCTGATGCACGCGGCGCTGCGCCAGGTTCTGGGCACACATGTGGCACAGAAAGGCTCGCTGGTTAACGATAAACTACTGCGCTTCGACTTCTCTCATACCGAAGCGATGAAGCCTGCTGAAATCCGTGCTGTTGAAGATCTGGTGAATGCGCAAATCCGTCGCAACTTGCCGATTGAAACGAACATCATGGATCTCGAAGCGGCAAAAGCCAAAGGCGCAATGGCGCTGTTTGGCGAGAAATATGACGACCATGTGCGCGTTCTGAGCATGGGTGATTTCTCTACCGAACTGTGTGGCGGTACTCACGCCAGCCGTACGGGTGATATCGGTCTGTTCCGCATAGTGTCCGAGTCAGGTACTGCGGCAGGCGTTCGTCGTATCGAAGCGGTAACCGGTGAAGGCGCTATACAAACCGTGCATGCTGAGAGCGATCGCTTAAGCGATGTTGCGCAGCTGCTGAAAGGCGATAGCCAGAATATCGCTGACAAAGTTCGTTCCGTGCTGGAGCGTACACGTCAACTGGAAAAAGAATTGCAGCAATTGAAGGAACAGGCTGCGGCGCAGGAGAGTGCAAATCTTTCCAGCAAAGCGGTTGATATCAACGGTGTGAAGCTGCTGGTCAGTGAACTCGCGGACGTTGAGCCGAAAATGTTGCGTACCATGGTTGATGATCTGAAAAATCAACTGGGGTCTACCGTTATCGTTCTGGCAACGGTAGTGGAAGGTAAGGTTTCTCTGATTGCGGGTGTGTCTAAGGACGTGACAGATCGCGTGAAAGCAGGGGAACTGGTTGGAATGGTCGCTCAGCAGGTCGGCGGTAAGGGGGGCGGTCGTCCGGACATGGCGCAAGCCGGTGGTACGGATGCAGCGGCTCTGCCTGCAGCGTTAGCCAGTGTGAAAGGCTGGGTCAGCGCAAAACTGTAATAACTATAAGCGTCAGCGCATGCCGAAACCCTAAGTTACGGCATGCGAATCAACGCTATCGACAATGATAAAGTCAGGTTGAAGTTGTGTATATCGGCTAAACTTAGGTTTAACAGAATGTGATGCCGTGACTGCTTACACTTAGGTGTTTGTCATCGCTTACTTTTTGGCGTTATATGATGGATAATGCCGGGATACAGAGAGACCCGACTCTTTTAATCTTTCAAGGAGCAAAGAATGCTGATTCTGACTCGTCGAGTTGGTGAGACCCTCATGATAGGCGATGAGGTCACCGTGACAGTTTTAGGGGTGAAGGGCAACCAGGTGCGCATTGGCGTAAACGCCCCGAAAGAAGTTTCTGTCCATCGTGAAGAGATCTACCAGCGTATCCAGGCTGAAAAATCCCAGCAGTCCAGTTACTAAGGTTTTCGCGTCTCACCTTTCTGGTGAGGCGCAACCTGATTGAGTCACCCTTTTTCTTTTCTTTTCTTTTCTTCTCTTTTCTTCTTCGTCCTCCCCATTTTTTCGATTCTACTGGGCGTAATGCCTTTCCCGACGAAGTTTCCGTTTGTTCACTGCTTCAGGAAATTGCCAATTTATCTGTTGATAAAACACTCTTTTTGCCGTTTTTGCAGACTAATTGCGCGTGAAATGTGCAAACGATAAAAGCTCTGGAAAAATTGTTTGACTTATAAGTCCCAGAAAGTAATATGTGCGCCACGCAGCGACGATGAGCAGAAACAAGTTCTTCGAAGCACTCGCAAGAGGCGTGTTGGTGAGGTGGCCGAGAGGCTGAAGGCGCTCCCCTGCTAAGGGAGTATGCGGTCAAAAGCTGCATCCGGGGTTCGAATCCCCGCCTCACCGCCATTTGCATCCGTAGCTCAGCTGGATAGAGTACTCGGCTACGAACCGAGCGGTCGGAGGTTCGAATCCTCCCGGATGCACCATCTTCTCTGCAATAACGCATTAGCGTTGTTACGGAAATCGATATCACTTTAGTAGCGATATCAAATCTGCAGTAAGTAAGTTTTCCTGATGCATCCGTAGCTCAGCTGGATAGAGTACTCGGCTACGAACCGAGCGGTCGGAGGTTCGAATCCTCCCGGATGCACCATCTTCTTCGCAGTATCAGTAGTAAACAGCAATTCCCGATGCATCCGTAGCTCAGCTGGATAGAGTACTCGGCTACGAACCGAGCGGTCGGAGGTTCGAATCCTCCCGGATGCACCATCTTCTCCGAGATAGCAGCAAAACTGTTGTTTCATGGTCTGCGAGATAATCGCCAGTACCAGGGAGAATAACGTTGCTTCAGCAACGGCCCGCAGGGCGAGGCGCAGCCGAGTAATCCTCCCGGATGCACCATCTTCTTTGCAGTATCAGTAGTAATCAGCAATTCCCGATGCATCCGTAGCTCAGCTGGATAGAGTACTCGGCTACGAACCGAGCGGTCGGAGGTTCGAATCCTCCCGGATGCACCATCTTCTCCGAGATAGCAGCAAAACTGTTGTTTCATGGTCTGCGAGATAATCGCGAGCACCAGGAAGGATAACGTTGCTCCAGCAACGGCCCGCAGGGCGAACGCTAGTGAGTCATCCTCCCGGATGCACCATCTCCCCCTTTAAATTATTTCCACATACTCTCTGAACACCCCTCAATTCGCTGTCAGCGACAAAATCAATCAATTACGATAAAATAACGTCTGGTCATTCGGCTTGTGAGAAGACGATGTACGAACGTTATGCGGGTTTGATTTTTGATATGGATGGCACCATCCTGGATACTGAGCCAACGCACCGTAAGGCGTGGCATGAGGTATTGGGGCATTATGGGCTGCGGTTTGATGAACAAGCCATGGTCGCCCTCAACGGCTCCCCAACGTGGCGTATTGCCCAGTCGGTAATTGAATTGAATCATGCCGATCTTGACCCCCATGCCTTAGCGCGCGAGAAAACTGACAAGGTGAAAAGCATGTTGCTGGATAGCGTCCAGCCTCTACCGTTGGTTGACGTCGTGAAAGCCTGGTATGGTCGCCGGCCTATGGCGGTAGGAACGGGGAGTGAAAGCGCAATTGCAGAAGCGCTGCTCGCTCACCTTGGACTGCGTCGCTATTTTGATGCTGTCGTCGCAGCCGATCACGTACAACGCCACAAACCTGCTCCTGATACGTTTTTGCTTTGTGCCGAACGTATGGGGGTTATTCCGGCTCGTTGCGTCGTGTTTGAAGATGCCGATTTTGGAATACAGGCGGCGCACGCTGCGGGAATGGACGCCGTGGATGTCCGGTTATTGTGAGTGATGGACTGTCGCTCCTGTCACTGTTTGCCAGCAGTTTTCTCAGCGCCACGCTATTACCCGGTAATTCTGAAGTCGTTTTAGTTGCTTTGCTGGTCTCCGGGATAAGTCATCCCTGGGTCTTAGTCTTAACAGCAACAATGGGTAATAGCCTTGGAGGGTTAACTAACGTTATCCTTGGGCGTTTCTTTCCTTTGCGTAAAACATCGCGCTGGCAAGAAAAAGCCACTGGCTGGCTGCAGCGCTATGGCGCTGTCACACTATTATTAAGCTGGATGCCGGTTGTAGGTGATTTATTGTGCCTGTTAGCCGGGTGGATGCGCATCTCGTGGGGTCCAGTTCTCTTTTTCTTATGCCTTGGCAAGGCGCTGCGCTATGTTGTTGTCGCAGCGGTTACGACGCAAGGCATTATGTGGTGGCACTAATTGTGTTGTGAGATAGCCTTCAGGGTAACCAATACCATTATGCTAATTAAAACGATTTTGACAGGCGGGAGGTCAATTTGATCCCGGACGTATCACAGGCGCTGGCCTGGCTGGAAAACCATCCTCAGGCGTTAAAGGGGATTCAACGTGGTCTGGAGCGTGAAACGCTGCGTGTTAATGCAGATGGGTCATTAGCAACGACAGGCCATCCTGAGGTGTTAGGCTCAGCGCTAACGCATAAATGGATAACTACTGACTTTGCCGAAGCGCTGCTGGAATTTATCACTCCGCCAGGCGATGACATTGAGAAAATGCTCACATTCATGCGCGACCTGCATCGTTATACCGCCAGAAACCTGGGCGACGAGCGTATGTGGCCGTTGAGCATGCCTTGCTATATTGCCGAAGGCCAGGATATCGAACTGGCGCAGTACGGCACGTCGAACACCGGTCGCCTGAAGACGCTGTACCGTGAAGGCCTTAAAAACCGTTACGGTGCGTTGATGCAGACTATCTCAGGCGTACACTACAACTTCTCGCTGCCAATGGCTTTCTGGCAGGCGAAGTGCGGCGTAACCGAAGGCGAAGATGCTAAAGAGAAGATCTCTGCGGGCTACTTCCGTCTGATTCGCAACTACTACCGTTTTGGTTGGGTGATCCCGTATCTGTTTGGCGCCTCTCCGGCCATTTGTTCCTCATTCCTGCAAGGAAAACCAACAACCCTGCCGTTTGAAAAAACCGACTGCGGGATGTACTACCTGCCGTACGCGACCTCGTTGCGTCTGAGTGATTTGGGCTATACCAATAAGTCGCAAAGCAATCTTGGAATTACGTTTAACGATTTGCATGAGTATGTGGCAGGATTAAAGCGCGCGATTAAAACGCCCTCCGAGGAGTACGCAGCGATCGGTCTGGAGAAAGACGGTAAGCGTCTGCAAATCAACAGCAACGTTCTGCAGATTGAAAATGAGCTGTATGCGCCTATTCGTCCGAAACGCGTCACTCGTCGTGGTGAAACACCATCTGATGCGCTTCTGCGTGGCGGTATCGAGTACATCGAAGTACGCTCGCTGGATATCAACCCGTTCTCACCGATCGGCGTGGACGAGCAGCAGGTGCGCTTCCTCGATTTGTTTATGGTCTGGTGTGCGCTGGCCGATGCCCCGGAAATGAGCAGTGATGAATTGCTGTGTACGCGTAAAAACTGGAACCGTGTGATTCTCGAAGGGCGTAAGCCTGGACTGACGTTAGGTATTGGCTGTGAAACAGCCCAGTTCCCGCTGCCTAAGGTTGGGAAAGATTTGTTCCGCGATCTGAAACGCGTGGCACAAACGCTGGACAGCATCGATGGGGGAGAGGAGTATCAGAAGGTCTGTGATGAACTGGTTGTCTGTTTTGACAATCCTGAACTGACTTTCTCTGCCCGGATCCTACGGTCTATGATTGATGAAGGCATTGGCGGTACGGGCAAAGCGCTGGGTGAGGCTTACCGAAATCTGCTGCGTGAAGAGCCATTAGAAATATTGCAGGAAGCTGAATTTATTGCTGAAACCGAGGCTTCGAAGCGTCGTCAGCAGGAGATAGAAGCGGCTGATACTGAGCCGTTTAGCGTGTGGCTGGAAAAGCACGCTTGATACAAAAGAAAAAGGCCACTCGGGAGTGGCCAAAATTTCATCTCTGAAAACAGGGATGATGATAACAAATGCGCGTCTTTCATATACTCAGACTCGCCCCGGAACAAAGAGTTCAGATTATTTTTAAAAAATTTATCGGAGGTGGCTAAATGCCGTTGTTAGATAGTTTTACTGTCGATCACACCCGGATGGAAGCTCCCGCAGTCCGGGTTGCAAAAACGATGAATACCCCGCATGGCGACGCAATCACCGTGTTTGATCTGCGTTTCTGCATTCCGAACAAAGAAGTCATGCCTGAGAAAGGTATCCATACGCTGGAGCACCTGTTTGCAGGTTTTATGCGTAACCACCTGAACGGTAATGGCGTTGAGATTATTGATATCTCTCCGATGGGATGCCGTACCGGCTTCTACATGAGCCTGATTGGTACGCCGGACGAGCAGCGTGTTGCCGATGCGTGGAAAGCGGCAATGGCGGACGTGCTGAAAGTACAGGATCAGAACCAGATCCCGGAGCTGAACGTTTACCAGTGCGGTACGTATCAGATGCACTCTCTTAGCGAAGCACAGGATATCGCGCGTCATATTCTGGAGCGGGATGTACGCGTGAACAGCAATGAAGAGCTGGCGCTGCCGAAAGAGAAATTGCAGGAACTGCATATTTAGTCTTATTGATTAGCTGTTCCAGTATTTAAATTAACCCCGGTTTATGTCCGGGGTTTTTTATTTCGTCATATAATCTATATCTATTATATTTACGACAGGAATATAATTTCAGTTAATTAATGGGTGACCTGTTAAATAATAAAACGTGATCTGGTAAACAGAAAATAATGGATAATTAACGATGCCAGCCCACACCGATCACATAAATCAAAAAACATAAATAATTAATAGAAAAACATAATGGAATACGCCAGGTATCCAGGTAATAAAAAGACTCTTTTCATCGCTGGTGGATGGGGTTTTTATCAAATCTTATCTGGTATACATTAAACTTTAGGGATAAAAAATGAAGGTGAAATATTTAGCGCTTGTGGTCGGCGCTTGCTTTTCGCATAACCTTTGGGCAGCAAATACCGCTATTGAACAGCGTCTTGTCGAACTGGAGCAGCGCGTGATTAATGCCGAACAGCGAGCCGCAGATGCTGAATCGCAAATTCGCTCGCTGAGGCAGCAGCAGGTAGCTGCAGCGCCGACGGTGCAAGTACAGTCTGCTGAACCCTCCGCCTCTACGAAAAATCCACCCAAGTTAACGCTATCCGGTTTTAGCGATATCAAGTTCTATGGCGACGTTGAGTTTAATATGGATGCGGCAAGCCGCTCTGGTAGTCTGACATCAACCAGAACTTCGGCAAATAAAGATTGGGCGCCGGGAACGAATGAACGTTGGGATATCAACGGGCGTCTGCTATTAGGGTTTGATGGCTACCAACGACTGAACAACGGTAATTTCGCCGGCTTCTCAGTTCAGCCGCTGGCAGACCTGACCGGAAAAATGAATCTCGATGATGCAGTGTTCTTTTTTGGTCAGGAAAAAGACTGGCAAATTAAGGTCGGACGTTTTGAAGCGTACGATATGTTCCCGCTGAATCAGGATACGTTTATTGAATATTCAGGTAATACGGCGAATGATCTTTACAGTGATGGTTATGGCTATATTTATATGATGAAAGAGGGGCGTGGACGTAGCGACAGCGGCGGTAATTTCCTGATCAGTAAAACCATCGATAACTGGTATTTTGAAGTGAATACATTGATGGAAAATGGCAGTACGCTCTATACCGAGAAGCAGTACCACGGGATGGACTTAACCAATGATAAAAACGTGGCTTACGTGCGCCCGGTGATCGCCTGGCAAAACGGGCGTTTCTCGACGGCAGTGGCGATGGAAAGTAACGTCGTTAACAACGCCTACGGCTATTATGAGAACGGGAAGTGGATCGATCAGTCCGATCGTACGGGGTATGGTTTTACCATGACCTGGGACGGACAAAAAACCGATGCGGAAGACGGCGCGGTGATTAACCTGAATACTGCTTATATGGACGCGACCGATGAGACCGATTTTACCGCTGGGGTGAACGCGTTGTGGCATCGATTCGAACTGGGCTATATCTATGCGCATAACAAAATCGAAGCCTTCAATGCTACCAATATAGATGCCGTTTGTGAGAACGATTGCTGGATCACCGATCCCGGCAATTATGACATTCACACTATTCATGCCTCATATTTATTCCCCAATGTGATGGATATGAAAAACTTTAATATCTATCTCGGTGCTTATGCCTCATGGGTTGAGGCCGATCCGAACAATGGCGACAACAGCGAAGATGCACGTTACGGTGGACGCCTGAGATTCAAATATTTTTTCTGATGCTGGCCACAATAAAAAAGGGATCCGCAGATCCCTTTTATCAGAGAGTTAGTGCGCTCCACCGCCGCCGCCGCCCGCGCCGAAGGGCGGTTTAGCGAACCATACCAGACCAAGCAAAACCAGGAAGATCCCCGCCGACATCCAGAAGATTTCGTTGGCGGAAATAATCAGACCCTGATTAGTGATCTGCTGAGCTATCCACCCTGACGCCTGCTGGTGCGTCATCCCTAAATCCTGCAGCTTATCGTACATAGCCTGTGCATTTGGGTTGTAGGGGTTAACAGATTCCGTTAGCTGAGCATGGTGCAGCGACTCACGGTTAGTCCACATCGTTGTTGTAATCGATGTACCAATAGAGCCGGCCAGCGTTCGCGTAAAGTTAGACAAGCTCGATGCAGCCGCCAGACGCTCAGGCGGTAAACCGGACAGCGTAATGGTCGTCAGCGGCATAAAGAAGCAGGCTACTGCGAACCCCTGAATAAACTGCGGCCAGGCCGATGCGCCAAAGTCCATACCCGGCTCGAACGTCCACGCACGCCAGTAGAAACAGACGGCGTACATAATAAAACTGAACGTCACCAGCCGACGCATATCCAGCTTGTGCGCGAAGCGGCCGATAATTGGCGACAGGATCACCGGAATAATCCCTACCGGTGCGGACGCCAGACCAGCCCAGGTTGCCGTATAGCCGTATACCTCCTGCAACAGCTGCGGCAGCAAGACGATGGCACCGAAGTAGAGCATATAGGCCAGGCTAATACACAGGCAGCCGATGGTAAAGTTACGCGATTTAAACAGCGAGAGATCGACAATGGGGTGCTCGTCGGTAAGCTCCCAGACGATCAGGAAGCTGATAGCAACCACGGCGACCACCGTCAGGATGATAATCTCCTGCGAGGCGAACCAGTCCAGCTCTTTGCCGCGGTCGAGCATAATCTGTAAACTGCCGATACCGATGACCAGCAGTGCCAGACCAATGGCGTCAATGCGCCGCTGCTCGGTTTTGGTTTCCCGACCGCGCAGGGTTTGCAGGGTCATCAATACCACCGCAGCCCCGATTGGCACGTTGATAAAAAATATCCAGCCCCAGTGATAGTTGTCGCTGATATAGCCCCCCAGAATAGGACCACATATCGGGGCAACAATCACCGTCATCGACCATAGCGCGAGGGCGATGGAACGCTTGGCGGGTGGATAGTTATTCAGCAACAGGCTCTGTGACAGCGGAATTAATGGACCGGCGACAATACCCTGGATTACGCGGAAGAAAATCAGCATGTTCAGGCTGGTGGACATCCCGCATGCCCATGACGCAATGACGAAGGCGATAGTTGACCACATAAAGAGTCTTACTTCGCCAAAGCGTTTTGCCAGCCAGCCGGTGATCGGAATAGAGATAGCGTTCGCTACCCCGAATGAGGTGATCACCCAGGTTCCCTGGCTCAATGAAGAGCCGAGGTTCCCGGCGATAGTGGGGATCGCCACGTTAGCAATGGTGGAGTCCAGCACCTGCATGAATGTCGCCAGGGACAGCGCGATCGTCATTATCACGAGCTGCGCGCCTTCCAGCGGTTTTTGCTGTTGCATCACACGCACCTTTGAATTAGCCCGCGTTGGCCCGCACGATCTCTTCGATCATCTTATTGACCGGAGCAAGGTCGATTTCACGTGCATTACTTTCTGATACCGGCGTGGTGCGGACCTGGCTTGCCAGAATTTGTCCGTCACGATTGGAAGTATCGACTGTAACCAGCGTAGACAAACCGATCCGCAGAGGATGCTGTGCCAGCTGCTGCGCATCCAGTTCGATACGCACCGGCAGACGCTGGACGACTTTGATCCAGTTCCCGGTCGCGTTTTGTGCTGGCAGCAAGGAGAAGGCGCTGCCCGTTCCCATATCGAGGCCGACAACTTTACCGGTATATTTCACGTCATCGCCATAAATATCGCTGACAACCGTCGCGGGTTGACCAATACGAATGTGGGCGAGCTGTGTTTCTTTGAAGTTGGCATCCACCCACAGGTTGGTGGCCGGAACAACCGCCATTAACGGCGTGGTTGGGCTAATCTGCGCACCAGGCTGTACGGCGCGGCGGGATACATAACCGGTCATTGGGCTGACAATTCTGGTACGTTCCAGCGCCAGCCAGGCATCGCGCACTTCGGTGGCGGCCTGTTGTACGGCGGGTTGATCTTCCAGCTTGCTGCCGAGAATCATTGCCTGGTTAGCATTATATTGTTGGATTGCGACATCAAGCTGAGCCTGAGCGCTGGCGACGGCATCACGCGCATGTTGCAGCTCTTCGCGGCCAATCAGGTTGGCGTTGCCCAGCGGGACTCGGCGATTAAAATCGCTTTGTGCCTGCGCCAGAGCTGTTTTCTGCACTTCAATGTTGGCCTGTAACTGCTTGCTGTTGATCATCAACTGGTGCGTCTGACGCACGCTGGAGGCCAGCGCAGTTTTGGCTTTTTCAAATGCCTGTTTGGCATCTGTCTGGTCGAGGGTGACCAGCACATCGCCTTGTTTTACAAAGTCAGTGTTATCAGCCCAGACTTTCGTCACGCTGCCTGATACCTGCGCCATGATTTGAACCTGGTTCCCTGCCACGTACGCATCGTCTGTATCTTCGTAATGACGCAGTACTAAAAACCAATAAATCCCATATGCCACGGCAATGATAATAAAGAGCAAGGTCAGAAGGAGAAGCAGACTTTTACGTTTGCCATTCTTCTTGACCGGTTGCTGCGGGGTTTGAGTCTCCGCATTTGCGCTCATGTTGTTCTCCACGATCTTCTTTTTATTCACATCGGCTGAGCCGACCTGTTTATCAGACAGGCCAGCAGTATGCGTGCTGGCCTGTCGGTTTTTTCATTTATAAATCTGGATTTCTGAGCGAGTCGACGCCTTAGCGCAGCGCTTCTAACACCGCTCCATCCTGCTCCATCTGATCAAGACGGGTCAGAAGTTTACGGGTAATTTGCTCAAGCTGATCTTTTTCGGTGGTGCTAAGAGACGACCAGAGCTGGTGCAGGCAATTATGCTGAGGCGGTAACACCTCTTGCAAAAATGCATGGCCTTTCTCGGTCAATTGCAGATGCAGACAGCGGCGATCGTTATCGCTTTCGCGACGTTCGATCCAGCCACGTTTTTCTAACTCATCCGCGATGCGGGTAGCGTTAGTACGTGACGAGCCAAGCGCACAACTCAGTTCAGAAGGCTGAATACTGTGGTTTTCCTGAGACTCCAGCGTAATCAACGCCATAAACAACGTCTCGTTAATCCCTTGAGCTTTCAGCATCTTATTGCGATTTTCCAGCAGCTTGCCCTGCATGTGCATGCATAGACGAGTCAGAAGCACTTCCTGATAAGGGAACTCTTCGTAGCGGCTGGCGCGAAATTTTAGCATTTGTTCAATGGGCGTAAACGAACTATCCATTTGGGTATAACCTCATTAATTTCAGCCGATATAGTAACGACAGTGACAAATAAAGTAAATGTATTATTAATTTAAAATGATTGTTTTTATCTATAAGACAACCAGCATTTTCCAGGCTAATCCATAGCCCAGAGCACTCAGTAACGTTGGAATGATGATGCTGCGGGTCTTATAGAAGCTTGCACCCAGTATGACAAACCCCACCAGAGTAGGCACGAACCGACGAGCGTCGTGCATCACTTCTGGCGCGGTAGACACCACCAGCAGGGCGCAAATTGATGTAATGCCAATAGTGTCGAGTAATATGCCCGTCGCGCCGCGCTTCGTCGGGCGAACATTGCCGACCCCAAGACGGAGCGGCAAATAGCGAAAACAGTAATTTACGCAGCCGACCAACAGGCCAAGTAGCAGAACTTCATAGCTCATCAGGACCTCCTTGCCAAAATGACTGGATGAGCGCCGTCAGGCATCCACAGACAATACCTGCAAGGATAGCGGCAGGGATGGAAAACAGCATGACGCCAGCCAGCGCCCCGGCCAGGGCCGCAGTCACGCAGAGCGCCTGTTTTCGTTGGAATGACGCGAGCAGGAAGCTCATAAACAGCGCCGGGAGCATGAAGCCCAGTGCCGCTTCAACCGCCGGGTAATCTTTGAGTAAACCACTGCCGGAAAACGCGCCGAGCACCGTACCAAACACCCAGGAGACCCAGGAGCATAGCGCAATGCCGATCATCCAGTTTTCACTCCAGCGCCGGTTATCCCGTACCAGTTTCGCCGTTGCAGCGGCAAAGACTTCATCGGTAAGGCCAAAAGCCCACAGCGCGCTTTTGGGTTTACTCAGTCGCTGGGCGATCCGACTACGCAGGGAAGGGCCGTACAAAACATGACGGACATCCATGGCCATGACGGTCAGCGCGGCGACCCACAGCGAACTGCCTGCGGCGAGCATGGTGGTAATGACAAACTGGCTGGCTCCCGCATAGATAATGCAGGAGAAAAAGACGCCTTCAACCGGCGTAAAGCCAAGGCGAGTGGCATTGAGACCAAATGCAAAAGCGACCGGAATATAGCTGATAACAATTGGCAGGCTGTCTTTGAATCCTTCCGTTAACGTTGCCGAACTGGATTCAGACTGGGGTACAGGGCTTTCCATAGGGTTATAGGTTTCATTACCGAAATTAATATAACTTGGTTCAATGAGTTATAACCTTAGCAGACTGATGGGCTCCTTAACACCCTGTGGAGCCCAATCAGCGGTAAACATGCGTTATACGCTTAATTTACGGCTTCCTGACGGTGAAAACCTCGCCACCAGACCAACAGGTTGAGTATGGCAACGGTCGTACCTGCCAGACAAACGCCAGCCCACCCGGCATGCTGCCAGGCAGAGGCTGAAATCAGCGAACCTGCCGCTCCGCCAATAAAATAGCTGGTCATGTATCCGGCTGTCAGGCGATTACGCGCGTCAGGATGAATGCGATAGATAACCGTCTGGTTGGTGATGTGCACTCCCTGAACGGTGAGGTCCAACACCAGAATACCGATAATCAGCATGGGGACTGAAGCGTGCCCAAACCAAATAGCAAGCCAGGAGAGCAGCAGTAATAGCAGCCCCATAGTTGTGGTCAGGTGGGATTTACCTTTATCGGCAAAACCGCCCGCCGGACGTGCGCCTAACGCCCCTGCGGCACCCGCCAGACCGAACAGACCAATCATTCCTTCCGAATAGTTAAACGGCGGCGCGGCGAGCAAAAACGCCATCGAGGTCCACAGAATACTGAAATTGGCAAAAGTCAGGCATCCCAGCATCGCGCGGGTACGCAGCAATTTATCGTGAATAAACAGGCTGAATACGGAGCCTAACAGCTGCGGATAGTTGAGATGGGTATCGGATTTCATCTTCGGCAGGCCGCGCCACAGTGCAACTGCCATCAGCGCCATTAATACTGATGCGACCCAAAATACGGTGCGCCAGCCGCCAAGATTCGCCAGTAATCCCGCCACGGTGCGTGCCAGTAGAATACCTAGCAGCAGGCCGCTCATAATCGTGCCGACGACCTTACCGCGCTTGTCCGGTGTGGCAAGCGTTGCCGCCAGCGGAACTAAAATCTGTGCCACTACCGAGAACAGCCCGGTCAGGGCTGTACCGAGGATCAGCATACCCAGCGACTGGCTGCTGGCGGTGATCAGCATGCCACCAGCCGCTAACAGCGTCATGGAGACAATCAGCATCCGGCGTTCAAACATATCGCCGAGCGGCACTAAGAACAGCAGGCCGGCGGCGTAGCCGAGCTGGGCCGAGGTGACGATAAACCCTGCGGTACTGGCAGAGAGCGAAAAGTTGCGCGCGATGGTGTCGAGCAGCGGCTGCGCATAATAGTTACTGGCGACGGCGAGGCCGGTGGCGATAGACATTAACAGGATTAGCGAAGGGCTAAGTCCCTGAGTTGTTTTCGTCATGGTTTTCAACTGAATAATGGATTGCAGAAAACAATCATAACGGAAGTGATTAAATGTTGCTGATTTGTTGAGTGATGGATTGTGCGATTGGAGGAGGGTGGATAGGCCGGATAAGGCGCATCGCGCCACCATCCGGCATTGGTATGGTTATTGTGCCTGATGACGCTACGCTCATCAGGCCTACGAGTGGGTTATTTCTGCGCGGCCAGCGCTTCGTTCACCCAGCCGTCAAACTGCTGCTGGTGGGCTTTGATCCAGCCGTCAACGTGACCCTGCACGTCGGCTTCAGACGCTTTCCCGTCGTGCATCATTGCGTTTTGCGCGTTGATATCCGCCAGCGGCAGCTTCATGATGGCAAACAGTTTCGCCGCAGCCGGGTTTTTCTCCGCCCAGGCTTTATTGGCGACAATATGCATCGTGTTCACCGGGAAGCCGTAGTTGGCACCGTTTGGCAGCTTGGTATCAATATCTTTCTGCTCGCCTGGCAGGGAAGAGAACGGCACCTGCAGCCAGACCACATCTTTACCCGGCTTCATTACGTCGCTGACCCAGTACGGTGTCCAGGTGTAGTAAAGAATGGGTTTACCTTCTTTGAAGCGGGTAATGGTGTCAGCCATCATTGCTGCGTAGTTACCGTGGCTGACTTCGACGGTTTTTTCCAAATCAAAAGCTTTGTTCTGGTGGTTGATTACTGCTTCACAACCCCAGCCTGGTGAACAGCCCATCATATCGGCTTTTCCGTCACCGTTGGTGTCAAAGATTTTGGCGATCTTCGGATCTTTTAACTGGGCGATATTGGTGATTTTGTACTGCTCAGCGGTTTTTTTGTCGATCAGATAACCCTGTGCGGCACCCGTAACGAATACCCCCTCGCGATAAAACTTTTTGTCTCCGCCCGCCGCGGCGTACATATCATCATGCAGCGGCTGCCAGTTCACGGCGGTAAAAGTTGCATCGCCAGAGGCAATGGAGGTATAGCCGACGTTGTAGTCAACTTCGCTGGTTTTGTTAACGGTGTAACCCAGTTTCTCCAGCGCACGAGCGACTAACTGCGTCTGGAAGGATTCTTCAGAGATAGTGCTCTGGATTGGCTGTACGGTGATGCCTTTGCCCGGCAGGTCGGCAGCGAAAGTGCTGGTGGAGACAAGGGTGGCAAACGCTGTGGCAATAATTGCTTTCTGTCGCATCGTTGTTCCTTAATTATTGGAGGGACGTGTAGGCCCGGTAAGCAATGCGCCACCGGGCAACGGGTGAATTACTTCGTGAAAGGGCGAGTGATAAGCCCAACGGGACCAGTGGTGTACCAGCGACGGTTGCCACGGCTACGCGAATCGCGACCAACGGCCTGCGTCAGGCGATCCAGAATGATGGCGAGGATCACAATTCCAACTCCGCCGACGGTGGCAAGCCCCATATCCAGACGACCAATTCCGCGCAGAACCATCTGACCCAGCCCGCCCACGGCAATCATCGACGCGATGACGACCATTGAGAGCGCCAGCATCAGCGTCTGGTTAACCCCGGCCATAATGGTGGGCATTGCCAGCGGGAGCTGCACTTTAAACAGCATCTGACGCGGGCTGGCACCAAACGAACGCGAGGCTTCAATCAGATCGGCTGGCACCTGGTTAATTCCCAGAATAGTCAGACGTACGATTGGCGGCAGGGCGAAGATAATCGTCACCACTACGCCCGGGACGTTACCAATACCGAACAACATGACAATCGGCACCAGATAGACAAACGCGGGTGTGGTTTGCATGGCGTCCAGCAGCGGGCGAACAATTTTTGCTGCCCGTGGACTGCGCGCCAACCAGATCCCCATCGGCAGACCGATCACCACGCAGAACAGCAACGCGGTCAACACCAGCGCCAGGGTTATCATGGCCTGCGACCACGCGCCGATGGCACCGATGGCAATCAAGGAAATCAGCGTAGCAACGCCCATCCCAACGCCGGAAATTTGCCAGGCAATCAGCGCGAACAGGATAATCGCCACCGGGGCTGGCATACCTAACAGCAGCTGTTGAAAACCGTTGAGAATGTAATCCACCGGGACACGAATGCCCTGGAAGACTGGACGGAAATGGGTAACGACCCAGTCGATCCCCTCTGTGACCCAGCTGTCCAGCGGGATCAGCGTTTTATGGAACGGATCCATAATATTGAAATGCTCTGGTGCCGGCGCGGGGGCGCTGGTCAGCCAGTCCGCGCCACCGCCATCAGTGGGCGCACCGGATGGCGTGCTCCAGGCATCGGCAGTTTGTGCGGCGCTGTCGGCCGCTGGTGTGGTATCCCACGGATTAGTTTGATCAGCCATTGTTTACCCCCTCACGATCTAAAGCCTGTAACAGCATGCGTTTTGAAATGACGCCCACATACTGCTGTTCCTCATCAACAACCGGCACCGCGCACGGGGCCTGGCCGACATGAGAAAGCAACTCGCTGAGAGGAGTTTGTGCATCTACGGCTAACGGCTCATCGATCAATGCCGCTTCAATACCTTGCGCCTGACTTAACGCTGTTTTTAAGGAGTCGATTGAAACAACGCCAACGAATTTATTGCCGCGTTCGATCACGTAACCATATTCGCGATCTTTGTCCTGCAATAATTGCAGCGCCGAACGTGGACCCACCCCGGGCGTTTTACGAATTAAACCTTCGGGGCTACGGCGTGAAATATCTTTCGCACTGAAGACCTGGCTAATATCAACGCCACGGAAGAAGGTGCGTACATAATCATTGGCTGGATTATTCAGGATTTCATCCGGCGTGCCGACCTGGACCACTTCACCGTTTTGCATAATGGCAATTCTGTCGCCAATACGCATAGCTTCGTCGAGATCATGCGATATAAAGACCACGGTGCGCTGATGCTTCGCCTGTAGTTTTACCAGTTCATCCTGCATCTCAGTACGAATTAATGGATCGAGGGCTGAGAAGGCCTCATCCATTAATAAGATGTCAGGATTAATGGCTAATGCACGGGCGAGGCCCACACGCTGACGCATCCCCCCGGAAAGTTCATCCGGATATCCGTGAGCATAATTCTCCAGACCAACCTGACGTAGCGCATCTAACGCTTTTTCACGACGTTCATCCGCACCAACACCGGCTAATTCCATGCCGAATGCCGTATTGTCCAGCACCGTCATGTGCGGCATCAGGGCAAAGGACTGGAACACCATCGCAATCTTTTTTCTGCGCACCTCGCGAAGCTCAGCATCGGATATCCGGGCGATGTCTACGCCGTCAATCAATACCTGCCCGCGGGTGGGTTCAATCAGGCGATTGAGAAGGCGTACCATTGTGGATTTACCCGAACCGGATAATCCCATGATGACAAATATCTCGCCTTCTTCAATGGCCAGACTGGCGTTCTTAACGCCAAGCGATAGCCCCGTTTTATCCAGAATCTGCTCTTTTGAAAGTCCTTTTTCAATATATTTGAAGGCTCTCTGCGGATGCTCTCCAAATATCTTATAGAGATTTTTAACTTCTAATTTAATTGCCATGCAATAGAATGATTCCTGTTATTTGTTTATATCGATATATTACCTGATGGAAATAGTGACCTTTTTCTACCCTAACATACTGAGAATCTGAGACAACCCTGAATTTGGTTGTGGCATGAATATTGCCAAAGGCCAGGTGGCGGGACTTCCCATGATATAAGGGCTGAGCGCGAATGTGAGCGGCTTAATATTTTTTGTAAATGGCAATGAAAAATCGCCTGAATTGCTGGAATGCAGGCGAATAATGCGGCTGATATTGAGTGTAGATCACACAATTATATTTGCACGACAAAAGTGTGATCCTGTTAAAATATTTCCGCGAAAAATGTACGGTATTTCCCGTGAAAATGAGTGCTAGAAATTCCAGTCGTCATCTTCGGTTTCGACCGCTTTTCCCATCACATAGGATGAACCGGAACCCGAGAAGAAATCGTGGTTTTCGTCAGCGTTGGGCGACAGCGCGGCAAGGATTGCCGGGTTAACCTCCGCCATTTCAGGCGGAAATAGCGCCTCATATCCCAAATTCATTAATGCCTTATTGGCGTTGTAACAAAGGAAGGCTTTGACGTCATCCACCCAGCCGGTCTCTGCATGCAATTCTTCCGTATAACGCGCTTCGTTATCATACAATTCCATCAACAGGTCAAAGGCAAAATGCTTTAACTCTTCGCGTGCTGATTCGGAAATATGCTCCAGACCTTTTTGATATTTATAACCAATGTAATACCCATGAACCGCTTCATCACGAATGATCAGACGAATGAGATCGGCGGTATTGGTCAGTTTACCGCGACTGGAGAAATACATCGGTAACCAGAAGCCAGAATAGAACAGGAAGGATTCCAAAAACACGCTGGCTATTTTTTTCTTCAACGGTTCGTCGCTGGCGTAATGTGCCAAAACGATCTGCGCCTTGCGCTGGAGTGGGGTATTTTCTTCACTCCAGGTGTAAGCTGCATCCACATCTTTGGTCTGGCAAAGGGTGGAGAAAATAGAGCTATAGGAACGGGCGTGCACCGCCTCCATAAAGCTGATATTCGACAGCACCGCCTCTTCATGCGGTGTTAACGAATCAGTCATTAACGCTGGTGCTCCGGCAACATTCTGAATGGTGTCGAGCAGCGTCAGCCCGGTAAAAACGCGGATTGTTAGCTGCTGTTCGGCTGCGTTCAACGTTTGCCAGGCCGGAATGTCATTGGAGAGCGGGACCTTTTCCGGGAGCCAGAAGTTACTGGTCAGACGGTTCCATACCTCAAGATCTTTATCATCTTCAATCTTGTTCCAGTTGATGGCGCTCACGCGGGATAATGTCATTTTCTCCTCCTTACAGCGCGCATGACACGCAGCCTTCGATTTCGGTGCCTTCCAGCGCCAGTTGGCGTAGTCGGATGTAGTACAAGGATTTGATGCCCTTACGCCAGGCGTAAATCTGCGCTTTGTTGATATCGCGCGTGGTGGCGGTATCGGGGAAAAAGAGCGTCAGTGAAAGCCCCTGATCGACATGTCGCGTTGCTTCAGCGTAGGTATCAATGATTTTTTGTGGACCGATCTCGTAGGCATCCTGATACAAGGCCAGATTCTCATTGGTCATAAACGGGGCAGGGTAGTAAACGCGCCCGGTTTTGCCCTCTTTGCGAATCTCCACTTTCGACACGATCGGGTGAATGCTTGACGTGGCATGGTTGATGTAGGAGATAGAACCGGTGGGCGGAACCGCCTGTAAATTCTGGTTATAAATACCGTAGCGCATCACATCTTCACGCAGTTGTGCCCACATCTCGCGCGTCGGTAGCGTAATGCCGCTGGCGGCAAACAGTGTGCGGACCTTGTCGGTTTTTGGCTGCCAGTCGCTCTGCAGATACTGGTTAAAATACTCGCCGCTGGCGTAGCGTGACTGTTTGAATCCGGCAAAGGTTTGACCCCGCTCGCGAGCGATCTTCATTGACGTATTCAGCGCATGCCATGTGATGGTGTAGAAATAGAGATTGGTGAAATCCAGCCCTTCCGACGAGCCGTAGGCGATCCCTTCCCGCGCCAGATACCCGTGCAGATTCATCTGCCCAAGACCAATCGCGTGCGACGCGCTGTTCCCGGCGTCGATCGAAGGCACGCTGCGGATGTGGCTCATGTCCGAAACGGCGGTTAAGCCGCGAACCGCCGTTTCCACGGTACGACCAAAATCGGGTGAATCCATGGTATGGGCAATGTTCAAGGAGCCGAGATTGCAGGAGATATCGTGCCCGATCTGCTCGTAATTGAGATTTTCATCGTAGGTGGAGGCACTGTTAACTTGCAAAATCTCCGAGCACAGGTTGCTCATATTGATCCGACCGGCAATCGGATTGGCGCGATTCACCGTATCTTCAAACATGATGTAAGGATAACCAGACTCAAACTGGATCTCGGCCAGCCGCTGGAAGAATTCGCGGGCGTTAATGTATTTTTTGCGCACGCGTTCGTCGGCCACCAGTTCGTCATACCGCTCACTCACGGCGATATCACCGAACGGTTTGCCGTAAATCCGTTCCACGTCATACGGTGAGAACAGTGCCATCCGGGCATTTTCTTTCGCTAGCCGGAAGGTGACGTCGGGGATCACCACGCCAAGCGAGAGCGTTTTGATGCGGATTTTCTCGTCGGCGTTTTCGCGCTTGGTATCGAGAAAACGTAAAATATCCGGATGGTGTGCGTGCAGATACACCGCGCCTGCGCCCTGACGTGCCCCGAGTTGATTCGCATAAGAAAACGCATCTTCCAGCATTTTCATTACCGGGATCACCCCAGAGGACTGGTTCTCAATGCGTTTAATGGGCGCACCTGACTCGCGCAGGTTGGAGAGCAAAAATGCCACGCCGCCGCCGCGTTTGGAGAGCTGAAGTGCGGAGTTGACCGCCCGACCAATAGACTCCATGTTGTCTTCAATACGAAACAGGAAGCAGGAGACCAGCTCGCCGCGTTGCTGTTTACCGCAGTTTAAAAAGGTTGGCGTGGCGGGCTGAAAGCGCCCGGAGAGCATTTCATCGGTCAGTTGCATCGCGAGTGCTTCATCGCCCTGCGCCAGCGTGAGTGCCACCATCGTTACCCGATCCTCAAAGTCTTCGAGATAGCGCTTACCGTCGAACGTTTTCAACGTATAGCTGGTGTAGAACTTCCATGCGCCGAGGAACGTCTGGAAACGGAATCCGCTGGCGTGGGCGTGGGCGAATAGCTTCAGCACGAACGCGCGATCGTAGCGGGCTAACACGCTGGCATCGTAATAGCCTTCATCCACCAACGTTTCCAGGCGCTCCTGCTGGCTGGCAAACGCCACCGAGTTGGGGCGGACGTGTGCGGCAAAGAAGGCCTCCACCGCCTGATGGTCTTTGTCGAACTGAATGCGCCCGGCTTTATCATACAGATTCAGCATGGCGTTCAGGGCGTGATAATCCAGCGTTGGCTGCATTACACGTTCTGCGGTTGTCGTTGCCAAAATTCGCTCACTCCTTTTCGAACGTTGTCGATATCGCTTTGGGTGCCCATCAGCTCAAAGCGATAGAGCCACGGCACGCCGCATTTTTGTGAGATGACATCACCCGCGCGACCGTAGGCGTCACCGAAATTACGATTGCCGGAGGCGATCACTCCACGGATTAACGCCCGGTTGTGTGTATCGTTTAAAAAGCGGATCACCTGTCTTGGGACCGCGCCAGCAGTGCCGCCGCCGCCGTAGGACGGCACGATTAATATGTAAGGTTCGTCTACTCGGATCGGCTCGCGTTCGTTAAGCGGAATGCGGATGGCAGGCAGCCCCAGACGCTGCATAAAGCGGTGCGTATTTTCTGAGCTGCTGGAGAAGTAGACGAGCTGACTCATGCGCTGGCCACACGGTGTTCCGGATGCAGACGGTTGATCATGTCCGGGCGAAACCCTGACCAACTGGTTTCACCCGCGACTACGACCGGTAACTGGCGAAACCCTTGATCGCGCAGGTTATCAGCCAAATCGGGCTGTAAATCGACGTTTACCATCTCAAAGTCAAAACCACGGCTTTCCATTGCCCGTTTGGTGGCATGACACTGAACACAGTTATTGCGAGTGTAAATAATAATACGCATGATTCGTATTTCCATTTAAAAATAAAAGATCGGCGCGATAGAGGGCGTCGGGTTGTGTGTGTCCTGATAGGAAAGATACTAGATGTAGTTTTAAAAAGATTCAACCATACAAGATATGGGAATTTTAGATTGATGATGGGCTGGGTTATGGGCATGGCAGGGGAAGTGATATGTACCATCGCAGGTTGCCGGATGGCGCGCGTCGCGTCTAATCCGGCCTACAGGAAAGCACTTCCCAGGCCGGATAAGGCGTTTATGCCGCCATCCGGAAGCGCAGAATCACATGCGCATCCCCACCGCCAGGCGGTTAAAGCAGTTCATCAGGCTAATGGCAAATGTCAGGTCGCTAATCTCTTTCGCGCTGAAATGGTCGAGCAGCGGCAGATAAACGTCATCTTCGGCGTGACTAGTGGCAATTTGAGTGACCGATTCGGCCCACGCCAGCGCCGCACGTTCCTGCTCGCTGAAGTGGTGACTCACCCGCCAGCCTGCCAGCGCATCCAGTTTGGCCTGCGCAACTCCGGATTTGCGCAGTGCTTTACTGTGCATTTCCAGACAAAAGGCGCAGCCGTTGATTTGCGAGACCCGCAGGTAAATCAGTTCCGTCAGCGTAGGTTCCAGCGCGCAATTCTCCAGCGCTTTGCTTGCCTGAACCAGAGCGTTATAGATTTCAGGGCTGAGTTCATAATAGGGCTGGCGTAACATGGTCATGGTATTTCTCCTCGTTTGGATGACCCGCAATGTAGCACTATAATGGACTGCTACAGAGAGCCATATTGTTGCCAAAAAAGCAGACCATAAATGCCACGCTATCAGCAAATCGCCCGTCAGTTAAAAAACGCAATTGAGAAAGGTGAACTCAAGCCCGGTACCAGATTGCCCTCCAGTCGGACCTGGGCCCAGGAGCTGGGAGTATCACGCTCGACGGTGGAAAATGCCTATGCAGAGCTGGTGGCGCAGGGCTGGCTCGCGCGGCGTGGACAGGCAGGAACGTTTGTCAGTGAGCAACTGCGACCAGAAAGGGCACCTGCTTCTCCTGCCATTTTTGCCGGAGAAAATCCCAGACCGCAAACTTTTCAGATGGGATTACCCGCACTCGATCTTTTTCCGCGCGAAGTCTGGGCGCGGGTGATGGGACGGCGTTTACGCACCCAAACGCGTTTTGATCTGGCGGTGGGCGATGTGTGTGGCGAGCGGGCGTTACGTCAGGCGATTGTGGATTACCTGCGGGTCTCACGCAGCATTGAATGCCAGCCAGAGCAGATTTTTATCACTTCAGGCTATGCGGCATCAATGACGCTAATCCTGCGCGCTCTGGCGCATCCCGGAGAGGGAATGTGGGTCGAAGATCCCGGCTTTCCGCTGATTCGGCCTGTGGTGGCTCAAGAACGCATTGAGTTGAAGCCGGTAGCGGTGGATGCCGATGGTCTGGATGTCAGCGCCGGGATCCGCGACTACCCGCAGGCGCGTTTTGTACTGCTCACTCCCGCACATCAAAGCCCACTGGGGGTAGCACTGTCTTTAGACCGTCGCCACCAGTTGCTGGAGTGGGCGACTCGTGCGCAGGCGTGGGTAATCGAAGATGATTATGACAGTGAATTTCGTTACCACGGTAAGCCGTTGCCGCCGCTAAAAAGTCTGGATGCGCCCCAGCGGGTGATTTATGCCGGAACGTTCAGCAAATCGATGTTTCCGGCTTTGCGTACGGCATGGCTGGTGGTGCCCCTGACCCAGGTTGAACACTTTCGCCAACAAGCGGCGCTAACGGCCTGTAGCGTTCCGGTTCTATGGCAGCAAACGCTGGCGGATTTTATGCGAGACGGCCACTTCTGGCGACACTTAAAACGTATGCGACAACATTATGCCGAACGACGACAATGGATGGAAAACGCCCTGACCGAACAAGGATTTAGCGTCATTCCTCAGGAAGGTGGGATTCAACTGGTGATGAGTGTGGACGGAGATGATATTGCGCTGGTGCGCAAAGCGAATCAGGCCGGGTTAGCTGTTCAGGCGTTAAGCCGCTGGCGAATAACGTCAGAAGGAAAGGGGGGAATATTGCTGTCATTTACCAATATCAGCTCGGCGGAAATGGCGCAACAGGCGGCGTACCAACTGCGGATGGCGCTGACATAAATCTATACCCGTCATACTTCAAGTTGCATGTGCGTTGGCTGCGTTCGTTCACCCCAGTCACTTACTTTAGTAAGCTCCTGGGGATTCGCTCCCTTGCCGCCTTCCTGCAACTCGAATTATTTAGGGTATATAAGGTTCTTACGATATGCGTCCCACCATCGCCACCCGTTTATGGACTTTTCTGAAAGCGTTGCTAATGCTGAATCAGGTAAGGTAAGCCCGCAGTAAAAGATAACGAGGAAAATAATATGTATTTACGACCTGATGAGGTGGCGCGCGTACTTGAAAAAGTGGGCTTTACCGTTGATGTAGTGACGCAGAAAACGTACGGCTATCGTCGTGGCGAAAATTATGTGTACGTTAACCGTGAAGCACGCATGGGACGTACCGCATTAATTATCCATCCCACGCTAAAAGAGCGCAGCTCTTCGCTGGCAGAACCAGCGACGGATATTAAAACCTGCGATCATTATCAGCAATTCCCACTGTATTTAGCCGGTGAGACACACGAACATTATGGTATTCCGCACGGCTTTAGCTCGCGAATTGCGCTGGAGCGTTATCTGAGTGGGTTGTTTGGCGACGTTAATTCTAACTAATAACGCGACTGGCAGTGCCAGTCGCAAAGAAGCGTGTCAGGCTTTAGCCTGATGATAGCTGCTGACCTTAAACAAGCGGCGGCAATAATCAAGAAAGTAGCCATAGACAGCGCCCATCAGCATTGACACCACGATGTTCGAACTTACTGCAGCCGTAATCTGGTGCCAGTCCGCGCCAACCGTCAGCAGAATAATCACATACACCGGCGACTGGAAGGTGACATAAGCCAGCACATCCGCCAGATTTTTTGCCCATCCTGCCTGCGTGGCTTTACGCGCCGCGCGCATGAACAAATCACGGTACATGCCGTATGGCCACGCGATCAGTATGTTGACAGGGATAGCGACTAATCTGGAATACAGCGACTGTTCGAAGCTCATTCCAGAAAGGAATATTTCGATCAACATGTTCACGACAGAACAATAAACAACCATCGCGAACGTGTCTGCTACTGCATGACGCAAGCGTGACTGCGGAGAGAACATGTTAATGCTCCTTGTAAAAAGGGGGAAAAAGGTTTTGAATACCTTAACTGCTAGTGATTTGTCTTGCTGCTTTCGTGTTTTAATAGGATATCTGCCTGGATAATAACTAGCAACTAGCTTAAAATTTTTATTTATTGCCTTTTTGTCGATAAAATGCTCTGCAATGGTTTGTTTTTTGTTCGTTTTGGTGTTTTCGTTGCTGTGTTAATTAAAATTCTTTTAGATCAAAGAGTTATTTTTGCTTGTTTTTCTGAATTTTTTGCGCTCCTTTTCTGAATGTTGACTGATGTGCAATATGTATACTCGTTGGTTCCACGCGATGCTGTGGCCTGTTTCTTAAGTGACGCGCTGAGATACCTTGCAGGTATATTCAAAGCTGAAATCAGGGTAATAGAATATATTGTCTGAGCGATAGCAGAATGGATGCTATAAATATCAGAGTTGGCTATTTGTTTAATGACCTGTGAATAAATTAGACTGGAAATATAATAATCAGTTGCATACAATATTTAGCGTAATACCGTTTTTATGTTTTACGTTAAAGAGGTTTTGTTAATATGAGTTCAATGTTAAAAAACTTAAATAATATCCGCTCGCTGCGTGCAATGGCTCGTGAATTTTCCGTTGATGTACTGGAAGATATGCTTGAAAAATTCAGGGTAGTGACCAAAGAACGGCGCGATGAAGAAGAACAGCTACAGCGCCAACGCGCAGAACAGCAGGCAAAAATTAATGCCTTGCTGGCGCAGATGCAGGCAGACGGGATTAGCCCGGAGGAGCTGCTGAGCATAACACCGGCTACGACACGTTCAGTTAAAAAACGCCAACCGCGCCCGGCGAAATATCGTTTTATCGATCTCAATGGTGAAACGAAAACATGGACTGGGCAAGGTCGCACACCGAAGCCAATTGCCCAGGCGCTGGCTGCCGGTAAATCTCTTGATGACTTTTTGATCTAATTACGAAGGCGGTGAGGAGATCCTCACCGCTTATTTTCAGCAAACGCCGAAATCACCCTCTTCGGTATATCGCGTGACATCAGCTGCTTTCAGCGTGAATTTATCACCGTTTTCATTACTGGCTTGTACCGCCACAATTTGATCGTCATTGACTTCAACAACCTTCAGTTTTGGACCGCCCATACGCGGTTGAACCAGATCGCCAGGTTTAAACATATTGTTGCGCTCCTTTATTTATCATTTATCGCAGAACTCACCATAGATCACGTCAACCGGCGGGTACAGTGTTGTTTCAATGATTACCGCTTAATGAGTACGTCGGTTCCAGGGCATTTTGTCCAGCAGACGCGCCATGCCGCAAAAGCCGGTCACGCCAGCGAGAATCAGCCCGGCCCCGACAAAACCGCTCAGCAGGAAGAAAGCACTGCTGACGGCGTAACCCAGAATAACACCGAGTAAGGCAAGGCTACCCGCGGCTATCTGCACCTGACGCATCAGCGGTAACGGTTGTGAACTGTCTTTCGTCACCGGCAACCCTGCGGCTTTCCAGCCGTCAATTCCACCTTCCAGCAGCCAGACCTGCGCGGGCGCAGCAATGGCGCTCAGTTTTGTTGCCGCATTTTGTGTACGTTTGCCTGACTGGCAGTGAAAAATCACCTGCTCGGCGCGTAAATTCGCAGGCAGCGATCCCTGTTCAAGCGCGGACAACGGCGCCAGATGAGCCTCAGGAATATGCTCGTGCAGATACTCGTCAGCGTCGCGGATATCAATCAGTTTTGCACCTTGCGCGACCAGTGTCTGCGCCTCGCGCGGGGAAATCGTCCCAATAGTCATGATGGCTCCTTATGGGCAATACAGTGTTTTTAATGTGGCGATCAGCGAATTCACGGCCGCATTTTTAATGGAGTAGAGGATGCGCTGGGCATCGCGCTGGCTTTCTATCAGACCTTCTTCACGCATACGCGCCAGATGCTGGGAAGTGGCGGAAGGGCTAAGGCCGGTAACACGGGCTAACTCGCCTGCGCTGGTACCGGGTGAACCGCAGAGCATGCACAAAATCAGCAACCGTTTCGGGTTACTCATCGCTTTTAGCAGGGCGGCAGCTTGTTCTGCGCTGGCCTGGAGTTGTTCAAGTTCAGTCATATGTATTTAAGCACAATCTAAATTAAGCATATTCTAAAATAAACAACCAACGTACGCCAGCGTAAAGAGCGTAAAGGAGGGTAAAACAGCCGCGGAATGCTGGCAGAGTTGGGTAGAATGGCTACTCTTAGAGATAAAATCTCTTTTTAAACAATGATTAATTTTTTGCTTGTAGGGAGTGTGTATGGGTTTCTGGAGAATCGTTTTTACTATTATTCTGCCCCCGCTTGGCGTGCTGCTGGGGAAGGGGTTCGGCTGGGCATTTATCCTCAATATCGTTCTGACGCTGCTGGGCTACATCCCTGGTTTGATCCATGCCTTCTGGATACAGACGCGTAATTAATTCCTTTCAATTACGGCGCTTTGGCGCCGTTTTCTTTGGCCCCCTTTCTCCTCTGCTACACTTTTGGGTGTTAATTGTTAATTACCGAGGTGGATATGGGACTCTTCAATTTTGTAAAAGATGCGGGTGAAAAACTGTGGGATGCGGTCACTGGAAACCATGACACAGCCGATCTGGCAAAAAAAGTGCAGGAACACCTGAACAAAACTGGCATCCCTGATGCGGATAAAGTGGACGTGCAAATTAACGAAGGCAAAGCCACTGTTTCTGGTGATGGATTAAGTCAGGAGGCGAAAGAAAAAATTCTGATCGCGATTGGTAATATCTCCGGTATTGCCAGCGTAGATGATCAGGTTAAAACCTCTGCGCCCGCGAGCGAAAGCCAGTTTTATACCGTGAAATCAGGGGATACCCTGAGCGCTATTGCTAAACAGGTTTACGGTAATGCCAACCTGTATAACCAGATATTTGAAGCGAATAAACCAATGCTGAAAAGTCCGGATAAAATCTATCCTGGGCAGGTGTTACGTATTCCGGAGCAGTAATATTATTCAGGCTTATTCCGTCAGCAATTTACCGGACATCGCCTGTTGAATAATCGGAATCGGCGTCAGCAGGTGCTGGCGCATTAATTCGCTGGCGCGCGCGGCATCGCGTGCCAGAATTGCTTCGGTTAACGTTTGGTGCTGATCGTGTTTGTCTTCCAGCATCTCCACCGACAGCACCGTTTTTCGCAGCCAGATAAACCGGTAGCGCGCCGCCAAATCGAACAGTCGTTCGCGCATTTGCAGCAGATATTGTGAACCACAGCCAGCGACAATCGCCGAGTGAAACGCCTGATGGCGCTGATCCCACTCGTCGAGCATCTGTTCGCTGGCATCAATGGCTTCAAGCTTACTAAGCATATGCGCGCGCGCCAGAATTTCAGCTTCCCAGGCGTCGTCGCCGCGTTCAATGGCCAGCGCGACCAGCATGGCTTCCATATTGGCGCGGGCATCGAAAATATCGAGCAACTCCTGCTCTGACATCGGGGCAACACGATACCCTTTCTGATTTACTACCGTCACTAACCGCTCGGCAACTAACTGCGAAAGCGCTTCGCGTAGCGGTCCCACGCCAAGCTCATAGCGTGAGGTCAGCAGGCTCATACGCAGTTTTTCATCAGGCTGATACACACCGCGGATGATGTCGTTCTTCAGCCAGCGGTATCCATCAATGGCCGTCGGTTGGGGAATGGCGGTCATGGTCATACTCCTGAAAGGATTTCCCGGCCTGCGCCGGGAACAGGTTTAATGCGTATTTTGCAATGGTGCTTTTTGCCACGATAGCAGTTTTTTCCAGCGTGACATAATGGGCACGGTGCAAATAATTCCTATGGCTAACAACCCGGTAGAGATAACTTCCAGCTGTTGTGCCGGGCGAAACAGCATGACCACCAGCACAAAGATAATAAACGCGATGACCAGCCAGGTAAGCCACGGATAGAGCCACATTTTCAGTTTAATTTCACCGCCTCGCGCCAGCAGGATTTTGCGCATCCGCAGTTGAGAAACGGCAATGACCAGATAGACCAGCAGTGCGATGGCACCGGAACTGTCGATCAGGAATTTAAACACCTTGGCCGGGGCGTAATAGTTGACGATGACGGTGAGGAATGCGGCACCGGTAGACAGCAACACCGCCACATAAGGCGTTTTACTGCGGTTCGTTTTACCCATAAAGGCGGGGGCATCGCCACGGCGGCTCAGGGAGTAGAGCATACGCGAGGACGTATACAGCGCGGAGTTGAGACAGCTAGTCACCGACAGCAAAATGACGCAATCCATGATCAATTTCGCGTGCGGGATATGCAGTAGCTCCAGTACCGAGCGGTAAGAACCGACTTCTTTCAGTCCCGGCATGTTCCACGGGATCAGCGCCACCACCACAAAAATAGAGCACAGATAGAAGATGGAGATACGCCAGATAACCGAGTTGGTGGCGCGAACGATATGTTCATCCGGGGTATCGGATTCGGCGGCGGCGATGGTAACTATCTCTGCGCCCATAAAGGAGAACATGGTGATTAACATTGCGCTGATCACGGCGCCAAAACCGTTGGGCATAAAGCCGCCCTGATCCCACAGGCGCGAAACCCCGCTGACATCGGCATAAGGATAGAAACCGCTAATCGCCGCTGCGCCGAGGGTTATAAACGCCAGAATGGCAATCACTTTGCACAGCGCCAGCCAGAACTCGAACTCACCGTAATTTTTGACGCTCAGTAAATTACTGCCGGTTAATGCCAGCGTGATAACCAGAGAAAACAGCCAGATAGGAATGCCAGGCACCCAGGAGTGAAGAATGATGGCGGCGATATTCGCCTCCAGTGGGATAACCAACACCCAGAACCACCAGTACAACCAGCCGATAGTGTAGCCCGCCCAAGGGCCGATGGCCTTATCGGCGTATGTGGAAAAAGAACCGGTATCCGGTGTGGCGACGGCCATTTCGGCCAACATGCGCATAATCATCACCACCAGCAATCCGGCGAACAGATAGGCTAATAATACTGCGGGACCGGCTTCTGCAATCGCCACGCTTGAACCGACAAACAGACTTGCGCCGATTACCCCGGCAATAGACAGCATGGTGACGTGGCGTGATTTCAGCCCGCCCCCTAAATCATGTGATTGTGACAGTTGCCCCATCTTCTTACCCCGTTATTGTTTTTGGCCTGTTTGCCGGATGGCGCTTCGCTTATCCGGCCTACAGGTGGTACTTTTTGTAGGCCGGATAAGACGCTTTTGCGTCGCCATCCGGCACGGGTGCCTGTGTCTTAACCTTGCTTAGCTTCATCAAAGCATTGAGCGATAATGTTCAGCCCTTGACTGATCTGCGCATCTTCAATAGTCAGCGGGACAAGAATGCGCAGCACGTTGTAGTAAGGTCCGCAGGAGAGCAGGATCAGTCCTTTCTCACGTGCACGCGCCACCACTTCCGCAGTCAGTTTGGCGTCTGGTTTCGTGTGGTCGCCGTTTTCGAACAGTTCGATAGCAATCATCGCGCCCAGCCCGCGTACGTCGCCAATCTCGCGGTGGGTTTCCGCGATAGCCAACAGGCCTTCACGCAGGGTTTGCCCCAGCTCGTTGGCTTTTTGCAGCAGATTTTCCTGCTCGAAAATGTTTAGTACCGCCAGCGCAGCGGCACAGGCAATTGGGTTACCGGCATAGGTACCGCCCAGACCGCCCGGTGGAATAGCGTCCATGACGTCGGCGCGTCCGGTCACGCCTGCCAGCGGGAAGCCTCCGGCGATGGATTTGGCGAAGGTGGTGAGATCGGGCGCAACGCCCATCTGCTCCATGGCAAACAGCGTACCGGTGCGGCCCGCACCGCTCTGTACTTCATCAGCAATCAGCATGATCCCGTGTTCGTCACAAATAGCGCGCAGACGTTGCATAAAAGCAGGAGAAGCGGCGTAAAAACCACCTTCGCCCTGGACGGGTTCAATTACGATGGCGGCGACGTCTTCTGGCGCGGCATCGTTTTTGAAAATGCGGTGAATGCTGGCGATAGCATCGTCGTCACTGATGCCGTGCAGCGGGCAAGGATAAAGTGCGCGATACACGTGGCCCGGCATCAGCCCCATTCCGGCAGAGTATGGGTTCACTTTCCCGGTCAGTGACAAGGTGTAGTGGGTACGGCCGTGGTAAGCACCGCTGAAGGCGATTGTGCCGGTGCGTTTGGTGGCGGCGCGGGCGATTTTCACCGCATTTTCTACCGCTTCAGAACCGGTGGTCACCAGCAGGGTTTTCTTGGCGAAATCACCCGGCACTTTCTTATTCATGATTTCGCACAGCTCCAGGTATGGCTCATAGGCCAGTACCTGGAAACAGGTATGGGACAGCTTTTTCAACTGCGCTTCTACCGCAGAGACGATCTGCGGGTGCAGGTGACCGGTGTTCAACACTGCAATACCGCCAGCAAAGTCAAGGAATTCACGGCCTTCAACGTCCCAGACCCGACAGTTTTCTGCACGCTCGGCAAAAATAGGGTGGATCTGGCCTACGCCACGGGGAACGGCGTTGCTGCGACGTTGCATAAGTTCGTTGTTGGTGCTCATCAGGTGTTCTCCAGTATTTATTTTATTAAAGGCCGATGCACATATATTTGATTTCTAAGTAGTCTTCGATGCCGTATTTTGATCCTTCACGGCCAAGACCGGAGGCTTTGATTCCCCCAAACGGGGCGACTTCGTTGGAGATAATGCCGGTGTTAATCCCGACGATGCCGTACTCCAGCGCTTCGCCAACGCGGAAGACGCGGCTTAAATCACGGGCGTAGAAATAGGCGGCCAGACCAAACTCGGTGTCGTTGGCCTGAGCGATGACGTCGGCTTCGTCTTTAAAACGAAACAGCGGAGCCAGCGGTCCGAACGTCTCTTCTTTGGCGACCTTCGCGTTGTCAGGCACATCCACCAGAATGGTGGGCTGGAAGAAGTTACCGCCGAGCGCATGAGGTTTACCGCCCGCGATAATGCGCGCGCCTTTATCCAGAGCATCGGCGATGTGTTCCTGCACTTTGGCAACCGCTTTATCGTCGATCAGCGGTCCGGTGGTGACCTCTGGTTGCAGACCATCGCCGAGATGCAGTTTGCTCACTGCATGCTGGAGTTTTTCGGCAAAACGCTCATACACACCGTCCTGTACGTACAGGCGGTTGGCGCAGACGCAGGTTTGCCCGGCGTTACGAAACTTCGAGGCCAGCGCACCTTCCACGGCTTTATCAAGATCGGCATCGTCAAAGACGATAAACGGCGCATTGCCGCCCAGTTCCAGCGATACCTTTTTGATGTCTTTGGCGCACTGCTGCATTAACTGACGGCCAATTTCGGTTGAGCCGGTAAATGACAGTTTGCGCACCAGCGGGTTGCCGGTCAGCTCGTTACCGACCGCGCTCGCAGAACCGGTCACCACGCTGAAAACGCCAGCCGGGATCCCGGCGCGATTAGCCAGTTCTGCCAGCGCCAGAGCGGAGTAGGGGGTCTGGCTGGCGGGTTTAAGCACCATCGTACAGCCTGCTGCCAGCGCCGGACCGGCTTTACGGGTGATCATCGCTGAGGGAAAGTTCCACGGCGTAATCGCGGCGGTAACGCCGATCGGCTGCTTGATGACGATCAGACGCTTATCGGCCTGATGGCCAGGGATCGTATCGCCATAGATGCGTTTACCCTCTTCGGCAAACCACTCAATAAATGAGGCGGCATAGGTGATTTCGCCTTTGGCCTCCGCCAGCGGTTTACCCTGTTCCAGGGTCATCAAGCGGGCGAGATCGTCCTGATGCTCAATCATCAGGTTGAACCAGCGGCGCAGGATATTGGCTCGCTCTTTGGCAGTCAGCGCACGCCAGGCCGGCAGAGCGCGGTTTGCGGCGTTAATCGCTTCGCGGGTTTCATCTGCCCCCATTTTAGGTACGCTACCCAATTGCTGACCGTTGGCGGGATTGGTCACCGCGATGGTCTCGCCGCTGTTAGCGTCACGCCAGTTGCCGTCGATCAGTGCCTGCTGGCGAAATAAGGTTGGATCGTTAAGTTGCATGATTGCTTCCTGTCTTAATCGGTTTAACGGGTAAATGCGGCGTGTAATGTCTCCACGCTACGTGCCGCACGCAGCGTGCGTCCGGGATTACTCTGGTTCTCCAGCAGCGCATGAACTTTGCTGACAATATGTGCACCGATAGGGATTGCCGATGTTGCCGCCGGAGAAGGCGCGTTACAGGTGTGAATTGAGCGTGGCGTGGTGACAAACAGAAAATCGTCGATAAGCTTGCCATCAGGTGATACCGTCTGTGCCCGCACGCCCGCAGGCCACGGTTGCAGATCCTTAAGCATCAGGCTCGGACAGTACTTTTGTACCAGCCGCAGATAACCGCTTTTGCACAGCGAATTCTTCATTTCGCCAAGCCCTGAGCGCAGGTTGTTTTGCAGCACGCGGCGAATACCAGAAGAGCCGAGGATCTCCAGCGTATCGCTGAGCGAGAAGTCACGCTTACGGTAGCCTTCACGTTTAAATGCCAGCACCGCGTTGGGGCCGACCGTGACGCTGCCGTCAATCATCCGGGTCAGATGAACACCGAGAAACGGCATTGCCGGGTCGGGGATGGGGTAGATCAGATGGTTAACTATCTGATTATGTTCTGGTGCCAGGCGGAAATATTCGCCACGGAACGGACAGATGATAAAGCCAGGTTCAACGCCGAGCATTTTCACCAGTCGGTCCGCCATCAGGCCAGAACAACTAATCAGCGTCGCGCCTTCATATTCCTGACCCTGACGGGTATGGACAATCACGCCCGTAGCGTGCTCTTTCAGCGCGCTGACCTCGGCGTTGTAAATAATCTCACCGCCTTTGGTCTGGAAAATATTCGCCATCGCGGCGGTGACTTCACGGTAGCTGACGATCCCGCTCGACGGAACAAAAATGCCGCCCAGACCGGTGATATTCGGTTCACGCTCGCGAAGCTCCTGCGCATTCAGCCATTCGCGCTCCAAACCGTTAGCGGCGGTGCGATCCCATAGCGCGCGCATGCGCTCCATTTCCAGAGGGGAGGTGGCAACCAGCATTTTTCCGCAGACGTCGTAGCGGATGCCGTTTTGGTCGCAAAAGGCTTTTGTGGCGCGATTTCCGGCCAGGCAAAACTGCGCCTTCAGGCTGCCGGGAGTGTAATAGACCCCGGCATGAATGACGCCGCTGTTGTGGCCCGTCTGGTGACAGGCCGGGCCGGACTCTTTTTCCAACAGCGCGATTCTGGCGTCCGGATAGACATCAATCAGCTGCATGGCGGTCGACATGCCGATAATGCCGCCGCCAATAATCACAAAATCATACATCCGCTTTTTTCCTTCGCGCTTACTGATGAGTCTGGTAGTGGTTTGTCGCGTAAGCGAAATAACCACGTTGGCGCATCAGTTCGCGGCGTAGGTCAGGATGCGAGGTGAAACGATCGCGACCGTGCAGCCAGAACAGGTTGTTGATCAGCAGGAATTTACCCACTGAAACCGGTACGGAAATAATACTTTTGCTGGTTTCCAGCGCGTCGGACAGGTCACTCAGCCAGACGCCTTCTTCATAGTCTTTTGGCTGGACGAACTGGTCGATGTAGCGCATCACCGGACGACCCTGCTGATCAACGTCAAATACCGGATGGAACACTTCCTGGCTCACGTTTTTGCTTGGCGGCGCGGCAAAGCGCATAGCGCGACGCGCCAGTGGATGGGTAAAGTACTGATCCAGATGTTCCCAGTCGTCGAGGTGCAGCAGCAGCGAGTTACCGCCGGTCATGTTCTGCTCGTCAATCTTCATCATCAGCACGTAATCGGTGATTTCTTCGAGATAGGTTCCGTCGTTGTGCAATTCCATCACTCGGTGAGGCTGGCGCAGATAGCTGTCTGAGTTATCGACGTTTTTCACCACAAAACGTGCGTAATATTGACCGCTCATCGCATCAAAATTCGAGCGTCCGATTAGATGTGCTACCGCCGTCGCCAGCTTGACCATCTCTTCTGCCTGCGCCACATCATCCACGCCAACGGCATTGATCAGCAGTGCGCCTTCGGCACGATCGAGCAACGTTTTCAGCAGCAGAGGCTGCAACTGATTGCCGCACAGGTCGTCGAGGATCTTGCCCACTTTGAAGCGCAAGAAGGATTTGTATTCCAGCGCCTGCACCGGCCACTGCGCGACGGCCTGCAGAAATTGCTCAGTGGTCTCAGCAGAAAAAGTCAGCTCCAGCAGGCGTGGGGACTGGGCTGATGGTTTCAGCGTGAAACCGCTGTAGTGCTGGGCTGGATCTTCAGCGTTCGGTTTTACGGCAGTCAGTGCGTTCATCAAATCGTTCCTCTCAGTAGATTGTCAGGGAGATATGGCGCAGCTCGTTTCGTAGCCATAAATTAAAAATATCTACATTTTTGAAAAACGCGCACATAATGAGCTTGTTTGTTTATTATTTGTGATCAAGAGCAACAAATATTTAACATTGCAAACAATAGGGATTTAAAGCGAAGGCAGGGATAGAGCGGTTATATCAGGTGGTAACCACCTGATTTTAAAGAGGGAAATAAAGCATCTTAATGTTCAAGAGCAATAGCGCAGACGTGTTCAACATGAGTGAGATCGTGGTACAAGTCAGGCAAGGTCATCTTCTTACGAATTACGATTTTGAGATTAACCTCGATTTTACCCTTCTTAATATCCCTGATCGTGATGTTTTCAATAATGTTTTTCTGTTGATGGATGCGGGTTATCAGATTTTCGAGCGCATCGCGTTCATCAAGAATAACCCTGACTTTTACTTTTCCGGGGAACTGGTTTTTAGTCTGTAAGAAAATAATGAACGGGCTTAATTTAATTGCCAATAAAAATAAAGCCGTGGCAAAAAAAGCATGAAAATAAAAACCGGCCCCACAGGTGATTCCCACCCCAGCAGATGCCCAGACAATTGCCGCAGTAGTGAGACCAGAAATAGCATCGTCGTGTCGGTGCAGAATGACTCCCGCACCGAGAAAACCAACGCCACTAATAATCTGAGCCGCCAGACGCATAGGATCGCTACGGATGTTCATCGAAATTTCAGCATAGTATTCTGCAGATTGTATTGATACGACAGTTAACACACAGCTGGCTACGGATAAAATAACGCAAGTTTTGAAGCCAACCGGTTTCCCTTTCGATTCTCTTTCCAGGCCTATAATGCCACCCAGAATAAATGCAATGCTGATTTTGATGATCGTAGTTAAAGGCAACAATCCTTGCTCATTGATGATGGCGGCCAGATTATTCATGCAATTACCTTAATGAAAGAGTCTTTAACGATCAGGAGTTTGCTTTTTTCAATGGGAGGTCTGCTTTGCGTTTTGAAATATCGTCCCGGAAGAATATCAGGAAGAATACGCTGACCACTGCGGCAACGCCTGCGGAAACTAGCCAGAATGTTTCCCATTGCGGTAACGCCTGTGGGCCTTGTTCCGTCACGGTGCTGTTGAAGATTTGACCGCATACGGTAGAGGCAAACAGCAAACCGACGCCGTTGGAGACGATAAATCGCAAGCTTTGGGCTTGTGCTTTGATCTCTGGCGCGGCTTTACGGTCAACATAAATGTCGCCCACGGTAAAGAAAAAGTCCCAGCAGAATCCCTGCAACATCAGGCCGATCAGCACAAACATCATGTTGGCATCCAGTGATGCATGAGCAAACAACAGTGTGCGGATGATCCAGCAAACGGCGCCCAACATGAGAGTAATTTTGAAGCCGGCTTTCAGTAAGAAAAACGAGAGCAGGAACATAAAAATGACTTCACAGGCGATGCCGACCTGCATCATTGACGCGGCGTTATCGAATCCAAGCGCTTTTAAAAAGACCGGGATATAGGCGGAATAAGCTGTTTTGGGGATCATCAGGACAAAAATACTGAGCATCAAAACCGAGAAACTGCGGTCCTTGAAGAGTGCCAGAGCGTCCAGACATAACAGATCGCGGAGTGTAAATACGCTTCCTTTTGCTTTCGGTGGGGTGTTTGGCAACGTAAAGCAGTAAAGGCCGAGCACGACACCGGAGGCTGACGCAATATACCAGGTGATGGTATTTCCAGAATAGCCCATTTCACCAATAATAAAACCGATGACCATAAAGCCAAATGTGCCGAACACACGAATAAAGGGGAAGTATTTCACCCCGTTAATGTGGCTGAAACTGATGCTGTTAGCCAGCGCAGTTGTTGGATAAAACAGCAGACCGACCAGGAAGATCATGGTCAACGTCATTCCCGTGTTTTGTGCCTCAATAAATTGTGGAACAAACAACAGTACGCCAGCATTAATTAAATGCAGGATCGCCATGACTTTTTGTGACGAAAAGAAACGGTCGGCTACCATGCCAATAAAGAGTGGCGAAAGAATGGTCGCCAGACCAAGCAAAGCATAAGATGAGCCAATAATGGTCGCCATACCATAGGTACTTAATACCAGTCCCATGGTCATATTCCAGGCGCCCTGCATGAAATATTGTATGAACATCATAACCAGCAGGCGTGGTGTTTTATTAAGGTCCATATTGCATATCCTTATTGGTTGATGCTCAGGTTAAGCCCATCCCAGGCGACAAGAATGTTCTCTTTGTCGCACGCCGCCACGAGATCGTCGTGCAGTAGACCGCCGCTGTGTGAGACATGCGAGACGATGAGTTGGCTATTTTTCTCAAGGCAGCCCAGTTCTGCAAGCCTGTCTCTGGCGGCGAAAACGGTTTCCAGACTCATGTGGTTATTTGTACGGTTATCACCATTAAAACCGTAGGTACATTCCAGCACCGTTAAATCGATTTTTTTCCCTTTCAACCATTGCCAGGTGAGTTCAGGGAACCAGCCCGAATCATGTCCATAGAAAATTGACTGACCATCTTTTTCGATAAACCAGGTATAACAAAGCTCCCATTTGGCATGGTTCGCCAGCAGTGGAGTGATTCGGTATCCGCGGGTTTCAACGGTTACGAAGGGAACCAGGCAATGAAAAGCAAATCTTTCTGCGCTGTAGCCTGGTAACACTTGTGCCGCGCCGTTAATCGCACGGTCATTACCAAAAATGTGCAACGGATGAGTAATCTCAAATCCGTACCCTTCCATTCGGCTAAAAAGATCGCCGACGTTGAAATGATCGGGATGTGTATGCGTGAACAGCAGCGATTTGATCTCTGTTGCGTCCAGGCCATCTCGCAGCAGTTGCTGGCTGAATTCAGGCGCGACATCAATCAACAGTTCATCGTCGATGATCGCCGAGGAGTGCGTGCGTATGTCTTTGCCTTTACGAATACGGGCTTGCTGACAGTGCTCACAACGGCAAAAAGGATTGGGTATCCCTTCGGATGCTGCGGTTCCCAGAAAATGAATATTCATGTTTCCCTCTTGATCAAAACAGAGTGTTGTTTTTTGAACGAAAATGTAATGAAACGTAATTGGAACGTGTCAATTATTATCCTGCAGCTTCAAGGCAACAACGATCTTTTGTTGCATAAGTGATCCTCTTCAAGAATTTAATAATTTATTTTTATATTTCATAGCGTTGAAATTTTTAGTTCATTTCTTCGTGCTATGTGGGGTTGAGAGGTAGTTACATGAGTGTGTTGATAAAATGCACTTTTTAATATTGTAACGTTCAAATTATCTTGCTGGAGATAGTTTCCTGATGAGCGCCGTGCTAGCATCAAAACATCAGGGGAAGGATGTAAAAATGCCAACTATCAAAGACATAGCAAGAATTGCCGGTGTGTCGCATGGGACTGTCTCGAATGTGCTCAATGGCAGAGGAAATGTAAGCGTTGAGAAGATTGAAGCGGTTCAACGTGCGGCCCGAGAAGTTGGCTATCAGTTGAATGCGCAGGCGCAATCATTGAGAGCCAGCAAAAGTCAGGGAGTGGCCTTGATTCTGCCGGACATCAATGCAGAACGTTACTATCAACTTTATCGGGGATTACACCAGGCCTGGCAACCTTCACTCAGCGAACCGGTTGATCTTTACCTGACTAATGATTTGCCCAATCTGGAACTGGATATTTTGCAAACACTGGCGGCAAAGTCTTACCAGGCTGTTGTCACCGTGAGTTGCCTGGACAACAGCCAGCCCTATTACGATATGCTCAGGCTCTCCCCGGAGAATGTGCTTTTTGCGTATCGCCAGCCAGCCGGTGCAGTTTGTTATTTTAGCCTTGACTATGTGACCGCAGGGGAAGAAACCACAAGAAGGGCACTGGCGCAGCAGCCGGGTCATATTGGTGTTTTCTGCGAACCGCTTGAATTTGCCCACAGCGCACGCTTTACTCAAGCGATACAGAAGGTATGCCGGGAGTTATGTCCGCACACAAAGATTACGGTTATACCTGCGCATGCCAGTGAAGTTAACACCGTCGCGTTTGACTTTTTCCGGGGGGCGATACCCGATCTGTTTATTGTTCAGGACAGTGAGAAGACGCGTGCGTTGACGCAAGCGTCCTGGTTTGGGAGTTCTCAGTCCTGCCCGCCGATAGTACAACTGAGTGATAATCTTCCTGCATCTTTTGATGGAATCACCAGCTATCAGATGGATTATGCCCGCCTGGGGACAACTATTGCTTCATGTATTCGCCAACCCAAAAGTAAAGAGAAGCACCGTATTCTGACGAATTGCGGTTTTTCCTGGAATGGGCAATACGCTCCGCCTCATGAGACGGAGGCGACGCTGAATATGTTAATTTTGCCCAGCCCTTCGACCGATGCGCTGAAGAAACTGTTACCTCACTTTTATCGCCAGACCGGTATTAAGGTTAATCTTGCGGTTTATCCGTATGATGAGGTTTTTGAAATTCTCTCTCATCTTCACCTGCACCCTTATTACGATTTACTGCGAATCGATATGGCATGTTTTCCCTGGTTTGCAGAAAAAGCATTATTGCCGCTGGAGTCGGTCTCCCCCGAACTCCCGTTATTGCTGGATAACTTCTCTGAGCAAATTCAGCAGCACTTCAGCCAGGTGAATGGGACTGCATGGGCAATTCCCTTTGATGCCAGTATGCAGCTTCTGTTTTATCGACGAGATCTGTTTGAAGATGCGACGATTAAACGGATGTTTTATGAATCAACAGGCAAAGAGTTAACGCTACCAGAGAATTTCGCACAATTTGATGAGATTGCCGCTTTCTTTAGTCAATTGCATCAGCCAGAAAACAGACAGCGCCCAATGGGAACGGCGGTGACGTTGGGCAGCTCAGGACTTATCGCCACTGAGTACTTGCTACGTTACTACGCGTTAGGTGGACGATTGGTGCGTGAGGGCGAGCCGGTACAACTTGATGCTTCGCTTGCTGCCGCTGCACTCGAAGAATATCTGCACCAGCTTTCTATCGCCGTGAATCTCCCTGGTGAGTGGTGGAGTGATGCGGTTAAACAGTTTGAGCGTGGAAATCTCGCCATGCTGATTATGTATCTCAATTTGTTTAACGATGTTGCGCATACGACCATCGCCCCCACGATCGGCTATGCTCCCGTTCCGGGGCAGCTTCCACAATTGGGCGGTGGCTCTATTGGAATGTCTCGCTACAGTAAGAAGAAAAAACAGGTTGAGCAGTTTTTTCATTGGCTTTATTCCGATGAAATTTCGCGCCATCTGGTTCTATTGGGGGGCAACAGCGCCTGGTCTGGAATATGTCACGATCAAAATGTTCTCAATCTCTACCCGTGGTTTAATTTACTGAATGAAAAAGGCATGACGGGAATACGGGAGTCTCAGGGAAGTAAAGGTGAGCCTTTTAACCTGCGACAGGCAGAGATTATTATCGGGCAAGGCGTGACGAATGCGATTAACGGCATTATGGACATCACGCAGGCCGTGGAATACATCAATGCGCGGATCAGAAACGAAACGGGTGCCTGAAATATGCGACTCCTCGCCTCTTACTGATGACGTAAGAGACGAGAAAAAGCGGTTAACAGTAACCCACTTTATAAATGCGCCCGCTCTGGATGCCTTCGACGCTGCGGCGATAGGCGTTGGCGACCGTGACGGCGGGGACGCTTTCAAAGCCGGGGAAGAACCCGTCAAAGGCTTCGGCGGATTCACTCAGTACGGTCGGACTTATCAGGTTAATACGCTGACCACGCTCTAGCTCACAGGCAGCAGCGCGCACAAATCCTTCCAGACCGGCATTGATCGTTGCCGCATTTGCGCCTTGTGCGATGGGCTCGTGGGCGATAATGCCGCTAATTAACGTTATCGAACCGCCATCATTGAGGAAATGCTGCCCGGTTAAGGCCAGACGTATCTGGCCTAACAGTTTATCCTGAAGCCCCTGATTAAAGTCCTGGTCGGTCATTGTCGACAGCGGTCCAAAGAACAGATTGCCGGTGGCGGAAACGATCGCATCTACCCGACCGACTTTTTCGAACAATGCCTCGACACTCTCCTGCGAGGTGATATCGACCTGGTAATCCCCCTGCGTGCGACCTACGCGGATCACCTCATGTTTACGGCTTAACGTTTCTGTGACTGCGCGACCCACTGTACCACTGGCACCAATAATGACGATTTTCATAACCACCTCCGCAATAGTGTGAGCCGCTATTCTTTAATGAAAATGAAATCGGATAAACTGGCTAAAAGTTAGATGATTACTAACCAGAGGTTTGCAATATGGATAAGTTACGCGGCATGGAAACGTTTGTCGCCGTGGTGGAGAGCGGGAGCTTTACTTCTGCGGCGACGAGGCTCGAGATGTCTGCGGTGATGGTGGGAAAATATATCGCCCAACTGGAAGCGCAGCTCGGCACGCGTTTGCTGGAGCGCAATACGCGTCGCCAGAGTCTGACCGATGCCGGACGCGTCTATTTTGAAGAAGCTCGTCGCGTGCTGGAGCAGGTATCGATAGCTGAACGTTCGGTAGAGCGTCTGCGGCTGGCACCAGCAGGGACGCTGCGCATAAGCGCGCCCACGTCTTTTGGCGCTTGCGTGATCTCGCCACTGGCCGCTGCGTTTTTACAGACCTGGCCAGAGGTGCGCATTGAACTGGATCTAACCAACCGGATGGTTGATCTGGTTAATGAAGGTGTTGATCTGGCGATCCGCATTGGCGATATCCATCAGACTGACGTGGTGGCGAAATACCTGTGTCCCTACCGTATGGCAATTTGTGCTTCGCCAGAATATCTTGCCCGCCATGGCACCCCCCGGACGCCCGCGGATCTGGTGGATCATCTGTGTCTGTCCCATACCGTGTGGACGGCCCGCAACGAGTGGATACTGCCTGGCGTGACGGGGGAAGTCAGATGGAAACGCGATGCGATCCTGCGCTGTAACGATGGTCATGGACTGCGTATGGCGGCGGTAGCGGGGGCTGGGCTGTTATTGCAACCGGAGGTGCTGTTGGCAGAAGAGCTGGCTACTGGCAAGTTGGTTCGTATTCTGGAAGGATTTACGCCACAGCCGCGACCGATTCATTTGCTGTGGCGACAGGATTTGCGTCCGTTGCCCAAGCTGACACGGTTTGTTGAACACGTTCTTAGTGCAGTTCAGGAATTAAGATGAAAATGCCGGATGGCGCTGCGCTTATCCGGCCTACAGTGGCGATTAATCGTAGGCCGGACAAGGCGCGTTACTAAACGATATCCACCTGCGGTTTGCTGTTGCGTTTACGGATCATGCGCAGCACCGGCGGGACCACGATAACCAGTACCGCCATCACCAGCAGCACTTTCGCCACGCCGCTGGCCCACAGAATATCCATACTCCCGTTACTGATAGACAACGCCCGGCGCAGGTTCTGCTCCAGCATTTCCCCGAGAACGAAGCCCAGAATCAATGGCGACATTGGGAAGTGCATTTTACGCAAAATGTAGCCCAGCACGCCGAGGGCGACCATCAACACCAAATCGAAGGTAGTGCTGTGGACAGCGTACACACCTACCGCGGAGACTGCCGCAATAGCGGGTACCAAAAACCACAGCGGAATGGTCAGCATGCGGGTAAACAGACCGATCAGTGGAATGTTCATCACCAGCAGCATTACGTTAGCGATCAGCAGCGCCGCAATCAGCCCCCAGACGATATCCGGCTGTTCAGTGAACATCGCCGGCCCCGGGGTGATGTTGTACAGCGTCAGCGCGCCCATCATCACCGCCGTGGTACCGGAGCCCGGCACGCCGAGCGTCAGCATTGGGATGAAAGAGCCGCAGGCCGAGGCGTTGTTGGCGGCTTCTGGCGCCGCTACGCCACGAATATCCCCCTTGCCAAAGCTGTCGCTGTTGCCGCTGAGCTTTTTCTCGGTCATGTAGGTGATGGCACTGGCAATGGTGGCGCCAGCGCCAGGCAGAACGCCGACGAAAAAGCCAATTACTGATGAACGCAGGGTGGCCCCTACGCACTGTGCGCCTTCTTTGGCGTTGAACAACATGCGGCCCGTTTTACGCACCAGCGTCTGGCCACTGCTGGTATGTTCCAGCATTAACAGTATTTCAGAGACAGAGAACAGCCCAATCACCACTACGATAAACTGCACACCGTCGGAGAGATGGACACTGTCAAAAGTAAAGCGATAAACCCCGGTGTTGGCATCTACGCCGACGGTCGCAAGTCCGAGACCGATAAGCGCTGCCAGAAATGATTTCAGCGGATTTTGCGCCATCATGCTGCCGAGACAGGCAATGGCGAAAACCATTAAGGCAAAGTATTCTGCCGGACCGAAGGCCAGCGACCATTGGGCTAACGCCGGGGCAAACAGAATGATGCCGCCGATGGCGATAAGCGAACCAAAGAAAGAGCTGACCGCCGAGATAGAGAGCGCCACGCCGCCGCGTCCTTGCTGCGCCATCGGGTAACCATCCAGCGCGGTCATAATCGCCGCCGCATCGCCGGGAACATTCAGCAGGATGGAGGAGATGCGCCCGCCATATTCACAGCCAATGTAGACCGTAGCCAGCAGGATCAGCGCGGATTCTGCGGGCAGATGCAAAGCAAAGGCCAGCGGCAGCAGGATCGCCACGCCGTTGATTGGCCCAAGGCCAGGCAGCAAACCCACAATGGTGCCTACAAAACAGCCTATCAAGGCGATGACCAGGTTTTCCGGCGTCATTGCCACCGCGAAACCCTGAGAAAGATAAATCCAGGTATCCATCGTTTCTCCGTTAACCCAGCCAGGCGCCGAGTGGTAAGGTGACGTCAAGCAGTCGGTCAAAGGCATACCACAGCAGAATGCCGAGCACCGCGCCGGAAATACCCGCAGCCGGGATGGTTGCGCCGAACAGCATGCCAATCACCACGGTGAGAATGGCGGTAGCGATGGGAAAACCGAGCCACTCAAAACCCCAGGCGTACATCAACAGAACAATTACCATCGTCAGCAGCTTTTGCAGCACGTGGCGACGGGGCCAACTGATGGTGTCCGGATGGCGCAACAGCAGCGCCACGGCGCATACCAACATCAGACTGATAATGCCCAGCGGGAAGGGACGCGGCCCTACGGGTTCATAGCTGTATTCGCTGCTGATTTGCCAGGCCACGAACAGCCCGGCTATGCAGAGCAACAGCCAGATACCTGCAAAAATACGATCGCTCATCATCTTTGCCTCTGCGTTTACTTCGCCAGACCGAAGGCTTTCGCCTGCTCACGATAATCCGTAACCTGTTTTTTCACGTAGTCGTCGAGCTGTTTGCCGCTCATGTTGAACTCAAACAGACCGCGCAGATCGCGTTGTTTTTTAAACTCATCGGTCTGCTGGAGTTTGTTAAAGGCATCAACCCACCACTGATACTCAGCGTCGCTGACTTTTGGCCCAACGTAGAAGCCACGAATGATAGGCCACACGAGGTCATAACCCTGCTCTTTGGCGGTTGGCACGTTGGCTAACTGGCCCGGTAGGCGTTCATCAGAGAACACCGCGAGCACGCGGATTTTGTCGCCGCTGAGGTAGGGCACCATCTCACTGAGATCGCCGGAAACCACCTGTACGTGATTTCCCATCAATGCGGTAACCGGTTCGCCACCGCCTTCAAAAGCCACATAGCGCATCTTATGCGGATCGACATTGGCTTTTTGCGCCAGCAGCGCCGACTTCATCCAGTCCTGGCTACCGATAGAAGCACCTGCGCCAATGACCACGCTGTTAGGGTCTTTCTCCATTGCCGTAAGCAGATCTTTCAGCGTCTTCCATGGCGCATCCTGACGTACGGCAATCATGCCGTAGTCGGTGCCGACACTTGCCAGCCAGCGGACATCATCCACACCGTAGCGACCAAACTTGCCCTGAGACAGGTTCAGCAGGGAGCCGCCGGAGAAGGCCACCACGGTTCCCGCTTCAGCCGGGCGTTGAGCGACGATAGCGTTATAGGCCACGGCACCAACGCCGCCGGGCATGTAGGTTACGCGCATCGGTTTTTCGATAGCGCCGGTTTCCATCATGCTCACCTGAATCAACTTACAGGTGAGATCGAAACCACCGCCGGGTTTAGCAGGGGCGATACATTCAGTGCGCGATGGCGCTTGTTCGGCCAGTAAAGAGGTACTCATCAGTAAAATGCTTGCAGTAAGGGTACGAAGTAACTGTTTTTTCATTGTTTATCCTCACGCCGGAAAACCGGATTTTCGGGTACGGAAGAAGATTTTTGTGATTATGTGAGCCGATGTGTAGCAGTTCGGTTGCGTGATTGTTAAAACATTAACCTTTCAATTCCCTTTCAATGCGGCAGAAACTTTACAGGATGTGATATGCGTCTCTTATTAGCGGAAGATAACCGTGAGTTAGCTCACTGGCTGGAGAAAGCGCTGGTGCAAAACGGTTTTGCCGTTGACTGCGTTTTTGATGGCCTGGCGGCCGTTCACCTTTTACATAGTGAAACGTACGCGCTGGCGGTGCTGGATATCAATATGCCGGGGCTGGACGGCCTCGAAGTCGTTCAGCGCCTGCGTAAACGCGGACAGACGCTTCCCGTTCTGCTGCTTACGGCGCGCAGCGCGGTGGCCGATCGGGTGAAGGGACTGAACGTCGGGGCCGATGATTATCTGGCAAAGCCGTTTGAAATCGAGGAGCTGGATGCCCGGCTGCGGGCCTTGCTACGGCGCAGCGCGGGGCAGGTACAAGGCATCCAGCAACTGGGGGAACTGGCGTTTCACGATGAAGGCTATTTTCTCTTGCAGGGGCAGCCGTTGGCGCTCACGCCGCGCGAACAGGCGCTGTTGACGGTGCTGATGTACCGTCGGTTGCGACCGGTTTCACGCCAGCAGTTGTTTGAGCAGGTCTTCAGCCTGAGTGATGAGGTCAGTCCTGAAAGCATTGAGCTGTATATCCATCGTTTGCGCAAAAAGCTACAGGGAAGTGATGTGCGCATCGCCACGTTGCGTGGTCTGGGCTATGTGCTGGAGCGTAGCGATGAAGTGGGTTAAACCCCAATCGTTATACCTGCAACTGCTGATGTTTTTGGGCCTGCCGCTAATGTTGCTGTGGGGCCTGTCAGCATTTAACAGCTATGTCAGTGCGCTACAGGCGGCGACCCAGGCGTATGACCGCACGCTGCTTTCATCCGCCAGGACCGTCTCCGAGCGGCTGGTGGTGCGCAATAAACAGTTAGAAGTGAATGTGCCATGGGTGGTGCTGGACAGCTTTGAATTGAATATGAACGACCGACTGTATTACAAAGTGGTTGATCCGGCGGGGAAGGTTATCTCTGGTTATGACGATTTACCGGCGATGCCGCCTGCTACCTCGCGCACGCGGCTTTATCCGGCGCTGGCATGGTTTTATCACACTGAATATCGCGGTGAGGCAATCCGTGTGGCGCGTCTGCTGCAGCCTGTCAACGAAGGTGGCATTGTTGGCATGGCGGAGATTTATGTTGCCGAAACGCTTCAATCGCGGCGTTATCTGGCGCGACAGCTGTTGTTTTCCTCGTGGGTTTCGCAAGGGCTGTTGGTACTACTGACTCTGGTGCTGGTTGGCTGGCTGCTGCGCCGGGTGCTGCGCCCGATGCGCCAGCTGTCATCGCTGATGGTGCGTCGTGAGCCAGGTCTGCTGACGCCGCTGCCGGAGTTGCTGCCGTGGTCGGAAACCCGTCTGCTGATTGTGGCGTTTAACCGCTATCTGGACCGACTTCGCGGTCTGATCTCTCGCCAGGAGCGCTTCAGCGCGGATGCTTCCCATCAGCTTAAAACACCGCTGGCGGTACTGAAAACTCAGGCATCGGTGGCCCTCGCCAGTCAGCAGCCGCAGCAGTGGTACGAGAGTCTGCAAGCCATGAGTACCACGCTGGATAACACCATTCAGCTGACAGAGAGGCTGTTGCAGTTGTCTGCGGTGAAGCGCAAAGAGCAAGGGGAAAGGCATTTCTCGCCGGTTAATCTGTATGAGGTGGTGCAAACCAGCTGTTTTACCCGACTGGCGCAAGCGCGTAGTAAAGGGATCGATCTGGGCTATGAAGGGGATCAGGACGCGGTGTGGGTTGAGGGAGATGAAGTGCTGCTCGGCGAACTGTGTGGGAATCTGCTGGATAACGCACTGAAATACACGCCGACGCAGGGGATGGTGACCGCCCGGCTGCAACGAGAAGGAAAGGCCGTGGTGCTGGTAGTCGAAGATAGCGGGCCAGGCATTGATGAACAAATGGTGCATCAGGCGCTGCTCCCGTTTCATCGTCTGGATAACGTCGGCAATATTCCTGGGGCAGGAATCGGTCTGGCGCTGGTCAACGACATTGCTCGCCTGCATCGTACGCACCCACAGCTATCCCGGAGTGAAGCATTAGGCGGGTTAAGCGTACGGATGCGGTTTTTATGTCTGGAGCGAGAAGGGCAGGACGATCGGTGTCGTCCTGCGCCCGTTATTTAAAGGTCACTGTCGCATTGACCGGGATACTAAATGCGCCTGGTTGAGGAGGGTTCTTCAGCCAGAACAGGGTCGCCATGAACTCTTTGCGCCGACTGTCGCTCTGGTTGTTAAACGTGCCGCTGGTAAAATCGATGCGGTTGCCGCTGATAATATCCCCGGCGCCGGGCCGTGCAGCATCCTGAAGCGTAACGCCGATATCCGGCGTACCCTGACCGGTAAAAACCGTGCCGCTGTTGTGCGTGGTGCCGGTAAAGGTTATCGCGTAATTGATGCCGCGACATTCATGCTTCCCGGCAGCTTCTGCAGCGATAACGGCAAACTGTTTGCTGTGGCTGTTATCCTTGCCCGCTTTGGCTTCGGTAATGCTGATCCTGCCAAACTCGACGGTATCCGTTCCTTTGTCTGAGGCAATAGAGACGATCGGTTCGCAGTTGATATAACTGATGTTATTCAGGCCAGTCAACGCGGGACCAAAATTTTTTGCCGGTCGACTGGTGGAACAGTTTGTACCGCAAGCGTTAATTCCGCCGATACCATCGACGACGAAAACTTTGTTGATGGTACGACCGGCCAGCGCGGGTAAAGGATCAGGTAGTTTTCCGGTAGCAACCAGACTGAGATTAAAGGTAAAAGAGAAAGTTTGCGAAAGTGCCGGGCAGGAACGGGTATTTCCGTTGTTACAGTGGTTATTTGAACCTGTGCGGGGCAGCGTTGCCTGATATTGCGTGGTGACGGCCTGCGCGCTCTGATCGTAAGAACGACCATCGATGCTCACCACCAGTTTCATATTGGTTCCCTGCAAAAAATGCGCAAACTCATGGTCGGGATCGATGTAGATTCTGGCCGCTTCGCCCTGGGGCATATGGTCCGTGTCGCTGCAGGTGACGCTAACGGTCTGTGAATTGGACACCCAGACGGTGTCTCCGGCGGCGGTGCTGTGGCTAATTTTAATCGGATCAACGTGTACAGAGACGCTGTTTGCTGTACAGGTAACCGCATAGCTTGTACTACTGAAGATCGGCAAACAAAACAGCACCACGAGTTTAACTATTTTTAACGGATTCATTGATTGCACCTTACGAACCGACGCACTGGGCAGTAATTTGTGTATATCCGATTTTCTTCACCGGCTGGTGATGGTTATCCGGCATTTGAATAAAGCAGTGTTCATTGGTATGTGAGCCCCAGCGCACTTCCAGGCGCGAATTATCTTCCACGCCGCTGGCATACAGAGCGCCATGCAAACCGACCAGGCCGTGATTGCGGCCTTTGGCATCCCGAACGATCGCACCAACCGGTGGGGCTATGTTGCCGGGTATGACTGCATTCACCAGATAGTTGCGCCCGCTGAAGGTTTCAAACACGACTTTGCCGATGGCTTTCTCTGTCGGGACAATTTTTTTCTGTGCCTGGGGAATATCCAGACCGGCGCCAATATCGGCGGTATTCAGACTCACCACGTTGTAATGCCAGGCATCTGCCGCAGTCAGGACCGCATAGCCGTTACCGTCTATCGCCACGCCGTTTTGTTGCTGGATATGGACGCCGTCGGCATTTTGAGCCTCGACCAACACCATGGTGTCACCCGGAGAGTGCATAAGCGTAACGCCGCCTGCGTGCAGCATCGCCCCGCCTCTGATGCCCATATTCATATTCTGGTAGTTGCGCCCGGCGCTATAGCCTCCCTGAACGTTCATCTTGTCGCCTTGCCAGGCGGCGTTAACGCCGGCAGCGGAATCCTGTCGATCGGTGGTACTGCCTTGAACGCCCCAGCTCAGACGATCGTCAAATGCGGTGTTGCTGTAGCTGGTGGAGTAGCTGTCGCCATTCTGCTGGCTATGCATCACGTTGGCAGAGACAAAGCCGTGGCTGTCCATGAAATCAAATGGGATGGATAACGTCAGGTTGATACTGCGGTCCTGGTAGTCGTGCTGGTTGCGGGTGTCCTGCACGTATACGCTCCAGTTGATTTTCCCCAGCGTATCGTTGTAACCCAGCTGTATCGTGCGGTCGTGACTCCCGTTGTGCCAGTAGTTTTGCTGGCTGGCGCTGACGTAAAGCGAGGCGTTATCCCACAAACGCTGATTAACAGAAACCTCAAAACGTTGGCGGCGATTATTGTAGTTACTGGTGTAGTAATGCTTTTTGTTGTGCTGCTCGCCAGGGTAACGCAGCTGCTGATTGGGGTCGTCATAGGCGATGTCGTAATAACCCGAGGACCAGCTGTTATGCTCGTTAATGGTGTCGCTAAAGCTGTAATAGCCGGATGTATTGTAGCGGTAGCCAACCAGACGAAAATCCGTGCCGTACTGGTTCAGCGATTTAGAATACAGGAAACGGTAACTTTGCCCCGTGGACGCTTCTCCGCTGGCAAGCTGTGCTCGGGCGGTGGTGATATCAAAGGAGATCGCGCCGAACTGATGCAGATCCTGAGCGACCCCAGTGGCAATCGCGTTGTAACTTTCCGCCGTCAGTAAACCGCCGTACAGCGTGGTTCCAGAGCTGAGGCCATAGCTCAACGTTCCCTGGACAAAACGGGGCCGCCAGCCGCCACTGTAACCGTCACGGTATTCCCCGGCCGTAAACTGAAAACGGCTGTTACCTGCGCGCAGCATGTTCGGTACCGCCGAATAAGGCACGCTGAAATTGCGACGGCTGCCATCGGCTTCAATAACGCTAACATCCAGATCGCCACTCTGGTTGCTGGGGTTAATATCGTCGATGTCAAACGCGCCCGGCGCGACGTTTTTACTGTAGATCAGGTAGCCATTTTGCCGGATTTCGATTGTGGCATTGCTGTTGGCGACGCCGCGAACGACCGGGGCAAAATCGCGTTGGCTATCAGGCAACATATTTTCATCGCTGGTGAGCTGCGCCCCGGTAAACTGGATGCTGTCGAACACATTGTCATCCGTGTAGGTTTGCCCGATGCGCAAGCGGCTACGTAGCGCAACAATATTGCGCTCCACCCACGTAGAAACCGCCTGCCACTGGCGGCCTGAACCGCTGGCGTAGCTGAACGTGGACTGGTTACGGAAATGCCATCCCGCCAGGTTGATGCCGTTGGCAAAACTGGCAAAAACGGAGTCATGATCCTGACCCTGTTCGGCCAGGCGGGTGGTATTGACGTTGTAGCCGACAAAAGCGGCATTAACCCCATCGTCATAGGCAGACTCCGGGACTGCATCGTGTGCGGTCGAGAGCAGAAAAGCTTCCGGCACTGAAATATCAATACGCTGGTAGTTTGCATCTGCCGTCAGGCGGCTGTTTGCTATCAGCGCTGTGAGCTCAACGCAGGTATCGCTGCGGTCATCCGGGATTTTAATCCCGTATCTGCGCAGATCGTCAGCGCTTAGGCAGGGTTGTGGCTTGCCTTCTGGCTGACGTCTTTTGAAGGCAACATTGCGCGTCTCAACGAAGCTATGATCAATATAAATATCGTATTCAAACGTCCCTTCGCTAAGCCCATCATTACGGGCGATTTGCACCACGGAGGTAATATTTTGCGCACCGTGCACAAAACGGGTATTAAATTGTGGCGCACTGTTGGCGTAAGCAGGCATACACAGGACCAACGTTGACAGCGTAAAGACCTTTTCCTTAAACCGTTGCGGTTGCTTATTTTTTATCATCATTGCAACCCCTGACTTAATAACACGATATCGGGACGTTATTGACCGCGTTAGTGCCGCCGTAATCATCTACCCAGTTAAAATCGATGTGGCTAACTTTTTGCTGCGACAGCGTAAACGTGCGTTCGCCATGAGGATTCACCATATCGGCATCAACGTTTTGGCCGTTAATATGCAATTGCGTCAGAGAAATATGTAACGGTGTCGGATTAACGGCACGCAGAGTATTTCCGTGACATTGCCACTGTAATTTCTCGACCGCTTCAGGTAGCGTCATATTCAACCCCGTAGGGCGATAAAAGAGTTTGATGCGAATTCGTTGCGCCAGTTGTAAGGTATTTTCCTCGTTTTCAATGGTGGGGATTTCCTGCACGTTAATCCACAATACCGATTCAACATCATGGGGAAGCCCGTTGCCCTGGTAAATAGCCCGTAGCACGGCGGATTTATGGCCGTCGAGTTTCAGGATCGGCGGGGTAATTATCATTGGCAGATTGGCCGGCGTCTCATCTGGATTACCCTTATCCAGCCATGTCTGTACCATATATGGCTTGTCTGTATTATTGTTGACGTCAAACATCGCTGCTTTATCGTTCTCATTATAAATAACGCGTGTTTGACCCAAATTAATCGCGCTGTGTGCGGTGCTAACCACGCATAGCAACAGATAAAAGAAGACTTTATTCATCAGGTGCACTTTCCAGATTCAGGGAACAGTGCCATCCATAGCAATCAACGTCTGTTATTTATAAATGACGGTGTAATTCATATCCGCAGTAATTGTGCCTGCCGCAGGCAGCGTTGCGCCTATTTGCTGATATTTGGCGACCAAATCAATATGTGCATCGCCGTTTTGGTCCGGTGTCAATGACACTTCATTCTGACCCGCGGAGAAATCGAGGGCGCTACCGGCATGATCCACTTCGATGCCGACATCGGTGGCAGCAACTGTTGTACGAAACGCTTCCAGAAGTTTTGTGTTACTGCCAGGGGTTTTATCAGTAAATACCACCACATAGCCGCTTCCTCCTGTAGCCCCACTGCAGTTGGTGAATTGCAACGTAAACTGAGTATCGCCGGTGGTAGAGCCTGCGCCGCCAAATAACTGGTTGGTGACTTGCGGTAATACGACGTTTGTATTTGTTGGATTGGCGGTGTTCACTACGCAGGTGCTGGCAACAATTTCACCGGTAAAATGGACCGTCGCGGTGGCTTTAGAACCTGCTCCCGCGGTGGTGGCGTAATTAGTACTTCCTGCCGCGCCAACATTAGCCGCAAACAAAGCAACCAGCGCGGTGCAGGTGAGTGTAATTTTCTTCATCATAACTCCGTTAAATTTATTATTTACCCAGAAGAGTACTTGTCAGAGGCGCAGATTCAGCCGGAGTACATCAATGTCAAAAAATGATGCAGGACTTCATTTAAAAGAAACGATTAACGTTTGTAAATTGCTCAACAAGTCATCCGCTGCGGATATTATTTATTTACGAAAAATAAGTAAACATAATTTTTATGTGTGATGAAAGGGTGTTTCAGTAATCTTTTCAGGTTTTTTAACACGGTGTATACATGATTATAAATAACGTATGGGATTATCGTTGTGGTACATTTAACAAAATGTCAATGTTGTCATTTATTCTTTTTGGGTGTTTTGAATGAGCGGGTTGATCTGTGTTGAAATTACTGTTGTTAGATGTATAAGTTCGCAGAATGTTGATATTAGCGAGATGTGATATTCATTTTGGGGTTGAACAGTTACAGTGTGTTTTTTATACCTGTAAAGTCATGTTGGTCATCTTCAGTCATCGGAGTTGCTACAATTATTTAAACTAAATTTTTTGTGCTGAATTTGATTGTTCTTCATTTTTGTACATCAGAATGACGATAATTCTAAGATCCAATCAGTAAGCATCACGCTCACAATAAGCTTGCTAATCATTTTCTTGTTAATATATTCCCGTGTTATTTTTCTAAAGGATATTATATACGCTTATATATGCTACGGATTTCTCGTTGTGGGAAGGCGGCAAGTGAGAGGCTCCCGATGAGCCTACCCCAGTAAGTGACCCGGGTATTCATCATACAATTGCACTTGCTATTAGTTCATGAACTGTTATCTGTCAATGCGATTTTTGTTGCAGGTAATTATATTTTCTAATGTGGAAAATAAATCGAGCTTGATTTTAATAGTCAATAAAATCATATTGATGCTGATATCTTGTGAGGTGCCTGTCACAACTTATCATCTTTCTTTTTACATTTGCTGACAATCTACCCTTGTGTTTTTTAAGCTTGTGATATAATTAACTTCATGAAATAAGAAAAAAACAATTAAAGATCAATCGATAATAGGTTGAGATATGCTTAAAAATTCGCTAAAGATTAGCAGTCAAGGATATCCGGTCTTTTTAAAACTGGTCGATTTCATTGTTATCAATGTGGTGTTAATTTTTAGCGCCCATCTGCTGGGTTTGGTGCCCTTTAACACCATTGCGATTTTGAGTCTTCTCTTCTCGATCTTTTTCTTACTGTTTGCTGAATACATTAAAATGTACCAGCAAAAGATTAAGACGATCGGTTTGCGTAATCAAAAACGCTTGGTTTTTTGTACGCTGCTGGCGATTTTTTTTAACGAACTGGTCAGTATGACGGTGGCTGAGCCTGAATCACTCGGCTACTTAGACAGACTGCCTTCACCGTTTTATTCAGCCATTATTTACTGGTACTTCATTCCATTACCTTTTCTATACTATATCCGCTTTTTTCTTTTCAAATACACCGCCAGGAAAAATATTCGCGTTGCTGTGATTGGGCTTACTGAGAACGGTCTGGCGGCGGAAAACGCATTGACCACTGAATATGCCAATATCAAATTAGACCTGGCATTTTATGATGAGCGCAGTCCATCCCGTTGCGGCGATGTGGTGGAGAAAATAAAAAGTCCCTTTCGCGGCTCGGTGAGCAATTTAGTTGAGGAAGCCAGGCAGGGAAATATAGACGAAATCTACATCGCTTTACCGATGGTTGCTTTACACCGAATTCGTCATTTTTTAGCGATGATGTCTGACACCACCGTAGATACCTATATTGTCCCTGACTTTTATACCTATAGTAACAACATGTCCAAGTTACGCTCCATCCACAACCTGCAAACTATCGGTATCTTCAGTTCACCGTTTGAAGGGGCGGGGTCGTTTATTAAGCGGGCGGAAGATCTGGTTCTTGGCAGCATCATTATGGTGATGATTTCCTCCCTGATGCTGGCTATTGCCATTGGTATCAAACTCACGTCCCGCGGGCCGGTGTTTTTCAAACAGGACCGCTATGGTCTTAGCGGGCAAAAAATTAAGGTCTGGAAGTTTCGTTCTATGTGCGTCATGGAGAATTCCGATACGGTTATTCAGGCCACGAAAAACGATCCGCGGGTAACCAAATTCGGGAGCTTTTTACGCCGCACTTCGCTGGATGAACTTCCGCAATTTATTAACGTTTTGCAGGGAAGTATGTCGATTGTCGGTCCCAGACCTCATGCGGTTACGCATAATGAGCAGTACCGCAAACAGGTTGAAAATTACATGATCCGCCATAAAGTTAAGCCTGGGATCACTGGGCTTGCGCAGATCAACGGGTTCCGTGGGGAAATTGATGCGCTTTATAAGATGGAAAAACGGGTTCAGTACGATATTGAGTACATTCAAAACTGGTCGTTATGGCTGGATTTAAAAATTATTATTAAAACTATTTTCAAAGGATTTGTCGGTAAGAATGCATACTAAATTGATAGTGATTACCGGAATCGTGATATCGCAGTCCGCATGGGCTGATTTAACACCGAAATCACACATTGGCTTTGCGGGGATAGACTTCCAGGGCAAGGTTGCTGTGGACTACGGTTATAATGATAACGTCTCTTATCAGCCACATAGCAACGATGCTATCGGTTCCTCATTTCAGAGTGCAGCGCCAGTGCTGAGTATGAGTGGAGAGCGTGGTCAGGATAAGTATTTGCTGATGTACTCCGGGGATTACCGTAACTACTCAAGCGATTCTGCTGATAACTACAACGATCATTTTTAATGAGATGGTCACTCCCTCCTTCCCGGTACTATGCTGAGGACAGGCTTTCATTCGGAGAACTATCATGGAAAACATTGCGCTCATTGGTATCGATCTGGGTAAAAACTCTTTCCATATTCATTGCCAGGATCGTCGCGGGAAGGCTGTTTACCGTAAAAAATTTACCCGGCCAAAGTTGATCGAATTTTTGGCGACATGCCCCGCTACAACCATCGCAATGGAAGCCTGTGGCGGTTCTCACTTTATGGCACGCAAGTTGGAAGAGTTGGGGCATTCCCCAAAGCTGATATCACCACAATTTGTCCGCCCGTTCGTTAAAAGCAATAAAAACGACTTTGTCGACGCCGAAGCTATTTGTGAAGCTGCATCGCGTCCGTCTATGCGTTTTGTGCAGCCCAGAACGGAATCTCAGCAGGCAATGCGGGCTCTGCATCGTGTCCGTGAATCCCTGGTTCAGGATAAGGTAAAAACAACCAATCAAATGCATGCTTTTCTGCTGGAATTTGGCATTAGCGTTCCCCGAGGAGCTGCCGTTATTAGCCGACTGAGTACCATTCTTGAGGATAATAGTTTGCCTCTTTACCTCAGCCAGTTATTGCTGAAATTACAACAGCATTATCACTATCTTGTTGAGCAGATTAAAGATTTGGAATCCCAGTTGAAACGAAAGTTGGACGAAGATGAGGTTGGACAGCGCTTGCTGAGCATTCCCTGCGTCGGAACACTGACAGCGAGTACTATTTCAACTGAGATTGGCGACGGGAAGCAGTACGCCAGCAGCCGTGACTTTGCGGCGGCAACAGGGCTTGTACCTCGGCAGTACAGCACGGGAGGTAGGACGACATTGCTGGGAATTAGTAAGCGAGGTAATAAAAAGATCCGAACTTTGTTGGTTCAATGTGCCAGGGTATTCATACAAAAACTGGAACACCAGTCTGGCAAATTGGCCGATTGGGTCAGGGATTTACTGTGCCGGAAAAGCAACTTTGTCGTCACTTGTGCTCTGGCAAACAAGCTGGCCAGAATAGCCTGGGCCCTAACGGCACGACAGCAAACTTATGTAGCATAACGGCAGAAATACACCGGTTTAAAGAATTACTGATCTGGTTTTGCGAATACTGATATTGATGATACTAACGGCCCACCGGCCTGTTGAGGAACCTGTAAAACGGAAAGGCTCATTGAAGCCGTATATTTTCTGGAGGTTCATCAGGCGCGGAACTCATCAAGGCGCGGGAATAAAATCCCATTCAGACGCCGGATAGATTCAAGCAAGCCAACTTGTCGTCAAAATCGGTGTTGCAAAAACGGGAGTGACCATAGATTCCGTTTTAACGGTGCCTGGCGTTATGGGCACAAGCATGGTTTAACCCTTAATCTGGAGGATTCGCTTGGGCATGAATCCCGTGGTCGTGACATCACCGAGGGTTTTCTACCGAGTCAATTTGAGCAATATGGGATTAAATCCCCGCTGACGACAAATTTTATCAATAGTGAATTGCGCTACAGCTACGGTGCGCCTGATGGTCGCGGCAAAGCGGAACTGGCGTTGTTATACAAAAAACTGACTTTCGGTAACACTTCTGATGTTCGGGACAGCAGTGAAGACTTCTACAATTATATTCAGGAACAGGAATGGCATGAAAATAGCCTGATAGCGGAAGTTTTTGACCAATACTCATCCAGAACGCGCTTTCGCTATAGTTTTATTACTAACCAGCGTCGCTATGATAACAACTCAGAAAAAGACACGAATGAGTACTATTTGCTGTATGGCCTGAAGTCGCAGTTGACGGGGAAAACCAATGTCGACATGAATATTTCATGGCTGTATAAAACATTTGAAAACAACGCAAACTCGCATGATTTTAATGGTCTAAACTGGGACATAAAAGCGGAGTGGAAGCCATTACAACAATCTGTTTTCACGGCTCACTCTGCGCAAAGCATTAAAGACCCATCGGAAGTTGGTGGATATATTTTAGTGACCCAGTATGGTCTTTCTTACCAGCATTTCTGGTTAGGCACTCGTTTTTCTACTTTATTGGACTACTCATTCACTTCGGAAGACTATAAAAAACAGAACAAGGATCGACATGATAAAGATGGTGTGTTTAGCGTAACCATGAGCTATGACTATACGCCGTCGGTTAATTTTGAGATTAAATATCAGATAGATACATTAAATTCGAATAGGGATACTGACTCGTTTTATATCGGTCCCAACGACAATCAGGAAGTCATTAGAACGTTGGGTTATGATAATTCTATGATTATGCTTAAAGCTAAGGTTCAGATCTAAAATGAAAATAATAGAACTGTGCGCGGTTTTGCTTTTCAGTATCCTGTTGGTCGGATGCACAACGTCCAGCCCGCGATTAATGGACGATCCTGCTACTGTTCAGCAGGATTACCGACTTGGGGCGGGGGATACGGTCAATATCGCTGTTCATGGTCAACCCGATATGACGATGCGGTTTATTTTGGATAAGAGTGGGGAAATTAATTTCCCGTTTGTTGGTGCTCTTAAATTACAAGATAAAACCGTTGATCAAGTGACAAAAGAATTAACTCAACGCCTGACCGGAGATTATTTTACCACTCCGATGGTGACGGTGAGCATTGCCGAGTTCCGCAAATACTATGTTTCAGGCGAGGTGAAAAGTCCAAATGGCTTCGCCTATGAGCCAGGGCTTACCGTCGAGAAGTCTATTGCGCAGGCGGGTGGGTTTACAGACCGTGCGGACCGTCAAGATATCAACATTCGTCTGTCGGGTAGCAATCAGCTGCTTGAGAATGTCGATTTAACGCACTCTGTTCATCCAGGGGATGTCGTGATTATTGGCATGGGGTTCTTCTAACGATGAAACTATCTATAGTGGAAAACGGCAAAAAACGAGAAAGCAGTGTCGAATTCTCCCGCTTTGCCAAAGAGCTGAAAAAGAACGCCTGGAAAATCGCGCTGGCCGGTATCGTTGCTGGGGTCGTCGCCTATCCATTAATCAGCATGATGTCCTCAAAGTATGTTTCAACGGCGACGGTGCTGATTAAGGCGCAAGCTGATAACGTTTCTCCGTTTCCACAGGTTGATGGTTTCGATTCAACGCGTAGTGGTTACTACGAAACACAATATGCGTTGATGCATTCACGTATTGTGATGGAGAAAGCCATACGTGATATGAAGCTGGATGAAAACCCGGAGTTTACCGGGGAAAAAGCCGGTGCTCGGGGGGCTGATAGCAATGAAAGTCGGCAACTGAGAATGGAACAAGCGCTGAAAACGCTGGCGAAAAATCTGAATGTCATTGGTATTCGTACGACGAACCTGGCGTCTATTACCTATGAATCAACGTCCCCACAGGTTGCGGCTGACATTGCGAATGGCGTCGCGCAGGCTTTCATCAACTACACGGTGGAGCAGAAGCGTCTGAAAGTGGAGCAAGCTCGTGAACTGAATTTTGAAAAAATGGAAGAGATTCAGAAGTCGATAGCTAAGCAAAAAGACGAGATGGACAACTATCTGAAAAATGCCGGGCTGCTGACCTTCCGTGGAATCGATGGTTTTGAAACCGAGCAGCTAAGTATCGTAACCAATCGCCTGGCCGATGCAACTCAGCGTCGGGTTGCCGCTGAATCCGTCTATAACGAGGTGAACGGGGGAGGTAAGTCCATTGAGAGCGTTATCTCGCTGCCTTCGGTCTCTAATCATGCTCAGATCCAGGATTTGCGCATTGCGTTGATTCAGGCGCAACGAACGTTGTCCGAACAGCGTAAAGTCTACGGGCCAAAAAATCCCGCCATTTTAAAAGCAGAGGCCGATGTTCAGTCGATCCAAAACCAGACTGGACGAGTGTTGGGTGAGCTGAAAGTCGGTTTACGCCAGCAATATCTGGCGGCGCTGGCGGACGAAAAAAACTATCAACAGCAGGTGACTGAGCAGAAAGAGATCTTCCAGAAAATGGCGTCAAAAAGGGATGCCTGGAACAGTCAAAAGCTGTCGTTAGATAAAATGGAAGACCTGTATAAATCGCTTTATCAACGTACTCAAGAGCTGTCGCTGTCCGGTGTGAATGCTGATGCGGTGTTATACGACCCTGCGGTACCCGCGTTAAAACCGGCGAAACCGAATAAATCTTTGCTGTTGCTGATGGTGGTCATGCTGGTGGTGGTGTTCAGCATCATGTATTTCATTGTTAAAGCGGCAATGGATAACTCAATCGGTACCCTCAGTCGCATGAAAAAACGGCTCAATGTTGCTCCACTGGGTGAAATCCGTCGTTTTAGCGGAACCTCAGGGCGCGCGCAGGTGCGGGACATGATCATGAAGAACCCGCTGAATGCCGATATTGTGCACGGTATCCGTACCCGGATTATGCTGGATAATCGACCTTTACAGACGCTTGCCGTGGCGTCGACGGAGCACGGTGATGGGCGTTCTTTGTTGGCGAATCTGTTAGCTAACTCTTTTAGTTTCGACCAGAAAACACTGCTTATTGATGCGGATTTCTTTAACATTGACGGGCTCTCTTCTGAACTGGCGTCGGCAACATCCGCAGGTTTGGCGGAACTGTTGCGCGGGGAGGTTCAGCTTGAACAGGCGCGGATTACGCTCAGTGATCATCTCGATTTTATTCCGCACGGCAAGACAACCATCTCTTCTCTACTAATGCTGTCGTCGGGGCACGTTGAGCCCTTAATGCGCGAACTGAAATCGCACTATCAGCGCATTATTATTGATGTCGCTGCTGTGAATCAGAGTCAGGATGTTCAACTGATTAAACGCGCCGTTGATGGGGTGATTTTCATCGTGAAAGCCGGGACAGGGTCCGCCGGGCAAATCGCCAACGCGCTGGATAAGCTGGAAGAAAATAACGGCGTGGTAATTGGCGCGGTACTCAATGCGGTTGAAGAAAAAGATCTTGAGACGCAAGAAGGTCTGCGTTCACTGAACTTCAGTACCGATCAACTGATGACCACGCCAGGCCGCGTATGAGTCTACTGAAGAGCGCTTCCACGATAGCCGGTTCATCAGTCATCTCGCAGTTGATTGGTGCACTGTCTATTTGGTTGATTTCACACAAGTACGATATGGCTGAGGTGGGGCTTTATGCGCTCAACTACAGTATCGCCGTGGTGGGCGCTCAGGTATGTACCTTTGCATCACAGCTGTTAATTCCTAAACAGCAGGATGACGAACTGGTACAGAATGTTGTGTTTTGCCTGATCCAAAGCACGATCATTGCCTTACCTTACGCCGTGCTCACCGCGTGGCTGTTTCACCAGAACATCCTGTTTCTTTATTTGCTGACGCTGGCAACGGCGTGGGTTTTGATCTCGGAAAACCTGTCGCTACGCACGGCCAACTTTCGTTTTCTGATTTTCCAGCGTATTTCTGTTTCAGTGGTGGTATTACTTTCGGTTCTGGTTACGCATTATGTACAGCTGTTTTATTGGTCGTGGGCCTGCGCGACGATGGCGCTGACCATAAGCTGTATTTTGCATTCGTTTGATATTCGTTCGGTGGCAGCCAGACATCTGCGACCCGCCAGTAATTGGCATTTTTTCAAACAGAATATTCATCACATTACCAAAGTGGGCAGTGCGGAAGTGCTGGCGATGGCCAGCAGCAATTTGCCGATTATGCTGATTAACTTTTGGTTCTCGGCGCTGACGGCGGGTTATTTTTCCGTGGTTAGCCGCTTTTGCCTGGCACCGGTGGTGATCATCGGCAACGCGGTACGCAATACTATTTTTTCCAAGTGGTCTATCGACTTCAGAAATAATACCTTTAACTATCAGGAATATACCAAGGTACGTATGCTATTGCTGGTACTAGGGGTTATCTGTACCCTTGGGGTTTTTATTTTCTATCCGATTGTGATGCGCCTCGGTTTTAGCGAAGACTGGATTAACTCCATTGAGACGTCGCGCTACATGTTGCCCTATTTATTCCCTGCGCTGGCGATAAGCCCTCTGACGGTGATAGAACTTATTTTTGGTTCCCATCGCTATTTTCTGCGTATCCAACTGGAACAGCTGGCGATTGTACTATTCGCTTTTGTCGTGACGCCCTATTTTTATAAAGATTATGCAACGTCGGTCATCTTGTTTTCTTCACTGACATTTATTCGCTACGCCTTCATTTATCTGAAAATGAATAAGCGAGCCAATCTCCTGAAAGACAAGCCGGTGATAATATGACACTGAATACCGGATACTTTTTACAGGTTTATACTTTTGTCACGCTGATCCTGTGTGGCTTGGTGCAATACTTTACCGGTATGCAGTCAGTGCTGTGGATACCTTTTTTCCTCACCTTATTGATGGTGGGATTATTGGTGATGCAGACGCGTGATGGCTCGCTGCAACTGGATGCGCAGGAGACGATTGTTCTGGCGTTGTATTTCTCGTTCCTGGTACTGGCTGGGACATCGACGTTGATTCAGGGCGGGATCACCGTCGCGATTGTGGCATTTAAAAACGAAATTGCATTGTCGCTGGTGATGATCTGTTTGCTGCTAGGGTTTTGCAGGGAGTCGCAGATTTATCGTGTAACACGCTATCTGTACTGGGTTTTTTACGCGCAGATCCCGGTAATGATTTATCAGGTTTTACTGGTCGTTCCCCAGCGCGTCGCGGTGCGCGGCGAAGATGAGAAATGGGACTCCGTGGTTGGTACGTTTGGCGGTGACCCCATGGGGGGCGGGAATACTGCCGCAATGGGGCTGTTTTGCCTGTTAATTATGTTGTTAAAAGTCTCCGAATATAAGCATGGGCTCACCACGTTCAAATCCATGGCGCTGCATATTGTTCTCGGTATCGGGTTATGCATAATTGGTGAAGTGAAGTTTGTCATCCTGCTATCGCCAATATTCCTGGCGTGGGTGTGGCTCTCACCGAGCTACGTCAAAGACGTTAGTAAGGTTAATCTGAAGACGTTATTGGTTATTGTGGCGGGAATGCTGTTGCTCATTAGCCTGTCGATTGTGATCCTCGCGTACTATTATTCTACGGCGTTCGGTGGCGATCCATCGAAAAGCTCGTTAAGTATTTTTATCGACTCCTTAAGCTATATCTTTGATCCGAACTACATTATGTCTACCGGTGAATTAGGGCGCTTTACGACGTTCCTGTTCTGGTTGAAAAATAACGATCTGTGGGGGCTTTCAGGAACGTTATTTGGCTACGGACTCAACGCCACTAACAGTGGTAGTACGGTGTCTCCGGGATTTTTGAATATTATCTACAACTTAATTCTCGACTCGACTTCCCTGAGTATGCTGCTGTGGGAAGTGGGGGCGATTGGTACATTACTCTTTGTTAGCTTATTCATTTATATCCTGAAAGTTTGTCAGCCAAAGCCATTACTGAGACTTGAACAACTGGACCAGCAGGATCTCCAGTTGCTGAGTTTTGCACCGGCGTTTAACGCTTTTGCTATCAGTTGCTTAATTAGCTTACCTTACAGCCAGATACTGATGATTACACCGATGTTACAATTCCTGTTCTATTTATCACTAGGGGCAAGTTTAGTGATTCGTCGAACCGTCCTTCGCTGCGTAGGGTAATTGTATGGACCAAAAACCGTTTATTTCAGTGAGCATTAAAACACTCAATGAATCTAAATGTATTGAGAAGACGATTGACAGCATCCGTAAGCAGCTTATTGACTATCCACATAAAATCATTGTGGCAGATAGTCTCTCAACGGATAACACCCAACAGCTTGCGATCGATAAAGGGGTGACCGTAGTGTCCTTAACTGACCCTGGCGATCGCTGCTGTGGCGTCGGGCACCAGTTAGGTTATCTGTATAGTGAAGGGGAATATCTGTTGTTGATGGACGGCGACATGGAGCTGGAAGAAGGATTTGTGGATCAGGCCGTCGCCTTTTTGCAGGCTGAACCAGAATATGCAGGCGTTGCGGGAACCGTTGAAATGGATGATGCCGTTAACTATGAATTTAAGTCTCGTAAGCAACGCATTAATAAAATATATCCGCTCGGGGATAGTGACCATTTAGGCGGTGGTGGATTATATCGTCGCTCTGCGATTGAGAAAATTGGTTATCTGACTAACCGTAATTTGCACGCGTATGAAGAGGCTGAGCTGGGTCTGCGTTTAATCGAAGCGGGCTATAAACTGCGGCGTCTGGATATTCCTTACTTCAGCCATACGTCACATACGCTACCGACGTTTAAGATGCTGGCGCGACGCTGGACCAGCGGTTATTACCAGGCTCCGGGTGAGCTTTTGCGTTGTAGTTGGGGGAAACCCTGGTTTTCCCAGTCATTCAACATCGTGAAGAATGAGGCGGTATTTGCGCTCTACCTTATTCTCTTATTTGTGGCGCTGCTCACTTTTAATATCGACGTGTTTGCCGTTGCGCTTCTACCATTACTGGCATTTACCTTGTTGAAGATTGTGCAAAACCGCTCGTTAACAGATGGGCTGCAAAGCGTTATTAACTTAATCGTACGCTCAGCGGGGCTGATCAAAGGTATTTTTTATCCCGTACGCGATCCGTTGACTCCACCTAACAGTAAAATCATTCATGAATAACCGGGGCAGGCGCCATGAAAGTATTATTAGTTAACAAGTTTTTTTTCATTAAAGGCGGCGCGGAAACGGTTTATTTTCAAGAGCGCGATATGCTGAAACAGGCCGGAGTGCAGGTTATTGATTTATCTATGCATCATGATAATAATTTCCCCTCGGACTATGCGGATTATTTCGTCAGCAATGTGGACTACCACAAAGAGAGCAATCTGCTGGGCGGTATCAAAACGGCGGTTAACTTTATTCATAATTCGCAGGCCTGCAAAAAAATGCTGGCGCTATTAGAAAAAGAGCGTCCGGATATTGTCCACTTTCACAACATCTACCATCAGTTAACACCGGCGTTGATTAAAGTTGCGCGTAATTTTGGCTGCAAAACGGTGCTGACTGCGCATGACTATAAGATTGTGTGCCCCTCGTATTCCATGCTGCGCGACGGCAAAGTGTGCGATTCCTGTATTACCGGGACGGTTTTCAATGCCTTCAGGTATCGTTGCCAGGAAGGTTCAGCCTCAAAAAGCTTTCTGCTCTCCCTGGAGGCAACCTGGCAGTACATTGCACAAAACTATCAGGCGCTGGATGTGATTATTTCACCGAGTGTTTTTTTACGAGGTATCCTGCTGCGTACGCTGCCAAATTCGCGCATTGATGTCATCGTCAATGGCGTTGATGACAGTCGTCCCCAGGCCGAAGTGAGCGATGAGGGCTATATGCTGTACTTTGGCCGTCTGAGCCGTGAAAAGGGCGTGGCAACGTTGTTGGCAGCGCATAAAAAAATGCAGAACAGTGCGCCGCTGAAAGTTGTGGGGCACGGTCCGTTGCATGATGAATTAGCCGCCAAATACCCTGATGTTGAATTTTTAGGTTATGTGCAACAAGGAGAAGCCCTCGACAAGCTTATTAAGCATGCGCGAGCGGTGATCCTTCCTTCTGAATGCTATGAAAACTGTTCTATGGCGATATTGGAAGCGATGTCCTTAGGCAAGCCGGTTATTGGGTCGCGCATTGGCGGCATCCCGGAACAAATTCGTGACGGTATCGAAGGGATTTTATTCGAACCAGGCAATGCGCAGGAGTTGGCAAATGCGATGGACGTCCTGGCAGGCTCGCAAGAGAAGGCGCGGAATATGGGCTTACATGGCCGTGCGCGGTTGAGTGAAAAATATGCGCTGAGTAAACATATGGATACCTTACAGGCGCTGTATAAAGAACTGCTGAGCAGGCCATAGAATGAGTAAAAAAATAACGGTTTTTGGAACGCGTGGTATTCCCGATGTATTGGGCGGTGTGGAGACACACTGTCAGAATCTTTATCCTGCCATTAAACAGCAGTTCGATGTGGATATTTGCGTGATTGCTCGCTCGCCATATGTAAATTACAAACGTTCGGTCTATAAAAAAGTCGAAACCTACGCGCTGTGGGCCCCCAAAAAGCGCTCGCTGGAAGCTATTGTCCATTCCGTTTTAGCGGCGTTTAGGACACGTATCGACCATTCGGATATTGTGCATGTCCATGCTATCGGCCCTGGCCTTGTGATCCCACTCTTACGCGTGATGGGTAAGAAGGTGGTTTTCACCCACCACGGACCTGATTACGATCGTCAGAAATGGGGTTTCGTTGCAAAAAAAATATTGCTGCTGGGCGAACGTTGGGCGGTGAGATATGCCAACGAGGTGATTGTGATTTCTGAAGTTATTAATCAACTGATCCAGAAAAAACATGGTCGCTATGATGCGCATTTAATTCACAATGGCGTAAACGAGCCGCGGTTGTTATCAGAGCTCACCATCGACAATACGCTCTCCCGCTTTGGGCTGCAGCCGAAAAATTATCTCGTTGTGGTTGGACGGTTTGTGGAAGAAAAAGGGATGCATGATGCCATTGCCGCCTATCAACACAGCGGTTTGACCATGCCGTTAGTGTTAATTGGTGATGCGGATCATCCAACCGAATACAGCATTCGCCTCAAAAAGCTTGCCGCCGACACGCCAGGCGTAGTGATGACCGGTTTCTTACGTGGTGATGAGCTGCAGGCGGTGTTTTCGCAGGCCAGGCTATTTGTGATGCCTTCATACCATGAAGGATTGCCCATTGCGCTGCTGGAGGCAATGTCATTTTCTCTTCCGGCCGTCGTCAGTGATATTCCTGCTAACCTTGAAGTTCAACTGCCTGCCGAGACCTATTTTAAGGTGGGAGATGTAACCGGTCTGGCCGAAAAATTAGGCCAAGGGGTAACAGCAAATAGCGTGGACTATCGTGTATATTTGCAAAACTACAATTGGCATGAAATCGCCAAAAAGACGGTTAACGTCTATCACTCAATTGATAAAGATATAGGTTAATTTTGACCAGTCCTCAAAATCGTCCCCCCGTAATCGAACGATTTTATACTCATCTTGATGAGACGATTGCGCAGGGGTTGACCCCTGAACAAAAAGAAGGGGTGGAAAATGCGATCCTGGCCTCGACGCTGGCTTCGCGGCATCAGATCGATATTCGCAGAAGCTTTCCCTTTTTCAGTAAGCGTTATTATCTGGTTTTTTTGTTTGGCAGAGATTTACGCCGCCAGCATCGCCAGGAATCAACCCTGTCGAGAATGCTGCTCACATTTTTGCTGCTGATTGCCGTGCTATTCGTCACCTGCTGCATATTGCTGACGCTGTATATGATCAAATCCGCGTTAGGTATTGATGTGTTCCAAAATTTTCACGTAGGTATCTGGGACTGGTGGTTAAGCCTTAAAGGCCGCTAGCGTTTACAAATTGGTGGAGGATGTCATTGCGATGAAACGTAAATGGGTTAGTGCGTTGTTGTGCATGTTTTTCCCGCTGACGGTCATGGCCGCATTGACGACCGTTACCCCCAAAGCATTAACTGGCCCGCTAACCAATCCGGGGATTGGCGTGGCAAGTTTTCATCAGGGATACGGTGAAACGCTGGGGCTGGCGGACTATCCCAATACCGGATTTGAATACGAGCGTTTTTACTGGCGGGACCTGGAGCCTGTCGAAGGCCAGTACAATTTTGCGTTGGTGGATGATGCCTTCAAATACGCGGCGGCACATCGTCCAGCGATGAATGTCGGGCTACGATTTATGGTACTGGCAGAGCCGGAAAGCGGTTCGCAAATTCCTGACTGGCTGATTAAAAAAGGCGTGAAAGGTACCTGGACGCCGGATAAAAAGACATTTGCCCCGGATTTAGACGATCCTCTGTTTATTCAATACAGCCAGCGTCTGTTGAACGCATTTGGTAAGCGCTACGATGGTAATGAGAATCTCGCGTTTGTTGATATTGGCATGGTGGGATCATGGGGAGAATGGCATAACAGCAACTTCCCGAACCTGAAGCCATTACTGGAGCGATACACCACGGCGCAACTGGATCGCTACGTCGCGATGCACTTTTCTGCTTTTCCGGTGACGCCAAAAACCATGCTGATAAGCGGCGGACAAAGTCTGGCGAATGCGGTGGAGCGTGGGGCAGGATGGCGTGCGGACTGTTGGGGGGACCTGCGCGTATTTTCGGACTCCTGGAACCATATGACTGATGATTACCCGCAGCGATTGCTGGCTGCGCAGCAGAGTTATTCAGGGTTCAACGACGCATGGAAACGTGCGCCGGTGAGCCTGGAGATCTGCTCGTATATGCAGGACTGGAAGAATACCTTTCACTATACACGTGCTGAAGTGCAGGGGATTTTTGACTGGGCGGTCAAACAGCACGCCAGTACCATTAACCTGAAATCGAGAGCGATACCCAGCGACTATCGACCGATTGTCGACGATGCGCTGACCAAATTGGGCTATCGATTTCGCCTGGCGTCCCTGAGCCATGAGTCCGTGTGGGACAGCGGACAAACGCTGACATTGAACAGTACCTGGTACAATGAGGGTATCGCTCCGATTTATCTGCCTTATATGCTGGCATTCCGTGTTGTGGACAATGCTAATAAGGTGGTGGCACAGGGGAATTCCGCGGAGGATATTCGCCGCTGGCTCCCCGGTAAGTATCAGGTCAGTTATGCGTTATCTATGCCAGGCCGACTGGCAAAAGGGCAGTACGCGATTGAGGTTGCGATGTTGGATAAGTCGGGTGCGGCGAGAATTAACTTTGCCAATGAAGGGAAGCAGAACAGCGGCTGGTACCGGGTATCAACAATAACAGTACAATAGTCAGACACAGCAGCGAGCCTGACGGTCAGGCTCGCTGCTGTGAACATTAAATTTGATACCCATTCGGGTTGTTTTTTTGCCAGTTCCAGGTGTCACGCATCATTTCATCAAGGCTGTAGATGGCCTTCCAACCTAACTCCTTATATGCCAGCGATGGGTCAGACCAACATTCGGCAATGTCTCCGGGTCTTCTGGCGACAAACTGATAATGAATTTTGGTCTGGGCCGCTTTCTCAAATGCTTCAATCAACTTAATCACGGAATAACCGACACCGGTACCGAGATTAATCACCTTGTAAGCCGCGCCTTTGTTCAGGCAATCCAGCGCGGCTAAATGACCGGTCGCCAGATCCATGACGTGAATATAATCACGCACGCCGGTACCGTCGGGAGTGGGATAATCATTACCGTACACCGACACGGTTTCCAGCTTACCAATCGCGACCTGAGAGATATACGGAACCAGATTATTGGGGATACCGTTAGGATCTTCACCAATCCGACCCGATGGATGGGCGCCGACCGGGTTGAAATAGCGCAGGCAGGTAATGCGGAAATCGGGTTGTGCACGTGAGAAGTCAGCCAGAATTTGTTCGACCATTAACTTAGACGTGCCGTACGGATTGGTGGTGCCGCCCGTACGCGATTGCTCGCTAAGCGGTACGCTTTCCGGATTACCATATACCGTGGCGGATGAGCTAAAAATGAAACGATTAACGCCTGCGGCCAGCATTTCATCCAGTAAAACCAGCGTTCCGGTGACGTTGTTTTCATAGTAGGCGAGGGGCTCTTTTATCGACTCTGAAACCGATTTAAGCCCCGCAAAATGAATGACATCGGTGATGTTATGGTTGGCGAAAATGTTTTTCAATGCCGGCCTGTCAAGAACATCGGCGATATAGACAATAGGCTCTCTTCCAGTAAGTTCCGCGACCCTGTCCAGCGAGATTTGACTGGCGTTCGCCAGATTATCGATGACAACGACATCATCGCCTCTTTCCAGTAGCGTTAAAACAGTATGTGAACCAATATAACCTGCACCACCAGTGACCAGAATTGCCATACAGACTCCAGATAAACGGGGATTGAGTCACGCCAGTACCATAGAGAACGCGTTATTGGTGACGTTTGGTAAGGTTATAGTTGCGATACCTCACCATGCATTTATAAGATATTTTTTTAAGTATAGATAAAAAGCTGAATTGGTTTATTTTTGTATCATAAACAATATAGTTATTTGAGAAGTTCAGCGTGTGGACGCCGTCACTGTGGTTGATCGACGAATTGATTTGTTCGATTAGGTTCTCATCAAAATTAGCGTCGTTCAGTGTCACTAATTCTTTGATATAGATTGATTTTCCATAAGTTTCAGGTGTGCACTCCTGAGTAAGGAAGTACATTTTATTTTCGACCTGATAGGAGGCTCCTGCGCCTCGATGATGAGGATTGCTCACTTTCAATGAGGGGGTAATCCGCTGCCATTGTCCATAAATATGATCTGCCGAATGAATAATTATTTCATTATCCATCGTGGTGGACAAAAGATAACAGGCTTCATTAATTGATATAAATAAGTTGTCGGTTAATTCGATATCAGAGATTAAAACTTTAACTTGCTTCCAGCGTGCAGGGAACTCTATTGACTGAAACAGTATTACCTCTTTTCTTTCTGAAGACTCGGGGATCATGAAGAGTTGATCGTTGATATGAATCAGATAAGGGAATGACAAATGACACTTTAAGTCGTCAAAGCCCTCAAGCTTAATATCATCAAGTTCAACCAGTTCACGGTCAAGAACGCGACATCGTAGCGTGCCTTTTGAGTTGCGAAAGCTAAGAGCTTCATAGAAAACATACAGTTTATCGTCTTTTTCAATCAGAAAAGGGTCAGCCTGAAATGTATATTTCTTTTTTAACTGCTGTGCAGTGGATTTGCTTAATATCTCCAGGGTGTTATCAGGGAATAAGTGTGTGCCATTATCCTTAATAAGCATGATATCCCACGACTCATGATAAAATAACATATTCATTATTCTTTTTATTTTTGCTTGCATTCGTACCGGCTCCTTTTATCGCCTGCACCATGTATGAACAGCTGTTTGCGACTCAGGAAATGAGACCTGTCGCAATATTTTATAAAATGTGCGAAAACCGATGTGGGAACACCAGTGGCCACTTTAAAGCTAGTCGCAAGTCCGTTTTTTGTCTACTAACAGAAATAGGGGGAGGAGATGTCCAGAGCATCCTTGCTCCAGTGGAAGAATTACTCGAAATGCACCTGCGGGTTTTCAGCAAGGGAAACGTAGGTTTTGCTGTTTTTATCCAGGGTACGGATTTCACCGCTTTCGATGTCATATACCCAGCCGTGCAGACGAAGAGCATTATTTCTCAGTCCAACCGCGACACAAGGATGCGTTTTAATGTTGTTGAGCTGCGCGATAACGTTCTCTTCCACCATGGCGTTAACTTTATCGATTGGGTTAGCCCAGGTTTTTTTCTCGACCACGGCTTTCGCGGCATCGGCATAGTGCAGCCAGTGAGCCACAGCAGGCATCGGATCCAGAGGCTGGCTATCGGCGATGGCTTTCATCGCGCCGCAGTTGGAGTGTCCGCAGATGACGATATCCGTCACTCCAAGTGCCACAACCGCGTATTCGATGGTTGCGGATACGCCACCCGGTTCCGGGCCGAAAGAGGGGACGATATTACCGGCGTTGCGGATAACGAAAAGCTGTCCGGGATCTTGCTGAGTAACGAGTTCTGGCACCAGGCGGCTATCGGAACAGGAGATGAAAAGCGCTTTAGGATTTTGGCTGGATGCCAGGCTGCGAAAGAGTTCCTTGCGTTGAGGGAAAATCTCTTTTTGGAAGTTGAGGAAGCCCTCAATGATATGTTGCATAGCAGTGTCTCTTTTCTCTGTTTAAGCAGGTTATGATGAAGATCACACTTTCCAGTTTAACACCAGCCGACAGAAGAGAAAGACTTTATAGCAGTTCTGCAACATCTTTGGCTAACTTTTCTCCACCGCGGCGAGGCGAATAGCGTGATGTGTGCTATGTGCTTTCCCTTTTTTGCCAATAAATCGGAGTTGTAGCGATAGCCAGTATTCACGCGATACCGTACATTTTTATATGTATCCACATTTTAAGGAATCATCATGTCCAGACTTCGTGCTTTAGCAACAGCTTTAGTCGCCGTTGCCGCGATGACGATGTGCGCCACCCCAGTATTGGCCAACCCCGGTAATGGCAACGGCAATGGTAATAGTGGCAACCATGGAAATAGTAGCAATCATGGTAATAGCGGGAATAAGGGCAATAGCCAGAAAGGCAATTCGCAGGCAGAACAACGTAAAAATTATGGTAAGCCGGACCATGTTGATAGTGACATCAGCTATAACGTGGCCAGACAGTATGCCGTCAGATATGGTTTGACGGGCTATAAGTCACTGCCTCCGGGTATCGCCAAAAATCTGGCGCGAGGAAAGCCGCTTCCTCCGGGGATCGCTAAGAAAAGTGTTCCATCCTCTATGCTGAACCAATTGCCGTATTATCCAGGTTATGAATGGCAGGTTGTGGGCGACAATCTGGTGTTGATTGCACTGAGTACGGCGATTGTCACCGCGGTAATTAATGGTGTGTTTGATTAAGTATTTTCGGGCTTAATGTGCTCTGTTCTACCGATGAGAAGCCCGCGTTGTGCGGGCTTCTCAGTTAATAAGGAAAGCTTACAGTCCGTACAGTTTTATTTTTCTATAGAGCGTGGCAATGCTGATCCCCAGTTCTGTCGCGGCTTGCTTTTTCCCCTCAACGCTTGAGCCGAATCGCTGGATGACGTTTTCGATAGCCTCCCTTTCCGCTTGTTTTCCTTTGCTGGCAAGCTGTCGGGGTTGCGCGGTCATCGTCGTTTTTCTACCGTCAGCGGCGGTAAGCAGGTAAGGGGGAAGATGGCTGGCGTTGATCCCAGCGGCTTCTCCGCGCATCACAAAAATGTATTCGATCACGTTGCGTAATTCACGAATGTTACCCGGCCAGTGCCAGGCATAAAGGCGATTAATAACGTCATCAGGCAGTTTTTGCGGTGGTCGCTGGTAACTGACCGAAAACTCATCGGCAAAATACTGTGCGAGGACCGCAATATCAGCCCGGCGTTCACGCAGGGAAGGAAGTACCAGAGGGACCACGTTCAGGCGATAGAAAAGATCTTCACGAAACTGATTATTTTCCACCATCGCGTTAATGTTTTTGTTAGTTGCAGCAATAATGCGCACATCAATATTGATGGTGTTATTAGAGCCAACGCGGGTGATCGCCTTTTCCTGCAATACCCTGAGCAGCTTGGCCTGCAGGTGCAGTGGCATATCGCCAATCTCATCCAGAAACAGGCTGCCGCCGTTGGCCAGTTCAAATTTCCCCATTCGCCCTTTGGGATCGGCCCCGCTGAATGCGCCGCGAACATAACCAAACAGTTCGCTTTCCAGCAGTTGTTCTGGGATAGCTGCGCAGTTGATTGTTACGAAAGGCGCGGCTTTACGTGGACTGCTCTGGTGAATGGCAAATGCCACGACCTCTTTCCCCGAGCCACTTTCCCCGGTGATGAGCACGCTGGCGTAACTGTTGGCGATTTTACCTATGGTACTTCTGAGCTGTTCCATTGAGGGAGAGTGACCAATTAGTCGTACCTGTATGTCGGACTCATAAGGGGATGGAGTAAGGTTACTCAGGTAGTCGTGTGCATCACGAAAGATAACCATGGTTAAGCGATCGTTATCCTGCGAGGAGAGCGAAATTTGTTTGCACAGTACATGATGTTTCTGACCTTCAAGCGTCAGCCACGCTTCTTCATCGCCATACAGGCTGTCCCCGGTTGTTTCAATGGTCAGAGGTAATCCCTGAACCTCGCGGTTGAGGATGCGATCGGCTGAATGATTGGCATGCCAGATAAGACCCTTGCCATCAATCGCCACCACGCCGCGGTCCATGGCATCGATCAGACGCCGAAATGCGCCAAGCGTTTCCTGTGCGCGTAAGCGTTCCAGGCATTCAAAGACCTTACTGGAGATCATTACGGCGATTTGCTCAATAAAGGTGACAAATTTATCAATCTGGCTCAATAACGTGTCACGCTGTGCCTGGGTTGAGCAAATAATCCCGATCACGCCAATCACGCGATTATTGAGAAAAATAGGTGCGTTCAAATCCAGCATTTCAGAACAGTAGTGGTGTTTTTCACATAACTGACACAGCGGATGCTCGCCGGGGTTTTTGATCAGTACCGTTTCTCGCACCTGCAATACGTGATGATAAATGTAGCCATTTTTGGCCACGTTCTCATTGAGCATATGCCGGTATTTCCCGGTACCCGCGATGCGCATTAAAGATTCATCAATGATTTCAACGTCCGTGCCCGTTATGCCAGAAATAGCATCGGCGTAATTGCATATATCATCCTGAATATTGCTGAGTACTGAAATCATGGTACTTCTCCGACGGTGTGTCACATTTCTCAAGGAAAATGATAAATAGGCGAAACAATGCAAAAATGATTTGCGAAAAATCAATCTACCACGCTGTTTTTGAATGTTTTTCTTATTTTATATTCCGCGATCACACTATTTATCAATGATGAGAATTTATCAAAACGAGGCGATAAACTGAGGTATTGATATTTTCGGTTGTCAATTTAAAATTTCATTTAATTTATTGAAATTAAAGCCTTTATTAAAATATTTATAAGAATTTACTCAATTCATAAAAAGCTGGTAAGTATTTTGCTCTATTGCCAATACCGATAACGGAAATATCTCTGTATTGCACCGATTACAGGGAATGAAATACCAGGACAATGAGGTTTTATGATGCAGGAAAACTTATCATTTTTTATCAACCAGACACCGTTTACCGAACATCCGAACGCGCCGCTGGCACCGTTTAGCCGCCAGGAACTGGTAAAAGCGTTGAATTTTCATCGGTCTATTCCGGGCTACGCGCCGACGCCGCTGTATACGCTACCGGCGCTTGCACAAAAACTGGGCGTAAAAAATATCTACCTCAAAGATGAATCTCAGCGTTTTGGCCTGAAAGCCTTCAAAGCGCTGGGTGGCTCCTATGCGATGGCGTGCCATATCGCTGAATTAGTTGGTAAGGATATCAGTGAACTGCCGTTTGACGTGATGACCAGCGAAGAGGTACGCCACGATCTGCAAACCGTCACGTTTGCTACCACCACTGATGGCAACCACGGTCGCGGCGTGGCATGGATGGCGCGCCAACTGAAGCAAAACGCCGTAGTTTATATGCCAAAGGGCTCTTCGCAGCAACGTCTGACCTCTATCCGTAACGAAGGCGCTACCGCTGAGATCGTCGATATGAACTATGACGATGCGGTTCGTATGACCGCAGAGCAGGCCGAAAAGTATGGCTGGATTGTCGTGCAGGATACCGCCTGGGAAGGATACGAAAAGATCCCGCAGTGGATTATGCAGGGCTACGGCACGCTGATGCTGGAGGCGATAGATCAGCTGCATCAGGTTGCGCCGACTCACATTTTTGTGCAGGCAGGCGTCGGCTCGTTTGCCGGCATGGTTCAGGGAATGGTGACGGCAGCCTGGGGTGAGAATCGCCCGAAAGTGATCGTCGCCGAAGCGTTAATTGCCGATTGCCTCTACCGCTCAGCCCGTTCGAAAGAGGGGGATGCCATTGCGGTGGGCGGTGATTTACAAACCGTGATGGCCGGTCTCGCCTGCGGTGAGGCGAACAGTATCGGCTGGAAACTGCTGCGCGACTATGCCAACGCATTTGCTTCCTGCCCGGATGAAGTTGCAGCGTTAGGCATGCGCATGTTGGGCAACCCGCTGGCAGGCGATCCACAGATTATTTCGGGTGAGTCAGGTGCGGTTACTACCGGTCTGCTGGCGCTGTTGATGACCTCACCTGAACTGGCGCAAACGCGTGAGCAACTGGGGCTGGATGCGCACTCTCGCGTGCTGTTAGTCAGCACCGAAGGGGATACCGACCCGCAACAATATCTGGATATTGTCTGGGGCGGACAGTACCCGGGCATCAACAAATAATTCCCTGATTAAGAGATATAACGGAGAAACCCATGTTATCTGCAAACCGCATTGAAGAAGTCATTAAAAACTGTCAGGCGCTGATCCAACAAAAAAGTTATTCCGGTCAGGAAGGTGAAGTGGTTAATGCCATAAAAACAATGATGCAGCATTACCAATTCGATGACATCCACGTTGATAAGTACGGCAACATTGTTGGCGGTATTGTCGGCAACCAGCCAGGGAAAACGTTGGTTCTCGATGGACATATCGATACCGTGCCGGTGAACGAAGAGAAGTGGTCCCGCAACCCATACGGCGGCGATATTGAAGATGGCAAAATTTATGGTCGCGGCACAACTGACATGAAAGGTGCCGTGGCGGCGATGATCTCCGCCGTGGGCTTTTTCGGTCAGGACAATCAGCGAAATTTTGCCGGGAAAATCTACGTTGCGTGCATCGTGCATGAAGAGTGTTTTGAAGGTATTGCCGCTCGCCTGGTCAGCGAGCGCTATAAGCCAGACTACGTGATCATCGGTGAAGCTTCCGAGTTAAACCTGAAAATTGGTCAACGTGGCCGCGCTGAAATTGTGGTCGAAACCTTTGGTAAACCCGCGCACTCCGCTAACCCGCAGGCGGGGATTAACGCGGTGTACAAAATGGCGCAATTGATCGACAAAATTCGCACGATTACGCCGCCAACGCATCCGGTTCTGGGGCCAGGCATTCTGGAACTGACCGACATTAAATCTTCGCCGTACCCGGGGGCCTCGGTGGTACCGGATTACTGTCGCGCAACCTACGATCGCCGTTTGCTGGTGGGTGAAACCAAAGAAAGCGTGATTGCTCCGCTGGAAAATGCGCTTGCGGAACTTATTGCTCAGGATCCGCAGTTTAAGGCCCGAGTGTCCTACGCGGTGGGTCAGGAGTCTTGCTATACCGGCGCCACGATTGAGGGAGAGCGGTTCTTCCCAGGCTGGGTGTACGACGAGTCCGACGAATTCGTGCAGGCAGCGTTGGCGGGCGTTCGTGAGACTGGCTTTAATCCAACCATTACGCAGTACTCATTTTGTACCAACGGTAGCCACTATGCGGGCGAAGCGGGAATCAAAACCATCGGCTTCGGTCCTTCACGAGAAAACCTGGCACACACCATTGATGAGTATATCGAGATCGAGCAATTAACCGGCTCGGCCAGCGGCTATTACAGCATTATCCAGACACTCTATCGCCAATAAAAATAAAGATAACCACCTCTTACCTTACAGGCGGTGTAGCTCAGCAGCACCGCCATGGAGAATAACGATGAAAACCATTTTCAAAAACGGAAATGTAATTGATGGGACGGGCAGTGAAGGCAGAATTGCCGATGTGATGGTTGATGAAGGACGTATTGTCGCAATCGGCCAAATTGAGGTTGGCGTTAATGAGCAGGTTATTGATGCAACAGGAAAAATAATTTGTCCTGGCTTTATTGATACCCATACGCACTCTGACCTGTCAGCCATTATTAACCCCGCTCTGTCGGCAAAAATTCGTCAGGGTATCACCACCGAACTGTTGGGCCAGGATGGCGTCGCCTTAGCGCCGCTACCGGAAGAATATATTCCAGCCTGGCGTAAAAATATCGCCGGACTGGACGGTGACACCGACAAAATTGACTGGAAATATAAAAATACAGACGGTTATCTCAATCTGTTGGCATCGCGTCATCCGGCGACAAACCTCGCGTATTTAGTTCCTCATGGCAACGTGCGCATGGAAGCGATGGGCCTGGATGGGCGTCCTTCGACCCGCGAAGACGTGGCGAAGATGTGTGAGGTCCTTGAGCGGGAGTTAAAAGCTGGGGCATTTGGACTTTCCACTGGTCTTATCTATATGCCTTGCGCCTTTGGTGATACTGCCGAAATGATTGAACTGTGTAAGGTCACGGCGAAATATGACGGGATTTTTGTGGTGCATCAGCGCAGTGAAGCTGACGATATTATCAACTCAACCCAGGAACTGATTGATATCGCCACAGCCACCGGCGTCTGGCTGCATATTTCGCATATGAAGGTTTGCGGCAAGAAAAACTGGGGGCTGATCGACCAAATGCTGGGCATGCTGGAACAGGCGCAGGAAAAGGGGATTCGTATCTCTTTCGACCAGTATCCGTATGTGGCGGGCAGCACGATGCTCGGCGTGATCCTGCCGCCCTGGGTTCACTCCGGTGGTACGGACAAATTACTTGAGCGTCTCGCCTCGCCCGAACTGCGCGCCAAAATGATTGACGATATTCAGCAGGGCATTCCTGGCTGGGATAACTTTATCGATTTTGCCGGTTTGGACCAGATTTTTGTCACCAGCGTGAAAACGGCAAAAAATCAGGATGCTGTCGGTTTGAACCTCGTCCAGTTGGGCGAGCTGCGTGGAAAAGATCCGTACAACGCCACCTTCGATCTGCTCTTTGAAGAGGAAAACGCCGTGGGGATGGTCGACTTCTACGGTACCGAAGAGCACGTGATTAAGTTTCTCTGTCGACCTGAACAAAACGTCTGTACCGATGGCTTGATGGGGGCTGGCAAACCGCACCCGCGCGTGTTTGGCGCATTCCCTCGCGTGCTCGGTAAATATGTTCGTGAAGAGGGATGTCTGAGCTGGGAAGCAGCAATCCGCAAGATGACGGGGAAACCTGCTGAAGTATTGGGTTTGCAGGATCGCGGACTGCTGAAGGTCGGTTATGCAGCGGATATCGTGATGTTCGATCCGAACACAATTGCGGATAAAGGCACTTTTGTTGAACCCAATCAGTACCCGGAAGGGATTGAAATTGTCATGGTTAATGGGCGCATTGCCTTAATCAATGGCACGGAAAGTTATGCCTGTAGCGGTACGGTTATTAGAAAACAATATTAATAAATAACGCTAAACACGCATGGATCTATCGCGACTATTTATGGCCGCGGTAGATCACTACACCCTAAGGACATCAAAATGAACCTACAAACGTCTTTACCTTCAGGTAAACCCAAGACCTGGAAAGCAAGATATACCGTCCTGACACTGATCTGGCTGGCGTGGCTGCTCTCTTTTCTCGACAGAATGGTGATGAGCGTTTCACTCCCTTATATTGGCAAAGATTTAAATCTTGATACGACTCAACAAGGTTTAATTATTAGCGCCTTTTTTATTGGTTATGCCGCGTTTCAAATTCCCGGTGGATTACTGGCGGATAAGTTTGGCTCGCGAAAAATCATGGCCATTGGTATTGCATGGTGGTCTGTGTTCACCAGCTTAACCGGCGCTGTGCTGACGCTTCCGCTGATGTTAGCAGTACGTTTCTTCTTTGGTATCGGTGAGGGATGTTTCCCGTCGGCCTCATGGAAGATGATATCAACTTATTTCCCATCGAAAGAACGTGGCCGCGCCACGGCGATTCAGTCAACGGTAAACACCTTAGGCCCAGCGCTGGCGGTAGTCGTGGCGGCAAGCATCATTGGGGCATTTGGCTGGCACATGGTTTTTATCGTGCTGGGTATTCCCGGTCTGTTTATCGCCGCAGGTATCTACTTATTTACGCGTGACAACCCGAAAGATCACCCTGCCATTACGCAACAAGACCTGGCGGAGCTGGCTGCTGACGACCAGGGGAGCCTGCAAAACACCAGTGCTATCGCGTTTAAAGACGTACTCAAAATGCCGGTGCTCTGGCAAATGGCCAGTATCTGGTTTTTGTTTGATATCACCTTCTGGGGTTTTTCAACCTGGCTGCCAAGCTACCTGATTACCGTACGAGAGTTTTCTCTGGCAAAGACCGGTGTCATGGCGGCCATTCCCTTCCTGTTCGGGGCTGGCGGAACATTATTAGGTGGTTATTGCTCAGATAAATTCAAACCCCAGCGTAAAACGCTGTATGTCGTAACCTCTGTTATTGCCGCGGGTTTCCTGTATCTGACCTTCAGCGTGAGCAGTGCAGATATGGCGGTGGTTTATCAGTGTATTTCAGCCTTGTTCATGTTTTTCGCTATGGCAACGTTCTGGGGTATTCTGATGGATACCATTCCCAGCAACATCATGGGGCGGGCATCCGGTATTGTTAACTTTGGCGGCCAGATGGCAGGGGTTGTATCAGCGCCCATCATCGGCTGGTTGATCCAAAGTAGCGGCGGAAGCTATAACAGCGCCTTTATCTTTATGATTGCCGCACTGTTGTGTTCTGCCGTCGTTACACTGACTGTGAAAAGCTCGCATGCAGTAGGGGCATTGCCCAGTAAAGCCTGATTAATCGCTGCCTCCCTGTGGCACTGCTGCTCCAGAGCTGCAGGGAGTTTCTCTCTAAATTCAGCAGGTTTGTACTCTTGTTCTCCATATTTGACCTGGTATGAAATTTATTTTTAGATAGCTATTCGCATATCCCCCCTCGTAGTTCTGATGAACAATATGCCGGTTATATGTCCTAAATTATTAAGAATAAATCATAATAAATGAGAGATTTGTCCTACGCGTGTAAGAATATTCCTTTTATGTTGTGTTAATGGTTTGATATTTAGATAGGCGCAAGGTTTAAAATTTGTAAATTACAGTGTTGCGTTTATACCTTGTTCTGCATTTTTTATAAAAAATGAATAAAATATACGCGTGATTATGTTAGGATTTACCTGATAAAGCCTTATTTTCAGAAATTATAATGTTGAAGGCTCGCCTGCTCTATAGCCATCGCCTCTCTTTATTTATCGGGATTCTTATACGCAATGAACGCGATAATCGTTGACGATCACCCATTGGCACGCATTGCCATCCGCAACTTACTCGATACTAATGGTATCGCTGTGACCACCGAACTCGACAGCGGAGATCAAGTGGTTCAAACCGTTGAAAAAACTAAGCCGGAGCTGTTGATTATCGATGTAGATATTCCCGGTATCAGTGGCATCGAAGTGCTGGAGCAACTGAGAAAGCGGCACTATGCTGGTGTAATCATTATCATTTCAGCCAAAAATGAATTTTTTTACGGCAAACGTAGCGCCGAATACGGTGCCAACGGATTTGTGAGTAAAAAAGAAGGTATGAATAATATTCTTGCCGCAATCGAAGCAGCAAAAAATGGCTATAGCTATTTTCCCTTTTCCCTTGAGCATTTTACTGGTTCATCCGTCAGCGAGCAGGATAAGCTTGATACGTTGTCGAATCAGGAAATGAGAGTATTGCGTTATATCCTTAATGGCATGGATTACAGCTCAATTGCCAGCAAAATGAATATCAGTAATAAAACGGTGAGTACCTATAAAAGCCGGTTGATGGAAAAATTAGATTGTTCATCATTAATGGAAATCTATGATTATGCGCAGAGAAATAAAATAGGATAGAGTAATGCTGGAACGCTTGTTTATTTTTTTGATGGTCATATTTACCATCGGGTTGTCTACGGGTGTAAGCTCAGCTCGGCAAGTTGAGCTAAAAAGTAACTATAATACTTCAGTACAAAATATCAGCTTGAACAGGGAAGAAACAAACTGGTTAGCGCATAAAAAAACCTTGGTTGTTGGTACCTGGTTACCTGAAGTCTCCCCCATTGTTTATCAAAATAGCGGCGAATATTATCGGGGAGTCAACGCAGATTACCTTGCGTTAATGCAAAAGAACCTCAATCTGAAAATCATTATAAAGCAGTATGATAATGAACAAGAGGCGCTGGCCGCGCTCGCCAATAACGATGTTGATACGCTGATAACCCAACTGTCCCGACGCCAGGATGTTGGCGGAAATTTGTTGCGTACTTCGGTATTGCTGACGACGTGGCCGACGCTTGTAACATCGCTAAAAAACACTATGCTGCCGCTGACCACGAACCATCAGGTTAGCGTCGCGTGTGTGCGGGATTGCCCTTTTCTCGATGTTATCCAGGGGGCCTTTCCTGAGGCTAAAGTCTCATTTTATGACGACGAGTATCAGGCCATGGCCTCGGTAGTGAATGGTGATAACCAATATTATATTGGTAACAATATCACCAGCAGCCATTGCATCTCTCGATACTTCTCACAATCACTGGTTATTACGCACTACTTTGATAAGCAAGAACAATATAATTATTTTGTCGTTAACGAAGATCAGCCGGTATTAAGAAATATTCTTGATGGTTTCATTACGTCAATCAGTAATGAAATTCATATGCAAGTCATGCAGAACTGGCTGAACCGCGGCAACCTTGCCTATCTGAATGCACCTATACCTTTCACCACTCAGGAAAAAGCGTGGTTGAAGAAAAAGCATGTCATCCGCATTTTAATCAACCCAGATTACCCGCCCTATACGCTGGTCGATCGCAGCGGTGAATTACGCGGTATTCTTGGCGATTTACTGAATATTATTCATCTGCAAACGGGGCTCGATTTTGAACCCATTTTAGCTAACTCTAAAAGCGAGCAGACAAAGCAAATAAGCGGCGAACAGTGGGATATGTATCCCACTATCACGCTCACTCATCAAAACCCGTACAATTCGACCTTTAGCGATCCTCTGATGAATGTGGCATTTGTGATGATCACTTCCCGTGAGGAAACCGCCGACTCGCTACTGGAGAAGCCGATTCGTATTGCGCTACCTGCCGGGCATGTACTGGAAAGCGAGCTGAAGCAACGCTATCCGCAGGCCACCTGGGTTAATGCTGATACTGGCAGTGTTGCGATGGTCATGGTCAAGGAGGGCAGCGCTGATGCGGCAATTGCTACCGAATTGTCAGCAAGGTTTATGGTCGATCATTACTATCAGAAAAATATGCACTTTTTTAGGCTTCCAGATATGCCTGGTGCCTCTGTAAGTTTTGCGATTTCTTCTCACGAGCCTATGTTGAAGTCTGTTATGGATAAAGCGCTACAGGCCATACCGCCACGTGAGATTTTGCAGATGACGGAGAAGTGGTCGAAAATTTCCAATACGCAGGTTGATTTATGGAGTCGATATAGCAAACAGTTCTATCAACTGTAGTGGTTTACTGAATTTGGCCACCTGAACAGAGGTGATATGCTCACCTCAGAACATTACAGGTGCCCTAATGAAAAAAAGAAATTTCAGCGCAGAGTTTAAACGTGAATCCGCTCAACTGGTCCTTGATCAGAACTACACCGTTGCAGCTGCGGCCAGTGCTATGGATGTGGGTCTTTCTACCATGACGCGATGGGTAAAGCAGTTGCGGGATGAACGACAGGGCAAAATACCTAAAGCCTCCCCTATAACCCCGGAACAGATTGAAATACGTGAGCTGAAGAAAAAGCTACAACGCATTGAAATGGAAAACGACATATTAAAAAAGGCTACCGCGCTCTTGATGTCAGACTCCCTGAACAATTCTCGTTAATCGGGAAACTCAGAGCGCAGTATCCTGTGGTCACACTCTGCCACGTGTTCGGGGTTCATCGCAGTAGCTACAAATACTGGGAGAAAAGCGCCGAAAAGCCAGACGGCTGGCGAGCTGTGTTACGCAGCCAGGTTCGGGAGCTGCATAACATCAGCCATGGCTCTGCTGGCGCAAGAAGTATCGCCATTATGGCAACCCTGAGAGGCTTCAGAATGGGACGCTGGCTTGCTGGCAGGCTCATGAAAGAACTGGGGCTGGTGAGTTGTCAGCAGCCTACCCACCGGTATAAACGTGTTGGTCATGAACACATCGCTATCCCGAATCGCCTTGAGCGACAGTTCGCAGTGACAGAACCTAACCAGGTGTGGTGCGGCGATGTGACGTACATCTGGACAGGCAAGCGTTGGGCTTACCTTGCAGTTGTTCTCGATCTGTTCGCAAGGAAACCAGTGGGCTGGGCAATGTCATTCTCGCCGGATAGCAAGCTGACCATCAGAGCGCTGGAAATGGCGTGGGAAGCTCGCGGTAAACCAGCCGGAGTGATGTTCCACAGTGACCAGGGTAGCCACTATACAAGCAGGCAGTTCCGGCAGTTACTGTGGCGTTGCCAGATCAGGCAGAGTATGAGCCGACGTGGAAACTGTTGGGACAACAGCCCGATGGAACGCTTCTTCCGTAGTCTGAAAAACGAGTGGGTGCCAGTGACAGGTTATATAAACTTTAGCGATGCTGCTCATGCGATCACAGACTATATCGTCGGGTATTACAGCTCGCTAAGGCCGCATGACTATAACGGTGGGTTGCCCCCAAACGAATCGGAAAACCGATACTGGAAAAACTCTAAAGCCGTGGCCAGTTTTAGTTGACCACTACAGTTTTAGCTTCAAGCGAACTGCGAAGTTGTTCTTGCTGATGTTCCTGTGGATCGATTTGTTTCGCCAGGAGAGAGCGTGACTCTGCCCGGTAGTTTCTGGCATCGGCAAGCGTAACTGACGGGTAGGGACCTATGCTCTTCTTTGCTCGTTTCTTGGTGACAGGGCGAATGTAGCGAAACTGCCAGATTTTGCTGCCGCTGGATTTGATGAGTAGCTCAAGGCCATCACCATCATAGAGAACGTAGTCCGCTTCCTTAGGCTTAGCAGATTCGATTTCTTTAACGGATAGAGGTTTGGTTTGTCTTGCCATTGCCGGGTTTCCATGGTTTTAGGCACCTCAAAAACAATAAAGCTTTATGAGGTGCCTAACAAGGTGCCTAAAAGGTTCGGATTTAATTAGTTGGCATCAGACTTCGCGGGACAAATTCAAGGCATAAAAAAGCCCGCAGGGCTTGCGCCGTGCGGGCTCTTAGGACTTCATCGGATGACTCTGGTAATCACCGATGGAGAATTTTGGTGGAGCTGGCGGGAGTTGAACCCGCGTCCGAAATTCCTACATCCTCGGTACTACATGCTTAGTCAGTCTTTACATTCGCCTGGCACCTGCGGACAGACACGCCACTACCAGACTAGCCTGATTAGATTTAACGCTTCAACCCCAGGCAGGGCCTCCACGCGATCTCTTTTGGGTTTGACCTCTCTTTGATCCCCGTCTTAAGAGCGGAAGCTAGGGAGAGAGGGCTCAGAGCAGGTTATTAAGCTGCTAAAGCGTAGTTTTCGTCGTTTGCGACTATTTTTTTGCGGCTTTTTACGAGGCCAACCGCCCCTCGGCATGCACCTTGGGTTTCGCGAATCCCGTCGAATCCAGAATCAGCCCCAATGTGTTAGGACAAGTATAACAGACTTGTGACACGCGTGACCAGCCCCCGCAACCCCTAATCCTCAAGGATTTAGCGCTCACGCAGCGCTTCTTTTGCGCGATTAAACGGTTTGATTAAATAGTCGACGATGGTTTTTTCACCTGTTTTTATATCCACTGTGGCAATCATGCCCGGTACGATGGAGAAATGGCGTCCCAGTTTGTTCTGTAAGAAGTCCTGATGGGTGCGGATAAACACGCGGTAATAGAAGATTTCCGGTTTCACTTTATCCTGAATGGTGTCCGGTGAGATGGTTTCGACTACGCCTTCCAGACCGCCGTAAATGGCGTAGTCATAGGCGGTTATCTTCACCAGCGCCCGCTGGCCAGGATGGATGAACGCGATATCACGCGGCGACAGGCGGGTTTCTATCAGCAGATGATCGTCCAGCGGCACAATCTCCATCATCTCGCCGTTGGGCGGAATAACGCCGCCAATGGTGGTGACCTGGATATTTTTCACAATACCACGCATCGGCGCGCGTACGGTCAGGCGGGTGACGGAATCCTCGCGTCCTTTTAAAATAGCCGCCAGCATATCCACTTCGGCGTTGGCTTTTGACAGCGCTTCCCGCGCCTGCACGAAATATTGCGAGCGCAGGTCGGTGATTTTTAATCCCAGATCGCTTTTTTGGCGTTGCAGGCGCAGCACTTCTACGTGGCTGGCGGCACCGCTTTTCTCCAGTCGCTGAGTAATGGCCAATTCTTTATTTACCGAGACCAGCGCATCCTGCAGTTCCGCCATTGAATCCGCAAGCTGTGCGCGGCGGCTTTTATACAGGCGAGTTTCGGAGGCGATGAGATCCGGCCAAGCGCGCAGTGAATCGGGAAAGACCAGCGGCAGATCGTTAACTTCGGCATTGAGCCTTGCGCTGGAGGCCAGTGAGGCGCGATAACGGGCGGCGCTCTCCCCAACGTTGGACTCTGAACGGGTAGGGTCGAGGCGAGCAACAATTTGATTAGCCTGGACTTTATCTCCCTCGCGGACCGTCAGTTCGGCGAGAATACCGCCATCCAGTGATTGCAAGACTTGTTCACGCGAGCTGGGGATCACTTTCCCGCTGCCGGTTGAGACTTCATCCAGCTTGCCGAAATATGCCCAGATACCCAGGACGGCAAACAGCAGCGTGCTGAGCAGAATAATGCGGCTGGCCCCGGAAAAACGGTGCTCGCGGCGGATATCGAGGTCGTCCATGGCGGCATCATGCGGATTGGTTTTCATTTTTCCACTCCCGACCGTGAGTTGGGGCAGGTGCCCGGCTCGCATTCAACGCCTGCGCTTTCGGGGCATCCATGACCAGTTGGCCTTCTTTTAACACCACCACGCGCTCGACCAGTTCCAGAACCGGTACGCGATGGGTGGCGACAATCAATGTGCGGTTACCCAACCACTGGTTGAGGCGCTGAATAAATTCCCGCTCGGTATGTTCATCCAGCGAGGCGCTGGGTTCATCGAGCAGCACGATATTGGGCGATCGCAGCAGCATTCTAGCCAGCAGGATCGACTGCCGTTGTCCACCGGACAAACCGTTGCCGCCTTCCATAATGGGATGCGCCAGCCCTTTGGCGAGCTGTTTAACGAAAGCAGCTGCGCCGCTGACCTCCAGCGCTTCGAAGATCTGCGCGTCGCTGGCGTGCGGTGCGCCGAGGGTCAGGTTCTCGCGTAGGGTGCCGAAAAACAGTCGCGCATTCTGGCTGAGAAAACCGATGTTGCGGCGTAAATCGGCCATATCAATTTGCGCCAGACTCAGGTTATCGAGCCGGACATCGCCCTGGATAATCTCCACACCACCCGCCATGGCCTGTAGCAGCGTTGATTTTCCGGCACCGTTACGCCCGAGGATCGCCACCCGTTCGCCGGGCATGACCTCCAGACGCGTGATCCGCAGTGGAACGCGCTGATCGTCGCTGTGGTAGCGAAAGTGTGCGTTTTCAAAAAGATAATGGCCGTGAAAAATCTCCTGATGCACCCGGTCTTCGTCGTACTGCGTTTCGGTGGGAAGCTGCATGATGCTGTCTAATCCCATCTTCGCCGCCTTAACCTGTTGCCAGCGGGCCAGCACGCCGCACAGATTAGCCATCGGGGCAATCATTCTGGAACCGAGCATTGAAGCCGCCACCACGGCGCCGGTGGTCATCGTGCCTTCAATGACCATCGGCGCGCCAAACATAATGATGGCGGCGTAGACCAGGCTTTGTACCGACATGCCCCAGCCAATCAGCCCTTGAGTCAGCTTACGCGTGCGTAGCCCTGACTCTCCGGTAATACGGATATAGCTGTTCCACTGCTGTAAAAAGCGGTTTTCCGCCTGCATCAGCTTGATGTCTTCCAGCCCCTGGACGCTTTCGACCAGCACCGCGTTGCGCAGGGTGGATTCATGGGCAGCCTGGTTGGCGAGCACCGCCAGCTTCTTCTGTAACAGCAAGCCAGGCAGTATCATCAACAGGGCCGCGACGGGGGCTATCCACGCCAATGGCGGGGCAATACAGGCCAGCACCACGATAAACAGAAAGAAAAACGGCAGATCGACAATGGTCGACATGGTTGAGGAGGTGATCATCTCGCGAACTTGTTCCAGCTCGCGCAGTTGAGAAATAAAGCTCCCCGTCGAGCGGGGGACGGCGCTGTTGCGCAGCCGCAATGCGTGGCTAAACACGCGATCGGAAATGCGCATATCGGCGCGTTTGCCGAGCAGATCCATTATGTGGGTACGCGCTTCGCGCAGCAAAAAGCCAAACAGCACCGCCACCAGAACACCGGTAGAGAGAACATACAGCGTTGGATAAGACTGGGCGGGGATCACCCGGTCATAGACCTGCATGGAAAAGATAATCCCGGCGAGCGACAGGACGTTAATCAGAAAGGCGGCAATCATGACCGGCAGGTAAGGGCGGATGTCCTTTAACACCAGTTCGCGCATCCAGTCGGGCTTGAAGCGAGAAATATAGCGGTCTACCCGACTGTCCTTCAGCGCCGACAGCGGGCGCAGCGCGGTAATGCTTACGATCTCCGGCAGAAGTTCTGCAATCGTTAACCTGTTACGCTGGCCCTCTTCGGCGATGATGAAAACATCTAACGTATCTTCGCCGTTGAAATGTTCTATTACCATCATTTGGCCGTCGCGCAGTTCCGCCACCACTGGCAGGCGCCATTGACCGAACGCCTGCGCGGCGGTATTCAGCGCATGAAATGACAGTCCCGCCTGACGCGCCAGTTGCGATAGGGCCGTGGCCCGGCTTTTTCCCGCAAACCATGGGGCGTTGGCCTGGATTGCGCCAGGAGAACAGGCCACGCGATAGTGATTGGCAATATGCGTCATCGCCTGCGCCCACTGGCTCAGGGCGTGTTCGCCAATTACATCATCCGCATGTGAATCGAGGTCGCTCATAGCTTGATCTCCACCGATTGAATGCTGCGATTATTTAAGGCGAACGCCTGGCGAAGCGAGCCGGTGTTATAGAGACAGTTCAACTGGAGCTGGCGCAGCTGGTTTTGAGTCTGGAGTTCAGCAAAACGGGCCTGATACACCTCTTGCTCGGCGTTAAGCACGTCGAGCAGTGGGCGCGAGCCAAGGTCCAGATATTGCTGTTGATAAAGCTCGCGCGTTTGTTCGCTCAGCCGCTGTTGGCGACGCAGAATCTGCAGGGCGGTGGCGAGGCTCATCGCCTGGCTGCGGGACTCCAGTAATTTCTGCCGTACTTCGAGTCGGGTGCGCTGGATGGAGTATTGTGCAGATTCTACCGCATGGCTGGCGGCGTTGCGTCTGGCGGTGAGTCCGCCCCCCTGATACAGCGGCATTTCAACTTTTACCCATGCAGAATACTGGGTTTTGTCGAGTACCTCATGGCTGGGGTATTTGTCGTTGAGATAGTGCTGAACCGACGGTTCCAGAGAGATGGTGGGCGTCATCTGCGCGTTGGCGTAGTCGAGATTTGCCTGCGCTACATTCGCCTGCGCCCAGGCCGCCAGGACCGCGGGAACCAGTTTATCGTCCGGTTTGACCACATCACAGCTGCTGTCCAGTTTGACCGGGAATTCATTGCTGATGCTGTTAAGCGAGTTCCAGCCGAGGAAGCTCATCAGCGTTGCCTTGCTGCTGTCGAGATTGGCCTGATACTGCGCCAACTGAGAACGTGCAGACTCGATACGCGCATCGGTTTGCACCACGTCTGACAGCGAGGTTGCCCCTTCATCATTGCGTTGACGGGTCAGTCGACCAATGCCGTTTAAGGCGGTGAGCTGCTCTTCGGCGGCGTCCACCATTTGCTGCCACGTCTGTACCTGGACTATTGCGTTGGCGGTGGCGTGGGCGATGGTATCAATACTGAGTAACACATTCGCCTGCTGTTGCGCGGCTCCGGCGGTCTCGGCGCGGACCTGGCTTGCCACTTTGCCGAAGTCGTACAGCATTTGCGATACCGAAATCACCAGCACCGGGCTAAAGCCGTGGTCGGTGTAGGTATTGCTGTAACCGTTGTTCATTCCGGCAGAAACCTGCGGGTAATATTTTGACTTCGCCACGTCGATTTGCTCGTTTTGTGAGAGCAGTTTGCCGATGGATTCACGAATAGAAGGATGCCAGCTCACGGCACGACTCACCGCGTCGTTGAGCGTCAGGCTACCGGGAGCGGCAGCGCTCAGCGGCAGATCGGCAACCGCGCCGTCCAGCGAGGGAAGCATCTGGCTAGTGGCCAGTCCTTCCGGCGTAATAATTTGCGGTTCATCTTCGGCATTCACCCGCAGGGTACAGAGCGTTAATGCCAGCAGTAAGGCAACAGGCGCGACATTTCTCATAGATTATCCCTTACAAAATACGGCAGCGACGACTGTTATTGCCCCGGATGTCATCGCATCCGGGGCTGTAGTTATGGCGCTTTAACGCTATATGTTCACTTCAGGGCACAATGTGATTTTGTTGCACCAGCTCGTCGAGCGTGGTGTGTACGTTCTCCAGCGTGATGAGATTGGTTGAGTGATAAGTGTTGCCCGTACCGTCACGGTCGATGGCAATAACCGTGTTGTTACCGCTGGTTGTAACGGTGAGGTAGTTGCCGAGCGTCGCGTTCTGCCCGTTCCAGCCCACCAGCAGGTCACCGATATCGATTTTGTCACCCTGGGCCAGCGAGAAGTTGGTCCAGGTGTCCGCTGTTCCGTTACCGCCGGTAGCGTCGTTGGCATTGAGCAGGTGATAAATCAGCGTATCGCCGTAGGCGCTGCCAGTCAGGCGATCGGCATCGACGGTACTCACCACTTGCGGATTCATATTGATGGTCAGCGTAGCGGTATCGGTATGGCCATTCAGGTCGTTAAGGGTGTAGGTAAATGTCTCTTTGGTGACGATGGTGGAGAGCGAGACATCGCTGTTGAGGGCATAGGTGTAATGACCATCAATGCCAATGGTCAGTTTGCCGTACAACCCGTTAATGATGGCGCTGGTCGTGCTGCTCAGCGGATCCAGCGTGGCGGCGCTGCCGCCCGTGCCATTCACCGTTAGCAAGGTATGCACGCTGGCAATATGGTCTCCGTCATAAATATTGCCGGTGACGCTATTCGCTGTGGAAGTCTCGAAGTTTTGCAGGTCGATTATCGTGCCTTTCACGCTGGGGGTGATGGTGATATTCCCCAGCCCCAGAGCCCCGACGCTGCCGGTATAGTCGAGGCGATAGTTGCCGGGGTGCAGTACTACCCCGCTGAGGGCAATATCAATATTGCCGCCAATCAGCAATCCGCCATTGAATGAGTTACCGGCAATCTTGACGTTGTTGCTGTCATACAGCGCCCAGGTGACGGTCAGTCCGCCCAGCGTCAGACCTGAAGCGACGTTAAAATGCAGTATGGCGTTTTGCACCGCCGTTCCCGTCGCGACTTCAATGACGCCAGTACCATTTTGTGAGGTGGGTGAAAGGAGTTGGGCGCTCCAGCTGGCGTTGCCAACGCTGTTGTCGGTAAACGACCTGGATGTATCGGCCTGGGTGGTGACCGCCATCTGGCTGCTGATGTCGTTTACGGCATCCAGCGCCTGTGGGGTTGCCGTAATGTTCAGCGACGCGCTACCGGTATCGCCGTTTGGTGCTTTGACCTTATACACGAAGCTATCCGGCGTATTGATACCGTCTGCGCCCAGTCCGCTTCTCAGCGTGTAGGTATAGTTCCCTTTCGCATCAATAGTCAGTGTGCCGTACTGTCCGTTAATGGTGGTAGTGCCTGTTGTGTTAACGGTGACACCGTTAACTTCGGTGATAACGGTATTAGCCGGAGCCGAGTCGTTGGCCAGCAGATTTCCATTGGTTGCTGCACTCAGGCTGTCGACGGCGTAGGTGTGATCGGCCTGAATATTCAGGGTATAGCTGGTTAACAGCGTCAGGCCGCCGGAAGCGTTAAGCAGGAACAGATAGTCACCGCCCGGCAGTGTAATGGTATACGCCGGTGAGCTGCCGCCCAGCAGGGCGGTGACCCAGTTCGGCTGTACCCGGTACTGCTCATACTGCTGAATAGACTCGTTGAAGCGGTAGACATAGAGATCAAAGCCGCCCAGCGTTACGCCAAGTACGTTGGCCTGAACCGTGATCGTTCGCGTCGCGCCGTCATCAACGTTGAATTTAATCGGGTTGGTCAAACCGTTGACCAGGCTAACATCCAACAATTGTCCCAAACCAACGCTGGCGAGCGTGAAGCCGGTTTGTTGTGATGGATGGTTGTCGACTGCGATGACCTGCGTCCCGTAAGTCAGCGCAGCCACATCGTCTGCCGCAGTTACCGTGCTGGTGGTTGGGGCCTGACCCAGCGTGACCACCAGTTTTGCCGAGGAGTGATCGCTGCCATGCGTTAGCGTGTAGGTGAAGCTTTCGGAACGTCCATACACTGAGATTGACGTATTGGTCAGAGTATAGGTGTAGCTACCATTCTGATTGATATGCAGGGTGCCGTATTTTCCCTGCACATCAATGCCGCCCGCCGGGATGTTCACCACGTTGCCGTTACCGTCGGTGATGGCGGTGACCAGCGTGCCGGAAGGGGCGTTATCCTGCCCATTGGCGGGATCGGTATCGGTGATGATATTGCCAGACTCGGTAGTACCACCGGTGATGGTCCCTGCGCTGGCTTTTACCACCGAGACATCCAGGCTGGTGTATGCCCCTGTCGCCAGTAGGTTGGTGTTGTAGCTGACCACGCGGTAATCCCCGCCAGTCAGTCCGCTGTAATTGAGCGTTACGCCCGAGGCGCCTAGGGTGAGCAGGCTGGCAAAGTCTGGTTTCCCGGTATCCACCACCGTTACCCAGGCATTCAGCCCGGTGTCAAAGCGCTGGATGACGACTTCAAGCGTGTTTAACAGCGACAGCACCACGCCGGTCGCTGCGGCATTGATTGTAATGGATCCGCTGCCGCCAGAAGCGATGCTGAAATTGACGCTTGCTGTATCGTTCCCCAGCACGTTGGCGACATTTCCCAGCGCATTGACCAACAGGAAACCATAATCGCTTTGATGCTCGGTGCTGACGGTGACATCGGTTTGTAGAGGCAGACTGGTGACATTGTCTTCAGCCAGCAGCGGCAATACCGGCGCGATTGCGCTTGTTGGCAATGAGGTATTTCCCGCCGCATCGGTCGCCGTGGCGGACAGCGACAGCCCCTCAATCTGGCGAACCGGCAGGTTGACGCTGTAGACACCGCTGCTGTTGGCGATTGCCGTCACGCTGGTGCCGCCGGGCAGAGAGATGGTAACCGTGCTTCCCGCTTCGGCGACGCCGCTGATGGTACCGCCATCGGCGCTGATCAGTATCGTTGGCGCGGTCGGTGGCGTGGTATCCACAATCACGCTGAACGAGCCGGACACCCCGCTTACGCCGTTGGCGTTTGTTGCCGTGGCGGTAAACGCGTGGTTACCTTCGCTGAGCGCGCCGGATGGGGTAAAGTTCCAGAGCCCGTTACTATCTGCGGTCGTACTGCCCATGAGTACGCTGTTGTTGTACAGATTGATGATGGCGTTAGCCTGCGCCGTTCCACTAAGCGTTGGCAGGGTATCATTGGTAGTTTTACCGGGAGCGACGGGTCCCATGATAGTGCCAACGTCATCGAGCACGCTGGCAATAACCGGCGCAGGCGGTACGCCAGTAAACGGTGCCAGCACGTTACCCGATGTGCCGATGTTGCCTGCGGCATCCTGTGCGCTGACCAGCAGCGTTTGCCCACTGATTTGCGGTGGGCTCAGCGTGAAGGTGAAATTACCGGAGGCGTTGGCTGTTGCGGTACCAAGTACGGTTCCGCTGCTGGAGGTGATGATCACCGTACTGTTCGCTTCGGCAGCGCCGGTCAGCGTGGTGCCGTTGGCGTTGACCGCCAGACCGGTTGGAATACCCGGTGCGACGGTATCGACCACAATTGCGGAGGCAGACGATAGCCCGCTGGTATTACCTGCGGTATCTGTTGCTGTGATGGTGAAGGAATGCGTCCCCTGACCCAACGCCGTAGGTGGCGTGTAATTCCAGCTGCCGCTGCCGTCCGCCGTTACGCTGGTTACAAAGGTGCCGTTATCATAAATATCGACCCGAGCGTTGGCTTCCGTGGTGCCGTTTAACGTTGGGCGTGCGTCGTTGGTTGGCTGATTATTGCCAATCACCCCGGTGTTTGGCCCAACATCGTCAATAATGCTGCTGATTGAAGGCTGCGTTGGTGCCGTGGTGTCGACCACTACGCTAAAGCCTGCCGTTGCGCCGCTGGTGTTGCCCGCCGCATCGGTAGCGGTGACGGTGAAGGTGTGCGATCCATTCGCCAGTGGCGTGGTTGGGGTAAACGTCCAGCTGTTATTACTTTGTACCAGCGCCGTGCCCAGCAGGGTGCTGCCGTCATAGATGCTGACGGTGCTGCCCGCTTCGGCGGTACCGTTGAGCGTTGGTCGGGCATCGTTAGTCAGTTGCCCGTTGCTAAGCCCCGCGTTGAACACACCGCCTGCGACGTCATCCACCACCGAGGTCAGGAGCGGCGCTGACGGCGCGATCGTGTCAACGTTGATAATAAATTCGCTTGAGGTGGGGCTGACGTTCCCGGCGGCATCCGTGGCAATGGCGGTAAAGACATGCGGGCCGTTGCCCAGTGTGGCAGGCAGATATTCCCAGGTGCCATCTATTGCCGCTGTCACCGTCGCCAGCAGCGTGCCATTATCGTAGATGGCTACCCGGGCACCGGCTTCCGCCGAGCCGTTCAGTACGGGGCGAGTATCATTGGTGTAAGCGCCGTTCGACAGCGTTCCGGTTCCCGGCACCACGTCATCAAAAGCCTGGATAATCGTTGGCGCAAGCGGGGCAACAGTATCAACAACGATGTTAAATCCAGCGGACGTTGAGCTAACGTTTCCGGCTGCGTCGGTTGCTGTCACCGTCAGCGTGTGGTTGCCGTTGCTCAGCGCTGTTCCCGGCGTGAAAATCCATGCACCGCCCCCGTCTGCCGAAACGGTATCGATCAGCGTGCCGTTGTCGTAAATTTTAACCGTTGAATTGGCCTCTGCCGTGCCGCTGAGGGTAGGGCGCGCATCGTTTGTCGCCTGGCCGTTGTTCAGATTTCCGGTCAGCGGGCCGACATCATCGGTGACCTGAGTGATCACTGGTGCTGCCGGTGCTTGTGTGTCGACGGTGTAGGTAAAGCCGCCTGAAGGCAGACTGGTATTGCCTGCGCTATCTGTCGCCGTGACGGTCAGAGTATGCAGGCCGTTACTCAATGCCGTTGAGGGCGTAAAACTCCAGGTTCCGCCTGCGCCGACGATGGTGGTGCCAATGGGCTGACCATCGCTCAGGACGGTAATGGTCGCGCCAACTTCACCGGTACCGCTGAGCGCCGGGCGACTTTCGTTACTGATTTGCCCGTTGGAGATTGGCCCGGTTGTCGGCGCGGTATTGTCCTGAACGGTCAGAATTACTGGTGCAGACGGGGCAACTGAATCGACCAAAACGGTGAACGAGGCAGAAGCTCCGCTGGTGTTGCCCGCCGCATCCGTCGCGGTCACCGTAAAGATATTTTCCCCCTGCGCCAGCGCGTTTGTTGGGGTGAAGCTCCAGCTACCGGCTCCATCAGCATTTGCGGTGCCAATGATAGTACCGTTACTACGAATGGTGACAATAGCATTAGCTTCGGTCGTGCCACTTAGTGTTGGTTGGGCATCATTGGTCAGTTGGCCGTTGGTCAACAGCGTGCTTCCCGGCTGATCTTCGATGACCGAGGTAATACTTGGCGCGGCGGGCGCCAGCGTATCGACAACCACGACGAACGGTGGCGCTGCCGGGCTGATGTTGCCTGCACCATCCGTGACGGTGGCTGTCAGCGAATGGCTTCCTTCACTGAGCGCAGGGGCTGGCGTAAAGCTCCAGTTACCGCTGGCGTCGCTGGTGGTTGTGCCAATCACTGTGCTGCCATCACGGATGGTGACAATTGAATCTGCCTCGGTAACGCCCGTGAGCGTTGGGGTATTATCGTTAGTTGACTGTCCGGACGTCAGGTTTTGAATGGTGCCAACGTTGTCTGTGACTGTGACAATGGAGGGGGCATTCGGAATTAAAGTATCAACAATGATCAGAAAATCAGCGGAGGCATCGCCCTGGTTGCCAGCAGCATCGGTTGCGCGAGCGGTAAAGAGGTGATTGCCTTCTCCCAGCGCGTCTGTCGGGGTAAAGCTCCAGAATCCGTTGCTGTTTACCGTGGCTGTGGCATAAGCGACGCCGTTATCGTAGAGGGTGATGGTTGCGCCAGCTTCGCCGGTGCCGTTGAACGTCGGGCGAGAGTCGTTGGTCATTTGCCCTTTATCCAACGACCCGGTGCCGGGGGCAACATCGTCGATAATGCTGGTGATAGCCGGTGCTTGCGGCGCAGTAGTGTCGATGGTAATGGCATAGTTTGGCGACAGGCCGCTTGGTATTCCCCCCACGATTTGCGACACGGTGAAGTTATAGGTTATGCCGTTTATCAGCGCCGTAGGCAACTGATAACTCCATGCGCCGGAAACAGCGTCGGCTATTACCGTTATCGGTGGCAATCCACCATTGATATAAATATTAACGGTTGCCCCGGCGGTGGCCGTTCCTTGCAACAACGGTAAGGTATCGTTAGTGGTTTTACCGTTGCCAATATCGCCTGTTCCGGGGGCAGCATCGTCGATAATTTGCAGAGTTGGCGGATGCGGAACGCTGGATATTGAGGCGGTAAACGGTGTTTCTCCGCTTTGGTTACCCGCTGGATCCTGAGCGATCGCGTTCAATGATTCACCCGCCGTCTGCGCTGGTGAAATCGTGACGGTGTAAGCTCCGGTAGTGCTATCTGCGACGGTCTGGCCCAGCACCGTTGTACCGTTTCTGATGATGACGGTGCTGCCCGGGTCGGCTGTCCCGCTCACCAGCGTACCGCTATTATCTATGGTGTCTACAGCGGGGGCGCCCGGCGCTTGTGTATCGGTTGTTATAACGATCGGGTTGGCCGCCGGAAGGCTATTACCTGCCGCATCCTGCGCACCAAAGGTCAGCGTATGTTGCGCATTGGCAGAAAGCGGAACGTCCACGCTCCATTTACCATCGGCTCCCACCGTTGTGGTGACCAGCGGGATGGGATTGCTATTATCATAGATTAGGATCGTACTGCCCGGCGTTCCCGTTCCACTGACGGTGGGCGAGAGATCGTCCGTCACGCTTCCATTGCCGAGTGTACCGGTAATCACGCCGACGTTATCTTCGATATTCGTCACAAGTGGCGCTGTGAGCAGTGTGGTGTTCACCGTAAATGAAATACTGTTTGAGCTGTTGCTGATGTTACCTGCCGCATCGGTTGCGGTTGCGGTCATCATGTAGGTGCCATTGGGAAGCGGGGTCGTCGGCGTGATGCTCCACAAACCATTCACCACGGTAGTGGTGCCGATGACGGTAGTGCCGTTATACAGCGTAATGATCGAGCCGCTTTCTCCGGTTCCGCGCACAGTTGGCGTGCTGTCATCGGTGGTTCCGTTTTCCGGGATATCTGCCTGAATCGCGCCTACGTCGTCATATACGGTAAGGATTGTGGGCGTTGCGGGAGGCGTAATATCAATGTTCAGTGGGATGGCGGTCGACGGTTGGCTGATGTTACCTGCCGGATCGGTTGCGGTAACGGTAACCTGATAAGTGTCCGGATTAATAGGCGTGGTGGGTGTAAAACTCCAGGTGCCGTCTGCGCCAACCGTCGTGGTACCGAGTGGCGTGGTATTACCATCAAGGTAAATAGAAATACGGTCTCCAACGTTTCCCGTGCTGCTAAAGGTCGGTGTGGTGTCGTTGGTGATGCCGTTCGTGATGACTCCCGTGATCGGATTTAGATCATCCGTAATGGTAGGAGGTGCGGGCTGCCCCGGAGCAACATTATCTATCGTCAGCGTAAAGCCAGCTGACGGGATCCCCGTGTTGCCTGCAATGTCTGTCGCTGCGGCGGTGAATTTGTGCGGGCCATCTGCAAGCGCGGGATTTGGGGTAAATGTCCAGGTTCCATTTGGCTGAACGATGGTGGTGCCAATAGAGGCGTTATTGTCAAAAATGGTGATTGTCGCCCCTGCTTCACCAGTGCCAGATAGCGTGGGGGCGAGGCTCTTGGTGCTGCCGCCGTTAGTGAGTTCCTGAGTGGTGCTGCCAATCAGGCCTTCTACTGTAGTGATGACCGGGGCCGCTGGAGGTGTGGTATCAATGGTCAGCGTGAAATTTCCGGCATTGCTGGCGTTACCCGCTGCATCTGTTGCGATAGCAGATAATGTATGTGGGCCTTCACTAAGCGGCTGAGTGATCTGGAAACTCCAGGTGCCCCCGGACACGACCGTTGCGGTTCCAATAAGTGTGGCGCCGTCATAGATAGTGATGGTGGAGTCGACGGTCCCGGTCCCCTTCAGCAGCGGCAGGGTATCGTTTGAACGGCTACCGGTGGGCAGATCGGTGGGTGCATTCCCGACGTCGTCGGTTGCGGTCAAAATCACGGGGGTCCCAGGTGCTTGGGTATCCACGGTGACACTGACTACGATGGGCGAGGTAATGACGTTACCGGCTGCATCTGTTGCTGATACCGTAAACTGGTGGATGCGATCGTTGAGCGCCAGATTGGTTGGAACGGTATAGCTCCAGGTCCCCGAGCTGTCGATAAGCATCACCGTCATCAGCAGACTGCCATCGTACAGGCTCACGAGCGAGCCCGGCTCACCGGTACCTGAGAGGGTTGGCGTGTTGTCGTTGGTAATCCAGGCATTGCTCGCGACGTTACCGGCGCTGCTGCCAACATCAGCGTTAACCAGCGTTATGACTGGCACTGTTGGCGCGATGGTATCGACAATGATTTTCCAGCTTGCCGCGCCGCTGGTGTTACTCGCCGCGTCTGTGGCGGTCACCGTGAAAATGTGAGCGCCTTCGCTCAGCGCCGAGGTAGGCGTATAGTTCCAGTTACCGTTGGTATCTGCGGTCACCGTCGTCAGCAGGGTGCCGTTATTGTAAATTTTGACCAGAGAACCCGCTTCGGCAGTGCCTTCCAGTTTAGGTTTGCTGTCGTTGGTGACGTCGCCGTTATTGAGAGGACCCTGGTACATGGGCTGGTCATCCGTCACGGCGGTAATGATCGGAATGCCGGGGGCGGTGATATCTGGCGCCAACGCGGAAGTAGGCAGACTCTCGTTATTGCTGCTGTCCGTTGCGGTGACGTTTACTGTTTCGCCGTTCTTTTGCAGCGGCGTAATCGACACCGTGAAGTTGCCGCCGCTGTCAGCCTGACCTGTGCCAATCGGGCTACCGTTGCTGTCTTTGATGGTGATAGTGCTTCCCGCTTCGGCATGTCCACTCACAGACCCGCCGTCTCCGGCGACACTAACGCCGGTTGGCGCATCAGGCGCCGTGGTATCCGGGGCGGTGAGCGGGGTGTTACCGCTGGTATTGCCTGCCGCATCCGTCGCGTTGGCGACAAGATGTTCTCCGTTGGTTTGTGGCGGAACCAGCGTTGCGGTGAAACTTCCGTCCGGGCCGGCGGTTGCCGTTCCAATATTCGCGCCACCTGGATCCAGAATATGTATCGTACTGTTGGGTTCTGCTATGCCGGTAACCTGATCGCCTGTGGAGTTAATCACCAGGTTAACAGGCGGCTGCGGGGCCGTGATGTCTGGCGCGAGCGCAGTTTCTGGCAGGCTTGGGTTTCCTGCCGGATCGGTTGCGATGGCTTCAATGGTTTCGCCATTGGTCTGTGGTGGGTTAATGGTGATGGTAAATGAGCCATCCGGCCCGGCGACGCCGCTGCCGATCTGAGTTCCGCTACTGCTGGTGATAACTACGGTATTGCCTGGCTCGGTCGTTCCGGTGACGACAGTCCCATCTGCAGATACGTTGAGATCATCAGGTGGCGACGGTGGCTGGGTGTCGATGTTGATATTGAACGCTGGTGACATGCCTCCTGTACCTGACTGGTTTGTCGCGGTGGCGGTGAAGGCGTGTAGCTCATCTGATAACGGGGAGCTGGAAGTCCATGTCCAGTTACCGTTACCGTCAGCCAGTACGCTGACGATAATTGTGCCGTTGTCGTAAATAGTCACTGTGCTGTTGGCATCGGCAGTGCCAGAGAGCGTGGGGGTATTATCGTTGGTGGCCTGATTGTTGCTCAATGGCCCGGTTGATGGGGAGAAGTCATCCATCACGCTGACGATAACCGGTACGCCAGGATAGCCCGAGTTCGTCGCATTGAATGGGGTATCTGGCCCGATGTTACCGGCCTGGTCCTGAATCTTCGCGATTAGCGCTTCACCGTGCGTCTGTGAAGGTGAAATCGCGATGACGAAATTGCCGGTTTGGCCGACCGTTATTGAACCCAGAACCTGATTATTGCTACCGATGATCATCACCAGGCTTCCAGCCTCAGCACTACCGGTTACCTCAGTGCCTTCCGGATTAACGGAGGAAATGACCGCGCCTTCAGGCGGGGTAGTATCGACGGTGAATGTAGGTACGCTCGTTTCCGCGCTCACGTTACCCGCATCGTCAGTTTGCGTCAGCGTCAGATTGTGAACACCGTCGCTAAGCGGTGTGTCCGGTGTAAACGTCCAGTTGCCATTGTCATCCACCTGGACCATACCAATCAGAATGCCGTTATCAGAAATGCTGATGTAAGAACCAGCTTCGCCAGTGCCTGTGAGCGTTGGCGTGGCATCGTCGGTTACGCCGTTAATACCGATCAAGCCTTTAATGGAACCGGAATCGTCAGTTATTTCTGTGACCACAGGGGCGTCGGGGGCAAGCGTATCGACAATAATCTCCCAACTGTCTGACATGCCGCTGCTGCCTGTACCGTCTGATGCACTGACGGTAAACTTGTGGGTACCGTCTGCGAGTGGAGAGGATGGCGTAAACGACCAGTTGCCGTTGGCATCGATAGCGACCTGGCCGATTTCTACGCCGTTATCAAAAATATGCAATGTAGCATTTGCGGGGCCGGTACCCTGGAGAGTGGGCGTATTATCGTTGGTGGATTCCTGCTGATTAACAGGACCAGTAATTAGCTCCTGGTCATCGATTACACTGGTAATAACCGGCACATCTGGTGCGTTAGGTGTTGTCGTTGGCGGATCGCCGCCATCGCCATCGCCATTACCGTTTCCACCACCATCGCCGTTACCGTTGCCATTACCGCTTCCGGCGTTGTTATCGCTCCCACCGCCACCGCCACCGCCACCGCCACCGCCACCGCCGCCGCCGCCACCTCCACCGCCGCCACCGCCAACTGCGGCAAGGCCAATTCCGCCAGCAACCGCGATCCCGCCAAGAACCCACGGCCAGACGGCGCCGCCTTCATGGCTTCCCTCGGCAGTCATTAGCGGAGTGAGATCGTCTAAATGCTGGAAGTGGAACGCTCCACCAGTATCCTGAACCCACCACAGCGCGCCATTGCTGTCTTCCAGAACAAGCTGGTTTTGCGCATCACCTTTTCCGACGTAGAAGTTTTTAATGGTGATGGTTTCACCCGAGCGGAGTGTGACAACCAGATCCTGATTAACGCGTGTTAGTTGACTTACCTCCTCACGCGACACCGACAGTTTCACGATAGAAGGCGAACTGAGCGTAACTTCAGAGGATTCAACATTTGTGGAAACGCCAGTTAATTTTGATACAACGGCGAGTAGACGCATATGTTCACTCCTGATGGCATGTCGGGAGTATTAATCCGCAACAGCGCGCTGGGAAAATGAGCAGACAGGGGCCCCGTTCATCATAAAGATGAATTTACACATGTAATTACATTGATTAGGTCATGCAGATGTTCGTTTACTTAGTAAATACGTTCGGGACCTGCCGACTGAATAGTTCTTTCGTATTAGATGATATAGTCAGAAAGAAAGTATTCTGCAACTTATCCATATTAAAAATATATTTGGCTAATTGAAAAGGATACTTTTCGGTGCGTATTTAATGATTTGTTTTGGTTAACTTATTGTATTTTAATGTTTTTTATTTAAATTGAAATGAGGGGGATATAATAAACAACAGTAATAATAGTGTTATAAAATAAACCTAAATATAGGCAATATGGTCTTGAAGTTTTATTTTATTAGACTATGGGTCGCTACGGTAATGCCATGGGAGTTTATTTCATACCTGAACGATTCAGCACAAATAAACCATAAATTTGATGAATGTATTGGGTGGGTTTCAATAACTAAAAAATAAGAACCAGTCTCAGGGTGAGAGACTGGTCACAGAGGAGTAGCGTTTAGCGACCAGCATTTTTCATAATACGCGCTTTATCTAACTGCCATTCGCGTTCTTTCACATCGGAGCGCTTGTCGTGCTGTTTCTTACCTTTTGCGACGCCAATTTTCACTTTGCACCAGGCATTTTTCCAGTACAGTGAAAGCGCAACGACGGTATAACCGTCACGATTCATACGACCATACAGGGAGTCGAGTTCACGCTGGTTTAACAACAGCTTACGGGTACGGGTGGGATCACATACCACATGCGTTGAGGCAACAGCCATTGGCGTGAAGTTGGCGCCAAACAGGAACGCTTCGCCGTCTTTAAGGATGACATAGCTATCGCCGATGTTAGCTTTACCTGCGCGCAGAGATTTGACTTCCCAACCTTGCAGAGCGAGTCCTGCTTCGAACTCTTCTTCAATAAAGTATTCGTGTCGTGCGCGCTTGTTAAGCGCGATTGTGGCTGAGCCAGGTTTGTGTGCTTTTTTCTTCGTCATAATGCCGCTCAGTATAGGTAATCTGGAATCGAAAAACACCCCATTTCATCCAGCGGGGCGCAAGGCGCTATCTTAGCACGAGTTAGGCTATAGCGTTTTTTTTAGCGGGGGATAAATGGTATTATTTGTGTGATTGATATTGATGGAAATTGTTATGCCTCAGATTAGCCGGACCGCTTTAGTACCTTACAGTGCGGAACAGATGTATCAGCTAGTGAATGATGTTAAATCCTATCCCCAGTTTTTACCGGGTTGCACCGGTAGCCGTGTGCTGGAGTCAACTCCGGGACAGATGACCGCGGCTGTGGATGTCTCGAAAGCAGGGATTAGCAAAACGTTCACCACGCGCAATCAATTGACCAGTAACCAGAGCATCCTGATGCATCTGGTCGACGGCCCGTTCAAGAAACTCATTGGCGGATGGAAGTTTACGCCACTGAGTCATGAAGCATGTCGTATTGAATTTCATCTCGATTTTGAGTTTACCAATAAGTTAATCGAGCTGGCGTTTGGTCGTATCTTTAAAGAACTGGCTTCAAACATGGTGCAGGCCTTCACGGTTCGCGCGAAAGAGGTTTACAGTGTCAGCGTCGGCTAAAATTGTCGTTGAAGTGGCGTATGCGCTGCCCGAGAAACAGTATCTACAGCGTGTAACGCTGCAACAGGGTGCTACGGTGGAAGAGGCTATCCGCGCTTCCGGGCTGCTGGAATTACGTACCGATATCGATCTCAACAAAAATAAAGTCGGGATATACAGCCGTCCGGTAAAGCTTGCTGATGTTCTGCAAGACGGCGATCGGGTGGAAATATACCGGCCACTGATTGCTGATCCGAAAGAGCTGCGCAGACAGCGAGCAGAGAAATCCGCTAAAAAATAGCAGACAATAAAAAAGGTGCTCATTGAGCACCTTTTTTTGATCTGTTAATCCTACTTGTTGTCGGTCAACGTAGGTTTATTATCAATGTTGGTCAAAACGCCGCTGCTGTTAAAAGTCAGCGTCAGTGTTTGCTGGGTTACGCCTTCATGACCAGGTTGCTGACGGAACACATAAAACCAGGTGTTAGTGCCAAAAGGATCGGACATCATTGGTGTACCCAGAGCATAAGCAACCTGCTGTTGCGTCATACCCGTGCGCACTTTGGCGACATCGGTAGGTGTCAGATAATTTCCCTGGTTGATGTCAGGGCGGTAAACCACTCGCTCCAGAGTGGAACAGCCTGCAGTCAACATCAGTAGTACTGCTGCAGCAGCAGTCAGCGTTTTACAGCGCATAGTGATTTGATTCCTTTTCGGGCCCGAGCAGTACGCGGCTCATATGTAATATGCCGATGATAATAGACCTTTCACCACTTTAAAACCTTTTGCTGTCGGGTCGGTCGGCGATTTTATATTGAACTCAGACCTTAACAAGGTAAAAAAGTTTATGCCGCCAGCAGTTCTTTTGCATTTGCGAGGGTATTGCGCGTTACTTCGCTACCTCCGAGTAAGCGGGCTAATTCCTGCAGACGAGCGCGTTTATCAAGTGGTTGCATGTGTGTTTCGGTCATCGCGCCGTCAGTTTCTTTGCTGACATAGAAATGTTGATGACCACAGCCAGCAACCTGCGGCAGGTGAGTCACACACATTACCTGGGTTGACTCGCCCAACTGACGCAGCATTTTTCCCACCACCGCAGCAGTCGGGCCGCTGATGCCGACATCCACTTCATCGAAAATCAGCGCCGGTGTTTCCATTTTACGTGCGGTAATAACCTGAATAGCCAGCGCAATGCGCGACAGTTCCCCACCGGAAGCGACTTTCGCAATCGGCTGCAACGGCTGGCCTGGGTTAGTGGTCACTTTAAACTCTACGCGATCGGCACCGTCTGAGCTCAAATGATGTTCCTCAAATTTCACATCAATGCAAAAGACACCGTGCGGCATTGAGAGAGTATGCATGCTCTCTGTAATAAGCTGTCCCAGTTCCTGAGCATAATGCTGGCGCTGTTGGTGCAGCATTTTTGCCGTTTCCAGTGCCTGCTGGTGGTGATTGTTCACCGCCAGGGTTAAGGTTTCGAGAGAGTCGGCCTGATCGTCTAACTGCTGTTGTTCATCCAGCAATGACTGATAGAACTGTGGCAGCGCTTCAGGGGCAACATGATGCTTTCGCGCCAATGAGATTTGTTTGGAAATACGCTGCTCAAGTTCGAACAAACGGTTAGGGTCTAAATCCAGACGATCGCAATAGTGGCGCAGCTCGTCGCTGGCTTCGCTGAGCTGGATAGTGGCCTCTTCCAGCATGTCCAGAATACCGGAGAGCTTACCGTCCATTCCTGCCAGTTCACTAACCAACTGTTGTGCCGTGTACAGCTGGCTTTGCAGATTAACGTCTTCGCCGTCTGCCATGATAGCCAGTGCCTGTTGGCTGGTGGTGAGCAATTGCCCGCTGTTAGCCAGACGCTTGTACTCTTCATCAATTTGCTCAAATTCACCTGGCTGCGGGTTGAATTCGTTCAGTTCTTTTAACTGGTATTGCAATAGCTCTGCCCGGGCTGCGCGTTCCTGACTCTGTTGTTGATGATGTGCCAGGTCACGGCAGCTTTGGTGCCACAGTTGGTAGCGCACAGCCATTTCCTGAGTCAGGGATGCTTCATTGGCGTAGCCATCAAGCAGGGATTTTTGGTGTTCTGATTTTGTCAGGAGCTGATGCGCATGCTGACCGTGGATTTGAATAAGCAACTGGCCCAACTCGCGCAGCTGTGACAGCGGTACGGCAGTGCCGTTAATGAAGCCACGTGAACGTCCGTCGCTGCTGATAACGCGACGTAGCAAACACTCACGGCCTTCCTCAAGCTGGTTTTCTTCCAGCCAGCGCAGGGCCGCGGGGGTGTCTTTTAAGGCAAAGCGGGCGCAGAGGTCGGCTCGCGTGGCGCCTGCACGTACCATGTCGGCGTCTGCGCGTCCGCCCAGGCACAAACCGAGAGCATCAATGGCAATAGACTTACCCGCACCGGTTTCACCGGTAATAACGGTCATTCCGTTCTGGAAATCGATCTCAAGTTCACGAACGATAGCAAAATTGCTGATGGTCAGTTGTGCCAACATAGCTGTTTTCCTGTATGAAAAACCATAACTGTAATTACATACAGTATAAACTGGTTTTTTATACAGTAAAGAGGTTGGCGTTAAATTAGAATAATTTTTTTGACCAGCCTAGCTTAGTGCTTAATGTGTTGAAATAGCTGTAATCTTTTGGGTGTATAAGGTTCAGATGATAATCACAGCGGCGAATTAATACGTCTTCACCTTCCTGTATAGGCAGGGCGATCTGGCTGTCGCAACTGATTTCCAGATCGTTACGGCGATGAGAGAAGCGCAGGCGAATGGTGCTGCTACTGTTGATCACCAGCGGTCGTGCGGAAAGCGTATGTGGGAACATCGGGACTAGCGTAATGGCATCCAGCGAAGGCGTCAGTATCGGGCCTCCGGCAGAGAGTGAGTAGGCAGTAGAGCCGGTCGGAGTGGAAATAATCAAGCCGTCCGAACGCTGGGAGAAGGCAAAAATTTCATCGATATAGACTTCAAATTCAATCATGTGCGCCACTTTTCCGGGGTGCAACACGACTTCATTGATCGCAGTGCTAATACGCTTCTGGCAGTCCAGTTGGCATACCTGGGCTTCGAGTAAAAAGCGCTTTTCGCTGATGTAGTGGCCTTCCAGCACGTCAGCTAACTGTTGTTGCGCATTGTCTGGGTCAAGGTCGGTCAGGAAACCGAGGTTGCCGCGGTTAATGCCAATAACCTTGATGTCATAACGTGCCAGGGTGCGTGCGGCGCCCAGCATATTGCCGTCGCCACCGACAACCACGGCGAGGTCTGCCTGCTGGCCAATCTCTGCGAGCGTACCGGTTTTCACATTTTTCAGCTGCAGCTCGTGGGCGATTTGTTGCTCAACGATAACCTCATAACCTTTGGCGCACAGCCAACGGTAGAGCATTTCATGTGTGGTCAGTGCAGTGGGGTGACGTGGATGCCCCACAATGCCAATACACTTGAAATGTTTGTTCATTTTCTCGAGGTCCTTGTAACGAAGATTAGTGACAATGTGAGTACTTCCCTTGAAACCCTGAATCTTATCCCCATAATAATCCAGGTTAGCGAGATGAATGCGAAAAAAACGCGGAGAAATTCATGAGTAGTAAAGAACAGAAAACGCCTGAGGGGCAAGCCCCGGAAGAAATTATCATGGATCAGCACGAAGAAGTTGAGGCGGTTGAATCAGACGCTTCTGCTGAGCAGGTGGATCCGCGCGATGAAAAAATTGCGAATCTGGAAGCTCAGCTTGCTGAAGCCGAAACTCGCGAGCGCGACAGCGTGTTGCGTATCAAAGCGGAAATGGAAAACCTGCGTCGTCGTACCGAACTGGACGTAGAAAAAGCGCATAAGTTTGCACTGGAAAAATTCGTCAACGAGCTGCTGCCGGTGCTGGATAGCCTGGACCGTGCGCTGGAAGTTGCGGACAAAGACAATGACGCTATGGCGGCGATGGTTGAAGGTATTGAGCTGACCCGTAAGTCAATGCTGGATGTTGTGGCGAAGTTTGGCGTACAAGTGGTTGCGGATATCGACGTGCCGATGGACCCGAATGTGCATCAGGCGATTGCCATGGTAGAGTCTGACGACGTTGCTGCCGGTAATGTGCTGATGGTTATGCAGAAAGGCTATACCCTGAACGGACGTACCATCCGTGCGGCGATGGTCTCTGTGGCGAAAGCTAAAGGCTAATCAGCCTCAGACCGGGTAATGCTGATGCGCTACCCGGTCTGGATTACTCTCACTGGTCCGATACGCTTTCCCGCAGCGGTTTGACGGGCAACACCTGCACCTGTTTAATCATATTGTCCTGCACGTCGAGAATATCGATATCGTACTGCCCAATACGCACACGTGTGCCGGCAACCGGGATTTCTTCCAGCGCTTCAAGAATAATACCGTTCACGGTACGTGCATCATCTTCCGGCAGGTGCCAGTTAAACGCCTTATTGATTTCACGAACGTTGGCGCTACCGTCAATGATCACCGAACCGTCATTCTGCGGTGTGACTTCTTCGGCAAGCGTCGGTGACATTGAGGTCGTGAAGTCACCAACAATCTCTTCCAGGATATCCTCGACCGTAACCAGTCCCTGAATATCACCATATTCATTGACGACCAGGCCCACTTTCTTCTTATTACGCTGAAATTTAATGAGCTGGGTGCTGAGTGGCGTGCCTTCCGGAACGTAATAAATTTCGTCGGCGGCGCGTAACATGGTCTCTTTGGTGAACTCTTTTTTCTCGGCCATCAATCGCCAGGCTTCACGTACGCGTAGCATACTGATAGCGTCGTCCAGCGAGTCACGATACAGCACAATACGACCGTGCGGAGAGTGCGAAAGCTGACGCACGATTGATTTCCAGTCATCGTTGATATCAATGCCGATAATTTCATTACGCGGGATCATGATGTCATCGACGCTGACTTTTTCCAGATCCAGCACTGACAGCAGCATATCCTGGTTACGGCGTGAGATTTGCGAGCGCGATTCATTCACCAGCGTTCGCAGTTCATCTTTACTCAGCGAACCGCTCACTACGATATCCGTTTTGATGCCCATCATGCGCATCAGCAGCCGCGTGATGGTGTTGAGTAACCATACCAACGGCATCATCAGAATCTGCAGGGGAGCCAGCAGGACACTGCTCGGATAGGCGACTTTTTCCGGATATAGTGCGGCAATCGTCTTTGGCAGTACTTCGGCAAAAACCAGTACCACAAACGTCAGTACCCCAGTGGCAATGGCGACGCCCGCATCGCCATACAGGCGCATACCGACAATAGTACCGAGCGCGGAGGCCAGAATATTCACCAGATTATTGCCGATGAGCACCAGGCTTATCAGGCGATCCGGCTTGCGAAGTAACTTTTCAACGCGTTTTGCCTGTCGATTTCCCTGCTTGGCCCGATGACGTAGACGATAGCGATTCAGGGTCATCATTCCGGTTTCAGAACCGGAAAAATAGGCGGAAATGACCACCATGATGAGGAGCGTGACAATGAGCGTGGTGGTGGAGATGTGTTCCACGTAGGATTCCTTAAAGATTTAACTCACGAACTGCTGCAGGATACGACTGCCGAAATAGGCCAGTGTCAGAATGCCTGCGCCTGCGACGTTAAACCATACGACGCGACGTCCGCGCCAACCTTCATGGTAATGCCCCCACAACAGAACGATATAGACAAACCATGCCACGATAGAGAGAACGGCTTTATCAATGTTCTCGGTACTGAACAGGTTATGCATGTAAAACAGGCCTGTGCACAGGGTGAGTGTCAGCAGAACCACGCCAATTTGGGTGATATGAAACATTTTCCGCTCAATACTCATCAACGGCGGCATCTCATTGCTGAAAGCCAGTTTTTTGTTTTTCAGTTGGTAGTCAATCCATGCAAGCTGTAGCGCATAGAGTGCGGCGATAATCAGCGTGGCGTAAGCGAAAAGCGAAAGCCCGATATGGATCATCATGCCCGGCGTAGCTTCAAGATGGGTGATGAACTCGTTAGGCATAAACGTGGCGAAGGCCAGGTTTATCAGCGCAAAGGCGTAGACAATGGGCAGCAATAGCCAGCCTCGATTGCGGGAAGCGACAATGGTCATTACCGTACAGATCATCAGGCTCACCAGCGAGCCGACGTTCAACAGACTCAGGTTTTGTCCGCTTTCACCGCCGGGCAGAATACGCGCTTCCAGGGCGATAGCATGGCTTACCAGCGCGACAACCGCAGAGAGAATAGCCATACGCCGCCAGCCGCTGTTTTTTTGCAGCAGAGCGGGAATAATCAGCGCGAGGCTGACTGAGTAGGCGACAAGGGCGAGCAGAGCAAAAACGGGCATATAGGTGTCGACAGTTGGCCAGTGATAAAGAAAAGCAGTATAGCGTTACGTGACCGCTGCTCCAACCGTTGCATAACAACAAAGGCGGCTTCATGTTATACTGCGACAAATTTCTGTTGATGTGTCGCTGTCGCGACCGACCGTTTCCACCCCAGGCGAGAGACAATGTTTGATAATTTAACCGATCGTTTGTCGCGCACGCTGCGCAATATCAGTGGCCGTGGACGCCTTACTGAAGACAACGTTAAAGAGACGCTGCGCGAAGTGCGCATGGCGCTGCTGGAGGCTGACGTAGCGCTGCCGGTAGTGCGTGAGTTTATCAATCGCGTAAAAGAGAAAGCGGTTGGTCATGAAGTTAACAAAAGCCTGACGCCGGGTCAGGAATTCGTCAAGATTGTCCGTAACGAACTGGTTGCGGCAATGGGCGAAGAAAACCAGACCCTGAATCTGGCTGCACAGCCGCCAGCCGTGGTGCTTATGGCGGGCCTGCAGGGTGCGGGTAAAACGACCAGCGTCGGTAAGCTGGGTAAATTCCTGCGCGAGAAGCACAAGAAAAAAGTGCTGGTGGTCTCCGCGGACGTTTATCGCCCGGCGGCGATCAAACAGTTGGAAACTCTGGCCGAGCAGGTCGGCGTGGACTTCTTCCCGTCGGATGTTGGCCAGAAGCCGGTCGATATCGTTAACGCCGCGCTGAAAGAAGCCAAACTCAAATTCTATGACGTGCTGCTGGTGGATACCGCCGGTCGTCTGCACGTTGACGAAGCGATGATGGACGAAATCAAACAGGTCCACGCTTCTATCAAACCGGTAGAAACGCTGTTTGTGGTCGACGCCATGACCGGTCAGGATGCCGCGAATACCGCAAAAGCCTTTAACGAAGCGCTACCGTTAACCGGCGTAGTACTGACAAAAGTTGATGGTGATGCCCGTGGCGGTGCGGCGCTTTCTATTCGTCATATTACCGGTAAGCCAATTAAATTCCTCGGCGTCGGCGAGAAAACCGAAGCGCTGGAGCCGTTCCACCCGGACAGGATTGCTTCGCGTATTCTCGGCATGGGCGACGTGCTGTCGCTGATCGAAGATATCGAAAGCAAGGTTGACCGCGCGCAGGCAGAAAAATTAGCCAGCAAGCTGAAAAAAGGCGATGGCTTCGATCTCAATGATTTCCTTGAACAGCTCAACCAGATGAAAAACATGGGCGGTATGGCAAGCCTGATGGGCAAGCTGCCGGGCATGGGTCAGATCCCTGACAATGTGAAATCGCAGATGGACGATAAAGTTCTGGTGCGTATGGAAGCCATCATCAATTCGATGACGATGAAAGAACGCGCTAAGCCGGAAATTATCAAAGGTTCCCGTAAACGCCGTATCGCTGCCGGTTGCGGTATGCAGGTACAGGACGTAAACCGCCTTCTGAAACAGTTCGACGACATGCAGCGCATGATGAAGAAAATGAAGAAGGGCGGTATGGCGAAGATGATGCGTGGTATGAAGGGGATGATGCCGCCCGGCTTCCCTGGTAGATAAATATATCGGGCTACCTTATTTGCCATTTTGACGCCGGAGTGTGCTCGAAATGCTCACGTACTGCGTGTACGCTCCGCTTTCTGCGCGCGCGCCGACGCCAAACTGGCTGCAACGGTAACGCCCTGGTATAAAGCTTCATCACATGTTGATTGCTTTTTTTCCAGAAATCAGTAAAATTTTCGGGCTTTTAATATGACACCTGGGCTCCGTTCCTCGATGGGGCCTGGGTGTTTTATTCACACAAGAGGATGTTATGGTTACTATTCGTTTAGCTCGTCACGGCGCTAAAAAGCGTCCGTTCTACCAGGTTGTTGTTACCGACAGCCGTAATGCACGCAACGGTCGCTTCATCGAGCGCGTTGGCTTCTTTAACCCAATCGCTAGCGAAAAAGAAGAAGGCACTCGCCTGGATCTGGATCGCATCGCTCACTGGGTTGGCCAGGGCGCGACTATTTCTGATCGCGTAGCTACGCTGATCAAAGCAGCAAACAAAGCAGCTTAATCTGTCACGGTGGTCATGATGAGCAAGCAACTCGCCGCACAGGCTCCTGTAGAACCCATCGTTTTGGGGAAAATGGGGTCTTCTTACGGTATCCGTGGTTGGCTCAGAGTGTTTTCTTCCACTGAAGACGCCGAAAGCATTTTTGACTATCAGCCCTGGTTTATCCAGAAGGCGGGTCAGTGGCAGCAAGTACAGCTGGAAAGCTGGAAGCACCACAATCAGGATCTGATCATCAAGCTGAAAGGCGTTGACGATCGTGATTCGGCGAATCTACTGACTAATTGCGAAATTGTCGTGGATTCCTCGCAGTTGCCAGCGCTGGAAGATGGTTCCTACTACTGGAAAGACCTTATGGGCTGCCAGGTAGTGACCACTGAAGGCTACGATCTCGGTAAAGTCGTCGATATGATGGAAACCGGTTCGAATGACGTCATCGTCATCAAGGCAAACCTGAAAGATGCGTTTGGTATCAAGGAACGTCTTGTGCCGTTCCTCGATGGGCAGGTTATCAAGAAAGTCGATCTCGCTACTCGTACTATCGAAGTAGATTGGGATCCTGGTTTTTAAACCACCGGATAAACGGTAAAAGTCGGCGTTATGGGGATTGGCTTGTGTTTATAGGTATCGTTAGCCTGTTTCCAGAAATGTTCCGCGCAATTACCGATTACGGGGTAACTGGCCGGGCAGTAAAAAATGGCCTGCTGAACATCCAGAGTTGGAGTCCTCGTGACTTTACTCATGACCGGCACCGTACCGTGGACGATCGTCCGTACGGCGGCGGACCGGGGATGTTAATGATGGTGCAACCTTTACGGGACGCCATTCATGCAGCAAAAGCTGCGGCTGGTGAAGGCGCAAAGGTGATTTATTTGTCACCTCAGGGACGCAAGCTTGATCAAGCGGGCGTTAGCGAACTGGCCACGAATCAAAAGCTGATTCTGGTATGTGGTCGCTATGAAGGAATAGATGAGCGCGTGATTCAAACCGAAATTGACGAAGAATGGTCAATCGGCGATTACGTACTCAGCGGTGGTGAGTTACCGGCAATGACGCTGATCGACTCCGTTTCCCGGTTTATTCCGGGAGTTCTGGGTCATGAAGCTTCAGCAATCGAAGATTCGTTTGCTGATGGATTGCTGGATTGCCCGCACTATACCCGACCTGAAGTGTTAGAGCAGATGGAAGTACCGGCAGTGTTACTGTCAGGAAACCACGCTGAGATACGTCGCTGGCGTTTGAAACAGTCGCTGGGCCGGACCTGGCTTAGAAGACCTGAACTTCTGGAAAACCTGGCTCTGACTGAAGAGCAAGCAAGGTTGCTGGCGGAGTTCAAAAAGGAACACGCACAACAGCAACATAAACATGATGGGCAGGCGTAAGCCCCCAATATCAGTTTACCCAGGATAAGAGATTAAATTATGAGCAACATTATTAAGCAACTTGAACAAGAACAGATGAAGCAGGACGTACCTTCCTTCCGTCCGGGTGATACCGTGGAAGTGAAAGTATGGGTTGTTGAAGGTTCCAAAAAACGTCTGCAGGCATTCGAGGGCGTGGTTATCGCTATTCGTAACCGCGGTCTGCACTCTGCATTCACTGTTCGTAAAATTTCCAACGGCGAAGGCGTTGAGCGTGTCTTCCAGACTCACTCTCCGGTAGTTGACAGCATTGCTGTTAAACGTCGTGGTGCTGTTCGTAAAGCTAAACTGTACTACCTGCGTGAGCGCACTGGTAAGTCTGCTCGTATCAAAGAGCGTCTTAACTAAGATTCGCGCAAGCGACATCCTGTTAGAAAAGGGCTGGCCGAAAGGCTGGCCCTTTTTTTATCCCGACGTTTGCTCTGTTGTTCTTTATGGCAATGGAATGACTGCGCGGCGCGCAGCCAGTAGGAGAGTGATTATGGTGTAGCGATCACGACGGCAACGCGGCGGTTTTCAGCACGACCTTTTGATGTCTGGTTGCTGGCAATGGGATATTTCTTCCCGAGTCCCTGAGTCGTCAGGTTGGTGCGGGGAATGTTGGCGCCCTGCGCCCAGGCATCGGCAACCACATTCGCGCGTTTGAGCGACAGAGCTTCGTTATAGCTGTCTTCACCGTAGTTATCAGTATGACCATCCAGGCGAGCATGATTTAGCCCGGTAGCTGCCAGTTTGGATGCCATTTCCTTGATCTGTTTTTCACTTTCAGGACGGAGTTTATAGTCATTTTTGTCAAACAGGATGCTGTCAGACAGGCCGAGAGACCAGTCTCCTGATGCTTCAGTAAATCCGTATGATTTCATGGCTGCAATTTGCTCTGGGGTAAATTTCCCCTGAGGTGCCTGACAGCCTGCCAGAATCAGTAAAAGCAGAAGAAACGGGGATAATAAACGTTTTAGCATGTGTGTAATTCCTTATTTTTTAATAATGCGTTCAGAACGCAAATGTTTAGCCTGATACATATTTTGATCGGCAAGTTCTTGTAATTTTTCGGCAGAGGCATGTTCCCACGTCAGCGCAAACCCAATGCTGAGTGTCATGCTTGCCAGATGACCATTATGCAGGTCAAAAGGTCGGTTAAACTCTTGTGACAGTGCCGCGCAGATCCGCTGAACCTCATATTCAGAATGAACGCTATACAGCACCATCGCGAACTCGTCGCCGCCAAGTCTGTATGGCGAATGTCGATTACCGCCAAATTCGGACAGCCTTTTAGCGACTTCAATCAGAACCCGATCCCCCGCAGCGTGGCCCCAGGTATCATTGATAAATTTAAAATTATCACCATCAAGGAATAACAAAGCGGAGCTGCTGTGGGCGGCATCGTCATTCATCAGCGCGTTAATACTGCTACGAAAAGCGGCGCGATTTGCCAGGCCCGTCAGAGGATCATGTAGCGCGGTACGCAAAAGTTGAGCGTTCTTTGCCTGCAGCCGAAGTTGCCACTCCTCCATCTCGTCCAGCAGACTATTAAAGTCCTGGGCAAAAAGATGAAACTCCTCAATGCGTTCCTCGGAAACGCGTCGCGAAAAGTTACGGTTGGTACGTACATCATGTACCACCTCGGTTATATTTTGCAGGGCTTCCACGACGCCATTGTGTAAATAGCGGGTGAGCATTAATGCTATGCCTGATGCCAACAAAATGCACCCGGTAAGAACGGCCAGCGACAAATAGATGAAACGGCTGATAACGCTATCGCGTGCAGTCAATCGTACTTCGCCGATGACGTTGCCATTATGCAAAATAGGCTGAGTGACCGGTTGTGGGAACAGCCAGTGGCTGATCAGTCCGCTGATCTTCTCCGTGGTGTCTTGCGCGTTATAGCGCCAGGTGGCGATCACCTTTTGGTTTTTATTACGAACTTCCGCAACGGAAAATTGCCCTTGCTGACCCAATGCCGCCAGAGTTTCCGTTGCCGCGACGGCATCAGAAAAGACGAGTGCAGCTTCAAGCGTGCGGGTCATGGTAGCGGCAGTCAGATCCAGATTCTTTTGCGCATACTGTCTTAAGGCCAGCACGGAAGAAATGCTGAGCAGCAGCCAGATCAACGTCATCGTCACCAGGACGCTGATTATGCTGATACGCCGTAATGTCCGTTTAAACGTTGGGCGTGTTACAGGAGAATGGCCCTTATCCATGCTTATTATTCCGTGCAAGCATCAATACGTCAGGACTTACCCTTACGCCGCTGCGTGAAAGGGAATCCATATTTACGGAAAATCTCACATCTTCATCTTTAATTATGAGGCAAAAGGCGCTGCCAATAACGCATTCGGGATTTTGTTCTGCAATTAATAGCAATGCCTTAGTCGGATATTTATTCTTTAATTCCACCTGATAAGTAGGTGATTCTTTTCCAAAATAAAAACCGTCACATTGCGAAACTAATATTTCTTGTTCCGTACGAATGATGACGGGAAGATAGGGTAATGCCCCAGTACTGGTATCTTCCAGAACACTGGAAAAACGCGATGAAGAGAAAATACACAGTTTGGGTGGCCCGGAAAGTGCTGGCCAGCGTGTATAACTGACGATGCCGGAAACCATAGCACGTACAGATTTTGCTTCTTCTGTAACGCTTTGGGCGTACAGCGGTAACCCGGTCAGGAGCAGTGCCAGTAGAAGTATGAGTCGGTAAGAATAGCTCATGAATAGTTACCTACCAGCGTTTGCCGTAAAGCGTCGAAATACATTCAAGATTGTTTAAGACAAAATAACATTATTTTCCTAAGTCGTCATTATTCCAGGGGTAAAGCTGATGGCGATTTAAGTTAAATCCTAGTTGTCTGTAATATTTAAACCATTGTTTAGTTTAATCTTATTGAGGCAGCACCTTCGTTTGCTCCTTTTTTCCAGGCATCGTGTAACTGGTCAATATTTTCGACCGTATCACAACTTGGAGGAAAGGTTTTCCCGGTCAGACCTCTGGCGTAAACAAAATCTTGCTGGCAGATTTTGCGTTGCCCTTCGGCGTAACCCTTAAGATATTTCGTACGATCGACTTCGGGATCATTGAAGTTGTCGGCAAGAGTTTCATTATCTTTAACGGCATAGCCCGAAATGGCATCTTGTATCCCGGCGTCATACCAGTCAGTACCAGTCCAGGTGGGGGCATGGGTATAGGGATCTATCTGACATCCGCTAAGAAGGAATAGAAATAAGATGCTGATGAGTTGCTTCATTGCCTGTGCTCCCTTGTTTTTTTAAGCATAGCGGATCTGAAAATTCGTGATGTAAATTTAAGTGTACATCTATAAGAGCTGTTTTTGCCTTAAAATAACGCTGTGTAAATTAAAATTTACGGATTGTGGATTGAAATCTTTACCTGTTATGGTATCGTTATTTCCTCCTCGCTGAGGATCAACTATCGCAAACGAGCTAAACAGGATCACCATCATGCAAAAAGACGCGCTGAACAACGTACATATTACCGACGAACAGGTTCTGATGACCCCGGAGCAGCTGAAAGCTGAATTTCCGCTGAGCCAGGAGCAAGAGGCGCAAATCGCCCAGTCGCGTAAAACCATCTCAGATATTATCTCCGGTCGCGATCCGCGCCTGCTGGTCGTATGTGGCCCATGCTCCATTCACGATCCTGAAATGGCTATTGAGTATGCTCGTCGATTTAAAGCCCTTGCCGCAGAGGTCAGCGATAGCCTCTACCTGGTGATGCGCGTCTATTTTGAAAAACCCCGTACCACCGTTGGCTGGAAAGGGTTAATTAATGATCCTCATATGGATGGCTCTTTTGATGTTGAAGCAGGTCTGAAAATTGCGCGTCAGCTGCTGCTTGAACTGGTAAATATGGGACTGCCGCTGGCAACTGAAGCGCTGGATCCAAATAGCCCGCAATACCTGGGCGATCTGTTTAGCTGGTCTGCAATCGGAGCCCGTACCACGGAATCGCAGACACACCGCGAAATGGCTTCCGGTCTTTCCATGCCGGTCGGCTTTAAGAATGGTACTGACGGTAGCCTGGCGACCGCCATTAACGCCATGCGTGCGGCTGCGCAGTCGCACCGCTTTGTTGGTATTAATCAGGCCGGGCAGGTTGCGCTGTTGCAAACTCAGGGGAACCCGGACGGCCACGTGATCCTGCGCGGGGGTAAAGCGCCGAACTACAGCCCGGCAGATGTCGCCCAGTGCGAAAAAGAGATGGAGCAGGCGGGACTACGACCTTCTCTGATGGTAGATTGCAGTCATGGTAATTCCAATAAAGATTACCGCCGTCAGCCTGCCGTGGCTGAATCCGTAATTGCACAAATCAAAGATGGCAATCGCTCGATCATTGGTTTGATGATTGAAAGTAATATTCACGAAGGCAACCAGTCTTCTGAACAGCCGCGCAGCGAAATGAAATACGGCGTGTCCGTAACCGATGCCTGCATTAGCTGGGAAATGACGGATGCGCTGCTGCGTGAAATTAGTCAAGATTTAAACGGTCAGCTGTCGGCGCGTGTAGCATAAGAGGTTGGTTATGGTTGCTGAATTGACCGCATTACGCGATCAAATTGATGAAGTCGACAAGGCGCTGCTGGATTTACTGGCACGCCGCCTGGAGCTGGTTGCCGAAGTTGGTGAAGTAAAAAGCCGTTTTGGGTTGCCGATTTACGTGCCGGAACGGGAAGCCTCTATGCTTGCCTCTCGCCGGGCAGAAGCGGAAGCCCTTGGCGTGCCGCCGGACCTGATTGAAGATGTGCTACGCCGCGTTATGCGTGAGTCCTATTCCAGTGAGAACGACAAAGGGTTTAAAACGCTTTGTCCTTCTCTGCGGCCGGTAGTGATCGTCGGTGGCGGCGGTCAGATGGGGCGTCTGTTTGAAAAAATGCTCACCCTGTCAGGTTACCAGGTGCGGATCCTGGAACAGCAGGATTGGGATCGCGCGCCGGAGATCGTCTCTGATGCTGGGATGGTGATCGTCAGTGTGCCGATCCACATCACCGAGCAGGTGATCGCCAAACTACCGCGTCTGCCGTCTGACTGCATCCTGGTGGATCTGGCTTCAGTGAAAAATGGTCCTTTGCAGGCGATGCTGGCTGCACATGATGGCCCGGTGGTGGGGTTACACCCAATGTTTGGTCCGGACAGTGGCAGCCTGGCAAAGCAGGTCGTCGTTTGGTGTGATGGACGTCAGCCGGAAGCCTATCAGTGGTTTCTGGAACAGATTCAGGTATGGGGTGCACGACTACATCGGATCAGCGCCGTTGAACACGATCAGAACATGGCGTTTATTCAGGCATTGCGTCACTTTGCGACCTTTGCTTACGGTCTGCATTTAGCGGAAGAGAATGTTCAACTGGAGCAACTGCTGGCGCTCTCTTCGCCGATTTACCGTCTTGAACTGGCGATGGTTGGCCGTCTGTTTGCCCAGGATCCGCAGCTCTATGCCGATATTATTATGTCGTCTGAGAGCAACCTTGCGCTGATCAAACGCTACTATCAACGTTTTGGTGAGGCGATCGGTTTACTGGAACAGGGCGATAAGCAAGCGTTTATCGACAGTTTCCGTAAGGTGGAGCATTGGTTTGGCGATTATGCGAAACGCTTCCAGAGTGAAAGCCGTACTTTGTTACGCCAGGCGAATGACAGCCGTCCTTAATTAAGATGCCGGATGGCGGCTTCGCCTTATCCGGCCTACAAAAATCGCATGAATTGTAGGCCGGATAAGCGTAGTGCCATCCGGCATTGTCAAACGTTAGCTCGGATCGACCGGCACCACGTTCTCACTCGGATAGCATCCCAGTACTTTCATCGAACGTGTAATCTCACCCAGCTCTTTCAATGCTTTTTGCATTTGGGGCGATTCCAGGTTGGCCTGGATATCAAGATAAAACATCTCTTCCCACGGATTGCCGTGAATCGGGCGTGACTCCAGTTTAGTCATAATCAGATTATGGTTACGCAGCACCAGCAATGCTTCTACCAGCGCACCGGCCTGTTGTCCTGTTGCCATCAGCAACGTGGTTTTTGCCGGAACCTGGTCGGAAACATTGATGGCTTTGCGCGCCAGCACCACAAAGCGGGTGATGTTTTGTGTTTGGTTAGCTTCAATGTGCTCAAGAACCTGCAAACCATACAGCACACCTCCGGCTTCGCTCCCCAGAGCCGCCACGCGCGGCGAGTTAGCCTGCGCAACTTTTTCCATTGCCGCAGAGGTGCTTTCGGTGTACTCAATCTTCCAGTGTGGATGACGACTCAGGAATTTGCTGCACTGCTGGAACGGCTGCGGATGGCTGTATACCGTTTCAATGGTCTCCAGATCCGTCGTGCCGGACACCAGTACACAGTGGTCTATCGTAATGGTCATCTCGCCAACAATAGACAGGCTGGTGTGCTGCAGCAGGTCGTAAACGTCGTTAATCCCACCGGAGCTGGTGTTTTCAATCGGAACCACAGCATAGTCAGCCTGTCCGGTTTCGACCTGATTAAAGATATCGGCAAATTTTGCGCAGCCGCTTTCAATAAATTGTTCAAAATGGCGGGCGGCGTACTGACGTGCTGCCAGATGGGAATATGATCCTTTTGGCCCAAGGAAGGCCACGCGCGCGGAGTGTGGGTTAATTTTGTTCAGGTGCTGCTGGAGCAGAGCCTGTTGAGTCAGGACGGAGTCTTCGATGATGAGTTGGAACAGGCGAGTAATGTAGTGAGCATCAAGATGATGTGCTTTGCCCAACTGAATCAGACGGTCCAACAGGTCACGTTCACGGTCGATATCTCGTACCGGACGATGTGAAAGCAGTTTGGCTTTACCAACTTCTACGGCCAGTCCACGTCGCTCAGCCAGCAGGGCCAGTAATTTTTCATCCAGCGTGCTGATCTTATCGCGCAGCGCCAGCAATGGGTTTTCCGATGTCATAGTGTTGCCTTTCTTGTTATCAATAAAAAAGGCCCCCCGTTGTGGGAGGCCTTATTGTTCGTCTTCGCATTCTTTATCACACGACGAAACGCCTCCCATTCAGGGGAAGGTAAAAAAGAATGCGAAGAAGAACGGGACAAGTTTCATGTAATTTTCCTTTGGCTACGTCAGTAAAGTACCCGTACTGTTTTCACCCTGTCAACAAAAAACGCGCCCGAAGGCGCGTTGGCGATACACTCAATGTAAGGGACTACTCTTCTTCTGCTTCGACGAAGTTGGCGTCTTTGACTGAAGTTGTTGCACGACGGGCTTCGCCTTTGTGCTGCACTTTATTGAGCTGCCGTTCCAGCTTGTTGATCAAATCGTTAATTGCGGTGTACATATCCTCGTGTTTTGCGCTGGCGACCAGATGTCCGTTCGGTGTATTGATGGTGGCATCAGCAATGAAACCCTGTGGCTCCTTAGACAGAATGATATGTGGATTAATCAGATGAGTTTGCCATTTTTCTAGTTTGGCGAGACGGTCTGCGACATGCTGGCGAATTGCCGGAGTAATTTCCATTTGTTTACTGGTAATGTTCATTGTCATAAATTTTACCTCTTGTCTTTCCCGTCTTGGTGATTCCAGCATACCGTTCCCAATGTCAAAATGCGTGATATAAATCACATTTTTTTGTCGCTTTTTGTCAAGAAAACCTTTTTGTGAGGCACCGCAGGAACAGGCGATTTTTTACTTGAGGAATACCTGAAAGCAGGCCATATTTGATGGGATGCGTCGGAGCTAAACCGCTTCAGTTGTAGCGTTAACGGATAAAAAAACGGCAGCCCTTGGGCTGCCGTTTTGCATTCTGAGGTAAATCAGGTATTGCTGCTGTTGGCGGCAATGATTTTCGCTACTTTTTCTGCCTGCGCATTCATCTGCATCTGGCGATAAGCTTTTTCCATTAACGGCAGAGCATCACGTGTTGCCTGAGTATCAGGGTAGTCGCGTAGCATACCTTCCACACGGTTTACCACGGCAACCCATGCACCGCGGGCAGTGTAGTATTCCGCAACGGAATATTCATACTTCGCCAGACGATCTTTCAGGAACACCAGACGTTTGGTGGCATCAGTGGTGTACTGGCTGTTCGGATAGCCACGTACCAGTTTGGAAAAGTCATTAAACGCAGCTCGGGCGTGTTGCGGATCGCGATCGCTGCGATCAACACCAAAGAATCCTTGCAGTGCGCTATCATCCAACGCCATATTGGTCAGGCCACGCATATACATGACATAATCAATGTTAGGGTGTGTCGGGTTAAGACGGATAAAACGATCGATAGCAGCCTGAGCAAGTGGCAGATCGGCGTTTTTGTAGTAGGCGTAGATGAGATCTAATTGCACCTGCTGAGAATACGGTCCAAATGGATAACGGTTATCCAACGCTTCCAATTGCGTTATTGCCTGTTTCCAGTTACCGTCCTGCAGCTTTTGCTGAGCAGTCGCGTAGATTTCATTTGGCGGATTATCGGGCACCTCTTCCTTTGAACCAGAGCAACCCGCCAAAAACAGGCTCAACGTGGCTGCTGCCACCAGATATTTCATGCGCGTCATGACGTTTTGACTTTCCTCAAAATGTAATACGGGAGATTCTCTGTTCCTGCTCCCGGTTAAGACCAGCTACAATAGCACACTATATTAAACGGCAAAGCCGTAAAACCCAACGTTAAACGAAGAAGCAGTTTATGGCACAACGAGTAGAACTCACCGCAACAGTCTCCGAAAATCAGCTCGGTCAACGCTTAGATCAGGCTTTGGCCGAATTGTTCCCTGATTATTCGCGATCGCGCATAAAAGAATGGATCCTCGACCAGCGCGTGCTGGTAAATGGCAATCTTTGCGATAAACCGAAAGAAAAAGTGTTGGGTGGAGAGCGTGTCTCCATCAATGCAGAAATTGATGAAGAGGTTCGTTTTGAACCTCAGGATATCCCACTGGATATCGTTTATGAAGATGATGATATTCTTGTCATCAACAAACCCCGTGACCTTGTAGTGCATCCGGGCGCCGGGAATCCTGATGGTACGGTATTGAATGCGTTACTGCATTACTACCCGCCAATCGCGGATGTTCCTCGTGCCGGTATCGTACACCGTCTGGATAAAGACACGACCGGATTAATGGTGGTGGCAAAAACGGTTCCGGCACAAACACGTCTGGTTGAGTCATTGCAGCTGCGCGAAATTACCCGTGAGTACGAAGCCGTAGCAATTGGTCACATGACTGCTGGCGGAACCGTTGAGGAACCGATTAGCCGTCACCCGACCAAGCGTACGCACATGGCGGTACACCCAATGGGGAAACCGGCGGTAACGCACTATCGCATTATGGAACACTTCCGTGTGCACACGCGTCTGCGGTTGCGTCTGGAAACCGGACGTACGCACCAGATCCGCGTGCACATGGCACATATCACTCATCCGCTGGTGGGCGATCAGGTCTACGGCGGTCGTCCACGTCCACCGAAAGGCGCTTCTGACGAATTTATCTCCGTACTGCGTAAGTTCGACCGCCAGGCGCTACATGCGACCATGCTGCGTTTGTATCACCCGATTTCCGGTATCGAAATGGAATGGCATGCGCCGATCCCACAAGATATGGTGCAATTGATTGAAGTGATGCGCGCTGATTTCGAAGAACATAAGGATGATATTGCCTGGCTATGAGTAAGCTAATTGTTCCGCAGTGGCCGATACCTCAAGGTGTCGCGGCGTGTAGTTCTACCCGTATTGGCGGAGTCAGTATGCCGCCTTACGATTCGCTGAATCTGGGCGCCCATTGCGGCGATAACCCGGAGCATGTTGAAGAGAACCGCAAACGACTGTTTGCTGCGGGCAATCTGCCGTCAAAGCCGGTCTGGCTGGAGCAGGTCCACGGTAAGGATGTCCTGAAACTGACAGGCGGGCTTTACGCCTCCAAACGCGCAGATGCGTCGTATAGCAACACGCCGGGCACAGTGTGTGCGGTAATGACCGCTGATTGTCTGCCGGTGCTGTTTTGCAATCGCGCCGGGACGGAAGTGGCTGCGGCCCATGCGGGTTGGCGAGGATTATGCGCTGGCGTGCTGGAAGAGACGGTGGCGTGTTTTGCCGACGAACCTGAAAACATTATTGCCTGGCTAGGACCGGCGATAGGCCCAAACGCCTTTGAAGTGGGAGCAGAAGTTCGCGAGGCATTCATGACGAAAGATCCGCAAGCGGACCTCGCATTTGTACCGCGCGGCGACAAGTATCTGGCGGATATCTACCAGCTTGCCCGTCAGCGGCTGGCAAATGTCGGCGTGGAGAACATCCACGGCGGCGACCGTTGCACCTTTAGTGAAAGTGAGACGTTCTTCTCTTATCGTCGCGACAATACCACGGGTCGTATGGCAAGTTTTATTTGGCTGATATAACCTAAAGAATCAAGACGATCCGGTACGTGTAATTTTCTTTTCACATAATTCAGGTCATTCACCTTGAATAATTGAGGGATGACCTCATTTAATCTCCAGTAGCAATTTTGACCTGTTATGGGAGGAGTTATGCGTCTGGATCGTCTTACCAATAAATTCCAGCTTGCTCTTGCCGATGCCCAGTCACTCGCATTGGGGCACGACAATCAATTCATCGAACCACTTCATCTAATGAGCGCCTTGCTGAATCAGGAAGGGGGATCGGTACGTCCTTTATTAACGTCTGCTGGCATTAATGCTGGCCAGTTACGTACAGCCATTGACCAGGCATTGAGCCGCTTGCCGCAGGTAGAAGGTACCGGCGGTGATGTGCAGCCTTCTCAGGAACTGGTGCGTGTACTGAATCTTTGCGACAAGCTGGCGCAAAAACGTGGGGACAACTTTATTTCGTCAGAACTGTTCGTTCTGGCGGTGCTTGAGTCACGCGGTACGCTGACCGACTTATTAAAATCAGCAGGGGCGACGACCGCCAATATCACTCAGGCAATTGAACAAATGCGTGGAGGTGAAAGCGTGAATGACCAGGGGGCTGAAGACCAACGTCAGGCCTTGAAAAAATATACCGTCGATCTGACTGAACGTGCTGAACAGGGCAAACTCGATCCAGTTATCGGCCGTGATGAAGAAATTCGCCGTACCATTCAGGTGCTGCAACGTCGTACTAAAAATAACCCAGTGTTAATCGGTGAACCCGGTGTCGGTAAAACAGCCATTGTTGAAGGGCTGGCCCAACGCATCATCAATGGTGAAGTGCCGGAGGGCTTAAAAGGCCGTCGTGTACTGGCGCTGGATATGGGCGCGCTGGTGGCTGGGGCCAAATATCGCGGTGAGTTTGAAGAGCGCTTAAAAGGTGTGCTGAACGATCTCTCGAAACAGGAAGGCAACGTCATTCTGTTTATCGACGAATTGCATACCATGGTTGGGGCGGGTAAAGCCGATGGCGCGATGGACGCCGGGAACATGCTGAAACCAGCGCTGGCTCGCGGGGAACTGCACTGCGTAGGTGCCACAACGCTTGATGAATATCGCCAGTACATCGAAAAAGATGCGGCGCTGGAACGTCGTTTCCAGAAAGTGTTTGTGGCTGAACCTTCAGTGGAAGACACCATCGCAATCTTGCGTGGCCTGAAAGAACGTTATGAGCTGCACCATCATGTGCAGATTACTGACCCGGCGATTGTTGCGGCAGCTACGTTGTCTCATCGTTATATTGCCGATCGTCAGTTACCGGATAAAGCTATCGACCTTATTGACGAAGCGGCATCCAGCATTCGTATGCAGATTGACTCCAAGCCGGAGGAACTCGACAGACTCGACCGCCGTATTATCCAGCTCAAACTGGAACAGCAGGCATTAATGAAAGAGTCTGATGAGGCAAGTAAAAAACGTCTCGATATGCTCAACGAAGAGCTGGACGACAAAGAGCGCCAGTATTCTGAGTTAGAGGAAGAGTGGAAAGCTGAAAAAGCCTCCCTCTCGGGAACGCAAACTATCAAGGCTGAGCTGGAGCAGGCAAAAATCGCCATCGAACAGGCGCGCCGCGTTGGCGACCTGGCGCGGATGTCTGAACTGCAGTACGGCAAAATTCCTGAACTGGAAAAACAGCTGGAAGCAGCCACCCAGTCTGAAGGCAAAACCATGCGTCTGCTGCGTAATAAAGTCACGGATGCAGAAATTGCTGAGGTGCTGGCGCGCTGGACCGGGATCCCGGTTGCTCGCATGCTGGAAGGCGAACGGGAAAAACTGTTGCGTATGGAACAGGAGCTGCACAGCCGTGTGATTGGTCAGAACGAAGCGGTGGAAGCCGTTTCTAACGCCATCCGTCGTAGCCGCGCGGGCTTGTCCGATCCGAATCGTCCGATTGGTTCATTCTTGTTCCTTGGTCCAACCGGGGTCGGTAAAACCGAACTGTGCAAAGCGCTGGCAAACTTTATGTTCGACAGTGACGACGCAATGGTGCGTATCGATATGTCCGAGTTTATGGAGAAACACTCGGTGTCTCGCTTGGTTGGGGCACCTCCGGGATATGTCGGTTATGAAGAAGGTGGGTATCTGACGGAAGCAGTACGTCGTCGTCCTTACTCTGTCATCCTGCTGGATGAAGTGGAGAAAGCGCACCCGGATGTGTTCAACATTCTGCTGCAGGTGCTTGACGATGGTCGTCTGACTGACGGACAGGGAAGAACGGTCGATTTCCGTAATACGGTTGTCATCATGACCTCGAACCTGGGCTCCGATCTAATCCAGGAACGCTTTGGTGAGCTGGATTACGGCCACATGAAAGATATGGTGCTGGGCGTCGTGAGCCATAACTTCCGCCCGGAATTCATCAACCGTATAGATGAGGTTGTTGTATTCCATCCGTTGGGTGAGCAGCACATTGCTTCTATTGCTCAGATCCAGCTGCAGCGTCTGTACAAACGTCTGGAAGAGCGTGGCTATGAAATCCACATTTCTGACGAGGCGCTTAAACTGCTGAGTGCGAATGGTTACGATCCGGTGTATGGCGCACGTCCATTGAAACGTGCTATCCAGCAGCAGATCGAAAACCCGCTGGCGCAGCAAATTCTGTCTGGTGAACTGATTCCGGGCAAAACGATTCGTCTGGAAGTGAATGACGATCGCATCGTGGCAGTGCAGTAAGTCACAAAACAACAATAAACGGGCCCTGCGGGGCTCGTTTTTGTTTAAAATTCAGGCGAAAATAGACGTATTGATTGAAAAGTAATCGCTTGATAAGTTTTTTATATTTTTAACTTGTCAGCCTGAAATAACTCCCTATAATGCGCCTCCACTGACACGGAACAACGGATTACAAGCCGCCGGGTCAGCGGGGTTCCACTGAGAACTCCGGCGAAGAAAGCGAAATTAAATGCTTGACTTCGCAGCGGGATGGCGTAATATGCACACCCCGCGCCGCTGAGAAAAAGCGAAGCGGCACTGCTCTTTAACAATTTATCAGACAATCTGTGTGGGCACTCGAAGATACGGATTCTTAACGTCGCAAGACGAAAAATGAATACCAAGTCTCTGAGTGAACATACGTAATTCATTACGAAGTTTAATTCACGAGCATCAAACTTAAATTGAAGAGTTTGATCATGGCTCAGATTGAACGCTGGCGGCAGGCCTAACACATGCAAGTCGAACGGTAGCACAGAGGAGCTTGCTCCTTGGGTGACGAGTGGCGGACGGGTGAGTAATGTCTGGGAAACTGCCCGATGGAGGGGGATAACTACTGGAAACGGTAGCTAATACCGCATAACGTCGCAAGACCAAAGAGGGGGACCTTCGGGCCTCTTGCCATCGGATGTGCCCAGATGGGATTAGCTAGTAGGTGGGGTAACGGCTCACCTAGGCGACGATCCCTAGCTGGTCTGAGAGGATGACCAGCCACACTGGAACTGAGACACGGTCCAGACTCCTACGGGAGGCAGCAGTGGGGAATATTGCACAATGGGCGCAAGCCTGATGCAGCCATGCCGCGTGTATGAAGAAGGCCTTCGGGTTGTAAAGTACTTTCAGCGAGGAGGAAGGCGTTGTGGTTAATAACCGCAGCGATTGACGTTACTCGCAGAAGAAGCACCGGCTAACTCCGTGCCAGCAGCCGCGGTAATACGGAGGGTGCAAGCGTTAATCGGAATTACTGGGCGTAAAGCGCACGCAGGCGGTCTGTCAAGTCGGATGTGAAATCCCCGGGCTCAACCTGGGAACTGCATCCGAAACTGGCAGGCTAGAGTCTTGTAGAGGGGGGTAGAATTCCAGGTGTAGCGGTGAAATGCGTAGAGATCTGGAGGAATACCGGTGGCGAAGGCGGCCCCCTGGACAAAGACTGACGCTCAGGTGCGAAAGCGTGGGGAGCAAACAGGATTAGATACCCTGGTAGTCCACGCCGTAAACGATGTCGACTTGGAGGTTGTGCCCTTGAGGCGTGGCTTCCGGAGCTAACGCGTTAAGTCGACCGCCTGGGGAGTACGGCCGCAAGGTTAAAACTCAAATGAATTGACGGGGGCCCGCACAAGCGGTGGAGCATGTGGTTTAATTCGATGCAACGCGAAGAACCTTACCTACTCTTGACATCCAGAGAACTTAGCAGAGATGCTTTGGTGCCTTCGGGAACTCTGAGACAGGTGCTGCATGGCTGTCGTCAGCTCGTGTTGTGAAATGTTGGGTTAAGTCCCGCAACGAGCGCAACCCTTATCCTTTGTTGCCAGCGGTTAGGCCGGGAACTCAAAGGAGACTGCCAGTGATAAACTGGAGGAAGGTGGGGATGACGTCAAGTCATCATGGCCCTTACGAGTAGGGCTACACACGTGCTACAATGGCATATACAAAGAGAAGCGACCTCGCGAGAGCAAGCGGACCTCATAAAGTATGTCGTAGTCCGGATTGGAGTCTGCAACTCGACTCCATGAAGTCGGAATCGCTAGTAATCGTGGATCAGAATGCCACGGTGAATACGTTCCCGGGCCTTGTACACACCGCCCGTCACACCATGGGAGTGGGTTGCAAAAGAAGTAGGTAGCTTAACCTTCGGGAGGGCGCTTACCACTTTGTGATTCATGACTGGGGTGAAGTCGTAACAAGGTAACCGTAGGGGAACCTGCGGTTGGATCACCTCCTTACCTTAAAGAAACGTTCTTTGTAGTGCTCACACAGATTGTCTGATGAAAAGTAAATAGCAAGGCGTCTTGCGATTGAGACTTATACGTCCCCTTCGTCTAGAGGCCCAGGACACCGCCCTTTCACGGCGGTAACAGGGGTTCGAATCCCCTAGGGGACGCCACTTGCTGGTATGTGTGAGTGAAAGTCGCCGACCCCAATATCTCAAAACTTACCTTCGGGTGACGTTTGAGATATTTGCTCTTTAAAAATCTGGATCAAGCTGAAAATTGAAACGACACACTGTTTCATTTCTCCGTAATAAGAAATGAAAAGCGGTGTGTTCGAGTCTCTCAAATTTTCGCAACACGATGGTGTTTTACGAAACATCTTCGGGTTGTGAGGTTAAGCGACTAAGCGTACACGGTGGATGCCCTGGCAGTCAGAGGCGATGAAGGACGTGCTAATCTGCGATAAGCGTCGGTAAGGTGATATGAACCGTTATAACCGGCGATTTCCGAATGGGGAAACCCAGTGTGTTTCGACACACTATCATTACGTGAATACATAGCGTAATGAAGCGAACCGGGGGAACTGAAACATCTAAGTACCCCGAGGAAAAGAAATCAACCGAGATTCCCCCAGTAGCGGCGAGCGAACGGGGAGCAGCCCAGAGTCTGAATCAGCTTGTGTGTTAGTGGAACGGTCTGGAAAGTCCGACGGTACAGGGTGATAGTCCCGTACACCAAAATGCACAGGTTGTGAACTCGAAGAGTAGGGCGGGACACGTGGTATCCTGTCTGAATATGGGGGGACCATCCTCCAAGGCTAAATACTCCTGACTGACCGATAGTGAACCAGTACCGTGAGGGAAAGGCGAAAAGAACCCCGGCGAGGGGAGTGAAAAAGAACCTGAAACCGTGTACGTACAAGCAGTGGGAGCCTCTTTATGGGGTGACTGCGTACCTTTTGTATAATGGGTCAGCGACTTATATTCTGTAGCAAGGTTAACCGTATAGGGGAGCCGAAGGGAAACCGAGTCTTAACTGGGCGTTAAGTTGCAGGGTATAGACCCGAAACCCGGTGATCTAGCCATGGGCAGGTTGAAGGTTGGGTAACACTAACTGGAGGACCGAACCGACTAATGTTGAAAAATTAGCGGATGACTTGTGGCTGGGGGTGAAAGGCCAATCAAACCGGGAGATAGCTGGTTCTCCCCGAAAGCTATTTAGGTAGCGCCTCGTGAACTCATCTTCGGGGGTAGAGCACTGTTTCGGCTAGGGGGTCATCCCGACTTACCAACCCGATGCAAACTGCGAATACCGAAGAATGTTATCACGGGAGACACACGGCGGGTGCTAACGTCCGTCGTGAAGAGGGAAACAACCCAGACCGCCAGCTAAGGTCCCAAAGTCATGGTTAAGTGGGAAACGATGTGGGAAGGCACAGACAGCCAGGATGTTGGCTTAGAAGCAGCCATCATTTAAAGAAAGCGTAATAGCTCACTGGTCGAGTCGGCCTGCGCGGAAGATGTAACGGGGCTAAACCATGCACCGAAGCTGCGGCAGCGACACTATGTGTTGTTGGGTAGGGGAGCGTTCTGTAAGCCGTTGAAGGTGTATCGTGAGGTATGCTGGAGGTATCAGAAGTGCGAATGCTGACATAAGTAACGATAATGCGGGTGAAAAACCCGCACGCCGGAAGACCAAGGGTTCCTGTCCAACGTTAATCGGGGCAGGGTGAGTCGACCCCTAAGGCGAGGCCGAAAGGCGTAGTCGATGGGAAACAGGTTAATATTCCTGTACTTGGTGTTACTGCGAAGGGGGGACGGAGAAGGCTATGTTAGCCGGGCGACGGTTGTCCCGGTTTAAGCATGTAGGCGGAGGTTCCAGGTAAATCCGGTACCTTTTTAACGCTGAGGTGTGATGACGAGGCACTACGGTGCTGAAGTAACAAATGCCCTGCTTCCAGGAAAAGCCTCTAAGCATCAGGTAACACGAAATCGTACCCCAAACCGACACAGGTGGTCAGGTAGAGAATACCAAGGCGCTTGAGAGAACTCGGGTGAAGGAACTAGGCAAAATGGTGCCGTAACTTCGGGAGAAGGCACGCTGATATGTAGGTGAAGTGATTTACTCATGGAGCTGAAATCAGTCGAAGATACCAGCTGGCTGCAACTGTTTATTAAAAACACAGCACTGTGCAAACACGAAAGTGGACGTATACGGTGTGACGCCTGCCCGGTGCCGGAAGGTTAATTGATGGGGTTATCCGTAAGGAGAAGCTCTTGATCGAAGCCCCGGTAAACGGCGGCCGTAACTATAACGGTCCTAAGGTAGCGAAATTCCTTGTCGGGTAAGTTCCGACCTGCACGAATGGCGTAATGATGGCCAGGCTGTCTCCACCCGAGACTCAGTGAAATTGAACTCGCTGTGAAGATGCAGTGTACCCGCGGCAAGACGGAAAGACCCCGTGAACCTTTACTATAGCTTGACACTGAACACTGGTCCTTGATGTGTAGGATAGGTGGGAGGCTTTGAAGTGTGGACGCCAGTCTGCATGGAGCCATCCTTGAAATACCACCCTTTAATGGCTGGTGTTCTAACGTGGACCCGTAATCCGGGTTGCGGACAGTGTCTGGTGGGTAGTTTGACTGGGGCGGTCTCCTCCTAAAGAGTAACGGAGGAGCACGAAGGTTAGCTAATCCTGGTCGGACATCAGGAGGTTAGTGCAAAGGCATAAGCTAGCTTGACTGCGAGAGTGACGGCTCGAGCAGGTGCGAAAGCAGGTCTTAGTGATCCGGTGGTTCTGAATGGAAGGGCCATCGCTCAACGGATAAAAGGTACTCCGGGGATAACAGGCTGATACCGCCCAAGAGTTCATATCGACGGCGGTGTTTGGCACCTCGATGTCGGCTCATCACATCCTGGGGCTGAAGTAGGTCCCAAGGGTATGGCTGTTCGCCATTTAAAGTGGTACGCGAGCTGGGTTTAGAACGTCGTGAGACAGTTCGGTCCCTATCTGCCGTGGGCGCTGGAGAATTGAGGGGGGCTGCTCCTAGTACGAGAGGACCGGAGTGGACGCATCACTGGTGTTCGGGTTGTCATGCCAATGGCATTGCCCGGTAGCTAAATGCGGAAGAGATAAGTGCTGAAAGCATCTAAGCACGAAACTTGCCCCGAGATGAGTTCTCCCTGAGACTTTAAGTCTCCTGAAGGAACGTTAAAGACGATGACGTTGATAGGTCGGGTGTGTAAGCGTAGCGATACGTTGAGCTAACCGATACTAATGAACCGTGAGGCTTAACCTTACAACGCCGAAGATGTTTTGGCGAAGAGACGACATTCAGCTTGATACAGATAAGATTAACCGGCGAAAAGCGGGTTAATAACAGAATTTGCCTGGCGGCTGTAGCGCGGTGGTCCCACCTGACCCCATGCCGAACTCAGAAGTGAAACGCCGTAGCGCCGATGGTAGTGTGGGGTCTCCCCATGCGAGAGTAGGGAACTGCCAGGCATCAAATAAAGTGAAGAAGCCCATCCTGACGGATGGGCTTTTTTGCGTGTGTGCGGGGTAAAAACCGCCGGGCTGAACGTATTGTGCAGGCCTGATAAGCGCAGCGCATCAGGCAATTCCGGCGGCAGATTGCTGGATTCGACCTAACCGCCTTAATCGATTAACAAAAGCACACTGTCACGGATCTCTCCCTCGAACATATCTGAATCCTTTCTCTGCTAATTAAAACCGTGATCTTTCCTGCATAATAATATATAACAATTATATAACATTTGATTCACCAAAAAACACACAACCATCATTGATAAATTCACGCGATCGTTGGCAGGGGTACAATTCTAATGGCTGATAGTAGTGTAACTGAGAACGGGGCGCTGGCAGACGGCGATACCCGCCGTCGTATATGGGCGATTGTCGGAGCATCATCAGGGAATCTGGTCGAATGGTTTGATTTCTATATCTACTCTTTCTGTTCTCTTTATTTTGCTCATATCTTTTTCCCATCAGGAAATACCACCACACAACTCTTACAAACCGCCGGCGTGTTTGCCGCAGGCTTCTTGATGCGACCAATTGGAGGCTGGTTATTTGGCCGCATCGCGGATAAGCACGGGCGTAAAAAGTCCATGTTGCTGTCCGTTTGTATGATGTGTATGGGATCGTTGGTGATCGCTTGTCTACCGGGATATGAAACTATCGGTACCTGGGCCCCTGCGCTATTATTGCTGGCCAGACTATTCCAGGGGTTATCTGTAGGTGGTGAATACGGAACCAGCGCGACCTATATGAGTGAAGTTGCCGTTGAAGGTAAGAAAGGTTTTTATGCTTCATTCCAGTACGTAACGTTAATCGGCGGACAGTTACTGGCATTGCTGGTTGTGGTCATATTACAGCACACGTTAGAAGACTCTGCGCTCAGAGCGTGGGGTTGGCGTATTCCATTTGCGTTGGGCGCCGTGCTGGCTATTGTTGCGCTATGGCTGCGTCGCCAACTGGATGAAACCTCGAAACAGGACGTTCGCGCGCTGAAAGAAGCGGGTTCCCTGAAAGGTCTGTGGCGTAATCGCAAAGCCTTTGTCATGGTGCTTGGCTTTACCGCCGCGGGTTCGTTGTGTTTTTACACGTTCACAACCTACATGCAGAAATACCTGGTCAATACCGCTGGTATGCATGCCAACGTAGCCAGCGGGATTATGACGGCGGCACTGTGTGTGTTCATGCTGGTTCAACCGCTGTTCGGCGCTTTGTCAGATAAGATTGGCCGGCGTACTTCAATGCTGTGTTTTGGCGCGTTGGCTGCGATTTTCACTGTTCCCATTCTGACAGCATTGCAAAGCGTAACATCCCCGTATATGGCGTTTGCTCTGGTGATGTGTGCCCTGTTAATCGTGAGTTTCTATACGTCAATCAGCGGTATTTTGAAGGCTGAGATGTTCCCGGCGCAGGTGCGTGCTCTGGGAGTTGGCTTATCTTATGCGGTGGCTAATGCCCTGTTTGGTGGCTCAGCTGAATATGTGGCGTTATCCCTGAAGTCTGTCGGTATGGAAACGACATTCTTCTGGTACGTCACCGCGCTGGCAGTTGTCGCGTTTTTAGTATCGCTGATGCTGCATGGGAAGGGGAAAGGTCTGCGCCTCTAGTAATGTGCCAGTTGCCAGACCGCATAGCCGGTAGACGCGCCTGCAACATCCCAGACGAAGTCCTTCCAGCTCCAGCCGCTCCCTGCGGGACGGCTGTCCCACAGTTCTTTTGACGCGCCCAGGCTGACTGAGAACATCAGGCCGATAGCCGCACTGCGATCGCGGCTGTTGCCCTGATGTTGGGCATATTCATTGCCGGCTGCGGCAAGCATGGCGGAGGCGATGAAGTGTTGAGCTTTGTCTTGCCCACTCCACTGGTCGTTAGCCATGTGGCTGCAGCCAGAAATGGCCAGGATGCTGGTAAGAATGAACAGGCGCACCGTTGCCTCCATATGAAAAACCCCGTCACTGGACGGGGTCTTGATTACAGAATACGGCTAATTAATCTGTCGATACGAATACGGCGTAGTCGACGAATGAGCTTACGCACTTTGACTGGATAGTCAGCAATACTTTGCAGGTCGCGATAATGCTTAACGACGGTAGTATGCGTACGGATAAGCTCCAGCTCTTTATCGCGCTGGGGAGTCAACTCTTGCTTAGGATCGTGGATAAGGATGGCGTTTTCCAGATCCAGACGCCAGGCGCGAGGGTTAAGGTTGTTGCCGGTGAGCAGCATCCATTTATCATCAACCCACATACCTTTCAGATGATAGGTGTTGTCATCATCTTTCCATAGGCGTACGACCAACTGGTCGGTATTTACGTAATACTGCAATCTGCTCAGGAAACGGCGCAGATTTATTTCATACAAATAAGGCAGCGCGCCGATGATCTTGAATGGCTCATCTTCTGGAATGAAAAAGTCGTTGGCGGTTTTATCACCGACAATGATTTCAACCTTTTTCCCTTCACGCAGCAGTTGAATTATATTGCGCACCAGTATGGCGGGCAGGTTGAAATAAGGGGTACAGATTGTGAGTTTGTGCTCCGCGCAGGGCATAAGATGGAAAATGGTCTTATTTAACAGACTGGATTTCCCAAGGCCCACCAGAGGCGTAACCGAAAGCTGTTCGTTATCAGCATCACCCTGAAAATGGAATGACGCATCACGCAGTTCTTGGCGGTACAGGCGGATGTCGTTTTTAATTTCCGGGCTTTTAGGTCGGTTGATATCATCAAGGCGGTTAACGCCGCGACCCTTTATCAGGTTCTGCGTAACCCAATCGAACATGATATCGGCCATTTGCGCATTGCGAATCAACTGATAACGGTCATAGCGATATTTATCATGCTGATGCAGGTAAACATCGTTCAGACTGGCCCCGCTGTACAGGACGCTGTCATCGATAATAAAGCCTTTGAAATGCAGGACGCCAAGTGCTTCACGGGTGTTAATCGGAACGCCATAAACAGGAATATCGATACCAGGGTTTTCTTGCGCCATTCGGCAATACCAGTCAGCATTAGTATTGGATGCCGCAGCCCCAATACGACCGCGCTGAGCTCTGTGCCAGTCGACAAGCACCCGGACATCCAGTTCAGGACGCTGCCGTTTTGCCGCATAGAGAGCGTCAAGTATGCCTTTACCACCGTCATCCTGTTCCAGGTACAGCGCAATAATGCAGATCCGTCGCGTCGCGCTGGCTATTTTTTCCAGCAGAGTCTCCCTGAAATTAGCGGGAGCATAAAAGAAATCTACATCATCAACTGACTGAGAAATCTTGGGTAGTTGGGCAAGGTGTTGTTGATGTTTATTACGCTTAAATTTTGACAACATCACAGTGCATTTCTTCTCTGTTCATTGAAGGGTCCTCTGTGCTATGCAGACGACATAAGCGGGCAATGATACCACCAGTACCCATTAATGTGGTCAACATTTCCAGTACCTTACTCACGATTCCTCACATTGGGCCAGATTAAGCGTTAGCCCAACAATTCCCTCTTCGAGCTGGACGTCAACAACAAACCCGAGTTTTCGGGCCAGGGCGACCATCCCACGATTGTTTGGCATCGTAATACCATTCAAACGTATAAGTCCGTGATCTCGGGTATATGCAATTAATTTTTCCATCAATCGGCGACCCAGTCCAAGCCCTTTGAGATCGGAACGAACCAGTACGGCAAACTCAGCATCTACGTTATCAGGATCCGAGATTGCTCGCGTTACGCCGAGGATCTCTTCGTGATTATCTTTACAACGCACCGCAACAAAAGCCATTTCCCGATCGTAGTCGATCTGCGTCATATTGGCTAAATCTTCGTGGGTAAATTCATTGATCTCACTGAAATAGCGATAATAAAGATCTTCTTTTGTCACTTGAGAAATGAACTGCTGTAGATGAGGTTCATCCTCCGGTAAAATGGGGCGGAACAGACAGCGCTCGCCGTTCTTCAACTCCACCCACTCTTCAAGCTGATGGGGGTAGGGACGTACAGCCAGCCTGCTTTCGTTATCTCCCGCGAAAGGGGCAATATCCAGCGTAACGTCCAGCGCGGTAAATTCTTCGGCGGAGGCCAGCAGAGGATGAATATCCAGACGCTGAATTTCCGGGCAGTCGACGATCAAGTTGGAGACCTGCACAAGAAGTTGGCTCAACCCGGCGATATCCAGCGGACGTAGTGCGCTGCGAGCGCGGATCTTTTTATTTTTGATCCCCTGGATCACCAGATAACGCGCCAGATTCATGTTCAATGGCGGCAAGGCCACCACGGCTTGCTCTTCCGGTCGCCACTCAACGCCACCTTCACCCAGCATAATCAACGGACCAAATACCGGGTCGTGTTCAACGACGACGCGAAGTTCTTGAGCACCAGCGCGATTCGCCATACTTTGTACTAATAAACCGTGAATGCGTGCCTGCGGCCAGGCCATTTTTACCCGATCGAAAATTGCATTGGCAGCCTGCTGCACTTCTGTTGCTGTACGCAGGTAGAGCATTACCCCCTGAACTTCCGACTTATGCGGGATATCAGGAGAACGCAGCTTGAGCGCCACCGGGTAGCCGATTTGCTCCGCGATATGTACGGCCTCTGCGCTGTCGCTGGCGATCCATGTCGGCAGTGTATGTAAGCCGTAGGCCTGTAAAATAGGCTGAACTTCATGAGTATCCAGTGACGTTGCGCCTTCTGCAATCGCCTGTTGTAACAGATTATGCGCTTCGGCGGTGTTGGTGGTCAGATTGTCGGGTAGCGCTGGCGTTTCACGCAGTTGCTTCTGGTTACGCCGGTACTCCACCATATGCATAAATGCAGTGATAGTGCCTTCAGGCGTGCGGTAGGTTGGTAATCCGGCTTCGCTAAACAGTCTGCGGGCTTCCTGAGAGGAAAACTCTCCGCACCAGTTGGTCAGCAACGAGACGAATTTTCCTCGGGGATGATGCTTTACCGCTTCAATCAATGCCTGTGCGCTTTCGGTTCCGGGAGCGGCTGCGCTGGGTGAATGAATCACCATCAACGCGTCGAAATCCTGGCTGGCGAGCAAAATATCCAGCGTCTTAACGTAGTGTTCGCTGCTGGCGTCATCACGCAGATCCAGTGGGTTGGCGATATCAACATGTTCAGGCAAGGCATCGCGTAATTTCTGGCAGGTGTCTTCATTCAACGTCGCCAACTTGCCATTTTTTGACCACAGTTCATCTAATGCCAGTGCGGCAGGCGCGGCCCCATTGCTGATGATCATTAGCCTGTCGCCACGTAGTGGACGCATGTGGCTCAAGGTTTCGACTGCTGAGAACAGCTCGTGAGTGTCTTGTACGCGCAGTAAACCGGCGCGCTGAATAGCTGCATCCCACGCAGGGTCCATCCCGGCGCTGGTATGCAGTAAACGCTGCGCTGCAGGGCTGCGACCGCTCTTAATCACCAGAATAGGTTTATTGCGCGAGGCGCTACGGGCGGCGGAAACAAAGCGCCGGGCATCACTTAAATGTTCGAGATACAGCAATATCGCGCTGGTTTTACTGTCGCGTGCCAGGTAATCCAGCAGCTCATCAACGTCGATATCCAGGCTATCACCCAGCGCGATAAAGTAAGAAAAGCCCATTTCTCTCTGCTGTGCCCAGTCGAGTATGGTATTGGACACGGCGGCGGATTGAGAGATGAAAGCCAGCTTGCCGCGCTTAATCGGGACGGGGGAAAAGCTGGCGTTAAGTCCTTGCCAGGGGGCGAGAAGTCCCAGGCTGTTGGGACCCAGAAGACGTATGTTGTAGCGTGATGCGCAGGCCAGCAGCTCCGCGTGCTGCGCCGAGGGTGCTGAGAGAATAATGCAGGTTTTACAACCTTTCTCGCCAAGTGCTTCGAGTAATGCCAGGTTACGGCTGGCATTGGTGCACAACACGGCGAGATCGGGGCTAAAAGGCAGGCTGTTGATATTGGGCCACGCCAGTACGCCCAACACCGCTTTCCATGCGGGCGTCACCGGTAAAACAGGTCCATTGAAACCGCCAGCAAGCAGGTTACGCATCATCAGGTAACCTGCGCGATTAGGCTTCATTGACGCCCCAATCACCGCAATGGATTTCGGTCGCAATAGTGCTTCCAGACCACGCTGACTCATATCGGCTTCCTTAATGACACCAGTGACCGAATGATTTTAAACGTTTTCTGATAAATCTGCTGTGACGCTTCCCTGATGTTGAGTTTTTCCTGCCAGGTAGCGGGTTTTAAAGCGAGTAAAATGATCGCTTAACCCTTCTGCGGCTTGCGTATCTCCCGCCAGATCCAACAAGGCGATGGCCACCTCGGCTGTGCAATATTGCCCTTCGGCGTGAACGCCACGCAGGTGGTAAGCAGAAAGGCGTGATAAATCAACAGAGATCACCGGCAGGTTATCGAGGTACGGGCTTTTGCGGAACATTTTACGCGCCTCAGGCCAGGTGCCGTCGAGCATGATAAACAATGGGGGCTTACCGGCTGGTGGCGTGAAAATCACTTCACGCTCTTCACCCGCATAGGAGGCCGGGAATACAACCATCGGCTGGTAATCCGGATTTTTTACCAGTTCCAGCAGCGCCTGCGGTGGCTCGGTGCGTGACCACTGAAAAGCCGTGGTATCGGGCAGAATATCAGCAATTAAACGCCCCGTGTTGCTGGGCTTCATCGGCTCGGTGTCAAACATCACCAGACAAAAGCGACTTTTTGCCTCAGAGGGCGCCAGAGTTGCGCACAAGCAGAGCTTCTGCGGCAGCAGGCAGCGTTGACAGCGGCGAACGCGATTACCTCGGGCAAGGAAAGGACGCGTGGCGCGCGCGAGGCGCTCAGCGCGTAACTGAAGAACAGCGTTATCGGTCATGGGGAAACACGTTGAAAAACGCTATTGTCGCAGAGGTGAAAACGGGGCACAAGATGCGCCCCGTAGAGATTATAATGATTCGTTAAGCCAGCTATCAAACGGGGCTTTTGGTACAGCGCCGTTAAGCATGTCGACGATTTCACCTTTTCTGAAGATCATGATGGTCGGAATGCTGCGGATACCGAAACGGGCGCTGAGTTCACGCTCGGCTTCCGTATTCACTTTAACAAAACGCACTTTGCCGCTACGCTCTTCCGCGACATCTTCAAAAATCGGGGCGAAGTTACGACATGGACCACACCAGGGGGCCCAAAAGTCAACGACAACCGGGAGATCGTCTTTTAACAGTTTATCCAGTGTCTCACCGGTCGCATTGATCACCTCCCCATCAAACAGGTCGTGACCACAGCGTCCGCATTTAGCCGCTTCCTGGACACGATCGTCAGGGATGCGGTTGATAGCCTGGCAGCTGGTACAAACGGTATTCATAACTAACCTCTGGATGAGTGGAGTGGACTTCACGGCATAAACGCCAGTATGTTTCTATTATGTTACATATTATCGGAGAGTCTGTTCTAAACAACAATGCGTTTTATTCAATGAGTACAATAGTCCTTAGCTTTTAAATGAAATAATGGCTAACGACGTGCACATCGGGTAATCTGCGCGCTTCGCGCAGAGCAGGTGGAGAAAAACATGAGCGACGAACTGAAGAACAAAAACGGCAAGGTCAAAGTGATGTACGTCCGCAGTGACGATGACTCGGATAAACGCACCCAAAATCCACGTACTGGCAAAGGCGGCGGTCGCCCCGGTACTTCCCGAGCCGAAGGCGGTCGTCGCCCTGCCCGTGATGAACGAAAGGGTCCGAACAGCGAACGTGGTCGTGAACGCGGGCGTGACCGCGATGTAGAACGCGACCGCAGACGTGAAGATTCACCGTGGCGTACCGTTTCCCGCGCACCGAATGATGACGCAGCGGATAAAGCCGATCACGGCGGTATTAGCGGTAAGAGCTTTATCGATCCTGAAGTATTACGCCGTCAGCGCGCGGAAGAAACCCGCGTTTATGGTGAGAATGCCTGTCAGGCTCTGTTCCAGAGTCGTCCGGACGCTATCGTCCGCGCCTGGTTTGTTCAGAGCGTAACCCCGCGTTTTAAAGAAGCATTACGCTGGATGGCGGCAAACCGCAAAGCCTATCACGTGGTTGACGAAGCCGAGCTGGCGAAAGCCTCTGGCACTGAACACCACGGTGGCGTCTGTTTCCTGATCAAAAAACGTAACGGTACTACCGTTAAGCAGTGGGTCGGTCAGGCAGGGGCGCAGGATTGCGTGCTGGCACTGGAAGATATCGCTAACCCGCATAACCTGGGCGGTATGATGCGTAGCTGCGCGCACTTCGGTGTGAAAGGCGTGGTGGTTCAGGATGCGGCGCTGCTGGAATCGGGGGCGGCTATCCGTACTGCTGAAGGTGGAGCAGAGCATGTTCAGCCGATTACCGGTGACAGCATTGTCGATGTGTTGGACGATTTCCGTAACGCGGGTTACACGGTAGTGATGACCTCAAGCGTGAAAGGTAAACCGCTGTTTACTACCACGCTGCCGGAAAAAATGGTGCTGGTATTAGGGCGTGAGCGTGAAGCTCTGCCAGAAGCAGCATGTTCAGCCGACGACCTGTGCGTGGCGATTGACGGTACCGGCAAGGTAGAAACGCTCAATGTTTCTGTCGCGACCGGCGTGTTGCTCGCGGAGTGGTGGCGTCAGAACAAAGCCTGATAATAAAAATGCCAGCGAATCGCTGGCATTTTTTTACTCGCTTTCTGCGGGTAATACCGGCATCCAGTCAATCGGTTTTTCACCTCGTTGTTCCAGCCATTCATTAGCCAGTACAAAGTGATTGCAACCAAAGAAACCGCGATGCGCAGAGAGCGGTGATGGGTGTGGCGCTTTCAACACATGGTGACGCTGCGCATCAATAATCGCGCCTTTCTTCTGTGCGTGAGAACCCCAGAGCAGGAAAACCACGCCTTCCCGATGTTGGTTAATCAGGCTGATAACTTTATCGGTAAAGGTTTCCCATCCAAGGCTGGCGTGAGAATGTGCCTGACCGGCGCGAACGGTGAGTACGGTGTTGAGTAACAGTACGCCCTGGCGTGCCCAGCTTTCCAGATATCCGTGCGTGGGGCGTGTGAAGCCGGGAATTGTTGCTTCCAGCTCTTTGTACATGTTCAGCAACGAAGGCGGAGTGGCAATGCCGGGGCGGACAGAGAACGCGAGACCGTGTGCCTGGCCTGGGCCGTGGTAAGGATCCTGACCCAGGATGACAACTTTCACGTCACCAAGCTCGGTAAAACGAAACGCGTTAAACACATCTTTTTGCGGCGGATAAATTGTCATTCCTGACTGACGCTCGCCGGCAACAGTATGCAGTGTGTTAACAAAATAAGGCTGCTGTTTTTCTTCAGCCAGCACATCGTGCCAGGTTAATTCGGTGGCCATCTCGCTCTCCTGCGAATTTTCAATCCCCCTAGCTTAACTGCTTCTTTCGACGTCGCAAAATTCTGTACGTTTCTCAATGGTCTACCCCTTAAAGATAGTTGAAAATTTATGTAAAAAGTTTAGCTATGTACATGGCGTAAGTTGATGTAAAACAATAAAATCTATCTATCACCACTTTTCATGTGTGGTTTTTATTGATTTAAATCAAAGATTCAAGGGTGTGTGAGGGGTATATATACACTCAAGCAACAATGGTTTTACCAATTGGCCGTATGACGGCCAACCGAGATCAAATAATTTTGCCGGGGAGGCATCAAATGATTACAGGTATCCAGATTACTAAAGCTGCAAACGACGACCTGCTGAACTCTTTCTGGCTGCTGGACAGCGAAAAAGGCGAAGCACGCTGCATCGTTGCGAAAGCAGGTTTCAATGCTGATGAAGTCGTTGCTGTCAGCAAACTGGGCGAAATCGAATACCGTGAAGTACCGGTAGACGTACAGCCGGAAGTCCGCGTGGAAGGTGGTCAGCACCTGAACGTGAACGTTCTGCGTCGCGAAACGCTGGAAGATGCAGTTAAGCATCCGGAAAAATATCCGCAGCTGACCATCCGTGTTTCTGGTTATGCAGTGCGTTTCAACTCTCTGACCCCAGAACAGCAGCGCGACGTTATTGCTCGTACCTTTACTGAGAGCCTGTAAGGCTCACGGGGAATAACCCCGTTTAGCAAAGAATCAAAAAGCGGAAGATGCCAGTGTGTCTTCCGCTTTTTTGCATCCGTTAGTAAAAGATCCTTACTGCGCAATACACCAACAGCAGCGCCAGAATGATATTCAACTGCCGGCCGTAACGGCGAAAAACGCGCTGAAAAAGATGGCCCGCCAGCGCCCAGCAGGCATTTCCGAAGGTGCCGATCAGCGCCAACAGAATACTCACCCCAATCAGCCAGTGCGCGTCCTGAGTGTACGGTAATACAAACGTGGATAACGCGGTAATGCCGTACAAAATGATTTTGACGTTAACAAACTGCAAGCCAAAACTCGCCCAGAAGCTAATCGGCTCTGACAGCAAACCATCGTTTGTAGCCGGGCTGGTGGCGATCTTCAGCGCCAGCCACAGGATATAAGCTGCCCCAGCCCAACTGAGCCAATGGATAATGGCAGGATCCATAACCGCCAGTGAAAATGAAATCCCGGCGCACATCAGCATGACGATTAAAAAGCCCAAACTCATTCCGGCCAGTACGCGCATACTCTGACGAAAACCGTGTGATGTCGCGGCACTGAGCGCAAGGATGTTGTTTGGTCCGGGGGTTAGCGCGGTAATCAATGTATAGGTCCAGAATGCACTTAAAAGGGTAGGGGTCACTTGTTATCTCCTCTGTTTTGGTAGACAGTACCCGAGACAAAACATTTAAAAAAATGAATGTTTTTGCATTCTGAATTCGATATTTTCGATGGGTTAGTGCGAATGGATTTACGTCGGTTTATTACGTTAAAAACAGTGGTGGAAGAGGGCTCATTCCTGCGGGCATCACAAAAACTGTGTTGTACGCAATCAACAGTTACCTTTCATATTCAACAGCTTGAGCAAGAACTTTCGGTGCAGTTGTTTGAAAAAATTGGACGCCGGATGTGTCTCACCAGTGAGGGAAAACGGCTGATGCCGCATATCCATGACCTGACGCGCGTGATGGCATCGATTCGACAGTCAGCACATCAGGATGCGCAGCCGAGCGGCGAGCTACGTGTCGCGACGGGCGAAACGCTGCTGGCGTATAAAATGCCGCAGGTTTTACAGCGATTTAAACAACGTGCGCCCCATGTGCGATTGTCTTTACAGTCACTCAATTGCTATGTCATTCGCGATGCGTTGCTCAGTGATGAGGTCGATCTGGGGGTGTTTTATCGAGTGGGTAATGACGATGCCCTTGAGTTGATGCCGCTAGGCGATCAGTCACTGGCATTAGTTGCTTCGCCGCTGCTTCAGCACGTTGATTTTACTCAGTCTAACCAGCACATTCCCTGCAGTTTTATCATTAATGAGCCGCAATGTATTTTCAGACAGCGCTTCGAGGGGCTACTGCGTAAACGACAGATTACGCTGGAAAATACCATTGAGCTATGGAGCATTGAAAGCATTAAGCAGTGCGTATCGGCAAATCTTGGGGTCAGCTTTTTGCCGCGTTTTGCCGTTGAGAAGGAGCTACGTTCTGGGGAATTGATTGAATTACCGTACAGTGAACAACCTGAGTTAATTACGGCATTGTGTGGTTATCATGCCGGAAAAGTCGTTAGTCCGGCGATGCGGGTGTTTCTTGAGTGTATTGAAGAGAGTTTTGCATCACGTGAAAAAATGCCGGGCTAAACGGCCCGGCATTCGGTTTACTCTTTGTCGGACTGCTGGGTAGCAGCTCCGCTCGGCTTACGACGTTTGCCGATATTTTTTGCATCGCGGTGACGTTTTTTCACCCGCGGCTTCTCTTTCTCTTTCGCTTTTTTCTCGGCGCGCTTCGCCAGCACTTTCTTGGATGGTTTACCGTTGGATTTCTCACTTGGCGCGCGCGTGGTTGGACGCAGTTCGTCGATGACGCGTGCTTTCAGCGGTTCGTCAATATAGCGGCTCGCTTTGCCGAGAAGTAGATGGTCGTGCGCTTCAACCAAAGAGATCGCAGTACCTTTACGACCTGCGCGACCGGTACGGCCAATGCGGTGCAGATAGGCATCGCCACTGCGCGGCATGTCGAAGTTAAACACATGGCTGACGTCAGGAATATCGATCCCGCGAGCGGCAACGTCGGTGGCTACCAGCACGTTCACGCGGCCATCGGTCAGGCGTTTGATCGCTTCATTGCGTTTGTTCTGCACCATCTCGCCTTCGAGATAGCAGTTGTTAATGCCCGCCTGGCGCAGCCAGCCTGCCAGCTCGTGCACACGCTCGCGTTTACGTACGAAGACAATCGAGCGGGTCGCTTCCGGCTGTTTTAACAGATGGATCAACAGCGCAGTTTTGTGCTCGATGTCATCGGCACGGTAGTAAAACTGATGGATCTTCTTGCGTTCGCGGGTGGACGGATCCGCTGAGACTTCGACCGGATCTTCCAACAGACGCTCGGCAAAATCTTTAATCGCATCGCCTTCCAGCGTGGCGGAGAACAGCATGGTTTGCTTACGCCAGCGGGTTTCACCGGCGATATGTTCGATGTCCTGGGCAAAACCCATGTCCAGCATACGATCTGCTTCATCGAGAATTAGCGTCTCAACCGCATGGCAGTCGAAGTTTTCTTCTTTAATATATTGCAGCAGACGACCCGTGGTGGCAACCACGATGTCCTGGTTTTCGCTAAAGACTTCCATGTGGTTCATGTAAGCCACGCCGCCGGTAATGGTCGCGATATCCAGATGCGTATTTTTCGCCAGCTCACGGGCGTGTTCAGCAACCTGCATCGCCAGTTCGCGCGTTGGCGTCAGGATTAAAATGCGCGGCGGACCAGATTTCTTGCGTGGGAAGTCGAGCAGGTGCTGCAACGCTGGCAGCAAATATGCCGCCGTTTTACCGGTGCCTGTCGGCGCAGAACCGAGTACATCACGGCCATCGAGCGCAGGCGGAATGGCGGCAGCCTGAATGGCAGTCGGGCGAGTGAAACCTTTTTCCTGGAGGGCATCCAGAAGGCTTTCATCGAGTTCAAGTTCGGAAAAAGTCGTTACAGTCATGTTCTACCTCTGAGTGGGGCGCTGATTATAGACGTTACGGCTGCAATCTTCATCTGTTTGTATGGATATACCTTCTCAGGTATTGTTTTTATCCTATGTTATCGTTTTTTTTCCAGGAAGGTTGTTCTTCATGCCCCAGTCTACATCCGTACTGAAACGTAATGGATTTACTTTTAAGCAGTTTTTTGTGGCACACGATCGCTGTGCAATGAAAGTCGGAACGGACGGTATTTTATTGGGGGCCTGGGCCCCCGTTGCGGGCGTAAAGCGGATCCTGGATATTGGTACCGGGAGCGGCCTGTTGGCGCTGATGCTGGCCCAGCGCACTGATGAAAACGTCATCATTGACGCCGTGGAGCTTGATGTCGACGCCGCGCAGCAGGCGCAGGAGAACATCGCGCAATCTCCGTGGATGCATCGCGTGAGTGTTCATACAGAAGATGCACAACAGTGGATACCGCGTCAGACCGTGCGTTTTGATTTGATAATCAGCAATCCTCCCTATTATGAACAGGGCGTGGAATGCGCTACACCGCAGCGCGAGCAGGCCCGCTATACCACCTCGCTCGATCACCAGGCGTTGCTTACGTTGGCGGCGGACTGCATTACGGAAGACGGTTTTTTTTGTGTGGTGCTACCGGAGCAGATTGGTAACGCATTTACTCAGCAGGCGCTTAGCATGGGCTGGCATCTGCGATTGCGCACGGATGTAGCAGAAACCGAGGCCCGTCTACCGCATCGGGTATTGCTGGCATTCTCCCCGCAGGCCGGGGAGTGCTTTAGCGACAGGCTGGTGATCCGTGGGCCAGACCAACGTTACTCTGAAGGTTATACGGCGCTGACCCAGGCGTTCTATCTGTTTATGTGATGACTGAGCGGCGAGAGAATTGACGGGCCCGCCTCTGGAAGCTGTTCTGGATAATCCAGCGTGTAGTGCAGGCCCCGACTCTCTTTGCGCATCATCGCGCAGCGGACAATCAGCTCGGCAACCTGCACCAGATTGCGCAGCTCCAGTAGGTTGTTCGACACACGGAAATGGGCGTAATACTCGTCGATTTCCTGTTGCAGCATGGTGATACGACGCAGGGCGCGTTCCAGACGTTTAGTGGTGCGCACAATACCGACGTAATCCCACATGAACAGCCGCAGCTCATGCCAGTTATGCTGGATAACAACCAATTCATCTGGATTTTCTACCCGGCTTTCATCCCATCCCGGGAGCGTGCTGACGCCGCGTGCATAAGGCATACGCCTGTCGATATCTTCAGCCGCGGACCAACCGTAAACCAGACACTCCAGCAATGAGTTCGATGCCATCCGGTTGGCGCCATGCAGGCCGGTGTAACTCACTTCGCCGATCGCATACAGCCCATCGACATCGGTACGGCCAAAGTCATCAACCATCACGCCGCCGCAGGTATAGTGCGCGGCAGGCACGATGGGAACAGGCTCTTTGGTTAGATCAATGCCCAGTCCCAGCAACTTTTCATAAATCATCGGGAAATGCTGACGAACAAATTCTTCCGGTTTATGACTGATATCGAGGAACATGCAATCTGCACCCAGGCGCTTCATTTCATGATCAATGGCGCGGGCGACAATATCGCGGGGAGCCAGTTCGCCACGCTCGTCAAAATCGGGCATAAAGCGTGAACCGTCCGGGCGTTTCAGGTGCGCGCCTTCGCCGCGCAGCGCTTCGGTCAGCAGAAAATTGCGCGCCTGCGGATGATACAGCGCTGTTGGGTGAAACTGGTTAAACTCCAGGTTGGCGACGCGGCATCCCGCACGCCAGGCCATTGCAATTCCGTCACCCGAGGAAATATCCGGATTGGTGGTGTATTGATACACCTTTGACGCGCCGCCAGTGGCCAGCACTACCGACTTCGCATGGCAGGTTTCTACGGCTTCTTTATTACGATTCCAGATCCAGGCACCGACAACCCGACGCGTTCCCGGCAGACCGATTTTATCGGAGACAATCAGGTCGACAGCATTACTGCGCTCGAGAACCCGGATGTTGGGATGATTTTGTGCCTGGCTGACGAGGGTGGTTTCGACTTCTTTGCCGGTAGCATCCGCAGCGTGCAGGATGCGTCGATGGCTGTGACCGCCTTCACGGGTCAGGTGATAGCTCTCTTCACCGTTAGGCTGAACCTGCGTATCAAATAAGACGCCCTGATCGATTAGCCATTGAACGCAGGTACGGGCATTGCTGGCGACAAATTCAACCGCATGGCGATCGCACAACCCGGCCCCGGCAATCAGCGTATCTTCAACGTGGGAGTCGATACTGTCGGTTTCATCGAAAACCGCGGCAATACCGCCCTGGGCATAAAATGTCGAGCCTTCGCTGACCGGCCCTTTGCTCAGGACAATAACCTGATGTTTTTCAGCCAGGCGCAGCGCCAGTGAGAGTCCGGCAGCCCCGCTGCCAATGATCAGCACGTCACAGGATAATTCAGGAGTCGTATTCATGATTTTTGTTTAATTTACTAAACAGTGTTTGGTCACCATAGCACCACATTGCGCGATACTGCACGTTTTATTTTTAAACGTGTTGCAATGACTAAACATGAAAGAAAAACATGATGAGGGTGAAATAGGCAAAAATATTTTGTGAAGCAGGCCGTTAGCATCAGATTATGTGATGAAATAAAGTGCCCGTTGGGTTACTCTGCAAGCGGTGAAATGGGCATTTCTGTACAGATAGTGCGTTGATCGGGTTATGTAGACTTATAATGAGAGATAAGACCTGTCTACAACATGACAAACAAAAAACAATGCGTAACGGAACTTTACGAAACTTGAGCACTCTAAGCATTTGCTTGCTCATAGTGAAGCTGATGGAGTGGCGTTTCGAAGGCGCGTGGAAATTTGGTTTGGGGAGACTTTACCTCGGATGAGCGAGCAGTTAACGGACCAGGTCCTGGTAGAACGGGTCCAGAAGGGAGATCAGAAAGCCTTTAACCTACTGGTAGTGCGCTATCAGCATAAGGTGGCGAGTCTGGTTTCTCGCTATGTACCGTCGGGTGATGTACCCGATGTAGTACAAGAAGCATTTATCAAAGCCTATCGTGCGCTGGACTCGTTCCGGGGGGATAGTGCTTTTTATACCTGGCTGTATCGTATTGCGGTCAATACAGCGAAGAATTACCTGGTCGCTCAGGGGCGTCGTCCACCTTCCAGTGATATAGATGCGATTGAAGCAGAAAATTACGAAAGTGGCGGTGCGCTGAAAGAAATTTCGAACCCTGAGAACTTAATGTTGTCAGAAGAACTGAGACAGATAGTTTTCCGAACTATTGAGTCCCTCCCGGAAGATTTACGCATGGCAATAACCTTGCGGGAGCTGGATGGCCTGAGCTATGAAGAGATAGCCGCTATCATGGATTGTCCGGTGGGTACGGTGCGTTCACGTATCTTCCGAGCGAGGGAAGCTATTGATAATAAAGTTCAACCGCTTATCAGGCGTTGACGATAGCGGGATACTGGAAAAGGTATTAGGCATGCAGAAAGAAAAACTTTCCGCTTTAATGGATGGCGAAACGCTGGATACTGAGTTGCTCAAAGAGCTGGCTCACGACCCGGAAATGCAAAAAACCTGGGAGAGTTATCACCTGATTCGCGATTCCATGCGAGGTGATACTGCCGACGTTCTCCATTTCGATATTTCCGCCCGCGTAATGGCCGCCATCCAGGATGAGCCGGTACGTCAGACGGCGCCATTGATTCCTGAGGCCCAGCCAGCACCGCACCAGTGGCAGAAAATGCCGTTCTGGAAGAAAATGCGTCCGTGGGCCGCGCAGCTTACTCAAATGGGTGTGGCCGCGTGTGTATCACTTGCAGTTATTGTTGGCGTCCAGCACTATAATGGGCAATCTGAAACGTCCCAGCAGCCCGAAACGCCGGTATTTAATACATTACCGATGATGGGTAAAGCCAGTCCGGTAAGCCTGGGTGTACCTTCTGATGCGACGGCCAGCGGCGGTCAACAACAGCAGGTACAGGAGCAGCGTCGTCGTATTAATGCCATGTTGCAGGATTACGAACTGCAACGTCGACTGCACTCTGAACAGCTTCAGTTTGAGCAGGCCCAGACACAGCAAGCCGCTGTGCAGGTGCCAGGAATTCAAACTTTAGGAACGCAATCGCAGTAATGAAGCAACTTTGGTTTGCCATGTCACTTGTGGCTGGTAGCCTGTTCTTCTCTGTCAACGCCTCGGCCAATCCTGCGTCCGGGGCGTTGTTGCAGCAGATGAATCTGGCCAGCCAGTCGCTCACCTATGAGCTGTCATTTGTCAGCATCAATAAGCAGGGTGTTGAATCCCTACGTTATCGCCATGCCCGCCAGGATAACCGTCCGCTCGCGCAACTGTTGCAAATGGATGGTCCGCGCCGGGAAGTGGTGCAACGTGGCAACGAAATCAGCTATTTTGAGCCAGGTCTCGAACCGTTCACGCTGAACGGCGACTATATCGTTGACTCACTGCCCTCCCTGATTTACACCGACTTCAAACGTCTTGCTCCCTACTATGATTTTATCTCAGTAGGCCGCACCCGTATTGCCGACAGGCTCTGTGAAGTGATCCGCGTTGTGGCGCGTGACGGCACCCGTTACAGCTATATCGTTTGGATGGACACTGAGACCAAGCTGCCAATGCGTGTTGATCTTCTTGACCGTGATGGCGAAACGCTGGAACAGTTCCGCGTCATCGCGTTTACTGTTAACAACGGTGTCAGCGACAGCATGCAGACGCTGGCGAAAGCCAATCTGCCGCCGTTGCTGTCAGTTCCTGCGGGTGAGAAAACCAACTTCAACTGGAGTCCGTCGTGGTTGCCGCAAGGCTTCAGCGAGGTGTCCAGCAGTCGACGTCCGCTGCCGACGATGGATAACATGCCGATCGAATCACGGCTTTATTCCGATGGTCTGTTCAGTTTCTCCGTGAACGTAAACCGCGCGACGCAAAACAGCGCCGATCAGCTGCTGCGCACTGGACGCCGCACGGTTAGCACCAGCGTGCGAGATAATGCCGAAATCACTATTGTCGGTGAGCTTCCGCCGCAAACGGCGAAGCGTATCGCGGACAATATTAAGTTCAGGGCAGCACAATGATTAAAGAGTGGGCGACGGTCGTCTCCTGGCAAAATGGTCTGGCGACGGTCAGCTGTGATGTTAAAGCATCATGTAGCAGCTGTGCTTCCCGGGCCGGATGCGGGAGCCGCGTGCTGAACAAACTGGGACCACAGACCACACACACCATCGTGGTGCCCTGCGACGAACCCTTGACCCCTGGTCAAAAAGTTGAACTGGGCATTGCCGAAGGTAGCCTGCTCGGTTCGGCGATGCTGGTCTACATGTCTCCGTTGGCGGGACTGTTTCTTTTCGCGGCGCTATTCCAGGTGCTGTTTGGTTCCGATCTTGCGGCATTAAGCGGAGCAGTGCTGGGGGGCGTGGGCGGATTCCTGATTGCTCGTGGATACTCTCGTAAGCTTGCTGAACGCGAAGCCTGGCAGCCGGTCATTCTGAACGTTGCTCTCCCACCCGATCTTATTCGCGTCGAAACCCAGCAGTGATATCTTTGCCTGATGGCACTGCGCTTATCAGGCCTACAGCGTCCTCAGATGCAGGCGTAGGCCGGATAAGGCGTTTATGTCGCCATCCGACAAAAGTTTCATCGACTTTGCAAAGTTGTTTCCAGTTCCCGCTATCCTTGCTCTATGAACATTTCCTCGCCTCAGCGTTGTAGTGTAGAATGCGGCGTTTCACTTAAACAGACGTTAAGCTCAGAACAGCGACTTCTCAGAGCCTGCTCAGGCGGGCGTAAGGCACAATAATTACACTATATGAAGAACATACGTAACTTTTCAATCATAGCTCACATCGACCACGGTAAATCGACGCTGTCTGACCGTATTATCCAGATCTGCGGTGGCCTGTCTGACCGTGAAATGGAAGCGCAGGTTCTCGACTCGATGGATCTTGAGCGTGAGCGCGGTATTACTATCAAAGCGCAGAGCGTGACGCTCGATTTCAAAGCATCTGATGGTGAAACCTATCAGCTTAACTTTATCGACACCCCGGGCCACGTTGACTTCTCGTATGAAGTTTCCCGTTCGCTTGCCGCCTGTGAAGGTGCACTGCTGGTGGTTGATGCCGGGCAGGGCGTAGAAGCGCAGACCCTGGCTAACTGCTATACCGCCATGGAAATGGATCTGGAAGTGGTGCCGGTTCTGAACAAAATCGACCTACCGGCCGCCGATCCTGAACGCGTAGCGGAAGAGATCGAAGATATCGTCGGTATCGATGCGACAGATGCCGTTCGCTGCTCGGCGAAAACCGGCGTTGGCGTCACTGACGTTCTTGAACGTCTGGTACGCGACATTCCGCCGCCGGAAGGTGATCCGGAAGGCCCATTACAGGCGCTGATCATCGACTCCTGGTTCGACAACTACCTTGGCGTGGTGTCGCTGGTGCGTATTAAAAACGGCACCATGCGTAAAGGCGACAAAATTAAAGTAATGAGCACCGGTCAGGTCTATAACGCCGACCGCCTGGGGATCTTCACGCCAAAACAGGTTGACCGTACCGAGCTGAAATGCGGCGAGGTAGGTTGGTTGGTTTGTGCGATTAAAGACATCCTCGGCGCGCCGGTTGGCGATACCCTGACGCAGGCGCGTAACCCGGCAGACAAACCGCTGCCAGGCTTTAAAAAAGTGAAGCCACAGGTTTACGCCGGTCTGTTCCCGGTGAGCTCTGACGACTATGAAAACTTCCGTGACGCGCTTGGCAAGCTGAGCCTGAACGACGCCTCCCTGTTCTACGAACCGGAAAGCTCTACCGCGCTGGGCTTCGGCTTCCGTTGTGGCTTCCTTGGTCTGCTGCACATGGAGATCATCCAGGAACGTCTGGAGCGTGAATACGATCTGGATCTGATCACTACCGCGCCGACCGTAGTCTACGAAGTCGAAACCACGGCGAAAGAGACTATCTACGTCGATAGTCCGTCCAAGCTGCCGCCGCTGAACAACATCTACGAACTGCGTGAGCCGATCGCTGAGTGTCACATGCTGCTGCCGCAGGCTTACCTTGGCAACGTCATCACCCTGTGTATCGAGAAGCGTGGCGTCCAGACGAACATGGTTTACCACGGTAACCAGGTGGCGCTGACCTATGAAATCCCGATGGCGGAAGTAGTACTCGATTTCTTCGACCGTCTGAAGTCGACCTCTCGCGGCTATGCGTCGCTGGACTATAACTTCAAACGCTTCCAGGCGTCTGACATGGTGCGTGTTGATGTCCTTATCAACAACGAACGTGTCGATGCGCTGGCGCTGATTACTCACCGCGACAACTCCCAGAGCCGTGGCCGCGAACTGGTTGAGAAGATGAAAGATCTAATCCCTCGCCAGCAGTTTGATATCGCGATCCAGGCGGCCATTGGTACGCACATCATCGCGCGTTCAACCGTGAAGCAGCTGCGTAAAAACGTTCTGGCGAAATGCTACGGCGGTGATATCAGCCGTAAGAAAAAGCTGCTGCAAAAACAGAAAGAGGGTAAAAAGCGCATGAAGCAGATCGGTAACGTCGAACTGCCGCAGGAAGCGTTCCTCGCCATTCTGCATGTCGGTAAAGACAGCAAATAATCTTAAGGAGTTGGCATGGCGAACATGTTTGCCCTGATTCTGGTGATTGCCACACTGGTGACGGGCATTTTATGGTGCGTAGATAAATTCATCTTCGCACCAAAACGCCGGGAGCGTCAGGCAGCAGCGCAAGCTGCTGCAGGTGATTCACTGGATAAAGCAACGCTGAAAAAAGTATCCCCTAAGCCGGGCTGGCTGGAAACCGGGGCATCTGTTTTCCCGGTACTGGCGATTGTGCTGGTGGTACGTTCATTTATTTATGAGCCGTTCCAGATCCCGTCAGGTTCGATGATGCCGACGCTGCTTATCGGTGACTTTATCCTGGTGGAGAAATTCGCCTACGGGATTAAAGATCCGATTTACCAGAAAACGCTGATCGAAACCGGCCATCCGAAACGCGGTGATATCGTGGTGTTTAAATACCCGGAAGATCCGCGCCTGGACTACATTAAACGTGCTGTCGGTTTACCGGGAGACAAAGTAACGTACGATCCAGTGGCGAAAGAAGTGACCATTCAGCCAGGATGCCGTTCCGGTCAGGCGTGTGAAAACGCGCTGCCGGTAACGTATTCGGATGTTCAGCCAAGTGATTTCGTACAGACCTTTGCGCGCCGTAACGGTGGGGAAGCGACCAGTGGCTTCTTTGAAGTTCCGCTGAACGAAACGAAAGAGAACGGTATTCGTCTCTCTGAGCGTAAAGAAACGCTGGGTGAGGTCACGCACCGCATTCTGACCGTGCCAATCGCGCAGGATCAGGTGGGAATGTATTACCGCCAGCCTGGTCAGCAACTGGCAACCTGGATCGTCCCGCCAGGGCACTACTTCATGATGGGTGATAACCGTGACAACAGTGCGGACAGCCGTTACTGGGGATTTGTGCCGGAAGCGAATCTGGTGGGTAAAGCGACCGCTATCTGGATGAGTTTCGATAAGCAAGAAGGTGAATGGCCGACCGGTGTGCGTTTAAGCCGTATTGGTGGCATTCACTAATCGCCGATAATCGTTCACGTTGTCGTCATTACGGCGGCAGCGTGAATTATTTCTCGGATAAATTCCCGCAGACTAACGACATCCCTTGTCGTTGTGTATAGAATATTCCCCCGAAGTTTTAGGTTGGCACCGACAGGTTGCCACGGCACACGAAACAGCGTTGGTTTGTATATAAAAGCATGCAGGCGAAGCCAGATGCTCCGCAAAGTGCGTATATCAGGTCTGTTTCGTGTGCTGAATTGTTGACGCATTCATTTATTGGTATCGCATGAACCCCATCGTAATTAATCGGCTTCAACGGAAGCTGGGCTACACTTTTAATCATCAGGAGCTGTTGCAGCAGGCATTAACTCACCGGAGCGCCAGCAGCAAACATAACGAGCGTTTAGAATTTCTGGGCGACTCTATTTTGAGCTTTGTTATCGCTAATGCGCTGTATCACCGTTTCCCACGAGTGGACGAAGGTGACATGAGCCGCATGCGCGCAACGCTGGTTCGCGGCAATACGCTGGCTGAATTAGCCCGTGAGTTTGACCTCGGTGAATGTTTACGTTTGGGGCCTGGTGAGCTGAAAAGCGGCGGCTTCCGTCGTGAATCGATCCTGGCCGATACCGTTGAAGCCTTGATCGGTGGCGTCTTCCTCGACAGCGATATTCAAACCGTTGAGCAATTAATCCTGAACTGGTATCAAACTCGTCTGGATGAAATTAGCCCAGGCGACAAACAAAAAGATCCGAAAACGCGCCTGCAGGAATATTTGCAGGGTCGCCACCTGCCTCTGCCGTCTTATTTGGTGGTACAGGTCCGTGGTGAAGCACACGATCAAGAATTTACTATCCACTGCCAGGTCAGCGGCCTGAGTGAACCGGTGGTTGGCACAGGTTCGAGCCGTCGTAAGGCTGAGCAGGCTGCCGCCGAACAGGCGTTAAAAAAACTGGAGCTGGAATGAGCGAAGAGAAAACTTACTGCGGATTTATTGCCATCGTCGGTCGCCCGAACGTCGGCAAATCCACCCTGTTGAATAATCTGCTTGGGCAGAAGATTTCTATTACCTCACGTAAGGCTCAGACAACACGTCACCGTATTGTTGGCATCCATACTGAAGGCGCGTATCAGGCGATTTATGTTGATACCCCGGGCCTGCATATGGAAGAAAAACGAGCGATCAACCGCCTGATGAACAAAGCGGCGAGCAGCTCGATCGGTGATGTTGAACTGGTTATTTTCGTTGTGGAAGGCACCCGCTGGACGCCGGACGACGAAATGGTGCTCAACAAGCTGCGTGATGGCAAAGCCCCGGTTATTCTGGCTGTGAACAAAGTAGACAACGTTCAGGAAAAAGCCGATCTGCTGCCGCACCTGCAGTTCCTGGCAAGCCAGATGAACTTCCTTGATATCGTGCCGATTTCTGCCGAAACCGGCTTGAATGTCGATACCGTTGCGGGCATCGTGCGTAAGCATTTGCCGGAAGCTATTCATCACTTCCCGGAAGATTACATCACCGACCGTTCTCAGCGCTTTATGGCCTCTGAAATCATCCGTGAAAAGCTGATGCGTTTTCTGGGGGCTGAACTGCCGTACTCCGTTACTGTGGAAATTGAGCGTTTTATCTCCAATGAGCGCGGTGGTTACGATATTAACGGTCTGATCCTCGTTGAACGTGAAGGGCAGAAGAAGATGGTTATTGGCAACAAAGGGGCCAAGATCAAAACCATCGGCATCGAAGCGCGTAAAGACATGCAGGAGATGTTCGAAGCGCCGGTTCACCTCGAACTGTGGGTGAAGGTGAAATCCGGCTGGGCCGATGACGAACGCGCGCTGCGTAGCCTCGGTTACGGCGACGACGTCTAAACCCATCTTCTGAAAAACGGCGAGTATATGGAAGGATGGCAACGAGCCTTTGTCTTGCATAGTCGCCCCTGGAGCGAAACCAGTCTCGTGCTGGACGTCTTCACGGAAGAGTCGGGTCGCGTGCGCCTGGTGGCTAAAGGCGCACGTTCCAAACGTTCTAATCTCAAAGGCGCGCTCCAGCCTTTTACCCCGTTGTTGCTTCGCTTTGGTGGGCGTGGAGAGGTCAAAACCCTACGTAGTGCTGAAGCCGTTTCTCTGGCACTCCCTCTTAGCGGTATCACGCTGTACAGCGGCTTGTATATCAACGAGCTTGTCTCGCGCGTACTCGAGTACGAAACCCGCTTTTCTGAACTCTTTTTCGATTACCTGAACTGTATTCAGGCGCTGGCTGGTGCTACGGGTTCGCCAGAACCTGCATTGCGTCGCTTTGAGCTGGCCTTACTTGGACATCTGGGGTACGGCGTCGATTTTACCCACTGTGCGGGCAGCGGCGAGCCGGTAGACGACACCATGACCTATCGTTACCGGGAAGAAAAAGGGTTTATTGCCAGCGTCGTTATTGATAACAACACCTTTACCGGACGCCATCTCAAAGCACTTGAGTCGCGTGAATTTCCTGATGTCGATACGTTACGCGCCGCTAAACGCTTTACCCGCATGGCGTTAAAGCCGTATCTTGGTGGTAAGCCGTTAAAAAGCCGGGAACTGTTCCGGCAATTTATGCCAAAACGCGCAGTAAAAACAAATAATGATTAACGAGGATTGTCATGGCTGAATTACTGTTAGGCGTCAATATTGACCACATTGCCACGTTACGTAATGCACGCGGTACCGCATATCCGGACCCGGTTCAGGCTGCGTTTATCGTTGAACAGGCGGGCGCGGACGGTATTACCGTACATCTGCGTGAAGACCGTCGCCATATCACCGACCGTGACGTGCGTATTTTGCGCCAGACGCTGGATACGCGCATGAATCTGGAAATGGCAGTCACCGAAGAGATGCTGGCGATTGCCGTTGAGACTAAGCCGCATTTTTGCTGCCTGGTGCCGGAAAAACGTCAGGAAGTTACCACTGAAGGTGGTCTGGACGTCGCCGGTCAGCGTGACAAGATGCGCGATGCCTGCAAACGCCTGGCGGACGCAGGCATTCTGGTTTCGCTGTTTATCGATGCCGACGAAGAACAGATTAAGGCCGCTGCGGAAGTTGGCGCGCCGTTTATTGAAATTCACACCGGCTGTTACGCCGATGCGAAAACCGACGCAGAGCAGGCCAGCGAACTGGCGCGTATCGCCAAAGCGGCGACCTATGCTGTAAGCCTTGGCCTGAAGGTGAATGCGGGTCACGGTCTGACGTATCACAATGTTAAAGCTATCGCACGGATCCCGGAAATGCATGAGCTGAACATTGGCCATGCCATTATCGGGCGCGCGGTGATGAGCGGTCTGAAAGATGCCGTAGTCGAAATGAAGCGCCTGATGCTGGAAGCGCGTGGCTAATGGCGATTTTGGGATTAGGTACGGATATCGTGGAGATTGCCCGCATCGAAGCGGTAATTTCCCGTTCCGGCGACCGCCTGGCAAGACGTGTGCTCAGCGACAACGAATGGGCAATCTGGGAAACGCATCAGCAGCCGGTGCGTTTTCTGGCGAAGCGTTTTGCAGTCAAAGAGGCGGCAGCAAAAGCCTTTGGCACGGGTATTCGCAATGGGCTGGCGTTTAATCAGTTTGAAGTCTTTAATGACGAACTCGGTAAGCCGCGTCTGCGATTATGGGGAGAGGCGTTAAAACTGGCGGAAAAACTCGGCGTCGCGCATATGCATGTGACGCTGGCCGATGAGCGTCACTACGCCTGCGCCACGGTGATTATCGAGAGTTAGATTCTGCACGTTGCCGGATGGCGACGCGGTTAAAGTTTATCGGCGTGGTGCATCAGCACAAACTTATCCCACAACTGCTCTTCTGTTTCGACATGTGCCGGATCTTTCAAAATAGTATTGGGGATCGGGCACACCTTCTGGCAGGTTGGCGTGTCGTAATGGCCTACGCATTCCGTACACTTGTCGCTGTTAATCTCGTAAATGCTATCACCCATCGAAATCGCCTCATTCGGGCATTCGGGCTCGCACATATCGCAATTGATACACTTTTTAGTGATTAACAGGGCCATCAGGAAACTCTCAAAACATCACAAACCGGGCGGGCATTATACGCGCATTCTTTGCTCAGACCAGTTTTTTTACCAGAGCTTCGCTGTGACGAATGCGTTCCGGAGCATGCTCCAGATCCTGCTGCACCAGCGCCATAAACAGTAAATCAGTGAGCATCATTTGCGCATGAGTGGAGGAAATCGCTGCGCTGCGGGTGGCCTGCTCCTCGGCAATCGTGTACAGACAATGACTTGCCCGTTGCTGCAGGGCGTTCGGTGTAAATCCAGTGATGGCGAGGATTTTCGCGCCGGTGCGCAACGTTTCATCTGCAGCCAGGTTGAGCTCGCGGCGCTCTCCGGTATACGAAATGGCCAGCAGCAGATCGTTGGGCGAAAGGGCTTGCACCGTCGCCAGCAGGGCGTGCATATCGCGTTCCACCACCGCGTTAAAACCAATCTTCAGCAACTTCCAGGCAAAATTCTGTGCCACCAGACCCGATGCGCCAATCCCGGTCACGATAATGCGTCGGGCTGAACGCAGCATTGTGACGCTCTCCATCAGTTTCTCTTCGCTGTTGACGTCCAGCGTCGCATGCATCGCCGCCACGTTCTCCTGAATCAACTTTTCCCCCACCAGACGCATAGGATCGTCACCGCGAATCTGATTATGTACCGGAATGGAATGGGGGTTGGGATTGCTGGCCAGCGCTTCGCTGATCGCCAGTTTGAGTGCAGGAAATCCTTTAAAACCCATCTTTTGCGCGAACTTCACCACGCTGGACTGGCTGACGCCCGCCTCCGCGGCCAACTGCTGCGAACTGAGATGACGCGCAGTATCCGGCTGGGAAAGGAGATAATCTGCCAATTTTTTATCGCTTTGCGCGAGGTCCGGGTAACGCTGACGAATGCGAATTAAACAGTTCATGCTGTCTCCTGGCGAAAACGTGATGGCGATTACAAAACAAAATTTCATTCGCCTGGATGAATATAATATTCCATTATGGCAGATTATTATGAATTAAAAATTCCTAAGGAACAAAAAATGAATCTCGGTGCATTAGTTTCAGAAACCCGCAATCCACAGACCATGGACCTGGATGCGCTCTCCACGCTGGAGTTGGTTCATCGTTTTAATCAACAGGATACGCTGGTAGCCGAAGCAGTAAAAGCAACTCTGCCTCAAGTTGCGTGTGCGGTTGATGCGGCAGCTAACGCACTAAAAGCAGGTGGTCGCATTATTTACATGGGAGCGGGGACCAGCGGGCGTCTCGGGGTACTGGATGCGTCTGAATGCCCACCGACCTTCGGCGTTCCACACGGTCTGGTGGTTGGATTGATTGCCGGGGGGCCGGGCGCGCTGCTGAAGGCGGTTGAGGGTGCGGAAGATAACCCACAGTTAGGTGAAGACGATCTGTGTGCGCTCAATCTTACCGCGCAGGATCTGGTGGTGGGGCTGGCAGCATCTGGTCGCACGCCGTATGTAATTGGTGGGCTGAAATATGCGCGTTCGGTGGGCTGTACGACGGTGGCTATTTCTTGCAATCCGGATTCCCCTATCGCGCATGAAGCGGATATTGCCATTTCTCCTGTAGTGGGGCCAGAGGCGCTGACCGGGTCAACACGACTGAAATCCGGCACCGCGCAAAAGCTGGTGCTCAATATGATCTCCACCGGAGCGATGGTGAAGTTCGGTAAGGTTTATCAGAACCTGATGGTGGACATGCAGGCAACCAACGTCAAACTGGTCGATCGGGCGTGCCGTATGGTGGTTGAAGCCACGGGAATTGCGCGTGAACAGGCGCAAGCGCTGCTAAAGCAGACTGATTTTGACGTTAAGCCAGCTATTTTAATGGCGCTCACCGGCCTTGACGCCGCTGCCGCCCGCGAAAAGCTTGCCGCTCACCAGGGTTTTTTACGCGCGGCGTTAGAACACTAAGAGGTGTATATGGATAAGACGGTGGTGCTGGCCAGCGATATTCTACTGGGCGTTGGCGGAGAGAAAAATATTCTGCGCCTGGAAAACTGTATGACCCGCGTCAGGGTTGAAGTTCAGGATGATGGACAGCTCGATATCCCTCGTCTCAGGCAACTGCCCGGTGTCAGCGGCTATGTGAAACAGGGCGCGCAGCACCAGATCATTGTCGGCCCCGGTAAGGCGGCCAAGGTGGTGGATGCTATGCGCTCTCTGATTGCCGATGGTGGCGAAGGCGCTGATAAGAATGATATCGAGCGCACGAAGTCAGAGGCCAAAGCGAAGTACAAAGCGCCCATGAGCGATGCGCTGCGTAAGCTGGCGAACGTCTTTATCCCGCTTATTCCGGCGTTTATCGCCTCCGGTTTGATTACCGGCATTATTAACATCCTTAAGCGACCGGATATCGTGGGGGATTTTGCGACCCACTATCCAAATATGCTTGGACTGATGGGAATATTTGGCAGCGCCGTGTTTGCCATTATGAACATCCTTGTCGGGGTGAATACTGCCAAAGTCTTCGGCGGTTCGCTGGCGATGGGGGGCGTGATGGCCGGTATTCTCTCCAGCCCGCAACTGGCGCAAATTACCTTGTTTGGCGAAGCGTTGCAGCCGGGGCGCGGCGGGGTAATCGCGGTGCTGCTGGTGGTGGCGTTGATGTGCTGGATCGAACGCAAATTCCGCGAGCTGTTGCCGGAATCGCTGGAGCTAATTCTCAACCCATTGCTGACCACCATTATTACCGGGGCTATCGCTATTGTGGCGCTGCAACCGCTTGGCGGCTGGATTTCTGAGTCTATTGCTCACGGTGCATCCTGGGCTATCGATCGCGGCGGTTTCCTGGTGGGAGCCGTGCTGGCAGGAACCTTCCTGCCGTTGGTGCTCACTGGACTTCATCAGGGATTGGTGCCCATCCATGTTGAGCTGGTTCAGGCACACGGTTATAACGCGCTCTTTCCGATCCTGGCGATGGCGGGCGTTGGGCAAATAGGTGCTGCGATCGCGGTTCTGATGAAAACCCGAAATGCGCGGTTAAAAAAAGTAATCAAAGGTGCACTGCCTGTCGGACTGCTGGGTATAGGCGAGCCGCTGATTTTTGGCGTAACGCTGCCGTTGGGTAAGCCGTTTATCGGTGCATGTCTTGGCGGCGCGGTAGGTGGAGCGCTGATTAGCTACTGGAAGGTGGCGACGGTCATCACGTTTGGCATCTCCGGATTACCGCTGGCACTGACGATTGTTGCCGGAAAAGTGATGTTCTATCTGTTAGGCTATCTGGTAGCAGTTATCGCCGGGTTCCTGTTTACTTGGCTATTGGGATTCACTGATCCAGAGGAATAAGGTTTGACCAATCACCAGCGCCGCGTTGTCTTTTTTGATTTGGATGGCACGTTACACCAGCAGGATATGTTCGGTAGTTTTATACGTTATCTGCTACGTCGTCAGCCGCTGAACGCGTTGCTGGTGCTGCCTCTGCTACCGGTGATTGCGCTGGCATTGCTGATACAAGGGCGTGCCGCCCGCTGGCCAATGAGCCTGCTGTTATGGGGATGCACTTTTGGTCGCAGCGAGGCGCGTCTGAAAGCGCATCAGGCCGACTTTGTGCGCTGGTTTCGCAGTAACGTGACGGCGTTTCCGCTCGTTCAGCAGCGTCTGACAACCTACCTGTTAAGCTCTGACGCTGACATCTGGCTTATCACTGGCTCTCCGCAGTCGCTGGTCGAGCAGGTTTACTTCGACACGCCGTGGCTACCGCGAGTCAATCTGATCGCCAGCAAAATGGCGCGGGGATACGGCGGCTGGGTGTTGACTCTGCGCTGCCTGGGTCATGAGAAAGTCACTCAACTGGAGCGGCAGATTGGCGCACCGTTGTCTCTCTACAGCGGCTACAGCGACAGTAAGCAGGATAATCCGTTACTCTCTTTTTGCCAGCATCGCTGGCGCGTCACGCCGCGCGGAGAGCTGCAACAACTCGAATAGAGTAAACGATAGCGTCTGTGTATAATGCGCCCGCTTTTATTGGTGGAGTAACCCCTTTGTCAGATGTTGAATTTAGCCACGAATACTGGATGCGTCATGCTTTAACGCTGGCTAAGCGCGCCTGGGATGAGCGTGAGGTCCCGGTGGGTGCGGTATTGGTACATAACAATCGAGTGATTGGCGAAGGCTGGAACCGCCCGATAGGTCATCATGATCCGACTGCCCACGCTGAGATTATGGCGCTGCGCCAGGGCGGCCTGGTGCTGCAAAACTACCGTCTGTTAGATGCCACGCTGTACGTCACTCTGGAGCCGTGCGTGATGTGCGCAGGCGCGATGGTGCACAGCCGTATCGGTCGGGTCGTTTTTGGTGCACGCGATGCGAAAACGGGCGCTGCCGGGTCATTAATGGATGTGCTGCATCACCCAGGGATGAATCATCGGGTTGAAGTGACAGAGGGGGTACTGCGGGATGAATGTGCCACGTTGCTCAGTGATTTCTTTCGCATGCGTCGGCAGGAAATCAAGGCCCTGAAAAAATCCGCTAATCAGTAAATACCAATCAGACTACTGGCCTTCTTTCTTCTGTGCCGAAAATAGCAGGGAAGGGGAGTGCGACAGGTAGTTTGACGACGTCTGAGTCAGAAAGGCTGAAAGCGGAAATTTATCTTTACCCAACAGCTCAGCCGGCGACACCGCCGGGTAATCCTGAGCCAGTTGCTGCGTTTCCTGCGCCTGTTTTTCTTTCTCCTGCAGATACCCCACCAGGCTAATCTGGTACTTACGGATATTTTCCACATAGGCGTAAGCTTCGTGGCCACGCGCATAGCCATAGGTCAGCTTGTTGTAATACGGCTTTTGGCTGAGCAGCGGTAGCCGCTGTTTTACGTCGGACCAACTGTTTGGATTGCCTTTGGTTTTCACCGTTAGCGCCCGCGCATCAAGCATGTGCGCATAACCCATGTTATAGGCTGCAAGGGCAAACCAGATGCGTTCTCCTTCGGGGACGGTATCCGGTACTTTACTCATCATATCCTGCAAGTATCGCGCGCCGCCGCTGATACTCTGTTCGGCATCGGTACGGTCGGTCAGCCCGAGACTTTGAGCAGTATTTTTGGTCAACATCATCAGCCCGCGTACGCCGGTTGGAGAGGTGGCCTGCGCGTCCCAGTGTGATTCCTGATATGAGATAGCAGCCAGCAGTCGCCAGTCTATCTCCTGCGCATACTTCTCAAACAGCGGCTTAAGGTCCGGCAACACGCTGTCTACGGCGCGCAAAAAGGTGCGGGTATCGACATAGTCAAAATCATCGCCATGCCCGAGATATTTCTCTTCCAGCCGTGCCAGAGAACCGTCTTCATTCATGGTGTTAAAGAAATCCAACAAGGCGGCAGACAGCGTGTTGTCATCGTCCAGACGACTAAACCAGGTCACCGGCTGTTCGTCAGAGACGTCCAGCGCCACGGCCAGCTCAGGATGCACGCGTTGATATAAGCTGATGGCGACAGAATCTGCAATGGTGTAATCCAGCTTTCCGGCGATTACATCATCGAGCAATTCGGTGGTGCCCTTTTTGTCATCAACTTTCCAGCTCAGATCGGGAAATTTTTTCTCTTTTAGCTGCTGGAGGTCGTTAACCACCACGTGCCCCGGGGCGATAGTCAGTTGGCTTTCGTTCACGGTGGCAAGCGTGCGCGGGCGATATTGCCCAACCCGGTACACCAGCTGTTGTGAAACCGAATAATAGGTCGGGCCTGGCTGGTAATTTTTCACCCGCTCGCTGTTATAGACCAGGCCTGCGGCTAACAGGTCGGCATTGCCGTTATCCAGGTCGTCAAAAAGCTGGCTGATGTTCTGGCGTACGGTAACTTTTAACTTCACGCCTAAGTAGTCGGCAAATTCCTGGGCCAGTTCATAATCCAGGCCGAATTTTTTGCCGTTGAGGGTCGCGTAAGTTAACGGCGAGTCGATGGTACTGACGCGCAGCTCTCCCCGCGACTGAATGGCGGCGATACGATTTTCGGCTTTACCGAACCAGGGAATAGATGGCCAAAGGGCCGCTGCCAACAACAGCGTCAATATGCCGATGAACAGATAATTAATCTTTAATTTTTTCAATTAGTTAATTCTCTGAACCGTACGTTTTCTCTGCCTGCTGTGGTGCTGATTAAGAAGTGAAGTCGTCATTAATGAACGGCATTTTGCTTAAACTTGCGTCAGTTGGCAACTTATTCAGAAATCTGACCGCATTTGATGATAAGTGACTGTCGTGATTTTATTTCGACGCAAACGGTTTCGTCGGCGCGGTAGATTCTTTATAATGACGCCCGTTTCCCCACTTGGGCACACCGAAAGCTTAGAAGACGAGAGACTTATGATGGAAATTCTGCGTGGTTCACCTGCACTGTCTGCATTCCGTATTAACAAACTGCTGGCACGTTTTCAGGCTGCCAACCTCCAGGTCCACAATATTTACGCCGAGTACGTCCATTTTGCCGATCTGAATGCACCGTTAAATGAAGATGAGCACGCGCAGCTTGCACGCCTGCTGAAATATGGTCCTGCTCTGCAAAGCCACGCCCCGGAAGGAAAACTGCTGCTGGTTACGCCTCGCCCTGGCACCATCTCCCCGTGGTCTTCTAAAGCGACTGATATTGCCCACAACTGCGGTCTGCATCAGATTAGCCGCCTGGAACGTGGCATTGCCTGGTATGTAGAAGCCTCTACACTGACCGCTGAGCAATGGCAGATGGTGGCCGATGAACTGCACGACCGCATGATGGAAACGGTTTTCTCTGCGCTGAACGATGCCGAAAAACTGTTTGTCCATCACCAACCGGCGCCGGTCTCCAGCGTTGATCTACTGGGTGAGGGACGTCAGGCGCTGATCGACGCTAACCTGCGTCTGGGTCTGGCGCTGGCGGAAGACGAAATTGACTATCTGCAGGATGCGTTCACCAAACTGGGGCGCAACCCGAACGACATTGAACTGTACATGTTTGCGCAGGCCAACTCCGAGCACTGCCGCCACAAGATTTTTAACGCCGACTGGGTTATCGACGGTAAACAACAGCCTAAGTCGCTGTTCAAGATGATCAAGAATACCTTCGAAACCACGCCGGACCACGTGCTGTCTGCCTATAAAGACAACGCCGCGGTAATGGAAGGTTCTGAAGTGGGCCGCTATTTTGCCGATCACAAAACCGGCCGCTACGATTTCCATCAGGAACCAGCCCACATCCTGATGAAGGTAGAAACTCATAACCACCCGACGGCTATCTCTCCGTGGCCAGGTGCGGCAACCGGCTCCGGCGGAGAAATCCGCGATGAGGGTGCAACCGGTCGTGGTGCAAAACCGAAAGCCGGGCTGGTAGGCTTCTCCGTCTCCAACCTGCGTATTCCTGGCTTTGAACAGCCTTGGGAAGAGGACTTTGGTAAGCCGGATCGTATTGTCACCGCGCTCGACATCATGACCGAAGGCCCGCTGGGCGGCGCGGCGTTTAACAACGAATTTGGTCGCCCGGCGCTGACCGGCTACTTCCGTACCTATGAAGAAAAGGTCAACAGCCATAACGGCGAAGAGCTGCGCGGTTACCATAAACCGATCATGCTGGCAGGCGGGATCGGTAACATCCGTGCCGATCACGTGCAGAAAGGCGAGATCGTCGTTGGCGCCAAGCTGATCGTCCTCGGCGGCCCGGCGATGAACATTGGCCTTGGCGGCGGGGCAGCCTCCTCTATGGCTTCCGGTCAGTCTGATGCCGATCTTGATTTCGCTTCTGTACAGCGTGATAACCCGGAAATGGAACGTCGTTGCCAGGAAGTTATCGACCGTTGCTGGCAGATGGGTGATGCGAACCCAATTCTGTTTATCCATGACGTTGGCGCGGGAGGTCTGTCTAACGCCATGCCGGAGCTGGTAAGCGATGGCGGTCGCGGTGGTAAGTTCCAGCTGCGCGATATCCTCAGCGATGAGCCGGGTATGAGCCCGCTGGAAATCTGGTGTAACGAGTCCCAGGAGCGCTACGTGCTGGCGGTTGCTGCCGATCAATTGCCGCTGTTTGACGAACTGTGTAAGCGCGAGCGCGCGCCGTACGCGGTCATCGGTGAAGCAACCGAAGAACAGCATCTGACCTTGAGCGACAGCCACTTCGACAACCAGCCGATCGACATGCCACTCGATGTGCTGCTGGGTAAAACACCGAAAATGACCCGCGATGTGCAGACGCTGAAAGCCAAAGGCGATGCACTGAATCGTAGTGAAATCTCGATTGCAGATGCGGTTAACCGCGTGCTGCATCTGCCGACTGTCGCGGAGAAAACGTTCCTCGTGACTATCGGTGACCGTACCGTTACCGGTATGGTGGCGCGTGACCAGATGGTTGGTCCATGGCAGATCCCGGTCGCCAACTGCGCGGTCACTACCGCAAGCCTCGATAGCTACTACGGCGAAGCGATGTCTCTCGGCGAGCGCGCGCCAGTCGCATTGCTCGACTTCTCAGCCTCTGCGCGTCTGGCTGTCGGTGAGGCGCTGACCAACATTGCGGCAACGCAGATTGGCGATATCAAACGCATTAAACTGTCGGCCAACTGGATGGCGGCTGCGGGTCACCCTGGCGAAGACGCCGGACTGTACGAAGCGGTAAAAGCCGTTGGGGAAGAATTATGTCCGGCGCTTGGCCTGACCATTCCGGTGGGCAAAGACTCTATGTCGATGAAAACCCGCTGGCAGGAAGGCAACGAACAGCGTGAAATGACCTCGCCGCTGTCGCTGGTGATCACCGCCTTTGCCCGCGTGGAAGATGTGCGCCACACCATTACCCCGCAGCTTTCTACTGAAGACAACGCCCTGTTGCTGATTGACCTTGGTCTGGGTCACAACGCGCTTGGTGCGACGGCGCTGGCGCAGGTTTACCGTCAACTGGGGGATAAGCCTGCCGATGTGCGTAACGTAGAGCAACTGAAAGGCTTCTACGACGCCATTCAGGCACTGGTCGCACAGCGTAAGCTGCTGGCCTACCACGATCGCTCCGACGGTGGCTTGCTGGTGACGCTGGCGGAAATGGCCTTCACTGGTCACTGCGGTATTGAAGCTGATATCCACTCTCTGGGTGAAGATCGTCTGGCGGCGCTGTTTAACGAAGAGCTGGGCGCGGTGATTCAGGTTCGCGCAGGTGATCGTGAAGCGGTTGAGGCGTTGCTGGCTCAACATGGCCTGGCCGATTGCGTGCACTATCTGGGGAAAGCCGTGCAGGGCGACCGCTTCGTGGTCGAAGCAGATGGTCATGCGGTGTTCAGCGAAAGTCGCACCACGATGCGTATGTGGTGGGCGGAAACCACCTGGCAGATGCAGCGTCTGCGCGATAACCCGGAATGCGCCGATCAGGAACACGACGCTAAAACCAACGATACCGATCCGGGTCTCAACGTCAAACTGACGTTCGATATTAACGACGATGTTGCCGCGCCGTATATCGCCACCGGTGCGCGTCCGAAAGTGGCCGTGCTGCGCGAGCAGGGCGTTAACTCCCACGTCGAAATGGCGGCAGCTTTCCACCGTGCGGGCTTTGACGCCATCGATGTACACATGAGCGATCTGCTGGGGGGACGCATCGGCCTGGGTAACTTCCAGGCGCTGGTAGCCTGCGGCGGCTTCTCTTACGGCGATGTACTCGGCGCAGGGGAAGGTTGGGCGAAGTCAATTTTGTTCAACAACCGCGTGCGTGATGAGTTCGAAACCTTCTTCCATCGCCCGCAAACCTTGGCGCTCGGAGTGTGTAACGGTTGCCAGATGATGTCTAACCTGCGTGAGCTAATCCCAGGAAGCGACCTGTGGCCGCGCTTTGTGCGTAACCACTCCGACCGCTTTGAAGCCCGCTTCAGCCTGGTCGAAGTGACGCAAAGCCCGTCCTTACTGCTTGCCGATATGGTGGGGTCGATGATGCCGATTGCCGTTTCTCACGGTGAAGGTCGTGTGGAAGTGCGTGACGGTGCGCATCTGGCTCAGCTTGAGAGCAAAGGTCTGGTGGCACTGCGCTACGTCGATAACTTCGGTAAGGTGACCGAGGCTTACCCGGCTAACCCGAACGGTTCGCCGAACGGTATTACTGCTGTGACCACTGAAAATGGTCGCGTCACCATTATGATGCCGCACCCGGAACGCGTGTTCCGTACCGTGAGCAACTCCTGGCACCCGGAAAATTGGGGCGAGGACAGCCCGTGGATGCGTATCTTCCGCAACGCGCGTAAACAGCTTGGATAATTAGTCTATGATCATCAAGCCCCTCTTCGTGAGGGGCTTTTTTTTGTCTGCCGCCTGATGACGCTACGCTTATCAGGCTTTCGGGGAAATGCGGTTGTAGGCCGGATAAGGCGTTCACGCCGCTATCCGGCAATAAACTCAGCGCTTGCACCTAAAAGTAAAGTGTCGGGAAATGCCGACATAGGTAAGGTTACATTGTCGCCAAAAAGAGACATTTAATTATTTGATTTAAAACGAATTTATTTTTAAGTGTTACGGGTGTTGCTGATTGGCGACGGTGTGGGTGAAAAATAGACAATATCATTTCTCATATAAATAATCATATTTTCTATATTTATCATTGTGTTAACAAAGTGTTTTGAATATTGGCACAGATGCTGCATAATATTAACCAGTGGCTCATTCACCTTCTTATGTCAGCCCCTTCGGGACGTGCTACATAAACTTCGAATGACGCACAACAAGGTGCCTGCCGTCCAACATCTGATATTAGCGAAGCTCATATCAACCTCCGGGCGAAACGTCGAGTTAGGCACCGCCTTATTCCACAACAAAGCCGGGTTAATCCCGGCTTTGTTGTATCTGGCGTTCCCCTCAGTTAGCATCAACCTATTCCTGTCCATTGAGAGTAACGCCTTGAAGCGCTGGTCAGTTTTCCCCCGATCTTTACGTCAATTGGTGATGTTGGCATTTTTGCTGATCCTGTTGCCGTTGTTAGTTTTGGCCTGGCAGGCATGGCAAAGTCTGAATGCCCTGAGCGCGCAGGCTGCGCTGACGAACCGCACCACGCTGATTGACGCCAGACGCAGTGAAGCGATGACCAATGCTGCGCTGGAGATGGAGCGCAGCTATCGGCAATACTGTGTGCTTGATGACTCAACGTTGGCCAAGGTCTACCAAAGTCAGCGTAAACGCTACAGTGATATGCTGGATGCGCATGCGGGGGTGTTGCCAGATACCAAGCTCTACCAGGCGTTGCGTCAGGATCTTAACGATCTCGCGCAGTTGCAGTGTAAAAACAGCGGCCCTGACAGTGTGTCGGCTGCACGGCTGGAAGCGTTCGCTAATGCCAATACCGAGATGGTGCAAGCGACGCGTACCGTCGTCTTTTCTCGTGGCCAGCAGTTACAGCAGGAAATAGCCGAACGCGGGCAGTTTTTTGGCTGGCAGGCACTGGTGCTGTTTCTCCTTAGCCTGGCGATGGTGCTGTTGTTTACCCGTATGATTATCGGTCCGGTGAAGGGCATCGAACGGATGATCAATCGTCTGGGAGAAGGGCGCTCGCTGGGCGATAGCGTATTATTAACTGGGCCCCGTGAGCTGCGATCCGTGGGGCAGCGTATTATTTGGTTAAGCGAACGCCTCTCCTGGCTTGAGTCGCAGCGGCATCAGTTTTTACGCCATCTTTCTCATGAGCTGAAAACACCGCTGGCGAGTATGCGTGAAGGTACTGAATTGCTGGCCGATCAGGTAGTGGGCCCGTTAACACCGGAGCAAAAAGAGGTGGTCGGCATCCTCGATGACAGCAGCCGCAACTTGCAAAAACTGATTGAGCAGCTTCTCGATTACAACCGCAAGCTGGCGGATGACGAGGCTGAGCTTGAAAGTGTGGAAATCGCGCCGCTGGTGGAAAGCGTTGTTTCTGCGCATAGCCTGCCCGCTCGCGCCAAAATGATACATACTGATGTTGCGCTTGCGGTGAACGCCTGCCTGGCAGAACCGATGCTGTTGATGAGCGTGCTGGACAATCTTTATTCCAATGCGGTGCACTACGGCGCTGAATCCGGTAACATTTGGATCCGCAGCAGTTTGCATGGATCAATGGTATACATCGATGTAATGAATACCGGCACACCGATCCCAGAAGCAGAACAGACCATGATCTTCGAGCCTTTTTTCCAGGGTAGCCATCAGCGAAAAGGGGCGGTAAAAGGAAGCGGGTTGGGGCTAAGCATTGCCAGAGATTGCATTCGCCGTATGCGGGGCAAACTGTATCTGGTTGATGACCATGCGCAAAACGTTTGTTTTCGCATAGAACTGCCGCTAGCTGCTGCGAAAAATCACTAAAATAAATCTAAGTCTGGTGAGTATGCCATACGTTGTTGCCCGAATGCTTAAACGACATTTTCTTCATCGCGTCATCCTTGCAAGCCTGCCGTGCCTGGCACTGGTTGGTTGCGTCCCGAACGCGGTGAATCATATTATCGGCGATCCTTCGCAGGAGAAAATTCCGCCTAATCAACTGGCGGACTACCTTGCAACCGACTGTACGGATATCTGGTCGCTGTCTGGCCAGTCCACAGAAACCAACCCGTTGTACTGGCTGCGGGCGATGGACTGTGCCGATCGCATGATGCCGGTACAGGCGCGCAGTGAAGCCAGTGCTCAGCTCACGGATACCTGGCAGGGCGCTTTCAAACGCGGGATCCTGCTTGATAACGCCCGCATTACCCCGCCTGAACGGCGAGAGGCAGTTACGCGTCTCGACGCGTTAAGCCCACAAATTCCGAGTCAGGTTCGACCGCTTTATCAGGCCTGGTTCCGTAATCAAATGTTGCAGTTACAGCTTGCCGAAGAGCGCCTGCGCTACAGTAAGCTCCAGCAGTCGTCAGACAGCGATCTCGATACGCTGCGTCAACAGCAACAGCATTTGCAGTCCCAGCTCGATCTCACGACCCGCAAGCTGGAGAATCTGACCGATATTGAGCGCCAGCTTTCAACGCGCAAACCCGCCGGTAACTACAATCCTGATGCGCCGCACGGGAACGATAAACTCACTATGCCTGATAACGAAGAAGGCGCAGCGCCGTCTGCCGATGAGGTTACGCCATGATAAGCCGTAAGCCCGCGCATCTGCTGTTGGTGGATGACGATCCGGGCCTGTTGAAATTACTTGGAATGCGACTGACCAGCGAAGGCTACAGCGTCGTGACCGCGGAAAGTGGGCAGGAAGGGTTACGGGTACTGAACCGTGAAAAAGTGGATCTGGTTATCAGCGATCTGCGCATGGATGAAATGGACGGCATGCAGCTGTTTACTGAAATCCAGAAAGTGCAGCCGGGCATGCCAGTGATTATCCTGACCGCTCACGGCTCCATCCCGGACGCCGTTGCGGCGACCCAGCAAGGGGTGTTCAGTTTTCTCACTAAGCCAGTCGACAAGGATGCGTTATATCACGCGATTGACGGGGCGCTGGAACAGTTTGCGCCTGCTACTGATGACAGTTGGCGTGAGTCCATTGTCACCCGCAGCCCGCTGATGCTACGTCTGCTGGAACAGGCGCGAATGGTGGCGCAATCGGATGTTAGTGTCTTGATCAACGGCCAAAGCGGAACCGGGAAAGAAGTTTTCGCCCAGGCTATTCACAACGCCAGCCCGCGCAGCCACAAGCCCTTTATTGCCATTAACTGTGGCGCGTTGCCGGAACAACTGCTGGAGTCTGAACTGTTTGGTCATGCGCGCGGCGCTTTTACCGGCGCGGTGAGTAATCGTGAAGGGTTGTTTCAGGCCGCGGAAGGCGGCACGCTTTTTCTCGATGAGATTGGCGATATGCCTGCACCGTTACAGGTGAAACTGCTGCGCGTATTGCAGGAACGAAAAGTCAGACCGTTGGGCAGTAACCGCGATATCGACATTGATGTGCGGATCGTTTCTGCGACCCACCGCGATTTACCCAAAGCGATGGCTCGGGGCGAATTTCGCGAGGATTTGTACTATCGCCTCAACGTGGTGAGCCTGAAGATCCCTGCGCTGGCCGAGCGTACGGAAGATATTCCGCTGCTGGCGAACCATCTGCTGCGCCAGTCTGCTGAACGGCACAAACCGTTCGTACGCGCCTTTTCAACCGATGCCATGAAGCGGTTAATGACCGCCAGCTGGCCGGGCAACGTGCGTCAACTGGTCAACGTAATTGAGCAGTGCGTGGCGTTGACCTCTTCGCCGGTGATCAGCGATGCGCTGGTGGAGCAGGCGCTGGAAGGGGAAAACACCGCGCTGCCGACATTTGTTGAGGCGCGTAACCAGTTTGAGCTTAACTATCTGCGTAAGCTGCTGCAAATCACCAAGGGCAATGTGACTCACGCGGCAAGAATGGCGGGGCGCAACCGCACCGAATTCTATAAGTTGCTTTCTCGACACGAGCTGGATGCAAACGATTTCAAAGAATAAATCTGCGGATTATGTTAGCTTTATTCGATCAAAAGACAGGCGACCTTTTCAAGGAATAGCATGAAAAAGATTGATGCGATTATTAAACCCTTCAAGCTGGACGACGTCCGCGAAGCGCTGGCAGAAGTCGGTATCACCGGGATGACGGTAACGGAAGTGAAAGGCTTTGGCCGTCAGAAAGGCCATACCGAGCTGTACCGTGGCGCGGAATATATGGTGGATTTTCTGCCGAAGGTAAAAATTGAAATTGTGGTTACCGACGACATCGTCGATACCTGCGTCGACACCATTATCCGTACTGCCCAGACCGGCAAGATTGGCGACGGTAAGATTTTTGTCTTCGACGTGGCTCGCGTTATTCGTATTCGTACCGGTGAAGAAGACGACGCGGCAATCTAAGCCGCGCCGTTAATTTGTCGGCCTGACAAGCGTAGCGCATCAGGCCGAGTGATTGCCGGATGGCGGCGTAAACGCCTTATCCGGCCTACTCGCGTAATACATTACAAGACTTTATGCGGACCGAAGCATTCGTAATGAATGTTCTCGTTTTTCACGCCCAGGCCGACCAGCTGCTTCGCGGCGAACTGCATGAAACCAACCGGACCGCACAGATAAAACTGCATCGCCGGATCGCTGATTGCGCTTTCCAGCTTGTTCAAATCCATCAGACCTACGCTATCAAACGCACCTTTCGCGCGATCGGCTTCGGTTGGCTCACGATACCAGGTGTGCGCACTAAAGCGTGGCAGCGTTTTGCCGAGTTCATTTACTTCATCAGCGAAGGCATGTACATCGCCATTTTCTGCCGCGTGGAACCAGTTAACCTGCGCCGTATGCTTCGCTTTTGCCAACGTGTCCAGCATCGCCAGCATTGGGGTTTGTCCCACGCCCGCGGAGATCAGAGATACCGGGGTGTCGGTCGCGACGTCCATAAAGAAATCGCCCGCAGGTGCGGCCAGGTGAACAACGTCGCCAACATTCGCATGGTTGTGCAGCCAGGTGGAAACCTGACCACCGTCTTCACGCTTAACGGCAATACGATAGCCTTTGCCATCAGGCTTACGGGTCAGTGAGTACTGACGAATTTCCTGATGCGGGAAACCTTCCGGCTTCAGCCAGACGCCCAGGTATTGTCCCGGATGATATTCAGCTACTGCGCCACCATCGACAGGTTCAAACTCAAAGCTGGTGATCAGTGCACTGCGTGGGGTTTTTGCCACGATGCGGAAAGGACGGGTACCTTCCCAGCCGCCATTTTTATTGGCATTTTCGCTATAGATTTGCGCTTCACGGTTGATGAAAACGTTCGCCAGTACGCCATACGCTTTACCCCACGCATCCAGAACTTCTTGGCCTGGGCTGAACATTTCGTCCAGCGTTGCCAGCAAATGACCACCCACGATGTTGTACTGCTCTGGTTTAATCTGGAAACTGGTATGCTTTTGCGCGATTTTCTCAACCGCTGGCAACAGCGCCGCCAGGTTTTCGATATTGCTGGCATACGCGGCAATCGCGTTAAACAGCGCCTCGCGCTGATCGCCATTACGCTGGTTACTCATGTTGAAAATTTCTTTCAGCTCTGGGTTATGCGTAAACATGCGATCATAGAAATGTGCGGTCAGCTTCGGACCTGTTTCAACCAGCAGGGGAATGGTGGCTTTCACTGTAGCGATGGTTTGTGCGTCAAGCATACGGTCTTCCTTTATCTGAGACTTTAATGATGTATGTCAAATACATCTTATAAAAAATACCCCTGCATTGTAAATGGTTCTTTGTAACTTTGCGTTGTAAAGGTTACATCGTGAAAAATCTGCATCACAAACCTGAAAAGAAATCCGTTGAAATTCAGCAGACCTTTGTTCTCCAAAGCCTTGCGTGCCGTGAAGGTAATCGTTTGCGTAAAATCCTTTGTCAAGACCTGTTATCGAAGAATGATTCGGTTATACTGTTGGCCGTCGTCCAACGGGACTGCCTTTTTAGGCCGAAATTCTATTGTTAGCTGAGTCAGGAGATGCGGATGTTAAAGCGTGAAATGAACATTGCCGATTATGATGCCGAACTGTGGCAGGCTATGGAGCAGGAAAAAGTACGTCAGGAAGAGCACATCGAACTGATCGCCTCCGAAAACTACACCAGCCCGCGTGTTATGCAGGCGCAGGGTTCTCAGCTGACCAACAAATATGCTGAAGGTTATCCGGGCAAACGCTACTACGGCGGTTGCGAGTACGTTGATATCGTTGAGCAACTGGCTATCGATCGTGCAAAAGAGCTGTTTGGCGCTGACTACGCTAACGTACAGCCGCACTCTGGTTCTCAGGCTAACTTCGCTGTTTACACCGCTCTGCTGCAACCGGGCGATACCGTTCTGGGTATGAACCTGGCACAAGGCGGCCACCTGACTCACGGCTCCCCGGTTAACTTCTCCGGCAAACTGTACAACATCATCCCTTACGGTATTGATGAGTCCGGCAAAATTGACTACGAAGACATGGCGAAGCAGGCCAAAGAGCACAAACCGAAGATGATCATCGGTGGCTTCTCTGCTTACTCCGGCGTTGTTGACTGGGCAAAAATGCGCGAAATCGCCGACAGCATCGGTGCATACCTGTTCGTCGATATGGCGCACGTTGCGGGGCTGATTGCCGCAGGCGTTTATCCGAACCCGGTTCCACACGCACACGTTGTGACCACCACCACCCACAAAACCCTGGCGGGTCCACGCGGTGGCCTGATCCTGGCGAAAGGCGGTGACGAAGAGCTGTACAAAAAACTGAACTCTGCTGTGTTCCCAAGCGCGCAGGGCGGCCCGCTGATGCACGTGATCGCAGCGAAAGCCGTGGCGCTGAAAGAAGCGATGGAGCCTGAGTTCAAGGTTTACCAGCAGCAGGTTGCTAAAAACGCCAAAGCGATGGTGGAAGTGTTCCTGAACCGTGGCTACAAAGTGGTTTCTGGCGGTACTGAAAACCACCTGTTCCTGCTGGATCTGGTTGATAAAAACCTGACCGGTAAAGAAGCTGATGCCGCGCTGGGCCGCGCTAACATCACCGTTAACAAAAACAGCGTACCGAACGATCCGAAGAGCCCGTTTGTGACTTCCGGTATCCGTATCGGTTCTCCGGCAATCACTCGCCGTGGCTTCAAAGAAGCGGAAGCGAAAGAGCTGGCTGGCTGGATGTGTGATGTGCTGGACAACATCAATGACGAAGCCGTAATCGAGCGCGTCAAAGGTAAAGTTCTGGATATCTGCGCACGCTTCCCGGTTTACGCGTAAGCCATACTGATTGCTGGATGGCGGTGTAAACACCTTATCCGGCCTACAGGTAACTCACATGTAGGCCGGATAAACGAAGTGCCATCCGGCAGTTATATTGACTTAAGCAAGATTGTTTCATCGACTAAAGCCGCCATTGGTGGCTTTTTCTTTGCCTGAATCCATTTTCTCAATAAACGTATTTCTCGGCCCTGATTCAACGTTACTGCGCCGACAATCACGCCATCCTGCAGGTTAAACCATATTGCTTTATGCGCATCTGAATTGCCGCGTATGAACCAGCTTTCTCCCTGCATATCGCCAACAAATTGTAGGTTGTCATTAAATTGGTCGGTCCAGAACCAGCCAGGTGTCTTCTCCGGCAACGGCAGATTTAGCATTGCGGCGGCGGCAATCTGTGCCTGAAAATTGGCGTTTTCCCAGCTTTCCATGCGTACTAACGAACCGTCGGGCTTGCGCGTTATCGCTACGTCACCGGCGGCGAAAATGTCCGGATCGGAGGTGGTGCAGGCGCTATCAACGATAATGCCGTTCGCCGTCTCCAGCCCCGCTTCGCGGGCCAGCGCATCATTCGCCACGATACCGATGCCGTAAACCATTACATCGGCCAGCAGCGTCTCGCCGTTTTGCAGGGTGAGCGAGAGACACTCTCTCGCTTCGGCGTGTTCAATGGCGCTGTTGAGTAACACCCGCACGCCCGCCTGCTGGTGGCGGGCAAGCAGGTAGTCGCGCACCGGAGCAGGCGCGTTACGGCCCATGACCGTTGGTGCCAGCTCCACCACTGTCACCTGACAGCCTCGTTGAGTCGCGCTGGCCGCCAGTTCCAGACCAATGGTGCCCGCACCGACAATGACAATCGACTTACCCGGCAACAAAGTGTCGCGCAGGCGCTCAGCATCAGCGGCATGACGCAGAGTAAAGCATCGATCGCCCAGCTTATCCAACAGCGGAAGGGGGCGTGCCGCAGCGCCCGTCGCAATCAGTAGCCGATCCCACGGATAACTCTGCCCATCAGCCAGCACCAACTGATGCGTTTGGCGGCCGAGCGTCTGTACAGTAACACCCAGATGCAGCTGTACGTTGTGTTCCCGCCACCAGCCAGCGGGGAGTATCGGCTGAAGTTGCGGATTGTCGTCCAGCAGCATCGCTTTGGAGAGCGGTGGACGTTCATAGGGCTGATGCTGCTCATCGGAAAACAGGTGTAATTCGCCGTCAAATCCCTGCTGGCGCAGTGCGGCGGCAGCCATAGCAGCAGCCTGACCGCCGCCGACGATAGCGATAGTTTTTTTGTTCATAACGCCTCCTCAGAGATCCAGTCCGGCGGCAACGTGACGAATACCGCGAATACCCAGACCGGCGTCGGCATTGATCATTACGCCACTTAATGTGCGGTTGTTGCGTTTTGACGCCAGCATCACATACGGACCGGTAAAATCCGCAGGTTCAGGGAAGAACTGTAGCGGCAAAATAGCGGCGATTTTTTCTGGCGTCAGCGACTGCATAATCGATGTATCGTTTTGTCCCAACGCCTGCGGGCCGCGTAGATCTGTCGCCATACCGCACGGACCGACACCGTTAACACGTACCTTTGGCGCCAGCTCGTAGGCCAACTGGCGAATCAGCCCGGTAGCTGCATGTTTAGAGGCGGTATACAACGGCCCGCCGCCGCCGGGATACCACGACGCATTGGACAGGGTAAAGATGATGCTGCCTTCGCTGGCGATAAGTGCGGGGGCACAGGCTTTCGCCCCCAGCAGATAACCCAGCACGTTGACGTTAAACAGCTCATGAAAGCCGCTCTCCAGTGCGTCTGCAGGCGTATTGACCAGCGAGGCGTTGTGATCCCATATGCCCGCATTACCGATAAAACAGTCCAACGTACCGTAATTCATCAGGATTTGATCCACCGCGCGCTGATAGTCGGCGTAGCAGGTGACGTTGCCTTCGATTGCCAGTACATGTTCGCCAAAGCGCTGACGCAGACTGGCAACTTTAGCTGGCGACAGTTCCAGCGTGGCGACCCGCGCACCTTCTTCGATGAAACGCTCGACCAGCGCCAGGCCAAGGCCGGAGCCGCCGCCAGTGATAAAGACCACGTTATCGCGTAAATCGCTCATCTGGCGTCCTCCGGAATATCAACAAACACATCGCTACCGTCCACATATACTGCGTAGGTGGTTAGCGGATCGGTGGCGGGTAAACACAACGCCTTGCCGGTTTTCAGGCAGAAGCTGGCGGCATGCAGTGGGCATTCCACCGTAGCGTCGTCTTCCAGATAGCCTTCCGACATCGAGGCGTTACCGTGGCTACAGCGATCGTTAATGGCATAGAACTCGCCGCCAACGTTGAACAGCGCGATGACGGGCGAGGTATCAAGCCGGAGCGCTTCACCCTCCGGTAAATCCCCTACAGGGCAGGCATAAACACGACTCATCAGAACAGTACACTCAGGTTATGGGAGGTGATCACCGCTTGATCCAGCACGATCTCACGCGACAGTAAGCGCCACTCATCGCCGGGCAAACGACGGACTTTGTCCACGCGCATGCCGACGTAAAAGGTTTCATCGCGCTCTTTTTGCGCGCGATACAGCAGATAGTTGAGGCGCACGGCGAACACGTCGGGCACGTCGGTTTCGCTGATTTGTAAGTTGCTAATCAGATGACGAGTACGCGACGGCGGCTCTTCCGCCCAGGCCATGCCGGTTTCCAGCCGCGCGATGCGGCGCTCAAGCTGGTCTTTGTTGTCGTTGAAAATCCAGGTGGTTGGTGGCTGCACGCCTTTGCGGCGGTCGCGCGTCTGGGCGTTGACCGTGGTACGCATGGTGTAGCGAATGTCGTCATCCAGTTGCGCCAGCCAGTCGCGAAACTGCCAGTCGTCGAGCATACGCGCTTCTTCATACAGAAACTGGCTGATGCGATGATGCAGTTCAAGAGAAACTAAAGCGCTCATTTCATCACCTCCTGCTGGTAGGCGGCGGTTTTCTTGTGCACTTCCTGCCAGCTTTCGCTGCTGAGCAAATCGGCCCAGCGTTGGTACATGCCACGCGCGGCGGTTTCCGAAAAGATGTAGTTGGTGATCCCCGGAATGCCGTCTTCACGGCGTTTCTCCTGGCCAAGCCCCATTTCCAGACACAATTTCGTATTGCGTGCGCGATGACCTTTCAGCAGTTTTTGAATTTCACACCAGTTTTCCGAGTCGTCCTGCTCCAGGAACCCGGCGGGGCCAAAAGCCCGCGTGGCGCTGTTTTCAAACGCGGCTTTCACTTCATCAGAGGCGGCTTTATCGGTAATACAGAACGCCCACACCTCAACCTGGTCCGGCCCACGCGGGTGCCAGACGCGCAGCGTGGCGGTACCGTTGAGCCAGGAAAGCGTTGGGAAAATGTTGTTGTGACCGGCCAGACGCAGGGCGCGAACCTTGCCCAAGCGTTGTTCGGCTTCCGCGTAGGTGTCGCGGTAGTAGCTGGAGACCTCACCATCGACCCAGACGTTGGCATCGGGATTCTCAGTAAAGAAAAATCCGCTGCCGTGCCCGTCCTGACCGAACTGTAGCGCGTCTTTGGCGGTTTCCCACACCGGGCGGGCGGTCTGACCATCGCCGAGGCGCTTATCGCTACCGTCGTCTTTCGCTCCCAGCACCTGCACCGCAGAGGCATGACTGAACAGCGCGTGATACTGGTCGCTGGCAAACTGTTCGGCGGGGAATTTCCAGTTACAATCGATGGTCCACTTTTGTACGCCACCGACGATTTCGGTGCCGCCTTCACGACGATCGAGTACGCCGTCGAGATACCAGGCGATGTCGCCGAGATAATCGCCAAGCGCAGGCGCGGAGGTATCCCAGTTACCGAAAATCAGTCCCTTGTAGCTCTCTACGCCAGGCACTTCGTTCAGCCCCCAGTGCGATTTGCATAAACCTTGCGGATAAGCGCGCGGCTCCAGCGGGACGTCGATCAGCTCGCCGTTAATACCGTAAGACCAGCCATGATACGGGCAGGTAAAGGCGCGGGTATTGCCGCAGTCGGCGTAGCTGACGCGCATCGCACGGTGGCGACACTGGTTGAGAAACGCTTTGATGCTGCCGTCTTTCTGGCGAACCACCACCACCGCATCCTCGCCCATGTAGGTGTTAAAAAAATCACCGGGTTTAGGGATTTGGCTTTCGTGGGCGAGAAATAGCCAGCAGCGTCCGAAGATGCGTTCCAGCTCCAGTTGGTAAATTTCAGGGTCGGTATAAATTCGTGGGGTTACGCGACCGTTTTGCGTGTCGATCAGTTGGTAGATGTCTAAATTTGAGGGTGTGGTCATATTTTTTAATCCTGAAAGCTAAGATGTATTGACCTTCTTTTTTTGTACCCTAAGGATGTTGCTGGTTAGTTATCAATCTGTGAAATAGTAAATTTCTACCAGTTGAGACATTTTTTCGATAACAAGGAGAAGGGCATGGAACTGAGGCACTTACGCTATTTCGTAGCAGTGGCGCAGGCGCTGAATTTCACCCGAGCGGCAGAAAAGCTGCATACCTCTCAGCCGTCATTAAGCAGCCAGATCCGCGATCTTGAAACCTGCGTGGGCGTTCCGTTGCTGGTGCGGGATAAACGAAAAGTTGCGCTGACGGCGGCCGGTGAGTGCTTTTTACAGGATGCGCTGGCGATCCTCGAACAGGCGGAAAACGCCAAAGTTCGTGCCCGTAGAACGGTGCAGGAAGATAATCATTTCTCCATTGGCTTTGTCCCTTCCGCAGAGGTCAATCTGTTACCGAAGGTGCTGCCTTTGTTTCGTTTAAAACAACCTGATACGCACATTGAACTGGTGAGTCTGATCACCACCGAGCAGGAAGAGAAGATCCTCAGCGGAGAGCTGGACGTTGGCTTAATGCGCCACCCGGTGTACAGCCCGGATCTCGATTATCTGGAGCTGATTCATGAGCCGTTGGTAGTTGTGTTACCGGTGAATCATCCGTTAGCTGATGAGCAGGCAATCTCCGCAGAACAACTACACGGCGTGAATTTTGTCAGCACCGATCCGGCCTATTCCGGCGCGTTAGCGATGATTGTCAAAAACTGGTTTCAGCAGCAAAAAAGCCAGCCTAACATTGTGCAAGTGGCAACCAACATTCTGGTGACCATGAACCTGGTCGGCATGGGGTTGGGGGTGACTTTGATACCCGGTTATATGAATAATTTTAATACCGGACAGGTGGTTTTTCGGCCAATTATTGGTGATGTCCCAACCATCGCGTTGCTGATGGCGTGGAAAAAAGGATCGCTCAAACCGGCACTGACCGATTTTATCGCCACGGTACATGAACGTTTGGCCGTGAGTCTGACGGTGTAATGGTTACAACTCGCTGAGCTGTGACTCGACATACAGATAGCCAATTCCCATGAGTTGCTGGGCACGATTGAGCTGGCCGAAGCTTATCTGAGTCGCTCTGGCGCGCGGGTTATCACCGTGATCAAACGGGTTAAACCCAGTTTGCTGCACCAAGGTATTGAGCCAGCTATCGCCAAAAGCACAGCTACGACCGTACAACCATATCTGATTAATATTCAGTATATTCAGAAAGTTATATAAACTAAGCCCAATGGCGCTGGCGGCATGCTCGGCCCAGGCCTGAATACGAACATCACCGTTCTGCCAGGCAGTAATAAGCTGGTCGGTGGTGAGTGTTTCCGGATCGTAAAGGGACGTCGGCTGCGATTTCATCCACACGCGGGCCTGTTTTTTCAACGCGCTCAATGATGCCACCGTTTCCAGACAGCCATAGCGACCGCAGTCACAGGCAATTCCATCGGGATGAACGATGGTGTGTCCAATCTGGCCGCTGCCATACAGACTACCGCGCCAGATATTGTCGTTAATCACAAACGATGAGCCGATACCGTAATCAACGTTAATCACGCAAAAATCACCGTTAGCCGCTGGGTTTTGCCATTTTTCGGCCAGCGCCAGCATCACACAGTCATTGTCCAGGCGGACCTGTACGCCAAGCATCTCTTCCAGCAGATATTTTATTTCCACCGGTGTTTTCCACGGGGCCTGGGGCATGGTTTTTGATGCGCCGGTGATCGGATCAACCTGGCCGTGAACGCCGAGCGCCAGATTAATCGTGACCTCGGGAAATTGTCGACGGTATTCCCGCCAGTGTGCAGCCAGGGCTGACAGCAGCGCTTTGGGGGTTTCCGGCTTAATGACTTCATGACGCCAGTCGCCGATGGCAACCAGCCGTGCGTCCGCCAGTTGGCTGGTGATACTGGTAGGGGTGACGTTGATACATAGCGTCCATGCGCCTTTTTCTGGCAAATGATAGCTGCCGCTGCTCAAACCGCGCTGGCTTAAGGTTTTTCGCGAATGACTGATCCTCCCCTCATCCATTAGCTCTTCGAGGATATTGCTGACCGCCGGGATCGACAGGCTGGTGAGCTGCGCCAGCTGTGACTTGCTGAGCTGCTTTTCCCGCCACAGGTGCGACAAAAAGATCTGCTTATTCGCCTGACGAACCCTGGCGTTGTTGAACCCCGAACGCTGCATTCACTTAACTCCCTTAACTATATTGCGTGAGCATTGCGCATTTTAGCGCCACTTAACTGCCGCAGAATAGCATCAAGTTGAATTTTTACTTTTGCTTATTGAGTGGAGAGCGGCATGTACGGTTCAGTTAAAGTCTGGCAAGAAACGATAACCCTCCCAACGTGGACGGCGGGTGAAGAAGATGCCAACCCAATGTTTCTGGAAAAGCGGGTTTACCAGGGATCTTCTGGCGCGGTGTATCCGTATGGCGTGATTGATACGCTGACCGGCAAACGTGAAATGCGCGACTATCAGGCGGTGTGGATGGAGAATGACTTCATTCGCGTCATGCTGTTGCCGGAGTTAGGTGGGCGTATTCATCGTGCGTATGACAAAGTACAGCAGCGCGATTTTGTCTACTACAACGAAGTGGTGAAGCCCGCTCTGGTTGGTTTGCTTGGGCCGTGGATCTCTGGTGGCATTGAATTTAACTGGCCGCAGCATCATCGCCCAACCACTTTTATGCCAGTCGATTTTACGCAGCAGCAGGGTGAGCATGGCGAATATACCGTATGGATGGGTGAGGTAGAACCTATGCGCGGTTTACAGGTGATGACCGGATTTACGCTGTATCCGGATCGCGCCCTGATCGAGATAACCGGGAAGGTGTTTAACGGTAACGCTACGCCGCGCCATTTTTTATGGTGGGCGAATCCAGCGGTGAAGGGCGGCGACGATCACCAGAGCGTGTTTCCGCCGGATGTGACCGCAGTATTTGACCACGGTAAGCGTGATGTTTCTGCGTTTCCTATCGCCACCGGCACATACTATAAAGTGGACTACTCGGCTGGCGTGGATATCTCGCGCTACAAAAACGTGCCGGTACCGACCTCCTACATGGCTGAAAAATCAGATTATGATTTTGTTGGTACATGGCATCACGGTGAGCGAGGCGGGCTGCTACATGTGGCTGACCACCACGTTTCGCCAGGGAAAAAACAGTGGACCTGGGGCTATGGCGACTTTGGCGTTGCCTGGGATCGTAACCTTACCGATGACAACGGTCCTTATATTGAACTGATGACCGGGGTCTTTACCGACAACCAGCCGGATTTCACCTGGCTTGCGCCGTACGAAGAGAAAGTCTTCGTACAAAACTTCCTGCCCTACAGCGAACTGGGCATGGTGCAAAACGCCAGTACGCAGTTGGCGCTTCGTCTGGTACGTGAGAGTAACCAGCTTTCTGTGGGCGTTTATGCGATTGCGCCGCTGCACGACGTGCAGATTACGCTTTCTGCCGATGGACAACCGTTCTATGAGCATACGCTGACCCTGGAGCCCGGACAAAGCTGGCTGGCTGATGTGTCTGACGATAACCATGCGCGGGTAACGATGACTGTCACTGGCGCCGATGGCACTACGCTTTTGCAGTACGAAGAGCACATCGCGCAAGAGTTACCACTGCCATCGGCGGCCGTCGCGCCAGCGCTGCCAGAAGCGCTTTCTAATACCGATGAACTCTATTTTATTGGTCAGCATCTGGAGCAGTACAACCATGCCAGCCGCTATGCCGAAGATTATTATCGCCGCGCGCTGGACGTTGATCCGCTGGACTACCGCAATAATGTGGCCCTGGGGACGCTGGCGCTAAACCGCGCCGACTGGGCGCTGGCGGCACAATGTGCCGGCAAGGCGCTGGAGCGGGCGCATAAGCTCAATAAAAATCCGCGTGATGGCGAGGCGAGTATGCTGCTGGCCGCCGCACAGGAACGTCAGGGCGATGATGACAGCGCGTGGGATAATTATTATAAGGCCAGCTGGAGCGGCAACTGCCGGGATGCGGCTTTCTGGTCGTTAGCGCGTCTGGCGATGAAGCGTCAGGACTACGCTGGCGCATTGGAAAAGGTGGAGCAGAGCCTGCGCTTTAACGGCAGTAATAACCTGGCGATGGGATTGAAAGCGCTGGCGCTGGCAAAGCTTGATCGCAATGCGCAAGCGCTGGACTACATTCGCCAACAGCTGGTGGATTATCCGCTGAGCTATACCCTGCACTATGCGCGCTGGGCTATCTGCCAGGACGAGGCGACAGCGCTTGCGCTGATCTCGATTACCGGGCGTCGCGGGACCAACGCGTGTGAACTGGCAGGCTGGCTGACCTCTTTGGGGCAAAAGGATGCTGCCCGTGGCGTGCTGGAACTGCTCGACAGCCAGGAAACGCTGCCGATGCTGTGGCGCGCCTCGCTGAGCGATAATCCACAACCCTTCATTGAACGTGCTCGTGAGTGTCTGCAAAACCGCGTGCGTTTCCCCAATACGCTGGATGAAGTGCAGATGCTGCAAACTCTTGAGCAAAGCGCTTTTGCCCGCTATTTACTCGGCTGTTTCTGGTACAGCAAACGGCGTTATGCCGAGGCGGTTTCCTGCTGGCAGTTCACGCTTGCGCAGGAAGCGGATTTCGCTCCGGCGCATCGTTTACTGGGGATTTACGCCTGGAACAAACTGCACGATGCGCAGCAGGCGAAACAGTATCTGTCGCAAGCCGTGGCGCTGGAGCCGCAAAATGCCCGCTTCCTGTTTGAACTCGACTATCTCAACAAGCTGATTGCACAACCGGCTGAACAGCGTCTGCAGCGGCTGGAAGCCAGCAAAGAGATTGTCTTCCAGCGTGATGATCTGACGGTGGAACTGCTCAGCTTGTGGAATGGGTTGGGGCGCTATGACGATGCCGCCGCAGTATTACGTGAGCGGGTGTTCCATCCGTGGGAAGGCGGTGAAGGTAAAGCCACCGGGCAATATCTGCTTAATCAATTACATCGTGCGCTGGCTGCCGTGCAGTCCGGCGACCCGCAAACTGCTATTACGCAACTGCAACAGGCGCTGCACTATCCGCAAAACCTCGGGGAAGGCCGTTTGCCAGGGCAAACGGATAACGACATCTGGTATTTGCTGGGGTATTGCGCGCAGCTGCAAGGCCATTTCGAAGAGTCTCAGCGCTACTTCTCCCGTGCGACGCGAGGCGGAAGCTCACTGGATGCCGGACGTTACTACAACGACCAGCCAGTGGACTATCTCTTCTGGCAGGGTATGGCGCAGAGAAAACTTGGCGATGATGCAGAGGCGGACGCTCTGTTCAATAGCTTCCTGCAATGGGTTGAGTCGCATCACGACAACGTGCCGGATGTCGATTTCTTTGCCGTATCGCTACCCGACCTGGTGGTGCTGGATACCTCAGCAGAAGCAAAACACCAGCAACACTGCCTGTTTATCAATGCGCTCGGGCATCTGGGGCTAGGAAATAGCGCCGCCTGTCAGCGTGAACTTGATGAACTCCTGCAACTCAATCCGGCACATGACAAGGCATTACTGCTGCGTCACGCCATTAACGTAAGGCTTTTCCAGTAACACTCGAAACGGGTGGGGGATAACCTCACCCGAAACCTACTGTACCCTGCGTTTCCCTGAAAGAGGAATCATAATGAATAACGCGCAGACACATTTAAAGATTGGTTACGTCTGGACTATCTGCCTGGTTGCGGCCTGCGGAGGTTTACTGTTTGGCTATGACTGGGTGGTGATCGGCGGGGCAAAACCCTTCTATGAAGCATATTTCTCGATTACCGATCCGGCGCAATCCGGCTGGGCGATGAGTTCCGCGCTGGTTGGTTGTATCTTTGGCGCACTGATTTCCGGCTGGTGCGCCGATAAATTTGGCCGAAAAATGCCGCTGATTCTTTCAGCGATCCTCTTTAGCGCTTCTGCCTGGGGAACTGCCGTCGCCAGCAATTTCGACATGTTTATTGTCTATCGCATTGTGGGTGGCGTGGGGATTGGTCTGGCGTCTGCGCTAAGTCCGCTGTATATCGCCGAGGTCAGCCCTGCTGAAAAGCGTGGTCGCTTTGTTGCCGTTAACCAGCTCACCATCGTCATTGGCGTGCTGGCGGCGCAGCTTATCAACCTGATGATTGCCGAACCTGTTGCCACAGGCGCTACGCAGCAGGCAATTGTTGAAAGCTGGAACGGTCAGACAGGCTGGCGCTGGATGTTTGGTGCTGAATTAGTGCCTGCGGTAATTTTCCTGGTGCTGATGTTCTTTGTACCTGAATCGCCGCGCTGGCTGGTGAAAGCGGGCAAAGCCGATCGTGCGCGTGCCATGCTGCAGCGCATTGGTTCGGCGGAATATGCCGGGCAAACGCTGAAAGAGATTGAACATACGCTGCAAAAAGATAATCACAAGGTCGCGTGGTCAACGCTGTTACAACCGCAGATCAAACCGATCGTGATTATTGGCATGGTGCTGGCAGTGTTCCAGCAGTGGTGTGGGATCAACGTTATTTTCAACTATGCGCAGGAGATCTTCGCCTCTGCCGGATTCGACATCAACGGTACGTTAAAATCGATCGTGGCGACAGGGATCATCAATCTGGTCTTTACCCTTGCTGCTCTGCCGTTAGTGGACAAAATTGGCCGTCGTAAATTGATGCTGTTCGGCGCGTCAGGATTGACGGTTATCTACGTACTGATTGCCGGGGCGTACGGGTTGGGCATTATGGGCTGGCCGGTTCTGGTTCTGGTGCTGGCGGCAATCGCGATTTATGCTCTGACGCTGGCGCCGGTGACCTGGGTGCTGCTATCAGAAATTTTTCCCAACCGCGTGCGCGGGCTGGCAATGTCGCTGGGGACGCTGGCGCTGTGGATTGCTTGTTTCCTGCTGACCTATACCTTCCCGCTGCTCAATGCGAGTCTGGGCGCGTCGGGAAGCTTCCTGCTGTACGGTGTGATTTGCGCGATGGGCTTCATCTATGTTCTGCGTAATGTACCGGAAACCAAAGGCGTGACGCTGGAAGCGCTGGAAGAACAGCTGGCGGCGCAGCATACAAAAGTTTGTGCATCAACCCAACCGCGAAGCGCCCGCTAATGGATGGTCTGCTGACGCTACAAAACGCACATCTGCGGATGTGCGTCGATCCGCAGGGCGGTTCTCTATTAAGCCTGGTTTCGTTACAACATCAACAGGCCATTTTACGCGAAGGTCATGGTCAGCGGCCTGGTGATTGCGGCCTGTTCCCGATGCTGCCGGTCGCGAATCGGGTGGCGGGGAATCGTTTTATGCTGCGCGGTGAAGAGGTGGTTTTACCTCAGCATGGCGCAGACGACACTTTCTTCCTGCACGGTGACGGCTGGCTGCAACGCTGGCAGATTATTACCGCTACCCAAAGCGGCTGTTTGCTGCAGTTGCGCAGTTGGCACCCCTGCGGCTACGACTATACGGCGCGGCTTTGCTATCAACTGGAAACCTCAAGCCTGCACGCCTCGTTGACGCTCACTCATTGCGGTGAACAGCCAATGATTTACGGCTGTGGGTTCCATCCGTTTTTCGCCTTTGATAAGCGCAGCACGGCGCAGTTCACTGCCAGCGGTTACTGGCCGGAGGGGGAACAGCATCTGCCGCTGGAATGGCAATGCGATATCCCTTCAGCGGCGGATTTCATGCATGCGCAATACGGTGAGGATAGCTGGCTGAATGTCGGATATTCTGGCTGGAGCGGGCGGGCCGTTATTCAGCGGGATGTGATGAAAGTCACGATTTTAGCGCAAACTCCGTGGTTGATGCTGTTCAGAATGTCGGGTGAGGAGTTCCTGTGCCTGGAGCCGCAAACGCATCCGGTGAATGCCCACAACATGCAGGGGCAGCCGGGATTGCAGGTTTTAGCGCAGGGAGAACGCTGCCATTTTGCGATGCAAATTAGCGTCGAATAGGGCAAAAATCATGTTATCTGCCTGTTAATGCTCTCTTGCGCCAGCCTGCGTTTGTCGCCAGACTATCGCCTCCAAACGGGAGGGATTCATGGCTTTGCATTCCACGCGCTGGCTGGCGCTCGGTTATTTCACCTACTTCTTTAGCTACGGTATCTTTCTGCCTTTCTGGAGCGTCTGGCTCGAAGGGTTAGGGCTGACGCCGGAAACCATCGGTTTACTGCTGGGCGCGGGGCTGATTGCCCGTTTTCTCGGTAGCTTGCTGATTGCACCGCGTGTGAGCGATCCCTCTCGGCTGATCTCAGCGTTACGTATTCTGGCCTTATTGACGTTGGTGTTTGCGCTGGCCTTCTGGGCGGGGACCAACGTGGCGTGGCTGATGGTGGTGATGGTCGGCTTTAACCTGTTTTTCTCGCCGCTGGTGCCGCTGACCGACGCACTGGCCAACACCTGGCAAAAACAGATAACCATGGATTACGGTCGGGTGCGACTGTGGGGATCCGTGGCCTTTGTGATCGGCTCTGCGTTGACCGGCAAACTGGTGAGCCTGTTCGACTATCGGGTGATCCTGGTCCTGTTATCGCTTGGCGCCGCCTCAATGCTGCTGGGCATGATGATTCGCCCGAGCGTGCAACCAGCGGGTGAAAACCGTCAGCAGGAGAGCGCAGGATGGCCCGCCTGGCGCGCGCTAATAACCCAAAGCTGGCGTTTTCTGGCCTGCGTGAGTCTGCTGCAGGGCGCACATGCAGCTTATTACGGTTTCAGCGCCATTTACTGGCAGTCTGCCGGGTATTCCGCTTCGGCGGTGGGCTATTTATGGTCATTAGGCGTGGTGGCGGAAGTGATTATTTTTGCGCTCAGCCACAAGCTGTTCCGCCGTTTTAGCGCTCGCGATCTTCTGCTGCTTTCCGCCGTTTGCGGCGTGGCGCGTTGGGGGCTGATGGGCTGGAGCACAGAGCTGCCATGGCTGATTGTGGTGCAAATCCTGCATTGCGGAACGTTTACCGTCTGCCACCTGGCGGCGATGCGTTACATTGCTGCGCGACAGGGCAGTGAAGTGATTCGTCTCCAGGCGGTATATTCTGCGGTGGCGATGGGCGGCAGTATCGCCATCATGACCGTTTTCGCCGGCTATCTGTACCAGAACCTGGGCAGCGGCGTATTCTGGGTGATGGCGCTGGTGGCGCTACCAGCTATCGTTCTGCGCCCGAAAGTGGTGGCGCAGCCTGCGACGTTATGATTCAAGGATTTTGCGGATTTGCTGCTGCTGGTGAGACGTTAGCGCCAGATCCGCATGAATCAGCGGGGGAGAAAACAGCGGTAGCGGCGTGGTGTACGGTGTAATAATCAGCGTTACGCCACGCGGCGCTCCCTCTTTTTGAAAGTCCTGCATCGGCATATGCTTTACGTTGAGCGGCAGCAGCGTCAGTTCGCGCAGCTGTTGCTCTATATGCGCTTCAAGTTGTTCGTTACTACCGGTCAGCAGGATAATCTGCTTTTCGTGCAAATCCTTCTCCTGCATCAGCCAGGCGCCGAAAATAACGGCGACCAGGCCGATCTCTTCTTCTGAAAACTGGACATCGTATTCCGCTTCAAAGCCGTGAATCGCCTCGCGGGTAGTTCGAACCAGCCGGGGATAAAGTCGGCTGAACTCCTCCGGTAGCGTGTTATCAATGCCGATGGCAAATACGCTGCGGTTCAGTGCCTGGGCCAGGTGGATATACAACTGGTCATTCAGCCCTTGCTCGTCGCTGAAGCGCACGTTGCCATACTCGCGAAAACGCAACACCAGCCGCGCAATAGCAAGGCGCAAGCGGCGATCCTGCTGGTGATTATCGCGGATCGGGTCGGGGATGCGGATCATTGAGAATAACAACGCCATAAACAGCGATTCGCCCAGCGGCGCACTTTGCATGACGTGGCGCTGCCAGTGGCGGCCAATTTCCTCGGCGAGCGGATACTCCGCGCAGGATTGCGCCCACCGTTGCTGGAGTGGATTAAACTCCGGGGTGATCCCCGCGTGGTGCTGTAGCAGACAATATTGTAAATACAAGCGCAGGAACTGGATGTCACGACACTCAAACGGCTTCTGTAAGCGCCGGGAGCACAGATTGATGAGCGCATGCAGATTGGTGTCGTCATACAGAGTACGTGCGATACCTTGTTGTTTAAGAGCAATTTTTAAAGTGGGCGTGAAATGCTGAGCGATAAAAGTAGGGCAAATCCGCAGGCCACGGCGCAGCCACTGCAACAGACACAGACGCTGATTTAGCGGGGTTCCTTCGATCGCATAGCCACCATTCTGCGCGGTGGCTATCGTGAGCCGGTGATAGCGCTGGATTTCGAGCCCTGCGCCAATAATATCTTCCTGAACCGTGGCATCATCGACACCGTTGAGGCTGCTGAAGGTTTGTGTAGTCGCGATTTGCCCCGGCAGGAAAAGCGTCAGCAGAACCTGGCAACGGCGCTGGGGAGCGGAAAGTACAGATGGCGGAGCAAGCGTTGACATCATCTGTAGGGTCTCCCGTAAGTATGTTTGATAAGAATAGCTAAAGTTTGCTCATAGATTTGAGGAATGGAATGCTTTCCACCAGGAATGCTGGAGAGCGTCACAGAATTTTTAACGTGCGGAACAGATAGCGGGAGTGGAACGCAGCGCGTTAATCCGTTTTTTCACTGTTTTATCTTTTTGTTGAGATATAAAAAATGCCAGAGGGGGGAATGCTGGCGGAGGGAGGTATGAAAATGCTATCTCAGAGAAGTGAAAAACCTAAAGTGAACGTAGCAATACGACGGAGGCAACACATTCATTACCTCCGTAACAGCTGTCTGGCGTTACTTCTCACGACTCAGCGTTAATCCCACATCGCCGCCCGGATGTACCGCCAGCAGCGTTTCCTTTGAGTATCCGCTCTCGCTCATCAGACAGGCACAGGCGGCGTCAAAGATAGCCAGCACCAGTAAAATAGAGGTGGTAGCCAACATGTTCAGCGGATCGGCCTCGCGCTGTACACCGGTGGAAATCACTAGCCTCGAGGCTTTAGCAATGGCCGAATCGGCGTTTTCAGTCACGCTCAGGATGGGCACATTCCTCGCAGCCAACCCGGGCAGCAGCCGGGTGAGCTCGTCCGAATTCCCCCCGCGTGACAGCATAATCACCAGGTCGTCGGCGCGTAAAAAACCGAGATCGCCATGCGCTGCATCCGTCGCGTTGAGGTAAATCGCTGGACGTTCCACGCAAGCCAGCATATGTGCGACTTTACGTGCTGCAATGCCGGAGGTACCGACGCCGGTGACGACGATTTTGCCCTGACAACCGCGCAGCTCCGCCATCAGCAACTGCCAGACAGGTTCAGTCAGATGCTGCCCCAGACCCGCCAGGGCATCGCTATAGAGCTGGAATACGCCGCTGGCCTGAGACCAGGAGTTACTCATGCGTCCTCCTGCATCAACTGGCGGTATTTCATATGATCCTGATACATCTCGTGGAATACCCGATATTTGCGATCGTAGTACTGCTTAATGCGATTAGTCTGCGGGGTAACCGTTTTACCAATCCGGCTCATCGCTGACATTGCTTCCGGGAAGGTATCGAACACGCCCGCGGCGATAGTTCCCATCATGGCGCCACCCAGCAGCATGGCTTCGCTCTCTTCAGGCAGCAGCATCGCACAGCCGGTGGCGTTGGCATGCTCCTGAACGAAGATCGGGTTTTTCGTCCCGCCGCCGCTGGCCATAATGGTATCGATCGTGTAGCCGCTTTGATTCATCGTTTCAATGATATGACGGGTTCCCAGCGCAATGGCCTGAATGGTCGCGAGGTACTGTAACGCCATATCTTCCGGCGTGCGCGACAGCTTCAGTCCAGTGATAGCGCCTGTGAGCGTTGGGTTGGCGCGCGGTGAACGGTTGCCGTGGAAATAGGGCAGGATGTGCATATCGCGGGTTAAAAATGCGATATCTTCCGGCTCACCGGCCATTTTACGCAGCAGCGTATTCAGCACTTCATAAATGGTCTGCCCTTGTGATTTCGCCTGGGTCAACAAGGTTTCGTAACAAGGATGCGACTGAATAACGTGGTCGATTAACGCCCCGGTTGCCGACTGTCCACCTTCGTTAAGCCAGTATTCTGGCAGCACTGCTGAGTAGTAAGGCCCCCAAACACCGCCGATAAAACGCGGCTCTTTGGAAATCGCCATGTGTCCGGTAGAGGTGCCGCCAATCAGCGCGACGCGGCGATCGAAATCCGCTACCTCGCCGGAAACACCGCTCGCGCCGAGCGTGCCGAGCGTACCGGCGTGGGCATCGATGATCGAGACGCTGACAGCGGTCCCCGGAATCAGCCCCATTTCGCTGGCGGCGCGCGCAGAAAGACCATGACCGAGCGGTTCACCCATGGTTTTCACGTAGCGACCAATTTTGGCGGCATCATGTTCCAGCAAGTCTTCCAGCCCAATCTGGCGGAAATAGCTGGCATCCCATTTGTCTTCATGGCCCATATAGGTCCATTTACACACCGTCGAGCACAGTGAGCGCGTGTCATCGCCCGTTGCGCGCCAGGTCAGGAAATCGGGCAGGTCAAAGTAGTATCCCGCATTGGCCCAGGTGTTGGGCATATGTTGCTTCAACCACAGCAATTTGGGCGTTTGCATTTCCGGGGAGATAATACCGCCAACGTAGTCCAGCACCCGATGATGCAGGGCGTTAATGCGCTCAGCCTGAGTAATGGCGCGGTGATCCATCCACACAATGATATTCTGTTCGCTGCGCCCGGACGGACTAATGGTCAGCGGTTTACCTTCTTTGTCCAACACCACCAGTGAACAGGTCGCGTCAAAGCCCAGACCTTTCACCTGGATAGGGTTGATATCCGACTGGTTAATCGCATCGCGAACCGCGTTACACACCGCCTGCCAGATGTTATCGGAAGACTGCTCAACAAAATCGGCCTGCGGGCGGTAAATCTCGATGGCCCGACTGGCCTGGCCGACCATTCTGCCGTTGAGATCAAACACGCCAGCACGGGCGCTTCCGGTTCCGACATCCACACCAATAAAGTAACTTGCCATAATTTTTTCTCCTGAAATCAGGCTTTACGATTCTGTAATGCGATAAAGAGGATCAGCACCGCGCCCCACAGCGCCATCGTCAGATAGCTGCTGACCCCCAGCAAGTTAAGGCCGCTTTCCAGCATTTGCAGCACAATCAGCGCCAGTACCAGGCCGATAATGCGTCCGAAGCCGCCATCCGGATTGATGCCACCGAGTACGGAGGCAAGGATGGTGACCAGCAGGTAGGACTCACCGTATCCGGCTTTTGCCGAGTTGAATTTCGCCATCATCAGAATGGCGGCGACCCAGCCGAGCAGGGCTGAAATCACGTACACGGAAATTTGTACCCGTACGGTATTCACACCACTGTAGCGGGTAGCCTGTTCATTGGAGCCGACGAGATAAAGACTGCGCCCCAGCGTGGTGTGCTCCAGCAGTACCCATAGCAGGATTGCCACCAGGAAAAAGAGCAACAGCGCCACCGGAATACCCGCAATCGTGGCGTTGCCAAGGTACTGAATGGCGGTCGGGAAACCCGAAATCACCGTCCCGTTGGAGAGCAGAATATTCAGCCCGGAGATAAGTGTCATCGTGCCGAGGGTGGCGAGAATCGGTGAGACGCCGACCCAGGCAATCAGTGCGCCGTTGAGCGTACCGATAGCCACCGCCACGGCTGCGCCTGCCAGCAGCGCCAGCACCAGAAACAGCGGGTTATCCGGATGGGTAACGATAATCGCTGCCATTACCAGCGAGCAGGCGTTCGCCCCGGCAATAATTGACAGGTTAATGCCGCCGGTCAGCATGGTCATACCCATCCCGAGGGCCAGCATGCCGAGGATCGGTAACTGTGAGCCTATCGACTGGAAGTTAGCGACGCTAAAAAAACGGCTGCCGAGCAGGGCTGAGAAAACCAGGGCGACGACCACAATAATGACGCATTGCAGACGAATGATGGCATCACCGGGTAAAAATCTGGCGATTGTTTTCATCTCAAAGCTCCCTTGCCAGTTTGCGTTTTTCGTTCCAGGCCGTGGCACTGATGCTGACCAGGATAATGGCGCCGCTGAATACGGTGTGCCAGTAAGAGGAGACGCTGAGTAGCGTCAGACCATTTTGTAAGAAGGCGAGCAAGACAACGCCGAGCAGGGTTCCGGTCAACGTACCGCGCCCGCCGCTCATGCTGGTTCCGCCGAGTACGACCGCCGCCAGCACCGTCAGCTCAAAGCCGAGCAGCGAATTGGGTGCAACTGACTGGGTGATTTGCGCCTGAACCACGGCGGCAACACCTGCCAGAATGCCCATATAGCCATAGACGTAGAAATGCAGCTTCAGCAGATTCAGCCCCAGGCGTGAGGCCGCGTCGCGGTTGCCGCCCATGGCGTAAACCTGACGGCCAAGACGGGTATAGTTCATCAGCACTGCGGTAAAGACGATCACCGCCGCCAGGCACAGCAGGGGCAGGGTCAGGCCGTAGTCGTAGCCATCTGCCGCGGTGAAGGAGAACCAGTTAATGCCGTTCATAAACCAGTCAGGGAAACCGTACAGCCAGGTGCCTTTGGTGGCGTAAACCAGAAGGCCGTAGTAGACGTTCAGCGTGGCGATGGTAATGATGATTGCCGGAACGCGCAGCCAGTAGACCAGGAAGCCATTAATCAGCCCAAGCAGCAGGCCCACCGCAATCGCAATGGTTAACGCCAGAGCGAAGTTGCCGCCGTGGCCGATCACCCAACTGGCCATCGCATACTGGGCAATCGCGGTCATCGCCGGAAATGAGATATCGATCCCACCGGAAATCAGCACCACAAACAACCCGCAGGCGAGAATGCCGAGAATCGCGTAGCTGGTGGCCACATCTGTCAGATTGCCGAGCGAGAGGAACTCATCGGTGCTGACACTTAGCCCAACCGCGAGCGCTACGACCAGCAGGCCCAGCCAGAATTCATGTTGTCCGATTAAACGGGACAGATGCATCTTATTCATTGATTACCTCGACCACTTCAGCAATCTCCTCTTCACGGCAGTGATGAGGATTAAATTCCGCCACCAGTCTGCCGCGACGCATCACCAGCACGCGGTGGCTGTTGTAATATGCTTCCGGAATTTCATCGCAAATCATCAGCACCGCCATACCTTGTTCCGCCAAATCGCGGGCTATCTGGTAAATGCCCTCTTTGTTGGCGATATCCACGCCGACGGTAGGCGAGTCGAGGATCAGGATGCGGGGATTGGTCGCCACCCATTTGGCAATGGCGATACGCTGGGCATTGCCGCCGGAAAGGGTTTTGACCGGCAGGTGCGGATCGGACACTTTGATATTCAGTTCGCGGATTAAATCGGCGACCAGCTTTTGCGCTTTACGATGATCGAGCAAGCCGCTACCGGTGTGCAGTTGATCAAACACCGTGACGATGGTGTTGTCGTAAATCGACTGCTCCATGATCAGCCCCTGCGTCAGGCGATCTTCTGAGACGTAGCCGATCCCGTGCTTAATGGCGTCGTGGTTATTACGAAGCGTGACCGGCTGACCGTTAATACGCATCTCGCCGCTTTCCGGGTGCGTCATGCCAAACAGGCTCAAACAAAGCTCGGTACGCCCGGCGCCCAACAGGCCGACAATCGAGACAATCTCGCCGCCATGCAGCGACAGATTAATGTTCTGGTATTTGCCTCTGCGGCTGAGGTTGCGCAGCTCCAGCAGGGGGTCTCGATCGTCGAATGATTTCTCCGGCAGCGGGCTGTAGTGGAAGCGTTGTCCGGTCATCAGGAAAGCCAGCTCGTGGCTGTCGAGTTCGCTGGCAGGATATGTGCCCACCAGTTTGCCGTCGCGCATGACGCTGATACGGTCTGCCACTTCCATTACTTCATCCAGACGATGGCTGACAAACACCACGCAAATGCCGGCCGCTTTAAGTTCGTTAACCACCTTCAGCAGTCCATTGACCTCCTGGCGGGTTAGCGAGGCGGTGGGCTCGTCCATAATAACCAGACGCGCATCTGCGGCAATTGCCCGGCAAATAGCGACCAGTTGTCGGTCGGCAATCGAGAGTTTTTCTACTTTTTTATCGGGATCGATATTCACTCCGATACGTTTCATGGCTGCCAGCGCCTGCTGTTTCATAGCACCACGACGCACCCAGATATCACCGCCCGGCAGATAGCGGTTGACCGCGATATTTTCTGCGACGCTAAAGTTGGGGAACAACGACAGGTCCTGATAAATAACTTGAATGCCATAATGGGAGGAGAGCTGCGGCGTCAGGTGATGGAACAATTTTCCGTCGAGTAAAATCTGCGCGCCTTTTTCCGGATGATAAACCCCGGAGATCACTTTAATAATGGTACTTTTACCACAGCCGTTTTGACCCGCCAGACAGTGAACTTCGCCTTTTCTCAGCGTCAGATTCACGTTATCCAGCGCCAGCACGCCCGGGAATTGTTTGCTGATATTCTCAAGAGTGATAAATGCGGTGGTGTCTGTCATGGACAATACCCCTGCGAGCGCCCTGACGGACGCTGAGTGTTAGTTTGGTTGATAGCGCCGACCAGACGGTCGGCGTTATGGTTTCCCTGGTGTTGGCAAAAGCCTTAGAAACCAAGTGATTGTGCGTTGTCTTTGGTAACTTCGAGGATCTTGTTAAAGCGGATCACTTTCTTCTCCGTGTCGATATCGGCTTTCCCTAAACCGTCGATACTCAGATCTGCATTGACTTCTTTGCCCTGCAACAGCTGATCGGCAACCGTTACCAGCGCATAGCCCGCATCTTTTGGATCCCACAGCAGCGCTTTTTTGATATCTCCACGCATCAGGTAAGGCGCAGCCTGCGCTGGCATGGCGATCCCGACAACGGCAATTTTATCTTTGGCGCGTTTTTTCTGCACAGCCTGACCAGCACCAATTGGACCCAGTGAGCCGAAGCCGATAATGCCCTTCATCTGCGGATAGGTTTTCATCAGATCCAGCGTTGTGGCGTAGGATTTATCAATGCTTTCCGCGACCGGCAGGCGTGAAGTGACCTCGAACATTTCCGGATATTTTTCTTTCTGGTACTTAATTGCATAATCAGCCCACGCGTTATGCAGTGGGACCGTCAGCGAACCAACATAGATTGCATACCCGCCTTTGCCGCCCATATTTTTCGCTAACTCATCGACGTTGGCTTGTGCGTATTTTTCACTATCGATGGTTTCGATATCCCACTGACCGATTTGCTCGTCCGGGGATTCGTGCGTCAGGACCACAATGCCTTTATCGCGCGCTTTTTTCAGTACTGGCTCAAGAACCTTGGCATCGTTTGGTACCACGATGATCGCGTTGACGTTTTTGGCGATCAGATCCTCAATCACTTTGACCTGCTGTGCCGGGTCCGGCGTAGACGGACCGGTCTGGTAAGCGTTCACATCCAGTTTTTTTGCTGCTTCGTTAACACCGGTTTCCATGCGGTTAAACCAGGGAATACCAGTGACTTTGGCAACCACAGCAATTTCATATTTTTCCGCCGCAAAGGACGTGCCGGACAACATGCATGCAGAAACCAGGGTTGCACTGAGTAATGCGAGTTTGAATTTCATAGTTGTACCTTTCGTAGGGGGCAGGACATGTCACGGCGTGAAGTTAACAACGAATGGAAGAGGGAATGAATCATAAGTTTGGAGAATGTGATATATGCCCATTATTGTTAATTTATAGAAATAAAGTAGTTAATAACTGGTTAAATTTACATGATTTTAGATTCAGGCATTCAAATTAAGTGTTAACTAAACATTAAAATGAAACTTTTAATTAACATTTTATTATCATTTGACTTAGGCTTTGACGCCGAAAAGGTGTTTGGGTGGAATTTTCCGAAGAAGAAATTATCGAAACTGAGAACTGAATCGATACCGGAAAAGGGGGCTCAACATTTTTTCGTTCAATGGTATCCTCGGCACACTTGCGCCAAATACGGCATCATTATTTGTGGCGGTGTTGATTTTTATCGTGGAGAACTCATGCAAGGCGTTAAACGTATCATTATGACGTTGTTTCTCGCTGTCCTGTCTTTTGGCGCAGGTGCGCATCCCCACAGCTTTATTCATCTGAAAACCGAAGTTGTGAGCGAAAATGATCGGTTCGTCGCGCTAAAAATGCGCTGGACGATGGATGAAATCACGTCGGCGGATCTGCTTTACGACGCGGGGGATGCTAAACCTGGTGATGAAATTTGGAAAAAACTGGCGGCGGAAGTGATGGCCAATGTTCTCGGGCAGCACTATTTCACCGAAGTGTGGCACGATGGGAAAAAGGTAAAGTTTAAAAACAGACCGACGGAATATGGCATGGAGCGTGAAGAACACCAGGCGGTGCTGACGTTCGTTCTGCCGCTGGCTGAAGCTCAACCACTGAGCGGTCAAAAATATACTATTTCAACCTTCGATCCGACCTACTACGTCGATATGAGCTATGACAAAGACAGCGACGCCCGGCTTTCGCAGACCATAAGCCAGCAATGCCATATTTCAATGCATACGCCGACGCCGAATGAACACATGTTGAGTTTTGCGCAGTCGCTGGATAAAGAAGACGCACCGCCGGAGGATATGGAGTTGGGTAAACAGTTTGCACAGACGGTGACGCTGCAATGTCAGTAGTTTATCAACAACGCGCAGCCAGACGCCGTTGGCTCACGCTATGGCCACTGGCGGTCTTTTTGTTGCTGGCGACAGGCGGGGTGCTGTGGTTGTGGCAGGCCTGGCCTCAGGTAATGATGCAAAGTGTCGTCTGGCAGCGTGACGTTAACCAGCAGATGAGCGGGTTGCTGAAAGCGGTTGCCGCGAACCCCACACGTGCGGGCGGATCTCTGCTGTTGTTTAGCTTTATATATGGGGTATTGCACGCATTGGGGCCGGGGCACGGCAAAATCGTCATCACGACCTGGCTTGCGACGCATCCGTCGAAGCTCAAGTCGAGCATTGGGCTGACGCTGGCGTCTTCCCTATTGCAGGGGCTGGTGGCAATAGGACTGGTGGTTGTAGTGCTCACGGTGCTGCAACTGCCTGCCCGACAGCTGCATATGAGCAGTTTCTGGCTGGAGAAAGGAAGTTATGCGCTGGTTGGCGTGTTGGGCGTTTTATTGTGTGTCCGTGCACTAAAGAAATTGCGCCAGCTGCTGATGCGCCCGAAATTCACCGCCTTTACGCCGCACCATGTGCATCACGAGGGCTGCGGCTGCGGGCATCAGCATTTGCCCAAGCCGGAACAACTGCAAAGCGGCGATGACTGGCGCGCCCGGTTGATGATTATTCTCTCTATGGGCATGCGTCCCTGCTCTGGCGCAATTATGGTGCTGCTGTTCAGTAAAGTGGTTGGCGTCTTTAGCTGGGGTATGGCGTCGGCGTTGGCGATGGCGGCAGGAACCTCTTTGACGATTACGTCACTGGCTTTGCTGGTACATAGCTTTCGCTCATTGGCGGTGAAAATTAGCGGGCATAAAGCGCCGGTGCTGTGGCGACAGATTGGCTGGACGACGCTGGCGTTAGCCGGTGGTGCGGTGCTTATTGTTGCTGCGGTAGTGATGTGGATGAGCGCGGTGCCGGTAGGGCGAGGGATAAGACCATTTTAGGTTAGTGAGCGGAATGGTATGACTTGTAGGCCGGATAAGACGCGAAAGCGTCGCATCCGGCACCACAGCAGATTAACGCTTCAGCGCATCACTCAGTTCGTCACGCATGTTAGCCAGCATGGCTTTAACAACGCGCGGGTTACCTGCAACGATGTTGCCGGTTGCCAGGTAGTTATGACCACCGGTGAAGTCGCAAACCAGTGCGCCAGCTTCACGCGCAATCAGCTCACCTGCTGCGAAATCCCATGGTTTCAGACCGATTTCGAAGTAACCGTCAACGCGCGCAGCGGCAACGTAAGCCAGATCCAGCGCAGCAGAACCTGTGCGGCGGAAGTCAGCGCACTCGGTAAACATTTTGCCAAGAATTTTCATGTAAGAAGCGGCGTGCTGCTTCGCTTTGAACGGGAAACCGGTGGCGATGATGGTGCCGTCCAGATCGCGGGCGGTGCTGCCACGCAGACGATAGCCGTTCAGCTGTGCGCCCTGGCCGCGAGTGGCGGTGAACAGTTCGTTACGCATTGGATCGTAAACAACGGCGACTTCAGTACGGCCTTTAATGCGTACTGCGATAGATACCGCGAAGTGCGGCAGACGTTTTACGAAGTTGGTAGTACCATCCAGTGGATCGATAACCCATTGAACATCCTGATCTTCACCTGCGTGCTCACCGCTTTCTTCGGTGATGATGGTGTGCTGTGGGTAAGATTTGCGAATAGTTTCGATAATAATCGCTTCGGCGGCTTTATCGACGTTAGTCACGAAATCATTGCTGCCTTTCTGGCTGGTTTCTACAGAGTCTGGGGTTTCGTAGTGTTTGGCAATTACATTACCCGCCTTGCGCGCTGCGCGCACGGCGATGGTCAGCATCGGATGCATCGGTCTCTCTCACTGGATGTTAAAGAACGGGAAAACGGCGCAGAGTATAGCAGCGAGTTCGGAATATGTCTTCGTTTTATGATAATATGCCCGAATAATCTTTAGCCGAAGAAATACAATGCTGCAAAATATTCGAATCGTGCTGGTGGAAACCTCTCACACTGGCAACATGGGCTCTGTAGCCCGCGCAATGAAAACCATGGGTTTAACCAATCTGTGGCTGGTAAATCCACTGGTTAAACCGGACTCTCAGGCCATCGCTCTGGCGGCAGGTGCCAGTGATGTAATCGGCAGCGCGCAGATCGTCGATACTCTTGATGAAGCGCTGGCAGGTTGCAGCCTGGTAGTAGGCACCAGTGCGCGCTCCCGTACACTACCGTGGCCGATGCTGGATCCGCGTGAATGCGGTTTAAAAAGCGTCTCTGAAGCGACGAATTCGCCCGTAGCGCTGGTGTTTGGTCGTGAACGTGTTGGCCTGACGAATGAAGAACTGCAGAAGTGCCATTACCACGTCGCTATTGCCGCGAACCCGGATTACAGTTCGCTGAACCTGGCGATGGCGGTGCAGGTCATCTCTTATGAAGTGCGCATGGCCTGGCTGGCAACGCAGGAAAGCGAGAAGACCGCAGAATACGAAGAAGCTGAGTATCCGCTGGTCGATGATTTAGAGCGTTTTTACGGTCATCTGGAACAAACGCTGCTGTCGACCGGGTTTATCCGCGAAGGGCATCCGGGACAGGTGATGAATAAGCTGCGCCGTCTGTTTACGCGTGCGCGTCCTGAGAGCCAGGAGCTGAACATTTTGCGCGGAATTTTAGCTTCAATTGAGCAACAGAATAAAGGCAAGTAAACGTAACGCCTCCGGCAAGTAAAAATGGCACTGAAGGTTAAATACCTGACTAAATTAGTCAAGTAAATAGTTGACTGATTTAGTCGGGAATGTCAGACTTGCCCCTGCTATGCAATACCCCCATTTTACAATAAAAAACCCCGGGCAGGGGCGAGTTTGAGGCTAAGTAAGACATGAGACTGACATCAAAAGGGCGTTATGCCGTGACCGCAATGTTGGACGTTGCGCTCAACTCCGAAACGGGCCCGGTACCGTTGGCTGATATTTCTGAACGTCAGGGAATCTCCCTGTCATATCTGGAGCAGCTGTTTTCCCGTTTGCGTAAAAACGGTCTGGTTTCCAGCGTACGTGGACCAGGCGGCGGGTATCTGCTGGGTAAAGATGCCGGCAGCATCGCAGTAGGTGAAGTAATCAGCGCTGTGGACGAGTCTGTAGATGCGACCCGTTGCCAGGGCAAGGGCGGTTGTCAGGGCGGCGATAAATGCCTGACCCACGCGCTGTGGCGCGATCTGAGCGATCGTCTGACCGGTTTCCTCAACAACATTACGTTGGGCGAACTGGTGAATAATCAGGAAGTCCTGGATGTGTCTGGTCGCCAGCACACGCATGACGCTCCACGCACTAATCGTGCACAAGACGCGATCGACGTTAAGTTACGCGCATAATAAAAGTATTTTAGAATCAGGCCGGGGTGCTACACACCCCGTTAACTCGGTCGTACATCCAGCCGGTTGCCTGATTCCTTGCATTGAAGCGATGTACGGAGTTTATAGAGCAATGAAATTACCGATCTATCTCGACTACTCCGCAACCACGCCGGTGGACCCGCGTGTTGCCGAGAAAATGATGCAGTGTCTGACCCTGGACGGAAACTTTGGTAACCCAGCGTCTCGTTCACACCGTTTCGGCTGGCAGGCTGAAGAGGCGGTAGATATCGCCCGTAACCAGATTGCTGACCTCGTGGGCGCTGACCCGCGTGAAATCGTCTTTACTTCCGGTGCGACTGAATCCGATAACCTGGCGATTAAAGGTGCAGCCAACTTTTATCAGAAAAAAGGCAAGCACATCATCACCAGCAAAACCGAACACAAAGCCGTGCTGGACACCTGTCGTCAGCTGGAGCGCGAAGGGTTTGAAGTCACCTACCTCGCCCCGCAGCGTAACGGCATTATCGACCTGAAAGAACTTGAAGCGGCAATGCGTGACGACACCATCCTCGTGTCCATCATGCACGTGAATAACGAAATCGGCGTGGTGCAGGATATCGCGACTATCGGCGAAATGTGCCGTGCGCGCGGCATCATCTATCACGTTGATGCGACCCAGAGCGTGGGCAAACTGCCTATCGATCTGAGCCAACTGAAAGTTGATCTGATGTCCTTCTCCGGCCACAAAATCTATGGTCCGAAAGGTATCGGTGCGCTGTACGTGCGTCGTAAACCGCGTATTCGTATTGAAGCGCAGATGCATGGTGGCGGTCACGAGCGCGGTATGCGTTCCGGTACGCTGCCTGTGCACCAGATCGTCGGCATGGGTGAAGCCTACCGCATTGCCAAAGAAGAGATGGAAACCGAGATGGCGCGCCTGCGCAGTCTGCGTAACCGTCTGTGGGACGGCGTGAAAGATATGGAAGAAGTGTATCTTAACGGCGATCTCGAGCAGGGTGCACCGAACATTCTCAACGTTAGCTTCAACTATGTTGAAGGCGAATCGCTGATTATGGCGCTGAAAGATCTGGCTGTATCCTCCGGTTCTGCATGTACTTCTGCAAGCCTGGAGCCATCCTACGTGCTGCGCGCGCTGGGGATGACCGACGAGCTGGCACATAGCTCAATTCGTTTCTCTTTAGGTCGTTTCACTACCGAAGAAGAGATTGACTACGCCATTAATCTGGTTCGCAACTCCATCGGCCGCCTGCGTGACCTTTCTCCGCTGTGGGAAATGTTCAAACAGGGCGTGGATCTGAACAGCATTGAATGGTCACATCACTAATCGGTACCGATAAGGAGAATTCAGCATGGCTTACAGCGAAAAAGTAATCGATCATTACGAGAATCCACGTAACGTGGGTTCTTTTGACAACAGCGACGAGAACGTGGGCAGCGGCATGGTGGGTGCACCAGCCTGTGGCGACGTGATGAAGTTGCAGATCAAAGTCAACAATGAGGGTATCATTGAAGACGCGCGTTTCAAGACTTACGGCTGCGGTTCCGCTATTGCTTCCAGCTCTCTGGTTACCGAATGGGTAAAAGGGAAATCTCTGGACGAAGCACAGGCGATTAAAAACACCGATATCGCCGACGAGCTTGAACTGCCACCGGTGAAAATTCACTGCTCTATTCTGGCTGAAGACGCGATTAAAGCCGCGATTGCGGATTACAAAAGCAAACGTGAAGCAAAATAATTAAGAGTTGAGGTTTTATTATGTCGATTACCTTAAGCGACAGTGCAGCAGCGCGTGTAAATACCTTCCTGGCAAACCGCGGTAAAGGGTTTGGTCTGCGTCTGGGCGTGAGAACCTCCGGCTGCTCAGGTATGGCCTATGTACTGGAATTTGTTGACGAGCCGGCGGCTGAAGATACCGTGTTTGAAGACAAAGGCGTTAAAGTTGTGGTCGACGGTAAGAGCCTGCAATTCCTCGACGGTACGCAGTTAGACTTCGTCAAAGAAGGTCTGAACGAAGGGTTTAAGTTTACTAACCCGAACGTGAAAGACGAATGTGGATGCGGCGAAAGCTTCCACGTGTAACGCGCTTACCGATAACCCCACCGTGGTCGCCTGCGCGTGGGGTTTGTTTTACCTGACTCTCTGGTTTTGCTCCCGTGAACAACAGAGAATCGATGCCCTGAGAATGTTATGGACTACTTCACCCTCTTTGGCTTACCGGCCCGTTATCAGCTCGATACTCAGGCGCTGAGCCTACGTTTTCAGGATCTACAACGTCAGTATCATCCTGATAAATTTGCCAGCAGTTCCCAGGCGGAACAACTTGCTGCGGTTTCGCAGTCCGCCACTATCAACCAGGCCTGGCAAACGCTGCGTCATCCTTTGATGCGCGCCGAATACTTATTGTCTTTACACGGCTTTGACATCCGTAGCGAGCAGCACACGGTGCGCGATACCGCGTTTCTGATGGAACAACTGGAGCTGCGGGAAGAGCTGGACGAAATTGAACAGGCAAAAGACAGTCAACGTTTAGATGCGTTTATGCAACGCGTCAGCGAAATGTATAACGTTCGTCATCAACTGATGGTGGAACAGCTGGATAGCGAGACGTGGGACGCAGCGGCAGATACCGTGCGTAAGCTGCGTTTTCTCGATAAACTGCGAAGCAGTGCAGAACAACTCGAAGAAAAACTGCTCGATTTTTAATTTCCGGAAGCGAAAATGGCCTTATTACAAATTAGTGAGCCTGGTCTGAGCGCCGCGCCGCACCAGCGTCGTCTGGCGGTAGGTATCGATTTAGGCACCACCAACTCCCTGGTTGCGACCGTACGCAGCGGCCAGGCCGAAACGTTGGCAGACCATGAAGGTCGCCACCTGTTGCCGTCAGTGGTTCACTATCAGCAGCAGGGTTATTCTGTCGGTTACGATGCCCGCGCCAATGCTGCGCTGGATACGGCAAACACCGTCAGTTCGGTAAAACGCATGATGGGCCGCTCTCTGGCGGATATCCAGGCGCGTTACCCGCATCTGCCATATACGTTCCAGGCAAGCGAAAACGGCTTGCCGATGATTGAAACTGCTGCCGGATTGCTTAATCCGGTGCGTGTCTCCGCGGATATTCTGAAAGCGCTGGCCGCGCGGGCAACCGAATCACTGTCCGGCGAACTGGACGGCGTGGTAATCACCGTTCCGGCTTACTTTGACGATGCACAGCGTCAGGGGACCAAAGACGCCGCGCGTCTGGCGGGCCTGCACGTATTGCGTCTGTTGAACGAACCGACCGCAGCTGCGATTGCCTATGGTCTGGACTCCGGTCAGGAAGGCGTGATTGCGGTCTACGATCTTGGCGGCGGTACTTTTGATATTTCTATTCTGCGCCTGAGCCGCGGCGTGTTTGAAGTGCTGGCGACCGGCGGTGATTCCGCGCTCGGCGGCGACGATTTTGACCATCTGCTGGCCGATTATATTCGTGAGCAGGCTGGCGTGGCCGATCGTAGCGATAACCGCGTACAGCGTGAACTGCTGGATGCCGCGATTGCCGCGAAAATCGCGCTTAGCGACGCTGATTCTGTAACGGTTAACGTGGCGGGATGGCAGGGTGAAATCACCCGTGAAACCTTTAATGAACTCATTTCCGCACTGGTCAAGCGTACGCTGCTGGCCTGCCGTCGCGCGCTGAAAGATGCGGGCGTGGAGCCGCAGGATGTGCTGGAAGTGGTGATGGTCGGTGGTTCAACTCGCGTGCCATTGGTGCGTGAACGCGTCGGTGAATTTTTTGGCCGTACGCCGCTGACTTCTATCGACCCGGACAAAGTGGTCGCTATTGGTGCGGCAATCCAGGCAGATATTCTGGTCGGAAATAAACCGGACAGCGAAATGCTGCTGTTGGACGTTATCCCGCTGTCCCTGGGACTGGAAACCATGGGCGGTCTGGTGGAGAAAGTGATCCCACGTAACACCACGATTCCGGTGGCGCGCGCGCAGGACTTTACCACCTTTAAAGATGGCCAAACCGCGATGTCCATTCACGTAATGCAAGGCGAGCGTGAGCTGGTGCAGGACTGCCGTTCACTGGCGCGTTTTGCGCTGCGCGGCATCCCGGCATTGCCAGCTGGCGGCGCACACATCCGCGTGACCTTCCAGGTGGACGCCGATGGCCTGCTGAGCGTCACCGCCATGGAAAAATCCACCGGCGTTGAGTCCTCAATTCAGGTTAAACCGTCCTACGGTCTGACCGACAGTGAAATCGCCTCCATGATTCAGGATTCGATGAGTTTTGCCGAGCAGGACGTTAAAGCCCGTATGCTGGCAGAACAGAAAGTCGAAGCGGCACGCGTACTGGAAAGTTTATCCGGTGCGTTGAACGCTGATGCCGCGCTGTTAAGCGCCGCAGAACGTCAGGCTATCGACACCGCCGCCGCGCATTTGAGCGAGGTTGCACTGGGTGACGATGTTGACGCGATAGAACAAGCCATTAAAAACGTAGACAAACAAACCCAGGAATTCGCCGCTCGCCGCATGGACAAATCCGTCCGTAGCGCGCTGAAAGGCCATTCCGTGGACGAGGTTTAATATGCCAAAGATTGTTATTTTGCCTCATCAGGATCTCTGTCCCGATGGCGCAGTTCTGGAAGCTGAGACCGGCGAAACCATTCTTGACGTTGCCCTGCGTAACGGTATCGAGATTGAACACGCCTGTGAAAAATCCTGTGCCTGCACAACCTGCCACTGCATCGTACGTGAAGGTTTTGATTCTTTGCCGGAAAGCACAGAAGAAGAAGACGACATGCTGGATAAAGCCTGGGGACTGGAGCCGGAGAGCCGTTTAAGCTGTCAGGCACGTGTCACCGAGGACGATTTAGTGGTCGAAATCCCACGTTACACAATCAATCATGCACGTGAGCATTAACAGAGGGTAGTATGGGACTGAAATGGACCGATAGCCGTGAAATCGGCGAGGCGCTGTACGACGCGTTCCCCGATCTCGACCCCAAGACCGTTCGTTTCACCGATCTGCACCAGTGGATCTGTGACCTGGAAGAGTTCGATGATGATCCACAGGCATCGAACGAAAAAATCCTTGAGGCCATTTTGCTGGTCTGGCTGGACGAAGCCGAATAAGTCAACGGGCTGCCCACGGGTGGCCCGTTTTCCTGTATGCGCGAAAATAAGGATAAATAAAATGACAGAAGCCATGAAAATTACGCTTTCCACGCAACCCGCTGATGCCCGCTGGGGTGAAAAGGCGACATACAGCATTAATAATGATGGCATTACCCTGCACCTGAACGGAAAAGATGACCTCGGCCTTATCCAGCGCGCCGCCCGTAAAATTGACGGCCTGGGTATTAAACATGTCCAACTGGATGGTGAAGGCTGGGATACCGAACGTAGCTGGGCGTTCTGGCAGGGCTACAAAGGACCAAAAGGCACCCGCAAAGTTGAGTGGGCCGCTCTGGATGAGGCGCAGCGCAAAGAGCTGGATAACCGCCTGAAAATTATTGACTGGGTGCGCGATACCATTAACGCCCCGGCAGAAGAGCTGGGCCCGGAACAGCTGGCGCAACGCGCAGTAGACCTGCTGTGCTCTGTTGCCTGCGATAACGTCTCTTACCGCATCACTAAAGGCGAAGATCTGCGCGAGCAGAACTACATGGGATTGCATACCGTAGGTCGTGGCTCCGAACGTCCTCCGGTACTGCTGGCGCTGGATTACAATCCAACTGGCGATAAAGAAGCCCCGGTTTATGCCTGCCTGGTGGGTAAGGGAATTACTTTTGACTCCGGCGGTTACAGCATCAAGCAAAGCGCATTTATGGACTCGATGAAGTCTGATATGGGCGGCGCGGCAACGGTGACCGGCGCGCTGGCGTTCGCCATCACCCGTGGTCTGAACAAGCGCGTGAAGCTGTATCTGTGCTGCGCGGATAACCTGATTAGCGGCAACGCCTTTAAACTCGGCGATATTATTCACTATCGCAACGGTAAAAAAGTTGAAGTGATGAATACCGATGCCGAAGGGCGTCTGGTACTGGCCGATGGCCTGATCGACGCCAGCGCGCAAAAACCAGAATTGATCATTGATGCCGCCACGCTGACCGGCGCGGCGAAAACTGCGCTGGGCAACGATTACCATGCGCTGTTTAGCTTTGACGATCAACTGGCTGCCCGTCTGCTGGCAAGCGCGGCGCAAGAAAACGAGCCGTTCTGGCGTCTGCCGTTGGCAGAGTTCCACCGTAGCCAGCTGCCGTCTAACTTTGCCGAGCTGAATAATACCGGCAGTGCGGCCTATCCGGCGGGTGCTAGCACCGCGGCGGGTTTCCTGTCCCATTTCGTGGAAAACTATCAGCAAGGCTGGCTGCACATCGACTGCTCTGCAACCTATCGCAAAGCGCCAGTTGAGCAGTGGTCTGCGGGCGCAACTGGTCTGGGTGTGCGCACGATTGCAAATCTGCTGATTGCCTGAACGGTGTTTTTGTAGGCCGGGTAAGCGAAGTGCCACCCGGCATTTTGCCTGATGGCGACGCCGTGCGTCTTATCAGGCCTACAACCCATATACATAATTTGTGATCTCTATGTCCGAAACGAAAAACGAATTAGAAACCCTGCTGGAGCAAGCGGCGACAGAGCCTGCGCATCGTCCGGCATTTTTCCGTACTTTACTGGAGTCTACCGTCTGGGTGCCGGGTACAGCCGCAGAAGGCGAGGCGGTGGTTGAAGACAGCGCCCTCGACCTTCAGCACTGGGAAAAAGAAGACGGCACAACCGTGATCCCGTTCTTCACCTCCCTGGAAGCTCTGCAGCAGGCGGTTGAAGATGAGCAGGCATTTGTCGTCATGCCGGTGCGTACATTGTTTGAAATGACGCTCGGCGAAACGCTGTTTCTCAACGCGAAATTGCCGACCGGCAAAGAATTTATGCCGCGTGAAATCAGCCTGCTGATGGGGGAAGAGGGGAATCCGCTCAGCACCCAGGAAGTACTGGAAGGCGGTGAATCGCTGATCCTCTCTGAAGTCGCTGAACCTCCGGCGCAGATGATTGACTCGCTGACTACGCTGTTTAAAACCATTAAGCCGGTAAAACGCGCGTTTCTCTGCTCAATCAAAGAAAGCGCGGAAGCCCAGCCGAATCTGCTGATTGGTATTGAAGCGGAAGGGGATATTGAAGAGATCATCCACGCTGCGGGCAGCGTCGCGACCGATACACTGCCGGGTGATGAACCCATTGACATCTGCCAGGTGAGGAAAGGTGAGAAGGGCGTGAGCCACTTTATCACTGAGCACATCGCACCGTTCTATGAACGTCGCTGGGGCGGTTTCCTGCGCGACTTTAAACAGAATCGGATTATCTGAGTGAAGGAAAGCCGCCCCGAAAGGCGGCTACCTGGCTTACTTGCTCTGGGCGCTGAACATCACGCGTGCAGAATTACCTGAGTAACTCCGATCACCGTGAAGACACAATGCACCAGATACAACAAGCACGATACAGAAGTATCGTATCTTCATTGCGCGGTCCATGCGAAGACCGCATCACGACAGCACCACTGGCGATAATGCCGTGATAGCAAGCACTGATGTACGCTTGCATATACGGCCATGGGACATCCTTTCCTGAAACCAGTGCCCGCTTGCGAGGCGGCGAAAAGGGCCGGAAAAGATAATACCTCAAATAGTGAATAGTTTCGCAGCTAATTAACTTGACATTCACTCCCTTAAAAGGGACTATTTGCCCACTGATGTACGCTTGCATTGCTATGGTGACATAGCCTGCTGGAAAGGCCGCGAACCGGACCAGCACAAAAAAACCGCTCATTTGAGCGGTTTTTTTGTGGACGAAAAAGATGAATAAATCAGATTTTATTTAGCCTCAGATGGTTCTACCGGTAAATCGTTGCGAGCACCCCACTCGCTCCATGCGCCGTCATACAATGCGACGTTAGAAACGCCCAGCGTGGCAAGTGCCAGCACCACCACGGCAGCCGTTACGCCGGAGCCACAGCTGGCGATAATCGGGCGGTCAAAGCTCACGCCGTGACTGAAGAAAATAGCATCCAGTTCGTCGGTAGTTTTCAGCTCGCCGTCACGAACCAATTCTGTCCACGGTACATTAAGCGCACCGGGCACATGACCACGCTTCAGGCCAGGGCGAGGTTCGTCAACTTCTGCGTTAAAACGCGCAGCCGGTCGCGCATCGACAATCTGTGCGGTTTTTTCATGACTGGCCAGCAGTACATCGGTAACACGCACAACAGCGCCAGGCGTAAAGGCCACGTTAAATTCACCTTCAGGTAAATCCTCATCGCCTTCCTTGAGCATTAGATCATCGCGCTTCCAGCCTGCCAGACCGCCCGCCAGAATGGAGACATTTTCGACGCCAAATGTCCGCAGCATCCACCATGCGCGTGGCGCGGAAAACAGATTACCGTCATCGTAGATAACCAGATGCTTATCTTGATCAACGCCCAGTTCGCGCATCGCAACGGCAAAAGCTTCCGGGCGCGGCATCATATGCGGTAGCGGTGAGGTATGATCGGAAAGCGCTTCAATATCAAAAAAGACTGCGCCAGGAATATGGCCCGCACGATACTCCTCGCCAACGTCGCGATCTTCCTGTCCTGGAGGTGCCATTCGGGCATCAAGAATTTGTATTTCCGGGTCGTCAATGTGTTCGGCAAGCCAGTCGGCAGCGACAAAGAAGGCGGTGGTCATAGGCATCTCCATTTTTACCAGGTTTTGGCAAATTGTCGGATGTTTACCGTAAAGCGACAAGTAAAACAGGCTGATTTGTCAGGTGAATCCACATTAATCACTAAAATTAAGACAACGTTGTTCAGTTACTGACTTCCACCGCCGGAAATCTGACGCATAATAGTTGTTCTACGTAGCTAACGGGCCACTACGGCCAGGGATGAAAAATGAAACATTTACGCGTAGCGGCCTGCATGCTGATGCTGGCACTGGTCGGGTGCGATAATAATAACGAAAAATCACCGACGGCTGCGAAGCCTGATGCGCCTGCGCCACAGACAGCGCCAGCAAAAGATAAGGCTCAATTACAAAAACTGATGCAGCAAAGCCAGGGCAAGTCGCTGACGCTGCTGGATGCCTCAGAGGTCCAGCTCGACGGTGCGGCAACGCTCGTGTTGACCTTCTCCATTCCCCTCGATCCGGAACAAGATTTTTCCCGCGTCGTGCACGTTGTTGATAAAAAAAGCGGCAAAGTGGATGGTGCCTGGGAGCTGGCGCCAAATCTGAAAGAGCTACGCTTACGCCATCTGGAACCTAACCGGGAACTGGTCGTTACCATTGAGCGTGATTTGCTGGCGCTGAATAAAGCGACGTTCGCTATTGATTATGAAAAAAACATTACCACTCGCGACGTCCAGCCAAGCGTAGGGTTTGCCAGTCGCGGCTCGCTGCTGCCGGGAAAAGTGATTGAAGGGCTGCCGGTGATGGCCCTTAACGTTAATAGCGTAGATGTGAACTTCTTTCGCGTGAAGCCTGAGTCACTCGGTGCGTTTGTCAGCCAGTGGGAATACCGCAATTCGTTGACTAACTGGGAATCTGACAATCTGCTGAAAATGGCGGAACTGGTGTATACCGGACGCTTTGACCTCAATCCTGCGCGCAACACCCGTGAGAAGCTGCTGTTGCCGCTGAGCGATATCAAGCCGTTGCAGCAAGCAGGTGTTTACATCGCGGTGATGAATCAGGCTGGACAATACAACTACAGTAATGCCGCTACGCTGTTCACGCTCAGCGATATTGGTGTGTCTGCACACCGTTACCATAATCAACTGGATGTCTTTACGCAGAGTCTGGAAAACGGCGCCGCGCAGCAGGGGATTGAGGTCACGTTACTCAATGAAAAAGGACAGACTTTGGCGCAGGCTACCAGCGACGCTCAGGGTCATGTAAAACTGGAGACTGATAAAGACGCGGCTTTATTGCTGGCCCGCAAAGACGGGCAAACCACGCTGCTGGATCTGAAGCTCCCAGCGTTGGATCTGGCTGAATTTGATATTGCCGGTGCGCCGGGATACAGCAAGCAGTTCTTTATGTTCGGCCCACGCGATCTCTATCGTCCCGGCGAAACGGTGATCCTCAACGGATTACTGCGTGACAGCGATGGCAAAACGTTGCCCGACCAGCCGGTGAAGCTGGAGGTCGTGAAGCCCGACGGACAAGTGTTACGCTCGGTGGTTAGCCAGCCGGAGAACGGTCTGTACCGCTTTAGCTGGCCGCTGGACACCAACGCGCCAACGGGTATGTGGCATATTCGGGCTAATACCGGTGATAACCAGTCGCGGATGTGGGATTTCCACGTCGAAGATTTTATGCCTGAGCGGATGGCGCTCAATCTCTCCGCCAATAAGATCCCGGTGGCACCAACTGATGAAGTGAAGTTCTCGGTGGTGGGCTACTACCTGTACGGCGCGCCCGCTAGCGGTAATGCTCTGCAAGGGCAGCTTTATCTGCGTCCATTACGAGATGCCGTTCAGGCATTGCCGGGCTTCCAGTTTGGGAATATCGCCGAAGAAAACCTTTCCCGCAGCCTCGATGAAGTTCAGCTCACGCTGGATGACCACGGACGCGGCGAAGTGACCACCAGCAGCCAGTGGCAGGAGACGCATTCCCCGTTACAGGTGGTTTTGCAAGCCAGTCTGCTGGAGTCGGGGGGGCGCCCGGTGACGCGTCGGGTTGAGCAAGCCATCTGGCCTGCGGATATGCTGCCGGGCATTCGTCCGCAGTTTGCAGCGAAAGCCGTCTATGACTACCGCACCGATACCACCGTGAATCAGCCTATCGTTGATGAAAACAGCAACGCCGCTTTCGACATTGTGTATGCCGATGCGCAAGGCGAGAAAAAAGCGGTGTCCGGTTTGCAGGTGCGTTTGATCCGCGAGCGACGAGATTATTACTGGAACTGGTCTGAAGGCGAGGGCTGGCAATCACAGTTCGATCAAAAGGATCTGGTTGAAGGTGAGCAGACCCTGGATCTTAAGGCCGATGAAACCGGTAAAGTCAGCTTCCCGGTTGAGTGGGGCGCCTATCGTCTGGAAGTGAAAGCTCCGAATGATGCGGTGAGCAGCGTACGCTTCTGGGCCGGTTATAGCTGGCAGGATAACAGCGACGGCAGTGGGGCTGTGCGTCCCGATCGCGTGACGCTGAAACTGGACAAACCCAGCTATCGTCCCGGTGATACCATGAAGCTGCACGTTGCCGCTCCCGCTGCTGGCAAAGGTTATGCGATGGTGGAATCCAGCGAAGGCCCGCTGTGGTGGCAAGAAATAGACGTACCGGCGGATGGTCTTGATATCTCCATCCCAATCGATAAAACCTGGAATCGCCACGATTTGTATCTTAGTGCGCTGGTGGTTCGTCCTGGCGACAAGTCCCGTTCGGCAACGCCAAAACGGGCGGTCGGTTTACTGCATTTGCCGTTAGGTGACGAAAACCGTCGTCTGGCGCTGGCGCTGGAAAACCCGGCGAAAATACGTCCAAACCAGCCGTTGACCGTCAAGATTAAAGCCAGCGTCAAAAATGGCGACGTACCAAAACAGGTTAACGTGCTGGTCTCTGCCGTTGATAGCGGGGTGCTGAACATTACCGATTACGCCACGCCGGATCCGTGGCAGGCGTTTTTCGGGCAAAAACGCTATGGCGCAGATATTTATGATATTTACGGCCAGGTGATCGAAGGGCAAGGACGCCTGGCGGCGCTGCGCTTTGGTGGTGATGGCGATGAATTAAAACGCGGCGGTAAGCCACCGGTTAATCACGTCAATATCGTGGCGCAACAGGCGCTGCCGGTCACGCTTAACGAGCAGGGCGAAGGTACGGTGACGTTACCTATTGGTGATTTCAACGGCGAGCTGCGGGTAATGGCGCAGGCCTGGACGACGGATGACTTTGGCAGCAGCGAAAGCAAAGTGATTGTTGCGGCGCCGGTGATTGCTGAACTGAATATGCCGCGTTTTCTGGCGGGAGGCGATACCTCGCGCCTGACGCTGGACGTGACTAACCTGACTGACAAACCGCAAACGCTGAATATTAAGCTCGCGGCCAATGGTTTACTGGAGCTGATGGGGCAAGATCCCGCGCCGGTAAATCTGGCGCCAGGCGTAAGGACTACGCTGTTTATTCCGGTGCGCGCGCGGGAGGGTTTTGGCGATGGCGAAATTCAGGCAGAAATTAGCGGTCTGACTTTACCGGGTGAAACGCTGCCTGTTCAGCATAAACAGTGGAAGATTGGCGTGCGTCCGGCGTTCCCGGCGCAAACCGTTAATAACGGTGTCGCACTTCAGCCGGGCGCGACCTGGCAGCTTTCGGGCGAAGAACTGACCAATTTCTCCCCTGAGACGATGCAGGGGCAACTGCTGTTCAGCGGTAAGCCGCCGCTAAATCTGGCGCGCTATATCCGCGAACTGAAAGCGTACCCTTACGGTTGTCTGGAGCAAACGGCGAGCGGGTTGTTCCCATCCTTATACACCAACGCTGCGCAATTGAAGGCGTTAGGTATTGTGGGCGACAGCGATGAAAAACGTCGCGCGGCAGTTGATATTGGGATTTCCCGTTTAGTGCAGATGCAGCGTGATAACGGCGGTTTTGCGCTGTGGGATAAAAACGGGTCGGAAGAGTACTGGCTGACCGCGTATGTCATGGATTTCCTCGTCCGGGCAAATGAACAGGGCTACAGTGTCCCGGTAGAGGTGATTAACCGGGGCAACGAGCGGCTACTGCGCTATTTGCAGGATCCGGGCATGATGTCGATTCGCTATACCGACGACTCTTCAGCAAGCCGGTTTGCCGTACAAGCCTACGCCGCGTTGGTTCTGGCACATCAGCAAAAAGCTCCGCTCGGCGCATTGCGTGAGATCTGGGAGCGTCGTGCGCAAGCAGCCTCTGGTTTACCGCTGTTACAACTGGGGATCGCGCTGAAAAATATGGGCGATGCCAATCGCAGTGAACAGGCGTTGACGCTGGCCCTGAATACACCGCGCCGCGATACGCAACAGTGGATGGCGGATTACGGCAGTGCCTTACGGGATAACGCGTTGATGCTGGCCTTGCTCGAAGAGAACAAGATCAAACCTGACGTGCAGAATACGCTGCTGAACACGTTGTCAGAACAGGCCTTTGGACAGCGCTGGCTCTCGACTCAGGAAAATAATGCGTTGTTCCTTGCCGCGCGTACGTTACAGGATTTGCCTGGTACGTGGCAGGCGCAAACGTCACTCTCGGAACAACCATTAGCAGGGGATAAATCGCTAACCCGCAATCTGGATGCCGATGCGCTGTCTACGCTGAGCGTCACCAATACCGGTAATCTACCGCTGTGGTTGCGTCTGGATGTGAGTGGTTATCCACAAACCGCACCGACGCCTGCCAGCAACGTTCTGCATATTGAGCGGCAAATTCTGGGAATTGACGGAAATAGCAAATCGCTGGATTCGCTGCGTAGCGGCGAACTGGTGCTGGTCTGGCTGGAGGTAAAAGCCAGCCAGAACGTGCCGGATGCGCTGGTGGTCGATTTACTGCCAGCAGGACTGGAACTGGAAAACCAGAATCTGGCCAACGGCAGCGCCAGCCTGCAGGATAGCGGCAGCGAAGTGGCGAATCTGCTCAATCAGATGCAGCAGGCAGATATCCAGCACGTTGAGTTCCGTGACGATCGCTTTGTCGCCGCGGTGGCGGTCAACGAAGGACAGCCAGTTACGCTGGTGTATCTGGCGCGGGCTGTAACGCCGGGGACCTACCGGGTTCCTGTCCCGCAGGTGGAATCAATGTATATTCCGCAGTGGCGCGCGACCGGTGCGACAGAGGGACTTTTGATTGTCAGGCCGTAAATGATACGCGGGTTGGGTAAACGCGGCTGCTGGCTCTGGCTGGCAGCCGTTGCACTATTGTTTGTGGCGGCGGTTTGGGCGGCAGATAAAATCTGGCCGCTGCCGCTGCACGAAGTCGATCCGGCGCGGGTCGTGGTGGCTCATGATGGTACGCCGCTGTGGCGCTTCGCCGATGCGGATGGTATCTGGCGGTATCCGGTAACGATTGATGAGGTGTCGCCCCGCTACCTTGAGGCGTTAATTAACTACGAAGACCGTTGGTTCTGGAAGCATCCCGGCGTCAATCCGTTTTCAGTACTGCGCGCGGCATGGCAAGACCTTTCCTCTGGGCGTGTGGTTTCTGGCGGTAGTACGCTCACCATGCAGGTCGCACGATTACTCGATCCCCATCCGCGAACCTTTGGCGGCAAGTTTCGCCAACTCTGGCGCGCATTGCAGCTGGAATGGCATCTCTCCAAACGCGACATACTGACACTGTATCTCAACCGCGCGCCGTTTGGCGGTACGCTGCAGGGCGTGGGGGCGGCAAGCTGGGCTTATCTTGGTAAATCACCCGCGCAATTGAGTTACTCCGATGCCGCGCTGCTGGCTGTTTTGCCACAGGCACCGAGCCGTCTGCGTCCGGATCGCTGGCCGGACCGTGCTGAAGCGGCGCGTAATAAAGTGCTCGAACGTATGGCGACCCAGGGCATTTGGCCTGCCAGACAGGTACAGGAGTCGCGTGAAGAACCGGTCTGGCTGGCGCCCCGGCAAATGCCGCAGTTAGCACCGTTATTCTCGCGCATGATGCTGGGAAAAAGCCGAAGCGATAAAATCGTGACTACCCTTGATGCCGGATTGCAGCGTCAACTGGAAGAGCTGGCGCAAAACTGGAAGGGGCGCTTACCTGCGCGCAGTTCGCTGGCGATGATCGTGGTCGATCACACCGATATGAGCGTGCGTGGCTGGGTGGGGTCGGTAGATATGAATGACGACTCCCGTTTTGGTCATGTGGATATGGTGAATGCGATCCGTTCGCCTGGCTCGGTGCTGAAGCCGTTTGTTTATGGCCTGGCGCTGGATGACGGACTCATTCATCCCGCTTCGTTATTGCAGGATGTCCCGCGGCGAACCGGGGACTATCGACCGGGGAATTTTGACAGCGGTTTTCATGGCCCGGTGAGCATGAGCGAAGCGCTGGTGCGCTCGCTGAATTTACCCGCCGTGCAGGTACTCGAAGCCTATGGCCCGAAGCGTTTTGCCGCATCGTTACGTAACGTCGGCTTACCGCTGTATCTGCCCGCAGGAGCTGCGCCGAATCTGTCGCTGATTTTAGGTGGCGCGGGGGCAAGGCTGGAAGATATGGCCGCAGCGTACAGCGCCTTTGCCCGCCAGGGAAAAGCGGGAAAACTGCGTCTGCAGCCGGGTGACCCACTACTGGAACGTCCGTTGATGTCGGCGGGCGCGGCGTGGATTATTCGCCGCATTATGGCTGACGAAGCGCAACCGCTGCCGGATAACGCGCTGAGCAGAGTGGTTCCTCTGGCGTGGAAAACGGGCACCAGCTATGGCTATCGCGATGCCTGGGCGATTGGCGTTAATGCGCGTTATGTGATCGGTATCTGGACCGGCAGGCCCGACGGTACGCCGGTGGTGGGTCAGTTTGGTTTCGCCAGTGCCGTGCCGTTGCTCAATCAGGTCAACAATCTTTTGCTCTCTCGCGGGACAAATCAGCCGGAAGATCCACGCCCTGAATCCGTGAGTCGCGGTGTGGTGTGCTGGCCGGGCGGGCAATCTCTAGCCCCCGGTGACAGCAACTGCCGTCGCCGTCTGGCAACCTGGTTACTGGATGGCAGTCAGCCGCCAACGTTATTATTGCCCGAGCAGGAAGGGGTTAATGGCATTCGTTTTCCTGTCTGGCTGGATGATGAAGGCAAACGTGTGGCGGCGGATTGCCCGCAGGCGCACGAGCAAACGTTAATCGTTTGGCCGTTGCCGCTGGAGCCATGGCTACCGGAATCAGAACGTCGTGGGGCGAGATTACCGCCAGTTTCTGCCACATGTCCGCCGCTGGGACAAGACGCTTCGCAGCCGTTGCAGTTGACAGGCATTCGTGATGGCGCGATTGTGAAGCGTTTACCCGGTTCTGCTCAAGCCTCATTGCCAGTGCAAACCAGCGGTGGGAGCGGTGAACGCTGGTGGTTTCTTAACGGTGAAAGGCTGGATGAACGCGGACGTCGTCTTACGCTACTGCTGGCGACTAAAGGGGATTATCAACTGCTGGTGATGGATGATGCAGGCCAGGTAGCGACGGTGAGATTTTCGATGCAGTAGACCAGTTGGTGACTGTTTGTTGCTAAAATTCATCTTATTTTAAAGAAATGTTACCTTCATCAATAGTCAATTGCCGGGATGCTCTTTATAATCCGCGCCAGGTCGTACATCTATATAGACAACAACAGAACACATTACAGAGGTTATCATGGCTATTGAACGTACTTTTTCCATCATCAAACCAAACGCGGTGGCAAAAAACGTTATTGGGAGCATCTTTGCGCGCTTTGAAGCAGCAGGGTTCAAAATCGTCGGGACTAAAATGCTGCACCTGACCGTTGAGCAGGCGCGTGGTTTCTATGCTGAGCACGATGGCAAACCGTTCTTTGACGGTCTGGTTGAATTCATGACCTCCGGTCCGATCGTTGTTTCTGTTCTGGAAAGCGAAAATGCCGTACAGCGTCATCGCGATCTGCTGGGCGCAACCAACCCGGCGAATGCGCTGGCCGGTACTCTGCGTGCAGACTATGCTGACAGCTTCACCGAGAACGGTACTCACGGTTCCGACTCCGTTGAGTCAGCGGCGCGCGAAATCGCCTATTTCTTTGGTGAAGGTGAGGTTTGCCCGCGCACTCGCTAATCTCCCGCGTCTTTCACGTCGCAGATGCGTTGGCTGCATTCGTTTACCCCGGTCACATAGTTTTCTATGCTCCCGGGGATGCTTGAACTTGCCGCCTTCCTGCGACGCGAAATCCTTTGGAGATGAATTAGCGATTTACATATTATTTTCGCTAATGCTTCGTGCAAACGTGGCATCCCTGCGCCAGACTTTGTACAATGCAACGCCCCGGAAGAGCAGATCGCTTGCCGGGGCGTTTCTTTTTAACCCTCCACGGGCCACAACGTGTAACAACGAGGCCGGAAAAAATTATGTCTGAATTAGTTAACACCTCTGAAGTCGTCATTCCTGCGGTTCCAAATAAAAATGGAAAAATTAACCTGCTGGATCTGAACCGTCAGCAAATGCGCGAATTCTTCAAAGAGATGGGCGAAAAACCGTTTCGTGCCGATCAGGTCATGAAGTGGATGTACCACTATTGCAGCGACAACTTTGATGACATGACTGACATCAATAAGGTGCTGCGTAACAAGCTGAAAGAAGTGGCTGAAATTCGCGCCCCGGAAGTGGTGGAAGAGCAGCGTTCTTCTGACGGTACGATCAAATGGGCTATCGCTGTTGGCGATCAGCGCGTTGAAACGGTGTATATCCCGGAAGACGATCGTGCGACCCTGTGTGTTTCTTCACAGGTCGGTTGCGCATTAGAGTGTAAATTCTGCTCTACGGCGCAACAGGGCTTTAACCGTAACCTGCGGGTATCGGAGATCATTGGTCAGGTCTGGCGCGCGGCGAAAATCGTCGGCGCGGTCAAAGCAACGGGCGTGCGTCCTATCACCAACGTGGTGATGATGGGGATGGGTGAGCCGCTGCTCAACCTGACCAACGTAGTGCCGGCGATGGAAATCATGCTGGATGACTTCGGTTTTGGGTTGTCCAAGCGTCGCGTCACGCTCTCCACCTCGGGCGTTGTCCCTGCGCTGGATAAGCTGGGTGATATGATTGACGTCGCGCTGGCGATTTCTCTGCATGCGCCGAACGATGAAATTCGTGACGAAATTGTACCGATCAACAAAAAGTACAATATCGAAACATTCCTTGGCGCGGTTCGTCGTTATCTGGAGAAATCCAACGCTAACCAGGGCCGTGTGACCATTGAGTATGTGATGTTAGATCACATCAATGATGGCACTGAACACGCGCATCAGCTGGCAGAACTGCTGAAAGATACGCCGTGTAAGATCAACCTGATCCCGTGGAACCCGTTCCCGGGCGCACCGTATGGTCGTAGTTCTAACAGCCGTATCGATCGTTTCTCCAAAGTGTTGATGAGCTATGGTTTCACCACCATTGTGCGTAAAACACGTGGCGATGACATCGATGCAGCCTGTGGTCAGTTGGCGGGCGACGTTATCGACCGTACCAAGCGTACTTTGCGTAAGCGTATGCAGGGCGACGCTATCGACATTAAGACCGTTTGATGTTGGCGCACTACGGTATAATTCCTGTACCGTAGTGCAACGTAAGCCATATGAGGTTTTTTGTTGTCGTCGTCAGGTCAATAATAACGGTGCGTTTTTGTCGACTTTAAGGCAGTATGTAACGGCGTAACAAGTGTTTAGCCCTCAGGTTTACGCCGTTTTGTCATTGATAGTCTGACCGTTTTATACTGTCTGACGAAGGTTAACTGACCAGATGTTTCGCGGTGTGGGTGAGCATTGTGGCTCGCCGGCATCAGAACCCAAATATTACGCAGCTGTAGCGAATGAATACTGAAGCCACGCACGACAAAAATGAAACACTATCCACCGGCATTCGTCTGCGCAATGCCCGTGAACAACTCGGATTCAGCCAGCAGGCAGTCGCGGAGCGACTTTGCCTGAAGGTCTCCACGGTACGCGATATTGAAGAAGATAAGGCGCCAGCCGATCTCGCTTCAACATTCCTGCGCGGGTATATCCGTTCTTATGCGCGTCTGGTGCATATTCCTGAAGAAGAACTGTTGCCAGGGCTGGAAAAACAGGCTCCGATTCGTCCTGCCAAAGTCGCACCGATGCAGAGCTTCTCGCTCGGTAAGCGTCGTAAGAAACGCGACGGCTGGTTAATGACCTTTACCTGGCTGGTACTGTTTGTCGTTGTCGGACTGACTGGCGCCTGGTGGTGGCAGAACCATAAAGCGCAGCAGGAAGAGATCACCACCATGGCCGATCAATCCTCCGCTGAGTTGAATGCCGGTAAAGAGGGTGCGCAGAATGTACCGTTAGATACCAGCGCTGCAGCAAGCCCGGATACCACGTCGGCTGCTGAAAATGGCGCGGTAACGGATTCAGCGCCAGCGCAACAAGATACCGCAGCGGCTCAGGCCCCGGCTGCTGATGCGCAACAAAACGCCGTCGTTGCCCCTTCTCAGGCTAACGTCGATACTGCAACTACAGCGCCAGCTACCGCGGCACCGCTGCCGACCGATCAGGCAGGTGTGACTACACCTGCAGCCGATCCTAACGCGCTGGTGATGAACTTTACCGCCGATTGCTGGCTGGAAGTCACCGATGCGACCGGTAAAAAACTGTTCAGCGGGATGCAGCGTAAAGACGGCAATCTGAATTTGACCGGTCAGGCACCATACAAACTGAAGATTGGTGCTCCGGCGGCAGTGCAGATTCAGTTCCAGGGTAAACCTGTCGATCTGAGTCGTTTTATCAGAACTAACCAGGTTGCGCGTCTGACCGTTAATGCCGAACAATCACCGGCTCAGTAACAGACGGCAATGCGGGAGATTTTTTAATGCATAACCAGGCTCCAATTCAACGTAGAAAATCGACACGCATTTACGTTGGGAACGTGCCGATCGGCGATGGTGCGCCCATCGCCGTACAGTCTATGACTAATACGCGTACCACGGACGTGGAAGCGACGGTTAATCAGATTAAAGCACTGGAACGCGTAGGCGCAGACATTGTTCGTGTCTCTGTACCGACAATGGATGCCGCAGAAGCGTTCAAGCTTATCAAACAGCAGGTTAACGTCCCGCTGGTTGCCGATATACACTTCGACTATCGTATCGCACTGAAGGTGGCGGAATACGGCGTTGATTGCCTGCGTATTAACCCAGGTAATATCGGCAGTGAAGAGCGTATTCGCATGGTGGTGGATTGCGCTCGTGATAAAAATATTCCTATCCGTATCGGCGTCAATGCCGGATCGCTGGAAAAAGATCTGCAGGAAAAATACGGTGAACCGACGCCTCAGGCGCTGCTGGAATCCGCTATGCGCCACGTGGATCACCTCGATCGTCTGAACTTCGATCAATTCAAAGTTAGTGTTAAAGCGTCTGACGTTTTCCTCGCCGTAGAATCCTATCGCCTGCTGGCGAAACAGATCGATCAACCGCTGCATCTGGGGATCACCGAAGCTGGTGGCCTGCGTAGTGGTTCGGTGAAGTCCGCGATCGGCCTTGGCCTGCTGTTATCTGAAGGGATCGGCGATACGCTGCGTGTTTCTCTGGCGGCCGATCCGGTGGAAGAGATCAAAGTTGGTTTCGATATCCTGAAATCGCTGCGCATTCGCGCGCGCGGGATCAACTTCATCGCTTGCCCAACCTGTTCACGTCAGGAGTTTGACGTTATCGGTACGGTTAACGCGCTGGAGCAACGCCTGGAGGATATCATTACGCCAATGGACGTTTCGATCATCGGCTGCGTAGTAAACGGCCCTGGTGAAGCGCTGGTTTCTACGCTGGGCGTGACGGGCGGTAACAAGAAAAGCGGCCTGTATGAAGACGGCGTGCGTAAGGACAGACTCGATAACGACGACATGATTACGCAGCTTGAAGCCCGCATTCGTGCCAAAGCAAGTATTCTGGACGAAGCGCGTCGTATCGACGTGCAGCAGCTTGAAAAATAACAACGTGATGGGAAGCGGCATGCTTCCCGTGTATGATTGAACCCGCATGGCGCCCGCATTGTTCGGGTTAGCGCTGAGGGTTCATTTTTATATTCATAAAGAGAATAAACGTGGCAAAAAACATTCAAGCCATTCGCGGCATGAACGATTATCTGCCTGGCGAAACCGCCATCTGGCAGCGCATTGAAGGCACTCTTAAAAACGTGCTCGGCAGCTACGGTTACAGTGAAATCCGCTTGCCGATTGTAGAGCAGACCCCGTTATTCAAACGCGCGATCGGTGAAGTCACCGACGTGGTTGAAAAAGAGATGTATACCTTTGAGGACCGTAATGGCGACAGCCTGACGTTGCGTCCTGAAGGGACTGCGGGCTGCGTACGCGCCGGCATCGAACATGGTCTCCTGTACAATCAGGAACAGCGTCTGTGGTATATCGGGCCGATGTTCCGCCACGAACGTCCGCAGAAAGGACGCTATCGTCAATTCCATCAGCTGGGTGTCGAAGTGTTTGGCCTGCAAGGCCCGGACATCGATGCGGAACTGATTATGCTGACCGCTCGCTGGTGGCGCGCGCTGGGTATTTCTCAGCATGTCAGCCTGGAGCTGAACTCAATCGGTTCGCTTGAAGCCCGCGCTAACTACCGTGATGCGCTGGTTGCCTACCTGGAACTGCACAAAGAGAAACTGGACGAAGACTGCAAGCGCCGTATGTACACCAACCCGCTGCGCGTTCTCGACTCCAAAAACCCGGAAGTACAGGCGCTGCTCAACGACGCGCCTGCACTGGGCGACTATCTGGATGACGACTCGCGCGAGCACTTCGCGGGTTTGTGCAAACTGCTGGAGTCCGCAGGCATTGCCTACACCGTCAATCAGCGTCTGGTTCGTGGTCTTGATTACTACAACCGCACCGTATTTGAGTGGGTCACCAGCAGCCTGGGCTCTCAGGGTACCGTGTGTGCCGGTGGTCGTTACGACGGTCTGGTAGAGCAACTTGGCGGTCGTGCAACGCCTGCCGTGGGCTTTGCTATGGGTCTGGAACGACTTGTTTTGTTAGTTCAGGCAGTTAATCCGGAATTTAACGCAGATCCTGTTGTCGATATATACCTGGTCGCTTCAGGGGCGGACACGCAGTCGGCAGCAATGACGCTTGCAGAACGTCTGCGCGATGAAGTTCCTGGTGTGAAACTGATGACAAACCACGGTGGCGGCAACTTTAAGAAACAGTTTGCCCGTGCCGATAAGTGGGGCGCCCGCGTTGCACTGGTACTGGGCGAGTCCGAAGTGGCTGACGGTACTGTTGTAGTGAAGGATTTGCGCTCTGGTGAGCAAACGGCAGTAGCGCAGGATAGCGTTGCCGCGCATTTGCGCACTTTACTGGGCTAAGGAGAAGGACAGCGTGGAAATTTACGAGAACGAACACGACCAGGTTGATGCGGTAAAACGCTTCTTTGCTGAAAACGGCAAGGCGCTGGCTGTTGGGATCATTTTAGGGGTTGGCGCGCTGGTTGGTTGGCGTTACTGGACCAGCCATCAGACGGAGTCCGCACGCTCTGCTTCTCTGGCGTATCAAAATACGGTGACTGCGGTTAGCGCGGGTAAACCGGACAGCATTCCTGCCGCTGAGAAATTTGCTGCAGAGAATAAAAATACCTATGGCGCGCTGGCTTCACTGGAACTGGCGCAGCAGTTTGTTGACCAAAATGAACTTGAGAAAGCCGCAAGCCAGCTGCAACAAGGCTTGGCTGCGACCAGCGATGAAAATCTCAAAGCAGTGATAAACCTGCGTCTGGCTCGTGTTCAGGTTCAGCTTAAACAGGCTGATACCGCGCTGAAAACACTCGAAACCATTAAAGGTGAAGGGTGGGCGGCCATTGTTGCCGATCTGCGTGGTGAAGCGTTGCTGAGTAAAGGCGACAAACAAGGTGCGCGTAGCGCATGGGAAGCGGGTGTGAAAAGCGATGCCTCTCCTGCTCTGAGCGAAATGATGCAGATGAAAATCAATAATTTGTCCATCTGAGAGGGACCCGATGCAATTGCGTAAATTACTTCTGCCAGGGCTGCTTTCCGTTACCCTATTGAGCGGCTGTTCACTGTTTAGTGGCGAAGAAGATGTCGTTAAGATGTCCCCATTACCGGTGGTTGAAAACCAGTTTACTCCGTCTACGGAATGGAGCACCTCTGTAGGAAACGGTATTGGTGATTTCTATTCCAATCTTCATCCTGCGCTGGCGGATAACGTTGTCTATGCTGCCTCTCGCGCTGGTGTAGTTAAAGCGTTGAACGCAGGCGACGGCAAAGAAGTCTGGTCTGTGAATCTGGGTGAGAAAGATGGCTGGTTCTCCCGTGCATCTGCACAGCTTTCTGGCGGTGTAACCGTGTCCGGCGGTCATGTTTATATCGGCAGTGAAAAAGCACAGGTTTATGCGCTGAACACCAGTGACGGTACTACCGCATGGCAGACGAAAGTCGCTGGTGAAGCGCTGTCTCGTCCTGTTGTGAGCGATGGCGTGGTATTGATCCACACCAGCAACGGTCAGTTGCAGGCCTTAAACGAAGCCGACGGCGCCATCAAATGGACCGTTAACCTCGACATGCCTTCTCTGTCTCTGCGTGGCGAATCCGCTCCGGCAACCGCCTTTGGCGCAGCTATTGTTGGCGGTGATAACGGTCGCGTAAGCGCCGTGCTTATGCAGCAGGGCCAGATGATTTGGCAGCAGCGTATCTCTCAGGCGACAGGCCCAACGGAAATCGATCGTCTTAGCGACGTTGATACCACGCCGGTTATCGTCAATGGCGTTGTTTACGCGCTGGCTTATAATGGTAACCTGACGGCGTTGGATCTGCGCAGTGGTCAGATCATGTGGAAACGCGAACTGGGCTCGGTGAATGATTTCATCGTCGACGGTAACCGTATCTACCTGGTTGATCAGAACGACCGCGTGCTGGCACTGACCACCGATGGCGGCGTGACGCTGTGGACGCAAAGCGATCTGCTGCACCGTCTGCTGACGTCCCCGGTATTGTATAACGGCAATCTGGTCGTCGGTGATAGCGAAGGCTACCTGCACTGGATTAACGTTGACGATGGCCGTTTTGTTGCCCAGCAGAAAGTTGACAGCTCAGGTTTCCTGACCGAGCCGGTCTCTGCTGATGGTAAACTGCTGATCCAGGCGAAAGACGGTACGCTGTACTCTATTACGCGTTAATCGTCGCGGCCGCTCGCTTTGAAAAACGGCTCCTGGTGCAGGGGCCGTTTTACTGTTTTTAACAACGGAGCAAAAATGTGCCCGTTGTCTGATGATTTTTTAAATGAGGCTTTAAACATGGTACCTGTGGTCGCGCTTGTCGGGCGCCCTAACGTTGGCAAATCCACGTTATTTAACCGTCTAACTCGCACCCGAGATGCGCTGGTTGCGGATTTCCCGGGTCTGACTCGTGACCGTAAGTACGGTCGTGCGGAAATTGAAGGCCGCGAGTTTATCTGTATTGATACCGGCGGTATTGATGGCACCGAAGACGGTGTTGAAACCCGTATGGCGGAACAGTCGCTGTTGGCTATCGAAGAAGCGGACGTTGTGCTGTTCATGGTGGACGCGCGTGCTGGCCTGATGCCAGCGGATGCAGCTATTGCGAAACATCTGCGCTCGCGCCAGAAACCGACGTTCCTGGTAGCCAACAAAACTGACGGACTCGATCCTGACCAGGCGGTTGTTGATTTCTACTCTCTGGGTCTGGGTGAAATTTATCCGATCGCGGCGTCCCATGGTCGTGGCGTTCTCAGCCTGCTGGAGCATGTACTGCTGCCGTGGATGGACGACGTTGCTCCGCAGGAAGAAGTCGACGAAGACGCGGAATACTGGGCGCAGCTGGAAGCCAAAGAAAATGGCGAAGAAGAGCCTGAAGATGATTTCAATCCGCAGGATTTGCCGATCAAACTGGCGATCGTGGGTCGCCCGAACGTAGGTAAGTCCACACTTACTAACCGTATTCTTGGCGAAGATCGTGTGGTGGTTTACGACATGCCGGGGACCACGCGTGACAGTATTTATATTCCGATGCAGCGCGATGAGCGCGAATATGTGCTTATCGATACCGCGGGCGTGCGTAAGCGCGGCAAAATTACCGAAGCGGTAGAAAAATTCTCAGTTATCAAAACGCTGCAGGCGATTGAAGATGCCAACGTGGTGATGTTGGTGATTGACGCACGCGAAGGGATTTCCGATCAGGACCTGTCGCTGCTGGGCTTTATCCTCAACAGTGGGCGCTCACTTGTTATCGTTGTGAACAAGTGGGATGGTCTGACGCAGGAAGTAAAAGAGCAGGTCAAAGAGACGCTGGACTTCCGTCTGGGCTTTATTGATTTTGCACGCGTACACTTTATCTCTGCGCTGCACGGCAGCGGTGTGGGTAATCTGTTTGAATCGGTCCGTGAAGCTTATGACAGCTCCACCCGTCGCGTGAGCACCGCGATGCTGACGCGCATTATGACCATGGCAGTAGAAGATCATCAGCCGCCACTGGTGCGTGGTCGTCGTGTGAAGCTGAAATACGCCCACGCGGGCGGTTATAACCCGCCAATCGTGGTGATTCACGGCAACCAGGTCAAAGACCTGCCGGATTCCTACAAACGTTATCTGATGAACTATTTCCGCAAATCTCTGGACGTAATGGGGACGCCGATCCGTATTCAGTTCAAAGAAGGGGAAAACCCGTTTGCCAACAAACGCAATACGCTGACTCCGACTCAGATGCGTAAACGTAAGCGTTTGATTAAACACATTAAAAAAAGCAAGTAATCGTTGCTGATGCAGATGAAAACCCGCGCTTGTCGCGGGTTTTTTTTCGTTATTCCAACGTCAACCTCAGCCCGCGCAATGTCAATCACTATTCGTTTTTTACCAAGTTTAAATCTAAGAAAGTAGACAATTGTCGAGTTTTCATCTTAAAGTCCCCCGGTTGGTACTAGACAAAACTACTGCCAGGTTATCAAATGGTTAAATAAATCTTCGCCGCATGTAAAAAATCGACCAGCTACGTAACTGGTCGGCGTACATCGCGGTGTTTACACGCACGACGACATAACTTTCGGGAGAATTATGCAATCCTCTGTTAATCAAAAAGAAAGCCGAACTTTCTTCGGTCATCCTTATCCGCTCGGCTCATTGTTCTTTACTGAGATGTGGGAGCGTTTTTCGTTTTATGGCATTCGTCCGTTACTGATCCTGTTTATGGCGGCTACCGTTTATGACGGCGGCATGGGACTGGCGCGTGAAAATGCCTCGGCGATTGTCGGTATCTTTGCCGGTACCATGTATCTTGCTGCGCTGCCAGGTGGCTGGCTGGCGGATAACTGGCTTGGTCAACAAAAAGCGGTATGGTATGGCTCCATCCTGATAGCACTTGGTCACCTGTCGATTGCACTCTCGGCCATCATGGGTGACAACCTGTTTTTTATTGGCCTGATGTTCATTGTGCTCGGTTCTGGCCTGTTCAAAACCTGTATCTCGGTGATGGTGGGTACGCTGTATAAAAAAGGCGATGCGCGCCGTGACGGCGGTTTCTCGCTGTTCTACATGGGTATCAACCTGGGTTCCTTCATCGCGCCATTGATCTCCGGTTGGCTGATTAAAACTCACGGATGGCACTGGGGTTTTGGTATCGGTGGTATCGGAATGTTGGTGGCGTTGCTCATCTTCCGTATCTTTGCCGTTCCGGCGATGAAACGCTACGATAGCGAAGTGGGCCTGGACTCGACCTGGAACAGCCCGGTTGTGAAACGTAATGGTGTGGGCGCGTGGCTGCTGGCGCTGGCAGTTGGTGTAGCAATTGTTGTTACCCTGATTGCGCAGGGAGTGATTGTGATTAACCCGGTCGCGGTTGCCAGCATGCTGGTGTACGTGATTGCCGCGTCAGTTGCGCTTTACTTTATCTATCTGTTCGTCTTTGCGGGGCTGAACCGTAAAGAACGCGCCAGGCTGCTGGTTTGCTTTATCCTGCTGGTTTCCGCTGCGTTCTTCTGGTCTGCCTTTGAGCAGAAACCTACCTCGTTCAACCTGTTCGCCAACGACTACACTAACCGTATGATCGGCGATTTTGAAATCCCGGCAGTATGGTTCCAGTCGATTAACGCTTTGTTCATCATTCTGCTGGCCCCGGTATTCAGCTGGGCGTGGCCAAAACTGGCGAGCATGAATATTCGCCCAAGCAGTATCACCAAGTTTGTCATCGGCATTCTCTGCGCAGCGGCGGGCTTTGGTGTGATGATGCTCGCGGCGCAAGACGTGCTGGCAAATGGCGGCGCGGGTGTTTCTCCATTCTGGCTGGTTGGCAGTATCCTGATGCTTACGCTCGGCGAGCTGTGTCTGAGCCCAATTGGTCTGGCGACCATGACGCTGTTGGCACCGGAAAGAATGCGTGGACAGATGATGGGTCTGTGGTTCTGCGCCAGTGCGCTGGGTAACCTGGCCGCGGGTCTGATTGGTGGTCATGTGAAGGCCGACCAGCTTGATATGCTGCCAGATCTCTTCGCGCGCTGCTCGATTGCGCTGCTTATCTGCGCCGCGGTACTGATCGTTCTCATTGTTCCGATTCGTCGCATGCTGGAGAATACACAGACTAAACCGGCAACTAGCGCCTGATAGCACCTCGATGATGCCGGGGCAGACGTTATGCCCCGGTAATTCAACTTTTGAGGTGAGAACATGCTGTTAGGGTTTGTTGGGCTGGGCGCAGTCGTTGAAACGGCATACTTGCCCGCATTACGTAGCCGCTTCGGTGATTCATTACGCTGTGTGGGGTTTGATGTTCAACCCACAAAACAGCCAGCAGGCGTGACGCGTTGTACGTCGCTCGAAGAGCTGTTTACTCAGCCTCTTGATACCCTGTTCATCACGACCGCATCCTTGCATCACCTTGAGGTGCTTGAACAAGCCCTGGCCTCTCCCATCGCTCGTATCGTGGTTGAAAAACCTATTGTCGCCACGCTCTCCCAAATTGAAAAACTGAAAATGCTGCTGGCTCAACCAGGAGCCGCCGACCGTGTACTGGCACTCGACCACTGGATGGCGCGCATCGAAATGGTGAAACGAGGGGTGGTCAGCACTTTTGCCGAGATTGTGAAAATCGAAGGTTTTTTGCAGGAGCCAAGTGGATTTAACGTCGCAGGGGAGCCGATAGCGCTTAACTTTGCCACCGGTGAACCGGACACGCGTGAACTTCGCCACCCGGATGGCGTGATTCTGGATATCGGTACGCACGTGTTAGCAATGCTGCGGGAAACGGTACGGTATCTGGGAGGGAATAATGAGATGGTGCTGCGGTTAGTGAGTGCTAAAGACCGTCTGGGACGTGAGATCCCCCGGAGTGACCTGACCACGGCAGAAGGCGAGGCGCATCTTCAGGGGCAGATTAGCGGCATTCCACTGGATATCTGGCTCAACAAATATGCGGGGCCAGCTGGTGGGCAAAAAGGTCTGCGGCTTTATCTGCGTGACGGACGTATTATCAGCCATGACCGACGCGGTACAGAAGATGTACTGGAAGTGATTGACGGCGAGGCGGTACAACGCTGGAGTATTACCGGTACGATTTACGCCCATTGTCTCGCTGAGCAAATTCTGGGAGCGCAAAGTTTGTTTGAACGTTGTCCGCAGGAGGTGAGCCAAACGACACTGCGCAGGCTGGAAGAAGTGGAGTGCCTGTTAACATTGCAGCAGCAGTTACGTGGGCCACATTAAGCGCATGGTGTTAAAATAAAATCAGCAATACATTTTCTGTATAAGGACACGATATGTCGATTACCTGCCCGGATTGTCATGCAGAGCTGGAGCCACAAAATGGTGTGGCGCACTGCGAGCATTGTCACAAAGATATTCAACTGGAAGCGCGTTGTCCGGAATGCCATCTGCCACTGCAAGTATTAAAAGCCTGCGGAGCGGTGGATTATTTCTGTCAGAATGGTCATGGACTGATTTCGAAGAAACGCGTGGAATATAATGCCGTAATATAAATTATATTATGAATAATTTTTGCTGATTAATATTTTTATGAATACTAATCAGCTTTAACTATTATTACAAATGTTTTATCTTGCTTTGATAATTCGGCTGATTTTTAGGATTATATTTAGGTTGTAAAGGCATTCATTAGGGTGAATCATAAATATAATGTTCCTGTTGTACAGCAACTTTGTTAATACAGGAACATGTTATGGCCCGAAGGGTGCGCTTTGTTATCTTGCTCGTGCTATCCGTTTCTGGCGCAGTTATTGCCGGGGACAATATTGTTGCGCCTGCAGCAGCAAATGACATAAGCGAGTCTACGTTGCCCGATCTCGGCAGTGAATCGGTACAAAAAGAACAGCATAATAACGAAGATCAATCTATTAAAGAGAAAGGTGCCGACTATTTTATTAATTCTGCGACACAAGGCTTTGAAAACCTGACGCCTGACGCGTTGAAATCACAGGCGCAAAGCTATTTGCAAAATCAAATTACCTCCTCCACGCAATCGTATATAGAAGGGTTAATGTCACCGTACGGAAAAGTACGGACCAGTTTATCTGTTGGCGAAGGGGGCGATCTTGATGGTAGCTCTCTCGACTATTTTGTTCCCTTATACGACAACCAATATACATTGATTTTTAGCCAAATCTCCGCGCAGCGTAAAGAGGATCGGACCATTGGAAATATCGGTTTTGGCTTGCGTCAAAATGTGGGGGATTGGTTACTCGGCGGCAACGCTTTTTATGACTACGATTTTACCCGTGGGCACCGTCGCTTAGGTTTGGGCACTGAGGCATGGACAGATTATCTGAAGCTCTCTGGCAACTATTACCATCCACTTTCTGACTGGAAAGAGTCTGAGGATTTCGAGTTTTATGAAGAGCGCCCCGCCCGGGGATGGGATATTCGGGCTGAAAGCTGGCTGTCATTTTATCCACAGCTCGGTGGGAAATTAGTCTACGAGCAGTACTATGGCGATGAAGTGGCATTATTTGGTACCGACAATTTACAAAAAAATCCCCATGCGGTAACCGTTGGTCTCAATTACATGCCTGTGCCGATGGTCACGTTGGGTACAGATTACAAAGCCGGCACTGGAGATAATGCCGACCTTAGCATCAACGCAACCGTCACTTATCAGTTAGGTACGCCCCTGGCGGCTCAGCTTGATCCGGAAAACGTAAAAATTCAGCGCTCTTTAATGGGCAGTCGTACCGATTTTGTCGAGCGTAATAATTTTATCGTTCTTGAATACCGTGAAAAGGATCCCCTTGATGTTGCGTTATGGCTCAAAGCCGATGCGACCAATGTCCATCCTGAATGCGTAATTGAAGACACGCCTGAGTCTGCGGTGGGACTGGAGAAATGTAAGTGGACGATCAATGCGCTTGTCTCTCATCACTACAAAATCATCTCCGCCTCCTGGCAGGCAAAAAATAATGCCAATCGCACATTAGTGATGCCAGTGGTAAAAGCTGATGCCCTCACTGAAGGGAATAATAATCGCTGGAATCTGATCCTCCCTGCGTGGGTCAATGCGGATACAGAAGCACAGCGTACAGAGTTAAATACCTGGAAAGTGCGCATGACCCTGGAAGATGAAAAGGGGAATAAGCAAAACTCGGGTGCTGTGGAAATTACCGTCCAGCAGGATCGTAAAATCGAATTGATTGTCGATAACGTCGCTGACGCCGATCGTACCGATCATAGCCATGAGGCCAGCGCTTTGGCGGATGGCGTCGATGGTGTTGTGATGGACCTGGTGCTGACCGATTCATTTGGGGATACGACCGATCGTAACGGCAAAGCGCTGGTGGATGAGGCTATGGCGCCTGAACTCTATGACAGCAATGACAAAAAGGTGTCGCTTTCCTCCAGCGCTTGTACCGCCGAATTGCCCTGCGTCTTCATTGCCAGCCGTGACAAAAAGGCGGGAACCGTCACGCTCTCCAGTACGCTTCCTGGTACGTTTCGCTGGAAAGCGAAGGAAGACGCCTACGGCGACAGTAATTATGTTGACGTGACGTTTACCGGTGATGCGCTTGATGCGTTGAATGCGCTCATTTATCAAATGAACACATCTTCTCCCGTTAATTTGAGCGGCAAACAAGATAGACATCCTGTCGTCAATAATACCTATCGATTTGTACTGTGGCGTGATGCCAATAAAGACGGCGTTTTCCAGATGTCAGAACAACTGACAGAAGATGAAATGTCGCTTTATGACTATCAATGGGAATTTACCGGGCAAAGCGCGACGGGAAATACCGGAGCACAAGCCAATACCCGCAATGAAGATCTGGTGTTGCCAGCAACAAATAGAGAGGCTGCGCAAAAATTCGCTGCTCATGAGCAGGATGGTATTCAGGGCTATGGCATACGCGTGGTGTATAGCCAGAAATAGTGTCAGCGTAGTGGCTGACCAGCCAGTCGCTGAATGTTGAAGAAAAAGGAGAGTCTTGATGCAATTAGTATTAAAACGGCGGCTGACGAAGGTCGCACTGGCGTTGGCTGTGGCAGGGTATTGTGCTGTGCCTGCAGTCGCGGCTAATGGGAGTCTGAAAGCCGGTCAGTGGCAAAGCGCGACAGAAAGTACCGGTACTATTCAAGGGACTATCCCGTGGATTACACGGGCTGCAGATAAAACGGCGGAAACGGATAAAGCACATGTCACGGTGACGATTGACCGTGGTAGTCGAACCGTGGCAACTGAAGGTGACCGGCAGTTTCACGCGGGCGACAAAGTGACGGTCAACTGGGCTATCGGCGATGCGGAAGGTGACCTGGATGCGGATAACACGGCGACCAAAGCGACTGTGCAGTGGATGAGCTATAGCGATCAGAATGGCGGCGATGCACAAGAGATAGGTACAAAAGGCAGCGGCACCTATGAAATTCAGGCTTCGGATGCCGATCGCTACATCGGTATTAAAATTACGCCTACCACAACTACCGGCGATCCGAATGTTGCCGCAGAATTGCTGCTAAACGATCTGTCGACCAACGCTGGCGGTGGTTCTGACGATGATGACATTCCGGAAGGTCCGGTGGTCGATGAAAATGTCCACGTCGTCATCTACGAGGCGGGTACAACAACCAATCTGTTGGGCACGAGCACCAAACTTAAAACCAACACCACCTATAAAGTGCTGCTGTGGAAAGATAAAAACGCCAGTCGCTCTTACGATGCAGGTGAAGAAGTTACCAGTGATTACAACTACCGCTGGAAATTCACCGGTAACAGTCTGCAGTTGGGCACTGTGGGTGGGATTGTCAACGCTACCTACAACAATAGCGATCTGGTTATTCCGCTTACCAACGCCGAAGCGAAGGCTGCCTTCGATAATGCCGATGGCGTTACCCTCGGCAACGATGGCGTCCAGGGCTATGGCTTGTCTATCGACTATCAACGTAAATAAAACCGTGCAGGACCGCTTCCTTGGGGAGCGGTTTTTCCGCGCCCTTTGTTTAGCTTGGGGTTAAGCAAAGTGTGTTGAAACGCGAACACAAAATAAATGGGTAGTGACTGCTCAAGGATGGGGGATCTGGCAGGTGAATAAAGTTTATCGCTCTTTACTGGCGTTAGCTCTGTTAATGGGTGCAGTGCCGGTACTTTCTGCACTAAAAAGTGGGGCATGGCAGGAGTTGCGCACAGCTACGGATGCGATAAACGGCACCCCGCCGACGGCGGACAGCGCGTTCGTTCCGGTTTATCAGGGCAGCGTTGTGCTCTCTCCCGGTGAAGCGCACGCTGTGGCCTTCAGCGCGATGCCCCGCGACTTCAGCGTTGACGATTCAGCCAGCGCACTGCAGTTGGCTAATCCGCTCGATACCGAGGGCGATCTGTTCGCCATACCGCCGCTGCGCTGGGAAAGCGAACAGGCGCCCGTTATCAGTTTAGTTTGGGCAGATGCCGCCACACCGGATGAACCGCTTAACCCGCAGCCGGTCGCCAATAAAACGTTCTGTGCGCAGAATATGGCCGGCGGGCATTACGTGGTCTGGCCGCAGCTGGAAGATAGCAGTGCGCTACCCGCGCTTTACCTCATTACGTCGACGGGAACACCGAACAGCAATACGGTTGCTTTAACCGAACAAAAAGTGGCGATTGACGTAGCTACCGCCGTGGGCGAGCCACTGTCACTCAGCGCCGTACCGATGGACGACACGTTAAAAGCAGCCAAGGTCAAAGCAGGGGAAAGTATCACGCTGACCGTTACCACCCGCGAGTGCGCCGGTAACGTGGTGGGCAATACCGCATTTATTATTACCCGCAGCGATGCGCTTAACCGCCAGAACATCGTCAACAATAATGCACCGGTACACGTTGGTGATACGGAACTGACCACCACGGCGACGGAATATCACGGTGTTACGGGCGCTGACGGCAAAGCGACAGTGACCGTCACCCAGGCAAACGGCCCCGGCGTAAAAACTACCCTGACGGTGATGCCGGCAAACAATACGGTGCTAAAAGACAGCGTCGATGTCATTTTCACCACCCTGACCAGCCCGGACAGCGACAAAGCGGCGATGTGGGGGCATATGGACGAAAGCGCTACGGCAAACGTCGATGGCGTCACCTATACCTTCACGCGTCCAAAACTGGCGGCGGAAACCAGTGGCACTAGTGCTACTTTTGCTGCCAACAATGAAATCTGGGCGCAGTTTACCTGGGATAGCGCGGATAACCACTGTGCTATTTTGCCGGATGCCGAACAGCTGGTGGCGCTGCGGGCCGCCCACAGCACCGCGGCGGCCTATCCCGGTTGGCCAATTGATACCTACTGGTCGTCCACGAAAGATCAGCTCGATATTTATCACTACGCCACCAGTATGGGGAGCGGGGCGGTGATACGAGAAAGCAACAGTACGGCTTTACTGGTGAGTTGCGTGGATAAAGCGCTGCCTTTAGCGTATCCACAAATCACGCTTTCTCCCGATGCGCCATACAAGGCGGAAGTCGGCGAGATGATTGATGTGATAGCCAGCGTGGTTGACCGGAATACCAATAAACCGTTGCCTTATCGTTATCTTGAACTGTTTGTCGACCCCGCCTCTAACCGTAAAGGGGAGCATAAAGATGAGTGGGATAATCTGCGGGTCGTTGTCCGTAGTGATGATATGCGTGCATCGTCCCCGGAACACTATACTGGGGTAACGGACGCGAACGGTCAGGTACATTTGTCGTTAAGTCATGACAGTGGGGTGGGGGTAGAAACGCCGATCCGCATTATGATGGCGGATGATGAAGGCGCAAGCATCTCGTTCCCCTTTAATGTGATTTTTACGGTGATAACCAGCCCGGACGTTGACGGGGCGAATATGTATGGCCATATGCAACGGGGTATTGTGGAGAAGGGTAATCTCTACAAGCGTCCGCTATTGGCGTCCGAAACAAGTCATAAAACCGGTCAGCAAAGTGAAAATAGCGAAGAATGGGCCACCTTCGATTCTCTGATCTCTGCCACGAATCAGTGCGGCGCAGGGCAGGTACCTGATACGGGGTCGCTTGCAACGCTCTACGGCGAGCACCCTGATAATAAGCTCCTGACCGAATACGGCTGGCCGACGGCATCGGGGACCTATATTGCCGATGATGCCGCGCAGATGGCGTATTTCAATCTGGGCGATGGCAGTAAAGGTATCGGCGGAGTGGCCCATTATCTGACCTGTTCAGCCAATGAAATGGTGGCTCAACTGAGCGTCTATTTCAATGACGATGTCTCGTTACGCCTGCCCGTCGCCAAAGTTGGCGAGCAAATCAAAATGAACGTCCATTCACAAAATGCGCTGAATGGAGCAACGATAGCGAATGTGAAGTTTTCAGTCACCATGGGGCTCGGCAAAAATCGCAACGGGATGACCACCGGCTTTACTGACCCAAGTCAGGGGGAACTGCTATTTGACAGCGTTGCCTATGGCGCGGGTACATCTTCAATGACGTATGAGGGGACTACGGATGCTAACGGTGACGCGCAAATTATTCTTGAGCAGCCACGCGGCGTGGGGGTAATCACACCGCTAAGCGTAGTACCGATTGATTCACTGCTGAACTCGCCTATCTCGCGTAGCGTGAAGTTTACCGTTCCGACAAGCCCGGATACGCCAAAAGCCCATATGTGGGGGCATATGGCGGACGCCGTAACAGTGGATAATCTCACGTTTGAACGCCCGAAACTGGCGGCAGAGTCAGGGGCAACCCGAACCCAGGATGAAGCGAATGAAACCTGGGCTCGCCTCACACATGCCGATGCGCTGGGAAATACCGCAGCCGGGGGATGTGCACTTAATCGTCTGCCGCGTATCGACCAGCTTACCACTTTGTACAATGCCAACAATGACGGAGAGATACATACGGTTGCCGGATGGCCTGTGGGGCTTGACTACTGGTCCGTCACGTACGCCAGCCAGTCCAGCTGGCAGCAGATATCGTTGTCGGGTGGTGAGGTGACGGCGGGGGGCGATGTTTCGGATTACGTCAGTTGCCTGACCAGCGATAACCCAGCGGCGGCGTCCATCACCATTGAACCGGTGGATGCATCGCAGTGGTATGACAACAACGTTAATAGCGTACATGCGGTAAGAGTGAAGAAAGGCGAGACGCTACAACTGAAGGTCACGGTGAAAGACGCCAATGGAAACCCTGTGCCGCAAGCACCTTTTGTCATGAGCCGTGGTGATGGTTTTACCCGACAGAATGTTAAACATGCCGCTGGCAGCGGTGACAGTATTGTATCGCCGGTGGTCATTGACGGCGAATCTGTTAACGACACGGCGACGAAAATCGGCGGCCTGACGGGCGTGGACGGCAGCAAAATCGTCAATGTGACCCGCCCGGATACGCACGGCACTAAAGTGGCGATAACGGCGGCGCTGTACGGCAATGCCAGCGTGAGTGCCAGTCTCGACACCATCTTTACGGTGGTCACCAGCCCCGACTCGGACAAGGCGACGCTGTGGGGGCATATGACGGACACGCTGACGGCGGCAGACGGTACGAGCTACCACCGGCCGCTGCTGTACGCGGAGCTGAGTAATACTCTCAATGTGATGAGCTATACGGAAGATAACGAGGCGTGGTCCCGTTTTTACGGCCCTGATGGCCGCAAGAACAATGCGGAGATGTGCGCGGCCGGGTATTACCCTACCATCGACGCTCTGGATGCGCTTTATCGCCAATACCCGGACAGAAGCATCAAGACGGCACAGGGCTGGCCGATAGACTACTCCTACTGGAGTGGTAGCTATGTGAGTAAGTTTTCTTCTGAAGCGCCCATCGATTTTTATGTCGTTGATCTGGATGATGGCAGTCATCATTCGGTGTCGGCGACGGATACCAGCGCCATGCAGTACCAGATTTGTACGAGTACGGGGGCTACACAGGCCACGACGATCGCGCTGACCTCGACGGTGGCAATAGACGAAACCGCGCAAGCGGTGAAAGTGAAGACGGGTGAAAGAGTGCCGTTAACGATCACCACCACGGATGCTGTCGGTAACCCGGTAGGGAACGCTGCGTTTACCCTGACGCGTGACCGAGGTTCGATACGCGGCAACAGTGCGCTTACTTCCTGGACCATACCAACCATGGAGCTGGTGCTGACCGGACAGGCGCCGCAGACCTGGCTTTATAACGGCACCTATTATGGGGTCACCGGCCCGGACGGCACGCTGTCTCTTGATGTAGGTGAAGATACTGGGCCGGGGTTGAAAACGGTGTTGAACGCCAGCTTGTATAAAACCCCAGCGGCAACCTCGTCGCTGTCGACAGTGTTTACCGTACTTACCAGTCCAGACAGCAGTAAAGCCCAGATGTGGGGGCATATGCCGGAGACCTTCACCGCCAGCAACGGCGCGGAATTTATGCGCCCAAGGCTGAGGTATGAGCTGAATTCAACCACGGATACGGAGGGGGTCATACAAAACAATGAAATGTGGTATACGGTGAAAAATGTAAATAGCGGGCGCGGGGCCTGCACTATGAGCCAAATGCCGACGGCGGCCGATTTAACGTCGCTGTATAACGATCACCCGGATAGTGCATTAACCGCTGATTACGGTCTTCCGATGATCGCCTCGTATGGATGGTGGGCAGGTGATAAGACGCTAAGCGGGCAAACGTCATTATATCAATACATTAATTTTCGTAATGGTGTCATGAACACAACGGCATCTTCGTCCCCGACCAACGTAACGCAGCTGTGTCTGACGGCACAACGTGAGTATGCTATTACGCTTGACTCTTCCATGCCATGGAATGAGACGTACGCAAGCTTCATGGGTAAGAAAGGCGAAACGTTACCGCTAACGGTTAGCGTAAAAAATGCTGCCGGCATCCCACAGGCCAATACCGTGGTGGTGCTGGGGCGTTCTTCATCGACCACGCGAGCCAGTACGGTGATATCAAACAACCAGGCTTACATGACCTTGACGCCCGTTACGCCAGAGGGGAGTGCGACGAGTTTCAATTCCGGTTCGTCGAAATGGTATGGAATGACGGATGCTGATGGTAAAGCGCAATTGGCGTTAGCGCAGGACAATTCGAGCGGCCTGAAAACGACGGTAACCGCCACGGTGGAGGGAGACAGTTTAGCCACGGTGAGTAAAAACGTAATCTTTTCCGTTCTCACCAGCCCGGACAGCGATAAGGCCGCCATGTGGGGCCATATGCCGGAAACGGTGACTAACAGCGCTGGCGTTACATTCCATCGCCCTTATCTTGCTGCGGAGACGTCGGGCTACGCTTCCAGCGTCAACAGCGGCAATGAACGCTGGCCGTTGAGGTTGCAATCCACCACGCTGACGGCCGGGAAGTCCGACTGTGATGAGGCGTATCAGCCTTTATTAAGCGATCTGCAAACATTGTATGCAGATAATCCCAGCGGCGCATTGTTTGAACGTTATGGTTGGCCGGTGAATGAAAAATGGTTCTGGTTTGCGGTAGATCGCGCGGCGAATACCGGGAACTATCAGTCTATGCGGCTGGATGTGGGGAACGTATCGTCATCAAGTAGTTCAGGGAGTGTAACAGGGGCGCAGGTTTGCCTGGTCGACCCGCATTCACCGGTACCTGCGACGATTGAACTGACTTCCAGTATTGCCCTCGATACGGTAAGCGATGCGGTGAAAGTCAAAAAAGGAGAAGAGATCCCGCTCACCGTCACCATGAAAGACAGCAGCGGCAATCCGTCTGCGAATGCGGCATTTACGATTTCGCGTAGTCAAGGTCTGTCTCGCCGGGGGGAAGCGAAAACTACCGGGAACGGCGGCGTGACGGACGATCTTTTTCTGCAGGAACTGACGCCAGTGGCGACAACGGTGCTACTGGATGATCATATTGATGTCTATCACGGCGTGACGGGGGCGGGCGGTAAGGCGACGTTTAGCCTGCGTCAGGACACTGCGATGGGGCTGAAAACGGCGATTTCGGCGAAGATGGACGATTATCCTAATTTGACCTCTTCGCTTAACGTGATCTTTACCGTAATTTCCAGCCCCGATAGTGACAAGGCTCAATACTGGGGGCATATGCCGGAAACGGTGACCAGCAGCGATGGCGTAGTCTTTAAGCGACCACTATTGATGAATGAAGCGCCGTCGCATGATAACACCTTTGGTTCTTACAGCATTGGCAATGAAACTTGGTCATTGTTTAACCATGGTGGCGCAGGGTTGGCAAGTAAATCAGGCTGTTCCGATGATCATCAGCCGACGCTGAAAGAAATGCAAAGACTTTACAGTGATTACCCGGGCGGTCAATTAGGTGAACGTTTTGGCTGGCCGATCGATCGCTCAAATATTGCCTGGTGGGTATTCGACAGAGTGGGCCAGAACTACCAGACCATCGATCTTACCAGCGGCTATGTGAATGCAACGAAAACGGCAAACGATAATCAGGCACTGGTTTGCCTGATGAATCCACACGCTCAGAGTGTCTCAACTTTACGTGATAAGCATAAGCGGCAATAAGAGAGAGTAAAAGAACGCGCGTACTAGCGGGTTTTCAGTGCGCGCGTTTTTTTCTGGGGAGTGACTGCCATCACTTCACTCTCCACCCAGCCGTCTTCGAGTCGGGTCGTTATTTGTTGACCCTTTTTCACCTGTTTTACTTTCTTCAGCACCTCTCCATTCTGTGCGGTGGAGACGCTATAGCCGCGCGCTAATGTTGCCAGCGGGCTGACGGCTTCCAGATGGGTGACCGCGTTGCCGAAACGCTCGCGCTGCTCGCTTAGCCGCGCGCGGATATTTTCCGCCAGTCGATATTCCAGTTGCTGCACCCGTGACTGCGCGCGATGAATGCGCGGCTGTGGGTTCTGCTGGTTCAGCCGCTGCAGCATGCGCTGCTGACGCTGATTGGCCTGTTTAATTTTATTCTCAAGTGCGAAGTTCATTCTCTGACGCAGTCGTTCCAGCACGGTCTGCTGGCGGGCCAGACGCAGCTGCGGATGCTGCTGTTGCAAGCGGTGATTAAGCTGGGTAAATCGGCGAGTTCGGTTGGCGAGATAGTAATCCATCGCCATTTCCAGACGTTGCTGACCATGCTGAATTTGACGCAGCAGTTCAAGCTGATTGCGGCTGACAATTTCTGCGGCCGCCGACGGCGTTGGCGCGCGCAGGTCGCCGACAAAATCGGCAATGGTCACATCGGTTTCATGGCCGACGGCACTCACCACCGGAATTCTGCTCGCAAATATCGCCCGTGCTACGCGCTCGTCGTTAAAGCTCCACAAATCTTCCAGCGAGCCGCCGCCGCGCCCGACGATTAATACGTCACACTCGCCACGGGCGTTTGCCAGCTCAATTGCGCGAACGATCTGCCCCGGTGCATCGTCGCCCTGGACAGCGGTTGGATAGATAATAACGGGCAGGGAAGGGTCGCGGCGTTTCAATACATGGAGAATATCGTGTAGCGCTGCCCCGGTTTTCGAGGTGATCACCCCGACGCAGTGGGCCGGTGAGGGCAGCGGTTTTTTGTGCTGCTGGTCGAACAGCCCTTCAGCCTGCAGTTTGGCCTTCAGTTGCTCATACTTCTGTTGCAACAGACCTTCACCCGCAGGCTGCATACTCTCAACAATTATCTGGTAGTCCCCACGCGGTTCGTACAATGTAATGTTGGCGCGGACCAGTACCTGTTGTCCGTGCTGTGGACGGAACGTTACCCGGCGGTTGCTGTTGCGGAACATCGCGCAGCGAACCTGAGCGGTGTCATCTTTGAGCGTGAAATACCAGTGACCCGAAGACGGCTGAGTGAAATTGGAGATTTCACCGCTGATCCACACTTGCCCCATTTCCTGCTCAAGCAGCAGACGAACCGTCTGATTCAGGCGGCTTACGGTAAAAATTGAGGTGGTCTGAGAGGATAACATGTGAGCGGGATCAAATTCTAAATCAGCAGGTTATTCAGTCGAAAGTAACATGCTCACAGAGGAGCGCAAGGTTTTTTTGCAAAAAAGTGTGGATGCAATCGGTTACGCTCTGTATAATGCCGCGGCAATATTTAATAACCTCCCAGGTGAGATATTGCCCATGCTACGTATCGCAAAAGAAGCCCTGACGTTTGACGACGTCCTCCTCGTTCCCGCTCATTCTACCGTTCTGCCGAATACTGCTGACCTCAGCACCCAGTTGACGAAAACCATTCGCCTGAACATTCCTATGCTCTCCGCAGCAATGGACACCGTGACGGAAGCGCGCCTGGCAATTGCCCTGGCCCAGGAAGGCGGCATCGGTTTTATCCACAAAAACATGTCCATCGAGCGCCAGGCTGAAGAAGTTCGCCGCGTGAAAAAACACGAATCTGGCGTGGTAACTGACCCACAGACCGTACTGCCAACCACTACTCTGCGCGAAGTGAAAGAACTGACCGAGCGTAACGGCTTTGCAGGCTACCCGGTGGTGACTGAAGATAACGAACTGGTCGGTATCATCACCGGCCGTGACGTGCGTTTTGTGACTGACCTGAACCAGCCGGTTAGCGTATATATGACGCCAAAAGAGCGTCTGGTGACCGTTCGTGAAGGCGAAGCGCGCGATGTCGTTTTTGCCAAAATGCACGAAAAACGCGTTGAGAAAGCGCTGGTTGTTGATGACAGCTTCCATCTGCTCGGTATGATCACCGTTAAAGATTTCCAGAAAGCTGAACGTAAACCTAACGCCTGTAAAGACGAGCATGGTCGTCTGCGCGTTGGTGCAGCTGTAGGCGCAGGTGCTGGTAACGAAGAGCGTGTTGACGCGCTGGTTGCCGCGGGCGTTGACGTACTGCTGATTGACTCCTCTCACGGCCACTCTGAAGGCGTACTGCAGCGTATTCGTGAAACTCGCGCTAAATATCCTGATCTGCAGATTATCGGCGGTAACGTTGCTACGGGCGCAGGTGCTCGCGCTTTGGCTGAAGCTGGCTGCAGCGCTGTTAAAGTGGGTATCGGCCCTGGCTCCATCTGTACTACCCGTATCGTGACCGGCGTCGGTGTTCCGCAGATCACCGCCGTTTCTGATGCCGTTGAAGCGCTGGAAGGCACCGGTATTCCGGTTATCGCCGATGGCGGTATTCGTTTCTCCGGCGACATCGCTAAAGCGATTGCCGCTGGTGCTGCCGCAGTGATGGTTGGTTCCATGCTGGCGGGTACTGAAGAATCCCCGGGCGAAATCGAACTGTACCAGGGCCGTTCTTACAAATCTTACCGCGGTATGGGTTCTCTGGGCGCGATGTCCAAAGGGTCTTCTGACCGTTACTTCCAGAGCGATAACGCCGCTGACAAACTGGTCCCGGAAGGTATCGAAGGCCGCGTAGCCTATAAAGGCCGCTTGAAAGAGATCATTCACCAGCAGATGGGCGGCCTGCGCTCCTGTATGGGGCTGACCGGCTGTGGTACTATCGACGCGCTGCGAACGAAAGCAGAGTTTGTACGCATCAGCGGTGCGGGTATTCAGGAAAGTCACGTTCACGATGTGACCATCACCAAAGAGTCCCCTAACTACCGCATGGGCTCCTGATAAGTTTCCGCGCCCGGCTATATGCCGGGCGAATTTGTTTCACTTGCCTCGGAATTAGCGTCAATGACAGACAATATTCATAAACATCGCATTCTCATCCTCGATTTCGGCTCGCAGTACACTCAGTTGGTTGCACGTCGCGTACGTGAACTGGGCGTCTACTGTGAACTGTGGGCATGGGATGTTACGGAAGCACAAATTCGCGAATTCAACCCAAGCGGCATTATCCTTTCCGGTGGCCCGGAAAGTACCACCGAAGAAAACAGCCCGCGTGCGCCGGAATACGTTTTCAATGCGGGCGTGCCGGTGTTCGGCGTGTGCTACGGCATGCAGACCATGGCAATGCAGCTCGGTGGTCATGTTGAAGGTTCTAACGAACGTGAATTCGGCTATGCGCAGGTTGAAGTGCAGACCGACAGCGCGCTTGTCCGCGGTATTGAAGACTCCCTGACCGCAGACGGCAAACCGTTGCTGGATGTGTGGATGAGCCACGGCGACAAAGTGACTGCCATTCCGGAAGGTTTCGTGACTGTTGCCAGCACCGACAGCTGCCCGTTTGCTATCATGGCGCACGAAGAAAAACGCTTCTACGGCGTGCAGTTCCACCCGGAAGTTACCCACACCCGTCAGGGCATGCGCATGCTGGAGCGTTTTGTGCGCGATATCTGCCAGTGTGAAGCGCTGTGGACGCCGGCAAAAATTATCGATGACGCCGTTGCCCGCATTCGTGAGCAGGTTGGCAATGACAAAGTTATCCTCGGTCTGTCCGGTGGCGTTGACTCCTCTGTGACTGCGATGCTGCTGCACCGTGCAATCGGAAAAAACCTGACCTGCGTGTTCGTCGACAACGGTCTGCTGCGCCTGAACGAAGCCCAGCAGGTAATGGATATGTTTGGTGACCATTTCGGCCTGAACATCGTTCACGTTGAAGGCGAACAGCGTTTCCTCGACGCGCTGAAAGGCGAGAACGATCCTGAAGCGAAACGTAAGATCATCGGCCGCGTATTCGTTGAAGTGTTCGACGAAGAAGCGCTGAAGCTGGAAGACGTTAAGTGGCTGGCACAGGGAACTATCTATCCGGACGTGATCGAATCCGCGGCATCTGCCACCGGTAAAGCGCACGTTATCAAATCTCACCACAACGTGGGCGGTTTGCCGAAAGAGATGAAGATGGGTCTGGTTGAGCCGCTGCGTGAGCTGTTCAAAGACGAAGTGCGTAAGATTGGTCTGGAGCTGGGCCTGCCGTACGACATGCTGTACCGTCACCCGTTCCCGGGACCGGGGCTGGGTGTACGTGTGCTTGGCGAAGTGAAGAAAGAGTACTGCGACCTGCTGCGTCGCGCGGATGCTATCTTCATTGAAGAACTGCACAAAGCTGACCTGTACAACAAAGTCAGCCAGGCGTTCACCGTGTTCCTGCCGGTACGTTCCGTTGGCGTCATGGGCGATGGCCGTAAGTACGACTGGGTTGTTTCCCTGCGTGCAGTAGAAACCATCGACTTTATGACCGCGCACTGGGCACACCTGCCGTATGATTTCTTAGGCCGTGTCTCTAACCGCATCATTAACGAAGTGAACGGCATTTCCCGCGTCGTTTATGATATCAGCGGTAAGCCACCGGCTACCATTGAGTGGGAATAATAGCCCTTTCTGTTAGCGGTTTCTGAACCGGTAATATGTAAAAAAACCCTCTTTTTATAGAGGGTTTTTTATTGCGCTCATACTGAAGCGCTGTGAATTAATCAACCAATTGTAGCTGGGGTTGAGATTGGGGGGCTACGTTCTCAACGCGAATATCCATCTGCGGATACGGCAGGGAGATATGGTTGGCGTCCAGGGCTTCTTTAATGTTTTCCAGCAGATCGTAATAGGTATTCCAGTATTCGATGTTGGGCACCCATACGCGGACGTAAAAATTCAATGCTGAAGGGCCCAGTTCGCCCAGACGAACGGTTACCCCACGTTGCTTATCGATGCGGGTATCTTGCTCGATAATATGGTTAATCACGCGCTTAACGTCGGCTATCCGGCTCTGATAGCCGACGCCAATCACCAGATCGATTCGGCGGAAAGGGTGGCGGGAATAGTTAATGATATTGTCAGCGATGATCTTACCGTTTGGAATGACCACTTCTTTGCTGTCGGCGGTGAGCAAGGTAGTGGAGAAAATATGCACCTTTTCCACCGTTCCGGTAACTGCCCCAATTTGTACCACTTCTCCGGCGCGGAATGGACGCAGGGAGACCAATAATACGCCAGCGGCAAAGTTGGAAAGCGATCCTTGTAGCGCGAGTCCAATGGCCAACCCGGCGGCACCAATGACGGCAATAATGGAGGATGTTTCGATACCGACGCGACCCAATGCGGCAACAACGGCAAAGGCTAGGGTAATGTAACGTACCAGCGCGGTGAAGAACTGGATAATGGTTCGGTCAACTTTACGTTTTAACAGTAATTTTTCCAGACCACTGGAGATCAGGCGAGAGACAAATTTACCGACAAACAGTAAAATTACGGCGGCAACGATATTCCAGCCGAATTGAATAACCGCATCGCTGTGTCCAGCGATCCATTCAAGACCGCTGCTTATTTTCGGAAATAATGAAAAACCACTCATGGTATTACCCTGTAGAATTTAAAATGGTAATGATTCAAATAAGCATTTAATTTCATACATAATATTAATGCTTTCACCTGTGATATTTTCTGGTGATATTAATTGACGTCTATTTGAACACAGTGTGTCTTTTTATACCCAGTAAATCGGAACGTAAAAATGAGCGCGAATGGTGCAGTGAAGTGGGATTAAAAGATTGTGAATTTGTGCGAAAAACACGGTCTATTATCCGATAACTCCGTGCGTGTGGTGGGTAAGGCTGCGTATTGTTTCATCACTCAAATCCCTTACCGGATGGTTAAATGTCAGGCGATTAGCCATCCGGTAAGGAATCTTAATGCTGAGATATTACAGGCGCGAGCGATCAGCGCACGTCGGTTTGAGCAGGAGATGCCTGTTGCGGCTGGGTGATCTGCTGAGAGTCTTTTTTGTTCTGGTGGTGGTGCCACGCACCTATAGCGGAGTAGACGAAGCGTCCGAAGAAGAAGAGAAAGCTGATAAGCAGTACGATCCGGATCATGCGACTATTAAATCGGTGTCGTTTGCGTAGGCTGGTAACCTGGCTCACAAAAGGTTCCTTGTAGTGTACCCAACTGAGGGCGATACTCACATTAAGGCATACTGTGAGGCAATGGTCAATTTTTCGTTATGTAAAATTGCTTCAGTTGTTTTATCCTCATATGTTATGAAAATTAATATTATTATTTGCATTAATAATGAATTAACGATAAGAAACGATGAAAATAGTAATAATTGATTAATGAGGGGCTTTTTTTTTGATATATATCAAACGTCACCCTTTACTGATAACTAAAATCGATGAGACATAGTAATGTATTTAACTTCATCGTTTTAGAGTCAGGTGGGATGCCTGTCTGAATACCCCCTGCAGGATGTGCGGGATTCTACTGAGCATCTATGAAACTCAATAAAAATTATATTTGTATGAGAGATAGATGGTGGGCGTTACCTCTCATCATACCATCTTTGCTGTTGCCTATATTGAGCACTGCCAATACCTATGCCCATATTAGTACTGGGACCGTAATTCTTTTCTACATGCCTTTGGCGTTGATGATTAGCCTGATGCTATTTTTTGGCTGGGCGGCATTGCCGGGAATTATCATTTCCATTATCTGCTACAAATATCCGCAGGTTGGGTTATTTGAAACGCTCTCAATAATTTCGCACTTTATTGTAACGATAGTGCTGAGTTGGGGAGGGTATAAAGTATTTGCACCCCGGCGGAACAACGTATCTCACGGTAACTCCCACCTGATGTTTCAGCGCATGTTTTGGCAGGTCTTCTGCCCGGCGACGCTGTTTCTGATCCTCTTCCAGTTTGCCGCATTTGTGGGCGTTTATGAGAGTAAATCCGGCATGGTGGGGGTTATGCCCTTTAATACTGGCACGTTGATCAACTATCAGGCTATGCTGGTCGGGAATCTGATTGGGGTTCCTTTGTGCTACTTTATTATTCGCACGATCCGCAACCCTTTGCATGTCAGAGGCTATTTTTCTCAATTAAAGCAGCAGTTTGATACCAAAGTTACCAAAACTGAGTTTGCGGTCTGGCTGATTATATTGGCTGTACTTATGGCATTGCTGTGTATGCCGTTAAATGAACAAAGCTCAATATTCAGCACAAATTATACTCTGTCGTTGTTGCTACCTGTCATGCTCTGGGGAGCAATGCGTTACGGTTACAGATTTATTTCGCTGATATGGTCTGTCGTACTTATTACCGCAATTCATTATTACCAGCGCTATATGCCCTGGTATTCTGGCTACGATACCCAGCTTGCCATTACCTCATCGAGTTATCTTGTTTTCTCCTTCATCGTGAACTTCATTGCCGTACTGGCAACGCGCCAACGCTTTGTTACCCGGCGCAACCATCGTCTGGCATTCTTTGATCCGATGGTGCATCTGCCAAATTTGCGCGCATTGAACCGGGATTTGAAAAAAACGCCATGGTCAGTGCTCTGCTTTTTGCGTGTTCCGGGCATGGAGCTACTGGTAAAAAATTACGGCATTATGCTGCGTATCCAGTACAAGCAAAAACTCTCACAGTGGATAACGCCACTGTTGGCACAGGATGAGCATGTCTATCAGTTATCGGGTAATGACTTAGTTTTGCGTTTTAACACTGAGTCGTATCAGGAGCGCATTGAAGCCCTGGACAGGCATATCAAGCAGTTCCGTTTTATTTGGGATGGCATGCTTTTACAGCCGCAGGTGGGGATCAGTTTTTGCTGTGTCCGTTCTCCTGTTAACCATATCTATCTGTTACTGGGAGAGTTAAGCACCATTGCCGAGCTTTCTCTGGCGACCAATTCACCAGAGAACTTGCAGCGCCGAGGCGTCATGCACTTGCAACGTGACCTGAAAGATAAGGTTGCGATGATGAATCGTCTACAGCTGGCGCTGGAGCACAATCGTTTTTTCCTGATGGCGCAGCCGATTTTTGGCGTACGCGGCGACGTTTATCATGAAATCCTGCTGCGCCTTGAGGGAGATGACGGTGAAACCATCCCGCCTGATTGCTTCTTGCCGATCGCGCATGAGTTTGGCTTGTCGTCCAGCATCGATATGTGGGTGATTGAAAATACGCTGAAGTTTATGGCACAGAATCGGGAAAAAATGCCCGCCCGTCGGTTTGCCATTAACTTGTCACCCACGTCGATATGTCGCGCCCGACTTCCGCATGACATCAACCAGCTACTGGTTAAGTACAAGGTTGAAGCGTGGCAGTTGATTTTTGAAGTCACGGAAAGCAACGCCTTAACCAATGCGGAACAGGCACAGGCAACGTTACTGCAGCTGCAATCACTGGGCTGTCAGATTGCGATTGATGATTTTGGTACGGGTTACGCCAGCTATGCGCGGCTGAAGAATGTGAGTGCCGATATCCTGAAAATTGATGGCAGCTTTATTCGCAGTATCGTTTCGAATAGCCTCGACTACCAAATCGTGGCCTCTATTTGCCATCTGGCTCGGATGAAAAGAATGCTGGTGGTTGCGGAGTACGTCGAAAGTGAAGAAATACGCAGTGCGGTAATTTCGCTGGGGATTGACTACATGCAGGGGTACTTGATTGGTAAACCACAGCCATTGCATGAAACGCTGGAAGAACAGGCGCCAGACGCGCTGGCACCTGTTCTGAGTTTATGCGGCGATATCGGGTGAGGTTTCTTCTTCAATTTTGAGACGCCAGCCGGTTACGCCCTCCCAGTATTGCTGCTCTTTTTCCAGATCGAGCAGCACCAGCGCATTTTGGCTAAACCAGTCATGCGGGAAACGTAAGGTCCAGTGGTTGTCGTCGGTTATCAGAGTCAGGGTTGGCGGCGTGGTGGTCGCCTGACGCTGATTATTCAGCAGCACGCCCAGGCGTAACAGTTGAATTAACGGCAGAAACTGTTTTTTCTTGAACAGTGTAAAGCGGGGCAAGTCATCCAGTTTCACCGCTTTGCGATGATAACGAACTAATGTTGCCATCATCAGTTGTTGTTCCTGATTAAACCCCGGTAAATCGCTGTTTTGTAAGATATAAGCAGAGTGGCGATGTAAGCCGCTGTGGTTGATGTTCAGCCCAACCTCATGCAGCATCGCTGCCCAGCGCAGTAATGCTTCCAGTTGAGGATTGGCCAGTTTGGGCTGTTGCGTATGCCACTGGTCGTACATTTGCATCGTTGTTTCCAGCACGCGCCGGGCCTGTTCACTGTCAATGTTGTACTGGTTCGCCAGACTACTGGCAGTACGACTACGAACGTCCTGGTGGCGAAAACGTCCTTCCATCTCGTACAGTACGCCTTCGCGTAGCGCGCCATCAGAAAGGCGAAGTTCGCGGATAGCCAGCGCGTCAAAAACGCCGCACAGAATCGCGAGCCCAGGAACAAATACCGCTTTTCGCTCCTCTGACAGCCCCGGCAGGCTGAGCGCATCAAATGACGCATGCTTCAGCACTTCAGATGTCAGTTTGTCCAGGCGTTCGGGGGTGATAAAACCGTCTTTTTCACCCATCTCCAGCAGCACTTCGTGTGCCGCTTTAATCGTGCCTGACGCGCCCATTGCGACGTTCCAGCCCTGAATGCGAAACTGCCACGTTAAAGTTTCAAGCTTTTGCGCTGCCGCCATGCGGGCACGCTGGAAGTTTTCCCGGCTGATAACACCGCCCGGGAAATACATCTGGGCAAAACTGACGCAGCCCATACGGCGGCTTTCGACCAGCTTGGGTTCGAAATCTTCGCCGATCACCAGTTCTGTTGAGCCACCGCCGATATCGATAACCAGCTTGCGGCCTTTTTCCGGCTGAGTATGCTCCACGCCCATAAAAATCAGTCGGGCTTCTTCGTTACCGGAGATAATCTCAATCGGGTAGGGGATGACTTTTTCCGCTCGCTTGAGAAAATCGGTCGCATTCAGCGCCTGACGCAAAGTATGGGTTCCCACGATGCATACGCTTGACGGGGGAAAGCCCTGCAGGCGTTCGGCGAACAGCGACAGGCAGCTTAATCCGCGTTCCATTGCCTCTTCGCTCAGCTTGTTATCTTCGCCGAGACCATCCGCCAGATGAACGCGCTGTTTCAGCCGCCCGATAATCTGCATTGCGCCATCAACCACGCGGGCAATGACCATATGGAAACTGTTTGAACCAAGGTCGACCGCAGCAAATTCCTGCGGTCGTGGAGTCTTGTCGTGTATTGGCATATCTTTAGTCAGGTTGCTCGAGTGATTTGATGTAGTCGTAAATCGCCAATTGTGACTGAACCTTACGGCGGTTTCCGCGCGGTACGTAGCGATTACTGAGTTCTTTATCGATGAAGCGGGCCTTCACCGTGTCGCTGAACAGGATATCGATAATATCCAGCACGCGCTGCTTAAGGCGCGGGTCAAGAAGCGGTGTAGCAACTTCGATACGATAATCGATGTTTCTTGTCATCCAGTCTGCGGAGGAGAGATACACCTGCTTGTCGCCCCCGTTCTCGAAGATGTAGACCCGGTCATGTTCAAGATAGCGATCAACGATGCTGATAACACGAATATTGTCGCTAATGCCTTCCAGGTTTGGAATCAGTGAGCACATTCCGCGAATCAACAAATTAACCGGTACGCCTGAGCTTGAGGCCGCATAGAGACGATCAACCAGGCCTTTATCGACCAGGTTGTTCAGTTTTAGCGTGATACCGGAAGGCTGGCCTTGCTGCGCATTGGCGATCTCTTTGTCGATCATCGCGTACAGCAGACGGCGTGAGTTCTGCGGAGAAACCAGCAGATAATCGAACGTCACCGGACGATACGGGTTTTCGATGAAGTTGAACACCCGACGCACTTCGTTGGTGATGCGTGAATCAGCGGTCAGCAACGAGTAGTCGGTGTACAGCCGCGCCGTTTTTTCGTTGAAGTTGCCCGTCCCGATATGCGCATAGCGCACGACTTCATCACCTTCTTTACGCGAGATAAGGAACAGTTTGGCGTGAATTTTCAGACCCGGCGCGGAGAAGATGACGTGAACGCCCGCTTCGGTCAGACGCTTGGCCCAATGAATGTTGGCTTCTTCATCAAAGCGCGCCTGCAATTCCACTACCACGGTGACTTTTTTACTGTTATGCGCGGCATGGATCATCGCGTCGATGATGCGCGAGTCTTTTGCCACACGGTAGATGTTGATCTTTATCGCCAGCACGCTCGGGTCGAAAGACGCCTGGCGCAACAGTTCAAGAACGTGCTCAAAGGTGTGATACGGGTAATATAGCAGCACATCGCGCTCGCGGATTGCATCAAATCCGTTACGGAATTTCTCATTGTCGAACCAGATGTGGCGCAGACGCGGCAGCGGTTTATTCACCAGGTTGGCTTTGCCAACGTTGGGGAAGTTAATAAAGTCTTTGAAGTTATGGTAACGCCCGCCGGGAACAATTGAGTCGTAGCGAGAAATCGTCAGTTTTTCACGTAGCACCTCGACCAACGCATTGGGCATGTCGCGCTGATAGACAAAGCGTACAGGCTCTGCGGTCAGACGCTGTTTCAGGCTGGAGGACATCAGCTCCATCAGGCTCGATTCCATCTCGTGCACCAAATCGTATTCGGCGTCACGGGTCATTTTCATCGAATAGGCGTTAAGTGCGTCGTAATCAAAGAACCCTTTGAAAATATCGTCCAGGCAGTAGCGTAAGATGTTGTCCAGCAGGATCATCGGTTTGCGACGCCGCGGGGTTTCCGGCGGCAAATTCACAAAACGGGGAACCTTGTCGGAAGGGATTTCCAGCAGCGCGTAGCGGATTGTATCGCCGCGGATAATCTCTACCGCCAGATAGGTGTAGTCATCTTTCAAAAACTGGACTAAATCCGTCTCGCGGTTAATCAGGATCGGCGTGATGTGCTGGCGAAGATATTGCTTGAAGTAATGACGCAACCAGCTCTGCTGATTGGCCGATAGCTGACGTTCGTTGATTAAGAAAATCTGATTGCGCGCCATCTCCAGCAGCAACTCGTTGTACAGACCGTCAAATTCCTGATCGGCTTTTAATACGCGGGCCTGGATTTTGCCTAACAGATGGCGGGAGTGAGAGTTTGAACCCTGTTCTTCGCTAATAATGATTCGGCGCTTCAGTTCGGCAAAACGAACCTTATAAAACTCGTCGAGGTTATTGGAATAGATGCCTAAGAAACGCATCCGTTCGATCAACGGGTTTGACTTATCAGCAGCTTCCTGGAGTACGCGTTCGTTGAACGCTAACCAACTGAGTTCTTTCTCGATGTATAGCTTTTCCTGACCCATTACCACTTTTACTCCGTTTCATTCACGGGACACTACCGATTTATTATGGCGAGCATTGCTCTCAGATGTCCAACTGTGCCAGAAAAATATGACAATAAACCGTCTGATAGCAAAGAGAAAGGGGGAGCGTAGATGAATACCGGTGGTATTAACCGGAAAAGGTAGTTATGCCTGTAAGCCGGATGGTGACATGCGGCTTACAGGTTGAATTTTATTATTCGTCGGCGGCGTAGCCTTGCGGCGGCAGACGAACGCCATCCAGCCATGCAGCGTTATCACGCATCTTCAGGCGACCATCAATAAACCAGCTTACCACCAGTGGGTAAATGGTATGTTCCTGAGCCTGAACCCGTGCCGTGACATCATCTTCGCTGTCGCCTTCAAATACCGGAACTTTGGCCTGAAGAATAACCGGTCCGCCGTCCAGTTCATCAGTGACGAAGTGGACTGAGGTACCATGCTCTTCATCGCCGTTTTCCAGTACCTGGCGGTGCGTATGCAGGCCGGGATACTTTGGCAATAAAGACGGGTGGATATTCAGCAATCGTTCAGAATAGTGCGCGACAAACGCCGGGCTGAGAATGCGCATATAACCGGCCAGCACCACGACATCCGGCGCCCAGGCGTCAATTTCTTGTATCAGTTGGCGGTCGAAGGCTTCGCGACTGGCAAACTGGGCGGCTTCCAGCGAGTACGCTGGAATATTCGCTTCGCGTGCGCGTTCAAGGCCGAACGCATCGGCCTTGTTACTGAATACTGCACGTATGGTGCCATTGATTTTTTTCTGTTCGCAGGCGTCTATTATCGCCTGCAAATTGCTTCCGTTACCGGAAATGAGCACCACAATGTTTTTCATTCAATGACCACACGCTGTTCGGAATCAGAAGCTTTGATGATACCGATTTTCCATGCGTTTTCACCTTTCTCATTGAGCAAAGCCAGGGCTTTATCCACTTCCGGAGCTGGCAGGGCGATAACCATACCTACGCCGCAGTTAAAGGTGCGATACATCTCATGCTGGCTGACGTTACCCGCCGTTTGCAGCCAGTTGAAGACGGCTGGCCACTGCCAGGAAGACTCGTCGATCACGACCTGCGTGTTGTCTGGCAGAACGCGTGGAATATTTTCCCAGAAGCCGCCGCCGGTCAGGTGGGCAATGGCGTGCACATCAACCTTCTCGATCAGTTCCAGAATGGATTTTACGTAAATGCGGGTCGGAGCCAGCAAGTGGTCGGCCAGCGACTTGCCTTCAAGCTCGGTGGTTTCCGGGTCACAACCGCTGACTTCAACGATTTTACGCACCAGAGAGTAACCGTTAGAGTGTGGACCGCTGGAGCCGAGCGCAATCAGTACGTCGCCGTCAGCCACTTTAGAACCGTCGATAATCTCTGATTTCTCGACGACGCCAACACAGAAACCTGCCACGTCGTAATCTTCGCCGTGGTACATCCCCGGCATTTCAGCTGTTTCCCCACCGACCAGCGCACAGCCAGACTGCAGGCAGCCTTCGGCAATCCCGTTAATGACGCTGGCTGCGGTGTCCACATCCAGTTTGCCGGTTGCATAGTAGTCGAGGAAGAACAGCGGCTCAGCGCCCTGAACCACGAGGTCGTTGACGCACATTGCGACGAGGTCAATGCCGATAGTGTCGTGGCGTTTCAGATCCATCGCCAGACGCAGTTTTGTACCAACGCCATCAGTGCCGGAAACCAGTACCGGTTCACGATATTTTTGCGGCAATGCGCACAGCGCACCGAAGCCACCCAGACCACCCATAACTTCCGGACGACGCGTTTTCTTTACTACGCCTTTGATTCGATCAACCAGAGCATTACCTGCATCAATATCAACACCGGCATCTTTGTAGCTAAGAGAGGTTTTATCGGTCACTGCCTGCTTCCCCACATGTTTACTTGCAGTAAAAGTTAAATTCGGCGCAATTCTAACAGGGAAAGCAAACGTTTGCGAGCCTGCTCTGCATCAAGTTTTATCTGCTGGTTTTTTCAGCATTTTACAATCATTTATCTATTTGTTTGAACTGCGCCACGAAAATGAAACCGGGTATAGCCTTGTGCTTGAAACCTGCCAGCCGAATGCACAGTATCGTACTGAAACCGGTTTCTGTTTTCTGTTGCGGGCCTCATTTGGAGCGTTTTGCGCAGAGTCATCACGATAGGGGAAGGGGATGTCAGGATTTAAAGCAGATTTCATGTGGGGTGGCGCTGTCGCCGCTCATCAACTGGAAGGTGGCTGGCAGGAGGGCGGTAAAGGAATTAGCGTTGCCGATGTCATGACGGCGGGGGCGCATGGCGTGGCGCGTGAAATTACTGACGGTGTGATTGCCGGTAAAAACTACCCTAACCACGATGCCATCGATTTTTATCATCGCTATAAAGACGACATCAAGCTGTTTGCCGAAATGGGGTTTAAATGTTTTCGCACTTCTATTGCCTGGACGCGGATTTTCCCTTTAGGTGACGAAGCGCAACCCAATGAAGCTGGCCTGCAGTTCTATGATGATCTGTTCGACGAATGTCTGAGATATGGCATTGAACCGGTGATTACGTTGTCGCACTTCGAGATGCCCTACCATCTGGTGACGGAGTACGGCGGCTGGCGCAACCGTAAGCTTATCGACTTTTTTGTCCGTTTTGCCCGGGTGGTTTTCACTCGTTACCAGCACAAAGTGAAGTACTGGATGACGTTTAATGAGATTAACAATCAGGCAAATTATCACGAAGACTTCGCGCCCTTTACTAACTCTGGCCTGAAATATCTGCCTGGTGAAGACCGCGAGCCGGTCATGTACCAGGCGGCGCACTACGAGCTGGTGGCAAGCGCGCTGGCGGTGAAGCTCGCGCGTGAAATTAACCCGGCGCTGCAAATTGGCTGCATGATTGCGATGTGCCCAATTTATCCGCTGACCTGTGCGCCGAACGACATGATGATGGCGATGAATGCTATGCACCGGCGTTACTGGTTTACTGACGTCCATGTGCGCGGCAAATACCCGCAGCATCTTCTCAATTACTTTACCCGTCGTGGCTTTGAACTGGATATCACCGAGGAAGACCGTCAGGCGCTGACCGAGGGCTGCGTTGATTACATCGGCTTTAGCTATTATATGTCTTTCGCGACCCAGGCAACGGCGGACAACCCACAACTGGATTACGACGAGTCGAAAAGCCTGGTTTCTAACCCGTACGTGCAGAAGTCGGACTGGGGCTGGCAGATTGATCCCGTCGGTCTGCGCTATTCGCTGAACTGGTTCTGGGATCATTATCAGTTGCCGCTGTTTATTGTTGAAAACGGCTTTGGGGCGATTGACGTGCAGCAGGCCGATGGCTCGGTGGATGATTCCTATCGTATTGACTATATGGCCGCGCATATCCGCGAAATGAAAAAAGCGGTGGTGGAAGATGGCGTGGATCTGATGGGTTATACCCCGTGGGGCTGTATTGATTTAGTCTCGGCCGGGACGGGGGAGATGAAAAAACGCTACGGCTTTATCTATGTTGATAAAAATAATGACGGGAGTGGGACATTAGCACGCTCGCCGAAGAAATCTTTTTCATGGTATCAAAACGTCATCCAGAGTAATGCTGAAAATCTATAAAATTCATAGCATTGATAACAACCCCCGCACTTATTGTGGGGGTTGTTTTATACTCATCATCCAGACGCAAACGATTTTGGTTGATCCATATCAAGCGTATGCAGTGTTGCGCCAGAGACGAAAAGCGGTATAATCCGGCGATTTTTTTTGTGGTTGCCACTCGTCTGAGGAAAGGAGAAGAGTATGAAGATCGTGGAAGTCAAACACCCACTCGTCAAACACAAGCTGGGACTGATGCGTGAAAACGACATCAGCACTAAACGCTTTCGTGAACTCGCCTCGGAAGTTGGCAGCCTGCTGACTTATGAAGCAACCGCCGGTCTGGAAACCGAAAAGGTGACCATCGAAGGCTGGAACGGCCCGGTTGAAGTTGACCAAATCAAAGGTAAAAAAATCACCGTTGTGCCAATCCTGCGTGCGGGCCTGGGCATGATGGAAGGCGTTCTGGAAAACGTTCCGAGCGCGCGTATCAGCGTGGTCGGTATGTACCGTAATGAAGAGACGCTGGAGCCGGTTCCGTACTTCCAGAAGCTGGTTTCTAACATTGATGAGCGTATGGCGCTGATCGTTGACCCGATGCTGGCAACCGGCGGTTCCGTTATCGCTACCATCGACCTGCTGAAAAAAGCAGGCTGCAGCAGCATTAAAGTCCTGGTGCTGGTTGCAGCGCCGGAAGGTATCGCGGCGCTGGAAAAAGCGCACCCGGATGTTGAGCTGTACACTGCCTCCATCGATCAGGGACTGAACGAGCACGGATACATTATTCCGGGGCTCGGCGATGCCGGCGATAAGATTTTTGGTACCAAGTAAACGAATAAGTGAAAAGAAGCCGACTTTAAGAGTCGGCTTTTTTTTGAATAAAACAACCCAATCGCTAATAACAAACAACACTCAGAGGAAAACACTATGACGCGCCGTGCTATCGGGGTGAGTGAAAGACCGCCGCTTTTACAGACAATCCCGCTTAGTTTACAGCACCTGTTCGCCATGTTTGGCGCAACGGTACTGGTGCCAGTCCTGTTTCATATCAACCCAGCTACCGTTCTGCTGTTTAACGGTATTGGTACTTTACTGTATCTCTTTATTTGTAAAGGTAAAATTCCGGCTTACCTCGGTTCAAGCTTTGCGTTCATTTCCCCAGTTCTGCTGCTGCTGCCGCTAGGGTATGAAGTGGCGCTGGGCGGTTTCATTATGTGTGGCATCCTGTTCTGCCTGGTTTCGTTCATCGTTAAGAAAGCCGGTACTGGCTGGCTGGATGTAATGTTCCCGCCTGCGGCGATGGGCGCAATCGTTGCCGTTATCGGTCTGGAGTTGGCGGGGGTCGCTGCGGGTATGGCGGGATTGCTGCCTGCGGAAGGACAAGCGCCAGACTCAACAACCATCATCATCTCAATGGTGACGCTGGCGGTGACGGTATTTGGTTCCGTGCTGTTCCGTGGCTTTATGGCGATTATCCCGATTTTGATTGGGGTGCTGGCCGGGTACGCGCTCTCCTTCGTGATGGGGGTCGTGGACACCACGCCGATAGCGCAGGCTCACTGGTTTGCTCTGCCGACGTTCTACACACCGCGCTTTGAATGGGTCGCTATTCTGACTATTCTGCCTGCGGCGCTGGTGGTTATTGCTGAACACGTCGGCCACCTGGTGGTAACGGCGAATATCGTGAAAAAAGATTTGATTCGCGATCCTGGCCTGCATCGTTCTATGTTTGCTAACGGCCTGTCGACGGTGATCTCCGGCTTCTTCGGTTCTACGCCGAACACCACGTACGGCGAGAACATCGGCGTCATGGCGATTACCCGCGTTTACAGTACCTGGGTTATTGGCGGTGCGGCGATTTTCGCCATTCTGCTCTCCTGCGTGGGTAAACTGGCTGCGGCGATCCAAATCATTCCGCTGCCGGTCATGGGCGGTGTATCTCTGCTGTTATACGGCGTGATTGGCGCTTCCGGTATTCGCGTGCTGATCGAGTCAAAAGTTGACTACAACAAAGCACAGAACCTGATCCTGACCTCGGTCATTTTGATCATCGGCGTCAGCGGCGCGAAAGTTCACATCGGTGCTGCTGAGCTGAAAGGCATGGCGCTGGCGACCATTGTGGGTGTCTGTCTGAGCCTGATTTTCAAAGTTATCAGCCTGCTGCGTCCAGAAGAAGTGGTGCTCGACGCCAAAGATGCCGACACTGAGCAACAGTAAACCTTTGACCGGGTGGCGATGCTGCCCGGTTCTATCGCGACGCATTTCTGTGTTAAACTCAACGCGATTTTATGAAATCCTGGGTTGAGGTATCTCTGAACACACCGGCACAGCTCTCTTTGCCACTTTATCTTCCTGACGACGAAACTTTCGCAAGTTTCTGGCCGGGGGATAACTCCTCTTTACTGGCTGCACTGCAAAACGTGCTGCGTCAGGAACATAGCGGGTATATTTATCTTTGGTCGCGTGAAGGCGCAGGCCGTAGTCATTTGCTGCATGCTGCCTGTGCGGAACTGTCCGCGCGCGGCGATGCGGTAGGCTACGTGCCGCTCGACAAACGCACCTGGTTCGTCCCCGAGGTGCTCGACGGGATGGAGCATTTATCGCTGGTATGCATCGACAACATCGAATGTGTGGCCGGTGATTCGCTGTGGGAAATGGCGATCTTTGATCTCTACAACCGTATCCTGGAGTCGGGGAAAACACGCCTGCTGATCACCGGCGATCGTCCACCAAGACAGCTGAATCTGGGATTGCCGGATCTCGCTTCGCGTCTGGACTGGGGGCAAATCTACAAGCTGCAACCACTTTCCGATGAAGATAAGCTGCAGGCGTTGCAATTACGCGCCAGACTTCGCGGATTTGAACTGCCGGAAGATGTGGGCCGCTTTCTGCTTAAGCGTCTGGATCGGGAAATGCGTACGCTGTTTATGACGTTGGATCAGCTTGATCACGCATCGATCACCGCCCAGCGTAAGCTGACCATTCCGTTCGTAAAAGAAATTCTGAAGCTGTAAGCGCCGCAGCCAAATGACTGCGGCAGGTTTCGGTTAACCGACGATTTCCAGTACCTGCTCCGGCGGGCGTCCAATTCGAGCCTGACCTTTGGCAACTACGATCGGGCGCTCCATCAGTTTTGGGTTTTCCACCATTGCCTGAATCAGCGCATCTTCACTCAGATTTTTGTCCGCCAGGTTAAGCGATTTATAGAGATCCTCTTTCTGGCGCATCAGCTCACGCGCGCTGGACATACCCAGCATCTGCAGAAGTTCACGCAGGGTCGCGGCGTCAGCCGGGGTTTCCAGATACAGCACCACTTCCGGGTCCACGCCATTGGACTTCAGTAATTCCAGCGTTTCACGGCTCTTGGAGCAGCGTGGGTTATGGTAGATTTTAATCGCGTCTGACATTTTTCTTTCCTGTTACATCTTGGTGTACGGTTTAAAGCGCTCTTGCAGCTGGCGTAGCTGGTCGATACGAGCATCGTATCTGGCCTGTTGCTGGCTACCCAATTTCACCTGAGAGCTTGCGCTGCTGAGCATCGAAATCGCCTGATCCAGACGTCCAGCGAGGGCATACCCCTCCGCCCGCGCCGCCAGCTCCTGATCGCGGTTGTTCAGGTTGGCTTCCGTTTGCGCTAACAGATCCCAGCCGTTAGGGTCGTCCTTATGGTTAAACGTATAGCGATTCAGGATGGTTGCCGCCTCTTTAGCTTGTCCGCCCTGTAGATACGCATTCGCCAGGTTGAGCTGCAGTACCGGGTTAGTGCGCAGGTCGCGGGCGTTTTTCAGGCGGTTAATGGCATCACTGGTTTTCTTCTGGCCGAGATCGATATCCGTTGCCAGGTCGAGATACCAGGCATTGTTCGCGTCTGCTGCCAGCAGCGGTTGCAGCGCTTTACGCGCCTCGTCATATTTGCTGGCTTCCATCGCCTGCAATGCCCGACCATATTGCGCCGCACGTTGCTCACGTACGTTGCCTTTCGACCAGTTACTCAGCAGGTCATCGGTCAACTGGTTACGACCAGAGTTGTACATGCCCAAGGTTCGTGCCTTAGCCAGATAAAAATCTTCTGACGACTGGACGACCACCGGACGCATCTGGTTGGCGCGGTTACGGGCATCCGACAGGCGGCTTTCAGGCAGGGGGTGAGTCAGCAAAATTTCCGGCGGACGCGAAGAGTAACGGGCCTGATCGAGCAGTTTTTCGAGGAACGTCGGCATGGCCTGGGGATCGAATCCCGAGCGTTGTAGCACCTGAATACCGATGCGATCTGCTTCCTGTTCGTTTTGTTGCGTAAAGCTAATCATCCCCTGACGCGTTCCCGCCAGCGTACCGGTCAGCGCCGCCATACCCGCTTGCGGGCTAGCCATCGCTAATAAAATTGAACCTAGCGCACCTACCCACGTTAGCGGCGCACTGCGTTTCTGATCTTCCATTGCACGCGCCAGGTGGCGCTGAGTGACGTGGGAGATTTCGTGCGCCATGACCGATGCTAACTGGCTTTCGTTGTCGGAATAGCGGAACAGTGCGGAGTGCAAGACAACGTTGCCGCCAAAGAAAGCAAAGGCGTTGATTTCATCGTTGTTAATCAAAAAGAATGTGAAGGGTGTTTTTACCGAGTCGGCGTGCGAGACCAGACGCATCCCCAGCGCATTAATGTATTGGGTGAGCAATGGATCATTAATTAATGGCGCACTGCCGCGCAGTTGGCGTACGTAATAATCGCCCATCTGCATTTCCTGTCCTATGGAAAGCGTACTGCCTGCCGACGTTCCCATATCAGGCAGGGTGTCCGCAGTATCAGCAAATGCGGGCGCAACCTGACCGATAGTCAGTGCGGCAATGAGGGTAGCAACCAGGTTTTTTTTCAACTGCCTGAACATAACCTCTGTCCTGTATTCTTTTTTGAGATAGCCATTTGACCAATGCTGTGAAGTATCGTTCACACTCCGCAAGCTTACGGAGTGTAACTGCGAAACCTGACGATGAACACCCAGGAAAAATGTCTTTTCACTTTGCGTAATCAGCCATAAAAAGCGAAGTCTTTTTTGTGACATTTCGATACAATTCGGGATCGCAATCCCGCTATTGGGTTCATGGAAGGGTTTTATGCTCGAAATGTTGATGCAATGGTATCGTCGCCGCTTTAGCGACCCCGAAGCCATCGCCCTGCTGATTATTCTGGTTGCCGGTTTTGGCATCCTGTTCTTTTTTAGCGGTCTTCTGGCGCCGCTACTGGTCGCCATAGTGCTGGCGTACCTGCTTGAATGGCCGACTGTGCGGCTGGAACATATTGGGTGTTCACGGCGTTGGGCGACATCGATTGTGCTGGTGGTGTTTGTCGGTATTTTGCTGCTGATGGCGTTTGTGGTGATGCCCGTTGCATGGCAGCAGGGGATCTATCTGATCCGCGACATGCCTGGCATGCTTAATAAATTGTCTGATTTTGCTGCCACCTTGCCGCGGCGTTATCCGGCGCTGATGGATGCGGGCATCATTGATGCGATGGCGGAAAATATGCGCTCGCGAATGCTCACCATGGGCGATTCGGTGGTGAAATATTCGTTAGCCTCACTGGTTGGATTGCTGACCCTGGCGGTCTATCTGGTTCTCGTCCCATTGATGGTGTTCTTCCTGATCAAAGATAAAGGACAGATGCTGAACGCCGTGCGCCGGGTGCTGCCGCGTAATCGTGGGCTGGCGGGGCAGGTGTGGAAAGAGATGAACCAGCAAATCACCAACTATATCCGCGGAAAGGTGCTGGAAATGGTGGTGGTCGGCGTGGCGACCTGGCTCGGCTTCCTGCTGTTTGGTCTCAACTATTCGCTGCTGCTGGCGGTGCTGGTAGGGTTCTCTGTGCTGATCCCGTATATCGGCGCTTTTGTGGTGACGATTCCGGTAGTTGGCGTGGCGCTGTTTCAGTTCGGGCTTGGCACCGAGTTCTGGAGCTGTTTTGCCGTGTACCTGATTATCCAGGCGCTGGACGGCAATCTGTTGGTTCCCGTGCTGTTCTCCGAGGCGGTCAATCTGCATCCACTGGTGATTATTCTCTCCGTGGTGATTTTCGGCGGTCTGTGGGGATTCTGGGGCGTATTCTTTGCGATCCCTCTGGCGACGTTAATCAAAGCGGTAATGCACGCCTGGCCGGATGGTCAGGTCGTTGACGAACCCTAATCTGCAAGATCCGGCGATATCATGTCGCCGGATCCGAACTTGTCTGACCTCTATCCACACTTTCTGAATAATCTCTTCTGCTGTCGTTTTTCTCCGCATTTGTCTTTAACTTGACCTGCGTGATGTCTTTCTGTCACGCAAGGAATAAGACCAACAGGAGAACAAAATGGGTCACAACACACACACGCAGCAAAAGGTGGGATGGGGCGGTTATCTCGCTTTTTTTATTACGATTATCCTTTTTTCCGGCATGTTTGCGAAAAGTACCGAATGGTGGCGGGTCTTTGACTTCACCGTCCTCAACGGCGCGTTTGGGCAGATTAATGCCACAGGCGATACGGCGGTCTCTTTTCGCGGCTCTGGAGGGATGGGAGCCAAAGACGGCTTCTTATTCGCGCTTGAGCTGGCACCTTCCGTCATTCTTTCACTCGGGATTATTTCCGTCACCGAAGGATTGGGGGGGTTACGTGCGGCACAACAGCTGATGACGCCGGTCCTGCGCCCGTTACTCGGTATTCCGGGAGTTTGTTCGCTGGCGCTAATTGCGAATTTGCAAAATACCGATGCCGCGGCCGGGATGACCAAAGAGATGGCGGAAGAGGGCATTATTACTGAACAGGAGCGAGCCATTTTTGCCTGCTGGCAAACTAGCGGCAGCGCGTGTATTACCAACTATTTTTCCTCTGGCGCTGCGCTGTTTACGGTGGTTACCGTTCCGGTGATTACGCCGCTGGCGGTGATCCTTGTCTTCAAATTTGTGGGAGCGAACCTGCTGCGTTTGTGGATTGCGCAGCTGGAAAATCGCCGTCTGCAGCAGGAGGTCTGAGATGACAACGCAGGTACGTAAAAACGTCATGGATATGTTTATCGATGGCGCGCGGCGCGGGTTTACAATTGCTACAACCAGCCTGTTACCTAACGTGGTGATGGCGTTTGTGATTATTCAGGCGCTGAAGGTGACGGGATTGCTCGAGATTGTCGGGCGGGTGTGCGAACCGGTGATGGCGTTGTGGGGGCTACCAGGGGAATCTGCCACCGTGCTGCTGGCGGCGGTGATGAGTATGGGAGGCGGCGTCGGCGTTTGTGCGAGTCTGGTTGTTGCTGGTACGCTTTCGGGACATGATGCGACTGTATTGCTACCGGCAATCTACCTGATGGGCAATCCGGTGCAAAATGTGGGACGCTGCCTGGGAACTGCGGGGGTCCATCCCCGTTACTACCCGCTGATTATTGCGGTATGCGTCATTAATGCGCTGCTCTCTATTTGGGTTATGCAGGTAATTGCCTGACAAGGAAGGTTATGAACTGTTCAATTCTTAATTTGACGTTGTTCCAGCAGGGACACGTGTACGCACCGGAAGATTTAGGGCGACAGGATATACTGGTCTCCGGCAGTAAAATTGTTGCCATCGCCCCGTCAATTTCTCCTGAAGACTTTCCCGGTTGCGAGTGTATCAATCTTGACGGCGCGATTGTGTGCCCAGGATTTATCGATCAACACGTCCATCTGATTGGCGGCGGCGGGGAAGCAGGGCCGCATACCCGCACGCCGGAAGTACGCTTGTCACGCCTGGTTGAAGCTGGTGTAACTTCGGTAGTCGGTTTGCTGGGTACCGATGGTATTACCCGTCACCCGGAATCGCTGCTGGCAAAAACCCGCGCGCTGGAGTTTGAAGGCATCAGTGCATGGATGCTTACTGGGGCGTATTCTCTGCCTTCCCCGACGATCACCGGCAGCATCGATCGTGACGTGGCGCTGATCGATAAAATCATTGGCGTAAAATGTGCGATTTCGGACCATCGTTCCTCAGCCCCAGATACCTCGGTGCTGGCAAACATGGCAGCGCAGTCACGCGTCGGTGGATTGTTAGGACGCAAACCGGGGATCAGTGTATTCCATATGGGCGATAGCCCGCGCATGCTGGAACCGTTGTACCAGATCCTCAACTGCTGCGATGTGCCGATTACTAAACTGTTGCCGACACACGTTAACCGTGCGGAACCGTTGTTCCAGGCGGCGCTGGAGTATGCTCGTAAAGGTGGTTATATCGACATTACCAGCAGCATTGATGAGCCCGTCGACCCCGCCACGGCTATCGCCACGGCGCTGCGGCAGAACGTGCCACTGTCGCGCATTACCCTTAGCTCGGATGGCAACGGCAGCCAGCCGGAATTTGATGAGTTAGGTAATCTCATCGGTATCGGTGTCGCGGGGTTTGAATCACTGGCTGAAACGGTGCGCCAGTTGGTGAAAGTTCATGCCATACCGCTGGAACAGGCGCTCTGTCCGCTGACGCGTACGGTCGCAGAATTTTTAGGGCTCGAACATAAGGGGCGCCTGGCGGTGGGATGCGATGCGGACATTCTGGTGCTTAACGATGCGTTGGAGGTTAATCACCTTTGGGCGAAGGGAAAAACCGTGGTCAGAGAGAAGAAGGCCTGCGTAAAAGGGACGTTTGAATAAACGTTTATGCGGATGTCAGCCTGAAAAAGTACAGATTCACGTTTATGCCGGGTGGCGGCTACGCCTCACCCGGCCTACAAGTTTCGCAATATTAATAAGCTGCGCAGGCCTGATAAGCGAAGCGCCATCAGGCTTTTTCCAGCAAAACGTAAATCAGGCGTTCTCTTTCAGCCAGTTCAGTACCACGTCGTGGTGATTGCTGGTTTTGAAGTCATCGAACACGTGCTCAATTTTGCCTTCGGCATCAATCAGGAAGCTGATGCGGTGGATGCCATCGTAGGTTTTGCCCATAAATGACTTCTCACCCCAGACGCCGAACTGCTCGCAAACCTGATGATCTTCATCGGACAGGAGCGTGAAATTCAGGACTTCTTTCTCCGCGAATCGGGAAAGCTTCTCTGGTTTGTCGGTGCTGATCCCCAGCACTTCAACACCAGCTTTTTTTAACTCATCCATGTTATCGCGCAAGCCGCAGGCCTGTACGGTACAGCCGGGTGTCATGGCTTTCGGGTAAAAATAAACCAGAACACGCTGTCCCTGGAAGTCGGTTAAATTTACTTGTTCTCCGTCTTGATCCGGCAAGCTAAATTTCGGTGCGATATCACCGGCTTTCAGTGGGTTCATTACTTAACTCCATCCTGTTCATCATGCTGTGAGTAATTGACGACGTTAATACTGCCTTGCGCATTGAGTTCTGTACAGAGTGCTTTAAACGCATCTTCAATATTTGCCGAATCATGTGACGCAGGACTATGTGCGGTAATTTGAATAAACAACTGCGCCGCCTTTCCATTCTCAGCCGGTTGCGTGCGTGAAACCAGTTCCGCAATATTCATTTGGTGGCTGTCAAACAGTGCGGTGAAGCGTTCAATCAAATGGGGAGAATCAGGGACATCGACCTGCACCCATACCGTAGCAGGCATCGCCGGACGAGGGCGCGCGGTCGTGCGCTTCATCACAATGAGTAAATCCAGCTCTGCGCCTTTTAATGGCAAGGTTGATTCAATCAGGGTGATGGCATTCCAGGTGCCCGACAGCAACATGATAAACGTGAACTCATCACCCAGCATGGCCAGTCGGCTGTCTTCGATATTACAGCCGCAACTGCTGACATGACGTGTGATGGTGTTCACAATTCCTGGGCGGTCGGCACCCAGCGCAGTAATGACCAGATAGTGTTGCGATGACGATGTCAAACCTGTTCTTCCTTTGAGCGGTGAGGTAATCATAAGGAAAGCATAAAAAAAACATGCATACAACAATCAGAACGGCTCTGGTCGCTTGCTTTTATTGTCGTACCAAACGTACCATTGAGACACTTGTTTGCACAGAGGATGGCCCATGTTCACGGGAAGTATTGTCGCGCTTGTTACGCCGATGGATGAGAAAGGTAAAGTCTGCCGGTCGAGCCTGAAAAAACTGATTGATTATCATGTCGCCAGCGGCACCTCGGCGATCGTTTCTGTTGGCACCACCGGTGAGTCCGCCACCCTGAGTCATGATGAACATGGCGATGTGGTGATGATGACGCTGGAGCTGGCTGACGGGCGTATTCCGGTTATTGCCGGAACCGGCGCCAATGCGACCGCGGAAGCCATTAGTCTGACGCAGCGTTTCAACGACAGCGGTGTTGTTGGCTGCCTGACGGTGACGCCTTACTACAACCGCCCAACCCAGGAAGGTTTGTTCCAGCATTTCAAAGCCATCGCTGAGCATACTGACCTGCCGCAAATTCTGTATAATGTGCCGTCCCGTACTGGCTGCGATATGCTGCCGGAAACCGTTGGTCGTCTGGCGAAAGTTAAAAATATTATCGCTATTAAAGAGGCCACGGGGAACTTAAGTCGCGTTCACCAGATCAAAGAGCTGGTTTCGGACGACTTTATTCTGCTCAGCGGTGATGACGCGACCGGACTGGATTTTATGCAGCTCGGTGGTCATGGCGTGATTTCCGTAACGTCTAACGTTGCGGCACGTGATATGGCTGAAATGTGCAAACTGGCGGCAGCCGGGCAATTTGCCGAGGCGCGGGTGATTAACCAGCGTCTGATGCCGTTACACAACAAACTATTTGTCGAACCCAATCCTATTCCCGTGAAATGGGCGTGTAAGGAGTTGGGACTTGTGGCGACCGATACGCTACGTCTGCCGATGACGCCAATCACGGACAATGCTCGTGAAATCGTCAAAGCGGCGCTTAAGCATGCCGGTTTGCTGTAAAGTTTAGGGAGATTTGATGGCTTACTCAGTACAAAAGTCGCGCCTGGCCAAGGTTGCGGGTGTTTCGCTTGTTATGTTGCTCGCGGCCTGTAGCTCTGACTCGCGCTATAAGCGCCAGGTGAGCGGTGATGAATCCTATCTGGAGGCCGCACCGCTTGCTGAGCTTCATGCTCCAGCTGGGATGATTTTGCCGGTTATGTCGGGCGACTATAATATCCCGGTAACCAACGGCAGTGGTGCCGTGGGTAAAGCGCTGGATATTCGTCCACCGGCTCAGCCGTTAGCGTTAGTCACTGGCGCTCGCACGCAAATCGCAGGCGATACCTCAACGTTGCTGGTGGAAAATGGTCGTGGCAACACGCTGTGGCCGCAGGTCGTGAGCGTCATTCAGTCTAAAAACTACACGATCACCAAACGTGATGATGCCAGCCAGACGCTGACCACCGACTGGGTTGACTGGAACCGTCTGGATGAAGACGAGCAGTACCGTGGACGTTATCAAATCTCGGTTAAACCGCAGGGCTATCAGCAAGCGGTAACGGTGAAACTGATTAACCTCGAGCAGGCGGGTAAACCCGTAGCCGATGCGGCATCAATGCAGCGTTACAGCGCTGAGATGATGAACGTTATCTCTGCTGGTCTGGATAAGAACGCCACCGACGCCGCGAATGCCGCGCAGAACCGCTCTGCAGCCACCATGGATGTTCAGAGCGCAGCCGATGACACCGGTTTACCAATGCTGGTGGTACGCGGGCCGTTCAACGTGGTGTGGCAGCGTTTGCCAGCAGCGCTTGAGAAAGTGGGGATGAAGGTAACCGACAGCACCCGTTCTCAGGGTAGCATCGCGGTGACCTACAAACCTCTGTCTGATAGCAGCTGGCAGGAGCTGGGCGCAAGTGACCCAGGTCTGGTATCCGGCGACTATAAACTGCAGGTCGGTGATTTAGACAACCGCAGTAGCTTGCAGTTTATCGATCCGAAGGGGCATACCCTGACGCAAAGCCAGAACGACGCGCTGGTCGCCGTCTTCCAGGCAGCGTTCAGTAAGTAAAAATAAAGGGCTGGATAACTCCAGCCCTTTTTTTCTGATATGATACGCAAACGTGTGCGTCGGCAGAAAAACGCAATATTTATCGTTAATTCACACCCAGGAGTAATAAAGATGCAAAAGCAAGCTGAGTTGTATCGTGGTAAAGCGAAGACCGTATACAGCACGGAAAACCCGGACCTGTTGGTGCTCGAATTCCGCAATGATACGTCAGCAGGGGATGGCGCGCGCATTGAACAGTTTGACCGTAAAGGTATGGTGAACAACAAATTCAACCATTTCATTATGACTAAACTGCAAGAAGCGGGTATTCCTACCCAGATGGAGCGACTGCTTTCTGATACCGAATGTCTGGTGAAAAAGCTGGATATGGTACCGGTTGAATGTGTGGTACGTAACCGCGCAGCAGGCTCTTTGGTTAAGCGTTTAGGCGTTGAGGAAGGTATTGAACTGAATCCGCCGCTGTTTGATCTGTTCCTGAAAAACGATGCTATGCACGATCCAATGATTAACGATTCCTATTGCGAAACTTTTGGTTGGGTGAGCAAAGAGAATCTGGCACGTATGAAAGAGCTGACCTACAAAGCTAACGACGTGCTGAAAAAGATGTTTGATGATGCTGGTCTGATTCTGGTCGACTTCAAACTTGAGTTTGGTTTGTATAAAGGTGAAGTCGTCCTGGGTGATGAATTCTCACCGGACGGTAGCCGCCTGTGGGACAAAGAAACGCTGGATAAAATGGACAAAGATCGCTTCCGCCAGAGTCTGGGCGGCCTGATCGAAGCCTATGAAGCCGTCGCGCATCGCCTGGGTGTGAAGTTAGACTAATCTTCCCCTGAGCCGGCGATCGCTCTCCGGCTCATTAACCCCACCTGATTTGATTACTATTTCTTATGGTAATCCTGTTCCGAACCGCCTACGATCATCATCATAATGAATAAAAAGTTGAGGTGATTATGCGCTGGCAAGGGCGTCGTGAAAGTGACAACGTGGAAGACAGACGAAACAGCTCTGGCGGCGGCCCCTCTATGGGTGGGCCTGGTTTTCGTCTGCCCAGTGGTAAAGGCGGTATCATCCTGCTGATTGTGGTGCTGGTGGCGGGTTATTATGGCGTGGATCTCACCGGATTAATGACCGGCCAGCCGGTCTCCCAACAACAATCATCACGCTCCATCAGCCCAAACGATGATGAAGCGGCAAAATTTACCTCGGTGATTCTGGCTACAACAGAAGATACCTGGGGACAGCAGTTTGAAAAAATGGGCCGCACCTACCAACAGCCGAAGCTGGTGATGTACCGGGGCGCGACGCGCACCGGCTGCGGCGCGGGCCAGTCCGTGATGGGGCCGTTTTATTGTCCGGCAGATGGTACGGTATATATCGACCTTTCATTCTATGATGACATGAAAAACAAGCTGGGCGCTGATGGTGATTTTGCGCAGGGCTATGTTATCGCCCATGAAGTGGGTCACCACGTGCAGAAACTGCTGGGTATTGAACCGAAAGTTCGCCAGATGCAACAAAACGCCTCACAAGCTGAGGTGAACCGTCTTTCCGTTCGTATGGAACTGCAGGCGGACTGCTTTGCCGGTGTCTGGGGCCATAGCATGCAGCAGCAGGGCGTGCTGGAGTCTGGTGACCTGGAAGAGGCACTAAACGCCGCACAGGCCATTGGTGACGATCGTCTGCAACAGCAGGGACAAGGACGCGTCGTACCGGACAGCTTTACTCACGGAACCTCTGAACAGCGTTTTACCTGGTTCAAACGCGGTTTTGATAGCGGCGATCCGGGACAATGTAATACTTTTGGTAAAGGTATTTAAGATACAGAGGCAGGGATGTCCGATAACACGGCGCTGAGGGCGTTAACCGAACAGATGGCTCGTGAGGGGATCCGTCGTTTGCTGATTATCAGCGGCGAGGAGAACTGGTGTCAGGGGCAGGCGTTAGCGCTACGCGACATATTACCCGGCGACTGGTTGTGGGTAGGGGCGAATGCCCCTGCTGAACCGAACTGTACGCCACAGGCGCTGCAAACGTTACTGGGGCGCGAGTTTCGTCATGCAGTTTTCGACGCCGGGCAGGGATTTGACGCTGCGGCGTTTGCCGCCTTAAGCGGTACACTGCTTGCCAGCAGTTGGCTGGTTTTGCTGACCCCACCCTGGCATTCCTGGCACACGCATCCAGACGTGGATTCACTACGCTGGAGCGATTGTGCTGAGCCCATTCCCACACCGCATTTTGTTGAGCACGTCAAACGGGTGATTTCCCTCGATAGACAGGCTCTGCACTGGCAGCAGCATCAGCCGATTTCCTGTCCGCACTTTCCTGCTCGCGCAGCTTGGCTTGCGGCAACCGGCGAACCCCAACCAGAACAGGCGATGATATTAAATCATTTGCTGGCTATGCCTCCCGGTGTGGTTGCGGTGACGGCCGCACGGGGTCGGGGCAAATCCGCTCTGGCAGGGCAACTCATAGCGCGGATTAACGGCACTGCGATTGTGACCGCACCTGCCAAAGCTGCAACGGATGTGCTGGCACAATTTGCCGCAGAGCGTTACCGCTTTATGGCGCCGGATGCACTATTAAGCAGTTCTGAAACCGCAGACTGGCTGATTGTGGATGAAGCCGCCGCGATCCCCGCGCCGCTGCTTCACCAACTGGTGGCGCGTTTTCCTCGTACGCTGTTAACCACTACAGTACAAGGCTACGAGGGAACGGGTAGAGGCTTCTTGCTGAAATTCTGCGCCCGCTTCCCCCATCTTCGACGCTATGAGTTGCAACAACCCGTGCGCTGGGCGCAGGGATGTCCGCTGGAGCAAATTGTCAGCGATGCGCTGGTGTTTGATGATGAAACGTTCACGCATGCCCCATTGGGGGAGCTTCACTTCTCGGCATTTGAGCAACAGTCCTGGGATGCTAGCCCGGAGCTGCCGTTAGCGGTATACCAGTTGCTCTCCGGAGCGCATTATCGCACCTCGCCATTAGACCTGCGGCGAATGATGGACGCGCCTGGTCAGCATTTTCTTCAGGCATCAACCGCTGACTCAGTGGCGGGTGCTGTCTGGCTGGTCGATGAAGGGGGACTATCCGCAGAATTAAGCCAGGCCGTCTGGGCCGGATATCGTCGACCGAGGGGGAATCTGGTTGCACAGTCGCTGGCGGCGCACGGTGGTGACCCGTTGGCGGCGACGCTCGTCGGGAGACGAGTCAGTCGAATTGCGGTTCATCCTGCGCGCCAAAGAGAAGGTATTGGGCAACAGCTGATTGTGCTGGCCCACCACTATTCCACATCGTGTGACTATCTCTCGGTCAGTTTTGGGTATACGGCTGAACTATGGCGTTTCTGGCAGCGCTGCGGTTTTGTGCTGGTGCGAATGGGAAATCACCGGGAAGCCAGCAGCGGCTGTTATACCGCCATGGCGTTGCTGCCCATCAGCGAAGCGGGAAAGCGCCTTGCTGAGCGGGAGCACCAGCATTTGCGGCGTGATGCGGAAATCCTTGCGCGATGGAATGGTGAGAGCATTCCGCTGGTCCCGCTGAAAGAGACTACGCTTAATGAGGATGACTGGGCTGAGCTGGCTGGGTTTGCCTTCGCGCATCGGCCATTATTGACGTCGCTAGGCTGTCTGAGTCGTCTGCTTGAGCACAGTGAATTACCTCTTCCGGCATTGCGCGGACGTATACAGGCTAAACGCAGCGACGCCGAATTGTGCCAACAGCTGAAGATCTCAGGTCGTAAAGCGCTGCTGGTCGTTCAGCGCGCCGAAGCGGCACAAGCGTTAAATCAGCTGGATGCTGAACGTGAACAGCGGCTACATAATCGCATTATGCAATGGCAATTTTTTCACTAACATCTTCAATTTCCTGGCATGGTCATTGCGGTTAAGCGGCGTAGAATGATTCTCATCAGTTAAGGAGATCGCCATGAAACATGACCATTTTGTTGTTCAAAGTCCCGATAAACCCGCTCAACAGCTACTGCTGCTGTTTCATGGCGTCGGCGATAACCCGGTTGCCATGGGTGAAATTGGCTCCTGGTTTGCGCCGCTGTTTCCGGATGCGTTAATCGTCAGCATTGGCGGGGCAGAGCCTTACGGTACGACTTCCGGACGTCAGTGGTTTTCGGTACAGGGCGTAACGGAAGAGAACCGCCAGGCGCGTATCGACGCGATTATGCCGGTGTTTATCGAAACCGTGCGCTACTGGCAGAAACAAAGCGGCGTTTCACCGCAGGCAACCGCGCTGATTGGTTTTTCTCAGGGGTCGATTATGTCGCTTGAGAGCATCAAAGCCGAGCCGGGGCTGGCGTCGCGGGTCATTGCCTTCAATGGTCGCTATGCCACCTTACCGGAGGTTGCAACTACCGCAACGACGGTGCATTTGATTCACGGTGGTGAAGACCGGGTGATAGAGCTCTCCCATGCCGTTGCCGCGCAGGAGGCATTAATTGCTGCGGGTGGGGATGTGACGCTGGATATCGTCGAAAACCTGGGACACGCCATTGATGAACGCAGCATGCAGTTTGCGCTCGATCATCTGCGTTTTACCGTACCGAAGCACTATTTTGATGAAGCGCTGAGCGGCGGTAAGCCTCACGATGATGATGTGATTGAGATGATCTGATTGATAACCGTAGGCCGGATAAAACGCGGAGCGTTGCCATCCGGCACTTAACGCCCGGTGGCGCTAACGCTTACCGGGCCTACGTGACTTATTGGCCTGGAAATTATTTCTTCGGTTGATCCTTGTTCGGCCAATCGTCGTCGTCATCCCATTTATCGTTAAAGTCACGATGCGGGGGAAGCTCCGGTTTGTTGGCCAGATATTTCTTTGGATCGACGCGCTTGAGATCTTTGATAACGTTAAGCAGCACGCCTACCAGAAACACCAACACCAGAATCCACCAATATTTTGCTAGCCAGTCCATGTATTTTTCCTCTTGCAGGAACACTCATCAGGCGACGAGTTGCTCCATGATACGTTGATACATACGGGCAAGCAGCTGCAGGTCGGCGGCATTAACACATTCATTTATTTTATGAATAGTGGCGTTGACCGGCCCAAGTTCGACTACCTGTGCCCCCATGCGGGCAATAAAGCGCCCGTCGGACGTCCCGCCTGTAGTCAGTAACTGCGGTTTAATTTCATTATAGTGCTCAATGGCGTTCACTACTGCATCCACCAGTTTACCGCGTTCAGTCAGGAACGGCTGACCGGAAAGCCACCAGTCGACGGTATAGCGCAACTGATGTTTCTCCAGCAGCGCGTGAACCCGTGCTTTAATCATCTCATCGGTCAGCTCAGTGCTGAAACGGAAGTTGAACTGGATAAACAGTTCTCCGGGGATAACGTTGTTGCTGCCGGTACCTGCCTGAATATTGGCAATCTGCATGCTGGTCGCCGGGAAGAACTCGTTACCCTGGTCCCACTCAATCGCCACCAGTTCGTTGAGCATTGGCGCCGCGCGGTGTACCGGATTATCGGCCAGATGCGGATAGGCTACGTGCCCCTGCACGCCATGAATGGTCAGGTTGCAGGTCAGTGAACCACGACGTCCATTCTTGACCACGTCGCCAACGATTTCCGTGCTGGACGGTTCGCCAACCAGACAATAATCCAGTCGCTCATTACGCGCCATCAGTGCTTCAACCACCTTTACGGTGCCGTTTTTGGCGCTGGCTTCTTCGTCGGACGTTATCAAAAATGCCAGACGACCCTGATGGTTTGGATGCTGGGCGACAAAACGCTCTGCGGCCACGACCATCGCTGCCAGTGAGCCTTTCATATCGGCAGCGCCACGCCCGAACAGCATGCCATCGCGAATGGTCGGTTCGAACGGCGGATTGATCCAACGATCGACATCGCCGGCGGGCACTACGTCGGTGTGACCGGCAAATGCCAGGGTCTCACCTTTACCGCGCCATGCCCAAAAATTCTGTGTGTCACCAAAATCCATACGCTCAACGGTAAAACCTACCGCGCGCAGGCGTTCAATCATTAACGCCTGGCACCCGGCATCATCCGGGCTCAGGGAAGGACGGCGAATAAGCTGCTGTGTCAGCTCAATAACCGGGCACGACATAGACTACACCTCATTAAAAAACAGAGTATAACTGGATTCACTGAAACCAAGCAGCATAGGCTTACCCGGCGCGCAGAGCAATGGGCGTTTGATAATTGCTGGCATTTCAATCATCAATGCGGCGGCGGAAGCCGCATCGGTGATTTGACTGCGCGTGGATTCATCGAGTTTACGCCAGGTGGTTCCACGTGTATTGATCAGCGCTTCCCAACCTAATTCGCTGATAAAGGACTGTAATAGCGTATTGTCAAGACCGTCGACGCGATAATCATGAAAGCGATAGTCAATACCTTGTGCTTCCAACCAGCGTCTGGCTTTTTTAATCGTGTCGCAATTCTTAATGCCGTAGAGGGTGATCATTTGAATCCTTATTGACGTAATTTGAATATTTATTCTTTTATTATGTGGCAATGAATAATACATATTGTCATTCAATCGTTATAGAAAAATATAACATTGTTGAACAACAGTGAATAATGATTCCTGAAAGCTCCAAAAATACCGTATAACTAAAAATCAGAATCTGCCTGTTTGCATCAGCCTGTTTTTCCATCAGAATTGCAAAAGTAGTAGATGATGTATGAATATTTCAAAATATTGCAGTAAGTCACATAAAATTTATGGGTATGGCGCATAGTGATCACATAAACCCCAAACACGGGAGGATGTAATCACAACCATCGGTTAAATGTTCTTCTTTTGATGATGATGATTTTGTAGAATGCTCATAATAATAAGAGAGGTTGTTATGATTGAACGTGAACTGGGGAACTGGAAAGACTTTATCGAAGTGATGCTTCGTAAATAATTTTCTGGAAGAAATTCATATCCTGTAAAGGATAAAAAAAGGCGACTCAACGTAAGTCGCCTTTTTTGTGCCCGATTATTCCGGGCGCGGTTTCAACGGGAAGCGTCTGCGTACCAGCACAAAGAACAGGGGCACGAAGTAAATCGCCAGGATAGTGGCTGAAATCATTCCACCCATTACGCCTGTCCCCACCGCATGTTGACCGCCAGAACCTGCGCCACTGCTGATGGTCATCGGCAGCACCCCAAAGATAAACGCCAGCGAGGTCATCAGAATCGGACGCAAGCGCTGGCGACAGGCGTGGAGCGTGGCATCGAGCAGATCGTGTCCTTTCTCGTTCATCTCATTGGCGAATTCAACAATCAAGATTGCGTTCTTCGCCGATAGCCCGATAACGGTAAGTAACCCGACCTGGAAGTAAACGTCGTTTTCCAGACCGCGCATCCAGGTCGCCAGCAGAGCACCAATGACCCCCAGCGGCACAACCAGCATGACGGAGAAGGGAACTGACCAGCTTTCATACAGGGCCGCCAGACACAGGAATACCACCAGCAGAGAAATGGCGTACAGGGCGGGGGCCTGAGAACCCGATAGCCGTTCCTGATAAGACATCGCAGTCCATTCGAGGCCGAATCCGGTCGGCAACTGGCGCACCAGCGATTCCATTATGTCCATCGCTGTACCGGTACTGACGCCGGGCGCGGCTTCTCCGACAATCTCGACCGCGGAGTAGCCGTTGTAGCGTTCCAGACGCGGTGAACCGGTTTCCCAGCGCGACGTGGCAAAGGCCGAGAAAGGCACCATGCCACCGTTGTTATTACGGACGTACCACAAATTGATGTCGTCAGGGAGCATGCGATATTTTGCTGCCGCCTGCACGTAAACCTTCTTCACGCGACCGCGGTCCATAAAGTCATTGACGTAGCTGGAACCCCAGGCCGTTTGCAATGTATCGTTGATGTCATCGATGGAAACGCCCAGTGCCTGGGCTTTGCGCTGATCGATATCAATTTGCAACTGCGGGCTGTCGTCCAGACCGTTATGACGAACGCGGGTCAGGGAAGAATCCTTCCCGGCCAGCTCAATCAGCTTGTCGCGCGCGGCCATTAACGCGTCATGCCCCGCACCAGCGTGATCCTGCAGCTCCATATCGAAACCGGCAGAGCTTCCGAGGCCACTGATAGCCGGAGGGCTACTGGCGAAGACGCGGGCTTCTTTAATCTTATTAAAGGTCTTGGTCGCACGTTCAATGATGGCGAAAGAGGTTCCGGTAGTGGTGTCGCGCTCATCCCAGTCTTTTAAACGGACAAACATACGCGCCACGTTTTGACCGTTCCCGCCAGGGCCTGAACCGACCGTGGAAAAGACCGACATAATGTTGTCTTTCTCATGGGTGAAGTAATACTTCTCTACTTCCTCAACCACTTTCAATGTTTGCTGCTGTGTGGAGCCGCTGGGCAGCTGTACCGAGGTGGTAAACATGCCGCGGTCTTCCAGCGGCAGGAAGGAGGTTGGCAGGCGCAGGAACAGGAAAACCATTCCGCCGAGCAGCAGGCCGTAGATCAGTATCCAGCGCAGGCTGCGGTGCAGGATCCTGGCAACGCCTTTTTCGTAGCGCTCGGCGTTGCGATTAAACATTCGGTTAAACCAGCCGAAGAAACCGGTTTGTCCGTGATGCTCGCCCTTATGCAGCGGTTTGAGCAGGGTGGCGCACAGAGCAGGAGTGAGGATCATCGCCACCAGAACAGACAGCACCATTGCGGAGACGATAGTAATCGAGAACTGGCGGTAAATAGCTCCGGTAGTGCCGCCGAAGAAGGCCATCGGGATAAACACCGCCGACAGCACCATGGCAATACCAACCAGCGCGCCCTGGATTTGCCCCATCGATTTCCGTGTCGCTTCCCGCGGTGTGAGCCCTTCCTCACTCATAATACGCTCGACGTTTTCCACTACCACAATGGCGTCATCGACCAGCAGGCCGATCGCCAGCACCATCGCAAACATCGTCAAGGTGTTAACGCTATAGCCAAAGGCGTAAAGCACGGAGAAGGTACCCATCAGGACGACGGGAACGGCGATGGTGGGAATCAGCGTGGCGCGGAAGTTTTGCAGGAACAGGTACATCACGAGGAATACCAGCGCGATCGCTTCCAGCAGGGTTTTTACCACGTCAATGATTGAGGCTTTGACAAAGGAGGTGGTTTCATATGCCACCTTATATTCCAGCCCATGTGGAAAATATTGCGACAGCTCGTTCAGACGGTTAATGACCAGTTCCGCCGTCGCCATTTCATTGGCGCCTGAAGCCAGCTTCACGCCCAGACCGGAGGCAGGATTTCCATTAAAGCGGCTGAGGTAATCATACTTTTCAGCACCCATTTCGACCGTCGCCACATCGCCCAGTTTAACTTCTGAGCCATCCTGGTTGACACGTAGAGTAATGGCGCGGAATTCATCCGGAGTCTGCAGTAGCGACTGGGCGTTGATCGTCGCGTTCAGCGCCTGCTTGTCCACCGAAGGTGTACCGCCAAGTTGTCCGACCGCAATCTGCGCATTCTGTGACTCGATAGCGTCGGTCACATCTTTAGCGGTCATCTGGAAACTGTTCAGTTTGGCTGGGTCAAGCCAGATACGCATGGAGTACTGTGAGCCGTAAGCGTCAATATCCCCCACGCCGTTAATACGGCTGAGCGGATCCTGAATGTTACTGGCGACATAGTCGGCGATGTCCTGCTTATCCATTGAGCCATCGGTGGAGACAAAGGCGATTGTCAGAATATTGGTGTCCCCGGTCTTACGCACCGTGACCCCCTGATCCTGTACCGCCTGCGGCAGTTTACGCATTGCCGATTGCAGCTGGTTTTGCACCTGCTGGACGGCCTCATCAGGATCGGTTCCGGCGACAAAGCTCAGTGTAACTGATGCCTGGCCTGTCCCGCTGCTCTGCGACGACATGTACATCAGGTTATCGAGACCAGTCATGTTCTGCTCGATCACCTGGGTGACGGTGTTTTCCAGAGTCTGAGCCGAGGCGCCAGGATAGTTGGCGGTGACCCGTACATTTGGCGGCGCCAGATCGGGATATTGCTCAACGGGCAGTGAAAAAATAGCCAGGGCTCCTGTCAGGCACAACAGGATAGCTAACACCCAGGCAAAAATGGGGCGATCGATGAAAAAATTCGCCATTAAAAGAGGACCTCGTGTTTCTGCGTATCGTTATGGGTATGGCTTGCTTCACTTTAGCGGCAAGGTACGGGTCAAACGTGGAGAAAAAAAGAAGATAATGTAAATTATCATGCCCGTTTACAGCATACCTTTCGTGCCAACGCCGTCAGGCCTGGATCCAGACCCGACGGCGCTTTGCGGTTCTTTACGTTAGATCACTGTCTGATTCAGCCGAACGGAAACTGATGCTTACCAACGTTCCTCCTCCGGAAGGTTGAGAGAAGGTCAACGTGCCGCTTAGTCTTTCCGCCCGCTCACGCATAATATTTAGTCCGTAGTGCCCTGTAGGCTCATGCGGCTCGCCAATGCCGATGCCGTTATCGCGGATATAAACCGTGTGGTTGCCGTCCGGAGCCGTTACGCAACTGACGGCAATTTCGCTCGCACTGGCATGCTTAATGGCGTTCAGCACCGCTTCGCGGATGATCTGCAACAGGTGCACTTGCATTTGCGCATCCAACGCCAGCGTGGGTAACCGACAGTCGAGTGTGAGTTTAGCTGAGGTTTGATTTTGCAGCGTTTCCAGCATTTCATGCAGGGCGGAGGGTAAGTCTGCCTGTTGTAAGGTCAGACGGAAGGTTGTGAGCAGTTCGCGTAACTGACGGTAGGCATCGTTCAGCGCCTGGGAGAAATCCGCCATGATGCTTTGCGCTGGGGCATTATCTTCCGGAATTGAACGCTTCAGCAGCGTCAACTGAATGCGTAAATAAGAGAGCACCTGTGCCAGCGAGTCGTGCAGTTCGCGTGCAATCGTCGCTCGCTCCTCCATTAACAACAGTTGCTGAAAATGTTTTTGTGCCTGGTTGAAGTACAACCCGCGTCCCAGCATTGAGGAAACGCTGTTAAGCAGCGGAGTAGAAGCATTGACGTTTGGACTTTGCCAGTGCAGTTCGCCGTAGACGGTTTCCTGCATAGTGACCGGCAGGATCTGCATCGGCAGCTCCAGGCTTTTAGTCCCTTCGCTAATCCGCCAGTTATCACCGACGGTGAGCTCAAGGAAATACGCGGCGTCATGTTCGCGGACGATCTGTAAAATATGGCGGAAGCAGTGCACGTCAATCTGGCTGGTATTTAACGCCTGGGAGCACTGATACAACACCTCCAGACGGCGATTGGCTTCATGGAGATCGTGAGTTTTCTCGGCAACAGACGCTTCCAGCGAGCGATACAGCTTGTGTAATTCACTCGACATCTGGCTAAACGTTTTGCCCAGCAACCCCAGTTCATTGGGCAAACCGGTATCCAGCGGTGGGATATTAAACTGACCGTGTTCAATTTGCTGACTGGCCATCACCAGTTTATTCAGCGGACGCACCACCTGCTGGCGAATGCGCCGCAGGGTAAAGAAGACGAGGGTGAATATGCCGATCCCGCCCGCCAGCGAGATGCCAAATACCAGCATGACTTTACGCTCGGCATAATGTTGCAACGCCAGCACGAAGAGATCGATTTGATCGACGTAGTTGTTGATATTGGCCTGGTACCATTTTAAATCGCCGTCGATCAGGCGGGCATTCATTTCCAGCCAGTTAGCATGCAGACGTCCATAGCGGCTTTTTACCGCTTGTGGCACATACCACGCATTCAGATTCTGTAATGCTGGTGCGTTTAGCGCCTGCTGGAAAAGCTGGCGGTGGGCGTTAAGCTGCGGGCTCTGGCTTTGCAGATCGTAACCCAGACGGTAGCTTTGCATGCGCAATGAGCCAGCAACGTTGATGGCTTCGGCATCTCGCAAGCTGCTGGTCAGCGTGAGCAGCGCAATACCTGTTGAGAGAATTGACAGCAGCACTATGTAGAAAAAAGCTTTAGCCAGACTGGCCGAGACCGGACGCTTTACCGTCACTTGTGCATCCTCACACAATACACGTCGCGCCTGAAAACAGCGTGAACGATGCGGTGTATTTGATAAAGGTTAATAAAACGCCATGAAACTGGATGGTAACTGAAACACAATTTCATATGCGATGAAATAAATTGATCTGCCACAGGTTCTGCATAAATAGTTGTGCTTCCTGGGCAAATGAACATTGCCGCTTCCTTCCGTGTCGGTTAATAACACTCTTATAAAGAATAAGGTTTTTGCAACCAAAAAAGAAGGAAGCCATGAATCGTTTTATTATGGTCAATAGCCAGCAGTGCCTGGGATGCCATGCCTGTGAGGTCGCCTGCGTCATGGCTCACAATGGCGAACAGCATGTCCTGAGCCAACGGCATTTTCAGCCCCGAATTACCGTCATTAAACATCAGCAGCAGCGCAGCGCGGTGACCTGTCACCACTGCGAAGATGCACCCTGCGCCAGAAGTTGCCCAAATGGGGCAATTAGCCATGATAACGACAGCGTTCAGGTGAACCCGCAAAAGTGCATTGGCTGTAAATCGTGCGTCGTTGCCTGTCCTTTCGGCACGATGCAGATCGTACTCACTCCTGTCGCCAAAGGGAAGGTGAAAGCCACCGCGCACAAATGCGATCTGTGCCAGGGGCGTGAACAGGGGCCCGCCTGCGTAGAGAACTGCCCGGCGCAGGCGTTACAGTTGGTGACGGAAAATTCGCTTACCGGTCTGTCAAAAGCGCGCAGGCTGCGTACCGCAAGTCTGGAAAGCCAGCCATGGCACGCCAGCACTACCGATCTTGTTCCACATGTCATCACCAAACGTGAGCAAATGCAGGCGACGCCTGCGCGTGGTGAACCGGATAAACTGGCGATTGATGCCCGGAAAACCAGCTTTGAAGAGATCTATCTGCCGTTTCGTACGGCGCAGGCGGAGCGGGAAGCCTCTCGCTGCCTGAAATGCGGCGACCACAGTATTTGCGAATGGACCTGTCCGTTGCATAACCACATTCCGCAGTGGATTGAGCTGGTCAAAGCCGGAAACATCGATGCCGCGGTTGAGCTTTCACATCAAACCAACTGCTTGCCGGAGGTGACCGGGCGTGTATGCCCGCAGGATCGACTCTGCGAAGGGGCATGCACGGTGCGTAGTGAGCATGGCGCAGTCACCATCGGTAATATTGAGCGTTACATCTCCGATCGGGCGCTGAGTAAAGGATGGCGGCCGGACTTAAGCCATGTGCAGAAAGTGGACAAGCGTGTTGCCATTATTGGCGCGGGTCCGGCGGGTCTGGCCTGCGCGGATGTGCTGGCGCGTAGCGGTATCAGTGCCACCGTGTACGATCGCCATCCTGAAATTGGCGGTTTGTTGACGTTCGGTATTCCGGCCTTCAAACTGGATAAATCGCTGCTGACGCGTCGCCGTGAAATCTTCAGCGCTATGGGGATTCATTTCGAACTTAACTGTGAAGTGGGTAAGGACGTCGCACTTGAAAAGTTGCTGGAGGATTACGATGCCGTGTTCGTGGGGGTGGGAACCTATCGTTCCATGAAGGCGGACCTGCCAAATGAAGACGCGCCAGGCGTATATGATGCGCTGCCGTTCCTGATTGCCAACACCAAGCAGGTGATGGGGCTGGATGAGTTGCCTGAAGAACCGTTTATCGATACCGCCGGACTGAACGTGGTGGTTCTGGGCGGAGGCGATACGGCCATGGACTGTGTACGTACCGCGCTGCGCCACGGTGCAAGCCAGGTGACCTGCGCCTATCGTCGTGATGAAGCCAACATGCCGGGTTCGAAAAAAGAGGTGAAGAACGCCCGGGAAGAGGGGGCAAACTTCGAGTTTAACGTCCAGCCGGTTGAGCTGGTGTTGCATGCCGATGGGCGAGTCAGCGGCGTGCGTTTCTTACGTACCCAACTTGGCGAACCTGATGCGCAGGGGCGTCGTCGCCCGGTTCCCATCGCCGGGAGTGAGTTTGTGATGCCCGCAGATGCGGTGATCATGGCGTTTGGTTTTCACCCACACGGCATGCCGTGGCTGGAGTCGCATGGCGTTAAGGTCGATAACTGGGGGCGCATTGCCGCCGATGTTGAAAGCGCATACCGTTACCAAACCAGTAACCCGAAAATCTTTGCCGGTGGCGACGCGGTACGCGGTGCGGATCTGGTGGTGACGGCCATGGCGGAGGGGCGGCACGCCGCCCAGGGGATCGTCGACTGGCTGGGCGTAAAATCAGTCAAATCTCACTAATCGGCGTCCAGGCCGGATAAAACGCGTTAGCGTTGTCATCCGGCAATGTGCCGCATGAATGCCTGATGGCGCTTTGCTTATCAGGCCTACATTGTTCCAAGACAAACCCGGTTTCACGGCGTAGTATTATTTCTCACTTCTTGCTGTGGAGCCGGTATGTCGCAAAAAATTACCCTCATCAAAGATAAAGTCCTCTCCGATAACTACTTCATCCTGCGCAATATCACTTATGACCTGACCCGTAGCACTGGAGAGGTGATTCGTCATAAACGCGAGGTTTACGATCGCGGTAACGGTGCCACAATCCTGCTGTATAACCCGGAGAAGAAAACGGTGGTCTTAATTCGCCAGTTCCGCGTCGCCACCTGGGTCAACGGTAATGAAGATGGTCAACTGATTGAAACCTGCGCCGGGCTGTTGGATAACGACGAACCGGAAGCGTGCATTCGCAAAGAGGCCATTGAAGAGACCGGCTTTGAAGTGGGCGAAGTGCGCAAACTGTTTGAGTTATACATGTCGCCGGGCGGCGTGACGGAAATAATCCACTTCTTCATTGCACAATACAGTGACAGCCAGCGAGCAAACGGGGGTGGCGGTGTGGAAGATGAAGATATTGAAGTTCTGGAACTGCCGTTCACACAGGCGCTGGAAATGATCAAAACGGGTGAGATCCGTGACGGTAAAACGGTGCTATTGTTGAACTATTTGCAGTCGTCGCATCTCATGGACTAATGCGCGGGATTTATATTTCTTTACAAATTTACGGCCAATCCGACAATTCTTATTGAGCCACATCAGTCGCGCAAGGAAGATACCGCTTAGGCTGTGTGTTTTGACTTCGGGGTTGTACCGTCCATGCGCTATCGCGTTATTCTCCTTTTCCTGCTCGGGTTGCTACCAGCCCGATTGCTCTGGGCTGCGCCCGCGCAACAGGCGTTTTCTGACTGGCAGGTGACGTGTAATAACCAAAATTTTTGCGTGGCGCGCAATACCGGAGAGCACCACGGCCTGGTCATGACCTTGAGCCGCAGCGCCGGGGCACATACTGACGCCGTGTTGCGTATTGAACTGGGCGGGCTGGAATCGTCCAACGTCAAAGAGAGCGATATTGCGCCGCGTCTGTTGTTGGATGGTGCGCCGCTCTCGCTGAGCGGCGAGCACTGGCGTGTTACCCCATGGCAACTGATGACCGATGATCCGGCCACCATTAGCGCATTTTTACAAACCGTACAGGACGCGAAGGCGATTACCCTGCAAAAAGGTGCGCAAAATCTTTCGCTGGTCGGGCTAAAAGCCGCATTGTTGTTTATCGATGCCCAGCAAAAACGGGTTGGCAGCGAAACCGCATGGATCGAAAAAGGTGACGAGCCTCCGCTCAGTGTACCTCCTGCCCCCGCGCTGAAAGGCGTAGCGGTCATTAACCCAACGCCAACGCCTCTCACACAGCAAGAGCGCAGTGAACTGCTGGACTATGGTAACTGGCGAATCAACGGTATTCGTTGCTCTATCGATCCGCTGCGTCGCGAGATGCGCGTCACGGCCCTAACGGATGATAAAGCGCTGCTGATGATTGGCTGTGAGGCCGGAGCGTATAACACTATCGATCTGGCGTGGGTGGTTTCACGTACAACCCCGCTGACTTCACGCGCGGTACGGTTAAGTCTGCCTTTTAAAACGGATGCGGAAAGTCGCGATATGGAGCTGACCAACGCTGCGTTTGACGAAAAGTCGCGGGAGCTGGTTACCCTCGCTAAAGGACGAGGGTTGGCAGATTGCGGTATCCAGACCCGCTGGCGCTACGATGGTCAGCGTTTTCGCCTGGTGCGCTATGCCCAGGAGCCAAGTTGTGATAACTGGCATGGGCCAGATGCCTGGCCCACACTGTGGATCACACGTTAAGCACCTTGTGTGCTTTGTCGACGATGTTATCTACCGTAAAGCCGAAGAACGGGAACAGCTTGTCCGCCGGAGCCGACTCCCCATAGCCCGTCATCCCAACAATCGCCCCTTTCAGCCCAACATACTTGAACCAGTAGTCGGCAATACCGGCTTCTACCGCCACGCGCGCGCTGACGTTTGCCGGCAGAACCGACTCCCGGTACGTCTCATCCTGGGCGTCGAAGATATCGGTTGAAGGCAGAGAAACTACCCGCACGTTACGGCCTTCGCCGGTCAGTTTTTCCGCCGCCAGCAGCGTGATTTCCATTTCTGAACCGGTAGCAATCAGGATAACATCCGGCTTACCGCCGCCGTCCTTCAGCACATAGCCGCCACGGGCAATTTGCTGCACTTGCTCAGGCGTGCGCTCAACCTGCGCCAGATTCTGCCGCGAGAGGATCAGCGCCGTTGGCCCGTCATGGCGTTCGACCGCCAGCTTCCAGCCTACTGCCGCCTCAACCTGATCGCATGGTCGCCAGGTACTGAAATTAGGCGTCAGGCGCAGGCTGGCGAGTTGTTCGACGGCCTGGTGCGTGGGACCATCTTCCCCCAGGCCAATCGAGTCGTGGGTATAAACCATGATTTGTCGGGCTTTCATCAGCGCCGCCATGCGCGCGGCATTGCGGGCATATTCGACAAACATCAGGAACGTGGCAGTGTAAGGTACGAAGCCCCCGTGGTGCGCGATACCATTAGCAATGGCGGTCATGCCAAATTCCCGCACGCCGTAGTGGATGTAGTTTCCTGCATGATCCTCTTTAAGAGAGGAGGAGCCTTTCCAGATGGTCAGGTTGCTGGGTGCCAGATCCGCCGAGCCGCCGAGCAGTTCTGGCAGTATCGGCCCATAGGCATTCAGGATATTTTGCGAAGCTTTACGGGTGGCTATTTTGGCTGGGTTGGCTTGCAGGTCGGTAATATATTTCTGGGTTGTTGCTTCCCACTCCTTAGGCAGTCCGCCGCTCATCCGGCGAGTAAACTCTGCCGCCAGTTCCGGGTAGGCTTGTTCGTAAGCTGCGAATTTCTCCTTCCAGCTCTGTTGCGCTTTTTCGCCTTTCTCGCGTGCGTCCCACGCCCGGTAAATCTCTTTGGGGATTTCAAAAGCAGGATGATGCCACCCCAGTTTCTGCCGGGTCAGCGCCACCTCTTCTTCGCCCAACGCAGCGCCGTGCGCTTCCTCTTTCCCGGCTTTATTCGGTGAGCCAAAACCAATCACCGTGCGGCAGATAATCAGCGACGGTTTATCGGTAACAGCCTGCGCTTCCTGAATGGCTTTTTTCACCGCCTCAGGGTCATGACCGTCAATATCGTGCACTACATGCCAGTGGTAAGCCTCAAAGCGTTTTGCAGTATCGTCGGTAAACCAGCCGTCGGTTTCGCCATCAATTGAGATGCCGTTGTGATCGTAGAAGCCGATGAGTTTGCCAAGCCCCAGCGTGCCCGCCAGCGAACAAGCCTCGTGTGAAATACCCTCCATCAGACAGCCGTCGCCCATAAAGACCCAGGTAAAGTGGTTAACAATCTCATGGTCCGGCTGGTTAAACTGCGCTGCCAGCGTGCGTTCGGCAATGGCCATGCCGACAGCGTTGGCTAAACCCTGGCCCAGCGGTCCGGTGGTGGTTTCCACGCCCGGCGTGTAGCCAATTTCCGGGTGACCTGGCGTCTTTGAATGGAGCTGACGGAAGTTCTTTAATTCTTCGATCGGCAGGTCGTAACCGGAAAGATGCAATAGGCTGTAAAGCAGCATTGAGGCGTGGCCGTTGGACAGAATAAACCGGTCACGATCGTACCAGGTGGGATCGGTCGGGTTATGGCGTAGAAAATCGTTCCACAGCACTTCGGCGATATCGGCCATCCCCATTGGTGCTCCTGGGTGGCCGGAGTTAGCTTTTTGGACGGCATCCATACTCAGCGCACGAATGGAATTGGCAAGCTCTTTACGGGTCATAGGAAATACTCCTTGAAAAGTAAAGTGTTAGATGCGTGTTGTGATTCACACTTTTGGGAAAATTGCGGGCGTTGTCAGCAAAAAGCATAGCAGACAAGCATGGTATTGCTGGATTAAGCAGGTAACATGGCTGTTATAAATTGATAACAAATTCTTTCTTTGAATGGTGAGAGTTTGGGGACCTTCAAAGTTTGTGCCGTTGACTGAGGTGATAATGTGCGGCTCAGTAGAATGGTTACCCGCGCCACTTTTTTGATAGATACGTGAAAGGAACAACAAGATGGATGACCAGTTAAAACAAAGCGCCCTCGATTTCCACGAATTTCCGGTACCCGGTAAAATCCAGGTTTCTCCGACCAAGCCTCTGGCAACGCAGCGCGATCTGGCGCTGGCCTACTCGCCGGGCGTGGCTGCACCGTGTCTTGAAATTGAAAAGGACCCGCTGGCAGCCTACAAATACACCGCGCGCGGCAACCTGGTTGCGGTTATTTCCAACGGTACGGCGGTGCTGGGCCTGGGCAATATTGGCGCACTGGCCGGCAAACCGGTGATGGAAGGTAAAGGCGTTCTGTTTAAGAAATTCGCCGGGATCGACGTGTTCGACATTGAAGTCGATGAACTCGATCCGGATAAATTTATCAATGTGGTTGCGGCCCTGGAACCCACGTTTGGCGGTATCAACCTCGAAGATATCAAAGCGCCGGAGTGTTTCTACATTGAGCAAAAGCTGCGCGAACGCATGAATATTCCGGTCTTCCACGATGACCAGCACGGTACGGCAATCATCAGTACTGCCGCAATTCTGAACGGTCTGCGGGTGGTTGAGAAAAATATCTCCGACGTGCGCATGGTGGTGTCTGGCGCAGGCGCAGCGGCGATTGCCTGTATGAACCTGCTGGTAGCGCTGGGTATGCAGAAACACAATATTGTGGTCTGTGACTCCAAAGGCGTGATTTACAAAGACCGCGAACCGAACATGGCGGAAACCAAAGCGGCTTATGCGGTGGTGGATGACGGTAAGCGTACGCTGGATGATGTCATTGACGGCGCAGATATTTTCCTCGGTTGCTCCGGTCCGAAAGTGCTGACGCAGGAAATGGTTAAGAAGATGGCGCGTGCGCCAATGATTCTGGCACTCGCTAACCCGGAACCGGAAATCCTGCCGCCGTTGGCAAAAGAGGTGCGTTCCGACGCAATCATTTGTACTGGCCGTTCAGACTACCCGAACCAGGTTAATAACGTCCTGTGCTTCCCGTTCATCTTCCGCGGTGCGCTGGATGTCGGTGCAACGGCCATCAACGAAGAGATGAAACTGGCGGCGGTGCACGCCATTGCTGAGCTGGCGCATGCCGAGCAGAGTGAAGTGGTGGCCTCTGCTTATGGCGATCAGGACCTGAGCTTCGGCCCGGAATACATCATTCCGAAACCGTTCGACCCGCGTCTGATCGTCAAAATCGCCCCTGCTGTGGCGAAAGCAGCGATGGACTCTGGTGTGGCCACGCGTCCGATTGCCGACTTTGACGCTTACATCGATAAGCTGACTGAATTCGTCTACAAAACCAACCTGTTCATGAAGCCAATTTTCTCCCTGGCACGCAAAGCGCCGAAGCGTGTGGTGCTGACGGAAGGGGAAGAAGCGCGTGTACTGCATGCTACTCAGGAGCTGATTACTTTAGGACTGGCAAAACCAATCCTGATCGGTCGTCCGAGCGTTATTGAAATGCGTATCCAGAAACTGGGGCTGCAGATCAAAGCGGGCGTCGATTTTGAGATCGTCAACAACGAATCCGATCCACGCTTTAAAGAGTACTGGAGCGAGTACTACCAGATTATGAAGCGCCGTGGGATCACCCAGGAGCAGGCGCAGCGTGCGGTGATTGCCAACACTACGGTGATCGGTGCAATCATGGTGCAGCGTGGCGAAGCGGATGCGATGATCTGCGGTACGATTGGTGACTACCATGAGCACTTCAGCGTGGTGAAAGAGGTGTTTGGTCATCGTGACGGCGTGCATACTGCTGGGGCGATGAACGCCTTGCTGCTGCCAAGTGGTAACACTTTTATCGCCGATACTTACGTCAACGACGATCCTACGCCTGAGCAACTGGCGGAAATCGCTGTGATGGCGGCAGAGACTGTGCGTCGCTTTGGTATTGAACCGAAGGTGGCGTTGCTGTCGCACTCCAACTTTGGTTCCTCTGACTGCCCGTCGGCCAGCAAAATGCGCGAAGCGCTGGAGCTGATTAAGGCGCGCGCGCCAGAGTTGATGATTGACGGCGAAATGCACGGCGACGCCGCGCTGGTGGAAAGTATCCGTAATGACCGCATGCCGGACAGTCCGCTGAAAGGCTCAGCGAATATTCTGGTGATGCCGAATATGGAAGCGGCCCGTATTAGTTACAACTTACTACGCGTTTCCAGTTCTGAAGGCGTAACGGTTGGCCCGGTGCTGATGGGAGTTGCGAAACCTGTTCATGTATTAACGCCGATCGCCTCTGTTCGTCGTATCGTTAATATGGTGGCGCTGGCGGTTGTAGAAGCCCAAACGCAGCCGCTGTAATTTCACTTTAATTAATTTCCGGCGCGGGTTTCTCTCGCGCCTTTTTATTTTCCTTTTCTTAGTGATCTACTTCACCTTTTAAACCTGGTTGCCGAATTTTGTTATTTACTCTGACAAAAAATTGCCACGATAAGGGCAGTTTTAGCGGAGGCGGTGAGCAATGGAAAAAGAACGCATTATTCAGGAATTTGTGCCGGGGAAACAGGTCACGCTGGCGCATCTCATTGCGCACCCCGGCGAGGAATTAGCGAAAAAGATCGGCGTTCCCGAAGCGGGCGCTATCGGCATCATGACGCTGACGCCAGGCGAAACCGCGATGATTGCCGGTGACTTAGCCATGAAGGCGGCGGATGTACATATCGGTTTTCTTGATAGATTCAGCGGCGCACTGGTGATCTACGGCTCGGTAGGCGCAGTAGAAGAAGCGTTATTACAGACGGTAAGCGGTCTGGGTCGATTATTAAATTTCACTTTGTGCAACCTGACAAAAAGTTAATCAGAGGCGGCGATGAAACGTATTGCGTTTGTCGGTACGGTGGGGGCGGGGAAAACAACGCTCTTTAATGCGCTACAGGGGAATTACTCCCTCGCCAGAAAAACACAGGCCGTGGAGTTTAATGAAAATGGCGATATCGATACGCCAGGGGAATATTTTAGCCATCCGCGCTGGTATCACGCCTTAATTACCACGCTGCAGGATGTTGATACGTTGATTTATATACACGCGGCAAATGATAAAGAAAGTCGCTTACCTGCCGGGCTGTTGGATATCGGTGCCAGTAAACGACAAATCGCCGTTATCAGTAAAACGGACATGCCGGATGCCGACGTCGCCGCAACGCGACAACTACTTCGCGGGATGGGGTTTCAGGAGCCGATTTTTGAGCTCAATAGCCATGACCCGCGCAGTGTGCAGCACCTGGTGGATTATCTGACTGAGCTCAGCCAAAAGGAGGAAAGGGCAGGTGAAAAAACTCATCACAGCTAACGATATTCGTGCGGCCCACGCACGCGGCGAACAGGAAATGTCGGTTGTTCTGCGCGCCAGCATCATCACCCCGGAGGCGCGCGAAGTTGCGGAGCTGCTGGGCGTTACCATCAGTGAATGCGATGAATCCGCGCCAGGCGCCGTCGCTGCTGCTCCGGCTGCGGTGATTGATGGCAAAACGGAAAGCCAGCGTATTCGCGAAACCATCATTGCGCAGTTACCGGAAGGGCAGTTTACCGAAAGCCTGGTCGCGCAGCTGATGGACAAAGTCATGAAGGAAAAGCAGTCGCTGGAGCAGGGCGGAATGCAGCCGAGCTTTAACTCGGTGACCGGCAAAGGCGGTGTGAAAGTCATCGACGGCAGCAGCGTGAAGTTTGGTCGTTTTGACGGCGCGCAGCCGCACTGCGTGGGCTTAACCGATCTGGTGACCGACCAGGACGGTAGCAGCATGGCCGCCGGGTTTATGCAGTGGGATAACGCCTTTTTCCCATGGACGCTGAACTACGACGAAATCGACATGATTCTGGAAGGAGAGCTGCATGTTCGCCACGAAGGCGAAACCATGATTGCAAAAGCCGGGGACGTGATGTTTATCCCGAAAGGCTCCAGCATCGAATTTGGTACGCCATCGACGGTGAAGTTTCTGTATGTGGCCTGGCCTGCGAACTGGCAGTCCTGCTAAGGCGGATGTATGAAGGATTTCATTACCGAAGCATGGCTCAGAGCGAATCATACGCTCAGCGAAGGGGCTGAAATTCATCTCCCCGCTGACGCTCGCCTGACGCCGTCTGCCCGGGAATTACTGGAAAGCCGACATCTGCGCATTAAGTTTATTGACGAGCAGGGCAGCCTGTTTATTGATGACGAAGAACAGCAGCCGCAGCCGGTTCATGGATTAACCAGCAGTGATACGCATCCACAGGCCAGCTGCGAACTGTGCCATCAACCGGTGGCGAAGAAACCGGACACCCTGACGCATCTGACGGCGGACAAGATGGTCGCCAAAAGTGACCCTCGGCTGGGATTTCGCGCCGCGCTGGACAGCACCATCGCCCTGGCCGTGTGGTTGCAGATTGAGATGGCAGAACCATGGCAGCCGTGGCTGGCGGATATCCGCTCGCGCCTGGGCAATATTATGCGCGCAGACGCCATGGATGAGCCGCTGGCAGCACAAGCTGTCGTGGGTTTAAGTGACGAAGATTTACACCGTCTTTCGCATCAACCGCTGCGCTATCTGGACCACGACCATCTGGTGCCTGAAGCCAGCCATGGACGTGATTGCGCGTTACTTAATCTGCTGCGTACCAAAGTCCGTGAAACGGAGACGGTGGCGGCCCAGGTATTCATCACTCGCAGTTTTGAGGTTATGCGACCGGACATTATGCAGGCGCTCAACCGCCTTTCCAGTACGGTCTACGTGATGATGATTCTGAGTGTTGCAAAGCATCCGCTGACGGTTAGTCAAATTCAACAGAGACTGGGGGAGAAGCAATGATCATTGAACGTGCTCGTCAACTCGCCCAACGCTCACCTGCACGAGTAGTGTTTCCGGATGCGCTGGATGTCCGGGTGCTGAAGGCGGCCAATTACCTGCATCAGCACAGTCTGGCACGCCCCATTCTCGTCGCCAGCCCGTTTGCGCTACGCCAGTTTGCGCTCAGCCATCGCGTAGCCATGGACGGTATTCAGGTTATTGATCCACAAAGCAATGTACAGATGCGTGAAGAGTTTGCCCTGCGCTGGCGGGCAACGGCGGGCGAAAAAACGCCGCCGGATGCGCGGGAGAAGCTCAACGATCCGCTGATGTTCGCCGCCGCGATGGTCAGTGCCGGTACAGCCGATGTGTGTATTGCGGGCAACTTGTCATCAACGGCAAACGTGCTTCGTGCAGGATTGCGCATTATTGGATTACAGCCTGGTTGCAAAACGCTGTCGTCAATTTTTCTGATGCTGCCGCAGTATCTCGGGCCGTCATTAGGATTTGCAGACTGTAGCGTTGTGCCGCAGCCCACCGCTGCACAGCTGGCGGATATCGCCATCGCCAGCGCTGAAACCTGGAAAGCGATCACAGGTGAAGAGCCGCGCGTGGCTATGCTGTCGTTTTCAAGTAATGGCAGTGCTCGCCATCCTAACGTCGCTAACGTGCAGCAGGCGACCGAGATCGTTCGTGAGCGTGCCCCGCAGCTTACCGTGGACGGTGAACTGCAATTTGATGCCGCCTTTGTTCCGGATGTCGCTGCGCAAAAAGCGCCCGCCAGTCCGTTAAAGGGCAATGCCAATGTGATGGTCTTCCCATCGCTTGAGGCAGGCAATATTGGCTACAAAATCGCTCAGCGTCTGGGAGGGTATCGCGCAGTAGGGCCATTGATTCAGGGGCTTGCCGCACCGCTTCATGATCTCTCTCGTGGCTGTAGCGTACAGGAAATTATCGAACTGGCGTTGGTGGCAGCAGTGCCGCGCCAGACTGACATGAGTCGTGAAAACGCCTCGCACACACTGGTTGTATAAGGTCCCGTTCAGGACCCCTTAATGAGAGGAAAACACAATGGAAGCATTAGGAATGATTGAAACCCGGGGCCTGGTTGCACTGATTGAGGCTTCTGACGCAATGGTTAAAGCGGCACGCGTGAAACTGGTTGGCGTGAAGCAGATCGGTGGCGGTCTGGTCACTGCCATGGTCCGTGGCGACGTAGCGGCATGTAAAGCTGCAACGGACGCAGGTGCTGCGGCAGCACAGCGTATTGGCGAGCTGGTTTCAGTGCACGTGATCCCGCGTCCGCACGGCGATCTGGAAGAAGTGTTCCCGATCAGCTTTAAAGGCGACAGCAACGACATGTAAGTCGTCCATGTGACGCCACAGACTTCATTGCTGGCGTCACCCTCTCTCCTTTTCACATTACCTTCTGCGGAGGGTAGGGGGAGGTTTTACCTGAAATATGCCACGGAGGCGCGTATGAAACTGGCAATCGTTACAGGACAAATTGTTTGTACCGTACGCCATCAGGGGCTCGCGCACGACAAGTTGCTGATGGTGGAAATGATTGACGCCCAGGGAAATCCCGACGGGCAATGTGCTGTTGCTATCGACAGCATCGGGGCGGGAACCGGAGAGTGGGTGCTGCTGGTCAGCGGAAGCTCCGCCCGTCAGGCGCACCGGAATGAATCATCGCCTGTCGATCTGTGCGTGATTGGCATTGTCGATGAAGTGGTGGCAGGTGGTCAGGTGATCTTCCATAAATAAGGCAGAAAATCATGAATCAACAGGATATTGAACAGGTCGTGAAAGCGGTACTGCTGAAAATGAAAGACAGCAGCCAACCCGTCAGTGCCGTTCAAGAAATGGGCGTTTTTGCCTCCCTGGATGACGCAGTGGCGGCAGCAAAACTGGCCCAGCAGGGGCTGAAAAGCGTCGCCATGCGCCAACTGGCTATCACGGCGCTACGTGAGGCGGGCGAAAAGCACGCCAGAGAATTAGCGGAACTTGCCGTCACTGAAACCGGCATGGGACGCGTCGAAGATAAATTTGCCAAAAACGTGGCGCAGGCGCGCGGCACGCCGGGTGTGGAATGCTTGTCTCCACAGGTTCTGACCGGCGATAACGGTCTGACGCTGATTGAAAACGCGCCGTGGGGCGTGGTGGCCTCGGTAACCCCATCTACCAACCCGGCCGCGACCGTCATTAACAACGCCATCAGCCTGATTGCCGCTGGAAACAGCGTGGTTTTCGCACCGCATCCGGCGGCGAAAAAAGTCTCTCAGCGCGCTATCACTCTGCTTAACCAGGCGGTAGTTGCCGCAGGCGGTCCGGCAAACCTGTTGGTGACAGTTGCCAACCCAGATATCGAGACTGCCCAACGTCTGTTCAAGTACCCAGGTATCGGCCTGCTGGTGGTGACCGGTGGTGAAGCCGTAGTAGATGCCGCGCGTAAGCACACCAACAAACGTTTGATTGCCGCTGGCGCAGGTAATCCGCCGGTGGTGGTTGATGAAACGGCTGACCTGGCACGCGCGGCGCAGTCGGTAGTTAAAGGTGCATCGTTTGACAACAACATCATCTGCGCTGACGAAAAAGTGCTGATCGTGGTCGATAGCGTCGCTGATGAACTGATGCGTCTGATGGAAAGCCAGCATGCGGTGAAACTCACCACGGCCCAGGCCGAACAGCTGCAGCCGGTGCTGCTGAAAAATATCGATGAGCGCGGTAAAGGCACGGTCAGTCGTGACTGGGTAGGTCGTGACGCAGGCAAAATCGCTGCGGCGATTGGTCTGAACGTACCGGAGCAAACCCGTCTGTTATTCGTCGAAACCTCCGCGACGCATCCGTTTGCCGTCACCGAACTGATGATGCCGGTTCTACCGGTCGTGCGGGTCGCTAACGTCGATGAAGCCATTGAACTGGCGGTCAAGCTTGAAGGCGGTTGCCACCATACGGCGGCGATGCACTCGCGCAATATCGACAACATGAACCGTATGGCAAACGCCATTGATACCAGCATCTTCGTTAAGAACGGACCGTGCATTGCCGGTCTTGGACTGGGCGGTGAAGGCTGGACCACGATGACCATTACCACACCAACCGGGGAAGGGGTGACCAGTGCGCGTACGTTTGTGCGTCTGCGTCGCTGTGTGTTGGTAGACGCCTTCAGAATTGTATAAGGAGTAAATGAGATGGCGCACGACGAACAACGTTGGTTGACACCCAGACTGCTAAAAGCGGCAACGCTATGTAACCAGACGCCCACAAAGAGCGATTCACCGCTGTGGTTGGGCATTGATTTGGGAACGTGTGATGTGGTGTCGATGGTTGTGGACAGTGACGGACAGCCGGTCGCGGTTTGCCTGGACTGGGCCGATGTCGTGCGCGATGGCATCGTCTGGGATTTCTTTGGTGCGGTGACCATCGTTCGTCGCCATCTCGATACGCTCGAACAACAGCTGGGTTGCCGCTTTACCCATGCGGCAACCTCATTTCCACCGGGAACTGATCCTCGCATCTCTATTAACGTGCTGGAGTCTGCCGGGCTTGAAGTGAGCCATGTGTTCGACGAACCGACAGCGGTGGCGGATCTGTTGCAGCTCGATAACGCCGGCGTGGTGGATATTGGTGGTGGCACTACCGGGATTGCGATCGTTAAACAAGGCAAGGTGACCTACTCCGCTGATGAAGCAACCGGTGGGCATCATATCTCTCTGACGCTGGCCGGGAACCGTCGTATCCAGTTAGAAGAAGCCGAGCAGTACAAGCGTAGCAACGGCAAAGAAATCTGGCCGGTGGTGAAGCCTGTCTACGAAAAAATGGCGGAAATCGTGGCTCATCATATTGCGGGTCAGGGCGTTACCGATTTATGGCTGGCCGGTGGTTCCTGCATGCAGCCGGGCGTTGATGAGCTGTTCCGTAAGCGTTTCCCGGAACTGCAGGTGCATTTACCCCAGCACAGCCTGTTTATGACCCCGCTGGCGATTGCCAACAGCGGAAAAGAAAAAGCGGAAGGAATCTATGCAAGCTGAATTGCAGACCGCGCTCTTTCAGGCATTCGATACCCTGAATCTGCAACGCGTAAAAACGTTTAGCGTTCCACCGGTCACCCTTTGTGGGCTGGGAGCGCTCAGTACCTGCGGACAGGAAGCACAAACGCGCGGATTGACGCATATGTTCGTCATGGTGGACAGCTTCCTGCATCAGGCGGGGATGACCGCCGCACTGGAGCGCAGTCTGGCGATGAAAGGCGTGGCGATGACGCTGTGGCCATGTCCGGTGGGCGAACCGTGCATTACAGACGTCTGCGCGGCGGTCGCGCAATTGCGTGAATCGAAGTGCGATGGCGTTGTGGCCTTTGGTGGTGGCTCCGTACTGGATGCCGCCAAGGCAGTGGCGTTGCTGGTGACCAACCCCACTCAGACGCTGGCAGACATGGACGAGCGCAGCGCGTTACGCCCACGTCTGCCGCTGATTGCCGTACCGACTACCGCCGGAACGGGCTCAGAAACCACCAACGTCACGGTAATAATCGACGCCGCGACTGGACTCAAAAAAGTGCTGGCCCACGCAACCCTGATGCCGGATGTGGCGATCCTGGACGCTGCATTGACGGAAGGCGTGCCTGCACATGTAACGGCAATGACCGGGATTGATGCACTGACGCACGCCGTTGAAGCGTATAGCGCGCTGAACGCGACGCCGTTTACCGACAGTCTGGCGATTGGCGCGATTGCGATGATAGGTAAATCGCTGCCGAAGGCCGTCGGCTACGGTCAGGATCTGGCGGCGCGCGAAAGCATGCTGCTGGCTTCCTGTATGGCCGGGATGGCGTTTTCCAGCGCAGGGCTGGGCCTGTGCCATGCGATGGCGCACCAGCCGGGAGCGACGTTGCATATCCCACACGGACAGGCTAACGCCATGCTGCTTCCTACGGTAATGGGGTTCAACCGCATGGTGTGTCGTGAGCGCTTCAGCCATATCGGACGCGCGTTAACCAACAAGAAATCGGACGATCGTGATGCTATCAACGCGGTCAGCGAGTTGATTAGCGAAGTGGGCCAGACCAAACGGCTCTCAGACGTTGGAGCAAAACCCGAACATTACAGCGCATGGGCACACGCCGCGCTGGAGGATATTTGTATTCGCAGTAACCCACGCACCGCCACGCAGGAACAGATTATCGACCTGTACGCGGCTGCCGGGTAATGCCTGTAGGCCGGATAAGGTGCTCGCACCGCCATCCGGCAATAACACGGCGTTAATGCCGGAGGCGACGTAAACGTCTTATCCGGCCTACAAATCACAAATGACAGGGAGTAGGGGCTATGGGAATTAACGAAATCATCATGTACATCATGATGTTCTTTATGCTGATTGCCGCCGTGGACAGGATCCTGTCGCAGTTCGGCGGTTCGGCGCGCTTCCTCGGTAAGTTCGGTAAGAGTATTGAGGGATCGGGCGGTCAGTTTGAAGAAGGCTTTATGGCAATGGGCGCGCTGGGTCTGGCGATGGTCGGTATGACCGCGCTGGCGCCAGTACTGGCGCATGTGCTCGGGCCGGTAATTATTCCGCTGTATGAAATGCTGGGCGCGAACCCGTCGATGTTTGCCGGAACGCTGCTGGCGTGCGATATGGGCGGCTTCTTCCTGGCGAAAGAACTGGCGGGCGGCGACGTGGCGGCATGGTTGTACTCTGGCCTGATTCTCGGCGCGATGATGGGGCCGACGCTGGTGTTCTCCATTCCGGTTGCGCTGGGAATTATTGAACCGTCTGACCGTCGTTATCTGGCGCTGGGCGTGCTGGCCGGTATTGTCACCATTCCGATTGGCTGTATTGCGGGTGGCCTGGTCGCGATGTACTCCGGTGTGGAAATCAACGGTCAGCCGGTGGAGTTCACCTTTGCGTTGATCCTGATGAACATGATCCCGGTGCTGATCGTAGCCGTGCTGGTGGCGCTGGGACTGAAATTCATCCCGGAAAAAATGATCAACGGCTTCCAGATCTTCGCCAAGTTCCTGGTAGCGCTGATCACCCTCGGTCTGGCTGCGGCAGTCATCAAGTTCCTGCTCGGCTGGGAGCTGATCCCAGGTCTTGATCCTATTTTCATGGCGCCAGGCGACAAGCCGGGTGAAGTGATGCGCGCCATCGAAGTTATCGGTTCTATCTCCTGTGTGCTGCTGGGTGCCTACCCGATGGTGCTGCTGCTGACCCGCTGGTTTGAAAAACCGCTGATGAGCGTCGGCAACCTGTTAAAAGTCAATAACATTGCGGCTGCGGGTATGGTGGCAACGCTTGCCAATAACATCCCAATGTTCGGCATGATGAAAAACATGGATACCCGCGGCAAAGTGATCAACTGCGCCTTTGCGGTTTCCGCGGCCTTCGCTCTGGGTGACCACTTAGGTTTCGCCGCTGCCAACATGAACGCCATGATCTTCCCGATGATTGTCGGCAAGCTGATCGGCGGCGTGACGGCGATTGGCGTGGCTATGCTGTTAGTACCGAAAGACGAAGATGTTCCGGCACCAGCAGAAACCAATCCGGAGGCGCAATCGTGAATACTCGCCAGCTACTCAGCGTCGGTATCGATATCGGCACCACCACCACTCAGGTGATCTTCTCGCGCCTTGAGCTGGTTAACCGTGCGGCAGTGTCGCAGGTGCCGCGCTACGAATTCATCAAACGCGAAATTAGCTGGCAAAGCCCGGTGTTCTTTACCCCCGTTGATAAGCAGGGCGGGTTGAAAGAGGCCGAACTGAAAGCACTGATCCTCGCCCAGTATCAGGCGGCGGGCATTGCGCCGGAAACGGTTGATTCCGGCGCGATCATCATTACCGGGGAAAGTGCCAAAACGCGCAACGCGCGCCCGGCGGTGATGGCGCTCTCCCAGTCGCTGGGGGATTTCGTGGTTGCCAGCGCCGGTCCGCATCTGGAATCGGTGATTGCTGGTCACGGTGCGGGGGCACAAACCCTGTCCGAGCAGAAGTTGTGCCGCGTACTGAATATCGACATCGGCGGCGGTACGTCGAACTACGTTCTGTTCGATGCCGGAAAAGTCAGCGGATCGGCTTGTCTGAACGTCGGCGGACGGCTACTGGAAACGGACGGTCAGGGGCGCGTGGTGCATGCGCATCAGCCGGGACAAATGATTGTGGATGACGTATTTGGTCCAGGCACTGATGCCCGAACCCTCAATGCGGCGCAGCTTGTTCAGGTGGCCCGACGGATGGCGGCGCTGATTGTGGAGGTGATTGACGGCACGTTATCACCGCTGGCACAGGCGCTGATGCAAACCGCTCTGTTACCGGCGGGCGTGAAGCCGGAAGTGATTACGTTGTCCGGCGGGGTGGGCGAGTGCTACCGCAACCAACCTGCCGATCCGTTCTGTTTTTCCGACATTGGGCCGCTGTTAGCGACGGCGCTGCATGAACATCCGCGCCTGCGTGAGATGAACGTGCAGTTCCCGGCGCAAACCGTGCGCGCCACAGTGATTGGCGCCGGTGCGCATACGCTGTCGCTTTCGGGCAGCACTATCTGGCTGGAAGGTGTGGCGCTTCCGCTGCGCAATCTGCCGGTGGCGATTCCGGTTGATGAGGCTGATCTGGTGGCCGCCTGGCAACAGGCACTAATGCAGCTCGATCTGGACCCGCAAACGGACGCCTACGTGCTGGCGCTGCCCGCTTCTCTGCCGGTGCGCTACGCCGCGCTGTTAACGGTGATTGATGCGTTGCTGGCCTTTGTCGCGCGCTATCCGAATCCGCATCCCCTGCTGGTGGTAGCCGAGCAGGATTTTGGTAAAGCCCTGGGCATGCTGTTACGCCCACAGTTACAGCAACACCCGCTGGCGGTCATCGATGAGGTGGTTGTCCGGGCGGGGGACTATATCGACATTGGTACGCCTCTTTTTGGCGGATCGGTTGTGCCGGTGACGGTGAAATCACTCGCATTTCCTTCCTGAGGGAACGACTTATGAAACTAAAGACCACATTGTTCGGCAATGTTTATCAGTTTAAGGATGTTAAAGAGGTGCTGGCAAAAGCCAACGAACTGCGTTCGGGGGATGTGCTGGCAGGTGTCGCTGCAACCAGTTCGCAAGAGCGCGTGGCGGCTAAGCAGGTATTGTCGGAAATGACGGTAGCGGATATCCGTAATAACCCGGTGATTTCCTATGAAGAGGACTGCGTGACGCGTCTGATTCAGGATGACGTCAACGAAACGGCCTATAACCGCATCAAAAACTGGAGTATCAGCGAGCTGCGCGAGTACGTGCTGAGCGATGAAACCTCTGTTGATGACATTGCGTTTACGCGTAAAGGGTTAACGTCGGAAGTGGTCGCTGCGGTAGCAAAAATCTGCTCTAACGCGGACCTGATCTACGGCGGTAAGAAAATGCCGGTGATCAAAAAGGCTAACACCACCATCGGTCTACCGGGCACCTTTAGCTGCCGTTTGCAGCCGAACGATACCCGTGACGATGTACAGAGTATTGCGGCGCAAATCTATGAAGGACTGTCTTTCGGTGCGGGCGATGCGGTGATCGGTGTCAACCCGGTCACAGATGACGTGGAAAACTTAAGCCGCGTGCTCGATACCGTGTATGGCGTTATCGACAAGTTCAATATTCCGACCCAGGGCTGCGTACTGGCGCACGTCACCACCCAGATTGAAGCGATTCGTCGCGGTGCGCCGGGTGGGCTGATTTTCCAGAGTATCTGTGGTAGCGAAAAAGGCTTAAAAGAGTTTGGCGTTGAGCTGGCCATGCTGGATGAAGCGCGTGCAGTGGGTGCTGAATTCAACCGTATCGCCGGGGAAAACTGCCTGTACTTTGAAACCGGGCAAGGGTCTGCGCTCTCCGCTGGCGCTAACTTTGGTGCCGATCAGGTGACGATGGAAGCGCGTAACTACGGGCTGGCGCGTCACTACGATCCGTTCCTGGTGAACACCGTGGTGGGCTTTATCGGGCCGGAATATCTCTACAACGACCGTCAGATTATTCGCGCGGGCTTAGAAGATCACTTCATGGGCAAACTGAGCGGCATCTCAATGGGCTGCGACTGCTGTTACACCAACCATGCTGATGCTGACCAGAACCTCAATGAAAACCTGATGATTCTGCTCGCCACCGCTGGCTGCAACTACATCATGGGCATGCCGCTCGGTGACGACATCATGCTCAACTACCAGACCACCGCCTTCCACGACACCGCGACCGTGCGCCAGTTGCTGAACCTGCGCCCGTCGCCGGAGTTTGAACGCTGGCTGGAAACCATGGGCATTATGGCAAACGGTCGCCTGACCAAACGGGCGGGCGATCCGTCACTGTTCTTCTGATGACGCGGGGATGACACACGATGGATCAAAAACAGATTGAAGAAATTGTACGCAGCGTAATGGCGTCAATGGGAGAGCCGCAGGTTCAAGCGCCATCAGCGGAAGTGAAATGCAGCACTACGCAGTGCGCTGCGCCGACCGGTGAAAGCTGTGCGATGGACTTAGGTTCAGCCGAAGCGAAAGCGTGGATTGGCGTTGAGAATCCGCATCGCGCAGAGGTATTGACCGAACTGCGCCGTAGCACCGCTGCGCGTGTATGTACCGGCCGTGCCGGTCCACGTCCGCGTACCCAGGCGCTGCTGCGCTTCCTGGCTGACCACTCGCGTTCGAAAGATACGGTATTGAAAGAAGTGCCGGAAGAGTGGGTAAAAGCCCAGGGACTACTGGAAGTGCGCTCGGAAATCAGCGACAAAAACCTGTATCTGACGCGCCCGGACATGGGACGTCGTCTGAGTGCGGAAGCCATTGAAGCACTGAAATCACAGTGTGTAATGAATCCGGATGTGCAGGTGATTATTTCTGATGGCCTGTCTACTGACGCCATCACCGCCAACTACGAAGAGATCCTGCCGCCGTTGTTGTCGGGCTTAAAACAGGCCGGATTGAAGGTCGGGACGCCGTTCTTTGTTCGCTATGGGCGCGTGAAAATTGAAGATCAGATCGGCGAACTGCTGGGTGCAAAAGCGGTGATCCTGCTGGTTGGTGAGCGTCCGGGCCTCGGCCAGTCGGAAAGTCTTTCTTGCTACGCCGTCTATTCGCCGCGTGTGGCAACCACCGTTGAGGCTGACCGTACCTGCATCTCGAACATTCACCAGGGCGGTACGCCACCGGTTGAAGCGGCGGCGGTGATTGTGGATTTGGCCAAGCGCATGCTGGAGCAAAAAGCATCCGGCATCAATATGACCCGTTAAGGAGGCATCATGCCAGCATTAGATTTGATTAGACCTTCAGTCACCGCGATGCGTGTGATTGCCTCGGCAAATGACGGTTTTGCCCGCGAACTTAAATTACCGCCACATATACGTAGCCTCGGACTCATCACAGCAGACTCTGATGACGTGGCGTATATTGCCGCAGATGAAGCGACAAAACAGGCGATGGTGGAAGTGGTTTATGGCCGCTCGCTGTATGCCGGTGCGGCGCACAGTCCCTCTCCAACCTCGGGCGAAGTGCTGATTATGCTCGGTGGACCAAACCCGGCCGAAGTTCGCGCGGGTCTGGACGCGATGGTGGCCAATATTGAAAGCGGTGCGGCATTCCAGTGGGCGAATGACGCAGAAGATACCGCCTTCCTGGCGCATGTGGTTTCGCGTACCGGTTCGTATCTTTCCGCGACCGCGGGATGCCGACTGGGCGATCCGATGGCGTATCTGGTAGCACCGCCGCTGGAAGCGACATTTGGTATTGATGCCGCGCTGAAATCTGCCGATGTACAACTGGTAACCTATGTACCACCGCCGTCAGAAACCAACTATTCAGCAGCGTTTTTGACCGGTAGCCAGGCCGCTTGTAAAGCCGCATGTAACGCCTTTGCCGATGCCGTTCTGGATATTGCCCGTAATCCAATCCAGCGCGCGTAAGAGAGGTAGTGATGATCAATGCACTGGGATTACTGGAAGTGGATGGCATGGTGGCTGCCGTGGACGCGGCCGATGCCATGCTGAAAGCCGCGAATGTGCGCCTGCTTAGCCACGAAGTGCTCGATCCTGGTCGGCTGACGCTGGTGGTGGAAGGCGATCTGGCGGCATGCCGAGCAGCGCTGGATGCTGGCAGTGCAGCTGCAGCGCGTACAGGCCGTGTTATCAGCCGTAAGGAAATAGGCCGGCCGGACGATGACACCCAGTGGCTGATCGGCGGTTTTAAACGCCAGCCGAAGAAACCAGAACCGAAGAAACCAGAACCGAAGAAACCAGAGCAGAAGCCTGAAGTGAAGTCAGATGTGGCCCCAGAGAAGACGCAGGAAGCACCTGTGTCATCTGAATCCTCTGATGAATTGCTGGCGCTGTTAACATCGGTCCGTCAAGGAATGACGGCAGGGGAAGTGGCCGCCCACTTTGGCTGGTCACTTGATGAAGCCAGAAATGCGCTGGAACAGCTCTTTTCTGACGGAGCGTTGCGTAAACGCAGTAGTCGCTATCGCTTAAAAAATTAACCTGTCGGAGGGCCGGGGGCTTCGTTGAAGCTTCCGGCTTAAAAGATCATGAAAAAGAACCGTACTGCAAACTTGCACCATCTTTATCATGAAGTATTACCCGAAGACGTTAAATTGACGCCGAAAGTGGAAGTGGACAACGTTCATCAACGGCGAACAACGGATGTGTATGAGCACGCGCTGACGATTACAGCCTGGCAGCAGATCTACGACCAGCTGCATCCGGGAAAATTTCATGGCGAGTTCACGGAAATCCTGCTCGATGATATTCAGGTGTTCCGTGAATACACCGGACTGGCGCTGCGTCAGTCATGCCTTGTCTGGCCAAACTCATTTTGGTTTGGCATTCCGGCCACGCGTGGCGAGCAGGGATTTATTGGTACCCAGTGTTTGGGTAACGCTGAAATTGCCACCCGCCCAGGCGGGACGGAGTTTGAACTAAGTACGCCGGATGACTACACCATTTTGGGGGTCGTCATTTCTGAAGAGGCCATTGCCCGTCAGGCCAACTTCCTGCATAACCCGGAAAGGGTGTTGCATATGCTGCGCAACCAGTCGGCGCTGGAAGTGAAAGAACAACACAAAGCCGCGCTATGGGGCTTTGTGCAGCAGGCGCTGGCGACGTTTAGCGAAAACCCGGAAAACCTTCGCCAACCTGCGGTACGCAAAGTGTTGGGCGATAACCTGCTGCTGGCGATGGGGACTATGCTGGAAGAAGCGCAGCCGATTATGACTGCGGAGAGCATCAGCCATCAGAGCTATCGTCGCTTGCTGTCGCGTGCGCGCGAATATGTGCTGGAAAATATGTCAGAGCCGCTGACCGTGCTCGACTTATGCAATCAACTGCACGTTAGCCGCCGGACGTTGCAAAATGCCTTTCACGCCATCCTCGGTATTGGCCCGAATGCCTGGTTGAAACGTATTCGCCTGAACGCCGTGCGCCGTGAGTTGATAAGCCCGTGGTCGCAGAGTGCGACGGTGAAAGACGCCGCCATGCAGTGGGGATTCTGGCATTTAGGGCAGTTTGCTACCGACTACCAGCAACTGTTTGCGGAGAAACCGTCGTTGACGCTGCATCAGCGTATGCGCCAGTGGGCGTGATGGTATAGCTTGAGTAGGCCTGATAAGGCGTTAGCCGCCATCAGGCAATTGTGCTTGCTGCGCTGCCGGATGGCGACGCCTTGCGTCTTATCCGGCCTACGACCTACGAATTGTGTCGCTATCAGGCCATTACACCCAGTCGCGGACCTGAATAAACTCGCTAAGGGCGGCTTCCGGGCTGTTCGCTTCTGGCTGCCAGTCATACTCCCAGCGTACCAGCGGCGGCATCGACATCAGAATCGATTCCGTGCGCCCGCCGGTTTGCAAACCGAATAATGTGCCGCGATCCCACACCAGGTTAAATTCCACATAGCGTCCGCGACGATAAAGCTGAAAATTGCGTTCACGCTCGCCCCAGCTCATTGCTTTGCGGCGCTCAACGATGGGCAAATACGCCTCGGTATAACCCTTTCCAACAGCCTGCATAAAGGCGAAGCAGTGCTCGAAATCTGGCGTATTCAAATCATCGAAGAACAGCCCGCCAATGCCGCGCTGCTCGTTGCGGTGCTTGAGGAAGAAGTAGTCATCGCACCACTTTTTGTAACGGGGATAAACATCTTCGCCGAACGGCTGGCATAGATCCCGCGCCGTGCGGTGCCAGTGAACTGCATCCTCATCAAAGCCGTAGTAGGGCGTTAAGTCAAAGCCGCCGCCAAACCACCACACCGGGTCGGCGCCCGGTTTCTCCGCGATAAAAAAACGTACGTTGGCATGGCTGGTCGGAATGTAAGGATTCTGCGGATGCACCACCAGCGAGACGCCCATCGCTTCAAAGCTACGCCCGGCAAGCTCCGGGCGATGTGCAGTAGCCGAGGCCGGCATTGCATCGCCATGGACATGAGAGAAGTTGACGCCTGCTTGCTCGAAAATACCGCCGTTACGCAACACTCGACTGCGCCCGCCACCGCCCGCTGCGCGTTGCCAGTTATCCTCAACAAATTCGGTGCCGTCTATGGTGGATAACTGCTGACAAATCTCATCCTGCAGATTGAGCAGGAACTGTTTTACGCGTTGTACATCGGGCTTCATGGTTAACGTTTCTTCGAGTGTGCTTTCTGGTTATCAAACCAGTGGAAATAGCTGATGATGCCATTGGCGATAGCGGTGGCGATTTTCTGACGAAATGCAGCCGTCCCCAGTAATCGTTCTTCTTCCGGGTTGGTGATGAACGAGGTTTCGACCAGGACCGACGGAATCGAAGGTGATTTTAGCACCACGAAGGCGGCTTGTTCCGTGCTGCGACTGTGCAGACGGTGTACCGGCTTGATCTTCTTAAGAATATGCGAGCCTAACGTCAGGCTGTTTTTAATGGTGTCAGTTTGCACCAGATCGAACAGCACCTGCTGCAACAAATGATCTTTGTCGGTGGCCTTCTTCCCGGCGACTTCATCGGCCCGGTTTTCACGATCGGACAGATATTTCGCCATGGCGCTACTGGCACCGCGATTGGATAAGGCAAAGACCGAAGCACCCGCAGCGCTCGGATTGGTAAAACCGTCGGCGTGGATCGACATGAAAAGATCTGCGCCATGTTTGTGGGCGATCTCGACGCGATCGTAGAGCGGAATAAACGTATCGCCGGAGCGGGTCAGGCGTGCATCAATCCCCTGGTTGCGTAGGATTGAGCGCACGTTTTTGGCAATCGCCAGCACCACGTGCTTTTCTTTCGATCCGTTGCGACCAATTGCGCCGGTATCAATCCCGCCGTGCCCCGGATCAAGAACAACAACACGCTTAGCGCCTGATTTTTTCGCTTTCGGTTTGCTGTGTCCATTACTGGTCTTTAGCGCTTCTTCTTTAGCGATGGCTTGCGACATGCCTGACAGCGTCAGGGCGGCCAGCCCGGCTTTCAGCACCTGGCGGCGCGATGTGAGTGTTTTTAGTGGTTTAAAAGTGCTCATACGGCCTGAGTTGTAAAAAAAAGGTTCTAAACGTTATATCGTATCGCGTAGTCCGTTGCGACGGATCGAGATAAGAATTGTTTTACTTTTCATTTCAATACGTGACAATTCCGTATTATGCCATTTTTTCCGCCGCTTCGCGTCAGATATTGGCTAAATCAGCCGTTCGCGCCATAATCGCTTTTTAACGTCCTGAAAAGGTAACCAATACCATGGAAATACGCGTTTTTCGCCAGGAAGATTTCGAAGAGGTGATCACCCTCTGGGAGCGTTGTGATTTGCTGCGTCCATGGAACGACCCTGAAATGGACATCGAACGTAAAGTCAATCATGACGTCAGCTTGTTCCTCGTCGCTGAAGTGAACGGTGAGGTGGTCGGTACGGTGATGGGCGGATACGACGGGCATCGCGGTTCCGCCTATTACCTGGGCGTGCATCCTGAGTTTCGCGGTCGCGGTATCGCTAATGCGCTACTCAACCGGTTGGAGAAAAAGCTCATTGCCCGCGGTTGCCCGAAGATTCAAATCATGGTGCGTGACGATAACGACGTCGTACAGGGCATGTATGAACGTCTGGGCTATGAACATGCGGATGTACTCAATCTGGGCAAACGTTTGATTGAAGATGAAGAGTACTGAGTTTCATCCGGCCGACTATGACGGTCATGGGCGTCTGCGCCTGCCTTTTCTCTTCTGGTGCGTACTGTTGTTGCAGGCACGCACCTGGGTTTTGTTTGTGATTGCCGGTTCTTCCCGTGAGCAGGGAAACACGTTGCTGAATCTGTTTTATCCCGATCATGACGCATTCTGGCTGGGTTTGCTCCCCGGAGTTCCCGCCGTGTTGGCGTTTTTACTCAGCGGGCGACGCTTTGCGTTTCCGGTAATCTGGCGCTGGCTGCGCGGATTATTGATTCTCGCTCAACTGGTGCTGCTGTGCTGGCAGCCGGTGATGTGGCTGACAGGCGATCCGCTCAACGGTGTCGGGCTGGCGCTGCTGGTGGCGGATATCGTCGCACTGATCTGGCTGTTAACCAATCAACGTCTGCGCGCCTGTTTTTCCCTTGAGAAAGAATAACGGCACTTTTTGGGGAAACCGGACTCCAAGCAACGTTGATAAATAAGGAAGGAAGTGAAATGAAATCACTGCGTTTGACTTTATGCGTGATGCCGCTGCTACTGGCCGGGTGTTCAACGTTGTCCTCGGTGAACTGGTCTGCCGCTAATCCGTGGAACTGGTTTGGTTCTTCAACGCAGGTCACAGAGCAGGGCGTCGGAGCGTTAACGGGCGCGACACCGCTGGATGAAAAAGCTATTGCTGATGCGCTGGACGGTGATTACCGCCTGCGTAGCGGGATGAAGACTGATAACGGAAATGTGGTGCGCTTCTATGAAGCGATGAAAGACGACAAGCTGGCGATAGTCATCAATGGCAGCCAGGGAACCATTAGTCGTATTGATGTGTTAGACCACGATATTTCGTCAGTCGCGGGTGTCGAAATCGGTACACCGTTTAGCGACCTTTACACTAAAGCTTTCGGTAATTGCCAAAAGGCAACCGGCGATGACAGCGCGGGCGTTGAGTGTAAAGCTGAAGGAAGTCAACATATTAGCTATATTTTTTCCGGTGAATGGAGCGGGCCTGAGGATATAATGCCGTCTGACGACACGCTGAAAGCGTGGAAAGTAAGCAAAATTATCTGGCGGCGTTAATTTGCGTCTGAACAAATCGGCTTGTTAAAAAAACAGGTAGAATAGCGCCAATCAATGCCACGATGTCGTGGCATCTTTTTTTCAGGAGGAACAATGTCTCAGGTTCAGAGTGGCATTTTGCCAGAACATTGCCGTGCGGCGATTTGGATTGAAGCCAATGTTAAAGGCGACGTTGAGGCCCTGCGTGCGGCCAGCAAAACCTTCGCCGATAAGCTGGCGACCTTTGAAGCTAAGTTCCCGGATGCGCATCTGGGCGCGGTTGTCGCTTTTGGCAACAACACCTGGCGTGCATTGAGCGGCGGCGTCGGTGCGGAAGAGTTAAAAGACTTTATCCCTTACGGTAAAGGTCTGGCACCAGCAACCCAATATGACGTGTTGATCCATATTCTCTCTTTGCGTCATGACGTGAATTTCTCCGTTGCGCAGGCGGCAATGGAAGCATTTGGCGACTGTATTGAAGTCAAAGAAGAAATCCACGGTTTCCGTTGGGTCGAAGAGCGCGATCTCAGCGGCTTTGTTGACGGTACGGAAAACCCGGCAGGCGAAGAAACGCGCCGTGAAGTCGCCGTTATCAAAGATGGTGTGGATGCCGGTGGCAGCTATGTGTTTGTGCAGCGTTGGGAACATAACCTGAAGCAGCTTAATCGCATGAGCATCCATGACCAGGAAATGATGATTGGCCGCACCAAGGAAGCCAACGAAGAGATCGACGGTGATGATCGTCCGGTCACCTCTCACCTGAGCCGTGTTGACCTCAAAGAAGAAGGTAAAGGGCTGAAAATTGTGCGCCAGAGCCTGCCATACGGCACTGCCAGCGGCACGCATGGTCTCTATTTCTGCGCCTACTGCGCCCGTCTGCACAACATTGAACAACAGTTGCTGAGCATGTTTGGTGACACCGACGGTAAGCGTGATGCAATGCTGCGCTTCACCAAACCGGTAACCGGCGGCTATTACTTTGCACCGTCACTGGACCGTTTAATGGCGCTGTAATGGCGAGCTGATCCTGTTATCGGCCACGAAATAGACATCCCCGCATCGTCGGGGATTTTTTTTACCTGAGATTAACCTGATTTAGTGAGCTATTCCTCAGCACTAATTTGTTATTGCTGTATCTTCTGCGTGAATGAAGCGAAGGCTTCATATTCAAAAGGAGAATATTGAAATGGGAAAACTCACGGGCAAAACAGCATTGATTACGGGCGCATCTCAGGGTATTGGCGAGGGTATCGCCAGAACGTTTGCCCGCCATGGTGCGAACTTAATTCTGCTGGATATCTCCGATGAGATTGAAAAACTGGCGGATGAGTTGGCTGGGCGAGGGCACCGTTGCACAGCCGTTCACGCTGACGTCAGAGATTTTGCGTCGGTCAAGGAAGCGGTGATGCGCGCGAAGCAGATTGAAGGCAAAATCGATATTCTGGTGAACAATGCCGGCGTATGCCGCCTCGGCAACTTCCTTGATATGAGCGATGAAGATCGCGATTTCCACATTGATATCAACATTAAAGGCGTCTGGAATGTGACGAAAGCCGTTCTGCCGGAGATGATTGCGCGCAAAGACGGGCGCATCGTGATGATGTCATCAGTGACCGGCGATATGGTTGCCGACCCGGGCGAAACGGCCTACGCACTGTCGAAAGCCGCAATCATCGGTTTGACCAAATCCCTGGCGGTAGAATATGCGCAGTCAGGCATTCGCGTTAATGCCATTTGCCCAGGCTACGTTCGTACGCCGATGGCGGAAAGCATTGCGCGTCAATCTAACCCGGAAGATCCTGAATCCGTTTTAGTCGAAATGGCGAAAGCGATCCCGATGCGTCGTCTGGCCTGTCCGCTTGAGGTCGGTGAACTGGCGGCGTTCCTGGCGTCGGATGAGTCCAGTTACTTAACTGGCACGCAAAACGTGATTGATGGCGGTAGCACCCTGCCTGAAAGCGTTAGCGTCGGCGTCTGATTGATGCCGGTCTCCTCCTCACTCGGTGTGGGGAGGGATTCTCTTATTCTCTTTTCAACTTTCAAATCATCAAACGGTATATAAAACCGTTACTCCTTTAGCACTGGTTATAAATATGATGACCATAAGAAAGTCATTAAATTTATAAGGGTGCGCAATGGCCGTTAACTTACTGAAAAAAAGAACACTGACGCTGGCAGCCATGCTGTTGCTGGTGGGGCAGGCGCAGGCAACGGAACTGCTGAACAGTTCATACGATGTTTCCCGTGAGCTTTTTGCCGCCCTTAATCCGCCGTTTGAACAGCAATGGGCGAAGGATAACGGCGGTGACAAACTGACGATTAAACAATCTCATGCCGGGTCATCAAAACAGGCGCTGGCGATTCTGCAGGGGCTGAAAGCCGATGTGGTGACCTATAACCAGGTCACCGACGTGCAGATCCTGCATGACAAAGGCAAACTGATCCCCGCCGACTGGCAAAGCCGCCTGCCGAATAACAGCTCGCCGTTCTATTCCACCATGGGTTTCCTGGTGCGTAAGGGGAACCCGAAAAACATTCATGACTGGAATGACCTTGTGCGTTCTGATGTGAAACTGATTTTCCCGAACCCAAAAACCTCCGGTAACGCGCGCTATACCTATCTGGCGGCGTGGGGTGCTGCGGATAAAGCTGACGGTGGTGATAAAACCAAAACCGAACAGTTCATGACCCAGTTTCTGAAAAACGTCGAAGTGTTTGATACCGGCGGTCGCGGTGCTACCACCACCTTTGCAGAGCGCGGTCTGGGCGATGTGCTGATCAGCTTCGAATCAGAAGTGAACAACATTCGTAAACAGTATGAAGCGCAGGGTTTTGAAGTGGTTATCCCGAAAACCAATATCCTCGCCGAATTCCCGGTGGCCTGGGTAGATAAAAATGTGCAAGCCAACGGTACTGAAAAAGCAGCTAAAGCGTACCTGACCTGGCTGTACAGCCCGCAGGCGCAAACCATTATTACCGATTTCTACTACCGCGTGAATAACCCGCAGGTGATGGACAAACAGCAAGATAAATTCCCGCAGACCGAATTGTTCCGTGTGGAAGATAAGTTTGGTTCGTGGCCTGAAGTGATGAAAACACACTTTGTCAGCGGTGGAGAGCTGGACAAACTGCTGGCGGCGGGGCGTAAGTAAATGTTTGCTGTTTCTTCCCGACGCGTGCTGCCCGGCTTCACTTTGAGCCTGGGTACAAGCTTACTGTTTGTCTGCCTGATATTGCTGCTGCCGCTGAGCGCGCTGGTGATGCAACTGGCGCAAATGAGCTGGGCGCAATACTGGGATGTGATTACCAATCCGCAGGTGGTGGCGGCTTATAAAGTGACGCTGCTGTCGGCGTTTGTGGCGTCGATTTTTAACGGCGTGTTCGGTTTGCTGATGGCGTGGATCTTAACCCGCTATCGCTTTCCGGGCCGTACGCTGTTGGATGCACTGATGGATCTGCCGTTTGCGCTGCCTACAGCGGTGGCGGGTCTGACGCTGGCGTCGCTGTTTTCGGTTAATGGCTTCTACGGCGAGTGGCTGGCGAAGCTGGATATCAAGGTGACCTACACCTGGCTTGGTATCGCGGTGGCGATGGCGTTTACCAGCATTCCATTTGTGGTGCGTACCGTCCAGCCGGTGCTGGAAGAATTAGGTCCCGAATATGAAGAAGCGGCGGAAACGCTCGGTGCTACGCGCTGGCAGAGTTTCCGTAAAGTGGTGCTGCCGGAGCTGTCCCCCGCGCTGGTGGCGGGCGTTGCGCTTTCTTTTACCCGCAGCCTCGGTGAGTTTGGCGCGGTTATCTTTATCGCTGGGAACATCGCATGGAAAACGGAAGTGACCTCGCTGATGATTTTTGTTCGCTTGCAGGAGTTTGACTACCCGGCCGCCAGCGCGATTGCTTCTGTGATCCTCGGGGCTTCGTTGTTGCTGCTGTTTTCAATTAACACCCTGCAAAGTCGCTTTGGTCGACGTGTGGTAGGTCACTAATGGCAGACATTACCCAATTGAAACGCTATGGCGCGCCCCGCATCAACTGGGGGAAATGGTTTCTGATCGGCACTGGCATGCTGGTCTCCGCGTTTATTTTGCTGGTGCCGATGATTTACATCTTCGTGCAGGCGTTCAGCAAGGGATTAATGCCGGTATTACAGAACCTGGCGGATCCGGACATGCTGCATGCCATCTGGCTGACGGTGCTGATTGCGCTGATTGCGGTGCCGGTGAACCTGGTGTTTGGTGTGTTGCTGGCCTGGCTGGTGACCCGTTTTAACTTCCCAGGACGCCAGTTGTTGCTGACCTTACTGGATATTCCGTTTGCCGTCTCGCCGGTGGTTGCCGGCCTGGTGTATCTGCTGTTTTACGGCTCTAACGGTCCGCTGGGTGGATGGCTGGATGAGCATAACCTGCAAATTATGTTTGCCTGGCCGGGGATGGTGCTGGTGACGGTATTCGTGACCTGTCCGTTTGTGGTGCGAGAGTTGGTGCCGGTGATGTTAAGCCAGGGCAGCAATGAAGATGAAGCGGCTGTGTTGCTGGGCGCGTCCGGCTGGCAGATGTTCCGGCGCGTTACGCTGCCAAATATCCGTTGGGCATTGCTGTACGGCGTGGTGCTGACCAACGCCCGTGCGATTGGCGAGTTTGGCGCGGTGTCGGTGGTTTCCGGCTCGATTCGCGGCGAAACCCTATCGCTACCGCTACAAATTGAATTACTGGAGCAGGACTACAACACGGTCGGCTCTTTTACCGCCGCGGCGCTATTAACGCTGATGGCGATTATTACCCTGTTTTTGAAGAGCATGTTGCAATGGCGTCTGGAGAACCAGGAGAAACGCGCGCAGCAGGAGGAAAATCATGAGCATTGAGATTGCCAATATTAAGAAGTCTTTTGGTCGCACCCAGGTGCTGAACGATATCTCGCTGGATATTCCTTCAGGTCAGATGGTCGCGCTGTTGGGGCCATCCGGCTCGGGCAAAACCACGCTGCTGCGCATTATTGCCGGGCTGGAACATCAGTCCAGCGGGCATATCCGTTTTCACGGCACCGACGTTAGTCGTTTGCATGCTCGCGACCGTAAAGTGGGATTCGTATTCCAGCACTATGCGCTGTTTCGTCATATGACCGTTTTCGACAATATCGCGTTTGGTCTGACGGTCCTGCCACGGCGTGAGCGCCCGAATGCGGCGGCCATCAAAGCAAAAGTCACCAAACTGCTGGAGATGGTTCAATTGGCTCATCTGGCGGACCGCTTCCCAGCGCAGCTTTCTGGTGGGCAAAAGCAGCGTGTGGCGTTGGCGCGTGCGCTGGCGGTAGAGCCGCAGATCCTGCTGCTCGACGAGCCGTTTGGCGCGCTCGATGCGCAGGTACGTAAAGAACTGCGTCGTTGGCTGCGTCAGCTGCATGAAGAGCTGAAGTTCACCAGCGTGTTTGTTACCCACGACCAGGAAGAAGCGACGGAAGTTGCCGATCGCGTGGTAGTGATGAGTCAGGGTCATATCGAGCAGGCCGATGCGCCCGATCAGGTATGGCGCGAACCAGCTACCCGTTTTGTGCTGGAATTTATGGGCGAGGTTAACCGCCTACAAGGAACGATTCGCGGTGGACAATTCCACGTGGGCGCACACCGCTGGCCGCTGGGTTATACGCCTGGTTATCAGGGACCGGTGGATCTGTTTCTGCGTCCGTGGGAAGTGGACGTCAGCCGTCGTACCAGCCTGGATTCGCCGTTGCCGGTACAGGTACTGGAAGCCAGCCCGAAAGGACACTACACCCAATTAGTTGTGCAACCGCTGGGGTGGTATAACGAACCGCTGACGGTCATCATGCAGGGCGATGATTCCCCAAGCCGCGGCGAGCGGCTGTTTGTCGGGCTGCAAAATGCGCGTCTGTATAACGGCGACCAGCGCATTGAAACGCGTGAAGAGGAACTTGCTCTGGCGCAAAGTGCCTGATAGGTTAAAAAGTATGTTTATCGCCCGGTAAGCGCTGCGCCCCCGGGCTTTTTTACGAGCTCAAAACGTGAACACATTAGAACAAACAATTGGCAATACGCCTCTGGTGAAACTACAACGTCTGGCGCCGGATAACGGCAGTGAAATTTGGGTCAAGCTGGAAGGCAATAATCCCGCGGGTTCGGTGAAAGACCGGGCTGCGCTGTCGATGATTGTCGAAGCGGAAAAACGTGGAGAAATTAAGCCTGGTGATGTGCTGATCGAGGCGACCAGCGGTAATACCGGAATTGCTCTGGCAATGATCGCCGCGCTGAAGGGCTACCGCATGAAGCTGCTGATGCCAGACAACATGAGCCAGGAGCGCCGAGCGGCGATGCGTGCTTACGGGGCTGAACTGGTTCTGGTGACCAAAGAGCAGGGGATGGAAGGCGCGCGTGACTTAGCTCTTGAAATGGCGCAGCGCGGAGAAGGTAAACTTCTCGACCAATTTAATAATCCGGATAACCCGTACGCGCATTACACCACCACCGGACCGGAAATCTGGCAGCAGACGTCAGGTCGTATTACCCACTTTGTCTCCAGTATGGGAACAACAGGCACTATTACCGGTGTGTCGCGTTTTCTGCGTGAGCAAGAAAAAGCGGTTACCATCGTTGGCCTGCAGCCGGAAGAGGGCAGTAGTATTCCGGGAATTCGCCGCTGGCCTGCGGAATATATGCCGGGCATTTTTAACGCCTCGCTGGTGGATGAGGTATTGGATATTCATCAGAGCGATGCGGAAAACACCATGCGCGCGCTGGCGGTGAAAGAGGGTGTATTCTGCGGCGTTAGTTCCGGCGGCGCGGTAGCCGGAGCGATTCGCGTGGCCGAACAAAATCCGGGAGCGGTGGTGGTGGCTATCATCTGCGATCGCGGCGATCGCTACCTTTCAACCGGCGTGTTTGGCGAAGAGCACTTTAACCAGGGATCAGGGATTTAGTTTGTAGGCCTGATAAGCATAGCGCCATCAGGCAAACGTACGGCACGATCGCCGGATGACGACGTAAAGCGTCTTATCCGGCCTGCCATAATCAATCGTTACGTTTTTCCACAAGCTTATCAAGGAATTGCCACAGCTTCTCATTCATCTGCTGATAATCCCATGCGCGCATCTCTTCAACGGAGCGGATGAAGCGCTTGCCTTTAGCTTCCGCCAGTTCTTGTTCGGAGTGTTGAATAAGCCCTTCTATAGCATCAGCCGTAAATTCCATATGGCACTGAAAACCATAGACGAAATTACCGTATTGTACGATTTGTCGCGGGCAGCCCTCGCTTGTGGCGAGAATTGTCGCCTGGTCGGTTAATCCAGGCATATCGTTGTGCCAGTGACCGACGGTAAGCGGTGAACCAAAATGGCTGAACAACGGATGCTGTTGGCCTGCTTCGGTCAGGGTGATCGGGTAGTGACCAATCTCTTTTTCCGGACTCTGGCACACCTTCGCACCCAGCGCTTCGCCGATTAACTGTGAACCCAGGCAGATCCCCACCACAATTTTACGTGCCGCAATCGCCTGATTGATCAGATGCTGCTCGGCATGAGAATCAAAGTACGGACACTCTGCCAGCGTGGTTCGTGGTGACTGCGGACCGCCAAACACCACCAACATATCGAAGCCATCCGCGTTCGCAGGGACCGCTTCCCCGGCGTAAACGTGCGACCAGGTGATGGTATAGCCGCGTGATTCAGCCCACGGCAGATACGCGCCAGCAGATTCAAAAGACTCATGAATAACAAAATGAACTCGCACTTTTTCTCTCCTGTTAGCGCTTTAGCGCCTGATGGATATCAGTCGCCAGCTTATCAATGTCGCTGTCTGATAATGTTGACAGCGTAATGCGCAGGCCGTGGGCTGGCGTATTGACGCCAAACACTTCGCCTTCGCGTACCAGCCAGCCGGACTTTGCCAGCGCAAAAGCGATCGCCTGGCTGTTATCTTCCAGCGGTAGCCACATATTCAGACCGTCACCAACGGGCAACTCAATGCCATGTCGCCGCAGAGCTGCCGTCAACTTTTGCTGCTGGGCAGCGTAAAATTGCTGAGTTTGCGCCAGCGTGTGTTGGTAAGTCTCGTCATTCAGGCAGGCGCAGGCCAAATCCTGCAGCAGATGGCTGACCCACTGGCTGCCGGAGTTAAGCCTTAAACGTAGCTTCCCTGAAGTGAGCGGATCGCTGGCCACAATGGCCAGGCGTAAATCTGGTCCTAACGTTTTTGACATCGAGCGGACAACCGCCCAGTGCGTGGTTTCCTTCGCAATCACCGGATACCAGTGGCAAGCAGATAGCAGCGCAAAGTGGTCGTCGACAATCACCAGCGTCTGCGGATAGCGGGCCAGAATTTCCTGCAATTGCGCCGCGCGTGAGGCGCTCAGGCTGCATCCTGTCGGGTTATGCGCGCGCGGTGTCAGAATTACTGCCCGCGCGCCTTTCTGTAACGCGAGTTCCAGCTGGTCCGGCAGCATGCCTTCGCGGTCAACGCTGGCCGGGTTTGCTGAGAATCCGGCATAGCGCAGCATGTTGATGCTGCTTAAAAAGCATGGATCTTCTACGACAACGCTATCACCAGGCAGCAAATGGGCGCACAGTAGCCGTTCGATAGCATCAATGGCACCGCTGGTAATATCAATTTCCCCTTTGCCGGGGATTGCATTTTGCATCCATTGTGATGCCCACACCTTAAGTCCAGGTGACACAGCGGCATCGCCGTACAAGCGCGGACTCTTATTTATCTTCGCAAAATAATTACTCAGCTCAGGAAGTCGCGAGGGCGCTGGATTACCGCCGGAAAGATCGATAAGCGGGGTATCCGGATTACCACCTTCCAGTGCTACGGGGGCAGTAATCCCCTTAATCACCGTACCGTTGCGTCCCAGGCTCTGTGCCAACCCGGAGGAGACCAGGCGTTTGTAAGCCGCCGCGACAGTATTGCGGTTCACGTTTAATTCCGTTGCCAGTTCCCGCACTGGCGGTAACGTTTCTCCCACTGCCAGCGTGCCTGTAGTGACATGTTGACGGATACTGTCAAAAATTTCGTTAGCGGTTTTTCCGTCGATCATTATTGACCTATGACAAAATGAATTTTAGCATATGACGATAATAGTGAGGCGTAGACCCGCTGTCCAGCGAGAGGAGAAATTTATGGAGCAGGAGAGTGATATCCAGTCAGTGCTCTTCGACGACACGCATCGGGCGTTACAGACCGATATCGTCGCCGTTCAGTCACAGGTGGTTTATGGCAGCGTAGGTAACAGCATCGCCGTCCCGGCCATTAAAGCGCAGGGGTTACGCGTGACAGCAGTACCTACGGTGCTGTTCAGTAATACCCCGCATTATGAAACCTTCTACGGCGGCGTTATTCCAGCAGACTGGTTTAGCGGTTATCTCCGCGCCTTAAACGAGCGTGATGCCTTGCGCGAGCTAAAGGCGGTGACTACAGGGTACATGGGCAGCGCGGAACAAATCGCCTTGCTGGCACAGTGGCTGAAAACTGTTCTGACCACGCATCCGGACCTGTGCATTTTGGTCGACCCCGTGATTGGCGATACGGATAGCGGTATGTATGTTAAAGCCGAAATTCCGGAGGCTTATCGTCAGCACCTGCTACCGCTGGCTCAGGGGCTGACTCCAAATGTGTTCGAGCTGCAAATGCTGAGCGGAAAGCCGTGTCGTACGCTTGATGAAGCCATTACGGCGGCACAATCACTGCTCACCGACACCCTGAAATGGGTGGTGATCACCAGTGCGCCGGGGGATACGGAAGAGATTATTCATGTTGCGGTGGTGACGGCTGAAACGGTTGAGGTGTTAGCTCATCCGCGAGTGAAAACGGATCTGAAGGGGACTGGCGATCTGTTCTGTGCCGAGCTGGTGAGCGGCCTTGTGATGGGGAAAGCGCTGACGACCGCGACGCACGATGCTGCACAGCGGGTGCTGGACGTGATGACGTGGACGCACCAGTGCGGTTGTGATGAATTAATTCTGCCACCGGCAGGGGAGGCGCGATGAAGAGTTACCGGCTGGTAGTTCGCCAGAATGGGCGTATGGTTGGACACTTTGATACCTGCGGGACAGCGGCGCTGGAAGATATCTGCGTGGCGCGGGCTATGTTCGGCATTGCGGGTGGTTACGACTGTGAGTTGTTAGTGGCGGATTCGGAACGACGGATGCTGGAGAGCGGGCCGGAGGGCATGAAAATCCTGATGCGCGAGGCGTGTTATCGCCCGGTGACTGCACACATTTAATGGCGGATGAAGTGTATAAAAAAATGGCGCCAATCGGCGCCATTTTTCTCTGCGGCAAGAATTACTTCTTGATGCGGATAACCGGGGTTTCACCCACGGTCACGCTACCGGACAGTTTGATCAGTTCTTTGATTTCGTCCATGTTGGAGATAACAACCGGAGTCAGGGTAGACTTGGCTTTTTCTTCCAGCAGCGGCAGATCGAATTCAATAACCGGGTCGCCCACTTTCACGCGCTGACCTTCTTCAGCGATGCGTTTGAAGCCTTCGCCTTTCAGTTCAACGGTATCAATACCGAAGTGAACAAACAGCTCAATGCCGCTGTCGGATTCGATAGAGAAAGCGTGGTTGGTTTCAAAGATTTTGCCGATGGTGCCGTCAACAGGAGCAACCATTTTGTTACCGGTTGGTTTGATAGCGATGCCATCACCAACGATTTTTTCAGCAAAAACTACATCCGGCACGTCTTCGATGTTGACGATCTCGCCAGAGAGCGGAGCAACAATCTCAATAGTTCCGGTGTCTTTCTTATCATCAGAAACCAGAGATTTCAGTTTATCGAACAAACCCATGATCTTCTCCTAAGCAGTAAATTGGGCCGCATCTCGTGGATTAGCAGATTGTTTTTTCTTCAATGAACTTGTTAACCAGCGTCATTAACTCGTCCGTTGTCGGTTGAGCAAGAGCCTGCTCTGCTAACACCTTCGCATCTTCGAAGTTCGTGTTACGGATAATCTTCTTAATGCGCGGGATAGAAATGGCGCTCATAGAGAATTCGTCCAGACCCATCCCCAGCAACAGAAGTGTAGCACGTTCGTCGCCTGCAAGCTCACCACACATGCCAGTCCATTTGCCTTCAGCATGAGAAGCATCAATAACTTGCTTGATCAGCGTCAGCACAGATGGCGACATCGGTTGGTAAAGGTGTGAAATCATATCATTACCACGGTCAACTGCCAGGGTGTACTGCGTTAAATCATTGGTGCCGATACTAAAGAAATCAACTTCTTTGGCTAAATGACGCGCAATTGTTGCCGCAGCCGGTGTTTCCACCATCACGCCAATCTCAATGCTCTCGTCAAATGCTTTACCTTCGTCGCGCAGTTCCTGTTTGTAGATTTCAATCTCTTTGCGCAGTGCACGCACTTCTTCAACAGAGATGATCATTGGGAACATAATGCGCAGTTTACCGAAAGCAGAGGCGCGCAGAATCGCGCGAACCTGGTCACGCAGGATCTCTTTACGATCCATGGCGATACGCACGGCACGCCAGCCCAGGAACGGGTTCTCTTCTTTCGGGAAATTCATGTACGGCAGTTCTTTATCGCCGCCGATGTCCATGGTGCGAACGATGACCGCCTGAGAGCCACAGGCTTCAGCAACGGCTTTATACGCAGCAAACTGTTCTTCTTCAGTTGGCAGCGATTCACGGTCCATGAACAGGAATTCGGTGCGGTACAGACCCACACCTTCAGCGCCGTTACGTTCAGCGCCTTCAACGTCACGAACGGTACCGATATTAGCGCAAACTTCAACCTGATGTCCGTCCAGCGTGATAGCCGGCAGATCTTTCAGCTTAGCGAGTTCCGCTTTCTCGGTTGCAACCTGCTCCTGAACGGCACGCAGTTGCTCGATAACGTCGTTGGTCGGATTGACGTAAACCTGATTGTTTACGGCATCCAGAATCAGATAGTCGTCGTTTTTAACCTGAGAGGTGACGCTACCCGTACCGACGATGGCAGGCAGTTCCAGAGAACGCGCCATGATAGAGGTATGGGAAGTACGTCCGCCCGCGTCAGTAATGAAACCCAGCACCTTGTTCAGGTTCAGCTGTGCGGTTTCTGACGGGGTCAGGTCTGCGGCTACCAGGATAACTTCTTCCTGAATAGCGCTCAGGTCGATAATTGCCAGACCCAGGATGTTACGCAGCAGGCGTTTACCGATGTCACGTACGTCAGCCGCACGTTCTTTCAGGTATTCATCATCCAGCTCTTCCAGGGCTGTGGCCTGACCTTCGATAACTTCATGCGCGGCTGCATCAGCCGTCATGTGCTTATCTTTAATCAGGGCTATGATTTCCTGCTCCAGCTCCTCATCTTCGAGCAGCATGATATGCCCTTCAAAGATGGCTTCTTTTTCTTCACCGAACGTTTCACCAGCTTTGGTTTTGATCGCTTCCAGTTGCGCAGATGCCTTGGCACGACCGCTCAGAAAACGTTCAACTTCCTGATCAACCTTGTCGGCAGAAATTTTTTTCCGGTCAATGACGATTTCGTCTTCTTTCAGTAGCAATGCTTTACCGAAAGCGATACCCGGGGATGCTAAAATGCCTGAAATCATAACCCTACCTTACTTGTGACTGATATTTAAAAGAACTCGTTGAACTTACTCGAGTTCAGCCATCAGTTTAACCAGATGCTCAACTGCTTTCTGCTCGTCTTCACCTTCTGCGGACAGGGTAACAACGGTACCCTGAGTCAGGCCCAGAGTCTGCAGTTTAAACAGGCTTTTGGCGCTAGCGCTTTTGCCGTTGGAAGTCACAGTAATATCAGAAGTAAAGCCTTTTGCTTCTTTAACAAACTGAGCAGCAGGGCGAGTATGCAGACCGTTCGGAGCGGTAATGGTAACTTCTTGCTGGAACATTATATTTCCCCAACTTATAGGTTTAGTGTTGTGGAACTAAAGTCTAGCCTGGCGGTTCAACTTTAGCCTGTATTGTTAGCATCGGCGTAAACTGGACGCGACACAAAAGGAGTTCGGTGCAATCCGTTGCTGGCAACTTCTTGCCGCTGACGTTTCGTTCGTCATTAAACATTATGCCGCGAAAGGAAGAGTTGAACCAAATCATAAAATCGATTCAGCTAGCGCTTTTCCTGTAACGATTAATTTCGCGCATCAAAATAATTAGCTTGGTTAAATACCAGTTCTGGTGGGTTGAATCAATGCCAGGCGAGTTGAAACTTTGAAGCAGGCCACAAAAAAGCACCCAAATGGGTGCTTTTTTACGCGTTTTTAACATGCTGGCATTACTGTTGCAGTTCTTTCTCTGTGAAGAGATCGGCAAACAGTGCAGTGCTCAGATAACGCTCACCCGATGACGGTAGAATAACCACTATATTCTTATTGGTAAAGGTTTCATCTTCCTGCAGCTTAAGCGCGGCAGCAACAGCAGCGCCGGAAGAAATGCCCGCCAGAATACCTTCTTCTTCCATCAGGCGACGCGCAGTAGAGATTGCTTCATCATTGGTGATGGCGACGACTTTATCGATAAGTTTCAGATCAAGGTTGCCTGGAATGAAACCCGCGCCAATCCCCTGAATTTTATGTGGGCCCGGTTTAAGTTCTTCACCCGCCAGCGCCTGGGCGATAACCGGGGAGTCGGTAGGTTCAACCGCGACGGTGATCAGATCGGTTTTGCCTTTAGTGCCTTTGATATAACGGGTCACACCAGTCAATGTACCGCCGGTACCTACGCCGGAAATAAAGACATCAACCTGGCCATCGGTATCTTCCCAGATTTCCGGGCCGGTGGTTTTTTCGTGAATTTCCGGGTTCGCCGGGTTGCTGAACTGCTGCAGCAGCAGGAACTTCTCCGGATCGCTGGCGACAATTTCTTCCGCTTTCTGGATTGCACCCTTCATCCCTTTTGCGCCTTCGGTCAGCACCAGGTTCGCACCCAGAGCTTTCAACAGCTTGCGGCGCTCAATGCTCATCGTTTCCGGCATGGTCAGAGTCAGTTTGTAACCGCGGGCTGCGGCAACGTAGGCTAGCGCAATCCCCGTGTTGCCGCTGGTCGGTTCTACCAGCTCAACACCCGGTTTCAGTACACCACGTTTTTCGGCATCCCAAATCATATTGGCACCGATACGGCATTTGACGCTAAAGCTCGGGTTACGAGATTCCACCTTCGCCAGAATGCGTCCGTTACCGATACGGTTCAGTCGAACCAGCGGCGTATGACCGATAGTCAGCGAGTTGTCTTCAAAAATCTTACTCATGGCCTGTCCTTAACTGTATGAAATTGGGATACCGCTTCAGCATACCTGTTGAGAAAGTATGGGGAAGTAAGGAAATCGCATATCTATATGCTGATGGGAAATAATGCCTTGCAGTATGGAATAAGAGCGGGCATAAGCCAGCCCGCTTTTACACATTTTTGCATTACTTCCATAACGCGTGCTTAGCACGATAGCAGTCTACCCACATCGCCGTGGCACCACAAACCGCGACCGGCATGATGAACAGATTGAGCACCGGAATCATGGTGAACAAACTGGTTAATGCGCCAAATTGCATATTGGTGACCTTGCGTGTACGCAGCGCGACGCGCATCTCCTTAAAAGGCACCTTATGGTTATCAAACGGATAATCGCAGTACTGAATGGCCAGCATCCATGCGCTGAACAGGAACCACAGCACCGGGGCGACGGTCTGCCCAATACCCGGAATGAAATAGAGGATCAGCAACACGATGGCGCGCGGGAGATACCACGCCAGCTTTTGCCATTCACGTTTCATAATACGGGGAACATCTTTCATGATGCCGAGAACGCCGGTGTCAGGCGGTGTTGCGCCCGTTAAGCGCGCTTCCAGTTGTTCAGCCAGCAGACCGTTAAACGGCGCGGCAATCCAGTTGGCTATGGTGGAAAACAGGTAGCCGAACACCAGTAGTACGGAGATAGTGACAATCGGCCACAGCAAGTAGCTGAGCCACTGAAGCCAGTCAGGGACGTGACTCATCAGCGAGGGGATCCAGCTATCGAGTTGTGTGAATAGCCACCAGAATGCGCCGCCCATCAGCAGGATATTCACCAGCAAAGGCAGGATGACAAAGCGACGAATGCCCGGTTGGGTGATGAGCTTCCATCCCTGTGAAAAGTAATAAAGGCCGCTGCGAGGTACGACTGCAGATGATGAAACCATGGTCAGGACATACTCCTTGTTATATAAGCTCTGGTAAACTTTGCGTATCTTACCGGGTTGTTGAGCGTTAAGCTGTTCAGAAATGTTCGAAAAAACAGCAAAAAGCACAATTTTGTTCATCTTTATGCCGTGAAAGCCAAGAGTGCACTTGCACTTGGCGTAATCGACAAATACTCTTAGTGAGTAAATGTTTGCCGTGGTGGCAAGGTGTTAGAACAACAGAGAATATAATGATGCAGGATTTGCGTCTGATATTAATCATTGTTGGCGCGATCGCCATAATCGCTTTACTGGTACATGGTTTTTGGACTAGCCGTAAAGAGCGGTCTTCTATATTCCGCGATCGCCCACTGAAACGCATGAAGTCTAAACGTGAAGACGAGGATTCGTTCGACGACAACGTCGAGGAAGACGAAGGCGTGGGCGAAGTTCGCGTTCATCGTGTGAATCATGCTCCCGGTAACGCGCAGGAACATGGTGTTCCTCCTCAGTCGCCGCAACACCAGTACCAGCCGCCTTATGCGTCGGCTCAGCCGCGTCAACCCGCGCAGCAGCCTGCACAAGCGCCGGTACCGCCGCCGCATGCTCAGCCGCAGCCTGTACAACCGCAGCAGCCGGTGCAACATCAGCCTGTTCAGCAACAACCTGTACAGCAGCCGATGCAGCATCAGCCCGTTGCTCCGCAGGTTCAGCAGCCCGTGCAGCAAGCACCGCAACCTGCGCCGCAGACTTTCCAGCCCGCAGAGCCTGCCGTTGAACATCAACCGCAGCCTGAGCCGGTAGTTGAAGAAGCGCCAGCTGCTGAAAAACCGCAGCGTAAAGAAGCGGTCATTATTATGAACGTTGCGGCGCATCACGGTAGCGAGCTCAACGGTGAAGTGCTGCTCAATAGCATTCAGCAAGCCGGCTTTAAATTTGGCGATATGAATATTTTCCATCGTCATTTGAGCCCGGATGGCAGCGGTCCGTCGCTGTTCAGCCTTGCCAATATGGTTAACCCAGGAACGTTTGACCCCGAAATGACGGGTGATTTCAGCACCCCTGGCGTAACTATTTTTATGCAGGTTCCGTCCTATGGGGACGAGCTGCAAAACTTTAAGCTGATGCTGCAGTCCGCACAGCACATCGCCGATGAAGTGGGTGGTGTGGTGCTTGACGATCAACGTCGCATGATGACGCCGCAGAAACTGCGCGAGTATCAGGACCGCATCCGCGAAGTTAAAGAATCTCGCGCCTGATTCTCCTTTGGCGTGACATCTCCTTGCTAAACCCCCGCCTGTCGGGGGTTTTTTATCATTGATGGTGCGATATGGAATCAATCGAACAACAACTGACAGAACTGCGAACCACGCTTCGCCATCATGAGTATCTCTACCATGTGATGGACGCGCCGGAAATTCCCGATGCGGAATACGATCGTCTGCTGCGCGAACTCCGCGAGCTGGAAGCGCAGCATCCGGACCTTATTACCCCTGACTCGCCAACCCAACGCGTTGGCGCCGCCCCGTTAACGGCGTTCAGTCAGATTCGCCATGAAGTGCCGATGCTGTCGCTGGATAACGTGTTTGATGAAGAGAGTTTTCTCGCCTTTAACAAGCGCGTACAGGACCGGCTGAAGAGTACGGACAAACTAACCTGGTGCTGTGAGCTGAAGCTTGACGGGCTGGCGGTGAGTATTCTCTATGAAAACGGCGTGCTGGTTAGCGCCGCAACGCGCGGCGATGGCACCACCGGGGAAGACATTACCTCGAACGTGCGCACCATTCGTGCGATCCCGTTAAAACTGCGCGGCGATAACATTCCGACGCGTCTGGAAGTGCGCGGCGAGGTGTTCCTGCCGCAGGCCGGGTTTGAAAAAATCAACGAAGAGGCCCGCCGTACTGGCAACAAAGTGTTTGCTAACCCGCGTAATGCGGCGGCTGGGTCATTACGCCAGCTCGATCCGCGTATCACTGCGAAGCGACCGCTTACTTTCTTCTGCTATGGCGTTGGTGTGCTGGAAGGTGGTGTGTTGCCCGATACCCATCTGGGCCGTCTGCTGCAATTTAAAGAGTGGGGATTGCCGGTGAGCGACAGAGTGGCGCTTTGCGACTCTCCGGAGGAAGTACTTGCTTACTATCATAAGGTTGAAGAAGACCGACCGACGCTGGGATTCGATATCGATGGTGTGGTGATCAAAGTCAACTCTATGGCCTTGCAGGAACAACTGGGTTTTGTTGCCCGCGCGCCGCGTTGGGCGGTGGCCTTTAAGTTCCCGGCGCAGGAGCAGATGACCTTTGTCCGCGATGTTGAGTTTCAGGTTGGACGTACAGGGGCGATTACGCCTGTCGCCCGCCTTGAGCCAGTTCAGGTTGCCGGGGTGTTGGTCAGTAACGCCACCTTGCACAATGCGGATGAAATTGAGCGTCTTGGTTTGCGTATTGGCGATAAAGTCGTCATTCGCCGTGCGGGCGATGTCATCCCGCAGGTAGTGAACGTCGTGCTTTCCGAGCGCCCGGACAATACCCGCGAAATCGAGTTTCCCACCCACTGTCCGGTATGCAACTCTGACGTTGAGCGTGTGGAAGGCGAAGCGGTCACTCGTTGTACCGGAGGTTTAATCTGCGGGGCACAGCGGAAGGAATCATTGAAACACTTCGTTTCCCGCCGTGCGCTGGACGTCGACGGCATGGGCGACAAAATTATCGATCAACTGGTCGAGAAAGAGTATGTCCATACGCCAGCGGATCTCTTCACGCTGACCGCAGGTAAGCTGACCGGTCTTGATCGCATGGGGCCGAAGTCGGCGCAAAACGTAGTAAATGCGCTGGAAAAAGCGAAAGAGACCACGTTTGCCCGTTTCCTCTATGCGCTGGGTATTCGTGAAGTCGGCGAAGCGACGGCTGCAGGTCTGGCGGCATATTTCGGCACGCTCGAGGCGCTGGAAGCCGCCTCTGTTGAAGAGCTGCAAAAAGTGCCGGATGTCGGCATCGTGGTGGCGACCCACGTGTTTAATTTCTTTGCCGAAGAGAGTAACCGCGAGGTGATCGTCCAGCTTTTGGAGCAGGGGATTCACTGGCCAGCGCCGGTGGTTATCAACGCTGAAGAAATCGACAGCCCCTTCGCGGGTAAGACGGTGGTGCTGACCGGGAGCCTGAGCCTGATGTCGCGTGATGATGCCAAAGCACGACTGACCGAGCTGGGGGCAAAAGTGGCCGGTAGCGTGTCGAAGAAAACCGATCTAGTGATTGCGGGGGAAGCGGCGGGCTCTAAACTGGCAAAAGCGCAGGAGTTGGGCATTGAAGTGATCGACGAAGCTGAAATGATCCGCTTACTGGGTGCCTGAGATGGAAAAAGAGCAGCTGGTTGAAATCGCCAATACCGTGATGCCCTTTGGCAAATATAAAGGGCGTCGGCTGATTGATGTACCGGAAGAGTATCTGCTGTGGTTTGCCCGTAAGGATGAATTCCCGCCGGGCAAGCTCGGCGAACTGATGCAAATCACGCTGCTGATTAAAACTGAAGGGCTGACGCAACTGGTGCAGCCCCTGAAACGCCCGCTTTAAGCCTTTGCGGCGCGGCTTTTCTGCTGCGCCTGCAATGCGTCCGTCTGTTGCTTGTAGCGACGTGCCAGCACCGCACAAACCATCAGTTGAATTTGATGGAAGATCATCAGCGGCAGCACCATCATTCCTATCACTGACGTCGGGAACAGAATATTTGCCATTGGGATCCCATTCGCCAGGCTCTTTTTCGATCCGCAAAAGACAATGGTGATCTCATCGGCTTTGTTGAAGCCGCATTTACGCGCAACAAAGACGTTGATGCCAATCACAATTGCCAGCAATACGATGCTGACCACTACGATAAACAGCAGTGAGCCAATCCCCACTTTGTGCCAGATCCCATTAACCACGGCTTCACTGAAGGCGGAGTAAACCACCAGTAAAATGGATGATTGATCCGTTTTTGCAATCCATTTTTTATGTCGGGACACCCAGTTACCAATCCACGGACGCGAAAGATGTCCCAGTACGAACGGCAGCAGCAGCTGCAGCATGATTTTCCCCACCTGCTCCAGGCTGCCTTCTGCGCCATGCATATTCATTACCAGGCCAACCAGCAACGGTGAGAGAAAAATACCCAGCAGGCTGGAGGCCGAAGCGGAACACACGGCGGCGGCAACATTACCCCCCGCCAGCGACGTAAAGGCGATTGCCGACTGCACCGTGGCTGGCAAAATACACAGGTACAGAAAACCGGTGTACAGCATCGGATCAACATTAACTGGTGCCCACCAGGCGAACAGAACGCCCAGCACCGGGAAAACAACAAACGTGCTGCACATCACCCACAGATGCAAACGCCAGTGACTACCGCCGGCAATAATTGCCTCACGAGAGAGCTTGGCCCCGTGCATAAAAAACAGCAGGGCAATGGCAGCGGTAGTTAAGCCTTCAAAGAAAGGCACAAAGCCACCTTCGGCCGGGAAAAAGGACGCCAGTAATACGACCGTAATCAACGTAATCGTGAACGGATCAAGGATACGAAAAAGTTTCATAAAAGCTCCTGAAATTCAGTAGCAACATTTTGCGTTTTTCCATTTGAGAAATAAAATTGATTTATTGCATCCATATATGAATCGAATAGATGAATTACTCTCTGCGTCAGTTGCGTATCTTTGTTACCGTCGCCCAGGCCAAAAGTTTTAGCCGGGCGGGGGATATCATTGGCTTAAGCCAGTCTGCGGTCAGCCACAGCGTTAAAGAGCTTGAAGGGCAGACGGGTGTGCGGTTGTTAGATAGAACAACGCGGGAAGTGGTGCTGACGGAAGCGGGGCACCAGTTGGCGGCGCGCCTGGAACGTATTCTGGATGAACTGCACAGCACGCTGCGTGAAGCAGGCCAGGTGGGGACACAGTTAACCGGAACGGTGCGTGTTGCCGCCAGCCAGACAATCTCTGCTCACCTTATTCCACAGTGTATTGCCCAGAGTAATGAGCTTTATCCTGCGATCGATTTTGTGCTGCACGACAGGCCCCAGCAGTGGGTGCTGGAAAGTATTCGCCAGGGAGAAGTCGATTTTGGCATTGTGATAGATCCTGGTGCCGTGACCGATCTGCAGTGTGAAGCCGTACTGTCCGAACCGTTCCTGCTGCTGTGTCGCCAGGATCATCCGTTAGCCCAACGTGAGTGGGTGAACTGGCAGGATTTGTATCACGAACGTTTGGTGTTACAGGATTACGCTTCCGGTAGTCGACCGCTGATCGATGCGGCGTTGGCCCATTTTTCCATTGATGCCAACATCGTTCAGGAGATTGGTCATCCCGCCACGCTGTTCCCGATGGTGGAGGCGGGGATTGGCATCAGCGTACTGCCCGCACTGGCGCTCCCCTTACCACAGGGCAGTCACTTGCAGGTTAAGCGCCTGACGCCGGTAGTTGAACGGCAACTGATGCTGGCTCGACGTAAAAACCGCTCTTTATCAACCGCGGCTCAGGCGCTGTGGGACGTGGTGCGTATGCAGGCCAGTGAATTAACCGCTGGTCGTGCCCGTGATCCGTTGTATCAGATATAAATATCGACCTGATGTTGGTCGGAAGCCGTGTTGATGCCCTCAGCTTTTCTCTGATCGGCGCTTTGCTTTTGCTGTGACTCCTCGGCCTGCCGTCGCAACAGTTGAGCCAGCTGTGCTTGTAACATCTTGATTTGTGTCTGAATAAGCTCCTGCTGTTCGCGCTTCTGCTCAACACTGCCACTACTATTGGGAATATCTTTGAGCTGCTGAGTTAGCTTGGTTATCTTTTGGGTGACTTGTGCAATCTGAGCGGAGATGTCATTCCCGGCTGGGGCTTTTCCACCACCACTACTGCTTTGAACAGTTGGGGTGGAAACGTTAATCGTTGTCATACGGATTCCTCACGCCATAAAACATGAGTATCGGCATTAGTGAACAGAACTTCAGTTACAATATGGCGGAGCGGAGTTTAATAATAAAAGTTCCAAATCTTCATGTATCTCTATTCCTGTGCCATTTCTGGCCCGAAAAAAATGTGATTTCAGGCTGGTTTAGGGCGACTCATCGATACCGATTTACTATCGGTTGTCGGGATAAACGGTATTGGTAATCGATTGCGTAGTCTCGCTATAACAGTGCGGTACGCGACATTATTTTCGACTACTCAGTATTAAGGATATCTCATGAGTCACTCTCTTTTCTCGCAAAATCCCTGGTATAGCGCCGACATCATTCGTAGTTACAAACCCGATTTCACCCCGCGCGTAGCCTTTATTCTTGGCTCTGGCCTCGGTGCTCTGGCGGATCAAATCGAGGATGCAGTGGCCATCTCTTACGAAAAATTGCCGGGATTCCCTGTCAGTACTGTACATGGTCATGCCGGTGAGCTGGTGCTGGGAAATCTGGCGGGTATTCCGGTGGCTTGTATGAAAGGGCGTGGGCATTTTTATGAAGGTCGCGGCATGACGGTGATGACCGACGCCATTCGCACCCTGAAGCTGCTGGGCTGCGAACTGTTATTTTGTACTAATGCCGCAGGTTCTTTGCGCCCCGAAGTCGGACCAGGTAGTCTCGTTGCGCTTAGCGATCACATTAATACGATGCCAGGTACACCACTGGTCGGACTAAACGATGAGCGTTTTGGTGAGCGATTCTTTTCGCTGGCGAATGCCTATGATGCTGACTATCGTGCGATCCTGCAAACCGTCGCCGCAGAAGAAGGGTTTCCGCTGAGCGAAGGGGTGTTTGTTTCTTATCCGGGACCGAACTTTGAAACGGCGGCAGAAATCCGCATGATGCAAATTATTGGCGGCGACGTGGTGGGGATGTCGGTAGTGCCTGAAGTTATCTCCGCGCGCCACTGCGGTCTGAAAGTGGTTGCGGTGGCTGCCATCACCAACCTGGCTGAAGGTTTGGGGGATGTGAAGTTATCTCACGCACAGACGTTGGCTGCAGCGGAACTCTCCCGGCAGAACTTCATCAATCTGATCTGTGGCTTCTTGCGCAAACTGGCCTGAATAATTAAAACATGACCCCGCTTGCGGGGTCTTACTTTATGGCAAGGAACGGAAAAATGGGTATCGCATCTCGCTTAAAGCTCATGTCGTTTTTGCAATATTTCATCTGGGGAAGCTGGCTGGTAACCCTGGGTTCTTACATGATTAACACCCTGGATTTTACCGGCGCGAATGTGGGTATGGTCTACAGCTCGAAAGGGCTGGCAGCGATTATTATGCCGGGCATTATGGGGATCATCGCCGATAAGTGGCTGCGTGCCGAGCGCGCTTATATGCTGTGCCATCTGGTGTGTGCTGGCGTGTTGCTGTACGCCACAACCGTTACCGATCCACAGACCATGTTCTGGGTAATGTTGGTTAACGCGATGGCGTATATGCCGACGATTGCGTTATCGAACAGCGTCTCATATTCATGCCTTGCACAATCGGGTCAGGATCCGACCACCGCGTTCCCGCCAATTCGTGTATTTGGCACGATAGGTTTTATTGTGGCGATGTGGACGGTCAGCTTAATGGGACTGGAACTGAGCAGCGCACAGCTTTATATCGCTTCAGGCGCATCGCTGCTGCTGGCTCTGTATGCGCTGACGTTACCAAAAATACCGGTTGCGGAGAAAAAAGAGTCCGCCACGTTGGCCAGTAAACTGGGGCTGGATGCGTTTGTTTTGTTTAAAAATCCGCGTATGGCAATTTTCTTTTTGTTTGCCATGATGCTGGGGGCGGTGCTGCAAATCACCAACGTCTTTGGCAATCCGTTCCTGCATGATTTTGCCCGTAACCCTGAGTTTGCCAACAGCTTTGTGGTGAAATATCCCTCCATTTTGTTGTCAGTTTCGCAGATGGCGGAAGTGGGTTTTATCCTCACTATTCCATTCTTCCTTAAACGCTTTGGCATTAAAACAGTGATGCTGATGAGTATGCTGGCGTGGACGCTGCGCTTTGGCTTCTTTGCCTTTGGCGATCCGTCTCCGTTTGGCTTTGTGCTACTGCTGATGTCGATGATCGTTTACGGCTGCGCGTTTGATTTCTTCAACATCTCCGGATCGGTATTTGTCGAGCAGGAAGTTGACTCAAGCATTCGCGCCAGCGCCCAAGGGTTGTTTATGACGATGGTAAATGGCATTGGCGCGTGGGTGGGTTCAATCCTGAGCGGGATGGCGGTGGACTATTTTTCTGTCGATGGCGTCAAGGATTGGCAAACTATCTGGCTGGTGTTTGCCGCTTACGCGCTGGTCCTGGCGGTTATCTTTGCATTGTTCTTTAAATATAAGCATGAGCCTGAACGACTGGCGCAGAAATCACTGGCACATTAATGCTCCTTTAGCGGCGGGTTCTGATACCCGCCGTTTCATTTTCTGCGATGCAATGTGGTAACTTTGCGCATTAATCTTCACTCAGGAGCGCATTATCCATGGAACGCACGCACCGCATCGATCTGAAGTTACTGCGTTATTTTCTTGCCGTCGCAGAAGAACTGCATTTTGGACGCGCTGCTGCTCGCCTGAATATGTCGCAACCGCCCCTCAGTACACATATTAAAGAGCTGGAACAACAGCTCGGCACGTTGCTATTTATCCGTCATTCCCGCAGCGTGGCGTTAACCCACGCCGGAAAAATTTTGATGGAAGAATCGCGCAGACTGTTATCCAGTGCTAATCAGGCGCTGGCACGAGTGGAACAGATTGGTCGCGGTGAGGCAGGGCGAATTGAGCTAGGCGTCATTGGTACCGCAATGTGGGGAAAAATGCGTCCGGTGATGCGGCGTTTTCTGAAGGAAAATCCCAACGTCGAGGTGCAGTTTCGCGAGAACATGCCCGCAATGCAGATGACGATGCTGGAAAGACGTGAACTGGATGCGGGGATTTGGCGCATGGCTACTGAACCCTCTCCCGGATTTACCAGCCTGCGCTTACATGAGTCCTCATTTTTAGTGGCCATACCAGAAGAACATGCTCTTACCGCCTGTGAATCCGTACCGCTGGAAGCGTTGAGAAATGAATATTTTGTCACGATGCCCTCCATTCATACCGACTGGGCATTTTTGCAGCGAGTTTGCCTGAGCGCTGGATTTTCCCCGATGATTATCCGTGAGGTGAGGGAGCCGCAAACGGTGCTGGCGATGATCAGCATGGGGATTGGGATTACACTGATTGCCGATAGCTACGCCCAGATGAACTGGCCTGGAGTGGTATTTCGACCGTTAGAGGAACGTATTCCGGCGGATTTGTATATTGTGTATGACCAACAGCAGGCGACACCCGCGCTGGAGAAACTGGTAGCGGCATTGACAGTATGACGTCTGTGCCGGATGGCGACTAATGTCTTATCCGGCCTACGTGTGCGGTATCGTCTGTAGGCCTGATAAGCGTACGCATCAGGCAAGTGTATAAATCGCAGATAGCAAAAAGGCGCCGCCAGCGCCCTTTTTGCATTGGTGGGTCGTGCAGGATGACTCGCTTCGCTCGCCCTTCGGGCCGTCGCCGTAACCGGCTCCGTTGTTTCGCTGCGCTCAACACCGAACCTGCCGCAGGTTCGAATTTTACAAATCGCAGATAGCAAAAAGGCGCCTTTAGGGCGCTTTTTTACATTGGTGGGTCGTGCAGGATGACTCGCTTCGCTCGCCCTTCGGGCCGTCGCCGTAACCGGCTCCGTTGTTTCGCTGCGCTCAACACCGAACCTGCCGCAGGTTCGAATCTTACAAATCGCAGATAGCAAAAAGGCGCCTTTAGGGCGCCTTTTTACATTGGTGGGTCGTGCAGGATTCGAACCTGCGACCAATTGATTAAAAGTCAACTGCTCTACCAACTGAGCTAACGACCCGAAGTGGTGGGTGATGACGGGATCGAACCGCCGACCCCCTCCTTGTAAGGGAGGTGCTCTCCCAGCTGAGCTAATCACCCACTTCGGTACTTCAATTTTATTGTAAGAAATCCAGCTGGCGAGAAAGTGGTGGGTGATGACGGGATCGAACCGCCGACCCCCTCCTTGTAAGGGAGGTGCTCTCCCAGCTGAGCTAATCACCCACTTCTCAATTTCTTACTCTACACGGCGGAGACTACATAAAGTAGTTGGTGGGTGATGACGGGTTCGAACCGCCGACCCCCTCCTTGTAAGGGAGGTGCTCTCCCAGCTGAGCTAATCACCCCCGCTGTGTGGAGTCGCATTATAGGGAGAGTTGAAAATGAGTCAACGCATTTTCTAAAGAATTTGTTCGTTCGTCGTAAATTTAAACAAAACGATCGCAAATCAATCCATGCAGCATGATTTGTATACGAAAATGGCAAAGCGTGATGTTCCAACCTGAACAACATTGAGGAATCAGACCACAGTGATAGAATACGAGCCTGATAATCTTCCCAGGATTTGCCGGTTGTCGGCATCTTTATAAACGTAAGGCCATTTCATGAAAATCAAAACTCGCTTCGCGCCAAGCCCGACAGGTTACCTGCACGTCGGTGGTGCGCGTACTGCTCTATATTCCTGGCTTTTTGCACGTAACCATGACGGTGAGTTTGTGCTGCGTATTGAAGACACCGATCTCGAACGCTCCACTCCGGAAGCTATTGAAGCCATTATGGATGGCATGAACTGGCTGAATCTGGAATGGGATGAAGGCCCGTACTTCCAGACCAAACGTTTTGATCGCTACAACGCCGTGATTGATGAGATGCTGGAAGCCGGTACCGCGTATAAATGCTACTGCTCCAAAGAGCGTCTGGACGCGCTGCGTGAAGAGCAGATGGCAAACGGTGAGAAACCTCGTTACGACGGTCGCTGCCGCCACGGTCATGAACATCATGCTGCTGATGAACCATGTGTGGTGCGTTTTGCCAACCCGCAGGATGGATCCGTTATTTTTGATGACCAGATCCGTGGGCCGATCGAATTCAGCAACCAGGAGTTGGACGATCTGATCATCCGCCGTACCGACGGTTCCCCGACCTACAACTTCTGTGTGGTGGTCGACGACTGGGATATGGAAATCACTCACGTTATTCGTGGTGAAGACCATATCAACAACACTCCGCGTCAGATAAACATCCTGAAAGCGCTGAATGCGCCGGTACCGGTTTATGCACACGTGTCGATGATCAACGGCGACGATGGTAAAAAACTTTCTAAACGTCACGGTGCGGTCAGCGTTATGCAGTATCGCGACGACGGTTACCTTCCGGAAGCGCTGCTGAACTATCTGGTGCGTCTGGGCTGGTCCAGCGGCGATCAGGAAATCTTCACCCGTGAAGAGATGATCAAATTGTTCTCCCTTGGTGCGGTGAGCAAGTCTGCCAGTGCGTTCAACACCGAAAAACTGCAGTGGCTGAACCATCACTACATTAATGCGCTGGCACCGGAATATGTGGCAACGCATCTGCAATGGCACATTGAGCAGGAAAATATCGATACTCGCGTCGGCCCGCAGCTGTCGGAGCTGGTTAAACTGCTGGGTGAGCGCTGCAAAACGCTGAAAGAGATGGCGCAGAGCTGCCGTTACTTCTACGAAGATTTTGCTGAGTTCGACGCGGACGCCGCGAAGAAACACCTGCGTCCGGTAGCACGTCAGCCGCTGGAAGTGGTTCGCGATAAACTGGCTGCTATCAGCGAGTGGACGGCAGAAAACGTGCACCACGCGATTCAGGCGACCGCTGATGAGCTGGAAGTAGGTATGGGTAAAGTTGGGATGCCGCTGCGCGTAGCCGTAACCGGTGCGGGTCAGTCTCCGGCGTTAGACGTCACAGTGCATGCGATTGGTAAATCCCGCAGCATTGAGCGTATTAATAAAGCGCTGGCGTTTATTGCTGAGCGTGAAAGCCAGCAGTAAGATCGGTTGAGCGATGAAACAACGGCAGGAGCGCATCCTGCCGTTTTTTTTGCCTGTTATTCAGACTCATCAATACCCAGACGGGTAAGGAAAGTGCGAATACCTTCGCGAGAAATATACATTGCCAGCTTTTCTTGTTCCGTTGGGGACATGTTGTCCAGTGCGCTAATTATTTGGCGACAGGCGTGGCTACGCACCACGTGGTTGTATTCTGCCAACGGTTCCTCTGCCTGATAAATTTCAGGTACTTTGCGAAAAGCCGGAATATTGAGCAGAAACGTGCGGACGCTGGAGTCGATATGAATCAGCCTTGCACGACCCCCTTTAACGCCGGGAAACTTTTCGGTGGTCCAGTTTTGTTCTCTGATCCAACGATTGACGGTTTGTTTGGCAACTCCGAGACAGTCCGCCAGTTCTTCGGTCGTCATTTTGCTGCGTAATTTTTTCATATTATTTGTTGTCGCGGATCCCTAAGCGTTGTAATAAACCCGTAATGCCTTCACGCAGGATCAGTGACGTAAACATTTTCTGTTCTGACGGAGTCATCTCTTTGGCGAGCCTAATCAGTAGAGCTTCGATAGAGGTATCGCCTGATAACGATAAATTATCTGATAAACCTTCGGCTGAACGCTCAGCACTGCGAATGTATTCACGAACTTGTTCGGTGACGTGAACCAGACGCGCTTTACCGCCCTGTACGCCTGGTTTTGGTGATGTAGCCCAACCCTCCTTGCGCACCCATTTATTGATGGTCTGTCGGCTGTATCCGGTCAGATTAGCAAGTTCTTCTGGCGTCATCCGTTCCTTGAACATAACGATTCCCTGAATAGTCTTGGGGTTAATTAGTGGCTCATTTTATAGCACCATTTTAGTAGAAACCGTGACGCGTTTAACTACTGAATGCGAGTTGTTACGCAATGTTCTTCATTTGATTGCTTTTTCAGCGATTGAATTCTATGAGTTAATTTTGCCGTTGACACACGCGAAGGGAATTCATATGATGCCGCCCGTCAACTCGACAAGCTTTACGTAATGGGGCTATAGCTCAGCTGGGAGAGCGCTTGCATGGCATGCAAGAGGTCAGCGGTTCGATCCCGCTTAGCTCCACCAAATTTTATCCCAACAAATTTGGTATATACGTAAAAGCATCGTGGGGCTATAGCTCAGCTGGGAGAGCGCTTGCATGGCATGCAAGAGGTCAGCGGTTCGATCCCGCTTAGCTCCACCAAAATTTAAACCCTCGCTGAAAAGCGGGGGTTTTTTGTTTCTGCATCCTGTCGATTCTTACCGATATCTCTCTGCTCTGCTAAATAGCAGGCATAAAAAAGCCGGGGAAATTCCCCGGCCTCATCACTACGATGTTGTCTTACGCTTACAGCACCAGTGCCGCGATAGATGCAGACAGTACGCTCACCAGCGTAGAGCCGTACACCAGCTTCAGACCAAAGCGGGAAACTACGTTACCTTGCTCTTCGTTCAGACCTTTAATCGCACCGGCGATAATACCGATAGAAGAGAAGTTAGCGAAGGAGACCAGGAACACAGAGATGATGCCTTCAGCGCGCGGAGAGAGCGTAGAGGCGATTTTCTGCAGGTCCATCATCGCAACGAATTCGTTGGAAACCAGTTTTGTCGCCATGATACTGCCCACCTGCAGCGCTTCGCTGGACGGTACACCCATTACCCATGCAACCGGGTAGAAGATGTAACCCAGGATGCCCTGGAAGGAGATGCTGTAACCAAACCAGCCGGTCACGGTGGCAAACAGGGCGTTCAGGGCAGCGATTAACGCGATGAAACCAATCAGCATCGCCGCAACGATAATTGCCACTTTGAAACCCGCCAGGATGTATTCACCCAGCATTTCGAAGAAGCTCTGACCTTCATGCAGGTTAGACATCTGGATATTTTCTTCGCTGGCATCAACGCGGTAAGGGTTGATCAGCGACAGCACGATAAAGGTGCTGAACATGTTCAGTACCAACGCCGCAACAACGTACTTCGGCTCCAGCATGGTCATGTACGCGCCGACGATAGACATGGAAACGGTAGACATCGCCGTTGCAGCCATGGTGTACATACGGTTGCGAGACATTTTGCCGAGAATATCTTTATAGGCGATAAAGTTCTCGGACTGACCCAGGATCAGAGAGCTGACGGCGTTGAAGGATTCCAGCTTGCCCATACCGTTCACTTTGGAAAGCAGGTAACCAATTGCGCGGATGATAACCGGCAGCACACGGATATGCTGAAGGATACCGATTAGGGCGGAGATAAAGACGATAGGGCACAGCACTTTCAGGAAGAAAAATGCCAGGCCTTGATCATTCATGCTGCCGAAGACGAAGTTCGTCCCCTCGTTGGCAAAACCGAGCAGTTTTTCGAACATTTCGGAGAAGCCTTTTACGAAGCCCAGGCCGACGTTGGAGTTCAGGAAGAACCACGCCAGTAACACTTCAATAACAAGCAGTTGAATAACATAACGAATGCGAATCTTTTTACGGTCACTGCTTACCAGCAGCGCAAGGATCGCAACAACGGCCAATGCCAATACAAAATGAAGGACGCGGTCCATATTTGCTCCAAATATGAGGCAGGTTTAGTTTTCGTGCACATTCTATGTAACAACCATAAAGAAAACGAGATCAAACACACACTATAATAAGGACCTGTGACGAGATTCAAAATTAGTGATCGGTGATACACTTCCGTTATGCTTAGTATCGAAGTGAAAAGTTATGTCATTGTGCTAATCTATAACAATAATTAAACATCTTACCGTTTTTCCCAGAATCCTTATCGATCCATAGACAAACACTATCAGAGAAATCAACTTCACCCATCAAAATGAATTTGATAATCATTCTCAATAGGCGTAGCTTGAAACATAGCAAAGGCTATGTTTCTGAGGCACTAAAATGACTAACGATCGCGTTGAGAGTAGCAGTGGACGGGCAGCGCGCAAGTTGAAGCTCGCATTAATGGGACCTGCGTTCATCGCGGCGATCGGCTATATCGATCCGGGCAACTTCGCCACCAACATCCAGGCAGGGGCCAGCTTTGGCTATAAACTGTTGTGGGTGGTGGTCTGGGCAAATCTGATGGCGATGCTGATCCAGGTGCTATCGGCAAAGCTTGGCATTGCCACGGGTAAAAATCTGGCGGAGCAAATTCGCGATCACTATCCTCGTCCGGTGGTGTGGTTCTACTGGGTGCAGGCCGAAATTATCGCCATGGCGACAGACCTTGCTGAATTCATTGGTGCCGCGATTGGCTTTAAGTTGATCCTCGGCGTGTCGTTATTGCAGGGTGCCGTGCTCACCGGTATCGCGACTTTTTTGATTCTGATGTTGCAGCGCCGCGGGCAAAAACCGCTGGAAAAAGTGATTGGCGGCTTGCTGCTGTTTGTGGCTGCGGCTTACATTGTGGAATTGATCTTTTCCCAGCCGAACTTCGCGCAACTTAGCAAGGGGATGGTTATCCCGAGCCTACCTAATTCCGAAGCGGTGTTCCTCGCCGCTGGCGTGCTCGGTGCGACTATCATGCCGCATGTCATTTATCTGCACTCTTCCTTAACCCAGCATCTGCACGGCGGAACACGTCAACAGCGCTATGCGGCCACGAAATGGGATGTGGCTATCGCCATGACGATTGCCGGATTTGTCAATCTGGCGATGATGGCGACGGCTGCCGCTGCATTTCATTTTAGCGGGCATACCGGTATTGCCGATCTCGATCAAGCGTATCTGACACTTGAACCGCTGTTGAGTCACGCTGCGGCGACAGTGTTCGGTTTAAGCCTGGTGGCTGCGGGACTTTCCTCTACCGTGGTCGGTACGCTGGCGGGGCAGGTGGTGATGCAAGGGTTTATCCGTTTTCACATTCCGCTTTGGGTTCGCCGTACGGTCACCATGATGCCATCCTTTATTGTGATTCTGATGGGATTAGATCCAACGCGTATTCTGGTGATGAGCCAGGTGTTGCTCAGTTTTGGTATTGCACTGGCGCTGGTGCCGCTGTTGATTTTCACCAGCAACAGTCAGCTGATGGGCGATTTGGTGAATACCCGATGGGTAAAACAGGTAGGCTGGGTGATTGTTGTGCTGGTGGTGACGCTCAATATCTGGCTGTTGGTAGGAACTGCACTCGGTTTGTAAAAACAAAAGGGCCCACAGGCCCTTTTGTTACATTAATGGTGGTGTCCGTGACCACGCCCGCGACCGCGGTGGTCGTCACGGTCATTCCAGCCTTCACGGTAGCCGCGCTCATAAGCTTTGCGTTTATCCCAGCCCCGATGATAGCCATTGTCATGACGCCACCAGCGATTTTTACGCCACTCATAGTTATTGTGCCAGTAATCCCGGTCGCGCCAGCGACCGCCATCCCAGTAGTTACCGTAGTTATCGCGATCGCCAATTTGCAATTTTATTGATGGCAGCAGGGTGATTTCGCCAGCGTTCGCGGCCAGCGGTGTAAAAGCCAATAAGACTGCCGCCAGAATCAGTGACCTGAACATGTTTTCTCTCCTTCACGATCGAGCCGTAGCCGGCCTGTTAACGTAATATTACGGGGCAGTAAAGCCCCGTTTCATCGCCTTAACTCTTAAATCGTAAGTGAGAGCACTTTTTGTTAATAAATGTGTCTTTATTTCAATCAACTCAGGATAGCATCAATCTCCGCGCACTCTTCAGACGTAAAGTGACGGTTTGCCAGCATGCCGACAGCGTCTTCAATCTGCGCCGTTTTACTCGCGCCAATCAGCACTGACGTGACTTTGTCATCCCGTAACACCCATGCCAGCGCCATCTGGGAAAGCTTTTGCCCGCGTCGATCTGCCAGCGCATTCAGCGCCCGCACCTTCTCCAGTTTCTCTGGCGTAATTTGATCCGGGTTCAGGAAACGGCTGCCGCTTGCCGCACGAGAATCCGCAGGAATGCCGTTCAGGTAGCGGTCGGTTAACTGCCCGCCTGCCAGCGGTGAAAAGGCGATACTGCCGACGCCTTTTTCCTGTAACAACGACAGCAGACCGCCTTCGACCCAACGTTCAAACATGGAATATTTGGGCTGGTGAATAAGGCATGGCGTACCTAAATCGTCGAGTATTTCAATCGCCTGTCTGGCAAGATCTGCTGGATAGTTAGACAACCCGACGTACAGGGCTTTGCCCTGACGGACGATGTGATCCAGTGCGCGCATGGTTTCTTTGAGCGGTGTTTCAGGGTCGGGGCGATGGTGGTAGAAAATATCGACATACTCCAGTCCCAGGCGCTTCAGGCTTTGATCGAGACTGGCAATCAGATATTTGCGTGAACCCCAGTCACCGTAGGGACCTTCCCACATGGTGTAGCCCGCTTTAGTGGAAATAATAAGCTCATCTCGCCACGGTAAAAAATCTTCCTGCAGGATCCGACCAAAATTCCGTTCTGCCGAACCCGGCGGTGGACCATAGTTATTTGCCAGATCAAAATGGTTGATCCCCAGATCGAATGCGCGCTGTAATAATGCCCGACTGTTTTCGACCTGTGTGGTATCGCCAAAATTGTGCCACAAACCCAGCGAGACAATCGGCAGTTTAAGGCCGCTCTGACCGCAGCGGCGGTACTCCATTGTCTGATAACGATTTTCATCTGCGTGATAAACCATGTCACCCCCTTCCACAATGCATGTGTCTTTCAGTGTATACGGTTACACCGTCTATTCTTCAATGAATTTTTACCGCCAAAACTGTAAATCCTGCTTTCCACCCCTTCACAGCGACTTTCCTGGACAGTCATCACAGTTCTTCGATACTCAACATGAGGTTACCGTCAGAAGGATAGCTGTCATGCAAACCCCGTATTCCGTTGCTGATTATCTGCTGGACAGGCTGGCAGGCTGTGGCGTCGGCCATCTATTTGGTGTGCCTGGCGATTATAATTTGCAGTTTCTTGACCACGTGATTGAACATCCCAACGTATGTTGGGTCGGGTGTGCGAACGAGTTGAATGCGGCTTATGCGGCAGATGGCTATGCACGGGTCTCCGGGGTAGGGGCGCTGCTCACCACGTTTGGTGTGGGCGAGTTAAGTGCGATTAACGGTATTGCAGGAAGTTATGCGGAATATGTTCCTGTTTTGCATATTGTTGGCGCGCCCTGTCGCGGTGCACAGCGTCGTGGGGAGTTGATGCATCACACGCTGGGTGATGGTGACTTTCAACATTTTTACCGTATGCAGCAGGCGGTGACGACGGCGAGCGCGGTACTGGATGAACAAAACGCCTGTTATGAAATTGACCGCGTGTTGCGAGCAATGCTCATCGAACGCAGGCCGGGCTATCTGATGTTACCTGCTGATGTGGCAAAACAGCCCGCCACACCACCGAATGACATCCTGATTGTTCCTCTGAGCGAGCCGGAGAGCAGTGTGGCAGAAGCGTTTCGCTACCATGCCCGTGAACGATTGTTGGACAGCCCGCGCGTCGCGCTGCTCGCGGACTTTCTCGCGCTACGTTTTGGTCTGCAGCCGGTTTTACAGCGCTGGATGGCGGAAACGCCGATGGCCCACGCTACGTTGTTGATGGGCAAAGGGCTGTTCGATGAACGTCATCCGGCGTTTGTTGGCACGTACAGTGCCGGAGCCAGTAGCGATTATGTTCGTCTGGCTATCGAAGATGCTGACACGATATTTTGTGTCGGCACACAATTTGTCGACACCCTGACCGCCGGGTTTACGCAACAGCTACCGCAGGAGCGCACCATTGATGTTCAGCCACATGCCTCACGGATTGGAACCAGCTGGTTTAACATCCCGATGGAGCAGGCGGTCACCACATTGCGGGAGCTGTGTCTGGAAATGTCGTTTTCACTGCCGCCAGAACGTCCGCCAGTTGCGCGCATTCAGGTTGAGAAGGGGCCTCTGACGCAGGAAAACTTCTGGCATACGGTGCAGCAGTATCTGGCGCCTAATGATATTATCCTCGTCGATCAGGGAACCGCCGCCTTTGGCGCGGCTGCGCTCTCATTACCTTGCGGGGCGGAAGTACTGGTTCAACCGTTGTGGGGATCTATTGGCTACGCGCTACCGGCGGCATTCGGCGCGCAAACGGCCTGTCCGGACCGTCGGGTGATCCTGATTATTGGCGATGGCGCGGCGCAGCTCACCATTCAGGAGCTGGGCTCCATGCTCAGAGACGGGCAATCACCCGTTATTTTACTCCTCAACAATGACGGCTATACCGTGGAGCGGGCTATACACGGGGCAAATCAGCGCTATAACGATATCGCCGCCTGGAGCTGGACGTTGGTGCCGCAGGCGTTTAGTCGTGAATGTCAGGCGGAATGCTGGCGGGTGACGCAGGCGGTACAGCTGGAGGAAGTTTTGGCCAGGCTGTCCCATCCGCAACGATTGTCGTTAATTGAGGTGGTGCTACCGAAAGCTGATCTTCCTGAATTATTGCGCACAGTGACCCGTGCGCTGGAATCTCGCAACGGCGGATAGCTATTTATCAGGGCGTTCAGCGACCATCAACGGCTTGCCTGCCAGCAGCAGCCAGGCGGGCAGCATGACGATGCACAGCAGCGGCAGCAGGGTGGAATCTGGTACCACTACTGCTGCCATAAACAGGCTCAGCCAGGCGTCGCGGGTGACGACCAGCACCAGCCCGAGGATAGAGCAAGAAACCGTGATGGCAGCCGGCACCGCTTCAACATGGGCGTGCAGCATCAGACCCAAGGCGACACCAACGAATACCGCCGGGAAGATTCGTCCTCCGCGAAAACCACTCGCTGCCGCAACTACTAACGCCGCCAGCTTAATTACGGCGAGCATGAAATAATCCGATGTCCCCAGCGTTTGGCTAAACGCCATCTGCTGCATTTCGTCCAGTCCCTTAAACAAGGTAAGCGGCCCGCCGATAACACCCAAAATTCCAAGGATAAAACCGCCTGCCCCGAGGATCAGTACCGGGTGTTTTAATCGATGCATTAAATGGTGCAAACGTGGCAGACACCAGACGGCTACCATTCCGGCAGCAATAGCGATTGCGGCAACAACCGCGCCGCTGAGGATATCGATCAAGTGCATCTGCGTGTAGTGCGCGATGGGCAGTGAAAAATGGGGGTGAAAAAACAGGCTGGTGGTTAGCGAACCCGCGGCCGCGGCCATTAACGGCGCGAACAGGCGATCCCACAAGGGCACATCGTTTGAGCTATTCAGCGTTTGCGAAAATATCAGCGCAGCGGCAACGGGGGTGCCAAATAGCGCGCCGATGGTGCCGGCAGAGGCGAGAATGGTCCAGTCCAGTTTCGCAATGCGGGGAAACATGCGGCTACCAAGTGCCACTGCCAGAGCGATATTTACGGTCATGATGGGGTGTTCCGGACCCAGACTGACGCCACCCGCGAGGCCAAGGATTAGCGCTGCCAGCAGGCCCGGTAGTGCTGACGTTGGCACCGGCATACCAATTAACGGTTCACAGGCCGGATCCGGACCTGCGTGACCATGGCTGTAACGGATAACTAACCCGACCATGATCCCCGTGAGCGTCAGCATACCGATAATCCAGACCGGAGAGTCTTGGGCTATACCGATGCTAACAGGCAGACGTTCCCACAAAAACTGCTGTAAAACGGAAGCCACTTTCATCACAACGATCAACACCAGGCTGGACGCTATGCCAATGATTAGCGCTGGGGTTGATAGCAAGAGCATCGTTCTGGCTCGCGGATGGAGCATTTTCTATTCCTTAAAACAGAGTCATAGACATAGTTTGCACAGCATGCCTGACGGCATCGCTGCAAATGGTGCTGAAACGATAAAGTAATTGTGTGATCTGGATCGATTTTCCACGGGCATCAGCCTTCAGACCGTTGTTGTTATGTCCCCATGAATTTACAGTGTGGCAAAGATTTAATCTGACTTTAGCGGAGCAGTGGAAGAATGACAAAATATGCTTTAGTAGGGGATGTTGGCGGCACCAACGCGCGTCTTGCTCTGTGCGATATTGCCAGCGGCGAGATTTCGCAGGCAAAAACCTATTCCGGGCTTGATTACCCCAGTCTGGAAGCCGTGGTGCGCGTGTACCTGGATGAGCATAGCGTCAGCGTCGAAGATGGCTGCATTGCCATTGCCTGTCCGATTACTGGCGACTGGGTGGCAATGACCAACCATACCTGGGCATTCTCTATTGCTGAGATGAAAAAAAATCTGGGCTTTAGCCATCTGGAAATCATCAATGATTTCACCGCCGTGTCGATGGCGATCCCGATGCTGAAAAAAGAGCATTTGATCCAGTTTGGTGGCGCGGAACCTGTTGAAGGTAAACCGATAGCCGTCTATGGCGCAGGAACCGGGCTCGGTGTGGCGCATCTGGTGCATGTGGACAAACGCTGGGTAAGCCTGCCCGGTGAAGGCGGTCATGTAGATTTTGCGCCTAACAGCGAAGAAGAAGGAATTATCCTTGAAGTCCTGCGCGCCGAAATTGGTCATGTTTCCGCAGAACGTGTGCTGTCTGGTCCGGGGCTGGTGAATCTGTATCGCGCCATCGTCAAATCAGACGGGCGGTTGCCGGAAAATCTGCAGCCGAAGGATATCACCGCACGGGCGCTGGAAGATTCCTGCATTGACTGTCGTCGGGCGCTGTCGCTGTTCTGCGTCATTATGGGGCGTTTTGGTGGCGATCTGGCGTTAACCCTTGGGACGTTTGGCGGTGTGTACATCGCCGGTGGTATCGTACCGCGCTTCCTCGACTTCTTTAAGGCTTCAGGCTTCCGCGGTGGTTTTGAAGATAAAGGCCGTTTTAAAGCCTACGTGCAGGATATTCCGGTGTACCTGATTGTGCACGATAATCCTGGACTACTTGGCGCAGGTGCGCATTTGCGTCAGACGCTGGGCCATATTCTTTAATTCTTCAATCAGAAATCTGCAAAACCGCGTAAATCACGCGGTTTTTTTATGCCTGCCGCCCACCTTTCCGACCTTCGTCACACTTCTTGATTGCTGGATTATTTGTCCAGTAAAAGCATTATTTGTCTGATAACGGTTGTTACTTTCCTCGGACCATAATTTCACTCGTTAACTATTACGAGGAAATGATTATGAGTAAAAAATTAATTGCCGTCTGCGCGTGCCCAATGGGGCTGGCCCACACCTTTATGGCAGCTCAGGCGCTGGAAGAAGCCGCGGTTGAAGCCGGTTATGAAGTGAAAATCGAAACCCAGGGTGCTGACGGAATACAAAATCGCCTGACGGCGCAGGATATTGCTGAGGCGACGTTAATCATCCATTCAGTTGCCGTAACTCCAGAAGATAACGAGCGTTTTGAGTCGCGTGATGTCTACGAAATTACGCTACAGGACGCGATAAAAAATGCTGCCGGCATCATTAAAGAGATCGAAGAGATGGTTGCCGCTGAACAACAATAATCATCGACAGGGAATTACATATGGCCATTAAAAAACGCAGTGCAACCGTTGTGCCTGGCGCATCTGGTGCGGCAGCGGCAATAAAAAATCCACCGGCCTCCCGCAATAGCTTCTGGGGCGAACTTCCGCAACATGTGATGTCGGGTATTTCACGCATGGTGCCGACGTTAATTATGGGCGGGGTGATTCTCGCCTTCTCGCAACTGATCGCCTATAGCTGGCTCGATATTCCTGCTGACACTGGCATCATGGATGCGCTGAACAGCGGAAAATTTACCGGTTTTAATCTCTCATTACTGAAGTTTGCCTGGCTGTCGCAATCTTTTGGCGGCGTGCTGTTTGGTTTTGCTATTCCGATGTTTGCCGCGTTTGTCGCCAACTCCATCGGCGGCAAGCTGGCGTTTCCGGCGGGGTTCATTGGCGGGCTGATGTCTACTCAGCCGACACAAATACTGAATTTTGACCCATCAACGCTGCAATGGGTAACCAGTGCTCCGGTTCCGTCAACCTTTATTGGTGCGCTGATTATCTCGATTGTCGCCGGGTATCTGGTGAAGTGGATGAACCAAAAAATCCAGCTGCCTGATTTCCTGCTGGCATTCAAAACCACCTTTTTACTGCCCATTCTCTCCGCCATTTTCGTCATGCTGGCGATGTATTACGTGATAACGCCGTTTGGCGGCTGGATTAACGGCGGGATCCGTACTTTGCTGACGGCGGCTGGCGAGAAAGGCACGCTGATGTACGCGATGGGGATTTCCGCGGCAACGGCGATTGACCTCGGCGGCCCGATTAATAAAGCCGCAGGTTTTGTCGCCTTCAGCTTTACTACCGATCACGTTCTGCCGGTCACCGCGCGCTCTATTGCGATTGTCATTCCGCCGATTGGCCTCGGACTGGCCACGCTTATTGACCGTCGCTTAACCGGCAAACGCCTGTTCAGCGCACAGCTTTACCCGCAGGGGAAAACGGCAATGTTCCTCGCATTTATGGGAATCAGCGAAGGGGCGATCCCGTTTGCACTGGAAAGCCCCATCACCGCAATTCCTTCTTATATGGTTGGCGCCATTGTTGGGTCGACGGCTGCCGTCTGGCTGGGGGCCGTGCAGTGGTTCCCGGAATCCGCTATCTGGGCGTGGCCGCTGGTGACTAACCTCGGCGTCTATATGGCGGGGATCCTGTTAGGTGCGGTGATTACGGCGCTGATGGTGGTGTTCCTTCGCCATCTGATGTATCGCAAAGGCAAGTTGCTGATTGAAAGCCTCTGATTAAAAGGATTGTAACTATGAGCTTACTTGCTTCACTGCGCGACTGGTTAACGGCGCAACAACTCGACGCGATGCTGTTGTCATCACGGCAGAACAAACAGCCGCATATGGGGATCTCCAGCAGTTCAGGGTTTGTGTTTATCAGCCATGAAAGTGCGCATATCCTGGTTGATGCCCGTTACTACACCGATATTGCCACGCGTACTCAGGGCTATCAGATCCATCGGCTCGATGGAGCGCAGACGCTATTTTCGCAGGTGAATCACATTATTGCGCACGAAAAGCTGCAGACGGTGGGATTCGAAGGTGAGCAAGTAAGCTGGGAAACGGCGAACGCGTGGTCGGACAAACTGCGCGCCCGACTGGTGAGCGCCGTACCGGATGTGCTCCGGCAGGTGAAAACGGCGCAGGAAATAGCCTGCATCCGCGAAGCCTGCCGGATAGCTGACCTCAGCGCGGAACATATACGACGCTTTATTCAACCCGGTCTCAGTGAGCGCGAAATTGCCGCTGAACTGGAGTGGTTTATGCGCACGCTCGGCGCAGATAAAGCTTCTTTTGACACCATTGTCGCCAGCGGCTGGCGCGGTGCGCTGCCACACGGCAAAGCCAGCGACAAACGTGTTGAGGTGGGTGAGTTCATCACGCTGGATTTTGGCGCGCTGTATCAGGGTTATTGCTCGGATATGACGCGAACCTTTCGCATCCCCGATGCGAACCAGCCAGCGGAAGAAAGCGCGCTGTTTGCCGTGTACCAGATTGTCCTTGCGGCGCAGCGTGCCGCGGTGGCGGCAATTCGACCAGGTGCGCGATGCAATGAGGTAGACGCCGCAGCCAGGCGGGTCATTACCCAGGCGGGCTATGGCGATGCATTTGGTCACAACACCGGACATGCTATCGGCATTGAAGTGCATGAAAATCCACGTTTTTCCTCCGACGACACAACACCTCTGGTCGCTGGCATGCTGCTCACCGTTGAGCCGGGTATTTATCTGCCGGGGCAGGGGGGTGTGCGTATTGAAGATGTTGTGCTGGTTACGCCTGACGGCGGCGAGGTGCTCTATACCATGGCGAAAACATTGCTACACACGGGAGAGGCGTAATGGATTTATCGTTACTAAAGGCGCTGAGCGAGGCGGACGCGATCGCCTCGTCAGAACAGGAAGTGCGGCAGAGCCTGCTTGAGGAGGCGGATCGTCTTAATAAAGAGGTGCGCTTCGATGGTCTGGGATCGGTGCTGATCCGTCTCAATGAATCAACCGGTCCGAAGGTGATGATCTGCGCGCATATGGATGAAGTGGGATTTATCGTGCGTAGTATTTCCAGCGAAGGGGCGATCGATGTATTGCCGGTGGGAAATGTGCGTATGGCGGCCAGACAACTGCAGCCGGTGCGGATCACCACCCGTGAAGAGAGTAAAATTCCCGGTCTGCTCGACGGAGAGCGCTGCGGTAATGAGGTCAATACGCTGCGGGTAGATATTGGCGCGCGATCTTATGATGAGGTACTCCAGGCCGGCGTACGCCCCGGCGATCGCGTCACATTCGACACAACCTTTCAGGTCTTGCCGCACCAGCGAATCATGGGCAAAGCCTTTGATGACCGTCTTGGATGTTATTTGCTGGTGGCGCTACTGCGTGAATGGCATAACGCCATACTTCCTTGCGAGGTCTGGCTGGTGGCCAGTTCCAGTGAAGAAGTGGGACTGCGCGGAGGACAAACGGCTGCACGCGTTGTCGCACCGGATGTGGCGTTTGTGCTGGATACTGCCTGCTGGGCCAAAAACTTTGATTACAGTGCGGCCAATCACCGACAGCTCGGTAAAGGCCCGATGCTGGTGTTAAGCGATAAATCGCTGATTGCACCACCAAAGCTGACGGCGTGGGTTGAAAGCGTGGCCGCTGACGCGGGTATTTCCCTGCAGCTCGATATGTTCAGTAACGGTGGCACCGACGGCGGGGCGGTGCACGTAAGCGGTACAGGGATCCCAACTGTTGTCATGGGACCCGCCACACGGTATGGACATTGCGCGGCGTCGATTGCCGACTGCCGGGACATCATCCAGACGCAGCAGCTGTTGTCGGCTCTTATTTCACATCTTACGTGCGAAACCGTGGCTCATCTGACGGATTTCAGGTGCTGATTTCGCGCTAATCAGGAGTTGTTATGCTAACGATTCAATTTCTTTGCCCGTTACCCAATGGTCTGCATGCACGTCCGGCGTGGGAGCTGAAAGAACAGTGCTGCCAGTGGCAAAGTGAGGTGATATTTATTAATCATCGCCAGAATGCGCGGGCGGATGCGAAAAGCTCGCTGGCGCTGATAGGTACCGGAACGCTGTTTAACGACAGTTGCAGCCTGTCCATTACTGGTCGCGATGAAGAACAGGCCCGGCGAGCGCTGGAGGAGTACCTACAGCACCGGTTTATTGACAGCGATAGCGTTCAGCCGACCCCGGCGGAACTGGCGGCGCACCCGTTGCCGCGTTCGCTGATTCGCCTCAACCCGGACCTGCTGTACGGCAGCGTGCTGGCAGGGGGCGTAGGAGCAGGTACGCTCACGCTTTGGCAGAGTGATAACCTGGAAAGTTATCGTGCGATTGCGGCGAGTGCGGAAGACAATACCCGGCTGGAGCATAGTCTGGCGACGCTTGCCGAACAGCTCAATCAGCAGCTGCGCGAGCGCGACGGCGAGAGTAAAACCATCCTTAGCGCGCATCTGTCTCTGATTCAGGATGACGAGTTTGCCGGGAATATTCGCCGCTTAATGCTGGAGCAACATCTGGGGCTAGGGGCGGCAATCATTGCCAATATGGAGCTGGTGTGCGACAAGCTGTCGGCCTCCGGTAGTGATTACCTGCGCGAACGCGTCAGTGATATCCGTGATATCAGCGAACAGTTGCTGCACATCACCTGGCCTGAAAGACGACCGCGTAATGCGCTGGTGCTGAATAAACCGACGATTCTGGTTGCTGAGGATTTGACGCCCAGCCAGTTTTTAAGCCTCGATTTGCAGCATCTGTCTGGCATGATCCTGGAGAAAACGGGGCGCACTTCGCATACCTTGATCCTTGCCCGTGCGTCAGCTATTCCGGTACTTAGCGGCTTGCCGCTGGCGGCCATTAACCGGTATTCCGGGCAGCATGCGGTACTGGATGCCCGATGTGGGGTATTAGCCATCAATCCAGACGATGCCGTTCGCGGCTATTACGCGATTGCGCAAAAGCTGGCCGATGAATGCCAGCGGCGGCAGGCGCTTGATGCCGCCCAGCCTGCGTTGACCAAAGATCATCAGCGTATTGACGTTGCAGCGAATATCGGTACCGCGCTGGAAGCGCCGGGAGCGTTTGCCAATGGTGCGGAAGGGATTGGGCTGTTTCGTACTGAAATGCTGTTTATGGACCGCGACAGCGCACCTGATGAGCAAGAACAGTTTGAAGCCTACCAGCAGGTCTTACTGGCCGCGGGCGACAAGCCGGTTATCTTTCGCACCATGGATATCGGCGGCGATAAGAACATCCGCTATCTTAATATTCCGCAGGAAGAGAATCCGTTCCTGGGCTATCGCGCGGTGCGGATTTATCCGGAGTTTGCCGGGCTTTTTCGCACTCAATTGCGCGCGATTTTACGGGCGGCGACCTTCGGCAATGCGCAACTGATGATCCCGATGGTGCACAGCCTCGACCAGATTTTATGGGTAAAAAGCGAACTGAAAAAAGCGTTGGTGGCACTGAAAGCGGATGGCTTACGTCATGCTCCGACAATCTCATTGGGGATTATGGTTGAAGTCCCTTCGGTGTGTTACATCATCGACCATTTCTGTGATGAGGTGGATTTCTTCAGTATTGGCTCAAATGACATGACCCAGTATTTGTACGCCGTTGATCGCAATAACCCGCGCGTTTCGCCGCTGTACAACCCGATTACGCCGTCGTTCCTGCGTATGTTACAGCAGATTGTTCGCGTGGCGCACGAACGCGGTAAATGGGTGGGTATTTGCGGCGAACTGGGCGGTGAAGGACGTTATTTACCGCTGCTTCTGGGCCTCGGGCTGGATGAGCTGAGCATGAGCAGCCCACGTATTCCGGCGGTAAAAAGCCAGCTTCGTCAACTGGACGGCCGGGCATGTCGTGAGCTCGCCATGCAGGCCTGCGAATGCCGTAGCGCTCAGGAGATAGAAGATCTGCTAAACCAGTTTGCACCGCAGAAAGATGTGCGTCCGCTGCTGGCGCTGGAGAACATCTTTGTCGGCGAATCTCTGAGAAACAAAGAGCAGGTGATCCAGTTCCTGTGCGGCAATCTTGGCGTTAATGGACGGACTGAACATCCGTTTGAACTGGAAGAGGATGTCTGGCAGCGTGAAGAGATCGTCACCACCGCCGTCGGCTTCGGCGTGGCTATTCCGCACACGAAATCCCAGTGGATCCGCCATTCCAGCATCAGCATTGCCCGGCTTCTGCAGCCCGTTGACTGGCAGTCTGAGATGGGTGATGTGGAACTGGTGATCATGCTGACGCTGGGTGCCGATGAAGGCATAAACCACGTGAAGGTCTTTTCGCAGCTGGCGCGCAAGCTGGTGAACAAGCAGTTCCGCCAGTCGTTGTTTGCCGCTGAAAATGCTGAGAGCATTCTTGCGCTGCTGGAGGCAGAACTGACGTTTTAAGTTTGACAGCAAGAGTGGATAAGAGGGTCAGAAAGGGAAATTATCAATCAGAGAACGGTAGTTTCCCGGCCCTCAACAACGTCATCTCTTGTTTGCAGAGCAGCACTACCGCCTGGCGACCTTTAACACGGCGGGAGGTCAGGGCTCTTTTCACGGTCCGACGATCCGCACCTGATTCCAGCATCTGAAAACACATCAGGGAGAGTGCACGTCTGTTCTTCATCGTATATTCACTTTATTGAGTAAGCCTGCAGGGTTTAGCTAAAGGCCGTTATTTTACAACGATCCTGGCTGAGATTACGAATCGTACAATAAATGACCGCTGCTGATATAATTTAAGAGCGGCCATGCGCGTAATCAACCTAAGGAGGTGCGCAATGGACAAAGCAGAAGTGAAGTCATTTGGTCTTCCAGACGAAGTTCGTGAGTTCCCTCACGGGCGACTGGAGCTTCTCGATGTGGGAGGTGCAATTGTCGGCCGTGCGGTCCTGGAACCAGGCTGGCGGTGGTCTACGTCAGTTCAACCTATCGCTGGAACGAAGAGTTGCGAAGCCCCTCATTTTCAGTACCACGTTTCCGGTGTGCTGCGGGTAAAAATGGATGATGGCAGCGAATTTGATTGTAAGCCCGGTGAGCTGTCGCGCATTCCTCCAGGCCATGATGCCTGGGTGGTTGGCGATGAATCCGTGGTGATTGTTGATTTCCAGGGAATGGTCAATTGGGCTAAACACACAGACATCGGCTGTAACGACTCACCATAAAGCAAAGATGCGGCGGCCTTGGCAGGTGTTGACATAATCAACGCGCTGACTGAAAACGCGCGCCGTACTCTCCCGGCGTCAGGCCAAACTGACGCCGGAACAGGCGGCAGAAATAATCACTGTCATGGTATCCACACCGCTGTGCGACTTCGCTAATCGACAGATGGTATTTCTGCAAGATAATGCGCGCCTTCGCCATTCTTACCCACCGCAGATACTCGACGAACCCCATAGTGCCGTGCTGGGCAAACACTTTTGACAGGTGATTGGGTGTGATATTAAAAAACTGCGCCACGCTTTCGCGAGTCAGCGGCTGGGCATAGTTATCTTGTATCCAATTACACATACTATGATAGAGAAATTCAGCGCGTGGGCGCTCTGTGTCTGGGCGGGTATTCACCACGCTACGACACAGATGCAGCAGACTAAGCACCAACGGCTGAATGATATCCTGGGCCTGAGGAGAGCGGCTTAAATGCGTTAATGCGGTGAGCATTGCCTCGCCTTCGCCGCGCTGTGGATGGGGTAACTCAATACGGCGTACCGGACGAAGCAGCGATGCGCTTCGATTATCGTAAAAAGAGAGTCCCAACCATGCCGGAGAAAAAACCAGGCTCAGCAGCATCACGGGTTTGTCGCCGCCGGGCAGATTGGCCGCTTTCGCCGGGATAAACAGCATGTCGCCTTCTGCCAGGTTATGCTGCTGTTTTTGCAGTTGGTTGCTGTATTCCCCACGTAGCACGATATCAAGGCGCGGAAGATCAATACATAAACTGCCGGTCGGTAACGTGGCGGGCTGGGTTGCGAACCACACGTGCCCCAGACGCTGTGGGTTTAACACCAGGCCACTGAACAGATCGGCGAAAAACTGTTGGTCTGCGGGAAGGCCTGGCTCTTTCATCGCTCTTTCTCTGCGCTATAAGTGCATTAACTGTCTGAACTCTTTCACTTTACTCCGACTAACCGGGATTTCAAATTCCAGATCTTTTAAGCGCAAAATATAGGTATTGTTAAACCAGGGTTCGATCTCGCGGATTTTATTCAGATTCACGCAGAACGAGCGGTGGCAGCGGAAGAAATGCGAAGCCGGCAGTTTGCTGCAAAATTCGGTGATGTTCATCGGCATCACGTACGATTCGCGCCGGGTGTAGACAAACGTCATCTTTTCATGGGCTTCTGCGTAGTAGATGTCGTTGATCGGGGTCACGATGATCCGCTCATCTTTGATCAGGTTGATCGTATCGTTTTCGCGGGCCACCGGACTGGCGAGCGAAGTTCCAGTTTGCTGCTGTTGCCAGGCGGCTTCCAGCTTTTGCAGCATGCTGACAATGCGTGATTCCTGGTACGGCTTCAGAATGTAGTCAAAAGCTTCCAGTTCGAAGGCTTCAACGGCGTGTTCTTTCCACGCGGTAATAAACACAATAAAGGGTTTATGCGCGAACTGGCTGATATTTTGTGCCAGCAATACGCCGTCCAGCGAGGGAATATTAATATCCAGAAAAATGGCGTCAACGCGGTTGTGCTGGAGATATTTCAGCACGTCCAGACCATCGTCAAACGTGCCGACAATCTCCATCTGGCTGTGCTCTTTTATCAGCCAGCTCAGTTCCTGTTGGGCCAGGAATTCATCTTCAACAATGATGACTTTCACGACTTCACTCCTGGTTAAAGCAACAATGTGGCCGGTGCGGCTGCGGGCGAATGCTGATTCGGTACATAAAAGGCAATCTCAGTGCCGGGCTCCAGACGGCGGATATGTAACCCCTCACCGTAGAGCAGCTTAACGCGATGGTGCACATTCAATAGACCAATTTTATTGCCCGGCATTTCATTGGATTCGACCCGTTCAATCACTTTTGGATCGATACCGTGGCCCGTATCTCGCACGGCTATCCGTACCCGGTTACCACACTCCGCCACGCTGATGGTGACCACACCTTTCCCTTTGCAGGGCTGAATCCCATGGACGATAGCGTTTTCTACCAGCGGCTGAATCAGCAGGCTGGGAATATAACAGCTTACCTCTTCATCGATATCATAAATAACCGTTAGTTTGTCGCCAAAACGCGCTTGTTCGATGGCGATGTAATCCTTGATTTGATACAGCTCTTTTTTGATATCGATCTGCTCATCGTCTTTTAATTCGATATTGTAGCGAAGATAACGCGACAAATTAAAAATGAGCTGGCGTGCGGTGTCCGGGTTAAGTCGTACCGAGGATGAAATCGCGTTCAGGGCGTTAAACAGGAAATGAGGATTTATTTTACTTTGTAGTGCGCGTAGCTCTGCCTTATTTGCCATTTCGCGTAGCTGTTCCGCCCGGGAAACTTCAAGCTGAGTCGAGATAATTTGCGACAGACCAATAGCCATTTCCTGCAGCGAGGAGGTTATCTGGTGGGCGTGACAGTAGTAGATTTTTAGCGTACCGGTGACAACACCTTTCTCCCACAGCGGGATCACCAGCATGGAGTGTATTTCCGGTGTGCGATGCGCTTCATCATTGTTTTTAATGATGATTTTTCCGTAATTGATCGCCTGCTGCGTGGTAGGACTGACGAAATCATCGTTATCACGGTAGTTAAGTTCCCCCACGCCAACGTAGGCCAGAACGTGCTGGGTATTGGTAATTGCGACGGCGTCCGCATGGATGTCATGGCGAATAATTTCGCATACCTGGCGGAGCGACTCGCTGTTAACCTGCCGAAAAAGCGGCAAGGTTTTGTTGGCAATATCCAGCGCCAGCTTGGCCTGCTTCGCGGCGCTGGCCTCTTTCTCGCCTTCCACGCTTTGCACCAGCATGACGATAAAGCCAATGCAGACGCTGCCCAGGATCATTGGGATACCGATTTTTGAGACAATATCCAGCCCCAGTGCGGTAGAGGGGGCCCAGACGACGACGAGGATCATCGTCAGGGATTCGCATAGCATTCCGCCTAAAATGCCCGCTCGCCAGTGCTGTGCTTTAGGGATCTTACGGTTGATCCACCCGGCAATACAGCCTGCCAGAATACTGGTGATAAAACAGGGCAGGGCGGTGACGCCGCCGATGTCGATAAGATAGCGGTGGGTACCTGCGATGAGGCCCGTAATGATACCGACCCACGGACCAAACAGAATCCCCCCTGACATGACCGCGATAATACGCACGTTAACCAGTGAGCCTTCAACCGGTACGCCGGACCAGGTACTGAACAGGGCAAACATTGAGAAAATCGCGGTAACGGCGAGCAGCTCTTTTGGGGAGTGGGCTGATTTGTGCAACAGTTCGCGGAACAGGCGGATACGAATCAGGAAAAACAGACAGAACAGCATCAGTGCTGCCCGGTCAAATACCGCCAGCAGCATATTGAATATTTCGTGCACGGGTGACTCTTGCGCAAGGGTTAAACCTCTATGATAGGTAACCTGGGCCAGGATGACCAGCACCCACGCAGCCTGTGCCTAATGAGGAAAAACCATAACATTAAAAGGGGATTGTTGCATGATTGTTGTATTTACAATACCTGTCCTGTCAGCGCTGCATTCAAGGTAATGTATTTAACAACAAAATGTTAAATGATGGTAATTTTAAGCGGGTTGTGAAAATGAATATTTCCTCATTTTACTATGTTGTTCCTCTTTTTTGTCAGGAAAAAATATTTTGTTTTGCCTCTCGACAGAAGGAAATTATTCAGGCTATTTTCTAAACGTGCCACCATCGTGGCAGCGTCGCTCGGACGGTCCGGGCGCTAACGTTAATCTGAGGATATTATGGCTGACTCCCGCCCTGAACGTCGCTTTACGCGTATTGATCGCCTTCCCCCGTACGTTTTTAACATCACGGCTGAACTGAAGATGGCTGCGCGTCGGCGCGGCGAAGATATTATCGACTTCAGCATGGGGAACCCGGATGGGGCCACGCCTCCTCACATTGTTGAAAAACTGTGTACCGTGGCGCAGCGCCCGGATACGCACGGTTATTCCACCTCTCGCGGTATTCCGCGTCTGCGTCGGGCGATTTCCCGCTGGTACCAGGAGCGCTATGACGTTGAGATCGATCCTGAATCCGAAGCCATTGTGACCATCGGTTCCAAAGAGGGACTTGCGCACCTGATGCTGGCAACGCTCGATCACGGTGATACGGTCCTCGTACCCAACCCAAGTTATCCCATCCATATTTATGGCGCGGTGATTGCCGGCGCGCAGGTACGATCTGTGCCGCTGGTCGAAGGCGTCGATTTCTTTAATGAGCTGGAGCGCGCGATTCGCGAAAGCTATCCGAAACCGAAGATGATGATCTTAGGTTTCCCGTCGAACCCGACTGCGCAATGCGTCGAGCTGGAATTCTTCGAAAAAGTTGTGGCTCTGGCTAAACGCTATGACGTGCTGGTGGTTCATGACCTGGCCTACGCTGATATTGTTTATGACGGCTGGAAAGCGCCATCGATTATGCAGGTACCGGGCGCTCGCGATGTCGCAGTTGAATTTTTCACTCTGTCGAAAAGCTACAACATGGCGGGCTGGCGTATCGGTTTTATGGTGGGCAATAAAACGCTGGTGAACGCGCTGGCGCGAATTAAGAGCTATCACGATTACGGGACCTTTACACCGTTACAGGTTGCGGCTATCGCCGCGCTGGAAGGCGATCAGCAGTGCGTGCGAGATATTGCAGAGCAATATAAACGTCGTCGTGATGTGCTGGTCAAAGGGCTGCATGAAGCTGGCTGGATGGTCGAGGTGCCAAAAGCCTCGATGTACGTTTGGGCGAAAATTCCAGAGCAATACGCCGGGATGGGGTCACTTGAGTTTGCCAAGAAACTGCTGAATGAAGCGAAGGTATGCGTTTCACCGGGGATTGGGTTTGGTGATTATGGTGATACGCATGTGCGTTTTGCGTTAATTGAAAACCGTGACCGTACCCGTCAGGCTATTCGCGGTATCAAAGCAATGTTCCGTGCAGATGGCCTGTTACCGACCAGTGCAAAATCGACTTCTGAAAGTACCGACTGACCGAATGTTCCCCCAAAATGCAAACAGGAGCCTGATGGCTCCTGTTTTTTGCTGCGTCTTTTAATTTAGATCATCAGGGCGAAAGTACCGGCCCAAACGATGACCATAAAAGAAATGCCCATAAAGAAATATTTCACTTTTCATCTCTCCGCATACCTTGGGTATGTCTAAATGAACATATGCTTACCTGACAGAGAGCTGATGCACGCATAAACGAAATGGAGAATTCCCCTCGTTTACTTGGCTGCATCACCTCAGAATTCTGAGCTTTAATGCTCCAGACGGCGCTAATGTACGCCTAAAAATGAGGTGAGACAAGAGGCATTTTTTTATTTAATTTTAATAACTTACAAGTGTCGTGATTCGGCGACAGTTTAATTTCTTTCGGTAATAAATTGCTATTGAGCGACGGAATGCTTACTCGGATAGTTCTCATATCGCCATGATGTTAATGCGGTTAATTTTTCGCGGAATTTAATAATGAAAAGGTTAAAAATGACCAGGTTAATGATGTTAGCACTCGCTCTTACGCCGTTGACGTCGATGGCGGCCTCGCCGCTGGCGTTCAATTTCAACTGCGCAAGTATTGGTGGTGTGAATAGTGATGGTAAAGGCAATGTCTGGATTGATGGCGGGAAGGCGACGGTGAAGGCTTTCAATGAAAACTATTGGGAGGCGACAAGTGGTAAAAATACCGTTTCTATCTCCCGCAAAGATGACGGAAATCCGGACGTATCCTGGACTGGACCTAATCGTAAGCACGGGGTTTGCCTGCCGGAGGATAATATTGATTATTCTCCAGCGAAAAAATCGACCAACGCAGGTCCGTCTTACTCCTGCTCTGCTGTTCAAAAGGGAAGTGCGGAAGATATTATTTGCCAGAGCCCATCGCTCTCTGCAATGGATCTGAAATTGAACGAAATTTTTAAACAGGCACTGGCTAAATCGAAGAATGATCCGATGTTAAAAGCAGAGCAGCGCGGTTGGATCAAAGGACGCAACGAGTGCTGGAAGGAGAAGGATGATGAGCCAGCCTGCATTGCCCGAAGCTATAGCGAACGAATGACTGAACTCCACAATAAATGGGGCGTGAAGTAATTCAGCCGTAGAAAAAAAGAAAGGCCTTGCGGCCTTTCTTTTCAGATATACAACGAGGCTTCACCCATCGGGCGCGTTTTGAAGCGACGGTGGATCCAGAGATACTGCTCGGGGGCGCGCATGATCTCTTTTTCGATAATTTTATTCATATAGGCCGCTGCCTGGCACTCATCAGACGGGTAACCTTCCATTTCAGGCGTGATGAACAGGCGATAACCAGAGTTATCTGCTTTTCTCACCATGGTTACGGTCAGCATCGCTGCACCAGACAAACGCGACAGCACGTAGGTACCGTTGGTGGTTGCCACATCTTTGACGGCAAAGAAGGGGGCAAACGAGCTTCCTTTACGACCGTAGTCCTGATCGGGGGCAAACCATACGGCTTCTCCTTTTTTCAGAGCACCGACAATACCACGCAGATTATTTCTGCCGATCATCGCCTTGTTGGAGCGCATACGACCACGGGTTTGGATCCACTCCATCAACTTATTGTTGTGCGGGCGATAGGTCGCCATCATTGGCTGACAAAGCCCCATTACGCGGCCACCCAACTCAAGCGACATAAAGTGTACGCCGACAACCATCACGCCACGATTTTGCAACTGGGCGCGCTTCAGGTTGTCCAGTCCTTCTACATCAAACCATTTACGCACTCGACGGTCCGGCCAGAACCAGGCCATACCTGTTTCAAGTAGCCCCATGCCGAGTGAACGGAAATTCTCATCGACCAGTTTCTCTCTTTCTTCCTGCGACAAATTTGGGAAACAGAGTTCGAGATTTTTACGTGCAATAGATTCACGGCGTTTTAAAAATGTACGAGCCAGCGTTCCTGTACGGGTACCAAGAAAACACAATACGGGATAGGGAAGCTGTACCAGTAACCAGAGCACTCCAACACCAAACCACGTGAGCCAGTAGCGCGGATGCAAAAACGCGCGTGAAAATTTACATTGGGGGAACATAAGCACCTGTTGTTGATACGAAATAGATGTATCGCGAAGATTCTTTGTCTTTCGCTTTACACTCTGTACTGATCGTTAGGCCGCCATGAACGACATTGGTTCCTGTAAAGAGTGTAAAACTGAGTCAGGACAAAACCACGAGGGGGCATGAATGATCGGACGCACAATGTACACCCGAAAATTAATGTCAGCCAGAAATAATTACTCAAGATTCGTAAATGTTTTTAAGGCGATTAAGAACAAAAATTAACCTATATATAATCCGTTGTTTTTATGCAGATTAAATAAATGTCTGCCCGAAAGAGTAATAGTATGCAGGTGAAGGATTTTTGTAACTAAGATGTTGCTGAAATTGCACGAGGATAGGAATTGTCTTAGAATATAAAGTTAAGGGAGTGTAAGGACTTACGTTAAGTTTACGGCAAACAGGAGGTATCGCTATGCTCTATTTCTGGATCTTTCTCGCTCTGAGCATTTTGTGCGTCAGTTGCTATATCTGGCAGGTTATGGGCGCTGCGGCGTCAATCAGCGCTTTTCTCGGCATGGCCATTCTTACGGCATTAATTTACTTTTTTACTATGCGATTGACCAACGGTAACGAAATGGTAACCGGGTTATTCCTGTTTCTTGCTCCTGCTTGCGGTTTGATTATTCGCTTTATGGTGGGTTACGGTAAGCAATAATTTGGAATGTTACGTTTAGCAATAAATTATCACGTTGAGCTTTTTTATTTATCTGAGTTATTGAAGTGCCAGCATCGCTGGCACTTTTTTGTGAGAGCGAAATGAATTACCGGGCATCCGCCAACTGGAGTGAGGCTTCCTCTTGCTGAGCATTTTTTCGCTGTTGTTCGAGCTCCAGCGCGCCACGATGAGAGAGGTAGCAAAACAGGATGCAGCAGACAATCCCACCCATCAACAGATAGAATCCGCCATGCCATCCCATTTTGTCGACCATTACGCCAAACAGGCTGGTTCCCAGCGACGCGCCAAAAATGTAGCTCATAAATCCGCGTAAACCTACCGCAGACCCCACTGCGAAGCTGGGGACGATTTCCATCGTCTGAACAGAAGCGAGGAACTGTGGAACATAGATCAGGCAACCCACAATGGCGGCAAAAATAGTGACCATCAGCAGGGATTCACTTTTCCAGTAGCCGATCAAACAGACGAAAATCAGCGCCATACAAATCATGGCCAGCGGCATGCGACGGCCTTTAAACAGTTTATCGGTAAGCCAACCCGCCAGTAATGTGGAAGGGATTGCCGCCCATTCAAAAAACAGAAAAGCGATGCTCATTTGCTCTTTCGAAAAATGTTTTTCGGTTAACAGATAAATAGGCAACCAGCTAATCATGCCAAAACGCACCATATAGACGAAGACATCTACCAGTGAAACATACCAGGCATTCTTATTACGCAGCACATAAGTGCAGAAGATCTGGAAGGCACTCATATTTTCTGGCGCCTGGACAGCGTGTCGGGAATTTAATACGACTTTTTCTTCCGGCATCATTTGTTCCAGAGCCGGTAAGCCTTCCTGGCGGGGTGAACCTTTCCCCAGCATTAGCACAATAAAAGCGAACAGGACGGCCACACCGGCCGGAACAATATAGCTGGCACTTTGCCAGTGCTCGCTCCCCAAAATGGCAAAGGCGGCACCCACGATCGGGGCAACAATACCACCGCCAACATTGTGAGAGATATTCCAGAATGCGCCAACGCGCCCACGTTCTTTACGTGGAAACCAGTTGGCAATGGTAATAAATGAAGGGCCAACGCCCATACCCTGGAATAAACCGTTGAAAACGACCAGAGCGGCAAAAATCCAGAATCCAGTACTGAATCCTAAACCGACGTTTACAATGGCGCACAGAATCAGGCCGCATGCCATAAAGACCTTAGGGCTGGCCTTGTCTGCCAGGCTGCTCATAATGCCTTTACTGATCCCATAAGCAATAAGCATGCAGCTGCTGAGTAGACCAATTTGTGTGGCACTGAGATCCAGATGTTCCTTCAGGTACGGTGTTGAGAGCGTGAAGTTATTGCGCACAATATAGTACGCAAGATAGCCAAGAAATACGCTGAGTAATGCCTGAATGCGGTATCGGCCATAAGTTTCCTGGACTTTCTCCGCCGGGACTTTATTTGCCGCTGGCCCTGCTTTAAATATTGATAACATATCATCACCTAAATTTATATTGATGTGAATATCAGGATTTTTCGCAGTGAAGAGTGAAATAGACGGCAGAGAAACTCAAGTTGATGAAATGAGTCACTATTGACACAATTTGTGGATTGCGTGGCTGATTTTGACTCTTTTTAAATAATGGATTTTCAATTCTATTCTTTTACGGACGTTTTTATCATCGGCGTGTGCGGATATTAACAAATTCAGGCTGCGTTTTCGGGTATTCTTTACCGATGCCGTCACTTTCCGTTTGGTTATTCTACGAATAACCTTATTCTTCCCTCTGGCAGTGATAAACGGGTAAGTTTTGTCTCAATATTATTTTTTGCACATGTTGGTATTTATGAACGGGATCACAAACAGACTTTTGGGCCGGGGGCGTTGTTGGGCGATCTTGCTCTGTTTTATGTCGCTGTCGGTGAGTTATCTGGCGCAGGGTAAAGAGCTGGTAATGGCAACAACCTTTTCACCGGGGGCAACGGCCTGGATTATTCAGCGTTGGCAGACGGAACCGGGGTCGGTGATGATTCGCACATTAAACCGGACCAGCAGTTCACTGGAACAACTGCTTGATACTGCCAATGCGGAGAACGTCGATTTGATTTTGACCTCGTCGCCCATGCTGTTGCAGCATCTTCAGGAGCATCAGAAGCTGGCGCCCTTCGATAATGTGCTGCCGGAAAGCCAGCGGCTGGTGCCGGACTCGATTCGTTCTACCTCCGTGGCTGTTGCGATATCTGGTTTTGGCCTGTTGATTAACCGTTCTGCGCTGGCGGCGCGTCATTTGTCGCCTCCTGCTGACTGGGGGGATTTAACGCATCCTAAATATCAGAACGCTTTGTTAATGAGTAGCCCTTCGCGTTCCGATACCAACCATCTGATGGTTGAGTCGTTGCTACAGCAAAAAGGGTGGGAAGAGGGCTGGGCGACATTACTGGCGAGTGCTGGAAATCTGGTGACGATTTCATCACGCAGTTTTGGCGTAGCCGACAAAATTAAGAGCGGCCTTGGCGTTGCGGGGCCGGTCATTGATAATTATGCCAACTTGTTGCTTAACGATCCTCACCTGGCGTTTACTTATTTTCCACGCTCGGCAGTATCGCCAACCTATGTTGCTGTTCTCAATAACAGCCAGCACCCCAATGAAGCGCGTCGTTTTATCCGCTATTTGTTAAGCCCGGAGGGACAGCGGATCCTTGCGGATGCTAATACGGGGAAATACCCGGTAACGCAGCTCGCATCTGATAATCCCCGCGCTGCTCAGCAGGCTATTTTAATGAACCAGCCTGCGCTTAATTATCGGCTGATCCTTAAGCGGCAACAGTTGGTGCAGCGGATGTTTGATACCGCAATCAGTTTTCGTCTTGCGCAACTAAAGGATGCATGGCGGGCGCTATACAGTGCGGAAGCTCGCCTGAAACGCCCGCTACCCGAAATCAGAGCCTTACTGACCAGCGTTCCGATAGATGCCAAAAGTAGCGAAGATGAAGCCTGGCTTGCGCAGTTTGATAATAAAAGCGTTGCCGAACAGCAGATGATGGAGTGGCAGCTCTGGTTTCTTAAAAATCAGCGTCAGGCGATATCAAAACTGGAAGAATTAAAATGAAAGGTGGATCGATACTGCACCGTCTGCGTCAGCTCAGCATCAGCAGCAGTCTGCGAGGAGCCTTTCTGACGGGCGCATTACTGACGTTGAGCGTAAGCTGCGTCAGTTTGTACTCCTGGCATGAGCAGAGCTCGCAGATACGCTATTCGCTTGATGATTACTTCCCGCGCGTGCATTCCGCTTTTTTGATTGAAGGGAATCTCAACCTGGTTGTGGACCAGCTTAATGAATTCCTGCTGGCTCCCAATACGACGGTAAGGCTGCAACTGCGCAATCAGATAATCTCGCATCTGGATAAAATCGAAGTGCTGAGCAGGGGGTTGCAACCAGCAGAACAGCAGCAGCTGGCGGTGATTTTGCAAGACAGCCGGGCGCTGATGGCAGAACTGGACCGGGTGCTCTACAACATGTTCCTTGTACGCGAAAAAGTGAGCGAACTTTCCGCGCGCATTGATTGGCTACATGATGATTTTACTACTGAGCTGAATTCACTGGTGCAGGATTTTACCTGGCAGCAGGGGACGTTGCTGGATCAAATCGAGGCCAAAAATGGTGATGCGGCGCTGTATCTCAAACGTGCCCGAGAGGTGCAAAACGAGCAGCAGCAGGTTTACACCCTGGCAAGAATTGAAAACCAGATCGTTGATGATTTACGCGACAGGCTTAATGAACTGAAATCGGGTAGCGACGACGGAATGCTGGTGGAGAATCACATCCGCTACCTGGAAAATCTGAAGAAAACGGCGGATGAAAATATCCGTACCCTTGATGACTGGCCCAGCACTATCACACTGCGACAAACTATCGATGAGCTGCTGGAAATCGGGATGATGAAAAATAAAATGCCCGATACCATGCGCGATTATGTCGCCGCGCAAAAAGCGCTCGTTGATGCCAGCCATGCCCGAGAGGCCACACTTGGGCGCTTTCGAACACTGCTTGAAGCACAACTGGGGAGTAGCCATCAGCAAATGCAGACGTTTAACCAACGGCTGGAACAAATTGTTCGTGTCAGCGGTGGACTTATCCTGCTGGCGACGCTGCTGGCGCTACTTCTCGCCTGGGGGCTTAATCACTACTTCATTCGTTCGCGTCTGGTGAAACGTTTTACTGCGCTCAACCAGGCCGTGGTGCAAATTGGTCTTGGCAGAACGGATGCCACTATCCCGGTATATGGACGCGATGAACTGGGGCGTATCGCAGGCTTGCTGCGCCATACTCTGGGCCAGTTGAGCGCGCAAAAAAATCAGCTGGAGCAGGAAGTGACCGAGCGCAAAGAGATTGAATCCGATCTTCGCGCAACGCAGGATGAGCTGATCCAAACCGCAAAACTGGCGGTGGTCGGCCAGACTATGACCACGCTGGCGCACGAGATTAATCAACCGCTGAATGCGCTGTCGATGTACCTGTTTACGGCGGGGAGGGCAATTGAACAGGGGCAATCCGCTCAGGCCAGAAGCACATTAACCAAAGCGGAGGGACTGATTACTCGCATTGATGCCATTATCCGTTCGCTGCGTCAGTTTGCGCGCCGGGCCGAGCCAGATACGCCTCTGCATCCGGTCGATCTCCGACAAACGTTCAACGCTGCCTGGGAACTGTTGTCCATGCGGCATAAGCCACAGCAGGGTACGCTGACGCTCCCAGACCGGAGCGTGTGGGTGGCTGGTGATGAAGTGCGTATTCAGCAGGTACTGGTAAACGTCCTGGCAAATGCGCTGGATGCCTGTCCGGTAGCGGCGAAAATAGATGTTCACTGGCAGGCCGAAGGCAGCCGGTTGTGCGTATTTATCAGCGATAACGGCCCCGGCTGGCCAGGGGCATTATTGCCATCACTGTTAAAACCGTTTACCACCAGTAAGGATGTTGGCCTCGGTATTGGCTTATCGATTTGTGTATCGTTAATGATGCAAATGAACGGCGAACTGCGCCTGGCGTCAACCCCGGGGCGCAATGCCTGTGTCGTTCTGCAATTTAATCTGACGGATGTAAACGATGTTGAGTGATGAATATTCTGTTCTGCTTATTGATGATGATGCCGATGTTCTCGACGCTTACACCCTGTTGCTTGAACAGGAGGGATATCATGTATTCGCATGCAGTAACCCTTTTGATGCCCGAAATTGGTTGCAGGCCGACTGGCCAGGGATTGTCCTGAGCGATGTGTGTATGCCTGGCTGTAATGGAATCGACCTGATGACGTTGTTTCATCAGGATGACAATCAGCTTCCGATCCTGTTGATCACCGGGCATGGAGATGTTCCGATGGCGGTGGACGCGGTGAAGAAAGGGGCGTGGGACTTTCTGCAAAAACCGGTTGATCCTGGCAAACTGCTGGTGTTGGTAGAGGATGCGTTGCGTCAGAGAAAATCTGTGATTGCACGTCGTCACTATTGCCAGCAAAAGCTACAAGTTGAACTGGTCGGCTACAGTGACTGGGTTAATCAGTATCGCCAGCGTTTACGGCAACTGGCGGAAACGGATATTGCCGTCTGGTTTTATGGCGAGCCGGGAACCGGGCGTATGACCGGGGCCCGTTATTTACATCAACTTGGGCGCAGCGCTGAAGGCGCGTTTATTCGCGGTGAACTGACGCCCGGGAACTCGGAACAACTCAATGACCTTATTGCCCAGGCGCAAGGGGGAACGCTGGTTCTGAGCCATATTGAGTGCCTGACGCGTGAACAGCAACACCAGTTGGTGCATTTGCAAAGTCAGGAGCGACGTCCGTTTCGCTTAATTGGCATTGGCGCCACTTCGTTGGTGGAACTGGCGGCAACCAACCAGATTGTGGCCGAACTCTATTACTGTTTTGCGATGACGCAAATTGGTTGCCAGCCGTTGTCTCAGCGCCCGGATGATATTGAACCGCTGTTTCGCCATTATCTGCAGAAAGCCTGTCTGCGTCTGAACCATCCTGTGCCTGAGGTTGACGGGGAATTACTAAAAGGTATGCGGCGTCGCGTGTGGTTAAGCAATGTTCGGGAACTGGCCAATGCCGCCGAGCTTTTTGCCGTTGGGCTATTGCCACTGGCTGAAACCGCGAATCCGCAACTGCATTTGCCTCAACCGACACCGCTCGATCGTCGGGTCGACGAGTACGAGCGGCAGATCATTACTGAAGCGCTAAATATCCATCAGGGGCGTATTAATGAAGTCGCAGAGTATTTACAAATCCCGCGTAAAAAACTCTATTTACGCATGAGAAAATACGGACTGAGCAAAGAACACTATAAGTTTTAGCAGGCGGAATGTGGGGATGAAGAGGCGTTGACAGTATTTCGGTGGCGGCGTGAGCGTTCACCGAAATATGTGACGAAATTCCGGGTGATTATTGAGGGGTTTTGCTTACCACATCAGATCATCAGGAATGACAAAATCAGCATACGGATCGTCTTCATCCTTAGCTTCCTGGCTCAGTTCGCAATTAAACACGATATAGCTTGCATCGCGCTGGGCAATCTTGTAGGCGACGACTGCCGGAATGATGGCGTATTCGCTCTCGCTACCACTTTCAGCCGTCAGACGGGCAATAGCCAGGCGGCCCTTGATCAACTGAGACTGAGTCACCTTATCAACATAGACTTTTTTGATCAGATTATTGTCAGTAAAGTTGTAACCAATATCGCCACGGGTAATGGTGATTTTATTCATTTCAATTAGTTGCTTGATCTGCGCTTTATACTCTTTAGACAACGTGGCCTGCTTCTGTTGTTCGCTGAGTTGCTTATCACGCTCGATCTGCGCTTTTTTATTCTCTTCAACCGCTTCTCTGGCTTCACGAGCCTGAACGCGCGATTTTTTCGCCGTTCTCTGCACTTTCGCCATTTTTTTGCTGCTGACCAGACCCGCTTTAAGCATCTGTTCTTGTAGGGTAAGTTTTGTCATTGTCGCTTCTAATCCAAAAAATAGTTGTAAGGATTATAACCTTAACGTTCGGCGGGACGCCATAATGATGGCCGCAGTCACGGTTGTTATCTCGACTGCTATCACTGTCCTGAGTCTCTCTCCCTTGCTGAATCAGTTGATGATTACCTGATTTTTTTAATAAAAAATAATATGCCGAATAAGTTAATAAAATGGAGCATAGGTTTGCAGATTCACATTAGTCAGCGTTTTATTCTGATTGAAGTAATTAAATAGAGTTATTCTGGTAAATATTTAATCTAAAAAACAAACAGTTGCCCATTGCTCAAATTTAAAGAGCCGCTTCTTTACGCCGATAACCATAATGAAAATATGGACAATGGAGGGAAGTGGCATGTGGTGGGTTTATCGAATGCCGATGAAAATGAAGTTAATAATCGCGCTACAACCACTATTACTGGCGTTGTGTTGGTTTGCAGGTTCAGGAATATTGACGCGTATTGAAACAGAACGGCAGATGGAGAATATTGCCCAACTGACAGCGCTCGCACACAGTGCCGGAAATGTGGTGCATGAACTGCAAAAAGAACGGGGAATGAGTGTCGGATTTCTGGGGGCTGCAGGGACTACGTTCAAAGATGAGTTAAACGCGCAGCGGGCTTTGACCGATCGCGAGATCGAGGTATTCGTGCGCTCGTTGTCCGATACTGCATTACCGGAAGGGGATGTTGCTACCTCTGTCGCTGCGTTTAAGAAAAACATTCTTTCGCTTGCCACCATCCGGGAAAATGTCACGCAGTTGGGGCTTCCGGCCGCAGATGTGGTTAAGTTTTACACCAACGTCATTGCTGATGTGCTGAGTTTTGTCGGCAAGTTGGGGCAGTTGACGGATTCTGGCGAAATGGCAAACGCATTCGCCGCCTACTACAATCTGCTGAATTTGAAAGAACAAGCGGGTATTGAACGGGCACTGTTATCAAATATCTTTTCCTCCGGTCATTTCGCCGACGGACAGTTACATCAGCTCAGTGATGTCGTCAGTAAACAGAACGTCTGGCTGGCACAATCGTTGCGCCTGAGCTCGCCGGAACAGGCGGCCATGTTGAAAAATCGCTTACAATCTGCAGAAGCGTCAAAAGCCCTCTCATTTCGTGAAACCGCGTTTAATCATGTCGAGAACGGTGGATTTGGTGTCGATCCTACTACCTGGTTCAAAGTACAAACCCAGCGTATTGAAGTGATGCGGCAGATAGAAAATGTGACGGCAAATCTTCTGTTGGCGAATGCAGAAAAACTCGCGCAGGATGCACGAAAAAACTGGCAAATATATATGGTCGTCAGCTTGTTAGCGCTACTGGCATCATTGACCTTCGCTGGAGCCATCGCAATCAATATGCATCGCCAATTCAGCGACACGCTGCGCAAGATTGCGGGGATGAATGGCGATCTGACTCAACGTCTGGCGACGCCGGGTAAAGATGAGCTTTCCTCACTTAATCGTGCCTATAACACGATGCTGGAAAGTATTCAGCATATCGTACAGGAGATTAAACAAGGCGCCGTGGTTTTGTCCGATGCCAGCAGCAGTATTACGGTGGGAAATCAGGATTTGGCTCAACGTACAGATGAACAGGCTGCATCAATAGTACAAGCCGTGGCCAGTATGGAGCAGCTATCAACTGCGATTACGCAAACAGCGGATAATGCCCGCGAAGCGGAGCATCTGACAATCAGGCTGGAAAAAGAGGTCCGACAGGCCAGTAACGTTGCCTCTGCGGCGAACCAGAGTATGGGGGATATTCGCGCTTCCAGTGAGAAAATATCGAATATTGTGACCTCAATTGATGATATCTCGTTTCAGACTAACTTACTGGCGCTGAATGCGGCAGTGGAAGCTGCGCGGGCAGGAGAGATGGGCAGGGGGTTTGCGGTTGTGGCCAGTGAAGTGCGGAATCTTTCGCAGCGTTGCGCCAAAGAAGCTAACCAGATCCGCGAGCTGGTTGCGCAGAACATGGTTAAAATTAGTGAGGGCGTTGAGCGGGTCACGGCGTCAGCTACCGCGCTGGAAGCGGCAGCGGACAATACCACCAGTATGAAGCAATATATTGCGGATATCGCGCGCGTGGCGACGGAACAGTCGCAAGGGGTAACCCAGATAAACCAGGCTCTGCGACCGATGGAGCAGGTTACGCAGCAAAATGCGGCGCTGGTTTCTCAGGCCGCGAGCGACAGCCAGCGGCTGGACAATCTGTCGGTCACCATGAAGGGGCTGGTCAATCGTTTTGTTGTCTGACATGACGCCGCTGTACCGATCCGGTAAACGCGCCGGATCGGTCAGTTGTCGTCATCTTAGTGTGATGGTATGAAGCAAATATTGGGCGGGTTAAGCAAAGATTCCTGACATAGCAATCTTGTCGCTGGTAAAGTGAACAACCGATACCGAGATGTGGCCAGAAGGGAATTCCGTGTGACTGAACGTATTGATTATGAGACTGAAAAATACAGCTTTACTGAGGCGACTGAGAGTTCCCGCCTTACCGGCCAGTGGGCTGATGTTATTACTGAATGTCGCGAATTGAAGGCGGGACCGCAAGAGCGTCTGCGTATTGCTTTATTGAATGTGGACTACGTGACCAGTTTTGAGTTGCCTTTCCGCCTGTTATTACTCCGTACCCCGCAACTGATTGCCAGCGTGCGTGAAGAGCTGCAGCTTAGTCAGAAAAACGTCATCTTTAACGGCAAACGCTTTGGTTGTGTTTACAGCCTGAAAGCGAGTCTCGGTGGGATACCGGATGAATTTCAGTACCGCCTGTCGCATCGAATCCGGCGCATTAGCCCCGCAGGTTCAAGCGAAGCGCCATATCAGCAGATTGCTAAAACAGTAAAAGCACCACGCGAACGTCTGAAGCTGGCACTTGAATCGGGCCTTGATGTCACTGCGCTGGATGGGCTTTTCTGGTTTGGCAGCCAGCGTATTGCCGCTGATGTGTTGAGGCTGAGAAAAGCAGGGATGCGGATAGCTACCAAGCAGACAATGGTGTCCGACAATCTTACTGCAACAGTGAGGAATGTGCCGTTCTACCGCCTGGCCCAGTGATGAACTGGCTGGTAATTGATTGGATTTAAACAAGATGCATTAATTTCAGAGTGTCCCCTGCAGGAATCGAACCTGCAACTAGCCCTTAGGAGGGGCTCGTTATATCCATTTAACTAAGGGGACGAAGCGGCACGAGTATAGCGTTTTTTACTCACAACGGTAAGTCTCAGGCCGCCCGACTGCTCAAACAGTCACCATTCAGGCCTGTTTTTTCTGGTTTTTCTGCGTTTGCTCATCACGCTTTGCTTGTAACCGGGCTTCTTCCTTGCGTTTGTTGCTCATATCATTGCGGATCTGCGCATGGCTCATCAGCGCGAAAATAAACGTTCCGCCACAGATATTCCCGGCGAGCGTTGGTAGCGCAAAGGGCCAGAAAAAATCACTCCAGTGCAGCGTGCCATTAAAGACCAGATAGAGAATTTCCACCGAGCCAACGACGATATGCGTGGTATCGCCTAACGCAATCAGCCAGGTCATCAGAATAATGACCACAATTTTTGCCGCCCCGGCGGCGGGGAACATCCACACCATCGTGGCAATTAACCAGCCAGAAATGATGGCGTTGGAAAACATCTCCACAGGAGTGTTTTTCATCACATCCATGCCAATTTTGACGAAAGCATCGCGGGTCTCTTCATCAAAAATCGGCATATGTTCAAACGCCCATGCTGCAACCCCGGTGCCAATAATATTACCCAGCAGTACCACGCTCCACAGGCGCATCAACAGGCTAAAATTGCCGAGGGTAGGGTTTTGCATCACCGGCAGTACGGCGGTGACGGTATTTTCGGTAAAGAGTTGTTGGCGGGCCATAATGACAATAATAAAGCCGAAGGTATAACCGAGGTTCTCGAGTAAAAATCCCCCTGGCACACCTTCCAGCTGTACGTGAAAAATCCCTTTAGCCAGTAGCGAGGCGCCCATCGACAGTCCTGCTGCGATGGCTGACCACAGCAGGGCCATTGCGTCGCGCTCCATCTCTTTCTCCCCATCCTGGCGAATATGTTCATGGATCGCCATGGCGCGGGAGGGGAGTCTGTCCTCATCAAGCTCTATCTTTTTCCCTGTTAGTTTTTCATCGCTTTCCACTTCGAGTTCGTCGCTGTGTCGATCAATCTTATCTTTCTTGATGTCATTCATGGCCGAATCCTGAATAAGCACGTATTGCTAAAGCGTAGCGGCTTTTGTCTGAAAATCAGCGGGAGAAAGTCTGAGATAGCAAAAATGGTAACGTTTGTTTTTATCGGGTTAGTTAGAATAGAACCGCCGCGGAGTGCGTATTACCAGGCTATGATCAAATCAGTAAGACAGGGTATATAGACATCATTTGACGTGCTGTTACAATCGCTCACATCTAAACAGGCGGATACGTCATCGTTCCGTCATGGATGGCAATCAGCGATAGCCATAAAACACAGGGAGATACTTATGAAGCTTCGCCTGTCGGCGCTTGCGCTGGGAACCACACTTTTGGTGGGGTGTGCGAGCTCCGGTACTGAGCAGCAGGGGCGTTCGGACCCATTTGAAGGGTTCAACCGTACCATGTACAACTTCAACTTTAACGTGTTGGATCCCTATGTTGTTCGACCGGTAGCAGTGGCCTGGCGTGATTATGTTCCGCAGCCGGCGCGTAATGGTTTAAGCAACTTTACGGGGAACCTTGAAGAACCGGCCGTCATGGTCAACTATTTCCTGCAAGGCGATCCTTATCAGGGGATGGTGCACTTTACCCGTTTTTTCCTGAATACCCTGTTAGGTATGGGCGGCTTTATCGATGTGGCAGGTATGGCTAATCCGAAGTTGCAGCGCGTTGAACCACACCGCTTTGGCAGTACGTTAGGCCACTATGACGTGGGTTACGGGCCGTATATGCAGCTTCCGTTCTACGGTAGTTTCACACTGCGTGATGACGGCGGCGATATGGTCGATACCCTGTATCCGGTACTGTCCTGGCTGACCTGGCCGTTGTCGATAGGCAAATGGACGGTTGAAGGGATTGAAACTCGCGCGCAATTGCTCGACTCTGACGGTCTGCTGCGTCAGTCTTCCGATCCTTACATTATGGTGCGTGAAGCTTACTTCCAGCGTCATGACTTTATTGCGAACGGTGGGAAACTCAAACCAGAAGAAAACCCGAACGCGAAAGACATTCAGGACGATTTAAAAGAGATCGATTCTGAGTAAGGAATTGGGCAAATAAAAAGGTGAGCTAAAAAGCTCACCTTTTTTACGTCTGAAGAAAATCAGAATGCGTAGTTGAAGTTTGTACCAAACAGCCAGGCTTTACCTTCAGAGTCGAAAGTATAGTTGCCTTCTTGCACTGTTACTTTTTGTCCGTGCATGTAAGACACACCGACGTCGATAGAGGCATCGTCATTGAACGCATAAGTTGTACCTGCACTCAACCACAGGCGATCCTGATCCGGAATCGAGATGGAACGCTTGCTTGCTGGAACCGGGCTATCGTCATAAGCAATACCGGTACGGAACGTCCAGCTTTTATCCATATAGTAAGTCGTACCCAATGCAATGCGGTAAGAATCTTTGAAGCCTTCTTCTTTATAGAACAGTGTCTGTCCATTGGAACCTGTTGCTTTCAGCTCCTGGAACTGACTCCAGCTGGTATAGGCCATGCTGTAGTGGATAGCCCACTGTGGTGCAATACGGTTATAACCTGACAATTCCCACATTTCAGGCAGGTTAAGCGTCAGAGAACCCGGGACGGTGGCATTGGTCGTTCCCCATGGGAATGTAGTGCCAGCGCCAGGTATGGCGTTCGCCTGGGTACGGATGCCACTCTTATAATCGCCATCAAAATCAATTTTAACTTCAGAACGGTACGTTAAACCATAACGGTTATTTTTATCCAGTTCGTACAAAATCCCGGCGTTCCAGCCGTAGCCCCATTCGTCCCCTTTCAGGCTGGCAATTTTGTTGCTGACCTTCGGTAATGCAGCCGTTTGCTCACCAGAATAACGTTCAATTTTTGCATCAGCATAAACGGCGTTAAAACCGAGACCGAAGCTCCAGCTATCATTCAGACGGTAGGCACCGCTCAGGTTAAGGTTGACCGTTTTAAGGTCGGTCTTACCGCCGTATTCACCAACGATGTAGCTGTCGTTAAATTCGGTAGCCAGACCATAGTTTGAGGTAACGGAAGCACCCCAACCAAACTGTTCGTTGATAGGCATCACGAAGTGAGCATTGGGAACCCACGCCGTAGGCGCGATGTTGTCCGCATCAGTGCTGCGTCCGGTGTATGGCGATTTACCGGAAATATTAACGTCTGGATCGATATACACCGCACCTGCTGAGAAAGTAGGGCGATCGAACATCATAATCAGTGCCGGGTTACGACTGGCGTTTCCTGCATCATCTGCAATTGCGCCTTCACCCGAATATGCCCGGCCAAGGCCAGAGGAAGAAAATTCGTTTAACTGAAAGCCTGCAGACCAGGCCTGTGTGGAGATAATTGCCACTGCGACTGCGAGAGCAGACTTTGTAAACAGGGTTTTCTGGCTCATGACCATAACCTCATAGATTTATTTTTATACAAACAATGTTACATACCGTAACAGGAGCGCGAAGTGTAGGGTCTGAGGTACGACTTAGAAATCAGACCAGTGGCGTGAGTATAGGTCGGACCAGCTGGAATGTTGCAAGTATGTTTATAAATATTTTCAAATTTGATCAGAGAAACGCGATCCAGCTGGCAAAATTGCGGAGGTGCGCACTCACCTGTTTGGGCGATTTTTGTTTTAGATCATTTTTAAGTGTGATTTCGGTCACTTATCGCATTTCGTACAATTAACGACTGGAGAGGCGAATAATGGGAGCGTAAAATATCCCTATCGTTTATCTGGCACCTCAGGTGCGAATACAGAGGAAATCTACAATGAGTAAATGCAGTGCTGATGAAACCCCGGTTTGCTGCTGTATGGATGTTGGCACCATCATGGACAACTCCGATTGCACCGCGTCCTACAGCCGTGTGTTCGCGAATCGCGCAGAGGCAGAAGAAACACTGGCCGCTCTGACTGAAAAGGCACGTGGCGTGGAATCTGAGCCTTGCCAAATCACTTCGACCTTTACTGAAGTGTCAGAAGGTGTGCGTCTGGATATCGACTTTGTTTTTGCCTGTGAAGCTGAAACGCTGATTTTCCAGCTGGGCCTGCGTTAATCCCCCCTCTGCAAAAGCCCTTGCTATCAGATAGCAAGGGCTTTTTCGTAACTGTCAGTGATTATTCACTGTGTCTTAGCTCCCACTTTCTTTTCTCCCCGCTTGGCTAAATGTAAAAAATTGGTTAAGACTATGATCAGGTCAGACCACTTATTTTATTTTTTTACAGGGGAGTGTTATGAGTCAGGCTTTACCGCTGGTTACCCGCCAGGGCGACCGTATTGCCATTGTAAGTGGATTGCGTACGCCATTTGCTCGTCAGGCTACCGCGTTTCATGGCATTCCCGCCGTTGATTTAGGAAAAATGGTCGTCGGTGAGCTGCTGGCGCGCAGCGAAATTCCTGCCGATGTGATCGAGCAACTGGTTTTTGGTCAGGTGGTGCAAATGCCTGAAGCACCAAATATTGCTCGTGAAATTGTGCTGGGAACCGGCATGAATGTACATACCGATGCATACAGCGTGAGCAGGGCCTGCGCGACCAGTTTCCAGGCGGTGGCGAATGTCGCGGAAAGCCTGATGGCGGGGTCTATTCGTGCTGGAATTGCGGGTGGTGCGGACTCCTCGTCAGTCTTGCCTATTGGCGTTAGTAAAAAGCTGGCGCGGGTGCTGGTGGATGTCAATAAGGCCCGGACAACCGGTCAACGTCTTAAACTCTTTTCCCGATTGCGCTTACGTGACCTGATGCCTGTGCCGCCAGCCGTCGCCGAGTATTCCACCGGTTTGCGTATGGGGGATACGGCTGAGCAAATGGCCAAAACCTATGGTATTACCCGAGAGCAGCAGGATGCTCTGGCGCACCGCTCTCATCAGCGTGCCGCTCAGGCATGGGCTGAAGGAAAGCTGGCAGATGAGGTAATGACTACCTACGCGCCACCGTTTAAAGATCCTTTTTCAGAAGATAACAACATTCGCGGTAACTCTACGCTGGCCGATTACGCCAAACTACGTCCGGCGTTTGACCGCAAGCACGGCACCGTCACCGCGGCAAACAGTACCCCGCTAACGGACGGCGCAGCCGCCGTGATCATGATGACAGAGTCGCGTGCGAAAGAGTTGGGGCTGGTGCCGCTGGGGTACTTGCGTAGTTTTGCTTTTACCGCCATCGATGTCTGGCAGGACATGCTGCTGGGACCGGCGTGGTCAACACCGCTTGCCCTGGAGAGAGCCGGTCTGACGATGGCAGATTTAACCCTGATCGATATGCATGAAGCCTTTGCCGCGCAAACGCTGGCGAATCTTCAGCTGTTGGGTAGCGAACGTTTTGCCCGCGACGTGCTGGGCAGGGGGCATGCCACTGGCGAGGTTGATGACAGTAAATTTAACGTGCTGGGCGGATCGATTGCCTATGGACACCCCTTTGCTGCCACCGGTGCGCGCATGATCACTCAAACCCTACATGAGCTGCGTCGTCGTGGCGGCGGTTTTGGTTTAGTGACAGCCTGTGCAGCTGGTGGTCTGGGTGCGGCAATGGTTCTGGAGGCGGAATAATGGAAATGACATCGGCTTTTACACTAAACGTACGTCTGGATAACGTTGCTGTTGTCACCATTGATGTGCCCGGAGAGAAAATGAACACCCTGAAAGCAGAGTTTGCTTCTCAGGTGCGGGCCATTCTGAAACAAATCCGCGATAACAAAGCATTGCGTGGTGTGGTGTTTATTTCGGCTAAACCCGATAACTTCATTGCCGGGGCGGATATCAACATGATTGGTAGCTGTCGCAGCGCGCAGGAAGCCGAAACTCTGGCCCGTCAGGGGCAGCAGATGATGGCTGAAATTAATGCTTTACCGATCCCGGTTATCGCCGCGATTCATGGTGCATGCCTCGGCGGTGGCCTGGAGATGGCGCTGGCGTGCCACAACCGTATTTGTACCGATGATGCTAAAACCGTACTGGGTTTACCTGAAGTACAACTTGGCTTGTTGCCCGGCTCCGGTGGTACGCAGCGGCTGCCGCGCCTGATTGGCGTCAGTACCGCACTGGATATGATCCTCACCGGAAAACAATTACGCGCAAAACAGGCGCTGAAAGTTGGTTTAGTGGATGAGGTTGTACCGCATTCCATTTTGCTGGAAGCGGCCGTTGAACTGGCTAAAAAGGACAGTTCTGCGCAACGAACACTGCCCGTGAGAGAGCGAGTGTTGGCGGGGCCGCTGGGGCGGGCGCTGTTGTTCCGCATGGCCAGTAAAAAGACGGCGCAAAAAACGCAAGGTAACTACCCTGCAACAGAACGTATCCTTGAGGTCATCGAAACCGGGCTAGCGCAAGGCAGCAGTAGTGGTTACGACGCAGAGGCCCGCGCGTTTGGTGAGTTGGCGATGACATCCCAGTCTCAGGCGCTACGGCACATCTTTTTTGCCAACACCGACGTGAAAAAGGATCCGGGAAGTGATGCGAAGCCCGGCCCGCTGGACAGCGTTGGCATTTTGGGCGGCGGTCTGATGGGGGGCGGTATTGCTTATGTGACGGCCTGTAAAGGCGGCTTGCCTGTGCGCATCAAAGATATAAACGCTAAGGGAATCAACCATGCGCTGAAGTATAGCTGGGATCAGCTTGAAACGAAGGTTCGTCGCCGTCATATCAAAGCCAGCGAACGCGATAAACAACTGGCGCTGATTTCGGGATCGATCGACTACCGTGGCTTTTCGCATCGCGATTTGATTATTGAAGCCGTGTTTGAAGATTTGTCGCTAAAACAACGGATGGTGGCAGAAGTTGAGCAAAATTGCGCACCTCATACCGTTTTTGCTTCTAACACCTCATCTTTGCCCATTGGCGATATTGCTGCGAATGCTACCAGGCCTGAACAAGTGATTGGTTTACACTTTTTTAGTCCGGTGGAAAAAATGCCGTTGGTCGAAGTGATCCCACATGCCACGACCTCCGAGCAGACGATTGCAACTACCGTTAAGTTAGCGAAAAAACAGGGCAAAACACCGATAGTGGTCAGAGATAAGGCCGGCTTTTACGTTAACCGCATTTTAGCGCCTTACATTAACGAAGCGATTCGTATGTTGACCGAGGGCGAGCGGGTCGAAACCATAGACGCCGCGCTGGTTAAGTTTGGTTTTCCAGTTGGGCCAATCCAACTTTTGGATGAGGTCGGAATTGATACGGGCACTAAAATTATACCAGTGCTTGAGGCTGCATATGGAGAACGTTTTAGCGCGCCTGCAAATGTTGTTGCTTCAATTTTGAATGACGATCGCAAAGGTAGAAAAAATGGTCGGGGTTTCTATCTTTATGGTGTGAAAGGGCGTAAAAGCAAAAAACAGGTCGACCCTGCAATTTATACGCTTATTGGCGTTCAGGGTCAGGGCCGACTTACCGCTGCGCAGGTAGCAGAGCGGTGCGTCATGTTAATGCTCAATGAAGCAGCTCGTTGTTTCGACGAGAAGATAGTCCGTAGCGCACGTGATGGCGACATCGGCGCTGTATTTGGTATTGGTTTTCCGCCATTCCTCGGCGGCCCGTTCCGGTATATGGATTCACTCGGCGCGGGAGAAGTGGTTGCGACTCTGCAACGGCTGACCACGCAATACGGCTCGCGGTTTGCGCCGTGTGAACAGTTATTGCAGATGGCGGCACACAGTGAAAGATTCTGGAATATTGGGGAAACTGACCTGAATTCATGAGGTCAAAGGTAGGATGAATCCGCACTGAATGTATGGCTCGCGCTCAAAATGTAAACAGAGATTGACTATACTTACGCCGTTGAGGTAAAAAACAGCGTTTCATTCGGTGAATGGATAAGGCACAATGCCGGCCACCATATCGTTATCACAGCCAATAGGGGCTGTGAATAAAGGTATTGGTGATTCTGGTTAACAAAAGCGGTGCAATATGCAAGTTTTTATCATGCGTCACGGCGACGCGGCCCTCGATGCCGCCAGTGATTCGGTTCGTCCCTTAACCTCCTGTGGTTGTGACGAATCTCGCCTGATGGCGAACTGGCTGAAAGGTCAAAAAGTGGATATCGAACGTGTTCTGGTGAGCCCGTTCCTACGAGCCGAACAAACGCTGGATGTGGTGGGGGAATGTATGAACCTGCCAACCGGTGTGGATGTTTTGCCGGAGTTGACTCCTTGCGGCGATGTCGGTCTGGTCAGTGCCTATTTACAGGCTCTGGCCAATGAAGGTATCGCCACGGCACTGGTTATCTCTCACTTGCCTTTAGTGGGGTATCTGGTGTCTGAGCTTTGCCCAGGTGAAACACCGCCGATGTTTACCACATCAGCGATTGCCAGCGTAACGCTTGATGAGAGCGGGAAGGGTACTTTTAACTGGCAGATGAGCCCGTGTAACCTGAAAATGGCAAAAGCGATTTAAAAAGGTTGGTATCGGATAAGGCGCAGCCGTCATCCGAAAATGCAAAGAGCCGCAAACGCGGCTCTTTCTGTTTTTCTGCATCACGGAAGTTCGGGCGGTAGCCACTCTTCTACTTCAATTAGCACCAGCAGCGCGGCGTCGCCACCGTACTCTTTCGGTGCCTGATGAAAAGCCATCACGTGCGGATGCTGGGCCAGCCAAAGCGGCGTTTGCTGTTTCAGAATATGTTTTCCGTGGCCATGGATCACGCAGGCGCAAAATACATGCTCACGACGACAGGCGGCAATCAGCGCGCCTAACTCTTGTTTGGCCTGCTGCTGGGTCAGCCCATGCAGATCGAGAAACAGCTCCGGAGAGTAATCGCCACGGCGCATTTTCTTCAGTTCGAAATGGCTGACGTCGGCACGCAGGTATCTTACCGGACCGTCCGTATTCAGCAGCGGCTGAAACTCATCCGAGAAATAGTGGCTGGCATCAGCTTGCTCCTGTAGCAGTCTTTTAACCGGAACCTCGGCAATTTTTTTACGTGGAGGTCGGTGAACAATGGTGTCCTGTTTAATTTTACGCGTGCCGGTCATCAGCTGGCGAAACAGCGTCTGATCCTCCTCGCTGAGCGATGTTTTCTTTTTCATTCGAGAGTCTCAACTTTTATTTTCCATTAGTTTAACCCGACTCGGCGGGCATCCGATCGCTTAAAACGCAATTTTCGCGCTCAGGCCCTGTGTGAATGCTGATTTATCGCCGTCTTCGTGGCAAACTAGCCGCCGAAATTAATACGAGCATGCCCTGGAGGAATACGTGGATAAAATTTTCGTCGATGAAGCAGTGAGTGAACTGCATACCATTCAGGACATGTTGCGTTGGGCGGTCAGCCGTTTTAGCGCGGCGAACATCTGGTATGGCCATGGCACGGATAACCCATGGGACGAGGCCGTACAACTGGTGCTGCCGTCACTTTATTTGCCGTTGGATATTCCGGAAGACATGCGTACAGCGCGTCTGACCTCCAGCGAGCGTCATCGTATTGTTGAACGCGTGATTCGCCGCGTCAACGAGCGCATTCCGGTTGCTTATCTGACCAACAAAGCCTGGTTCTGCGGGCATGAGTTTTATGTTGATGAGCGCGTGCTGGTTCCGCGTTCACCGATTGGCGAGCTTATTAATAACCGCTTTGCGGGTCTTATTAATGAGCAGCCGCAGCATATCCTCGATATGTGTACCGGCAGCGGTTGTATTGCCATTGCCTGCGCGTATGCCTTCCCGGAAGCCGAAGTTGATGCGGTGGATATCTCCACTGACGCACTGGCGGTGACCGAACACAATATTGAAGAACACGGCCTGATCCATCACGTCACGCCGATCCGTTCCGATCTATTCCGCGATCTGCTGAAAGTCCAGTATGACCTGATTGTGACCAACCCGCCGTATGTCGATGCGGAAGATATGTCCGATCTGCCAAACGAATATCGTCACGAACCTGAGCTGGGTCTGGCGTCCGGCAGTGATGGGTTGAAACTTACCCGCCGCATTCTGGGGAACGCCCCAGACTACCTGTCAGATAACGGTATTCTGATTTGTGAAGTCGGAAACAGCATGGTACATCTGATAGAGCAATATCCGGATGTACCGTTCACTTGGCTGGAGTTCGACAACGGCGGTGACGGCGTATTCATGCTGACCAAAGAGCAGTTAGTTGCTGCTCGTGAGCACTTCAGCATTTATAAAGACTAATTACACGCGCAAATACACAACACTCATAACGGAGCCGTGATGGCAGGAAACACAATTGGGCAACTCTTTCGCGTAACCACTTTCGGCGAATCACACGGGCTGGCGCTCGGTTGTATTGTCGATGGTGTTCCGCCGGGCATTTCTCTGACAGAAGCTGACCTGCAGCACGATCTCGACAGACGGCGTCCAGGCACATCGCGCTACACTACGCAGCGTCGTGAGCCGGATCAGGTGAAAATCCTCTCCGGGGTGTTCGAGGGCGTTACCACTGGCACCAGCATTGGCCTGCTGATCGAAAATACCGATCAGCGTTCACAGGATTACGGCGCGATTAAGGACGTTTTTCGTCCAGGACACGCCGACTATACCTATGAGCAAAAATATGGCCTGCGCGACTACCGTGGTGGCGGACGTTCGTCCGCACGTGAAACAGCGATGCGCGTGGCGGCCGGAGCGATTGCCAAAAAATATCTGGCGGAAAAGTTCGGCGTTGAGATTCGTGGTTGCCTGACGCAGATGGGTGATATTCCTTTGGAGATCAAAGACTGGTCCCAGGTGGAACTTAACCCGTTCTTTTGTCCGGACCCGGATAAACTCGAAGCGCTGGACGAACTGATGCGCGGGCTGAAGAAAGAGGGCGACTCCATCGGGGCGAAGGTGACCGTTGTTGCAAGCGGTGTGCCTGCGGGTCTTGGCGAACCTGTATTCGACCGCCTGGATGCCGACATCGCCCATGCGCTGATGAGCATTAACGCCGTTAAGGGCGTTGAGATTGGCGACGGATTTGACGTTGTTGCGCTGCGTGGCAGCCAGAACCGAGATGAAATCACCAAAGAAGGTTTCCAGAGTAACCATGCGGGCGGCATTCTGGGTGGGATCAGCAGCGGGCAACAAATCATTGCTCATATGGCGCTGAAACCGACGTCCAGTATTACCGTTCCAGGGCGCACCATTAACCGCTTTGGTGAAGAAGTCGAAATGATCACTAAAGGTCGTCACGATCCGTGCGTTGGGATCCGCGCCGTACCGATCGCCGAGGCGATGCTGGCGATCGTATTGATGGATCACCTGCTGCGTCAGCGGGCGCAAAATGCGGACGTGAAGACCGATATTCCACGCTGGTAAGAGATGAAAAAAACGGCACTTGCGGCGCTGGCTCTGTTTGCCAGTACCGCCTGTCTGGCGGCGACGCCCTGGCAGAAAATTACCCATCCGGTTGCGGGCAGCGCGCAGTCTATCGGCGCGTTTTCCAATGGCTGTATTGTTGGCGCAGATACGCTGCCTGTACAGTCAGAACATTATCAGGTGATGCGCACCGATCAGCGTCGTTACTTTGGCCATCCGGATCTGGTGAGGTTTATCCAGCGTCTGAGTAATCAGGCTAATAGTCAGGGGCTGGGCACGGTGTTAATCGGCGATATGGGTATGCCGGCCGGTGGGCGATTCAATGGCGGTCACGCCAGCCACCAGACAGGACTGGATGTTGATATTTTCCTGCAACTGCCGAAAACGCGCTGGACCCAGTCGCAACTGCTGCGGCCGCAGGCGTTAGATCTGGTCTCACAGGACGGCAAACGTGTTGTGCCATCACTGTGGAAACCGGAGATTTTTAGCCTGGTAAGGCTGGCTGCAAAAGATAATGAAGTAACGCGTATTTTCGTGAATCCGGCGATTAAGCAACAACTTTGTCTGGATGCAGGGACCGACAGGGACTGGTTGCGTAAAGTGCGGCCATGGTTCCAGCATCGTGCGCATATGCACGTGCGGTTACGTTGCCCTGCCGACAGCCTTGAGTGCGAAGATCAACCGTTACCGCCACCGGGTGACGGCTGTGGCGCGGAGCTGCAAAGCTGGTTCGAACCTCCAAAACCTGGAACCACCAAGCCTGAGAAGAAGACACCGCCGCCGTTGCCGCCTTCCTGCCAGGCGCTACTGGACGAGCATGTACTCTAATGGATCATTTTGCCTCTCTGTTTATGGTGTCGCCACTGCTGCTAGGTGTGCTGTTTTTTGTGGCGATGCTGGCAGGTTTTATTGATTCTCTGGCCGGAGGCGGTGGTCTACTCACCATCCCGGCATTGATGGCGGCCGGGATGCCACCTGCGCAAGCGCTGGCGACCAATAAGTTGCAGGCCTGCGGGGGATCTATCTCTTCCTCCCTCTATTTTATTCGTCGTGGCGTGGTTAATCTGGCGGATCAGAAGCTCAATATCTTCATGACGTTTGTCGGATCAATGAGCGGGGCGCTATTGGTTCAGCACGTGCAGTCAGATGTTCTGCGCCAGATCCTGCCGGTTCTGGTTATCTGTATTGGCCTTTACTTTCTGTTGATGCCGAAAGTGGGGGAAGAGGACCGACAGCGTCGATTGCACGGTTTACCTTTCGCGCTGGTGGCGGGAGGCTGCGTCGGTTTTTACGATGGCTTTTTTGGTCCGGCGGCAGGGTCGTTCTACGCGCTGGCCTTTGTCATGCTGTGCGGATACAACCTAGCGAAATCGACGGCCCACGCCAAAGTATTAAATGCCACATCGAATATCGGTGGGTTGTTGTTGTTTGCCCTCGGCGGCAAAGTGATTTGGGCGACAGGTTTTGTGATGCTCATTGGCCAGTTTATTGGCGCACGGATGGGCTCTCGACTGGTGCTCAGCAAAGGACAAAAACTCATTCGGCCAATGATCGTTATTGTCTCCGCCGTGATGAGCGCCAAGCTACTTTATGATAATCATGGACAGGAGATTCTCCACTGGCTGGGGATGAACTAATGAATAATACGCATCACTACGAACAGTTAATTGAGATTTTTAACGGCTGCTTTGCCGATGAATTTAATACCCGTCTGCTTAAAGGCGACGACGAACCGATCTATCTTCCTGCGGATGCGGAATTACCGTATCACCGTATCGTTTTTGCGCATGGTTATTACGCCAGTGCTTTACACGAAATTTCACACTGGTGCATCGCCGGTAAAGCCCGTCGTGAGCTGGTCGATTTTGGTTACTGGTACTGCCCGGACGGACGCGACGCGAAGACACAATGCCAGTTTGAAGATGTGGAAGTGAAGCCGCAGGCGTTTGACTGGTTATTTTGCATGGCGGCGGGGTACCCGTTTAACGTCAGTTGCGACAACCTCGAAGGGGACTTTGAACCGGACCGCGTGGTATTCCAGCGCCGTGTTCATGCTCAGGTAATGGAGTACCTGGAAAAGGGGATCCCTGAACGTCCGGCGCGTTTTATTAACGCGTTACAGAATTATTATCACACGCCTGAACTTACGGCGGAACAATTCCCGTGGCCCGAAGCGCTCAACTGAAGCCGCTGCCACGTTTACAATGAGGAAAGAAGATGATCGCGGAGTTTGAATCACGCATTCTGGCATTAATCGACGATATGGTAGAGCACGCCAGCGATGATGAGTTGTTTGCCAGTGGTTATTTGCGTGGGCACCTGACGCTGGCTGTGGCTGAGCTGGATGCTGGCGAGGACCATTCCGCTGAGGCATTGTACGCCAATGTGACCAGCAGCCTGGAAAAAGCCATCAGCGCTGGCGAACTCTCGCCGCGTGACCAGGCGTTAGTGAAAGAGATGTGGGACACTTTATTTCAAAAGGCAACGCAATAATAATTGCAGTGGATTGTGCCGGATGGCGACGCGAAGGCGTCTTATCCGGCCTACGTGGACGGGGATTGTTGGCCTGATAAGCGTAGCGCCATCAGGCAATGATGAGATGGTATCTTATTTCACCGCTTTACCCTTCAATAACTTCCTTACCCACAGACGATTCGGATTCAGCGCAGCCAGCGTGCTGGCATCCATAGGGATAGGTTCATCGCTCATTTGCGATGCCAGAATTTCTGCACATAGCGGGGCAGTACACAGCCCGCGCGAGCCCAGCGCACCCAACATAAATAAATCGGAATAAACCGGGGCGTTTACGGCGTGCTCTCTGTCTTCGGCAAGAGTGGCATACTGGCTGAGCGTGGCGTCATAATCCGCGACGTTGCCGACCATTGGCATGTGATCGCGCGTGGCGCAGCGCACTCCACAACGGGCGGCATTGCCACTAACGTCTACTTCTTTTGCCCACGCGGCATTCGGGAAACAATCTATTAAGCGCTGACGGTTTTGCTGCTGATCGTCAGCGCGATACACCGTTTCTTCACTTCCGCGATGATAGCTGGCACCAATGCAGTGCTGCTGGTTTTGCGGGTTGTGCGGCGTGAGGTAGCCGTCATAGCACAGCACCTGACGCAGCGCTGAAAGCGAAGGCGTAGCAGGAATGTGACTCACCTGACCGCCTACGGAGTACACCGGTAGCGACTGCGTTTGTTCAACGCTGTTAATGCGATGCCCGTTAGCCAGAACTACCGCAGCGTGAGTGGCGGTTGCTCCACTGGCAAACGCCAATTTCCAGTTTTCTGTCTGTCGAGACAGTGAGGCCAGCGTATGTTGATACCGGGTGCGTAATCCCAGCGTTGCGGCATAGTCGAATACGGCGGCGGTTAACTGTGCCGGACATAGCCATCCTCCGGCGGGGTACTGAATCCCGCCGCATCCGGTTTTTACGCCTGTCGTTTGTAAAACCTGCTCTGCGTCAACCCCGACGGCGAGCGCATCGGGCAATTCAAGGGACAACATTTGGTCGATTTTTTGCTGGCTTTTCTCATCCCACGCCAGTTGCGTCACGCCGCACCAGTCATGCGCGAACTCAACGGGGAGGGCGTCATACAGCCGGCGGGCGAAAGTAAACGCGGTGGGGAAAAAGAGATTAATGGCCGCGTCATGCTTGCTCAGTAGCGGATAAAGAGCGCCCTGGCGATTGCCGGATGCACCCCCGGCTGGGTTGTCGTCGGCGCAATAGAGCGTGACCTGCCAGCCGCGGCGTAGTAACGCCAACGACAGCAATGCGCTGGCAATCCCCCCGCCAATAATGGCGGCTTCGCGTTTATCTGTTCCGGTACGTGCAAACCAGGGTGCCGAGGAGGGGAGCGCCAGCGTCTTATCCATTACGCCACAAAGCATTTCTCGTTTGCGACCAAAGCCTTTGCATTTTTGCATCGTAAATCCGGCTTCCTGCAATCCCCGACGCACAAAGCCTGCTGAGGTGAAGGTCGCCAGCGTGCCGCCGGGGCGAGCCAGACGGGCCATTGCGTTAAACAGCGTTGGCGTCCACATATCCGGATTTTTTGCCGGCGCGAAACCGTCCAGAAACCAGGCATCCACTTTTTGATTCAGGGAGTCATCCAGCTTGCTGGTCAGTTCATTAATATCACCAAACCACAGATCCAGCGTGACGCGTCCTTCATCAAGGAGCAGGCGATGGCATCCCGCCAGCGGCAGCGGCCATTGCTCTTGTAGCGCCGTGGCCCACGGGGCAAGTTCTGGCCAGTGCTGATGGGCTAAGGTCAGATCTTCACGCGCCAGCGGAAATTTTTCAAAACTGATGAAATGTAATCTTTCCAGGGTAGCGTCAGGGTGGGTATCGCGGAATTCGGCAAATGCCTGCCAGAGTGTCAGGAAGTTAAGTCCGGTGCCAAACCCGCTTTCTGCCACCACGAAGAGGGGACGTGAATGCGCAGGGAATCGCTGGGCGAGATGATTCCCGCCGAGAAAGACGTAACGTGTCTCTTCCAGCCCGTTATCATTAGAAAAATAGACATCGTCAAAATCTCGGGAAACAGGTGTACCCTCAGCGTTGAATTCAAGGTTGGCAGGTTGTATAGCGTATTGTTTCACGTAAGTTACTCGTCTGGCAGGCTGTGCCCCGATCTTAGCGATGAGTGCCTGGCTGCGCAAATTTCCACATTAAATGGCTGATCGGACTTGTTCGGCGTACAAGTGTACGCTATTGTGCCACTCGAAACTTTAAAATAGTGCGACTTACAGAGGTATTGAATGAAACGTGCAGTGATTACTGGCTTGGGCATCGTTTCCAGCATCGGTAATAACCAGCAGGAAGTCCTGGCATCTCTGCGTGAAGGACGTTCAGGGATCACTTTCTCTCAGGAGCTGAAGGACTCCGGCATGCGTAGCCACGTTTGGGGCAACGTAAAACTGGATACCACTGGCCTCATTGACCGCAAAGTAGTGCGCTTTATGAGCGACGCATCCATCTATGCATTCCTTTCTATGGAACAGGCAGTGGCTGATGCCGGCCTTGCAGCAGAAGATTACCAGAACAACCCGCGCGTTGGCCTGATTGCAGGTTCCGGCGGCGGCTCCCCGCGTTTTCAGGTGTTCGGTGCTGACGCAATGCGTAGCCCGCGTGGTCTGAAAGCGGTTGGCCCGTATGTGGTCACCAAAGCGATGGCGTCCGGCGTTTCTGCCTGCCTCGCAACGCCGTTCAAAATCCACGGCGTAAACTACTCTATCAGCTCTGCCTGTGCGACATCCGCGCACTGTATCGGTAACGCGGTAGAGCAAATTCAGCTGGGCAAACAGGACATCGTTTTCGCTGGCGGCGGCGAAGAGCTGTGCTGGGAAATGGCGTGTGAATTCGACGCCATGGGCGCGCTGTCTACCAAATATAATGACGATCCGTCGAAAGCTTCCCGTACCTATGACGCAAACCGTGACGGTTTCGTTATTGCAGGCGGCGGCGGTATGGTCGTGGTTGAAGAGCTGGAACACGCGCTGGCACGTGGCGCGCACATCTATGCGGAAATCGTCGGTTACGGCGCAACGTCCGATGGCGCAGACATGGTTGCTCCGTCTGGCGAAGGCGCAGTACGTTGCATGCAGATGGCGATGCACGGCGTAGACACGCCGATCGACTACCTGAACTCCCACGGTACTTCTACTCCGGTAGGCGATGTGAAAGAGTTGGGCGCAATCCGTGAAGTGTTTGGCGACAACAGCCCGGCAATCTCCGCAACCAAAGCGATGACCGGTCACTCACTGGGCGCGGCTGGCGTGCAGGAAGCTATCTACTCTCTGCTGATGCTGGAACACGGCTTTATCGCGCCAAGCATCAACATTGAAGAGCTGGACGAGCAGGCGGCGGGTCTGAACATCGTGACCAAACCGACCGAGCAGGCGCTGACTACCGTGATGTCCAACAGCTTCGGTTTTGGCGGCACCAACGCTACGCTGGTTATGCGTAAGCTGTAAGCGTAAGACTGAAAGATTATGCAAGAGGGGGAGCCTGATGGCTCCCTTTTTTATTTATTCAACTTTTCGTACTCCGGTGCGATTTCCAGAGACCATTCTTTGGCGTGTGCGATATCGCTGGCGCTGTAAATTGGCTGTTCAAATTGATTACCCAGATCCCGCACTCGGTAAATTTTCCAGTGACCGTCCTCCCAACGCGTATAGACTTCCAACTGCATAGGCGCCTCTCCTGTCGGCCCACCTAATTGTACTTCCATCTTTTCGCCACCGAGAAAGGATTGCGCTGATTTGACCCGTAACAGTGGGATCCATTTTGGGTCGTAATCCTGTACGTACATAAAGTAGTCCGAATTCAGTATTTCCTGCTCGTAAAGGCTGTCAATCAGAGCCAGACGATTGATAACGTCTTTCGCCACATAGCGTTGCATGAGTGCGGATGTATCCCGCTCTTGTGTGTAAGCGGACATCCATGCGAGATAGAATAGTTTTACATCCCGGGAGCTGTCGTGGCGCGCCGCAGAGCAGCCGCAAAGTAACAAAACCAGAGCAACCAGCGAGAGCGATTTCATTATGGTTTCCTGTAAATAGTAAATGACGGTTTTGCCGCCCGATAGCCCGGTCCGGCCCACATGTCACGTTGTCTAAAATCGGAGTACCACGCCTGACCGTCAAATATCGCCATATGTCCGCTTGGGTTTCCTCCCTCATAAGGTTGAATGACGACGACATCTCCTGCTCGGGGTTGTTCAAATGTGCCGATGGGACTGAATCCTGCGTTTTTTAACAGTGGTCCATAATCTTTAGCATGGTAGGTATTCCCAAGGGAGATACCTCCTGACTGAATGGCTTTGCGGGTAAATTCCGCACAGCGTCCTTGAGAATGTGACCCCGCGTGTGATTTAGCGTGATTAACTGCTGTTGTTTTATTCCAGCTCATCGATGTTCCTGTTAATTGATTATGTAATAACAACGTGTATTTCTTTAACAGGATTCAAACTGATAAAAATGACCAATAATGCTATTAATATCTTTAATACATTAGCCTTTAATATAAATTAATTGGTTGAATGAATTTTTATTAATTTATTTATAATTGATGGTTATTTTTTTTGGGGGTTTGTTTCTCTGATTTAGAGAGATAGCGTGATGGCCAAATTACGTCCGGCGTAGTTTCAAGCGCCTGCGCGATGATCAGCTCCGCCCGAGGCCAACTGCGGGTAAATACATTGCGTAAAGAGTCGGGAGATAACCCCGCTGAACGCGAAAGCTCTCTGAGCGTAATACCTCTTTTTTCCAGTGCACTTTTAATATCTGCACGATGCCAGTCTTGGCTTTTGTGTTCCATTCTGTAATCCTAAGAAGATGTGTTATCGGCACCGATATTTTTCAGGTTATAAATTAGAAAGACAAAAGAACGTTACTTTCTTTTTATCGTAGGAATATTGCCAGAATTAATTTGAAATTTCGCGGAAAAGAAAAAATATTTTTATTTCATCAGCAGAAAGGAAAGAAACTGATGGTAAAAGAGTGGTTCACGGTGAAGGAGTGTCTTGAATTGCCAGGGTTTCCGAGAAGCGCACCCGCTGTACGCTTGCGCTTAAATACCTACAGTGAAGGAAAAGCGGGTGTCAAACGTAAGCGCGCGAAGTCTAAGGCCGAGGAATTTCATATTTCAGTGTTTCCGCTGTATGTACGCTCGTATCTGAATGAAAATGAGAACACAGTAGCACCAGACCGCAATATCGCGCAGGAAGCCGAACCTAAAGAGATTTGGGATATGATGTTCCGACTCCTGACGCCGCATCAACGTGAGCAGGTAACCGGGAAGTTCAGAGCGAAAGGCATTGATGCGGTATTTCCCTTTTTGTTTGTAGAGAAGTCAGCATTTTGATATACGCACCTGTGCTTTCACAGTTGACAGTCGGGGGCACTCGCAGGCAGACTCCAGCTTCAACATTATCCTCTTGATAATGCGTAAGCGTTTAACGTTATCCAACGCACCTTAATCCTGATAGTCAGGTAGAGGGGGCGTGGGCATTCCTCGCCTTACTCTGCATTTTGGAGTAACGCATGACAGCTGTAACCCAACAAGAAAAAACACCTTCGGCGAACTTTTCGCTGTTTCGCATCGCTTTTGCGGTTTTCCTGACCTATATGACGGTCGGTTTACCTTTGCCCGTCATTCCTCTGTTTGTGCACCAGGAACTGGGCTATGGCAATACCATGGTCGGCATCGCCGTCGGCGTACAGTTTCTGGCGACGGTATTAACACGCGGCTACGCCGGGCGGTTAGCCGATCAATATGGTGCCAAACGCTCGGCGCTACAGGGGATGTTTGCCTGTGGGCTGGCGGGTGCGGCGTGGCTGTTAGCCGCGCTATTGCCCGTTTCTGTTCCCGTAAAATTTGCGTTGCTAATCGTCGGTCGTTTGATCCTCGGTTTTGGCGAAAGCCAACTGCTCACCGGAACGTTGACCTGGGGGCTGGGGCTGGTCGGCCCAACACGCTCCGGTAAGGTGATGTCATGGAACGGAATGGCGATTTACGGCGCGCTGGCCGCCGGTGCGCCGCTGGGACTTCTGATCCACAGCCACTTTGGCTTCGCGGCGCTGGCGGGAACCACGATGGTATTACCGCTGCTGGCATGGGTATTCAATGGCACCGTACGTAAAGTGCCTGCACATGCAGGAGAGCGTCCTTCGTTATGGAGCGTGGTAGGGCTTATCTGGAAACCGGGCCTGGGCCTGGCGCTGCAGGGCGTTGGCTTTGCGGTGATCGGTACATTTATTTCACTCTATTTTGTCAGCAACGGCTGGACGATGGCGGGGTTCACCCTGACCGCGTTTGGCGGGGCGTTTGTGCTGATGCGCATTCTGTTTGGCTGGATGCCGGACCGGTTCGGCGGCGTGAAGGTTGCCGTTGTCTCTTTGCTGGTGGAAACCGCAGGACTGATTCTGCTGTGGCAGGCCCCAACAGCCTGGGTTGCACTGCTTGGAGCGGCATTAACCGGGGCCGGGTGTTCGCTTATCTTCCCGGCCTTGGGCGTCGAGGTGGTGAAGCGAGTACCCGCGCAGGTTCGCGGTACGGCGCTGGGCGGGTACGCCGCATTTCAGGATATCTCCTACGGCATAAGCGGGCCGGTCGCCGGGGTGCTGGCCACCGCGTACGGTTATCCCTCAGTGTTCCTTGCCGGGGCGATATCCGCCGTGGTGGGGATTATTGTAACGTTGCTTACGCTGCGTAAAGGTTAAGCGACCAGCCAGAAAATGGCTAACGCAATCATCAATGCAACAAACAACAGTCCCGGTCGTGCCGACAGAGACTTAACCGTTTCAATCATCGGCGCGAACGGGCTGTAAATGGGCTGCAGATGACGCGGATCGCTGAGCTCGCGTTCTCGTTCCACGCGACGCAGGAAAATTTGATTGAGCAAGTCCTGCACCTGCACCGTGGTCAGAATCGATTGTGGTTGGATCTGATACGTCTGCTGCGCGTACTCTTTTATTGCTGTCAGCTCATTCGGCTCTAATGGCAGCTTCAGCGCAGCCTGGAGCGTTTGTAGCGTCGGGGCGCTTTGCAGGCTGAGCGTCTGGCGCGCCTGCAGCCAGGTGACCAGGTGCGTAAACTGTTTGGCAGGGATCAGCTCACCGCTTTTTACGCCAGACAACTCCAGCATCGACTGCCAGATCATCTTCCCGGATTCTCCCGTGGCCGCCGCCAGTTTGGTAACTAACTGGTTCAGCGTATTGTGCTCTGCGGGGAGCAACGGGCGATCGGTTGCCGGGCGCTGCTGCGGCTGCGGTATCGACAGCTGCCCTTGTTGCAGCAGCGTGAGCACGTTTTTCAACTGCTCAGGCGTGAGCTGGCTGAGCGCCGTTTGCCCATACTGCTGACGGATAAAATCACTCACCGCCTGGCGATTATTTCCCTGGCTCAGTAATTCAGTGAGCTGCGAAAGCACCTGACGATTAACATGATTTTGCTGAGCAACTCCCAGCCGTTGGTTAAGGTTTTGCTCAGCGGCTGGAAAGTGACGTGACTGCAGCGGAGTATCACTTTTGACGCCCAGATCGTGCTTCATTCCGGCCCACACCTCAGCACTTTGCTGCTGGGTGAGTGAAATCAAACGGGTAATTAGTCGTTCCAACACAGTACGTTGTTGCGTGGATAACGGTTGTTCACCCGCAGCGGAAGGGGCATTTGGGCCTTCACCGGGAGGGCGTGCGGGCGTACCTGAAATGGGCTGCATCATCTCTGTTCCTTAAATCTGTGCTGACCAGGTCTCGCAGTATGCCTGGCGGCGAGATTATGGCACACTTGCCCGGTTAACTCTCGTTCTCAAACAGGTGCGAAAGACGTGAAAATCCTCGTTGATGAAAATATGCCCTATGCCCGCGAACTGTTCAGTCGTTTGGGGGAGGTCAAAGCGGTTCCCGGTCGTCCGATTCCCGTTGCTGAACTGGATGATGCGGATGCTTTAATGGTGCGCTCGGTGACGAAAGTAAATGAATCACTGCTTGGAGGCAAACCGGTTAAATTTGTCGGTACGGCAACCGCTGGCACAGACCATGTGGATGACGCCTGGCTTGCGCAGGCTGGGATCGGTTTTTCCGCCGCGCCCGGTTGTAACGCGATAGCGGTCGTAGAATATGTTTTTTCAGCGTTGCTGATGCTGGCGGAGCGTGATGGGTTTGCGTTACGCGATCGCACCGTAGGCATTGTGGGTGTGGGCAACGTGGGTGGGCGTTTGCAGGCGCGTCTGGACGCGCTGGGGATCCGCACGCTGCTGTGCGATCCACCGCGAGCCGATCGCGGTGACGAGGGCGATTTCCGCTCGCTGGACGAACTGGTAGAGCAAGCCGATGTGCTGACTTTCCATACGCCACTGTTTAAAGACGGACCCTACAAAACGCTGCACATGGCGGATGATGCGCTGATTAGCCGACTGAAGCCGGGCACTATTCTGATCAACGCCTGCCGTGGGCCGGTCATCGACAATACAGCATTGCTGAACCGGTTGAATGCCGGTCAGTCGCTGAGCGTTGTGCTGGATGTCTGGGAAGGAGAGCCGGATCTCAATGTGGCGTTGCTGGAGAAAGCCGATATCGGCACGGCGCACATTGCCGGGTATACCCTCGAAGGAAAAGCGCGTGGCACCACGCAGGTCTTTGAGGCCTATAGTAAGTTTATTGGTCACGAGCAGCACGTTGCGCTCAGTACCCTGTTACCCGCGCCGGAATTTGGTCGTATCACCCTGCATGGCCCGTTAGATCAGCCAACGCTGAAAAGGCTGGCGCATTTAGTGTATGATGTGCGCCGCGATGATGCGCCGCTGCGTAAAGTCGCTGGAATTCCGGGTGAGTTTGATAAACTGCGTAAAAATTACCTTGAGCGTCGTGAATGGTCGTCTTTATATGTGATGTGTGACGACGCAACGGCTGCTGCCTTATTGTGTAAGCTGGGTTTTAACGCTGTTCATCATCCGGCACATTAATGTCTTCTTAATGCTCCCTGTCGAATAATGCGACAGGGACGCTTACGTATTTCTTGGAGTAAATCACCATGTCTGAAGGCTGGAATATTGCCATTCTGGGCGCAACGGGCGCCGTAGGCGAAGCCCTGCTCGATACGCTGGCTGAACGCCAGTTCCCGGTCGGTGAAATTTATGCGCTGGCGCGTAATGAAAGCGCCGGTGAGCATCTGCGTTTTAACGGTAAATCGGTCATAGTGCAGGACGTTGCAGACTTTGACTGGACGCAGGCACAGTTGGCATTTTTTGTTGCGGGCACTGAAGCCACCGCCGCATGGGTAGAAGAAGCAACAAATGCGGGTTGCCTGGTGATTGACAGCAGCGGTCTGTTCGCGCTTGAACCAGACGTTCCGCTGGTGGTTCCGGACGTTAACCCGTTCGTGCTGGCGGATTACCGTAACCGCAATGTGATTGCGGTACCAAACAGCCTGACAAGCCAGTTGCTGTCTGCGCTGAAACCATTGATTGATGACGGCGGGCTGTCACGGATTACGGTGACCAATATTATTTCGGCTTCCGCTCACGGCAAAAAAGCCGTAGACGCACTGGCAGGACAAAGCGCGAAATTGCTTAACGGCATCCCGATTGACGAAGATGATTTCTTTGGTCGTCAGCTGGCGTTCAATATGCTGCCGCTGCTGCCCGATCGCGAAGGCAGCGTGCGTGAAGAGCGTCGTATTGTTGATGAAGTGCGCAAAATTATGCAGGATGACGGTCTGCTTATCTCAGCCAGCATCGTGCAGTCCCCGGTGTTTTATGGCCACGCGCAGATGGTGAATTTTGAGGCTCTGCGCCCGTTGGCGGCGGAAGAAGCACGCGACGCGTTTTCGCGCGGTGAAGACGTGGTGTTGTCGGAAGAAACCGACTTCCCGACCCAGGTTGGCGATGCATCGGGCACGCCGCACCTTTCTATTGGCTGCGTGCATAACGATTACGGTATGCCGGAGCAAGTTCAGTTCTGGTCTGTGGCAGACAACGTACGCTTTGGCGGCGCGTTAATGGCGGTGAAAATTGCGGAAAAACTGGTGCAGGAGTACCTGTACTAATGTCTGACCAGCAACAGCCGTCAACCCATAAAATTGCGCTGGGCATTGAGTATGACGGCAGCAAATATTATGGCTGGCAGCGCCAGAACGAAGTGCGTAGCGTTCAGGAAAAACTGGAAAAAGCGCTTTCTCAGGTGGCGAATGAACGCATTAATGTTTTTTGTGCAGGTCGCACGGATGCGGGCGTTCATGGCACTGGGCAGGTCGTGCATTTTGAAACCACTGCCCAGCGTAAAGATGCGGCCTGGACACTGGGGGTAAATGCGAATTTACCTGGTGACATCGCCGTGCGCTGGGTGAAAGCTGTACCTGATGATTTTCATGCCAGATTTAGCGCTACGGCTCGCCGTTATCGCTACATCATCTACAATCATCGGTTGCGCCCTGCGGTTTTGGGTAAAGGGGTAACCCATTATTATGAACCGCTGGACGCTGAGCGTATGCATCGTGCAGCCCAGTGTCTGATTGGCGAAAATGATTTTACCTCGTTCCGTGCGGTACAGTGCCAGTCGCGCACACCGTGGCGTAACGTGATGCACATTAACGTCGAACGTTTCGGTGCATATGTGGTGGTGGATATTAAAGCGAATGCCTTTGTACATCATATGGTCAGGAATATTGTCGGCAGCCTGATGGAAGTTGGCGCCAACAACCAGCCGGAGAGCTGGATAGCAGAACTGTTAGCGGCAAAGGACAGAACGCTGGCAGCGGCAACGGCGAAAGCGGAAGGACTGTATCTGGTTGCAGTAGATTACCCGGACCGGTTCGACCTGCCAAAACCGCCTATGGGCCCGCTATTTCTGGCGGACTAATTTGAGTCGTATAAAGGCATAACTATGGACCTGATTTACTTTCTTATTGATTTTATCCTGCACATTGATGTGCACCTGGCGGAGCTGGTCGCGGAATACGGTATCTGGGTATACGCGATTCTGTTTCTGATCCTGTTCTGCGAAACCGGGCTGGTGGTGACACCATTCCTGCCAGGGGACTCGCTGCTGTTTGTTGCTGGTGCGCTTTCTGCGCTGCCGACCAATGATCTCAATGTTCATCTGATGGTGGCACTGATGATTGTGGCGGCGATTGTGGGCGATGCAGTGAACTACACGATTGGCCGATTGTTCGGGGAAAAACTTTTCAGTAACCCGAACTCCAAAATTTTCCGCCGCAGCTACCTGGATAAAACCCATGCGTTCTACGAGCGTCATGGCGGTAAGACGATTATCCTGGCGCGTTTCGTGCCTATTGTGCGCACATTTGCGCCGTTTGTTGCCGGTATGGGACATATGTCCTACCGTCACTTTGCGATGTATAACGTCGTAGGTGCATTGCTGTGGGTATTGTTGTTCACCTACGCAGGCTACCTGTTCGGCGATCTGCCGATCGTCCAGGAAAACCTGAAATTACTGATTGTGGCGATTATCGTCCTTTCCGTATTGCCGGGGGTGATTGAAGTAATTCGCCATAAGCGTGCTGCGTCACGGGCTGCAAAATAGAAAGTAACTCAGCGGTTCGACCACTTTTTTATCCAAAGTTTCGGGCTGTTATGTTTTAATGTGCAACATTCATGGTCTGTTAGGGGCAAAAATGGCATTATGCTCCCCTTATAACAAAGCTGACTAGGGTTCAGGCAGAAAGGTCACCAATGAGCTGGATTGAACGAATTAAAAGCAACATTACTCCCACCCGCAAGGCAAGCATTCCTGAAGGGGTGTGGACCAAGTGTGATAGCTGCGGTCAGGTTTTATACCGTGCTGAGCTGGAACGTAATCTTGAGGTCTGTCCGAAGTGTGACCATCATATGCGCATGTCGGCGCGCAATCGCCTGCATAGCCTGTTAGATGAAGGTTCTCTTGTGGAACTGGGTAGCGAGCTTGAGCCGAAAGACGTGCTGAAGTTTCGTGACTCTAAAAAATACAAAGACAGACTGGCTTCTGCGCAGAAAGAAACCGGCGAGAAAGATGCGCTGGTGGTGATGAAAGGCACGCTGCATGGTATGCCGGTCGTTGCTGCGGCATTCGAGTTCGCGTTTATGGGCGGCTCCATGGGCTCTGTGGTCGGTGCGCGTTTTGTCCGTGCCGTTGAGCAGGCACTGGAAGACAACTGTCCGCTGATCTGCTTCTCCGCTTCTGGCGGGGCGCGTATGCAGGAAGCGCTGATGTCTCTGATGCAGATGGCAAAAACCTCTGCTGCGCTGGCGAAAATGCAGGAACGCGGTTTACCGTATATTTCTGTGCTGACCGACCCAACAATGGGTGGTGTTTCCGCAAGCTTCGCGATGCTGGGCGATCTCAACATTGCAGAGCCGAAAGCACTGATTGGCTTCGCGGGTCCGCGTGTTATCGAGCAAACCGTACGTGAGAAACTGCCGCCGGGATTCCAGCGCAGCGAGTTCCTGTTTGAAAAAGGCGCTATCGATATGATCGTCCGCCGTCCGGAAATGCGCCTGAAACTGGCAAGCATCCTGGCGAAGCTGATGAATCTTCCTGCGCCGAATCCGGATGAGCCGCGTGAAGGCGAGGTGGTATCTCCGGTACCCGATCAGGAATCAGAAGCCTGATAACTTACTCTATGGATTTCGAGTTGCAGGAAGACGGCAAGAGAGTGAACCCCGATGAGCTTGCACGGGCAAGTGATTCGGGTGAGCGAGAGCAGCCAACACACCTGCAGCTTGAAAGTCGACGAGTAAAAAAGGGCAGGGCCAACTGGCGCTGCCTTTTGCTTTAATCTACGTAATAAAATTACAGGCATCATGGACAATAAACGTATTCCTCAAGCCGCGTCGCCCCTGGCGTCGTGGCTTTCTTATCTGGAAAACCTGCACAGTAAAACCATCGATCTTGGCCTTGAACGCGTAAGCCAGGTAGCGCGCAAACTGGGTGTATTGAAACCCGCGCCATTTGTGTTTACGGTGGCAGGAACCAACGGAAAAGGCACGACCTGTCGTACGCTGGAGTCTGTGCTGACTGCGGCAGGCTATAAAGTTGGGGTGTACAGTTCGCCTCATCTGGTGCGTTACACGGAACGCGTACGCGTGCAGGGGGGGGAACTGCCGGAATCAGCCCATACCGCCTCGTTTGCTGAGATTGAAGACGCTCGTGGTGATATTTCCCTGACTTACTTTGAATACGGTACGTTATCGGCACTCTGGCTGTTTAAACAGGCCCAACTGGATGTCGTTATTCTGGAAGTGGGATTAGGCGGCCGCCTTGACGCCACCAATATCGTCGATGCCGATGTCGCTGTAGTCACCAGTATTGCGCTTGACCATACTGACTGGCTGGGCCCGGATCGCGAAAGTATTGGTCGTGAGAAGGCGGGCATTTTCCGTGCAGAGAAACCGGCTATCGTCGGCGAACCTGAAATGCCTTACACCATCGCGGATGTCGCGCAAGAGTGCGGGGCGATTTTGCAACGCTGCGGCGTGGACTGGCGCTATGCGGTCACTGAGAACGACTGGTCGTTTACGGATGTTCATGGAACGTTGGCGCATTTGCCGTTGCCGCAGGTGCCACAACCTAATGCTGCTACCGCACTAGCCGCGCTGCGCGCAAGCGGGCTGAACGTTAGCGAGCAGGCGATTCGTGACGGCATCGAACGCGCGATTTTACCGGGGCGCTTCCAGATTGTGAGCGAGTCGCCGCGAGTGATTTTCGATGTTGCCCATAATCCGCATGCGGCAGAGTATCTGACCGGACGTCTGAAAAAGTTAGTGAAAAGCGGGCGTGTACTTGCGGTTATCGGTATGCTACATGATAAAGATATTGCCGGTACGTTAGCCTGGTTAAAAAGCGTGGTTGACGTCTGGTACTGTGCGCCCCTGGAAGGGCCGCGTGGCGCAACGGCAGAACAACTGCTGGAGCACCTGGGCAAAGGCAACGCTTATGACAGCGTGGCGCAGGCATGGTCTGCAGCACTTGCTGAGGCGAAGCCAGAAGATACCGTGTTGGTGTGTGGATCCTTTCACACTGTCGCACATGTCATGGAAGTAATAGACGTGGGGAGAAGCGGTGGCGAGTAAGTTTCAGAATCGATTAGTCGGCACAATTGTGCTAGTCGCGCTCGGGGTAATTGTGCTTCCCGGGCTGCTTGACGGGCAGAAAAAGCATTATCAGGATGAATTTGCAGCGATCCCACTGGTGCCTAAACCCGGTGATCGCGATGAACCAGACATGATGCCTGCAGCGACGCAGGCGCTGCCGACTCAGCCGCCGGAAGGGGCGGCAGAAGAGGTGCGTGCGGGTGATGCTGCCGCGCCATCGTTGGATCCATCACGTTTGACGACGGCAAACAGCGCGGAATTAGATCCTGTCCCTGCGCCTGTGGAACCACCGAAACCTAAACCGAAACCGCAGCCTGTTGCCGTCGCTCCGACGCCTGCGCCGGCCCCAGCGCCGAAACCGGCTGTTGAGGAACCGCCAGCGCCGACTGGTAAAGCGTACGTTGTACAGCTTGGTGCGCTGAAAAATGCGGATAAGGTCAATGAGATCGTGGGTAAACTTCGTGGCGCGGGCTTCCGGGTATATACTTCTCCGTCAACGCCGGTGCAGGGTAAAATAACCCGCATTCTCGTAGGGCCGGACGCCTCCAAAGATAAGCTAAAGAACTCGCTGGGCGAGCTGCAGAAGATCTCTGGTCTGAGTGGCGTCGTGATGGGGTACACCCCTAATTAAGGGATTGCGCTGTTTACGGCGCAGCTCTGATTCAGGCCGGATACGGTGTTTTTACCGCTATCCGGTAGTGCCCGAAGAGGCATAAAACGGTATGGCGTTGAAGATTTTTTCAGCGCCATTTTTATTTACGCGTGGAAAGGAAATCCCTACGCAAACGTTTTCTTTTTCTGTTAGAATGCGCCCCGAACAGGACGACAGGGCGTAAAATCGTGGGACACATATGGTCTGGATTGATTACGCCATTATCGCGGTGATTGGTTTTTCCTGTCTGGTTAGCCTGATCCGTGGCTTTGTTCGTGAAGCATTATCGTTGGTGACTTGGGGTTGTGCTTTCTTTGTCGCCAGCCATTACTACACTTACCTGTCTGTCTGGTTTACGGGCTTTGAAGACGAACTGGTTCGAAATGGGATTGCTATCGCGATACTGTTCATCGCGACACTTATCGTCGGCGCTATCGTTAACTTTGTGATAGGCCAACTGGTAGAGAAAACAGGACTGTCGGGTACCGACAGGGTGTTGGGGATCTGCTTCGGTGCTTTGCGTGGAGCGTTGATCGTTGCCGCCATACTGTTCTTTCTCGATACCTTTACCGGTCTGTCGAAAAGTGAAGACTGGGGTAAGTCGCAGCTGATTCCGCAGTTCAGTTTCATCATCAGATGGTTCTTTGACTATCTGCAAAGCTCGTCAAGTTTCTTGCCCAAAGTATAAACTTTGGGTCGTTGCTGAACGAGGAAAAGACGTATGTGCGGTATTGTCGGTATCGCCGGTGTTATGCCGGTAAACCAGTCGATTTATGACGCGTTAACGGTGCTCCAGCATCGTGGTCAGGATGCTGCGGGCATCATCACCATTGATGCCAACAACTGCTTCCGCTTGCGTAAAGCAAACGGAATGGTGAGCGATATTTTTGAAGCGCGCCATATGCAGCGTTTGCAGGGCAATATGGGCATCGGTCATGTGCGTTACCCAACGGCTGGCAGCTCCAGCGCCTCCGAAGCTCAACCTTTTTACGTCAACTCACCGTATGGCATCACGCTTGCCCATAATGGCAACCTGACCAACGCGCATGAGTTGCGTAAAAAGCTGTTTGAAGAAAAGCGCCGCCACATCAATACCACTTCAGATTCTGAAATTCTGCTGAATATTTTCGCCAGCGAGCTGGATAACTTCCGCCATTACCCGCTGGAGGCCGACAATATTTTTGCTGCCATTGCGGCAACCAACCGCCAGATTCGCGGCGCCTATGCCTGCGTGGCGATGATTATCGGTCACGGTATGGTTGCCTTCCGCGACCCTAACGGTATCCGTCCGCTGGTAATGGGCAAACGCGATATTGGCGATGGCCGTACCGAGTACATGGTGGCGTCTGAGAGCGTAGCGCTGGACACGTTGGGCTTTGAATTCCTGCGCGACGTAGCCCCTGGCGAAGCGGTGTATATCACCGAAAAAGGCCAGCTGTTTACCCGTCAGTGTGCTGATAACCCGGTGAGCAATCCGTGTCTGTTTGAATACGTTTACTTCGCTCGTCCTGACTCCTTTATCGACAAGATTTCTGTCTACAGCGCCCGTGTGAATATGGGGACTAAGCTTGGCGAAAAAATTGCCCGTGAGTGGGAAGATCTGGACATCGACGTAGTCATCCCAATCCCGGAAACCTCCTGCGATATCGCGCTGGAAATTGCCCGTATTCTCGGTAAGCCGTACCGTCAGGGGTTTGTGAAAAACCGCTATGTGGGACGTACCTTTATCATGCCGGGCCAGCAGCTGCGCCGTAAATCAGTGCGCCGTAAGCTGAACGCTAACCGTGCGGAATTCCGTGATAAAAACGTGCTGCTGGTGGATGATTCCATCGTGCGCGGGACCACTTCAGAACAGATTATCGAGATGGCGCGTGAAGCCGGAGCGAAGAAGGTGTATCTGGCCTCTGCCGCCCCGGAAATTCGCTTCCCGAACGTTTATGGCATCGATATGCCTACGGCGACGGAGCTGATTGCGCATGGTCGTGAAGTGGACGAGATTCGCCAGATAATCGGCGCAGATGGTCTGATCTTCCAGGACCTGAACGATCTGATTGAAGCTGTCCGTGCTGAGAATCCGGATATTCAGCAGTTTGAATGTTCAGTGTTTAACGGTGTGTACGTCACCAAAGACGTCGACCAGCAATATCTCGATTTCCTCGACTCCCTGCGTAATGATGATGCCAAAGCGGTGTTGCGTCAGAACGAAGCGGAAAACCTTGAAATGCACAACGAAGGTTAATGTTTGCTCGCAAGCAAGGGCGCAACCTGCACCCTTGCTTGCAACTCACCGTAATTTCCTGCAAAGTCGGCCCTGAGCAAGTAAGGGCTATTACACATGAAACGACTCATCATTGGTATTTCTGGCGCAAGCGGGGCAATTTACGGCGTGCGCCTGCTGCAGGTTTTGCGTGACGTTACCGATGTGGAAACCCATCTGGTGATGAGTGCCGCTGCCCGGCAGACGCTGGCACTGGAAACGGACCTCTCAGTGCGCGACGTGCAGGCGCTGGCAAATGTGAATCATGATACGCGCGATATCGCCGCCAGTATCTCCTCCGGCTCTTTTCAGACCGCCGGCATGGTCATCCTGCCGTGTTCAATCAAAACCCTTTCCGGCATTGTCCACAGTTACACCGATGGGTTGCTTACCCGTGCGGCAGATGTGGTGTTGAAAGAACGTCGTCCGCTGGTGCTGTGTGTACGCGAAACGCCGCTGCATCTGGGGCATCTGCGCCTCATGACTCAGGCGGCAGAAATTGGCGCAGTGATTATGCCACCAGTCCCGGCGTTCTATCATCGTCCACAAACGCTCGATGATGTGATTAATCAAACGGTTAATCGCGTGCTTGACCAGTTTGATATTACCCTTCCGCAGGACCTGTTCACCCGCTGGCAAGGGGCGTAAGCCGTTCCATCAGCGTGCAAAGAAATATCCGTTGCCCTGTTTCAGGGCAATTTTGTAACCGCGATCATATCCTCAACATTTAATTCGTTAAAACTCAACGAAACGCTGCGGTTCAACCGTCAGACCTGCTATCTTCAAAATCAGGACATTATTGCAACGTTTTATTAACATATTTAACGTCGAATATCCTCATCGACGCGAAAATGGCATAAGACCTGCATGAAAAAGTCTGCAAACACACAACACAACGTAAAACATAATAAAATTACGCCACTTGAGGGTTATGTATGAAGAAGACGGTTCTTGCTTTGTCTTTGTTGGTAGGACTCTCCGCCACCGCGGCCAGCTACGCAGCACTTCCGCAGACGGTTCGTATTGGTACAGATACAACGTATGCACCTTTTTCCTCTAAAGATGCCAAAGGCGACTTCGTCGGCTTTGATATCGATCTGGGAAATGAGATGTGTAAGCGCATGCAGATCAAATGTACCTGGGTTGCCAGCGACTTTGATGCGCTGATCCCGTCGCTGAAAGCGAAAAAAATTGATGCCATTATCTCCTCGCTTTCTATCACCGAGAAGCGTCAGCAAGAGATTGCATTCTCAGACAAACTTTACGCAGCAGACTCACGGCTGATCGCCGCGAAAGGTTCCCCAATTAAACCGACTCTGGACTCCCTCAAGGGTAAACACGTTGGCGTGTTGCAAGGCTCTACTCAGGAAGCCTATGCCAATGACAACTGGCGTAGTAAAGGCGTGGATGTGGTGGCCTATGCGAACCAGGATCTTATCTATTCTGATCTGACGGCGGGCCGTCTCGACGCAGCGTTGCAGGATGAGGTCGCGGCCAGCGAAGGCTTCCTGAAGCAACCTGCCGGTAAGGACTACGACTTTGCAGGTCCTTCGGTGAAAGATAAAAAATACTTTGGCGACGGAACCGGGATTGGTTTGCGCAAAGATGACACCGAGCTGAAAGCCGCTTTTGATAAAGCGCTGGGTGAACTGCGCAAAGACGGCACCTACGACAAAATGGCGAGCAAATATTTTAATTTTAATGTCTACGGCGATTAATACAGCGGCGTGGGGAATTGACTGCACCATTGCGGGTAACCATTACGGTGCATAATACATTCAGTGCACTGTTTTGGTGCTTTTATAGCTGACTTAATAAGCATGGGTGCATACTTAAGCGCTTTTCATGCAAATAAATACCGCCGGCAGGGTAGAATGCTTTGCCTTGTCGGCCTGATTAATGGCACGATAACTGCACCTGGTCCTGTAAAGATCCCCTATAAAAGACAGTCTGTTGAGGATAGTTATGAAAAAACTGGTGTTGTCTCTTTCTCTGGTTCTGGCTTTCTCCAGTGCTACCGCAGCATTTGCAGCCATTCCGCAAAAAATTCGTATCGGTACCGATCCTACTTATGCGCCGTTCGAATCGAAAAATGCCCAGGGTGAATTAGTCGGTTTTGATATCGATCTGGCTAAAGAGCTGTGCAAACGTATTAATACGCAATGTACCTTCGTGGAAAACCCGCTGGACGCGCTGATCCCTTCGCTAAAAGCGAAGAAAATCGATGCCATCATGTCCTCGCTTTCCATTACTGAAAAACGTCAGCAGGAAATCGCTTTTACTGACAAGCTTTATGCAGCCGACTCGCGTCTGGTTGTCGCTAAAGATTCAGCTATTCAGCCGACCATTGAGTCGCTGAAAGGTAAACGTGTTGGTGTGCTGCAGGGCACCACCCAGGAAACGTTCGGCAACGAACACTGGGCGCCAAAAGGTATTGAGATTGTCTCTTATCAGGGGCAGGACAATATCTATTCTGACCTGACTGCCGGGCGTATTGACGCCGCGTTCCAGGATGAAGTCGCGGCCAGCGAAGGCTTCCTGAAACAGCCAGTCGGTAAAGATTACAAATTCGGCGGTCCGTCTGTGAAAGACGAGAAGTTGTTCGGCGTGGGTACCGGTATGGGGCTGCGCAAAGACGATAACGAGCTGCGCGAAGCGCTGAACAAAGCCTTTGCCGAAATGCGAGCTGACGGTACTTACGAGAAGCTGGCGAAAAAGTACTTCGATTTTGATGTTTACGGCGGTTAATTACCGCAGGTGCTGATAAAGCCCGTAGATTTTTGACGCGTTGAATTTATGCCTGATGGCGCTGCGCTTATCAGGCCTACGGTGATTTCGTAGGCCGGATAAGGCAAAGCCGCCATCCGGCATTTAACGGTTAGTCTGAAATCAAAAGAGGCTTACTACTCCACCACACACGACAGGACAGGCAGCATGTTGTATGGCTTTTCAGGTGTAATTTTACAGGGCGCAATTGTTACGCTGGAGCTGGCACTCAGCTCGGTGGTACTGGCGGTTCTGATAGGTCTTGTCGGCGCAGCAGCAAAGCTGTCGCAAAGCCGGGCAATGGGGCTTATTTTCGAAGGGTACACAACGCTAATCCGCGGCGTGCCCGATCTGGTCTTAATGCTGCTCATCTTCTACGGATTACAAATCGCGCTGAATACCATTACCGATGCCATCGGTATCGGCCAGATTGATATCGATCCGATGGTTGCGGGCATTATCACCCTTGGATTTATCTACGGTGCCTACTTTACCGAAACTTTTCGCGGTGCGTTTATGGCTGTACCAAAAGGCCATATTGAAGCCGCGACGGCGTTTGGCTTTACCAGCTCACAAATATTTCGTCGCATTATGTTCCCGGCGATGATGCGTTATGCCTTACCGGGAATCGGTAATAACTGGCAGGTTATTCTTAAGGCTACGGCACTGGTGTCGCTGCTCGGCCTGGAAGACGTGGTGAAAGCGACCCAGCTTGCCGGGAAGAGTACCTGGGAGCCGTTCTATTTTGCCGTCGTGTGCGGGGTCATCTATCTGGTGTTTACCACTGTTTCTAATGGTGTGCTGCTGTACCTTGAGCGCCGCTATTCCGTGGGTGTAAAGAGGGCTGACCTGTGATCGAGATTATTCAGGAATACTGGAAGTCCCTGCTGTGGACCGACGGATATCGCTACACTGGCGTCGCTATCACCCTGTGGCTTTTGATTTCGTCAGTAGTGATGGGCGGAATACTTGCGCTCTTTTTGGCTATTGGCCGCGTTTCCAGTAATAAATTTATCCAGTTTCCTATCTGGCTGTTCACCTATATTTTTCGTGGCACGCCGCTGTACGTTCAGCTACTGGTGTTTTATTCCGGGATGTATACGCTGGAGATCGTCAAAGGCACGGACTTCCTCAACGCGTTTTTCCGCAGCGGGCTGAATTGCACCGTGCTGGCGTTGACGCTGAATACCTGCGCCTATACCACTGAGATTTTCGCCGGGGCTATCCGTTCTGTGCCTCACGGTGAGATTGAGGCTGCTCGCGCATACGGTTTCTCGTCATTCAAACTGTATCGATGCATTATTTTACCTTCCGCGCTGCGTATTGCGTTGCCGGCTTACAGCAATGAAGTCATTTTAATGCTGCACTCCACGGCGCTGGCGTTTACCGCAACGGTACCAGACCTGTTGAAAATCGCCCGCGATATCAACTCGGCAACGTATCAGCCGTTTACCGCCTTCGGTATTGCCGCTGTACTGTATTTGATTATTTCGTATGTCCTGATCAGTCTGTTCCGTAAAGCGGAAAAACGCTGGTTGCAGCATGTATCCTCTAAATGATTCGAGTAACACGATGTCTGAAAATAAATTAAACGTTATCGATTTACATAAGCACTACGGCGAACATGAAGTGCTGAAAGGGGTGTCGCTGCAGGCCAACGCGGGTGATGTTATCAGTATTATTGGCTCATCAGGTTCCGGTAAAAGTACCTTCCTGCGCTGCATTAACTTTCTTGAGAAACCAAGCGCTGGGTCGATTGTAGTCAGTGGTCAGAATATTGGTCTGGTGCGCGACAAAGACGGTCAGCTCAAGGTTGCGGATAAAAACCAGCTGCGCCTGCTGCGCACGCGTCTGACGATGGTCTTTCAGCACTTTAATCTGTGGAGCCACATGACGGTGCTGGAAAACGTCATGGAAGCGCCGATCCAGGTGTTGGGGCTGAGCAAACAGGAAGCCCGCGACCGTGCGGTGAAGTATCTGGCTAAAGTGGGCATTGATGAGCGCGCGCAGGGCAAATATCCGGTGCATCTGTCCGGTGGTCAGCAGCAGCGTGTTTCCATAGCCCGTGCGCTGGCGATGGAGCCGGAAGTGTTGCTCTTTGATGAACCCACGTCGGCACTAGATCCTGAGCTGGTGGGTGAAGTGCTGCGCATTATGCAACAGCTGGCCGAAGAGGGGAAAACCATGGTGGTGGTGACTCACGAAATGGGGTTTGCCCGTCATGTTTCCACGCACGTGATTTTCCTGCATCAGGGGAAAATTGAGGAAGAGGGCGACCCGGAGCAGGTATTCGGTAATCCGCAAAGTCCACGTTTGCAGCAGTTCCTCAAAGGTTCGTTGAAGTAAATCACCTGCCCGGAGGCGTTACGTTTTCCGGGCTTACAATTTTAGCGCGTCGCGCTCCAGCCGAAACACCCAGTCGTCGTAGGCGATGCCATCAATCTCATACGCCTTTTCCAGTACCTGCGTACGCACAAACCCCGTTTTTTCCAGAATACGAACAGAACCCTTATTCTCCGCGAGTGCGTAAGCGTTTATCGCCGTGACGGCCGTGCGCTCGAAAGCGTACTGGCACACTGCCGTCACGGCTTCGCTGGCAATCCCTTTCCCCTGAGCTTCTGGCAAAATGGCGTAGCCGAGGTCGGCCTCGTGTGGATATAAATGGCTGATTTGCAGACCAATATCACCGAGAGGCGTTGATTTGTTATGCTCGCGGATGACAAAAGTATGCTGTGCAGCCAGACGTCTGGCGAATAACAGACGCGTGTCTTTCGCTGGGGCAATATCACCCATATAGCGCATGACTTCCGGGCATTCACGTAATCTCTGGAAAAATGACCAGTCAGAAAATTTAAATAAGGAGAGAGTAAGTCGGGGAGTCGAAATTATCGCCATAACGTCGCCATTGCGGAAATCTGGCCTATAACCTTACCACCACAACAGCGACCGTGAATAGAGCTACGGGATTATCGGATCACATCCGCCAACGCTTCTTCTAAATCGTACCAGCGAAATGCAAAACCGGACGCTTCCAGGCGTTTGGGCAATGCTCGCTGCCCGCCGAGGACCAGCACCGAAGACTCGCCCATCAGCAGCCGCATAGCGGTGGCGGGAATGCGCAGAATGGCAGGGCGGTTTAGAGCGTGTCCCAGCGCGTGAGCAAACTGCTCATTGTGCACCGGGTATGGCGAAACCATATTGAAGGGACCGCGTAGATCATTATTCAGCAGCCAGATAATTCCGTTGACCATATCATCAACATGGATCCAGGCCATATACTGTCGTCCGTTACCGATTGGGCCGCCTAAGCCAAGACGAAACGGCGGGACCATTTTCGCCAGAATACCGCCAGCAGAGGCTAGTACCACGCCGGTACGCAGCATACACACGCGGGTTTTGTCGCTTTGCGCAGTGCTGGCAATTTGCTCCCAGCGGGCGCACAGCTTATGGGTAAATTCGTTATGCGGTGGCTCTTCTTCCGTAACCACAACTTCGCCCAAATCGCCGTAGTAACCGGTAGCGGAACCGGAGATTAACACTGAGGGCGGCGTCTCGCTGGCATTGATTAAATCGACCAGTTTCTGCGTAATGCCCCAACGGCTCTGGCACAGGCGTTCCTTTTGCTGTGCGCTCCAGCGTTTATCGGCAATAGGTTCTCCGGCAAGGTTAATCACGGCATCAATGTCATTGAGATGTTGCCGCTCTTCCAGTCCTTTCCATAACGTGACCCGAGAGTCGAGAATCTGACGAGCCTTATCAGGGGTACGTGTCACTACAATTATCTGATGCCCCAGTTCCAGCAGGCAGGGGATCAGATGACGTCCAATCAGGCCAGTACCGCCGGTAATCAGAATCTGCATGTCGCCTCCCGGGTTACGTTTTAGCGCTGCCAGCTCAGCGTCATAGAAACTGAGTCGGCGTAACGCAATGCGTGAAGTTTATCTATCTCCACTTCAGCATAAGTGACCCAGTGATGTTCGCGTGCGATATCGAGCACATCTTGAGTTAATTTTTCTAACAATGAGAAGCGGTTACCCTCCACGTGGGCAATGATGCTCTTGGTTATTGTGCGATAATTCAGCGCGTCGTTGATATCTTCGCTGGTACGGGCTTTGTCTGCCGGATAGTGAATGGCAATGTTGATGACGATATCCTGGCGGTTAAGGATCTCCTCTTCTTTGATGCCGATAAAAGTGCGCAGACGAAGGTTTTTTATACGAATAATAGCGTCAGGTTGTGACATTGCAGGTTTCCTCCATGTATGAACCTTTGCATGATACACGAGAACCGAATTGCGTCATCGCTTCTCGCTTTGTGCGTGCTGCATGGCGCGTTCAGTCGCGGGACGCGTACGAATGCGTTCATGCCAGTTATTGACCGCCGGATAGTTGTCGAGGTCGATGCGCTGACGCTGATGGGCGTGAATCCACGGCCAGCAGGCAATGTCGGCAATGCTGTAGTGATCGCCTCCCAGCCAGGGAGACGATTCCAGACGTTTATTCATCACGTTGTACAGGCGCTGGGTTTCAACCTGGTATCTTTCAATGGCGTAAGGGATCGTTTGCGGAGCGTAATGACTGAAATGATGATTCTGCCCCAGCATAGGACCCAGACCGCTGACCTGCCAGAACAGCCACTGCAGCGTGGTGTGGCGTTCGCGTAATTCACCGCTGAGCAGCTTACCGCTCTTTTCCGCCAGATAGAGTAAAATTTCTCCGGACTCAAACAAGCTGATGGGCCTTCCGCCGTCCACCGGGGCATGATCGATAATGGCCGGGATTTTATTGTTCGGTGAGATCTGCAGAAAATCGGGGTGAAACTGGCTACCTTTGCTGATATCGACATGAATCAGACGGTATTGCAGCTGCGCCTCTTCAAGAAACAACGTGATTTTGTGACCGTTTGGCGATGGCGTGTAATAGAGATCGATCATTTTCAGCATCCGTTTTGTCATGAACCGGGTCATAACAAGTATAGAGCCTGTTGGCGTGCTTGAGTTTTCATCAAGTGACAGCGAGAGAAAGACTCTATATTTTGAAGGCAAGCTAATACACTTCAGAGGACATTATGAGCAAACCTGCAATTACGCTGTGGTCAGATGCCAATTTTTTCTCCCCTTACGTGCTGTCTGTTTATGTCGCTCTGCAAGAGAAAGGGCTGCCTTTTACGCTGAAAACCGTTGATCTCAACAGTGGAGAACATTTGCAACCTTCATGGCAAGGTTACGCCTTGACGCGCCGCGTACCGGTTCTTGAGATCGATGGTTTTGAACTGAGCGAATCATCAGCGATTACGGAATTCCTGGAAGAGAGCTTTGCGCCGCCACAGTGGGAGCGTATCTATCCGCACGATGTGCAAAAACGCGCGCGGGCGCGCCAGGTTCAGGCGTGGATCCGCAGCGATTTAATGCCTATCCGTGAAGAACGCTCAACAGATGTGGTTTTTGCTGGCGTGAAGAAAGGACCGTTAAGCGAAGCGGGAAAAACCAGTGCGGAAAAATTGTTCGCTACTGCCGGCAGTTTACTGAGCCACGGTAAGCAGAATTTATTTGGTGAATGGTGTATCGCTGACTGTGATTTAGCGCTAATGCTTAATCGTCTGGTCCTGAATGGCGATGAGGTTCCGGAAGCGCTTGCGGAATACGCCACCTTCCAGTGGCAGCGCGCTTCAGTACAGCGTTTTATCGCGCTTTCCGCGAAGCGTTCCTGCTGAAAAACGGGCCGTAATCCAGTATCATTACAAGGTACTTTTCAGCGAGGAGTGAGTGATGAAACTGATGTTCGCATCGGACATTCATGGTTCGTTGCCAGCCACGGAACGCGTACTCGAACGGTTTGCTGCAAGCGGTGCGCAATGGCTGGTGATATTGGGTGATGTTTTAAACCACGGGCCGCGTAATGCGCTTCCAGAAGGCTATGCACCTGCGCAGGTTGCAGAACGGCTGAATGAACAGGCATCGCGAATTATTGCGGTGCGTGGTAATTGCGACAGCGAAGTGGATCAGATGCTCCTGCATTTTCCGATGACTGCGCCGTGGCAGCAAATTCTGACAGAAAACCAGCGACTCTTTTTGACGCACGGACATCTTTTTGGCCCGCAAAATATGCCGGCGCTCAATGCGGGCGATGTTCTGGTTTATGGGCATACTCATCTGCCGCTTGCTGAGCGGCGCGAGGATATCTATCATTTCAATCCCGGCTCGGTAAGCATCCCTAAAGGGGGCTTTGCGGCAAGTTACGGGATTCTGGATGATAATGTTCTCAGCGTAATGGCACTCAATGATCAAAGTGTTATTGCACAGGTCGAGATTAATCCGTAATTTACCCCACAAACATAAACGCGCCGTAAGAGCGCCAGAAAAAAGAAGGTTTCCTGATGGTGGAACAGCGTCGTTTGGCAAGTACTGAATGGGTTGATATTGTGAATGAAGACAACGAAGTCATTGCACAGTCCAGCCGGGAACAAATGCGGGCGCAACGCTTACGCCATCGTGCAACGTATATCGTTGTGCATGATGGTATGGGCAAAATTCTGGTTCAACGTCGCACTGAGACAAAAGATTTTTTGCCCGGTATGCTGGATGCCACCGCAGGCGGTGTTGTTCAGGCTGACGAGCAGATGCTGGAATCAGCGCGCCGTGAAGCAGAAGAGGAACTGGGGATTGCGGGCGTGCCGTTTGCCGAGCATGGTCAGTTTTACTTTGAAGACCAGAACTGTCGCGTATGGGGCGGGTTGTTTAGCTGCGTTTCCCACGGACCGTTTGCGCTTCAGGAAGAAGAGGTCAGTGAAGTTTGCTGGCTGACGCCGGAAGAAATTACCGCGCGCTGCGACGAATTTACACCGGACTCCCTGAAAGCCCTGGCGCTGTGGATGACCCGCAACGCCAAGAATGAAGGGGCGAATGCCGAAAAGCAGGAAGAAGCTGAGTAACCTCTGTTCATCCGGCCTACTGCGTCGAGAAATCGAGTAGGCCGGACGTGCGCTTTTTAATGGTAACCCATTATCTGCGCACCAATCACCACCACGCTGGACATAATAAACAGCAGCCCCAACAGCGTAGCACCTACCTTCAGCCAGTTACGAAAATCCACCCGACAAACACCTAACGTAGCCATCAGAGATGCCGACGTCGGATAGATAATATGGCTGAATCCGTCGCCAAACTGGAAGGCCAGCACGGTAACCTGACGGTTGACGCCAACCAGATCGCCCAGCGGCGCTAACAGCGGCATGGTCAACGCTGCCTGACCAGAGCCGGAGGTGACGAAGAAATTAAACACCGCCTGGAACAACAGCATAAACCACGCCGCGATGGCGTTATCCAGTCCGCTGATGCCATTGGCAATACTGTGCAGCAGAGTGTTTAACACGCTGGCTTCACCCGCCTCTCCATTACCGACCAGCAGTAAAATGCCTTTGGCAAAACCAACCAGCAGGGCAGGGGCAATCATCATTCGTGCTCCCTCAGTGAATGAGGAGGCCATGATGTTGACCGTCATGCCGTTGAGCCGAAACACGACGCCGATAATGCCAATTACCAGGCCCATCGTGAAGAACTGGCTGGCAATCTCAGGAATAAACCATGCGTGGACGATAACGCCCCAAATGACCCACACGATCACGCCCGTCAGCACCATCAGTACCAGCCAGTCACCGAGCGTGAAGCGTCGTTCCACGACCTCGTCCTGCTGCTCGCGAAAGAAGCGGTCGGATTCATGTACCCGGGACAAAAGCGGATTCTTTTTGATGCGTGCCGCATAGGCCAGCGTGAAGGTTAGTCCTATTAGCGTAGCGACCATCCAGACCACGATGCGCAGACCGGAACCAGAGAGCACTGGCACCCCCGCAATGCCTTGCGCGACCACCACGCAAAATGGGTTCATCCATGAGCTGGCGAAACCAATCTGAGTCGCGATATAGGTAACCAGAACGGTGGTGATACTGTCGTAACCCAAGCGCACCATCAGCGGCGCGATGATAATGGCAAAGGCAACCGCCTCTTCCCCCATGCCAAACACCGCGCCGCCTAAGGAGAAGAGAATAAACAGCACTGGGATAAAGAGGACCTCGTTGCCCCGCGTATGGCGGATGAGCGCCAGGATGCCGTTATCAATGGTGCCGGTACGCATAACGATGCCAAATGCGCCGCCAATGACCAGCATAAACATAATGATGCCGACCGCAGTGCCGAATTTCGAGCCGGAGGTTAAGCCTTCGAACGGAAAATTCATCAGGCCTGGGCGCTCATCTCCGGTGGTAAAGAACTTAACCGGGTGATACTGCTCTTCACCAGCTTCATTGGTCAGAATACGAAAGGAATGGGGGTCAACCACCTTACGGGTTTTGGTTTGTCCATCAACCTGATATTGCACTTCCTGGCTGTCGAACATCCCGACGGGAACAACCCAGGTTGCCAGGCTGGTTAAAATGGCGACGAAAAAAATAATCACCAGCGTATCGGGCATGGCCCATTTTCTGGCTGGCTGTGATTCTGTTACTGCTGACATGAAAGACTATCCCTGTTGCAACGCAAAGAGGGTAAGTATGCGAACAGAAGAATAGTTATTCATTGATGCAGCGCATTCAGGCAAATATTTCAGATTATGCCAAAGGGGAAACAGGCATAAAAAAACCGGAAATATCAGCTATTTCCGGTTTGATAAGTAGATGTGTTGCCGGATAAGAGATCCGGCACACTCGGCAGATTACTGCTGCTGCTGGGAAGACTGGATCGCGGTCAGTGCAATGGTATAGACGATATCGTCTACCAGCGCGCCACGAGACAGGTCGTTCACCGGCTTGCGCATACCCTGCAGCATCGGCCCGATGGAGATCAGGTCGGCAGAACGCTGTACCGCTTTGTAGGTGGTGTTACCGGTGTTCAGATCCGGGAAGATGAACACGGTAGCTCGACCTGCAACCGGAGAGTTCGGCGCTTTGGATTTCGCAACGTCAGCCATAACGGCGGCGTCGTACTGCAGCGGGCCGTCGATCATCAGATCAGGACGTTTTTCCTGCGCCAGACGAGTCGCTTCACGAACTTTCTCTACGTCGCTACCTGCACCAGAGGTACCGGTGGAGTAGGAGAGCATCGCAACGCGCGGTTCGATACCGAAGGCAATCGCGGATTCAGCGGACTGAATAGCGATTTCTGCCAGCTGTTCTGCGGTTGGATCCGGGTTGATCGCGCAGTCGCCGTAAACGTAAACCTGATCCGGCAGCAGCATGAAGAACACAGAAGACACCAGGGAACTACCCGGTGCAGTTTTGATCAGCTGCAGCGGTGGACGAATGGTGTTCGCAGTAGTGTGAACGGCACCGGAAACCAGACCGTCAACGTCGTCCTGTTCCAGCATCAGGGTACCGAGAACGACGTTGTCTTCCAGCTGTTCGCGGGCAACGGTTTCGGTCATGCCTTTGTTCTTACGCAGTTCGACCAGACGAGCAACGTAGCTTTCGCGAACCACATCTGGATCAACGATTTCTACGCCAGCGCCAAGTTCAACGCCCTGAGAGGCCGCAACGCGGGTGATCTCATCCGGGTTACCCAGCAGTACGCAGGTTGCGATACCACGTTCAGCACAGATGGCTGCCGCTTTAACGGTACGCGGTTCGTCGCCTTCCGGCAGAACAACGCGTTTGCCCGCTTTACGTGCCAGCTCGGTCAACTGATAACGGAACGCTGGTGGAGACAGACGACGGCTGCGCTCAGACGTTGCGGTCAGAGATTCAATCCAGTCAGCGTTGATGAAGTTAGCAACGTATTCCTGAACTTTTTCGATACGCTCGTGATCGTCAACCGGAACTTCCAGGTTGAAGCTCTGCAGGCTCAGAGAGGTCTGCCAGGTGTTGGTGTTTACCATGAATACCGGCAGGCCGGTTTCGAATGCACGTTCGCACAGTTTGGTAATGCGCGCGTCCATTTCGTAGCCGCCGGTCAGCAGCAGGGCGCCAATTTCTACGCCGTTCATCGCTGCCAGGCATGCAGCAACCAGCACGTCCGGACGGTCAGCGGAAGTCACCAGCAGGGAACCTGCGCGGAAGTGTTCCAGCATGTGCGGAATGCTGCGTGCGCAGAAAGTCACAGACTTCACGCGACGGGTATTGATATCGCCTTCGTTTACGATGGTGGCGTTCAGGTGACGCGCCATATCGATTGCACGGGTAGCGATCAGATCGAAGCTCCATGGCACCGCGCCCAGAACCGGCAGCGGGCTGGATTCTTGCAGTTTAGCCGGATCAACTTTGATCACTTTCGCTTTGGAAGAGTCGTCGAAAATCTCGGACAGATCCGGGCGAGTACGGCCCTGCTCATCAACCGGTGCGTTCAGTTTGTTAACGATTACGCCGGTGATGTTGGTGTTTTTCGCGCCACCGAAGCTGCTGCGAGTCAGTTCAATACGCTCGTTCAGTTGTTCCGGGGTATCGGTGCCCTGAGACATAACGAAGACGATTTCTGCATTCAGCGTTTTCGCGATTTCGTAGTTCAGAGACTGCGCGAACTGATGTTTACGGGTTGGGACCAGGCCTTCAACCAGGACAACTTCAGCGTCTTTAGTGTTCGCGTGGTAGTTCGCGATGATCTCTTCCATCAGCACATCTTTCTGATTGCTGGACAGCAGAGATTCAACGTGGCTCATCTTCAGCGGCTCAGCGGCTGGCAGAGAAGAGTTAGCACGGACGATGCTGGTAGTCTGGTCTGGCGCATCGCCACCGGCACGCGGTTGAGCGATCGGCTTGAAGACGCTCAGACGAACGCCTTTGCGTTCCATTGCGCGGATCACGCCAAGGCTGACGCTGGTCAGACCGACGCTGGTTCCGGTAGGGATCAGCATAATAATACGGGACACGGTTTATCCTCTTTCGTTACCGCCCGTTTCAGGCGGGTTACAAAACAGCACCGCCAGCTAGGCTGGCGGTGTGAAATCAGGCGGTCAGACGGCTCGCGTCTTGCGCGATAACCAGTTCTTCGTTGGTTGGGATAACCACCGCAGGACGGGTACCTTCTTTGTTGATGAAACCAGATTTGCCGAAACGTGCGGCCAGGTTACGTTCGTGGTCTACTTCAAAGCCAAGAACGCCCAGTTTGCCCAGAGACAGTTCACGAACCATCGCGGCGTTTTCACCGATACCACCGGTGAAGACAACGGCATCCAGACGACCATCCATCAGCGCAGTGTAAGAACCGATGTATTTCGCCAGACGGTGGCAGTAAACGTCCATTGCACGTTTAGCGTCTTCTTTAGTCGCGTAGTTATCTTCAACATAGCGGCAGTCGCTGGTGACTTCGGTCAGACCCAGCAGGCCGGACTCTTTGGTCAGCATTTTGTTGATCTGGTCAACGCTCATGCCCAGGGTGTCGTGCAGGTGGAAGATGATCGCCGGGTCAATGTCACCGGAACGCGTACCCATCACCAGACCTTCCAGTGGGGTCAGACCCATGGAGGTATCAACACATTTACCGTTACGGATAGCAGATACAGAACCGCCGTTGCCCAGGTGGCAAGTGATGATGTTCAGCTCATCAACCGGTTTGTTCAGCACTTTAGCCGCTTCCTGAGTAACGAAGAAGTGGCTGGTACCGTGCGCGCCGTAACGACGAACGCCATGTTCTTTGTACAGGCTGTACGGCAGGGCGTAGAGGTAAGATTCTTCCGGCATAGTCTGATGGAACGCGGTGTCGAATACGGCCACGTTTTTGTCTTTCAGATTCGGGAAGGATTTCAGCGCTTCAGCGATACCGATCAGGTGTGCAGGGTTGTGCAGCGGTGCAAAAGAGGCTGCATCTTTGATACCCTGAATAACGGAATCGTCGATAACTACAGAGCCGGTGTATTTTTCGCCGCCGTGAACAACACGGTGACCAATCGCAGTCAGCTGAGCAGACAGTTCTGGTTTTTGTGCCAGAATAGTATTAACGATAAAATTCAGCGCTTCACTGTGAGCGGCGCCTGCACCTAAAGCCGCTTCTTGTTTACCGCCATCCATTTTCCATTTGATACGTGCTTCTGGGAGATGGAAACATTCGGCTAAACCAGAAAGGTATTCTTCACCGTTTACTGCATCGATGATGGCAAATTTCAGTGAGGAGCTACCGCAGTTCAGAACCAGTACTAACTTACTCGACATGGAAGTACCTATTTATGATACGTGGCTAAAAAAACGTCAGGGAGTCATAGAGCGTAGCGCATGATGACACCGACGTTTATGATTAACATCATGCGCCATGGTCTTTTTGGGCACGATGGAATAAATACCTTTGAGTCTATGTCATTTTGCGTATTTTTCAGCCAATGGCATACTATGTGTCAATTTGACGACTCAATGATTTTGGACTAAAGGCCTTACAGGCCGGCACAGGATACCTGAATGTGGGTATCAAAGACAAAATGTTTTGAACGATGTCCCTTGTAGTTGTTGTTTTGCACAATTTTTTTAATTTTTATATGTGAAGTTGAGGTAACCGCCATGTCGACACCGGATAATCGTTCCGTCAATTTTTTTAGCTTGTTTCGCCGGGGGCAGCACTACGCGAAGACGTGGCCAATGGAAAAGCGCCTCGCGCCCGTGTTTGTAGAGAACCGTGTGATCCGTATGACACGTTACGCAATCCGTTTTATGCCGCCTATCGCCGTCTTCACCTTATGCTGGCAAATTGCGCTAGGGGGACAGTTGGGACCGGCCGTGGCGACCGCGCTGTTTGCGCTCAGCCTGCCGATGCAGGGCATGTGGTGGCTGGGTAAACGTTCCGTAACGCCGCTGCCGCCTTCAATACTCAACTGGTTCTACGAAGTTCGGGGTAAATTGCAAGAAGCCGGACAGGCGCTCTCTCCGGTAGAAGGAAAGCCGGATTACCAGGCGCTGGCTGACACGCTTAAGCGCGCCTTCAAACAACTGGATAAAACTTTCCTTGATGATTTGTAATTGACCCCTGATTACGCATATAAAAGAAGGCACAAGATGCCTTCTTTTTTTTCATCGCAGTAGTAGTGATACAGGAGTCCCAAATGGAAATGACCAACGCTCAACGTCTGATTTTGTCGAATCAGTACAAAATGATGACTATGCTCGACCCAACTAACGCCGAGCGTTATCGTCGTTTGCAAACGATTATTGAACGCGGTTACGGCTTGCAGATGCGTGAGCTGGATCGTGAGTTTGGTGAACTGACGGAAGAAACCTGTCGTACGATTATCGATATTATGGAGATGTATCACGCATTACATGTGTCCTGGACTAATCTTAAGGATGCACAGGCTATTGATGAGCGCCGCGTGACTTTCCTCGGTTTTGACGCCGCAACGGAAGCCCGTTTCCTCGGATACGTTCGCTTTATGGTGAATGTGGAAGGTCGCTATACCCACTTTGATGCGGGTACGCATGGCTTCAACGCCCAGACCCCGATGTGGGAAAAATATCAGCGTATGTTGAATGTCTGGCACTCTTGCCCGCGCCAGTATCACCTGAGCGCGAATGAAATTAACCAAATCATTAATGCCTGAGGGGGCGAGCGTGCAGTGCAAAGGTTTTCTGTTTGATCTGGATGGAACGCTGGTCGATTCCTTACCCGCAGTAGAGCGTGCGTGGTGCAACTGGGCCGATCGTTTTGGCCTCGATCACGCCGAGGTGCTCGGCTTTATTCATGGCAAGCAGGCCATTACCTCCCTGCGACACTTTATGGTGGGCAAATCTGAGGCAGAGATCGCCGCGGAGTTTACCCGTCTGGAGCAGATCGAAGCGACAGAAACCGCCGGGATCACTGCGCTGCCTGGGGCTGTTGATTTACTCAACCATCTCAATAAAGCGGGTATTCCATGGGCGATTGTGACCTCAGGCTCTATGCCGGTCGCACGGGCGCGCCATCGTGTTGCTGGGCTTCCTGCTCCTGAAGTGTTTGTCACCGCCGAGCGGGTAAAAAGAGGGAAACCAGAGCCAGACGCGTATCTGTTAGGCGCTCAGCTTCTGGGCCTGGCGCCGCAGGAATGTGCCGTGGTGGAAGATGCCCCCGCCGGGGTGCTTTCAGGACTGGCAGCTGGGTGTCATGTCATCGCGGTCAACGCGCCAACTGATACGCCGCGTCTGGACGAGGTTGATTTTTCGCTGACCAGTCTGGAACATATTTCTGTGACCAAACAACCCAACGGAAATGTGGTCGTTATAAGAAATACCTGATCATGATTTAGCCCCAGATTGTTGGGGCTTTTTTATGGCAGAATCAGTCCATCCCTCTCATTTAACAAGGATATGTTGTGAACGGTGAATTGATATGGGTTCTCTCATTGCTGGCGATTGCCGTCGTCTTGTTTGCAACTGGCAGAGTGCGTATGGACGCGATCGCTTTGCTGGTCATTATTGCCTTTGTTCTGAGTGGAACATTGAGCATCACAGAGGCTTTTTCAGGGTTCAGCGATCCTAACGTTATTTTGATAGCGGCTTTATTCATTATCGGTGACGGCCTCGTGCGTACCGGTGTGGCGACAGTAATGGGCGCCTGGCTGGTGAAGGTCGCCGGTAGCAGTGAAGTCAAAATGCTGGTGTTGCTGATGATAACCGTAGCTGGTCTCGGTGCATTCATGAGTTCGACCGGTGTGGTCGCCATCTTTATTCCGGTTGTCTTAAGTGTTTCCATGCGCATGGAAATTTCCCCTTCACGCCTGATGATGCCGCTAAGTTTTGCCGGCTTGATAAGCGGCATGATGACGCTGGTGGCAACGCCGCCAAACCTGGTCGTCAACAGTGAACTGTTACGTGAAGGACTTAATGGTTTTAGCTTTTTTAGCGTAACCCCACTGGGATTGGTGGTGTTGGTACTTGGCATAATTTATATGCTGGTGATGCGTTTTATGCTGAAGGGTGAAGACTCCGGGCAGCCGGGCGACGGCTGGAAGCGCCGGACCTTTCGCGATCTGATTAAAGAATATCGCCTGACCGGGCGCGCGCGTCGCCTGGCGATTCGCCCGGGTTCTCCTATGATAGGCCAGCGTCTGGACGACCTGAAACTGCGTGAGCGCTACGGGGCAAACGTGATTGGCGTGGAGCGCTGGCGTCGTTTTCGTCGCGTGATCGTTGACGTAAACGGGGTTTCTGAGTTTCGTGCTCGTGACGTATTGCTGATTGATATGTCTGCGGCCGATGTCGACCTGCGTGAATTTTGCGCTGAGCAACTGTTGGAACCGATGGTGCTGCGTGGAGAATACTTCTCCGAGCAGGCGCTTGATGTGGGCATGGCCGAAATCTCTCTGATCCCTGAGTCGGAATTGATCGGCAAAACGGTACGGGAAATCGCTTTTCGTACGCGTTACGGGCTGAATGTCGTTGGGCTGAAGCGCGATGGTACGGCGCTGGCCGGGGCGGTGGTTGATGAGCCGCTGTTGATGGGCGATATCATTTTAGTGGTGGGCAACTGGAAGCTGATCACGCTGCTTGGACAAAAAGGGCGCGATTTTGTGGTGCTAAATATGCCTGTGGAAGTCAGTGAAGCTTCTCCGGCGCACAGCCAGGCGCCGCATGCGATTTTCTGTCTGGTACTGATGGTCGCGTTAATGCTCACAGATGAAATCCCTAATACGGTTGCCGCGATTATCGCTTGTTTGCTGATGGGAAAATTCCGCTGCATCGATGCCGAAAGCGCCTACAAAGCCATTCACTGGCCAAGCATTATTTTGATTGTCGGGATGATGCCTTTTGCGCTGGCATTACAGAAAACGGGCGGCGTCGATCTGGTGGTGAAAGGGCTAATGGACGTTGGTGGTGGGTACGGCCCGTATATGATGCTGGGCTGCCTGTTCGTGCTGTGCGCGACCATTGGGTTATTTATCTCTAACACCGCGACGGCGGTACTGATGGCGCCGATTGCGCTGGCGGCGGCAAAGTCGATGGGCGTTTCGCCGTATCCGTTTGCGATGGTGATTGCGATGGCGGCTTCCGCAGCCTTTATGACGCCAGTGTCTTCACCGGTAAACACACTGGTGCTCGGGCCGGGTAACTACAGCTTTAGCGACTTCGTGAAGATTGGCGTACCGTTTACGGTGATTGTCATGGCAGTGTGCGTGGTGATGATCCCGATGCTGTTCCCGTTTTGACCGCCGCAGTAAACGCCTGATGGCGCTGCGCTTATCAGGCCTACGGATATCACGTTACCTGTAGGCCGGATAAGGCGTTAGACGCATCCGGCAAAATCGTTTAAAGCGGTGAATCCTGGCTGATTTCATCTAATGAAAGGTGAAAGCTTGGGACAAACACGTCCATAAAGTAGTCCATCTCTTCGCTGCGTCGTGACTCCAGCGTTTTTTCCAGACGTGTTTTCGCCAGCAGAAATTCGTTGTTACCGGCGGAGAGTTCTTCCAGGCACTTCAGATACGCGCACAGGGCATCGGCCTGTTTAACAATCGATCTTTCTTCTTCACTTAAGGCATGTTCATCAATGAGCGGTGCAAAAATATCGCGTAACTCATCGGGAACCATATCGACCAGTTTTTGCTGGGCAATTTTCTCTATCGCTTTATATTCCTGAGCAATCTGCGAGTTGAAATATTTCACTGGGGTAGGGAGATCGCCGGTTAACACCTCTGACGCATCGTGATACATCGCCAGCAGGGCAATACGCTCAGCATTTACCTGACCACCAAATTTACGGTTTTTGATCGCGGCCAGCGCATGAGCAACCATAGCAACCTGCAGACTGTGTTCGGACACGTTTTCGGTGCGCACGTTGCGCATCAGCGGCCAGCGGTTAATGAGTTTCAGACGGGAGAGGTGGGCAAAAAAGTGGCTCTGCTTCATAACGACCCTTACTCAGTGACTTCAGTAACGGTATTTTGCGCAGAGAGTGCTACCGGATGCAAACCCGGTAGCACTTTGCGTGGTTACAGCTGGCGATACCCTGACAGGAAACGCTCAAATTTACTCAACGACATTTCGATATCATCAATTCGCGGCAGCGTAACGATGCGGAAATGATCCGGCCACGGCCAGTTGAATGCCGTCCCCTGGACCAGCAGTACTTTTTCCTGCAACAGGAAGTCGAGCACCATCTTCTGGTCGTCATGAATATTGAAGCGCTTGGCGTCAATTTTCGGGAACATATACAGTGCACCGCGCGGTTTTACGCAAGAGACGCCAGGAATATCATTGAGCAGTTCCCAGGCGCGGTTACGTTGCTCATACAGACGTCCGCCAGGCATGATGAATTCGCTGATGCTCTGATATCCGCCCAGCGCGGTCTGAATGGCATGTTGTGCAGGGACGTTCGCACACAGGCGCATAGAAGCCAGCATCTCAAGGCCTTCGATATACCCTTTGGCATGTTTCTTCGGTCCGTTCAGTACCATCCAGCCCTGACGGAAACCGGCAACACGATAGGTTTTTGACAGGCCGTTAAAGGTAATAGTCAGCAGATCCGGGGCCATTGCCGCTATCGAGTGGTGCTCGGCGTCATCGTAGAGAATTTTGTCGTAAATCTCATCTGCAAAGATGATGAGGTTGTTCTGGCGAGCAATCTCAACAATCTCCATCAGCAGCTCTTTAGAATAAACAGCGCCGGTTGGGTTGTTGGGGTTGATGATGACGATCCCACGCGTACGCGGCGTAATTTTGGCGCGGATATCATCCAGGTCCGGGAACCAGTCTGATGATTCATCACACAGGTAGTGCACGGCATTACCACCAGAGAGCGAAACCGCCGCCGTCCACAGTGGATAATCAGGTGCAGGAACCAGCATTTCGTCCCCACTGTTCAGCAATGCCTGCATGGCCTGCACAATCAATTCGGATACGCCGTTACCGATATAGATATCTTCTACGGTTACATCGCGCATCCCGCGGGCCTGGTAATGCTGCATGATTGCTTTGCGGGCTGAATAAAGGCCTTTGGAATCGCAATATCCTTGCGCAGTTGGCAAATTGCGGATCACATCCACTAAAATTTCATCTGGTGCTTCAAACCCGAAAGGCGCAGGGTTGCCGATGTTCAGTTTCAGAACTTTGTTGCCTTCTTCTTCCAGGCGCTTTGCTTCCTTCAGAACCGGGCCGCGAATGTCATAACAGACGTTTTCTAATTTGCTGGATTTTTCAATGGGGGACATGAACGTTGACCTTTTTAGCTGTGAATGCCACTCCCTGCCGTGGAAGTCAGCCCAGCACAATGTACTCCCACGACGGTGAGTTTTGAAGGGTCTTTAGTAGAAGATTTTGGAAAGCAGGAGGACGACAATTAACTTTTAATAACTAAATTATGCAATTATTACAGTGCAATAATCTGGATTGTTGTGTTTTTTATGATTTATGTTTTGCTTTGTTGGCTTTGGTATGGTGATTTGTCTGGTCGAAAAAAGTTAGCCCTATAAAACAAAATGTAGCCGATATCTGTGCGATACGGCGGGATTCGAAAATACTGAGGTTTCATCCACGAATTCTGTTATCGGTCTGATCCCGACGTGATGCGGTGTGAATCCATTGTTAAGCATAATTAATGAATTGAGAGATTCTTAATTAATTATTATTTATTATTTAAACGACATCAAATTGAGTGGACTAATAATACGAAAACCGTTGCACTGACATAACACCAATTCGCCCGGAATTATTCGCAATAACACTTATAAATATAGTGGTTTTAGGTTAAGATAACTCCTATGAAATGGTGTGTAGTACGAGTTTTACGATAATTCAAATGTTTGTTGGTTGTTCATAACATACTGAAAAGTTAGTTTTTAATGTGTAAATTATTGTTCGTTAACTATTTTTTAAATTTACAAAATTTACATGTTTTCCATTAGTCAGAATCATCCGGCAGCTAAAAATACGGCTCTTTCTCGTTGCTATATTCCGATGAATATCACGGGTTTTAAAATAGCTCAGAAAGAGCATTGTTTCGTTTGTTAAACCAAATACATCCTTATTTTCACTTGGTTACACTAAGCGAAACTGAAGGGAGGCACATTACAAATGGAGTTGTTTGATTCTGAATGCACAGCATTAACCCGGTATGACCCGCGAGTAAGTGAAAAACTATGATAAATGCAAATCGTGCGATAATTAACCTCGACCTCGATCTGCTGAGAACCTTTGTTGCTGTTGCCGACCTAAATACCTTCGCGGCTGCGGCAGCTGCAGTATGTCGAACTCAGTCTGCGGTAAGTCAGCAAATGCAGCGCCTTGAGCAACTTGTGGGGAAAGAGTTGTTCGCGCGTCATGGACGCAACAAACTGCTGACCGAACATGGTATCCAACTGTTGGGTTATGCCAGGAAAATACTGCGATTTAATGATGAGGCATGCTCATCATTGATGTTTAACAATCTTCAGGGGGTGTTAACTATCGGTGCTTCTGATGAATCCGCCGACACCATACTCCCATTTCTGCTTAACCGCATTAGTTCGGTTTATCCGAAACTTGCCCTTGATGTAAGAGTGAAACGCAATGCTTACATGGTGGAGATGCTTAAGTCGCAAGAAGTGGATTTAGTGGTAACCACGAATCGCCCTGACGATTTTGAATGCCTGAATTTGCGGACTTCACCGACGCACTGGTATTGCGCAGCCGAATATATCCTGCAAAAAGGCGAACCCGTGCCGTTAGTTCTGCTGGACGATCCCAGCCCGTTTCGCGATATCGTGCTGGCGACGTTGAATGCCGCACAGATCCCGTGGCGTCTGGCTTATGTCGCTTCAACATTACCTGCGGTCCGCGCGGCGGTAAAAGCAGGGCTTGGCGTTACTGCGCGTCCTGTAGAAATGATGAGCCCGGATTTACGCGTACTGGGTGCGGCGGACGGATTACCACCTCTGCCTGATACCGAGTATCTGTTGTGCAGCGATCCGGCCACGCAAAATGAATTAGCTCAGGCTATCTTTAAGTCGATGCAGACATATCAAAATCCTTGGCAATACAATCAGTTTACCCCTGAAGGGGGAGATGACTCGCTGATTGTTGAAGGCGACTTTGAGTAAAGCGTCACAGAAAAACGTTTAAAAATGTAAGTGTAAAAAAGGGCCACTGATGATGAAAAAACATCCAGCGGCTCTTTTTTTATGCAAATATTACTGCTTTCTGTTCATTCATATACTAAAACTTAACAAAATCAGCAGGTAAAAAAACAGACTGACAATAGGGTGAAAAATAATCAGCCGCGTTGCTAAATGTTTCCATGTTAAAAAACTAGAGAAATTGTTGCTGTTTTTTATGGTGAATTAACAAAAGCGTGTCACAGATCAAGAAAATACTCCCATTTAGGGGGAGGCATCTGGGTGAATTCCTGTCAAAATAGACGTGTATTATCTTTTTTACTTCACTACGGACACGATTCAACAACATTAAAAATGACCGATGATGCAATCGAAATGGGTCTAAAGAGCACTTTATGTTAATGAAGTTGGATTAGTGTAAAATAATGTGAGGAAACTTTTGTTAAAATTGACAAAAGGTTATAGAAAGGAGTAAAAAACCCCATCAATTAGCTGTATAAAATGATTTTTCACAGTGATTGTAAGGTTTTTTTTATTCCTCCCCATGAATCGATGTGGCGTTCATCTGCCGAAAAGAGCAGAGAATTTGGCGCTACTTTTGATGAGTAAGCAATGAGTATGTCAACATCCACTGAAATCATCGCTCATCACTGGGCATTCGCTATCTTTCTTATCGTTGCCATTGGCCTGTGTTGCCTGATGCTCGTCGGCGGCTGGTTTTTAGGGGGTCGCGCACGCGCGAGATCTAAAAACGTGCCGTTTGAATCAGGTATCGACTCGGTCGGCACCGCCCGCCTGCGCCTGTCTGCCAAGTTTTATCTGGTAGCCATGTTCTTCGTTATCTTCGACGTTGAAGCGCTGTATCTGTTCGCATGGTCAACTTCTATCCGTGAAAGCGGTTGGATTGGCTTTGTGGAAGCTGCAATTTTTATTTTTGTGTTACTGGCAGGTCTGGTTTATCTGGTGCGTATTGGCGCGCTGGACTGGACGCCCGCGCGTTCACGCCGCGAGCGTATGAACCCGGAAACGAACAGTATCGCTAATCGTCAACGCTAACCGCGAGGCATTAAGATGGATTATACGCTCACCCGCATAGATCCTAACGGTGAGAACGACCGTTACCCCCTGCAAAAACAGGAGATCGTAACCGACCCCCTGGAACAAGAAGTTAACAAAAACGTGTTCATGGGCAAACTGCATGACATGGTTAACTGGGGCCGTAAAAACTCAATTTGGCCATATAACTTTGGCCTTTCCTGCTGCTACGTTGAGATGGTGACCTCGTTTACCGCCGTGCACGATGTGGCCCGTTTTGGTGCGGAAGTACTGCGTGCATCGCCGCGTCAGGCTGACCTGATGGTCGTAGCCGGAACCTGCTTTACCAAAATGGCGCCAGTTATTCAGCGCCTCTACGATCAGATGCTGGAACCGAAATGGGTTATTTCCATGGGCGCATGCGCCAACTCCGGCGGGATGTACGACATCTATTCTGTGGTGCAGGGCGTTGATAAATTTATTCCGGTCGATGTGTACATCCCGGGATGTCCGCCGCGCCCAGAAGCGTATATGCAGGCTCTGATGTTGCTGCAAGATTCCATTGGCAAAGAACGCCGTCCGCTCTCCTGGGTGGTTGGCGATCAGGGCGTTTATCGCGCCAATATGCAGTCAGAACGCGAGCGTAAACGCGGCGAACGTATTGCTGTAACGAATCTTCGTACACCAGACGAGATTTAATTTGCGCCTGTCGGCAGCAGCACTTCCTTCGCTTATCACTACATAAATAGCGCGAAGCACTGCCGACCACCACGGACCATTTGCAATGGTGAACAATATGACCGACTTAACCGCGCAAGACGCCGCATGGCAAACACGGGATCACCTTGATGACCCGGTCATTGGCGAACTGCGCAACCGTTTTGGGCCGGATGCCTTTACCGTTCAGGCGACTCGCACCGGGGTACCCGTTGTTTGGGTCAAGCGTGAACAATTACTGGAAGTTGGCGATTTCTTAAAGAGACTGCCGAAACCTTACGTCATGCTGTTTGACTTACACGGCATGGACGAACGTCTGCGTACGCACCGCGAAGGGTTACCCGCCGCGGATTTTTCCGTTTTCTATCACCTGATCTCCATTGAACGCAATCGCGATATCATGCTCAAGGTGGCTTTGTCTGAAAACGATCTGCGCGTACCGACTTTCACCAAACTGTTCCCGAACGCCAACTGGTATGAGCGTGAAACCTGGGAAATGTTTGGCATCGACATCGAAGGTCACCCGCACCTGACGCGTCTGCTGATGCCGCATACCTGGGAAGGCCATCCGCTGCGTAAAGACTACCCGGCGCGTGCGACTGAATTCGACCCGTTTGAGCTGACTAAAGCCAAACAGGATCTGGAAATGGAAGCGCTGACCTTCAAACCAGAAGATTGGGGCATGAAGCGTAGCACCGAAAATGAGGACTTCATGTTCCTCAACCTCGGTCCTAACCACCCGTCTTCCCACGGTGCGTTCCGTATTGTGCTGCAGCTTGATGGCGAAGAAATCGTCGACTGCGTACCTGACATCGGCTACCACCACCGTGGCGCTGAAAAGATGGGCGAACGTCAGTCCTGGCACAGCTACATTCCGTACACCGACCGTATCGAGTACCTCGGCGGCTGCGTTAACGAAATGCCTTACGTACTGGCGGTTGAGAAACTGGCAGGCATCACCACGCCGGATCGCGTCAACGTGATTCGCGTCATGCTATCTGAACTGTTCCGTATCAACAGTCATCTGCTGTACATCTCCACGTTCATTCAGGACGTCGGCGCGATGACCCCGGTATTCTTCGCCTTTACCGACCGTCAGAAAATCTACGACGTCGTGGAAGCGATCACCGGTTTCCGTATGCACCCGGCCTGGTTCCGTATCGGCGGTGTGGCACACGATCTGCCGCGCGGTTGGGACAAACTGCTGCGTGATTTCCTCGACTGGATGCCAAAACGTCTGGATTCTTACGAGAAAGCCGCGCTGCGTAACACCATCCTGAAAGGCCGTTCGCAGGGTGTTGCCGCTTACGGTAAGAAAGAAGCGCTGGACTGGGGTTGTACCGGTGCTGCGCTGCGTGCGACCGGTATTGATTTCGACGTGCGTAAAGCGCGTCCGTACTCTGGCTATGAAAACTTTGACTTTGAGGTCCCGGTTGGCGGCGGTGTGTCCGACTGCTATACCCGCGTGATGCTGAAAGTTGAAGAGCTGCGCCAGAGTCTGCGCATCCTTGAGCAGTGCCTCAATAACATGCCGGAAGGCCCGTTCAAAGCGGATCACCCGCTGACGACGCCGCCACCGAAAGAGCGCACGCTGCAACATATCGAAACCCTTATCACCCACTTCCTGCAGGTTTCGTGGGGTCCGGTTATGCCGGCAAACGAGTCCTTCCAGATGGTAGAAGCGACCAAGGGTATCAACAGTTACTACCTGACCAGCGATGGCAGCACCATGAGTTACCGTACCCGTATCCGTACCCCGAGCTATGCGCACCTGCAGCAGATCCCGGTAGCGGTACGTGGCAGCCTGGTGTCCGACCTGATCGTCCATCTGGGTAGTATCGATTTTGTTATGTCAGATGTGGACCGCTAATTATGCACGAGAATCAACAACCACAAACCGAGGCTTTTGAGCTGAGTGCGGCTGAGCGTGAAGCGATTGAGCACGAGAAGCACCACTACGAAGACCCGCGTGCGGCGTCCATTGAAGCGCTGAAAATCGTTCAGAAACAGCGTGGCTGGGTGCCGGATGGGGCGATCTATGCGATCGCTGATGTGCTGGGTATTCCGGCAAGCGACGTAGAAGGTGTTGCTACGTTTTATAGCCAGATCTTCCGCCAGCCGGTAGGTCGCCACGTGATCCGCTATTGCGACAGCGTGGTGTGCCATATCAACGGCTACCAGGGGATCCAGGCCGCGCTTGAGAAAAAACTCAACATCAAGCCGGGGCAGACGACTTTTGATGGTCGCTTTACGCTGCTGCCGACCTGTTGCCTGGGGAACTGCGACAAAGGGCCAAACATGATGATCGATGAGGATACTCACGCTCATCTGACCCCGGAAGGCATTCCCGAACTGCTGGAGCGGTATAAATGAAAGACATTATCCGTACTCCCGAAACCCATCCGCTGACCTGGCGTCTGCGTGATGACAAACAGCCGGTCTGGCTGGACGAATACCGTAGCAAGAACGGCTACGAAGGTGCGCGTAAGGCCCTGACCGGGCTGTCACCGGACGAAATCGTTAATCAGGTAAAAGACGCTGGCCTGAAAGGGCGCGGCGGCGCGGGCTTTTCCACCGGTCTGAAGTGGAGCCTGATGCCGAAAGACGAATCCATGAACATCCGTTACCTGCTGTGTAACGCCGATGAAATGGAGCCGGGCACCTATAAAGACCGTCTGCTGATGGAACAGCTGCCGCACCTGCTGGTGGAAGGCATGCTGATTTCCGCGTTTGCGCTGAAAGCGTACCGTGGTTATATCTTCCTGCGCGGTGAATATATCGAAGCAGCCGTGCATCTGCGTCGCGCGATCGCCGAAGCGACCGAAGCCGGTCTGCTTGGCAAAAACATTATGGGCACCAGTTTCGACTTCGAACTGTTTGTCCACACTGGGGCAGGGCGTTACATCTGCGGTGAAGAAACCGCGCTGATCAACTCCCTCGAAGGTCGCCGTGCTAACCCACGCTCCAAGCCGCCGTTCCCGGCAAGCTCTGGCGCATGGGGTAAGCCGACCTGCGTAAACAACGTCGAAACCCTGTGTAACGTACCGGCTATCCTTGCGAACGGCGTGGAGTGGTACCAGAACATTTCGAAGAGCAAAGACGCGGGCACCAAGCTGATGGGCTTCTCCGGTCGTGTGAAGAACCCTGGCCTATGGGAACTGCCTTTCGGTACTACCGCGCGTGAGATCCTCGAAGATTACGCGGGCGGCATGCGCGATGGCCTGAAGTTCAAAGCCTGGCAACCTGGTGGCGCGGGGACTGACTTCCTGACCGAAGCACACCTCGATCTGCCGATGGAATTCGAAAGCATTGGTAAAGCAGGTAGCCGTCTGGGCACCGCGCTGGCAATGGCTGTCGATCACGAGATTGGCATGGTTCCTCTGGTGCGTAACCTCGAAGAGTTCTTTGCCCGCGAGTCCTGTGGCTGGTGTACGCCGTGCCGTGATGGTCTGCCGTGGAGTGTGAAAATTCTGCGCGCGCTTGAGCGTGGCGAAGGCCAGCCTGGGGATATCGAGACACTTGAGCAACTGTGTCGTTTCCTCGGCCCGGGTAAAACCTTCTGTGCACACGCACCGGGTGCAGTGGAACCGCTGCAGAGCGCCATTAAATATTTCCGCGAAGAATTCGAAGCTGGCATCAAGCAGACCTTCAGCAATACCCACGCTATTGGTGGTATTCAGCCGAACCTGCTGAAAGAGCGCTGGTGATCACAGGGTTAGCCCTGTGTCGCGATAAGAAATTCGATTAACGCTCGGTTACGACCGAGCCAACTGGAAGCATGCTGACTATGGCTACGATTCATGTAGACGGCAAAGAATATGAGGTCAACGGAGCGGACAACCTGCTGGAAGCTTGTCTGTCTCTTGGCCTTGATATTCCGTACTTTTGCTGGCACCCGGCGCTGGGAAGCGTCGGTGCTTGCCGCCAGTGTGCGGTGAAGCAATATCAGAACGCGGAAGACACGCGTGGTCGCCTGGTGATGTCTTGTATGACACCGGCCACCGAAGGCACCTTTATTTCTATTGATGACGAAGAAGCGAAGCAGTTCCGCGAAAGCGTCGTGGAGTGGTTGATGACTAACCACCCGCACGACTGTCCGGTCTGTGAAGAGGGCGGCAACTGCCACCTGCAGGATATGACCGTCATGACCGGTCACAGCTTCCGTCGCTACCGCTTCACGAAGCGTACTCACCGTAACCAGGACCTGGGGCCGTTCATCTCTCACGAAATGAACCGCTGCATCGCCTGCTATCGCTGTGTACGTTACTACAAAGATTACGCCGATGGTGCGGATCTGGGCGTGTATGGCGCACATGACAACGTCTACTTCGGTCGTCCGGAAGACGGTACGCTCGAAAGCGAATTCTCTGGCAACCTGGTCGAAATTTGTCCAACCGGCGTCTTCACCGATAAAACGCACTCCGAGCGTTATAACCGTAAATGGGACATGCAGTTTGCGCCGAGCATCTGCCAGCAGTGTTCCATCGGCTGTAACACCAGCCCGGGCGAGCGCTACGGTGAACTGCGTCGTATCGAAAACCGTTATAACGGTACCGTTAACCACTACTTCCTCTGCGACCGTGGTCGTTTCGGCTATGGTTACGTGAACCTGAAAGACCGTCCGCGTCAGCCGGTACAGCGTCGTGGCGATGACCTGATCACGCTGAACGCCGAGCAGGCGATGCAGGGCGCGGCAGATATTCTGCGTCAGTCGAAGAAAGTGATTGGTATCGGCTCCCCGCGCGCCAGCGTTGAAAGTAACTTCGCGCTGCGTGAACTGGTCGGTGCGGATAACTTCTATACCGGTATCGCTCAGGGCGAACTGGATCGTCTGCAACTGGCGTTGAGCGTACTGCGTGACGGCGGGATTCATACTCCGGCTCTGCGCGAAATCGAATCTTATGATGCGGTTCTGGTGCTGGGCGAAGATGTCACCCAGACCGGCGCACGCGTTGCGCTGGCGGTGCGTCAGGCGGTGAAAGGTAAAGCGCGTGAAATGGCGGCGGCACAGAAAGTGGCTGACTGGCAGATCGCAGCAATCCTAAATATCGGCCAGCGTGCTAAGCATCCGCTATTCGTTACCAACGTCGATAACACCCGTCTGGACGATATCGCCGCTTGGACCTATCGTGCACCGGTTGAAGATCAGGCGCGTTTAGGTTTCGCTATCGCCCACGCGCTGGATAACAACGCGCCGGCGGTTGACGGTATCGACCGTGACCTGCAGAACAAAATTGACGTTATCGTTCAGGCACTAGCCGGGGCGAAGAAACCACTGATTATTTCCGGCACCAACGCCGGTAGCGCCGAAGTGATTCAGGCGGCTGCCAACGTGGCGAAGGCGCTGAAAGGCCGTGGCGCAGACGTTGGCATCACCATGATTGCTCGCTCGGTTAACAGCATGGGCCTCGGCATGATTGGCGGTGGTTCCCTTGACGATGCGCTGACCGAGCTGGAAACAGGCCGCGCTGACGCTGTTGTGGTGCTGGAAAATGACCTGCATCGCCATGCTTCAGCCGCTCGCGTTGATGCCGCGCTGGCGAAAGCGCCGCTGGTACTGGTCGTTGACCATCAGCGTACGGCAATTATGGAAAACGCCCATCTGGTGCTTTCCGCTGCAAGCTTCGCCGAAAGCGATGGTACGGTGATTAACAACGAAGGCCGCGCCCAGCGTTTCTTCCAGGTTTATGACCCATCCTACTACGACAGCAACACCGTAATGCTGGAAAGCTGGCGCTGGCTGCACTCGCTGCACAGCACCGTGCAGAGCCGTGAAGTGGACTGGACGCAGCTCGACCACGTTATTGACGCGGTCGTTGAGAAGTTGCCGCAGTTGGCGGGCATTAAAGATGCCGCGCCGGACGCAAGCTTCCGTATCCGTGGACAGAAGCTGGCGCGTGAACCGCACCGCTACAGTGGGCGTACCGCAATGCGCGCTAACATCAGCGTACACGAACCGCGTCAACCGCAGGACAGAGACACCATGTTCGCTTTCTCTATGGAAGGGAACAACCAGCCGTCTGCACCGCGTTCACAAATTCCGTTTGCCTGGGCTCCGGGTTGGAACTCCCCACAGGCGTGGAACAAGTTCCAGGATGAAGTGGGCGGTAAACTGCGTCATGGCGATCCGGGCGTGCGCCTGATCGAAGCTTCTGCGGGGAATATGGAGTACTTCACAACCGTTCCGGCGAGCTTCCAGGCTCAGGAAGGTCAGTGGCGTATTGCGCCTTACTATCACCTGTTTGGTAGTGATGAAATGTCCCAGCGTGCGCCGGTCTTCCAGACCCGTATGCCGCAGCCGTACATCAAACTCAACCCGGCTGATGCCGCGAAGTTGGGTGTTAATGCCGGTACGCGCGTTTCTTTCAGCTACGATGGCAACACGGTTACGCTGCCGGTTGAAATCGCTGAAGGATTAACGGCAGGGCAGGTTGGTTTACCGATGGGCATGCCTGGCATCGCGCCGGTTCTGGCAGGTGCGCGTCTTGAGGATCTGCAGGAGGCACAACAATGAGTTGGATTACACCCGATCTGATTGAGATCCTGCTGAGCATTCTCAAAGCGGTGGTGATCCTGCTGGTGGTGGTCACCTGCGGGGCATTCATGAGCTTTGGCGAACGTCGTCTGCTGGGTCTGTTCCAGAACCGTTACGGACCGAACCGTGTTGGCTGGGGCGGTTCGCTCCAGCTGGTTGCGGACATGATCAAGATGTTCTTTAAAGAAGACTGGATCCCGAAATTCTCGGATCGCGTCATCTTTACCCTGGCACCGATGATCGCCTTCACCTCGCTGCTGCTGGCTTTCGCCATCGTGCCGGTGAGTCCGAACTGGGTGGTTGCTGACCTGAACATCGGGATCCTGTTCTTCCTGATGATGGCGGGCCTCGCGGTATACGCGGTGCTGTTCGCCGGTTGGTCCAGTAACAACAAATACTCCCTGCTCGGTGCGATGCGTGCGTCTGCGCAGACCCTGAGCTACGAAGTGTTCCTCGGACTTTCCCTGATGGGCGTGGTGGCGCAGGCCGGTTCATTTAACATGACCGACATCGTCAACAACCAGGCTGATATCTGGAACGTTATTCCGCAGTTCTTTGGTTTTGTCACCTTTGCCATCGCGGGCGTGGCGGTGTGTCACCGTCACCCGTTTGACCAGCCAGAAGCCGAGCAGGAACTGGCCGACGGTTACCACATTGAATATTCCGGTATGAAATTCGGTCTGTTCTTCGTGGGTGAGTACATCGGTATCGTCACCATTTCTGCACTGATGGTTACCCTGTTCTTCGGTGGCTGGCATGGCCCGTTCTTACCACCATTCGTCTGGTTCGCGCTGAAAACCGCGTTCTTCATGATGATGTTCATTTTGATTCGTGCGTCGTTACCACGTCCTCGTTATGACCAGGTAATGTCCTTCGGCTGGAAAGTCTGTCTGCCGCTGACGCTCGTCAACTTGCTGGTAACGGCGGCTGTCATTCTCTGGCAGGCGCAATAAGGGACACAAAGACCATGACCTTAAAAGAATTGTTCGTAGGTTTCGGCACCCAGGTACGCAGTATCTGGATGATCGGCCTGCATGCGTTCGCGAAACGCGAAACGCAGATGTACCCGGAAGAGCCGGTCTATCTACCGCCCCGTTTTCGTGGTCGTATCGTTCTGACTCGTGATCCAGACGGTGAAGAGCGCTGCGTTGCCTGTAACCTGTGCGCGGTAGCGTGTCCGGTAGGCTGTATCTCTTTGCAAAAAGCAGAGACCAAAGATGGCCGCTGGTATCCGGAGTTTTTCCGCATTAACTTCTCACGCTGCATTTTCTGCGGCCTGTGCGAAGAAGCCTGTCCGACAACGGCTATTCAGCTGACTCCAGATTTCGAGCTGGGTGAGTACAAGCGCCAGGACCTGGTTTACGAGAAAGAGGATCTGCTGATCTCCGGTCCGGGCAAATACCCGGAATATAACTTCTACCGGATGGCAGGTATGGCAATCGACGGCAAAGATAAGGGCGAAGCAGAGAACGAAGCTAAGCCTATCGACGTCAAGAGCCTGTTACCGTAAGGAGAGGGGCAATGGAGTTCGCTTTTTATATCTGTGGCCTGATAGCCATTCTCGCAACCTTGCGGGTGATCACCCACACCAATCCGGTACACGCACTGCTGTATCTGATTATTTCGCTGCTGGCGATTTCCGGGGTGTTCTTCTCGTTAGGCGCTTACTTCGCCGGTGCACTGGAAATTATCGTCTACGCGGGCGCTATCATGGTGCTGTTCGTATTCGTGGTAATGATGCTCAACCTCGGTGGTTCTGAAATTGAACAGGAACGCCAGTGGCTGAAACCTCAGGTGTGGATTGGTCCGGCGATTCTGTCGGCCATCATGCTGGTGGTCATTGTTTACGCCATTCTGGGCGTAAACGATCAGGGCATCGACGGGACGCCAATTAGCGCGAAAGCAGTCGGTATTTCCCTGTTCGGACCGTATGTACTGGCGGTCGAACTGGCTTCGATGCTGCTGCTGGCGGGCCTGGTTGTGGCCTTCCACGTGGGGCGCGAAGAGCGTTCAGGTGAAGTGCTGAGCAATCGCACTGATGACCGCGCGAAAAGAAAAACGGAGGAGCACGCATGATCCCCTTACAACATGGACTGATCCTCGCTGCGATTTTATTCGTCCTGGGTTTGACCGGTCTGGTTATCCGCCGCAATCTGCTGTTTATGCTGATCGGGCTGGAAATCATGATTAACGCCTCCGCGCTGGCCTTTGTGGTCGCCGGAAGCTACTGGGGCCAGACCGATGGTCAGGTGATGTACATTCTCGCCATCAGCCTTGCGGCTGCGGAAGCGAGCATTGGACTTGCGCTGTTGCTGCAACTTCATCGCCGTCGCCAGAACCTGAACATCGATTCAGTAAGTGAGATGCGTGGATGAACATGCTTGCCTTAACCATTATTCTGCCATTTATTGGCTTTGTATTACTGGCGTTTTCCCGTGGTCGTTGGTCAGAAAATCTGTCCGCTACCGTGGGTGTCGGGTCGATTGGTCTGGCCGCGCTGGTGACTGCGTTTGTTGGCGTTGATTTCTTTGCCAATGGCCAGCAGGCTTACAGCCAGCCGCTGTGGACCTGGATGTCAGTCGGCGACTTCAACATCGGTTTTAACCTGGTGCTGGACGGCCTGTCGCTGACCATGCTCTCCGTGGTGACCGGCGTTGGTTTCCTGATCCACATGTTCGCCTCCTGGTATATGCGCGGAGAAGAGGGCTATTCTCGTTTCTTCGCCTACACCAACCTGTTTATCGCCAGCATGGTGGTTCTGGTGCTGGCGGATAACCTGCTGCTGATGTACCTCGGCTGGGAAGGCGTGGGCCTGTGCTCCTATCTGCTGATTGGTTTCTACTATACCGATCCGAAGAATGGCGCTGCGGCAATGAAAGCCTTCGTGGTAACCCGTGTTGGTGACGTATTCCTGGCGTTCGCGCTGTTCATCCTCTACAACGAGCTGGGCACGCTGAACTTCCGCGAAATGGTGGAACTGGCGCCTGCGCACTTTGCAGATGGTAACAACATGCTGATGTGGGCAACCCTGATGCTGCTGGGCGGTGCGGTCGGTAAATCTGCGCAGTTGCCGTTGCAAACATGGCTTGCTGATGCGATGGCCGGCCCGACGCCTGTCTCTGCGCTTATCCACGCTGCGACGATGGTTACCGCCGGTGTCTACCTGATTGCACGTACGCACGGCCTGTTCCTGATGACCCCAGAAATTCTGCACCTGGTGGGGATTATCGGTGCCATCACTCTGGTGCTGGCGGGTTTTGCTGCGCTGGTACAGACCGACATCAAACGCGTTCTTGCGTACTCCACCATGAGCCAGATTGGTTATATGTTCCTGGCTCTCGGTGTACAGGCGTGGGATGCGGCGATTTTCCACCTGATGACGCACGCCTTCTTTAAAGCGCTGCTGTTCCTGGCATCCGGCTCGGTTATCCTGGCTTGCCACCACGAACAGAACATCTTCAAGATGGGCGGACTGCGTAAGTCAATTCCGCTGGTGTATCTCTGCTTCCTGATCGGTGGCGCGGCGCTGTCGGCTCTGCCGCTGATTACCGCTGGCTTCTTCAGTAAGGATGAGATTCTGGCCGGTGCAATGGCGAATGGTCATATTAATCTGATGGTTGCAGGTCTGGTCGGTGCGTTCATGACCTCTCTGTATACCTTCCGTATGATTTTCATCGTGTTCCACGGTAAAGAACAAATTCACGCTCATGCAGGGAAGGGGATTACCCATCATCTGCCGCTGATTGTGCTGATGATCCTGTCCACCTTCGTTGGCGCGCTGATTGTGCCGCCGCTGCAGGGTGTACTGCCTGCGACGACCGAGCTTGAGCATGGTCGCGTCATGACGCTGGAAATTACCTCCGGTATCGTAGCGATTGCGGGCATCCTGATCGCAGCATGGCTGTGGCTGGGTAAACGCCAGCTTGTGACATCGATTGCCAACAGTGCGCCGGGCCGCCTGCTGGGTACCTGGTGGTATAACGCCTGGGGCTTCGACTGGCTGTATGACAAAGTGTTCGTCAAGCCGTTCCTGGGTGTTGCCTGGTTGCTGAAACGCGATCCGCTCAACTCAATGATGAACATTCCGGCGATCCTTTCCCGCTTTGCAGGTAAAGGCCTGTTGTTGAGCGAGAACGGTTATCTGCGCTGGTATGTCGCATCAATGAGCATCGGCGCCGTCGTTGTGCTGGCACTGTTGATGGTACTGCGTTGAGTTTGAGGATTGTGGGGTTGATGTCGGATGGCGCTCGCGCTTATCCGACCTACGGGAATCTGTAGGCCCGGTAAGCGTTCGCGCCGCCGGGCAAAAAAAGCCGCAATCCGAAGTGAATTTTCTGTTTGAGAATTCGTTGAAAATCAGGTCCTGATGGGACTTTAACAAGGAATAAAGATCGCCATGTTACTACCCTGGCTAATATTAATTCCCTTTATTGGTGGCTTCCTGTGCTGGCAGACCGAACGCTTTGGCGTGAAGGTGCCGCGCTGGATCGCGCTGATTACCATGGGATTGACGCTGGCGCTTGGCCTGCAACTGTGGTTGCAGGGCGGCTATTCACTGACGCAATCCGCTGGCATTCCGCAGTGGCAGTCTGAGTTTGTCCTGCCGTGGATCCCACGTTTTGGCATCTCTATTCATCTGGCTATCGACGGTCTGTCGCTGCTGATGGTAGTGCTGACCGGTCTGCTCGGTGTTCTGGCGGTACTTTGCTCCTGGAATGAAATCGAAAAATACCAGGGCTTCTTCCATCTGAACCTGATGTGGATCTTAGGCGGCGTGATCGGCGTGTTCCTTGCCATCGACATGTTCCTGTTCTTCTTCTTCTGGGAAATGATGCTGGTGCCGATGTACTTCCTGATCGCGTTGTGGGGGCATAAAGCCTCTGACGGTAAAACGCGTATCACGGCGGCGACCAAGTTCTTCATTTATACCCAGGCGAGTGGTCTGGTGATGTTGATTGCCATCCTGGCGCTGGTGTTTGTGCACTATAAAGCGACCGGTGTGTGGACCTTCAACTATGAAGAGTTGCTGAATACCCCGATGTCCCACGGTGTGGAATATCTGCTGATGCTGGGCTTCTTCATCGCCTTCGCGGTGAAAATGCCGGTGGTTCCGCTGCACGGCTGGTTGCCGGATGCACACTCCCAGGCGCCGACGGCAGGTTCCGTTGACCTGGCAGGGATCTTGCTGAAAACCGCGGCTTACGGTCTGTTGCGCTTCTCTCTGCCGCTGTTCCCGAACGCGTCGGCGGAGTTTGCACCTATCGCAATGTGGCTGGGCGTTATCGGTATCTTCTACGGCGCGTGGATGGCCTTTAATCAGTACGATATCAAACGCCTGATCGCTTACACCTCCGTATCGCACATGGGCTTCGTACTGATTGCTATCTACACCGGCAGCCAGCTGGCGTACCAGGGTGCTGTTATCCAGATGATTGCGCACGGTCTGTCCGCAGCCGGTCTGTTCATTCTGTGTGGTCAGCTGTACGAACGTCTGCACACGCGTGATATGCGTATGATGGGCGGCCTGTGGGGCAAAATGAAATGGTTGCCTGCGCTGTCAATGTTCTTCGCCGTGTGTACTCTGGGTATGCCGGGTACAGGTAACTTCGTTGGTGAATTTATGATTCTGTTTGGCAGCTACCAGGTGGTTCCGGTCATTACCGTGATCTCGACCTTTGGTCTGGTGTTTGCCTCTGTTTACTCGCTGGCGATGTTGCATCGCGCTTACTTCGGTAAAGCGAAGAGCCAGATTGCCAGTGTTGAACTGCCAGGGATGTCGCTGCGTGAGCTGTTTATCATCCTGTTGCTGGTCGTGCTTCTGGTACTGCTTGGCTTCTATCCGCAGCCGATTCTGGATACCTCGCATTCTGCGATGAGCAACATCCAGCAGTGGTTTGTTAATTCCGTTACTACTACAAGGCCGTAAATCGCCATGACAATAACTCCACAACACCTGATTGCGCTGCTACCGCTGCTGATCGTCGGCTTGACGGTGGTGGTTGTGATGCTCTCCATTGCGTGGCGACGCAATCACTTCCTCAATGCCACGTTATCGGTTATTGGGCTTAACGCCGCGCTGGTTTCGCTCTGGTTTGTTGGCCAGGCGGGCGCCATGGACGTCACCCCGCTGATGCGGGTTGACGGTTTCGCCATGCTCTACACCGGACTGGTGCTGCTGGCGAGTCTTGCCACCTGTACCTTTGCTTACCCGTGGCTGGAAGGCTACGACGACAACCGGGAAGAGTTCTACCTGTTGGTGCTGATTGCCGCACTCGGCGGTATTCTGCTGGCTAACGCTAACCATCTGGCGGCGCTGTTCCTTGGTATTGAGCTGATCTCTCTGCCGCTGTTTGGTCTGGTTGGCTATGCGTTCCGTCAGAAACGTTCGCTGGAAGCCAGTATCAAATACACCATTCTGTCTGCCGCAGCGTCTTCCTTCCTGCTGTTCGGTATGGCGCTGGTGTACGCGCAGTCTGGCAATCTGTCGTTTGTTGCGCTCGGTAAGAGCCTCGGCGACGGCATGCTGCACGAACCGCTGCTGCTGGCGGGCTTCGGTCTGATGATTGTTGGCCTCGGCTTTAAACTTTCGCTGGTTCCGTTCCACCTGTGGACGCCAGACGTTTACCAGGGCGCTCCGGCTCCGGTTTCCACCTTCCTGGCGACGGCGAGCAAAATCGCTATCTTCGGCGTGGTGATGCGTCTGTTCCTGTACGCACCGGTAGGGGATAGCGAAGCGGTACGTATTGTACTGGGCGTGATTGCCTTTGCTTCCATCATCTTCGGTAACCTGATGGCGCTGAGCCAGACCAATATTAAACGTCTGCTCGGTTACTCTTCTATCTCTCATCTCGGCTACCTGCTGGTGGCGCTGATTGCTCTGCAGAGCGGCGAGATGTCGATGGAAGCGGTTGGCGTTTACCTGGCCGGTTACCTGTTCAGCAGCCTCGGCGCGTTCGGTGTGGTCAGCCTGATGTCCAGCCCGTACCGTGGCCCGGATGCGGACTCTCTGTTCTCCTACCGTGGTCTGTTCTGGCATCGTCCGATCCTCGCGGCAGTGATGACGGTAATGATGCTGTCTCTGGCCGGTATCCCGATGACGCTGGGCTTTATCGGTAAGTTCTACGTACTGGCAGTCGGTGTGCAGGCTAACCTGTGGTGGCTGGTTGCCGCTGTGGTGGTCGGTTCGGCGATTGGTTTGTACTACTACCTGCGTGTTGCCGTGAGCCTGTACCTGAGCGCACCGCAACAGCTGAACCGCGATGCGCCATCCAACTGGCAGTACAGCGCGGGCGGTATCGTGGTGCTGATTTCTGCCCTGCTGGTACTGGTGCTGGGTATTTACCCGCAACCGCTGATCAGCATTGTGCAGTTAGCGACTCCGCTGATGTAAGGCTACATGCAGTAACGAAAAAACCCGCCTCGGCGGGTTTTTTTATGCGTGAAATACGGTCAGTTCAATAGCTGACGGCTCACCAGCGGACCGCTGATGCCTTTTGCTGTGCGATCCATCACTTCCTGGATCACTGAAGAAAGCTCATTGACTTCGAATTTGGCCACGTAGCCATCCGCTTTTACTCGGCGAACATGATCTTCGTTCGCACTACCGGAAAGCGAAGAGTGGATAACGACCGGGATCTTCTTCAGGCGTTCGTCGGTTTTTATTTTGCGGGTAAGCGTAAAACCGTCCATCTCCGGCATTTCGAGATCGGTGAGTACCAGGGCGATCTTCTCGCTAATAGGCTTGCCCTCCGCCAGTGCTTCTGCGGAAAGCTGCTGTATTTTTTCCCACGCATCCTGGCCCGTTACATGCATCAGATGCGGGATTTCCATGGCGTTAAGCCCTTTTTCCAGCATTGCGCGGGCCACTTTTGAATCATCTGCCACAATCGCCACCGCACCCGGCGTGATGTTGAATTTATTGGTTTTCAGATCGTTTGCGCGCAGGTCGTGGTTCGCCGGTACGATGTCATACAAGATCTGCTCAACGTCGAGCACCAGCGCCAGGTTGTTGGTCTCTTTGTTGTCGTCCAGGCAAGCGATACTGGTGATATAGCGACCATTGACGGCTTTCTCGGCGGTATGCACCTGTTGCCAGTCCAGGCGCATAATGTTTTCCACTGACTCCACCGCAAACGCCTGGACGCTGCGGGCATATTCTGTGATCAACAGGATGTTGAGTCCGGTCTCTGGTTTACAGCCCGCGACGGCGGGCAGGTCAATCACCGGGATCACCTGATCGCGAATATTAACCATACCCAGCAGCGGGGCCTTCATACCAGCCGGACGCGTAAAGGTCGGCATCGGCACGATTTCACGCAGCTTGAATACGTTGATGCCAAATAGCTCTGATTTCTGCTCCTCAACAGATTTGCCGAGGCGAAATAGCAGTAGTTCAAAACGGTTAGACAGGGTTAGGTTTGTCCTGTCATCAATATCTTTCTGGAAATTGTTCATCCTGTCCTCAGTGTGAAAGCCAGCCTTTCCACTGTTATCGGCACTGAGGCGGAAAAATAAAGCGTTAAACGCTGAAAATGGCGAAATCGTGAGCCAGTTCCGTGTCTGGAAAAATCGCTTTGCACTCTTCAAGCAAACGCTGACAGCCTTTTTCATCATAGCGTGAGCTAACGTGGGTCATGATCAGGCGTCCCACTCCGGCATCCAGCGCCAGCTGTGCGGCTTGTCGGGTTGAGCTGTGCCCGCGACTGTTCGCTTTCTCCACCATTGAGGCATCCAGCGTGGTTTCGTGTACCATGACATCTACACCTCGAGCCAGTTCAATGGCGGACGCGCAGGGTCCTGTGTCACCGAAAATAGCGACTGATTTTCCCCTGGTGGCCGGGGCGAGGAAGTCGGCGCCGTGGATCGTACGTCCATCCTCCAGCACGATAGTTTTCCCGGCTTTCAAATCCTGAAACCACGGGCCCGCTTTAACACCTGCCGCCTTCAGGGCGTTAGCGTCAAGCGCACCGGGTTTGTCATGCTCTTGAATGCGAAAACCGTAGCACTCCAGCGGATGCGCCAGCGGGTACGCCGTGACTTTACGCAGGCCGTCATCGACAATCTCACCTGCGGTGATTTCCACAATTTCCATCGGATAATCGGTCCAGGAGCCGCTCAGACGTAATGCGGTTTCGGTAAACTCTCGCAACCCTTTTGGCCCGTAAAGCGTCAGAGGCTGGACATTGCCGGCCATTGAGCGACTGCACAGTAGTCCCGGTAAACCAAACAGGTGATCGCCGTGCAGATGGCTGATAAAAATACGATCGAGTTTTCCTGGATTGAAAGGGGTGGTGAGCATCTGATGCTGCGTCCCTTCACCACAATCAAAAAGCCACAGCCCCGCCTGAGTCGGGTGTTGCAGATTCAGTAAAATTGCCGTTACATTGCGTGAGCGAGTGGGGACTCCCGCTGACGTGCCTAAAAATAGTAATTCCATCTTCGCGTTACACTTTTCGCCATCAATAAGGCAGGGTGTTCAGGTTATCACAACATAGGGGCAGACAATGATTCACTGGCAAGATCTCCACCATGCAAAGCTGAGTACCCAACAACTGTACGCACTACTTCAGTTGCGATGCGCGGTGTTTGTAGTTGAGCAACAGTGTCCGTACCAGGATGTGGATGGCGATGACCTGGTTGGAGAGAATCGCCATATTCTGGGCTGGCATAACGATGAGCTGGTGGCGTATGCGAGGATTCTGAAAAGCGATGACGAGCTGGAGCCGGTGGTGATTGGTCGGGTGATTGTAAGCGAAGCGCTGCGCGGTGAAAAACTGGGGCAACAGCTGATGGCCCAGACGCTGGCATCCTGCGCGCAACACTGGCCACACAAGGCGTTATATCTGGGCGCGCAGGCGCATCTGCAATCGTTCTATGCGCGCTTTGGCTTTGTTCCGGTAACGGATATCTATGACGAAGACGGTATTCCACACGTCGGAATGGCGCGGGAAGCACATCAGGCGTAAACAGGCGCAAATAGTCCAGGTTGTCTATAGTTAGCGGGTACGTCAATTGAAAGGGAGAATATAATGTCTTTTCATTCTTATGAATCACGTATCGATGATGATCTGGAATTATTAAGTGAAACGCTGGAAGAGGTGCTGCGTTCTTCTGGCGACCCAGCAGATCAAAAATACCTTGAGTTAAAAGCGCGGGCAGAACGGGCGTTAGAAGAGGTGAGAAATCGCGTCAGCCATGCTTCTGACAGCTACTATTACCGTGCGAAAAAAGCTGTTTGTCGGGCGGATGATTATGTGCACGAAAAACCCTGGCGCGGGATTGGCGTTGGCGCCACAGTCGGTTTAGTGATGGGATTATTGTTAGCACGGCGATAAATTCCGTTCTGTCATCGCATTTGTACGTACTCCCTAACTGGGGGTACTGCTTTTTCTGCTCAGTACCCCGTATAATGTGAGGTTTTTAACAGGGAGAGGTCCGCGTGCATTCAATCACTACTGCGCTGGAAAGTCTGATGCGTCATTTATCGCAAGAGATGCCAGCAGCACCTGGAATTCGTATTTACGATATACCTTTCCCACTGAATGATGCGTTTGACGCTTTAGGATGGCTGGCCAGTCAACCCGTCTGGCCCCAGTTTTACTGGCAGCAGCGTAACGGCGACGAAGAGGCCGCCGTATTAGGGGCCGTCGCCGCATTTTCCTCGCTGGAATCGGCCCAGCAATTTTTACACCAGCATGATAATCATCCCGACCTGCGCATCTGGGGCCTGAATGCCTTTGAGCCACAGCGTGGCAATTTGCTGCTGCCGCGGCTGGAGTGGCGACGTTGCGCCGGAGTGGCGAGCTTACGCTTACATCTCTACAGCGACGTATCGTTACGTGACGACGCCGCGCAGGCGGTGGCGTTTATCTCATCGCTCGCCAATGTTAAGCCGCTACCCGCGTTGCGTCTCAGTTTGACGGGAGAACAGAACTGGCCAGATAAAGCGGGCTGGACAAATCTGATAAAACTCGCCACCCAAACGATCGCAGGAGAAGACCTCGATAAGGTCGTGCTGGCGCGGGCGACCGACTTACAGTTTTCTCAGCCGGTTAATGCCGCGGCCGTGATGGCATCCAGCCGTCGCTTAAACCTGAACTGCTACCATTTCTTTATGGCATTCTCTGCCGACTCCGCTTTTCTTGGCTCTTCCCCTGAGCGTCTGTATCGGCGGCGAGACACGGCGCTGCGCACCGAGGCGCTGGCCGGAACCGTGGCCAATCATCCAGAGGATCATCGGGCCTGGCAGTTGGGTGAATGGCTAATGAAAGATGATAAAAACCAGCGTGAGAATATGCTGGTGGTTGAAGATATTTGCCAGCGCCTGCAAGGCTGTACGCAAACTCTCGACGTGCTGCCGCCACAGGTGCTCAGGCTGCGTAAAGTGCAGCACCTGCGCCGTTGCATCTGGACGGAACTGAATCAGGCCGACGATACGCTTTGCCTGATGCAACTCCAGCCCACGGCGGCTGTCGCCGGTATTCCGCGAGAGCTGGCGCGTGAATTCATCCAACAAAATGAACCCTTTGAACGTGAGTGGTATGCCGGTTCTGCGGGTTATCTTTCACGGCGCCAAAGTGAGTTTTGCGTGTCACTACGTTCGGCGAAAATTAGCGCAAACGTGGTGCGCCTGTATGCCGGGGCAGGGATCGTACGTGGTTCAGATCCTGAGCAGGAATGGCAAGAAATAGACAACAAAGCGGCGGGTTTACGTACTTTATTACAGATGGAAGCCTAATGAGTCACACATTACCGACTCATATCAAAAATCCATTTATTCGATTCTTTATACTGTGTCGCAATATTGATACCGGACAATCTCATGTCAGTAAGCGCATTTAACCGACGCTGGGCGGCGGTCATTCTGGAAGCACTCACTCGCCACGGCGTCAGGCATGTCTGCATTGCCCCTGGCTCTCGTTCTACACCGTTGACGCTGGCGGCAGCGGAAAACCCCGCATTCATCCATCACACCCATTTTGACGAGCGTGGTCTTGGGCATCTGGCCTTAGGTCTGGCAAAAGTTAGCCGTCAGCCTGTCGCCGTGATTGTGACGTCCGGTACCGCGGTGGCGAATTTATATCCCGCGTTGATTGAAGCGGGCCTGACCGGTGAAAAACTAATTTTACTTACGGCAGACCGACCGCCAGAGCTTATCGACTGTGGTGCGAACCAGGCGATTCGTCAGGCCGGAATGTTTGCCTCGCATCCATCGCAAACGCTCTCTTTACCGCGTCCGACTCAGGACATTCCGGCAAGCTGGCTGGTGTCCACTATTGATAATGCGTTAGCAACCCTGCATAGCGGGGCGGTTCATATCAATTGCCCGTTTGCGGAACCGCTGTATGGCGATATGGACGAAACGGGGATTGCCTGGCAGCAGCGCCTCGGCGACTGGTGGCAGGACGATAAACCCTGGCTGCGAGAAGCGCGTCGGCTGGAAAGCGACAAACAGCGCGACTGGTTTTTCTGGCGACAAAAACGCGGCGTAGTCATTGCGGGCCGCATGAGCGCTGAAGAAGGTAAGAAGGTTGCGCAGTGGGCGCAGACGTTAGGCTGGCCGCTGATTGGTGATGTTCTGTCGCAAACCGGACAACCGCTGCCGTGCGCCGACCTGTGGCTGGGAAATGCGAAAGCGGTAGCTGAGTTACAGCAGGCGCAGATTGTGGTGCAGCTTGGCAGCAGCCTGACCGGAAAACGACTCCTGCAATGGCAGGCCAGCTGCGATCCGCAGGAATACTGGATTGTCGATAATATCGAAGGCCGCCTCGATCCGGCTCACCATCGTGGCCGCAGGCTGGTGGCGAAAGTTGGCGACTGGCTGGAGCTGCATCCGGCGGAGAAACGTCAGCCCTGGCACGTGGAAATCCCTCGTCTGGCGCAACTGGCCTGGCAGGCGGTAGAAGCCCGTCGTGAGGCGTTTGGTGAAGCGCAATTAGCCCACCGTATTCGTGAATACTTGCCGGAGCAGGGGCAGCTGTTCGTGGGTAACAGTCTGGTGGTACGCCTGATTGATGCGCTGTCGCAGCTTCCGGCTGGTTACCCGGTCTATAGCAACCGTGGCGCGAGCGGTATTGACGGCCTGCTGTCAACGGCAGCAGGTGTACAGCGTGCCAGCGCGAAATCGACGCTGGCGATTGTTGGCGATTTATCTGCATTGTATGACCTGAATGCGCTGGCGTTATTGCGCCAGGTTTCTGCACCGTTTGTCCTGATAGTGGTCAACAATAACGGCGGACAGATTTTTTCTCTGCTGCCGACGCCAGCCAGCGAACGCGAACGGTTCTATCTGATGCCGCAGAACGTACATTTCGAGCATGCTGCCGCCATGTTTAACCTTAAATACCAGCGCCCGGAAAACTGGGAGCAACTGGAGAGCGCGTTGACTAACGCCTGGCGTACTCCTGCGGCCACGGTGATTGAGCTGGTGGTGAATGAAACTGACGGGGCGCAAACCTTGCAGCAACTGCTGGCGAAGGTAAGTCATCTATGATCCTGCATGCGCAGGCGAAAGAGGGCCAGACGGGATTTCCCTGGCTGGTTTTCCTGCACGGTTTCTCTGGCGATTGTCGGGAATGGCAGACGGTCGGCGAAGCGTTTCAGGATTATTCGCGGCTATACATCGATCTGCCGGGACACGGTGGCTCTGCTGACATCAGCGTGAGCGGATTCGATGACGTAAACGTTTTGCTGCGTAATACTCTACTTAGTTACAACATACACAACTACTGGCTGGTGGGATACTCTCTTGGTGGCAGAGTCGCGATGATGGCGGCCTGTCAGGAGATGCCAGGGCTTTGTGGTCTGGTGGTTGAAGGTGGACATCCAGGCTTGCAAGGCGAAGAGGCGCGCGTTCAGCGTCGTCTCTCGGATGGCCGCTGGGCTGCGCGTTTTCGCGCAGAGCCGCTACGTGAGGTGTTTAATGACTGGTATCAACAGCCCGTTTTTTCCTCGCTGAACACGGTACAAAGAGAGGCGCTGGTCGCTCTGCGTAGCCAGAATAATGGGCAAACGCTGGCGGCAATGCTGGAGGCCACCTCGCTTGCCGTACAACCTGATTTACGTGCGCAACTCACGACGTGCACATTTCCGTTTTATTATTTATGTGGTGAACGTGACGATAAATTCCGCGCTCTGGCGGCGGAAATATCAGTACCAAACCATGTGATTCGTAATGCCGGACACAACGCGCATCGGGACAACCCCGCGGGTGTAGTGGACTGTCTGGCTCAGATTCTGCGTCGCTGACTATAGGACATTTTATGATCTATCCTGATGAAACAATGCTTTACGCACCAGTAGAATGGCACGATTGCTCTGAAGGCTATACCGACATTCTTTACGAGAAATCCACCGACGGTATCGCAAAAATCACCATTAATCGTCCGCAGGTACGCAATGCCTTCCGTCCGGTCACTGTGAAAGAGATGATCCAGGCGCTGGCGGATGCCCGCTATGATGACAACATCGGCGTAATTATTCTGACCGGTGCTGGCGACAAAGCGTTCTGCGCAGGCGGCGATCAGAAGGTACGTGGCGACTACGGCGGATACCAGGATGACTCCGGTGTGCATCACCTGAACGTGCTGGACTTCCAGCGTCAGATTCGTACCTGTCCGAAACCGGTCGTGGCGATGGTTGCAGGTTTCTCCATTGGCGGCGGTCATGTGCTGCACATGATGTGTGACCTGACCATTGCGGCTGAAAACGCCATCTTCGGTCAGACCGGTCCTAAAGTCGGTTCCTTCGACGGCGGTTGGGGCGCTTCCTATATGGCGCGCATCGTCGGTCAGAAAAAAGCGCGTGAAATCTGGTTCCTGTGTCGTCAGTACGATGCGAAACAGGCGCTGGATATGGGGCTGGTCAACACCGTGGTTCCGCTGGCGGATCTGGAAAAAGAGACAGTACGCTGGTGTCGCGAAATGTTGCAAAACAGCCCAATGGCGCTGCGCTGCCTGAAAGCTGCACTGAACGCCGACTGTGATGGTCAGGCAGGTCTGCAGGAGCTGGCAGGTAACGCCACTATGCTGTTCTACATGACGGAAGAAGGTCAGGAAGGCCGTAACGCCTTTAACCAGAAACGTCAGCCTGATTTCAGCAAATTCAAACGGAATCCGTAATGCGTAGCGCGCAGGTATACCGTTGGCAGATCCCCATGGACGCGGGGGTGATTCTGCGCGACAGGCGGTTAAAAACGCGTGACGGGTTATACGTATGTCTTCGTGACGGTGAGCGTGAAGGGTGGGGAGAAATCTCCCCGCTGCCGGGCTTCAGTCAGGAAAGCTGGGAAGAAGCGCAAACCGAGTTGCTGGCCTGGGTGAAAGGCTGGCTGCAAGGGGATGCCTCCTTACCGCAACTGCCTTCGGTCGCCTTTGGCGTAAGCTGTGCGCTGGCCGAACTGGCTGGCGTATTGCCACAGGACGCAGACTATCGTGCTGCACCGCTGTGTACGGGCGATCCTGACGATCTGGTACTGCAACTGGCGGACATGCCGGGCGAAAAAGTGGCGAAGATTAAGGTCGGTCTGTATGAAGCGGTTCGCGACGGCATGGTAGCCAATCTGTTACTTGAGGCGATCCCGGAGCTGCATTTGCGACTTGACGCCAACCGGGCCTGGACGCCGTTGAAAGCTCAGCAGTTCGCGAAATACGTTAATCCGGAGTACCGCGGACGCATTGCCTTCCTCGAAGAACCGTGCAAAACCCGTGATGATTCTCGTGCCTTCGCGCGTGAAACCGGCATTGCCATCGCCTGGGATGAAAGTCTGCGTGAAGCGGATTTCACCTTCGAAGCCGAAGAGGGCGTCAAGGCTGTGGTTATCAAACCTACGCTGACCGGCAGTCTCGATAAAGTCCGTGAACAGGTGGCAGCGGCGCATGCGCTTGGTCTTACTGCCGTTATCAGTTCGTCAATCGAGTCGAGTCTGGGCTTAACCCAGCTGGCGCGAATTGCTGCCTGGTTGACGCCGCAAACCATCCCAGGTCTGGATACCCTGAGCCTGATGCAGTGCCAGCAGGTACGCACCTGGCCGGGTAGCGCATTGCCGTGTATCGACGTTGATGCGCTGGAACGTCTGCTATGATCAAGCAGGAAATGCCCGATAGCGTGAGCTTATCGGGCCTGATACAACCCAGTGACTGGCCGTGGCGTCACTGGCGACAGGTTCGTGCGAAGGCGCCAGCCTTACGCCTCAACGATGAGGCATTAAGCTGGAGCGAGCTCTGCGCGCGCATCGACCATCTGGCCTGCGGTTTTGCCGCTCAGGGCGTGGAAGAAGGCGATGGCGTCCTGCTTCGCGCCTGGAATCATCCGCGCGCTTTGCTGGCCTGGCTCGCGCTGCTGCAGTGTGGGGCGCGGGTTTTACCTGTGAACCCACAGTTGCCTCAGTCGCTGCTTGATGCGCTGGTCCCGGACTTAACGCTACGTTTTGCGCTGGATCTGGAGGCTGCTATCGCACTCCCGGAACTCAGTCCGTTACAGATGCAGTCGTTGCCAGGCGATCACGCCACCGCATGGTTGCCCGAGCGTTTGAGCACGATGACGTTAACCTCAGGTTCTACCGGATTACCAAAGGCGGCGGTGCATACCTGTCAGGCGCATCTGGCAAGCGCGCAGGGCGTACTGTCATTAATGCCGTTTGGTGCTGAGGATGACTGGCTGCTCTCATTGCCGCTGTTTCATGTTTCCGGGCAGGGCATTTTGTGGCGATGGTTGTTCGCCGGAGCGCGAATGACCGTGCGCGACAAACAGCCGCTGGATCAAATGCTGGCTGGATGCACTCACGCTTCACTGGTGCCCACGCAACTGTGGCGCTTACTTGTTAATAACACACCAGTCACGCTAAAAGCGGTGCTGCTGGGCGGTGCGGCAATTCCTGTTGAGTTGACGGAACAGGCGCGTGAACAGGGGATTCGTTGCTGGTGCGGTTACGGATTGACGGAGTTTGCTTCTACGGTTTGTGCGAAAGAGGCAGATGGCCTGGCGGATGTGGGCTCTGCTTTACCAGGGCGGGAAGTCAGGATCGTTAATGACGAAGTTTGGCTACGAGCCGCCAGCATGGCGCAAGGTTACTGGCGTAACGGACAGCTTATGCCTTTAGTGAACGCGGAAGGCTGGTTTGCAACCCGCGATCGCGGCGTGTTGAAGGACGGCAAGTTAACCATTGTCGGTCGTATGGACAATCTGTTCTTTAGCGGCGGGGAAGGCATACAGCCGGAAGAGGTGGAACGCGTGATTGCCGCACACCCACATGTTCTGCAGGCCTTTATTGTGCCGATAGAAGACAAAGAATTTGGCCATCGCCCGGTGGCGGTCGTTGAGTATGACGCTAATGCTGGAGAAACTAATCTGGCAGAGTGGGTAAAAGATAAGCTGGCCCGCTTTCAGCAACCGGTATGTTGGTTGACATTGCCACCCGAGCTTAAAGCCGGAGGGATTAAAATCTCGCGTCGTGCGTTGTCGGATTGGGTAAGTGCTTCATCATTAACATTAAGAAAGCATTAATTACATTTTTCATTTTTGTCATTCCGCAGCTATTGTCCTTTTGTTTATCTGCTAAAGTGTAACCTATTGTGAAATTTATTAACAAAAGGTGCGCTATGGAATGGCATGTGAAGAAGTCTCGCTGTCACAAGAAAGCAGGGAGGCTCTATATCGTACTTTGCGATAGTGGTGGTTCGCTTAAGATGCTCGCTGAGGCGCAATCTTTCGAGCGGGTTAAACCTGGCGATCTTCTTTCACCGCTGAAAGATGCGCAGTATTGTGTTAATCGTGATGCATCCCGCGTGATTAAAATAATCGATGCCAGACAGTACATATGTGACGAATGGGAGCGCCTGTTACGACTGTCGGCAGATAAATGAGCTCAGCGCCGGTGCTTGTCTGCAGGCAGAAAAATCGTCATTAAACCCGCCATGATGCACAGTACCCCAACCAGCGCCTTTACTGAAAATGTTCCCTGCCAGCCGGGCAGAATCATTGATGCAACCCAAACCAGCACATAGCTCAGGCTGAGCAGGGCATAAGCTTTGCTCAGCGCGAGCTGGTGCAGGGCTTTATGCCAGCATATAACCGACAGCAAATAGCCTGCCAGCCCGGCAGATAAAGCAAACGCTCCAATACTGAGAGAGAATACGGCGGAGATGAACGCCAGCGGCTGCATCATTGGCGGCAGATTATCCATTGCGAAGCCGAGGCTCAACTGGGCTGCGGAGGTGATAATAACGCTACATAATCCCCAAAAGATGCCCATTACACTGCGCTCCCAAGAATAAAGATGCCGGTAATGATCAGCCCAACTCCCAGCCAGTGGCGTGTAGTGACGGGTTCGCGCCAGATTTTCCACGCGGCCAGCGTCACCCATACAAAGTTAAGACTCAGCATGGGGTAGGCGATGCCGACAGGAATGTTCTGCAGTACCGCCAGCCATAGCAGCATGGCCAGACCGAGGCTTGCCAGAGCAAGCCCAATCCATTGCGTGACGTGGCGTTTTCGCGCACGAACGGACACCGGTCGGGTCGCCTGCTTCTGGCATAGCTGGCCGCAGACGCTGAGCAGGCTGGCGAGAACTAAGGCTATCCAGATCATTTTGGCCGATACTGAATCAGGACCAGTCGCCCCTGATTATCAATGTAATCAGCGGGAGGGATAGCGAGTTGATTAATATCTTCATCCTTATCAATCGTGAGCACGAGCGTAATATTTCCTTGCTGACGATGTTGCGCTAACCAGTCGGCAAAGTCTTCCCGACTAACAAAACGCCCCTGAGCATCCGGGTAGTTGAGGCCATATTTTAACTCGCCCGTTTGGCCGTACATCATGATGTCGTCACGCTTCAGGCTCCAGGCCAGCCCTGCGGCAACGCCAACGTTGTCGGTGAGAATGTAACGGCTCGACTCCAGCGACTCTTTAGTCATCTCGACAAAAAACTGCGGCTGTTTAGACTCCATCACCCGGTCAGGGACTGAGAAACCAAACAACAGCGCGAGTCCCAGCGGACACAGCGCGGCGAATTTCCAGTTCTTCTCGCGGTTATTTAGCGTATACCAGCCGAACAGTGCCCAGGTGATAAAAATGCCCCACGCGCAAAACACCTTATACGTTTCGATATGCGACCAGACCGGCGTCTTTAACGGACCCAATGTGGAAACAATAAATGTGGCGACAATGCCGGTCACGCCGAACAGCACGTTGATCCAGCCATTCACACGCAGTGCGGCGGAGCCTTTTTCCGCGGCCTGCAGGCCGAAACGCGCCGTTAATATCGCCAGCGGGGCGAAGCAAGAAAGAATATAGGTCGGCAGTTTTCCTTTGGCGATGCTGAAAAACAGGATTGGCATGACAATCCAGCTTAACAGGTACAGCGCGCTGCGCGGAACATCCCGCTCACGCCAGCCCGTACGCAGTGCGCCGGGGAGCAGCCCGAGCCATGGTAATGCGCCAGCCACGAATACCGGAATGTAGTACCAGATGGGAGCCTTGTGTTGGGCATCATCCTGTGCGAAGCGTTGAATATGTTCAACCCAGAAGAAGTAATGCCAGAAATCCGGCTCACGCCGGGCAATCGCTATTCCCCACGGTAGCACAATCACGACGCAGCCGATAACCGCCAGCAGACCGTAGAGTATGAGATCTTTCCAGCGTTTTTGTGCGAAAACCCACGGCAGTACGCTGAGCACAGGAACGGCAAGCGCAAGGAAGCCCTTGGTCATCACGCCCATGCCGCAGGTTAACCCTAACAGCAAAAAAGCGATGATTTTGCGCGTTCTGGTGGTGGCCTGCATGCCTTCCCAAAAACAGCACATGCCCGCCATCAGCCAAAGCGCAATTATGGGATCAAGTACCGCGTAGGTACCGATGCTGTAAACTGAAAAGAACGTTAAAAAGATAGCAGAAGAGAGTACGGCGGTACGCTTATCCTGCCATAACCGCATGGCAAGCCAGGCTACCAGTAGCGCCGTCAGCAAGGTGGCAAAAATAGCCCCCGCTCTGACGCCAAAATTATTAGCACCAAATAGCCATTGTCCGATGCTGTTTAACCAATATCCGGCAATCGGTTTTTCGAAGTAACGGAGTCCTAAAAAGTGCGGCACGATCCAGTCGCCGGACGTCAGCATTTCCCGACTGATTTCGGCATAGCGCGTTTCATCAGGCTGCCAGAGCAGGCGACTGTTGATAGGGAGAATAAAATACAGCGCAATAAACGCGATACAGGCCAGAGTGTAGCGGGCAGCAGGTTTCATTGTGTCGCACTCACCGGTTGTTGGCAGCCGAGCCATCCCTCTCTGCCCGGTATTTTTCCCCGCACGATCTGTCCTGTTGGCAGCGTGCTGATATCGTCTGGTAACAGCTCGCCAAGCGGGCAAAATGTCATCCCCATGTCGGCGGCGCGAGTAAGCAGCTCGTCAAAATTCTGATGAAAGGCGATGCCTTCAACTTCCGCATGAATGGTGTACACCGGTGTTCCTCTGCTCATCTGGATGTGGGAGAGAATATAAGCGTTGAAGTCCACCGCCTGGACCTCCTGACCAACCACTTCATCCCATGTTGGTAACGTGACGGGAATTTGCGGCGTACCTGTTTTCCCGGACGCCAGTACAGGACGAAATAACGACGTTCCCCGACAGTCGCTGTTATAGCGTAAATGGAACGTTTCTTTTGCCTCGACGACGCGGTTGTCGGCACGCCATCCGGCAACCGCAGAACAGGTAACCGGTTGTCCGATGATGGCTTCAAGGGCGGTAATGCCTCGTGAAATATCATCAATCAGCTGTTTATCATTCCAGTTTCCGCTTCGCGCTTGCCAGGCATGGTGATCCCAGGCATGCAAACCGGTTTCATGAATCAGGGCGGTTTGCGCAATGATCGCCGCATTGGCCTGGCCAATCTCTTTTCCCGGCCACGCGGTTCCCGCGAGCAATATATCCCATCCGTAGAGCGATGCTGCGTTTGAACGCAGCATCTTCCACAGAAATTGTGGCTTCACAAGACGCCAGAGATGGCGCCCCATGTTGTCAGGTCCAACGCTAAAGAAAAAACTTGCCCGAACGTTATGCCGGTTCAATGTCTCCAACAGGCGGGGCACACCTTCGCGCGTCCCCCGGAAAGTATCGACATCAATGCGCAAGCCTACTTTGGTCATGATGTGTGTTCCGTGATATCCACACTGCGTAAGAAGAAGTCCAGCGTCTCTTCTACCGTTTCCTGCATCTCAATGGTGGGCTCCCAGTTCAGGCAGCGTTTTGCATTACGAATGTTGGGCTTACGATGCTCAACGTCCTGATAACCTTTACCATAGTAGCTACTGCTTTCGACGTCACGGAAACCGGCAAACGGCGGGAAGTGGTTACGCAATGGATGTTTTTCAAAACAGGTAAGCAGCATTTCTGCCAGTTCCTGAATACTGGCTTCATTCTCCGGGTTACCGATGTTGATAATCTCACCGTCGCAGCGTCCGCCTTCGTTTTCAATGATGCGGTACAGGGCTTCGATACCATCGCGAATGTCGGTAAAGCAGCGTTTTTGCTTACCGCCTTCAATCAGCTTAATAGGTGAACCTTCCACCAGATTGAGGATCAATTGAGTAATGGCGCGTGAGCTGCCGATACGCGCGGCGTTAAGGCTGTCCAGACGCGGTCCCATCCAGTTAAACGGACGGAACAGGGTGAAGCGCAATCCCTCTTTTTCGCCGTATGCCCAGATTACGCGGTCCAGCAACTGCTTGGAAACGGAGTAGATCCAGCGTGGTTTATTCACCGGACCGACGATCAGGTTCGAGCTGTCTTCATCAAAAACTTTGTCGGTACACATGCCGTAGACTTCGGAGGTTGACGGGAAAATGATGCGCTTACGGTATTTCACGCAGTAGCGAATGATTTTCAGGTTCTCTTCAAAATCGAGCTCAAACACGCGCAGCGGGTTGCGGGTATATTCGATTGGCGTGGCGATCGCTACCAGCGGCAGCACGACGTCGCATTTTTTCACATGATATTCAATCCATTCGGAGTGAATGCTGATATCGCCTTCGACGAAATGGAATCGTGGATGCTGCAGAAAACGACTAATGGCGTCGCTGCCAATGTCGAGTCCATACACTTCGTAATTGTCTTCTTGCAACAGGCGTTCGGTCAGATGGTTACCAATGAAGCCATTGACGCCAAGGATCAGCACGCGAGTACGGCGTTTAGCGGTAGTAACTGACTGGCTGTTCAGGCGAGAACCTGGTACCAGGCCCAGAACCTGCGCCAGCTGTGACCCCTGCATGGCAATACCATCGCCAGCTTGCCCGGTAATAATCTCCAGTGCGCCATCAGCGCAGGCGATCAGCAAAGGAGAAACGGAGATGACGGTTCCTGGCTGGGCTGTGCGGTCATTTTTGCAAACACGTGACGACCAGACGGTGAATTTTTGCGTGCCAACATAGCTAAATGCGCCCGGCCATGGATCGCTGACGGCGCGTACCTGGTTATGCAACTCTGCAGCTGGTTTGTTCCAGTCGAGGAAGCTATCTTCCGGCGTACGGCGACCAAAACAGGTCGCCTCTGCTTCCTGTTGGGGGTGTTCTGCATAATCTCCCGTTTTAATCGCGGGCAGCGCCTCTTCCAGTAACTGACGCGCAGCCTGGCACAACTTATGGTGCAGCGTTAACGCCACATCATCGGGCGAAATAGCAACCCGCTGCTGGGCGACAATGGCGCCCGCATCCGCGCGTTTGACCATCCGGTGAAGCGTGACGCCGGTTTCGGTTTCACCATTGACCAGTACCCAGTTCAGCGGCGCGCGGCCACGGTATTTCGGGAGCAGCGAGCCGTGCAGATTAAATGCACCCTTAGGGGCAAGGCTGAGGATCTCATCACTCAGTAAATGGCGATAGTAGAACGAGAAGATAACATCGGGTGCCAGTTGGCTAATGCGCTCAATCCACAGGGGATGATTAACCTCGTCCGGGGCGTAAACCGGAATACCGGCGCTGGCCGCGAGGCGGGAAACAGATCCAAAAAACGCTTTTTCACCCGGATTGTCGGTATGCGTAAAAATGGCAGCGATTTCATAACCTGCATCCAACAAGGCCTGGACACCCTGACATCCCATATCGTGATAGGCAAATACGACGGCTTTCATGCGCGGTTTTCCTCGGTTGACTGCGTGGTTTGTGGGCGGATAACGTGTTGAACAAAATAGCGGGGGCGGGCGCGGACATCGTTATAGATGCGACCGATATATTCGCCGAGTAAACCCATGCCAATAAACTGTGCGCCGATAAAGGTAAACAGGACGGCAAACAGCATGAATACCCCTTCCGCTGCCCACTGTGGGCCGAGCGTCAGGCGCAGAACAACAAGCAAGACTGATAAGGTAAAGCCCGTGGCGGCGATCACGCTGCCCAACAGACTCAGCATGCGAAGCGGTGTTGTGGTAAGGCAAGTCACCAGGTCATACATCAGGTTGATCAGACGCATGAAGCTGTATTTGGAGTCACCAAATTCGCGCTCTGCATGATGTACCGGGATCTCCGTAGCGCGACGGGCAAAAATGTTGGCCAGAATAGGGATAAAGGTGCTGCGCTCCTGGCAATGCAGCATGGCATCGACGATGTGACGGCGATAGGCGCGTAGCATGCAGCCGTAGTCGCCCATTGCTTTACCGGTGGTTCGTTGGATCAGATGGTTGATCATTCGTGAGGCGGTCTTACGAAATACGCTGTCCTGCCGGTTCTGGCGCACCGTGCCCACCACATCAAACCCCTCATCTGCTGTGGCGACCAACCGAGGGATCTCCTCCGGCGGGTTCTGCAAATCGGCATCCAGTGTGATGATCAAGTCGCCAGTGACATGGCTGAAACCGGCCATAATCGCCGAGTGCTGTCCGTAATTGCGATTCAGCAAAATAGAAACAATATGGCTGTTTGGTGCCTGGGAGGCATTCATCATCAACTGAGCGGAATTGTCACTGCTACCGTCGTCGATTAGCAGAATTTCATAGTCTTTACCCAATTTCTCGCAGGCGGCGCTGGTGCGTCTGATTAACTCTGGCAGGCTTTCCTGTTCATTAAAAACGGGAATGACCACCGAGACTTTTTTGATTGGTGCTGCTTCAAACATGATTATTGTCCTGCAATCTCGCGAAGTGCCGTAATGACCCGCTGGGTATCCGCTTCGGTCATGTCTGGGAATAACGGCAGCGAGCAGATGCGCGCGCTGTTCCATTCAGTATTTGGGAGCGAAAGGGTAGTGAAGCGTTCGCGATAATATTTTTGCGTATGGGCTGCACGAAAATGCAGACCGGTGCCGATATCTTTAGTCTTCAGCGCTTCCATCAGGGCATCTCTGCTCAGCCCGCAGCGGGTTTCGTCAACACGAATGATGAATAAGTGCCAGGCATGAACGTGCGGCCACCGGGGCAGGTCCAGCGGTTGAAATGGCGTATCAGCCAGCGCCTGCTGATATTGCTGGGCAATTTGCGCCCGGCGTGAATTCAGTTGCTCCAGCTTATTAAGCTGTACCAACGCAATAGCGGCATTGATATCCGTCAGGTTGTATTTGTATCCTGGCGCAAGCACTTCGGCCTGCGGTGCCCGGCCATAGGTTTGTCGATCAAAAGCATCAACGCCCAGACCGTGAAACTTCAGGCTGCGAAGCCGCTGGGCAAGCTGGCTGTCGTCGGTAACAATCAGTCCACCTTCTGCGCAGGTGATATTTTTGATGGCGTGAAACGAGAAGATTGCCGTACCGCGCGCCCCGACATGACGGCCCTTATACAATGTCCCTACGGCATGGGCCGCATCTTCTATTACCGGGATGCCATAACGCTCGCCAATGGCATAAATCGCGTCAAGATCGGCGGGGGCGCCTGCGTAATGTACTGGAACAATGGCTTTGGTTCGTGGGGTAATGGCGGCTTCAATTTGCTCAGGTGTGACCATAAGTGTATCGCGGTCGACGTCGACCATGACTGGCGTCGCACCCAGCAGGACAATCATGTTGAGGGTAGAAACCCACGTCATCGACGGCGTAATGACCTCATCGCCTGCACCTATGCCCAACGCCATCAGTGTGATGTGCATACCTGCCGTGGCAGAGCAGACGGCGACGGCGTGTTGATTTCCTGTGAGCTGGCAGAAGGCTTCTTCCAACTGTTGGTTCTTCGGGCCAGTGGTTATCCATCCAGAGTCCAGCACCGCTTTTACAGCGGCAAGCTCTTCAGCACCCATTGCCGGGCGAGAGAAAGGCAAAAAGTCAGACATCATTATTCCTTCAAGCCATTTAACGCTACCGAAGTTTTATTTTTAGGACTAAACAGGGGCGTCGTTAATTATTTCATCAGGCTACAAAGGTTAATGGCCGAAGGTTAATTTATCCTTAAGGGTTTAAGGTTTGGGAGATAATAACAAAGACAGTGGGGAGTGGTTTATTTGTTTGAATATAAATAGTTTTTAGTCATTATGGCGGTATTGTTCTCTGTTGCTGAATGCTGAGAGCAATACCGCTAATGTGATCATTGTTTATATTACGTTTAAACTCGGGGGACTTACAGTAACCCTTTCAAGGTTAACGTTTTACGTGTGGCGATATTTAAGTCGTAGGTGCCAAGATCTTCCGCTTTAACCCAGGCGAACGCCTGGAACTCTTCGTTAATGTTCACTTCACGATTAGCTGCCACACAATCGAAGATGAGATAAATCATATAAATCTCTTCCTGGCTGCCATCCGCGTACGTTTTAGTACGAATATCGTCACTGAAAGTCCATGGCGTAATTTCTGATAACACCAGCTGCTCGCCCAGCTCCTCTCTCACTTCCCGGCGCAAAGCTTCTTCGATGCGCTCACCCGGCTCAACGCCACCGCCAGACAGCGCCCACTGACCGGGAAACACACCGCGGTCGTCAGCCATTTTGCAGAGTAAATAGCAGCCATCGTTTTGAATTAATGGGCAAACAATTGTTCTTTGGCGCATAGGTCAAGTCCTTCCAGGGCGGGTATTAAGAATTCCATCATCCGTCTATCTTACCTTTTGCTGGCTGGAGAAAAAACGCTTCATCGACGATTAAGTCCGTACGGGCGAGGAAAAATTGATTGTTGTTGAAAATGGCGTTCAGGGATGCAAACGATAGATTACATACAAAAATTTAACCTTATCTAATCTCATTAAGTAGTATTTAGTTACAATATGGTCTTGCATCGCTTTTTTAGCTCATTGATTCCTCGTCATCTGACAGTACAATTCACCGGTTTTGGGGCTATGTTTTGATTCTTGCAGGAAAGGATAGAAAATGAAAAAAAGTTTACTGTTGGGTTTTGCCGGAATGCTGTTTGTTTCCGCTTCGGCAAACGCGATTAGCATCAATGGTCAGGCTGGCGAAGACTACACCAACCTTGGATTCGGTATGGGTACTGAGACCACTGGTCTGGCCGTCAGCGGCAACTGGATGCATAATGATGACGACGGCGATGTTGCTGGGCTGGGCCTGGGGCTGAATATCCCGCTGGGTCCACTGTTGGCGACCGTTGGTGGTAAAGGTGTTTATACCAATCCAAACGATGGCGATGAAGGTTATGCTGCGGCTGTCGGTGGTGGTTTACAGTGGCCGATCGGCGACAGCATTCGTCTGTTTGGTGAGTACTATTACTCTCCTGATTCGCTTTCCAGCGGTATCGACAGCTATGAAGAAGCAAATGCCGGTGCGCGTTTGACCATTATGCGTCCGCTGAGCATCGAAGCCGGTTATCGTTACCTGAACCTGGCAGGTAAAGATGGTAACCGTGATAACGCAATTGCTGATGGCCCGTACGTTGGGGTTAACGCCAGCTTCTAACATTTCTGGCGCGGCGTTCAGTCGCGCCTTCCCCCCTCCATGCGTTATAGTGTTTTCATCATAAAAGCAGGAGAACACGATGTTAAACGTGGAGATGCTATCCACCGGGGATGAAGTGTTGCACGGACAAATCGTCGACACCAATGCCGCCTGGCTGGCCGATTTTTTCTTTAATCAGGGTTTACCGCTAACACGCCGCAACACGGTAGGTGACAATCTTAACGATTTAGTCGCCGTTTTGCGTGAGCGTAGCGAACACGCCGATATACTGATCGTTAATGGCGGTTTGGGGCCAACCAGCGATGATTTGAGCGCGCTGGCAGCGGCAACGGCAAAAGGCGAAGGGCTGGTGCTGCATGAAGCATGGCTGACCGAGATGGAGCGATATTTCCGCGATCGTGGCCGCGTGATGGCGCCGAGCAACCGCAAACAGGCTGAACTTCCGGCCAGCGCTGAGTTTATCAATAATCCGGTGGGTACCGCGTGCGGGTTCGCCCTGAAGCTTAACCGCTGCCTGATGTTCTTTACACCGGGTGTACCGTCAGAATTTAAAGTCATGGTTGAGCATGAGATCCTGCCGCGTTTGCGTGAGCGTTTCTCTTTGGCTCAGCCCCCGTTATGCCTGCGATTAACCACCTTTGGCCGTTCTGAAAGTGAGCTGGCACAAAGCCTGGATCCGCTGACTTTGCCACCGGGCGTAACAATGGGATATCGCTCCTCAATGCCGATTATTGAGCTGAAGCTGACCGGGCCGGATTCCCAACGTGAAGCGATGTTGGCGCTGTGGCCAGAAGTTAAGCGAGTTGCCGGACAGAATATGATTTTCGAAGGTACGGAAGGCTTGCCCGCACAAATTGCCCGCACGTTACAGGAACGGCAATACAGCCTGACGCTGAGCGAACAATTTACCGGTGGTCTGGTCGCGTTGCAGCTTTCTCGCGCTAATGCTCCGTTGTTGGCGAGCGAAGTTGTTCCGCCCCAGGAAGAAACGCTGGCGCAAACGGCGCATTGGGTAACCGAGCGACGTAGCAAACATTATGCCGGGCTGGCTTTGGCGATATCAGCTTTCGAAAACGAACATATTAACTTTGCACTGGCCACCCCCAATGGGACATATGGTTTGCGCGTTCGGCTGAACGCTAATCGCTACAGCTTGTCGATTCGTCAGGAAGTGTGCGCAATGATGGCGCTAAATATGCTGCGCCGTTGGCTTAACGGACAGGATATTGCCAGTGAGCACGGCTGGATCGACGTAGTGGAATCTCTGATGCTACCTGCCTGATTTATTCTCTCTCTACTTCTCGTAACGGGAAGGCATGCTGGCCTTCCCATTTTCAGTCCAACCTATTGTACTCCCTGTAAAAAAATCTGTGCGTTAGTTCACAATTGCACTCGTTTTTTCTCCAGCCTACTGGAAGAGCGGGAGGATTTGATGCACTTCACAATTTTAACCACCTTAACTCACCACACTGATTCCAGTATCTCAGACTGGAGTCCAGTATGTTGGAATCAAGTAAAGTTCCCGCGCTCACCAGGGCGATTGAAATACTCAATCTCATTGCGCGTATCGGCCCATGCAGTGCCGCTATCATCATAGAAACGCTGGGTATTCCAAAAAGTACCGCGTATCTATTACTGAACGAACTGAAACGTCAACGCTTCATCAGCATTGATCATCAGGAGAATTACTGCCTGTGGACCAAGCTGGTTGAACTGTCGGGACATGCCCTGAGCAAGATGGATTTACGTGAACTGGCCCGTCCACGGTTGACACAACTGATGGATGAGACCGGACTGCTTTGCCATCTGGGGATCATCGACCACGAAAGCGCGTATTACATCCTGAAAGTAGAGTCGTCATCGACTATCAGCGTGCGCTCCCACGAAGGGAAAAGTCTTTCGCTCTATCGCTCGGGTATCGGCAAATGTCTGCTGGCCTGGCAACCTGCCGCCGTACGTAAAGCCATTATTGAACAACTGATATGGGAACAGGCAACGCCGACCACTATCACCAAACCACAGCAGTTGAAGGACGAGCTTGAGCGTATTCGTCAGCGTGGATGGAGCTTTGATAATGGCGAAGATTATCCCGATGTTCGCTGCGTCGCTGCGCCAGTTTTTAACGCTAGCAATGAGCTGACCGCCGCGATTTCAGTGGTTGGCACGCGTCTGCAAATTAACGAAGAGAACCGTGATTATCTGGCTGGTAAAGCGATTTCCTGCGCCAAAGATATTTCACGCCTGCTGGGATGGAAAAGTCCCTTCGACTCACTTGCTTCATAAAAAGGAGAACATCATGACCCTACCTAAAATTAAACACGTCCGCGCCTGGTTTACCGGTGGTGCCACGGCGGAAAAAGGCGCTGGCGGTGGTGACTATCACGATCAGGGCGCTAACCACTGGATTGACGATCATATCGCCACGCCAATGAGTAAATATCATGAATACGAGCAATCGCGTCAGTCTTTTGGTATCAACGTGTTAGGAACGCTGATTGTTGAGGTAGAAGCTGAGAACGGGCAGACCGGTTTTGCCGTGTCGACGGCAGGGGAGATGGGTTGCTTTATTGTAGAAAAGCATCTCAATCGTTTTATCGAAGGGAAATGCGTTAGCGATATCAAACTCATTCATGACCAGATGCTCGGCGCAACAATGTATTACTCCGGATCTGGCGGTCTGGTGATGAACACCATCTCGTGCGTAGATCTGGCGCTGTGGGATCTGTTCGGCAAAGTGGTGGGGTTACCGGTCTACAAGTTGTTGGGTGGCGCGGTACGAGACGAAATTCAATTCTACGCGACGGGCGCGCGTCCGGATCTGGCAAAGGAGATGGGCTTTATTGGCGGCAAAATGCCAACTCACTGGGGGCCGCACGATGGGGATGCCGGGATCCGCAAAGATGCAGCAATGGTCGCTGATATGCGCGAAAAATGTGGCCCTGATTTTTGGCTGATGCTCGACTGTTGGATGAGTCAGGATGTGAACTATGCCACCAAACTGGCTCATGCCTGCGCGCCGTATAATCTGAAGTGGATCGAAGAGTGTCTGCCACCGCAGCAGTATGAAGGCTATCGCGAACTGAAACGCAACGCCCCTGCAGGGATGATGGTCACCAGCGGTGAACACCATGGAACGCTACAATCTTTCCGCACCCTATCTGAAACCGGCATCGACATAATGCAGCCGGATGTAGGCTGGTGCGGTGGGTTAACCACGTTAGTAGAAATTGCCGCTATTGCGAAATCACGCGGACAGCTGGTGGTGCCGCATGGCTCATCGGTCTACTCGCATCATGCGGTGATCACGTTCACCAACACCCCGTTCAGTGAGTTTTTGATGACCAGCCCGGATTGCTCAACGATGCGCCCACAGTTTGATCCGATCCTTCTGGACGAACCCGTACCCGTCAATGGCCGCATTCATAAGTCGGTGCTCGACAAACCGGGATTTGGCGTCGAACTTAACCGCGACTGCAATCTGAAGCGCCCTTATAGCCACTAATGACCTGTGCGTTGCCATTGCCACGGCAACGCCCTCATTTCTTTGAGGATCTTGCGATGAGTACCACGTTACTTGACGGTGTGGTGAAGAAAAACCGCGCCCGTTTGATTCCCTTTATGCTGGCGCTGTATGTGCTGGCGTTTCTTGACCGCTCGAACATCGGTTTTGCCAAAGAGACCTATCAGATTGATACCGGCCTGAGCAATGAGGCTTATGCGTTGGGGGCGGGGATTTTCTTTGTGGTTTACGCCTTTCTGGGCGTTCCTGCCAACTTGTTGATGCGTAAATTTGGCGCCAGAACCTGGATTGGCACCACCACGTTACTATGGGGATTTCTCTCCGCGGCGATGGCATGGGCGGACACAGAAGCAAAGTTTCTGGTCATCCGTACTCTGCTGGGTGCGGCAGAAGCAGGGTTCTTCCCCGGTATGATATACCTGACGTCGCAGTGGTTCCCCCAGCGTAATCGCGCCAGCATCATGGGGCTATTCTACATGGGGGCGCCGCTGGCATTAACCCTGGGATCGCCGCTTTCAGGTGCACTGTTGGAGATGCACGGTTTTATGGGACATCCGGGGTGGTTCTGGATGTTCGTTATCGAAGGTTTACTGGCGGTAGGTGCAGGCGTTTTTACCTTCTTCTGGCTTGACGACACGCCACAGCAAGCGCGTTTCCTTAGCGCCGAGGAAAAGGCTGCACTCATTAGCCAACTGGCGAGTGAAGAGGAGAAAAAGGTCACTTCGCGCCTGTCGGACGCGTTGCGTAATGGCCGCGTCTGGCAACTGGCGATCATCTATCTGACGATTCAGGTCGCGGTGTATGGCTTGATCTTCTTCCTGCCCACTCAGGTTGCCGCATTGCTGGGAACAAAGGTCGGCTTTACGGCTTCAGTCGTGACGGCGATACCGTGGGTAGCGGCGTTGTTTGGCACCTGGCTTATTCCGCGTTATTCCGATCGCACTGGCGATCGACGTAACGTTGCTGCGCTGACACTGCTGGCGGCCGGGATTGGCATTGGCTTGTCCGGGCTGGTTTCACCGGTACTGGCGATCGTGGCGCTTTGCGTCGCTGCGGTTGGTTTCATCGCCGTACAGCCGGTGTTCTGGACGATGCCAACGCAGCTTCTTTCCGGGACTGCTCTGGCGGCGGGGATCGGCTTCGTCAACCTGTTTGGTGCCGTAGGCGGCTTTATTGCCCCCATTCTGCGCGTCAAAGCAGAAACGTTGTTTGCCAGCGATGCGGCAGGTCTGCTGGTTCTGGCGGGCGTCGCGATGATTGGCTCGCTTATCATCTTTACGCTGAGTGTGAACCGTTCGGTTTCACAAGCAGGCGCTGTGCATCATTAATTGTAAGGATCGTTATGAACGCATTGTTATCAAACCCCTTCAAAGAAGGATTGCGGAAAGGGGAAGTCCAGGTTGGCCTGTGGCTCAGTTCGACCACCTCCTACATGGCAGAGATTGCCGCGACGTCGGGCTACGACTGGCTGTTGATTGATGGTGAACATGCGCCGAATACGGTGCAGGATCTCTACCACCAGCTCCAGGCGATTGCGCCTTATGCCAGTCAGCCGGTAGTCCGTCCCGTTGAGGGCAGTAAAGCGTTGATCAAGCAAGTGTTGGATATTGGTGCGCAGACGTTGCTGATTCCTATGGTCGACAGTGCGGAGCAGGCGCGTCAGGTGGTTTCTGCGACTCGTTATCCACCACTCGGGGAGCGTGGCGTTGGTGCCAGCGTGGCGCGGGCGGCGCGCTGGGGACGTATCGACAATTATATGGAACGGGCCAATGAATCACTGTGCCTGCTTGTGCAGGTCGAGAGTAAAGCCGCACTGGATAATCTGGATGCGATTCTGGACGTTGAAGGTATTGACGGTGTCTTTATCGGCCCGGCGGATCTTTCTGCATCACTGGGCTATCCGGATAACACCGGACACCCGGAAGTACAAGAGATCATCGAGCAAAGCATTCGCCGTATCCGCGCAGCCGGAAAAGCCGCCGGTTTCCTCGCCGTCGACCCGGCAATGGCGCAAAAATGTTTGCAGTGGGGCGCGAATTTTGTCGCTGTAGGCGTCGATACCATGCTTTATACCGAAGCGCTGGATCGCCGGTTGGCAATGTTTAAGCCGGAGAAATCAGCACAAACGTTAAAAAGCAGTTACTAATATCAGGCCCGATGGTATAAGGCTATCGGGCCTGAGATCTGTGCTAATGGTTGCTAGCCGCCCCGTCGTCAGCAGAAAAACCGGTAATGCCCAGTACGATTTCACGATCAATACCATGTTCCAGCATCATGCGAGCAATCCGTGTTGCTTCTTCTTGCGTACCTTTTTGTACTCCTTGTTCTAATCCTTGTTCTAATCCTTGTTGTAACCCTTGTTGCAGCCCATCGTGGTGACCTTCTTGTCTGAGCCTCTCTGCGATTGTCATCAGCCTCTCCTTGTTATGAGGGGAACGTTCGGCAACTTTATGGATAAATTCGTTGACGTGAGAAACGTCGCCGTACCGTAGCAGGTAATTTAATAGCGTTTGTAGCTGGCTGTCATTAGCGGTGCTTGTAACTAATAACGAGACCAGTCGGTCCACTAATCCCATCAAATCACGATCGCGGATATGTTTTTGCATCAACTCAAGCAGCGCAACACGCCGATGTTGCACGATTTCATCGTCAGGTATCACGGTAATATCGACCAGCGGAAAGGCTTCTGAATAAAGCTGTCGTGCCAGCTGTGGATTGTCAAATTCATCCAGCCAGTTGAGTGACCAGGGATAGGGGCTTTGTTGACCGTGATAAAACAACATTGGGATCACCAGCGGCAGCGTTTTATTCCCGGCATCAAGATGATGCTGCATCGCAGCGGTGGCATAGCGCATCAGGCGGAATGCCATGTGCTGCACGGCTGTACTCTGATGTTCGATGACACAATAGATATAGCCGTCACCTTCGTGGGTTTTTAGCGACCACAATACGTCGGAGTAGTACGCGCGGAGATCCTGTTCGATAAAACTGGTGGACTCCAGCTTCAGCGTTTGCAAATTGCATATCTCACGTAATGTGGCGGGGAGGTGAATCTCCAGAAAATCCCGGGCCATCTCAGGATAAGAAATGATCTTTTTAAAAACCGCATCATGCGGTGTGGATGTAGTGGGTTTAGCCATGGTAGTCCGTCACCAGAAAGAGAATATGGCGTGACGGTATCTACTTTTAACAAGCGCTGCATATGAGAAATTGATTTTTTGCGTGGGTGAATCAGAGATAAATACGCCCGACTGCAACGTATTCAAATAAGCGGAACTGGATGCGCAAAAATGCCCGGTAGCAAACACCACCGGGCAACTGAGTTACCCCAACGCTTTGGCAAGCAGGGTGATAGGATGTTCGCAACGCTTACTGGTAGACATCTCAATCTGCCATTTACAGGTTTCGCAGTCGGTGACGACGATATCTGCGCCGCTTTCTTCAATTTGGCGGAATAACGGTGCGCCAATAGACTGTGAAGTCGGGTAGTTTTCCTTTTTAAAGCCGTAAGTCCCGGCAATCCCACAACACTGAGAATCCAGCACCGTCAGCTCCAGCCCCGGAATTTGTCGCAGTAGCTCCAGCGTGTAGAGCGTCCAGCCCATTTTCTCCATATGGCATGGCGTGTGATAGACCACCTTCAGCGGCAGCGTTTTCAGCGGCAGCGTTTTACCTTCATCCAGCTTGCGCCACAGCCAGCGGGTTGCCAGTTCAATGTGTTCTCGCAGGCCTGAGTTGTCGACATCCAGCACTTCTGGATATTCATCACGTAGCGCAAAGGTACAGGTTGATGAGGTGGCGATCACCGGAATGCCTTTGCCATCAATCGCTTCCCGGAGTGAGGCCACGTTGCTGACCGCCTGCTTACGCGCTTTATCTGTAAATCCGTTAGCAATCAGCGGCACGCCACAGCATTTCTCTTTACTCAGCAGTTGCACGCCGGTTCCCATCGCATTCAACACCTTGATCAGGTCTTTGCCAAGCTGGGGATGGTTGTAATTCACAAAACAGCCGTGGAAAAAGGCGACCTGATCCTGATACTGCGCCTGCTGTGCGGCAATGCTGCGATACCAGCGGCGGAAGGTGCCAAAGGAGTACTTCGGCAGCGTACGGCGATGATCGATTTTTAGCGCGTAATCCAGCAACTGACGTACCGGTTTTAGTGAGGTGGCGGTATTCACTATTGGGGCGAAGGGGGTGGAAACGCTACCCATTAAATCGGTATGGCTTAAGACGAAGTTACGCAGCGATGGGCGCGTCGTGTCGTATTTGGCGCGCGCGCGCTGGATGATATCGCCGATTTTCACGTCTGACGGACAGGCCACTTCGCAGCGCTTACAGTTGATGCAGTATTTCAGCGCATCGTCATATAGTGCGCCATCTTTCAGGCGCAGACGTTCACCGTCCGGGCCGGCCTGCTTAGGGCCCGGGTAGCTCGGGTTGACGCGGCTTACCGGGCAGGCGGTGGTGCACACCGTACATTTGATACAACTTTCAAAACGTGTGTCGCTCATTGCTGTCCTCCTGCACGTTTCGCAATATGATGTGCGGCATGTAAGGCGCTGACTGCGCACACGCCGCCTCCGCAACCCTGGGCGATAGGGTCGAATCCGCCGAGGACGGAACCGATGGCGTACATGTTCTCTATCGTTTTTCCCGCCAGTGATGGGCGCAATGTGGCATCGGTTGTGACGCCAAACAGTTGCCACGGTTGTGGATCGAAAACATCACGCTGATACCACTCGGCGCGGGTAGCTGTTTGCTGTACATCCAGTCCCAGGATTGGTTCGTGGATTGCCTCACGCGTGGCGACCAGCCCGCTGCTGAAAAAACTGCCGCTGGCGAGCACGGCGAAACGTGGCCGCAACGGGATATCGGCATGATTTCGGGTCCAGATTTCGCTGACCACGCCGTCCTGACAGGTGATTTTCTTCACTTCATCACCCGGCATCCACACACCGCCCTGGCGCACAAACTGGCGCTGCAATTTGTTGTGTAAACGCATGCCCAGTACCGAAGGAGGTAGGGTCGGTAACAGTGTCAGCGAGCAGGGGAGGCGCTCGTTAAGCCACTGCCAGAGCCGCTCATCTGCCAGACCAAAGCAGGCCGGCATGATTATCATGTCGCAGATTTTTGCCATTGGCAGCAATGCGTCATAGAGCAGCGACCATTTATCTTCGTTATCCAGCAGGCGCGCAATATTAACGGCGCGAAACTCGGTTGGGTTATCACGCAGGACATCCAGTTCCGGCAGTTCGATTTCTGCCGTCTCGACGCTGAGATTACGTTGGCGTAATGACGCCGCGGCGAGATGCGCCTGAAAATCCAGTAACCCGCTAATCCCTACAACGCATATACGCTGCGCGGACAGCGGCCAGACCGGCACTTCCGGGGAGCTTAACCAGGTTGAGCGCAGGGTGCCCAGCGGGGTAACACGTTGATGTGCCTGATGCACGTTGCCTTGCAAATGCGCTCCGCATTCTTCCAGTAAATTTTGCGCCTGCTGGGCCAGTTCCAGAACGTTCTGCGTTCCGATGGTGCTATACGGATGTGCGGGTGCCTGAGTGTGCAGTGCATTCAAACCCGCTTCTATATCCGTCACCGGTTGACCATCGGGTAAGCTGCTGAGCAAATCCAGTGAGCCGGAGGAAAAATGCAGGGCGCTTTGGCCGCGGGTAACAATCGTGCAGCGCAGTCCGCTTTTTTGCAGTTGCAGGCCACATAGCAGTCCAGCGAGGCCGCCGCCGATAATGACGGTATCAAATTTCATCCTGGTGCTCCTTTTCCAGACCACACAACCCTTGATAAACCCAGCGAGTGAATTCGCTTTCGCGCAGTGCATCTCCCCAGGCAATAGGCTGCACACCTTTCCAGCGTTCGTTGAGGAAGTCGGAAAGCTGAGTAATGGATTGTGCTGCGGTAGTGACATTAAAACGTTGCAGCAAACCTGCGGCGCGACAGGCACACAATTCGCCCTGGCAGGTCCCCATTCCGACGCGGGTACGGCGACGCAAATCGAGCAGACTGTTGACGGTTAAATTCTCGACGGCGTATTGCACTTCGCCTGCGGTGACCGCTTCGCATTCACAGACCAGGCTGCGATGTTGACGGCCTTCGCTCAGCCACGCTGGGGTACGATCCCCATGGCGATAGACTGCCGAACCGCGTAGCGGCGCAGGTAACGAAATAACGCGTTTAAGCGTATGCTCGGTAGATTCCTGTGAGCCAGGCAACGCGGTGTCTGCGGTTGTGCAAGGCTGGGTATTGCCCAGCTTACGGCAAACGGCATCGGTAGCCCACTCCGCCATCAGGCGGTAGGTCATCAGTTTGCCGCCGGTAATGGTGATAAACCCTTCCAGTCCGTCACGCTGGGCGTGATCGAACAGGACAATTCCACGGCTGACGTTACGCCCGGTGGGATCGTCGTCGCTGGCTACCAGCGGACGCACGCCGGAGTAGGCGCGTAAAATGCGCGTTTTCGCCATAATCGGCGCCAGTTTCTCGCCTTCACGCAGCAGAATGTCAACTTCTTCTGCGGTGACGCGGTTGCTATCGATATCATCGTAATCAATGTGCTGCGAGGTGGTACCGATCAATGAGATGGTATCGCCTGGCACCAGAATATCGGCGTCAGACGGTTTACGGCAGCGGTTGATGACATGCTGGTTAATCCGATGATCCATAATCAGCAACGAACCTTTGGCCGGGAACATACGGATGCTCAGATCGGCATATTCCGCAATGCGTTGACCCCAGATCCCGGCGGCGTTCACCACAACCGGTGCATGCAGGGACTGCATTTCGCCCGTCAGATGATTGCGCACATTAACGCCGCAAACTGTTGCTCCTTCACGGATAAGTCCCGTGACTTCATGCGCCGTTAAGATAACCGCGCCATGCTCACGCGCATCCAGCATGTTGGCGGCGGTTAAGCGGAAAGGATCAACCGTGCCGTCCGGCACTTTTACCGCACCAATCAGCTGTGGATTCACGGAAGGTTCGATAATACGTGCTTGCTGAGGGTCAATCGCTTCTGCGCGAATCCCTGCCTCTTCACAGGCGCGAATAAAGGTCGCCTGAAAGGAGAGCTCATCCTCCGGCAGGGTAATAAACAGACCGTCCGTTGGCTCAACGCAATGGCGGGCGATACGTTTCAGAATTTGGTTTTCGCTGATGCACTCACGGGCAGATTCAGCATCGGTGACGGCGTAGCGTGCACCGCTGTGCAGCAGGCCGTGGTTGCGCCCGGTCGCACCTGTGGCGATATCGTGGCGTTCCACTAAGATGACGCGCAACCCGCGCAGCGCACAATCGCGTGCGATCCCTGCACCTGTTGCTCCTCCACCAATGATAATCACGTCACTTGTTTGCGAGTCGCGAATTTTCATTGTTTTTCCTCACAGTTCGTTTTTTATCATTTAGCCACATAAAAAACATGGATTGTTTGATTTCGCGCATAATCGCTCATTATTCGAAAATGAAACGTGATTTCGTGCGCCTTTATGAACATTTGTCATAAATCTGTAACAATATGTGCTGCGTTTCACATTTTTGTTATGTATCTTTCCTTAACATCGCGGCCACACTGGGAGCGGTAGGGTAGTAATGACGAACTGCAGTGTTTACTTCGAATGAAAGACGGCCACGGAGGCTACACTATGTTGAGCATTTTTAAACCAGCGTCACACACGGCGCGTTTACCTGCAGCGGAGATCGACCCGACATATCGTCGATTACGTTGGCAGATTTTTCTGGGGATTTTCTTTGGTTATGCCGCGTACTATCTGGTACGTAAGAACTTTGCCCTTGCGATGCCGTATCTGGTTGAGCAGGGGTTCTCGCGTGGCGATCTGGGTTTTGCGTTGTCCGGTATCTCCATTGCTTACGGATTTTCGAAATTCATCATGGGGTCCGTTTCGGATCGCTCGAATCCGCGCGTTTTCCTGCCAGCCGGTTTGATTCTGGCTGCCGCAGTGATGCTGTTCATGGGCTTTGTGCCGTGGGCGACATCGAGCATCGCGGTAATGTTTGTGCTGCTGTTCCTCTGCGGATGGTTCCAGGGGATGGGATGGGATGGCCGCCGTGTGGTCGTACCATGGTGCACTGGTGGTCGCAGAAAGAGCGTGGCGGCATCGTTTCCGTTTGGAACTGTGCGCATAACGTGGGTGGCGGTCTGCCTCCTCTGTTATTCCTGCTGGGTATGGCCTGGTTCAATGACTGGAAAGCGGCGCTGTACATGCCTGCTTTCGGTGCGATCGTCGTCGCGCTGTTTGCTTTTGCTCTGATGCGTGACACTCCGCAGTCCTGTGGTCTGCCGCCAATCGAAGAGTACAAGAACGATTATCCGGACGATTACAACGAGAAAGCGGAAGAAGAGCTGACTGCGAAGCAGATCTTCATGCAGTACGTACTGCCGAACAAACTGTTGTGGTACATCGCTATCGCCAACGTGTTTGTTTATCTGCTGCGCTACGGCATCCTGGACTGGTCGCCGACTTACCTGAAAGAAGTGAAGCATTTTGCACTGGATAAATCATCCTGGGCCTACTTCCTGTATGAATATGCGGGTATTCCGGGCACGCTGCTGTGTGGCTGGATGTCGGATAAAGTCTTCCGTGGAAACCGTGGCGCGACCGGCGTGTTCTTTATGACGCTGGTGACGATTGCGACCATCGTTTACTGGATGAACCCGGCAGGCAACCCGAACGTAGATATGGCTTGTATGATTATCATCGGCTTCCTGATCTACGGCCCGGTCATGTTGATTGGTCTGCATGCGCTGGAACTGGCACCGAAAAAAGCGGCAGGTACGGCGGCTGGCTTTACTGGTCTGTTCGGTTATCTCGGCGGTTCTGTGGCTGCGAGCGCCATTGTCGGCTACACCGTTGATTTCTTCGGTTGGGACGGCGGCTTTATGGTGATGATTGGCGGTAGCGTGCTGGCGGTTATTCTGCTGGTAGTCGTCATGATTGGCGAAAAACGCCATCACGAAGAGATGCAGCTCAAGCGTAACGGGGGCTAATAGATGAAAACCACATTGAAAAGTCTCAGCGTGGCGCTGATGCTGGCAGGTATGGTTGTGAGCAGCGCGGCGCTTGCCGCAGATAAAATCGTGATTGCGCACCGTGGCGCCAGCGGTTATCTACCGGAGCATACGTTACCTGCGAAAGCGATGGCCTATGCTCAGGGAGCGGATTACCTGGAACAGGATTTGGTGATGACTAAGGACGACCATCTGGTCGTCCTGCATGACCACTATCTTGACCGCGTCACCGATGTTGCCGAGCGTTTCCCGGATCGTGCGCGTAAAGATGGGCGTTACTATGCTATCGACTTTACGCTGGATGAGATTAAGTCGCTGAAATTTACCGAAGGCTTTGATATCGAAAATGGCAAAAAGGTCCAGACCTACCCGGGGCGTTTCCCGATGGGTAAATCTGATTTCCGTGTGCACACTTTCGAAGAAGAGATTGAGTTCGTTCAGGGATTAAATCATTCAACCGGTAAAAACATCGGCATTTACCCGGAAATGAAAGCGCCGTGGTTCCATCATCAGGAAGGGAAGGACATTGCGGCTAAAACGCTGGAAGTACTGAAAAAGTACGGGTACACCGACAAGAACGATAAGGTCTATCTGCAGTGTTTTGATGTCGCAGAGTTAAAGCGCATTAAGAATGAACTGGAACCGAAGATGGGGATGGATCTCAATCTGGTACAGTTGATTGCGTACACTGACTGGAATGAAACTCAGGAGAAAAAGCCAGACGGCAGTTGGGTTAATTACAACTACGACTGGATGTTTAAACCGGGTGCCATGAAGCAGGTTGCGCAGTATGCGGACGGCATTGGGCCGGACTACCACATGCTGATTGATGAGAAGTCGAAGAAGGGCAATATCTCGTTAACTGGCATGGTGCAGGACGCACATCAGAATAAGATGGTGGTGCATCCTTATACCGTTCGCGCCGATCAACTGCCGGATTACACCACTGACGTAAACCAGCTGTATGACATTCTTTATAACAAAGCGGGTGTTGACGGGCTGTTCACCGACTTCCCCGACAAAGCAGTGAAATTCCTGAATAAAGAGTAATGGCATAAGGCCTGTGATGCACCTCCGGTCACAGGCCTTATTGGACGAAACGTTATTAACTGCTAGATAAGGCCGTCTGCTGTTAACGTTTTCCTACATGCCTGCAGGAGAAATAAAGGGCTGCCGTTCATCGGCGGCTCTTTTGCCAGTAACAATTTTTATCCCGCCTTGCGTTACAGCTCTATTTCAATATCGCCTTTTGCCCGGCAACAACAGGGCAAAATTTCACCGGGCTGAATGAAGGCCAGAGGTTCGGCAATCCAGTCAACCTGTCCTGCCACCAGGCGGGTACGACAGGAGCCGCAGTAGCCTTCACGACACTGATATTCGACTTCAACATCGTGCGACTCGAGTGCGGCAAGTAGGGAAGGATGTTCATCCTGGCACAGCAGTTGTGTGCCAGAGATGCGCAAAGTCACGCGGCCCATCAGAGCTGGAAGTTACTCAGGTCGTCGGTATCAACTTCCGAATCGATCTGGCCGACCAGATAAGAGCTGACTTCCACTTCCTGCGGTGCGACCTGGACGTTATCAGACACCAGCCAGGTGTTGATCCACGGGATCGGGTTAGAGCGGGTCTGGAAAGGCAGATCGAGTCCGACAGCCTGCATACGGATGTTGGTGATGTACTCAACGTACTGGCACAGAATGTCTTTGTTCAGGCCAATCATTGAGCCATCACGGAACAGATAGTCCGCCCACTCTTTTTCCTGCAGCGCGGCCTGTACGAACAGGTCGTAACATTCTTGTTTGCACTCTTCGGCAATTTCCGCCATCTCCGGATCGTCTACACCGCTGCGCAGAAGGTTCAGCATATGCTGAGTACCGGTCAGATGCAGGGCTTCGTCGCGGGCGATCAGACGAATAATTTTCGCGTTGCCTTCCATCAGTTCACGTTCGGCGAATGCGAAGGAGCAGGCGAAGCTGACATAAAAGCGGATCGCTTCCAGCGCGTTGACGCTCATCAGGCACAGATACAGCTTCTTCTTCAGCTCACGCAGGTTTACGACAACCGTTTTGCCATTAACGGTATGCGTACCTTCACCGAGCAAATGCCAGTAGCTGGTCATCTCGATCAATTCGTCGTAGTAGCTGGAAATACCTTCTGCGCGTTTCTGGATTTGCTCATTAGTGACGATATCGTCAAACACCACCGCCGGATCGTTAACGATATTGCGAATAATATGAGTGTAGGAGCGGGAATGGATTGTTTCAGAAAACGCCCAAGTTTCCACCCAGGTTTCCAGTTCAGGGATCGAGATTAACGGCAGCAGCGCGACGTTTGGACTACGTCCCTGAATGGAGTCCAGCAGCGTCTGATACTTCAGGTTGCTGATGAAGATATGTTTTTCATGTTCCGGCAATGCCTGGAAATCGATACGATCGCGAGAAACATCGACCTCTTCCGGACGCCAGAAGAAAGAGAGCTGCTTTTCGATCAGTTTTTCAAAGATGTCATATTTTTGCTGATCGTAGCGGGCGACGTTCACCGGCTGGCCGAAGAACATCGGTTCCAGAAGCTGATCATTTTTCGTCTGTGAAAAAGTGGTGTATGCCATTGATGTGAATCCTGTCTGGAATGTACTGCCGGATGCGCTTTGCTTATCCGGCCTACAATACCGCGAATTAATTTGTAGGCCGGGTAAGCGCTACGCCACCCGGCAAAAGATTAAATCTTACATGCGCCGCTTTCGCAGCCATCGTCCTGAATGGACGGTACCAGATCGTCCTGAGAGTCTTCCGCACCGTCACGGGTGTTCTGATAATACAGCGTTTTGACACCAAATTTGTAGGCGGTGAGCAGGTCTTTCAGCAACTGCTGCATCGGTACTTTTCCGGACGGGAAGCGCGACGGATCGTAGTTGGTGTTGGCAGAAATCGACTGATCGATAAATTTCTGCATGATACCTACCAGCTGCAGGTAGCCGTCGTTGTTCGGCATTTCCCACAGCAGTTCATATGCGTCGTGCAGGTGTTCGTAGTCCGGCACGACCTGACGCAGAATTCCATCTTTCGATGCTTTGATGCTCACGTAACCGCGTGGTGGTTCAATACCGTTGGTGGCGTTGGAGATCTGCGAAGAGGTCTCGGACGGCATCAGAGCGGAGAGCGTGGAGTTACGCAGACCGTGAGTTTTAATTGATTCGCGCAGGCTTTCCCAGTTGTAATGCAGGGATTCGCTGACGATAGCATCCAGGTCTTTTTTATAGGTATCGATCGGCAGAATGCCTTTCGCATAGGTGGTTTCGTTAAACCACGGGCATGCGCCTTGCTCTTTCGCCAGCTCGTTAGACGCTTTCAGCAGGTAATACTGAATCGCTTCAAAGGTTTTGTGAGTCAGGTTATTAGCGCTGCCGTCAGAGTAGCGTTTACCGTTTTTCGCCAGCCAGTAGGCATAGTTGATAACGCCAATACCCAGCGTACGACGCCCCATCGCACCGCGTTTGGCGGCCGGAATCGGATAATCCTGGTAATCGAGCAGCGCATCCAACGCACGTACCGCCAGTACGGCCAGCTCTTCCAGTTCGTCCAGACTTTCGATAGCGCCCAGGTTAAATGCGGACAGCGTACACAGCGCAATTTCGCCGTTTTCATCGTTAACGTCGGTCAGCGGTTTGGTCGGCAGGGCGATTTCCAGGCACAGGTTGGACTGGCGTACCGGCGCGACAACCGGATCAAACGGGCTATGGGTGTTGCAGTGGTCAACGTTCTGAATATAGATACGACCAGTAGAGGCACGTTCCTGCATCATCAGTGAGAACAGCTCAACCGCTTTCACGCGCTGTTTGCGGATGCTGTCGTCGTTTTCATATTGGGTGTACAGACGTTCGAACTCATCCTGATCGGCGAAGAACGCGTCATACAGACCCGGGACGTCGGACGGGCTAAAGAGGGTGATGTCGCCGCCTTTCAGCAAACGGGTGTACATCAGTTTGTTGATCTGTACGCCGTAGTCCATGTGACGAACGCGGTTGCCTTCGACGCCACGGTTGTTTTTCAGGACCAGCAGGCTTTCAACTTCCAGGTGCCACATTGGGTAGAACAGCGTGGCTGCACCGCCGCGTACGCCACCCTGAGAGCAGGATTTCACCGCAGTCTGGAAATGCTTGTAGAACGGAATACAGCCAGTGTGGAACGCTTCACCGCCGCGAATCGGGCTACCCAGCGCACGGATGCGACCGGCGTTAATGCCGATACCGGCACGCTGAGAAACGTATTTCACAATCGCGCTGGAGGTTGCGTTGATGGAGTCAAGGCTGTCGCCGCACTCGATCAGAACACAGGAGCTGAACTGACGCGTTGGGGTACGCACGCCGGACATAATCGGCGTCGGCAGCGAGATTTTGAATGTAGAAACAGCGTCGTAGAAACGTTTCACATATTGCAGACGTGTTTCACGCGGATAGTTAGAAAACAGGCAGGCTGCTACCAGAATGTAGAGGAACTGTGCGCTTTCATAGATCTCACCGGTAACACGGTTTTGCACCAGATATTTGCCTTCTAACTGCTTCACCGCAGCGTAGGAGAAGGTCATATCACGATCGTGTACGATGAACGAGTCCATCTGCTTGAACTCTTCTTCCGTGTAGTCTTCCAGCAGATGATTGTCGTATTTGCCCATTTCAACCATTTTCACGACATGGTCAAACAGTTTTGGCGGTTCAAACTCGCCGTAGGCTTTTTTGCGCAGATGGAAAATCGCCAGACGGGCGGCCAGATACTGATAATCCGGCGCTTCGCGGGAGATCAGGTCGGCGGCAGCTTTGATGATTGTTTCATGGATATCGGAGGTCTTGATACCGTCATAAAACTGAATGTGGGAGCGCAGCTCGACCTGAGAGATCGATACGTTATTCAGTCCTTCTGCCGCCCAATCCAGAACTCGGTGGATTTTGTCGAGATTGATGCGCTCTGTACTACCATCACGCTTTGTCACCAGCAGACTCTGATTCATGTGGTTTTTTACCTGTCCGTGAAAGAAAAAATATCCCCCATATTATCCACAGAGTCATGTTGTGACTAAGTCTGTGGATAAATACTATATGTAGGGGTTGTTTGATAAAATAGACGCTATATGGTGAGTATTCTAGTAGGGATTCTTTTCAGCACAAGAGTTGATTTTGAGGTTAAATTGAGGTTGCAAAAGGGTGAGAATCGCTAAGTGCGCGTCTTATAAGGCCTGGCGGGGATGTCAATAATTGAGAAAAAAAATAGAAATTTTGATCGAGTGCTGATTTCTTCATCTAAGGTAAGGAAAGTTCTTATGATCTGGCGCAAAAATTGCTGTACCGGTACTACTCAGGATTAGTAGGCGATGCGTAATAACGCAGGCCTGATAAGCGAAGCGCCATCAGGCGTTAAAGCCCGGAGTCATGCCGGATGGCGGCGCTGGCGCGCTTTATCCGGCCTACAATTCAGCGTCATAAGGCCATGAGCGCTGGTTTATTCGCTTTTGGCGGTGGTATGCACCATATAGTTCACATCAACGCCCGGACCGAGTTTGAAGGTGTTGGTGATGGGATTGTAGTGCAGGCCGGTCATATGACGCTCTTTCAACACGGTCTGGTCAACCCACTCTAACAGTTCAGCGGGCTTAATGAATTTTTTCACATCATGCGTGCCTTTCGGCACCATCCGCAGAATATATTCCGCTCCGACCACCGCCATCAGCCAGGATTTGCCGTTGCGGTTAAGCGTGGAAAAAAAGACTTCGCCGCCCGGTTTAACCAGTCTGGCGCAGGCCCTGACCACCGACTGCGGATCTGGTACGTGCTCCAGCATTTCCATGCAGGTCACAACGTCATACTGATGCGCATGCTTATCCGCATGTTCTTCGACAGTTTCTTGTACGTACTCCACCTGGATGCCGCTCTCCAGCGCATGCAGTTTTGCGACCTGTAACGGTTCAAAGCCCATGTCCAGCCCGGTGACGGTTGCGCCTTCGCGCGCCATGCTTTCCGCCAGAATGCCGCCGCCGCAGCCGACATCGAGAACCTTTTTACCAAACAGGCCGCCTGAGCGTTCAGTAATGTAGCCCAGACGCAGCGGGTTAATACGGTGCAGTGGCTTAAATTCACCCTCAAGATCCCACCAGCGTGACGCGACTGCTTCAAACTTGGCAATTTCTTCATGGTCAACGTTGTGAGTAACCGGGGGTTTTTCGGCATTCATTGGGGCTTCTACTCCTAAATTTGCGATGCAAATGAGTATATCAGCCTGACGGGATGAATAAAGCCTCTGTCAGGGGGAATCCATTTACCTGAATCTTCACGTATGTGTTATAATTTGCGACCTTTGAATCCGGGATACAGTAGAGGGATAGCGGTTAGATGAGCGACCTTGCGAGAGAAATTACACCGGTCAACATTGAGGAAGAGCTGAAGAGCTCCTATCTGGATTATGCGATGTCGGTCATTGTTGGCCGTGCGCTGCCAGACGTCCGAGATGGCCTGAAGCCGGTTCACCGTCGCGTACTTTACGCCATGAACGTATTGGGCAACGACTGGAATAAAGCCTATAAAAAATCTGCCCGTGTCGTTGGTGACGTAATCGGTAAATACCACCCTCATGGTGATACCGCCGTTTACGACACCATTGTTCGTATGGCGCAGCCATTCTCCTTGCGTTACATGCTGGTAGATGGTCAGGGTAACTTTGGTTCTGTCGATGGCGACTCCGCAGCGGCGATGCGTTATACGGAAATCCGTATGTCGAAAATCGCCCATGAGCTGATGGCTGACCTGGAAAAAGAAACGGTTGATTTCGTCGATAACTACGACGGCACCGAACAAATTCCTGACGTCATGCCGACCAAAATTCCTAACCTGCTGGTGAACGGTTCGTCCGGTATCGCGGTAGGTATGGCGACCAACATTCCGCCGCACAACCTGACTGAAGTGATCAACGGCTGTCTGGCATATATTGACGATGAAGACATCAGCATTGAAGGGCTGATGGAACATATTCCGGGTCCGGACTTCCCGACTGCAGCGATCATCAACGGTCGTCGTGGTATCGAAGAAGCCTACCGTACCGGCCGTGGCAAAGTGTACATTCGCGCACGCGCGGAAGTCGAAGCGGATGCCAAAACGGGTCGTGAAACCATCATCGTCCACGAAATTCCGTATCAGGTAAACAAAGCGCGCCTGATCGAGAAAATCGCCGAACTGGTAAAAGACAAACGCGTAGAAGGCATCAGCGCGCTGCGTGACGAGTCTGACAAAGACGGTATGCGCATCGTGATTGAAGTGAAACGCGATGCGGTCGGGGAAGTGGTTCTGAACAACCTTTACTCCCAGACCCAATTGCAGGTTTCCTTCGGTATCAACATGGTTGCATTGCACCATGGCCAGCCGAAGATCATGAACCTGAAAGATATTATTGCCGCGTTCGTACGTCACCGCCGTGAAGTCGTAACTCGTCGTACTATCTTTGAACTGCGTAAAGCCCGCGACCGTGCGCACATCCTTGAAGCGCTGGCGATTGCGCTGGCGAACATCGATCCGATCATCGAACTGATCCGCCGTGCGCCGACCCCGGCAGAAGCGAAAGCCGCGCTGGTTGCGCGTTCGTGGGAACTGGGCAACGTTTCCGCCATGCTGGAACGTGCTGGTGATGACGCCGCGCGTCCTGAATGGCTGGAGCCGGAATTTGGCGTGCGTGACGGTCAGTACTACCTGACTGAACAGCAGGCTCAGGCTATTCTGGATCTGCGTTTGCAGAAACTGACCGGCCTTGAGCACGAAAAACTGCTCGACGAATACAAAGAGCTGCTGGAACAGATCGCTGAACTGCTGCACATTCTGGGCAGCGCAGATCGTCTGATGGAAGTTATCCGTGAAGAGATGGAGCTGATTCGTGAACAGTTCGGCGACGCGCGTCGGACCGAAATTACCGCGAACAGCGCTGACATCAACATCGAAGATCTGATTAACCAGGAAGATGTTGTCGTGACCTTGTCTCATCAGGGCTACGTGAAATATCAGCCGTTAACCGATTACGAAGCGCAGCGTCGTGGCGGTAAAGGCAAATCTGCAGCACGCATTAAAGAAGAAGACTTTATCGACCGCCTGCTGGTGGCCAACACCCATGACACGATCCTCTGCTTCTCCAGCCGTGGTCGTCTGTACTGGATGAAGGTTTATCAACTGCCGGAAGCGAGCCGTGGTGCGCGTGGACGTCCAATCGTTAACCTGCTACCGCTGGAAGCGAACGAACGTATCACCGCAATTCTGCCGGTACGCGAGTACGAAGAGGGCGTCAACGTCTTCATGGCAACCGCCAGCGGTACCGTGAAGAAAACGGCATTGACCGAATTCAGCCGTCCGCGTTCTGCCGGTATTATCGCCGTCAACCTGAACGAAGGCGACGAACTGATTGGCGTTGATCTGACGTCCGGTAATGACGAAGTTATGCTGTTCTCTGCTGCCGGTAAAGTGGTGCGTTTTAAAGAGAACGCAGTTCGCGCGATGGGTCGTACGGCGACCGGTGTTCGCGGGATCAAACTGGCAGGTGAAGACTCCGTTGTTTCCCTGATCGTTCCACGCGGTGAAGGGGCAATCCTGACCGTCACGCAGAACGGTTACGGTAAGCGTACAGCGGAAAGCGAATACCCAACCAAGTCTCGTGGTACGCAGGGTGTTATCTCCATCAAAGTCACCGAGCGTAATGGCTCCGTTGTTGGCGCAGTACAGGTTGAAGATACCGACCAGATCATGATGATCACCGATGCAGGTACGCTGGTACGTACTCGCGTGTCGGAAATCAGCGTGGTAGGGCGTAATACCCAGGGTGTTATCCTTATCCGTACTGCGGAAGACGAAAACGTTGTGGGTCTGCAACGCGTTGCTGAACCGGTTGATGATGAAGAGCTCGACTCCATCGACGGAAGTGCAGCTGAAGGTGACGAGGATATCGCGCCTGAAGCGGAAAGCGATGATGATGCAGCGGATGACGCTGAAGAGTAATTAAAACGTAATAAGAAGGGCCGGAGAACTCCGGCCCTTTTTTTAATGGCATTGCGACAAAAGACATTTATCGCTACCTTAACCACACTCTATTAATGCCCTGAGGCGGAGCTTCGCCCCTTTGAAATACCTTGCTTCCGTTCATTCAACCCTAAAAGTCTCACGCTACCTGTTCAGAGCGTTGGCGCTCGTTATCTGGTGTCTGATTGCGTTTGCCTCCGTGTTCTACATTGTGAATGCGCTGCACCAGCGAGAGTCTGAAATCCATCAGGAGCTTAATCTCAGCTCCGATCAGGCCCAACGTTACATTCAGCGCACCTCTGATGTGATTAAAGAGCTGAAATATATTGCCGAAAATCGCTTAACGGCGGAAAACGGCGTGATGTCGCTGCGGGCGCGAGATGATAAAACCGTCGTGCCTAATTTTGAGCCGCTGTTTGCCGACTCCGACTGTTCCGTAATGGGCAACGCCTGGCGAGGTTCTCTGGAATCACTGGCATGGTTTATGCGCTACTGGCGCGACAACTTTTCCGCCGCTTATGATTTAAATCGAGTGTTCCTGATCGGCAGCGACAACCTCTGTATGGCCAATTTCGGTTTGCGTGATATGCCCGTCGAACGAGACGAGGCCCTGAAGGCTCTGCATGAGCGCATTATTAAGTATCGCAATGCAACGCAAGAAGAAAACGGCAACAACTTGTTCTGGATTAGCCAGGGGCCGCGTCCGGGAGTAGGGTATTTCTATGCACTGACGCCGGTTTACCTCGCCAATCGTCTCCAGGCGCTGTTGGGCGTAGAGCAGCCTATTCGCATGGAGAATTTCTTCACGCCGGGCAGTTTACCGATGGGCGTGACCATCCTCGACGAAAATGGCCATGCGCTAATTTCTCTCACCGGCCCTGAAGGGAATATTAAGGCTGAGCCCCACTGGATGCAGGAGCGCTCCTGGTTTGGTTACACGCCGGGTTTCCGCGAGCTGGTATTGAAGAAAAATCTGCCTCCGTCCTCCCTGAGCATCGTGTACTCCGTTCCTGTCGACCTGGTGCTGGAGCGGATCCGCATGATGATCCTGAACGCTATATTGCTGAACGTGCTGGTCGGGGCGGCATTGTTTATGCTCACGCGCATGTATGAACGGCGTATTTTTATTCCAGCGGAAAGTGATGCTCAGCGGCTGGAAGAACATGAGCAGTTTAACCGTAAAATCGTGGCTTCTGCGCCGGTAGGTATTTGTATTCTGCGCACCATGGATGGCATTAATATCCTGAGTAACGAACTGGCGCACACCTATCTGAACATGCTGACGCATGAAGACCGTCAGCGGTTAACGCAAATTATTTGCGGCCAACAGGTCAATTTTGTTGATGTGCTGACCAGCAACAATACCAATCTGCAAATCAGCTTTGTGCACTCGCGCTATCGTAATGAAAACGTGGCAATTTGTGTCCTTGTTGATGTCAGTGCGCGCGTTAAAATGGAAGAGTCGTTGCAGGAGATGGCACAGGCGGCGGAACAGGCTAGCCAGTCAAAATCGATGTTCCTTGCGACGGTGAGCCATGAGCTACGTACACCGCTGTATGGCATTATCGGTAACCTTGATTTGTTGCAAACCAAAGAGTTACCGAGTGGGGTGGATCGTCTGGTAACGGCGATGAATAACTCTTCCAGCCTGCTGCTGAAAATTATCAGCGATATTCTCGACTTCTCAAAGATTGAATCTGAACAGCTGAAGATTGAACCGCGAGAGTTTTCACCGCGTGAAGTCATGAACCATATTACGGCTAACTATTTGCCGCTGGTGGTCCGCAAGCAGTTGGGGTTGTACTGCTTTATCGATCCGGATGTGCCTGTGGCGCTGAATGGCGATCCGATGCGTTTACAACAGGTGATTTCTAATCTACTGAGTAACGCAATCAAGTTTACCGATACCGGTTGTATTGTGTTGCACGTGCAGTGCAGCGGCGACTACCTGAGCATTCGAGTGCGTGATACCGGTGTAGGGATCCCTGCCAAAGAGGTGGTTCGGTTGTTCGATCCTTTCTTCCAGGTGGGGACTGGCGTACAGCGTAATTTCCAGGGAACGGGACTTGGTTTGGCGATCTGTGAAAAACTGATCAGCATGATGGATGGGGATATTTCCGTCGATTCCGAGCCGGGAATGGGGAGCCAGTTTACGCTGCGTATTCCGCTTTATGGCGCACAGTATCCGCTGAAAAAGGGTGTTGAAGGATTGGCTGGCACGCGTTGCTGGCTGGCAGTACGTAATGCGTCACTGTACCATTTTCTCGAATCCAGCCTGACGCGCAATGGGATGACGGTGCTGCGATATGAGGGACAACAGCCCGATGCGGATGACCTGTTGGTGGCCGACGATGTGCTGGAACAGGCCTGGCAGGGGCGAGCAGCGGTGATTTTCTGCCGCCGACATATTGGCATTCCGCTGGAAAGAGAGCCTGGAGAATGGGTACACAGCGTGGCGTCACCGCACGAACTGCCTGCGCTGTTGGCACATATCTACAGTGTAGAGTTGGGGAGTGAAGAGCTCTCCACGGCGTTGCCAACCCCGGATAAAGCCGGTGCGACGAACGATGACATGATGATCCTGGTTGTTGACGATCACCCTATAAACCGGCGCTTACTGGCCGATCAATTGGGATCGTTGGGATATCAGTGTAAAACCGCGAATGACGGTGTGGATGCGCTCAATGTGCTCAGCAAAAATCATATCGACATTGTGCTGAGTGACGTCAACATGCCAAACATGGATGGTTATCGCCTGACCCAGCGTATCCGCCAGTTAGGGTTAACGCTGCCGGTTGTCGGCGTGACGGCCAACGCGCTGGCCGAAGAGAAGCAGCGTTGCCTGGAATCAGGTATGGATAGCTGTCTGTCTAAGCCAGTGACGTTGGATGTATTGAAGCAAACGCTGACGGTCTATGCGGAAAGGGTGAGGAAGGCGCGGGAATAACAGATGCCGGATGGCGGCGCTTGCCTTATCCGGCCTACGGAACACGCACCACCCAGTGTCATTCGTAGGCCTGATAAACGGCGTGCCATCAGGCACTTTGGTGTTAAAAGAATTACTCTTTGTCTGAGGGACTCAGCGTTACGGAAGAGAGGTAATTCAACAGGGCGATATCGTTTTCCACACCGAGTTTCATCATTGCCGACTTTTTCTGGCTGCTGATGGTTTTAATACTACGGTTGAGTTTTTTCGCGATTTCAGTAACCAGAAAACCTTCGGCAAACAGACGCAGAACTTCACTCTCTTTCGGTGACAGACGTTTGTCGCCATAGCCGCTGGCGCTGATTTTTTCCAGCAGACGAGACACGCTTTCCGGGGTGAATTTCTTACCTTTCTGCAGTGCGGCAAGCGCTTTCGGCAGATCGGTTGGCGCACCTTGCTTCAGTACGATCCCTTCAATATCGAGATCCAGTACCGCGCTCAGAATAGCCGGATTGTTGTTCATGGTCAGAACGATAATCGACAGGCTCGGGAAATGACGCTTGATATATTTAATTAACGTGATCCCATCACCGTATTTATCTCCCGGCATGGAGAGGTCGGTAATCAACACATGCGCATCCAACTTAGGCAAATTGTTGATCAGTGCAGTGGAGTCTTCAAATTCGCCGACAACATTTACCCACTCGATTTGCTCAAGTGATTTACGAATACCGAACAGTACAATCGGGTGGTCATCGGCAATAATTACGTTCATAGTGTTCATGTATTGGGCTACCTTGCTACAGCAAGCTCTTGACGTAAACGTCAATGTCGCTGATGTATTTTTCTATACCTGGAGCATCTTTCTCTTGAATAAGATGTTCCAGCGCTTCACATAACTGCTTGCCGGGTACCAGATTAAGCATGGCAAACACGCCTTTCAGGCGATGGGCCGTTTGGGCTAACGCAGCGAAATCGCTGATAGCCGCCTCAGTATACAACCTCTTAACATCATCCGGTACTGTGTCTACAAAGAGAGCGTAGTAACCACTGGCATGAAGTTCGGCGTTTTCATCTCCGCCGAGGGGGAGTTCCTGGAACCCTTCTTGCGCCAGTTGCTCTTCAATCAGCTCAAGGACTGCTTCCTGCATAGCATTGCTCATATTAAAGTTGACGCGCAGTTGGCCAGGGCCAATTTTCCGCACGCCAGACTCATCATCGCTTAAAAGTAGGCCTGAAGCAGTAAGATTAGACGGATTATCCGTTAAAAAGAGATCATATTCTTGACTATTCAACCGTTCATCGGGCGTGATACAGGTTGCCCCCCAGTTTTCCAGCTGACGTAATACAATGCTACGTACGTCATTTGAGGTGACATCAACCATTACGCAGACGTCATCCAACAGGCGTTCTTCACTATCAGCATGTTGATCGTGCAGCGGCATTTTAACATGGACGATATAACGTGTTCCAAGTTCTTCCCGCGCTTTGATATTCAGGTGTCCGCCAAGCTTACGGGCTAACTGATCGCACAACCAGAACGTCAGAGGGTTGGCTTTGCCATACCGATCGCCCTGCGTGTCATTGATGAACGGGAAATGGAGATTATCAACTTCATTCAATGTGACGCCTTGCCCGGTATCCAGAATGCGGAAGGTCAGGCGTTCAGCCTCTGACTCATCCTGGTCTACTTCCAGCGTGATTTTACCAATCTGCGTGGTGGTTACCGCATATTGGATCAACAGCAGCAAAATACGGCGCAAGGCATCGCGATCGCCACGGCGTTCATCATGGACGCTAAGATGATTTTTAATCAGTAGCTGCAGCCCCTTACGCTTAATGGCTGGCAGAACCTCCGGAACTACGTCGTCAATTAATGCCTGCACGGAAAACAGTGTGGATTCACCTTTCCAGGCATCGTTCTCCAGCAGGTTGGCTAGCTGGATTTCGTCCACCATTCGCACCAGAACGTCGGCCTGATTTGCCAGTTTCTGGCTGTCCGGTGTATTGAGCGCGGCGGCATTGGCAGCCAACGTTTTCGCGGGGTCTTTCAGCGCGCTGCCAATATTCTGCATAAAGGCCGCGCGGGCCTGCTGATTTTTCTCATACAGCCGCTGCGCTTGTTTCAGCTTCTTATTGACCAGCACTTCGCGGTCCTGGTCACGAATGATAAAGATCTGCGTTCTCGGGGAGATCTGGCTGCGAAACAGTCTGATTTCATACAGTTCATTATTGATGGTGGCTTGAATGATTCCCTGATGCTGCTCTGCCATGTTGGTAATGTTTTGCAGATTTAAATGCGGCAGCAGGTGATCGGCAATTTTGTTGCTGATAACCGTACGATTTGCTTCCTGATCGTGTACCAGTAATCCCAGCGGCAGAAGGGAAACAATCTCTTCGTTGATTGCGCGAAGAACGCGCAGTTCATTATTTGCCGCAAGGTTTGGCGCCACTTGGGTGGAACGGACTGGGAGGTGGCGAAAAGTGGTATAGCCAAATAGCGCCAGGGCCAGCAACGCAATGTTCAGCAAAAGCGGTAGCAGAATGCTTTGCAATGTGTCGAGCAGCAATGAGCCAAACGGAACCTGCCATACCAGCCGCATATCCGTTGAGTTTAGCGCCGAAGAGATCTCAATTTTACTGTTGTTGAAATTAATGCTGACGCTGTCAGGCGACTCTTTTTCATTCAGGTGCTCGGTCGTTGAGGTGGCATCAGGTTCCAGATAGAAACTGTCCAGCGGCATACCGGGCGGGATCAAGTCATTAATCGGCAGGTCAAAGGCGACAACCGTTGCCAGATGTCCTGGCTGATTAAAGGTCGTGCGTAGCGTGAAGTAATGCCCGTTCTGCCAGGCCAGACGGCGCAGTGAAGAGAAGCTTTCACGTTCATCTAGCGCATTAGCCTGTTGCAGCATCTCAGCGCGCCGGGAATCGACAATATTCCCAATCGTCGATTCTTTAAAACCGGAGGTAAGATCTTTCAGCGGTAACGTCGAGATTAGGATCAGGCTGTTGTCCTGACCATTCAGGTAATACATTGACCATGGGACATTCTCTGCGCCCCACAACGTATCCAGATATGTTGAAATGCGCTGGGTCATTTCCAATGTAGAACTGTCATGCGAGCCGAAAATCAGCGCCTCGGTCTTTCTGCGTGGCTTCTCAAGATAATAGACATCTTGTTTCAGACGTGTTTCCTGCAGCCCTTCTGCACCCGGCGAACTGGTTGAGGCGGCAATATTGTCATAGATTTGCCAGGTCACGTATCGCCAGGTATCGACCCTTTTATGAATGGCATGGGTAATATCGACGATCTGATAGCTCTTATCTTTTAACCAGGTGTTGACGGCGCTCTGGACCATAACACCCATCATCACCAACAGCACAACGATCAGTAATAAGAAGAAACGGGTAATACTTCCTGGCAACAGGGAGAATCGGGTGGAAACCGTTGTGTCAGACTGACTCATTCGTGTTTATGACCTGTTAAACGACGCGAAAGATGAAGGGGCAGTATAAAGGGTAATGTATGAATTACCACACTTACACCGCGCGGCAGAGGTTGCATTTTTTACGCCTCATTTGGTTGCACCTGTGACGGTGCAAAGGTGTACAGTGGATAACGGCGGGTACAAATATTCGTACGGAAAGTATACATTTAGCATTAAATAACAATCAATTATTTGTCAGGCTTATATCTGAGCGCAGTGCTATGAGATAATTAATAGTCGTTATAGTTTTGCATCGGTAGCACAGAACGGTAAGTTTTGTGTAAAGAAGGGTAAAAAAAAACCGAACGCTGAGCATTCGGTTGAAATAGGGGTAAACAGACATTCATAAATGAATGACGGTAATAAATAAAGTTAATGATGATAGCGGGTCTATTTTAGTTGCGAGTGAAGATTTTTTTTTGTCATTCAGTGCTATAAGATTTTTTCGTGTAATTTGTTGATTTTAAATATTATTAATATGATTCTTGATTATTTGTGCTTATTTTGCCTATTTTTTGATTTTAAAAAAGTTCCCTTGTATTAATATTTTGAAACATCTATGCGGATAAATGAAACACCTTAAAAGTTTTAGTATCATATTCGTGTTGGATTATTCTGTGTTTTTGCGGAGAATGAAGTTGCCGACTGGTTAATGACCTTAATCAGTATGCAGTGGCATAAAAAAGCAATAAAGGCATATAACAGAGGGTTAATAACATGAAAGTTAAAGTACTGTCCCTCCTGGTACCAGCACTGCTGGTAGCAGGCGCAGCGAATGCGGCTGAAATTTATAACAAAGACGGCAACAAATTAGACCTGTACGGCAAAGTCGACGGTCTGCACTATTTCTCCGATGACAAAAGCGCTGACGGTGACCAAACCTATATGCGTATCGGCTTCAAAGGCGAAACTCAGGTTAATGACCAACTGACCGGTTACGGCCAGTGGGAATACCAGATTCAGGGTAACTCCGCAGAAAATGAAAACAACGCCTGGACCCGTGTGGCGTTTGCGGGTCTGAAATTCGCAGACGTGGGTTCATTCGACTACGGTCGTAACTACGGCGTAGTTTACGATGTAACGTCCTGGACCGACGTTCTGCCGGAATTCGGCGGCGACACCTACGGTTCTGACAACTTCATGCAGCAGCGTGGTAACGGCTTCGCGACCTACCGTAACACCGACTTCTTCGGTTTGGTTGATGGCCTGAACTTTGCCATTCAGTACCAGGGTAAAAACGGTAGCGTGAGTGGCGAAGACGATACCGGCAGAACTTTCACTGGCGTGACCAACAACGGTCGTGAAGCACTGCGTCAGAATGGCGACGGCGTTGGCGGATCTATCACTTATGATATCGGCGAAGGCTTCTCTCTGGGTACTGCAGTCACCAGTTCCAAACGTACCGACGAACAGAACCGTTTGAACTTCGGTACCGGCGACCGTGCTGAAACCTATACCGGTGGTATTAAATACGACGCGAACAATTTCTACTTTGCAACTCAGTACACTCAGACCTACAACGCAACGCGTGCAGGCTCCCTGGGTTGGGCTAACAAAGCACAGAACTTCGAAGCGGTTGCTCAGTACCAGTTCGACTTCGGTCTGCGTCCGTCCGTGGCTTACCTGCAGTCTAAAGGTAAAGACCTGGGCCGTGGCTATGGCGACGAAGACATCGTGAAATATGTTGATGTTGGCGCGACTTACTACTTCAACAAAAACATGTCCACCTATGTTGATTACAAAATCAACCTGCTGGATGACAATCAGTTCACCCGTGACGCAGGTATCGGTACCGATGATATCGTAGCGCTGGGTCTGGTTTACCAGTTCTAATCTACATTTATTGTTATCAAAGGCCCTGCGGGGCCTTTTTTAATGCTGTTTTTCCGCCGTACAAACAACGATTTTTGGTGTACTCTTGCGCGCGTTCGCATGAGGATAATTACGTATGGAAATGAAATTTTATCGCGCAGCGCTGCTGGCGGTGACGATTTTTTTTGTCGGGTGCGATGAAGCCCCGAAACCTGCTCAGACCACAACGCCAGCCACCGTTCTGGAAGGTAAAACCATGGGCACTTTCTGGCGGGTCAGTGTCGTGGGCGTCGATGCAAAACGCGCCGCAGAACTACAGGTGAAGATCCAGACTCAGCTTGATGCCGATGATCAACTGCTCTCCACCTATAAAAATGACTCTGCATTGATGCGCTTTAACTTATCGAATAGTTTGTCACCATGGCCGGTTAGCGACGCCATGGCGGATATCGTGACCTCGGCGCTACGCATTGGTGCAAAAACCGATGGGGCTATGGATATCACCGTGGGGCCGTTAGTCAACCTGTGGGGCTTTGGCCCGGATCAGCAACCGTTGCATATTCCCACCCAAGGGCAAATTGACGCTGCAAAAGCGCAAACCGGACTTTCACATCTGAAGGTCGTGAATGAAGCGCATCAGAACTACCTGCAAAAAGACTTGCCGGATCTGTATGTGGATCTCTCTACCGTTGGCGAAGGGTACGCCGCCGATCATTTGGCTCGATTAATGGAGCAGGAAGGGATCGCCCGTTATCTGGTTTCCGTTGGTGGTGCGCTAAACAGCCGCGGTATGAATGCTGAAGGGCATCCGTGGCGAGTCGCAATTCAGAAACCGACCGATCGTGAAAACGCGGTGCAGGCGATTGTAGACATTAACGGGCATGGCATTAGCACCTCCGGCAGCTACCGTAACTATTATGAGCTGGATGGCAAGCGTCTTTCCCATGTTATCGATCCGCAAACCGGTCGTCCGATTGAACACAACCTGGTGTCCGTAACGGTGATTGCCCCAACGGCGCTGGAGGCCGATGGCTGGGATACAGGATTGATGGTGCTCGGCCCGGAAAAGGCCAAAGAAGTTGTGCGTCGTGAAGGGCTTGCGGTCTATATGATTATGAAAGAGGGCGAGGGGTTTAAAACCTGGATGTCGCCGCAGTTCAAAAGCTTTCTGGTCAGCGAAAAAAATTAAAAAGCAAGATTGCAGGTTTTTGTATCCGCCTGTGGGGACACACTGACGCTAAGCGCTATGCTTAACAAAGGAGTCCGAAATGAAAAATCGTTTACGCATCACTGACGATGACCGTTGGCAGTCCGTTTTGGCCCGTGACGCCGACGCCGACGGTCATTTTGTTTTTGCCGTCCAGACCACCGGTATTTTCTGCCGTCCGTCCTGTCGGGCAAAACATGCGCTGCGCAAAAATGTCCGCTTTTTCTCTGATGCTCAGCAGGCGCAGGCTGCCGGGTTTCGCCCCTGTAAGCGCTGCCAGCCGGATAAAGACAGCGCGCAACAGCATCGACTGGACAAAATTGCCCGCGCCTGCCAGTTGTTGGAGCAAGAGTCACCTCTTACGCTGGACGAGCTGGCACAACAGGTGGCAATGAGCCCGTATCACTTACATCGCTTGTTCAAAGCTACGACAGGCATGACCCCGAAAGCGTGGCAGCAGTCCTGGCGTGCCCGCCGTCTGCGCGATGCTCTGGCGAAAGGTGTTCCGGTTACGCAGGCGATTCTCAACGCCGGATTCCCCGACAGCAGCAGCTATTACCGCAAAGCGGATCAGACATTAGGCATGACCGCAAAGCAATTTCGTAAAGGTGGCGACAACGTTTTTGTACGCTATACCCTCGCAGATTGCGCTCTGGGTCGTTGTCTGGTGGCAGAAAGCGAGCGGGGTATCTGTGCGATCTTACTTGGTGATGATGACGCCACGTTAGTTGCGGATCTGCATGAGCTGTTTCCCGCCGCGCAGGATGTTCCTGCAGATGCCGATTTTCAGCAGCGCGTGCGCGAAGTGATCGCCGCGATCAACTCGCGTGACGCGTCGCTATCGCTACCCCTGGATATCCGGGGCACCGCATTTCAGCAGCAGGTGTGGCAGGCGCTGCGCGCAATTCCGTGCGGCGAAACAATGAGCTACCAACAGCTGGCCAGCGCCATCGGCAAACCGAAGGCGGTACGCGCGGTGGCCAGTGCCTGTGGGGCCAACAAACTGGCGATTGTTATACCGTGTCACCGGGTGATCCGTGGTGATGGCGCACTTTCGGGCTACCGATGGGGTATTGCGCGCAAGACGCAGTTACTGCAACGGGAAACTACTGGTGAGGAAACATAATGCTCGATCTTTTTGCGGATGCTAAACCCTGGCAGGAGCCGCTGGCTTCAGGTGCGGTTATTCTGCGACGTTTCGCTTTTGACTCTGCACCCACTTTACTGCAGGCGATAGCGGCTGTCGCCAGACAGTCGCCGTTTCGTCAGATGGTAACGCCCGGCGGCTATACGATGTCGGTGGCAATGACCAACTGCGGCCATCTGGGCTGGACGACGGATCAGCATGGCTATCTTTATTCTCCGTTTGATCCACTCACCGGCGTGCACTGGCCGCCGCTGCCGGATGCATTTGCTGACCTGTGTCAACAGGCGGCGACGGTGGCGGGCTATGCTGATTTTCAACCCGATGCCTGCCTGATTAACCGCTACACGCCAGGGGCAAAACTGTCCTTACATCAGGATAAAGACGAGCCCGACCTGCGGGCGCCGATTGTCTCTGTATCGCTGGGGCTACCGGCCATCTTTCAATTTGGCGGATTGCGCCGTAATGACCCTTTAAAGCGTTTGCTGCTGGAGCATGGCGATGTCGTGGTGTGGGGCGGTAATTCGCGGCTGTTTTATCATGGGATCCAGCCGCTTAAAACGGGGTATCATCCGTTGACCGGAGACTGTCGTTACAATCTGACGTTTCGTCAGGCAGGTAAAAAAGAATAAAAATAAGAATTATTATTGCTGTCAGCGAAGAGATGTTTAAACTGCGGGCTGTTATTACTTGCCCGGGTTGTTCGCATGGAACTTTTACTTCTTGTCTGGCGGCAGTATCGCTGGCCATTTATCAGCGTGATGGCGCTCAGCCTCGCCAGCGCCGCGTTGGGGATTGGGCTGATTGCGTTTATCAACCAGCGTTTGATTGAAACGGTCGACACCACGCTGATGGTGCTACCGGAGTTTCTTGGCCTGCTGCTGTTATTGATGGCCGTCACCCTCGGTTCACAACTGGCGCTCACCACGCTGGGACACCACTTTGTCTACCGACTGCGTAGCGAATTTATCAAACGGATTCTGGACACCCACGTCGAGCGTATCGAACAGCTTGGCAGCGCCTCGTTGCTGGCGGGTTTAACCAGCGACATCCGCAACATCACCATCGCCTTTGTCCGCCTGCCTGAGCTGGTACAGGGGATTATCCTGACCGTCGGATCGGCGGCGTATCTGGCGATGCTGTCGACTAAAATGCTGCTGGTGACGGCAATCTGGATGGCAATCACCATCTGGGGCGGATTTGTGCTGGTGGCGCGGGTGTATAAACACATGGCTACCTTGCGCGAAACTGAAGATAAGTTGTACAACGATTATCAAACGGTGCTGGAAGGGCGCAAAGAGCTGACGCTCAACCGTGAGCGTGCCGAGCATATCTTTAATCAGATGTATGTCCCGGATGCCAAAGAGTACCGTCACCATATTATTCGCGCCGATACTTTCCACCTGAGCGCGGTCAACTGGTCGAACATTATGATGCTGGGCGCCATTGGCCTGGTGTTCTGGATGGCTAACAGTCTGGGATGGGCCGATACCGCCGTAGCGGCGACCTATTCGCTGACGCTGTTATTCCTGCGCACGCCGCTGCTCTCTGCCGTTGGCGCGCTACCGACGCTGCTCACCGCGCAGGTGGCCTTCAACAAGCTGAACAGGTTTGCCCTTGCGCCCTTTAAGGCCGAATTCCCGCGTCCAAATGCGTTTCCGAACTGGCAGACGCTGGAGTTACGTAACGTGGTATTCCACTATCAGGATAACGCCTTCTCCGTTGGACCAGTGAATCTGACGATTCATCGCGGTGAACTGATCTTTCTGATTGGCGGTAACGGTAGCGGGAAATCTACGCTGGCGATGTTACTGACCGGTCTATACCAGCCGCAGTCAGGCGAAATATTGCTTGATGGTAAGGCCGTTGCCGTTGAAAAACCGGAAGACTACCGCAAGCTATTCTCCGCCGTGTTTACTGACGTCTGGCTGTTCGACAAACTGCTGGGGCCGGAAGGTAAAGAGGCTAATCCGCAGTTGGTTGCGAAGTGGCTGGAACATCTGAAGATGGGGCACAAGCTGGAGCTGAGCGATGGCCGTATCCTCAATCTGAAACTGTCGAAAGGGCAGAAGAAACGCGTGGCGCTGCTGCTGGCTCTGGCGGAGGAGCGCGACATCATTCTGCTGGACGAATGGGCTGCCGATCAGGATCCCCATTTCCGCCGGGAGTTCTATCAGGTGCTATTGCCTTTGATGCAGGAAATGGGCAAAACCATTTTCGCCATTAGCCACGACGATCACTATTTTATTCACGCCGATCGTCTGCTGGAAATGCGTAACGGACAGTTGAGTGAACTGCTGGGCGATGAACGTGAAGCCGCCTCGCGTGACGCGGTGGCTCGCACAGCCTGATCCCACGTGCCGCCGGTTTTTTAGCCACCCGGCGGCACTGTTTATTGTTATTTACATAAATCGGCATCATGATTAATGATATTTCATATCATGGATTTATGATTAATGTCCGTAATAAACAAAAACAGCGCCAGGCTGCGTGATGAAGAGCGTGCGCGCCTTATCTGGCTGCTGACCACTGATAAAGCCATTATTTCAACACTGTTGGGCAAGCTTACCCTGGCTGAGCAATATGACGTCGGTACGTTAGCCGACGATATTGCTGAGGTAGGGGCGCTGGTCGCCCACCTGCCGCCTCCCGATTTAGCCGATACCCTCGAAGCATTACCTTCAGAAGAGCGTCACGCCCTGTGGCGACTGGTCGAAAGTGAAAAGCGTGGTAACGTCCTGCTTGAGGCGTCTGAAAACGTCTGGGACGACCTGATCGATGAGATGAGTGACCGCGAAATACTGGATGCGCTGCAATATCTCGATATCGATGAACAGATTTATCTGGTGCAGCATCTCCCGCGTAACCTCACTGGACGGTTGCTGGCGACGTTACCAGCCGAAGAGCGGGCGCGTGTCCGCCAGGTAATGCATTACGAGAAGAATCGCGTCGGCGCGATTATGGAGTTCGAAGTCATCACCGTGCGTCCGGACGTGACGCTGGAAGTGGTGCAACGCTACCTGCGACGGTTGGGCAAAATGCCGGAGAACACCGATAAACTCTTCGTGACCGATCGCAATAAAGTGCTGGTTGGCGAATTGACGCTAACCTGTATTCTGCTCAATGATGTGCAACACAAAGTCAGCGAGGTGATGGAAGATGACCCGCTCACCTTTTCTCCGGACGATATCGCTGAAAACGCTGCACGTACCTTCGAACGTGACGACCTGGTCAGTGCTGCAGTCGTTGACCCTTCAGGCAAGCTGATGGGCCGCTTAACTATCGATGAGATCGTCGATGTGGTTTATGAAGAAACTGATACCGATTTGCGTCGAATGGGGGGCTTAAGCGCCGGAGAGGATGTGTTTGCGCCCGTTACCAAAGCGGTAAAAACCCGTTGGGCGTGGCTGGCCGTTAACCTCTGTACCGCCTTTATCGCCTCGCGGGTGATCGACGGTTTTGAACATACGATTTCGCAACTGGTGGCGCTGGCCTCGCTGATGCCAATTGTGGCGGGAATTGGCGGCAATACCGGGAATCAAACCATCACCATGATCGTTCGAGCGCTGGCGCTACAAAATATTCAGCCGGGGAACCTGACGTTTTTGATCCTGCGCGAAATGGGCGTGGCAGTGATTAATGGCCTCGTATGGGGCGGAATTATGGGCGGTATTACCTGGTGGCTGTACGATGACATGGCGCTCGGCGGAGTAATGACCCTGGCGATGATGCTTAATTTGTTGATGGCAGCATTAATGGGGGTCATCATTCCGATGACGATGGTGAAGCTCGGGCGCGACCCGGCGGTCGGCTCGAGCGTGATGATTACGGCTATCACCGATACCGGGGGATTCTTTATTTTTCTCGGTCTGGCAACGCTGTTTCTGATGTAGTCGCGCGTTTGCCTCTGACGATACGTGGCAGAATGAGCATTGCCATCACCCCGGCAACCACGCCAATCGCCAGGTTGCCGGTGGACACCGTGGCAGCGACGGTCATCAGCATCACCAGCGTTTCAGTGATGGGGAGTTTCCTCAGCGTGGCGGGCTGGATGCTGTGCCAACTGAAGGTTTTTACCGCCACAATCACCATAATTCCCGCCAGCACCGACATGGGTATTTCTGCCATCACTTCGCTTAACCCAGTGACTAACAGTAGTAATACCAGTCCGGCGGCAACCGTCGAGACGCGGCTGCGTCCTTTGCCCATCTCGACGTTAACGATGGTTTGACCAATCATCGCGCACCCGGCGATGCCGCCATAAAATCCGGCCAGAATATTGGCTATCCCCAGCCCGGCACTCTCGCGATTCTTATTCGACGGCGTCACCGTCAGGTCATCCACCAGACGGGCGGTTAACAGCGACTCCATCAAACCAACAAAAGCGATACTCAGCGCGCAGGGCCAGATAATCGCCAGCGTTTGCAGGTTGAGCGGAACCAACAACTGGGTGAAACCCGGCAGGCCGCCGCTCATCGAACCTTCGTCACCGACGGTCGGTAACAGTTGCCCACTGGTGACAGTGAACACGGTCAGCAGCACGATGGCGATAAGCGGTGCGGGGATTGCTTTAATAAATCGCGGAACCCACAGCACAATCAGCAGCGTCAGGACAAACAGCTCCCAGATGAGCGGGCTTTTCCCCCAGAAATGAGGGACCTGGGCAAAGAAAATCAAAATACCTAGTGCGTTGACAAATCCGGTCATCACGGCCGTAGGGATGAATCGCATCAGACGTGCCATTCCCAATACACCAAACAGGATTTGAATCATCCCGGCCAGCACCACTGCAGGCAGGATGTATTGCACGCCGTGTTGATGCACCATCGGACCAATCACCAGCGCAACCGATCCTGCAGCGGCGGTAACCATTGCGGGACGACCACCTAAAAAGGACATCGCCAGGCACAGTACGACGGAGGCGATCAGACTGGCTTTAGGATCAACGCCTGCGATAACGGAAAACGAGATCACTTCCGGGATCAGCGCCAGGGCGGTTACCACACCGGCCAGTGTTTCGCGAACCAGCAGACGGGGTTGGCGGAGCACGGCTCGAGCCGCGTTTTCCGCGACTGCGACAGAGGAATGTTGAGTTGCAGACATAGTTACACTCAGGTCAAAAATGGCCTGATACAGCAGACCGACAGGCATCCGTGCGGTGAATAGCAAAGCGCAGCATAGTACCCGTCTGCCGGGCCGGTTTCCAGAAATTATTGCCAATAACCCTATAAAATATCAACGTATTTATAACATCTTTAAAAATTAAATATAATTTATAAACAATATTTAATTATTTTTACTTAAGTGTTACCGTTGATGCCGCTCGATTTTCACCTGCATTAAAAGCAAAAAAGCGATACTAAAAGTAAGGCATTAACATTATGAAAAAAGTGACTGCCATGCTCTTCACCATGGCTGTAGGGCTGAATGTTGTCTCGATGGCGGCAAAAGCGAAAGCGGCGGAAGAGCAGGAAACGGATGTACTGTTGATTGGCGGCGGCATCATGAGCGCCACGCTGGGAACCTATTTACAGGAGCTGGAGCCGCAATGGTCAATGACCATGGTTGAGCGACTGGATGGTGTAGCGCAGGAAAGCTCAAATGGCTGGAATAACGCCGGAACGGGACACTCCGCACTGATGGAGCTGAACTACACGCCTAAAAAGGCCGACGGTAGCATCAGCATTGAAAAGGCAGTCGAAATTAACGAAGCCTTCCAGATTTCCCGCCAGTTTTGGGCATATCAGGTTAATAATGGCGTGATGCATGAACCACGCTCGTTTATCACTACCGTTCCGCACATGAGTTTTGTCTGGGGTGACGAGAACGTCAACTTCCTGCGTGCCCGTTACGCCGCATTGCAACAGAGCACGTTATTCCGCGGTATGCGTTATTCTGAAGATCACGCGCAGATTAAAGAGTGGGCGCCGCTGGTCATGGAAGGTCGTGATCCAAAACAGAAAGTCGCAGCAACGCGTACCGAGATTGGTACTGACGTGAACTACGGCGAAATCACGCGCCAGTTGATTACCTCATTGCAGAAAAAGCCCAACTTTGCGCTGCAGTTGAGCACCGAAGTGCGCGGTTTTAAGCGTAATGCCGACAATAGCTGGACGGTCACGGTTGCCGATCTGAAAAATAACGAAGCGGAACATGATATCAAGGCGAAGTTTGTCTTTATCGGTGCCGGTGGCGCTGCGCTGAAGCTGTTGCAGGAAACCGACATTCCGGAAGCGAAAGGCTATGCCGGATTCCCGGTGGGCGGGCAGTTCCTGGTTGCGGACAATCCGGACGTAGTCAACCGCCACCTGGCGAAAGTGTACGGTCAGGCCTCCGTTGGCGCGCCGCCGATGTCCGTACCGCACATCGACACGCGTATCCTTGATGGCAAGCGCGTTGTGCTGTTTGGGCCATTCGCGACATTCTCCACCAAGTTCCTGAAAAACGGTTCATTGTGGGATCTGCTCAGCTCGACCACCACGTCGAACTTTATGCCGATGGTCAACGTGGGTCTGGATAACTTCGATCTGGTGAAATATCTGGTGAGCCAGGTGATGCTCAGCGACGACGACCGTTTTGCTGCGCTGCAAGAGTACTATCCGCAGGCGAAAAAAGAAGACTGGCGTTTATGGCAGGCGGGCCAGCGTGTGCAGATCATCAAAAGCGATGCGGAGAAGGGCGGCGTGTTGCGTCTGGGTACTGAAGTCGTCAGCGATAAAGAAGGCACGATTGCTGCGCTGCTGGGAGCTTCTCCGGGCGCATCAACCGCGGCACCGATCATGCTGCATCTGATGGAAAAAGTGTTTAAAGATAAAGTGGCCAGCCCCGAGTGGCAGGCGAAGCTGAAAACCATCATTCCGTCTTATGGTACTAAGCTGAACGGTAACGTTGAGGCTACGGAACAAGAGTTGCAGTACACCAGTGAGGTTCTGGGTCTGAAATATGACAAGCCGCAGGTTGCTGATGAAGCACCGAAACCACAGCTGAAACCTCAGGCACAACCGCAGCCTGAACAGAAAGCCGTCGCGGATATCGCACTGTAAATACAATGCCGGATGGCGCTGCGCTTATCCGGCCTGTTTTATGCGTCTGTAGGCCGGATAAGGCGGTACGCCGCCATCCGGCACATCCTGACTTAGCGCGCGACTGCGTCCTGAATTTTATCTTCTGCTTTCCAGATACGGTATTTAACGTCCACGTTTTCCGGGGTGTAGACCACAATCGGCAGCTTGCTGTTGTAACGGAGCATGCCGTCATCACCCAGATACGCAGTAATGAATTTCTTCTCTTTCTTACCGTCCGGGCAGGCCATCATGGTTGAAACCGGAGATGTGACTTTGTCGAAGACGTAGTAGTCATATCCCCAACCTTCCAGCGTTTTGCTGTCCAGTTCGCCACCAAGGCGGTGTTGGTTGCAGTCAACTTCCAGCGTTTGTCCGATCAGCAGTTCTACTTTCAGAGTAGATTCATCTTTCTCAGGGGTAAGCTGGATAACCTGGCGCTTCATACCCTTTTCCGCCTTAGGATAAGGGGCGACTTTTTCCAGCGGTTGAGCGCCGGCTTCGTTACTGGCAGCCCATGCAGAGGTGCTGGCAAAGGCGGCGAAAAGTACGGCAGGGACAATTGTCTTCATCTTATTGTTCACAGTGTTTCCTTTCTTCTGTCTTTTGAACGAGTCTGGGGCAGGTTAACATATTCGCATCATCAATTAATCTGTATTTACTTATATTTTAAGTGTATCTAGCAATGATTTACGTTCAATGTAGCGATATATTCTAAGAATCATCTTAAATGTAAGATTATTCTCTTGCTATTTGATCGCTATATACATGGCTATATAACTCATTGAAATGTGAGCAAAAGCGCATTTTTTCCCGCCAACTCAACACTCCTTTGATCCGGCAACAGCATTTACCCCAATTGGGGTATGCACCTCTAACACATCCTGAAATATCTTACGGCTAAAAATAACTACTCATAAATAGTGCAGTTTTTTATGTCGTTCAACCCGCCGAGGGAGGGCGTCATTATGGAAGGACAATGTCATGGTTGATTTATCCCGTCGAGGCATGTTGACAGGCAGTTGGCGAAACGCCAGCGCAGGGATCCGTCCGCCGTGGAGCAAGGAAGACTCTCACTTTCTGGCCCATTGCCTCCGTTGTGACGCCTGCATCCAGGCGTGCGAAACCGACATCCTGCAGCGAGGCCAGGGTGGTTACCCGAGCGTAAATTTCAAACACGGCGAGTGCAGCTTTTGCTATGCCTGCGCAGAAGCCTGTCCCGAATCACTTTTTCTTCCGCGCCACACCAGGGCATGGGATCTGAACTTTACGATTGGGGAAAACTGTCTCGCACATCAGTCCGTTGAATGTCACCGCTGTCAGGATAGCTGTGAGCCCATGGCAATAACCTTTCGCCCCACGCTGTCCGGCATTTATCAGCCGCAGCTCGACAATCAGGACTGTAACGGATGTGGCGCCTGTGTCGCTATCTGCCCGGTATCAGCCATTAACGCGGAGTACAACCATGGACAATAACTGGCAGGTCTGCAGCCTGGTCGTTCAGGCCAAAAGCCAGCATATCAACGATATCGCCACGCAGTTGCGTTCCTTTCCCGGTTGCGAAGTTGCCCTCAGCGATGTGGAAAGTGGTCAGTTGATTGTGGTGGTGGAAGCTGAGCAAAGTGAAACGCTAATGAAAACAATTGAGTCAGTGCGCAACGTTGCGGGCGTGCTGGCGGTGTCGCTGGTTTATCACCAGCAGGATGAGCAAGGTGAGGAAACACCATGAAACTCAGTCGTCGTAGCTTTATGAAAGCTAACGCCGTTGCGGCCGCTGCGGCGGCTGCCGGGTTAAGCGTGCCGGGCGTTGCCCGCGCGGTAGTCGGTCAGCAAGAAGCCATCAAATGGGACAAAGCCCCGTGCCGTTTTTGCGGGACGGGCTGCGGCGTATTGGTCGGAACGCAGCAAGGGCGTGTTGTGGCATGCCAGGGCGATCCGGATGCGCCGGTTAACCGTGGGCTTAACTGCATCAAAGGTTACTTCCTGCCGAAAATCATGTACGGGAAAGACCGTTTAACGCAGCCGATGCTGCGCATGAAAGACGGCAAATATCACAAAGAAGGCGAGTTCACCCCGATTAGCTGGGACCAGGCTTTTGACGTGATGGAAGAGAAATTCAAAACGTCGATGAAAGAGAAAGGCCCGGAATCTATCGGCATGTTCGGCTCTGGCCAGTGGACGATTTGGGAAGGTTATGCCGCTGCCAAATTGTTTAAAGCGGGTTTCCGTTCCAATAACATCGACCCGAACGCACGTCACTGCATGGCCTCAGCGGTAGTCGGCTTCATGCGTACCTTCGGTATGGATGAACCGATGGGCTGCTATGACGATATCGAACATGCAGACGCCTTCGTCCTGTGGGGCGCGAATATGGCAGAGATGCACCCGATCCTGTGGTCGCGCATCACCAACCGTCGTCTGTCCGATCCTAACGTCAACGTCGCAGTTCTCTCCACTTTCCAGCACCGCAGCTTTGAGCTGGCGGATAACGGTATGGTCTTCACGCCGCAAACCGATCTGGTGATCCTCAACTACATCGCGAACTACATCATTCAAAACAATGCGATTAACCAGGATTTCTTTAGCAAGCACGTCAACCTGCGTAAAGGCGTGACGGACATCGGCTACGGTTTGCGTCCGACCCATCCGCTGGAAAAAGCGGCGAAAAACCCGGGATCCGATGCCTCTGAACCGATGAGCTTTGAGGATTACAAAGCCTTCGTTGCTGAGTACACGCTGGATAAAACCGCCGAAATGACCGGCGTACCAAAAGATCAGTTGGAACAGCTGGCACAGCTGTATGCCGATCCGAAGAAAAAAGTCATCTCCTACTGGACGATGGGCTTTAACCAGCACACCCGCGGCGTATGGGCTAACAACCTGGTCTATAACCTGCACTTGCTGACTGGCAAAATCTCCCAGCCAGGCTGCGGCCCGTTCTCTCTGACCGGCCAGCCTTCCGCATGCGGCACCGCGCGTGAAGTCGGTACATTCTCCCATCGTCTGCCTGCGGACATGGTGGTGACAAACGAAAAACACCGCGATATCTGCGAGAAGCACTGGAATATTCCGTCAGGGACCATTCCGGCAAAAATCGGTCTGCACGCCGTGGCACAAGACCGCGCGCTGAAAGATGGCAAGCTCAATGTCTACTGGGCGATGTGTACCAACAACATGCAGGCTGGTCCGAACATCAATGAGGAGCGTATGCCGGGCTGGCGCGATCCGCGCAACTTCATCATCGTCTCCGATCCGTACCCGACGGTCAGCGCCTTGTCTGCTGACCTAATCCTGCCGACTGCGATGTGGGTAGAGAAAGAAGGTGCCTACGGTAACGCTGAACGCCGTACACAGTTCTGGCGTCAGCAGATTAAAGCACCGGGCGAATCGAAGTCGGATCTGTGGCAACTGGTGCAGTTCTCTCGTCGCTTCAAAACAGAAGAAGTGTGGCCCGAAGAGCTGTTGGCACAAAAACCGGAGCTGCGTGGCAAAACGCTGTATGACGTGCTGTTTGCCACGCCAGCAGTGACAAAATTCCCGGTGACTGAACTGGCTGAAGATCAACTGAATGATGAATCCCGCGAGCTGGGCTTCTATCTGCAAAAAGGGTTGTTCGAAGAGTACGCCTGGTTTGGTCGCGGTCACGGGCATGACCTTGCGCCATTTGACGATTACCACAAAGCCCGCGGTTTACGCTGGCCGGTCGTCGAAGGCAAAGAGACCCAGTGGCGCTACAGCGAAGGCAACGACCCTTACGTGAAAGCAGGTGAAAGCTACAAGTTCTACGGTAAACCGGACGGTAAAGCGGTTATCTTCGCGCTGCCGTTTGAGCCTGCTGCTGAAGCGCCGGATAAAGAATATGACCTGTGGCTATCCACCGGACGTGTTCTGGAACACTGGCATACCGGCAGTATGACGCGTCGTGTGCCTGAACTGCACCGCGCTTTCCCGGAAGCCGTGCTGTTTATCCACCCGCTGGATGCAAAAGCACGCGATCTGCGTCGTGGCGATAAGGTCAAAGTGATTTCCCGTCGTGGCGAAGTGATTTCGATTGTTGAAACACGCGGTCGTAACCGTCCGCCGCAGGGGCTGGTGTACATGCCGTTCTTCGACGCCGCACAGCTGGTTAACAACCTGACGCTGGATGCGACGGATCCGCTCTCCAAAGAGACGGATTTCAAGAAGTGCGCCGTGAAACTGGCGAAGGTGTAACGCGTTATGTCCCGGTCAGCAAAACCCCAAAATGGCCGCCGCCGCTTTCTGCGCGATATGGTTCGCGCAGCGGGCGGGCTGGCCGTCGTTGGCGTGGCGCTGGGGTTGCAACAACAAACCGCACGCGCAACCGGCGTGCGGTTGCGCCCGCCAGGTGCACTGAGCGAGGAGGCATTTGCCAGCGCTTGCGTACGTTGCGGTCAGTGCGTTCAGGCATGTCCGTATGACACGCTGAAGCTGGCGACGCTGGCCTCCGGGCTGGCGGCTGGTACGCCATATTTCATCGCCCGTGATATTCCCTGCGAAATGTGTGAGGACATTCCGTGCGCCAAAGTCTGCCCCAGCGGCGCGTTGGACAGAGAAATTGAATCCATTGACGATTCGCGTATGGGGCTGGCGGTACTGCTGGATCACGAAAACTGCCTCAACTATCAGGGATTACGCTGTGACGTTTGCTATCGCGAGTGCCCGAAAATCGATGAGGCGATCACCCTGGAGCTGGACCGTAACATGCGTACCGGCAAACATGCGCGGTTTATTCCTACCTTGCACAGCGATGCCTGTACCGGCTGCGGGAAATGCGAAAAAGTCTGCGTACTGGAGCAGCCAGCAATAAAAGTGCTGCCGTTGTCGCTGGCGAAAGGGGAGTTAGGACACCATTACCGCTTCGGTTGGCTGGAGGGGAACAATGGCAAATCGTAAACGTGATGCCGGGCGTGAAGCGCAGGCAAAAAAAGGATGGTGGAAGAGTCATCGTTGGCTGCTGCTGCGTCGTCTGAGTCAGTTTCTGATACTGGCGATGTTCCTTAGCGGCCCGTGGCTTGGTGTTTGGATCCTGCATGGCAACTACAGTAGCAGCCTGTTGCTGGACGCTATCCCATTCACCGATCCGCTGATTACTCTGCAAAGCCTTGCCAGCGGGCATCTGCCGGCGACGGTGGCGTTAACGGGGGCAGCCATCATTACGGTGCTGTATGCCCTGGCCGGTAAGCGACTGTTTTGCAGTTGGGTTTGTCCCATGAACCCGGTCACCGATTTAGCCAGCTGGCTGCGCAGAAGGTTTGACCTGAATCAGTCTGCGACCCTGCCGCGCCATATACGGTACGTCCTGCTGGTGGTCATTCTGGTCGGTTCAGCGCTGACTGGTACGCTGCTGTGGGAGTGGATAAACCCGGTTTCTTTGCTGGGACGTAGCCTGGTAATGGGATTCGGTAGCGGAGCGTTGCTGATCCTCGCGCTGTTTTTATTTGATTTACTGGTCGTTGAGCATGGCTGGTGCGGGCATCTCTGCCCACTGGGTGCGCTGTATAGCGTGGTGGGAAGCAAAGGTGCATTAACCGTTTCGGCAAAAGAACGTAACAGATGTAACCGCTGTATGGATTGTTTTCATGTTTGCCCGGAACCGCATGTGCTACGTGCGCCGGTGCTGGATGAGCAAAGTCCGGTGCAGGTAACCAGTCGCGATTGCATGGCCTGCGGTCGCTGTGTGGATGTCTGTTCTGAGGATGTTTTTACAATAACAACACGATGGAGTTCGGGAGCGAAATCATGAAAAGCCATGACCTGATTAAAGCGCTGAGTCAATGGATGGCCGCGCTGGCCTTGCTAGTCAGTGGGGCAGTTTGGGCTGCAAACGGAGTGGATCTGAGCCAGTCACCGGAAGTCTCAGGAACACAGGAAGGGGCGATTCGCATGCCGAAAGAGCAAGAGCGCATGCCGCTGAACTATGTGAATCAGCCGCCGATGGTTCCGCATAGCGTTGAAGGGTATCAGGTGACGACGAACACTAACCGCTGCCTGCAATGCCACGGTGTGGAAAGCTATCGCACCACCGGTGCGCCGCGCATCAGCCCGACGCACTTTATGGACAGCGACGGCAAGGTATTGGCTGAGGTTGCGCCGCGTCGTTATTTCTGCCTGCAATGTCACGTTCCACAGGCTGACGCCGCGCCGATTGTTGAAAATACCTTCACCCCCTCGAAAGGTTACGGGAAATAAGAGGTCATTATGGAAAATTCTAACCGTAAACCAGGCTGGATTAAGCGCGTCTGGCAATGGTGGCGTCGCCCCAGCCGTCTGGCGCTCGGCACGCTGTTGTTAATCGGCTTTGTGGGCGGCATTATTTTCTGGGGCGGCTTTAATACCGGTATGGAAAAGGCCAATACAGAAGAGTTCTGCATTAGCTGTCACGAAATGCGCAATACGGTGTACCAGGAATACATGGAAACCGTACACTACAACAACCGCAGTGGTGTGCGAGCGACTTGCCCTGATTGCCACGTCCCACACGAGTGGGGCCCGAAAATGATCCGTAAGATCAAGGCCAGTAAAGAGCTGTACGCGAAAGCACTGGGGTTAATAGATACACCGCAGAAATTTGAAGATCATCGTTTAACGATGGGGCAAAATGAGTGGCGGCGTATGAAAGATAACAATTCGCAAGAGTGTCGAAACTGTCACAACTTCGAGTTTATGGATTTAACCGCCCAGAAAGGCGTCGCGGCCAAAATGCACGACCAGGCCGTGAAAGACGGGCAAACCTGTATTGACTGCCATAAAGGGATAGCGCACAAACTGCCTGATATGCGTGAAGTCAAACCGGGCTTTTAACAGGATGTAGATAACCAGGTATGCTTGAAGCCAGAGAATTACTTTGCGAGCGGGATGACAGAATACTGTTCAGCGAGTTGTCATTTCGCGTCAACGCAGGGGAATGGGTACAAATTACCGGCAGCAACGGCGCAGGGAAAACCACTCTGCTGCGGTTGCTTACCGGGCTGGCGCGTCCCGACGCAGGGGAGGTTTGCTGGCAAGAGCAACCGCTGCATCACGTGCGGGACAGCTACCATCAGCAACTACTGTGGATTGGACATCAGCCGGGGATAAAAACCCGGCTTTCGGCGTTGGAGAACCTGCGTTTCTTCCATCATGACGGCGACATCGCGCAGTGTCTGGCTGCGCTGGCGCAGGCGGGACTTGCCGGATATGAAGATATCCCAGTGAACCAACTTTCCGCCGGACAACAGCGGCGCGTGGCGCTGGCCCGTTTGTGGCTGACCCGCGCCCGACTGTGGATCCTCGATGAACCCTTTACCGCCATTGATGTGAACGGTGTTGAGCGACTGACTCAGCGTATGGCGCAGCATACGGAGCAGGGCGGTATTGTTATTCTCACCACCCACCAACCGCTCAATGTTGAAACCGATAAAGTGCGACGTATTGCGCTGACCAGTGAGAGGGCAACGCAATGATGTGGCGAATCTTTCGTTTAGAACTGCGAGTTGCGTTTCGTCATAGTGCGGAAATTGCTAATCCTTTATGGTTCTTCCTGATTGTTATTACGCTGTTCCCCCTGAGTATTGGGCCGGAGCCACAGCTGCTGGCGCGCATAGCGCCGGGCATCATCTGGGTTGCGGCGCTACTGGCGTCATTGCTGGCGCTGGAACGGCTATTTCGTGATGACTTACAGGATGGCAGCCTTGAGCAACTGATGCTGCTGCCGTTACCGCTACCGGCCGTGGTGCTGGCGAAAGTGATGGCGCACTGGGTCGTGACAGGTCTGCCGCTGCTGATCCTCTCGCCGCTGGTGGCGCTGTTGCTGGGCATGGATATGTACGGCTGGAAAATTATGGCGCTGACCTTGTTACTCGGAACGCCGACGCTGGGTTTTCTCGGCGCGCCGGGCGTGGGGTTGACGGTGGGCTTAAAGCGCGGCGGCGTGCTGTTAAGCGTGCTGGTACTCCCGCTCACCATACCCTTACTGATTTTTGCGACCGCCGCGATGGATGCGGCCTCTATGCACTTACCGGTTGAAGGGTACATGGCGATTCTGGGGGCGTTGCTGGTCGGCAGCGCCACGTTAAGCCCGTTTGCCACAGCCGCGGCGTTACGGATAAGCGTGCAGTAACGAGAATTAGATGTGCAGGCCGGGCAAGGCGCTCCGGCACAACGGATTTTAATTTATGGAGTCTGGTGACTGAACTATGTGGAAAACACTTCATCAATTGGCGATGCCCCCTCGGCTCTATCAGATCTGTGGCTGGTTTATCCCGTGGCTGGCGATTGCCAGCGCGGTGGTACTGATAACGGGATGGGTTTGGGGCTTTGGTTTTGCCCCTGCAGACTATCAGCAGGGGCAGAGCTATCGCATTATTTATCTGCACGTTCCGGCGGCAATCTGGTCGATGGGCATTTACGCCTCGATGGCCGTTGCCGCGTTTATCGGCCTGGTCTGGCAGATGAAAATGGCCAATCTGGCGCTGGCTGCGATGGCGCCGATTGGTGCAGTGTTTACCTTTATTGCGCTGGTGACAGGTTCCGCATGGGGCAAGCCGATGTGGGGAACCTGGTGGGTTTGGGATGCCCGACTCACCTCTGAACTGGTGCTGCTGTTTCTCTACGTTGGCGCCATTGCGCTGTGGCATGCCTTTGACGACCGCCGTCTGGCAGGTCGTGCCGCCGGTATTCTGGTGCTGATTGGCGTGGTCAACTTACCGATTATCCACTACTCGGTTGAGTGGTGGAATACGCTGCATCAGGGTTCTACCCGCATGCAGCAAAGCATCGATCCGGCAATGCGTACGCCGCTGCGTCTGGCGATCGTCGGCTACCTGTTACTGTTTGTCACGCTGGCGCTGATGCGCATGCGTAACCTGATTTTGATGATGGAAAAACGCCGCCCGTGGGTGAGCGAACTGATCTTAAAAAGAGGCCGCCAATGACCCCTGCATTTGCATCATGGAGTGATTTTTTCGCGATGGGCGGCTACGCCTTGTATGTCTGGCTTGCCGTAGCGATGAGTGTTATCCCGCTGGTGGTGCTGGTAGTGCATTCCACGTTACAGCATCGCGCAATTTTACGCGGTGTAGCGCAGCAGCGGGCGAGAGAAGCACGTATGCGTGCGGCGCAAGTGCAACGGGAGGCGGCGTGAATATTCGACGTAAAAATCGGTTATGGATAGCCTGTGCGGTACTGGCGGGTCTGGCTTTGACCATTACGCTGGTGCTTTATGCGCTGCGTTCCAATATTGACCTGTTCTATACGCCGGGAGAGATACTCTACGGTAAGCGCGAAACGCAGCAGATGCCTGAAGTCGGTCAGCGCCTGCGCGTGGGCGGTATGGTGATGCCCGGTAGCGTAAAGCGCGATCCGCAGTCGTTGAAGGTGAATTTCAGCATCTATGACGCCGAAGGTGTAGTGGATGTAACCTATGAAGGTATTCTGCCGGATCTGTTCCGCGAAGGGCAGGGTGTTGTTGTTCAGGGCGAACTGGACGAGGGAAATCATGTACTGGCCAAAGAGGTTCTGGCCAAACATGATGAAAATTACACCCCGCCGGAAGTTGAAAAAGCGATGCAGGAAAACCATCGTCGTCCGGAAAGCGTGTATAAGGATAAAACGTCATGATGCCTGAAATTGGCAATGCGCTGTTGTGCCTTGCGCTAGGCGTGGCGTTACTGCTGTCGGTCTATCCGCTGTGGGGCGTAGCGCGCGGCGATGTGCGGATGATGGCTTCCGCGCGGCCCTTTGCCTGGGTTTTGTTTATCTGCGTGATGGGGGCGTTCCTGATTCTGGTCAACGCCTTCGTGGTTAATGACTTTACCGTCACCTACGTCGCCAGTAATTCCAATACCCAGCTTCCGGTCTGGTATCGGGTGGCAGCAACCTGGGGCGCGCATGAAGGCTCTCTGCTGCTGTGGGTGCTGCTGATGAGCGGCTGGACGTTCGCCGTTGCGGCATTCAGCCAGCGTATGCCGCTGGACATCGTCGCCCGCGTGCTGGCGGTGATGGGGATGGTCAGCGTTGGCTTTCTGCTGTTTATTCTGTTTACCTCCAATCCATTTGCCCGTACGTTGCCCAACTTCCCTATTGAAGGGCGCGACCTGAACCCGCTGTTGCAGGATCCTGGGCTGATTTTCCATCCGCCGTTGCTGTACATGGGGTATGTCGGTTTCTCCGTGGCCTTTGCGTTTGCGATTGCCGCGTTGATGAGTGGCCGACTGGACAGTACCTTCGCCCGTTTTTCGCGTCCGTGGACGCTGGCGGCGTGGGTGTTCCTGACGCTGGGTATTGTGCTCGGTTCCGCCTGGGCCTATTACGAGCTGGGCTGGGGCGGCTGGTGGTTCTGGGATCCAGTTGAAAACGCCTCGTTTATGCCATGGCTGGTGGGAACGGCGCTGATGCACTCGTTGTCGGTCACCGAACAGCGTGCCAGCTTTAAAGCCTGGACGCTGCTGCTGTCAATCTGCGCCTTCTCGCTTTGCCTGTTGGGGACTTTCCTGGTGCGCTCCGGCGTGCTGGTGTCGGTGCATGCTTTTGCCTCCGATCCGTCGCGCGGGATGTTTATTCTGGCCTTTATGGTATTAGTGATTGGTGGCTCCTTGCTGCTGTTTGCGGTTCGCGGTCACAAGGTCCGCTCACGGGTAAACAACGCGCTGTGGTCGCGTGAATCTCTGCTGTTAGGCAACAACGTTCTGCTGATTGCCGCCATGCTGGTGGTGCTATTGGGTACGCTGCTGCCGCTGGTGCACAAACAGCTGGGGCTGGGTAGCATTTCGATTGGCGAGCCGTTCTTCAACACCATGTTTACCTGGCTGATGGCACCGTTCGCGCTGTTGCTGGGAATAGGGCCATTAGTGCGTTGGGGCCGTGACCGACCGCGTAAGCTGAAAACACTATTGCTTGTCGCGTTTGTCACCACGCTTGTTATGTCGCTGCTGCTGCCGTGGCTGTTTGAGGATCGCATTGCCGCTATGACGGTGGTGGGTCTGGCGATGGCATGCTGGATATTTGTGCTGGCGGTGTCCGAAGCGTTCCTGCGTGTTTCCCGCGGAACGAAGTTAACACCAAGCTATTGGGGCATGGTGTCGGGCCACGTTGGGCTGGCGATTACTATTGTCGGTATTGCCTTTAGCCAGAACTACAGTGTTGAACGCGATGTGCGCATGAAGGCAGGTGATAGCGTCAGTATCCATAACTATCAGTTCACGTTCCGCGAAGTGAAAGATATTACCGGACCTAACTACCGGGGCGGTGTCGCCATTATTGGCGTTACCCGAGATGGTAAACCAGAAGCCACGCTGCATGCGGAAAAACGCTTCTATAACAGCACCAGTTCGATGATGACCGAAGCGGCAATTGACGGCGGATTCACACGCGATCTGTACGCTGCGCTGGGTGAAGAACTGGATAACGGCGCATGGGCTGTGCGTTTGTACTACAAACCGTTTATTCGCTGGATTTGGGCCGGAGGATTGCTGATGGCGCTGGGCGGATTGTTCTGCCTGTTTGATCCACGCTATCGTCAGCGCACGCGTCCTCGCGCCGCGGTGCAAAAAAATGCGTCGGAGGCTGTATGAAGCGCAACGCACTGTTAATTCCGTTTATTATTTTTCTGATCATTGCGGCGGCGCTGCTGTGGCAGCTGGCGCGTAACGCTCAGGGGGACGATCCCACTAATCTGGAGTCGGCGCTGATCGGCAAACCCGTTCCGACATTCCGCCTGGAGTCGCTGGAAAATCCGGGTCAGCATTATCAGGCCGATGTGCTGACCCAGGGCAAACCGGTACTGCTGAACGTCTGGGCGACTTGGTGTCCGACCTGTCGCGCCGAACATCAGTACCTGAATCAGCTGTCTGCGCAGGGCGTGCGGGTAGTGGGTCTGAACTATAAAGACGATCGTCAGAAAGCCATTGTCTGGTTGAAGGAGCTGGGCAATCCTTACTCATTAAGCCTGTTTGACGGCGACGGTATGCTTGGTCTGGATCTTGGCGTGTACGGCGCGCCGGAGACGTTCCTGATCGACGGTAACGGTATTATTCGCTATCGCCACGCCGGTGATTTGAATGCCAGGGTGTGGGAGAGCGAGATCAAACCGTTGTGGGATAAGTACAGTAAGGAGGCTGCGCAATGAGATTTTTACTGGGCCTGCTGATGCTGGTTATCTCGGGATCCGCGCTTGCGACCATCGATGTGATGCAGTTTAAGGATGAAGCGCAGGAGCAGCAGTTCCGTCAGCTTACCGAACAGTTGCGCTGTCCTAAATGTCAGAACAACAGTATTGCCGATTCTAACTCGATGATTGCCACCGACCTGCGTCAGAAAGTGTACGAACTGATGCAGGAAGGAAAAAGTCAGAAAGAGATTGTCGACTACATGGTGGCGCGCTACGGCAACTTCGTCACTTACGATCCGCCGTTGACGCCGCTTACTGTGCTTTTGTGGGTGATGCCGGTGGTCGCGATTGGTCTGGGTGGCTGGATTATTTTCGCCCGTACTCGCCGACGTGTCCGGGTGAAACAGGAAGAGTTTCCTGATGACGTTATCCCGGATGGCAAGCGCGGTGGATTCGGGTTGTTTGTGCCCGGCATCGTGGTGGCGCTGGTCGTGGGTGCGGTGAGCTATTATGAAACCGGCAACTATAAGCAGGTTCAGGTCTGGCAACAGGCCACCGCTCAGGCTCCGGCGCTGCTGGAGCGGGCGTTGGATCCAAAAGCTGATCCGCTCAATGAAGAAGATATGACGCGTCTGGCGTTGGGTCTGCGCACTCGCTTACAAGCCGATCCTACCAACGTTGAAGGTTGGATCATGCTTGGGCGCATTGGCATGGTACTTGGTAACGCCAGTACGGCCACTGAAGCCTATGCCAATGCTTATCGACTGGATCCGAAAAACAGCGATGCTGCGCTGGGCTATGCGGAAGCGCTGACCCGTTCTTCCGATCCTGATGATAACCGTCGGGGAGGGGAGCTGCTACGCCAGTTGGTACGTGGCGAACATGCCAACGTGCGGGTTCTCAGCATGTATGCGTTTAACGCTTTTGAACAGCAGCGCTTTGGCGAGGCGGTTGCGGCATGGGAGATGATGCTGAAATTATTACCGGCCAATGATACCCGTCGGGCGGTGATAGAACGCAGCATTAAGCAGGCGATGGAGCAGCTAACGCCGCAGGAGAAGTAAGAGTGGAAGATGCCGGATGGCGACGCAAAGCGTCTTATCCGGCCTACTGATGCACGTGACTTGTAGGCCCGATAAGCGTAGCGCCATCGGGCAATATCTGATTACTGCATGCCGCGTGTTTGTAAAAATAGAATGGTGGCAGCTACACGAGAACGCACGTTGAGTTTGCGCAGCAGATTGCGAATATGCACCTTCACCGTCTGTTCAGAAATATTCAGCACTGATGCAATCTGTTTGTTCGACAGCCCCTGAGCAAGTTCATGTAACACATCCAGTTCGCGTTCGGTGAGAACGCTGAATGGGTCTTCCTGAGCGCCAAACAGGTCGCGCTCGCGCAAATATTCGCTGACGCGGGTACTAAAGGCTTTACCACCTTTGGCACCACTGCGAATAGCCTCCAGCAGGACTTCAGGATCGCTGTCTTTAAGCAAATAACCATCCGCGCCGGCATCAATTAGAGCATACACATCGTTGGCGGCATCCGATACGGTAAGAATAATAATTTGCGCGGTGACGCCGTCCCGACGCAGCGCATTCAGGGTATCCAGTCCGCTCATCCCTTTCATATTGAGATCCAGTAGGATCACATCAAGGTCCAGGCGGTTTGCCAGGTCGATAGCGCTGGCGCCATCACCCGCTTCCGCGACTACGTTAAAGGCGGGATCAAGTTGCAATAATTGACTAATTCCTCGCCGCATCAGTGGGTGGTCGTCAACAATCAGCACCCGAAAAGGCGTTGCTTCAGGCATACTATTCTCCTGAGTTTTTATTAGTATCATTATTGTTTTCAGCGCATCAATCGTCCAGATTCATCACGCTGATGAGAGGATAAATTTTACCCCAATTTGTGCATGGGTAAGTAGTAAAACCTGTACAGATGTAAGTATCCCGCATAATCGTGCCATTCATATTTAGAGATCCTCCGGCATAATCAATCTGCCAACAAAGGAGATCACTATGCGTAAAGCCCGTTTTACTGAGCATCAGATCATTGCCGTAATTAAATCGGTTGAATCCGGACGAACCGTTAAAGATGTCTGCCGGGAGGCCGGTATTTCTGAAGCCACCTACTATAACTGGTTGTTGCAAAGGATTGTTCAATGGTGAATAATTTTCATTGGTATTATTTTTATTGAAATTGTCGCTTTGTCCTAATATATGATAACCATAGGTTGCTGAATCATATCAAGCAGTGTTCCTTTGCCGATATTTGGCGTAATAACGGAAATCATTAAAGATGACCTGGCTGGCCAATTGATGGTGAGTCGTGACGAAAGTTGCCGCAACCACACCGTATGCAAGAGCATGATTGCGGCCGACTGGCGAACGTTCGATAGTGCGAGTATTGAATGATTGCCAGTCACGGCGGATTGTACTTAAGCAATATGACGGTTCAAGGCGTTTAATCTGAAACCAGCCACATATCAGCCTCTTCAAACATTTCCTGAACAGTACGGCTTATCTGCTCCTTCTCATGCTTACTGGCGTCAGTATTGATCGCCGGTAGTGTCATCATCGGTTTAACCCGAACATCAGCATCGGGGAAGAGCCGCTGAACCCTCTTAGTCAATTCTCCCAGAATGATATCTTTTGCTCCGGGCAAACCATCAAAATTCCTTTTGTCATAAACGAGTTCCACGAACATTGCTTGTAGCCTTTTTGCTGGATGTATATACAGTATTTATACTGTGTTTTTATCCGGTATTCAAGAGGGGTTAATTGATGTCACGACGCAGCGATATTGAAATGGCCTGGCATGCTTCGATACAGAAAGAACCTAGTGGCCGGAAGACCGTCACCACATAGCGGTTTGTCCAGGAACTGAGCAAGGTCAGCTGGAACTGGACAATGAAGCCACCTTCAGCCCCACCTGATAAATCTGGAGAACGGGAGCGCTGCCAGAAGATGGTGATGGCTACAATTCCTCACACGCAATATTTGGAGTTATCACGTACATCATTAATGATGCCAGGAACGCGGAGTTTGATGACTGCCCGATTATGTAGATAGAAACACACCAATGGGAAAGGATAATTATGCTTGTTTGATGGCTAATTAACCGCTCATGAAATTGGTAATATTTTAGTTAAAAATATTAGATATCAATCACAAAGATTTAATGACAATTGCCTTTGAAATGACTATAAATCTACCCACTCGCTACGGATATAGCGTATCCAATATGCACTGCTGTGTGATTACGGGTGTCTGTGGATGTCAGCAGGCACCCGGTTTTTCATCATCGACTACACACAGCAGCTACCATGCCTGGCAAATTCTATATTTGAGCGGTGTTTCTCCCCATTCATTCCCCAGAGCTTCCCCACTTAGAAAACAGGCATAAAAAAACCAGCCGTAACGGGCTGGTTCTTAGAGGATTTTTGGTCGGCACGAGAGGATTTGAACCTCCGACCCCCGACACCCCATGACGGTGCGCTACCAGGCTGCGCTACGTGCCGACGCTATGGCTGCTAATACTACTGCTTTCCGCTACGAATGCAAGAGCATGTCTCGCTAACTGATTTATAATTAATCAGTTAGCAATAAATCGCTTCTCATCCGTCAGAACCTGTAACAGCAGACTTAGCTGCGGTTTCTGATCTTTTATTTTCTCGCCGCGCAAATTATAGGTCTGATAATTACCGTTGTTGTTCAGCACCAGCGTCATCTCGGGTGTGGTAACGGCCATCGTGCTGCCGTCAGCGGCAGTAACCCAGTAATGGCGGCGAGTTGCATTGAACAGATCCTGCCCCTGCGAGTATTCGTTAGCAGGTGTACTGACGTGCAGCAGGCGCTGCATCAGCGTTGTCATCAGGTCCGTATGATCGGTAAGACTATTGATGCGCTGTGCAGGCGTTCCCGGCCAGTGAATAACCAGAGGAACCTGCAGATGGCCTCGCGACCAGGCAAAGTTGTTCTCTTCCTGAGTCAGCGGCACGCCCCGACCAGCGGTAATAATCACCACCGTGTTGTTCAGTTTGCCGGAGTCGCGCAGGGCGCTAATAACGCGGTTGATGTTGGCATCCACATCCTGAGCGGCGCTGGCATAGCGTTTGGCAAAATTCTTCTGGTTACTCTCATCAAGGTTGGTCCCGTTAAAGGAGACCCACGAGAACCAGCGGTTATCTTCCTGCGCGTAGCGTCCCAGCCAGTTAATCCACTGGCTTGCAGTTTGCTCGTCAGATTGCGTTTGCACGCTTGGCATGGAGAAATCTGATAGCAGCGCCTGGCGATAAAGCGGGCTGGTAAAGCCATCCGAGGAGAATAGCCCTAACTGATAGCCCTGCTGGTTCAGCGCGGAAATCAACGCCGCAGGCGTTCGGGTCGATAAAATCCCATCCATGTAGCTTGGTGAGACGCCGTAGAACAGGCCAAAAATCCCGTTATCTGTGGTGTTACCGGTGCTCATGTGACGCGTAAAGGAGATATTCTGCCCGGCGAATTCAGCCAGCGCAGGCATCTGCTTTTCAAAGCGTGAATAGTTCAGGCCGTCGACGGTGATTAGCAGGACGTTCTGGCCGGTGCCCATATCGCGATAGCGCAGTTCGCTCAGCGGGTACTGCACGGAAACTGCTTCCGGATTCCCCTGCTCGATCAGGCGACGCTGATACTCTTGCGCATCCAGCAGACCATGTTTTTCCAGGAACTTACGCGCCGTCATCGGGTAGGAGAGCGGCAGGTTCGCGCGCTGCATGGTAATCGGGCGATAGAAATTGGCATCCGCCCAGATATACACCACGTGCGAGGCGATAAAGCAAATGAAGAAGAATGCGGCTAATGGTTTGGCGAAGTGGCGACGACGCGTCAGGCTACGCAGCTTTTGCCAGCTCCAGGTCGCAAACAGCATTTCAATTAACAAAATCACTGGCACGCTGATAAACATCAGTTGCCAGTCACGCGCCGCTTCATTCTGGTCAGGATTGATGACCAGTTCCCAGACGATCGGGTTGAGGTGCAAATGGAAGCGGGTGAAAACTTCGCTGTCGATTAGCAACAGCGTCATGCCCACCGTCGCCAGAATAGCTGATAAGAATCGCATCAGCCTCTGGGACATGACGATAAACGTCAGGGGAAACAGGATTAGCAGATAGGTGGCAAACACCAGAAAACTAAAATGTCCGACCAGGCTTACATAGGAATAAATACGACCTGCAAGCGTTGTCGGCCAGTCGGCGACAAACAGGTAACGGCTACCGAGTACCACGGCCAACAGAATGTTGAACAAGGCAAACCAGTGCCCCCAGCTAACCATCTGGGAGACTTTCTCACGGTAGCGCTGACGATGAGTTACCATAAACTGTTGTTCGTTTCCCCGGAGCAGGCTCTTAATGCGCTTGGTCGTCGTTTACCGAAGACTGTAATGCGCGGGCAAAAGAGTTGGCAATCGCCTGGCGCTGGGCCGGTGCGATGCTTGTATTGATAAGGTTAGTCACCATATTTCCCAGTACCATCAGGGAAAGGTCGGTCGGCGCCTTATGTTTTTCCAGTACGTTGAGCATCTCATTCAGCAGTTGTTCAACGTGTTCGTCACTATAGCGGGAAATTTGTGGCATAAATCGAAATCAGTCTGTTCATGAAAGGGCAACATATTACCGTACAGACAGTTTTTTTTCTGCTTTTTTATCTTCTATTGCGTCACTGCCCGGCAGGTGGTTGAATACCGCCCGGTCTAAAAGGAGAGTTTATCATGAGTCTGGATATCAACCAGATTGCCCTGCACCAGCTTATCAAACGTGACGAGCAGAACCTTGAGCTGGTCTTGCGCGATTCATTACTGGAACCGACAGCGACGGTTGTCGATATGATGGCTGAGCTGCATCGGGTATATAGCGCCAAGAATAAAGCTTATGGCCTGTTTAGCGAAGAGAGTGAACTGGCACAAACGCTGCGTTTACAGCGTCAGGGCGAAGAGGATTTTCTGGCATTTAGTCGTGCCGCGACCGGACGCTTGCGGGACGAGCTGGCGAAATATCCTTTTGCCGACGGCGGCATTGTCCTGTTCTGCCATTACCGCTATCTGGCGGTAGAGTATCTGTTGGTCGCCGTGCTGAACAATTTAAGCAGCATGCGCGTCAATGAAAATCTGGATATCAATCCGACGCACTATCTGGACATCAATCATGCGGATATCGTGGCGCGTATTGATTTAACCGAATGGGAAACCAATCCGGAGTCCACGCGCTATCTGACGTTCCTGAAAGGGCGGGTAGGGCGCAAAGTCGCCGATTTCTTTATGGATTTCCTCGGTGCCAGCGAAGGTCTGAACGCCAAAGCGCAAAACCGTGGCCTACTGCAGGCGGTCGATGACTTTACTGCCGAGGCGCAGCTCGATAAAGCTGAACGCCAGAACGTGCGTCAGCAGGTGTACAGCTACTGCAACGAACAGCTACAAGCCGGTGAAGAGATCGAGCTGGAGTCGCTGTCCAAAGAGCTTTCCGGCGTTAGTGAAGTTAGCTTCAGCGAATTTACCGCTGATAAAGGCTACGAGCTGGAAGAGAGTTTCCCGGCGGATCGCAGTACGCTGCGTCAGTTAACCAAATTTGCCGGAAGCGGCGGTGGGTTAACCATCAACTTCGACGCCATGCTACTGGGTGAACGTATTTTCTGGGATCCGGCGACGGACACCTTGACCATCAAAGGTACGCCGCCGAACCTGCGCGACCAGCTGCAGCGTCGCACGTCGGGCGGGAAATAAAACCGTTTGCCGGGTGAGAGCGTAAACGCCTTATCCGGTCGACGAGAACCATCAGTATCGATTACAAAATCCCATAAAAAAACCCCGCCTTGGCGGGGTTTTTCTTCAACTTGTTTGCGATTACGCGCGAACGAAGTCGATGTGAGACAGCTTCGGCTTGAACGGGTGACGCTGTACAGCCTGAGCTTTAACTTTAACTTCTTTACCGTCAACAACGATGGTCAGAACTTCGCTGTAGAATTCAGCTTTAGCTTGCATGTTCATAACTGCATCGTGATCCAGTTCGATAGCAATCGGGGCTTCTGCGCCACCGTAGATGATTGCCGGGAACTTGTTAGCGGCACGCAGGCGGCGGCTCGCACCCTTACCCTGCTCTTTACGTACTTCAGCGTTGATAGTAAACATTTAAATCTCTCTTTAATAATTCCTGCTACAGGCGACCCAGCAACAGGTAAGTGATCTGCTTTGCGTATGCAAAAGCGGGCGAGATTCTATACTCAAACGGCTGGTACATCAATCAAAAGTACGATTAACCGCGTAATTCATGTGCCCGACGAAAGCGTCCTTCATAATCGAAGACCTTTTCACGGACCTGCCAGTACTGACCTTTCATGCGCGCGACCACGAAATCAGGATGACGTAACAGCGCCTGCTGGGCGAGGATATCGGCAGCGGTTATCCAGCGTAAGGGAATGCCGGGCGTTCGGGTGTGCGGGCGAATAAACAGTTGCTCGAAGGCCGTTCGCTGCGCGGGAGTATGCAGGCGAAAGCGTTCGCTGACGTCGGCGCCATCTTCATCGTAATAGGTAATTTTCAGCCATTCGCCTTTTTCATCCTGCCCATTTTGTAGCGCCATCCCGCTGCAGCGCAGAACCAGCGCATCTTTAAGCCTGAGTGCAGCTTTCAGCATGTCATCCGGGTCAACCAGTACCGTGTCGCACTCCCGACAACGGCGGGCGGCGATGTCATTTTCCGCGTTGCACTGCGGGCAGTTTTTAAAACGGAAACGAAAATCGCACTGTTCGCGATGGCCGTCATCATCTTCAAACCACCCCTGACAGCGGCGGCCAAAGTGCTCAATCAGCGTGCCGTCGGACGTTGTTTTGCCCCAGAAGGTATTGGCAAACCCGCAGGCTGGGCAGAACACCTGTACCGGAACGTTGTCGCTTTTCCCTTTCGGTGCGCCGACTTCTGGCGCGTACAGGTCGTGCGGATTGCCAGCGTAATCGAGGATCAGACAGTCGGTTTTACCCGGCGCCAGGCGCAGCCCACGACCGACAATTTGTTGGTAAAGGCTAACTGACTCGGTCGGGCGCAGAATGGCGATAAGGTCGACGTGCGGGGCATCGAAGCCAGTGGTCAGGACCGACACATTCACCAGATAGCGAAAACGTTGTGCTTTGAACTCTTCAATCAGCACGTCGCGTTCGGCGCCAGGCGTGTCTCCGGTGATAAGTGCGGCGTCGTCAGCAGGCAGCAGACCCAGAATTTCTTTGGCGTGTTCAACTGTGGCGGCGAAAATCATCACCCCTTTACGCGTCTGGGCAAACTCGACAATCTGGCTGATGATATGCGGCGTTATTCGCTGCTGTTTTTTCAGCTCCTGATTCAGGTCCGCTTCGCTAAACAGGCCGTTACTTTGCGCCTGCAGGCGGCTGAAGTCATATTGCACTACCGGCATGTCGAGGCGTTCTGGCGGCGTCAGGTAGCCGTGTTTAATCATGTAGCGCAGCGGTAATTCATAAATGCAGTCGCGAAACAGTGCTTTTTCATCGCCGCGCACCATTCCGTGATAATGAAAATGATAAATCCAGCCTTTGCCCAAACGAAAAGGTGTGGCGGTAAGTCCGAGCAGGCGTAAGTGAGGATTTACTTTGGTCAGGTGAGTGAGGATTTGCTGATACTGACTCTCTTCATCATCGCCAATGCGATGGCATTCATCGACGATAAGCAGGGAGAATTCTCCCTGAAAGGCGTCCAGATTACGCGCTACCGACTGTACGCTGCCAAATACCACTTTTCCGTGGCTCTCTTTACGCTTCAGGCCTGCGGCAAAAATATCGGCTTCCAGCCCCAGCGCACAATATTTCGCATGGTTTTGTGCGACCAGTTCTTTGACGTGCGCCAGCACCAGTACGCGACCACGCGCTACGCGGGCCAGCTCGGCAATCACCAGACTTTTGCCCGCGCCGGTTGGCAGGACGATAACCGCCGGGGTGCGGTGGTGGCGAAAATGGTTGAGCGTGGCGTCCACGGCTTCTTTTTGGTACGGGCGAAGAGTAAAAATCATGGGCTCACTATGATAAACAATAACAAGGAGTAGTATGCCATGAATCATTTCTCTTGAGGGATGGTGTAACGCCGCTATACTGGGCGGATAACGGTCCCACTTTTCGGGCGTAAACCCGATTCTCGTATTTTTACAGGCAAAATCACACACATGCGACTTGATAAATTTATCGCTCAGCAACTCGGCGTCAGCCGCGCTATTGCCGGGCGTGAGATCCGTGCTAACCGCGTTACCGTCGACGGTGAAATCGTCAGAAATAGCGCTTTTAAGCTGCTGCCAGAACACGACGTAGAATATGACGGTAATTCCCTGGTTCAACAAAATGGCCCGCGCTATTTTATGCTGAATAAGCCTCAGGGTTATGTTTGCTCAACGGATGATCCCGATCACCCGACGGTTCTCTATTTCCTTGATGAACCGGTTGCCTACAAACTGCATGCGGCAGGGCGTCTGGATATCGACACCACTGGACTGGTACTGATGACCGATGACGGACAGTGGTCGCATCGCATCACCTCTCCTCGTCACCATTGTGAGAAAACCTATCTGGTGACGCTGGAGTCGCCAGTGGCAGATGATACCGCCGAACAGTTTGCCCATGGCGTACAGTTGCACAATGAGAAAGACCTGACCAAACCGGCCGTGCTGGAAGTGATTACGCCAACTCAGGTGCGCTTGACCATCAGCGAAGGGCGCTATCATCAGGTTAAACGTATGTTTGCCGCGGTGGGTAACCACGTTGTGGAACTGCACCGTGAACGGATTGGTGACATCAGGCTTGATGAGGATCTGGCGCCAGGTGAATACCGTCCTTTGACTGAAGAAGAAATCGCCAGCGTTAACTTAACCCCGCGTTAATTTCAGGAGCTAAATGTGACCACCCGGCAGAACTCGTCAATTGCCATTGTCTTTATCCTTGGCTTGTTAGCCATGTTGATGCCGTTGTCGATTGATATGTATCTTCCGGCGCTGCCTGTTATCTCTGAACAGTTTGGTGTGCCAGCAGGTAGCGCGCAGATGACCCTCAGTACCTATATTCTGGGGTTCGCAGTGGGGCAACTGTTCTATGGTCCAATGGCAGACAGCCTTGGACGCAAGCCAGTGATCCTGGGCGGGACGCTGGTGTTTGCGGCGGCGGCAGTGGCCTGCGCACTGGCGCAAACCATCGATCAACTGATCGTGATGCGTTTCTTCCACGGCCTGGCTGCGGCGGCGGCGAGCGTGGTTATCAACGCCCTGATGCGTGATATCTATCCGAAAGAAGAGTTTTCGCGCATGATGTCATTCGTTATGCTGGTCACGACAATTGCGCCATTAATGGCACCGATTATCGGTGGCTGGGTGCTGGTATGGCTGAGCTGGCACTATATCTTTTGGATCCTCGCCATGGCAGCTATTCTGGCGTCGGTGATGATCCTTACACTGATCAAAGAGACTCTGCCGGTAGAGCGTCGCCAGCCGTTTCGCCTGCGTACTACTATTGGCAACTTTGCCTCGCTGTTTCGTCATAAACGTGTGCTGAGCTATATGCTGGCCAGCGGATTCAGTTTTGCCGGGATGTTCTCGTTTCTGAGCGCCGGACCCTTTGTCTACATTGAGATCAACCACGTTTCACCGCAACATTTCGGTTATTACTTCGCACTGAACATCGTATTCCTGTTCGTGATGACTATCATCAACAGCCGCTTTGTGCGTCGGGTTGGGGCATTGAATATGTTCCGTACCGGTCTGTGGATCCAGTTCGTGATGGCTGGCTGGATGGTCTTTAGCACACTGTTTGGGTTGGGGTTCTGGGCCCTGGTTGTGGGCGTTGCGGCGTTTGTTGGCTGTGTGTCGATGGTGTCATCTAACGCCATGGCGGTTATTCTGGATGAATTTCCACATATGGCAGGAACGGCGTCATCGCTGGCAGGGACATTCCGCTTCGGCATTGGCGCCATCGTTGGGGCGCTGTTGTCTCTGGCGACCTTTAACTCGGCCTGGCCAATGATATGGTCGATCGCATTTTGCGCTACCTGTTCAATTCTCTTCTGTCTTTACGCCAGTCGCGCCCAAAAACGGTGATCTATTACACATCCTGGGGGCCTTAAGGCCTCCAGAGTTGATATACATCAACCGCAAATCTATCATTTCCCCCGGTTATGTTTATTTTATGTAAAATCAATTTATGTAAAAAGTCACATCATTGTAGTTAAAAAGGTTGAGTTAGATCGCAGAAACGAGTACATATAGCCCGGAAATATGCCAGAACCATTGAATAATTTTAATTACCTGGTTCGGAAAGCGGCATAAAGACAGGGTGTAAACGTTTACCAACTGTCTGAAGACGTATTGTCAATGATGTGTTAATATTGATGTAAAGTAATTGTGAAGTGATTGTGCTTCCAGGGAAAGAAAGTGATGACATTACAACTCTCAATCGTTCATCGTCTGCCGCAGAGCTATCGTTGGTCGGTGGGTTTCGCAGGTTCAAAGGTTGAACCGATTCCGCAAAACGGTCAGAGCAATGAGAACAGCCTGGTGGCGCTCAAATTGCTCAGCCCTGATGGTGACAGCGCATGGTCAGTCATGCATAAGCTCAGCCAGGCCCTCAGCGACATTGAGGTTCCTTGTTCCGTACTGGAATGCGAAGGGGAGCCGTGCCTGTTTGTGAATCGCCAGGATGAATTTGCCGCGACCTGCAGACTGAAAAACTTCGGCGTGGCCATCGCAGAGCCGTTTTCAAATAACAATCCGTTTTGAGCGTCAGCTTAGCGCAAGCAGCTGACGCGTATAGGCTTGCTGTGGCGCGTTAAATACGTGCTCGCATTGCCCTTGCTCCACAACCTCTCCCTGACGTAGCACAATAACCTGATGGCATAACGCGCGTACTACGTGCAAATCATGGCTGATAAAAATATAAGCCAGCCGATGCTTTTCCTGTAAGGACTTTAACAACGTCAGGATTTGCGCCTGTACGGTTCTGTCTAGCGATGATGTTGGCTCATCCAGGATAATCAAGGAAGGTTTGAGAATCAATGCTCTGGCGATGGCAATACGTTGACGCTGACCGCCGGAAAACTCAGCCGGGTAACGATGCCGCGTTTCGCTATCCAGTCCCACTTCCGTCATCACCGCTTTCACCTGCGCCTCGCGTTGTTCGGCTGACAGGGTTGGCTGATGAACGCGTAACCCCTCCTCGATAATCTGTAGCACGCTCAGGCGTGGGTTAAGCGAGGAGTTGGGATCCTGAAATACCACCTGAATACGGTGACGGACCGGCAACAGCTGGCGACGATTTAAGGTATGCAGCGCCTGACCATCGAACACAATACTTCCCTGTGAGGTGATTAACCTCAGGAGCGCCAGTCCGGTAGTGCTTTTCCCCGACCCAGACTCACCGACCAACCCCAGCGTTTCACCGGGCCGCAGAGAGAAACTGATATTGTTAACCACGACGTTGTGGTCCACCACACGCTTCAGGATACCTTTGCGGATGGGGAAGGCGACGTGCAGTTTTTCCACTTCCAGCAGCGGGGCTTGTCCGGCCGGTAAAGGTACCGGGTCGCCGGAAGGTTCACTGTTTAGCAACTTCTGCGTGTAGGGATGCGTGGGCGCAGTGAGCAACTGTGCTGCTTTATTTTGCTCAACGCACTGACCGTTTTGCATGACTGCCACGGTATCGGCCAGCTTTTTCACAATGCTGAGGTTGTGGGTGATGAACAGTAATCCCATGTTCAGCTCGCGCTGTAGTTCCCTCAGCAGTTGCAGGATCTGTGCCTGAACGGAAACGTCCAGCGCGGTAGTCGGTTCATCGGCAATCAGCAGCTCCGGTCGTGTTAGCAATGCCATGGCAATCATCACGCGCTGGCGTTCCCCGCCGGACAGTTGGTGCGGGTAGTCTGCGAGACGTTTGGCCGCCTGACGGATGCCGACGCGATCCAGACAGGTCAGGATTTCTGCTCGCGCGGCCTCCCGACGCATTCCCCTATGCAGCGACAGCACTTCATAAAGCTGTTTTTCCAGATTGTGGAGCGGGTTCAGTGACACCATTGGTTCCTGGAAAATCATGGCGATTTTATTCCCCCGCACGCCGCGAAGCGTTTGCTCATCGGCGTGAAGTAATGATTCACCATGAAAACGGATGTCGCCGGAAAGGTAGACGACCGGAGGGGAGGGCAATAACCGTAAAATAGATAGCGCGGTCACGCTTTTACCTGAGCCGGACTCACCCACCAGTGCCAGCGTTTGTCCGGCATCAACGCGCAGTGACAGACTGTTGACCACGATGCGCACGGTCTCTTGTTGACGAAAACCTACCGATAAATTGTCAATAGCTAACAGAGGTTGTGTCATCTTAAATCGCCTTGTTGGGATCGAACGCGTCGCGTACCGCTTCACCAATAAAGATCAGAAGCGATAAGAGCAGGGCAACGGAGATGAACGCGGTAATGCCAAGCCACGGTGCCTGCAGGTTGTTTTTACCCTGTAACAGAAGTTCTCCGAGCGATGGCGAGCCAAGCGGTAAGCCAAACCCAAGAAAATCCAGCGAGGTTAGAGTGGTTATCGAGGCGCACAAAATAAACGGTAAAAAGGTCAGAGCGGCAACCATCGCATTGGGTAGCATATGGCGCAGAATAATACTGCTATCGCTCACGCCTAGCGCCTGAGCGGCACGAATATAATCAAAGTTTCGGGTACGTAAAAACTCCGCGCGCACCACGCCAACCAGGCTCATCCAGCCAAACAACACCGTAATACCCAGCAGCCACCAGAAGTTAGGCTGGACAACGCTCGACAGTAGAATGATGAGAAACAGCGTTGGCATACCGGACCAAACTTCAATGAATCGTTGCCCCCACAGGTCCACCTTGCCGCCATAATAGCCCTGTATTGCGCCAGCCATAATGCCCATCACGCTCGAACACAGGGTGAGCATTAAGCCAAATAAGACCGAAATACGTGTGCCGTAGAGGATCCGTGCCAGTACATCACCGCCGTTGGCGTCTGTTCCCAGCCAGTTTTGTGCAGAAGGCGGGGAAGGGAAGGGCTTATCGGTGGCAAAGTTAATGCTGGTGGCCCCAAAGCGTATTGGTGCCCACAGGATCCAGCCCTGGTTTTCCAGGCGCTGCTGTAGCCACGGATCCTGATAATCAGCCCGGGTCGCCAGCGGTCCGCCGAAGTCGCTTTCACTGTAGTTTTTGAACAGGGGGAAATACCAGCTATTGTCGTAGCGCACCAGTAACGGCTTATCATTGGCAATCAGCTCTGAACACAGACTAAGACCGAACAGCACCAGAAAAATCCACAGCGACCAGTAGCCGCGACGGTTGTGGCGAAAGCGCGCCCAGCGGGCCTGATTGACGGGGCTTAATCGCGACATTAGCGTCCCTCAAAATCAATACGGGGATCGACCAGCGTATAGCTGATGTCGCTGAGGATATTCAGCAGCAGACCGATCAGGGTGAAGATATAGAGTGTGCCAAACATTACCGGGTAGTCGCGTGATACGGTGGATTCATACCCCAGTAGTCCCAGACCGTTAAGCGAGAACATCACTTCAATCAGCAGCGAACCGGTAAAAAACATGCTGATAAACGTCGCCGGGAAGCCGGCGATCACCAGCAACATGGCATTGCGAAACACATGTTTCCACAGAATATTTTTCTCGCTGACCCCTTTAGCGCGTGCGGTGACGACATACTGTTTGCGCACCTCATCCAGAAATGAGTTCTTGGTCAGCATAGTCAGCGCGGCAAACCCACCAACTACCGTCGCCAGCACCGGCAGGGTAATGTGCCAAAGGTAGTCGGTCACTTTCTGATACCAGGGCAGGGAGTCAAAATTGGCGGAAACCAGCCCGCGCAGCGGGAACAGGTCGTAGTAGCTGCCCCCGGCAAAAAAGACGATCAGCAAAATGGCAAACAGAAAGGCCGGAATGGCATAGCCAATAATAATAAATGCGCTACTCCAGACATCAAACCGGCTGCCATTGTGAACCGCTTTGCGGATCCCAAGCGGTATCGACACCAGATAGATGATGAGCGTACTCCATAGGCCCAGCGTAACGGAAACCGGCAGGCTGTCTTTGATAAGCGTCAGCACAGAGGTGCTACGAAACAGGCTGTCGCCGAAATCGAAACGAATATAGTCCCAAAGCATTTTGAAATAACGCTCATGAATGGGCTTATCGAACCCGTAGCGCCGAGTGATTTCCGCGATAACTTCCGGGTCCAGACCCCGGCCGCCGCGATAATTACTGTCGCTGATGTTACCAACGCCGGTTTGCGCATGGCTGGCGCGAACGCCTTCGCTACCCGCGCCAGGTAATGCCCCGCTTTGCCCGAACTCAATGGCGGCGACGGCCTGTTCAACCGGACCGCCGGGGGCAATTTGCACGATAAAAAAGTTGATGGTGATGATGGCCCAAAGCGTTGGGATCACCAGCAGCAGACGTCGAATCAGATAAGCGCCCATCTATTCTCCCTGCCGTCTGGCTGCGGGCAGTTTCGCCGCTTTGTTGACGTCATACCACCAGTTGTCGAGGCCAATGGTATAAATTGGGCGAATAGCCGGATGCGAAAATTTGTCCCACCAGGCGATACGATCCTCGGCCATAAACCACATCGGCAACATGTAGTAATTCCAGGTTAAAACTCTGTCCAGTGCCCGGCCGAGTGGGATCAGTTTGGCTTTATCACCTTGCGCGGCAATGATTTGACCGATCAGCTTATCGATAACAGGGCTTTGCACACCGGGGGCGTTATAGCTGGAGTCAATATATTGAGAAGCCCACAGAATTTGCAGGTCTGAACTCGGCCACGGCATTGCGCGATACAACCTTGGCATCATGTCATAGTCGCGACTGCGTAAGCGGTTGGTGATTTGTGAGTTATCAACCTGGCGGATGTTCATGGTAATGCCTAAGCGTTGCAGGTTGTGCTGGAACGGCAACACCCACTGACTGTTGCTGCCCGCCGGGAGCAATAGTTCAAAGCTCAGAGGTTTACCGCTGACGCTGTTTACGCGCTGCTGCCCCTTGAGTACCCATCCGGCTTGTTCCAGTAAGGTATCGGCTTTCAGCAAGTTCTCACGATCGTAGCCATCGCCTTTTGATTTTGGCGGCTGATAGATTTGGCTGAAGACCTCAGGAGGGAGATCTTTTTTCAAGGGCGCGAGAATCACCAGTTCATCTGCATCGGGGTATTTTGTCGCAGCATATTCGGTATTCTGAAAATAGCTGTTGGTCCGGCTCCAGGCGTTATAGAACAGGGCTTTATTCATCCATTCAAAATCAAAGGCCAGCGTGATGGCTTCCCGCACCCGTCGGTCACTGAACACCGGACGCTGAATATTAAAGGCCAGCCAGCGCGTATCCTGGGCGGATTCATTTTTTTGTTCATCTTTGATGATGTAATGATTCGCAAAATTTTTCCCGGTATAACGCGTCGCCCAGTTTTTGGCATCATTTTCAAGACGCAGATCAAACGCACCGGCCTTAAACGCTTCAAAGGCGACGTTATCATCCAGATAATAGTCGTAGCGGATGGTATCGAAGTTCCAGCGTCCACGATTGACGGGGAGATTAGCGGCCCAATAATCTTTGACGCGCGAATAGACAATATACTGGCCCATCTTCCATTTGGTAATGCGATAAGGGCCGCTGGCGAGCGGTGGCGAGGATAAGGGATCGCTGAGCTTATGATCTTTCCAGTACTTCTCTGGCATCACGGGTAATGAAAACAGGCTGAGCATGTCCTCTTTACCCGGTTTGGCTAATTCAATGCGTACGGTTAATGGCGCGATGGCTTTTACCGTTGTTCCCTTGTAGACCAGACGAAACTGCGGCACGCCTTCAGTCATAAATTTGTGGAAGGTGAATGCGACGTCGCGGGCGGTAATGGGTGATCCATCGTGAAAACGCGCTCGTGGATTAATGGCAATTTCTACCCAGGAATAGTCGTCAGCATAGCGTGCGCTGTCGGCAATGAGCGGGTAATAGCTACCAGGTTCATCGTCAGAGGTCGTAAACAGCGTATCGTAAAGCGTTTCGGTACGTGCGCCGGGATTACCTCGCATTGCATAGCGGTTAAAGTTGTCAAATGTGCCAATGGCGGAGAGGGTGATTTGACCACCTTTAGGGGCTGCGGGATTAACATAATCGAAGTGATTAAAGTTAAACGCGTACTTCGGTTCACCCAGCACGGCAAAAGCATAGCTTTCTTTGATGGACTGCGCCTCGGCGCTAAACCCGATGAGGGCGATAAACAGCAGCAATACGCGAGGGATCATGTAAAAGCGATTTCCTTTTCCTGCCACAACCCGACGGGCATCATGCCTGAAAGATAAGGGATGTAGCGGCGAGTGAGAGTATATGAATCGCATACTGCGATCACCACGTCGGCTTATTGGGCTGTGCCATCCAACGCACGAAATCAGCAAGCTTTAATGGTCGGCTAATCCAGTACCCCTGGAAAAAATGCACCCCACGATCGCGCAGCCAATGGGCTTGCTCAGGTGTTTCTACCCCTTCAGCCACCGTCAGCATATTAAGACGTTTAGAGAGTGTCAACACGGCGTCCAGAACCGGAGAGGTCAGGGTTTCCGTCCCAATGGCGTTAATAAAGCCGCGATCGATTTTCAGGTAGTCAACGGTAAAGCGTTCCAGATAAATAAGCGCACTATGACCGGTGCCAAAATCATCAATGGCAATCTCAAAACCTGCGGAATGCAGCCATTCAAATAGCTTTGTAGCCTCGTGCTGATTGAGCATATCTCGTTCAGTGATTTCCAGTACTATCTGAAAATAGTTTGCGGGAAGCGAAGCGTGCAGGTGCCGAATGTCGTCCTTAAACGTCTCGCCGTGTAAGTGCGTTGGCGCGATATTGATCCCCAATTTTGCGCCAACGGGTAACACTTTTTGCAGCGCCGGCGCCTCCTGGGCTATCAGCTTGAAGAGGTGCTGAGTTAGCGGCACAATCATTTTCTGTGATTCAGCGTAATGAATAAAGGCATCCGGTGGGATCTCACCCGTTGTTGGGTGATTCCAACGTAACAGGACCTCGACGCCTTTCACCTCGAGCGTTTGCATCTCTACGACTGGCTGGTACACCACATAAAACTGATTATGTTTGATGGCGTTGAGGATATCTTTGCCTGGGCGTAAACGGATGCTGTAGATGTAGTACCAGAGAAGGAGGGCGGTCATGATCCCGGCCATGCATCCGAGCATGATGGCGTATCCCACATCTTTATATGTCCACCGATCCGCGTAAAAACGCACCTCCAACGGGAATGTAGACAAGGCTGCATTATATGATGGGAGAGCAGGGAGTTCAGACACGGGGATTAATTGTTTGGAAAACGTGGTGATAGCCGTCTTCCCGACGATGAGTGCCACACCGTTGAAATCATCTTGCCGGGCGTTATAGAGAAGATAGGGTGCCAGGTTAACATTCAGGGTGGCAAAAACGCCGCTGTTCTGTAATGAATGATTGCGATACCAAATGAGTATTGCCGGTTTATTCGGCATCATTGGCGTACCGGGCTGGAGATCCATATCGATATCTTTCGTCATGTCCAGCACGGGAACCAATTGCTGAAGAGGCGTATTCATTGAACCGGTTGCTGAAGAGCAGAAAGCGATACCGTCTTTTACCAGCAAAAAGGCCCGCACATTCAGGCTAAACGCGGCGCTGGAAGTGAGTTGAGCTGAAGCTTGCGAGCAGGTGTCTTTTACCAGAGGTTGTAGTGTGTTGGTGGTGGTTTCAAGGTCAGCGAAGAAACTTTCAATATAGTTTTGTATGTTAGACGTTAGCGTGTCGTACTTTGCGTTTCGTTGATGCCATGACATAAAAAACTGCAGTGAGCTGACGAGTAACGCGACGACTATCCCCGTTATAACGCAGGTGAGCAGGAGTTTCCGATCGGAAGAAGAGGAGCGCCTTAACATAGTTCCTTATGTTTACCTGAAGTAACCACTTATCCTGTATGAATATAACCTGAAATGACTCATGTTGTGAGATTTTTCTTAGTCACAAGGGCAAAGCAAAAAAAAGCACCGCCGTAGCAGTGCTTTTTTATATGTCTCATCAGGATAGCCAAGGGATAGCTGCCAAACGAAATTAACTGCGGCTCAGAACCCGGCGAGCTTCGTTGTAACGTTTTTTCCAGTAAGGCTCGTTCATGCTGGAAATGATAACGCCACTGCTGGTCGAGGCATGTACGAACTGGTTGTTGCCGATATAAATACCGACGTGTCGGCCAGTAGAGCCAGCACGGAACAGAACCAGATCGCCTGTACGCAGATTAGTGCGCGAAACGGATTTACCCGTTTCCTGTTGTTCATAGGTTGAGCGAGGAAGCTCTAAACCAAATTGCTCACGAAACGTACGTTGTACGAAGCTTGAACAATCAATACCTTTTTTGGTGCTGCCGCCAAGGCGGTAACGCACGCCTTTCCAGTCAGCATATTGGTCCATAATACGTGATTTAACATCGATATTACGTACCATATTTTCAAATTCATCCTGAGAGGCTTGCAGTGAAGAGTTATCTCCATTGCCCACAGCATGCGTCTCAGAATGCATATTCCTGGCGGTGTTCGTTGTGCTACATGCAGAAAGCAGAACCGCAACTGCTATCGCGGGTATGCCCCGCAAGATATATCTCAAAATCGGTTGAGATTTGACCATTTTGTTTGTTTTCCCTTGAAGTCCTTAACGATAAATATCGTTATAAAAAATGCCAAACGTGACGAGACTAATTACCATCGCACGATGAGACAATTCCTTAAGGTCAAATCTGTGGCAGAACGCACAAATTTATTCTGAAAGGGAATAATTATCCTGCGAGGCAAAACGTGTTCGAGATTACCCGATCGTTCCGGTCAATGCGAGTGATTTTACGTGATTTCTTATAAGAAAAATTGATACAGAAAGTGAATAAACGGCATTGTCTAAATTAAGAACAATCAGGGTGAAAAATACGCAACTTACTCATTTTAAACATGAATAAGATGACAGGAGAATGACAATCAGAATGATGAAATATTGACAGGCATCATCAGGGAATCAGAAGTATCCCTGATGATGTTAATTACTCTGCGTTATTTGTTTAAAAATTGTTTGTTTTTGCCGGGTAGATAATTCACGAACAGAGTGACTAAGCGGTCGCTTATTGGCGTCATTAGCCACCAGGGAAGGCCAATCAGGACCACCGTCATGGAACCAACCACGATATCGGTGAGCCAGTGGGCGCCAATCATTACGCGTGGGAAGGCAAAAACCACAGCGATAATAAGGCCGATTATTCCTGCGACTTTTCCGAAATAACGCAGCATGAATGCGGAAAAAATAAGCAACATCATGCCGTGATCGCCAGGAAAACTGTCTTTCGACGCATCTTTGGTCGGAATATGCAGCAGTTCACTGACGCGATAAATATTATCCAGCATCAGGGTTGGGCTGGCACGTTTAACGGGAATAATCGCCTGGCCCAGCTGATTTAATATCACTGCGGTAAGCAGCATAACCAAACCGATAGCCACAATGCGTCGGCGACCTTCCGATGTCTCTTTGAGCCAAAAGTGCAGCATCAATGCGCCCATTGCCAGCAATGAGCAGCCATCAAATGCCCGGTTATTGGTTATAGCAACAACCCATAAGAACAGCGGGCTTTCCACCAGTTTATGGTTAAAGAAGCGGAAAACGCCCGTATCCAGTGAAGACCAGAACCCATGCCCGGCTGGAATATACCAGGACAGAAACAGTGCCAGGCCCACAATATTAAGCAGGAGGATTAGAGGGTATCGGGTTTTCATCGTCGTTTACCATTGCTAAAAAACGAAGGCAACCTTACGCGCTAGCGCCTAAACGAAGTCTCAACAATGCGCTCTGTAGCGCATTCCAGTCGGTCTCGGTATCGGCGATGAGTTCAATACGACTATCTGGTGGCGCGACGTTTTGCGTCTCTATATGCCAGTCGTCTCCCTGGCGGTTAATGCGTACCAGTCCTTCTTTAATACGCATTACCCCCTTCACACGTCCAACAGGAGCGAGACGCGACCATTCCAGTAGACCGATAGTATCGAACACCGTATCGGCGTCAAAAATCCAACCGCAGGCCTGATGGCCCTGTCCGCTGTTCAGGCTACGACGCCAGCGCTGCTGTGCGGGTAGACTCAACGCTGCCAGCCCCTTTTTGTCGGCATGACTATGGGCGTGCTCCGCGCTTGCAGGAAGCTCTGCCAGGTTTAGTCGGGGCAAATCCAGTAGCTGTCCGTCAATTTGTCCATGGTCGGCATGAACTAACTGGCGATTACCTCCATAGTGTTGCCACCAGCTTTGTAGGGCGTTTTCGCTTTCCGTCGTGGCACGGTCGGTTTTGTTGGCAACAATGATATCTGCGGCGGCCAGCTGATCGCGGAAATTGTCATTGGCGACGCTTTTTTCATCCAGTAACAGCCGCGGGTCAAGAATACAGAGGGTCGCACGCAGATCGATCCACGGTTCGTAAACCGGTGCGGTGAGTAAATCCAGAATCTGTTTAGGGTGGCCGAGGCCGGTGGGTTCAATGAGCAGACGGTCAGGTTTTCCCTGACGTAGCAGCGTATTGAGACCAACCTGCATCGGCAGACCGTTAACGCAGCACATACAGCCGCCGGGGATCTCTTTTAGCAGTGCGCCGCTGTTAGCCAGTAGCGCGCCATCAATGCCAACTTCGCCAAACTCATTAACCAGCACGGCCCACTTCTCAGCAGGATCTTTGTTTGCCAATAAATGAAGAATAGAGGTGGTTTTGCCACTGCCGAGAAAACCGGTGATGAGATTGGTTTTAGTCACATTTACTCCAGAATCATAAATTACCGTAATGGCATTTAACAATCCTGGCGAAAAACGGTGAAAAAGAGAAGGGGTGAGAGGACGAAGACGCGCTTCGTCCTGTTTAATGGCAGAAATCGTTAACTTTTTAACGTATCAATGACAGCCTGATGCGCACCGTATTGGGCAATTCGTTGCCAGGCCTGCTGAATGCCCGCGACAAACTGCGGATTCTGGACGAGATCGGTAGCGAAAATTTCGCGCAGCGAAAGCAGGGCGCTGACACGTTCTGATTCAGTACTCTGTTTAACCAGATCGGCAATTTTCTCACTTAGTGGGTCACGAATATCAATTGCGGCGCCTGAGTCATCCACGCCGCTCACATAACGCATCCAGCCTGCGACACCGAGCGCCAGCAATGGCCACTCACTTTGGCGGGCTAAATGTACGCGGATCCCTTCCAACATGCGCTGGGGTAATTTCTGGCTACCGTCCATCGCAATTTGCCAGGTTTTATGTTTCAACGCTGGGTTGGCAAAACGCTCCAACAGGCTAAGGGCATACTGGTCTAAATCAACGTCGATAATTTGCAGCGTAGGCGCCTGTTCGTTGAGCATCAGACGGTAGGCGGCTTCACGAAAAGCGCTGTCCTGCATGCAGTCGCTGATGTGCTGGAACCCGGCCAGATAACCGAGATAAGCCAGAAACGAATGACTGCCGTTCAGCATCCGCAGTTTCATTTGTTCCCACGGCAAGACGTTTTCGACCATCTGAACACCCGCCGTTTCCCATTGTGGGCGGCCACACACAAAATTATCTTCAATCACCCACTGGATAAACGGTTCGCAGCTGATTGCGCAAGGATCGGCAACGCCCAGCTCGCGTGCGATTTCAGCCAGTGACTCTTCGGTAGCGGCAGGAACAATGCGATCCACCATGGTACCCGGGAAGCTGACATGCTCCTGAATCCAGGTTGCCAGTTCTGGTGAACGTTTTTCCGCCATTCCCAGTACGGCGTTTTTTACCACATGACCATTGTCCGGGATATTATCGCAAGAGAGGACGGTAAACGGCTGTAGCCCGCGTTCACGCCGGCGGTGTAGCGCTTCAACAATAATTCCGGGGGCAGAGTGCGGTTCAGTCGGTGTTTGCAGATCGTGAGCAATACGTGGATTACTGAGGTCTAACGAGCCTGTAGCCGGATCGATGCAGTAGCCTTTTTCCGTAATGGTTAACGAGACAATAGCCACCTGAGGCTCGCAGAATTTTTCAATAATAGCCGCCAGTGAATCCAGCCTGGCGTTGAGACATTCGTTGACGGAGCCGATAACAATCGGTTGGTTGCCGTTGGCCCCTTTCTCCAGCACGGTAAATAAATGATCCTGTTCGCGCAGTTGGCTCATCAGTCGATCGCCGCTGAACAGACTGATCTCACAAATACCCCAGTCTCCACCCTGCGCATTCAGCACCCTGTCGGTGAGTAACGCCTGATGGGCGCGGTGAAAAGCACCGAAACCAAAATGTACAATCCGCGTTTTTAATTGCTGGCGGTCGTACTGCGGCATCATGACATTTTCCGCCAGTGGCGCTGAGGCAATAGTTTTCATTAAATACACCTGATTAACCATTAATTAACAATGGCAGTATAAAGTTATATGACAGCAAATTGAATTGGTGTGCCTCATTTATCCGGGGAATGTGAGCTTGATCAACCAATCATCGGCAATGTGTTGATCATCTAACGGATGCCTGTATGGTAGTCGTCATTAAGGTGATTTAATTTGGTATAACAACTTGTGGGGTAAAACAATGGAACAAACCTGGCGTTGGTACGGACCTAACGATCCGGTATCGCTTGATGATGTGCGTCAGGCTGGCGCAACGGGTGTTGTAACCGCCTTGCACCATATTCCTAACGGTGAAGTGTGGCCGGTGGAAGAAATTCAACAGCGTCAGGCCATTCTGGCTGAAAAAGGGCTGACCTGGTCGGTGGTGGAAAGTATCCCTGTCCACGAAGATATCAAAACGCGTTCAGGTCAATATCAAACGTGGATTGCCAACTATCAGCAGAGTATCCGTAATCTTGCGACCTGCGGCATCGATACCGTGTGCTATAACTTCATGCCGATCCTCGACTGGACGCGTACCGACCTCGAATATCAGCTGCCGGATGGTTCCAAAGCGCTGCGTTTTGACCAGATTGCCTTTGCAGCTTTCGAGCTGCACATTCTGCAACGCCCGGGAGCTGAAGCGGATTATACCGACGAAGAACAACGCCAGGCGCTGGACTACTTCAATGCTATGAGCGATGCAGAAATTGAAAAGCTGACACGCAATATCATTGCTGGCCTGCCTGGTGCAGAAGAGGGCTATACGCTGGATCAGTTTCGTGCGCGCCTTGCTGAATATGACGGCATCAGTAAAGACGATCTGCGCGAAAATATGGCGGTATTCCTGCGGGCGATTGTGCCAGTGGCAGAAGAAGTCGGCGTGCGTCTGGCCGTGCATCCTGACGATCCGCCGCGCCCGATCCTCGGTCTGCCGCGTATCGTTTCGACTATCGAAGATATGCAGTGGCTGAAAGAAACCGTCGACAGTATTAATAATGGTTTCACCATGTGTACCGGTTCTTACGGCGTGCGCGCTGATAACGATCTGGTGAAAATGATCGAAACCTTTGGCGATCGTATCCACTTCACGCACCTGCGCTCGACCTGTCGTGAAGATAACCCGAAAACGTTCCACGAAGGTGCGCACCTGCAGGGTGATGTGGATATGGTATCGGTGGTGGCTGCCATTTTGAGCGAAGAGCAGCGGCGTAAAAAGGCGGGCGACCTGCGTCCTATCCCGATGCGTCCGGATCATGGACACCAGATGCTTGACGATCTGCACAAGAAAACCAATCCGGGCTACTCGGCAATTGGTCGCCTGAAAGGACTGGCAGAAGTCCGCGGCGTTGAGCTGGCGCTGAAAAAAACGCAGTTCCGCGACCTGCTGTAAGTCTAACAACAGGGATTGCGCTACAGGTGCAATCCCTGTTATTCATCAAGGCTGCGCGAGCGCCTGCTCCAGCACTGTCAGCACTTTATTGATCTGCTGTATCTGCAATCCACCAAATCCAAAAAACATAACAGCATCGCTGTTTTCTTTGCGCCAAGCGGCTTCTGATCCATTTTCTATATCCGGCAGAGTGTCGAAACGGATCCCAGCCAACAGGCAGCTTTGTTGCAACCTGGCGATGAATTCGGTATGTCTGGCAATGCGTAACGAGAGGTGCAGACCTGCCGTTGCGCCAGCGATTTTCCCTTCGGGAAACAGAGTGGACAGGCCATCGCGTAACAGAGTGAGGCGCGTCGCATAGCTGCAGGCCAGCTTGCTGATATGCGTATAAAAAACCTGATTTTGCATCAGTTCGGCTAAAAATTGCTGCAACAACCACTGACTGCCGTTGTTATTGAGCGCTTTCATATTCTGTACCGCCGGAAGCAGTTCATCAGGGCAAATAAGATAGCCAAGCCGTGCGCCTGGCCCCAGCGTTTTAGAAAATGTCCCCATATAGATAACCCGGTTGTGATAATCCATGGCTTTCAGCGCGGGAAGGGGATTGTCCCCATAGGTAAAAACGGCATCGTAATCGTCTTCAATGATGTAAGCGCCGACGCGTTGCGCCCACGTTAATAATGACTGACGGCGCTCCAGCGAAAGCACACTTCCCATCGGATACTGATGAGCTGGAGTAACATAACAAAGCTGGGTTTCATATTCGGGTAAATTATCTGTTTGCAGCCCGTGGTTATCTACGGCAATTGACGTAATGTCTGCACCGTAATAATTAAAGAGATGCCATGCGCCAGAATAACAAGGGGATTCGGTCACAATATGGCACTTTTTTTGCTGACTGACAGCATGATGAATAATAAATATTTGGCTGAGCAGTGATAATCCTTCCTGAATCCCGTTGGTAATGATGATGTTCTCTGCTCGGGTATTAATTCCGCGGGATAAATTAAGGTATCTGACCAGTTGCTCACGTAGTGAAAATAATCCATTTGGTGAATGATACCGGGTAAATAATTGTTCTTTAAGTATGCTTGGAGCATTATTCCATTTCCGCCAGCTTGACCAGGGAAAAGCGTTGGGGTCGGGGACGCCCATCCGGCAGTAGCACTCTCGTCCAGGCTCGGCGTAAACATCGGTAGATACCCCGGCAGCTTTAGGTTTTACCGGTGGAGAGCCTTGGGTCACGGGCACATGAGTTGGGGTCATACGTACAGGCGTGGTGAATATCACTTCATAACCAATGCCGTGTCGGCTCTTGATTAACCCAGCCGCCATCAGCTTATCATAGGCCATCACTACCGTTATTTTAGCAACGTGCAATACCTGAGCCTGCTCGCGAATAGAGGGGAGTTTGTCTCCACAAAGCAAATCACCCTGCTGAATTGCCTGGAAATAAAATTGAAATATCTGCAGTTGCAGCGGAGTACGGCTTTCTCTATTGAGCGTCAGTGTTAGCATAAGAAATTCCTTATTTACAGATGGTCACTATATTACGAATTTCTGATCTTTACTATTTGACTCACCTCATAGAGTGGCTGCTGTTCCTATAATCTGCTTTCGCTGTCTCTATTTTAGATTTTTATTATCCCTTAGCGTGTCGCTATTAAAAAATGGAGGCAAGCATGTCGTGGATAAGAAAGAACGCATTGTGGTGCGCATTCGTCGGGGCGTTAGTAATGGCCTTGGCTATTTGGGGAACGTGGCAAGGCGTTCATTACACCAGTACCACCGAATTTTGTTTATCGTGTCACTCGATGCGCACGGCTGGAGAGGAATATAAAACCAGCGTGCATTTTCGCAACGCGTCTGGCGTGCGGGCTGAGTGTAAGGATTGTCATATTCCACCGGGCGTTGTGCCAACGCTTATTCGTAAAACTGAAGCCTTAAACGATCTCTATCACACCTTTATTTCTCCTTCTATCGACACTCCGGAAAAGTTTGCTGCCAAACGCTCGGAGCTGGCCCAACGGGAGTGGGCGCGCATGAGCGCGAATAATTCAGCGGCGTGTAAATCCTGCCATAGCTATGAGGCAATGGATCATGGCAAGCAATCGGCAAATGCGGCGGCGCAAATGACCGCGGCGGCAGCAAAAGACAGTAACTGTATCGATTGCCACAAAGGAATAGCCCATCACAAACCCGATATGAGCAGCGGTTTTCGCGATCGCTTTAAGCAGCTACAGCGTCAGGGAGATACGCCAACGGATGCGTCCACACTGTTCTCATTAAGCGAAAAATCATTGGCGGCAACGGCAGAAAATCCGGCAGGGAAGGCGCTGTTATTTCCCGCCACCGAGGCCAAGGTGCTGAAAAAAGAAGGCAGTAACGTCCAGCTCGAAATTACGGGCTGGCGTGAAAGCAAAGGGCGTGGACGGGTGATCACCCAGTATATGGGGAAACGCGTTTTCTCCGCCGTGCTCGATGAGCCCCTGATGGCGAACGTAAAAGTGCTACAAACACAGGTCGATCCTGATTCACATCAGGAATGGCAGCAGGTGAGCGTCACCGCCTGGACCACCGATCAGGACTTTATCAGCACACTTGCGCCAATCTGGGAGTACTCAGATCAAATGCTGCAATCCACCTGTAGCGCCTGTCATAGCACTCCTCCTACGACCCGATATACCGCTAATGGCTGGATCGCTGGATTGAAAGCCATGTCGACCTATTACCGGCTTAATCCGGTGGAGGAACGTACGTTGTTGAAATACCTCCAGACCCACGCCAGCGATGTGTCTGACACCAACAAAAAGTAAGGATAATGTATGGATATTCATGACTTTAATCCGTCCCGCCGCCGTTTTCTCAGCGGTATGTTGGCGGTGGGTGCTGCCAGCGCACTGGCGCCTAATCCGCTGATATCAAAAGTGTGGGCGGCGGGGGAAAATCCCGAACAGTGGATTCAATCAGGTTCGCACTATGGCGCTTTTGAAGCCAAAGTGGTCAACGGTGAGTGGACCGAAACCCGTCCGTTCAAACATGACAAATATCCCTGCGATATGCTGAACGCGGTGCGTGAAGTGGTCTACAACCCGTCGCGGGTGCGCTACCCGATGGTGCGTCTGGACTGGCTGCTTAAACGTGAGAAGTCGGATCGCAGCCAGCGCGGAGATAACCGTTTTGTACGGGTCAGTTGGGATCAGGCGCTGGATTTGTTTTACGAAGAGCTGGAGCGGGTGCAAAAAACCTATGGTTCATCAGGCGTATTTACCGGGCTTGCTGACTGGCAAATGGTAGGCAAATACCATAAAGCGGGCGGGGCGATGGACCGGGGACTTGGCCTGCATGGTAGCTATGTGACAACTGTCGGCGACTATTCTGCGGCAGCGGCCCAGGTCATTTTACCGCATGTGATTGGTTCACTGGAAGTTTATGAGCAGCAGACGTCACTCCCGCTGGTGATTCAAAACAGCAATACCATCGTGTTGTGGGGTTGCGATCCGATCAAGAACTTGCAGATCGAGTTTTTGGTTCCCGATCACGATGCGTTTGGCTACTGGCAGCAGATTAAAGAGGCGGTAGCGCAGAATAAGATGCGCGTTATCAGCGTTGATCCAGTGCGTAGCAAATCTCAAAACTATCTTGGCTGCGAGCAATTGGCGTTGCGGCCACAAACCGATGTCGCGTTAATGCTGGCACTGGCGCATACCCTGTACGAAGAAAAACTGTATGACACGGCGTTTATTACCGATTACACCGTCGGCTTTGAACAGTTTTTACCGTACCTGCTGGGCGAGAGTGATAAACAGCCGAAAAATGCCGAATGGGCGGCAGAAATCTGCGGGCTGACAGCAGAGCAGATCCGAGACTTCGCCCGCCTGTTGGTGAAAGGCCGGACACAGTTTATGGGCGGTTGGTGCGTACAACGCATGCACCACGGTGAGCAGTATCCGTGGATGCTGGTGGTACTGGCCAGCATGGTCGGTCAAATTGGTTTGCCCGGCGGCGGGGTCGGATTTGGCTGGCACTATAACGGCGGTGGGACGGTAACATCGACCGGGCCAGTGCTCTCCGGGCTGGGGAGTATTACTAATCCCCCGCAGGCGAAGTACAAAGCGGATTTTCGCGGCGCATCGGAGCATATCCCCACTTCGCGTATCGTTGACTGCCTGCTTGCGGCAGGCAACAAGATTGCCTTCAACGGTGAGACGTTAACGTATCCTGACATCAAAATGGCGATCTACAGTGCGGCCAATCCATTCCACGCCCAGCAGGACAGGAACCGTATGATTGAGGCATGGAAGAAGCTGGAAACCGTGGTGGTGTTAGATCACCAATGGACCGCGTCGTGCCGTTTTGCCGATATCGTTCTGCCTGTGACTACCCGTTTTGAACGTAACGATATTGAGCAGTTTGGCACGCATTCGAATAAAGGGCTGATGGCGCTGCATCAGATTGTTAAACCGCAATACGAAGCGCGGCATGATTTTGACATCTTTGCCGGGCTGTGTAAGCGATTTGATAAGGAAGCGGTGTACCGTGAAAACCGGAATGAAATGCAGTGGATACAGGCGCTTTATGACGAAGGTGTGAAGATGGGGGCGTCGCTCGGTGTTACCTTACCGGACTTTACAACGTTCTGGCAGGGTGACGGATATATTGAATATCCGCCGGGTCAGCCGTGGGTACGTCACGGTGAGTTTCGTGAGCAGCCAGACCTGAATCCGCTGGGAACGCCGTCAGGTCTTATTGAAATCTACAGCAAAACCATCGCGGGCTTTGCCTATGAGGATTGTCCGGGGCATCCGGTGTGGATGGAACCCTTTGAGCGTACCCATAGCGGCAAAAAAGATAAATACCCGCTGCATTTGCAATCCTGCCATCCGGATAAACGTCTACATTCCCAGTTGTGCTCAAGCGAGGCGTTTCGCAACACCTATGCAGTTGCCGGAAGAGAGCCGCTTTATATCAGCGAACAGGATGCCACCACTCGTGGCTTAAAAGCCGGTGATATCGCCCGCGTTTTTAACGCTCGTGGTCAGGTACTGGCTGGCGTGGTAATCAGTCCGGATTTTACCCCTGGCGTGGTCCGTATTCATGAAGGCGCGTGGTACTCCCCGCAGGAAGGGGGGAAAGCCGGGACACTATGCACCTATGGCGACCCGAACGTGCTGAGTGCGGATATCGGTACTTCACAGCTGGCCCAGGGGCCTTCAGCACATACCGTGCTGGTGGAGGTCGAGCGTTATCAGCAGAAAGCCCCGCAGGTGACGGCTTTCGGTGGTCCGCAGATTGTGAAAGAGGAGGGGACCAGTGCAGCATAATCAAATTCATCAGCAGCGGGCGGCTGTGTACCAGTGGTTTTCGCAACTGTTATTTCGTGAGCTGGATGAAAAACAGCTCGCCAGTCTGGAAAATGGCAATAGCCAGGCATGGATTGCCTCACTCGAGGCGATCCCCGGATTATCTGCCAATGTTAAACGTTTTGAGCGTACCCTGGGCCGGGTTCTGCGGCGCGACTCCCGACAGCTGGAGCTGGCCGCAGATTTTGCCTCGTTGTTTCTGCTGGCCCCGCCGGCTAGTGTTTCTCCCTATGCGGGGCACTATCCACACACGACGGCGGCAGAAGAACGTCTGCAAATGAATGTGCTGCTGGTTGAGCAAGGGCTGGCGGCTCGGGAGAATGAACCCTCCGATCATATTGCCGTACAGTTGGCATTAATGGCGAGGATGGTTGCTAAAGAGGAGAAATTCTCCGCGCAGTATTACTTTTTGCATCATCATATTCTGTGCTGGGCACCGTTATTTCGCGACGCTTGTCTGGTGCGGGATAACGAGGGGTTTTATCCTCAGGCGGTTAATCTGATAGTGCGTTTTATGCAAGAGGATGAACAGTATCTGGAGTCGCTGCTGATGGATGATTTTTATTTCAGCAGTCAGCGCTAAAAATGACAAAGGGACAGCCTGCGCTGTAATGCCAGTCAGTAAAGCATTATGGAGAATATTTGATTGCGGCATAGGGTTCCGTTCACCTCAGTGGAGTCATTTCTCTGAAACGCCGTTACCCGTGAACGTGCAAGGGAGGCTCACCGCCGCCTCCCTTGCATCCCAGGCTCCCGGCGGGAAAATCGTCGCTGCGCGAGTTATTCGTCTTATGCCGTCTGCCTGTCGGGTCGGTGCCGAGCCTGCATCCTTGCAGGCCGTCCCCTCTGCCCGCATCCCTGCGGGCAGCCCCGGTCAGCCGTCAACGCCTCATCGATTTTCAGCCGGACCGGGGTCATCGCTTTAACGCTCTGGCTTCCAGTTAAATCTGTTTTGCTGTTTAAACAAAAAACGCAGGTGGTCAGGTGTGGGCTGGTCCGGCTGAAAATTGCCGACGTGTTTCCGTAAGGCCGGGAGAACCCGCATGGATGCGGGTTCAGGGCGCGTTTTGCAGGGACGCTACCTCGCGCCCGGCCCGGTAGCCTGGAGGAATAAGCGGAGGGAACCACGAAGTGGCAATTTTCCCGCCGGGAGCCGGGATTGTTAAGGGTACGGCGATAGTACCCTTAACACGTTCACAGGCAGTATGGTTTCAGAGAAGTGATACCACTAAAGTGAACGGAACATTTTGCCAGAGATAACATGCCATTATCTTTGGTTCACCTGTAACGACAGGAGATTAATCTGCACGGCCCATATAGCGACGCTCTTCGATATGAATACGGATTTTTTCACCCGCACTAAGATACTCAGGAACCTGGATCACCAGACCGGTGCTCAGGGTTGCTGGCTTGTTGCGCGCACTCGCTGAAGCACCTTTAATACCCGGTGAGGTTTCAACGATTTCCAGGTCTACGGTCTGCGGCAGTTCAAGCGCCAGCAGTTGGCCGTCCCAGGTCAGTACCTGCATATCCGGCATACCGCCTTCCGGCATGAACAGCAGCTCTTCTTCAATCTGGTCTTTGGTGAAGGTATACGGGGTATAGTCTTCTTTATCCATAAAGATATATTCGTTGCCATCGACGTAGGAGAAATCAACCCCGCGGCGGCTCAGGGTGACGGTATCCACGATATCGTCGCCTTTGAAGCGCTCTTCAACTTTCAGACCGGTACGCACATCAGAAAAACGCATTTTGTACAGCGTAGCTGCACCACGTGCAGACGGTGATTGAATATCGATATCTTTTACAATCAGCAGCTTGCCGTTGTAGTTCAGTACCATACCTTTTTTAATTTCGTTCGCTCTTGGCATCGAAAAAATCCTGTAGTGAGGAGTGTTTAAAATATCGCGTAAAACTACTCGCGCCGGGGCATTCAGGCAAGCGGAATTCATGCTTTTGCTGGTGCCAAAAAGGTGGTACTGTGCGCTTCCCGCACAATCCGATGGTTTACGATAAAGAGAGTACTGTATGGAATGCCGTCCGGATTGTGGTGCATGCTGCACCGCGCCTTCAATCTCCAGTCCCATCCCTGGCATGCCTGATGGCAAACCTGCTAATACGCCATGCGTTCAGCTGGATGAATCCCTGCGTTGCAAAATTTTTGCTTCGCCGCTACGACCAAAAGTGTGCGGCGGTTTACAGCCCAGTGCGGAAATGTGCGGACAGACGACGCACCAGGCCATGGTTTATCTCATCGAGCTTGAAGCGCTGACCGCGCCTTAAGCGTCCTTGATGCGCGCCAGGCACACAACGGTGGCGACGATCATCACCAGCGCAAACCAGAACACCGCGTGATAGTTCCAGATTTCAGCGGCAATCCCCGCCAGCGATCCGGCAATAATCCAGCCCACGCGAATGGTATTCGTATACAGGGTCGTTGCTGAGCCTGCCTGTCCTGGCATCAGATCCTGGAAATAGAGCATGCCAATTCCGCCGAGGATGCCGATGTAAATCGCGTTCAGCAGCTGTAAGCCAAGTAATATCGCCGGAGAGTGAGCCAGCAGCATACCGGCATAAAAGAAGAACCCGGCGACGACAGCAATTCTCATCAACAGACGTTTGCCCAGACGCTTTGCAAAATAGCCAGCAATCAACATGGTCGGGATTTCCAGTCCGGCTGCGGTACCCATCATGATGCCAGCCAGTTTTTCCGGCAGATGCAGTTCGTTGATGATAAACAGCGGCATATTAATGATATAGAGACTATTAGTGCCCCACATTAATGTGCAGATAACAAACAGCAGCAGCGTGTCGCGTCGATTGCGGCGTGGGGCCTCAACTGCGCCTGTTGCGAGCGGCACGTTTTTACTCATCGAAGGTAAAAATAACCAGACCATTACGCCGCAGACAACAAACGCCACCGCTGCGCTGAGATACATCACCGTAAAGCTGAACCCCATGGCCAGCGCGTAGGCCAGCGGTGGGCCAATTACCCAGGCCAGCGAAACCTGCGCACGTAATATTGAGCTGAACATGACGGCTTCCCGACCTGTGCGGTCGGCGTGTTCACGGGCGAGAGCGAACATTTGCGGGTTGGCAGTCGATCCAAAGCTGCTGAGGAATACCCCGATAAACAGCAGAATAAAATAGTTACGGTTCCAGGCGAACAGCACGCAGGCCAGCATCCCCAGCACGCAGCAAAACACAATCAGGTTTTTGCGATCGCCTTTTTTATCCGAGCGCCCGGCCAGAAACTGACTCACCAAAATGCCGATCACGGCGCTGCCGGTAAAAAAGAACCCGACCATGCCGGGACGGGCATGGACTTCATCCGTCAGAAAAAGGCTAAGCGTTGGCGTCTGCAACGCACCGGCGATACCCGTCAGAAATGCGACAAGCAGGAACGCCGAAGACGTTAAATCAAACGCCTTGGGTGTGGCGGCTACGGGGGTGTTATGCATGTTTTGATATCAATGATGTGAAGAGACGCGGAGTTTACGCCGCTTGTCAGAAAATAAACAGGGAGCCAAATCAAAATCGGCATCAAAAATCAAAATAGCATTTCAGTCAAAGAATGCTGTTTGCTGACGTTGCTGAATCTGACAAGCTGACGCCGTTTTTCCGTCAGCAGTTTTTTCTCCCTCGCAGAGAAAATGTGCGTTATCTCTAAATTCAGCAAGTAATTTGTCAACTTTACTTGTGTGCTGAAGAAAAAAGAGCAAGACTTCTTGAAACGTTTCAGCGTCATCTCGCCATAACTGATGGAGTCAGATGACGCCTTTTTCTCATGTTAGCTGAATCGTTTCAAATCAGCGGGAGAGGAGAACCATGTTCCAGTTATCTGTTCAGGATATTCACCCGGGCGAACAGGCCGGGAATAAAGAAGAGGCTATTCGCCAGGTTGCCGCTGCCTTAGTGCAGGCGGGTAACGTCGCGGAAGGCTACGTCGATGGCATGCTGGCGCGCGAACAACAGACGTCCACGTTCCTCGGCAACGGTATTGCGATTCCTCACGGTACGACGGACACGCGCGATCAGGTGCTGAAAACCGGTGTGCAGGTTTTTCAGTTTCCGCAGGGCGTGACCTGGGGCGAAGGGCAGGTTGCTTATGTGGCAATCGGCATCGCCGCAAGCTCTGATGAACATCTCGGTTTACTGCGTCAGCTGACACACGTGCTGAGCGATGACTCCGTCGCTGAACAGCTGAAATCTGCGACCACGGCGGAAGAACTGCGTGCGCTGCTGATGGGCGAAAAGCAAAGCGAACAGCTGAAGCTTGATAACGAAACGCTGTCGCTGGATGTCGTGGCCAACTCGCTGGTGACGCTGCAGGCACTCAACGCGGCACGACTGAAAGAAGTCGGTGCGGTTGACGCCACCTTTGTGGCCAGAGCAATCAATGAGCAGCCGATGAATCTCGGTCAGGGGATCTGGCTGAATGACTGTGCTGAAGGCAACGTGCGTAGCGCTGTTGCGGTCAGCCGTGCAGCAACAACATTCGATGTAGAAGGTGAAGCGGCAGCCCTGCTGGTGACCGTCGCCATGAATGACGATCAACCGGTTGCCGTGCTGAAGCGCCTTGGCGATCTGCTGCTGAATAATAAAGCTGACCGTTTGTTGAAAGCCGATGCGGCAACGGTGCTGGCGCTGCTGACCAGCGATGAAGCCTTAACTGATGATGTACTGAGCGCCGAATTTATTGTGCGCAATGAGCATGGTTTACATGCCCGCCCGGGCACCATGCTGGTGAATACGATTAAACAATTTAACAGTGAAATTACCGTGACAAATCTTGATGGAACCGGCAAACCGGCGAATGGACGCAGTCTGATGAAAGTTGTGGCATTAGGTGTGAAAAAAGGACATCACCTGCGCTTTACCGCCCAGGGTGAAGATGCTGAACAGGCGCTGAAGGCGATTGGCGAAGCCATCGCGGCAGGTCTGGGGGAGGGCGCGTAATGAGCAGACGTGTTGCGACTATAACCCTTAACCCGGCTTACGACCTGGTGGGTTTTTGCCCGGAAATTGAACGCGGTGAAGTGAACCTGGTGAAAACTACCGGTCTGCACGCGGCAGGGAAAGGAATTAACGTCGCTAAGGTTTTGAAGGATTTAGGTATCGATGTCACTGTGGGCGGCTTCTTGGGTAAAGACAACCAGGATGGTTTTCAGCAGTTGTTCAGCGAGCTGGGTATTGCCAACCGTTTTCAGGTTGTACAAGGGCGTACCCGTATCAACGTCAAACTGACCGAAAAAGACGGTGAAGTATCTGACTTTAATTTCTCCGGCTTTGAAGTCACCCCGGCTGACTGGGAACGCTTTGTGAATGACTCGCTGAGCTGGCTGGGCCAGTTCGACATGGTGTGCGTCAGCGGCAGTTTGCCGACCGGCGTGAGCCCGGAAGCCTTCACCGACTGGATGACGCGCCTGCGCAGTCAGTGTCCTTGCATTATCTTTGATAGTAGTCGTGAAGCGTTGGTGGCGGGTCTGAAAGCGGCACCGTGGCTGGTGAAACCAAACCGTCGTGAGCTGGAAATCTGGGCAGGCCGCAAACTGCCGGAAATGAAAGATGTGATTGATGCGGCGCATGCGCTGCGCGAGCAGGGTATTGCTCACGTGGTGATTTCACTCGGCGCGGAAGGTGCGCTGTGGGTTAACGCTTCAGGTGAATGGATTGCTAAACCGCCGTCAGTTGAGGTGGTCAGCACCGTCGGCGCGGGTGATTCAATGGTTGGCGGTCTGATTTACGGCCTGCTGATGCGTGAGTCCAGTGAACATACCCTGCGTCTGGCGACGGCTGTTGCCGCCCTGGCAGTAAGCCAAAGTAATGTAGGCATTACCGATCGTCCTCAGTTGGCCGCAATGATGGCGCGTGTCGACTTAAAACCGTTTAACTGACAGCAGGAGAGGCATAATGAAAACGCTGCTGATTATTGACGCTAATCTCGGCCAGGCTCGCGCTTACATGGCGAAAACCCTGCTTGGAGCGGCGGCACAGAAAGCACATCTGGAAATTATTGATAATCCGAATGATGCCGAACTGGCAATTGTTCTGGGCGATACGCTTCCTGCCGACAGTTCGCTGAACGGCAAAAAAGTCTGGCTGGGCGACATTGGTCGTGCGGTTGCGCACCCTGAACTGTTCCTCAGCGAAGCGAAGGGCCATGCAAAACCTTACAGTGCCCCGGTTGCAACAGCACCTGTCGCCAGCAGTGGTCCAAAACGCGTGGTGGCAGTGACGGCGTGTCCGACCGGCGTTGCTCATACGTTTATGGCTGCTGAAGCGATTGAAACAGAAGCGAAAAAACGTGGCTGGTGGGTGAAGGTCGAAACTCGAGGTTCTGTTGGCGCAGGCAATGCCATTACGCCGGAAGAAGTGGCTCAGGCGGATCTGGTGATTGTGGCAGCTGATATTGAAGTTGATCTGGCGAAGTTTGCCGGCAAACCGATGTACCGCACCTCTACGGGTCTTGCGTTGAAGAAAACCAAGCAGGAGCTGGACAAAGCGCTGGAAGAAGCAACCCCGTACCAGCCAACCGGTAAAGCGCAGACTTCAGCAACCGAAAGTAAGAAAGAGAGCGCGGGGGCATATCGTCACCTGCTGACGGGCGTCTCTTACATGCTGCCGATGGTGGTTGCTGGCGGTCTGTGTATTGCACTCTCGTTCGCTTTTGGTATCGAAGCGTTTAAAGAGCAGGGTACGCTGGCGGCGGCGCTGATGCAGATTGGCGGTGGTTCAGCTTTTGCGCTGATGGTGCCGGTTCTGGCAGGTTATATCGCGTTTTCCATCGCTGACCGTCCTGGTCTGACGCCGGGTCTTATCGGCGGTATGCTGGCGGTGAGCACCGGTTCCGGCTTTATTGGCGGGATTATTGCTGGTTTCCTTGCCGGTTATGTGGCGAAGCTTATCAGCACGAAGTTGAAACTCCCGCAGAGTATGGAAGCGCTGAAACCGATCCTGATCATTCCGCTGTTCTCAAGCCTGGTGGTTGGTCTGGCCATGATTTACCTGATCGGCAAACCGGTGGCTGGCATTCTGGAAGGTCTGACCCACTGGCTGCAAACCATGGGTACGGCGAATGCGGTGCTGCTTGGAGCGATTCTTGGCGGCATGATGTGTACCGATATGGGTGGTCCGGTTAACAAGGCGGCGTATGCTTTCGGTGTGGGTCTGCTGAGTACGCAAACTTATGCGCCGATGGCGGCCATCATGGCGGCAGGTATGGTTCCCCCGCTGGCTCTGGGTTTAGCAACGCTGGTTGCGCGCCGTAAGTTCGACAAAGCTCAGCAGGAAGGCGGCAAAGCAGCGCTGGTACTGGGCCTGTGCTTTATCACCGAAGGGGCTATTCCATTCGCAGCCCGTGACCCGATGCGCGTTCTGCCTTGCTGTATCGTTGGTGGTGCGATTACCGGTGCTATCTCAATGGCAGTGGGTGCGAAGCTGATGGCGCCACACGGCGGGCTTTTCGTCCTGTTAATTCCAGGTGCAATTACGCCGGTACTGGGATACCTGCTGGCCATTATTGCCGGTACGCTGGTAGCCGGTCTCTCCTACGCGGTGCTGAAGCGCCCGGAAGATGAGGTTGTGGCAAAAGCGGCATGATTTAATGCTGACATCAGGGGCAGAGATTTCTCTGCCCCTTTTTTTATCGATTAACTGCTGCCTGAAGATAGATATGTAAAACGGTTCAGGCAATCATTGGCGCTATGATAAAACCAAAGGCAACGCCAGCAATGATCCCACCCAGTCCTGGCAGCATAAACGGATGGTTTAAGACATACTTGCCCACGCGTGTTGTCCCTGTGGTGTCGAACTCCATTGCCGCCAGCGAAGTCGGGTATGTTGGTAGAACAAACACCCCGGTTACCGCCACATAGGAGGCCAGAATCGCCCATGTAGGTACGTCGAGTGCAACGGCCAGAGGGATAATCAGCGGTGTTGTGGCGCCTTGCGAGTAGAGAAGCGCGCAGGTACCAAACAGCACCAGCGCCAACAGCATCGGATAAGCCTGTAGAATATCGCCTGCGATATCCTTAATCTCCGCTAAGTGGGCATCAATGAAGGTCGTTCCCAATGTAACAATCCCGAGAATGACGGCCAGTGAACTCATCCCTGCTCGAAATGTGGAGGTCAGGACAATAGCATCGGTTGATGTTTTGCATAACATCACCATCAGGCAAGCGGCAGATAGCATACAAATAATGATGATATCCCGGGTATTCATTGGGTTGCCGGCATCAAATCCGGGGCGTAGCTGTGGGCAGGCGGCAAGAATAACGATGACGACCGTTGCCAACATGAACAGGGCGACTGAGAGTTTGGCACCCGGTACAGTGCTGTTTTGCCCTTCATATTTACGCACCAACCCTTTTTGCAGGCGTTCAAGATAGACTTCATCATCTTGTAGCTCGCATCCCTGACGTGAGGCGATAAAAGCGGCGGCCATCGCGGCAACAAACGAAGCTGGCAGACATACCGCCATAACCTGGATAAAGGTGACACCGTTGCCTTCCATAATGGTCAGCATCGCCGCCATTGCGGCACTGATCGGCGAACCGGATATCGCCACCTGAGAGGCGACCACGGAGCCGGCGAGCGTACGAGAAGGGCGGATACCGGACTCTTTGGCGACTTCGGCAATCACCGGTAGGGTAGAAAATACAATGAACCCTGTTCCGGCCATAATGGTCATCGACCAGGTGATAATCGGTGCAATAATATTGATATATTTAGGATTACGCCGCATGAAATTACCGGCTACGCGAACCAGATAATCCATACCTCCGGCGGCCTGTAGCGCCGATGCTGCCACGACAACTGTCATAATAATGAGAATAACGTCAACGGGGGGCGAACCAATTTGTAGATCAAATCCCAATGTTAAAATAGCCAGCCCCAGCCCGCCGCATAAACCGATACCTATTCCGCCGAGGCGGATACCAAAAAATATTGCACCCAACACGACGATAATTTCTAACCAAACCATAATGGCCTCCGCCAGAGAATAATTTGTTATTAAAATAAGTGTTTGTTTAATGCTTTATTAATCTGGTGACGGCTGTTATTGCGCCAGAAGATGATGTTTGCCAACTCGCTTTTCGTACCATTTAATACCGGCGCGTACTAATGAACCGGTTGAGTCAATATATTTATCTGGTGAGTTTTTGACTGCGTTGGCAAGAATGACGGGGACTTCAGTACATCCCAGTACAATGACTTCTGCACCGCGTGAAAAGAGCATTTCAGCCTGTTCATTCATCAGCGTTTGTGCCCGCTTAAGATCGCCGGCTTTTAAGCAATAAATACTATCCATGACTTTTTCCTGACCGGAAGAATCAGGGCTGACACAGGTTAAGCCAAGAGATTCTATGCCTTTTTGGTAGAGTCCCATGTAAAGGGTGGCGTTGGTAGCAAGTAAACCGATACGCGATTTTCCGCAGTTTTTGACTTCATTCATGGTGGTTTCAACGATACTGAGTAACTCTGTATGACAGCACTCTTTTAATTCATTAAACCAAAAGTGGGCAGTATTACAGGGGATCACAATACACTCCGCACCAGCATCTTCCAGTTTATGCATATAATCACGCATTGCCGGAAGTGGGGAATGACCATGATGCATTAACGCATCAGTTCGATCTGGAATATCAGGGATGGATGAAATAATTAATGGGATATGTTCCTGATCGCGTTGCGCTGCGGTAAAGGTGACGAATTTATTAAAAAGATCGACGGTTGCAGCAGGTCCCATACCACCAAGTACGCCAATTAAACCTTTCACGATATATACCTCTATTACCGATATTTAATATCAGGGCTGGTGTGTGTCTGGTGTCTATGTTTAACAGCAGTGTGTCGTGAGGAGAAATGCAATAATGTATGGTTCAATGCAAAAACTGCATGGGTGCAGTTTCTTTTGCCACCTCAGCAGGCCAGTAATCAGGCTGGTGTCTGAAATTCCGCGGCGATAAGCGGTCGTGGTCGATGGGTAAAGAAACATGTTAATGTCAAAACGAAGGTGTTATGCAAAAAACGAATCACCAGATGCTGATGTTGAATATCATCTCCGGACATATTCAGGCATGATGCTTAAGACTAATTGACATATTTAAACATCCGCGTGACAGGCATGAAAAATATCGAGACAAAATGGTTATATGACTTTTTGACGCTGGAAGCGTGTCGTCATTTTTCCCAGGCAGCTGAGGAGCGCAACCTATCCCAACCGGCATTTAGCCGGCGGATCAAGGCGCTCGAATCCGCCGTTGGGGTGCTGCTGTTTGACCGTACGACGAGTCCACTGCAGCTGACGGAGGAGGGTAAGTTATTCCATTCGCAGACCCGTAGCCTGCTGCAACAGCTGGAATGTAACTTAGATGAGCTTAGTGGTCACAACCTGCTTGGCGTTCCCAATATCAAAATAGCGGCAGCGCATTCTCTGTCGCTGACGATGTTGCCCAGATTAGTACATTCAATGTCGGCATGGGGCGAGGAGTTTGTGTACCACGTCGAAGCGATTGACGTAGTCCAGGCAGTGAACACGCTGCGCGAGGGGAAAAGTGATTTCATTATCTCCTTTCGCGATGAAGACTTAATGCAGTCACCTTTCTGCGGCTTGAAGGTGTTTGAGTCTGAGCTGTATCCCGTCTGTGCTGCGGATGCACAGGGTCAGGCATTGTTTGATATCTATCAGCCGCAGGTGCCGATACTGAACTATACCAGCACATCCTACATGGGAAGATTGGTTAACCGTCACCTGGCGGAGGTGGGTAGTATTTCGGCGCGTACGCTGTTTATGTCTTCGATGAGTGAGCTATTGAAGAATATGGCATTGGATGGGCATGGTATTGCCTGGCTGCCAGCGTGGACGATTGTGAACGAACTACGGGATAAACGCCTGGTTTGTCTGGACACGCCGGAGTTGATGGTGCCTATTCAGGCCTATATTTATAGAATGGATACCCGCCTGAATAAAACGGCTGAGCACTTCTGGCGGATTTTGTACAACCATATGCCAGAGGATCTGGTTTCGCTTAGTTGATACGCGCCAGTTCGCCTGGCGCGTCTGAAAAACCTTCGGTTATGACCAAAGATGCTTTTTAACCTGATCAATTTGTGTACTACCTCTCATTTTCTCTCTCCCTGACAAACTGTATCTATAAAAAATTGTGATTCTGTTCATATCTATCGACTTTATAGCTTGTGGATGGATTTACTTTGTCAAAAACACGCCTACTATGAACACATGTTTGATAGTGAACATATGCTCTAATAACATGATGTGTGGCGTTGGTTATTTTTAACGAACTCATTTGTGGAAAATTAATTGCCAGGGGACGTGCTATGCGTGAAAAGGAATACATCGTAACGATTGGCTCGGCCAATATGGATGTTGCTGGGTATTCGCATGCTTCTCTAAATTATGCGGATTCGAATCCAGGTAAGATAAAATTCACTCCCGGTGGCGTTGGACGCAATATCGCACATAATCTCGCGCTGCTGGGTAAAAATTCTTGGTTGCTAACAGCGGTTGGTAACGATTTTTATGGTCAATCATTATTGGCACAAACCAATCAATCAGGAGTACATGTCGACAAGTGTCTTATCGTTTCCGGAGAGAATACATCCAGTTATTTATCGCTGCTTGATAATACTGGTGAAATGCTGGTGGCTATTAATGATATGAGTATCACCGAGCATATTTCAGCAGAATTTTTATCACAGCATTTTGATTTTATTAGGCAGGCAAAAGTCATTATCGCCGATTGCAATATCAGCGAAGACGCTCTGGCATGGGTACTGGAAAACGCCGGAGATGTTCCGGTGTTTGTTGACCCGGTGTCGGCCTGGAAGTGCGTAAAAATTCGCGGCCGCTTTGCAAAAATTCACACCCTCAAACCAAACCGCCTTGAAGCCGAAACGCTCAGCGGTATTGCGCTTTCTGGGCGTGATGACGTTAGCAAAGTCGCCGCGTGGTTTCATGATCGCGGCTTAAACCGGCTGGTGCTCAGCATGGGCGGCGACGGCGTTTATTACAGTGATATTGCGGGGAGTTGTGGTTGGTCGCTCCCCATTAAAACTCGCGTCATTAATGTCACAGGGGCTGGTGATGCGATGATGGCTGGACTGGCCGCCTGCTGGGTAGACGGCATGCCCTTTATTGATTCGGTTCGATTTGCGCAGGGGTGTTCATCAATGGCATTAGCCTGTGAATATACCAATAACCCTGATTTGTCTGTTGCGAATGTTAGCTCAATAGTGGAGAACACAGAATGTCTGAATTAACTCTTTCCTCTGAATTATTACAAATATCACCAGAAGTCCAGGAAGCATTAAACAGTAAAAAACCGATTGTTGCGCTTGAATCAACCATTATTTCTCATGGAATGCCATTTCCGCAGAATGCTCAGACAGCGATTGAAGTAGAAGAGACTATTCGTAAGCACGGCGCTGTTCCTGCGACCATCGCCATTATCGGCGGAATAATGAAAGTAGGTTTAAGTAAAGATGAAATTGAATTGCTTGGACGAGAAGGACATAGCGTTACGAAAGTAAGTCGTCGTGATTTGCCATTTGTGGTCGCGGCAGGGAAAAATGGTGCCACCACCGTTGCCTCTACGATGATTATTGCCGCGCTGGCTGGAATTAAAGTATTTGCGACCGGGGGAATTGGTGGCGTTCATCGTGGTGCTGAACATACGTTTGATATTTCCGCGGATCTGCAGGAACTGACACATACCAATGTCACGGTAATTTGTGCTGGTGCTAAATCTATTCTGGATCTTGGCTTAACGACTGAATATTTAGAAACCTTTGGCGTGCCGTTAATTGGATATCGAACCCAAGCGTTACCGGCATTTTTCTGTCGTACCAGTCCGTTTGAAGTCAGTATCCGTCTGGACAGCGCTAAAGAGATTGCCCGCGCGATGGCGGTGAAATGGCAAACGGGTCTTAATGGAGGCCTGGTTGTCGCTAATCCAATCCCGGAGCAGTTTGCCATGGCAGAAGAGAAAATTAATGCGGCAATAGATCGGGCGGTAAAAGAAGCGGAAGAGCAGGGCGTCGTGGGTAAAGAAAGTACGCCGTTCCTGCTGGCGCGAGTTGCGGAGCTGACCGGTGGCGACAGCCTGAAATCAAATATTCAACTGGTGTTCAACAACGCAGTGCTGGCCTGTGAAATTGCGAAGGAGTATCAACGCCTCGCCTGACAGAATTTCCCGGGCAGAATGCGGTCGCCCGCGAATATCAAACCTACCAAAACCTGGCGATAACGCCGGGTTTCCTGGCATGAAGGGAATTTCATTATGGATATAATGAGAAGTGTTGTGGGTATGGTGGTATTACTGGCCATCGCGTTTCTGCTGTCAGTAAATAAAAAACGTATTAGTCTGCGCACCGTTGGGGCTGCGCTGGTACTGCAAATTGCCATCGGCGGTATTATGCTCTATTTCCCGCCGGGAAAATGGCTGGTTGAACAGGCCGCGCTCGGCGTCCACAAGGTGATGTCATATAGTGACGCGGGTAGCGCATTTATCTTCGGCTCCCTGGTTGGGCCAAAAATGGATGTGCTGTTTGACGGGGCAGGGTTTATCTTCGCCTTCCGGGTGCTCCCGGCCATCATTTTTGTGACCGCACTCATCAGTCTGCTCTATTACATTGGCGTGATGGGGCTATTGATCCGCATCCTCGGCGGTATTTTCCAGAAGGCGTTGAACATCAGTAAGATCGAGTCATTTGTCGCAGTAACCACGATTTTCCTCGGGCAAAACGAGATCCCGGCAATCGTGAAACCGTTTATTGACCGCCTTAATCGTAATGAACTGTTTACCGCTATTTGTAGCGGGATGGCCTCGATTGCTGGCTCAATGATGATTGGTTACGCCGGAATGGGCGTCCCGATTGACTATTTGCTGGCGGCATCATTGATGGCAATCCCTGGCGGTATTTTGTTCGCGCGTATGCTGAGTCCGGCAACGGAAGAATCTCGCGTCACCTTTGAAAACCTGTCATTTACTGAAACACCACCGAAAAGCATCATCGAAGCGGCGGCCAGTGGGGCTATGACCGGGCTGAAGATCGCCGCAGGCGTTGCGACGGTGGTAATGGCATTTGTCGCCATTATCGCGCTGATTAACGGCATTATCGGCGGAATTGGCGGTTGGTTTGGTTTTGGCCACGCCACTCTGGAAGGGATCTTTGGCTATGCGTTAGCCCCGCTGGCGTGGATTATGGGCGTGGACTGGAGCGATGCGACGCTGGCAGGTAGTCTGATTGGACAGAAGCTGGCGATCAACGAATTTGTTGCTTATCTCAACTTCTCGCCGTATCTGCAAACGGGCGGAACGCTGGACGTGAAGACCATCGCGATTATCTCGTTTGCGTTGTGTGGTTTCGCGAACTTCGGTTCGATTGGCGTCGTGGTCGGGGCATTTTCGGCGATTGCGCCACAGCGTGCGCCGGAAATCGCGCAACTTGGAATGCGTGCGCTGGCAGCAGCAACGCTATCAAACCTGATGAGCGCCACAATAGCCGGTTTCTTTATCGGACTGGCATAAAATAAAGTTTGTAGGCCGGATAAGCGTAGCGCTATCCGGCAGACATTCAAGCTGTTTGCAGCAAATACAGAGCGTTATCCGCAGAGAGCGTTGGGTTGTTGATACTGACGCTGGCCCGCGATAATGCTGCGCAGGCCATGGCAAAGCGCGCGCTTTCACGAAACTCACTGCCTTCCAGAAAGCTGTACAGTAATCCCGCCATAAAAGCGTCATCGGCACCAAAACTGTCTACCACCGTATGCTCAGGCGGCGTCAATAAAAACTGTTCGCCGTCCTTTTCGCTGCAAAAAACGGATTCATCTTCCAGGCAGACAAAAATGCGTTTTACCCCTTGCTGATGCAGACTATTGACGGCCAGTACGCGATCCGCATCAGTATGAATAGGTTGGCCCCATAAAATCGCCAGCTCTTTCTGCGTGGGTTTTAGCGTATGAATACGCGTAAACCAGGTTTTCATTTTTTCCGCTTTGAACTCTGAAACGGTGTCAATAAATACCGGAATATCATCGGCAATAGTAAAGACCCACTCAATGGCTTCGGCGGTCAGATTGCAATCGGCCAGTACGACACCGGAATGGCGAATCAAATCTCGCGAACCGTTAAGCAACTGCGGCGTCAATTGTTGCAGGATATGGGTATCGTTAATGGCCAGTACGGTCTCTTCCTGTTGATTAGCGATCGACAGGTAGGTTGAGGTGTTGTGTCCATGCAGACGAATGCAGCTGGAAACGTTAACCCCAGCCTGACGCGTTTGTTCCAGCAATGTTTCGCCATAGAAGTCACTGCCAACAGCGGAAATTAAATGTACGTCGCGGCCCAACAGCGCCAGGTTGTGGGCGATGTTACGTCCTACACCGCCTGCTGAGCAATGAATGCTGCCAGGGTTAGAGGCTGCCTGCGGATAATGGATGTCTGCAACACCCCGGATATCCATGTTGATAGCACCGACAACCACGCAATAATCCTGTTCGGTAAGGATATAACCTTTACCTTTGATCATGCCTTTACGCATTAAATCCATAATATGCGCAGCGACGCGTGAACGGCTGATCTGCAAAATATCGGCGATTTCATTCTGCTGAATCAACGGATTGCGGCGCAAGATCTTAAGGATCTGCTTTTCCCTGTCGTTCATGATTAGGCCACCGCTTTTTCAGTTTGCTGGGCTTTCAGCCAGGCAATCTCTTCTGCCCAGATATCTGGATTAATGGTTTCCAACACCAGCGGAATGCCGTCAAAACGATTGTCCTGCATGATCCAACGGAAGGCATCGTGGCCAATATTGCCTTCACCTAAGCTGTGGTGACGGTCAACGCGGCTGCCAAACGTGCTCTTGGCGTCGTTCAGGTGCATACCGCGCAGATACTTGAAGCCGACAATTCGTTCAAATTCCGCAAACGTCTTTTCACATTCCTCAACGGAACGCAAATCGTAACCGGCCGCGAAGGCGTGGCAGGTATCAATACAGACGCCGACACGGGATTTATCTTCTACGCCGTCGATAATGGCGGCCAGGTGCTCAAACTTAAAGCCAAGGTTGCTGCCCTGTCCGGCGGTATTTTCAATGACCGCCGTAACGCCCTGGGTCTGGGCGAGGGCGATATTGATCGATTCCGCAATGCGCGCCAGACATTCATCTTCCGGAATCTGCATCAAATGGCTGCCTGGGTGAAAGTTCAGCAGGGATAAGCCAAGCTGTTCGCAGCGTTGCATTTCATCAAGAAACGCATCACGCGATTTTTCCAGCGCATCGCTGACCGGGTGACCGAGGTTAATCAGGTAGCTGTCGTGAGGCAGGATTTGTGCGGAAGTATAGTGATACTTCTCGCAGGCAGATTTGAAATCATCAATGATTTCGGTGGTCAGCGGCGCGGCACGCCACTGACGCTGATTCTTGGTGAACAGGGCGAATGCGGTCGCTTCGATTTCTGCGGCTCGAATAGCGGCGTTAGCCAGACCGCCAGCGGCGCTTACGTGCGCTCCGATGTATTTCATAAATTAAACCCGCCATACTCAAATGCAAAAGGAGGAAGTATAGCGGGTTAATGGAGGTGAGTCGTGCTCGTTTATGCCATCAGCGCGTGGATAGCGAGGTTAATCGCACCACCGCCCACAATCAGCCAGACAAACAGCAGCAAGGCCATCAGTAACGGTTTAGCACCGGCTTTTTTCAGGGCGCTAACGTGAGTGGTCAGCCCCAATGCGGCCATCGCCATTGCCAGCAAAATGGTATCCAGTGTTACCAGCATGTTCACTACCGACTGCGGCAGAAAGTGGAACGAGTTAAAAATCGCGACCACAATGAACAGGATGGCAAACCACGGAATGGTGATTTTGCTCTTCTCACCACCGGAGGCCGGAGACAGCTGTTTAACGCGAGCGGCCAACAGGATAAGGAACGGTGCCAGCATCATGACACGCAGCATTTTGGCAATAACTGCGGCATTTTCCGCATCCGGGTTAATGGCGTGCCCGGCAGCCACTACCTGTGCCACTTCATGCATGGTGGAACCAATGTAAATGCCGTAGGTTTCCGGGCTAAACCAGTGTGCCAGCAGCGGATACATTGCCGGATACAGGAAGATAGCGATGGTACCGAAGATCACTACGGTGGCGACAGCGACGGTTACCTTACTGGCTTCCGCCTTCACTACCGGCTCGGTTGCCAACACGGCGGCGGCACCACAAATGCTGCTCCCCGCGCCAATCAGCCAACTGGTGTGGCGGTCCAGACCAAACACTTTTTGCCCCAGGAAACAGGCAATCATAAAGGTACTGCTTAGCGTTAACACATCAATCACGATACCGCTGACGCCGACGTCAGCAATTTGCGCGAAGGTGAGGCGGAAGCCGTAGAGGATGATCCCCAGACGTAATAAATGTTGTTTAGCAAACAGCACACCGCCGTCACAGCTTTTCCAGATGTGCGGATAGACGGTGTTGCCGAGAACCATCCCCAGTAAGATTGCTAAGGTGAGGGCGCTGAACCCGGCACCTGCAACGGCGGGAATGGATCCACCCCATAAGGCGACCCCAGTGATAACTGCACTCAGGGCGAGCCCCGGAATAAAATGCCACGCTGTACGACGATGAGTCTGCAAGGTGAGTTCTGTCATATCCTTCTCCTTTATCTGGGTAAAAGAGTACGGCGAAGTGGTTTAAAAATAAAATTGATTATATATTTATAATTAATCTATATAAGTGGTATACCCGTCATACTTCAGGTTGCATGTACGCTGGCTGCAACTCGAATTATTTAGGGTATAAGTAACGGTTATCCGGTGGAAAACGACTATGCATATCACCCTGCGACAACTTGAAGTGTTTGCTGAGGTATTAAAAAGCGGCTCAACGACCCAGGCGTCTGTCATGCTGGCATTGTCGCAGTCGGCGGTGAGTGCGGCACTTACCGATCTGGAAGGGCAACTCGGCGTGCAACTGTTTGACCGTGTTGGTAAACGACTGGTGGTCAACGAACACGGGCGCTTGCTCTACCCACGGGCGCTGGCGCTACTCGAGCAAACCACCGAAATCGAACAGCTTTTCCGCGAAGATAATGGCGCTATCCGGGTTTATGCCAGTAGCACCATTGGCAACTATATTCTCCCTGCCATGATCGCCCGCTATCGGCATGATTTCCCTGATTTGCCGCTGGAGCTTAGCGTGGGCAACAGCCAGGACGTGATCAATGCGGTGCTGGATTTCCGGGTAGACATCGGGCTGATTGAAGGGCCGTGTCACAGTACGGAAATTATCTCTGAACCGTGGCTGGAAGACGAGCTGGTGGTGTTCGCCGCACCGTCGTCACCGCTTACAAAGGGACCCGTTACGCTGGAACAACTGGCTGCTTCGCCGTGGATCCTGCGTGAACGAGGATCGGGTACGCGTGAACTGGTGGATTACCTGCTGTTGTCTCATTTGCCGAGATTTCAGATGGCAATGGAGTTGGGTAACTCCGAGGCCATTAAGCATGCGGTGCGCCATGGCCTCGGGATCAGCTGTTTGTCACGGCGGGTCATTGCCGAGCAGTTACAGGCGGGAACGCTGAGCGAAGTTCCTGTGCCGCTTCCGCGTTTGGTCCGCACGCTGTGGCGTGTTCATCATCGACAAAAACATATCTCCAATGCCATTACGCGCTTTTTGCGCTACAGCGACCAGGTAGAGCAGGGGGAATAGGACGTTCACTGTCGTAATGACTCCTTTTTGCATAATGGCGGTTACGTTTTAACCGCCTTGCACCCTCTATTTTCTGCTTTACTTATAATCCGCGGCCAGTCATGAAGGTCTCTTATAACAGCGCATTTGTGCCGGAAGAATGCCGTTTCGTCTGCTACAATCGCGCCTCATTTTTTGGATGGATAGCATTTTCACATGGTTTCCGAAACTAAAACCACAGAAGCGCCCACGCTACGTCGTGAACTGAAGGCGCGTCACCTGACGATGATTGCCATTGGAGGCTCCATCGGTACAGGTCTTTTCGTTGCATCTGGTGCAACTATTTCTGCAGCGGGTCCTGGCGGCGCGTTGTTCTCTTATATTCTGATCGGTCTGATGGTGTATTTCCTGATGACCAGCCTCGGTGAACTGGCGGCCTATATGCCGGTTTCTGGCTCGTTTTCCACCTACGGTCAGAACTACGTAGAAGAAGGCTTTGGCTTCGCGCTGGGCTGGAACTACTGGTACAACTGGGCGGTAACGATTGCCGTTGACCTGGTGGCCGCACAGCTGGTGATGAGCTGGTGGTTCCCGGACACGCCGGGTTGGATCTGGAGTGCGCTGTTCCTCGGCGTGATCTTCCTGCTGAACTACATTTCCGTTCGCGGATTTGGTGAAGCGGAATATTGGTTCTCACTGATCAAAGTTACCACCGTCATTATCTTCATCGTAGTTGGCGTAATGATGATTTTCGGTATCTTCAAAGGCGCTCAGCCGGTGGGCTGGAGCAACTGGACGACCGGTGATGCACCGTTTGCTGGTGGTTTTGCTGCGATGATTGGTGTGGCGATGATCGTCGGCTTCTCCTTCCAGGGGACGGAGCTTATCGGTATCGCGGCAGGTGAATCTGAAGATCCTGAAAAGAACATTCCACGTGCGGTACGTCAGGTATTCTGGCGAATCCTGCTGTTCTATGTGTTCGCGATTTTGATTATCAGCCTGATTATTCCGTACACCGATCCAAGCCTGCTGCGTAACGATGTGAAAGACATCAGCGTTAGCCCGTTCACGCTGGTATTCCAGCATGCGGGTCTGCTGTCTGCGGCAGCGGTGATGAACGCAGTTATCCTGACGGCGGTGCTGTCTGCAGGTAACTCCGGGATGTACGCTTCCACGCGTATGCTTTACACCCTGGCATGTGACGGTAAAGCGCCACGTATTTTCGGCAAACTGTCTCGCGGCGGCGTACCGCGTAACGCGCTGTATGCGACCACCGTGGTGGCGGGGCTGTGCTTCCTGACCTCGATGTTTGGCAACCAGACCGTATACCTGTGGCTGCTGAATACTTCCGGGATGACGGGCTTTATCGCCTGGCTGGGGATCGCCATTAGCCACTATCGCTTCCGTCGCGGTTATGTGCTGCAGGGCCACGATGTGAAGGATCTGCCGTACCGTTCTGGCTTCTTCCCGCTGGGTCCGATCTTCGCCTTTGTGCTGTGCCTGATTATCACTCTCGGCCAGAACTACGAAGCGTTCCTGAAAGACAGCATTGACTGGGGCGGCGTGATGGCTACCTATATTGGTATCCCGCTGTTCCTGATTATCTGGTTTGGCTATAAGCTGACCAAAGGAACTCATTTTGTTCGCTACAGCGAAATGAAATTCCCGGGTCGCGTGAAGAAATAACAGTATAAAAAGCATAACAAAAACCCCGGCATGATGAGTGCCGGGGTTTTTTATTGCGTCAGACTTAGAAGCTGTATGTCATGCCAACCGTGTAACGACGACCATCGAGAACGGTGTCGTAGGTATCGTAATCGATTTGCTTATCCAGCACGTTATACACGCCAGCGGTCATCAATAGATCCTTGGTGGCATAGTAACGTAAACCCACATCGACCTGCGTATAGGACGGCGTACCCTGTGCCATGGAAGTACGGCTCAGGTATTCAGACGTTTTTCCACGCAGATTCAGGCGGCTCCAGAAACCGAGATCTTGCGTGGCCTGCCAGTCCAGCGTCGTGTTAAACATATGCTTCGGCATTTTGTTCAACGGCTGGCCGGAGAACTGACCGCTTTTCTGCTCAGATTCCGTGTAGGTGTAGTTCGCAGTCCAGTTGACGTCAGAGGTTATTTTCCAGCCGAAGGTGGATTCTACGCCACGCATATTGGCTTTATCGACGTTAACGCGATCGCTGACGAAGTCATAATGGGTATTGCCGATGGTGCAGGCCGGATCGGAACTGCTGTTACAACGGCGCACTTCAGTGATTTTGTTCTTGAAGTCGGTATTGAACAGGGTGACGCCCGCGTTGAGGTTATCGCCGTTATCCCACAGTAAGCCGATTTCTTCGCTGAGGCTTTTCTCCGGCTTCAGGTCCGGGTTGCCGACAATGATTCCGTTCAGACGACCGCCGCCGGTGACCTGTCCCCAGTTTGCTGATGACTGGCGCAGGTCTGGCGCACGGTAGCCCGCTGAAACGCCGCCTTTTAAGGTCCATTGATCGCTCAGATGCCATACGCCATAGCCGCGTGGCGTCCAGTTGTCACCGTAGTTTTCATCCTTATCCATACGCAGACCGCCGGTCAGCGTAAAGGTATCGGTAACGGCCCATTCATCTTCAGCAAACAACGCCCAGCTCCAGCGGGTCAGTTTGTTCAGCCCATCAGCCGCTTGCAGCTGGTTGCCGTTATCGCGCAGTTTTTCATAACGGTATTGCCCGCCTAGCGTCAGGGTATGCGCTCCAAGGAATACCTGATTCTGGTTATTGAAAATCGTGTTGTAGGACTTCATCTGGCGACCCGGGTTTTCGCTCTCTTCCTGCTGGACATAGCTGGTGGAGTTGAAGTCGTCGTAATAACCGCTGTGGGTTAGTGAATATGTGGTGTGCACATACTTGCTTTCGCTTTTGCTGTTCGGCTTACAGCTTCCGTTACGACAGTTTTCCTCAGCCATAGATTTGCCTGGGGTACTGTCGCGATCCTGCAATTCACGTGCGTAATCGAAATCGATATCGTTTTTATCGTCTGGCGTAAAGTTCAGGGTTAAGCCCCCGTTACGCATACGCTGTTCATTGTAGCCATTGAGGATTTTATCTTCCGCCCGATGGGAGAATAACCCGGTCACCTTCGCGCCAAGTAATCCGTCAATCAGTGGCCCAGACGCATAGGCGTTGGTCTGGTAAATATCACCGGAGTCTCTGTCTTCCTGGAAAGTGGCATCGCCGTGCAGAGAACCGGTCCAGGCTTTGGTATTCGACACTTTCTTGGTGATGACGTTAATGACACCGCCCATCGCGTCGGAGCCGTACAGGGATGACATCGGGCCACGGATGACTTCGATACGCTCGATGGATTCAAGCGGCGGCAGCCAACCTTGTTCAATACCTGAGTTGTCGCTATTAGGACGTGTGCCGCGGGTGCTGATGCGTTTACCGTTGACCAGGAAGAGCGTGTATTGCGAAGCCATACCGCGAATACTGATATCGCTGCTGCTCCCCCCGCCGGTGACGACGACGCCAGGGACATCTTTTAGCGCATCGGTGACATCGCGATAGGCTTTGTCCTCAATCTGCTGCTTGGTAATAACAGATATCGAAGCCGGGGCATCCTGAATTTTCTGCTCAAAGCCGGTAGCGGTAACTACCACGGTATCTTGTTCAGCGGCATGGCCGAGTGATGGGAGACTGGCGACGCATACTGCGGCAGCTACAGCCTTAACGTGAGGTATAGTCATTTGTATCATTCCATTTAAATGAATCAAACTGCGCGTCATGTGAAAGGCCATGACAATTGTATGTATTTGTCTTTTAAGGACTCTTTTCAGTAAAGAAGCGGGAGGATTGTACAAAAGTATGAATATTTGTAAACACAAATGATAATAGAAATCATTTGTGTTTGATGTGATTTGGAGTGAAATACTTTTTTAATCAATAAGATAGTGAAGGAAGAAAAAAGGAGAAAAAGTGAAGGAATGATGGAGAAATGAAGAGGGCTTACGCCCTCAACTCAGAAATTACTTCAGCAAATACTGGGCGTGGAAGCGCAGGTGATCCTCAATAAACGACGCAATAAAGTAATAGCTGTGGTCGTAACCTGGCTGGATGCGTAGCGTCATTGGCCATGCGGTCTGACGGGCTATTTCGGCCAGCACTGCTGGCTGCAACTGATCGGCAAGAAACTGATCGCTGTCTCCTTGATCAATTAGCGTCGGAATCGCGTCTGTGGGCTTACTGGCCAGCATTAACGCGCAGCTATCCCACTCAGTCCATTGTGTTTTATCTTCACCCAGATAAGCGCTAAAAGCCTTCTCGCCCCACGGAACGCGACAAGGGTTTACGATCGGCGCAAAGGCTGAAACGCTGGTGTATTTCCCGGGATTTTTCAGCGCCATAATCAATGCGCCGTGACCCCCCATAGAGTGCCCGCTGATGGCGCAGCGATCGCTGACGTTAAACTGCGAATGAATCAGTGCCGGAAGCTCATCACGCAGATAGTCATACATACGAAAATGCGTTGCCCATGGCTGCTGAGTGGCATTGAGGTAAAATCCCGCGCCCTGGCCTAAATCGTAACCATCATCGTTGGCAACCTGCTCGCCGCGCGGGCTGGTGTCTGGCATCACCAGAACAATACCGAGCTCAGCCGCGATGCGCTGTGCGCCGGCTTTGGTGGTGAAGTTTTCATCATTGCAGGTCAGGCCCGACAGCCAGTACAGCACCGGAGGCGGGGCGTTATCGCGGGGTGGTGGAAGATAAATACTGAAGGTCATGGCGCAATTTAACGTGGCGGAGTCGTGACGCCAGCGTTGCTGCCAGCCTTCAAAACAGCGGTGCTCTTCAAGCATTTCCATGCGTGGCTCCTTGTTGTGTTGAACCTGTATGTGTTTGCGAACTCACCATAATACAGATTATTCATTGCACTGTGAGTAACTTTCACTTCCGCATTGAGCAAACATACTTCATCATCTATATAACTTTACATTAACACTCGACGTCACCGGGCTGAACAGAAAGTGAAGTTGCTACAGCTGAAAGGCTGTGCCAATTTCAATAATTATCGCGGTGAATACTGGATTATGTGCGCCGCCTCACGCACAATGTTCTGGCTGTGATACAGCCTAAAAACTTTGCCCCATGCAGGGCAGAGGCGCCCCACCTGCAGGAGAAGAAGAAATGTCATCACTCAGTAAAGAAGCGGCACTGGTTCATGAAGCGCTGGTTGCGCGTGGTCTCGAAACCCCGCTGCGCCCGCCCGTGCAAGAGATGGATAACGAAACACGCAAACGTCTTATCTCTGGCCATATGACCGAGATTATGCAATTGCTCAATCTCGATTTGAGCGATGACAGTCTGATGGAAACTCCGCATCGCATTGCGAAAATGTATGTCGATGAGATTTTCTCCGGCCTCGATTACGCCAACTTCCCGAAAATCACCGTTATTGAAAATAAAATGAAGGTGGACGAGATGGTCACGGTCCGCGATATTACGCTGACCAGCACCTGCGAACACCACTTTGTCACTATCGATGGCAAAGCGACGGTGGCGTATATTCCGAAAGATTCGGTTATTGGTCTGTCGAAGATTAACCGCATTGTGCAGTTCTTCGCCCAGCGCCCACAGGTACAGGAACGCCTGACCCAGCAAATTCTCACCGCGCTGCAAACGCTGCTCGGGACGAATAATGTGGCGGTGTCGATTGATGCGGTGCATTACTGTGTGAAAGCGCGCGGCATTCGTGATGCGACCAGTGCGACCACCACCACTTCTCTTGGTGGATTGTTTAAGTCCAGCCAGAACACGCGTCAGGAATTCCTGCGCGCAGTACGTCATCACAACTGATTAGGGCAGGAACCATGGAGCGTAATGTCACGCTGGATTTTATTCGTGGCGTCGCCATTCTTGGTATCCTGCTTCTCAATATTAGCGCCTTTGGCTTGCCAAAGGCGGCATATCTCAATCCTGCGTGGTATGGCGACATCACCTTATCCGATGCCTGGACCTGGGCGCTGCTCGATCTCTTTGCGCAGGTAAAATTCCTCACGCTGTTTGCGCTGCTGTTCGGTGCCGGTCTGCAAATGCTGCTCCCACGCGGTAAACGCTGGATCCAGTCACGGCTTACGCTGCTGGTGCTATTGGGTTTTATTCACGGTTTATTCTTCTGGGATGGCGATATCCTGCTGGCATATGGCTTGATCGGCCTGATTTGCTGGCGGCTGATCCGGGATGCGCCGTCGGTAAAAAGCTTATTTAATACTGGTGTGCTGCTGTATCTGGTGGGCGTTGGCGTACTGCTGCTGTTGGGTGTGATCTCCGGGAGCGAAACCAGCCGCGCCTGGACGCCGGATGCTTCAGCGTTGCTGTATGAAAAATACTGGAAAGTGAACGGCGGAATGGAAGCAATCAGCAATCGCGTGGATATGATGTCCAATAGCTTGCTGGCGTTGGGTGCTCAGTACGGCTGGCAACTGGCGGGGATGATGCTGCTCGGCGCGGCATTAATGCGCAGCGGTTGGCTAAAAGGGCAGTACAGTTTGCAACACTATCGACGTACCGGCGTGCTGCTGGTCATTATTGGGATGGCGATAAACCTGCCTGCTATCATCGCTCAGTGGAATCTGGACTGGGCCTACCGCTGGTGTGCTTTCCTGTTACAAGCCCCGCGAGAGCTGGGAGCGCCGATGCAGACCATTGGTTACGCCGCGCTGATGTACGGTTTCTGGCCGCAGCTTAGCCGTTTAAAATGGGTCATTGCTGTCGCCTGTGTGGGACGCATGGCGTTAACCAACTATCTGTTACAAACCTTAATCTGTACCACGCTGTTCTATCAATTCGGCTTATTTATGAAATTCGACCGGCTGGAGCTGCTGTATTTCGTCATCCCGGTCTGGGTCATTAACTTACTTTTCTCCGTGATATGGCTACGTTATTACCGCCAGGGCCCGGTGGAATGGCTGTGGCGTCAATTAACCCTGCGTGCTGCAGGGACATCATTACCGCGAACATCCAGATAACGATCTGGATCACATTCATTAACAAAATGGATGTAAGCGCTTTCATTCCTGTGACATCACTCACGCAGTCCGTTTCATTGTGCTGACAAAATACCCAGCCTGGGGTGTCTGTGGGCAGCCGCAATCTAAAACAGGGCAGTGAATATGGTAACCATTCGTGATGTGGCACGGCAGTCTGGCGTTTCTGTAGCGACCGTTTCCCGCGTACTGAACAACAGTGCGCTGGTGAGTCCCGATACGCGTGAAGCGGTAATGAAAGCAGTCACTCAGCTTGGCTATCGACCTAATGCCAACGCACAAGCGCTGGCGACGCAGGTAAGCGACACGATTGGTGTTGTCGTCATGGATGTATCAGATGCGTTTTTTGGCGCGCTGGTAAAAGCCGTGGATATGGTTGCCCAACAGCATCAGAAGTATGTCCTGATTGGCAACAGCTACCATGAGGCGGAAAAAGAACGTCATGCCATTGAGGTGTTGATTCGCCAACGCTGTAACGCATTGATTGTACACTCTAAAGCACTGAGCGATCGGGAACTGGCCGAGTTTATGGATCAAATCCCCGGCATGGTGCTGATCAATCGCCTGGTACCGGGTTACGCCCACCGTTGCGTCTGCCTGGATAACATCAGCGGCGCTAAAATGGCGACCCGTATGTTGCTGAATAATGGTCATCAACGCATCGGTTATCTGGCATCAAGCCATCGCATTGAAGATGACACCATGCGCAAAGAAGGGTGGTTAACTGCTCTGAAAGAGCAGGGGATTGTTGCGGCAGAAAGTTGGGTCGGCACCGGTTCGCCCGATATGCAGGGCGGAGAGTCTGCGATGGTGGAACTGCTGGGGCGCAATTTACAACTGACGGCAGTCTTCGCTTATAACGACAATATGGCCGCTGGCGCGCTGACAGCGCTAAAAGATAACGGTATCGCTATTCCATTACACCTTTCAATCATTGGCTTCGATGATATTCCCATCGCGCGTTACACCGATCCGCAGCTAACCACCGTGCGCTATCCCATTGCCTCTATGGCAAAAATGGCGACGGAGCTTGCACTACAGGGCGCGGCTGGCACGCTGGATCCGCAGGCGACGCATTGCTTTATGCCGACGCTGGTACGTCGCCATTCAGTGGCGCTGCGGCAGAATGCGGCACCGATCACTAACTTATAACGCATCGCGATGTAACCGCTTTCAATATGTGAGTAAATTCACAGTATATTAACAATGCGATAGCTATGATGACACTGTTTGTTGCGCTGTAACTACTATGTAACGGTGAATAATCACTTTCATCGAGGTATAGCTGCCTTAAACGATAATTAAAGCCTGTTTTGGGAGCGTTGCCAGACACGGAAGAAATATTTTTAAAAGTGAGCTTCGGCGTTCAGTAACACTTCAGTAACGTTCTGCCTGCCGAGCATTTATCTCAAGTACTACCCTGCATAATAAAACCGGAGATACCATGAATAAGAAGGTGTTGACCCTGTCTGCTGTAATGGCAAGCATGTTATTCGGCGCGGCTGCGCACGCTGCTGATACCCGTATTGGTGTGACTATCTATAAGTATGACGATAACTTTATGTCAGTGGTACGTAAGGCTATTGAAAAAGATGCCAAAGCGGCGCCAGATGTACAACTGCTGATGAACGACTCGCAGAACGACCAGTCCAAACAAAACGATCAGATCGACGTGCTGCTGGCAAAAGGCGTTAAAGCACTGGCGATTAACCTGGTTGACCCGGCAGCTGCAGGCACGGTCATTGAAAAAGCACGCGGACAGAACGTACCGATCGTGTTCTTCAACAAAGAACCTTCTCGCAAGGCGCTGGACAGCTATGACAAAGCGTATTACGTCGGTACTGACTCTAAAGAGTCCGGTATTATTCAGGGTGATTTGATTGCCAAACACTGGGCAGCTAACCCGAACTGGGACCTGAACAAAGACGGCAAAATTCAGTTTGTTCTGCTGAAAGGCGAACCGGGACACCCGGATGCTGAAGCACGTACTACTTACGTGATTAAAGAGCTGAACGACAAAGGCATTAAAACTGAGCAACTGCAGTTAGATACTGCAATGTGGGATACCGCTCAGGCGAAAGATAAGATGGATGCGTGGATGTCCGGTCCGAACGCGAACAAAATCGAAGTCGTAATCGCCAACAACGATGCGATGGCAATGGGCGCAGTTGAAGCGCTGAAGGCACACAATAAAACCAGCGTACCGGTATTTGGCGTGGATGCCCTGCCTGAAGCACTGGCGCTGGTGAAATCTGGCGCTATGGCCGGTACCGTGCTGAACGATGCTAATAACCAGGCGAAAGCCACCTTTGATCTGGCGAAAAACCTGGCTGATGGCAAAGGTGCGGCAGATGGCACTAACTGGAAAATTGAGAATAAGATTGTTCGCGTTCCGTACGTAGGTGTCGATAAAGATAATCTGGCCGAGTTCACCAATAAGTAAATACTCCGTCTGTGGGCGCAATTTCATTGCGCCCTTAATAACGCACTCTGCAAGGCCAACAAGGTATAATTATGGTCAGCACACATACTCAGTCGTCAGGCGAATACTTGTTGGAAATGACCGGCATCAACAAGTCCTTCCCCGGCGTTAAGGCGCTTGATAATGTCAATTTAAAAGTCCGCCCGCATTCTATTCACGCCTTAATGGGGGAGAATGGCGCGGGGAAATCAACATTATTGAAATGTCTTTTCGGCATCTATCAAAAAGATTCCGGCAGTATTTTATTTCAGGGTAAAGAAATCGACTTTCATTCTGCTAAGGAAGCGCTTGAGAATGGTATTTCGATGGTACACCAGGAATTAAACCTGGTATTACAACGCTCTGTGATGGACAACATGTGGCTGGGACGCTATCCCACCAAAGGCATGTTTGTCGATCAGGAAAAAATGTACCGCGATACCAAAGCGATATTTGATGAACTGGATATTGATATCGATCCGCGTGCGCGCGTCGGCACATTATCCGTTTCACAAATGCAGATGATTGAAATTGCGAAGGCGTTCTCCTATGACGCCAAAATCGTCATCATGGATGAACCAACTTCATCGTTAACCGAGAAAGAAGTTAATCATCTGTTCACTATCATCCGTAAGCTGAAAGAGCGTGGATGCGGTATTGTTTATATTTCTCACAAAATGGAAGAAATTTTCCAGCTGTGTGATGAAATTACCGTTCTACGCGACGGCCAGTGGATTGCGACCCAGCCGCTGGAAGGGCTGGATATGGATAAGATCATCGCCATGATGGTAGGGCGTTCACTGAACCAACGTTTTCCGGATAAAGAAAACAAACCTGGTGAAGTCATTCTGCAAGTGCGTAACCTGACCTCGCTGCGTCAGCCGTCGATTCGTGATATCTCGTTTGATTTACACAAAGGGGAAATTCTCGGGATTGCCGGTCTGGTCGGCGCAAAACGCACGGATATTGTTGAAACGCTTTTTGGTATTCGTGAGAAATCATCGGGTACGATTACGCTACATGGCAAAAAGATTAATAACCACAGTGCAAATGAAGCCATCAACCATGGTTTTGCGCTGGTCACGGAAGAGCGCCGCTCAACCGGTATTTATGCGTATCTGGACATTGGTTTTAACTCGTTAATTTCTAATATCCAAAATTACAAAAACAAAGTCGGTCTGTTGGATAATTCCCGCATGAAGAGTGATACCCAGTGGGTAATTGACTCCATGAGGGTGAAAACGCCAGGCCATCGTACGCAAATCGGTTCACTGTCCGGTGGTAATCAGCAAAAGGTGGTTATCGGCCGCTGGTTATTAACGCAGCCAGAAATACTGATGCTGGATGAACCGACGCGTGGTATCGATGTTGGCGCGAAATTTGAAATTTACCAGTTAATTGCTGAACTCGCGAAAAAGGATAAGGGGATTATTATTATTTCCTCTGAAATGCCGGAGCTGCTGGGTATTACCGATCGTATTCTGGTGATGAGCAATGGTCTCGTTGCCGGAATTGTTGACACTAAAACAACAACGCAAAACGAAATCCTCCGTCTTGCGTCTTTGCACCTTTAAGATTAGGGGCTCCTCATGAGTGCGTTAAATAAGAAAAGTTTTCTTACTTACCTGAAAGAAGGCGGAATTTACGTTGTTCTTTTGGTTTTGCTGGCGATTATTATTTTCCAGGATCCCACTTTCTTAAGCTTACTAAACCTGAGTAATATTCTCACACAATCCTCGGTGCGTATTATTATCGCATTGGGTGTGGCTGGACTGATTGTTACCCAAGGGACCGACCTGTCGGCGGGGCGTCAGGTTGGCCTGGCGGCAGTGGTTGCAGCGACTTTGTTGCAGTCGATGGAGAATGCCAACAAGGTGTTCCCGGAAATGGCGACGATGCCGATCATTGTAGTGGTGCTGATTGTCTGCGTGATTGGTGCCATTATCGGTCTGGTGAACGGTATTATCATTGCTTACCTGAACGTGACGCCGTTTATTACCACCCTGGGTACGATGATTATCGTTTACGGGATCAACTCCCTGTACTACGACTTCGTCGGTGCATCGCCAATCTCTGGCTTTGATAGCGGATTTTCAACCTTTGCACAGGGCTTTATTGCACTGGGCAGTTTCCGACTCTCCTACATCACCTTCTACGCGCTGATTGCCGTGGCCTTTGTGTGGGTGCTGTGGAACAAGACCCGCTTCGGTAAAAACATTTTCGCCATCGGCGGAAATCCGGAAGCAGCGAAAGTGTCTGGGGTAAACGTTGCGCTGAACCTGTTGATTATCTATGCGTTGTCTGGCGTGTTCTATGCCTTCGGTGGTTTGCTGGAAGCCGGGCGTATCGGCTCGGCGACCAACAACCTCGGCTTTATGTATGAGCTGGATGCGATTGCGGCGTGCGTGGTTGGTGGCGTGTCGTTCAGCGGCGGGGTAGGTACCGTGTTTGGCGTGGTGACCGGTGTGATTATCTTCACCGTCATCAACTACGGTCTGACCTACATCGGCGTAAACCCTTACTGGCAGTATATTATCAAGGGCGGCATTATCATCTTCGCGGTTGCGCTGGACTCACTGAAGTACGCGCGTAAGAAGTAATCGTACAATGTAAAAAGCCCGGTGCAGCGCAACCTGCACCGGGCTTTTTTATCTGCGTTACAACGTTAACGCATGTTCTTTCTCTCCGGGTTTAAATTTCACCTCGCCCAGATCAATACAGGCTACCGGGCAAACGTGACCGCACAATAAACATCCCACACATTTTTCCGTATTGCAGTGCGGTGTACGGGTTTCCTCATTCCATTCCATCGCCTGATGCCCGCCGTCATAGCAGGAGATGTAGCAACGACCACAGCCGACGCATTTATCAAGATGGATGTTCGGATAGACAATGTAGCTACGGTCAAGCTCCTCGGCGGGGATGATATTGGCATTGGCCAGACCCACCATCTCCTCCAGTGAGTCAAACCCTTGATCGGCGAGGTAATGTGACAGCCCGCTGATCATGTCCTCCACAATCCGATATCCATATTGCATGATCCCGGTGGTCACCTGCAGCGTGGCCGCGCCTAACAGTAAAAACTCGGCGGCATCTTCCCAGGTCTCAATTCCTCCAATGCCGCTAATCGGAAAATCCCGCAGTTCAGGGTGCATGCGTAGTTGTTGGATAAATCTCAAAGCAATAGGTTTAACGGCCTTGCCGGAGTAGCCGGAAATACTAGATTTACCGTTGACGACCGGCATCCCGATTTTCCTGTTCAGGTCGATATTAGTGATGGATTTAACCGTATTGATGGTCGCGATACCGTCGGCTCCTCCGCGTTTTGCCGCCAGCACCACCTCACACATATCACCAATATTTGGTGTCATTTTAGCCAGCATTGGCAGGGACGAACCGCGTTTAACCGCCCGACAGTATTTTTCAACCAGCTCAGGGCTTTGTCCTACATCGCTGCCCATAGCATGTGAGGTCATTTGCGGGCAGGAGAAGTTACACTCGATCATATCTGCACCCGCTTCTTCAACCAGGCGGGCCAGTTCCTGCCATTGCTGCTCATTTTCCCCCATGATCGACGCAATCAGAACCTTATCCGGGTAGTCTTGTTTCAGTCGCCGAATAGCAGCCAGATTCTCCTCCAGCGGATGCTCGGCAATTTGCTCCATGTTTTTGAAGCCAATAAAGCCGGTATCTTCTTTGCTGAGATGGTCAAAACGTGGGGAAACTTCATTCGCAATAAAGAAACCGATCGTTTTAAAAACAATGCCGCCCCAACCGCTATCATAGGCTTTGGCGCACATTTCATAACAGTTGCCCACCGGGGAGGAAGAGAGGCAGAACGGGTTGGGAAATTTGACGCCGCAAAAGGTAATAGAAAGATCTTTCGTTAACATGAGCAAGCTCCCTCTAAATAGTGATGAATGGCCTGAGCGGCTTCTTTTCCGGTTTTCACGGCGTAAACGACCGTTTTATCGCCTTCAACAATATCGCCTGCAGCAAACAGAACCGGATCAGCAGTTTGGTAGTTTTGCGTATTGATTAGATTGCGCTGTGGCTTTAACGTGGCGAAATTATCAAGCTGAGCGTGTTGACCAACGGCAAGAATAATGTGCTCGGCTTCTAGCATGAGTTCGCCTGGCAGGCGTACGTGCTTAAAGGTAACTTGATTTCCGCTTACCGCCACGGGCGTGAAACCGTCAATAATCGACACGCCTAATGCCTGGGTGCTGCTGAATTCTTTATCGCTGGCCGGAAAATCAGCCAGTTCTTCACGCGCGACACAGGTGACTGACGGGCAGCCCAGCAGTTTCAACGTACTGGCGACATCCATCGCCACGTCGCCACCGCCGATGATCAATGCACTTTTGGCGACGGTAATATCTCCGATTGATTGCCGGGCTCTTTGCAGAAAATCGACGGCAATTTCAACGTGATTCGCTTTCTCAAAAAGAGGCAATGTTGAGCCGTAAGACATACCTGGGGTAACCAGTACGGCGCGATATTCTGCTTTGAGTTGCTCAACGGAAAGGGCATTGCCGACTTCACAATTGCACTTGATGGTCACGCCCATTTCAACGATACGGGCAATTTCATGATCCAAAACCGAATGCGGCAAACGAAACTCTGGGATGCCATAGCGCAACCAGCCGCCTGGCTGAGCCTGTTTTTCGAAGATGGTTACGTCATAACCAAGATTGCTCAGCGTTACGCTGGCCTGTAATCCTGCCGGACCTGCACCGATAATAGCGACCTTGCCCAGCGTTTTTGTTGCCGGCTGATAGATTTTCATCGCGGTTTGCTGTTCAAAATCGGTAATAAAGCGCTGCAGACGCGCAATATCGATAGGTTTATCAATTCCTGAACGCGTACACCCGCGCTGGCATAATTTTTCGGTTGGGCAAACTCGAGCGCACACCGCACCGAGCGCATTATTTTCGCGGATAGTTTCGGCTGCGCCTTTAAAATTACGGAAATAAATGGAGCGAATATATTTCCCCGGGTCGGTTTGCGCCGGGCAATCCTGACTACAGGGGGCATCGTGACATAATAAACAGCGGGAAGCCTCTTTTATTGCTAATAATGGGGTAAAAGCAGGCGTGAGCTCATCCAGATAATTTTGTTGTGGCATATTTTCTTCCTTAATGCTTGAGTAAATTAAGGCAAACCGTTAATAACAAAATATAAAAAGTGAAAGGCTATTCTTAAGGCTAAGCACTGCAGGAAGAGTATTCTGTGAAAGGATTCACAAATAGAAGATAGTTTGAGGGAAATGCTGACGGGCAGCATTAATCCCTTATCTTGAAATGGTAACTATTATCAAAATATTAGCTATTCTCAAACGCTAATATAAAGGCAAATGCGTTATCGATAAAAAACTAAGTAAATAACCATACCGAAGGATAAGCACCCGCATCCAGCATAAACCAGTACGTAAGACCAAAATTGCAGCGGCTCTTGATTGCGATAAGCGAAAACCGGTTCGCGCGCATTCTTTTTAATTTTATCTACGGCTCCCGAGCGCCAGCCTTTCCAGGCTTCACGAAAACAAAACACGGGAATGAGCAGAAAGGCCAACACGACGAAAAGGGTTTGTACATCCATGCTTATTTTCCTTGTTTCTTTTGTAACTCGAGCAGTTGTTCAGGCGTGACTGCCGGATATCCCTGTGCATCGTCCGGTACCTGATGCATGGTTGGGATAGGGACCAGTGGGCCTAAAAAGCGGGGTTCACGTTTAAAAATGTAGAGATCGGCAAGTGCGCCAAAACGGGCGCCAAATTCACGTACCCGCACGGTGAGCATATCTTTTGGCGAAGGTACGGCGTAGCACTGGGCCTGGATACCCATATGGAGCGCAATAAACAAGGCACGTTCACAGTGGAATCGCTGGGTAATAATGATGAAATCGTTGGTATCGAACACCTTACGGGTACGCACGATGGAGTCGAGCGTTCGGAACCCGGCGTAATCAAGCACGATGTCAGCGGGATCGACGCCTGCGGCAATCAGATCTTTACGCATCGTCATGGGTTCGTTGTAGCTTTGCTGTGCGTTGTCGCCGCTTAACAGCAGATAGTTTACCTTCCCGCTGTTATAGGCGTTCAATGCGCCCTGAATGCGGTAGCGGTAATACTGATTGATGACGCCGGTGCGGTAATACTTCGCCGTGCCCAGAACCACTCCTACCTGGCGGTAGGGTAAATCCTGCAGTTCGTCGTAAATGTAGGGAGCAGTCTTCCAGCTCATCCACCGATCGAGTCCAAGCACAGTCAAAAGCAGCAAGCCCAGCAGGACTAACAGGCTGTAAAACACGCGCTTTAACATGCAGAAAACTCGTTATTTGGATGGAATTTCAATCAGGCTACTGTACCGGAAGACGTAGCGCAAGAAACAGTAATCTGATTGAGGGGATTTTAGTCACTGTTGCCCGATGACGTTACGCCATCGGGCAACACGACTTAGTCGAGTAGCACGCGCTCTATATTGTCGCAGCCCAGTGCTTTCAGCGTGGCAGATGTCGCATCCCACTGAATTAACGGCGCATCGGCTTTTTCAGCCAGCACGGCGCGTTGGATATCTGGATAATCATAACCGTTCAGATTCAACAGGTTCAACGCGCCTTGCAGTGGTGGCAGGGTTGGGTTAAAAGCGGCATTTTCAGCATAGCTGCCGCTAAAAATACGACCATCTTTACACTCCAGTGCCACGCCGCTTGGGGATTTGCTGTACGGCATATGACATCTATTGGCAGCGGTGATTGCTGCCTGGGTCAACGCATCGCCCTGCAGTGCGAAGCCGTGATCCTGATCGTCCATCAGCAGCGTTTTAATCTCCAGATCCTTCGGGCCGAAGGCATCTGGCAGATAATCGCGTAGTACGTGTGGCGCACGTCCCGGCAGATGAATACGTAAATCCAGTCCGCTGTTTAGTTCATTCATAAACTGGCGACAGTGGCCGCACGGCGTGTAGTTGACGGTGATGGCGGCGAGCCCTTTTTCACCGCGCAGCCAGGCGTGGCTGATAGCGCTTTGCTCGGCATGAACAGTTTGCTGCATGGTCGCGCCCAGGAACTCCATGTTCCCACCGAAGTACCAGTTGCCGCTGATGCCGCGAGAAATAGCCCCAACGTTGAAATTGGACAGTGGAGTACGTGCGCAGGCCGCAGCCAGCGGCAGCAGAGCGAATGCCAGCGCGTCTTCGTCCAGTCCCGATTCGCGTTTCAGCAAAGAGACCTGCTCAGCAGTCAGCATGGCGGGGAAATGCGCATCCGCCAGAACAGGGGCCAGGGCTGATTGCAAGTTATCCGCGAGTTGGGCAAAAGCAGTTTGAAAACGTGGATGCATGGCGATGCCTCATAACAATGTAATGGAATCGTAGTTTACGGACCTGTTATGGCTTTATATGTGATCCAAATCCCATTACGTATGCAACTTATGAAACTTAAATGAAAAATGTGCAACGCATCGCAAATAAATAGCTAAAAAATGAAGGTTAACCCACCACCGCCAGAATAATCGGGAACAGGAATGGGGCAACCAACGAGGTGATAATGCCGCAAATAACCAGCGCCAGAGAACTAAACGCGCCTTCCTGGTAGTCCAGTTCTGCACAGCGTGCGGTACCCAGGGCGTGCGACGCGGTGCCCATTGCCAGCCCCCGAGCGGCCTTGGTGCGAATGCGCATCGCATTAAGCAACGTATGACCAAATACTGCCCCGAGGATACCGACAAAAATAACGCATACGGCGCTGATAGCCGGAATGCCGCCAATACTGCCTCCCACGGCCATAGCGATAGGCGTGGTGACCGATTTTGGCATGATAGACGCGGCAATTTGCGGTGATGCGCCCATCAACAAAGCGATTGTTGTACCTGTTACCATCGCCACAACGCTCCCGGCAAAACAGATAGCAATGATTGATTTCCAGCGGGCGCGAATTTGGTGCAACTGTTCGTATAACGGATAGGCCAGCGCGACCACGGCAGGTTGCAGTAAATCGTTCAGTACTTCGCTGCCTTTGAAATAGTGATCGTAGGGAATGCCGGTCAGCAGCAGAATGGGAATAATCACCACCATGGCAACCAGCAGCGGGTTCAATAGCGGCATTTTAAATCGTGCAGCCAGCTTACGTGCGCCAAAAAATACCGCCAGCGTAAGAGGTAACGACCACCAGATATACGACATCATTCTTTAGACCCTTTTTGCCCAACGATTTTGCGTTCACCGTGCACAATGTGCGAGCTCCAGCTCACCACCAGGAAAACGACCAGCGTACTGATGGTACAGGACACCACTACCGGACCAAATTGTGCGCGGAGCAGGTCAAAGTACTGCATGATCCCCACGCCAATCGGGACAAACAGCAGGGCCATATAACGAATCAGCACGTAGCAGCCAGGGTTAACCCATTTTGCCGGTAACACCTGCAAAGCCAGTAAGACAAACAGAATCAGCATGCCGATAATGCTGCCCGGAATGGTGATAGGAAGTAGCGACGCAAGAAAAATACCTGCGTAGAGGCAGGCATAAATCAGGACGAATGCGCGCAAATATTGCCAGATAACGTTCAGTGCTTTGCTCATAGTTGAAACCCTTGACGAGACTGATTCATCATACAATTAAACTTAAAAACGTGCTACCGATCACATCATGAATTCTAAGCATAGAGGAAATAGATATCTGGAACATCGGGCGATGGCCCTAACTCTCCGCGCTAAGCCTGTGCCAGATAATACAAAAAACGATTCAGGGCGGTAGTAGGTGTTTCGTTGTTGCGCCAGAAGACGCCGACGCTGCCTTTTTGTTCAATCTTCGGCAGATTCAGAATAGCCAGCTGTCCCTGGGCGGCATACCGTTGTGCCAGACGCAAAGAAAGAATAGAGATCATATCGCTACTTTGCAGCAGGTTGGTACTGACGTTGATCGACGCCGATTCAATGATGTTTTCCGGCAACATGACGCCGTTATCAACCAGCGCGTTATCAATGCTTATCCGGATCGGGGTTCCTGTCGGCCAGACAATCCAGCGCCAGTTCGCCAGATCGTGCCAGGTGAGCAAGGGATATTTTGCCAAGGGATGATCGGGACGGGCGACGAAACAGACCGGCTCGGTATACAGCACCTGGTAATTGAGCGGCAACTGAAGCGCCCGGCCACCGACGCGACCGACGACGACATCCACCGAACCCGCGAGCAGATCGTGCAGCAGCGGGGTCATCACTTTCTCTTCGATATTAAGGTTCAGGGTTGGCAACTCTTTGAGCAAACCCAGTATTGCCATTGAAACGCAGTCGGTCGCCACGGGTGAGCAGCCAATCTTCAGACTTCCCACCAGGCCGCCTTGCTTAAAACGGGCGATTTCATATTGCGAACGTTCCATATCATTGAGCAGGCGTTGGGCATGCTGCAGTAGCAGTTTGCCGCCTTCGGAAGGACGCAAGCCTTTGCTATGACGTTCAAAGAGGGTGATGCCAATCTCATCTTCGAGCTGTGATAACCATTTTGACAACGCTGGCTGGGTGATATTCATCATCCGTGCGACGTGAGTCAGATTTCCCTGTTCGCCCAGCGCGATAAGCGTTTGCAGGTGTTGCAACTTAAGTTTCTGCGCCCAGTTTGCCATTTGCTATAACCTCCAGGTTATGCCTCTGCATGAAAAGCCATTGTACATTTCATCTCCAAACATACAAAGTCGCAACATACCTAAAACAAAACAGACATCTACTCTACCTGCACTGAGGCATTCACTATGACTCATCAACGTGATCTACAAGCACTGATCGATTCCGCTCCCGTCGGTAAGACCCAGTGGCGCGTTATCATTTGCTGTTTTCTGGTCGTCATGCTCGACGGATTTGATACCGCAGCTATTGGCTTTATCGCTCCCGACATTCGTACTCACTGGCAGCTGACTGCCGGCGATCTGGCGCCGTTGTTTGGCGCAGGCCTGTTGGGGCTAACCGCTGGCGCATTGCTCTGCGGCCCATTGTCTGACCGTTTTGGCCGCAAACGGGTGATTGAACTCTGCGTGGCGCTGTTCGGCGCCCTGAGCCTGATTTCGGCTTTTTCTCCCGATCTACAAACGTTGGTTATTTTGCGCTTTCTTACCGGGTTAGGTCTGGGCGGCGCGATGCCAAATACCATCACCATGACGTCAGAGTACCTGCCAGCGCGGCGGCGTGGCGCGCTGGTGACCATGATGTTTTGTGGATTTACTCTGGGATCGGCGATGGGCGGAATTGTGAGCGCGCAACTGGTGCCGGTTATTGGCTGGCACGGCATTCTGGTGCTGGGAGGCGTTCTACCACTCATGCTGTTTGTGGCTCTGCTGTTTGCGCTACCGGAATCCCCGCGCTGGCAGGTTCGTCGCCAACTGCCGCAAAACGTGATTGCCAGAACTGTTAGCGCCATCACCCGGGAACGTTATGACACTACCCATTTTTATCTCAACGAGGGCACCGCGATTGCTAAAGGAAGCATTCGCCAGCTGTTCGTCGGGCGACAGCTGCCCATTACCCTGATGCTATGGGTAGTGTTCTTTATGAGCTTGCTGATTATTTATTTGCTTTCCAGTTGGATGCCAACGCTGTTAAACCATCGTGGAATTGATCTGCAGCATGCCTCATGGGTAACTGCCGCCTTCCAGATTGGAGGAACGCTGGGGGCGCTGGCGCTGGGCGTGCTGATGGATAAATACAATCCTTTCCGCGTGCTGGCCGTGAGTTATGCACTGGGCGCAGTGTGCATCGTCATGATTGGCCTGAGCGAGAACGGTCTGTGGTTGATGGCTCTGGCTATTTTTGGCACCGGCATTGGTATCAGCGGTTCTCAGGTTGGTCTAAATGCGTTAACCGCCACGCTATATCCGACACAAAGCCGGGCGACGGGCGTCAGCTGGTCTAATGCGGTGGGGCGCTGCGGCGCGATTGTCGGCTCGCTTTCTGGCGGCGTGATGATGGCGATGAATTTCTCATTCGATAACCTGTTTTTCATTATTGCCGTCCCGGCGGCCATCAGCGCGGTGATGCTTACGCTGCTGACGGTTGTTATCCGCCAGTCGGCCTCTGCCTCAAATACTCTGCCTCGCGCAGGTGTTGTGAATGAATAAGGAGAATCCCTATGTCTGAACTGAATCAGGATGTTAAGAACAGCCGTCAGCAGTTTTACCAGCATATTTCCGGGCAGAATCTGACCCCTCTGTGGGAGTCGCTGCACCGCCTGGTGCCGCCAACACCGAACGCACATTGCGCGCCTGCGTACTGGAACTATCAGGAGATCCGCCCTCTGCTGTTAGAAAGTGGCGATCTGATTGGCGCGAAAGAGGCGATTCGCCGCGTGCTGGTGCTGGAAAACCCAATGTTGCGCGGACAGTCTTCAATCACCCCAACGCTGTACGCAGGATTGCAGTTAATTATGCCGGGCGAGGTTGCGCCGAGTCACCGCCACAACCAGTCTGCACTGCGCTTTATTGTCGAAGGGAAAGGAGCATTTACCGCCGTGGATGGCGAGCGCACCCAGATGCATGAAGGAGATTTTATTCTGACGCCGCAGTGGCGCTGGCACGATCACGGCAACCCGGGCAGTGAACCGGTGGTGTGGCTGGACGGTCTGGACCTGCCGCTGGTGAACCTGCTGGGCTGCGGCTTTGCGGAAGACTACCCGGAAGATCAGCAGCCGGTCACGCGTCAGGAAGGGGATTACTTACCGCGCTACGCGGCCAATATGCTGCCGCTGCGTCATCAGAAGGGTAACTCATCGCCGATTTTTAACTATCGCTACGATCGCAGCCGTGAAGCGCTACATGACCTGACCCGTATGGGCGACGCCGATGAGTGGGACGGTTACAAGATGCGTTACGTAAACCCGGTAACCGGCGGTTATCCCATGCCTTCGATGGGAACCTTCCTGCAACTGTTGCCGCAGGGCTTTTCCTCACGAATGGCGCGTACCACTGACAGCACTATCTATCACGTGGTGGAAGGAAGTGGGCAGGTCACCATCGGTAACGAGATCTTCAACTTTTCGCCAAAAGATATTTTTGTGGTGCCGACCTGGCACGGCGTGTCGTTCCAGACCCACGAAGATACCGTCTTATTCAGTTTTTCGGACAGACCGGTTCAGGAAGCACTGGGGCTGTTCCGTGAAGCACGCTATTAATTTGGGAGAGAAAAAATGATGCAATATGTATTCGAACCACAAGCGCCTGTTACCGTTCCGGTGGTTGGCAGCGATGAACAATTTCCCGTACGCCGCGTTTATTGTGTGGGCCGTAACTATGCCGCTCATGCGCGTGAAATGGGCTTTGATCCGGATCGCGAACCCCCGTTCTTCTTCTGTAAACCTGCTGATGCGGTAGTCCCGGTGGCAGCTGGTCAGATCCTTGAACTGCCGTACCCATCGCAGACCCATAACTATCACTATGAGATAGAGCTGGTGGTGGCGATTGGTAAAAAGGGCAGTGATATTCCGCTGGAAAAAGCGCACGAATATATCTGGGGCTATGCCACCGGTCTGGATATGACCCGCCGTGACCGGCAGATGGAGATGCGTCAGATGGGGCGTCCGTGGGAAATCGGTAAAGCGTTTGATCTCTCCGCGCCCATCGCGCCGTTGCATAAAGCCAGCGAAAGTGTGGATGTTAACCATGCGCCAATCTGGTTGCAGGTCAACGGCGACGATCACCAGCGTAGCGATATTCGCCACCTCATCTGGTCTGTGAATGAAACCATCAGCTATCTGTCAGGCTTTTTCGAACTGCAGCCAGGCGATCTGATCTACACCGGTACACCCGAAGGCGTAGGGGCGGTAGTGAAAGGGGATGTGATCACCGGAAACGTAGACGGTTTAACCCCCATCGCCGTGAAGATTGTCTGAGGTGCATAATGAAGCTGTACAGTTTCTTTAATAGCTCCGCGTCATATCGTGTACGCATTGCGCTGGCGCTGAAGGGGCTCGATTACCAGACGGTGGGCGTCAATATTCGCATTGGTCAGCAGAACGAACTGGCCTACCGGCGAATGAATGCGGTGGGACTGGTGCCGACGCTGGTGACCGATGACGGAGAATCACTCGGGCAGTCTCTGGCGATAACCGACTGGCTGGATGGCCACTTTCCGCAGTCGCCGCTGCTGCCTGCTGACTTCCCGACGCGCAGTAAGGTGCTGGAAATTGTTTATGCCATCGCCTGTGATATTCATCCCGTAAATAACATGCGGGTACTGCGCTACCTGAGCGAAGAGTTAAAGGTCAGTGAAGAAGATAAAAAACGCTGGTATGCGCACTGGATCCAGCAAGGGTTAGGCGCGGTGGAACAGATGCTGCGCCAGAGTCACTCGGGGACGTTTTGCGTGGGGGACGCACCGACGCTGGCGGATTGCTGTCTGATCCCGCAGTGGGCAAACGCGTTGCGGATGGGTTGCGATCTGAGCGGATATCCACGCTGTAAGGCGGTATATGATGCCTGTACCCAGCTTCCGGCGTTTATCGCCGCCGCGCCCGAGAATCAACAAGACAAAATTCCAGCCTGATAAGGAGAACGACAATGGCTAAAGTGACACGCGCAATTATCGTGGGTGGCGGGATTGGCGGTGCGGCGACCGCGCTATCGCTAGCCCGTCAGGGCATTAAAGTGATGTTGCTGGAGAAAGCGCACGAGATTGGTGAAATTGGCGCGGGTATTCAGCTCGGGCCGAATGCATTCTCTGCTCTGGACAGCCTTGGCGTGGGGGAAGTTGCCCGTCAACGCGCCGTTTTTACCGACCACATCACGATGATGGATGCGGTAAATGCGAAAGAGGTGGTACGCATTGAAACCGGGCAGGCGTTCCGCGATCACTTTGGCGGTCCTTATGCGGTTATCCATCGGGTTGATATTCACGCCAGCGTTTGGGAAGCGGCGCTGGTGCATCCTAACGTTGAGTATCGCACTTCAACTAACGTGGTTGATATTCGCCAGACAGAGAATGACGTGACGGTATTTGACGAACACGGCAACAACTGGACGGCGGATATTCTGGTGGGCTGTGACGGTGTAAAATCGGTTGTTCGTCAGTCTCTGATTGGCGATGCTCCGCGGGTTACCGGGCACGTGGTCTATCGCGCCGTGATTGATTGCGATGATATGCCGGAAGATTTGCGCATTAACGCGCCGGTATTGTGGGCCGGACCGCATTGTCATCTGGTGCACTACCCACTGCGCGGCGGCAAACAGTACAACCTGGTGGTGACCTTCCACAGTCGTCAGCAGGAGGAGTGGGGGGTGAAGGATGGTAGCAAAGAGGAAGTGCTCTCCTATTTTGCGGGTATTCATCCACGCCCTCGTCAGATGCTGGATAAACCGACGTCATGGCGGCGCTGGTCAACCGCCGATCGTGAGCCGGTAGAGAAATGGGGAACCGACCGCATCACGCTGGTGGGAGATGCCGCGCACCCGGTGGCGCAATATATGGCGCAAGGAGCCTGTATGGCGCTGGAAGATGCTGTCACGCTAGGTAAAGCGTTACAGCAGTGTGACGGCGATGCGGCTGATGCCTTTGCGCTGTATGAGTCGGTGCGTATTCCGCGTACCGCACGCATCGTCTGGTCAACGCGCGAAATGGGACGCGTCTATCATGCCGCAAGCGTCGAGCGTCAGGTGCGTAATCTGTTGTGGAAAGACAAGTCGCAGGCGGAATTTTATCGCGGTATGGAGTGGTTATACGGCTGGAAAGAAGATAACTGCCTGCTGCCACGCTGAGCCTCTTTAATCTCCCGAACGGAGGCGCTACCATAGCGCCTCTTTTTTTGCGGGTGACGATATGCGTGTTTTACTGGCGCCGATGGAAGGCGTGCTCGACTCACTGGTGCGCGAGCTGCTGACTGAAGTGAATGATTACGATCTGTGCATCACCGAGTTTGTGCGCGTGGTGGATCAGCTCCTGCCGGCAAAAGTATTTCATCGACTCTGCCCGGAACTGCGTAACAACAGCCGGACGCCATCCGGCACGTTGGTTCGCATTCAGCTGTTGGGGCAGTACCCGCAGTGGCTGGCGGAGAATGCGGCGCGTGCGGTAGAACTGGGATCGTACGGTGTCGATCTGAACTGTGGTTGTCCGTCGAAGCTGGTGAATGGCAGCGGCGGTGGCGCAACGTTACTGAAAGATCCTGAGCTTATCTACCGGGGCGCAAAAGCTATGCGCGAGGCGGTCCCGGCTCATCTCCCGGTGACGGTGAAAGTGCGTCTGGGCTGGGATAACAGCGATCGGCAGTTTGAAATTGCCGATGCCGTGCAGCAGGCTGGCGCCAGCGAACTGGCGGTGCATGGTCGAACCAAGGAACAGGGCTATAAGGCAGAACATATTAACTGGCAGGCGATTGGCGAGATCCGCCAGCGACTGACTATTCCGGTTATCGCGAATGGCGAAATCTGGGACTGGCAGAGCGCCCAGGATTGTATGGCCATCAGCGGATGCGATGCGGTGATGATCGGACGTGGCGCATTAAATATTCCAAACCTGAGCCGCGTGGTGAAATACAACGAACCGCGTATGCCGTGGCCTGATGTCGTGACGCTGTTGCAAAAATATACCCGTCTTGAAAAGCAGGGGGACACCGGGCTGTATCATGTAGCGCGGATTAAGCAGTGGTTAGGGTATCTGCGAAAAGAATATTCAGAGGCAACCGCGCTGTTTCAGGAAATTCGTGCGTTAAACAATTCGCCGGATATCGCGCGTGCGATTCAGGCTATTACCCTTTGAACACAGCTGATGCGCCAGACCGGATTAAATGCTAATGCCTTATCCGGGCTGGCTGATAGGCAGCAATATCAAAAAATCATCTTAAACACGCCTGTTACCACCAACAGTCCAATCAGAAAAATAATCAGAATAACCCACAGCAGAATTTTCATTAACTTTCCTTTTTTTGGTAAGTTCAGATTGAGTATAGGAAAGTATTAATCATTCTGCCTGGAGGCGCTGTTATGCTGGTTTACGTGCGCTGAGCAGAAACACCATCGGCCGCTCTTTTTCTTCATCTAACGCTGGGTTTTCAGCAATCTGTTGCGCGGAAGGTCCCCATTCATCGACACAAACGATGTCGAATCCGGCCCCAATCAGCGCATTAATCCAGGTCGCCAGCTTACGGTGCTGTTTTTTGACGCCCTCAGCAAACCAGTTACTGATGCGCTCACCTTCCTGCTGATAATGATTAATCGGCCAGGAGAGTTGCCCGGTTTTATCTTTGATCCAGCCCTGGTTAAGCGGTGCGGTATAAATTGGATGCTCAGCAGAGAAAACCAACATGCCTCCCGGTGTTAATGACTGGTAAATGGTTACGAATAATCGTTCTATATCGTGCAAATAGTGCAGGGCAAGCGAGCTATAAACCAGATCAAAGGAAATTGGGGGCAAGGTAAGCGTTTCGAGATCTTCACGCTGATAAACGATGCCATTACCCTGCGTCATACTGTGCGCCTGAGTTAACATTTTTTGTGAAATATCCAGTCCCACTACACTGGCAGCCTGATTATCGCGCGCGTAGCGGCAAAACCAGCCATATCCACAGCCCAAATCAAGAATGTTTTTGCCTTGAAGAGAGGGGAGCATCGCTTGTATTGTCGGCCATTCTGGCGCGCCGTCGAGCCCCTTTACTGAACGATCCAGCGTGGCATATCCAGCAAAGAACTTAGGATCGTCATAGATATTCTGTGACATAAAATCTCCATCCATTAATTATTAAAACTATTTAACCTATATTATTCGCGAGGTGTATATTTTTCTGATTTTATATTTTTATTGCCAAAGATGTATTGCCACGCGTAACTAAAAAAGCAAAAGCGACAAGTCGTAATCTCTGCAAATCTTTTCTTACCTGTATATCTCCATGAATCGTAATTCTGTGTTTATCACCACGGCATTGTTGCCGCTTTTTGTTCTGATGGCAGGCTGTGCGCCTATGCATGATGACCGCCAGTCTCTGTCACAGCAGACCCCTGCTGCGAATGTCGATACCACATTGCCTGCCGCGTTAAAAAATGGCTGGCCGGACAGCCAGTGGTGGAGGGCATATCATGACCCACAACTTAATGCGTTGATTGACAGCACGTTGCGAAATTCTCCTGATATGCAGGTAGCGGAACAGCGCATTCAGCTGGCGGAGGCGCAGGCTAAGGCCGTGGAAGCGCAGGATGGCCCGGAGATCGACTTCTCCGCAGACGTTGAGCGTCAGAGAATGTCAGCTGAGGGGCTGATGGGACCGTTTGCCATTACCGATCCGGCCGCGGGAACAACAGGACCGTGGTACACCAATGGAACCTTTGGTTTAACCGCTGGCTGGAATCTGGATCTGTGGGGTAAAAATCGGGCTGAAGTGACGGCGCGTATTGGGGCCGTTAAGGTACGTGAGGCTGAGCGCGAGCAAACCCGGCAGCTGCTGGCGAGCGGTGTCTCCCGCCTTTACTGGGAATGGCAGACGCAGGCGGCGCTGAAAACCGTACTGACGCAAATCGAAAGCGAGCAGCAAAATGTGATAAGCGTCGATCGTCAGCTGTATCAAAACGGTCTAACTTCTTCAGTGGAAGGCGTTGAAACTGATATTGACTCCAGCAAAACAGAGCAGCAGTTGAATGATGTCAGCGGCAAAATGAAGGTGATTGAAGCACGGCTGAGCGCGCTGACCAATGCCCAGTCCACGGCCCTGAAGCTCCATTCGACCCCACTGCCCGCGGTCGAAAGCCAGCTCCCGTCACAATTGGGTTACTCGCTACTGGCCCGCCGCCCGGATTTACAGGCGGCGCACTGGTACATTGAGTCATCACTGAGCAGCATTGATGCGGCGAAAGCGGCGTTTTATCCCGATGTGAATCTGATGGCATTTTTACAACAGGATGCGTTACATCTGAGTGACCTGTTCCGCCATTCCGCGCAGCAAATGGGCGTAACCGCCGGGCTGACACTGCCTATCTTTGACAGCGGCAGGCTGAACGCGAATCTCGACATAACGAAAGCGCAAAGCAACCTGACGGTGGCGAATTACAACAAAGCTGTGGTGGATGCGGTGAATGACGTGGCACGTGCTGCATCGCAGGTAGAAACATTAGCGCAGAAAAATCAGCATCAGCAGCAGATTGAACATGACGCTCAGCGCGTAGTGGGGCTGGCTCAGGCACGCTTTAATGCGGGTATTATTGCGGGCTCCAGGGTCAGCGAGGCAAAGATCCCGGCATTACGTGAGCAGTGCAACGGTCTGCTTTTGCAAGGGCAATGGCTGGATGCCTCAATTCAGTTGACCAGTGCGCTGGGCGGCGGTTATCACGCGTCCTGATTAATCGGCCCGACGGTGTTCCGCTGTCGGGCCATCTTCATTGCGCTTTACGCGTGCTTCGCCGTTTCATCCACCAGCGGACGCCCACGACAATCCCGATAACCAGCACCAGCCAGATGCCATGCTTGATATGCTGGTCAAGGCTGTGCAGCCACGGCGCTATCACTTCACCACCGATGTAGCCCAGAGTAGTAAATAACGATGCCCAGACAAACGCGCCAAGAATATTTAGCGGTAAAAAGATCTTCGGCGGCAGGTGACTGGCGCCAATCAGTAAGGGACCAATAACGCGAAAGCCGTACATAAAGCGCGTACCGACTACAAACAGGTAAGGACGTCGCTGGATTATCTTCTGTGCGTAATCAATTTTCGCCTGGTGGCGCGAGAAACGCTGCAAAATTTTGCCGCCAAAACGACGTCCGAGTAAATAAAGCAACTGATCGCCAATCATCCCGCCCAGCGCGACCGAGAGTACCACCAGGGGAAATTTCAGGACGCCCTGATGCGCCGCAACGCCGCCTAACAGGGTAATGGTTTCGCCTTCCGCCAGACTGCCGATGATTAACGCAGCATAGCCGTATTGCGCAACATAATGATTTATATCCATACGATTGTATGACCTCCACTGCTAATAGCATACACCCTATGATTGTTTGATGCCGGAAAAGCCGCGTAGTAGCGCTTAAGGTCGCTCAGCTCTCCAATGCCTGATGGCGCTTCGCTTATCATGCCTACGCCTGAACAAACTTTTTACCCGGCGCTTCGGTATTTTTTTTGTGTACATAAAATAATCAGAAGCTGAATTATACTTGAAGTGTTGAGGTCCGGAGCTGACAACAAGGGGGCGGTATGAACCATGTCTGGGGGCTGTTTTCCCATCCCGATCGTGAAATGCACGTGATCAACAGCGAAAACGAAAGCGTTTCGCATCACTATACCCACCATGTACTGCTGATGGCGGCAATCCCGGTGGTTTGCGCATTTATCGGCACCACGCAAATCGGCTGGAATTTTGGCGATGGCAATATCCTGAAGCTGTCTCTGTTGACCGGATTTGCGATGGCAATTCTGTTTTACGGGGTGATGCTGGTGGGCGTTGCCGTCATGGGACGGGTTATCTGGTGGATGGCGCGTAATTACCCGCAGCGCCCATCGCTGGCGCATTGTATGGTTTTTGCAGGATATGTCGCGACGCCGCTGTTTTTAAGCGGACTGGTCGCACTTTATCCGCTGGTCTGGCTGTGCGCATTGGTGGGGACCATCGCGTTGTTTTACACCGGCTATTTACTTTATCTCGGTATACCTACGTTCCTGAATATCACACGCGAGGAAGGGTTAAGTTTTTCCAGTTCGACGCTGGCGATCGGTGTGCTGGTACTGGAAGTTCTGCTGGCTATTACGGTAATCCTGTGGGGTTACGGCTACCGATTATTCTGACGGATAAACCTGTCTGCGCTGCGTTGTTGACGTAAAAGTCAGCAACGCAGCATTTCGAGACGATTCTCCTGTGGCGGCAAACCTGCCGGATCGCTATGATGCCTGAGCTAGCTTGAGATAATACTTAGTCTCTGGCGGTGTGCGTTGTGACGTGCGTGAACCATTATCAGAAATCTCATCATGCTGAAATTCCGAGTTTCATTATTAAGCCTTGCCCTGGTGCTGGCCGTTCCTTTTGCACCCCAAGCCGTGGCGAAAACGGCAACTACCGCAGCGGCTTCTCAACCTGAGATAGCGTCCGGTAGCGCGATGATTGTTGATCTGAATACCAACAAAGTTATCTATTCGAACCACCCGGACCTTGTGCGTCCGATTGCGTCGATTACCAAATTAATGACCGCGATGGTGGTGCTTGATGCACGACTGCCGTTGGATGAGAAACTGAAAGTTGATATCAGTCAGACACCGGAAATGAAAGGCATCTACTCTCGTGTGCGACTGAACAGTGAAATTAGCCGTAAAGACATGCTGCTGCTGGCGCTGATGTCGTCAGAAAACCGTGCGGCAGCCAGTCTGGCGCATCATTACCCTGGCGGTTATAACGCGTTTATTAAAGCCATGAATGCCAAAGCGAAAGCGCTCGGCATGACTCAGACACGCTTTGTGGAACCAACCGGCTTATCGATTCATAACGTCTCGACAGCTCGTGATTTAACCAAGCTGCTGATCGCCAGCAAGCAGTATCCGCTGATTGGCCAGTTAAGCACTACGCGTGAAGATATGGCGACCTTTGCCAACCCGGCTTATACGCTGCCATTCCGTAACACCAACCATCTGGTATACCGCGATAACTGGAATATTCAGTTAACCAAAACCGGATTTACCAATGCGGCGGGCCACTGTCTGGTGATGCGCACCGTGATCAATAACAAACCGGTGGCGCTGGTGGTGATGGATGCGTTCGGTAAATATACCCACTTTGCCGATGCCAGCCGTTTACGCACCTGGATTGAAACCGGCAAGGTGATGCCGGTTCCGGCGGCAGCGCTGAGCTACAAAAAGCAAAAAGCGGCGCAGATGGCGGCGGCAGGTTCAGCTACGGGTGAGCAAACCGCGCAAAACGATTAAACCGTAGGCTGGCCAAGCGAAGCGCCCCCGGCAACGTGCCCGATGGCGCTTACGCTTATCGGGCCTACGATTCTTTCCAGAACTTTTGCTTACTCGTTTTACCAATACCCGGATTCATACTGTTGGTGGGGTCATTCTCGCGGTAAAAACGGGTTAATGTTTCCGGTGCTTTATACAGATGTCCGACGTTATGCTCTGCCGGATACTGTGCTCCGCGTTCGTGCAGAAGCTCCAGCATCTGCTCTTTCAGCGCATGTGCATCCACGCCTTTTTTCACGATGTAATCCTGATGGAATACATAGCACATAAAGTGACCGTAATAGAGCTTATGCACCAGTTGACTGTCGATTTCTGGCGGTAGATGCTCATACCATTCGGTGTCGTTACGACGCAGTGCGATATCCAGCGCCAGAATATCTTCTACTTCATCGGCATGTACGGCCTGATAACGAATCGCCGCGCCAGCCGCCGCAAAGCGATGCAAAAACGCCTTGCTGCCTTCTTCTGGGGTACAGGCAAAGAAGTCGCCTTCAGCGGTTTTGAAATATTCGCTGAGCCAGTTTTGCGCTTCAGCCACGCCGCCACCGGCCATTTTTAACAGCAGGTGATGCTCGTACTTATCGCGCCAGCTTTTCATGCGTGCCGGTAAGTGGCTGGGGAACAAATGACCAAATTTCTGCATTGCCCGGTCGGTGAAATGCGGACGGAAAATTTTCACTTTTTCCAGCATCGCATCGGTGCGACCTTTCAGGGTGAAAAAGAACGGCATTTTGTCGGTGCCGAGCTTGTCGATCATCAGAAACGTATCTTTGCCATATTGCTCGGCGATGTCGTAAATATCGCGGTGCATATATTCACCAGCAACCGGCAGGTGCTCGAATTTTGCCAGAATATGACGGCGGATTTCCGTCAGCACTTCAGGCTGATTGGTACCGATGTAAAAGACCTGCTGATTTTTTTCGGCTTCGAAGGTGTCCAGACGCACGGCGAAAACCGCGAGCTTACCTGCACAACCGGATGATTCAAACAAGCGATCCGGGTCGGCGTTATAGCGGGCGGGCGTGTCCGCCTCAATATCTCTGACGCGGGTGACATAGTCGTGATCGTGCGCGTGTCGCCCGTCGTGGCGGACATCGTCATCTTTAATCCGCTCGTCATCAAGTTTGCTCAGGATCTGTTCCGGGGTCTGGCCCAGCTCGATACCCAGATGGTTGACCAACTGCAATTTACCTTGTTCGTCAATACGCGCAAACAGCGACATCTCGGTATATGCCGGGCCGCGCTGTACCAGCGAGCCGCCGGAGTTGTTGCAAATGCCGCCAATTACCGAAGCGCCAATACAGGATGACCCGATCACAGAATGTGGCTCACGGCCAAACGGTTTGAGCGCCTTTTCCAGCGAATACAACGTTGTACCGGGATAAGCCAGCACTTGTTCGCCTTTGCCGATGACGTGCAGTTTATCCAGGCGCAGGGTGCTGATAATGACAATTTCGCGGTCGTAATCATTTCCGCTCGGCGTAGAGCCTTCGGTCAGGCCGGTATTGGCGGCCTGCATCAGGATAATTTTATCTGCGGCGACGCAAGCATTGAGAACGCGCCACAGCTCTAAAAGCGAGCCGGGGAACACGACGGCGAGCGCTTCGCCCTGGCCGGAGCGGAATCCCTTGCGATAGCGGGCTGTTTTAGCAGGTTCAGTGAGCAGGTGAGAATGACCAACCAGACGGGTCAGTTCATTCAGGAAAGCTTTATTATCTGTTGTAATGGAAGACATTCTCCACTCCTTGTGGTGGGACTCAATATCAGGAACAAGCATAGCGCTTTGTATGACAATACGCTTTCTCATTCATATTGTCTCTGGTTCGTCTTCTAATGATTTGCGCTGGTTTTGAAAATTAGGAGAATAACCTTAGCTTTCTTTATCGCTCCCGTTTAGTCTTACGGCAAACTGCGGTTTTTGTTATATTTTCGCTGCCTCGTCGGGAAAAAATAAAGAGAGAATCAACATGAAATGGCTATGTTCTGTAGGTGTCGCGGTGAGTCTGGCGTTGCAACCAGCGCAGGCGGACACGCTGTTTGGTAACCATCCTCTGACGCCAGATGCGCGGGATGCATTCGTTACCGATTTACTTAAACAGATGACCGTGGATGAGAAAATTGGGCAACTACGCTTGATAAGCGTCGGGCCTGATAACCCGAAAGAAGCCATCCGCGAGATGATCAAAGACGGGCAGGTTGGGGCAATTTTTAACACCGTCACGCGCCAGGATATCCGCAAAATGCAGGATCAGGTGATGGAACTCAGCCGCCTGAAAATTCCTCTCTTTTTTGCCTACGACGTATTGCACGGCCAACGTACCGTGTTCCCGATAAGTCTCGGCCTGGCATCCTCTTTTAATCTCGATGCGGTCAGAACCGTTGGCCGTATTTCCGCGTATGAAGCCGCCGATGATGGTCTGAATATGACCTGGGCGCCAATGGTCGATGTCTCTCGCGATCCGCGTTGGGGCCGTGCTTCAGAAGGTTTTGGTGAAGACACGTATTTAACGGCTACGATGGGTAAAACCATGGTTGAAGCGATGCAGGGTAAAAGCCCGGCGGATCGCTATTCGGTGATGACCAGCGTCAAGCACTTCGCCGCTTATGGCGCGGTTGAAGGTGGCAAGGAATATAACACCGTCGATATGAGCCCACAGCGTCTGTTCAACGACTATATGCCGCCGTATAAAGCCGGGCTGGACGCTGGTAGCGGTGCGGTAATGGTAGGACTTAATTCGCTAAACGGTACGCCTGCAACCTCAGATGCATGGCTGCTCAAAGACGTGCTGCGTGATGAATGGGGCTTTAAGGGTATTACCGTTTCCGATCACGGCGCGATTAAGGAACTGATTAAGCACGGTACTGCCTCCGATCCTGAAGATGCGGTGCGTGTGGCGATCAAGTCCGGCATCAATATGAGTATGAGCGATGAGTATTACAGCAAATATCTTCCGGGCTTGATTAAATCCGGCAAAGTGACGATGGCGGAGCTGGATGACGCCGCGCGCCACGTGCTGAACGTGAAATATGATATGGGGCTGTTTAACGACCCGTACAGTCATCTGGGGGCCAAAGAATCTGACCCACAGGACACCAACGCGGAAAGCCGTTTGCACCGTAAAGAGGCGCGTGAAGTAGCGCGAGAAAGCCTGGTGCTGCTGAAAAACCGTCTGGAAACGTTGCCGCTGAAAAAATCCGCCACCGTGGCAGTCGTCGGTCCGTTGGCCGACAGCAAGCGTGATGTGATGGGCAGTTGGTCCGCTGCCGGTGTTGCCGATCAGTCGGTAACGGTACTGACGGGGATTAAAAATGCCGTCGGCGATCAGGGCAAAGTGCTGTACGCCAAAGGGGCGAATATCACCAACGACAAAGGCATTGTCGATTTCCTCAATCTGTATGAAGAGGCGGTGAAGGTTGACCCGCGCTCGCCGCAGGCGATGATCGATGAAGCCGTGATCGCAGCGAAGCAGTCTGACGTGGTGGTTGCGGTAGTCGGCGAAGCGCAAGGTATGGCGCATGAAGCTTCCAGCCGCACCGATATCACTATTCCACAGAGTCAGCGTGACCTGATTGCCGCGCTGAAAGCCACCGGTAAACCTCTGGTTCTGGTACTGATGAACGGACGTCCGCTGGCGTTGGTTAAAGAAGATCAACAGGCCGATGCGATCCTCGAAACCTGGTTTGCCGGGACGGAAGGCGGTAACGCCATCGCCGATGTGCTGTTTGGCGATTACAACCCGTCAGGCAAGCTGCCGATGTCTTTCCCGCGCTCTGTCGGACAGATCCCGGTCTATTACAGCCATCTCAATACCGGTCGCCCGTATAACGCAGATAAGCCGAACAAGTACACGTCGCGCTACTTTGATGAAGCGAATGGTCCGTTGTATCCCTTTGGTTATGGCCTGAGCTACACCACGTTCACGGTTTCTGATGTGAAGCTATCTTCTCCAACGATGAAGCGTGACGGGACCGTGACGGCCAGCGTGCAGGTGACCAACACCGGCAAGCGCGAAGGTGCGACGGTGATTCAGATGTACTTGCAGGACGTGACCGCTTCCATGAGTCGTCCGGTAAAACAGCTGAAAGGTTTTGAGAAAGTGAATCTTAAGCCGGGTGAAACCCAGACCGTCAGCTTCCCGATTGACATTGACGCGCTGAAGTTTTGGAATCAGCGTATGCAATACGATGCAGAACCTGGCAAATTTAACGTTTTCATCGGCGTGGATTCCGCCAGAGTGAAGCAGGGCGAATTTGAACTGCTGTAATTGATTAGCGAGTAAAGGCCGGGTTTCCGGCCTTTATCTTTAGGTGTATGCGCCGCGTCTGCTTCTTATTTCTCATCACGTTATTGCTAACGAATCCCTCTCTTACTCCCCAATTGCCAGGTTAAGCCCTGATTTTTCGACTATGCTTTTTCCTCAAGTCTCTGAAAAGGGCCGCAAAAGGATGAGGAGTACAGCATGATAATCTCAAAAGTATCGGTGGGTTTGCTGGCGCTGTTAGCTGCGATAAGCCTACCCTTACAGGCCGCGTCACCCGTCACGGTCGGTTCAAAAATAGATACCGAAGGGGCGCTGCTCGGCAACATTATTTTGCAGGTGCTCGAAAGCCATGGCGTGAAAACCGTCAATAAAATACAGCTTGGTACCACCCCAGTGGTGCGTGGGGCAATCACCTCCGGTGAGCTGGATATTTATCCGGAATATACCGGTAATGGCGCATTCTTTTTTAAAGATGAAAATGATCCCGCGTGGAAAAATGCGCAGGCTGGATTCGACAAAGTGAAAAAGCTGGATGCAGAGCAAAATAAGCTGGTCTGGCTAACCCCTGCACCCGCCAACAACACCTGGACCATTGCAGTACGCCAGGATGTTGCGCAAAAGAACAAACTTGAGTCCCTTGCTGATTTAGGCCGTTACCTGAAGGACGGAGGAACGTTCAAACTTGCCGCCTCTGCTGAATTTATCGAACGGGCTGACGCGCTGCCTGCGTTTGAAAAAGCTTATGATTTCAAACTGAATCAAAATCAGCTGTTGTCGCTGGCTGGGGGAGATACCGCGGTGACGATTAAAGCGGCGGCGCAGCAGACCTCCGGAGTCAATGCGGCGATGGCTTATGGCACCGATGGCCCGGTTGCGGCGCTCGGTCTGCAAACTTTAAGCGATCCAAAAGGTGTCCAGCCCATTTATGCGCCAGCGCCCGTCGTACGTGAGTCGGTGCTAAAAGACTATCCGCAAATGGGAGAGTGGCTGCAACCGGTATTTGCCAGCCTGGATGAAAAAACGTTGCAACAACTGAATGCCAGCATTGCCGTGGAGGGACTGGATGCGAAAAAAGTCGCAGCAGATTACCTGAAGCAAAAAGGATGGGTGAAGTAACGGCGTTTGCAGCGGGTGGGTGTTTTGTCGAATATTTCAGTCAATCGGGTGCTGTTGTTGCTGGTGCTTCTTACTTTCGCGTCGGCAGCGCTGCCTTTCATTAGCTATGCACCTAATCGTCTGGTGTCCGGCGAAGGTCGTCAACTCTGGGATATCAGCTCCGACACGGCATGGGGATTGGCGGTGGCCTGTTTGCTGCTATGTCTTCTGAGCGTTGTACCGGGAAAGCCCGGCAATATATTGGCGCTTATCGTTTGCCAACTGTTGGTGATCGCCGCGCTGGTAACCGCAGGTACAACGGCAACGTATCTGGCGAAGACAGGGAGTCCGCTGGCCAGAACCAGTCTGGGCAGTGGATTCTGGTTGGGCGTGGGGCTGATGCTGCTGGCCGCCAGTGACGCTATTCGTCGCATCACCGCTCAGGCACTGTGGCGTTGGGCGCTGCATGCTCAAATATTCATTGTGCCGCTGGTGCTTTTGTTCTCCGGCACGTTTAACGATCTATCCCTGCTTAAAGAATATGCCAACCGCCAGGATGTCTTCAACGACGCCCTGGCGCAACATTTGACGATTCTGTTCGCTACCGTGGTGCCCGCGCTGCTCATTGGTGTGCCACTGGGCATCTGGTGTGCTTTCTCTGTCGCCCGTCAGGGGCCGGTTTTTGCGGCACTGAATATCATCCAAACCATTCCTTCAGTCGCGCTGTTTGGCCTGTTAATTGCGCCACTTGCCGGGTTGGTGAAGCACTTTCCTTTATTGGGCAAGTTCGGCGTCGCGGGAACCGGTATGACGCCTGCGCTTATTGCGTTGGTGCTGTATGCGTTGTTACCGCTTGTACGTGGCGTTGTGGCTGGGTTGAATCAGGTTCCGCGCGATGTGCTGGAAAGCGCCCGGGCTATGGGGATGAGCGCGCGTCAACGGTTTATCTCGGTGCAATTTCCCCTGGCGCTGCCTGTCTTCTTACGCAGTTTGCGCGTGGTGATGGTGCAAACCGTGGGAATGGCGGTGATTGCTGCGCTGATTGGCGCAGGGGGATTTGGCGCGCTGGTCTTTCAGGGATTGCTCAGTAGCGCCGTCGATTTAGTGCTGTTGGGCGTGATCCCGGTCGTTGTGCTGGCAGTGTTGATTGATGCGCTGTTTGATTTAGGTCTCGCGCTGCTAAAGGTATCGAATAATGATTGAATTTCGCCAGGTCAGTAAAACCTATGGTCAGCAAAAAGCCGTTGATGACCTTAACCTGCAGTTAGGGGAGGGCAGCTTTTCGGTGCTAATCGGCACGTCAGGTTCGGGGAAGTCCACCACGCTAAAGATGATCAATCGGCTGGTTGAACACGACAGCGGGCAGATCCGCTTTGCCGGAGAAGAAATTCGTAGCCTGCCGGTGCTGGAGCTACGACGGCGCATGGGGTACGCGATTCAGTCTATTGGCTTGTTTCCCCACTGGACCGTCGCGCAGAACATCGCCACCGTACCGCAACTGCAAAAGTGGTCGCGCTCACGTATTGATGACCGAACAGATGAACTGATGGCTCTGCTGGGCCTTGAGGCGAGTTTGCGCCACCGTTATCCGCATCAGCTTTCCGGCGGACAGCAGCAGCGGGTCGGGGTTGCGCGTGCGTTGGCGGCGGATCCGCAGGTGCTATTGATGGATGAGCCTTTTGGCGCGCTGGACCCGGTCACTCGTGGTGCGCTGCAGCAGGAGATGACGCGTATTCACCGTCTGCTCGGGCGTACCATTGTGCTGGTGACGCATGATATCGACGAGGCGCTAAGACTGGCGGAGCATCTGGTGCTGATGGATGCAGGAAAGGTCGTGCAGCAAGGCACGCCGCTGTCGATGCTCACCGCGCCAGCGAATGATTTCGTACAAACCTTTTTTGGCCGCAGTGAACTGGGCGTACGGCTGTTGTCGCTGCGTACGGTAGGCGATTTTATTCGTCGCGGAGAACACTCAGACGGCGAGCCGCTGGTGGATGAGATGACGCTTCGTGATGCGTTATCGGTGTTCGTGGCGCGCGGTTGCGACGTTTTACCTGTCGTGACGCTGCAGGGGGTACCCTGCGGAACGCTCCATTTTCGCGATTTGCTTTCGGAGATGCCGACCCGTGAAATGTCTTGCTGATCCACTGCTGTGGCTTGTTACGTTGTTTCTGATCCTGTTGGTTGGATTGCCTCACAGTCAGACCCTGTTTAGTTCGCTGTTTCCTGAGCTGCCACGTCCCGTGTATCAGCAGGAAAGTTTTACGGCGCTGGCTTTGAGCCATTTTACACTGGTGGGGATCTCAAGCCTTATCGCCGTATTGATTGGCGTTGGGGCGGGAATTGCGGTAACCCGGCCCTGGGGCGCGGAATTCAGGCCGATAGTGGAAACGATTGCCGCCGTGGGGCAGACCTTTCCGCCAGTTGCAGTGTTGGCGATCGCCGTACCAGTGATGGGGTTTGGTCCTGAACCGGCAATTATTGCGCTGATCCTGTATGGGGTATTACCGATCTTGCAGGCAACCCTGGCGGGACTCGGCGGTATTTCTCCCAGCGTGATTGAGGTAGCCAGCGGAATGGGCATGAGTCAGGGGCAGCGGCTGCGTAAAGTAGAGTTACCGCTGGCGGCCCCGGTTATTCTGGCCGGGATTCGCACGTCGGTGATTATTAATATAGGCACCGCAACCATCGCCTCAACCGTTGGAGCGAACACACTGGGTACGCCGATTATTATCGGGCTGAGTGGGTTCAATACCGCCTATGTAATTCAGGGGGCGCTGTTGGTCGCGCTGGCAGCGGTAATTGTTGACCGCGGTTTTGAGAAATTAGCGAGACATCTTACCCGGCACGTAAAATAAAGGTATAACCTGCCAGCATGACACCGCCGATACCGCCGATGGCCATCAGCAGGAAGAGGGTAATGACACCGATTTTAGCTGCGCTCATTATGCACTCCTTATGTGAATTCAAGGATTGTACACGTTTGTTAATAGAATATTAAATACCGAGTGGATAAATATCGTGACCCAACGCGCGCCATTCATTCAGCTGTTGTTGCTGAGCGGGCGTTTGGTTCTCGCCGCACCAGACAAGCAAGGTGCGACCTTCAAACAGCTCCGGTCGCAGTTGGTTCAGCGAATGGGCAAGGACGTCAATGCGCCACCCCTGCTGGCTGGCGACCCAACCTTCCAGCCATAAGCGGGTCGTATCCTGAATGTTCCAGCCAACCACCAGAGCATCTTTGCCCTGTTTCTTGCGTGCTGAGGCAAGACAAATCGCGATGTAGTTGATCAGTACGCCGTCGAGGATCCCCAGTAACGCCTGGAGGATCGGCTGCTGACATTGCAGACGTCGGCGTAACGGAATGAATAAATGGGTGTTGAGCGTTTGTGCGGGATAATCCTGACCACGCTCTTTAATCCACAGTCTGAGGCTATGCAGATTATTACTTTGCAAATAGCTCAACAGCGTCTCTTGTTGTTCACGCCAACCGTTATGCACATCAATGCTCTCATTGCTGAGCAACATTTTAACCTTGCTGACCTGGACACCGTTGTTGATCCAGCGTTTTATCTCACGGATCCGATCGATATCCGCGTCGTTAAACAGGCGATGTCCGCCGTCTGTCCGTTGCGGTTTCAGTAATCCGTAACGCCTCTGCCACGCGCGTAAAGTGACAGGGTTGATATCACAAAGCAAAGCCACTTCACCTATTGTGTAAAGCGCCATCGTCGTCTCACTTATGCTTGCGAGGTCCCAGTTTTACTTTAGACGCTCTTTTGCGAACCAGGTAGTTTTGTCTGTTTTTTGATCAATAAATGGGTGAGTTTGTAGTCATGCTCGCGCTTTCGAGTGATCGTTCTCACAAATTCCTTTTTTTTTGCAACACTTCAAAGAAAGTTACGCGCAGCCCATGTATGTTACGCGCTTTTAAGAGATGTGTGGTTGGCGGGTATGTACGAGTTTAATCTGGTGTTGCTGCTGCTTCAGCAGATGTGCGTGTTTCTCGTTATCGCGTGGCTCATGAGCAAAACGCGTTTGTTTATTCCGCTGATGCAGGTGACTATCCGGCTGCCGCACAAACTGCTTTGCTACGTTACCTTTTCCATTTTCTGCATTTTGGGCACCTATTTCGGGCTGCACATTGATGACTCCATTGCGAATACTCGCGCTATTGGTGCGGTAATGGGCGGGCTGCTTGGCGGCCCTGTGGTTGGCGGCTTAGTCGGTCTGACCGGTGGTTTACATCGTTATTCAATGGGCGGCATGACGGCGCTTAGCTGCATGATCTCGACCATTGTGGAAGGGTTGCTCGGCGGACTGGTGCACAGCGTGCTCACCCGTCGTGGTCGTACCGATAAAGTATTCAGCCCGCTGACGGCGGGCGCCATTACCTTTGTTGCTGAACTGGTGCAGATGTTGATCATCTTATTGATCGCCAGGCCGTTTGATGATGCCTATCGACTGGTCAGCAATATTGCCGCGCCTATGATGGTGACCAATACCGTCGGCGCCGCCTTATTTATGCGTATTTTGCTCGATAAACGGGCGATGTTTGAAAAATATACCTCCGCTTTTTCCGCCACCGCGCTCAAAGTTGCCGCTTCAACGGAAGGTATTTTGCGCCAGGGGTTCAACGAGGTTAACAGCATGAAGGTTGCTCAGGTGCTGTATGAAGAGCTGGATATCGGTGCGGTGGCGATTACCGATCGTGAGAAACTGCTGGCATTTACCGGTATTGGTGACGACCATCATCTGCCGGGCAAACCTATCTCTTCCTCGTACACTCAGCGGGCGATTGAAACCGGAGAGGTGGTTTATGCCGACGGCAATGAAGTCCCTTATCGCTGCTCTTTGCATCCGCAATGCAAATTAGGTTCGACGCTGGTGATCCCTCTGCGGGGTGAAAACCAGCGGGTGATGGGGACCATCAAACTGTATGAAGCCAAAAACCGTCTCTTTAGCTCAATCAACCGCACGCTGGGGGAAGGGATCGCCCAACTGCTTTCGGCTCAGATTCTGGCCGGGCAGTATGAGCGGCAAAAAGCGATGCTCACGCAGTCGGAAATAAAACTCCTGCACGCCCAGGTCAATCCCCATTTTCTGTTTAATGCGCTCAACACCATCAAAGCTGTGATCCGACGTGATAGCGAGCAGGCCAGCCAACTGGTGCAGTATCTGTCGACGTTCTTTCGTAAAAATTTAAAACGCCCGTCGGAAATTGTGACGCTGGCCGATGAAATTGAACACGTTAATGCTTATCTGCAAATTGAAAAGGCACGGTTCCAATCGCGTCTTCAGGTGACCTTGACGGTGCCAGAAGAACTTTCGCATCAGCAATTACCCGCCTTTACTCTGCAACCCATCGTGGAGAATGCCATCAAACACGGTACTTCTCAGTTGCTGGATACCGGTGAAGTATCGATTACCGCCCGTCGAGAAGGGCAATATCTGATGCTGGATATCGAAGACAATGCCGGGCTGTATCAGCCAACATCAGAAGCCAGTGGACTGGGTATGAATCTGGTCGATAAACGACTGCGCGAGCGGTTTGGCGATGATTTTGGCATCAGCGTAGCGTGTGAACCTGACCGCTTTACCCGAATCACTTTACGACTTCCTCTGGAGGAACTGGCATGATCAAAGTGCTAATTGTCGATGACGAACCGTTAGCCCGGGAAAATCTGCGGATCCTGTTGCAGGAGCAAAGCGACATCGAGATTGTCGGCGAATGTTCGAATGCGGTGGAAGCCATTGGCGCGGTACATAAATTGCGTCCGGATGTTCTGTTCCTTGATATTCAGATGCCGCGAATCAGCGGCCTGGAAATGGTTGGCATGCTTGATCCCGAGCATCGTCCGTACATTGTTTTTCTGACCGCCTTTGATGAGTATGCGGTGAAAGCCTTTGAAGAACATGCGTTTGATTATCTGCTCAAACCGATCGAAGAAGCTCGACTGGAAAAAACGCTGATCCGTTTGCGTCAGGAGCGCACGAAGCAGGATGTATCACTGCTGCCAGAAAATCAGCAGGTGCTGAAGTTTATTCCGTGCAGCGGCCACAGCCGAATTTATTTGCTGCAAATGGATGACGTGGCGTTTATCAGCAGCCGTATGAGTGGCGTATATGTGACCAGCAGTGATGGTAAAGAAGGCTTCACTGAGCTGACGCTCAGGACGCTGGAGAGCCGTACTCCTCTGCTGCGTTGTCATAGACAATATCTGGTAAATATGGCGCAATTGCAGGAGATCCGTCTGGAAGACAACGGCCAGGCGGAACTGATTTTGCGTAACGGGCTGACCGTTCCGGTGAGTCGTCGTTATCTTAAAAGTCTAAAAGAGGCGATTGGACTGTAAAACTGATACACTGCGCGCCATTGCATCACCGACTGTTGAAGGCTCTATGCTAAGTAACGATATTCTTCGTAGCCTGCGCTACACCCTGAAAGCGAACAATAACGACATGGTGCGTATTCTTGCGCTTGCTGACATGGAATCCATCTCCGCAAATTTCGATACCTGGACGACAAAAGAAGATGAAGACGGGTTTGTTCGCTGCCCGGATATCATTCTCTCCGGTTTTTTAAACGGTCTGATTTATCATCTGCGTGGTAAAGATGATTCTGCACCGGAACTGGCGCTTGAGCGTCGTGTTAACAACAATACGGTGCTGAAAAAACTGCGTATCGCTTTTTCACTGAAAACCGATGATATTCTGGCAATTATGACCGAGCAGAAATTCCGTGTGTCGATGCCGGAAATTACCGCCATGATGCGCGCACCGGACCATAAGAATTATCGCGAATGCGGCGATCAGTTCCTGCGTTATTTTCTGCGTGGTTTAACGTCGCGAGAGCATAAAAAGAAAGCGTAAAGCAGCGCTGGCGACCACGATCAAAATCGGGTCGCCGATGCTTTACTTCACTTCTTTAAAACCCGCCGATTCCATTACCGTTTGCATTTGCTTCATGCTGATGTTTTTATCGGCGTTTTCAGATAGTTTCATCCCTGAAATGGCCTGCAACGCTTTTATATCAACTTTTTCCATATCGATAGTGACATTTTCTTGCGCGTAAGTATCTGAATAGATGAGTTTTTCTTCTATGCCTGTAATGTTTTGATATTTGGCGCTTAATGCGTCGAATACTTTTGCTGCTTCTTCTTTATTGCTGGCACCGACTGACGCATAGCTGATTTTACTTTCAGAGATTTGCTTCAGGACCTTATCACCTTTATAGGTGTAAGAGACAGTGATATCCGAACCGTTGAGGTTGGCATTAAATGTTTTTGTCTCTACTTTATCACCGCATCCTGCCAGGGAAAAAAACACAACCGATACCACGGCGAGAGAGAAAAATTTTAGTAACGCTTTCATTTAAAACTCCATTTCATGAATATCGGATGTTAAACAATAATCTCCACGAATCTGGTAAGCCCGGACTACCTTGATCCCAGAGCAGTATAGAATAAATCTAATATTAACAACTGAGCAGTCCGAAAATGGAGCAAGGGTTAAGATTAGAGGAAGCACTCACGTAGCAAAAAAAAAGCGCTGCGGTTGCAGCGCTTGAGATACTTGACTTACTTCACCTGTTGGCCCGGTTTTGCACCTTCATCCGGGCTTAACAGGAAGATATCTTTCCCGCCAGGACCTGCGGCCATTACCATCCCTTCAGAAATGCCGAAGCGCATCTTACGAGGAGCCAGGTTAGCAACCATAATGGTCTGGCGGCCAATCAGGGTTTGTGGATCCGGATACGCAGAACGAATACCAGAGAAGACGTTTCGTTTCTCACCACCGAGATCCAGCGTCAGACGCAGCAGTTTGTCGGAACCTTCCACGAATTCGGCGTTTTCAATCAGCGCTACGCGCAGGTCAACTTTGGCGAAATCGTCAAAGGTGATGGTTTCCTGAATCGGGTCATCCGCCAGCGGACCGGTTACTGGTGCGGCAGCGGCTTTCACTTCTTCTTTCGACGCTTCCACCAGCGCTTCAACTTGTTTCATGTCGATGCGATTGTACAGCGCTTTAAAGGTGTTGACCTTGTGACCGAGCAGTGGCTGCTCAATGGCATCCCAGCTCAGTTCGCAGTTAAGGAACGCTTCCACACGTTCAGCAAGCGTTGGCAGAACCGGCTTCAGGTAAGTCATCAGCACACGGAACAGGTTAATGCCCATGGAGCAAATTGCCTGCAGGTCGGCATCGCGGCCTTCCTGTTTAGCCACAACCCACGGTGCTTGTTCGTCAACGTAGCGGTTTGCCACGTCGGCCAACGCCATGATTTCACGAATAGCTTTACCAAATTCACGGCTTTCCCATGCTTCGCCGATCGCTGCTGCGGCGTCGGTGAAGGTTTTATACAGCGCCGGGTCGGCCAGCTCAGTCGCCAGAATGCCGTCAAAACGCTTAGCAATAAAGCCTGCATTACGGGATGCCAGGTTGACTACTTTATTGACGATATCGGCATTAACGCGCTGAACAAAGTCCTCCAGGTTCAGGTCGATGTCATCAATACGTGAAGATAGTTTCGCCGTGTAGTAATAGCGCAGACTGTCGGCATCGAAGTGCTTCAGCCAGGTGCTTGCCTTAATGAAGGTGCCACGAGATTTAGACATCTTCGCGCCGTTCACCGTCACATAACCGTGGACGAATAGGTTGGTCGGCTTACGGAAGTTACTGCCTTCCAGCATGGCAGGCCAGAACAGGCTGTGGAAGTAAACGATATCCTTACCGATGAAGTGATACAGCTCGGCGTCGGAATCTTTCTTCCAGTATTCATCAAAGCTGGTGGTGTCACCGCGCTTATCGCACAGGTTTTTGAATGAACCCATATAGCCAATTGGCGCGTCCAGCCAGACGTAGAAGTATTTGCCAGGCGCATTCGGGATTTCAAAACCGAAGTACGGGGAATCGCGGGAAATATCCCACTGTTGCAGGCCGGATTCGAACCATTCCTGCATTTTGTTGGCGACCTGCTCCTGTAACGCGCCGCTGCGCGTCCACGCCTGCAGCATTTCGCTGAATGACGGCAGGTCAAAGAAGAAGTGTTCGGAGTCACGCATCACCGGCGTCGCGCCAGACACAACGGATTTCGGCTCGATAAGTTCGGTTGGGCTGTAGGTTGCGCCGCAGACTTCACAGTTATCGCCGTACTGATCCGGAGACTTACATTTCGGGCAGGTGCCTTTAACGAAACGGTCCGGCAGGAACATGCCTTTTTCCGGATCGTAAAGCTGGGAGATTGTACGGTTCTTAATAAAACCGTTTTCCTTCAGGCGCGTGTAAATCAGCTCAGACAGCTCACGGTTCTCTTCGCTGTGCGTCGAGTGGTAGTTGTCATAGCTGATGTCAAAACCTGCAAAATCAGTCTGATGCTCCTGACTCATTTCACCGATCATCTGCTCTGGCGTGATCCCAAGCTGCTGTGCTTTCAGCATGATTGGCGTACCGTGTGCGTCGTCCGCGCAGATGAAGTTAACCTGGTGGCCGCGCATTCGCTGGTAACGGACCCAGACATCAGCCTGGATGTGCTCCAGCATATGGCCGAGGTGGATTGAGCCGTTGGCGTACGGCAGCGCGCACGTTACCAGAATTTTCTTCGCGACTTGAGTCATAGTGGGCAATTACTTCTTTTGTAGTGAAAAGGGCTTTGATAGTACCAAAATGGTAATTACTGCGCCAAGCGATAAGGGCATTTATCCGTAAATGAATAATTGTTGCGGTTGGAGTAAACTACCTGGTGACTATTGTATATTCAGAACAACAAAAAGGAGTCGGGATGAACGCACAATCCCAGGCCAAATCACCAGAGACCCTGCGCGCCATGGTTGCCGGGACGCTGGCGAATTTTCAGCATTCAACCCTGAAGCATAATCTGACGACGCTTAAAGCGTTGCACCACGTCGCCTGGATGGATGACACGTTGCACGTTGAGCTGGTCATGCCGTTCGTCTGGCATAGCGCGTTTGAGGACTTAAAAGAGCAATGTAGCGCCGATCTGCTGCGTATTACCGGCGCGAAAGCGATCGACTGGAAACTGTCGCATAACATCGCGACGCTGAAACGCGTGAAAAATCAGCCAGGTATTAATGGTGTGAAAAACATCATCGCCGTCAGTTCAGGTAAAGGTGGCGTGGGTAAATCTTCTACCGCCGTGAACCTGGCGCTGGCACTGGCTGCAGAAGGGGCGAAAGTGGGGATTCTGGACGCCGATATTTATGGTCCGTCTATCCCGACAATGCTTGGCGCGGAAAACCAGCGTCCAACCTCGCCAGATGGTACCCACATGGCGCCGATCATGTCTCATGGTCTGGCAACGAACTCCATTGGTTACCTGGTCACTGACGATAACGCGATGGTGTGGCGCGGCCCGATGGCCAGTAAAGCGCTGTTGCAGATGTTGCAGGAAACCTTATGGCCGGATCTTGATTATCTGGTACTGGATATGCCGCCGGGCACTGGTGACATCCAGTTGACGCTGGCGCAGAACATTCCGGTAACGGGCGCGGTTGTTGTCACTACGCCGCAGGACATCGCGCTGATCGATGCGAAAAAAGGCATTGTGATGTTCGAAAAAGTCGAAGTGCCGGTATTGGGTATTGTTGAGAATATGAGTATGCATATTTGCAGCAATTGCGGTCACCATGAGCCAATCTTTGGCACCGGCGGCGCGCAGAAACTGGCCGAGCAGTACCACACCCAACTGCTGGGACAAATGCCGCTGCATATTTCTCTGCGTGAAGACCTAGATCGCGGTACGCCGACGGTTATCAGCCGTCCAGACAGCGAATTTACCGCCATTTACCGCGACCTTGCAGGGCGTGTGGCGGCACAGCTGTATTGGCAGGGAGAAGTTATTCCGGGCGAGATTGCTTTCCGCGCGGTGTAATTTATAGCGTTACAGATATTCACCGCATTAATGTATTATTGATGCGGTGAATATATTAAATTTAAAAATATTATGATATTGTTCATTCTGCGTTTATAATTCATGCCTTTTTCCGAATGAATCACCTCAATGCATCATTGCAATTGATCAAATCTATCTCATTAATCTACAATTTCAATTGGATTGAACAGCGCGTTTTGCCCATATTACGCTGACAGGCCATCTGCATGTTATTTGATGTTAACGACAGAGGTGACGATAAAAATGAAAATTAGCTCGCTGATGGGAACTATCATTCTGACTTATGGAATAAGTGCATCTGCGTTTGCTTCCGATACCGCGACCTTAACAATCAGTGGACGAGTAACCGAATCAACCTGTAGTACCGATGTTGTGAATAACAACGTGCAACAGCGGTGTGGCAAGACACTTCATTTTTCAACTGTTAACGATGTTGCTTCTTCACCTGCGCGCGGGGTGGTGACGGAAGTGGTTACTGTCCTTGGCGATACCACGCGACAGATCGTACTCAATCGCTACGATTAAAAAGAACGCCTTTATTAACCACATATCATTTTAATGAATGATATGTGGTTTTCTATGCATTGAATAAATTCTTCCTGGCAGTTAATTACATAGATTTATTAATTCTGAAAATAATACAAATCCTGATTTATTTGTTGCATGTATATTGCGATTTGTAACTTGTTTTAAATCAATAAAACAACGCGTTTACATTGCGGCAACGTTTCAGCTGTGAGAATTTCTTTTCAAGAGATAACTGCTCTTAACAAATCGAAATTAATTCATTAGGGAAGATATTATGAAACGTTCAATTATTTCTGCTGCTGTTCTGTCTGTTGTATTTATGAGCGCTGGGACTTTTGCTGCTGATGAAACAGGAACACTGACTATTAATGGTCATGTGGATAATAGCTCTTGTTATTTTAAAGATAAAAATAATAATAGCATAATTGAGTTACCCACTATTGATGCTTCCCGCTTTGCTAATTTGAGTACTGGGGGTACAGTTGGTGATGTAAAACATGATAGCTCAACGCCGATGATTATTGTCTGTCCAGCTAATACAACTTTAAAAACAGTCAGAATTACGGGTGCAAGTTTTACCTCTGGTGTACTTAATAAAACCTCGGGTGATGCTGAAGGAGTCGGTTTTAACTTAACACTAGGCAGTAAGCAGATTACTGACGTTGAGGAAAGCGACCTTTCAGGAGAACTGACTCCGAAAATAACAAGTGATGGAGTTGAATATACTTTAGATTTTGGCGCTAAATATGCTCGACTTGATACTAGTGTTCCGGTAACTGCAGGGAATTTATCATCAGTTTTAACTATTTCTGTTTCTGCTGACTAACCTTTCATGCCGGTGGCTTCACCGGCGATACCTTTAGAAGGACGAACGCGAAATGAAATGGATTCTAATTGCTTTTTTGATCGCATCTACGCAATCCGTCCATGCTGGTATTGTGATTTATGGTACTCGTATTATCTACCCGGCGGAAAAAAATGAAGTCCTGGTACATCTGATGAATCAGGGAGAACGGTCTTCACTGGTGCAATCATGGATTGATGACGGTGACACTTTGTTACCACCAGAAAAAATCCAGGTGCCGTTTTTACTGACCCCGCCAGTGGTAAAGGTTGCAGGCGATTCAGGTCAGCAGTTGAAAATCAAAAAAATGCCGAATTCGCTGCCTGGCAACAAAGAAAGTTTGTTTTTTCTCAATGTGCTGGATATTCCACCGAACAATCCTGACAGCGCAGGAAAGAATGTACTCAAGTTCGCGATGCAGAATAGGATTAAACTATTTTATCGGCCTAAAGGGGTCTCGCCAGTTAATAAGAATACGTTTCAAAAACTGTCCATGAAACGTAGTGGTAGTATTTACTCTATTAAGAATGATGCGGCTAACTGGATCACGATAACGGAAGTAAAAGCTAATAATGTCAAAATAAATAACGAAAGTATTATGCTTGCACCACTCTCCGGTGCAGATGTGGCATTAAAAAGTGTTAATGCCAATCAGTATAAAATGACCATTATTGACGACCACGGTAATTATATTAGCGATAACGTCAGCCTAAAATAACAGGAGCTGATTATGTTAAGGATGACTCCGATTGCTTCGGCGGTATTACTGTTGCTGCTCGGCATTGATGCTCATGCCGCAGAAGAAACGTTTGATACAAACTTTATGATGGGTGGAATGAAGGGCGAGAAAGTTTCCGATTTCCGCCTCGATGATAATCAACCGTTACCGGGACAATATGACATTGATATCTATGTCAATAAACAGTGGCGCGGAAAATATGAGGTTACTGTTAAAGATAATCCAGATGATACCTGCTTATCACGAGATGTTTTAACTCGTCTGGGAATAAATACGCAAGCTTTGGACAAGAAAAATGAATGCCCAACGCTAAAGCAGGCGGTACAGGGGGGGAGTTTTGCCTGGAATATCGGCACGTTTCGTCTGGATCTTAGCGTTCCGCAGGCGTTTGTCGATGAACTTGAACAGGGTTATGTCCCTCCGGAAAACTGGGATCGTGGCATTAATGCTTTTTACACATCGTATTACGCCAGCCAGTATTACAGTGACTATAAGGATTCTGGTAACAGTAAAAGTACCTATGCGCGTTTTACCAGCGGATTAAACCTGCTGGGCTGGCAGTTGCATTCAGACGCCAGTTATAACAAAACCGATGACAGCAGCGGGGAGTGGAAAAGCAACACGTTATATCTGGAACGTAGCATACCGCAAATTCTCGGCACGCTATGTGCCGGGGATATGTATACCTCATCGGATATTTTTGATGCGGTGCGTTTTCGCGGCGTACGGTTGTATCGCGATATGCAGATGCTGCCAAACTCAAAGCAGAATTTTACGCCGCTAGTGCAGGGGATTGCGCAGAGTAACGCACTGGTCACCATCGAACAGAACGGCTTTATCGTTTATCAAAAAGAAGTGCCGCCAGGCCCGTTCTCTATTGCCGATTTACAGCTTGCGGGCGGCGGCGCGGATCTTGACGTTAGCATTAAAGAGGCTGACGGATCGATTACGACCTATCTTGTGCCGTACGCAGCGGTGCCCAATATGTTGCAGCCTGGGGTTTCAAAATATGATTTTGCCGCTGGGCGTAGCCATATCGAAGGTGCCAGTAATCAGACCGACTTTGCGCAACTGAGCTACCAATACGGGCTGAATAATCTGTTAACGCTGTATGGCGGTACCATGCTGGCAGATAACTACAATGCGTTTACGCTTGGTACTGGCTGGAATACGCGTATCGGCGCGATTTCTGTCGATGCGACACAGTCCCACAGTAAGCAGGATAACGGAGATGTGTTTGACGGGCAGAGTTATCAGATTGCTTATAACAAGTATTTGACACAAACTGCCACCCGTTTTGGCCTGGCGGCGTATCGCTACTCTTCCAAAGACTACCGCACGTTTAACGATCACGTCTGGGCAAATAACAAAAACAGCTACCATCGTGATGAAAACGATGTATATGACATTGCGGATTATTACCAGAACGATTTTGGTCGGAAAAACAGCTTTTCGGCTAACGTCAGCCAGTCTTTGCCGCAAGGTTGGGGCTCTGTATCTTTGAGTACGCTGTGGCGAGACTACTGGGGTCGAAGTGGCAGTAGCAAAGATTATCAGCTGAGCTATTCCAATAGCTGGCAACGGATTAGCTATACCTTTTCAGCCAGTCAGACCTATGACGAGGATCATCACGAAGATAAGTGTTTTAACGTCTTTATCTCTATTCCGTTCGACTGGGGGGATGATATTAGCGCTCCGCGTCGACATTTGTATGTGTCTAACTCGACCACCTTTGATAATGATGGTTTTACGTCAAACAATACCGGGATTTCAGGCACCGCAGGCAGTCGCGATCAGTTTAACTATGGGGTAAATCTCAGTCATCAACGGCAGGACAGTGAGACAACGGCTGGCGGTAATCTAACGTGGAATGCGCCGGTCGCCACGCTTAACGGTAGCTACAGTCAGTCTTCTAAATACACACAAACTGGCGGCAGTATTTCAGGCGGTCTGGTAGCCTGGTCTGGTGGCGTGAATTTAGCCAACCGACTGTCGGAAACGTTTGCCGTGATGCATGCGCCGGGTCTGGAAGGGGCGTATGTGAACGGGCAGAAATACCGTACCACCAACCGCAATGGCGTGGTGGTCTACGACGGTTTAACGCCATATCGTGAAAACCACCTGATGCTGGATGTTTCCAACACCAATAGTGAAACCTACCTGCAAGGCAACCGCCGCAGCACCGCCCCGTACCGCGGAGCGGTAGTGCTGGCAACGTTTGATACCGACCAACGTAAACCCTGGTATATCCGGGCGCAGCGCCCTGATGGTTCACCGCTGACGTTTGGTTTCGAAGTAGAGGATATTCATGGACACAATATCGGCGTGGTAGGCCAGGGAAGCCAGCTCTTTATTCGCACTAATGAAGTGCCCCCGGAAATAAAAGTGGCGGTCGATAAACAACAGGGACTTTCATGCTCAATCATTTTCGGCAAAACGATTGATGAAAGTAAAGTTTATATTTGTCGGTGAGGTGGTAGATGAAAAAATATCTTATGATATTAATCATGTTATTTCCTATGATGGCTTATGCAACTTGCAATGGTTCACAAAAAAATAGTAATAATATTAGTGTTACCTTAACAGATGGAGCGAGTTCTCAAAACTTCAATACGAACTTCGATGGAAATTTCACTTGTTATTTATCTTCTGATAAAATGCATGTGATCAATGCGTTACAAAATTACATAGTTGAATTATATGATATTTCAGGTGAGAAACCAATCTACATAAAGTTAAATGCATTTGTTGAAGGTAATTTTCCGATAGATACGCCAAGTTCATCCCTAACCGGAAGGCAATATTCGGCGGCAAGTTTATTTAATACAAAAAATATTGTACTTAAGATGGAGTATGTCGACGCTCCTGGTAATGTAAATCTGAGGTCTTCAAATATGAATACCTTTACTATTTCTGATGCGATTGTATTTTCATCAAATTCTAGCTGCGGTTGGCCAAATATTTATGCATGCTTTGGGCTTAATGCTTCATTTGCACAAAGTATAACCTTTAATGTAACGCACCAACCTACAACGTGTAAATTCCTACAGTCTGATTATTCTATTACATTACCTAACATTTCTATAAATGATTTACAGGCAGGTAGATATGGAGGAAATGTTTCTGATACATTAAAGCTAGAATGTAATGGTGTGTATAGTGTAGCAACAAACCCGGTAACACTTAAAATTTCTTCTGGCGATTGGTCGGATGATGGACTTACACTAAAAAATACTTTACCTGGTGGGGCGCTAGGTGTGGGGTTTAATATCTACAGTGGTTCAGATACTAGTATCCCCCTAAAAAATGGCTCTGTTTTAAAAAGAATAAAAAAGATGGGGGCGCTTTATAAATATCATGATTTTATAGTTAGTGCCAGGTATGCACGAATTAATGGTGAGTCATTACGATCAGGGAAAGTGCAAAGCAAGGTTGTTTTTACTATTGCATATGATTGATTTTTTTTATAAAAAATAGAACACGAATTGCCCATTGGACAGTACGTGTTCTTCATTTTAATTAAATACCTTCACCGATGATAAAAAATCTCGCCGTCGTAGGCTTTAATGATTTTAGCATCGGCATCATTGACCAGCACATACGCGCCGCCCATGTAGGTCCAGTGGGTGCCTGCCGTCGGCGCGGGCAGATTGCGTAGATTCCACTGTTTAATGGTGTATTCTTCGGTGAGATACAGTGGTGGAACCTTGTCACCGGGTTTGAAATGGGTGAAGTCAGCAATAAAGCTGCTCAGTTCATACTTATCGATACCGGTGGGGGCAGCTGTTGCGGTTGGCGCGGCCCAGACGACGCTGCTTGCAAGCAGAAGTGCACCCAGCAACATTTTCTTCTTCATACCCATCCTCTCTACCTGTTCGGGTCATCAAAATCAGTCATGTATCATTCCCGGCATAAGGGATATCTGACAAGATTTATTTTGTTAGTACTCCACTAATTTCGTAAAAAGTGTAAATAAAAGTATGCTGGCCGTCATCCCGGTGAGGTCTGAATTTAATTATGATGTAAATACAAGGATGCTGTTGTGTGGGTTTGTAGCCGGGTGAGTTCGTGAGTAAGCAACTCACCGTAGCAGAGAGTTAGCCTGAAAAGGCATCAAAGATAGATTGTATCTGGTCCACCGCCATGAATAATAATCGAAATAATCTGCTGAACCACCTTTCCGGGCGCGGTTTCTTTGTTTGCTATATCGGTATAGTAGCTATGACCAAAAAAATTATCGCTTTTCTGATTTACTGCCCGGCAATTCACAGCGGTCACATTGGTTAATCTCGAATAATGCGCAGGTCCGTATGCCCCTAAACGATAGTATCGATCGCCGCGAATTGTTTTGCTGGTATAAAGCGCGCGGTCATCCGGTGCAAAATAGACCACAACTTTTTCACTTTTCTCACAGATCAAATCACCCGGTTTGCCTGGTTCAAGCGAATCATCTTCGATATCAGCGGCAACCAGAAAAGAATTTTTGAAGAAAGGCACATTTATCCGTTTGGGTGTAAGAGTGCTCCATTCCTGCAACGCGCAGGAAAGCACATAATTTCCCATTGAGTGCGCCAGGATATGGATCCCCTTACACTGCTTCATTGCCGGTTTTGTTAATCCATCATACAGCCTCATCACTACGCGTGAGAATGCTGCGCGACTGGCTGAGGCGGAGCCTCGATCGTCCCAGTAACGTGTAAAAATACCTGCATTCTTTTCACATGGCCAGATTAATGGAATAACAAGGATCTTGTTGTCGCCCAGGGTGTTGCATAAGCCCTGTAAGATGCGGGCAGAATTGAGTACATCCTGAGGTTGATTGGAGAAACCATGCAGCAAAAAAAGCAAGTGGGCGTGCGGAGCACGTCGGAGTTCAGCTATCAGGTTATCACTACCTATTTCAGTAATGTGTCCTGTCGGTTCGTTGTGCTGGCAAAAGTACATTGAAGGTGAGGGGGTGTTATCAGTCATATTGAAACGGAATTCACGACCAATTTCGGTAATGACAGAACCCTCGGGTACCCTGTTTGTGATAAAAAGCATACTCACCTCATCTGACATTAATTAAGGTTTATATCCAGCTGGATGAATAACACGTGTAATCAGCTGGTCGCTAAATTCGACGTGCCAGTTGGCCCATAGACGGGAACTGTCATCAGGTTCAATAGAAAGCCAGTTTCTTTCTCCAATTAAATAGTGTCCTTTTGACGTCAGCGGTATCATTTGCGCAGTAATACCACTTTCAATTGTTTCGATTTCTCGGGAATTATTTTCCAGTAAGTAACGAACAAATGCAGATGGGGCAGGATGAACGACACCGGTGGAAATGAGCTGATTGATATTGTTGGAAAAACTGCTGTCAGGATAACGAGTTGATTCTATAACGGCGCTGGCCCCAACATGAACATCGCCCGATACTATAGTGACACGCGTTTTTTTCTGCCGGGTATAATCTAACAAACGATGAATAAACCGTTTGCGTTCCCCCATATGGGCCTCACTACGCCAGTGATCGCGCAGGTCGTCTTCTAGCTCCGCCTGACCCGGTAACATGTTTAATAGTGCTTCCAGCTTATTCAAATTCTGATAAGCAACAGGAATGCTGGATTGTATGATCAAATGACCATCCTCAGGTATTTTATCCAGGTATTGATAAAATATTTTCCAGTTAGCTTCTGACATTATTTGCATCGGTTGAGGCGACCTCTCTTTACGCAGATCGGCAACCATTAATGACAATTCTCCCATTTTCAGATAGCCAAGGCTGTAATTAGTGATGTTCGGGATCGAGGCAGGGTGCACAGTTATATCATCAGCAGGAATTTGCAACTGGAATATACGGAAGTACTTTTCAGCTACACGGAATATTCCCTGATAGACATCACTATTATGTCGTTCGAAAGGATACGATCCCCAGCCATCCATAATATCATGATCATCCCACATCATGATTGTTGGGATACAACTGAGCGCTGAGCGGATCTCATTATTACTGAAATTTTTGAGATATATTTTAAAAAACAGAAAATCAACTTCATCATGCATGGTCTGTGTAAAAGGCGTTTTCCAGCGAGAACTCCCCCATTGGTTGCTCCAGTCCTCCAGCGTTGCAGAATCATGCCAAATACTATCACTATAGATTTGATCTCCACCCATTAATAATATATTGAAGTTTTTCTTCTGATGCTCATTATTAATATCTCTCCACCGATTGTATTTATCTTCAACATCTTTCATTACCCGGGCGCTGGAAAAACCGTTGCAGGAGACATAAGCCAGATTAGGCGTTGTATTTTTAGCTGGAATAGAAAACTGGAACTGCTCAGTACCGATTTGGTAGGTGACAGTTTGTGGCTTAGTCGTTAATGGTATGGAAAAGTCATATCTAACGGCATCGTACTGTGGTGACGCTAAAGGAACTGAAGCAATGGTTGTAATATTATCAACGGTACCTGATGAGAGGGTCGCCTCATTCGCTGGAGGGGAAGCATTTTTGCGCACAAGGACGAGCGCAGAAATAGTCCATTTGGTACCTGTTGTTTTGCGCAAGTTCAGAATTGGGCCGAATTCAATGCTCATTATTCACTCCATTTTTTGGGTTTTGCAAAGAAGGTTGTTTTGGCGACTGTTTGGGGTTTTCGTGCTTCTTCTGCTTTTGATCTTTCATTCACCATGGCGCGTAACTGGCTGAGGCTATCACCGAATTCAGTCGCCCATTCAGTCATTTCCTGCTTTTGTATTTCCAGTACCTCTGTAATAAATGCGCTTGCTAGTGAGATTCGTTGTTTAAGCTGTTCGCCATTGATTTTGTTGTCTTCGAGATTAATGCTCATCCATTCGAGTAAAAATCGTTGATAACATGCTTCGATGCTCATTACAGCGGAAATATACCTTACCCAACCGGATGTCCAACCAAAGACTTTATCGGCTGTAAATAAAATAGCGGCTAACATATACAGGCCAATAGCTAGTTGTGAGTAAAATACTTTTACTTCCGCTGAGTTAGTTGTTTTGTTGAGCAAGCAAAACTGAGTAAATGTCGCGGAGACTATTAGAACAAAAATGATAATTAACATGATAAATGATGCAAAACGTTTCCTGGCACTGTGTGTCCAGTACCATTGGCAGGTACTCAGCGTCGACTGCTGGAGGAAATAATATATCGCGGTAGATTTGGTATAGAAATCAGCGTGACCCAGAACCACTATTTTATCTAATTCTTTTAAAGAGTTTTTGGATATCATACGTGCCTCCTTATATAATATATAGAGGATGTTGTTAAAGTATGATCTGCTATTTATTTTCCCAATATGATAATTTTTCATTATTTTTAGACCTGTTTATGAGAAAACTATGAAATAACTTATTGGTACAATAAGCCGGAGTAAAATGCTGCCATGTAATGAGAATGCAGTGGGAATAAAGGGTCATTTACAATTGTTGTTAAGCGACGTATGCTTGTCACAGGACGATATTCAGTAAAATACTTAAATATCGTTTTAACGACTCGGGGTGCCCTTCCTTGTGAAGGCTGAGAAATACCCGTACCACCTGATCTGGATAATGCCAGCGTAGGGGGCCAAAATTTGGCCTACTTATCATGAGATTGCATCTCTTTTTGTCCGTGCGTAATGCACTTGAGGTACAAAAAGGGCTTGTCCATGAGGTTAAAATCGCTTCCGTACACTTTCAAAAGGTACGGTAACTACTACATTCAGATTCGCTTATCTAATGGGCGGTCATACAAAAAATCACTTTCTACTGACAGCTATCGCGAAGCATCTGCTTTGATGATTAGCATCATTCCGCACATTCCTTTTGTTAAATCATTAGCTATGCCGCTTCCAGTGTTCGAATCATTCTTATCAAATCTGATTGCCTCAGAACGCAAGGCTGGGAGAAATCCACTCATACCCCACCAGCAGATGATTGTTCCTGCTGTAATCGTAGAATCTCAACCGCCAGCCGAAGCGGAAAAAGTGCTAACCCTTTCGGATGCGTGGGCGATGTACAAAGATGAAAAAGGGCGCAACTGGACGAAATCGATCTCAATGGCAAATGAACGTTACATGGAAGTATTGTTAACTGTCTTGGGAAAGAAAACTGATGTAACGGCGATCACTAAACAGGACATTAAACAAGTGATGGAAGTTGTTGAAAGCCTCCCTAAACGCGTTGTTCAGCCTTACCGCTCAATGACCATTCAGCAACTGATACAATGTGATGACGTGCCACCGGATGATCTGGTTGGTGTTGAGGCCATCCATAAGCATCTCAAATTATACAAATCACTGTTCAAAACTTTCCTCACAGAAAACAAAGACATTTTATCTAAATCGCCAACTGATGGCGTTGTGGCTGCACCTTCTAAAGCAAGGTTTGGCGCATACAGCGCAACAGAAATGAAAAAGTTTGTGGGGTGGGCGCTTAAACAGCCTGATAACTGGCAAAAGTGGATCACATTGCTGTTGGCATACACCGGAGCCAGAAGAGGCGAGATTGCCAAACTGGAGAAGTCACAGATCAAATTCGATGAAGACAGCCAACGGCATTACTTCCTGATTGCAGAGGGAGGGCAGGGGAAAACAGAAAACGCCACGCGGCAAGTGGTAATCCATCCTAAGCTGATCGAATGGGGATTTATGGATTATGTTGATCGCCAATGGAAAGAGCGGATTTTCTCAGAAGTGGCTGGTACGAACATGACAAAAATAGGCAAAATGTTTGCTGATCTCCGTGATCAACTTGGTATTCCGTATCTGGATGATTACGGGCAACGGCGATTACTGCATTCGATCCGCCACAGCGTCTGTTCTTCTGCTATGGCTGGTTGGGTGAAAAACATTTTGCACCTACAGCAGACAGTAGGCCATGAGAAGAGCGGCGGAATCACGAAACGCTATCTGCATACATTCCCGCTTTCCTCTGTTTCTTATGTGATTGATGGTATTGATTGGGAGTCCTAAATACGCTCACCAACGGGCTTATTGGCTGCTATTCCCTTAATTTAAGTATGGTACTATGTAGGGAAAATCTTAAAAGAAGGGTGGTTTATGAGCTGGTCTTCGTTGGTTAGGATAACCATTGGTACATTTCTATTAGCTGGGTTGTCGTTCTCTACATACGCGAAGAACTGTAAGAAAAGTATACCATGCGGTAATTCGTGCATTGCGGTTGGAAAAACGTGCAGGATTGGATCAAGTACCTCTTCTGCGTATAAAAATTATTCTTACTCTTACCCATCATCTTCTCTTCATAGTTCAATCCCTAACTCCTCTTCACATTCCCCTTCAGCGAAGGTTGAGGGAAAAAACACAGCTTCAACTGCGAAAACCTATCTCTGTCAGTACGCTATTGCAGCAGTACAGAATGGTAGAATTGTAGTGGTTTACTGAATTTGGCCACCTGAACAGAGGTGATATGCTCACCTCAGAACATTACAGGTGCCCTAATGAAAAAAAGAAATTTCAGCGCAGAGTTTAAACGTGAATCCGCTCAACTGGTCCTTGATCAGAACTACACCGTTGCAGCTGCGGCCAGTGCTATGGATGTGGGTCTTTCTACCATGACGCGATGGGTAAAGCAGTTGCGGGATGAACGACAGGGCAAAATACCTAAAGCCTCCCCTATAACCCCGGAACAGATTGAAATACGTGAGCTGAAGAAAAAGCTACAACGCATTGAAATGGAAAACGACATATTAAAAAAGGCTACCGCGCTCTTGATGTCAGACTCCCTGAACAATTCTCGTTAATCGGGAAACTCAGAGCGCAGTATCCTGTGGTCACACTCTGCCACGTGTTCGGGGTTCATCGCAGTAGCTACAAATACTGGGAGAAAAGCGCCGAAAAGCCAGACGGCTGGCGAGCTGTGTTACGCAGCCAGGTTCGGGAGCTGCATAACATCAGCCATGGCTCTGCTGGCGCAAGAAGTATCGCCATTATGGCAACCCTGAGAGGCTTCAGAATGGGACGCTGGCTTGCTGGCAGGCTCATGAAAGAACTGGGGCTGGTGAGTTGTCAGCAGCCTACCCACCGGTATAAACGTGTTGGTCATGAACACATCGCTATCCCGAATCGCCTTGAGCGACAGTTCGCAGTGACAGAACCTAACCAGGTGTGGTGCGGCGATGTGACGTACATCTGGACAGGCAAGCGTTGGGCTTACCTTGCAGTTGTTCTCGATCTGTTCGCAAGGAAACCAGTGGGCTGGGCAATGTCATTCTCGCCGGATAGCAAGCTGACCATCAGAGCGCTGGAAATGGCGTGGGAAGCTCGCGGTAAACCAGCCGGAGTGATGTTCCACAGTGACCAGGGTAGCCACTATACAAGCAGGCAGTTCCGGCAGTTACTGTGGCGTTGCCAGATCAGGCAGAGTATGAGCCGACGTGGAAACTGTTGGGACAACAGCCCGATGGAACGCTTCTTCCGTAGTCTGAAAAACGAGTGGGTGCCAGTGACAGGTTATATAAACTTTAGCGATGCTGCTCATGCGATCACAGACTATATCGTCGGGTATTACAGCTCGCTAAGGCCGCATGACTATAACGGTGGGTTGCCCCCAAACGAATCGGAAAACCGATACTGGAAAAACTCTAAAGCCGTGGCCAGTTTTAGTTGACCACTACAAATAGGTGCTTTACGTGTGCTGGGTAGTGCAGAGGTAACGTTGTATGTCGATAGCTTCAAAGCTAACCGTTTAAACGGTACATACCTGCTCTCACCAAAGCTGAAAACTAACGGTAAGTTGATGATGGCAGATGATAAAAGCAAAGTGTATGCCTATGATTCGTCGCTGATGAACTTTGCAATTAGTGACCGCATCGCAAGAAGCACTGAGCAATGGGATAATTGTAAACTGGTTCACAATTAATAAACTCAATTCGTGGGGATGGAATGAAAAAATTACTAATGGCTTTCGTGATTCTAACTTTACCTCTGCTCTCATTCGCTAAGGGTATTGGTTATGGAAATACTAAATGGGACATGAATCCGTCAGAAGTTGTTGCGGCTCAGGGCAATGGCGCACATTTGATCTCACCAGAGAAGTATAAAGATAATTTTGGGAAAGTGCGGATTGATAATGTATCGATCGGTAGCGGTCTTTATACTGTCACATTCCTTTTTAATAGCGCAGATCGTCTTGTACAAACGAATGTAGCCAGTAATGAGAAAAAAAATGAAGGTATCGCTGCGAGTCAATTTGGCACATTGAGTCAATTGTTAACTCAGAAGTATGGGAAACCTGAGTTTTCAGATTCAGATAAAGCAACCTGGAAACTTCCTGAAACTACGGTTGAGTTAAGTAAGATGGTCATTTCTGGGATCATGGCCCAAACAGTTGTTCGTTACATTCCAAACAGTAGGGTGGCAAGCGATACTTCTAATCTTTAAGCCCTTACGCAACGAACGCACCTAACACCATAAAAACAAAGGGGGCATCACGCCCCCTCGTATCATTCCTGTAAAGCCCGTAGCCACATCATAAGCAAATGAAGCTGGCTTCCAGTCATTGCTGGTACTTTAACCGCTTGACCTCGTTCTACGTTGCACATCGCGAGCGCTAACGCCATAATGCTGCTGTTCTGCATTTCCTTCTCTCCGTTGGGAATGTTGAATACGGCGGGGGCTGGCTTCTTGGTGGTTGGCGGCCCCTGCCACTTGTTGATCAACTGCTTTTCTAAGATTGGTTGGTAACAGGTGACGCTGTATCGTCGTCCCTGCAAATTTCACCACTTGCGTATAAACGCGCACGGTGGCCCCATTCCAGATAAAGCTAATGATCGGCTCTTCCTCCTTTTTCACTCTTCTGAATCCTCTGTATTGAAGGTTTTCGCATACGGACATTTCCCCTTTGTTACGTAAGTGAACAGATAATTGCTGTTCTGATACGTGCATAGCGTTTTCCCGTTCTCCGTCTTTTCCTCCTGTGGGTTGGTCATCGTAATTTGTCCTGCATTCGCCAGGGCTGGCGAGAGCGCCAGCGTCAGCACCAGTAAGCGTTTCATGTTGATCACTCCCAAATGTTTGCAAGGGCAGCGCCCACGCTCTTAACGTCAATCTTCAAATAGTTCATGGTCACTTTAGGATCTGAATGGTTCAGCGCTTTCATGGCTAAAGCCAAATTCCCGTTAGACTTCTCCCACACCTGTGTGGCAGAAAACTTGCGAAAAGAATGGCAGCCTACCGTTCCTTTAATCCCGACATTCTCCGCAGCCTGTTTGATCTCACGGTTCACTTGTTCACGGCTTACAGGGGATTTTCCTGATGCACGATTGCTGTGTGACGTGAAAACATATTCGTCTTTCGGGAATGCCTGGCGGCGACGTCCTACAATCTCCCACACCTTCGCAGGGACTATGATTTCCTTCTTCTTGCCCGTCTTACTCTCCAGCACTTCCAGCGTATTTCCCTCCTTGAACTGGCTGAACTTCAAATTCACCGTGTCACCTACCCGTAAACATAAAGAGGCCATAGTGATCGCTACATCTGCGAATAGCTGTTTGTTATGACTCTCAAGCCAGCTAATCAGCTTAAACGCCTCTGCCTGGGTGATTATCTTCGTGGTCGCCATCTGCTTATCTCCATCAATCTTGAAACTGTGAAATAAGATTATGATCATTTTCAGTAAGTTACAACCATTCAATCTCACATTTTTATTGAAGGTGGTGGAAGGTTGCGCCATTTCCAGCACTACTGAATGCAAAGAAGTACGGCCTCCTGTTTAAAATTCGCACAAATATAGAATATCCTTAACAAAATCAAACGGTTGGCAAGTCTAAATAGATGTTTGAACGTTGCCAAATCCTGGCGAGGCTATGCACGGTTTATGCAGATTCATTGCATACCTTAGATAGAAAGGAGGAAAGTAACTGGTCGTGTGTTAAATAAATCAATAGGTTAGGTGTTCTATCTCACATTACTACACAACCTTGAGGTAGAGGCATTGCACATCGGATGAGAAATTTTCTCATTTGAGGATGGGCGATCTGACTTGTTGAGAATTATTCTCAAATGACTGGGTTTTGAGCATGAAAAAAGAAACATCGTTTCAATTCATAAGACTCGTTCAGTACATTGCACCTACCATGAAAGTGTACATTGTGGACAATGATCGCTGTGAGCCGCACGGCGCAAGGCTTTCGTATAAGTGATGAAAGATACTTTGAAAGTGAGAAAGGCGCTCAGAGAGCGTTACTGGTGGATTATTTGGAATAGATTAAGCATCGCTTTACCTGGGGTTTAGCGGGTATTTAGAATGTATTTAGCGTGGGATTTTTCCGGCGCTATGGAGGCGAGTATTCGCTATTAACACGTAATCAGGATTGATGGAGGGTTAATTCTCCATAAAGTGGACTGTACAATTTGGTATGCGCTGATCACGCGCATGGAGGATAGCTATACAGGAAAGTGACTTCTACAGAAAAGTATTGTTGAGAAGAAATTTTCCTGTAGAGATAATTTGTCATGCTCGCTTCGCTCACTGACACAAACCATCTACTAACTACCCTTAATTAAATTAAGGTTATTAATTATCTCTCTTATGTTCTCGTACTCCTCGAACATACATCATTGTGCAAGATGGTTATGTGCAGATACTTTTTCATGCAACATTCACCCGCTGATCGCTGGTTCATTGTGAGCCTACATTTTAGAAGGTAAGAGGGTATCATTTTAATGATAAGCCCTTTACATAATTTTGATACCTTCTACATGTGTATGTGCAATGTAGCGTAGCTACAAAATCGGCTCACTTGCATGAAGAGCCGGAAATGATACTATAGATGACTAATTATGCACATTTCGATAACTTTATTCACTTTCTTGCATAAATAGCTTGACAAACGTTAGTGAAATAGTGTATTCTGGTAAGTATGAAGGGGAGAAAACCTTCTGAAACTTTCGGCCCTGGGCGGGGTAATCTGCCTGGGGCTTTTTGCATCCAAAATCCGAAGGAGGTAGTTATTGAAGTATTTCAGCAGTGACCAGGTTTTTAATGATCTGGTGAGTGGCAAGGTGAAACGCCACGTTATTTACGCATCCATGCAAGCAGCAAAATCGAGGGAGTATACAGACCGAATGAAAATGTTCGCTGACGCTCTCGCCCGTTATGACCAACACCGAAAGGAAATTAACCAATGATGAACATTCGTTTTAGTCCAGAAGTTTACGAGGCACTCCGCGAAGCCGCCACAATTAAAGGCGTAAGTATTCCGGCCCTGGTTAACTCCATTGTCAAAAATAACATCCTACAACAAGAGGAACCCAATGAAAGAAAAGAAGCAAGTAGTAAAATTCGTTGATGCAATTTGCGGATCTGGAAAATCCACCACATTACAGTACTACATCAAATCAAGTTTATTAACAAATTCCGAAGCAATTCCCCCTCGTTATCTTCTCGTGATGCCAACACATGATTTATGTAATCAAGTGAAGGAAGAACTTGAAAGCCGAAGGGTGAAGAGTTATCACGTAGACACTGAAACAGAAGCGGTAAGACACCTAATTTCCACCCTGGAATACGATTTTCAACATTCGGTTATTATCTGCACACATCAATGTTTCATTCATTACTGCTATCGTGCAGCGCTTGAAACGGAACTTCAAAACCTTCTCCGTAATTTCAGTATCTTTGTTGATGAAATCCCTGATGCAATGTTTGGCGCTTACATCAAAGTGCAGCATACCAAACGGACGGAACAAAATTTTCCATTCCTGGATTGGCTGGAAGAGCGGGACGGATTGTTATTCCTTCGAGAGGATAAGCGTGAACATTTCTACGCATACTGGCACGAAACAGAGGCGAATGGTGCTGAGTTAAAGCGTCTACTCTGGGCGATTATGCAGGGTGCAGGACTTCTCTACGAAGAAAATAAACATCTGTTTGCTTTCACTGCTTCACCAATTATCAGATCTGTAGAATGGGCTGAACAATTTACACTCTTAGGTGCTGGCTCTTCTCGAAGTTTGTTTACCTGGGCTGCTGAACATCTGGCGCAATACGAAGTAGAGGAAGCTGGTGAACATTTACAGCCGCCACTTGAAAGACGTAAGCACAAGCGTGTGCCGATTTCTCTGGTCGCCGTATGTGAAAACAGATGTACCCTGACAGCTTTACAGAAAGTATTTCATGAACATCTACAGGAAATTATCCAGCGTGTGCCAGGTGAATTTATCTTTGCCACTAACAGAGATAAATCCATCTGCGAATTTAAGACGATTGGAGACGAGATTCTAACCTGTGCTGAACGGGGCAAGCGTGTTTCAATGGCTTCCTACGGACTAAACCATTACCAGCACATGCACAATGCTGTGTTTCTGGGATGCAGTAATCTTGATCGTGATTTCCAGGGTAAATGGCGGCAGTATTCAGAGCTTAACGGATGGGATGTTGAAGAATTTGAACAGAAGCAACGCGCCGCGATGAACTATGAACGGTGCTACCAGTTTATTAGCCGTACATCTGTACGTAATGCTGATACTGATCATCCTCTGGTGTTTGTAGTGCCGGATCTGGCTACTGCTGAATACATCAAAGAGCATTATTTCCCAGGTGCAAAGATTGAATGCTTCAACTTTGGGAAAGTAAGAAAAAAGGTTAAAGGCGACAATACACGCACAGAAGTGCAGGAACATAAATCCAAAGGATTGACCCAAAAACAAACGGCGGCACTCATGAAGAAAGGGATCGCCACCATCAAACGAAACTGGAACTAAGGAGAAGTAATTGAAGACACACATTTATTTACTTAAGGATGGTGAACATCCACACGTCTGTTTTGTAATGCTCGAAAGCAACGTATACGGATTTTTTACTGAAAGGTCTATTGATTCATTCTCGCAACTTGATCAATACATTTGCATTGGTCGTATGATTCCATTTATGAAACCGCTTAGACGTAGTGATTACAATCTTACTTTGAAAGATAGCAGAATCTTTGAAGGATTGCGGCGTGATGAGTTATACGAAGCTGCTTTACAAACATTAGAAATTAATGACGAACCAAATTAAGAGGAACAATGAACAAACTATACTTATTGAACGAAGCTACACATCATCAAATAGAATGTAACACCATCTGCCAGCGTCTTTATTATCACCTTGCATCTCTCAAACGTGAAAGCGGAGCAATAAAAGCCACCGTGAAACACATTGCTGATGGTGCCGGTATTAGTGAAAGCGGGGCGCGGTATTGGATGTTATTAATGCACGATGCAGCCGTTATTACTATGGAGCGTCACGGCAAGTATTACGACATTACCGTTAATGATGCGGTGGGTTTTATCACTACACTCCACTGATAAGCAATACTAAAAACAATCGGGAAACTTTTATGATCATCGCTATCTATTGGCTATTTGCATTTTACGCAGTATGGAGCATAACGAGGAAATACGGAAGTTTCCCTCTACGAGGAATGAATGGGACGAAAAGAACGTAGTAACATTATCAGAATCGAAAAAGCAGTAAGAGCAACAAAACGTAAATACAGCCATAAGCTAAAAGATTATTCAAGAGAATCTATACCAGGCTCACTAAAAACAACTATTTTAGAACACCCTCCCTCTGTACCTTGCGGTGATGAATACAACGCCTTGCAAGAAATAATTAGCACTACGCCTAGCGTATTCTGGAAACCTCGAAAAAGAAAAGAATACATAATTGACAGTAGCCAGCTTAAACCCTGGCAAATTATCGGATTTGAACATTACTCCGATTATGTCGGGTATTCACAAACTAACGGCCTGAGTGGTCACACTGCCGATTTGGATTTTTTATTTAATGACGACAAGGAAAATTATAATGACTAACGACACAATTCAATCTCTACTTCTTAGTTTCGAAGATAATTACCATCTCCCGCTACTACAGGAAGTGAATAAAACATACATTACAGCAACGCCTGAGAGCCTCCTTAACGCTGTCAGACATACAGAGCAAGCCATCACAGCCCTTGAGCACTTGCAAACCTCTGTAGCTCGTTTGGTGGAGCGTGACGGTAGCACCATTACCGCTGATTAGGCGTGGCGAGCAGCAAATGACCTTGAAGAACTTGCTTGCTCCCTGCAATACATCACCGCCGAACTTGCGGAGCTGGCAATGTCTATTGCCGAGAAATTTGCTGTAAGTGAATTTGAATAAAAATGTAGTTAAAGTGAATAAAATGGCGATCTGGGTATTGACAAATTAACAGAAATGTTATAGAATAAGAAGTAGGGATAGTATTCGAATCACTTCCCCTCCTGAATGCCGTTTCCCATAGCGGCACTCTCTTTTGAATGCTTTTTTTGAAAGTGTTGGTTCTTTCTTCTTCTTTTTTGTTTAGTTCCGAAGGAATGCGCGGGATGTAATGTCTCGTTGTGTTGGCATTACATGCAATCACCCGCGCATCTCCGACCTTTTCAAAAAGAGCATTCGCTCTTTATCCCTCATTCACTCCGTTAGGGTGAATGTAGTCAGACTTAACTACCTTGAATTGTGAGAGGTTCAGGAATTACGTTAAGCTGGCAAATCTTCTATTAATTACACTCCCGAAAGTGTCAGCTAATAGATAATGAAAGCCTCATTTATTCCAGGGTGTCACCTATTGTTATAGGTGTGCGCTTTTAAATGAGGAGCAATGACGGGCGATCCTACTTTGTGTTACATCTGTATTCACATTGCGCCCTTCATTTATTCAAGAAGACATTCTTTAACTTCATGGCCTCCTCTATGACGTTAAACAATGCTTTCTTTAGCAAGGGGCATTCTCTCTTGGCGACTTCGGTTGCCTTGTTTTTTAAATGATGAAAACAAAAAAGTTACAATAAGGAAACTTCTTCATGTTTCTGATGAATTATGACCGTGTGATCACTCACAAAGGCGCTTCCCTTATTCTCTCTGAAAAGATGATTAAGCAAGCGGCTGATTTTCTCAATGTGGACGTTGAGACTATTCGAGAGGCTACAGAGAAATTCTGGCCTACAGCCACGATCACAAAATCAAATACCCCTCACCCACCATCAGGGCTTGAGGCACGATTAAAACTAATAGCAAAAGGAAAATAACCAATGCAATTTGGAACATTTCAAACTCTGAACGGGAATAACAGCCACGCCCGTTATAAAATTATCGCCCATGCTTCTGATGCAATTATGCAGGATAAGCTAATCCGTGTGGAATCCGGTATTCCTGCCGATCTCATTGTTGGCGACCTCGTGAACGATACAGGCGCGAAAGCTGCCACCCCTGGTGACATTGCGTATGTTGTCGTAGAACCTGCAACCGCTGGCGATAAAGCGTTTATTGTAGCTTCTCCAGAGCATACTATTTTAGCCTTGGTTGGCGTTGAATTTGGAAGCCTGGATAAATCTCTGGCTCAAGCGCAATTAGTAACTCTTGGCTTTACTTTCACTGACTACTCTACCGTAGCCCTACGCACAACCTAATCAAGGATAATAATAAGAATGGCTTATTCAGATTTATTTTCTGGCAACATGTATGACTTTGCCAGCCCGTTTACATTCTCTACTCAACTAAACCAGATTGTAACTAATCTTGGGTTATTTAAAATTGAGAATCACGACGTTAACTCTATTGCACTTGAGAAAATCACTGATGTGAAAAATCTTGTTGCACCTGAAAAGATGCCTTATGCACAAAGCGATTGGAATAGTGCAGAACGTCCAGAATTTACCAATTCTCTTTACCAGCTTAAATACACAAATTCTCTGAATAGTGTTTCAAGCCGTGATCTGGAGCAGTTTAAAGCAAGAGGCGTGGTAGACACTGCGGATCAAATTACCCTCGCTATTTCTGATTTCAGCGACGCACAGTATGCACAGGTGAGTAACACGGTAGAGGTTGACCTTGTAGAGGCGCTGTTAGGGCTTCGTGTGGAGTCACAATACGCCGGACAGGGCAATTTAGATTTCCTTGCTGGCGAAGCTAAAACCACATACACGATGGACATTAGCGCAGACGCTAACGTATTCCAGCAACTAAGTGAGATCGGACGCATTCAGAATGTGAAACTTGGATCAGGGCTGGCACAGGCTAAACAAGGGGCGGTGATCCTGGCATCCGGCAAAGCAGCCGTAGCGCTACACTATCACCCGTCCGTGAAAGACTTCATGGTGTATACACTGCCTCTGGAGTCCGGTGATAACTTCTACACCCGCACTAAAGGCGCTAACCCTGCTTTCGAAACCTGGACGCTGAACGGCGTAACCGTGATCGATGTGACAGGTTATAGCCTTATCACGGATCGTATTGGTGTTGATTCGTTCGTGAGTATCCCATTAATGGCTCCTGAATCTAACGCTTACGTTCTTCACTCTGGTGTTGGTGTTCGCCATGCGACACAAGGCAAAGGCGCGGATCTGTATCACCAGTATGTGATTGTAGATCAGCGTTGGGGCTTCCCAGAAGTGGCTACAGAGTGCAGCTATCTCCCAATCGTGGCGATCCCACAAGCGATCATTTTCGGTACTGTCTCGGAATAACGAGCGATAGACGGTAGTTCTTCCCGTCTGGAAATAAAGAAGAGCTTTTAAACAGGGCGTGTGAACGTTGGGAACTATGAGAGCACAAATCTCCCCAGTGTTCCCGCCCTTTTTTATTTCCAGAATAAGAGGAAAGATAAAATTGGAAATTATCCTTAAGAGTCGAGGCTTACATTTACAACTTAATGATACAAGCGCAGAGCAAATACTCAATTTAGCAGCCGTATCGAGAGCGCTTGATGTGAGTCATTCACATTTAAGACAACTTATTTTCAGAGGAATGAGTGTGTCGGATGCACTTAATTATCTTGTTAACGAAAAGAAAGGTGGTGAATAATGTCTGATGGTGGACTATCGATCAACGTTGCTTCTATTAAGACAACCGTTTCTTTTGTGGTCGATAAACAAAGTATTGCGCAAGCCCGTAAAGCTGGCGATGACCTGAAAAAATACTTTGAGAAAATTGCAGATCCTAAAATTCGTTTTCAGGCTCAAAAGAAAAACAGACAGAAAGCCCGTAAACAAGCCGATGATGCGAAGTTTAATAGCTCTCCTAAGAATACGGCTGAAATGAAAGTGCAGCGTACAGCAGAGAAGCAGAAAGCGAGAGATGAAAAAGCACGCTTAAAGGATCAGGCGCAGCTACAGAAACGACAGGAAACAGCCGAGCTAAAATTTCGACATTCAGGGCTACAAGTTTCAGGAATTAAAGGTAAATACGGACTTGATCCTAAGTCTCAGTATGAAGCGTTACGTTTCATACGTCAGCAAACAGAGGAATTTGCCAAAGGCAATCTGACCAGCGCCCGTATGAACGCCTCTATTCGTGAGCGTGTAACCCTGTTACGCAGAGAAGCCGCACAGCAAGCGAAAGTGACACAGGCACAGCGTACCCAGTATGCAGCAGTAGCCACTAAGCTAAAGGCTCAGAAGGGCGGGAGTGCTCCTATCGTCGGTGGTGGGGTATTAGGAAGCCTTGCGTTAACGGCTGGCTCCCTCGGAGTGGGGCAGCGAATTGTTGACAAAGGGAATGAGAATCTTGATCTGGTGAGACAATCGGCTCTTGTTAAGACTAATCCTAATGCAATCAAGACGATGGTAGCATGGGGGCAGCAACACGGCGTAGACTCCGCTAACACGTCTAAGGCCGTCGATAACATGAAAGATGTACGTGAGCGCCTTGCTATGACTGTTACAAATGGACAGTTCAAAGATGGAAAATGGGCAGGTGGCGACGGCGGGATCACAACCATCATGAATAAGTTTGGCTGGTCGAAGGAGCAGATCGCTATGTATCAGGATAATCCGTTAGATTTCTTACAAGCTACTGTGAATGAAGGGCAGCGTAGAGGCTTTAGCCAGGCCCAGATTGGTAATTTGATCGAATCATTAGGTGATGACCTGATGCACTACACCGATCTATTCCTGAATAACGGTGCAGAGTATAACAAGATGCTGGAAAAACTTGTCGATTCCGGTCAGACGTTGAACGACGAACAAATCAAACAAACCTACGCTTACGGCGATCTGTCTGTGGCAATGGGTAATCTGATGAATGGCGTTGATAACAGTCTGTTCACTGGCTTTATGAAAGGCTTCGGGGATAGCGACGACCTCGTTAAAAACACCAAAGTGATCACAGAATCGGCTGGAATGCTTGGAGAGGGATTAGGAGATCTGGCTAAACAGGTGACGCGCTTTGTTGGTGAGATTTCCGGCGTAGTGTCTGATCTGAATGAAGGGCTTCGCTCCCGTTTCCCTCAGTGGTTCACTAATAGCGATAAGCCAGCGGCCCAGGCCCTCTACGATGGTGCTGTGGGTGGTTCTGCGAATGCTACAGCGGATTGGATTCAGGATAAGACGGGCTTCAATACTCGTTCAGTGGGGCCAGCTATCATGGATTGGTTAGGCGTTGGTGGTGGTAATGCTGGAACAGCGGCAAATCAATACAGCCTAAATGGTGATTCTCTTCGTGGTTCTGCAATGTCACTAACCAGCGGTAACGCGCCAGCGTACAACCTTGCACCAGTGTTTAATCTGACAGTAGCGCCACAAGTACCGCTAACAATTCAGAGTGACGCTTCGCGCCTTGCTGATTATGTCGATTTCCAGGCGAGAGCCTCACAAGCCAGCTTCATGCAATCGCTCACGTTGTCAGCGTTAAGCGGTCAATCATCAACAGGTGGGTGATACATCAAAGGGGCGTAAGCCCCTTTGATGGTTTCAACACTACAGCAATGAATCCACATTTTTAAAAGGGACAGATTTAATAAGATACCCCTGTAATCCCCAAATCCCCACCTCACGCAGTATTCCCAAATGTTCTCGATTCTCAATCCCTTCGATAATAACTTTGCCGCAGTGTTTTTGAATGGAAGCAATCAGCGGGTAGAAGGTTGGTTTCTGCACCTGCTGATTAAAGAAGCAGCGATCTACTTTTACAACCTCAAAGTATCCTTCCATCAAACTAACTACATTCGCGTTTCCTGCGCCAAGGTCATCGAGCCATAGCCCATTTACACCCTGGCTCAGTGCCTTTAACAAGGGGCTTTTCAATCCTTTATCTAAACCAGGGAAATGCTCAGAAAGCTCAAGTTTGACGAAAGGCATAGATTCAAACGTTTTTATCAATGTGTGATCGTGCCGAACGAGAAAAGCCATTTGTTGATCAATGTTTAGTGTGCAAAACAGATTATTCCTTTCGAACCACTTTTGTTTGCTGGCAATGAAACCGCATTGCTCGTAAAGAAAGAGCCGCTTCCTATCCAAATCCCAGGATGAAATCACATACCCCGGATGCTGTGAGCGCCCTTCACTGGAAATGAAACGAGTGAGAAGCTCAACCCCCATTAATCTCTCGTCAATGCTCATTATTGGTTCTGCGATAAATTTAGTCTGCATGAGGCTTCACCGTGAGTGTAACAGGCTGATAATGCTCCATTTATAAGAATTGATCAATATTAGCGATCAATAAACAATACACGATCGATAAAAACGATTAATGTATCTATATGATTTGTATGTCTAAAAACAAAAACAGACTATTCCTAACGGCTGTGACGGAGTGCTTTTCTGATGGTTTATGTCTTGTTGAGTGGGAAGGGATAAGAAGTGGCTTATGCCATTTTTTGCTGTCTGGGGTGGGGGTCAAAATGGGGGTCAAATTAGGGGTTATGCTTATTTTCAAGGTGTAGATGCGATGACCGGAAGGGCGGGCTTGCAACAGCAAGCAACTTCCCCTAAGCTGGCAAAAAGTATAGAGATTCAATCTACATGACTCGGGGTGCCCTTCCTGGTGAAGGCTGAGAAATACCCGTACCACCTGATCTGGATAATGCCAGCGTAGGGAAGTCTGACACTGCCCGTGTCCCTTCTTCGCGCGGGCAGGAGCTGAACCATGCAGCCTGACCTGCACAGCCGCGCGCTCGCGGCTCATACTTTGCACCAATTTAGAACCCTATCCCCGCTCACACACTGTATGACCAATGAGGTCGTGCAAAGCTTTACTGCCAATACATTACTGGCGCTGGGCGCATCGCCGGCGATGGTGATCGAACCTGAAGAAGCCAGCCAATTCGCCGCTATTGCCAGTGCATTGCTGGTTAATGTCGGCACCTTAACTCAGGAGCGGGCCACAGCGATGCGCGCCGCCGTTGAGCGGGCTTATCATGCTAAAACCCCGTGGACGCTCGATCCCGTTGCCGTAGGCGCGCTTGAGTTTCGCCGCCGCTTTTGTCTGGATTTACTGTCGCTACAGCCTGTTGCTATTCGTGGCAACGCTTCGGAAATACTTGCTCTGGCCGGCATGAACGGTGGGGGACGTGGCGTGGATACAACCGATACAGCTGTCGCTGCGCTTCCGGCAGCGCAGGCGCTGGCTCGTCAGATTGGGACCATTGTCGTGGTTACCGGCGAAGTGGATTACGTCACCGATGATCAGCGTACCGTTTGCGTGGACGGCGGCGACTCGTTAATGACTCGCGTGGTGGGCACCGGATGCGCGCTATCAGCGGTTGTTGCAGCCAGTTGTGCCTTGCGTGGTGACCGACTTGATAACGTCGCCTCCGCCTGTAGCTGGATGAAACAGGCCGGGCAAATCGCCACCGAGCAATCAAACGGACCGGGCAGCTTTGTCCCGGCATTTCTCGACGCCCTTTATAACCTGAACGCCCAGGAGTAAGCATGAAACGGATTAACGCATTAACGATCGCCGGAACCGATCCAAGCGGTGGCGCGGGTATTCAGGCCGATTTAAAAACCTTCTCGGCGCTGGGCGCATACGGCTGTTCCGTTATTACGGCGTTGGTGGCGCAAAATACGCGCGGGGTGCAGTCGGTGTATCGTATTGAACCTGACTTTGTCGCTGCGCAGCTGGACTCTGTGTTGAGTGATGTGCGTATCGACACCACAAAAATTGGTATGTTGGCGGAGACGGATATTGTTGAAGCGGTCGCCGAACGTTTGCGTCGTCATCGGGTACAAAATGTGGTGCTGGACACGGTGATGTTGGCGAAAAGCGGCGATCCGTTGCTGTCACCCTCGGCGGTAGAAACGCTGCGTACCCGTTTGCTGCCACAGGTTTCGATTATCACCCCTAATTTACCCGAAGCAGCTGCACTGCTCGGGGCATCGCATGCGCAGACTGAGCAGGAGATGTTAGAGCAGGGAAGAGCGCTACGGGCGCTGGGTTGCGAGGCGGTGTTGATGAAGGGCGGTCATCTGGATGACGCGCAAAGCCCCGACTGGCTCTTTACTCGCGAAGGCGAGCAGCGTTTTACCGCGCCGAGGGTGATGACCAAAAATACCCATGGCACCGGTTGTACGCTATCGGCGGCGTTGGCAGCCCTGCGTCCGCGCCATAACAACTGGGCCGATACCGTACAGGAAGCCAAACTGTGGCTTTCAGCGGCGCTGGCACAGGCAGACACGCTGGAAGTTGGCGAGGGAATTGGTCCGGTGCATCATTTTCACGCGTGGTGGTAATGGGTATACTGGCTGCAGAAACGGCGGCCAGGGAAAAGATAAATGGAACAAGCGCATACCCAGCTTATCGCACAACTGAATGAACGTATTTCAGCGGCGGATAACACGCCGCTGTATATGAAATTTGCGCAGACGGTGAAGAATGCTGTGCGCAGTGGGATCCTGGAACACGGCAATATCCTGCCCGGCGAGCGCGACCTCAGCCAGTTGACCGGCGTTTCTCGGATTACGGTACGCAAGGCGATGCAGGCCCTGGAAGAAGAAGGTGTAGTAACACGTGCCCGCGGTTACGGAACGCAAATCAACAATATCTTCGAGTATTCGCTCAAAGAAGCGCGCGGTTTTTCTCAGCAGGTGGTGTTGCGCGGTAAAAAACCGGATACGTTGTGGGTTAACAAAAGAATTGTACCTTGCCCGGAAGAGGTGGCACAGCAGTTAGCTGTTGTCACAGGAAGTGATGTCTTTCTGCTCAAACGCATTCGTTACGTTGACGAAGACGCAGTATCTATTGAAGAGTCTTGGGTACCCGCACATCTAATTCATGACGTGGATGCCATTGGTGTTTCTCTGTATGACTATTTTCGTAGCCAGCATATTTTCCCACAGCGTACGCGCTCACGCGTTAGCGCCAGAATGCCGGATGCAGAGTTCCAGGCGCACATTCAAATGGATAGTAAAGTGCCGGTACTGGTGATCAAGCAGGTAGCGCTTGATCAGCAGCAACGGCCTATTGAATACAGCATCAGTTACTGTCGTAGCGATCTATACGTTTTTGTGTGCGAGGAGTAGCGCCTCGCGTGATGGGGCGCAATCGCCGCCACGATGCCCAACTACCCATGACGCCACCGCGTTACCTAACAGCACTGAGTCGGCCAGCGTCCAGCCAGACGCTAGTCCGGCCAGCATGCCGCCGGCGTGGCTGTCTCCTGCGCCGATAGTATCAATGACCGCCGTTGCAAATGCCGGTACGCAGCCGGATGTCTGTGCGCTGAAATACCATGCGCCGTCTTTATCGTGACGAACGACCACCGGTGCGGCGAAACGCTGCACCCATTCTGCGCCAAAACCTTCCACATCCAGACTCAATGCAAATCGCTCGGCAGCAATTTCCGCCTCCTGACGATTAAGTGACACCAGCGGACGGCGGGCCATAATTCGTACCAGTAAGGGCTCAGGAATGTCGCCGATGCGCGGGCCAAAATCGATAAACGGTGTCACCTCTTCCAGTCCTTCCAGCCACTGCACCAGCAATTCACCGCACGGGGACGCTAGCTGATAACCCGAGAGATACACCAGGCTATGACGCGGGATATCCAGCTGTGCCAGCCAGGCGGCATTCCACTGATTCTCAACGCCGCTAAAGGACATAAAGGTACGTTCGCCATCCGGTTCCACCAGCGCCAGGCACCAGCCGTTATCGCCTTCAGCGTTGTCGATCAGGCTGTGCAGCCCCTCTTTTGCCATCCGATTGCGGATAATGTCGGCCCACACCCCCTGACCCAGCGGTAACGCATTACGGGCGTCGATACCTAAACGCTTGAGCGCTACGGCAATATTGAGCGCGCAGCCGCCAACGTTCACGCCTTGCTGTTTGAGTTCGATGTCACAGCCTCGCCAGGGAAGGGCATACGCATCGGCAATGACATCAATCACCGCTGCACCCACCACCGTTACTGGCCGCTGTGTACGTAACTGCGAGAGAAGTTGTTGCAGACGCGTGGTGCTCATAGCGCCTCCCGCTGCTCACGCAGTCGTATTAACCCGTTGGCGTAGCGGGTAAAGTCCAACTGATTAACCGCATCCAACTCCTGCTTCAATGCCGGGCCAATCGCGCCGACGCCGTTCAGCGCGCCACAAATGGCGGTAGCCATCGCTCCGATGGTATCGGTATCGCCGCCGAGGTTCGCGCACAGAATGGCGCAGCGATTGGGATCAGTCTGCGCCAGTTCGACCATCGCGATGGCGCAAGGCACGGACTCAATCGTACTGGTTCCGGCTCCCACCACCTGATACAGCTGTTCGCTGGCAGACTCAATGCCGTCGGCATTACGGACGATTTTCAGCGCCATCTCAAGGCGTGCAGAGAGAGAGGCGCTAAAGGTAGTGATCCGCTTTTGCTGCGCATGCAGGGCAATGGCAGGCAGCGCATCAACAATCTCTGACCATGTTCCTCCGTCGATGGCGCGCGATACCGCCCACGCGACGACAACAGCACCCGCGATAGCCAGATCCGATTTATGCGTCGGGCTGGAGGCCAGTGCCACGTCATCGATAAAGGCATCAAGATTGCGGGCGGGTAGCAGGCATCCCAGTGGCGAAACGCGCATTGCCGCACCGTTGGTCACGCCATTATTCTCCAGTTCGGCGACAGGTTTGCCGTCGCGAATGGCTTTGAGCGCAATTTTTGAGGTCGGGCCGAGCACGTTTTTATTAAAGGCATCAAATTGCTCGGCCCAGGCCAGAATATTGCGACCAATTACGTCTGGTACAATTTCGCCGTCGCATTCAAGCAGGGCATCTGCCAGACACAGCGCCATGGACGTGTCATCAGTGAACTCCGCCTGGTTAAAATAGCAGGCGGCATTATTTTCCGCAGGGCCGGGTAAAAAACGGTCGATCCATCCGAAATGGGCTTTAACCCGGGTTCTTGGCCACAGTTCCGACGGCATGCCCATCGCATCCCCTAACGCCTGCCCATAAAGAGCACCGAGAATACGTTCTGCTTTCATTTTACTTCCCCTTGTTTCAACGCTACATCGCGATCGTCCACCTTAATGGCGGTGATTTCTTTGTCAGATTCGCGAAAGAAAATCATAAACATCACGGCAATGACGGCAATCATGACCGCGCCAAATCCCCACATGCCAGCCCAGTTAAAGGTGAGACCATTAACCGGTTCCTGGTAAGCAAACATTTTTTCCATCATCACGCCGCCCAGACGGTAACCGAGCAGGCTGCCGAATCCCTGACAGCAGAGGGTGATAAGCCCTTGCGCTGCGGTGCGCATGTGAACCGGCGCTTTTTTATCGACATAGATGTAGGCCGTGACGTAATAGAAGTCGTAACTGACGCCGTGCAGCAGAATGCCGAGAAACAGCAGGGCGTAAGTGAAATATTCTTCCGCACCGCCGTAAACGAAAAATCCGTAGCGGATCGCCGCAGTAATAAGACCAAGTAACAATACCTTTTTAATGCCAAAGCGTTTGGTGAAAAATGGTAGCGCCAGCATAAAGAAGATTTCAGAGAACTGGCCCAGCGTCATCCAACCGGTGGCGTTTTTCATTCCGACTTCTGTCAGGTAGCCGTTGGCGAAGATGTAATAGAACGCCAGTGGCATCGCAAACAGGAAAGAACAAAAGAAAAAGACGAGGAAATTTTTATCGCGCAGCAGGATCAGCGCATCCAGACCCAGCATGACTTTGAAATCCATTTTACCGGTACTTTTTGGTGGCGTATCCGGTAAGAAGAACGCAAAGACGCCCAACAGTGCAGAGCTTCCGGCAGTGATCAGCAGGGGAATATTGGTGGGTGAAATGTCGCTATAGCCAAGCATTTGCGGTAAGAAACCGCAGGCCAAACCAGAGGCAATCCAGCCGATGGTTCCCATCACTCGGATGCGCGGGAAATCACGCTCAACGTCCGGTACGTTGGCAAAAGCAATACTGTTAGTCAGCGCAATCGTCGGCATATAGGTCAACGAATAGGCCAGTAACAGCGGGAAGAATCCGCTGAAGGTGGTTTGCTGGGCGGCGAAGTACATCAGAATAGCGCCGACGAACATCAACACCGCCAGCACTTTTTGCGCGGAGAAAAAGCGGTCAGTGATTGAACCGACCAGAATGGGCGACAGGATCGCGGCGATCGCGGTACAAGCGTAGGACCAGCCGATCTCCCCGGCGCTAAAGCCGCTTTTACTCAGCCACAGCCACAGCGGTACAAACCAGGCGCCCCAGATAAACCACTCTACAAACATCATGAACGACAGCTTAACTGTAGTTTTCATCTTTAAATCCTTCATGACAGGTAAGGTACGCATTGATAGTACCATCTGATAATACCTTTAAAATACCTTTGTGGTCTAAATTTGACCGCCTTAACATTATTTCTTCCTGAATCGAGCCAGCAGAAGTTGCTGAAAAGTGCGCTAAAGATGGAAAAAAAACGCAGTCGGTACCAGGCTTAATGCTGCCCGCAACAAAGCGGGTCAGGACAATCCACATTCCGGTTTCAAATCGGAAATTACGGGAGCATAGCTATGACTGATATTGCGCAGTTGCTTGGCAAAGACGCCGACAACCTTTTACAGCATCGTTGTATGACCATTCCTTCTGATCAACTTTACCTGCCTGGACATGATTACGTCGACCGTGTGATGGTGGATAACAATCGGCCGCCTGCCGTGCTGCGTAACATGCAGACGCTGTATAACACGGGGCGACTGGCCGGGACAGGGTATCTGTCGATTCTACCGGTGGACCAGGGGGTAGAGCACTCCGCTGGCGCATCGTTTGCGGCTAACCCGCTGTACTTTGATCCGAAGAATATTGTGGAGCTGGCTATCGAAGCAGGGTGCAACTGCGTGGCATCGACCTATGGCGTGCTGGCTTCTGTCTCCCGCCGCTACGCGCACCGCATTCCGTTCCTCGTTAAAATTAACCACAACGAAACGCTCAGCTATCCGAATACCTTTGACCAGACGCTGTATGCCAGCGTAGAGCAGGCGTTCAATATGGGCGCGGTTGCGGTAGGGGCAACAATCTATTTCGGTTCTGAGGAATCTCGCCGCCAGATTGAAGAGATTTCTGCAGCGTTTGAGCGCGCCCATGAGCTGGGTATGGTTACCGTGTTGTGGGCGTACTTGCGTAACTCCGCGTTTAAAAAAGATGGTGTGGATTACCATGTTTCCGCCGATTTAACCGGGCAGGCTAACCATCTGGCGGCCACTATCGGGGCGGATATCGTTAAGCAGAAAATGGCGGAAAATAACGGTGGGTATAAAGCGGTTAATTTTGGCTACACCGACGATCGCGTCTACACCAAGTTGACCAGCGAAAATCCAATTGACCTGGTACGTTATCAACTGGCGAACTGTTATATGGGGCGCGCCGGGTTAATTAACTCCGGCGGCGCGGCTGGCGGCGAAACCGATCTCAGTGATGCGGTACGTACGGCGGTGATTAACAAACGGGCAGGCGGCATGGGGCTGATTCTTGGACGCAAAGCATTCAAGAAAACCATGGCCGACGGCGTTAAGCTGATTAACGCCGTGCAGGATGTTTATCTGGACAGCAAAGTTACCATCGCCTGATTACAGCCGGGGTGTCGTTGTGTTAGCGCAACAGTGGACAACCCGGCGGCAGTCTGCAACGTAACGCCTCAGGCAGGATTTCAATATGAAACTCCTGTCCGCTGAGCGGTTCGCCGTCAAGATTAAAGGTAATTTCGTGTGGGGCGCGGATATCAAACCACGATGATGCGCCCTCGATGATGTTAGGGTTGTCTTCGGATTGCGTTAACGCCGAAAGCAGCCCTGGCAACAGTTCTTCGCCGGTAAAAATGCGCAGTTGCAACAGACCATCGTTGATCAGCGCCGTTGGGCAAAGCTGTTGCCCGCCTCCAGCCTGACGACCATTACCGATACCAATCACCAGCGCCTTACCCTGCCAGTGAAAATCTTCCCCACGAATATCGCAGACGTCGGGTTTGAGCGTATCCATGCGCATTAATCCGTGGATAAAGTATGATACGCCACCCAACGCAGCTTTGAGTTTTTCCGGCGTTTCGGTAGTGATACGTGTGCCGAAGCCGCCGGTCGCCATGTTGATAAAACAGGTTTTATCATTGACCTGCACCATATCGATCGCTGTCGCATTTGCGGCGATAGCCAGCTTTAACGCCTTATCAAGGTCGTCGGGTATCCCCACGCTGGTGGCAAAATCATTTGCCGTTCCCAACGGTAAAATACCCAGCGCCGGAATATTGTCGCCCTGCGACTGGATCAGCGCCGTCGAAACTTCGTTGATGGTGCCGTCGCCGCCGCCGGCAATCACCGTTTCAACGCCTAGCTGACGAGCTTCATCAACGTAGCGTTGGGCATCGCCTTTTTCCCAGGTCACGCGAACATGGATTTCCACGCCTTCATCGCGAAGCTTCGCAATGGCATCACGCAGGGGGAGATTATCAGCACTTTTTCCATTGAGGATCAGTAAACTGGCAGGGAACGCTATCATCCGTTTGCCTCACTTTTTTTCGTTTTAACAAGTGTATGCCAGGAAAGCATTTATGGCGTAAGAACTGACTGAAAGCGCAGGCGAAGAGATACAAAAAGCCGCAGAGCGCGGCTTTTCAGATTGGGCAGACGTTACTGCGGGAACCACTGATCGCTGATTTTCTGGTACGTGCCGTCAGCTTTGATTGCCGCCAGCGCGCTGTTCAGTTTTTCCAGCAGGGCTTTGTTATCCGGGCGAACCGCGATGCCAAGGCCAGTACCGAAGTATTGCGGGTCGGTTACTTTGTCAGTGGCTACGCCTAACTGCGGGTTGGTTTTCAGCCACTCGTTAACCACAGCCGTATCGCCAAATACGCCATCAATACGCCCATTTTTCAGGTCGATAATCGCATTCTGATAGCTATCGTAGGCCACGGTTTTCACCTCAGGATGTTTATCCTGCAGGTATTTCTGATGGGTGGTGCCGTTTTCCATACCGATGCGCTTACCTTTCAGGTCGGCAAAGGTTTTATAGGTGTCTTTTTTCGCAATCACCAGCGCGGAGTTGGCATAGTAAGGCTGAGTAAATGCTACCTGCTTGCTACGCTCAGGGGTGATATCCATTCCGGAAATAACCGCATCATATTTCTTGAATTTCAGCGCGGGGATCAGGCTATCGAAAGCGTGATTGGTGAAAGTACATTCTGCCTGCATTTGTTTGCACAGCGCCGTTGCCAGGTCGATGTCAAAACCGACAATCTTATTGCTGGCGTCCAGTGATTCAAATGGCGGATACGTGGCTGATACACCGAAACTAATTTTATCAGCAGCTGAGGCGCCAGCGGCGAAAGTAGCAAGTAATGCGGCCAGTACTAACTTTTTCATGGTGGAACTCCCGTCTGTCAATCTTATGATTATTTACCGTGTCTGCGGCGTGGACTAACAATGCCATTTAATGAATTTATATGCAATAAAAATGATTAAATATTTTTAATGGCATAAAAAAAGACGGACAATTTAGGTTTTTGTCCGTCTTTGTGTTTTTTGCTTATGCACATTTTTCAGATGGCGGCGTTAGACCTTATCCGACCTACAAAGGCACAAATACCGATTTAATCCCGATGTTCAAACGCCAGCGCTTTACGTTCGATTAAGCGCATCATCAGCGTCAGCAAGCCGTTGACGATCAGGTAAATCACACCCGCAGCACCGAATACCATAACGTCATAAGTACGGCCGTACAGCAGCTGGCTATAACCCATGACTTCCATCAGGGTGATGGTGTAAGCCAGTGAGGTACTTTTAAATACCAGCACCACTTCGTTGGAATATGAGGAGAGGGCGCGTTTAAAGGCGTACGGCAACAGAATCGCCAGCGTATCCTTTTTGCTCATCCCCAATGCACCGCAGGACTGCCACTGGCCTTCCGGGATTGCACGGATAGCGCCGTAGAACAGTTGCGTAGTGTAGGCCGCACTGTTTAACGACAGCGCAATTAAGGCGCATAACCAGGGTTCAGAGAGCAGGTGCCAAAGTACCGGATATTCTTGCAACGTCGGAAACTGTCCTGGTCCGTAGTAGATCAGGAAGATTTGCACCAGCAGCGGTGTACCGGTAAACAGCGTGATATAAGCGCGAACCAGCCACACCAGTACCGGCGTTTTCAGCGTCAGGATGACGGTGAAGATCAGCGCCAGCACCAGAGCAACCACGATGGAGGCGACCGTCAGCGTCAGGCTGGTATGCAGCCCTTTCAACAATTCAGGTAAATACTCAAGCATCAGCCTGGTCTCCGCTCAAAACGTGTCGCGCGCAGGTCAATGCGTTTGAGAATGTACTGACTCACCAGCGTAATCACCAGGTAAATAGCGGCCGCCACAATGTACCAGGTAAACGGCTCCTGGGTACGGGTAGCGATGCTCTTGGTTTGCAGCATCAGATCGTTCACGCTGATAAGGCTGACCAGCGCGGTATCTTTCAGCAATACCAGCCACTGGTTACCCAGTCCCGGTAAGGCATGACGCCACATCTGCGGCATCACCAGACGAAAGAAGATCGCGGCTTTAGACAAACCTAACGCCTGACCTGACTCCCATTGCCCGAGTGGCACGGCCTTCAGCGCGCCACGCAGCGTTTGCGACGCGTAAGCGGCATACAGCAATGACAGTGCAATGACACCGCACAGGAACGGGCTGACGTCGAAGTTTTCGATCTGCATCTGAACCGGGATTTGTACAAACCCGAGATTGATCGTAAAGCCATCGGCCAGCGTCAGCAGCAGTTGTGAGGATCCGAAATAGATAAACAAAACCACCAGAATTTCTGGCAGACCGCGCAGGATGGTGACCAGGGCCGAGCCCGCCCATGCCACCGGGCGCCATTTTACTGACTCCCAGACGGCAAAAAACATGGCGAGCGCAAGGCCAATGATCAGCGCACAAACGGCAAGGCCGACGGTCATCCCGGCGGCGCTTGCTAAAGGAAAAAATTCATTCATCAAATATTACTTCTGGAACCATTTGTTGTAGATGGTCTCGTAAGTCCCATCTTTCTTCACTTTTTCCAGCGCAGCGTTAAATTTCTGCTGCAGCTCGGTATTGCCCTGGCGCACAGCGATGCCCAGACCGGTACCGAAGTAATCTTTATCAGTGACTTTGTCGCCAACCGCGGCCAGTTTTGGATTGTCTTTCAGCCACTCTGTTACTACTGCGGTATCACCAAAGACGCCGTCAATACGACCGTTTTGCAGATCGAGTTTGGCATTCTGATAGCTGTCATACGGCACGGTAGTCACTTCCGGATGTTTATCCATGATGAATTTCTGGTGCGTCGTCCCGTTTTGAACGCCGACTTTTTTGCCTTTCAGCTGATCAATGCTGGTGTATTTACCCTGTTGGCCAACAAACAGCGCAGAGTTGTCGTAGTAAGGGGTGGTGAACAGAACCTGTTTTTCACGCTCAGGCGTGATGTCCATACCGGCCATCACCGCGTCAAAACGACGGAATTTCAGGCTCGGGATCAGGCTGTCGAAGGCCTGATTGGTGAAGGTACAGGTAGCGTCAATCTCTTTACACAGCGCATTCGCCAGATCAACGTCAAACCCTACGATCTTGTTGTTAGCATCGATCGATTCAAACGGAGGATAAGACGCTTCGGTGGCGAAACGAATGGTTTGGGCTGCGGTAGCGGAAAGGCTAAAACCTGCGATTAGCGCGGCAATCAGAACTTTTTTCATTGTATTGTCCCGAATCTTAGTGAGAAAGATAGTTTTTAAACGCTTCGGTTTGCGGGTTGGCAAAGCAGCTCGCATCCCCAAACTCGACGATATGACCGTTTTCCATGTACACCACGCGACTGGCCGTTTTACGAGCAACTTCCACTTCGTGGGTGACGATCACCTGAGTAATATTGGTTTCTGCCAGCTCACGAATGATGCTGACGATTTGGGCGGTGATTTCCGGGTCAAGCGCTGCGGTAGGCTCATCAAACAGCAGCACCTGTGGTTCCATCATCAACGCGCGGGCAATGGCCACACGCTGCTGCTGGCCGCCGGACAGATGCAGTGGATAGCGATCGCTGTACGGCTTCAGACGCAGTCGTTCCAGCAGTTTCTCGGCACGCGCCATCGCTTGCTCTTTCGTCAGCCCCAGTACGCGGCAGGGCGCTTCAATCAGGTTCTGCACCACCGTGAGATGCGGCCAAAGATTATATTGCTGGAAGACCATGCCCACGTTTTGACGCAGATCCCGAATGGCTTTATCTGACGGGGTTTTCGTGAAGTCGAAACGGTTACCCGCAATAGAGAGCGTGCCTGAGCGCGGCATCTCAAGCAGGTTGAGTACGCGCAGTAGCGAGCTTTTCCCGGCTCCACTTGGGCCAAGTAACACCAGTGTTTCACCCTGAGGGCAATCCAGCGTGATATCGAACAGCGCCTGATGTGCGCCGTAGAAGCAGTTAATGCCGTTTAATTGAATACTCATTGACACTCGATACTGGCAGTCTGATAGCTATTGAAGCCGCAGATACTACCTTTGACAGAATAGTTATGCAATATTTATGCGTTAAAAGTTAAATGCAAACCGCATTCTTCTCTAAACATAGCACAAAATAGCGGGGCCACCAGTGGGCAAGAATAATTGTCGGCATTCTATGCAGAATGCCAGACAATTAATGGGGGTTATGATTTGGGCGAGTAAATGACGCGATTAACGGTTTTCGACAGACTGGCGCAACGTCCCGGCTGGCGCGTGTACGCTGCCGCCCAGATAGCGTACATCATCAACGACCCAGCACTGGCCTTCGCGGATCATCAGCACTTCATCACGCCAGCTCTGGTCACCCTGTTTCAGCTCTACGCGTAGCGGAATGTTGCGTGCATCACTATTCGGAATAGTCGATGCGCTGGCGACGCTGGCACTGTCCGGTAACGTAGCCCGACTGGAGAACGGATCGCTGTTAAACAGGTCGCGGTGTGCATTATCGCGGCTGGCGTCGGTCAGCAGTTTAGCCAGGTTGTCGCTAAGGTATGGACGAAGTGGGGTAAGATCATTGTTTCGATGCTGAATACGGTAATCATAGAATTGTTGAGCCACGCTGTCTGGCCCGCCTTCTACGCATGAACCGCTACGCGTGCCGTTATCTTTATAGACCGGCGTCACGGTCGTACAGGCGCTGAGAAGTAGTGCAAATGGAACCAGCAGAGAGAGTTTCGAGTAGCGCATAATGATTTCCTTATTAGCTTTCTACTATTAGTGTTCTACGTTGATAGAATATATCCTTTCAATGATAGTGGATCGGTTCGATAATGCTTTTGAGATCGTGCTCTTAGCGCAAAAAGGAGATTAACCATGCAGTTTTCGACTACCCCTACGCTGGAAGGGCAGAGCATCGTGGAATACTGCGGTGTTGTGACTGGCGAAGCCATTTTAGGCGCGAATATTTTCCGCGATTTTTTCGCCGGCATTCGCGATATTGTCGGCGGTCGCTCCGGCGCGTATGAAAAAGAGCTGCGTAAAGCGCGTGAAATTGCTTTCCAGGAGCTGGGCGAACAGGCCAAAGCGCTGGGTGCTGATGCGGTGGTCGGTATTGATATTGATTACGAAACCGTGGGCAAAGACGGCAGTATGCTGATGGTGAGCGTCAGCGGTACCGCGGTGAAAACTCGCCGATGAAGCGTCTGTTGTGTCTGCTGGCATTTACGCTGTTGCTGGTGGGATGTGCTGGCGAAAAAGGGATAGTCGACAAAGACGGGTATCAGTTAGATACCCGCCGTCAGGCACAGGCTGCTTATCCACGCATTAAAGTGCTGGTTATCCATTACACGGCCGATGATTTTGACTCTTCTCTGGCTACGCTGACCGATAAAAACGTCAGCTCGCACTATTTGATCCCGGCTGTGCCGCCGCTCTACCACGGCAAACCGCGTATCTGGCAACTGGTGCCGGAAAAAGATCTGGCCTGGCATGCGGGGATTAGCTTCTGGCGTGGCGCTACGCGTATTAACGATACCTCAATTGGCATTGAGCTGGAAAACCGCGGCTGGCAAAAATCGGCAGGGATAAAATATTTTGCGCCGTTTGAGCCCGCGCAGATTCAGGCGCTGATCCCATTGGCGAAAGATATTATCGCCCGCTACGACATAAAACCGCAGAACGTGGTAGCCCATGCGGACATCGCGCCGCAACGTAAGGACGATCCTGGACCGCTTTTCCCATGGAAAGTGCTGGCCGAACAGGGAATTGGCGCGTGGCCGGACACTCAGCGCGTAGCGTTTTATCTTGCCGGGCGAGCGCCTCATACGCCGGTAGCAACCGAATCTTTACTCGATCTGCTGTCGCGTTACGGCTATGAGATAAAATCTGATATGACGCCGCGCGAACAGCAGCGGGTGATTATGGCCTTCCAGATGCACTTCCGCCCGACGCTGTGGAACGGCGTGGCGGATGCAGAAACTCAGGCGATTGCCGAAGCGTTACTGGAAAAATACGGGCAGGGTTAACGCAGAATACCAATGCCTGATGGTGCTTCGCTTATCAGGCCTACGGCTAATTTAGGCTGGATTTTGTAGGCCGGATAAGGCGCTTGCGCCGCCATCCGGCAATGGTTAACGCGGCAGCTTACCGTGGTCGCGCAGCCAGGCCGCGGTACGTTCAATCCCTGCATCCAGCGTCACAATGGGCTGATAACCCAACTCTTCCTGAGCGCGGGTAGTATCCAGCGTAAAATCAAAATTTAGCTTCGAGACGCCGTAATGCGTCAGCTTTGGCTCTTTTGCCGATTTATTGCCTAAACGCTCCATGCTGCGGGCAATCATGTCCAGCATCGGGTAGGGAACGGAGCGGATCCGACAATCAATATTCAGCTCGTCGATGAGCTTCTGCACAATGCTGCGCAGAGTGCGATGCTCGCCGTTGGTAATGTTGTACGCGCGACCTGACGGCAGCTTATCGCAGGCTTGCTGACTTGCCAGCCACATCGCGTGCACTGCATTTTCGTAGTAGGTCATATCTACCTGCGCACTTCCGCCGTGCGGCAACAGGATGCTGCCATAGTGGTACATCATATGGGCCAGGCGCGGGATAAAGACCTTATCGTGTGGTCCGAACAGGCTTTGCGGACGCAATACCGTAAAACGCGTCTGCGGGTTGGCCTGCGCCAGCAACGCAATCACGTCTTCGCCAGCTGCTTTGCTGCGGGCAAATTCATTGGCGAAGCGGTGCGGGCGAAAGTCCTCTTTGATATCGCGATGGTGGTGATAATCAAAATAGAGCGACGGCGAGGAGATATGAATGAAGTTGCGAACACCCCAGGCCACGGCCCACTCGCCCAGACGACGAGTTGCGCGAACGTTGGCCAGATCGAAGGCTTCCTGAGTTCCCCACGGTGAGGTAAAACTGGAGCAGTGCCACAGCGTGTCGATGCCGGCAAGCATCACTTTTGCTTGCGAAGAAACCAGCTCGGTCAAATCCGCATGCACAAACTCTGCGCCCATTTTCTCCAGCAGCTTGCCCATCGCTTCGTTGCGACCGGTGGCTCTGACGCTGACGCCTTTGCTGCATAAAAATTCAACCGCGTTTCGGCCCAAGCCGCTGGTGGCTCCGGTAACCAGTACCTTCATATCAATCCACTGTGTTTAAAAAACGTCGTGCGCATTCTTCCGTGAAATACGCCTGTATGCAATGGGAAACATGAAAGAATACAGGCTCTTTTTATCATTAGTCTGTGATTTGTTCTGCAAGTTTGGCTATACGCTTCGCCATCCCCCTGAAAATGAACAGGTGGGCGGGGATCATCAACAGCCAGTAGAAGAGGCCAGGCATACCGTGCGGATGCCACCAGGCGCGTACATCAATGCGTCGATGATCGCCTTTATCTTCCAGTGTGAAGCTCAGGCGACCCAATCCCGGTGCTTTCATCCCAAACAGCAGCGTCAGCTGTTTCTCCGGCTCAACGATGATGACTTTCCAGCTATCAACGGTGTCGCCAACTTGCAATAGTGGGTGTTCGGGACGACCTTTTGCCAGCTTATGGCCGACCAGCAGGTCCAACGCCGCGCGCGTCTTCCATAGAATATTGCCAAAGAAATAACCTTCTTTGCCGCCGAGTCGATTCACTACCTGCCACAGTGCTTTTTTGCTGGCGGAGGTTTCAACGCTAAAGCCAGCTTGTTTGGCGAAATAGCCATATTCTGGACGCCAGCGGGCAAACGCCTGTGCGTCGTAACCCCAGTCGCTGGAGTTGACCAGCTTCTCTTCTTCCTTCAACGTACTGCGCACCGCGTCATCAAAGGCAATCAGCTTTTGCGGGATCAGCGCACGTAGTGCGGTGTCATCTGCCAGCAGGTCGTGTTTTAAGCCCTGGATCAGCGCTTTGGCCGTGGTTGGCGGCACTGACGTAATGACGTTTAAAAACCAGACCGAAATCCAGCGGGTAGGGAAGGGGATGGGGATGAGCAGGCGATGTTTACCGCTGACCGCCATAAAATGCTCGAACTGTTCCTGATAGCTCAACACCTGCGGGCCGGCTGCTTCGAGTACGCGGTGATGTTGCGTGGGATGATCCAACAACGCCACCAGGTAGTACATCAAATTCTCCAGCGCGATAGGTGTGGTGCGCGAACGTACCCAGCGCGGAGGGGTGAGTACCGGCAGGTTGTAGACCATGTCGCGCATCACTTCAAAGGCAGCGGAACCTGCCCCCACGATAATGCCCGCACGCAATTCCGTCATTGGCACGCCTGATTCACGCAGAGTATCTGCGGTTATCTGTCGCGCACGCAGATGATCGGATTGTTCATGCCGGGGAGCCTGTAATGAGCTCAGGAAAATAAGCTGTTTGACCGGTGTATTACGCAGTGCATCACGGACATTCATCGCCACCTGACGTTCGTGGGCGATAAAATCACCGCCTTCACCCATGCCATGGACCAGGTAATAAACCGTATCAACACCCGCCAGCAGCGGGGTGAGGTTATCTGGCCAATTCAAATCGACCTTATGGCAACTGACGTTGGCCAGTTGCTGCTTTTCCAGTCGTTCAATGCGACGTGCCGCAGCCAACACCTGATGCCCTTGCTGACTGAGCGCCTGCACCAAATGCTGACCAATGTAGCCACTGGCGCCAAGAACCAAAATCCGTTGCGGCACGCCCATCTCCTTATTGGGTTAAAAAAGCGCGCCAGTGGGCGACGACTTCAGCAAGTTGTTCACGTGATACGTCCAGATGCATCACCAGGCGCACAATCGGGGAAGCGTTAATCAGCACACCCTGCGCTTTCATATATTCACCCAGCGCGGCCGCGTGCTCTTCGCCAACGCGAACAAACAGCATGTTGGTGTCGTGGCGCATGACGTCCGCCCCTGCTTCGCGCAGTTGCTCCGCCATCCAGGCGGCGTTGTCATGGTCTTCCTGCAAACGCGCCACGTTATTTTTCAGTGCATACAGTCCGGCCGCCGCCAAAATACCCGCCTGGCGCATGCCGCCGCCGGTCATTTTGCGCCAGCGAATGGCACGCTTGATGTACTCGTGGCTGCCGACCAGCAGCGAGCCTACCGGCGTTCCCAGACCTTTGGAAAGACAAATGGTGAACGAGTCGCAGTATTGCATGACATCTTTAAGCTCACAGCCATAGGCGACGATGGCGTTAAAAATACGCGCGCCGTCGACGTGCAGGGCAAGATTGCGCTCCCGGGTGAATTCCCAGGCCTCTTTCAGATACTCGCGCGGCAGCACTTTGCCGTTATGCGTGTTTTCCAGACTGAGCAGACGGGTGCGGGCAAAATGGATATCGTCTGCTTTGATTTTTGCTGCCACTTTGTCCAGCGGCAGGGAGCCATCCGGCGCGGCATCGATGGGTTGCGGTTGAATGCTGCCGAGCACCGCTGCGCCACCCGCTTCGTAGAGATAGTTATGCGCGCCCTGACCGGCGATATACTCTTCGCCGCGCTGACAATGGCTGAGCAGTGCAACCAGGTTCGCCTGAGTGCCGGTAGGTAAGAAAATGGCAGCTTCTTTGCCAGAAAGCTCGGCCGCGTATTGCTGGAGGGCATTAACGGTAGGATCATCACCGTAGACGTCGTCCCCGACCGGGGCGGCCATCATCTCTTCGAGCATGGCGCGACTGGGTCGGGTGACGGTATCACTGCGTAAATCAATCATGGTATCTCCTTATTACACTTCATCCTTCAAGCTGCCTCGGCGTTGGCTGCACCCTCAAACCCCAGTCACATAGTATTCCTATGCTCCTGGGGATTTTCGGGCTTGCCGCCTTGATGCATCATGAATGATTTTGTGTGTGGTTTAATAAGGATGTTTTACCTGAGCCAGTTAGTTTTCGCCAGTTCGATCACTTCATCACCGCGCCCGCTGATGATTGCGCGCAGCATATACAGGCTAAAACCTTTGGCTTGTTCGAGTTTGATCTGCGGCGGGATCGCCAGCTCTTCTTTCGCCACCACCACATCGACCAGCACCGGGCCGTCAATTGACATCGCCCTTTGCAGCGCCTCATCAACCTCTGAAGATTTCTCTACGCGAATGCCCGTGATGCCACAGGCCTCGGCAATCCGCGCGAAATTCGTGTCGTGCAGTTCGGTGCCGTCAGTCAGATAACCACCAGCCTTCATCTCCATCGCCACAAATCCCAGCACGCTGTTGTTGAAGACAATAATCTTCACCGGTAACTTCATTTGTACCACCGACAGAAAATCGCCCATCAGCATGCTAAAGCCGCCGTCACCGCACATTGCCACAACCTGACGTCCTGGTTCGGTCGCTTGTGCGCCGAGTGCCTGCGGCATGGCATTAGCCATCGACCCGTGGTTAAACGATCCGAGCAGGCGACGTTTGCCGTTCATTTTCAGATAGCGTGCTGCCCACACCGTTGGCGTGCCAACGTCGCAGGTAAAGATGGCATCGTCAGCGGCAAAGTGGCTGATCTGTTGCGCCAGATATTGCGGGTGAATGGCTTTATCGCTGGGTTTGGCTAAATCATCCAGCCCTTTGCGCGCCTCGCGGTAGTGCTCCAGTGCTTTGTCCAGGAACTGCCGCTCGGTTTTCTCTTCCACCAGAGGTAGTAGGGCGCGTAACGTGGATTTAATATCGCCTACCAGCGCCATATCAACTTTACTGTGCGCGCCAATACTCGCCGGATTGATATCAATCTGAATAATTTTGGCGTCGGTGGGGTAGAACGGGCGATAGGGGAACTGGGTACCGAGCAGGATCAGCGTGTCGGCATTCATCATGGTATGGAAGCCGGATGAAAAGCCAATCAGCCCGGTCATACCCACGTCATAGGGGTTATCGTACTCAACATGCTCTTTCCCGCGCAGAGCGTGCACGATCGGGGCTTTGATTTTAGCCGCAAACTCAACCAGCTCTTTATGCGCACCGGCGCAGCCGCTGCCGCACATCAGGGCGATGTTGCTGGAGTAGCGCAGCAGTTGCGCCAGTTTTCTCAGCTCTTCCTCTTCCGGGGTGACTACCGGGAGCGGCGCATGATACCAGTGCGTGGTGGCGCTTTCAGGGGCGGGCTTCAGCGCCACGTCGCCGGGTAATACCACCACGGAGACGCCACGGTTGAGCACCGCTTTACGCATAGCTATAGCCAGCACCTGGGGGATCTGCTCAGGGCTGGAGACCAGCTCGCAATAGTGGCTACATTCACGGAACAACTCCTGCGGGTGGGTCTCCTGAAAATAACCACTGCCTATCTCACTGGATGGAATATGCGCGGCGATTGCCAGTACCGGAACGTGGTTGCGGTGGCAATCAAACAGGCCGTTAATCAGGTGCAGGTTTCCCGGTCCACATGAGCCGGCACAGACGGCCAGCTCACCGGTCAGTTGGGCTTCTGCGCCTGCGGCAAAAGCGGCAACCTCTTCATGGCGGGTTGGCATCCAGTCAATCGTGCCCATACGATTCAAACTGTCACTAAGGCCATTGAGCGAGTCTCCCGTCACACCCCAAATACGTTTAACGCCAGCTTGTTCGAGTGTTTTAGCAATAAAAGCGGCAACCGTTTGTTTCATGGTTTTCCTTCTCCTCTAATGTGATACCGGTTACAAGTTTAGATGAAGATAATCGTTATGCTTCTCATTACCCCTTATTTCCGGCAGGTTTCATTTAATCTGTATTAAGCGTAGTTTGTTATTGGACATGGTGAAACAAGGAATAAATTCAAATGGTTATAAAACTATTAAATACAGTTAACCGGGTACTGACTCACGAAGATTTTGGCAAGTTTTTGTTACGCCTTGCCGTCGGTGGGCTGATGCTGTTTCATGGGCTGCATAAACTGTTTGCTGGTATTGATGGCATCAGCGGTATGTTGATAGCGAAAGGTTTCCCAGGCTTTATTGCGTACGGCGTTCTGCTGGGAGAGGTTGTAGCGCCGTGTCTGATTATTCTAGGCATCCTGACGCGTCCGGCAGCGTTGGGGCTGGCGTTTACGATGGTTGTGGCATGGCTGATGGTCGGGATGGGCGAAACCTGGACACTGGATAAAACCGGTGCATGGGCGATTGAAAGTCTGGTGTATTTCTTCATCGGTGCGCTGGCCGTGGCGTTTTTGGGGGCGGGGCGTTACTCCGTTGCAGGAAATTCTGCCTGGCGATAGTTACCATTTGAGAGTCAATACCGAGGCGGGGGCGCTAACGGTTTGCCCGCCTCGTCGTTCAATCTGTCGCTAATCTATATGTCATCACTGTTCCATAGTTTGTGCCGACGTCTCAGCGCTCGCTGCGTCAATGCCCTTGCCATCGCGGCGCCTATTTCAGCACTGACAACCAGTCCCTGAATAAACGGACGATCGTGCATCAACCACGGCAGCCCGCCAAAAGCGATGCGATTGCGGGCGTTTTCCGGCGCTTGCAGCGTGTAATCTTCGCCGATGTCCGGGATCTCATCGCCACAGGCCAGCAGTTGATGGCGTAGCGTTGGGAAAGGGATATCTTTGCTCTGCAATGCCCGTTGCCCTCGGGCGTCAATAAACACATCGAATTCGCTGCGTCGACCGTGGTGGTAAATTACCGTCATTTCCTGCTCATTCGTACGCTCATAATCCGCACCAAGTGTGAGGATCTCAATCAGCCCGGCGTCGTGCAGCGCCAGCAGTCGGCGGACTGATTCAGACGGGATTGCCGCATAATTATCGATAAACACGCGCGCCAGTCCTTGCTTAAAGCGCTTTTCATCAGGCGGATCAAGATGTGGGACGATCTCTTCGATTACCTCGTGTAGCCGCAGCAGGGTATAGCGCCACGCGACGGTACGCTGTTCCTGTTTGTTGCGTTCAACTTCAATCAGGTTGCGCTTCGCCCATTCAAAAGGTTCGTGCTCAAGCCTGTCGGCAAAGTAGGCCTCGGGGAATGTATCGGCGTTGAGCGTCTCAAGTGCTATCTCTTGGCTCCATTGCGGGGCTGCATCTTGCAGTTGTTGTACAATAATCCGGAAAATGCGGTCCAGTAATCCTTTTTGCCCATGGACAATGACGTCTTCAATTGCTTCAGGCGTTGCGATATTCAACGATTCATAGGGCAGAGGGCAGTAAAAATCTGCTTCAGGCAGCACACCGCTGCGCGACATTAGGGTCAGCTTCAGGCTTTGGCTGTCGGATTTACAGATAAACTGGAGTGCGTTATCAGCCCCGGTGGTGAAGGCACCGTGTTGGCAGGCCACGGCCATCGCTGCGTCAATCGCGCTGAGCGAGGTGCCGAGAATTCCTACCCGGCAAGCGCTAATCTGGACGTCCATCAGACCGGTCCACGGGCTGGGGAAAAACTTCCGTGTCTGTACATCCGTTTCAGGCCACAGATGACCGGTGGCGATAGCGGCGAAGTCCACCTCGACAGGCTGTAAAGCATGATTGATCCACAGAGAGACCCCATTCGGGGTCACTTGCAGGTCGGTGACTTTGCTTAATTCGTTTATGCTAATCGTGAAGCCTGAGCCTCGCGCTTTCTCGACGATAGCGAATAAACGATCGCGATAATAGTCACCGAGGAGCACGCGGGGCAAAAATTGCCGTTCATGCAAAGAATTACGTTCAATCCGAAACTGCGCCAGATAGTCATCACTTTGATTCTGTAGCCACGTCAGATAACTGATATAAATCGGTGGGATCTCTATGCTGGCTATATTTGCCAGCATGAAGTCTGCGTTGTTGTCGCTGTTATAAGGCATGCCAACGCCCGCCTCTTCAGCTTGCTCATAAAGCTCTATTTCCAGCGGTTCACCGCGCTCAACCAGGGCATGAAACGTATAAATCCCGGTGGGACCGACGCCGACAATGGCCACTTTTTTCATGGGGATCCTTGTAGAAAGTTCGACGTGGTAGTCGGGGATTATGCTTAATCTGCGAAGGGTAAGTGTGGTCGATAATTCACGGGGGGAAGGAGGTATTTTGCCGGGTAGAGTGAAAATATCAGAATTTTGCAGCGCCTGAGAGCATAAAAAAAGGCCACCCGGTACAGCCAGGCAGCCTTTTGCACATCAGATACCGGCCAATTACGCCAGCACTAAATCACCCTGCGGATGGCAGGAACAGGCCAGCACATAACCTTCAGCGATTTCTGCGTCGGTCAGCGTCATGGTGCTGCTGACCGTGTAGTTACCGTCAACCACTTTGGTTTTGCAGCAGCCGCAAACGCCTGCACGGCATGCGGCGACAACCGGAACCTTGTTGCTTTCCAGCGCTTCCAGCAGCGTACTGCCCACCGGCGCATAGAACTCTTTCGCCGGCTGTAGCTTGGTAAACTTCAGACCACTGGTGGCGGCTTCGGCAACAGGTGTGAAGAACTGCTCTTTAAAAAAGCGCGTCACACCCAGTGCTTTGACTTCTTTCTCGACCAGATCCATATACGGTGCCGGGCCACAGGTCATCACGGTACGCGAGGTCAGATCCGGTACGCTTTTCAGCAGTTCGGTAGTCAGTCGGCCGGAAACAAAACCTTCGGTGGCATTGTTTTCAGCAACTAATGTCACCGGATATTCACGCCACTCGTCGGCAAAAATGACATCTTGCGGCGAGCGAACGTTAAAGATTACCTGTACATCCGCTTGCGGGCGGTACTTTGCCAACCAGCGACGCATTGACATGATTGGCGTAACGCCACAGCCTGCGGCCAGCATCAGGAACTTGTCTTCCGCTTTATCTTCACAGGTGAACTCACCCATGGCATCGGACAGCCAGATATAGTCGCCGCGCTTCACGTCGCGGGTTAGCCACTGTGAACCTGCGCCATCGTCAATCCGGCGGATGGTCAACGTAATGTACTCGCTAACGCCCGGTGTTGAGGAAATGGTGTAAGCACGCAGCGTATCCGCTGAATTACGTACGCTGACCAGTGCATACTGCCCGGCGCGGTAAGGATAATAATCGTGGCACAGCAACGAAATTGTCCATACATCCGGCGTTTCCTGATGGATGTGGTGAACCTGCATCCGCCATGGGCACTGATGAGTTGGCATTGTCATTCTTTACTCCTTACGCGCTCAGCAGTTGCTTCATGTCTTCTTCAACGGTGGTCACGGAACGCAGACCAAATTTCTCGTTGAGAACTGCCAGCAAATCCGGTGTGAAGAAACCAGGCGCAGTCGGGCCAGTGACGATGTTTTTCACGCCCAGAGACAGCAGGGTCAGCAGAATAACAATCGCTTTCTGTTCGAACCAGGAGAGCACCAGAGACAGCGGCAGATCGTTCACGCCACAGCCCAGTTTCTCTGCCAGGGTGACCGCCAGGATAATGGCAGAGTAGGCATCGTTACACTGACCGGCATCGACCAGACGCGGCAGACCTTCGATATCGCCGAATTCCAGTTTGTTGAAACGGTATTTACCGCAAGCAAGGGTCAGAATCAGGCAGTCGTCTGGTACGCTGGTGGCGAAGTCGGTGAAGTAGTTACGTTCACCACGTGCGCCGTCACAACCGCCAACCAGGAAGATGTGACGCAGTTTTTCGCGGCTCACCAGGTCGATCAGGGTATCAGCAGCGCCCAGCAGGGTCTGACGACCGAAACCTACGGTGATCAGGTGCGGAATTTCACTGTACGGGAAGCCAGCCATCTGCTGCGCCTGTGCGATAACCGGACCGAAATCGTCACCTTCAAGGTGGCTCACGCCCGGCCAGCCGACGATGCTACGGGTCCAGATACGGTCGTCGTAGGCGCCAACGGTTGGGTCGATGATGCAGTTAGAAGTCATCACGATTGGGCCAGGGAAGCGGGCGAATTCAACCTGCTGGTTCTGCCAGCCGCTGCCGTAGTTACCGATTAGGTGTTTGAACTTACGCAGTTCCGGATAGCCGTGTGCTGGCAGCATTTCACCGTGGGTATAAACGTTAACACCGGTGCCTTCAGTCTGCTCAAGCAGGTTGTACAAATCTTTCAGGTCGTGACCGGAGATCAGGATGCACTTACCTTCGGTTGCTTTTACGTTGACCTGAGTCGGGGTCGGGTGACCGTATTTAGTGGTTTCACCGGCGTCCAGAATGCTCATCACTTTGAAGTTCATCTGGCCGATTTCCATTGAACACTCCAGAAGAGCGTTCATATCGGAAGGCCAGGTACCCAGCCACGCCATGATTTTGTGGTACTGAGCATAGATATCGTTGTCGTACTGACCAAGGACGTGGGCGTGCTCCATGTAAGCTGCCGCACCTTTCAGGCCGTACAGACACAGCAGACGCAGGCCGAGGATATTATCGCCGATGGTCGCTTTGTCTTTATTCGGGGTGAATTCAGCGGCCTGACGTTGCAGGTCTCCCAGATCGTCGCTGACCAGTTGCAGATCGGCCATCGGGTTGGTGACAGCTGCGTTCGCGTCGATGTTCAGGCATTGTGCTTTCAGGGCGTCGCGCATGGCGATAGCTTCACGGGCATAGCCAACAATACGCGGGGAATCGAAGTTTACGTTAGTCAGCGTGGAGAAGAACGCACGCGGCGCAAAGTTATCAACCTCATGGTCGATGATGCCGTATTCACGTGCTTTAACAGCCCATGCAGACAGACCTTGTAGGGAAGCAATCAGCAGATCCTGCAAATCGGAGGTTTCAGCCGTTTTACCGCACATACCCTGCGCGTAAGAGCAGCCGTTTCCTGCCGGAGTACGGATGGTTTGTTCACATTGCACACAAAACATGGTCACACCTTTTAAAGTTATATTTAATATACATGTTTAAGATTATGCCTGTGCGCGTAGGGATAAAAGGGATTTCTGCTACTACTTGCAGGGAGATTGATTTAGCGCAATTTTGGCGGTAGCTGACTACCGCCAGAGAGGTATTTGCCCGGGCGTCAGGCGGAGAAAAACGCCATCAGCAGAGGCACTAACAGACTCAAAATAAAGCCGTGGACGATGGCTGCCGGGACCATTTCCAGGCCGCCGCTGCGTTGTAAAACGGGCAGGGTGAAATCCATTGATGTCGCCCCGCATAATCCCAGCGCGGTAGAGCGGCTGCGGCCCACCATTCCTGGAATCAACATAATGGCGATCAGTTCACGGGCCAGGTCGTTAAAGAAGGCGGCACTACCAATTACGGGTCCGAACGATTCGGTCAACAGAATACCGGACAGGGAATACCAGCCAAAACCTGATGCCATCGCCAGCGCGGTTTTCAGCGGCAGACCGAGGATCAATGCATTGATAACCCCCGCCAGCATCGAACTGGCGACGACGACGACGGCTACGATCATCCCCCGACGGTTCAGCACAATTTGCTTTAAGGTCATACCGCTGTTGCGCAGCTGGATCCCCACCAGGAACAGTAAAAAGATTAACGTATATTCGCTGGCTTCGGTGGCATGCTGCAGAATGGAAAGCCCAGTGAGGCCGAGCAGGAAACCGATGACGACGACGCCGCAAAGCTGGAGCGACTCAAGCGCCATTGCAATTCGCGAGGGGAGCTTTTCTTGCTTGTGGTTGTGTCTCCAGGGCAGCGAACGCTCCAGCCAGAACAGCGCCGCAATATTACACAGTATAATGACCGTCACGCTGACTGCAGAATAATGAAGAATAGCTAACAGGTTGCTGGCGAGATTATCCAGAAACGCCAGGCTAATACCCATAAAAAAGAGAATAAGGTAGACGATCCAGCTCAACAGGCGATTGATAAGTTGTAATGCAGTCCTGTGCCGGAGCGGAATAAGGTAGCCCACAATAAGGGGAACCAGAATGATTAACAGCCCTGAAAACATGAAAACCAGATCCTTGCTGAGAAGTAAGACGAAATGCGCTAGCACACACTACTCAAAGCAAAGAGGGGAGTAAAGTTGCAAATCAAAGGAAATATAGAGAGGATAAAAAAGACCTGACTTGCGCCAGGCCTTTTTTGTTAGCGATTAATCGCGTTTTTCCAGCAGAGTGCGGTAAATAAGGCCGCCGAGTACCCCACCGATAATCGGCATAACCCAGAAGAACCACAATTGTTGCAATGCCCAGCCGCCCTGGAAAATGGCTACTGCGGTACTACGTGCCGGGTTTACGGAGGTGTTGGTGACTGGAATACTGATCAAGTGGATCAGAGTTAACGCCAGACCAATTGCGATAGGTGCAAAACCTGCCGGAGCATGTTTATCGGTCGCGCCGTGGATCACTAATAAGAAGCCTGCGGTCAGAATAATTTCAATGACGACGGCAGAAAGCATGGAATAACCGCCTGGTGAATGTTCACCAAAGCCGTTTGAAGCAAAACCACTGGCCGTTGCATCAAAACCTGCTTTACCGCTGGCAATAAGATACAGCGCCGCTGCTGCAACAATACCGCCTACAACCTGAGCAATAACGTAACCAATAACATCTTTTGCCGGGAAACGACCGCCAGCCCATAAACCGAAGGTTACCGCCGGGTTAAAATGCCCACCTGAAATATGACCCACGGCGAATGCCATGGTTAATACGGTCAGGCCGAATGCCAGCGCGACACCGGCAAATCCAATTCCCAATTCCGGGAATGCGGCTGCCAGCACTGCACTACCGCACCCACCAAAAACGAGCCAAAACGTACCGAAGAATTCAGCTGCTAATTTCCTGAACATAACCACCTCAATTAAAAGTTCCGGGTTCGTATTCCTTGCCCGGTAATTCATCGCTAAAAGGGACGATGATGAAAGAGCGGGTATTTTAGAAAAAAATATCATCCCTTCGCCAGTTAAATTGATGAAAAAATTTGATTTAAGGCAATATGTTGCGATTCCTTTTTGAATCTTGGATGAATGAAGCATAGTCCAACTAGCGAAAGGACGATGATTAAGTTCTGAAATTATATTCAGGAGAAAACATAAGAAGAATATTCTTATTTTTTTTGCTTTTGCGATTCACGCCAGATTGATATCGGGTGTCCTGAGCACCCGCTTGCCGTTATACTCCTGATAACTTGAAGGAAAAAGTTAGCATTTCCGGAGGCTATATGATTCTCGAACGCGTTGAGATTGTTGGATTTCGTGGTATTAACCGTCTGTCGTTGATGCTGGAGCAGAGCAACGTGCTGATTGGGGAGAACGCGTGGGGTAAATCCAGTCTGCTGGATGCCTTAACCCTGCTGCTGTCGCCGGAGCCAGACTTGTATCATTTTGTCCGCGAGGATTTCTGGTTCCCGCCGGGCGATATACAGGGCCGGGAACACCACCTGCACATTATCCTGACGTTTCGTGAATCCCAGCCGGGTCGTCACCGGGTACGTCGCTATCGCCCTCTGGAAGCCAGCTGGACGCCGTGCCAGGATGGCTATCACCGCATTTTTTATCGTCTGGAAGGCGAGTGTGCGGATGACGGTAGCGTTCTGACCTTGCGCAGTTTTCTTGACGGCGACGGCCATCCATTACCTCTCGATGACATTAACGATCAGGCGCGGCATCTTGTGCGCCTGATGCCGGTACTGCGTCTGCGCGACGCGCGGTTTATGCGACGGATCCGCAACGGTACCGTGCCGGATTCGGCGGACGTCGAAGTCACCGCCCGCCAACTGGATTTTCTGGCGCGTGAGCTGGCTACCCGACCGCAAAACCTGACCGACGGGCAGATCCGCCAGGGGTTATCGGCCATGGTGCAGTTGTTGGAGCACTATTTTTCCGAGCAGGGGGCTGGCCAGTCCCGTTACCGTCTGATGCGCCGTCGCTCCAATAACGAACAACGGAGCTGGCGCTATCTGGACATTATTAACCGCATGATTGATAAACCCGGCGGACGTACGCACCGGGTTATTCTGTTGGGCCTGTTTTCGACCCTGTTGCAGGCCAAAGGCACGCTGAGGCTGGATAAAGACGCCCGACCTTTATTGCTGGTGGAAGATCCGGAAACGCGTTTACATCCCATCATGCTGTCGGTGGCCTGGCACTTGTTGAATTTACTGCCTCTGCAGCGAGTGGCGACAACCAACTCCGGTGAGCTGTTGTCCCTTACGCCCGTGGAACATGTTGTTCGTCTGGTTCGTGAATCATCCCGCGTCGCCGCCTGGCGGCTGGGGCCGGGTGGGATCAGTGCAGAAGATGGTCGGCGAATCGCATTTCATATTCGTTTTAATCGTGCGTCATCGTTGTTTGCCCGCTGCTGGTTGCTGGTAGAAGGCGAAACGGAAACCTGGGTTATTAACGAACTGGCCCGTCAGTGCGGACATCACTTTGATGCAGAAGGGATTAAAGTTATTGAATTCGCCCAGTCCGGCCTTAAGCCGCTGGTTAAATTCGCCCGCCGGATGGGTATCGAGTGGCATGTGCTGGTCGATGGTGATGAGGCCGGAAAAAAGTATGCGGCCACGGTACGTAGCTTATTGAATGACGACAGAGAGGAAGAGCGTGAGCATTTGACCATGCTCCCCGCGCTGGATATGGAACACTTTATGTATCGCCAGGGGTTTGCTGACGTCTTTCACCGGGTGGCGCAAATCCCGGAGAACGTGCCCATGAACATGCGCAAAATTATCTCCAAGGCGATACATCGTTCGTCAAAACCGGATTTAGCCATTGAGGTAGCGATGGAAGCCGGGCGGCGCGGCGTTGACGCAGTGCCAACGCTGCTGCGAAAAATGTTTTCCCGCGTGCTGTGGCTGGCACGCGGTAGAGCGGATTAGTGGTGAAACATCGACGACAGCTGCGAATGGATGCTGTCCATTAGCTGATAGCGGCGGCGGTATTCTGCGCGTTTTTTGCTGGCAATATCCGCCTCGCTTTTTCGCGCCAGCGTGCGCGGAATATGATAGTACCCGTGTCTGTCGCACTCGCCGCCAACCGATTCCCAAAATGCGTTGTAGTCGGAATGAATTACCTTATTTTTATCGTGGTAGCGTTGGCTGCGAAAGATATGCTGTTCATTGCTGACTGCCATAACATTATCGATATTCAATCGTTCTGCTAACCGGCAAATGGCTTCCATTACAATACGTTTTGGGAATATCCCGTGACAGGACTTGGTCGCTTTTTGGATTGCTTCGTGAGGAAGTTGTGCATTGCCCTGCACACCGCCAATAAATAATGTACTTTTGCCATTATATTCGCAGAACGTAAACGTCATTTTAGTCAGCACGTCGCCGTCGCCATTTTGCACCTGAATAGTGCTCTCTCCCTCTTTATCCAGCACCGGGAACATCATCATGGTTACGGTAAATATATCGCCATCTTTGCCTTCAATTTGCGCCAGCTGTAAGCCGTCATTGCTTAATAAGGCGTTAAATTCTGCGGGTAAAAATGCATGGCGGATAACATTATAATGAAAACGCACCGCGTCTAAACGCATTTTACGGGTGAAGTTTGCGGCAAGGTAAGGACGATGCAAACGCACCGGCAGTCGGGGTTGGTGGGATAGCAGGTTTTCAAGATCCGGCCATTGGGCCAGTTCTGTCATCCATTCCTGGGTGAGGCGAGGTATCAAGAGTGAGCGCCAGATAAACTTACGACGAAAGCTACGCTTATCCCAGCAATGTGCGGGACGTAAATGGCCGCTGCTCAGGCTGTAAAAAAGACCAAAGCTGGTGACGGGTTTGGTGGAAAGAAAAGTGCTTTCAGTTAGTTGACTCATAATATAAATCCGATTGATACCCTGGTACTAATTTCAGCACAGCGGATCTTAACCATTCATCAATAACTCTGTTATTCTTGCGCTTTTCAACGGCGATTTATTTAACGTTGATGTTTAGCACTCCACTCTGGTGGACGTATTGGGGGAATTGGGACATTTATGAAGCTCAAGGGAAAAATCAAAAAACGCTATTTTCTGTTCGCCATCATTCTTATTGTGGCGGTAATTGCACTTTGGCGAACGCTTAATGCGCCTTTACCTCAGTATCAAACATTAATTGTTCGTCCGGGCGATCTGCAGCAAAGCGTGCTGGCTACCGGTAAACTGGATGCGCTGCGTAAAGTTGACGTCGGGGCGCAGGTCAGCGGGCAGTTAAAAACGCTGTCGGTCGCGATTGGCGATAAAGTCAAAAAAGATCAGTTGCTCGGCGTAATCGATCCTGAACAGGCGCAAAACCAAATCAAAGAGGTTGAAGCGACGCTAATGGAATTACGCGCCCAGCGTTTACAGGCAGAAGCTGAGTGGAAACTGGCGCGGGTGACGCTTTCCCGTCAGCAACAGCTGGCAAAAACCCAGGCCGTTTCACAGCAGGATCTCGACACGGCGGCCACCGAAATGGCGGTCAAACAGGCGCAAATTGGCACAATTGACGCGCAAATTAAACGTAATCAGGCTTCTCTCGATACGGCAAAAACCAACCTTGATTACACCCGCATTGTCGCGCCAATGGCAGGCGAAGTAACGCAAATTACTACCCTGCAAGGGCAAACCGTTATTGCCGCCCAGCAGGCACCTAATATTCTGACGCTGGCGGATATGAGCACCATGCTGGTAAAAGCGCAGGTTTCTGAGGCTGATGTAATTCACCTGCAACCTGGGCAAAAAGCCTGGTTTACCGTACTGGGCGATCCGCAGACGCGCTACGAAGGCACGCTCAAAGATGTTCTTCCGACGCCAGAGAAAGTGAATGATGCGATTTTCTACTATGCCCGCTTCGAAGTTCCCAATCCGAAAGGGATCCTGCGTCTGGATATGACCGCGCAGGTCCATATCCAGCTCACTGATGTCAAAAATGTTCTGACGATCCCGCTGTCGGCACTGGGCGATCCTATTGGTAACAACCGCTATAACGTCAGGCTACTGCGTAACGGCGAAACCCGCGAACGTGAAGTGGTTATCGGCGCGCGGAATGACACCGATGTGGAGATCGTGAAAGGGCTGGAAGAGGGTGATGAAGTCATTACCGGCGAGGGCAACGCTGGAGCTGCAAAATGACAGCATTGCTTGAACTGAGCCATATCCGCCGCAGCTATCCCTCAGGTGAAGGCCTGGTTGAGGTGTTGAAGGACGTATCCTTGAGCATTCAGGCCGGGGAAATGGTGGCGATTGTCGGGGCGTCGGGTTCGGGTAAATCGACGCTGATGAACATTCTCGGCTGTCTGGACAAACCTACCAGCGGTACGTACCGGGTTGCCGGGCGGGATGTTTCCACGCTGGATAGCGATGCGCTGGCACAGCTGCGCCGTGAGCATTTCGGCTTTATCTTCCAGCGCTATCATTTGCTGTCACATTTAACCGCGGCGCAAAATGTCGAGGTGCCTGCGGTCTACGCTGGCACCGAGCGTAAGCAGCGCCTGGCGCGTGCGCAGGAATTACTCCAGCGGCTGGGTCTGGGCGACAGGGTTGACTATCAACCTTCTCAACTTTCCGGTGGTCAGCAGCAGCGGGTAAGTATTGCGCGTGCGCTGATGAACGGGGGACAGGTTATTCTTGCCGACGAACCCACTGGCGCGCTGGATAGCCATTCCGGCGAAGAAGTAATGGCAATTTTGCATCAGCTGCGCGATCGCGGACACACGGTAATTATCGTCACGCACGACCCGCAGGTTGCCGCACAGGCCGAGCGGGTCATTGAAATTCGTGACGGCGAGATTGTGCGCAATCCGCCGCCACAGAAACCTTCTGGCGGACGCGATATCGCGGAGCCAACGGTGAAAACGGCATCCGGCTGGAGTCAGTTTGTCAGCGGTTTTCGTGAAGCGCTTACCATGGCCTGGCTGGCAATGGCCGCAAATAAGATGCGAACGCTACTCACCATGCTTGGGATCATCATCGGTATTGCTTCGGTGGTGTCGATCGTGGTGGTAGGCGATGCGGCTAAACAACTGGTACTGGCAGATATTCGCGCTATTGGTACTAACACCATTGATATCTATCCTGGCAAAGATTTCGGCGACGACGATCCGCAATATCAACAGGCATTGAAGTATGACGATTTGACGGCGCTACAGAAGCAGCCCTGGGTCAGTTCGGTAACGCCTGCCGTATCGAAGAACCTGCGGTTACGCTATGGCAATATCGACGTTGCTGCCAGTGCTAACGGCGTGAGCGGCGACTATTTCAACGTCTATGGCATGACATTTAGCGAAGGGACCACCTTTAACGCCGAGCAACTGGCGGGGCGCGCTCAGGTGGTGGTGCTCGACAGTAATACCCGGCGCCAGTTGTTCCCCAATAAAGCGAAAGTTGTCGGCGAAGTCGTGCTGGTGGGAAATATGCCGGCCACGGTAATTGGCGTTGCAGAAGAGAAACAGTCGATGTTCGGCAGTAGCAAGATCCTGCGGGTCTGGCTGCCCTACAGCACCATGTCCGGACGAATTATGGGGCAGTCGTGGCTGAACTCGATCACCGTGCGAGTAAAGGATGGTTTTGACAGTGCCCAGGCCGAACAGCAACTGACCCGACTGTTGACGTTGCGCCACGGTAAGAAGGATTTCTTCACCTGGAATATGGACGGTGTCTTGAAAACCGCTGAAAAGACCACACGTACATTACAACTCTTTCTGACGCTGGTGGCGGTGATTTCGCTGGTGGTTGGTGGGATTGGTGTGATGAATATTATGCTGGTTTCGGTAACCGAACGAACGCGTGAGATTGGCATTCGTATGGCGGTTGGCGCGCGTGCCAGTGATGTGCTGCAACAGTTCTTAATTGAAGCGGTGTTAGTGTGTCTGGTTGGTGGCGCGTTGGGCATTAGCCTGTCGATGCTGATCGCCTTTACACTTCAGCTATTCCTGCCGGGCTGGGAAATTGGATTCTCACCCGTCGCGCTGTTGACGGCGTTCCTGTGTTCGACTGCAACCGGGGTGTTGTTTGGCTGGCTACCGGCGCGGAATGCGGCACGTCTGGATCCAGTAGATGCTCTGGCGCGGGAATAATGCCACAGGGATAAAAATGCCAGCCGCAAAGGCTGGCATTTTGACTGCGGGATGTACACAATGAGACAGAAGAGCTATGCGACAGCTTCTGCTTCAATGACAGGCACGATGACACTGGCATGATTGCCTTTTGGCCCCTGGTGGACATCAAACTGGACAGACTGTCCGGCTTTTAGCGTTCTGTAACCATCCATCTGAATGGTGGAATAATGGGCGAAAATATCTTCGCCGCCGCCTTCGGGGCAAATGAAACCAAACCCTTTGGCGTTGTTGAACCACTTAACAGTACCCGTTTCCATACTTCGACATCCTTCGTAAATCTTATATAAGTAAGATGGAATGAACCGGTGGCGGAGTGGGGGCTGTTCAAAACCTCGCCAACTCTCGAAACTACAATTTAGAGAAATCAGGCGGGGCGTCAAGCGCCAGGCAGACAGAATAGGGTAAAAATGCATCAAAATTTGAAGCAGTTAACGCTATTGTCGGTTATGTGACAGATGTCGCGGATGGCACTAATAGATGATAGTTATCTAATACTTGAGGTAGATTGATTGTGCGCATAGGCTGCTTGTCAGCGGCAAGATTTTCTGCCGGAAACCGTAACTGAAGATGACGACTGACAATGGGTAAGACGAACGACTGGCTGGATTTCGATCTGCTGGCGGAAGACAAATTGCGCGACGCGCTAAAACCGCCATCTATGTATAAAGTGATATTAGTCAATGATGATTACACTCCGATGGAGTTTGTTATTGACGTGTTACAAAAATTCTTTTCTTATGATGTAGAACGTGCAACGCAACTGATGCTTGCAGTTCACTATCAAGGCAAAGCGATTTGCGGCGTGTTTACTGCCGAAGTGGCTGAAACCAAAGTAGCGATGGTGAACAAATATGCGAGGGAGAACGAGCATCCGTTGCTGTGTACGCTGGAAAAAGCCTGAATGCAGGCATAAACATTGGGGGAGGTGCCTATGCTCAATCAAGAACTGGAACTCAGTTTAAACATGGCTTTCGCCAGAGCGCGCGAGCACCGACATGAGTTTATGACCGTCGAGCACTTGTTACTGGCGTTGCTCAGTAACCCGTCGGCCCGCGAAGCGCTGGAAGCGTGTTCTGTGGATCTGGTGGCGCTCCGTCAGGAACTCGAAGCCTTCATTGAACAGACCACACCTGTATTGCCTGCCAGTGAGGAAGAGCGCGACACGCAGCCGACGTTGAGTTTTCAGCGTGTACTGCAGCGTGCGGTCTTTCATGTTCAGTCCTCCGGACGCAATGAAGTTACCGGCGCAAATGTGCTGGTTGCTATCTTCAGCGAGCAGGAATCTCAGGCGGCTTATCTGCTGCGTAAGCATGAAGTAAGTCGTCTTGATGTGGTGAATTTTATCTCTCATGGCACGCGTAAAGATGAACCCAGCCAGTCTTCTGACTCTGGGAATCAGCCAAATAACGAAGAGCAAGCTGGCGGGGAGGACCGTATGGAGAACTTCACGACTAACCTTAACCAGCTTGCCCGAGTGGGCGGAATTGATCCGCTCATTGGCCGGGACAAAGAGCTGGAGCGCGCCATTCAGGTACTGTGCCGTCGCAGAAAAAACAACCCGCTGCTGGTGGGAGAGTCTGGTGTCGGTAAAACCGCCATTGCCGAAGGCCTCGCCTGGCGTATCGTCCAGGGTGATGTGCCTGAAATCATGGCTGATTGTACCCTTTACTCCCTGGATATCGGCTCGCTGTTGGCTGGCACCAAATATCGCGGTGATTTTGAGAAACGCTTTAAGGCGCTGCTGAAACAGCTGGAACAGGATACTAACAGCATTCTGTTTATCGATGAGATCCATACCATTATTGGCGCGGGTGCGGCATCGGGCGGCCAGGTGGATGCGGCTAACCTGATCAAGCCGTTGCTCTCCAGCGGTAAGATCCGTGTGATAGGCTCCACAACCTATCAGGAATTCAGCAATATCTTTGAAAAGGACCGCGCGTTAGCGCGCCGTTTCCAGAAAATCGATGTCACTGAGCCATCGGTAGAAGAGACCGTGCAGATAATCAATGGTCTGAAGCCGAAATACGAAGCGCACCATGACGTCCGCTATACCGCCAAAGCGGTGCGTGCAGCGGTCGAACTGGCGGTGAAATACATTAACGATCGTCATCTGCCGGATAAAGCGATTGACGTGATTGATGAGGCGGGCGCACGTGCGCGTCTGATGCCGGTCAGCAAGCGCAAGAAAACCGTCAACGTGGCGGATATTGAGTCCGTAGTGGCCCGCATTGCGCGGATCCCGGAGAAGAGCGTATCGCAGAGCGATCGCGACACGCTGAAAAACTTGGGCAACCGTCTGAAAATGCTGGTATTCGGACAGGATAAAGCCATTGAGGCGCTGACTGAAGCGATCAAAATGAGCCGTGCCGGTCTGGGACATGAGCATAAGCCGGTCGGTTCGTTCCTGTTTGCCGGACCAACTGGTGTCGGTAAGACCGAAGTCACGGTGCAGCTCTCCAAAGCCCTCGGCATTGAACTGCTGCGTTTTGATATGTCCGAGTATATGGAACGCCACACGGTCAGCCGTCTGATTGGTGCGCCTCCAGGATATGTCGGTTTTGACCAGGGCGGTTTGCTGACTGATGCTGTTATTAAGCATCCGCATGCGGTACTGCTGCTGGACGAAATCGAAAAAGCGCACCCGGATGTCTTTAACCTGTTGCTGCAGGTGATGGATAACGGCACGCTGACCGACAATAACGGGCGTAAAGCGGATTTTCGCAACGTGGTGCTGGTCATGACCACCAACGCTGGTGTACGTGAAACTGAGCGTAAATCGATTGGGTTGATTCATCAGGACAACAGTACTGATGCGATGGGCGAAATCAAAAAAGTGTTTACGCCGGAATTCCGTAACCGTCTCGACAACATTATCTGGTTCGATCATCTCTCTACCGAGGTGATTCATCAGGTTGTTGATAAGTTTATCGTCGAGCTTCAGGTTCAGCTGGATCAGAAAGGTGTCTCTCTTGAAGTGAGTCAGGAAGCACGTGACTGGCTGGCAGAGAAAGGCTATGACCGCGCAATGGGCGCACGTCCAATGACGCGTGTTGTCCAGGATAACCTGAAAAAACCATTGGCTAACGAACTGCTGTTCGGTTCGCTGGTGGATGGCGGTCAGGTGACCGTTGCGCTGGATAAAGAGAAAAATGAGCTGACCTATGGCTTCCAGAGTGCGCAAAAGCACAAGCCAGAAGCGGCACATTAATCTTTAATCACCTAATGAGCCGGGCGTAATGCCCGGTTTTTTTTCGCCTGAAAGTAAAGATTTGAATTGGGGAGATTCGGAGAGTTTAAACGGCAGGCAAAAAATAAGCCTGCGTAAGGGAGATTACGCAGGCTAAGGAGGTGGTTCCTGGTACAGCTAGCATTTATGGGTTATGTTTTTCAGCGGAGTGGATAATACCCTTAATGAACGAAACGGTATGTGATCGATTTCTAAGAATCTTCCGAACGCTGAAAAATAACCGTAATTAACTACTTAGCATGCGGGTTACGTGTGGACTCACTGGCAAAATTACGCATCAACAATGCATAATTCAGATCGATATCCTCTGGTACAGGCATCCACACGGTGTAACCATCGCCCGGCGCAACTGGCATGGCTTCGCCTTTCGCGTTTTCCATCTGCTCGAGAGTAAAGTTGATATTGCCTTGTGGGGTCATCAGCTCCAGGCTGTCGCCGACGGTGAATTTGTTTTTTACCAGCACGGCCGCCAGTTCACCTTTACGTTCGCCGGTGAATTCGCCGACAAACTGCTGACGCTCGGAAACAGAGAAGCCGTATTCGTAGTTTTGATAGTCGTCATGTGTATGGCGGCGCAGGAACCCTTCGGTGTAACCACGATGCGCCAGGCCTTCCAGCGTTTCCAGCAGTTGCGGGTCGAACGGTTTACCGGCTGCGGCATCATCAATGGCTTTACGATAGACCTGCGCGGTACGTGCACAGTAATAGTACGACTTGGTGCGGCCTTCGATCTTCAGGGAATGCACGCCCATCTGCGTCAGGCGCTCAACGTGGGCAATGGCACGCAAATCCTTCGAGTTCATGATGTAAGTGCCGTGTTCGTCTTCGAATGCGGTCATGTACTCACCCGGGCGCTGGGCTTCCTCAATCATAAAGACTTTGTCTGTTGGTGCGCCAATACCCAGCGTGGGTTCGACGTTTTGTACCGGGATAGGCTCGTACTTATGCACGATATTGCCCACTACATCTTCTTTCCCTTCCTGCACGTTGTATTCCCAGCGGCAGGCATTGGTACAGGTACCCTGGTTTGGGTCACGCTTGTTGATGTAGCCAGAGAGCAGGCAACGGCCGGAGTAAGCCATGCACAGCGCGCCGTGAACGAAGATCTCAAGCTCCATATCCGGCACCTGGGTGCGGATCTCTTCAATCTCTTCCAGCGACAGCTCACGGGAGAGGATCACGCGGGTCAGCCCCATCTGCTTCCAGAATTTCACCGTCGCCCAGTTTACGGCGTTAGCCTGTACCGAAAGGTGAATGTCCATGTCAGGGAAGTTTTCGCGCACCAGCATAATCAGACCAGGGTCTGACATGATCAGTGCATCCGGCCTCATTTCCACCACCGGTTTCAGATCACGAATGAAGGTCTTCAGCTTGGCATTATGTGGGGCAATGTTAACCACCACATAGAATTTTTTACCCAGTTCATGGGCTTCATTAATACCGAGCTGCAGGTTTTCGTGGTTGAATTCGTTGTTGCGTACGCGCAGTGAGTAACGCGGTTGGCCCGCATACACAGCGTCTGCGCCATAGGCGAAAGCGTAACGCATGTTTTTCAGCGTTCCCGCCGGGGAAAGGAGTTCCGGTTTAAACATAATTTTCTCGTTCTGATGACAGGTCAGACTCGCCTCACTCAATGAGGCGGTTAGGGGAGTGCCCCCATATTAAGGGCGGGCATTGTAGCGCTGCAGGGAAGGCAGGTAAAGAAAAACGCCGGGCGACAGCGTTGCGTTACCCGGCTGAGCGAGTAATTATCAGGTCTTATCTTTTATCGTCTGACTGACACCATTGGTCTTAACCGAAGTAATACCGGTCTCGCGTGACTGTTCATTCGCATACAGTTGACTGCTACCAATAATCTGGTGGTTTGCAGCTTTCAGGTTGAAATGTAATTTTCCATTAGCCGCTGTTTTTTTCTCATAACGCTCATCCAGAGGGCTGTTAGCCTGGACAGATGCGATCCCTTTTTCCGCAGCGCTTTTGGTAGTGTAAAGCTCACTGGTAAGGATTATTTCCCCGTTCCCAGCTTTAAGAACAAAGCGGTACTGATCATCGCTACTCTTACTTAATTCAAACCAACCAGCCATATGAACTCCTTGATTAAAAGTTTTAGATCAAACAGTTATTGACGACAGTGTTGTCAGAAAGAGTATGAGCGATATTTGGAGAGTTGCTAGTCACCAGGGCCCCATGAAGCAGCGGGCCCTGAAGGGCAGGAGTGTTTAAGCAATTCGGCAGGCGTCGGCTTCCCAGCGATACCCCACGCCATAGACCGCGCGGATAAACGACTGCTCAGCATCCAGCGACTCCAGCTTGCGTCGCAGGTTCTTAATATGGCTGTCGATGGTGCGGTCGGTAACGACGCGATAATCGTCATAGAGATGGTTAAGCAATTGTTCTCGGGAGAATACTTTTCCCGGCTCATGTGACAACGTTTTAAGTAAGCGGAATTCAGCGGGTGTTAAATCGAGCATCTTCCCACGCCAGGAGGCCTGAAAACGGCCTTCATCGACGATAAGCGGGCTTTCTGCATCCATTTGTTGTAGTTCGCGCTGCGGTTTGCATCGGCGCAGGATCGTTTTAACACGCGCGACGACTTCGCGCGGGCTGTACGGTTTACAAATATAATCATCTGCACCGATCTCCAGCCCCAGCAGGCGATCAATCTCTTCGATTTTAGCGGTTACCATCATGATGGGGACTTCTGAGAAGCGGCGGATTTCCCGACACAGGGTCAGACCATCGGTACCGGGCAGCATCAGATCCAACAAGATCAGATCGGGCGGTGTTTGGCGCACGTAAGGCAGAACCAGGTCGCCGTGACTGATGAGCGTAGGAGCGTAGCTCGCTGCCCGCAGGTAGTCGATGAGCAGTTGCCCCAGCTTGGGTTCGTCTTCCACGATCAGAATACGCGGCGTGTTTTCATCAATGGGTAACTCAGTCATACATCTCTCTGTAAATCGCGTTCCAGCGGTAACTCTACTGTAATGCTAACCCCACCAAAAGGCGAATGGGCGGCGCGGATCAGACCATTATGCGCTTGTACGATATTGACGCAAATCGCCAGCCCCAGCCCGGAACCTCCGCTGGCGCGGTTACGCGAGCCTTCGGTGCGATAAAATCGTTCAAACAGCTTCTGTAACTGCTCATCACTTACGCCGGGAGCGGAATCCGCGAAGGTTAATAACACCATGCGTTCGCGTTGTTCGGCGCTGATGTGCAGCCCGCCGCCGCTGTCGGTGTAGCGCAGGCTGTTTTCCAGCAGATTGTTGAACAACTGCATCAGGCGATCCCTGTCGCCAAATACCGTCATGCTGTCCGGGAGCGAGAGTTGAATCGTCAGTTCACGGCTGGCAAAGCGTTCACGAAATGCGCCGCTTGCCACCTCAAGCAGCGGGATAAGATCCAGCGATGATTTCTGATAGGCCAGCGCGCCTTCATCTGACATGGAGAGCTGATGAAGGTCGTCAACCAGTTTGGTGAGCGTACCCACTTCAGCCTGCAAAGAAGCAACGGAGTCGGGCGTGAACTGGCGGACGCCATCCTGAATGGCCTCCAGTTCACCGCGCAACACCGCCAACGGCGTGCGCAGTTCGTGAGAAATGTCGGCCATAAAGTCACGACGCATCTGCTGGTTTTTTTCCAACGTACTGGCGAGCTGGTTGAAGTCCTGCGCCAGCTTGCCTAGCTCATCCGTACTGGTTGGCGTAACGCGAGTGGTGAAATCGCCCGCCGCCAGTTTGTGCGTGCCTTCCACCAACCGTTTAACCGGGGCCAGCAGGCTGCGCGCCAGCGTAAACGTTGCCAGCGCAGCCAGAATCGTGGAGAGCGCGACGATAAGCCAGCTGGAACGTCTTTGCTGCATGTCGAAATTGATATCGGTATTACGCGTTAAACGCTCCACCGGAGAGGCAATCACAGCACCCACTTCGCTACCGTTGACGCGGATGGGATGGCGCATACCGTCGCGGGGGACAGGAGCCCGCGGGCCGACCAGTACGTGGGCATTTTGATCGACAACCCAAAACTGTGTACGCCAGCCGTGTGGCGGCATGCCTGGACCCGGTTTATCATCGTCGTTGTCGTGTTCAAAAGAGCGCAGGATCTGGAAAACAAAACGATCGTTATTGCGTAAGAATCGCCAGTTGCCGTGCTGCGCGTACTGCTCGCTTAACGCATCGCTGAGCATTTGCAGCCGCTGTTCGTTACCGTGCTTAATATAGTCGATAAAACCGCGTTCGAAGCTTATGCGTACGGCCCAGTGCATGCTGATCAGCAACACAATGCAGGTGGCGAAAATCGCCAGAAACAGTTTGCCGGTGATACCGGGCCGCCAGAACTTCATCAGGTGCTCCTTTTGCGTCGTGAAATCACCGCATTGGTTTGCGTGTCGTTCGGCACGCGGGCAAAAATAATGGCGGGCAGCGCAATAATGAATGCAATGCACAGCCAGGTATACATAAAGACGCTATGCGTACTACCGCTGTCGATGGCGATATGTTGCTGGCCAAACATGCCTAACAGCAGACCCGCGATGGTCACCCCGATACTCATCGACAGCTGCATGATCATCGACAGCAAGCTGTTGCCGCTGCTGGCGAGATCGTCAGGCAGATCTTTTAACGTCAGGGTATTCATGGATGAAAAGCGCGTTGAGTTGACCATTCCCTGTAAAAACAGCACGAAGGGCAGGGCGTAATACCAGCCCAGCAGTGCCGTGGTCATTAGCAACAGACTGACCAGCGACAGGCCAAGCGTGGTGGTAATCAGTACGCGACGATAACCAAAGCGGTTAACGACCTGCACCACAATGCGCTTCATGCCCATACTGCCCAGCACCATCGGGATCATCATCAGTCCGGCATGAAACGGTGAAAAACCGAGGCCAATCTGTAAAAACACCGGCGTCATAAACGGCAGCATACCGCTGCCGATGCGTCCGGCAAAACTGCCGAACAGACCTAGCGAGAAGGTCGATGTGCGAAACAGATTCAGGCTAAACAGCGCGCGGGGATTTCGATGGGCGTGTTTCAGATACAGCGCAATAGCCAGCACCCCGCAGATGACCAACGCCGCCAGCGTGATACTGGAGAGACCTGTTCCTTTGCTGCCATCGAGCGCCAGCGTCAGAACCGCCATACCGACCGCCAGCATCGCGAATCCGGAGAGGTCGAAGCGTCGGGTTTGCATGGTGTAGTTGGGCATCAACATTAACGTCGCTATCGCGCCGACAATGCCTACCGGAATGTTAATCAAAAAGATCCAGTGCCAGGAGGCGTATTCAACCAGAATTCCGCCTAACGCTGGGCCCAGCAGCGGGCCGATTTGACCGGGTAAAGTGACAAACGTCATCGCCGCCATATATTGCTCACGCGGGACGATTTTCATCACCGTCAGCCTGCCGACTGGCACCATCATCGCACCGCCAACGCCTTGTAAGACGCGCGCCATCACCAGCTCGTTGAGCGTGCTGGACCCGGCGCAAAACAGCGAGCCAAGCGTAAACAGGATAATGGCGGTGAAGAAGATATTACGCACGCCAACTTTGTCCGCCAGCCATCCGCTGGCGGGCAGCATCACGGCAACGGTTAAAACATATGACACTATGACCATATGCATGTGTAACGGGCTTTCCCCGAGGCTTGCCGCCATCGAGGGAAGCGCGGTATTAACGATGGTGGTATCCAGCGACTGCATAAAAAAACCAAATGCCACAATCCAAAGTTGCCAGCGGGTGCTGTCGGGAAGTTCTGTCATAACTCTGCTACCGGTTTGCTGTTTTTACGCGAAAAACGCAGACGCAGACGGTCGAAAAAGAGATAGACCACAGGCGTGGTGTACAGCGTCAGGAGCTGGCTCACGACCAGCCCACCGACAATGGTTATCCCCAACGGCTGGCGCAGCTCAGAGCCATCCCCTGCGGATAACACTAACGGCAGTGCGCCAAATAACGCCGCCAGCGTGGTCATCATGATTGGGCGAAAGCGCAACAGGCAGGCCTGGAAAATAGCTTCTTCCGGCTGCAGCTTACCGTTTCTCTGCGCTTCCAGCGCAAAATCGACCATCATGATGGCGTTTTTCTTCACAATTCCAATTAATAGCATGATCCCTATCAGGGCGATTAGGCTGAATGGGGCATTGAACAGCTCCAGCGCCAGCAAAGCCCCGACCCCTGCCGAAGGTAGCGTGGAGAGAATGGTCAGCGGATGTACATAGCTTTCATACAGCATACCCAGCACGATATAGACGGTGGCGATGGCGGCGATTATCAGGATCACCTGCGAGTTCATAGTGTCCTGAAATACCTGGGCGGTACCGGCAAAGCTGCCACGAACCGTGGAGGGGACGCCTAGCTGGGTCATGGTTCTGTTGATGGCCTCTGTCGCTTCTGACAGTGAAGAACCTGTCGGCAGGTTAAACGACACGGTTGAGGCGGCAGATAATCCCTGATGGTTTACCGACAGTGGCGCATTCGCTGGCTGCCATTTGGCAAAGTACGATAACGGGATCGCCTTACCTTCATTGTTGATGACGAACATTTTGTCCAGCGCGCTGATGTCCTGGGTGTAACGTCGATCGACCTCCATCACCACTTTGTACTGGTTCATCGGCTGATAGATGGTTGAAATTTGTCGCTGACCAAAGGCGTTATTCAGCAGGCTGTTGGCGACCGCCACGTCGATCCCAAGACGAGACATGGTGTCGCGATCGTAAATCAGATTCATCTCCGCGCCATTGTCCTGCTGATCGGAGTTGACGTCCGCCAGTTGGGGCAGGGCGGCAAGCGCCTTACGGATCTTCGGTTCCCACTCACGCAGCGCCGCCAGATCGTCGGACAGCAATGTGTATTGATAGCTGGCGTTGGCCTGGCGTCCGCCAACGCGGATGTCCTGCACCGCCATCAGAAACAGATTCGCACCTGGTTCTTTTGAAAGCGCAACGCGCAGGCGGTCGATCACCTGCTGAGCGGTTTCACGGCGCTCATCGCGGGGCTTGAGGGTAATAAACATCATCCCGCTGTTAACCCGTAACCCACCGGTAAAGCCGGTGACATTGTTCACCGCCGGATCGTCGCGGATGATCTTCATAAAATCCTGCAGTTTACCGCGCATCGCCTGGAAAGAGATGCTCTGGTCAGCCTGGATCCCTCCCATCAATACGCCCGTATCCTGCTCTGGGAAGAAGGTTTTGGGGATGGAAATATAAAGCCAGATATTCAGCGCAATGGTGCCGAGTAATACCACGCCTACCAGTCGCGTGTGGCGCAGTACCCATTTAAGTGAAGTGCCGTAGCTTTGCTGCAGCGCTACCAGCACGCGACCAAATCCCCGTTTACGCGACTGTTCACGCGGGGCGCTGGATTTAAGCATCCAGCCGCACATCATTGGCGTTAATGTCAGCGACACCAGCAGCGAGATACCGATGGCAACCGACAGCGTGACGGCAAATTCGCGCAGCAGGCGTCCAGGCAATCCGCCCATTAACAGCAGCGGCAGGAATACCGCCACCAGCGACAGGCTCATGGAAAGCACGGTGAATCCCACTTCGCGCGTACCCTGTAACGCCGCCTGGAGTGGCTTCATTCCCGCTTCCAGGTGGCGGGCAATATTTTCCAGCACCACGATGGCGTCATCTACGACAAATCCCGTGGCAATGGTTAACGCCATTAACGACAGGTTGTTCAGGCTGAATCCGCACAGATACATGGCGGCAAAGGTACCGATCAGCGAGACCGGAACCGCTACCGCGGGGATCAGAGTCGCACGCCCGGATCGCAGGAAAACAAAGACCACCAGGATAACCAGCGCCACGGAGATAATCAGCGTCTGTTCGACTTCCTCTAGTGAAGCGCGAATGGTCGGTGAACGGTCCTGGGCGATTTGCAGATCGATGGCGGCCGGGACCAGCGTTTGTAGCTCCGGTAATTTGGCGCGAATGCTATCTACCGTCTGAATAATATTGGCTTCCGGCAGCTTGCGGATCATCAGCAGAATGGCCGGTTTGGCGTTGGTCATCCCCGCGTTACGAACGTCCTGTACAGAGTCGGTTATAGACGCAACATCACCCAGTCGCACCGCTGCGCCGTTGTTATAGTGGATGATAATCGGTTGATATTCGGCGGCGGTTTTCAGCTCATCGTTAGTTTGTACCTGCCAGCGATGGGTATCATTCTCGATAGCGCCCTGCGGCTTACGCACGTTGGCATTGTCGATCGCGCTACGCACGTCGTCCAGTGACACGCCCTGGTTAAACAGCGCCTGCGGGTTGAGTCCTACCCGCACGGCAGGCAGAGAACTGCCTCCAACGTCCACGTCGCCCACACCGTCGATTTGCGCGATGGTCTGCGCCAGTTGTGTTGATGCGAAATCGTACAGTTCACCCTGCGAGTAAGTGTCCGACGTCAGCGTCAGGATCATGATTGGCGCATCGGAAGGGTTAGCTTTGCGATACGTTGGTCGGCTCGGCATCCCGCTGGGCAGCAGGCTTTGCGCGGCGTTAATCGCGGCCTGAACGTCCCGCGCCGCGCCATTGATGTCACGGTCGAATTTGAATTCGAGAATAATACGCGTACTGCCAAGCGAACTACTCGAAGTCATTTCGTTTACGCCCGCGATGCGGCCCAGCGAGCGCTCCAGCGGAGTTGCGACCGAAGACGCCATCGTTTCAGGGGAGGCACCGGGTAATGATGCGCTGACCATTATCACCGGAAAATCCACCTGCGGCAGCGGAGCGACCGGCAGCAGACGAAATCCGAGTATGCCGCACAGGGTGATGGCCACCGAAATGAGAATGGTCGCCACCGGCCGATGAATGAAAAGCGCGAAAAATTTCATTTACGCTTCCTCTTCCTGACGCGGGAAGCGGCTTTTCACATACAGCGACAGACGGTCAAACAGCAGATAAATTACCGGGGTGGTAAACAGGGTTAATACCTGACTCACAAGCAGTCCACCGACCATGCCAATGCCTAACGGACGGCGTAACTCTGCGCCCACGCCGGTACTTAACATCAGCGGCAACGCGCCGAGCAGTGCCGCCAGCGTAGTCATCAGAATTGGGCGGAAACGCAGCAGACAGGCCTGGAAAATAGCATCGCGCGGTGCCATGCCTTGTTCGCGCTCCGCGGCAAGGGCAAAGTCGATCATCATGATGGCGTTTTTCTTGACGATACCGATGAGCAAAATAATGCCAATAATCGCGATGACGTCCAGTTCGCTGCCGGCAATCATTAACGCCAGCAGTGCCCCGACGCCCGCCGTCGGCAGCGTGGAGAGAATAGTAATTGGGTGAATAAAGCTCTCATACAGCACGCCGAGCACGATATACATCGCCACAACCGCAGCCACAATCAACCAGATGGTATTTCCCAGCGCGGCCTGGAAGGCGAGCGTGCTGCCCTGGAACTGGGTCGTAATATTTGCGGGCAGGTTAAGCGTTTTTTCGGCATCCAGAATCGCCTGTACCGCATCACCCAGCGAATGTTCGTCTGGCACGTTGAACGAGATGGTAGTGACCGGGAACTGATCGAGGTGGTTAATCGACAGCGGGGCAAAACGCTGTTCAATACTGGCGATTGCGCTGAGCGGTACTATGCCACCGTCGCTACTGGTCAGACGTATTGTATCCAGTGCCGCAAGCCCCGGCGTATTGTTGGTGTTATGTTCTAACACCACGCGATATTGATTTGCCTGGGTGTAAATAGTCGAAATCAAACGCTGGCCGAAGGCGTTGTACAGGGCGTTGTCAACATCTGACATGCTGATGCCCAAACGGCTGGCGCTGTCGCGATTGACGTTCACATACGCTACCAGCCCTTTGTCCTGCCAGTCGCTGCTGACGTCGGACAGTTGCGGTAGCTGCTGTAGTTTTGCTATCAGCTGTGGAACCCAGGTGCTGAGGGCATCAAGGGATGTCGCTTGCAGCGTGAACTGATATTGCGTCCGGCTCACCTGAGTATCAATCGTCAGATCCTGAGTGGGCTGAAGATAAAGGTCAACTCCGGGAACCCTGTCAACCGCATCCTGTAAGCGCGCAATCACTTTCTGCACCCGATCGTCACGTTCATCCAGCGGTTTAAGGTTGATTTGCAAACGCGCGCTGTTCAATGCCGGATTAGTACCATCCACACCGACAAAAGCGGTCAGGCTCTCTACCGCCGGATCTTTAAGGATGACATCTGAAACCTGGCGCTGGCGCTCGGCCATGCTGGCGAATGAGCTGGACTGCGGTGCCTGTAGCGTACCCTGGATAATGCCGTTGTCCTGGATTGGGAAGAAACCTTTGGGGATAAAAACCCAAAGCATGACGCTCAATGCCAGCGTTCCGAGCGCTACGCTAAGTGTGAGCCACGGATGGTTAAGTACTTTTGCCAGCCAATGACCGTACCCGGCTATGACGCGATCAAACATTCGCTCTGAGGCGCGGGAGAAGCGATTTTGCTTACGCAATGAGGCCTGATTCAGCATGCGCGCGCACATCATCGGCGTAAGAGTGAGCGAGACAACGGCGGAAATCAGAATCGCCACCGCCAGCGTAACGGCGAATTCACGGAACAAACGCCCGACAATATCGCCCATGAATAGCAGTGGGATCAATACCGCAATCAATGAAAACGTCAGGGAGATGATGGTAAAACCAATCTCGCCCGCGCCCTTCAGGGCAGCAGTCAGCGGTTTTTCGCCTTTTTCGATATAGCGTGAAATATTCTCGATAACCACGATAGCGTCATCCACAACAAAGCCTGTCGCGATGGTTAGCGCCATTAAGGTCAGGTTGTTGATGGAGAAATCAAGAAATACCATCACCGCGAAGGTGCCGATTAACGACAACGGTACGGCGACTGCAGGAATAATCGTCGCCGGAACATTGCGCAGAAACAGGTAGATAATCATCACCACCAGCGCTATCGCCAGCATCAACTCGAACTGGGTGTCTGCAACAGAGGCACGAATATTGGTGGTGCGATCGGAAAGTACGCTGACCTTAACCGATTTGGGCAGGCTTTCGGTGAGCTGTGGCAGCATCTGGCGGATACTGTCTGCCGTGGAGATAATGTTCGCCCCAGGCTGGCGCTGCACATTCATCACTATAGCTTGTTGCTTATTTGCCCATGCACCTAGCCAGCTGTTTTCTGCTCCTTGTTCGACGGTAGCAACATCGCCCAGACGAACCGGCGCACCGTTTTTATAGGCAATAATGAGCTGACGATATTCATCTGCGGACTGCATTTGGTCGTTAGCTGAAAGGGTAACGGCGCGCGTTGGGCCATCAAGACTCCCTTTTGCTGAATTGACGTTGGCACCGGTAATGGCCGTACGGATGGTTTCGCTGGTAAGACCGAGTGCGGCAATGGCCTGAGCGTTAAGTTTCACGTGGACCGCCGGACGTTGCCCGCCGGAAAGTGTTACCAGACCCACGCCGGATACCTGAGAGATTTTCTGCGCGACGCGGGTTTCGACCATATCTTCCACCTGCGTCATCGGCATGGCGCTGGAAGTGACCGCCAGCGTCATGATCGGCGGATCTGCCGGGTTTACCTTGCTGTAGACCGGAGGGTTAGGTAGATCGCTGGGTAATAAATTGGTGGCGGCGTTAATCGCGGCCTGAACTTCTTGCTCGGCAACATCCAGCGGGAGCGTCAGTTGAAACTGTAACGTAACGACCGATGCGCCACCGGAGCTTTGTGATGACATCTGTTTTAAGCCAGACATCTGGCCAAACTGACGTTCAAGCGGCGCGGTTACCGCCGAGGTCATAACGTCTGGGCTGGCGCCAGGGTAGAGCGTCACGACCTGAATCGTGGGGTAATCCACTTCAGGTAAGGCGGCGATTGGCAGAAAGCGATAACCGATAATACCGGCAAGCAAAATCGCGACCATCAGCAGCGTAGTGGCGACGGGGCGCAGAATGAACAGGCGCGATGGTCCGCCTGTGTTGTCCGGAGGTAACACCTGCATCAGGAGTTGGCTCCTTTTTTGCCGTATCCGCGTGGCGCTGTCTTCTCATCGGAAACAGAGGCGTCGTGCGCCTCAACGACTTCGACTTTTGCGCCTTCCGTCAGACGGTCAATACCGTCAGTCACGACCCGATCGCCTGCGGACAACCCAGCGGCGATCACCACTTTTTGGCTGTCCTGAATACCCGGTTTAACCAGATGCTTGCTCACTTTGTTGTCGCTGTTCAGTACCCAGACAAAGTGCCCTTCGTTGCCCATCTGCAGGGCTGCTGTTGGGATCACAACGGCATTTTGCTGCGTGTCGACCAGCATGCGGGCGTTGACGAACTGGTTAGGGAATAACGCATCATCCTGATTGTTAAAACGGGCTTTAACTTTGATGGTTCCTGTAGTTGCATCAATCTGATTGTCGAGACTGAGCAGGACGCCTTCACTCAGTTTTTGTGAATTGGTTCGGTCCCAGGCTTCGACCTTCAGCTGGTTCCCCGATTTTTGTGCCTGCAACACGGTAGCAATGTCGTTTTCAGGCAAAGTAAATATCAGGTCGATGGGATGAGTTTGCGTAATGACGACGATCCCGGTGGTATCGCCGCTGGAAATTTGGTTACCGACATCGACCTGCTTCAGGCCGACACGACCATCGACAGGTGCGGTTATCCGACTCCAGTCGAGCTGCAACTGAGCGCTGGCGACACTGGCTTCATCCGCTTTGATTGTGCCTAACGTCTCATTGACCAGCGCCTGCTGGGCATCCAGCTCCTGGCGGGAGACCAGATTGGTTTTAACCAACTGTTGATAGCGGGCAAGATCGCGACGGGCATTCGCCAGCGTGGCTTTATCTTTTGCCAGTTGTCCCTGCGCCTGAGCCAGAGCGACTTTGAACTGGCTGGGATCTATCTCTGCCAGCAGGTCGCCGGCTTTTACCTGTTGTCCTTCCTCAAAGTGTAAGGCAATGAGCTGACCGTCCACCCGGCTACGTACCGTGGCGGTATTGGCGGCAGTAATGGTACCCAGCCCTGTCAGGTAACGTGGAACGGCTTCCTCGGTGGCAGTGGCAGCCTGCACGGGAGCCAACGGTCCGGAGCGCAATCCACGGCGTGCCGACCCAGGCGTGTGCTGCGCTGGTTTGGTAGCGCCCGGTGCGGTTTCCTGGGAAGCGCTGCGGCTTTGCCAGAACCAGATGGCGGCGACGGTGGCCACGACGATCACGATTGCTATCACCCAGCGGGATTTATTACTGCCTTTCATTGTTATGAGTTTCTCATCCTGAAACGATTCGCGGAATGATACTAGTTTAGCCAGTGAACAAGGGAGAAAAATGGAGGAATTATGAAACACTGTCGGGATTCGTCTGAATGCTGACGCGGCTTTGCGAGGCGTTACGCAACAATTTGCGGCGAAAATAGCGAATGCGTCATTGTGCGTTAGAGTGCGGTCAAGGCAAAAGGAGGTAAGCCAGAGATTTCAGCGGGACGCTGGAACGGGAAAGCCCCTCCCGAGGAAGGGGCCAAAATAAGGAAAGGGTTATGATGAAGTACGTCATCATACTGGTGATACTCTTAGTCATTAGCTTACCGGCTTACTAAGACACCAGGGGGAGGGGAAACCTTCCCTAACCCTCACTCCTGAAAATAAGCCACAGCAACGGTGATGTCAATACGCACACCTTTCAGCTTGCGAGCCGCTTAGTGGAAAACAACCTCAGCCCAGCGGGCCAGACCGGCGGTGACAGAACCGAAGTCATCGCCACCCGCGATAGGGATCCCTGGAAGCTGCTGGGCGAGGGCTTTTTTAATCAGCGGTGAACGCGCGCTGCCGCCGGTCAGATAAATTACGTCCGGTTTTTCCTGCGCGTTGTCCAGCGCCAGTTTGACCTGCTCCAGAATGCGCGCCAGGGGCTGATTGAGCGCGGCCTCCAATCCATGTTGACTAATATCGGTTGCCAGCGTGTCGCTGATAAACGGTATCGCCGCCGTTACAATGGTCTGGTCGGAAAGCGCGATCTTGCTCTCTTCTGCGCTGCGCACCAGGCGATAGCTCAGACGCTCGCGCCAGACTTTAAGCAGCAAGGCTACTTTATCGGCTTCTTTCGCGTCGCGGACAAGATCGTTCAGTAAACGACCGTTGGCGCTGCTGTAGAAATCACTTTGCGCGGGAACATCGTTGATCGCAACCGCGTTCCACCAGGGGAGAATCGGTAAGGCGATCCCTTTTTCAGTCTCACCACCCATACCTAGCAGCGGCATCAGGTGTTTAAACGCCAGCGCGATATCCAGATCGTTCCCGCCTACACGGCAGCCACTGTGTCCCAGCAGGCTGTTTTCGCGATCGGCGCGCTGATGCCATTGCGGCCCCATCAGCAGTAGTGAACAGTCGGTCGTACCCCCGCCAATATCTACCACCAGCACGCGTTTCTCATCCTGCAGTGTGGCTTCGTAATCCAGCCCCGCTGCTACCGGCTCGTACTGGAAGACGACATCCTGAAAACCGGCACGTTTGGCCGCACGTTCAAGAATCCCCTGCGCCTGGGTGTTGGCGTCATCGCCGCCTAATCCCTGGAAGTTGATGGGGCGACCAATTACGGCCTGAGTGATAGCTTCCGGCAGTTGGCTTTGAGCCTGGTTGCGAATGTGCAGCATCATTGCACAGACGAGATCTTCAAACAGCGCAACTTGCTGTGGCTTCAGACCGCTGGCGCCCAAAAATGATTTTGGCGATTTAACGAAGTACACCTCTTCCGGGTCTTCAATATACTGACCCAGCGATGTCAGACCGAACTGCACGCTGTTGGCGTTAACGTCGATGTCCTCTTCGCGATTGTAGCGCATCGCACGGCTAAGCAGCGCCTGTGTTTCATCGTCCGTGGTTGGAACGTCGTGATGGCGATACAGCCACTCGCTAACCGCTTCGCGCGTTGGTGCACACAGCATTGAGGGTAGCAGCGTGCTGTTATTTTCCATTTTGAGCAGGTGGGGCTGCCCATCACGCATAACGGCCACTGAACAGTTTGCCGTACCGTAGTCAAAACCAATAAACACCGTAAAAATCCCCATGCCAGTGAAGAAGGGGCGTGACTTTAACGAATAGTTGACGGCCCGACAACTGGAATATGAAAGCAAGGCGTACTGATTGAATACCGTTTATGCTGTAAGTTTGCTTTAAAAGGAAAACCGAATGTTCACGCTGAGCTGGCAACCGCCTTATGACTGGCCCTGGATGCTGGGATTTCTTGCCGCCCGTGCGGTTGAAGGTGTCGAAACCGTAGAAGAACTGAGTTATGTCCGAAGTCTGTCCGTAGGGGAGCATCGTGGTCTGGTGAGTGTTGTCCCGGATCTGCACGCCAATGTGTTACACGTGACGTTGAGCTCAGGGTTACAGCCTGTAGCCTCCGAGTGCCTGGCAAAAATAACGCGCTTGTTCGATCTTTCATGTTGCCCGCAGCAAATTGTCGGCGCGCTGGGTAACCTCGGCGCGGCGCGTCCGGGATTGCGCCTGCCGGGATGTGTCGATGCTTTTGAGCAAGGGGTACGGGCGATTTTAGGACAGTTAGTCAGCGTGGCGATGGCCGCGAAACTGACAGCGAAAGTAGCGCACGCTTATGGCAATACGCTGGAGGATGCGCCCGAGTATGTGTGTTTTCCCTCTCCAGAAGAGCTTGCCAACGCCGATCCGCTGCACCTGAAAACGTTAGGAATGCCGCTCAAACGCGCTGAAGCGTTGATTCACCTTGCTCATGCAACCCTTGAAGGAACGCTCGCGACAACAGCCCCTGCCGATATCGAACAAGGCGTTAAGCAGCTACAAACATTTCCCGGGATAGGGCGATGGACCGCCAACTACTTTGCGCTGCGCGGCTGGCAGGCGAAGGACGTTTTTCTGCCGGATGATTATCTGATTAAGCAGCGTTTTGCCGGCATGACACCAGCCCAGATCCGGCGGTATGCAGAGCGCTGGAAACCCTGGCGCTCCTATGCGCTGTTGCACATCTGGTATACGGATGGTTGGCAACCGTCAGTTGATGGCGAAATTGCTGGTATTCAGTAGCAGATCCAGCGGTTGGGCGTCGGCAATAATATCGCCATAAATCATATCAATACCGATGCCAGAAAGCGTATCCATGATGAGTGGCAGTTGCACCGGACCGGCGATGGTTTTAATGTCCAGGCGCTGAGCATGACCCTGGATAATGGACACCCACATTTCGTCGATCAAGTTGCCGGGAGCGCTGGCACTTAGCTCGCTGTCGAGTAACAGGTAATCGACAATGTGATATTTCAGGTTGTCAAAAAGCTCTAAGTCGCGACCAACCTGACTTAACACAATTCGACAACCGTACTGCCGCAGTCGATGCAGGGCGGATACCGCCTGCGTTGGGCTTGTTTTGATGACGCTGGATGGAACGGTCAGATGCAGCAATCGTGGTGGTAGCGGGCTGCGTTGCAAGTGCTCTAGCAGCTCATCTACCAGTTCTGTGTTGAGCAGGCCGGCGGCGGAAAGGGGCAGGGCAATACTGAGGCCCTTGTTGGCGACAGCCGAGGCAGCACTCTGGAAGAACTCGCCGAATACCCGACGATCGAGCGCCTGACTCAACGTGGGATCGACCAACCCGGCATGGAAGGCTTGATCTTCAATGACTTCACCCTCAGCGGTGCCTAAGCGAAGCGAGATAATCCAGAAGCTAAAAGTCTCCGGTATACGCGGAGAAGCAACACCTCTGGCGATCATCAGCATAGGGTTGTGTGTAATAGTGTGTCTTTGTTCATCCAATGACAGTTGGCTACGCGCGGCATGGGCCTGGCTTTGCTGAGGTTCATAGACACAGACTCGCCCACGTCCGCTGTTTTTCGCCGCGTAGCAGGCGATATCGGCCTGAGACATAACGTCAGTCGCGACATGGTTTTTCTCATCAATCAGCGTAATTCCCGCACTGGCGCCAATACGGTGCAAACGGCCTTCCCACATAAATTGGTAATTGTTAATAGCACTGATGATGCGTCCTGAGATAAAGCGGGCGCTTTCGATATTACAATCCGGCAGCAACAGACCAAACTCGTCGCCGCCAAGGCGCGCCAGCATATCGCTGGATCGCAACATGCTGAGCATAAGCGCAGAGAGCTCACGCAGCAGGGCATCGCCGGCGGCATGACCCGCGCTGTCGTTCACAGCTTTAAAACGATCCAAATCGATAAAAACCAGTACATGGCACTGGCGCGTGTCGTGTACCGAATGCAGCAATTGTTTTAGATGGTTTTCGAAGCTGACCCGGTTTGCCAACTGCGTCAGGTCATCATGTGAGGCACTGTAGCTAAGCTGGCGGAGCATCTTCCGTGACTCTGTGACGTCCTGAATGACTAACACCGAACCAATGCTGCCGCCGTCAAGGGTGCTGAGGGGCGTGATGCTGTACTGAATGTCATAACTGTTGCCGTTACGACAATGCAGGACCACTTCCTGCTCGATTGCCGTACGCGACATGTCAGCACTGTAGATATTTTCCATCAGCGGACCGTTCTCGCCAAAAGTAATATGTAGTACCGTCAATAGCGGAATGCCGATGGCACTGTCCTGCTGCCAGCCGCTCATTTTCTCAGCGACCGGATTCATAAAGGTCACGTTCATATCGACATCAATACAAATTACCGCTTCGCCGATTGAGTCCAGCGTAATGTGCAGGCGCTCTTTTTCCTGATACAGCGCTTCGTTAAGCTGCTTCACTTCGGTCATATCCATATTGATACCAAGTAAGCGTTCAACTTCACCGTCTTTATTCAGCACCCGGTTGGCCAACGAGCGGATATGGCGTATGCCATCTTTTACTGCGATACGAAACTCAAGCTTAAACGGAGCCCGTGCGGCCAGCGAATCACGAATCACATTTTCGGCGTACTCGCGATCTTCAGGTATGAGGCATTGATACCAGACTTGCCAACTGGGTTTGATATGTGCGGGAACTTCATACAGATCGAACATCCGTTTATCCCAACTGATCACGTCAGGCTGCAGTTCCCATTCCCAAATCCCAATACCCCCGGCTTCATTGGCGAGAGTAATGCGCTCCATCAGCCGTTTATTAATCCACTCGGTATGCTTCAGGTCGTTAATGTCTTCAACCTGAGCGATAAAGTAGAGTGGAGTGTTGTCGCTATGGCGCACCAGCGAAACGGCCAGCAACGCCCAGACGACGTCGCCCGCGCGGGTGTAATAGCGTTTTTCCATGGAATAGCTATTAATCTCTCCGCGTGCCAGCATGTTGAGCTGCTCAAGGTCGTTGTTCAGATCTTCCGGCCAGGTTAATTGCTGGAAGGTCAGCGAACGTAGCTCCTCCTGGCTATAGCCCAGAAACTGGCACAAGGCTTTATTGGCCTGTAGCCATTGCCCCTCGGTGCCAACCAGTGCCATGCCAATCGCGGAATATTCCATGGCGTTGCGAAAGCGCGATTCGCTTTCTGAAATGTGCTTGCGTTCGGCTCGAAACGCGTACATCACCATGGTCATCATGTTGGCTGGCAACAGGATCATTAAAAACGGCAGCCAGGGTATGCTGGTCAACATGGTCAGTTTGGGGGTGTAGAGCAACGAAGGGTCGGCGGCCAACATCAGCGAAACCATCATCACGGTGCTGAGGAATATTAAAAACGCCTCCATACGCGGCAGACGGACAGCGCTCCACATCAGCAGGACAATAACGCAAGTGAACGGCCATGGAATGTACATCATCGACAGCCAACTAAGCGTTAAGGTCACCAATAGCGTAATCAGGGTCTCAAGCAGTAAACGCGGGTTGCGATGGCGCAGCAGGTAATGTGGTTTAAACAGCAAACCTAACGGCACCAACGCCAGTGCACCAATGGATTCTGACAGTACCCAAATGAGAAAGGTATTTAACGTAGTTTCCTTCGGCAGCAACATCCACATCAACACGCCGCCCAGCAGTGGCGGAACAACCGCGCTGCCAAATGCCAGGCGCGCCCAGTCGTTAAGATTTTGTAAAGGATTGTACCAGGGCAGCAGTTTACGCAATAACATTGCACCAACAACAGCCTCAATAATGTTAATGACCGTATAGGAGAAATTAAGCGACTGTACGGGGAAGAAGAGTAAAGAGGCGCCGATGCTACCGAATGAGCAAGCCAGCGCGATCCCAGGCCACATCCTTCCAGCGTGACGGTAAAAAGCCACCATCATGATAGAGGTTGGAAACCACAGCGGTGCAAGCTGTGCGCCGTAACGTGACAGTTCCAGCGAAAACAACGTAAAGATGAAAGCCACCAGACCTAAACTGGCCAGGCGCAGTAGAGGATGGGGTAAGGTAACTAAAACATGTTGGGATTGTTTACTCATTACCACTCTACCCAAATAGCCGTTGTCGCCCAGCAGAGATGCCGGACGCATCACATTTAATCTGGGATTATGCTAGTACAAACAATTTACAATTTATACGCCAGCTGCTCATAAATTAACACTCCCAAGCTATTAATTCCTAAGGCAGGTGAATAAATATAGCGGCTGTTCTAAATCTGAGCATTTTAATTTGCGACAGGGACAGCATTGGTGCAGCCTGGGGTGGCATCGCGCCGCTGAAATCCCTATAATTGCCGCGTTTGGCGTTTCGGCGCCGCCCTTCCTTACATCCAGGTTAATCAGGTCGCTAAATTTATGACTGATCAGTCCCATCAGTGCGTCATTATCGGCATTGCCGGCGCATCGGCTTCCGGCAAGAGCCTTATTGCCAGTACTCTTTATCGCGAATTGCGTGAACAAGTCGGTGACGAACATATTGGCGTTATTCCCGAAGACAGCTATTACAAAGATCAAAGCCATCTGTCGATGGAAGAACGTGTAAAAACCAACTACGACCATCCGAACGCGATGGACCATAGCCTGCTGTTTCAACATCTGCAAACGCTGAAACGCGGCTCTGCCATTGAGCTGCCGGTATATAGCTATGTTGAGCACACGCGTACGCAGGACACTATTCATATCGAACCCAAGAAAGTCATCATCCTGGAAGGCATTTTGCTGCTGACGGATGCGCGTTTGCGTGACGAGATGAACTTCTCTATTTTTGTTGATACGCCGTTGGATATTTGCCTGATGCGCCGTATCAAGCGGGACGTGAACGAACGTGGTCGTTCAATGGATTCGGTGATGGCGCAATACCAGAAAACCGTCCGCCCAATGTTCCTGCAATTTATTGAGCCTTCAAAACAATACGCCGACATCATTGTGCCGCGCGGGGGTAAAAACCGCATCGCCATCGATATTCTGAAGGCTAAAATCAGTCAGTTCTTTGAATAAGTTCAGCGAATTGTGTACCGTTCAGTGATAACCTGGTTCACCCTTAACGCACCTGGCATTAAGGGTTTGAAGCACGAAAGGAGAAAGTGCCATGCGTTTATGTGACCGAGATATTGAAGCCTGGTTGGATGAAGGTCGCCTGTCGATCAATCCACGCCCTCCTGTCGAGCGAATCAATGGCGCCACGGTAGATGTGCGCCTTGGCAACAAATTCCGTACGTTCCGCGGTCATACGGCGGCGTATATCGATTTAAGCGGACCGAAAGATGAAGTCAGCGCCGCGCTGGATCGCGTGATGAGTGATGAAATCGTCCTTAAGGACGGCGAAGCCTTTTTCCTGCATCCGGGGGAACTTGCACTGGCGGTAACATTCGAATCCGTGACGCTGCCTTCCGATCTCGTCGGTTGGTTAGATGGCCGTTCTTCGCTGGCTCGTCTGGGACTGATGGTACACGTCACCGCACACCGTATCGATCCGGGCTGGTCTGGCTGTATCGTACTGGAGTTTTACAACTCCGGAAAATTACCGCTGGCTCTGCGTCCGGGGATGCCGATTGGCGCGTTAAGTTTCGAACCGCTTTCCGGTCCGGCAGCGCGACCCTACAACCGTCGTCAGGATGCGAAGTATCGCGACCAGCAGGGCGCCGTTGCCAGCCGGATCGATAAAGACTGAGTGTTTATCAGTCCATTGGGGATAGCATGAGACGATTTCTGACGACGCTGATGATTCTTCTGGTCGTGCTGGTGGCCGGCTTTTCTGCGTTAGTACTGTTGGTGAATCCGAATGATTTCCGCGCGTATATGGTCAAGCAGGTTGCCGCACGTAGCGGGTATCAGCTGCAGTTGGATGGCCCCCTGCGTTGGCACGTATGGCCGCAACTGAGTATCCTCTCAGGGCGAGTGATGTTAACGGCTGAAGGCGCCAGCGAACCCCTGGTTCGTGCTGATAATATGCGTCTCGACGTTGCATTGTGGCCGCTGTTGAGCCACCAGCTCAGCGTGAAGCAGGTGATGCTCAAAGGCGCAGTGATTCAATTGACCCCGCAAACTGAGGCGGTACGCGGCAAAGATGCACCCGTTGCCCCAAAAGACAATATGTTGCCCGATCTGGCGGAAGACAAAGGATGGTCGTTTGATATCGCCCGTCTGCGCGTTGCCGACAGTGTTCTGGTGTTCCAACATGAAGACGATGAACAGGTTACCGTTCGCGATATTCGTCTGGAGATGGAACAAGATAGCCAGCACCGCGGCACGTTTGATTTCTCCGGGCGTGTGAACCGCGATCAGCGCGATCTCGCGTTATCCTTTAACGGTACGGTCGATGCCTCCGATTATCCGCACAACTTATCTGCGAATATTGAGCAGTTAAGCTGGCAACTGCATGGGGCCGATCTGCCGCCGCAGGGGATTAACGGTCAGGGACATCTTCAGGCGCAATGGCTGGAAGAGAAAAAACAGCTTTCATTTAGCCAGATAAATTTGACCGCTAATGACTCTTCTTTCTCCGGGCAAGCGCATGTGGCCTTGTTGGAAAAACCGGAATGGGCCGTTGACCTAAAATTTGGTCAGCTCAATCTGGATAACCTACTCGTACAACATGACGCAGCGGTGACAGCAAAAGGTGAAGTTCAGCAAGGTCAGAGTCAGTCAACGCTGGCGCGCCCCGTTATTGCTTCCCAGGTTGATGCTGTTTCGTATCAGGGACTCAAGGGTTTTTCGGCAGACATCGCTTTGCAGGCTGACAAAGTGCTGTGGCGGAAAATGGCGTTTGAGAATGTCTCGGCAAAAATAGACAACCGGTTCGGTTTACTGAGCATTGCACAGTTGCAGGGAAAAAGTGATGGCGGGCTGATCTCATTGCCCGGCACGCTGGATGCCAGAAAGGGAGAACCGCGAGCGGTCTTTCATCCGCGCCTGGAAGGTGTTGAAATTGGCACTATTCTGAAGGCCTTTGATTACCCCATCGCACTCACCGGCAAGCTGTCGTTGGCAGGAGATTTTTCCGGCTCGGATATTGACGCCCAGGCGTTTCGTCACAGCTGGCAAGGGCAGGCCCATGTCGAAATGAACGATACGCGAATGGAAGGGATGAACTTCCAGCAGATGATACAGCAGGCCGTCGAGCGTAGCGGTGGAGATGCTAAAGCCCAGCAAAATATGGAGAACGTGACCCGTCTGGATCATTTTGTAACCGATATGACGCTGGATAATGGTGAGGTTACGCTGGATAACATGGTTGGGGAGTCCGCTATGTTGGCACTGACCGGCAAAGGAACGTTAGATCTGGTGAAGCTGAATTGCGACACGCTGTTTAACATTCGCGTGCTGGGCGGTTGGGATGGTGAAAGTAAGTTGATTAATTTCCTGAAGGCCACCCCGGTTCCTCTCAGAGTCTATGGTCAATGGCAATCACTGAACTACAGTCTGCAAGTTGATCAGCTTTTGCGTAAACATCTGCAGGATGAAGCAAAACGTCGCCTGAATGACTGGGCCGATCGCAATAAAGATTCCCGCAACGGCAAAGATGTTAAAAAGTTGCTGGATAAGCTCTGATTCATATTGCCGGACGGTGGCTAATGCCCCATCCGGCTCGTGACTTACACCTCGTAATCCATCTCTTCTTCACTGTGTAGCGGTATCAGCTGGACTTTTTGCACGCGATGATTTTCCACCTGCAGTGTTTTTAGCCGATAGTCGCCAACCTGGACTTCCTCCCCGGTTTTTGGGATGCGCTGCAAATATTCCATTAAAAGCCCGGCAATGGTGTGATACTCACGTTTTTCATCTAATGGGATAGGGACGTACTGCACCAGGTCTTCCAGCGGCATATGCCCGTTAGCGGTCCATGAACCATCGGCGTTTTTCTGAATATCATGGCGGGCGTCGATTTCCTCTACCTCGTTTGGCAGATTGCCGGCGATGGTTTCCATCACATCACTCAGCGTCACAATCCCTTCGACGGAACCAAATTCATCGGCTACAAACGCGAAGTGCGTCCGGGCGTTTCGGAACTGCTCAAGCGCCGGAAGTAGCGGCAGAGTTTCCGGGAACACCAGCGGCTGGCGAATCAAGACGCGCAGGTCGAGCGGCTCGCCGCGCAGAGACTGTTGCAGCAAATCGATGACATGCACCACGCCAAGCAGTTCTTCCTGCCCGTCTTCGCCAGTGACCACCAGACGCGTATGCTGGTTTTTTTCCAGTAAGGCGCGGATTTCTGCTTCGGGAGCATTGAGGTCGATGTGTTCAATATCGTGACGCGAGGTCATGATACTGCTGACGGTACGCTGATTGAAGTTCAGCACACGTTCAATCATCCTCCGCTCCTGAGGCGCGAAAATCTGACCTTCATGATGGTCCGCCAGCATTGCCGCGGTTTCGGCATCCAGTTCGGCATCTTCTTTTTGCCCGCTCAGCAGCCGCATTACCGCCTCGGCGGTGCGCTGGCGCAGAGTATGGTTGGCTGAGAGGAAGCGACGACGGTTAAAGATAGCCAACTGGTTTAATGCTTCGATCATCACCGAGAAGCCGATGGCCGCATACAGGTAACCTTTCGGGATATGGAAACCAAATCCTTCGGCGACCAGGCTAAAACCAATCATCAGCAAGAAGCTCAAGCACAGAATAACGATAGTTGGATGACTGTTGACAAAGCGTGTCAGCGACTTGCTCGCCAGCACCATCAGGCTGATGGCAATAATCACCGCAGCCATCATCACGGCCAGGTGATCGACCATCCCAACAGCGGTAATGACGGAATCGAGAGAGAATATGGCGTCCAGCACCACGATCTGCGCGACCACACCCCAGAACTTAGCGCCTTTACGCTGGGTGGGATTGTCGCTGTCTTTTCCTTCCAGCCGTTCGTTGAGCTCCATAGTGGCTTTAAACAGCAGGAAGAAACCGCCGAACAGCATGATCAGATCGCGGGCGCTGAAGCTGAGATCGCGAATGCTGAACAGCGGTGTGGTCAGCGTTACCAGCCAGGATATTGATGCCAGCAGCAGCAGGCGCATAACCATCGCCAGCAGTAGCCCGGTAATACGCGCCTTATCCCGCTGGGCAGGAGGTAGTTTCTCCGCGAGGATGGCAATAAAAACAAGATTATCAATGCCAAGAACAAGTTCGATCACGATTAACGTGACCAGTCCGGCCCAGATTGACGGATCGGCAATCCATTCCATAGTAAATGCTATACCCATAGTTGTATGACAATTGTCACAATTCGATCATGGGTAAAACTGGCGAAAAATGCAATGGCGAGAGGGGATTTCTCTGTCGGTTATATCAGAACAGATGCAGAATAATAGCCTTAATGTAACTACAGGAAATGATTTTATTAATCTTAATATATTTAAGAAATATCGCAGGTGGGATGTTTCTATATCAATATTGTCAACATCAATAAAATCCTAAAAATATACAAATCCAACGCTTAATATTAATCTTAAAAGCTTGGTATCGGTGGCTTGTTATCTTGCCTGATATTCGCTTAGCTGCAACAATTCTTGCGGTAATAATCAAAAGATAAATATTTCCTCATTAACCAGTGACGTCATTCCCGATGCGTTGCTGCTGTAAATGTGATGAAAATAAAGGAGAAGATAAAAATTTAAATTAATCAGTGCATTGGTAGCTAGTGAAGCCAGGGGCGGTAGCGTGTCTGGTCGCCTGAAACAAGCCTAAATTATTCTGTCAAGAGACCGCAGATGAATTCATTTTTTTTAGGACTGATGCCAGTTAAATTCCATTTCAATTAACGGCAAGGTAAATATGTACAGGCGAAGTCGCTATTTAGATTGCATGTGATAATTACTCTGCCAAAGTGATAAATAATCAATGATGAAATCCAAACTTAAATTGATACCAGTATTGGTATCGGTAATCTTGATAAACGGTTGTACCGTGCTTCCGGGCAGCAATATGTCTACGATGGGCAAAGATGTGATTAAACAGCAGGACGCTGATTTTGATATCGATCGCATGGTGAATGTTTATCCACTCACCCCACGGCTGGTAGAACAATTACGTCCTCGACCAAATGTTGCACAACCTAATATGTCGCTGGACCAGGAGATTGCCGGGTATCAGTACCGGGTCGGTCCGGGGGATGTCCTGAATGTGACCGTCTGGGACCATCCTGAACTCACCACCCCGGCCGGGCAGTACCGTAGTTCAAGCGATACCGGCAACTGGGTACAACCTGATGGCACGATGTTTTACCCCTACATCGGCAAAGTCAGCGTTGTAGGGAAAACGTTGGCAGAGATTCGTAGTGATATTACCGGGCGCTTAGCGAAGTACATTGCTGACCCGCAGGTGGACGTTAATATCGCCGCTTTCCGCTCGCAGAAGGCCTATGTCTCCGGGCAGGTGAACAAATCCGGTCAGCAGGCCATCACCAACGTGCCGCTTACCGTTCTCGATGCCATTAACGCCGCTGGCGGTCTCACCGAAGCGGCAGACTGGCGCAACGTTGTGCTGACTCATAAAGGGCAGGAGCAACGCATTTCACTGCAAGCACTGATGCAAAATGGCGACCTGAGCCAGAACCGACTGCTCTATCCTGGCGACATTCTGTTTGTCCCGCGTAATGACGATCTGAAAGTCTTTGTAATGGGGGAAGTGAAAAAACAGAGCACCCTCAAAATGGACTTCAGTGGCATGACGCTTACCGAAGCGCTGGGCAATGCCGAAGGTATTGACCTGACCACCTCCAATGCCAGCGGTATTTTCGTTATTCGACCATTGAAAGGCGAAGGCGGGAACAACGGCAAGATCGCCAATATCTATCAGCTTGATATGTCCGATGCGACATCGCTGGTGATGGCAACATCATTCCGACTCCAGCCATACGATGTGGTGTACGTCACTACTGCGCCGGTTGCTCGCTGGAACCGTTTGATCAATCAGTTGCTGCCGACTATTAGTGGTGTTCGCTATATGACGGACACGGCCAGCGACCTTCACAACTGGTAATCGTCATGTTTAACAAAATCTTAGTTGTCTGTGTGGGGAATATTTGCCGTTCCCCGACGGCAGAGCGCTTGTTAAGGCAATTTCACCCGGCGTTGACGGTCTCTTCTGCCGGTCTTGGGGCGCTGGTGGGGAAAGGCGCGGATCCGTGCGCCATTAGTGTGGCGCAGGCGCACAACCTGTCACTGGATAATCATTGTGCCCGGCAGATCTCGGGACGAATGTGCCGGGAGTATGACCTGATCCTGGCCATGGAAAAGCGCCATATCTCTGCCCTGTGTGAAATGGTGCCGGAGATGCGCGGCAAAGTGATGCTTTTTGGTCACTGGGATAGCGAGCGCGAAATTCCCGATCCGTATCGTAAAAGCCGTGATGCGTTTGACGCGGTGTACACATTACTTGAACGGTCTGCCCGCCAATGGGCTCAGGCACTGAACGCAGAGCAGGGAAAACGATGACAGAAAAAGTTAAACAGTCTGCTGCGCCGGTAACGGGCAATGATGAAATCGATATTGGTCGTCTGGTCGCAACGGTGGTGGAAGCCCGCTGGTGGGTACTTGGCATTACCGCGGCTTTTGCATTGTGTGCCGCGGTCTACACGCTGTTCGCCACCCCAATCTATAGTGCGGACGCGCTGGTGCAAATTGAGCAAAATACTGGAAATTCACTGGTGCAGGATATTGGCTCGGCGTTGTCGAACAAACCCCCGGCCTCGGAAGCGGAAATTCAGCTCATTCAGTCTCGACTGGTATTAGGGAAAACGGTAGACGATCTCAACCTCGATATCGGCGTGACCAAAGATACGTTCCCTATTTTTGGCGCGGGCTGGGACCGGCTGATGGGCCGTCAGAACGAAACGGTTAATGTGACTACCTTCACGCTGCCAAAGGCAATGAATGAACAGACCTTCACGCTCAATGTGCTGAATGACAAAAGCTATCAACTGGTGAGTGACGGGGGTTTTAGCGTTCGGGGGCAAGTCGGCAAGGTGTTGGAACACGATGGCGTGACGATGCTGGTTGAGGCGATTCATGCCAGCCCGGAGAGCCAATTTACCGTCAGCAAATTCTCCACGCTGGGCATGATAAACACCCTGCAAAATAACCTGATGGTGACGGAAACAGGCAAAGATACCGGTGTATTGAGCCTGACTTTTACCGGTGAAGACCGCGAGCAAATCCGCCAGATCCTCGACAGTATTACCCGTAACTATCTGCAACAAAACGTGGAACGTAAATCCGAAGAAGCCGCCAAAAGTCTGGCGTTTCTGGCCAGACAGTTGCCTGAAGTGCGTAACCACCTGGATGTTGCTGAAAACAAGCTGAACGCCTTTCGTCAGGATAAAGACTCCGTGGATTTGCCGCTGGAAGCCAAAGCGGTGCTGGATTCGATGGTGAATATCGATGCTCAGCTGAATGAACTGACCTTCAAAGAAGCGGAGATTTCCAAGCTGTTCACCAAAGCGCATCCGGCGTACCGCACGCTGCTGGAAAAACGCCAGGCGCTGGAAGATGAGAAAAGTAAGCTGAACGGGCGCGTAACGGCGATGCCGAAAACGCAGCAGGAAATTGTTCGCCTGACGCGTGATGTGGAGTCCGGTCAGCAGGTCTATATGCAGTTGCTGAACAAGCAACAGGAACTGAAGATTACCGAGGCCAGTACGGTCGGTGATGTGCGCATTGTCGATCCCGCGATTGCCCAGCCTGGCGTGCTGAAGCCGAAAACGGCGCTGATTATTCTCGGCAGTATCATTCTCGGTTTAATGCTTTCCGTGGTGGGCGTACTGCTGCGTTCTCTGTTTAATCGCGGTATTGAAAGCCCCCAGGCGCTGGAAGAGCATGGTATCAGCGTGTATGCCAGTATTCCGCTGTCTGAATGGCAAAAAGCGCGTGATAACGTTCAGACCATTAAAGGTGTGAAACGCTACAAGCAAAGCCAACTGCTGGCCGTGGGGAATCCAACGGATCTCGCCATAGAAGCGGTCCGTAGCCTGCGTACCAGCCTGCACTTTGCCATGATGCAGGCGCGTAACAACGTATTGATGCTGACCGGCGTCAGCCCGTCGATTGGGAAAACGTTTGTCTGCGCTAACCTGGCGGCAGTTATTAGCCAGACTAACAAACGCGTGCTATTGATCGACTGCGACATGCGCAAAGGCTATACCCACGAACTGCTGGGGACCAATAACGTCAACGGCCTGTCTGAGATCCTCATTGGCAAAGGGGATATCTCATCCAGCGCTAAACCGACATCGATTCCGCATTTTGATCTGATCCCTCGCGGTCAAATTCCTCCCAATCCTTCCGAACTGTTGATGAGCGAGCGCTTCGGCGAACTGATTGCCTGGGCCAGCTCGCACTATGACCTGGTGTTGATTGACACCCCACCAATTCTGGCGGTGACCGATGCGGCTATCGTAGGGCGCCACGTCGGCACCACGCTGATGGTAGCGCGTTATGCGGTCAACACGCTTAAAGAGGTGGAAACCAGCCTGGGCCGCTTCGAGCAAAATGGCATTCAGGTGAAAGGGGTGATCCTCAACTCGATCTTCCGCCGCGCGAGCGGGTATCAGGATTACGGCTACTACGAATACGAATACACGTCGGATTCGAAATAACTAACAGCAACGCATATTGAATGTAGGCCTGATAAGCGTAGTGCCATCAGGCAACTTTTTTTGGAAACGAAAATGACCACAGAAAACCCGCTAATTTCAATTTACATGCCAACCTGGAACCGCCAGCAGCTGGCCATTCGGGCGATTAAATCGGTGTTGCGCCAGGACTATCCTCACTGGGAGATGATCATTGTGGATGATTGCTCTTCCTCATATGAGCAGTTGCAGCAGTTTGTTGAGGAACTCAACGATCCGCGCGTGTCGTATACGCATAATTCCACCAACTCCGGGGCCTGCGCGGTACGTAATCAGGCCATTATGCAGGCCAACGGACAATACATTACGGGGATTGATGATGATGATGAATGGACGCCGAACCGACTGAGTGTATTTCTCAACTATCGCCATCATTTGGTCACGCGGGCGTTTCTGTATGCCAATGACTATGTCTGTGAGGGCGAAGTGTATTCGCAGCCGACCAGTCTGCCGCTCTATCCTAAGTCCGTTTATTCACGCCGCAGGTTTTATAAGCGCAACATCATTGGTAACCAGGTATTTACCTGGGCATGGCGGTTTAAAGCATGTCTGTTCGATACCACGCTGAAAGCGGCGCAGGATTACGACATCTTCCTGCGCATGGTGGTGGCGTATGGCAAACCGTGGAAGGTCAAAGAGGCAACGCAGATCCTGCATGTGAATCACGGTGAGATGCGCATTACCTCATCGCCGAATAAATTCTCCGGCTACTTTCAGTTTTACCGCAAGCACAAAGGCAAATTTGACCGGGCCAGCAAGAAATATCAGCTGTTTACCCTCTATCAGATCCGCAATAAACGGATGAACTGGCGCACGCTACTGACGCTGCTTTCTGTTCGCAACAGTAAGCGTCTGGCCGACGGACTGCGAGGACGCTAATTATGCTGGAAGATTTACGCGTGAACGGCTGGAGTCTGCGCCCCTGCTGCATGGTGGTGGCCTATCGGATTGCCCATTTTTGCTCCGTCTGGCGTAAAAAAAACATCTTAAACAACCTGTGGGCCGCTCCGATACTGGTGATGTACCGCCTTATCACCGAATGCCTGTTTGGCTATGAAATTCAGGCTGCTGCATCAATCGGTCGTCGTTTCACCATCCATCATGGCTATGGGGTGGTTATCAATAAACATGTGGTTGTGGGGGATGATTTTACCCTACGTCACGGCGTCACCATCGGCAATCTTGGCACCAACGATTTGTCCTGCCCGGTAATCGGTAACAGCGTTGAGCTGGGGGCCAATGTCACTCTGCTTGGCGACGTTGCTATTGGCGATAACGTGACGATTGGTGCCGGGAGCGTCGTGGTGGATAGCGTTCCGGACAATGCGCTGGTCGTAGGCGAGAAGGCACGGGTGAAGGTAATAAAATGAAGATATTACAATTTAATGTGCGACTCGCAGAAGGTGGGGCGGCAGGCGTGGCGTTAGATTTGCATCTGAGGTCGCTGGAAAAAGGGCTGTCGTCGCGTTTTGTCTATGGCTATGGCAAAGGCGGTAAAAAAAGCGCCAGCCATGCGAAATACCCGCAGGTTATCAAATATACGCCGCGCCTGACGTCGGCGGCGAACATTGCGCTGTTTCGTTTCGCGAACCGCGACATGTTCGGCAATCTCGACAAGCTATATCGTACGGTTACCCGCACTAACGGCCCGCTGGTACTGCATTTTCATGTGTTGCACAGCTACTGGTTGAACCTGGAAGAGGTAGTCTCCTTTTGCCAAAAAGTGAAAGCGCATAAACCGGATATCACCTTCGTCTGGACGCTGCACGATCACTGGAGTGTGACCGGGCGCTGTGCCTTTACCGATGGCTGCGAAGGCTGGAAAACGGGCTGTCTGCAATGCCCAACGCTGAGCAACTATCCGCCGGTAAAAATCGATAAAGCCCATCAACAGTTGCCCGTTAAGCGGCAGATGTTTCGTGCGATGCTGGCGCTGGGTTGCCAGTTTATCTCGCCCAGTCAGCATGTGGCCGACGCCTTCAACAGCCTGTATGGCGCGGGACGCTGCCGCATTATCAATAATGGCATTGATGTGGCAACTGAAACCATTCTTGCCGAACTACCCGCGATGCCTGAGGAGAGCGGTCGGCCGAAAATTGCCGTGGTGGCTCATGACCTGCGCTATGACGGCAAAACCAGTCAGCAACTGGTGCGAGCTATTACCGCGCTCGGAGACAAAATTGAGTTGCATACCTTCGGCAAATTTTCGCCATTTGCGGGAGATAACGTCATCAATCACGGTTTTGAGAGCGATAAGCGCACGTTGATGAGTGCGCTTAATCAGATGGATGGACTGGTGTTCAGCTCCCGTGTCGATAACTACCCGCTGATTCTGTGCGAAGCGCTGTCCATCGGCGTACCGGTAATAGCCACGCACAGCGATGCCGCGCAGGAAGTGCTGGCTAAATCAGGTGGAAAAACGTTCAGCGAAGCTGAAGTGTTGCAACTGGTGCAGCTGAAAAAATCAGACATTGCGCAGGCGGTATTTGACACGTCGCTTGCCGCATTTAGCCAGCGCAGCCAGTTGGCATACAGTGGACAACAGATGCTGGAGGAATATGTCTCGTTCTATCAGAATCTGTAGCTATCTGGTGCTACCGCTGCTTTATCTGCTAGTAAACGTCAAACTCGCCCAGCTTGGCGAGAGCTTCCCGATAACTATCGTCACCTTTTTACCCGTTCTGCTGTTGCTGTTTATCGAGCGCATCAATATCAAAAAATTAATGATCGCGCTGGGCGTAGGGGGCGGACTGACGGCATTTAACTATCTGTTCGGTCAGTCACTGGATGCCAGCAAGTACGTGACGTCCGCCATGTTGTTTATCTATACCGTGGTGATTATTGGCATGGTATGGAGTATTCGCTTCAAAACCATTTCACCGCATAACTACATTAAAATCTTGCGCTTTTTCTGGCTGGTCGTGGGACTGGTGGTGGGGTTAGCTGCAGCTGAAATGGCACAGATAATTCTCAGCGGCGGCAGCAGTTTAATGGAAGTTATTTCGAAATATCTTATTTACAGTAACAGCTATGTTCTGAACTTTATTAAGTTTGGTGGGAAACGAACCACCGCGCTCTATTTCGAACCGGCATTCTTCGCTCTGGCGTTAATCTCAATTTGGCTCAGTATCAAACAGTTTGGTATCAAAACACCTAAGTCCGATGCTATGATTCTGGTAGGGATAATATTATCGGGATCGTTTTCAGGAGTAATGACGTTTATTTTGTTTTACCTCCTGGAATGGGCGTTTCAGTACCTAAATAAGGATGCGATAAAAAAGAAGCTACCTCTGGCGATAATCTCATTGAGCGTGTTTTTAGTTGGTGTGATATTTGCTTTTCCGTACATCGCAACGCGGCTTGGTGATTTAGGAACTGAAGGTTCGTCATCGTATTATCGTATCGTAGGACCATTAGTGATGGTCGGTTATTCATTACTGAACGTTGATGGCGTAGTGAGATTTGGCTCACTTTATGAATACGTCGCGTCATTCGGAATTTTTAACGGTGCAGATGTCGGTAAAACAATAGACAATGGCTTGTATCTGCTGATTATTTATTTTTCATGGTTCGCGGTGATATTAGCCCTATGGTACATGGGGAAGGTCATGAAAATGATGATCAATGCGTTTGGCGATAATCAGAATTATCGGGTGCAGCTTTATCTTTTTACACCATTGTCACTGTTTTTTACAGGTTCAGTATTTAGTCCGGAATACGCATTTTTAATTGTGTGTCCGTTTATTTTGCGCAAGGCGCTGAATATCGCGAGGTAACTTACATGCTGCTCAGTATCATTACCGTCGCCTTTCGCAATCTGGAAGGGATCGTCAAAACTCACGCGTCGCTGGCACATCTGGCGCAAGCGGGTGATATCAGTTTTGAGTGGATTGTTGTTGATGGCGGCTCCTCGGATGGTACGTCGGCGTTTCTTGAAGGACTCAGTGGAGAACACCGGTTACGGTTTGTCAGCGAGCCGGATAACGGCATCTATGATGCGATGAACAAAGGCATCGCCATGGCGCGCGGGCGGTTTGCACTGTTCCTCAACTCCGGGGATATTCTGCATGCGAATGCGGCTTGTTTTATCCGCCAGCTAAAAATGCAGAGTGACCAAACTATGGTCATTGGCGATGCGTTGCTGGATTTCGGCAATGGCAACAAAATTAAGCGTCGGGCAAAACCGGGTTGGTATATTTATCACAGCCTGCCAGCCAGCCATCAGGCAATATTTTTTCCGCTCTCAGGACTGAATGTCTGGCATTATGATTTGCAATATAAAATATCGTCAGATTACGCGTTGGCAGCCAAATTATACAAGTCCGGTTACGCTTTTAAAAAGCTGCGCGGGTTGGTGTCGGAATTTTCTATGGGCGGAGTGTCAACGACGAATAATTTGGAATTGTGCCGGGATGCCAAAAAAGTACAGCGCCAGATATTACACATGCCAGGTTTTTGGACCGGTTTGTCAGAATATTTACGCCTGCGCACAACCGATAAAACAAAAACCTTATATGGAAAAACGTAAGGGCACAGTATGCAAGACTTAAGCGGATTTAAAGTGCCTGGAGGTTTTCGCGGCGGCGGCGCTATTAAAGTGCAATTATGGTGGGCGGTGCAAGCAACATTATTTCGCTGGTCTCCACAGGTCATGTATCGCTGGCGTGCTTTTTTATTACGGATGTTTGGCGCAAAAATAGGAAAAAACGTAGTCATTCGGCCTTCAGTAAAAATTACTTATCCGTGGAAACTAACTCTGGGAGATTATGCCTGGGTGGGTGATGACGCGGTTTTATATACGTTAGGTGATATTACGATTGGGGCCCACGCAGTTATTTCGCAAAAAAGTTATTTATGCACCGGGAGTCATGATTATGCCAGCCAACATTTTGATATTAACGCCACACCGATAGTGGTTGGCGATAAATGCTGGCTGGCGACAGATGTGTTTGTCGCGCCTGGCGTGACGATTGGCGATGGCACCGTCGTCGGAGCACGAAGCAGCGTATTTAAATCGCTGCCAGCAAATGTCATTTGTCGGGGAAATCCCGCAGTAGTCACGCGCGAACGCGTCGAGAAAGTTACTCCCTGAGGGGATCACTGAAGAGGTTATAACATGTCAAAAGTCGCTCTCATTACTGGCGTAACCGGGCAGGATGGTTCTTACCTGGCAGAACTCCTGCTGGAAAAAGGGTACGAAGTACACGGTATTAAGCGTCGCGCTTCATCATTCAACACCGAACGTGTGGACCACATCTACCAGGATCCGCATTCAGGCAATCCCAAATTTCATCTGCATTATGGCGATTTGACGGACTCCTCCAATCTGACCCGTATTTTACAGGAAGTCCAACCGGATGAAGTCTATAACCTGGGTGCCATGAGCCACGTTGCGGTGTCGTTTGATTCACCGGAATACACCGCAGATGTTGATGCGATCGGCACCTTGCGCTTGCTGGAGGCGATCCGCTTCCTTGGTCTGGAAAAAAAGACCCGTTTTTATCAGGCGTCTACCTCTGAGCTGTACGGTCTGGTTCAGGAAATCCCGCAGAAAGAGAGCACGCCGTTCTATCCGCGTTCACCGTATGCCGTTGCTAAGCTGTACGCCTACTGGATAACCGTCAACTACCGTGAGTCTTACGGGATGTATGCCTGTAACGGCATTCTGTTTAACCACGAGTCTCCGCGCCGCGGCGAAACCTTTGTCACTCGCAAAATTACCCGGGCGATCGCCAACATCGCTCAGGGGCTGGAGTCTTGCCTGTACCTGGGCAACATGGATTCACTGCGCGACTGGGGGCATGCCAAAGATTACGTCAGGATGCAATGGATGATGCTGCAGCAGGATAAGCCGGAAGATTTCGTGATTGCCACCGGCGTGCAGTATTCCGTGCGCCAGTTTGTAGAAATGGCGGCTGCTCAGCTGGGGATTAAATTGCGCTTTGAAGGTGAGGGCGTGAATGAGAAAGGCATCGTGGTTTCCGTGACCGGACATGATGCACCGGGCGTGAAGCCAGGCGATGTCATGATTGCCGTTGACCCGCGCTACTTCCGTCCGGCTGAGGTGGAAACGCTGCTGGGCGATCCGGCCAAAGCACATGAAAAACTGGGCTGGAAACCGGAAATCACGCTGCGCCAGATGATCTCGGAAATGGTTGCTAACGATCTTGATGCGGCGAAGAAACATTCCCTGCTCAAGTCGCACGGTTACGAGGTCGCCATCGCGCTGGAGTACTGAGGATGAAGACACAACGTATTTTTGTGGCGGGCCATCGCGGGATGGTGGGGTCCGCCATCGTCAGACAATTGTCGCAGCGAAATAATGTGGAGCTGGTGCTGCGTACCCGCGACCAGCTTAATCTGCTGGACGCCAGTGCGGTGCAGGCGTTTTTTGCCGCTGAACGTATTGACCAGGTTTATCTGGCGGCGGCAAAAGTAGGAGGGATTGTGGCAAACAATACTTATCCTGCTGATTTTATTTATGAAAATATGATGATTGAGAGCAACATTATTCATGCTGCACATCTGCATAACGTGAATAAACTGTTGTTTCTCGGGTCATCCTGTATTTATCCCAAGCAAGCTACCCAGCCAATCGCCGAGAGTGAACTGTTGCAGGGGACACTTGAACCGACCAATGAGCCGTATGCGATTGCCAAAATTGCCGGTATCAAGCTGTGTGAATCGTATAACCGACAGTATGGCCGTGATTATCGCTCGGTGATGCCGACCAATCTGTATGGGCCGCATGACAACTTTCATCCGAGTAAGTCGCATGTGATCCCGGCGCTGCTGCGCCGCTTTCATGAAGCTCGCGGGCAAAATGCTCCGGATGTGGTGGTATGGGGCAGCGGGACGCCAATGCGTGAATTTCTGCATGTCGACGATATGGCGGCGGCCAGTATCCACGTGATGGAGTTGGCTCAGGAAGTGTTGCAGGAATATACCCAGCCGATGCTGTCGCATATCAACGTGGGGACCGGCGTGGACTGCACCATCCGTGAACTGGCGCAGACTATTGCGGAGGTCGTGGGCTACAAGGGGCGCGTGGTGTTTGACGCCAGCAAACCGGACGGCACGCCGCGCAAATTGCTCGACGTTACGCGTCTGCATCAGTTGGGCTGGTATCACGAGATATCTCTGCAAGCGGGGCTTGCCAGTACATATCAGTGGTTCCTTGAAAACCAGCAGCGTTACCGGGGGTAAGCATGTTTTTACGTCATGAGGATTTTGCCACCGTTGTACGTTCAACTCCGCTGATTTCCATCGATTTGATCGTGGAAAACGCCCACGGTGAATTTCTGCTTGGCAAGCGCCTCAATCGTCCTGCGCAGGGGTACTGGTTTGTGCCTGGCGGTCGGGTGCAAAAAGATGAACCGCTGCACGCGGCCTTTGAGCGGCTTACTGAAGCTGAGCTGGGGTTACGTTTACCGCTGTCCGTTGCGCAGTTTTACGGTGTCTGGCAGCACTTCTATGACGACAACTTTTCCGGGAAAGATTTCTCAACGCATTACATCGTGCTGGGATTTCGTCTGCGGGTGTCGGAAAACGACCTGCAACTGCCTGACGTTCAACATGACGCGTACCGCTGGCTGGCAATTGAAGAGATTCTGGCCAGTGACCACGTGCACGACAACAGCCGGGCTTACTTCTGTGAGAAGAGTCAGGCCGGAGCACCCGGGCTATGAAGATCCTTGTGTATGGCATCAACTATTCGCCGGAGTTGACCGGTATCGGTAAATACACCGGTGAAATGGTGGAGTGGATGGCGCAACAGGGGCATGACGTACGGGTGATCACCGCGCCGCCTTATTATCCGCAGTGGAAAGTCAACGGTCGCTATTCATCCTGGCGCTACCGTCGTGAAGAGGGCGATGCCATCGTCTGGCGTTGCCCGCTGTATGTGCCTGAGCAGCCCTCCACGCTCAAGCGTCTACTGCATTTAGGCAGTTTCGCCCTGAGCAGTTTCTTCCCACTGCTGGCGCAACGCCGCTGGAAGCCGGATCGCATCATTGGGGTAGTGCCGACGCTGTTTTGTACGCCGGGAATGCGCCTGCTGGCGAAGCTGTCCGGGGCGCGCACGCTGCTGCATATTCAGGATTACGAAGTTGATGCCATGTTGGGACTTGGCATGGCGGGCAAAGGCAAGCGCGGTATGGTGGCAAAACTGGCCAGCGCCTTTGAGCGCAGTGGGCTGTTGAATATGGACCATATTTCGACCATTTCTCGCTCAATGATGAACAAAGCACAGGAAAAGGGCGTTGATGCACAGAAGGTTATTTTCTTTCCGAACTGGTCAGAAGTAGCGCGTTTTCGCGATGTGGACGCCGCTGATGCTCTGGCGTTGCGCCAGCAGCTGGGCTTGCCTGATGAAAAAAAAATCATTCTCTACTCGGGCAATATTGGTGAAAAGCAAGGGCTGGAGAGTGTGATCGACGCAGCGGCCCTGTTGAGCGAGCGGCCCTGGCTGTTTGTGATTGTCGGGCAGGGCGGGGGTAAAGCGCGGCTGGAGAGTATGGCCAGCGAACGCGGCCTGAACAATGTGATGTTCTTTCCACTGCAATCTTATGACGCGCTGCCTGCGCTGCTCAAGATGGCGGACTGTCATCTGGTGGTACAAAAGCGCGGTGCGGCGGATGCTGTACTGCCCTCCAAACTGACCAATATCCTCGCCGTTGGTGGTAACGCGGTGATTACCGCCGAGCCGGAAACCGAGCTGGGGCAGCTCTGTAACATTGTTCCAGGCATCGCAGTATGCGTGGAGCCGGAATCGGTAAACGCGCTGGTTTGCGGTATCCAACAAGCGTTGAGGATGCCAAAAGTCAATACGGTGGCACGTGACTATGCCGAACGCACGCTGGATAAAGATAACGTGCTTAGCCAATTTATTGCTGATATTCGGGGTTAATGATGAGTCAAAGCAAACTCTTTCCGGTAGTGATGGCCGGTGGCTCGGGTAGCCGTTTATGGCCTCTGTCCCGCGTATTGTATCCAAAGCAGTTCCTGTGCCTGAAAGGCGATCTCACCATGCTGCAGACAACGATCTGTCGTCTGAACGGTGTGGAGTGTGAAAGCCCGGTGGTTATCTGTAATGAACAGCACCGTTTCATCGTCGCGGAACAGCTACGGCAACTGCACAAGCTGACTGAGAACATTATTCTCGAACCCGCCGGACGTAACACGGCACCGGCGATAGCGCTGGCCGCACTGGCGGCAAAACGTCAAAGCCCGGAGGAAGATCCGCTGCTGCTGGTATTGGCGGCCGATCACATGATTGCCGACGAAGAGGCATTTCGCGAGGCGGTTCGCAATGCTATGCCCTATGCCAGTGCGGGTAAGCTGGTGACGTTTGGTATCGTGCCGGACCAGCCGGAAACGGGCTATGGCTATATCCGCCGTGGCGAGGTTTCGCCAACGAATACCGACGCAGTGGCGTTCGAAGTGGCGCAGTTTGTTGAAAAGCCCAATCTGGAAACCGCGCAGGCTTATGTGGCGAACGGCGATTACTACTGGAACAGCGGCATGTTCTTGTTCCGCGCCGGACGTTACCTGGAAGAACTGAAAAAATATCGCCCCGACATTCTTCAGGCCTGTGAGAATGCCATGAGTGCGGTTGACCCCGATCTCGATTTTATCCGCGTTGATGAACAGGCGTTTCTCGCCTGTCCGGAAGAGTCTGTGGACTATGCGGTAATGGAACGTACGGCCGATGCGGTGGTGATGCCCATGAACGCAGGCTGGAGCGATGTCGGCTCCTGGTCATCGCTGTGGGAAATTAGCGCCCATACCGCCGAAGGCAATGTGCATCATGGCGACGTCATTAGCCACAAAACGGAGAACAGCTACGTGTATGCCGAATCTGGCCTGGTGACGACCGTCGGGGTGAAGGATCTGGTGGTGGTGCAGACCAAAGATGCGGTGCTGATCGCCGATCGCAACGCGGTGCAGGACGTCAAAAAAGTGGTGGAGCAAATTAAAGCTGACGGACGACATGAACACCATATTCACCGTGAAGTTTACCGTCCGTGGGGCAAGTACGACTCCATTGATGCCGGAGACCGTTACCAGGTGAAGCGAATTACCGTTAAACCAGGTGAGGGATTGTCCGTGCAGATGCATCATCACCGGGCTGAACACTGGGTGGTGGTGGCCGGTACCGCGAAAGTGACGATCAATGATGATATCAAACTGCTCGCTGAAAACGAGTCTGTCTATATTCCGCTTGGGGCGACCCATTGTCTGGAGAATCCGGGGAAAATCCCGCTCGATCTGATTGAAGTGCGCTCCGGATCTTACCTCGATGAGGATGATGTGGTGCGGTTTGCGGACAGATACGGGCGTACCTGATGCCGGATGTGCTTCGCTTATCCAGCCTACAACACCGTAGGCCCGGGAAGCGAAGTGCGCCGGGAAATGCATTTAACACTCATTAAAAGGCTCATTAAGAGTCAGGGCCTCCTGTTGCCTGAAGAAGGGTAAATCATGACGAAATTAACCTGTTTCAAAGCCTACGATATTCGCGGCAGGCTGGGCGAAGAGCTGAATGAAGATATCGCGTGGCGTATTGGCCGCGCTTACGGTGAGTTCCTGAAGCCAAAAACGATTGTCCTCGGCGGCGATGTGCGCCTGACCAGCGAGACGCTGAAGCTGGCGCTGGCAAAAGGACTACAGGATGCGGGGGTGGATGTGCTGGATATTGGCATGTCGGGTACCGAAGAGATTTATTTCACCACCTTCCACCTGGGTATTGACGGCGGTATTGAAGTGACCGCCAGCCATAATCCGATGGATTACAACGGCATGAAGCTGGTGCGGGAAGGGGCACGGCCCATCAGCGGTGATACCGGTCTGCGCGACGTACAGCGCCTGGCGGAAGCCAACGACTTCCCGGCGGTTGATGAGACAAAACGTGGCCGCTACCAGCGTATTACTATCCGTGATGCCTACATTGACCACCTGCTGGGTTACATCAATCCCGCCAATCTGAAACCGATGAAGCTGGTGCTCAATTCCGGCAACGGCGCGGCAGGCCCTGTAGTGGACGCCATTGAAGCCCGTTTTAAAACATTGGGCGTGCCGGTCGAGTTTATCAAAATCCACAATACGCCGGATGGCAACTTCCCCAACGGTATTCCCAATCCTCTGCTGCCGGAATGTCGGGCTGACACGCGCAACGCGGTTATTGAACACGGCGCGGATATGGGGATTGCCTTCGACGGTGATTTTGACCGCTGCTTCCTGTTCGATGAAAAAGGTCAGTTCATTGAGGGCTACTACATTGTCGGCCTGCTGGCGGAGGCGTTTCTGGAGAAGAATCCGGGGGCGAAGATTATCCACGACCCGCGTCTGTCCTGGAACACCGTGGACGTGGTGACGGCGGCAGGCGGTAAACCGGTGATGTCAAAAACCGGGCACGCGTTTATCAAAGAGCGGATGCGCCACGAAGATGCCGTCTATGGCGGTGAAATGAGTGCGCATCACTATTTCCGTGACTTTGCCTACTGTGACAGCGGCATGATCCCGTGGCTGCTGGTGGCTGAACTGCTTTGTCTGAAAGGACAGTCGCTGGGCGAACTGGTCCGCGACCGGATGGTGGCCTATCCGGCGAGTGGTGAAATAAACAGCACGCTGGCAGAGCCGGCGGCAGCGATTGCGCGCGTGGAGCAGCATTTTTCCCGTGAGGCGCTGACGGTAGACAGAACGGACGGTATCAGCATGTCGTTTGTCGACTGGCGCTTCAATTTACGCTCTTCCAATACCGAACCGGTGGTGCGCCTGAACGTGGAATCGCGCGGAGATATTCCGTTGATGGAAGCGCGAACGCGCACTCTTCTGGCGTTACTGAATCAGTAATGCTGGTGCTTCCTTTGCCCGATTCTGGGCAAAGGGTGACTAACAGGAACCACGATGACACATCTAAAGAAGCGCGAGCGCGCCAAAACCAATGCGTCGTTAATTTCGATGGTGCAACGCTTTTCAGATATCACCATCATGTTTGGCGGGTTGTGGGTAATCTGCGAATTAAGCGGTTTGCCTTTCCTGTACATGCACCTGCTGGTGGCGCTGATCACGCTGGTCGTTTTTCAGATGCTCGGTGGCATAACGGATTTTTATCGCTCCTGGCGTGGTGTCAAAATGACCACTGAGCTGGTGCTGTTGCTGCAAAACTGGACGCTGAGCCTGATTTTTTGCGCAGGTCTGATCGCCTTTAATAACGATTTTGATAACCGTCTCGCCGTCTGGCTGGCGTGGTATCTGCTGTCCAGTGTTGGCCTGGTGTTGAGTCGTTCGTTTATTCGCTACGGCGCGGGATGGCTGCGCAATCGCGGGTACAACACTCGTCGAGTGGCGGTGGCAGGGGACCTGCCAGCCGGCCAAATGCTGCTGGAGAGCTTTCGCCATGAACCGTGGCTGGGGTTTGAAGTTGCAGGTATCTATCACGACCCTATCCCTGGAAAAAACTCCCGCGACTGGGCCGGTAATCTGCAACAACTGGTGGATGACGCTAAAGCCTCACGCATTCATAACGTTTATATCGCCATGTCGATGAGCGATGGTGCCAGCGTCAAAAAATTAGTGCGCGAGTTGGCCGATACCACCTGTTCAGTGCTCCTTATTCCTGATGTCTTTACCTTCAACATTCTGCATTCACGGATTGAAGAGATGAACGGCATTCCGGTGGTGCCGCTGTATGACACGCCACTCTCGGGGATTAATCGTCTGTTAAAGCGCGCGGAAGATATCGTGCTGGCTTCACTGATCCTGCTACTTATTTCCCCGGTGCTATGTGGCATAGCGCTACTGGTAAAACTGACCTCCAAAGGACCGGTGATTTTCCGCCAGACTCGCTATGGCATGGACGGCAAACCGATCAAAGTCTGGAAGTTTCGCTCAATGAAAGTGATGGAGAACGACGCGGTGGTGACGCAGGCGACGCAAAACGATCCGCGCGTTACCCCTGTGGGAAATTTCCTGCGCCGGACGTCGCTCGATGAGCTGCCGCAGTTTATTAACGTGCTCACCGGGGGGATGTCTATCGTCGGACCACGTCCGCATGCGGTGGCGCATAATGAACAGTACCGCCAACTGATTGAGGGATACATGTTACGCCATAAGGTGAAACCGGGTATTACCGGCTGGGCGCAAATCAACGGCTGGCGCGGTGAAACCGATACGCTGGAAAAAATGGAGAAACGTGTGGAGTTTGACCTCGAATACATTCGCGAGTGGAGCGTGTGGTTCGATATCAAAATTGTTTTTCTGACGATATTCAAAGGCTTTGTTAACAAAGCGGCGTATTAACATGAGCTTACGAGAAAAAACGCTTAATGGCGCAAAGTGGTCGGCGATTGCCACGGTGATCATTATTGGCCTCGGACTTATTCAGATGACCGTCCTGGCGCGAATTATTGATAACCACCAGTTCGGGTTGTTAACTGTGTCGCTGGTGATCATAGCGCTGGCCGATACGCTGTCGGATTTCGGTATCGCCAACTCAATTATTCAACGCAAAGAGATTGGTTATCTGGAGCTGACGACGCTGTACTGGCTAAACGTTGGGCTGGGTATTGTGGTATGCGTGGCGATGTTTCTGCTGAGCGAGACGATTGCCCATGTGCTCAATAACCCAGAACTGGCACCGCTCATCAAAACCTTATCACTGGCGTTTGTGGTGATACCGCACGGGCAGCAGTTTCGCGCGCTGATGCAAAAAGAGTTGGCCTTCAACAAAATTGGCATGATTGAAACCAGTTCAGTGCTGGCTGGATTTACCTTTACCGTAGTCAGCGCCCATTTCTGGCCGCTCGCGCTGATGGCCATTCTTGGGTATCTGGTGAATAGTACGCTACGTACGCTGCTGTTCGGCTATTTTGGCCGCCGGATTTACCGTCCGGGGCTACATTTTTCGCTGGCATCTGTTTCGTCGAACCTGCGTTTTGGCGCATGGCTGACGGCAGACAGCATCATCAATTACATCAATACCAACCTTTCCACGCTGGTTTTAGCCCGCACGTTGGGAGCTGGCGTGGCGGGCGGATTCAATCTCGCCTGGAACGTGGCGGTTGTCCCGCCGATAAAACTGAACCCGATTATCACCCGCGTGCTGTTTCCGGCGTTTGCCAAAATCCAGGAAGACAGCGAAAAACTACGGGTGAATTTTTACAAGCTGCTGTCAGTGGTTGGGATTATCAACTTCCCGGCACTACTGGGACTGATGGTGGTGTCGGACAACGTGGTGCCGCTGGTGTTTGGCGAGAAGTGGAACGGCATTATTCCGGTCCTGCAATTGTTGTGCATTGTGGGTTTGCTGCGCTCGGTGGGGAATCCAATAGGATCGCTCTTGATGGCGAAAGCCCGGGTCGATATCAGCTTCAAATTCAATGTGTTCAAAACCTTTCTGTTTATTCCTGCCATTTTCATTGGCGGTCATCTGGCGGGGGCGATTGGCGTGGCGCTGGGCTTTCTGTTGGTCCAGGTGATTAACACGATCCTCAGCTACTTCGTGATGATCAAGCCTGTTCTTGGCTCCAGCTACCGTCAGTACATGCTCAGTCTGTGGCTGCCGTTGTATCTCTCCTTACCAACCCTTGTGGTGAGCTATGCGTTGGGCTTAACCCTGCGCAACCAGGTGCCATTAAGCGCGCTGCTGGGGATCCAGATAGCGGCAGGAGCACTGGTGTTTGCGCTAATGATTGTGTTGTCGCGCCATCCGCTGGTGGTGGAAATAAAACGCCAACTCTGTCGCAGTGAAAAAATGAAAACCTTGCTCCGTGCGGGATAAGAACAACGTTTTAAGAGGTCATAATGAAATTACTAATTTTAGGCAACCATACCTGCGGGAACCGAGGGGATAGCGCGATCCTGCGCGGTTTGCTGGATGCCATTAACGCGTTGCGTCCCGAGACCGAAGTGGATGTGATGAGCCGTTACCCGGTGAGTTCTTCGTGGTTGCTAAACCGCCCGGTTATGGGCGACCCGCTGTATTTGCAGATGAAGCAACATAACAACGCAGCGGGTGTTATGGGGCGCGTGAAGAAAGTGCTGCGTCGTCGCTATCAGCATCAGGTACTACTCTCGCGTGTTACCGATTCCGGTAATCTGCGCAATATCGCTATCGCCCAGGGCTTTACCGATTTTGTCCGTCTGCTGTCGCGCTATGACGCCATCATCCAGGTCGGCGGATCGTTCTTTGTCGATCTGTATGGCGTGCCGCAGTTTGAACATGCCCTGTGTTCGTTTATGGCGAAAAAACCGCTGTACATGATTGGTCACAGCGTGGGGCCATTCCAGGATGAGCAGTTTAATCAACTGGCGAACTACGTGTTTGGTCACTGTAATGCGCTGATTTTACGTGAATCCGTCAGTCTGGATCTGATGAAGCGCAGCGCAATTACCACGGATAAAGTCGAAACAGGCGTGGATACGGCCTGGCTGGTCGACAACCATCATGAGGATTTTGAGCCAGGTTATTCGGTACAGCACTGGTTAGACATGGCGGCTAAACAGAAGACCGTTGCCATTACATTGCGTGAGCTGGCTCCTTTTGATAAGCGTCTGGGGACAACGCAGCAAGCCTATGAGCAAGCCTTTGGCGGGGTGGTGAATCGCATCCTTGATGAAGGTTACCAGGTGATAGCGCTGTCAACTTGCACCGGTATTGATAGTTACAACAAAGATGACCGCATGGTGGCGTTAAACCTGCGCCAGTATGTTAACGATCCGGCCCGATATCATGTGGTGATGGATGAACTTAACGATCTGGAGATGGGGAAGATTCTGGGCGCATGCGATCTGACGGTGGGGACTCGCTTGCATTCTGCCATCATCTCGATGAATTTTATGACGCCTGCCATCGCCATTAACTACGAGCACAAATCGGCCGGGATCATGCAACAACTGGGGTTACCGGAGATGGCTGTTGATATTCGTCATCTTCTCGATGGCAGTCTCGAAGGGAAGGTTGCCGATACTCTAGGACAGTTACCTGAGCTGCGCATACGTCTCGGCGACGCGGTTATGCGCGAACGCGAACGTGGGGTACGCATGGTGCAGTCGGTTTTAACGCGTATTGAGGGGGAAAAATGAAGATTGGTTTTTTTCTGCTTAAATTTCCGCTCTCCTCCGAGACATTTGTACTCAATCAGATAACCGCATTTATCGATATGGGCTACGACGTGGAGATTGTCGCTTTGCAGAAGGGCGATCTTGAAAATACTCATGCCTCCTTTAATACCTACCGTCTGGGTGAAAAAACTCGCTGGTTGCTGAATGAACCGGAAAGCAAACTGGCGAAACTGAAATATAGGGCAGCGGCGGCTCTGCACGGTATTACCCGCGCAGCGACCTGGAAAGCGCTTAATGTTGCACGCTATGGTGAGGAGGCGCGCAATCTGATTTTGGCTGCTATTTGCGGCGGGAATCCGCGAGCATTTGAGGCGGATGTCTTTATTGCTCATTTTGGGCCCGCAGGCGTAACGGCCGCCAAGCTGCGTGAGCTTGGGATGATCCGCGGAAAAATCGCCACGGTATTTCATGGGGTTGATGTTTCGCACCGGGGCGTTTTGGCCCGCTATACCCCTGAGTATCAGCAACTGTTTCAACGTGGAGATTTGATGTTACCCATCAGCAATCTCTGGGCCGGACGTTTAAAAAACATGGGATGCCCGCCGCAAAAAATCGCGGTTTCGCGTATGGGCATTGATATGACGCGTTTTACCCCTCGCCAACTAAAAGCACCAGCCGCACCGCTGGAAATAATCTCTGTCGCCCGGTTAACCGAGAAAAAAGGACTGCACCTCGCCATCGAAGCTTGTCGTCAGTTAAAAGAGCAAGGCATCTCATTTCGCTATCGCATTCTGGGGATTGGCCCGTGGGAGCGTCGGTTGCGGACGCTGATCGAGCAATATCAGCTTGATGATATGATTGAGATGCCCGGCTTTAAACCCAGTCATCAGGTAAAGCAGATGCTTGAACAGGCGGATGTCTTTTTGCTGCCCTCAATCACCGGAAGGGATGGCGACATGGAGGGGATCCCGGTGGCGCTGATGGAGGCGATGGCGGTGGGTATTCCGGTGATTTCCACTGTTCACAGCGGGATCCCGGAGCTGGTCGAGTCGGGTAAATCAGGCTGGCTGGCACCGGAAAACGACGCGCAGGCACTGGCAGAACGTTTAGCGGCATTTAGCCTGCTCGACAGTAAGCAGGTACAGTCGATTGTGCAGTGTGCGCGCGAAAAAATTGAAAATGAATTTAATCAGTTAGCTATCAATAAACAGTTAGCTAGTCTGCTGCAAACGATGTAAATCGAGGTTGTATGTCAGAGAACAAACTCTCACGCCGTACTTTTCTGACGGCGGGCTCTGCGCTTGTCGTACTGCATACTCCCGTTGTTCGCGCGCTTGAATCATCGGGGAGCGTCAATATTCAGGATTACAACCCACAGGATTGGGTGGCCTCTTTCAGGCAGGCGTTCAAAGAAGGGCAAATGGTCGTCGTACCAAAAGGCCTGGAATGTAAGGATCTCAATACTGCTATTGTTATTCCGCCAGGCAAAACGCTCTTCCTGCAAGGGCGAATAAGTGGCAATGGCCGTGGGCGCTTTGTTCTGCAGGATGGATGCAAAGTGGTGGGCGAGCAGGGCGGGAGCCTGAAGAACGTTACCCTGGATGTACGTGGTTCGGACTGTGTAATAAAAGGGATTGCCATGAGCGGTTTCGGTCCGGTGACGCAAATCTATATCGGCGGTAAAACTTCAAGGCTGATGCGTAATCTGATTATCGATGATATTACTGTCACGCGTGCTAACTATGGGATATTGCGTCAGGGTTTTCATAACCGAATGGATGGCGTAAAGATCACAAACTGCCGTTTTAGCGATCTACAGGGGGATGCCATTGAGTGGAATGTTGCGATCAACGACAGCAACATCCTGATTTCTGACCATGTCATCGAACGTATCAACTGTACTAACGGCAATGTGAACTGGGGCATCGGTATCGGGCTGGCAGGCAGTACCTATGATAATAGCTATCCAGATGAACTGGCGGTAAAAAACTTCGTGGTGGCGAACATCACCGGTACCGACTGTCGGCAGTTAGTTCATGTTGAGAACGGCAAACACTTTATTATTCGTAATATAACCGCGCGAAATATCACCCCGGATTTCAGTAAGAAAGCGGGCATTGATAATGCGACGGTTGCTATTTATGGATGTGATAACTTCGTGATTGATAATATCAATATGGAGAACAGCGCAGGTATGCTCATTGGTTATGGCGTCATCAAAGGTCGATATTTATCCATTCCACAAAATTTTAAGCTAAATAATATCCATCTCGATAACACCAAACGTGAATACAAATTACGCGGAATTCAGATCTCCTCTGGTAATGCAACGTCATTCGTGGCCATCACCAACGTGGAGATGAAGCATGCCACGCTTGAGTTGCACAACCAACCGCAGCACCTTTTTTTACGTAACATCAGGGTGATGCAGCAATCGGCCACGGGGCCCGCACTTAAGATGCACTTCGATCTGCGCCAGGACGTACGCGGTAAGTTTATGGCTAAACAGGACACGCTACTCTCGCTGGCCAATGTTCATGCAGTAAACGAAGTCGGGCAAAGTTCAGTTGACATCGACCGTATAAACCATCAGGTAGTGAATGTCGAAGCGGTGAATTTTCGACTACCGGGGCAGGGGAGGTAACCCCACTATATTCTTACTGGATATCATTGGCTAAAAGATTATAATCACCCAATTACTGTTAAAGCTGGGGCTGGGCAGCATTGACTACTCAGGGAAGACGCTCATCTTTATCATATGTTTCTTGTGTTACGAACAGACAAAGTGATTTATGAACGATAAAGTTTTGCTCATCGGTGCCTCCGGATTCGTGGGGACCAGACTCCTGGAGACGGCTGTTGCGGATTTTGATATCAAGAATCTGGATAAACAGCAGAGTCATTTCTATCCGCAAATCACGCAAATCGGCGATGTTCGCGACCAACAAATTCTGGATCAGGCGCTTTCAGGCTATGACACAGTCGTGTTGTTAGCGGCTGAACACCGTGATGATGTCAGTCCTACTTCACTCTACTATGATGTGAATGTTCAGGGGACGCGCAATGTATTGGCCGCTATGGAGAAAAATGATGTTAAGAACATCATTTTCACCAGCTCTGTCGCAGTTTATGGTCTGAACAAAATCAACCCTGATGAAAACCATCCTCACGATCCTTTCAACCACTACGGTAAAAGCAAGTGGCAAGCGGAAGAGGTTCTCCGTGAATGGCATGCTAAAGCTCCAAATGAACGTTCGCTGACCATTATCCGCCCGACGGTTATCTTTGGCGAGCGCAACCGCGGCAACGTTTATAATCTGCTGAAGCAGATAGCTGGCGGTAAGTTTATGATGGTTGGAGCTGGTACGAATTATAAATCAATGGCTTATGTAGGCAATATTGTTGAGTTTATCAAGTATAAACTGAAGAATGTGACAGCTGGTTATGAGGTTTATAATTACGTTGATAAACCTGATCTCAATATGAATCAACTGGTTACAGAAGTTGAACAGAGCTTAAGTAAAAAAATCCCCTCAGCACACTTACCTTACGCTTTAGGTATGTTAGGTGGTTATTGCTTTGATATTTTGGGTAAAGTGACAGGCAAAAAATATGCAGTCAGCTCAGTGCGTGTGAAGAAGTTCTGCGCCACCACACAGTTTGATGCAACGAAAGTCCACTCATCCGATTTTGTTGCTCCTTACACGCTGTCTCAGGGGCTGGATCGCACTTTAAAATACGAATTTTTGCACGATAAGAAAGATGACATTACGTTTGTCTCTGAGTGATTGTGGTTTGTAGAGTGTCTGGAGCTTAGTTAACTTCGATTTTTCGGAAATGCTATAAAACTGACGAGATGAGTTTGTTTCCGAGGAATCCGAGTTCACCTTGGCGCTGGTGAAGTGTAGAGTTTGCATTCGGTTTACCTTAACCCAGTTATTTCGTGTTAAGGATGGAGCCAGCAATACTGGCTAACGTACGGCTAAAGTCTATACTTTATCAGCCGTTAAGAGGTAGGAGAGAGAATGACTAATTTGAAAGCAGTTATCCCGGTAGCGGGCCTGGGGATGCATATGTTGCCAGCCACGAAGGCAATCCCTAAAGAGATGCTGCCGATCGTTGACAAGCCGATGATTCAATACATTGTCGACGAAATTGTAGCTGCAGGTATCAAAGAAATCGTTCTGGTGACTCATGCGTCTAAGAACGCCGTTGAGAACCACTTCGACACCTCTTACGAACTCGAATCGTTGCTTGAGCAGCGTGTTAAGCGTCAGCTATTAGCCGAGGTACAGTCTATTTGTCCTCCCGGCGTGACTATTATGAACGTTCGTCAGGCACAGCTGCTCGGTCTGGGTCATTCCATTCTTTGTGCTCGCCCAATTGTTGGGGACAACCCGTTCGTCGTGGTGCTTCCTGATGTTGTTCTTGATAATGCGAGTGCAGATCCCCTGCGCTACAACCTTGCTGCCATGGTTGCTCGTTTTAATGAAACCGGGCGCAGTCAGGTGCTGGCAAAACGTATGGAGGGGGATCTTTCTGAGTACTCTGTTATCCAGACCAAAGAGCCTTTAGACAACGAAGGCAAAGTCAGCCGCATCGTTGAATTCATTGAGAAACCAGATCAGCCGCAGACTCTGGATTCCGATCTGATGGCCGTAGGGCGCTATGTGCTTTCGGCTGATATTTGGGCTGAATTAGAGCATACACAACCTGGTGCCTGGGGTCGTATTCAGCTGACTGATGCCATTGCAGAGTTGGCTAAAAAACAATCTGTCGATGCGATGTTGATGACGGGCGACAGCTACGACTGCGGTAAAAAAATGGGCTATATGCAGGCGTTCGTCAAGTATGGTCTGCGGAATCTGAAAGAAGGGGCGAAGTTCCGGAAGGGGATTGAGAAGTTGTTGAGTGAATAAGATGAACAATTACGAATAGTACAGATTAAAAACTTCGCTAGACGGTAGTGGTACTTGCTATTAATAGTAATTTGTATTATCAAAATATGGTTATTGGCTCATTAGTATGATAGCAAGTATTTTTCTTTTTAGATAAATATTTAGTAAGAAAATTTGAAATTGTGTTTATGGATACCCTAGGTTAGCCATACTTATGATGAGTAATGAAGTGCATTGGTAGCTTTAAGCCAGGGGCGGTAGCGTTATCTCTTACTAAGAGTAAATATATTGACATTACTTAAAGATAGCATGATTTATCTCATCGGTGAGATATTTTCAAAATTATTTCCTTTTTTATTATTGCCATATTTGACCAGGCAATTGGGACCTGCGGAGTATGGAAGTTTATCTTATTTTATGGCTGTAATTACACTATTAAGTATAATTATAGGTCTAGTACAACAAGATGTTGTTTCTAGATTCTATTTCTTTTATGGCAATAAAAGTGTATATAACATATTATTCGCAGGCATTACGCTCTCTACAATTATGTATATGAGTGTTGTTTCTATCGGGATTTATTTTAAGCACCCTGTTTTGTCACTATTAGCAACGGTGGCACTTTTTCAATCACTGCTTCAAGCTGGACTATCACTATTACAATGCCAAAAAAAAGCATTTAATTATGTATTAATCCAATCGCTTGTGACTTTAATAGGTTTTTTTGCCACTTTGTTTTTTTTTGAATTTATTCAAAAGGATGCTGAATATCGAATAATTTCATTAGCAATTGGAAATGCAATTGGATATTTAATTTTATTGTTTTTTTTGTTAAGAAGAAAGAAATTCAAAATAAAGCCATTAATCTTTCATAGATATATTATACATGCGATATGCTATGCGGCACCACTTATAATACATCACCTTTCTTATTATGTTAAAGGTCAATTTGATAGGGTGTTTATTAATAATCATTTTTCTTCTGCGCAATTAGGTGTATATTCCGCTGGGCTTCAATTGTCAATGATTTTACCCGTGCTTAATAGCGACTATAATAATGTCCAAGCATTAAAATATTATATAAAAATGTCTCGTAGCATGGGATTGGAACTTGTTGTTAAAGTACACCCAGCGGAAAGGAATGCTGAATTTATCAATAAAATTAAAGAGATAATTCAAGAAGAAGATGGGGTTTATATTTCAAATAGAAATACATTTGAGCTTATTCTTGGATCAAAATGTGTAGGCGTTAATAACTCTACGGTTGGATTTGAAGCAATCATTTGTGGAAAGGAAACTTTTTTTATTGGTAAAACATTCTACTCAAAATTAGTGGATCCTGTGTGGCGATATTATTATATATATAACTATTTAATTAATATTGATTCATTTACTGGAGTTACTGTGGAAAATAATATTATTTCTAAACTAAATGACTTAGTGAAAATGAAGGAAAAGGTAATTGAGCATGGCAAATCTTGATGTTGGTTTTTCGGTACTGATGTCTCTTTATAATAAAGAATCTCCAAGTTCCTTAGATTTGTGTTTTCTTAGTTTATATGAACAGACAACAAAAGCTAATGAGATTGTACTAGTCTTGGATGGTTTTATTGATGAAAAATTAAAATCGATAATTTGCTACTGGGAAAACTATTTACCTTTAAAGATTGTACCTCTTGAGTCAAATGTTGGATTAGGTAGAGCATTAAATATTGGATTGCAACATTGTTCATATGATTTTATTGCAAGAATGGATACGGATGATCAATGTGTAAAAGATAGATTTGAAAGACAGATTAAAATTTTATCTGAAAGAGATGAGCTGAGTATCGTTGGAAGTGATATAATAGAATACGATGAAAATATTAAAGTTGAAATTAGCCGGAGAGTAGTTCCACATAATGACAGTGGGATCAAAAGAAAAGCAATATATGGTAACCCGTTTAACCATATGACTGTAATGTTTAGGAAGGATAGAATAATTTCTGCTGGAGGTTATGTTCACCACTTATTTATGGAGGATTATAATCTTTGGTTGAGATTAATAGCTTCTAACAATATGATGGAAAATATGGCAATTCCTTTAGTTAAAGTACGAGCAGGGCAAAATATGTTGGGTAGAAGAAGAGGTCTTAAATATATAGCTAGCGAATGGGAGTTATATTTACTTAAGAATAAACTAGGCATAAACAATATAATTTTTGGCTTCTTTATATTCTGTGCTAGAGCAATTCCTAGACTTATACCAACATTCTTGTTGACATATTTATATAAATTAATTAGATCTAAGAAAAAATGAATAATCAGTAGAGGTTATTTTGATTGCTTTCATAAAAAAAATATTGATTGTTTTTTCTGGAAATATATCAACAAGCGTAGGGAGTTTTTTGCTGGCTTCTATTGTTATAAAAAAATATGACACTACAACGTATGGCAATTTCATTATTTTTCAAACTTTTTTTCTAATAGGTCTTAATGCTTTAAGACCTATTACATGGCAAGCTTATATAAGGTTTTCAGAGAGCAATAAAAACCAATATACAATACCTTCGTTAATAATAGATCTTATATTTTCTATAATTGTGGCATTTATTATATATGCTCTGATTGGCTACTTTTGCGAAATTGGATATTCTATTCATCTTGTATTTATACTAATCTTGAGTTTGTTTTTCATACAGAATGGTACTATAATCGGGATCTTACGAAAAAAAAATGAGTTTGGATTTATTTCTTGTTGTTATATTATTTCAATGTTAGCCAAATTGGTCGGCATATTTATGTTGAGCCACTCAAATGCTGAAGCTATATTCATGTACACATTGTATGTAGATTTAGCTTGTTGGAGCGTCCTCACATTATATGTATTGAAAAAAAACAATAGTAATTTACTCGAAACTATTATAATAACAAAGCTTGAAATAATAGATTATTTCAAATTTAGTTGTTGGGGAACTGTTCATGCCATAATTGATTTGCCTGTGACACAGTTGGATAAATTTATAGTCGCTACTTTCTTAGGGCCTAATTCTGTGGCTATATATAATATAATAAAAAGGCTTGGTTCGATTATGGAGCAAATATCTGAACCAATTAACCAGATTCTTTATCCTAGATTTACAGAGATTATAAAAAATAATGATATTAATGATGTTTTTGTAATTGCAAAAAAAATAATTTTGCTGGTTTTTTGTTTGTCTATTTTTATTTTAATATTTTATTATTTAAGTATCAATTGGTTTGATGTTAAGTTTTTTAATGAACAACTTTTTAATTATCGATGGGTTATTTTTATTTTTCTGGTTGGTCAAAGCATAGTATTAATGCTCAGTTGGTTAAACCCATTTTCGGTTGCCTTAGGCCTAATGAAAGAAAATATGATTACATTGATTATCACAAATACTATTCACTGTATTGTGATATTTTCGTTGACTAAGTATATTGGTTTTGTTGGCGCTGTTTTTTCCGTATTTATTCAGTATGCCATATTTTATTTTTTCAAAATTCTATTTATAAAGAGAAAGTTATCATGAGGAATGCGAATAAAAAATTAATATCATCTTCTTTATGTCTTCTTTTTATTGTAATTTTATTTGCTAATGTATTAAAAATCAGTTACGGTGATAATGTTTTTTTGAAGCAATCAGGAGATTTAGGACTACTATATAAATTAATATTCTGGGTGTTGTGTGGTTTTTATATTCTTATTGGTAGCATAGCGTTTAGTTTAAATGTGAGAGCAATATTTCTTTTTGGTTTGCTCTTGCTGATGATTGTTTCAATTTATTTTAATATTAATAATTTTATTTTTTGGCTTGTTCTTGTTTTTTGGGGGGTCAGTAGTAATGTTTTGTCCAATGCAAGATTTAAACTTTTATATTTATTTTTAATATCGTTAATCATAGTTGTCTTCTTTACTACATCTTTATGGAATAATGGTAGTTTTTTTTACGATGTACGATATGGAATGATAGCAACATTTGGTTTTGAAAATCCAAATTCATTTCCGCAGTTGCTGGTGATACTATATTTGCTATTAGCTAGTTCAATTTTTAGAGCATTTTTCTGTTCAGTTGCATTTTTTTCTTTAGCGTTAATTTTTACAACTATTCACACAAGAAGCTTTTATTTATTAATACTTATTTTTCCATTTATATTTCTCTTTTTGAAATTTTCTGGAAAGCTAAATAAATTAGCAGTTTTGTATCCAACTCTGTTGATTGTAGCTACATTGTTTGTTACTTATAATGCAGGTGAATTTTCTTATTTGAATAAACTACTTTCAGGACGACTATACTTTTCCAGCCTGGCTATTGCTGATATGGATTCGGTTCAAAAAATAATCTTCGGCATGCCAGACATGAGTGATGTAGATTATCCTCTTGATGTGTCATACGTTTCCGTTTACCATAATCATGGGTTGTTTGGGATATTGCTAATTCTATTTTTATATACTAAGTCAATTATTGAGTTACAAAAACATAAGAACATAAAGGGATTGGCTATTATTATAGGTTTTTTGTCTTATGCAGTGGTGGAAAATGTGTTGATTAATTTAACTTTGAATTTTTCGCTTTATTATATATTCATGTCTATTAGTAAAAAACGCACTCAGACTGAGTTGTTTAAGTGACATTCTTAATGTTAACTTAGGAGTTAATTATGGTACCAAAATTAATACACTATATTTGGGTTGGCAATGCAGAATTACCCCCTTTGTACAAAGAATGCGTTTCAACGTGGCACGTTATATTACCGGAGTTTGATATTTTATTTTGGGATGAAAATAAAATATCAAATACTTTCACTCCAAGTGAGTTGTTATTCTACAATAAAATGTTATCAGCGAAAAAATATGCATTTGCAGTGGATTATATTCGGTGTTTGATTCTCGAGCGTTTCGGTGGAGTGTATCTAGATGCAGATATTGAAATGATAAAGGATCTATCCTCATTAAACGAAGGTGGCAATTACCTAGGGATGGAGTCTTCTCGTAAAATAAGTTGTGGTGTGCTCGCTTTTTCAAAAAATAACTGGTTTGTCGCGAAGTTGAAAGAAAAAGTTGAAGCTGCTAATGGGTTAGTTGAAATTACAAAATTATCGACAGAAGTTCTGAGTGAACGGTTTGGTGTTTTGGATCTTGATTTAAAGGAATCTTTAGTTTTAGATGATATTACAATTTATCCCAAACATTATTTTTATCCATATAACCCATATGATGAAGGCGCAAAAATAGACCAACTAATGTTTAAGGATATTAAACCCGAAACATACTGTATTCACCATTGGGCTAAATCTTGGAATTATTCAATGGGGGAATTAATGGTTAAGGGAATCAAAAAATTTTTGGTAAAAAAGAAAAATGTTTAAAACAGCTGTTTTAGTTCAAACGCACTGCAATGAGAAATATATATATAATCTAGCAAAAAAAAATAAAAACGTGCTTTTTTATGTTCATGTTGATAAAAAAAATTGCACTGCAAAAGAATGGTTTTTAAAAAATGAGTTATCAAATCTTTATGTTATTAATGATAATGTAAATGTACACTGGGGGGGGGGGAGTCAATTTATTGCAACATTAAAGCTAATGAAAGAAGCTTATAAGACAGAGTCAGTGCAGTATTTTCACTTAATGAGTGGTGAATGTTATCCCGTAACATCATTTGTAGCTATAGAAAAACAATGGGACTTAGTTCCAAATGTTAATTTTATTGAATCAAACAAAAATACAACATTCAACTGGAGGTTTAAAACTCCTCAGATTTGTTTAAATACTCCATATTTGAGAGTGACGATAGTTAGAGTGATTAATAAGCTATTGAGATTGTTATTCAGTGGGGAGCGCGAACCGAAAACCTATAACTACCATGGTTCGCAATGGTTTTCACTTAACAGAAAAATGGTCGGTTTTCTGTTAGAGAAAGAAAAGGATGGCGCGTTCTTTGAATACTACAAGGTTCCTTGTAGTGATGAGCATGCCATACAGACCTTAGCAAGACATTCTGGTGAAAAAATTGCTAACTCAAATAAAAGATATATTGTTTTCCCACACGGTTCATCTAGTCCAAAATATTTAACTTCTTCTGAAATAGAGAATATTATGCTAACGAATAATAAGTATTGGTTTGTAAGGAAAGTTAAGTATGAAGATTTGATGGTTATGTTAAATAAAGACATGTTAAGCTAACTAACTTATGTTAGCAGATGTTTATGGTTAGTTGAACTAAGAATGCAGCAAGGAGTCATTATGTCCAAGCAACAGATCGGCGTCGTCGGTATGGCAGTGATGGGGCGCAACCTGGCGCTCAACATCGAAAGCCGTGGTTATACCGTCTCCATCTTCAACCGCTCCCGCGAGAAAACTGAAGAAGTTGTTGCCGAGAACCCGGGTAAGAAACTGGTTCCTTATTACACGGTGAAAGAGTTCGTCGAGTCTCTTGAAACCCCGCGTCGTATCCTGTTAATGGTGAAAGCGGGCGCTGGCACCGATGCTGCCATTGATTCCCTAAAGCCATATCTGGATAAAGGCGATATCATCATTGATGGTGGTAACACCTTCTTCCAGGACACTATCCGTCGTAACCGTGAACTGTCCGCAGAAGGTTTTAACTTCATCGGTACCGGTGTTTCAGGCGGTGAAGAGGGCGCCCTGAAAGGCCCATCTATCATGCCTGGTGGCCAGAAAGAAGCCTACGAACTGGTTGCGCCGATCCTGACCAAAATCGCAGCCGTTGCGGAAGATGGCGAGCCGTGCGTGACCTATATTGGCGCTGACGGCGCAGGCCATTATGTGAAGATGGTTCACAACGGCATCGAATATGGCGATATGCAGCTGATTGCTGAAGCCTATTCTCTGCTGAAAGGCGGCCTGAACCTGTCTAACGAAGAGCTGGCTACCACCTTCACCGAGTGGAATGAAGGCGAGCTGAGCAGTTACCTGATCGACATCACTAAAGACATCTTCACTAAAAAAGATGAAGACGGTAAATACCTTGTTGATGTGATCCTGGACGAAGCGGCGAACAAAGGTACCGGTAAATGGACCAGCCAGAGTTCTCTGGATCTGGGCGAACCGCTGTCGCTGATCACCGAGTCTGTATTCGCGCGCTACATCTCTTCTCTGAAAGACCAGCGCGTTGCGGCATCTAAAGTGCTGTCCGGCCCGCAGGCTCAACTGGCTGGCGATAAAGCAGAGTTTGTTGAGAAAGTTCGTCGCGCGCTGTACCTGGGTAAAATCGTCTCTTACGCGCAGGGCTTCTCTCAACTGCGTGCTGCGTCTGACGAATACAACTGGGATCTGAACTACGGTGAAATCGCGAAGATCTTCCGCGCAGGTTGCATCATTCGTGCGCAGTTCCTGCAGAAAATCACTGACGCTTATGCTGAAAACAAAGGCATCGCGAACCTGCTGCTGGCCCCGTACTTCAAAAATATCGCTGACGAATATCAGCAAGCGCTGCGTGATGTAGTGGCTTATGCTGTGCAGAATGGTATCCCGGTACCGACCTTCTCTGCAGCGGTAGCCTATTACGATAGCTACCGTTCTGCGGTGCTGCCGGCTAACCTGATCCAGGCCCAGCGCGACTACTTTGGTGCACATACGTATAAACGCACCGATAAAGAAGGTGTTTTCCACACCGAATGGCTGGATTAATCTGATTTAGTCTAACTGTAAATGTAGGCCCGGAGCGCTCCTCCGGGCTTTTTTATTGCCAAAAAATGGGATTCAGTCACGTCTGATATCCGGTGTTGTAGCAAAGCACGATATACTGGCGCAATGCAGAGCCGATGCGCCAAGTTGTTGGCAGCGTGTTCACCCTCAAATGTTCAACCGGAAGAAGTTACACAGCGAATGAAGATAACTATCTCAGGAACAGGTTATGTTGGTTTGTCGAACGGTATTCTGATTGCCCAGCACCATGAAGTGGTTGCTCTGGATATCGTCCCGACGAAGGTCGAGATGCTGAATCAGAAAAAATCGCCGATCGTTGATAAGGAGATCGAAGAATATCTGGCGACAAAACAGCTGAATTTCCGTGCAACGACCGATAAGTATGATGCTTACCGCGACGCGGACTACGTTATCATCGCGACACCGACTGATTACGATCCGAAGACGAACTACTTTAACACCTCGAGCGTCGAGTCAGTGATCCGCGATGTGGTCGAAATCAACCCAAATGCGGTGATGGTAATTAAATCAACGATTCCGGTTGGCTTTACGAACTCGATTAAAGAACAGTTAGGTATCGACAATATATTCTTTTCGCCAGAATTCCTGCGTGAAGGTCGTGCACTGTACGACAACCTGCATCCGTCCCGTATCGTCATTGGTGAACGTTCCGAACGCGCCGAGCGTTTTGCCGCGTTGCTGCAGGAAGGTGCGGTTAAAAAAGACATTCCGACGCTGTTTACCGACTCGACTGAAGCCGAAGCCATCAAGCTGTTTGCCAACACCTACCTGGCGCTACGTGTGGCCTACTTTAACGAACTGGATAGCTATGCAGAAAGTCTTGGCTTGAACTCACGGCAGATTATTGAAGGTGTGTGCCTGGATCCGCGTATCGGTAATCACTACAACAACCCGTCATTCGGCTATGGTGGTTACTGTCTGCCGAAAGATACTAAGCAGTTGCTGGCTAACTACGCGTCTGTGCCGAATAACATTATTGGCGCGATCGTTGATGCGAACCGTACGCGTAAGGATTTCATTGCAGATTCTATTCTTGCGCGTAAGCCTAAGGTGGTTGGCGTGTACCGTTTGATCATGAAAAGTGGTTCCGATAATTTCCGGGCATCATCGATTCAGGGCATCATGAAGCGCATTAAGGCAAAGGGCGTGCCCGTTATTATCTATGAACCGGTCATGGAAGAGGATGAATTTTTCCATTCCCGAGTTGTGCGTGATCTTAATGCGTTCAAAAATGAAGCAGATATTATTATTTCTAACCGCATGACATCAGAATTAGCTGATGTTGCCGATAAAGTTTATACCCGCGATTTGTTTGGTAGTGATTAATCTCGTCTCCATAAAAAAGGCCTTATATAAGGCCTTTTTTATTTTAATCAGGTCAGTAATTAAACTATGTAGAAATCACGGTACCAGTCAACAAAGTTCTTCACCCCATCTTTAACCGTGGTTTCAGGTTTAAAACCAATAACATCATACAGCGCTCTGGTGTCTGCGCTGGTTTCCAGCACATCACCTGGCTGTAGCGGTAGCATATTTTTCTTCGCTTCAATACTCAGTGCATCTTCCAGAGCCTGGATATAGTCCATGAGCTCAACCGGTGAACTATTGCCGATATTGTAGACGCGCCAGGGCGCAATGCTGGCTGCTGGGGTGCCTGTTTCAACGGTCCATTGTGTGTCTGCGTGTGGAATGACATCCTGCAGGCGAATGATTGCTTCTGCGATATCATCAATATAGGTAAAGTCACGCTTCATTTTGCCATAGTTATAGACGTCAATACTCTTCCCTTCCAGCATCGCTTTGGTGAACTTGAACAGCGCCATATCCGGTCGACCCCACGGACCGTAAACGGTGAAAAAACGCAACCCGGTTGTGGGCAATCCGTACAGGTGGGAATAAGTATGGGCCATCAGTTCGTTGGCTTTTTTGGTTGCCGCATACAGAGATACGGGGTGATCAACGGAATCATCCGTTGAGAAAGGCATTTTGCGATTCAGGCCGTAAACTGAACTGGAGGATGCGTAGAGTAAATGCTGAATTTTATTATGGCGACACCCTTCCAGTATGTTCAGAAAGCCTGTGAGATTTGAGTCTGCGTAGGCATGCGGGTTTTCGAGTGAATATCGTACGCCAGCCTGTGCTGCGAGATGGATCACACGCTCAAAATGCCCGGATGCGAAAAGTTCAGTCATGCCTTCGCGGTCGGCTAAATCAATTTTATGAAACTGGAAACCAGGTTGTGCAAGTAATTCCAGACGAGCTTGTTTAAGGCTGACGTCGTAGTAATCGTTCAGGTTATCAATACCGACTACTTGATGGCCAGCCTCAAGGAGGCGTTTGCTAACGTGGAAGCCGATGAAACCAGCGGCACCCGTAACCAAGTATTTCATGTTTATTCCTCTTTTTGGCTAAATAATAGCCAGTCGCCAACAGGTGCTACTAAAAAGTGGAATGATACCGTTAGATGGTAAAAAAGCTAATTGTTATATTATTTACGCCAACCATTTTTACTGGTTAGACGGTAAGTATTCACGATATGAATTCAAAAAAATGAATTGTAAAGTATAACGATTAGCGGGCATGAAACCTGTCTGTTGATGGTTTTTTGCGCATGAAGATGTTCTTTGAGTATTTACACTCTTATTTAATCGTATCGATTTTCAGTAGTGATTGAAATATCAATCAAAATCCCAGAAACAATTTGATTTTTTTATCATTAATCCTATGGCATTGCCTCAATTTATAGCTAAACTAATCCCAGTTTAAGTCTTTCCTTATCTAGGGTTTCTATGTCTGTAAGTGATAACAACATGTCCGGGCGCAGTCACGATCCGGAACAGATTGATCTGATTGATTTACTGGTACAGTTGTGGCGTGGGAAAGTAACAATCGTTATCGCGATTGTTATTGCCATAGTGCTTGCTGTGGTCTATTTGACAGTTGCTAAGGAGAAATGGACCTCAACAGCCATTATTACTCAACCGGATGTTGGTCAGATCGCCACATATAACAACGCCCTCAATGTGTTGTATGGTGCCAGCGCTCCCAAGGTTACTGAACTGCAGACAAACGTGGTTGGTCGTTTCAGTACCTCTTTCTCTGCATTGGCTGAAACGCTTGATAATCAGGAAGAACCACAGAAACTGTTAATTGAACAGTCTGTGAAAGGTCAACCGCTGCCGTTAGCGGTTTCTTATGTGGGTGGCTCACCTGAAGACGCTCAGCGTCAACTGGCTGAATACATTCAACAAACAGATGAAAAGGTTGCTAAAGAGCTGGAGCTTGACCTGGTTGATAATATCAAGTTGCAAACAACCACGTTGCAAGACTCTCTGAAAACTCAGGAAGTGGTCGCGCAGGAGCAAAAAGATCTGCGAATTAAGCAAATTCAGGAAGCGCTGCGTTATGCAGAGCAGGCCGGGGTGACTAAGCCGCAAATTCAGCAGACGCAGGATGTGACGCAGGACAGTATGTTCCTGTTGGGTAGTGATGCCCTGAAATCCATGATTGAGCACGAATCTACACGTCCTTTGATATTGTCTGATAACTACTTCCAGACCAAGCAAAAGCTTTTGGATATTGAAAGTCTTAAGCTTGAAGGGGCTGAGTTACACGCCTACCGCTATGTGATGAAACCAACGTTACCGATTCGTCGTGACAGCCCGAAAAAAGCGATTACCCTCGTGCTGGCGGTTCTGCTCGGTGGGATGATTGGTGCAGGCGTAGTGCTGGGGCGAAATGCTCTGCGTGGTTACAAAGTCAAAGCTGAGTAAGTCTAAAGCTGACAACAAAAAACCGGGCTCTGCCCGGTTTTTTTACGTCTGCAGATTACTGATGACGCTTACGTAAATTCTCAATCACCGTCGTCAGGTCGAGGTCCTGGTCTTGCAGCAGCACCAGCAGGTGATACATCAGATCAGAAGCTTCATTTGTCAGCTCAAAACGGTCGTTCACCGTCGCGGCCAGAGCGGTTTCTACGCCTTCTTCACCCACTTTCTGTGCGATGCGTTTGGTGCCGCTGGCATACAGTTTCGCAGTGTAGGAACTGGCTGGATCAGCGGTTTTGCGTTCGGCCAGCAGTTGCTCAAGCTGATACAGGAACAGCCACTGGTGGCTGGTGTCGCCAAAGCAGCTTGAGGTGCCTTTATGGCAGGTTGGACCAATCGGGTTAACCAGCACTAGCAGAGTGTCGTTGTCGCAGTCAGGCGCAATGCTCACCACATTCAGGAAGTGACCGGATGTTTCTCCTTTGGTCCACAGGCGCTGCTTAGTCCGCGAGAAAAAGGTCACTTTGCCGCTTTCGAGCGTTTTATCCAGCGCCTCCGGATTCATATAACCCAGCATCAATACTTCACCGGAAACCGCATGCTGCACGATGACTGGCATCAGCCCGTCGGTTTTTTCCCAGTCCAGCTCGCGGCATTGTTGCTTCGTTAACATATCCTGATCTCCACGCCCTGTGTTGCCAGGTACGCTTTTAATTCGCCAATATTGATGATTTGCTTGTGGAAGACGGAGGCGGCAAGCGCGCCGTCAACGTCGGCATCCCGGAAGGCTTCGAGAAAGTGTTCCATGGTGCCCGCGCCGCCGGAGGCAATCAGCGGGACGTGACAAACGTCACGTACTTTTTTCAACTGTTCCAGGTCATAACCGTTACGTACGCCGTCCTGATTCATCATGTTCAGGACGATTTCGCCCGCGCCGCGTTTTTGGACTTCCTGCACCCAGTCCAGTGTTTCCCACTGCGTGACTCGGGTACGGCTTTCATCCCCGGTATACTGATTAACGTGATAATTGCCGGTTTCGGCGTCATACCAGGTATCAATGCCCACCACGATGCACTGCACGCCAAAGCGATCTGCCAGACGGGTGATAAGTTCCGGTTCGGCCAGCGCCGGGGAGTTGATGGAGATTTTGTCCGCCCCGAATGAGAGGATGCGCGCCGCATCGTCGATGGATTTAATGCCACCGGCAACACAGAACGGAATATCGATCACTTCCGCCACGCGTGATACCCAGCTTTTATCCACTACGCGGCCATCGCTGGAAGCGGTGATATCGTAGAACACCAGTTCATCTGCGCCTTCATCGGCATAGCGTTTTGCCAGTGGGACAATGTCGCCAATAATCTCATGATTACGGAACTGGACGCCTTTTACCACCTGCCCGTCACGGACGTCCAGACAAGGAATTATGCGTTTTGCCAGCATTGTATGGCCTCCTCAACGGTGAACTTACCTTCCAGCAAGGCTCGTCCGACGATAACACCACGAACACCGGTCCCGCGCAGGGCCGCTACGTCCTCGATTCCACCAATACCACCAGATGACTGAAACGCCACCTGCGGATATTTGGCGCACACTTCTTCATAAAGCGCGACGTTTGAGCCCGTCAGCGTGCCGTCGCGGGAGATATCGGTGCACAGCACGTGCTTCAGGCCGACGGGTAAATAGGTCTCAACCAGTTCTTCCAGTGAAACCCCGGAATCTTCCTGCCAGCCGCTAACCGCTACCTGTTTGTTCCCGCGCTCGTCAATACGAACGTCCAGTGCCAGCACCAGCGCATCGGCACCAAAACGAGCAAACCAGCTTTTGACTTCTTCGGGGGATTTTACCGCCGTCGAACCCACCACCACGCGCGCCACGCCAGCGTCAAGCAGCGCCGCCACGTCTGCTTCCGTACGCACGCCGCCGCCAACCTGTACCGGAACATTGACGCCAGCGACCAGCGTTTTGATCAGCGGGATTTGCCGCTGCGCCGGGTCTTTCGCGCCGGTTAAATCAACCAGGTGCAGTACTTCGGCCCCCTGGGCTGCGTAATCCTGCAAACGGGGGAGAGGATCGTTACCGTAATCACGTTGCCTGGCGTAATCGCCCTGATGAAGACGCACCACCGTGCCGTCGATTAAATCTAATGCCGGAATAATCATTACATCTCCAGAAAGTTTTTCAGCAACTGCGCTCCAGCCGCGCCCGAACGTTCGGGGTGGAACTGCACGCCAAAGAAATTGTCCTTTTGTACTGCCGCGGTAAACGGCTCGCCGTAATGACACTGGGCGATGGTCCACGGGTTCACCGGCATAGCATAGCTGTGTACAAAGTAGAAATACGCACCATCTTCAATGCCCTGGAACAGACGATTTCCCGCCTGCGGATAGACCCGATTCCAGCCCATGTGCGGCAGCGGCAGACCGAAATCGGTCATCTTCGGGACATCCTGCTCAATAATGCCCAGCAGTGATACGCCGTTACTCTCTTCGCTGCGACGACCAAGCAGTTGCATGCCTAAGCAGATCCCCAGCACTGGTTGCGTACAGGCTTTGATCAGCTCAATCAGTTCACGCTCGTGCAACTGGTCCATCGCCGCCTGGGCGGTACCGACGCCCGGCAGAAACAGCTTATCGGCGCGCAGCACTACGTCCGGGTCGCGGCTGACAACAGGATCGTATCCATGGCGAGCGACGGCGGATTTTACCGAATGCAGGTTGGCGCAACCGGTGTCCAGAATCACCACATTCATTACAGCACTCCTTTTGAGGAGGGCAGCGTGTCGCCTTCTACACGAATTGCCTGACGCAGCGTACGACCAAAGGCTTTAAACAGGCTCTCCACACGGTGGTGGTCATTTTTGCCTTTGGTTTTCAGGTGCAGGGTGACGCCCATAGTGTAGGAGAGTGAACGGAAGAAGTGTTCGATCATCTCCGTGCTCAGATCGCCAACGCGCTGGTAGGTAAACTCCGCGCGGTATTCCAGGTGTGGGCGGCCGGAGATATCCAGCGCGCAACGCGCCAGGCACTCATCCATCGGCAGTACAAAACCAAAACGATTGATGCCGCGTTTATCGCCTAACGCCAGCTTTAAGGCTTCGCCCAGCGCCAGACCGGTATCTTCAACGGTGTGGTGATCGTCTATATACAGATCGCCCTTGACGGCAATCTCCATGCGAAAACCGCCGTGGGTGGCGATTTGATCCAGCATGTGGTCAAAGAAGCCAACGCCGGTATTAATTTTGCTGCGGCCTTCGCGGTCCAGCCAGACTTTGACGTCAATCTGCGTTTCTTTAGTATTACGCTCAACGTGTGCGTAGCGGTCACGTTTGGTCAACTGCTCGCCGATCATTGCCCAGTTCAGGGTGTCGCGATGGTAACGCAATCCGCTAATCCCCATGTTTTCAGCGAGCTGAATATCGGTTGCCCGATCGCCAATGACGTAGCTGTTCGCCATATCCATGGCCTGTTCAACCAGATACTGTTCAACCAGCTTCACTTTTGGCTTACGGCAATCGCACTCGTCCGCTGGCAGGTGCGGGCAAATCAGTACCTCATCAAATGTCACACCCTGAGAGGTGAAAATTTGCATCATCAGGTTATGCGGACCGTCAAAATCAGCCTGTGGGAAACTCTGTGTTCCGAGTCCATCCTGGTTAGTGATCATAACCAGCTTAAAACCTGCTTTTTGCAGTTTCAGCAAAACGGGAACAACTTCCGGCTCGAAGGCGAGTTTGTCAAAGCGATCGACCTGAAAGTCACTTGGCGGTTCGGAAATCAGGGTTCCATCACGGTCAATAAAAAGATACTTCTGGCTCATACTTGCTCCGCACGTAAGGCGTCAATGACGCGCTGGCTCTCTTCACGGGTTCCGACAGTAATTCGCAGGCAGCCGCTTAACGAAGGTTGTTTATTCTGATCTCGTAAGATAATGCCCTGATCCCACAAAGATTTAAATACGCTACTTGATGCGGTGAAGCGCGCCAGAACATAGTTGGTTTCAGAGTCGAAAACCTGTTCTACACAGCGAATTGTTTTCAGGTTATCTACCAGATACTGACGCTCTCCCAGGATCTGCTCTACGCGTTTACGCATGGCGGAAATCCCTTGCGGCGTCAGGGCCTGGGCGGCGATATCTGCCACCGGCGTAGAGAGTGGGTAAGGGGCAATCACCTTTAACAGCAGATTGATAACCTCTTCATTCGCCAGCGTAAACCCGCAGCGTAAACCGGCGAGAGCAAACGCTTTTGACAACGTGCGTAATATCACCAGATGCGGATACTCAGACAGCCAGCCTGCCAGCGTGGCCTGCGGGCAAAACTCAATATAGGCCTCATCAGCGACCACAATAGCTTTACCCTGCGTCATTTCGAGCAGTGAACGCAGATCCTGCGGGTTAATCAACTGGCCGGTTGGGTTATTAGGGCTGCAAACGTAGACCACCTTCACGCCATCAATCTTGTCCGCGATGCCTTGCAAATCCAGCTGCCAGTTATCAAGGGTCGGAACGGTGCGGCATTCGACGCCAATCGTTTCGGCGCTGACGCTGTACATCCCGTAAGTCGGCGGGCAGTAGAGAATGGCATCTTTACCGGGTTCGCAAAACGCGCGCACCAGCAGCTCGATCCCTTCATCTGCGCCGCGGCTGACCAGCACCTGCTCCGGTTTGACGCCAGCATACTGCGCGTAATTCTCAATCACCGCTTTCGGCTGACACTCCGGGTAGCGGTTCAGCGTTTGTTGACTGAGCTGGAACTCCACGGCGGTGGGATATTCATTCGCGTTGAGCCAGACATCGCCGTTACCGCCGAGACGACGGGCAGACTGATAGGGCGTTAATTCGCGAACATTCTTACGGGCTAAATCAGTGACGCTGAGAAAGTTGTCAGTGCTCATGCTTGCTCCTTCAGGGCGTTAACGCGCAGGGTAACGGCATTTTGGTGGGCAGTCAGTCGTTCAGCAGCGGCCAGTATTTCAATGGTTGAGGCCAGGCCAGAGAAACCTTGCGGGGTTAATTCCTGTACAGTCATCCGTTTCTGGAAGTCAGCCAGCCCAAGGCTTGAGCAGGTCGCGGTATAGCCGTAGGTCGGAAGAACGTGGTTGGTGCCAGAAGCATAGTCGCCTGCGGATTCCGGCGACCAGTCGCCGAGGAACACCGAACCGGCGCTGGTGATATCATCAACCAGTTCACGTGCGTTGCGGGTCTGAATAATCAGGTGTTCCGGACCGTAGGCGTTAGAAATGGCCACGCACTGCGCCAGATCTTTGGCGATAATCAGCCGACTGGCACTGAGCGCCTGGCGGGCGGTCTCAGCGCGGGAAAGCTCAGCGAGCTGGCGCTCTACGGCTTTGGCAACGCCTTCGGCAAGGGTAGCGTCTGGCGTCAGTAGGATAACCTGCGAGTCGGGGCCGTGTTCTGCCTGAGAAAGCAGGTCAGAGGCAACAAAGTCCGGCGTCGCGCCGCTGTCAGCGATAACCAGCACTTCGGACGGGCCAGCAGGCATGTCGATGGCCGCGCCGTCAAGACGCTGGCTAACCTGGCGTTTGGCTTCGGTCACATACGCATTGCCCGGCCCGAAGATTTTATCGACCTTAGGAATGGATTCGGTGCCCAACGCCAGCGCGGCAATAGCCTGCGCGCCGCCCACATTAAACACCTCTTTTACACCACACAGCTGCGCGGCGTAGAGAATTTCATCGGCAATCGGCGGCGGTGAGCACAGCACCACTTTTTTGCAGCCGGCGATGCGCGCCGGGGTCGCCAGCATTAATACGGTAGAGAACAGCGGCGCTGAACCTCCAGGAATATACAGGCCCACGGAAGCGATAGGGCGGGTAACCTGCTGGCAGCGCACACCCGGCTGAGTTTCGATATCCACCGGCGGCAGGATCTGAGCGGTGTGGAAAGTATCAATATTACGCACCGCCACCTGCATAGCTTGTTTCAGTTCGTCGCTCAGGCGACTACTGGCTTGCTGGATTTCTTCCTCGGTGACGCGCAGCGCGCCGACCTCGGTTTTATCAAACTTCGCGCTGTATTCACGCAGCGCCCGGTCGCCGTTATTTTTGACGTTCTCAAGGATCTCGGCCACCGTACGGCTGATGCTTTCCGAGGCGGAAATAGCCGGGCGCATCAGCAGTTCGCGTTGCTGCTCGGGGCTACAGCTATTCCAGTCAATCAGGGTATTGAAGCTCATGGCTATCACTCCATCATCTTCTCAATTGGCAGCACCAGAATTGAGCTGGCACCGAGCGCTTTCAGTTTTTCCATCGTTTCCCAGAACAGGGTTTCGCTGCTGACCATGTGCATGGCAACACGCTGCTGGTCGCCGGCCAACGGCAGAATGGTCGGACGCTCAGCGCCAGGCAGCAGGGCGATAACTTCGTCCAGACGCTCGCTCGGCGCGTGCATCATGATGTATTTGGATTCACGAGCCTGAATAACGCCCTGAATACGGGTCAGCAATTTGTCGATCAGTTGTTGCTTGGCGTCGGCCATTTCGCCGTCGCGCTGAATCAGGCAGGCTTTAGAGCGGTAAATGACTTCCACTTCACGCAGACCGTTGGCTTCAAGCGTTGCGCCGGTGGACACCAGATCACAAATCGCGTCGGCCAGACCCGCACGGGGAGCGACTTCTACAGAGCCGTTTAACAGACAGGATTTAAACGACACCCCTTTTTGATCGAGATAACGTTTGAGCAGGTGTGGGTAAGAGGTAGCGATACGCTTACCGTTCAGCGCTGCCGGGCCATCCCAGGCTTCATCAACCGGGGTTGCCAGCGAGAGACGGCAGCCGCCGAAGTCCAGACGACGCAGGGTAAAATAGCGAGGATCTTCACCCTGTGCCCGGCGGTTGAGCAGTTCCTCTTCGAGAACGTTTTCCCCGATGATGCCAAGGTCAACAACGCCATCCATCACCAGACCCGGGATATCGTCATCGCGTACGCGCAGAATATCGATCGGCATATTCTCTGCCATTGCAATCAGGCGCTGGGTGTGAAGATTAATTTTAATGCCGCAACGGGCCAGCAATTCGCGTGAATCATCGCTTAAACGGCCAGATTTCTGCATAGCTATGCGTAAACGGGTGTTGTCTAACATTCTTTATTCCTCGTTATCCTGTCTGAATCAGTTTGGGTCACGCACAAAAAAAAGCCCCCGGAAGAAATCTTCCGGGGGCTTTCTCATACGCTCATGCACCGCTGGAAGATTTAAATGTCTCCCAGCACACATCGCCTGAAAGACTAGTCAGGATGATGGTGATGATGGTGTTTGAATTGAGCGCGTGTCATAAATTTTCTCGATGAATGTTTATTCATTTGATGTCTTTTAACCTAAACCACTTTAGCTACGGAAAGCAAGGGCTTTTTTTGATCATTAATTCATTTCATATTGATACTATGAATTGTCAGCCACCGTGGGCTGGCGTAGCCTTGCGTTATAGGCCAAAAGTCAGGAGAGAAGGCATGAAAAAGGTCGCAATTGTCGGATTAGGTTGGTTAGGCATGCCGTTAGCCATGTCGCTGGCGGCGAGAGGCTGGCAGGTTACCGGCAGCAAAACCACATTGGATGGGGTGGAAGCGGCCCGCATGAGCGGTATCGAGAGTTACTCGCTGCGCCTGGAACCTGAACTGGTCTGTGAGGCTGACGATCTCGACGCACTGATGGACGCCGATGCGTTGGTTATTACGCTGCCTGCACGCCGTAGCGGTCCTGGGGAAGCATTTTACCTGCAGGCAATGCAGGAACTGGTCGACAGCGCGCTGGCGTATCGGATCCCTCGGATTATTTTTACCAGTTCTACGTCAGTCTATGGTGACGTTCAAGGAACAGTGAAAGAGGGGACGCCGCGTAATCCGGTCACGGCAAGTGGTCGTGTTCTGAAAGAACTTGAAGACTGGTTGCACAATTTACCTGGCACGTCGGTTGATATTTTGCGTCTGGCCGGGTTAGTTGGTCCGGGAAGACATCCTGGTCGCTTCTTTGCCGGCAAGACGGCACCAGACGGACATCATGGCGTCAATCTGGTGCATCTGGACGATGTGGTTTCTGCCATCACGTTACTGCTGCAAGCGCCTAAAGGGGGACACATCTATAATATATGTGCGCCTATGCATCCGGCGCGTAACGTGTTCTATCCGCAGATGGCCCGCCAGTTGGGGATGGAGCCGCCGGAATTTCGCGACGGTACGGATAACGGTAAAGGTAAAGTCATTGATGGCAACCGTATTTGTAATGAGCTTGGGTTTGAGTACCAGTATCCTGATCCGCTGGTGATGCCGATGGAGTGACAAGCCAGCAGAGTGCCGCTGTATACCGCCAGGGGGCGAGTATGAAACCACTGCTGGACGTTCTTATCATCCTCGATGCCTTAGAAAAAGAGGGCAGTTTCGCGGCGGCGTCGGCAAAATTGTTTAAGACGCCGTCTGCGCTTAGCTACACCGTCCATAAGCTGGAAAGCGATCTTAATATTCAGCTACTCGATCGCAGCGGGCACCGGGCTAAGTTCACCCGCACCGGACAGATGCTGCTGGAAAAGGGGCGGGAGGTGCTGCATACCGTCCGTGAACTCGAAAAGCAGGCCATTAAACTACACGAAGGCTGGGAGAATGAACTGGTTATTGGCGTAGATGATACCTTTCCCTTTTCATTGCTGGCCCCACTCATCGAGTCTTTCTATCAACATCACAGCGTGACGCGTCTGAAATTTATCAATGGCGTGCTGGGCGGCTCATGGGATGCCCTTACTCAGGGCCGGGCGGATATTATTGTCGGTGCCATGCATGAACCCCCTGCAGCGAGCGAATTTGGCTTTGCACGGCTGGGGGTTCTGGAACAGGTGTTTGTGGTTGCGCCGCATCACCCGCTGGCGCAGGAACAGGAACCGTTAAATCGTCGCACTATTCGCCGTTTTCGCGCCATTGTGGTGGGCGACAATGCTCAGCATGCCAACGTCTCAGGTTCTCAGGTGCTTGACGATCAGGAAGCCATTACCGTTTTTGACTTCAAAACCAAGCTGGAACTACAAATCAGCGGTCTGGGATGTGGCTATATTCCGCGCTATCTGGCGCAGCGATTTCTGGAGAGCGGCGCACTGATTGAGAAAAAAGTGGTCGCGCAAATTGTCTTTGAACCCGTGTGGATAGGCTGGAATGAACAGACCGCCGGGTTGGCCAGTGCCTGGTGGCGGGATGAAATTTTAGCAAATAGTGCTATTGCGGGGGTGTATGTTAAAACGGCTGCTGACAAATCAATCAGTTAAGAAAAAATATTCTTTCGTGGCCACTTCAATCTCTTGTTATTTCTCCCCAATTTAGTGCAAAATACGCCGCTTGCAAAAAATGACATTAACCGACGTTTTAATACGCGTCGGTTATTTTTTTGCATCAAACCAATCATTCATAAAAGAGGCCGGGCTTCGTACCGGATAGATACTTACTTAAAAATCGACAGTTGTTGTCGCTGAGGATTAACAAAAAATGGGGCAATTTTTTGCTTACGCGACGGTTTTCGCCGTAATGGGGGATAACCATGTCGCATAACGCTACTCCAAACACCTCTCGCGTGGAATTACGTAAAACGCTTACGCTGGTTCCGGTTGTCATGATGGGCCTTGCCTATATGCAGCCGATGACGCTGTTCGATACATTCGGTATCGTATCAGGAATGACCGATGGTCACGTCCCGACAGCTTACGCCTTTGCACTGATCGCCATCCTTTTTACCGCACTGAGCTACGGTAAACTGGTACGCCGCTATCCGTCTGCAGGCTCTGCCTACACTTACGCCCAGAAATCCATTAGCCCGACCGTTGGCTTTATGGTGGGTTGGTCATCACTGCTGGACTACCTGTTCGCCCCGATGATCAACATTCTGTTGGCAAAAATTTATTTTGAAGCGCTGGTGCCGTCGATACCGTCATGGATGTTCGTGGTGGCGCTGGTGGCCTTTATGACCGCCTTCAACCTGCGCAGCCTTAAATCCGTCGCCAATTTCAACACCGTGATCGTGTTGTTGCAGGTGGTACTGATTGCGGTGATCCTCGGCATGGTCGTTTATGGCGTGTTCGAAGGGGAAGGTGCCGGTACGCTGGCGAGCAGTCGTCCATTCTGGTCCGGTGATGCGCACGTGATCCCGATGATCACCGGTGCGACCATCCTGTGCTTCTCGTTCACCGGTTTTGACGGTATCAGCAACCTGTCAGAAGAAACCAAAGACGCTGAGCGCGTGATCCCGCGTGCGATTTTCCTGACCGCGCTGATTGGTGGCCTGATCTTTATCGTCTCCACTTATCTGTTGCAGCTGTACTTCCCGGACATCTCGCGCTTCAAGGATCCAGACGCTTCGCAGCCGGAAATCATGCTGTATGTTGCTGGTAAGTTCTTCCAGGTTGGTGCGCTGATTTTTTCTACCATTACTGTACTGGCGTCCGGTATGGCGGCGCATGCAGGCGTTGCGCGTCTGATGTACGTGATGGGTCGTGACGGCGTATTCCCGAAAAGCTTCTTCGGTTATGTACACCCGAAATGGCGTACTCCGTCCATGAACATCATTCTGGTTGGGGCGATTGCTCTGTTGGCAATCAACTTCGACCTGGTGATGGCGACGGCGCTGATTAACTTTGGTGCGCTGGTGGCATTTACCTTCGTTAACCTGTCGGTAATCTCCCAGTTCTGGATCCGTGAGAAGCGTAACAAGACGCTGAAAGATCACTTCCAGTACCTGTTCTTGCCAATGTGCGGTGCGCTGACCGTTGGCGCGCTGTGGGTGAACCTGGAAGAAAGCTCAATGGTTCTGGGCCTGATCTGGGCGGGTATCGGTCTGATCTACCTGGCTTGCGTGACCAAAAGCTTCCGCAACCCGGTCCCGCAGTACGACGAAGATATCGCGTAATAACTGCATTTAGCTGAAAAAAAACGGAGACATGTTCTCCGTTTTTTTATACGTGGGATTTATACAATCTCTTCGGCATACTGCCAGAGTGATTTCAGCAGCATCAACTTTTCTTTGTTATCCGCATATTGCTGGCTCAATAGCTGCAATTCATTGGCGTAATTTTGCAAAAACTCCGGTGTGAATACCTGGCGACGATGGTCCAGCCAGCGCTGCTGTTCAGCTTCGTCCAGCGTTCCCGGGAAGTTACGTGCACGATAATTAAACAACAGTTTTTCAATTCGCTTATCGACAAAGGAGATATCCAGCGCCGGTAAATTGCGTGGTTCGGTTTCCAGAACGATTTTCATCGCCGCACGGTCAGCATCGCTGAAAAAGCCGTTATACAGTTGGGCATCCACGTTATCTGATGGTGTAAAGGGTTCCGCATCGGCAAAGATCGCGACCACTTTGTCGCGTATCTGCGGATTCTCGCGCAGAACTTTGAGATTATCCCGACAATGCTGGCGGTTAATGCCAAGACGGTCGGCGTCTTCCGGACGCAGGGTATTCGCCTGTGCCAGTACCGGGCATTTGTTGATGTGTACCAATTTAACCGGTACGGCCGGGTTATCACCCAGATCTGCTTTAGACGTGTAGAGCCGCTCGCGCAGGGCGTCGCTGTCGAGTTCGAGCAGCGGCGAAATATCACCAGCTAGGTCGACCATAATAACCGCGTTACGATTCTCCGGATGCCACGCCAATGGCGCCACCCAACTGGTGTTACCGCGCCATGCGCCGAACATACCAGAGACATGGACCAGCGGTTTCATTTGCGGGACATCAATCAGTGCGACCAGCTTATGCTTATTGCGATGGCTGTAGAGATATTCAAACAGACGCGGCTGGCGCGACTTCACTAATTGCGCCATTGCGATCGTGGCGTATACGTCCGCCATCGCATCGTGAGCATTGGCATGCTCAATACCGTTGGCTTTAGTCAAATGCTCCAGGCGGAAGCTGGGTAAGCCGTCGTCGTTTTCCGGCCAGTTAATGCCTTCAGGGCGCAGGGCATAGCAGGCGCGCATCACATCCAGCAGATCCCAGCGCGAATTATCGTTCTGCCAACTCCAGGCATAGGGATCGTAGAAATTGCGATACAGGATGTTGCGCGTCACCTCATCATCGAAGCGCACATTGTTATAGCCCAGGATACAGGTTTTCGGCACGGTGAACAGGGCGTGGATGCGCGCGGCAAAAGCGGCTTCATTCTCTCCCTTTTCACGTGCTTCCTGCGGTGTGATACCCGTAATCAACACCGCCTCAGGCTGCGGCAGATAATCGTCCGCGGGTTTGCAATAAAAGACTTCTGGTTCACCGATGATGTTGAAATCATTATCTGTGCGGATAGCCGCAAATTGCGCGGGTCTGTCCAGCGCCGGATGGGTACCAAAGGTCTCGTAATCGTGGAAGAGAAAACCAGGTTGCTGCTTGCCGTCATTCATTGTTCAGTTATGTCCGGGATCAATTTAGCGCTCGTCCAAGAATACCAAAAAATAGTGAGATAATCAGCTATGGTATTATCGAAGCTGGATTGTGTACGCAATAAAGTTGAGATAAACAGGACTTTTATAGAATTAATAAATAAATTCCGCACTGTTAAAATAAATTACGGAAATAAAATATCTTGGAGTTGCGGATTTGTAAACAATCTAATTGATAACCATTATTGTTATTTTCTTCTTCTTTTATTGTGTTCTGGAAACTTTAAAAGTCTTTTATAAACAAAGAGTTTTTATTTGTGCCAATTCGCTGTCATGCATTGTAATGAAATGTGATTGATGTAAAAAATAAATATTCTAAACGCCATATAATTATTGGATATATCTAATAACAGGAGGTTATATGAGCATTAGTCGGCGTAATTTTTTGCGAGGAGTGGGTATAGGCTGTTCAGCCTGTGCGATAGGCAGTTTCCCGCCTGGGGCACTGGCACGAAATTCTCCTGAGAGTATCAAAGGGAAGACATCCCTGACGCCAAGTTTGTGTGAAATGTGTTCTTATCGTTGCCCGATACAGGCGCAGGTAATTAATAACAAAACGGTTTTTATTCAAGGGAACCCTAATGCGCCTCAACAAGGCACGCGTGTCTGCGCTCGTGGCGGCAGCGGCGTTAGCCTGGTCAACGACCCTCATCGCATTGTTAAACCCATGAAACGCACAGGACCTCGCGGGAGCGGAGAATGGCAGGTTATTAGCTGGGAACAAGCGTATAAAGAAATTGCCGAAAAAATGACGGCAATTAAAACGCAGCATGGTCCTCAGGGCGTCGTGTTTTCTTCTAAATCCGGTTCGCTTTCAGGGCATTTATTTCAACTGGCGACGGCTTTCGGATCGCCAAACACCTTTACGCACGCGTCGACATGCCCTGCCGGAAAATCGATTGCCGCCAAAGTGATGATGGGCGGCGATTTGGCCATGGATATCGCCAATACCCGTTATATGGTCTCTTTTGGTCACAACCTTTATGAAGGGATTGAGGTTGCCGAAACGCATGAACTGATGACGGCGCAGGAAAAGGGCGCAAAAATGGTCAGCTTCGACCCCCGTCTGTCCGTCTTCTCCAGCAAGGCGGATGAATGGCATGCGCTCAAACCGGGCGGCGACTTGCCGGTGTTGATGGCCATGTGTCACGTCATGATCAATGAAAAATTGTATGACGCGGACTTCGTTGCGCGCTACACCACAGGGTTTGACCAACTGGCAGAAGCAGTACAAGAGACCACGCCGGAATGGGCGCAAAAGCAAGCTGATGTGCCTGCTGATGTCATTGTTCGGGTCACCCGAGAAATGGCCGCCTGCGCGCCTCATGCTATCGTCAGCCCGGGCCATCGTGCGACGTTCTCGCAAGAAGAAATTGATATGCGGCGCATGATTTTTACCCTCAATGTGCTGCTTGGCAATATTGAGCGTGAAGGCGGTTTGTACCAGAAAAAAGCGGCGGCAACTTATAATAAGCTGGCTGGCGAGAAGGTCGCTCCGGTGCTGGCAAAACCCGATGTCAAATTACCCAAGCCAACGGCGCAGCGTATCGATTTGGTAGCCCCGCAGTTTAAGTACATCGCGGCGGGCGGTGGTGTGGTGCAAAGCATCATTGATGCTGTGTTAAACCAGACGCCTTATCCGGTGAAGGGATGGATTATGTCCCGACACAACCCTTTCCAAACCGTAACCTGTCGACCAGATCTGGTCAAAACCGTTGAACAGCTCGACCTTGTGGTCAGTTGTGATGTTTATCTAAGCGAAAGCGCGGCGTATGCCGACTACCTTTTGCCTGAATGTACTTACCTTGAGCGCGATGAAGAAGTTTCAGACATGTCGGGTCTGAATCCAGCCTATGCCCTGCGCCAGCAGGTAGTAGAACCTATTGGTGATGCGCGTCCAAGCTGGCAAATCTGGAAAGAGCTGGCCGTGCAGTTAGGCCTTGGGCAATTCTACCCATGGCAGGATATGCAAACGCGTCAGTTATACCAGCTTAATGGCGATCATGCGCTGTCTGCTGAACTGCGTGAGAAAGGGTATCGGGAGTGGGGTGTTCCGTTACTGCTGCGTGAACCTGAAGCGGTGCGTCAGTTTGTGGAACGCTATCCGGGCGCGGTGGCGGTTGACAGCGACGGTACCTATGGCGAGCAACTGCGCTTTAAATCCCCTTCAGGAAAAATAGAGCTTTATTCTGAAGAGCTGGAGACGCTCCTGCCTGGCTACGGTATTCCGCGCGCGCGCAATTTTGCGCTCAAAGGCGATAGTGAGCTCTATTTTATCCAGGGAAAAGTGGCGGTTCATACCAACGGTGCGACGCAATACGTGCCACTGCTTAGCGAGTTGATGTGGGATAACGCGGTGTGGATCCACCCGCAAACGGCCCGTGAAAAAGGCATCAAAAGCGGCGATGACATCTGGCTGGAAAATGCGACCGGCAAGGAAAAAGGCAAAGCGCTGGTCACCGCCGGAATTCGGCCCGATACGCTGTTTGTTTATATGGGGTTTGGCGCCAAGGCGGGAGCCAAAACCGCGGCGACAACGCACGGTATCCATTGCGGTAATTTGCTTCCGCATGTCACCAGTCCGGTTTCCGGTACGGTGGTGCACACCGCTGGCGTTACGCTTCGTCGGGCATGAGAAAGGAGAACATCATGAATCAATCTACAAACCCTTATGTCATGCTGCATGACGAGAAACGCTGTATTGGCTGCCAGGCATGTACGGTTGCCTGCAAAGTTTTGAATGACGTGCCAGAGGGATTTAGCCGTCTACAGGTGCAGATCCGTTCACCTGAACATGAACCCGAGGTGCTATCCAACTTCCAGTTTGTTCGCGTTTCCTGTCAGCATTGTGAAGATGCGCCGTGTGTCAGCGTTTGTCCGACCGGTGCGTCATTTCGCGACGAAAATGGCATTGTGCAAGTGGATAAGTCTCGCTGTATTGGCTGTGACTATTGCGTTGCCGCTTGTCCGTTCCACGTCCGTTATCTCAATCCGCAAACGGGAATTGCCGACAAATGTAACTTCTGTGCAGATACCCGACTGGAGACTGGACAATCGCCCGCCTGCGTTTCCGTTTGCCCGACAGATGCGCTGAAATTTGGTCGTCGTGACGACCCGGAAATTCAGAACTGGATAAATCAAAAAGAGGTTTATCGCCAGCAGGATACGCGTAGCGGCCCGGTGAGTGTTTATCGGCGTAAAGAGATCCATCAGGAGGGTAAAGCATGAATTCTATCTGGGGAGCAGAGCTTAACTATGCGCCGGACTACTGGCCGCTGTGGCTCATTTATGCAGGCGTTGTTATTGTGCTGATGATTGCGGGCCTGGTTATACACGCGCTGTTACGTCGGATGTTGTCACCCAAAACAGCAACTGGAGAAGAACATCGGGATTACCTCTATTCGCTGGCAGTTCGCCGCTGGCACTGGGGTAATGCGCTGCTTTTTATCCTGCTTCTGCTGAGTGGCCTGTTTGGGCACTTCTCTGTCGGACCGGTGGCATTGATGGTGCAGGTACATACCTGGTGCGGTTTCGCCCTGTTGGCTTTCTGGGTTGGTTTTGTGCTAATCAACGCAACCAGCGGCAACGGTTGTCATTATCGGGTGAAGTTTAACGGGTTGATATCACGCTGCTTGTTGCAAACGCGTTTTTATCTGTATGGCATCATGAAAGGTGAGCCGCACCCGTTTGCAGCAACGGCAGAGAGTAAATTTAACCCGCTACAACAGTTGGCTTATCTGGCCATCATGTATGCGCTGGTTCCGCTGTTGATCATTACCGGGTTGTTATGTCTCTACCCGCAGGTAATAGGGGCAGGGCCTGTGATGCTGGTGCTGCATATGGTGTTGGCGATTGTCGGCTTACTGTTCATCTGTGCACATATTTACCTGTGCACGCTGGGTGACACACCGGGGCAAATTTTCCGCAGCATGATAGATGGCTATCATCGTCATCGCACCCATCGCGCAGAGACAGCACCGCGCAAAGGGTAATGCCCGCCGCGGTTGATATCTGAAAACCTTTCCTTACAGCAAGAAAATGTGCCTTATGTCACATTTTCTTGCAATTTATCCATGTTTGTTCGCCAGAACTTCCGTAAAAAGAACGGCTATTTCTCCATTTCCTGAGGACATGCTGTTGAAACGCCGTTTGTTTATTGCCGCTTCACTCTTTGCGATGAGTTTTTCGCCCGCGTACGCGACCGAGGTCGTAAGCTTTTCCCCACAGCCACCTGCGATTAATGCCGGGGCGTGGGTATTAATGGATTACACCACGGGCCAAATCCTGACAGCCGGAAATGAACACCAGCAGCGCAACCCTGCCAGCCTGACCAAGCTGATGACTGGTTATGTTGTCGATCGCGCAATCGACAGCAAGCGTATTAGTCCGACAGATATTGTCACCGTTGGGCGCGACGCCTGGGCGAAAGATAATCCGGTATTCGTCGGTTCATCTTTAATGTTCCTGAAAGAAGGGGATCGCGTTTCTGTGCGCGACCTGAGTCGCGGGTTAATTGTTGATTCCGGTAATGATGCCTGTGTGGCGCTGGCGGATTACATCGCCGGAGGGCAGCCGCAGTTTGTCGCGATGATGAACAACTATGTGCAAAAGCTGAACCTGCGGGATACGCATTTTGAAACGGTACATGGCCTGGATGCGCCAGGTCAGCATAGCTCAGCTTACGATCTGGCCGTGCTGTCGCGAGCTATCATCCATGGAGAGCCGGATTTCTACCATATGTACAGTGAAAAAAGCCTTACCTGGAACGGAATCACGCAGCAAAACCGTAACGGTTTGTTGTGGGATAAAACCATGAACGTCGATGGTCTGAAGACTGGGCATACCTCCGGCGCTGGATTCAACCTGATTGCTTCTGCTGTTGATGGGCAGCGCCGCCTGATTGCGGTTGTGATGGGGGCGGAGAGTGCGAAAGGACGTGAAGACCAGGCGAGAAAACTGCTGCAATGGGGACAACAGAACTTCGATACCGTGCAGGTTTTACGTAGCGGTAAGCAGGTCGGTATTGAACGGATCTGGTATGGCGATAAAGAAAAAATTAGCCTTGGCACAGAGCAGGATTTCTGGATGGCCCTGCCTAAAGCCGAAGTCGCGAATATCAAGGCAAAATATGTTCTTGATAAGAAAGAACTGGTCGCCCCCATTGCAGCCCATCAACGTGTGGGGGAAATTGAACTCTACGATCGGGATAAACTGGTGGCGCACTGGCCTCTGGTTACGCTGGAGTCTGTCAACGAAGGTGGCGTCTTCTCGCGTTTGAGCGATTACTTCCGCCATAAGGCGTAGTTTTCCTGATGTGCCTGACTGGCAAGAGTGCGAATCTGCTCACATAATAATCACTGATTCCTTGTGGCCGTCATACCTAAAAATTACACTGTATATAAATACAGTGTAATAACGGAGGTTATATGGAGTACGAGATAAAGCAGGTCGAGAAACGCATAATTGCCGGTTTCCATATGGTTGGACCGTGGGAACAAACGGTAAAGCAAGGTTTCGAACAGTTAATGATGTGGGTCGACGGTAAGCAGATCGTACCGCTGGAATGGATAGCCGTTTATTACGACAATCCTGACGTTGTTCCGGCGGAAAAACTTCGTTGTGATACCGTGGTGTCTGTGCCTGAAGGTTTTGAGATCCCGGAAAACAGCGAAGGCGTGATCCAGACCGAGCTGGCAGGTGGCGACTATGCTATAGCCGTTGCGCGCGTTGAAAATCATGACTTCGCGACGCCGTGGTATCAGTTTTTTGAGCGCCTGATGCAGGATTCGACGTATGCGATAGCGGCTAAACCCTGTTTTGAAGTTTATATGAACAACGGCATGGAGGACGGTTACTGGGACATTGAAATGTACGTGCCGGTACAGTTGAAGTAACTGTTTTTGGTGTAAATCAGGATGAATGTCCTGGTTATCAGGATGATGTTTTCACCGTAAAAACAGGTACAATTCGCTTCTTTGCTATTCCCTGACGGAGTGCATGAGTGCGTGCAGATAAGTCGCTGAGTCCTTTTGAAATTCGTTTGTATCGTCATTATCGTGTGGTGCATGGCATTCGCATTGCGCTGGCGTTTCTTCTTACTTTTCTGTTGGTACGCCTGTTAAACATTCCCGAAGGTACATGGCCTCTGATCACGCTGGTGGTGATTATGGGGCCAATTTCTTTTTGGGGTAACGTTGTTCCCAGAGCGTTTGAGCGTATAGGCGGAACGATCCTGGGCTCGGTGCTTGGATTGATTGCCCTGCGTCTGGAACTCTTTTCGCTTCCGCTAATGCTGATCTGGTGCGCGGTGGCGATGTTTCTCTGTGGCTGGTTGGCGTTGGGTAAAAGGCCGTATCAGGCGCTGCTGATTGGCATTACGCTTGCCGTGGTCGTGGGGGCGCCTGCCGGAGATATGAATACCGCGTTATGGCGCGGTGGCGATGTTATTTTGGGTTCGTTACTGGCGATGCTGTTTACCGGCATCTGGCCGCAGCGGGCATTTATACACTGGCGTATCCAATTGGCACATTGTGTGACGGGATATAATCGGGTGTATCAGGCCGCGCTATCCCCTAATTTGCTTGAGCAACCGCGGCTTGAGAAGCATTTGCAGCAGCTCTTAAGTGACGTTGTCAAAATGCGCGGGCTCATCGTTCCCGCCAGTAAAGAAACCCGAATTCAAAAATCTATTTTTGAGGCTATTCAAACGGTTAACCGCAATCTGGTCTGCATGCTTGAGCTGCAAATTAATGCACTTTGGGCCAGCCGCACCAGCCACTTTGTCATGCTGAATGCGCAAACTTTGCGTGAAACTCAGCTCAGGACGCAGCAGGCGCTACTGACCATAACCCACGCCTTGTACGAAGGGAATCCGCAGCCGGTGCTTGCCAATACGGAAAAGCTCAATGACACCGTGGCGGAGTTACGTCAGCTCATTGCTGAGCATAAAGGCGATTATGTCGCAGAAACGCCCATTCACGGCTACGTTTGGTTGAACATGGAAATGGCGCGACAGCTGGAGTTGCTCTCACATTTAATCTGTCGCGCGCTGCGCAAATAAAGAGCAGATGAGGCGATAGGTTCTACTGCTGCTTCGATTCAGCAAAGATTAGAGGTATGATACTGAAAAAGGCTAAAACCATTGGTAACTGCAATGGCTTTACCCTCGATAATTCAGGTTTCAACCATGCATTGTCGATGCAGATGCAACTTGAAGTATGGCGGGCATGAAAGTAATGTTGACCCACTTTAGCCGTTGTTTTAACGAATCCGAATCTCACATTATCAGGGGTGTAAAAATGGAAACTACCAAGCCTTCTTTCCAGGACGTGCTGGAATTTGTTCGTCTGTTCCGTCGTAAAAACAAACTGCAACGTGAAATTCAGGACGTTGAGAAAAAGATCCGTGACAACCAGAAACGCGTTCTGCTGTTGGACAACCTGAGCGACTACATCAAGCCTGGAATGAGCGTGGAAGCGATTCAGGGCATTATCGCCAGCATGAAAAGCGATTATGAAGATCGTGTTGATGATTACATCATCAAAAACGCTGAGATCTCTAAAGAGCGCCGCGACATCTCTAAAAAGCTGAAAGCGATGGGCGAAGTGAAAAACGCCGATGCGAAAGCTGAGTAACGATTTTATGCTCGTTTGGGTCGCTGCTTAGCGGCGGCCCTTATTGCAGTTCGACCCCGCCAGTTACCATCCGCAACAAATGTTGTTCCGGCCAGTGCACTGTCAATTTTTTCTGCGTCAGCATCCATTTAATGTAGTCCACATCATGACGCTTTCTGTCGAGCATCAGACCGACGACGCTGCCGCTGTGCGCGACGTTGACACCGTATAAATCACATTCTTCTACCAGTGCTAATAGTGAATCAAAATCTGGTTTAGGTAACAGCAACTGACTGGCGATCGCGCTCAGCGTGGCGGCTTCGCCTATCCGATAAGGGTTTTGACTGATACAGGCTTCCTGTACCTTTTCCCATGCGCGTTTCAGAGCTGGGGCGCCCGCCAGTAACCCTGACTGCCGTGGAGTACGGTGATAATCAGCAGTAAGCAAGGTTTCCGGACTTTCGAGAACCAGCAGATCGAGTTGAGGTTGGGATTCACAGGCAATTTGCGTGGAGGCGTCGTTATGATCGAACAGCGTAAGCTGGCGGAAAACGGTGCTGTCGGTAGGTTCCAGCGAAACGCAAAGCTGCGCCAGAGTGGATTCGTCTAGCTGATGCCCCAGATACTGTGCCGTGGCGATTGCCGTGGCGGCGATATCCGCTGTGCTGCTGGCCATCCCTTTAGCGACAGGAATGGTTGACTGGACATCTATTCGGATATCCTGACTCATGTGTGCCGGGTATTGCCAGTGCAGCAATAACTTCTCAACCATTGCCCGCGAAAGTGGACGTTCATCTGTCAGCGGCGAACCTGAAGTGACCTCAACGGTGCTATACCATTCAACCGGGCAGGAGACCAATTTCTCACTGCCCAGAATCCAGCCCTGGATAAGTTCTCCGCACGATGCGGGACATTGCGCAACAGCCACGTCTTCACCTATGTGATCAGCAATCCTCGGCGCATAGTGTCATGGCGATCGCGCTATTACCATGATTTGCCGCAATTTGAGGTGCTGCAGTATTATGCAGGAATGCCCAATGTCACAGTTTCAGATATCGCTAAACGCATAACGTCTTGCGCAATCATTAGCTCTTCATTGGTATTAATCACTGCTACTTTGACCATCGCATTTTCCGTTTGAATGAAGGTGGCATTACGCTGATTTTTTTCCTCATCAACGGCCAGACCCAGGAAATTCAGGTTACGACAAATCGCAGCGCGCGCCCGTGCGGAGTTTTCGCCAATACCACCGGTAAAAACCAGGGCATCCAGACCGCCCATCTGCATAATATAGCTACCAATGGTGGCACGAATGCGCTCAGCAAAAAGCGTCAACGCCAGCGCAGCCTGGTGATTGCCCGTATCTGCGGCATGTTCAACGTCGCGGTAGTCAGGTGAGATGCCAGAAACACCGAGCAATCCGGACTCATTGTTGAGCAATTGGTTGAGCTGCTGCGGTGTTTTGCCTTCTCGCAGGGCTATCCAGGGCAAAATGGATGGATCAATATCGCCACTTCGCGTGCCCATCATCACGCCAGATTGTGGTGTAAAGCCCATTGACGTATTCACCGATTGTCCGCCTTTGATGGCGCAGATGCTGCTGCCGTTGCCCAGATGACAACAAACAACGCGCAGGGCGCTGAGTGGCACACCCAGTTTTTCAGCAAGCTGTGAGCTAACGTATTTGTGGCTGGTACCATGAAAACCGTAACGACGAATACCCAACTCGACATAGTAACGCCAGGGCAGGGGATAGATGAAAGAAGGCTCATCAAGCGTTTGATGAAACGCGGTGTCGAACACCGCAACGGCTGGCGTTTTGGGCAATAGCTGGCGGAATACCGCGATCCCCAACGCATTTACTGGGTTATGCAGAGGAGCCAGTTCCGCGAGTCGCTCGATTTCTGCCAGCGTTTCATCAGTTACCAGCGCGGAGTCTTTAAAGGATTCCCCGCCGTGTGCGACGCGGTGGCCCACGCCGTCGATCTCTTCCAGACTGCTGATAATGTGGTGGTTGAGCAGTTTTTCCAGAAGCAACGTTACGGCTTCACGGTGATCTGCTACAGGCAAAGTCTCCTGCCATTTCTGCGCTGGTGTTTTTAGGGTGACCTGTGCATCAGACAAACCGATACGTTCTATCAACCCCTGGCAGATCATTTCACCCTGCGGCATCGCCAGTAGTTGAAACTTAAGCGAGGAACTACCTGCATTAATGGCCATTATTTTGTGAGACATGAAGGTTCCTTTGCATTCAGAAAAATGAACATCTCATCGACTCCGGTATTCTCCAGCGCGCTGGTGACAAATACTTTTTGCGCACCAGCCTGAACTAACCAACTCTCCACAAGAGAAATACGCTGCGGGTTGGCTAAATCGGCTTTGGTAACGAGGCCAATAACGGGTCGGTTCATTGGCCCGGTAAAACCGGGAGAAAATGGTGACCACGGCGCGTCTGCATTGAGTACCAGCGCAATAATGTCCGCTTCACAGGCGCTGGCCAGCAGCGCACTGTACAGGCAGCGGTTCTCAAGATATTCACCCGGTGTGTCTATTGTCGTAGGAGACCAGACTATGGCCTGGGTCTTCTGATAGTGGAGCACCTCTCCGCGCATGCACTGCGTGAGCGACGTTTTACCGCACTGGCTGGGACCAATTAGCATGATACGTTTCATGAGATTACGTCCGGGTGATGGGACACGCGGTAAAACGCATCATTTCGCCCAGCGTTCGGGTTACCTGTTTCAGCGCGTACTCAACGGCTGAAACATCGCCCGTCAATACCACCGCGCCGGTAAACCGGTCGAGAAAACCAATCTCTACCGCCCCTGATTTCGTGGCGATATCACAGGCGATGATTGAGGCTTCGCTAGGGGTAATGGTCAGAATACCGATCGCAGAAACCGAATCAGGTAATCCCAGTTTCTTGAACAAATCCTTACCGGGATTGGCGATAAGGTGCGCCAACGTGACCTGTTTGCCAGGAACATATTCCTGAATCATACGATCCGTGGTGGGTTGTCTTTCCATTATCCTTCCACCATTTGTCGCCACATGCTTTCGTGTGGACGGGGGATGACCGAGCGGTAAACCAGCAGGCCTTTTTCACCCGCACTTTCACTGGCAACCGTCACCGCGTTATTCACATCGGATACATCGCCAGCTACGACCATGTAACACTTGCCGCCAATACCAAATGCCATATGGACGCGTACCAGCGTGACGTTGGAGGCTTTAACCGCCCGGTCGGCGGCGCAGATGCAGGCAGCAACGCTCCATGTTTCGACAATACCAACTGCCTGACGCTTATCTACGCTGTTTAGTCCGCTGATTGCGGGTAGTACGCTGGCATGAATGTTGGGGAGTACCAGACTATCAACGAGCATATCGCCAGCAAGAGATGTTCCAGTGGCAATCGCCTGTTGTACGGCACCTACGTCACCACCGAGCATGAGTAGAAATTTTCCCGGGCAGATGGTCTTGCTGACCAGTAAATTCACATTCGCGCTTTTTAACATGGCATCGCCAGCTTCCATTCCTTTGGCAATGCTGGTGAGTTCTAAAATCCCTATAGCCTGAGACATGATTAACCTCTTATTACCGTGATGGATTGCTCAGTGATTTCGCTGACAATACCGTCAATACTGGCGTGAACAGGCGCGCCTAATGCACCGGACGGCACATCGGCAACGCATTGACCGCGAACAACGCGTTCGCCTTGTTCTACACATGGGATAGCGCTGGCACCTATATGCTGGCGTAACAACAGCGTCGCTTTGTCTGTGGAGTAGTCAGTCTCAGCCAGTGGCGCATCGTGATACCAGTCGCTAAGGCCCAGTTTGGTAATAAGGCGCTTAACCGGGATCAGCCGGTACTTCGCCATTTCATCCTCAGGATTTAGCGGCCCTTCATAACGATGGTTGAGCGCCCGCAGCTCGCGTTTAAGCATGCGGTTGATTCGCATCGGCGAAATCCCAACTGGACAGGCAACGCTTTCACACACATTGCATTCTGAGCAGGTCAGGGCCGTGAGCAGCAATTGCGGCGTGGCTGCCTGCTGATAATTAACCGCACGAACCAGCAGATGCGGGGATAATTCATGACCGATCAAATGCCTTGGGCACAAATCCGTACACAAACGGCACTGCTCGCAAACGGTTTTTGCAACGGAAAGCACGGTACGTTCATCCTGCATCCGCCGCTGAATCAACGCATGAGATTTAGGCAAAACCAGCAGGCCCCCGGTGGTCTTGCTGACTGGGGTATCCAGTGAAGTAATCAGGCCGCCCATCATCGGACCACCGTTAATAAAGCCGGGATCGTCAACGGTTGCACCCCCGGCCAGCGCCAGAACGTCACGTAAAGACATTCCGATAGGGACTGTGAGTGTGATGGGACTGGCGACTGCGCCGTTAACGGTCAAGGTACGACGCGTAACCGGGTACTGCTGCTCAACTGCTCTCGCGATGTTGAGCACGGTCTGGACGTTATTGACCACTACGCCGACGCTGACAGGCAGCGCGGCAGGCGGAACTCTCCGGCCTGTTGCCATCCAGATGGTCAGAACCTCGTCACCTGCCGGGTAGACATCGGGCAAAATATGTAAGCGGATCCCGGCAGGCAGAAGGGGCGTTAATGCATTGATAGCCTGTTGGTATTTCTCTTTGAGCGCAATAATTCCGGAACTGGCTCCGGTAGCCGTCATGGCATATTGAACGCCGTGGATAAGTCGCTCAGCCTGGACGGCCATCAACTGCTGGTCAACTTTCAGCATTGGCTCACATTCAGCCGCATTGACCAGAAAAGTATCGACCTGCGCCTGTAATTTTACGTGAGCAGGAAAGCCTGCGCCTCCGGCTCCGACAACACCCGCTGCGCGAACGCGTTCGCGAATTGTCTGCGCATCATAGAGCGTGGACTCTGCCGTCATGGCTGTCTTCATAATAATTCCTCAAGCAGTTCCTGCATGGCACTGGCGTCGGCAACACGAGGATTGGTTTGCAGCGTGACATCAGCCAGCGCGGCCTGAACCATCGACGGGATACGTTGCGACCAGGCTTGCTTTCCGTCTTTAAGCGCGTCAACTAAAGAAGGCAACGCACACTGTTTTTTGAGTAGCTCGATATGATGAATGAGCGCATTCAATGCCGCTGTATCGTTCGCGTTATCCGGGCATAAATGGCAGGCTTTAGCGAAACGGGCATAGCGCTTCGCAGCCCGCGGATCGCGAGCATTAAAATAAATGACATGGGTCAGCAGCAGCGCATTGGCAAGTCCGTGTGGCAGATGAAACTGACCGCCCAACTGATGGGCAATCGCATGATTGATCCCCAGTCCAGCCTGACTAAATGCCATTCCCGCGAGCGTTGACGCATTGTGCATTTTCCCTCTTGTTGCCAGGCATTCGCCTTTGCTGACGGCGACAGGCAGGTACTGGAAGACGATTTGAGCCGCTTTTCCAGCCAGTGCATCGGTGAAGTCGCTGGCCTTCGTGGACACGTATGCCTCCAACGCATGCGTTAACACGTCCATGCCGGTATTCGCGGTTATGGCTGGCGGTACGCTGACGACCAGCGTTGGATCAAGGATGGCCATGTCTGGATAAAGCGCATTATTAAACAATGGATATTTAATGCCTTTATCCGGATCGCTAATCACGCAGGCGCTGGTTACCTCGGAGCCCGTACCGCTGGTAGTGGGAATTGCGACACAGGTTTCAATTTCAATACCGAACTGGCGGCTGAACCAGACGATGGCTTTTGCGGCGTCCAGTGCTGAGCCGCCACCAAAACCCATCACGATGTCCGGCCGCAGGGACTGCATTTGTGCAATCCCTTGAACTACAGTGCTGATGGTGGGATCGGGGGTGATATCGCTGAAAATGCTGATGCGGTTATCCGCTGGCAGAGCGTTGCGCAGCTTTTCAATCAGGGGAGAACGCGCGAGAAAACCATCGCAAATAATCCAGATATGCTTATTCGTGAAGCGCTTGAGCACATCCAGACTTCCCTGGCCGCTGTACAATCGAGTTTGCAGTGAAAAGCTATTCATAACGGCCCCATTAACGAATAGAAAAACCGTTTGTCAGCACGCAACGACGAGAGCGTGCGAAAGTGCGCGCAGATGTTGTTCCTTCACCGGTTGGCGTCGCAATAGTGAAGGTTGTAAAGCCTTCACCACCAACGCCGATCCCGGCGTAAGAGGGGCCATTTTTCACAAAGATGGAGGTCTGAAGCGTGCGCGCGGCAAGGTTCAAACGTGACACATTTTGCGAATGCATAATGGCCGTGTGATGCAATCCCTCTTCAACCTTCAGGGCCAACGTTAATGCACTATCAAAATCGCTCACCGTTACGACGGGGAGCATTGGCATCAGTTGCTCGCTGGTAACCCACGGGTCGTCCGCATGGACGATGCCTATCAGTAATCGAGGTGCTTTTGCCGGAACCGGTATTCCTGCTGCTTCCAGTAAGGTTGCCGGGCTTTTACCTACCAGTTTTTTATTGGCTATGCCTTCTGGTAGACAGACGGCTCGCAGTTTGTCTACCTCTTCTCTATTGAGAAGCATCGCACCAAAAGACTGCATCTGTTGAACCAGTCGTTCGGCAACGGCATCAACAACAATCAGGCTCTTCTCAGCAATGCAGGGGAGGTTGTAATCAAAGGATGCGCCATTGATGATATCTTCCGCCGCCTTAACCAGGTCGGCCGTTTCATCAACAATGCAGGGGGGATTTCCTGCGCCTGCGCCGATGACTTTTTTCCCGCTTTTCATGCCCATAGCAACAATGCCTGGGCCACCGGTAATCGCCAGAACTGCGATTTTAGGGTGCGCCATCATCTGCTGGGTAGCCTCAAAAGTGGGTTCTGTGACCGTGACGACAAGATTACGAATTCCGCAGCAACGGAAAGCAATATCTTCAATCATGGCAATCAGCTTGAGTGAAATCTTTTTAGCACCCGGATGCGGACTGAAGTAAACGCTATTCCCTGCCGCCAGCATGCTGATGCTGTTGTTAATAATGGTCTCTGTCGGATTAGTACTGGGGGCGACAGAACCAATTACGCCAAACGGTGAATACTCGAATAACACCATGCCGCCATCGCCGGTTAGCGCCGTGGTGGTGAGATCTTCGATACCCGGAGTGTTGTCCAGCGCGGCTTTATTTTTAAGGAACTTATCCTCTTTGTTGCCCATACCCGTTTCGGCAGCGCTCTCAGCGGCCAGTGAAGCAAGATGAGGCGTCAGTTCTTCGCGTAGGGCGTTTATGATGGCGCTGCGGGTTTTCAATGGACATTGCTGGTAACGCAGAAAAGCCTGATGAGCGGCATCGATCGCTTCGCCAACGGACGGAAAAATACCGTTACCCTTAACTTCTGCTTTTGCCGGTGCGAGTTGCTCACTCAAAATGTTACGAATAAGGGTTTCAAGTTCTGAAGTATTCATTGATGTGTTCTCACGTTAATCGCCGCAATGGCCGTTTCTGCAATGTCCATATCCTGTTCAACGCTTCCTCCGCTGATGCCAAGACCCCCGAGGAGTAAACCCTCACGCCATAATGCGTACCCGCCACCGAAGGTGACGACTTTTCCCTGCATATGGCTTTCCAGACCGTAAAGCGCGGCGCCTGGTTGCACTGCTGATGTCAGCTCATGCGTGGCGGTTTTCATCGCCACGGCAGTCCATGCTTTTTTCGGTGCCAGTTCGCTACTCACGAGTAATGCGTCAGGCATGCGCCAGGCCACCGTTTGGGTACCGTTCGCATCAACAATACTAATGACGACCGGAACCTGAAGTTCTTCTGCTCTCGTCACCGCAGCGCGAGTGAGTTGGTGGAGCTCCTGAAAAGACAGAGACATAGTCGGCTCCTTTGTGGCTGGTGGTTGAACGGCAGCGAGATAGCGCTCAGCCACTTTCTGAATGATTTCGTTTTGATGGGCGTCATGATCTTCTGCTCGTGCAAGCGCATATAAGCAGTCGGACAGGCGGTTGATATAACGCATCAGCACGTGTCTGACGGAGATCTCGGTGGACAGCTCGACCAGTCGTCTCTCTGCGCGACGTGCCAGAGTTCGGGCAAAGTGCAGTCGGCTGGCGGCTTCGCTGCGGCCTGGTAAAATAAAGCTGCGCAGGGGCGGTACTCTTCCCATTGCGATATCGATGGCAGCTTCCAGTGCCGCAATTTCTTCTGAGCTGATGTAGCGCTGCTCTGGCGTCGGTTCTTCGCTTTCGCTTGCCAGTTCGGCGCTGAACCAAAAAAGCTGCAGCTGGATATTTTCAAGTAACTGCCGGTGCTGAGGGTTTTTCGCCACGCAAACGCATAGGCTAAGCGCCGCATTCAGTTCGTCCAGCGTACCGTAGGCTTCCACGCGCGGATGCGTTTTGCTCACGCGCTGTCCGGTAAATAGGGCTGTTGTTCCGGCATCACCTGTGCGGGTATAAATCGCCATAGTTCCTCCTAACGAGAAAGCGTGTCGACAATGCCGACGATAGCCAGATCAATGGCCTCATTAGGGCCGGAAAATACGTGTCTGGCGCTGGACCCGCTGCTGAGTAATACCAGTTCGCCGGTCCCCGCGCCGACAGAATCAACAGCGACTTCATCTCCACTCACTGGGGACGCAGGAAGCTCTCCGTCAGCACTTACCCGACGTACCAGCAACAGTTTTTTTCCCACCAGTGATGGGGATTTTTGCGTGGAAACCACAACGCCTGTAACCCGTGCCAGATGCATAGCTCACTCCTGCTTAATTAGTTGGACATTTCGCAGACTGACAGCTTCCTGAGCCAGAGCCGTCACGACACATCGACGGCGTAGCACCAGTACGCCATCCCTCAATTGGGCGACGTCGGCATAGCTGAGAAGCTTCTCAGGATGCAAAAAGATGATTCGCCCCAGTTCGTCACTGAACTCCAGCGGCAGACGCGCGAGTTTTTTCACGGGGATTGCGGGTAACAATCGGTGTTGTAGTGAAATCTTCACGCGGACTCCGCATGCCAGCGCGTCGTGAATCGTTACCACCGACATGTTGACTGGGCAGCCTTCGGCAATTTGCTCCAGTAATGGCAGGTCCACTTGCTGGAGATGGAGCGACGAGTACTGGCAGCATACTGTCCGTGAATTGATTTCCCGTAACTGCGCGACGCTAAGAGTGAGCGTGCTTTCCGCGCGTTTTTTTAATCGGGAAACAACCTCCTCGATAATGCGTTGCAGCAGTTCGTTGTTCATCGTGAGGTCACCAGTGTGGCAAATGCCTGGGGATTATCAGCGCCTGCAGCATTGGCTTCGTCTGTATCGATATGCATTTCGAGGCGCATATCCGGCGAAACGCGTACAGCGACGTTATCGAAAATCAGTCGACGTTCATCGCCATTAATGGCGACCGAGACTTTATCACCATGGGAAACTCGCAGAATCAGAGCATCGAGCGGCGACATATGGATATGCCGTTGGGCAACGATCACCCCGGATGCTAACTCCAGTTCAGCAAATGGGCTGACAAGACGAACACCGGGTGTACCCTGAATATTGCCCGACATCCGCAGCGGAGCAGCAATTCCCAACGTGCGGGCGTCGGTACGAGAAATTTCGACCTGGCTGGTATTGCGCAGCGGGCCGAGTAAACGCACATTTTTTAACTGACCTTTTGGCCCCACCAGCGTGACAGTTTGCTCTGCTGCATATTGTCCTGGCTGCAGCAGCTCTTTTTTCTCACTAATTGGGTGATTGGGAAACAAGCGGCCGTAATCTTCAGCGCACAGATGAATATGCCGATTAGAGATCCCCAGCGGAATCGGGCGCTCGCGCATTTCATCGAGAACCTTAGCGACAGTGGTTTCCAGTTGCTGTTTATCCATCACACTTCACCTCGTTTGCCGGAGTGAAGACAAAGAGTGCGCGGCTCACCTTTTTGGCGAGGGCAGGCAGGATCAAGACACAAATTGCAGCTAATCAACTCTGCATCTTGCGGCGCTTCGGGTGCCGCATGGTCTACAAATATCTCTTCATGCGGTATGGCTGGTATGGGTTCGGGCGTTGGTTCAGGCTCCAGGACAACGCTATGCGACAGGATCCCGTCCCCGGGTCTGGAAATGACTTTGTGAGCCACCAGTCCATCTAGCTGGTCAGCGAAACTGACACCAGTGGAAATGGCCGCCTGGACGGAGGCCACATCCCCGATTATCTTGATCACCGTCCAGCCTGAGCCGTTGGTTTTTTCTAGGCCCACCAGCGTGATGGAGGCGGCTTTCGCCATGACGTCCGCGCAACTGATGGCTAATGCCAGACCACTAACTTCAAGTAATCCCAGTGATTGCTTCACGCTGTGCTCCTTGGTTGCAACAACTTATGCGGATTTAGGTAAAATGGCTTCAACGTCGCTGTGCGGACGCGGGATAACGTGGCAGGATTTCACCTCGCCAACGGCGCTTGCGGCTGCGCTTCCAGCATCTACGGCTGCTTTCACCGCGCCGACATCACCGCGAACCATAACGGTGATGAGGCCAGAGCCGATTTTTTCGTAACCAACCAACTGCACGTTTGCGGATTTCACCATGGCATCAGCGGCTTCAATAGCGCCGACAAGCCCTTTTGTTTCAACCAGTCCCAGTGCGTTATTCATACTGCTTTTCTCCTGTGGGTTATGAGTGGCATTCCCGGAACGGAATGCCTTTAACCAGCCGCGCAGCGTTGTTACCAATGCTGCGGCGATCGTGGCTATTTTGTTGATACGTCAGCGTAAAAAGCGGTGCTGATGAGGGTAAGTTTTTGTAGTGCACGACCAGTTTTTCACGGCTACAGCCAATACCAACCAGCAATGGTGATTGGCAGGCGGCCAACCATGCGTTGTGGATAACGTCAGTTGAGTCATTCTCCTGAATCACAAAGGGGATCCCTTCTTCTTCAATACCCAGCAGTACGTCATTCCAGATGTCAGCGCAGTCAGCACTGGTGAAGATAACGATGGCTGGCGTGGTGAGATTACTTTCCATGAGCGAATCCCTTATGCCAGGAGAGAATCAGCCCTGTCGCAACCGCATTGCGCGGACCTTCGGTACCACGAATATTGCCGCGCCCGGCAACCAGTCGATAATGCGCCAGAGCATCGGTGACTAGCTGCGGAACTTCAAAATCCAGGGATGAGCCGCCAACCAGTACCACAAAGGGAATATCCCGAATGTTCCCGGTCGGACTCACCTGACGTAGCGCTCTGAGTGCGTTAGTAACGAAAACGCGTTCCTTAGCACTTCGACGAATGGCCCGTACTTTCTCCAGCGCCAGTTCACCCGGCAGTGGCACCAGTTCATCGGGCTTCACTACGCACACGCGCGCAAAAACTGTTGGCGGGAGAGGTGTAGGGAAGAACTGAACGCTGCCGTCTTCGTGGCGAAGATGGAACAAGCTCTCAACTTTCGCCAACGGATACTTTTTAATCTCTTCCGCGAGATAACGGTCATCCAGACCCAGTTCACGGGCAATGATCATCGTGACCATATCGCCTGCACCCGCCAGGTGCGTGGCAATAATTTCGCCCTTAGGATTGATGATAGAAGCGTCGGTTGAACCCGCGCCGAGGTCCAGAATAGCCAGTGGTCGCGTGGTGCCCGGAGTAGTTAAGGCCCCCAGAATGGCAGCTTCGGCTTCGGCCCCGCCAACCTGGACGTCAATGTTGAGCTTTTGCGTGATCTCCTGGGCAATCATCGCCATTTGCAGGCGGTCTGATTTCACCATGGAGGCTATGCCGACAGCCTGTTCCAGCGAGAACTCACCGGCAAGTCCACCCGTCACGCTGACAGGAACCGAGGTATCGACCGCCAGCAGATCCTGAATAAAAATTTCATGACTGGGTTTGTTGGTTAATTCAGCCATAGTCTGGCGCACATGCTCCAGCATGCCGCCAATATTGGTGCCAGCTTCTCCGGTAACGTTATCCAGTTTCGGGCATTCACCAATCGCTTTCATAATCGCTTCGGCGCCCGCTGCAACGTCGACCCGTACTGTACGTCCCTGAGACTGTAGCTCCAGATTTCCGGCAGGAATCGCTCGCGCTTTCACATCACCTGACGGCGTTTTCACCACCACAGCTGAACGGTTGCCGATCAGCGCCCGTGCCATCGGAACAATGTTTTTAGTCTCATCGGCATTGAGGCCAAAGACAGTTGCAATACCGTAGGGGTTAGAAAGTGTTTCAATAACCTTTCCTGGTACGGCGACCTCAATGGCAGCCAGCATCCCCAACGGGATACGGTCAATATGAAGGACTTCATCGACTATGGGCAGGGGATGAGTCAGACGATTACTGACCAACACACCATCGTCCTGCTGCAAAATAACACCAGTCAACTGGTATCCGGCACGGACGGAGGCATTAATCATCGTAGCAACATCGGCGAAATCAAATGCCGATGACACCACCAGAATATAGGGCGTATCCGCCGGGCGACTGAGAAGGTCTTCCGGCGTAATAGTGACGCCCACGCCTAACCCGACACCGCCCGGTGTTTTAGGGTTATGGCCGATCATGGTGGATTCAGTGATGATGGTTTCGGTTATTGTTTCCATCGCCACGTCGCCAATGACCGGGGTGGCTTCGTTAATACGGATGAGCGAAATATCGCTGACATTGATACCGGCGTTTTTTGCCGCCAGCGTAAGGGCCTCCTGAATGCCAAACACATTACGTAATGTGCCCTTAATTCCGGTGGTTTCTGCCAGCGCGCTGCCGGTGATGCTCAGCACGCCAGACTCATCCAGAGTAGCCAGAGCGACTTCCGTTGATGAGTTGCCTATGTCAATGCCAGCTATATATCGCATGATCCTGTCCCTGAGTTAGTCGTCGCCTTTGAGTTTTTTACGCTCAACGTACAGCGCTGCCGCTTCACGAACGAAAGCTGCACAGATTTTTGCCTGATAACGATTTTCGAGATCGTCGGCGATAGCCATCAGCTCATCTTTTGTTGAGCGGTACGGGCGCAGCGCGTTGTAGATCTCAAGAATGCGATCGTCAGGAACAGCGGTTAGCTCGGCAGCGCGCTCAAAGTTCATCGCCAGCCTGTCACGTCCGGCATCTTTGGCGATTTCCGCCTGGAGGCGCAGTGTTTCAGGAGTGATGCGCATGTCCTGCGCGGTCACTTTGTTGCTCAGAACATTTTCAAGCGTGAAGTCGTCCAGCGTTTTGTTGGTCGCAGTTTTTACCCATTCAGGATGTTTATTCGCGAGAGGGTAATCCGTGACTTTCGCGGTATGTGCTGATGAACTCGCCGCGGGCGGAGTCGCGGACTCGCCTTGCAGGCTGTTCATCCGGCTCAACACATCCCGAACCATCGATTCAATTGCGTCGGTATTCATGGAGGTATCCTTTATCAAAGCGTCACGCGCAGTTCCTGCGGGTTTTTGCCTGTCACAACGTATTTGGTCTCTTTAATGTGCAGAATGGCTGATTTCGCCTGGTACTTAGGACGAGCCATCTGGTCATTCAGCGTAGGGACCGGTTGCGGAGATTCACGCTTGGCATAACGCGCGGCGTTTTTACCGATCTGACGATAGGTTTCCAGCGTCAGAAGCGGTGCCTGAGGGAACAGCTCCAGGTTTGAAAGCGGCGGTAACCCCTGCTGGTGGATAACCGTCGTGCCTTTTGACTGGATACCGATAGAGATCCCGGAACCGCTCAGACGGTTACCCTCAACGGCAACAAACGCCACATCGGAGGATTTAAAGCAGCGGATAACGCGCGCTTTAATGCCTTCTTCTTCAATACCGGCAATCACTTCGCGCAAGATATTCTTATGCGGGATCCCTACAATATTGACGGTTTGTGACAGGCCAAACGCCGGCCCTACGGCAATAATCACTTCGTCCTGTTGCTGGCCTTGTTTGGCTTCACCAATCTCGGTCAGAAAGCTGTCGCCCTGTGCCGTAGCAGCCTGAGGTGCGCTTGCCGCTGTAGATGCGCGGAAAGAGACGGGTTTGTCGCTGGTCTGCATTTCAGACAACACATCTTCAATTATCTGGCGCAGCAGTTTTTCATTAATTTCCATTTTTCACCCCTTAGCCAAGCTCGTTGGGATCAAGTGCGCCAGGGATGTTTTTGATCTCTTCCCAGCGTTCGCCTTGCAGGCGATAACCTGTTGCCGGACCGGCATAGTCGTTAACATCATTGACAGCGGATAGCACCTGTCCGTCGCCAACGATAATGGCGGAGGTATGCAGGTAATCCCCGGTTAACTTGGCTTTCTGGATGTTGAGCATGTCCTGAGCGACATCGGTAAATCCGCCCTGAGCAAGGGCTTTCACCACTTCCAGACCGTTACGGTTTTTGTTGATGATCTCTTGTGCAAACTTGATATCTTCAACGATGTTACGTTCCGGCATATCTTTCGAACCGTGGGCGTAGGTCGCCGCTTCCACTTCTTCATCAGTGATTGGCGGTAATCCCATCCCGGCAAAGACGGCCTGCAGCGCACGCGCCGCTTTGTTACGAATGGCGATAACGTCTTCTTCACGAACCGGGCGCAGACCACCGTCTACTTTCAGGTCACGCTGGAGAACGTTGTAGTCGTCAAAATCTTCAGCATCCTCGTTCGAACCCGCAAACATGTTGTCGTAGTTCGGCACTGCGGAATAACCAGAAGAAATGAAGTCAGTACCCGGCAGGAACTGCATCAGCAGACGCGCAGTACGACGCATATCCGAATGGGTAAAGGTTTGGTCGTTGCTGGAGGCGCATTCCAGATCCAGAGAGGAGCAGATCAGGTTTTCAGCCAGCACAGCACGAATTCCTGACGGCACGGCGGAAGGGACTCCGATGCAGCTTACGGAACCGTTTTGCAGACCCTGTACGCCAGCAGCTTTGGTGATGTAAATACAGCGGGCTTCCAGATAAAGCATCGATTTGCCTTCGGCGTAACCCATCTGAACTTCTGAACCAGAGCCGGAGGTAAAGCGCATTTTCAGACCACGGGATGCGTAGGACGAGGCGAGGAAGCCTTTAGACCATGGCGTGTCATCGCCGTCGGTAAAGACGGGTTCAGTACCATAGACGGAGATGGTTTCAGCGTAGCAAGTGTGGCCTAGCATCCCGAGTTTGAGTTCGGTTGCTTCTTCCAGAGAACACTGAGTTAACACGCCCGGGCGTCCAACCTGTGAGCCGACTAACAGCGCAATGGCGTTAAATGGCGCATAACGCGCAACGGCAACGGTCGTTTCCTGTTCGTCAAACCCGCGCCATGCGCCTTCAGCGGCATCAGCGGCAATTTGCACGGGGTTATCTTTGACATTAGTGACGTGCGCTTGTTGAGATGGTGTACGACGAGCACGCATTTTCTGCATGGCCATCATCATCTCAACGACGTTCATATGGGATACGACTTCGACGATTTTTGCCGGCGTCATTGCGGTGGTCAGCGGCACAATGTCTTTGCGCTTCACGTTGGGATCGCAAAGCATATTGGCCAGTTTGACCGAATCCATCGCCATGACTTCTTCAGCGCGTGCCAGGTTAATGCCGTAGCGGGCAATGAAATGGTCGATTAAGTCAAATTCACTGGCGGATTTACCGTCCAGTTCAGTGACTGTACCGTTGACGATTTTAATCGACGGTTTGGGGTCGTTCGGGCTTTCCATCGCAATGAAGCCTTCTTCGATCCACTCCTTAACGAAGCCATCCTGATTCACAGGGCGCTTCGCCAGTGCTTCAAATCTTTTCGATCTCATGAATCAGCCTCACTGATATCAGATGTAGGACGGACGATCGTTTTTCGGCTCTGAGCCGAGGGTCCCGAGTACGGTTTTACCGATTTCACGGGCGGAGATAACAGCCTGACGAACAGCGCCAGAGTCACCCGAAATAACCAGAATGGCTTCGTTACTGAAGCTGGTGCCATGAGCAGGGGAGCTGTAAGCCACAACTTCCACGTTGGCGGATTTCAGGGCAGTATCAGCCATCAGGACACCAACGGATGCTGGTGCGCCGACGATGACGCCACAGGCACGACCAATCGGTGCGCCAAAGGCTTTTTCCAGTGCGTAGCTGGCGCGTGCGGTGTACTGCATTTCGATGTGACCGGCTTCGTTGGCATAAACGTCGCCAAAGGTGCGATCCAGTTCTTTCAGTGCGACTTCAATGCCGCGTTTCACGTCGGAAACATCGTTGCCGCCAAGAATAATCAGCGAGCCATGACCTGCGCCGCCTTTGGTATCACGTGGTAACTCAATACTGACGACTTCAGTATTGGTGGCTTTCACCGCTTCATCGGCGGCCATGATGTGCGGGCCTGCGCCAGTACGGGCGCCAAGGATGCCAATGGAGCGATAGCGTTTTTCAAGTTTCATTGCGTCCAGTAGGGCACTGTCTACGTTGGCGATTACCAGACCGACGGTGTCGCCAATCGCGGTACCGACAAACTCCGTTAAACTGCAGCTTTTCTCTGCCATAGCCGTTTCTCGTGTTGGGTGATTATTTTCTGGGATAGCCTGCTGTTCTGGCGTTGCCACACGAGCAATCACCTGCGCCATGATCTGTTCAACCAGTTCATTGCTGCTCATTAGCTAATTCCCTTCGGTAAGATTTTTTCTACATCGGTATGCGGGCGTGGGATAACGTGTACGGCTTTCACTTCTCCCACATTACGGGCTGCGGCGGCACCGGCATCTGTTGCTGCTTTGACTGCGCCGACATCGCCGCGGACAATAACTGTTACCAGCCCCGAACCAATTTTTTCGTAGCCGACCAGCATTACATTGGCTGACTTCACCATTGCATCTGCGGCCTCTATGGCTGCAGTTAAGCCTTTGGTTTCTACCATTCCTAACGCTTCTTGTTGCATAAAGACCTCGCCTGGGTTGTCCCGATTTTCATGACTATAAAAAGAAGCGAGGAAAAAGAATGGCTGAGTTGAAAGTAAGAGTGAAAAAATAGTGGGGTAACGGTGAGATAAAATTGCTGTGTGTTATTGTAATACTATGTTTTTATTGGTTATTTTAATCTTAATCGATATGACTATTTGGTTATGTTAATTCCATATTTACACTTTTCTGAGTGACAGTTTAAATATCATTTGCTATGCGAGAAAAATGAAATTGTGATGATCGTTTGAAAATGGAATTCTGCTGTTCGCAATATTTTATTATTTTGAAAATGTACTTTTAATTGGGTGAATTCACGTTTTGTCGCCTGTTTTAATAAAGGTGATAGCAAAAATTTGCTATCACAACACGATTTTTAAGGGTATGTCGCTTGCAGATTGCCAACAATTTGCCGATACAGATTTTTATAGTAAGTCTTGAAGTAACCTTCCTGCCAGCAAGGAGTCCGCTGGTAAAGACACGAACTCTGCTTAGAAGGTGTCACAATGAACGATTCACTAAGAGCGCAATGTATTGCTGAGTTTTTGGGTACCGGGCTATTTTTGTTTTTTGGTATTGGGTGCCTGAGCGCCCTTAAAGTCGCGGGTGCCAGTTTGGGATTGTGGGAGATCTGCATCATATGGGGCTTGGGGATCTCGCTTGCAGTTTACCTGACAGCCGGGATTTCTGGGGCCCATCTCAATCCTGCTATTACCATCGCACTTTGGTTGTTTGCCTGTTTTCCTGGTCGTAAAGTACTGCCTTATTCTGTCGCTCAGATAGCGGGTGCCTTTGGTGGCGCTATGCTGGCCTATTTGTTGTACGGCAGTTTATTCATTGAGTATGAATCAGCCCACCAAATGGTACGCGGCAGTCTGGAAAGCCTGCAACTTGCCAGTATTTTTAGCACGTATCCTGCCGCCGCACTGAGTGTCTGGCAGGCCGCACTAGTCGAAGTGGTGATTACCTCCATTCTGATGGGGATGATTATGGCGCTAACGGACGACGGTAACGGCGTTCCCAAAGGCCCTCTGGCACCACTGTTGATTGGTATTCTGGTTGCTGTTATCGGCGCATCAACCGGCCCACTTACCGGCTTTGCGATGAACCCGGCACGTGATTTTGGTCCTAAATTGTTTGCCTGGATGGCCGGGTGGGGTGATGTTGCGATGACCGGCGGGCGCGATATCCCTTATTTCATCGTGCCGATTGTGGCTCCCATCATCGGCGCCTGTGCGGGCGCAGCAATTTATCGTTATTTTATTGGCAAAAATTTACCGTGTAATTCGTGTAAGTTGGAGGAAAACGAGAGCTAGCTTCATGAAAGATGTTTATTATTGAAAGGCAAAAACTGTTTTCGTGATCCGGTTTCCTGAACGGCTTAAAAAGTCTCCCAAGAATGGGAGACTTTTGTTATGTTCAATGCTGACTTTCATCAGAGCGCTGGATCGCGAGATGAAAATGAATGTGTGAATAATATGTTTTATTTATAACAATAAATTAACTGAGAGGTTTTATCATGATTTCTGCGAGTGCCCTGAACTCAGAACTCATTAATAAAATCGCACAGGATTTTGCACAGGCCACCAGTCTGGCTGTTGTGGTTGTCAATATTCACGGTGATGAAATTTCTGAGCTTTTTAATTTCACTCCTTTTTGCCAGTTGATGCGCCAGCATCCTCAGCATAGTACGCGTTGTCGTATGAGCGACCGCTGTGGCGGGTTGGAAGCCTCTAAGTCCGATCAACCTTGCATTTATCGCTGCCATGCCGGGCTTACCGATTTCTCAATTCCGCTGGTCATCGCGGGACACCTGGTAGGGTTTGTGCTTTGTGGACAAGTACGCTTAAGTAACGATGTAGGCCTCGTTGATATTCTGAACGTCGATGACCGCTGGCAAGCCGATCCTGAGCTGGTCAACGAGTTCCGTAATGTACCTGAGATGGACTATTCTCGTGTCATTGCCTCAGCGGATTTACTCAAGCTCATCGTCGAAAATTGCCTTAAGAAACAACTCAATTTTGTTGTTATCAAAGATAACCCGCAGCAGTCAGAGCCGGTACGCGCTAACCGCAGTACCAACCCCCATGACAGTAAAATGAAAAAAGCCCTGCGCTATATTGATGCGCATTTATCAGACGAGCTGCGTCTGGAAGATGTTGCCTCTCATGTTTTCCTTAGCCCGTACTATTTCAGTAAATTGTTCAAAAAATATCAGGGTATCGGTTTTAACGCATGGGTAAACCAACAGAGAATGGCAAGTGCCAAAGAGTTGCTTTGCCACAGTGACTGGAGCATAGCCAGCATTGCGCGTAATTTAGGCTTTTCGCAAACCAGCTATTTTTGCAAAGTGTTCCGTCAAACGTATCAGGTTACGCCGCAGGCATTTCGCCAGCAAATTAATGTCATTTCACGCGGAGAGTCCGCTTAAATAGCAATATTTTGCTATTGCCGATTTTTGATATGTGGCGCTATGCCCGTCATTATAAAATGAAAAATAATGACAGCTGCCAATAAATTGTCATAGCGCAACAAAATAATGGTATTAGAGGGATAAACTGCACCAGTTTTTATTTTTGTGATGAGATACAGTGTCTGTGTGAATGACTTTCTTTATTCTTAGCTGATACTTTCATTCAAAAAGTGAACGTATGAATATGTGGGAAAAGGCCAGGAAATTGGCTGAATGAATTCGGAAAGATATTAAACTGAATTATTGTCATGAGGTCGTGAATTTACCTCATAACAGAGAGCTTAATTAACCAGGCTCTTGAACTGACAGGTTTGCCACATTTGTGGTAGGGAAGGGGGTGAGAATCCCCCGCAGCCCCCGCTGCTGTGATGCTGACGACCCCGTATGGACCACTGATCGCAAGATTGGGAAGGACGGGTTAGGATGACGCTAAGCCAGAAGACCTGCCTGTCAGTGACTACCAACAACTTCGGTGGGAAGTGGGTGGTTCAGATGCATACAGTCGAGAGACTGGGTATCTCTACACCCCTACCACCCTGAACAGGATCAGGGTATGGCGGCCAATTTTCACGCATTTGTTCTTGCAGGTACCGGAAGCGGCTGTGGTAAAACCACGGTGACGCTGGGCTTGTTGAGCTTGTTGAAAAAACGCGGTTTGCGCGTCCAGCCTTGCAAAGTGGGTCCTGATTACCTTGATACCGGCTGGCATACAGCGGTATGCGGTACCGCTTCCCGCAATCTTGATAGCTTTATGCTTCCCGTCCCCACGCTGAACGCTCTATTCAACGAGCAGATGCGACATGCAGATATCGCCGTTATTGAAGGTGTGATGGGGTTGTATGACGGCTATGGTACCGACCCAAACTACTGCAGCACCGCCGCGATGGCTAAACAGTTAGGCTGTCCGGTCATCTTACTGGTTGATGGCAAAGCCGTTTCCACCTCAATCGCCGCAACAGTAATGGGTTTTCAGCATTTTGATCCCACCCTGAACATCGCCGGCGTTATTGTTAATCGGGTTAACAGCGAAACGCATTACCAGTTACTGAAAGTCGCAATCGAACGTTACTGCGATGTACCCGTCTTAGGTTACGTACCCCGTATGGATGGGGTTGCCCTTCCCGAACGACATTTGGGTTTAGTCACCGCACGTGAGTCGGTTGTCAATCAGCAACCGTGGCAGGAGTTTGCCGCGACGCTGGAGCAAACCCTTGATATTGGCGCACTGCTGACATTAAGCCTGTCAACCAATCTTCCTGCTGGCGAATGGCCTGCGCTGCCTGCCGCAGATGCCGGAGCAGGGCTAACGCTTGCAATTGCCGATGACGAAGCCTTCAACTTCTACTACCCGGACAACATTACGCTGCTGGAACGTACGGGGCTTAATATTGTTCGTTTTAGCCCGTTGCACGACACCTGCTTACCCGACTGTCAGATGATCTGGTTAGGTGGTGGATATCCTGAGCTACATGCTGCGGCGCTGGCTCGCAATGTCTCGATGCTGAAGCAACTGCGAGCGGCACATCAACGTGGCGTCGCGATTTACGCAGAGTGTGGGGGGCTGATGTATCTCGGCAGTTCGCTTGAGGACAGTAACGGCGATACCTGGCTGATGGCGGATATCATTCCCGGCCACAGCAAAATGGGAAAACGTCTGACCCGATTTGGCTACTGCGAAGCGCAGGCCGCGCAGCAAACATTGTTAGCAGCAGAAGGGGAAGTGCTGCGCGGGCATGAATTCCACTATTCCGATTTTACCCCTGAAACGCCAGCGGTGATGAACTGTCGCAAAGTGCGCGATGGTAAAACGCTGCAAGCCTGGTCTGGCGGCTGGCAGGTCGGAAACACCTTCGCCAGCTATCTACACGTTCATTTTGCTCAACGTCCGCAGATGCTTAACCACTGGCTGACAGCCGCGAGGAGCGCGCTATGACGATCCTTGCGTGGTGTGTTGCCTGGTTGCTTGATTTTATCATCGGCGATCCGCAGAACTGGCCGCATCCGGTGCGCTGGATTGGCAATCTGATTTCTGCAGTGCAGCGAATTATTCGGCGTTATTGTCATAGCGACCGTGCGCTGCGCATTGGTGGCGCGGTGATGTGGATTGTGGTGGTTGGTCTGACCTGGGCTGCGTCCTGGGGCGCGCTGGTACTGGCAAAATCTGTTCATCCCTGGTTGGGTTGGGTGGTAGAGGTATGGATGATCTTTACCGTGCTGGCCGGGCGATGCCTGGCGAATGCCGCACAGGATGTCGAACGTCCTCTACGGGCCGGTGACATTGCCGCGAGTCGGGAAAAACTGTCGTGGATAGTGGGTCGTGATACCTCGCAACTGCAACCGCAACAGATCAATCGCGCGGTGGTGGAAACCGTGGCTGAAAACACCGTCGACGGCATTATCGCGCCGCTGTTCTTTCTCCTTCTCGGCGGTGCGCCCCTGGCGATGGCCTACAAAGCGGTAAACACCCTTGACTCCATGGTGGGCTACAAACATGAAAAATACCGCGCTATCGGTATGGTCAGCGCGCGTCTGGACGATGTCGCGAACTTTATTCCTGCAAGACTGAGCTGGCTGCTGCTGGGCGTGGCGGCATTTTTATGCCGTAAAGACGGCTCGCGAGCTTTACAGATTGGCTGGCGCGATCGCTACAACCACAGCAGCCCAAACTGCGCGTGGTCAGAGGCATCCGTAGCCGGGGCATTAGGCATTCGTCTGGGTGGTCCTAATGACTACTTTGGCGAGCGCGTTGAGAAACCGTGGATCGGTGATGCACAACGCGACATTTCGGTAGACGACATTTCCCATACGATTCGACTGATGTGGGTGGCATCGACGCTGGCACTGGCGCTGTTTATTGCGCTGCGGTGGCTGTGGGCCGGTGTAGCCTGAGGACAACATAATGCAATATATCCAGCAACCCCAGGCAATTGAAGCCAAAAGTTTCGACATTATTGGCGAGATCATCCGTGAAACCCGTCCGGACTATCAGTTTGCCAGTCCGTTACATGAAGCCATTATCAAGCGGGTCATTCACACGACGGCAGATTTCGACTGGCTGGACATTCTGTGGTTTTCCAGTGATGTGCTGGAGCAGTTTTGTGCGGCACTTAGCCGTTCGAGCGTGATTTATACCGACACCACGATGGCGCTTTCCGGGATCAATAAAACGCTGCTGGCAAAATTCGGCGGTGAATGCCGCTGTTACATCAGTGACCCGAGGGTTGTGCGTACGGCAAAAGAGCAGGGTATTACCCGGTCCATGGCTGCTGTCGACATTGCGGTGAAGGAAGAGGGGGAAAAGCTGTTTGTCTTTGGCAACGCGCCGACAGCGCTGTTTCGCCTGCTTGAGCATGATGTCGCTGTCAGCGGTGTGGTTGGCGTACCGGTCGGGTTCGTTGGTGCAGAAGAGTCGAAAGATGCCTTGACCCAAAGCAAGTTGCCCGCCATTGCCGCGTTAGGCCGTAAAGGGGGGAGTAATGTCGCTGCCGCTATCGTCAACGCCATGCTTTATCACATGCAGGGGGCGCGATGAGCGAGGCCTTCGATACGCCGGTGTGGCACAACGGTAAAGCGCTGCGTAAAGGATATACCACGGGATCGTGCGCCACGGCGGCGGCAAAAGTGGCAGCGTTGATGGTATTGCGCCAACACCTCATCCATCAGGTTTCCATCGTCACGCCTTCCGGGGTGACGTTGTGCCTGAATGTTGAGTCGCCACATATCGAAGGGCAGCAGGCGATAGCCGCCATCCGCAAAGACGGTGGTGATGATGTGGACGCCACACATGGGATGCTGATTTTTGCGCGCGTGACGTTAGACGATAGTGGCGTGATTGCCTTACAGGGCGGTGAAGGGGTCGGTACGGTAACCCGTAAAGGGATTGGCCTACCGGTCGGCAGCTCGGCGATTAACCGTACACCTCGCCAGACCATTGAATCTGCCGTCCGCGAAGCGATTGGCCCAAATCGTGGGGCGCAGATTGAAATCTTCGCGCCAGAAGGAGAAGAACGGGCGCAAAAAACCTACAACTCCCGCCTTGGCATTCTGGGCGGTATTTCGATTATCGGCACCACGGGTATTGTCACGCCGATGTCGGAAGAGAGCTGGAAACGTTCGCTGTCGCTGGAGCTGGAAATTAAGCGGGCGGCTGGGCTGGAGCGTGTCGTACTGGTGCCGGGAAACCACGGCGAGCGTTTTGTGCGCGAGCAGATGGGTATCGACACCCAGGTTGTAGTCACCATGAGCAACTTTGTCGGCTACATGATTGAAGAAGCCGTACGTCTTGGATTCCGGCAAATTGTGCTGGTGGGACATCCCGGTAAGCTCGTCAAAATCGCGGCGGGGATCTTCCATACCCATAGCCATATTGCCGATGCCCGCATGGAAACGCTGGTGGCCCACCTCGCATTACTTGGCGCACCGCTGGAACTGCTGACGCTGGTCAGCGAGTGCGATACCACCGAAGCGGCGATGGAGCATATCGACGCATACGGTTTCCAGCACATTTATGACCATCTGGCTCAGCGCATTTGTATGCGTGTTCTGCAAACATTGCGCTTTACCAAAAATCCGCCGACCTGCGATGCCATCATGTTTTCCTTTGATAATCAGGTTCTTGGCAGTAATCGTCCGGTCGCAGAAATTGCTGAGGAGATGCAATGTTAACCGTTGTAGGGATGGGCCCCGCCGGTTTGCATTTGATGACGCCTGCGGCACGTGAAGCGGTCGCGGCGGCGGATGTTCTGGTCGGTGGAAAGCGGCATTTGCAGCAATTCCCGGATTTTGCCGGTGAACAGTTTGCTCTTGGCGCCAATATCCCGGAACTCCTGAGCTGGATTAGCGCGCACCAGGAGAAGCATGTTGTGGTACTGGCATCTGGCGATCCGCTGTTTTACGGCATCGGGACGCGCATGGTGGCGCATTTTGGTATTGAGAATGTGCGGATTATTCCCGGCATTAGTGCGGTGCAGTACCTGTGTGCGCAGTCCGGTATTGATATGAACGATATGTGGCTGACCAGTAGCCATGGCCGCAGCGTCTGTTTTGATGAGCTGGCGCGACATAACAAGGTAGCGATGGTGACTGATGCGCTGTGTGGCCCGCGTGAAATCGCGCAGCAGCTCATTGCCCGAGGCAAGGGGCATCGCTGGATGGTGATTGGCGAAAACCTGGCGATGGAAAACGAAAAGATCCATTTCCTGCCTGTGCGTGAAGTTAACGCCGACTATGACATGAATGCAGTGGTGATCCTCGATGAAAGATGAGCTTTTTCTGCGTGGAGAGAAAGTGCCGATGACCAAAGAAGCGGTACGCGCACTTGCCCTCTCAAAACTTGAATTACACCGCGCCAGTCACCTGATTGATATAGGCGCCGGAACCGGCAGCGTGTCGATAGAGGCGGCGTTGCAATATCCCGGATTACGTGTCACGGCCATCGAACGTAACCCGGTGGCGCTCAGGTTGCTGGACGAAAACCGCCAGCATTTTGCCTGCGCAAATATCGATATTTTTCCCGGCGTTGCTCCCATGACTATCGCGGAAAAAGCCGATGCCATTTTTATGGGCGGCAGCGGTGGTCATCTGACCGACCTGATTGACTGGTCGATGCGCCAATTGCATCCCGCAGGGCGTTTGGTGATGACATTTATCCTCCAGGAAAACCTCAACACCGCGCTAACACATCTGGACCATCTTGGCGTACAGGGAGTGGATTGCCTGCAGCTACAGGTTTCCTCGCTTACCGCGCTTGGCAGTGGTCACTATTTTAAACCGAATAACCCCGTATTTGTTATCGCCTGTCAGAAGGAAGGAAACCATGTCTGAGATTTTTGATCCCCGTAGCGTGTGGTTTGTTGGCGCAGGTCCTGGCGATCGCGAGCTGATTACCCTCAAAGGTTACCGATTGCTGCAGCAGGCGCAGGTTGTTATCTACGCCGGATCGCTGATTAACACCGAACTGCTGGAGTATTGCCCTGCTGGTGCTGAATGTCACGACAGTGCCGAACTGCATCTGGAGCAGATCCTTGATCTGATGGAAGCCGGAGTGAAAGCGGGTAAGACCGTCGTGCGTCTGCAAACCGGCGATGTCTCGTTGTATGGTTCCGTGCGCGAGCAGGGCGAGGAGCTGACCAAACGCGGGATTGACTGGCAGGTGGTGCCCGGCGTCAGCGCGTTCCTCGGCGCGGCGGCGGAGCTGGGCGTTGAGTATACCGTGCCCGAAGTTTCACAGAGCCTGATCATTACGCGCCTGGAAGGCCGCACCCCGGTACCAGAGCGTGAACAGCTGGAGTCTTTTGCCAGCCACCAGACATCAATGGCGATATATCTTTCCGTCCAGCGTATTCATCGGGTGGCTGAGCGTCTGATTGAAGGTGGCTATCCGGCGACCACGCCCGTGGCGGTGATCTATAAAGCAACCTGGCCGGAAAGCCAGACCGTACGCGGGACCCTGGCGGATATTGGCGACAAGGTTCGCGATGCTGGCATCCGTAAAACGGCCCTTATTCTGGTCGGTAATTTCCTGGGCTCGGAGTATCACTACTCCAAACTCTATGCGGCGGACTTTAGCCATGAATACCGTAAAGCCTGAGTCAATTGCGCTTTTTTGCCTGACTCCTGGCGGCGTTGTGCTGGCGAAACGTCTGGCAGCTATGCTGCCGGTTACCTGTTTTACCAGTGAAAAGCTGCTGGAGGAGGGGTTTATTCCCTTCGAAAACGGCTTTGCGAATACCGCTCGCGAAGCGTTTACGAATTATTCGGCGCTGATTTTTATCGGGGCGACCGGCATTGCGGTGCGCGTACTGGCCCCGCTGGTCAACGACAAGTTTTGCGATCCGGCGGTGGTGGTCATTGATGAACGTGCCCAGCATGTCATCAGCCTGCTCTCCGGTCACGCGGGCGGTGCTAATGCGTTGGCACGTTATCTGGCGGGCATGTTGGGCGCCGACCCGGTTATCACCACCGCGACGGATGTGAACGATATGGCGGCACTGGATACGCTGGCATTTCAACTGAATGCCCGAATGAGTGATTTCCGTTCGGCGGTGAAGATCGTCAATCAGATGTTGGTCAGCAATAAGCGGGTTGGGCTGTGGTGGGATGACGAACTGACGCAGGATGTCAGCCATTGCGACCGGCGCGGATTTATTACGGTCACCGATCTCAACCAGCTTCCTGAACTGGATGCGTTGGTGTGCATCACCTTACGCACCAATTTACCTGAGCTGCCTGTTCCTCACTGGAAGCTGGTGCCGCAGCGGGTTGTGGCCGGAATTGGTTGTCGGCGTGATACGCCGTTCCCGCTGCTGGCTGCGCTGCTTGCCCGCCAACTCGAAGCCCAACAGCTCGATCCGCTGGCGCTAAAAGCGATTGGCAGCATCACGCTGAAAAAAGATGAACAGGGACTTATCCAACTGGCTTCATGCTGCCGCGTTCCTTTCGAAACCTTTACTGCTGACGCGCTGCGTGAGCATGAGCACCGTTTTCCGGCCTCATCGTTTGTTCGCAAAACGGTGGGTACAGGAAGCGTTTCTGGTCCTGCAGCCTGGCTGTTGAGCCACGGACAACTGTTAGGCGAGACCCTGCGAGAACAGGGCGTCACTATCACTTTGGGAGTTTCACACTGATGTTAAGCGTAATTGGAATTGGCCCTGGCTCGCAGGCAATGATGACCATGGAAGCCGTTGAAGCACTGCAGGCAGCGGAAATCATCGTGGGCTATAAAACCTACACCCATCTGGTAAAAGCGTTCACTGGCGACAAGCAGGTGATCAAAACCGGGATGTGCAAAGAGATTGAACGCTGTCAGGCGGCGATCGAACTGGCGCAGGCGGGGCACAACGTGGCGCTGATCAGCAGCGGTGACGCGGGGATTTACGGTATGGCCGGGCTGGTGCTCGAGCTGGTCAGTAAGCAAAAGCTGGACGTTGAGGTCAGGCTAATCCCAGGGATGACCGCCAGCATTGCCGCCGCCTCTTTGCTGGGTGCGCCGTTGATGCACGATTTCTGCCACATCAGCTTAAGCGATCTGTTAACGCCGTGGCCGGTTATCGAAAAACGCATCGTTGCCGCTGGTGAAGCCGATTTTGTTATCTGTTTCTACAACCCGCGCAGTCGGGGTCGCGAAGGTCATCTGGCGCGCGCATTTGAGTTGTTATCTGCCAGCAAGAGCGCACAAACGCCGGTTGGTATTGTGAAGTCAGCCGGACGTAAAAAGCAGGAAAAATGGCTGACCACGCTGGGTGAAATGGACTTTGAGCCGGTTGATATGACCAGTCTTGTGATCGTGGGCAATAAAACAACCTATGTTCAGGACGGCCTGATGATCACGCCACGAGGTTATGTGCTGTGAATTATGGTGATGTGCTGGTCATGGGCGGCACCAGCGACGCGCGCATGCTGTGCCAGCAACTGGATGCAGCAAACGTGGCCTACACCCTGTCCGTTGCGACCCCGACGGGAAAGCAGCTGGCGGGAGACATCAAAGGCCAGGTGCGCTGCGGGCGTCTGGAACGCGAGCAAATGATTGCCTGGCTGCAGGAAAAGCAGACGCGCTGGGTGATCGATGCCTCGCATCCGTACGCCGAGGTGGTGAGTCGCAACATCATGAATGCCTGCGAAGCGGCGGGCGTACTGCTGAGCCGCTACCAGCGCCCTGAGCAGTTGAGCGGATTAACTCACCCGCAGCTGTATACCGTACAAAGTATTCCGCAAGCCTGTGAGGTGGCGCGACGCTTCGGCGATCGCGTGCTGTTGACGACTGGCAGTAAAGATCTGGCCATCTGGCGCGAAGGGTTGCCTGAAAAAACGCTGCTGGCGCGCGTTCTGCCTGTACCAGAGGTCATTCAGCAATGCGCGGATCTGGGATTTGGCGTCGGTGAAATCTTCGCACTGTGTGGGCCGTTTAGCGCCGAGTTCAACGCCGCGTTTTATCGCCAGTGTCAGGCTGATGTGGTGATCACTAAGGCTTCAGGCGCTGAAGGTGGTTATCAGGAAAAAGTTCAACCCTGTCTGGATGCCGGTATCCCCTGCATCGTGATTACACGTCCGGCACCGTTGGTGACGGGAGACGAGTTACTGGAAAGTCAGGCCGCCTTTGCGGCGCGTTTAACGCGCTGGCTGGCCGCGGCTTAAGGAGTTAGAGATGAAAAAGGCGCTTCTGGTGGTCAGCTTTGGCACCAGCTATCACGACACCTGTGAAAAAAATATTGTGGCCTGTGAGCGCGATCTTGCAGCCAGTTGCCCTGACCGCGACCTGTTCCGGGCGTTTACCTCCGGGATGATTATCCGCAAGCTCAAGCAGCGTGACGGCATTGAAATCGACACACCGCTGCAGGCGCTGCAAAAACTGGCGGAGCAGGGGTATCAGGATGTGGCTATTCAGTCGCTGCACATTATCAATGGCGACGAATACGAAAAAATTGTCCGCGAAGTGCAAAGTATGCGTCCGCTGTTTTCACGCCTGACGCTGGGTGTACCGCTACTGAGCAGCCATGAAGATTACGCCCAACTGATGCTGGCGCTGCAACAGCAAATGCCGACGCTTAGAGAAAATGAAAAAGTGGTGTTTATGGGACACGGTGCCAGCCATCATGCCTTTGCCGCCTATGCCTGTCTCGACCATATGATGACGGCGCAGCGCTTTCCGGCGCGGGTTGGGGCGGTGGAAAGCTATCCGGAAGTGGATGTGCTGATTGAAAGTTTATCTCAGGAAGGGGTGACGGCGGTGCATCTGATGCCGTTGATGTTAGTTGCTGGTGACCATGCCATTAATGATATGGCCTCTGACGAAGATGATTCGTGGAAAACATTGTTCAATGCGGCCGGGATAAAGGCTACGCCATGGCTCAGTGGACTGGGTGAGAATCCGGCGGTTCGCGCCATGTTCGTGGCACATTTACAGCAGGCGCTTAATGTGGCGCTGGAGGAAGCAGCATGAGCGGGAAACTGTACGCATTAAGCACCGGACCTGGCGCTTCCGATCTGATCACCGTACGTGCTGCACGTACGCTGGGCATGCTGGATATTCTCTATGCGCCTGCCGGGCGTAAAGGCGGCGATAGCCTGGCGCTGTCGATTGTGCGGGAGTATATCGGCGAGCAGACCGAGGTTCGCTGCTGTCATTTTCCCATGAGTGCCGACAGCGCGGAAAAAGAGGCCGTCTGGGATGAGGTTGCAACCGCGCTGGTTCAGGAAGTCGAAGCTGGAAAAAAAGTAGGCTTTATTACGCTCGGCGACGCCATGCTGTTCAGTACCTGGGTCTTTTTACTGCAGCGCATTGGTTCGCCTGACTGGTTAGAAATCGTCCCGGGCGTGACTTCTTTCGCTGCGATTGCCGCGCGTTCGAAAACCCCGCTCGCCATGGAGCAACAATCGCTGGCAGTGGTCTCCTGTACCGCGCCGGAAGCTGAAATTCAGCAGGCGTTAAAGCAGCATGACAGTCTGGTGTTGATGAAAGTGTACGGTCGTTTTGCGCGTATCAAAGCGCTGCTGCAACAAGAGGGGTTGTTGGACTGCGCATTAATGATGTCTGAAGCCACGCTGCCAGGTGAACAGTGCTGGCGTCATCTCGATGAGGTGAGCGACGATCAGCCGCTGCCTTATTTCTCGACCATTCTGGTCAACAAACAGTGGGAGTATGCACAATGAAGCTTGAACAACAGCTAAAACAGCTGTCTTTCAGCGGGTTGGCTGCGGCGCTATTACTGATGATTGTTCCTGAGCAAGCGTTCGCCATGCACATTATGGAAGGTTTCTTGCCGCCGATGTGGGCGCTGGCATGGTGGCTGCTGTTTTTACCCTGCCTGTGGTACGGGCTGGTGCGCCTGCGCCAAATCGTGCAGGAAGATAACCACCAGAAAGTCTTACTGGCACTGTGCGGCGCCTTTATTTTTGTGCTGTCGGCGCTGAAAATTCCTTCCGTTACCGGAAGTTGTTCACACCCTACCGGCGTAGGCCTGGCAGTTATCCTGTTTGGACCTGGCGTAGTAGCCATCCTCGGGGCGATCGTTCTGCTGTTCCAGGCACTGCTGCTGGCACACGGTGGTTTAACGACGCTCGGCGCGAACGGCATGTCGATGGCGGTAATTGGCCCGGTAGTGGGTTACATGGTGTGGAAAATGGCCTGCCGTGCAGGGCTGCGTCGTGACGTTTGCGTCTTCTTGTGCGCGATGCTGGCGGATCTCGTCACCTATTTCGTGACGTCGGTACAGCTGGGCATCGCGTTCCCGGATCCCTCTGCTGGCGCTACCGGTTCAATCATTAAGTTCATGGGGATTTTCTGTCTGACGCAGATCCCAATCGCGATTGCGGAAGGGTTACTCACCGTGCTGATTTACGATCAGCTAACCAAACGCCAGTTAATAACCGCACAAGGACATTAACGATGAAAAAGACGCTGATTATATTGGGCATGGTAGTGGCGCTGGTGATCCTGCCGTTCTTTATCAACCACGGTGGAGAGTACGGCGGTTCAGACGGTGAGGCGGAGAGTCAGATTCAGGCTATTGCCCCGCATTATGAACCCTGGTTCCAGCCGCTGTATGAACCGGCAAGCGGTGAAATTGAAAGTCTGCTGTTTACACTTCAGGGATCGCTGGGCGCAGCCGTGATTTTCTATATCCTGGGTTATACCAAGGGCAGGCAACGCCGTGATGACCGGGCTTGACAGGCTTAGCTATCAAAGCCGTTGGGTTCATGTCTCGCCAGTGCGGAAATTTCTGCTCTGGCTGGTGATGATGATTCTGGCGTTTACTCTGCCCCCGTTGGGGCAGGGTATTGAGCTGTTATTGATTGCCGCGCTGAGCTGCTGGCTGCTGCGTATTTCCTTCTGGCGCTGGTGCCGTTGGATGGCATTACCGTTTGGTTTTCTGGCGGTTGGCGTAGTGACCATCCTGTTTAGCATCAGCCGCGATCCACAGACGCTGTTGGCCAGCATACCTGTGGGAAGTTACTGGTTGGGAATCAGTGCACCAGGTCTGGTGACAGCGAATGAGACGTTCTGGCGCAGCCTTGCAGCGCTGGCGGCAACCTTCTGGCTGGTACTGAATCTGCCGTTTCCGCAATTAATTATCCTACTCAAACGCGCGCACGTTCCTCGCCTGTTAACTGAACAGATCCTGCTGACCTGGCGGTTTATTTTTATTCTCTTAGACGAGGCGCTGGCTATTCACCGCGCACAAACGCTGCGTTTTGGTTATCGTAGCTTGCCGTTGGGCTACCGCTCTCTGGCAATGCTGGTGGGATTGCTGTTCACCCGCGTGTTGATCCGCTACCAGCAAATGACCACCACACTGGATATCAAACTTTATCAGGGTGATTTTCACCTGTAAGGAAAAGTATGCTTGCCACCTCAGCGCTTTGGTTTCGCTATCAGGATGACCCGATCCTCAAAGGGCTAACGCTGGATTTTTCTACGTATGCCGTCACCGGGTTGGTAGGCGCTAATGGTTGCGGGAAATCCACGCTGTTTATGAACCTGAGTGGCTTATTGCGCCCACAGCAAGGCGCGGTGATGTGGCAGGGCAAACCGCTGGATTACAGCAAACGCGGCCTGCTGGCGCTGCGTCAACAGGTGGCAACGGTATTTCAGGACCCCGATCAGCAAATCTTTTATACCGATATCGACAGCGATATCGCCTTTAGCCTGCGCAATCTCGGGGTGGATGAGGCTGAAATCGCCCGACGCGTGGAAGATGCGCTTACGCTGGTCGACGCCCAGCATTTTCGCCATCAGCCCATTCAGTGTTTAAGCCATGGGCAAAAAAAACGCGTAGCGATAGCCGGGGCGTTGGTGTTGCAGGCGCAGTATCTGCTGCTGGATGAACCTACTGCGGGCCTCGACCCGTCAGGCCGCACGCAGATGATTGAGATTATCAAACGCATCGTAGCGCAAGGAAACCATGTCGTAATTTCAAGCCATGATATCGATCTTATCTATGAAGTCAGCGATGCGGTGTACGTTTTACGCCGGGGCGAAGTACTCACGCACGGCACGCCAGGCGACGTTTTCGCCCGTACGGATCTTATTGAACAAGCGGGATTAACTCAGCCCTGGCTGGTGAAGCTGCATACCGAGTTGGGCTTCCCTCTGTGTAAAACAGAGGCTGAATTTTTTAGCTGTATGCGAGAGAACGCACTGAAGGAGGCGTCATGACGCAGGCAATAATGTTGCAGGGAACGGCATCTGATGTAGGTAAAAGCGTATTGGTCGCCGGGCTGTGTCGTATTTTTTATCAGGATGGACTGCATACCGCACCGTTCAAATCGCAGAACATGGCGCTGAACTCTGGCATTACGCCAGAGGGAAAAGAAATGGGCCGCGCGCAAATTTTTCAGGCTGAAGCCGCAGGTATTACGCCAGATGTGCGTATGAACCCGGTTCTGCTTAAACCGACCAGCGATCGCAAAGCGCAGGTAGTGCTGATGGGCAAAGTAGCGACTGATATGGACGCGGTGAGTTACCACGAGTACAAACCACGTCTGCGGGAACAGATCCTGTCAGTTTATAACAGCCTGGCGCAGGAGTTCGATGTGCTGGTGCTGGAAGGTGCGGGGAGCCCGGCAGAGATTAACCTGCGCGATCGCGATATCGTCAATATGGGCATGGCAGAAATGGCGCAGTGCCCTGTCGTTTTGGTAGCGGATATCGATCGTGGTGGGGTATTCGCCTCCATTTACGGCACGCTGGCGCTGTTGCACGATCACGAACGCGCACGCGTAAAAGGGGTGATCATCAATAAGTTTCGCGGTGATGTGACGCTGCTGCACTCCGGTATCGAGCAAATTGAAGCGCTGACCGGTGTTCCGGTGCTGGGCGTGATGCCATGGCTTGATGTTGATCTGGAAGATGAAGATGGCGTTGCACTGCAAAAGGGCAAGTATTTGCGCACTGATAAACGCGACATCGACATCGCCGTTGTGCAAATCCCGCACATTTCTAACTTTACGGATTTCAATGCGCTTGCTGCGCAGCCGGATGTGCGTGTGCGCTATGTTCGCCAGCCTGAAGAGCTGGCGGGGGCCGATCTGGTGATTTTGCCCGGCAGCAAAAATACCCTTGGCGATCTGGTGTGGCTACGTGAAAGCGGGATGGCGCATGGCGTCGTGCAATTGCATCGTAATAACGTACCGGTGGTGGGGATTTGCGGCGGTTATCAAATGCTCGGCGATACCATCATTGATGAAGTGGAGTCAGGACTCGGTACGCTGCCGGGGCTGGGCTTGCTCAATACTGTCACCCATTTTGCTCAGCACAAAACCACGACCCTGGTTAAGGGGCAAATGTCCTCATCGCTGCCTGACTGGCTGGCGGGCACAGCGGGGTTATCCGTTCGCGGTTATGAAATTCATATGGGTGAAACAGCATTAACCGATGAATGTCAGTCGGTGATGACGTTGCACAAAGACGGCGGCAACGTTGTTGACGGCGCGGTCACTGCGGATGGTCTGGCGTTCGGCACCTATCTTCACGGTCTTTTCGACAGCGATGATTTCACCCGTGCGTTGGTCAATGGCCTGCGAGAACGTAAAGGGTTAGCTCCGCTGGATTCCACCTTCCATTACGCGCAATATAAATCGCAGCAGTTTGATCTGCTGGCGGATGCGATGCGGCAACACATCGATATTGAGAAAATTTATACCATCATGCAGCAACACCGGGAGCCAGTATGATGATTCTGGTTACTGGCGGCGCGCGAAGCGGTAAGAGTCGGCATGCGGAAGCGCTGATCGCTGATTCCCCAAACGTTTTGTATATTGCGACTTCGCAGATTTTTGATGAGGAGATGGCTGCGCGAATTCAGCATCATCGCGATGGACGTCCTGCGCACTGGCGTACAGCCGAACGTTGGCAACATCTTGATGAACTGATTACGGCCGCGAACGATCCTCAGGAAGCCATTCTGCTTGAATGCATCACTACGATGGTGACCAACCTGCTGTTTGCGCTAGGCGGTGATAGCGATCCGGACAGCTGGGATTACGCGGCGATGGAACAGTCTATCGAAGGTGAAATCCGTTCGCTGATTGCAGCCTGTCAGCGCTGCCCGGCAAAGATCGTGTTGGTCACTAACGAAGTGGGAATGGGGATTGTGCCGGAGAACCGTCTGGCGCGGCATTTTCGTGATATTGCAGGACGCGTGAACCAGCGACTGGCGGCGGCGGCTGATGAGGTCTGGCTGGTGGTATCAGGAATTGGAGTCAAAATTAAATGAGTAAGTTGTTCTGGGCAATGCTCTCTTTTATCAGTCGCTTGCCCGTTCCTGCTCGCTGGTCGCAAGGACTGGATTTCGAGCACTATTCCCGCGGTATTGTGATGTTTCCCCTGATTGGCGTCGTGTTGGGAGGGTTGACGGGGCTGGTCTTCATGGCGCTCCAGACCTGGTGCGGTATACCGTTGGCCGCTCTTTTTGCGGTGCTGACGCTGGCGTTATTGACCGGGGGATTTCATCTGGATGGTCTGGCGGATACCTGTGACGGCATTTTTTCGGCGCGCCGACGCGAGCGGATGCTGGAAATCATGCGCGACAGTCGTCTGGGAACCCACGGTGGACTGGCGTTAATTTTCGTTTTACTGGCGAAGGTGCTGGTGGTGAGCGAACTGGCTTTGCGTGGCACGCCGATGCTGGCTGCGCTGGCGGCGGCATGTGTCGCCGGGCGAGGAACGGCGGTGTTGCTGATGTATCGGCATCGCTATGTCCGCGAAGAAGGGCTGGGCAACGTTTTTATTGGTAAAGTCACCGGGCGTCAAACCTGCGTTACGTTGGGATTGGCGGCGATCCTTGCCGCCGTGCTGCTTCCCGGCATGCGCGGCGTGGCAGCGCTGGTTGTCACAATGGTGGCGATTTTTATTCTTGGGCAGTTATTAAAACGCACGTTGGGTGGGCAAACCGGCGATACGCTGGGCGCTGCCATTGAACTTGGCGAGTTGATTTTCTTGCTGGCTCTGCTCTGAGTCAGCCCACATACTGGAACCCTTATGCAGACTTTAACCTCTTTACTCCGCGCGATCCCATTACCTGACAGTGCCGCGATGCTGCGCGCGCAGCAGCATATCGACGGCTTGCTTAAGCCGCCGGGAAGTTTGGGGCGACTCGAATCTCTCGCCGTGCAATTGGCCGGGATGCCTGGCCTGAAGGGGGGGCCGCATGTGAATGGCAAAGCGATGCTGGTGATGTGCGCCGATCACGGCGTGTGGGATGAAGGGGTTGCCGTTTCACCTAAAGTTGTCACGGCTATACAGGCTGCCAATATGACGCGTGGAACGACCGGCGTCTGCGTCCTCGCCGCTCAGGCGGGGGCGAAGGTCCATGTGATAGATGTGGGGATTGATGCTGAACCTATTCCCGGCGTGGTGAATATGCGTGTGGCACGCGGCTGCGGCAATATAGCCGAAGGCCCGGCAATGAGCCGTTCGCAGGCCGAGGAGTTGTTGCTGGAAGTCATTCGCTATACCCATGAACTGGCCAAAGACGGTGTGACGCTGTTTGGTGTCGGTGAGCTTGGTATGGCAAATACTACACCTGCGGCGGCCATTGTTAGCGTGCTTACCGGCAGTGATGCTGAGGAAGTCGTGGGTATTGGCGCTAACCTTCCTCTTTCTCGGGTGGGGAATAAGGTAGACGTTGTGCGTCGGGCAATTGCCGTCAATCAGCCGGATCGCCATGACGGTGTCGATGTGCTGGCTAAAGTTGGTGGGTTCGATCTTGTCGGCATGGCAGGGGTTATGTTGGGGGCGGCCTCCTGCGGCCTGCCGGTCGTGCTGGATGGTTTTCTTTCTTATTCCGCTGCGCTGGCGGCCTGCCAGATTGCACCACAAATTAAACCCTACCTAATCCCGTCACATTTCTCCGCTGAGAAGGGCGCCCGTACCGCGCTGGCGCATCTTGAATTGGATCCGTATCTGAATATGGGGATGCGTTTGGGCGAAGGCAGTGGGGCCGCGTTGGCGATGCCAATTGTTGAGGCTGCTTGTGCGATGTACAACAATATGGGGCAGTTAGCCGCCAGTAACATCGTGCTTCCGGATGGTAAGGAAGCGTAGTTACCGCTCAACCTGAACCTCGCCTGTTGGCGAGGTTTTTTTATGCGCAAATATGTCGTAACCCACTAAAACAGATAATAAAAGCTATAATTAACGGATATCTGCTGCGACGAAGGAAAGGAAAAAGATGCGTCGTGTAAAACTGCTTTGTTCACTCATTATGCTGCTTGCGAGTCAGGGCGCGCAGGCGGTGAGTTATCCATTGCCGCCAGAGGGCAGTCGCCTGGTGGGTAGCCCTTTGACTGTTACGGTTCCACCAGGAAATACCAAGCCGCTGGAAGCATTTGCCGCTCAATACGGGCAGGGGTTGAGCAATATGCTTGAAGCCAATCCGGGCGTCGATGTTTTTCTGCCTAAATCGGGTTCAACGCTGGTTGTGCCGCAGCAACTGATATTACCGGATACCGTACGCGAGGGGATTGTCATCAACGTCGCCGAGATGCGGCTTTACTATTATCCTGCTGGCAGCAATACGGTTGAGGTTTTACCCATTGGCATTGGTCAGGCGGGTAGAGAAACGCCGCGCAACTGGGTGACGGCGGTAGAGCGTAAGCAGGAAGCGCCAAGCTGGACACCGACGCCAAATACCCGACGCGAATACGCCGCTCGCGGGGAAAGCTTGCCCGCATTTGTTCCTGCCGGGCCAGAAAATCCGATGGGCCTGTATGCAATTTATATCGGCAGGCTTTATGCCATTCACGGGACAAATGCCAATTTCGGTATTGGTCTGCGGGTAAGCCAGGGGTGTATCCGTTTGCGGAATGACGACATCAAGTACCTGTTTGATACGGTGCCTGTAGGGACCCGTGTACAATTAATTGACCGACCGGTGAAATACAGCGAAGAGCCGGACGGTAGTCGTTGGGTGGAAGTGCATGAGCCGCTGTCGCGAAATCGTTCGGAATACGAGTCTGACAGAAAGGTTCCCTTGCCCGTCACTCCCGCTCTGCGCACCTTTATCAGTGGGAATGACGTGGATGTGAGCCGCGGAAGCCAGGCACTGGAAAGACGTTCCGGTATGCCGGTGAACATCAGCCTGGTACAGAAACATTATTAATTTTCAGGGCGACCCTGGTGACCTTCAGGTCGGATGGGTCGCTTTTTTTATTTGATACTGCCCCATTTTTACCACGCCAATATGGTCTGCCATTAGTTGAGCTTCGTGTTCGCTGTGGGTAACCAACAGCGCCGTTTGCCCGGCGGCGCGCAAAATATCCCGTACCTCGTTGCCAAGACGTTCACGTGTGCGCTTATCCAGGCTGGAGAAGGGTTCATCGAGCAACAGGATTTCCGGATGTGGCGCCAACGCGCGCGCAAGGGCGATACGCTGTTGTTGTCCGCCTGAAAGCTCATGCGGATAGCGGTTGGCATGGCTGTGTAACTCCACCATTTTCAACAGCTCAGTCACTCTGGCCTGTTGTTCCTCACGCGGCATGCGACGCAATCCAAAGGCCACATTTTGCTGCGCGGTCAGATGGGGGAATAACGCATATTCCTGGAAGACCATGCCGACATGACGTTTTTCCGGTGGCAGATGAATGCCGGGACCGGCAACACGGCGCTGTGACACATAGATCTCTCCGTTTTGCAGGCGTTCAAATCCGGCAACTGCGCGTAGCACCGTGGTTTTCCCGCAGCCTGAAGCGCCCAGCAGACAGGCGATTTCACCTTTATGTACCGACATTGAAAATCCGCTCAGTACCGATTGCTGGCTGTTGCCATAAGTAACGTGTACATCCTGGAGTCGTAATGCAATTTCTGACATTGTTGCTCTCTTAACCACGGCGAGTCATTTGATGACGCACCAACAAAATAACCGGTAGCGTGCCAGCTAACACAATCATTAGCGCGGCGATAGCACCTTCTTCATAGGTTCCACGGGCGGCTTCCGCATACAACAATGTTGCCAGCGTTTCGAAATTGACCGGGCGCAAAAGCAACGTTGTTGGCAGTTCTTTCATGGCATCGGCAAAAACCAGCAGGGCACTGCTGACTAACGCTGGACGCAGCAGGGGAAAATGGACCCGTGCAAACGTCCCCGCACCATTCTCACCCAACAGACGAGACGCCTGTTCCAGCGAGGGGGGGATACGGCCCAGACCAGAATCCAGTGCGCCAATGGCAATCGCCTGGAATCGCATGGCACAACAAATTACCAGCAGGATCCCGGCGGACATCAGCGGCAGACCACGAACATCCAGTAAATCGGCCAGCCAGCGGTCGACCGCCATGGCGGGTGTCAAAAAACCAATTGCCAGAATTGTGCCGGGGACCGCATAGCCTAAAGAAGCCAGACGCATCACGCCGCGACGAAATCCTGGCATGGCGTTGTCGGCGGCGCTATGACGCGCGCTCCAGGCCACCAACATACTGACGCAAACCACCACCAGCGTGGTTCCCGCCGCCAGCGATAGCGTATTTTGTAATGCTGACAGTAACGAAGAGGAAAGCGGATTTTCATCACCTATGCGTTTGGCGCTTTCCCACATTAAAAACAGAACCGGAGCCAGAAAACCCAGCAGGACAGGCAGTGAAATAACGCCACCGAGCAGCCAGCCACGCCAGCCCTGCACGCGCGTAGGTTGAATTTCCCGTAGGCTGCGACTGCTGAATCCTTGTTTTCTGCGACCATAAAATTCCAGCGTCAGAATAAGGAATATAAACATCAGCATCATGCTGGCAATTTGTGCCGCGGCAGATAAATCAGAACGCGAGATCCATGTGGTGTACACGGTAACGGTTAACGTCTGTACCCCGAGAAACTCCGATGCGCCGATATCGTTGAGCGTTTCCAGTAGTGCCAGGCTGATCCCAACGGCCAGTGCCGGACGGGCCATGGGCAATGCAACACGAAAGAAGGTTCCGGTCGCGCTGCATCCCAGTGTGCGTGCGGCTTCCAGTAAATGGGCCGGTTGGCTAATAAACATGGCGCGGGTTGTCAGATACACGTATGGGTAAAGCACCAATCCGAGTAGGATGATTGCGCCGGAAAGTGAGCGTAAATCTGGCAGACGGAACTGTCTTGGGCTGTCAAAACCCAGTAAAAAACGGATAAAGGTTTGCAGGGGGCCAATCGGATGCAGCAGATCGAGCCACGCAAAGGCCACAATGTAGGTCGGCATCGCCAGCGGCAACAGTAACGCCCAGCTAAGTATTTTACGTCCAGGGAAATCCCATGCCGTTACCGCCCATGCGCTGCCTACGCCAATCACGCCGACCATCACCGCGACACCGGCTAATAACAGCACGGTATTTTTTAGTGCGGCAGGTAGTACATACGTCAGGAGATTATCCCAGTGAGATAAATCGGCCTGGGTAGCCTGCCAAATCAGCGCAATGATCGGTGTCAAAACGCCAAGCGCTACGCACAGTGCGCCAAGATGTAGCGGCGTTAATAATGACTGCGGCCCGGAAACCAGGCCGCGTAACGTCGGAAACTGCAGAGGTTTATTGATCGAATCCAACTTTATCTACCAGCAGACTAGCTTGTTTACGATATTTAACGATTTCGGTTAATGGTGTTTTATCGACGTCGATTTCGCCAATAGTTGCGTTGATAACCGGGTCAAGCGTCACGCCTTTCAGTACCGGGTATTCGAAGTTCGCTTTCGCATATTGCTGCTGGGCAGGTGCGGAAACCAGATATTCCATCAGCTTAACGGCATCGGCTTTATTTGGCGCATAGCGGGCTACAGCTGCACCACTGATGTTGACGTGTGTACCGCCATTTTCAAAGGTAGGTTTAACGACTTTAATCGCATCGCCCCATTGACGCGCATCGCTGCCTTCTTTGGCATTTTTCATATGGCCGACGTAATAGGAGTTGGCGAGACCAATATCGCAAATACCGCCGAGGATATCGCGAGCAACATCGCGATCGCCACCGGTAGCTTTACGCGCCAGGTTAGCTTTCACACCGCGCAGCCATTCTTCGGTCTTTGCTTCGCCGTGATGAGCAATCATTGCGGCGATCAGCGCCGTGTTATACGGGTGCTGTCCGGAACGAATACAGACTTTACCTTTGTACTCAGGGCTGGCGAGTTGTTCGTAATGCCAGTTATCGATTGGCAGTGACTTCTCGGCATACAGCACGCGGGCACGCATCGACAGCGCAAACCACTGATTATCTGCACCGCGCAGATTAGCTGGAATAGCGGTTTTCAGTGCTTCTGACTCTACTGGCTGAGTTACACCCGCTTCCACTAAATCAATGAGATTACCGGCATCGACGGTCATCAGCAGGTCGGCAGGTGAATTTTTACCTTCAGCTTTAACGCGCTCAAGCATACCGTCCTTGATATAGACCGTACTGACTTTGATGCCGCTGGTTTTGGTCCAGCTATCAAGTAAAGGCTGGATCAGACCCGGTTCGCGGGTTGTATAGAGCGTTAACGTTTCCTGAGCGAAAGCCGGTAGGCTAACTGAGAAGACCAGGGAAGAGGCAAGTGTGATACGGCGCAGTCCGGCGCGAGGCAGAGAATTCATCGTTTATATCCCAGAGTAATTGGAACGTACAGTGAACCGAGCGAGGGCTCGTTCCTTTGGCTCGCGTACAATAAATGATAATCACTAGCACTTACAATAATTGCAAAGTTTAAACGATTTACATTTACATAACTTTAATCAACGTTGTGATGCGGCATGTAACGGGGTGCAGAGCAGGCAGGGTGCTTATCAGAGGGGATTTTATAGCGACCGAAAAAGCAAAAAACCTGCTTAGTTTCCTAAGCAGGCTTCTTAAATATGGCTCCTCTGACTGGACTCGAACCAGTGACATACGGATTAACAGTCCGCCGTTCTACCGACTGAACTACAGAGGAATCGTGTGAACGAGGCGCATATTACTGACCTTACCATGAGGTGTCAACAGTAAAATTAGCGCGTCATTTCAATTGCTTAATTAATCTTCAAATTCAGCGTTAATGCACATTTGCTGAGCGATAATGACCATCTTAGCGGGTATCGCGTAACCGCTCCATGGGGTTCTGGCGGTAAAACTGAATAAAACGCTGCCATAAGGCCGGAAAACGTGGCGCAAATAATTCAGGAGCACTGAAGAAATACTCCGATAGAACGGCAAAGCATTCGGCCGGGTCGGTTGCTGCGTAAGCATCTATACTGCACGCGGTTTCACCGACCAGATCAATTTCATCCTGAATATTATTCATTGCGGCATACAGGTCGTGCTCCCAACCGGCAATATCTCGCAGAGGGATCGCCGGAATACCGCTGGCGCGGTCGCCATTACGCATATCAAGCTTATGTGCCACTTCATGGATGATTAGATTAAAGCCGGAGGCATCAAAAGAATCCTGAATGTCGAGCCAGTTAAGGATTATCGGACCTTGCTGCCAGCTCTGCCCGGACTGTACAACCCGTTGATTATGCACCAGCCCAATATCGTCTTCCCATTCATCGTCCACGACAAACGGGGCAGGGTAGATGAGAACTTCATGAAACCCGTCGAGCCACTCGACCCCTAATTCCAGGACAGGCAAACAGAAAAGCAGCGCAATGCGCGCACTTTTCAGCGGGTCAAGTTCAAACCCCTGAAGCGCTACCAATCTTTTTTGCTGTAAAAAGCGCTCGGCCAGGGCGATAAGTCTGGCTTGTTCTTGCTCGGTGAGATTCACCAGAAGAGGAATAGCCAGGGCGTCGTCCCACGGCCAGTCGTCACTCCGGGTTGTTTCTTGCTCTTTCCAGGGCCACTTAATCATCGTTTTGCTCGCAAACTCGTCACTTGAACGAAATTGACGGAACGGGGTCTGTTAAAATGCCAAATTACCTGGCATCATGGCAACCGCCAAAACGGAGAGATGCCAGAGCGGCTGAATGGACCGGTCTCGAAAACCGGAGTAGGGGCAACTCTACCGGGGGTTCAAATCCCCCTCTCTCCGCCACTATTCAAACACTTAGCTCAATTCCTTTCAACGACGCATGTCACACTTGGTATAGTGTTGATATATTCGCTTAGTATAAAGCTCGCCATCATCATGTTCTGATTTGCCCAATACTGGAAGATCCAGTGTGGGGGAAATTTTCACTTTTCTGTCATAAACCGCAACCTGGCGTTCAGTTTTGTGATCTGAGAATAGTTGTTTGTCCTTTCTCGTTTCTATCAAGTTTTTTTCCTGCGGCTCAAAGTTAAACCAGGGGCAGGGTAGCTAAAGTTATTTTGGCTTTTATGCTAGAAGAAGATAGCCCCAGAAACCAGGCCGTCAGAGAAATTAGCAACAAGCCTCGAGAATAAATCTGACAGTTATCTTTGAGCGATGAGCGGACGCACAAGACGGTGGCAAGATTGCAATATTTGTTGGGGTTATGCCCACGACTTGTTTTGGATAAACTCACTTAACCCTTTGTGATACGATAATTATCTTAGATTGTCACATGGGGCCAGATTTTGAATTCATACATTTTCCTTGCCGGGGCCATTGTAGCTGAAGTAATAGGTACAACCCTGATGAAGTTCTCTGACGGATTTACACGTCTATGGCCATCTGCCGCAACCATTGTGTGCTACTGCACTGCTTTTTATCTTCTCGCTCAGACGCTGTCGACGATTCCAACGGGTATTGCATACGCAATTTGGTCAGGTGCTGGAATCGTATTAATCAGCCTTTTGGGCTGGTTGGTAAGTGGGCAAAAGCTGGATTTCCCGGCGATCGCAGGCATGTTCCTGATTTGCGCTGGGGTTCTGGTTATCAATATTTTTTCAAAATCTTCCCCGCATTAATTCTAAAAGAGTGTCGGATATCTGGCGCTGTTAGCAGAGCTTATCCCTGTGCGGTGAAAAAGCCCGCTTGGTATGAAGCGGGCTTGCGTATTTTTGTCGTAATTAGAACTGATAGACTAAACCAACGGCAACGATGTCGTCAGTTGCGATACCATTGCTTTCATAGAAGCTGTCGTCTTCGTCCAGCAAGTTGATTTTATAATCGACATAGGTGGACATGTTTTTGTTGAAGTAGTAAGTCATACCCACATCAACATATTTGACCAGATCTTTGTCGACGTAACGCCAGTTACCATGGCTCACTTCCTGACCCCCTAAATCCTTGCCTTTAGACTGCAGGTAAGCGATGGATGGGCGCAGACCGAAATCGAACTGGTACTGAGCTACAATTTCAAAGTTCTGGGTTTGGTTAGCAATGCCACCATTACCTTCACCGTTGCCGCCGCCGTAATAGGTCATATTGCGGGTTTCTGCATACATGGCTGCCAGGTAAACGTTATTAGCGTCATACTTCGCGCCAACAGTCCAGGCTTCAGCTGTTTCGCCGCCAGCGTAGTTGTTGCGCTTGTTCATACCATCCTGGTAACCGCGAGCAACCTGGTCATCAGTACGATCAGAACTGGAATACGCCGCACCGAGGCTTAAACCGAAGTCGAAGTCATAGGAGGTGGACATACCGAAACCGTCGCCGTTTTCTTTCGCCAGTTTACGACCTTCGCTATTACCGGAACCTTCCTGGCCGCTCCAGGTGCCTTCGCCTTCATTATTACCCTGATACTGCAGGGCAAAGTTCAGGCCATCAACCTGACCAAAGAAGCCTTTATTACGATAGGTAGCAACGCCGTTGGTACGACCCAGCATGTAAACGTCGGTCTGAGTGTAGGTATCACCACCGAATTCTGGCAGCATATCGGTCCAGGCTTCAACGTCGTACACGACGCCGTAGTTACGACCGTAGTCGAAAGTACCGTTTTGACCAAAACCTAAACCGGCAAAGGCCAGACGAGTCCAGGAATCGCCTTTGTCACCTTCGGTACCGTTGGCCTTAATGTTGTATTCCCACTGACCATAACCGGTCAGCATGTCGTTGATCTGTGTTTCGCCCTTAAAACCCAGACGGGCATAGGTCTGATCGCCATCGTCGCCAGGGTTATCAGAGAAATAACGCAGACCATCGACTTTTCCGTACAGATCCAGTTTATTGCCGTTTTTATTATAGATTTCAGCCGCATTTGCTGCGCCTGCAGCTAATAAAGCAGGGAGAAGCAGTGCCAATACTTTTCTTTTCATTATGTATTCCCTTTGCATGATAATTAAAATGAATATGTAGCACTATCCAAGCAACTACATTTGGATACTATCTATGAAGTTCATTTAATTTAAAATATAACATGTAACAAATATATTTAAAATATTTCTAAATATTTCTTGAGTGTGTTTTTATAACTATAAATGTATGTATATTACATTGTTATTTGCCACGAAAATAATTTTTTAATCAATGCGTTATGTGTGTCTAGTTATTTATTTGCAACTTGAATTTTATTTGTGGGAAGTATTTGTCTTTATTATTCATATAATATGGTTGTTGATATTGAGATTATGGTTTTTATAAATTCATGTGGGTTTTATTTTCGGTGTGATAATAAAAATTAATTATGTAATGGGGCAGGCAGTGGTTTGCAATGAAAATTGTTGCTAAGGTGATTTTCTTTCTACAAAGGGAGATAGCATGAAACTGCACGACTGGCAGTCGCAATTTGAAGCTTGGTTAGCTGATAACCATTCCGGACAAGATGCTGCGCATGACATCTTTCACTTTCGTCGTGTATGGATGACGGCGCAAAAGCTGAGTACAGATGCTACTGTAGACTGGCTAGTGGTGCTGACCGCGTGCTACTTCCATGATCTCGTCAGCCTGCCAAAGAACCATCCTGAGCGTCATCGTTCGTCGGTACTGGCAGCTCTGGAAACGCGTCGCATTTTGATGCGCGATTTTCCGGATTTTCCACAACAAAGAATACCTGCCGTGTGCCATGCCATTGAGGCGCACAGTTTTAGCGCCAAAATTGCACCAGAAACCCTTGAAGCGAAAATCGTGCAGGATGAGGACCGGCTTGAGGCGCTGGGGGCTATCGGTCTAGCGCGCGTATTTGCTGTGTCTGGTGCGTTAGGCGTGGCGCTATTTGATGCGGAAGATCCGTTTGCCCGCCAGCGTGGCCTTGACGACAAACAGTACGCGCTCGATCACTTCCAGACCAAGTTATTGACGTTGCCGTCGACGATGCAAACTGAACAAGGACGACATTTAGCGCAGCATAATGCTGACTTCTTACTGACGTATATGGCGAAGCTGAGTGCGGAGTTAAAAGGAGAGTATGAAATGCTGGATCTTGACGCGATTCAACCCTTTAAAGCACGTTAGTCGCCAGTGCAGCCGCAACGTCAATCGCACTATTTTATGTTAATCTGTCGGTTATCCATTTCGGCCGGTTAAATGTATGCAGGATAATTTTTCAGTAGCAGGCTCCATGAACCCGATGACAGATGATAACAAGGCCGCCGCGCAGGTGATTTTGGCTAAGTTGCTTGAAATATATGACGTGAAAACCCTGGTTGCTTATCTGAACGGTGTTGGCGAGAACCGCTGGAGTCCGGCCATCTTTAAGCGAGTGGTGGCGAACGAAACATGGCATCGCCTCAGCGACAATGAGTTTACTTATCTGAATTCCTTGCTGCCGACGCCACCTGCGCATCATCCGCATTATGCCTTTCGATTTATCGATCTGTTTGCCGGCATTGGCGGGATTCGTCGCGGCTTTGAGGCAATTGGTGGGCAGTGCGTGTTTACCAGCGAGTGGAACAAGCATGCGGTGCGCACCTACAAAGCGAACAACTATTGCGATCCCTTCCAGCATCACTTTAATGAAGATATTCGTGATGTCACGCTGAGCCATCAGGATGGGGTGAGCGACCAGCAGGCGGCAGAACATATTCGCCAGCACATTCCAGAACATGATGTACTGCTGGCGGGATTTCCTTGTCAGCCCTTCTCCCTGGCCGGAGTGTCAAAGAAAAATGCGTTAGGGCGGGCCCACGGTTTTGCCTGCGATACACAAGGCACACTCTTTTTTGACGTGGTGCGCATTATCGACGCTCGTCGACCAGCAATATTTGTGCTCGAAAACGTCAAAAACCTGAAGAGTCACGATCAGGGCAAAACGTTTCGCATCATTATGCAGACGCTGGACGAGCTGGGTTATGACGTGGCAGATGCGGCAGATAACGGTCCGGATGATCCGAAAATTATCGATGGGCAACATTTTTTGCCTCAACATCGCGAACGTATCGTGCTTGTCGGTTTCCGACGCGATCTGAATTTGAAATCAGACTTCACGCTGCGGGATATTGTCACGCGTTATCCGCAGCGGCGTACTACGCTGGCGGAACTGCTTGAGCCGACCGTCGATGCGAAATATGTGCTGACGCCGGTGCTGTGGAAATACCTCTACCGCTATGCGAAAAAGCATCAGGCGCGGGGAAATGGATTTGGCTATGGCATGGTGTATCCCGGTAACCCTGATAGCGTAACGCGCACATTATCTGCGCGTTATTATAAGGATGGGGCGGAGATCCTGATTGACCGTGGCTGGGATATGGCGCTAGGTGAAAAAGATTTTGACGATCCGCAGAATCAGCGACACCGCCCACGCAGACTTACGCCCAGAGAGTGCGCGCGCCTGATGGGGTTTGAATCTCCGCAAGGCTATCAGTTCAGGATCCCCGTGTCAGATACTCAGGCTTATCGCCAGTTTGGTAATTCGGTGATCGTTCCGGCATTTGCGGCGGTGGCCAGGCTGCTGGAGCCAAAAATCAGGCAGGCAGTTGCTATTCGCGAGAAAGAGAACCTGCATGGCAGACGTTCACGATAAAGCAACACGCAGTAAAAATATGCGGGCGATAGCCACCCGCGATACCGCAATTGAAAAACGCCTTGCCAGCGTGCTGACAGAGCAGGGGGTAACGTTTCGCGTGCAGGATGCGACGTTACCCGGTCGCCCCGATTTTGTGGTGGATGATTATCATTGTGTGATTTTTACTCACGGTTGTTTCTGGCACCACCACAATTGCTATTTGTTTAAAGTCCCCGCGACACGAACGGAATTCTGGCTGGAAAAAATAGGCAAAAATGTCCAACGCGATGCGCGGGATTGTGAAAAATTGCAGGCTCTTGGCTGGCGCGTACTGATTGTCTGGGAGTGCGCCCTGCGTGGTCGCGAAAAGCTGGATGATGAAGCGTTATCTGAACGTGTCATCGAGTGGATCTGCGGCGGTGGCGACACCGCGCAGATCGACACTCTCGGAATTCATTTACTGTAATGTTTTTTCCGACGAACTCGCGACGGCATCCGCTTTAACAGGGAACAGGTATTTCCCCAACGTTACCAGCACCACAGCAAACACGATCACTCCGAGCGCCAGCCATTCGATAGGGGCCAGTCTTTCTCCCCCCAGACCGGTACCTAACAGCACCGCAACAACCGGATTGACGTAGGCGTAGCTGGTGGCTAGCGCCGGGCTGACATTGCGGATCAAGAACATATACGCATTAATGGCAATAATGGAGCCAAACAGGGCCAGGTAAGCCACCGCCATAAAGCCTGAAAATGTTGGCATGGTGGTCAGTTTTTCCCCGGAGAGTATCGATGTGCACATCAGCACAATACCGGCTGCTAACATTTCAATGGCTCCGGCCATCATGCCAACGGGCAGCGTAATGCGTGAACCGTACACCGAGCCAAACGCCCAGCTTATCGAACCGATCAGGATTAAAATAGCGCCCCACGGATTGCCACTTAAATTGCCTCCGCTGTTCAGCATGATGATCCCTGCGAGCCCAATCGCTATTCCCAACCATTCCAGTTTGCGCGTTTTGATGCCAAAAAAGTGGCTAAAACACAGCGTAAATAGCGGGACGGTGGCGACCACCACGGCGGCAATACCGGAAGGGACATTTTGATGTTCTGCGACGGTGACCAGTCCATTACCCACAGCCAGCAGCAGGATACCAATTAACGCGGCGTTCAGGATTAAGCGTAAGGGGGGGAGCTTATGCCCGCGAATAAGTAAAAAACTTGTTAACAAAATTCCCGCAGAGAGAAAACGTACGGCTGCCATCATTAACGGCGGCCAGCTTTCAACACCAATGCGAATAACGAAGTACGTGGAACCCCAAATGATGTACAGCGCGAATAGCGCACTGAAAAGCGGTAACAATTGCCTGAAACGCATAATCCCTCACGGTAGAAATAAAAAGGTGCAACATAGTAAACGTCAAAACTATCTTACTGGCGAGATTTATAATTACGTGTCGATGTTAAAAACTTGTTGACCAGAAAGGTCAGTTTCAGCATGGCGTGTTTTACTTCATACTTATGACTGCAAAAAAATAATATTGAGGGTCAAAATTTTGGCAGGAAGTAGCTTACTAACCTTACTCGATGATATCGCCACGCTGCTGGATGATATATCAGTGATGGGAAAATTGGCCGCGAAAAAAACCGCGGGCGTGCTGGGAGATGATCTGTCGCTTAATGCGCAGCAGGTATCGGGCGTGCGGGCGAACCGTGAACTCCCGGTGGTCTGGAGCGTGGCGAAGGGGTCGTTTGTAAACAAAGTTATCCTTGTACCGTTGGCGCTATTGATAAGCGCATTTATTCCCTGGGCGATCACCCCCTTATTAATGGTAGGTGGGGCGTTTCTCTGTTTTGAAGGGGTAGAAAAGGTTCTGCATACCCTGGAGGCGCGTAAGCACAAAGAAAGCCCGGAAGAGCGTCAGCAGCGTCTGGCTGCTCTGGCCGCACAGGATCCACTCACCTTTGAGAAAGATAAAATCAAAGGGGCAATACGTACTGACTTCATTTTGTCTGCCGAGATTGTTGCGATTACGCTGGGTATTGTAGCGGATGCACCTTTGCTGAATCAGGTGTTGGTGTTATCGGGTATCGCGTTAGTGGTGACCGTGGGCGTGTATGGTCTGGTCGGGATTATCGTTAAGCTTGACGACATCGGGTACTGGCTGGCAGAAAAACGTAGCCAACTTGCCCAGTCGCTGGGGAAAGGGTTGCTGGTGGTTGCCCCCTGGCTGATGAAAACACTTTCTGTGGTCGGTACATTGGCGATGTTTTTGGTGGGGGGCGGTATTGTGGTACACGGAATATCACCGCTGCATCATGCGATTGAACATTTTGCTCAACAGCAAAGTACATTGATTTCGCTAATGCTTCCGACCCTGCTTAACCTGGTGCTCGGCTTTATCATCGGTGGGATTGTCGTTCTGCTGGTGAAAGCTGTCGCCAGACTGCGCGGAGTTTCGCACTAATTGTTACAGGACTGATTATGCAAAACGCCTCTTTGTCATCTAAGGTGTAAAGGTTTCTCTTGATACAGGAGGCAGGTATGGTCTTTTCTGTCAGTGAGGAAGTCACCTCCAAAGAGGGTGGCCCACGTATGATCGTTACCGGGTATGCCAGCGGAATGGTGGAGTGTCGCTGGTACGACGGCTTTGGCGTTAAACGGGAAGCATTCCGTGAAGATGAACTGGTGGTGCCGGGCGAGCGAAGACAGCTCTGTCAGGATGCCTGAACATTTGACTCGACCGTAACCTGGTGATCTCTCACCCATTAGTTATATTTATCATTTTGGTGAGAATTATTTACTTGTCAGGCAAAAAAATTGCAGATAAGGTTTGGTTCACATCAGATTTTCTGGTGTAACGAATTTACAAGTGCTTCTTGCATAAGCAAGCTTGATCCCGACCCGATAAGGGCCGGGATTTTTTTCGCCCTCAGTCAGCGATTGATCTCCGACACGCTAAAGTCATGGATATCAAGCTCGAACGCATCGGCCAGTTCATGCCATGTATGGTAATCTCGCCCGTCGACGCTAACGCGCTCCGGGTCATCCTGGCTGCGATGAATTTCACTCTCGCAGATTTCGTTGATTGCCTTTAGCAGCGCGTCCACATCGACGCTGACTTCACGTTTGGCCGTATCGCTGTACTCTTTCGCGGTTTTCATCCTCATACCTCTCAACCGTTAAGGATACCGGGGGAGCGTACCCAAACATCAGATACGCGCAACTTAAGTATAGACCGTCGATAAAACCCGCAATCGCGCGTGCACAGCGCTGCCAGAAAAAGGAATTTGTTCTACACTGGCACAAAGCCACAGGAGGAAAACTATGAAGGTGAATGATCGGGTCACAGTCAAAACGGACGGCGGTCCTCGTCGACCGGGCGTGGTACTGGCAATCGAAGAGTTTAGTGAAGGCACCATGTACCTGGTTTCGCTGGAAGACTACCCGCTCGGTATCTGGTTCTTTAATGAATCAGGTCATCAGGATGGTATCTTTGTGGAAAAAGTGGAGTGAGATGAGTTCCGCTGTTTGATTCTGACTGGTGGAGTCGCCACCAGTCAGAACGTCTTAGCGCATATTCACAAAGATACCATTGGTGACGTTATCCGTAAGCCTCACAACGTGATAGATAACTTGCTTATTATGCGTCTTAATCTTTCGTTTTATATTCCCCTTATGGGATGACACCGTCTTGGCTTTGATATTCATTTGATCTGATATCTGTATTGTTCCCTGACCCTCCATCCACATACGCAGCATGCTGGATTCAGTTCGACTTAATGATAATGTCGGCAGATTCACATCAATAGCAATATCTACTTCTTTTTTCAGAATATCGCCAAGTAGTTTATCCAGTGAGTCAGGCTTAATCGATTTAGAACTAATCAATAAATTTTTTCTGACGAGTAGATATTCATCAAAATGCACATTGGCAATTGCCATAAACACAATAAATAATGTGCTGGGATGCTGATTAATGATTTGCTTTATTTGCTGGCTATTAGCAGGATCGTGGATAAAGCAGTCCTCATTAATAAACACCACAGCGGGTTGTTGAGAGACACAGGCGAGACTGAGTTCATCAACGTTGGAAATGTTGTTGATTTCCCTTTTTTTCACTCCCCGACTTACCAGATACCCGGTTAACCCTAGTCGGGTGTAACTGCATAAATCCATAATAATCGTTGACATGGCATACCCTCACTCAATGCGTAACGATAATTCCCCTTACCTGATTATTTCATCACAACTAAACGGAATAATAACGACCCAAGATGACGCTTTCGCTGTTTTTCAGGCGAATTTACTATCCCGTAAAGTTGCGTATAATTTGCCAGGAAACATCTTAAAGTAAAGTGAATGTTGCGTTATGTGAGTGAGGCAAAAACAAATAAGCCGCGACAGAGATATCCTGGTGGATGTTGTCACTTTTTAAAATTAGGACAATCCTTAGTAAAGCAGGATAAAAATTAAGGGTTATTATTTTCCAGGCATTTCGCTGACGATATCGGCCAGTAAATTAAAAATTTCACTGAATAATCGTTCGCAGAATGGCGCAATTAATGGCATTAGCGCCGCCATCAGTGAAATACCTACGGTCAGAGTGAGAGGAAAGCCGATGACGAAAACCGACAGCTGTGGCGCCATGCGATTTAACAAACCAAGTGCGAGGTTCAGCGTGAGTAGCAGCGTCATTACCGGCAGGGCCAGCATTAGCCCGTTGAGGAAAATCAGGCTACCCGCCCGTGTCAGCGCGAGAAACGCATTACTGTTCACCGGATTGCCACCGATGGGCAGAGTATGAAAAGTATCTACCAGCAGCGAAATCAGCCATAAATGGCCGTTAAAGGTCAGGAACAGCAGCATGGCGAGCATGTCGATCAGTCGTGCCAGAACCGGCATATTCAGACGGCTACCGGGATCGAAGAATGTCGCGAAGGAAAGGCCCATTTGCAGGCCAATTAATTCCCCGGCGGTACGTACTGCGGCAAACGCAAACTGCATGGTGAAGCCTAAAGCGATACCGATCAGGATTTGTTGCATTGCCTGCCATAGTGCGCCGATCGAAAAGATGGGGACGTCAACGGCGGGAATTGATGGGGCGATAACGACAGTTATCATCAACCCCAGCCCCAGCTTTACCCGTTTGGGGATGGCTCGTTCACTGAGGATGGGGGCCGTTGAGATGAGCGCCAGTATGCGCAGCAAAGGCCAGAAGTATAAATTCAGCCAGTGGAGCCACTCAACGCTGGTCACCTGCAACATAGCGTTGTCTACCCGATGATGTAGGGGATATTGCTGAACAGCGTACGCACGTAGTCGAGCAGCAGGTTAAGCATCCACGGGCCAGCAACAATGATGGCAATAAACACCGCGACAATTTTGGGAATGAAGGACAGCGTCATTTCGTTAATCTGGGTCGCCGCCTGCAGAATACTGATGATAAGACCTGTGACGAGAGCGACCAACAGCAAAGGCGCAGCAAGGGCCAGGGCGACTTTCATCGCCTCTGTGCCCATCATCATGACCGATTCAGGAGTCATTTCGCGCCTCTAACTGTAAAAGCTTTGTGCCAGCGAGCCGACAAGTAGCTGCCAACCGTCTACCAACACAAACAGCATCAGCTTAAACGGCAACGCGATTGTGGCTGGCGGTACCATCATCATCCCGAGCGCCATCAGTACGCTGGCGATCACCAGGTCGATAATCAGAAACGGAATAAAAATGGTAAAACCTATCTGGAATGCTGTTTTCAACTCACTGGTGACATAAGCGGGTAGCAAAATTCGCATCGGCACGGCTTCTGGTCCCTGTAATGGACCGCTGTTTGCTAAGCGCGCGAAGAGGGCCAGATCGGCTTCACGGGTCTGGCGCAACATAAACTCACGCAGCGGCTGGGCGCCTTTCTCCATAGCTTCCTGCATGGAGATCTTCTCTTCGCTGAACGGTTGATATGCGTCGACGTAGATTTTATCGATCACCGGCGACATGATGAAAAAGGTCAAAAAGAGCGCCAGGCCCAGTAGCACCTGGTTAGGTGGTGCAGAGGGGGTACCCAGCGCATTTCGCAGGAGACCGAAAACAATGATGATGCGGGTGAAGCTGGTCATCATCAGCAAAATTGCAGGCAGGAACGTCAGCGAGGTGATGAACACCAGTGTCTGCACGGGCAAAGACCAGCTTTGTCCGCCGCCCGGCAACGGCTGACTAACCAGACCCGGGAGTTGGGCGAGGGCAACGGGACTGAAAAGCCACAAACCTGCCAGCGTGAGGGATAACAAACGGCGCATCAGGATCTCCCAGGACGCTTAAGCAAACTCTTCATCATGGCCTGGAAATCCGCAGGGGAGGCCGTTTTTTCTTCCGCATCGGCAGGTGCCGGGGGCAGGGTGTGCAGGACGTTAATCTGCGAGGCTGTGACACCCAGTACCAGACGGGCATCTTCGACCTCGACAATCACCACGCGCTCACGTGGACCCAATGAGGTGCTGGCCGCGACTTTTAGCCCGCGCGTACCGGCACTTTTGGGGGCAAACCCCAGACGTTTAATGACCCAGGCGACCGCCAGGATCAAGACGATGATCCCGAGCAGCGCGCCGCTTACCTGCACCAGCGGTGAACCGGAAACGGCGGCGGGTTGAGAAACGGTAGCCTGGGTATTCATGATTAACGGCTCAGACGGCGCATACGTTCAGATGGGGTGATAATGTCAGTGATACGCACACCGTATTTATCCGCGACCACGACGACTTCGCCCTGGGCAATCAGATAACCGTTGATCAGGATATCCAGCGGTTCGCCTGCCAGACCATCCAGGGCGACAACCGACCCCTGCGTCAGGCGCAGCAGCTCTTTGATGGTCATGCGGGTACGGCCCAGTTCGACGGTCAGTTTGACCGGAATGTCCATGATCAGGTCGATGTCCTGCAAAGCACCGCTGACGTCGCCGCCACCTAACTGCTGGAATACCGCATCGGCCGCACTTTTGGTGGGCGTGGTTTTTTGCTCGTTTAACGCGTCAGCCCACAGATCGTCCAATGCGCCAGTGTTCTCATCGGACGGATTATTCATATCACTCATTTGGGCTGTTCCTCATTCAGCGAATTCAAAATCGGGTTTATCAGATGTTCTACGCGTAACGCATACTGACCGTTTACAGTGCCATACTGGCTGGTCAGCACAGGCACGCCGTCCACATGAGCAATAATGCGGTCGGGTTTTTCAATCGGCAGTACATCGCCGGGTTTCAGTTTTAAAATCTGGGATAGCCGCAGCGGAATGTCGGCAAAGTTTGCCACCAGCTCCAGCTCAGAATGCTGAACCTGACGCACCAGATTATTGCGCCAGTTCTGATCTTCATTACGCGAGTTTTCCAGCGGCGGATTCACCAGCAGCTCACGCAACGGCTCAATCATGCTGAATGGCAGACAGATGTTAAATTCACCGGTCAGGTTGCCAATTTCAACGTGGAACGGGGTGTTCACCACAATGTCGTTCGGGGAGGTGGTGATATTGGTAAATTTCACCTGCATCTCAGAACGGACGTATTCCACTTCCAGCGGGTTGATGGCCTTCCACGCGTCGCTGTAGCTTTCCAGCGCCAGCTTCAGCATGCGGTTGATAACGCGCTGTTCTGTGTGCGTAAATTCGCGGCCTTCCACTTTCGTCGGGAAACGACCGTCACCACCGAACAGGTTGTCTACGGCGATAAATACCAGACTTGGTGAGAACACCACCAGACCCGTACCGCGCAGCGGCTTCAGGTGGATTAAGTTCAGGTTGGTCGGAACCGGCAAGTTGCGCGCAAATTCGTGGTAAGGCTGGATACGGATCGCACCCACGGTAATATCCGGACTACGGCGCAATAGGTTAAATAACCCCATACGGAACTGGCGCGCGAAGCGTTCGTTAATGATCTCCAACGCCTGTAAACGCTCACGTACCACGCGACGCTGAGTGTTGGGATCATAAGGACGAATATCGCTTTCTTTTGCGATACCTGAAATGGGTTCGTCTTTGGTTTCGCTATCGCCGTTCAGCAATGCGTCGATTTCTGCCTGAGAAAGAATACTGTCGCCCATGTCTTTACCGCAGAATAAAAGCTGTATAAAGAACGTCGGTGACAACCTGTTTCGGTTGTCCAACAACAAGCGGAGTCGCCAGCGTCTCTTTGATGGCGGTAATCAGCTGTTGCTTACCTTCCTCGGTGGCGAGTGTGGCCGCATTCTGACGAGAAAATAGCAGCAGCAAGCGGCTGCGCACTTCCGGCAGATATTCGTTAAGACGTGAACGTGTCGCCTCATCTTTCATGCGCAGTGTGATACCGATATACAGCACACGGTCTGCATCACCCAGATTGACGGTAAAGGTATCCAGCGCAAAGAACACCGGGGCTGGCGGTGGAGCCGGTTCCGCTTTGACGCTGGCGGAAGGCTGCTGCTGCATGCGCCAGTAGCTATAACCTGCAGTTGCGCAGGCGGCGAGGGTAATTAATACCAGCAGAGGGATCCAAATAGCGCGTTTACTTTTTTTGTTAATCGCGGAGTCAGTCATCAGATACGGGCTTCCTGTTTCGGTACAGCTTATGGGCTGATTATCCCGTGTCCTGTCCACGACAAAGCGTGGAAAAGACGCGGATAATCATGCTACCTCTGGCGTTAGGCGAAGATGTCTACTGCGCCATCGCCGCGGGCAGCGGCTTGCAGCGAGGCTGGGGTTGCCAGTATTGCGTCATCTTCAGCGGCAAAAATGTCTTGTCCTTGAGCGCGACCAGACTGCTGTTGCTGTCCGGAAGACTGCTGATGGCCAGCGAAGCTTTCACTGCTGATGTTGCTTTGCCCCAGTTGGATCCCGCTTTCAGCCAACTGTGTACGCAGCATCGGTAATGCGGCTTCCAGTGCGGCGCGCACGTGACTGTGCGGTGAAACCATTTGTAACTGTGCGAGGTTATCGTCCAGCTTGAGCGAAATATGTACCTGACCCAGGTCCTGCGGATGCAGACGCAGCTCTGCGCTTTGCTGGCCCTGGCGCGTGAACAAGGTGACGTGCTGGCTCAGCGATTGCTGCCATTCATGGCTACCTAACGGAGCGCTTAACACCGGCGCGGCCGTCGGTAATGGTTGTGCGTGTGTTTGTGGGCTACTTAGCGGGGCCGCAGTCATGCCAATGCTGGTCGGTGACGGGGTGCTGTCGATTTCAGTTCTGGCGTTCGCTGCCGCCGTCAGCGGGGTTAATGCCGGGTTGTTTGCCTGATTAGCACCACCGCCAGCAATCGTGATATCCGCTTTGCCTTTTTTGGCATCACCCGGCAGTAATTCGGCTGCATTATCAGTCGCCGCGCCGTGTACCGCGCCTCGTGACAATGCGGAAAGCGCCGCATCAACAGGGGCTGGTGCGCTGTCGACGGCAGACGTAGCCAGTGGTTGTCCTGGCAGCATGGCGAACAACGCGCTCAGGTTGGCGAGATCGTCATCACTCAGCGTAGTGTTTTTTTCGTCCTGCTGAGCGACTTTGCCCAGTGTCGTCAGGGCATTCGCTTTCAGTGAAGGCGTGAGAGCGGACAACAGTTGCTGAGCGTCAGTCATGTCGGCAAGAGAAGTCTCGGTTTGCAGCTCCTGTTGCGCCAGCAGATCGGTTAATTTGACCGACGGTGTGGCATCGCCATTTTTTTGCAGCAACCCTTTTTGCAGCTTACTGCTGGCCGCCTGTAAGTCGGCAAGCGACAGCGGGGCGTCTTTACCTTGTGCGTCGCCCGCACCTAATGCGCCAGCCAGTAGCGCTAAAAAATCTTCGGGTGAATCTACCGCTTTGCTTGACTGAAGACCTGCGGCTACATCGGTGTCGGTGGTAATCAGTTGGGGTAAAGTAATCATTCGGGTTTCCTCATAGCTGCGCGCTGAGCAAATTCATCCATTTTTTTCTGATCCAGACGGTTTTCGGCCAGTAACGCCGCCGAGGTTTGTCTGTCCTGCAACGTCTGCCACGCCTGTAATCGTTGTTTTTTGTCGCGCCAACTGTTCAATGCCTGGTCTACTTTCTGTGTCCATTGATTGAGCTGTTGGCGATGTTGCTCAATCGCTTTTTCCAGCGTCTGAATAAATTGTTGGTAATTGATCCAGCGATTGCTGGTAATACCCTGGCCCATGTCGTTGTTCAGATTGTTGCGATACTCATGCTGATAATCGATCAGCATTTTCAACTGTTCTTCCGCCTGCTGACAGCCACGACGCATCTCTCCCAATAAGACAGCAGCGTCATCTACCTCTTTTTCAGCCAGGTCTTTCAATGTTGCTAATGCACCATGTTGTGCCATGACCTATGCTCTCCTGCTTAATCACACACCAGGGAAAATCAGTTCCAAAGCTTGTAGAGAATCTTCCCAGTCAGCCCGTTCAAAAATACCTTGCTGTAAGAATGCTTCCAGCTGCGGCCATAAGGCGATGGCTTTATCCAGCATCGGATCGCTGCCTTTGGCATACGCCCCCACGCTGACCAGATCACGGTTACGCTGGAAGCTGGACAGCAACTGTTTAAAGTTACGCACCCGTGCATAGTGTTTTTCACTAATGAGCGCGGTCATGGCGCGGCTGATCGAGGCTTCAATATCGATGGCCGGATAGTGACCCGCCTCGGCCAGATGACGAGACAGCACAATGTGACCGTCCAGAATCGCGCGCGCGGAATCGGCAATCGGGTCCTGTTGGTCGTCACCCTCGGTCAGTACCGTATAAAACGCGGTGACTGAACCGCCGCCGTGGATACCGTTACCGGCCCGTTCGACCAGCGCCGGTAACTTAGCGAATACTGAGGGTGGATAACCTTTGGTTGCCGGTGGCTCGCCGATCGCCAGGGCTATCTCACGTTGTGCCATCGCGTAGCGGGTGAGGGAGTCCATAATCAGCAATACATGCTGTCCGCGATCGCGAAAATCTTCGGCGATGCGCGTGGCGTAGGCCGCGCCTTGCATACGTAACAGCGGCGAGACGTCCGCCGGAGCGGCAATCACTACCGAGCGTGCGCGACCGTCAGCACCGAGAATATTTTCAATAAAATCTTTAACTTCGCGACCACGCTCGCCAATCAGACCCACGACGATAACATCGGCCTGGGTATAGCGCGCCATCATGCCGAGCAGGACGCTTTTACCGACGCCGGAACCGGCGAAAAGCCCCATACGCTGGCCGCGGCCAACGGTTAACAACGCGTTGATGGGGCGTACGCCGGTATCCAGGACGTGTTCAATTGCGGTCCGTTGCAGCGGGTTAAACGGCGGCGTAATCAATGCGCCGGTTTCGGTGGTATCCGGGGCGGGCAGTCCGTCGAGCGGTTTGCCGCTACCGTCCAGCACACGACCCAGCAGAGCAGGGCCAAGCGGTAATTGCTTCCCGCTTTGCAGACCTTCTCCGGCAATGTTCTTCGCGTATACGCGCGCGCCGGGCAGAACGCCTTCGACTTCTTCGAGCGGCATCAGAAACAGACGTTGACCGTTAAAGCCCACGACTTCGCTTTCGACCTCCTGGGTTTCGTTGCCGTCCTGGCGTTCAATGACGCAGGTGGCACCGAGCGGCAGCTGTAATCCTGTGGCTTCCAGCACCAGCCCGGTTGCGCGGGTCAGGCGACCATAACGACGCACCGCAGGCAGCAGTGACATTTTCTCTTCGAAGTTGTCCAGCGTATTGAGCCAGCGAGTCAGGCGAGTGGTCATTACACGACCCCCGGCGCTGCCAGACGGCAGAGTTCTTGCCAGCGCGTGGCGACGCTGGCATCCAGATCGCCTTCATCAGCTGAGACTTTACAACCGCCGTGATGCAGCGTGGGATCGCCGCGTAGCCGCCAGCCGTGCAGGCTGAGAGTGGCACCGAGCATCTCCTCCACACGCTGGAGATCGTCCGGATGTACGCGCAGCTGCGGTTTACCGCTAAACAGCGGTTCCTGTTGCAATAACTGTTGGATTTGCTTAATCAGCGCCGCGTTATCCACGATTGGCGTCTGACCAATCACCTGACGCGCAGCTTCCAGCGCCATTTGCATCAGTCGCGAGGCAATGACGCTATCCAGCGCGTCCAGCGTATTCTGAAACTCACTCACCAGCTGCTGCATACGGGCATGGATAGGCGCATGCTGTGCTCGCGCCTGGTTCTGGCCTTGCTCCAGCCCCTGGCTCAGACCTTCCTGATAGCCTTGTTCGTGACCTTTTTGTCGACCTTCCGCCAGCCCCGCGTTATACCCTTGCTCATGGGCCTGCATTTGCAGCTGTGCGAGCTGCTGTTCAAGCTGTTGCTCTGCGGAAAGCTGTGGCTCTTCAGCTTCTTCTGACAGCGGCGTTTCGCTGTGGTCGGCCAGTACGAACTCCGCCATCGGTGGGGCGAGGTCGTCCGGAGTCCAGACTTTCCACGGCAGTTCGTTAGACATAGGTATCCTCGCCGCTGCCTATCACCATCTCGCCGGTTTCCGCCAGACGACGCACAATAAGCAGAATGGCTTTCTGTTCGTTTTCCACCTGCGACAAACGCACCGGGCCGCGGTTGGCAAGGTCGTCACGCAGAATATCGGCAGCACGTTGCGACATGTTGCGCAGGAACTTCTCGCGTAGCGGCTGTTCGGCACCTTTCAGGGCAATCAGCAGCGATTCGGAATCCACTTCCTGCAACAGACGCTGGATACTGCGATCGTCGACGTCCACCAGGTTTTCGAACAGGAACATCTCGTCGATAATTTTCTGTGCCAGCTCGCCGTCGAATTCGCGTACGGCGGTAATAACCGCTTCTTCCTGCTGGGTTTTCATCAGGTTGATAATTTCTGCTGCCGTTCTCACGCCGCCCATTTTGCTGCGCTTGAGGTTCTGACCATCGAGTAGACCGTTCAGTACCTCGGTCAGTTCTGCCAGCGCGGCAGGCTGCACACCGCCGAAGGTGGCGATACGCAGCATCACGTCGTGGCGTAAACGCTCGTCGAACAGCGCCAGAATATCGGCGGCCTGGCCCCGTTTGAGGTGCACCAGAATGGTGGCGATAATCTGTGGATGCTCGTCGCGGATAAGGTCGGCGGCGCTTTGCGGTTCCATAAAGTTGAGCGTTTCAATGCCGCTGGTGGTATCGCGGGTTTCCAGAATATCTTCCAGCAGGCTGGAGGCGCGTTCCTCGCCCAGCGCTTTCACCAGCACGGAGCGCAGATATTCGTTGGCGTTGATATTCAGCGCGGCAAATTGTTCTGCTTCTTGCTCAAACTCGGCCAGTACTTCCGTCAACTGTTTGTTGGAGATCTGGCGTACGTTCGCCATCGCTGTACTGAGCGCCTGAACTTCGCGCGTGGAAAGGTGTTTAAACACCTCAGCCGCGCGATCTTCGCCAATGGTCATCAGCAGGATGACGCTTTTATCGGTACCGGTAAGGGCATTACTCATGATCGTTACTCATCCACTGGCGAATGACCAGCGCCACGACGCGCGGATCGTTATCTGACATTTCACGAATACGCTGGCTCATCACTTCTGCACCCAGACGTTGATTCGTACGACGCTGCTGGGTTTGTTCGTCTTTGCTGAGGCGAACTTCTACCGCTTCTTCGGTTTCCTGACGGATACGCGTTTGTTCTTGTACCGCTTTTGCTTCTTCGCTGCGGCGAACCAACTGCGGGCGAACAGCCTTACGCCACAGGATCCAGGCAACAAGCAGAACCAGCAACCAACGGCCTGCGGTCATCAACTGTTCAATAAAGACCTGCTGTTTCCAGAACGGCAGCTCGCCAAGGGAATCGTCGGTCGCCGTGAAGGGTGAATTCACCACGTTCAGGGTATCGCCACGCTTGTCGGAGAAGCCCATCGCTTCACGGGTCAGGTCCTCAATCTGTTTCATCTGATCGGCGGTTAACGGCAGCGGTTTGCCGTCCGGCAACGTTTTATAGTTGACCACCACCGCCACCGAGAGACGCTGTACATCGCCGACGTTCATTTTGGTGTGGCGAATGGTACGGTCGACTTCATAGTTGCTGGTTTCATTACGCTGCGTACTGCGTGGACCAGAATTATTGTTGTTATTTGCCGTTTGCGTGGTTTGCGCATTTTGCTGATTAGCCGGAGGGGTGGCGATTGGCGCGGTATTAGCCGGTGCTGGTTGGTTAGACAATGCGCCCGGTACGCCGCCTGGCGCTCCGCTACCGATCTGCTCGCTGACGTTTAACTGGCGTGAACGCAGCACGGCCTGGGAATCATCACCGTTTGGACGGTACTGTTCTTCGGTTTGCTCTTTATTAGCAAAATCCAGTTGTGCGGTGACCTGCGCATGTACGTTACCGTTGCCGACAATCGGCGACAGGATCGATTCAATACGACGTTGAACGCGCCCTTCGACATCGCTGGCGTATTTCAACTGCGCATCGTTAAGATCGCGGCTGCTGGTGTTTGACTGAGTTAACAGATGACCCGCCTGGTCGACCAGCGTAACGTTGCCCGGTGGCAAGCCTGCAACAGCGCTGGAAACCAGATGCGTGACCGCACTGATTTGACCTTCATCCAGTGCGCGACCCGGTTCAAGGTTAACGGTCACGGAGGCTGAAGGCGCTTTTTGCTCACGCACAAACAGCGACGGTTTTGGCATTGCCAGATGCACGCGGGCGCGTTTTACCGGTCCCAGCGTTTCAATAGTACGGGCTAATTCACCTTCCAGCGCACGCTGGTAGTTGACCTGCTCGCTAAACTGGCTAATACCAAACTTTTCCTGATCCAGCAGCTCAAAGCCAACGGCGCCGCCCTTCGGCAGACCTTGTTGTGCCAGACGTAACCGCAATTCGTGAACTTTATCGGCAGGAACTTCTATAGCACCGCTTCCCTCAGTAAAACGATAGGGAACGTTCATCTGCGTCAGTTGGGTGACAATCGCGCCACCATCCTGATCGGATAGGTTGCTGAACAGTGTGCGGTAGTCAGGTGTTTTGGCCCACAGGACCATCGCCACGATGATAGCGACGGCAGCGGCTCCCGCCACAATCAGAGGAATTCTGGGATTCGCGCGCAGGCGGTTTAACCACTCGAGAGGTTTAAGCTGGGTTGCAGTCGATGCTGTCGCACTCATCTCGCACCTCGTGGCTTATCGTGGACGGCGTTTTTTGCAAAGTGGAACAAGACTCACTCCCGGGTCAGCAAACTCGAAAAATTGACGGTCTCATTATTTGCGGTTTCGAATTTTTCTATGCGTTAAAAACCGTGGTTTTTTATCGTTATTTAACGCCTTTATCTTATTGACTAACTGGTAATCTCAGCTAAGTAAAAAATCATCCAGGGGATCAGAATGTCGGCAATACAGGGGATTGAAGGGGTCATCAGCCAGTTACAAGCCACGGCGATGTCAGCAAAAATGCAGGATATGCAGCCACAACCGACCGTGAGTTTTGCCGGACAACTGCATGCGGCGTTAGACAGGATCAGCGATGTGCAAACCGCGTCCCGTACGCAGGCTGAGAAATTTACCCTCGGTGAACCGGGTATTGCGCTGAATGATGTGATGACCGATATGCAAAAAGCGTCGGTATCAATGCAGATGGGTATTCAGGTGCGTAACAAACTGGTGTCGGCCTACCAGGAAGTGATGTCGATGCAGGTGTAGGTTTAACGTGCAGAGATTGTTTGCCGGATAAGCGCAGCGGCCATCCGGCAACCAGTTACTTCTTAATCAAATAGCGGATCGTTGGGCCATCCTGCTGAATATCCAGCACCGTATAGCCGTGATTACGCGCATCCAGTGGAATATTGTTGATTGACTGCGGGCAATCGCTCACCACTTCCAGAATTTCACCTTTCTTCAATTGCGGCATCGCTTCCAGCGTGGCGACAGCCGGGTATGGACACGGTTCTCCGACCATATCGAGGCGATAATCAGGCACGATATTTTTCATACAGACTCCTTGGCAGGCGTTAGCCCTGCGCGACGGAAGAAGCGTTTTTCCCAGCCGATAATGAGCATCAGCGCGGCAAACAACAACAGATAGGTTACCAGCAGACCGCCGAGCGGACCGAAGGTGTCGAGCAGATTCACTTTGTCCCAGTTGGTGGCGAGCGCGGGAGCAAAATCATCCCAGTAGTAGGCCAGAATGGTCGAGCCAATAACGTTGCCCAGCCCAACCCACCAGTAATGCACCTGGCCTTCAACGGCGCGGTACATCCAGCCGGTTTCGCATCCGCCCGCTAAAACGATGCCAAAGCCGAACAGCAAGCCGCCGATCACCGCATTTGGACCCGCCCACATGATTTTAGGCTCGACGCCCAGTTGCACGTAGCTAAAGATACCGATGGCGCTGACCGCCATCCCGAAGATGATTGCTTTTGCCATATGGGTGCGACCAGAAATCCACAGGTCGCGGAAGGCGGAGGTGAAGCAGATTTGCGCCCGTTCAATCAGCAGACCGAACCCAACGCCAAACAGCATCGCCAGACCGAGCTTGGGTTTATCCATCGCGGTGAGTAGCGCCCAGCCGATCATGCCGATAAACACCAGCATGCCAAGGCGGAAACGGCGACGGGCCTGATCCGGCTTTTGCGTTAACGGCGAAGCGGCGGAAACTTTCTGCATTTTGACCGGAATACGAAACATCGGCAGCAGGGTAAAGCGTGCGCCAAACCATGAGCCGATTGCCGTTGCCAGCGCGAAAAACCAGGCATGTAGCGAGAACTGTGGAATGCCGGTGAAGAATGCGGCCAGGTTGCAGCCCATCGCGAGCCGGGCGCCGAATCCGGCGATCATCCCGCCGACTATCGCCTGCATAATACGCACCCGACTGCGCGGCATGCGTAACTTGACGTTGTTAGCCCACAGTGCGGCAGCAAAACAGCCACCGAACATACCGAGGATCATCATGCCGTCAATGCGGGTCAGGGGCGAGCCTTCGAGATGGATCAGCTTGTAGTATCCCCACTCTTCGGCGTGCACGCCAAACAGTTGCAGGATTTGCCCACCCCAACGGGTGAATTCACCGGTAACGGCCCAGAAGGTTCCCGTAATGCCGAAATAATAAGTGGAGAGAATACCCGCTGCGATGACCGCAGGGGCGGGGGCCCAAAATTTAATTAACCAGGCCTGTTTGAAGTGTTGCCATGACATGCGTTGCGCCTCTGAACTCAGAAGGTATGTAACAAGAAGTGTGGATACTACACCGTTCAGAATTTTTGACTATGAGTAATAAGAGGTAATACCGTCTGGATCAATCTTTCTCAACGCTGCCGAAAGGCTGGCGACATCAGGCCTTTAATGCCACAATCCCATTTTCTTCGCATGCAGGATGAATGATGAAAAAATTAGCAATCGTTGGTGTATTTCTGGCGCTTACCGGATGCGCCGAAGTAGAAAATTATAACGACGTGGTGAAAACGCCAGCGCCAGCCGGTCTGGAAGGATACTGGCAGTCAAAAGGTCCGCAACGCAGTCTGGTAAGCCCTGAAGCGATTGCCAGCCTGGTGATAACGAAAGAGGGCGATACGCTGGATTGTCGCCAGTGGCAGCGGGTGATCGCGCTGCCGGGGAAACTGACGATGCTCTCTGGCGATCTCACCAACGTGACGGTGAAACGCGAGCTGTATGAGATCGAGCGCGAAGGCAATACGCTGGAATATGACGGTATGACGCTGCAGCGGGTGGATCGCCCGACGCAGGAATGTGCTGATGCGTTAAAGAAAACGCCGCTGGCTACGCCACTGCCATAAGCCGTACGCCCCGGTAGCCCATGGCCACCGGGGTTGAGTTTTAAATCACTTCTTCAATGACCCACACGCTGACGCTCCCGCCGTTACAGAAAAACGTTGCTTCACCGTTTTCATCGGTGACCACGCTTTCCTCGCGATTTCCCAGATAGTCACGCCAGGTTTTATTGCCGTAATTGGCGCCGAGATTGATGGTCTTTTCCCCGTCATCGCCGTTTGACAGTACCACCACACAGCCGGGATCGTCGTCCGTTCCGCTGCGGCTAAAAGCGATACAGTTAGGATGATCGAAAAAGAGCGTCTGTACCCCGTGTGCGAAGCGCTGGCGCGCGAGGATCAGTTCATCAAGCTGTTCAATGATCGGCATGTCGATAGGATAGGTTTCGCCATCGCCGCCAGTGTCTTCGTAATGCGCTCCGTAGAGGTCAGGGTAAAACACCGACGGTACGCCATTTTCACGCAACAGGATCAGCGCATAGGCCAGCGGCTTAAACCACGGCTCGACGGGGGCTTCGAGTGCCTGTAAAGGTTGGGTGTCGTGATTGGCCACCAGCGTGACGGCATGAAACGGATCGGCTTCTACCAGGGTATCGGTGAAAATCTGGCTCATGTCATAATCGCGGCCCTGGCGGGACGCTTCGTGGAATTTCATCTGCAAAGGGGCGTCGAACAGCATGGTTTTCCCCTCTACCTGGTTGATGTAGGTTTGTAGCTTGTCGACTTCGTGGGACCAGTATTCTGCGACGATAAACAGAGGCTTGGGCGCCACTTCCTGCACGTGCTCAATCCACTCTTTATAAAACCAGGCCGGAATGTGCTTGACGGCATCCAGGCGAAAGCCGTCGCAATGGGTTTGATCCATCACCCAGCGCGCCCAGTATTTGAGTTCCTCGGTGACGGCGTGATTACGAAAGTCGATGTTCTCGCCCATCAGATAATCAAAATTACCCAACTCATCATCAACCTGATCGTTCCAGCCTTCGCCGGTGTAATCGTTAACGATTTTAAAAATACCGTCTTCGGTTGGGTTCTCGATATGGTCAATGCCGCTGAAGCATTTAAAATCCCAAATGAATTGCGAGTACTGGCCTGCGCGGGCAGGGAAAGTGTAGCGCGTCCAGCCTTCGCATTCGATAACCTCATCGTCTATTTGCGTGCGATCCTCGGCGTTAACCCGCTGGACGCGGATCTTTTCTTTCTCATCTGCGCCCATTTTGTGATTGACCACTACATCCAGCAGGACGGCAATATCATTGTGCTTAAGCGCGTCTATCGCTGCCAGCAGTTGATTCTTATCGCCGTATTTGGTGGCGACGGTTCCCTTTTGGTCGAATTCGCCCAAATCAAACAGATCATAAGAGTCGTAACCCACCGAATAACCGCCGGACGCGCCTTTATAGGCGGGGGGCAACCATACCATGTTGATGCCGATATCATTGAGTCCGCCTGCGCGTTCGGCAAGTTCGGGCCAGAGTTGGCCGCCATCAGGGTAATACCAGTGGAAGTACTGCAATAATGTGGGATTTTTCATCTTCCGTGCTCCAGAAGTCGTTTGGCCGACCTCTGGAGTATGGAAGATAATTCAGACGAGACGGGAAATTATTGTGGGGCAGTGGGAGCGTCGGGGACTAACAGCATGCCGGAAAGACGGCCATAGGCGTTATTCAACGTTTTCTGGCGCGTTGACTGACCGATGAGATTGCTGAGCTCATCCAGGCGCTGCTGCAACAACGTTTTGAGTAACTGTTCGTTATCCAGCGTCTGTTTAATGTACCCGGCGACTAAGTCCTGAATACTTCGCGTAATGCCTGGTGGAGTTTGCTCTTCCATGACCACTTCAATACTTTGCAGATAGGTAACTTCCTGTTCCAGTAAAAGGTCCCATTCACCTCGCTGCGCCAGTTCCAGCAGTGAGTGACTGAGCAACGCGATGCGCTGCCAACGGTTGATAAACTCCACGGCTGAGGTCATTAACGAGACTCCTGGGAAGATGCTTTCGGTGAGATCTGTTTCCAGGCTTCTGCAATGTTGCCGAGCAACCCTTCGACTTCTTCAATAGCCTGACAATCATTACGCAAGTTAGCTTGCAGTAAACGGCGGATCATATAGTCATACAGCGCAGACAGGTTAGTGGCGATTTCACCGCCAGTTTCCTGATCCAGACCTGCTTTCAGACCATTGTCGATAATGTTAATGGCTTTGCTTAAGGCCTCACCTTTGGCGACGATATCACCCTGTTGCATAAACAGGCGAGCGCGCACGAGGGCGCTGTTCGCGCCGTCAAACAACATTTCAATCAGTTGATGCGGACTGGCGCTCATCACGGCGCTTTCCACACTGACCTGTGCATAGGCTTTGGTACCGCTCGCGGTATACATACTTACCTCGTGTTATCAGGATTTATTCATCGCCGTAAATTGTTGGCTCAGATAGTTACTGGTGTTGTTGAGCTTGCTCATCATGGTGTCTAACTGCGTAAACTGTGCCGTGTAACGTGCCACGGTGTCATCAATACTGGCGCTAACTGACAGATACTGTTTAGTCAGTTTTTTCAGCGTTGAGTTAATACTGTCTTGTGCGCTGTCGATAATACCGTCATCAGCCAAATAGCTTTTTACTTCAGTGGCAATTTTGGTGGTAATACCGGTTTCTTTGCCGTCGCCGACCAGCAGTTCACGCACGGAGGCTGTATTTTCGTTCAGGACTTTTTTCAGCTTATCATCGTCAATTTTCAGCTTGCCGGTTGCGCCGTCCTGCTTAATACCAATTTCATTTAATGTTTTAAAAGCGCCATCACTGGCACCGTTGGCAAATTGTGCACGAATTCCACTTTGAATCGTACGAACAACACTGTCACCAAGCAGCGCTCCGTTATTTTTGTCTTGCGCTTCAGCACCCGGATCAACTTCTTTATATTTAGTCAGCGTATTAAAGGTGTCGATAAGGGAATTATATGAATCGACCCAGCCTTTAATGGCTTCGGTTGCTTTGTCGTTATTCTTTGTTACCGTGACCCGAACATCAGTGACTTTTTTGGTCAGATCGAGCACTACGCCCTGAGGGGCATCGGTAATTTTATTACTGGAACGTTCAATATCGATACCGTTTACGGTTAACTTCGCATTTTGAGCGTTAACCTGTTCCTTCATATTCCCGGTGCCGGTTTCGCTGTCATATGCCAGTAGATCATTTAGCTTGCTGTCTCCCTCAACGGAGATAGTCATTTTATTGGCTTCGCCTTCACTGGCAGTCAGTACCAATTGGTAGTCGCCATCTTTAACCTTAACGATGCTGGCCGAAATTCCGCTATCGGCATCGTTTATCGCTTTGCTGATCTCATCCAGTGAGGTCTGGTCTTTATTCAGCTTAATTTCCAGTGGCTCTTTACGGCCTTCCTGCGCAATTTTTATGGTGCGTGTTTCTGCTGAACTGTCACCCAGCGCGTCTTTTGTTGACACAATCTTAGTCGCTGAATTGGTTCTTAAAGATTGCGCTTGTGCCAGTTGGGTGACGCTAATGGTATAGATACCCGGTGCAGCCCCCGCTTCGGTGGTCACTTTCAGATCTTCACTGCTGCTGGTAACGGTTGTGCTTTTGAATAGATCGGCTTTATTTAACGCTGTGTTCGCAGTCTGAAATTTTTCCAGTGCACTTTTTAATGTGCCGTAGGCGGTCAGACGCGCGGTATTATCGCTTTGTTGTTGAGTTATTGGGTTTAAGCGTTTTTTTTCCGCGATAGTCAGGTTGTTCAGCAACGTATCCAGCGGCAGATTTGAACCGACGCCAAGAGAAGTAAATGAAGCCATGCCTAATTCCTTTTGATTGCAAACAGTAGTTAAGCGGGTTATCGGCAATCTGCGCGCAAAGTTTAATGATAGTTTTGTAAAAATAATGCGCAGAATAGTGGGGCATATTGCGGGTATTTCTGGGGCTAAGAAAAAAGAGGGCGGAAAGTAAAAATTTTCTAAAGTTCGAATTTAAGGTGCCGATACATGGGTTACGGTGAGAAACCGTGGGCAACAGCCCAATAACATCAAGTTGTAATTGATAAGGAAAAGATCATGGCACAAGTCATCAATACAAACAGCCTGTCGCTGTTGACCCAGAACAACCTGAACAAATCTCAGTCTTCCCTGAGCTCCGCTATCGAGCGTCTGTCTTCCGGTCTGCGTATCAACAGCGCCAAAGACGATGCTGCTGGTCAGGCGATTGCTAACCGTTTTACTGCTAACGTTAAAGGCCTGACTCAGGCTTCTCGTAATGCCAACGACGGTATCTCCATCGCGCAGACCACTGAAGGTGCACTGTCCGAAATCAACAACAACCTGCAGCGTGTACGTGAACTGTCCGTTCAGGCAACCAACGGCACCAACTCCCAGTCTGACCTGGACTCTATCCAGAATGAAATCACCCAGCGTCTGAGCGAAATTGACCGTGTTTCCGGTCAGACTCAGTTTAACGGCGTGAAAGTACTGGCGTCCGACAGCTCCATGAAAATTCAGGTTGGCGCGAATGACGGCGAAACCATCACCATCGACCTGAAAGAAATTACTTCTTCTACTCTGGGTTTGAATGGTTTTAACGTTAACGGTAAGGGTGGCGTTGCTAATGCTGTTGCTACAGATAAAGATCTAAAAGCAGCCTCATTTGCTTATGATGCGACAGCAAAAACCTGGACTGGTGATGCTGGATTTAAAACCGCGTCTGCAGGTGATGTTCTTGGTGGTTTGCCGACAGGCACTACTGTTACTGCTACAGTGCCCAATGGATTTGGTACAGCGGCTAGTACAGCTTATAAGCTGGATTCTAAAACCGGTACATATTCATTCGATGCCACGGCTGTAGATCTTAACGATGTCCAGAATTATGTAACACCGAAAGCTGGGGATGTTACCAAAGCTACTATCGATATTGGCGGGACAACTCAAGATGTTAACATTGCCAAAGATGGCACAATTACAGCAGCAGATGATAACAGTGCGCTCTTTATTGATACTAGTGGTAACCTGACCAAAACGAGCTCAGGAACTTTGAAGGATGCAACACTTGCTAACCTTGAATTAAATACTTCTGGTGGCGCAAAAGTTGCTTCAACAATTACATTCAAAGATTCTAATACTAGCATTTCTATTGCAGGTAGTGATGATGGTACTACTGCAACCAAAGGCAATATTAACATCACGGGTGCCAAAATTTCCGCTGATGGGCTTAAAAATGCGATCGGGTCAAAAGATTTCACAACAAGTAATGGCTTCACAGTTACAGGTGGTGCTGTAGTGAATGCTGGTGGTGCGGTATTCGTTGATGATGCTGGTGCTTTTACGAATAATAATACAGCAGTATATAAGGTGCAGGATGATGGACGTATCACAGATAGCACCGGTAAAATTGCTCATGTTACTGCGGATGGTAAAATTACCACTAAAGAAACAACAGCAACTGATAAAACTACAGATCCATTGAAAGCTCTGGATAAAGCGCTGGCACAGGTTGATGCGTTGCGTTCTGACCTGGGTGCGGTGCAGAACCGTTTCGATTCTACCATCACCAACCTGGGCAACACCGTAAACAACCTGTCTTCTGCTCGTAGCCGTATTGAAGATGCTGACTACGCGACCGAAGTGTCTAACATGTCTCGTGCTCAGATCCTGCAACAGGCAGGTACTTCTGTTCTGGCGCAGGCTAACCAGACCACGCAGAACGTTCTGTCTCTGCTGCGTTAATTTACGCTTATCGCGCAAACCCCGCTCCGGCGGGGTTTTTTATATTTAGCTTTACCCGTAACCCCTAAATAACCCCCCATTTCACCCACTATTCACCCGATTAAAACCCCTGCAGAAACGGATAATCATGCCGATAACTCATTTAACGCAGGGCTGTTTATCGTGAATTCACTGTATACCGCTGAAGGTGTAATGGATAAACACTCGCTGTGGCAGCGTTATGTACCGTTGGTGCGTCACGAAGCATTGCGCCTTCAGGTGCGTTTGCCGGCGAGCGTAGAACTGGATGACCTGCTACAAGCGGGCGGCATCGGGTTATTGAATGCCGTTGACCGATATGACGCTTTGCAAGGAACGGCATTTACCACTTACGCAGTGCAGCGTATTCGTGGAGCAATGCTGGACGAACTACGTAGCCGGGATTGGGTGCCGCGTAGCGTTCGGCGCAATGCTCGCGAAGTGGCACAGGCGATGGGACAACTGGAGCAGGAATTAGGGCGCAACGCGACGGAAACCGAAGTGGCGGCGCGTCTGGCTATTCCTGTGCAAGAGTATCGTCAGATGTTGCTCGATACCAATAACAGCCAACTCTTCTCTTATGACGAGTGGCGGGAAGAGCATGGCGATAGTATTGAGCTGGTGACGGAAGAACATCAGCAGGAAAACCCGTTACAACAGCTTCTTGAGGGTAACCTCCGCCAGCGCGTGATGGACGCGATCGAGGCGTTGCCGGAGCGTGAAAAGCTGGTGTTAACGCTGTACTACCAGGAAGAGCTGAATCTGAAAGAGATTGGCGCGGTACTGGAAGTCGGGGAGTCACGGGTCAGCCAGTTGCACAGCCAGGCCATCAAACGTCTACGCACCAAGCTGGGTAAGCTATAGGGGTAATCATTACCCCTGAACAATGCCGCATTACGAATTGACTACCAGGAGTTCTCATGACGGTGCAGCAATCAAAAAGACGGCCTCTAAGCCGCTACCTCAAAGATTTCAAACACAGCCAGACGCATTGCGCCCATTGCTTTAAGTTGCTCGACCGGATCACGCTGGTTCGTCGCGGGCAAATTGTGAATAAAATCGCCATCGCCCGCCTGGACACTTTGTTGGATGAAGCCGAGTGGGAGCAGGAGAAAAAAGAGTGGGTGGCACTGTGTCGTTTTTGCGGTGATTTGCATTGCAAAGAGCAGAGCGACTTTTTCGACATTATCGGTTTTAAACAGTTTTTATTTGAGCAGACCGAAATGAGTCACGGCACAGTACGTGAATACGTTGTCCGCCTGCGTCGCCTCGGGAATCACCTGACCGAACAAAATATCTCTCATGACCTGCTGCAGGAAGGGTTCCTCGACGAAAACCTTGCCCCGTGGCTGCCGGAAACCAGCACCAACAATTACCGCATCGCCTTGCGTAAGTATGAGCAGTTCAAAGCCCATACCCATATGGGACATATGCAGAAATCCTCCTGGACAGCCAGTTCTGATATATATTAAAAACGAATAAGGTGTAACAGAGTCGTGTTTGTGGAACACAGCAAACGCTTTACACTGTAGTCATAAATGATAGTCACTAATGACAATATTCGGGGTAACTATGAAATTAGCACTTCTGGGACGTCAGGCTCTGATGGGTGTAATGGCTGTTGCACTTGTCGCCGGAATGAGCGTAAAGACTTATGCAGATGAAGGTCTGTTAAATAAAGTTAAAGAGCGCGGCACGCTGCTGGTGGGCCTGGAAGGGACCTATCCCCCGTTTAGTTTTCAGGGCGATGACGGCAAGCTGACCGGTTTCGAAGTAGAGTTCGCCGAAGAACTGGCCAAGCACCTTGGGGTGAAAGCTAACCTGAAGCCGACCAAGTGGGACGGTATGCTGGCCTCTCTTGATTCCAAGCGCATTGATGTGGTCATCAACCAGGTGACCATCTCTGACGAACGTAAGAAAAAATACGATTTCTCTACCCCGTATACGGTTTCTGGTATTCAGGCGCTGGTGAAAAAAGGCAATGAAGGTGTTATTAAGACCGCTGCCGATCTGAAAGGTAAAAAAGTCGGCGTTGGTCTGGGCACCAACTATGAAGAGTGGCTGCGCCAGAACGTGCAGGGCGTGGATATTCGTACCTATGATGACGACCCGACTAAATACCAGGATCTGCGTGTAGGCCGTATCGACGCCATTCTGGTTGACCGTCTGGCGGCGCTGGATCTGGTGAAGAAAACCAAAGACACGCTGGCTGTGACCGGTGAAGCGTTCTCCCGCCAGGAGTCAGGCGTGGCGCTGCGTAAAGGCAATGAAGATCTGCTGAAAGCGGTTGATGCGGCCATTGCTGAAATGCAGAAAGACGGTACGCTGAAAGCCCTGTCTGAAAAATGGTTTGGAGCGGATGTGACGAAATAATCGGCATCCGATGAAAAAAGGCGCCTTTAACAGCGCCTTTTTTTATTTCATTGCGCCTGAGCGTGCATAATAAAAAGAACATCACAACAACGAATACCGGAGGCTGTATGCCGCTGCATAACTTAACGCGCTTTCCACGTCTGGAATTTATTGGCGCGCCAACGCCGCTCGAATATCTTCCACGTTTCTCCGACTACCTCGGGCGCGATATTTTCATCAAACGCGATGACGTCACGCCGATGGCCATGGGCGGCAATAAGCTGCGTAAGCTGGAGTTTCTGGCCGCAGACGCGCTGCGTGAAGGCGCAGATACGCTGATAACTGCAGGCGCGATTCAGTCCAACCACGTTCGCCAGACGGCGGCGGTAGCGGCTAAACTTGGCCTGCACTGCGTGGCGCTGTTGGAAAATCCGATTGGCACCACGGCGGAAAACTATCTCACCAATGGCAACCGTCTGCTGTTGGATCTGTTTAATACGCAGATCGAAATGTGTGACGCGCTAACCGATCCGAATGCGCAGTTGCAGGAGCTGGCGACGCGCATTGAAGCGCAAGGGTTCCGCCCGTATGTGATCCCTGTTGGGGGCTCTAATGCTCTGGGGGCGATGGGTTATGTGGAGAGCGCGCTGGAAATTGCCCAGCAGTGTGAAGGGGCCGTTTCGCTCTCTTCCGTGGTGGTCGCGTCGGGCAGTGCGGGAACGCATGCCGGGCTGGCGGTGGGGCTGGAGCAACTGATGCCAGATGTCGAGCTTATCGGTGTGACCGTTTCGCGCAGCGTCGCCGATCAAAAACCCAAAGTTGTTACGCTGCAGCAGGATATTGCCCGTGAACTGGAACTGACGGCCTCAGCGGATATCCTGTTATGGGATGATTATTATGCGCCGGGCTACGGTACGCCAAACGAAGAAGGCATGGAGGCAGTAAAACTGCTGGCGCGCCTGGAAGGCATTTTGTTGGATCCGGTGTATACCGGTAAGGCGATGGCGGGTTTGATTGACGGCATCAGCCAGAAGCGCTTCAAAGATGAAGGGCCAATCCTCTTTATCCATACCGGTGGGGCGCCTGCACTGTTTGCCTACCATCCTCACGTGTAACAACCAGGTCGAAAAACGCTAATGCATGAAAGTATCCAACTGGTAATTGATTCCCTGCCGTATCTGCTTAAAGGCGCGGTTTTTACGCTGCAACTGAGTATCGGCGGGATGTTTTTTGGCCTCGTGCTGGGGTTTATCCTGGCGTTGATGCGTCTGTCGCCGCTGCTGCCTGTGCGCTGGCTGGCGCGTTTTTATATCTCTATCTTTCGCGGAACGCCGTTGATTGCCCAGCTGTTTATGATTTATTACGGTCTGCCGCAGTTTGGAATTGAGCTTGATCCCATCCCGGCGGCGATGATTGGCTTGTCGCTTAATACAGCCGCCTACGCTGCGGAAACCCTGCGTGCGGCAATCTCTTCCATCGACAAAGGACAGTGGGAGGCGGGTGCCAGTATTGGTATGACGCGCTGGCAGACCATGCGCCGGGCAATCCTGCCACAGGCTGCGCGCGTTGCGCTGCCGCCGCTGAGCAACAGCTTTATCAGTCTGGTGAAAGATACCTCTTTGGCCGCCACTATTCAGGTACCGGAACTGTTCCGTCAGGCGCAGCTGATTACCTCGCGTACGCTGGAAGTCTTTACGATGTATCTGGCGGCCTCGTTGATTTACTGGGTGATGGCGACGGTGCTTTCTGCGCTGCAAAACTATTTTGAAGAACAACTGAACCGCCAGGAGAGAGAGCCGAAATGAGTGCTATCGAAGTCAGAAACCTGGTCAAAAAATTTCATGGGCAAACGGTGCTGCATGGGATCGATCTTGACGTCAAACCTGGTGAAGTAGTAGCGATTATCGGGCCGAGCGGATCGGGCAAAACCACGCTGCTGCGTAGCATTAATTTGCTGGAGCAACCGGAGGCGGGCACCATTAAAGTGGGTGAGATTACCATTGATACCGCGCGTTCGTTGACCCAGCAGAAAGGGCTGATTCGTCAGTTACGCCAGCACGTCGGTTTTGTGTTCCAGAACTTTAATTTGTTTCCCCATCGGACAGTGCTGGAAAACATTATTGAAGGGCCGGTGATAGTCAAAGGTGAACCAAAAGCTGAAGCGACAGCTCGTGCGCGTGAATTGCTGGCGAAAGTCGGGCTGGCAGGTAAAGAAACCAGCTATCCACGGCGTTTATCGGGTGGACAGCAGCAGCGCGTAGCGATTGCCCGAGCGCTGGCGATGCGACCTGAGGTTATTCTTTTTGATGAACCGACCTCCGCGCTTGATCCTGAATTGGTTGGCGAGGTACTTAATACCATCCGCCAACTGGCGCAGGAAAAACGCACCATGGTAATTGTGACGCATGAAATGAGCTTTGCTCGCGATGTCGCCGATAGAGCGATATTTATGGATCAAGGACGGATAGTCGAGCAGGGACCAGCAAAATCCTTATTCACACATCCGCAGCAGCCGCGTACCCGTCAGTTTCTTGAAAAGTTTTTGATGCAATAAATAGTGTATATGGCACTCGCCGGGATTGTTTCTGGCGAGTGCTCTTCGCATAACTATTTATAATTATTGCTTTATTATTAACATTTGATTCTGTTACTTACTTCCGCTGTTGAGTAATACTCAAGTAATTGTTCATTTGTCCGATAATTTGCATATATAAAATACATTTATGTGTTAGCTTGTTTCATATGTTTGGATGATTATCAATCTCAGGGGCATTACCACTTAGTATGCAGGATCTTGATTTCTTCACCTGGCGACGGAGCATGCTGTTACGCTTTCAGGAAATGGCGACGGCAGAGGATGTCTATACGGAATTGCAACAACAGACGCAGCACTTAGAGTTTGATTTTTACGCGCTCTGTGTTCGTCATCCGGTACCTTTTACCCGACCTAAAACGTCACTTCATACGACCTATCCCAAAGCATGGGTGGCGCATTATCAGTCCGAAAATTATTTTGCCATTGATCCGGTGCTGAAACCTGAAAACTTCAGTCAGGGGCATTTACCCTGGAACGATACTCTGTTTCGCGATGCGCAACCTTTGTGGGACGCCGCGCGCAATCACGGTTTACGCAAAGGGATGACGCAATGCTTAATGTTGCCTAACCGGGCGTTGGGTTTTTTATCTGTATCGCGTGCAAGTATCCGTAACAGTCGCCTTGCGAGCGATGAAGTGGAGCTCAGGATGCAGCTTTTGGTACGGGAAAGTCTGTCTGTACTGACGCGACTGGAAGATGACATGGTTATGGCGCCAGAGATGCGTTTTAGCAAGCGGGAAAAGGAAATATTGAAATGGACGGCAGAAGGGAAGACCTCTTCAGAGATAGCCATCATTCTGTCGATTTCTGAAAATACCGTGAACTTCCACCAGAAGAATATGCAAAAGAAATTCAACGCGCCAAACAAAACGCAGATAGCCTGTTATGCCGCGGCAACCGGGCTTATCTGAGTAAATTATCGTTCTGAGTGTCAGACGCAAAACCGGCTGAGAGCATTGCTATCAGCCGGTTTCTTATTACTGGCGGTAAGCTTGTTTAATTTGCTTAACCGTGTTGGAAAATACCGCAGCCTGTGATTGATCTTCAATCAGCGCGAGCTGTTTTTCCATTTTAAGAATCACGCGGCCTGCATCGGCTTGACCCATTGCCTGCAGCATCAGCGTTAACATGGCTTTCAGGCAGGTGACTTCATTGGCCAGTTCCTGGTTATTCTCAGCAGTGGAAAAGTCAGGCGTACTCATTTATTTTCCTCGTTATGTTTCAATGAAAAAGTGCGATGTCAAATCTTAAGGCGGCGGAGTATACCATAAGCGAGGCTAAAAATATCTGTGGTTGTTTTTTGCGCGGACCAATGTTGTGGACATTAAAATAAACAACATGTTGCAGTGCATATATTTTCTCCACATGTTGTTTATTTCGAGTATTTTCCTCGTTAATTATTGTTACAACTTTGACTGTCTGGTTTGCATTCAGCGAAGGAATATGATCTTTTTGTCACCATTATGAAACAGCTACACAGATATAACCGTGGCAAAAGGTTACCAGTACTGAAAGTTTCCACTCGTCGTACAATCTAATTTCCAAAAACGAGAGCAAAATCGAAAGTCGGGCGTTTTTTACATTTCAAAGTTGAGATAAAACCCGTTAACATAGGACCGATTAACTATCGGTAGCGTTATCCCTATTCTGGAGATATTCCTTTGATCAACGTTTTTCTTGTTGATGACCACGAACTGGTGCGCGCAGGGATACGACGCATTCTGGAAGATATAAAAGGCATAAAAGTTGTCGGCGAAGCGTGCTGCGGTGAAGATGCGGTAAAATGGTGCCGCTCAAATTCCGTTGACGTTGTGCTGATGGATATGAATATGCCCGGTATTGGCGGTCTGGAAGCAACCCGCAAAATTGCGCGTTCCACGGCAGACATTAAAGTGATCATGTTGACGGTACACACCGAAAACCCATTACCTGCAAAAGTTATGCAGGCAGGGGCTGCAGGGTATCTCAGCAAAGGCGCCGCCCCCCAGGAAGTAGTGAGTGCGATTCGTTCGGTTTTTTCCGGGCAACGGTATATTGCCTCCGATATCGCTCAGCAAATGGCGCTCAGCCAGATTGAGCCTGAGAAAACGGAAACCCCGTTTGCCAGTTTGTCTGAACGCGAGTTGCAGATTATGCTGATGATCACCAAAGGTCAGAAGGTTAATGAGATCTCAGAGCAACTGAATCTTAGTCCTAAAACGGTGAACAGCTATCGCTATCGAATGTTCAGTAAATTAAACATTCATGGCGATGTAGAGCTGACTCACCTGGCAATTCGCCATGGCCTGTGTAATGCGGAGACATTAGCAAGCCAGTGACAGATCAGTTTGATGCCAAAGCGTTCCTGAAAACCGTGACCAGCCAGCCCGGCGTCTATCGTATGTATGATACCGCCGGAACGGTTATCTATGTCGGGAAAGCGAAAGACCTGAAAAAAAGGCTTTCCAGCTACTTCCGTAGTAATCTTGCGTCACGCAAGACCGAAGCGCTGGTCGCGCAAATCCAGCAGATTGATGTCACGGTAACGCACACTGAAACCGAAGCGTTATTGCTTGAGCACAACTACATCAAGCTATATCAGCCGCGTTATAACGTATTGCTGCGTGATGATAAATCCTACCCCTTTATATTCCTTAGCGGCGATACCCACCCGCGTCTGGCGATGCATCGTGGGGCAAAGCATGCCAAAGGCGAGTACTTTGGACCGTTCCCTAACGGTTATGCGGTGCGTGAAACGCTGGCGCTGTTGCAGAAAATATTCCCTATCCGCCAGTGCGAAAACAGCGTTTATCGCAACCGTTCTCGACCTTGTCTGCAATATCAGATTGGCCGCTGTCTCGGCCCGTGTGTCGCGGGTCTGGTGAGCGAGGAAGAGTATGCTCAGCAGGTCGAGTATGTTCGTCTGTTCCTGTCCGGAAAAGACGATCAGGTGTTAACACAGCTGATTACCCGCATGGAAAAGGCCAGCCAAAATCTCGAATTTGAAGAGGCTGCGCGAATTCGTGACCAAATCCAGGCCGTACGCCGTGTGACCGAAAAACAGTTTGTCTCTAACACCGGAGACGATCTGGATGTCATTGGCGTGGCGTTTGACGCCGGCATGGCCTGTGTGCACGTTCTGTTTATTCGCCAGGGTAAAGTGCTGGGCAGCCGCAGCTATTTCCCTAAAGTACCAGGTGGTACGGAACTGGGCGAGGTCGTCGAAACCTTTGTCGGGCAGTTTTATCTGCAGGGGAGCCAGATGCGTACCTTACCCGGGGAGATCCTGCTCGATTTCAATCTTAGCGATAAAACCCTGCTGGCAGACTCTCTGTCTGAACTGGCCGGACGGAAGATTAACGTGCAGACGAAACCGCGAGGGGATCGCGCGCGTTATCTGAAGCTGGCGCGGACCAACGCGGCAGTGGCGCTCACCACGAAACTTTCTCAGCAGTCGACGATTACGCAACGTCTGACGGCGCTGGCCTCCGTATTGAAGTTACCTGCGGTGAAGCGTATGGAGTGCTTCGACATTAGCCATACGATGGGGGAACAGACGGTAGCCTCCTGCGTGGTTTTTGATGCCAATGGCCCGCTGCGTGCAGAATATCGGCGTTACAATATTACCGGCATTACGCCGGGTGATGATTATGCGGCGATGAATCAGGTCTTACGTCGGCGTTATGGTAAGGCGATTGAAGAAAGTAAGATTCCGGACGTCATATTGATCGACGGCGGTAAAGGTCAGTTAGGGCAGGCGAAAGCCGTTTTTGCTGAACTGGACGTTCCCTGGGACAAACAGCACCCACTCTTGCTGGGGGTGGCAAAAGGGGCCGATCGTAAAGCCGGTCTGGAAACACTGTTCTTTGAGCCGGAAGGTGAGGGCTTTAGTCTGCCGCCGGATTCGCCTGCATTACACGTTATCCAGCATATCCGCGATGAATCTCACGATCATGCGATTAGCGGGCATCGTAAAAAGCGGGCGAAAGTGAAAAGCACCAGCACGCTTGAGACCATCGAAGGTGTCGGGCCAAAGCGTCGCCAGATGTTGTTGAAATATATGGGAGGTTTGCAAGGTCTTCGTAATGCAAGTATCGAAGAAATTGCAAAAGTGCCGGGTATTTCGCAAGCTCTGGCAGAAAAGATCTTCTACTCGTTGAAACATTAGGCCCTCTGTAGCAACATAGGGGTAATTTCACTGACAACAGATAGTTATCCGTCATATGCAATTTAATATCCCTACGTTGCTCACGCTGTTTCGCGTCATCCTGATCCCATTCTTTGTATTGGCTTTTTACCTGCCATTCACCTGGGCTCCCTTTGTTTGTGCGCTGATCTTCTGTATCGCAGCGGTCACAGACTGGTTTGACGGTTTTCTGGCTCGCCGCTGGAACCAAAGCACGCGTTTTGGCGCCTTCCTCGATCCGGTCGCTGATAAAGTTCTGGTAGCTATTGCGATGGTACTGGTGACAGAGCATTACCACAGCTGGTGGGTGACGCTCCCCGCTGCAACAATGATTGCGCGTGAAATCATCATCTCTGCACTACGTGAATGGATGGCCGAACTGGGTAAACGCAGCAGCGTAGCCGTATCCTGGATTGGTAAAGTGAAAACCACTTCGCAAATGGCTGCACTGGCCTGGCTGCTGTGGCGTCCAAATATCTGGGTTGAGTATGCTGGGATCGCACTTTTCTTCGTCGCCGCGATACTGACTTTGTGGTCAATGTTCCAGTATTTGAGCGCTGCACGTGGAGATTTGCTTGATCAGTGATCGTTTCGACGCAAATTTCAGCAAACGATCGTTAGTGGTGAAAAATATCGTTGACTCATTGCGTCAGGTAAGTAGAATGCAACGCATCGAACGGCAGCACTGATTGCCAGACGATAACAAAATCAAGTGATTAACAAAGTTACTTGGTGATGCGGGAATAGCTCAGTTGGTAGAGCACGACCTTGCCAAGGTCGGGGTCGCGAGTTCGAGTCTCGTTTCCCGCTCCAAATTAGAGACATCGGCAATAGCGGATGTCGGCTGAAAAGCCAGAAGATTTCGGCGCGTTAGCAAAGCGGTTATGTAGCGGATTGCAAATCCGTCTAGTCCGGTTCGACTCCGGAACGCGCCTCCAATTTTTTCCCGAGCCCGGATGGTGGAATCGGTAGACACAAGGGATTTAAAATCCCTCGGCGTTCGCGCTGTGTGGGTTCAAGTCCCACTCCGGGTACCATGGGAAAGAACAGAATAATCAAAGCAATAAGCAGTGTCGTGAAACCACCTACGGGTGGTTTTTTTGTTTTTGTGCTCTATATTCACCATTGTTTCGCCATTCAGCTTCGCCATAAAAAAGAGGGCATTACTGCCCCCCGACGACCGGAACAACTGAAATTCTTCGATTATATCTCGCTGTTTGCGAGGCGTTTTTATGACCTGAAATTTCCTGCTTCTCACTTAACGTACCTTCAAGATCAGAAATTCCTTTGGCTTTTAGATCATGAAAAGTGAACTGGAAATCAAGGTCTGGATATTTTTCAGCAGCAAGTTTTTTAGTCTTCATCCATTGCGCATTAAAAGCATCGCGTGTGTATCGCAGACCTGATGGCTGGTGGATGACAAAAATACTTACCATCCCGCTGTTAAGAGGAATGCTGTCAGCAAGATTAACGGCATCCTCCAGACGTTTTGTCCAGGCCTTGATCTGGCTAACTGCGGTTTTACTCTGCTGAATTAAAATTCCTTCGCTCAATAATTGACTCTTTTTGAGGTCAAGAATGTCTCCCTGGCGGGCGCAACATAGATATGCCAACTCCATTGCAACTTTTACGGGAATAGAAGCAACGCTATAAAGTGCATCATATTCCCTATCGCTAATATAACGGGTCCGAGCCTGCTCTTTAAATTGCTTTACGCCCTGGCAAGGATTCATCTTCACCTTTCCTCGTTCGTATGCCCACCGAAACACCCTGGACATAAATGCTTTCTCGCGGTTTGCCTGAACCCTGCTCTTAACACCTCGTTTATCCATATATTTTCTGATGTGCTCTGGCTTGATGTTATCCGGCTTCATTTTCCCGAAGACAACATTTACCTTTGAACCGTATTTTCTGTAGTCTTTACGTGTTTCAGTTGCTAACTCGTGGAAATCACCGGAATTAAAGAATTCTTCACAAAGTGCGTTGAAGTTCGTACCAACCTTTAAATCGTTTATGAAGTTTTCGTAAGCTGCCCATACCTGCGATTTTGTTAGATCAGGATTGCACAACCTGACGGTACGACCATCTGTTGTACGAAACTCATAAGCAGATTTTCCCCGTCGAACGCGAGGAGGCATCCAGTTATCCTCAGGGTTTTTGCGAGCTCTAGACATTACATATCCTTAAAGTTTGGTTCTTCTTCCTCTGGATTGCTCACTATTAACTTAAGTCCAACAGGGTTTGATACATGATCCCATGTTGTTCCTGGCCTTCCGTCCTTGCGTGGGATAAAAAATACCCCACTATCCCTCAGAGCTTTACACTGTAGGGAAGGGCGACGATAACCAGTTAATTGATAGAGGTCATCTGGAGTAAGAAAACGTTGGATTTGTCCGCTCATAGTTAGTTCTCCACTTAAACCGGCTGCACCCGGTTACTTCATTCTGTAAGCACACGATGAACACCCGTGACGGGTTCCATCGTTGCAATTGCGACATAATGGATATTCTTTCGATCCCTTCCCATTTAGCTGATGAAGTATCTCTACTGGCACCATTACCGGCATTGGTACACGAATCACCATGCTTCTTAGTTCAGCAATTTCGTTTGCCTGTTCGAACACTCGCGCCTTACAGTACTCAGCTTCAGATTTCCACCATGCTACATCGGCTTTCAGTCGGCGTATGCGACGCTGTTTTAGCTTGCTCACCATATGCCATATCCCGTCATAGAAACTAACTGGCAGATCGCTAGCATCACCACGGTAATAACAACCACTTTAACTGGCGGCATCACTTCACCTCCTGCAGAGGTGCTGCTGGCAAATCGCATCCCATACATGGACACGGGAAGGTATTTGCGGATTTTTTCCAACGGAAATAACCTGTACCGCCGCAGTATTTGCAGGCCGTCCCCTCCGGAGCCACAAACGAGTTGTCGGATTCCTTGATATGTAGCCTTGGCTCACCGTCTTTCGGCTCAGGCCATTCGCGCTGTTTGTTAACCGCCAACTTTTCCACCATCGCCTGGGTAATCTGCTCGTCACTGATACCGGCACGACGTTGCGCATCCCATAACAGGAATTGCATGTCAGCCCATTCGCTAAGGTCGCCTGGTTCAGCAGCAGCCTCGAGCGCTTCTTTGGAAAGGTGCTTCAGCGGACCAACTGGACCGACATCGCCGAAAGTAGCCTGTGACCACGCTGCATGCTCACGGAGTACCAGCTCGCGGGCAATAGCCCCATCAATCACCTTCAATACATCAGCGAGAATGTAGGCTCTGTTCCCGCCGTTTGAGTATCGGGTTTCATGCAGCAGGTGTTCGCGTATCTGGTGCAGTCGATCGAGTGATACAGGACCGTGCGCCGGGTGGTTGTTAGTTGCCATGGTTAGTCCTCCTTAATCCCATTGCAAAACTGATGCGAAATATGCACCGCGACACGGCGAGTCACGAGGATGATGCCAGCCTGAATAGCCATCCTGACCACCTATTGGGCTAACTTTGTACCAACACTGGTAATAGCGGGCGCTACTTGCAAAATCAGCCGCACCATCCGAGTCGATTACATCTTGGGACACAGAAGCCTGAATTATTTCCGCTTCCGTATAATCGCCGCGCATAACGATGAATCGCGCATCGTCCGAGCAAAGATAATCACATGAACCGTCATGTTTACCTTTGGTGGTAGGTTTGATTAATTTATCCATCTCATTCCCCCTTCACGCCAATGCCAGCGGCGGAACGTTCGGCTTCACTTTGTTCCCAAAACCACTTGTGAAGCGCCATAAGCTCTTCGTCAATCGGGGTATATTTACGGTCGAAGTACGCCTGGGCGTCTTTCTCTGCTTCGTCTGGTAATTCACCGGGCCCAAACAGCGTGTTATAAATCCATGCCAAACCGTTCTTCGCGTCGCCAGTTGCTTGCCATTCGATAATCGCAGCCTGCATGACTAGAATGTTTTTCCCGATTAACAGGTCCAGTTCTTTGTGCCGATTGCGGATGTATGCATTCTCGCTCTGTAATTCAGCGTTGCGCTTCTCTGCGGCTTCCAGCTCATCCAGCAGCGCCAGCACGGTTAAGGGAGTGGCGATGGCAACGAATCTCTTATTGGCCTCGATGCCTTTTGTGTAACGCTTGATGATTCCAAGCTCGTGCGCATCGATTGCTAATTGGCGAAGCGCCTGTTTGTTGAGTGCTTTCATTGGGCTGCCTCCCAGCAGATTTGAACCGCATAACTGCTTTTCACTCGCTTCACTGCACCGAGAGCCTCAAGCTTTTTCAGGCGGCGCAGCACATACGCTGTCTTGGTTCCCTTGTAGTTATCGCGTAACCAGTGAGTGACCACATAGGTCATGCAATTGCCATGGTCGCGAAGCACTTGGATAATCTCTTCATCGGTTGGTTTGCTCATAGCGCGGCTCCTTTGCGAAGTTGGGCGGCGAACTCTGCGAGAAACTTCTCTGCGTACTCGCCAGATATCCCATCAGCAGCTGGCGGCGTGGAGTTTGCCAGTTCTTCTTTGGTGTCCAGAATCATGCGCACCACGTCGCAGACTTCAGCCAGCGGCTTATCAACGAAACCATGATTGAATGCAGCAGCGAGACGAGTGGCGGCATAGTTGATACCCTCATTACGCGCGATGGCCCGCACTTCAGCCAGGAAAGCGTCGGTGACTGGGGTTTCGCTCAATACCTGTGCCGCATTTGTCACAGAACTGTATTTCTCATCCGGGACAGATACGCTTTCAGACGATACCGTTTCGTACAGCCACTCGAGCGCATTTTTCAACCCAGCATTCTCCGCCGCCAGCTCCCTGCACTTGCTCTCGGCGTTAGCGAGCTGTACTGCCATGTCTGCGTTTTGTGATTGCAGTTCTTCGTACTTACTGCGCACTTCGAGAATTTCTAAAACAGCAATCTGAACCGCATAGGCAAACAAGGACACAGGACGTTCACCCATCTTTTCACTGTCAGACTGCATGCGCATAGCGACAGCCATCAGTTCATCAAGCTGAGCGCCGGTCATTGGTTTATTGGTGGCTGTCATGATTATTTCCCTGCTGTAGTTTGTATTGCTTAACGAAGTGGGCCACTGCTTTTGACTGGCTGGCGATTATTTTTTTATCGCCTAAATCCAGAGTGACGTTCTTCCCGCGATAAATTATTGCCGAGCCGATTTCCTTACCATCTAGCTTCACATACAGCACTTTCCCGATAATCTCTGTCGTAGGGATTGGCTGTGAAAGGCGATAGGTTTCGCGAGCCTCAGCAATGGTTTTGTGTTCGTCGATGATCGCCAGAGCTTCAGCCAGTGCCGTGCCTTGCAAAGAGAACACGCCTTCATCGCTGATCGTCGCCATGGACATTAACTCCACGAAACGGCGAGCACTTTTAATGTTGAGTTCCGGAGCGATAGAACTGCGCGTAACCTTTGTTTTCCCCTGGGCGGCGGCTACGGCTTTATCGTGCTGGAGAACTTCACCAGCCTGTTCGCCAAACTCGCGAACGCGGTCAACAACAACATCAACAGACACGGCTCCAGATTTAACTTCCTGCTGAACGTCATAATTAGCGGTACTCAGAGTGAGCAACTTCTCAACGGTCGCTACAGACTTATTGACCAGCTTTGCAATCTCGCTGGTGGTCTGGTTGAAAGCGTTATGAAGCTCCTGAATAACAGCAGCCTGTTCAATATCGGAAAGGGGGAGTTGGTTATTACTGGTCATGATGCGAGCCAGACGCTGCACATCGTTACCGTTGAACGGCATGATATGAATGCGGTCTACTGGCTTACCAGCTTCAGCACAACGCGCATAGCAACGGCGACGGCGGTGACCTTCAACAACCCACACGCCGCCTTCATCACGTGCGATAACTTCAAGTGGAGGAACGGTACCGCCGTTCATCAGATAATTAAACAGGTCGTCATCTGCCTGGCGTGTGCGTTCGTCGTCTTCACGTTTGTTGAAACCTTCACGCACGTGTATATGTTCAAGGCTAATAAACATCCCGGTATCGGTGCGCTTGATGGTTCCGTCACGGGACATCTGCTTGAATGAGTTAGCGGCCATCACTTAGCCCCTTCATTCATCACAACATTAGTTACCGGAGTTAACTCACGCAGTTCGCGCTGAGCCTCCAGAAGGTGCATGTTGTTGCGTGTTTTTGTGTGTCTTTCAACAATGCGGTCGCATTCTTTTGCCCAGCAGATAACGTCATCGCGTAATGCGGTGTTCTCAATTGCCAGTGCTTTACGCTGTTCCATTGATTCGCACAGCACTACAGCCTGAACATCGTAGCGGTTAGCAAGTTCGTTCATCAGCCACTGTGACGCAGCTGGCAGGAGAGGGGCCGCTTTACGCGCTGCATCGATCAGTTGCTCTCTGGTCATACGTGGTTGTAACTCAGTGACGTTCTGTGTGGTCGTCATGGTTAGTTTCTCCGTGTTATATGCGCCCTGCACGGCGCTGAATTTTGGTTGCACGAATCCCTCGCCAAAAGGCGAATAAAAGTTTTGGTTTCGTTTCAGTAAATGCCCCATCAAAAGGTGCTTAGCGCAACGGGTTGCTCCATCGTTATTATGCTGTCGTGTTAAATAGCTACCAAGATAGGTAGTGAGTAGCTATTTAACTAAAGCAATGATTAGAGTAATCTGGATATCCTAATACATTTATTTTTAAGGTTTTTTTGTGGCTGGTGAAAAAAAATTAAAAATCCCATTCGATACCAATAAAAACTATTACAGTGGAATTCGTGGCATTTTGAGCGGTATTGTTTGCTCTATGATCGGTGTTTATATTACTGGGCTATTTAGTGGAGCTATTAGCGTTGAACAGATTTTTAAAATGCCAATAGGTATCATCAGTGCTTGGGTCGCTTTGTGTGCTTCTTTGTGGGCGCTATCATATAGATTTGAAGATAGGGTTATATTCACATCTGGCCGTAATTGGGATTGTCCTAGAACAGCGAACTTTTTTTTATTTTTGCTTTACATAATGATAGGTGTCTTTTGTTCACTCATATTCGAGGCCTTTCTGAAGGGGAGTGCCTCCCGCTCCTTATATGTTTCAATGGCGGGTTTTTTAGTTTTCTTACGACTTTTTTGTTTCTTCAGCATTAAGAATTATGCTCAAATACAAAGCAAATCTGTTGATGAAACTAACGATAAAAAATAACCTGTATTAATAGGATATCCAGATTGTTAAAGAGCGAAGCGTCCAGTAGGGCGCTTTTTTGTTACCTGCGAATCATCCGGTTATTCATATGCCACCGGCGGCTACTTCGTGGGCGTCCTGCCTGTTCGCTTTCGATGCAATGACTATAGCTACTTTAAGTAGATAATTGCAACAACAAAAAGTAGAAAAATGTAATTTTTAGTAGTGTAGTGTTATGAGGTGAGGAATTGGAGGCGTAAAAAAACCGGCTTTCGCCGGTTTCTTGATGAATTAATTATTAGCCAAACTCTATCATTTTTAGAGGTAAGCATCTGATTAGCTTGCCGAATATGTATAGTTCATTCATTTCATGCTCCTCTATGAAGAAGGGCGGGTAATGTTCATTGTCTGAAAGAACTGCCAGTCGGCGCCCTTTTACCTTCTGCAAACGTTTAACGAACGTACTGTCTTCAAAATTGAACACATAAACGCCGTCGCCGCTGAATTGTTCAACCTTGCTGTCTATGAAAAGCAGGTCCTTTGGGCAAAGCGTGGGCATCATGCTATCGCCATCAACATTTATCATGACGATGCCATCAAGGCTTCTACGACCAAACAACTCGAAGATCCTCTCTTCTGGAATCTCTATTGAGCTCACTATTGTAGGGAATGGTTGGTTTATATATCCGGAACCGGCTGAAGCATGAACATCCAATTGCTCTATTCTGACCGTGCCTTTGGCTGGCGCGTCGCCACCATTAACAGGCACACCATAATCAAGATAAGCCGGTGAGACGGCAAGTCTTTCTGCAATTCGAATCATCTTCTCATCTCTCGGCTTTGCAGTACCAAGAGTGTAGCGCCGCGCCATCTCATACGAGACACCACTGAACTCTGACAATTCTTTAACTCCAATAGATTGCTCTTGGAGAGACCTGTTTAGCCTTTCGGCAAAGTCTTTGTATTTAGCATTTTCCACCATAAGTAGAAGATTAAGCGCACAAGGCATAGTTGTCATTTCTATTTTAAGTTGCTAATAATTGCTACTATAAGTAGTATTGATGCAGGCTTAGTCATAGGAGAACACATGTCATCTCAACACAAGAATGTAACAGCTAAAGCTGTGAAGGCGATCGGGTCGATTTCAGAGGTATCAAGGCGGTTTGAATTCCAATCAGTTCAATCTGTTGCGAACTGGATTGCAAAGAACCGAGTACCTTCTGAAAGAGTTATTCAACTCTGCCAATGGGGCGGATGGGTAGTAACTCCCCATCAATTACGACCTGATATTTATCCGAACAAAAATGACGGCATACCTTCCGCTAACAACAATAGTCAACTTTAAATTGATTATTAACTACCAGAGGGAAATCAACATGGTAGACAGCATAAATACAGCAATCCGCCTGATGTGTAAGGCACACAAGCATGGTCGCTTAGGTATGGCTTCCGATTTAGGGATGACTATCGACCAGTTCCACAACCATCTGTACCAGAAGTGCGGCAGTCGGTTCTTTACCTTGGCAGAACTGGAACGGATGGAGGACCTGTCTGGTTCTTGTTACTTGGCCGAGTACCAGGCGAACCGCAAAGGGAAATTGCTGGTGGATGTTCCAACTGCTGAGAGCCTGGATAACGTTGAGCTGTACAGCATTGAGATGAAAGCGGCAGCAGCATCTGGTGAGCTGGCTAATGCCAAGATGGCAGCAGCGGCTGATGGGGTAATTGATTCATCAGAGCGCAAAACGCTTTCAGAATTATTCAGTAAGAAGCTCCGCCACCAGATTCACGGGTTCCTGGGATTTATGGCGCTTTATGGGGTTGGTGTTTCAGATCAGGCGATTGACGTATTCGTTTCAACAGGCAGAAAAGGTGACGCCCGCGAGTGTGCAGCTCCGGGCGCCTTGGCGTGTCGTATCAGTGGAGAAACTAACGCATGAACAGTGTAAACCGATTCAGACCAGCTAAGCAATTCAGATGTTTGCCGCTGGTGGGTAAAGATGCCCAGTTCGGCTATGTGGAAATCATAAATAACGCGGCTGATGGAGGCAACTACCAGCCAGCAGACTTGATGGTAGAAGCATTTGTTCAGATGAACGAGAAGGGGCGCGAGGAATGGCTGAAGTTAACCGGCGGTTCAGAGATCACTACGGAGTTCCCGTCAGAGTTGTCCGCTGGGAGCCAGATACACAGCGCGTTATATACCTTCGAGAAGGGTACGAGCATGAGTGCTTCAGCCCTCTTGAGCAATTCCAGCGCAAATTTACAGAGTTAAAGGACGACCATGAGCAGAATATTTGACATCGTCCAGTCTATGTCTGGTCAGAAGAACGTTATTGTTCTTCCAAGGCCATACTTGCTGTTTTTCAAGGATGACCAGCAGGCCCATGCGCTCGCAGCCGTTCTTAACAACCTTGTTTTCTGGTCAGCGTTTGGTTCAGAAGATGGATGGTTCTATAAAACCCATAAGGAACTTGGCCAAGAAGCGGGTGAGCTAACTGAGGATCAAACAGAGCGACTGGTCAAAAAGATTATTACTAAATACCTTCCTGGCGTATTTGAAACGTGCTCTAAGAAAGTAAATGGCACCCCAACTAAGCATTATCGAATGGATGGTGACCTGCTTATTTCTCTAATTTTTCCTGAGAAATCTGAGACCGTGAAAGTACGGAATGGAAAGCGTGAAAGTGCGGGAACCATTCCGCGAAGCCGCGAAAACAAAACCGCGAATAACGGGAATCATGGAAATCGCGAAAGTGCGGAATCCTATCTCTATACAGACGTTAAACCAGACTTAGACATACAGACTAATAAACCTTCTTGTCCGGTTGCGGCGCAACCAGACCGTGAAGTGTTGATCACTGACCAGGCCAAATCGGTGTTATCTCACCTGAACCAGGTCACGAACTCACGCTACCAGGTTTCAACCACGTCAATGCAAAACATCCGAGCACGAATCGGTGAAGGGTTCACCGTTGAAGAGTTGTCGCTGGTGGTGGATTACTGCAACGCGAAGTGGGGTGATGACCTGAAGATGTCTGACTACCTGCGACCCCAGACGCTTTTCCAGCCGTCCAAGTTCCCGGGTTATCTGAAGTCAGCGAACAGTTGGGCCAAAGCTGGCAGACCAGCCAGAGTGAATGGTGAGTGGGCCCGTGAGGATGGCATCTTCAAATCCAGTTTCAAAAACACTGATTACGGCTCCATTCCACCAGGGTTCAGGGGGTAACGATGAGCATTCTGAAAACGGTCCAGATGTTTATTGCCATGAACCCCGGCTCCACGACCAGGGACATCATTGAAGGTCTGACCCAGTTCAGCCAGGACCGGCTCCAACTCGCCGTTTGCCGCCTTCATGGTTCTGGGCTGGCAACGCGTAAACGCGACGGGCGACAATTCCGTTACTACGCGGAACCGCCAGCAGATTGCCACTTCGAGGTGTTTGAACCAACTCCTGAAGTCAGCGCCTTGATGGAAACGGCGAAAGGTCTGGAGTCGAAAGATCTCTTTCACCGTGCCGCGACGATTTACATGGAGGCGTTCAGCGCATCAGCCATTGAATCAGAGCGAGCAGCAATACTGGCAGAACGTCAGCGCTGCCTTGGCCTGGCTAAACCAGCAGTTATTGCCGAAGACGGATGCTATCTGGCTGGTCGATTTTCGGGAGGCCGTTAATGAACTATTCACTGATTTACGCCGATCCACCGTGGGAATACGGGAACACTATCAGCAATGGCGCAGCGGAAAACCATTACGGCACGATGAAACTCATCGACATTAAACGCCTTCCTGTCTGGGAACTGGCCGCCGAAGATTCAGTTCTGGCTATGTGGTTCACCGGTACACATACCCGTGAGGCGATCGAACTGGCTGAAGCATGGGGTTTTAAGGTTCGGACCATGAAGGGATTCACCTGGGTGAAGTTCAACTCACTGGCAGAACAGCATATCAATAAAGCGCTTCAGGCTGGTGGAGTAGAGGACTTTTACGACTTCCTTGACCTGTTGAACGCTCAGACCCGAATGAACGGTGGTAACTATACCCGCGCCAACACCGAGGATCTTCTAATTGCCACCCGTGGTAAAGGGCTGGAACGGTTAAACGCGAGCGTGAAGCAGGTTATCTACAGCCCACTTGGTGAGCATAGCCAGAAGCCAGCAGAAGCGCGTTACCGTCTGGAGCAGTTATATGGCGATGTGTCACGCATTGAGTTGTTCAGCCGCTGCGCGTCCCCCGGCTGGCATCACTGGGGAAATCAGGCAGAAAACCCTGATGTAATCATGTTCCCTGGTTACGTTGCTAAACCTGCTCCGCTGCTGGAGGTGGCTTATGCAGGATGTTGAGGCACGAAACGCGCTTCGTAACATCGCCAGAAGATGCAACGAGGAAATAACCGCTAAACGGAAGGCTAACCCTGGTATGAACTGTGACGAAATAGCCAGGCCAATTTTTAACGGTGCCATGGGGATGGTTAAGCAGCTTGGCTTTACGCCATCTCATTTGTATCTCGAAGTCGGGATTCTGAACAAGCGGATTAAGGAGCGCTGAAGTGAACAAACTTACCGTGAGACAAAGTGAAGTACTTGGTTCGATCGTGAACTATCAGCGCCGGTTTGGATTCCCTCCAACGATATGTGAACTGGCTGGGCTGATTGGTTGCTCATCACCGAACGCTGCAGCGGAGCATGTGAAGGCCATAGCGAAGAAGGGATATATCTCAGTTGCGCCTGGAGTTTCCAGAGGGATTACCGTTATTTCAGCAAACGATGAGGTAGACGCGATATCGATCATCAAGTCACTCATTAACGGTGATAGCGATTCAAGAGAACGCGCCTTGTCATGGCTGGAAGCGAGAGGTGTTCAGCAATGAAACTAACGTTGCCATTCCCGCCAACTGTTAACACCTATTACCGGTCCCCTGACCGCGGCGCGTTAAAGGGTAAGCATCTGATAAGTGAGATGGGGAGGAAGTTCAAGAAGAATGTTTACGCCTCTGTTGTGCAGCAGTACGGCGGCATACCGAAACCAGTTAACGTCAACGTTGAGGTAAACATTGTTCTTTTCCCGCCAGATAACAGACGCCGCGATCTGGACAATTACAACAAAGCACTGTTCGACGCACTGACGAATGCCAGAGTCTGGGAAGACGATAGTCAGGTTAAGCGGATGGCTATCGAGTGGGGGCCGGCAGTAAAGCCTGGAAGGGTAGAAATAACGATCAGCCGTTTTGAAACTGTGGCGGGTGCAGCCGCCTGATAAGTGGAGACAGAGCATGAATCAGATGAACATCACCGTAATGTGCCAGGCACACCATACAGCAGCTGTTGGGCAGCAGATAACCATGTCCAGCCGTGAGATTGCAAAACTGGTCGATTCCCGGCACAGCAATGTCTGCGTAACGATAGAGCGCCTCATGAATTCCGGTGTGATTGAAGGGTATGCTGCATTGCAGTACACCCATCCCCAGAACGGACAGACCTATCATCACTACGAAGTGAATAAGCGTGATAGCTATGTGATCGTTGCCCAGTTGTCACCAGAGTTCACGGCCCGACTTGTTGACCGCTGGCAGGAACTGGAGAACAACGGTGGAATGATAGTTCCCCGGTCACTTCCTGAGGCGCTGCGGCTTGCTGCTGACCTGGCTGAGCAGAAACAACGGCTGAGTGAAGAACTGGCAGTAGCCGCGCCAAAGGCTGAGTTTGTTGACCGTTACGTTATGGCCACCGGTTCAATGACATTCCGGCAGGTTGCTAAGCTGCTTAACGCCAAAGAGCCGGAGTTTGCGATGTTCCTGATTGAGAACGGCATCATGTACCGGCTTAACCGGGTACTCACGCCAAAGAGCAAGCATATCGAAGCAGGGCGCTTTGAGGTGAAGACTGGCACGACAAACCAGACAAATTACGCGTTCAATCAGTCCCGCTTCACCGCCAAGGGTGTTCGCTGGATTGGTGGCCTGTGGGCAGAGCATATTGCTAAGGGGCAGATAGCGTGAGGGCATTACTGACACCTGAAGTGGCACCGATGACCGGGGTAGTGATATTTCGCCCAGGCAGTGAACTGATGCATCTTTTCAGACGTGGGCGTGTTCTTATCGAGCCACAGGCAGAGTCAATGGCTGAGTTACCGTCTGGCATGCTACCGGAGACTACTCAGGAGCTTCAGAACGATCCGTTAATGCGTGATGTATTCGAAAATCAGAAGGTCATACATCGTGCTGGTGGACTCAATTCACTGGATACCTGGCTCGAAAGAAAACTGGAATGTCAGTACCCGCACAGCGAGTGGCACGACCGCAACTACACCATCACCCGGCATGCACCTGGCTCAATCCGCACATGCTGGGGCTGTGACTTAAAAATTCGTGATCAGTTCACTGAAGGTCTGGCGGGTATAGCACGTGAAAACCTGGTATCCTGGCTACTGAAGGTTGTAAACGGCCAATTAGGTTTCAGTGAGGACCACATTCTGACGCTGCCGGAGTTTTGCTGGTGGATGGTCAGGAACGACCTGGCTGACGAAATACCTGAAGCCTTAGCCCATAAAGCTCTTCGTCTGAATGAAGAGACTCACCAGTCGGTAACACGTGAAAGCGATATTGTTCCGGCATTACCTGCTCAACAACTGGTACAGGAGAAAGCGAAAAAGATAGTGGCAATGAAGGTAGACCCGGAAACGCCGGAATCCTTCATGCTTAAACCCAAGCGTCGCCGCTGGGTGAATGAGAAATACACGAGATGGGTTAAGGCCCAGCCGTGCGTCTGCTGTAACAAGCAAGCTGACGACCCCCACCACCTGATTGGCCACGGGCAGGGTGGAATGGGTACAAAAGCACACGACCTGTTTGTGATTCCTCTGTGCAGAGAGCATCACGACGAGTTGCATGCTGATCCTGTGGCATTTGAAGCGAAATACGGTGACCAACTGGTCTTGGTGTTTCGGGTTATAGATCGTGCGCTGGCAATCGGCGTACTGGCGTAAGTGGAGAAAATTAATGTGTGATACGTACGATATGATGGATTTATGGGGAGCTTGGGCAGCTGCTGATAGCAGCGGTGTTGACTGGCAGCCTATTGCAGCAGGGTTTAAAGGTCTATTGCCTCATGGTAAGAAATCACGCCTTCAATGTAGTGATGACGAAGGGATAATGATTGATGGATGTGTGGCTCGCTTACGTAAATATAAGCCTGATGAATATGAATTGATTGTTGCTCACTTTGTGATTGGTATTTCACTACGTACTATTGCAAAGAAGAGGAAGTGTTCTGATGGGACTATCAGGAAAGAGTTACAGGCAGCTCTAGGATTTATCGATGGGTGTCGTCATATGATCATGTAAAGTAAAGCCGCTTATGCGGCTTTATTTATTTAACTCTCTTTTTTCTTTGAATAGTTCTTTTATTTTAAGTGGTATAAATGTTGATTGTATAAATGAAAAGCAAGTTAAAAAAGATATGCAATAGCCAATTCCTTTAATAAAAATGGATTTGACATCACCTACGGGAGTTTTTTCTTTAGAAAGTAGGTAATATATAAAAATTAAAGCTAAAGTTAATATGTAGAGTAAAAATAAAGCGTAGTACTTATTAAAACGCATAGCGAATCGTTTTTCTTGATTGGCAATATCCAATGCGCTTAGGTTGGATAAGATAGATGAGTTTTCCCCAGACATAGTTATGACTAATAATAAAAAGCCAGAAAGGATGGAGAAAACATTGGCTACTAAATTAAGAGCGTCAGAATTATTTGTTAAGCTATGAGTTAGGAAAAATGAAAAAATAGCAGAGGCTAAAATATTTAGCGATGTTACAACAACACCTGTATAGTTGATGTTTGCACTCATTTTAACCTCCTTAAAATCGTATTATAGCTCAGTTGCTACAAAATCCTCTAGGATTTCTTTTGCATATTTTGCATTAATTGATTTGGAACCATATGGGACAGTATAGTACGTCTTAACTAACTTAAGGTCGTCCCCCATTATTTTCTCTCCCTTCTTGGTTTCCAGATAAAAGTCACTATCAAGATCGTTTATCCAGTTTACTGTATTTCCTTCAATTGATTTTGCTAATTCAGAGTTGCCTTTTGCATCAATTGTTAGATGTCCAGTTATTCCTTTTGCTTTAATCGCAGGTTCGTTTTGAATAATGGAGCTGAAAAAACCTGGTGTTTTAACGAAGTCTGATTCATCTACATCGATATTGACATGAAGTGCTTTAAAACCATCACTTTTAATTCTGGCAATAACATTTTTCTTCAGAATAGCCGACGGGGTAACTTTAATTCCAAATGATTCTAGAAGCTTGGCGATTTTGACTTCACACCAATTAGTCGATATTTGCATTAAAGAAGCAATGTTGTTGCCTTTGACAATTAAGAAAGCATGTAAATTATCCATGTTTTCGATTTCCACTAAATCTTTTGCTGCCAAGAGTTTGGGCGTGATCGAAACTTGTTCTTTGGGATTGAAAATCGAAAAATGTAGATAATGACAGCCATTAGCCGTGCTGAAATCCTTCAGCTTAATGTGCTTCTCATTGTTTACCTTTACAATTGTGTTTACTACGAATTGTTTACTTTGAGCAATCTGATTGTAAAGGATATCAGGGGAAGCAGTATTGACCTTGAAAGCTCTTACTTGACATTTTTTAGTATGGCCATCTTTCTTCGTATTGGAAAAATTCATAACGTCACCTAAGTTTTTTTAGCCATTCTAAACAAAGGCTAACGCGTACGCAAAAGCTATCGTACTATGTTAAGAGTGGTCACTTAGACACATACTTAACATCATTAAAAAACCTCGCTACAGCGGGGTTTTGTCGTATTCAGGGCTGCCAATTGCTGGCCCTTTTTATTTCCCCTCGTTCTGAGAGGACTCACAGCAATAAGAGGGGGCTAAATGTCCGATCCTGTTTCTGGCACTACGGTCGCTGCTGGTGGCCTGATGGGAGCCAGCGCATTTGGTCTTGCAACCGGTATTGATTATGGCGTGGTATTTGGCGCATTCGCTGGTGCAGTATTTTATGTAGCGACAGCGGCAAATATCACACGAGTACGATTGATTGCTTACTTCATGACGTCGTTCATTGTTGGCGTTCTTGCTGCTGGCCTGGTCGGTTCAAAGTTGTCACAGGCTACCGGGTACAGTGACAGGCCATTAGACGCACTTGGTGCTGTTGTAGTGGCTGCGATGACAATCAAAGTGCTCACATTTTTCAACAGTCAGGATTTGGGAAGCCTGTTCAGTATTCTTTCGCGATTCCGTGGAGGAGGGGCCAGCAATGGTAACAAGTGATCCGTCAGCGATGGCGAATGCAGGTATTTGTGCAGTCATCGTCCTCGTCCTGATGTTCTACCAGCGTGAAGGGGAAAGACATCGCCCCGCTATATCATTGCTGGCTTACTTCGTTGTGCTGGTTTATGCCAGCGTTCCATTCCGATATCTGTTTGGCCTCTACCAGGAGTCACACTGGATGGTGGTCATCGTAAACCTTCTTATTTGCGCTGCCGTCTTATGGGCTCGTGGGAACGTGGCGCGTCTTGTTGATACGCTGAGGCATTAATGAACCAATCACAATTTCAGCAGGCGGCGGGTATCAGCGCCGGGCTTTCTGCACGCTGGTTTCCGCACATTGATGCGGCAATGAAAGAGTTCGGCATTGTTAAGCCTGAAGACCAGGCAATGTTTATTGCTCAGTCAGGACATGAGTCAGCGGGATTCTCTGCGCTGGTGGAGAGCTTCAACTACACCCCAGCCGCTCTGCTGACCACCTTTGGACGCCGCATTACGAACTATCAGGCATATATGCTTGGGCGTGACAAAGAAAAAGGGCAGGTAGCCAATCAGCCAGCCATTGCAAATCTTGTGTACAGCAATCGCCTCGGTAACAAAGCATCAGGCGATGGGTGGAAATATCGTGGCCGTGGGCTGATTCAGATTACCGGTCTTGATAATTACCGCCGCTGCGGAACGGGATTAAAACTGGATTTAGTCAGTAATCCTGAGTTGCTGGAAAAGGATATGAACGCTGCACGGTCAGCTGCATGGTTCTACGCCACCAGCGGATGCCTGAGCTACTCCGGCGATCTGGTTCGCATCACTCAGATCATCAATGGTGGACAGAACGGCATTAACGACCGCCGTGCACGTTATGCCAAAGCAAAATCCGCACTGGTATGAGGTCGCTATGGGACTTGAAATGATTATCGGCCTGGCTGTTGCTGTACTGGCTGCAATTGCAGGTTCTTTTTGTCTGGGTAAATCACGCGGTACTAACATCGCTGAGACAAAAGCGGACCAGCAACGCACTGAAGAACGCGCAGCAGCCACTGAAGCAGTTGCAGAACGCCGGGTAGAGACAACAAAAGGAGCCAGGGATGTACAGCAGACTGTTAATCATCTTCCTGATGACGATGTTGACCGTGAGTTGCGCGAAAAATTTACCCGCAAAACCTGAAGTAACGGACACGGCCTGTGACTGGGTGAACATCATCTACCTCACAGAACACGACATTGAGGTTATGGATCGTCAGACGAAGAAAGACATCTTGGCGCATAACATAGCGTGGCAGGCAAACTGTAAGAAGGAAATCCTATGAATGTCGAAGCGAGAATCGATCAGTTCGCAAAAAAGATGAAAGCGCAGGGGCGCAAACTAAGTGTCATGAACCATAGCATAGTAGCAATATCTCCAACTGAAGGACTTTCGGTATCTGATATTCTTGAAATGCAATCGCTTAACAAAAAAGGGCGACTAGCTGCGTTTGTTTTAGCTCAGCACGATAAATCGCCTTGATACTACAGCAGGCATTCACTGAGTGCCTGTGATAATGTCAAATTGTGGTGAATGCGCAGGCTGATGCGCAGCGCGTGGATGTGAAGCGAAGCAAGTCGCGCCGTTGGTTCCCAGCTAAGCGCCAACGGAATGCCGGAGTTCAGCACCGGCCACCAACCTAATTGAATTGTCAGTGGCTAGGGTAGCTCCTGAAAAGCGGCATCGTCACCGCCTGCCACTGATAACATGACGAGCAACTAAGACGAGGTTGTAATGAAAATCCCATTGGTCGGTGGTCCTTATGATGCGAAGGTTTTCGACATCGGTGTAGACAGAAACGGAATGCCCGAACTTGAAGTGCTGACCCTACCGCGTCAGACAACTATTGAAGAAGGTCGCATCGAACTTCTGGCCGACGCTCCGATGGTTCCAGTAAAGGATTTACGCTATCTGTAGTGGTTTACTGAATTTGGCCACCTGAACAGAGGTGATATGCTCACCTCAGAACATTACAGGTGCCCTAATGAAAAAAAGAAATTTCAGCGCAGAGTTTAAACGTGAATCCGCTCAACTGGTCCTTGATCAGAACTACACCGTTGCAGCTGCGGCCAGTGCTATGGATGTGGGTCTTTCTACCATGACGCGATGGGTAAAGCAGTTGCGGGATGAACGACAGGGCAAAATACCTAAAGCCTCCCCTATAACCCCGGAACAGATTGAAATACGTGAGCTGAAGAAAAAGCTACAACGCATTGAAATGGAAAACGACATATTAAAAAAGGCTACCGCGCTCTTGATGTCAGACTCCCTGAACAATTCTCGTTAATCGGGAAACTCAGAGCGCAGTATCCTGTGGTCACACTCTGCCACGTGTTCGGGGTTCATCGCAGTAGCTACAAATACTGGGAGAAAAGCGCCGAAAAGCCAGACGGCTGGCGAGCTGTGTTACGCAGCCAGGTTCGGGAGCTGCATAACATCAGCCATGGCTCTGCTGGCGCAAGAAGTATCGCCATTATGGCAACCCTGAGAGGCTTCAGAATGGGACGCTGGCTTGCTGGCAGGCTCATGAAAGAACTGGGGCTGGTGAGTTGTCAGCAGCCTACCCACCGGTATAAACGTGTTGGTCATGAACACATCGCTATCCCGAATCGCCTTGAGCGACAGTTCGCAGTGACAGAACCTAACCAGGTGTGGTGCGGCGATGTGACGTACATCTGGACAGGCAAGCGTTGGGCTTACCTTGCAGTTGTTCTCGATCTGTTCGCAAGGAAACCAGTGGGCTGGGCAATGTCATTCTCGCCGGATAGCAAGCTGACCATCAGAGCGCTGGAAATGGCGTGGGAAGCTCGCGGTAAACCAGCCGGAGTGATGTTCCACAGTGACCAGGGTAGCCACTATACAAGCAGGCAGTTCCGGCAGTTACTGTGGCGTTGCCAGATCAGGCAGAGTATGAGCCGACGTGGAAACTGTTGGGACAACAGCCCGATGGAACGCTTCTTCCGTAGTCTGAAAAACGAGTGGGTGCCAGTGACAGGTTATATAAACTTTAGCGATGCTGCTCATGCGATCACAGACTATATCGTCGGGTATTACAGCTCGCTAAGGCCGCATGACTATAACGGTGGGTTGCCCCCAAACGAATCGGAAAACCGATACTGGAAAAACTCTAAAGCCGTGGCCAGTTTTAGTTGACCACTACACACCGGCAATCCGCTGGGGTCTGCTGCTGCAAAAGATTTGTACGATAACGCCCAGAACTTCGATCATCTTTCTAATGATCAATCAAATGAGTTATGGCCTGATCGTTTTGGTAATCCGCGCCTGACTTGGCATGGTATGGAGATACGTTATCAAGAAAAACTGGCGTCAATGGGATGGACATTGATTGACTCATTTCAGGATGGAGCAAATTTAACAAGGGCTGATGAAGCACTTCGCTGGAATATTCCTGATGGAAATGGTGAATATTACCGGTGGGATGGTGCACTACCTAAGGACGTTCCTGCAGGGTCAACACCAGATTCTACTGGCGGCATTGGACAAGGATCGTGGGTTGGTATTGGTGATGCATCACTACGTACAGATTTGGCATCTACATCGAATGGTAAAGGCAGCTCACTAATTGCCCATGGAAGCGGGACTGTATTCAGTGAGCTAAATTCGCGTCTCCCAATATCACGGTTTGTAGATACTACCGGCGTTTTACCAGCAGATGATGGGTTAATTGAAGCGTTAGCATATTCTGCAGTTCATGGTATGACGCTGGATATTACTGGAAAGGTGAGAATAACAAAGACTGTTAAGCAGCCCCCAAACAGCTCAGTAGACTGCCGCAATGGTATTATATTTTGCGAAGACCCGTCAGGGCTTGAGAACGGCCTGATGTGGTCTGTTGATGACCCCGGAATTGTTAACGAGAAAACAACTCGTATTGGTACGCTAATCTTGTCAACTAGCCCTGTTATTGGAGAGGGGTTAATCGTAGATCGGGACGTGATGGGCTTATCAATAACAACGCCGAAAGTAGTCGTTGAGAACATATATACATATGGGTGTCGGCTTGGTGGTGTAAAGACAGGCCCTAAGGGTTATGAAATAACCTTAAAGATGGTTACATGTTTCATAAATAGTTGGACTGATAAATCAAAATGGGGGATAGACTTATCTGCAGCTGACGGAATAAACGGATCGCTTGTCTGTGTCGGCTATGCTCGCGGTATCAGATCTTCAGGGACGAATCACATTGACTTTATGCATCCATGGGGATTCCCTGCAACGTCAGGAAATGAATATCAAAACAGACAGCTACTTACTGCGCTTAGCCTCGCAAGTAATACCCATGTAAATCACTGCTACCTAGATAGCGTAGACACAGACGGATACAACACACCTCAGTCCGGTGATGATGGCGTGAATATCGTCTGGGAGGGGTTTAATTCCACAATCGAGAAGTGCTTCATCCTGGTTCATGGGCAAACTAAACCCGGTAAGGTTAAAATTATGTCCTGCAAGGGAGCGCAGAACACCATAAATAACCTGATGGTCAACACAGATAGCGCATTAAGTACTTCACCCGTCATTTATTCAACACCCGTGCGTAAATGGCAGAATCACGTTCTTGGTGGAAACGTGCTGTATCTGACAAACCGTTTTACATACCCCGCTAGTAGTCTTATTACAGGTGGGGCTTTTACAGGGAACATCGAATTTCGCAAGGATGGAGTAGGAAATATAATAGTTACTGCGAATATAAATTGCACAGACGCTAACATATCGGATAAAGATTTCGGCATAAATTTACCTGACAGTCTTGGTTTGTCTTCCGCACTTGGCAGTATAACAAGTAGAACTATGCTCAATAGTTCTGCTGGGAATCAGACACTTATCAACTTTGAGAATAATAAAATATACCCAATTCGTCAGTCAGAGGCCGCAGGTAGCTATGTATATTTCCCAAAAGCAGATGTCAGAATTGGAGTGCTTTCATTTGTTATGCATGCACTAAACTCATCACAGGCTTACTAGTAAAAATTTTTAATGTTTCAGTTTTATCATAAATGCAAGGTGCGACAGGTTTATGGATAAACCTGTCGCCATTTAACTCTATTTGTACTCTGTAGTTAATTTTTTACTCTTTTCATTTGCATCTTTGGCGTAAGTTGTAATGAATTTCTTTTCAATCATGTTGAAAGATATTGCTGATGCAATGAATGTTATTAAAACAGCCAGTGCGCATAATAATAGGTAATTACTCATAGCAATGTTTGTTAAGTCATAACTATAAGAAAAACAACGCATTATGATGGTTGTAATTATTTGATGTGATAAATATATGCTGTAACTTATGGTTCCAATATATACAAATAGGCTGGCAGTAAATAACTTAGGTCTGGACATTATAAACGCCATGAAAAACAATGATACAATGACGAACATTTCAAACCCATGAATTTCAAAGTCACCCTTGTAGGCGTATAAAACAAGCACTGTCATAGCTATAAACAATGGAGTTTTTATATACATGCTTTTTGTTTCATTGATATATGATGATAAAAATCCAGTTACAAAGTAGCCCCACAAAAACATGTTAGACCAATAATCAACGCATAGTATTGAAATTCCAAAAACAATTATCAATGGCGTTAATTTTTTCTTTCTATAAATAACAGAAAGAAATGGTACTATTGCATAGAACTTCCATTCGTATGGAAGTGTCCAGGTTACGGCATTTAACGAAGAGTCAGATATGCCTCTAATTGAAATTGAGCTGCCAAAGAATCCAAATCCAAACACCTGTTGAATTAATACTGATATATCATAGTAGTTGTGTATGACATCATGCTTTATGAATAAAAAATAAGAAATAGCAAACATTGATATTATAATGTATGCTGGGGCCAGCCTTCTTATCCTCTTTTCAAAAAATGAAAGGTCTATACCTCCATTCTTTATTTTTTTTGAAAATAAATACCCAGTTAAACAAAAGAAAATCTCAACACCAAACGCACCCATTCTCCCTGTGTACGGGGAGTTACCCATCATTTCAAAGTTATTAATGCCTATATGGTTAAGGCTGTAGGAAGCATGGTTTATAAAAACAAACAAGCATGCCATTCCGCGTAATCCTTCAAGTGAATTATCATTACTTACGTTTATTGGGCTAGCTGGTGTTATTTTTCTTGAAATATATGAGACTATAATTGATATCAATAAAAATGATATGGTGAAAATATCTGTGTTTGTAAATGACATCTTATATCTCTTTAATTGTATGTTGGTTTTAATTTCTAAAATTCGGTCATTGTAACACTTAGACATAGTCTGGTCGAACTGAATTATTCAATTCAAGATGGTAGCGAAGGTCTTTACTCTTATTTGTGCTCATATGTGGACTAGTCATACTGGCTCTATCAAGTTATCCCCCTGATTTTTCACATTACCAACGGCACGCGTCACGGCGTGCCATACAGGCATAAAAAAACCAGCCGTAACAGGCTGGTTCTTAGAGGGTTTTTGGTCTGCACGAGAGGATTTGAACCTCCGACCCCCGACACCCCATGATAGCGTGCTAGGTAACACTTAAGAATACTTAGCCAGTACCGAGATAGACTCGGAGTGGCCAGGGATGGCACCAGCTGCGACGCTTACTATTCCAGCCCAAAGAGTTTCACAGAAGCATGAAGCAAACATTAGGGTACTGCGGAATACTTTATTCATAGGCTTTTCCTTATTTACATGATTCATCAAGACGACACTTACAAAACGTAGGAGCGATATGACTGACATTACGATAAGAGCCGGAATAAAAGGCATGCTCATGAGAATCGAACTCATGTTACTGGCTAAATACTCTTTGTTGAAAGTTAACAATTTTCTGCACTAATATCAACATGTTTGGCCGCAAGCGCTTCGCCATTGTGATTTTTTGATAATCATAAGCTGTTGATTCACATGATCTAAAAACTCTAATTTAATGGCGAAAAATTTATGTATATGTATGATTTATATGGATAACACGCATGATTTAAAATCCCTCGGCGTTCGCGCTGTGTGGGTTCAAGTCCCACTCCGGGTACCATGGGAAAGAACAGAATAATCAAAGCAATAAGCAGTGTCGTGAAACCACCTACGGGTGGTTTTTTTGTGCCTGTTTTTTACAAGCATAGAACTCACTATTGCACATCAATCTATCGCCGAATCGGCGCGTTAAACATAAAGCCCCCTCGGGCAGGGTTGTTGATAAAACCATCGCGGGCGGGATTATAGTTGTGGTCCTGGAAACCATTCATCAGGATGGGATCGCCAAAGCCATCCTGTATCGCCAGGTGTCTGTGGATTCGGTTTCGTGCCCTGAACGTGAAAACGAAATCATCCGTCCCGCCAATGATGATCACGCCATTACCGGCTTGAAGTGCCGCGCTTAACTCTTGCTCTCTGACGGCCTGGTTTTGTAACGTGCTGGATGTGGCAGAAGATGACGACAGCAGCAGTAATATGAGAACGGCGCATGAAAATACCGATGGCAGTTTCATGATTAATACCTATTAAAGGTATGGCTATTAAAGTATAGCTTTATGTTGTCATCTCAACTGAAAAGAAAACCAATAATTTAAACCTGCTGTCCATACTGAGTCTGAGGGCCGGAAGAGTAGTGCCGCGCAGTTAAGAACTATAATAAAAACAGTCGGCAGGTGATAACTCCTGTTTGCCAATCGCGCTGGTTCAGGGGGCAGCTATGAACATTTCATCTTCTCCGATAGTCATGTTCGCAGCATTGCTCACCTTTAGTTGTGCAGCATATTCGGTGGAAAAAGGTAATATTTTTTCGCAGAATGCCAGGGCTATGGATCCCATCGCATTTTCTCAACAGTCATTTAATAACCTGACCTCTTATCAGGTCATGATGCGCTCTTCGTCGCCATCCGATGAAAGCAAAATTATTCGCTATAGCTTTCAAAAGCCTGGGTATGTGCGGATGGATTTTACCCAACCGCATTCAGGAGCGGTGCTTATCTTTAATCCTGTCAGCGGTAAAGTGACGTTATGGCCATTTGGTGTGGGTTCTTTGCCCATTTTGCACCTGTCGCCTACTAATTCATTGATCCAGGATGAGCGTGGTCATCGGGTGGATCGCTCTGATATCGGCGTGTTGTTGGGCAATATTCGTCATCTGCAACGCGAAGGGACAATGACCACTGTTGGTAAGGAAAACCTTGCAGGACGGGCGACGACGCACGTATCTGTGGTTGGGCCTGGAACAATGGTGGTTGATGGTGTTCACCGCTATGACGTCTGGCTGGATAATTATCACGGACTCCCTGCCAAAGTGATCAGCTATGCGTCAGATGGGCAGCGATTAGAAACCGTGCTTCTGGATGCTATGGTCATTAACATCCGTTTTCCCGCCAATTTCTTCTCACCTTGAAGGAGGCTGTATTATGGCTGACTATCAGTTTTCCACCGTCTGGCGGGTTGAGGCTTCTATTCAGGAGGTATGGGATGTTTTTTCTCATCCCGATCAGTGGCCTGAATGGTGGGAAAGTCTGGAACGCATTGTTGAGATTAAAAAAGGTGATGTACAGGGCATTGGGGCGCTGCATCGTTATACCTGGAAAGGAGCGCTTCCCTATCGCTTAACCTTTGACATCAACGTGTTAAATATTCTGCCTTGCTCGCTGCTTGAGGGACAAGCCAGTGGGGCGGTAGAAGGGCGAGGAGTGTGGTATTTTTCTGCCAGTGGCGCTGAGACCATCGTCAGATATGACTGGAATGTTCGCACCACGATTCCTTGGATGAATTACCTGGCCCCGCTGGCGGCACCCGTTTTTCGCTGGAATCACGATACGGTCATGCGCGAAGGGGCCAGAGGATTAGCCCGCAAACTGGCAACGAATGTACATATATTTTGAGTTCAGTCAGGGTTGAGGATTAATTAGCGTCCTGATATTTAAAATTGCCTCCACTACTGATTAATAACTTAGCGATCTCAGTCAATTTCTTATCATACACGGCGGCATTTTGTAGGCCTGCCTTGCGCAGAAGTTCTAAGTTTTCACGCGATGCGTTATCCAGCGTTGGATCGGCGCCGTATAGTTCAGGCTGAATTCTGTAGTATTTAGAGTTTTTTACCGTTGAGGCAATTTGTTGCAGATAATACGCGGTCATCTGTGGCCCCCCCCTCTAGCGCGATATCAATAGCCGGTTTTGCCCAGCCAAAGGGGCCCCAGTCCTTAACTTCGGAATAAGAATACCCCTGCAATTTCTTGCCGGTGCCCAGTGAGACAATAATCATATCCTTAATGCCAGCGACATTACTGAATTTAATCGCTTCGGAATAGGCGCAGAGTGCCGGGTCGTTTGCCACCACACCGCCATCAACCAGGACAAATTTTTCGGGTACCGGGGGTAATGAATAAATACGCGCTGCCTCGAAATAAGTGGGAGCTGCTGAGGTACCCCGTAAAGCATCCCTGACCAGGAAGTCCCGATTCTTGGCGAGGGCGGAGTGTTGTTTGAAAATGACAGGAAGACGACTGCTCACGTCATAAGAAACAAAGCAGGTTGGTCTTAATAATTCACTGATTTTTGTTTCACCAAATGCTGTTTTTAATACCCTCTCCAGCTCCTTTGCAGAATATTTTTCATCGCTAGCACCACCCAGTGAACTGATTGTTTTCCAGACGCCGACATCAAAAATTTCATCCCCATCCTGAAGGTAGAAATTGACGGCTTCCTGAGCGGAGAACTTGGGCTTTCCTTTCGCATCAGGGCAAACGTAAGCAGAACACAGAATGGCCCCGGTACTGGTACCGGCAAAGAGATCGAAGTAATCCGCAATTCTGGCGGCAGGATTTTGTGATATATCCTGCAATTTCTTCTCCAGTGCCACAAGTAGCATACCCGGCAGGATGCCTCTGATCCCGCCACCATCGATAGACAGTATTCTCATTGCCATTTTTATGTCCTCCAAAGATAAGAAACGGGATTTAGGGGTAGGGTTGTTTCCGCTATGGCTGCAGTTAAATATAGACAGGATTTACGCTGAGTTTGTTTCATAAGAAGGGGGCTGGCAGATTGATATCCGCTCACTGCTGTACTTTTTTGCCTGTAAATGGCTTAATAGCGGCCTTGTAGTATCTTATTTCATTCACAGTTAACAGGTCTGTTATTGATGAATAACCTCCATCGGCTCACCTTTTTATGTCAGCGTCTGTCTGCTGTGATGATCGTATACGGTTTTTACCTGCTTAGCCGTAGTTCAACTCTTACAACATGGACAGACAGCAATGCAACGTCGACAATTTCTCAAAAATAGCGTTCTCCTTTCGGCCGCCGGTTTAGTCGGTCCTGCGGTTATTAGTCAGACGGTTCGCGCCGCTGAGCCATCCGTTGTACCAGTCGCGCGTCGGCGCTTTGTGTTATCCCAGACCTATAAACTTAACCCTCCTAAGGGCTCGAGCGGTGTAGTAAAACTGTGGATCCCGCTTCCTGTAGATACCGCGTTTCAACAAATGACGGCGCTTGCCTTTAGCGGAAACTATAAGCAAGCGTATGTCACCACTAATAATACTTATGGCGCGAAAACGCTGTTTGCCACCTGGCCTGACTCGCAGGGCGAACTGTTGATTAACGTTGATATCGACATTGAAACCGCCGACTGGGAACCGCTGAAGCAGGACGCGTTGAAAACCTGGCAAGCGCCGGAGCAGATTATTTACCCGCTGGATGTAAAACCGTACCTTTTGCCGACGGCACATACCCCAGTTGATGGGCTGGTTCTGGAAACCGCACGTAAAATCACCGGTAATGAGCAGGATCCGCTGAAAAAAGCACGCCTGATTTACGAGTGGGTGAGTAGCCATATGGAGCGCGATAACGACGTTATCGGCTGCGGCACGGGGGATGTAGCGGAGATCTTAAAAAGCGGTAAGCTCAAAGGAAAATGCACCGACATGAGCTCCGTTTTTGTGGCTCTGGCGCGTGCCAGCGGCATTCCGGCGCGTGAACTGTTTGGTATCCGTCTGGGCAAAGCCAATAAGCTCGAACGTTACTCGAAAAGTGCATTTGGCAAAGCAGACAGCGCAGGCGTTGCTGATGTGAGCGGTGGGCAACATTGTCGTGCCGAGTTCTATCTGGCCGGTTACGGTTGGTTACCTTGCGATCCTGCTGATGTGACCAAAATGCGTCTGGCAGAGAAAAAATCGCATCAGGACGCCGATGTCCAGGCGGTAAACACTTACCTGTTTGGTAACTGGGAAATGAACTGGGTTGGATTCAACTACGGGCGTGATTTCGAGCTGTATCCGGCAACGGAGCAGGGCGCGGTGAACAACTTTGGTTATCCTTATGCTGAAGTTGATGGCGACCCGATCAATTTCTATGATCCTAAAGCGTTCTCCTACAGCTATGTCGCCACAGAACAACGCTAAACGGGCGGGACTCACCCTGTTGACGGCTGCGGTAGCTGCCGTCACTGCGGGCTTATGCTGCGTTGGACCGCTGCTCTACCTGCTGTTTGGTATTTCGGCGGCGAGCTTTGCTGTTTTCACCAAGTTTGAGTTTTTGCGAACGCCTCTGGTGCTGCTATCCCTGGGATTATTACTGCATGTCTTCTGGCGGCTCTATTTTTCCAAACGGCTGTGGTGTTCAGGCTGGCTAACGCTGAGGCAAGCGCGCATGTTCTACTGGTGCGCACTGGCATTGATTTTGCCAGTGTTATTTTATCCAACGCTCGTTGCCTGGTTTTATGAGGTATTTGAATGAAAATCTTCTCGTTAGTTGCATGCTTGTTGCTGCCGCTGTGGGCTCAGGCGGCCAATCAAAAAGTGGTGCTGGATATACAAAATATGACCTGCTCGCTATGCGTTATTTCGGTCAATCAGGCGCTACGTGAAACCGACGGCGTGATTAAAGCAAAGTCCTCCCTAAAAACCCGACAAGCAGAAGCGATTGTGCCAGAAGGTTTCCCAACCGATACTTTACTTAACGCGGTAGCGAAAACGGGATATACCGCAACGCTCAACCGCATTGAACAACAGTAAACCACCTGCGGGTGGTTTTATTGTGTTTTCCCGGTATGATGCCCGGCGGCTTAGTGTTCTCTTTTGTGCGTTAACTTCCGGAATTCCCCTCGTTTCCTGTTAACCTGAACAGGCGGCAACTGTATGCCGCATATGCCCATTTGTATCTGTTATCCCTCCAGCCATGTAGGATGATCACAGGCAAGATTTTTTGACTAAGGAAAAGCGTTATGAAAACGGGACCATTAAACGAGAGCGAACTGGAATGGCTGGATGATGTACTGACTAAGTACAATACAGACAAGGCTATTCTGGATGTGTCAGAACTGGATGGTTTGCTGACGGCGGTGCTGAGTTCACCGTATGAAATTGAACCAGAGCAGTGGCTGGTCGCAATTTGGGGCGGCGCGCAGTATGTCCCTCGCTGGTCCTCCGAAAAAGAAATGACGCGTTTCATGAACCTGGCGTTTCAACATATGGCGGATACGGCCGATCGTCTGGATGAATATCCTGAGCAGTTTGAGCCGTTGTTTGGTTTGCGTGAAATTGACGAGCATGAACTGACCATCGTTGAAGAGTGGTGCTTTGGTTATATGCGCGGCGTTGCACTGTCAGACTGGTCCGCGTTACCGGACACGTTAAAACCAGCACTTGAGGCTATTGCGCTGCACGGTACGGAAGAGAACTTTGCGGTGGTTGAGAAATTGACACCTGAAGCGTTTGAAGAGAGCGTCGATGCCATCCGCCTGGCTGCGCTGGACCTGCATGCTTACTGGATGGCGCATCCTCAGGAAACGCCGGTCAAAGTACCGGTGAAAGTGGATGCCAAAGTAGGGCGCAATGACCCTTGCCCCTGTGGCAGCGGCAAGAAATATAAGCAGTGCTGTTTGCATTAACAGAAAGGGGCGAAAGCCCCTTTGTTTTAACCCACTTCTGGTAGTAATCCTGCTGCAATAGAAAACTGTACTGCGATCACCACAATGCCGCACAAGAATACCAGCGCCAGCGCCGGAGCACCGCCGGCTACGCGGTAGTTGGCCTGCGGATTATGTTTTCTGCTTTGCCATGCCAGCATCGAGGGAATGAGCAGCGCCAGCACCGCCAGGGCAACGCCCGCATACCCTAATGCCATGACAAAACCACGCGGATAGAACAGCGCGAATGCCAGCGGCGGCAGGAAGGTCACCACGCCGGTTTGCATTCTTCCCGCTACGGTATTGCGGCGCAGGAAGAGGTCGGCCAGGAAGTCAAATAATCCCAATGCAACGCCGAGGAAAGAGGTTGCCAGCGCGAGGTCGGCAAACAGATGTACCGCCAGTTCGACGTGCGGCGAAGCCACGACTTCACGCAATGCCTGCAATAAGCCGTTTAAGCCTGCGTGGTTGGCTAAAAGCCCCATGAACGTTGTCGAGTTAATGCTGCCAAGCGTCGCCAGTTGCCAGAAGATATAGGCGACCAGTGGAATAGCGCTACCCGTAATAAATACCCAACGCAGTTTACGGATGTTACCGTTCATATAGCTGACGATACTGGGAACACTGCCGTGAAAACCGAACGAGGTGAAGATGACCGGGATTGCGGAGAGCGCCAGCCCCTGTTGCAGCGGCAGCGTAAGCAGGTTCACTTTATGGATATGCGGCATTAACAGAGCCAGCATCGCCACCAGGAAGATTATCTTGGCACTGAATAGCAGACGGTTGAACAGATCGACCAGCGAGGTCCCAACACAAACCACGCCACCGGCAACAAAGGTGAACAGCAGTACGCCTGTTGTCGGGGATATATTTGTTCCGGTCCAGTCGCTGATGCTGGAGGCCAGCAGTTCACCTGCACCACTGATGTACGCCGCCGTCAGGGCATACATTAAAAACATCATGCTAAAGCCCGTTACCCATTGTCCGTAACGACCAAGATAACGTTTTGCCAGCGTACCCAGCCCGGTGTCTGCCGGGACATGTTGATATACTTCAAGCAGCAGCAGCGCGGTGTAGCACATCAACGCCCAAAGACTGACTAACAATACCAACGTGACGCTAAACCCCACGCCTGCCGCAGCCAACGGCATTGCCAACATACCGGCACCAATCGTGGTTCCCGCCACGATAAAAATACTACCCAGGGTTCTGTTTTTCACGCTTTCCTCTGTCCCAGAGATAATCAACGGTTATATCTGCGGCGCAGGTTAAGGCAAAACGCTATGTTCGTCAAATCGTCGTTACAATGGTTGTACATTAATGTTTACGATATTTTTGACCATTAAGATGTATAACAAATGACATTTATCTGCGGATAAACCTGCGTTAGCGCAAAGCAGCGCCGTGCGGTTCACATTAGGCTACGGTCTTTATTGAGGAGGTAGTATGGAATCTATTCACGGTCACGAAGTGCTCAACATGATGATTGAATCTGGCGAGCAGTATTCAAATGCCAGCCTTGAAGCGGCGATTACGGCACGTTTCGGCGAGCAGGCGCGTTTCCACACTTGTTCTGCGGCAGATATGACGGCAGGCGAGCTGGTGGCGTTTTTAGCGGCGAAGGGAAAGTTTATTGCAAAAGAAGACGGCTTCTCTACGCACGAAAGCAAGATCTGCCGTCACTGATTTTAATGGGTAATGATGGCGGGTTGCCTTCATTACCCCAAATTATTAATTCTGCGTATCAAGCGTAGCCAGTTCTTTATCGATGAAATAAAGACCTTCGCCGCTTTTCCCTGCCAGCGACAGCTTATCAATAACAGATTTAAATAATTTCTCTTCTTCATGCTGCTCGGCAACATACCACTGCAGGAAATTAAAGGTTGGATAATCCTGGTGGGTCATTGCCGCGTGTGCCAGCTCATTAATTTTCTGGGTGATCAACTGCTCGTGTTCGTAAGTGACACGGAACAGTTCATCCAGAGACGCATATTCAGCAAAAGGTGAAGAAACGGTATTAATACGCGGCAAGCTGCCGGTATCGGTCAGGTAGTCGAACAGACGCTGCATGTGCGTCATCTCTTCCTGGGCGTGACGGCGCAAAAACGCGGCGGCACCTTCGAAGCTGTGATAGCTGCACCACGCGCTCATCTGTTGGTAGAGCAGAGATGAATATAATTCAAGATTCATTTGCTCATTCAGTTGGTCGATCATTTCTGTTTTCAGCATGGTTCTGCTCCACAAACATTATTATATATTGACGTGGCGTCACTATAATTTGTTATTTAATTATTTGCAAAAGGTAAAATAATAAATTTATTTATTAAAAATGCGAATGGGAATAAAACGCATTAACGATATTAAGCAGGGGATATAAATAATAAAGTGGTAAAAGACCAGCAAAAATGTGCTGGTCGGAAATATTAATAATTGAATGAGGGGGATTGCGATACCGCGACTCCATGACACTGCCAGGCGAGTGTAATTTTGGTATTTAAGCACAGAGAGCCTGCATATACGCTGCAGGTTGACACCGGCTGACCAAACGCTTCAGCGCTGGCATAGCCCAGGCGCTGACACTCTTTGGTGGCTGTCCCTTGGGTAACGTAGTCATCGGTACGTGCTGTTTGTAACATGGCCTGATTATAAGTCAGGCGAACCACACCAGTGATGGCGCTGGCTTCGCTGACCTGTGCCTGTTTTGTAATTGTGCATCCTGTCAGCACGAGCGGCAAAAGCGCTAGGATAAAGGTCTTCATGAGATCGCTCTGAAAGTTCGAAGATACACTATCATGGCATACAGAGGCCCTCATCAATGGCTTGAATAGCCCGAAGATCACCTGTGATTAATCACAACGAGGTCATTCGTTTGAGGCAATTCTGAACTGTTCAGACAAGAATGTGAGCGCAACTTTGTTTTTTAAAACTAAATTTCATTAAATTTGAAAGTGTGATTGCAAAATAGTAATGTGGCTGAATGTTATGACTTTCAGCGGGCTACCGCAGCGCATTCAGGAGAGTACAGAATGAAAATTGCATTGATGATGGAAAACAGCCAGGCAAGCAAAAACGCCATCATCCATAACGAGCTTAAAGCCGTTGCGGATGAGAAAGGTTTTCCGGTCTATAACGTTGGGATGAGCGATGAAAATGATCATCATCTGACCTATATCCATTTAGGAATTATGGCCAGCATCCTGCTTAATTCCAAAGCGGTTGATTTCGTGGTCACCGGTTGCGGCACGGGCCAGGGGGCAATGATGTCACTGAATATCCATCCGGGTGTTGTGTGTGGTTATTGCCTCGATCCTGCAGATGCGTTCTTGTTCTCTCAGATCAACAACGGCAACGCGCTTTCTCTGGCATTCGCCAAAGGTTTTGGCTGGGGTGCTGAGCTGAATGTGCGCTATATGTTTGAAAAAGCGTTCACCGGGCGTAACGGCGAAGGCTACCCACCGGAGCGTAAAGAGCCGCAGGTGCGTAACGCCGGTATTCTGAATCAGGTGAAAGCGGCTGTAGTAAAAGAAAATTATCTGGACACGCTGCGCGCTATCGATCCTGAGCTGGTGAAAACCGCTGTATCGGGCCCGCGCTTCCAGCAGTGCTTCTTTGAAAACTGTCAGGACAAAGCAATCGAAGCGTTTGTACGCGAGGTAATTGGCTAAATCCTGTTGGCCCGGCAGCGTTCACCCTCCGGGCTACTTGTTCTTGTTCGATACTGCACTTCCTGCATCACGGGCGAGCCGCAGCGTATCCACCATACCTACCAGACAAATAATGGCAATAGCGACAAAGGCCAGCCGGAAACTGATCCCTGGAATATTGCCCAATGCCAGCCTTTCACTGACCACATCGCCAATGCGGATCCCAATAGCGGCTAAAGAAATGCCCAATCCTACCGCTAATTGTGTCGCTGTACTGAACAGCGTATTAGCGTAGCTCATTTGTGCCGCGGGGACGTCCGCGAAGGCAAGCGTGCTGACGCCGGTAAACTGAATTGAGCGGAACACACCGCCCAGATACAACACCAGCAAAATAACCCACACGGGGGTCTGCGGCGTAATTAATGCACAGGCCAGCAGCGCCAGAACGTTAAGTGCACCGTTAATCAACAGCAGTTTCTTAAAGCCCAGCCAACGTATCAACGGTGTGGTGGCCGGTTTAATCGTCAGATTGCCCACAAATACCGCCAGCACCAGCGAACCCGCGTGGAAAGCGTTCATGCCAAAACCTACCTGAAACATTAACGGTAGCAGAAACGATACGGCGCTGATAGAGGCACGAAACAGCGATCCGCCATACATGGTGACGCGAAAAGTAGGGACGTTCATGGCATCAAGGCGAATCATTGGCCATGCGGCGCGACGAAAATGATGCAGGGCAAACAGAAATGTCACTGTTCCTAGCGCCAAAAGTCCGGCGGTCAGCCAGCCCTGAGGCTGTTGGGTTCCCAGTAACTCCATGGCATACACCAGGCTTACCATCGCAACAGAGGTTGCGATAAATCCCGTTATATCAAATGGGCGGCGCTCGTCGTCATGAATATCCGGGATAAAACGAAGCGCCAGCGCAATCGCCAGTATCCCGAGCGGTACATTGATGAAGAAGATCCAACGCCAGTTGGCATAGCTGGTAATGAATCCGCCAAGGGGAGGGCCAATGATGGGGGCGACTAACGCGGGCCAGGTCAGGGTCGCAATAGCGGTGATCAACTGATGTTTAGGCGTGGTACGCAATACCGCAAGTCGGCCAACCGGAACCATTAGCGCGCCACCTACACCCTGTAAGATTCGCATGGCGACAAAGCTCTCAAGGCTTTCGGACAAACCGCATAAAACCGAGGCGAGAGTAAATATCGCCAGCGCCAGGGTAAACACCTTTCGGGCACCGAAGCGATCCGCAATCCAGCCGCTGGCGGGAATCAGCACCGCGAGGGTGATCAGATAGGCGCTGATACCTATGTTCAGGTCTACCGCTTGCACGGCAAAACTCTTCGCCATGTCGGGCAGTGCGGTGGCAATCACCGTGCCGTCAATAAACTCCATAAAGAAAGCCCCGGCAACAAGTAATGCAGCCGGGGATAGACCGCGTTTGTTCTCAACCGCTAAATGTTCACTCATGTTGTGTTTGCCATCTCAAAAGAAACTGACTGGATCTATTTTTATTTTCCAGCGCATTCGTAATGCATGCGCGGCTATCGTTTCGTTCGTTGAATAGGTACTATGACGACCTTTCTATAAGGAGCTCACTATGTCCCAAACACTGAATGCCGATCAGGAACTGCTCTCGGACGTTGTTGCCTGTCAGCTGGTTATCAAGCAGATTCTGGATGTTCTTGATGTTATTGCCCCAGTAGAAGTGCGGGAGAAAATGTCCAGCCAACTGAAAAGCATCGATTTCTCCAGCCATCCTGCGGGCGCCGATCCGGTTACTATGCGCGCAATACAAAAAGCAGTTGCCTTGATCGAGTTGAAATTCACGCCGCAGAATGAATCTCACTAAAATAAACCGTTGTTTCAGGTTTTAGAAAGGTTTTTTTGCGCCTCGCAGAATGAGAGGCGTGAGCGTAGAGAAAATTAAGCACCAGCCGGATAAGGTGCGTCGCATCGTTATCCGGCATTAACACGATGAAAATTGAAGATTAGTGATGTTGATAATTCACGACGTTCAGCAGATGCTTATCGGTTTGCGCCATGCACAGTCCCGCACGTTTAGCGCTGCGGACTTCATCAAGAATCGTTTGTAACAGCACGCCATCCTGCTGCTGCTCTTTTTCCAGATCGTGAAGAAAATCAATGGTTGTTGCATCATTCAAGGCTTCTGCTTCATTGGTCAAGCGTGATAGCTTGCTGTAACGCTGTTGGTATTCATCCAGCGTTTTCTGAAACAGTTCTTCAAGAGAAGTTAGTTCATCACCCGGAACATCAATAGCCTTGACGATGGGGTTAGCCCCGGCACTTTTCATAAAATTGAACATACGCATCATTTGAGTCACGTTACCTTGTGCCTGAGTGCGTAGAAAGGTTGCGGTGCCAGTCAGGCTGTGTTCGTAACACCATTCACTGAGATGCAGGTAAAGATTCGATGCGTAGAACTCGAGGTTCATTTGTGTGTTGAGTTTATGAACAATTCCAACTGCAGCCATATCAATATCCTTATTTCCAGAAAGGGGGATGTACGTTACTTACGTCAGTGCAACGGGCTGCCGCTACACATCACCTCTACGTACAATTAAAACTGTTAGCAGAATAAATCCGTTCCGCCGGTCCTTTAGTGATCACGAATTATATTCGCTCCCGATCGAGATTCAGCATAACTCCTGTTCCGACTTAAGAAAATCCTTAAATCTGCGTATTTATGATTTTTTACATATTGTCATAGCAATATTAGTGATTTTTCTGCTTGTGTATATAAGTGGTGTGAATATAAGAGATTGATATTTATGGGATTAAATCCAAGCATTAATATTGAAATGATGTTTCATATCACGAAATGGAATTTCACAATCAGGTATTGTCTCTCACCGGATTATTATCCGGCCTTGGGATGGAGAAATTTCATTATCGGGACGTGTCGGTGAACGTTATCTGCTGGCTAATTTTTTGCGCCAGATCAGTTTTGTGGAAATTAATAAAGTTAAGCGCCTGAATGATTCGGCATTTATGGTTTGGTGTATTTGGAAAAATCGAGGAGTGTGTATGAAAAAGGTTGCCGTGCTACTGGCACCTGGTTTTGAAGAGGCGGAAGCCATTGTTACCATTGATATTCTGCGCCGCCTGCAGATCGAAGTTGAAACACTGGCCTGCGCCGAGTCCCGTGCGGTGGTGAGCTACCATGATGTGCCGATGGTGACGGACAGCACGCTGGCTGCGCGTCAGACGGATCTTTACGATGCCGTTGTGTTACCGGGCGGGCCGCAGGGCAGCGTTAATCTTGCCGCCAGTAAGGCTGTCATCCAGTTTATCGCTCGCCATGACGAGGCAGGAAAACTCATTTGCCCGGTGTGTTCCGCGGCTGCGCGCGTGCTGGGTGGCAACGGCCTGCTGAAGGGGCGTCGCTACGTGTGTTCGGGGGATCTGTGGCAAAACGTAACGGATGGGGAATATATCGATGCGCCGATTGTGGAAGATGGCAACCTGATTAGCGGTAAAGGGTTAGGGCATATTTTCGATTTTGCATTGACGCTTGCGGCGCGTCTATTGGGAGATGATATTCCGGTTCGCGATCACGCTGATCACATTTATTACCGATGGTAAGCATTTTCCCGAATACTCCGGTATTCGGGAACAAGGATTCGTTGGCTGATGTTATGGACTAATCTGCTATTCCTCTTTTTTCCCGTCGACAAAACCGCGTTTTTTTATGTCATTTCCCGCTGAATTTATGTACGCAATTACTGTAATTCTGTGGTGTGATGCCGCTCTCTTATGGAGAATCAATTTCCCGCTACAAATACTCTTAGCACTGGCATTGATCTTATCAATAAAAGGTAATGCCTTGTTTTACGTCCGAATTACAAAAAATCGTCTGATTTTACCCTACATAAAAGAACGTTAAAGCTGGAGTTAACCATGCACAAATTCACTAAAGCGCTGGCTGCCATCGGTCTGGCGGCCATTATGTCACAATCCGCTATCGCTGAATCCATGAAGCTCGGTTTCCTGGTCAAACAGCCGGAAGAACCGTGGTTCCAGACTGAATGGAAATTTGCCGATAAAGCCGGTAAAGACCTTGGTTTTGAGGTGATTAAAATTGCCGTCCCGGATGGTGAGAAAACCCTTAACGCCATCGACAGCCTGGCTGCAAGTGGAGCAAAAGGGTTTGTTATTTGTACGCCAGACCCAAAACTGGGGCCAGCCATTATGGCTAAGGCGCGTGGCTACGATATGAAAGTCATTGCCGTCGATGACCAGTTTGCCAACGCCAAAGGTAAGCCGATGGATACCGTACCGCTGGTGATGATGGCGGCAACCAAAATTGGTGAGCGCCAGGGCCAGGAGCTGTACAAGGAGATGCAAAAACGCGGTTGGGATGTGAAATCCACCGCCGTAATGGCCATTACCGCCAACGAACTGGATACCGCACGTCGTCGTACTTCTGGTTCAATGGAAGCGCTTAAAGCCGCAGGCTTCCCGGAAAAACAGATTTACCAGGTCCCAACAAAATCGAATGACATCCCCGGCGCATTCGACGCCGCTAACTCCATGCTGGTTCAGCATCCTGAAGTCAAACACTGGCTGATTGTCGGCATGAACGACAACACCGTGCTGGGCGGCGTACGTGCAACCGAAGGGCAGGGCTTCAAAGCGCCAAACGTGATTGGTATCGGGATTAACGGCGTTGACGCGGTTAGCGAACTGTCTAAAGGCGAAGCGACCGGGTTCTACGGTTCACTGCTGCCAAGCCCGGACGTTCACGGCTACAAGTCCAGTGAAATGCTCTACAACTGGGTAACGAAAGGTGCAGAGCCACCGGCATTCACTGAAGTGACGGATGTGGTGCTGATTACCCGCGATAACTTCAAAGAAGAGCTGGCGAAGAAAGGCTTAGGCGGTAAGTAACACAAATGCCGGATGTGACGTCAACGCGTCTTATCCGGCCTACGAATTGCGTCCTCAGAAGGCCGGATGAGGCAAAGCCCCCCTCCGGCATAAAGATCTGACTCACGGAGACGTTATGCAACAGTCTACCCCGTATCTCTCATTTCGCGGCATTGGCAAAACGTTCCCCGGCGTTAAGGCGCTGACGGATATCAGTTTCGACTGCTATGCCGGACAGGTGCATGCGCTGATGGGCGAAAATGGCGCCGGGAAATCAACACTCTTAAAAATTCTCAGCGGTAACTATGCGCCAACGACGGGATCATTGACGATCCGCGGACAAGAAGTTTCCTTCGCGGATACCACTGCCGCGCTCAGCGCCGGCGTCGCCATTATTTATCAGGAACTGCATCTCGTCCCGGAAATGACCGTTGCCGAGAATATTTATTTAGGGCAGTTACCGCACAAAGGCGGGATTGTGAACCGCTCGCTGCTGAACTATGAAGCAGCAATCCAGCTGAAGCATCTGGGCATGGATATCGATCCCGATACCCCATTGAAATACCTCTCCATTGGTCAGTGGCAGATGGTGGAGATTGCAAAAGCGCTGGCGCGAAACGCCAAAATTATTGCGTTTGATGAACCGACCAGTTCCCTGTCAGCACGTGAGATTGAGAATCTGTTTCGTGTCATCCGTGAGCTGCGCAACGAAGGACGCATCATTCTGTACGTTTCGCACCGTATGGAGGAGATTTTTGCTCTCAGCGATGCCATCACTGTGTTTAAGGATGGTCATTACGTCAAAACGTTCACGGATATGCAGCAGGTCGATCACGACGCGCTGGTGCAGGCGATGGTCGGGCGCGACCTCGGGGATATCTATGGCTGGAAATCCAGACCGTATGGCGCAGAGCGTCTGCGGTTGCATGAGGTAAAAGCCCCGGGCGTGCGTACACCAATCAGTTTATCCGTGCGAAGCGGTGAAATTGTCGGGCTGTTTGGCCTGGTGGGGGCCGGACGTAGCGAATTAATGAAAGGACTGTTCGGTGGTACGCGTATCACGGCGGGCCAGGTATTTATTGATGAACAGCCTATCGATATCCGTAAACCAAGCCATGCCATTGAAGCAGGGATGATGCTGTGCCCGGAGGATCGCAAAGCCGAAGGGATCATTCCGGTCCATTCAGTGCGCAACAACATCAACATTAGTGCACGACGTAAGCATGTTCTGGGGGGATGCGTGATCAACAACGGCTGGGAAGAGACCAATGCCGATCACCATATTCGTTCACTCAACATCAAAACACCGGGTGCAGAGCAACTGATCATGAATCTCTCCGGCGGTAATCAACAGAAGGCTATCCTCGGTCGTTGGTTATCGGAAGAGATGAAGGTGATTTTGTTGGATGAGCCTACACGCGGCATTGATGTAGGCGCCAAGCATGAAATTTACAACGTGATTTATGCCCTCGCAGCGCGCGGTGTGGCCGTATTGTTTGCTTCCAGTGACCTGCCAGAAGTGCTCGGTGTCGCCGATCGTATTGTGGTGATGAGAGAAGGCGAAATTGCCGGTGAGTTATTTCATGAACAGGCGGATGAGCGCCAGGCGTTGAGCCTTGCTATGCCTAAAGTCAGCCAGGCTGTAGCCTGAATAAGGAGAGTATGATGTCTTCCGTTTCTACATCGGGTTCTGGCGCAGCGAAGTCGGCGCTAAATCTGGGCCGCATTTGGGATCAATACGGTATGCTGGTGGTGTTCGCCGTGCTGTTCCTCGTTTGTTCCCTGTTTGTGCCAAACTTTGCCACCTTCATCAATATGAAGGGACTGGGACTGGCAGTATCGATGTCGGGCATGGTCGCGTGTGGGATGCTGTTTTGTCTGGCATCCGGTGATTTCGACCTGTCTGTCGCATCTGTGATTGCTTGTGCTGGTGTTACCACTGCCGTAGTCATTAACATGACTGAAAGTTTGTGGATTGGCGTGGCTGCCGGACTGCTGCTCGGTATTCTGTGTGGCCTGGTGAATGGGTTCGTGATTGCGCGGTTAAAAATTAACGCCCTGATCACTACTCTTGCGACGATGCAGATTGTACGTGGTCTGGCTTATATTATCTCCGACGGTAAGGCTGTCGGGATTGAAGACGAGCGTTTCTTTACACTCGGTTATGCTAACTGGTTTGGTCTGCCTGCGCCTATCTGGATCACTGTCGTTTGTTTCATTGTCTTTGGTTTACTGCTGAACAAAACCACGTTTGGTCGTAATACGCTGGCCATTGGGGGCAATGAAGAGGCGGCGCGCCTGGCAGGGGTTCCTGTTGTTCGTACCAAGATTATTATCTTTATTCTTTCCGGTCTGGTATCCGCCATTGCCGGGATTATCCTCGCATCGCGTATGACCAGCGGCCAGCCAATGACCTCAATCGGTTATGAGTTGATCGTGATTTCAGCCTGCGTGTTAGGGGGCGTTTCGCTTAAAGGTGGCATCGGAAAAATCTCATATGTGGTGGCCGGGGTGTTAATCCTGGGTACGGTTGAGAATGCGATGAACCTGCTGAATATCTCTCCGTTCGCGCAGTATGTGGTACGTGGCCTCATCCTGCTGGCGGCGGTGATCTTCGACCGTTACAAGCAAAAAGCGAAGCGTACCGTTTGATGATTTAAACCCTAACTTTTTAGTCTAGCTTCTGCCCATCGCCAGCCGCTACCCGGCTGGCGATTGTTTTTCCAAATGGCGAGCATGGTCACACTGTCTATACTTATATCCGTCATACATCATCTATACGCCGCGATCCGCGTGGCGTTCTGACTATGATGAGGAGGATAACCGGGTGACAGCATCACTGATCTTACCCCCTGAACAATCTGTAAACTGTGCTTACTTTTTTGATCTCGATGGGACACTTGCTGAGATTAAACCCTTTCCCGACCAGGTCGTTGTCCCTAAGGCAATCCTGCAATGTTTACATCAGTTAGCGACGCATAATGCGGATGCGCTGGCATTGATTTCAGGGCGCTCAATGGTTGAGCTTGACGCACTCACTACTCCGTTTCGTTTTCCGCTTGCCGGAGTGCATGGGGCAGAACGCCGTGACATCAATGGTCAAACGCACATAGTACACCTGCCTGAAGGTATCGAGCGTGAAGCTGGGGCTTTATTACACGCAGCGTTAGTGACGTTACCGGGGACGACGCTGGAAACCAAAGGTATGGCTTTCGCGTTGCACTATCGCCAGGCACCCGAACACGAAGCTGCGCTGATTACCCTGGCTGAACGCATCACGCGCAGATGGCCGCAGCTTGCTCTGCAGCACGGAAAATGTGTCGTGGAAATAAAGCCTAAGGGCAGCAATAAAGGCGACGCGATAGCTGCATTTATGCAGGAAGCGCCTTTTGCTGGCCGGATCCCTGTGTTTTTCGGTGATGATCTGACAGATGAAACAGGATTTGCTGTGGTTAACCGCGCTGGCGGTATTTCCGTGAAGGTGGGGATCGGGCCGACGCAGGCGACATGGCGTCTGGATGGCGTCAGGGATGTCTGGCGCTGGCTGGAGCAAATTAACTCTTCGCAGCAAGAATCGAAAGCAACGAATAACAGAAGAGGTGGCTATGAGTCGTTTAGTCGTAGTATCTAATCGTATCGCCTCACCAGATGACAAAGGGAGCGCGGGTGGGCTCGCGGTCGGTGTACTGGGCGCGTTAAAAGCTGCTGGTGGTCTGTGGTTTGGCTGGAGTGGTGATACCGGTAATGAGGATAAACCGTTAAAAAAAGTCACGCGTGGCAATATCACCTGGGCCTCGTTTAATTTGAGTGAGCAAGATTACGAAGAGTATTACTGCCAGTTTTCAAATGCGGTTTTATGGCCCGCATTTCACTATCGACTGGATTTAGTTCAGTTTCAGCGCTCTGCCTGGGAAGGCTACCAACGGGTTAATGCCTTACTGGTAGATAAACTTCTGCCGCTGCTTGGCGATGACGACATCATCTGGATTCATGATTACCATCTGTTGCCGTTTGCCTGCGAGTTACGTAAGCGCGGTGTGAATAACCGCATCGGTTTTTTCCTGCATATTCCTTTTCCGACGCCGGAAATTTTTAATGCGCTCCCTCCACATCTGGCGCTACTTGAGCAAATGTGTGATTTTGATTTGCTTGGTTTCCAGACCGAAAACGATCGCCAGGCTTTTCTGGACTGTCTCGCAGCCCAGACTCGGGTGTCCACGCATAAAGATAAGCAGCACCTGGCATGGGGAAAAGCGTTTCGCACTCAGGTCTATCCCATCGGTATCGAACCTGATGAGATTGCACGACAGGCGTCCGGGCCGCTGCCGCCAAAACTGGCGCAGCTAAAAGCGGAGCTTAAAAATGTGCAGAATATTTTCTCCGTGGAGCGTCTGGATTACTCCAAAGGCTTGCCGGAGCGCTTTCAGGCCTACGAGGCCTTACTGGAAAATTATCCGCAGCACCACGGTAAAATTCGCTATACGCAGATAGCGCCGACCTCGCGTGAAGAGGTGCAGGCCTATCAGGATATTCGCCACCAACTGGAAACAGAAGCAGGGCGAATCAACGGCAAATATGGGCAACTGGGCTGGACGCCGCTTTACTATCTGAACCAGTATTTTGATCGTAAATTGCTGATGAAGATCTTCCGCTACTCTGACGTAGGATTGGTGACCCCGTTGCGCGATGGTATGAACCTGGTGGCGAAAGAGTTTGTGGCCGCACAGGATCCTGCTAACCCTGGCGTGCTGGTTTTATCGCAATTTGCCGGGGCGGCGAATGAGCTAACCTCTGCGCTTATTGTTAATCCTTATGACCGGGATGAAGTGGCAGGCGCATTAAACCAGGCGCTGACGATGCCACTTACCGAACGCATCTCGCGCCACGCTGAAATGCTTGAGACTATCGTTAAAAACGATATCGACAACTGGCAGGCGACGTTCATTAGTGATCTTAAAACAGTCACGCCGCGTCGGAGTCAATGCCAACTGCCAGACAATATTTCTTCCTGTTCTAAACTCGCATGAAGTCCTGGCTCTGTGTATTAATCTCCGGCTAGCGGAACCAGAAGAACGTCCACCTGGCTGGTATGAATCACGCTTTTCGCTGAACAGGAAGCGCGTGAAAAAAAACTGTGGTTATGGTTGCCGTAAATGACCAGGTCAATGGCGTATTTGCGGCATACATCCAGGATATGTTCATTCAGAGCCCCATAGGTAATAAAGGTATGCTCAATGGGGTATTCTGCTTCTTTGCTAAGTTTGTCGATAAAATCCTGAGTTTCTTCCTGCATGACTTCACGCAGGTCTTCCAGCATGGGGGCAGCAAACTGGTTATACAGTTCGGGGTCTGAGACCAGTGTAATCAGGCTAATTCGGGCGTTGACAGGTCGAGCGATAGAAACCGCCTTGTCTAACAACTGCTGACTTTCAGGGGTGGCGGCAACAGCAACAAGAATGTGCGAATAGCTCATAACTCGCTCCTTTTTTTCAAGAATTATGAGAGGGCTTTTCAGCTTTACTCAGCTTACTCCATACTGCAACGTTTCCTTCCTTCATAGTGTGAATGTCATCATGATTATTCATTAATTATTCTTATAAATAGAATAATCGATTCATATTGGTTGCAGATATGTTCAGGTAACTTAAGTAAAACCCACGGCTAATGAAAACAATGTGTTAATAAAAAATAAACATACATTAACATTTGCAAGGTCGTCACATCGCGGTATTAATTAATCGCTCTAAATATTTAAGTCATTGTTTATAAAGAATTTAATTAAAAAAGATTTTTGAGTTAAATATGTGATCCAGCTCGCTATTTCACGGCGTGATATTAACGGTCGTGAACATAATACTATTCGCTTTTATTGCAAGAATATTCGTACATCAGGAATCGAAATGGATAATGGAAGGTTAAGAAATAAGCAAAGTAAAAGCCACGCTGATGGATTTATGTTAAGTGTTTGGCTGGTTTATGTGATCTTGATCACATATTCTTTAAATTCGCAGCATAGCTCCGTTGTATGTGTAACTGACGGCGGGTAGAGTTGCGTCGAATTAGGAAAAATCTTAGACATTTGTAAGAATTGATGTGAGCTTGTAAGGGACGCTGCCTTCTTAAAAGGGATTGTTTAGACGACGCGTAAGTGTCGTTACGCTGCTATGTATTTGACCTTTTGCTTTTTTTTACCGGGCCTTCCCGGCGACATCACGGGGTGCGGTTTTACCGCATGAAAACAATGTTGGTTATTATGGATGCAAATAATGCATACATCCGAGTTGCTGAAACACATTTATGACATCAATTTGTCATATTTATTGCTTGCACAGCGTTTGATCGTTCAGGACAAAGCATCTGCGATGTTTCGCCTTGGTATCAGCGAGGAAATGGCGGACACGTTGGCAACATTAACACTTCCTCAAATGGTCAAACTGGCCGAAACAAACCAACTGGTATGTCATTTCCGTTTCGACGATCACCAGACTGTTACTCGCCTGACGCAAGACTCCCGCGTTGACGATCTTCAGCAAATTCATACTGGTATCATGCTTTCAACACGCCTGTTAAGCGACATCGATGATGCAGCACGTAAGAAAAGGGCTTGATGATGAGCGAAAAAAGCATTGTTCAGGAAGCGCGTGATATCCAGTTGGCAATGGAATTAATCACATTGGGCGCCCGTTTGCAAATGCTGGAAAGCGAAACGCAATTAAGCCGTGGTCGATTAATCAAGCTGTACAAAGAATTACGCGGTAGTCCTCCGCCAAAAGGGATGCTCCCGTTTTCCACCGACTGGTTTATGACGTGGGAACAAAATATTCATGCGTCGATGTTTTGCAATGCATGGCAATTCCTGCTCAAAACGGGTCTCTGTAGCGGCGTGGATGCCGTGATTAAGGCGTATCGGTTATATCTTGAGCAGTGTCCGCAGCCTGAAGAAGGGCCATTGCTGGCGTTAACTCGCGCGTGGACGCTGGTGCGATTTGTCGACAGCGGATTGCTGGAGTTGTCCCAATGCAATTGCTGCGGTGGGAATTTTATCACCCATGCACACCAACCCGCAGGCAGCTTTGCCTGTAGTTTATGCCAGCCGCCATCAAGGGCCGTAAAAAGACGTAAACTTTCCCAGAATGCTGCCGATATTATTCCACAACTGCTGGATGAACAGATCGAACAGGCTGTTTAACTGATACGGTGTGGATGAACACTCCAGCAGCGGTAAGCGATTACCGCTGCTTTTTTTTGTCCTGACCTTACGTTAATCGCCCGACTGCGCATCCTGTCATAGTCAATTGCGAAAGGATGATGTCGTGCTTATCTTATTAGGTTACCTGGTTGTTATTGGTACAGTTTTCGGCGGTTACATGATGACCGGCGGACACCTTGGGGCACTCTATCAACCGGCTGAGCTGGTGATTATCGGTGGCGCGGGTATTGGGGCATTCATCGTCGGTAATAACGGGAAAGCCATCAAAGGGACGATGAAAGCGATCCCGCTGCTTTTCCGTCGTTCGAAATACACCAAAGCGATGTATATGGATCTGCTGGCGCTCCTGTATCGCCTGATGGCCAAGTCACGTCAACAGGGCATGTTCTCGCTTGAGCGCGACATCGAAAACCCAAAAGAAAGTGAAATCTTCGCTAGCTATCCGCGCATTCTTGCCGATGCCGTAATGCTTGATTTTATTGTCGATTATCTACGCCTGATTATCAGCGGCAATATGAATACGTTTGAAATTGAAGCGCTGATGGACGAAGAAATTGAGACTCATGAGAGTGAGGCCGAAGTTCCGGCGAATAGTCTGGCGATGGTCGGCGACTCACTGCCGGCATTCGGGATCGTCGCGGCCGTTATGGGTGTTGTGCATGCACTGGCTTCTGCCGATCGCCCGGCAGCAGAGCTGGGGGCGTTGATTGCGCATGCGATGGTGGGAACATTCCTCGGTATTTTGCTGGCCTATGGATTTATTTCTCCGCTTGCCAGCGTTCTGCGCCAGAAAAGCGCTGAAACAACCAAAATGATGCAGTGCGTGAAGATAACGCTGCTCTCCAATCTGAATGGCTACGCGCCGCCGATTGCCGTTGAATTCGGTCGTAAGACTCTGTACTCCAGCGAACGTCCTTCGTTTATCGAACTGGAAGAACATGTTCGTGCGGTGAGAAATCCAACTGCGCAACAGACGACCGAGGACGCATGAAAAATCAGGCCCATCCCATTATCGTTGTAAAGCGACGCAAACATAAGAATCACGGTGGTGGGGCGCATGGCTCGTGGAAAATCGCCTACGCCGATTTTATGACCGCGATGATGGCCTTCTTTCTGGTGATGTGGCTCATTTCTATTTCCAGCCCTAAAGAATTGATCCAGATTGCCGAATATTTCCGTACACCGCTGGCCACTGCGGTGACCGGGGGAAATCGTATTTCGAATAGCCAAAGCCCGATTCCAGGCGGCGGGGATGATTACACCCAGCAGCAGGGTGAGGTGAACAAGCAGCCGAATATTGATGACCTGAGAAAACGTATGGAACAGAGCCGCTTGAGCAAACTTCGTGGCGATCTCGATCAACTGATTGAATCCGATCCCAAACTGCGAGCGCTGCGTCCGCATTTAAAGATTGATTTAGTTCAGGAAGGGCTGCGGATACAGATTATCGACAGTCAGAATCGTCCAATGTTTAAGACCGGTAGTGCTGAAGTTGAGCCGTACATGCGCGATATCCTGCGCGCGATTGCACCAGTGCTCAACGGGATCCCTAACCGGATCAGCCTTTCCGGTCACACGGATGATTACCCTTACGCGAATGGTGAGAAAGGGTACAGCAACTGGGAATTGTCTGCCGATCGCGCAAATGCATCGCGTCGCGAGCTGGTTAGCGGCGGTCTGGATGATGGAAAAGTATTACGTGTGGTAGGTATGGCCGCCACGATGCGTCTGAGCGATCGCGGTCCTGAAGACGCTATCAACCGCCGTATTAGCCTGCTGGTTCTCAATAAGCAGGCAGAAGAGGCCATTTTGCATGAAAACGCTGAAAGCCAGAATGAGCCGGTAAGTGTCTTACAACGGCCAGCGGAACTCCCGCCGGTAAGCGTTCCCACATCGCCACCAGCCAATCCGAGGTGATAGCGTGAGCATGGATATTAGCGATTTTTATCAGACATTTTTTGATGAAGCTGACGAACTGTTGGCTGATATGGAGCAACACCTTCTTGATTTGGTTCCTGAAGCCCCGGACTCCGAACAGCTGAATGCCATTTTTCGTGCAGCGCACTCGATTAAAGGCGGGGCGGGCACCTTCGGCTTTACCATTTTGCAGGAAACGACCCATCTGATGGAAAACCTGCTGGATGAAGCGCGGCGTGGCGAGATGCAGCTCAATGCCGACATTATCAACCTGTTTTTGGAAACGAAAGATATTATGCAGGAACAGCTCGACGCCTATAAAAGCTCAGTGGAGCCTGATGCCGACAGTTTTGAGTACATTTGCCAGGCGTTACGGCAGTTAGCGCTCGAAGCGAAAGGTGAAACCGCACCGTCAGTTGTCAACTCAGCAAAACTGAGCGTTGTTGATAGCACCGCGATGCAGGAAGAGGCGGTTGCAAAGCCTGAACTCGCCAGTGAAGAGAGCAAAAAACGCATTACTCTCTCGCGTCTGAAAGCCAGCGAAGTGGATTTGCTGGAAGAGGAACTGGGGAATCTGGCGACCTTAACCGATGTGGTAAAAGGAAGCGACACGCTGTCAGCTACGCTTGATGGCAACCTCGCAGAAGATGACATCATTGCAGTACTCTGCTTTGTCATTGAAGCTGACCAAATTGAATTCGAAACCGTCAGCGCAGCGCCCGCGACTGTTGAAACTGAAGAGGTAGCCGTTGTCGCGAAGCCGCAGCCGGTTGCCGTTGCGCCAGCGGTGAAAGCCGCCGCCAGTGAAGCGCCACATGGGCGCGCGGAGCGTGAAAAACCAGCCCGCGCCAGCGAGTCGACCAGCATCCGCGTAGCGGTTGAGAAGGTCGATCAGCTTATTAACCTGGTCGGTGAGTTGGTGATCACCCAGTCGATGCTGGCCCAGCGATCTAACGAACTGGATCCCGTCAATCATGGCGATCTCATCACCAGCATGGGGCAGTTACAACGTAACGCCCGCGATTTGCAAGAGTCGGTGATGTCGATTCGTATGATGCCAATGGAGTATGTGTTCAGTCGTTTCCCTCGTTTGGTGCGCGATCTGGCCGGTAAGCTGGGTAAACAGGTCGAGCTGACGCAGGTAGGTAGCTCAACCGAACTCGATAAGAGCCTGATTGAACGCATCATCGATCCGTTGACGCACCTGGTGCGTAACAGCCTCGACCATGGTATCGAACTGCCGGAAAAACGCCTTGAATCCGGCAAAAGCCCAATCGGCAATCTGACGCTTTCCGCGGAGCACCAGGGTGGGAATATTTGTATTGAAGTGACCGACGATGGCGCTGGCCTGAACCGCGAACGTATCCTGGCCAAAGCTATCTCCCAGGGCATGCCGATCCACGAAAATATGAGCGATGACGAAGTGGGTATGTTGATCTTCGCTCCAGGCTTTTCGACCGCCGAACAGGTGACGGATGTCTCTGGACGCGGCGTGGGTATGGATGTGGTGAAGCGAAATATCCAGGAGATGGGCGGCCATGTTGAGATCCAGTCCAAACAGGGACAGGGGACCACTATTCGCATTCTACTGCCGCTGACGCTGGCGATCCTCGACGGGATGTCCGTGCGTGTGGCGGATGAGGTCTTCATTCTGCCACTAAATGCCGTTATGGAATCGCTGCAACCGCGCGAAGAAGATCTCCATCCGTTGGCCGGAGGCGAACGCGTTCTGGAAGTGCGTGGCGAATATTTACCGCTGGTTGAGTTGTGGAAAGTCTTTGAGGTTGAAGGTGCTAAAACTGAAGCGACTCAGGGCATTGTGGTTATTTTACAAAGTGCAGGGCGTCGCTATGCGCTGCTGGTCGATCAGTTAATTGGCCAACACCAGGTAGTGGTCAAAAACCTGGAAAGCAACTACCGCAAAGTACCAGGTATTTCTGCAGCAACGATCCTCGGCGACGGCAGCGTCGCGCTGATTGTCGATGTCTCTGCATTGCAGGGATTAAACCGCGAACAACGTGTGGCGATCACAGCCGCCTGATTGAGTGAGAAGGGAATAATATGACCGGTATGAGTAATGTAACTAAACTGGCCGGCGAACCGTCAGGTCAGGAATTCCTCGTGTTTACGCTGGGGGATGAAGAGTACGGTATCGATATCCTGAAAGTGCAGGAAATCCGTGGTTATGATCAGGTGACGCGCATCGCTAACACGCCTGCGTTTATCAAAGGCGTCACGAACCTGCGTGGTGTGATTGTGCCTATCGTCGACCTGCGCGTGAAATTTAGCCAGAGCGATGTGGATTACAACGAAAACACCGTGGTGATTGTGCTGAACCTGGGTCAGCGGGTGGTTGGGATTGTGGTGGATGGCGTTTCGGATGTGTTGTCGCTGACAACGGATCAAATCCGTCCGGCACCGGAGTTTGCGGTCACGCTGTCGACGGAATATTTGACGGGATTGGGTGCGCTGGGTGACCGGATGCTGATTCTGGTCAACATTGAGAAGCTGCTGAACAGCGAAGAAATGGCGCTGCTGGATATTGCCGCTTCCCACGTCGCATAATCGCCATAACTCATCCGGCCTACAATGATTGCTGTTGTAGGCCGGATTAGCGTAGCGTATCCGGCCGATTTCCTTCTTACGCTTCCCGCTCAACCAGCTCAGGTTCTTCTTCCAGTAAACCTTCATCCTGCGCCAGCATCGCCGTTGCAATCCCATTACCTAATACGTTGATTGCTGAACGTCCCATATCCAGGAAGTGGTCAATTCCCATCAGTAACAGGATCCCGGCAACCGGAATATTAAAGCTCGGGATGGTTGCAGCCAGTACCACCAGCGCTGAACGCGGCACACCGGCAATCCCTTTGGACGCCAGCATCAGCGTCAGCATCAGGACGGTGATTTCTGCGAAAGAGAGGTGAATATTATAGGCCTGCGCGATAAACATGGAGGCAAATGAACAATAGACCATGGAACCGACCAGGTTAAACGAATAACCGATAGGCAGCACGAATGACACGATGTTGGGTGAGCAGCCAAATTTAGTTAATTGCTCAAGCGTTTTTGGATAAGCGGCCTCAGAGCTGCTGGTGGTGAATGCGACCAGAACCGGGTCTTTCAGCATGCTCACCAGGCGAAAGACCTCTTTTTTCAGCATGACATAACCCACCGCCAACAGAACCAGGCAGGTCAGCAAAATCGCCACATAGTAGCCGCCGATAAACGATGCATAGTTAAGCAGGATCCCCAGACCCTGGGTAGAGATTACGGAAGAGATGGCAGCAAAAATTGCCAGCGGCGCGACGTACATCACGTAGCCGGTCACTTTCAGCATAATGTGGGAAACCACATCCAGCGCGGCAACCAGCGGAGCGTTAAATTTCTCTCCGAGCGATGCTCCACCAATACCGAAGAACATTGAGAACACCACGATTTGCAGGATCTCATTGTTAGCCATTGCCTCGGCTATGCTGGTTGGAATGGTATGTGTCAGAAAACCTTTCAGGCTCATGCCTCCTACGGCCAGACCGGTATCGGTGGCTTCCAGCGGGATCGCCAGGTTTAACCCGCTCCCGGGTTGCTCAAGGGAAACCACAAACAGACCGACCAGAATAGACAATACAGAAGAGCTGATAAACCAGATCATCGCTTTGCCGCCCACGCGACCGATGGTGGACGTTTCCCCCAGGCGCATAATACCAACGGTCAGGGTGCTGAATACTAAAGGCGCAATCACCATCTTAATCAGACGTAAAAAGATGTCGGTGAGAAGCGTAATATTATCGGCCCAGGCGGTCACAACGCCGGGGGAGGCATAAGAGTGGATCACCGCACCCGACAGGATCCCCGCCAGCATGAAGATCACGATAAACAACGTGAGTTTGTTTGCATTTGCCACTAAAAAGCCCTCAGTAAGGATTTAACATTTATTGATCGGTTACTCATTTTTTATACTTATTAAGTGGTAACGAAGTATTCATCATATAAATTGGATTAAAGCGTAAACGGATACAACTTTTTTTAATTTTTTATCCATTTTGTTGTGGTATTTACGATGCGTATGTGTGATACAAATCACACAAAAAAGTGTATTTCAGCCAATCTGGCCGTGCTCACTGATGAGTATGAATGTTATTTGCATGATAATTATGGTGTTTTTATGTGAATAATTTGTGGTTGCTGCACACCTGTTTTACCTTCCCCTCGCCAGGCTTCACATCCCTTCAGGATTTCCTTTTTGCAAACGTAAAGTTATCTCAGCCACTGCCGATAACGTTGATAACTCGTTTTCAGGAAGGTGCCTTATGTTTAACCGTATCCGCGTTGTCACAATGCTGATGATGGTGCTGGGGGTTTTCGCACTGCTACAGCTTGTTTCCGGTGGTCTGTTGTTTTCTTCATTGCAGCAGAATCAGCAAAGTTTTGTTATTTCTAACGATCTTCGACAGCAGCAAAGTGAACTCACCTCAACATGGGATCTGATGCTGCAAACACGAATCAATTTAAGCCGTTCTTCTGCGCGCATGATGATGGATGCGTCTAACCAGCAAAGCAGCGCCAAAAACGATCTGCTGAAGAATGCGAAAGCATCGCTGGCGCAGGCTGAAACGCATTACGCAAAATTTAAAAACATCACACCGTTGCCGGAAATGGCAGAAGCCAGCGGCAACATTGAGGAAAAATATCAACAGTACCATGCGGCATTGGCAGAACTGGTTCAGTTTCTGGAAAGCGGCAATATGGACGCCTACTTTGCGCAGCCTACGCAGGGAATGCAAAACGCACTCGGCGAGGCGCTGGGCAAGTATGCCAGCGTTAGCGAAAAGCTTTACGTTCAGGCATTTGATCAAAGCGCGCGGGATTACCATTTCGCCCAATGGCAGCTTGGCGTGCTGGCCGTAGTGCTGGTGCTGATTCTGGTGGTGGTCTGGTACGGCATCCGTCATACCCTGCTTAATCCTCTGTCCCGTGTTATTGCCCATATTCGGGAAATCGCCAGCGGTAACCTGACCGCAACTCTCGCCGTTAGTGGCCGTAACGAAATCGGCGAGCTGGCCAGTACGGTTGATCATATGCAGCGCTCGCTGACGGAAACCGTCACTCTGGTGCGTGAAGGCTCTGATGCGATTTATTCCGGTACCAGCGAAATTGCCAGCGGAAACACGGACCTCTCATCTCGTACGGAACAGCAGGCGTCTGCGCTGGAAGAGACTGCAGCCAGCATGGAACAACTGACCGCAACCGTGAAGCAAAACGCGGACAATGCGCGTCAGGCCTCGCAACTGGCGAAAAGCGCCTCGGACACCGCGCAGCATGGCGGCAAAGTGGTTGATAGCGTGGTGAACACCATGCACGAAATTGCCGATAGCTCGAAGAAAATTGCCGACATCATTAGCGTCATCGATGGCATTGCCTTTCAGACCAACATTCTCGCACTGAACGCGGCGGTTGAAGCTGCCCGCGCCGGTGAGCAAGGCCGCGGCTTTGCCGTGGTGGCGGGCGAAGTGCGTAATCTGGCAAGCCGCAGTGCGCAGGCGGCGAAAGAGATTAAAGCATTGATTGAAGATTCCGTTTCCCGGGTTGATACCGGTTCTGTACTGGTAGAAAGCGCTGGGGAAACGATGAACGACATCGTCAATGCCGTGACGCGGGTGACCGATATCATGGGTGAGATTGCCTCGGCCTCCGACGAGCAAAGCCGGGGGATTGATCAGGTTGCGCTCGCGGTCTCTGAAATGGATCGCGTTACGCAGCAGAACGCCTCTTTGGTACAGGAGTCGGCTGCCGCAGCGGCCGCTCTTGAAGAACAGGCCAGTCGCCTGACGCAGTCGGTATCGACTTTCCGTCTTGCGTCACGTCCGGCCTCGACAAAACCACGCGATACACGATTACCTGCAACGCCGAGCGCATCCTATCCGCGCCAGAGCATTGAACAAGATACGAATTGGGAAACATTTTGACTGACAGTTAAACCGCGGCCAGTGCCGCCTGATGGGAGCGTTGATGTTTAATCGTATTCGAATTTCGACCACGCTGTTTTTGATTTTAATCCTCTGCGGTGTTTTGCAGATTGGCAGTAATGGCTTGTCCTTCTGGGCATTTCGGGACGGTTTTCAGAACCTGAATCAGGTCGAACGGAGTAATCAGCAACGCGCTGCGCTGGCCCAAACCCGCGCTGTGTTATTACAGGCCAGTACGGCCCTTAATAAGGCAGGGACGCTGACCGCCCTGAGCTATCCGCCAGAGGACATCAAAACCCTGATGACCCTTGCGCGCGACAGCCTGGCGCAGTCTGAATTGATGTTTAAACGCTTTATGGCGACGTCGGATTCGACGGAACAAGGCAAGGCGCTGTTTAGCGCGACGGAGAAAAGTTTCAACCAGTGGCACAGCGATCTCGCGCATCAGGCCACCTGGCTTGAAAACAATCAGTTGTCAGATTTTCTGACCGCGCCGGTGCAGGCGGCTCAAGATGCTTTTGATGCGAATGTGAATGCGTGGCAGAGCAACATCGACCGCGTGTTGCAAACGGCAGGAGAGCAGAGTCAGCGCAATTACCATATGTCGGGGGTGATTTTCGCCACTATGGTGGTCCTGGCAGCACTGCTCACCAGCGGTGCGCTGTTCTGGTCACGCAAGATGATTGTTCAGCCGCTGGCGATTATTGGCAGCCATTTCGACAGTATTGCCGCTGGGAATCTGGCACGGCCAGTAGCGGTTTATGGGCGCAATGAGATCTCGGCCATTTTTGCCAGCCTGCAGAAGATGCAAAAGGCATTACGCGAAACAGTAAATGACGTTCGTCAGGGCAGCTCAGCCATGCATAGCGGTATTTCAGAAATCGCGATGGGCAATAACGATTTATCTTCGCGAACCGAACAGCAGGCGGCCGCGCTGGCACAAACGGCAGCCAGCATGGAACAACTTACCGCCACTGTCGGCCAGAACGCTGATAACGCGCGCCAGGCGTCAGGGATCGCCAAAAGTGCGGCAGACACAGCGCATAAAGGTGGCGAGCAGACGTCCCGGGTTGCCAGCACCATGCATGAGATTTCTGCCAGCTCGCAGAAAATCGGCGACATCATCGGCGTGATTGACAGCATTGCCTTCCAGACCAATATCCTGGCGTTGAATGCCGCGGTCGAGGCCGCCAGGGCAGGGGAGCAAGGGCGTGGTTTTGCCGTCGTCGCTGGTGAAGTGCGTAATCTGGCAAGCCGTAGCGCGCAGGCGGCGAAAGAAATTAAGGGGCTCATTGAGGAGTCAGTCACCCGGGTGCATCAGGGCTCGCAACTGGTGGATATGGCGTCGCGCACGATGACGGAAATTGTCAGTTCGGTGACCCGGGTTAACGACATCATGGGCGAGATTGCCTCGGCATCCGATGAACAGCGCAGAGGCATTGAGCAGGTGGCGCAGGCCGTCAGCCAGATGGACTCAGTGACGCAGCAAAACGCCGGGCTGGTGGAAGAAGCCGCATCCGCCACCGGACAACTCGCCACACAGGCCGATAATCTTTCCGCCTGTGTCGCATTTTTCAAGCTTGAAGAGCAAACCGTAGCAAAACAAGAGTTGGCGCAGCCGCAGGTTGCGTCCGTTGTATCCTGAATGTGATTGAGAAGGCGCTATGACATCATCTCTGCCCACCGGGCAAACGTCATTATTGTTACAGATGACACAGCGCCTCGCGCTGTCTGACGCGCATTTTCGTCGGATATGTCAATTAATCTACCAGCGTGCAGGGATCGTACTGGCCGACCACAAGCGGGACATGGTTTATAACCGCCTGGTCCGCCGTTTGCGTACCCTGGGGCTGGATGACTTTGGTCGCTATCTCAGCATGCTGGAAGCTAACCAGAACAGTGCTGAGTGGCAAGCTTTTATTAACTCCCTGACTACCAACCTGACCGCATTTTTTCGCGAAGGGCATCATTTTCCGGTGCTGTCAGATCATGCTCGTCGGCGCAGCGGTGAATACCGCGTCTGGAGCGCGGCGGCATCAACCGGAGAAGAGCCCTACAGCATTGCGATTACGCTTGCCGATACCTTAGGTATGGCACCGGGCCGCTGGCGTGTTTTTGCCAGCGACATTGATACCGAAGTGCTGGAAAAGGCCAGAAACGGCATTTACCGCCTCGATGAGCTAAAGACGCTGTCACCCCAGCAATTGCAGCGTTATTTCATGCGCGGCACCGGGCCGCATGAAGGGTTGGTACGCGTTCGGCAGGAACTGGCAGGTCATGTTGAATTTTCCAGCGTCAATTTACTGGATAAGCAGTACAACGTGCCAGGCCCTTTTGATGCCATATTTTGCCGTAACGTGATGATCTATTTCGATAAAACGACGCAGCAGGACATTTTGCACCGTTTTGTTCCACTTCTTAAACCTGACGGACTGCTGTTTGCAGGTCATTCAGAAAACTTTAGCAACCTTGTGCGCGAGTTTAGCCTGCGTGGACAGACCGTGTATGCGCATGCGCCAGGTAAGGATAAAGCATGAGTAAAATCAGGGTGTTGTCGGTAGATGATTCTGCATTGATGCGTCAAATCATGACCGAAATTATTAATAGCCACAGTGATATGGAAATGGTGGCGACGGCGCCGGATCCGTTGGTCGCCCGGGATTTAATCAAAAAATACAATCCCGACGTCCTGACGCTGGATGTGGAAATGCCGCGCATGGACGGCCTCGATTTCCTTGAGAAGTTGATGCGCCTGCGTCCGATGCCGGTGGTTATGGTTTCTTCACTGACCGGTAAAGGTTCTGAGGTCACGCTGCGGGCCCTGGAACTGGGGGCGATTGACTTTGTCACCAAGCCTCAGTTGGGGATCCGCGAAGGCATGCTGGCGTATAGCGAGATGATTGCGGAGAAAATCCGCACCGCATCGCGGGCAAAACTGGCCGCCCACAAACCCTTGGCGGCACCGACGACCTTGAAAACGGGGCCATTACTCAGTTCAGAAAAACTGCTGGTCATCGGCGCCTCAACCGGAGGAACAGAGGCAATTCGCCATGTACTCCAGCCATTGCCGCTTTCAAGTCCCGGTATTCTTATTACCCAGCATATGCCGCCAGGATTTACCCGTTCGTTCGCCGAACGTCTGAACAAACTGTGTCAGATTACCGTGAAAGAGGCAGAGGACGGAGAGCGCGTTCTCCCTGGGCATGCGTATATCGCGCCTGGCGACAAGCATATGGAGCTGGCGCGCAGCGGCGCGAACTATCAAATCAAAATTCATGACGGTCCGCCGGTTAACCGGCACCGGCCCTCAGTGGATGTGCTGTTTCATTCGGTGGCGAAACATGCGGGGCGTAATGCCGTTGGGGTGATCCTGACCGGTATGGGCAACGATGGCGCAGCCGGAATGTTAGCGATGAACCAGGCGGGTGCCTGGACCATTGCGCAAAACGAAGCAAGTTGTGTGGTGTTCGGCATGCCGCGCGAGGCCATCAATATGGGTGGCGTAAGCGAAGTGGTCGATCTTAGCCAGGTGAGCCAGCAAATGCTGGTGAAAATTAGTGCCGGACAGGCAATACGTATTTGAATCAGGAGTTTATTTTTATGGCGGATAAAGAGCTTAAGTTTTTGGTTGTGGATGACTTTTCCACCATGCGTCGCATCGTGCGTAACCTGCTTAAAGAGCTGGGATTCAACAATGTTGAAGAGGCTGAAGATGGCGTGGATGCGCTGAACAAGCTGCAGGCAGGGGGATTCGGTTTTGTTATTTCTGACTGGAACATGCCGAACATGGATGGACTGGAACTGCTGAAAACCATCCGTGCAGATGGTGGGATGGCTTCTCTGCCGGTGCTGATGGTCACGGCGGAAGCGAAAAAAGAGAACATCATTGCGGCGGCGCAGGCAGGCGCCAGTGGCTATGTCGTGAAACCGTTCACGGCGGCGACGCTGGAAGAAAAACTGAATAAAATCTTTGAGAAACTGGGCATGTGAGGGTGTGATGATGATGCAACCACAAATTAAACCTGCTGACGAACACTCTGCAGGGGACATCATCGCGCGCATCGGCAGTTTGACCCGAATGCTGCGCGACAGCCTGCGTGAACTGGGGCTGGATCAGGCCATTGCCGAAGCGGCAGAAGCAATTCCCGATGCCCGCGATCGTCTCGATTACGTTGTACAGATGACCGCTCAGGCGGCAGAGCGCGCGCTGAACAGCGTCGAAGCTTCGCAGCCGCACCAGGACGCGATGGAAAAAGGGGCCAAAGACCTGACCAAACGCTGGGATGAATGGTTCGAAAATCCGATCGAACTGTCAGACGCTCGTGAACTGGTCACCGATACCCGTCAGTTCCTTGGTGATGTGCCCGGACATACCAGCTTTACCAATGCCCAGTTGCTGGACATCATGATGGCGCAGGATTTCCAGGATCTCACCGGACAGGTCATCAAGCGCATGATGGATGTTATCCAGGAAATTGAACGTCAGCTGCTGATGGTTCTGTTGGAAAACATTCCGGAACAGGGCGCTCGTCCAAAACGTGAAAACGAAAGCTTGCTGAACGGCCCGCAGGTTGATGCCTCGAAAGCTGGCGTAGTGGCAAGCCAGGATCAGGTTGACGACCTGCTGGATAGCCTCGGGTTCTGATGAGTATTTGCCGGATGTGAGGCGTGGGCCTCTCATCCGGCTTACGCGCAATACTGCTTAAAGCCATAAATCCCGTCTTTTTTACCGCTTACTCTTCCCATTGCTGGATAGCTGTTCTGGCATCATTCTCGCCTATATCTCTATCCAGGGTCTGATGCGTGGCAGAAGAAAGCGACGACGACAAAACAGAAGCCCCCACACCCCACCGACTTGAAAAAGCGCGGGAAGAAGGGCAGATCCCCCGATCCAAAGAGCTAACCTCACTACTTATTTTGCTGGTGGGTGTGTGCATTATCTGGATTGGCGGGGAGTCGCTTGCCCGCAGGCTGGCCGGTATGCTGTCGGCCGGATTACGTTTTGACCACAGTATGGTCAACGATCCAAACCTGATCCTCAGCCAAATCATCCTGCTGATTAAAGACGCGATGATTGCGCTGTTGCCGTTGATTACCGGCGTCGTTCTGGTGGCATTAATCTCCCCGGTGATGCTTGGCGGCTTGATTTTCAGCGGTAAATCCCTGCAACCCAAATTCTCTAAGCTGAATCCGTTGCCGGGCATTAAGCGCATGTTTTCCGCGCAAACCGGCGCAGAACTGCTCAAAGCGATACTGAAGTCGACGTTAGTGGGCAGCGTGGCCGGGTTTTATCTCTGGCACAAGTGGCCAGAGATGATGCGGCTGATGGCGGAATCTCCGATTACGGCGATGGGCAACGCCCTGGATTTAGTCGGCATGTGCGCGTTGTTGGTGGTGCTTGGTGTCATTCCGATGGTGGGATTCGACGTTTTTTTCCAGATTTACAGCCATCTGAAAAAGCTGCGCATGTCGCGCCAGGATATCCGTGACGAATTTAAGCAAAGCGAAGGTGACCCGCACGTTAAGGGCAAAATTCGCCAAATGCAGCGCGCGGCCGCTCAGCGTCGCATGATGGCGGATGTACCAAAAGCAGACGTTATTGTCACTAACCCTACGCACTACTCAGTGGCGTTGAAGTATGACGAGAACAAAATGAGTGCGCCGAAAGTTGTCGCTAAGGGGGCCGGGCTGGTTGCGCTGCGCATTCGTGAAATTGGCGCAGAGCACCGTGTCCCTACGTTAGAAGCGCCACCACTGGCGCGTGCGCTCTATCGTCATGCTGAAATTGGTCAGCAAATACCGGGTCAATTATATGCCGCCGTTGCCGAAGTGCTGGCATGGGTATGGCAGCTAAAACGCTGGCGTCTGGCTGGCGGCAAACGTCCACCACAACCTGAAAACCTTCCGGTGCCTGAAGCACTGGATTTCATGAACGAGAAGAATACTGATGGCTAATCTGGTCGCGATGCTGCGTCTGCCCAGCAACCTGAAATCCACGCAATGGCAAATCCTTGCCGGACCGATCCTCATCCTGCTGATCCTGTCGATGATGGTGCTGCCGCTGCCGGCTTTCGTCCTCGATTTGCTGTTCACATTTAACATTGCGCTGTCGATCATGGTACTGCTGGTGGCGATGTTCACCCAGCGTACGCTGGAATTTGCCGCATTCCCGACGATTTTGCTGTTTACCACATTATTACGCCTGGCGCTGAACGTCGCGTCGACCCGTATCATTTTGATGGAAGGACACACCGGCGCGGCGGCGGCGGGGAAGGTGGTTGAAGCTTTTGGTCACTTCCTGGTGGGCGGTAACTTTGCGATCGGTATCGTGGTCTTCGTCATTCTCGTCATCATTAACTTTATGGTAATCACCAAAGGTGCAGGGCGTATCGCCGAGGTTGGCGCGCGCTTCGTGCTGGATGGTATGCCCGGCAAGCAGATGGCGATTGATGCGGATTTGAATGCCGGTCTGATTGGCGAAGATGAAGCTAAAAAACGACGCTCGGAAGTGACCCAGGAAGCGGATTTTTACGGCTCAATGGACGGTGCGAGTAAATTCGTCCGTGGAGACGCCATTGCCGGTATTTTGATCATGGTGATCAACGTAGTCGGCGGTCTGTTAGTTGGGGTGTTGCAGCATGGTATGAGCATGGGCAGCGCTGCGGAAAGTTATACCCTGCTGACCATCGGTGACGGGCTGGTGGCACAAATTCCTGCGCTGGTTATCTCTACCGCGGCGGGCGTTATCGTGACCCGCGTGAGTACCGACCAGGACGTAGGCGAACAGATGGTGACCCAACTGTTCAGCAATCCTAGTGTCATGTTGCTCAGTGCGGCGGTACTTGGACTTTTGGGCCTGGTTCCGGGCATGCCGAACCTGGTGTTTCTGATGTTTACTGCCGCATTGCTGGGCCTGGCCTGGTGGATGCGCGGTCGTGAGCAAAAAGCGCCAGATGAACCGCAGCCGGTGAAAATGCCGGAAAACAACTCCGTGGTGGAAGCCACGTGGAACGACGTGCAGTTGGAAGATTCGCTGGGAATGGAGGTAGGTTATCGCCTGATCCCAATGGTGGACTTTCAGCAGGATGGCGAGTTACTGGGGCGAATTCGCAGTATTCGTAAGAAATTTGCTCAGGATATGGGCTTCCTGCCGCCGGTGGTACACATCCGTGACAATATGGATCTGCAGCCGGCCCGCTATCGAATTTTGATGAAAGGGGTAGAAATTGGCAGCGGTGACGCCTATCCGGGACGCTGGCTGGCCATTAACCCGGGTACTGCTGCCGGGTCGCTGCCGGGCGAGAAAACGGTCGATCCGGCTTTCGGACTGGACGCTATCTGGATTGAAAGCGCATTGAAGGAACAGGCGCAGATTCAGGGCTTTACGGTGGTTGAAGCCAGTACTGTTGTTGCTACGCATCTAAATCACCTGATTGGCCAGTTCGCCGCTGAGCTGTTTGGCCGTCAGGAAGCGCAGCAGTTACTGGATCGAGTGTCGCAGGAAATGCCAAAGCTGACGGAAGATCTGGTGCCGGGCGTTGTGACGCTCACCACGCTGCATAAAGTGCTGCAGAACTTACTGGACGAGAAAGTACCGATTCGTGATATGCGCACCATTCTTGAAACGCTGGCGGAACATGCGCCGCTGCAAAACGATCCGCATGAGCTTACCGCGGTCGTCCGTGTTGCGTTGGGACGCGCCATCACTCAGCAGTGGTTCCCGGGGAATGAAGAGGTTCAGGTTATCGGTCTTGATACTCCGCTCGAGCGTTTGCTGCTGCAAGCGCTGCAGGGGGGGGGAGGCCTGGAGCCTGGGCTTGCAGACCGCCTGCTGGCCCAAACACAGGAAGCGCTGTCCCGGCAGGAAATGTTGGGCGCGCCGCCGGTCTTGCTGGTTAATCACGCGTTGCGTCCGCTGCTGGCGCGGTTTTTACGTCGCAGCATCCCGCAGTTGGTGGTGTTATCGAACATGGAGCTTTCCGATAACCGCCATATCCGCATGACGGCGACCATTGGAGGTAAATAATGCGCAAGTTACTGTGGTTGTTGTTTTTTCCTCTGGTGGCGCAGGCCGCCGGAGAAGGGGCCTGGCAGGCAAGCGGTATGGGGATCACCTTAAATCACCGTGGCCAGTCAGCCTCGTCTGCGCCTTTGGTTCCTGGCCAGCCGGTCTCAGGCTTAATGACGCTGGTAGCCTGGCGCTATGAGCTGAATGGCCCCACGCCCGCAGGTCTGCGAGTGCGTTTATGTTCTCAGTCCCGCTGTGTCGAGCTGGACGGGCAAAGTGGGACCACCAACGGGTTCAATAATGTTCCGGCCATTGAACCGATGCATTTTGTCTGGGAAGTCCCCGGCGGTGGTCGCCTGATCCCCGCGTTACGCATTCAGAGCAATCAGGTGATTGTGAACTACCGTTAACACCCTCCGTCATTCAAACCAGCAGTTGAAACTGCTGGTTGTTTCAACATTTCAGTCTCTCATTCAATTAAATAGAAACGCAGTTTTATAAAATAGGTGACGTACGTTGCCGGACTCTTTGTATTGTTGCCATTTCACGAATCCTTCTGGCAGAAATAGAAAGGTTTCACTTCCTGTTTGCTTTTACTGTGCCCCTATAAGGATGCCCATTGTCAAAGCGAGGATTGCGGGGCCTCCCAAATACAGCTGCTGCGCCGCAACAGGGGCAGGTCACAGCATTGAATCCGACATTGACAGAGGTTAAGTAAATGATTGTTTACCCGGTTAAACATAGCCCGTTGTTGCGCCAGCCAGAACATTTTATTGCCAGGGATGAATTAAAAACGCTGATAAAAAAGGTGACGCATAACCTGGTCAATATTCATGACGAAACTGGTGAGTTCTTGCTGCGTCTGGATGATGGACGCGTAATTGATACCAAAGGCTGGGCGGGATGGGAGTGGACGCACGGCGTCGGCTTGTACGGGATGTATCAGTACTATCTGCAAACCGGCGATGAAACGATACGCGATATCATCGATAGCTGGTTTGCCGATCGCTTTGCTGAAGGTGCAACCACCAAAAACGTTAACACCATGGCGCCATTTTTAACGTTGGCGTATCGCTATGAAGAGACGCGTAATCCAGCGTATCTACCGTGGCTCGACAGCTGGGCTGAGTGGGCAATGCATGAGATGCCGCGTACCGAGTTCGGCGGTATGCAACACATCACGCTGGCGGAAGAAAACCACCAGCAGATGTGGGATGACACGCTGATGATGACGGTTTTACCGCTGGCGAAGATTGGCAAGTTACTCAATCGCCCTGACTACATCGAAGAGGCAACGTATCAGTTCCTGCTGCACGTGCAAAACCTGATGGATAAAGACACGGGGCTGTGGTTCCACGGCTGGAGCTATGAAGGAAATCATAACTTTGCCAATGCCCGCTGGGCGCGTGGCAACAGTTGGTTAACTATCGTGATCCCGGACTTCCTCGAATTACTTGATTTACCAGAAAACAATGCCGTTCACCGCTATCTGGTACAGGTCCTGAACGCACAAATCGCGGCGCTGGCGAAATGCCAGGATGAAAGTGGGTTGTGGCATACCTTGCTGGACGACCCGCAGTCGTATCTGGAAGCATCGGCAACTGCCGGATTTGCTTATGGGATCCTCAAAGCTGTACGTAAACGTTATGTTGGGCAAGAGTATACGCTGGTGGCCGAAAAAGCCATTCGTGGCATTGTGCAGCATATTTCACCGGAAGGTGAACTGCTGCACACCTCGTTTGGCACCGGGATGGGACACAATCTCGATTTCTACCGCAACATCCCTCGGACTTCTATGCCTTACGGACAAGCGATGGCGATGCTGTGTCTTACCGAATACTTGCGTAAGTATTTTTGATATCGGTATTCGATGGCGCTAACGCTATCGGACCTGATGGTTGAGTCGTCATTGTGTGTACCGTGTTGTCCTGCGGGGCAAAGAGATGATCCATGATTTGACGCATAACCGGCGCGGCGGTGACACCATCGCTGCCGCCGTTTTCCAGAATTAACGCCACCGCGACCTTCGGGTTCTTATAGGGCGCAAATGCGGTATAGAACACGTGGTCGCGCAAGCGGACAGGGATCATCTTCGCATTGTAGGTCTGATTTTCTTTCAGGCTAAAGACCTGCGAGGTGCCGCTTTTCGCCGCAATGCCGTAAGGTGCTGTGTGAAAGAACTTATAACCTGTACCATTTGGTTCATTCGCCATGCCGAACATCGCCTGACGCACCAGTCCCCAGTAGGGTGACGAGGCTGAGGCGATTTGTGACGGTGCTTCTGGAGCCTGATACGGCGTGAGAGTTTTGCCATTTTCTTCATCGAGTAGCAGGTGAGGGACGATAACCTTGCCGTTGTTAATCAGTGCGACCATGGCTTTGACCATCTGGATAGGAGTGGCAATCCAGTAGCCCTGGCCGATGCCAACTGAGATAGTATCCCCCTGATACCAGGCTTTTTTATGCACTTTTTGCTTCCATTCACGGCTCGGGAGCAGGCCGTTATACTCCTCATCAAGATCGATGCCGGTCGGTTTACCGTAACCAAACTGGCTGAGCATGCTGTTAATCCGGTCGATCCCCATCATATACGCTACCTGATAGAAGAACGTATCGGCAGACTCTTCTATCGCTTTGGTGACATCCAGCATACCGTGGCCTGTTTTTTTCCAGTCACGGTAATGTCGCTCGGTGCCGGGTAGCGTCCAGGTAGGAGCACCGAAGAAACTGGTCTGCGGCGTGATCACACCGTTTAGTAATGCTGACATCGCCATATACGGTTTGACCGTTGACGCGGGGGGATACAATCCCTGTGTGACGCGGTTGATTAATGGCAGGTCTTTATCCTGGAGTAGCTTGTTATAGTCCTGATAGCTAATGCCTTTGACAAACGGATTAGGGTCATAGCTGGGGTTTGAGACCATCGCCAGTACAGAACCGTCGTGTGGATCTTCAACCAAAACGGCGGCACGCTGGCCAGCCAACAAGCTCTCAATATATTGCTGTAAATGTAAATCCAGCGTCAGATGGATATTTTTTCCGGCAACGGGCGGCACATCTTTGATCAGGCGTACGATGCGTCCGTGGTTATCTACTTCCACCTCCTGATAACCGGTCTTTCCATGCAGTTCATTTTCGTAATAGCGTTCAATACCTTGCTTACCGATATTGTGATCGGCGGCGTAGTTCTCTGCCTGACCCTTTTGATCCAGTGCTTTCAGGTCGTTGTCATTGATTTTTGAAACATAGCCAAGGACATGTGCCAGCGCCGCGCCATAGGGATACTGGCGGTCTTCGTAGCTATTGATGTTTACGCCGCTAAAATGAAACTGGTTTACCGAGAAACGGGCGATTTCCACATCGGTAAGCGCATTTTTTAGCACGACCGGACGATAGCGGCTGCTGGCTTTCAGCTCATGGCGAAACTGATCAATATCATCAGGAGTGAGGTCAACGATGGGCGTGAGCTGCTGGATTAACGCATTCATATCGCTGATTTTATAAGGCGTAACGGAAATGTCGTACCAGGTTACGTTGCGCACCAGCGGGATGCCGTTGCGATCGTAAATCATGCCGCGTGTGGGGGCGACGGGTAGCATTTTGATGTCGTTTGCATTCGAGCGGGTGGTGTAATACTTGGTGCTCGCGAATTTGTAAATTGTAGAGGTTGTAAATCAGGATGCCAAAACAGATGACCACCAGGCCAAAGGCCACCAACACACGCCGCTGAAAGAGTTTTTCTTCCGCCTCAAAATCTCTGAATGTCATTGACCCGTACCTGATTAATTCGCCGCCTAATGATACGGAGGCTTAAACGGGATGACAGGCAAAAAATGTTCCATATCTCTAGGGAAATGTGTCATTCCTTGTGGGTTGTTACAAATTACAGTGGATGTAGTCGCTTCTCGTAGGCCTGATTGCGCTGCCAATGAGGACGGGTCAGGGAAAATAATAAAGCCCGCGACATAGCGCGGGCTTTCACATTACTTGAGGTAATTACATACGTTCTACGGTTTCGATACCCAGTGTATCCAGACCCAGCTTCAGGGTTTTCGCCGTCAGCTGTGCCAGTTTCAGCCGGCTGTTACGAATCTCTTCGTTTTCAGCGCTGAGGATAGGGCAGTGCTCGTAGAAGCCAGAGAACAGACCGGCAACGTCGTACAGGTAAGCACACATCACGTGCGGTGTACCTTCACGCGCAACGACGGTCAGCGTTTCTTCAAACTGCAGCAGACGCGCAGCCAGCTGAGCCTCGCGATCTTCGTTGATAATCACCTGCGCATTTGCCAGCGCGCTTTCGTCGATATCCGCTTTACGGAATACGGACAGTACGCGGGTGTAAGCATACTGCATGTACGGCGCGGTATTGCCTTCGAACGCCAGCATGTTGTCCCAGTCGAAGATGTAGTCGGTGGTACGGTTTTTGGACAGATCCGCGTATTTCACTGCACCGATACCGACCGCATTTGCCAGCTTTTCCAGCTCATCGGCAGGCATGTCCGGGTTCTTCTCCGCGACCAGACGACGTGCGCGCTCCAGCGCTTCATCCAGCAGATCGGCCAGTTTAACCGTGCCGCCAGCGCGGGTTTTGAACGGTTTACCGTCTTTGCCCAGCATCATACCGAACATGTGGTGTTCCAGCGGCACCGAATCCGGCACATAACCAGCTTTACGCACGATGGTCCAGGCCTGCATTAAGTGCTGATGCTGACGAGAGTCGATGTAATACAGTACGCGATCGGCATGCAGGGTTTCGTAACGATACTTGGCACAGGCGATGTCGGTTGTGGTGTAGAGATAGCCGCCATCTTTCTTCTGAATGATAACGCCCATCGGTTCGCCTTCCTTGTTTTTATACTCATCAAGGAATACGACGGTAGCGCCTTCGCTTTCAACAGCCAGGCCTTTGGCTTTGAGATCGGCCACGATGCCAGGCAGCATCGGGTTGTACAGGCTCTCGCCCATGACGTCGTCACGGGTCAGGGTAACGTTGAGGCGATCGTAGGTTAACTGGTTCTGTGACATGGTAATGTCGACCAGTTTACGCCACATCTCACGGAAGTATTCGTCGCCGCCTTGCAGCTTCACGACATAGCTACGAGCGCGTTCCGCGAAGGCTTCATCTTCGTCGTAATGTTTTTTCGCGTCACGGTAGAAACCTTCCAGGTCAGCCAGCGCCATCTCTCCGGCATTTTCCTGCTGCTGTTTTTCCAGCCATGCGATGAGCATACCGAACTGAGTTCCCCAGTCGCCGACGTGGTTGGCGCGGATAACCTTGTGACCAAGGAATTCCAGCGTACGCACCGCCGCGTCACCGATGATGGTGGAACGCAGGTGACCAACGTGCATCTCTTTCGCTACGTTAGGCGCGGAGTAGTCAACCACGACGGTTTGTTTAGTCGGTTGGGTGACGCCCAGACGATCGGAAGCCAGCGCCTGCTGAACGTGCTGCGCCAGAAATGCCGGGTCGAGAAAAATGTTGATAAAGCCCGGGCCTGCAATTTCAACTTTGCTGGCAATCCCGTTGAGATCCAGATGAGTCAGCACCTGCTCAGCCAGTTGTCGCGGCGCCATACCCAGTTTTTTAGCGACAGCCATCATGCCGTTAGCTTGATAGTCGCCGAACTGTACTTTTGCTGACTGACGAACCTGTGGTTCGCAATCTGCAGGCGCGCCTGCAGCAATCATGGCCTGACTGACTTTTTCTGAGAGAAGAGCCTGAATATTCACCGGAATACCTTACATTTATGAAGCGGTCTAAAATTCACCGCACCAGTTTAAGAATTAAGGGCGGGAGTATACTGCAAATGCCCGTTGCCGTCAGCATTGTGTGTACCGCCAGTAGCCTGAAATATAAACCATGCAATGGCGTAAATTTATCCATGATGTGTTCGGAGAAAACAGCGGTTGGATGGCGCAGCGCAACAGAGTAAATTAGCGACTTTGAACATGGATATGAGCTTTTAATATGGCGAACTGGCAAACCGTTGCAGAACTACAGGATATTTCTGCAGATTTACCGCATTTCACGCAGGCATTAACGGAACTTTCTACCCGTCTTGGGCTGGATATCACAGGTCTGGAAGCCGATCACATTTCCTTGCGTTGCCATCAAAATACCACTGCAGAACGCTGGCGTCGTGGGTTTGAACAGTGCGGTGAATTGTTGTCAGAAAACATCATTAACGGCAGACCTATTTGTCTTTTTAAACTGCATGAGCCGGTTTGTGTGCAACATTGGCAATTTTCCATCGTCGAACTGCCGTGGCCGGGCGAAAAACGTTACCCACATGAAGGCTGGGAACATATTGAAATTGTTCTGCCGGGTGAGGCACAAACGCTGAATGCGCGAGCGCTGGCGCTGCTTTCCGATCACGGTCTGAGTCAACCTGGTATATTTGTGAAAACCAGCTCGCCAAAAGGAGAACGTGAACGTTTACCGAATCCGACGCTGGCGGTTAGCGATGGTAGCGTGACGATAAAATTCCACCCGTGGTCGATTGAAACCATTGTGGCAAGCGAACGTCAGGAGTGAGCATGACTATACTGGAAATCTGCTGTTACAGCATGGAGTGCGCGCGCACGGCGCAGCAAAACGGCGCGGATCGTATTGAGCTTTGCTCGGCACCCAAAGAAGGGGGCTTAACACCTTCACTGGGCGTCTTGCGTTCTGTTCGCCAGCACATTTCGATTCCCGTCAATCCCATTATTCGTCCACGTGGAGGCGACTTTTGTTACACCGAAGGTGAGTTCGCTGCAATGCTGGATGATATAGCGATGGTCAGAGAACTGGGGTTCTCAGGGCTGGTGACCGGCATTTTAGATGCGAATGGCGATGTCGATATGCCGCGCATGGAGAAAATAATGATCGCCGCCGGTTCACTGCAAGTCACTTTTCATCGTGCCTTTGATATGTGTGCTAACCCACTCAATACGCTTAAAAAATTAGCTGATTTGGGCATCGCCAGAGTACTCACCTCCGGGCAAAAATCAGATGCGGCGCAAGGTTTAACAAAAATAATGGAACTTATTGCGCAGCCTGGTGCTCCAATCATTATGGCCGGAGCGGGGGTTCGCGCCTCGAATTTGTCCCTGTTCCTTGATGCTGGGGTGCAGGAAGCCCACAGTTCTGCCGGAGTATGGCTGGCTTCACCAATGCGTTATCGCAATTCGGGGTTGTCGATGTCTTCGGATGCGCAGGCGGATGAGTATTCTCGCTATGCGGTAGACGGGGCGGCGGTTGCTGAAATGAAAGCAATCATTGCACACCATCAGGCCAACTGATTTTACCGTTGCATCATGTCGCCCAATATGATGCTTGCTCGTACCAGGCCCCTGCAATTTCAACAGGGGCCTTTTTTTCTCCTTCTCCTGCATATTTCGGTCTGCAACTGTGTTGGCTTTCCTCGCTCACCCCGGTCACGTAGTTATCTACGCTCCCAGGGATTTGCTGCGTCGCCGCCTTGTTGCAAACCGAACTATTTTGGAGAAATGGTGCTATACGTAATAGTCATTTGGCAAAAATGACTACGGTTTACGTGCAATCAATACCGCACGCAGTGGGGCGGGGTAGCCTTCCACCGTCTTACTGTGGTCGTTCGGGTCAAGGAAGTCGGCCAGCGATTCGGTAATCATCCATTCGGTGCGGCGCTGTTCTTCGGTAGTGGTCACACATACGTCGGCAATGCGCACATCAACAAACCCGCATTTTTCCAGCCAGTTTTTTAGCGCCAGTGCAGACGGGATAAAGTAAACGTTACGCATCTGGGCGTAGCGATCGCCCGGCACCAGCACGGTATTTTCATCGCCTTCGACAACCAGCGTTTCCAGTACCAGTTCGCCATCTTTAACCAACTGATCCTTTAACTGCCACAGGTGTTCCAGCGGCGAGCGGCGGTGATAAAGCACGCCCATGGAGAATACGGTATCAAAGGCGTTGAGCGCCGGAAGCTGTTCAATACCCAGCGGCAGCAGATGCGCGCGCTGGTCATTGCCCAGCAGTTTACGCACCGCCTCAAACTGGCACAGGAACAGTTGGGTCGGGTCGATACCGACCGCCAGATGTGCGCCCGCGCCAATCATGCGCCACATGTGATAGCCACTGCCGCAGCCGACATCAAGAATGGTACGTCCGGTGAGATCAGACAAGTGCGGCAGGACGCGATCCCACTTCCAGTCGGAACGCCATTCGGTATCGATGTTGACGCCGTACAGCGAGTACGGTCCTTTACGCCATGGCATCAGGTTACGCATCAGGGTGTCTATGCGTTTAAGCTGACCTTCGCTGAGCGGCTCTTTGCTTTCTGCGGTAACGCTATGCATTAAGTCCAGACGATGCGGCGTTAGCTCGGGCAGAAACTCGACGGCGTTTGACCATTGTTTAAAAAGACCGTGCTGATCGCGCTGCCAGGCAGCGATTTGCGCCGGAAGTGTTTCCAGCCAATGGGACAGATGATTTTTGGCAATCAACTGATAAAAGTTACCAAAATCGATCATGCGCTAACCTCAGCTTTCAACGCCACCAGAGAGCCAAAGTTGAAGCACTGGAACCACAATTCGCTGTGCTCAAAGCCGGCCTGATGCAGTCGCGCTTTATGCGTTTCGACCGAGTCGGTGAGCATCACGTTCTCCAGCATGCTGCGCTTCTGGCTGATTTCCAGTTCGCTATAGCCATTGGCTCGTTTGAAGTCGTGGTGCATGTTGAACAGCAACTCGCCTACGTTCGCGTCTTCGAAGCTGAATTTTTCAGATAGCACCAACGCGCCACCGGGATTCAGCCCCTGATAAATCTTATCCAACAACGCCTGGCGCTCGGGTGGCTCAAGGAATTGCAGGGTAAAATTCAGCACCACCATCGAGGCATTTTCGATAGTAATGTTGCGAATATCGCCTTCGACAACCTCAACCGGAGTCGGTGCTTTATAAGCGTCGATGTGACGACGGCAGCGCTCAACCATCGCCGGGGAGTTATCGACAGCAATAATTTTGCAATTCTCGTGATGAATATTGCGACGCACCGAGAGCGTCGCCGCGCCCAGAGAACAGCCCAGATCGTAGACCTGCGTGTTGGGTTGTACGAAACGTTCGGCCAACATGCCAATCATAGAAATAATATTGGAATAGCCAGGAACGGAACGCTGGATCATATCCGGGAAGACTTCAGCTACCCGTTCATCAAAGGTCCAGTCACCCAGACTGGCGATAGGCGCAGAAAAAAGCGTGTCGCGGTGAGACATAACGTAAAAATCCGGGAAAAATAAAGTGGCGTATTGTGCGCTAATGCAGGGAGAAAACCAACTCCCAGGGCATATACCAAAGATTCGCCAGCACCATTAGCAACAGCGAACACCAGGTTGCGCTCATGCCTGAACGGCGCCAGCGGAAAAGCCGGTGGTGGAATCCGTAATAATGCATCAGTCGTCCGGCAATCAACATCAGCCCGCAAAGATGCACCATCCACGTCTCTGCGCCGTTCATTTCCATAAATAACAGCAGCACTAACGCGACGGGAATATATTCCACCGCGTTACCGTGAATGCGGATAGCGCTTTGCAGTTCGCTAAAACCTCCATCGCCATAGGCAACGCGATATTGCATGCGCAGGCGAACAACGTCAAAGGAGAACTTTATTAACAATAACGCACCCAATACGGCATAAAGCGCGCTTACCATACAAACTCCCTTTTAAAATGGCTGCTGGCATTGACTATGATAGGTGGCATTTTCAGAAAAGAGAAGATTGCTGTGGAATAGACGGTGCTGATCCGATCTCTGGCAGAGCATTGCGTAAATCTGCCCATAGCGTATCGACAAGCTCCGGGGCCTGCGCGATGTCCGGCGTATGCAAAAACAGATACGGCGTCGTGGTGTGATGCCATAGCGACAGCTTGGTCAGCCAGACGGCAAAAAGCGCGCTGTTTTGTGCCATATCATCGCTACCGATAAAGCGTACCATCGGATGGTTTGCCGTCACCACCGCATGCACCGGAACCTTCGGTTTCTTGCGCTGGGCGTCACGTATCGCTTCGGTATGTGGGATTGCGGCATGTACCGGGCGGCTGTCCAGAATCACCCGGTTTACTCCACGCTCGTGTAACCCGCGATTAAATAGCTGTTCGGCTTCGCCTTTGGCAAAGAAGTCTGGATGGCGAACTTCCACACCGTAGGTAAAGCATTTGGGGAGCGCATCGAGAAACTGCCACAGGGCAGGCAGGTCGCGTGGGCTAAAAGTCGCGGGTAATTGCAGCCAGTATTGTCCAATGCGCGATTCTAGCGGCGACATGCGCATAAAAAATTCCTGTACCAGGTCATCACAATTCCGCAGCGCGGCCTTATGCGAAATGGTCGCCGGAAACTTAAAACAAAATCGAAACGTATCGGTGGTCTGTGCCTGCCAGCGGGCAACAATATCGGCTTTAGGCAGCGCATACAGCGTGGTATTGCCCTCCACGCAGTTAAAGTGGCGGGCATACTCTTCAAGGCTTGTGATCCCCAGACGCACCCACTTTGGGTGCGACCATTGGGGTAAACCGATATAGATCATAGCGCTTGCAAAATCTCCTCCACGCTGCGAACGCGCGCAATGCGGGGGAAAATGTGCGTCATGCTGCCCTGGTGTTGCTCAGCACTGGCGGCGCTACAGGCATCCTCTGCAATGATAAGACTGAAACCCAGCTCCCACGCATTTCGTGCCGTCGACTCAACGCCAATGTTCGTAGAGATGCCGCACAGGACGATGGTATCGATATCCCGGCGACGCAGCTGTAATTCCAGATCGGTGCCGTAGAACGCGCCCCACTGGCGTTTGGTTACTTCGAGATCGCTGGTGCATTTACCCAGAGCAGCCGGGTAATCCCACCAGTTTTCGGGCAACGCTTTTGCTGGAGTCTGAGCATCTACTGGCTGTTTCAGTGCTTCGGCGTAATCGTCAGACCACCCGACGCGCACCATTACCACCGGGGAACCGTGGGTACGGAATTTTTCCGCCAACTGCGCGGTGCGGGCAACCACAGCGTGTGCCGTATGAGGTCCGCCAGCGAAAGGCAGGATCCCTTCCTGTAAGTCAATCACGACAAGGGCAGTTGTTTTTGCGTTCAGTTCCAGCATGTTCACTCCAGTAAAAAATAGAATTCCGTTACACCTTAAGCGCGAATCAGTGTGAAAGGGGCGACAATTTTTGTTATTTTTTGTGAGATTACGCAATGCCCGTCCAGGAAACAGGCGTACAGTCAGTACCGGACTAAGAGTCTATCCCAGTAGGCTCTTATCGTGCGGCAGAATTTCCAGTATAATAGCCGCCTTTTTTCATTCAGTTGTGACATTCAGCTAAAGCTGCGACTTCGTCATCTGCGAGACAGGTGACAATCCGCCTGCGGCAAAGTTAAGGGATATCTCATGCGTACAGAATATTGCGGACAGCTACGTCTGTCCCACGAGGGGCAGCAGGTGACTCTGTGTGGTTGGGTCAACCGTCGTCGTGATCTTGGTAGCCTGATCTTTATCGATATGCGCGACCGCGAAGGTATCGTGCAGGTATTTTTCGATCCGGACCGTGCGGACGCGTTAAAGCTGGCCTCCGAACTGCGTAATGAGTTCTGCATCCAGGTTACGGGCACCGTGCGTGCGCGTGACGCGAAAAACGTCAACGCCGAGATGGCGACGGGCGAAATTGAAGTGCTGGCCTCCGATCTGACCATCATCAACCGTTCAGACTCGCTGCCGTTGGACTCTAACCACGTCAACACCGAAGAAGCGCGACTGAAGTATCGCTATTTAGATCTGCGTCGCCCTGAAATGGCGCAGCGCCTGAAAACGCGTGCCAAAATTACCAGTCTGGTGCGTCGTTTTATGGACGACCACGGCTTCCTCGACATCGAAACACCGATGCTGACCAAAGCGACGCCGGAAGGCGCGCGCGATTACCTGGTACCTTCTCGCGTACATAAAGGTAAATTCTACGCGCTGCCGCAATCACCTCAGTTGTTTAAACAACTGCTGATGATGTCTGGCTTTGACCGCTACTATCAGATCGTAAAATGCTTCCGTGATGAAGACTTACGTGCTGACCGTCAGCCTGAATTTACCCAGATCGACGTTGAGACTTCCTTCATGACCGCACCGCAGGTGCGTGAAGTGATGGAAGCGCTGGTGCGTAATCTGTGGCTGGAAGTTAAAGGGGTGGATCTGGGTGATTTCCCGATCATGACCTTTGCCGAAGCTGAGCGTCGTTACGGTTCCGATAAACCAGACCTGCGTAACCCGATGGAGCTGGTTGACGTTGCCGATCTGGTGAAAGACGTTGAGTTCGCAGTGTTCTCTGGTCCGGCAAACGATGCGAAAGGCCGCGTAGCTGCTCTGCGTGTACCGGGCGGTGCCGCACTGAGCCGTAAGCAAATTGACGATTACGGTAACTTTATTAAAATTTACGGCGCGAAAGGTCTGGCTTACATCAAAGTCACCGAGCGTGCGAAAGGTCTGGAAGGTATCACCAGCCCGGTTGCTAAGTTCCTGAACGCAGAAATCGTGGAAGCGATTCTGGCGCGTACCGGTGCGCAAGACGGCGACATGATTTTCTTCGGTGCCGACAACAAGAAAGTGGTTGCCGACGCGATGGGCGCGCTGCGTCTGAAACTGGGTAAAGACCTGAACATTACCGACGAAGCCAAATGGGCGCCGCTGTGGGTTATCGACTTCCCAATGTTTGAAGACGATGGTGAAGGCGGACTGACCGCAATGCACCATCCGTTCACCGCGCCGAAAGATATGACAGCTGCTGAGCTGAAAGCTGCGCCGGAAGACGCGGTTGCTAACGCATACGATATGGTTATCAACGGCTACGAAGTGGGCGGCGGTTCCGTGCGTATTCACAACGGCGACATGCAGCAGACCGTATTTGGTATTCTGGGCATTAACGAGCAAGAGCAGCGTGAGAAATTCGGCTTCCTGCTGGATGCGCTAAAATATGGTACACCACCGCATGCGGGCCTGGCGTTTGGTCTGGACCGTCTGACTATGCTGCTGACCGGTACTGACAACATTCGTGACGTTATTGCTTTCCCAAAAACCACTGCTGCAGCGTGTCTGATGACTGAAGCGCCGAGCTTTGCCAACGAAGCTGCGCTGGCGGAACTGAGCATTCAGGTTGTTAAGAAGGCCGAGAATAACTGATATGACATACAAACAGCCTGTCTCGGTGTTAGTCGTGATTTATGCAAAGGACACCGGGAGAGTGCTGATGTTACAGCGACGCGACGATCCTGATTTCTGGCAGTCGGTCACCGGCAGCCTTGAAGAGGGTGAAACCGCGTCGCAAGCCGCTATGCGCGAAGTAAAGGAAGAGGTCGCCATTGATGTTGCATCTGAGCAACTGACCTTAATTGACTGTCAGCGCACGGTGGAGTTTGAGATTTTTAGCCATTTACGTCATCGCTATGCACCGGGAATTGAACGTAATACTGAATCCTGGTTTTGCCTGGCACTTCCCTCAGAACGAGAGATCGTGTTCACCGAACATCTGACCTATCGTTGGGTTAATGCGGTTGAAGCCGCCCAATTAACCAAGTCGTGGAGTAACCGGCAGGCGATTGAAGAGTTTGTAATTAACGTCGCCTGAAAAGGCGCGCTTTTTGGAGATATTATTTATGGCAGGTCATAGTAAATGGGCCAACACCAGACACCGTAAAGCAGCGCAGGATGCTAAACGCGGTAAAATTTTCACCAAAATAATTCGTGAGCTGGTGACGGCGGCAAAACTCGGCGGCGGCGATCCGGACGCTAACCCGCGTCTGCGTGCAGCGGTTGATAAAGCGCTGGCTAACAACATGACCCGTGACACCCTGAACCGTGCAATCGCGCGCGGTGTGGGTGGTGATGAAGATTCCAACATGGAAACCATCATCTATGAAGGTTATGGTCCTGGCGGTACAGCCGTTATGATTGAATGTCTGTCTGACAACCGTAACCGTACTGTTGCGGAAGTGCGTCACGCGTTCACGAAAACGGGCGGCAACCTCGGTACCGACGGTTCCGTGGCTTACCTGTTCAGCAAAAAAGGCGTGATCTCCTTTGAACAAGGCGACGAAGACGCCATCATGGAAGCGGCGCTGGAAGCAGGTGCTGAAGACGTGGTGACCTTCGACGACGGCGCAATTGACGTTTACACCGCGTGGGAAGAGATGGGTAAAGTGCGTGACGCGCTGGAAGCGGCGGGTCTGAAAGCGGACGCGGCTGAAGTGTCTATGATTCCATCCACCAAAGCAGATATGGATGCAGAAACAGCGCCGAAGTTGTTGCGTCTGATCGATATGCTGGAAGACTGCGACGACGTGCAGGAAGTTTACCATAACGGCGAGATCTCTGATGAGGTTGCAGCTACCTTAGAATGAGGTGGCTGTACCGCAACCTGACAGGAGGTGCGTGATGTCTATCATTCTCGGCATTGACCCGGGGTCGCGCATCACCGGTTATGGCGTTATTCGTCAGGTCGGCAGACAGCTGACCTACCTCGGCAGCGGTTGTATCCGCACCAAAGTCGACGATCTCCCGTCACGTTTGAAGTTAATTTACGCGGGCGTGACGGAAATCATCACCCAGTTCCAGCCGGACTATTTTGCCATTGAGCAGGTCTTTATGGCGAAGAACGCTGACTCGGCGCTAAAGCTTGGACAGGCACGCGGCGTGGCAATCGTTGCGGCGACCAATCAGGATCTACCGGTCTTTGAATACGCGGCCCGCCAGGTAAAACAGACTGTGGTGGGGATCGGTAGTGCGGAAAAAAGCCAGGTCCAGCATATGGTGCGCACGCTGCTAAAACTCCCGGCGAATCCGCAAGCGGATGCCGCGGATGCGCTGGCGATTGCTATTACCCACTGCCATGTCAGTCAGAATGCCATGCAAATGAGCGAGTCGAGGCTGAATTTGGCGCGAGGTCGATTACGTTAGTGACAAATGAGGCTGGATATCTATCCAGCCTTTTTTTATGATAGCGCATTACCTTTTAGCCCTTAACGCAGGAGCGTCACGTGATAGGCAGACTCAGAGGCATCATTATTGAAAAACAACCCCCGCTGGTCCTTCTGGAAACGGGTGGGGTAGGCTATGAAGTGCATATGCCGATGACCTGTTTCTACGAGTTGCCGGAAGCCGGGCAGGAAGCGATTATCTTCACCCATTTTGTGGTGCGTGAAGACGCTCAACTGCTGTATGGCTTTAACAACAAGCAAGAGCGCACGCTGTTTAAAGAGTTAATCAAAACCAATGGCGTGGGGCCGAAGCTGGCGCTGGCGATCCTCTCCGGAATGTCTGCGCAGCAGTTTGTTAATGCCGTTGAGCGCGAAGAGCTTGGCGCGTTAGTGAAATTACCGGGCATTGGTAAGAAAACCGCAGAGCGTTTGATTGTTGAAATGAAAGACCGCTTTAAAGGCCTGCATGGTGACCTCTTTACCCCGGCGGCGGATCTGGTTCTGACCTCTCCGGCCAGTCCGACAACGGACGACGCCGAGCAGGAAGCGGTTGCTGCGCTGGTGGCGTTGGGCTATAAACCACAAGAAGCCAGCCGCATGGTGAGCAAAATTGCCCGCCCTGATGCCAGCAGTGAAACCCTGATTCGTGAAGCGCTTCGCGCGGCATTGTGAGGTAAAGGATGATTGAAGCAGATCGCCTGATTTCGGCTGTCAGCACGACCCCTGAAGACCTGGTGGATCGTGCGATCCGCCCTAAATTGCTGGAAGAGTATATTGGCCAGCCTCAGGTCCGTTCGCAAATGGAGATTTTTATCCAGGCGGCGAAGCTGCGTGGTGACGCTCTCGATCACCTGCTGATTTTCGGTCCTCCAGGTCTTGGTAAAACCACGCTTGCCAATATTGTCGCCAATGAAATGGGCGTTAATCTGCGCACCACGTCCGGTCCGGTACTGGAAAAAGCGGGTGACCTGGCGGCAATGCTTACCAACCTTGAACCCCACGATGTGCTGTTTATCGATGAAATCCATCGTCTTTCACCGGTGGTGGAAGAGGTGCTGTATCCGGCGATGGAAGATTATCAGCTGGATATCATGATTGGTGAAGGGCCGGCTGCACGTTCGATCAAGATTGATCTGCCACCGTTTACGCTAATCGGGGCGACGACGCGCGCCGGGTCGTTAACGTCTCCGTTGCGTGACCGTTTTGGTATTGTACAGCGCCTGGAATTCTATCAGGTGGCTGATCTGCAGCACATTGTAGGACGCAGTGCGCGTTTTATGGGCCTGGAAATGAGCGATGAAGGCGCGCTGGAAGTGGCACGCCGCGCTCGCGGTACGCCGCGTATCGCCAACCGCTTATTACGCCGGGTACGTGATTTCGCCGAAGTGAAGCATGACGGCACGATTTCAGCAGATATCGCCGCTCAGGCGCTGGATATGCTCAATGTGGATGCGGAAGGATTTGATTATATGGACCGTAAGTTGCTGCTGGCGGTTATCGACAAATTCTTCGGCGGACCGGTCGGACTGGATAACCTGGCAGCGGCGATCGGGGAAGAGCGTGAAACCATTGAGGACGTGCTTGAGCCATATCTGATTCAGCAAGGTTTTCTGCAGCGTACGCCGCGTGGACGTATGGCAACCGTACGCGCCTGGAACCATTTTGGCATTACGCCGCCACAGATGCCTTAATGCATGATGTCGCTACGCTCACCAGGCCTGGGCGATTTTGTAGGCCCGGTAAGCGCAGCGCCACCGGGCAACGCATGCTTAGCTCGCTTGCTTTTTCATCATGCTGAAAATAAACAGCAGCGCGGCACACAGCACCACGGAGGGACCTGCCGGGGTGTCATAGAAGGCCGAGAAGGTCAACCCGCCTGTAACCGCTATCATTCCCACACCAACGGCAACACCTGCCATCTGTTCCGGCGTACGGGCAAAGCGACGGGCGGTCGCCGCAGGGATAATAAGCAGCGAGGTGATAATCAACGCCCCGACAAACTTCATCGCCACGCCAATCGTTAACGCCGTAACCAGCATCAGCAGCAGCTTCACGCGTTGCAGCTTCACGCCATCGACAAATGCCAGATCCGGACTGATGGTCATCGACAGCAGGTTACGCCACTGCCAGAACAGAATCGCCAGAACAATAACCACGCCGATGGCGATGGAGATAAGATCTTCAGGCGTCACGGCGAGCAAATCACCAAACAGGTATGCCATCAGATCCACACGGATGTTGGACATCAGGCTGACGACAACCAGCCCCAGCGACAATGCACTATGCGCCATAATGCCCAGTAAGGTATCGATCGCAAGGTGAGGGCGCTTTTCAAGCCATACCAGACCGCCAGCCAGCAACAAAGTGACGGCGATAACCGCATAGAAAGGGTTTACATCCAGCAGCAGGCCAAAGGCGACTCCCAGCAGCGAAGCGTGGGCCAGCGTATCACCGAAATAAGACATTCGACGCCAGACCACAAACGAGCCGAGTGGGCCAGCAGCACAGGCCAGCATGATCCCGGCTAACCAACCGGGTAATAACAATTCAATCATGAGTGACCATTTCCCCGGCGTAAGACGATACGACCCTGTAAATCGTGGCGGTGATTGTGATTATGACGGTAAATTCCGAGTTGTTCGGCGCCGCGTTGCCCGAACATTGAGATGAATTCCGGGTGCATGGAAACCACTTCCGGTGCACCGGAACAGCAAATATGATGGTTCAGGCACAGTACTTCATCGGTTTTGGCCATCACCAGATGCAGGTCATGGGAAACCATCAGTACGGCGCAATCCAGTTCACGTCGCAACTGGTCGATAAGGTCGTACAGTGCGACCTGCCCATTGACATCTACGCCCTGGGTCGGCTCATCGAGCACCAGTAGCTGAGGTTTATTCAATAAAGCACGGGCTAACAGGACGCGTTGCGTTTCCCCGCCAGAGAGCTTTTGCATCGGCGCATTCATCAGATGTCCGGCCTGAACGCGCTTCAGTGCCGGAAGGATATCCTCTTTTTTGGTGCCGGGACGTAAGCGCATAAACCTGCTTACCGTCAGCGGAAGCGTAGTATCGAGGTACAGTTTTTGCGGTACATAGCCAATCCGCAATTGGCCATTACGCTTGATAACTCCCTCATCAGCCGCTACCAGTCCTAATACAACGCGTACCAGCGTAGACTTCCCGGCACCATTTGGGCCGAGAAGCGTTAAAATTTTACCGGGTCGAAGTTCAAGCGATACGTCAGACAGGACGCGGCGTTGACCATAAGAGACCGAGACATTTTCCAGTGAAACCAAAGTCGTCATATCAATTTTAGTCTTGCAGAAGTTATAGAATGTTATAATATCACATTTCTTACATTCATTACGATGATTGGTCGCATTATGTTACATAAAAATACGCTTCTTTTCGCAGCATTATCCGCTGCTCTTTGGGGTAGTGCAACACAGGCAGCAAATGCTGCTGTGGTGGCCTCGCTCAAGCCGCTGGGATTTATTGCTTCGGCCATTGCGGACGGGGTAACAGACACTGAAGTTTTGCTGCCTGACGGGGCTTCCGAACACGACTATTCACTGCGTCCATCAGACGTAAAACGCTTACAGGGCGCGGACTTAGTCGTTTGGATTGGACCTGAGATGGAAGCGTTTATGGAAAAGTCAGTCAAGAATATTCCTAACGCGAAACAGGTAACGATTGCGCAGCTCAATGACGTGAAACCGTTACTCATGAAAGGTGCTGACGACGACGATGACGATCATGGACACAATGATGCTGGCAGTGAAAAAAGTGACGAGCATCACCATCACGGCGATTACAACATGCATCTTTGGCTTTCCCCAGAGATAGCGCGGGCCTCAGCGGTTGCAATCCATGAAAAATTAGTGGAACTTATGCCGCAAAGTCGAGCCAAACTTGACGCCAACCTGAAGGATTTTGAGGCACAATTAGCCGCAACCGATAAGCAGGTAGGTAACGAGCTCGCACCGCTCAAGGGAAAAGGTTATTTCGTTTTTCATGACGCCTATGGCTACTACGAAAAACACTACGGACTAACACCGCTTGGTCACTTTACCGTGAACCCTGAGATTCAACCTGGTGCGCAGCGTTTACATGAAATAAGAACACAGTTGGTTGAGCAAAAAGCAACCTGCGTTTTTGCTGAGCCACAGTTCAGGCCAGCGGTCGTTGAAGCCGTCGCGAGAGGGACATCCGTTCGAATGGGAACGTTGGATCCGCTCGGTACGAATATCAAACTGGGTAAAACAAGCTATTCAGCGTTTTTGAACCAATTAGCCAACCAGTATGCGAGCTGCCTGAAAGGAGATTAATGAGGAAGTGAATACGTGCAACAGATAGCCCGCTCTGTCGCTCTGGCATTTAATAATCTGCCGCGACCCCATCGTGTTATGCTGGGGTCGCTTACCGTACTGACATTGGCCGTCGCCGTCTGGCGGCCTTATGTTTACCATCCCGATTCTGCACCCATCGTTAAAACTATCGAGCTGGAAAAAAGCGAGATTCGTTCACTGTTGCCTGAGGCAAGCGAACCTATTGATCAGGCTGCACAAGAAGACGAAGCCATTCCACAGGATGAACTGGATGACAAAACGTCTGGTGAAGCCGGTGTGCATGAGTATGTCGTCTCCACAGGCGATACGCTGAGCAGTATTCTGAATCAGTACGGCATCGATATGGGCGATATCAGTCAACTCGCTGCTTCCGATAAAGAGCTGCGTAATCTGAAAATTGGTCAGCAGCTTTCATGGACCTTAAGCGCGGAAGGTGACCTGCAGCGTCTGACCTGGGAAGTATCCCGCCGTGAAACCCGTACTTACGATCGCACTGCGACGGGTTTCAAAATGAGCAGCGAAATGCAGCAGGGCGATTGGGTTAACAGTCGTATCAAAGGCACGGTGGGCGGAAGCTTCGTCGCCAGCGCCAAAGATGCCGGGCTGACCAGCTCTGAAATCAGCGCAGTGATTAAGGCCATGCAGTGGCAGATGGATTTCCGCAAACTGAAAAAAGGCGATGAGTTCTCGGTGCTGATGTCTCGCGAAATGCTGGACGGCAAGCGCGAGCAAAGCCAACTGCTGGGCGTGCGTTTACGTTCTGAAGGCAAAGACTATTATGCCATCCGTGCTGCAGACGGTAAGTTCTATGACCGTAACGGTACCGGGCTGGCAAAAGGCTTCATGCGTTTCCCGACGGCGAAACAGTTCCGTATTTCCTCGAACTTTAACCCGCGTCGCCTGAATCCGGTGACTGGACGCGTAGCGCCGCACAAAGGTGTCGACTTTGCGATGCCGCAGGGGACGCCGGTACTGTCGGTGGGCGATGGTGAAGTGGTTGTAGCGAAGCGTAGCGGCGCTGCCGGATACTATGTTGCGGTTCGTCATGGTCGCACCTACACCACGCGTTATATGCACCTGCGTAAGCTGTTGGTGAAACCAGGTCAAAAAGTGAAACGTGGCGATCGTATCGCGCTGTCAGGTAACACCGGGCGTTCAACGGGGCCGCATCTGCACTATGAAGTATGGGTTAACCAGCAGGCCGTGAACCCTTTGACGGCGAAACTGCCGCGTACAGAGGGTCTGACCGGCTCGGATCGCACCGATTACCTGGCGCAGGTGAAAGAGGTTATGCCTCAGCTACGTTTTGATTAATTAGCACACTGACAAAGCCGGTACGCTATGCGTGCCGGCTTTTTTATTTTGTACGGCGCACGGTGCGCCGCTACACTATCAGCAGATTTACTTTTCGCGGCACCAGACACTGGAAGAGCATGGAAACGAAAAAAAAGAATATTGAGTATATCCCTGAGTTTCACAAATCATTTCGCCATCCGCGCTACTGGGGCGCCTGGCTGGGGGTGGCGGCGATAGCTGGGATTGCGTTAACACCTGCGTCATTTCGTGATCCTATTCTGGCAAAACTCGGACGGCTCGCCGGAAGACTGGGAAAAAGCTCCCGTCGCAGAGCATTGATCAATTTATCCCTCTGCTTTCCTGAACGTAGCGAAGCTGAGCGTGAAGCCATTGTTGATGATATGTATGCAACTGCGCCTCAGGCGATGGTCATGATGGCTGAATTAGCAATACGTGGCCCGGAGAAGATTCAAAACCGTGTTGACTGGCAAGGCCTGGAAATCATCGAAGAGATGCGGCGCAACGATGAAAAAGTTATTTTTCTCGTTCCACATGGCTGGGGTGTAGATATCCCGGCGATGCTGATGGCGTCCCAGGGACAGAAAATGGCGGCGATGTTCCACAATCAGGGGAACCCGGTATTCGATTACGTCTGGAACACGGTACGCCGTCGCTTTGGTGGTCGTTTGCATGCGCGTAATGATGGCATCAAACCGTTTATTCAGTCTGTCCGTCAGGGATATTGGGGATACTACCTGCCGGATCAGGACCATGGGCCTGAACACAGCGAGTTTGTCGATTTTTTTGCTACCTATAAAGCAACGTTACCGGCGATTGGACGTCTGATGAAAGTCTGCCACGCGCGCGTGGTACCGCTGTTCCCCGTATACGATGGGAGAACGCACCGCCTGACGATCCATGTTCGTCCACCGATGGATGACATCCTGACGGCGGATGACCACACCATTGCCAGACGGATGAACGAAGAGGTGGAGATTTTTGTCACGCCTCATGTCGAACAATACACCTGGATTCTGAAACTGCTTAAGACGCGTAAACCCGGCGAGATTGAGCCCTATAAGCGCAAAGATCTCTATCCGAAGAAATAAAAAAAAGCCTCTCAAAACGAGAGGCTTTTTTACATTTAAGCGACTTATTCTACGGTCAGAATACGCGTGGTGTTGGTTGAGCCAATGGTGCTCATCACATCGCCCTGGGTCACGATCACCAGGTCACCAGAAACCAGGTAGCCTTTATCGCGCAGCAGGTTCACCGCTTCATTGGCGGCAACGACGCCGTCAGTTTCGCTGTCGAAGTGAACCGGGGTGACACCGCGGTACAGGGAGGTCAGATTCAGCGTACGCTCATGACGGGACATCGCGAAAATCGGCAGGCCGGAACTGATACGAGAAGTCATCAGCGCAGTGCGACCGGACTCCGTCATTGCGATGATAGCGGTGACCCCTTTCAGGTGGTTAGCAGCGTACATCGCTGACATCGCAATCGCTTCTTCAACGTTATCAAACTGCACGTCAAGGCGGTGTTTAGAGACGTTGATGCTCGGGATCTTTTCAGCGCCGAGACAGACGCGCGCCATTGCCGCGACGGTTTCCGCCGGGTACTGACCTGCTGCTGTTTCTGCAGAGAGCATCACGGCATCGGTGCCGTCGAGGACGGCGTTAGCCACATCCATCACTTCCGCACGAGTCGGCATTGGGTTGGTAATCATCGACTCCATCATCTGCGTAGCGGTGATGACCGCACGGTTCAGCTGGCGCGCGCGACGAATCAACGCTTTCTGAATACCTACCAGCTCAGGGTCACCGATTTCAACACCCAGGTCGCCACGGGCTACCATCACTACGTCAGAAGCCAGGATGATGTCATCCATCGCATTCTGGTCGCAGACGGCTTCTGCACGTTCTACTTTGGCGACAATTTTCGCATCGCAACCGGCATCGCGCGCCAGACGGCGGGCATAATTCAGATCTTCGCCGCAGCGCGGGAAGGAGACAGCCAGATAGTCAACGCTGATTTGTGCTGCGGTAATGATGTCGGCTTTGTCTTTTTCGGTCAGGGCTTCAGCAGAGAGACCGCCGCCCAGTTTGTTGATGCCCTTGTTATTGGATAGCGGGCCACCGACGGTGACTTCGGTGAAGACTTTCATGCCCTGAACTTCCAGCACCTTAAGCTGTACGCGACCGTCGTCGAGCAGCAGGATATCGCCAGGCACGACGTCAGCAGGCAGCCCTTTATAATCAATACCGACTTTTTCTTTGTCGCCTTCGCCTTTGCCGAGGTTGGCGTCTAACAGGAACTTGTCGCCAACGTTAAGAAATACTTTACCTTCTTTAAAGGTGGATACGCGGATTTTAGGTCCCTGCAGGTCACCCAAAATAGCTACATGACGTCCCAGTTTTGCGGCAATTTCACGGACTTTATCCGCCCGCAGTTTGTGATCTTCTGGAGAGCCGTGGGAAAAGTTCATACGTACGACGTTCGCACCCGCGGCGATAATCTTCTCAAGGTTGTTATCGCGGTCAGTTGCCGGGCCTAACGTGGTAACGATTTTGGTTCTGCGAAGCCTTCTGGACATGTAATACTCCGTTGACTGAAACAACTTGGTGTTGCGTGAACATTGATCCGGCCGTTCTCAAACATTAACGGTAAATGAACAACCCGGATGATAAAAGGGTAGAACATTGTTATTGCTTTTAGCGGTCATCACTCTTGATGAGTAATTCTTTATCAAAACGCGATTCCTTGAGCGCTTCCTTGACACGCTTCAAGTTATCTCTAAATTTTGCCCCTCGGCGCAAAGTAAATCCTGTAGCCAGCACATCTATCACGGTCAGTTGAGCAAGTCGAGAGACCATGGGCATATAAATGTCAGTATCTTCCGGTACATCGAGGGTAATTGCCAGCGTGGCTTCCCGTGCCAGTGGCGTACCGGGAGAGGTGAGGGCGATAACCATGGCATCGTTTTCCCGCGCTAACTGCGCCAGTTCAACCAGACTTTTGGTTCTTCCGGTATGAGAAATAAGCACAATGACGTCGTCGTCGCTACAATTCATACAACTCATGCGTTGCAGAACAATATCGTCGGAATAAATTACCGGCACGTTAAAGCGGAAAAATTTATTCATCGCGTCATGCGCTACCGCGGCGGAAGAACCTAAACCAAAGAAGGCAATTTTCTTCGCCTGGGTTAATAAATCTACCGCCCGGTTTACCGCCGCGTTATCCAGCGACTGGCGAACGTGGTCGAGGCTTGCCATCGCTGACTCGAAGATTTTCCCCGTGTAAGATTCTACGCTGTCATCCTCATCCACATTGCGATTAACATAAGGGGTGCCATTTGCCAGACTTTGCGCCAGATGCAGTTTAAAATCAGGAAAGCCGCGGGTGTCCATGCTGCGACAGAAACGGTTCACCGTTGGCTCGCTGACATTCGCTTCTACAGCAAGTGCGGCGATGCTTGAATGGATTGCCCGCTCGGGAGAGGCAAGAATAATGTCGGCGACTTTACGCTCTGACTTGCTCAAATGTTCCAGTTTTAACTGGATTTTTTCCAGCATATTCATGATGTAGGTAGACTCATGGGTCATGGGCAAAAACGATTTCAGCGATACGGGGAAACCGATACACAATTTAGTGTATAGATATTACCCCTGCTAATGCAGCAACGGGGCAAAATGGACAGAATAGTTGTTGTTTTTTTTCATTACATGATCGGAGTCGGATTTTCATACTTCGTCATGGGTACGAAAAATACGACTTTTTTATCCATTTTGATGGGTTATACGCCAATAAAGCGGCTGTTTGCGGTAACAGCACGGCTGGATAAGCGTTTACGGTTTCCGGATTCACGTAAAAGCAGTACAGTGCACTGTAATAAAATTACAACCAGTGTCTGGCAAAAGCACCAGGCACTTAATTGAGGAGAATGACATGGCGGTAACGCAAACAGCCCAGGCATGTGACCTGGTCATTTTCGGTGCGAAGGGCGACCTGGCGCGACGGAAATTGCTGCCTTCCCTGTATCAACTGGAAAAGGCCGGCCAGATTAACCCGGAAACCCGTATCATTGGGGTTGGGCGTGCCGACTGGGACAAAGCAGCTTATACCAAGGTTGTGCGCGAAGCGCTCGAAACCTTCATGAAAGAAAAAATCGATGAAGGTTTATGGGAGACCCTCAGCGGTCGTCTGGAGTTTTGTAATCTGGACGTCAATGATACCGCCGCATTTAGCCGTCTGGGTGAAATGCTGGATCAGAAATCACGTACCACTATTAACTATTTCGCGATGCCGCCAAGCACTTTTGGCGCAATCTGCAAAGGTTTGGGTGAAGCAAAGCTGAATGCTAAGCCTGCCCGCGTGGTGATGGAAAAACCGTTAGGAACGTCACTGGCAACATCGCGCGAAATCAACGATCAGGTCGGCGAGTATTTCGAAGAGTGCCAGGTTTACCGCATCGACCACTATCTCGGCAAAGAGACGGTACTGAACCTGTTGGCACTGCGTTTTGCCAACTCCCTGTTTGTGAACAACTGGGATAACCGCACTATCGATCACGTAGAAATTACCGTGGCGGAAGAAGTGGGCATTGAAGGGCGCTGGGGCTACTTTGACCAGGCCGGTCAGATGCGCGACATGATCCAGAACCACCTGCTGCAAATCCTATGCATGATCGCGATGTCTCCACCGTCCGATCTGAGCGCTGACAGCATCCGTGATGAAAAAGTGAAGGTACTGAAATCACTGCGTCGCATCGATCGTTCGAACGTGCGAGAAAAAACGGTTCGCGGTCAGTACACCGCCGGTTTTGCCCAGGGCAAAAAAGTTCCGGGATACCTGGAAGAAGAAGGTGCGAACAAGAGCAGCAATACGGAAACGTTTGTGGCAATCCGTGTGGATATCGATAACTGGCGCTGGGCGGGTGTTCCATTCTACCTGCGTACCGGTAAACGTTTACCGACCAAGTGCTCTGAAGTCGTGGTTTACTTCAAAACGCCTGAGCTGAACCTGTTCAGAGAATCCTGGCAGGACCTGCCACAGAACAAGCTGACCATCCGTTTGCAGCCTGATGAGGGTGTCGATATCCAGGTCCTGAATAAAGTGCCGGGCCTGGATCACAAGCATAACCTGCAAATTACCAAACTTGATCTGAGCTACTCCGAAACCTTCAATCAAACACATCTGGCCGACGCTTATGAGCGTCTGCTGCTTGAAACGATGCGCGGCATTCAGGCGCTGTTTGTGCGTCGAGATGAAGTTGAAGAAGCATGGAAGTGGGTCGACTCTATTACCGAAGCCTGGGCAATGGACAACGACGCACCGAAGCCTTATCAGGCCGGGACCTGGGGACCGGTTGCCTCTGTGGCCATGATTACCCGTGATGGTCGTTCCTGGAACGAATTCGAGTAAAATATCATCTAGCCCATAGGTGTTATTTTACCGGTAACATGATCTAACACAGATTGTAGAATAATTTTTGCACTTTTAAGCCTCGCGTGGATTCACCCGCGGGGCTTTTTTTATTACACTGCCTGAAACGATTTTGCCCCTGAGCTACGGCTAACAAGCGATTCAGCTGTTTTTAACCCAACTGAAACACATTGTTTTTCCAACGCTCTGACAGATAAATTTTAGGAGCCTCTATGAATCCGAATTTGTTACGCGTAACACAACGTATCGTCGAACGTTCTCGCCACACACGTTCCGCCTACCTTGCCCGTATTGAACAAGCGAAATCGACTACCGTTCATCGTTCACAACTGGCGTGCGGTAACCTGGCGCATGGTTTTGCTGCCTGCCAGCCGGATGACAAGGCTTCGCTGAAAAGCATGCTGCGTAACAATATCGCGATCATTACCTCCTATAACGACATGCTTTCCGCGCATCAGCCGTACGAACATTACCCGGACATCATTCGTAAAGCGCTGCATGAAGCCAATGCGGTAGGCCAGGTCGCTGGCGGTGTTCCTGCGATGTGCGACGGTGTGACCCAGGGACAGGATGGGATGGAGCTTTCGCTGCTGAGTCGCGAAGTGATTGCTATGTCGGCTGCTGTGGGACTCTCACACAATATGTTTGACGGCGCGTTATTCCTTGGCGTGTGCGACAAAATTGTCCCGGGTCTGGTGATGGCGGCACTGTCATTTGGTCATCTGCCTTCGATCTTTATTCCCTCCGGCCCGATGGCGAGTGGTCTGGCGAACAAAGAAAAAGTGCGTATCCGTCAGCTGTATGCTGAAGGTAAAGTCGATCGTATGGCGCTGCTTGAATCCGAAGCTGCGTCTTATCACGCACCGGGTACCTGTACGTTCTATGGCACGGCAAACACCAACCAGATGGTAGTGGAGTTTATGGGGATGCAACTGCCAGGATCCTCATTCGTGCACCCGGATGCGCCGCTGCGCGAAGCGTTGACCGCCGCTGCGGCTCGTCAGGTAACGCGTCTGACCGGCAACGGCAATGAATGGATGCCGATCGGTAAAATGATCGATGAAAAAGTAGTGGTCAACGGTATTGTCGCGCTGCTGGCGACCGGGGGCTCCACTAACCATACAATGCACCTGGTCGCAATGGCGCGCGCGGCCGGTATTCTGATTAACTGGGACGACTTCTCCGATCTGTCCGATATCGTGCCGCTGATGGCGCGTCTGTACCCGAATGGTCCGGCAGACATTAACCACTTCCAGGCGGCGGGTGGCGTGCCGGTGTTAATGCGTGAACTGCTTAACGCGGGTCTGCTGCATGAAGATGTGAACACCGTTGCCGGGTTTGGTTTATCGCGCTACACCATGGAACCCTGGCTCAACGAGGGTGAGCTGGACTGGCGTGAAGGTGCGGCGAAGTCGCTGGACAGCAATGTGATAGCCACCTTTGACCAGCCTTTCTCCCACCACGGTGGCACCAAAGTGCTGAGTGGAAACCTCGGCCGCGCAGTGATGAAAACGTCGGCGGTACCGGTAGAAAATCAGGTGATTGAAGCGCCCGCGGTTGTTTTCGAAAGTCAGCATGATGTATTACCTGCCTTCGATGCGGGACTGCTCGACCGTGATTGCGTAGTGGTTGTGCGCCATCAGGGACCAAAAGCAAACGGAATGCCAGAATTACATAAACTCATGCCGCCACTTGGTGTATTATTGGACCGTTGTTTCAAAATTGCGTTAGTTACCGATGGACGACTTTCAGGTGCTTCAGGTAAAGTGCCTTCAGCAATCCATGTAACCCCAGAAGCCTATGATGGCGGGCTGCTGGCAAAAGTACGCGATGGCGACATCATTCGTGTGAATGGACAGACAGGTGAATTGACGCTGCTGGTTGATGAAGAGGAACTTGCTTCTCGTCAGCCTCATATTCCTGACCTCAGCGCATCGCGCGTGGGCACAGGCCGTGAAATGTTCAGCGCGTTGCGTGAAAAGCTGTCCGGTGCGGAACAGGGCGCAACCTGTATCACTTTTTAAGACTTATTTTGTAATCAGGCGAGAGAAAACTCTGATGAAAAACTGGAAGACAAGTGCAGAAGCAATCCTGACCACTGGCCCGGTTGTACCGGTTATCGTGGTTAATAAACTGGAACACGCAGTGCCGATGGCAAAAGCGCTGGTTGCAGGCGGCGTGCGCGTTCTGGAAGTGACCCTACGTACCGCATGTGCGATGGATGCCATTCGCGCGATCGCAAAAGAAGTTCCGGACGCTATCGTTGGTGCAGGTACTGTACTGAATCCACAACAGCTGGCTGAAGTTACCGAAGCCGGTGCACAGTTTGCTATCAGTCCGGGTTTGACCGAGCCGTTGCTGAAAGCCGCAACTGAAGGCACTATTCCGCTGATCCCTGGTATCAGCACCGTATCTGAACTGATGCTGGGTATGGACTACGGTTTGAAAGAGTTCAAATTCTTCCCTGCTGAAGCAAATGGCGGTACTAAAGCGCTGCAGGCGATTGCGGGTCCGTTCTCACAGGTCCGTTTCTGCCCAACCGGTGGTATCTCTCCAGCGAATTACCGCGACTACCTGGCACTGAAAAGCGTGCTGTGCATCGGCGGTTCCTGGCTGGTTCCGGCAGATGCGCTGGAAGCAGGTGATTACGATCGCATTACCAAACTGGCTCGTGAGGCTGTTGAAGGCGCGAAGCAATAATTGCGCAAAATGCCCGGTAATCACTACCGGGCATCGAATCTGTAACGGGCCATTCGGCCCGTTTTTTTATCCAGTAACTTTCACCTGTGCGGCCGCGTCTTTCGCGCGTATCACCGCATCTTCAATGCTCTGTGCTGTGGCCAGCACAACGCCCAGACGACGGCTCCCGTCGATTTCCGGTTTGCCAAAGAACCTAACTTGCATACCCGCACCTACAGCGGCCTGCACGTTATCAAACGTGATATTCTGACTGGTAAGTTGCGGCAGAATAACAGCGGAAGCAGAAGGCCCATACTGGCGGATTTCGCCAACGGGCAGACCGAGAAATGCACGTACGTGCAGGGCAAACTCAGACAGATCCTGCGAAATTAAGGTCACCATACCCGTGTCGTGAGGGCGAGGGGAGACTTCGCTGAAAATCACCTCATCACCGCAGACAAACAGCTCCACGCCAAACAGTCCGTGACCACCCAGCGCCAGAACCACCTTGCGGGCAATCTCCTGCGCGCGCGCCAGCGCCAGTTCACTCATCTGTTGCGGCTGCCAGGACTCGCGATAATCGCCATCTTCCTGTCGATGTCCAACCGGCGCGCAGAAATGCACGCCATCAACGGCGCTAACGGTTAGCAGGGTGATTTCAAAATCAAAATTCACTACGCCTTCGACGATAACGCGTCCGGCACCAGCCCGACCGCCCTGTTGAGCATAGTCCCAGGCTGCAGCGAGCTGATCGGCTGAACGGATAAAGCTTTGTCCTTTACCGGATGAACTCATTACCGGTTTCACGATGCAAGGGTAGCCGATTTCAGCGACGGCTTCGCGAAAGCGGACTTCACTGTCAGCAAAGCGGTAAGAAGAGGTCGGTAGAGACAATTCTTCGGCGGCGAGGCGACGGATTCCTTCCCGGTTCATGGTCAGTTGCGTTGCTCTTGCACATGGCACAACACGCTGGCCTTCCTGCTCCAGTTTTACCAGCATATCCGTGGCGATCGCCTCAATTTCCGGCACGATATAATGTGGTTTTTCACGCTCGACGAGCTGGCGTAATGCTTCGCCATCCAGCATGTTGATAACGTATGAGCGATGGGCAACGTGCATGGCTGGCGCGTCGGGGTAACGATCCACGGCAATGACTTCCACACCCAAGCGTTGACATTCAATTGCTACTTCTTTACCCAGTTCTCCCGAACCTAATAACATCACTCGCGTTGCTGCTGGACGCAGCGCTGTGCCTAATAACGTCATAAATTAATCCCCTGTTTTATCTGGGCGCAGTATATACGAAAACGTTTGCGTCTGTCTTTATTACCAGGTTGATTTCAGGGCTTAAAAAGAATATACTGTACATAAATACAGGTAATTTAAGAGGCTGCAAAATGGCGGTTGAAGTTAAATACGTAGTAATTCGGGAAGGTGAGGAAAAAATGTCGTTTACCAGCAAAAAGGAAGCCGATGCGTATGACAAAATGCTGGATACAGCAGATCTGCTCGACACATGGCTGGAGCAATCGCCGGTAGCGCTTGAAGACGAGCAGCGCGAAGCGCTTTCCCTGTGGCTGGCTGAGCAAAAAGATGTGCTGAGCGCCATTCTGAAAAATGGCAAGCTGCCTTCGCCGCAGGCTGTCGAAAACGATGCGCACGCTGGGGATGATACTCAGGCTGCCTGAAACGACTTGCGCTCCTGACGTTTTGTACCATGCTTTTCCCTGAATCATTGTGCAATCCCTGACGTTATTTCACGTTGCTACAGGCAATCTGAATGACGAAGGGGAGATTAAGGAGAAAAGAATGTATAAAAAAAGAACGTTATTGAGCCTGCTGCTGCTGTCTGCCAGCGTATCTGTATTTGCGGCAAATATGGAAAGCAAAAACGTCCAGTTTCCCAAGTGTGAGGGACTGGACGCTAACGGTATTGCGGCGAGCGTGAAACGTGATTATCAACAAAATCGCATCGCGCGCTGGGCTGACGATCAAAAGCGCGTCGGGCAAGCCGATCCTGTCGCCTGGGTAAACACGCCCGATATTACGGGCAAAGACGGGAAATGGTCAGTTCCCCTGACGGTTCGCGGTAAAAGTGCGGATATTCACTATCAGGTAAAAGTCGACTGCAAAGCCGGAACAGCGGAGTATCAGCCGCAGTAACGGAGGTATTTGCACATCTTTTGATGACCTGAACACTTCCTGACATCCCCTCGGGTACGCTTTGATGATTATTCGTCTGTACTTGAGGGGCAAAATGGCTAACTGGCTAAATCAACTACAATCTCTTCTTGGGCAAAAAGCTTCCTCCGCGTCATCTTCTGGCGAGCAAGGGCTGAGTAAACTTCTCGTTCCAGGCGCGTTAGGCGGTCTGGCAGGATTACTGGTTGCCAACAAATCTTCTCGTAAATTACTGAGTAAATACGGCACCAGCGCGCTTCTGGTGGGCGGCGGCGCGGTTGCCGGGACTGTGTTATGGAACAAGTACAAGGATAAAGTTCGCGCAGCGCATCAGGATGAGCCGCAGTTTGGTGCACAAAGCTCACCGCTGGATGAGCGAACCGAACGTCTGATTCTGGCGCTGGTTTTTGCGGCGAAAAGCGATGGCCATATTGATGCCAAAGAACGTAGCGCCATTGAGCAGCAGCTCCGTGAAGCGGGCGTGGAAGAGCAGGGCCGCGTTCTGATTGAACGCGCCATCGAACAACCGTTAGACCCTCAACGATTGGCGCATGGGATCCGTAACGAAGAAGAAGCGCTAGAAATTTACTTCCTCAGCTGTGCGGCGATTGATATCGACCACTTTATGGAACGTAGTTATCTCAATGCGCTGGGCGATGCGTTGAAGATCCCGCAGGATGTTCGTGAAGGCATTGAACAGGATCTCAAGGAACAAAAACAGGCGTTACCGGGTTAATTACTTACCGCTAAGGCGCATGTTTCGCTTGCATCATTGCTGTCTTTTGCCACCCTTATAGGATGTTTAAGCAAAAGAACAATGACATGCTACCAAAAGCTTCTCGTATTCCCCACGCCATGACGCAGCATGGCGATACTCGTGTTGATAATTATTACTGGTTGCGAGATGACACTCGCTCGCAGCCAGAAGTGCTGGATTATCTGCAACAAGAAAATGCGTATGGCCGTCAGGTTATGGCCTCGCAGCAGGCTTTGCAGGATCGCGTCCTGAAAGAGATCATCGACCGTATCCCGCCTCAGGATGCTTCTGCCCCCTATGTGAAGAATGGTTATCGCTACCGGCATATTTATGAACCGGGGTGCGAATATGCCATTTATCAGCGTCAGTCTGCCTTCAGTGAAGAGTGGGATGATTGGGACACTTTGTTGGATGGGAACCAGCGCGCGGCACACAGCGAGTTTTATACGCTGGGAGGACTGGCGATATCACCGGATAACACCATCATGGCACTGGCCGAAGATTATCTCTCTCGCCGGCAATATGGCGTGCGTTTTCGCAACCTGCAAAGCGGCAACTGGTATCCGGAAGTGCTGGAAAACGTCGAAGCGGATCTCGTATGGGCGAATGATTCTCAGACTTTCTATTACGTGCGCAAGCACGAAACGACGTTATTGCCGTATCAGGTCTGGCGACATACAGTCGGCTCGCCATCGTCACTGGATGAGCTGGTGTATGAAGAAGCCGATGACATGTTTTATGTCAGTCTGCATAAAACCACATCATTGCATTATGTGATTATCCACATTGCCAGTGCGACCACCAGTGAAGTTTTGTTGCTTGATGCAGAACTGGCAGATGCCGAACCGTTGGTCTTTTTAGCGCGACGCAAAGACCACGAATACAGTCTCGATCACTATCAGCACAATTTTTATCTGCGCTCCAACCGTCAGGGGAAAAATTTCGGCCTGTACCGTACCCGTGTTCGTGATGAGCAAGCCTGGGAGACGCTGATCCCACCGCGTGACAACGTGATGCTGGAGGGCTTTACGTTATTCACCGACTGGCTGGTGGTAGAAGAGCGGAAGCGGGGCTTAACCAGCCTGCGGCAGATTAATCGTAAAACGCGCGAAGTGGTCGGGATCGCCTTTGACGATCCGGCATATGTGACCTGGCTTGCCTATAATCCAGAGCCGGAGACATCGCGCCTGCGCTATGGCTATTCCTCCATGACTACCCCGGACACATTGTTTGAACTGGATATGGACACCGGGGAACGTCGTGTGCTTAAGCAGACGGAGGTCCCCGGATTTGATGCGGCGAATTACCGTAGCGAACACGTATGGATAACGGCACGTGATGGCACCGAGGTTCCGGTTTCGCTGGTTTATCATCAAAAGTATTTCCTGAAAGGAAAAAATCCGTTACTGGTTTATGGCTATGGCTCATATGGCGCCAGCATGGATGCCGATTTCAGCAGCAGCCGTTTAAGCTTACTGGATCGCGGCTTTGTTTACGCCATTGCCCATGTGCGTGGCGGTGGTGAATTAGGACAACAGTGGTACGAGGACGGTAAGTTTCTGCGCAAGAAAAATACTTTTAATGATTACCTCGACGTCTGTGATGCGCTGCTAAAAATGGGCTACGGCGCGCCTGAGTTATGTTATGGAATGGGAGGAAGCGCCGGGGGAATGTTAATGGGCGTCGCCATTAATGAGCGCCCGGAACGCTTCCATGGTGTTATTGCTCAGGTGCCGTTTGTCGATGTGGTAACCACAATGCTCGATGAATCAATTCCCCTGACGACCGGTGAGTTTGAAGAGTGGGGTAATCCACAGGACGAAGAGTATTACACCTATATGAAAAGCTACAGCCCGTATGACAATGTAACCGCGCAGGCGTATCCGCATCTGCTGGTCACGACGGGATTACACGATTCCCAGGTGCAATACTGGGAACCAGCAAAATGGGTGGCAAAACTGCGTGAGCTGAAAACGGACGATCGTTTGCTGCTACTTTGCACGGATATGGATTCCGGACACGGCGGTAAATCCGGGCGTTTTAAATCTTACGAAGGTGTGGCTCTTGAGTACGCTTTTTTGATTGGACTGGCGCAGGGAACACTGCCTGCTCAGGCGTGATCCAAATAGTGTTTTAGCGTTAATCGCAGTTCCGGGCTCATATTATCAAGGTTGTTAAATAACCAGCGCAGATAGCCCGGATCACGTTCAGCCACTTCTGATACCGGTTTTCCGCGGTACTTACCAAAAGTGAAAGTAGTGAGTAACGCGGGACGGCCGGTAATATCGACCATTTGATCGGCTGTCCAGCCTGACGTCTGCATGATGTCGATCAGGAGTGCCGCAGTGATGTAGCAGTCGTACAGGGCGCGGTGATGGTGGAGACCCGCTGGCGTCTGTACGCTCAGCTTGCGCGATTTATACAGCGCCATGTTGCTGTATTTGATCCCCGGCCACAAACGACGGGAGAGCTTCATGGTGCAAATCCACTCCCCGGGCATATCGGGTAATACGCGGCGGTCAAAGCTGGCATTGTGCGCCACGTACCACTTGCTGCCGTAATACTGCGGGATGACGTCTTCAATCCACGGCTTATCGGCCACCATTGCTTCAGTAATGCGATGGATAGCCATCGCCTGTGGGCTGATGGGGCGGTCAGGGCGTACCAGGTGGCTCATTGGGTTGACTATTTTTCCGTCAACCACATCGACAGAAGCAATTTCAACAATGCCTCCCTGTAGACCACAGGTTTCTGTATCTATTATGCGCAACATGCCATGCTCCTGACCCAAAACGACTAGCGTAATGGAATGATATCACCTTGCCAACCCCGTGGCGTGCGTTGACCGGTTAACAGCAAAGAACCGCTGTCTGCGCGAACAATCAATCGGCCTCGCTCATCCCATAACGCGCTGCTGCCACGCGCATTGGCCATTAATACAGCTATGGCAAACTTATGCGAGAAACTCTGTAGACGAGATGTGGAGGAGAGCAATTCGGGTTCGCTAATGGACTGACTACTGGTAAACAGGGAGTAAGCCGGGTCGATATCGATACCTTCCGGCTGGCTATCCACTACGCTAATGGCATTTTGCTGTCTGGCAATACAGGCTCCGTGACTTTGATGAAACGTTAAGGGCGAGGTCATCCAGGGAGAAAAGAGCGCGATGCCTTTTACGAACCGGTTGTTATGTTCCACCGGTAGTCCCGCAATGATTGTCATACGATAAATCGCGGCGGCATGGGCGAGAGGTTCTAACAGCGCTTCATCGGGTGGGGCAGGAAGCGCGTCATGTTCATCAACACAACCTAACAAGGAGAGGGAAGGAAAAACCAGCAATTCACATTGGCATTGGGCGGCTGCCTGAATGAATTGCAGGTGATGTGCGACATGCTCGGTAACTGAGGTGTGAAGAGGTTCGTACTGCGCTGCTGCGATTTTCCAGTGTGACATAATGATTTCCTTTTCATAGTGTCTACAATCATCCTGAAAGTATAGATTAAGAATATGCTTATACTGTAGCAGCCATCATGTAAGGAATCGTAACGTAGTATAAGTTTTATTTAACTTTAGGCTCGTAAGGTAAACGTGAAAGGGAAACGGATGCCAGTCGGTGCGCGATGAGTCTTTCGCGAAACCAGTCGCGTAAATGTTCGGGCTGTTCACGCTCAACAACTTCGGCAACAACCGGCATGTTGTATCGCTCCTTAAACGCTACACCTGCAGCGGCCAGGTCAACATTGACCTTATCCATCTCCGCCTGCTCAAGTTTGGCCAGATTGATGTTCATGGGCTTCTCCTTTTCTCTGTCTTTCGGCGCGCAAAGTTACTAAGAGTGTGCATTAATGGCAAGACCGAAATGATGATTCTCGACTCGATCATTGTAGAAGGTTATTCTCTATAGATTAGACATAACAAAAAGGAATAGTTGAAATGGCTTCATCTGCATCTATGCTTCGCAGCGCTCTCATCGTACTCGCCAGCGTGCTGGCAACGCCCGCCGCCCTGGCGCATGCCCACCTCACAAAACAAAGCCCGGCTGCTAATGCCGAGGTTGCGGCATCTCCTCAGGCGTTGACGCTGAATTTTTCTGAAGGCGTAGAGCCGGGATTCAGCGGCGCAAAGCTGACAGGTCCAAACAAAGAACAGATCAAAACGGGCAAGGCGTCACGCAGTGAGCAGGACAAAACGCAGCTGATTGTTCCGCTTGATCAAACACTTGAAGCAGGAAAATATACGGTCGACTGGCACGTTGTTTCCGTGGATGGTCACAAGACGAAGGGGCAATATACCTTTAGCGTGAAATAACCGATGCTGGCATTTACCTGGGTTGCTTTACGGTTTATCCATTTTACCACTTTGATGCTGGTGTTTGGTTGTGCGCTTTACGGCGCATGGCTGGCTCCCGTTTCGGTTCGTCGTTTAATGATGCGTCGTTTTTTGCGTCTGCAACGGCATGCCGCAACGTGGAGCTTTATCAGCGCGACGCTGATGCTGGCGATCCAGGGTGGGTTAATGGGCTCAGGCTGGCGGGATGTTATCTCTACAGATGTATGGGGCGCGGTGTTGCAAACGCAGTTTGGCGGCGTCTGGTTATGGCAGATTATCCTCGCGCTGGTCACTCTGGTGGTGGTTATTATCGTACCGCGTAGCATGCCGCGACGGCTGTTAATGCTGACGATTGCGCAGTTTATTTTGCTGGCTGGCGTCGGGCATGCGACGCTGCATAGTGGTATTACTGGGGCAATCCAGCAGGTTAACCATGCCTTGCATCTGATATGCGCCGCCGCCTGGTTCGGTGGCCTGCTACCCGTACTTTACTGTATGCGAATGGCGCATGGCCGCTGGCGAGAACAGGCCATCAGCACCATGATGCGTTTCTCCCGCTACGGGCATCTTTTTGTTATTGGTGTTTTACTTACCGGTATTATGAATGCGCTGTTTATTGTCGGTTTTTCTGTTCCCTGGCACATGGCTTACGGGCGGCTGCTTTTGTTAAAAGGTGCCCTGGTCATGCTAATGGTGGCGATTGCGCTGGTGAATCGGTATGTTCTGGTACCACGCATGCAGCAGGATAACCGCGGCATGACTCTCTATTTTATTTGGATGACCAAGCTGGAATGGGGTATAGGAGCCGTTGTGCTGGCAATTGTCAGCCTGTTCGCAACCCTTGAACCTTTCTGATTGATGGACTGGCGAAACGCATGAAAAAAATCATTATCTCTTTATTACTCCTGGCAAGCTCCGGAGCCGCGCTGGCTGCGCCGCAGGTCATTACCGTCAGCCGTTTTGAGGTTGGCAAAGATAAGTGGGCGTTTAATCGGGAAGAGGTGATGCTGACCTGCCGCCCGGGTAACGCGCTGTATGTCATCAATCCCAGTACGCTGGTACAATACCCGTTGAATGATGTTGCCAGACAGCAGATGGAGAGCGGAAAAACCACGGCAAAGCCGATCGAGATTATCCAGATTGATGATCCGGCGAAACCGGGCGAAAAAATGAGCCTGGCACCGTTTGTGGAGCGTGCAGAAAAGCTCTGCTAATTGTCAGATGTAGCGCTCTGATTTCCAATAAAAAACCGCAAGGATCTCACACGAGAACTTGCGGTTTTTGCGTTTGGATGCGTAACAAACGTCCTTTTTTTCCGGCCACTTTAGTCGCGGACTGGAAAACCTGGCGCTGTCATCTATTCTTAAATGGCAGGGTAACTTAGCCTGCATTAATGCCAACTTTTAGCGCACGGCTCTCTCCCAAGAGCCATTTCCCTGGACCGAATACAGGAATCGTATTCGGTCTCTTTTTATGTGGCGAATGCGATGCCATCCAGGGCAAAACACGGCTTATCGCATGCTGCATTCTCCATAAACCATACCATACTCCTGCCCACGATCGTCCAGGCTTTTTTACCATCATTGCTAAAATTATAATCAGGTACCCTTGTACTCTGGAGGCGACATGGGACGACCTGACAATATCTATCAACGAATCGACGGTACGCAGTGGCGTCACGTCTGGGTGGTTGGGGATATCCACGGCTGCTTCTCGATACTGATGGCTAAACTGCGCCAGTACCGTTTTGATCCTTGGCAGGATCTGCTGGTTTCAGTGGGGGATGTTATTGACCGTGGACCAGACAGTTTGCGTTGCCTGAAATTATTGCGTAAACGCTGGATTGTCGCGGTCAGGGGGAATCATGAACAGATGGCGCTGGACGCGCTGGCGACGGGGGATAAATTCATGTGGTTAATGAATGGTGGCTCGTGGTATGCGCAGGCGGAGCAACCGGCAGCGAAATTCGCTCTTGAAGAGTGTTGGCAATTACCCTGGATTCTGGAGCTGCACTGTCAAAACGGCATACACGTTATTGCTCATGCCGATTACCCGGATGATGATTATCAGTGGCTAAAAAAGATCGATTTACAGCGTGTGCTGTGGGATCGTTCGAGGCTAATGAACAACGGTTGTGGGATTCGCGGTGCGGATCACTTCTGGTTTGGCCACACGCCGTTGCGCCATCGGCTGGATCGCGAGAATCTGCATTATATTGATACCGGTGCTGTATTTGGCGGCGAGTTAACGCTGGTACAACTGCAATAATCAAAAATCGCTGTATTCCTGGGCCGGGTGCCAGAAACTATCGATGTAGTCATCCGCGGGTAAACACCCTCCGTTACGAATACGTTGATCGTCCATCGATATCAGGCACTGCTGCTCAGTTTTGTAGACATCAACCACGATATCTTCACAACCGCCATCCAGGTAGCACACAAAAAGAACCAGCGTGAACATTCCATCCTCAAATGGTAAAGCCATAGCTGTAGTGTAGAAGATGTTGATAGATGAGGGAAATTGACCAAGAAATAACCCGTCTGGCGACGGGTTCTTTTTGAATCAGGCAAGGCGCATGATCCAGGCATCTGACTTACGATCGTAGTGTTCGCGAAATAGTACTGAATGTTCTCCGTTCAACAGGGCCGGGACACTGGTATCGGCATCCCAGGCATCCAGTTGCATACATAAATCCGGGTCGGATTTACACGGAATGGTTAACGTTCGGTCCCCCGGCGATTCGCCATGTAACTCGGCGTCGTCGATTTCAAAAGCGCCAATGCGCACACTGGTTTTCATCATCGTGCTCTCCGTTAATTTGCTAATTGTGGTACGACCAGTTAGGTCGTCCATTTTTCAGCGTAGTCAACGTTAGCAAAAGCGCCAGTAAAAACGTGCGTTATCCCGTAAAGAGTTTGCCATCCCGGACAAGATCGCGTGGGTAGCTATTCTTCAGTCGCGATCCAATACGTTTTGCCAGACCGATAGGCTGATGCTGGAATGTAACCAGTACGTCGTCACTCGTCGGTGTGGCTTGTGGGTAGACATCCCGGCCGCGGTACCACTCTTCAGCTTCGGCAAGCGTCAGTTCAAACGCATGGCTGTGATTTGGGTCGGCGAGCGCGATGACGGCTTCATGCTGCCAGCGGTAGCCTTTATTGTGCGTTTCGGCTAATTTGACGCCGAGTCGGGAAAAGCGGACTTTGCCGATCAGTGACTCAATTTCTGTTGGGAACAGCCAAATCTCTTTATCGCGCTGCCACAGGCGTAAATTATCTTCCCACTGCAGTCCACAAGCGCTCGCGGCTTGCGCGATAAGCGCGGACTCGCGTCCTTTCAGCGGGCTAAACGGGAAGTTACCGACTTTATACGTCGGCGCAGGTAGTGGAGGGATGGCGGCTGTTTTGCGCAAACGCGCAACGAAGAAACCTTCGCAATCGTAAATTTGCGGAAACACATGCAGGAATCCTTCCGGCGTCAGGGCGCGTTCGGCATGTGGAAATAAATCGCCGAGTGGTAAAAACTCGACGGCGTCCGGGTAGGTTTCAATCAACCACCGCATGATATTTTCATTTTCGTCACGATTAAGCGTACAGGTCGAGTAAACCAATGTGCCACCAGGACGCAGGGCGTGGAAGGCGCTGTCGAGCAGTTCGCGCTGAGTCGCGGCAATTTCCAGATTACTTTCTGGCGACCAGTTTTTTAGCGCATCGGGGTCTTTACGCACTACGCCTTCCCCGGAACACGGGGCGTCGAGCAATATGGCATCAAATGATTCCGGCAACGCAGCGCCAAATACTCGTCCGTCAAAATGGGTCAGGGCGACGTTGGCTATCCCGCAACGGCTGATATTGGCATGCAGGACTTTGACGCGACTGGCAGAAAATTCATTCGCCAGAATGGCGCCTCGATTATTCATTTTTGCGGCAATTTGCGTGGTTTTGGAACCGGGGGCTGCCGCGACATCCATTACGCGTTCAGGGGTATTGCCTTCGGCAAACAGCGCAGCGACTGGCAGCATTGAGCTGGCTTCCTGAATATAAAACAGGCCGCTTAAATGTTCTGCTGTGCTACCTAGCGGCACTGACTCATCTTCATCGCGTTCGATCCAGAAACCTTCAGCACACCAGGGAACCGGAGTGAGAGACCAGTTGTAAGGTGCTGTCAGTGTGAGGAAATCGGCAACGGAGATTTTCAGCGTATTGACGCGAATGCTGCGGCGCAACGGGCGCTGACAGGCAGCGAGAAAATCATCGAATGAGAGCGTGGAAGGCATTGCTTCACGCATTTTAGTCAGAAAGGCGTCGGGAAAATAAGCCACTTGGTACCACCGGCAAAAAAACAGGTGCGCAGTGTAGCATAAGTGCTCCGGCGCGAGTACGCCGGAGCAAGTGGAGAGATTATCGTGGCAGGGCTGTTCCCCATTCACGCCACTCTTTCGGTTCGCTTTCGAGCAACAGGAAGTGTTTACCTGCCTGCGCTTTAGGAGCCAGCGGTGTACCTGGTGGAGTCGCGAAGGCGATGCCGCCGCGGATGAACTGATTGAAGGTACCGGTCTTCACGACACCGCCGGTCAGGCCGAAGTCAAGATTGTAGCCGGATGCCAGCCAGAACACGGAGTTGTTGCGCACCAGATGCTGATAGCGCTGGCTAATGCGCATGGCAACCATCACACGATCGGAAAGCGAGCCCAGCGTCAGCCCGGTGACGGTCCCCACTTCAATACCTCTGAACAAAACTGGGGTTCCGATATTCAGTGAACCTGCTTCCGGTGCTTCCACCACAATACTCAGACCATCGAGGTAACGAGAGTCGGTAATGGTGGCTTCCTGCAGCTCAAAATCACGGCGCGGATTACCGCGTCCGGGTTCAACGTTGATGTACGGCTGCAGGATTGTATCCAGATGCTCCACGCCAGCTGCCGAAATTTGCGGGGTGATCACGGAGAAACGGGTACCGCTTCGCGCGAAGGTCTGCACGTATTCCGGGTACAGAACCGCTTTTGCCTGCACTTCGTTACGGGCGGTGATCAGCTCAAGCGTCTGAATCTGGCCGATATCGATTCCCAGGTAGCGAATCGGCATGCCAGCAGCGAGTTTACCGGCATCGAACGCATGCAGCGTTATCTGGCCGCCTACCGCACGCGCGGCGGTTTCCGAAGCATACAGAATGCGCTTGTCGCCTTTGCGTTGGCTGGCGCTGGCACCGCTTAAATTATCGAAGCTAATTGCCCCTTTGAGCGCGCGTGAAAGGGGAGATGCCTGTACGGTTAATCCGCTGCCGTTAAGCTGAACTTTTGCTCCGCCTTCGGCCCAGAACACGCTGTTGCTGGTCAACAGGTTGCGATATTCCGGTTTAATATGCAGATCGATATCAAACGCATCGGCGCGAGGACGAACGCTGATCACTTCACCGACCTCGAATTTGCGGTATAGAACCACCGAGCCGGCCTGCACATCAGGCAGCGTTTCGGCGCTCAGGCTGACCGTGGTGGTTGGCAGATCGCTCAGGCTGTTTTCAATCGCTTTTTCCAGGTTGGCATACAGCGGGTAGCTTTTTTTCATTTCCCCCTTGGTACCGGGCAAAATACGTATGCCGCCGCTGAGCCACTCGCTGGCGCTGGCGCCAAGGAACTCCACGCCATCAAGTCCGACTTTGACGTCCACGCGGCTGTTGACCACGAACTTACTGTCACCTTGCACCAGGTCACGATGCTGCGGTTCGATGGCAACGGTAAATGAAACGCCTTTGCTGGAAAGCGTGCGCTCAATCACCTGACCGACCTGTACGCCGTGGAGAATCAGCGGCTGGCCAGCATCAATACCGTAACTTTCCGGTGCGGTGAGCGTAAATGTCATGACCCCTGGATCGTGTAACAACGACTTCTCTGCGGGGATAACAACAAACTGGCTACGCGGCTCGCCTTCGCCGGGGACCAGTTCAAACGTTTTACCCGTCAGCAGTGAGCTGAGATTGGCATCGTTTAACGATAATTTAGGGCTGTGTAATTCAATCCGCGTGTTGTCGCGCAGCAGCGTTACGACGCTGGGGTCGACCGTCATTTCTCCAGTCACTTTACCGCCTGGATTTAAATCCAGTTTGGTGAGTTGGCCGACTTGTAATCCTTGATACATCAGCGATGTTGAGCCAGCTTTGAGTCCGTCCCCGCTGGGTAAGTCAAGCTTGACGATCACCCCGCGCTGGCTGTGCGCGAGATCCTGATATAAACCAAACGTGTCGTCGGCTGCGGCGGGTTTTGAGTCTTCAGGCGAATCAAAAGCAATGGCGCCATTGACCAGCGCGGCCAGACTCTCCAGTTTGATCTTCGCGCCGCTGAGGCTGACATCCGCATTCACACCGGAGACGTTCCAGAAGCGGCTGCCTTTTTTCACCAGATTGGTAAACCGACGTTCAATCAGCACGTCGATAGTTACGCCTTGATTGTTGGGGTTGATAGTGTAGTCATACACCCGGCCCACCGGAATCTTACGGAAATAAACCAGCGAACCGCTATTGAGCGAACCGAGGTCAGGCGCCCGCAGATGCAGCATCAAATCGCCATTATCCAGACGGTATTTGGGCTGCGTGTCGAGGGCAACAAAATGATCTTCTTCCTCGCCGGTTCCGGGCATCATGCCGATATAGTTACCACCAACCAACGCATCCAGACCCGAAACTCCGGCCAGCGACGCTTTCGGCGTGACCAGCCAGAACTGGGTATCTTTGCGCAGTGCATCTTTCATGCTCGATTTGATGCTGACGCGGACTTCAATTTTACGCAGATCTTTGCTGAGGTTGATATCCTGCACCGTGCCCACTTCAACGCCCTGATAACGAACGGGCGTGCGTCCTGGTACAATGCCGTCCGCGGACATGAAGTCAATGGTTACGGTATTGCCGCGATCTTCATAGCTTCCCCAGATAAGCCATCCTGCGATCATCAGTGCAATGAACGGCAGCAGCCAGAACGGAGAGATACGGCGTTTTGTTTTAATCTGCGCTTCAGTCTGCGAAGCGGGCGTTTCCTGACTCATGTGCATCCCAAAGTAAGCGGCTGTCCAGCCATTCCACAGCAAGAATAGTCAATATTACCGCCGCGCCGAAATAAAACGCAGCCGGTCCCATAGTAAAAGCAAGTATCTGATCGCGATTAATCAGCGACATGGTTAAAGCGATAACAAAGAGATCCAGCATCGACCAGCGGCCAATCCAGGTCACAATACGCAGCAGTTTTATGCGGGTACGCAATCCTTGCTCGCAGTTAAAATGGATGCTGATGAGCAACGTAAACATCACAATCACTTTGGTGAATGGCACCAGAATACTGGCGATAAAAACGATCGCCGCCACGCCGACGTTGCTGTTTGCCAAAGACATTATGCCTGACAGGATAGTGTCTTCCTGCCTACCACCGTTGACATAAATTACCGAGATGGGCAGCAGATTAGCAGGCAAAAGTAGGACAATCGAGGCCAGTAGCGCCGCCCAACACTTTTGGATGCTTTGATTCCTGCGCCAGCGCAGCGGGATATGGCAACGAGGGCAGCGACCCCGAGCGTCCGGATAACCTGTAAAGTGACAACCGAGGCAGACGCGGAGCTTTTCATCAGGGCGACGGGCTGGTCTTTGCGGGTAAAATCGGTCCCAAAGCTGCTCTACGTTGAGGTGCGACAGCGTCAAAATACTGAGGATCACCAGCGCAATAAAAGCAAACAGTCCCACACCGGGTTGCAAAAAAGCATAGTCCTGAACTTTGATTGACGCGACGCCAATGCCCACAAGATAGATATCGAGCATCACCCACTCTTTGAGCCTTTCCAGCATCAGCAGCACCGGGCGCAGGTTCATCCCAAGAATATTGCCAAACCACAGATAAGCAATTGAGGTCACGAGAATTAGCGGCGCGCCAGCGACGCAAAAAAGCACGAAAGAAGCAGTGAGGGGGTCACCTTGTCGGGTCATTTGCCAGATGCCTTGCATAACATTGGCATCAATGCGCACGCCTAATAAATAGATGTGCAGGAGTGGCTCTCCCCAGGCAAAGGGCATCAGCAGCAACATGGTGAAAGCCATTGCCGCAAGTCGCGTTAATGACCAGTCGCGTCCGTCACGAATTTTTGCCTGGCAGCGTGGGCAAAAGGCACTTTGGTGCGAACGCATTTTAGGCAAGCTAAATATCAGGTCACATTCAGGGCAGCGATGATAATGTGCACGAGGTAGTGCCTCACCGATGGACCTGATGGCTATTTTTTTAGTTGGCGTGATGCGTGGTGTCGTTAAGGCCATGTATCGCGAATCAAATTGTTGAAGTAATGTTATCTTAACTCATGACGGGAATGATCTTGAGCATTAACGCATTTAATGTTTATTTTAGTAGGCTGCAGTTTTAAGTAAGACAACTAAGTGATTACATAATGAACAAAATAGAGCTATACACGGATCTGAACCGTGATTTTCAGGCATTGATGGCAGGTGAAACCAGTTTTCTGGCAACGCTGGCGAATACCAGCGCATTGTTGTACGAGCGTCTTGCAGAAGTGAATTGGGCCGGTTTTTACCTGCTTGAGGACGATACGCTGGTGCTTGGTCCCTTCCAGGGCAAAATTGCCTGCGTGCGGATCCCGGTAGGGCGTGGTGTGTGCGGTACAGCAGTGGCGCAGAACCAGGTTCAGCGTATTGAGGACGTACATGCTTTTGATGGGCACATTGCTTGTGATGCCGCCAGCAACGCTGAAATCGTCCTGCCAATCACCGTCGAAAATCAGATAATCGGCGTGCTGGATATCGATAGCACGGCGTTTGGCCGCTTTACTGAGGAAGATGAACAAGGTCTGCGTACACTGGTGGCACAGCTTGAAACCGTGCTTGCAACGACGGATTACAAAAAATTCTTTGCGCACGTCGCAGGATAATCAACGGATAACGTAGCAATTACTGATGACGTCATTATAATGTCGCCTGTTCATGCCTGCGCTTGTTGGCTACGTCCGTTGTAATCAGGAAATTTCATGGAAAATCAACCTAAGTTGAATAGCAGTAAAGAAGTCATCGCGTTTCTGGCCGAACGCTTCCCGCAGTGTTTTAGTGCGGAAGGCGAAGCGCGCCCACTGAAAATTGGCATTTTTCAGGATCTGGTAGAGCGTGTTGAGGGCGAAATGAACCTCAGCAAGACTCAGCTCCGTTCTGCCTTACGTCTCTATACTTCAAGCTGGCGCTATCTGTACGGCGTTAAATTGGGCGCAACGCGTGTTGATCTCGACGGCAACCCTTGTGGTGAGCTGGATGAACAACATGTTGAACATGCGCGCAAACAGCTGGAAGAAGCTAAAGCCCGTGTTCAGGCGCAACGCGCAGAGCAACAGGCGAAAAAACGCGAAGCGGCTGCTGCTGCCGGTGAAAAAGAAGGCGCACCGCGTCGCGAGCGTAAGCCGCGTCCTGCACCGCGTCGTAAAGAAGGTGCAGAGCGTAAACCTCGCGCTGAAAAACCAGCAGCAAAAGCACCGCGTGCTCCTCGCGAAGAACAGCATACCCCGGTATCTGATATTTCAGTACTGACGGTAGGGCAGTCTCTGAAGGTGAAAGCAGGAAATAATGCGATGGATGCCACCGTATTAGAAATCACCAAAGATGGCGTCCGTGTACAGCTGAATTCGGGTATGTCTTTGATTGTACGCGCAGAACACTTGGTGTTCTGAAACGGAGGCCAGGCCTGGCATGAACACTTTTTTTAGGCTTACTGCGTTAGCTGGTCTGCTTGCATTAGCAGGCCAGGCACTTGCTGTGGAAGACATCACGCGTGCCGATCAGATCCCCGTTTTAAAGGAAGAAACCCAGCATGCGACGGTAAGCGAACGTGTGACTTCGCGTTTTACGCGATCACACTATCGCCAGTTCGATCTGGATCAGGCGTTTTCGGCAAAAATTTTTGACCGCTATTTGAATTTGCTCGACTACAGCCACAATGTGCTGTTGGCGAGCGATATCGAACAGTATGCAAAAAAGAAAACGGTCCTCGGCGATGAACTGCGCACCGGCAAGCTGGATGTCTTTTACGATCTCTATAATCTGGCGCAAAAACGCCGATTTGAACGTTATCAGTACGCATTAAGCGTACTGGCACGTCCAATGGATTTTACCGGTAACGACACGTTTAACCTCGACCGAAGTAAAGCGCCGTGGCCGAAGAGCGAAGCAGAGCTAAATGCGCTGTGGGACGGCAAGGTTAAATTTGACGAACTCAGCCTGAAGCTGACCGGTAAAACCGATGCGGAAATTCGCGAAACGCTGACGCGCCGCTACAAATTTGCGATTCGCCGTCTGGCGCAGACCAACAGCGAAGATGTGTTCTCACTGGCGATGACAGCGTTCGCCCGTGAAATCGACCCGCATACTAACTATCTCTCTCCGCGCAATACCGAGCAGTTCAATACTGAAATGAGCTTGTCTTTGGAAGGTATTGGCGCGGTTCTGCAAATGGATGATGACTACACCGTCATTAACTCCATGGTGGCAGGTGGTCCGGCAGCCAAGAGCAAGTCGATCAGCGTTGGCGATCGTATTGTCGGCGTCGGGCAGACGGGCAAGGGCATGGTCGATGTTATTGGCTGGCGTCTGGATGACGTCGTGGCACTGATCAAAGGACCTAAAGGCAGCAAGGTACGCCTTGAAATTCTGCCTGCCGGTAAAGGTACCAAGACGCGCACCGTGACGCTAACGCGTGAACGTATTCGTCTCGAAGACCGCGCCGTAAAAATGTCCGTGAAAACCGTTGGCAAAGAAAAAGTTGGCGTACTGGATATTCCTGGCTTCTATGTAGGCCTGACTGATGATGTCAAAGTCCAACTGCAGAAACTGGAAAAACAAAATGTCAGCAGTATTATCATCGATCTGCGTACTAACGGTGGTGGAGCACTGACTGAAGCGGTTTCGCTTTCCGGTCTGTTCATTCCTTCCGGCCCGGTGGTTCAGGTTCGTGATAATAACGGTAAAGTGCGTGAAGACAGCGATACCGACGGCGTTGTGTACTACAAAGGCCCGCTGGTGGTATTGGTCGATCGCTTCAGCGCCTCAGCATCAGAGATTTTCGCTGCGGCAATGCAGGATTATGGACGAGCGTTGATTGTTGGTGAACCAACCTTTGGGAAAGGCACCGTCCAGCAGTATCGCTCCCTGAACCGTATTTACGATCAGATGCTGCGTCCGGAATGGCCAGCGCTGGGTTCTGTTCAGTACACGATCCAGAAATTCTACCGTGTAAACGGTGGCAGCACGCAGCGTAAGGGCGTTACGCCGGATATCATCATGCCGACAGGTAATGAAGAAACTGAAACCGGCGAGAAGTTTGAAGATAACGCACTGCCGTGGGACAGCATTGATGCTGCGACCTACACTAAGTCAGATAATTTGACGCCGTTCGGACCTGAATTGCTGAAAGAGCACAATGCACGTATTGCGAACGATCCTGAGTTCCAGTACATCATGAAGGACATTGCGCGTTTCAATGCGATGAAGGATAAGCGCAACATCGCTTCTCTGAATTACGCTCAGCGTGAAAAAGAGAATAACGAAGATGACGCAATGCGTCTGGCGCGTATCAACGATCGGTTTAAACGTGAAGGCAAACCGCCATTGAAGAAACTGGACGATCTGCCGAAGGATTACCAGGAGCCGGATCCGTACCTGGATGAAACGGTAAAAATCGCGCTCGACCTGGCGCATCTTGAGAAAGAGAAGCCAGCGGAACAGCCCGCAACCAGTCAATAACCTCGAACAGGCACAAGAAATTGTGCCTGTTTTTTTAACAAGTGCATGAAGACGTCAGCCTGATACGATAAAATGTAAAGTTGTGTCTTTCTGGTGACTTAGCACCTATGGATGCTTGAAAATAGTCATAAGACCCATACGATATGGGTAATCGCATAGTGCGTTTTGTTAAATTGAGGTTAAAAGAAAATTATGATGCGAATCGCGCTCTTCCTGCTGACGAACCTGGCTGTGATGGTCGTTTTCGGGCTGGTATTGAGCCTGACAGGGATCCAGTCAAGCAGCGTTCAAGGCTTGTTGATCATGGCACTGCTGTTTGGTTTTGGTGGTTCCTTCATTTCGCTGCTGATGTCCAAATGGATGGCGTTAAAGTCCGTTGGCGGGGAAGTGATCGAACAGCCTCGCAATGAAAGAGAACGCTGGCTGATGAATACAGTTGCGAATCAGGCCCGCCAGGCCGGGATCGCTATGCCACAGGTTGCAATCTACCACGCGCCAGATATTAACGCGTTTGCGACCGGTGCCCGCCGGGATGCCTCGCTGGTGGCTGTAAGTACTGGCCTGTTGCAAAACATGAGCCCGGATGAAGCCGAAGCGGTTATCGCGCATGAGATCAGCCACATTGCCAATGGCGATATGGTGACCATGACGCTCATTCAAGGGGTAGTAAACACCTTCGTTATCTTTATCTCACGTATTCTGGCGCAAATTGCCGCTGGCTTTATGGGCGGAAACCGTGATGAGGGTGAGGGTAGCAACGGTAACCCGTTGATCTACTTCGCGGTGGCGACGGTGCTGGAACTGGTGTTTGGTATTCTGGCGAGCATCATTACCATGTGGTTCTCACGTCATCGTGAATTCCATGCGGATGCAGGCTCAGCGAAACTGGTGGGGCGTGAAAAAATGATCGCCGCGCTGCAGCGCCTGAAAACCAGCTATGAACCGCAGGAAGCGACCAGTATGATGGCGTTCTGCATCAACGGTAAATCCAAATCGCTGAGTGAGCTGTTTATGACTCACCCCCCGTTGGACAAACGTATTGAAGCGCTGCGCAGCGGTGAGTACCTGAAATAATCTGCAGCAGACAACAACAAAAAGCGCGTCGACAGACGCGCTTTTTTTATGACTGAACTCGCGGTTGTGTAATACGTAAGCCACTTACGATTGCGGCCAGCGAAGCCAGAATACCCGCTGTTATCAGCGAGACGTGCGTTCCACTGCCACCAAACTGATTTAGCATCAGCGCAACCAGTGCGGCCCCGGTACTCTGACCCAGTAAGCGCGCTGTTCCGAGCATACCGCTCGCGCCTCCGCTACGATCGCGCGGCGCGGAGGTGATGATGGTGTGATTATTCGGTGACTGGAACAAGCCAAAACCCGCACCACACAAGATCATTGGCCAGATGATATTAAAATCGGAAGGTGATGCGGGCAGTAACACCAGAGAAAACAGCCCGCAAGCCATTACTGCCATGCCCAGCGCGCCAAGCAGACCTGCATGAACACGTTCAATCAAATATCCCGCCAGTGGGGCCATCACCATGGTTGCCAGCGGCCACGGCGTCAGCAGCAGGCCCGTTTCAACTTCGCTGCGTCCGAGAACCGTTTGCATAAAAAAGGGCAGGGAAACCATCGCCAGCATTTGTGCGCTGAATGAACAGATTGAGGTGCAAATAGAGAGTGAAAACAGGGGAATGCGTAGCAGATCAACCGGTAATAACGGTACTGGCAATGCGAGTTGGCGGCGGATAAAGAAAAACCCTACTACGACAAGCCCCACAAGTTCAGCACCAATCAGTTTTAGCGACTGTCCCTGTGCAAATCCGCTGAGTGCCGTGATCAACAAACCGAATGTTAAGGCGTTCATTATTGCGCTGGGCAGATCAAAGCGCGGTTTATTGCTACGTGATGAATTGGGTGGCAAAAAACGCATAGCCAGCAGCAGGGCGATGATCCCCAATGGAACGTTAATTAGAAATAGCCATTTCCACGAGGCAATAGAAAGAATTGCCGCCGCAATAGTCGGACCCGCTGCCGAGGATACAGCCACGATAAAGGAGTTAATACCCATCCCGCGGCCAAGCTGGCGCTGAGGATAAATGAGTCGGATCAATGCCGTATTAACGCTCATCAGCGCCGCGCCGCCAAACCCCTGAGCCACGCGCGCTAACGTCAGCATATGCAGCGAGTCAGACAAGGCACAAAACAGCGATGCCAACAGAAATACGACCAGACCACACTTATAAATGCGTCGGTAGCCAAACATATCACCTAAAAAAGAGAGCGATAACAGCGAAACAACGATCGCAATTTGGTAGGCGTTCACAATCCAGATTGAGCTGGCGGGTGAGGCCTGAAGATCGGTGGCGATAGTGGGGAGGGCAACGTTCGCTATTGCGCCGTCGAGTACTGCCATAGAGATGCCAATAACAATGGTTAAAATTGCGCCATATCGCTGGGGCAATGGCAGACCATCGGTCTGAGTTTTTTCCATAGGAAGTCAATACTGTTGGAATTTATGATGAGAATAATAATTTTAGCATTGATATTCAGGCGTTAGGTCGCAGATTTGTAACTAAGTAAGCAAAGAGCGATTGCGAGGGCTGATACGTGAAATTATAATAAAAACCGGTTCTGATTTTTATAAAACACTCGAAAGGGGTGATAAATGGCAATCGCAGATCTGGATAAACAACCCGATTCTGTATCTTCCGTGCTGAAGGTTTTTGGCATTCTGCAGGCGCTGGGTGAAGAGCGCGAAATTGGTATTACCGAGTTGTCGCAACGCGTCATGATGTCAAAAAGCACCGTTTATCGCTTTTTGCAGACCATGAAAACGCTGGGTTATGTGGCACAAGAAGGGGAGTCGGAGAAATACTCACTGACCCTGAAACTATTCGAGCTGGGTGCTCGCGCGTTACAAAACGTCGATCTTATCCGTAGCGCTGATATTCAGATGCGCGAACTTTCGCGCCTGACCAAAGAGACAGTGCACCTTGGTGCACTGGATGAAGACAGCATCGTCTACATCCATAAAATCGACTCTATGTACAATCTGCGCATGTATTCTCGCGTAGGTCGCCGTAATCCGCTGTACAGCACGGCTATCGGTAAAGTTCTGCTGGCATGGCGTGACCGCGATGAAGTGAAGCAGATTCTGGATGGTATTGAGTATAAGCGTAGCACCGACCGTACTATTACCAATACTGATGAGCTGCTGGTATTGCTGGATAAAGTACGCGAGCAGGGCTACGGTGAAGATAACGAAGAACAGGAAGAAGGTCTGCGCTGCATCGGTGTACCGGTGTTTGACCGTTTCGGTGTAGTGATTGCAGGCTTGAGTATTTCATTCCCGACGCTACGTTTCTCAGAAGAACGTTTGCACGAGTATGTGGCGATGCTGCATACGGCTGCGCGTAAAATTTCAGAACAAATGGGTTATAACAACTATCCGTTCTAATCTGATGTAATAGCGTCAAGGTAAAAACCCCAGGTATTTTTGTATCTGGGGTTTTTTATGAACAGTCATAACGTTAGTTGGTGCAAATAACGTAGCGGATGTATTGCTATATTAACCGTTATCAATAATGACTGTGCTTTTTCTTAACAAGGGACAATCCGACAGGCCAATGATACCGCTGTTTGTGTGGACGTATTGCGCGGTGCTGGTTCCGCGGGCGGTCAGATACTGGCATTGCAAGCCCAGGCCCGCTGCATTCTCCTTACTTCCAATCAAAATTCCGTAGCCACTCAGTAATAAACCGATCCAAACCAGAGCTAACAACACAATAGCGCGGATTATCAGACGCATTACAACCTCTTATCTTTTCTCGTTATTATTAGATTAGCCTGTACATGAGATGAAACAAGTGAATCATTCCTAAAAAGATTGAATGCCGATACAGTTAACGCTGGGTTTAGGTAACGCATGATAATTTATAGGCATAAGATGTTGATTCGAAGAGTGGAGCTGGAGTGAAAAAAATTCGCTGGGTAGTGCTGATAGTTGTCGTGCTGGTATGCATACTGATGTGGGCGCAAGTGTTCAACATCATGTGCGATCAGGATGTACAATTTTTCAGCGGTATTTGTGCCATTAATAAATTTATTCCCTGGTAAGCGCATTTTTGCCACAGTTGATTACCTTCTTGTGCGGCAGTGGTAAACTACGCTGTCTACATTGAGGTGGTGAAATGAACGAAGTTTTGAATTCTGGCGCGTTGAGTTTGGCGTCTTTGGCTGTATCGGTGGTGATTCTGGTTGTCGGGCTTGTACTGTGGTTTTTCGTCAATAGGGCAAGTTCGCGTACTAATGAGCAGATTGAGTTGCTTGAAGCATTGTTAGATCAGCAAAAAAGACAGAACGCATTGCTCCGTCGCCTTTGCGAAGCTAACGAACCTGAAAAATCGGCAGAGCCTGCTGTGGTCACAGCGAAGGACGAAGATGATGACATCATCCGCCTGGTAGCTGAGCGGTAAAAACGGTATGACAGGGTGAGGATCTGTTGCTTACGTTCTCAGATGTTTCATCCTGTCGCCAACATGCCAGATTATTTTCTTCTGCATATGTCGTGTAATTAGCACTCTGATTCTCGTGTTAACTCAGTATTTTCAGATGCTCCAGCCAATTAATATCTTATCCCCGGTCTGATATAAATATAATTTCCCATACGATAAAAATATGATTATGTCATTTTTGTGATAGCGATCGTCTTATTAACAGCGAAACGTTTCTCTTACTTTTTTTGTGCATTGTCATCATTCTTTCATTATTTTGGTGCAAAAGCAGAAGGCAGATCTCATTTTTACGCTTGTGACATTTTATGCATTACTAAGCATAAAAAATGATATTCGGCACACCCTGTAACAGCTAATCTGGAACAACCGAAGCTATTGAGCTATGGTAGAAATGTCCCGGCTATGGTGCAAGCCTGGCGGGGGATGGGGCGAGCGGCGGGAATATAACACTACTCAGTGTGGCGCATAACTGTGCAGTTGCTGTTTGATGAACGACAGGATTTGTGCGACCGATCGAGACACGTTTAAAAATGGCTTGCCATTATTAACGTTGTATGTGATAACACGTTTTGGGTTAAACGAGGTACAGTTCTGTTTATGTGTGGCATTTTCAGTAAAGAAGTCCTGAGTAAACACGTTGACGTTGAATACCGCTTCTCTGCCGAACCTTATATTAGTGCCTCAAGCAGTAATGTCTCAGTTTTATCTATGTTATGCCTGCGGGCGAAGAAAATACTCTAAGGAATTTTGCAAATGGCAAAGATTAAAGGTCAAGTTAAGTGGTTCAACGAGTCTAAAGGTTTTGGTTTCATTACTCCGGCTGATGGCAGCAAAGACGTGTTCGTACACTTCTCCGCTATCCAGGGTAACGGCTTCAAAACTCTGGCTGAAGGCCAGAACGTTGAGTTCGAAATTCAGGACGGCCAGAAAGGTCCGGCTGCTGTTAACGTAACAGCTATCTGATCGACACCACTGATTTGAAGCGCATATGCGCAACCATCTCAGATATAAAGCCTCGCCTATGCGGGGCTTTTTAATTCAAAATACGTCTAAATATTTCTAAATGCCCTCCCATTAGCGCTTTGTTGCAAAGGCGTGATGTTCGTAGCATAGTTTTCCCCGCTTTCTTACGACATTTCTCGTTAAATCAGACACCTGAAAAACTATCTTGCTGGAGTTCAGGTGAAAAAGAAAAACGACGGCGACGCGCGCAATTTTACTCCCGTACGTTTTGCCCTGCTTTGTGTGGCAATATTATTGAGTCTGGGATTGCTGCTGGGTCGGGTTGCATGGCTGCAAATTGTTACGCCGACAAGTCTGGTGAAACAGGAAGACATGCGTTCATTACGTGAGGTAACTATTGCCTCGCCGCGCGGGATGATTACCGACAGAGAAGGGCGACCGCTGGCGGTAAGTGTTCCGGTTAACGCCGTATGGGCCGATCCTAAGACCATCATCAGCAAGGGAGGCGTGGGTTATAACGAACGGTGGCAGGCTCTGGCAAGGGCTCTGCATCTGTCATTGAGTACGCTGGCGGAACGCGTTAACAGTAATCCTGGCGGACGTTTTATTTACCTGGCACGACAAATTTCCCCTCAGCAGGCTGAGTGGGTTGATGATCTTAATCTCCCGGGCATTAACCTGCGCGAGGAATCCCGCCGGTTCTATCCTGCAGGCCACGTAGCGGCGAATCTCATAGGTTTTACCAACATTGATGGACAAGGCATTGAAGGGCTGGAAAAAAGCTTTAATAACCAGTTGATGGGTAAACCTGGCTCCCGTCTGGTACGTAAAGACAAATTTGGCCATGTAATCGAGAATATCACCGAAGTCACGCCTGTTCCTGCACACCAATTACAGCTCAGCATCGATGAGCGCCTGCAGACGGTCACCGAAGATGCGCTGGACAATGCCGTTACGTGGAATAAAGCGGAATCAGGAGCCGCAGTGCTGGTCAACATTGCTACCGGCGAAATACTGTCCATGGCGAGCTTTCCTGACTTCAACCCCAATAACCGTGAGGGCGCGGTACTGGATGATTTTCGTAACCGCGCAATAAGCGATACGTTTGAACCCGGTTCAACCGTTAAACCGCTGGTGATCATGACTGCACTCCAGCAGGGGATAGTACAACCGGACAGCGTGATTGATACCCATCCTTTTTACCTTGATGGACATCGCATTCGCGACGTCGGATTTTACCCGGAGCTGTCGTTGACCGGAATTTTGCAGAAATCGAGCGATACCGGCGTGTCGCACCTTTCACTGGCTATGCCTGTTCAAAAGTTGCTGGATACCTATAAGAGCTTTGGTTTTGGCGATCCAACCGGACTGGGATTAACCGGTGAAAGTAGCGGTTTAATGCCTCAACGCCGTTACTGGAGCGATTTGGATCGCGCGACCTTTGCATTCGGCTATGGATTAATGGTAACGCCGCTGCAGTTGGCACACGTATATGCAACCATTGGTAGTTTTGGTATCTATCGACCCCTTTCGATTACCCGTATTGACCCGCCGGTAATCGGTACCAGAGTGATGCCGGAGGCGCTGGTTCACCAGGTTGAACATATGATGGAAAGCGTCGCGTTACCCGGTGGTGGGGGAACTAAAGCCGCGGTCAGAGATTATCGCGTGGCGGTTAAAACAGGAACGGCAAAGAAAATTGGTGATGACGGTAAGTATGTCGATAAATACGTGGCCTACACGGCAGGCGTTGCGCCAGCGAGCGACCCGAAATTTGCACTGGTGGTCGTCATCAATAATCCGCAAAACGGTGCTTATTATGGCGGGGCTGTCTCTGCGCCTGTCTTCAGCCAGATAATGGGAGATGTCCTGCGTCTGGAGAACGTTAAACCGGATGGCATGCCTGCCGACTCTGATCATCTGCTGGTGATGCACGGCAGTAACGTATCCTCGCCGTCGCTGTAAGTTATTTTCCCTGGGCGCAATTCGCGTTACACTTGCGCCCTTAAGTCACCTGCCGGAGTTGTCATGTCGTTTTCCTGTCCTCTTTGCCACCAGCCTCTTACTCAAGCGAATAACAGTTTTGTCTGCCCCGGGCGGCACCAGTTTGACGTGGCGAAAGAAGGGTATGTCAACTTACTGCCGGTTCAGCATAAGAGGTCGCGCGATCCAGGTGATAGCGCTGAAATGATGCAAGCCAGACGGGCATTCCTTGATGCTGGGCACTATCAACCGTTGCGTGATGCGATTGTGAATGTGCTTAAAGAAAAGTCGAATTCAGAAGATGCAGCGATCCTGGATATTGGCTGTGGGGAAGGGTATTACACCCATGCGTTTGCCGACGCGCTGGCGGGCTGTACAACCTTTGGTCTTGACGTCTCCAAAGTGGCAATTAAAGCCGCAGCCAGACGCTATCCGCAGGTGATCTTTTGCGTTGCCTCCAGCCATCGTCTGCCGTTCGCAGACGAGTCAATGGATGCAATCATCCGGATCTATGCGCCCTGTAAAGCGCAAGAGCTGGCTCGCGTGGTTAAACCGGGTGGATGGGTGATCACCGCCACGCCGGGACCGCGTCATTTAATGGAACTGAAAGGGCTGATTTATGATGAGGTGCGTTTGCATGCGCCCCATACTGAGCAACTGGACGGTTTTGTTCTGCAACAGAGCATTGCGCTTGGATATCAGATGCAGCTTCAGGGCAGCGAGGCCGTTGCGTTACTGCAAATGACGCCGTTCGCCTGGCGGGCAAAGCCGGAAGTGTGGGAAACGTTAACGGGGAAAACGACGTTTGACTGCCAGACCGACTTTAGTATTCATGTCTGGCAGCGTCTGAATTAACCGTGGAAGTGTGCCCAGAGGATCTGGGCACCGATACCAATCAGCACCACCCCACCCAAAATTTCAGCTCGTTTGCCCAGCATTGGGCCAATGAAACGACCAATCATCATGCCGAGCGTGGACATAATCAATGTGGCGCAGCCGATGGCCAGCGCTGTGGCAATAATATTGACCTGCAGGAAAGCCAGACCCACCCCGACGGCCATTGCGTCGAGACTGGTGGCAATGGCGGTGGTAACCAGCAGCCAGAAACCGTGGCGGCGCTGCGGTTCTTCCTCTTCATCGCCGTTGTCGCGAAAACCTTCGATTATCATTCGCCCACCTAAAAAGATCAGCAGAATGAAGGCGATCCAATGGTTCCACTCCAGCACGAATTTGCTGGCCAGCATCCCCATGCCCCAGCCAATCAGTGGCGTAAGCGTTTCAACTGCGCCGAATATCAGTCCGGTGCGCAATGCTTCAGAAAATTTGGGTTTATGCAGGGTGGCGCCTTTGCCAATTGATGCGGCGAAAGCATCCATCGACATGCCGAAAGCGAGAAGAACGGTAGCGGTGAGATTCATAACAGCGTCCTGACCGGGGTATCCATAAAACATATCACTGCCCCCAGTAACCATGCATACAGGCTGGAATCACTGTAAATACAGCGCCATTCAAATATGCATTGCAGTTGATGTGCCTATGGTCTCGCCTGACTAAACCTGTAAGTTCAGTCCGTACGCGCCACGTTTTTCAACGAGTATGTTGACACGTACATTTCCGGAGTCTGGAAATCGGCTACTCCCCAACGACGGGCGCAACCTTAACATATTTTGAGAATATAAAACAAGAAACGCAGAAATAATATTTGACTTCTAGTTGAAAACGATTTTCATTTAGATTTTTTTATAAATAAAACGTTAAAATAAATAACATTGAGGACAGTGAAATATAGCCTTGGCTATGTTTGTTTTTATACTGATATATAAAAACATAGTTCAGGCTATATTTATAAGCTATTGATTTGAAATTAATAGTTTATATATCCTCTCAAGATCGTCTATATTTCGTACGCGAATCAACAATCTTCGATGTTCTAATTGCATCACCAATACACCGTCTTCAGATAAATTCATCTCTTTAATGCGGTTATATTCAATCCAGACGTTGGCGAAGAAAAAGCCTTTCTGCTTGAAGATGATTTTTGGCGTACGGATCCAGAACAGATACAAACCCATCAATACCAGTGCACATAATAACCATGTGGTAAATTGCGCGCCGTGGCTGGTGATGTTGTTGTAGATAAGAATAGCTACCAGGCCAAGGAAGATAACGCTGTCGACTCTGCTGCGGGGAAGCAGGGCGACAGTAAGCAGAGTAGGGCCATTACGGCGGGGCATGATGAACTGATCGTAAATGGCATACGCCAGCAGCGAAAAGATAAATAGAACCAGCACCAGGTCCGTGATAGTCATGAATCCTCAACCCTCTAAATAGAAAAACCGGGGGCAAGCCCCCGGTGATGTACAACAGTTTTACAGGCCGAGCAGTCCGACAGCGTAGCCCGCGATACCGATGACGAAGAAGCCAACGATGATCCACAGCGGGTTCACTTTCTTACGCAAAAGCCACATACAGGCGAATGTCAGCAGCAGAGGAACCAGACCCGGCATCAGCTGGTCAAGGATAGTCTGCACAGTGGTAACACGAGTCTGACCATCCTGACCGGTGATAGTAGAAACCACCAGTGGAATGTTTACGTGCGTCCACTTGTTAACCAATGCCCCCATGACAAACAGGCCGAGGATTGACGCCCCCTCAGTCAGTTTCTGCAGGAAGCCGCCGCCCATATCTTTAACGATATCGACACCTTTACGGTAGCCATATGCCACACCGTAATAACGGGTTGCCAGACGAACCAGGTTAAACAGAACGAAGAACAGCAATGGCCCCAGCAGGCTGCCGCTCATCGCGATACCTGCGCCGAGCGCGGCGAATACTGGGCGAACGGTACCCCAGAAGATCGGGTCGCCGACGCCTGCCAGCGGACCCATCAGACCAACTTTGATACCGTTGATGGCACCATCGTCAATCTCTGCGCCGTTTGCACGTTGTTCTTCCATCGCCAGCGTAACGCCCAGTACTGGAGCCGCTACGTACGGATGAGTGTTAAAGAATTCCAGGTGACGCTTAATCGCTTGCTTACGTGCGTCGTTGTTTTCCGGGTACAAGCGGCGGATAGCCGGCACCATGGAGAAACAGAAACCCAGCGCCTGCATACGTTCGAAGTTCCATGAACCCTGAAACAGGTTAGAACGAATGAACACGCCACGAATGTCACTCGGAGTGAGTTTTTTCTCGGTGGTAGTTTTAGTCATATCAACCATTTCGCTCACCTGCTAGTCCAGTTCGTTATCGAGATCGTTATTGCCAGCCGCCGCAGCAGGTGCACCGGCTACGCGGTTATATTTCGGGCTCAGCTGAATGTAGAGGATCGCCATTACTGCGCCAATCACACCCAGAGCAACCAGGTTGAAGTTAGTAAATGCCGCGGTGACGAAGCCGAGGTAGAAGAATGGCATCAGGTAGCCTGCGCGCATCATGTTGATGACCATCGCATAACCAACCACCACGATCATACCGCCTGCGATGTTCAGACCGCCGGTCACGACTTCCGGAATGGCGTTAAGCATGCTCTGAACTTCACTGGTACCAACAGAAATCGCTACGATTACCGCTGGGATAGCGATACGCATAGCCTGCAGGAACAGAGAGGATACATGCAGCCAGGAGAGCGCCGTCAGGTTACCGTTTTCGGCCGCCTTATCCGCTGCGTGCTGGAATGCTACGGTGATAGTACGAACGATAATGGTCAGTACCTGGCCTGCAGCTGCCAGTGGGATAGCCAGCGCGATACCGGCACCAATGCTTTGGTGACCTGCGATAACCAGAACGGTAGAGATAATTGAGGCCAGTGCCGCATCTGGTGCAACCGCAGCACCGATGTTCATCCAGCCCAGAGCGATCATTTCCAGGGTACCACCGATGATAATACCGGTTTTCATGTCCCCGAGAACGGCACCAATCAGCGTACAGGCCACCAACGGACGGTGGAACTGAAATTCATCGAGTACCGACTCCATACCCGCGATACATGCGACGATGAACACCAGCACAATCTGAAGAGTGGTAATCTCCATTGTACTTCTCCTATTGCTATACAGACTTAAGTGTGAAAACTAAGTAAATGCCAGGAAATTATTTCACCTTGGCAATCAAATCCATCATTTTCAGTTTCTGATCGGTAGAAACCTTACGTGCCTCAAGCTCAATACCGCGTTCGTTGAGTTTCTTGAAGGCTTCGATGTCTTTGTCATCGACAGAAATTGCGTTGTTTACCTGCGTTTTACCCTGACGGAAAGCCATACCGCCAATGTTTACGGAGGTAATTTTCACACCACCTTCAACGATACGTTCTACGTCGGTTGGGTTGGTGAACAACAGCATCACACGCTCACCTGCATATTTAGGGTTGTTGTAGACGCGGATCATTTTCGCGACATCAACCACATGCGCCGTCACACCCGGAGGTGCTACCTGAGTCAGCAGCGTTTTACGCACGGTATCGGCGGCAACTTCATCACTGACGACGATAATGCGTGTTACGTTGGTTTCTTTGGTCCAGCGAGTTGCCACCTGACCATGGATTAAACGGTCATCAATACGCGCCAGGCCGATCTGCATATAATCGTTCGGACCCATCGGTTTGGCGGGAGCTGCTGTTTTGGGTGCTGCTACTGGGGCAGGAGCGGCTTTCTCAACCGATTTGGCTTTCAGCGCTTTCACGCCTTCGCTACCGGTTTCAACTGCCAGTGCCACTAATTCATCAAAGCTCGGGTTGTCATCACGCGCCATGAAGGTTTCAACCAGCATGGGAATGTTCACACCGGCGATAACTTCGTAATGCTCTTTATCGACGACAATGCGGCTTGCAGCGTTGAACGGGCTGCCTCCCCATGTGTCAACGAGAAACAGCACGCCTTTACTGGTATCGAGTTTTGCCAACTGAGCGTTGTACTTTTCGATCAGCGTTTCGGCATTTTCGCCTGGAACGAAATCGATCCAGCCGACATTTTCCTGCTCGCCTAACAGCATTTCTGCCGTCTTAAGTAACTGCTCTGCAGCCCAACCATGTGTGCCTATTACAATAGCAATGGTCACTTGCTACCTCCTTTATTATCGTTAACACATCAACGTGAAGATGTATTTGAATCGTCGTCCGCAATCGAATCGATTCAGATAAGGGTTACAAAGAAAAACCTATGATTTTCGTGAATTATTTTAGATATCGAAAAAAATATTTTATGTGATGAAGATCCGTAATTTAACTTCCGATTAAAAGAAATTTCGAAGGGTAAAATATCTCCGAAACAACTTATTGCAAAGGAAGGTAAATCTTTGCTAAAAACCGCTTCTCTCTGTTATGTTTAGCATCTGTTTAATTACTCAGGAGTATAGGGCAGTAGCCCACCATATGGATCGTCACCGACGTCATTTCACCTTCAGGCCGTATCAAGCCTGTCAGATTGGCACTTTTTGCCACAAATTTTCTCTGCATATCGCTTTAACGCCTGAGATCCTCAGCGCGCAGTTTGGTCATTCCTTAAGCAGGAGCTTGTCATGGAATTATTAATGGACCCGCAGATTTGGGTGGGTTTGCTCACGCTTGTCGTTCTTGAAATTGTTCTGGGTATTGATAACCTGGTCTTCATTGCGATCCTGGCTGATAAGCTGCCGCCGAAACAGCGAGATAAAGCGCGTTTAATCGGTTTGTCACTGGCACTGATTATGCGTCTGGGCCTGTTGTCCGTGATTTCGTGGATGGTGACGCTGACAAAGCCGCTGTTCACGGTAATGGACTATGCGTTCTCGGGGCGCGATCTGATTATGCTGCTGGGGGGTATCTTCCTCTTGTTCAAGGCTACGACAGAGCTGCATGAGCGGCTGGAAAACCGTGAACATGATACCGGGCAGACGAAAGGGTATGCGAGCTTTTGGGTTGTCGTAACGCAGATTGTCATCCTCGATGCAGTGTTCTCGCTGGATGCTGTGATTACGGCGGTCGGTATGGTCAACCATCTGCCAGTGATGATGGCGGCAGTAGTGATTGCCATGGCCGTGATGCTGTTGGCCTCTAAGCCGCTGACCCGATTTGTGAACCAACATCCGACGGTGGTGGTGCTGTGTCTGAGCTTCCTGTTGATGATTGGTCTGAGCCTGGTTGCCGAAGGGTTTGGCTTCCATATTCCGAAAGGCTATCTGTATGCGGCGATTGGCTTCTCAATCATCATTGAGCTGTTTAACCAGATTGCCCGTCGTAACTTTATTCGCCACCAGTCGACGCTGCCATTGCGTGCGCGTACTGCCGATGCGATTCTCCGTCTGATGGGCGGTAAACGTCAGGCCAGCGCGCAGATGGAATCCGACAATCCGGTACCGGTTCCCGTCCCGGAAGGCGCATTTGTAGAAGAGGAACGCTATATGATCAACGGCGTACTCTCACTGGCGTCGCGTTCATTACGCGGCATTATGACGCCTCGTGGGGAGATTAGCTGGGTTGATGCAGACCTGAGCGTGGAGGAAATTCGCGAGCAGTTGCTTTCGTCACCTCATAGCCTGTTCCCAGTATGCCGTGGCGAACTGGATGAAATCATCGGTATCGTGCGTGCTAAAGAGCTGCTGGTGGCGCTGGAAGACGGTGTGGATGTGGCGGCGATTGCCTCTGCTTCTCCGGCTATTGTTGTTCCGGAAACGCTGGACCCGATCAATCTGTTAGGCGTTCTGCGTCGTGCCCGCGGTAGCTTTGTTATCGTCACTAATGAGTTTGGCGTAGTACAGGGTCTGGTCACGCCGCTGGATGTATTAGAAGCCATCGCCGGTGAGTTCCCTGATGCCGATGAAACGCCTGAAATTATAGCTGATGCAGGCGGTTGGTTGGTCAAAGGCGGTACCGATCTGCATGCGTTGCAACAGGCGCTGGACGTGGATACGTTAGTGAATGAAGACGAAGACATCGCTACGGTGGCAGGTTTAGTCATTGCGGCTAACGGTCATATTCCTCGTGTAGGTGATGTTATCGAGGTCGCACCGCTGAGCATTACGATTGTCGAAGCGAATGACTATCGTGTGGATTTAGTTCGCATTGTTAAAGAACAACCCGCTCACGACGAAGACGAGTAACCGGGTTTAGCGAAACGGCATGACGGGCATACTGTGTCGCCCGTTATGCCGGGTGGGCGGCGGCGTGCTGCCCGCCAGCCATTTTGGAAAATCGCGTAGCGGCATTGGCTTGGCATACAGAAAACCTTGCAATAAATGTACGCCGTGTCGGCGCAAATGCTGAGCTTGCGCCTGTGTTTCAACGCCTTCCGCCACCAGTTCTATATTCAATTTTTTCCCCAAAGCGATAATGATGTCTGTGACGGTTGAGTTCACGGCGTCTGTTCCTATTGCCGAAGTAAATGATTTATCGATCTTCAGCACATCCGGGCGGAGCTTTTCCAGCCAGGAGAGCGAGCTATTGCCGGTGCCGAAATCATCAATCGCCAGTTTTACGCCAAGCCGATTTAATTCGCGTACGATCCGATAATCCACATCCAGTAACGCATCGCGTTCGGTCAGTTCGATAACCAATTGCTGGATTGGGTGCTGGCTGAACCAGTACTGATTAAGATCTTTTAGCAACGTGCCGTTACGAAAATGGCTGGCGGCGACATTAATCCCAATATGAAACTGGCTGCTCATTGGGAAGACGTGCCGCTGCTGAATGGTTTCTGCGATGACATGACGGGTAAGCGGTACAATCAGGTTGTGCTCCTCAGCGATGGGAATAAACACTTCCGGAGAGATCCAACCCTGGCGTGGGTTATTCCAGCGTAAAAGGATTTCCACGCCCATGCATTGCTGGGTTTGCGCATTAAGCAGCGGCTGGCAAAACAGCTCGAATTCCCGAGCAGCTAGGGCCAGATTAATCTCCCATGAGAAACTCATTCTGCTGGCGGTAGCCAGCCATGCCAGATAACCCACTAATAAACTTAGGATCACCGCCAGCGGCAGCTGTGTTGGCAGGTGTTTTACCGCCAACTCACTGGGACCGGGGCCGGTGACGCTAATGGTAAACGGGAAATGTTGAGATGAAAGCTGGTAGCGTTTTTCATCATTTAGCTTAGGCAGAGTATCGACAACACCTTGATCATACAGTAGATGCCGATTACCAACGGTTAAGCTGGCATCGGTGATCTGCGGCGGCTGGGGTTCAAGCAACATAGACGACAATAAGTCAATATTGACGATTTCCAGCACGCCATCTTCACCATCGGCAGAGGACGGATACCACTGAGTCAGAATCGGACTGCCTTTAATCAACGAATGGTCGGTAGACAGCAGCAGTTGCGGTTCCCTGCTGGGTAATTCGGGCTGCAGTTGACTAATGGGAACATTACGATAACCAAAAATGCTGGAGCAATAGAGGATCCCGCTTTGAATCAGATTAATAGAACGTACCGTTTGCAACCTTGCGGCATGTTTGCTTAAGGGTAAACGCGCCACTGAGCAGGGGAGGCCAATCAACGGCAGCAATACATCCCGTCCGGTCTGCAAGGGTAAAAGCACGTCATCCAGTTCTTCTACAGCATGGTTGGCAAAGGTGACGATATTTCGGTGATTTAAATTACGCTCCGAAATAAATCGGACAGTTAATGTGAGGATGAGCGTCAGTAGTGCACATACTGTGCAGACGATTAAGCGATTCCGGCGATAATTTTTAATGATCCGTTGTGCTGTTTGCATGCGGGCCGCCCGATAAGCCGTTGGTCACAGAAGCCAACAGCAACAGAGCAAGTGTAGTGGGGAAAATTACAGTAGACGAGGGAGAGGGGGCAAATTCGCCCATCCGTCGCAGATGGGCGAAAATTAAGTATTAGTCACATTGAACTTTGATCGCCAGGCCACCGCGTGACGTTTCGCGGTATTTGGCGTTCATGTCTTTACCCGTTTCGTACATAGTCTCAATGACTTTATCCAGCGAGACGCGCGGCGCGCTGGTACGGCGCATTGCCATACGCGCAGCGTTGATCGCCTTCACTGAAGCAATTGCGTTACGCTCAATGCACGGAACCTGTACCTGACCGGCAACCGGATCGCAGGTTAACCCGAGGTTATGTTCCATGCCGATTTCAGCAGCAACACACACCTGCTCCGGGCTTGCGCCTAACAGTTCAGCCAGACCCGCGGCAGCCATGGAGCAGGCTACGCCCACTTCACCCTGACAACCTACTTCTGCACCGGAGATAGAGGCGTTCATTTTGTACAACGCGCCAATCGCACCGGCCGCCAGGAAATAGCGGGTATAGATATCCGGGCTAACGGACTCAATGAAATGATCGTAATAGGCCAGTACCGCAGGCACGATACCGCAGGCACCGTTGGTTGGCGCTGTCACTACGCGACCGCCCGCGGCGTTTTCTTCGTTAACGGCCAACGCAAACATGTTCACCCAGTCGATCACGTTCATTGGATCGTTGGACAGCTTATCGCTGGAAACCAGCATACGACGCAGGGCTGAAGCACGGCGAGGAACGCGCAGCGGACCCGGCAGCACACCTTCGGTGTTCATGCCACGATCGATACATGCCTGCATGGTTTGCCAGACGTGGCCAAAGTACTCTTCAATCTCTTTCTTACTGTGCAGCGCAAGTTCGTTCTGCATTGCCATGCCAGAGAGAGACAGGCCGGTGCTGTTGCAATATTCCAGCATTTCAGTGGCGGATTTGAACGGATAAGGCACACTGACCTCGCCCGAGGCATCCTGACCAAAATGTTCTTCATCAACGATGAATCCACCGCCGATTGAGTAGTAGGTTTTGCTATAAATGACGGTTTCGCCATTGTACGCATGGATCTGCATTCCGTTTTCATGCAGCGGCAGGTTGCCGTTGTGAAAACGCATCCCGTCATTCTGCGGGAAATCCACTTCGTGCTGACCCTGCGCAAGCAGCAGGCGTCCACGCGTTTCTACGTCGCGGATAAATCCGGGGATGCTATCAATATCCACGGTAGCAGGCTCATTGCCCGCCAGACCCATAATAATGGCGATATCGGTGTGGTGACCTTTACCCGTGAGCGACAGTGAACCATACACGTCGACGGCGACACGAGTAACGCTGTCCAGTAATCCTTTTTCGACCAGGTCATCGACGAACTGTTTACCCGCCTTCATAGGCCCTACGGTATGGGAAGATGAGGGACCAATCCCCACCTTAAACATGTCGAATAGACTAATCACGATAATACTCCTACAGGGCGACTGGGCTTTCCAGTAACAATGTTATAACTGCGCATAGTGTAAGAGGGAACGCGGCGATCGGCTTAACTATTCACATGAATTAAACTAATAGATAACCGCGGTTTTACTAATGTTGTGACCTGAGTTTCAAGTTGTCTATTGTGTGCGTAAAGATAAGTATAGTCAGGGCTTGACGCCAATTTGCAGCGCCAGCTCACGAATTATTCCGGCAGTCATTCCCCAGACGAAATATTGCTCATACCAGGAAAGCCATACGCGATGTGAATCGCCACGACGGTAAATATCCAACGGGTGGTAACGACCTAAATGCAGGGCCTGGGCCAGCGGCATTTCGAACACTGCGGAAACTTCATCTTCACTGGCGCGATACGGCAGATTAGGCGGGATAATGCCTACCACAGGGGTGACCTGGAAACCGGTCACGCTGTCGACTGGCGGCAGAACGCCAATCACTTCTACGCATGAAGGTGGGATCGCCACCTCCTCCTGCGCTTCGCGAAGGGCGGCGGCAATTAACGAGGCATCACTGCTATCCACTGCCCCACCGGGGAATGCGACCTGTCCGGCGTGCTTGCGCAGGTGAACGGAACGCTGGGTTAACAGCAACCCCGGCTGTGGGCGACGCACGACGGGGATCAGTACGGCGGCTTGGCGCTGGTTTAACGCGGCATGGTTGACCTGCGGGCGCAGGAGTTGAAAGCGCGATAAAAAATCATCAAGCGTCAGGCTGCTGTATTCCACGTGTCAATTCTCCAGTTGGTGCAAAATGCGATTCACTTTATCAAATGTTTCCTGATATTCAGCGTCTTCCTGACTGTCTGCAACAATACCACCGCCTGCGGAGCAATAAATTTGTCCGTTTGTGGCTGTCAGCGTGCGAATGGTAATGCTGGTATCCATATTGCCGCAAAAGCTCAGATAACCAATGCTGCCGCACCAGGCGTTGCGTCTTTGCGGCTCCAGTTCGTCGATAATTTCCATCGCCCGCACTTTCGGCGCGCCGGTAATAGAGCCGCCGGGGAAGGCGGCGCGTAGCAGATCGGTGGCGTATAATGACTCTGGCAGACGTGCGGTAATGGTGCTGACCAAATGATGAACGGCAGGGAACGGTTCGACGATAAACAGCTCCGGAACCTGTACCGAACCCGGTATGGCAACGCGGCCAATATCATTACGCATCAAATCGACGATCATCAGGTTTTCCGCACGATCCTTCGGCGAATTCGCCAGTCGTCGGGCCTGCTCACGATCGGCATCGGTATCTCCAAGCCTCGGTAGCGTGCCTTTAATCGGACGCGTCTGTATGTGCTGGTTTTCCAGCAGAATAAATCGTTCCGGCGAAAGGCTGAGGATTGCACCTTCCTCAAGACGAATAAATGCACTAAACGGGGCGCGGTTGGCGTGATTGAGAGTGACAAATGCCTGCCACTCATCGCCCTGGTAATGCGCCTGAAAACGCTGGGCAAGATTGACCTGGTAACAGTCTCCGCTGTGCAGATAATTCTGCACCTGGCGGAATTTTTCGCCGTACTGAGCACGGCTCATATTAGACTGCCACGCCGAAGTTAATGTAAACGGCTCACGCGTTGGCGGTTGTTGCGCGTCGAGCCATTTCAGGCGAGCCTCGACATCGGTATGGCTGAGCAGCGATACGGTCTGCAACTGGTGATCGACAATCAGTGCCCAGTCGTAAATGCCAACGGCCATATCCGGCAGCGTAATATCGCGCTCTGCAATAGTGGGCAGAGATTCGAAGCGTCGGCCAAGATCGTAGCCAAACAGACCTAACGCACCGCCCTGAAACGGCAGGTCGGGGTGATATTCGGGGTGAATCTTGTGTGCGGTTAGTGCGGAATGTAATACCGTCATGGGATCATCAAGCGAGCACGTGGTTGCGTGCCCGTCCTGCACTACGGTCTCTGTAGCTCGCGTAACAAGCGTGGTGACGGGATCCGCCACCAGAATATCAAAGCGGTTATGCGGATGGTCGGCTTGACCCGAATGCAGCAGCATCGCCCAGGGCAGATGGCTTAATGTCGAAAAATAGCGTTCAGCGGCGTCCTGACGCCAGGGTAATGTGATTACTGCGGGAGATAACGTCTTCATCAGTCCTGACTCGTTGCTACTCTACTGGCTAACTGCCCGGTAGCATGAAATAATTAGCGCAGACAATTTAGCAGGAGTTAACAATGTTTGCAGGTTTACCTTCACTCAGTCATGAGCAGCAGCAAAAAGCGGTAGAGCGTATTCAGGAGCTGATGTCGCAGGGGATGAGCAGCGGACAAGCCATTGCTCTTGTTGCTGAAGAGTTACGCGCCAGTCATACCGGCGAGCGGATCGTGGCGCGTTTTGAAGATGAGGACGAATAACGCCGCTTAAACTGCAGCGATAATCTTAATCTCAACTTTGTATTTCGGGTTCATCAACCCGGCCTGAACGGTACAACGTACCGGCGCGTGACCCGCAACAACCCACGCGTCCCAGGCTTTGTTCATGGCGGCAAAATCGTTTTTGTCTGCCAAAAACAGGGTGGCATCAAGAATACGTGACTTGTTGCTGCCTTGTTTTTCCAGCACCGCATCAATTTGCGCCAGCGTATTTGCCGTTTGCTCAAAAGCGTCTGCATCCAGATTTTCCGGCACGCCGGTGTAATACAGCGTGTTGTTGTGGATAACCACGTCGGACCAACGCGCTTCGGCATCAATGCGCACAATCGTCATAAATCATTCCTCATTTACGTGTTTTCAAATGGCTTTGGGTTGCGCCAAGACTGCCATAATGTTGTGCCCACGTCACCTCTTCAACTGGCGAAAGAGCTGCTGGCCTGACATAATCCCTGTTCAAATGAACAGGGGGCAGTGTGACGGACGATTTTGCAGCAGACGGTCAGTTGGCTAAAGCGATACCGGGTTTTAAACCGCGAGAACCACAGCGGCAGATGGCCATCGCCGTCAGTCATGCCATCGAAAAATCACAACCGTTGGTGGTAGAAGCCGGAACCGGGACGGGTAAAACCTATGCTTATCTTGCCCCAGCGCTGCGTGCCGGAAAGAAGGTCATTGTCTCCACGGGCTCGAAGGCGTTGCAGGATCAGCTATACAGCCGCGATCTCCCGACCGTCGCTAAGGCACTAAAGTTCACCGGTAAACTGGCGCTGCTGAAAGGGCGTTCAAACTATCTGTGCCTTGAACGTCTCGAACAGCAGGCACTCGCGGGTGGTGACTTGCCGGTACAAACGTTAAGCGACGTCATCCTGCTGCGCTCCTGGTCAAATCAAACCCTTGATGGGGACATCAGCACCTGCGTCAGCGTGGCGGAAGACTCTCAGGCCTGGCCGTTGGTCACCAGCACTAATGACAACTGTCTGGGCAGCGACTGCCCGCTGTATAAAGAGTGTTTTGTCGTGAAAGCGCGTAAAAAAGCGATGGATGCCGATGTCGTCGTGGTTAACCATCATCTGTTTCTCGCTGATATGGTGGTAAAAGAGAGCGGGTTTGGCGAACTGATCCCGGAAGCTGATGTAATGATCTTCGATGAAGCGCATCAGCTACCGGATATCGCCAGCCAGTACTTTGGTCAATCGCTCTCCAGTCGCCAACTGTTAGACCTGGCGAAAGACATCACCATTGCCTATCGCACCGAGCTGAAAGACACTCAGCAGTTGCAAAAGTGCGCCGATCGCCTTGCACAAAGCGCTCAGGACTTCCGCTTGCAACTTGGTGAGCCGGGCTATCGCGGAAACCTGCGGGAACTGCTGGCCGACCAGCGCGTACAGCGCGCGTTTTTGCTGCTCGATGACACGCTGGAGCTATGTTATGACGTGGCGAAGCTGTCTCTTGGGCGTTCGGCATTGCTGGATGCCGCGTTTGAACGCGCCACACTTTACCGTGCGCGCCTGAAGCGTCTGAAAGAGATCAACCAGCCAGGCTTCAGCTACTGGTATGAATGCACCTCCCGCCATTTTACTCTCGCGCTGACGCCGCTCACTGTGGCGGATAAATTCAAAGAAGTGATGGAACAAAAGCCGGGCTGCTGGATTTTTACTTCCGCGACGCTGTCGGTAAACGATGACCTTCATCATTTCACCGCGAGGTTGGGGATTGAAGATGCCGAGTCGATGTTATTGCCGAGTCCATTTGATTACACGCGCCAGGCGCTGCTGTGCGTGCCGCGTAATCTCCCGCAAACCAACCAGCCGGGGGCTGCGCGCCAGTTAGCATCCATGCTGCGACCTATTATTGAAGCGAACAACGGTCGCTGCTTTATGCTGTGCACTTCGCACGCGATGATGCGCGATCTGGCGGAACAATTCCGCGCCACCATGACGCTTCCCGTTCTGCTGCAGGGCGAAACCAGTAAAGGGCAACTGTTACAGCAGTTTGTCAGCGCAGGTAATGCGCTACTGGTTGCCACCAGCAGCTTCTGGGAAGGCGTGGACGTGCGCGGTGATACGCTGTCGCTGGTGATAATCGACAAACTGCCGTTTACCTCGCCGGACGACCCGCTGTTAAAAGCCCGAATGGAGGATTGTCGACTGCGCGGCGGCGATCCGTTTGAAGACGTCCAGTTGCCGGATGCGGTCATCACCCTGAAGCAGGGGGTAGGGCGTCTGATACGTGATGCCGACGATCGCGGCGTGCTGGTGATTTGCGACAATCGTCTGGTTATGCGGCCATACGGCGCCACCTTCCTGGCGAGTCTTCCTCCTGCGCCGCGGACGCGTGACATAGCTCGCGCGGTTCGCTTTCTTGCCATACCAACGACTGAGTAATTTGTTACGGAGTGTGGTAAGATGCGCGCCAAATTTATTGATCTGATCACAAACACCCATGCGAATTCTGGCTATCGATACCGCCACAGAGGCGTGCTCTGTTGCCCTGTGGAATGACGGTACTATCAAGGCTCACTTTGAGCTTTGCCCACGAGAACACACCCAACGAATTTTACCGATGGTTCAGGAAATCCTGGCCGCTGGCGATCTCACGTTAACCGATATCGACGCCCTGGCGTTTGGTCGCGGTCCCGGCAGTTTCACCGGCGTGCGTATCGGTATTGGCATTGCTCAGGGGCTGGCGTTAGGCGCAAACTTACCGATGATCGGCGTCTCCACCTTGGCGACCATGGCGCAGGGCGCCTGGCGTAAGTCGGGCGCGACTCGTGTACTGGCGGCGATTGACGCGCGAATGGGCGAAGTCTACTGGGCCGAATACCAGTGTGATGACAACGGCAACTGGCAAGGTGAAGAAACCGAAGCGGTGTTAACCCCCGAGCAGGTACATGAGCGTTTACTGCAGCTTTCTGGCGAGTGGGTAACTGTTGGGACGGGGTGGCCAGCCTGGCCTGAGCTTGGTAAAGACAGCGGTCTGACGCTCAGCGATGGTGACGTGCTGCTTCCTGCGGCTGAAGATATGCTGCCTGTCGCCATGCAAATGCTGGCTGCGGGTAAGACCGTAGCGGTCGAACACGCGGAACCGGTTTATTTACGTAACACCGTGGCGTGGAAGAAACTTCCCGGTAAAGAATGAATCTTAGTAGTACATCCCCGGTTTATTTTCATAGACGTCGGTGCACAGCGTTGTGAACAGGCCGGGGCAGAAGCTAAGAAAAGGGAGTCGCAATATGGCGGTGCAAAAGCAGTTATTGAAAGGTGTATTGGCGGGGGCCTTAGCGTTAATGCTTAGCGGCTGCGTCACCATCCCGGATGCGATTAAAGGTTCGAGCCCGATGCCGCAGCAGGATCTGGTGCGGGTGATGAATGCGCCGCAGCTGTATGTCGGCCAGGAAGCGCGTTTTGGTGGCAAAGTGGTGGATATTCAGAACCAGCAGGGAAAATCCCGTCTGGAAATTGCCACCGTTCCGCTCGATAGTGGTGCGCGTCCTGTGCTGGGTGAAGCCTCTCGCGGGCGGATATATGCTGATGTAAATGGCTTCCTCGACCCGGTGGACTTTCGCGGGCAACTGGTCACCGTCGTCGGCCCGATTAGCGGTACGGTGGACGGAAAAATCGGTAATACGCCGTATAAATTCATGCTGATGCAAGTAACCGGTTATAAACGCTGGCATATTACTCAGCAGATTGTCATGCCGCCTCAGCCTATCGACCCCTGGTTCTACGGTGCGCGTGGCTGGCCTTACGGTGGCTATGGCGGATGGGGCTGGTACAATCCCGGCCCGGCACAGGTTCAGACCATAGTAACAGAGTAACTCTTTGTTTTATTGGTAAAAGAAACAGCGGCTCGTCCGCTGTTTCTGCATTAACGTGGATATAAGAAAAATAAATAGTGACGTGCTTCGCAACCTTGTCGTTGTGTAATAAACAAACTGGTACGCTGAGTTAATATTATGTTAACAGTTTGTTTATTGTCTGGGGTTGTGATGACGACGAATACGCATTTTAGAGGTGATGTATTGAAAAAGGTTTGGCTTAACCGTTATCCCGCTGGTGTTCCTGCGGAGATCAATCCTGACCGTTATCAATCCCTGGTGGAACTCTTTGAACACTCAGTAAGACGGTATGCCGATCAGCCCGCGTTCGTAAACATGGGGGAGGTGATGACCTTCCGCAAGCTTGAAGAGCGTAGTCGTGCGTTTGCCGCTTATTTGCAACAGGGGCTCGGGCTGAAAAAGGGCGATCGCGTCGCGCTGATGATGCCGAATCTGCTGCAATATCCGGTCGCACTGTTTGGGATTTTACGTGCCGGCATGATCGTCGTGAACGTAAACCCGCTGTACACGCCTCGCGAGCTGGAACATCAGCTCAACGATAGCGGCGCGTCGGCGATTGTCATCGTATCTAACTTTGCCCACACGCTGGAAAAAGTAGTCGACAAAACGTCTGTGCAACACGTGATCCTGACGCGTATGGGCGATCAGCTGTCCACCGCCAAAGGGACGCTGGTTAACTTCGTCGTCAAGTATATCAAGCGTCTGGTGCCGAAATATCACCTGCCGGATGCCATCTCGTTTCGCAGTGCGCTGCAAAACGGTTATCGCATGCAGTATGTGAAGCCCGAAGTCGTGTCGGAAGATTTGGCGTTCCTGCAATATACTGGCGGGACAACCGGCGTGGCGAAAGGCGCGATGCTTACACACCGCAACATGCTGGCTAACCTGGAGCAGGTTAATGCCACCTATGGCCCGTTGCTGCATCCGGGTAAAGAACTGGTGGTGACGGCCCTACCGCTGTATCACATTTTTGCGCTAACGATGAACTGCCTGCTGTTTATTGAGCTAGGTGGTCAAAACCTGCTGATTACTAACCCGCGTGATATTCCGGGGCTGGTAAAAGAGCTGGCGAAGTATCCATTTACCGCGATGACCGGCGTCAATACTCTGTTTAACGCGCTGCTGAATAACAAAGAGTTCCAGCAACTGGATTTCTCTTCACTGCACCTCTCGGCAGGTGGCGGAATGCCGGTTCAACAGGCGGTAGCTGAACGTTGGGTGAAGCTGACAGGTCAGTATCTGCTGGAAGGCTACGGCCTGACGGAGTGCGCGCCGTTGGTAAGCGTCAACCCTCACGATATCGACTACCACAGCGGCAGTATCGGGTTACCGGTGCCTTCCACCGAGGTCAAGCTGGTGGACGACGACGACAACGAAGTTCCGCCGGGAGAACCGGGGGAGCTCTGCGTGAAAGGCCCGCAGGTGATGCTGGGCTACTGGCAGCGACCAGACGCCACTGACGAAATCGTCAAAGACGGCTGGCTGCACACCGGCGATATTGCAGTGATGGATGATGAAGGCTTCCTGCGTATTGTCGATCGTAAGAAGGACATGATCCTCGTGTCCGGCTTTAACGTCTATCCGAACGAAATTGAAGACGTGGTTATGCAACATCCTGGCGTGCAGGAAGTGGCTGCGGTTGGTGTTCCGTCCGGCAGCAGCGGTGAAGCGGTAAAAATTTTCGTGGTGAAGAAAGACGCCTCGTTAACCGATGAAGCGCTGGTCACTTTCTGTCGTCGTCACCTGACGGGCTATAAAGTACCGAAGCTGGTGGAGTTTCGCGATGAGTTGCCGAAATCTAACGTCGGTAAAATTTTGCGACGAGAATTACGTGACGAAGCGCGCGCCAAAGTGGACAATAAAGGCTGAGCGTTAAGTCAGCCAGCAGAAAACGCCGGGTAATCCGGCGTTTTTTTTGGCGCAAACCTAAGAGAGCACGATTTGAATTATCAAATGATCACCACGGACGACGCGTTGGCCACGCTGTGCGAGGCCGTCCGTGAATTTCCGGCGATAGCCCTGGATACAGAATTTGTTCGCACGCGTACCTATTATCCGCAGTTGGGGCTGATCCAGCTGTTTGATGGCAAACACGTTGCTCTGATTGATCCGCAGGGGATCACCGACTGGTCGCCGCTGCGCGATATTCTGCGTGATACTGCCATCACCAAATTCCTACATGCAGGTAGCGAAGATCTGGAAGTGTTTCTCAACACTTTTGGCGAACTGCCGCAGCCGTTGATTGATACGCAAATTCTGGCTGCTTTTTGCGGTCGTCCGCTGTCGTGGGGCTTTGCCGCGATGGTGGAAGAGTTTACGGGCGTGGCGCTCGACAAAAGCGAGTCGCGTACCGACTGGCTGGCCAGACCGCTGACCGAGCGTCAGTGTGAGTACGCGGCGGCTGATGTCTGGTATCTATTACCGATCACCACAAAACTGATGGTCGAAACTGAAGCCAGCGGCTGGCTGCCAGCCGCACTGGACGAATGTCGCTTAATGCAGCAGCGTCGCCAGGAGGTTCTGGCACCTGAAGACGCATGGCGCGACATCACCAACGCCTGGCAACTGCGTACCCGCCAGTTGGCCTGCCTGCAACTGCTTGCCGACTGGCGACTGCGTAAAGCTCGTGAGCGCGATCTGGCGGTGAACTTTGTGGTGCGTGAAGAACACCTGTGGTCGGTCGCTCGTTATATGCCAGGGAGTCTGGGTGAGCTGGATAGTCTGGGACTTTCCGGCAGTGAAATTCGCTTCCACGGCAAGACGCTGATCTCCCTGGTAGAGAAGGCACAGGCCTTACCGGAAGAGTCGCTGCCGCAGCCGCTGCTGAATTTGATGGATATGCCAGGCTATCGCAAGGCGTTCAAAGCCATTAAGACGCTGGTTACTGAAGTGAGTGCGGAACATAATCTTAGCGTCGAGCTGCTTGCTTCGCGTCGTCAGATTAACCAGTTGCTCAACTGGCACTGGAAATTAAAGCCGCAGCAGTCCCTGCCGGAACTGATTTCCGGTTGGCGTGGCGAGTTGATGGCAGAACGACTCAACGCGCTGCTGCAGGAATACCCACAGTAGAAAACCTAAAAAAACGGGAGCTGGCGCTCCCGTTTTTAATCGGATTTGAGTTAGCGACACAGTGCCTGACGAATGGCTTCACCTACCTGTTGGGTGGTGGCGCTGCCTTTCATATCTGGCGTTTTCGGGCCGCTGGCAATGACCTGCTCAATTGCCGCCAGAATACCGTCGTGGGCGGCTTTATAGTTGGCATCACCGTTGCCAAGGAAGTCGAGCATCATGGCTCCAGCCCAGATAGTCGCTATAGGGTTGGCGATATTCTGACCGTAGATATCCGGGGCCGAACCGTGTACCGGCTCGAACAGGGACGGGAAGGTGCGTTCCGGATTTAAGTTGGCAGAAGGCGCAATACCAATCGTTCCGGTACAGGCTGGACCGAGATCGGAGAGGATGTCACCAAACAGGTTGGAAGCAACCACGACGTCAAATCGCTCAGGCTGCATGACAAAGCGGGCGCGCAGAATATCAATATGCTGTTTATCCCAGCGGATCTCAGGATAGTGTGACGCCATCGCTTCGACGCGTTCATCCCAGTAGGGCATGCTGATGGCCAGCCCATTGGATTTGGTCGCCGAAGTCAACGTTTTGCGTGGTCGACCTTGTGCCAGTTCAAAGGCATAACGCAAAATTCGGTCGACGCCACGGCGGGTGAAGACCGACTCCTGGATCACCATCTCGTGTTCAGTACCTTCGCTCACGCGTCCGCCGAGGGCAGAGTATTCTCCCTCGGTGTTTTCGCGTACGACGTAGAAATCAATGTCGCCAGGCTGCTTGCCAACCAGTGGGCAAGGAACTCCCGGAAACAGGCGCACCGGTCGCAGGTTGACGTACTGGTCAAATTCGCGGCGAAACTTAAGCAGCGAACCCCATAATGAGATGTGGTCAGGCACGGTGTCCGGCCAGCCAACCGCGCCAAAATAGATAGCATCGAAGGATTGCAACTGCTCATGCCAGTCATCGGGCATCATTTTGCCGTGATGGGCGTAGTATTCGCAGCTGGCCCATTCCATTTGCTCAAAGCTGAGCGACAACCCCCAACGCTCGGCGGCTGCCTGCAAAACATGAATGCCCTCAGGCAGGACTTCTTTACCAATGCCATCTCCGGGGATAGCGGCGATACGCCAGGTTTTCTTCATAGCAGCTCTCACTTGTGCGCCATCAAAATTGACTTTCCCCTTATCCTATAATTGACTGATTAATAGTTAATCCCCCTAACTGGTGAAACATAAAACACAGATCATGAATAATCTGCCGCTGCTAAAAGATTTACGCGTCTTTATGCTGGTTGCCCGTCGTGCAGGATTTGCCGCTGTTGCCGAGGAACTGGGCGTATCACCGGCTTTTATAAGTAAGCGCGTTGCCCTGCTGGAGCAAACGCTGAATGTAGTGCTGCTGCATCGAACAACGCGGCGCGTAACCATCACGGAAGAGGGGGAGCGGATCTACGAATGGGCGCAGCGGATCCTACAGGATGTCGATCAAATGATGGACGAGCTTTCTGATGCCAGGCAGGTCCCGCGGGGGATGCTACGTATTATTAGTAGCTTTGGTTTTGGCCGCCGGGTGGTCGCTCCGGCGCTGTCGGCACTGGCAAAAGAGTACCCGCAGTTAGAACTGAGGTTCGATGTGGAAGATCGTCTGGTGGATATGGTGAATGAGGGCATCGATCTTGATATTCGTATCGGGGATGATATCGCGCCGAACCTGATTGCCCGCAAGCTGGCGACTAACTACCGTATTTTGTGCGCCTCGCCGGAATTTTTGACGCAGCATGGGACGCCGAAGCAACTCAACGATCTTGCCACTCTTCCTTGTCTGGTCATCAAAGAGCGCGACCATCCGTTTGGTATCTGGCAAATGCGCAATAAAGAGGGCGCGCATTCGATTAAAGTTACGGGACCTCTGTCGTCTAATCATGGCGAAGTGGTACATCAGTGGTGCCTTGATGGGCAGGGAATAGCCCTGCGGTCATGGTGGGACGTTTGCGACAACATTGCCAGCGGAAACCTGATACACATATTGCCCGAGTATTATCAACCAGCAAATATTTGGGCGGTGTATGTTTCCCGGCTGGCGACGTCTGCAAAAATCCGTATTACGGTCGAGTATTTGCGCCGCTATTTTACCGAAAACTATCCAAAGTTTACTTTGGAATAAAAGTGCAACAGGTTGGCAAGAAACAGAAAATAAAAAAGGCAGAATAATCTGCCTTTTTTGTAACGATGACTCTCTGAGTAAAGCCGTTATTTAGATTCTTCGGCTTCAGGTAATGTCACGTTAAGTTCGAGGATAGAAATATCGCCGTCTTTTTGCTCAAGCTGTACGGTGACCATTTCAGGATCAATTTGTACATACTTGCAGATAACCTCGAGAATATCTTTCCTCAACTGCGGTAAATAATGTGGCTCGGCGTCACTACGACGGCGTTCCGCAACAATAATCTGCAGTCGCTCTTTAGCGATGTTCGCTGTGCTCTTTTTCCGCGAGAGAAAAAAATCCAGTAATGCCATAACTTATCCTCCGAACAGGCGTTTGAGGAAACCTTTCTTCTCTTCTTCAATGAAGCGGAAAGGACGTTCTTCTCCCAACAGACGGTCTACGGTATCAGCATAGGCTTTACCGGCATCAGCATTGATGTCGAGAATAACCGGCTCACCCTGGTTAGACGCGCGCAGGACTGACTGATCTTCAGGAATCACGCCAACCAGCTTGATTCGCAGAATTTCCAGTACGTCTTCCATGCTCAGCATGTCACCTTTATTTACGCGGCCAGGGTTGTAGCGCGTCAGCAACAAATGCTCTTTAATCGGATCTTCACCGTTTTCCGCACGACGAGATTTCGACGCCAGAATACCCAGAATACGGTCAGAGTCACGTACAGAGGAAACTTCCGGGTTAGTGGTGATTATCGCTTCATCGGCAAAATACAGGGCCATCAGCGCACCGGTTTCAATACCCGCCGGAGAGTCGCAGACAATGAAGTCGAATTCCATCGTTTTCAGGTCGTCCAGAACTTTCGCGACGCCTTCACGCGTTAGCGCGTCTTTATCGCGAGTCTGTGAGGCCGGAAGAATAAAGAGATTTTCGGTACGCTTATCTTTGATTAACGCCTGATTTAACGACGCATCGCCCTGAATAACGTTGACGAAGTCATAAACGACGCGGCGTTCACAACCCATAATCAGATCGAGGTTACGCAGGCCGATATCAAAATCAATAACGACAGTTTTCTTTCCCTTCTGGGCCAAACCTGTAGCGATGGCCGCGCTGGAGGTGGTTTTGCCAACGCCCCCTTTACCCGAAGTAACAACAATAATGCGTGCCATAGAAATTCCTTGTTAAAAAGGGATCAATTCAACGGTTGAACTGTCAAAGCGTTCTCTGCTAATTGCAGACGTGCCGCTTTGCCATAAAATTCTGCTGGGATTTTATCACTCAGCCAATAAACACCTGCGATAGACACCAGTTCTGCCGTCAGATGGGTACAAAAAATTTGCGCTTCCCGATCACCGCTAGCGCCTGCCAACGCACGGCCTCTCATCATTCCATAAACATGAATATTGCCATCAGCGATAAGCTCTGCGCCTGCACTGACGTGGCTTGTAACAATCAGATCACATTGTGGTGCATAAATGCGCTGACCGGAACGAACCGGCACATTTATTAATCGTGTTTTTGTGATGGGAGTAACGTTTTGCGGCGGAGCAACGTGAGTCGGGGCCTCAACGGGCGCAGGACGAATAGCTTTTTCTTTACCTTCAGTCAGTAAAGGAAGACCCATTTCGTCGATTTCAGCCTTGAGTCTGGCGTCTTTGCATCCGCTAACGCCGATAATGCGCAATCCAGTAGACGCGACAACTTTCTGCAACGCTGACCAGTTTACTGGGCTTTCAAGACCACTCACGTTAACCACGACGGGAGCATGTTTTAAAAAAGCAGGTGCCTGCGCGATTTTGTCTTCCAACGCCTGACGAATAACCTCGGGTTCTGCTTCATGTAAGTGAACCACTGATAAGGTGAAGCTACTGCCTTTAAGCTCGATTGGCGTGTTTGACATCCTGGCCTTACTCAATTTGCTATTTATCATCCCCAGCGCGGGGTGATATTCCGAAGACTATAAGGCATGTTATAGTCAGTATTATATTGAGGCAAGCCACCATTCCGTGAATTCAGAGTAAAAGATATGTTTTGTGTGATCTACCGAAGCAGTAAACGTGACCAGACCTATTTATATGTCGAAAAAAAAGACGATTTCTCGCGAGTTCCTGAAGAACTGATGAAAGGATTTGGTCAGCCGACGCTGGCAATGATGTTGCCGCTTGATGGCCGTAAAAAGCTCGTTAATGCTGATCTGGAAAAAGTAAAACAGGCACTCACCGAGCAGGGCTATTATTTACAAATACCACCACCGCCAGAAGATTTACTTAAACAGCATCTGGCTGCGGCGAAACAAAATACACCAGACGCTAAACGTTAAACTGCATCCGGCAGCAGCACGCCCCATCGATGCAGTACCTGAAATCGATAACTACGTTAGGGGAAAATAATGTATCAACATCATAACTGGCATGGTGCTCTGCTGGATTATCCGGTGAGTAAGGTGGTTTGCGTAGGGAGTAACTATGCCAACCACATTAAAGAGATGGGCGGAACCCCTCCGGAAGAGCCGGTGTTGTTTATCAAACCGGAAACTGCGCTGTGCGATTTGCGCCAGCCGCTGGTGATCCCATCTGATATGGGTTCAGTTCACCATGAAGTTGAGCTGGCGGTACTGATTGGCGCGACCCTACGTCAGGCGACGGAAGAACATGTGCGCAAAGCCATCGCGGGCTATGGCGTCGCGTTGGATCTGACCCTGCGTGATATTCAGGGCAAAATGAAGAAAGCGGGGCAGCCGTGGGAAAAAGCGAAGGGTTTTGATAACTCTTGTCCGCTGTCGGGGTTTATTCCGGTGGCCGAGTTTAACGGCGATCCGCAGGATACGATGCTGGGGTTAACGGTCAACGGTGAAACACGCCAGCACGGCTCCACGGCGGATATGATCCATCAAATCGTTCCTTTGATTGCCTATATGAGTCGTTTCTTTACCCTCAAAGCGGGCGATGTTGTGTTGACGGGGACGCCAGCAGGTGTTGGGCCGTTAAACAGCGGTGATGAGCTGGCCATCAGTTTTCATGGTCAAACGCTGACGACACGCGTGCTGTAATCTCTTCTTGCCGCCTTTTCGGGCGGCAAAACTTGCAACAGCGTGCCAGACTGGTTATAAGGTGCAGCTTTATTGCAATAGCGGATACCCTGATGAGCGACATACCTTTCTGGCAAAGTAAAACCCTGGATGAAATGACCGATGCCGAGTGGGAGTCATTATGTGATGGGTGTGGTCAATGCTGCCTGCATAAGCTGATGGATGAAGACACCGACGAAATTTATTTTACCAACGTCGCGTGTAAGCAGCTCAATATCAAAACCTGTCAATGCCGTAATTACGAACGCCGATTCGAATACGAGCCTGACTGTATCAAACTGACGCGCGATAATCTGCCTACCTTTGAATGGCTGCCGATGACCTGTGCTTATCGTCTGTTAGCGGAAGGTAAAGGGCTGCCGGAGTGGCATCCACTGCTGACGGGGTCCAAAGCGGCAATGCACGGCGAGCGTATTTCAGTACGTCATATTGCGGTGAAAGAATCGGAAGTGCGTGACTGGCAGGACCATATTTTGAACAAACCTTCATGGGCGGACTAAGCCGCCCATCAATTAGCAGGCGTAAGGGCTTAAGACTTTTTCGCCTGATACATCTCATCTCCATGGTTGTCATCTTCAACCCAGAAATTGATGTTGAATTGGGCGTCGTCGCTTAATTCAACGCGATGCCAGTACTGCGGCGGGCTGGTCGCGAACTGACCGGCATTAATCACCACTTTTACTTCAGGCTCTTTTGCGTCTTCATTGGCAAAACCGTAATACGTTACCGTACCTTCCATCACACAAAGCTGGCCAAAAACGCCTGCTGCAGTGTTATGGTGAGAAAGAAGTGCTGCGGGGACATTGTCTTTGGTAAAGAAGGGAGTAGAGCGTTTAACTTTCCAGTTTGCCGGGATGCGTAAATGGGACATAAGACATCTCCTTGGTGTGGCATCTATAAGATGTATTTAATATACATCTTATAGATGCCAGCAGGCAATGAATTTAAGCCAAAAAAAACGCTCCCGAAGGAGCGTCTCTGTTAGCGACCGAAGAGGTCACGTTTTTTCGGTTTGAACGGCTGTGCTATCACCACCAGCACGGCGACTACCATGTAGGCGGCGAAGATCCCCAACAGCCACTGCGGCATTTCCAGGGTTAAAAAAGACCACTGGCGCTCAGCACAGTCACCGGACGCTAAAAACACCTGCGGCAGCCATTTGTCCAGTGGCAGCCAGCTTGGGAAGCGTGCGGCAAAATCACAGGTCATAAACGGGGACGGGTGCAGCTGAATCATGGTGTGCTCATATGCTAACTGAAGTCCGCGCCAGGCACTGTAAATCCAGATTATCATCGCCACATAACGCAGCGGTGTTTTTGGTGCAATAGCACCCACCAGCCCTGCACCCATCACGCCAAATAATGCGCTACGTTCGTAAATACACAACACGCAAGGTTTTAGCAGCATGACGTGCTGGAACCACAGCGCAACGAGCTCCAGCGCAAAGGCGGTTAACGCCAACAATAACCATGCCCCACGACCTCGGGAGCACTGGTTTAAAAATCGCAACATAATCATTTCCCTGCAACATGCGTAGAGACCGCAGTTTAAACCAATTCACTTTATGCGCCACTAGCGGGAATTGAAAATTTGCGTAATCGGATAATTATCATGCAAAAAGTCAAACCGGGCAGTGATTTGCCCGGTTAATTGTTATGAAAGTGTAGCTAACCAGCCCGTTTGGGTCATCCACTCGGTCACCGGGACAAGCGTGAACTCGACGCAAAGCAGACCGACGAGCGTCAGGACGAGAGTATAAGGCAGAGCCATCCACACCATGCGACCATACGAGAGGCGAATTAACGGCGCCAGTGCAGAGGTCAGCAGGAACAGGAATGCAGCCTGGCCGTTTGGCGTGGCTACCGAAGGCAGGTTGGTCCCGGTATTGATCGCCACCGCTAACAGCTCATACTGATTGAGGCTGATGGTCCCCTGTTCCAGCGCGGCTTTGGCCTCGTTAATGTAAATGGTACCGACAAATACGTTATCAGAAATAGAAGACAGCAGGCCATTGAAGAGATAGAACAGCGTCAGTTGGGCATGTTCTGAGGATTGCAATACGAACTGAATGATCGGCGAAAAGAGCTGTTGATCGATAATCACCGCAACAACAGAGAAGAACACGGTCAGCAGGGCGGTGAAGGGCAGCGACTCGGTAAAGGCTTTACCTATCGCATGTTCGTCGGTGACTCCTGTCAAGGAGGTTGCCAGAATGATGACCGACAAACCGATCAATCCTACTTCTGCCAGATGCAGGGCCAACGCAACTACCAGCCAGACGCCAATAATCGCCTGGACAATCAGTTTGATTTTGTCCTGGCGGGTACGTTGCTGGCGGCTCTGATCGTCAAACTGTTGCAGGACATCACGGACGGTCTCCGGCAGCGTTTCGCCATAGCCAAACCAGCGCAATTTCTCGACCAGTACACAGGTTAACAGGCCGCAAATCAGTACCGGGACGGTAACCGGCGACATGCGCAGGAAGAAGTCGCCAAAATGCCAGCCAGCCGCTTTGGCGATAATCAGGTTTTGTGGCTCGCCCACCATGGTCATCACGCCGCCTAACGCCGTACCGACACCCGCGTGCATCATCAGGCTACGCAGAAAACCACGGAACTGCTCAAGAACGACCTTATTGTGCTGATCGATATGGCTGTCATCGAGCATGTTGTTGTCTTCCGCGCGGGAAGAGGCAACGCGATGGTAGATGCCATAAAAACCGACCGCAACGCTGATTACCACGGCCACGACGGTCAGCGCATCAAGGAACGCCGAGAGGAAAGCGGCCGCAACACAAAATGCCAGCGACAGCAGCGTTTTGGAGCGAATAGTGAGTAGCAGACGCGTGAAAATAAACAGTAGCAGCTGCTTCATAAAGTAGATGCCTGCCACCATAAACATCAGCAGCAATAACACCTCAAGGTTTGCGGCAACCTCTTCACGAACATGCGTTGCGCTGGTCATACCAATAATGACAGCTTCGATAGCCAACAGCCCGCCAGGCAGCAGTGGGTAGCATTTTAACGCCATCGCCAGCGTGAAAATGAACTCGGCCACCAGCAACCAGCCGGCGATAAAGGGGTTGATGAAAAAAATAATCGGGTTAACGACTAAGAAGACAAGCAGTGCAAGTTTGTACCAGTCTGGTGATTGACCTAAAAAATTGCGCCACATCGCGCGGCCCCATGATAGCTCCATGGTGATTTCCCTACCTTTAAAAATGAAATCATATTTTTATGTTTGACCGCAAAGCTTAGCGGGAGGAGGGAGTACAGGCAAGCTATTCACAAGACTGGCAAGGTTGGCTGTACTGTAGCGTTATTTGGAAAATGAAGCCTTGATCCACTTTTTCTTCATTGCGTCAGCTATCAGCTAAGATACCCATCTGGTATGATGTGTGTAACTATGTTTTGCTGTGTAATGGAATTTTTACTATGGTCATTAAGGCGCAAAGCCCGGCTGGGTTCGCGGAAGAGTACATCATTGAAAGTATCTGGAATAACCGCTTCCCACCTGGCACTATTTTGCCCGCTGAACGTGAACTCTCCGAACTTATTGGGGTGACACGTACCACGCTACGCGAAGTATTGCAGCGTCTGGCGCGAGATGGCTGGTTGACCATTCAACACGGCAAACCGACGAAGGTAAATAACTTCTGGGAAACCTCCGGGCTGAATATTCTTGAAACGCTGGCGCGCCTCGATCACGAGAGTGTTCCGCAGCTGATTGATAATCTGCTGTCTGTGCGTACCAATATTTCGACGATCTTTGTTCGTACTGCGTTTCGCCAGCATCCTGATAAAGCACAGGAGGTTCTGGCGACGGCAAATCAGGTGGCTGACCACGCTGACGCATTTGCCGATCTGGACTATAACATTTTCCGCGGTCTGGCATTTGCCTCCGGCAATCCGATTTACGGTTTGATCCTCAACGGTATGAAAGGATTATATACCCGCATTGGCCGCCATTATTTTGCCAACCCGGAAGCGCGCGCGCTGGCGCTGAGCTTCTACCACAAGCTGTCAGAACTCTGCGAGCAGGGTGCTCATGAGCAGGTGTATGAAACGGTGCGCCGCTACGGTCACGACAGTGGCGAGATTTGGCATCGTATGCAGAAGAATCTGCCGGGCGATTTGGCGATTCAGGGCCGTTAATCGCTCAAAGCCGGATGGCGACGCCAAAGCGTCTTATCCGGCCTGGAATGCATGCACTTCGTAGGCCGGATAAGGTGTTTACACCGCCTCCGGCAATAAGATTTACAGACCGTTCATCCTTGGCGGACAACGCTCCAACAGCTCCACGCTGCCATCTTCATTCTGCTGCTCCAGCATCACATCAAAACCCCAAAGCCGGTGTACATGCTTGAGCACTTCTTTGCGTCCTTTATCCAACGGTGCGCGGTTATGCGGAATATAGCGCAAGGTGAGCGAACGGTCGCCACGCAGATCGACATTCCAGATTTGAATATTCGGCTCCAGGTTGCTCAGGTTGTATTGCGACGACAACCTGTTGCGGATCTCACGATATCCTTCCTCGTTATGAATCGCAGAAATCTCCAGATAGTTGTGACGATCGTCATCCAGCACGGTGAACAGGCGGAAATCGCGCATTACCTTCGGCGACAGGAACTGGCTGATAAAACTCTCATCTTTGAAATCGCGCATCCCGAAATGCAGGGTTTCCAGCCAGTCGGAACCCGCTATATCCGGGAACCAGTATTTGTCCTCCTCGGTCGGCGACTGACAAATACGTTTGATATCCTGGAACATGGCAAACCCCAGGGCATAAGGGTTTATCCCGCTATACCACGGGCTGTTGTAGGGTGGCTGAAATACCACATTGGTATGGCTATGCAGAAACTCCAGCATAAACCGTTCGGTGACTTTACCTTCATCATAAAGGTGGTTCAGGATGGTGTAATGCCAGAAAGTGGCCCAGCCCTCGTTCATCACCTGCGTCTGTTTCTGCGGATAAAAATACTGGCTGACCTTGCGTACAATGCGCAGCACTTCGCGTTGCCAGGACTCCAGCAGCGGGGCGTTCTTCTCCATGAAGTACAGCAGGTTTTCCTGTGGCTCAGAGGGATAACGCCGGGCTTCCGCCACGCTTTTCTCTTCCTCTTTCTTCGGTAGCGTGCGCCACAACATATTGACCTGACTTTGCAGATACTCTTCACGACTTTTCTGCCGGGCTTTCTCTTCCTGTAGGGAGATTTTTTGCGGGCGTTTGTAACGGTCAACGCCGTAGTTCATCAGCGCATGGCAGGAGTCGAGGAGCTTTTCGACTTCATCGACCCCGTAGCGTTCTTCACACTGGGTTATATAGTTTCGTGCGAAGATTAGGTAATCGACGATGGAACTGGCATCCGTCCAGCTACGAAACAGGTAGTTGTTTTTGAAGAAGGAGTTGTGTCCGTAGCAGGCATGCGCCATCACCAGCGCCTGCATGGTGATGGTGTTCTCCTCCATCAGATACGCGATACACGGATTGGAGTTGATAACAATCTCATAGGCCAGTCCCTGCTGACCATGCTTATACAAGCGCTCGGTTTCAATAAACTTTTTACCAAACGACCAGTGAGGATAGTTGATCGGCATCCCGACGCTGGAGTAAGCGTCCATCATCTGTTCGGAGGTGATCACCTCGATTTGGTGCGGGTAGGTATCCAGTCTGTAGAGTTTCGCCACGCGGTCTATCTCTGCCAGATAGACATCCAGCAGATCAAACGTCCAGTCGGGTCCATCGCTTAACCGTGTGCTGTCCTTGTTCATGGAATCAATCGTAGCCATTCGCGCACCCTCATTGTTGGCGGCACTCTCTGTCTGGAGTACCTCATTTCAAGCATAGATCATGGTGTTAAAAAACGTGCTGCGGCAGAAATTTTTTCTTTGCGATTTCTCGTTAGCGAGGCGTTGAAAAACGGCATTGCCGCAAAATTTTATGCTGGATAAAAATAACGCACAGCAGGAGATGCCAAAGCAGAGAGTTCCCCGCCATCACCGCTATATGTGAGATAAGTCACCATAAAAAAGCCATATGTTGAATAATATTTTCAACTGAGTTATCAAGATGTAATTAGAAGATTGTTCTTTTACTGTTAACGGAGTGGCTATGCGAGTTGTCATACTGGGAAGTGGTGTCGTTGGCGTGACCAGCGCCTGGTACTTAAGTCAGGCTGGACACGATGTCACCGTCATTGATCGTGAGCCCGGTCCGGCACTGGAAACCAGTGCGGCGAACGCGGGGCAAATATCTCCAGGTTATGCGGCACCATGGGCGGCACCAGGCGTACCGCTTAAAGCAATCAAATGGATGTTTCAGCGCCACGCTCCGTTGGCCGTTCGTCTTGACGGAACCCAGTTCCAGTTGAAATGGATGTGGCAGATGCTGCGCAACTGCGACACCAGCCACTACATGGAAAATAAAGGACGCATGGTGCGACTGGCGGAATACAGCCGTGATTGTCTGAAAGCGCTGCGCGCCTCTACCGGTATTGAGTATGAAGGACGTCAGGGCGGAACCCTGCAACTGTTCCGTACCGCTCAACAGTATGAGAACGCCACACGCGACATCGCCGTGCTCGAAGACGCTGGCGTGCCATATCAGCTCCTGGAAGCAAATCGTCTGGCGGAAGTCGAACCGGCACTGGCAGAAGTGGCGCACAAACTGACCGGCGGTCTGCGTTTACCGAATGATGAAACCGGCGACTGCCAGTTGTTTACCCAGCGTCTGGCGCAGATGGCGGAGCAGGCGGGCGTTAAGTTTCGCTTTAACACCCCGGTCGATAAGCTGCTGAGCGATGGTGAGCAGATTTATGGCGTCCAGTGCGGCGAAGAGATTATCAAAGCCGATGCCTATGTGATGGCGTTTGGTTCGTATTCCACGGCGATGCTGAAAGGGATCGTTGATATCCCGGTCTATCCGCTCAAAGGCTATTCGTTGACTATTCCGGTAGCGCAAGACGACGGTGCGCCGGTTTCTACTATCCTTGATGAAACTTACAAAATCGCTATTACCCGCTTTGACAATCGTATTCGGGTTGGCGGCATGGCGGAGATTGTCGGTTTTAATACAGAGCTGCTACAACCTCGTCGTGAAACGCTGGAAATGGTCGTACGCGATCTCTTCCCGTGCGGTGGTCATGTGGAGCAGGCAACCTTCTGGACCGGACTGCGTCCGATGACGCCGGACGGTACGCCGGTGGTGGGGCGCACCCGCTTTAAGAATCTGCTGCTCAATACCGGCCACGGCACGCTGGGCTGGACCATGGCCTGCGGTTCCGGTCAGTTGCTGAGCGATATCCTTTCTGGCCGTACGCCAGCCATACCTTATGACGATCTGAGCGTGGCGCGTTACAGTCCGGGGTTTACCCCCTCTCGTCCACGACATTTACATGGCGCACATAACTGATAAGGACGTGAGATGACCCGCCCGATACTGGCCAGCATTGACCTGCAGGCGTTGAAACAAAATCTGACCATTACACGCCAGGCAGCGCCGGACGCTCGCGTCTGGTCGGTGGTGAAAGCCAATGCATATGGACACGGCATTGAACGCGTCTGGAATGCGCTGGGCACAACCGATGGTTTTGCCATGCTCAATCTTGAAGAGGCGATAACCCTGCGCGAGCGCGGATGGAAAGGCCCGATACTCATGCTGGAGGGTTTTTTCCACGCTGAAGACCTGACGGTATATGACAATTATCGACTGACCACCTGTGTACACAGTAACTGGCAGCTAAAAGCATTGCAGAATGCCCGCCTCAAAGCACCGCTCGATGTTTACCTGAAGGTGAACAGCGGTATGAACCGGCTTGGGTTTTTACCGGAAAGAGTTCCAACGGTCTGGCAACAGCTGCGGGCGATGCCCAACGTCGGCGAAATGACGCTGATGTCGCATTTTGCAGATGCAGAGCACCCGGAAGGTATCCAGGAAGCAATGGCGCGTATTGCGCTGGCAACAGAAGGACTGGAGTGCAGACGGTCACTGTCGAATTCGGCCGCCACGCTGTGGCACCCTGAAGCGCATTATGACTGGGTTCGTCCGGGCATTATTTTGTATGGCGCGTCGCCTTCGGGACAATGGCGGGACATCGCCAACACCGGCCTGAAGCCAGTGATGACTCTGAGCAGCGAGATAATCGGCATACAAACGCTGAAAGCTGGCGATCGGGTGGGTTACGGTGGCCGTTACACCGCCAGCGGCGAGCAGCGCATTGGAATAGTGGCGACCGGCTATGCAGACGGTTATCCGCGCCATGCGCCAAGCGGAACGCCTGTGCTGGTGGACGGTGTACGTACCGGGACGGTGGGGACAGTCTCAATGGATATGCTGGCGGTAGATCTGACACCGTGCCCGCAGGCAGGGATCGGGACACCGGTAGAGCTGTGGGGCAAAGAGATTAAAATTGACGATGTAGCTACCTCAGCAGGAACGGTGGGCTACGAGTTAATGTGTTCTTTGGCGCTGCGCGTACCGGTTGTGACGGTGTAACATTTACGGGGCTGCCTGATGGCGCTGCACTGATCCGGCCTGTAGATTCAGTGCATTTTACAGGCCGGGTAAGGCGCTGCCGCCACCCGGCAAACAACATCCTCTTTACTCATCCTCGTCTTCAGCAACGCGAACACCGACCTTCAGCACTGCATTATCTTCCTTCTCGGCCACCGTCCAGATCATGCCAGCGAATTCCACCTGGTCACCGACGACCGGCGCGGCACCAAGCAGATGCTGGACAATTTCACCCAGCGTTTGCTGCTTTTCACGATACTCTGTGCCATCATCCAGGCCATAAATCAGCGCCACATCGGCATATTTCGCGCTGGCTTCCAGAATAAAATCACCGAAGAAGCGCTGGTCTAACGACACCGGTGGCGACTGGCTGAATAGCTTGCCGAGAGCTGGGAGATCGCGCTCGCGACCAATAACACACAATACGTCGCCTTCGCGCAGACGCGTGCTGCCGGAGGGGTGAAACAGCACGTTGTCACGAAACAGGGCGGCTATTCGCGTTTCTTCCGGCATATGCAGGTCGCGCAGCGCGGCACCCACACACCACTTATCTGCGCTGAGCTGATAAACAAACTGCTCCCATGGGTTATCTGGGTGAATATCGAGACCAATGCGCGAAACGGGCCAGCCGACGGGAGGGACCACCACCTTGGCTTTTTTCGCGGCCCATGAAAGTGACGTTCCCTGAAACAGCAACGAGATCAGTACCACGAAGAAGGCGACGTTAAAGAACAGGCGCGCGTTCTCCAGGCCCGCCATCATTGGGAAGACGGCGAGGATGATCGGCACCGCGCCGCGCAAACCCACCCAACTGATGAAAATACGCTCGCGCAGATTAAAGCCACGAAACGGCAGCAGTCCGGCGAAGACCGAAAGCGGGCGGGCAATGAATATCATCCACGCAGACAAAATCAGCGCAGGGATTGCGATAGGCAGCAGGTCGGACGGCGTAACCAGCAGTCCAAGCACCAGGAACATGGCGATTTGCGCCAGCCAGGCCAGACCGTCGAAGTTTTGCAGGATACCAAATCGGTTGCGGATGGGGCGATTCCCCAGCAGGAAACCACACAGATAAACCGCCAGAATACCGCTGCCTTCCAGCGCAGTGGTCAGGGCAAAAATCAGGATCCCACCGCTTAACGCCAAGAGTGGATACAGTCCGGCAGGCAGAGAAATGCGGTTAATCATCTGCTGGAGCATATATCCACCGCCAAGACCGATAGCGATTCCTAAGCCAAACTGCTGGATAATGTGCACCGCGAACATCCAGCTTAAGCCGGTCTCGTGATTTTGGATCATGGCGATGAGTGTGATGGTCAAAAACACGGCCATCGGGTCATTACTACCGGATTCAATTTCCAGCGTAGAGCCAACGCGTTCGTTAAGTCCCTTACCGCCAAGCAGGGAAAAGACCGCCGCGGCGTCAGTTGAACCAACAATCGCGCCAATCAGCAGCCCTTCGATAAGATCCAGATGAAACAGCCACGCGGCCATCATGCCAGTGAGTCCGGAAGTAATCAGCACACCGACCGTCGCCAACGATAGCGCCGGGCCTAACGCAACGCGAAAAGAGCTGGCCTGAGTGCGCATGCCACCGTCGAGTAGGATAACCGCCAGTGCCAGGTTGCTCACCATGTAGGCGAAAGGATAGTTATCGAAAGGTATGCCGCCAATACCATCCACACCCGCTAACATACCGATAGCGAGAAATATCACCAGAATTGGGATACCGAGACGTGATGAGAATGAACTGAGTAAGATACTGCAGGTGACGAGAACGGAACCCAAAATAAAAAGGCTAATAATTGCTGCGGCATCCAACGTTCGGTTACTCCTGAATTACGCTGTTTCGTATTAATAAACCCTACCATAATAACGACAGAAACAGCGTTTTACTTAGCCCCATTAGCCGCTTTTTTTACGATTTTAGTACCGGATGCCCACTTAAGGTGAGCTGAGTGCTGTTTTTATCGTTTTTCAGCACCGCTTTGGCTCCCAGCGGCAGGGTGACGGTGCGTTGTTCATGGCCAAAATCGAGGCCGCCGATCAACGGAACGGACAGCCTGGTGCGCAGAAAATCACAAACTGAATCAAGATTGTAACCAGCGTCGTAATCATTCGGCGCGCTGCCGCTAAAACTGCCGAGGATAATGGCGTTTTGCTGGGCCAGTATTCCCGCGTGGTACAGTTGCAGCAGCATGCGCTCGACACGGAATGGATGCTCGTTAATGTCTTCCAGCACCAAAATGCCGTTTTTGATGGCCGGCATCCACGGTGTACCCATCAGCGAAATGATCATCGCCAGATTTCCGCCCCACAGTGTACCTTCAGTCGCGCACTGCGGACCGTCACCCTGCCATTCGAGGGTAAATTGGGCATTACGCAATGCTTGCCAGAAATGGTGCTCGGTGAATGTGTTCATCTCCTCGGCACCGAAGTTGGCCGCCAGCATCGGGCCGCTGAAGCTAATCACATTCCCTTGAGCCAGTAGACCACACTGGATCGCCGTAAAATCGCTGTGCCCGCACAGCAGCAGCGGATCTTGTTGCTGGCGGGCTGCCAGCCCTTGCCAGTCAATATCTTCCAGTAAACGGCTCGCGCCATAGCCGCCACGTACCGCCATCACAATGGTATTGGGGGTTTTCAGATTAACGAGCGAGTTCACATCAGCAAGCCTTTCTGCCTCTGTACCCGCAAAACGCTGGCAGCGGCGCGCAATGACCGCTGAATTATCGACCTGATGACCGGCCTCAGTAAGACGTGCAAGCCCACGTAATGCAGCCTGCTGATTGATACAGTAGCCCGACGGGGCAATTAAGTGAAACCGGGACATGGCATTTCCTTGCTACAACTAAAACCAAATGTATATCATGCCGCGTAGGTATGTCGTTGTCACCTCAGCGACAGGTTCCGGCTATAAGGATAGATGACGTGAAATTGAGATGGTTTGCTTTTTTGGTTGTATTACTTGCGGGCTGTAGTTCAAAACATGATTACAAAAACCCGCCGTGGAATGCTGAAGTTCCGGTTAAACGCGCAATGCAATGGATGCCGATCAGTGAAAAAGCCGGTGCGGCCTGGGGTGTCAGTCCACAATTGATTACCGCTATTATTGCCATTGAATCAGGCGGTAATCCGAATGCGGTCAGTAAGTCTAATGCGATTGGTCTGATGCAGTTAAAAGCCTCGACTTCAGGCCGCGATGTTTATCGTCGCATGGGATGGAGCGGAGAGCCGTCGACCAGCGAGTTGAAAAACCCCGAACGCAATATCTCCATGGGGGCCGCATACCTGAGCATTCTGGAGACCGGGCCGCTGGCAGGGATTGAGGATCCACAGGTGATGCAGTATGCGCTGGTAGTATCGTACGCTAACGGAGCGGGAGCATTGCTGCGAACGTTCTCTTCCGACAGGAAGAAAGCCATCAATAAGATCAACGATCTCAGCCCGGATGAATTTATTGAACATGTTGCGGACAATCATCCGGCGCCGCAAGCTCCGCGCTATATCTGGAAGCTTCAGCAAGCGCTGGATGTAATGTAATTCAGGTGATGTTAATCGCGCACTTTGTTCGACTTTTCCCGGGCCTCGCGCTCAAGGGAAAAAATAATCCGCTGTAAGTTCCGCTCCACCGCCGGGCCGACGTTGAGAAAACGAAAGCTCAGGCGGGGAGTGGTAATGGTTTCGTTTTTACTGTCGATAACTTTGCGTTCGCTAATGGAAATAAGCTGGGCGTCAACGTGATACACTCCCCATTGTTCCATGTTCAGTTCAACCTGCGCGAAGCGTATACCTTCTACCAGTCCTTCTGGTTTTGCCGTTTCTAACAGCCCGCCCATACCGCCAAGCGACAAATCGAATAAGCGAAAGCACAGCGTGCTGTTGTCCGGCATTTTTGCCGTGCAGCGATAGGGAGGATGCAGCGGAGCGCCGATGCGGAAATATTCCCGACGCTGAACAAACCACAGGGAAGGCGGCAAGGATGAAATAAACGCTGGCAGTTGCTGATACTCACCTTTTTTTAACTGTGGCAGGGTGAATTCTACTTTGGCTCCCTGCGTTTCGGCGATAATCGAGATCTGACTGGCCCGCTGTACGGCCTGGTTTTCATATTCCTGGCTACCAAAATCCATGACCAGCTCGTCCGGGCTGACGGCCAGAACTTTGCTGATGAACTGGCCGCCCGACCAGGAGATACGCAGTGGAACCTGCTGCGATTTTAAGTCCCGAAGTACACCTAACACCGCTAACGGATTTTGCTTCAGGAACTGCTCATTGTAGTTACTCACACCTAATGACTCCCGGATGCCTGGTTTGTCGTTGGATTATCGGCATCAATCAACGGAACTTAATACAAATGGATGAAATTTTTTACCAACGCCAATGAATTAAGTCTGCGTGAAAACAGCATATAGCGATGGTTTGCCTATACTTTAAAGGCTGGCGCAAGAATGTCTTGCGCGTGCGTTCACTGGAAAGAGGGCCTGAAAATGGGAATTATTGCCTGGATTATTTTTGGTCTGATTGCGGGGGTTATCGCCAAACTGATTATGCCGGGGCGCGATGGCGGTGGATTTATCCTGACCTGTATTCTCGGTGTTGTCGGTGCTGTGGTCGGTGGATGGCTGGCAACGATGTTTGGTATCGGCGGCGATGTCAGCGGGTTTAATCTCCACAGCTTCCTGGTGGCCGTGGTCGGCGCGATTGTTGTGCTGGGTGTCTTCCGACTGGTGCGGCGAGATTAATCGAACGGCCCCCGCGGGGGCCGTTTCTCTGTATTGCTAAGTCAGAACTGATACTCAATCCCCGCCCAGTAATTACGGCCTTCTTCAATAAATCCTTCACTATAAACGTACTGCGTATCGAACAGGTTATTGACCGACGCGTTAACGCTGAATCCGTGACCGATGGCGTAGTCAGCGCGTAAATGGGTAATGGCGAAACCAGCGGCTTTCTGTGAGCCGTCGCTATTGCTATAGCTCGACGAACGGGCCTCTTCTGACAGCGTAATACTGAGCGGATCCCATGGCTTCAGCGTCATCCAGGCAGTCAGGGTTTGCGTTGGCAGGTCGGTAATCTTGCCGATGTCGCTGCGTTTGACGTCTGCATGAATAAGGCCGTAGCTCAGACCGACATCCAGCATATCAAAGACTTTACCTTTAACGCCTGCATCCAGACCGGTGTAATCCACCCGGCCACTGTTCTGATTCTGGATGGTGTCGGCATCAATATTGTGTGAAAGGATGGCGTCGCTGATGCGGTTGTAATACACGCTGGCTTCGAATCCCCAGCTCTGACTAAGTGACCCATTCCAGGTCAGATCCACGCTGCGGGCGCGTTCAGGTTTAAGCTGCGGATTGACCAGCGCCACCTGGTTATAGGCCGGTTTTGAGGTCGTGTAGCGTTCTTTCAACGTAGGGAAACGCGTTCTGTCAGAATAGGACAGCGCTAATGTGTCTGCATTTTCGAAGTGATATTTGGTCATCATCTGCCAGTTGAAGGCCGACTGATTGTTGTCATCATAGTGGGTGACGCTACCATTTTTTTCGTGCTTCATGCCTTCCAGACTGTCGCGCCAGTCATAGCTTATTCCCGCCACTACATCGACATTATCCGCCGCCGCCCACTGATATTCACTAGCAACAGACCAGGTGCGGTCTTCGTAACGGTCGTAAGCCGCATTCGGTGCGCCTTTCTCGCGGTGAACATCATCCTTCCAGTTAACGGCGAAAGAGAGCAGGTCGTTTTCACGCATATCCGCAGCGAGCTGCAGGCCAGCTCCATCGCTATAGTCTGAATAATGACTGTAGTTGCCTTTTTTGTTTTTCAGATCGGCGAGCGAGTTGTACATCATCAACGTATTTTCAAAGGTATCGCGATACAGACGGCTTTTCAGAGTGAAACGATCGCCCAGATGGGTGGTGCCCTGATAGTAATAGCTCTCTTTATCGTACTGTGGCCATTGCCAGTAGCGTGATTTCTGACTGCTGGTTCCGGCATATGGTGGGTTATCTTTTTCACCGTCCTGATTAATATAGGTCAGGACATATTCATCATCGCCGCGAGGGGTAAAGCCCAGCTTCACGATGCCGCGTTTATCATCGGCGGACGAGTTGGCAATCTTGCCGTGACTACCCGCAACCGGATTGTCCACGCCGTGCGGTAAGCCAAGGAAATCCTGCTTCAACTGGCTGCCGCTGAGCTGAATGTACCCCAGATCGTTACTGGCGCCAAATGAAGCGTGCATATCGTGAGCGTTGTCTTTGCTACGACTCCAGCCCTGGCGATAACCGATGCTGCCTTCAATTGGTTTGGTGGGCTTTTTGGTGGTGATATTAATGGCACCGCCCATCTGGTTAGGCCCTTGTAGCAGAGATGAGTAGCCTTTGGATACTTCAACTGAAGCGATATCGGATGTCAGAAAACGGCCTAAATCGAGGTTGCCGTCATAGGGGATGTACACCGGCACACCGTCAAAAAAGACGGGAACCTGACGGCTGTCAAAACCGCGTACTTTCACCTGCTGCTCATTGCGGTTGCCCGACTTTTGCAGCACCACGCCGGGGACGACGCTTAGCGCCTGCGCCACGTTTTGCTTATCCAGTTGCTGCATCGTTTCCTGACCGAGAACCGTAGTTGTTGCCGCGGAGGCCGGGCTTGACCAGACGGTCATGGTTTCGCTTTCTTGCCCAGCAAAAGCACTGTGCGCGAAAGCAAACGACAGGGCTGTGTAAAGACAACTTTTGTTGAAATTCATTATTGTTAGTCCATTTTTTAATGTTATATGCCACGTGCGTCCGGGCTCAGGCTAACTTTGATATCCGCAGGTGGAGCGTAATAAGGTGCGGAAGTGATAAAGAGCCTGATGCCACAGTCGAGATAACTCGCCAGCGAGGCGAGGGTAATGCCGCCAGTCAGCGCCAGCGTGCAATGAGGGGCCAGTGAAGGTGCCAGGCGGGCAATGTCTGTCGCCTGCTCAGGGGTGAATTTGTCGAGTTGCAGAATATCGGGCGCGGCGCGTAGCGCGGCTAATGCTTCATCTGGCGTATCCGCCTCGACGACGATCTTTTTTTCTGGCGCATGGCTGCGTAAGCGCGCAACCGCGTTTGTCCAGTCGTTTGGGTTGGTAAGAAAACGGCGGTGATTAGCGAACAGCAGCACCGTTTCGGCGCATCCTCCGCGATGAATAATGCCCCCGGCGGCGAGTATTGCCTGAGTCGCCAACGAACGCGTGCCGGGAATGGCTTTGCGGGTGCAGGCAATCTGCCCATCAGGATAGCGTTGGCGCAGTTGGCTCAACATGCTCTCAAGATAGCCCGAAACTCCGCAGCTCCACTCCAGGACATTTTGTACCGCTTTCCAGCCCTGGTGCAGCGCCGCCGCATTCCCATGCGCACAAATCAATCGCTGTCCTGCACTTACCTGTTCACCATCGGCCACCATGTCGCTGACTGTCAGCCCTAATGACGTCAGCATTTGTCTGGCAACGGCGGTGCCGCTAACACACCCGCCCTGGCGATGGTAAAACGCCATAACGCCCGGCTGTGCGCCAATTCCCAACGCGCGGGTAGTCAGATCGCCGCCCTGAATATCTTCCAGCAGCAGCGCGTCGGTTTGCGCCTGCGAAAAGTAGATCATCGCAGCGCCTCCCGTGGGACGCTGTCCCACCAGATAAGCGCCCAGTCACGGCTGGCAGGGGCAATCGCGCGTGGATCCTGCTGCTGATACCAGGTTTCCAGACGTTCGACCTCGTCGGCGCTTAGTTCGCCCATACTCCAGCACACGTTTTCCAGAAAGCGCATCCAGGTACTATTGTCCTGCTGACAGTTGGGCCCGCGGATAAAATCAACGTGCGCGTGGATCCCCATCTGATACAGGACATTAAGCGCATAGATATAGTTGGGAAGTTCAATCACCTCGCGGCCCAGCGCACGTTGAATGGTGGGGGAAACGAAAGATGAACTGACGAGATGGGTGGTGTAAACCCGCAGCCGGGCCTGATTATTCAGTTTGGTCATCGCCTGGCGCATATCGGCAACCAGCGTAGAGCGCGAGGCGACGGCGATATCGCACTGGGGTAAATCATCCCAGTGTTCTTCCCAGGCCCGCTGCACCCACTGTACGTGACGGGCGTTCATTTGCACAGCGCGGCGGGCAGCAACGCTCAGCATTCCCTGGCTGTAATCTACGCCGTAAATTATTGGTATCTTTTTAGCCAGCGCCAGCGAGACTGTACCGGGACCGCAGCCCATATCAAACAGCGACTCCGCTCCTTGCAGGTCGATTTTCCCCAATAGCTGTAGCAAATAGCTGTCGGTTAATGAGGCGCAATTCTCTGCCATTTTTTCCGCACGTTTATCCCAGTGCTCCGGCTTTTTCTCGGTTCTGTTCGCCAGTTGTAACTGTTTACGGTAAAGATCGGCAAAATCAATGTCGTCAATGAGCATTCTTATTCCTTAATTGTGAGAGCCAAAGAGGTGGTGGGCAATTTGTGACGGTGTAACGTGATACAGCGCAGCCAGGCGATTGGTGGCGAGCTGGTGTTCAGGAAGCCCCTGCGAAACCTCACCGTTCGGTTCAACGCGTACCACGCTGTCGGCGATTGCCCGGGCGTGCAACGGATGATGCGTCGACATCAGCAGGGCCATACCCGAATTTTTCAGCGTCACCAGCGTGTCGAGCAGACGGATCTGATGCCCAAAATCCAGGCTGGAAGCGGGTTCATCCAGCAACAAAAGGCGCGGACGTTGCGCCAGAGCGCGGGCAATCAATACCAGTTGGCGCTCTCCGCCGCTCAGAGTGTTCCAGCGCCGGGGCGCCAGGTGAGAGATCCCCAGCATCGCCAGTTGTTGATGAGCAATTTCGTGTTCTTTAGCCCCGGGAACCGCAAATGCCGCCAGTTGCGGGGCCAGCCCCATCATCACCATGTCCAGCGCAGTGAAGGCAAACGCACCGTCATGCGCCTGAGGAACCCAGGCGATAGCGGCGGCGCGTTGCCGATCGTTGAGATGATTTATGGCGATGCCATCAAGAAGAATGTCACCGTGAAGTGGCGAAAGAACGCCGAGAATGGTGCGCATCAGAGTGGTTTTTCCGCAACCGTTGGCACCAAGCAGACAACAAACGGAGCCGGGCGAAACCTGAAATGAGACATCGCGTAGCACGGGCTGGTTACTGTGGTATCCCAACGACGCATGGCGGACGGTCAGTAGCGTCATGGGCGATTTCCCCGTAGCAAAAGCAGCAAAAAGAACGGTGCGCCAATAAATGCAGTCAGGATCCCTAGCGGAATTTCCGTGCTGCTCAGCGTACGGGCGAGGGTATCGGTGAGCAGCAGCAAAATGGCGCCGACCCCCATGGAAACCGGCAGTAGCTGCTGGTGGTTATTGCCACTGAGGAGTCGGCCGATATGCGGCACAACCAGCCCAATCCAGCCGATGATGCCCGCGATGGCGACGGTGCAGGCGGTGATTAATGTTGCGCAGACGATCAATCCCAGCCGTAGTCGGGAGACGTTGATGCCAAGCGATCGTGCTTCATCATCCGACAGGGTGAGCAGGTTCATGCGCCAGCGCAGCAGCAATAGCGGGACCAGTCCAGTGAAGATCAGCGGTGCTGAGAACCACAGATCGTGCAGCGTAATCGTTGATAAACCGCCCAGCAGCCAGAAGGTGATAGACGGGAGTTGGGTATACGGGTCGGCCAGCGTTTTGATGAGTGAAATCCCCGCGCCACATACCGTACCCAGCGCAATCCCGACCAGAACCAGCGTTAACACCGGGTCGTGGCGCTTGACTCGCCGGGTAATCAACCAGACACCGGCGACCACGAATAAACCGCCGGTGAACGCATACAGCTGAATGAACAGGATCGGTAATCCAAACAGGATTGCCGTACAGGCACCTAAACCGGCACCCGCCGCCACGCCGAGGATATCCGGCGAGACTAGCGGGTTGCGGAACATGCCCTGATAGGTGGTTCCTGCGCCTGCCAGCGCCGCGCCGAGCAGCAATGCAGCCAGAATGCGCGGCAGGCGGATTTGCCAGAAGACGATTTTGTCCTGCATCGGGACGTCATCAGTACCTGTAATAAGATTCACAACCTGTTGCGCATCCAGGCGGTACGCGCCCGATACCGCAGCGACGCTCGCGCAAAGCACCACCGCAGCAATCATCAGAAAACCGAGGGTAGATGTTTTCATCAGACTGCCACCAGACGTTGATACTGTGCATCGCTTAGCGTGGTATGCCAGAACAGTTCGCTGTAGTGCTGCATATCGGCTTTAAAGCTCGCGTTAACCTGCGGATCAAGCCAGGCGTGCAGGCGGCGTAATCCCAGTAAGCGGTTGATGCCAGGAGGTGCATCCAACCAGCCAAACGGCAGACCGCTGAGAAACAGAATGCGCCGGTCAGCAACCGCTTTGACTCCTTGCCAGACCGGATCTTCTCGTAGGTGCTGCGCTGTCATCGCATCCTGCACCAAAATAATATCGGGCTGCCAGCTGAGCAGATTTTCCATTGAAACCTGTGTGAGCCCCTGTCTTCCGGGGATGTGCGCCACATTCTGTAGCCCCAGCAGTTCTGCCGCTTCGGTATGCAAAGAACCTTGTAAACCTGTCTCCAGTCCTCTGGCACCGCGCGCGGCATAAAAACGCAGATTCGCTGCAGCTGTATGCGAGAAAGCTATTGCATTATCGATAAATCGACGGGCCAGCGCGGCCTGCATTGCGGTACGCGAGACGACGCCCAATGCTTCACCGGCTGCGCGCAACTGTTCTGGGGTATGGCGCAGTTCGCCGTTAATCAGCAGCCAGGGAATGTGAGTTTGTGCGCTCACTTGTCTGGCCTGAGAAAGCCAGGTTTCATCGGCATTGCCGCAGTCAACAACCAGGTCGGGTTTAAGCGCCAGTAACGCTTCAAGTGATAGGGTACTGGCGCGTCCTGCCAGCCTGCCCAGTTTCGGCAATGCCCGAATATCATCGTGGAACGGGATGGCGGTCTGGCGAGATAAATCAAAGGAGGAAAGCCCTACCAGTTTTTCCGGCGCGACGGCCAGCAGCAGCATGTCAGCGGGCGCCCCCGCGCTGACCACGCGTTGGGTTATATTCGGCCCTGGCGAGCCTCCAACGGCAACGGTTAGCGGCGTTTGCGCCAATGCGGGAAGATGGCGTAGCAGCAGTGCAGATGCCACGAGTTGGGCAAACATCCGTCTTGTCAGTGCCATTATCAGTATCCTGAAGGTTACAAATTCGCTATATATTTACATATACAGCGAATAAAAACATGTTCAGAATCAAATTCTCACGGATGAAAACACCGGATACCCCATAAGGGCTAGAGGGGATAGAGGCAGCTTAAATAGCGAAAAATATGACAGAAAAATCCGCGACGAAGCGCGGATTTGGGGAGTAAAACGGCTCAGGTAATGACGTTATGGCGTCGGTTGAGTCTGTTTTTTAGGCTCGGCTGGTGGTGTACTTGTCGGTGTTGGCCGCGATGCGGGTACGCTGTCACAGGGCTTCTCTTTGGCGCAGATCAGGTCAAGCATTTTTAGCGTGACGCCGTTGGTCCAGCCAAAACCATCCTGCAATGGATATTCCCCGCCACCACCGCCGGTGCCGGTGGTGCTCACGTCATATTTTTCAACCAGCTTTTTCTCTCGATCGTAGGTGTGCTGCACATTGGTAAGGAATCGCCAGGTCACATCCATCGCAACGTTATCCTGACCGTAATTCTGTAACCCGGATGCTGCGACCCACTGGAGCGGGGCCCAGCCGTTGGGGGCATCCCACTGCTGGCCGCTTTTCACCGACGTGGTAGCAAGGCCGCCCGGTTGCAGCAGATGTGCCTGGGTGGCTGTGGCGACTTTACTGGCGCGATCTTTTGCCGCCGCATTGACATACAGCGGGAACAGGGCGGCGGCCGTGAGCTGATTGCGTACTTTATGGCTTTTCAGATCGTAGTCGGCATACCAGCCTTCTTTGTCGTTCCACAGGTACTTTTCGATCCCTTTTTGTCGGGCATTAGCGAAGCCATCGTACTGCGCCGCTTTGGCATCATCACCGGCAGCCTTGCTGGCGAGGGCGATCATTTTTTCCATTTTGTACATCAACGCATTGAGATCGACCGGAACGATGCTGGTGGTGCGCAGAGTGCCCAGCTGATTAGGATTGTCCATCCAGCGGGAGCTAAAATCCCAGCCGGACGCAGCCGCTGAACGCAGGTCGCGGTAGATTTCTGTGGCAGGGCGATTGGGGTTGCTTTTAGCGGTGGCGATATCCTCGACCCAGGACTCTGGCCTCGGCGTATCGCGGTCATCCCAGTAGCGGTTCAAAATGGTACCGTCATCCAGTTTAACCACGCGCTTATTTTGCTGACCGGGCTGGAGTGTTTCGACGCCTTCCATCCAGTAACTGTACTCTTTGAGCATCTGCGGGAGGTATTTTTTCAGCGCGTCATTCCCGTCGTGCTGCGCCAGCAGTTCAACCATAAAGGCAAAGAACGGCGGTTGCGAACGGCTCAGGTAGTAGGTGCGGTTGCCGTTAGGAATGTGTCCCCAGGAATCAATCTCGTAAGCGAAGTTTGCCACCATGTCCGAGACCTTATCCCAGTGATTGCTTTCGGCAAGCCCCAGCATGGTGAAATAGCTGTCCCAATAATATATTTCGCGAAAACGCCCGCCAGGCACCACATACGGCTCTGGAAGTGGCAGTAGCGAGTCCCATTTTTCAGCGTCAGTTGTCGAGCGGGTGAGGACCGGCCACAGTCCGTCAATATGTTCGCGTAATGATTGCCCGGCCGGGGGAACGTATTTCTCGCCTTCTTTCGGTAAGGTGAAATTCACCTCCACAAAATGGCGTAAGTCGAATCCGGACTGATTTTTCTGCATCCGGTAATCGGCAAGGATCATGAGAGGATCGCTGTTAGGAACTGCGTCAGCAAAGGTTTTCTGGTCTGGAAACAGTTTAGCCGTTTGTACATCGTTAAACAGAGGTCCAAGCAGGATATCTGGCGGCTGCGGTGTAGCGGCTGGCGCGTCTTCTGCATTGACGGCAAAAGAGGAAAGGGCAAAAAAGGTACTGGCGAGAGTCAGTTTTATTGCAACAGAAAGCAGGCCTGGATGGCGAGTTGCAGGCGTTATCATCGGTTAATCTCCTTAGCGGTGTGCCGAAGTAGCGGCATTTACCATGAGAAAACCTTAGTTCAGGATCGACCGTTGCGCGTGATCGACACCCCATTTTGCGAACAAACAGACATTTCCCGACGCGAATAGGGAAGAAGCACACCCTTTGTCGAAAAGGGTGTGCTTCGGTATCAGTTTGCGCGGGTTATCCGCTGTGTGACACAGTCAATGGTCAGAGTATCGCCCATCTTTATGCTATCGAGAGCAGCGCCTTGCTGACACATCCAGCACAGACCCATTTCACGAGCGATAATCGCCGGATGAGAGGCTTCGCTGCCGTCCCGCAGGCAGATACCTTTGATGGTCTTCGGATCGAGTTGCAGTACCGTAGACGGATAAATGACATCAGCGACCAGGATAGTGGGGCGCAAGAACGCGGGAATTTGTGCGCTCTCTCCCGTCAAATGTTGCAGTGAACGAGACAGCAAATCTTCAATATCAATGTATCGCGCCTGCAGATAAGGATCATCGAGCTGTAAATACTGCTGGCTGAGATCGCTCAGCACCTGATGCCAGGCCCAGGCGGCGCTGCATTGTTTTTCACGCATTACATCGCAGGCCATTTCAAACAGTTCAGGATCGTCCAACAGCGTGTGGTGACCGGAGAAGATGGCGGCGACATCTGCGGAATATCGTTCTTCAGCAAGAGCGGTGAGTTTGCTCAGATCGTTCAGCGTACTTTGGATGGCGGTCTGTAATCGCTGCTGCTCAGCCTGCAGTGATGCGGCGGACTGCGGGTTTACCTTTGGCGAGAACGGCGTGTGACAAAATGCCGTCCCCGTGACTTTTGAGGGAGCCAGAGTTGCCTTGTTATCAGTATGCGCGGGCTCGAGCGATTCACCAAAATTCTCTGCCGCCAACTGTTTAAATGCGGCCAGCGCATCCTCTGCCTGTTCGCCCTTAGCAATCAGGCGTAGCGTGTCATTACAGCGTACCTGCAGCAGGGCTATTTGATTCAGGCTATCAGGGACCACACACTTGCCGTTTTTCTCCAGCCACATGTCGGCGTTAAAACCAGACAACGCAGAAACCAGCCGCGAAGCCGGGCGGACGTGGATGCCGTTAGGGTTTTTCACCACAATGGCAACAGAACGGGCATCAGCGTCGGGAGACAGTTCAGCGGATGCGGGTTTCGCTGCGGATGGCGAAGGTAAACCCAGTTGTTCACATTTGGCGTCGAGGGCGTTCATGGCATCACGGATGACCCGATCGATATCAGCACCTGCGGCGGCGCTAACCGTCGCGGCCAGTGTGCCTTCAACCAGTGGTGCTGCGCACAAACGCACTTTGGCGGCAATGTTAGGGTCGAGCAGTTCCAGCGCGGTTTCCGCACTCAGTAATGCACTACCGATATCCATCATCACCAGCACGTGGTCCGTATCGGCCACGGACTCGATGGCTTCCATCACCTTAATCGGATCGGTGCCAATCGGATTCTCAGGATCGTCAATGCCTGCGGCAATGGCGATTTTGCAACCATCACCCATTAACATCTGCCGGGCCAGCACGCCGACGCCTTCGCCCAGTTGGGCGCTGTGAGAAACAATAACCAGGTTTACCATCGCTTTATCCTTACTCTCTGGACGCCTGAGCCAGCATTTGCATCATAAACATGACCGACGTTGCGCCGGGATCCTGATGCCCAATGCTGCGCTCACCTAGATAGCTGGCGCGGCCTTTGCGAGCCTGCATGGTGATGGTGCTTTGCGCTGCGACTTCCGCTTGTTGGCTTGCCGCTTCCAGAGCCGCCTGGACGCTCAGCTTCTGTTCGCATGACTGGCGTAAAGACTCCACTACCGGCAGCCAGACATCGCACATGGTTTTATCGCCAGGTTCAGCCTTACCGCGGCTAATCACACCTTCTGCGCCATCACGAATCATTTGATACAGCTCTTCAAGCGTCAGGCTTTGATGAGCCTGAGTCACCTGGGCGGCGCGGATAAAAAACGTGCCAAACAGCGGTCCACTGGCCCCGCCGACGCTTGAGAGCAGTACCATACCGGTGTTTTTCAAAATAAAGCCGATGTCCTTGTCCGCGATGGACGGCAGCTTTTCAACGACTTTGCTGAAACCACGATGCATGTTCAGACCGTGGTCGGCATCGCCGATCTCCCGGTCAAGTCCGGTGAGAAAATCACTTTCAGTGGTGAATATTTCACCGCAGCGATAGAGCCAGTTAACAATCTGTGTTCTGTTGAGGGACATCATGAATCTCCTTATTTACCCCAGTTGAGGGCAGGGGTGTGAACCGGTGCATCCCATAAGTTCAGCGTTTCGTCATCCACCTGTAACAGGGTGATGGAGAAGCCGGTCATATCCAGAGAGGTACAGTAAGAACCGATCAGGTTGCGCTCAATGACGATGCCTGCATCCTGGCAACGGCTTTCGAGGCGGTTATACACGCCGAAGAGTTCAGACAACGGCGTCGCACCGAGATTATTGACCAGCGCAATAACCCGATCGCCACTTTGTAACGCACGCTTGCTTTCTTTACCTTCATGCCACGCGCCCTGGACGTTGTCCCAGTGGCGGAGCGTACGGCTGTAGTTACCGTTTTCCAGCAGGGTATCGAACATTTCATCAACGGTCTGATCGAGAGAGGTGAAGGTGCGGCGGTCAATGCCCGGTTCCCCGTGGATACCTACGCCAAACTCCATCTCGTTATCCTGTAACGTGAACGACGGTTGTCCGGCTGCCGGAACGGTACAGGCGCCAATGGCTATGCCAATGGAGTGGCCCTGGTTATTCAGCTTACGACCCAGCGCCGCACAGGCTTCCAGCGAGTCACCGCGTTCGGCGGCCGCGCCGACCAGTTTTTCGATCAATACGGTATTAGCCACACCACGACGTCCGGCGGTATACAAACTGTCTTTCACCGCCACATCGTCATCCACCACCATGGTGGTGACTTTGACGCCGCTTTCGTGCAGCAGCTCGGTAGCGGTTTCGAAATTAAGAATGTCGCCGGTGTAATTTTTGATTATCAGCAGCACGCCTTCGCCGCCATCAATTTGCATGGCGCATTCGAACATTTTATCCGGCGTGGGGGAGGTAAAAATCTCACCCGGGCAGGCGCCGGAGAGCATGCCCTGACCAATGTAGCCGCAATGCATAGGTTCGTGCCCGCTGCCGCCGCCGGAAAGCAGCGCCACTTTGCCCATCACCGGTGCATCTGCGCGGGTGACATACACTGGGTCCTGATGCAGTGCCAGGGAAGGATACGCTTTCGCCAGTCCGGCGAGTTGTTCATTCAGTACGTCTTCAACACGGTTGATCAATTTTTTCATTATTTATGCTCCGCAGACAGTCCTGGATGGCTGCCAAATTCGGGCAGGCATCTGATGTAGGGTATCGGTTTGTACAACGCCACGGCGACCGCTCGCTGCCGATAAGGTAATTTTGCACACGGGTTTGCAAAAGAAAATTGCTGTGAAGAGCGTTTCAATACGAAACATAGCAGCATAATAATGTTCCGTATTGGAACGTCATGGTGCATAAAACAGCGAAAGTGAGAGGTCGGGCGGTATTTGTGCGGAAAGTTTTTGAACGATTTTTTATGGAAAACAAACCACCTGCAGAACAGGTGGTTTGTAGGCATGGTCGATTTCGGCGTTAGCCCGGATAAATTCCGCGATCTTTTCGTGCCAGCAGAATGCGTTCGCAGGCAACGATGTAGGCTGCGGTACGCAGGGAGCAGGATTTCTCAGCTGCTTTTTCCCATACATGCACCATCGCATCAGTCATGATTTTGTCCATGCGATTGTTGATCTCTTCTTCACTCCAGAAGAAGCTTGCCATATCCTGAACCCATTCGAAGTAGCTGACGGTTACGCCGCCGGCGTTACAGACCACGTCAGGCACAACCACGATACCACGGCTTGCCAGCACATCATCGGCATCCGGATAGGTTGGGCCGTTAGCGCCTTCAAGTACCAGTTTACAGGTCAAGGTTTCCGCACGGTGACGGGTGATCTGACCCTCAAGCGCGGCCGGAATAAGAATATCCATATCCAGGCTCCAGAAGGCCTCGCTGGCGATGGTTTCAGCGCCCGGGAAACCGGCAATCTGTTTGTGCTCTAACTGCCAGGCAGACAACGCGGTCATGTCGATACCTGTGGGGTTAAACAGCGTAGCGGTGTGATCCTGAATCGCGACCACGCGTGCACCAGCTGCCGCGAACAGTCGGGCGGCTTCGCTGCCGACGTTACCAAAACCTTGCACTGCAACGCGAGCACCTTCAACTTCGATGTTGGCACGGCGCGCGACTTCCAGACCGCTGACGAAAACGCCGCGACCGGTGGCTTTATCACGACCTAATGAACCGCCAAGGTGAATAGGTTTACCGGTGACCACGCTGGTCACGGTGGTGCCGTGGTTCATGGAGTAGGTATCCATCATCCAGGCCATGACTTTTCCGTTAGTACCTACATCCGGCGCAGGAATGTCTTTCTGCGGCCCAATGATAATGCCGATTTCGCTGGTATAACGACGAGTTAAACGCTCCAGTTCGCCTTCAGACAGCGAGAACGGATCGACGCGCACTCCACCTTTGGCACCGCCGTACGGCAGGTTCAACGCTGCGCATTTGATGGTCATCCATGCGGACAGGGCCATCACTTCATTAAGATCAACATCAGGATGATAACGCACACCGCCTTTGCCCGGCCCGCGGGAGAGGTTATGTTGCACGCGATACCCTTCAAAATGACGGATAGTGCCGTCATCCATCTGCACCGGGATATCGACAATCAGCGCGCGTTTTGGGTGGCGCAGGGTATCCACCCAATGGGAAAGTTCGCCCAGGTAAGGGGCCACACGCTCGATTTGTTGCAGGTAGGTATTCCAGGCAGATGTGCTGCTATCTGAAGCGTAAGATAACTTATCCATGATAAACCTTAGTTATAAAAGTAATATGTTCTTAATTTGGCCGTGGTATACAGTGAATCTCACCATATAAACCTAAATTTAACATTTTTTTCATAGAAGGGCCTGCCCGACCAGCACGAATTATCGCCATGATTAGTATGGGCTTTAACTTGCGATTGAATAGTTATTCTGTGTCTTTGCTTGTAATTGGGTTGTTTTGCAGGGTGAGTAATTTAATATGCAGAATATATAAAAATCGTAATTTGTTAGATTTATGACGCACCTCTAAAAGTAAATAATTTGATAACAAAATGTATTTGCTTTATTGCGGTTAAGATGAGGTCAGTAGGTTACGGCGATGGTAACGGTATCGGCATAGTTGTCTGGCGTGTAGTTCGCGCTGGGGACGGTGGCGTAAACCGGGTAGGTAGTTGTTGTTCCCGTACCGTTGCCCGCGACGGTATTGAGTGATGTATTGCCCCAGACCGTACCGGAAGGACCTGGCGTCGAACTAAGCTGGTAGGGGACTTTATCCGTATTTGACCCCGTGCCCACCATCACGCCGCTGCCTGCCGTATTGCCGTTAGAGGGCTGAAGTCCGATGGTGTAAGGTGTGTTATTGGAACAGGCTACACCCACGGTATTTGACGCCGTAAGGTTACGCCCGGTCGCCCTGGCTGGCGCAAAGCTAATATCGGTTGCAGAGGTGATATTGCACTGTTTGCTTACGGTCGCCGATACGGTGAAAGGCAGCCTGGCGGCAACCGTATCGCCACAGGTTGTTGGCGGGAAAAGCAATCCGGGATTGAGAGTGACAAGGGCTGTTGCCGTCGTATAGCTATCCTGATAATTTCCGGGGACGGCTGCGGTTTGTGGTGTGACGATCTGCGCCGATACCGTGAGTGAACCCGTCACTGGCGTCAGATTCAGCAGGTTAAGCTGTACCATGGGAAAAGTGGTTCCCGACTGATACTGGCTGCCCCAGACTTTGGTGCGCCCGCTATCCTGGTAAAGCTGGTATGCCAGTGTTCTGGCAGGCGTTCCGCTTAATGACATATTTCGCGGTGTCACCTGGCCACTGACGGCCGAGGCGCCAATATTAAAACAGAGATTGATCCCTGCCAGCGCGTCACCAAGCTCTTTGGTGCAGGTGTAACTGAACGTCATTGATGACGTTGCGCCTGTCGCAGACAGTGGATTGACCGAACCTAAATTTATGGGTTGCACATTGCTCACCGAACAGGTTACCGCATGGCTAATTGCCGGACAAAAAAGTACGGCAGCAATGAGTAGCAGATGTCTTAACCTCATGAGCGCACTCCTGTTAGTGTGGGCGACAAACCAGCGGGCCTATTTGCACAATCCCCTTTGCTGACACGGGATAGTCAAATTGCACGCGACAACTACCGGTGTCCGTCTCAACGCGCAGCGTGTTGTGCTGCTCCAGTGTGTCGAACCAGGTCATCCCATCAAAGCCAACGACAGAAGATTGTCTTTTTCTGTTGATGGCGTAAGCCATGCTGCCTTCAGGAATTGGCTTACCCTGATTGTCGACGAGGATAACCTGTGCAGCACGTACGGGGGTGATGCCAAAACTAACCAAAGTACCGGAACGATCTGCAGGCGTGGCATTCGTCTCAACGCGTGCGATCCGCATATTGGTGGGGAGATCCATCGGGTCAATACTGATCAGGTTTTTTTGATAACTGTTGAGCGGCGTGACCAGCAGTAGTCCCTGGTCATCGCTGCGACCAATCAGGTTATTTTGCAGTTTGACTGGAACATCAGGCACGCCGTCAGTTGAGACGACGGCAAAACCATTGTTGATTTCCCTTGCTGCAAACAAGCCGCCTCCCATGGTCACCAGCGATCCGGTTGCGCCTGCGTAGCCGTAATGGTTATCTGGTAAACGGCTGAATCCCGCGTACGCTTTACCATAACGCCCCAGATATCCTACTTCTCCCTGGCCACTTTGTCGGGAAGCCTGCTGACTGGCGGCCAGATTCCAGCCCCAACCGCCGTCGGCAGGCGGCGTCTTGCTGGCGTTGAGCTGATAGCCGGTTTCATCGTTGGTGCGTTGTAGCGTGCTGCTGGCGCTCAGATTGTTATCAGTGGTAATCGTTACCATCAGATAGAGACTGCGATCGCGGTTATCGTCAATGTTCTGGTTGAATCCGGCATTCAGTGAGATGTTGTCTGTAACGGATTTGAACCAGCTGGCGTTGGCGTAGCGCACCGCATTTTCGTGTGGATAACGAAAATGCAGGTAACTCAGGCTGACATTTCCGGCAGATTCCAGCGAATAACCAATGACCGTGTTGCTGTTAAGCGTTGGGGGCGGCTCACCATAATGGGTGGCGACATCGCGGTAATCGCCAGAAGTTGCCGTGGTGCTGGTACTGAAATTAAACCGTTCGCCGGACCAACGATAACCAAAGCTATACAGAAATCCGTTCTGCCCTGAATCGCTACTTGCGGCAAGTGATGTCGAAAATGTGCCGCTGCGGGTTCCCGGGATCCAGTCGTTACTGAAGCCTGCGTTAATTAGTCCATCGCTGGTTTCTGCGTGAGCCCCGGCGGTCAACGTATTGCTAAACCCGCGACGCCACGTAGCGCTCAATACCGGTGCGCTGGCATAGTCAAAAGAGGAATAACCATAATTTTCGCGTACCGTGCCCAATTCTGCCGACCAGGCGGTTAATCCTTCCCGCAGGAGTTGCTGATCGTTGTAGAACGAGAAATTTTGTACGCTCGTTCTGCCCAGCGCGTCTGTCATCATCACCTGACCCGTTCCCGCGCCGCTGATGTTAGGCATGGTGTTGATCTGAAAACTACCTGCGGGGACTTCTCCGTTGTAGTACCTGACACCGTCCACGTACAGCTCAACGTTTGATGGCAACGTCGCGGATCCCAGATATGCAGGGAGCGGGGTGGTTGGCATATAGGGCTGTAAACCAAAATCGGTGCCTATCTGAATGCCGCCAATACGCGTAGGTCGGGACCAGATGAGTGAGCTTGTCAGGGTATCGCCAACGGTTAACGCCAACATCGTATCAGGAAATGAGGTACGCCAGCTGGTATCAAGGCGCTCAAAGCTGTTATCGGCGTATTCCTCGGTGGAGTACTGCGTCAACTGGGTGGTGCTGAGCACGCCGGCAGCATTGAAGGCGCGAAGTTCACTGAAGGTATTTATTACGCTCTCATCCCCCTGCTGGGTATAGATATCATAATTGAGCAGCGCTCCGCGTGATGTTGTCGCCGTTGGCGCGGTTTCGGTAGGCGAGTTAAGCTGCGTGGTGGCAAGATCGAGTGAACTAAGTGGCGCAGTAAGCGAGAGCGTTTGCAACTGAACGTTGTAGTCAATGGTTAACTGGGGGATATCGTTCAGGCAGACGGCGTTAGTGGCGTCTGGAGCAAAGCGAAAGCCCATTTTACTCAGGGTATTAGCTCCCGCATAAAGCTTTCCATTATCGTAGCCAAAATGTACCAGCCCAACGGGATTCCCATTTAAGGTGACATCGAGATACAAATCGACTCCCGTAATTTGTGATGTGCTATTAATAACACCATTCTCACCCTGGTTATTATTCAGCGTTTGTGCGCAAACCATTCCCGATATTAATACTCCATTGAGAAAGCAAAATTTCACCAGAAGCCAGAATCTGTTACAGATCTTGTACTGTTTTTTGGCCATTGATTGTGACTTCAATTTTCCCGCCATAATGATTATTACTGGCCGACGGGGAGACTATCCAGCGCATTGTTGAGCCTGGTAAAACGTAGCCTAATAGTCCGGGTGTAATGACTTTTTTAGTACCGTCAGGGCTTATAAATGTTGCAGCAGATAACTGTGCATGCCCATTTCCCTGATTACTGACTTCAATAAATTTTTTGCCATCCAGTTGTTGTAATTTCCATTGCAGTTTTGCCTGCGTTTGTGCCGCTGATGTTGGTTGAATGAAAACGGGAACGGAATAATGCAGCACAAACTGAAGCTTATTTTTTTCTACTTTTGCAGGAGGTAACTCATCTATCGACAAACGATAAGCGTCTTCTGCATGTGCCGAGGGAGGGCTTGTGCGAATAACTCGAATCAACTGACGTTCTCCAGGGGCTAATGCCAACATCGGCGGGCTTATCACCAGCCCCTGAGAGGGGGAAAGTTTGTTGTCATAAGCACTTTGACTCCAGCGAAAAACCCGAACCTGGGCATTGAGCACATTTTCACCCGCGTTACTCAACCAGATACCATCGGCATTTTGCGTCGCTTGCAACGTTAACGTGACCGGGGCTATTTGCAGCCCACTGGCAGTGGCAAGGTTGGCGCTCGCAACCATCCCTAGCAGGCATGCGCAGGCACACTGCTTAACAGGCAGTTTTACTCTCATATAGCTTCCTGAAGTTAGTAGTTAACGTTAACCGTTACCGTGTCGGCACAGTCGTCAGGAGTGAAGTTGGCGCTCGGTGCGGTGGCATAAACAGTAAAAGTTTGCACCAGGCCGGTCCCTGTCGCTGCTACGCCATTCCCAGGTGCGGTGTCGGTGGCGGTATTTCCCCATACCGGACCTGTTGCTGACGTGCGATTTAGCTGATAGGGCACTTTATCGGTATTGGTAGCAGCGTTAGCCACAGAGGACATGGCGCCCGAGCCCGTCGTCGTCCCTCCATTAGCGGCCGACGGCGCCAGCCCGATAAAATAGGGCGTGGTTTTTGAGCAATTAATTGAAATAGTGTTGCTTGCACTGGTATTTGTCGCCGTGGTATTCACCGGACCAAGTGTGATATTTGAAGCCGAACCCGCAGTCACGGTACAGGCCTTTTGAATCGTCATCAGCACCTGAAATGTTCCGTTAACGGTTGCTGCATTTGCCACAGAGATAATGGAAAAGGCGCAGCAACAAAGAATTAAGCGTTTGTCTAAGACTAGAGCCATATCCTTTACCTTTTTCAAATAACCACATTTATTACTTTAGAAAAACAATAATGTGGCACAAGAAGACATAATTTAACCCTAGAATAAGTATTAGGTGTACGCCAGTTGATCTAATGAATTTTACTTAGGAAAAAGGTGATGTCGTCGACAAAAAAATAATACCAACGGGTGAGTATGTTGTTTTGTTTTTATGCTATAGCGGGTGTTAAGTCAGGAGAATAGGGGGCAACATATTCCTTGGATGGTACTCAAAATAACCATCCAAAAAATGAGAGTCGTATGATTTATCTTACACGTATTACGTGTTGGCTACGGGCTGTGGAAAATGACCTTATAACCTTGCTCATTCCAGTGTTGTAGCAGTTCATTTTGTCTGCGGGTTGGCGCGATACCGGTCCAGACAAAAAGCGTTTGCCCAGGGAAAAGTTCAGGTCTTGGCGATTCAATGGGTTCAGCCAGAACGGCAATATGCCAACCAGATTGCGATAAACGCCAGGCTTCGAGCCACAGACGGGTTCTGTCTTCAACATCCCAGGCCATCAGGAGAGCATCCTTTCCTGACTTGCGCCGCGTTTCAGACAGCAGTGTTGCAACATATTCAATCAATGCGCCATCAAGCATGCTGTTCATTATGCGGGATGTATTATGGTCAAGTATCAGCCGTTGACGTACGGGAAGATAAACGTGATCAATCAGCGCATCTACGGGGTGAACGCGACCGAGTGCGGTAATTTTGGCTCGCAGCTTCGGTGGATGTGCCATGCGAAGAATGCTCATCATCTCTTCTTGTAATTGATTCCAGTCGTCGTCAGCTTGACGGGTACTGGTTTCCAGCAATGCCTTAACTTTACCAACAGGTATGCCATTGCTAATCCAACGTTTTATTTCTTCAATACGCTGAATATCTTCTTCATCAAAGAGTCGGTGGCCACCTTCACTGCGTTGGGGTTTGAGTAAACCGTAACGTCGTTGCCATGCCCGAAGGGTGACAGGATTTATCCCGCAACGTTCTGCGACATCCCCAATGCTGTAATAAGCCATAGTTCCCCCGGACACTCCTGATTCTCCGTCACCGATATGCGGTTCCTGCTACTTTGTACAACATTCATCAAATTGTACAAAACATATATAAGATTCTAGCAAAATTAAGATTTACTTTACTATCATGCAAGGAGTAAATGCTGTTTTTTTATGTTCAGCATGAGGGCGGTTGTGGTGATTGTTGATTTATAACAATGCGTTAGTTATTTTGACGCTGAGAAATCATTTTTCTCTGGCCATGCAACAGATGGAATACCATTCAGGCAGGCTTGTGCAAAAAGGTTACCCTGGAAGATTTCAATGCCCGCGGATTCAAGCCACATCCACTCTTCGGGTTTTTCAACGCCGACTGCGGAAATCATAATTTCCAGTGACGCGCAGCATTTGATAATTGCCTGAATGATAGCCTGCCGCGGTCCACTTTTATGCACATCCGTGATCAGCTCGCGGCTTATCTTAATTCGGTCGGGTTGAAAACGAGACAGAAGCTGAAGCCCGGCAAAACCTGCCCCAAAATGGTCTATCGCCACACAGATCCCCGCAGCCTTGAGTGACTTCACGGCCTGCGCGAACGTATCAAAGCGAGAAATAACTTCACTTTCGGTAAACTCTACAATGATTTGTTCAGGCACTAGCCCGTGCGCAGCGATTTCGTTTATAAGAAAGCTGACTGCATTGGGTTTGTTTACCAGGGTCATGGGGAGCAGATTGACTGACAGCATTTTGTCGTTAAGTCCCAGCGCGCTTGCCATTGCAAAAGCAGTCTTTTTGCTCTGCAGATCCGCGGTATACAGTTCCTCAGGATTTAAGTTGTCAAAATAAGTTGCGGGCGTTTCACCGTCTCTACCACGAATAAGTGCTTCCAGAGCAATGACGCGTTGCGACATAGGATCGATAATTGGTTGAAAAGCAAAGCTGAAATCTATATCGGATGGGAGTGTGTTTTCATCCAGGAGAGTACAAGAGTTGTCGGCAATAAAACTCCAGCAATCCGGCGCTGGTATTTCAAAATAGCTCGATTTTTCCGTCGCAAGGACAAATGTGCGGAAAAACTGTAACGCCCTGTCATCATAGGTGAGCTGAAATTTTGATGTTCCCTTATTCAGCACAGCTTGCAGAACGTCATTGCGTTCATGTTTTTGTAGATCAAATAACTCCATTCCCACTTTTCCGAATCTTCTCGCAGGAGCGTAATCACACATCAGCTCAACGATATTGTGGTGCCGTGGATCGTTACAAATACAACAATAAATCTCTTTTACCTGCTCCTCAGGGCCTTCAAGCAGTTGGAAAAAGTGGTGACCGTTAAAGAGTAAGATTCCCGTAACATCAGATCGCCTGTTTTTGATATTTGCAGCTGTCACCATATCCTCAAGCGCTTTGAGGGGGGCGTCATCACGTAGATGGCTGCGGTAAATAATGGTCGTGAGCATGGACAGTCCGGGAATAAGGGAGAGGAAGATATATGACAGTATCAGACAACCCAGGTTATGTCCTGATTTTAATACATTATTCTAACTTTAACTTCACAATTGAACGGTCTGATTAAGATGAAATTTAGCCATGTTACGACGTGATTTGTACAGTGATCCTAATGTTTATATCAATCGATACAATTGTAGGTAATTGATTTGTATCATTTAGCACATTTTGGTAAAAACAAATTAATCTTGTTGTACACATTTTTGGTACAACTTTGCTACTGTTATAAAACTTAATATTCACCAGCATTTTGATACAGGAGCATGACATGCAGCAGCATAACGTTCGCACTGATACTGCAAGCGCGATTTCTCGTTACTTTGCAAAGGCGCATCTGCCAACTCAACAGGAAACATTGGGAGAAATCGTCACTGAGATACTCAAAGATGGACGTAATCTGAACCGCAAATCACTTTGCACTAAGCTTTTGTGTCGTCTTGAAAAAGCATCAGGGGAGAAAGAACAAAAACATTACAATGCGTTAATTGGCCTGCTCTTTGAATAAAATAAACCCCTTATATGATAGGGGTAAGTAGTGAAGGCGTTATGAAGAAAACTGATAGTGAACGCTTGAAACATGAAATTACAGGTTTGGCTGTGCTAGAAATTCTGCGAATGCATAGAGACGTTTCGTTAGCTGCAGTGATTAAGCAATTGCGACTTATGCAGGCCAGTGAAATAGATGGCACACGAAAGCAATTAATTGACAGCGCTATCAATGACTTTACAAACATTAATCCGGGGAAAATAAGCAGAAAACCGGATAAAACCAGAGATGAGAGTGCATTCAGTGCCAGCAAAAACCTTAAATTACATTAAAGATAATCTTCCAGACTATACAAGCGAGGTTACCATGCTCCATGAAATTAATGTCCACAACGTAATGACGGATAAAGCTTTATCAAGTTACTTCCATAATGCAGGTGAGCTATTAGCAGATGAGTCTGTGGTATTGGGGCAGGCGGTAACAAATGTAATTCTGGCAGGTGATAATGTTAATAATAAAAACATCATTTTAAGCCTGATTGGTTCTCTGGAGTCAACGGTTGACGTTGTCCAGGCAGATGTTATCAGAAAAACCCTGGAAATAGTATTGCGCTACACAGCTGACGACGTTTAATAAGTCTTCATATTAACAAAATATGTACAGTACCCTTGTTATATGCTGAAAGCCCTTATGCTAAGCATTTTTTGGATTAAGACTATACATAGCACCCCTCTAAATCAATTATGATTTTTCATTGAGGCCATAATGATGAACATCGTTCAGGAACATACTCTAAACGCAGAGTTATGGATTGATGATATTTTTATCAGGCAAGGGTTAAAGAATATTCTTGCAGATATCGTTTTTGAAGATGACAAGGCGCGACTTGTATTCTTTACCGCGAATCACTTTGAGGCGGTAAAAAAGCAAAATTACAATCTGAAAACGCATCGTCTGGTATTGCTGATTGATGGTCATTTGTATCAGTATCTTAATGATGTTTCGCTTTACAGACTACCAGTAGATATCGGAGTTGCCTCAATCAAACAATTTATTGTTGATATTACTCGTGCTGGTGGTAATCACGAGAATCAATCGGATTCAAATATCTCATTAACCGCGAGAGATAAATATATTTTAACGCAGTTAGGAGAAGGTCGAACTATTTTTGAGATATCCGCATTGTTAAATCTACACTTAAAAACGATTTACCAGGCTAGGCAGAATCTGATCAAGAAGCTTGGTTGTTCTGGGCTGATTGATTTTCAGGGAATACTGCGAGCGCAAATATTCCGCAACTGGCTGGAACATGCCTGAGTAAATCGACAGTTCGTACTTACTGTTGAGGGGGGACGACAGGGCTAATGGCCCTGTCGCGATATTAATGAAACTTTGCTACTCTGTCACCAGTTCATTGATACCCTTCTGCTGATGATGCTTTTTACTCAGCGAGAAGTAGCCAAATATTAGTGTTATTACCACGATGCTCGCCATAATCAGGAAGATTTCCTGATAGCCCACTTTATCAAACAACTTACCGACAGGCAGTGACAGCACGATGATGCCAATGGAACTGGCGATATTGAAGCCAATAAGATATATCGTTGACGACAGGCGCTTATCAAAATTCGCTACGCTGAATTTAAACACTGAAATAACAAACAGTGGGACCTCCAGCGCATGGAGCATTTTAATCAAGGAGATAATATATATATCGGTGAACAGTGCTGAACCCAGGATTCGACAGGTCATGATTGTTCCACCCAGCAGCAATGCGGATTTAGGCCCGATGCGGTTAATCAGGAACGGAACCAACGCCATACCGACGGCCTCCATAAAGACTTGTACCGAGTTGAGGTAGCCGTATACGCGTGGTGCCAGTTCGGGATCGTCAAATAAGCTGGCGTAAAACACCGGGAACATCTGCTGATCGTAGATGCTATAGAACGACCAGGTGCCGACGACAAAGATAACGAAAAACCAGAACTGCGAATCTTTAAAGATGGTGAGAAAATCCTTTCGGGTCAGCGCGTCTGGCTCGGGCGAACGTGTATCCGCGGATGCCGGGGCCGGTGCGTCGGTTTTGAACACCACGTTAATCACCAGGAATAACACCCCCATGACCGACACGCACCAGAAGTTAATGTGTGGGTTGATGCTGAAGAAGATACCGCCAACAAAAGTCCCTGCGGCGTAGCCAAGCGATCCCCACAAGCGGGCGGTGCCGAATTCAAAGTTGAATTTGCGGCTCACTTTCTCGACGAAGCTTTCCACCAGACCGCAACCGGCGAGATAGCCAAGGCCAAAGAAAATGGCGCCTAGCACCATGCCAAGCTTGAAGTTGGAGACCAGCAGCGGTTCATAAACATAAATCAGGAACGGACCGCTGAGCGTGATGACAGTCCCCATCATCCAGATAAGGGGTTTGCGGGTACCGAGCTTATCCTGCATAAAACCGTAGCCCAGCATAAACAGCATGCTGAAAAACTGGTTTACGGCATACAGCATTCCCAGCTCCGTTCCGGACAGGCCAAGTTTATTTTTTAGCCATATTGCATAAAAAGACCACCACAACGACCAGGCGGCAAAGAAAAAGAGCAGATACCCGGATGAGTATCGATATTTATCATTACTGAACGGCATATTTATCTTCATGATTTTTCCAATCCAGATCAGGTCATTGTAAGGTCTTTCTGATACGACATAACAGTGCGCTTTATTACGGGGTAATCGTTCTCCGTAGCGACGGTTGTGACTGAATAAAGCTGCTCAGGTGTTGGCTGTCGGGAAACGCGCTTAGCGCGCCACGCCGGGTGGTCGCCAGAGCACCACAAGCGCTGGCCTGCTCGATAAGCGGAAGTAGCGTTGACGTCGATGTGGGCCAGCCTTCTCCGGCGAGTGCCGCCAGCAGCCCGGCCATAAAAGCGTCACCGGCGCCGGTGGTATCGATGCTGTCGACGAGATAGCCGCTTAAAGTCAGCCTGTTGTTCTGCCAGAAAACGATAGCGCCGTCGGCACCGCGGGTTATGACTTTCAGGCGCGCGGGAAAATCAGCCAGGCGTTCGCAGGCGCTGCTTAAATCCTCGGTCTGTGTTAGCCAAAGCAGTTCTTCCTCTGACATCTTCAGAATGTCGCTCTGCCGGGCAAACTCGCTGACAAGGTCAAACATCTGCGTCTCGTTGCTCCACATCTGCGGACGCAGATTGATGTCAAAGCTCAGCGTACCGCCGGCCTGTCGCAATGCGTCTATTGCCAGGGTGAGGGTGGCGCGGCACTCAGGGGCAACCAGCGCCAGCGAGCAGAAGTGCAGAATGTCGGCACCAAAGTCGGGCAGGCTCGCCGGACTGAGAAATTGATCGGCAGACGGATTAACCAAAAACTCAAACTGCCGCTCACCGTTGGGAGCTAGTGAAACCAGTACGGTACTGGTGTGCTGTTGTGCATCAAACTCCAGACTTCCTGTATCCACCTGCGCTGTTACCAGCGTCTGATGCAGAAAGCGTCCAAAAGTGTCATTGCCCACACGGCCGATAAAGCCGCTGTCATGGCCGAGGCGGGCGACGCCGATGGCCACATTGAAGGGCGCGCCTCCCGCACAGGCTTCAAACTGCATATTGTCGCGCGGTAGCAAATCCACCACGGCATCTCCAAGCGTCCAGATTGTCATTATTTTTCCCCAAAGCAGTGAGACGGGTGGTTAATTGGCGGCGAGCGGCCAGGCATACCCGTTATTAAAAATGGCGTGTCCGTTCTGGCTAAATAAGGTCAGTTGGCGATCGTCCGGTTCAGGATAAATACGGCTGCTGAGGGTGTACTCGCCGTGATTAACAAAGACCTCTACCGACGAACTATCGATAAATAGATGTAGGTCCAGCACATCATTGGCGGGCAGCGGTATGCTACGGCAGCCCGACAGGCCGTGTTGCGGATAGCGGCGTTCAAGCACCAGACGCTGTGCCTGGGTATCGACGAAGACGCGCAGCCCGTCACCCAGCGCGATGCCATACTGTTCAGCATGGCTGCGGGCGATATCGAGGCTCAGTTCGACCTCGAGAGCATGCGCCTTTTCTTCTACCATCAGGGTGCGATTGTTCAGGTCACTGACCGGCCAGACATGAAGCTGACCGCGTAATGCCTCCAGTTCTTTGACCGGGTTCATGCGCAGCCGCAGATCTGCATCGAGCGTCACTTCCCGGGGAAGAGTAAGCATGCCAGCCCAGCCGTCGGCCTGTTCTGGCATCGGCGACTCCCACATGGATAGCCAACCGATCACCACGCGGCGACCGTCCGGAGTGATAAATGACTGAGGGGCGTAAAAATCATGCCCGTGGTCCATCTCCAGGAAGGGTTGGGTAACGTGGAACTGATGGTTATCCTGCCATTCGCCGACCATATAGCCGCTCTGGAACAGGTTACGGTAATCGTATCCGTCCGCGGCGATGCCCTGCGGCGAGAACATTAAGACGAGCTTATCGTTCAGTGGGAAGAGGTCCGGACACTCCCACATGTAGCCCATGCCGTCATCGGCCTGGGCGAGCGTACTGGCAAACTGCCAGTGCTGCAGATCCTGCGAGCGATAGAGCTGTACTTCGCCCACGTCATCGACCCGGGCACCCACCACCATGTACCAGCTGTCTCCCTCTTGCCAGACTTTCGGATCGCGAAAATGGTGTACGCCTCGCGGGGTATTCAGAATCATGCCCTGGCGTTCAAAGTGAATCCCGTCGGTGCTGGTAGCCAGGCACTGTACCTGATACAGGTTTTCCTCTCTCGCTTCGCCGTCGAATTTGTGCCCGGTGTAGATCAGGGCCAGTTTATTGCCGTCAACCACCGCTGAACCGGAAAAACAGCCGTCTTTATCTTCTGGTCCTTCTGGCGCCAGTGCTATCGGCAAGTGCTCCCAGTTCACCATGTCGCGGCTGCGCGCATGGCCCCAGTGCATTGGCCCCCAGACCGGTTGCCACGGATAGTGCTGATAGAACGCATGGTAGTAACCATCGAACCAGGACAGGCCGTTAGGGTCATTCATCCAGCCCACCGGAGGGGCGAGGTGATAGCGCGGATACCAGCGCGGATTGATACGATCTTTTTGCTGGCTTAGGGCCTCGTTGGCCGCGGCGAGTAATGCTGTCATTTGCTTGTCCCTGTCAGTGAATTGAGCAAAAGATAACGTTAACATTCTCGGTTTTCTCGCGGAATTGATGGTAATATCGATGTTAATCACAAAAGTTAACGTTAACATTTTGCGGGTGTTATCAAGATCGCATTTTCAGACCCGGAAGGGTGAACGCCGTCAAAGGAGAGGGTATGGCATCTTTAAAGGATGTGGCGCAACGGGCTAACGTCTCGTTAATGACCGTATCGCGAGCGATTAACGAGCCCGAACGACTGCGGCCAGAAACCTATAAAAAGGTGATGGAAGCGGTAGATGCGCTGGGGTATGTCTCCGATCTCTCCGCGAAAAAAATTCGTGGCGCGAAAACCACGGCTAACACTATCGGGGTGTTAGCGCTGGACACCATGACCACGCCGTTTTCCGTGGAGATAACGCTCTCTATCGAAGAGACCGCGCGGGCGCACGGTTGGAATAGCTTTGTGGTGAATATGTTCAGCAATGACCAGCCAGAGAAAATGGTGGATCTGCTGCTGGCGCATCGCCCTGACGGCATTATCTACACCGCGATGGGGCTGCGTCAGGTTCCGGTGCCGGAAAAGCTGCATAAGTATCGCTGCGTGCTGGCGAACTGCGAAAGCATCAGTGGTCCTTTTCCCACCTATATTCCTGATGATGAGCAAGGGCAATATCTTGGCGTGAAAGCGCTGTTGGCCGCAGGCTATCGTCGGCTGCTGTGCATACACCTGCCAAAAGGGATTGTGGCCACCGATCGCCGCCGGGCGGGAATGGAGCGCGCCTGTCGTGAAGCGGGCGTAGACCCTGATGCCATGTTCCACCACTATCTTCCGGCGGGCGAGAGTCACCATATTGATGCGGCGGAGATTGCCGGGCATTACCTGAGTGGCACGCGTCCGATGTTTGATGCGGTGGTATGCGGTAACGACCGCGTGGCTTTTGTTATCTACCAGGTCTTGCTGGGGCGAGGGCTGCGCATTCCGCAGGATGTTGCCGTACTGGGCTATGACAACATGGTAGGCACCGGCGAGCTGTTTTTGCCGCCGCTATCCACAGTACAGCTACCGCACTATGAAATTGGTCGTCTGAGTGCACTGCATCTTATCCAGGGGCTCGATCACCGCGATACCGTGCGGGTAGACAGCCCCTGGCTTCCGCGCGCCTCAATATGATTAACCCAATCGCTTCCTTTCATCAACCGGAGGAATGAGTGCATTATGTGGAGGGAATCGCTAATTTGCTGGTGGATGTTACAAAGCTGAAACGTGGAGGTACTGTTAAGTCACTGTTTAGCGCACAAGGCTCAAAGTTGGGTCGTGTATTAAACGCTCGCCGAAATTTTGGGTTTCAATAAAATAACCGTTATTTATTAATGTTAACGTATCAACACATTGTAAATTTGGCTTAGTGGAAGAGATAGCCGTTAGCCAGTTTGTTGAGTATGTATGCAGGCGGTCTTTTGGCTGTATATCTCTGGTAGTTACTCTTGACGAGGAGAGCTTTTTGCCCCTAAAAATTGCCCAATGCGACTAACGGTCAAATAAATTGCCGATTTCTCTAAAAAAAATGATCAACGTGCCGATACACTGACAGGATATGTCAGCATTTTATATATAATTCATGTCAGGAAAACAGAAAAGTAGGTGCTTATGGCTGATTCAGCAAGGAGTTGCTCAGCAGAACGTTTAGTCGATATCCTAATAGAGCTACAAACTTGTGGCGTTGTGAATCGCTATCAGTTGATGAAGAAATTTAATATCACTGAACGAACGGTCTATCGTGATCTTAATATGCTTTCCTCCTTTATTGAGGGGTGTGGTGGCGGAGAGTATCGATTGATACCGATTCGAGCGCAGAATAGTAGCGCCTATGCCCTTCATGATCCACTGGCAAAGCTGCTGGACGCCGACGCGGTTTTTCCTGACAGAGATGAGGATTTTTGGCTTAGCTTAGAGAAAAGAGCTGCAGAACAGCATGTTAGAGTTCAGTTTGGTCGTCCTGAGCATTCAGTCAGAAATGATTTGCGAAAGTATTTTAACTTATTAGAAAAAGCGATTCAGAAAAACAGCGTCTGTCATATTTTATATAAAGACAAAACGCGCACCGTTCATCCTTATAAATTAGCTAACCAGAAAAATATTTGGTATCTGCAGGCGACTGAGGACGGGAAACTAAAGTCTTTTTCGTTAAGTAAAATTCGGTGGTTGGATATCCGGAAAGAGCATTTTGCTGTCGATACACCCACACTGTCATTAATTGATGAGCATCGCGATCCTTGGGTGAGTGAAGAGACGTTTGAGGTGCGGGTGCGTATTAAACACAGTATTGCTGGCTACTTCTTAAGACGAGACTTACTGCCTCAGCAAGAATTGATTCGCGAAGAGAATGATGGCGTGACTTTGCTTTGTAAGGCAGCACATGAGAATCAAATTATTCCACTAATTCTATTCTGGTTACCGAATATAGAAATTCTGGAACCAGAATGGTTGAAAAAAACGGTCATCAACTTACTGCATAACTACATCACTGGCGATCGCGACTCAGTTCCTGTTCAGGAATGTGATGCGTAGCGGGTAACAACGACTTATTGCACAGGAGATTATTATCTATGGCATTACCATTCATTATTCTGGGCGTCGCGGCAGCGGCAACGGCGTTTGGCGGCAAAAAAGCTTATGATGGCTATCAGAAAAAATCGGAAGCTGATGATGTATTAGATCGCGCGCAGCGTCGCTTTGATAAGCATAAAGAGAGCTTTGATCTGGCAAATGAAACAACGTCGAAAAAACTGGCCGAACTGGGTGAAAAAGAGCTGGAAATCGGTAAAGATTTCAATGAGTTTAAAACGATTGCCGACGATCTGCTGGCGCGTATGGCGAAAGATGGGCATAAAGATCTTCGTCTGAAGGTACCACAGCATAACATCAATAAAATTCAGAACCTGGCGATTTCCGCCACGGAATACCTGACGACGGTCGTCGGAGCCGGGGTTTCTGGTGCTGCCGCTGGTTTTGCCGTGTACAGCGGCGTGATGGCGTTTGCCGCAGCTTCTACCGGTACGCCGATCGCCGCCCTGTCTGGTGCGGCGGCGTATAACGCCACAATGGCGGCGATTGGTGGTGGTTCCCTGGCCGCAGGTGGTTGGGGGATGGCGGGCGGCGCGATGGTGCTTGGCGGTGCAGTGGTGGCTCCGCTGATTGCTATTGCGGGCTGGGCTTACGATAGCCATGCCGAAAAGGCGCTTAACAATGCTTATCAAAGCTCCCGTGAAGTGACCGCGGCGGTGGAAAAAATGAATGCGGCTGAAGCGCAGCTGACGAAGGTGCAGCAGTATGTAAATAGCATTTATGAATCAATAACCCGTATGCATAGCGTCTTTATTCAGCATTACTTTGAGCCGCTGAAAGCGATGCATGCCATCATTGTTGAACGTCATGAGAAGAATATCACTACCGAGATTAGTGAGTCGGAAGAGATCATGGCGATTATCGACCATGGTTATGAATTAGCCGCCATCATGACCGACGTGATCACCACGCCGCTGTTCAAGCCGGTGACGCAGGAAAACGGTGAAGCCATTATCGAAGATGGGGTGATCCAACTGCAGACCGACAGCAATGGTATGAACCTGCTGAACAAAGAGATTCTGGACGAAAAACTGGCGGCTTCTGCTTCTGAGTTTGACGCATTTTCTTCTCGTATTTAATCGACTCGCCGGGCGAATCTGCCCGGCATTGCTATGGGCGAGCACAATGAACACAGCCAGGTTTGACTGGGGTGAAGAGTTACATCAGACGGTGGTCAAGAGTCTGACCACCTCTTTTGGGTTGGATTTTCTCTTGCTGGAGGATAAACACGGCGGCGATGTGAATACCATTCATAACGCTCGCGAGGGAGTGTATGCTACCGATGCCGAGCGTCAACGGTACGAGCAACGTGAAGGGTATGATTCTCATCATTACCATAGCCACGAAAACTACATTGCCACCAACCAGGCGGGAAAAAAGGCGCACGAGGCCGGTACGTTGACCGATACCTACACCGGTGAGAAATTTGCGGCTAATGATAAAAAGAACCTCGACCATATTATTGCCGCCCATGAAATTCACAACGATCCAGGGCGTATCCTTGCCGAATGCGATGGTGCCGATCTGGCTAATGATTCATCAAATCTGACCTTCACGAATGAGTCGCTGAATAAGGCGAAGAAGGCGAAAACGATGGATGCCTTCGTGCAAACGCTACAAGAACAGCATGCTGTGACCACGCAGGAAATTGCCCGTTTGCGCAGCCAGCCAACGCTTTCCGAGCAAGAGCAAAAACAACTGAATAAGCTGGAAAATAAAGCCGCCGCCGATTTTGAACGGATGAAAGAGGCCGACAAAAAGGCGCGGGCAAAATACAACAGTACGATCAATGGGGAATATTACACCAGCAGCAAGTTTGCGAAGAATGTCGCCACCGCCACAATGAACAATGCATTTCGCATGGGAACGCGGCAGATGTTGGGGCTGGTTCTGGCAGAGACCTGGTTTGAGTTCCGCGAGCGTATTCCCGTGATGTTTGAGAAGCATCGTCGTTCATTCGATGCCGGAGACTTCCTGCAAGATGCGGCGGAGGCATTACGCGCAGTCTGGCAGCGAGTGCAGGGTAAATTCAGCACTTTCCTGACGTCCTTTAAAGACGGTGCCATCGGTGGCGTGCTCTCCAGCATTACGACGACGCTCTTCAATATCTTCTTTACGACTAAGAAGATGATGGTGCGCCTGATTCGTGAGATGTGGAACAATTTGGTACAGGCCTTTAAAGTTATGGTCTTTAACCCTGAGGGGTTAACGCCGGGGCAGCTAGCTAAAGCGGTGAGCAAGCTGGTGGCTGCAGGTGTGGCCGTGGCTGCTGGAGTGGTGGTTAATGATGCTTTAGCCAAGATGCTCGTCTTTCCTTTTGGTCCGGAACTGGCCGCGTTCTGCGGTGCGCTGGCGACAGGTATTCTGACGCTGGTAATGAACTACTTCCTGGAACACAGCGCATTGATGAAAAAGGTCTGGGCGTTTCTGGATACGTTTAAAGATAAGTATCAAAAAGCACTAGAGTATTATCAGCAGGTGAATGTTGAACTCGATCGTTATCTACTGGAGCTTTCGGCGTTAGAGTTTGCTATTGATACGTCTGCGTTATCGCGTTTCTCGCTGCATCTTAACGCGGTGAATAGTGAAATTGAGCGCGGTTTGTTGCTGCGTGCAGAGGTTGAGCGCCGTAATATTACGCTACCGTTTGAAGCAGGGAATACCCGCTCTGTGCGTAGCTGGTTAAGTAAGCTATGACGCTAACGCCCGCGTTTCCCTGTAACCAGTGCGGCGCTTGTTGCCGCCACGTCGATCGCGCCAGTGAAACGCAATTTCTAGATCGCGGTGATGGCATTTGTCAGCACTATCAGATGGAGACAAAGCTGTGTGCGATTTATGAAACACGTCCGCTTATTTGCCAGGTAGAGAAGCAGTATCAGCTTAACTACCAACAGCAATATAGCTGGCAGGAGTTCATTACGCTTAATCGTGAAGCGTGTTTAATTCTGGAGAAACTGTAGGACGGTCTGCTTCACGAAGGAGCCAGTGTCAATATGTAATCATTTTTGACGGTGTTGTGACGAGATGAGTTGAGACATTACGAAATAAAAAATCCACGCAATTGCGTGGATTTTATAGGTTTTTGTGATTCTTATGAGATGTGTTGAGATCTCATAAGACAACAAATTTTATTTAGACGTTGAACAGGAAGTTCATGATATCGCCATCTTTGACGATATAGTCCTTACCTTCGGCACGCATTTTCCCAGCTTCTTTCGCGCCTTGCTCACCTTTATAGGTAATGAAGTCTTCAAACGCGATGGTTTGCGCGCGGATAAAGCCTTTCTCGAAGTCGGTATGGATTTTACCGGCTGCCTGCGGAGCCGTGGCACCGACAGGAATGGTCCATGCACGGACCTCTTTCACACCAGCGGTGAAGTAGGTCTGCAGGTTCAGCAATTCGTAGCCAGCACGGATAACGCGGTTCAGGCCCGGCTCTTCCAGACCCATTTCAGCCATGAATTCTTCACGGTCAGCATCATCGAGTTCTGCGATGTCAGCTTCAACGGCAGCGCAAACGGCAACCACAACAGAACCTTCGGCAGCCGCGATTTCGCGCACTTTGTCGAGGTACGGGTTGTTCTCAAAACCGTCTTCGTTGACGTTAGCGATATACATGGTTGGCTTCAGGGTCAGGAAGCTCAGGTATTTGATGGCCGCTTTGTCTTCGTCAGTCAGCGTTTTCAGCGCGCGCAGCATGCCGGCGTTTTCCAGCTGTGGCAGGCATTTTTCCAGCGCAGCCAGTTCCGCTTTAGCGTCTTTGTCACCGCCTTTGGCCTTCTTCTGCACACGATGGATAGCACGCTCACAGGTATCCAGGTCAGACAGCGCCAGTTCGGTATTGATAACCTCGATGTCGTCAGCCGGATCCACTTTGTTATTAACGTGGATGATGTTGTCGTTTTCAAAGCAACGCACCACGTGGCCGATAGCTTCGGTTTCACGGATGTTGGTAAGGAATTGGTTACCCAGACCTTCACCTTTGGACGCGCCTTTTACCAGACCGGCAATGTCGACGAATTCCATCGTTGTAGGCAGGATACGCTGTGGTTTGACGATTTCGGCCAGCTGATCCAGACGCGGATCGGGCATCGGGACAACACCCGTGTTCGGCTCGATAGTACAGAACGGGAAGTTTGCCGCTTCAATACCCGCTTTTGTGAGCGCGTTGAACAGGGTGGATTTGCCTACGTTTGGCAAACCGACGATACCGCATTTGAATCCCATGTTTAAATCACCTTAATCTTTTGATATTCAACCTGTTATGGAAAACAGATTGTAGAAATGTAAATAACTTTGCCTATTATACACAGCACGCGAGAAAAATGCCGCACATCACTGCTTATTGCGCTTTAAAGGTGTGTAACCGGCTCGTAGCTTTGGTCAGGCCATCTTTGAACAAAATCTCGGTACAACGTGCCGCTTCGTCAATCGCTTCATCAATTAACTTCTGTTCTGAAACAGGCGGTTTGCCTAAAACAAATCCGACAACTTTGTTTTTATCGCCCGGATGGCCTATTCCAACGCGTAAACGATGAAAGTTGGGGTTATTACCCAATTTGCTAATGATGTCTTTCAGGCCATTATGTCCGCCATGACCTCCGCCAAGCTTAAATTTGGCGACGCCAGGAGGCAGGTCTAATTCATCGTGCGCGACCAAAATTTCATCGGGGTTAATACGATAAAAACTGGCCATCGCGCCGACGGCCTTGCCGCTAAGATTCATAAATGTGGTCGGTACCAGCAGACGGACATCTTCACCTTCAAGCGTTACGCGGGAGGTGTAACCGAAGAATTTCGGCTCATCGCGCAGGGGGGCGCGTAATCTCTCTGCCAGTAGATCGACATACCATGCGCCTGCATTGTGTCGCGTTGCCGCATACTCTGCGCCGGGGTTCGCCAGGCCGACAATCAATTTAATCGCCACGTGTTTTGTCCTGAGTGTTTCGATAAACGACGTGTAGTTTACTGTCTGACGGTGCGCTTGACAAAAAACTGCGTGCTTATCGCCAAAAGCTGAATAATTGCACAAAGGGACTATTAGAAAATGAGTATGTTCAGTGGCTTATTTGTAAAGTTTTGTTGCATGAGTGTTTGTAATTGTGATCGCTCCCGCACTTGCGAACGGCAGTGTTGTCTATACTTTACACATAAGGATTAGGGGTATTCCCTGTAACAACCCAAAGTTCCGGAGGTGACACATGAAACGCAAAAACGCTTCGCTACTCGGTAACGTGCTCATGGCTTTAGGGTTGGTGGTAATGGTTGTGGGTGTGGGTTATTCAATTTTAAACCAGTTGCCGCAATTTAATCTGCCGCAGTTTTTCGCACATGGTGCGGTGCTCAGTATTTTTGTTGGCGGTATTCTCTGGTTAGCAGGTGCCAGAGTGGGTGGACACGAACAAATCAGTGACCGTTACTGGTGGGTACGTCATTATGACAAACGCTGCCGTCGTGGTGACACCAATCACCGTCATAACTAAATCCTCCCTCTGTTGAGAGGGCGGTGGTCAGAATGAAGAGCCCCGGTTATAAAACCAGGGCTCTGCTTGTTTATGATCATTGCTTAAACTGGATGCGACAGAATAAGAGAAGAATTATTCGAATAACCGGTAATGTAATGCTCTAATCGCGCTGTCTGCATCGTCAGCCGGTAACAGGATGCACAGGTTGTCGTTCGATGCTCCATGGCAAATCATTCGTACCGTATGCTCTTCAAGCCAGGCAAAAACGTCTTTGCAAACTCCCGCAGCCTGTGTGAGTTGATTCCCCACCAAAGTGACCAACGCCAGCCCGGTTTCCACTTCCACACGACAGTGGGAGGATAATGCGGTAAACAATGCGGTGGTCAGCACATGGTCTTCACCTGAGGTTGCATGAGTGGCGTCCAGCGCCAGCGCAATACTATTCTCTGAGGTTGTAACCAAATCCACCGTGACAGCGTGGCGAGCCAAAATGGCGAAGGACTGCGCCAGGAAAGAGCAGGAAGGTTGCTTCTCCAGACTGTGTAACCGCAACAGCGTCTGTTTACGACGCACGGCGAGCGCACGATAGCGAGGTGGATTATCGGTGGTGTTGTGCACCAACGTACCTCCGGCGGCAGTATCCTTACTTGAGCCAACAAAGACCGGAATGCTTTTACGCATTGCCGGGAGTAGCGTAGCCGGGTGGAGGACCTTCGCACCGTAGGCGGCCATATCGCTGGCCTCGGAAAATGAGATATGGTCGATTCGTTTGGCCCGCGGCGCAATGCGTGGGTCGGTGGTGTAGATCCCTGCGACGTCGGTCCAGATGTCAACGCGTGTGGCGTGAAGCGCCTCACCGAGAAGCGTAGCCGTGTAATCACTACCGCCGCGTCCAAGCGTTGTGGTGTGTCCTGCGGCATCACGCCCGATAAATCCCTGAGTCACCATAATCGCTTGCTCAAGACGAGGGCGCAGGTGAGTCTCCACCTGGTGGTGCAGTGTGCCAAGCTCGGGTTCGGCGCAGCCGAAGTTCGCGTTAGTACGCATCACGCAGCGGGCGTCAAACCACTCGGCCTCGGCCTGCCGTTCACGTAAGACTTCAGTAAACAGTAGTGAGGACATCAGCTCGCCATGGCTGACTAATTCATCGCTTAACGCATCAGACGGTGAAACCATCGCCGTTTGTGCAAGACGATGTATATTGTTGAGAAGATTATCGATTTCCGTGCTGATAACGGAAGGCTGCTTCAGGCGGGAAATAATGTTGTATTGGATGGCGCGTAAAGTCTCAAGCTTATCTAATTGTTGATGCGTTTCCAGACCTTCAGAAAGCTCGACCAGTAAGTTTGTCACGCCTGCTGAAGCAGACAAAACGACTAAACGGACATCTTGATCAGCAAGGACAATGCTGGCGCTTCGGTTCATCGCATCAAAATCAGCGACGCTGGTGCCGCCAAATTTGGCAACGACGGATGGTGGATAAATGCGAGTCATAACAATCTCATATCAGGGCGCCATAAAAGTATGGCTAGAAAATTTTCATTCTCGGCATAAGGGAACAAAGTTCACCTTACGAAATGTCCGCCCGCGAACATTTCTGCTGACAACCCAGGGTATACCTGTTGTCGATAACGAGTGTCGCCTGTACGCGTTACCGGGTGCTGCGCATTAATTTTATTTACAAAGCCTGCAAATAAGCGCGCCATACTAAGTGATTTATATTAAGGGATCGACTTTTTTATTCGGTTTATAGGCAAATAAGTGAAAAATCATGTCGTAACAAGAAAGTGCCTACATTATTAATGGTAAAAACGTGTAAAAAAATAATAAAAACATGAAAATCTCATGGTTTTTATTACATTGTCTGCGTAGCAATTAGCGACAACATTGTTAATTAAATAGCTATATTTCTTTAGGATTTAGTAATGGCGGATGGTCTTTGTGCTTTGATTTTTAAGGGGAAAGTTGTTATTTCTGATGCAAAAAAATAAATGATTGAGTCCTAAGCTAAAACAACATATATTAGCCGCGCTTTTTTACAGGTAATCCTTATAACCATTTATTCAATCAGGCGTTAATCTACACCTGGTTGTAGGAGTGATATGATGACGGATAAAGTCCGTATTGATACTTTAAGTGCTAATTCATTACCACAGAGCAATGATACCTTTTTAGCAAGACAGGCTGAGTTTGAATCTAATGTCCGCAGCTATCCACGTAAACTGCCATTAGCAATCGCTAAAGCGCAGGGCGTCTGGATTACTGATGTAGAAAATAATCAATATCTTGATTGCCTGGCAGGTGCCGGAACCCTGGCGCTTGGTCATAACCATCCTGAAGTGCTGCAGAGCATTCAAAGTGTCATCACAAGCGGCTTACCGTTACATACGCTTGACCTTACCACGCCGTTAAAAGATGAATTCTCATCATATTTACTTTCTTTATTACCGGGCCAGGGCAAAGAATATTGCCTGCAGTTCACCGGTCCGTCCGGTGCAGATGCTGTTGAAGCGGCGCTGAAGCTGGCGAAGAAAGTGACCGGCCGTTCCAGCATCATTAGTTTCTCCGGCGGCTACCACGGGATGACCCACGGCGCGCTGTCCGTGACCGGCAACCTGTCGCCGAAAGAAGCGGTCAGCAATATGATGGCGGAAGTGCAGTTTATGCCGTATCCACATCAGTACCGTTGCCCGCTGGGTATCGGCGGCGACGCTGGCGTCAAAGCATTAACTTACTACTTCGAAAACCTGATCAACGACGTTGAAAGCGGCGTGCGTAAACCGGCTGCCGTAATCCTCGAAGCGGTGCAGGGCGAAGGTGGCGTGAATCCGGCTCCGGTCGAATGGCTGCAACGCATTCGTAAAGTGACTCAGGAACACGGCATTCTGCTGATCATCGATGAAGTTCAGGCTGGTTTCGCACGTACCGGTAAGCTGTTCGCCTTCGAACACGCTGGCATTGAGCCAGACATCATTGTGATGTCCAAAGCGGTTGGTGGCGGTCTGCCACTGGCGGTATTGGGCATTAAAAAGCAATTCGATGCGTGGGCTCCGGGCCACCACACTGGCACCTTCCGCGGCAACCAACTGGCGATGGCGACCGGTCTGACAACGCTGAAGATCCTCAAAGACGACAAGATTGCCGATAAAGTTGCCGCCCAGGGCGAGTGGCTGAAAGGCAAACTGACTGACCTGCAGAAACGCTACCCGGTTATCGGCCAGGTGCGTGGTCTGGGCCTGATGATCGGCCTGGAAATCGTGAATCCGAACGAAGCGCAGGATCATATGGGTTGCTACCCGGCTGATGGCGAGCTGTCTGCGTTGCTGCAGAAGAAATGCTTCGAAAACGGGCTGATTCTGGAGCGTGGTGGCCGCAACGGCTGCGTGCTGCGTCTGCTGCCGTCTCTGCTGATCACCAACGCTGAGCTGGAAATTTTCCTCGATAAATTCGAAAACGCCCTGCTGGGCGCTGGCGTGAAGCCGGTTTAAACGGAGTTGGATCGAATGTCAGACGTAAACCCGATTCTGTCCGGCTCGGCGCAAAGCATCGCCGCCTATCAGGACGCTATCGAGCAGAGTACGCAAGCGGTCGTTGAATGGTTGAAGCAGCCTGAGATGTATCAGGGCAAAACCGTTGAACAACTGCGTGAACGTATCAACCTGAATTTTACGTCTCAGGGCCTGGGCAACCAGGCCGCTATTGAGCGTGCGGTTGAATACTTTCTCAAAGACAGCCTGTTGGTTCACCATCCTCAGTGCGTGGCGCACCTGCACTGCCCAAGCCTGGTGATTAGCCAGGCGGCGGAAGTGCTGATCAACGCCACTAACCAGAGTATGGACTCCTGGGACCAAAGCCCGTCGGCCACGATCATTGAGATCAAACTGATCGAATGGCTACGTGAGCAGGTGGGTTATGCGGCAGGCGATGCCGGCGTGTTCACCAGCGGCGGCACCCAGAGCAATCTGATGGGCCTGATGCTGGCGCGCGACGCCTTCTTTGCTCGCTTGGGACATTCCATTCAGCAAGATGGTCTGACCGGTGATCTGAGCAAAATTAAAGTGTTCTGCTCTGAAAGCGCGCACTTCTCCGTGCAGAAGAACATGGCGTTAATGGGGCTGGGCTACCGCTCCGTCACCCAGGTGAAGACCGATGCGTTTTCACGCATGGATCTGGCTGACCTGAAAGACAAGCTGGCCCAGGCGAAAGCCAACGGTGAGCAGGTGATGGCCATTGTTGCGACGGCTGGTACGACAGATGCGGGCGCCATCGATCCGTTAGCGGATATTGCGGCGCTGGCGGCAGAACATCAGATCTGGATGCACGTGGATGCGGCATGGGGCGGGGCGTTACTGCTTTCTGAGCAGTATCGTCACTTCCTCAACGGCCTTGAGCTGGCAGATTCCGTGACACTGGATTTCCACAAGCAGTTCTTCCAGACCATCAGTTGCGGTGCGTTCCTGTTAAAAGATGCGCGCCACTACGAGCTGATGCGTTACCAGGCGGCGTACCTGAACTCTGATTTCGATGAAGAGGCTGGCGTACCAAACCTGGTATCGAAGTCGCTGCAGACCACGCGTCGTTTCGATGCGCTGAAGTTGTGGATGGGCCTCGAAGCGCTGGGCAAAAAGCAGTATGCCGAAATCATTGATAATGGCGTAACGCTGGCGCGTGATGTTGCTGAGTTTGTCAAAACCCAGTCGCATCTTGAACTGGTGATGGAACCACAGCTGGCAAGCGTGCTGTTCCGCTTCCGTCCTGAAAGCGACGATATGGCGTTCGTTGCGCTGCTGAACCAGCGTATTGGCGACGTGCTGCTGGCTTCAGGTAGCGCCAACGTCGGCGTGACTGAAGCGGATGGCATCACCTGCCTGAAGCTGACGCTGCTGAACCCGACGGTGTGCCTGGAAGATGTGAAAGTCCTGCTGGCCAGCGTGAAGGCAACGGCATTGAGCATTTTAAGCGCGTAATTGCCCGGTGGCACTGCGTTTATCGGGCCTACGGGGTCGGCGCAACGTTTGGGTTTTGTAGGCCGGATAAGAGAAGCGCATCCGGCAATAAAAAGGCTCCCATTCACGGGAGCCTTTTTGCTATTTAATATCCGCTAAAGCGGCGTCTTTATTCGGGAAGAATGCCAGACGACCGGGAATCGGCTGAATACCGGCGCGCGCCATGGTGCGCAGCGGCTGAAATTCCAGGTTAGATACCCGCAGCTCGCAGCCTTCAGGCAGCTTTTTCACAAAGCGCTGGAAAGCGTCCAGACCACCGGCATCCAGTACCGGGACCGCGTCCCACTTCAAGACTACGATGCGTTTACCTTCAATACGCGACTCGAGATCGGTAAATAATCCTTCCGCCGCGGCAAAGAATAGCGGGCCAATGACGCGCAACACCAGCACATCGTCCGGTACGTCTACGTTAACCGGCGCCAGACGCGTCATGCGCGCAATACGACGCATAAACAGTAGAGATGCAAGAACGATACCGACGCTGATGGCGATAACCATATCGAACAGCACCGTCAGCGACATACACATCAGCATGACGATGATGTCGTCTTTCGGCGCATGACGCAGCAAATCCACCACTTTATGCGCTTCACTCATGTTCCATGCCACCATTAGCAGCAGGGCGGCCATGGCGGAAAGCGGTAACCAGGAAAGCAGCGGTGCAAGCACCAGCAGGGCAAGGATCACCAGAATCGCATGGATAACCGCTGAGATTGGCGAGGTTGCACCCGCGCGGACGTTTGCCGCAGAACGGGCAATTGCCGCCGTGGCGGTGATGCCGCCAAAGAACGGTGCGACGATGTTGCCCAGTCCCTGACCAATCAGTTCACTGTTAGCTTTGTGTTTGGTGCCGGTCATCCCATCGAGTACGACGGCGCACAGCAGAGATTCGATCGCCCCGAGCATTGCCATCGAGAAGGCTGCCGGTAACAGCGCCTGTAACGAGCTCCAGCTCAGAGTAAAGTTTGACTCTGGCATATTCCAAGGTAATACCAGTTGCGGCAGCAACTGTGGGATACCATTGCCCTGCGAGCCGTCAGCCAGAATATAGTGGAACTGAGATCCGATGGTGGCGACATGGCCGCCGGTCAGGTTCACGATACCCATTACCGCACAGCCTGCCAGTAGTGCGGGAAGGTGGCCCGGTAATCGGATACCCAGACGCGGCCAGAAAATCAGGATCCCCAGTGTCACCACGCCAATCGCGGCATCACCCACGTTGATGGTCGGCAAGGCCATAAATAGCGCGCCCACCTTCTGCAAATAGTGCTCTGGCACGTGGGTCATTTGCAGGCCGAGAAAATCTTTAATCTGCATGGTACCGATGGTGATACCGATACCTGAGGTAAAACCTAACGTCACGGAGACCGGAATATATTCGATCAAACGACCAAAGCGGGCGAGGCCGAAAAGGATCAGGAATATCCCGGACATGAGCGTGGCAACCAGCAGGCCTGCCAGCCCAAACTGTTGCGACACCGGATACAGAATCACCACGAAGGCGGCGGTTGGGCCAGATACGCTAAAGCGCGAGCCCCCGGTAAGGGCGATAACAATCCCAGCAACGGCTGAGGTATACAGACCGTACTGCGGAGCAACGCCACTGCCTATTGCCAGCGCCATCGCCAGTGGAATGGCAATGATCCCAACCGTTATCCCGGCGATCAGGTCGCGGGTGAAGCGGGAAGCAGTATATTTTTCTTTCCAACAAGCGTCGATGAGGGCGCGGAAAGGCATCACATGTGAGGAAAATAATCTGTTCACAATAATGTTTCATCCATGGGCGCATCATCTGTCAACTGAATGGCAGGTGAAGGAGGCAAAAGTCATACAAATAAATATTACAGATAAAAAAACCCGCCGCAGCGGGTTTTTGAGCCGGGCTCGATTAATGCTCGAACATAGCAGAGATGGATTCTTCGTTGCTGATACGACGAATCGCTTCGGCCAGCATACCCGACAGGGTCAATGTACGCACGTTTGGCAATGCTTTGATTTCGTCAGTCAGTGGAATAGTGTCACAGACAACGACTTCATCAATAACAGAGTTGCGCAGGTTGTTTGCCGCATTACCTGAGAAGATCGGGTGAGTAGCGTAAGCAAATACGCGTTTTGCACCACGTTCTTTCAGTGCTTCTGCTGCTTTGCACAGCGTACCGCCGGTATCGATCATGTCATCAACCAGCACACAGTCACGACCTGCAACGTCACCAATAATGTGCATCACCTGAGAAACGTTCGCACGCGGGCGACGTTTGTCGATGATAGCCATATCGGTATCGTTCAGCAGTTTAGCGATAGCGCGGGCACGCACGACGCCACCGATATCCGGAGAAACCACAATCGGGTTGTCCAGGTTCAGCTGCAGCATGTCTTCTAACAGGATCGGGCTACCAAATACGTTATCAACCGGTACATCGAAGAAGCCCTGGATCTGTTCAGCATGCAGGTCAACGGTGAGGACGCGGTCAACGCCAACGCTGGACAGGAAATCAGCGACGACTTTAGCGGTAATCGGTACACGAGCGGAACGTACGCGACGATCCTGACGTGCATAGCCGAAGTAAGGAATAACGGCGGTGATACGGCCTGCGGAAGCACGGCGCAGCGCATCAACCATAACGACCAATTCCATCAGGTTGTCGTTAGTAGGGGCACAAGTGGACTGGATGATGAAAATATCACCACCGCGTACATTTTCATTAATTTGTACGCTGACTTCGCCGTCGCTAAAGCGACCTACAGCGGCGTCGCCGAGTGAAGTGTACAGGCGGTTGGCAATACGTTGTGCTAGTTCCGGGGTGGCGTTACCAGCAAAAAGCTTCATATCAGGCACGAGAAGAACCTCAGGCATGCGTCCATTGGTGGAAAGAATCTGCCGAAAACTGTGCGGGCCAGGCAGTATCCTCTCCATGCGGTGTATTAAAGAGCGCGATGCAACGTCTGGAACAGGGTGACGTTGTCACCGCAACTCAGCTTGCCCGGCTTACTCGTTATCCTTCGTGTTTCATGTTCGCTGGCATTAATTCCTTACATCAGTCACATACTTTTGTATGCTCCTGGCGGTTCGTCATTTCGCCATCTTCCTGAAACCAGAAGGATTTAGAGTAACGCTCTGTGCAATGGGGAGAGGTTGACGCCTTTCGCCACAAAGCCTTTGAGCCATTCCGGGGCTTGCTCAAGCACCTGGCGAGCACGAGACTCAGTGTCAAATTCAGCAAAGACACAAGCCCCTGTACCAGTCAGGCGCGACGGCGCGTATTCTAACAGCCAGGAAAGCGCCGCATCAACCTCGCGAAAACGTTTTCTTGCGATAACCTCGCAATCATTGCCGAATTCACATTTTAGTAACGTTTTTATTGACCTTTTTGGCGTGTTGCGCGGGAGGTCGGGATCGTTAAAAATCACCGGTGTCGGAATGCTGACTCCCGGGTGAGCAACCAGATACCACTTTTCTTCAGGCTCGACCGGCGTCAGAATTTCTCCAACACCTTCGGCAAAGGCCGCATGGCCGCGCACGAACACGGGAACATCCGCCCCCAGGGTTAAACCGAGTGCCGCCAGTTCATCAATCGAAAGCCCACACTGCCAGAGATGGTTAAGCGCCACCAGAACGGTTGCCGCATTTGATGAACCACCGCCGAGGCCGCCGCCCATCGGCAGGCGTTTGTCGATACTGATGTCCGCACCGCTCCCTTTGGGAAGGCGATTGCTTTCAGATGCTACCTTCATCAGCAAATGTGCCGCACGGACGATCAGGTTGTCTTCGTACGCAACGCCTTCCACCGGGGTTAACAGGCGAATTTCGCCGTCGCCACGCAGCGCAATATCTATCGTGTCGCCATAATCAAGAAACTGAAATAGCGTTTGCAGCGAATGGTAACCGTCCGTACGTTGCCCGGTGATGTATAAAAACAGATTCAGTTTTGCCGGAGAGGGCCAATGAGTCATCATTTCACAATCCAGTTATCCATTTTTAGCTTAATACGCTGGGAGCCGTCCGACAGCTCCATGTTTGCCGGCATCGCTGGCTGCGTTTTGCTGTCGTAGGCGCTATAGACCACTTTCCAGCTTTTACCGTCTTTGCTGTAGTTCACTTCACTTAGACGATATTGATCATCGAGTTTGTAATCGGTGGCATCTCCCGGCAGACCCAGGATCCACTGGCGCAGGCTATTCAATGGGATAGGCATGCCGGTCAGTTTGCCGATCATCTCTTCAGCGTCGTCGGCGGTGTAGTGCTTACCTTTGTTATCGACAAGTTCAACGTTGCCCGGCTGCGCGTTGAGTTCCAGTTCCGTGCTGCCCAGCGGGTTGGTCAGCAGCAGACGATAGCGATCCTGACCGGTTTGCTGCCAGAAAAAGCGGGCATACACTTTCTGTTGATCGGAGATATAAGCGAACGCACCGCGCGTCTGATATTGGTTCAGGGCGCGTACTTCCTGCTGGTGCTGGCGCCACTGCGGGGAATCGGGGCTTTTGCCGGGACCTTTCGGCGCGTTGAGGGTACAGGCACTAAGAACCAGGGCCGCAAGGGGCAGCAGGCGAATCAGGCGAAAATCAGGCAGGGTCATAATGATGACAAATCCTTGAGATACGTTGCAGTTATAACTCTCAATGCTAGCGCCACCATCTGACATCGTCTACGTTCAAGTTATCTTAAATCACTTAAATTTGTGCACTAAGCTATTACTCCAAAAGGGGGCAGTCTCTTTTATTGACCGCACGCATCCTGTATGATGCACCCAGTCTAACCTTATCAACGCTGGTACTATTCCCGCACACATGACCCTTTTAGCGCTTGGTATTAACCATAAAACGGCACCTGTATCGCTGCGAGAACGCGTAACGTTTTCGCCGGATACGCTCGATCAGGCGCTGGACAGCCTGCAAGCGCTGCCAATGGTGCAGGGCGGGGTAGTGCTGTCGACGTGTAACCGCACAGAGATTTACCTCAGCGTGGAAGAGCAGGATAACCTGCGAGAAGCGCTGATTCGCTGGCTGTGCGAATACCATAACCTCAATGAAGAAGACCTGCGTAATAGCCTGTACTGGCACCAGGACAACGACGCCGTCAGTCATTTGATGCGCGTTGCCAGTGGTCTGGATTCACTGGTGCTCGGTGAACCGCAAATTTTGGGGCAGGTGAAAAAAGCATTTGCGGATTCGCAAAAAGGCCACCAGAACGCCAGTGCGCTGGAGCGCATGTTCCAGAAGTCATTCTCTGTTGCTAAACGTGTACGTACAGAAACTGACATCGGTGCCAGCGCCGTGTCGGTGGCGTTTGCCGCCTGTACTCTGGCGCGGCAGATATTTGAATCGCTCTCAACGGTAACCGTGCTGTTAGTCGGTGCGGGCGAAACCATCGAACTGGTAGCGCGACACTTGCGCGAGCATAAAGTGAAGAAGATGATCATCGCCAACCGTACGCGCGAGCGTGCGCAGGTGCTGGCGGATGAAGTCGGCGCCGAGGTGATTTCACTGAGTGATATCGACGCACGTTTGCAGGATGCCGATATCATTATCAGTTCTACTGCCAGTCCGCTGCCGATTATCGGTAAAGGAATGGTGGAACGCGCGCTTAAAAACCGCCGCAATCAGCCTATGTTGCTGGTGGATATCGCCGTACCGCGCGATGTCGAGCCGGAAGTGGGTAAATTGTCTAACGCCTATCTGTACAGCGTTGATGACCTGCAAAGCATCATTTCGCATAACCTTGCCCAGCGCAAAGCGGCGGCGGTGGAAGCCGAAACGATTGTGGAGCAGGAAGCCAGCGAGTTTATGGCCTGGCTACGCGCCCAGGGCGCAAGCGACACTATCCGCGAGTATCGCAGTCAGTCAGAACAGATCCGTGATGAACTGACCGCTAAAGCGTTGGCCGCTCTTCAACAGGGCGGTGATGCGCAAGCCATTATGCAGGATTTGGCCTGGAAACTGACCAACCGCCTGATCCATGCACCAACCAAATCACTTCAACAGGCTGCCCGTGACGGGGATAGTGAACGCCTGAATATTCTGCGCGACAGCCTCGGGCTGGAGTAGCAGCACACCAATCTTATTTTTTACAGGGTGCATTTACGCCTATGAAGCCTTCTATCGTTGCCAAACTGGAAGCCCTGCATGAACGCCATGAAGAAGTTCAGGCGCTGCTCGGTGATGCGGGTACTATCGCAGACCAGGATCGCTTTCGTGCGCTGTCGCGCGAATATGCGCAATTAAGCGATGTCTCTCGCTGTTTTACGGACTGGCAACAGGTTCAGGAAGATATCGAGACGGCTCAGATGATGCTCGACGATCCTGAAATGCGTGAAATGGCGCAGGATGAACTGCGCGAAGCAAAAGAGAAATGCGAGCAGCTGGAACAGCATCTGCAAGTCCTGCTGTTACCTAAAGACCCCGATGATGAACGTAACGCTTTCCTCGAAGTGCGTGCGGGAACCGGTGGTGATGAAGCGGCGCTGTTTGCCGGCGATCTGTTCCGCATGTACAGCCGTTACGCTGAATCGCGTCGCTGGCGGGTAGAGATCATGAGCGCCAGCGAAGGCGAACATGGCGGGTTTAAAGAAGTCATTGCCAAGATTAGCGGCGAAGGCGTTTACGGGCGACTGAAGTTTGAGTCCGGCGGCCATCGCGTGCAGCGCGTACCTGCGACGGAATCGCAGGGGCGTATTCATACTTCTGCCTGTACGGTCGCTGTCATGCCGGAACTGCCGGATGCCGAACTGCCGGATATCAACCCGGCCGATCTGCGTATTGATACCTTCCGTTCATCAGGCGCGGGCGGTCAGCACGTTAACACCACCGACTCCGCAATCCGTATTACCCACTTACCGACCGGTATCGTGGTGGAATGCCAGGACGAACGTTCACAGCATAAAAACAAAGCCAAAGCGATGTCGGTGCTGGGGGCGCGAATTCGTGCCGCCGAAGTGGCAAGACGTCAACAGGCGGAAGCCTCTGAACGTCGTAACCTGTTGGGCAGCGGCGATCGCAGCGATCGTAACCGCACCTATAACTTCCCGCAGGGTCGTGTGACCGATCACCGCATTAACCTGACACTCTACCGTCTGGATGAAGCGATGGAAGGCAAACTGGATATGCTGATTGAGCCGATTGTCCAGGAATACCAGGCCGACCAACTGGCGGCGTTGTCCGAGCAGGATTAATGGATTATCAGCACTGGCTGCGTGACGCGATAAGCCAATTACAGGCAAGCGAAAGCCCGCGCCGCGACGCCGAGATTTTACTCGAGTTTGTCACCGGTAAGGGGCGCACCTTTATTCTGGCGTTCGGCGAAACGGTGTTAACCGAGGCGCAGCGTCAACGGCTCGATACATTACTGGAACGCCGTCAGCGAGGTGAGCCGGTGGCACATCTGACCGGCGTGCGCGAGTTCTGGTCGCTGCCGCTGTTTGTCTCTCCGGCTACGCTTATTCCACGCCCGGATACTGAGTGTCTTGTTGAGCAGGCGCTGGCTCGTCTGCCTGCCTCTGCGTGTCGTATTCTCGATTTGGGAACCGGTACGGGCGCCATTGCGCTGGCGCTGGCAACTGAGCGTCCGGATTGCGCGGTGACCGCGGTTGACCGCATGCCCGATGCCGTGGCGCTGGCAACTCGCAACAAACAGCATCTGGCCATCGACAATGTTTGCGTGCTGCAAAGCGACTGGTTCAGCGCTTTGCAGGGGCAGCAGTTTGACATGATTGTCAGCAATCCGCCGTATATCGACGAACAGGACCCGCACCTGGCGCTTGGCGATGTACGTTTTGAGCCGCTATCGGCACTGGTGGCGGGTGAGCAGGGTATGGCGGATATCGTGCATATCATTGACGAGTCTCGACACATGCTAACGCCCGGCGGCTATTTGTTGCTGGAGCACGGCTGGCAGCAGGGACAGGCAGTCCGCGACGCCTATACTCATGCCGGTTACCAGGCGGTTGAAACCTGCCGGGACTATGGCGGCAACGAGCGAATTACGCTTGGACGCATCCCATCATGAGTACTTTCAGCGTGTTACTCAACGTCCATCTCATCAGCATTGCGCTTTCAGTTGGTCTGTTAACGCTGCGTTTTTGGTGGCGTTACACCGACTCGCGCCTTGCCTGTGCGCGCTGGACGCGCATCGTGCCGCCGGTTGTCGATACCGTTTTATTACTCAGCGGCATAGCGTTAATGGTTAAAGCGCACATCCTGCCATTCACTGAGCACGGGACATGGCTGACTGAAAAGCTGTTTGGGGTTATCATTTACATCGTTTTGGGTTTTATTGCGCTCGATTATCGTCGGGCGCGCAGTCAGCAGGCGCGATTAGTCGCATTTCCGCTGGCGCTGGTGGTGCTGTACATCATCATTAAACTCGCCACCACAAAAATACCGTTACTGGGGTAAGCATGAGGTCGTTAGCTGATTTCGAATTTAATAAAGCGCCATTGTGTGATGGGATGATCCTGGCGTCGGAGTCTATCCGTCTGGATTTTCCAACACAAACTGTGTATGACGAACTGGAACGTCTGGTTAGTCTGGCGCAAGAAGAAATTAGCCAGCTCCTGTCTCAGGATGAGCAACTGGAAAAACTGCTGGCACTTTTTTACGGCGAATGGGGGTTTACGGATACCCACGGCGTCTATCGTCTTTCTGATGCATTATGGCTTGACCAGGTACTGAAAAATCGTCAGGGCAGCGCTGTATCTCTGGGCGCTATCTTGTTGTGGATTGCCAATCGACTGGAGCTACCGCTGGTGCCGGTGATTTTCCCGACACAACTCATCCTGCGTATTGAATCGCTCGATGGCGAAATGTGGCTAATCAATCCGTTCAATGGCGAAACGTTAAATGAGCACACGCTGGAAGTGTGGCTGAAGGGGAATATCAGCCCGGTCGCGGAGCTGTTTAACGAAGACCTGGATGAGGCGGATAATGCAGAAGTAATCCGCAAGCTGCTCGACACGCTGAAATCATCGCTGATGGAAGAGCGGCAAATGGAGCTGGCGCTGCGTGCCAGCGAAGCACTATTACAGTTTAATCCTGAAGATCCGTATGAAATACGCGATCGTGGATTAATCTACGCGCAGCTCGAGTGTGAACATGTTGCGCTGACCGATTTAAGTTATTTCGTTGAGCAGTGTCCGGAAGACCCGATCAGCGAAATGATTCGTGCGCAGATTAATACTATTTCGCACAAGCAAATTGTATTGCATTGATTAATGACACTTTACCTACCGTTTAAGGCGATCCTATGAAACAAAAAGTGGTTAGCATTGGCGACATCAACGTGGCAAATGACCTGCCGTTCGTGCTGTTTGGCGGAATGAACGTGCTGGAATCCCGCGATCTGGCGATGCGCATTTGTGAGCACTACGTAACCGTTACTCAAAAGCTGGGTATCCCTTACGTGTTCAAAGCCTCCTTTGATAAAGCCAACCGTTCTTCCATCCACTCTTACCGTGGACCGGGCCTTGAAGAAGGGATGAAAATCTTCCAGGAACTGAAGCAGACTTTTGGCGTAAAAGTGATCACCGACGTTCACGAAGCCAGCCAGGCGCAGCCTGTTGCTGACGTGGTGGATGTGATTCAGCTGCCGGCATTCCTTGCGCGTCAGACCGATCTGGTGGAAGCGATGGCGAAAACCGGTGCCGTTATCAACGTGAAGAAACCGCAGTTCGTAAGCCCTGGCCAGATGGGCAATATCGTGGATAAATTCCATGAAGGTGGTAACGATAAGGTTATTCTGTGCGACCGTGGCGCGAACTTTGGTTATGACAACCTGGTTGTAGACATGCTGGGCTTCAGCGTGATGAAGAAAGTCTCCGGCAACTCACCGGTGATTTTTGACGTTACCCATGCGCTGCAATGCCGTGATCCGTTTGGCGCAGCAAGCGGCGGTCGTCGTGCGCAGGTTACCGAACTGGCTCGCGCCGGTATGGCGGTAGGTCTGGCGGGTCTGTTTATTGAAGCGCATCCGGATCCAGCCAATGCGAAATGCGATGGCCCATCCGCGCTGCCGCTGGCAAAACTGGAACAGTTCCTGACGCAGATTAAAGCGATTGATGACCTGGTGAAAAGCTTCGACGAGCTGGATACTGAGAACTAATTCATTTTGTGTGCCTGATAGAGCTTGCGCTTATCAGGTATACGAAAGGAAATACGAAGCCGGACCCGACAAGTTATGTCGGTGTCCGGCTTTTTTCATCAGGCAAATATTGTCATCAGATAGGCGATAAACAGCGCCAGATGTGCCGCACCGTTAAGCACATTGGTGCGTCCGGTGGAGAAAGAGATATGGCACAGTACCAGTGAAGAAACCATCACAATCATCTCTGGCGCGCCCAGCGCAAACACCAAATCATTCCCGGTTGCCCATGCGATTAGCGTCACCACTGGTACGGTGAGTGAAATAGTGGCTAATACTGAACCGAAGAACAAATTCATCGCCCGCTGTACCTGATTGCTCAGAACCGCTTTCAGCGCGCCCAGCCCTTCAGGAGAGAGGATGAGTAACGCAACCAGGAAACCGGTAAAGGCCACTGGGGCATTCAGTTCAGTCAGCAAGGTCTCCAGTGGGCTGGCGTTCATCTTGGTTACGGCAATAACGGCGATCAGATGAATGATAAGCCAGGCGGCGTGCCACATATTGCTATGTGCTGATGGCTTGCCGTGATGCGGGTCGTCATCGTCGCCCTCATCTTCATGCTCGTAAATGAACAGGCTTTGGTGCGTTTTGGTTTGAATCAGTAAAAATACGCCGTACATCGCTGCAGAAATTAATGCTACCAGCAGCGCCTGGGCGGTAGTGAAATTCGCTCCCGGTAAAGCCATTGGGAACACCAGGACAATAATGGCCAGTGGGAACAGGGCAATTAAATACTGTTTAATACCAAACAGGTTCATATACTGAGTAGCAAATTTACGGCCACCCAACAGTAATGAAAAACCGACCAGACCGCCGGTGACGATCATAATGATTGAGTACAACGTGTCGCGCATGAGCGTAGGTGCAGCATCACCGGTCGCCATTAATGCGGAGATTAAGCTGACTTCGAGAATAACGACGGACAGACTGAGGATCAGTGACCCGTAGGGTTCACCAAGTCGATGCGCTAATACATCCGCATGACGGATAACGCTGAATGCGCTGCTTAATATACCAATAAGGGCCAGCGCATTAATACCAATGACCACTGGTAGTGACTGACTGCTCCCCCAGAAGAACAGGACTACCAGCGCCAAAATCGGGAAGACGAGAGAGGTCTCCTTGTGGCGGGTTTTTACCGCCTCATGTACTTGTGTCATTGAACTAATTCTCCATCTCTGCAGGTATTTATAATTATAAAAGTATTAACGAATGTAAAAAATAACAGATCTTTCGGTATTTCCGATCTAGTTTTACGTAATTTTACGGCATGGACCAATTTTTGCATCCAAGCGGATAAAATTGCATATCTTGTTTATAGAGTATTTAAATAACAAAGCATTAGATTTTAACGTCAACAAAAATTGCTGATACTACTGATACAAATGATAGTGCAGAGCTTAGCAACGCGAGAGGATATAAAGTGCCGTTGACGCTTTGTTGCCTTGCAAGCTAGCGGCGAATTGCCTATTGTCCAGCTATTGGTTTCAAAATGAGCAGTAAAAAAGCCCGGAAGGCGTCAAAAAAGTTGTCGCAGGGAAGCAGCAGTGGCGGAGGTGTAAGGTGTTAACGCGTGATTTTTTATTGAATGCCGACTGTAAGACGGCATTTGGTGCTATTGAAGAATCACTACTCTGGTCAGCAGAACAACGGGCAGCCTCACTGGCGGCCACGCTTGCTTGCCGACCCGATGATGGGCCGGTGTGGATCTTCGGTTATGGATCGTTGATGTGGAATCCGGCCTTAGAGTTTGATGAGTCCTGTACCGGGACGTTAGTTGGCTGGCACCGTGCTTTTTGCCTGCGCCTGACGGCGGGGCGAGGAACGGCGGGTCAGCCAGGACGTATGCTGGCCTTGAAAGAGGGCGGACGCACCACCGGTGTAGCCTACCGCTTACCGAATGCGTCGCTGGAACAAGAGCTCTCTTTGCTGTGGAAGCGTGAAATGATCACCGGATGCTATCTGCCCACCTGGTGCCAGTTAGCGCTGGATGATGGTCGGACGGTGAACGCGCTGGTCTTTATTATGGATCCGCGTCATCCGCTGTTTGAGTCAGACACGCGAGCACAGGTGATTGCGCCGCTTATCGCCGCGGCGAGCGGACCTTTAGGCACCAACGCCCAGTATTTGTTCTCGCTGGAACAAGAGCTGGTCAAGTTGGGAATGCAGGATGACTGTCTTAACGATCTGGTGATCACGGTCAAACGATTGTTGGGAGAGAATCTGCCGGAAGGCGTTATGCGGCCAGGGTTTGCCTGAATCCAGCCGGGAACTGAATGCCCGAAAGCCAGGCGCTTTTCGGGCAATTAACGCTTAGGCTGCAATATAACTTATTGAATGCTCTAGCGACTGGCTGTGGCTGTCGATCAGCACATTCCAGATGCCGGTATAGGGCACGGTCAACCATGCGTTGTCACGATCCTGCACGCTTAAGATGTCGGACTGCGTGTCTTTGACGTGATTTTTCTCGCTCATCAGATGGATGTGACAGCGCTCGGAACAGCGCACAACCACCGTATCGCCACCAAATAACTTTAAACTTGCCTTCACTAATGCCATTTTTCACCCCGTTCTTGAAAACAACGTACTTTCTGTCGAAAGTGCTGCGTGATGTTGTTCACATTTCACTCATTGCATAACACCAAAGGGGGAGCAACGGGATGCTGATTTTGATCAAAAAATGGCATAACGATTAAACAAAAGTGACAAAATCCCTCAAAAGGATTGAAAGGGCGTGCTAACGTTCAACGAAACCGCGCCCATCTACGATTAAATCCGGAAATTATCGACACTTTCAGTGTGCTTGCCTGAAAGCGGTGTATCAGAAGGTCAGCACTTTATCTGCAGCCAGCGTCCATTGAGCCAGTTCAACCAGCGTGCCGACGGCTACTCCGTCAATTAACGGCAGCGTGGTGATTCCACGGCCATCGGTGCAGGTTTTGCACAGTTTGACCGGCACATTTTGCGCCGTCAGAATCTCCAGCATTTGCTGAATATTGTATCCTTCCGCGGGTTTTTGACCACGCAATCCCGCGGTTACCGCGTCCGACATTAAAAACAAACGCAGGTCGAGATCCCCTTCCTGCTCGCGCAAGGCGATAGCCAGACGTAGACTGTTAAATAACGATTCGCTTCCATAGGCTGCACCGTTCGCGACGATCACTATCTTTTGCATTTTTACTCCTTTTGCTGCATGTGAGCGTTAAAAACTGACACATATGTTACACCTATTTCTAGATGCCAGGATAATGCCGAAAAAGGAAGGAAGGGCTGAAAATCAATACTGAAGACGTTATGGTTTAAGATAAGTATGCCGCTGTGGCTAATAGATATAAGAAACCACTAACGATTTGAGCCGTAATATTTATTTATCTCTCGCTGTATTTGCACTCTTGCCGTTGGCAGGCGGTACTGCCAGCGCGCAATCGTCATTTATTCAACAGGCGGAAAACCCTTTCGATAACAATAGTGATGGCTTGCCCGATCTTGGTATGGCGCCGGAGTCGCGGGCAGGCGAAAAGCACTTTGCCGAAATGGTCAAAGCGTTTGGTGAAGCCAGCATGACCGATAACGGGCTTGATACCGGTGAACAGGCGAAGCAGTTTGCGTTTGGCCAGGTGCGCGACAGGGTCAGCGAACAGGTGAATCAGCAACTGGAATCATGGCTCTCTCCCTGGGGAAACGCCAGCGTCGGGTTGCAGGTGGATAACGAAGGCAGCTTTACCGGGAGTCGGGGAAGTTGGTTTATACCGTGGCAGGATAATCAACGTTATCTTACCTGGAGCCAGTTGGGGCTGACGCAACAGGACAGAGGCCTGGTCAGTAATGCGGGGATTGGGCAGCGCTGGGTTCGTGACGGTTGGTTACTGGGTTACAACACCTTTTATGACAACCTGCTGGATGAGAATCTGCCTCGGGGAGGCGTGGGGGCAGAAGCGTGGGGTGAATACCTCCGTTTATCTGCTAATTACTATCAACCGTTGTCCTCCTGGCAGGGTCGTTTTGCAACTCAAGAACAACGGATGGCCCGGGGATACGACCTGACCGCGCAAATGCGCATGCCGTTCTATCAACATCTCAATACCAGCGTCAGCGTGGAGCAGTATTTTGGCGACCAGGTGGATCTGTTTCATTCCGGAACCGGGTACCACAATCCTGTGGCGGTGAATCTGGGATTGAGCTATACGCCGGTGCCGCTGATCACCGTGACAGCACAGCATAAGCAGGGTGAAAATGGCGTCAGTCAGAATAACCTCGGATTAACGTTAAATTACCGTTTTGGCGTGCCGCTAAAAAAACAGCTGATGGTAAGCGAGGTGGCAAACAGCCGATCGCTGCGCGGCAGTCGTTATGACGATCCACAACGTAACAATCTGCCGACGCTGGAGTATCGCCAGCGTAAAACACTGTCGGTATTTTTGGCCACGCCGCCCTGGGATCTCAAGCCTGGTGAGACGGTGGCGTTGAAGCTGCAGGTGCGTAGTTTGCATGGGATCCGTCGTCTGGCATGGCAGGGTGATACTCAGGCATTGAGCTTAACGGCTGGCAGCAATAGCCGAAGCGCGCAGGGTTGGACGATTATTATGCCGAAGTGGGACAACAGAGAAGGTGCGACAAACCGCTGGCGGTTGTCTGTGGTGGTAGAAGATGAGCAGGGCCAGCGTGTCTCTTCCAATGAGATCACGCTATCACTGACCGAACCGTTTATTACCGTTTCGGAAAATGATCCTCGTTAACAATGACGCATGAGCGCGTTATCAGAAAATGCGTTCCTGGTGCACCCATACCGCGGCTTCAACGCGTGATTTGAGCTTCATTTTCTTCAGCATATGCTTCACGTGAACTTTTACTGTGCTTTCGGTGATATCGAGGCGGCGGGCGATCATCTTATTAGGCAGACCCTGGGCGATGAGTTTAAGAATATCGCGTTCGCGCGGTGTCAGTTGAGTAACATCACGGTCGGATGTTGCGCGATTGGCGCGCAGGCTGGCGGCCAGAACCGGGGTTAAGGCTTCGCTCAGCACCATTTCACCAGCGGCAGCCTGCTGCAATGCTTTCAGTAAATCTTCTGGCTCCATATCTTTCAGCAGGTAACCGTCGGCACCACGCTTCAGTGCGGTAACCACATCTTCTTCATGATTGGATACGCTAAACACAACGATACGGCCCGACAGTGATTTTTCACGTAGCTTATCGAGGGTTTCCAGACCGTTCATGCCGGGCATGTTGAGATCAAGCAGGATCAGATCGGGATCAAGGGATTCAGCCAGCTCGATACCCTGCTCACCATTGCTGGCTTCGCCGACAACGGTAATATCGGGCGCCATGCTGACAAGCTGTTTTACACCGGTTCTCAGCATCGGATGATCGTCGATCAACAGGATAGTTGCCGGTTCCAGATTACTCATGGGTATCTCCTTGGACTTCTGTGAAGTTTGTTTCGGGAATAAAAGTGACAGCAACTTCAGTACCGCCCGTCTCGCGACGGCGTACGCGGCAATCGCCGCGCAAGCTCTGCGCGCGGTCGCGCATTATTATCATGCCGTAGTGGTTACTGCGTTCGGCGTTTTCCGGTACGCCGCAGCCGTTATCTTGCACTGTCAGTTTGACCTGCTTGCCATTTTGCACCACCGTCACGACCACTTCATTGGCCTGAGAGTGTTTAAGTGCGTTGCTCAGGGCTTCGCGCGCAATTTGTAGCAGGTGAATCGCCTGGTGCGAAGGGACCAGGCGTGGCGGTAGCTGATAATCCAGCTTAACCGTAAATCCAAAACGGGCGCTGTACTCCTGACAGCTGGCTTCCAGCGCCGGTCGTAATCCAGGTTCCGTGAGCTGTAAACGGAAGGTGGTTAACAATTCTCGCAGTTGTGCCCATGAAGCATTTAGCTCGTTACGAATCTGGCTGAGCAACTCGCGACAGTTATCTGAAAGCGCATCGCCCTGCATCTGTAAACAGCTAACCTGCATCTTCATACAAGAGAGCGATTGTGCAATAGAATCATGAAGTTCGCGCGCAATGGTGGCACGCTCTTCCATCACAATCAACTGCTGTTGACGCTCCTGATGCCTGTCGAGCGCAAGCGTTGCGGTCAGTTGCTCAACCAGAGTATCAACCAGCTGCTGCTGATCGTGGCTGAGATGGCGTCCGTTCGGCAAGGTGGCGAGTAGAATACCATACTGGGTATGCGCATCGGTCAGCCGCCATTTCAATGTAATCCCGCCGTCAATCGCGGGCAGCGTTCCGCGAGGACACAGATGGCAACCTTTCTCATCACAGCTGGCATTTGACTGACAAGTAAATTCCTGATGATTGTCTTCATCTTCCAGGTCATAAACCCGGAGCTCAATATCATGCAGCAAGGTCAAATTTTGCAAACCATTCAGTACCGGAGAGAGGCGTTCGCACAACGGCACCTGAGAGTGCAGGCGGCGGTTAGCTTGCCACAGAAAAGAAAGAATCTGATTTTTGTGCTCCAGCCCCGCCGTTTTCTCCTGTACTCGCTGTTCCAGCACAGCGTAACTTTCGGCCAGTTCTTCCGACATATTATTTAGCGCCGAGCCCAGAGCCGCCATCTCATTACGACCGCTGATATGCGCGCGTTGGGTAAAATCACGCTGGCTGACGGCTCGCGCCATCGACAGCAGCTGTTTCCACGGCTCTAACAGGCGCACGCGCAGCCAGATAATGGTGAAAACCAGCAGCAATGCCATAAATACGGCCATCAGGCGATGCAGCAGGACGACGCGTTCAATGCGTAATTCGGTGGTATGGTCAAAGGCGGTGACCAATTTATCCAGTCCGCCCACAAAGCGCGTCACATCCTGCGCTACTGCATCAGGCGTTTGCGCATGCGCAAGTCCCGGCGCAAGTTCAGTGTGCCAGTAATCCTGTAATGCTTTTAACTGCGCCTGTTGTCCGTCTCGTTTTGCGGCACGCGTCAACTCCGGGCTAAACGCCGTTTGCTCCATTTCATCCAGCAGCGGTTGATCGCTAGCGTCCAGCGGTACGGCTGCCAGCAGGCGATAACTCTGCATGCGCAGCGATCCCGCTTTGTTGATTGCATGGGCGCTACCCTGAACGCCCTGAACCAGCCAGCCGGAGACGGCCATACCCGCCACGCCGATGGCTGTGGACAATAAAACAATCAGCGCCACCTGGTTGACCAGCGTAAGCGGGGAGAGACAACGTTTAAACATGGTGACTTGTTCCTTCGGGTTTTCGTCGAACAGAAAACCTTATTGAATGACGATTCTGCTGCAGGCAGTGGCGTTATTCTCGGCGATACACTGGAGTATACCCATACCTCAAACGGGCTACCTCTTAATTGCCAGTGGAGGGAGAGATCCTGGGCGACGGGGAGTAGGGGGCGACAGAAGCGTGAAAAACCACATCTTTTTTACCGAAGTTATGTACTCATTAAGGGTAATAATAAATTTTAGGCATGAATAATGACACCTTTTCCTTTGATTTATATCAACTTACCTCCAGCTGTAAACCCTAATGTTGCAGGCATCGAAACAAGTATCAGAGGTGTCTATGAGTCACTCATCTGCCCCGGAAAGGGCATCTGGAGCTGTAATTACCGAATGGCGGCCGGAAGATCCCGCCTTCTGGCAGCAGCGTGGTCAACGAATCGCCAGCCGTAACCTGTGGATTTCCGTCCCTTGCTTGCTGCTGGCATTTTGCGTGTGGATGTTATTTAGCGCCGTGGCGGTGAACTTACCGAAAGTCGGATTTGATTTCACCACTGAACAGCTGTTCATGCTGACGGCATTACCTTCGGTGTCCGGCGCGCTGCTGCGTGTTCCGTACTCCTTTATGGTCCCCCTGTTTGGTGGACGTCGCTGGACGGCATTTAGCACCGGCATCCTGATCATTCCTTGCGTATGGTTAGGTTTTGCGGTGCAGGATACCTCCACGCCGTTTAGTACCTTTATTATTATCTCCCTGCTGTGCGGCTTCGCTGGTGCGAACTTTGCGTCCAGTATGGCAAACATCAGCTTCTTCTTTCCAAAACAGAAACAGGGCGGCGCGCTGGGTCTGAACGGTGGCCTGGGCAACATGGGCGTCAGCGTGATGCAGCTGGTCGCGCCGCTGGTGGTTTCATTGTCAATCTTTGCCGCATTTGGTAGCCACGGGGTTGAACAACCGGATGGTACACAGCTGTATCTGGCAAACGCCGCATGGATTTGGGTGCCGTTCCTCGCTATTTTCACGCTGGCCGCATGGTTCGGTATGAACGAACTGGCAACCTCCAAAGCCTCGCTGAAAGAGCAATTGCCGGTGCTGAAACGCGGGCATTTGTGGATTATGAGCCTGCTGTATCTGGCGACCTTCGGTTCCTTTATCGGTTTCTCTGCCGGTTTCGCGATGCTGTCAAAAACGCAGTTCCCTGAGGTGCAGATCCTGCATTACGCCTTCTTTGGGCCGTTCATTGGTGCGCTGGCGCGTTCTGCGGGCGGCGCAATCTCTGACCGTCTGGGCGGGACCCGCGTCACGTTGGTGAACTTCATTCTGATGGCTATTTTCAGTGCCTTATTGTTCCTGACGCTGCCATCAAACGGTGTCGGCGGCAACTTCATTGCCTTCTTCGCTGTGTTCCTGGCGTTGTTCCTGACGGCTGGTCTGGGGAGTGGTTCAACCTTCCAGATGATCTCTGTAATCTTTCGCAAACTGACGATGGACAGAGTGAAAGCTGAAGGTGGTTCAGAAGAGAAAGCGATGCGCGAGGCGGCAACCGATACGGCGGCAGCGTTGGGCTTTATCTCTGCTATTGGTGCGATCGGCGGCTTCTTTATCCCGAAAGCATTTGGCACGTCCCTGGCATTAACCGGTTCTCCGGTCGGTGCGATGAAAGTATTTCTGATCTTCTATGTCGCTTGTGTGGTTATCACCTGGGCGGTATACGGACGTCATTCTAAAAAGTAAAAAAGTGGTATACACAAAATCATTCTAACTGCATCAAGGCGACAAGTGAGAAATCCCCAGGAGCTAACAGAAGTAAGTGACTGGGGAGAACGAGCGCAGCCAACGCGAAGCAGTTTGAAGGATGAAGTGTAAGTTGATTATCCATTGCGCGGTGTTAGACCGCGCTTTTTTTTGTCTGTAATTAGTTACAACATACTTTTGTATTGTGGCATGACAACAGCCTGTGAGAACGGCGTACGCAACATGCTAAGCAGGGGGGATACCCCTTAATACCCACTTATAAAGAATTTAACATTTGCATGATAATTGAATTATTAAAAATCCTTTAAATTCAATTTATTACGTTAAATATCAATATCCCACTTTGGGGGTATGTAAAAACCAACCCTCATTTTTCATCCCTGCCTGCCTTGATCGTTATCAATTCTCACGCCCTTTCAGAGCGTTACCTTCGCTCTCAATCAAGCAATGTCGATTTATCAGAGAGCCGTCAGGCTCCTACAGGAGAAAACCGATGAGTAAATTCCTGGACCGGTTTCGCTACTTCAAGCAGAAGGGCGAAACCTTTGCCGATGGGCATGGCCAGCTTCTCAATACCAACAGGGACTGGGAGGACGGATACCGCCAGCGTTGGCAGCATGACAAAATCGTGCGTTCAACCCACGGGGTAAACTGCACTGGCTCATGCAGCTGGAAAATCTATGTGAAAAATGGTCTGGTGACCTGGGAAACCCAGCAAACCGATTATCCGCGTACCCGTCCGGACCTGCCAAACCACGAGCCTCGTGGTTGCCCTCGTGGTGCAAGCTATTCCTGGTATCTCTACAGCGCTAACCGTCTGAAATACCCGCTGATGCGCAAACGCCTGATGAAAATGTGGCGTGAAGCGAAAAGACTGCACAGCGATCCGGTAGACGCATGGGCCTCCATCATCGAAGACGCCGATAAAGCAAAAAGCTTCAAACAAGCGCGTGGTCGTGGTGGTTTCGTGCGTTCTTCCTGGCAGGAAGTGAATGAGCTGATTGCCGCTTCTAACGTTTACACCGTTAAAACCTACGGTCCTGACCGCGTGGCGGGCTTCTCGCCGATCCCTGCGATGTCGATGGTTTCCTACGCCTCCGGTGCACGATATCTGTCGCTGATTGGCGGCACCTGCCTGAGCTTCTACGATTGGTACTGTGACTTGCCGCCTGCGTCTCCGCAGACCTGGGGTGAGCAGACTGACGTTCCGGAATCTGCCGACTGGTATAACTCCAGCTACATCATCGCCTGGGGTTCCAACGTTCCGCAGACCCGTACCCCAGATGCGCACTTCTTCACCGAAGTTCGCTACAAAGGGACTAAAACGGTCGCCATCACCCCGGATTACGCCGAAATCGCCAAACTCTGCGATCTGTGGCTGGCTCCGAAGCAGGGCACCGATGCCGCAATGGCGCTGGCAATGGGCCACGTCATGCTGCGCGAGTTCCACCTTGATAACCCGAGCCAATACTTCACCGACTACGTACGTCGTTACACCGACTTCCCGATGCTGGTGATGCTCGAAGAGCGTGACGGGTATTATGCGGCGGGTCGTATGCTGCGTGCCGCCGATCTGGTTGACTCCTTGGGTCAGGAAAATAATCCAGAGTGGAAAACTGTTGCCATCAATACCGACGGCGAAATGGTTGCGCCACACGGTTCAATTGGTTTCCGCTGGGGTGAAAAAGGTAAATGGAACCTTGAACAGCGCGACGGCACGTCCGGTAACGAAACCGAACTGCAGCTCAGCCTGTTGGGCAGCCAGGACGACATCGCTGAAGTCGGCTTCCCGTATTTTGGCGGCGAAGGTACCGAGCACTTTAGCAAAGTTGAACTGGAAAATGTTCTGCTGCACAAACTGCCGGTAAAACGCCTGCAACTAGCAGATGGCTCTACTGCGCTGGTGACGACCGTTTACGATCTGACCATGGCCAACTACGGTCTGGAACGCGGTCTGAACGATGAAAACTGCGCCTCCAGCTACGACGATATCAAAGCGTATACCCCGGCATGGGCAGAGAAAATCACTGGCGTATCGCGCGCTCAGATCGTGCGTATTGCCCGTGAATTTGCCGATAACGCAGATAAAACGCACGGCCGCTCAATGATTATTGTCGGCGCGGGTCTGAACCACTGGTACCACCTCGATATGAACTATCGTGGTCTGATTAACATGCTGGTGTTCTGCGGCTGCGTCGGTCAGAGCGGCGGCGGCTGGGCGCACTACGTGGGCCAGGAAAAACTGCGTCCGCAGACCGGCTGGCAGCCGCTGGCGTTTGCCCTTGACTGGCAGCGTCCGGCGCGTCACATGAACAGTACGTCCTACTTCTATAACCACTCCAGCCAATGGCGTTATGAGACGGTTACGGCACAGGAACTGCTGTCCCCGATGGCAGACAAATCCCGCTATAGTGGCCATTTGATTGACTTTAACGTTCGCGCTGAACGTATGGGCTGGTTGCCATCTGCGCCGCAATTGGGTACTAACCCGCTGTACATTGCGCGTGAGGCGGAAAAAGTCGGGATGACACCGGTGGATTACACCGTTAAATCTCTGAAGGAAGGTTCTATTCGCTTTGCGGCTGAACAACCAGAGAACGGTAAAAACCATCCGCGTAACCTGTTTATCTGGCGTTCTAACCTGCTCGGCTCTTCCGGTAAAGGCCACGAGTACATGCTGAAGTATCTGCTGGGTACTGAACATGGTATTCAGGGGCTGGATCTGGGTAAACAGGGGGGCGTGAAGCCAGAAGAAGTGGAATGGCAGGATAACGGACTGGACGGCAAGCTGGATCTGGTCGTCACCCTGGACTTCCGTCTGTCGAGCACCTGTCTGTACTCCGACATCGTGCTGCCGACCGCCACCTGGTATGAAAAAGACGATATGAATACCTCGGATATGCATCCGTTTATTCACCCGTTGTCTGCCGCCGTTGACCCAGCCTGGGAATCGAAGAGCGACTGGGAAATCTACAAGGCTATCGCCAAGAAATTCTCTGAAGTTTGCGTGGGTCACCTTGGCAAAGAAACCGACGTAGTGACGTTGCCTATCCAGCACGACTCGGCCGCCGAACTGGCGCAGCCGTTGGATGTTAAAGACTGGAAGAAAGGCGAATGCGATCTGATTCCAGGCGTTACCGCGCCGCACATCATGACAGTTGAGCGTGATTACCCGGCAACCTACGAACGCTTCACGTCCATCGGCCCACTGATGGATAAAGTCGGGAACGGCGGGAAAGGGATTGCCTGGAACACCCAGAGCGAAATGGATCTGCTGCGCAAGCTCAATTACACCAAGGCTGAAGGCCCGGCAAAAGGCCAGCCGATGCTGAATACGGCGATTGATGCCGCTGAGATGATCCTCACCCTGGCACCGGAAACCAACGGTCAGGTGGCGGTAAAAGCCTGGGCAGCGCTGAGTGAATTTACCGGCCGTGACCATACGCATCTGGCGCTGAATAAAGAAGACGAGAAAATCCGCTTCCGCGATATTCAGGCGCAGCCGCGCAAAATTATCTCCAGCCCGACCTGGTCAGGACTGGAAGATGAACATGTTTCTTACAACGCTGGTTACACCAACGTTCACGAGCTGATCCCATGGCGTACGCTGACTGGTCGCCAGCAGCTGTATCAGGATCATCAGTGGATGCGAGACTTCGGTGAAAGCCTGCTGGTTTACCGCCCACCAATTGATACCCGTTCGGTGAAAGAGGTGATGGGCGAGAAATCAAATGGTAACCCTGAAAAAGCGCTCAACTTCCTGACGCCACACCAGAAGTGGGGTATCCACTCCACCTACAGCGATAACCTGCTGATGCTGACGTTAGGCCGCGGCGGTCCGATCGTGTGGATGAGCGAAGCGGATGCGAAAGATCTGGGTATCGAGGATAACGACTGGATCGAAGTCTTTAACAGTAACGGGGCACTCACCGCCCGTGCGGTTGTGAGTCAACGTGTCCCGGCCGGGATGACCATGATGTACCACGCCCAGGAACGCATTGTGAATATTCCGGGGTCGGAGATTACCGAGCAGCGCGGCGGGATCCATAACTCGGTGACCCGTATCACACCGAAACCGACGCACATGATTGGTGGTTATGCCCACCTGGCCTACGGCTTTAACTACTACGGCACCGTAGGTTCGAACCGTGATGAGTTCGTGGTGGTTCGTAAGATGAAGAACATTGACTGGTTGGATGGCGAAGGCAATGACCAGGTACAGGAGAGCGTAAAATGAAAATTCGTTCACAAGTCGGCATGGTGCTGAATCTCGATAAGTGCATCGGTTGCCACACCTGTTCAGTAACCTGTAAAAACGTCTGGACCAGCCGTGAAGGTGCGGAGTATGCCTGGTTTAACAACGTTGAAACCAAACCGGGTACTGGCTTCCCAACTGATTGGGAAAACCAGGAAAAATGGAAGGGCGGTTGGATCCGTAAGATCAACGGTAAACTGGTGCCGCGCATGGGTAACAAAGCGCTGCTGCTGGGTAAAATTTTTGCTAACCCGCATTTGCCAGGTATTGATGACTACTACGAACCGTTTGACTTCGATTACCAGACTCTGCACAACACCCCGGCAGACAGCAAAGCACAGCCGATTGCCCGTCCGCGCTCGCTGATCACCGGTCAGCGTATGGATAAAATCACCAAAGGTCCGAACTGGGAAGATGACCTCGGCGGTGAGTTCGAGAAGCTGGCGAAAGACAAAAATTTCGAGAACATGCAGAAGGCGATGTACGGTCAGTTCGAAAACACCTTCATGATGTATTTGCCGCGTCTGTGCGAGCACTGCCTTAACCCGGCGTGCGTGGCGACTTGCCCGAGCGGTGCCATCTACAAGCGTGAAGAAGATGGCATCGTGCTGATCGATCAGGACAAATGCCGCGGCTGGCGTATGTGCATCACCGGTTGCCCGTATAAAAAAATCTACTTCAACTGGAAGAGCGGTAAGTCAGAGAAGTGCATTTTCTGCTATCCACGTATTGAAGCCGGTCAGCCGACCGTGTGCTCCGAAACCTGCGTCGGTCGTATCCGTTACCTCGGCGTACTGCTGTATGACGCGGATGCGATTGAAAGCGCGGCAAGCACCGAGCATGAGAAAGATCTGTACCAGCGTCAACTGGACGTGTTCCTCGATCCGAACGATCCGGCTGTTATTGAACAGGCGCTGAAAGATGGTATTCCGCTGAGCGTTATCGATGCCGCACAGCAGTCTCCGGTTTATAAAATGGCGATGGACTGGAAGTTGGCGCTGCCGCTGCATCCGGAATACCGCACATTGCCGATGGTTTGGTACGTGCCGCCATTGTCACCGATTCAGTCTGCCGCCGATGCGGGCGAGCTGGGCAGCAACGGTATACTGCCGGACGTTGACAGTCTGCGTATCCCGGTTCAGTACCTGGCGAACCTGCTGACCGCAGGCGATACTCAGCCGGTGCTGTTGGCGCTGAAACGTATGCTGGCAATGCGTCACTACAAACGTACGGAAACCGTTGACGGTAAAGTCGATACCCGTGCGCTGGAAGAGGTGGGCTTGAGCGAAGCGCAGGCACAGGAAATGTATCGTTATCTGGCGATCGCGAACTACGAAGATCGTTTCGTGGTACCGAGCAGCCATCGTGAACTGGCGCGTGACGCGTTCCCGGAGAAAAGCGGTTGTGGCTTTACCTTCGGTGACGGTTGCCACGGTTCTGATACTAAATTCAATCTGTTCAACAGCCGCCGCATCGACGCTGTCGATGTGACCAGCAAAACGGAGCCGCACCAATGATTGAACTCGTCATTGTTTCGCGTTTGCTCGAGTACCCGGATGCTGCCCTGTGGCAGCATCAGCAGGAACTTTTCGATGCACTCGCGTCATCTGAGAACCTGGATAAAGAGGATGCCCAGACTCTGGGCGTTTTCCTGCGCGATCTAATCGCGCAAGACGTGCTGGATGTGCAGGCAAGTTACAGCGAACTGTTTGATCGTGGCCGTGCCACCTCGCTGCTGCTGTTTGAACATGTACACGGTGAATCCCGCGATCGCGGTCAGGCGATGGTTGACCTGATGGCACAGTATGAACAGCACGGTTTGCAGCTCGACAGCCGCGAACTTCCCGATCATCTGCCGTTGTATCTGGAATATCTTGCGCAACTGCCGAAAAGCGAAGCGCTAGGTGGCTTGCAGGATATTGCGCCGATCCTGGCTTTGCTCAGCGCTCGTTTGCAGCAGCGTGGAAGCCGTTATGCAGTGCTGTTCGATTTGCTGTTAAAACTGGCGAATACCGTTATCGACAGCGATAAAGTGGCTGAAAAAATTGCGGATGAAGCCCGTGATGATACTCCACAAGCGCTGGATGCGGTCTGGGAAGAAGAGCAGGTAAAATTCTTCGCCGATCAGGGGTGTGGCGAGTCGGAAATCTCCGCTCACCAGCGTCGTTTTGCCGGGGCCGTTGCGCCGCAGTATCTGAATATCACCACCGGAGGACAGCACTAATGCACTTCCTGAATACGTTCTTCTTTGACATCTATCCGTACATCGCGGGTTCTGTCTTTCTGATCGGCAGTTGGCTGCGTTATGACTACGGGCAGTATACATGGCGTGCGGCCTCCAGTCAGATGCTGGATCGCAAAGGGATGAACCTGGCGTCAAACCTGTTTCACATCGGGATCCTGGGGATTTTTGCCGGGCACTTCTTGGGTATGTTAACGCCGCACTGGATGTATGAAGCGTGGCTGCCGCTTGAAGTGAAACAAAAGATGGCGATGTTCGCGGGTGGCGCCAGTGGCGTAATGTGTCTGATTGGCGGTGTACTGCTGCTGAAACGTCGTTTGTTCAGCCCACGAGTGCGGGCCACCACCACCGGAGCGGATATTCTGATCCTCTCTCTGTTGGTTATCCAGTGTGCGCTGGGTCTGCTGACCATTCCGTTCTCCGCCCAGCATATGGACGGCAGCGAGATGATGAAGCTGGTGAACTGGGCGCAGACAGTGGTGACCTTCCATGGCGGAGCGTCTCAGTATCTGGATGGCGTCGCATTTATTTTCCGTGTGCACCTTGTGCTGGGTATGACGCTGTTCCTGTTGTTCCCATTCTCGCGTCTGGTACACATCTGGAGCGTCCCGGTCGAATATCTGACACGCAAATACCAGATTGTTCGTGCACGTCACTAATCGTATTTCTGTGAAAGATAAAACCCTGCTTCGGCGGGGTTTTTTTATGCCTGTTTGCCGGATGGCGGCGCAAGCGCCTTATCCAGCCTACGCAGGTTTAAGCGAACGCCGTAGGCCTGCGTAGTGCATCAGGCAATTTGTGGGCATGTGTCGAGTTTGTAGGCCTGATAAGCACAGCGCATCAGGCAAATAAAGGGCATTGCAGATTGATTATGTGTTGGTGCTTTATGAAGTGATGGTGGTGGGGGAAGGATTACTCAGCGCTGCGCGCTTCGCCCTTCGGGTCGTTGCCTGCGGCAACGCTTTCTCGCTAACGCTCGAATCGAACCTTGGTCGAAGCTTCTCATCCTTCCCAAATAGGAAGTATATGGGGCATTGCAGATTGATTTTGTGTTGGTGCTTTATGAAGTGATGGTGGTGGGGGAAGGATTCGAACCTTCGAAGTCGATGACGGCAGATTTACAGTCTGCTCCCTTTGGCCGCTCGGGAACCCCACCAGGGGTATACTAATTTTGTGAATCTAAAAGAATGAATGGTGGTGGGGGAAGGATTCGAACCTTCGAAGTCGATGACGGCAGATTTACAGTCTGCTCCCTTTGGCCGCTCGGGAACCCCACCACGGGGTAATGCTAATTACTGGCCTGCTTCCGTTGGAAGCGGGGCGGATCATATCAAATGATGCGCCCCTGTAAAGCATTCCGTTGATAAAAAAGAACTGGTTGCCTGATTTTTACACGTAAAGATGTAAAGGTAACCAATTAACTTATCAATCGATTACAGAATAATCGTTCGGTTACCGTAAACAAAGACGCGCTGAGCCAGAACCTGATACAGCGCACGGCTTAAAACATTTTTTTCAACGTCGCGACCCGCACGCATCATATCTTCGGCAGTGTAAGTGTGATCAACATGGATCACGTCCTGCATAATGATTGGGCCTTCATCAAGGTTATCATTTACGTAGTGGGCCGTCGCGCCGATGATTTTCACGCCGCGCTCATAAGCTTGATGGTACGGGCGAGCACCAATGAATGCTGGCAGGAATGAATGGTGAATATTGATAATTTTATTTGGGAAGCGTGAAACAAATGTCGGGGTCAGAACGCGCATGTATTTAGCCAGCACGACATAGTCCGGCTGATGGGCGTCGATAGCGTCAGCCATTTTCTGATCATGTTCGTCACGTGTTAAACCTTCATGGCTGACCAGCTCAAACGGAATATCAAACCGTTCAACCAGAGGACGCAACGTCTCGTGATTGCCGATCACCGCGGCGATTTCAACATCTAGCCCACCATAATTGGCCTTCATTAACAGATCGCCCAGGCAATGCGCTTCCTTAGTGACCAAAATGACGATGCGGCGGCGGCCTGCTGGGGTTAATTCACGAATTGAGCCTTCAGGTAAGGCGCTGTCCAGATCGGCAAGCAGCGTGACGTCGTTAAAAATGCCCTCCAGTTCGGTGCGCATAAAAAAGCGTCCGGTGCGGTGGTCCACAAACTCATTGTTCTGCACGATGTTCAGTTCATGCTTGTAACAGATATTCGTAATGCGCGCGATCAGACCTTTTTGGTCCGGGCAAATAGTACGCAGCACTTTTCTTTGTAATGAATGCATTTGCAGCGGTGATCCTGTTGAGAATGTTTGCAAAATTGATACTGTCGGGCGTTGATTAGCCGCAGCACTTTTTAAATTTTTTACCGGAGCCACAAGGGCAGGTATCGTTTCGTCCAATTTGAGGGCGTGTACCGTCTATATAGTACCACTGACCGTTTTCTTTTAAAAAACGAGAGCGCTCGATAATTGCACCTGTTTTACCTTGTTCAGAAAACCGCGCGACAAAACTGACATAGCCGGTATTTTCTGTGTCTGCCGTCTCTTGTTCAAAAACGGTCAGTCCGAGCCATTCTGTATGACTAAATCCTGCGATAATGTCGTCGCGAAACGAGGCCGCATGACAATCTGGATGCCAGGTCCTGATAAGGTAATCTGCGTCTTTCATCACAAAAGCACAGTAACGAGAACGCATGAGGTGTGACGGCGTAGGTGCTACTTGCGCGCCGGACACATAACGGTAGCAACATAGGCTATACTCGACAGCGCTACCACAGGGACAAAGCTGAGACACAAAGTACTCCCTGGAATATAAAAACGGCGTAAAAACGCCAGAGTGGCACTATGTTAACTGAGCGGTAGCGATGTTGCTACGTCTGCAAGCCAGGGGAAGTTTGTACGTATAATGAGAAAAATAAAAATTGGGCTGGCGCTAGGTTCCGGCGCGGCGCGAGGTTGGTCGCATATTGGGGTTATTAAAGCCCTTAAGCATATGGGCATCGATGTTGATATCGTGGCAGGGTGCTCCATCGGTTCGCTGGTTGGCGCTGCCTACGCCTGCAATAAGTTACCTGCTCTTGAAAAGTGGGTATGTTCTTTCAGCTATTGGGATGTTTTACGGCTGATGGATCTCTCGTGGCGCAGGGGAGGTTTACTGCGCGGTGAACGGGTATTCAATCAGTATCGTAATGTCATGCCGGTAGAAGCAATTGAGCAATGCACACGCCGTTTCGCAACAGTTGCTACTAATCTGAGTACGGGGCGGGAGTTGTGGTTTACCGAAGGTGATTTGCATCTGGCTGTCCGAGCCTCCTGTAGTATTCCTGGTCTGATGTCTCCCGTGGCGCATAATGGTTACTGGCTGGTCGATGGCGCGGTGGTGAATCCCGTCCCTGTATCCCTGACTCGTGCGTTGGGGGCCGATATTGTTATCGCGGTCGACCTGCAACACGATGCTCATCTCATGCAACAAGATTTACTCTCCTTCAACGTCAATAGCGATGCCGAATCGGGTAATGATGCTGACGAGCTTTCATGGCATGCCCGTCTGAAAGAGCGATTGAGCAACATTACGGCCAGGCGTGCGGTCACGGCACCGACAGCGATGGAGATCATGACGACGTCTATTCAGGTTCTGGAAAATCGTCTGAAACGTAACCGCATGGCCGGTGACCCTCCAGACATACTGATTCAGCCGTTTTGTCCACAAATATCCACGCTGGATTTTCACCGCGCCAGTGCAGCAATTGCTGCCGGGCAGTTGGCGGTCGAGAAGAAAATGGATGAACTTCTACCCCTGGTGAAAACCAACGTCTAACGCATTTTTTATCAACACTTAAGCTAATTCTGACAGGCGTGAGTGGCAATAGCATGCCACTATTTATTAAAGCCAGTCAGGGGGGAGAATATGACGCAGCCATTGGTCGGAAAACAGATTCTTATCGTTGAGGATGAGCCGGTATTTCGCTCACTCATGGACTCGTGGTTTTCCTCTTTGGGAGCGACAACGGCGGTGGCTGGCGACGGGCTTGAAGCACTTGAACTACTTGGACACTTCACACCAGACCTGATGATTTGCGATCTGGCTATGCCAAGAATGAACGGCCTCAAACTGGTTGAGTATCTACGCAATCGTGGCGATCAGACCCCGATACTGGTGATTTCTGCGACGGAAAACATGTCCGACATAGCCAAAGCGCTACGACTCGGGGTGGATGATGTCCTATTGAAGCCGGTGCAAGACCTTAATCGCTTGAGAGAAACCGTCTTTGCATGTCTTTATCCCAACATGTTTAATTCACGCGTGGAAGAAGAAGAGCGGCTGTTTCGCGACTGGGATGCGATGGTGGACGATCCTGCCGCCGCCGCGAAGCTGCTAAAAGAATTACAGCCTCCAGTGTCGCAAGTGATTTCGCACTGTCGCATTAACTATCGACAATTGGTAGTAGCCGACCAACCGGGGCTGGTGCTGGATATTGCGCCGCTGTCGGATCATGACCTTGCATTCTATTGCCTTGATGTGACGCGGGCAGGGGATAATGGTGTTTTGGCTGCATTATTATTGCGGGCGCTATTTAATGGTTTACTGCAGGAGCAACTGACGCAACAAAATCAGCGGTTGCCGGAGTTAGGTACGTTATTGAAACAGGTAAATCATTTGTTGCGGCAAGCCAATTTACCAGGGCAGTTTCCCTTGCTGGTGGGGTATTACCACAGCGGATTAAAAAATCTGATTCTGGTATCTGCAGGGCTGAATGCGACATTAAATACAGGTTCCCACCATGTGCAAATCAGCAATGGCGTTCCGCTGGGTACCTTAGGTAATACGTATCTTAATCAGTTGAGCCAACATTGTGAGTCATGGCAATGCCAAATTTGGGGGGCGGGAGGGCGCTTGCGCTTGATGTTGTCTGCGGAATGAACAATTGAGAGGCGTGCAAATGAAATTGGTTCACCCTCCCTGTGCTGTGAGTGCTACTATCAGCGCCAGATTTATTCGTATTTATCTTAATTATACCGACGCGCGTCCTTTTCAGACCAGAAGTTTGTCGCTGTACTGATATACTCGGATGCGATACAGAATGATGAACACGTTCAATACATGAACAGTCCAGGAGAGTTTTAAATGGCTGCCCTTAATTCAAAAGTCAAAAAAGCCGTTATCCCAGTTGCGGGATTAGGAACCAGGATGTTACCGGCTACGAAAGCAATCCCGAAAGAGATGCTACCGTTGGTTGATAAGCCATTAATTCAGTACGTCGTAAACGAATGTATTGCTGCGGGCATCACTGAAATTGTACTTGTAACTCACTCGTCTAAAAATTCTATTGAAAACCACTTCGATACCAGCTTTGAACTTGAAGCGATGCTGGAAAAACGTGTAAAACGTCAGCTGCTGGAAGAAGTGCAATCTATTTGCCCGCCGCATGTGACTATTATGCAGGTGCGTCAGGGTCTGGCAAAAGGTCTGGGCCACGCAGTATTGTGCGCGCACCCTGTGGTTGGCGATGAACCGGTTGCTGTAATCCTGCCGGACGTAATTCTTGACGAATACGAATCTGATTTATCCCGCGACAACCTTGCCGAAATGATTCATCGCTTTGATGAAACAGGTAGCAGCCAGATTATGGTTGAGCCGGTAGAAGATGTTACGGCTTATGGTGTTGTTGATTGTAAAGGCGTTGAATTATCCCCGGGCGAAAGTGTCCCGATGGTTGGCGTGGTTGAAAAACCAAAAGCTGACGTAGCGCCTTCTAATCTGGCCGTTGTGGGTCGTTACGTTCTTAGTGCCGATATCTGGCCTCTGCTGGCTAAAACGCCTCCGGGAGCGGGTGATGAAATTCAGCTGACAGATGCAATCGATATGCTGATTGAAAAAGAGACGGTTGAAGCTTATCACATGAAGGGCAAAAGCCATGACTGTGGTAATAAACTGGGCTATATGCAGGCGTTCGTCGAATATGGTATTCGCCATAATACTCTCGGCGCTGAATTTAAAGCCTGGCTGGAAGACGAGATGGGTATTAAGAAGTAACCTTCTTGCATTATCTGGTCAGAACGGCGCTGTATTAACAGCGCCATTTTTTTATACCTAATCCGGGTAAGGCTGAGCGAAGTACCAGTAAAAAAAATCCCGCCAATGGCGGGATTTTAAGCAAAGTATTTCTGAATTATTCCTTGATCAGGAAATCGTCCAGTTGTTTACCTTGCTCTTCCATCGCTTTTTTGATCACTGCCGGTGTACGACCCTGGCCAGTCCAGGTTTTAGTTTCACCGTTTTCGTCAACATAGCTATATTTAGCCGGACGTGCAGCGCGTTTAGCTTTGGTGCCAGATTTAACAGCAGCCATGCTATTCAGCAGTTCGTTCGGATCAATGCCGTCAGCGATCAGCATTTCACGATATTGTTGCAGTTTACGAGTGCGTTCTTCAACTTCAGCGGCAGCAGCGCTTTCTTCTTCGCGACGCTCGCTAACTACAACTTCTAATTTTTCCAGCATTTCTTCAAGCGTTTCCAGAGTGCATTCTCTTGCCTGCGCACGAAGAGTACGGATGTTGTTCAGAATTTTAAGTGCTTCGCTCATTGTAGTAATCTCAAACTTATATTGGGGTGGTTTGTTGAGCTAATAATAGAGCGATAAATTCAGTTGTGCAATAGCCAGGAATGTAAGGAATTCAAAATTGCGCTTTATTTAGTAACAGAATTAATTCTCCTGTCTTAAATTCCCCATGATGTTGGGCATAAAAAAGGCTTATTGGCGAGGGGGCTTCTCAGCAGCTGAGAGTAAAAATTCAAGATTCAGGTCACATTTTATGGTGTACAAATAGTATCTCTTTGCAGTGATTTCAACCTTTTGTATTAGTTTTGCTTACGTGAATTCGCTAATACATGGTGAGAGTGGGTAGATTCAATAACAATATGGGAAGGGTTTCTTTATTGCCGTATGATGATAAGTGACATTGATAAATTTCATGAGCACTATTTGTGAAAGAGAGTGTATATACGCGTCCGAGCTCGGGCCGTATGGTCGATGGTTGTATGCTCTCTCACTACCTGTTACTTAAATTCAGGCGGCACTGAGCGAGGTTGCCCGCGCATTTATACGCCTTTGGGCGCAACGCTACACCGACACTTTCGTGAAATATGATACAATCCCGCGCATATTTATTTCCCCATGTGAGGGCCTTTGGTCAATGGCACAGCTATATTTTTACTATTCTGCAATGAATGCCGGTAAGTCGACTGCATTGCTGCAATCTTCGTACAATTATCAGGAACGTGGGATGCGTGCTGTTGTATATACAGCGGAAATTGATGACCGTTTTGGTGCTGGAAAAGTAAGTTCACGTATAGGTCTGTCGTCGCCTGCAAAATTGTTTAACCAAAATTCATCTTTGTACGAAGAGATTCGTGCTGAAAATGAGCAGCAAAGAATTCACTGTGTACTGGTTGATGAGTCGCAGTTTCTGACTCGACAACAGGTTTATGAATTATCTGAAGTTGTCGATCGGCTGGATATTCCTGTGTTGTGCTATGGCTTACGCACAGATTTCCGTGGTGAATTATTTGGCGGTAGCGAATACCTGCTTGCGTGGTCAGATAAGCTCGTTGAATTAAAAACCATTTGTTTCTGTGGGCGTAAGGCCAGCATGGTTTTACGTCTTGATCAGTCTGGAAGGCCCTATAACGAGGGCGAGCAGGTGGTTATTGGCGGGAATGAACGCTATGTGTCGGTATGCCGTAAACACTACAAACAGGCGCAGTCTGAGGGCTCTCTGACGGCGATACAAGAACGACACAGCCACGATTAACCTGCAGGCTTCTGAGCGCTTATAAATACAGGGTAGGCCGGGACATTCGTCAATAATCTCTACCCTGTCAGACTCTCTTCTGACGGCTATTCTCACATCTTCCTGAATACATCTCTTACCGTGCCATTCTATTCACATGGTTAAATTGGGGAGCACTCAATTTTCATAACACAAGACGAAAAAAAACGGTCCCAACTGGGACCGTTTATAGTGAAACTAAAACTTATCTGAGAAAATTAAGCGGATTTCTTCGCTTTCTTTTCTGCTTTCGGTGCAGCTACTGCTTCAGTCTTAGCGGTGGTCTGGCCTTCGCTGTACTCACGACCGTAGTATGTATCCAGCAGGATCTGTTTCAGTTCAGCAATCAGCGGGTAACGTGGGTTTGCACCAGTACACTGGTCATCAAACGCATCTTCAGACAGTTTGTCCACGTGTGCCAGGAAGTCAGCTTCCTGAACGCCAGCTTCACGGATAGACTTAGGAATACCCAGCTCAGCTTTGATTTCTTCCAGCCAGCCCAGCAGTTTCTGGATTTTCGCGGCAGTACGGTCGCCCGGTGCGCTCAGACCCAGATGGTCTGCGATTTCAGCGTAGCGACGGCGTGCCTGCGGACGGTCGTACTGGCTGAATGCAGTCTGTTTAGTCGGGTTGTCGTTCGCGTTATAACGAATAACGTTGCTGATCAGCAGGGCGTTCGCCAGACCGTGAGGAATGTGGAACTGAGAACCCAGTTTGTGCGCCATTGAGTGACATACACCCAGGAAGGCGTTAGCAAACGCGATACCGGCGATGGTTGCTGCACTGTGTACACGCTCACGTGCTACCGGGTTCTTAGAACCTTCATGGTAGGACGCCGGCAGGTTTTCTTTCAGCAGTTTCAGCGCTTGCAGAGCCTGACCGTCGGAGAACTCAGAAGCCAGTACGGAAACGTAAGCTTCCAGAGCGTGAGTTACGGCATCGAGGCCACCGAACGCACACAGGGACTTCGGCATATCCATCACCAGGTTGGCGTCAACAATCGCCATATCCGGAGTCAGCGCATAGTCTGCCAGCGGGTATTTCTGCCCAGTTGCATCGTCAGTAACAACCGCAAACGGAGTCACTTCAGAGCCGGTACCGGAAGTGGTGGTGACGGCGACCATCTTCGTTTTCACACCCATTTTCGGGAACTTGTAGATACGTTTACGGATGTCCATAAAGCGCAGCGCCAGTTCTTCGAAGTGAGTTTCCGGGTGCTCGTACATAACCCACATGATTTTCGCGGCGTCCATCGGGGAACCGCCGCCCAGCGCGATGATTACGTCTGGTTTGAAGGAGTTAGCCAGCTCAGCACCTTTGCGAACAACGGTCAGAGTTGGGTCAGCTTCAACTTCAAAGAACACTTCGGTTTCAACGCCAGCAGCTTTCAGAACGGAGGTGATCTGGTCTGCATAACCGTTGTTGAACAGGAAGCGGTCGGTCACGATGAGCGCACGTTTGTGACCATCGGTAATCACTTCATCCAGTGCGATTGGCAGAGAGCCACGACGGAAGTAGATAGATTTCGGAAGTTTGTGCCACAACATGTTTTCAGCTCGCTTAGCAACGGTTTTCTTGTTGATCAGGTGCTTAGGACCAACGTTTTCAGAGATGGAGTTACCCCCCCAGGAACCACAACCCAGAGTCAGGGAAGGTGCGAGTTTGAAGTTGTACAGGTCACCGATACCACCCTGAGAAGCTGGGGTGTTAATCAGGATACGTGCGGTTTTCATCATCTGGCCGAAGTAAGCAACACGTTCTGGCTGGTTGTCCTGGTCAGTGTACAGGCAAGAGGTATGACCGATACCGCCCATCGCAACCAGTTTTTCAGCTTTAATGACTGCGTCTTCGAAGTCCTTCGCACGGTACATTGCCAGCGTCGGAGACAGTTTTTCATGAGCAAACGGTTCGCTTTCATCGACAACCGTCACTTCACCGATCAGAATCTTAGTGGTTTCTGGTACGGAGAAGCCTGCCAGTTCAGCAATCTTGTATGCCGGCTGACCAACGATAGCTGCGTTCAGCGCGCCATTTTTCAGGATAACGTCCTGGACTGCTTTCAACTCTTTGCCCTGCAGCATGTAGCCGCCGTGAGTCGCAAAACGCTCACGTACTGCATCATATACAGAGTCAACCACGACGACAGACTGCTCAGAAGCACAGATTACGCCGTTATCGAAGGTTTTAGACATCAGAACAGATGCAACAGCACGTTTGATATCAGCGGTTTCGTCGATAACAACAGGGGTGTTACCTGCGCCTACGCCGATAGCCGGTTTACCGGAGCTGTATGCCGCTTTAACCATGCCTGGACCACCGGTCGCAAGGATCAGGTTGATGTCCGGGTGGTGCATCAGCGCATTAGACAGTTCAACGGAAGGTTGATCGATCCAGCCGATCAGATCTTTCGGTGCGCCAGCAGCGATTGCTGCTTGCAGAACGATGTCTGCTGCTTTGTTAGTTGCATCTTTTGCACGCGGATGCGGAGAGAAGATGATGGCGTTACGGGTCTTCAGGCTGATCAGCGATTTGAAGATAGCGGTAGAAGTTGGGTTAGTGGTTGGAACGATACCGCAGATGATACCAATTGGTTCCGCAATGGTAATGGTACCGAAAGTGTCGTCTTCAGACAGCACACCACAGGTTTTTTCATCTTTGTAAGCGTTGTAAATGTATTCAGAAGCAAAGTGGTTTTTGATCACTTTATCTTCGACAATACCCATGCCGGATTCGGCAACGGCCATTTTCGCGAGAGGGATTCGAGCGTCTGCGGCAGCCAGAGCGGCGGCGCGGAAGATTTTGTCAACCTGTTCTTGAGTGAAACTGGCATATTCACGCTGGGCTTTTTTTACGCGCTCTACAAGTGCGTTAAGTTCAGCGACATTAGTAACAGCCATGATGCTCTCCTGATAATGTTAAACTTTTTTAGTAAATCATCTGCTCGATACGAGAGTATAGACAGACCGACGAAAATTTGTGTAACGGTTTGAAAATCAAACGGTTAATTAACGTCCACTTTACTTTGATTTACTAAAAGAGCTTATACGCTAGTGCCAGTTAACTCTAACGCGTTACCTCCAGGTGGCGTAAGCAAGATTACTCACTTCTGAGTAGTAATTGCGTGATCTGGATCAAAAATTCGCAAAGCTGACACCTTTCAGCAGGCCCTTTTAGCGTTTCTCGTTAAGTGTTAATAAATTGACGTAATGAATGCTAATAACGTTAGCATAATTAATACATATTAATAACACTGAGTATTGGTAGCGTATTTACGTAGATATACGAAGATAGAAGGTGAAGTATGCTGACAAAAGGCGTATCTTCAGCGCGGAATTTATCAATTTTTATGACTCATTTTATCCGGCTAACGCTTCGGAGCTAACCGTGATCCAAACGCTATTTGATTTTCCTGTCTATTTTAAATTTTTCATTGGGTTATTTGCGTTGGTCAACCCGGTAGGGATCATCCCTGTCTTTATCAGTATGACCAGTTATCAAACTGCTGCAGCGCGAAACAAAACCAACCTTACGGCAAACCTGTCGGTCGCTATCATTCTGTGGACTTCGCTGTTTCTTGGTGATGGTATTCTGCAACTTTTCGGTATCTCAATAGATTCGTTCAGGATTGCCGGCGGCATTCTGGTTGTGACTATCGCGATGTCAATGATTAGCGGAAAACTAGGGGAAGATAAACAAAACAAACAGGAAAAATCAGAAACCGCAATTCGTGAGAGTATCGGCGTTGTACCGTTGGCATTGCCGTTGATGGCGGGACCGGGGGCGATAAGCTCAACTATTGTTTGGGGTACGCGATATCACAGTGCGATTAACCTGTTTGGCTTTTTTGTCGCGATTGCGCTGTTTGCCCTGTGCTGCTGGGGGCTGTTTCGCATGGCGCCATGGCTGGTACGACTGTTGGGACAAACTGGCATCAACGTCATTACGCGTATTATGGGGCTACTGTTAATGGCCTTGGGTATCGAATTCATTGTTACAGGTATCAAATCCATTTTCCCTGGTTTGCTGGCCTGATATCTCTCTTCTGTACAAACGGAGTCGGTCCCGGCTCCGTTTCCTTTCATTATCAGTAAAACTTCTCACTAAAGTTGAAAATCAGCATAGTGATAATAAAAAATGCTGATGGTTATTCATTTGTTTATTCATTGATTTTATGAATGTAACACTCATCTATCTGCCAGAGAGAGCCTGATATCGCTGTTATTTAATTAACATCATACTCTGGGGCTTGCTGAAGGATTATCGAAATGTTATTAGTTATTTCAGCGTTTTTTTCAGTTGAATGTGCTAATTAATAACCAATTGTTAAATTTATGTGCATTTTGACGTGGTGTTGACACCTGACAGGGTAGTTAACACCTGATTTGATTTAATTTATTGTTTTTTATGGGTTTGTTATAGAAAATCTTCATTCGTAAGACTTTCTTTGTGGGATTTATTTCCAATAAAAGAGAATTAGTTAACAAATTTGTAAAATGTATTGGCGGTTAAGAAACGCATTTGATACTTTCCGGCCTGGTATTATGCAGAAGAATTCACGTTGATGAGAATCATTTGCAGTTAGTTTCTCTCAACAGGGTAATAGCGTGTTTCCGGCAGGGGAGGCACGTAGATAATCGACGTAAGGCGGTCATACGAACCGTCAGAATAAATAAAGTCGGTGATAGCAAGCAGTAAAACAAAAAACGACCTGACGGCAGAAAATCTCCGGTGCCGTACAGTGATCCTGACAGGATTAACAGTCTGGTTAAAAAACCAGCCATAATAATGAGGGAGTACAACACAATGACTAACATCACTAAAAAAAGTTTAGTAGCTGCGGGGATCTTAACTGCGCTAGTCGCTGGAAATGTTGCCACGGCGGCAGTAGTGCCAGCGGGTGTGCAGCTTGCTGAAAAGCAGACTCTGGTGCGTAATAACGGTTCGGAAGTGCAGTCACTCGATCCCCACAAAATCGAAGGTGTACCTGAATCCAACATTAACCGTGACCTGTTTGAAGGTTTATTAATCAGTGATGTCGATGGCAAACCATCGCCTGGCGTGGCTGAAAAATGGGAAAATAAAGATTTTAAAGTCTGGACATTCCATCTGCGTAAAGATGCTAAGTGGTCTGACGGCACGCCTGTTACCGCGCAAGATTTCGTGTATAGCTGGCAACGTTTGGCTAATCCAAATACTGCATCACCGTACGCCAGTTATTTGCAGTACGGTCACATCGTCAATATTGATGATATTATCGCCGGTAAAAAACCGATCACCGATCTCGGCGTAAAAGCTCTCGACGATCATACTTTTGAAGTCACCCTCAGCGAACCTGTTCCTTATTTCTACAAACTGCTTGTGCACTCTTCCGTTTCACCAGTTCCTAGAGCTGCTGTTGAAAAATTCGGCGAGAAGTGGACCCAGCCCGCTAACATCGTTACTAACGGTGCGTATAAACTGAAAGACTGGGTTGTGAACGAACGCATTGTGCTTGAGCGTAATACCAACTATTGGGACAACGCCAAAACGGTTATTAACCAGGTAACCTACCTACCTATTTCTTCTGAAGTGACTGACGTTAACCGCTATCGCAGCGGTGAAATCGACATGACCTATAACAACATGCCGATTGAGTTATTCCAGAAACTGAAAAAAGAGATCCCGAACGAAGTCCACGTTGACCCGTATCTGTGCACCTATTATTACGAAATCAACAACCAGAAAGCACCGTTCAACGATGTTCGTGTTCGTACCGCCCTGAAGCTGGCGTTGGATCGTGACATTATCGTCAATAAAGTGAAAAACCAGGGTGACCTGCCGGCGTATAGCTTTACTCCTCCATACACCGATGGCGCGAAACTGGTTGAGCCAGAGTGGTTCAAGTGGTCTCAGGAAAAACGTAATGAAGAAGCGAAGAAACTGCTGGCTGAGGCCGGATATACCGCTGAGAAACCGCTGACCTTTGACCTGCTGTATAACACTTCAGACCTGCATAAGAAGCTAGCTATTGCCGCGGCATCTATCTGGAAGAAAAATCTGGGTGCTAATGTGAAGCTGGAAAACCAGGAATGGAAAACGTTCCTCGATACGCGCCATCAGGGCAACTATGATGTTTCACGTGCGGGCTGGTGTGCGGACTATAACGAACCGACGTCCTTCCTGAATATGGTGCTGTCCGACAGCTCCAATAATACCGTCCACTATAAGAGCCCGGCATTTGATAAGCTGATTGCGGATACGCTGAAAGTGACGGATGAAGCGCAGCGCAGTGAACTGTATTCGAAAGCGGAACAGCAGCTGGATAAAGATTCTGCGATTGTACCGGTTTATTACTATGTTAATGCCCGCCTGGTGAAACCATGGGTTGGCGGATACTCCGGTAAAGACCCGATGGATAATATCCACGTTAAAGACTTGTATATTATCAAGCATTAATGGCAAGACGTGGGGCAATCATTTTTGCCCCACAGTGTCTTTTTTCTTCGAACTATTAATACCGCTTTACCTGAACGTCGGGGTTAAAGAGGTATAAAGGCACACGCCAGAAGGTACGGGCAATGTTAAAATTCATATTACGTCGCTGTCTGGAAGCGATTCCGACGCTGTTTATTCTTATTACGATTTCATTCTTTATGATGCGCCTTGCGCCCGGAAGCCCATTCACCGGGGAACGCGCGTTACCGCCAGAGGTGCTGGCGAATATTGAAGCGAAATATCATCTTAACGATCCTATCTCGACGCAGTACTTCAGCTATCTGAAACAGCTGGCGCATGGCGATTTTGGACCATCCTTTAAATATAAAGACTACACGGTTAACGACCTCGTTGCTTCGAGTTTTCCGGTTTCTGCGAAGCTGGGTGCGGCAGCCTTTATTCTGGCGGTACTCGTCGGCGTTAGCGCCGGGGTGATAGCCGCGCTGAAGCAAAATACACGTTGGGATTACACGGTGATGGGGGTGGCAATGACTGGGGTAGTTATCCCCAGTTTCGTGGTCGCTCCCTTATTGGTCATGATATTTGCCATAACCTTGAAATGGCTGCCCGGCGGGGGCTGGAACGGTGGGGCGTTGAAATTTATGATCCTGCCAATGGTGGCCTTGTCACTGGCCTACATCGCCAGTATCGCTCGTATTACTCGCGGTTCGATGATTGAAGTGCTGCACTCTAACTTTATTCGTACCGCGCGCGCCAAAGGGCTGCCGATGCGGCGGATTATTTTCCGCCATGCGTTAAAACCTGCGCTGTTGCCAGTGCTGTCATATATGGGACCGGCATTTGTCGGCATTATCACTGGTTCGATGGTTATTGAAACCATCTATGGTTTACCTGGCATTGGTCAGTTGTTCGTCAACGGTGCGTTAAACCGCGACTATTCGCTGGTTCTGAGTCTGACCATACTGGTGGGTACTCTGACCATCGTGTTTAACGCGATTGTCGATGTGCTTTATGCCGTTATCGACCCGAAAATTCGTTACTGATACTGGAGCTCGCTATGATGTTAAGTAAGAAAAACAGCGAAGCGCTGGAGAATTTCAGTGAAAAGCTGGAGGTCGAAGGCCGCAGCCTGTGGCAGGACGCGCGTCGACGCTTTATGCATAACCGTGCTGCGGTAGCAAGCCTGGTGGTGCTGGTTATTATTGCGCTGTTCGTGACGCTCGCGCCGATGCTGTCGCAGTTTACCTACTTCGATACTGACTGGGGCATGATGTCCAGCGCGCCGGATACGGAATCAGGCCACTATTTCGGTACTGACTCGTCGGGACGCGACCTGTTGGTGCGCGTGGCGATTGGCGGGCGCATCTCGCTAATGGTCGGCATTGCGGCGGCGTTGGTCGCGGTGGTTGTCGGTACACTGTACGGTTCTCTGTCGGGCTACCTCGGCGGAAAAATCGACTCGGTGATGATGCGTCTGCTGGAAATTCTCAACTCCTTCCCGTTCATGTTCTTCGTGATCCTGCTGGTCACCTTCTTTGGGCAAAATATCCTGCTGATTTTTGTCGCTATCGGGATGGTCTCCTGGCTGGATATGGCGCGTATCGTGCGTGGACAAACGCTGAGCCTCAAGCGCAAAGAGTTTATTGAAGCGGCGCAAGTGGGTGGGGTGTCTACCGTGCGTATCGTTATCCGCCATATTGTGCCGAACGTGCTGGGTGTGGTGGTGGTATACGCTTCATTGCTGGTGCCGAGCATGATCCTGTTTGAATCCTTCCTGAGCTTTTTGGGACTAGGTACGCAGGAGCCGTTAAGTAGCTGGGGCGCTCTGCTCAGTGATGGTGCCAACTCAATGGAAGTCTCACCATGGCTGCTGCTGTTTCCGGCAGGTTTCCTGGTGGTCACTTTGTTCTGTTTTAACTTTATTGGCGATGGCTTGCGTGATGCCCTCGACCCGAAAGACCGTTAAGGAGTGCAGCCATGAGCGTAATTGAAACCTCAACCGCGCCGCTCGCGCAACAACAGGCTAACGCACTGCTGAACGTAAAAGATTTGCGTGTGACGTTCGCTACCCCCGACGGCGATGTAACTGCGGTCAACGATTTAAACTTTTCTCTGCGAGCTGGAGAAACGCTGGGTATTGTCGGAGAATCCGGTTCAGGTAAATCGCAAACGGCCTTTGCCCTGATGGGCCTGCTGGCGGCTAATGGTCGTATCGGGGGCTCCGCAACGTTCAACGGACGTGAAATTCTGAACTTACCGGAACGTGAACTGAACAAACTGCGCGCCGAGCAAATCTCGATGATTTTCCAGGACCCGATGACGTCTCTCAATCCGTACATGCGGGTCGGGGAGCAGTTGATGGAAGTTCTGATGCTGCATAAAGGCATGGGCAAAGCGGAAGCTTTTGAAGAGTCGGTCAGAATGCTGGATGCGGTGAAAATGCCGGAAGCGCGTAAGCGCATGAAAATGTATCCGCATGAATTCTCCGGTGGTATGCGTCAGCGCGTTATGATCGCTATGGCGTTGCTGTGCAGGCCCAAATTACTGATAGCCGATGAACCGACCACTGCGCTCGATGTGACGGTACAGGCGCAAATCATGACGCTGCTGAATGAACTGAAAAGCGAATTCAACACCGCGATTATCATGATCACCCACGATCTGGGGGTTGTTGCCGGTATTTGCGATAAAGTTCTGGTGATGTACGCCGGTCGTACGATGGAATACGGCAGTGCGCGGGATGTCTTTTATAAGCCCGTTCATCCGTATTCGATTGGTTTGCTGAATGCCGTACCTCGTCTGGATGCAGAAGGGGAAGAGATGCTCACGATCCCGGGCAACCCACCGAACCTGCTGCGTCTGCCAAAAGGCTGTCCATTCCAGCCGCGTTGCCCGCATGCGATGGAAATCTGTAGCAGTGCTCCGCCACTGGAGGAATTTAGTCCAGGCCGTTTGCGTGCCTGCTTTAAGCCGGTGGAGGAACTGGTATGAATGCGGTAACCGAACAACGTAAAGTGCTCCTTGAGATTGCTGACCTTAAAGTCCATTTCGATATTAAAGATGGCAAACAGTGGTTCTGGCAACCATCTAAAACCCTGAAGGCAGTTGATGGCGTAACCCTGAGACTGTATGAGGGCGAAACCCTGGGCGTGGTCGGTGAATCAGGCTGCGGGAAATCGACCTTTGCCCGTGCGATTATCGGCCTGGTGAAGGCCACCGATGGAAAGGTTGCCTGGCTGGGTAAAGATTTACTCGGCATGAAACCCGATGAGTGGCGGGAAGTACGCAGCGATATCCAGATGATTTTCCAGGATCCGCTGGCATCGTTAAACCCGCGCATGACCATTGGTGAAATCATTGCCGAACCGCTGCGAACTTATCATCCGAATCTTCCTGGTCAGGAAGTCCGCGATCGTGTGAAAGCGATGATGATGAAGGTAGGATTACTGCCCAACCTGATTAACCGCTACCCACATGAGTTTTCAGGTGGCCAGTGTCAGCGTATTGGTATTGCCCGCGCGCTGATCCTCGAACCGAAGTTGATTATCTGCGATGAACCCGTTTCGGCGCTGGACGTGTCAATCCAGGCCCAGGTGGTTAACCTGCTGCAACAACTTCAGCGAGAAATGGGATTATCGTTAATCTTCATTGCCCACGACCTCGCGGTGGTTAAACATATCTCCGACCGTGTGCTGGTTATGTATCTCGGACATGCGGTGGAATTAGGGACCTATGACGAGGTGTACCATAACCCGCTGCATCCTTATACCAAAGCGCTGATGTCTGCGGTGCCGATCCCCGATCCGGATCAGGAAAGGAACAAGGTTATCCAGTTGCTGGAAGGCGAGTTACCGTCCCCGATTAACCCTCCTTCCGGTTGCGTGTTCCGTACGCGCTGCCCGATTGCAGGGCCGGAATGCGCAAAAACGCGCCCGGTTCTCGAAGGAAGTTTCCGACACGCAGTTTCCTGCCTGAAAGTAGACCCGCTATAATTCCGAGGGCTGACAAAAGTCAGCCCTTTTTTTGGTGAGGTATCTGTGCCAGGTTTAGTCTCTTCTGTCCGCCGCGCGCTCTTTCGCAAATTATTCGATTTAAACACCCGTTCAGGGCGTCGCTTTGAAGGTATGTGCGCGCTATTCGCCTTGCTCAGCGTTATTGTTATCTTCATTGAGTCCGGAGTAGGGACGCAATACCATTTAACATTTGAGGAATGGCGCGTTTTTGTCTGGCTGGAGATCTTTATTACTCTGGTCTTTACTCTCGAATATCTTCTGCGCTTATGCTGTTGGGCCAATCCCGCCAAATATGTGTTTAGTTTCTGGGGGATAGTTGACCTTGCCACCATTCTGCCGCTGTATGTGATGTGGCTATGGCCTGAAATCAGTCTGAGTTATGTTTTCGCCTGGCGGGCGATGCGTGTCCTGCGCGTCCTGCGTATTCTCAAGCTGTTGCGCTTTATGCCTTCTCTACGGGTGTTCTGGAATGCGTTAAAAAGTGCCCGACATCAGCTGATGTTGTTCTATTCCTTTATCGCCATTCTGATGGTGGTTTTTGGTGCGATGATGTATCTGATTGAAGGGCCAAAATATGGATTTACTACGCTGAATGCGTCAGTGTATTGGGCGATTGTTACTGTAACCACCGTCGGCTATGGCGATATTACGCCGCACACTCCGTTGGGGCGCATGGTGGCGTCCGTGCTTATCCTGATTGGTTACTCGGTGATTGCGATACCGACGGGATTGATTACCACGCACATGAGCAGTGCGTTCCAGCATCGCGGGCACCAACGAAAATGTCCCCAGTGTCAGCAGGCGCAGCACGAACATAGCGCGCAGTTTTGTAACCGTTGCGGAAGCAAACTACCGGGCTAAAAATAAAAAAAGCTGCGAGAGCAGCTTTTTTGTTTGATTATTCGCGCCAGAGAATATGGCAGAGCTTATGATCTTTTTCGCGACATAATAAAACGCGCGCAAAAATATCGTTAATCTCACCGTCTTCTGTATCTGCCAGACCAATCACCACTTCGGCAAAGAAATCAGGGTTCAGGTCAAAATCAACATGCTCCTGCCAGTCTTCTGCCGGATCGAATAACTCGGCACCGCCGCGTTCTTCAAACTGCAAATTGAACAGAATGATATCTGCCGGATCGAGGTTATCCGCAGCCAGTTCGAGAAAAATGTCGTAAGCCTGCTCAAGCGTTTCGTCTTCGGTCAGGCGATTGTTCAAATCCATATCCATAATGACTACCTGTTTACTGTCTGATGGGCACGTTTTACAGCAACGGACTAAAGAAGTAAAACAGTCGCTCTGCTATCCGCTGCCAGAGTGGTCGTTTTACCCACAAACGGGCATCAAGCAGGCGGGAACGCGAAATATAATCATCCTGCACGGCGGCGAGATCGCCGCCGAATCCAGCATCGTCAATGACCAGCGTGATTTCAAAATTGAGCCATAGACTGCGCATATCCAGGTTAACGGTACCGACCAAGCTCAGCTCGCCATCGACCAGTACGCTCTTGGTGTGCAGCAGGCCGCCTTCGAACTGATAAATTTTAACGCCAGCTGCCAGCAACTCAGTGAAAAAGGCCCGGCTTGCCCAGCCAACCAGCAGGGAATCATTCTTACGTGGAAGAATGATACTGACGTCGACTCCACGCTGCGCTGCCGTACAAATTGCATGCAGCAAATCGTCGCTGGGAACAAAGTAAGGCGTGGTCATAATTAAATATTCGCGCGCTGAATAAGCTGCGGTTAACAGCGCCTGATGAATCAAGTCTTCTGGGAAACCAGGACCCGAGGCAATTGTGTGAATGGTGTGCCCGCTGGCCTGCTCAAACGGCATGATATTAACGTCCGGCGGCGGGGGCAAAATGCGCTTTCCGGTCTCAATTTCCCAGTCGCAAGAATAGACGATGCCCATAGCGGTGGCTACCGGGCCTTCCATTCTTGCCATTAAATCAACCCATTGCCCAACGCCTGCATCTTGTTTGAAGAAGCGCGGATCGACCATGTTCATGCTGCCGGTATACGCAATGTAGTTGTCGATCATGATCATTTTGCGGTGCTGACGCAGGTCCATACGGCGTAAAAATACACGCATCAGGTTCACCTTCAGCGCTTCTACAACCTCGATACCTGCGTTACGCATCATGGCCGCCCAAGGGCTGCGGAAGAACGCCACGCTGCCGGCGGAGTCCAGCATCAGTCGACAGTGAATGCCTCGCCTCGCGGCAGCCATTAACGACTCGGCTACCTGATCGGCCATACCACCCGGCTGCCAGATGTAGAACACCATCTCTATGTTGTGGCGCGCCAGCTGAATATCGCGGATCAGCGCCTGCATCACGTCATCTGAACTGGTGAGCAGCTGCAGCTGATTACCCTTAACGCCGGCGATTCCTTGACGACGCTCGCACAGTTTAAATAAGGAGGAGGCGACGCTGCTGTTTTCCTGCGCAAAAATATGCTTACAGGCTTTAAGATCGTTCAGCCACTTGGCCGTTGACGGCCACATTGCCCGGGCACGTTCGGCGCGGCGTTTACCCAGGTGGAGCTCACCGAAGGACAGATAAGCAATGATCCCTACCAATGGCAGAATATAGATGATCAAAAGCCAGGCCATTGCGGAGGGCACTGCGCGTCGTTTCATTAGAATGCGTAATGTTACGCCAGCAATGAGTACCCAGTAACCCAGAATGACCAGCCAACTCACCACGGTGTAGAAGGTTGTCATAAATTTAAAAATCCTTTTGAAAGCGTATTGTTAAGAGTTTACGCATCAGGATTAATCTGGCAAATAAAAACACGGGAAAACCGCTGGTCTGCATTCGGTGTGGCGTTATAATGGTCACTCAGTGACTGAAAGAGTAGTAAACATGAAGCGTAGTAGAACGGAAGTGGGACGCTGGCGGATGCTGCGTCAGGCTAGCCGCCGTAAAGCACGTTGGCTTGAAGGACAATCGCGTCGTAATATGCGTATCCACACTATCAGAAAGTGCATTCTCAACCATCAACGCAACTCGTTGCTGTTTGCGATCCACAGCATCTGATCCCAAAAGGGCACCGCTGGCGGTGCCCAATGTCTGTTTTCTCGTTCTGATTCTTAAATACTTGCCTGACTATCATGATCGCTTTTGGTCCAGGTAAGAGATAACCATTTTATTATTTATATTATTGTCATCTTTCAGGTACCGTATCTACTTGAAAAGAAAAATGCTGCTGACAAGAAAATATGTTTTATTTCAGTAAGAATTGATGCATTTTAACGATTAAACAACGAGACAGTATGATGGCATTCGACAACATTAAAGCCGATACCCACCGTGAATTTGGTTATTTCTCATGGAGTAAACTAATAATTGGCACAGTAATTAGCAGAACATTCCGTATCATTGTGATGATGCGTATATGCCAATACTGTGCGGTTTCGCGCACACCGCTGCGTATCATGCTCTATCCATTTAAGATATTGCATCGGTGTGCTGCACATATGGGTTCAATGGATTTTCCATCGAGCACGCAGGTTGGTGCCGGGTTGGCTATCACTCATGGCTGGGGGATAGTGATATCGCCGAGTGCAAGAATTGGAAAAAACGTTACCTTATTTCATGGTGTAACCATCGGTCAGCGAGATACTATTCAGGGACAAGGAACCCGCATTACAGCTTACCCCATTATTGAAGATGAAGTTTGGATTGGTCCAAATGCTGTCATCGTCGGTGGGGTTATCATTGGGCAAGGGAGTAAAATTGCTGCTGGGGCGTTTGTTACCGAAAGTATCCCGCCTTTTTCTGTCGTTGTTGGTAATCCTGGTGTGATTGTTAAAACCGGGTGTATCCCGGACGTAATGAATAAAGCGCCTTTGTTGCAAGGAAGAACTGTTGAAAAAACGGCGGCGTAAATTTCTCGCTGATTATACTTTTCTTTTTATTATCAAAACGATAACTCTATTTTGGAGTGCGTGGTACATAATAATGTGGTCAGGTATTACCCGTTATCCTATTCTGTTAGTTTATTGTCTTTTGAGGAAAGTCATTATGTGTACAAATCTTTTTGACAACGCTCGTCGCTACACTGACGAGAAAAAGTAACAACCAAAGCCGCTATCTGGACTGACCCCATAAAGTTGGACAGTTCATGTTAAGCGGCTTTTTACTTGGGTGAATATTGGTATCCGAATGGATGTGACCCCATATTTTGGTCAAGCGTCAACGCTGCAGGGCGCTAGTCGCCTCGGTATGTTCTGCTTGTTTAAATGCGCGTTGAAACATGGGGAGCAAAAGAGTACTGCCAAATGCGCTCAGATGGTTACTGTCTGAGTAAAGTGGACGTCCAGCTGCATCTCCCCAACACCGCCCATCCTTGCAAAGATAGGGTAACGGATTGAGAATATTGACGCCGCAGCGCAGGGCAGCCTCATCCTGTGCTGCCCAAATGGCTGTTTGTCGATGGTAATATTCATCGAGCGAAATAGATACTTTATTGTCTGACTTCCCAAACATCAGTGCCCTGGCCATTGTATTAGGCACATCGATTGCCATTTCAGGAATAGGGCGGACCAGAAATACCCTCTGACTATTCTCTATGGAACACAGAGTTTTTACGAGTTGCTGGCTAAACTGTTGTGTTAAATTCTGATTGGGGTGTTCAATCGGCGTATCAAAAAATCCCATAGGAATATTAAAAAAATCGTCCTTTTCATTTTGTCCCAGGATAGCGAGGCTGCTTCTGTTAGCGATAAAGACGAGTTTATTTTTATATTCATTATTTAGTAAATTAATAGCTCGATCATTAAATAGTTTACAGTCATTATTAATATCCTCTCTTCGTTTCATGCCTAACACGGTCGGACAGCTCGCATAGGTCATCTCAATAACCTCACCGGGAGCAGCCTCTGCGACAGCTGAAACCAGCATGCTTGCATGGCTGTCTCCCAGGACAATGGCTGTTAACTCTCCCTTGCCATACCTGCACATCGGAGACTCGCTTCCTTTACCCGGCGCGAGCAGGCATTTTTCAAATCGGGATGCGTAATCAAGTTTCGGGATCATCGCTAATTCAATTGCCGGGTTAATTCTGCCGTCGACTTGCTGATAACGAGCCCCTGCAGCCATTCCACCAGTGCTCAAAATCAACAGTAATAATACCCAGCTCTGTTTGCGTGCAGGGGTTATTGCAAGCTGTTTGCGTGTCGGAATCTCCACGAGCAATAAAGAGATCTTTCCCAACAGCACACTCATTACGATGCCAGTAGCAATCCACCAGGGGTTGTGCTGTTTGTCGGCATAACTGAGCAGTACCGCCAGCGGCCAGTGCCACAAATAAATTGAGTAAGAACTGGCACCTATCTGTCGAAAAATTGCCGTAGAGGTAAAAAAAGACTGCTGGCGATTAGCCGCAAGAACCAGCATGGTCCCCAGCACAGGAACCACGGCATAACTTCCCGGCCATGGTCGTGTCGCATCCAGGAATGTGACTGACAGGGCAATTAAAATAAAACCCATCAACTCTAGTATTCGGGCTGGGCGCTGCGACATAGAATGCTGACGAGTTATCCACCATACAGCTCCTCCAGCTAATAATTCCCAAATGCGTGTGGGGAGTAAATAAAATGCACTACCTGGGAGTCGAGGGCTCACGTAAATTGATAGTGCTAATGACAGTACGCCTGCGGCGATAAGTGCAAACTTAACACCCTGCTTGCCAAACCAGCGCCAGAGTAAAATGCAGCCAACAGGCAGCAAAATGTAAAATTGCCACTCCACTGAAAGAGACCATGTGTGCAGCAACCAATTTTCTCTGGAAGTGATATCGAAATAACCCGCTTCGCGCCAAAATTTTAGATTGGAAACGAAAGTAAGCGCTGTTATGGCATTGATTGCCAGCACATGATAATCAGCGGTAGGCAACCAAAACCAACCTAAGAAAAGTAATGTGCTACATAATGCAATTAAGGCAGGAATAATTCGTCTGGCACGTGCCAGATAGAAACCCCAAAATGAAAAATTACCACGTTCAAGGCCGTTTACGATGATGGCGGTCATCAGGAAACCTGATATAACAAAAAAAACATCAACACCGATAAAACCACCGCTAAATCCGGGTACGCCAAAGTGATAAAATACGACCGCTAATACAGCCCATGCTCGCAGGCCATTGATATCATGGCGGAATGATTTAGGCGTGGGAGAGGCGGGACGGAACGAATCAAAAGCCATAATTGACTAAAATCCCGTATATCGTGACAACACAGCCTGTCTGCATTGTGACAAATTAATCTCGATAGGTAATAAAATACACTGGGGTTGAGTAAGAAACAATCAATGAAACGCTAATATACGGTCGTTGCTACCTTTTAAAAGGGTACTTATCATTGCTTTGATATGCTGAATTAATGCAAAGAGACGAGAAGTGAGGGCGTTTAGACTAATGTGCACCTAAATGCGCCCTCACTGGCTATGTATTTTGCTTACTGCTCAGTATTTTTATAAATGAAAATGGCTTTTTGTTTTGTCAAAATACTTTCTTGTAAGGTTTTACTGAAACCTGAGCATAAACGCCCGCTGCAACATACGGATCGGCTTCCGCCCACGCCTGTGCCGCCTCCAAAGATTCAAATTCGGCAATCACCGTCGAGCCGGTAAAACCCGCCGCACCGGGATCGTTACTATCGACCGCTGGCATGGGGCCCGCCGTGAGCAAACGACCTTCGTCATGAAGGAGTTGCAGGCGAGCCAGATGAGCAGGGCGCACGGAAAGACGTTTTTCGAGAGAGTCTGCGATATCTTGGGCGTAAATAACATACAGCACGGGTAGAACTCCTTGAACGGTAAAAGTCGTTAATAACGTTATTGGAAAGGCCTAACAACTGCAACGGAAAGATAACTGATATGTTAAGGCCATACTCTGAAAGTGGTTTATTATCATAAAATCGCGTTTTAAATGTCAGTTACCGCCACGGGCTTATTGAATATGATTGCTATTTGCATTTAAAATCAGGGCCTGGTTTTTTTACTGAAACGATTATGACTTCAATGACCCTTGATTTACCTCGTCGCTTTCCCTGGCCAACATTACTGTCTGTAGGCATTCATGGTGCCGTAGTGGCTGGTTTGCTGTATACCTCGGTACATCAGGTTATTGAACTGCCTGCGCCAGCGCAGCCGATCTCTGTCACGATGGTCGCGCCTACCGATCTCGAACCACCTCAGGCCGTTCAGCCGCCGCCGGAACCCGTTGTCGAGCCTGAACCGGAACCAGAGCCGATTCCAGAGCCACCAAAAGAGGCGCCGGTGGTGATTGAAAAACCGAAGCCCAAGCCTAAACCGAAGCCAAAACCGGTGAAAAAGGTGGAAGAGCAGCCGAAACGCGATGTTAAACCAGCAGAACCGCGCCCGGCCTCCCCGCTGGAAAATACGGCACCTACGCGCACAATGACCAATACCGCGCCGGCAACTACCAGCAAACCGGTGGTCAGTGCGCCATCGGGTCCACGCGCTTTAAGCCGTAATCAGCCTCAGTATCCGGCGCGAGCTCAGGCGCTGCGCATTGAAGGGCGGGTAAAGGTCAAATTTAACGTAACGCCGGATGGTCGGGTTGAAAATGTGGAGATCCTGTCTGCACAGCCTGCCAATATGTTTGAGCGTGAAGTGAAAAACGCGATGCGTAGATGGCGTTATGAAGCAGGTAAACCCGGTTCTGGACTCGTGGTGAATATTGTTTTCAAATTAAACGGCACAACTCAGATCGAATAAGTATCAGGCCGTCCGGCAATGATCAAGAGTGATGATTGCCGGATAGCATTACTGGCGTGTGCTATCAGGCCAACGTGGGGATTGGACGCGGTTTCCCGTCTTTATCAACGGCAACGTAGATAAACAGAGCTTCGGTGGCCTTATAACGCTGGCCAATAGGTTCAGAAGCGACTTTCTTCACCCAAACTTCAATATTGATGCTGATTGAGGTTGTCCCGCGCTTCACACAGCGCGCATAGCAGCACACTACATCACCTACGGCGACCGGGCGCAAAAAGCTCATTCCTTCAACCCGCACCGTTACCACACGACCATGTGCGATCTCTTTGGCCTGAATCGCGCCACCTATATCCATTTGTGACATCAGCCAGCCGCCAAAAATATCACCGTTCGCGTTGGTATCGGCAGGCATGGCCAGAGTGCGTAAAACAAGTTCACCCTGGGGAGTGTTATTCGTTGTTGTCATTGTAGAACCGACTATAGAGAAAGATTACAGGCGCGATGCTACTAGAATTTGTGCGTTGAGAACAGAGGGGATGCGGCATGCAGAGCAGATGTAAGTCAGGTTGTCAGCTCTATGGAACGCGAGGGGATAAAAATTCGCCAGATCCGCAGATCTGGCGAGCATGTATTACGATTTATCTTCTTGCGGCAGATGACGGTAAATATAGACCCCACTCAGCAGCGTAAAGAATAAAGTCAGGGCGGTCAGGCCGAACACTTTGAAGTTGACCCAAATGTTCTGCGGTAGCCAAAATGCAATATAGATATTCGCCAGACCACACAGGATGAAAAAGACTGCCCAGGCTAAATTTAGTTTCGACCACACTGGCTGCGGCAGGGTCAGTTCTTTACCTAACATGCGCTGGATCAGCGGCTTTTTCATCACCCACTGGCTTACCAGCAATGCACCAGCAAACAGCCCGTAAATCACCGTTACTTTCCACTTAATGAATTCATCGTTGTGGAAAAAAATAGTCAGGCCACCAAATACGGCCACCAGGACAAAGGTGATTAACGCCATCTTCTCGACCTTGCGATAGCGAACCCAGCTGTAAATCAACACTACAGCCGTCGCGACAATCAGCGCCGAGGTCGCCGCATAGATGTCGTAAAGCTTATAAAAAGCAAAAAAGACAACCAGCGGTAAAAAATCAAGAAACTGCTTCATTCTTCGATTCCGTCATCAAAAGCACCGGGTACAAGCCCGGAATGCGTTCAGGGTTTATTGGCGAATCAGCATGTACAGGCGGAACAAATAGATCAGCAACACCGCGGAGATCATATTGCTCAGCGTATTCGCCAATACCGCGCCTACATTCGGCGTAAGTACTGCAAAACTTGGCGCAAAAAGCAACAGCAGCGTTTTTGCCAGCAACCAACCGATTACTGCCGGCGCAACCAGTCGCATATTCGACCACGCCAGACGCATACTGTTGCGCATCGCGGCAAAGACACCCATTTTGTCCTGTACCAACATCACAGGTGCGAGTGCCAGCAGGATGGCCAGCAGAATACCGGGAACAACAACCAGCATAATACCGATTTGCACCAGCAGAGTAGTCAAAAAAATCAGAATAAACAGCTTTGGCAACACTGGCGCACTGGCGCCGATGGCACGTAATGCGCTGACCCGATGACCTGCTGAAATCAGCTGAATCATCAGGATGACACCACCGGCGAGGATGGCATTACCAATCAGACCGGAAAACGTAGACGCCGCGGAAGCGCGTAGCAAAATTTGCTGTTGCTCCGGGGTCATGTTTTGCACCAGATCGAACAACCCCACGCTGCTGGTTAACTGATCGCCTTCACTGAGTTGCGCAATTTGTGCGTCAGTGGGGGAAAAGGCATGCCCTAACACCACTGTGATAAACGCGCACAACAACGATACCAGCAAGATGGTAATGAATTGATTACGGAAAAAGTTTCCCGTGTCACGGTAAACGGATTTCGCCGTGATAGACATGCACTCTCCTTGAGTTTTGCAGGTGTTCATTTGCGGGCAATTGTACCCTGGATAACTCTACAGTGGCAGCATCGCGCGATGTATGGAAAAGCATATCTTTGTAAAGCTGCGGTAATTTTTGGCTATGACTTCAGCGTCGTGCATGAACGCTGTTTGTTATCTGCGCATCGCGTGCAGATAACAATCACCCATCAGCAATGAGCAGGAGGTACTTGCACATTGAAAATATATCAAAATTGATCTGAATTAATTTAACCAGGATTTTGAATGCAAGTTCTAACTTAATCTGGATCAATAAATGTTAAATTATCAAAGTCAATGTGATCCATGTTAGATCATTTATTACTCCAAAGTAGGTATATTCATTCCGCTTTTATAACCATAACGATGGAGCGGACATGAAAAAATTAACAGTTGCAGCATTGGCTTTAACAACTCTTCTCTCTGGTAACGCATTTGCGCATGAAGCTGGAGAGTTCTTTATTCGTGCAGGTTCAGCCACCGTCAGGCCGACGGAAGGTGCAGGTGGTACGCTGGGCAGCTTAGGTGGCTTTGATGTCAGCAATAACACGCAGTTGGGTCTGACATTTACCTACATGGCAACCGACAATATCGGTGTTGAATTACTGGCGGCTACGCCGTTCCGCCATAAAATTGGTACTGCAGCAACGGGTGATATTGCCACCGTACATCATTTGCCGCCGACGTTAATGGCACAGTGGTACTTCGGTAACTCCAGCAGTAAACTGCGTCCGTACGTAGGTGTTGGTGTGAACTACACGACCTTCTTCGATGAAGGCTTTAACGATAACGGTAAAGAAACAGGATTATCGGACCTGAGTCTGAAAGATTCCTGGGGTGCAGCAGGGCAAGTCGGTATGGACTATCTGATTAACCGCGACTGGCTGATTAACATGTCGGTCTGGTACATGGATATCGATACTACTGCGAAGTACAAATCTAATGGTGCTGTTCTGCCGCAAGCCCGTTATAGCGACAGTGTACGCCTCGATCCGTGGGTGTTTATGTTCTCTGCGGGTTATCGTTTTTAAGTTCTTCTGCAAAACTCCTCTGCAAAACTGGTCATCAAATGACCAGTTTTTTCCATTCTTTTCCACGCGTATTGTTGTTTTGACCAGCCGTAGTCAACTGAGTCACGTGTGCTTCTGAATACATCAGTCAGAGATGCTGGTTGTACCGCTCCACCCATTTAGCATTTCCCTTTGTTGGAGTGGTGGAGTAAATATAGGCTAAGTATCTTGTCCCGGTACTAAACGAACACACTATCAAATAAGGCGCAGTGCAAGATGACTTGTAGCGCTCTCTTTAAGCAGTACCGCGGTAACTTTAATAGCCAGTGTGTTTATCTGGAATATCGCTTTTGTTTCTATTCTCTTATGCATTATTACTGCGGCTCATTTATTACGTACAAAAAAGAACCTGCAGATAATCAGGGGATAACTTATCCAAAATGTTAACTATTGATAAAATTAAAGTAACATATCGTAAAATTTGGATATTTTATTTTTCATGGACTAAGGTTTATACATCATGATATAATGTAATGGCAGATTATTTACCATTCAATAATGTAAATGAATTTTCGAGGAGATCATTCCAGTGGGACGTAAGTGGGCAAATATTGTTGCTAAAAAAACAGCTAAAGACGGTGCAACGTCTAATGTATATGCAAAATTCGGTGTAGAAATTTATGCTGCTGCTAAACAAGGCGAACCAGACCCAGAATTAAATACATCTTTAAAATTCGTTATTGAACGTGCGAAACAAGCTCAGGTTCCAAAACACGTTATTGATAAAGCCATTGATAAAGCCAAAGGCGGCAGCGATGAAACGTTCGTGCAAGGGCGTTATGAAGGCTTTGGTCCCAGTGGCTCACTGATTATCGCTGAAACATTGACTTCAAACGTTAACCGTACGATTGCTAATGTCCGCTCAATTTTTAATAAAAAAGGCGGGAATATCGGAGCGGCGGGTTCTGTCAGCTATATGTTTGACAATACCGGAGTAATTGTATTTGAAGGGACAGACCCTGACCATATTTTTGAAATTCTGCTTAATGCTGAAGTAGATGTTCGTGATGTAACCGAGGAAGAAGGAAACATCGTTATTTATACTGAATCTACAGATCTTCATAAAGGCATTGCAGCTCTAAAAGCAGCAGGAATTACTGAGTTCTCAACCACAGAATTAGAAATGATTGCTCAATCAGAAATTGAACTTTCACCAGAAGATTTAGAAGTCTTTGCAGGGCTTGTTGATGCTCTTGAAGATGACGATGATGTTCAAAAAGTATATCATAACGTTGCAAATCTCTAATGATAGATTAAAGAAATCTGTCATTATGGCAGATTTTTTTAACTCATAAAGTTGTAATGAGTGCACTATTTATTACAAACTCGGATATTTTCCATCATCATCAACTAAAAATATCTGAGATAGATACCAGGTATCATTCTCTTTGGACAATTGATATTCATAAATAGGTGAATAATACTGCCTCGATAATCTGGTCGTCACGGTCGCTACTTTTTCAGAAATCTGAACCGATATGATGTTCTCTTGCTCAGGATCATGACTAGACTCAGAACCAAAAGCTATAGGCTCGCCCTGAAAACCAGGTTTTGTATATTTATTCAAAAGCTCATTCCAACCCTTCTGGGCCAGGAGCATAACTTCTTGCTTTCTGTAGTTCTGATTTCTCTGAAATGACTGGTCATTCCAATATTTATAATCCCTCTGGAAAGCGGTGATTACCTGTTCCGGAGTATTTGCCAGTATGTCCCCAGCGCTTAAAAATCCAACGCTTAACATAACTAATTTAATCAACAGATGTCTCAACAAGTTCACCCATATTTGGCATGCTTTCCTTCAGTGTCTCGCAAAGGACTTTTTGAAGTCAACTTCATTAATGGTTGCACAACCAAAACGACTGAACTGTATAGATTCCGGGCATACCGGCCCGTGGTTAGCAACCAGGAAAAATTCCTCTCGTTCTTCATTTAAAAAATTCTGGGGAAAACATCCTGCCTTTCTCCCCTTTGATGTAGTGCTACTCTTTAAGCAAACCAACTTTGAGGGGATTGCTGATGATGTTGACCCGCCATCTGCTACAGCAAAAAATCACACTTCTGGAACCGTTCTACGAGGATCAAACGGCAGCGTTTGCCGTGAGTGTTGCACGTGAATTATTGCTTTACATGGATAAAACTGAGGCGCTGGAGAAACTTATTGCGACTCCGGTTACACTACCTTATTGCAGCGCAAGTCCGGTTTGTGAGATTGAGGCGGGCTATGCCGCAGGCGTAAACGACTGCCGCGAGGCCATCCGGCGGGCAGGGTATCCTATCGAAGGTGATGATTAGTTTGCGCTTATGTTAACAAATATGTGCTTTTATTGTATAAATCTGTAACCTAAGCGCGCGATTGCGGGCTACATCAACGTACCTGCTTCGGAGTGGCAAACATCCTCTATCAACGTACAACGCTGTTATGCAACAACATAAACGGGTAACCGATTTGGCAATACTGTTAACTATCAGGGTGGACTCGTGAAGATTGTGCAGGATAAGCTCAGAAACAGGCAGGCTCTGCTGGTATCCGGGCTCATTACGTTGATTTTTACCTCGTTGTTTCTGTTTATCATTTATGAACAGCGTATGGCTGCCGCCAGTGAAGGCGTTAGCCGCCTGCAAGCTCACATGTTGGACATTTTTAACGATAATGAACTGATTGCCGATGCGATTGGCGAGCGTTATTACCACATCAAAACCGGCGAACAGTGTGGTGTTATGGCGCAGTTTGTTCCGCGAAACAAAGATGAATGGGGAATTAACGCCGACCCAAAGCGGGTTCATTCTGCAACGGGGACGATTATTGCTCAGCAACCCAGCCATAATGCGCTGTGTATGTATACTGCGGCGGAGTTCATTCGCGGAATGGTTAATGAGCTAAATCCAGGCAGCTTCGATGCGCACCGTTACATTATCGCCAGCAATTCAGATTATTTTTATTGGTTTATGGCTTCTGACTCGCGCAATTTCAGTTTTTCTGACTCCGAAATGGCGATGGATATAACGCATTTTTTCTATCCGCCCACCGATTTCTATACCCGGTTGTTGCAAAAAAACGTCAAAAATAAAGCTCTCAGTTCAACAAACTTCTATACCGATAAAATTACCGGTGAAAAAGCCTACAGCGTAGTGAGCTATATCTACGATCTGTCGGGTAAGGAGATATCAGACCAAATCGTTGCCTATCTGGTCTATGATCATTCGAAGCCTGAGCTGCAGGAAGCGTTAGCCGAGGCGTTTGATAATCAAATCCTTCCCGGATTGAACGTGGAGTTAGTGAATCTGACCAACAAAGAGAGCCTCTGCTTATCCGGCAAATGTGCGGGGCAATCCAGCTATTTGGTGCGCAATTTTTCGGAGAAATATGCGCTGCACTATTCGCTTTCATTAGGCCGTTTTATGGCGCGCGATACACATGCCGGGATTGTTATCCTGCTGGCGCCGTTCTTTTTCATCATCATTAGCTTCTCGTTAAAGTCATGGCTAAACGAAAGCGACCTCAAGGTTTATATCGATACTCTAACCGGCTGTTTTAACCGCCGAATACTCGACATTATCAAGCGTCGGGATTTATCACACTGTTCGGTGGTGCTACTGGACTGCAATAAATTTAAGGCCGTCAATGATACCTGGGGCCACGCGGCAGGCGATCGCGCGTTGCAAATTATCGCCAACAGGATGCTGTCAAACACCCGCACCAGCCACGATATTGTGATTCGTACCGGCGGGGATGAATTTATGATCCTGCTGTTTCGATCGCAGGCAACTGACGCCATAGCAATCGCGCAACGTATTAGCGGGCAGGTGACCAGTCATGTGTTTGTGGTGGATGGGCATACCGTGCCATTGTCAGTATCGTGGGGAATTGCAGAGGTGAACGGTGAACTGGATGTGGCCATTCAGAATGCGGATAGCGCTATGTATAGAATGAAGCTGAAACCGCCAGACGTCTCTGGCGGTTGATTTAACTTACTGGTGGGTGGCGGCTTTCATCGTGCTGACAAACGCTTTCAGCTCAGCCAGCATCTGTTCCGGTGCCGCAACATTTTTCTCAATGATTTTCACAATTGCCGAGCCGGAAATTGCACCGGCAGCACCGGCTTCAATAGCTCCGGCTACCTGTTCAGGCGCAGAGATACCGAAGCCCTGTAAAGAAGGCGGAGCATCATATTGTTTCAGCTTTTCAACCAAATGATGCAGCGGTAATGCCGCACGATTTTCGGCACCGGTCACGCCTGCACGTGAAAGCAGATAAGTGTAGCCACGACCGTAAGAGGCAATCTGGCGTAGCAGTTCTTCATCAGCGTTCGGCGGGCAGATGAAAATCGGTGCGATGTTGTGACGCAGTGCAGCAGTTCTGAATGGCGCAGACTCCTCAACAGGGACATCGGCTACCAACACAGAATCCACACCCACTTTTTCGCACTGGGCGTAAAACTCGTCAATGCCCTTGCTGAAGACCAGGTTGGCATACATCAGCAATCCAATGGGAATCGTCGGATGCTTCTGGCGAATCAGCGCCAGCATTTCAAAGCATTGCGATGGTGTGACGCCGGCGGCAAACGCACGCAGAGTGGCTTCCTGAATGGTTGGGCCATCGGCCAGCGGATCGGAGAACGGAATGCCGAGTTCAAGCGCGTCGGCACCAGCTTCAATCAGCGTATCAATGATTTTCAGTGACTGCTCAACAGACGGATCGCCCAGGGTTACGAAGGGGACAAAAGCACCTTCTTTGCGGTCCTTCAGCTGTGCAAACAGGTTTTCGTAACGTTCCATCAGATTTCCCCTCGCGCTTTCAGAATATCGTGTACGGTGAAAATGTCTTTGTCGCCGCGACCGGAGAGATTAACCACCAGTAACTGCTCTTTTTCCGGATTTTCACGCATCATTTTCAACGCGTGCGCCAGGGCATGGGAGGACTCCAGTGCCGGAATAATCCCCTCGTGCAGACACAGCGTTTTGAAGGCTTCCAGTGCTTCATCATCGGTTATTGAAACATAATCGGCGCGACCAATGCTGTTCAGGTACGCATGCTGTGGCCCGACCGACGGGAAATCGAGTCCGGCGGAAATAGAGTAAGACTCTTCAATCTGTCCTTCTTCGGTCTGCATCATCGGGGACTTCATGCCGAAGTAAATCCCGACACGACCATGTTTCAACGGCGCGCCGTGTTCTCCAGACTCAATCCCGTGACCGCCTGGCTCTACGCCAATCAAACCGACGCTGGTTTCATTAATAAAATCGGCGAACATACCGATGGCGTTAGAACCGCCACCCACGCAGGCGATAACGGCGTCCGGCAGACGACCTTCTTTTTCCAGAATCTGCGCCTTGGTTTCTTCACCGATCATCCGCTGGAACTCACGCACAATAGTCGGGAAGGGGTGCGGACCTGCCGCTGTACCGAGCATATAGTGCGCAGTATCGTAGCTGCCAGACCAGTCGCGCAGCGCTTCGTTACAGGCATCTTTCAGCGTTGCGGAACCGCTGTGAACGGGGATAACTTCTGCACCCATCAAACGCATACGGAAAACGTTCGGCGACTGACGTTCAACATCTTTCGCGCCCATGTAAATACGGCATTTCAACCCCAGTAGTGCGCTGGCGAGAGCAGATGCAACACCGTGCTGCCCCGCGCCTGTTTCGGCGATAATTTCCGTTTTACCCATGCGCTTCGCCAACAACGCCTGGCCCAGCACCTGGTTGGTTTTGTGCGCGCCGCCGTGCAGTAAATCTTCACGCTTGAGATACAGCGTCGTGTTGGTGCCTTGAGTAATGTTCTGGCACTTGGTCAGTGCGGTTGGGCGACCCGCATAGTTTTTCAGCAGGTCTGTAAACTGCGCCTGAAATTCAGGATCTTTTTGCGCGCTGACAAAAGCTTCTTCCAGCTGGCGCAGGGCAGGCATCAGAATCTGTGGCACATACATACCGCCAAATTCACCAAAATACGGATTGAGTAATGTTGTCATGTCCTTTTCCTTAATATGCGCGCAGCGTCTGAAAGACCGAAGCCAGAAGACGTGCATCTTTGATGCCCGGCTGTGACTCTACGCCAGAATTGAAATCGAGACCGGCACAGCCGGTTTTTGCCGCGTCAACGCAGTTATCTGCGCCCAGTCCGCCAGCCAGTAATACGTTATCCAGCGATTGTCCGCCTAAAAGTGACCAGTCGAAGCGTTGCCCGCTGCCGCCCTGACCGTTGTCGAATACGTATTTATCGACATGCTGATAATCCCGGGCTGGCAACTTATCGCTGACGCTGAGCGCCTTCCAGATTTGTACTTGTGCGGGTAGCGCATTGCGTAGCGCGTCTATGTAGGCTTGATCTTCGCTACCATGCAGTTGCACGGCAGTGAGTCCCAGAGCAGCCGTTGTTTCACGTACGTCGATAATATCTGTGTTGCGAAACACCCCGACATATTGCAGCGGCGCGCCGGTCATGACCTCTCGCGCTTGCTCAACGCTAACCGCGCGTGGCGATGTGGGTACAAAAATCAGTCCGCCATAAATCGCGCCGGATTTATACGCCGCGTTGGCATCCTGAGCCCGGGTTAAACCGCAGACTTTATTCTCGCCGAGCAGTACGCGACGCACGGCAGCGTGCAGATCATCATGCGACATCAGCGCGGAACCAATCAGAAAACCGTTGGCGAAGTGGCTGAGTTCGCGCACCTGTCCATAGGTGTTGATCCCGGACTCGCTGATGACGGTCACACCGTGGCCCAGTCGCGGCGCAAGCTGGCGGGTGCGATTCAAATCAATCGACAAGTCGCGTAAATCGCGGTTGTTGATACCAACGACTTTGGCACCCAGTGCGATAGCACGCTCCAGCTCTTCTTCGTTGCTGACTTCGGTCAGTACGCCCATTTTCAGGCTGTGGGCGACGGCGGCGAGTTGACGATATTGTTCATCATCGAGGACCGACAGCATCAACAAACAGGCGTCCGCCTGGTAGAAACGCGCCAGGTAAATCTGGTAAGGATCGATAATAAAGTCCTTACACAGAACAGGTTGCGGCGCGATGCGGCTGACGATAGGCAGGAAATCAAAACTGCCCTGGAAATATTTCTCATCGGTCAGTACGGAAATCGCGGAAGCATAATGTTTATATACGCCCGCAATCTGTGCCGGATCGAAGTCATCACGGATCACGCCTTTTGACGGAGATGCTTTTTTACATTCCAGAATAAAGGCGGTGCGCGCACCTTGCAGCGCATCGTAGAAATCACGAGAGCTGGGTTGAACATCATTTTGAAAGCTTGCCAGTGGTTGTTGCTGTTTGCGGGCTTCTACCCAAATCGCCTTGTCTGCGACAATTTTCGCTAAAACGGTTTGCATCATTTACCCTCTTGCTGCCAGTGCAGTGACACGGTCATAGGCCGCACCGCTGCGCAGTACATTAATCACGGTTTGCGCATTGGCTTTTAAATCTTCTTCACCGTGCAAGCGCATTAACATGGCGACATTCGCGGCAACAGCGGCTTCATGAGCGGCTTCACCTTTACCTTGTAACAAGCGACTAAGAATGTCACGGTTTTCTTCCGGCGTGCCGCCAGCCAGCTGTTCCTGGTGGTAAGGCGTCAGGCCAAAATCTTCTGCCGTCAGTTGATAACTCTTGATTTCCCCATCGTGCAGCTCTGCCACAATGGTCGGTGCATGCAGCGAAACTTCGTCCATGCCACCACTGTGCACTACGGCTGCCCGCTGATATCCGAGCACGCGCAGCGTTTCGGCAATCGGCAGCACCAGCTCCGGGCTGTAAACGCCGATCAGCGCCAGCGGCGGATGTGCCGGGTTAATCAACGGGCCGAGCACGTTAAACAGCGTGCGGGTTTTCAACTGCTGGCGTACCGGCATGGCATGGCGAAAACCGGTGTGGTATTTCGGCGCAAACAGAAAACACACGCCGAGATCGTCAAGCGCCTGACGTGATTTGTCGGCGTTCATATCCAGATTGATGCCAAATGCCGCTAACAAATCCGAAGAGCCTGACTTGCTGGAGACGCTGCGGTTGCCGTGTTTGGCAACTTTCAGTCCGCAAGCCGCTGCAACAAAGGCGCTCGCGGTAGAAATATTGATGCTGTTGCTGCCGTCGCCGCCGGTACCGACAATATCGGCAAACAGATAATCAGGACGCGGGAACGGAGCGGCGTTTTCCAGTAGCGCGGTTGCCGCACCGGCAATTTCATTCGGGTGTTCACCACGAATTTTCATGCTCACCAGCGCCGCAGCCAGTTGTTCCGGCTTCAGTTCACCGCGTACCACGGCAGAGAACAGCTGGTGGCTTTCCTGCTGGGACAGCGTTTGGGCCTGATACAGTTTCTCCAGAATTGGTTGCAACGTATTGGTTTGTTCAAGCTTCTGTTGCGCCCAGGCCAGCGTTTGTTCCAGCAAACGCGCGCCCTGGGTGGTCAGAATGGATTCCGGATGGAACTGGAAGCCGCAGACGCGATCGGTATCGTGACGCACCGCCATCACCATGCCGTTAAAGTGGGCGTTAATGGTTAATCCTGCCGGAACGTTGCTGCCAACCAGCGAATGATAGCGTGCCACCGGCAGCGGATTAGCCAGACCAGCAAACATTGCCTGACCGTCGTGTTCAATGCTGGACGCTTTGCCGTGCAGGATTTCTCCAGCCTGGCCCACATATCCACCATAGGCCTCAACAATGGCCTGATGTCCCAGACAAATGCCGATGATTGGCAGCTTGCCTCGCAGACGGGTTAACAGCTCCGGCATGCAACCTGCTTCGCTTGGCGCACCTGGGCCTGGAGAGAGCATCAGCACAGGATTTTTCATCGTTGCTAAGCGGTCAATCAACGTCTGGGCCGGAATATGGTTGCGGTAAATCACCACGTTGTGACCATTAGTACGCAGCTGATCCGCCAGGTTATAGGTAAAAGAGTCGATATTATCGAGCAGCAGAATGTCAGCCATTAGAAGGTCTCCTGTGCGTGGTGCGCGGTGGCGATAGCACGCAGAACCGCGCGCGCTTTATTACGGGTTTCATCGGCTTCAGACTGCGGTACAGAATCCAGAACAATTCCGGCACCGGCTTGTACGGTGGCAATACCGTCTTCCACGAGGGCGGAGCGAATGACAATACAAGTATCCAGATCGCCATGAGCCGTGAAGTAACCTACTGCGCCGCCGTAGCTACCACGGCGACGACCTTCTGCCTCGGCGATAAGCTGCATAGCGCGAACTTTTGGCGCTCCGCTTAACGTGCCCATATTCATACAGGCGCGGTAAGCGTGCAGCACATCCAGATCGCTACGCAGCTCGCCGACCACGCGCGAAACCAGGTGCATAACGAAGGAGTAACGATCGACTTTGGTGAGGTCAGCAACATAGCGGCTGCCAGGCGTACAGATGCGCGCCAGGTCGTTACGCGCAAGGTCAACCAGCATCAGGTGCTCAGAAAGCTCTTTATGGTCGGTACGCATTTCCAGCTCGATACGGCTGTCAAGGTCGCGGTCAAGCGAACCGTCCGCACGACGACCGCGCGGACGAGTGCCGGCAATCGGGTAGATCTCAATCTGGCGGCTGGTGGCATCGTATTTCAGCGAGCTTTCCGGGGAGGCGCCAAACAGCGTAAAATCGTTGTCCTGCATGAAAAACATGTATGGGCTGGGGTTACTTTTCTTCAGCACATAGTAGGCTGCCAGCGGTGACGGGCAGGGCAGCGAGAAACGGCGGGACGGAACCACCTGGAAAATTTCGCCCGCGCGAATCGCTTTTTGCATCCCACGCACCACGGCGCCAAACTCTTCATCGCTCTGATTGCATTCGCAGCGCATCTGCGGGACTTCAGTAACGGGCAGCGGCGGCGCAGGCTCGGTAAGCTGTTGGCTCAGCTGCGCCAGACGGGCGTTAAGACGCTGTTTCTCCGCATCATTGGGGGTAAAAACACTGGCCTGAATTCGGGTGCTTTTTTTCTGGTGGTCGATAACCATCAGCGTTTCTGCCAGATAGAAGCAGTAGTCAGGACAACGGTTGCCCGCTTCAAGCTGAGGTAAATCTTCAAAACCGGCAACCAGGTCGTAGGAAAACAGACCGCCGAAGAACATCGCTTCACGTTCTTGCACAGGAACATTCACCAGCCCCTGCAGTAAGCGAAAAGCATCAAATACGGAAAGAGAACATAAACGGGCGTCTTCATCCAACAGCGGGCTGACGGCAGGGAATCGCAGATGACGACCATTCGTCTGTTTTTCATTCTCAACGCCAGCGGGCAGGGCAGCATCCAGCAAGGGCAGCAGCGACGCGCCGTTTGTGGATAACGCCTGAATAGTGACAGTGTCACCGAGAGCGGTAATGCGCAATGCGCTGTCTACTAGCAGCAAGCTCTTCAGATCGTCTTTGCTGTCGATATCTGCAGATTCCAGCAGCAGCGTTGCCGGACGTGCGCCACACACCTGATGAAACAGCGATGTCGGATTTTCACGGTAGGCGGCATCGCAGGCAAGCAGTTCGAGTATCGGTTTTTGTGTTTGCATCGTTATTCTCATTAATTTTGTTCAAAAAAAAGCCCGCTCATTAGGCGGGCCGGGTATCTGGTTGCAAATTGCAGACGTAAGACACTGCCCGAAATCAGGAAGTGCGCCACCAACCGTGCAGAAAAAATGTTGCTTTCATTTCAGATACCTTCTTCATGTGAACTTGCGTACTAGTTAACTAGTTCGGTGGGATAAAGTCAACACCTGATTTCAGTATATTTGCCGAAACCGCTATGATGGGCGTGTTACGACATTTATTGAAACGGGAGCCGCCTTGAGCGACACGAATTACGCAGTGATTTATGACCTGCATAGTCATACTACAGCCTCCGATGGGCGATTAACCCCAGAAGCCTTAGTACACCGTGCGGTAGAGATGCGAGTCGGTACACTGGCGATCACCGATCATGACACCACGGCGGGCATTGCAGCGGCAAGAGATGAAATTTCACGTTCGGGATTAGCGTTAAATTTGATCCCTGGTGTCGAGATATCAACTGTCTGGGAAAACCATGAGATCCATATAGTGGGTCTGAACATTGATATCGCCCATCCCATGATGTGCGATTTTCTGGCGCAACAAACGGAACGTCGTCAGCAGCGTGCGCGCCTGATTGCCGAACGACTCGACAAAGCGCATATCCCCGGCGCGTGGGAAGGGGCGTTGCGCCTGGCTGATGGCGGGGCGGTTACGCGGGGCCATTTTGCGCGTTTCCTGGTGGAATGTGGCAAAGCCACAACCATGGCGGATGTCTTTAAAAAATATCTTGCCCGTGGGAAAACCGGTTACGTTCCGCCACAGTGGTGTACAATAGAACAAGCTATTGATGTCATTCATCATTCTGGCGGTAAGGCTGTTCTGGCTCATCCTGGGCGGTACGATCTTAGCGCTAAGTGGCTGAAAAGACTGGTTGCACATTTTGCTGAACATCGCGGCGACGCGATGGAAGTAGCGCAGTGTCAGCAGTCTCCCAATGAACGCACCCATCTGGCGACGCTTGCGCGTCAGCATCAATTGTGGGCATCGCAAGGGTCTGATTTTCATCTACCCTGCCCATGGATTGAGTTGGGTCGTAAACTTTGGTTGCCCGCAGGCGTAGAAGGCGTCTGGCAACTTTGGGAGCAGCCCGAGATCACAGAGAGGAAAGTATGAGCCAGTTTTTTTATATTCATCCCGAAAACCCGCAGCAGCGCCTGATCAATCAGGCCGTTGAAATCGTGCGTAAAGGTGGGGTGATCGTCTATCCAACCGACTCCGGCTATGCGTTGGGCTGCAAAATTGAAGATAAAGGCGCAATGGAGCGCATTTGCCGCATCCGTCACCTGCCGGACGGGCACAACTTTACGCTGATGTGTCGTGACCTGTCTGAACTGTCGACCTATTCGTTTGTCGACAACGTGGCCTTCCGTTTAATTAAAAACAACACGCCGGGCAACTACACCTTCATCCTGAAGGGGACGAAAGAGGTTCCGCGCCGCTTGTTGCAAGAAAAACGTAAGACCATCGGCCTGCGTGTACCCTCAAACCCGATAGCACTGGCGCTGCTTGAAGCGCTGGGCGAGCCGATGCTCTCCACGTCACTGATGCTGCCGGGTAGCGAATTTACCGAGTCAGATCCGGAAGAAATTAAAGACCGCCTGGAGAAACAGGTGGATTTAATTATCCACGGCGGATATCTCGGCCAGCAGCCGACCACGGTCATTGATTTAACCGACGATTCTCCGGTGGTGTTGCGTGAAGGCGTCGGTGACGTTAAACCTTTCTTATAAGGGCGCGAACCGCTATACTACGCGGCCTTAAAATGGCGCTGACTGGCGCCGTTGATTCTCCTGTTCGACGCCTGTGAAGGCGCACAAGATAAATATTAAGTCATTTATAATCAATGATTTAATGTATTTCGGTTAGTGGTTGTTACCACCATGTGTGACAGCCATTAGCCGCATCTCGACTCTCATCATGCATGTACACCTTTCCCTGCCGTTCATGTCTTCGTTGGTACGGTCCAATACTCGGTATTAATACGGACAGACTTACTGGCTCGTCTTGTCTAAAATCTGTTAGTTGCGCATTGTATGCACCTTGGTTAACCTAAGATTAATCTGATGGCAGTGGTGGAGATGCGTGATGTACGAAGCTCTGTTAGCGGTTTGTATGGTAGATTTCAAGGAAGGGTAACTGCTGATGAAGAATAGTATTCTTGCTGATGCTTTGTTGAATGCTGCAAAAAATAGCGAACCTGAAAGCGCTATCACCAAACTTGTTGCATCAAGTGCTGGAGAACAGCAAAAACAAACCAAAAGAAAACTTCATGCTCAAGAAATGTCTCTACCTGAATTGATCAGGGTAAAAAATGAATACTCTGAAAAAATAAACGATCCGGTAACGTCTAATGAGAAGAAGAAAGAAATTTCAGAAATCATTAAATCACTTAATTACGAAATCAGGAATAGAACTAAGGATACGCCTGCACGAATCCTAAAGGAACCTCGCTCAATATTTAAGCAGGAAAGGAGAGTTGCCCGCGAAAATTATAGAAAATCTATTCAGGTTAGATCTTTCAAGAAAACTATCCCACCGAATCAGTTTACCATTAGCCATGAAAATCGTAGTTTCCTGCCATTGAATGAGAAGACTTTGGAGCGAGAAAGATTGCGTAAAGAGTTAATAGCCAAAGAAGCTCAGGCTGAGTTGGAGAGAATGGCTTTAATTTCTCGCGTCACGCATACTAAAATTATTCAAGAAGAAAGAGCTGATACGAGGAAAACATCACCTGTAAAGGTAATCACAAAATTAGATACCAATTCAATAACCAAAATTGAAGTGCCTGAATTTTATTTTAATAGCGAACTTTACAGTCAGTTGATAAGGACTATCCCTGTCACGCAAGCGTACAAGATCGCAAAAAGCCGTGAACTATCTTCAAAATATTACGAAAGTAAAGTTGAATCAGGTAAGTATACATATTTTAACACGCTCGCTTACTTAATCTCTTTAAGAGGTAAGAACGAAGCAGATGCGCGTGAAATAGCCAAGGAAAAAGGACAGTCTGAGAGGATTTTGTATGATTTTATCACAGTAGGGTATAAAATTTCTCTTGATCAAAAAGATTCTGGCGCGGTAAGAAAGAAACAAGAGAAAATTAGTTCCTATCCTGAGTTGGTTGATCTGAAATTAATTTCGAGTAATGTTCAGCGTACATTGCAGTTAAGAAGAATCAGTGACCAGCAAAATTTCCGAAGGAGAGTTGAGACCAACTTCAAAGGTAGATGTGCAGTCACGGGGCAGTCAATCCAATCTTTACTCCAAGCCTGTCATCTGGAGGATTACAGCTTTTCATGCAACATGGATACGAGTAATGGCATTCTTCTAACCTCAGATTGCCATCGAATGTTTGACAATGGCCAACTTGGAATAAATCCAGATACCTTAACTATACATTTTAATGTCAAATGTATTTATTCACAAATGTTCGAAGGTAAAATTATTGGTGATCATTCGTTATCACTGGATAAAGATAAATTAAGAAAAAAATGGGAACTATTCTTAAATACGAAGAAAGTGATTTGACTAAACTGCTATGTTTTAGAGAGTGTATGACACAGCCCAGAAAGCAAGCCCAATTATCATGACGATCCCTATTAGGTAAAATGCATTAATCGTATTTTTAGCTGCCTGAGTGTAGCCTTTTCCCTTTCCAACATTAACATGGCACCAATTATTGAAAGCCTGGTGATGCTTAAGTTTTGTCTCTGATGCGGTTTTGGTGAACTGACCACTACGGGGTTTGTATAGCAAAACCATATCTTCCACGATCACTGTAGCATCTGGTGGAAAATCTTGCGGAATGTCCTTCACCTTTTCAGGGTAGAGCTTGCGGAAATCTTCTGCTAATAGTTTCCGTTCTCCGTAGGCGTAAATTTCGTGTTGGCTTCCATACCATAACTCAATGTTGCTGAACCCACGGCGCACCATGTCATCAAGTTTCGGGGCTATCTTCTCGTATGTTTTAGAGATAGTGACCATTTAAAGCCCCTCAACATATTTAATTTGTTATCCCAACAACCGCTGCAAATTGTGCACCAAATGGGGTCCTTTTTATTAAACCTTTGCCAAGGTTTTTGGGGTAATCTGTGCCATATCCCAAATCATCCTTTAAGTATTCGTCCCTCTCTTTTAAGGTATCGTAGACTTGCTCTTGACCATCTAAGTGTAAATCATATTTAACTTCAATAAGCCCTAATCTGATCCAGTTCTCAATATATGATGGAATATTTTTATTATAAAATGGTTTATTATTACTGGTTATTGGCAATATGTGTGTATATCCTGCAATATAAGAAAGAGTGCCTTGTTTTTGATAGACTACTCTACCAATACATTTTGGTGCGTTGTTTGTCAAATATAGTTTTAACAAATGAGCTTCTAAGTTGGTCAGTTGTTTGATAATCTCAACAAATGCAGGATGCGTATCTTCTGCCGTGTCAGAGTTCATAGAAGAACTTATAAGGTTCAGATACATCTCTTTAAGATTAACCTCTTCGTGACAAAATGCTAACCCTTGCAAGGCAGGCCCAGCGATTGATGCCTTAGGTTCAACAATATTTTCTGCGGGAATAGATTGAGTTTTTTCTTCGAGATCTTTCTTAAATGCCTTTTCAAAATAGGCTTTGGCTTTATCAATCCCATAATTAACGGCAGCTAATGGTAACAGGCAATTTTTAACTGTTTTACTAATTATGACCGCCGATTCACCAAAGTTTTTAGAAGCTGTTACTGTATTTTCATCATTTTTAGCAAGTTCCATCAAATCTTTTGCAACCTGAGCTGTGACCGTCAAGGGCTGTGCGGATTGTGGATTTTCAGCTTTTTCATCAGACATTACGCATACCTATATTATGGGTAATCATTTGTGAAAGTATATTATCAAATGTCTTGAAGCATTTGCACTGTTTGTATGGTCAATGTTTCAAGACGTATGGTTGCTTTTCAAGATGCGCTATTGCTGGAGCTGCTTAATGAGGTTTGATATGGCATTCCCGGTTTTTACCCTCGCAATCCCCAAATATCAAGGGCATGGTGGAGGTTGTACGGTAGCGCATCGAGGAGTCACGGGCGCTGGTGGCCCCGGAACTGGTGATTGGTTGGCTACTTTCGCGGTTTGTTAGGCTGTGGCTTGTTCGGTCTTGATACGCTGGACGGTGCTGGTGGACACGTTGAAATCTTTCGCTATGGTTCGGATAGACTGACCAGCGGCAAGCGCAGACATAATCCCTAAGCGGTCAACCGCTGCGCCATTGCCGCGAGCGCCTTTGCGTCCCGCTGCTTTGGCTGCTGCGTATCCTTCTGCCTGACGTTCGAGGAGCTGCTCACGTTCCATTTGTGACATTGCGGCAAAGATGTTTAGCATCAGGTTGCTGGCGGCGTTGGCTTTTGCTCCTGCTGTAATTCCTTCCTTGTGGAACTGCACGGATGCCCCCTTGTCTTTCACCTGCTCGATAATGTCCAAAACATCACGAATGTTTCGCCCTAAGCGGTCGAGGCTGTGAACATGGATCACGTCATCTTCACGAACATAAGCGATCATCTCTTGGAGCTGTGGACGGTTGGCATTCTTGCCGCTCACTTTCTCTTCATACTTCTTATCGAGTGTCACGCCGTCGAGCTGGCGCTCTGTGTATTGTTTATCTGTACTCACTCGCACATAACCGATGTTAGCCATTTTGTTCTCCAATCCGTATCGAAATAGTGTGTATCGATTATTGTCGTATCGATTAAATAGATCAAGCTATTTCGCTACGATTTACAAGGGGTTTTGAGGGGGGAACGGCCCAGATCGGGGTGTGTCGAAGTAGTATGCTATTTCGCTACGCCTGATAGAACGTGTATTTGATGGCGTAGTTTTCTAATCGCCAGGGGAAACGGGAGTTGATTACAAAGTGGTTCCACTGATAGGAAATAAGTTCAGGGTCGCTGGTGGTTCGTTCCTCTGTTACGTCAACAACTTTTTCCCCGTCGCGGTGAGCTTCCCACTCACTGCGGTGGATGTAGTAGCCTGGGAGCCATTCGATGATTGGCGTATTAGGAATGATGCGAGGGAAATGGTCTGCGATGCTCTCAGCGCTTCGCGCCTCTGCTTTAAGCTGGTGCTCTTGCTGGATAGCTTCTCCTGCAAGCTGGCGTTCAACTTCGGCTAACCGCTGTGCTTTGCGTCCGTTCTGGAAAAAGTCTTCGTATACTGCGTTTCTGCGTCGTGCCACGTAATGGCCTCCTAAGTAGAAATTGTGATTATTTTTGAAGCCCTGGTGTTGTGCTGGGGCTCGCTGGGCGGGCATGTGTGCGGCTATACTCGCCGCCCGGATGGGGCGCGAGTACAAATTCGCTGTACGACTGATTTTAAGTTTCAGTTTTGAGAACTTGTTCAGCAGATCGCTACACCATGACGAACGTCACGGCGAGCGGCTGAAATGGGGCGGCTAATGCCTTGCGGGAAACTCTGTCTCCTCTCCCCGTTAGAAAACGGTGAAGTTGATAAAGATCTAAGAATACTTGATAAATAGCCCTGTTAGCCTTGTAGCCCTGATCAGGCCAGTGGCGGCGCGGATTTCAAAATACAGGGCTAAAACCATAGCCCTGTAGCCCTGATCACTGGGCCGGGTAATACTTATCAACAAACCAGGAGAGAACACTCTCCGGGATCTTGCTGCTGCCGTCCTGCGGCGCTTGATACCAGACTGATTTAAGCCCTGCGCGAGTGCTCACTCTGGCGCTCATGTACCCGTTATCACGTAGCCATTGACTCGCATCCTGTGGTCGTGGGAATGATGGGCAAGCGTCATGAAATGCCTGGAATGCAAACGCCGGATTTTCTCCGGTGAAGATCTCCGCTTCGTTCTGCTCTTCCGTGATGCTGGCTTGTTTCATACGCTCAAGTGCCAAACTGAACGGTGGGCGATACGGATTGAAGGATTCCAACGGGTAAGCCATTAGCCAGGCGTGTACGGCTTCCAGACCGCCTACGGCGAGCCAATCAACAAGACGGGCAATAAACTCTGCTGTTTCTTCCCTGTTCGCCCGGTGGCGTATGTAATGGGTGCAGTAATGGCGGCGATCATTCGCCTCCACTTCAATCGGACTCTCACTGTTGCTGAACGTGAAAAACCGGGTGTAAGTGGCTACCTTTCGAGGCTGCTCATACTTCCTGTTAATCTCGATCATCGGTTCAGTCTGGATGCTTTTTAACCGATCTGCCATGTTACGTCTGGCTGGCGGTGGGTCATCGAACAGGATCAGGATTGTACGGGCCATCGCATCATTGTGGACGCCCGTCAGGGTGCCGTAGTTGGAGTAAAGCGTTGTCTGGTGCATCAGGAGCGGCGAGAGGATTTGATTGAACAAAAAACCTTTGCCTGTCCCGGTATCACTCGGAATAACGATGTGCCAGCTTGGGCGCTGTTCCGGGTGCTGGAACATGTGCGCCATGTATGCGCTCACTGTGTCGCGGTCTGCCTGGTCAGGGAAGAGCCTCGCCAGATACTCAAGCCAGAGAGTCAGATCTGCGGCTGGTGTCTTGTCGCTGTGCCAGCGCCTGAACGTATTCAGGGTTCCATTCTGATCGATACCGTATGGCTTAGCCGGGTTGAAATCGTAAACTTTGATGAATGGAATGTGATCCCAAAGAAGGTTTAAATAATCCCGCCGCCACTTTCTACCAGTTGATAAATGGTATTCCCTTTCGAGAATGTCCAGACAGTGATTTGTATTCGTGGGGATGTGGTGGAGGAGTATTTTACCTTGAGCGCTGATAAACGCGTACTTTTCTGCTTGTAAATGGTCAATCAGTGGTCTTATTTGTTGCTTTTCTGTCATCAGTGCCCTCGTTCATAGCATTTCGTAAAGTTTTAATAATGAATGTTGGGCGGCTGTCCTCGCCCTTATTTGCATCAATCCAGCTGAGCACGTCGCGTGCAATAATGAGTTTCAACATTATTTGTTATCCTTAGTTTTGAAGATGTAGCCTTCGGAAAGTAACCACTGATAGAACTGACCAATGGTGATTTTATCTACTGCTTTGTCGAATAACTCTGGCTTGTTCAGTGGTTCGAGCTTGATTTCTGATTTCTGCATGTCCTGTTGCTGGTGGCTCCAATAGTGCTTTAACCAGGCTAAGGATTGTTGCGGGTTTTTGGTCATCGGTAATACTCCAGGTGGTGAAGTTGGTCAAAGCGGACGGCGTAATACACCGCAAATTGTTTTAAGATAATTCCGAAGTCATCTTCTTTGAGAAAGCCGTTCCTGCGGTCGAGCGCTGCGTCGTATAACTCATCGTACAGATCGCTATAATGACCGAAATAAACTTCCCACAAGAGCGGTGTGAAATCTTCACGATAGGCAATACCGGATAAGATCCGATTAAAATCGCCTTCAATGGCATTCGTCACCCGGTTCAGGATAAGGCGGCAATGTCCCGTTCTGTGGTCGTGGTCAATAACTGGATCTGTCAGTGGTGAGCCTGTTATGAAATCTTTCCCACCCTGCTCGGCGGTCATCATTTCGCGGTAGGCGCTGGCACTTTTCTGAGAGAGCTTCGACGGGTTGCGCTTCTGTGCATATTCTTCAAACATCCCCGCCTCACTTCGCATTCTCGGAAAGGGCGACACGGAGACGGCTGGCGAATGTCTGGGCCTCGGCTGCTGCTGCGGCTTGTGCGGCTGCTTCTGCACGTTGACGGCGTTCCTCTTCGGCTACGGCTTGAGCGTAACATTCTTCTGCCTGAGCTGTCAGGGATGCCATTAGCTGGGCTTCTGCCTCTGCGGTGAGAGTGGCACGGTCTGCCTCGATTTCCCCTTGCTTGCGGTTTAGCACAATGCGAATTGCAGGTTCCCCTGCGTTGTAGAACGGCTGGCGGTCATAGTCGGCTATGGTGTATCCGTCGAGGATGGCGGCTTGTAACGTAGTGAGGATCACTGGGTAAAAATCTGAGATGCTGAACACATCAGACAGATGGGATTCGATGAACTCAGATACATACTGGTCACGCTGGGCTTTGAACTCGGTTTTCACTTCACGCATTAATGCGGCTGGAAGTTTAGTCATGCTTCTGTTTTTCCTTGATTTCTAATAAACGTTTGATGTTGATGCGGTTGCAACGTGGGCAATAAAAAGGACTCTTCCCACCGACCAGGTAAGACGTGACGTAATACGTTTTGCCCTGGTAAAATTCCATGCCGATGTAGGCACTCTGCAACCATCGGTTGATTTCGCGGTGGTCGTTGCCATTGCTCCACTCGTTTACGAAGTCCTCGAAGGTGAAGCAATGTTGCATCACTTCCTCAGCCCAATACATAAACGCTACTCGCTGCGGGGTGGTAGGCATCCCGTATTGACGTAGCCTGTCGCGGTAAACGTGGAACTCGAAGCGGGGGAGCCATTCGGCAATGGTTTTTAATTTCTGACTTTTCAACTGTACTGATTTTCCTTATGTTCAAATGCAGGAAAGCCCCCAGGAAGGAATGATCCAAATGTCCAACACAACCACCCAGATCGGGTTCTGGGCTAAGGAGAAAAACATTCGGCAACCTGGAGGCTTTATTCTGCGGAGAGTATGCGACGGTGCGCACGATCATGCTGCTACTATGCGGAATAGCGGCGGGGGAGTAGATTCAACGGGCTGCGATTGACAAGATCGCCGGGTATGCCCTCAACATTGCCTCCCTAATATTAATAATACCACAAATGAGAATTAATTGCAACAACTATTTGTTGACTTTTGTTTTTAAATGTGATCCGTTGATTGTGTTGTCTGGATCTGCATAGTTGAAAGTGGATTGCGGGAATACAGTGAAACTGTCAGAGAGAACGGCCCGGAGCACTCATTTAGAGCGTAGGCATTTGATGGGGGACTGGTGAGAGGCTTCCGCTGTCAACAACGTCAGGTAGCGCCGCTGGTGGCTCTGGGAATCATCTTCTGGATGTTGCAGGGCGATCCCCTGGTATCGTTATTGCATCAGTGAGAAGGGCGACTGCTTACCGTGGGCTGCACGATGTGCCAGCTTGGGCGCTGTTCTCGCTTCGTCTGCTGCGTTGTGCGCTGCTTTCTCTCAAAGGATGGGTGAACCGTCAGGGAGACTGGCTGTAATGCGTTCAGTAGCTGCTGGTGAACGTGGTTAAATAAAGACGGTAATCATAGGGGCGATTCTCCAGCATACTCTGGAAGATATTCTCATTGAGATGACTCTCTGGTGGTTATCGGTGAGTAACAGGAAGGGATTATTATAAAGGTTAAGTTGATGATAGTTGGATCAGTGCATGACTTCGGATTACTCATACCTACGTAGCTACATCAGGTAGTAACAAGAACTGATTATTATCAGGGTAGGTTAATGGTTAGTTCAGATCAGAGATAGAGAGTACACTTGAGCAGTGAGTGACACACAGGAACAGGTATACTCTATTCTTTCATGACTAACATGAAAGATCACTATTGCGCAAAGGTAGCTCTATCCCTTCGGGATAACAAACCACCCTCGCTTCGCTCGCGATATTATTGTTTAGGGTAGCACATCTTCACACGCATTGTCAAGATCTGATGCCATAATAATTAAATAAGGTCTACATTTATTTTACTGTCGATGTTTAACCTAAACCTCATTGTTGAAAGTCAACAACACATAACAAATCTTTAAGCGGTGGACGGTGCGTATAAATGGAGGTTACACCTAAACTTTGAGTTCGAGAGTGTCCGACAACAAACTGCATCAAAGGTAAGGACGCGCTCCCAGATGCAAGGCAATGGCTTACGAATGTGTGACGAAGACTATGTATGCGCCTTTTTAGCCCAAACTCATCATAATCAGGGACACCTGTTTCATTCATCAACTTAGCCCATTCGACTGTTGCTGTGGTGTAGTTAGGTAAGTCACCGAAAATCAGATCACCATCGTTAAGAGCCTCGGCAAGGCTGAGTAAACCTGACTCTAAAACCGTATGGAGTGGTATCTGACGTTGGGCATGTTCTGTTTTTCCATCTTCTATATATACGTACCAGCGTGAAGTTTCTTCATCTAAACGAATGTCCCGCTTTCTGATGGAGGCAACCTCGCCACGTCGAGCACCAGTATAAATGAGGGTAAGGAAGTACCATTTGCGCCAATCGTTATCTTCCAGTGAGAACAGCTTGGCCTTAAGTTTGCTCAACTCAGCGTTGCTGAAATGGCCTCTCCGGTTTGGCTTCACTTCATATGTGATTCCGTCGGTAGGGGATTTCTCTAATAGGTCTTTGGTGTCAACGAGGTAAGTTCTAAATAGCGACCGCCAGATCTTGAGATGCTTTTCAACATGCTGACTACTGATCAGGTCTTCCTCTGGTACGTCATAATCAATGCATTCAGGCAAAGATAGGCGCTTGTATGGCAACTTAGTACGAGTAGGTAAGTTTTCGGTCACTTTCAGCGCTTCACGAATATCTTGCTTAGTAACCCAATCAATCGGTTTATCACCAATAACGTAAATCAGCACATCAAAGAAACGCTGGTTCTCGTTAGCGATGCTTGCACGCCATTTTTGACCTTTTTCTTCAACATACTGCGTCCATGCTTCGGAAAGTTTGATTGCCTGGCTTGCGGTTGCTTTAACTTCCGTTGAAAAAGCCTGGCTTGTTTCAACAATACTTTGTGGTGAAGATTTCAGTTTCTGCTCTTCTAACTGATCTTGCAGTGTTGCAATGAGTTGGCGATATCGCAACAAATCTTTCGAATAGAATGCTTCATAGGCTTGCGCGACGGTCGCGCGGCTCATATCAAGTGCAGCACCTACTTGATTCGCAAAGGGCAAATCATCCTTAGAAAGTTCAAGTTTCTTCATGTGAAGACTGGCAAGCACTTCGTTTGCTGTCTGATCGCTACCATTAACCATGCGTTGGAAGTGAGCTTCCGAATAGCCTTGTGCGGCTTCAACCGTATCAGAAACAGATAATGGAGAATCAGGATTTATATTTCTGTGCCACTGTCCTAACTCCGGCAGACGCTCCACTTCGGCAACATCCCTTTCGAGTGCATGTAGAAGATAGTTGTCAAAGTCCTGCTTAGTGGCGGCTCGGTAGCCTTGCATTTTGCGTTTGAACTCTTCGAGGCTCATCGTTCCATTCTGCACAAGGGGAATGAAAGGACGGATCTGATTCATGATCACTTCTGCTTGCTTTCGGCTATCAGTACCGAGACTCAGACGCACAAAACTTGTTGAATCATTTAGTCTAAAGTTAGTGTAGTATGTGCGCCCACGAATCATTGTGTGTGACAGCTTGTGTGACACGTTGTTTGCCATGCTGTGTACCATGAAAGAGTTACAGATCAGTGAGTTAAGTTGATTTTTTAGCTAACTCGTTGTTTTAGAAAGTATACCAGACGCCTGTGAAGGCGACACCTAAAGGAAGCTCTATGAGCGAAAAGTTACAAAAAGTGCTGGCGCGTGCTGGCCACGGTTCTCGCCGTGAAATCGAATCTATTATTGCCGCGGGTCGCGTGAGCGTTGATGGCAAAATTGCCACGCTCGGCGATCGCGTTGAAGTCACTCCGGGTCTGAAAATCCGTATCGACGGTCATCTGATTTCGGTTAAAGAGTCTGCGGAGCAAATCTGCCGTGTTCTGGCCTATTACAAGCCAGAAGGCGAACTGTGTACCCGAAACGACCCAGAAGGTCGTCCGACCGTGTTTGATCGTTTACCAAAACTGCGTGATGCGCGCTGGATTGCCGTAGGGCGTCTGGACGTGAATACCTGCGGTTTACTGCTGTTTACCACCGATGGTGAACTGGCTAACCGTCTGATGCACCCAAGCCGCGAAGTTGAGCGTGAATATGCGGTTCGTGTGTTTGGTCAGGTTGATGATGCAAAACTGCGCGATCTGAGTCGTGGCGTGCAGCTGGAAGATGGTCCGGCGGCATTTAAAACGATCAAGTTCAGCGGTGGTGAAGGGATCAACCAGTGGTATAACGTCACGCTGACCGAAGGGCGTAACCGTGAAGTCCGCCGGCTGTGGGAAGCTGTAGGTGTACAGGTAAGCCGTCTGATTCGTGTCCGTTACGGTGATATCCCGCTGCCGAAAGGCCTGCCGCGTGGTGGCTGGACAGAGCTTGATCTTGCTCAGACCAACTATCTGCGTGAACTGGTGGAGCTGAAGCCGGAAACGACCTCTAAAGTGGCCGTCGAGAAAGATCGTCGTCGCATGAAGGCGAATCAGATCCGTCGTGCGGTGAAGCGCCACTCTCAGGTTGGCAGCAGCCGTCGTCCGGGTGGTCGCAGCAACAACGGTTAATCATAACCAGGCCTGATAAGCAAAGCGCCATCAGGCGTTAGCGTGGAGCCGGATACAGCGCAAACGCCTTATCCGGCCTACACTCAATAATCGATCCCTGGTTGGGCTTTCACGCCCGCTTCAAACGCATGCTTGACCGGGCGCAGCTCGCTGACTGTATCTGCTAACTCCAGAATATCGCGATGACATCCACGGCCGGTGATAATGACCGTTTTATGGGCTGGGCGCGCGTTCAGGGCATTGATGACCTCTTCAAGCGGCAGATAGTCGTATGCCACCATGTAGGTCAGCTCATCCAGTATCACCATATCCAGTTCATCGTCGGCCAGCATCCGCTTGCCGTGTTCCCACACGGCCATACAGGCTGCGGTGTCAGACTCGCGGTTCTGCGTTTCCCAGGTAAATCCTGTCGCCATAACCTGAAACTCTACGCCGTGGGGTTCAAGTAAGTTACGTTCTCCGTTTGGCCACGTACCTTTAATAAATTGTACGACGCCGACTTTTTTACCATGGCCCACCGCGCGCGTGGCGGTACCGAATGCGGCGGTGGTTTTACCCTTACCATTTCCGGTGAACACGATGATAATTCCGCGCTCATCTTTCGCTGCGGCAACGCGTGCGTCAACCCGATCTTTTACGCGCTGTTGACGTTGCTGATAGCGTTCTTCACTCATTGGGCAATTCCTGGTTTACGGCCCGGCTGGGCATCAAAAGTCATACCGGTTTTACGGCGGCTGTCATCGCCCATCAGCCACAGGTAGAGCGGCATAATATCGGCGGGAGTTTTCAATTTTTGCGGATCTTCCGTTGGGAATGCGCTGGCTCGCATGGCAGTTCGCGTCCCACCAGGATTGATACAGTTTACGCGCAGATGACGGTTTTGATACTCATCAGCCAGAACCTGCATCATCCCTTCGGTCGCAAATTTTGAGGTGGCATATGCTCCCCAATTGGCGCGTCCCTGGCGACCGACACTGGAAGAGGTAAAGACCAGCGATCCGGCATCGGATTTGAGTAACAACGGCAGCAATGCCTGAGTCAGCATAAAAGTGGCATTTACATTTACCTGCATCACATCCTGCCAGACCTGCGGGTTTTGTTCACTCATTGGACAAATATCGCCGAGTAATCCGGCGTTATGCAGTACGCCATCCAGACGCGGGAAATGTGCAGCAATGCGCTGCGCAAGCTGGTGACATTCTTCAGAGGTACAGGTCAGTAGATCCAGTGTAAACCACTGTGGTTGTGTTCCGTTTTCATCGGCGATAGTGCGGGCAACCTGACGCAGTTTTTCTTCGTTACGCCCAAGCAGGATAACGGTCGCGCCATAGCGTGCATAGGTCTGCGCGGCTTCGCGTCCGATACCATCGCTGGCACCGGTGATAAGAATAATGCGGCCCTGTAGAAGGTCTTGTTTAGGTTGGTAATGCACGGCTACTCCTCGGCGACGTCCTGGATATCTCGTTCGCGATAACTTTTGGGCTTTATGCCTTAAACCCTGTACTTTTTCAATCAGCCAAAGGCAATAACACCGCAAAATGAACGCTTTGTCATGCTTTTTACTGATTCAGCACTGGATGTATGAAGCAAGACGAGGTGACACGCCTGTTGTACACTGAGCGGAAGTCGCGTTGTTTAACCAAGGTGGGTCTCGTGGAATTGTTGTCTGAATATGGGCTGTTTTTGGCAAAAATTGTCACTGTCGTGGTGGCTATTGCAGTGGTGGTGATGCTGATCGTAAACGCGACACAACGCAAACGTCAGCGTGGGGAATTGCGGGTTATTAACCTCAGCGATCAATATAAAGAGATGAAGGAAGACCTGTCGCTAGCCTTATTGGATGGGCATCAGCAAAAATTCTGGCATAAGGCGCAGAAAAAGAAACAAAAGCTGGAGGCGAAAGCGGCTAAGGCAAAAGCGAAACTGGGTGACAGTACGTCATCAGATAAACCTCGTGTATGGGTGCTTGATTTTAAAGGCAGTATGGATGCCCATGAGGTCAGCGCATTACGCGAAGAGGTGACGGCTGTGCTGGCGGTTGTTAAACCTCAGGATCAAGTGGTGGTTCGTCTGGAAAGTCCGGGTGGTGTGGTACATGGTTATGGCCTGGCTGCGTCCCAGTTACAACGTCTGCGCGATAAGCAGATCCCGCTGACCGTTACGGTGGATAAAGTCGCTGCGAGCGGCGGATATATGATGGCCTGCGTGGCGGATAAAATTGTCTCGGCGCCGTTTGCAATCGTCGGCTCAATTGGCGTGGTGGCGCAGATCCCGAACTTTAACCGCTTCCTGAAAGGGAAAGATATTGATATCGAACTGCACACCGCCGGACAGTATAAGCGTACGTTAACCTTACTCGGTGAAAACACGGAAGAAGGGCGGCAGAAATTTCGCGAAGATCTGAACGAAACGCATCATCTGTTTAAAGATTTTGTGCAGCGCATGCGTCCGACTCTGGACATTGAGCAGGTTGCCACCGGTGAACACTGGTTTGGTCAACAGGCGCTGGCAAATGGGCTGGTGGATGAGATCAATACCAGCGATGAGGTGATCCTCGGGCTGATGGACGGTCGTGAAGTGTTGAACGTTCGCTATCTGCAGCGTAAAAAGCTGATGGATCGTTTTACCGGTAGTGCGGCGGAGAGCGCCGATCGTTTGCTGATGCGCTGGTGGCAGCGGGGGCAGAAGCCACTGATGTAAAATTGTCATTGCCGGATAGCAATGCTCACATATCTCCTATCCGGCCTACAAATATGCATCAAAATAGGCTGGATAAGCCGATGCCGCCATCCGGCAAATTATTACTCGTGTTAATCGATCAAGTGATACTTTTCGGAAAGTACGTGCGCCAGGTGTTTAAACATATTAAACACCGCCGTACTTTTGGGCGTTGGTAGCCCTTGTTCGTCTAAAAAGTAATCTCCGCTGAAAACCAGCACGCCGTTTCGCTGCGTAACGCCGGTGGCGACAATCCCCGCCAGCGTGTCCTCATGCTCACGAATGATTTTGTTGGCTTCAATCAGCAGTGTTTCGCGATCGATGGGTTGAGTGTCTTTATGCATGATTTACTCCTTAAACAAGGACATTAGTCTACGCTGAGCCCGCCTTATGGGCAAATATTCCCTGACATAAATGAAGGTTTTACGACAGTGTTACAACTGGCGAGATTTGTTTTTGCATGCTAATAAAGTTGCGTAACGCATTTTATCAGGTACAGTGTGACGCTTTCGTCAATCTGGCAACAGATTTGCTTGACATTCGACCAATACTTCGTCGTGCTAGAGCGTTTGTGAGAAAAAAAGCCTGTTAACTCAGTTACATGAGAGTTACATTACAAGCGCGAATCAGTTTAAAGGGTTGATATCCGCCGACGCAGAGACCATATCGATGTCTCGTCGCCAGTGGAAGGTGAATCAACGTGCGACGCATTCTGGAAGAATCAAATTAGGTAAAGGTGAATATGGGTAAAGCTCTTGTCATCGTTGAGTCCCCGGCAAAAGCCAAAACGATCAACAAGTATCTGGGTAATGACTACGTGGTGAAATCCAGCGTCGGTCATATCCGTGATTTGCCGACCAGTGGCTCAGCAACTAAAAAGAGCGCCGACTCAACCTCCACCAAAACGGCTAAAAAGCCCAAAAAGGATGAACGTGGCGCTCTCGTCAACCGTATGGGTGTTGACCCGTGGCACAACTGGGATGCGCGCTATGAAGTGCTGCCTGGTAAAGAGAAAGTTGTTTCTGAACTGAAGCAACTGGCTGAAAAAGCCGACCACATCTATCTCGCAACTGACCTTGACCGCGAAGGGGAAGCCATTGCATGGCACCTGCGGGAAGTCATCGGTGGCGACGACACCCGCTACAGCCGCGTGGTGTTTAATGAAATTACCAAAAATGCTATTCGCCAGGCGTTTGAAAAACCGGGCGAGTTGAACATCGATCGTGTTAATGCGCAACAGGCGCGCCGCTTTATGGACCGTGTTGTGGGTTATATGGTGTCGCCACTGCTGTGGAAAAAAATTGCACGCGGTCTGTCTGCCGGTCGCGTACAGTCTGTGGCTGTGCGTCTGGTGGTTGAGCGTGAACGTGAAATCAAAGCATTTGTTCCAGAAGAGTTCTGGGAAATTGATGCTAACACGATCACGCCGGGCGGCGACGCGTTGCCGCTTGAGGTGACGCATCAAAATGATAAGCCGTTCCGTCCTGTAAATCGGGAACAAACGCTTGCCGCTGTTAGCTTGTTGGAAAAAGCGCGCTATAGCGTATTGGAACGTGAAGATAAACCGACCAGCAGCAAGCCGGGCGCACCGTTCATTACCTCCACGCTACAGCAGGCTGCTAGCACGCGTCTCGGCTTCGGTGTGAAGAAAACCATGATGATGGCGCAGCGTTTGTATGAAGCGGGTTACATCACTTACATGCGTACTGACTCAACCAACCTGAGCCAGGATGCAGTGACCATGGTTCGCGATTACATCAGCGATAATTTTGGTAAAAAATATTTGCCGGAAAACGCGAACCAGTACGCCAGCAAAGAGAACTCGCAGGAAGCGCACGAAGCTATCCGTCCTTCTGATGTCGCCGTACAGGCGGAATCGCTGAAAGATATGGAAGCTGATGCGCAAAAACTGTATCAGCTGATCTGGCGCCAGTTTGTTGCCTGTCAGATGACCCCAGCTAAATATGATTCCACCACGCTCACCGTGGGTGCGGGTGATTTCCGCCTGAAGGCGCGCGGTCGTATTCTGCGCTTCGATGGCTGGACGAAAGTGATGCCAGCGTTGCGTAAAGGCGATGAAGATCGCATCTTACCGGCGGTGGACAAAGGCGATACGCTGACGCTTATCGAACTGACGCCAGCACAGCACTTTACTAAACCGCCTGCGCGCTTCAGTGAAGCTTCGCTGGTTAAAGAGCTTGAAAAGCGTGGTATTGGTCGCCCATCTACCTATGCGTCGATCATTTCTACGATTCAGGATCGCGGTTATGTTCGCGTTGAAAATCGTCGCTTTTACGCTGAAAAAATGGGTGAAATCGTCACCGATCGTCTGGAAGAAAACTTCCGTGAACTGATGAACTACGATTTTACCGCGCAGATGGAAGATAGCCTCGACCAGGTGGCGAATAAAGAAGCCGAATGGAAGGGCGTACTCGACAACTTCTTCACTGATTTTACTCAGCAACTGGATAAAGCTGAGAAAGATCCTGAAGAAGGCGGTATGCGTCCGAACCAGATGGTGCTGACCAGCATTGATTGCCCGACCTGCGGACGCAAAATGGGTATTCGTACCGCCAGTACCGGCGTTTTCCTTGGTTGCTCCGGCTACGCACTTTCCCCGAAAGAGCGTTGCAAAACCACCATTAACCTGGTGCCGGAAAACGAAGTATTGAACGTGCTGGAAGGCGACGACGCGGAAACGAACGCATTGCGCGCCAAACGCCGCTGCCAGAAGTGCGGTACGGCAATGGACAGTTATCTTATCGATCCTAAGCGTAAATTGCATGTGTGTGGTAATAACCCAACCTGCGACGGCTACGAGATCGAAGAGGGCGAGTTCCGTATCAAGGGATATGACGGTCCTATCGTCGAGTGCGAAAAATGTGGTTCTGAAATGCACCTGAAAATGGGACGTTTCGGCAAGTACATGGCGTGTACTAACGACGAGTGCAAAAACACCCGTAAGATCCTGCGTAACGGTGAGGTCGCTCCGCCGAAAGAAGACCCAGTTCCGTTGCCGGAACTGCCGTGTGAAAAATCTGACGCGTATTTCGTGTTACGTGATGGTGCTGCAGGTATCTTCCTGGCTGCAAATACGTTCCCGAAATCACGTGAGACTCGTGCGCCGTTGGTGGAAGAGTTGTACCGCTTCCGCGATCGCCTGCCGGAAAAACTGCGTTATCTGGCAGATGCGCCGCAAACTGATCCGGATGGTAACAAGTCCATGGTTCGTTTCAGCCGTAAAACCAAGCAGCAATACGTTGCCGCTGAAAAAGACGGTAAGGCGACTGGCTGGTCCGCGTTCTTCGTTGACGGCAAATGGGTAGAAGGGAAGAAATAACAGCGTTTCGGCTGAATTTTTCCTCAAAGGGTCGCGTAAGCGGCCCTTTTTGTTTCTCGCATATTATTTTTTGTCATACCTATACAGCGTACATAGAAATGATATAGTGGTTATAGTTAACAGACTTTTTATTATTAAATCGTATTAGCAGCGCCCGCGAGCCTGCACTGAAACGATGATTTGATGGCGCGAATCGGGATGGCATAACATGAAATTACAGCAGCTTCGCTACATTGTTGAGGTGGTGAACCACAACCTTAATGTCTCCTCAACAGCGGAAGGGCTTTATACCTCGCAGCCCGGTATCAGTAAGCAAGTTCGTATGCTGGAAGATGAACTTGGCATCCAGATTTTCGCCCGTAGCGGTAAGCACCTGACGCAGGTTACGCCAGCAGGGCAGGAAGTTATTCGTATTGCGCGAGAAGTTCTGTCGAAGGTGGATGCCATTAAGTCTGTTGCTGGCGAACATACCTGGCCGGACAAAGGCTCGTTATATATCGCCACTACGCATACTCAGGCGCGTTACGCTTTACCGAACGTGATTAAAGGTTTTATTGAGCGCTATCCTCGCGTTTCATTGCATATGCACCAGGGATCGCCGACGCAAATCGCCGAAGCCGTTTCGAAAGGAAATGCAGATTTTGCTATCGCGACGGAAGCTTTGCACCTGTATGACGACCTGGTGATGTTACCTTGCTACCACTGGAACCGCTCGATCGTCGTCACGCCGGATCATCCGTTGGCGGGAAAATCTTCGGTTTCTATTGAGGAACTGGCACAGTATCCGCTGGTGACCTACACGTTTGGTTTTACCGGACGCTCGGAGCTGGACACCGCGTTTAACCGCGCGGGTCTGGAGCCACGTATTGTCTTTACCGCGACCGATGCTGATGTCATTAAAACCTATGTCCGTCTGGGCCTCGGCGTGGGTGTGATTGCCAGTATGGCGGTTGATCCTGTTTCCGATCCTGACCTGGTACGCGTGGATGCTCACGATATCTTCAGCCATAGCACCACCAAAATTGGTTTTCGTCGCAGCACCTTCTTACGCAGTTACATGTATGATTTCATTCAACGTTTCGCGCCGCATCTGACGCGTGATGTGGTGGATACGGCGGTGGCGCTGCGTTCCAACGATGATATTGAAGCCATGTTTAAAGATATTAAATTGCCTGAGAAATAATAACGACTGTAACCTCGTCGGTATCCATAAGCATAAAGCGATACCGACGGGAAACACTGAATTAATTGATAATTTACCGTGGATAAATTAACCATATATAGCTTGTGGAAAAAGTTCTCTAAAGTAGTTTCAAATTAGTCAGCTTGCCAAAAATTCCTTTCAAATATTTATAACCGATCAAACAATCGATTTATTTATCAGGACGAGTCTGAAAATTAACTGGCTTTTTTTCGCCTTTTTTATTAGGATTCCTCCTATCTGATGATTAATTGTACCGATTGTTTGGTGCCTAAATGATAAGTGATTTCGATAGTATGAGGTTAGCGATGCCTTCAGGAAACCAGCCAGCACGCAGGGATCCGGTGATGAAACGTAAAGCCTGGTTCGCCGTATTTCTTGGTTCTGCGATATTCTGGATTATTGTCGCACTCGTGGCCTGGAATGTGTGGGGGTAAGTATGTCCGCACCAGAGCAGCACTCTACCGAAACGCTATCGCCTCATGACCATGAACAAGAGAGCAAAACCGTCGCAGAGAAGGGGCAGAAGGTACCCGAATCCTGGAACCTTTCTCCTGAACAACGGGCGTTTATTGATCTGTTAACTGATGATGATGAACAGAAACAATAATTCGTACGTATTTTATAATAATAACGATTACCTTGTGCCCTTGAATATCGAATCATTTATCCATGTAATCGTCATCAACAACCTAATCAACGTATTATCCATTGCTCTATTGCCTGCTGAATATTCATCCTATTAATCTACACGGCTAGACCTTCCTCCTTACCATCGACCTCAGTTCGCGCTTTTATATCGCCCGCTACTTTTATCATTTTGAGTTGTTATCAAAGCGTTACATTTTGTTTGTGTTATCTTTAATACTAACCCTGAGGAAAATCAGGGGATCCAACCCTGTCATTTAAGGAGGAGCTATGTCGTCGACCCTACGAGAAGCCAGTAAGGACACATTGCAGGTTAAAGATAAAACCTACCGCTACTACAGTTTACCTCTGGCTGCTAAATCACTGGGTGATATCACCCGACTACCCAAATCGCTAAAAGTGTTGCTGGAAAACCTGCTTCGTTGGCAGGATGGTAATTCCGTTACCGAAGATGATATTCATGCTCTCGCACATTGGCTGAAGACCGCCCACGCCGATCGTGAAATTGCCTATCGACCCGCTCGTGTTCTGATGCAGGATTTTACCGGCGTTCCGGCGGTGGTCGATCTTGCCGCCATGCGCGAAGCGGTGAAACGTCTGGGGGGAGATACGGCAAAAGTGAATCCGCTTTCGCCAGTGGACCTTGTCATTGACCACTCGGTAACGGTGGACCGTTTTGGTGATGATGATGCTTTCGAAGAAAACGTTCGCCTGGAAATGGAACGTAACCATGAACGTTATGTGTTCCTGAAATGGGGACAGCAGGCATTTAGTCGCTTCAGCGTTGTACCGCCGGGAACGGGGATTTGCCACCAGGTAAACCTTGAATACCTTGGCAAAGCCGTCTGGAGCGAGTTACAGGACGGTGAGTGGGTGGCTTATCCCGATACGCTGGTCGGTACCGATTCCCATACGACAATGATTAATGGTCTCGGTGTGCTGGGATGGGGCGTTGGAGGCATTGAGGCTGAAGCAGCAATGCTGGGTCAACCGGTCTCTATGCTTATCCCGGATGTCGTAGGCTTTAAACTAGTGGGCAAACTGCGGGAAGGTATCACCGCTACCGACCTGGTTTTAACCGTTACCCAGATGCTGCGTAAGCACGGCGTGGTCGGTAAATTTGTTGAATTCTATGGTGATGGCCTCGACACCTTACCGCTGGCCGATCGGGCAACCATTGCGAACATGTCACCGGAATACGGCGCAACCTGCGGTTTCTTCCCGATCGATGGCATCACTCTTGAATATATGCGTCTGAGTGGACGCAGTGAGGAGCAGGTTGAGTTGGTCAGCGCCTATGCCAAAGCGCAGGGAATGTGGCGTAATCCAGGGGATGAACCCGTATTTACCAGTTCACTGGAGCTGGATATGGGCAGTGTGGAAGCTAGCCTTGCCGGACCGAAGCGCCCGCAGGATCGGGTGGCACTGGCTGATGTTCCGAAAGCGTTTTCGGCGAGCAATGAACTCGAAGTAAATAGCTCGCTGAAAGACCGTCAGCCCGTGGACTACACCATGAGCGGCCAGCAGTATAAGCTGCCGGACGGTGCGGTGGTGATAGCAGCTATAACTTCCTGTACCAACACCTCTAACCCAAGCGTATTAATGGCGGCGGGACTGCTGGCGAAAAAAGCAGTGACACTTGGTCTGAAACGTCAGCCTTGGGTGAAAGCCTCGCTGGCGCCAGGTTCGAAGGTGGTGTCTGATTATCTGGCGCAGGCTGGGTTCACGCCGTACCTTGATGAGCTGGGATTTAACCTTGTAGGTTATGGCTGTACCACCTGTATTGGTAACTCGGGTCCGTTACCCGATCCTATCGAGACAGCCATCAAAAAAGGCGATCTCACCGTTGGCGCCGTACTTTCCGGCAACCGAAACTTTGAGGGGCGTATCCATCCGCTCGTGAAGACCAACTGGTTGGCGTCTCCGCCGCTGGTGGTGGCCTATGCGCTAGCAGGGAATATGAATATCAATCTGACGAAAGATCCGTTAGGCCATGACAAAAAGGGCGATCCCGTTTATCTGAAAGATATCTGGCCGACGGCTCAGGAAATTGCCCGTGCCGTGGAGCAGGTTTCTACCGCCATGTTCCATAAAGAGTACGCTGAAGTCTTTGAAGGCACGCCAGAATGGAAAGCTATCCAGGTTGATCGGGCTGATACCTATGGTTGGCAGTCTGACTCAACTTATATCCGCTTGTCGCCGTTCTTCGATGGTATGCAGGCTACGCCGGATCCGGTCCAGGACATTCATGGTGCGCGTATCCTCGCAATGCTTGGGGATTCCGTCACCACCGACCATATTTCTCCTGCCGGCAGTATCAAGCCGGATAGCCCGGCAGGTCGTTATCTGCAAAGCCACGGCGTTGAGCGTAAAGATTTTAACTCCTATGGTTCACGACGCGGGAATCATGAAGTGATGATGCGCGGTACCTTTGCCAATATTCGTATTCGTAATGAGATGGTACCCGGCGTGGAAGGTGGGATGACGCGTCATTTGCCGGGAACCGAGGCAGTGGCTATCTATGATGCGGCTATGCAATATCAACAGGAGAATATCCCCCTGGCGGTTATTGCCGGGAAAGAGTATGGCTCTGGCTCCAGTCGCGACTGGGCGGCAAAAGGCCCGCGCTTGCTGGGGATTCGCGTGGTTATCGCTGAGTCCTTTGAGCGAATTCACCGTTCTAACCTGATTGGTATGGGGATTTTGCCGCTGGAATTTCCGCAGGGCGTCACGCGCAAAACGCTGGGACTAACAGGTGAGGAAGCGATCGATATTACGGACCTGCAAAACATCAAGCCGGGCGCAACAGTACCGGTGAATATGGTTCGCTCAGATGGACGTAAAGAGGTGATTTTATGCCGCTGCCGTATCGATACCGCGACGGAGCTAACTTACTACCAAAACGATGGTATTCTGCACTACGTGATTCGTAATATGTTGAATTAAAATGTATAAAGCCTGCGAGAGCAGGCTTTTTTATCGGCGGTAACAACCATTACTTGCCCAGCAAATGCCCCATCTTGGCGGCTTTGGTGTCCAGGTAATGTTCATTGTTCGGGTTACGACCCACAATCAGCGGCACGCGTTCAACAATATTGATTCCCGCTTCGGTCAGAATTTCCACTTTTTTCGGGTTATTGGTCAGCAAACGAACTTCGTCCACGCCCAGCAGCTTGAACATATCCGCACACAGCGTGAAATCACGCTCATCTGCCGCAAAGCCCAACTGATGGTTAGCCTCAACGGTATCATAACCCTGGTCCTGCAACGCGTAGGCGCGGATTTTATTGAGCAGGCCGATATTGCGTCCTTCCTGACGATGATAAAGCAGGATACCGCGCCCTTCTTCAGCAATGTGGGTGAGAGCCGCTTCGAGCTGGAAGCCGCAATCGCAACGCAGGCTAAACAATGCATCGCCAGTCAGACATTCGGAGTGGACACGCGCCAGAACAGGCGTTTGACCAGTGATATCGCCAAAAACCAGTGCGACGTGATCGTGTCCGGTTGCCAGTTCTTCAAATCCCACCATCAGGAAATCACCCCAGGGGGTTGGCAGTTTGGCTTCTGCCACACGTTTAAGCTGCATGTAATTCTCCAGATTATGCTGGCACTGTCGTGCCGTCGCCTGTTGGCTTCTTGTTCTGTATTGCACTATTTTGCCATAAGGCAACGATGTTCACCTAATCGCGACAACGGATTCGCCTTTGGAATGGCACAAAAATGTCAATTTTCCCGGCATGCACTTTTTTCAGTTATGATTGTGAGACTTATCGACGAAAGGAGAGGTAATGCTGTCAATTGCAAAGCGCACTGCGGTCGGGGCCGGGCTGCTACTTATTATGCCGGTTGCTGTATGGGTATCGGGCTGGAGCTGGCAGCCGGGACACAACGTTTGGTGGCTAAAATCTCTGTACTGGGTAACGGAAACGGTGACGCAGCCGTGGGGGATTATCACTCATGTTGTGCTCTGCGCATGGTTTCTGTGGTGTCTGCGTTTTCGTCTGAAAGCTGCGGTAATGCTGTTTGCGATCCTGGCCGCGGCAATTTTAGTCGGTCAGGGTGTGAAGTCCTGGGTTAAAGACAGGGTGCAGGAACCTCGGCCCTTTGTCGTATGGCTGGAAAAAACGCACCATATCCCGGTTGATGAGTTCTACACTTTAAAACGTAAAGATCGTGGCAACTTAGTTAAAGAGCAATTGGCCGAACAACAGGATATTCCGACGTTTCTACGTAAGCACTGGCAAAAAGAAACGGGTTTTGCCTTTCCGTCAGGACATACGATGTTTGCTGCCAGTTGGGCTTTACTGGCAGTAGGGCTGTTATGGCCACGCCGACGTACGCTGACGATTGTGTTTTTGCTTATCTGGGCGACAAGTGTTATGGGTAGCCGCTTGCTGTTGGGCATGCACTGGCCGCGTGATTTGGTCGTTGCAACGCTGATTTCATGGCTGCTGGTAACGCTGGCGACCTGGCTCGCGCAGCGAGTATGCGGACCACTTACGCCGCCTGTGCAGGAGGCAAAAGAAATCGCGCAACGCGAGCAAGAAAGCTAGCTATGATTGATTTTTCAAATTTTGCCCTTAAATCAGAAAGCGGAAAGCGCTTTTCCATTTCGCACTCGTTGTGAAAATGGTAATTTAAAGGGCTCAACGCGGTAAGTTGTACACGATTTATTCGCTTAAACCACATAACGGGAAGTAATGTGAAATATTTACTCATTTTCTTACTGGTGTTGGCGATTTTTGTTATTTCGGTGACATTAGGTGCGCAAAACGATCAACAGGTTACGTTTAATTACCTGCTGGCTCAGGGTGAGTATCGTATCTCTACGCTGCTTGCTGTATTGTTTGCCGCAGGTTTTGCGATTGGTTGGTTAATTTGCGGCCTTTTCTGGCTGAAGGTTCGTGTGTCTCTTGCGCGCGCCGAACGTAAAATCAAACGACTGGAAAACCAGCTTACGCCTGCGACCGACGTTGCGGTTTCTGCCGATTCGTCGGTTGTGAAGGAATAATTATTTATGTTGGAGTTGTTGTTTCTGCTTTTACCTGTAGCCGCTGCCTATGGGTGGTATATGGGTCGCAGAAGTGCGCAACAAACCAAGCAGGATGAAGCTAACCGTCTTTCCCGTGACTATGTCGCCGGGGTTAACTTCCTCCTGAGCAACCAACAAGACAAAGCGGTGGATCTGTTCCTCGATATGCTAAAAGAGGATACGGGCACCGTTGAGGCTCATCTCACTCTCGGAAACCTGTTTCGCTCGCGCGGTGAAGTCGACCGCGCAATCCGCATCCATCAAACGTTAATGGAAAGTGCTTCGCTGACCTACGAGCAGCGTTTGTTGGCCGTACAACAGCTGGGGCGCGATTACATGGCCGCAGGTCTGTACGACCGCGCGGAAGACATGTTCAATCAGCTTACCGATGAAACAGATTTTCGCGTCGGTGCATTACAGCAACTGCTGCAAATTTATCAGGCGACCAGCGATTGGCAGAAAGCCATTGATGTCGCAGAACGTCTGGTGAAGCTAGGCAAAGATAAACAGCGTATTGAGATAGCCCACTTCTACTGCGAACTGGCCTTACAGCAGATGGGCAGCGACGATATGGATCGTGCCATGGCGCTGTTGAAAAAAGGGGCTGCGGCAGACAAAAACAGTGCCCGGGTTTCCATCATGATGGGCCGTGTGTACATGGTGAAAGGCGAGTACGCGAAGGCCGTTGAAAGTCTGCAACGCGTGATTTCTCAGGATAAAGAACTGGTCAGCGAAACGCTGGAAATGCTGCAAAGCTGCTACCAGCATCTGGGGAAAACCGATGAGTGGGCAGAGTTTTTACGTCGGGCCGTTGAAGAGAATACTGGCGCCGCCGCCGAGCTGATGCTGGCCGATATTCTTGAAGCGCGCGAGGGGACTGATACCGCTCAGGTTTATATTACCCGCCAACTACAACGCCATCCTACGATGCGCGTTTTCCACAAATTAATGGATTACCATCTTAACGAAGCAGAAGAAGGGCGCGCGAAAGAGAGCCTGATGGTTCTGCGCGATATGGTCGGGGAGCAGGTGCGCAGCAAGCCGCGCTATCGTTGCCAGAAGTGCGGATTTACCGCATATACACTGTACTGGCACTGCCCATCTTGTCGCTCATGGTCAACCATTAAGCCTATTCGCGGACTTGATGGGTTGTAATTTTTAAAAAAATCTTACTTTAGTTACAACATACTAATGTTGAGAAACAAAGCCATCCTCAGCCGCCGTGGCCAAATTCGCCTGGCAGAAATGGAATCGCGCCTGTTAATTTTCTATTACCGCAGGTAGAATGCACGCCGTTTACCCATTTCGCGCTACTGTCGGCGCCCATCCTCAAGAAGGTCTGGTCATGACGTTTACTGCTTCATCTTCTTCTCGTGCTGTTACTGATTCTCCTGTCGTTGTCGCCCTCGATTATTCCAATCGTGATAAAGCATTAGCTTTTGTCGACAGAATTGATCCTCGTGATTGCCGTTTGAAAGTGGGCAAAGAGATGTTCACGCTTTTTGGACCTCAGTTGGTTCGCGATCTACAACAGCGTGGCTTTGACGTTTTTCTTGATTTGAAATTTCATGATATTCCCAACACTACCGCGCATGCCGTTGCGGCAGCGGCTGAGCTTGGCGTGTGGATGGTTAACGTTCATGCTTCTGGTGGGGCGCGTATGATGACCGCCGCACGTGAAGCCTTATTATCTTTTGGCAAGGACGCACCGCTGCTGATTGCGGTAACGGTTCTGACCAGTATGGAAGCCAGCGACCTCGCCGATCTTGGCGTGACGTTGTCACCTACAGAACATGCTGAAAGGCTGGCGCGCTTAACCCAGCATTGTGGTTTGGATGGCGTTGTATGCTCCGCGCAGGAAGCGGTGCGATTCAAGCAGGCGTTTGGCCAGGCATTTAAATTGGTTACGCCGGGTATTCGTCCTGAAGGCAGCGAGGCGGGCGACCAGCGTCGCATTATGACGCCGGAACAAGCACAGTCAGCTGGTGTGGATTATATGGTTATTGGTCGTCCGGTCACGCAGTCGGCAGATCCGGCTCAGACGCTGAAGATGATTAATGCCTCACTGAAACGAGGTGCGTAAATGAACGACTCAAACTCTCGCCTGGTCTACTCAACCGACTCCGGGCGCATTGATGAACCAAAAGCTGCTCCTGTGCGCCCACAAGGCGATGGCATTGTTCGTATCCAGCGCCAGACCAGTGGCCGCAAAGGCAAGGGCGTGTGTTTGATTACCGGTATTGATCAAGATGATGCCGAACTGACCAAATTAGCTGCGGAACTGAAGAAAAAATGTGGTTGCGGCGGGGCAGTTAAGGATGGCGTGATTGAGATACAGGGTGATAAACGCGACCTGATTAGATCGCTGCTGGAAGCCAAAGGAATGAATGTTAAACTGGCTGGCGGTTAATAAAAAAAGCCACGGAATTTTTCCGTGGCTTTTTAATAATACAGACCTGAAAAAGTAAACGTATTATTATATCGAGCCGTTCAACCGTAGATTATTTACCCACCTGGTGGCCAATGATACCACCTACTGCAGCACCACCCAGCGTACCCAGCGTGCTGCCGTCAGTCAGGACTGCACCACCTATTGCACCTGCACCAGCACCGATTGCGGTGTTACGATCGCGTTTGGACCAGTTAGAGCAGGCGCTCAGCGACATTGCCAGAGTAATCGCCAGAATGGCAGCGGTCATTTTTTTGCTCGTTACTAACATAATACTTTCTCCTGAATTATTGATTCACGGAATCCAGTGTTCTTTAAGAATAGCGCTAAATTTAGGCTAACGAAGATATTTCCGTGAAACCGTTTAGCGAAGGCATTACAAACACTATCCTGAAGTTGGAGGTTCGTTCCTGTTATATCGCTAACATTAATTTTACGACTTAATCCTGTTAACGACAGGTAAAAAGTCTTAATTGGGCTGTCAGATAACTCTCAGAGGGGAGATGATTTGCCAACTGACAAATCATCTGCTGAAGATGTTACGCGTGGGCATCAATGATATTGACGGTTAATCCGGAGTGCTCAAGCTGCATTTGTACGCTGGCGCTAAGTCTGGAGTCCGTGACTACGCGGCTGAATCGCTCTAATGGACCCAGCGTGTACGGGTGAATGGCTTCGAATTTTGAGCTGTCAGTAAGCACAATAACTTCTGCACCTTTTTCCAGCACCGCGTTAACCACATCAGAACGCATCATGTCGCGTCCGGTGAAGCCGGTGTCAGCCTGCCAGCCATCAATGCCGATAAAGGCCTTGCTGAAGTGTACCTGCTGGATAAACTGGCGAGTTAAGGGCCCAACCATACTTTCGCTTTTTTTCTGATAGATGCCGCCAAGAAGAATCACTTCGCAAGGGGTTTCTTTCAGCAGATGGGCTATATAGCTGCTGACGGTAATGATGGTGACATCTTTTTGCTCCGCGAGCGTTCTGGCTAAGAGCGCATTGCTACTGCCGTTTTCAATGAATACGGACTCGCCTGGGCTTACCAGCGATGCGGCGAATTCAGCCAGCTCACGCTTCAGCGTAAAATTAGTCATCATGCGCGTTTCCACATCATCGCTGTTCAATGAAACAGCAAAACCGTGCGCTCGGCGTAAATAACTCTGTTTTTCCAGTGTGTTCAGATCCTGTCGAATCGTCACTTCTGAGACACCGGTGATTTTTGCCAGTTCGGCAACGCTCATCTGACCTTTATCAGTCACCATCTGCAAAATAGATTGTTGTCGGGAATTCATAATATTAATTTTATTGCGATATCGTATCGGAAATTAAACGGAAACTGCCTCACGTGCAGTTTGCTTACAGCAGCGACATTAAAGGGTTAATGCCATCAGATCTCCCAGGGAGCCTTGTGCTTTTTGGGCAAAGATTCGGCATCTTCTTTGGTCATGTTTAGCAGCTCAGCCTTCAGAATTTCGAGATTATGGATAGCTGAGTGGTAATCACCTGCAACGAGGATATCCAGCACAGTATCAATGCGTTCGGCCAGACGCTGAGCGTCGATATCAGACATGGTTATCATCCTAATGGCAATAGAGTTTGAATTTCATGATGCAGAATTTCATGGCAAAAGAGAAGGGAAAAATAGTATTAACTTCAACGATAGAAGAATATTATATATTCTGTGATTACATGCAGATAGGATCGTTACGTAATGTCCATTTATGGCTATTCTCAACGTTTGATCCCACTGCATTAGCGTGTTTTTTTATTCAGGTGCCGTCGATACCAACGTTCAAATGCAACTGCTGGCATTGGCTTGGCAAACAAAAAACCCTGACGCTCGTTGACGCCATTTTTGGTTAAAAACGCATCCTCTTTCGCGCTTTCAACACCTTCGGCGATGACCTGTAGGTTGAGTGCCTGTGCGACCGCAACAATGGCACGTACCAGCGACTGCGAAACAGGTTGTTTGTGTACATCCCTGACAAAGGTTTGATCCAGTTTAATTGCATCAAGTGGGAACCGGGCCAGTTGAGACAGTGACGAATAACCGGTACCAAAATCATCCAAATGGATTTGCGCCCCCATCTGGCTAAACTGCTGAATGACGGACAGTGCCAGTTGCTCATTTTCAATTAAACTGCTTTCCGTTAACTCGACATCGATGGGGCAATATTCAAAGTCGAGTTCATGAAGCACCTGCTTGAGATCGGTAAATAGCGTCTGATCGGCGAGCTGCCGGGCAGAAACGTTTACCGCCACGCGCAGATTGATTCCCTTTGCGCGCCATTTTGCTATCTGACGCACAACGTCCAGAATAACCCAGCGACCCAGAGGAACGATAAGCCCTGATTCTTCGGCGTAGGAGATAAATTCCAGTGGTGGAATGAGGCCACGTTCCGGAGACTGCCAGCGAACCAGCGCCTCCAGGCTGCGCACTTCGCCTCGCCAGGTTATCTTTGGCTGATAATGGATGACCAGTTGATCGTTTTCCAGCGCCTTGCGCAGATTAGTATCCAGCCACAGATATTCAAATACCCGCTGATTCATTTCCGGAGAGAAAACACAAAACTGTCCGCGGCCACCTTCTTTCGCGGTGTACATGGCCGTATCGGCGTTACGAATGACGCTCTCGCAGTCCTGACCATGTTGTGGAGCGAGGGAAATACCAATAGAGCATCCGGTATAGATTTCAATCAGGCCGATGCGAAAAGGTTGACGCAGGCGTGTCAGAATACGCGACGCGGTGGCTTCCAGTGAACCCTGGGATGTTTCGGTGGCAAGGACAATAAACTCATCGCCGCCAAACCGTGCCAGTAACTGGTTTTCGCTAAGGCAACTGAGTATTGCCAGCGATACGCTTTGCAAAAGCTGATCGCCAAACATATGCCCGTAGGCATCGTTTACCTTTTTGAAGTTATCCAGATCGAGGTACACAATCCCGACCTGAGTATCGCCCGCGTTCTCAATCGCATTGCTGATCAGATCATGAATAGCGTTGCGATTGGGTAATCCAGTGATAGAGTCGGTATTCGCCAACACCCGCAAACGCTCCTGGGCGCGGCGTTCTTCAGTGATATCGGTCCCGGAACAGATCAGAAATATTTCGTTCTTGCCGCTACCGTTATGCACAAATTTATTACGAAATAAAAACAGACGCTGTCCTTTGCAGGTCTTCACCCAGCGTTCAACTTCATATGAGTTACCTTCGCGAAAAAAGACCTCGATATTGCGTCGTGACGCGGCAGCTTCACGTCGACTCATAAATAATGTAAATACACTTTGGCCAATGACTTCACGTTCTTTGAGTCCGGTATACTCTTCGCACAGTCGATTAAACCGCTGAATGTTGCCCATGCGATCAAGAATGACAATAACTGAATTGGCTTCAGAAACCACCTGTTCGGCAAAAGAGAGGCCGTGAGCCAGGTCACGGGCGACGGAAGGGGTGTCATCCCAGGCGGATGCGCTACCGGCCCATTCACGCTTATTGATTTTTCGGCCGACCAGATGCACGGGAATGTTGTCATCTTCAATCGGTAACGTCATTAATAAACTTGACGTAATTACTGTCATCTCGCGAATGCGATCGGCTTGTTCCGGGGATAATTCGATGGTCTGATCGGCCTCTGACGTTTCTTCGACAGAGAAATGCAGGATGTTGCAATCCTCTGACAAACGCCAGTAAGGGTTATTAGTGCCCACATAGCTATACAACGTAATCAGCTCCCGGACGTCTTTCATGATGTGTACTATCCCGTTTAAAGCGCATAGAGCCTCAAAAGTATGGGTAGCCATGATTCATTCAGGGTGATTATGGCTGAACGTATTGTTTTTTTTATATATTTATGTGTAATCCAGAATCCGTAAAAAGCAAAGCCAACGGAACTGAAAAATGGTAAATAAATTTTTTGACTGGATGAAAGAAGTGTAGTGCGCGGTTGAAATTTGGGAGGTAAAAAGAAAACGACCTTTCAAAAATGAGAAAGGTCGCTTGATTTATGCGTGTTACGCGGCTGGACGCGCGATAACGCTGCGGGTTTCCATCCGTACTTCAGCGATAGTTACGTCAATCACATCCGTGACTTTGTAAACAACTTCACCTTTAATTTGCACGGTGCCGCTTTCCTGGCTGCATACCAGTTCATCACGAACGGCGTGCAGGAACGGTGCTGGAATAAATGCAACAGCGCCATTATCAACTAAGCGCACGCGCATGCCACCGCGGCTGACGTCAATGATCTCGGCCGCAAAGCGGGTGTCGGTACCGGCTTTATCACTCAGGAAACGGGCGTATAGCCAGTCACCCACGTCACGCTCAGCCATCCGGTTTAGGCGACGACGTTCTGCCATTTGCACGGTGGTATCATCCTGAGGTCGGGCGATGGTTTCGCCTTTGATGACGGCCTTAAGCAGACGGTGGTTGATCATATCGCCATACTTACGGATTGGGGAAGTCCAGGTGGCATATGCCTCCAGACCCAGCCCAAAGTGTGGACCTGGCTCAATACTTATTTCAGCGTAAGACTGGAAGCGGCGAATTCGGCTGTCGAGGAAGCCGGATGGCTGAGCATCCAGTTCGCGGCGCAGTTTGCAGAAACCTTCCAGAGTCAGGACTTCTTCGGCATCGACGTGCATACCGTGGGTTTTCAGCAGCGCGGCCAGAGCGTCGGCGTTGGCCGGGTCGAATCCCATATGGACGTTATAAATACCGAAACCCAGCTTGTCGCGAAGCACACGAGCGGCGCAAATATTTGCCGCAATCATGGATTCTTCCACGATACGGTTTGCGATGCGGCGTGGCTCAGCGACGATGTCCAGTACTTCACCTTTTTCACCGAGAACGAAACGGTAATCCGGGCGATCTTTAAAGACCAGCGCGTGGTTATGACGCCACTCTCCTCGGCTCAGGCAAATACGATGCAGCAGACGGATCTGTTCCGCAATCGCGTCGTTTTCTGGTTGCCACTCGCCTGTACCTTCCAGCCAGTCGGAAACATTGTCATAGGCCAGCTTCGCTTTTGACTCAATTGTCGCAGCGAAGAAAGTGATGTTGTCTTCAATCGTGCCATCGGCGGTAATGCTCATACGACAAGCTAAAACTGGGCGCACTTCGTTCGCGCGCAGAGAGCAGAGATCGTCAGACAATTCACGTGGCAACATCGGGATATTGAACCCCGGTAAATAATTGGTGAACGCGCGAATTTTTGCCGTTTTATCCAGCTTACTGCCTTCTGCAATCCAGGCTGTTGGGTCGGCAATGGCGACGGTTAATTGTAGCGTGCCGTCAGCTTGTTCTTCAGCATACAGCGCATCGTCCATATCTTCGGTGCTGGCGCTGTCGATGGTGACGAAATTGAGGGCGGTTAAATCTTCACGAACCAGGCCTTCGTCCAGCATTTCGGTTGCTACGCCGTCCGGTGCTTCTTTTTCCAGATTATGGCGTGCCAGTGTGACCCACCACGGGACAAAGTGGTCATCAGCAAAAGTGATAAATTGGGTTAACTCGGCGTAGAAGGTGCGATCGCCTTTCAGCGGATGACGGCGCATTTCTGCAACCGCCCAGTCGCCTTCTTTAAATTCATGTTCAACGCCGCGGGTGGCACGACATGGAATAGCATCTTTCAGTAACGGATGATCCGGCACGATGGACAGACGATCATTTTTGCCCTGAACTTTACCCACGAAGCGCGTCAGGAAGGGTTCGATCAGTTCTTCCGGCTCTGCAGACTCACGATCTTTTTCTGTATGGATAACCGCAACAATGCGGTCGCCATGCATCACTTTTTTCATCTGCGGCGGTGGAATGAAATAGCTTTTTTGTGCATCGACTTCCAGGAAGCCAAAGCCTTTTTCCGTGGCTTTTACCACCCCTTCAGCACGTGGCGTCTGGGAATGTAGTTGCTGTTTAAGCTGCGCTAGCAGCGGGTTGTCCTGAAGCATAATTGTCTATTTTCGTGGCTAAAAGAGCGGCTGACAGTTTTACGCGATTCTGCCAGTGGCAGCAAGCGCTCTTTCAGTAAGTGGATCGGTTAATCAGTGTCGCCCAGCGCGATTTTCAAGCGATTCAACCATCCGCACAATCCACTCCAGGCTAGCAGGTTAATGGCCTGCTCTGAAGAGATTCCCTGATCGAACAAAGACGTTAACAGTGCGGTGCTAAAGCGGTCGGGCGCCCGGGTCAGCCATTGTACCGCCTGTAGGGTAACGCGCTCAACCGGATGTCGTTGTTCCCAACGTTGTAATTCACGTTCATCCAGGCGAAGCAGGGCGATAACGTCGACTAATTCATTTGCTGTATACGCCTGCTCGTTAAAGCAGGCCACGCTGCCGTTAATTCGTGACGTCATCAGCGCTGCCAGTGAAAATGCCTGTACTGATACAGCGCTGCGCCGGGCACTGGAAATCAGCGTCGTGAGTAAATCTAAAATGACAGGTGAATGTATCAATAATGGCACCAACGCTTGCAGTTCATCGGGATATCCTCTGGCAGCGTTCTCATCATGGGGGGGATATTTTTCGATCGGGAATGGTGCAGCATGCCAGGTTGTCTTTGTGGCGTTAAATAACGAAGCGTGAGCAAATTGCTGAATATCCAGCCCCGGTATTCGGCGTACCGGATGACCAGACCAGGCCTGAAACAGGGCCACGGTTCGGGCCTGAAATCCGACGAAGCCGATGATTTGATTCATCAGAATATTATCGCTGGTGGTCAGTCCGACCGCCTCCAGATGCTGACGGTCGCGTTCGCCTATCACGGCAGGAGAGCTGGCAAGTTGGCGAGCATATTGGGTGATTTGTGCCAGTCGATGGTTACTTTCCCGCGAGGAGTCCGGACCGGGAAGCGGTGTTAAACGCGCGGCATAGTGATTACATAATCGCTGCACACCATACACCTGAGCGACGGTCAGGGCTGTACTCATTCGTTCATAGGCACTGAACGTATGCATCTGATTCAGGTTTACATGAGCCGGGAAGAGCGTCTGGGCAAGTTTACGGGCAGGGGTTAACCAGGATTGAAAGGGCGAAAGAGCGTCATCAGGTAATGCCAGATCCAGTAAAAAACTGTCGTCGACATGAGCGGCTTCCGGGACCAGCGGCAGAACATCTTGCGGATACGTGCTGGATTGCGTCTCATGATACCAGTGGCTTTTGCCTTCAATTCGGCGTTGTTCCATGGGCGTTCCTTGGTCTAAAAGTGGCGACCCGGACTCGTCGTCATACTATTACGCCGGATCGTTTGCGCTGCAATATCCTGACGTAAGCAGATGAGGGGATGAAAGATTGTTACGTGATAATAAATATCAGAAAGGCATATGTGGTGGCTGAGAGGAGTGTCATGGGCGGCGCAAGACCGCCCATCGAGGTCTTAGGATTATTTAAGTTCCAGCTCGTTCATTGCGGCGATGCTGAAGCCACCGTCAACGTGTACGACTTCACCAGAGATACCGGCAGAGAGATCGGAGCACAGAAATGCTGCGGAGTTACCCACATCTTCAATGGTAACGGTGCGGCGAATCGGTGTAACTGCTTCACAGTGCGCCAGCATTTTACGGAAATCTTTAATGCCAGAAGCGGCGAGTGTACGGATTGGACCTGCAGAAATGGCATTCACACGCACGCCTTCAGGCCCCATCGCATTAGCCATATAACGGACGTTCGCTTCCAGGGAGGCTTTCGCCAGGCCCATGACGTTATAGTTAGGGATTGCACGTTCTGCGCCCAGATAGGACAACGTCAGTAGCGCAGAGCCAGGGTTTAGCATGGAACGACATGCTTTTGCCATCGCAACAAAGCTGTAAGCGCTAATGTCATGCGCAATTTTAAATCCTTCGCGGGTAACTGCGTTCACATAATCGCCATCCAGTTGGTCAGCAGGTGCGAAGCCGATTGAGTGTACGAAACCGTCGAATTTCGGCCAGGTTTTGCTCAGTTCAGCAAACATGGCGTCAATGCTGGCATCTTCAGCCACATCACACTGCAAAACAATGTTGGAGCCTAATTGCGCTGCAAATTCTTCCACACGACCTTTCAGCTTGTCGTTCTGGTAGGTGAACGCCAGTTCAGCACCTTCGCGATGCATCGCCTGAGCGATTCCCCATGCGATAGACAATTTACTGGCAAGGCCTGTCACCAGAATACGCTTACCTGATAAAAAACCCATGGCTTTAATCCTTTTTGTTAACACTTATCTTTTACCAATCAATGAATTATGATTGACGCGTTAAGCTCACTCGAAATTGGTCTGAAATTATATCCCACGCCTTTTCCCTGAGGAATTGTTATCAACCTCACGTGACCTGTCACTTCATTGCATGTGGGGAGTATATCATCCCCCTCCGGTTATGCTTCGTTCAGGCATTTAACGTCGGTGAAGCAGAGAAAATGCAAGGTTTCAAAGGCATTGAAATGGTATTATTTCATTGCTAGCTGATGTTAATAAACATAGCAAGGTAGGAACTTTCTTAAAACAAAAAATATGACAATATTCAGCTTGTTATGATATATTGTTTTTATCGATCAATATCGATACATTGATCGATATTATTGATTGATTGTGATTAGAAGTGCATTATCAGGATGTTATGATCAATTGGAGTGGTCTTATGCACTATCATTTCATCGCGGAAACGATGAGAGACACAACAGATAAATTACTGGGCGTAGAGATGAACGCCCGGTTTACTTCAGATACGGTTCAACCGTTGCATCCAGATTTCATCATTTCAGCGTGGGATAGCGAACAAAAGCGTAATTTCATGCTCGAGCAAATTCGATTAATTGCCGAAAAGCGTGACTGGTTTGAGCGCAACAGCCTTATTTGTACCCTGAAACTCATTGACGAAATGGCGCTGCTGGCGATTGGTGATCCAGCCATCAAGTCGGCCTTACAGGCACTACCATTTATTGCACTGGAACTTTCAGAACGTTTTCTGACGAATACCGTGTGCCTGAATAGTCTGTTGATTAATTCACTTCGCGACGGCCCAAACGCATTGTGGTTAGGCGATCTTGGCTCCGGCAGCGTAGGGGCCAGCCCGCTGGTTTGCGGTCATTTTGACGTTGTTAAACTGGATCGCGGTTTTTTCCTGGAACAGGTAGAAAAACCGATGTTCCCGGTGCTGATCAAAAATATCAGGGAATATTGCGACCGTGTTGTAGTGAAGGGAGTCGAAACAGCACAACTTGTCGACGAGGCCAGTGCTGCAGGTGTCTGGGCAATGCAGGGTGCCCTTTATCCGTCAGTCACGTTTACCGAAGTTGATACGCTGCTCTTACCTACGTTGTGTCACTGATGGCAGAATGCCCCCCGGTTGAGGGGGCAGTCGTTTGTTAGCGATCTTTCCGCCAGGCGTCGGCGGTAAGCGCTTCGCCGAAATGACCTGCAATCAGGCGACGGGTAAGTTCATGCAACGGGGAGGCCAGAACGTCCGCTGTACTGCCGCGCTCAACAACTTCGCCCTGATGCATGACTAATACCTGGTCGCTGATGTGCTTCATCATGCCAATATGCTGAGTCACATAGATATATGAAATCCCTTGTTTTTCCTGTAATTCCAGCATCAGATTGATGAGCTGCGAACGCATCGACATGTCCAGAGAAGCCAGGGCTTCGTCGGCGATAATGACTTTGGGTCGTAAAATGAGTGCACGGGCAAGGCCCAGACGCTGTTTTTGCCCCGGCGCTAACATATGCGGGTAATAGCTTACGTGATCCGGCAGCAGTCCGACCATGCGCATGGTCTCCACGATCTGTTTACGACGCTGCTCAGGCTCGAGGTCGGTATTCAGACGTAGCGGAAAATCGAGGATCTGCGAAATACGTTGCCGAGGATTAAGCGATGTTGACGGATCCTGGAAAATCATACGGATCCGCTGACTACGAAATGAATAATCACCATATTTTAACGGATGATCGTCAATCAGCAGCTCACCGCTGGTAGGTTCAATCATACCCGCCAACATTTTTGCCAGCGTAGATTTCCCTGAACCGTTTTCACCAATGACGGCGAGCGTCTGACGTTCGCGCAGGGTGAAACTCAGGGGCTTGACGGCCTCAACGGTCTGGCGGCGAAATAAACCTGTCCGGTAGCGAAAGGTTTTGCTCAGATTACGAACTTCGAGCAGGGTTTCTACCATCTCACTCTCTCTCCATGTTCAGCGGGAAATGACAGGCGTAGAGATGATTCTTTGCTCCGGTCAGTCTTGGGGTTTCAATACATTCGCGTTGTGCATAAGGGCAGCGCGGCCCCAGACGACAGCCGATGGGTAATTGTTCCAGCAATGGAATTGCTCCTGGCATGGTATTCAGGCGGCTTTTGTGCGGCATTGCGCTACCAAAATCAGGAATAGCGCGAATCAACGCTTGAGTATAAGGATGATGCGGAATGGTCACCAAATCTTTACTTGGCGCGGTTTCCACCGTTTGTCCGCAGTACATCACGTTGATTTTGTCAGCCCACTGGCTGAGCATTTGCAGGTCATGGCTTATCAACAAAATGGTGGTATTGCTGTTTTGATTCAGACGGGTTAGCAGACGGAAAATTTGCGCCTGGGTGGTTGGCTCCATCGCGTTTGTCGGTTCATCGGCAATCAGCAAACGCGGCTGATTCGCCAATGCGATAGCGATCATGACCTTCTGGCATTCGCCGTCGGTTAGCTCATACGGGAAGCTGCGCATGGCATCTTTATGGTCTTTTATCCCGACGCGGTGTAAGAGTTCAATCGCACGGCGTTTGCGCCAGCCGATGCGCTGCCACCAGCGGCCCTTGTAAGTCCAGGCAGGAATATTTTGCATTAGCTGCCGTCCGATCCGCTCAGACGGATCGAGACATGACTGTGGCTCCTGAAAGATCATGGAGACGTTATGACCGACCAGTTTGCGTCGTTCACGCGCGGAAAGGCGTAGTAGATCGATATCATCAAAACGCATACGGTCTGCGGTTACGCGCCAGTTATCTTTAGCGACGCCGCAAATGGCCTTAGCGATCAGACTTTTGCCGGAACCCGACTCGCCGACCAGCCCGCGGATTTCACCCTCGTTGAGGGTCATGCTGACGCGATCAACTGCCTTAACCCAGTCGTCACCGGTTCTGAATTCAATCGTCAGGTTGCGGATATCCAGTAATGGCATTATTCCACCCCCGCAATAATTGCGCGGCGCACGCCGTCACCCAGTAGGTTAACCAGCAGCACGCTTATCATAATTGCTGCGCCTGGCAGCATGACCGTCCACGGTGCGACATAAATCAGCTCCAGCGCGTCACCGAGCATGGCCCCCCATTCCGGGGATGGCAGCTGTGCGCCAAGATCGAGAAAACCCAGCGCGGCGATATCCAGAATCGCCATCGACAGTGCGCGGGTGATTTCAGTAATCAGACCGGCGGTAATATTCGGCAGAACGGCAAACCACAGAATATTCAGTGTGGTTGCACCATCCAGGCGAGCGGCAATGACGTATTCTTTCTCCAGCTCGTCATGCACCATGCTGTAAACGGAGCGCACCATGCGCGGCAGCAACGCCAGCCAGACCGCAAACATGGCGTGTGTCAGATGCGGTCCGGCAAAGGCCACCACAATAATCGCCAGCAGCAGAGAAGGGATAGACAGCAGGGTGTCCAGAATGTGGTTCAGCACCGCGGAGCGTAAGCCGTGCGTCGCACCGGCAACTACGCCCAATACAAGGCCACACAGTGTGGCGGCAAGAGTGACGACAAACGCGCCTCCAACGGTCGGGGCCGCGCCGCTGAGCAGACGACTTAAAACGTCTCGTCCCAGATCGTCAGTTCCGAGGAAGAAAGAGACTTCGCCATAGCGTGACCATGACGGCGGTAAAAGCTGATAGCCGAGAAATTGCTGATCGATGCCGTAAGGGGCAAACCAACCACCAAAAATACACAAAACAGCCAATCCCGCGCAGCCGTACAGGCCGATCATCGCAGTTGCATCACCATAGAAATTGCGCCATGCGGTGCGCAACGTACCTGGCGGGCGTTTTTCGCTATAGACGCTATCGTAAGGCATACCATTCCTTATGTTTCAGAGGGTTAGCCATAGCACCCAAAATATCAGAGATAACGTTGACGATGATAACCAGTGAGCCAATCACCATAACGCCTGCTGAAATCGCCGCGTAATCCTGCTGGCGAATCGCGTTAATCAACCAACGGCCAAGACCAGGCCAGCTAAAGACCATCTCGGTGATCATCGCCAGCGTCAGCATGGTGGAAAACTGTAAGCCCAGACGCGGGATCACCGGCGGCAGGGCGTTGTGCAGAACGTGACGGCGCAGAATCGTTAAGCGTGACAAACCGCGTGTGGCTGCCGCTTTGACGTAGTTCTGATCAAAGACCTCAATGGTGCTGATACGCATCAGGCGGATGACTTCGGTGGTGGGCGCAACGGAGAGCGTTAGCACCGGGAGCACCATATGACGGATAGCGCTGACCAGCATTTCATCGCGCCAGGGTGAGTCGGAGATCCACGCATCAATAATGGCAAAACCGGTAACGGGTTTCACCTCGTAGAGAAGATCAAAACGCCCGGAAACGGGTAACCAGCCGAGGGTCAGTGAGAAGAGCAATGTCAGCAGCAGAGCCAGCCAAAAAACGGGGATAGAAAACCCCATCAGAGCCAATGCGCTGATGCAACGATCCTGCCATTTGTTGCGCGTGATGCCTGCCAGCATACCAACGGGGATCCCGACCATTAGTGCAAAACCAAAGGCAAGAATGCACAGTTCCATTGTGGCCGGGAACACCTCTTTCAGCTGTTCTGAGATCAACTGACCGTTGATACTGGATACACCGAAATCCCAGTGAATGAGACCATTGAACCAGAATACCCAGGCGTTCCACAACGATGCTCCCTGTAACGGCGCATGAGGTGTGAAATAGCTCAGGCTGAATCCAATAAAAGTCAGGAAGAACAGGGTGACCAGTAGCAGCAAAAATCGACGCAGGGTGAAGATAATCATGGTTTTTTCACCTCATCTTTCTTTTCCCTGAACACCCCGGCAAAAGAGGAATTGCCGAACGGACTGAGCACCAGCCCTTTGATGTCGTAGCGGTAAGCCTGTAGACGCAGTGAAGAGGCCAGCGGCAAGATCGGTAACTCTTGCGCAAGAATATTTTGCGCTTCGTCATAGGCATCAATTCGCGATGAAAGCTGCTGCGAAGAGAGGGCTTTGCGCAGAATGCTGTCAAACTGCGGATTACACCAGTGGGCAAAGTTGGTCTGTGAATTGATGGCGGCACAGCTGAGCAACGGCCGGAAAAAACTGTCAGGATCGTTACTGTCCGTCGCCCAGCCGGATAACGTCAGATCATGGTTCATATCCATTAATCTTGCCTCCTGAAAACGGCCTTCTACCGGGATGATCTTCACTTTCACACCCACCTGAGCCATATCTGCCTGAATCAGCTCTGCGGTTTTCAGGGGACTGGGGTTCCAGGCCTGAGAGCTGGTAGGGACCCAAAGTTGTAACGTCAGATTCTCCAGCCCCAGTGCTTTTAACTGCTCGCGCGATTTTGCCGGGTTGTACTCTGTAATTTTAGCTTCGTTATCATAAGCCCACGAGGCGCGAGGCAAAATAGATGCCGCGGTTTCTGCCGTCCCGTAGTAGATAGACTGCATTAACCGTTGGTTGTTGATCGCTAGCGCCAGCGCATGCCGCACGGCAGGGTTATTCAACGGCGGTTTATTGGTGTTGAACGCCAGATAGGCAATGTTCATCCCCGGGCGCAGCGTCAGACGCAGGCGAGGGTCATCACGCAATATGCTGAGCTGGCTGGCGGCAGGCCAGGCTAAAACGTCACATTCGCCGGTCAGTAACTTTGATAACCGTCCGGTTCCGCCAGAACCGAGGTCCACTACCACCTGCGGCATCAGAGGAGTGCCACGCCAGAATTTTTCATGCCGCTGCAACCGAATATATTGGCCGGCACGATTCTCCGAAAGTTGGTACGGTCCTGTGCCGACAGGTTGTCTGTCGAGCAGTTCCTGACGATCCTGTTTTGCCAGGTTAGCCGCATATTCCGCCGACATTACGGAGGCATAGTGTGTGGCAAGATGCCACATAAAAGAGGCATCAGGTTGAGTTAAGCGGAATTCAACGGTGTTGTTGTCCAGTTTGCGCACACTTTGGACGTTATCGGCGAACTGCAGGCTGTCGAAGTAGGGGAAATTGCTGCCGTTCACATTGTGCCACGGATGGTGGCGATCAAAGATGCGCTCGAAGGTAAACACCACATCGTCTGCATTCAGTTTGCGGGTGGGAGTGAACCAGGCGGTCTTTTGAAACTGTACGTCACGACGCAGATGGAAGCGGTAGGTTGCGCCGTTATCCAGCACCTCCCAGCTTTCAGCCAGCTCAGGCACCAGTCGATAGGTGTAGGGATCTACATCAAGCAGTCGGTCATACAATTGGGCCGCTAACGTGTCGACAATGAGACCACTGCTCGTTTTTTGCGGGTTGAACGTATTGACCTGCCCGCTGACGCAATAGACAAACCCACTGTCACGGATATCAGCGTGCGAAGCTTGCTCAGGCGCAGCAGCAGCCTGACCACTCAGAAATCCAGCCATCACGATCAGAGATGATAAAACCAGGCGCATAATTTTAATGGATTATATAAAGAGGCTATCTTACTAATACTTAATGACATTTGCCATTACCGTTTGTTTTAGGGGGCAGCAGGGGGGATAACCACGATTTCAACATCGCGGTATGGTCAAAATTCATACCCGCCATCCACTTTGAATATACTCTATTAACTATCTTAGCATTTTCATGACCCATCTGACCCGCAATAAACGAGGCGCAGGATGTGAGCCTTGGTGTAATCGGTTATGGTTTCGACGCGAAGATAAAATGCGTAAGCGGTTAGCCAATGACAGCGATGCCAAGACGTTCCATGAGCAATGCGGCCTGATAGCTGTCCAATTTGACACCTTGTAAATCGACGCCCCGAATATCTAAATCACCCAGTTCTGAATTGGTCAAATCACAGTGCGTGAAATTTGCCGTCCGCCAGTCGAACGACGAAAACTCGCCACCGGAGAGATCGGAACCACTCAACGTCGCACCCAGTACCTGAGTTCCCATCCAGCGATTTTCCCACAATTCGCACTTTTCAAGCACGGCCTTCGAAAAGTTGGCGTAGCTTAGATTGGTATTAGTGATATATGCGCTGCAAAACCAGGTGCGCGTGGTGATCATATTCATGAAACTTGCGCCGCGAAAATCTGCACCCTGTGCGCGGCAGTGGCGAATTTCTATGCCCAACGCACTGACGTTGCGAAAATCCGCCATGGATAAATCACAGCTTTTAAAAATGGCATCTTTCAGTATTGCGCGACTGAAATTGCACCCTTTCTGGCTTTCTCGATCATAGAACTGACAGCCGATAAATTCAGTACCGCTAAGGTCGGCACCCGAAAAATCACAGTTAAAAAAAGTGCTATTTTCAACTTTTTCACCGGTGAAGCGGTTTCTGTCAATTTTTTCGCCAATTAATGCCAGAGCCATAATAATGTGCCTGTTTTTTTATACAGTATTACTGGGATGTTAAGCTGTTTTAACGTTATACGTCAAACCATCCAATATCACGTCGACAAATGTGCATTAAATCTGGTGTTTCTTCAGCAAGGCTCGTAGCTGATGATAAGTCAGACCCAGTAATTCAGCGGCTTTTTTCTGATTAAATTTTGCCTGCTGTAAGCTGGTTTGTAGAAAGTCTTTCTCTTGTTGTTGTTGGAATTCACGCAGATCCAGCGGTAATGCTACAGATGCTGGTTTTGCTTCCTGCACCTGAGATTCCACGACATGGCGGCGGAAGGGGTCAATGATTATCTCATCCAGCGGGTAATCACTGGTCCCATGTCGATAAACGGATCGCTCCACGACGTTTTTCAGTTCACGAATATTGCCCGGCCAACGGTAGTGGAGGAGCGTTTCTCTGGCTTCGGCACTAAACCCTGGAAACAGTGGTAACCCGATCTCGCGGCACATCTGAATAGCAAAATGCTCGGCCATTAACATTATGTCGCTTTGGCGTTCGCGTAACGGTGGGAGTTGCACTACGTCAAAGGCCAGACGATCCAGCAGGTCCGCGCGAAAAGTACCTTCGTTGACCATGCGAGGTAAGTCGGCATTGGTTGCACAAACAAGTCGTACGTTAACCTGCAACGGCTGGCTGCCGCCAACACGTTCCAGCTCTCCATATTCAATAACGCGCAGCAATTTTTCCTGCACCAACATCGGGGCGGTTGCCAGTTCATCGAGAAACAGCGTACCGCCGTCGGCGCGTTCGAAACGTCCAGGATGGCGTTTTTGAGCGCCGGTAAAGGCACCTGCTTCGTGACCAAACAGTTCGGAATCAAGCAAGTTCTCGTTGAGCGCTGCGCAGTTAAGCGAAATAAACGGGCCTTGCCAACGGGTGGACAGATAGTGCAGGCGGTTGGCAATAAGCTCTTTCCCAGTACCTCGCTCACCGATAACCAGGACAGGCTTATCCAGCGGTGCCAGATGAGAAACCTGCTCCAGCACTTCAATAAAGCTGTTTGCTTCACCCAGAAGATTGTCTTTGTATCCTGCCATGATGAAATTCACCATTTGTTAGTGTTATTCACCAATTTACCCTAATTCTCTCGCCAGGTAAAATTAGATATAATTATTAAAATCAATGAGATAAAAAGTTGGCACGCCAAGTGCATTACGAAATCAGCAGGGCTTAGCCCGATATCAGAACAGTAAGTGAGGATTACATTATGGGTATTTTTTCTCGTTTTGCCGACATCGTGAACGCCAACATTAATGCGTTGCTGGAAAAGGCTGAAGATCCGCAGAAGCTGGTGCGGTTAATGATCCAGGAAATGGAAGATACGCTGGTTGAGGTGCGTTCAAACTCCGCACGCGCTCTGGCAGAAAAGAAACAATTATCTCGTCGTATCGAACAGGCCAGCGCGCAACAGGCAGAGTGGCAAGAAAAAGCTGAGCTGGCGCTGCGCAAAGAGAAAGAAGATTTGGCGCGTTCTGCGTTAATCGAAAAACAGAAATTGACTGACCTGATTGCTTCTCTGGAGCATGAAGTCACGCTGGTTGACGATACGCTGGCGCGTATGAAAAAAGAGATTGGTGAGCTGGAAAATAAACTCAGTGAAACCCGTGCTCGTCAGCAGGCGCTGATGCTACGTCATCAGGCAGCGAGTTCTTCACGTGATGTTCGTCGTCAGCTGGACAGCGGTAAACTTGATGAAGCGATGGCGCGCTTTGAATCTTTCGAGCGTCGTATCGATCAGATGGAAGCTGAGGCTGAAAGCCATAATTTCGGTAAACAGAAGTCCCTGGATCAGCAATTTGCTGACCTGAAAGCAGATGATGAAATCAGCGAGCAGCTGGCGCAACTTAAAGCCAAAATGCAGCAAGACAAGCAATAATAACATCTGGCGGCGCCCGAACGCGCCGCCGCTCATCACCTGTAAGGAGTACTCATGAGCGCGCTATTTCTGGCTATCCCGTTAACCATCTTTGTGCTGTTTGTTTTACCGATTTGGCTCTGGCTGCATTACAGCAACCGTTCCAGTCGTGGCGAACTGTCGCAAAGTGAACAGCAACGTCTGGTCGAACTCAACGATGACGCACAGCGGATGCGTGAGCGCATTCAGGCGCTGGAAGACATCCTTGATGCTGAACATCCAAACTGGAGGGACCGCTAATGGGAGGCGTTAATCTGAACAAAAAACTGTGGCGTATTCCGCAGCAGGGCATGGTTAAGGGGGTTTGTGCGGGTATTGCGCATTATCTCGATGTGCCTGTGAAGCTGGTACGGATCCTGGTGGTGCTGTCAGTCTTTTTTGGTCTGGCCTTTTTCACCTTCGTCGCTTACATCGTGCTGACGTTTGTATTGGATCCGATGCCGGATAATGTGGTTTCCGGCGAGCAGCAGCCATCAAGCGGTGAGCTGTTGGATGCCGTCGATCGCGAGCTGGCGGCTAGTGAAAAGCGTTTGCGTGAAATGGAACGTTATGTGACGTCCGATACTTTTTCCTTACGTAGTCGTTTCCGCCAATTGTGAGGTTAGAAATGAACAATCGCTGGCAACGTGCCGGGCAAAGGGTTAAGCCGGGCTTTAAAATAGCAGGTAAGCTGGTGCTTTTAACGGCGCTTCGCTACGGCCCGGCGGGGGTAGCAGGGTGGGCGGTGAAATCCGTCGCCCGACGCCCGCTAAAAATGCTGCTGGCGTTGGTTCTGGAACCTGTGTTGAGTCGGGCTGCGGCAAAATTGTCGAAACGATATTCCGGTAATCGAACCTGATATTTGAATCAGTAAAAGCAAGCAACAATTAATCAACATTCCCTCAGTTAATTTGCGGCAGCTCACAAATACGATTTTTTGGCTGCCAAAATTCTTTTTTTACCCCCCTTCAGACCACCTCAGCTAATTGACAGCTTATTTTACGCAGAGTAGTCTCTTGGTTCATGGGACCGCTACCACGAGAATCGAAGGTGAACCAAAAAATCCAAAAATGCCTGACAGAAGTTTATGGTCATACATTTACTTCATGCCACTATGAAGCGCTGTTTGCACGTTAGAGAAATCACAGAGATTAATTAAAAAAATCCGTAAAGCGCATTGGGATGAGGGCGATGTGGTGCTTATTACCTACGCCGATCAATTCCACGGGGTTGGTAAAAAACCGTTGCCGACGTTTAATCAGTTTTATAATGAATGGTTTAAGTCGACATTTTCTCATGTGCATCTTCTGCCATTTTATCCGTGGTCATCGGATGATGGTTTTTCCGTGATTAATTACCATCAGGTTGCCGAAGAAACCGGTGACTGGAATGATATTAAGGAATTAGGTGAGTCCAGTCGACTGATGTTTGATTTTGTTTGTAACCATATGTCAGCTAAAAGCGAGTGGTTTAATAATTATTTGCAACAGCTTGACGGTTATGAAAATTTCTTTATTGCAATGGATCTTGATACGGACCTGAGCAACGTCACACGTCCACGCGCATTACCGTTACTGACACCATTTACGCTAAAAGATAACACCGTGCGCCATTTATGGACGACGTTCAGCGATGACCAGATCGATCTCAACTATGCCAACCCGGTGGTATTACTGGCGATGGTCGATGTGCTGCTGAGCTATCTTGAGCAGGGCGCAGATTATGTTCGCCTGGATGCGGTTGGCTTTATGTGGAAAGAGCCTGGAACGAGCTGTATTCATCTGGAAAAAACGCATCAGCTTATCAAACTATTCCGCGCTATTGCGGACTGCGTGGCGCCTAGTACGGCGATTATTACCGAAACCAACGTCCCGCATAAGGATAACGTGTCCTACTACGGTAATGGCCATGATGAAGCGCATATGGTGTACCAGTTCTCGCTGCCGCCGCTGGTGCTGCATGCGGTACAACGCCAGGACACGTCGATATTGTGCCAGTGGGCGCAATCACTGGAGCTGCCGTCTGGTGAGACGACCTGGTTTAATTTTCTCGCATCGCATGATGGCATTGGTCTCAACCCATTACGCGGTTTGTTGCCTGAAGACGAGATCATGCGGCTGGTGACAGAACTACAACAGGAAGGTGCGCTGGTTAACTGGAAAAATAACCCTGATGGCAGTCGCAGTCCGTATGAAATTAACGTGACATATATGGATGCGCTAACCCCTGATAATTGTAGCGATGCCGAACGGTTTTCTCGCTTTATTCTCGCACATGCCATTTTGCTGAGTTTTCCAGGCGTGCCGGCGGTTTACATTCAAAGCATACTTGGCTCACGCAATGATTATAAAGGTGTTGAGACGTTCGGTTATAACCGCGCGATCAACCGCAAAAAATATCAGGTGAGACAAATAGAAGCGGAGCTGGCAGATGAAACCAGTTTGCGTCACGCTATTTATCATGAGTTATCCCGACTAATTGTAATACGTCGTAATAATAAAGCATTTCATCCTGATAGTGATTTTCAAATTAACAGTATTACACCAGCCGTAATGCAAATTAAACGTACTGCGGAAACAGGTGAGGAAATTACCGGGTTATTTAATGTCAGCGGTCATACTCAAACCATTCGTATTGATATAGAAAATGGAGTTGATTTGATTGGCGGTAAAACTATTTCCGGTAAGGAATTAACGTTGTACGCCTGGCAGGTCATGTGGGTTAAGTAATAAAAAGGAACATTTCATGCTTAAAGCTAAAATTGTGCTGATTTCAGCACTGGTTTCCTGCGCCCTGGTTTCCGGGTGTAAGGATGATAAAAAGTCCTCTGTCGCGATTGAATTTATGCACTCTTCTGTTGAGCAGGAGCGGCAGGCGGTCATTGCAAAACTGATTGAGCGTTTTGAAAAAGAAAACCCGGGCATCAGCGTCAAACAGGTTCCTGTGGAAGAAGATGCTTACAACACCAAGGTCATCACTCTGGCGCGCAGCGGTTCACTACCTGAAGTCATCGAAACCAGCCATGACTACGCGAAAGTGATGGATAAAGAATCCCTCATCGACCGTAAAGCGGTAGCGCAGGTCATCAACGGCGTAGGTGAGGGTACTTTTTATGATGGCGTCCTGCGTATTGTACGCACTGAAGACGGTAGTGCATGGACCGGGGTTCCGGTCAGCGCCTGGATTGGCGGGATCTGGTACCGCAAAGATGTGCTGGCAAAAGCCGGACTGGAAGAGCCAAAAGACTGGCAGCAATTGCTAAACGTGGCGCAGAAGCTCAACAATCCTGGCAGTAAGAAATACGGTATTGCGCTACCCACGGCAGAAAGCGTTTTGACCGAACAGTCATTCTCCCAGTTTGCGCTCTCTAACCAGGCCAACGTTTTTGATGCGCAGGGAAAGATTACGCTCGACACACCTGAAATGGCGCAGGCGTTGCAGTATTACCGCCAACTTGCCATGAACACTATGCCTGGCTCGAACGACATTATGGAAGTCAAAGATGCTTTCATGAACGGCACGGCGCCAATGGCGATTTATTCCACCTATATCCTCCCGGCGGTGATCAAAGAGGGCGATCCTAAAAATGTTGGCTTTATGGTACCGACGGAAAAAAATTCCGCTGTTTACGGCATGCTGACGTCGCTGACCATAACCGCAGGTCAAAAAACCGAAGAGACAGAAGCGGCAGAGAAATTTGTCACCTTTATGGAGCAGGCCGACAACATTGCGGACTGGGTCATGATGTCGCCAGGGGCGGCGCTACCAGTCAACAAAGCGGTGGTGAATACTTCGACGTGGAAAGATAACGCCGTTATCAAAGCGCTGGGTGAATTACCCGACCAACTGATTGCCGAACTGCCAAATATTCAGGTCTTTGGCGCTGTAGGTGATAAGAACTTTACCCGCATGGGCGACGTAACCGGCTCCGGCATCGTGAGTACCATGGTGCACAACGTCACGGTAGGAAAAGCTGACCTTTCAACGACGATGAAGGCCAGCCAGACCAAACTGGATGACCTTGTAGAACAGCGCTAATGGGGAAATGGAAAGCCGTGATGAATAAGTTCTTTTCAGGTCGAACTGATATGCCATTTGCCATGCTGCTGCTGGCGCCCAGCTTGCTGTTATTGGGCGGTTTAGTGGCGTGGCCGATGATATCTAACATCGAAATCAGCTTTATGCGTTTGCCGCTTAATCCGCAAATTGAGTCTACGTTTGTCGGGCTGAGCAACTATATCCGTATCTTATCCGATCCCGGATTCTGGCATTCGCTGTGGATGACGGTCTGGTATACCGCGCTGGTTGTGGCAGGGAGCACGGTGCTGGGGCTGGGAGTGGCGATGTTTTTTAACCGTGAGTTTCGTCTGCGGAAAACAGCGCGCTCACTGGTCATCCTCTCTTACGTAACGCCATCAATTTCGCTGGTGTTTGCCTGGAAATACATGTTCAACAACGGCTACGGCATTGTGAACTACCTCGGCGTGGATCTGTTGCATCTCTACGATCAGACTCCGCTGTGGTTCGACAATCCCGGTAGCAGCTTCGCGCTGGTCGTGTTGTTCGCCATCTGGCGCTACTTCCCGTATGCCTTTATCTCGTTTCTGGCGATTTTACAGACTATTGATAAATCGTTGTATGAGGCGGCAGAAATGGATGGCGCGAACGCCTGGCAACGGTTTCGCATCGTCACGCTGCCAGCGATCATGCCGGTGCTGGCGACCGTAGTCACGCTGCGTACGATCTGGATGTTTTATATGTTCGCCGATGTTTATCTGCTGACCACTAAAGTCGATATTCTCGGGGTCTATCTCTATAAAACAGCGTTTGCATTTAATGACTTAGGCAAAGCGGCTGCGATCTCTGTCGTCCTCTTCGTCATCATTTTCGCTGTAATCCTGCTGACCAGAAAACGGGTGAACCTCAATGGCAACAAATAAGCGCACGCTTGGCCGCATTGGCTTTTACTGTGGATTAATTGTCTTCCTGGGTATCACGCTATTTCCATTTTTTGTGATGCTGATGACCTCATTTAAAAGCGCAAAAGAGGCGATTTCGCTGCATCCGACACTGTTACCGCAGCAATGGACGCTGGAACATTACATCGACATCTTCAACCCGATGATTTTCCCGTTTGTTGACTACTTCCGTAATAGCCTGGTGGTATCGGTGACTTCTTCGGTGGTGGCGGTATTTCTGGGGGTGCTCGGGGCGTATGCGCTTTCCCGCCTGCGTTTTAAGGGACGAATGACCATCAATGCCAGTTTTTACACGGTGTATATGTTTTCGGGGATCCTGCTGGTGGTGCCGTTATTCAAGATCATTACGGCACTCGGCATCTACGACACCGAAATGGCGTTGATTATCACTATGGTCACCCAGACGCTGCCGACCGCAGTGTTCATGTTGAAAAGCTATTTCGACACCATTCCGGATGAGATCGAAGAAGCCGCGATGATGGATGGGTTGAACCGTCTGCAGATCATCTTTCGTATTACCGTGCCGTTGGCAATGTCTGGTCTGGTTTCGGTCTTTGTGTACTGCTTTATGGTGGCGTGGAATGACTATCTGTTTGCCTCGATTTTCCTTTCCAGCGCCAGCAATTTTACCTTACCGGTCGGTCTGAACGCGCTGTTCAGTACGCCTGACTACATCTGGGGACGCATGATGGCCGCATCGTTAGTCACCGCATTACCGGTGGTCATTATGTATGCGCTTTCCGAACGTTTTATTAAAAGTGGTTTGACCGCAGGCGGCGTGAAAGGCTAAGCGGCCAGTTTAATTAAGGAGTTGTAAATGAAGAAGTTAGTTGCCACAGAACCGCGCGTTGCGGCGTTGGTGGAATATGAAGACAGAGCGGTATCCGCCAATGAAGTTAAAGTTCGCGTTAAATTTGGCGCGCCGAAACATGGCACAGAAGTGGTCGATTTTCGCGCTGCCAGCCCGTTTATTGACGAAGATTTTAACGGTGAATGGCAAATGTTTATGCCGCGTCCGGAAGGGGCTCCACGCGGAATCGAATTCGGTAAATTCCAGCTTGGCAATATGGTGGTGGGCGATGTTATTGAGTGTGGCAGCGATGTGACCGAATACGCCGTTGGCGATTCAGTTTGCGGATACGGACCTCTGGCAGAAACGGTTATTTTTAATGCGGTGAACAACTACAAACTACGCAAAATGCCTGAAGGCAGTTCGTGGAAAAATGCCGTGTGCTATGACCCGGCACAGTTCGCCATGAGCGGTGTGCGCGACGCCAATGTGCGCGTCGGTGACTTTGTGGTCGTCGTGGGCTTAGGCGCAATTGGCCAGATTGCCGTGCAACTGGCTAAGAAAGCGGGAGCCTCAGTGGTCATCGGCGTCGATCCTATTGCCCATCGCTGCGATATCGCGCGTCGCCATGGCGCGGATTTCTGCCTGAATCCGATTGGCACCGATGTAGGCATGGAAATTAAGAAGCTGACCGGTAAGCAGGGCGCAGATGTGATCATCGAAACCAGCGGCTATGCAGATGCGCTGCAGTCGGCGTTACGCGGTCTGGCCTATGGTGGAACCATTTCCTATGTCGCTTTCGCGAAATCTTTTGCTGAAGGTTTCAACCTGGGGCGTGAAGCGCACTTCAACAACGCCAAAATTGTCTTCTCTCGCGCCTGCAGTGAACCGAATCCAGATTATCCGCGCTGGAGCCGCAAGCGCATCGAGGAAACCTGTTGGGAACTGTTGATGAACGGTTACCTGGACTGTGAAGAACTCATTGACCCGGTAGTGACTTTCGCCAACAGCCCGGAGAGCTATATGCAGTATGTCGATCGCCATCCGGAAAAGAGCATCAAAATGGGCGTGACGTTTTAATTAAGGAATGCAGAAGATGAAAATTGGAACACAGAATCAGGCTTTTTTCCCGGAAAATATTCTCGAGAAATTCCGTTATATCAAAGAGATGGGATTCGACGGTTTTGAAATTGACGGCAAATTGCTGGTCAACAATCTTGCGGAAGTAAAAGCGGCGATCAAAGAAACAGGTTTGCCTGTTACCACTGCCTGTGGAGGATATGACGGTTGGATCGGTGATTTTATCGAAGAGCGTCGTTTAAACGGGTTGCGGCAGATTACCCGCATTCTCGAAGCGCTGGCCGAAGTTGGTGGACAAGGCATTATTGTACCTGCTGCATGGGGCATGTTTACCTTCCGCCTACCGCCGATGACCTCTCCGCGTAGCCAGGAAGGCGATCGTAAAGCTATCAGTGATTCATTGATTTATCTTGATAAAGTTGCCCAGCGTACGGGTACGGTGGTGTATCTGGAACCGCTCAACCGCTATCAGGATCATATGATCAACACCCTGGCGGATGCCCGTCGCTATATCGTGGAAAATAATCTGAAGCATGTGCAAATCATTGGTGATTTTTACCATATGAATATCGAAGAAGACGATATGGCACAGGCGCTGCACGACAATCGCGATCTGCTGGGTCACGTCCATATTGCGGATAACCATCGTTATCAGCCGGGAAGCGGTACGCTGGATTTCACGGCGCTGTTTGATCAACTGCGTGAAGATAATTATCAGGGTTACGTTGTGTACGAAGGGCGCGTACGAGCAGAGAATCTGCCGGAAGCGTATCGTCAGTCACTGGCCTGGCTGCGTACTTGCTAAGAGGATTTCCGTGAAAAGTGCACTGACAAGCGCTCCGTTACGTGTCGCCATTATTGGTGCCGGGCAGGTGGCGGATAAAGTTCATGCTTCGTACTACTGCACCCGCAACGATCTGGAACTGGTGGCTGTCTGCGACAGCCGCCTGTCACAGGCGCGGTTGTTTGCAGAAAAATACGGTAATCCGCAGGTTTGGGACGATCCGCAAACGATGTTACGCGAAGCTAAGCCAGATATCGTCAGCATCTGCTCGCCCAATCGCTTTCATTATGAACACACCATGTTGGCATTGAACGCTGGATGCCATGTGATGTGCGAGAAACCTCCGGCAATGACGCCAGACGAGGCGTTGGAAATGTGTAAAACGGCGCGTCGGGTGGGAAAAGTACTGGCTTATGATTTTCATCATCGTTTTGCGCTGGATACGCAACTGCTTCGTGAGCAGGTGATGGCCGGTATTCTGGGTGAAATCTATGTCACCAATGTCCGCGCTTTGCGCCGCTGCGGCGTGCCCGGCTGGGGAGTGTTTACCAACAAAGAACTGCAGGGCGGCGGGCCGCTGATTGATCTTGGTATTCATATGCTTGATGCCGCCATGTATGTGTTGGGGTTCCCGGCGGTAAAGCGCGTTAACGCTCACAGCTATCAACGCATTGGCACGCGTAAAAACAGCGGCCAGTTTGGGAAATGGGATCCCGCGACGTATACCGTGGAGGATTCTTTGTTCGGCACGATTGAATTTCATAACGGCGGTATCCTGCGCCTGGAAACCTCTTTCGCGCTGAATATTCCTGAACAATCGATTATGAACGTTAATTTCTGCGGCAATTTGGCGGGGGCGACGTTATTCCCGGCCCAGGTTTACACCGACCGTGATGGTGCGCTTGACGTGCTGCTTGCGCGCGAGATGGCTGATGACAACCGTCATTATCGCAGCATGGAAGCCTTCGTTAACCATGTCCAGGGCGAGCCTGTCACTATTGCTGACGCAGAGCAGGGCGTCGTTATTCAACAACTGGTTGCCGCACTGTACCAATCGGCTGAAACAGGGACCTACGTAGACTTATGACGAAGCCAGTAATGCTAACTGAACCGGCTTTTTGCCCACATAGCCTGAATAAATATGCGTCACTCATGACGACCGGTAACGGGTATATGGGAATTCGCGCCAGCCACGAGGAAGCTTACACCTTACAGACTCGTGGCATGTATCTGGCTGGGTTGTATCACCGTGCGGGTAAAGGCGAAATTAATGAACTGGCTAATCTACCCGATGTAGTCGGAGTGGAGATCACGCTTAATGGCGAGATTTTCTCGCTAACCAGCGGCGTGATTGAAAGCTGGCATCGCGAACTGGATTTTGCCAGCGGGGAATTGCGCCGTGCGTTTATCTGGCATGCACCTGGCGGGACGCGTTTCGCTATTGAGAGTCGGCGGTTTGTCTCGGCACAGAAGCTGCCGCTGTTTGCTATGGAAGTGGTCGTAACGCCACTGGATGCCGATGCCAGCATTGGTATCTCAACCGGTATTGATGCCACGATCACCAATCATGGCCGTCAGCATCTGGATGAAACACAGATTAGAGTCTTTGGTCAGCATCTTCTGCAGGGCATTTACACAACCCAGGACAATCGCAACGATATCGCGATCACCTCATATTGTGACGTCGACGGCGCAGCGCAGCGCTGCTTCACCGCGAAAGAACGTCGGTTGTTACAACACAACACCGTGCAGGCGCAAGCCGGTCAGCGCGTCACGCTGACGAAAATGAGTTGGGTTGACTGGACGAGCGAACGCAATCTGTCGCTTGAGACCTGGGGACGCCAGTCGCTGCGTAACATTGAAGCATGCGCGAAACAGGGATATGACGCTCTGTTGGCTGAGTCGAGCGCCAACTGGCATGCCTGGTGGCAAACTCGTCGCGTTCAGGTTACCAGCTCTGATATTAGCGATCAGCGCGCGCTGGACTATGCGCTTTATCATCTGCGTGTGATGACCCCAGACCATGATGAGCGCAGCAGTATTGCGGCCAAAGGTCTGACGGGTGAAGGGTATAAAGGCCACATCTTCTGGGATACTGAGGTCTTTTTGTTACCGTTTCACTTGTTTACCGAACCGAAAACCGCGAGAGGTCTATTGCGTTACCGCTGGCATAATTTGCCGGGCGCGCGTGAGAAAGCCCGCCGTAACGGTTGGCAGGGCGCGTTGTTCCCGTGGGAAAGCGCTCGCAGCGGTGATGAGGAAACGCCTGAATTCGCGGCGATCAACATCCGTACCGGGCTGCGGCAAAAAGTGGCCTCCGCACAGGCTGAACATCACCTCGTGGCGGATGTTGCCTGGGCGGTAATCAATTACTGGCATGCCACAGGGGATCTAAACTTCATGACCCGAGAGGGCATGACGCTGCTGCTGGAAACGGCGAAGTTCTGGACTAGCAGGGCTGTCATGGTCAACGATCGTTTAGAGATCCACGATGTGATTGGCCCGGATGAATACACTGAGCATGTGAACAACAATGCGTTCACCAACTACATGGCCTGGTACAACGTAGAGCAGGCGCTGGGTTTTGCCCGTCGGTTGGGCTGTGGCGATGACACGTTTATTCATCGCGCAGAGCATTTTTTACAGTATCTTTGGCGACCGGAAGTGCAGCCCGATGGCGTGCTTCCTCAGGATGATACCTTCCTGAACAAACCGGTTATCGATCTGTCGCAGTATAAAGCCAAAGCGGGCAAGCAGACCATTTTGCTCGATTACTCCCGTGCAGAAGTCAATGAGATGCAAATTCTCAAACAGGCTGATGTCGTGATACTGACCTACATGTTGCCGGAGCAATTTAGCCCGCAAACCTGTCTGGCTAACCTGCGTTATTACGAGCCACGTACGATTCACGACTCCTCTTTGAGTAAGGCGATTCACGGGATTGTGGCTGCGCGTTGTGGTGATTCGGCTCAGGGATATCGGTTTTGGCGCGAAGGTTCGCTAATCGATCTCGGGGATGACCCGCACAGCTGCGATGATGGAATTCATGCGGCGGCAACGGGCGCAATCTGGTTGGGCGCTATCCAGGGATTTGCCGGAGTGAATGTTCGCCATGGGGAGTTACATCTTGCCCCTGCATTACCGGAACATTGGCAAACACTGTCTTTCCCACTGCGCTGGCAGGGTATCGATTTGCAGGTAACCATCAATGCAACTGAAATCCGCATTAACAGCGCCGAGCAGATTACTCTTTGGGTAAAAGGGGAAAAGATCTCTGTTCAGGGGGAGATAGTTATCTGCAATGACGTCATTATTTCGCCCACTTATGGGACCGCTACCACGGAAGGGGGTGATGAATGATACTCAAACCACAGGCCATCATTTTTGATTTAGATGGCGTGATTACCGACACTGCACATCTGCATTTTCTCGCCTGGCGGCAGGTAGCCGGTGAAATAGGGATTGCGATTAACGAGGCATTTAATGACAGCCTGAAAGGGATTAGTCGCGGCGAATCGCTACAGCGTATTTTGCAATATGGCGGGAAAGCGGGGGAGTTTACACCTGAGGTTTGCGCACAATTGGCCGAGAGAAAAAACAGACTGTATGTCCATTCTTTGCGCCAGTTGACGGTGAACTCGGTATTGCCGGGAATACGTGAGCTGCTGATGACGTTGCGGGAAGAGCGGATTCTGGTGGGGCTGGCCTCTGTGTCGCTCAATGCCCCTGCGATTTTACAAGCGCTTGATCTTAAATCTTATTTTGATTTCTGTGCGGATGCCGCGCTAATTTCTCGCTCGAAACCGGATCCGGAGATTTTTCTGGCAGCCTGTGCGGGCCTTGGCGCTGACCCGCAGCAGTGTATTGGCATAGAAGATGCTCAGGCGGGTATTGATGCGATCAACGCCTGCGGCATGCTCTCTGTTGGCATTGGTACGGGGCTGAACGGAGCAAGCTTGCAACTTCCTTCAACCGAATTTCTGACGTGGCCGTGCTTATCGGCTCTCTGGCAACACGACAAGTAAAGGATTCAACATGGCACAGCTTTCGTTGCAACACATTCAAAAAATTTACGACAACCAGGTACACGTCGTTAAAGACTTCAATCTGGAAATTGAAGACAAAGAGTTTATTGTTTTTGTTGGCCCTTCAGGCTGTGGGAAGTCAACGACGTTGCGCATGATCGCCGGTCTGGAGGAGATCAGCGGTGGCGATCTGCTGATTGACGGTAAACGGATGAACGATGTGCCGGCGAAATCGCGCAACATTGCGATGGTCTTTCAGAACTACGCGTTGTACCCGCACATGACAGTCTATGACAACATGGCGTTTGGCCTGAAAATGCAGAAAATTGCCCCTGCCGTGATTGAGGAACGTGTCAACTGGGCGGCGCAAATCCTTGGCCTGCGCGATTATCTGTAACGTAAACCGGGTGCGTTATCCGGTGGTCAGCGTCAACGTGTGGCACTGGGGCGTGCGATTGTTCGTGAGGCAGGGGTCTTCCTGATGGATGAACCCTTATCGAATCTCGATGCCAAACTTCGCGTACAGATGCGGGCAGAAATAAGCAAGCTGCATCAGAAACTCAATACCACCATGATATATGTTACCCACGATCAAACAGAAGCCATGACGATGGCGACGCGTATTGTGATTATGAAGGATGGTATTGTTCAGCAGGTTGGTGCGCCAAAAACAGTTTATAACCACCCAGCAAATATGTTTGTCGCTGGATTTATTGGCTCACCGGCCATGAACTTTATTCGTGGCGCGATTGACGGTGATAAGTTTGTTACTGAAACACTAAAATTAACGATTCCAGAAAATAAATTAGCACAATTAAAAACGCAGGGTTATGAACATCAGGCGATCACGCTGGGTATTCGCCCTGAGGATATCCATCCGCAGCTTAATAATGAAAATAGTGTACCGGCAAAAATTAGCGTTGCAGAATTAACTGGCGCTGAATTTATGCTTTATACCATTGTTGGGGGGCATGAGTTAGTGGTCCGTGCTGGGGCAGTGAATGATTATCACGCAGGAGAAAACATCACTATTCATTTTGATATGGCGAAATGCCATTTCTTTGATACTGAAACTGAAGTGGCTATTCAATAAAATTCCGGGGGGATAATAATCCCCCGCGCCTTGGGGCATTTTTGCGAGTATTTTAACAAGGAATAATAATGAAAACCCTACTGTCCGCGACTGCGCTGATTATGAGCGCGGGAATGGCCTGCGCGCAGGCTGCTGAAAAGAATGACTGGCACTTTAATATCGGTGCTATGTACGAAATAGAAAACGTTGAAGGTCAGGGCGAAGATATGGATGGACTGGCTGAACCGTCCATCTATTTTAATGCGTCCAATGGGCCGTGGAAAATATCGCTGGCCTATTACCAGGAAGGACCGGTTGATTACAGCGAGGGTAAGCGCGGTACGTGGTTTGACCGCCCTGAACTGGAAGTCCGCTATCAATTCCTTGAAAGCGAGAATGTTAATTTCGGTCTGACCGGTGGCTTTCGTAATTACGGTTATCACTATGTCAATGAACCCGGAAAAGATACAGCTAATATGCAGCGCTGGAAAGTGCAGCCAGATTGGGATGTTAAACTTACCGATGATCTGCGCTTTAGCGGCTGGTTTGCGATGTATCAATTCGTTAATGATTTGAGCACCACCGGCTACTCTGATAGCCGCGTCGAAAGTGAGAGCGGGTTGAATTATACGTTTAACGAAACAGTAGGGTTAACGGTCAACTATTACCTTGAACGCGGCTTTAATCTGGCAGATTCGCGTAATAATGGTGAGTTCTCAACCCAGGAAATTCGTGCTTATCTGCCTCTGTCCTTCGGCAATACAACCCTGACGCCGTATACCCGTATCGGGCTTGATCGCTGGTCAAACTGGGACTGGCAGGATGATCCTGAACGCGAAGGCCATGATTTCAATCGCCTCGGTTTACTGTATGCGTATGATTTCCAGAACGGTTTATCAATGTCTCTGGAGTATGCTTATGAGTGGGAAAATCATGACGAAGGTGAAAGCGACAGGTTCCATTATGCTGGTATAGGCGTGAACTACGCATTCTAAAAATGAACAGGGGCATTATTATGCCCCTGTTTTTACACCAGTGAGTCCGCCAATGATATTTGCGTGCTCACCGTGATATTCTGTAACCCTTTTTCACCTGCAATCAGATTAAATAATAAATTACAACTTTGTTCACCCAACTGCTGAGTAGGTACATCAATTCCACCAGGAACTGGTGTGAGCATAAAAGAAAGTAGCTCATTACTATAGCCTACAACGGCAAGTTGCTTTGGAATGGAAATATTTTTCTCGGCCGCTACGCGATATAAACTCATTAACTTCAAGCTGTCTGTCGCAAATACGGCATCGGGTAACGGTTGCTGACTAAGTATTTTTCGAGAAGCAAGTAGGGCGGTTTCATGAGTATACCCCCCGTCAATAACCCACTCATCGCGCATTTTAATGTTATGTGCCTGAAGGCTGGCTTTATAACCGTTAACGCGATCGATAGAAACATGAACGTCAAGCGGTGCATGCAAACAGGCAATATTACGGTGGCCACTCTCAATCAGCGCATTTGTCAGCGTAATACTGTCGCGATAATTATCGGTGTCTACAGAATAGACATTAGTGTAGTCACCTTCAACCTTCCCGATAACCACAACCGGGACGTTGTATTTATCCAACCGAGCAAAAAATGATTCATCGGCAGGAGAGCTCAGCATAATGATCCCTTTGATCAACTTCTGCTTAATTTTGCTCTCACATTTTTGTAAATCATCTTCGGTGCTTCGCGACGTCTGCAATATGACATCAAAACCGACTTCTTCAGCCTTGGCAGTAATTGCATGCAATACTTCAGAGAAAAACGGATTACCGGCAGTTGTTTTTGCAGAACGGGTGGATATCACCATTATTGCATCAAACCCGGAAGAGGTAAGCGCGCGAGCAAGTTTATTCGGCTGATACTGTAACTCATCAATTGCGCGCAGCACCTTTTCAAGCGCCTCCGGCGAGATGTTGGTTTGCTTATTAAGCACGCGCGATACCGTGGATTTTGATACACCAGCGGCTCGTGCAATATCATAAATGGTAGGAGACATAGATCCCAAGCTCCGTCCGAGAGTCAATGGCGGACATATTATGGAGTTAAGTGGCGAATGACAACAATCTCGGAATGCGGGTAGGAAAATCAAAAGGCTAACCGCACTATGTGCGTGCTGAGGAACAATCGTCCACGGGTGCGGACGGTGATAATGCGGTCGCAATATTTTCTTAAGAACTGGCGTATAGTGTAGGGGTTAAATCCAACTATCAGTCAGGAAGATATTATGTTGAAGAAAAGCGTATTAGCGTTGGCACTGGTTATTGGCATGCCGGTTTATGCTGCCGAGCACTGGATTGATGTTCGCGTTCCTGAACAGTACCAACAGCAGCATATTCAGGGGGCTGTCAACATCCCGTTAAAAGAGATCAAGGCGCGTATCGTAACTGAAGTTCCAGATAAGAACGATACCGTGAAGCTCTATTGCAACTCCGGGCGTCAATCAGGGCAGGCGAAAGATATGCTGACTGAAATGGGCTACACGCAGGTGACCAACGAAGGTGGCATCAACCAGATAGCGCTTCCTAAAGTAGAGAATAAATAAACCGCCCACATTCATTCTGCTACAGGCGGTAAGAATAATGCCGCCTGATACAGCTCAGGTAGTTGATAAGTAAGAATTGACCCCTATTTTTACTTCCTGTTTGTTATAATTTCTTCGGTTCCTTCAGCAAAACGGGATGGCGATGAAGCGACTTAAAAATGAATTCAATTCGCTGGTTAATCGCGGCGTAGACCGGCATTTACGCCTGGCTGTCACCGGACTTAGCCGGAGCGGTAAAACGGCGTTTATCACCGCAATGGTAAATCAGTTACTCAATATTCATGCCGGTGCGCGTTTGCCGTTGCTCAGTTGCGTGCGCGAAGAGCGTCTGCTTGGCGTGAAACGAGTTCCACAACGCGACTTTGGTATTCCGCGCTTTACCTATGATGAAGGACTGGCGCAGCTGTATGGCTCTCCGCCGACCTGGCCGACACCAACGCGCGGTGTGAGTGAAATTCGTCTGGCGCTGCGTTACAAGTCTAATGACTCATTACTGCGCCACTTTAAAGACACCTCCACGCTGTACCTGGAAATCGTCGATTATCCGGGGGAGTGGCTGCTCGATTTACCGATGCTGGCCCAGGATTATTTGAGCTGGTCGCGGCAAATGACCGGATTATTACAGGGTCAGCGTGGCGAATGGTCGGCAAAATGGCGGCAGTTAAGCCACGGGCTCGATCCACTGGCACCTGCTGACGAAAACCGTCTGGCGGAAATCGCTGCTGCCTGGACGGAGTATCTGCATCAATGCAAGCAGCAGGGACTGCACTTTATTCAGCCAGGCCGTTTTGTTCTGCCAGGAGATATGGCGGGCGCGCCTGCGTTGCAATTCTTCCCGTGGCCGGACGTTGATGCCTGGGGAGAATCGAAGCTGGCGCAGGCAGATAAACACACCAATGCGGGCATGCTGCGCGACAGGTTTAATTACTACTGTGAAAAAGTCGTGAAGGGATTTTATAAGAATCACTTCCTGCGCTTTGATCGTCAGATTGTGCTGGTCGATTGCCTGCAACCGCTCAACAGCGGGCCACAGGCGTTTAACGACATGCGTCTGGCGCTGACCCAACTGATGCAAAGTTTCCATTATGGACAGCGCACGCTGTTTCGTCGGCTGTTTTCTCCGGTGATCGACAAACTGCTGTTTGCCGCCACCAAAGCCGACCACGTCACCGTCGATCAGCACGCCAATATGGTGTCGCTATTGCAGCAGTTAATTCAGGATGCCTGGCAAAACGCTGCGTTCGAAGGTATCAGCATGGATTGTCTGGGGCTGGCATCGGTGCAGGCAACCACCAGCGGCCTGATCGATGTGAAAGGTGAAAAGATCCCCGCGCTGCGTGGTAATCGTCTGAGCGATGGCGAACCGCTAACCGTTTATCCGGGGGAAGTGCCCGCGCGTTTACCTGGACAGGCATTTTGGGACAACCAGGGCTTTCAGTTTGAGGCGTTTCGCCCGCAGGTGATGGATGTCGATAAGCCCTTACCGCATATCCGTCTTGATGCCGCGCTGGAGTTTTTGATAGGAGATAAATTGCGATGAGCGAGCCGTTAAAACCGCGTATCGATTTCTCAGGTCCGCTGGACGTGGAACAAAATGCGGCGTTTAAAGCGCAGCAGATGTTTAATGAAACGGAGGCGCAGACTTTTTCTCCGGCGACAGTGGATGAACCACTGGAAGACGAAGGTCAGGCAGAAGCCGTTATTGATGCGGCCCTTCGCCCTAAACGCAGTCTGTGGCGTAAGATGGTGATGGGTGGCCTGGCGCTGTTTGGCGTGAGCGTTGTCGCTCAGGGTGTGCAGTGGACTATGAATGCCTGGCAGACTCAGGACTGGGTCGCGCTGGGAGGATGTGCCGCAGGCGCATTGATTATCGGTGCAGGGGTTGGATCGGTGGCGACCGAATGGCGCCGGCTATGGCGATTGCGTCAGCGCGCGCACGAGCGCGATGAAGCGCGAGATCTGCTCCACAGCCATGGAACCGGAAAAGGTCGTGCATTTTGTGAAAAGCTGGCGCAGCAGGCGGGCATCGATCAGTCTCATCCGGCATTGCAGCGCTGGTATGCCTCAATTCATGAAACGCAGAACGATCGTGAAGTGGTTAGCCTGTATGCTCATCTGGTGCAGCCGGTACTGGATGCGCAGGCCCGACGTGAGATTAGTCGTTCAGCGGCAGAGTCCACGCTGATGATTGCCGTCAGCCCGCTGGCGCTGGTGGATATGGCGTTTATCGCATGGCGCAATCTGCGGCTGATTAATCGTATTGCTTCGCTGTATGGCATTGAGCTGGGTTATTACAGCCGCCTGCGTTTGTTCCGTCTGGTGCTGTTGAATATCGCTTTTGCCGGGGCCAGTGAACTGGTGCGGGAAGTAGGGATGGACTGGATGTCGCAGGATTTAGCCGCCCGCTTATCGACACGTGCAGCTCAGGGCATTGGCGCGGGGTTATTAACGGCGCGTCTGGGGATCAAAGCCATGGAACTATGCCGACCGCTACCGTGGATTGATGATGATAAGCCTCGGCTGGGTGATTTCCGCCGCCAACTGATTGGTCAGGTGAAAGAGACCTTACAAAAGAATAAATCTCCGCGCGAAAGTTAGCTATAAACAGGCGCCGATCGTTTAACTTTACGCCCCGGCGCCCAATTTTCCAGCTCGCTGTCAATATTTGTTGACAGAGTTCTTCCTGCAAACCAAATACTGGCTTATCATTTAACACATAATCCCTTGTCCAGGTGAAGGTTCCTATGCGTTTGGAAGTCTTTTGTGAAGACCGTCTTGGTCTGACCCGCGAACTGCTCGATTTACTGGTGCTGAGAAGCATTGATTTACGCGGTATCGAGATTGACCCCATCGGGCGAATTTACCTTAATTTTGCGGAGCTGGAGTTCACCAACTTCAGCAGTCTGATGGCTGAAATCCGCCGTATTTCAGGGGTTACGGATGTGCGTACCGTACCCTGGATGCCTTCCGAACGTGAACATCTGGCGCTTAGTGCGCTGCTTGAAGCGTTGCCAGAACCGGTCCTTTCTCTGGATATGAAAAGCAAAGTCGAGATGGCGAACCCTGCGAGCTGTCAGCTTTTCGCGCATACTCAGGATCGGATGCGCAATCATACCGCCGCCCAGTTAATCAATGGGTTTAACTTCCAGCGCTGGCTGGAAAGCAATCCGCAGGATTCCCAGAGCGAACATGTCGTAATTAACGGACAGAATTTCCTGATGGAAATTACGCCTGTCCATTTGCAGGGCGAAAATCAGGAGCAGATGCTGACCGGTGCGGTGGTGATGTTGCGCTCCACTATCCGAATGGGACGCCAGCTGCAAAATATGACTACGCAGGATCTCAGCGCGTTTAGCCAGATTATTGCCGTCAGCGCCAAAATGAAACACGTGGTGGAACAGGCGCGCAAGCTGGCGACGTTGAGCGCGCCGCTGCTGATTACCGGTAATACCGGCACCGGCAAAGATCTCTTTGCTCATGCCTGCCACCTGGCAAGTCCGCGTGCGTCAAAACCGTATCTGGCGCTGAACTGCGCGTCAATTCCTGAAGATGCGGTTGAAAGCGAGCTGTTTGGCCATGCGCCGGAAGGTAAAAAAGGCTTCTTTGAGCAGGCGAATGGCGGTTCGGTTCTGTTAGATGAAATTGGCGAAATGTCGCCACGTATGCAGACCAAATTGCTGCGTTTTCTCAATGACGGCACATTCCGTCGCGTGGGAGAAGATCACGAAGTTCATGTTGATGTTCGCGTGATTTGCGCAACGCAAAAGAACCTTGTGGAACTGGTGCAGAAAGGACTTTTCCGTGAAGACCTCTATTATCGTCTTAATGTACTAACGCTAAACCTGCCGCCGCTGCGCGATTGCCCACAAGATATTATGCCGCTTACCGAACTGTTTGTGGCGCGTTTTGCCGACGAGCAGGGCGTGCCGCGTCCGAAACTGTCTGCAGATCTCAGCACGGTACTAACTCGTTATGGTTGGCCGGGCAACGTGCGTCAGCTTAAAAATGCGATCTACCGGGCGCTGACCCAGCTAGAAGGCTATGAGCTACGACCACAGGATATTTTGCTGCCGGATTACGATGCGGCAACGGTTGCTGTCGGAGAAGAGGTGATGGAAGGGTCGCTGGATGAAATCACCAGCCGCTTTGAACGCTCCGTGTTGACGCAGCTGTATATGAATTATCCCAGCACGCGCAAGCTGGCCAAGCGCCTCGGCGTTTCGCATACTGCGATTGCTAACAAATTGCGTGAGTATGGACTGAGCCAGCAGAAAAAAAGCGAAGAGTAATGCCGTAAATGAAAATGCCTCCATGCGGAGGCATTTTTGTATGCAGACGCAGCTTACGCTTTCAGTACGTCCAGCGCAGCAGTGTAGTCTGGTTCGTTGGTGATTTCATTGACCAGCTGGCTGAAAACAACGTTATCATTTTCGTCAATAACGACCACGGCACGTGCGGCCAGGCCTTTCAGCGGGCCTTCAGCGATTTCAACACCGTAGTTTTTCAGGAATTCTGCGTTGCGCAGGGTGGACAGCGTGATAACGTTGCTCAGACCTTCCGCGCCGCAAAAACGAGAGTGGGCGAATGGCAGGTCGGCTGAGATGCACAGTACGACGGTATTGTCGATTTCTGTCGCCAGTTGGTTAAACTTACGTACCGATGCCGCGCAAACGCCGGTATCGATGCTTGGGAAAATATTCAGCACTTTGCGCTTGCCTGCGAACTGGCCCAGCGTAACGTCAGACAGGTCTTTAGCCACAAGGGTAAAAGCCTGAGCTTTGCTTCCAGCTTGAGGAATAGAGCCGGCAACTGCAACCGGGTTGCCCTGGAAATGAACGGTTTGTGACATGGTTATCTTCCTGTTTACATATAGTTAACGTCGAGGCTAGTTTATGCCATCAGCAGTTAACACGGCAAACGCTATTTGCGGATATCCGCTTCAGGGACTGCATTAAGGAAAACAAATGAGAACAGTTAAGGTATATGAGGAAGCCTGGCCGCTGCACACTCCCTTTGTCATTGCCCGTGGGAGCCGGACCGAAGCGCATGTGGTGGTTGTCGAAGTGGAAGAAAACGGCGTCACAGGTATAGGCGAGTGCACACCGTACCCGCGCTACGGTGAAAGCGATGCCTCAGTGCTGGCGCAAATTATGAGCATTGCGCCACAACTGGAAAACGGAATGACGCGTGAAGAGCTGCAAAAGCAGCTGCCAGCGGGGGCAGCGCGTAATGCCGTGGATTGCGCGTTGTGGGATCTAAGCGCGCGTCAACAGCAGCAGTCGCTGGCGGAATTAGTGGGAAGTGAACTGGCGGAAGTGGTGACTACGGCGCAAACCGTAGTGATTGGCTCGCCGGAACAAATGGCTGCGAGCGCGGCTGCGCTGTGGGAAAATGGCGCGAAATTGCTGAAAGTTAAACTGGATGCTCGCTTGATTAGTGAGCGAATGGTTGCCATTCGTGCGGCTGTTCCTGACGCCACGATTATTGTCGACGCCAACGAATCCTGGCGGGCAGAAGGCCTTGCGGCACGCTGTCAGCTGCTGGCTGATTTAGGGGTTGCGATGCTGGAGCAGCCGCTGCCGGCGCAGGATGATGCCGCGCTTGAGAATTTTGTACATCCGCTGCCCATCTGCGCAGATGAAAGCTGCCACACCCGTAGCAGTCTGAAAGCACTGCACGGACGCTATGAAATGGTTAATATCAAACTGGACAAAACAGGCGGCCTGACGGAAGCGCTCGCGCTGGCAACCGAAGCACGCGAGCAGGGATTTGCGCTGATGCTGGGCTGCATGCTGTGTACCTCCCGGGCGATCGGCGCGGCGTTACCCCTTACGCCACTGGTTAGCTTTGCGGATCTTGATGGCCCAACGTGGCTTGCCACCGATGCGGCGCCAGCCCTGCATTTTACGACCGGGCAGCTCCATCTCTAGGGTGCCAGCGCAGGAGATTGGACATGGCTAGCAGGTATTTTTCGCTCGCTTCATCCGATGAAATGGGCGGAAATTCGGCTGTTATACAGTGTAAGTTTAGGTCTGCGCACCAGCTACCAAAAGAGCCGGGCGTTTCATAACCTACACTGGTGACCAGAGGCAATTCAAACGATTGTGCCAGCCACGCGCCCAGCTCGCTGCTTCTGGGATCTTCAATACAGGCCAGTGGATCGTGAAAAGAGACTACCCAGGCGGGATGAATTCGGTGAATAAGCTGACACAATGCCTGGGTTTCTGGTTCCGAGCCCGGATGATCGCCGGTCAACAACACCACATCACGCTCTTCTGCGCTACTGTTCCAGCGATACACCGTTTCGCCTGCTTTCCAGTTTGCGGCGGGAAAGTTACGGTTAAGATCGACGCCGTTCGCATTTGCGCGCAGCCCAAGCTGGCAACCGTCAGGGTTTACGGCTAGCACCACATGATGGCGACGCAGGGAAGGGTTAAGCGTACGCAATGCGCAGGAAAGGGTAACGACCGAGGAGTTTTCGTCGCCGTGCGTTCCCGCCAGTATCAGGCCGCTTTCACGATCGGCTGCCAGTGCAGGAAACCAGATTAGCGGTGCGCCTAACAATGAACGTCCGTAATGTTCGGTTCCAGGTGGGAATGCGCCGCGCTCGGCACGGGGACGGGTAACGGTCATAGTCATCTCTGAATGCTTGGATTGTTACTCGCAGTGTTGTGCAAAATGTATGGATAATCAAATCGTTTTCACACACTTATCTTTTCAGGTGTAATATCACTTTCTTGTCGGAAGTTAATTGCATTTCCTGCTGGCGATACAAATAATTACACATTCACTTAGTAGCCGGAATCGAGGGTATCTTATGCAGCATTCTGTTTCAGTAACCTGTTGTGCGTTGTTGGTTAGCAGCATTTCTTTATCCTGGGCTGCTGATGTTCCCAGCGGAACGGTACTGGCAGAGAAACAAGAACTGGTGCGTCATATAAAAGACGAACCGGCGTCGCTTGATCCGGCAAAGGCCGTCGGGCTCCCTGAGATTCAGGTAATTCGTGATTTATTTGAAGGGCTGGTCAACCAGAATGAGAAGGGTGAGATCGTACCTGGCGTCGCTACCCAGTGGAAGAGTAATGATAACCGCATCTGGACGTTTACGCTGCGCGACAATGCGCAATGGGCGGATGGTACGCCCGTAACGGCGCAGGATTTTGTCTACAGCTGGCAGCGTCTGGTTGATCCAAAAACGCTGTCGCCGTTTGCCTGGTTTGCTGCGCTGGCGGGCATTAATAATGCTCAGGCTATTATCGATGGCAAAGCCACGCCTGATAAACTTGGTGTTAGTGCTGTCGATGCACGGACATTGAAAGTTCAACTGGATAAACCGCTGCCCTGGTTTGCCAATCTGACGGCGAGTTTTGCATTTTATCCGGTACAAAAAGCCAACGTTGAGAGCGGCAAAGAGTGGACCAAACCGGGCAACCTGATTGGTAACGGCGCCTATGTGCTAAAAAATCGCGTCGTGAACGAAAAACTGGAAGTTGTCCCGAACACGCATTATTGGGACAACGCCAAAACAGTGCTGCAAAAAGTCACATTCCTGCCAATTAACCAGGAATCGGCAGCGACCAAGCGCTATCTTGCTGGTGATATTGATATCACGGAATCCTTCCCGAAAAATCTGTACCAGAAACTGTTGAAGGATATCCCGGGTCAGGTTTACACTCCGCCGCAGCTTGGTACTTATTATTATGCCTTTAATACCCAGAAGGGACCGACTGCCGATTCACGCGTGCGTCTGGCGCTCAGCATGACTATCGATCGTCGCCTGATGGCGGAGAAGGTGTTGGGTACCGGTGAGAAGCCTGCATGGCATTTTACGCCGGATGTAACGGCAGGATTTGTGCCGGAACCTTCACCGTTTGAGCAAATGAGTCAGGAAGAATTGAACGCGCAGGCGAAAACGCTGCTGCGTGCGGCGGGCTATGGTCCACAGAAACCGCTTAAACTGACGCTGCTGTACAACACCTCAGAAAATCATCAGAAGATTGCTATCGCAGTGGCTTCTATGTGGAAGAAAAACCTCGGTGTTGACGTGAAACTGCAGAACCAGGAATGGAAAACGTATATCGACAGCCGTAATACCGGTAATTTTGATGTGATCCGTGCCTCCTGGGTGGGCGACTACAATGAGCCTTCTACGTTCCTGTCATTATTAACATCGACCCATACGGGCAATATCTCCCGCTTTAATAATCCGGCATACGATAAAGTGTTGACTCAGGCTACTCTGGAGAATACAGAAAAAGCGCGCAATGCTGATTATAACGCTGCGGAGAAGATTCTGATGGAACAGGCACCTATTGCGCCGATCTATCAGTACACTAATGGGCGTTTAATTAAACCATGGCTGAAAGGGTATCCGATTACTAACCCTGAAGATGTGGCCTATAGCCGCACAATGTATATCGTTAAGCACTGACAGAGATAATGGCTGGTGTGATTTTGCATCAGCCATTCTACGTTTCCGGCGGTTGATGCTCACGGCAAATCAGCAACGAATCTTCTTCAGTTAATCCCTCTTTCGTCAGATTACAAAATCCCTGACCATCAATTTTTTGGTGGAACCGACAGCTATGGCAAAGACCAAAGCCAGGCACATTGTTGGTCTTCTGGATCCCGCGTAACAGTTCTAACAGCAGCTCTCTGAGTACGCTCGCCCGTTCACCCATTGCCGATTCACCCTCCACTAAAAACGTGGGGGGCAGCAGGGCTTCCAGTAAGGTATTGGCAGACTCACTTAAGTGGAGATGGACGCTACGTTTATCACGGTCATCCGGCTTGCGAACAATCAACCCTTTGTTTTCCAACAGCTTCAGCGATTGCGACACGGTACCTTTGGTGAGACCAAGGTAGTCTGTCACGCCAAGCGGCGTATTGGAATAACGATTACAACGAGCCAGATACATTAACGCACTAAGTTGTACTGGCTGAAGATCCACCAGTAAAGGATGCTGGCGAAACCACATCCGTGTCAGGCTGGAAAGCCGGTCAAGTACGTCGAAAAGTGACATGTCGGGCATAACAAATCCTCCTCGGCATATAGTATCGATTAAAAACTATATTGACAAAGAATAAAAGCAACGTACTATAAATTATAGTATCGAATCGATACTATAATTTATAGGAGATGTATCATGACTAAAGCTCGTTTCTATCATGCAGGTTGCCCGGTTTGTGTTTCCGCAGAACAAACTCTTCTCCAGCACTTGTCTGCGGATGTTGAAATCGATGTGGTTCATCTGGGAGAGCATCCTGATCGGGTTGCCGAGGCTGAAGTGGCTGGCGTGAAATCTGTTCCGGCGCTGGTGATTGACGGCAATGTGCTGCATATTAATTTTGGCGCTCCCATCGAAGCGTTGAAATAGCTGGATAGTTCGGGAAGTTGCGTTGGCGATTTCCCGAATATACAAGACGTTGGGGAAGGTAACGCGATGAACACGACCGAAGAGTATCACCCGATAGATTGCGATTTTCATGATTATCTGGAAATCGCCTGCATGTACCACTATTGGTTGCGCATTGAACTAACGGATGGCACATGTTTTGATGCTAAAGCGTTGACGACGTGTACCACCGTGGAAAAAGAAGAATTTCTGGTAGTGGGGCAATCTGAAAATCAGCAAAAAATCCGTCTGGATTGTCTGTCAGCTATCACCGCGCTGACGCCAGGAGCGACGTTTAGCACAGTAAGTTTTCAGAGAGCCTGCCGCGGTTAGACGGTATAAATCCGAATGTCGTGTGCCTGGAATGCCGTGGCGTACTCTTTGCTGATGTTGTCCTCTACAACAATTACATCAATATTGCTGCTTTCGGTAACGACATATCGGGCGATGGCTGGGATTTTTTCAGCGGTTAGCGCGACGATAGTTTCATTACATTGTTTGATCACCGCTTTTTTGAACTCACAATCCGCGTAATCAAACCCCGTTAAGCCGGATTCAGGCGACATCGCACAGCCGCCAATAAATCCCTGATCGAATAAAATGTCCTGCACTTGTGCGATGGCGGAAGCTCCCACACACCCGCCTGAAGATCTCTGTACCGCGCCGCCCAGCATAATGACCTCAAACAGCGGTTTTTTTAGCAAAACGGCGGCAATCTCCGGTGAATTTGTCACCACGGTTAACGCCAGTTCGGCGGGCAGAGCTTCTGCCATCGCCAGATTGGTGCTACCCGTGTCGATAAAAATACAGCTTCCGGATTTGACCAGTCTGGCACATCGCTGCGCGATGTTGCTCTTTTTGGCCACATTAATACCCTTGCGCACGGCAATGTCTTCGGATTCAGGGAGTGCAATTACCGCGCCACCATAGACCTTCTTGCATACGCCATCTTTGCTCAATTCATGCAAGTCACGACGAATTGTATGTTCAGAAACGCCTAATCGGTTCGCGAGATCAGAACAAATGACTCTGCCGTTTTCTTGCAGGATCTGATAGATAAGCGCCTGGCGCTGTTCCGGAAATGCGGCGTAATCGAGCATAGATACTCCAGGTAAAATAAACATCGAGCAATAAAGTGCATGATCGTGCATTATGATTAACGATGTCAACATCCCTTACAGGGATCGTACTATTCTGGATACAACGGAAAGAGGTTCGCTATGAAGATTGCGCATATGGCGTTATGGACACAGGATCTCGAGCAGCAAGCTCGCTTCTGGGTCTCATTTTTTGACGGTAAGATCAACGAGAAATACTGCAGTAAAACCAACCCTGGGTTTGAATCTTATTTTGTCAAAATTGGCGAGGATATTGCAATTGAGTTAATGACCAAACCGGGTCTTGTCGGGCAGCAACCTGACAATAATCGTTGCGGATGGGTACACCTCGCCATTTCTGTTGGCGGCAATGAAAATGTTGATGCCGTTGCAATGCAAGCGCAGGAACAGGGGATATTAGTCTCAGGTCCGCGCACTACGGGCGATGGTTATTACGAAGCGGTGATAAAAGATCCTGACGGCAATTTAATCGAGATTGTGGCGTAAGTCATCAATCAGTAACCTGCAAATAAAGAGTACCTGCTGCTGATTATTGATGAGCTCAGCTCATAAGTTTGTCCTTCTTTTCCTCTCTAATCACCGACACGTCGAGTCTCTATAATTTTTATAGTTTTCAGCATCCGGTGGCGCATGCCGCCACCGTTTTGGAGAATCGAAATGCAAAATCAACTGAATACCGCGCCCAGCGCCAGCGCGGAGATTATGAATCAACAATTTGATGGTAACAGCGTCTTTCCGCGAGGCGAGAAAAATGAAGCTTTTGCGAAGTATTTCACTGGTGATAGCTATCTGACCATGCTCTCCATGGAAGGTGTGGTAATTGGCAATGTCGCATTTGAACCGGGTTGTCGTAACTTCTGGCATGTTCATCACGAGGGCGGACAAATATTGCTGGTGACCGGTGGTAGAGGCTGGTATCAGGAATGGAATCAACCGGCGCGCGAGCTGGAAACCGGTGATGTCGTGCATATTCCGGCGGGAATGAAACATTGGCATGGCGCTGCGCGTGATAGTTGGTTTGCTCATATCGCCGTGGAAATCCCGGCCCTTGGCGCGTCGAACGAATGGCTGGAACCGGTTAGCGACGCTGAGTACAACCTGCTGCCCTGAACTATTCTGGTTCTGGTAACACCTAATCCCTGAGGAGATCTCAATGGTCATGAACGTGAAGGGTTATGCTGCTCTGGCAGTGAAAGAAGATTTAGTCCCCCATAGTTTTGTTCGTCGTGACCCGCGTGAAGATGATGTGGTTATCGATATTTTATACAGCGGTGTTTGCCACTCGGATATCCACAACGCCTACAACGATTGGGGCGGTGCTAAATATCCGATGGTACCAGGGCATGAAATCATTGGCCGCGTGGTGCATGTTGGTAAATCGGTAACGAAATTCAACGTGGGCGATCTCGCAGGGGTAGGCTGCATGGTTGATTCATGTCAACACTGTAGCGCCTGTGAACAAGGGCTGGAACAATATTGCGAAGAAGGCAACACGCTAACGTATAACGATATCGACCGTCATGACGGTCTGCCCACTTTCGGCGGTTATTCTGACAAAATTGTCGTTACTGAAAAGTTTGTGGTGAAGGTTCCTGAAGGGAGCGATTTACGCGGTGCGGCACCGCTGCTCTGCGCCGGGATCACGACATGGTCGCCTCTGCGCCACTGGCAGGTAGGCGAGGGCAGTAAAGTCGCGGTTGTCGGTCTGGGTGGACTTGGGCATATGGCAATCAAACTTGCAAATGCACTGGGCGCGGAAGTTACGCTGTTTACGCGTTCACCGGGCAAAGAAGCTGATGCCAGACGTTTGGGTGCCAGTCATGTTGTGCTTTCCACTGACAGTGAGCAGATGAAAGCGACAGCGAATCAGTTTGATCTGATTATCGATACTGTGCCCTACGTTCATGACCTGAACCCGTATATCCCAACCCTGGCACTAAGCGGTACGCTGGTGCTGGTTGGTTATCTCGGTGCGTTGGATCCGTTTCTGAATACGGTTCCCCTGATCCTTGGACGTAGGTCTGTGGCGGGTTCAGTTATTGGCGGTATTGCCGAAACGCAAGAGATGCTCGATTTTTGCGGTCAGCATGGTATTACCGCCGATGTCGAAGTGATCAATATTCAGGATATTAATCATGCCTGGCAGCGGATGTTGAAAAGCGATGTGAAATACCGCTTTGTAATTGATATTGCCTCATTGAAATAAGTACAAAAAAGACGCGGACTTCCGCGTCTTTTTTTTGTTAGTGTGTCGACGGCGATGCTTCAGGATTATCCATATACAGCGTCTGGCTGGGGAACGCAAAGTCGGCGCCATTTGCCTGGACTATCGTGATAATCTTTAAATAAACGTCTTGCTGTACCGCGAGCCATTCCTTCCAGACGGTGGTTTTCGTGAAGCAATACACCATGATATTCAACGATGAATCGGCAAATTCATTAAAATAGACCAACAGAGTTTGTTTCTGGTCTATTCCTGGATGGTTTTGCAGCATTTCTCTGACCGACTCGACAACAGCACCGACTTTATCGGCATCCTCATATCGTAACCCGATCACCGTTTTAATACGCCGGTTGGTCATGCGCCCTGGATTTTCTACGCTGATGGAGGAGAAAATCGAGTTTGGCACATACAACGGACGATGGTCGAAGGTGTTTATTTTAGTCATTCGCCAGCCAATTTCGGCCACAGTGCCTTCAATATTGCGGTCCGGGGAGCGGATCCAGTCGCCGATGCTAAACGGTCTGTCGAAATAGAGCATAATGCCTGAGAAGAAGTTGCTCAGAATATCTTTCCCCGCCATACCCACAGCGATACCGCCAATGCCGCCAAAGGTTAACAGGCCGGATAAGCTCATACCGAAGTGTTCGCCATACAGTAAAATGATGGCAACCACGATAGTAATCTTGATGATACGCGACAGGATCCTCGCGCTGGTGATATCTCTGCCTTTATTAATCTGCGTCTTTTCAAACTGATTAATCACCAGAAAAAGCTTGATCGTCAGGATTAACGCAATCAATGAGGTGCAGATAAAGTCGACCACGCTGGGGGAGATAAATTTCAGGCTGTAACTTTCGATAACGTTATTAGCAATGCTGCCAAACGTCCCAATGATAATGGCATAGACAAAAAATTGTGCGGCATGAAATATGAATCCTTTGCAGCGACGCTCTTCACGATGATACCAGACGCTCATCAGGACCAGCGCGGCACAGCAACTGAGAATTACCGTCAAATTAAACGCATTATTCATAAACAGTTCAGCGATCATGATTCTTCCTGGCAACTCCATGTTATCTAAATATCATCTGACATCTTAATCCCCGGATATTTTACTCAGTTAGGGCGGTCAGATCATTAATCAAAAGGAGAGATAAATAATGCAATCAGCGTTATTTTCAGCGAAATAATGCTGACGTCAACCCTGTATGCGGTTTATGTAGCAGACAGTCAGTTGATGTCATGGTATTGTTAGCGCAAAGTAACAAGGTTTTCATCTGCAAAAGGACAGTACTATGATCATGGCTAAGCTGAAAACAGCGAAGGGACGGAAGTTTCTGTTGTGCCTGCTTGGAGTGTTTATTATCGCAGCGTCGGTCGTGACGCGCGCGACGATCGGCGGCGTTATTGAACAGTATGACATTCCGCTATCCGACTGGACCGCTTCAATGTATGCCATTCAATCTGCAATGATTTGTGTCTACAGCATGGTGTTTACGATTCTGTTGGCTATCCCGCTTGGTATCTATTTCCTCGGCGGCGAGGAGCAACACTAGGCGTTTAAAATGCCGGATGATATCGCCATCCGGCATTTTATTATGTGGTTAATCGTCTTCTTCGTCGTCCAGTTCAACTGGCGTCTGATATTCATCTGGCTTGATGACCAGCAGGTCACAGCGTAGATGATCGATAACCTGTTCCGCGGTATTACCAAGGAACGCGGCAGAAATACCGGTACGTCCGACGGTCCCCAATACCACAATACCTGCCTGTAGGTGCTCGGCTAAATCAGGAATGACCTCTTCAGGTAAGCCTTTTTCAACGTGCGTCACTTTCTCATCAATACTGAATTTCTGGCGTAGCGCCTTCATGGCCAGCAGATGCTGTCCACGGATTGCGTCGTTGTAAACGCTGGGATCAAATTCAGGCAGTTCAATCGCGATGTTGATTGGCGTAACAGGGTAGGCGCCTACCAGATGCACTTCGGTATGGTTAACCTGTTCTGCAAGCTGTAGCGTCTCTTTGACCAGTTTTTCATTGAGCGCGTTGTGATAAGCCTCTTCACTGGCGAGGTTTACTGCAACCAGTGCTTTACCCCCTTCAGGCCATGGCTGGTCTTTCACCATCCATACCGGACTTGGACATTTACGCAATAAATGCCAGTCGGTTGGCGTAAATATTACGGCTTCGAGGCGGTCGTGTTGGTGCGCCATCTTGAGGACCAGGTCATGCTTGGCGCTGATGACTTCCTGGATGATGGCTTCAAAGGGTCGGTTATGCCAGACCACTTTAATCTCCAGAGGGATCCCTGCTTCGATATAGTATTTCGCTTGTTCACGTATCCATGCACTTCGCTGGCTGATAACCCCCTGACGCATTGCCGTACGCTCATCGGGCGACAGCAGGGTAGTCATCTCATAGGAAAAGTCATAGATCGGCAAAAAGGCTTTAATTTTGCCACCAATCCGTTGATGCAAATAAACAGCTCGCCGTAATGCTGGTTGATCGTCCTGGTTCGGGTCGATGACGACCAGCATATTTTTATACATAGCCATACAGGGTCTCCTTACAACTGTCATCGCAGTTTGTAACTAAAAGAGTAACCCAATAATGTGGTTTGAAACAGGGAATAACCTCCTGCCAGATCAATAAATCGGGATAATTTAGCGATTTGACAGAAGGATAACAGAGATGCTTGCGGAAAGATTACGCTACGTTACGCGTATGGCCAGCAAGAACTGCCAGCGCGTCGCTATTCTCAATAGTGATGTATTTGCCTTTCACCGCCAGCATACCGCTTTTCTGGAAACGACCCAGCAGGCGGCTGATGGTTTCAACCGTCAGACCGAGGTAGTTACCGATGTCGCCACGGGTCATGGTCAGGCGGAATTCACGAGGCGAGAATCCACGCTGGGCAAAGCGACGAGACAAATTGTAGATAAAGGCCGCCAGGCGCTCTTCAGCGTTTTTCTTCGACAACAACAGGATCATATCCTGGTCGCCTTTGATTTCGCCACTCATCAGACGCATCATCTGCTGACGCAGATTTGGCATTTTGCCGGACAGGTCATCAAGGGTTTCGAAAGGAATTTCGCATACCATTGAGGTTTCCAGCGCCTGAGCAAAGCTCGGGTGATGTCCGCTGCCAATCGCGTCAAAACCGACCAGATCGCCCGCCAGATGGAAGCCAGTAATCTGCTCATCGCCTTGTTCGGTAATGGTATAGCTTTTAATCGTTCCGGAGCGGATAGCATAGAGTGATTTAAGCTCATCACCTGCTTTAAAGAGCGTCTGCCCCTTTTGGATAGGCTTTTTGCGCTCGATGATGTTATCGAGCTGGTCAAGCTCATGCTCGTTAAGTGTGAACGGGATGCAAAGCTGGCTGATGCTGCAATCCTGGCAATGGATAGCACAACCGCCAGACTGAATGCGCCGTATAATTCGCTTTTCCGGGATCATAGGTCTGCTCAAGCCGTAATTGATATTTGTCAATTTTAACATCTTTTTGGTGAGCACGTAAGCCTGAGCTACTCCCAATAGAGAATAATTCAGGCATAACTGGAGTGAATGTTTGTATCTGCTTGATTAACCACAATTAATTTGTGGTCACATTATGCGGAAGTGTGATGGATAAGGCATTAATTGCCTGGAATCTAGAGTAGCAAATAACCTTCGTGACGCAATAACCACTCTTTTCGTTGTACGCCACCGGCATATCCGGTCATGGTGCCGTTACGTCCAATGACGCGATGGCAGGGGACCACAATGCTTACTGGATTGGAGCCATTAGCTGCGCCGACGGCTCTTGCAGCACCGGGGCGTCCCAACTGTTCGGCCAGTTGACCATAATGCATGACCTGCCCGCAGGGGATAGTGCGTAACGCTTGCCAGACTTCACGCTGGAAAGGCGTCCCAGCGGTTGCTGTTTCCAGCGTGTCAATGATGCTGAGGTTTCCGGCAAAATACTCAGCGAGTTTGTCGCTTAATCCACCTGGGTTTTTGGCGGTAATGCGCTGATAACCTTCTGTGCGGTAATGAATATCCAGCAATTGTTCCATGCGATCGCTGTGCTGATCCCATTCCACTGCGCGCAGGCGAAATTGCTCATCACAAATAACCCACAGCGGGCCCAGCGGCGTGTCGATGGTGTCTTCCAGTAAGTTAAGCATCCGTTTCTCTCATTACAGCATTCAGGCGAGGCTACACATTATCACGCCAGTGACCGTCGCAGCTATACCTCTAAAAATGGATATCAACTTGTCGTGAGTAGATCGGTTCAGCGCGACGGATCCGGTTAATTATTGGAAATAACCGTAAACCGTTACCGGTATAGTTGTCGGTATAATAGTGCGCGGTTATGATAATGCCCGTCGCAATACGCTGGAGGATGAAACATGAACCTTGATGATGCATCGTTGTTTCTTGACGCTATGGGGGATGTTCAACCGCTGAAAAGCCATACCGATGTACACTGGCAGCCCATGCGCAATCTTCGCACTCCGGCGCGTATCGATACGCTTCAACTGGATAATTTTCTCTCGACAGGATTTCTCGATATTGTCCCGTTAAGTGTGCCGCTCGAGTTTCGTCGCGAAGGTTTACAGAACGGTGTGACTGACAAACTGCGAAACGGAAAATACCCGCAGCAGGCGAGTCTTAATCTTATTCGCCAACCTGTTGAAACATGTCGTCAGATGCTCTTTAGCTTTATTATGCAGGCGCAGCAAGAAGGGTTGCGTAACGTGCTGGTGATACACGGCAAGGGACGTGACGATAATTCTCATGCCAATATTATTCGCAGCTACGTAGCGCGCTGGTTGACGGAATTTGACGACGTGCAAGCATACTGCGCCGCACTGCCGCATCACGGCGGCAGCGGGGCATGCTATGTGGCATTGCGTAAAACCGCGCAGGCAAAACAGGATAACTGGGAGCGTCACGCTAAACGTAGTCGCTGAACGACGTAAACATCAGGCGGCCAGCACTCTGTTCCTGCCTTCGTTCTTGGCTTTGTACAACGCGTCGTCAACACGTTTGAATAACTCATCGATACTTTCATTTGTTTCGTGCCGTGCTACACCAATGCTGACGGTAAAGCGGGGAAGGCCAGGGAGAGTCACCTTTGCCACCGTCGCACGGATCACTTCTGCGAGGTTGAGAGCGACATCCAGCGACGTTCGCGGCAGGAGCAGCACAAATTCTTCACCACCCCAGCGAAAAATAAGATCGTCTTTTCGCGCACAGGATTCCAGGGTGCGTGCCAGAGCACAAAGCACTTCGTCGCCTTTTAAATGGCCAAACAGATCGTTAATGCTTTTAAAGCGATCCGTATCGATCAACAACAGGCTGTAGTCCTGCGTCAATGATATCGCATGCGTCTGTTCCGGTTCGGTTACCTGATAAAAATGTCGGCGGTTAAGTAATCCCGTTAAAACATCTCGCAGGGCCGCACGCTCCAGCTCCTGTTCCAGCCGTTTTTGTTCGGTAATGTCATGAATAATGCACAACATCAGTTTATTACCGTAAATTTCGATCGGTCCGGCGTAGGTTTGCACATGACGGGAAGTCCCATCAGCCAGTTTATGGACAAAATGCAAAGGTTTATGGCCGCCGGGCAGATGGGCGATTTCATGCATCACCGGAAGTATATGGCGGCCCAGCATATTGATTTCCCATGTATGTTTCTGACACATCACATCATGAGTGTATCCATAAAAATTGAGCGCACTGAGGTTTGCATCCACGATCAACCCATCGCGTGACGGATCAATAAGTAACATTGGCGCGGAATTAGTCTGGAAGAAGCGTGCATAAAATCCCTGCTTTTTCCGCTGATAGGTTGCTGAACGGCTCGCTTTCAGACCCTGTGCAGTAGGCGTCTCAATGCCTTCGAAAAGGATGACTTCACCCATGCCTGGTAGGGGTTTAATGGAAAGGCGACTTGCCATCGCAATCTCTTCACCGTCGCGGTAAACCGTGAGAATTTCCACTACATGGTGATGATTTCTCAAGTCGCTGAGATACATAGTTAAATCATTTTGAGCATGCGTTGAAAATGTTCCCTTGCGGAGCGGGGAAAAACAGAGACCCTGCATTAGCTCCCGTGCAACGTTATTAGCGAACACCAGCTCTTCGGTATGTGGCAAAACAATCCACACCGGAATGGTTAATAAATCCAGTGAATGCAGCTCGGTTGTGCTCATCGATAATCCCGTTATTTTTATCTGCTGTGTTGCCTGTTAAATGGCGAATATTTTTAGATATTACGTCTCACAATGTTATTGATTGTCGGTGAGACAAGGGGGGTACAACTGGCTTTTGCTTGATGCTGTTTTCTTGTTGTATCAATTCATGAATCTTATGTGCTGGCAGCGGTTTTGCAAACAAGAAACCTTGCAGCATGCTACACCCCATCTGAGTAAGGAGTATTTCCTGTTCCTGGGTTTCTATTCCTTCTGCCACCACACGCATATTCATGGAGTGAGCTATGTCAATAATGGTAGACACAATTTTTGTGTTTTTGCTGTTCTCGCTGATATCTTTGACAAATATCCTGTCAATTTTTAATTCGCGCGCCGGAAGAGACTTCAGCATCAATATATTTGAATAACCTGTACCGAAATCATCAATAGATACGGTGATCCCCAAAGCAGAAAAAGCATTCAGGACTTCCACACTGCGTTTCAAATTTTTAAGGGCGGTGCTTTCAGTGAGTTCCAGCGTGAGGCAGGCAGGTGACAGTTGATACTGCGCCAGGGCATTACAAACAACATCAATAATATCATGCTGTTCAAACTGGGCGGGTGAGAGGTTAACGGCGAGCGTCCATTCTGTATTTCCCTGTAATTTCCATTGATGCAACTGCAGGCATGCCTGCTGGATAACCCATTTCCCAACGGGAATAATCAGGCCCGTATCTTCCAACGCAGAAAGAAATTCGGCTGGCAGCAGCATGCCGCGTTCCGGATGATGCCAGCGTAATAATGCTTCAAAACCGGTCAGGGAATGATCTCCAGCGGTATATTTAGGCTGATACCATAGCTCAAACTGGTTGCGTTCAAGCGCTTGCGACAATTCTTGTAAAAATGTCGGCGGTGTATCCGCGATAGCTTCCATTTCCGGATGATAAATAGCCCAGCCGTTTCTGCCCGCCTGTTTGACATGATACATCGCCATATCGGCCTTCACTTTTAGCTCATGCAGCGTTGAGCCATGCTCAGGGTAAATACTGCTCCCCGCACTTAACGAAACCCGAATGGTATGTTCGAACAAGGTAAAGGGTTCACCGATCACATCGGCAATCCGCGTCAGCAGGGCGGAGATATCCTGCTGGTTGCAGTCTGGAACCAGCAGGATAAATTCATCGCCCCCCAGTCTTGCCAGCGTCATTGAGTCATCAAGGCAAGTGAAGATTCGCTGTGTACTGGCTATCAGTAGCTGATCGCCAATGTGATGTCCCCAGGTATCGTTAACGACTTTAAAACGATCGAGGTCGATAAATACCAACGCGAAATGCTGCTGATGCAGTTTAGAATGCCGCAGGCAGGCCAGTAAGCAGGTGTCTATTTGTGTACGATTAGCGAGACCGGTCAGCGCGTCGAAGTGAACCTGATGCTCAAGCTGGCAGTTCAACTGATGCAGATTGTCAGCCAGTCGGGAGGTACGGAGTTGCGAATCCACCATCGAAACCACCAGCATGATCCCCAAAATAACAAGCGTGACGGCGCAGACCCAGATAGAAAGTTCCAGCGTGCTGAGACCATCGTGCGCAGTGTGTCCAAAATGGGTGAACGTAGCTGCTCCCATACCGGTGTAATGCATAGAGGCTATTGCCAGCGCCATAATAAAGGCAGCAATAAGCCGATTTATTAGCGCTCGACGGCTATTTTGGCGTAAGTGAAAGGCCAGCCACAAACCCACGCCAGACGCAGCGACGGCAATAATCACGGAGAGCAGGATCAGCGAGCGATCCCAGGTTATAGCCACATGTTCGATAACGGCATACATACCAACGTAGTGCATTGTAACAACACCGGCACTTAATATGCTGGTAGCAATGAGCAGGCGTTTTGTTGATAGCGTATTACCAGAAATGGCGATATTGATGGCGACTGTCGCAGAAATGAGCGCAATAAAGAACGAAAACGCGGTGAGGGATAAATGGTAATTTATTGGCATACTCATTTTCATGGCCAGCATACCGATAAAATGCATCGACCAGATCCCCATACCCAGCGTAGCGCCGCCAGAGAGTCGCCAGAAGGTAGATTCACGTCTGCTGGAAATTGCCACTTTGCCCGCGCTGTCGAGAGCAATAAAGGAGGCAATAAACGCGACAATAAAGGAAATCCCAATCAATACAGGGTCCCACGACACGTGCAACATCTTACTACCTATCAAAAAAAAGACGTGATGATAAATTTAGCAGGTTTTGTCCAGTTAACCTGATAAAACCTGGGATGTTCTTGTGTTTTTACAATGACTATTAGAGGGAAGGGACAAACATCGAAAATGATAGACCTTTACTTATACAAATATTCATCAGATTTATAATTCTGTGCATTTTATGTACACGACGTGCTTGCCATCACAATAATCTAACGACAAGCGCCAGCATCATCCTTTGCAGGATAAAGTACCCGGTTAATGTAAATTAATAGTGTGATTGCCTGTCTTAAGTGAAAGGATTGCAGACTCTCATTGAAAGTTCGTCTTTCGTCTCCGCGTTATGGAAATCTGCATTGCAGATGCTATAAAAAATAATATCCACGTTATTTCTTAGCGCACAGGACTAAAATGTTAAATAATATTAGCGTCAGAACCTTTATTATTTTATTTCTGCTCATTACGGCGGTCGCTCTGAATGTTTTTGAAATGATATTTTCTGCTCCCCCGGTAATTATCATTGGAACTAATTTGGTCAGTTTTACTTCTATATTATGTTTGTGGTGGTACATGACGAAATATTTGGTTGTGCCAATTAATACGGTTAAAAGAAGCATTGAGGAGGTAACCTCCGGGAAACTGGCGATTAGTATTCCAGAGTTTGGTAATAACTGTGCGGGGAGATTAATACCGGGCATTAATAGTTTATCAAGTAATATTTCAACACTCGTTAATGAGATCAGAACATCTTCGCAAACGGCGATGGCGCTCTCTGAGCAGCTCGCGGAACGCAGCGCTGAGTTATCAGTAAAAACAGAGCAGCAATCCGGAGCATTAATGCAAACGGCTGCCAACATGGATGAAATAGCGGTCAGCACGCGTAACAATGCAGAGAATACGCAAATGGCGAGTGCTAAGGCCAATATTGCAACACTATCTGCCCGGCAGGGCGGTGATTTAATGGTGCAGGTCGCAACCAATATGCAGTCGATCACCGAGTGCGCCCAGCAGATGACAGAAATTATTACCCTGATAGATGGTATAGCATTCCAGACAAATATTCTGGCATTGAATGCCGCCGTAGAAGCGGCGAGAGCGGGAGAACATGGCAAAGGTTTTTCCGTGGTGGCCGGAGAGGTACGAATGCTCGCGCACCGTAGCGCAGATGCCGCTAAGAATATTAAACATCTGATTGCCCAAACTCATGAAAACGTTCAGCAAGGCGCGGCTATTGTGCGTGAAGCTGAAAAAAATATGCAGGATATTGTTGGTGGCGCCGGGCAATTAAACCAACTGATGGGCGAGATATTAACCACTACGCAGGAGCAGGAGAAAGGGATCATCAGTATTACTCATGCGCTCGCGGAACTGGAAAACGTTACCCAGAGTAACGCCATTATGGTGGATGAACTGTCTGACTCTTCGGATATTCTGAAAAATCAAGTGACTGACCTCCAGTCGCGAACGCACAAGTTTCGTTTAAGTCACGCTTTTGAATCTGAGAGACGCCAGCGGGCTTAACAGGGGGCCTCGCAACAAGCGCCACATTTGTCGGCGCTTTTTTTGTTATCAGATACTTTTATGAGTCATTTCAGCACAATGGGACAATGAGATATTGCTTAACATATTCTGACGGCTAGACTAACGAAAAAAGCTGAATGTTTGTGGAGGCGCTGTGGAAGCCATTAAGGGAACGGATGTTAATGTGCCGGATGCCGTGTTTGCCTGGCTGTTGGATGGGCGTGGTGGGGTGAAACCACTGGAAGATAACGATGTTATCGACACTCAGCATCCCTGCTGGCTGCATCTTAATTATACTCATCCTGAAAGTGCGCAATGGCTGGCGACAACGCCCTTACTCCCCAATAACGTGCGTGATGCGCTGGCGGGTGAAAGCACGCGCCCGCGTGTCAGCAGGGTAGGAGAAGGTACGTTAATTACGCTGCGCTGTATCAACGGCAGCACCGACGAGCGGCCTGACCAACTGGTAGCGATGCGTTTATATATGGATGAGCGTCTGATTGTCTCAACGCGTCAGCGCAAAGTGCTGGCACTGGATGACGTGGTCAGCGACCTCCAGGAAGGTACAGGGCCAGCTGATTGTGGCGGTTGGCTGGTGGATGTTTGTGATGCGCTGACCGATCATGCCAGCGAATTTATCGAACAGTTGCACGACAAAATTATCGATCTGGAAGATAACCTGCTCGATCAGCAGATCCCGCCGCGTGGCTTCCTGGCATTACTGCGTAAGCAGTTAATTGTGATGCGCCGTTATATGGCGCCACAGCGTGATGTCTATGCCCGCCTGGCGAGCGAACGGTTGTCCTGGATGACTGACGACCATCGGCGACGGATGCAGGATATCGCTGACAGGTTGGGGAGAGGACTGGATGAAATCGATGCCTGTATTGCCAGGACCGGTATCATGGCGGATGAAATTGCGCAGGTGATGCAGGAGTCTCTGGCTCGCCGAACGTATACAATGTCATTGATGGCAATGGTTTTTCTTCCCAGCACATTCTTAACCGGGCTTTTCGGCGTTAACCTCGGCGGTATCCCTGGCGGTGGTTGGCAGTTCGGTTTCTCACTTTTTTGTATTCTGTTAGTGGTCCTGATTGGTGGTGTTACTTTATGGTTGCATCGTAGTAAATGGTTGTAACAACAACGTTTTTTAGTGACTTTTGCGCATGAAAACGTCCTGAATTTTGAGCGAGGTCAATAAACCATCTACCTATTCGGGGCAATATCTCTCTCGCAGGTGAATGCAACGTCAAGCGATGGGCGTTGCGCTCCATATTGTCTTACTTCCTTTTTTGAATTACTGCATAGCACAATTGATTCGTACGACGCCGACTTAGATTAGTCGGCTTTTTTTTGCCTGCAGGAAATCAGCGTCTACCCTAAAAGAGTCAACCTGAATGACTGGAGGAGTATATGACCTGTCTGATTGCAACTGCGCACACGGATTCGCTCCCGACTGACCCGGTTCCCATTCCCGATCCCATTCCTCGTCCGCAGCCAATGCCGGATCCGCCGCCGGATGAAGAACCTATTAAATTGTCGCATCGTAGGCGTAGATCTGCGAGGATACGCGCCTGCTGAATGTGAGTTTTTACCGCGAGATTAAATTGTGACCGCTTTTTCAACCCTGAATGTTTTACCTGCTGCTCAACTCGAGAACCTTAACGAGCTGGGTTATCTTGAAATGACGCCTGTTCAGGTTGCTGCATTACCGGCAATCCTGGCGGGGAAAGATGTTCGCGTGCAGGCTAAAACCGGCAGTGGCAAAACGGCTGCTTTTGGTCTTGGGCTATTACAGCATATTGATGCCGCGCTGTTTCAGACGCAGTCTCTGGTGCTGTGCCCAACCCGAGAGCTTGCCGACCAGGTGGCGGGTGAACTGCGTCGTTTAGCGCGCTTTCTGCCAAACACCAAGATCTTAACGCTGTGCGGTGGGCAGCCTTTTGGTGCACAGCGTGACTCTCTGCAGCATGCACCTCATATTATTGTCGCCACGCCGGGGCGTTTACTCGACCACCTGCAAAAAGGCACCGTTTCTCTGGAAGCCCTGAATACGCTGGTTATGGATGAAGCCGACCGCATGCTGGATATGGGCTTTAGCGATGCAATTGATGATGTCATTCGCTTTGCACCAGCTTCTCGCCAGACCTTGCTGTTTTCTGCGACCTGGCCGGAAGCCATTGCCGCCATCAGTTGCCGGGTGCAACAAAATCCATTAACCATTGAAATTGATACGGTCGATGCGTTACCGGCGATTGAACAGCAGTTTTTCGAAACCTCCAGCCACGGAAAAATTGCGCTGCTGCAAAAATTGCTCAGCCAGCATCAGCCTGCTTCATGCGTCGTTTTTTGCAACACCAAAAAAGACTGTCAGGCCGTGTGTGACGCATTGAATGCGGCGGGACAAAGCGCACTTTCACTGCATGGCGATCTTGAACAGCGCGATCGCGACCAGACGCTGGTGCGTTTTGCCAACGGCAGCGCACGCGTTCTGGTTGCCACCGATGTCGCTGCGCGTGGCCTGGATATTAAATCACTCGAATTGGTGGTTAACTTTGAACTGGCGTGGGATCCGGAGGTTCATGTCCATCGTATCGGACGTACCGCGCGAGCCGGTAACAGCGGTCTGGCGATTAGTTTCTGTGCGCCGGAAGAAGCACAGCGTGCCAATATTCTTTCTGAAATGCTGCAATTGAAGCTGAACTGGCTGCCAGCGCCAGCTAACGTGTCAATCCTGCCGCTGGAAGCAGAGATGGCGACGTTATGCATTGATGGTGGCAAAAAGGCTAAAATGCGTCCTGGTGATGTTCTGGGGGCTCTGACCGGTGATATTGGCCTGGATAGCGCCGATATCGGCAAAATTGCCGTTCATCCGGCACACGTCTATGTCGCCGTTCGCCAGAACATAGCGCACAAGGCGTGGAAACAATTGCAAAACGGTAAGATTAAAGGCAAGACTTGCCGAGTTCGTTTATTGAAATAAATACCCATTGGAGTGCCTGATGGCGCTCCGCTTATCAGGCCTACAACGGGTATATGCTCGTTGTAGGCCTGATAGGGCGTTTACATAATCGACTTACTTCACTTCCACCACGTTCAGGCGTAACTCCTCCAGTTGAGCATCATCTTCTTCTGGCTGCCAACCCGCAGGCTGCAGCGGGATCTCTTCACGATCGAACGCTAAATCACCGCCGTCCACAACCTCTGAACCGTGCTTAATGCCTTTAAAATCGAACAGATTGATATCGCTCAGATGTGAAGGCACAACGTTCTGCATCGCACTGAACATGGTTTCAATCCGACCTGGATAGCGTTTGTCCCAGTCACGCAGCATGTCAGCAATGACCTGACGCTGCAGGTTAGGCTGTGAGCCACACAGATTGCACGGAATAATCGGGAAACCTTTCGCTTCGGAGAAGCGCTCGATATCTTTCTCACGGCAGTAAGCCAGCGGGCGGATCACGATGTGCTTACCGTCATCACTCATCAGCTTCGGCGGCATACCTTTCATTTTTCCGCCGTAGAACATGTTTAAAAACAGCGTTTGCAGGATGTCGTCGCGATGGTGGCCGAGTGCAATCTTGGTGGCACCTAACTCGGTTGCCGTACGGTACAGAATGCCGCGACGCAGGCGAGAGCAGAGCGAGCAGGTCGTTTTGCCTTCAGGGATTTTGTCTTTGACGATCCCGTAAGTGTTTTCTTCGACAATCTTGTACTCAACGCCCAGCTGTTCCAGATACTCCGGCAGAATGTGTTCTGGGAAGCCGGGTTGTTTTTGATCGAGGTTAACCGCAACCAAGGAAAAACTGATCGGGGCGCTTTGCTGCAAATTACGCAGGATCTCCAGCATGGTATAGCTGTCTTTCCCGCCGGAAAGACACACCATAATGCGATCGCCGTCTTCGATCATATTGAAGTCGGCAATGGCTTCGCCCACGTTACGACGCAGACGTTTTTGCAATTTGTTCAGGTTGTATTGTTCTTTCTTGCTAATATCTTGATTTTGCGACATTTAATAGAGGCTCAATTCATAGTGTGGCATCAGAAGAGTATGCATCACGCCGGATAGTCCGGCAAAAGAAGTCTGATATAAAAACTGTGGCGTGTATGGTACGGATAAGCGGGAAAAATGTCAGCACATTTAGGACAGGAATCGTGGGGTATAAGTGGTAGAAACAAAAAGCCCGCAGCGATGTGCGGGCCTGAAAGCTTAGCGGACTACCAGTACCGAACACTCCGCATGACGCACTACTGCTGCGGCGTTAGAGCCCAGCAGGTAGGTGGTGATGTCAGGTCGGTGTGAGGCAATAATGACCATATCAGCCGGTAATTTTTTGGCGATCTCCAGAATCTTATCTTTCGGCGCACCTTCTGCGACATGAATGTGCACTCTGTCCGTTGGGATATTGAACTTCTTGATAATCTCTTCCAGTTGAGATTTTGCTTCGGCTTTCAGATCGTCCATGGCCGGTAACTCTGCCGAGTAGGCCAGTCCCAGAGAAGCGTAATAGGGCAGTGACGGAATTACGGTCAGAAAATGGACCTGCGCATCGTCAATTTTGGCCTCTGCTTCAACATGGGCAATAACGCGTTGAGTTAATTCTGAGTCTGAAATATCGATGGGTACAAGAATCGTTCTGTTCATAAAACCTCCTGTTTAAGTATCCACCTAAAGCTTACCGCGTAATGGCACTTTATGTACAATGACAAAGATCACATTTTGGCATCACTTTATTTTGATTTCAGGAAACTTGCCTTTTATTACGCCGTCGTAAAATCGACCTTTCGAGACCACGCTCAGGAAATCACGAAAAATACGGGCAGGGACAGGCTGATATTGCAGGGTAGCCAATTGGTGAAAGCGAATTTCCAGCGTGTGAGAGGATTCGTCATAGCCGACGGATGCAATACGGGATGATTTTACAGGATGATGATTCATTGCAGGTATCCTCTACTACAGGTCTTAATGCAAGATATCATCTATCAAAGGCGTGTTTTAATACAATAGATATAATATTTCGATCTGGATAAAACAGATTGGTTATCAAAGAAAGGATAGCCCGCTGTTGCCAGCGGGCTGACGGATTAGAACTGGTAAACCAGACCTAATGCAACTACGTCATCAGTAGAGATGTTGTTACGAGTGTAGAAGCTGTCGTCTTCGTCCAGCAGGTTGATTTTGTAATCAACATAGGTGGACATGTTTTTGTTGAAGTAGTAGGTAGCGCCGATATCAGCATATTTAACCAGGTCTTTGTCACCGTCGGTAGCGTTCAGGTCTTTACCTTTAGACATCAGGAAAGACACAGCCGGACGCAGACCGAAGTCGAACTGGTACTGTGCAGTGACTTCGAAGTTCTGAGTTTTGTTCGCCACGCCGCTGTCGCCGTACGGAGTCATGTTACGGGTTTCGGAGTACATGGTTGCCAGGTAGATGTTGTTGGCATCGTATTTCAGGCCGGTAGTCCATGCGTCAGCTGTATCACCGCCGGCAACGTTGCCGCCAGCTTTACCAGCGTTAACCTGATCGTTAGTACGGTCAGAAGTCGAGTAAGCCGCACCGAAGCTTACACCCATACCCAGATCGTAGGTAGAGGAGATACCGAAACCGTCGCCGTTAGAGTTCTGCACGTTACGATCGCTGCCGTTACCGGTACCTTCCTGCTCATCACCCGCTTGCTCGTTCGCGCCCTGATACTGCAGTGCAAAGTTCAGACCGTTCACCAGACCGAAGAAGTCAGTGTTACGGTAGGTCGCTACGCCGTTAGCACGGCCGGTCATAAAGTTATCAGCATAGGTGTAGGAGTCACCGCCGAACTCAGGCAGCATATCGGTCCAGCCTTCTACGTCGTACAGTACGCCGTAGTTACGGCCGTAGTCGAATGAGCCGTAGTCGCCGAATTTCAGACCGGCAAAGGCCAGACGAGTGAAATTATTGTTGCGGTTGCCTTCAGTGGTGTTGGCATTGACCTGATATTCCCACTGACCGTAACCGGTGAGCATATCGTTGATCTGAGTTTCGCCTTTGAAGCCGCCACGAACATAAGTCTGATCGCCATCTTTGTTGGCATCATCAGAGAAATAACGCAGGCCGTCTACTTTACCGTAGAGATCTAATTTGTTGCCGTCTTTATTATAAACTTCAGCAGCGTGAGCAGCGCCTGCAGCCAGCAGGGCAGGAATTACGAGAGCCAGTACTTTTCTGTTCATTGAAATAATCCTTTAGTTTTTTTATTAACCTGTGACTACCCATGTAGGGAGTAAAAGCATGCTAAAGGAGAAGTTCCGTAAAGAGATAAATATGAATTGTTACGCCTTAAGTAAAACCTTAAATAAATAATTCTACGGAAATGATGATAATTGCGATGAATGTGTTGCGTGAAAATATATAAAATAAAAATTATACAATTGAATTTTGTTGGGCTATTCTGCGCGTGTTATATGCCTTTATTGTCACGTTTTATTTTTCGTTGGTATATTGATGGTAATTATTAATTAGCCAGCGAATAAATTGACAAGCCCGAACAACTGTTCGGGCTTTTTTTTTGGTTCCAGGCAAATACTGAGATAAATGTATTACTCGGCACCGCTCTTTTCTGCTTTACCTGCCAGTTGGGCCAGGAAGTCGTAGCGTTTTTGCAGATCGGCGGCGGCGTCTTTCCACAGTTGCTCAGCAACTTCTGGCTGTTGGGCATTCAGGCGGCGGAAGCGCTGCTCGTTAAGCAATGTTTCAGCCAGCGCGTCTGACGGTGGGCGAGAGTCCAGCGCCAGCGGCAATTTACCTTCATCTGCACGACGCGGATCAAAGCGGTACAGCGGCCAGAATCCGGTCGCCGTCAGCTGGCGCATCTGATCGTGGCTTAGCGCGAGATCGTAACCGTGCTCCTCACATGGGCTATAGGCGATAATCAGCGACGGACCCGGATAGGCTTCTGCTTCCTGAATCGCTTTCACCGTCTGGTTCAACTGTGCGCCCAGAGAGATCTGCGCGACATAAACATGCCCGTACATCATCATACTGACGCCAAGATCTTTACGCGCCTTGCGCTTGCCGTGTTCGCCAAATTTGGTGACAGCCCCGAGAGGCGTGGCTTTCGACGCTTGTCCACCCGTGTTGGAGTAACATTGAGTATCCAGCACCAGAATATTGACGTTCTCGGTCAGGCTCAGGACGTGATCCAGACCGCCAAAACCAATATCGTAAGCCCAGCCGTCGCCGCCAATCAGCCAGATGGATTTCTCGACCAGCGCGTCGGCATCGGTTAACAGCTGCTGTGCGCCTTCGACATCTTTCAGGTGCTGGCGCAGCGCGGCAACTTGTTCACGGCGTACTTCTGGCGTCGCTTCAGCGTGCAGGGCGTCATGCAGTTCAGCCGGAATGTTATCGGCAAACTGTTCCAATAAACGCATAACGCGCACACGGTGCTGATCCACCGTCAGACGGAAGCCCAGCCCGAACTCGGCGTTATCCTCAAACAGTGAGTTTGCCCACGCAGGCCCACGACCGTTGGCGTCGGTGGTATACGGTGTTGAGGGCAGATTACCGCCATAAATCGATGAACAGCCGGTCGCATTGGCGATCAGCATGCGGTCGCCGTACAGCTGCGTAAGCAGTTTGATATACGGCGTTTCACCACAGCCCGAGCAGGCGCCGGAATATTCAAACAGCGGCGTTATCAACTGTGAAGTACGAATATCAATGCGTTCCAGTTTAGTGCGGTCTATTTCCGGCAGATTGAGGAAGAAGTCATAGTTAACTTTTTCTTCTTCAACATGCTCAAGGCGCGACATCATATTGATGGCCTTGATCTCCGGATTCTGCCTGTCTTTCGCCGGACACACTTCGACGCACAGATTACAACCGGTGCAATCCTCAGGCGCAACCTGCAGGACATATTTCTGACCGCGCATATCGCGTGATTTCACATCCAGAGAATGCAGGCTGGCAGGGGCGTTTTCCATCGCTTCTGGTGAAACCACTTTGGCGCGGATTGCCGAGTGCGGGCAAGCGGCAACGCAGTGGTTACACTGGGTACACAGCTCTTCCTTCCAGATGGGGATCTCTTCGGCGATATTGCGTTTTTCCCAACGCGTGGTGCCCATTGGCCAGGTGCCGTCTGGCGGCAGCGCGGATACGGGAAGAGCATCACCCAGACCGGCGAGCATTGCCGCGGTAACGGTTTTCACGAAATCCGGCGCGGCATCAGAAACCACCGGTGGGCGGTTAGCGCTGTGCGGGTCAACTGGCTGGAGTGCCACTTCGGCGACGGATTCACGCGCCAGAGCCAACGCCTGCCAGTTACGTTCAACCAGATCCTGACCTTTACTGCTATAGCTTTTCGCAATCGCACCCTGCAATTCAACCAACGCGCTGTCGCCGGGTAAGATTTGCGTCAAATGGAAGAATGCCATTTGCATAACGGTGTTAATACGCGCTGCCAGACCGCATTCGCGAGCGATTTTGGCCGCATTAATCACGTAGAAACGGGCCTTCTTCTGATTCAGTACTGCCTGAACTTCCTGCGGCAAACGCGCCCAGACTTCATCCACGTTGTAAGGCGTATTAAGCAGGAAGATCCCGCCTGGTTTCAGGCGCTCGGCCATCTGATACTTATCGATAAATTGCAGTTGGTGACAGCCAACAAAATCGGCTTGTGAAACCAGATACGCTGATCGAATAGGCTGCTCGCTGACGCGCAGATGAGAAACCGTCAGACCGCCTGCTTTTTTCGAGTCATACACGAAATAACCCTGCGCATACCACGGCGTCGAGTTACCGATAATCTTGATATTATTTTTGGTGGCCGACACGCTGCCGTCACTGCCCAGACCGTAGAACAGCGCTTCGAGCTTCGCGGTACCGGGCAGGGTGTTTTCCGGTAGCGGTAGTGACAGGTTGGTGACATCATCATAGATACCAACCGTAAAGCGAGGTTTCGGCTTCGCGCTACTCAGCTCAGTAAAGACCGCCATGACGCAGTCCGGGCCAAACTCTTTGGAAGAAAGGCCATAACGCCCGCCAATTACGCGCGGTAGGGTTTCCCGCTCGCCGCAGTTAAAGGCTTCCGCCAGCGCGGTCATTACATCCAGATATAGCGGTTCTGCCTGGGCACCCGGCTCTTTAGTGCGATCCAGAACGGCGATGCTGCGTACGGTTTCCGGCAGGGCGCGCAGTAAATGTTTGGCAGAGAATGGGCGGAACAGCCGAACTTTCAGGACGCCAACTTTCTCTCCACGAGCAAGCAACTCTTCGACGACTTCTTCGCAGGTACCAATTGCAGAACCCATCAAGATAACGACACGTTCCGCCTGTGGATGACCGTAATACTCAAAGGGTTGATACTGGCGGCCCGTCGCCGCGGCGAAGTCGTTCATCGCCTGTTCGACGTTTTCGTAAACCGCGTTGTACCAGGGGTTTGTCGCTTCACGCGACTGGAAGTAGGTATCCGGGTTCGCAGATGTCCCGCGAATAACGGGATGTTCAGGGTTCAGCGCGCGGGCACGATGCGCATCAATTTCAGCTTGCGGCATCAGGCTGAGGATCGTGTCATCGGCCAGCGGCACAATTTTATTGATTTCATGCGATGTGCGGAAACCATCAAAGAAATGAATAAACGGAACCCGACTTTTCAGAGTGGCCATTTGTGAAATGAGCGCAAAGTCCTGTGCTTCCTGCACGCTGCTGGCACACAGCATCGCGCACCCTGTCTGGCGCACTGCCATTACGTCGGAATGGTCACCGAAGATAGACAGCGCATGAGTAGCAATGGTACGCGCGGCAACGTGCAGCACAAATGGCGTCAACTGACCGGCCAGTTTGTACAGCGTTGGGATCATCAGCAACAGACCCTGCGATGAGGTAAACGACGTAGAGAGCGCACCGGTCTGCAATGCACCGTGAACGGTCGCGATTGCGCCGCCTTCTGACTGCATTTCTACGACGCGAGGGGTATCTCCCCAGACGTTTTTAAGCCCGTTTCCAGCCCAGGCATCTGCCTGTTCAGCCATCGTCGAACTGGGCGTAATCGGGTAGATGGCGATAACTTCGCTGGTACGAAATGCGACTGAAGCAACCGCACCATTACCGTCAATTGTGATCATACTGACACCCTTACATTGCGCAAAAAGAGGGACCCGCGTAACCGCGGCGGATCCTGTAGTTATCTTTCTATTTTAGCAAAAGCGCTAAAGACAGATTTTCGCTTTTGTGTCCTGGGAATAATCAGAATGAATGGTTTGATCAAAGGAGTAGCCAAAAAATTGCCAGAAAATGTAAACAGCACGCATAAATGCGCATTTTGCCTCTCGACGGCAATGTTTCCGCTGCCTATTATTTATGGCTGTGTCGTTTGGTTAATTTTCAGAGGGGAGTAAGATGCGCGCAGCGTTTTGGGTAGGGTGTGCCGCGTTATTATTATCGGCGTGCAGCAGTGAACCTGTTCAGCAGGCAACCGCCGCTCATGTCGCACCGGGGATGAAGGCCGCAATGTCCAGTTCTGGAGAGGCAAATTGCGCCATGATTGGAGGTTCGCTCTCCGTGGCACGCCAACTGGATGGTTCTGCCATCGGCATGTGTGCATTACCTAACGGCAAACGCTGTAGTGAGCAGTCGCTTGCCGCCGGAAGCTGTGGGAATTATTGAGCCACTGCTTTTACTACATTAAACCTGCCAGTTTAAACGTCAACGTTTGTTCTGCCGTAGCCAGTGTTAACTGGTCAGCAGTCAGATCAACCTGTGCGCCTTGCTTAAACATCTCGCTGACGATGCCGTCGAGCGCGTTAAGCTGTGGATCGGCGCACATCATGCGCGTCATTGCCATGTCTTTCACTTTTAATTCACCGTCGGACAGCTTGCCCTGACCATGGAACTGATTACACATTTTTCCCGACACTGTCATATTTTCACCGAAACTTAATTCAGGTGGGTTATTGGCGACGGTTATCGGCTTGCCATTGACGCTCTGCAAAACGAAGCGGTGATGCTGCAACTGTTCGCGATTGACGGACACTTTTCCATTGCTCACACAGCCAGCCATCAGCATGCTGAGCGCAATCAACGTGACAACTTTCTTCATTCTATTTCTCTGGGTTTGTGACGGGAATACATTCAATATAATAATGATACTGAGTGTTTTATCATCGGTGATTGTCTGAAAATGCTCCCCTGAATCCAGGGGAGCACGGAAATCAGAAGAGGGCGTTTGGACAGGTTTCGCCTTTGGAGATTTGTGCCAGATTCTGTAGCGTAGTCTCAGAAATGCTGGTTAACGCTTCGGCGGTCAGGAACGCCTGATGCCCGGTAAACAGCACGTTATGACAGGCCGACAGGCGACGGAACACATCATCCTGAATCACGTCATTGGATTTATCTTCAAAGAACAGATCGCGTTCGTTTTCATACACGTCCATACCCAGAGAACCAATTTTCTGGTTTTTCAGCGCATCGATAGCGGCTTGTGAATCGATCAACGCCCCGCGGCTGGTGTTAATCACCATCACGCCGTTTTTCATTTGCTCAAAGGCTTCGTGATTGAGCAGATGATAATTCTCCGGTGTTAACGGGCAGTGCAGAGAGATGACATCGGACTCGGCAAATAGCGTTTTAAGATCGACATATTCAACACCTAACTCCAGCGCAGCAGCGCTTGGGTAGGGATCAAACGCCAGCAGGCGCATACCAAAACCTTTCAGGATCCGCAGGGCCGCAATACCGATTTTACCGGTACCGATCACCCCAGCCGTTTTGCCATACATGGTAAAGCCGGTCAGCCCTTCAAGAGAGAAGTTGGCATCACGGGTACGCTGATAAGCGCGGTGAATGCGGCGATTCAGCGTCATCATCATGCCAATCGCATGCTCAGCGACGGCTTCCGGTGAATAGGCTGGCACACGTACGACCTGCATACCCAGCTCTTTTGCAGCGTCGAGATCGACGTTGTTGAACCCGGCACAACGTAGCGCGATATATTTCACGCCATGCTTTTTCAGCTCTTCCAGAACAGGGCGGCTACCATCGTCGTTGACGAAAATGCACACGGCTTCGCAGCCATGGGCGGTTTTGGCTGTTTTTTCCGTCAACAGAAAGTCAAAGAATTCAAGTTCAAAACCAAAAGCCTCGTTAACCTGCTGCAGATACTTCTTGTCGTACTGTTTTGTACTATAGATGGCGAGTTTCATAAGACTTTCTCCAGTGATTTTGACGTCACATTAATCTAATTCAAATTATTTTACAAAATATAAAAAGTTATTGATAGTCATGGACGTAATGAATAATTCCAACGTATATCTGGTTAGTGTGGGCAGATTACGCGTTTTCAACAACTGGATAATTTTCATTCAGCTCATGCCGGTAAAGACAACGTGGTGAAAAAGCCAGCCGAATCACATCCTGACAGCTACGCTTATACAGGTAGCAAATATCGGGAGGAGTCATGTTAACTCACTCTGAAGCAAAACGATGGGCCACCTTAATGCTGAAGGCGGCATTATGCGATGGTATGAAACCTGATGAGATTTCCCGGCAGGTACATCTGGTCTGCGATCATCATGGTAGGGAGTGCCTCGAAGAACTCATTGAAGAAATTCTGATAGAAGCAGGTCGTATAGGACCTAAACATAGCGATGGACAACTGAGGCCCCATTGAGTCTGAATCTTAATATCCCCGACGGCACGTGTAACAGCGTGCCTATAAAACGGTTATCTATCCTTAATGTGGGCATATCCAGTTAAACATGCCACAATACGGGCCTAAACCGGCTTAAATTTTTGCTAAATCAGGATATTAACTACCCATGAAGGGTAAATATAAAGCCGTTCTGGCACTCCTCTTATTATTGATTCTCGTGCCGCTGACGCTAGTGATGACGCTTGGCCTGTGGGTGCCTACGTTGGTGGGTATCTGGTTACCCGTTGGAACACGCATCGCGCTGGACGAGAGCCCGCGGCTGACACGGCATGGGTTACATATACCTGAACTCCGCTATCTGGTTGAAGATTGTCCGCTAGCGCGCATTACTCAGGCGGATCTGTCTCACCCCAGCCGCTGGTTGCTGAATGTCGGGAGCATCGAGCTGGACTCAGCTTGCCTGGCCAAATTGCCGCAGACAGAGCCGTCGCCAGTAGCGCCCAAAACGCTGGCTGAATGGCAGTCAATGCTGCCTAATACCTGGATTAACATCGACAAACTTATTCTCTCTCCATGGCAGGAATGGCAGGGAAAACTGTCACTCTCGCTCACTCCCTCTACTCAACAGCTGCGTTACCAGGGGGACAAAGTTAAATTCCAGGGGCGTTTGCACGGGCAAAACCTCACAGTAACTGAGCTGGATGTTGCGGCATTTGAAGGCCAGCCGCCGGTAAGACTGGTCGGTGAATTTACTATGCCACTGGTGCCCGATGGACTGCCGGTAAGCGGTCATGCGGTTGCGACGTTAAGTTTGCCGCAAGAACCTACGCTTGTGGACGCCGAACTGGAGTGGCAACAAAACAGTGGACAACTGATCGTCATGGCGCGGGATAATGCCGATCCGCTGCTTGACCTTCCGTGGGAAATAACACGCCAGCAACTGACCATCAGCGACGGACGCTGGAACTGGCCTTATCAGGGATTCCCGTTAAGTGGCCGGCTGGGCATGAAAGTTGAAAACTGGCAGGCAGGACTGGAAAACGCGGTGGTGAGTGGGCGTCTGAATGTTCTGACGCATGGCGACGCCGGTAAAGGAAATGCCGTATTAACGCTGGGGCCGGGTAAGCTTGGCATGGATAGTAGCGAGATGCCGCTACAGTTGACCGGTGAAGCGAAACAGGGCGATCTGATCTTCTACGCGAAATTACCCGCGAGACTCACCGGAAGTCTGAACGATCCGCAATTGGCTTTCGAGCCAGGGGCGCTGCTGCGCTCACGTGGGCGGGTGATTGATTCGCTGGATATTGACGAGATTCGCTGGCCGCTGGCAGGGGTAAAAGTCACGCAACGCGGTGTGGATGGGCGTCTGCAGGCTATTTTACGTGCGCATGAAAACCAGATGGGGGGCTTTGAACTGCATCTGGATGGCCTGGCAAATGATTTTCTTCCTGATGCTGGTCGTTGGCAGTGGCGATATTGGGGTGAAGGCAGCTTTACGCCGATGCATGCCCGTTGGGACGTAGCGGGTAAGGGGGAATGGCATGACAATACCCTGAAGCTATTTGATCTTTCCACCGGATTTGATCATCTGCAATACGGCACGATGAAGGTGGAAAACCCACGCCTGGTGATGGACGAACCGATAGTCTGGGTGCGGGATGCAACCAAACCGACATTTAGCGGCGCGCTGTCGCTGGACGCAGGTAACACCACCTTCACCGGGGGAAGCGTGTTACCACCATCGACGCTGAAGTTTAGCGTCGATGGTAGCGATCCGACAATCTTCCAGTTCAAAGGCCAGCTTCACGCTGGGGCGATTGGGCCCGTACAGTTGAATGGTCGTTGGGACGGTATCCGCCTGCGCGGACAGGCCTGGTGGCCAAAACAATCGCTCACCGTATTCCAACCTCTGATCCCACCTGACTGGAAAATGAAGCTACGAGAAGGTGAGCTGTATGCGCAGGTCGCGTTTTCGGCAGCCCCGGAGCAGGGCTTTGAAGCGGGCGGTCATGGAGTGTTAAAAGGCGGTAGCGCCTGGATGCCCGATAACCAAATCAACGGTGTCGATTTTGTATTGCCTTTCCGGTTTAGTGAAGGTGCATGGCAACTGGGTACGCGTGGACCTATTTCACTGCGTATTGCGGAAGTGGTGAATCAGGTGACGGTGAAAAATATCGCCGCCGATCTGCAGGGGGCGTACCCCTGGAGTGAAAACAACCCGTTACTGTTGAGCGATGTCAGCGCTGATCTGCTGGGGGGTAAAATCATCATGCAGCAACTGCGGATGCCGCAGCACGATCCGGCCTTATTGCGAGTGCAGAATATCTCTTCCAGCGAGCTTATCAGTGCGGTTAACCCCAAACAGTTCGCCATGTCTGGCCCGGTCAGTGGCGCGTTGCCATTATGGCTGGATAACGAAAAATGGATCATCAAAGACGGCTGGTTGACTAATCCGGGGCCGATGACGTTGCGTATTGATAAGGACACCGCGGATGCGGTCGTCAAAGATAACATGGCGGCGGGGGCGGCCATTAACTGGCTGCGTTATATGGAAATAAGCCATTCGTGGACGAAAATAAATCTGGATAACCTCGGTGTCTTAACCATGCAGTCAACCGTGACTGGCAATAGTCGGGTGGATGGCAAAGTAGGTACAGTTAATTTGAATTATACCCACGAGGAAAACGTCTTTACGCTATGGCGCAGTTTGCGTTTTGGCGACAATTTACAGGCATGGCTTGAACAAAATGCAGCGCTGCCGGAAACCCATTGCCCGGAAGGCAAGGAATGTGAGGAACAACAATGAAAACGATAGCTGCCATGCTGGGTCTGCTGGCTTCATCTCTGCTGGTAGGGTGCACTCCCAGAATCGAAGTGGCTGCGCCAAAAGAGCCCATCACCATTAATATGAACGTCAAAATCGAGCATGAGATCCATATCAAAGTTGATAAAGACGTCGAAAGCTTATTGAAATCGCGCAGCGATTTGTTCTGAGGTCATGATGAGAAAACAGTTTGCAGTGGCGCTGGTCGTCCTGAGTTTACTCAGTAGCAATGCGTGGGCATTGACCCTGAATGAAGCCAGAACTCAGGGGCGAGTAGGGGAAACGCTCAATGGCTATCTGGTTGCATTGCAAACCGATGCCGAAACGCAGGCACTGGTGAGTGAGATTAATAAAGCGCGCAACGCCAGCTATCAGCAACTGGCAGAGAGCAATAATATTCCGCCAGATGAAGTAGCAAAAATGGCCGGGCAAAAGTTAGTTGCTCGCGCTAAACCGGGTGAATACGTCCAGGGTATAAATGGTAAGTGGTTGCGGAAAGAATAAATCTCTTTGTACACAACCCCTGGTCACGACGCTGACTTACTCATCGACATCGCAATAGTTGCCACACGGCATAAAATGGATGCTGATATAGTCCAACACCGGTCGCGTTGTGGGGTGAAATCATGTGGCTTCTCAAGTGGTATGTCTGGAATCGTTGGGTATTCAAACTGTTAAGCCGGGATGTCGCGGAGCCTGAACAATTTTTGCTTCATTGCTGGGAAGAGAATCTGGCGAAATGCAGGGATTATGCAACCATTTGGCGTGATATTAATCGCATTCACGGCAAACAGATACGGGTACAGGTAAAGAAGTAAGTGCCGGAGAAACCCTCTCACCGGATGGTGAGAGGGGGTATTATCAGGCAGCGACTACGCTGTCGATAGCGGCTTTCGCGTCGGATTGTGCTTTAGACGCCACTTCCGGGCCGTAAGCAATACCTTCAGCAAAGACGACATTCACGTCGGTGATACCGATAAAGCCCAGGAATACGTTCAGGTACGGCGTGATCAAGTCGGTTGGTGTATCTTTATGGATACCACCACGGCTGGTCAGCACCACAGCGCGTTTACCCGTCACCAGGCCTTCCGGGCCTTTCTCGGTATAACGGAAAGTCACACCAGCGCGAGCAATCAGGTCAAAGTAGTTTTTCAGCTGCGTTGGGATGTTGAAGTTGTACATCGGCGCGGCGATAACAATCACATCATGCGCTTTCAGCTCAGCAATCAGCTCATCGGACAGCGCCAGCGCTTCCTGCTGACGCGGCGTCAGCGGTGTATCGCTCGGGCGCATCGCACCCACCAGTTCGCCATCCAGTACCGGTACAGGATTTGCAGCCAGGTCACGGACAGTGATTTCATCAGCAGAGTGCTTTTCACGCCACTGTTCAACAAAATAATCAGACAACTGACCAGACTGAGAGTACCCTGCCAGAATACTGGATTTAAGAACTAATACCTTGCTCATGGGTGTTTCCTTTTATGTGTTTGAAGGGGGAGAGCCCCGTTGCTTGTTGACACTTTATTCACAATCCTGTCGCAGTGATAGCGCAATATATCGAATCCTATGTTCGAAATTATTGAACAACACATGAAAAGCGCCGATGTGGTACTCTATACCCATCATCTAAAAGAGATTTAACCCGGCAGAGCACTGCCTTTTAACGCTATGACAGAACAACAAAAATTAACCTTCACCATGTTGCAGCAACAGCTGGATTCATTGATGCTGCGTGACAGACAGCGTTTTGCCCGCCGCCTGCACGGTGTGAAGAAGGTTAAAAATCCTGATGCACAACAGGCCATTTACCAGGAGATGGCGAAAGAGATTGAGCAGGCAGCCGGTAAAGTTGTGCTGCGTGAAGCGGCGCGTCCGGAAATCAGCTATCCGGAAAACCTGCCCGTCAGCCAGAAAAAACAGGATATTCTGGACGCAATTCGCGATCATCAGGTGGTGATTGTTGCTGGCGAGACCGGCTCGGGGAAAACCACCCAGTTACCCAAAATCTGTATGGAACTGGGGCGCGGGGTAAAAGGGCTGATCGGCCATACCCAGCCGCGTCGTCTGGCGGCGCGCACCGTGGCGAACCGTATTGCGGAAGAGCTGCAGACCGAGCCGGGCGGCTGTATTGGTTATAAAGTTCGTTTCAGCGATCATGTCAGTGATAACACCATGGTCAAGCTGATGACGGATGGTATCCTGCTGGCGGAAATCCAACAGGATCGGCTGCTAATGCAGTACGACACTATCATCATCGATGAAGCGCATGAACGCAGTCTGAATATCGACTTTCTGCTCGGCTATCTGAAAGAACTTCTGCCGCGTCGCCCGGATCTAAAAATTATCATCACTTCGGCGACCATCGATCCTGAACGCTTTTCAAAGCATTTCAATAACGCGCCGATTATCGAAGTCTCCGGCCGAACGTATCCGGTGGAAGTGCGCTATCGCCCGATTGTTGAAGATGCAGATGACACCGAGCGTGACCAACTGCAGGCGATTTTTGATGCCGTAGATGAGTTAGGCCGTGAAAGTCAGGGCGACATTCTGATCTTCATGAGCGGCGAACGTGAAATCCGTGATACCGCCGATGCCCTGAATAAACTGGATTTACGCCACACCGAAGTGTTGCCGCTGTATGCGCGTCTTTCAAACAGTGAGCAGAACCGTGTATTCCAGTCGCACAGTGGTCGCCGTATCGTGCTGGCGACCAACGTGGCAGAAACGTCGCTGACCGTTCCGGGAATCAAATACGTCATTGATCCGGGCACCGCGCGTATCAGTCGCTACAGTTACCGCACCAAAGTTCAGCGCTTGCCGATTGAACCGGTGTCGCAGGCTTCTGCCAACCAGCGTAAAGGCCGCTGCGGTCGTGTGTCGGAAGGGATCTGTATTCGTCTGTATTCCGAAGACGATTTCCTGTCGCGTCCGGAGTTTACCGACCCGGAGATCCTGCGTACCAACCTGGCATCCGTTATTTTGCAGATGACCGCGTTGGGGCTGGGCGATATCGCGGCGTTCCCGTTTGTTGAAGCGCCGGATAAGCGCAATATTCAGGACGGTGTACGCCTGCTCGAAGAGCTGGGGGCGATAACCACCGACGAACAGGCAACCGCTTACAAGTTAACGCCGTTGGGCCGTCAACTGTCGCAACTGCCGGTGGATCCGCGTCTGGCGCGCATGGTGCTGGAAGCGCAAAAACATGGCTGCGTACGTGAGGCGATGATCATTACCTCGGCATTGTCCATTCAAGATCCGCGCGAGCGTCCAATGGACAAGCAGCAGGCTTCCGACGAGAAGCACCGCCGTTTCCACGATAAAGAGTCTGATTTCCTCGCGTTTGTGAACCTGTGGAACTATCTCGGCGAGCAGCAAAAAGCGTTGTCGTCAAACCAGTTTCGTCGCCAGTGCAAAGTCGACTTTCTGAACTATCTGCGCGTGCGAGAGTGGCAGGATATCTACACGCAACTGCGCCAGGTGGTGAAAGAGTTGGGTATTCCGGTTAACAGCGAACCTGCTGAATATCGGGAGATCCACGTCGCGTTGTTGACCGGTTTACTGTCTCATATCGGGATGAAAGATACCGATAAACAGGAGTTTACCGGGGCGCGTAACGCTCGCTTCTCGATCTTCCCGGGGTCAGGTTTATTCAAAAAACCGCCGAAGTGGACGATGGTAGCGGAGTTGGTGGAAACCAGCCGCTTGTGGGGACGCATTGCCGCGCGTATCGATCCTGAATGGGTGGAGCCGGTAGCCCAGCATCTGATCAAACGTTCATACAGTGAGCCGCACTGGGAACGCGCGCAGGGTGCTGTGATGGCGACAGAAAAAGTCACGGTCTACGGCTTACCGATTGTTGCGGCCCGTAAGGTGAATTACAGTCAGATCGATCCTGCGTTATCGCGTGAACTGTTCATTCGTCATGCGCTGGTGGAAGGTGACTGGCAAACGCGCCATGCGTTTTTCCGCGATAACCTGAAACTACGAGCGGAAGTGGAAGAGTTAGAACACAAATCACGCCGCCGTGACATTCTCGTCGATGACGAAACGATGTTTGAGTTCTACGACCAACGTATCAGCCATGAGGTGGTTTCTGCTCGTCACTTTGATAGCTGGTGGAAAAAGGTCAGCCGTGAAACACCGGATCTGCTCAACTTTGAAAAGAGCATGCTCATCAAAGAGGGCGCGGAGAAAATCAGTAAGCTGGATTATCCGAACTTCTGGCATCAGGGTAACCTTAAGCTGCGCCTGAGCTACCAGTTCGAACCCGGAGCCGATGCGGACGGTGTGACCGTACATATTCCACTCCCGCTGCTCAACCAGATCGACGAGAGCGGTTTTGAATGGCAAATTCCAGGGCTGCGCCGCGAACTGGTGATCGCCCTGATTAAGTCGTTACCAAAACCGGTACGACGCAACTTTGTACCCGCACCGAACTATGCGGAAGCGTTTTTAGGCCGCGTCACGCCGCTGGAACTGCCGCTGCTGGACTCGCTGGAGCGTGAACTGCGCCGCATGACTGGCGTCACCGTTGACCGTGAAGACTGGCACTGGGATCAGGTGCCCGATCACCTAAAAATCACCTTCCGGGTGGTGGATGATAAGAACAAGAAGCTGCAGGAAGGGCGTTCGCTACAGGATTTGAAAGATGCGCTGAAGGGCAAAGTTCAGGAAACATTGTCTGCGGTGGCCGATGACGGTATCGAACAGAGTGGATTGCACATCTGGAGCTTCGGCCGACTTCCGGAAAGTTACGAACAAAAACGCGGTAACTATAAGATGAAAGCGTGGCCGGCGCTGGTCGATGAGCGTGACAGCGTTGCCATCAAACTGTTTGATAATCCGCTGGAACAACAGCAGGCGATGTGGTGCGGTTTACGCCGCCTGTTGCTGCTGAATATTCCTTCGCCAATCAAATATTTGCACGAGAAGCTGCCCAATAAAGCCAAGCTGGGACTGTACTTTAACCCGTACGGTAAAGTTCTGGATTTGATAGACGACTGTATCTCCTGCGGTGTGGATCAGTTAATTGACGCCAACGGTGGTCCGGTGTGGACCGAAGAAGGCTTTGCGGCGTTGCATGAAAAAGTGCGGGCTGAACTGAACGATACGGTGGTGGAGATTGCGAAGCAGGTCGAACAGATCCTGACCGCAGTGTTTAATATCAACAAACGTCTGAAAGGGCGCGTGGATATGACCATGGCGCTGGGGCTTGCGGATATCAAAGCGCAAATGGGCGGACTGGTGTATCGCGGATTTGTTACCGGCAACGGTTTCAAACGTCTGGGCGATACGTTGCGTTATTTGCAGGCGATTGAAAAACGGCTGGAGAAACTGGCCATCGATCCGCACCGCGATCGCGCGCAGATGCTGAAAGTGGACAGCGTGCAGCAGTCCTGGCAGCAGTGGTTCAATAAACTGCCGCCCGCGCGCCGCGAAGATGACGATGTCAAAGAGATCCGCTGGATGATAGAAGAGCTGCGCGTCAGCTACTTTGCCCAGCAGCTTGGCACGCCGTATCCGATTTCGGATAAGCGTATCCTGCAGGCAATGGATCAGATTACGGGTTAACGCAGTGCTGGACCGTAGACTGGATAAGGCGTAGCCGCCATCCGGCATCTGTATCCGGTAAAGAACAAACTCCAGGAGTCATGAACATGAGACAGTTTCCGCCACTTTCCGCCACCACCCTTGCGGCGATTAACACCGTGGGGCAATGGCTGGCGCAAAATGATTTCGCTGAAAATATCACGGTGCAGACAGATTGCGTGATTCTGGCCGGGAACGCAGTGATCCCGACCATCGATGCAGCCTGTCGGGTAGCGAAAGAGCAACAGGTTCCCTTACTGATTAGCGGTGGTATCGGTCACTCAACGACCTTTCTGTATGCTGCCATCGCAGAGCATCCACGCTACCACACGATTCGTACCACCGGTCGCGCGGAAGCGGCGATCCTTGCCGATATCGCGCACCAGTTCTGGCACATTCCCGGTGAGAAAATTTGGGTGGAGGATCAGTCCACCAACAGTGGGGAAAACGCCCGGTTCAGTTGTGCGTTACTGCGTCAGGCGACCCAAACCATGGGGACCGTCATTGTGGTGCAAGACCCTACCATGCAGCGCCGCACCATGGCGACATTTGAACGCGTCACGCGTGACGATCCGCAGGCTCCACGCTGGATCAGTTTCCCCGGTTTTGTCCCCGAGTTGACTGAGCAGGGCGACGGCGTGGATTTTACCCCGACCGCCGAAGGTCTGTGGTCGGTGGATCGTTACCTGTCTCTCATTACCGGTGAGCTTCCGCGTCTGCGTGATGATGAAACCGGCTACGGGCCTTGCGGCCGCGATTTTATCGCCCATGTTGATATTCCTCAGGAGGTTGAGCAAGCCTGGCAGCAGCTAAAAAATGATACCGCGCTGACCGACTTACTTGAGATCCGTTCTCTGTAATCCCTTCTGCCCGTTTGTCGGCGTTTTACGGCAAACGGGCAGAAAGCCCACCTGTTTTTTCTCTTCATCATCACTTTTCCAGATGCTTTTATGAAGCAGTTCACAGAACCGCCACTCCAGCGATAATGCGCCATGCATGATTGATATTAATTAACAATAGTTTTACTTGTTAAAAACAAATCAATCACAGGAGAGCCGCATGTCAGTACCCGTACAACATCCTATGTATATCGATGGGCAGTTTGTGACCTGGCACGATGACGCCTGGATTGATGTCGTCAATCCGGCCACGGAAGAGATTATCTCGCGTATTCCCGATGGGCGTGCCGAAGACGCACGTAAAGCGATCGATGCCGCGGATCGCGCTCAGCCGCAATGGGAAGCGTTGCCTGCCATTGAACGGGCAAACTGGTTACGCAAAATTTCTGCGGGTATCCGCCAGCGAGCCGATGAAATCAGCGCGTTGATTGTGGCGGAAGGTGGAAAAATTCGACAACTGGCTGACGTTGAAGTCGCGTTTACCGCCGACTATATCGATTACATGGCGGAGTGGGCGCGTCGCTATGAAGGCGAGATCCTGCAAAGCGATCGCCCGGGTGAGAATATTCTGCTGTTTAAGCGTGCACTGGGCGTGACGACGGGTATTCTGCCGTGGAACTTCCCGTTTTTCCTGATTGCCCGCAAACTGGCTCCCGCCTTGTTGACGGGGAATACCATTGTCATTAAGCCGAGTGAATTCACACCTAATAACGCCATCGCCTTTGCCAAAATTGTTGATGACATTGGTTTACCGCGCGGGGTCTTTAATCTGGTGCTGGGACGCGGTGAAACGGTCGGTCAGGAGCTGGCCGGAAACCCCAAGGTGGCGATGGTGAGTATGACCGGCAGCGTCGGCGCGGGCGAGAAAATTATGGCCGCAGCGGCCAAAAACATCACTAAAGTTTGTCTGGAGTTGGGTGGTAAAGCTCCGGCTATCGTGATGAACGATGCTGATCTTGAGCTGGCGGTGAAGGCCATTGTTGACTCGCGGGTGATCAATACCGGACAGGTATGCAACTGTGCTGAGCGCGTATACGTTCAGAAAGGTATCTATGACCAGTTCGTTAATCGTTTGGGTGAGGCGATGAAAGCCGTGCAGTTTGGCAATCCGGCCGAACGCAATGACATTGCGATGGGGCCGCTGATTAACGCCGCTGCGCTGGATCGTGTGGAGCAGAAAGTCGCACGAGCAGTGAAGGAAGGGGCCAGAGTGGTGCTGGGCGGTAAGGCTGTTATCGGCAAAGGTTATTACTACCCGCCGACGTTACTGCTAGACGTGCGCCAGGAGATGGCGATTATGCACGAGGAGACGTTTGGTCCGGTGCTGCCGGTGGTGGCGTTTGATACGCTGGAACAGGCGTTGACAATGGCCAATGACAGCGACTACGGTCTGACCTCATCGATCTATACGCAGAATCTGAATACGGCAATGAAGGCGATTAAGGGGCTGAAGTTTGGCGAAACCTATATTAATCGTGAAAACTTCGAGGCGATGCAGGGCTTCCACGCTGGCTGGCGTAAGTCCGGGATTGGCGGGGCTGATGGTAAACATGGTCTGAACGAATACCTGCAAACGCAAGTGGTGTATCTGCAGTCCTAAGTTTTTCGCCGGGTGAGTCTGTACGCCACCCGGCGCAATCTTCACACTTTAGTGGCTACCCAGTTCATCATCATTTCCGGCCAGATTGCCAGCGGTAACCCTTGCGCATCACGAATACCAAATCCGTGCTTACCGCGTTCAAACAGATGCATTTCGACCGGAACGCCCTGCTCACGTAGCGCATTAAAGAAGACCAGGCTGTTTTCTACCTTCACCGCCGGATCGTCAATGGCGTGTAGCAGGAATGTCGGCGGCGTTGTGCTATCCACGCGTTCTTCCAGAGAATAGTGGCGCAGATCTTCCTTTTCGGGCTTAGCGCCAACCAGCTCAAGACGAGATCCCGGGTGACCGATGTCTTCGCGCAGAGTGACAACCGGGTACACCAGTGCCATAAACGCAGGGCGCGCAGGTTGCTCGTCTACGTTATCTATCGGCGTATAAACCGTTTCAGCAAACCGGGTTCCCAGACTGGCGGCCACGTGACCACCGGAAGAGAAGCCCAACACACCGATACGATCAGGGTTAATTTTCCATTCATGGGCGTTGGCGCGAATGTAGCGCATGGCGCGCTGGGCATCGGCCAGCGGCGCGTTTGCGCCTTCCTCATGGCCATCACCCGGCATGCGGTAGGTCATCACAAACAGGGTATAACCGCGAGCGTTAAAGAACGGTGCCAGTACGCTGCCTTCTTTATCCACCACCACGCGACGATAAGAGCCGCCTGGCGTGACAAGGATCCCTATGCCGTTAGGTTTTGCGGGGGCATAAACGGTAATTTCCGGGGCGCGAATACCGGTGACCGCACGATCATACTGAGATGTTCCTGTATGTCGGGGTTCAGGCGTAAACACCGCATCGCTGTTTTTTGCTCCGGGGGCTTCACCCTGCGGCCAGAATGAGACGGTGGTGGCCTTAGCAACGGCTTGCTCCATCATGTTTTCTAACGTTTCACGACTCAGTGCTTCCATTACTATGCTCCCTCAGTGGCAAAGGTTAGCTATAGCACAGTCAGTAAATCGAAAACGGGGAGAGACTCACAACGTATTGAATTCGCGGGAAATGAAAGAGGGCGGAGGCGAGCCTCCGCCAGAACATTAGAGCTTGATAAATTTATCCAGCGTACGAATAAGTTGGGTGACAAAACCGTATTCGTTATCGTACCAGGCGACTGTTTTTACCAGTTGCAGATCGCCCACTTCGGTAATTTCGGTTTGTGTCGCATCAAATACCGAACCGAAATGCGAGCCAATGACATCTGATGAGACGATTTCCTCATCGGTATAACCAAATGACTCATTGTCTTGCGTGGCTTTTTTCAGCGCGTTGTTGACCTCTTCAGCAGTGACTTTTTTCCCCAATACCGATACCAGTTCCGTGACGGATCCTGTTTTCACCGGAACACGCTGGGCGTGGCCTTTTAATTTTCCGCTCAATGCCGGAATGACCAGACCAATGGCTTTGGCGGCTCCGGTGGTATGGGGAATGATATTCTCCGCTGCTGCCCGTGAGGCGCGCAGATCTTTCCCGCGAGGTCCATCAACCAGCGACTGCGTTCCCGTGTAGGCGTGGATGGTGGTCATGGTGCCAAGCTGAATACCGAAGCTGTCGTGCAGGGCTTTCGCCATCGGTGCGAGGCAGTTAGTGGTGCACGATGCGACCGAGATAATCCGATCGTTCGCATCCATTGTATCGTCGTTGACGTTAAAGACGATGGTTTTCATATCGCCAGCCGGGGCGGATATCAGCACTTTTTTGGCTCCTGCATCCAGGTGCGCGTTGGCTTTTTCTGTCGAGGTATAAAAACCGGTGCATTCGATGATTATCTCAGCGCCAGTCGTTTTCCACGGAATATTTTTGGCCTCTTTTTCTGCGTAAACCGCGATTTTTTTACCGTCGACAATCAGCGCGTCTTCGGTAAAGTCGATGCTCCAGGGAAACGGGCCGTAGTTTGAATCGTGCTTTAACAGATAGGCGAGAATTTTGGGCGAGGTGAGGTCATTAATGGCCACAACCTCCACGTTGCTTTTGACTTCCAGTAGTCGACGCAATACCAGACGACCGATACGACCAAAACCGTTAATGCCAATTTTACTCATGGTTTTCTCCTGTCAGAATGAGGCGGTACGACATATTTTCCCTACCAGGCTTAGTCCAGACAGGCATCCTCGGCAATAGCGGTTCTTGCGGTTAAGCGTAAGCGACTGAAAATGGGTGAACAAAAGTTAATGAATTTTTAACAAAAGCCCGTTATGTTGACGCATTATTGTTTTTATTCAGGAAGTGTTATGGGGAATAAATATTCTGGCCTGCAAATCGGTATTCACTGGCTGGTCTTTTTGTTGGTTATTGTGGCGTACAGCGCCATGGAGTTTCGCGGATTTTTCCCGCGCAGCTATCGCCCCTTGTTCAACATGGTGCACGTCTCCTGCGGTATCACTATTTTAACGCTGATGGTGGCGCGTCTGCTGGTCAGGCTGAAATACCCGGCTCCGCCGATTGTGCCAAAACCGAAGCCGATGATGACCGGAATGGCGCATCTGGGGCATCTGGTTATCTATCTGTTGTTTATTGTCCTGCCGATTATTGGGCTGGTGATGATGTACAACCGGGGTAACCCGTGGATTGCATTCGGCATCGTTATGCCGCATGCGGCAGAGGCCAACTTTGATTTAGTGGATATGCTGAAGTCCTGGCACGTGACGCTGGCAAACCTGGGTTATTTTGTTATTGCTCTGCATGCTGCTGCTGCCCTGATGCATCACTATTTCTGGAAGGACAATACGTTGTTGCGCATGATGCCGCGAAAACGCTCCTGAGGTAATGCCCCGCAAATGTGGGGCATTTTTTTAGCCGATTATTTTTTCAGACATCATAAAAGCTTATCGACAAGATGGTTAAACAACGCTCAATTCGCCACACTTGTCACTTGATCACTGTCTTCATTAAAACTACTGTATATAAATACAGTTATATGAGAGGCAGATTATTATGTTGTTTTTCCAGCCAGTTGAACACCGCGAAATCAAACACTTCCCGCTATTTAGCGATCTCGTGCCCTGCGGTTTTCCCTCTCCTGCGCAGGATTACGTTGAGAAACGTATCGATCTCAACGATCTGTTGGTGCAGCATCCCAGCGCAACCTATTTTGTTAAATCGTCTGGCGACTCCATGATGGGGGCAGGGATCGGTGCTGGCGACTTGCTGGTAGTCGACAGTGCCAGAAAAGCGGCCCACGGAGACATTGTGGTTGCTGCTATTGAAGGCGAATTCACCGTTAAGCGCCTGCAATTGCATCCGGTGGTGATGTTGAAGCCAGAGAACAGCGCCTACGCGCCGATCATGATCGGCAGCGAGGACACGCTGGATATATTTGGCGTAGTGACATTCATCATTAAATCTGCGGGCTGATTATGTTTGCGCTGGTGGATGTTAATTCATTTTATGCCAGCTGTGAGTCGGCATTCCGGCCCGATCTGAAGGGTAAACCCGTTGTCGTTCTTTCAAATAACGATGGCTGTGTCATTGCCAGTAGCGCGGAGGCAAAAGCGCTTGGCGTTAATATGGGCGCACCATATTTCAAACAGAAAGATCTGTTCAGGCGCTATGGCGTGTTCTGTTTTAGTTCGAACTACGAATTGTATGCGGATATGAGCAGCAGGGTGATGTCGATTCTGGAGGAGCTGTCGCCGCGCGTGGAGATGTACAGTATTGATGAAGCCTTTTGCGATTTAACGGGCGTGCGAAACTGCCGGGATCTGACGGATTTTGGTCGGGAAATCAGAGCAACCATTTTACAAAAAACACGCCTCAAGGTTGGGGTCGGTATCGCCCAGACCAAAACCCTGGCCAAGCTGGCTAACCATGCTGCCAAAAAGTGGCAGGAACAGACTGGCGGGGTGGTGGATCTCTCGAATATTGAGCGCCAGCGTAAGCTGATGACTGCGCTCCCGGTTGATGAAGTCTGGGGTGTTGGATGCCGTATCAGTAAAAAACTTGACGCTATGGGCATTAAAACGGTCTGCGACCTGGCAGATACCGATATTCGCTTTATCCGCAAACATTTCAACGTTGTGCTTGAGCGCACTGTGCGGGAATTGCGCGGTGAACCTTGCCTGGAGCTGGAGGAGTTTGCGCCAGTTAAGCAGGAAATTATCTGCTCAAGATCGTTTGGTGAAAAACTCACGGATTACAACGCGATGCGAGAGGCAATTTGTACCTATGCTTCACGTGCTGCGGAAAAGCTGCGCAGAGAGCACCAGTTCTGCCGGTTTATCTCTACGTTTATCAAAACCAGCCCATTTTCCCTGAATGAACCGTATTACGGTAACAGCGCATCGATAAAACTGCTGACACCAACCCAGGATAGTCGGGAAATTATAAGGGCGGCCACATGTAGCCTGGACGCAATATGGCGAGAGGGGCTACGTTATCAAAAAGCAGGGGTCATGCTGGGCGATTTTTTTAGCTCAGGTGTTGCACAGTTGAATCTTTTTGATGACAACGCTCCATGGCATAACAGCGATAAGCTGATGGCCGTTCTGGATACGCTCAATGCTGAAAAGGGTAAAGGAACGCTCTATTTTGCCGGACAAGGTATACAACAACCGTGGGCGATGAAGCGAGATATGCTCTCACCGCGTTATACCACGAGATACAGTGATTTGCTGCGGGTTGGATAGGGTTTGTTCATCATTGAATGGAGGGCCTTTTATTCGCCTGATAATCAGGTCTCGCAGCGCCGCAGCATATCACTGGGCCATTGAGAGAATAAGACCGCTGAATAACAGCGGCCTTATTGCTTTTATTTAGATTCTAATTCCGGTGCTTTTTCTTCAGTAAGTTCAACCTCACGGTACCAGCGAGGATGGTGTTTCTTCGCCCAGCGTCGACTCACTTTCCCTTCGATCATCCCTTTAATTGAACCTTTTACCCAAAACGCCATGTACATATGGATCAGAATGGCGTGGATCAGCACAATGGCTGCTGTCGCGTGGATTAACAAACTCCAACGAACAATGTTAATTGAGAAATAATGGGCAAAGTAGGGCCTCCAGATAATAACGCCGGTAATCAGTAATACCAGAATTAGACTCATGATGCTCCAGAACATCATTTTCTGCCCTGCGTTGTATTTCCCCACATCAGCGACTTTATGCTCATTGCCTTTAAGTACCTCAACGATCCCTTTAATCCAGGGAAGGTCCTGTTTATCGGGAATGTTGTGGTGTACAAAACGGACGAACATAAACATCAGCACGATGAAAATCATCACCCCGAAAAACGGATGTAGAATTCGCCCCATTTGCGGTGTACCGAAAGTTTCGGTGAGCCATTGCAACGTCGGGAAGAACAGCGCAATACCGGAAAGCGACACCAGGAAGAAGCTTATTACCACCGTCCAGTGACAAGCACGGTCGATGAATTTGGTGCGCAGAATCATTTTGCTTTTACTCATGACCGTTCTCCTCTTCATCATCATCCGTCTCTTTGTTTGGGCCTACTCCCACGTAGTGGTAAATCAGCCCGGCAAAGGTGGCGATAAATCCGGCGGCAGAGAGTGGTTTTAAAATCCCCTTCCAGAGGTTCACTGGTGCGGCGATTTTTGGCTCATCCGGCAGATTGTGGTACAGCGATGGTTGATCTGCGTGATGAAGTACATACATCACGTGGGTACCGCCGACCCCTTGCGGGTTGTAGATGCCTGCATTGGCATAGCCGCGTTTTTTCAACTGCGCCACGCGAGTTTCCGCTACATTGAGCATCTCTTTTTTGGTGCCAAACTGGATAGCGCCGGTCGGACAAGTTTTCACGCAGGCCGGTTCCTGACCCACGCTGACCCGGTCAACGCACAGTGTACATTTGTAGACCCGGTTATCTTCGGGATTAAGCCGGGGAATATTGAACGGGCAGCCAGCAATGCAGTAGCCACAGCCAATACAGTGCTCGGACTGAAAGTCGACAATCCCGTTGGCATACTGAATGATTGCTCCAGCGGATGGACAGGCTTTCAAACAGCCGGGATCGGCGCAGTGCATGCAGCCGTCTTTGCGGATCAGCCATTCCAGCTTGTCGTTCTGGGTGGTTTCGCTAAAGCGCATCACCGTCCAGGACTTAGCGCTGAGATCGGTCGGGTTGTCGTAGACGCCGTTGCAGTAGCCCACTTCATCGCGAATATCGTTCCACTCTGAGCAGGCGACCTGACAGCCTTTACAGCCAATACAGGTAGTGACATCAATTAATTTTGCCACTTCTGCACGGTAATCCCGCGCCTGGGGCGGTGGCGTGATGCTGTTCGTCGCCGAGCGTTTAATAATATCTTGTGATTGCATAGCCATGAGTTCCCTTCCTTACGCTCGCTCGATGTTGACCAGAAACGCTTTATACTCCGGTGTTTGCGAGTTCGCGTCACCCACCGATGGCGTTAACGTATTGGCGAGGAACCCTTTGCGTGTGGCGCCTTCAAAGCCCCAGTGACAAGGGATACCGATAGTATCGACCTGCTTACCATCGATAGTCAGCGTTTGCAGACGTTTGGTGACCACCGCCTTCGCTTTGATAAAGCCGCGTTTCGACATCACTTTCACCGTATCACCTGCCGCAATGCCTTTTTTGCTCGCCAGCGCCTCACCGATTTCGATGAATTGATCGGGTTGAGCAATGGCGTTGAGCAGCGCATGTTTGGTCCAGTGGCGGAACAGTTCGGTAATGGAGTAAGTTGTGGCGACGTACGGGAAGGCATCCGCTTTACCCATATTGGCGATATCGTCATGGTAGATACGCGCAACCGGGCTGGATACAACATTCGGGTGCAGCGGGTTGGTACCAATAGGCGACTCAATGGGTTCGTAATGTTCCGGGAATGGCCCGTCGTTCATTTTGTCGATGGAGAACAGACGCGCTACGCCTTCCGGATTCATGATAAACGGACCAACGTTGCTGCCCGGTGCGGCCTGGCCGTAGTCGGCTACGTCCATACCGACCCATTTTTTGCCATTCCAATGCAGCAGGGTTCGTTTGGGATCCCACGGTTTTCCTGATGGATCGGCCGAAGCGCGATTGTAGAGAATACGGCGGTTGGCAGGCCATGACCACGCCCAGCCTGGTGTGCAGCCCAGACCATACGGATCGCTGTTGTCGCGATTGGCCATCTGGTTGCCTTGTTCTGTCCAGCTTCCGCAGTAGACCCAGCAGAAACTGCTGGTCGAGCCGTCATCGCGCAACTGTGCAAAGCTGCTGAGCTGCTGGCCTTTTTTGGCTATAAGCTGGCCTTTGTCATCATAAAGGTCTTCAAGCGCCTGGCCATTTGCTTCACGCGCAATCTCTTCTGGGTGTGGGTCGTATGGATCTTTATAATTCCAGGCAATATTCAACAAGGGTTGCGGATTCGCTCCACCTTCCTGTTGATACAACTCGCGCAGCCGCATAAACAGGCGACCGAGGATCTTCCCGTCATGTAAGGCTTCACCCGGTGGTTCTGCCGCAGCCCAGTGCCATTGCAACCAACGCCCGGAGTTAGCGATTGAACCATTTTCTTCAGCAAAGCAGGAAGAGGGCAGACGGAAAACTTCGGTCTGAATATCTGCCGGGTTTACATCGTTCATCTCGCCATGATTTTGCCAAAAATTGGACGACTCAGTGACCAGCGGATCGATAACCACCATATATTTCAGTTTTGAAAGCGCGCGAGTTGATTTGTTTTTATCCGGAAACGCCGCCAGCGGATTGAAGCCCTGAACGATGTAACCATTAATCTTCCCTTCGAGCATCAATTCAGCCTGGGTCATTACGTCATACAGGCGATCCCATTTAGGTAGCCAGTCGTAGCCCCAGTTATTTTCCACTGTTGCATTGTCGCCCCAGAAACTTTTCATCATGCTAACAAAGAACTTCGGCGTATTTTGCCAGTAATTGACCTCATTCACGCCTAGCGCAGGCGGCGTGATTTGCGAAATATAGGTCTGGTAGTCTGTCTGTTTTTCCGACGGCAGCGGCATATAGCCCGGCAGGTTCGTCGACAACAAGCCAAGATCGGTATAGCCCTGAATATTGGAGTGGCCACGTAAGGCGTTAACGCCACCGCCCGCCATGCCTATATTGCCCAGTAGCAACTGGAGCATAGCGGCGGCGCGGATAATCTGTGCCCCGGCGGAGTGGTGTGTCCAACCCAGCGCATACAGAATAGTAGCGGTGCGGTCAGGCACGCTGGTGCTGGCGAGAATTTCGCAGATACGATTGAAATCTGCCACTGAGGTCCCACACAACCGGTTAACCATTTCTGGCGTATAGCGGTCGACGTGGGCTTTCAGCAAATTCCACACGCAGCGTGGGTGAGACAATGTTTCATCACGCAGGGCATTACCCTGTTCGTCAAGCTGATAGAACCAGCTCGATTTATCGTACTGGCGTTTTTTGTCGTCATAGCCACTGAACAAGCCGTCGTCGAACTGATAGTCATCACGGATAATCAGGCTGGCGTTGGTGTAATGGCGCACATAGTCGTGCTGCACCTGGTTGTTTTCCAGCAGATAACGGATTACACCGAGCAGGAATGCGGTGTCGGAACCAGCGCGTATTGGCGCATACAGATCGGCGACGGCGGCGCTACGGTTAAAACGCGGGTCGACTACCACCACGGTGGCGTCGTTTTTAGTTTGCGCTTCGACTACCCATTTAAAGCCTACCGGATGTGCCTCAGCGGCATTACCGCCCATAATAAGCACTACGTTGGCATTTTTAATATCGACCCAGTTGTTGGTCATCGCACCACGTCCAAACGTTGGTGCAAGAGCAGCAACGGTGGGGCCATGACATAACCGTGCCTGACAGTCGATAGCGACCATACCTAGTCCGCGAGCAAATTTACCGTCGAGGATCCCGGTTTCATTACTTGCCGCTGAGGAGCATAGCATGCCCGTGGTGGACCATCGGTTGACGGTAACGCCCTGGGCATTTTTCTCAATAAAGTTGGCATCGCGGTCATCTTTCATAAGTCGGGCAATACGATTAATCGCATCATCCCAGCTAATACGCTGCCATTTATCCGAACCCGGTGCACGATATTCGGGATACTGCAGACGGGTTTCACTATGAATATAATCCAGCACGCCAGCGCCTTTAGGGCACAACGATCCACGGCTCACCGGATGATCCGGATCGCCCTCAATATGGTAGATACTTTCTTTGACGTTTTTGGCTGTATCGCCAAGGCTGTACATCAGCATGCCGCAGCCTACTGAGCAGTACGTACAGTTATTACGTGTCTCTTTTGCTTTTAAGAGTTTGTATTGACGGGTTTCCGCGTGAACGGAAAAAGATGATAAGAATCCGAGAGATGCAACAGTGGTTCCTGCCATACCGCCCGCGCAGATTCGAAAGAACTGCCTCCGGCTGAGCTCCATTTTTTTCTCCAGCTTAAACTTAAGACATGAAAAAGTATGGTTATTGTAAGGTTAAATTGTTTTATAAACCATTAACTTTTAGTGGTTATTGACGTGAGAGAATATTAATGCTGTAAGCCTGGGTTATGGATTGGTAAAAATTGATCATGTCAGGTTGGTTGCCGATACGTACGGCGAACTGAATCTTTTTGACGACAACCTAACGCCGCGGGGTAACAGCGATAAACTGATGGAGGTATCTGGGAAAAGGGTAAAGGAACGCTCTACTTTGCCGGACAAGGGATACAGCAACCGTGGGCGATGAAGAGAGACATGCTTTCACCACGTTATACAACGATTTGCTACGAGTAGTTTGATAGCCAAACCGAAAACAAGGAGTTCATTCCACTCAACCGAACTTATCCATAGTCTATATTTTGACCTTTACAGACGATCAAACAAAAATTATAGATTCCTGAACATATAGGCATATAAATAACAAGGTTATAAAGGTCGTGATTTCTACAACACAGGACCTCTGGATATGATGGATAAACTATACCAATATGTTTCAACGAAAGAAAACGTGGGAATAAATCTTTGTCGCATTTCTATTGCCATTGTATTTATGTGGATAGGATTGTTGAAGTTCATTCCCTATGAAGCAGATAGCATCGTTCCTTTTGTAGCTAATAGCCCATTTATGTCTTTCTTTTATAACGATCCGAGTAATTATACTCAGTTCATGAACCATGAAGGCGAATTAATAGAGGCTAACCGCGCATGGCATCATGCGAATAATACTTATGGGTACTCTACCGGACTTGGTGTTGTTGAAGTCATTTTTTCATTATTGATTCTTGCTCATTATGTATCACCAAAAATCGGTTTTTGGGGGGCAACACTTGCCTTCTTAACTCCTTTTGTCACTCTGACATTCCTGATATTTACACCAGAAACATGGGTAAGTGGCCAGGATTCTCACACCGGGTTTCCCTATCTTTCTGGCGCTGGGCGACTGGTCTTAAAAGACACGATAATGATGGCTGCGGGTCTTATTGCGATGGTGCATTCTGCCAAATGTATCCTTGCACAGAATCAGCACGAGAGAGATTATACCGGCAAAGTATCCGCTGGTCTTAGATAGCTTTCCAGACTATCGTTAAATTAAGGATGTTGTGATGCTTCGGTCTCTAAAAAATATATTTATTACAGCTGCACTGTATCTGCTTATGACGGTAACCAGTCATGCTGCCAACACCGGGAATACTATGATCAAAACGTATAGTACTTATAATTACCAGCAGACCAGAGAGCATCTCATTGCTGCCATTGAGAGTAATAATCTTGTTTTTTTTGGAGAATTTGATCATGCGAAAGAGGCTAAAAATGCTGGACTAACCATGTTACCCACAACCGTCATTATTTTTGGCAATCCTAAAGGTGGCACATCATTAATGCAGGCATATCCTGATATGGCGCTCGATCTTCCCTTTAGAGTATTGATTCGGGAAGAGTCGGATGGACGTGTAGTCGTTGGATATCATCCGGTTGAGATATTACAGACTTATGGACCAGATACTGCGGCAATTCAACCCTTAAAAAATCTGGAAAAATTAGTTCAGAAAGCCATTCAGTGACCTGGCGACCAGGGCTCATCTGACGAGGCCTGGTCGTCACCCTCTCATTAAATAAATGTTAGTTTTTTACAATTACATAAAAATTCTGATAGTATACCCCCCTATAGTATATGGAGGGCGTATGCCGCATTCACCCGAAGATAAAAAACGCATTCTCACTCGTGTACGCCGTATTCGCGGTCAGGTTGATGCGCTTGAGCGCGCACTGGAATCTGGCGAACCATGCCTGTCGATCCTGCAACAAATTGCCGCCGTACGCGGCGCATCCAATGGTCTGATGGGCGAAATGGTTGAGATCCACCTGAAAGATGAACTGGTCAGTGGGGAGACAACACCAGACCAGCGAGCTGTGCGCATGGCTGAGATCGGCCATCTTCTGCGTGCTTATCTAAAATAACACCATCACCTTGCAATAATGGGAAGAGACAAATGAAATCACGTGCAGCAGTTGCATTTGGCCCCGGCCAACCGTTAAAAATTGTTGAAATCGACGTCGCACCACCAAAGAAAGGTGAAGTGCTGGTTAAAATTACCCACACCGGCGTGTGCCATACTGACGCTTTTACGCTCTCAGGCGACGATCCGGAAGGCGTGTTCCCGGCGGTACTGGGCCATGAAGGCGGCGGCATTGTGGTTGAAGTGGGGGAAGGCGTCACCAGCCTGAAACCGGGCGATCATGTGATCCCGCTGTACACCGCAGAGTGCGGCGAGTGCAAGTTCTGTAAATCGGGTAAAACTAACTTGTGTCAGGCCGTGCGGGCGACACAGGGCAAAGGTCTGATGCCTGATGGCACAACGCGCTTCTCGTATAACGGCGAGCCGATTTATCACTATATGGGTACCAGTACCTTCAGCGAATATACCGTTTGCGCAGAGATCTCGCTGGCGAAGGTTAACCCGCAGGCTCCGCTGGATAAAGTGTGTCTGCTGGGATGTGGCGTGACCACCGGTATCGGAGCGGTCCATAACACCGCGAAAGTGAAGGAAGGCGATACCGTAGCCGTATTTGGTCTGGGCGGTATTGGCCTGGCGGTGATTCAGGGCGCGGTGCAGGCAAAAGCCGGGCGTATTCTGGCTGTTGATACCAATCCGGAGAAATTCAAATTGGCTGGTGAAATGGGCGCGACCGATTTCATCAACCCGAACGATTACGGTAAGCCGGTACAGGACGTGATTGTTGAGCTCACCGACGGTGGCGTGGACTTTAGCTTTGAGTGTATCGGCAACGTTAACGTGATGCGTGCGGCGCTGGAGTGTTGCCATAAAGGGTGGGGCGAAAGCATCATCATTGGGGTGGCGGGTGCCGGTCAGGAGATCAAAACACGTCCGTTCCAGTTAGTAACCGGTCGCGTGTGGCGTGGTTCCGCGTTTGGCGGCGTAAAAGGGCGCACTCAGTTGCCGGGTATGGTCGAAGAAGCAATGAGCGGAAAAATTCAGTTAGATCCGTTTATTACGCATCGCCTGCCTCTGGAGCAGATTAACGAAGCGTTCGATTTAATGCATCAGGGTAAATCCATCCGTACTGTTATCCATTTTGGTGATAACTGATTCATTGGCCAGCGGATTTCACCGCTGGCACTTTCCTGAATTTTTTAGAATTATGTTGTGAAAGTGTGACGAATCCGGCGCTTTTCACGGTAAGTAAACTTCCCGGATTGCCGATGACTATCTAACGGGCGTGTTTTCACGCATAAACCCTACAAGAGAGTCGACGGTCATGGACAACACTACATCGATGCAAGCCCTGCATAAACTGGGCTTTCTGCATCAAATCCGGCTGGTTCCGCTGTTTTCCTCCATTCTCGGTGGCATCCTTCTGCTATTCGCCTTAAGTTCCGGGCTGGCAGGTTATTTTCTTATGCAGGCCGATCGCGATCAGCGCGATGTAACCGATGAGATTCAGGTCCGGATGGGGTTATCTAACAGCTCTAACCACTTACGCACCGCGCGTATCAACATGATCCATGCTGGTGCGGCGAGCCGTATTGCTGAAATGGATGACATGAAGGCCAATATTGCCGAGGCAGAAAAACGTATTAAGCAATCGCAGGACGGTTTCAATACTTATATGGCTCGTGCGGTGAAAACTACTGCTGGAGAGGCGTTAGACGCTGAACTGAGCGCCAATTTCAAAGCCTATATCGATGGCTTACAGCCTATGCTCAAGTACGCTAAAAACGGCATGTTCGAGGCGATCATCAACCATGAAAATGAACAGGCCAGACCGCTGGACTCTGCTTACAACAAGGTATTGTTAAAGGCGATCGATATTCGTACCGCCAGGGCGAATCAGTTAAGCGAACAGGCGCACCAACGTACACAGCTTGGCATGGCCTTTATGCTGGGGGCATTCGTTCTTGCGCTGGCACTGACCGTGATGACGTTTATTGTTCTGCGCCGTACCGTTATTCATCCTCTGTTACGTGCGGCCCAGCGCATTGAGCAAATTTCAGAAGGGGACCTGACAATGCCAGAGGAACCCACCGGGCGCAGCGAAATTGGGCGCCTGAGCCGTCATCTGCAGACAATGCAACGGTCGCTGGCGAAAACAGTGGGCACGGTACGTCAGGGCGCGGAAGAAATCTACCGCGGTACCAGTGAGATTTCGGCGGGTAATACCGATCTGTCTTCACGTACCGAACAACAGGCCGCGGCGGTTGAACAAACGGCGGCCAGCATGGAAGAGCTGACGGCTACGGTGAAGCAAAACGCCGACAACGCGCATCATGCGAGTACGCTGGCGGAAGATGCGTCCGGCAAGGCCAGCCGGGGCGGTCAGATGGTCTCTGGTGTGGTGAAAACCATGGGCAATATCTCAACGAGCTCGAAGAAAATCTCTGAAATTACCGCCGTTATTAACAGCATTGCCTTCCAGACCAATATCCTGGCGCTGAACGCGGCGGTTGAGGCGGCGCGGGCAGGAGAGCAGGGGCGTGGGTTTGCAGTGGTGGCTAGTGAGGTCCGTACGCTGGCAAGCCGCAGCGCTCAGGCGGCAAAAGAGATTGAAGGATTGATCAGCGAATCTGTCCGACTGATTGACCAGGGTTCCGGAGAAGTCGTCGCAGCGGGCAATACGATGACGGATATTGTCGATGCGGTAAAACGCGTGACCGACATTATGCTGGAAATTGCGGCGGCCTCTGATGAACAAAGCCGGGGCATCGTCCAGGTAAGCCAGGCGATTTCAGAGATGGATAAGGTCACGCAGCAAAACGCCTCATTGGTTGAAGAAGCATCGGCTGCTGCGGCCTCTCTTGAAGAGCAGGCCGCACGCTTAACGGAAGCCGTCGGCACATTCCGTTTAACCGGGACAAGCGCAATAAAACGCGTTCCGGTAACTACTACGCCGGGTCATTCACGTCCGCAGGCGGCAACGGCCAGCGGCGATAATTGGGAAACGTTTTAATCATCAATAAAGGGACCATCTGGTCCCTTTATTTTTGGCATCAAAATGGTACGGTTTTGCGTATTGCGGCGATAAGGATCTGCGCGGCCTGAGAGAGTTGCACATCGACACGAGTAAGAATCCCGATGGGTTCACCCGCCCCGTGGGTAGGTATCGGCAACGATACCAGCGTCGCCTGGCGTAAATCCTCTCTAACCGCACCTGAAGGGACAAACCATACATAGTCGTAATCAACCGTCAGTTGGCGGGAGAGCGATGCTGAAAGTGTTTCAATGCAGCCTGGCGGCATTTTACAACCCTGACTTTGCAACAATGCTTCTGCGTGCTGGCGAGGCGCGGTTCCTTTTGGCGAAACCACCACCGGCCACTCCATTACCCGACTTAATGTGATGGTTTCCTGCAACAACGGGTGGTTAGGGCGCACGACCAGTTTAAGTGATTCCAGAAACAACAATTCATAATTCAGACCGACCATCAATTCCGGATCGGCCATGCGACCAATGCCAAGGTCGATTTCCCCGGATTTTAAACCTGCCAGAATCATCGGATTGCTCATGGTGGCGACTTGTAGCGTGGTTTCCATTTGCTGTTTGTGGAAAGGACCAATTACCGCAGGCAGAATGCCCAGTGCCGCGGTGGGTAAGGCCCCAATCCGTACGACATCAGTCTGCGATTCTTCGCGCTGATTTAACGCTTGCCCGGCAGTGTTGAGCGCATCCAGCACTCTTACCGCGTGGGTAAGAAACTGCTCTCCTGGCAGCGTTAACTGCGCGCCAAGGCGGCCACGCTCAAAGAGCCGGGTCCCGGTCAGTTGCTCCAGTTCATTTAGCGTTTTGGAGAGAGCCGGTTGACTCAGGTTAAGGGTCTCAGCCGCGCGCCCCAACGTTCCCTGCTGTGCAACGGCGACAAAAGTATGAAGATGGCGCAAGCGAATGCGCTGATTGAACAGAACATTTTTTTCCATAAGCGATGTTAAAAACAGAGCCGTATCGGTGACAAGTAAAGTTGTTTGTTTTTGATAACCTGATAGCAAAATATTATTAACATTTATCATGTTTTACTTACAACTGATTTATTTTGCTTATGTTTTGTACAGCGTTGCTGGGTGGTGGGATCATGGAAGGGAGTATGTTCAGTCGTTATACTTTGGTTATTGTTTACTTTTGAACGATTTCTCTTCACAAGGCACTGATGAATGATACATGTAATAGGGCACCTTAATCCCGATAGCGATGCCATCTGCACCGCCGCAATGACGGCTCGTTGGCTTAGTTTACGTGGCCAGCAGGCGACGGCATGGCGTTTGGGCGAGCCTAACCGCGAAACGCAGTTTATCTTTGAGCATGCGGGGCTGACGATGCCTGAACGGTTGACGTTTGAACTGACCGATCGTGATGTCTGGCTGGTCGATTTCACCGAGCCTGCCCAGGGGCCGGAATCGTTGACAGAAAGTAACGTGGTGGGAATTATCGATCATCACCGACTTGGTGGGTTAGTCACCCGTCTGCCACCGGAAGTGTGGGTGAAGCCCGTCGGCAGTAGCGCAACCCTGCTGTGGCAACTGATGACGGAAGATGAACGCAACCAGTTATCTTCCGCTGAGGCTATTTTACTGCTCGGCGCCGTATTGAGTGACACTGTCACGCTTCGTTCACCAACGACCACCACTGACGATCGCCTGGCGGTTGATGCGCTGGCCCAAAAAACCGGAGTGGATCTTGACGCTTTCAGTCGCGACCTGCTGTCAGCCAAAACAAGCGTGGAAGGGATGAGCGCCCGCGAACTTTTGCAGAAAGACATTAAAACCTTCACCATCCATGGACATTCAGTCTGTGTAGCGCAGCTTGAACTGTATGCTCTGCAACAGGTGGATGCGGTGCTGGACGATCTCCGTCAGGAAATGGCGCGCTATGCAGAGGAAAAGAATGCTGCGTTGGTCGTGCTGATGCTCACCGACATCAATCTGGGTGACACCAGCCTGTGGTTTGCTGGAGCAGAACTTTCAGACATCCCGCAACCCTGCAAGGTAGAAGGTATGCTTAGCCGTAAAAAACAGATGCTCCCCTGGCTGGAAAGTCATTTGAAACCCCGTCAGTAGGTACTGTTCATCGTTTATATGGGTGGGAAGTTTACGCGGGGTCACACTTTGTAAATTCTTCCCACCGGAGTCAGCGGTGTTTTCTACACTCCAGGTAATATTCACTGGAGGCATGACATTATGGCGAACACCATCACGGCAGATGAGATTCGGGAACAATTTTCGCAGGCAATGTCAGCAATGTACCAGCAGGAAGTCCCGCAATACGGCACGTTGCTGGAACTTGTCGCTGATGTGAATCTGGCGGTACTGGAAAATAATCCGACGCTGCATGAAAAACTGGCGAATGCGGATGAACTGGCCCGGCTAAACGTTGAGCGCCATGGCGCTATTCGAGTGGGTACCGCGCAGGAGCTTTCTACGTTGCGCCGAATGTTTGCCGTTATGGGCATGTATCCGGTGAGTTATTACGATCTCTCCCAGGCAGGCGTCCCCGTACATTCCACAGCCTTTCGTCCCATCGACGATGCCTCGCTATCGCGCAACCCGTTTCGGGTATTCACCTCGTTATTACGGCTCGAACTAATCGAAAACGCCGCGCTGCGGCAAAAAGCCGCTGAGATCCTCGCGAAACGCGATATTTTCACTCGCCGTTGTCACGAGCTGCTGGATGAATTTGATGCGCAGGGCAGTTTTACATCTGAACAGGCGCAAGAGTTTGTGCATGAAGCGCTGGAAACATTCCGCTGGCATCAGCACGCCACGGTCGATGAAGAGACCTATCACGCATTGCATAACGAACACCGGCTGATTGCTGATGTAGTGTGTTTCCCCGGTTGCCATATCAACCACCTGACGCCGCGTACGCTGGATATCGACCGGGTGCAGTCGATGATGCCGGAATGCGGCATTGAACCGAAAATACTGATTGAAGGGCCGCCACGCCGCGAGGTGCCCATTTTATTACGTCAGACGAGTTTCAAAGCGCTGGAAGAACCGGTGTTGTTTGCCGGTGAAATGCGCGGCACTCACACGGCACGTTTCGGTGAAATCGAACAGCGCGGTGTGGCCCTGACGCCGAAAGGCAGAGCGTTATACGACGAATTGCTGAATAAAGCGGGAACGGGGAAAGACAATCTGACGCACCAGTTACATCTTCAGGAGGTGTTCAAGGCGTTCCCGGACAGTGAGTTTCTGCTGCGCCAGCAGGGACTCGCCTGGTTTCGTTATCGACTGACGCCATCAGGCGAAGCGCATCGCCAGGCAATCCGTCCGGATGACGACCCGCAACCGCTCATTGAGCGAGGGTGGCTGGTTGCGCAACCCATCACTTACGAAGATTTTTTACCGGTGAGCGCCGCAGGGATTTTCCAGTCCAATCTGGGGAATGAAACGCAGGCTCGCAGCCACGGGAATTCCAGCCGCGACGCGTTTGAACAGGCGCTGGGTTGCGCGGTTTATGACGAGTTTGCGCTGTATCAGGAGGCGCAAGAGCGAAGTAAACGTCGGTGTGGTTTACTTTAATGGAATTTACATGGGATTCGGTCTGTTCCCATCGACATAAAATATTTTCGATTTTGTACAGATAATCGGCGACCAACAATTGGATTATTAATGAATTTTGTCTAGAGTGAGCGGTCAGAAATGTGCACTCTCTTGCCGCTGATTTTGACCGGCGCGGGACCATTTACACGACCAGAAGGACTCACTTTCAGGCATGAATCGCAGACGATTTATTAAAGGTTCAATGGCAATGGCCGCCGTGTGCGGAACCAGTGGTATTGCATCACTCTTTTCCCGCGCCGCCTTTGCGGCAGAGTCTGACATTGCAGACGGAAAAACCGTACGTTTTGATTTTTCCGTTCTGCAATCGATGGCCCATGACTTAGCACAGAAACCCTGGGGCGGCGCACCGCGCGCGTTACCGGACACGCTGGCGAAACTGACGCCGCAGGCCTATAACAGCATTCAATATGACGCAGAGCAGTCTCTGTGGAACAACGTTGAAAATCGTCAGCTTGATGCGCAGTTCTTCCACGTGGGAATGGGTTTTCGTCGCCGTGTACGCATGTTCTCGGTTGATGGCAGTACGCATATGGCGCGTGAAATTCACTTCCGTCCGGAACTGTTTAAATATAACGATGCGGGCGTGGATACCAAACAGCTGGAAGGGCAGACTGACCTCGGATTCGCCGGGTTCCGTGTTTTTAAAGCGCCAGAACTGGTCCGCCGCGATGTCGTTTCTTTCCTGGGAGCCAGCTATTTCCGCGCCGTGGATGACACCTATCAGTACGGTTTATCGGCCCGCGGTCTGGCGGTAGATACCTACACCGACAGCAAAGAAGAGTTTCCTGATTTCACCTCTTTCTGGTTCGAGACGGTTAAACCGGGCGCAACCTCCTTTACCGTGTATGCACTTCTCGACAGCCCAAGCGTAACCGGTGCATTCAAGTTCGTGATCCACTGCGAGAAAACGCAGGTGATTATGGATGTACAAAACCACATCTATGCGCGCAAAGACATCAAACAGCTCGGCATTGCGCCGATGACCAGCATGTTCAGCTGCGGCAACAATGAGCGTCGGATGTGCGACACTATTCACCCGCAAATTCATGACTCCGATCGTCTGGCGATGTGGCGGGGCAATGGCGAGTGGATCTGCCGCCCGCTGAATAACCCGCAAAAGCTGCAGTTCAACGCCTATACCGATAACAACCCGAAAGGGTTTGGCTTGCTGCAACTCGATCGCGACTTCTCCCATTACCAGGACATCATGGGCTGGTATAACAAGCGTCCAAGCCTGTGGGTCGAACCGCGCAACCAGTGGGGCAAGGGGACCATCGGCCTGATGGAGATCCCGACGACCGGCGAAACGCTGGATAACGTTGTCTGCTTCTGGCAGCCTGAGAAGAAGATCAAAGCCGGCGATGAGCTGGAATTCAAATATCGCCTGTACTGGAGTGCTCAGCCGCCGGTGCGTTCACCGCTGGCTCGCGTGATGGCGACCCGGACAGGCATGGGCGGTTTTCCGGAAGGATGGGCGCCGGGCGAGCACTACCCGGAAAAATGGGCGCGCCGTTTTGCCGTTGATTTTGTTGGTGGCGATCTAAAAGCTGCTGCGCCGAAAGGCATTGAACCGGTGATTACGCTCTCAAGCGGTGAAGCGAAACAGATTGAGATCCTCTACGTGGAACCAATCGACGGTTATCGCATTCAGTTTGACTGGTATCCGACCTCTGACTCAACCGATCCGGTAGATATGCGTATGTTCCTGCGTTGTCAGGGTGACGCCATCAGCGAAACCTGGCTGTATCAGTACTTCCCACCAGCGCCGGATAAACGTCAGTACGTTGACGACCGCGAGATGCGTTAATCACTCTCTTTACGGCTCTCCTGATGGGGAGCCGTATCTGCATTCATCCTCATAACGATTCTGTACACTATTTACTCGATCCTGTTCGCATTTTTCTGTATGGCAAATGGGTACTCTGTGAGTGTGTATTTCTTATACACGTTCTTGTCCACTAACAGGGAGAAAGTATGTTTCCAGAATACAGAGACCTTATTTCCCGACTGAAATCCGAGAACCCTCGCTTTCTGTCCTTATTCGAAAAACACAACAGCCTTGATCATGAGATCTCCAGACTGGAAGGTTCGGATGGTCGGGGGTATAGCTTGGACATTGTTCGTCTTAAGAAACAGAAACTCCACCTGAAGGAAGATTTGCTCAAAATTTTGCAAAGAGAGAGTGTCAGTGAGAGCTAAGTAGAATGGCGCTTGCTGTGTAAAAGGGCTTCCAGCGAGAAAAGGAAGCCCTTCCTGTTTTAGGTGTTAATCGACCATCACGCGTTTGTTCGTCGCCCCCCAGAGGATCGACATTTCAGTGAACAGCGCGCCGCTAATTTCTTCGACTTCTTCTGCGCTAACCTGCGCATTTCCCTGTTTACCGAACAGCACCACTTCATCGCCAGATGCAACCTGCGGTAAATCGGTCACATCGACGATCACGGTATTCATGGATGTTTTACCCAGGACCGGAACCCGCTGGCCGCGGATCAGCACGTGTCCCGCGTTACTGAATACACGGCGATAACCATCGGCATAACCTGTCGGGATATTGGCCAGAACGGAATCACGTTTAAGGGTATAGGTTCTGTCATATCCGACGGTGTTTCCTTTGGGGTAATGGTTTACCGACGCGATGGCGGATTTAAATGTCATGACGCGTTTGTATTCGGTGCTGGCGATGGTATCGCCATAAAAAATACCGCCAACACGGACCATGTCGAGCCAGGATTCAGGAACGGTCAGGGTGGCGAACGTATTCGCAACATGCAGGGTGACATCTTCGCGTTTAAGCCCGGTAATTTTCAGTACCTGGGCCGATTGTGTATTGAAACGGGCCAGATCGCGTCTAACCACCGCAGCATCTTCTTCCGGGAAATGCGACATGATGCCAACAATTTTCAGGCCGGGTAATGCGGAAATGGCGCGGGCTTCTTCCAGACCTGCAGCGGTACTGACTTCCAGACCGTTACGCGACATACCGCCAGAGTTCAGTGCCAGATGAATACGAATGATTTTACCTTTCTCCTGAGCAATGGCACTCAGACGCTTAGCCATATCCAGATTACCGATCAGCTCTTCGGTATCGAAGTCCGCTGCCTGGCGCATCTCTTTTTCCGTCGCGTTGCGAACGCGCATGAGCTGTGATGTATAGCCTGACTGGCGAACGGTTCTAATCTCCTCATTGCTGGCGATACCAATACATTGCACGCCGTTTTGCATCATCACCGGTGTTACCAGTGAGAGATCGTGGCCATACGCGTCTCCTTTAAGAATGGCGCACATCCGGGTTTTATCTGCCAGCAGTTGCTGAACTTTATGAATGTTATATTCCAGTGCGCTACGGGAAATTTCCAGCGTGGTATTATCCACGACCTGTTGCTGATTGACTGCAAAGGGAACGGGGCCTGCTTGAGTGGAGGAAACGGGTTGGTGACAGGCGGTAATCAGTAAAAGCGGAATAAGTGCTAAACGACCCAAAGGTGCTGCCATGCTTGCTCCTTAGCAATAAAGTGAAAGTGTTATTGTCATCATTACGGTCTATCCATGAAGGGATCCCGGATCACCAGAGTAACGGGTTCCACGCCAGAGATTCTTTCTAAGTGATTGCTGTTACAGCATAAAAATAAGACTTCCCCGACTCTAAACAGAGTAATATCGGCTACTGCCAGTCAGAAATGCCCCGTTTACGATTGCAAAGGAGATAAACATGTCAGAAATAATAATCGTTAGTGACGCGCTGGAACTGCGTGCCGTCGAAGAACAACACGTCACCCCTCTGCATCAGTTGGTGCTTAAAAATAAAGTCTGGCTCCAGCAGTCGCTGAACTGGCCGCAGTTTGTGACTTCTGTGGAGGACACCCGCAAGAATGTGCAGGGCAATATCATGTTGCACCAGCGCGGCTACGCCAAAATGTTCCTTATTTTCGAACAAGGGGAGGTGGCTGGCGTTATCTCGTTTAACCAGATAGAACCGCTGAACAGAGCCGCTTATATTGGTTATTGGTTGGACGAAGATCACCAGGGCAAAGGTATTCTGTCTCAGGCGCTACAGGCATTGATTCAGCATTATGCGCAGCGCCAGGAGATTCGCCGCTTCGTGATTAAATGTCGTGTAGATAACGTCAAGAGCAACCAGGTGGCGTTGCGTAATGGCTTCCAACTGGAAGGATGCTTACGACAAGCGGAGTTCCTCAATGGCGATTACTATGATGTGAATCTCTATGCCCGCATCATTGATGACTCTTCAGAATAAACCGGCGATAGGGGTGCGCGTAATACGTTGTTCGCCGTTGATCACTTTTGGCCCGCGCAGATGGATCGCATCGCCATCAAAGGCTTCAACTTGGGCCTGACCGGTTATCTCAATATGATGCTCGATCAGCACTTCACCTAGAATACAGGCGTGGCCTTCAATCAGGATGTGCCCATCCAGCAGAATTGGGCCGCCGCGTAATTTTGCATGCCCCCCGACCAGCACATGGTGCTTCAGCACACAGTTACCTTCAACCTCCGCGTGTTCCGCCACCTGCGAGCTATAGCGCAGGGTAGGAATGGCGTCTTCATCAGTTCCGGCGATGACACGCGCATGTCCATAGACTTTAGCGCAATCGCAGATCCAGACATTATTCTCTTCGTTACCTTCTACCCGTGCAAAATCAAAAACTTCAGCCCGATGTTCTATAAAGGCATAGTTAATCATCGCATCACCATAGATCTGCACCTGATGCACCACGCGTGAATTGCTGACTGTCGCCCGATCGTAAATTTGCAGGAGCTGGTCGTTTTCACGAGTTAGTCCTTTGGCAGCGATAATTTCAGAGTCACACACAATGCGCGCATCACCGCAGAGAAGGCACTCACCGCGAACAACAGAATCCCGAATTGTGACGTTGTCACGTATTTGCGCGTTATCGCTGATTTCTGCTCGGTCAATCCAGGCGGCATCACCAATCTGTGCGCCATCTCTGACCACGCTTGCCTGTGTAATACGGGCATTTCCGGATATCGTCGCGCCGGAAAACGCGAGCGCATTCTCATCGTAAATCCAGCAATCGCCACTTTGCGAAAGCACGCTTTCATCATCAATCCAGCCACCGAGCGTACCGGCTTTAACATCATTAAAATCAATGAGCGCAATTATCTGGCGTAGTAATACGCTCTTTTTATTGCCATTATCCCGGTAACTAAAGGCGCGAGGTTCATCGCCCAGACGATATTTGGTCATAGCTCATTTCCATGTTGCGCACCTTAGTTAAACGTAGCAAAGTTTTCCGCACTGGCTAAATTCGTGGAAATTCCATAAAATGCATTTCAAATATACTTTAAAAAATAAACAAAATGAGTAAGAGCAAGCAAAGTGAGCGAGTCCTCAATCTTCCGGCCGGTTATTTTGGCATGGTACTGGGCATCATCGGGATGGGGTTCGCGTGGCGATATGCCAGCCAGGTATGGCCTGTAAGCCACTGGATTGGTGACGGTTTAGTGATCCTTGCGATGGTCATCTGGGGATTGTTGACGCTGGCCTTTATTAGTCGTTTACTGCGTTTTCCTCATAGCGTACTGGCGGAAATTCGTCATCCGGTGATGAGCAGTTTTGTCAGTCTGTTTCCGGCTACAACGATGCTGGTCGCGATTGGTTTTGTCCCGTGGTATCGACCGCTGGCGATTGTGTTGTTCAGCATCGGCGTGGTGATACAACTGGCGTATGCAGCCTGGCAAACGGCTGGATTATGGCGTGGCGAGCACCCGGAAGAGGCCACCACACCGGGTCTGTATCTGCCAACCGTTGCCAATAACTTTATCAGCGCCATGGCCTGTGGTGCGCTTGGCTTCAACGATGCCGGGTTGGTGTTTTTGGGCGCAGGGGTATTTTCCTGGCTCAGCCTCGAGCCGGTTATTCTGCAGCGTTTACGAAGCTGCGGCGAGCTGCCGACGGTTTTACGGACTTCACTTGGTATACAACTGGCGCCTGCGCTGGTCGCCTGTAGCGCGTGGCTTAGTGTGAACGGTGGCGAGGGAGATACGTTAGCCAAAATGCTGTTCGGCTATGGTCTGCTGCAACTTCTGTTTATGCTACGCCTGATGCCGTGGTATTTGTCACAGCCGTTTAATGCGTCTTTCTGGAGCTTCTCGTTCGGCGTGTCGGCACTGGCGACTACGGGGCTGCATTTAGGGCACGGCAGCGAGTCAGGTTTTTTTCATACGCTGGCGATCCCGCTGTTTATTTTTACCAATTTTATCATTGCGCTATTACTGATACGTACGTTTGCATTGCTGATGCAGGGAAAACTGCTTATTCGCACCGAACGTGCTGCATTACTGAAATCTGAGGATAAATAATGATCCGTTGTGACGAAAACTACTTTACTGAGAAATATGATTTGACCCGCACGCATTCCGATGTCGTCGACGCGGCAAAAATTGTTGCCCCGGGCAAAACGTTAGATCTGGGCTGCGGGAATGGCCGTAACAGTCTGTACCTTGCGGCCAACGGTTATGACGTTACTGCATGGGACAAGAATCCGATGAGCATCGCCAATCTGGAACGCATTAAAAACGCGGAAGGGCTGACTAATCTGCACGCTGAGGTGGCGGATCTCAATGCGCTAAACTTTGACGGTGAATACGATTTTATTCTTTCTACCGTGGTGATGATGTTCCTGGACGCGAAAACCATCCCGGGCCTGATTGAAAATATGCAGCGCTGCACCAACCCAGGTGGGTATAACCTGATCGTCGCGGCAATGGATACCGATGATTTTCCGTGCACCGTTGGGTTCCCGTTTGCGTTTAAAACAGGGGAGTTACGCCGCTACTACACAGGTTGGGATCTGCTGAAATATAACGAAGACGTAGGTGAACTTCATCGTACGGATGAGCACGGCAACCGAATTAAACTACGCTTTGCAACAATGCTGGCGCGGAAAACGATCTGACCTGCCCATTTGTGATAACTCTTTCTACGTTCAGCATTTTTTTCGTGCTGAATATTAAGAAAACGTTAAGATAAAATTGTGCGGGCCTTACCATTTTTAGTTCATCCAAAATGATTTCCTTTTGCTATTATTTCAGATGCATATCTGCAAATACTAAGGGATCGTTCCATGCGTGCTCAAACTTTATTTAAAGTTGCAGTGCTTACGGGTTTACTGGCGTTATCAGGCTGTGCTTCAAAAATTACGCAGCCTGATAAATATTCAGGTTTTTTAAAAGATTACTCCGGCCTGAAGGAAACAAAATCTGCAACCGGACAGCCGGTGCTGCGTTGGGTTGATCCCAACTTTAATGAGTCTAAATACGATAACATCGTTTATAACCCGATCACGTATTATCCGGTTCCTAAACCAACCACCCAGGTCGGTCAGCAGGTTCTTGATAAGCTGTTGAGCTATACCAATACCCAAATGAAAACTGCCCTGGCAAAACGTAAACCGCTGGTTACGACGCCAGGCTCGCGCAGTCTGATTTTCCGCGGGGCAATCACCGGTGTTGCTACCAGCAAAGAAGGGCTGCAGTTCTATGAAGTGGTCCCGGTTGCACTGCTCGTTGCGGGTACGCAAATGGCGACGGGGCACCGTACCATGGACACGCACCTCTTTTTCGAAGGTGAGTTGATTGATGCGGCAACCAATAAACCTGTCATTAAAGTTGTACGTCAGGGTGAAGGCAAAGACCTGAACAACGAAAGTACGCCGATGGCGTTCGAAACGTTGAAGAAAGTTGTTGATGACATGGCGACTGATGCTTCCATGTTTGACGTAAATAAAAAACAATAATAACGAAGAACGCACCATCCCTGGATGGTGCGTTTTTTTATGCCGCTCGGCGACGATATACGAGTTTACCCATCAGCGTTTCTGGTCGGGCAAACATCACCAGATTCCCCAGCAAAATCAATACTAATCCCACAATCGCATTAACCTGCCAGACATACCCTTCATACAACGTAGACAGCGTTAGCGCCACCAGTGGAAAAAGCAGTGTACTGTATGCCGCTTTACTGGGACCAATGCGTCCGACCAGCGTGAAATAGGCGCCGAAGGCGATTACCGAACCAAAAATAGCCAGATACAACAGCGCACTGAGATAACTGAAGGTCCACTGTGGCGTGAAGCTGTCGCCGCGCACCAGCGCAATGGTAGCAATCAACACAGTGCCGTACAGCATCGCCCAACTGTTGGTGGTCATCACCTCGAGACCTTTTTTCTGATGACGCAGACTTATCATATTGCCCAGTGAGAAACCAAAAGTGCCGAGGGCGCTTAAACCAATCCCCAGCAGCAGCGAGTGATTCAACCCGCTGTTGACCAAATCCTGCCAGAACAAGGTGACGATACCTGTCAGCCCCAGCCCGGCGGCAACATAAAAGCGTCCTGGTGGTTTTTGACCAAAAAACAGGTAGCTATTAACCGCATTGAACAGGACCGCCATCGAGAAAATGACGGATTCGAGACCGGTATTGATCCACGCAGCGGCAGTGTAAAAACACCAGAAGTTAAAGCAAAAAACGCATCCACCTTGTAACAGACAAAACAGATGGTCGCGTCCGGAAAGCTTACGCAATTTCCCGCTGATCAGCAGGATGGCTATCATCACGGTGCTGGCGATGGCAAAGCGCCAGAAGATGGAAACTGGCGCCGCAACCGGGCCTTGTTGCAGGTAAATCGCAATCCATGTCGTTCCCCAAATCACCACCACCAGGCAGTACAACAGTCCGTTCATACAACTCTCTCTTTTTGGTCTTCAGGCGCACACTGTGTCACGTCGGGTAGCAGGGGGCTTTCATCGGCTTGCGGTGGACTTGCAAAATCTTGCGCTTTTTTTAGTGTAAAGGTGAAAAGGAAGCTGTTAACGATATGTAGCTGATATAGACTGAAAGCCTGCTAACTTATTTTGAATGTGATGGTATGTCTCAGCCCTATGGTGCCTTTGAAAACTTACGCAAACACAATGCCGTGCTGCATGAATCAGTTGCGTTACATTCGGGGATCCAACTGGCTGCCTGGTCAAACAAGCGCGACACCATTACCCAGTATTGCGATCACCACACGCTCAGTTTATACATCGCGGATGGCTACGAGAGTTATCACAAAACGGCGGGAGGCTGGAAGAATGGCGGCGGACCGGATCGTTTTTGCCTGATGCCAAAAGAGAGCGAATCCAGTTGGGATATTCGCGACGATCTTTCCTTTGTTCATCTCTATTGTACCGACGCTCACCTGCGCGAAGTGGGTGAAAAAGTTTGGGACAAAAGCCCCTATAGCTTCACGCTGGACGAGCATACTTTTGGTAGTGACCCGGGGATCACGGCGGTTTACCGTCAGTTTTTGCTTGGTAACGACTGGCTGCAACCCGCTAATCACCTCACGCTTAGCGCGGCATCTTCACTACTGTTAACGCATCTGATCCAGCATTACAGCAACGTTCAATGGCGACTTCCCGTTGTCACCGGAGGGCTTGCGCCTGCCACCTTGCGCAACCTGCTGGCCTATATTGAAGCACATCTGGCGTATCCCATAACGTTGAGTGATCTGGCTGGTGAGGCAGCGCTAAGCGAATTCCATTTTGCCAGAATGTTTCGCCAGTCGATGAATATGGCGCCGCATCAGTACGTCATGCAACGCCGTATGGCACTGGCGCAGCAACTGGTCTGTTATTCATCACGCAGCCTGTCGGATATTGCAATGGCCTGCGGATTTAGCTCGGCGAGTCATTTCAGTAACCGGTTTAAACAAGTGACAGGTAAAACACCAACGCAGCTACGCGCGGCGAAATAACGTCAACACTGCGTAGCAAATACCGCCGACAACCAGCCCCCAGAATGCAGACCCAATGCCAAATACCGTCAGACCACTGGCCGTAACCAGAAAAGTCACGATGGCCGCATCGCGTTCAGCTTCATTATGTAAGGCTTGATATAAACTACCGCTAATCGTGCCGAGTAATGCAAGACCAGCAAGCATCTGGATCCAGCTTACGGGCAGGGCTGCCATCAGTCCTGTAACCGAACCGCCAAACACCCCAGCCAGAAGATAGAAGACGCCTGCTGCCGCTGCGGCGAGCCAGCGCCGATTTGCATCCGGATGCGCTTCAGGACTTTGGCAAATTGCGGCGGTTATGGCGGCGATGCAGATGGAATAGACGCCAAAAGGTGAAAATAGCAGCGCCAGTAGACCCGTAAAAACTATCAGAGGGGAAACGGGTAACGAATATCCTGATGCTTTCATGGTCGCAATACCGGGGGCATTTTGCGAAGCCATAGTGACCAGAAATAACGGTAGTGCAATGCTGATACTGTGGGCTAATGAAAAGTGCGGGGTAACAAACGCTGGGATAACCGGTGACAGATTAACATCATTAGTGACAATGTCACCTTTCATCAAGGCGATGGCAATACCCACTAACATCGCAGCGATAACGGCATATCTTGGGGCAATAACTTTTAGCACCAGCCATGCCACCAGCATACTACCGCACAAAATAAGCTCACTGTTCAGGCTATTAAATGCCTGCAAACCAAAACGCAGTAAGATCCCAGCCAACATGGCAGATGCCAGCGAGTGGGGAATGATTTTCATCAGGCGGGCAAACAGTCCGGTTACGCCGCACAGCACAATCAGCGCGTTAGCCACGATAAAAACGCCGATGGCATCCTGAATAGATACCCCGTGCAGGCCCGTCACCAGCAGCGCGGCACCGGGCGTTGACCATGCGGTAAGAACAGGAGCGCGATACCACAATGTCAGCACCAGCGTACTGACCCCCATTGCTAACCCCAGTGCGGTCATCCAACCTGCAATTTGCCCGGTAGTCGCACCTGCGGCGAGTGCCGCTTGCCAGATAATGGCCGCCGAACTGGCATAGCCAACCAGGACCGCCACAAAACCCGATAATACAGTGGGCAGGGGGATGGAGAATGCACGCATATTCACTCCGTGTGCGTTATAACGGTCAATCACTGTAGCACTGTGCGTTATAGCGTACAAGTGCTAAACTGTAGCTCCGAGTAAGGAGAGCGACGAAGGAGAAAATGGACAACTTAACCCACTATCTGGCCACAACGCTCAGGACATTACGTCACCAGCGGGAATGGAGTCTTTCGCGTCTGGCGGAGGAAACTGGCGTCTCAAAAGCGATGCTGGGGCAGATTGAACGTAATGAATCCAGTCCAACGGTGGCGACATTGTGGAAAATTGCCACTGGGCTGAACGTCCCGTTTTCAACGTTTATTTCACCACCAGAGTCAGACGGCACGCTAACATTCGATCCCCAGCAGCAGGCAATGGTCGTCACGCCGTTGTTCCCGTGGGATCCTCAACTGTGCTTCGATCATTTTTCGATACTATTGGCGCCCGGCGCGCTCAGTGAATCTACTCCGCATGAGACCGGCGTAATAGAGCACGTGGTGGTGATTAATGGTCTGCTGGATATGTGTATTGAGGGGCAGTGGCGCGCCCTTAAATCTGGTGAGGGTGTCCGTTTCGCCGGAGATATGGCACACAGTTACCGTAACAGCAGCGAACAAACGGTGCACTTTCATTCGCTGATCCATTACCCGCGCAGTTAATCGGGAAAACTATTCCGAAAAGCTGCGCTTGTGACTACAATAGCCGCCATTTTTACCGCTTGTGGATGGTAACAACTGTATGCGCCAGCAGCCTCATCACCTTGAATTGTTAAGCCCGGCTCGGGATACCGCCATTGCGCGCGAAGCCATTTTGCACGGCGCAGACGCCGTTTACATTGGTGGACCGGGTTTTGGCGCGCGCCATAACGCCAGTAATAGCCTGAAAGATATCGCCGAACTGGTGCCTTTCGCCCATCGCTATGGGGCGAAAATCTTTGTGACGCTAAATACTATCTTGCACGATGATGAACTGGAACCCGCGCAGCGGTTAATTACCGATTTGTATCAGACCGGTGTTGATGCTCTGATCGTACAGGATATGGGGATTCTGGAACTGGATATTCCCCCGATTGAACTGCATGCCAGCACCCAATGTGATATTCGCAGCGTTGAGAAGGCGAAATTTCTTGCTGATGTCGGATTCACCCAGATTGTCCTTGCGCGCGAACTGAGCCTTGAGCAAATTAACGCCATCCATCAGGCTACCGATGCGACCATTGAGTTTTTCATTCACGGCGCGCTGTGCGTTGCCTATTCAGGTCAGTGTTATATTTCACATGCGCAAACCGGACGCAGTGCTAACCGTGGCGACTGTTCCCAGGCTTGCCGTCTGCCGTATACCCTGAAAGACGATCAGGGACGCGTGGTGTCCTATGAAAAACACCTGCTGTCGATGAAAGACAACGATCAGACCGCCAACCTCGGCGCATTGATTGACGCAGGTGTGCGTTCCTTCAAAATTGAAGGGCGCTATAAGGACATGAGTTATGTCAAGAATATTACCGCGCATTATCGCCAGATGCTCGATGCCATCATTGAAGAACGCGGCGACCTGGCCCGTTCATCAGCGGGACGTACCGAACATTTCTTTACCCCATCCACGGAGAAAACCTTCCATCGTGGCAGCACCGATTATTTTGTGAATGCCCGTAAAGGGGATATCGGCGCATTCGACTCACCAAAGTTCATCGGTTTGCCGGTCGGCGAAGTCCTGAAGGTGGCGAAAGATCATCTCGATGTTGAGGTGACAGAACCGCTGGCTAACGGGGATGGCCTGAACGTGCTAATCAAACGTGAGGTTGTTGGATTCCGCGCCAACACCGTGGAAAAAACGGGGAACAATCGTTATCGGGTATGGCCGAATGAAATGCCTGCCGATCTGCACAAAGTGCGTCCACATCATCCGCTGAATCGCAACCTCGATCATAACTGGCAGCAAGCGTTAACCAAAACCTCCAGTGAACGCCGTGTTGCGATCGATATTGAGCTCGGCGGCTGGCAGGAGCAGTTGATTCTGACGCTCACCAGTGAAGAGGGCGTGAGCATCACCCATACGCTGGATGGCCAGTTTGAGGAAGCGAACAATGCGGAAAAAGCGTTGAGTAACCTACAGGACGGACTGGCAAAACTTGGGCAGACGATGTACTACGCCCGCAATATTCAGGTGAATCTGCCGGGCGCGCTGTTCGTGCCAAACGGTCAACTAAATCAGTTACGACGTGAAGCCGTTGATATGCTGGATACAGCGCGCCTGCAAAGCTATAAGCGCGGCAGCCGCAAACCAGTATCCCAGCCAGCGCCGGTTTATCCGCAAACGCACTTGAGTTTCCTGGCTAACGTCTACAACCAAAAAGCGCGTGAGTTTTATCACCGTTATGGCGTTCAGTTGATTGATGCAGCTTATGAAGCGCATGAAGAAAAGGGCGAAGTACCGGTGATGATCACCAAACATTGCCTGCGCTTCGCCTTTAACCTGTGTCCGAAACAGGCGAAAGGGAATATCAAGAGCTGGAAAGCGACACCAATGCAACTGGTTAACGGCGATGAAGTCCTGACGCTGAAATTTGATTGCCGACCGTGCGAAATGCACGTGATCGGCAAGATGAAACATCACATTCTGAAGATGCCGTTGCCGGGTAGCGTCGTGGCTTCGGTCAGTCCGGAAGAACTGATGAAGACACTGCCGAAGCGTAAAGGTTAATCGTTAGCTCAGATGCGTATCGGGTTTGCGTGATTTTTGCCAGTGATGGTGTTCACGAAGATCGGCGGCGGATTCTTCCGCCGTCACTCGCAGCTCATCACTGTCGGCCGTGTGTCGTAGTAAATGATCGGCATCCTGCACCTGAAGATATTCATGTCCCTGATTAGTAGCGAAAAGTTGACCGGAAAAAAGCGCGCTGGCCAGCAATAACACTGTTAACCCTTTCTTAAACATCATGCACCCTCTGGTACGTTAGCTGCGGAATTGGCGATAATTTCGCCTGGTGACTATTCAATATTTTAATCGGGATAATGACAATCTCTGTTTTGTCATTTCGATGTTTTTTACATTTTTGTTTAGTCGATGTTGGGTTTTGTAACACCCGGGCAGTGCAGCGCTGCCCGGGTGTTATCACGGAGAGATTCAGGACTTAAATCCGGCAGCCGTCATCAGGAGACGAAAGAACATGCCAACAGCGGCGAGGGCCAGCACGCTGCCGCCCCAGAGGATCACCAGCCACATCAGGCGTTTCCAGATTGTTTGTTGCATCAATGATACCCCTCACCATGTTGAACTTTGCCGCGGAAAACGTAGTAGCTCCAGAAGGTGTACACCAGGATTATCGGGATAATCAGCAGTGCGCCAACCAACATAAAGCCCTGACTTTGTGCCGGAGCCGCCGCTTGCCAGAGCGTAATGGACGGCGGAATGATGTGTGGCCAGATACTGATCCCCAGTCCGCTAAACCCGAGGAAAATCAGCCCCAGTGTCAATACAAAAGGCAGCGTATGGCAGTTATGTTGCCCCAGTGAACGCCACAGCCAGATACTGATAAGCGCAACCAGCAGCGGAACCGGCATCAGGAACCACAGATTGGGCAGACTAAACCAACGCTCGGCAATCGCGCTATGCGCCAGTGGTGTCCACAGGCTGATAATGGCAATCACAATCAACATTGCCAGCAGCAGTTTTTTGGCCACGCGACGCATTTTATCCTGCAACGGATTTTCACTTTTCATCACCAGCCATGTCGCCCCCAGCAGGGCATAGGCTACAACCAGGCCAACGCCGCAGAACAACGTGAACGGGGTCAACCAGTCGAAAGGACCGCCGCTGTAGCTGCGTCCGGTAACGGAAAATCCGTTGAGTACGGCACCCACCACCACGCCCTGGGTGAATGTCGCCAGGATTGAACCGCTGAGAAAGGCTTTATCCCAGAATGGTCGATGCGCCGGCGTGGCCTTGAAGCGAAACTCAAACGCGACGCCGCGAAAAATCAGGCCGATTAGCATCAGGGTCAACGGGATCGTCAGCGCATCGACAATCACCGCATAGGCCAGCGGGAACGCGCCAAATAACCCGGCCCCGCCCAACACCAGCCAGGTTTCATTCCCATCCCATACGGGAGCGACGCTGTTAACCATCACATCGCGGTCATCAGCGTCCTGAATCGCGGGGAATAAAATGCCAATCCCGAGATCAAAACCGTCCATCACGATATACATCAGTGTGGCGAACACGATAATCACAAACCAGATAACTGATAAATCGATACCCATTAGCGATGAGCCTCCGGTTGAGAATCAAGGACGGCAGCCGAAAGCGGCCGGGCAGGCGTGCCGGTTGGCGGAATTGTTGGGTCATCTTCATGTGGCCCCTTGCGGATCAGGCGTATCATGTAGCTGTAACCCACACCAAACACTGAGCTGTACACCACAAAGAAGGACAGCAGGCTGATGCTCATATGTAAATCACCATGTGCGGAAACCGCATCCGCCGTACGTTGCAGACCGTAAACTACCCACGGTTGACGGCCAACTTCAGTGGTCACCCAACCGGCAAGGATGGCAATCAGACCTGAGGGGCCCATCCACAAGGCAAAGCGCAGGAAAGGGCGCGAGGTGTATAAACGCTGCTTATAGCGCAGCCACAGGGCAAAAGCGCCCAGCAGGATCATCAGCATGCCTAGCCCGGCCATTATGCGAAACGACCAGAACACCATAGTTGAGTTAGGCCTGTCTTCTTTAGGAAACTCTTTTAGTGCCGGGACCTGTTTGTCCAGGCTATGGGTCAGGATCAGACTGCCCAGCGCCGGGATTTCCAGCCCATAGCGGGTGCGTTCCTGCTCCATATCCGGCCAGCCGAAGAGTAGTAGCGGGGTTGGTTCGCCGGGCGGATTTTCCCAGTGCCCTTCAATCGCAGCAATTTTTGCCGGCTGATGCTTCAGCGTATTCAAACCGTGCATATCGCCAATCAAAGCCTGCAGCGGGGCGACGATTAACGTCATCCATAGCGCCATTGAGAACATCGCGCGAATAGCCGGGGTGTTATTCCCGCGCAATAAATGCCATGCACCTGACGCTGCGACAAACAACGCGCTGCTGAGGAAAGCGGCAACGGACATATGCAGTAAACGATAAGGGAATGAAGGATTGAAAATAACGGCGAACCAGTCAACGGGAACGACCTGGCCGTTAACTATTTCATAGCCTTGCGGTGTCTGCATCCAGCTGTTAGAGGCGAGGATCCAGAAGGTTGAAATAATGGTACCCAGTGCGACCATGCAAGTGGCAAAGAAGTGAAGCCCTGGGCCAACCCGGTTCCAGCCAAACAGCATTACCCCGAGAAAACCGGCTTCAAGGAAGAAGGCGGTGAGCACTTCATAGGTCAGAAGCGGCCCGGTGATGCTACCGGCGAACTCGGAAAAACCACTCCAGTTGGTACCGAACTGATAAGCCATCACCAGCCCGGAAACTACACCCATACCAAAGTTTACGGCGAATATTTTCGACCAGAAATGGTATAGCGAACGCCAGGTGGGATTTTTCGTCTTTAGCCATAACCCCTCAAGTACTGCCAGATAACTGGCGAGGCCGATGGTAATGGCCGGAAAGATGATGTGAAAGGATACCGTAAACGCGAACTGGATCCTCGCCAGGTGAAACGCGTCAAGACCGAACATGCTTAACTCCGCAGGCAAAATTGATTTGGCGCAATTCTAAGCCTGAGAAGCAATGCGGGGCAGAAACAGAACAGTTCTTTTTAACCATAACAGTTGCAGTGCTGTTATAGGTTGTACACGCTGATATGAAATCTGGAAGCTGGATTCCTGTTATTAAATAGCGTCCTCCCCACGTTAGTGATTTTGCGATATTAATAGCAAGGTAATTAAAAGGTAATCATAAATGTTTACTTTGTGTGTATAATAGACGACAGGGAGGCGCAGTGAAGCAAAGTGAGTTTAGACGCTGGCTTGAATCTCAGGGAGTTGCTGTTACAAACGGCTCAAATCATCTGAAACTGAGATATCAGGGAAGGCGTAGCGTTATGCCCAGACATCCAGGTGATGAAATAAAAGAAGCCTTGCGAAAAGCGATTATTAAGCAGCTTGACTTACAGTAATCATCATCACTACAAGGTTGATTATATGAGAGATTTTGAAAATCCTATGCGTTATCCTGTTACTCTAACACCGGCAGTGGAAGGTGGGTTTGTGGTTTCTTTCCCGGATATTCCGGAAGCATTAACTCAGGGAAATACTCGCCATGACGCTTTGCAGGCCGCGCAGGCGGCATTGATTACCGCTTTTGAATTCTATTTCGACGACAACGAGGCGATTCCACTCCCTTCGGCGGTTAGCGCTGAAGATGACTACGTAGAAATACCGCTGAGCGTTGCGTCTAAGGTTCTTCTGCTGAATGCCTTCCTTGAATCAAAAATCACCCAGCAGGAGCTGGCGAACAGGATCGGCAGACCTAAGCAGGAGATCACCCGTTTATTTGATTTAAAGCACACGACAAAAATTGATGCCGTGCAGATTGCTGCGCGCGCCTTAGGCAAAGAGCTGGCGTTAACGATGTTGTAAAACTGTTAACTATAACAGTTATAAAAAAACACCCTGATTATGTAAACTGATATACACAGTGATTGTCACCGACACCGGTAATCAGGATCAAAAATGAAAAAGTACCAGCGACTGGCAGAGCAAATTCGCGATCAAATTGCGTCTGGTGTATGGCAGCCAGGCGATCGCTTGCCTTCCTTGCGTGAGCAAGTGGTCAGCAGCGGAATGAGTTTTATGACCGTCGGACACGCATACCAGTTGCTGGAAAGCCAGGGGCGGATTATCGCCCGGCCGCAGTCTGGTTATTATGTCGCCGCGCGCCCCGAACGTGAACTGGCAGCGCCGCAGGTGCAGGTCACGCGCGACGAAGCGGTGGATATCAATACCTATATTTTTGATATGTTGCAGGCCAGCCGGGATGCGTCAGTGATGCCCTTTGCCTCCGCATTCCCCGACCCGCGTCTGTTTCCACTTCAACAGTTGAACCGCTCGTTGGCGCAGGTGAGTAAAACCGCCACCGCCATGAGTGTGATTGAAAACCTGCCGCCGGGGAATGCTGAGCTGCGTCATGCCATTGCCCGTCGCTATGCTCAACAGGGGATGACGATTTCACCGGACGAAATCGTCATCACCACCGGCGCGCTGGAAGCCCTCAACCTGAGCCTGCAAGCAGTCACTGATCCGGGTGACTGGGTGATTGTCGAAAACCCCTGTTTTTATGGGGCGTTGCAGGCCCTGGAGCGATTACGTCTGAAGGCGCTGTCGGTAGCCACCGACGTTAACGAGGGGATCGATCTTGCCGCGTTGGAGCAGGCGTTGCAGGAATATCCGGTAAAAGCCTGCTGGCTAATGACCAACAGCCAAAATCCGCTGGGTTTTACGCTCAGCGCAGAGAAAAAGGCGCGTCTGGTTGCCTTGCTGGAAAAATACCACGTAATGCTGATTGAAGATGATGTTTACAGCGAGCTGTACTTTGGCCGCGAAAAACCGCTACCAGCCAAAGCCTGGGATCGTGCCGACAGCGTTCTGCATTGTTCGTCTTTCTCGAAGTGTCTGGTGCCAGGATTTCGTATTGGCTGGGTGGCAGCAGGGAAACATGCCCGGCGTATTCAGCGACTCCAGCTAATGAGCACCTTATCTACCAGTTCGCCCATGCAGCTTGCACTTGTTGATTATCTTTCAACCCGGCGCTATGACGCGCATTTGCGACGCTTGCGTCGGCAACTGGCTGAACGTAAACAACAGGCCTGGCAAACGCTGCTGCGTCATCTTCCGGCGGAAGTCAAAATTCACCACAACGACAGTGGTTATTTTCTGTGGCTGGAGCTGCCGGAACCGCTTGATGCTGGTGTGCTCAGTACCCATGCGCTGGCACACCATATCAGCATTGCGCCGGGTAAAATGTTTTCGACCTCGGGAAGCTGGACACGTTTTTTTCGTTTTAATACTGCATGGCACTGGGGAGAGCGAGAAGAGCAGGCCGTAAAACAGCTTGGCAAATTAATTCGTGAAATGATGAAATAAACCATAACGCGCTATTCAATATAAATGAATAGCGCATTCTTATTTTCGAAATAGTGAATGCTGAACCACGGTATTATTTATATCGGGTGCGGCCATACAAAATATCAATAGTTAATACTATTGCCACCTCTGCGTCTAACTCCTTGTCTATACTCCAGAAGATTACCCCCTTGGTCAGAGTCTGTAGCGTAATGAGCGTTAGCTCACAACCTGATTAAATTTCCTTGCACCAGCAGGAACGCTTACCACACCCCGACTATTTTTAGAAAAGGACATATATTTACGGCAAGGCTGCCGCTCAATATTTTTTCGACAGGAGTAAGACGTTATGAGCAAGCAACTTGCCCTCAGTAGCCTGTGTGCCTTCAGCATGACGCTGATGACTGCGCAGGCAGCCGAACCCCCCACATCATTAGATAAACCGGAAGGCCGCCTGGATATTATTGCCTGGCCGGGTTATATCGAACGTGGGCAAACCGATAAACAATATGACTGGGTCTCGCAGTTTGAGAAAGATACCGGCTGTGCGGTCAATGTAAAAACGGCGGCCACCTCTGATGAGATGGTCAGCCTGATGGCTAAAGGCGGTTACGACCTGGTAACCGCTTCTGGTGATGCCTCACTGCGCCTGATAATGGGAAAACGCGTTCAGCCGATTAATACTGCGCTGATCCCTAACTGGAAAACCCTTGATCCGCGAGTGGTAAAAGGGGAGTGGTTTAACGTTGGCGGTAAAGTTTACGGTACGCCATACCAGTGGGGACCAAACCTGCTGATGTATAACACCAAAACCTTCCCAACGCCGCCGGACAGCTGGAACGTGGTATTCGTTGAACAAAATCTGCCTGACGGGAAAAGCAATAAAGGTCGCGTTCAGGCTTACGATGGCCCGATCTATATTGCCGACGCCGCATTATTCGTTAAAGCTACCCAGCCGCAGTTGGGTATTACCGACCCCTATCAGCTCACTGAAAAACAGTATCAGGCGGTGATCAAAGTCCTGAGCGATCAGCACGCGTTGATCCATCGCTATTGGCACGATACCACCGTGCAAATGAGCGATTTCAAAAACGAAGGCGTAGTGGCGTCAAGCGCCTGGCCTTATCAGGCTAACGCCTTGAAAGGCGAAGGTCAGCCAATTGCCACGGTCTTCCCAAAAGAGGGGGTTACTGGATGGGCTGATACCACCATGCTGCACAGTGAAGCGAAACACCCGGTTTGCGCTTACAAATGGATGAACTGGTCATTAACCCCGAAAGTACAGGGCGACGTAGCCGCCTGGTTTGGTTCTCTGCCAGTGGTGCCTGAAGGTTGTAAAGCCAGCCCGTTACTGGGTGAAAAAGGCTGTGAAACCAACGGCTATAGCTATTTCGACAAAATTGCCTTCTGGAAAACGCCAATTGCCGAAGGTGGAAAATTCGTTCCTTACAGTCGCTGGACGCAGGATTACATCGCCATTATGGGTGGTCGTTAATTCCGCTGGGGGTTTTATGACGTACGCAGTGGAGTTTCATAACGTCTCGCGTTTGTATGGGGATGTTCGTGCAGTGGATGGGGTGAGTATTGCGATTAACGACGGTGAGTTTTTCTCTATGCTGGGGCCATCCGGCTCCGGCAAGACCACCTGTCTGCGCCTGATTGCCGGGTTTGAGCAACTGTCAGGCGGCGCAATCACTATTTTTGGTAAACAGGCCAGCGAATTGCCGCCCTGGGAACGGGACGTCAATACGGTATTTCAGGATTACGCGTTATTCCCGCACATGTCGATCCTCGACAACGTCGCCTATGGGCTGATGGTTAAAGGCATTGATAAAAAACAACGCCACGCGAAAGCACGTGAAGCACTGGATAAGGTCGCACTCGGTTTTGTTTATGAACGTAAACCGTCGCAGCTTTCCGGTGGGCAACGTCAGCGTGTGGCGATTGCCCGGGCGCTGGTCAATGAACCGCGCGTCCTGCTGTTGGATGAACCGCTCGGGGCATTGGATCTCAAACTGCGTGAGCAGATGCAGCTGGAGCTGAAAAAATTACAGCAATCCCTTGGCATCACCTTCATCTTTGTCACCCACGATCAGGGTGAAGCCCTGTCGATGTCCGATCGGGTGGCGGTGTTTAATAACGGTCGCATCGAACAGGTGGATTCTCCGCGTGAACTTTACATGCGTCCGCGGACGCCGTTTGTGGCAAGTTTCGTCGGAACGTCAAATGTCTTTGATGCGACGATGTCGGCGAACGTTTGTGGGCTACAGGGTATGTTCTCCCTACGTCCCGAACACATTCGCTTGAATGATGCCGGAGGAGAAGTCCAGGCCCGGGGTGTTATTCAGGCGGTGCAGTATCAGGGGGCGGCGACGCGGTTTGAGCTGAAACTTGCCGGAGGGGAAAAACTGCTGGTTAGCCAGGCGAACCTGACGGGAGAAATGCTACCGTCAACGTTGTCGCCGGGTCAGCAGGTGATGGCATCGTGGTCCCGCGACGTGATGGTACCGCTGGTTGAGGAGAGGTGAATGGCTATGAACGTCTTACATTCGCCTCCACAGTCGACAAGCCTGAACCGGATCTCAGGTTACTTCTGGCGTAATCCGGGGATGGGGCTGTTTTTGCTGCTCCTTGGACCACTGATGTGGTTTGGCATTGTCTACTTCGGCTCATTACTGACGCTGTTGTGGCAAGGTTTTTATACCTTCGACGATTTCACTATGTCGGTCACGCCGGACCTGACGCTGGCGAATTTGCAGGCGCTGTTTAATCCTGCTAACTACGACATCATTTTGCGTACCCTGACGATGGCGGTGGCGGTCACCATTGCCAGCGCGATTCTGGCGTTTCCGATGGCGTGGTATATGGCGCGCTATACCAGCGGCAAAATGAAAGCCTTTTTTTACATTGCCGTAATGTTGCCAATGTGGGCCAGTTACATCGTTAAAGCCTATGCGTGGACGCTGCTGTTAGCTAAAGACGGTGTGGCGCAGTGGTTTTTAACCCATCTTGGGCTGGAGCCGCTACTGCTTTCGTTCCTGACGCTGCCTGCGGTAGGCGGCAATACGTTGTCGACTTCAGGCTTAGGGCGCTTTCTGGTGTTCGTCTACATCTGGCTGCCGTTTATGATCCTGCCGGTACAGGCCGCGCTGGAGAGACTTCCTCCGTCACTGTTACAGGCCTCCGCTGATTTGGGGGCGCGTCCGCGTCAAACCTTCCGCTATGTGGTTCTTCCGCTGGCAATACCCGGTATCGCTGCGGGATCTATCTTTACCTTCTCTCTGACGTTGGGCGACTTTATCGTGCCACAGTTGGTGGGACCACCGGGCTATTTCATCGGCAACATGGTGTATTCGCAACAAGGGGCGATCGGCAATATGCCGATGGCGGCGGCATTTACTCTGGTGCCGATTGTGTTAATCGCACTGTATCTGGCGTTCGTGAAGCGTCTGGGAGCTTTTGATGCACTCTGAACGCGCGCCCTGGTTACTCAAACTGGCGGCATGGGGTGGGGTTATTTTCCTGCACTTTCCCATCCTCATCATCGCCACCTATGCTTTTAATACTGAGGAGGCTGCTTTTAGTTTTCCACCGCAGGGATTAACGCTGAAGTGGTTTAGCGTTGCGGCGCAGCGTAGCGATATCCTGGAGTCTGTGACGTTGTCACTTAAGATCGCTGCGTTGTCGACCGCTATTGCCCTTGTTCTGGGGACGCTGGCCGCGGCCGCGCTGTGGCGAAGGGACTTTTTTGGCAAAAGTGCAATATCGCTGTTGCTACTGTTGCCGATCGCGCTGCCGGGCATTATTACCGGCCTTGCGCTGTTGACGGCGTTTAAAACCATCAACCTGGAACCGGGTTTTCTCACGATCGTAGTGGGCCATGCGACGTTTTGCGTGGTGGTGGTGTTTAACAACGTTGTGGCGCGTTTTCGCCGTACCTCATGGAGTCTGGTTGAAGCGTCTATGGATCTTGGCGCCAACGGCTGGCAAACCTTTCGTTACGTCGTGCTGCCCAATCTGGCATCGGCACTACTGGCGGGCGGGATGCTGGCGTTTGCCTTGTCGTTTGATGAAATCATCGTGACAACGTTCACCGCCGGACATGAAAGAACACTTCCTCTGTGGCTGCTCAATCAATTGGGCCGTCCACGGGATGTGCCGGTCACCAACGTTGTGGCATTGCTGGTAATGCTGGTGACAACACTGCCAATTTTAGGGGCCTGGTGGCTAACGCGTGAAGGCGACACTCTCGCCGGAAACGGTAAATAAACGACGATATGGGAAATTGCTATGCAACATCAATTACTGATTAATGGCGAGCTGGTCAACGGTGAAGGTGAAAAGCAGCCAGTCTATAACCCTGCCACTGGTGAACTCATTCTGGAGATTGCTGAGGCGTCAGCCATGCAGGTTGATGCCGCGGTGCGTGCGGCAGACACCGCGTTTGCCACCTGGGGGCAAACCACGCCGAAAGTCCGCTCTGAACTGCTGCTGAAACTGGCGGACGCTATTGCCGATAACGCGCAAACCTTCGCTGAGCTGGAATCACTTAACTGCGGTAAGCCACTGCACTGTGTCCTCAACGATGAAATTCCAGCTATTGTCGACGTTTTTCGCTTCTTTGCCGGGGCGGCTCGAACTCTGCAAGGACAGGCGGCCGGAGAGTATCTGGAAGGACATACGTCGATGATTCGCCGTGATCCGCTGGGCGTGGTGGCCTCTATTGCACCGTGGAACTATCCGTTGATGATGGCGGCGTGGAAGCTGGCTCCAGCGTTGGCAGCGGGAAACTGTGTGGTGATTAAACCATCAGAAATTACCCCGCTGACGGCGCTTAAATTGGCCGAATTTGCCAAAGATATTTACCCGGCTGGCGTTATCAACGTCCTGTTTGGTCGCGGTAAAACGGTGGGCGATCCGCTGACCGGCCATGAAAAAGTCCGCATGGTTTCTCTGACTGGCTCCATTGCAACCGGTGAACACATTATTCAGCACACCGCGCCGTCAATTAAGCGCACACATATGGAACTGGGCGGCAAAGCCCCGGTGATCATTTTTGATGATGCCGATCTGGATGCGGTAGTGAGCGGCGTGCGGACCTTTGGTTATTACAATGCCGGGCAAGACTGTACCGCCGCTTGTCGAATCTATGCCCAAAAAGGCATTTATGACGCGTTGGTTGAGAAACTCGGCGCCGCGGTTGCCAGCCTGAAAATTGGTGCGCCGAACGACGAATCGACGGAACTGGGACCGGTAAGTTCGCAGGCACATCTTGATCGCGTGACTAAAGCGGTCGATGAGGCCAAAGCCCTGGGGCATATCAAAGTTATCACCGGCGGCAAGAAAGTGGATGGCGCAGGCTACTACTTTGCCCCAACGCTGCTGGCCGGGGCGAAGCAAGAAGATGCCATCGTGCAGCGGGAAGTTTTCGGCCCGGTGGTCAGCGTGACCGTATTTGATGATGAAGACCAGGTGCTGGCGTGGGCAAATGATTCGAAATACGGACTGGCATCTTCCGTCTGGACCCGGGATGTTGGGCGTGCGCATCGCTTTAGCGCTCGCCTGCAATATGGTTGCACCTGGGTCAATACCCATTTCACGCTGGTTAGCGAGATGCCGCACGGTGGGCAAAAACAGTCTGGGTATGGCAAGGATATGTCGGTTTATGGGCTGGAAGATTACACGATTGTTCGCCATGTCATGATCAAGCATGAGTAATCTTTTAAGCGCGAGCGGTAAATGGGGCACGGATAGCTAAATCTCGGCAAACGTGTGTCTATACTATTCGCGCCACTGGCCTCGTCGCCATCGGACGGCGGTAAGTTGGAAATATCCGCGAGGTCAGGCTAATTGATACAACAAAGCCCCGGCATGCCAGTCAGTAAAGCATTACAGGGAACATGTGATTCCGGCTCAGGGTTCCGTTCACCTCAGCGGCATCACTTCTCTGAGGCACTGATACCCGTGAACGTGTTAAGGGTACGGCGATAGTACCCTTAACACGTTCACAGGCAGTATCGTTTCAGAGAAGTGAAAAACATAAGGTGAACGGAACAATACACCAGAGGCAACAGATTCATTACCTTCGGTTCGTTAACTGACAAGCATTACGGCTTAATATCGGGCTTTGTGCTTTCAGGTATACCGTACAGTAATCAGCGGCGTAAGCTGCAAGGCCAGGCAAGTAGCGCACAAACGCTCAGAACCAGTCCCAGTTGTTGCACCATGCCTGCAAATCCCAGCATCATTCCCAGCAACAGGTAACAGCTGTAGCCACCACGTGGCGAGACCTGAAAATGCAGCAAACGGCTCTGGAACTTCACCTCGGGCAGCATAATACCATAGAAGGATTAGGGGTATTACATACTAAGGATAATTTACCCGGCAATGTGAGAATGGGAAAATAGTTTACTAATGGCAGAGAGAAGTCCCTCTCTGCCAACGGACGCTGCAATTAATCAAACAAGAACCACATCAAGCAAACCAGCCGAACCTTGCGGAAATCAGACTGAAAAGTCCTACAGCAGCAAATATATTTATCAGCACCACCGTTTTACTGGAAACATTCATTTGTGCCACCTTTCGTTTTAACCCCTATGGGTATAGTACGGGTTATAACTATCCGCAATAGTACGAATTCTGAACATAATGAAAATAGGTTGTTTTATAGCCGCTTTTCATAAATTAATTAATAAAACTTGATGTAGGTCATGAAAAAGAGCATATTGCGCGCGATTTCACCTTTCGGCCCGGATGCCTTACATGTCTCTGTACCAAAAAATGTTGGTTTTTTATGCGGTGATGGCCGTTATCACGGCAATCATCACCTGGTTTCTTTCCCGCGATAAAAAGCGAATTCGCTTTCTCAGCGCGGTATTAGTCGGTGCGACCTGGCCGATGAGTTTTCCCGTCGCGTTAATGTTCTCTCTCTTCTGATAACGGCGTAAACGCCGCTTCAGGCGGAAAGCAGGGCATCTAATCGCTTTTTGTCGACTTCGCTGACATCCTGTGGATGCTGATACCCCACGTTCTCATTCGCACGGGTATACAAAGCGACCAGCCAGTCGTATACGTAGCGGCTTGCGCCGTGCGAAGGTTGTTCATCCAACTTCGTCAGGCGTAACATCGGCTGTTGCTTCGGCGCGCTAAAAATAGCCGATCCTTTCTGGATCCTGCTGGCAGGGCGCTGATCCTCAGCAACGTCGGCAAATCCAAGCCAGGTAATAAAATCACCGATATCGGCGTATAGCTGCGCGGCACAGACGTTTTCGCGCTGCATAATGCGCTGTAAGCGCTGCGGCATCTCCAGGCGATAGCTGGTGGTGACGAGGATGTCGGCAACCTGTCTTAACGTACGGGGATCGAGTCGTAAACGGCGGGCATTACTTTCATCGCGACACCACTGGCGCACGTGGTTAATCCACATTTTGTGTGCCTGATATCCGGTCTCCTGGCTTTCCAGTGAGTGCATTGTGTCACGCACCTCGGCAAACAGGTCAATCTCTTCATTAAATAAACCACTTACCTGCTCCTCGCGCGGTTGCTGAATACGCAGCAGCGATTCAAAAATGCGCATCGGCGGGAGCAAACCATCCAGCAGTTCGCCATGCTTTGCCGCCTGAGCTTGTAGCTGGCGGATCACTGACTCATTGCTTGCTGATTCGGTCTCAACGGGATTAATCCAGCCGATTAGGGTTTCGCGTACGCGCTGCTGGTGCTGTTCACGCAGGGAGGTCAGCCTGGCCTGGCGCTGCTGTGGTGAGGTTGCCTGAGTCAGCCATTCGACGAGGCGTTGTAAGCTATGTTTATCGAGCGCCTGCAGCGTGCCCCAGTGCAGTCCGGGTTTGCCCATTAATTGCTGCACGGATTCATCAAGATTTTGTTGGGTACTAAAACGCGCATCCTGCGGGGTAATGGCCCAGACCACGCCTGGCAATGCGGCATCGTGGATGGGTTGAGTATCGTTAACCCAGCCCAATAGCTTGCGGGTGATGGCGGGCGTCTGGGCGCGGGTAGAGACAGCGTTGCAGATTAAGAGCACATCCGGTTGCAGGTGTTGGCGGTAATGTTCCAGCATCCAGCCTAATTTTGCCTGCCACAGTGGATGCGGGTGAGTATCCGGGGCGAGGGGAATATCGAGCAGATCGACATTCTCCAGCACCGCATCTTCAACCGTCAGGACCAGTTCGCGCGTGAGCAGCGCCAGTGACGACAAAGAAAGGCTGACTGCATTGAGCAACTGATGATTTTCAATCGGATGAACCACCACATCGCTTTGCGCCTCATTATTGCCGGTTAATGCCACCTGGGTCAGGAAACTTTCGGCAGGTAAACCAAAATGATCAACCAGCAGACTCAGCGGGGCCGCTAATTCTTGCGCGTGTCCAGTTTGTTGCAACGTGTGCGCCAGCGTCAGCCACTGCTGCGTCAGCTCTGGTTGTTCTCCCCACAGTAGTGCCCAAGCGTTTGCCCGGGTAGTCAGATCCAGTGCGGGCAGCAACGTGGCAAACTGGTGCCATAGCGCATCGTCAATTTGCTGCTGGTTTGCCGGTACGCAGGAGCGCCAGAAACGACCGATTGCCGCAACATCATGTGCGGTAATGCCCGGCACAGGGTGACGCTGACGCAGCGTTTGCCATTTTTCCAGGCGCGCCTCAATAATCGATTTCTCGACCTGCCGGTTATCCGGGAGCGCGCTGAACTGGGCGATAAATAGCTGTACCAGTTCCGCTTCACTGAGTAACCGCAGACGCAACGGCCATTCGCTATCATGCGGATTTTCATCGCGCGTAAAGCGGATCGCCATATTGGTTGGCGCATGGCCAGGATTAATATGCGAGAAATAATCAAAGCTGCGATCCGGGGTAACAATATTCACTTTGCCAGTGGCATTGCTGCACAATGCCGCAAGCAGATGTGCTTTTGCCGATTGTGAATGTCCGTATAACCCTATACATCCTTGCGATGAAAAGGTTGTCTCTAGCGCAGATTCACTCACTGCGGCTAGCGTAAGCTGTGCCAGCAGGGCATCCGCTTCATCATCAAGACGCGCCGCACGTTGACGGGTATCTACCACCCACTCGATGGCGGCCTGCGCGGTATTTAACATCTTACTCATTTCAGGTACACGCTCCCGCTATCAATCCAGTAATGGCTTCCGCTATGGCGACGGTCTGCCAGCGTATTCAGTTTTAACGTTAAGGCATTGGCGGCAACGGGGGTGCCATCCTGTAACCAGGCATCGCTCAGGACGAAGAATTCTGGGCCACTTTCTTTGCTGCCGCCGCGTAGCTGCAGCCGTACATTCAACACGCCATCTCCGGCGATGGTTTTTGCCAGTTCGGCGGAATTTATGCTGAGCGTATACAGCGGCGTGGCAGGCCAGCGGCTGTTTGCCAGTTGCCGGAATCCTAACGTCACGTTGCCACGTAACGGGAAGTGCAACCGGGCATCCAGCTTCGCACCTGGTTTATCCAGATCAATATCGTGATACCAGATGTTCTCATCGCGCAGTGTATTGACCGTGTTATCCAGTACGCCAAGATAACGTACGGTCGAGTAAGCGCCGATATCGGCAGCTTTAAAGTTAAAACGCGGCAAACGCAAATCCAGCGCCAGGCTACACAGCATGGCGCCGACTGCCGCGGTGGATTTGGGATTACCAATCCGCCCTTGTTGGCTGAACGGATACCACTCATGCACGCGGTAGTTATCCATCCAGATCATACGGTTAACCGGAACAGGTTGCAGATGGCGGATCAACGCCTGCACGCCCGGTAAACAGGCGGGCCTGCCGGTCACTAATAAAATATCGCAGCGATAATGTGAAATAGCCTCACAAACCGCGTGCAGCGGGGAAGTCAGGGTAAATTGCCCCGCTAACAGAGCTTCTTGTAACTGCCTGAACTGTACCTGCAACGGCACGCTCAGAACATCAAACGCTGGCGAACCTGCTGGCAACGCATGGTCGATAGCCTGCTGGATGTAGTTCATCACGTTGCGCGTTGGTCGTTGGCTCAGGAGTTCTCCGAATGTGGCATGCAGACCAGCGACCGGATCGTTAATATCGCTTTGTTCCCAGGCACTGAGTACCGCATGACCGAGCGGCATAAAGAGCTGCAATGCCGTTTGTTGACGCAAAATCGCCTGGGTATCGATGCGACCGGAATCGCCAAACAGCGTGGCCAGTAATGCAGCGGCATCGGTCACGCCAGCTTGTTGTAAGCGGGTTTGCAGCGCAGGCAACACGCAACGCTGAATCACGTCCAGAAGCATGTCATCGCCTGCCACCTTAAAACCCTCACGGAACAGCAAATGCGGAGTAATTTTAACGTTCGCGCCGACGCCGTCATCAAGCTGATAATGGACGACGGCCATATCCGTTGTCCCGCCGCCAATGTCGATCGATGCCACGCGCAGCGCCCGGCCTTTAGTCTCACCGGGTTCCGGCAAACGGTCCGGGCGGGCAAGGGCGTTAAAGAATGATTCGGTGTGGCCATCGTAGTGAGAGATAGCCTCGTTATACAGCCACACCAGTTGCCCGCAGCTGGCTTCATCCCATTCCATCTGAATTTCAGGTACGGGAACCACACTCTTTTCCTGCTGTTTACGGGTAGTGAAGTCTTCATCCTGCGGGTGCCAGCCCATTGCTTTCCAGACCAGGGCAATAGCTTCAAACATGCGCAGGCGGAAAATCTCGCGTTCCTGTTTGGGCATCGCCGACGGTAGGGTCAGGATCAGCGTCCGTAACTGACGAGGAGATGCCGGGAATCCGAGGCGCAAACGCGTCGCTACGCTGTTAATTTGCCCCAGCGCCTGGGCCAGTATTTCGCATAACATATGCGTCATCAGCGTACTGCGGCTGTATTGCGGTGAGAATACCGGCAGACGATCGTCCTGCGGCAGGCTGAACAGCGGTTGCCCGTCATCGTTCATCAGGTTCATCAGTGGGAAGGCGGTAGCCAGCGGTTCGCGCTGGGTTTTTCCATTCATCTGGCTAAAGCGCCAGTCATGTAACACCGGCGTTTCATCCCACAGATAACGGCGCGGGCTGGAGATCCCACTATTGCCCTCGGTGCCCATACGCTGCATTGCCAGCTTACGGGCTTCATCACCCACACGCACAATCGACGGCCAGATAAAGGCGTCATCACGTCCGCTCTCAACGGAAAAATGCTGCTTACCAAAGCGCGCTTCGGAAAACTCCAGCCGACTGGTGAACAGCGGATCGTTGAGGAACTGCGGCTCGCTTAACGAACGGACCTGCAATTCAGCGGTCTGACGCAGCCCGTCATTGGCATCCCCGTGATCTTCAATCAGGACGCCACAGGTATGGGTATTACCGATATCTAAAATAAGATCGACGGGAATAGCGGGTGTGCTAAGGGTATGCGTAACCAGTTTCACTTCCGGGACAGAAAGCTGCTCGCCTAACAGAGTCAGCACATTCAGCCAGTGCGCCTGGTATTCAAAGTTACGCAGCGCCAGCTGGATCTCTTGTTCTGAGCGATTCTCATGTTGGGTGACATGGTGCATAAAAGATTCGCGCAACCAGCCGTCAATCCAGGTCTGGTCAAGGAAATCAGCAATTTCACTGTCATGCCAGGCCAGCGCGAATCGTGTCCCGTTGAGCAGGTCGTTTTCATTAGGCGTTAACGCTGCAGGGGCATTTTCAGTGAGCTGGCTATCCAGCGCCACGGTAACGCGGTGGGTGTTGCCCGCGCTGTCGGGTTGCGCCAGTTTTCGTACCTGCACGCGCGCCCAGTTATCCGGGCCTTCAACAAACGTGCGCGGTGGGTTAAAGCGCAGAAACGGCAGCGGCAGCCAGACACCGTCGAGGACATCCAGCGAATAATGCAGCGTCTGGGTACTTTCCGGCTTCACCACTTCGGGCTGACCGCCAGTGCTGCCAGGCAAGGTATAGCGACCCGTTGCCAGATCGAAATCCAGCCGTAGCAGGGGACCGTTTGCCGTTTTGCGCACAAAGCGGCCATGGTGCGCAGATTCCTGCGGCGTCAGGCCAAAATCCAGGAATTGAACACCGCTATTGGCGATGAGCGTCACGCTCTGCTTGTAATCACACAGATTCACCAACATAGAATCAGGCACCTATCTTTTTGATTGTCAGAGGGATTTCCGCGTGATCGTCATAACGCGCGGTACAGGCGGCGACGTCGTTGGTTCCCGCTTTGCAGGTAATTTCAGGCATCGGATAACGTGACCCGTCTGTACAACGGGCATTGCCGCGACTCTTAATCATTAATTCACCCGACTGGTGCAAACCGGAGAAAATCTCGGCACGACAAACAATATTGTCACCATGAACCACGCGAGCAGTGCCTTTATTGGCCTGGATCTGATAGCGCAGCGACGGCGCTTTGCCGCTCACCGGATCTTTAACATCGACCATGACGCGCCAGTTACCATTGAGGAAGCGCGTCGTTCCTGCCTTCATCTGATTGGCATCCATCACCAGCGCATCTTTTGGAATCGCGGCGATCACCACCGGTCCTTCTACAGGTTTCTCTTTCTTCGCAGCTGGAGTCACTTCAGCACGATGCAAAGGCAGAGCAGATGCCAGTGCTGGCAGCGGTGCCATATCAATCTTAGCGACTTCAACAGCGGCGGCTGCGGGTACGGGCTGGGTGGTCTGTTGTTTCCACAGCAGCGGCCCAACGATGGCGGCAATGATGACTGCGGCAACGGGCAGGCTCCACAGCGGCAGGCGGCGCGCAGGTTTCTCTTGTGCCAGCGGCGGTGTAACCTCCGGTTCGTTAACTATAACCGGTGGCTGTGGTTCGGGTTCAGCCGGTTTAGCCAGCTCGACGACTGGCGTCAATAAAGGCGCATCAGCCTCGGCGAAGGTGATTTCCGGGGGGATTTCTTCTTCCTGTTCCGGCTCTGCTACGGTAACGACAGGAGGAATATCGGCAAGTCGCAGGCAATCGAGCACATCGTCGCGGGGATTTTCATTCAGATTGACGAAGCCCCAGAACGTAATAACGGGTTTGCCATCAACCAGAAACACGTGGTTTTCACCGGGAAACTGGATGGCTTTTTCGAGCAGAGAGCCAAACAGCTGTAGGGAGGTTTTTCCCGACTGCAGGCTTTTACGGCTCAGAGCCGCCGCATTTTCCAGCGTGCTCCCCAGATAGCGCAGCGCACGAAAACGTGCTTCTTCATCAGCGGCTTTCCACGCCACGGCTTTCCCTTCTATCGGGGAATACCAGTCAACCCGATCGCCGTTGTCGTTAATTTGTGGGATCGCCAAACAATCCACCATCGCCTGCTGTTTACGCAGACGAAGCGTTTCACGAATTTGCAATGCTGAATCAAACACGGCCTGACCACCGCCGCCCACGGCCTGATAGTCATCCAAATTGCCGCTGCGCAAGAGAGTTTTTGCCACGTTGTTACCCCTTAGACTTCTTCACGTATCTACTTTACGTTTTATAAAAACGAGCAAACGGAGAAAGAGAGGCAAAAAGGGGCTAATTTTCATGGCATAGAGTGCCGGGAAAAATCTTGACGTTTTGAAAAAGACTTAAGGGAAATTAATTCGCTTAGGGTGATGAATTATTCAGCGAAATACACCTGATTAGAATAACCTGATAGTGATTTGTTATTGGTCAGTTTTTGTCAGCTATGCTCTGATATCTCGGTTAATAATAAAATAAGAAGGCTTATAACCATGATTGCAAGGAAAACGTTACTCGCGCTGGCTATCAGCACCGTCATACAGTCAGGCGTTGCGTTCGCGGCCAATACTGACACCATCATCTATTGCTCGGAAGCATCGCCGGAGTCATTTAACCCGCAAATTGCCAGTTCCGGTCCCTCATTTGTGGCCAGTTCACAAGTGCTCTACAACCGACTCATCAACTTTGATCCGGTAAAGAATACCCCGGTACCATCTCTGGCAACGGACTGGACGATTTCTCCTGACGGTAAGACTTACACCTTTACCCTGCGTCAAGGCGTGAAATTCAACAGTAATAAATTCTTTAAACCGACCCGCGACTTCAACGCTGACGACGTGATTTTCTCGGTATTACGGCAGAAAGATGCCGATCATCCGTATCACAAGGTTTCTCAGGGAAGCTATGAATACTTTAACGATGTCGGTCTGGATAAACTGATTAAAGAAGTGAAGAAGCTCGATGATTATCACGTTCAGTTTGTCCTGAATGAACCTAACGCTGCGTTTCTTGCCGACTGGGGAATGGATTTTGCCTCGATTCTCTCTGCGGAATATGCCGACGCGATGCTGAAAAAAGGTACGCCGGAAAATGTCGACAACTGGCCGATTGGCACCGGGCCTTACGTGCTGCAGCAGTACAAGCAGGACTCGCAAATCCGCTATCTTGCCAACCCTAACTACTGGGATGGCGCCGTTCCAACGAAACACCTGATCTTCTCAATCACGCCAAACGTCCAGACGCGGCTGGCAAAACTGCAAACCAATGAATGCCAAATAATCCCAGCACCTGCGCCCGTACAGTTTGACGAGATTAAAAAGAATAAGGATTTGACGCTGCATTCGGTTGACGCGCTGAACGTCGGGTATCTGGCATTTAATACCGAGAAAAAACCGTTTGATAACGTACTGGTGCGTCAGGCGCTAAACTACGCGACCGATAAAAAGGCCATTATTAACGCCGTCTTCTTAGGTTCCGGTACGGTGGCAAAATCGCCGATTCCACCGAATATGATGGGGTTCAATAAAGATCTGCAGGATTACGCTTACGACCCGCAAAAAGCGAAAGACCTGCTGAAGCAGGCTGGGCTGGAAAATGGCTTTGAAGCGACGCTGTGGTCAATGCCGGTCCAGCGCCCATACAACCCGAACTCCCGACGGATTGCCGAGATGATCCAGAGCGACTGGGCAAAGGTGGGCGTGAAGGCGAAGATTGTATCGTACGAGTGGGGTGAATATCTCTCCGGAATGCGTAAAGGTGAGCACGACACCGCGTTGTTTGGTTGGATGTCAGACAACGGCGATCCGGATAACTTCGCCGATGTGCTGCTGGGCTGCGACAGCATAAAAACCGGATCTAACGCCGCGCGCTGGTGCGATAAAGAGTATAATTCGCTGGTTGAAAAGGCGAAACTGGTGAGCAAACCGGAAGAGCGCGCCGCGCTTTACCAGCAGTCACAAGAGATTTTCTACCACCAGGCTCCTTGGATAGCCCTGGCAAACGGTAAAACGTTCTACGCTACGCGTAGCAACGTCAGCGGATACAGCGTTAGCCTGATGGGCAGTGATTTTTCAAAAGCAAAATTAAATTAATGAGTTAAGGAGAGGTTATGTCGCATCTGGATGAGGTCAGCGCACGTGTTGATGCCGCCATTGAGGAGAGCGTCATTACGCATATGAATGAATTGCTGATTGAGCTCAGCGATGATGTCGCGTTGAGCCGGGAAGACCGCTATACCCAGCAACAGCGTTTGCGTACGGCTATCGCGCATCATGGCCGTCAGCATAAAGAAGATATGGAAGCCCGTCGCGAACAGTTGACCAAAGGTGGCACAATCCTCTGATTTTCCCTTATCAGGCCAACAGGAACGTTCTGTAGGCCTGATAAACGAAGTGCTATCAGGCAATTAAAACGAACGTCTCGCCACCAGCCATGCCCCGACTACCAGCAGTACCGCACCACAGACCGGCCCCACCAGCGCCCGCAGCGGCACGCCGTGACTGCGCAGAATATCCAGCACCAGCCCGCCGATTAACTGGCTGGCGACCAGCACCGCAATCGTCGTGGCAGCGCCTACATTTTGATATCCGCTGATGCTGGCGAAAACAAAGAACGATCCCAACAAGCCGGGGATGAGTGTCCACCAGCGTATGCTGGAAACCAATTCACCAAACCCTGCTAAACCTTGCTTAAACCACAATATGCTGACAAACAGCACGATCCCGACCAGCGAGTTAAGTAACATGGCGATAAGGATCGTCGAGGACGTCTGCGTAATGCGTACCATCAAGGTATTTTGCACCACCAGACCAATACCCGCCGCAATCAGAAAGAAGAGGGTCAGCGTCTGGTTCATCTGCCGGCATCCGGTTCACGACGATCGTCTAACTGCAACTGCATGAAAGTCAGATCCAGCCACCGCCCAAATTTGGTTCCAACCTGTGGCATTTGCGCGGTGGTTTTAAAGCCCAGCAAGCTGTGCAGATGCAGTGATGCCTGATTCTGAGACTCAATCCCTGCCACCATTACATGCTTGCCGCATGCGCGGGCTTCGTCTATCAGTCTGCTGAGTAGTGCTCGTCCGAGTCCTTTTCCCTGATGTTCTGGATGGACATACACCGAATGTTCAACGGTATGACGGAAGCCATCAAAGTTACGCCAGTCGCCAAAGGAGGCGTATCCCGTAACCACGCCATTCTCTTCACTCACCAGTACCGGATACCCCATCAATTGTCGGGATTCATACCAGGAAATACGGTTTTCGGCATCGACCGTTTGATCATTCCAGATAGCCGCCGTATGCAGTACCGCATGGTTGTAGATTTCTGCAATGGCGGCGCAGTCTTCTTTGCTGGCAAATCGAATTGACATGTTGAACCTCAGGGCTTGTTCACTATAGTATTACAATATGAATACTATTGAAGACAGTATAAATCAACGGATCAGTGCAAGAATTCGCATTGAGCGGGAATCTCGCGGTTGGTCACTCACGGAACTTGCCGAGCGCGCGGGCGTGTCGCGGGCCATGATCCATAAAATAGAACGCGGCGAGAGTAGTCCAACGGCTACGCTGCTGGGTAGACTTTCCGGTGCGTTTGGCATCAGCATGTCTACCCTGATTGCGCGGGCTGAAATGCAGGAGGGCAAGCTGCTGCGCTTCGCTGACCAGCCCGTCTGGCACGATCCGCAAAGCCACTATCTGCGCCGCCATGTTTCACCGCGCAGCGATCTACCTATCGATCTGGTGCAGATTGAATTACCCGCCGGAAGTGATATCCCGATGCCAGCTTCTTCCTATGTGCAGGCCAGACAACTTATCTGGTTACAGCAGGGGGAATTAGTCTTTGTGGAAGGGGACATACGCCATGAAATGCAGGCAGGTGATTGCCTGGAACTTGGCCCGCCGAATGACTGTCGGTTTATCAATGAAACCGCGAAACCCTGCGTTTACCTGGTTGTGCGGTTAAACCACGTCGTCAGCTAAATAGCAGGCACAGACTGCTACTATTGATGGATTCATGCCAAAAGCAGAGGAGCACATCATGGGTCAACAGACTAATCGTAACCGTCGCTGGGTACTGGCTTCCCGTCCACATGGCGCGCCAGTCCCAGAGAACTTCCGTCTTGAAGAAGATGAGGTGGCATCCCCGGGCGAAGGCCAGGTTTTGCTGCGCACTGTTTATCTTTCCCTCGATCCCTACATGCGTGGCCGCATGAGCGATGAGCCATCTTACTCACCACCAGTAGAGATTGGTGGTGTTATGGTGGGTGGTACCGTAAGTCGCGTGGTGTCATCCCGCCATCCGGACTACCAGCCAGGCGAATGGGTATTGAGCTACAGCGGTTGGCAGGACTATGACATCTCCGACGGTAACGGACTGGTGAAGCTTGGCGCTCATCCCGAACATCCCTCCTGGGCGCTGGGTGTTATGGGTATGCCGGGGTTTACCGCTTATATGGGTCTGCTGGATATCGGTCAGCCGAAAGCGGGAGAAACGCTGGTGGTAGCCGCCGCAACCGGGCCGGTTGGCGCAACGGTTGGGCAGATCGGTAAGCTTAAAGGCTGCCGGGTAATCGGTGTGGCAGGTGGGGCAGAGAAATGCCGACATGCCACAGAGGTGCTGGGCTTTGATGTTTGCCTCGATCACCACGCACAAGATTTTGCGCAACAACTGGCAAAAGCTTGCCCGCAAGGAATTGATATTTATTATGAAAACGTCGGCGGAAAAGTATTTGATGCCGTTCTGCCATTGCTCAATACTTCAGCGCGGATTCCGCTTTGTGGCCTGGTCAGTGGTTATAACGCAACGTCTCTTCCGGCCGGACCTGACAGATTACCGCTGTTAATGGCAACGCTGCTGAAAAAGCGTATCCGGATGCAGGGTTTTATCATTGGTCAGGATTATGGTCACCGCATTCAGGAGTTTCAGCGGGAGATGGGGCGCTGGCTTAATGAGGACAAAATCCACTACCGCGAGCAGGTGACCGACGGTCTGGAAAATGCGCCACAAACCTTTATCGGTCTGCTGACCGGCAAAAACTTCGGCAAGGTAGTTATTCGTCTTGCTGAGGATTGATGCGTAAGAGCGGAAGACTGTGAATGTCTGTAACCAGGCCTGCTTCGTACGAAATGTAGGCCTGGTAAAATGCCAATGACGTTATCTGGATGAAAAGCGATTATTCATGGAGAAAATGAGAAGGTTACAACCCGAAAGCGAATAAATACTCCACATTGAGATAAATAATGATTACTATTCTCATTCTTAAAAAGGCAAAACCATGATTTTGCTCATTGAAGCTATGTGAAGCAGTAACAAACGAATTTATCAAAGGGAGTCGTCATGTCTTTACGTCATCTGTTTTCACCGCGTCTGCGTGGTTCTTTACTGTTAGGTTCACTGCTCGTTGCATCATCTTTTACTACGCAGGCTGCAGAAGAACTGCTGCGCAAAGCCGTCGGTAAAGGCGCTTATGAAATGGCGTACAGCCAACAAGAAAACGCGCTGTGGCTGGCGACCTCACAGAGCCGCAAACTGGATACCGGCGGGGTGGTTTACCGCCTTGACCCGGTCACCCTCGAAGTGACTCAGGTGATTCATAACGATCTCAAACCGTTTGGTGCCACCATCAATAACGCCACGCAAACGCTGTGGTTCGGCAACACGGTAAATAGCGCGGTAACGGCGATGGATGCTAAAACGGGCGCGGTGAAAGGACGTCTGGTGCTGGATGCGCGTAAGCGTTCTGAAGATGTTCGCCCGCTGCAGCCGCGTGAGCTGGCCGCAGATGACGCCACTAACACGGTATACATTAGCGGTATTGGTAAAGAGAGCGTGATTTGGGTGGTGGACGGCGACGCCATTAAACTGAAGGACACCATCCAAAATACCGGCAAAATGAGCACCGCTCTGGCTGTCGACAGCAAGGCTAAGCGCCTGTACACCGCCAATGCGGACGGTGAATTCATTACCATCGATACCACCACCAACAAAATTCTCAGCCGCAAAAAACTACTGGATGATGGGAAAGAGCATTTCTTTATCAACCTGAGCCTGGACACAGCGGGCAACCGTGCATTTGTCACCGACTCTAAAGCGGCGGAAGTGCTGGTAATCGACACCCGTAATGGCAACGTACTGGCAAAAGTCGCCGCGCCGGAATCCCTTGCCGTGCTGTTCAACCCGACGCGTAATGAAGCCTACGTGACTCATCGCCAGGCCGGTAAAGTGAGTGTGATCGACGCGAAAAGCTATAAAGTCGTCAAAACATTCGAGACCCCAACATTCCCGAATAGCCTGGCGCTCTCTGCCGATGGTAAAACCCTGTACGTCAGCGTGAAACAGAAATCTACCCGCGAGCAGGAAGCTACCCAGCCGGACGATGTTATTCGTATTGCGCTGTAAAAAATCAGGAGGGGGAAACCCCTCCTGTCATTTCTCTAAACCCCACGATACGCCTCGTTACACCCCGCCAGTAGCCCGACCCACTTCAGGGACTTACACTACGCCCTCAACGGCTAACTGAATAACACGGGAATACCATGAAAAAGCCATTTATCTGTCTTTGTGCAGGCGTAATGCTGTTTACCCTGGCAGGATGCACCACTGATTACGTCATGACGACCAAAAGCGGACAAACCATTACCACCCAGGGTAAGCCAAAACTGGATAAAGATACGGGAATGACCAGCTATACCGATCAGGATGGAAACGCGCGGGAAATTAACAGCAACGATGTAGCGCAGTTGATTGAAGCGAACTAAAAAAGAGGGCCTGAAGGGTTAACCTGTCAGGCCTTCAGCCATTACGGCGCGGTGCGGTGGATTTCCGCGACGCGTTGACGCACGCCGAACCAGCCTGCAACCAGCAGGATGGCAATCAACGGTAATGATGCGATAGTGTAGGTGCCGTTTGGATAGTCAAACGCCATCAACACCAGCACGCTCAGCAGGAACACCAGGGTTAGCCACGAGGTAAACGGAGCGCCCGGCAGTTTAAAGCTAACGTCTGCCGTTTTACCTTCTTTTATGGCCCGGCGCAGACGCATCTGACAGACCATGATAAAGCCCCACGACGCAATAATGCCCAACGACGCGAAGTTCAACACGATCTCAAACACCTGCGACGGCACCAGATAGTTAAGAAATACCCCGACGACATAGACGACCAGCGTGGCGAGGATCCCCGCCCAGGGTACCTGTTGGCGGCTCATTTTAGCCATGAATTTCGGCGCCGATCCGCCCATCGACATGGAACGTAAAATACGTCCGGTACAGTACAGCCCAGAGTTAAGGCTGGAAAGCGCCGCGGTGAGCACCACGATATTCATGATACTGCCGATATACGGCACGCCCAGTTTGGAGAAGAAGGTAACAAACGGGCTTTGCCCTGCCTGATAGGCATTCCACGGCAGTAACAGAACCAGCAGCACGACAGAACCCACATAGAACAGACCAATACGCCAGATAACGCTATTGATCGCTTTCGGCACCATGGTTTGTGGATCTTTGCATTCTCCAGCAGCGGTGCCCACCAGTTCAATGGAGGCAAACGCGAAAACCACCCCCTGAACCAGTACCAGCGCCGGCAGCAAGCCATGTGGGAAGAATCCACCGTTGTCGGTGATCAGGTGAAAACCCGTGGCGTTACCATCCAATGGCTTTCCAGTGCCTAAAAAGACGGTACCCACCACCAGGAAAATCACAATCGCCAACACTTTGACCAGTGCAAACCAAAACTCCATCTCCGCGAACCACTTCACGCCGATCATGTTCATGGTGCCGACAATGGCCAGCGCGCCGAGGGCGAATACCCACTGCGGTACATCACCAAATGCGCCCCAGTAATGCATATACAACGCCACCGCGGTGATATCGACAATGCCGGTCATCGCCCAGTTGATAAAGTACATCCAGCCAGCCACATAGGCGGCTTTCTCACCTAAAAATTCACGGGCATAGGAGACAAAGCTGCCGCTGGAAGGGCGATGTAAAACCAGTTCGCCAAGCGCGCGCAGTATAAAGAACGAAAAAATACCGCACACCAAATAAACCAGCGCCAAAGCAGGACCAGCCATCTGCAAGCGTGCGCCAGCCCCTAAAAACAACCCGGTACCAATTGCGCCGCCAATGGCGATCATCTGTACCTGTCGATTTCCCATCGCTTTGTGATACCCCTCTTCGTGGGCATTCAACCAGCGTCGTTTCGCCGCATGTTGTTCCGCGGCTTGCGTGTTGTTTGTGTTCATTACTTTTCCTGTTGACCAGACAAAAATACAAATCCTTTTTGCCGCACCTGCTGCGGCGAAAACAGCCTTACCCTTCATTGTGTTACGGGGGAAAACTGCCGGCCGAGCATCCTACATTCAATTGTTCGGTTCCGCAAAGCCCCGATAACAAGAATTCAGCATTTTTGTACAGCCTGCACTGGCGCGGTGTGGCCTCGATTCAGCCAATAAAAGAAAAGGGCGTAAATATCTGGAGAGGAGTGCGCTTATCGAGACATTCACCCGATAAGCGCCGTAAGGTTATGCTGATACGCCAAAGACCTGAACGGCCTGCTGTAAGCGCGATGAACGTTGAGTCAGATCGGCGGTAGCATCGGTGACACGTTCCACCATCTCGGCATTATTGTGTGTCATGGTGCCAACGCGTGAAATCGAATCGTTAATCAGATCCAGCGCCAGGGTTTGCTCACGCGTCGCCAGACTAATATCTTTGATCATCATCGACATCTGCAGGACATCGCCAATCATCCCGGTAAGATGCGTCTCCGTTTGTTCTACCATTTTGACGCCGCTATTCACGTTGGCGACGTTCTTCTCAATCAACTGTTTGATCTCTTTTGCTGCAGACGCTGAGTGCTGTGCCAGATTACGGACCTCTGCCGCCACAACGGCGAAACCGCGTCCTGACTCTCCGGCTCGCGCGGCCTCGACCGCGGCATTGAGCGCCAGAATATTGGTCTGAAAGGCGATACTATCAATGACGCCGATGATGTCGACGATCTGCCCGTTGTCACGCGATATCGCCTGCATCATGGCGATAGTTTGTTTCATGATATCGCCGCCTTCTGCCGCATTGGCGCTGGTTTTATCGGCCATGGTCATAGTATGTGCCGCAGTCTCAGCAGTTTGCTGTACCGCGCTACCAATTTCTTCAATGGCGGCAGCGGTTTGTTGCAGGTCGGCGGAGGTTTCTTCGGAACGCTTATGCAGCGCCGTACCTTCTTTTGATACTCGCTGACTGATAGCGCGAATACCGGATATTTGCGTACTGACATCATCGACCAGTGAATTCAGATTAAGCCCGGACTGATTAACCAGACGCATCAGCATTCCGATCTCATCCACCCGATTTAAATGACAGTTATCAGGTTTTCTCCCGGATACCACTTTCTTCATTTGCGTCAGTAGCGTATTAACTGGCTGACAAATTTGATACTTAAGGTAAATAGCAAACATCAGAAATAAGAACAGCAACCCTCCCGCCTGAATAAATGGATTAACAGGAGCAAAAAGAAATAGCACAGCGAGCAGGGCGATTACCCCTAAAGAATAATTGACGCGCTGGCTAATGCTCAGCCATTTAAACATTGATGCCCATGACAATATGCCGCGGCGAATGATAATGCCTTTAAAAAGTCGAAACCCTTTAAACTGCTGGCTATTAATTTTTTGATATAAACTTTCGCTTTGAGTTATTTCATCGCGCGAAGGAACGGTACGCACTGAAATGTAGCCAGTGAGCTTTTCATTGTGCCAGACCGGTGTAACGTTGGCGCGAACCCAGTAATGGTCGCCATTCTGCCGACGGTTTTTCACCATTCCCGTCCAGCTGTCTCCCTGCTGTAGCGTGTACCACATATCGGCGAACGCCGCGGGAGGCATATCAGGATGGCGAATAATATTATGCGGTTCGCCCATTAATTGCTGTTCGTTAAATCCGCTGGCATCAATAAATGCGGAGTTGGCGTAGGTAATATGACTTTCTTTATCCGTCGTAGAAAGCAGCGTCGTTTTATCGTTAAGTGCGTGCTCAATTTGTGTAACGGGCATGTTACTTTTCATAGAGGTCCCATGATGCTATGTATAATCCATACAAAAATCCCCGCAATGAAATCGGGGGATATTAGAAATCTGTTTTAAACCGTTTTAATAAGAAACGTTGCATTCTCTACTAATCATCATTTCTGTGGAAGTAGTTAAAATAAAAATTTCCATGTAAATCATTCATCCCACGTCATAAAAGTGAAACAATTAATACAAGCGCATAACGTTACAAGTCGTTTAAACTGACTTAACGTAAATTGCGTTAAAAAACCTTTTCGTAAAAAGAAAAATGGCATGAAATGATTTTGATGTTATTACCGTGATATCAACGACCCTATTATATTTTGTAGGCCATTAATTGCTGGTGTTTTTCAGTTTAGCGGTACTGGGCGATCCAAATTTTAACCCTGGCTGCGGTAGGGTTTGTTATCTACTTTTTAGCTGAGTAAATGTGAATTAAATGTTTCAGTATGGCTATTTGATAAATTAATAATAAAGACATGTTAACAAACATAGGCTCGTAACATGTCATATCGCCTGAGTGTTCTGGATAAAAGCCCCATCGGGGAAGGTGAAACTGCCGCGACTGCGCTTTCCCGGACGTTGCGCCTGGCGCAACTGGCGGAAGAGTGGGGGTACCATCGTTTCTGGATCGCGGAACACCATAATACGCCACAGCTGGCCAGTCCATCGCCGGAGCTGGTGATCGCCTGGATCCTCGGGCAAACCCAGCGTATCCGCGTTGGTTCCGGCGGCGTGATGCTGCAACATTACAGCCCGTACAAAGTGGCGGAAAACTTCAATCTTCTGGCATCACTGGCTCCTGGACGTGTCGACCTCGGCGTAGGGAAGGCCCCTGGCGGGTTACCGTTGTCGACTCAGGCGTTACAGCATGGACTGCATCAGGAAGAAAAAGGCAGTTTTGCCGATCAGCTTTCTCAGCTTAACGGCTGGCTGGCGCTGAACGGAACGGAAAGCGGGGAAACGGTATTCCCGACGCCAATCCCACCAATACCGCCAGAAGGATTTGTACTCGGAGCCAGTGTGCAAAGCGCACAGTTAGCAGCGCAATCCGACTTGAATTTTATCTTCGCTGCGCACCTCAACGGTGACAAAGCGTTATTACGTGAGGTTTTGTCCTTCTGGCAGACCCACAGCGACCGCCCGACGATAGTCGCCGTTCAGGTGATTGTGGCTGACAGTCACGATACCGCTGCGCAACTGGCGGAAAACGTGCAAATCTGGGGCGTTGAGCTGGAAAATGGTCAACGCGTTACAGTCGCCAGCGAAGAGCAAGCCCTGGCATTCGCCGTACAGGCGGGGAGTTCGCCACGCAAAATCGCGCGTCGTGAACTGGCGTTGTTACACGGCACCGCTCAAGAGGTGATGGTAAAGCTGAATGCTCTGCATACGCAATTTGGTATTGATGAGTTCATTATCGACACGCCAGTGGCGGAGGGCCACGCGCGTCTGACATCGCTGCGTTTGTTGGCACAAGTCCATAATGCCGTGGAGGTGCTCTGATGACCCTCAGCTCAACGCTTATCAACTGGCGTCGTGAATTACATCAGCACCCGGAGCTTTCCCTGCAGGAGGAAGCAACCACCAGGCGCATTCAGGCCTGGTTGCACGCTGCGGATGTCGACATTCTGCCGTTCGAGCTGAAAACCGGTCTGGTCGCGGAAATCGGCAAGGGAGAAGATGTCATCGCGCTGCGGGCGGATATCGATGCGCTACCGATAGAAGAAAGTGCCGACGTTCCGTTTCGTTCCCTCACACCGGGCGTGATGCATGCCTGCGGGCATGACGTCCATACCAGCGTGATGCTTGGTGCAGCACTGCTGCTTAAACAACAGGAAACAACCTTACCGGGGCGAGTACGTATTTTGTTTCAACCAGCTGAAGAGAGTTTCGGCGGCGCAAAAACGTTGATCCGCGCCGGTGCGCTGCAAAACGTAGCGGCTATTTTTGGTATGCACAATGAGCCCGGTTTGCCGGTGGGCGAATTTGCCACACGCGGCGGTGCGTTCTATGCCAATGTCGATCGCTTCGTGCTGCGTATAAATGGCAAGGGCGCACATGCGGCGCGTCCGCATGAAGGCAAAGATGCCATCCTGCTTGCCAGCCAGTTGGTAACCGTGTTGCAAAGCGTTGCCAGTCGCGACGTTAACACGCTGGATTCGGTGGTACTCAGCGTGACCCGTATTCAGGGAGGAAATACATGGAACGTACTGCCAGAGTCCGTTGAGCTGGAAGGGACGCTCAGAACGCACCGGACTCAGGTACAGCAGCAGGTTAAAGCACGGGTTAATGACATCGCTGCCGGATTTGCCCATGCCTTTGGCGCACAAATAGACGTTATCTGGCATGCGGGGCCGACCGCGTTGGTGAACGATGCGCGTTGGGCCGATATCGCCACCACGGTGGCGAAACAGTCAGGCTACACCACTCACCATGCTGACCTGCATATGGGCGGGGAGGATTTTGCCGTCTACCTGCAAAATACGCCAGGCGCATTTGTCAGTATTGGCAGTGCCAGTGAATACGGATTACATCACCCGGGATTTAATCCAGACGAACGTTTAATTGAACCTGCCGCACATTACTTTGCGCAGTTAGCAAAAACGGCATTCGCACACCTTTAAGTTTACCTGTTGGGTAGGGGTTATTATGGCTGGAAATCGGCAACTACGGCTCGGAACTATTCTGCATGGCGCATCGGGAAATATGTCCGCATGGCGCCACCCGGCGGCTCAGGCCGATGCCAGTATTAATTTTGATTTTGTCAAAGAGACGGCGCTTATTGCGGAAAAAGGGAAGCTGGATTTTATTTTTGTCGCCGATGGTCTGTATATTAATGAAAAATCAATCCCGCACTTTTTAAATCGTTTTGAGCCGCTGACAGTATTATCCGCTTTGGCCAGCATCACCCAGAATCTGGGACTGGTTGGCACAGTGTCTACATCATACAGCGAGCCGTTTACGACCGCACGACAGTTCGCCAGCCTGGACCATCTCAGCAACGGGCGTGCAGGCTGGAACGTGGTTACGTCGCCTCTGGAAGGATCGGCAAAAAACTATTCTCGCGCTCAGCATCCGGAGCATGCCCAGCGTTATCGTATTGCCGATGAATATTTACAGGTAGTGAAAGGACTGTGGGATTCCTGGGAAGACGATGCTTTTACCCGTAATAAAACAAGCGGGGAATTTTTTAATCCGCATAAACTGCACACGCTAAACCATCATGGAGATTATTTCCAGGTCGCCGGGCCGTTAAATATTGGGCGTACGCCACAAGGTCGTCCGATTATATTTCAGGCGGGAGCTTCAGCAGATGGCAAGAAATTAGCGGCGCAGCATGCTGATGCCATTTTTACCCATCAGGAGTCGCTGGCAGAGGCTAAGGCGTTCTATCAGGATGTAAAAAGTCAGCTGGAAATCGCCGGACGACATCCCGATCAACTGCATATATTCCAGGGCGTCAGCGTTATTGTTGGCGACAGCGCAGAGGATGTTGAGCAGCAGTATCAGACTACCGCTGCGCTGGTCTCCGTTACCGACGCGCTGAACTATCTTGGCCGCTACTTTGAACATCATGATTTTGCCCAATATCCGTTGGACGCACCGTTCCCGGATCTTGGCTCTCTCGGACAAAACAGCTTTCGCAGTACGACTGATGAGATCAAACGCAACGCGCGCGAGCGTGGCTTAACACTCCGTCAGGTTGCTCTGGAAGCGGCTAGCCCACGTCCGCGTTTCAGCGGCACGCCGGAACAGGTCGCCGACGGCCTGCAGCAGTGGTTCGACGAGAAAGCCGCAGACGGTTTTATTATCCAGGGCGGAACGCCGGATACCTTCCCGCGTTTTGTCGAACAGGTTGTCCCTGTGCTTCAGGCGCGGGGCCTGTTCCGCCATGAATATCCCGGTACGACCCTGCGCGCAAGCCTGGGATTAACGACACCTGCAAATCAATTCGCACAATAAGAGAAAAACGCTATGCAGAAAAAATCAGTATTCCTCGCGCTGTCGCTGGCTTTCAGCGCGACTGTCTGGGCAAATGATGTGACGATTAACGGCACGGGCGTAAGTCTGGAAGCCAATAAAACGCCGATCAATACGGCAAAGAATACGCAGGCGATCGCGCAATTGCCCGCAAACCTGCACCTGGCCGTACCGGGCAAATTCACCGTGGCGATTGCCGGGCTCAGTCAACCGCCGCTGACCGTCTTTGCCGATGACAATAAGACGCTGATCGGCAGCGAGGCGGACATCGCGCGTCTGGTGGCTGACAGTTTGGGGCTGGAACTCAACGTCGTACCTACGTCATGGGAAGACTGGCCGCTGGGCATCACTTCCGGCAAATACGATGCCGCGATCAGCAATATTACCGTCACCAAAGCACGCAAAGAAAAATTCGATTTCGCGACGTATCGGAAGGACTCTCTTGGCTTTTATGTCAAAACCGGTAGCAAGCTGAAGAAAATCGAGCAGGCGGAAGATATCGCTGGACTGCGCATTATCGTCGGTTCAGGGACGAACCAGGAAGCCATCCTGCTGGCCTGGAACGATGAGAACGTGAAGAAAGGGTTACAGCCGTTTACGCCGGTGTATACCAAAGATGATGCCGCGCAAACCCTGGCCCTACAGTCAGGCCGCGCCGATGCCTACTTCGGTCCTAATGTAATCGGCGCATGGAAAGCTGCACTCAACGGTAAAACGCAATTGGTGGGTAGTGTTGATGGCGGTTGGCCAAAAGCGGCACACATTGCTGTGACGCTGAAAAAGGACAGCGGTCTGGTTCTGCCGGTACAAACCGCCCTCAACGGCGTGATTGGCAACGGCGATTATGACAAGGTGCTGAATCGCTGGGGAGAAGGGGTGGAACGCATTCCGCAATCTGAAATCAACCCGGCCGGTTTAGGCGACTAAGGAGGTCATCGTGAGCGATCAATTTCGCGTGGTCTCACCTGAAGCCAGCGAGCTACAGCCCATTTTGAACGGTCTGTTCGGTGAGTATGCTGCCCGTTATGGCGATTATTTTTCTCGCGACGCTGAAGTGGAACTGAACGAATGGTATCTGGCACCGCAGGGACTTTTTGTAGTCCTGGAGCGTAGCGGCGAAATTATCGCCACCGGGGCTTACAAACCTTACGACAAGGACACCGCCGAGATTAAGCGTATCTGGACAAAAAGCAGCCTGCGTCAGCAGGGACTGGCGGCGCGTGTAGTGCAGGAACTGGAACATCGGGCGCTACTCGCGGGCTACAGCCGGATATATCTCACCACGGGATTTCGCCAGCCGGAGGCCGTCAGACTTTATTTAAGCCAGGGCTACGATCCGCAATTTGATACGACGCGCAACCCCGAAGAGTACAGCCAGCCACCGTTTGATGGACGGCTGCGCTTTACCAAACTGCTGACTATTGCCGGTCAGGCCAGAATCGCCTGAGGAGAGAAGATGAAAACGACAGATAGCATTAAAGTCGTACCGGCGCGTTACCCCATGCGCACCGTTGGTGCGGTCATTGCTTTGTTTGCCCTGGCAGTGATTCTCCAGTCCGTGGCGTTTAATCCGCGCTGGGAATGGAGCGTGTTTGCCCGCTGGTTCTTCGATCCGGTGATTTTGTCTGGTCTTGGACAAACGCTGTTACTGACACTTATCGGGACGCTGTTGAGTATTCTCATCGGCGGTCTGCTGGCGCTGGCGCGGCTTTCATCTTCCTGGCTGTTGAATGGACTGGCATGGGGATACATCTGGCTGTTTCGTTCGTTACCGCTGATTGTGGTGCTAATCGTTCTGTACAACTTCTCCTATCTGTACGACACGCTGACGATTGGTATTCCGTTCACTCCCATTCAGTGGGGGAGTTTTGAGACCATCAATGTACTCGGTCAGTTTTCCACTGCGGTGGTTGGCCTGACGCTGGTGCAAAGCGCCTATACCGCTGAGATTATACGTGGTGGATTTTTAGGGGTCGATCACGGTCAGTACGAGGCAGCGGCAGCACTGGGCTTACCGGCAGGGCGACGTACGCTGCGGATTATTCTGCCGCAGGCGCTGCGCACCATTTTGCCTGCTGGCTTCAATGAAATTATCAGTCTGGCGAAAGGGACAGCGATGGTATACGTGCTGGCAATGCCGGAGCTGTTCTACACCATCCAGATGATCTACAACCGCACGCAGGAGGTGATCCCGCTGCTGATGGTCGGCGCGGTGTGGTATCTGGTGATCACCAGCGTCTTATCGCTAATTCAGCACCTGGTCGAACGTGCGCTGGCACGCAGCGAACGACGTTCAGCGATCAACACAGTCCGGGTGAGTCGTGCAGAAAAACGCAGTCGTCAACGTCCACAGCAGGAGGCCGTCCATGTCCCACTCGCCTGAAGGCCATATTTCTATTACCGGCGTCAGCAAATACTTCGGCCGCCACAAAGCATTGGATAATGTGTCGCTGGAGATCCCTCCCGGAACGGTAACGGTCATTCTCGGACCGTCCGGTTCAGGAAAATCAACACTACTGCGGACTATCAACCATCTGGAACGCGTCGATGAGGGGTTTATTCAAATCGATGGCGATTACATTGGCTATCGTCGGCAGGGAGACAAGCTGTATGAGCTGAAAGAGGCGGAAATTTTGCGCCAGCGCGTTAACGTCGGCTATGTGTTCCAGAACTTTAATTTGTTCCCGCACTTAACGGTGCTGGAGAACCTGATTGAAGCGCCCATCGCGCACGGACTGGCAACGCGTAAAGCCGCCACCGAGCGGGCATTAACGCTGCTTGATGCGGTAGGATTGCGGAATAAAGCCGATGCCTGGTCGCGTCACTTATCTGGCGGTCAGCAGCAGCGTATCGCTATTGCCCGTGCGCTGGCGCTAAATCCGCGCGTCATGCTGTTTGATGAGCCTACATCTGCACTGGATCCTGAGCTGGTGGGCGAAGTCCTGGATGTCATCAAAGCGCTGGCGAAGTCGGGAACCACTCTGGTGGTGGTGACGCACGAGATTGGCTTCGCTCGGGAAGTGGCGGATCAGGTGGTGTTTATGGTCGATGGCAAAATCGTCGAGCAGGGCAGCAGCGAACAGGTGTTGAATCATCCGCGTCATACACGCACCCAGCAGTTTTTGTCGAAAGTGCTTTGAGTTACATTGCGGCACAAGGCTGTGCCGCACGGGGGTTACAGGGTGACGACGATTTTGCCCACCTGACCGTTGGCTTCCATGTATTGATGTGCTTCAACGATATCATCAAAGGCAAAGGTTTTATCAATCAGCGGTTTGAGCTTACCGGATTGCAGTCCTTCAAAGATAAACCGTTTTGCACGTGACAGTTTTTCCGGGTTCGTGGTGATTTCGAAAATCTCATAGCCGCGGAAGGTCAGATGGCGACCGAGTATCTCAATTACCGGAATCGACAAATCACGCGCATCAAGAGAGCCATACTGGAAAAAGAGTCCGCCGGCAGGCATCACTTGGGCAATTTTTGCCACGCCAGGGCCACCGACCGGATCGAAGACCACGCGGGTACCTTTGCCGTCAGTGATCCGGTTAATCTCCGCCACCAGATCCTGCTCCTGGCTGGCGATAACCTCTGCCGCACCAAGTTGCAGAAGCTGGGCACGTTTCTCACTGGTGCGCGTCATCGCAATCGGTTTTGCTCCCCGCATGTTAGCAATCTGAATTGCCGCCAGTCCGACGCTGCTGGAAGCAGCATTGATCAGCACGTTATCACCTGGCTTAATATCCGCATATTCAACCAGCGCACCGAAAGCGGTCACATACATCATCCAGCTCGCCGCTGCTTCCTCGAAGCTAAGATTCTCAGGATGTTTTACGACAGCATGGGCTGGAGCATTGACGACTTCACCGTACATACCATACTCATGGAAGCTGAAAGCCGGGATGACGCTAACGTAATCGCCAGGTGCAAACTCACGCACGTTGTCTCCCACGGATTCAACAACGCCAGAAGCCTCATAGCCCAGACGAGCCGGAAATTTGGGTTGGTAAATATACTGGCCGGTACGATACATAATTTCCGCACGGTTAATGCCGATTGCGCGTACGCGTATCTGAACTTCATCCGCACGAGGAGCAGAAACTGGCATATCCTGGATTGTCAGGACGTCAGCGTCGCCTGGTTGATTAAAAACCACGACCTTAGACATAGCAAACCTCTGTAAATTGTTCTGTATTGGGTCTGCACAATTTAACGGCTCAGATGAGGGTGAAAAACCGCCGTTGCGGAACTTCACTATTACTTAGATTATAATAATCCCTGTAGGCGCGATTTTTGCTCGGTAAAAAGCGCACACAGCCAGTCAATAAACACCCGAACACGGGGGGCAAGATGACGTCTGTCGGGGTAAAGCACAGAAACCGGTTTTGATTCCCCGGCATAATCAGCCAGCACCTCAACGAGCTGGCCCGACTGGATCCAGGGGGCCAGTACCGCGTGCACACCGTGGATGATACCGAGTCCGGATAAACAGCCTGTCAAAAGGATGTCGGAGTTATCAACGCTGATGTGACCTGCGGGGATAAACGACACGGTTTCACCCTCGCGGACGAAGGACCATTCCAGTGCTTCACGATGACGTTCACTGAAAAAGTTAATTGCCTGATGTCGGGATAAATCCTCTGGTGTCTGCGGTACGCCATGTTGTTGCAGATAATCCGGTGACGCGCATGTCACCATTTTTACCTCGCCAAGCCGCCGTGAAATCAGAGAAGAGTCTTGTAACTCGCCAATGCGAATCATGCAGTCGATACCTTCGGCAAGCAGATCGATTCTGCGGTCGGTGGAGGTGAGGACAATCTCAATATCCGGGTAGCGCGACTGGAAATCGTTCAGGGCCGGGACTAATACCGAGTGAGCCAGCGACAGGGGGGCATTCACCCTGAGTTTTCCGCGCGGAGGGCGAGTGGGTGAGAAAGAAGCCATGATGTCATCAACGTCACTGAGCAGGATTTTTGTGCGTTGGTAAAAAGCGTCACCTTCTTCTGTCAGACTCACTTTACGAGTCGTGCGGTTAAGCAACTTTACTCCCAGATCGTCTTCAAGATGTTGGATAGCTTTGGTCACTGCAGGGCGGTGCAGGTGTAACACGTCTGCTGCTCTGGCAAATCCACCTTGCTCAACAACCTGTACAAAAATGTTCATATATTCAAACATACTGGAACGCATTGCTTATTCTCCCCCGGTATTCGACCATTGTTATTATGAAAGTAATAATCACGTCTGCATAGGTTGCCGAATGCTGCTCTACACTTAGGGTTTTAACTTTGGGGATTGCAGCATGATTAAGGTCTATGGGGTACCGGGCTGGGGATCGGCCATCAGTGAAGTGATGCTCACACTGGCGGAGATCCCTTATCATTTTATTAATGTCGACGGTTTTGACAGTGACGGCCCTCAGCGGGAGTTGCTTAAGACGATGAATCCACTATGCCAGGTGCCCACGCTGGTACTGGAAAATGGCAGTGTGATGACGGAAACGGCGGCGATCGCGCTGATGATCCTCGATCGTCGCCCTGAACTTTCACCACCCGTTGGACACGCCGAACGCCAGCAGTTTCAGCGTCTGTTGATATGGCTGGTGGCAAATGTCTATCCCACGTTTACCTATGCCGACTATCCAGAACGCTGGGTACCGGACTCCCCGGCGCAGTTGAAAAAGAACTGCATTGAGTACCGTAAATCCCTCTATATGTGGCTGAACGATCAGCTAAACGCCGAGCCGTACGCATTCGGGGATCAGCTAACACTACTGGACGTATATATTGCCGTTATGCGCACCTGGGGGCCAGGGCATGACTGGTTTCAGGACAACACGCCGAATATTAGCGCTATCGCTGATGCAGTTTGTCAGCATCCGAGGCTACGTACTGTACTGAAAAACAATAAGATTATTTGAATAAAAAAACGCTGTTCCGCAGGAGTGCAAATCCCGGAACAGCGGGCGAACTATCGCCATAAGGTTAAATTACGCGACAGAAGGGGTCAGCGTAATACGATCCAATGGACCCACGATAAACAGATAAGAAATCAGGCCAATCAACCCCATCGAACCGACGTAGAGAATGGCGTAATCAAAAGACTGGGTATTCGCCAGAATGACGCCGATCACCAGTGGCGTGATGATACTGGCCATATTGCCGCACATATTGAAAACGCCGCCTGCAATGCCGAGCACTTCTTTTGGCGAGGTATCGCTGAGAACGCACCATCCCAGATTGCCAAACCCTTTGGCGAAAAATGCCAGACTCATCGCGGCGATCACCACAAATTCTGACGAGGTGTAGTTGGCGATAACGATGACACAGGAAAGCAACATTCCGCAGATAACCGGCAGCTTACGAGCAATCGTCAGGCTGTAACCGCGTTTTAGTAGCCAGTCGGAGAACACGCCGCCTAATAATCCACCGATAAAACCGGCAATGGCAGGGATACTGGCGACAAACCCCACTTTGAGGATCGACATGCCTTTCGCCTGATACAGATAAGTAGGGAACCAGGTCAGGAAGAACCAGGTAATGGATGTCACGCAGAACTGCCCGATATAAACGCCAATCATCATGCGATTGACGCAGACGCTCTTAATTTGCGTAAAGGTAATTTTCTGCGACTCTTTTTTATTGCCCAGCGCCGGTTCGCCACCGCCTTCCCGGATATAGTCAATTTCCTGTTGGTTTACCTTCGGATGATGCATGGGATCCCTGACTTTGACCAGCCAGAAGATGCCAAGAATAACGCCAATAGCCCCGATATAATAAAACACAAAGTGCCAGCTCAGATTATGCAAAATAATCGTCATGAGCGGCGTAATAATCCCTAACGAGATATATTGTGCGGCCTGATAGACTGAGGTAACAAATCCCCGTTCGTTATTGGGAAACCATTGCACGCTTAATCGACTATTGGCCGGAAAGGCAGGAGCTTCAATCGCACCCATCAGTAATCGTAAGATAATCAATACGACAAGTGGGCTGGCGTACAGATAAATGGTGCCCTGAAACATGGTTACCAGTGACCAGCCAATCAGGGCACAGCCGTATACCAACCGGGAACCGTACCGATCCAGCAACCAGCCGCCGGGCAGTTGCATAATGACATAAGAAATACCGAAGGCAGAAAAGGCCAGTCCCATAGCTTCAGGATCAAAACCTAATTCTTTGCTCATTATCGGCGCGACCACGGATAACGTCGCGCGATCGGCGTAATTAAATACGGTGGCAAGAAACAGAAATATCAGAATGCCGTAACGCACTTTTGTGCGCTTTATTATTGTGTTCATCACCCACTCCTTTCATAAGGTTGAGAGCGTTTTTGTAGGGGAGGAGGGCGGGTATTACTTACCCGCCAAATAAATTAAGGACGTTTACCAAACTCGCAGGTCAATTGCGTCCAGCGGCGCGCCTGCTCGCTGATGCTGAAGCCCAGACCGTGACGTTCGGAAACCCACATCCGGCCATCGCGCAACTCAAGTTGTTCATTAAATAACGGGTTCAGCCATTCGAAATGCTCCAGCCATGGCTCAAGTGGATAAGCGGCGGACAGATGCAGGTGAACTTCCATAGCGAAGTGCGGAGCCAGTTTGCGACCATGTTTAGCCGCCAGGTCCATAATTTTAAGGAACGGTGAAATCCCCCCCACACGCGGTGCATCGGGCTGTACAAAATCGCTGGCGTTGCCAAGGATCAGCTGTTCATGTTCGCGGAAGCTGGTCAGCATTTCACCGGTGGCAATCGGGGTATCCAGCGCGGCGGCCAGTTGGGCATGGCCTTCTACATCGTAGGCGTCGAGCGGCTCTTCAATCCAGATCAGATTGAACTGCTCCATTTTACGTCCCATACGGATGGCGGTTTCCCGATCCCACTGCTGATTGGCATCGACCATTAGCGGGAAGTCATCCCCCAACGCTTCACGTACCGCGGTTAAGCGGCGAATATCCTCGGCACAGTTTGGCTGACCGACCTTGAGTTTGATGCCGCCAATGCCGTTTTCACGGGAAATAACCACGTTTTTAAGCACCTGATCCAGCGGCGTATGCAGGAATCCGCCGGAGGTGTTGTAGCACTGTACGGAGTCACGATGCGCGCCAAGCAGTTTTGCCAGCGGCAATCCTGCACGCTTGGCCTTCATATCCCATAAAGCGATATCGATAGGGGAGATGGCCTGAACCGCCATGCCGCTGCGTCCTACGGAAGCCCCAGCCCACAACAGCTTGGTATAGATCTTGTCAATATCGTTTGGATCTTCACCTAACAGGTTATCGGCAATTTCTTTGGCATGCGCATAGATCCCCTGACCGCCAGCACGCTTGGAGTAACTAAATCCCACGCCTTCAAACCCGTCGCGACTGCGGATCTCGGCGATGATTATGGCGACTTCGGTTAGTGGTTTCTGGCGACCAGTCAGCACTTTGGCATCGCTCACTGGTGTTGCCAGCGGAAGGAAAGCCAGAGACAGTTTTACCCATTCAATACGGTCACCGGTTTCTGCTGCGGTTTTGGCGTTAGCCGATTTGGCATAGGTCACGGCATCGGAATTAGCGCTTAAAGACATATTATTCTCTCCTGGTGGTAATAAATGATTGCGCTATCATTTTTAGTGTTAGCGCAATCATTTCACCAGTGAGTTGATTGTGATTTGAACAATTGCTCACAAATACTGAGATAAAAGGGTAGTAACTTGTAAACGATGTCACATTCCAATATTTTATGGAGAAATGCACAAATCATTGTGATTGCGCTATCATTTTGATTGACGATAATTAACTAAGCTGCTGTTTTCTCAGCGTTATCGCCGAGAGTCGCTGGCAATAGCCGAAATCATGATGAATAATGCCAGGATAAATCAGCGATTTTTGACAAGGGCATCGACAGTGAAAAACGCCAGACCTCCGCGTGCACCCACGCTGGAAGATGTTGCCCGTACTGCTGGATTGTCACCCATGACGGTGAGCAGGGCGCTAAATAGCCCGCAGTTGGTGCGCCCGAAAACCGTGGAAAAAGTGATGCAGGCGGTACGTGCCACGGGATATATCCCCAACGCGCTGGCCGGGGGGCTGGCGTCGCGTCGCAGTAAGCTTATCGCCGTGGTTGTTCCGCAAATTAACAACAATATGTTTGTCGATACCATTCAGTCATTAAGCGATGAACTGGCTGAACGCGGATACCACATCTTGCTCTGCGTATCAGGTTACACGCCGCAAACTGAGGCAGAGCTGGTTGCGACGCTGCTTTCTCGCCGCCCGGATGGCGTCGTGCTCACCGGTATCCATCATACCGCCGAGCTGAAAAAGGTGATTCTTAATGCGGCCATTCCGGTTGTAGAGATCTGGGATTTAACCCCAACGCCCATCGATATGCTGGTCGGTTTTTCGCATGAAAAAGTTGGTCAGGCGGTGGCAGACTATTTGCTGAAAAAAGGTTATCGCCGTCCGGGGTTGTTATGGACCGCCGATCGCCGGGCAGGCCAGCGTAAACAAGGGCTGTGCGATGCGCTGAGTCGTCATGGTATTACGGCTGACGCACAGGTGGACGTCCCACTTCCGGCCTCTCTGGCATTGGGACGCACTGGATTGACGCAGCTATTGGCGGATCGCGAGTTTGATGTCATTGTCTGTAGCTCAGATACCTTAGCCCAGGGGGCGATTATGGAAGCCGAAAGCCGTGGTTTACGCGTGCCGCAGGAGCTAGCTGTAATCGGTTTTGGCGATCTTGATTTTGCCGCCAGTAACCGGCCTGCCATCACCACAGTTAGCGTCGACCGACGGGCCATTGGACAACGCGCCGCCTCTCTGCTTGCCGATCGTATCGAACAAATTCCACGTGAAGACGATATTATTGATGTCGGATTTCACCTGGTTGAACGAGAGTCCGCATAAGTTACCTGCATCCCAAAACAATAAGGAACCTGTCATGCCGCACGTTGATATCAAATGTTTTCCTCGCGATTTGAACGAAGAAGAGAAGGCCGCACTGGCGACGGATATTACCGAAGTCATTATTCGCCATTTACAAAGCAAAGAGAGTTCAGTGAGCGTGGCGCTGAATGAAATTGAGCCCGAGGCGTGGCAGAGCGTGTGGGATGCGGAAATTGCACCACAGATGACGAGGCTGATTAAAAAACCCGGCTACAGCATGTGAAAGAGAACGGGCGATTATTGCGCCCGTATTATTCAGCCGCTGTTATGCGTTTCCCGCTGGTGACAAACGTTCCGGCACCAAGATGATGCAGGGTATTGAGTTTATCATCATCAAACTGCCAGCGTCCTTCCACGAAAGCTCGCTCATCAGCGGCAGCCGAGACCACTTCCCCAAACAGGGTGTCATATTTTTCCTGTGCTGCCGTTGCAGGCAGCAGACGACACTCCATCCAGGCCAGACATTTCGCTTCTATTAACGGTAATCCCAGCACCGGACCTTTTACCACCGGAATACCGTAGCAGTTAAATTTATCTTCCACGCGACCGGAAACGCTGCCCACCGCGTAAGTCCAGTTGGTAGCGGCCACGCCCGGAATAACAATACCGAACTTGCCGCTACGCTCAATCAGTTCACGCGACCAGGCAGTCTTATCAACAACAATTGCAATCCGCGGCGGTTCAAATTCCACCGGCATTGACCATGCTGCCGCCATCACATTGCGCCGCTCGGTATGCTCATCCCGGCTGGTGATCAGTATCGTAGGGCCGTGGTTAAGCAGCCGACTGGCATGTTTTAATTCGATTGAACGGAAATGGCTCATGGATGCTCCTGGGCTGAGAGATAACACACCACAATAGATATAGATATTAACGGTATTAGCGATTTTGTCGCCTCGTCTGGAGGAACAACGCACAAAATCGACGGCGTAAAATTAAAAATGCGTTATAAGTACTGCATTAATCGAACAGGAACTCCCTATGACGCCTTTTTTAACCGCTTATTTTGCCCGTATTGGCTGGTCAGATTCGGCCAGCGTCGACATTGAAACTTTAAAAGCGCTGCATTTACAGCACAACGGCGCGATTCCGTTTGAAAACCTGGATGTATTGCTGCCAAGAGAGATGCAGCTTGACGATTTGTCGCTGGAAGAGAAGCTGGTGACGGCGCATCGTGGCGGTTATTGCTTTGAACAGAATGGAGTGTTTGAGCGCGCGTTACGCGAAATCGGTTTTAACGTACGCAGCCTTCTCGGTCGTGTGGTACTGGCAAATCCGTCAAGTCTGCCGCCGCGCACGCATCGTCTGTTGCTGGTTGAATTACAGGGAGAGCAGTGGATCGCCGACGTTGGCTTCGGCGGGCAAACGCTGACGGCGCCGATTCGTCTGCAGGCCGACATTGAGCAGCAAACGCCACACGGCGAATATCGTCTGGTTCAGGAGGGGGACGATTGGATCCTGCAGTTCCGCCATCACGATCACTGGCAATCAATGTACCGTTTTGACCTGGTCGTGCAGCACCAGAGCGATTATCTGATGGGCAATTTCTGGTCCGCGCACTGGCCACAATCGCATTTTCGTCATCATTTGCTGATGTGTCGTCATCTTCCGGACGGCGGTAAGCTGACGTTGACCAATTTTCATTTCACCCGTTATCAGGATGGTCGGGCGATAGAGCAGATTAATCTGCCCGATGTCGCCAGCCTGTATGCCTTGCTGCAGGAACAGTTTGGACTGGGCGTGGATGACGTGAAGCATGGGTTTACCGAAGATGAGCTGGCGACGGTCATGGCGGCGTTTGATACGCATCCGGAGGCGGGGAAATAGGGGCATCGGAAGTCATGCCGGATGCGGCGTTATCGCCTTATCCGGCCTACGGGAACAATTAAAAATCTACCGCCCATTCGGCGTGAAACAGGATCACTGCCGAACCGGTAATAGTCACTTTTTCCGGCAGGTTTTCACGGATAGCCACCGTCACATCAACAATACCGTCACGCCCGAGCGCGCGGCCCTGATGTCCCTGAACACGTAGCGTTTTCCCGTCATGCGGCATCAACCCATGTTGAACCAGCCACGCGCCCATTGGACCGTTGGCATTGCCGGTAACCGGATCTTCCACAATACCAATAGCAGGCGAGAACATGCGGCCATCGGTGGCGTTTTCGCCCTTGCGAATTTGAAAAGGGAAGAAACCGTTACAGCCAATTTGCTTGCTGATAGCGGTCAGGGCAGACAAATCCGGGGAAAGGGCGTCGAGGTCCACCTCAGGCTTCAGCGCAATCATTACTTTAGAGTGTCCGGTAGTGGCCACCTGAATGGGTAATCCGGGCAGCATATCGTCTTCGCTCAGGTGCAGTGCATCGATTATCGCGGCACGTACAGCACCTTCCAGCGGAGCTTCGAATCCAGGTACGCCTTGTTCAAGGCTGATGCGATAGTCATTGTCACTTGCTTCAATATCGACCCGATGACGACCGGCGAGCGAGGTTTGCCAGACGGTGCTGTTGCCCAGACCCAGCACCTTGGCGCGCACATAATGTGCGGCGACGGTAGCGTGTCCACAGATGGGAACTTCGACCGTCGGCGTGAAATAACGAATGCGAACATCGCTGTCGTCACTGGTCAGCAGGAATGCGGTTTCCGAATGACGCAGCTCGCGAGCAATAAGTTGCATCTGTGCTTCGCTCAATCCGTCAGCATGCAACACCACTCCCGCTGAATTGCCGCGAAAGGGTACTGAAGTAAAGGCATCGACGTGATAAACCTGTGGTTTCATTAGCGTTCTCCCTGGGATGGAGAAGCATCATAACGTACAAAAAGCGGGATAGCGATCCAGGCCCGGTAAGCGCTAGCGCTACCGGGCAGCAGAGGAAATTAGCGACGCGAACGCACTATCTGATAACGGCGGGTAAAGTACTCAAACGGCGCACTCCACACGTGGACCAGTCGGGTGAACGGGAACAGCAGGAAAATGGTCATCCCCAGAACCAGATGCACACGGAAAATCCACGCCACGCCATCCAGATGCGCAGACGCACCGCCCTGGAAGGTCACCACCGACTGCGCCCAACCGACCAGTTTTAGCATTTCACTGCCGTCAGGATGCTGTGCAGAGAACGGGATAGTGGTTAAACCGAGAATACATTGAATCAGCAGAACGCAGAGGATCAGAATATCGGCGGTCGAGGAGGTTGCGCGAATGCGCGGGTTAGTCAACCGGCGCACCAGCAGGCCAGCGCCACCCACCAGTGTGAGCACGCCACAAAGTCCGCCGGCAATCATCGCCATCTGCTGTTTTACCGCAATCGGCAGGAACCAGGCATACATCCAGTGCGGCGTTAACATGCCAAACAGGTGCCCGAAAAAGATCCCCAGAATGCCGATGTGGAACAGGTTTGACCACAACACCATGCCGCGTTTGTCCAGCATCTGGCTGGAAGACGCGCGCCAGGTGTATTGTCCGTAGTCGTAGCGTAGCCAACTGCCGAGGATAAACACCGTACCGCACAGGTACGGATAGATATCGTAAAAAAAGACGTTCAGGTACTGTATCATTTCGGGCCTCCCGCGCTGACGTCGACATACTGAGGTGCCACGTCCTGGCTAAAGCGTCGTTGATAGTTTTGTAACGGTGAACTGTCACAGGCGGTGGCATTATCTTCGATAAACTTCACCTGTTCCTCTTCCCAGACTGCATCCAGCGCCTGTCGGGTATCGTCGCGCGTTTCCGCGCCAACCTGCTTAGTGACACTGTCACTCGAAAGAGGACTTCCGGCAAGCTGCAACAGGGCATCAAACAGTTGATACCACGGCGTATCGCGCTGTTTTAAGCGCCCGCCAAGCAACGCCAGAATCGGTGCGACGTTCTGCAGTCCTTCTTTGGCCTCCGCTTCCGGTAACACGCTTAAGTACTCAAGATATAAAGGCAGGTGATCCGGCAGTTCGCGACAGTTTAGCTGCAGCCCGACCGTTTCATACTGCGCCAACAAATCAACCATCGCCTGGCCCCGGTCACGGGACTCGGCGTGCACATGCTCAAACAGCAGCAGTGAGGTGGCCCGACCCCGGTCAAAGATTTCGCACCATTCGGCTTGTTTATCCAGTAACGGCGCATTGAGCAGCTCCTGGCTAAAATCACTCAGCGTGGGGGCATCGCTGGCCACAAGCGCCAGCGCGTCGTCTTTACACTCCCATAGCAGCTCGTCGGGGTACTCCATCAGCAGGCCGATAACCTTCAGGATTTGCATTATTCACCCTCCGCTTTATCGCGCACTTCGGTGATGTCGATGGCATCAATACGGCTGCTGTTGAACAGGTTGAATTTGGTGTCGGAACCATGACAACCGTCGCCGAAGGTAAAGCCGCAGCCGTTTTTCTCCGGGAAGGCATCACGCGCCATTTCGCGGTGACTGGTCGGGATCACGAAACGGTCTTCATAGTTGGCGATGGCCAGATAACGATACATCTCCTCGACCTGCTCAACGCTCAGACCCACTTCCTCAATCGCGCGGGTGTCCGTGACGCCTTCTACGGTTTGCGCACGCATATAGTGGCGCATGGCCATCATCCGTTTGAGCGCCCTCAGCACCGGACCGGTATCACCCGCACTGAGCATATTGGCGAGGTACTGAACCGGAATTCGCAGCGACTCAACCGCAGGCAAAATGTTGCCATTGTGCGGCAGTCCGCCCGCGTCGGCGACCGACTGTATCGGTGACAATGGCGGCACATACCAGACCATCGGCAGGGTGCGATACTCCGGGTGCAGCGGTAGCGCCAGCTTCCAGTCCATCGCCATTTTGTAAACCGGCGAGCGCTGGGCTGCTTCGATGACGTTGTGTGGAATACCTTGTTTTAGCGCCTCTTCAATCACCGCTGGATCGTTCGGGTTGAGGAACACATCGCACTGACGCTCGTAGAGATCGGTTTCATGCTCGGTGCTCGCTGCTTCCTCGATACGGTCGGCGTCGTACAGCAATACCCCGAGATAACGGATACGCCCAACGCAGGTTTCTGAACACACCGTCGGCTGGCCGGACTCAATACGCGGGTAGCAGAAAATGCACTTCTCTGACTTACCGCTCTTCCAGTTAAAGTAGATTTTTTTGTACGGACAGCCGCTGATGCACAAGCGCCAACCGCGACATTTGTCCTGGTCGATCAGCACAATGCCGTCTTCTTCACGCTTATAGATAGCACCGCTCGGGCAGGTGGCGACACAGCTTGGGTTCAGACAGTGCTCGCACAGGCGCGGTAAATACATCATGAAGGTGTTTTCGAACTGACCGTACATCTCCTTTTGCATCTTCTCGAAGTTACGGTCGCGGGCACGTTTTGAAAATTCGCCGCCAAGCAGTTCTTCCCAGTTTGGACCCCAGATAATCTTGTCCATCCGTTTACCATCTATCAGCGAACGCGGACGCGCGGTGGGCTGATTCTTGCTCTCCGGCGCGCTATGCAGATGCTGATAATCGTAGGTAAACGGTTCATAGTAATCATCGATTTGCGGAATCACCGGGTTGGCGAAAATTTTGGTGATTACGCCCATCTTACCGCCCAGACGCGGTCTTATCTTGCCGTTAACATCGCGAACCCAGCCGCCTTGCCACTCTTCCTGATCTTCCCAGTTTTTCGGATAACCAATCCCCGGTTTAGTCTCGACGTTGTTAAACCACGCATATTCCATCCCTTCACGCCCGGTCCAGACGTTTTTACAGGTGACGGAGCAGGTGTGGCAGCCGATGCACTTATCCAGATTAAGAACCATGCCTACCTGTGAGCGTATTTTCATTTTTTCGCCTCCTGTACCTGATCGCGACCTTCATCATCCAGCCAGTTAATGTTTTTCATTTTTCTAATCATGATGAACTCATCGCGGTTAGAGCCGACCGTCCCGTAATAGTTGAAGCTGTATGCCAGTTGCGCATAGCCGCCGATCATGTGCGTGGGTTTCGGGCAGACGCGGGTGACCGAGTTATGGATCCCGCCACGCATCCCGGTGACTTCCGAGCCTGGGATATTCATGATTCGCTCCTGAGCGTGATACATCATGGTCATTCCCGGCGGCACGCGTTGACTCACCACTGCACGCGCGGTGAGCGCACCGTTGGCGTTGAAGGCTTCAATCCAGTCGTTATCCTCAATGCCCAGATCTTTGGCATCGGTCTCGCTGATCCAGACAATGGGGCCGCCGCGCGAAAGCGTCAGCATCAGCAGGTTTTCACTGTAGGTAGAGTGGATCCCCCATTTCTGGTGCGGCGTCAGGAAGTTGAGGGCTTTTTCCGGGAAGCCGTTAGGCGGAACTTCGCGCATTTCACTGACGCTGCGGGTATCGATAGGCGGACGATACGCCACCAGACTTTCACCGAACGCTCGCATCCACGCGTGATCCTGGTACAGCTGCTGGCGACCGGACAGGGTACGCCATGGGATCAACTCGTGAACGTTGGTATAGCCTGCGTTATAGGAGACATGTTCGCTTTCAAGGCCGGACCAGGTAGGACTGGAGATGATTTTGCGCGGCTGCGCCTGGATATCGCGAAAACGAATCTTTTCGTCTTCTTTGTTCAACGCCAGATGCGTATGGTCGCGTCCGGTCATCGCCCCCAGCGCTTCCCAGGCTTTTACCGCCACCTGACCGTTGGTTTCCGGCGCCAGGGCGAGGATCACCTCAGAGGCATCCAGCGCGGTGTCAATCAGCGGTCGGCCTTTTGCCGGGCCTTCGCGTTTGGTGTAGTTCAGCTTGCCGAGGAAATCGACCTCCGCCTGGGTATTCCACGCAATGCCTTTCCCACCGTTACCAAGCTTGTCCATAAGCGGACCGAGTGAAGTAAAGCGTTCGTAGGTAGCGGGGTAGTCACGTTCCACAACGGCGATATTTGGTGCCGTTTTCCCCGGGAGGAGATCGCATTCGCCTTTGCGCCAGTCCAGAATGTCAAACGGCTGCGCCAGCTCTGCCGGAGAGTCGTGTTGCAGTGGTTGCAACACCACATCCGTTTCTTGTCCAAGGTGTCCCACACATACCTCGGAGAACATTTTGGCGATGCCTTTATAAATTTCCCAGTCACTCTTCGATTCCCATGCCGGGTCGACCGCCGCGGACAACGGGTGAATAAACGGATGCATATCCGAAGTGTTCATATCGTCTTTTTCATACCAGGTAGCGGTTGGCAAAACGATATCGGAGAACAAACAGGTGCTGGACATACGGAAATCGAGCGTGACCAGCAGATCGAGCTTGCCCTCTATCGCCGCGGATTGCCATTCAACCTCTTCAGGTTTAATACCCTCACTTGAACCGAGCGCTTCCCCCTGGATCCCGCTTTCGGTACCCAGTAAATACTTGAGCATGTATTCATGCCCTTTACCGGAGGAACCGAGCAGGTTAGAGCGCCAGACGAAGAGGTTGCGTGGGTGGTTTTTGCCGCTATCCGGCTGCTCACAGGCAAAACGAATATCACCCGACTTCAGCGCTTGGGCAGTGTATTGCGCAGGAGATAACCCAGCTTGTTCTGCCTTCGCTTTGACGGTCAATGGGTTAAGGTTAAGCTGCGGCGCAGAGGGCAGCCAGCCCATTCGTTCAGCACGTATGTTAAAGTCAATCAAATGTCCGCTAAACTTCGACGCATCGGCCAGCGGAGAGAGGAGTTCTTGAGCGGTGAGTTTTTCATAACGCCACTGACTGGAGTGATTGTAGAAAAACGAAGTGCTGTTCATCTGACGCGGTGGGCGGTTCCAGTCCAGGGCAAAGGCCAGCGGCAACCAACCGGTTTGCGGACGCAGTTTCTCCTGACCCACATAGTGCGCCCAGCCGCCGCCGCTTTGTCCCACGCAACCACAGAACACCAGGATGTTAATCATCCCGCGGTAGTTCATGTCCATGTGATACCAGTGGTTAACGCCAGCCCCGAGGATGATCATCGAACGGCCATGCGTTTTGTGCGCGGTATCGGCAAACTCACGGGCGATTTGTTCGATATGACGGCGTGGCACGCCGGTAATTTGCTCACCCCAGGCCGGGGTGTAGGCTTTTACTTCGCTGTAATCTTGTGCGCTATGAACATCATCCAGACCACGGTCGAGGCCGTAATTCGCCAGCACCAGATCATAGACGCTCACCACCGGGCAACGGCTACCGTCAGCGAGGGTAAGATATTTTACCGGTAGTTGACGGACCAGCACCGGTTCTTGTTTTACACTGCGAAAATGTGGGTTTTCGTTGCCGCCAAAATAGGGGAATGCCACGCCGGTCACGTCATCATGCTGACCAAGCAGCGAGAGGGAAAGTTCAGTTTCAGCGCCAGCCGCCAGGGGTTCCAGGTTCCATTTGCCTTTCTCGCCCCAGCGAAAACCGATAGATCCGTTCGGGACAACCAGTTCGCCCTCGCGGTTGAAAGCCACCGTTTTCCACTCTGGATTGTTGCTTTCACCCAGACCATCGACAAGGTCTGAGGCGCGCATCATGCGCCCAGGCACGTAGCTGCCATCTTCGCGGGCATCCAGCAGCACCAGCATCGGCATATCGGTATAGCGACGACAGTAATTGAGGAAATAATCGCTGGGATTGTCGAGATGGAACTCTTTCAGGATCACGTGGCCCATCGCCATTGCCAGCGCGCTGTCTGTCCCTTGTTTCGGTGCCAGCCACTGGTCGCACAGTTTGGCGACTTCCGAGTAGTCTGGCGTAATGGCAATTGTCTTGGTGCCTTTGTAGCGAACTTCAGTAAAAAAGTGCGCGTCCGGGGTACGGGTCTGCGGCACGTTAGAGCCCCAGGCGATGATATAGCTGGAGTTATACCAGTCGGCGGATTCAGGAACGTCGGTCTGCTCGCCCCAGGTCATCGGTGACGCGGGCGGTAAGTCGCAGTACCAGTCATAGAAGCTCAGACAGGTTCCGCCCAGTAGCGAGAGATAGCGCGTACCTGCAGCATAGGAGACCATCGACATTGCGGGGATGGGAGAGAATCCGGCCACACGATCAGGGCCGTAAGTTTTCACCGTCCAGACGTTGGCAGCAGCAATCAGTTGATTAAGTTCTTTCCAGTTGGAACGGATAAACCCACCGCGCCCGCGTACCTGCTTGTAGCTCTGGCATTTTTGCGGGTCGTTCATAATGGATTCCCAGGCCAGCACCGGATCGGGCTGGCGGGACAGGGCGTCGCGCCACAATTCGATTAAGCGTTTACGCACCAGTGGATATTTCAGGCGGTTAGCGCTGTAGAGATACCACGAGTAACTTGCGCCGCGTGGGCAGCCACGGGGCTCATGATTTGGCAGGTCAGGGCGGGTACGCGGGTAGTCGGTTTGCTGAGTTTCCCAGGTTACCAGCCCGTTTTTGACGTAGATTTTCCAGCTGCATGAGCCGGTACAGTTAACGCCGTGGGTAGAACGCACAATTTTATCGAACTGCCAGCGCTGACGATAGCTGTCTTCCCAGTCCCGGTTGGTGTGCATTACTTGCCCATGCCCCTCGGCAAACGTATCGCCCTTTTGTTTAAAGTAGCGAAAGCGGTCTAACAGTTTACTCATGACATAACTCCTGCTTCGAATAACGTTGCCTACACAGGCCAAAAGATGACTATTTTTTTTGTGATTTACGGCCGTAAACCAGCCAGGTCACCAGCACGCAGACGATGTAGAACACAAGGAATATTTTCATTGCGCCTACCGGAGATCCGGTCAGCGCCAGCGATGAACCAAACGCTTTCGGGATAAAGAAGCCCCCGACAGCGCCAATTGCGGAGATAAATCCCAGGGCGGCGGCGGTATCGGTTACCGCCTCACGCTGGGCCTGTTCTTCAGTACCACCGTGCAGCTTCACCCGGTAAATGGTGATTTTGCGAAAGATCACCGCAATCATCTGGAAGGTCGAACCGCTTCCCAGACCCGCGGTCAGGAACAAGCCCATAAACACCAGGTAAAACGCGATAAAGCTTCCTTCGCCCGAGCCGGGCAAAGTGAGAAACAGCAGGGCGCTGAACAGTGCCATAAAGATGAAGTTAATTAAGGTGACACGAACACCACCAAACTTGTCAGAGATAACACCGCCCGCCGATCGCGCAAGCGCACCGATGAAGGGCCCGAAGAACGCCAGTTGCAGAATATTCACGTCAGGGAACTGTGTTTTCGCCAGCATGGCAAAGCCTGCTGAAAAACCGATAAATGAACCGAAGGTGGCGAGATACAGCAGACTTAATAACCACAAATGAAAACGCTTGAGGACCGGTAGCTGGGAGGCAATTGAGGCCTTCGAACTGGCAATGTCGTTCATTCCTATGCCCGCTGCCACGGTCGCTATCAGCAGTAGCGGCACCCAAATCCATGCGGCATTGGCCAGTGACAGTAACGATCCGTCAGCTTGTGGTACGCCCTGCACGCCCAGGAAGGTAAAAATGGGGAGAAAGATCACCAGCGGCGCGATCAACTGCATCACGCTGACACCGAGGTTGCCGAGGCCACCGTTAATGCCTAGTGCGCTACCTTGCTTCGCTTTGGGGAAGAAAAAACTGATATTACCCATGCTGGAGGCAAAGTTAGCGCCAGCAAACCCACACATCAGCGCAATGATAATAAATACGCCAAACGGAGTAGCGGTATTTTGCACGGCAAAACCGAGCCAGACGCAGGGAATAACCAGAATGACGGTGCTAAAAATGGTCCAACGGCGCCCCCCAAATATAGGTACCATAAAGGAGTAGGGAACGCGCAATATTGCACCAGAAAGAGAAGGTAATGCCGTTAATAAAAACAGTTGATCGGTGGTAAAATTAAAACCAATTTTATTCAGATTGACAGCAACAGCGCTGAACAACATCCAGACGCAAAACGCAAGCAGCAAGCAACTCACTGATATCCAGAGGTTTCTTCGGGCAATGTGCTTACCTTTGTTTTCCCAAAAGGCAGGATTTTCGGGTTTCCAGTCAGTTAAAAGATAACGATTATTTTTCTCATTTGATGCTGACATATTATTCTCCATGCACATGCCGTTCATGAAAAAGAAATAAACGCATACAGCGCCGCGCGAGTTCTTTTAGAAACTATTGAAAAGTTTTGGGAATATTGACTGAAAGAATAGATAAAAAAGCGCAATAACGCGGCGTGATGAGGGAATTACACGTTGCTTAAGTGTTACCAATTGTAAATATAAAAGATGTATTATTAATTCATCTATAACATCAATTTACTAACTCTAACGTAATCATACGATCCAGGTGGCGTTCGAATGCAGGATCGGCCATTTCCTCAATGCCTAATACATAGATGCCATCCAGACCGCATACCAACGCAATTAAACGCCAGGCCACATCGGCAGCATCCGGGCGTGAAGAAAACTCACCGGCTTTCTGTCCCTGAGAGATGATAGCGGCGGTTTCTTCGTGCCACATCCGCATGGTCAGCAGGTAAGCGCTTTTGATTTCCGGATCTTTATCCGCCAGAACCTGCGCTTCACGCCATAGTTTTATATAGGGTTCGAACCCGCCATCTTCGCTGCCCAGCATGGCATGCAGCCGTTCACGGAAGCTGGCGTTTGCGCTGACCAGTTCGGCATCCAGAAGAGTACGGATCAGTTGCACAAAAGCGAGGGATTTTAACTCGCCGGCAGACGTAAAGTGATGATGCACCTGGCCGGTTGACACCTGAGCTTCCGTGGCAATACGCCGCACCGTCATGGCGGTAAATCCTTCCTCAAGCGCGACGCGCATTGCCGCCTGCAGAATCACTTCCCGACGTTCATCCCGATTTAGATAGCTCATCGTTCCTCCCATATCCGTTTAGCACGCAGTCTAACAAAAAGTTGGACATACGTTCAAATTTCCGTAGGATCGCCGAACCTGGACGTGTGTCCAGTTTCAGTTTTGAAGGGAGTTTTATGTTTCGTCAGTGGTTAACGTTAGTGATTATTGTGCTGGTCTACATCCCTGTTGCGATTGATGCAACGGTGCTGCACGTTGCCGCGCCCACGCTGAGTATGACGCTGGGCGCCAGTGGCAACGAGCTGCTGTGGATAATTGATATTTATTCCCTGGTAATGGCCGGTATGGTATTGCCAATGGGCGCGCTGGGCGATCGCATCGGCTTTAAACGCCTGCTGCTGTTAGGTGGAGGCTTGTTTGGTCTGGCATCACTGGCGGCCGCTTTTGCTCATAGCGCCAGTTGGCTGATTGTCACCCGGGCCGTGTTGGCGATTGGCGCGGCGATGATTGTGCCGGCAACGCTTGCGGGGATTCGCGCCACGTTCGCTGAGCAACGGCATCGTAATATGGCGCTCGGTGTCTGGGCCGCGGTTGGTTCCGGCGGTGCGGCGTTTGGCCCACTGGTAGGCGGGATGCTACTGGAGCACTTCTACTGGGGATCCGTATTCTTAATTAATGTACCGATTGTCCTGGTGGTAATGGCCTTAACCGCACGCTTAGTGCCGCGTCAGGCTGGACGTCGCGATCAATCGTTAAATTTTGGTCATGCGATAATGCTGATTGTCGCCATTCTGCTGCTGGTTTACAGCGCCAAAACCGCGCTGAAAGGGCATACGGCGACCGTTGCCATCGCCCTGACGCTGTTAACCGGCGCTTTGCTGTTGTGGCAGTTTGTCCGCATCCAGCTTGCGGCAGCCCGCCCGATGATTGATATGCGGTTGTTCACACATCGCATAATCTTAAGTGGCGTAGTGATGGCGATGACCGCGATGATAACGCTGGTGGGTTTCGAGTTACTGATGGCTCAGGAGCTACAGTTTGTCCACGGCTTAACACCGTATCAGGCAGGGTTGTTCATGCTGCCGGTGATGCTGGCAAGTGGTTTCAGCGGACCGATTGCCGGTATGTTGGTTTCACGTCTGGGATTACGTTGTGTGGCGACGGCGGGTATGGCGCTGAGCGCTGTTAGCTTTTACGGCCTGGCGATGACGGATTTCAGTAGCCAACAGGTACAAGCCTGGATTTTGATGGCTTTGCTCGGCTTCAGCGCCGCCAGTGCGCTTCTGGCTTCAACGGCGGCTATCATGGCAGCAGCACCTGCGGAAAAAGCCGCGGCCGCGGGTGCCATCGAGACAATGGCTTATGAACTGGGAGCCGGACTTGGGATCGCTATCTTTGGTTTGCTGTTGAGCCGTAGCTTTTCTGCATCGATTCTGCCGCCAGCCGGACTTAATGCGCAGGAAATGGAACGTGCCTCATCGTCAATGGGGGAGGCGGTACAACTGGCACACTCGCTCCCGTCGTCACTGAGTGAGGCATTGCTGACGGCTGCCAGAGAAGCGTTCACCTGGTCACATAGCGTGGCCTTAAGCAGCGCCGGCAGCATGCTTATCGTATTAGCGATAGGAATGTGGTTCAGTCTGGCAAAGGTACAACGTTAATAACTAGTGAGCTAAATGACAGGGGTAATCCATCTCTTCGACTTCTTTCCCACTCAGTCGAGCGTATTGCCCCGTCAATCTCCAGAACGCAGGCTGTGTTTCCGTATAGATTTCTGCCGCTAATATTAGGCGGCGGCGATCTACCTCATTAAGTTCCAGAAGTGTCCACGGAATAAAGTAGCGATCGCTGTCCGTCAACGTAAACCACAGTGGGCATCCGCAGCCGGAACAGAAGAACCGTTCACCACGATTTGAGGAAGGAAAGTGCGAAGGTTCTGCCGAGTCTGGCGACATCAGCGGGTGAGCGCTGGCTTCCAGATACATGGCGATGCCGCCTGACCATTTCTGACACAGCGTACAATGGCAGGCATAGACATCCAGCATTTCGACGTCAACGGTAAAATGACTCTGTCCGCAAAGACAACGACCAGTGAATGTCTGCACGGCATACTCCTTATGACCGAGTCTACATCAAGAGAAAAAGCCAGCCCTTGAAGGACTGGCTTTGTATTCTGACTACAACAAAATTAGAACTGGTAGTTCAGACCAACAGCCACGATGTTGTCGGTGCTTACACCGGCAGCTTTAGTGAAGGCATTGTCATCCAGCAGGTTGATTTTGTAATCAACGAAGGTAGACATGTTTTTGTTGAAGTAGTAGGTAGCACCTAAATCGATGTACTCAACCAGATCCTGGTCGCCATAAGTGGTGTTAAGGTCTTTACCTTTGGATTTCAGGTAAGCGATGGACGGACGCAGACCGAAGTCGAACTGGTACTGAGCAACAGCTTCAAAGTTCTGCGTTTTGTTAGCGATATAATCAGCATCACCAAACACAGTCATGTTGCGGGTTTCAGAGTAGGTGGTTGCCAGGTAGATGTTGTTCGCATCATATTTCAAGCCAGCAGCCCATACTTCAGCGTTTTTACCTTTAGCGTTCAGATTGAGAAGATCTGTGCGGTTTACCTGAGAATCAGTACGGTCAGATTTTGCATAGGTAGCACCTACACCAAAGCCTTCGTACTCATAAGTGGTAGACAGACCAAAACCGTCGCCATTAGCTTCGTTAGGATTACGTTTGTCTTCGTTTTTGCCCTGGTACTGAGCTGCAAAGTTCAGACCTTCAACCAGACCGAAGAAGTCGGTGTTACGGTAGGTTGCAACGCCAGTAGTACGGCCAGTCATGAATACGTCAGTCTGGGTCCAGGTATCGCCACCGAACTCTGGCAGAACGTCGGTCCATGCGCCGATGTCGTAGGCCACGCCGTAGTTACGACCGTAGTCGAAAGAACCGTATTCAGCGAATTTCAGACCAGCGAATGCCAGACGAGTTTTATCTTTGTCGGAACCACCGGTGGATTCAGTACGGTTACCTTTGAATTCATATTCCCACTGACCGAAGCCAACCAGCTGGTCGTTGATCTGAGTTTCGCCTTTGAAGCCCAGACGCGCGTAGGTTTTGTCGCCATCGCTGCTGGTGTCGTCAGAGAAGTAGTGCTGAGCGTGAACTTTACCGTAGATATCCAGTTTGTTTGCGTCTTTGTTATATACCTCAGCTGCGTTTACCGCACCTGCCGCCAACAGGCTAGTCACTGCCACTGCAACTAATTTAAGTTTCATTCTAAATAATCCTTATAATTTTTTCTTGGTGTGTTTCCTAAACCATTGCTAAACGAAGGGGTTCGTCAATGGCAAACTATTTTTAAATGACGCAGTGGTATAAGTTCAATAATAAGTTTCATAATATTGCGAAATATTTGAAGTTGTGTGATCTAGATCTACATAATATGACTGATTGCATTAATCTTTATATGTGACAAATATGAATGGGTATATTTACGTAGGGGACTATTGTCAGGGCTATGATTTAAATAGCGTTAGTTTCGCATGTGTAATATATGCATATGAAGGGATATAGATAACCGCATAATATTTTCGTGTGTTAACTAATTACCATATATTTAACATTTAATTAAACAAATGCAAACATAAATCGCAAGTGGAATGAACAATTATTATTCATCAATTTGTCTAAAGTATAGCCGGGTTTTATTTGTTTGTGATAAAACCCGGCTTTTTTTCAGGCGCGGCGCGTTGCCAGCCAACAAAGTAGCGATCCCGCGCAGACCATCAGTGCGCCCTGCCAGAAAGATAGCGAAAGCGGTGCACTGAGTAACACAGCAGCCAGTGCAGAAGAGAGCACAGGGGTAAAATAGGATCCTACGGCCATGATGGTCACGTTGCCATGCAAAATGCCAATATTCCACGCCGCATAGGCAAATCCTAACGTTAATGCCGCTGAGAACATTTTAATAGTCACCGAAGTGCTGAAAATCATTTCTGGTTGCGGAGTCATAAAATAGTAAATCCACAAACTTGCGGCTGTTAGTAAAACGAACACGGTGATGCCGTTAAAGCCTTTTGCATATTTATTGGTCACCGTGCAATACGTTGCCCAGATAAAAGCGCCGAGAAAGGCGAGAAAATAGCTCAGCGGACTGCTGGCAACATTGCTGATAATTTCATCAAGGTTAAGGCCGTTTTCACCACCCAATACCCAACAAACCCCGGTCAATGCGATAATTAATCCAGGGATCACCAACCAGGTTGTTTTTTGACCATTAAATAAAATAGCAAACAATATCGTCAAACTCGGCCAGAGATAATTGACCATACCGACTTCAATAGCCTGGTGACGAGTAGCCGCATAACCGAGAGCCAGCGCTAAACATATTTCGTAAGTAACAAAAAGCACGCTACCAGCGATTAAATAGCGCACAGGAATTTTTCTGATATTCGGAAAGCCGACGGTAAAAATCAGCAACAGACCACTTAACGAAAAAATCATTGCTGCGCCGCCCGCAGGACCCAGTCCTTCACTTACCCCACGCATGAGTCCGACCATCGTGCTCCAGAGCACGATGGCAATGAGCCCAATTAACGTTGCCTTTTGTTTTGTCATTCTGATTGTCTGTCCATGGTACTGGCAAAAATTTAAGCTGAAATTTATAGCACTTTTATACCGTAGCGCGCTAATTAATTGCCTTTCCCATACTCCCTTATGGGTACAAGGGTTAAACAAAGTGCACTATTTAGTAGCGGAACCGTTTCGTTATTGATTTGACGCAAAAAAAATATGGATATAGCTGATAGTTTCGTCGCGAAGTTGTACATGGCATCTTTCAGACTGCTGCGCTGGCGCAATTTGAGAGATTTCATGTACGAACCCCTGCAAAAAAGAGGAAAGCAATGGACGTCAGCCGCAGACAATTTTTTAAAATCTGCGCGGGCGGTATGGCGGGAACAACAGTGGCCGCTTTGGGTTTTGCACCCAAAATGGCACTGGCTCAGGCGCGAAACTATAAGCTGTTACGCGCCAAAGAGATCCGAAACACCTGCACATACTGTTCCGTAGGTTGCGGGCTATTAATGTATAGCCTGGGAGATGGAGCAAAAAACGCCAAAGAGTCGATTTACCATATTGAAGGGGATCCGGATCATCCGGTGAGCCGCGGGGCATTATGTCCTAAGGGCGCAGGATTACTGGATTACGTGCACAGTGAAAACCGTCTGCGTTACCCGGAATATCGCGCCCCTGGTTCCGACAAATGGCAGCGTATCAGCTGGGATGAAGCATTCACCCGTATCGCGAAGCTGATGAAAACTGACCGTGACGCCAACTTTATCGAGAAGAATGAGCAGGGCGTAACGGTAAACCGCTGGCTTTCAACCGGGATGCTGTGTGCATCTGCGGCAAGTAATGAAACCGGTATGCTGACGCAAAAATTTGTGCGCTCACTCGGCATGCTGGCAGTAGACAACCAGGCGCGCGTCTGACACGGACCAACGGTAGCAAGTCTTGCTCCAACATTTGGTCGCGGTGCGATGACCAACCACTGGGTTGATATTAAAAATGCTAACGTCGTGATGGTGATGGGCGGTAACGCCGCTGAAGCACATCCGGTGGGATTCCGCTGGGCGATGGAAGCAAAAAACAACAATGATGCCACGCTGATTGTTGTTGACCCTCGTTTTACACGTACAGCTTCGGTGGCGGATATCTATGCGCCAATTCGTTCCGGCACGGACATTACGTTCCTGTCCGGCGTCTTGCTGTACCTGATTGAAAACAACAAAATCAACGCTGAATACGTTAAGCATTACACCAACGCCAGCCTGCTGGTGCGGGATGACTTTGCTTTCGAAGACGGTCTGTTCAGCGGTTATGACGCAAACAAACGCCAATATGATAAATCGTCCTGGAACTACCAGTTCGATGAAAATGGCTACGCGAAACGCGATGAAACGTTAAGCCATCCTCGCTGTGTCTGGAACCTGCTAAAACAGCACGTTTCCCGCTACACGCCGGATGTGGTGGAAAACATTTGTGGTACGCCGAAAGAAGACTTCCTGAAAGTCTGCGAAGTGCTGGCTTCCACCAGCGCAGCCGATCGCACCACCACGTTCCTGTACGCGCTGGGTTGGACTCAGCATACCGTCGGGGCGCAGAACATCCGCACCATGGCGATGATCCAGTTGCTGCTCGGCAACATGGGGATGGCAGGTGGCGGTGTCAACGCCTTGCGCGGTCACTCCAACATTCAAGGGTTAACCGACTTAGGTCTGCTCTCTACCAGCCTGCCGGGCTACCTGATGCTGCCGTCAGAGAAACAGACAGACCTGCAAACCTATCTGGCCGCGAACACGCCAAAAGCGACATTGGCCGATCAGGTTAACTACTGGGGCAACTATCCGAAGTTCTTCGTCAGCTTGATGAAATCTTTCTACGGCAATGCTGCACAGAAAGAAAACGACTGGGGTTTTGAGTGGCTGCCGAAGTGGGATCAGTCCTATGACGTAATCAAATACTTCAACATGATGGATAGCGGAAAAGTCACCGGCTACATCTGTCAGGGCTTTAACCCGGTTGCGTCCTTCCCGGACAAAAACAAAGTGGTGCAGAGCCTCAGCAAACTGAAGTATCTGGTGGTTATCGATCCGCTGGTGACCGAGACCTCAACGTTCTGGCAGAACCACGGTGAGTCAAACGACGTTGATCCTGCGTCGATTCAGACCGAAGTCTTCCGTTTGCCTTCTACCTGCTTTGCGGAAGAGGACGGCTCCATCGCCAACTCCGGCCGTTGGCTGCAGTGGCACTGGAAAGGTCAGGACGCACCGGGCGAAGCCCGCAACGACGGCGAAATTCTGGCCGGTATTTACCACCGTCTGCGAGACATGTATCGCACTGAAGGCGGTAAAGCTGTAGAACCCGTTCTGAAAATGAGCTGGAACTATAAGCAGCCGGACGAACCGCACTCAGAGGAAGTGGCGAAAGAGAACAACGGCTATGCGCTGGAAGATCTCTATGATGCCAACGGTGTACTGGTTGCGAAGAAAGGTCAGTTGCTCAACAGCTTTGCGTTGCTGCGCGATGATGGTTCTACGTCATCATCCTGCTGGATTTATACCGGTAGCTGGACCGAGCAGGGCAACCAGATGGCCAATCGTGATAACGCCGATCCGTCAGGTCTGGGTAATACGCTGGGCTGGGCCTGGGCATGGCCGCTGAACCGTCGCGTGCTGTATAACCGCGCTTCGGCGGATCCACAGGGTAAACCGTGGGATCCAAAACGCATGCTTATCCAGTGGAACGGTACGAAGTGGACGGGTAACGATATCCCGGACTTCAATACCGCGGCACCGGGCAGTGGCACCAATCCATTTATCATGCAGCCGGAAGGGCTGGGGCGTCTGTTTGCTATCGATAAGATGGCGGAAGGTCCGTTCCCGGAACACTACGAGCCGATGGAAACGCCGCTGGGTACTAACCCGCTGCACCCGAATGTGATCTCCAACCCGGCAGCGCGTCTGTACGAGGCGGATAAACTCCGTATGGGCACGAAACAGGACTTCCCGTACGTCGGGACGACCTATCGTCTGACCGAACATTTCCATACCTGGACCAAGCACGCATTGCTGAATGCGATTGCCCAGCCAGAGCAGTTTGTGGAAATCAGCGAAACGCTGGCGGCAGCGAAAGGGATCAACAACGGCGATCACGTGAAAGTTAGCAGTAAACGTGGATTTATTCGCGCAGTTGCCGTGGTGACCCGTCGTCTGCGTACCCTGAACGTCAACGGTCAGCAGGTTGAAACGGTTGGGATCCCAATCCACTGGGGCTTTGAAGGAGTCGCGCGTAAAGGCTTTATCGCCAACACCCTGACGCCGAATGTCGGTGATGCAAACTCGCAAACGCCGGAATACAAAGCGTTTTTAGTTAACATCGAGAAGGCGTAAGGGAGGCGAACATATGTCTATGGAAACGCAGGACATCATCAAACGGTCCGCAACAAACTCCATCACGCCGCCACCTCAGGCCCGTGATTACAAAGCCGAGGTCGCGAAGCTGATCGACGTTTCCACCTGTATAGGCTGCAAGGCCTGTCAGGTGGCATGCTCAGAGTGGAACGATATCCGCGATGAAGTTGGCCACTGCGTCGGGGTGTATGACAACCCCGCCGATCTCAGCGCCAAGTCCTGGACGGTGATGCGGTTTACCGAAACCGAACAGAACGGCAAGCTGGAATGGCTGATTCGTAAAGACGGCTGTATGCACTGTGAAGATCCGGGCTGCCTGAAGGCATGCCCGTCTGCCGGGGCAATCATCCAGTACGCCAACGGGATTGTCGATTTCCAGTCAGAACACTGTATTGGCTGCGGCTACTGTATTGCCGGGTGTCCATTTAATATTCCGCGCCTCAATAAAGAGGATAACCGCGTGTATAAATGTACGCTGTGTGTCGACCGGGTCAGCGTCGGGCAGGAACCTGCCTGCGTGAAGACCTGTCCGACCGGGGCAATACATTTCGGCACCAAGCAGGAAATGCTGGAAATGGGCGAACAGCGTGTGGCAAAACTGAAAGCACGCGGTTTCGAACACGCCGGTCTCTACAACCCGGAAGGTGTGGGTGGTACGCACGTTATGTACGTTCTGCATCATGCCAACCAGCCGGAGCTGTATCACGGCCTGCCGAAAGATCCGCAGATCGATACCTCTATCAATCTGTGGAAAGGGGCGCTGAAACCGCTGGCCGCTGCCGGATTTATCGCCACCTTCGCCGGGCTGATTTACCACTACATTGGTATCGGTCCGAATAAGGAAGTGGACGACGACGAGGAGGAACATCATGAGTAAGTCTAAAATGATTGTGCGCACGAAGTTTATCGACCGCGCCTGTCACTGGACGGTGGTGATCTGCTTCTTCCTGGTGGCGCTGTCGGGGATTTCGTTCTTCTTCCCGACTCTGCAATGGCTGACGCAAACCTTCGGTACGCCGCAGATGGGACGCATTTTGCACCCGTTCTTCGGCATACTGATCTTCGTCGCGCTAATGTTCATGTTTGTGCGCTTTGTGCACCACAACATCCCGGATAAAAAAGATATTCCGTGGCTGAAAAACATCGTGGAAGTGCTGAAAGGCAATGAACACAAAGTGGCGGATGTGGGCAAGTACAACGCCGGGCAGAAAATGATGTTCTGGTCGATCATGAGCATGATTTTCGTGCTGCTGATTACCGGTATTATTATCTGGCGTCCATACTTTGCACAGTTCTTCCCAATGCAGGTCGTGCGCTATAGCCTGCTGATCCATGCGGCGGCGGGGATTATCCTGATGCACGCCATCCTCATCCATATGTATATGGCATTCTGGGTGAAAGGTTCGATTAAAGGCATGGTTGAAGGGAAGGTGAGCCGTCGCTGGGCGAAGAAACATCACCCACGTTGGTATCGCGAAGTTGAAAGACAAGAAGCGAAAAAAGAGAGCGAGGAAGGGGTTAACTAATCCCTGATGTTCCCTCTACGCAATGGCGCTACATCGGTAGCGCCATTTTTTTGCCAAAAAAACGTCATGTTTCTGTCATCTGCTGAACGTAAGGTGTTGTCTTTCCAATAATAGAAGAGTTAAAAGACAATGCATCTGGTGAAAAAACTACTCGCAGTCAGCGTATTTCTTTGTGCTTCAGTTCAGGCGCAGAACATCCTCGAATTTCCTCAGCCGGAGAACAACCCGGAAGAGTTTTATGCCGTAACCGAAATCCCGGCAGGTGGAATGATTAAATATGAAACCGACGCCAAAACCGGGTTTATCGTTGCCGATCGCTTCCAGTCAATGCCGGTTGCCTATCCCGCCAACTACGGTTCACTAACCCAGTCTTTAGCCGGTGACGGCGACCCGCTGGATGTTATCTTTTATACTCGTGCGCCGCTGGCTCCGGGGACGTTGATTAAGCTGCGCGCAATAGGCGTCCTGAAGATGATCGACGGCGGTGAAAAGGACGACAAAATTGTCGCCGTGCCGGCCAGTAAAATTGACCCCACTTATGACAACATCAAAGAATTGAGCGATCTGCCCAAGATTGAAGTTCAACGTCTGGAATCTTTCTTCCGCGTGTACAAAGATTTGCCGGAAGGGCGCAAGAAGGTCGAATTAAACGGTTTCAACGACGCCGCTACGGCAAAGCAAGAGATCAAACAGGCCTGGGATGCCTGGAAAGAGAAAAAACCGCAGCAATAAATGGTATGCCGGATGGCAGGCCTACACGCGCATTTTGCTGGTGTAGGCCGGATAAGCTTGCGCCATCCGGCAATAAAGATTACTTCAGTTGTGAGTTCAGACGCTCAATCTCTTTACGCCATTGCGCCTGTAACAGCGGTTTTTGATGTTTCGGCTTGCGGGCGAGATCGTCGGCCAGACGCTGTTCCAGATCGAGGATTTGTTCCAGCAATCCATCGCTGTCACAGCTTATTTCAACTTTCGCTTCGACCACTGTTTTGGGAACGGTTATCTCCGCGGACGTTTCCCTAATACGCGCATTGACCGCCTCCAGATCGTGCCATTCACTGAGTTCGCCATTGTCGATTAACCAGAACCGGTTACAGCTTTGGCTGATAAGCTGCCGGTCGTGACTGACCAGCAACACGCCGCCGTTATAGCTTTGTAGCGTTTCTGCCAGCGCCTCTTTACCTTCCATATCCAGATGGTTGGTCGGTTCATCGAGCATCAGCAGACTGTAGCGCGCAAGCGTCAGCCCCACAAACAGCAGCCGGGAGCGCTCACCGCCGCTTAATGTAATGACCCTCTGCGTATGACGAATCCACGGAAAACCCGCGCTAATCAGCGCCATCTTGCGAATCTCTGGCTGCGGGGCAAACGCTTCCAGCGCGTCAAACAATGAATCGTTATCGGCAAGCTGATGCAGCGTCTGATCGTAATAGCCCAGCGTAACGCGCGGGTGCAACACCAGTGAAGTCGATGCCAGCGGTGACTGAAACTGTTGCCAGATAAGCCTTAACAGCGATGATTTACCGCAACCATTACGCCCGACAATTGCCACGCGATCGCCGCTTTTTAACCGGATACCGGCAATGGAAAACAGTGTATCTGCGTCGGGAGCAGGGGCTACAGACAGATTGGTCATCTCCAGCAAACGATCTGCACGCAGGGAATCACCCTGCAATGTTAGTGTCCACTGACTTCCTGCCGTCACTTCTGTCTGCACCTCTTTCAGGCGCTGCACCTGTTTTTCCATCTGCTTGGCCTTGCGGGAGAGATCTTCGTTGTCGTAGACCCGCCCCCAGGTTGCCAGCCGTTTGCCGCTGGCGGTAACCCGGTCTATCTCTTTTTGCTCAGCCTTGTGGCGCAGAGCATCGCTGACGTCTCTTTCTGCCAGCGCCTGACGTGCCGCGCTACAGGGCAGATCAAAGGCATGGAGAGTGCGATCGAGCAGGATCCACGTTCCGTGAGTCACCGCGTCCAGCAACTGCGGGTCGTGGGAAACCACCACAAAACTGCCAGACCAGTTCTGTAAGAACTGCTCCAGCCACAGTAATGTTGGCAAATCCAGATGGTTACCCGGTTCATCCAGCAGCAGCAGGTCAGGATTACGCATCAGCGCCCGCGCTAATAGCAAGCGTGTGTGCTGGCCACCGCTCAACGTTTGCGCTGTCAGAGATAAGTTCTCTGGCGTGAAACCCATTTCGGCAAGCAGCGCTTCAACCCGCCATTGTTGAGCCGCACGCTCATGCTCAGGAAGTTGAGCGAGAACGGCTTCCTGCAGCGTAAGAGGCAGTATATCGTCAGGTAGATGTTGTTCTACACGCGCGAGATGGCAGTGATTCGCTTGCGCGATTGCTCCACTGGTGGGCGACATCGTGCCATCGAGCAGTTTTAACAGCGTGCTTTTGCCGCAGCCGTTGTAACCGATAAGCCCGATGTGGTCGCCTTTTTTCAGGGTAAAGGAAAGATCGTCGAATAGCGTGCCGAATGCCGTATCAACGTGTAAGGATTGTGCGGTTAGTAATGTGCTCATTGTTGCTTACTCAAGAGTTACAGGCGTGAAAACGCCTCGTCAAACATCGCTGACGATAACCCGGTAAGCCCGAGAGAAGGGGATTTAGAAGTTAGCTTCGCTCAAGCAGAAGTTATCGCAGCACGATACCGATAACGCTTGAGCACTGGCGATCGCCAAAAGCATGTGAAACGATAAAACGTTCACAGTACAGCATAAGTATCCTCCTTTTATTTTTCAGAGTGTTGATCGGTAGTGAAAGTGTAATCGCAAGTTATACTTTCGCGCAAACTTTGCACGCCCGGCAGCAGTGTGCCGCCGGGCAAACCGTCAGATAGAAGTACGACGGTAGTCGCGATATTCCGCCTGCCAGAAATTATCGTCAATAGCCTGTTGCAACGCTTCGGCGGAGGTTTTCACCGCCACACCTTGCTGCTGGGCCATTTTACCGACGGCAAAGGCAATGGCACGAGAAACCGTCTGAATATCTTTCAGTTCCGGTAGCACCAGTCCTTCACCGTTGAGCACCAGCGGTGAATACTGTGCCAGCGTTTCACTAGCCGACATCAGCATTTCATCAGTGATGCGCGACGCGCCAGAAGCAATCACGCCAAGGCCAATACCCGGGAAGATGTACGCATTATTACACTGCGCGATCGGGTAAGTTTTCTCTTTCCACAGTACCGGTGCAAACGGGCTACCGGTCGCAACCAGCGCGTTACCTTCGGTCCAGGCGATAATATCCTGCGGCGTGGCTTCTACGCGAGAAGTCGGGTTAGACAGCGGCATGACGATCGGACGCGGACAATGCTTATGCATTTCGCGGATGATCTCTTCGGTAAACAGACCAACCTGTCCGGAAACCCCGATCAGGATGTCAGGTTTAACGTTGCGAACCACATCGAGCAACGACAGGACATCTTCTTGTGTATCCCAGTGCTGCAGATTTTCGCGTTTTTGCACCAGTTTGGTCTGGAAGGAGAGCAGGTTCGGCATTTTGTCGGTTAACAGGCCAAAGCGATCGACCATGAATACGCGTTGACGCGCCGCTTCTTCGCTTAAACCTTCTCGCTGGATTTGCGCAATGATCTGCTCGGCGATCCCGCATCCTGCGGAACCCGCGCCGAGGAAGACGATGTTTTGTTCGCTCAGCTGGCTTCCGGCCGCGCGGCTAGCCGCAATCAGCGTACCGACGGTAACCGCCGCGGTGCCCTGAATATCGTCGTTAAATGAGCAAATTTCATCGCGATAACGGGTCAGCAGTGGCATAGCGTTTTTCTGGGCGAAATCTTCAAACTGCAACAGCACGTCCGGCCAGCGATGCTTCACGGCCTGGATGAATTCATCAACGAATTCGTAGTATTCATCATCAGTGATACGCGGATTGCGCCAGCCCATATACAGCGGATCGTTCAGCAATTGCTGGTTGTTGGTCCCCACGTCCAGTACCACCGGAAGTGTATAGGCCGGGCTAATTCCGCCACATGCGGTATACAGCGACAGTTTACCGATTGGAATGCCCATCCCGCCGATCCCCTGATCGCCAAGACCTAAAATACGTTCGCCATCGGTGACAACGATGACCTTGATATTGTGGTTAGGGACGTTTTGCAGGATATCGTCCATATTGTGGCGGTTCTGATAAGAGATAAACACGCCGCGCGCACGACGATAAATCTCAGAGAAACGCTCACAGGCTGCGCCGACCGTTGGGGTATAGATAACTGGCATCATCTCATCCAGGTGATTATGCACCAATCGGTAAAACAGGGTTTCGTTGGTGTCCTGGATGTTGCGCAGGTAAATATGCTTGTCGATTTCGGTTTTGAAGCCCTGATATTGGATCCAGGCGCGTTCAGCCTGTTCTTCAATCGTTTCGACGACTTCTGGCAGTAACCCCAGCAGGTTGAAGTTACGGCGTTCTTCCACACTGAAGGCGCTCCCTTTATTCAGTAAAGGGAATTCCAGCAGTACCGGGCCAGCGTAAGGGATGTAAAGGGAACGCAGTTTTTTAGTTTCGTTTTCCATGTCACTCACTCTTTTTTGAATAACCGTCCCTGGCGCTCTTTATGATCGTATGTGGCCTGTCCGCCAGGGAAACGGGCGAAGTATAAAGCATTGTGAATGGGTTAAGGGGTTTTATAAGCAAAAACACCACTGCGGTTGCAATGGTGTTTATCTCGTTACTCAGTCAGACGTGCGAAAGGCTACTTGCCGTCAGCGCGGCGCTTTCTTCCAGTAGGATTGTTGACCACGTTGGTTTTGTCACCTTCGGTCACGATTTTACGTTGATTTGAGATTTTGTGGTCCAGTCCGAGAATATGACGGGCCTGACGGTTCGATTTCATTCTAACTCCTTAATCCTGTTACTGGTTTCAAGGGCGAGCCCGTATGAGAACGGACGAAATACAACCTGATATAAAGCCGATGTTCAACATAACGGCTTTCTGGATGGTCGGTCATTTTATCTGAAAGGTCAATGCTTAAGCGGCAAATGAGAACTATCCCGTATGTAACATGCTTTTTCCCGGGCGTCCTATACTAGTAACTCCGACGACAACACAGGAGAGCGGTAATGACTATCCATAAGAAAGGTCAGGCACACTGGGAAGGCGACATTAAGCGCGGCAAAGGCACTGTGTCGACCGAAAGTGGCGTGTTGAATCAGCAACCGTATGGGTTTAATACACGATTTGAAGGTGAGAAAGGTACCAATCCTGAAGAGTTGATTGGCGCGGCCCATGCAGCCTGCTTCTCGATGGCGCTTTCACTGATGCTGGGTGAAGCAGGGTTTACCCCAGATGCCATTGATACCACTGCCGATGTTTCTCTGGATAAGGTAGATGCCGGGTTTGCGATCACTAAAGTCGCGTTGCATAGCCAGGTGAGCGTGCCGGGGATAGACGCCGCCACGTTTGACGGCATCATCCAGAAAGCAAAAGCCGGATGCCCGGTATCTCAGGTTCTGAAAGCGGAAATAACGCTGGATTACAAACTGAAGTCTTAATAAAGTCGTGCCGGATGTGACCAGTTCTTATCCGGCACCTGATGATGTTATTGCGCTACCCAACCGCCATCCATATTCCACGCTACGCCACGCACTTGCGCCGCACCGTCTGAACATAAGAATAACGCGAGATTCCCTAACTGCTCTGGAGTAACGAATTCGCGCGACGGCTGCTTTTCAGCCAGCAGGGCGTCACGGGCTGCCTCAGGATCTGCGCCTTCGGCAATACGCTTATCGATCTGCTGCTGGACCAGCGGCGTTAGCACCCAGCCGGGACACAGCGCATTGCAGGTGATTTCTGTCTGCGCGGTTTCCAGCGCGATGGTCTTGGTTAATCCCACCACACCGTGCTTCGCTGCTACGTACGCAGATTTCTCTTTTGAAGCCACCAGGCCGTGAACAGAAGCGATATTAATGATGCGCCCCCAGTTTCGCGCGCGCATACCGGGAAGCGCCAGACGCGTGGTGTGAAAAACGGAGGAGAGGTTAATCGCGATAATCGCGTTCCATTTATCAACCGGGAAGGTTTCTATCGGTGAAACATGCTGGATCCCAGCGTTATTGATAAGAATATCCACACCGCCGAATTCGCTCTCTGCATAGCGCATCATGTCGGCAATTTGCGCTTCATCGCTCAGATCCGCGCCATGATAGCCTGGCGTTTTGCCATACTGCGCAACAGCGTCTTTGGCGGCATCAACATCACCAAACCCGTTGAGGATCAGGGTGGCGCCAGCTTGCGCCAGCACCTGTGCGATACCTAATCCGATACCGCTGGTCGAGCCGGTAACCAGGGCGGTTTTTCCCGTTAAGTTCATGATGATTCTCCTTAAACAATTCCGGTGGTGTAGAAGACGCCGATGACAAACAGTACGGCCAGACTTTTAATGATGGTAATAGCGAAAATTCCGCCATACGCCTGACGATGGCTAAGGCCGGTGATAGCCAATAAGGTAATGACCGCGCCGTTATGCGGTAGGGTGTCCATACCGCCGCTGGCCATAGATGCCACGCGGTGGAAGACTTCAAGTGGGATATTGGCGGCATGTGCGGCAGCGATGAAAGTGTCAGACATGGCGGCAAGCGCAATACTCATCCCGCCAGACGCCGAACCGGTGATCCCGGCAAGCGTGGTAATGCTGATAGCCTCATTGAGCAGCGGGTCAGGAATAGCCGCCAGCGCTTTTGACAGCACAAGGAAGCCCGGCAGGGCGGCGATCACTGCGCCAAAACCGTACTCTGACGCGGTGTTCATCGCCGCAAGGATCGCGCCGCCTACCGCCGTTCTGCTGCCTTCCGCCAGGCGACCTTTAATGTTGCGGTAGCCGAAGAGCACCACCAGCAGGATCCCAGAAATCAGCGCCGCTTCCACTGCCCAGATAGCGGTGATTTTACCGACTTCGGTGGTAATCGGTTTGGCAAGCCCCGGAAGTTCAAGTTGATGCGTGGCGCCGTACCACTGTGGGATCCAGCGGGTAAACAGCAGGTTAAATACCCCAACCAGGATCAGCGGAGAGATCGCGATGATCGGGTTCGGCAGATTAATATTATCCGGCGTTTCCGGCTCGTTTAACAGTTCAGTGCCATAGCCTTCATTCTTTGCCTGCGCTTTACGACGCTGACGTTCGAGATAAACCAGACCGACGAAAATAATAAACAGCGAGCCTATCAGCCCCAGCCACGGCGCGGCCCAGGCGTTAGTCCCAAAGAAGCTGGTCGGAATAATGTTCTGGATCTGCGGCGTGCCTGGCAGAGCGTCCATCGTGAAGGAGAACGCGCCCAGCGCAACGGTGGCCGGGATCAGGCGCTTAGGAATATTACTCTGGCGGAACAACTCCGCCGCAAATGGATACACCGCAAACGCCACGACGAACAGCGAAACCCCGCCGTAGGTTAACAGCGCACACACCAGCACGATCACCGGGATGGCGTGACGACGACCGAGGATGTTGATAGCGGCGGCAACAATGGAACGTGAAAATCCAGATAACTCGATTAACTTGCCAAACACTGCACCCAGCAAGAACACCGGGAAGTAAAGCTTCACAAAACCGACCATTTTTTCCATAAACAGGCCGGTGAAAGCAGGGCCGACGGCGCTGGGTTCAGTGAGTAATACAGCACCTAATGCCGCGATGGGGGCAAACAGGATGACGCTGTATCCGCGATAGGCTGCAAGCATCAGCAGGCCCAGCGCTGCCAGGGCGATTAATACACTCATCATGACTCCTTATTATTATATTGGGGTACAGAAAGAGACGTTATGGTTTCAGGGCAAAACGTAGTTGATGCTCTCTGCGTTGCTGGATGTACTCCTTGCGCGAATCATCCCAGCGATAAAATCCCTGACCGCTGCGTAAACCGGTATCACCGTTGGCTACCTTGTCAGCGACCAACGACATCATCTCGCTGCCGGTTGCCAGTTCCGGGAGCAGATGCCGACAAATATCCTGTACCGTAGACAGCCCGGTCATATCTGCCGCTTCCAGCGGACCAACCATCGCATAGCGACGTCCGAGCGAGGCGCGCATGACCTGATCCACCACCTCTGCGCTGGCGATGCCGCTTTTAACGATATGAAGCGCTTCACGCAGCAGCGCAAACTGCAGTCGATTGCCGACAAACCCTGGTGCGGCGCGATCGAGCACGACGGCTTCCAGTTGCATCGAGAGCAGCAACTGTTGCAGCTCACGCAGGTATTCCGCTTTGGTGGCGGTGCCGGGGACAATTTCGACCAGCGGAATAAAATGTGGCGGGTGCCAGAAATGGGCGATGAGCAGCCGCTCAGGATGGACGAGCTTTTCTGCCAGCGCATCCGGCGGCAGGCCGCTGGTATTACTGGCAATGACGGCCTCAGGCGCGATCAGATCTTCCAGTTGCGCATACAACGCGTGCTTGAGCTCGAGCCGCTCCGGGATCGCTTCAATCAGTAACCCGCACGCAGCAATCTCCGGTAGCGAAGTCGTACCGTGCAGACGACTCACAACCTGTTCTTTTTCGTCTGCGGCAAACTGTTCGGCGGTAATCAGCTCATCCAGAATACCGCTGGCAACGGCGCTAATTTCTGCAATTCGGCTGCTATCGGTGTCATACAGCCAGACATCGTGACCATAACGGGCGAAGTGGGTGGCAATACCGACCCCCATTAACCCCGCCCCCAGAACGCAGACAGGCTTACTTTGCATGAGAGACCTCCTGCAAACGCTCTACCGCCAGCGCTACGCCCTGACCGCCGCCTACGCACAGCGTAGCCAGCCCTTTGGTCGCGTTACTGCGGGCCATTTCGTGCAACAGTGTCACCAGGATTCGGCAACCAGATGCACCGATGGGATGGCCCAGCGCAATCGCGCCGCCATTTACGTTCACCCGGTCGTTGTCCCAGTTCAGGGATTCGCCAACCGCCAGCGCTTGTGCGGCAAAGGCTTCGTTGGCCTCAATGAGATCGACATCATTCAACGTCCAGCCCGCTCGCTTCAGGCACTGGAGTGACGCTTCTACGGGCCCAAGGCCCATAATGGCGGGATCGACACCAGAAACCGCGTAGCCTGCTACCCGGGCAAGCACTGGCAAATTGAGTTCTGCGGCTTTGCCGGCGCTCATCAACATCACCGCGGCGGCACCATCATTGATGGGTGATGCATTTCCGGCGGTCACCGTGCCGTTTCCTGGCAGAAATGCTGGTTTAAGTTGCGCCAGCTTGTCGGCCTGAGTATCCGGGCGAGGCTGTTCGTCACGGTCCACCACACGTGGCGGCTTTTTGCCTTGTGGGACGCTAACCGGCGTGATTTCCGCGCTAAAACGACCCGCTTCAATGGCAGCGGCGGCTTTTTGCTGGGAGCGCAGGGCAAAAGCGTCCTGCTGCTCACGACTGATTACGAACTTATCCGCCAGATTTTCGGCAGTAATACCCATGTGATAGTCGTTGAACGCATCCCACAGGCCGTCATGCACCACGCTGTCTTTCATACTGGCATGACCTAACCGCAGACCAGCCCGCGCGCCGTCGAGAAAATAGGGCGCATTGCTCATGCTCTCCTGGCCTCCGGCAATCACGATTTGCGCATCGCCACAGCGAATTGCCTGTACCGCCTGATGCACCGCCTTCAGGCCAGAACCGCACACAAGATTAATAGTTAACGCCGGTGTGGTTGACGGCAGTCCTGCGCGTAACGCCGTTTGTCTGGCCGGATTCTGGCCGCAGCCTGCCGTCAGAACCTGACCTAAAATCACTTCATCAATTTGTTCAGGCGCCACAGCCGTTTTTTCCAGCAGCGAACGGACAACCGCTGTACCTAACTCCACGGCGGAAAGTGGTGCCAGCGCACCATGAAAACTGCCAATCGGGGTGCGCGTTGCCGCGACAATTACAACATCCTGCATGGTCAGCTCCTCAGTTAAATTGCATTTCGGGGACAGTTTCGGGCACGATCAGCTTGCCGGCGGTTCTGGCGACGATTTCATCCACACTGATACCCGGGGCGCGTTCACGCAGAATGAACGCCCCGTCGGCAATTTCCAGCAGAGCCAGGTCGGTAAGCACGCGTTTGATGCAGGCCACGCCGGTCAACGGCAGGGTGCAGGCGGGAAGCAGTTTGGACTCACCGCTTTTGGAAGCATGGGTCATTACCACGATGATGTTGTCGGCTCCGGCAACCAGGTCCATCGCGCCGCCCATGCCTTTCACCATTTTTCCGGGGATCATCCATGAGGCGATATTGCCGTTAACATCGACTTCAAACGCACCGAGCACCGTCAGATCAACGTGGCCGCCGCGGATCATAGCGAAGGATTGCGCAGAGTCGAAAATCGCCGCGCCTTTGCGCGCTGTCACGGTCTGTTTCCCGGCGTTAATCATGTCGGCATCAATTTCGTCTTCTGTGGGAAACGGCCCCATACCCAGCAAACCGTTCTCTGATTGCAGCATCACGTCCATGCCATCAGGGATATAATTTGCCACCAGAGTGGGAATGCCGATCCCAAGGTTGACGTAATAACCGTCGCGCAGCTCTCGGGCGACGCGCATCGCCATTTGTTCACGCGTTAACATGGTCAGGCTCCTTTCTGGCGCAGGGTGCGTTGTTCAATACGTTTTTCAAACTGCCCCTGAATAATGCGGTTAACGAAAATTCCGGGAGTGTGAATCGCTGCAGGGTCCAGTTCTCCGGGAGGGACAATCTCTTCGACTTCCACGACGGTAATGCGCCCGGCGGCAGCCATCAGCGGATTAAAGTTCTGTGCGGTGTGGCGATAGATGACGTTGCCGTACCAGTCGGCTTTCCAGCCTTTAACCAATGCAAAATCACCGGTTATCGCCTGTTCAAGGATGTAAGGGCGTCCGGCAAACTCGCGAACCTCTTTCCCTTCCGCTACGGGGGTTCCATATCCGGTCGCGGTAAAAAATGCCGGGATCCCCGCGCCGCCCGCGCGCAACTGCTCTGCCAGCGTACCCTGTGGCGTCAGGATGGCTTCCAGTTCGCCGCTAAGCACCTGCTTCTCAAACAGGGCGTTTTCCCCTACATAGGACGCGACCACTTTGCGCACCTGGCGCGTTTCCAGCAGTACGCCAAGGCCAAAGCCATCCACGCCACAGTTGTTTGATACAACGGTAAGTCCCTGTACTTCTCGACGGCGTACTTCGGTAATCAGGTTTTCAGGGATCCCACATAAACCAAAACCGCCCGCCAGCAGCGTCATGTTGTCGGTCAGTCCTTCCAGCGCCTCTTGATAAGTGGCAACACGTTTATCCAGTCCAGCCATACACTTGCCTCCCCAGTTGTCCTTGCCGACATCATTGGGGGTGAAAAATGATTTGTTAATTTTAAATTTGTGACTCACTCATTGGGTTTTTTTATCAATTTAATGTTAATTAAAGGTATTCAACAAGTTAAAGGGATGCGAAATGGGAATGAGCATCAAACAGTTACGCGCGTTTTTAGCGGTAGCTCACACTCTGAATTTTGCTCATGCCAGTGAAAGACTGAACATGTCGCAACCCGCATTAAGCCTGGCGATTAAAGGACTGGAAGATTCGCTGGGCGGGGCGTTACTGTTGAGAACCACCCGCAAAGTGACTCTGACGCAGGAGGGAGAAACGCTGCTGAATATGGGGAGACAGTTGCTGGCGGACTGGGAGAATACGGAAGAAGCCATGCGCCAACGCTTTACGCTGCAGCGTGGTAAAATCTCGATCGCCGCCATGCCCTCATTTGCCGCTAACGTCCTGCCATCGGTACTGAAAACGTTTCGTGATTCTTATTCCGGTATCAACGTAACGGTTCATGATGTGATCAATGAACACGTGATTGAAATGGTCAGTGAAGGGCGGGTCGAGATGGGTATAGCCTTCGAGCCGGACTATTCGGGACATCTGCATTTCACGCCGCTCGGTGTGGATCGTTTTATCGCGATTGTGCCGCCAACCTGTCGGCTGGCAGACAGGGATCGTATTGCATGGCGCGAACTACTGACGCTGGATTTCATCACCTTGCAACGTCCGTCAGCCGTGCGGCTGATGCTGGAAGAACAACTTGTGCAAAGCGGACATACGCTGGAAGTGGCGCTGGAGAGCCATCAATTAGTAACCGTTGGCCGTCTGGTGGCTAACGGTCTGGGCGGTAGCGCCGTACCTGCACTATGCCGCACGCAAATGACAGAGTTAGGCGCAACCTGTATCGATCTGGATACGCCGGTGATCCAGCGTCGGATCGGGGTTTTGCGTTCAGCACATCATAAATTATCTACTGCTTCCGAGGTGCTGGTGGATTCACTGAAAAAGGCGTATCGCACCTGACTTTTCTCAACGGCTCAAGTCATGTAACCGCCCGCCAGCATCGAACATCACATCCGGCATCACTTTTCAGTAATGCCTGTTTTTTCTCACAACCGTGGGTTGCCAATGGACATCTGTCACGGAAAAAGCATCCCTGGGGCAACGTTCGGTTTCCCGGTAGCTCGGTTTTACGTAACACCAAATCTTCCGTCAGTGGCGCGCCCGTTTTAGGGACAGAGTCCAGCAATAACCGTGTGTACGGATGGGCGGGGTGAGTGAGAACGTGTTGAGCATCGCCCAGCTCAACAATTTGCCCGAGGTACATCACCGCCACACGGTCGCTCATATGGCGGACCACCGACACATTATGCGATATCAATACGTAGGTCAGATTTCTGCGCGCCTGTAGTGACACCAGAAGATTGAGAATTTGCGCCTGCACAGAGATATCCAGTGCTGAAGTGGGCTCATCGAGGACGATAACATCCGGTTCTGACGATAGTGCCCGGGCGATGGCGATACGCTGGCGTTGTCCACCGGAAAACGCATGCGGCAGACGGTCGAGATATTCCGGGCGGATGCCTACCTGTTGGGCCAAATCTTCAGCAAGCATGCGGCGCTCACGTTCCGGACTTCGTTTTTGGATCCATACCGGCTCAGTGATCGTGCGCCACACCGGTAAGCGAGGATCCAGCGATGAAAGAGGGTCCTGAAAGACCATTTGCATACCGTTATGCTGTTTATTATCACGGAGAGAATAGCTTCCCTGGCTGGGTTTCAGCATGCCCATCAGCAGTTGCGCCAGCGTACTTTTTCCACAACCGGATTCGCCAACAATCCCCAGCGTTTCACCCTGGCGAATCTGTAAATCCAGACCGTTGAGCGCATGCACCCGTTCCGTAACCTTGCCAAGCCAGTTTTTACGCGCAGGAAAGTTGACATGAACATCCTGCAGCGCCAGTAAAAAATCAGACATGTGTTGTCTCCAGTTGTGGATACCAGCAGGCAGATTGTTGATCTACGCCTCCCTGACTACTTAACGCAGGCGTTTCTTCACAACGAGGACCAGCGGCAAAGCAGCGCTCACGAAATGCGCATCCGGCAGGTAAGCAGGTTAGGTTCGGCACGGTGCCGGGGATCGCAGGTAACAATGCGCGCGGCTCGCCGTGTTCCGGCGCGCATTTCAGCAAGCCGATGGAATAGGGATGCGTCGGACGTTGAATAACGGTTTGCGTCGGGCCACTCTCAATCACGCTCCCGGCATACATGACGTACAACCGGTCGCATAACTGTGAAACCACCGCCATATCATGACTGATAAATAACACGGCTGTTCCGCTGGCCCGTGCTTTTAACTTCAGCAAACGCAGCACCTGCAGTTGCACCGTGACGTCCAGCGCGGTGGTCGGTTCATCGGCAATAATAAGCTCTGGCTCGCACGAAAAGGCCAGCGCAATCATCACGCGTTGGCGCATCCCGCCGGAAAGCTCAAACGGAAATCGTTTCATGACCTCCGGCGCGTCCGGGATTTGCATCTCTTCGAGTAGAGCGACGGCTTTATGACGGGCATCCGTGCGGCTTAACGCCTGGTGATGGCGGATTACCTCCACCATTTGCTGGCCGATACGCCGGGTCGGATTCAGTGCCGTCATGGGCTCCTGAAAGATCATCGCGACGCGTGCGCCGCGCCATTGGCGCATTTGTTTCTCACTGGCGTTGAGCACATCTTCACCCAGCAGTGAAACGCGTCCCTGGTGAATACGATAGCTTCCCTCCGGAAGCAGGCGCATGGTGAGCATTGCGGTCACGGACTTACCGGAACCGGATTCACCCACCACACCAACGATTTCTCCACGGTTGATGTGCAGTGATACATGGTTCAGCGCATGCACATCAGCTTTATAGCCGGGGAAACTCAGATGTAAATCTTCGATTTCCAGTACGGGTTGTGTCATGACTGTTTTCCTCCGGCTTTCGGATCAAGCAGATCGCGAATACCATCGCCAAAGAGATTAAAGCCCACGGCGGTAATCAGAATGGCGGCGCCGGGAAAAGCACAATACCACCACTGATCAAGCACGTAATTGCGGCCAATTGCGACCATCGCGCCCCACTCAGCGCTGGGTTGCTGCGCGCCCAGACCGATAAACCCGAGCGTGGCAGCCATCAGGATCGCACTGCCGATATCCAGCGATGCCTGCACAATGAGTGGCGGCAGAGAATTGCGTAAAATGTGCCAGCTAATCAGATGCCAGCGTGAAGCGCCGTAGGTCCGGGCAGCCTGTACATAGCTAAACTGGCGCACCACTAACGTCTGACCGCGGGCGAGGCGTACATAGAAAGGGATACGGACGATGGCAATCGCCAGCATGGCGTTAAACAGGCTGGGGCCCAGCGCGGCGGCCAACGCCATCGTCAGCACCAGCGAAGGAATGGACAGCATAATGTCCATCATCCGCATAATTATCGCGTCGGCGCGCCCGCCCATAACACCCGACAAGCAGCCCAGCAGTGATCCCAATCCCCCGGCGATACCCACCACCACCAGACCCGCAACGACCGACTGCTGACTTCCTACCAGAACGCGGCTGAACAGATCGCGACCGACTTCATCGGTACCAAACCAGTGAGCGGCTGACGGGGGCAGCAGGCGTGCACTCAAATTAATGGCATTAGGATCGTGTGGCGTTATCCACGGCGACAGCACCATCAGCAGCAGTATCAATACGATGATGACCCCGCCAACCAGCGTCAGCGGGCTACTTTTCATCATCCAGAACAGTTTGGCCCAGTCCGTGCGGCGGCGTGCTGTCTGAGGGGCGGTCGGCGTTTCTTGTGTGAGCATCATTCAGCACCTCCACGTCCAATTCGAGGATCTACCCACAAATAGAGCAAATCCACCACCAGGTTGACCAGCACATAGGCGAACGAGACCACCACGGCAAATCCCATTACCGCCGGGAAATCGAGCGCCTGAATTGAGGTCACCACCCAAGCGCCCATGCCTGGCCAGGCAAAGACCGTTTCGGTCAATACCGCACCGTAGAGCAGATCGCCCAGCGCCAGGCCGAGGACGGTGATTGATGGGATGAGTGCGTTAGGCAATGCATAGCACAGCACGATGTACCAGCCCGGTAACCCGCTGGCGCGGGCGGTACGAATGTAATCTTCACTCAGTTGCTCCAGCATGGCGGAACGAATCTGGCGGGCAACGATCCCAAGATGTACAAAAGCCAGTGTCAACGACGGTAAAATCAGGTGCTGAAGCGCATTGAAAAAGACTTCGCCGTTGCCTTCCAGCAGTGCATCAATCAGGTAGAACCCGGTGACGTGAGCAGGTGGATCCAGCCAGTCGTCTAAACGTCCACCGCCGGGTAAAATTTGCAGATGACCGTAAAACAGCACGATAACCCCCAGCCCCAGCCAGAATGCTGGCGTGGAGATACCGGTAATTGCCATTAGCCGAACAAGGTGATCAAGCCAGCGGTTACGCCAGACCGCAGATAAAATACCCAGCGGGATACCTATCACCAGCGCCAGCAACAAAGAGCAGAAAGCCAGCTCAAGGGTAGCGGGGAAGAAAATGCGCAGTTCATCCAGTACCGGACGCCCGGTGCGAATGGAGGTGCCTAAATCGCCGTGAAAAATGTCGCTGACATAGCGAAAAAACTGGACATACAGCGGTTGATTCAGCCCCAGCTGTTGGCGAATATTTTCGACAATTTCATCGCTGGCGCGGTCGCCCGCCAGCAGCCGTGCGGGGTCGCCAGGTATCAGATGTGAAATAATAAAGGTGATTACGCAAACACCGATAACCACCAGAATAAGTCCCCAGCATCGCTGGCGCAAAATACTCCAGAACGTCATTAGCTTCCCCTTGCGGAGCCAGAGCGGCTCCGCGTAAACGTGGCTTATTTACTCATGGTGGAGATATTGAAGACCTGTTCCAGCATGGGGTTGAATACAAATCCTTTGACGTCTTTGTTCATCGCCAACTGATAGTTTTTCTGGAATAAATAGACGTAGGCCGCTTCATCAATCACGATGGTTTGCGCCTGCTGGTAGTCATTGGTTCTGGCCACCTGATCGGTCGTGGCCAGCGCGCTACGCAGCAGCTTATCGACCTCACTGTTTTCGTAGAACGAACGGTTACCCGGCAAGCCTTTCTTATCTGACTCAAACCAGTAGTTCATAAACATGTACGGGTCGGCAAAATCCGGACTCCAGTTGCCAATGGCAATGTCGTAATCGCCTTTGCCCACGCGGTCACGCATGGTGGCGTTCGCCAGTTTTTCCAGCTTCACCTTAATGCCCAGTTTGCCAAGGCTTGCCTGGGTAGCGAGCGCGATAGGTTCCCAGTTAGGATCATTATCTGAGTACAGGAAGCTCAGGCTTTCAGGTTTGGTGGCAACTTTGTCCCACGCTGCTTGGGCTTTGGCTTCATCGTAGCTGTACTGCATGGCCTTATCGTCAAAACCCCACATACCTTCGGGGATTGGGCCACGCATTTGCTTTCCATTGCCGCTCAGGATCCCGTTGACCATCCCTTTATAATCGGTGGCCCACGAGATAGCGCGGCGTAAATCCACCTGATTGAGCGGGGCCTTACTGTTGTTGAGATACAGGTAAGTCACGCGCAATGAGGGATAATCCGCCACGTTCACTTTGCCTTCCTGTTTTAAAGCAGCAAGCTGGTCAACAGGAAGCGCATCGGCAATGTCGATATCGCCACGCGACAGTTGCAGGCGACGGGAGGCGCTTTCACCAATGATTTTGACTGAGACGCGCTTAAACGTCGGTTTTGTACCGGCATAATGCGGGTTTGGCACCAGCACCAGTTGTTGTCCCTTTTGCCAACTCTTCAGCATGAAGGGACCAGATCCTGCCGTGTTCTGCGCCAGGAATCCGCGGGCGTCGTCTGCGGCATGCTCTTTTAAGATGGCCGGGTTAATGATTGAGGCACCGTCATTTGCCAGCGTATACAGAAACGGAGCAAACGGCTGGCTGAGGGTAAACTTCACCGTGGTGTTATCAATAGCCTCAACCTTCAGATCTTTCGGGAAAGCCTCCGCAGGTCCCTGACCAATCTTGAGCAAACGTTCGAAGGATTGCTTTACCGCATCAGCCGTCACCGGTGTTCCGTCGGCGAATTTGGCATCGTTTTTCAGGGTAAACGTCCACTCTTTCTGGTCGTCCGAGGCTTTCCAGCCGCTGGCTAAATCGCCTTCAACTTCCGTGGAACCTTTACCACCATCGGTTTTGTACTGAACCAACCGCTGGTAAGAGGGATAGGTGACCGTCCAGTCATTGTTATCTATGGTCACAGCGGGATCGAGCGTCTGCGGATCGGCGGCTTTACCAATCACTAACATATCTTTGGGAACGGCAGCCTGCGCGGCGGGCAGGGCAACCGCTAACGCAACGGCTATCAGAGCGGGGCGGAAAAAAGCGTTTAACGCAGGTGTAGTCTTCATAACCAGGCTCCAGAATTAAAGGGGATGTTGTGTTGTTATAGACGTGACAGTGTAACAATCAATTTGATCGTCAAGCAGCGGGTAACGGGCGGCATCAGGTAATTCAAAATGCCACCATTCGCTGTTAATACCGACAAAACCACCACCAAACATAATGGCATTGAGCAGCAGGCGGTTACGCTGCGCTGCCGGAGGAACAGATGGATGCCAGGCATGGGAACGGTCGTGCATTTCATCAAAACCGGCACCCATATCAAGGAGATGGCCGCGATCGTCCATCAACGTGACGTCAATGGCCGTACCCCGACTGTGATTGGAACCAATCGCGACATCGACAACATATTGCGGGTCGGGACAGGCATTCCACAGTATCGCCTGCGCCTGCTGGGGGCGATACGCGTCGTACACCACCAGCGACAAGCCCGCCAGTTGCGCAATGCTGATGCTTTTTGCCAGCGCGGTTACCGCCTCGGTGTGCAACAGGCAACGCGCTTCCCTGTAGATAGGTGCGCCGGTAATGTTGTCGGCAGTAGCGTATTTAAGATCGATATGCAGCGACGGAAATATCACCGACAGATCGACCAGTTCTGGGAGTTCTGACATAGCACGTTTCCTGTTTATTGTTCGAATTGACCAAATTGTTGTTGTAACTGGCGATTAGTTTGCAGGCGTCCTGCGAGGGCGTCACCCAGTTGCGCCACCACCGCAGAAAGTAATAAGTTGAACAGACAGCTCACTGGTGCCAGTGAGTCCCAGAAATGTCCGGTGTCGGTTTTTACCTGAAGCAAATCAATGGAATAATCCCTGGCCCATGGACACCACACATCGGTAATTAGCGCCAGCGGAATGCAGCGTTCAGTGGCGACACGGCAATATTGTCGCGAAATAGCGGAGTAGGCGCGCATATCGGTAATAACCACGTAAGGCTGGCTGAATCCCGAGTTCAGCGACTCTACCCAACTGCCGGAAAGGCCTTCGGAGTAGCTGACTTTAGGTCGCAGATATTCCAGGTGACTAAAAAAGGCGTTAGCGATCCCGCGTGTGGACTGGATCCCGAGGATGTACACGGCTTCCGCATGCGCCAACTGCTGTGCAATGCGTAGAAACGTCTCACCCTGAGCAAGTTGGTAGACGTGGGTAATGGCGTCGATTTCCAGTAACAGCGACTGGTGCGCCCGATCTGGCAGGCTTTGTTGCTGGTGCCAGGAATCCAGTCGTTCATTCATTCCCCAGGGCTGATACGGAACTACAGGCAGCTCACGCAGACTGGCTTTTGCATCCTCCAGGTTACGAAAGCCCAGTTTACGCAGATAACGTCCGACGGTAATGCCGCTGGTTCCGGTTGCTTTCGCGATGCCATCCGCGGTTTCAAATGGGATCTGCACAGCATGGGCTAACAGCCACCCAGCCACGCGCTTTTCGCTGGGCGTCAGCTGGCTAAAGGTTTGCTCTATGCGGGTAAATAACTCTGGTTTGGCTGTCATTACCTTCTCGCTGTTAGTTGTCTGTCAGATTCCGTATCTCTGTTAGCGAATTAACAATGCACGACGCGTGCCATGTCAGTAACAGCGGCATGTCGGCTGTTTTTGTTAAAACTCAGCTCAAATTTGTTAACCAATGATCAACATTTGTGCAGCGTAGTTCAGTTTTGGTGCAACGGCAGAGGAAGCGGGGTATGAATCTGTTGATTTCGTCGGAACGATCACATTGTGGGCAACATTTATCCCTAAGACATAAGAATCAGTAATTGAAAATATAAATTTCAGCCATATCAATAACACCAATCTTTATTCTTATGACGATAGGGGTATTATTTTCGCGAGCTACATTAACGGTGTTAAGCGCAAGTGTAGATATTATTTATATTATACATGGAGTACTACAATGAATAAATTCTCCCTTTCTACAGCAGGTATTCTGGTCGCAGCGCTGTTAACCAGTGTCAGCGTCAATGCAGCAACAGATAACGCTAAAACTGAAGTGACTCCGAAAGGCATGAACTGTCAAGAGTTTATCGATTTGAACCCACAAACTATGGCTCCGGTGGCCTTCTGGGTGCTCAATGAAGACGAAGACTTCAAAGGTGGCGATTACGTAGACTATAACGAAACCGTTACGACTGCAGTTCCTCTGACCGTTGAACTTTGTAAGAAACATCCGCAGAGCGAATTAAGTAAAATAAAAGACGAAATCAAAAAAGAATTATCTAAATAAAATTAAGCCGTTATTAAAACCCAGCCAAATTGCTGGGTTTTGTTATTTGTGACGTTGTCACTTATTTGTTTTGCAATACTTAAGAAAACTTTATAAAGATATAAACGCCTGTGCCGATACTGGATAAAAGTTAGCCTTTTGCAGAAGGAGTTTGTATGGCCTGGTATCCTACTCGTATTTCAACGCGTTTAACCATCGGCGGCATTCTGCTGCTTGCAGTAACGACTATTGTTATCGTGGTGATTATGCTCTGGCGTGGTCAGCCGCGCGTCGTTGAAATCAACACCGCCCTGATCGAAGAAACAGGGCAAGGTTTAACCCGTCAGTTGAGTACTGTATTGTCCCGAATTGAAGGTGAGACAGTCAGCCTGTCGCGACTGGCTGAAGTGTTGCCTAACGATGAATCTCTGTATCAAAGCGTCGTTCCGCATCTGATTGGTGAAGGTAAAGACTCGATTATTACCGGCGGCGGCATCTGGCCAGAACCAGACGCCTTCACCGCAGGTGTGGAGAAAAGAAGCTTTTTCTGGGCGCGTAATGCCGAAGGAAAGCTTGTCTATTCCAACGATTATAACGTCGAAGGATCAAGCGGATACCACAATGAAAGCTGGTATCAGCACGCCAAAGGGCAATCACAAAACAACTGCCTATGGTCTGATGTTTACCAGGATGCCAGTTCAGGCGTCAACATGGTGACATGCAGCGTGCCTTATCAGCAGGCGGGCAAGTTTGCCGGTGTCGCTACCACCGATATCCGTCTGGATAACGTCGCTACTTTCATGCAGCAGCAGGGCAACAGCACTGGCGGTTACGCGTTTGTGGTAGACAAGCAGGGACAAATTCTCTATTTCCCGCAGGCCGACCTGGCCAAACATAAAACCATTAACGATCTGGCGCAAAGCGCGCAGTGGCTTATCCCGGTGCAGAACGGTCTGAAATCTTTGCGCCCGACAGATGGGGTGAAGACCATAACGCTGGAAAATGATCTCGTCCTGAATACAGCGTCACAGGTCATGCTGTTCCCGATGCCAGATACCGGCTGGGTCGTAGGGCTTGTGACACCAGAATCACGTATTGTCGGTCTTGCCAAAGTGATGATGCAGGACGTTCTGGAGGTATTGATCCCTATCATGACGCTGTTGCTGGTGGGATCATGGCTGGTGGTTCGTCGACTAATTTCACGTCTCGATGATACCCGTCAGGCACTTGATGACATCGCGCAGGGAGAAGGCGATCTTACCCGTCGTCTGGATGTTCGCGGCAAAGATGAGATTTCGGCTATCGCCGAGGCGTTTAACCTGTTCGTCGATAAAATCTCGGCCATCCTGATCACCGTCAGAAGCAGTAGCACAGTGGTGGCGAATAACGCCGTTAGCCTGGCTGATAGTAATATGGAGCTTTCATCTCGCGTAACGCAGCAGGCCGCTGCGCTGGAAGAGAGTTCAGCGGCTATGGAGCAGTTAAATGCGACCGTTCATCAAAACGCCAGTAATACACAGTTGGCGGATGAGCTATCCGATAACACAGCGCAAACGGCCAACCGTTGCGGTGATGTGATGCAAGGCGTTATCTCTACGATGGATAACGTCAGCGCCTCATCCGGCAGAATGGTGGAAATTGTCGCTGTCATCGACAGCATTGCGTTCCAGACCAATATTCTCGCCCTGAATGCCGCGGTTGAAGCCGCCAGAGCGGGTGATGCTGGCAGAGGGTTTGCCGTCGTGGCCTCCGAAGTGCGCACGCTGGCTCAGCGCAGTGCCACCGCTGCCCAGGAAATTAAAGCGTTGATTGATGAATCCGTTTCTCATGTTGGTAGCGGAAGTCAGCAAATTCACACTGCCGGCGAACGTCTGGGAGAACTGGTCAGCAATGTGCGTCAGGTACGCCAGTTGATGGGGGAAATACGCGTTGCTGGTGAAGAACAGCGTAAAGGTGTTTCCGAAGTTACGCTCGCCGTTACCGAAATGGACAGCACCGTTCAGCAAAACGCATCATTAATTGATGATGCCGCCGCACGTACACAGGCATTGAAAGAGGAGGCGGAGCAGTTGGCGTTGCTGGTCTCGTCATTCAGATTGCCTGAGCCTTCAGTGGCCTGATAACGACACGATATCCGGGTGCAAACATTGTGCCCGGATAACTCCAGTATAATGGCGCTTAACCACGATTTATCGATTTAACTCCTCTTTATTGTGCCTTACAAAACTTTGAATCATTCCCCGCTTAACTCTATAATATTGGGTGTAAAGTCGTTTTTATTCCAATAAGAGCCAATATTATGGATTTAACGCTCAATACAGCAGCCGATATCGTCAAACTACTTTGCGACAGATTACGTAAGGAACGGCTCGCGCAGCAAATGACGCAGGCAGATGTTGCCGCGCGTTCAGGTGTCGGTGTGAATACCGTTTCGAATCTGGAAGCAGGTAAAAATGTAGGATTTGAGAATCTGGTCAAAGTCGCGATGGTGTTAGGCTATGGTGACGCGCTGGAGGGCTTATTCAAACCCAGGATCGACAGTCTGGATGATATTTTGCGTTACGAGAAGAGCGCGGCACGTCAGCGGGTGAAAAGGAAAAATACTGATGCCTGAGCAAGTCGATATCTTTTATGAAGGCTGGGGTGAAAAATGGTTGTGGGGAAAACTGGTGTCTTCCTCAGCCCTGACCGGACGCCCGTTGATCGCCTTTGAATACAGTGAAGACGCTATACGTAAGGGGCTGGAGCTGTCCCGGCTAAGGTTACCACTGAACGGTCCTCGTTTACGCAGGGATTTCCCGGCTCATCAGTTGGGATTACCAGGACCCGTGTACGATTCGCTACCTGATGGTTGGGGTATGCTGTTGATGGATCGTTTATTTAAACGCCGTGGACTCAACGCAGCGCGCATAGGACCTCTGGAGAGATTAACCTGGGTCGGCAATAACGCAATGGGCGCCATGACGTTCCGGCCCTTTCAGTCAGATGCCGAGACGCTTTCAAAAGAGGATGTTCCTCTCGAACAACTGGCATCTGAGGTTCAGGAAGTCCTGAGCGGCGAAGGCGGGGAATTCTTGCAAAAACTGCTCCAGATGGGTGGTTCACCGCAAGGGGCCAGGCCAAAAGCGTTACTTTATCGTGACAGTGTCACGTCAAAGTTCACCACTGCGCCTCTCCCGGGGAGCGAAAGCTGGTTGATTAAATTTCCTGCCAGGCATGAGCATGCTGAGGTATGTGCCATCGAAGCGGTGTATGCTGAATGTTTGCGGCAATGTGGGATCACTACGCCTGATACCGCGTATTTTAATCTGCCTGACGGGCAGGCGGCATTTGCTACCCGCCGTTTCGACCGTGACCAATCGGTCCGTATTCCTATGCAGAGCCTGGCGGCATTTACCGGTGCAAATTACCAGATACCCGGTGCTTTAGATTACCGGGATTTTCTGCGCGCCACACAGATTTGTACCAATGATGTCAGAGAAAAAGCGAAAGCGTTCGAACGCGTGGTTTTCAACGTGGCATTTAACAACCGCGATGACCATCCCAAAAACTTTGCCTATTTAATGTCAGCCGCAGGAAACTGGACTTTGGCTCCGGCTTACGACGTGACCTGGTGCGAAGGACCCGGCGGGTATCACCAAATGGACGTGCTGGGAGAAGCGCTGGATATCGAAAGAAAGCACCTGCAGCAGCTTGGCGTACAGGAAGCTGAGCTATCAGCTGAGCAGGTGAACGCTATAATCGACAAGATCTGCCACCATGCAACAGCGCTAAGCGTTACAGCCAAAGACAAATACGCCGATCAGATAACACAAACTACGCTGAATACGATACAGAAACAGATTAATGATAATGTCCGCCGTTTAATGTCCCGGTAACGCAGATACAGCCGCTACACTTAGCGAAGAATTAAATCTGAGCGAGGCAACGTTATGGCTGAATTTGTCGTGAATATGCTGAAAAACACGCCAGTTTGGGTGTATCTGCTGTTTGCCTTTCTACTGTATCGAGGGATTAAAGCCAGAACACCCGCCACTGTCACGCTGGAAAAGCTGGCGCTGATCCCCGCTATTTTTTTAGTCTGGGATATCTACGATTTAATCACTTATCGCGACCCGACCCTCATTACCTATATTCAGTGGGCGATAGGTATCATCAGCGGCGCAATCATTGGCTACATATTAATTAACCCCGGCCGTTTGAGCCGCAGTAGCGCACCACGGAGTATTCACCGTCCGGCAGATTATTCCGCATTGCCATTTATGCTGATGGCATTCGGCGTTAAGTACGTACTTGGCGTACTTAACGCCATTTCCCCCGACGTTTTACGTCAACCCGCAATGAGCGCCCTGGCTATCATTACTGGCGGCATGTTCGCCGGAATTTTTGTGGGGAAATTTACCCGCTACGTGAGCGTCTGGCTCAGGCTTCCCGCTCAGAACAACCATTAACGTCCCCAACGATTGCGAATATAGGTCACAGCTTCCTGCGTTTGCGGTTGATTAAGGTAATCTTCGCGAAACAGGATCGTGCCGTTAATGTACGGTTCGGTCTCGTTTAAATCGAGCTGCTTTTTCAGTTCCGGCACACCGCCTTTGACCGTCCAGTCTGGCTCTTTTCTCGATGGTTCACCGACTTTATACAGCGCTACACCAATGTAGAGGCGAGTGTTGGTTGATTTCACTACATCTGCCCACCATTTTGCCAGTACATCGTAGCGCGCTGCGTCGCGGGCAAAAGGCCAGTAGAGTTGCGGTGCGATGTAATCCAGCAAGCCTTGTTGCACCCAACGGCGGGTGTCGGCATAAGATTCATCATACGCTGCCGCACCGCGCGTGTCGGAGCCCGCTGGATCGTGCGAACGGTTGCGCCATACGCCCGCAGGGCTGACACCGAATTCAACCTCAGGCTTGAGTTTCTTGATAGTCCGTGATACCTGGGCAATCAGCCGTTGCGTGTTATCGCGGCGCCAGTCAGCTTTGGAAGCGAATCCCTGGCCGTATCTTCTGAACGTCTGGCTGTCATTGAGCGCAGAGCCGGGAGACTCGGTATAGAAGTAATCATCAAACTGCACACCGTCAACAGGGTAATTCTCAACCACTTCCGCCACGATGCTGGTTATCCAGTCACGCACTTCGGGAATGCCGGGGTCTAACACAAAACGCTCGCCCGCGGAGCGGATCCAGTCCCGATGCAGGACGTATACGCTGGACGGTGTTTGTGACAGCGTGCTGTTTAATTCAGTGACCGTCGAAGGTTTGGTGTTTACAGACACGCGATAGGGGTTAAGCCAGGCATGAACTTTCATGCCGCGCTTATGCGCTTCATCGAGCATAAACTGCAGCGGATCGTAACCCGGATCCTGACCAATCCTACCGGTCAGGGTATCTGACCATGGCAAGATTTTAGACTGCCACAACGCGGTGGCATCAGGTTTCACCTGGAAAAAAACGGTGTTAATACCAAGTCGTTTCAGGTTGTCCAGCTTATCCGTCAGCGCTTTTTGCTGCAGGCTGATGCGTACAGCAGGTGAACTGATGTTCACAGATGAGATCGGCGGCCAGTCAAGACGTGAAACCGTCGCCAGCCAGATCCCACGCACTGGCTCCTTACTCTGCTGAGGTTTGCTCACCGGAGGTTGCGGAGTGGTTTTGGGGCCGGGCGGTTGTGAAGAACAGCTGCCAAGTAACAACATACTGCCCACAAGTACAGCAAACCATTTCATGTTGGTCAGCGGTAGTCTGGCACGAGAACGGGCGATAATCTTCGCCAGTTTTTTCTGATAATTTCCTGAAAAGAAACCGGATGCTGCCATCTGATTTTGCTCTTATTTCTTCTTATTGCGGCTGTTAGCCCAGGGATCGAAGGCCGGTTCGGGAGTGTTATTTGAGGCCTGGTCATGTAGAGAGTCCAGGTACAGTGCTTCTACTTCTGCCCGTGCCCACGGCGTACGGCGCAGAAACTTCAAACTGGATTTAACGCTCGGTTCATTTTTAAAGCAGTTGATATTAATGCGTTGCGCCAGCTCAGCCCAACCATAACGTTCAACCAGGGCATTGACCTGCATTTCTAGCGTCACGCCATGTAAAGGGTCTTTAGAATTATGAGCATTCATATGAAGTCCAGTTCAGTGGTTCCAGATTTTGTCAGTAGTGAGACGGGAAGAAGGTTACAAGAAAGCAAAGCTGCCAGCAACGGCAGAAAGCGGTATGGCGCGACAAGCCGTACGTCATACCGGCAATGGATGGATCAATACTCTTTAAAAGCCAGTTCCAGACGGGCAATCAACGGTTTAAACAGATAACTCATCAGGGTTCGTTCACCGGTCTTGATCGTCACGCTGGCGGGCATACCCGCTTTAATTTTGTAATCGCCCAGCAAACGCGCGCCCTCTGCTGAAACCTGTACTTCCGCAAGGTAGTAAGGCTGCTGAGTGGCTTCATCAATTAAACGGTCCGCAGAGATAGTCAGAACCTGGGCCGGAACCGAAGGTAACAGCGCATGGTTAAGGGCAGGGAACAGCACATCAACGGTTAAACCGGGGACCAGTTTATCAATGGCATGTACGGGTATTTTGGCATCAATTTGCATCGGTTGTCCGGCGGCGACGATATCCATCAAATGTTCTCCAGGCTGAATGACGCCGCCCACGGTACTGACTTTAACATCCAGCACAATACCGTTAATCGGTGAGCGGATCTCGGTGTTATCCAGCTCATGACGCGTTGATACCAATTCATCCTCCAGCATTGCCACTTCTTTTTGGTTTTCCGTCAGTTCAGACTCAACTTCACGTAAATATTGATGACGCACCTGGTAGGCTTTAATTTTTAATTCGTTCTGCTGCGATTTCAGTTTGGCAATGTTAAGAATATCTTCTGAAACGCTGCCAGATATTTCTGCTGCCTCGCGCTCCAGCACCAGTAATTGTGCTTTGGGGTAATAGTTTTTTTCACTCAGCGCCCGAATAGCTCCTAACTCCCGGTTAATCAGAGAAAACTGGTGGTCGCGATAGCCTTTTATTTTATTGAGATTATCCGCCTGTCCAACCAGACCATCGAGCGTCTCCTGAATCATCGACAGTTCATCCTGAATCGTTTTGCGACGGGTATCGAAAAGTTTAGCCTGCAGATTTCTGACTTCTGATAGCCGTTTATTGCCAGAGAATTGCTGCGTCAGCGTAGTATTAAAGCGGATCACATCCAGGTCATCGCGTTCTGCTAACAGGCGATCTTCGATACTTTTTGCAGAAATATACTGGGCATTCAACGCGCTGAAACGCATTTCAAGCTGCATTTTATCCAACCGGACGAGGACCTGATTTTTCTTCACGAAGTCGCCTTCTTTGATAAAGATATCGGTTACCCGACCGCCGCTCAGATGCTGAATGGTTTTGCGGTTACTCGATACGGTTACCGTACCATCGGCGACCACGCCCGCATCTAACGGAGCTTGCACTGCCCAGAGGATAAAACTACCGACACCAAGCACAATGACGATCACGCCCCGGATAATCGGCGACCAGATATTGGTATCTACGCCAGCAGAGGCCGTGTTGTGGGGATTCTTTTTCATCATCAAGCCTCACGTTGCTGTTCAGTCGTGGATGGAGAAGGCGTAGCCACCGGTTTCAGTACGTTGGCCTGACGCAAATGGGCAAAAACCTGATCGCGGGTACCAAACTCCTGTATAACGCCATCGTTAAGCAACAAAACCTTATTGACCACGCCGAGCAGCGTCGGGCGGTGTGAGATAATGACTGTGGTTTGTCCCTGGGTACGCAGGGCATTGATGGCTTTAACGAGTGCAAATTCGCCCGCGTCGTCAAGATTGGCATTCGGTTCATCAAGAACGATAAACGCAGGATTGTTATACACGGCGCGCGCCAGCCCGATGCGCTGCCGCTGCCCACCGGAGAGCTGGTATCCACCTGCGCCCAGCAGAGTGTCATAACCTTGCGGCAAGCGCAGGATCATCTCATGAACGCCTGCCAGTAATGCGGCGGCGACGATAAGCTCACTGTCATTCTGCGCGAAGCGGGCAATGTTTTGTGCGATGGTACCGTCAAACAGTTCCACATCCTGCGGCAGATAGCCAATAGACGGGCCCAGCAGCGCTTTATCCCACTGGCATATATCTGCGCCATCTAATCTGACTTTCCCTGATAACGGTTTCCAGACACCAACCAGAACCTTTGCCAGCGAGGTTTTTCCTGAGGCTGAAGGGCCGATAATCCCCAGCACTTCACCTTGCTCCAGCTGGAATGAGATATTACGCAGTAGCGGGGAAGGCTGGCCGGGGGCTGCAGCGAAGACGCTTTCGACGCTGATGTTGCCATTCGGACGCGGCAGGGTCAGTACCTCTTTCGGCGCCGGATACTCCTTCAGCAAGGTTGAGAGCTGATGCCACGCGCTACGAAACTGCACGAACTGCTTCCAGCTGCCAATGACTTGCTCTACCGGGTTGAGGACGCGGCCAAGAATGATCGAGGCGGCAATCATCAAGCCCGGGGTAATATGGCCGCCGATCACCAGTAAAGCCCCGGCGCCCAGCGCAATCGACTGCAGCAATACCCGCACAAAGCGGCTGAGACTGCTTAACCCGGCCGTTTTGTCGGCAATCTGTGTTTGTAGCGCCAGCACTTTGTTATGTTGCTCCTGCCAGTTGGACTTCAGGGTCGAAAGCATCCCCATCGCTTCAATGGCATCGGCGTTTTGCAGCTGTTTATTCAGTTTGCTGGCATTGTTAATGGTTAAGGCGTGCGCTTGCTGAATCGGGCGCTTGGTAGAGATTTCAGATACCAGCGTCAGAATAAATAATAATGTTATTCCGCCGAGAGAAAGATATCCCAGCAGGGGATGGACCAAAAAGGCGATGAACAGATATATCGGCGTCCAGGGAATATCCAGTAAGGCGAACAGACTATTCCCGGAAAGAAACTGACGGATCTGATCCAGTTCGGCTAAAGATTGCGCCGGGTTGTTATCACCGGTAACCATCTTTCTTTTAAAGGCCGCGTTAAAGACCAACTGACTTAGCTTTATATCCAGCCTGTTGCCAAGCCTGACCATAACCTGCGCGCGGGCAGATTCAATCATGGCAATAACGATGTACAAGCCGACAATCAATAAGGTTAACATTAACAGCGTGGTGGTATTTTTACTGACCAGCACACGATCGTAAACCTGTAGCATATAAATTGCCGGCGCCAGCATAAGCATATTAATCACACAACTAAAAAACAACAGCATCAGAAAAGTGGGTTTCGTTCCCTTTAATGCATCATTCAGTTCTGTTGGCGTATGCTGGCACGACATAGTCTTCTCCTTATACGATCAATGAACTATTGCCATTGTTGCTGGCAAGGGTAGTGGGCATTTCCAGATAAAAGTCACCAATATTCACGGTGGTCGAATTGACGCCCACCAATGTGATGGTGTCTGTACCGATAGTCACAATGGTGTTGCCATTGTTTCCGGTGATAGACAAGTTGCTGGCAAAATTACCCGCATTGATACCTAACAAGACGAGATCAAGGAAGTCCTGCCCGCCGTTGGGGTTACTGTCAAAACCGGTAATTCGGTCCTGCCCAAAGTTGGCCCCAAAGGCGAAGATGTCGCTCCCGGTACCACCGTCCAGAATGTCGTTACCTTCCTGACCATTGAGAATATCGTCCCCACTACCGCCGGAGAGGGTATCCGCGCCCGCACCGCCAATCATGACATCGTTGCCAACACCACCTTGCAGGTTATCAACGCCATCTCCGCCATCGAGGAAGTCATTCCCGATACCACCAAACAACTGGTCGTTACCGCCCATACCAAACAAATAGTCGTTACCAGAACCGCCCGTAATGGTATTTGCAATGGCATTACCGGTACCAATAAAACTGCCGTTGCCGGTAAATACCAGTTCTTCCACGTTATCGGTGAGGTCGTAGCTGCTGAGGCTGGTTCGGACAACGTCCGTGCCGCCATTCACACCTTCGATAACCACATCACCGAAATCATCAACGATGTAGGTATCATCGCCTGCGCCGCCGGTCATACTGTCGGCACCAAGCCCGCCATCAAGCGTGTCGTTACCGGCATCACCTTGCAGAATATCTTGTCCCGCCTGACCAGAGAGATTGTCGTTTCCAGCACCGCCGATGAGCAGATCGTCACCTGCACCGCCAAGTAAGGTGTCATTACCGCCTTCACCGCGCAGGATATCGCTCCAGGCAGTACCGACGAGGGTGTTAGCCCCGTTGGTACCAACAATCAGATCGCCTACAGGCTGGGTGGTGGTCGACGTCAGGACAACAGGGGGGTTGCCTTCATCGTCGACGACGGTAACGACCACCTGCAACGTTCTGCCGACCATAGCCTGGCCCGGCGTATAGGTAGCGGATGTCGCACCGTTAATGTTGACGAATCCGGTTGGCGAACTCATTCTCCATTGATAAGTGAAATTACCGCCGCTCAGACCATCAGCGTCAGCAATACCTGAAACCACCGCGGTCAGCGTCAGGCTTTCAGTTGGGGTGAGGTCGTTAATTACTGGCACACCGGTCGTGGCCTGATTGCGCGGGAGGATTGCCTGAGTTTGTGCCGACACCAGGGTTTCAGCGTCACCCATGCGGTCGTTAAAACTGGCGACCACACGCAACGGTGCGCCCTGAATAGCGCCAGGCACTCTGAACTCAACGCCTGTTGCCTGATCTCGCCATTGGCCGTTGACGAATGCCTGCCAGGTCATAGTGATGACCACATCCGCCGCCAGCCCGTTACCATCCAGCAAGTTCGCCACGTTGACGCGCAGCAGGTCACCCACCGAAGGATTAGGATTGCTGATGGTCAGATCGCCCGTCGCTTGTTGCCCCGTCACCCACAGCTGCTTCCCATCGCCAAACTCCAGTTTTTCGATGTTCAACAGACGATCGATGCCATCATTCAGGTTCAGCGCGGCATCCGGCGTAGCGTGATCGACGCGCAGGCTACCGTCCGCCATACGGGTAAAGACATAGTTGCTGCTGACATCACGGTACACCGCGACGTCAGTTTCCGTGCCGTTACCTTCATGCAGAATTTCGCGCACAATCGACAATTGATTCGGTTTCAGCGTGCCGGCCAGCATGTACGATTTCAGTTCGGCCATACCTTCGGCGCTGGTGAGTCCCGCCATACCCGTAACGGCAATACGGACGTTGAGCCACGCATCACCATCAATGATATCGTTACCAGCTTTACCCATGATGCGGTCGCTACCACCACCGCCGAGTAAAATATCGCTACCATCATCAGGATTCAGTAGCACCGCGTCCGGATTTGTAGAACGCTCTACACCGAGAATAGCCTGTAGACCGTTGATCCGGTCCGCACCTTCCTGGGTCAGGTTGTTAGAGAGGGGAACGCCCTGAACAGGCGCAGTACCTATCGGCTGTTCTGTTCCGGTCAGGATATCGTCGTGTTTCCAGCCCGACAGCCCTTCAACAAGATCAAAACGGTCGCGTAGAATAAACTCCTGCTGGTTGACGAAAATAGGGATCCCAAGGTCAGAGTTAGCGCCATTTGGGTCGCCTTTATGGATAGCCCAGTCGAAACCGGCCATGCCATTATTGCGCTGGATCCCCGCGCCCTGAACCATGATGTCGTCACCGGCTTCGCCATCGTAGTCGGTGTCGTTACCCTGACCGTTGAGGACATCGTGACCGATAATGGTACTGTTGAAGAACAACTCAGAGTTGTCACCCGCCAGCGTGTCAAACCCGTCGCCGCCTTCCAGCCAGTCATTGCCTTCGTTGCCCATCAGGAAATCACCACCCGAGCCGCCAAGCGCAAAGTCGTTATCCTGACCCGAGAAGACCTCCTGCGCATCTTCGCCGACCACCACGAAGTCGCTGCCGCTGCCACCAAAGACCAGATCGTTTCCGTTACCGGAGAAGATAACGTCATGTCCGGCATCGCCATGCAGGAAGTCCGCATCACCAACAGGCGTTCCGGTATCGGTAATAATGTCATCACCGTCACCGCCATGGACCACATCGGCTTCGTCACCGCCGTCCAGTCGGTCATCTCCGCCATCACCCCACAGGCTGTCGATCCCTTTACCGCCGATTAACGTATCGTTGCCTGCCGTCCCACCAAGCACCACATGCCCATCGCCGGTATATTTCAGATACCCACCATCGGCAAAACTATCGCCGTCAACATCCACCCCTGGGTCGCGACGCACCAACAACGGCGAGAGCAGATCCTTCAGCGGATTACCCCATTTCGGGTCGATTTCCGTTTGCAGCACGCGGTTCACTTCAAAAATATGGTCCGGTGTCTGGAACAGATTAGCGGGCAGGTGGGAGGAACCCTCATCACCAAGATCGCTGTTACGCATTACCAGCGCGGAAAACGAGTTGGCCTCCAGTTCATTGAGTAAGTTCAGCCCCTGAACGCGGCTCAGATAGTAGAAACGATCACCGTCCTGAAGCATTTCCATTTGTGTTTCAAAGACGAAGTTGAAGGTTGAGCCGAGCATGCCGCCAAATTCATTTTTGCGCTCTGCCAGCCCGCCAATCCAGAAATCGACCATATTCAGACCGGTCTCTTTGGTTGCCCACGCTCCGGTACTGTTAAAGAAATCCATCGCATCCGCAGGCGGGGAATTGTTTGCATCACCAAACAACAGGAAATTAACCGCTGCGCGCTTACCTTCAAGGCTGGTAGCGCTGAGGATCAGTTCGTGCTGGCCATAGGCGGCCATAAAGTTAATGATTGAAGCGGGATTTTTCAGGTAGGTAGTGAAGTCAGCCCAACTGGTATAAGGCTTCAGTTGGCTATCGCCGCTTAAAGCAAAAAACTGCTCGCGGGCCTGGTTCAGCGTCGGCATTGCGGTGTCACGGCCACGGGCTATATTAAGCGCGCCTAAATCCAGGGGCAGGCCGATGAGATTATTACGCAGAGCATCGGTAATAAATTCATCAATTTCGTTACCCACCTGACGTGTCATACCACGCACGATTGCGCCGATAGCCTGATCGTCCGTGACGGTGGCCCCGTTGATTTGATTAAATGCTACCGGATTCAGGAATGCTGAAATTAGGTCAATATCACCGCTTTGCATATCAATGTCTGTACGCGCCACGGTTTCTGTCAGCATTGAATGCCCAAAACGGTAAACAACATGCGCAAACTCTGCAAAGATCAGCGGGTTAATATCCGCCGTGTTGGAGAAGACAAACGGATCGACGGCAGGTTGTACGGTACGGGCAAACTCCTCGAATACGAGGTGTTGATATTGCATTTCCGTGGAGAAGCGGCCTGCCTGGAATAAGTACTCACCGTTCCATACCAGAGTATTGGTATCGGCAGGTAATTCCGTGATTTGGTGGTTGGGCATCAACCACTGGTTAATGAGGTCGATATCGCCGGTTTCCAGCAGAGTGGTTTTATACTGCTCAACCAGGCGGTTATGCTCGCTGTGAAAAACGGCGTGCACCGCGGTTAAACCTATATTTTCGTTCCCGCGCCCGTCACCGGTGATAAAGTGGCGATCGAGCAGTTCGTTATCATAGGTTCCTGCCGGTTGCGGTCCTTCTCCGCCGATGGCACTGTCATCATCTGCCAGCAGACCAGCTTTTGGCACGGCAGTATGAGCGATGTCATCCAGAAACGCATGACCGGTGCGGAACGTCTCCGCGGGTAACAGGCCTCCGTTGGCTTCAACCAGCCCCCCGGTGGTAACAATCTGTACCTTTCCGTTTTCACTTAAAATCAAATTACCGTAGCGATCCGTTGCCAGCAGGGGAACATTAAACACGTCCTGATCGGTGAGTTTAATGCCAAGCAGGGTTTCAGCCTGGTTTTTAACGTCAGCCCAGGTCGCCAGTCCACCGTTTGCACCACCCAATAAATTCCCGGTAGGCTCAGGTTTCCCATCAATAATGACGTATTCGCGGATGAAAATTTGATGTGAAGGATGGGAGGTGTAGGTTTGGTTTTGGTCGATGAAGGGGGTCGTCAGGTTTACTGTCTCTCGGTTTTCATCCACCGTTGCCCGGGTTAATAGCATAAAGTTTGTCGACGACCCTTCAACATATAAAGGGTCATCGGGCTGGAGCGGAATGAAAACGATACCGTTTCCTCCTTTCGGAATCAGATCCAGACCATGGTCGAAAAACTGGCCAAAGAAGGTCATCCAGCCGTTAAACGCAGGGGAGAGCCCAATATCGGGAGACTGATTGGGGATGGATAAGCTGCCATCCCCAGTAACAGTCCCGCCGCCGGGCGCATCTTTTAATGCGTTAAAAGCCTCCAGCGCGGCCGGGTTTGAGGCCGTCTGGTCTGAAATTAAATTGCTAATTATTCGTGGGTCGGCATCAATGACCGTACCGCCAATCTGGATATAGCTGGTCATTTGATCCGCATCCTGCCAGTTTAATGCGGTTAATCTCGGCATTGTCTGATCGGCAGAGCCGTATAATTCCTGACCTGGTAAAAGGTTATTCCATGAACCATCTACCGTGCGAAGTCCATAGGGCAAGAGTGGGCTGGAGACTAATTCCCGAAGCATTTCAGCATTAACGCTCCCGTCTGGGTTAGTTGCCGCTTCGGATATTTTGATCTGCTTAAGAATAAAAGCAAGATCGTGGAGGGTGACAGTAAAGTCATATTGTGAGGCCATAAGTCATTACCCCTATCTTTACTTGTATTGGCTATCACCACTCTTTTCTTCTGCTTACAAAAGCTGACAGAAGAATGAGTCGTATAAGATACCTGATGGTTATTACATGTTTTGACTCCATGTTTTAAAATATTGAAGATATCCACAACCGGGTTAGCGTTGTTCTCCAGAGTATTACTTAGTGAAATAAGAGTCAGACCTTATTTATTCGATTTTGCGACCCGAGGTGGGACCGCGTACATATTAAGGGCACGCGGTTTTGAGAAGACTGAGTCTTCTCAAGGTCACAGGCGTCGTTTTTTTAACCTCGTATTACATTTTTGTTATGATCATAACTATGGTTTTTCCTTTGCCGACTTCACTCATACTTTTCTATGAATAAGATTGTATTTTCATTTCTTTACATTTCAAAAAATGTCATTTTGTTTTAATAAAAACAGTAACAATATCAGTTGATTAATATATCGGATGAGGTTCTTTGTTGTGGCTCTCGTAACCAGAATGATACAACTAATGAAGCGAGCCCCAGGAATAAAATAAAATAAAATACCGAATGAATTCCTGATGATAAGGCGAAAATCTCAGGTGTACCAGCTTTCCCATTCATCGCTCTTGCGGTAAAAGATTACATCAGGCTGATTGCGATCGAGGCTCCGGCAGCACCGGAGATTTGATACAACGTATTCCAGACAGATGTACCATCAGAATATAAAGATTTAGGCAAAGAACTCAAAGCCGCTGTTTGTACCGGCATGATAATGCACGTTACACCAAAACATAACAGCATAAATGCGGAGGCAATCGCCCATTTTTCTGCGAATCCATGAGTAATTATAAGGAATATCGTTGCACTCAATGCGAGGCACAGAGAACCAAGGACAATAAAAGGTCTCATCGCATAGCGGTTATAGAGGGCACCAATCAGCGGGGAAAAGAGAACATTCACGATGTTACCCGGCAGTAAAATCAGACCGGCCATAGCAGGTTGCATTACCAGGACATCAATAAAATAGATGGGCAATATAATCGCGGTGGCAAGTACGCTCATTATGCTCATCATCATGATAAGCGAGCCGACTGTAAATATCGGGCATGAGAATATTTTTGTGTTGATCAATGGATAAAGAATTCTGGTTTGTCGCCAGAACAATGCGATAAGGCACAGAATTCCCATCAGGAAAACGCCCCAGAAGTGGACTGATGACGCAGGATTTTCAGACAACGCAGCCAACCCGCAGATGATGCCGCCAAACCCGATGGATGATAATAATAGCGATATCACATCAATGCGCGGATGTGTAATATCCCCAACATTTTCTGCTGCAACAATGGCCAGTAGTAATGCTGCGATATACATTGAAGCACATATAAAAAATATCGCCCGCCAGTTCAGCACGGTAATAATTAATCCTGATATTGTTGGTCCTAACGCGGGCGCCAGAGTAATAGAAACACCGACTACTCCCATTACTTTTCCACAATGATGCAACGGAAAAATAAGTAAGGCCGCGCTCATCAGCACGGGTAGCAGTATCGCGGTGCCAATAGCCTGAACAATACGCCCGGTCATTAACATCATCATGTTTTCTGAGACACCTGAAATCAGGCACCCCAGAAAAGAGAGTGAAACCGCAATGATGATTAATGACCGGGTACTGAACCACTTCATCAATATGATTGACGCCGGCATGAATACGGCTAGCGTCAATAAATACCCTGTAACCAACCATTGCGCAACGCCTGCAACCACGGAAAATTCATGCATCAATTGGGTTAATGCCATGTTTAGCGCTGTTTCACTGAATAATCCTGTAAATACGCCAAGCATCAGGGTACTCAACATCAGTACTGGTGAGTGCACTTCTTTTTCTGGTCTTCTTAATTTCATTGTTTTCACATTTATTCAGAAAGTCATCAATAGATATAAAATAACGCCATCCGAATACACGAATGGCGTGAAAGCAGGGTGAATTATTAATTCAATGTAAGATCAAAATACTCTTTACTGTAAGCCTGTGCGAAATGATACGATGCTTTACGCTCAGCCAGTCGGAAAAATTTCTCAATATCACTGGCCGCCAGCGTATTAAAAGATTTCGATTTTTTGGCAAGGCTATCAAATGCGCTTTGTGCAAGCGTTTCAACTTTTGCCAGGTCGTAACCACATAGTTTTCCGTGACGTTTACGAATAACGCCATCGGCAATGACAGTATCAACATCGTTGCTGTGGGTCATTTGTACGACACCGCCAGCATAATTCATCATCGGAACAAAACCTTCCCTATGGCGAATGATAATTAGATCTGCCTTCTTACCGACGCTCAGCGAGCCAATCTCATCAGCAAGCCCCATCACTTTTGCGCCCCCCATCGTTGCCCAGTAAAGCGCATCGCGAACGGTCGGGGTGATCTCAAAAGGCATACTGTCACGCTGGTGAATTTGGTCATTCGCCAGAGCACGTTCAATTTGGAGTGCAATATTCATTTGTGTAAACAGATCATCAGTTGTAACGCCCGTGAGATCCGTGCCAAGACCGAAGGGGATATCATGTTCAACGCATGCCCGGTATGGTAAAAAACCCATGCCCATTTGCAGTTCGCTTGATGGCGTACTGACCACGTATCCGCCGGTTTGGGCAATCAGTTTCCAGTCCTCGCCTGTTAAACCATTACTGTGAGCGTGCAGATGGCCGGGGCGTAATAAACCATGATCATCCAACTCTCTCAAACCGCGTAACAGAATTGAGGTTTTGGCTGCGCCAGTATGAGAAACACATTTGATTCCCAACTCATCAGTGAGCCTGATTTGCTGGGCCGAATGAGCAAACGGGACTGTGCCGAGGTCGGAAATCAACATCCCCATGCCAAGACGATCCTGTCTGTTGAATTGCGTACAGGATAGGTGCCTGGCCATGTCGAGACGATCTTCCTGAGATTTAAAACCGGACGGTTCAAAGTTATAGACCTGCATACCATAGGCATAGATGCCACGAATTCCGCTGTCCTTCATCCCCTGAATAGCATTAAAAGCATGGTCAGGCGTATTCACACAATCGTTAATTTCATAGACTGTTGTGGTACCTGCGTTAATAGCATTGATATTTCCTGATAATACTGCCGCATACATATTTGAGGCAGTAAATACCCCTCCAAACGCGTAGAATGTATTGATTAAAAAGGCAGGTAATGACTCTTCTGTAGAAACACCACGGAAAAGCGACATCCAGTTATGTCGATGTGCATCAACCATGCCCGGCATAACGATAGCGCCATGTGCGTCTATAAACTCAGCATCCTGATGATGATCAAAAGCATGTTCAGAGTGGCTAATATCTTTGATGATATTCCCCTCAAGCAATACAGCTCCATTCTTAATATCACCAATATCAGCATCCATTGTAATATAAATACCACCACGAATAACTTTCTTGTGCAACTCCATTTTTCCTCCTGACTTATAAAAATAACCATAACAATAAAAACTCACATTACTTAAAACGAGGAGTTTTTATTGCAATAGATAATATGTGTGCTGGGTTTATATTCAGCAATGTAAAATGAAGGGGGTGGTTATCATGTATAAATACAGATAATCATCGTTAGTATTCGTAAAAACCACCTGCAGGAATATTTAAAGGTGAATGAATATCAGCCATCCTTTCAGCCATAAATCGACGAGGAGGTGTGCCGGTTGCTTTACGAAACATTGTGACAAAAGCTCCGGAGCTTTCATAACCCAGTTGATCCGCGATCACCTGTATCGATAGCCCTTGCGCCAGTAATGGCAATGCTTTCACAATGTGCATCTGACGGCGCCAGCGATTTATACTAAATCCCGTTTCTTTGGCAAAAAGCCGGGATAAGTTCCTTTCGCTCATATTCAACCGACAAGCCCATTGCGCAAGCGTTATCCGCTCAGAGGGTAATGACAGCATAGTATTTGCCAGCGCCAGCAAGCGTGTGTCAGTTGGCATAGGAAGATGAAGCCATTCCAACGGCGCTGCAATGATCTCATCTAACAGAACGGCTATCAGACGCGATGCCGCGCTCTCATGCGAATAATTTTGCGGCAGCGCGGCAGTTCGCTCAAGCAAGGCGCGCAGAAAGGGGGACACCGACATTGTGCAGCATGTTTCAGGTAAATTCTCCACCGTACCAGGCTCTATGAACACCACAAATCCACGAGGGTTTCCGCTACATTTTGCCCGATGCCTGAGTCCGCCAGGTATCCATACGGCCCCCTGAGGCGGGACGATCCACAAATCATGTTCAGTTTCTAAGGTGATAAGCCCGGTATCAGCAAATAAAAGTTCAGCTTTGTTATGACTGTGAAACGGCAATTCCCATTGTTCCGTCACCATACCGAGACCAATTACCACGACTGGCTGCACTAACTCTTCCACGTACGTTGGCTCAACCTTAAATATAAACATCAGTATTCCTTAGCAGAGAAGGGCGTTAGCTTTCTCTCTGGCCTCGTTTTCAGTGGCAACAATAAACATAGGATAACCCCAGAATCTTTCGAAGGTTACTGAAAAGCTTTCCAGTTCTGTGCGCTTAGTAGTCTCTGGAATGATATGAATATGGCCTTTAATCAGTTGGCCAATAGCAGCTTTATTGTCCTTCATCCAGGTAGTAATCTTGCGGCGTTCATTAACATCATCATTTTCTTTATTGCTTTCAGTCGGTAATCCGCTACAGATAAAAACAAAGGGCTGTTTTTTTTGTAAAAGTTTTGAAATTGCAATCAGAATGTCATTTGAAGACGCATCTGACTCTATTGAATAATCCATTCTGACGCGCGGGAAATCATCGGTGTTAATTTTCATGTTAGGTCCTGAAATGTTTCGTTAGTGATGATGTAATCATAGATACCTGCCACGACAAAATCATTAGAGAGAAGGGACAAAAAATTCTTCAGTCAAGCCAGAAATGTTGCTTTAGGTGCGTAGGGGAAGAGGAAAATCTGTGAATTCATCTGCTTTCACGCATTTAAGAAAAATTTTCTTAATCACACCACACTCGCATTAACTCAATCAAAACAATAAGATATAAATATTTTATGGTTTGTTTTTCTTACTTAAGATTGACTTGATATGATTTGAGAAAACAAACGTTTTAATCTCTGGGATTATTCTTAAACTAGCAGTCATCGTAGGGTTAATCCTACGGAGTCATAAGATATTACTGGCGTCGCTGTATCCCTCAATAAATACTCCGCTCTCAGCGGAGAGGGACTATTGAATTATTTATTACGATACCGATGTATTTATTAATTAAGGACAGACAATATGAAAATCAATAATCCTCATACCAGTTACATATTTGCAGCTGGTGGCCTTGCGTTATTGTTTGCGCAGATAGCGTATGCTGATTCAGCAAATACCATCACCTTTAAAGGCGAAGTGACCGAACAAACTTGCGAAGTCACAGTTAACGGTGTAAATGCACGACCAGTGGTATTACTGCCTTCTGTTGCGAAAAGCGATCTCGCGGCAGCAGCATCTTCAGCAGGCCTGACAACATTCACCCTCGGCGTTACTGGTTGTACTGTTGATTCTAATGCGTTGGATATTAAAACCGTCTTCGTTGCAAATAATATGACCGAGCGTGGAAACCTGGCTAATACGGGTACAGCGCAAAATGTTGAATTACAACTGCTGACCGATAGCGCGGGCACTACGCCGATTGATTTGCGTACTGGAACTCCAGTTGCAGGAATCACCGTTGCGGCCGGAAATACGTCCGGTGAGCACGACTTTGCCGTGCAGTATTTTAGCCCGAACGGTGGGGCAACCGCCGGGACAGTTGTCGGCACTGTGCAATACGCCATTTCCTATTTGTAAGCGAGATCTGCGTGATGAAAGGATTGGTTATTGGTTTAGCTGGAATGATGATGTGCTTCTGCGTGCAGGCAAGCATAGTGATGACCGGCAACCGGATAATCTATCCGGCAGACAGCCGGGAAGTCAGTGTGCAATTAACTAATCGCGGCGACGTTCCTGGTGTCGTTCAGGTTTGGCTTGATGATGGCGATGCACAATCAGTACCACAAACTGCGGCCGCTCCTTTTGTCACCACGCCACCGGTCTTTCGGATGGCGGCCCACGCGGGGCAAACTGTGCGGCTGCGTTACATCGGCAAACCCGTTGCACAGGACAGGGAATCGCTATGGTGGTTTAACTTCATTCAGATCCCGCCCATAAATAAGGATGCGCAAAACGATAACCAGCTTCTGGTGCTGGTACGTAGTCGCGTAAAAGTATTGGTCAGACCCAAAGGGCTGGTGGGTTCGCCGCTGGAAATGGCGAACACCAGCCGGGTTTGGCTGCAGAATGGCAAGCTGCATTTACGCAATAACAGTGGTTTCTATCTTGCGCTCTCGTCACTTGACGTCAGCGGTGCGGGAAAAAAACAGCGCATTCAGAGCGAAACGATCGCACCGTGGGCGACAATGTCGTGGCCTGCAAAAATTTCGCAAGTGAATGACGCGCAAATGCGCTGGATTAACGATCAGGGAGCCTCATTAAGCGGGCGCGTGGCATTGGAGAAACAGGACAATGTCCGAAACTAATCCACGCTGGTGGTGGTTTTTTTTGCCAGCAGCTATGCCTGTTTTTGCCAGCAATTACACCTTTGACGAAACATTGTTGCTTGGGAGTGGTTACGAAAAAAGCCTGGCAATGCTCAACGATCCGGATGCGGTGGTCGCGGGACGTTATAGCGTGGATATCTGGCTCAATGGACGGTATGTAGGGAGGGATGATGTGTTGTTTCGCCAGAATACAGCAGGGCGTACCGAACCCTGTCTTCCGGCGAAATTCTGGGATGAACAGGGCGTAACAGCAGCGTCGGAACAAGCGCAGGATTGCTTCGCCCCTGAAGCTCGGATCAGCGGTGGACGCTGGGATTTTGACCAGAGCTTATTGCGTCTGAATCTCAGCGTTCCTCAGGCGGCATTAAAACGTACCCCCATGGATTATGTACCGCCGTCGCAGTGGCAAAGCGGCGAGAGCGTGTTGTTCAGTAACTACAATCTGCACGCCTATCACAATAAAAATAACGGTCAGCAAAGTGATTTTGGTTGGCTGGGACTGAGCAGCGGCTTCAACATGGGGAGTTGGCAATTTCGCCAACAGTCGTCTGCCAACTGGCGGCGCGATGGCGATCGTGAAAGCCAACGTTGGGATGCGCTGCAAACCTGGCTTCAACACCCTGTCGCATCTCTGGAAAGTTTACTGACGGTAGGCGAAAGCTACACCTCGGGAAATCTGCTTGGCAGCATGGCGTTTACAGGTGTCAAACTGGAAACCGATCAACGAATGTGGCCACAGTCGCGACGCGGCTACGCCCCAGAAATTCGTGGTACGGCATCTACACCTTCACGCGTTGTGGTTAAGCAGAATGGTCGAACGCTTTACGAAACCAGCGTACCACAAGGCCCTTTTGTACTCGATGATTTGCCGAATACAGCCTGGGACGGTGATTTACAAGTTGAAATCACCGGCGCCGATAACAAAAAGAGTAGCTATACCGTGCCATATGCCAGCGTACCTTTATCACTGCGTCCCGGCGTCTGGCGCTACGGTCTGGTGGCAGGTAAGACCCGGGATTACAGCGCGGCCGATGGTCTGTTTACCGATTTCACGCTGGAGCGCGGGATGACGAATCTCCTGACCGCTAATGGCGCTTTGCGGATCGGCGACGACTATCAGGCACTGCTGATGGGAGGCGTTCTGGCAACGTCGATGGGCGCTTTTGGTGTCGATGTTACCGGTTCGCGGGCCCGGATTGCTTCTCAAACCATGAGTGGCTGGCGGCTGCAAACCAACTGGAGCAAAACGTTCACCCCGACAGGAACTCACGTCGCGCTGGCGGGTTATCGCTATTCCACAGAAGGGTATCGTGACTACGGTGACGTTCTGGGTGAGCGAAGCGTCAGCGGAAGCAATACGCAATGGCGCTCGGATACGCTGCGTCAAAAAAACCAGTTTACCGTTACTGTGAACCAAACGTTGAGCAGCTACGGAAACCTATGGCTGTCGGGATCAATGATGGATTACTACAGTGACCGTGGCAGCAGCACTCAGTTGCAGGCTGGGTATAACACCACCTTTGGACGAATGACGTTAGGTATGTCATTCAGCCGACAGGACACCTGGTGGCGTAACGGCGACCGTTCACAAGTGCAAAAAGAAAACATGGCAACGCTTACCGTCTCAATGCCTTTGGGTATAGGCGAACGTGAGCATACGCTGGCGCTGTCGGCGAGTCAGGCTCAACAGGCTGGGCGCAATGCGCAGTTGGCATTGTCTGGTGCGCTTGATCAGGATGAAACCCTTAATTACGCGCTGTCTACTGGCTGGCAACAGGGGCAAGGTGAGTCAAACAGCGTGACCGACTGGGGTGGTTCACTGCAAAAAAATACGGCTTTCGGCACGCTAAACGGCAGCGTTTCACAGTCACAAAACTATCAGCAATGGTCTGCAGGGGTACGCGGGGCGCTTGTTGTACATCGCCATGGCATTGTTGCCGGCCCGTGGGTTGGCGACACATTTGCCCTGGTGGAAGCGCCAGGCGCTGCGGGAGCCAGAGTCGGGGGCGGCCAGGGTGCAACTGTGAACAGTGGGGGTTATGCGCTGGTCCCCTCATTGACACCTTATCGCTTTAACAATGTGACTCTCGACGGTAGCGGAATGAACACCAACGCAGAGCTCCAGGAGAGTCAACGGCGCATTGCGCCAATGGCGGGGGCCGCAGTAAAACTGCGTTTTGCAACGCTCTCTGGCTATCCGTTACTCATCACTGTGAAGAGTGACGTGACGTTACCGATGGGAGCGGCTGTGACCGACGGTCGAGGTCGTGTAGTCGGGATGGTTGCCCAGGCGAACCAGGTATATGCCCGCGTTGAAGAAGAAGAGGGACTATTGATGCTGGAAAGCAGTGATTGTTCGTTGCCGTGGAAACTTAACCAACAACAACGTACAGAACCGTTAATTGCATTAACGGTAGCTTGCGTAACAAAAGGGCGCTCATGAGACTATTTTTTCTGGTTCTGGCGCTGTTTTCTTGTCAGATACAGGCCGCCTGTGAATACATTATTTATCCATATAAATCAGGAAGTAGTGGCGCACAAGGTACGCACAGGCTTAGTGCAAGTACGGACGGCATTGCCAATGACTGGCGCTCCGGCGGCGGCAACGATGCCTGGAACGGGCTATTGCCGGGATTGAGTAAGTCTGTCGATATCACCAGTAATAGCAGTTTTCAGCCGGCAGGGACGATCCTGACCTCCAGCGGCGGGATCCCTTTTACCACTTATGCCCATAAAAGCGGCGGTTACGATCCTGAGCAGGTATTTTTCCGTTGTACACCGGACACCGCCGGACAACTCTATGAAGCCTGGTCAACTAACGGCGATGACACCGTGGCTGGCTGGTATGAAGCAACGGATGTACCAGGCGCGTATCTGACCATCATGAAAAATGTCGCATTACGCTTGACGCACGATGCGACAGGCAGCGTCTTTACCGACAGCTGGCAGCAACGCCCACTGGAAAACCTGGATCTTGATACCAATGGCAACTTCCTGATTAAGGCCAAGAACTTCTCGACGATAAGCGCCGAGTTGATTAAAACGCTGGATACACGCTACTACGCCAACCAGGCGCAGTCTGCTACTTACAATAGTTATGTGAATCCCAATGCTTACGTGGTTTTTCGTGGGCCCGGTACAACTTCGTGGGGTATCAAGATAGGTCAGCCACACCGTGGAGGAAATTGGGCTGGCTGGGCGAATGACTGGCCGTCAGTGATTAGCCTGTACAATAACGGGATCTTCGTCAAACGTGCAGCAATGTGTCAGGTTACCGATTTTACGCCCGTTGTGCATCTGCCGCCAATTTCCGTGGCTCAGCTCAAGCAGGGGGAGTATTCATCAGCGCCCTTCCAGATAGGATTTGCCTGCGAATCAACGGTGGTTTCCGGTGTGGCGACCGGGAAGAGCAATGTCGCAATGGGGCTGCTTGCACCGGAAAGCAGCGTCAACAGCGCCTGGGGTTTTAATTTGATTACTGGTAAAACCGTAACCTGGCTATTAGATACGCAATATGGCGCTCCCGGGCGGGCTCGCGGCGTTGGCGTGCGTGTTTACCGTGCGGGTAATCCGGTGAATTTTATGGCGGTATCAACTGTCGGCAGCGGTAGCGAAGGCGGCTGGATGCCAGTCATTGGCAGCAATACGCAGCAAAATGGCAGCCAGGATGGCATCAATTACTACAGCGAAAGCTTCGAAGCTCGTCTGGCAAGTTTTGGTGCAGATACGTTAACGGCGGGGGGCTACCAGTCACATGTACAAGTTTTATTGCGTATTCAGTAGCCTCTGGATGCTGGCATTTGGCCTACATGCGGCGGTTAACATCAGTACTACTCGGGTCATTTTCAACCACGGAGAGACTCAACGCTCGGTGATGTTAGTCAACGATGGTAATTATCCCGTGGTGGTTCAAAGTTGGGTAGATGACGGCACGCCAGAGAAGGGGCCATCACAGGCCAGTTCGCCTTTTATCGTGCTTCCCCCGGTACTAAAAATTCTCCCCGGTGAACAACGCGAGATAAAGGTGATGACGACTGGGGCGGGGCTTGCCAACGATTACGAGTCGTTATTCTGGCTCAACGTGTACCAGGTTCCAGCGGAGTTGAAAAATAGCTCAGCTGGTGAAAAAGTGCGCTTAACGTTAAGAAATCAGCTAAAAGTCCTATGGAGACCGAAAAATACAGGCGTGTTGACTGAAAAAAGCATCAATCTTCTGAGTTTTCACCATGAAAACGGGGGGATTTACGCTGTTAATCAGAGTTCCTGGAACATATCTCTGGCTAATGTAGCTTCAGGAGACTATTCCATAACTGGAATAGTGGTTTCACCGCGTTCCCGGCAGGTAATTTTTAAGTCAGCACCTCCTGAAATGCTGAATAATAAGATAAACTTTACTGTGATTAACGATGAAGGAAATCGTTGGGGATTTTCAACTGTCGTAAATTAACGCTGGCAGTACTCGCTCCAGCTAAATTGACAAAAATCCATATTCAGGGAACATAATGGCACACGTGTTTTTGCTTAACAGTACCGTTGTATTCTGGCCAGAGCGGAACGTACTCTACGCGAAATCGGATGAGACCAAACGTATAACATTAAGCAATCCGGCAACCCGTTGTTTACTATTATTAATTCAACAACAGGGGCAGGTTATTGAACGTGATTATTTCTTTGAGCATGTCTGGTATATTAACGGTGCGCAGGTCACCAATAATACGTTCTATCAGAATATTTCCTTGCTTCGTCGCGCGTTTAAAGAACTTAGCCTGAATGAAGAACTTATCGTAACCGTACCGAAAGTCGGGATCCGCCTGGAGCCACAACTGGAAGTGCTGGAACAGAAGATTGAAGAACCGCTTAGCGAGCTCTCTGTCACGCCATCGGTAACGTCGGTAAATACAGTGACAAAATCACTGCGTATGCGCTCACTGTGCTGGATTCTGGCGGGTGTTGTGTGCTGCGTTATAGCCGCAATAGTGACCTGGGAGGCACAGTTTGATCCCAAACTCAGTCGTTATGTGTCTTTAGGCGTAGGGGAGGGATGCCACTGGTACGCCAATCAGGATGTGCTTAAATTTGATCAGCACCAGCAGTTTATCAAAACAAGTACGCTGGATTGTCAAAGCTATCCCTGGATTTATCTCACGCTGTATCCTAATTTCCCGCGGATCTCCGCATTAACTTGTCGAAAGCAATTTAGCCGCTGGCAGGATAATGATTGTGTGACCCATTATTATTTCGCGGAGTCCAGACATGTGGGGACGTAATATAAAATGGTGTGTTGGCATCATCTTAGCAGTAGCGTTAACAATTGCTGTCACGATGACGTTACAAAACTGGCAGCGGTCACATTTTGATTGCTCCGGAGAATTAGTAATGGAGTATCCAGATATTCGTGGTGATATTTCAGTCAGGTACGTTTTTAATGGCAGCAATGGGGTGGCTATTTTACGCGGAAAAATCACTGATAATAACGGTGAAAAGCTGGCGGTAAATCAAAATGTCTGGTTTACCTTTACTCGCAAGGATGATGATTACTTTATGGAGTCCGGAAATGTCGCTTCAAGTTCCGGTGGCACTAACATTCATCCATTGTTAGCGAGAACGTTGCCAGATTTTTTCCTTAAACCCAAAGAACCATTTTATTTCAGCATATTGCGACTCAATAGCAGTACATGGCAGTTCTATACCAGCCGTTCGCCGTCGGTGTTTTGTCAGCGTTAAACCGTTGAGATTGCACTCTGTATAGCGTTTGCATACAGAGTGCTTGTGCTCAAAGCATCTCAACTGCAGGAGCGAACTTTGTTGCTCAGACCTTCATGATTGGTTATTCGACAGAGAAATCAGAAGGGGCGAAGACTGAACAGGTCCATGGGGTTAGAAGCCTAATACAGTTCAGATCCAATTTAACATAATATACATTATGCGCACTGACGTGGAATGAGGAAGAATCTAAGATTCTTTGGTCATCCTTCTTGTGCTGGTTACATATGGTGTTGAAGTAACAGGATCATTAATTTTAATTACTTCCCGCTTTCAGGCGGCGCTGCAGGTGCTGTGTACCAGTCCTCTTTGGCCACCATCACGCTGCTCTCAGGTTGCAGCACAAAGTTTGGAGACATGATCTGTACATTGAACTCATTGAAGACGTCCTGAATATTACTGTGCAGTTCGTTACGCGCATCAGCCAGCGGCACCTCCGGCAGTAAACATACCTGCAGTTCATATGCAATGTACCAGTCCATCAGACTCAACTGACGCACCAACGGCGGCTGAGAAAGATCGATTCCTTTCGCCCGTTTGGCCGCTAACTCCAACATTGCGTGCACTTGCCGCCACGGTGTGTCATAGCCAATGGTGACGCCAATTGTCAGGTTGACGCCGCCGTTTGCGCTTTGCGCTTTGCGCTTTGCGCACTTAGATTAGTAATTTTCCCGCTGACGACAACTGCATTTGGCACCGTGACTACATAGTTTTCACGGGTGATGATTTTAGTCGCAAGCATGCCAATTTCACTGACCAAACCTTCGTTATCGGCCACCCGAATCATATCTCCTTTACGTAGCGCTCGTGAGTAGATCAAAACCAACCCGCTCATCGCATGATTCATCACCCCGGCCGAACCAAGCGTGAGCATCAGACCAAAGAAAACACTAATGCCTTTAAACGCAAGTGAATTGGCCCCAGGTAAAAACGGATAGGCAGCTGATAACGCAAAGAGCCAAACTACCACCGAAATCAGCTTACGGGTCGCGCCGACTGTATCTGGATGGATCCCCGGCAATTGTAAACGCCCCGCTTCTACTTGGTTGAGCACAGCTTTAAGTAGTTTCAATATTACTACGGTGATAACGAAAATGATTAGCACGATCATTAACCCAGGAAGAGCCGAGACAATCGACAATGCTATATCGCGCACCACTCGAACAAACCAATCACCCAATGACTCTCCCCAAACGCGCGTCCAGGGAAACAGACTAAAGGTCCAGCTGAGCCAGACATACAGTGAGACGATACCCAAGAGGATCATCAATGCTGCAAACAGGCGTGTTTCGATAGCACCGACAAGCCTACGCCACCGCGGAGAGATCCAGCTTCGATTCTCAAAATACGCCGGCGATAAACACGTTTTACCCAGCGCCAGGAACGGTATGAACCGTACCAAAACAGTATCAGTCCCGTCAGTCCTGCTACTGTTTTCACCACCGAAAGCGCCAGCCAGGCACTATTATACTGCTCATTCAATGCCGAACGCTGCTGTTCCATGCGTGCCAACACGCGCTGCGCTGCCTGATCGAGTGTCAGATCATCACCCTCATCAAGATCGCCTGCAGTCAGCAACAGCACCGGCTTGTGATTCATTACGATAAGCCTTCCCGACTGGTTATAGCGGGTGACTGACTCGATTTGTAGAGGCTCACGCACATCGGCTTCGGTGAAATTGCGTAATGTATTGCGGATGCGTAGCACCCGCTCTTCCGGTGTAGTAAGGCCAAATTTTGCCTGTAACATGACAATCGGTTGGTGGAATATATAGACCGTGCGGGCACGTTCTTTCTCGTTCGGCTCCTGACGAGGTTCCGCTGCATTTGCGTTAAAAACCAAAGATGAGAGAAAACACGTTAAAAAAGCGAGCGTAATCCTGTTCATATTCACCACCGGAAATATGAGAATTCTCGTTATTATTCAAAAAGCCAAAGCAAGACGGAGCATCGTTTTAGCATAGACCAGCCTTTCACTTACGCAATAAAGGCACGAATATCGATGACATAGTGGTCGCAGTGGCCTGATTAACACTAACTTGTGCTGAATGATGCTATGCTTCAGAACGCACAATTTAAATCATCAGACAATGCCTAACAAAAACGACAAGATCATCCTGCGCTTTGTGTGCTTACTACTCTTTACCTGTACGCTAACGGGTTGCATATTGACACGCGTTTCCGACAGCGCACATGCCAAAGAGGTCGACAGTTTGAATGTTGTTGGTCTGAGTCTGGATGCCGCAAGAAAAAGAGCAACCGAAAAAGGTTTTGAATGCAGCGAATATAGCAACCTGAATACGGTTGTAACTGACGATGGTGAACATCGATGGCTGCAAACTGAGTGCAGCAAGAAGAGCGCAGAGATGTTTTGTCCGCAAATGCGTTTTGTGGTGCTTAATATCGATCCTAAAACGAATACCGTCATTGAGGTGGGTAAATACATCGATCAACACACATGCTTTTAAAGACTAACAGGTATCTGCACTAATAATCTGGTTAATTATCGACAAAGACGATACAGGACATGTTGTGCTAACCGATGATCTGACGGCAGCGCGGGATGAACAAACTCTTCTGCTTTATTCATACCAAGTCGTATCATCAGTTTCTCTGACGGTGTGTTCAGCACTGAAGTGAATGAAACCACCTCACTTAACGCCAGCTCTTCGAAAGCAAACGTCAGGCATGCTTCGGCGGCTTCCAATGCCACTCCCTGGTGCCAGTATGCTTTAGCAAGACGCCAGCCTATTTCAGTACAGGGTGAAAAATGAAATTTATCAGGTTGTGGATGCAACCCCACACAGCCCACAAACTGGTGTGTTTCTTTTAACTCTACGGCCCAAAATCCCCAGCCGCGCGCTGCAATACCTTCACTAAACCTATCGACCAGGTTATCGCTTTCAGCCTTCTGTAGCGGTGCCGGGAAAAAGCGCATCACGTCAGAATCGGCATTGAGTGCAGCAAAAGGGGCTCGGTCTTTAGCTTCCCACTGTCGTAATATCAACCTTGGTGTTTCCAGCATATTCCTGCCCTTATCATTCATTTTCGTATAATCTTCTAAAATAAGTGGATCATCGGCAAGGGTTTATATCGTCCTTTTCCGACTTTTCCTCTCATACTGGAGATTTATACATGGCCGACTGGAACCCTTCGCTTTATCTGCAATATGAAACTGAACGTTCAAGACCCGCAGCGGAATTACTCAGCCGTGTGGCGTTAGCAAATGTCCGCTCAGTTGTTGATCTTGGTTGTGGCCCTGGTAACAGTACGGCATTGCTGCATCAGCGCTGGCCCACGGCAAAGACAACAGGAGTCGATTCCTCTCCTGCTATGCTGAATGAAGCGCGCAACACGTTACCTGACTGTCATTTTATCGAAGCGGATATTAGCCTGTTTCACCCCGAGCATCCCGTGGATCTGCTTTATGCAAATGCGTCGTTACAGTGGGTACCCGATCACTATGAATTATTCCCGCACCTGGTCTCACAACTGAGTCACAATGGCGTTCTGGCCGTGCAAATGCCAGATAACTGGCTGGAGCCAACGCATGTATTGATGCGCGAAGTAGCTTATGAACAAGATTACCCAGACCGTGGCCGTGCTCCGCTTCCTGGCGTTCACGCCTACTATGATATTTTGACCGAAGCAGGTTGTGATGTAGATATCTGGCGTACAACGTATTATCACATTATGGATTCGCATCAGGCAATTATCGACTGGGTAAGCTCAACGGGCTTGCGCCCCTGGTTGCAGGATTTGAGCGAAAGCGAGCAACGTCATTACCTGGCGCGCTACCATGAACTGCTCCAGGAACAATATCCGTTGCAGGAGAACGGCAAAATTTTACTGGCATTTCCACGATTATTTATTGTTGCCAGACGCAATAGTTAAGCGTTTATCATCTGGCAGATCACAGGAATAAACTATCAGCCATGCGTACCCTCGCCTTTTTATCATTAGGATCTAGTGGCTATGTCTGGCTTCTGCTAGTGTCTTGCAACATGTTTCTGACGGGGGGTTGTTATGTCTAAAGTCTACATTGGTGGGTGTCTGTGTGGCTCGATCCGTTTCACAGCCAGCAGTCCTAATAATTCCCATACCTGCTCCTGCGATATATGCCGGAAACATACGGGCGCCCCTACCGTCGTCTGGATTGAGTTTGATGCAGAAAATGTAGAATGGACGGGAAAAGCCGGAAAACCGACAACCTGGCGCTCATCAGAAACGACCAGTCGGGCCTTTTGTCCTCAGTGCGGCAGTTCCGTGGGCGCTATCGATGACGCCCCGGTCATTGCGCTTTTAGCCGGTGCTTTTGACGATCCTAACGATGAAGACCTTGCACCGGAGTTTCATTCGTTTTCCGATATGCAGCCCGCGTGGTGGCAAAACGAACGTCGCTAAGTGAGTTGATAGTGCTTATCCGGCATATGTTTTGCTGGCACATTTGTTTCATCATTCATTTGCAGTAAATCGATTTCGATTGCATTGCAAATCGCATCCAGCGGCAGGTCATTGTTCTCAGTACCAAACGGATCTTCAAGTTCTTCCGCAAGCGTATCGAGCGAGATAAAAGTATAGGAAATAAGCACTGAAATAAACGGTGTCATGTAGTGCAGATCCACCACCAGGGCGAATGGCAGCATGATACAGAACAGGTACACCGTGCGATGAAGGATCAAAGTATAAGCAAACGGGACCGGAGTATTCGCAATCCGCTCGCAACCTGCCAATACTGCCGACATATCATTTAATCTGTTGTTTAAACTATGAAATAATATATCGGACAGCTGCCCATCACGTCTGCGCACGGCCAACCACTCCCCCATCAGCAACAAAATACGGTTTGCCGGGGATTGTGCGGCAAATACCGTTTGCAAATCTTTCTCGCTAAGATATTTCGCTAACGGCTTCGCCTGTGGGTTTCGACGTAACGTCATGCGTAAACAGTGAGCAAATGCAATTTGCAGACGCACAAACTGTCCCAGTTCTGCATCGTCAGGTAACGTGGTTTTTACCTCACGCAGAAGCGATCGGGAAGCAATCATCAACTGCCCCCACAGGTGTCGGGCTTCAACGTAACGTGAGTAGCAGGCGTTATTGCGAAAACCTAAAAAGATCGCTATCGCCACGCCGAGAATGCTGAACGGCGCAAGGGTAAACTTAATGCCCAGCATCGTATACCAGGGCAACATGATAATAACGGCGATGGAAAGCAGGAAGTTCAGCAGCAGACGTGAAAAAATCTTGGATAATACGGAACCGTGCCAGACGAATATCAGGCGCATCCAGTGTTGTTGGGGACGAACGATCATGGTTATCTTCGGGAAAATGTGAAATCCGTCACATTAGACGCGATAGCGATCAATGTTGCAAGTTAATCGCAACATTATCCAAACAACTTTTGCCCTGCTTAAAACGAAGCCGCACGGAAGTCACAGACTGGGTTTATGACATAAATAACACAGTATGTTGTAACTAACTTATATCCAGAAAAAACCCGGCCTGAGCCGGGTTGTCGGTAGTCGTTTTAGCACAGTGGCTTAACGGCTTCCCGCATACCTTTTGCCAGAATGGTATCCAGATCGGTAGAAACCTGTTCCACCAGTCCAGAAACTTGTGTCAGGTCTTGCTCCCAGTGTTCTTTAACACCCAGTACAGATTTGACCAACGCTTCGGTGCTTATCTGGCGATCGCGATGCTGGGACCACAGCTGTTGAAAACGTTCTATCCAGTGCGCATCATCCTGAACCGGATAAGACTCACCGTGACGCTCTCCACGATAGAAAGCAATCAATGCGGCAAGCGCAAACGTCAAACGCGCTGGCAGTTTACCGCTGGCCTGTTGCCCTGCCAGCAGTTGCGGCAATATACGGGTGCGGAATTTGGTCATGCCATTCAGGGCAATAGACAACAGCTGATGTTTTATATAGGGGTTGCAGAATCGACCGGTTACCGCGCTGGCAAAAGACGCCAGCTCATCACGAGGTAAATCCAGTACCGGAATGATCTCTTCATAAATAGCTTTTTCAACGAAGGCGCAAATTTCTGCGTCATTCATCGCCTCGCCTACGGTGTCCAACCCTGCCTGCCAGGCAACAGGAACCAGCGCAGTGTGAGCACCGTTGAGAATCGCCACTTTGCGCTCTTTGTACGGTTTGATGTCATCCACAATCAGGACATTCAGCGGATACTTATCCAGACGTAGTTCTGCGGCTAATGACTTCGGCCCCTGAATGACAAACAGATAGAAATGTTCTGCCGTGTCGAGGAACGCATCATGATAGCCCAGTTCAGCTTCGAGCTTAGCTACCTCATCACGCGGATAGCCGGTAACAATACGGTCCACCAGCGTAGAGCAAAATGCATTGGCCTGATCCAGCCACTGAATAAACGCTTCCGGCAGCGTCCATTCCTGAGCGTAGCGCAGAACCAGTTCACGCAGCGCATCACCGTTATAATCAATCAGTTCGCAAGGGATGATAATCCAGCCTTTATCCAATGCGCCGTTAAAATAGCCGAAGCGTTCGAACAGCAGACGCGTCAGTTTAGCCGGATAACTTACCGCTGGCGCGTCGTCAAACTTATCGCCCGCGTGGTAACTGATACCTGCTTCCGTGGTGTTAGAGAACACAAAACGCATATCAGGATTATGTGCCAGCTTCAGGAACTCATCGTATTCGCTATAGACGCTGATTTCACGGTTAACTGAACGAATTAGACGAGCATCGCTGACAGCCTCGCCCTTCTCATTCAAACCACGAATGATAGTAGTATAGAGGCCATCCTGCGTACTCAGCGATGGCGGGAAGGTACTTTCGATAGGACGAACAATGACCACACCAGCGTTCAGATCGGTATGTTCGTTCAGCAGATCAACCTGCCAGTCTACAAAGGCGCGCAGGAAGTTTCCTTCACCAAACTGAATAATGCGTTCAGGATACTGAGCACCGGGGAAATCGCGACGATTTAGTGTTTGCACAATGGGTTCCCTTTATGATTAGTCATACAACCTGATTGAATTGGTCCAATAGGTTAGCAAACTTTAATACATTGAAACCCTGTTTTGATCAATCCCCGGCGACAAATTAGAGCGTTTTATAGAAAAGTGTGGTCCCGGTCAGCGTCCCATCGGGCATTTGGGCATAGTCAGGTATCACCCCTACCTTTTTCCACCCGCAATTGTGGTAGAACAACTCCGCGCCACTGCCCGTCGCCGTATCAAGCACCAGCAGCGTTTTACCTTGTTGACGCGCGCAACTTTCCAGTTCGTTCATCAATTCACGAGCCAGGCCACCGCGTCGCGCTGAGGGGTGAACCAGCAGTTTGGCAACATCAGCACGATGAGGTTGATTTTCAGGTTGATCGATAATGAGTTGGACGGTACCGACAAGCGCCCCCTGCGCGTTTTGCGTACCAAGAACGATCCGTTCTCCGCGAGAAACACTTTGCGCGACGTTCATCCAGAAAGGCTCTGATTTTTCGCGATTAAAGGGCAGCATAAAACTGATGGAGGCACCGTCATTGACGCACCGTTCAAGAACATCGCTGAGCTCGTCGATTCGCGACAGAATCTGTGCCGCGCTCAGCACAAAGCAGGGTTTACCGGAAGCCATGGTTTCTCCTTAGATTGACCCCTTCATACTGCTTTTAACAATTACACAACACAAGGGGTCATATCATAGGATAATGTTATCTATGGCTTGTTCATCTGAAGTACTAACCAGTGATAAATAACCGTGACAACGTAACGTTTTTGTTCATCGTTTAGCGCTACGCCCTTAGGTATATCATGCCATTTCGCCAGACACCCTCGACAGCACGTTGCCGTAGCATGTTGAGCGATAAATACCGGGTGACCACGCATGGGAGTCTGTTTACCATCATTGGCGGGAAACGCAGGTGCCAGTCGTTTAGCAATAAAATCCGCAGCATGTTGTTCGATAACCGGCGCCCCTTTATCCAGACAATACTGCCTTTCTTTCTGACCAAGACGAAACCGCGAGCGAAACGTTGATTTCGCCAGCCGGGCAAAAAGAGGATCGAGCGTATTCATCAGTAAACCGAACGCCCCAGCTGTTGTGTTAATTGCTCCAGCACGGCGATACCGGCCAGTGAATTTCCCGCCGGGTCCAGTTCCGGACTCCAGACAGCAATCGCCATCTCGTGAGGCACGATCGCCACGATGCCGCCACCCACACCAGATTTCGCCGGAAGCCCGACCCGCCAGGCAAACTCCCCTGCGTTCTGATACATGCCGCTGGTCGCCATTAGCGCATTGATCTGCCTGGCCTGCATCGGCGTCACCACGGGTTCCGCAAGATGAAAGGCATGCCCTTGATTTGCCAAAAAGACAAAGGTTCGCGCCAACTCCACACAGCTCATTTTTAGCGCGCAGTAGTGAAAGTAATTTTGCAAAACGGTGGTCACGTCATGGTGAAAATTGCCGAAGGATTTCATCAGCCAGGCAATTGCGGCATTACGCGCCGAGTGTTCAAACTCTGATCGCGCGACCGTCGCATCATAAGCGATATCCGAAACACCGCTTAACGCACGTACCACTTCCAGCATCCGTTGACGCGGTGCGCTTAGACGCCCTTGCAACATATCGCAAACCACCAGCGCCCCGGCGTTAATAAAGGGATTGCGAGGGATACCCTGCTCCATTTCCAGCTGCACCAGGGAGTTAAAAGGATGGCCAGAAGGATCTTTGCCGACACGCTGCCAAATCTCCTCTTCCTGATAGTGACGCATTGCCACGACCAGGCTGAGCACCTTTGAAATCGACTGAATAGAAAAACGTTCTTGCGCATCTCCCGCCTGATAGTGCTGTCCATCAACGGTACAGATAGCAATACCCAGTTTTGAACCGTCGACAGAGGCTAATGCCGGAATATAATCAGCGACTTTACCCTGACCAATCAGCGGACGAACCTGCTGCACAATGGTCTCTAAAATTGAATTGTCCATGGCCCTGGCCACAACATGCTCCTTGCTCGCAGGTATGAAAGGCCTGCGAGTATAACAGAGCTGAATACGCAGCGTCAGGCCGGAAGGCGGAATCTGGCCACGGCCTGCATAAGCTGGCGGGATTCATGGTGTAGCTGCAAGGAAGAGTCAGATGCAGCATTCACCAGTTCGCTGGTTTGCCGGGCTTCGCCGTTCAGGACATGCAGCTTTCGAGTCAACTGGTGAATATTGTTCCCTTGATTTAAGGTTGCAGTCGAAATGTCGTTCAGCAACGCGCCAAGATTCTCAACCAGTGCGATAACCTGCTGCAAATTCTTATCCAGCCCGTTAACCGCGTGAAAGCCCACTTCAATGCCCTGTAACGAGTGTTTAATCAGTGTCTGAATGTTTTGCGTAGACTGACCGCTTTTTCGCGCCAGCAGCCCAACTTCTTTCGCAACCACGGCAAACCCGCGCCCTTGCTCCCCGGCATGTGCTGCCTCGATTGCCGCGTTAAGAGCCAGGATATTTGTCTGAAATGCAATATTATCGATAAGCGTTGTAATACCTCGCATTTCAGACGAACGTGTCACAATCGCCTGCATTGACGTATTTACCGTCGCCATCATTCGGTCCCCGCCTGCCGCAACATCTCGCGCCTGCACAGCGCGTTGATTCGCCAGTTCAGCAAAGCCACTGTTATCCTCAACATGCATTTCCAGCAACGAAATATGCGATGTCACGCTGCTTAACTCTTCACTTTGTTTCGCCGACTGCTGATATAGCTGTTTATTGTTCTGCGCAAGTTCGTTGATATTTCCTACCATTGCAGTGGTGGCGTCGTTTACCTGCTGCACCAGCGCGCAGAGACCTTGCTGCATTGCAGCAATACGCGAACTTAATTGCGTCACTTCCCGATTAAACTGACTCACCTGCGGGGCCGGGCGAGACAGGTCACCCGCTGCTAAAATATCGATATGATCGATCAGCCGTCGCAGTGGCATAATCACCCAACGGGACATACTACGCCAGACCAGAAAGGCGATAACCACCAGCACGAGAGGAATAAACAAAAATAGATTCTGTAAACGCTCAAGACTGGTCAACAGCTGCTGACGCCCAGCTTCCGCATGTCGCCCACTGTTCTGCTGAAAGCGCGCGTAATTAGCGTTAAAGTCCGTCTGAAAGGCCTGCACGGGTACGGCAAAAAAAGCATCAATGGAACCTGACTGCATCAGCCCATCCGCCTGCTCCTGAATACCGCTATAAAAACGCTGATAGCTCTCCGTTAGATCCGGATCCGGCTGCGGTTTCATATCCCGCCAGGCATCCCATGCACTTTTTGACTGCGCCAGCGCCCGGTACGCCTCTTCCATTAACGGATGCCAACTCCCGTCCGAACCGGTGGCGGCATCCTGCATAAAATAAACTCCCGCACGGTTAATTAAATCGCTGGCAGATAATAACGCCACCCGCGCTTCATCAACCTTCGCCTGCTGTATAAGCGCGAGTTGATTACGTCCTTCATTATGCTGTGCGCCGCTGACTGAGGCCGAAAGCATTAAGGAGGACGCGACCTGCAAAACAGAGAACAGCGCAATAATGCAAAAAATGCCGGTTAACAGACCAAACTGACGGGGAATAAGACGACGGAAAATTTGCGTTATGTTCATATTACTCTTCTGTATCAAAGCGTTAGACGCGAGTGTACGGAGAGTAAATGACAGAAAAATTGCAGAAATAAGACAGGTGCCTCCAGCGGAGACACCTACACCATCAAAGGCGGTTTTTCCAGACGGTCTGCACGTTACAAAACTCATGCAGACCAAAGTGCGAAAGCTCTCGGCCAAAACCACTTTTCTTCACACCGCCAAAGGCAACGCGGGCATCGCTGGCACTGTAACCATTGATGAATACGCCACCACACTCCAGGCGCGACGCCATCTTCTGCGCCAGCACTTCATCCGCAGTAAACACCGTGGCAGATAAGCCGAAATCACTGTCATTCGCCAGCGCTAAGGCATGTTCCGCATTCTTCGCCACAGTAATTGCCGCAACCGGACCAAACAGCTCCTGGCGGAACGCCGTCATCTCTGGAGTAACATCGCCCAGTACCGTCACGGCATAGTAATTACCATGTCCCGCAATTTTTTCCCCGCCGAGAAGTAACCGCGCCCCTTCGGCAAGGGTGGCTTCAACCTGCTGGTGCAGCTCTTCACGCAGATCAAATCGCGCCATCGGCCCCAGATCGTTTTCTTCGTTCAGCGGATCGCCCATTTTGAGCGCGCTCGCAGCGGCCACAAAGCGTGAAGTAAATTCTGCCGCTATCCCTTCTTCGATAATAAAGCGTTTGGCTGCCGCACAAACCTGCCCGGTGTTCTGATAACGCCCGGTGACCGCCGCCTTAACGGCCAGATCGAGGTCTGCATCATTAAGGACAATAAACGGATCGGAGCCCCCCAGTTCAAGAACGCATTTTTTCAACGCGGCCCCCGCCTGGGCGCCAATCGCCGCACCAGCACGAACACTACCCGTCACCGTTACCGCCGTGATACGCGGGTCATTGATCATCTGACTGACCCCTGCGTTATCGGCATTCACCCAACCATAAACCCCCGCGGGTACACTCGCATCAGCGAAAACCTGCGCAATAATTGCAGCACAGCCGGTTACGTTAGGCGCATGCTTTAACAGGTAACCATTTCCGGCCAACAGAATCGGGACGGCACCTCGCATTACCTGCCAGAGTGGGAAGTTCCACGGCATGATCGCCAGAATAGTTCCTACCGGACGATACTCAATCACCGCCTGGTTGTTCTCCACCAGCGTGGGTTCCGGACTGAGCATCGCCGGTCCATGCTCGGCGTACCAGTCACACAACGCAGCTGACTTAGCGACTTCAGCACGCGCCTGCTTAATGGGTTTACCCATTTCACGTGAGATACACTGCGCCATCTCTTCCGCACGATGGCGCAGAGCTTGCCCAATATGGCGCAGCATTTGCGCACGGTGCTCAACGGAAGTGTGTTTCCATTCGCTATAGCCATTCGCTGCAAGGTTCAGCGCATGATCAATCTCTTCCACGCTGGCCCACGGCGTCGCCGTCAGTCTTTCACCGCTGGTAGGGTCAATGGAAATCGCATGTGTTGCTGCTGTGATAGTCATTAAGTGCCTCTCTTTATCGCAGGGTATGGTTATATCATGAGCATATTTACTCTTTCTGAAAAATGAATAATATTAACCATACCATTCACGAATAGAGAAAATTATGGATCTGACGCAGCTGGAAATGTTTAATGCCGTCGCGGAGACTGGCAGTATTACGCAGGCCGCTGCGAAGGTTCATCGCGTGCCATCTAATCTCACCACCCGTATACGTCAGCTTGAAGCCGACCTGGGCGTTGATCTGTTTATTCGTGAAAACCAGCGTCTGCGGCTTTCCCCATCCGGGCACAACTTTTTGCGCTACAGCCAGCGGATCCTAGCGCTGGTTGAGGAAGCCAGGATGGTCGTCGCCGGGGATGAGCCGCAAGGACTCTTCTCTCTCGGCTCGCTTGAAAGTACAGCAGCAGTACGCATCCCCGCAACGCTGGCTGAATATAACCAGCGTTACCCCAAAATTCAGTTCGCGTTAGCGACGGGTCCTTCAGGCACAATGCTGGACGGCGTGCTCGACGGTACATTGAACGCTGCCTTTGTCGATGGCCCTATTACCCATCCAGGCCTTGAAGGAATGCCGGTCTACCGTGAAGAGATGATGATTGTCACTCCTAACGGTCATCCCCCCATTCAGCGGGCCAGCGACGTCAACGGTTGCAGTATTTACGCCTTTCGCGCCAACTGTTCCTATCGCCGCCATTTTGAAAGCTGGTTTCATGCCGATCGCGCCATGCCCGGCACCATTCACGAAATGGAGTCATATCACGGTATGCTGGCCTGCGTCATTGCCGGAGCGGGTATCGCACTGATCCCGCGTTCGATGCTGGAGAGCATGCCAGGGCATCATCAGGTCAACGCCTGGCCGCTAAGCGAGAACTGGCGCTGGCTGAATACATGGCTGGTCTGGCGCAGAGGCGCAATGACGCGGCAACTGGAAGCGTTTATAGAGGTGTTGAACCCTCAGTTATCACAGAGCCCGGAGTAGCTGGCTATCCTCAAAGAACATGAATAACTGTATATCCGGGTGAAGTCATACGCCCGGAATTTCATTATTATTGAAATACTTAAAAATATGAGGAATGTTCGGCAGCAAATTGTAGCGCCCTGCCAATGAAATGAGATCCGCATCACAAAATGATTGTATTTTCGCCAGCAAACGTTTTAAGATCGTGGCCTTACCTTTTCGCAGCTAATCCTCTTATTTGATATGACAACAGACACTGTTTCCCGCAAGGTCGCGTGGCTACGGGTAGTTACGCTTGCCATTGCCGGTTTTATTTTCAATACCACAGAGTTTGTCCCTGTCGGTTTGCTTTCCGACATCGCACAAAGCTTCAATATGCAGACCGCTCAGGTCGGGATCATGCTGACGATCTACGCCTGGGTTGTTGCCTTGATGTCGCTCCCCTTCATGTTACTTACCAGTCAGGTGGAGCGCCGAAAACTTCTGATCTGTCTGTTTGTTGTGTTTATCGCCAGCCATGTGCTCTCTTTCCTGGCATGGAATTTTACCGTGTTGGTAATTAGCCGTATTGGTATTGCCTTTGCGCACGCTATTTTCTGGTCGATCACCGCATCGCTGGCAATTCGCCTGGCTCCTGCCGGGAAACGTGCACAGGCTCTCAGCCTGATTGCCACTGGCACTGCGCTGGCGATGGTATTGGGGCTGCCCATCGGGCGTATCGTCGGTCAGTATTTTGGCTGGCGCACGACCTTCTTCGCCATCGGTATGGGGGCGTTAGTTACCCTGCTTTGCCTGATTAAGCTCCTGCCCAAACTACCCAGTGAGCACTCCGGCTCTTTAAAAAGCCTGCCCGTGTTATTCCATCGCCCGGCATTGATGAGTCTGTATCTACTGACGGTGATTGTGGTCACCGCGCATTATACGGCCTACAGCTATATCGAGCCGTTCGTGCAGACCGTCGCGGGCCTGAGCGCAAATTTTGCTACTGTCTTATTGCTGGTTCTGGGTGGTGCGGGAATTGTCGGTAGCGTCATTTTCGGTAAGCTGGGTAATCTGCATGCGTCCGTACTGATTAGCAGTGCCATTGCCCTGTTGACGATATGCCTGGTACTGTTACTTCCCGCCGCTGACAGCGAAATGCACCTTGCCATCCTGAGTATTTTCTGGGGCGTCGCCATCATGCTGATAGGCCTGGGTATGCAGGTGAAAGTGCTGGCACTTGCTCCGGATGCGACTGACGTCGCAATGGCGCTGTTCTCCGGAATCTTTAATATCGGTATTGGCGCTGGCGCACTGGTAGGTAATCAGGTGAGTTTGCACTGGTCGATGTCTACGATTGGTTACGTCGGCGCAGTGCCTGCCGTTGCCGCGTTGATATGGTCGGTGATTATCTTTCGTAAATGGCCGGTATCACTGGAAGAACAGCCTCAGCATTCATAAAAAATATGCCCGGTAAATATTACCGGGCATAGTGTTTTAAGCGTAGGTTTTGATAATCTCCAGCACGCCGTTAATAATAAACTGCACGCCCATACACACCAGCAGGAAGCCCATCAAACGAGAAATCGCTTCGATACCACCTTTACCGACCAGCCGCATGATCCCCCCGGAACTGCGCAAACAGCCCCACAGGATAATCCCGACAACCGCAAAAATAATCGGCGGCGCGATCATTATCACCCAGTCCGGAAATTCGGAGCCATGACGCACGGTTGACGCGGAGCTGATGATCATCGCAATCGTCCCCGGACCGGCAGTGCTTGGCATAGCCAGCGGTACAAAAGCGATATTGGCCGTCGGTTCGTCTTCAAGCTCTTCAGACTTGCTTCTCGCTTCCGGAGAATCATGCGCCTTCTGCTGTGGAAACAGCATCCGGAAGCCGATAAACGCAACGATTAACCCACCCGCAATACGTAACCCGGGAATCGAAATCCCGAACGTATTCATTACCACCTGCCCGGCGTAGTACGCCACCATCATAATGGCAAATACATAGACAGATGCCATGAGTGACTGACGGTTACGCTCTGCGCTGTTCATATTGCCGGCTAGGCCAAGGAACAACGCCACGGTGGTTAACGGGTTTGCCAACGGTAACAGGACTACCAGCCCCAGTCCTATTGCTTTAAACAAGTCCATCATAATGTCATCTTTCCTGTGCGTTAATCGTCAGCGGCAAGTATACGGTGAAATCCGCGAGATAAGCCATTTTCGTGATGTAAGGATTCATTTTTCATCCGCACGTATAAACCATAATTATCAAACCGTTAAAATTCCACTTGCCAGGTATTGAGTCTGATGATTTAGCAAAACGTGGCATTTGCGGATCCATTCGTTTGACTTATATTTGCCTAAGCAATAATATCAGCCGTGACTAACTACTTGCCAGGGCAACCATTGTGAAAAACACCAGTGATCTGTTTAACGAAATCATCCCACTGGGTCGTTTGATCTATATGGTTAATCAGAAAAAAGATCGTTTGCTAAACGACTATCTGTCACCGCTGGATATCACGGCATCGCAGTTCAAGGTGCTCTGCTCCATCCGTTGCGCGGTGTGCATCACCCCTGTCGAATTGAAAAAAGTGCTGTCTGTCGACCTTGGCGCCCTGACGCGGATGCTGGACAGACTGGCCTGTAAAGGCTGGATAGAAAGGCTTCCGAATCCACATGATAAGCGTGGCGTGCTGGTGAAACTCACCGATCATGGCGCAGCAATTTGCGAGCAGTGTCATCAATTAGTAGGGCAAGACCTGCACCAGGAACTAACAAAAAACTTAACGGCGGATGAAGTAGCCACACTTGAGCACTTGCTTAAGAGAATCCTGCCGTAAACAGAAAGAGGTATGACGATGTCCAGACGCAATACTGACACAATCACTATTCATAGCATTTTGGACTGGATCGAAAATAACCTTGAATCGCCGCTCTCACTGGAAAAAGTGTCTGAGCGTTCAGGTTACTCCAAATGGCACCTGCAACGGATGTTTAAAAAAGAAACCGGTCATTCACTGGGTCAATACATTCGCAGCCGTAAAATGACTGAAATAGCGCAAAAATTAAAAGAGAGTAACGAGCCCATTCTTTATCTGGCAGAGCGTTACGGTTTTGAGTCTCAGCAGACGCTGACCCGGACATTCAAAAATTATTTTGATGTTCCGCCGCACAAATACCGTATGACGAATATGCATGGCGAATCGCGCTATTTGCTTCCACTCAATCAATGTAATTGCTAATCGCCAGTTAACGACGTAACCGAGGAAATCATGAAACTTCTGTCTTATGCGATGCTGGCCCTGCTGTTTGTTGTTTCGGGTCAGAGCATGGCGGAACAGACCGCGCAACCTGCCACACAGAACAGTCGCGACGCGATGATTATGCCCCCTGCGCACGATCAGTCCCCGTTCGATTTTAATCATATGGGTGCAGGCAGCGACAAGTCCGACGAATTAGGTGTGCCTTATTACAATCTGCGCAACCTGTAATTATATTGCCCCGCAACCGCGGGGCTTTTTTTAGCCCCTCACCGACGCAATTTTACGCAACCGAAAACCAAACACATTGATATACAGCCCAGCCATGATCAGTAGCGCGCCAAGTAGCTGTAATCCGCTAAGCGTTTCGTCCAGCAGTACGGCCGCACTCGCCAGACCGACAACCGGCACCAACAGCGATAGCGGCGCTACCCGCCAGGTCTCATAGCGTCCGAGTAACGAACCCCAGATGCCATAACCCACAATGGTCGCCACAAACGCCAGATACACCAGTGACAGAATGGTCGTCAAATCTATCGCCACCAGACTTTGGGTAATTTGCGCTGGACCATCGAGAAGTAATGAGGCCAGGAAGAACGGAACAATGGGGATTAACGCGCTCCATACCACCAACGACATAACGGCCGGACGCGATGTATGCTGCATGATTTTTTTGTTAAAAATATTGCCGCAGGCCCAGCTTAGCGCCGCCGCCAGCGTCAGCATAAAACCGAGCATGCCAACATGCTGACCGTTCAGACTGGCTTCAATCAGTACCAGCACACCAAATACCGCCAGCGCAATTCCTACCAGCTGTTTACCCTGCAGACGTTCGCCAAAGGCGAATGCCCCCAGAATGATGGTGAAAAACGCCTGAGCCTGTAATACCAGAGAAGCTAACCCGGCAGGCATACCAAATTTGATGGCGCTGAAGAGAAACGCGAACTGTCCAAAACTAATTGTCAGGCCGTAGCCGAGTAAAAGCGAAAGCGGAATTTTCGGGCGGGCAACAAAAAAAATCGCCGGGAACGCCACCAACAAAAAGCGTAACCCTGCCAACATCAACGGCGGCATATTGTGCAAACCCACTTTAATGACAACAAAGTTCAGTCCCCAAACCACAACGACCAGTAACGCCAATAACCCGTCTTTACGCGACATACCACCGCCCCTGCAAATATTAAATTTTTGTAAACAAGTTAAAGTAACGGAAATCGTTGTACCGTAACAGATCATTAATTCAGGTAGGCCACACAGGGCATTTTCGGACAACTTATTGGGTGTACATCACACTTTTAGCATGCTATTTGTTTCTGATATCTAAAAAAAACATAACAACATGCATTGTCGGGCAGGAAAATGAATATCTCTCTGAGAAGGTCCACTCTCGCGTTACTTGCGTCATCTTTGTTATTAACCATTGGTCGTGGCGCCACGCTGCCATTTATGACGATTTACCTCAGTCGACAGTATCAACTGAGCGTCGACCTGATCGGTTATGCGATGACGGTTGCACTGACCATAGGCGTCGTCTTCAGCCTTGGCTTTGGTATTCTGGCCGACAAGTTCGATAAAAAACGCTATATGTTGCTGGCTATCTGCGGCTTTGCCTCCGGCTTTATTGCTATTCCGCTGGTGCATAACGTCGTGATAGTGGTTTTGCTCTTTGCCCTGATCAACTGCGCCTACTCCGTCTTCGCCACGGTGCTGAAAGCCTGGTTTGCCGATAACTTGTCTGCGACCAACAAAACGAAAATTTTCTCACTTAACTATACCGTGCTGAACATCGGCTGGACCGTTGGTCCGCCGCTGGGCACGCTGCTGGTTATGCAAAGCATTAACCTGCCGTTCTGGCTGGCTGCCGCCTGTTCTGCGCTACCTCTGGTGTTTATCCAGACGTGGGTAAAACGTTCACCAGCAACCGCAGAAGGTGTAAATGCCGCTGTTTGGTCCCCTTCAGTACTGCTGCGCGACAGAGCATTATTCTGGTTTACGCTGTCAGCATTTTTGGCATCATTCGTTGGCGGCGCCTTTGCATCCTGTATTTCGCAATACGTTATGGTGGTCGCCGATGGCGATTTTGCCGAGAAAGTCGTCGCGGTGGTCCTGCCCGTTAACGCCGCCATCGTAGTATCACTGCAATACGCACTTGGTCGCAGGCTCACCGCCACAAATATCCGCCCGTTAATGACAATGGGTACAGTCTTCTTTGTCGTTGGCCTGGTCGGTTTCGCTTTCTCCGGCAACAGTCTGTTGTTATGGGGAATTTCTGCTGCCTTTTTCACTATCGGCGAAGTCATTTACGCACCGGGTGAATACATGCTTATCGACAACATCGCACCAGCAGGTATGAAAGCCAGCTATTTTTCCGCCCAGTCGTTAGGCTGGCTTGGCGCAGCGGTTAACCCATTAGTCAGCGGCGTCATTTTAACCACATTGCCACCATGGTCGCTGTTTGTGGCGCTGATAGTGGCGATCGTTCTTGCCTGGGCGCTAATGATAAAAGGCATGCGCGCCAAACCCTGGGGCCAGACGGTGGTCTGCTAGTTATTATGTTCGCGACAGAGCCACAGTCGCTCTGTCGCATACCTCAGATAGCAACCAGTCCCCGAACGCCCTCGGCCTCCATATTTTTACCGTCGCCGCTTTGAATAATGCTGCCCCGCGACATCAACAGGTATTTGTCGGCGAGCTGCTCGGCAAAATCATAGAACTGCTCCACCAGCAAAATGGCCATATCGCCGCGATGCGCCAGTTGGGAAATCACCTGACCAATCTCTTTAATCACCGACGGCTGGATCCCCTCGGTAGGCTCATCAAGGATCAACAATTGTGGGCGACTTGCCAGTGCTCGTCCAATCGCCAGTTGCTGCTGCTGTCCGCCGGACAAATCTCCGCCCCGCCGATGCTTCATTTCCTGTAAAACCGGAAAGAGCGCGTAAATATCATCCGGCACATGTCGTGCCTCCGGTGCTGAAAAACGGGAAAGGCCGAGCAGTAGATTCTCTTCTACCGTCAAACGCGGAAAAATATCACGCCCCTGCGGGACATACGCCACACCGGCCCTGACCCGCTGATGCGGCTTCCAGTGAGTGACATTTTTCTCCTGCCAGAGCACGCTTCCGCTGCGGGCCGGAATAAGCCCCATCAGACACTTAAGTAGCGTTGTTTTCCCCACGCCGTTACGCCCCAGCAGACATGTCACCTCACCGATACGCGCTTCAAAGTTCACCCCGCGCAGAATATGACTGCCGCCATAATATTGATTCAGTTCTTTCACCTGCAGCATCTGCACTCCTTAACGCCCGAGATAAACTTCAATAACCTGCTCGTTGGCCTGCACTTCACGAAGGCTCCCCTGAGCCAGGACACGTCCTTGATGTAATACTGTAACGCGATCGGCAATGGTTTCGACAAATCCCATATCGTGCTCAACAACCATCAGAGAGTGCTTACCGGCAAGCTGGCGAAACAGCTCCGCCGTGTATTCCGTTTCCGCATCCGTCATCCCCGCCGCGGGTTCATCCAGTAGCAGTAAATGCGGCTCCTGTACCAGCAGCATGCCAATTTCGAGAAACTGTTTTTGCCCATGCGAAAGCAGACCGGCGCTGCGGGCCCGCTCATTACCCAGCCGCAACAGCGCCAGTACTTCATCAATACGATCCCGCTGTTCGCCTGAGAGTCGTGCCCGTAGAGAACCCCAGACAGATTTATCATTTTTCAGCGCCAGCTCCAGGTTATCTTCCACCGTTAATGCTTCAAATACCGTGGGCTTTTGAAATTTCCGTCCAATCCCCTGACGTGCAATGGCAATGGGATCCAGCGTCGTTAAGTCGGTCGACTGATCGTATATCGCACGACCACTTTGCGGCCTGGTTTTGCCGGTAATGACATCCATTAACGTCGTTTTTCCGGCGCCGTTGGGCCCGATGATGCAACGCAGTTCCCCAACCCCAATATTGAGCGTGAGATCGGTTAGCGCCTGAAAGCCATCGAAGTTAACGTTAATTTTTTCCAGCTGTAGCACCGGATCAGTCTGGTTGCGAAACCGATCCCCCGGCATCTGGCGAGTAAATAGCCCTTCATCTGGCTGCATTATTTGTCTCCCTTGCGAAACAGACCAATTACACCTCGGGGTAAAAACAGCGTAACGCCAATAAAGATCAGGCCAAGAAACAGCTGCCAGTATTCCGGCATGATGACGGTAAACAGGCTTTTCGCGCCATTCACCAACACAGCGCCGAATACCGGGCCGATCAGGGTTCCACGTCCGCCGAGGGCAACCCAAATCGCCGCTTCAATCGAGTTGGTCGGCGACATTTCGCTAGGGTTAATGATCCCCACCTGCGGAACATACAGCGCTCCTGCCAGGCCGCACAGTACAGCGGAAAGCGTCCACACCAGTAACTTGAAACCTTTCGGATCGTAACCACAGAACATCAGACGGTTCTCTGCATCGCGCACGGCAGTCAGAATACGGCCGAACTTACTGTGGGCCAGCGCCTGTCCCAGCCATAATGCCAGCACCAGCAGCATGACCGTCGCCAGAAACAGCGCGATACGGGTTGAGGTGGCGGTTACCGGGAATCCCAGAATGGTGGTAAAGCCGGTAAAACCGTTATTTCCCCCAAAACCCGTTTCGTTGCGAAAAAACAGCAGCATTCCTGCGAAAGTCAGGGCCTGGGTCATGATGGAGAAATAGACCCCTTTGATTTTTGACCGAAAGGCAAACCAACCAAATACCAGTGCCAGCAGGCCAGGAACCAGAACGACCAGCAGTAGCGCCCAGATAAAATGTTGCGTCCCCCACCAAAACCACGGCAGCTCGCTCCACGACAGGAATGACATGAAGGCCGGTAATCCTTCGCCAGAGGCCTGGCGCATCAGGTACATTCCCATCGCATACCCTCCCAGCGCAAAGAAAATACCGTGTCCCAGCGAGAGCATGCCGGCATAGCCCCACACAAGATCCAGCGCGACCGCCACAATGGCATAACAGAGAATTTTCCCGGCCAGCGTTAGCGTCCACACCGATATAGCCAGCGGATGGTCCGCAGGTAACAGTGCAAGAAACGGCAGAATAATCAACGCCAGCAGCAACCCCAGCCCCAGGATGCGCGTCGCGCGTGGCGCTTTACGCGCCAGCGTTAATGTCATTGGCATCGTCATCAGTCAATAACCCTCCCTTTTAGCGCGAACAGCCCCTGCGGACGCTTCTGAATAAACAGAATAATCAGCACCAGAATCATGATTTTGCCTAGAACTGCCCCCACCTGAGGCTCCAGAATTTTATTGAAGATCCCCAGTCCAAACGCCGCGGCCACGCTCCCTGCGAGTTGTCCCACGCCGCCCAGCACCACAACCAGAAACGAATCGATAATGTAGCTTTGCCCCAATTCGGGTCCTACGTTGCCCAACTGCGAGAGCGCTACGCCCCCCAGCCCGGCAATGCCTGAACCAAGGCCAAAGGCCAGCATATCGACTCGTCCGGTAGGTACGCCGCAGCAGGCCGCCATATTGCGATTTTGCGTCACGGCACGTACGCGCAGCCCCAGACGCGTTTTATTCAACAACAGCCAGGTGAAAAACAGCACCAGAATGGCAAAGCCAAGCACCACAATTCGGTTCCACGGTAAAATCAGATTGGCATAAACCTGAATCCCCCCTGAAAGCCATGCCGGATTGGCGACTTCCAGGTTTTGCGCGCCGAAGGACATACGCACCAACTGGATGAGCATCAGGCTGATCCCCCAGGTCGCCAGCAGCGTTTCGAGAGGACGCCCGTATAAATGGCGGATCACCCCGCGCTCAAGCAGCATTCCTACCGCTGCGGTAAGTAAAAAGGCAACCGGCAGCGCAATAACCGGATACCAGGCTAGCCATTGCGGGAAAAACTGGCTCATCAGTTGTTGTACCATCCAGGTACAGTAAGCCCCGAGCATTAACATCTCGCCATGCGCCATATTAATGACGCCGAGTAATCCATAGGTTATAGCCAGACCCAATGCCGCCAGCAGCAAAATTGAGCCCAGCGACAGCCCCATAAAGGCCTGTCCAAGAAGGTCCCCAACCTTCATACGATGCGCGATGGAATTCAGGCTTTCGCCAGCGGCAGCACGCACGCGGGTATCGGGTTCATGTTCAGCCCGGGTGAATGGTTGCAGGCGCGCCTGAGTTTCAGGATCATTTGACGCCCCTAATAGTTCGATTGCCTGACGTCTGACCTCCGGCGAGGAACTGTTCAGCTGCAGATTTGCCAGTGCAATAGCCAGCGCGGATTTCACATCACCATTTGACTCCTGAGCCAGTCGTTGCTGTAAAAACGGCAGCATATCCGGCTGTGCCTCACGCTGTAATGTACGAGCTGCCTCTAACCTTGTCGTGACACTGTCACTTAAAAGCTGATGGACAGCCAACGCTCCTGCCACCAGATTACGCAGGCGGTTAGTCAGGCGAATTTTTTTTAGCTCGCCGTTTGGGGTTGTCGCTGTTCCTAACGGTTGTGCGTGCGAGCCGTTCATGATGAAGGTATTTTTCGCGTTATCAGTCAGCAGATTCTCCTCGCGCAACGCGCTGAGCAGCGGGATGCGCTGAACATCGGGATTCACCGCCCATTGTTCAAGCAAGGCGGCCTGCTGAGTTCGATTTGCGGCTGTAAAAGTATCGGCATCTGATGCCTGCGCTATCCACGGCAAAAACCACGTCAGCAACAACACACCACGAATAAAGCGCATAACTTTCATGAGCATTCTCCAAAGCGTTACCCTCCCGCAGGAGGGCACACGATCAGTTGCTGGCGGTTTTAACAGGCTGTTCAGATTTTTTATCATTACCAGCGATGTACGGGCTCCACGGCTGGGCGCGGACCGGCTCATCGGTTTGCCATACCACGTTAAACTGGCCATTGCCCTCAATCTCGCCAATCATGACGGGTTTATGCAGGTGATGGTTGGTCGCATCCATGGTCAGGGTAAAGCCTGATGGCGCAGCGAAGGATTGCCCCGCCATTGCAGCGCGAACTTTATCCACATCGGTCGTTCCGGCTTTTTCTACCGCCTGCGCCCACATATGGAGGCCAACATACGTAGCTTCCATGGGGTCGTTTGTCACCACCGATTCAGCATTTGGTAATTTGTGCGCTTTGGCATACGCCCGGTAATCCGCGACAAACTTCTTGTTGGCAGCGTTATCGACGGACTCAAAGTAGTTCCAGGCTGCAAGGTTGCCCACCAGCGGTTTGGTATCAATACCGCGTAACTCCTCCTCACCCACGGAGAATGCCACCACAGGAACATCGGTGGCTTTCAGGCCCTGGTTGGCCAACTCTTTATAGAATGGAACGTTAGAATCGCCGTTGATGGTTGATACCACCGCCGTTTTCCCCCCTGCGGCGAATTTTTTAATACTGGCGACAATGGTCTGGTAATCGCTGTGTCCGAATGGGGTGTACACCTCTTCGATGTCTTTATCGGCAACTCCTTTTGAGTGCAAAAAGGCGCGTAAAATTTTGTTGGTCGTGCGTGGATAAACATAATCCGTGCCCAGCAGGAAGAAGCGTTTCGCGCTGCCGCCGTCCTCACTCATCAGATACTCAACTGCCGGGATCGCCTGCTGGTTGGGGGCTGCGCCGGTATAGAAGACGTTAGGCGACATCTCCTCACCTTCATATTGCACTGGGTAAAACAGCAGACCGTTCAATTCTTCAAATACTGGTAGAACCGATTTACGCGAAACCGATGTCCAGCAGCCAAAAACTGCCGCTACCTTATCCTGACTCAGCAACTGCCTTGCTTTTTCAGCAAATAACGGCCAGTTCGAGGCCGGGTCAACCACCACCGGTTCCAGCTTTTTACCCAACACACCGCCCTGAGCATTAATTTCATCGATGGTCATCAACGCCACATCTTTTAGCGGCGTTTCGGATATGGCCATCGTGCCGGATAAAGAATGCATGATGCCAACCTTGATGGTGTCGGCTGCCTGAACGCTAAAACTCACGCCCATTGCTACAACAGAGGCAGAAAGTGCAAAAGCTTTTAAAAATGTACGACGCTGCATAGTTTCACTCCTGAAATTAAACTTGCTGAAAGCTCCGGTGCAGCCGGGCAGACAAAACGGTGCAAATTAAAGGTGTTCAGAAGTGATAAGGCAAAAACGATGCCAGATATTAAAACATCATATAAAATCAACAGATTAGCATCTCGCGCACAAAAATCAGTATTACATTTTCCCGCCAAACGGGTTAAGCAAACGAAAAATTGAACCACCATGAGACAACCCTGCATTATAAACGTGCAACAATCTGTGTCAGCAGCACACTGTCATAGCAGCGTCTCAGGTTTTAAAAACAGGATTATTTGTGCGCAGATAAATGTGTCTCGTCACTATTATTTATTTTATTCGACGTGATCATGTCAAAAATTTACTTTTCAGCCGAAATAATCACACAGTTCAGCCTTTGTTTAAGATTGAATTGCTACTATAGTCATAAGCGAGGTGAACTTAAGGTAAGAGAGGAAACTCACAGATAAAGGAGCATTTACTATGCTGGGTAATATGAATATTTTTATGGCTGTTCTGGGAATTATTTTATTTTCCGGTTTCCTGGCCGCGTATTTTAGCCACAGATGGGATGATTGATGAACGGAGATAGTCCTGCACCGACCCGGCCCCTTGTTGCGTAGCTGCACAAGGGGCCATTTTTTTGCCCAAATCGCGCTCGTGGTACCTTTTTCCTGATTTACAGATAAAAAAAACCGCCGGATAAACCAGCGGTAAATGCTTGCATGGATAGATTTGTGTTTTGTTTTATACGCTATCTGGCAATTCCCTGCGAAGATAACGGATAGTCAGCTAACCTATCATCAACAACCCCAATGAAAGTTAAACGAAACGCAACTACCTCAAAGCGTTTTCGAAAACTCACGCACTGAGGGGATACGAGGTCCCGTCATTGGTGTCCACCAACGCGATCTGCTCATTTTCATCCATAAACATACAGCGATTTCTGCCGGTCTGTTTCCCCTGATACATCGCCCTGTCAGCCCGACCAAGCGCGGTATCCAGCGTTTCACCCGGTTGGACTCGGGTTATGCCTGCCGTCACCGTGATACCGATCTCTCCATCAGCGTAGGGAATTTTTTTCTGCCCAATCAGACGACAAAGTCTCAAACCCGCCTGGCATGCCTGCTCGTCCGTTTTTGTTCTGATGATGATAATGAACTCTTCTCCACCGTAGCGGTACGCCACCTCATCATATCGCGTCCATGACAATAAATTTGATGCCAGAGCCCGCAATACAATGTCACCAACCAAATGGCCGTAGGTATCGTTAACGTATTTAAAACGATCGATATCTAACAACAATATATAGAGATTAAGCGGTTCGGCATCGAGCAACTGCCGATCAAAAGACTCATCGAGCATTCTTCTGCCAGGTAAACCTGTTAATACATCGATATTACTGCGGATATTCAATAAATATATTTTGTAGTCCATTACAGATGAGGTAAATGCCAGCAGCGCGTCCTGGAAACTGTCGAAATGCCATGGATGGCTACGTTTCTCCACTATAGCCAATAGCAACTCCTTGCCTAATAAATGCATCTTTTCGTGGGTGGCATTTATCTTGCTTACGTAACTACAATCATCCTCATTGTACCGCGATTGATTATTAAGCCACTGTCCAAATCGACAAACACAATGCGAATTTTCACCCATAATATCCGGCTGAGTAACATCTAAAGACACCACGCAGCGGAACATTGTCACTAACCATTTGTAGTGGGCATCAATGGACTTGTTCAACTCAATCAAAATTGTATCTATTTCCTTCGTATTTCTCATCATCACGTTCTCCCTCCCTGTTCGAGCGTTTCTGATGGAATTATCTTAACGATAAAAAAGAAAATTTATGTAAATTTTTTAATAGTAATTAATAAGCCGCGATTAACAATAGCATTGCGCTATGCCACTGGTCGCGGCATAGCGAGTATCGCCGGCTCAGTTCATACCTGGCTCAAATTGGTCGCGGTTCATTGAGCCTTTTATTTTCGCGGATAGATAAAAACCGATAAGAAAGCTGATGTGTATGCCTTAAGCTTTTTATAGCTATGAATATCCAGTGTCAGTGATGCTACCGTCAGAGTTGTTACGGTCAGGATAAAAATTACATTATCCTCTGCTGTCGCCAGTGGCCAATTCTCAAAGTAGGTTTGCAGACTGTTAAGGACGATTTTATCAACAAGTTCTGTACGTTCAGGCATGTTTAAGACCTCTATGAAGTTCAACGTTTTGGAACAATGATTGTCGCACAGAGTAAAAGTAACTTTTTCCGGTAAGGACGTTAAATTGCAGGGTTCTTTTCTTAGATAATTCAAATAAACGGGCATCACATCCGGTTGTTGATGCGCGAAGCAACAGTAAGCAGTAGGCCGGATGGCGCTTCGCTATCCGGCCTACTGCGTAATTCCCTTTTCATCACAATGATGAATTTATCGGCATCATTATGATTAACTAAGCTGAATTGAGGACTTTCCCCCTCTGAACAAACCTTACGCGCTCAAACCACGATGTTCCAGCATCGGCTCCATTTTTGGATCTCGTCCGCTCCACTGACGATAGAGTTCAGCTAAATCAGTGCTATTTCCGCGGGACAAAATCGCTTCGCGGAATTTCTGCCCGTTTTCACGAGTTAATCCGCCCTGCTCTACAAACCACTGATAGCCGTCATCGGCCAGCATTTGCGTCCACAGATAGGCGTAATAACCCGCGGCATAACCGCCGCCGAAGATATGGGCAAAATAACTGCTGCGATATCGTGGCGGCACGGCCTTGAGATCCAAACCTTCTGCTGCCAGCGCCTGTTGTTCAAATTGATCGACCGAAAGAGATAACGCGCTATTTTCCAGACCGTGCCAGCGCATATCCAGCAATGCAGCACTGAGCAGTTCGGTCATGTCGTAACCTTTGTTAAACAGGCTGGCCTGCTGCATTTTATCTCGCAACGCCTGCGGCATTTGCTCCCCAGTAACAACATGACGAGCAAAACGGGCAAAGACCTGCGGATGACTCGCCCAGTGTTCGTTAATCTGCGAAGGAAATTCAACAAAATCACGCGGAGTGTTGGTCCCTGAAAGCGTGGCGTAACGCTGAGTGGCGAACAGACCGTGCAACGTGTGCCCAAACTCATGAAATAACGTAATAACATCATCCCACAATAACAATGCAGGCTGACCTTTTGCCGGTTTTTGATAATTACACACGTTGTAAATAACCGGCCGGGTTTCATTGAGTTGCGATTGCTCAACAAAATTGCCCATCCAGGCACCACCGCTTTTCGATTCCCGGGCAAAGAAATCGCCGTAAAATAACGCCAGACCTACGCCATCGTGATCAAATATTTCCCATACCCTAACATCCGGGTGATAAACAGGAATGTCAAACCGTTCTATAAATTTTATGCCAAAGAGTTGATTGGCCGTCCAGAAAACGCCCTCGTTCAGCACCGTATCAAGGGCAAAGTAAGGTTTGAGCTGCGCCTCATCCAGAGCATATTTCTCACGACGAACCTGCTCAGCATAAAATGCCCAGTCCCAGGCCTCGACGTTAAATTGCCCCTGTTCGTGATTGATAACATTCTGGATTTCGGCCTGTTCATCTAGTGCCCGAGCTCGCGCGGCAGGAACAATCGCCCGCATGAAAGTCAGTGCAGCTTCCGGTGTTTTTGCCATCTGGTCGGCAATTTTCCATGCAGCGTAATTGGCAAAACCGAGTAGTTTCGCCTGCTGCATCCGGATCTCGATCAGTCGCTGAATAATAGCCCGAGTATCGTTAGCGTCATTGTTTTCTGCTCTCTTCCATGCGCGGGTGAACAGACTTTCACGTGTATGGCGATCGCGTAACGCCGCAAGCGCCGGTTGCTGAGTCGTGTTCAATAGCGGGATAACCCAACGCGCGTCGAGCCCTTTCTCCCTTGCAGCTTCAGCGGCAACGGCAATTTCCTCAGCGCTGAGTCCCTCCAGGTAACGTGCATCATCCACCACCAGAGCAGCAGACTTGTTCGCTGCCAGCAGCCGTTGGTTAAACTGGCTGGTCAGCGTGGCGGACTCTGTATTGAGCGCTTTAAGGTTCGCTTTATCAGTCTCATTCAGACATGCGCCGGCCAGTACAAAACGCTGGTGGATGACCTCCAGCAAGCGTAATGATTCGCTTTCCAGCCCCAGAAAACCTCGCCGTTGCCAGACAGCTTCAACGCGTGAAAAGAGTGCTTCATTGAGATAGATATCATTGGCAAGGCTCGCCAGTTCTGCGGAAAACTCTTCGTCAAGGTGCTGTAGTTCATCGTTGGTGTGCGCCGCCGTCATCGCGAAGAAAACGCTGGTTACGCGTGTCAACAAAGCGCCGCTTTGTTCAAGCGCCAGCAACGTATTGGCAAAATCAGGGGCTAGCGGGTTTTGCACAATCGCCTCGATCTCTGCACGTTTTTGCCGCACGCCTTCATCGAACGCTGGGCGATAGTGCTGCACCTCTATCTGATCAAACTGCGGGGCCTGATACGGCAACGTGCTGTGACGTAAAAAAGGATTCGTTAACGACATTTTTCACTCCTGAAAACGATTTGTTTACCAGAGTAGACTTCCCAGGAATCAACCGCAATCGCGTTACGCAGGAATAGCTCTGAACGGAAATGACGTGCTATGGTAGTACTACATAAAAAGCGTTGAGGAACAGTGAGATGATCGTTTTAGTAACCGGAGCAACCGCAGGTTTTGGTGAGTGCATTACGCGTCGTTTTATTGAGAATGGGCATAAAGTTATTGCCACCGGACGCCGCCAGGAGCGCCTGCAGGAACTGAAAGAGGAATTGGGTGACCGCCTCTATACCGCGCAACTGGACGTACGTAATCGTGCATCAATTGAAGAGATGCTGGACGCCCTCCCTGCTGAATGGCGCAATATTGATGTTCTGGTCAACAACGCAGGTCTGGCGCTGGGCCTTGAGCCTGCCCATAAGGCCAGCGTTGAAGACTGGGAAAATATGATCGACACCAACAACAAGGGGCTGGTTTATATGACCCGTGCCGTTCTGCCAGGCATGGTTGAACGCAACCGCGGTCATATTATCAATATCGGTTCTACAGCGGGCAGTTGGCCATACGCTGGCGGTAACGTCTACGGTGCGACCAAAGCATTTGTTCGCCAGTTTAGCCTGAATTTACGTACTGATTTACACGGCACTGCCATTCGCGTTACCGACATCGAGCCGGGTCTGGTTGGCGGTACGGAATTCTCTAATGTCCGTTTCAAAGGTGATGATGCCAAAGCTGAAAAAGCCTACGAAAATACCACGGCGCTGACCCCGCAAGATGTCACAGAAGCGGTATGGTGGGTGGCTTCTTTACCGGCTCATGTCAATATCAACACCCTTGAAATGATGCCTGTCACACAGTCTTTTGCCGGGCTGAGTATTCATCGGAGCTAATTTAGCTGCCCGGCCTTGCGCCGGGTATAGATAGCCTGAAAGAAGTGATAAAATATCCGGGTTAACTCTCTAAAAAGTAAGAATGAATGACCGTAGAAACGCAGCTCAACCCTACACAGCCAGTAAATCAACAGATTTACCGTATTCTTCGCCGTGATATCGTGCATTGTCTGATAGCACCCGGTACACCGCTGTCTGAGAAAGAGGTTTCCGTACGCTTTAATGTGTCACGCCAGCCGGTACGAGAAGCATTCATCAAACTGGCAGAAAACGGTCTGATTCAGATCCGCCCACAGCGTGGCAGCTATGTGAACAAGATTTCGCTGTCGCAGGTGCAAAATGGTTGTTTTGTCCGCCAGGCGATTGAATGTGCCGTGGTACGCCGCGCCGCATCGCTGATCAACGACCAACAGTGCTATCAGCTTGAACAAAATTTGCATCAGCAGCGCATCGCAATTGACCGAAAACAGATCAATGATTTCTTCCAGCTTGATGATGAGTTTCATCAGAAACTGGCTTTAATCGCCGAGTGCCAACTCGCCTGGGATACCGTTGAGAATATAAAGGCTACAATTGACCGCGTTCGTTATATGAGCCTGGATCATATTTCCCCGCCTGAAATGCTGTTACGCCAGCATCACGATATCTTTGCCGCCCTTGAGAAACATGATGGCGATGCGGTCGAGCGCGCAATGATGCTCCATCTCCAGGAAATTGGTGAGTCCGTTCAGCTTATTCGTCAGGAAAATAGCGACTGGTTCAGCGAAGATTAATACTACGCTCGCCTCACACCGGGGTGAGTTTCTCCTGCGTTTTCCCCTCTCCTGCATAACTGCATAAAAAAAGCTGTGATTTTGATCGAAAACAAAAAAAATCCTTAACGAGAAGCGTATTTATATTGCGCCCGTTACGTGGGACTAAAAGCCCACGGGCTTTGACGGTAAGTTGGAAAGGAGAAAACACCATGAAAACATACGATCGTAACCGTAACGCAATCACCACTGGCAGCCGCGTCATGATCAGCGACACCGGGCTCACAGGCCGCATTACAGCGATAGATACCGATGGCCTGACCGCTGAGCAGATTCGCCGCGGAAAAACAGTGGAAATCGAAGGGTGTGAAGGCAAATATGCCCCCCTCGAGCTGATTCGTTTAGGCATGAACTAATTGGTGTGAATGCCAGAAAACACAGCGCCATCTGGCCCGTTGAAAGCCAGATGGCGACATAAAACATAATCTTCGTTACTTCAGTTTTGCTGCATACTTCGCAACCGTCGCCTTCGCCCCTTCAGCCAGTAAAGCAAGATATGCTTGTGTAACCTGGTTTTTGAACAATTCAACCTGCGGCAGTTCACGACCAAAGATAGCATCGATCGCCAGCAGCGCCCGAACGCGCTCTTCGCCCTCGTTACTGCTACGCACCGCATTCTGGATCACGGGCAACAGCGGATCGCTAATTTCAATCGCCTGGCCCTGCTCATCCACACCGCCGACGTAGCGCATCCAGCCCGCCACGCCCAGCGCCAGTAAATCAAAGTGACTGCCGTTTACAATGTGCCAACGAACGGAATCAAGCATACGCTGCGGCAATTTCTGGCTTCCGTCCATAGCGATCTGCCAGGTACGATGACGCAGTGCCGGGTTGCTGTAACGCTCAATTAACAGATCGGCATAACGTTGTAGATCAACACCTTTTACTTTCAGCGTGGGTGCTTGTTCCTGCAACATCAGCGCACGAGCAGCAAGACGATAGTTTTCATCATCCATACAATCATTAATGTGTTGATAACCGGCCAGATAACCAAGATAAGCCAGGAAAGAGTGGCTGCCGTTGAGCATACGCAGTTTCATCTCTTCAAACGGAATGACATCTGCCACCAGCTCCGCTCCTGCCTTCTCCCATTCAGGGCGACCGGAAACAAAGTTATCTTCGATAACCCACTGACGGAAAGGCTCACATGCCACACCTGCCGGGTCGCGTACGCCAGTGATGTGTTCAATTTTGTCCAGAGTCTCTGGGGTAACTGCCGGGACAATTCGGTCAACCATAGTCGACGGGAACGTCACATGTTGTTCGATCCACGCAGCCAGTTCTTCATCCACCGCTCTGGCATACGCGGTGACAACATTACGCATTACATGACCGTTTTCAGGCATGTTGTCGCAGGACATCACAGTAAAGGCGGCTAAACCTGCCGCTTTGCGGCGTGCCAAAGCCTCAACCACTACGCCTGGCGCAGTTTTTGGCTGTTTTGGGTTTTGCAGATCGGCGGCAATCATTGGATTGTCTAACATCAGTTCACTGGTCGCCGGAGAATGGCAGTATCCTTTCTCCGTTATGGTCAGAGAAACGATCGCGACCTGTGGTTCACACATCGCTGCCAGTACGCTTTCCAGACCATCAACCTGTGCATGCAATGCATTTTTCACCACGCCCACGACTCTCGCAGTCCAGGCATCAGCAGACATCTCTGCAACGGTATACAGATTATCTTGATGTTTCAGATCGAAAATCTGCTGCTCGCCGCCAATCAGATTCACTTCGCAGTAGCCCCAGTCACTGCCGTGGTCTGCAGCCAAAATGTCAGCGTAAACCCCCTGATGTGCGCGGTGAAACGCGCCAAACCCCAGATGAACAATACGCGGAACCAGTTTTGTACGATCGTAGTCAGGAAGTGCAGCCTTTGCCGCTAAGAGCTTGTTTTGCATGGTATGGCCTACTTATAAATGAAATCAGGACTGTTCCAGAGTAACGCCTGTATGGTTGTATGTTTTGATTTGCATTAAGCTTTTTATGATTGGTATGACATCATATAAAGCTGTGTAATAGCATGGACAGCGTATGAGACATCCGTCCATGCTAGTGTCTGGTATCAGTTTGTCTGAGTCACCGAGCAACGAACCTTCTCGGCTTTATTCACCTCGGCAGCATCCTCAAGCACGCTCAGGTCGCGATCTTTCACTTCTGGCATCAGCAACGCGGAAATCAGACCGATCAGTGAGTAGGCGATGACCATCACCAGAATTGGCCACCAGGAATTGGTCATGTTGCAGAAAATACCCGCCAGAACCGGACCAAAACCAACGGCAACTAACCCGCCCGCCTCTTTTGAAATCGCCATTCGCGTAAACCGGTTACGGGCACCGAACATTTCCGCCATAGTAATATTTTCGAGAGCAAATAATCCCAATACGGCAAAGTTATGAATAACAATCAGTGCCGTCATAATGACACCCGGGCTATACGTTTTATCCACTACAATTGACAACATCGGGTAAGCCAAAATAATTGCCGAGATATTCAGGATAATATAAGGCAAACGACGACCAAATTTATCAGACAACCAACCAAGCAACGGTATTGTAATAAAGCCCAGTACCGAACTGATCATTAAGGCATCAGTGGGGATAGATTTATCAAATAACAGCGTTTGCACTAAATAACCGGCAAGGAAAGTTTGGATTAACCCTGAGTTACCCGCCTGTCCAAAACGTAGGCCGGTTGCCAGCCAGAAAGATTTACTGGTAAACATCGCCCCCAGCGTATTTTCTGACGAATTATTTAATGCCGGAGCGTTTTCTTCATCATTCACTTTCTCAAATACCGGGCTTTCTTTGAGATTCATACGCAACCAGATGGCAAAGATCATCACCACGACACTCGCCAGGAACGGAATGCGCCAACCCCAGGCTAATAACTCCTCACGGTCGAGCGCAAAGAACATCACCGCCCAGATGGCCGTTGCGCTAAGGGTTCCACAGTTGGTTCCCATGGCAACAAGTGAGGAAATAATGCCACGTTTACCTTTTGGCGCGTACTCAGCAAGCATCGTGCCTGCGCCGGAGATTTCAGCCCCTGCACCAAGCCCTTGCACGATACGCAGCGTCACCAGCAGAACAGGAGCAAAGATACCAATTTGTGCATATGTTGGCAGCACGCCAATTAAGGTCGTACAAATTCCCATCATGGTGATGGTAATAAACAGCACTTTTTTACGCCCAATGCTGTCACCCATTTTGCCAAATATAAATGCGCCAACGATACGAGCAATATATCCTGCACCGTATGTACCCATCGCTAAAATAAGCGCCATGGCGGCAGACTGTTCCGGGAAAAATATTTCATGGAATACCAGTGCAGCACCCAGAGAATATAACTGAAAATCCATAAATTCGAGCGCAGTACCCAACCATCCGGATACGGCAGCTCTGACCAGATCTTTCGTGGACCTTTCGTGTTTTTCTTGATTCATATTGGCTATCTCTAAGAGGTAAGATGCGTACCACTTACTCGCAGTTTTTATATTATTCAGTGAATGTGAGTAAGACTTTGCAGCAGTGCTGCTGATCTTTCTCAAACAATTCAATTGCGTCTGTAACGTGGTGATAGTCAAAAGTGTGAGTAATAAGTTGATTAGGATCGATGAGTCCATTGACCAACCAGTCAATCACAACCGGGAATTTGTTCGCATTTAATCTTGAGGAATAAATGGACAGTTCTTTACCGGTAATACCTTGTTGAATAATCTGACAAGGATCGCTGGAGAAGCCCATCAGAACAATTCGCGCGGCTGGCGATGCCAGCGTGATAGCCTCCTGTAAAATGGATGGATGGCAAGCTGCATCCACGATGATGGTCGGTTTTAGCCCGTTTTCTACCAGAAACTCTTGCAACGAGTGCTGACTATTATTGATGGCCCAGTCTGCACCACACTGCTTCGCCATGGCCAGGCGTTCATCGATTCTGTCAGCAATCACTACGGTTTTAACCTTATAGACACGCTTAAGCGCCTGTACAGTGGTCAGTCCCATAGGCCCTGCGCCATAAATCAGCGCAATATCGTTTTCTGTCGGATTAATTTGCCCGGTTACATTTGCGGCGATGGTAAATGGTTCGACCATAACGGCATGCTCATCCGGCACAGTATCGGGGATCGTCCAGGCGTTTTTCGCCGGCACGACAGCGTACTCGCTGAAACCGCCATCGCGATGTACGCCCAGCACCACCAGCGATGTACAAACGTTAGGTTTACCAATGGAACAGGGATAACAATGTCCGCAGCTGATGACCGGATCAACGGACACCCGCTCGCCTATTCGCGAATGGTCAACGCCGTCACCTACCGCCTCGATCACACCATAAAACTCGTGGCCAATCACGCGCGGGTATTGTGCAAATGGATTATGACCGCGGTAAATATGGCTGTCTGAACCACAAATTCCCGCCAGTTTCACTTTTACCCTGACCTCACCTGCTGAGGGTTCTGGCACCGGTCGTTCAGCGATAATCAGCGTATTCGGTTTTTCAATCACGATACTTTTCATAGCAAATCACTCCTTACCAGTTCCACAGCGTGCCATCTTCCAGGCGAGCAACAGGCAGATATGCAGGGTCATACGGATATTTCGCCGCCAGTTTTTCGTCAAACTCGATCCCAAGGCCGGGTTTGTCTCCTGGGTGCATATAGCCGTTATCAAATGTCCAGTTATGTGGGAACACTTCCAGCATCTGCTCGGAATAGCCCATATATTCCTGTACGCCGAAGTTCGGCACCCACAGGTCAAAATGCAGCGCGGCGGCCATGCACACAGGCGATAGATCGGAAGGTCCATGTGAACCGGTACGTACCTGATACAGCGACGCGAAATCAGCAATCCGGCGCATACCGGTGATACCACCTGCATGGGTGATGGTGGTGCGGATATAGTCGATCAATTGTTCTTCGATCAGCTGTTTGCAGTCCCAGATGCTATTGAACACTTCCCCTACCGCAATCGGCGTGACGGTATGCTGGCGGATCAGGCGGAAGCACTCCTGGTTTTCAGCTGGGGTTGGGTCTTCCATCCAGAACAGACGATATTGCTCAATGCTTTTGCCAAAACGGGCCGCTTCAATTGGCGTCAGACGGTGATGCATGTCGTGCAGGAGATGTTCGTTGAAACCGAATTTATCGCGCACGGCTTCAAACAGTTTTGGCGTGAAATCGAGATATTTCTCCGTTGACCATAACTGTTCTTCCGGCCATTGCCCTTTAGTGGCAGGTTCATAGGCCAGTCCTTTGCCTTTAGACATACCGTAAGTGGTTTTCATGCCCGGTACGCCACACTGCACGCGAATCGCTTTAAAACCCATTTCTTTATGACGCGCATAATCTTCCAGTACGTCATCCACGGTATGGCCAGTGGTGTGGCAATAAACCATAACCCCTTCACGAGAAGCACCGCCGAGTAACTGGTACAACGGCATATTGGCTGCTTTCGCTTTGATGTCCCACAATGCCATATCCACTGCGGAAATCGCCGACATGGTGACCGGCCCACGACGCCAGTACGCGCCTTTGTAGAAAAACTGCCAGATATCCTCAATACGATGCGCATCGCGACCAATAAGCTGCGGACACACGTGATCTTTCAGATACGACGCCACGGACAGCTCGCGTCCATTTAACGTGGCATCTCCCAGCCCGGTGATCCCATCTTCTGTCGTAATTTTCAACGTCACAAAATTACGCCCAGGACAGGTAACAAAAACATCAGCCCCAACAATCTTCATTTCTTATTCCCTACATCTGTTCTTGTGATGCATGAAATTTACTCAACTGAGCTACTACCATACAAGTATAAAGATCAAAAAAACTCTGCTTGATCACAAAAAAGGCGCTATGCGCGCCCCCATCCAGCCACAATGATCAACATGCCGCACAACGCCACCAGCGCGCCAGACCAGTCATACAAACTGAGTTTTACACCATCGACAATGCGTAGCCATAGCAGCGCGGTCACCACGTAAACACCGCCATAGGCTGCGTATACACGCCCGCTGGCTGCCGGATGGAGTGTCAGCAACCAGACGAATAAAGCCAGTGACATCCCGGCGGGTATCAGCAACCAGGCTGTAGCCCCTCGCTTAAGCCAAAGCCAGGGTAAAAAGCAGCCAATGATTTCGCATAACGCGGTGACGAAAAAAAGAAATGTGGTCTTAAGCATTGATGTTATTCAGTTACCTTCGGTTTAACTATGATACGACAGAATCTCGTTAGCGTATCCATATCCACCGGGTGGGTATGCCCGCAAACCGGAATAGTGTAGAATTTAACCCTGTTTTATCGTTTTTACCCTTTCCCATAAAAGGAATTCGCCATGAAAATTACACTGACCAAACGCCTGTGCCTGACGGCTATGCTGACGCTGGCTGCGGCTGTGTACACCTCTTCCGCATTTGCTGAAACCAGTAAACTGGTCATTGAATCCGGGGACAGTGCGCAAAGTCGTCAACAAGCAGCAATGGAAAAGGAACAATGGAACGATACGCGTCAGCTTCGCCAGAAAGTCAACAAACGTGCAGAGAAAGAGTGGGACAAAGCCGATACAGCCTTTGATAGCCGTGATAAATGCGAACAGAGCGCTAATATTAATGCGTACTGGGAACCTAACACATTGCGCTGCCTTGACCGCCGTACTGGCCGCACCGTTGCCCCATAATCATTGCACTTTGAAGGATATTGAAAGGATACGATATGACTAGCGCCCTCAGTGTTAAGTTGCGCCCGCTGGAGCGTGAAGATTTACGATTCGTCCATCAGCTTGATAATAACGCCAGCGTAATGCGTTACTGGTTTGAAGAACCTTACGAAGCGTTTGTTGAGCTGTCAGACCTGTATGACAAACACATTCACGATCAAAGCGAACGTCGCTTTGTGGTGGAATGCGACGGTGAAAAAGCCGGACTCGTGGAACTGGTTGAAATTAACCATGTGCACCGACGGGCGGAATTCCAGATCATTATTTCCCCTGATTATCAGGGCAAAGGTCTGGCTTCCCGGGCTGCTAAGCTGGCGATGGATTACGGCTTTACCGTACTCAATTTATATAAGCTGTATCTGATCGTTGATAAAGAGAACGAAAAAGCTATCCACATCTACCGTAAACTTGGCTTTATGGTCGAAGGCGAGCTGATTCATGAATTCTTTATCAACGGCCAATACCGCAACACTATCCGTATGTGTATCTTCCAGCAGCAGTATCTGGCAGAACATAAAACGTCAGGTCCAAACCTGCTGCAACCTACAGCTCAATAAAGCCTGACTAATAGTACGCGATGGTGTTTTCAATTGAGTAATGGTGTTCAACTGCCGGCTTCACGCTCTCGTCAACGATAACGAGCTGGCAGTTGACCGGATTTGCGTATTCATCGTATTTGCACGTTTGTTTGACGTTGCCTACCGGATGATTGTTGAGCAGGCTCACCGCGGTGTAATCCAGCTTCTTCAACGGGTCGACCGACGGTTTGGCATCAACCTGTAAGGTATTGTCCTTATTGACGGTTGTTTTACCCAGCGGGTAGCCTTCCGCATCATAGCGATATTCCACCTTCATCTCTTTCCCCGTGGCAGAAACGACAAAACCGTTATCGTCGGTATCCCACACCACTCCTGCCGCAGGCAGTTCCGCCAGTTGGCATTTGCCCTGTAAACGGATCCGTTTTTCCAGCGTTTCGGCATCCCGGTAGTAGTTTGCATCCAGGACCAGCGCCATACCAGTATTGTTTTCAATATCGTGCAGTTCAAGCGTATCGAAACAACCTTCCTGTGACAGCGTACCAACGACACGCTTAGTAACCTCACCTTTATCATTGAGCAGCGTCTGGCTGAAATCTTTCACCGGCCCACGCAGCGGGTCGAAATCAAATTCATTGGAAAAACTGGCCATTTCCGGCGTAAAGGAAACCAGCCCTTTAGCGTTATCACACCCAACCAGCACGACGCACAGGAAACCTAACAGGGTCTGTTTCTTCACATTTTTCACCGGGATAAAAAGATAATTCTCAATCATATTAGCAAATACAGTTATTTACACCAGAAATGCTAATCTTAGTTTAAGTCGATCATAAAGGAGCTGATGATGAAATACATACCAGGAATTGCCGCGATCATATTGGTAGTCGCTTCCCCGCAGGTTCTGGCGGCCCCCGCGTCATGCGAACGCGTAAAAAGCGATATCGAACAGCGCATCATCAATAATGGTGTTGCTGAATCCAGCTTCACGCTGAATATTGTCCCCAACGATCAGGCCGATCAACCTGACTCACTGGTAGTCGGACATTGTGCAAATGATACGCACAAAATTCTCTATACCCGGACCAACAGCGGCAACGCCCCCGCCAATAGCACATCTGCACAAGACGGACACGTCGCCGAACCGCAATAAATCTCACCCTCCGTGCGCGGAGGGTTACTCCAGTTTGATATGCATTAAGATGACATACCCATAAATGGGTAAACTCACTCCATTATTAGCATGCTATTAATTTCGCTGTAGAGATTAATATATAGCGATAACTATAATGGAGTGAGTTATGTCTGATATTGAGCAATATGGAGGCATCAGCCGCAGGACGTTAGTGAAATCCTCGGCTATCGGTTCGCTGGCGCTTGCCGCAGGCGGGCTGTCATTACCTTTTGGAATGCGCACCGCCGCCGCTGCGGTACAACAGGCGATACAACCGGCTGAAGAGAAAGTGGTTTGGGGCGCGTGTTCCGTGAATTGCGGTAGTCGATGCGCCCTGCAACTCCACGTCAAAGATGACGAAGTCGTATGGGTGGAGTCCGATACGACCGGAGACGATATTTATGGTCAGCACCAGGTTCGTGCCTGTCTGCGTGGGCGTTCAATCCGCCGACGGATCAATCATCCGGATCGCCTGAATTATCCGATGAAGCGCGTAGGCAAACGTGGTGAGGGAAAATTCGAACGTATAACCTGGCAGGAAGCGCTGGATACCATCAGTGGCAGTTTAAAAAATACCGTGGAGAAATACGGTAATGAAGCTGTTTATATTAATTACACCTCAGGCATTGTAGGCGGCAACATTACGCGCTCCTCTCCTTATGCCTCGCTGGTCGCTCGCCTGATGAACTGCTATGGCGGATTTCTGAGTCATTACGGCACTTATAGCACCGCACAAATCGCGGCAGCAATGCCCTATACCTACGGCTCAAATGACGGCAACAGCACATCCGACATCGAAAACACGAAACTGGTAGTAATGTTTGGCAATAATCCTGCCGAAACGCGCATGAGCGGCGGCGGAATAACGTACTTCCTTGAGCAGGCCCGGGAGCGATCTAATGCCCGGATGATCGTCATTGATCCGCGCTATACCGATACCGCTGCGGGTCGTGAAGATGAGTGGATCCCTATCCGCCCAGGAACCGATGCCGCACTCGTGGCGGGACTTGCCTGGGTTATGATTAACGAAAATCTTGTCGACCAGGCTTTCCTCGACACATATTGCATTGGTTATGACGAGAAAACCCTACCCGCCGACGCCCCCGCTAACGGACATTACAAGGCCTATATACTTGGCAACGGCGATGATGGTATCGCTAAAACGCCCCAATGGGCCTCGCATGTCACCGGGATCCCCGCCGATCGCATTATCAAACTGGCTCGGGAAATCGGCAGCACAAAACCGGCATATATTTGTCAGGGCTGGGGGCCGCAACGTCAGGCTAACGGCGAACTGACCTCACGGGCGATCGCGATGTTGCCTATCCTGACCGGCAACGTTGGCATCAACGGCGGCAATAGCGGTGCACGAGAATCAACCTACACCATCACGATTGAACGCATGCCGCTGCCGGAGAATCCCATCAAGACCCAGATATCCTGCTTTAGCTGGACCGACGCCATCGCTCGTGGCCCGGAAATGACCGCAACCCGCGATGGCGTGCGCGGGAAAGATAAGCTCGATGTACCGATTAAATTTATCTGGAACTTCAAGGACTTGAAGCGGACCCTTAGTAGGCCTGAGGTCCTGCATTGAGTCAAGACCTTGTGTCATTCTTTGTGCCAGACTTGTGTCATTAGACGGGATGTCTAGACGGCTGGTCAGGATCCCCGGTGGCCTCGGTCAGGACTTGAGGCGGGACTATGGGGGAAGTCTGCTGGCTTAATGTATTAGATGGTCATTCACATTTTTCTGTCAGAAATCATCGGTCCCACTGTGAGTCCAAACCTAAGGACCTAGAAGTCCACCCACAGCCTTAGACAGAGTGTCGAACACATCCACACCGAGTCGACCAGAGAGGACCATGTGGAGTCCCACAGAGAGGAACACGAGTTTATAGACCAGAGTCAGGAGGGACTTCAGGTCTGCGGAAGTCATAGACATAAAACCCTCCTTATCTGTTATGTTATATTATTACATTAACAACAGGTCCAGACCATTGGTCCAGACCATAGTTAGTTAATCACAGTGATAACCCACCACCTGAAGTCCTGCTGATATTCAGTCCAGACTTACCTCTTACCCATTGGTCTTACGCTTCGGTCTTGGTGAACTTCAGGCGTTTGACTACAGGCAGGACGGCAGTAGCTGAGCCAATGCCCATCTTGACGGTAGTAGCAGCTTCAGCGACAACGAACACTTTACCGAGGATTTCCAGAGAGTGAGACTGGGAGTCACCATCACGTGAAAGGACCGCCGTAATGTTTTCGCCATCGTGGCGGAAGCAACCGAAGCTCAGAGCCGTAAAACGCTTAGCCATCATGAACACGCCACGGTCTTCACCGTTGTAATACGCAATATCAGTCCCCAGCATATCGACGATAGCGTCTTCACCACCGAAGCCCTGCTTAGCAGCCAGACGGGAGAGAGCCTTGAGGTGTGACTCATGGGCGATGATACCGTAATCAGTAACCTCAGAACCGAAAGAAGATTCGGTGTTGTCATACAGAGCGTCCATGATAGTGTCTGCCTTAGCGGTCAGGCTGCCAGTCAGGACCGGAAGCTCTACGGTCTTCAACAGTTTGGAGGACTCCAGAACGTCAACCATGCGAGCGTTGATGGTACGGACCACATTCTCACAGATGTTCATAGCGTCCTGCTGAAGTGTGCCCTGAGTGAATCCGGTGGATGACTTGGCGTCCCAGAGCTTGGTCTGCTCAGAGATGAGAATAGCCTGCTCGATTGGTTCGACCACGATTTCTTGTCCAGACGGAACGGTCACGACTTTGTAGTGGTCAACTAAAACTGGCCACGGCTTTAGAGTTTTTCCAGTATCGGTTTTCCGATTCGTTTGGGGGCAACCCACCGTTATAGTCATGCGGCCTTAGCGAGCTGTAATACCCGACGATATAGTCTGTGATCGCATGAGCAGCATCGCTAAAGTTTATATAACCTGTCACTGGCACCCACTCGTTTTTCAGACTACGGAAGAAGCGTTCCATCGGGCTGTTGTCCCAACAGTTTCCACGTCGGCTCATACTCTGCCTGATCTGGCAACGCCACAGTAACTGCCGGAACTGCCTGCTTGTATAGTGGCTACCCTGGTCACTGTGGAACATCACTCCGGCTGGTTTACCGCGAGCTTCCCACGCCATTTCCAGCGCTCTGATGGTCAGCTTGCTATCCGGCGAGAATGACATTGCCCAGCCCACTGGTTTCCTTGCGAACAGATCGAGAACAACTGCAAGGTAAGCCCAACGCTTGCCTGTCCAGATGTACGTCACATCGCCGCACCACACCTGGTTAGGTTCTGTCACTGCGAACTGTCGCTCAAGGCGATTCGGGATAGCGATGTGTTCATGACCAACACGTTTATACCGGTGGGTAGGCTGCTGACAACTCACCAGCCCCAGTTCTTTCATGAGCCTGCCAGCAAGCCAGCGTCCCATTCTGAAGCCTCTCAGGGTTGCCATAATGGCGATACTTCTTGCGCCAGCAGAGCCATGGCTGATGTTATGCAGCTCCCGAACCTGGCTGCGTAACACAGCTCGCCAGCCGTCTGGCTTTTCGGCGCTTTTCTCCCAGTATTTGTAGCTACTGCGATGAACCCCGAACACGTGGCAGAGTGTGACCACAGGATACTGCGCTCTGAGTTTCCCGATTAACGAGAATTGTTCAGGGAGTCTGACATCAAGAGCGCGGTAGCCTTTTTTAATATGTCGTTTTCCATTTCAATGCGTTGTAGCTTTTTCTTCAGCTCACGTATTTCAATCTGTTCCGGGGTTATAGGGGAGGCTTTAGGTATTTTGCCCTGTCGTTCATCCCGCAACTGCTTTACCCATCGCGTCATGGTAGAAAGACCCACATCCATAGCACTGGCCGCAGCTGCAACGGTGTAGTTCTGATCAAGGACCAGTTGAGCGGATTCACGTTTAAACTCTGCGCTGAAATTTCTTTTTTTCATTAGGGCACCTGTAATGTTCTGAGGTGAGCATATCACCTCTGTTCAGGTGGCCAAATTCAGTAAACCACTACAGATACTTAATGTCGGTTGACCAGATGCTCGCATGTTCTGACGCATCAGACTCAGAGGCGGAAGCGGGTCTCCCTATAGTGATAGTTTAGGGTCCGTAATCATGAGCCAGCTTTAATGGCGTGGTACTGGACGGATTTACTGGCGCTGACGACAGCAGCATAGACGTAGCGAGCGTAGCGAGTTGAAACCATAGGTTCACCCAAGGCAACACGCTTACGGCTCAGGGACTCCTGCACAGCGCTTACAGTTAATGTGTCGTGCGTTAGTAGTTGGGTCAGAATCAAGTATGGGCTGACAGGCTTGGTATTGCTTGCCATTGATTCGCTCAGGCGACCAGCACCAGTAAGGACATCATCCAGCCAGCCACTCAAGTCACCCTGACCATCGAATGACAGCAGGTCCCCGCAGTGCTGCTGCAAGTAGGCTTTGGTGAACGTGTTGTCGTGAGTTGCGATTGGTCGTGCCATAGAGTATCTCCTGTCGTTGAATTAGTTGGTTCCCCTATAGTGATAATCAAGTCCACCACTGGTGATGCATACAGTAGCGCGACAGGATGTGACTCACAGGCTGGACTGGATGTCAAGGATTAAGGCGACCCTAGGAATTAAGGAAGTAAATATAAAGAGGGAGGACCGGATGTGACTCACAGGTTGGACAGAATGTCAAGGACTAAAGACGCCTCAGGAATTAAGGAAGTATATATAAAGAGAGACCAGAGGCGACTCACAGTTAAACAGGAATGTCAAGAGGAGACCATAGGAATTTGGAGGGACCGGTGTTTAGGACGCAGTTTAAATAAGACCACAGACAGACTTAGAGTCGGACAGCCGAAGGCGAACCAGTGGGCCTATAGTCAGGAGGGATTATGATTATTATCACCCTCCCTAACTTCAGTCAGACTTCAGTGACCCAAGGTCTCAACCATCAAGCCGTATATGGTCTCCACCTTGGGTCTTCCTACTTAAAGTAAAGCTGTCTTCAGCACCTCAGCCAGCCTACCAACAGCGTGTCCTTTCCCGTACAGGTCATACGTAATGGACTGACTGCTGTGACCTAAGATGCCCTGAGCGTCCACCAGATTGACTCCACGCTCTTTCATCCGGGTCGCCAGCCAATGTCTCAGACTGTGTAGAGAGACGTTCTCAGCGTCTGGGAGAGCCTCTGTGAGGACCCGCGAGTTAAACCAGCTAGAGTATGCGCTTGGAGTCATCCCGAAGAGAGGACCCTCGTCAGGCTGCATGTCTACCCATTCGAGGAAGGACTTCAGGTCAAGACCACAGGCCCCATCGGTCAACGGCACAAGTCGGACTGAATGTTTGTTCTTCACAGACTTCCCGTCCCCATCTTCATTGATGTCGATACAGACCAGTCCATTGTCCAAGGTTACAACGTCACGTTTAGTCAGGTGGCAGACCTCAGCAGACCGAGCGCCAGTGACCACAGACACCAGAGACGCCCATCTACGGGCCTCAGAGGTCGTGTGAGCCGTGTGTCGTGTGAACTGATACTCAGACTCAACACGGACCAGAAGTCTCTCCAGCTCCTCGTCTGTGAACGCTCTGCGCTTGGAGTCGGTATCCTTGGTCAGCTTCATCCGTTCAATAGGGTTGCGGCCCTCAAGTTGCCCATTCATCAGGCCATAATCGAGACACATCTTCGCTTTGGTCAGCAGCTTGTTGATTGTCGATGGTCTCACCTCAGAAGCAAGCATAGCGTCCCTGACAGCCAGCCACTCAGAGCGAGACATCAGGTCCATGTCTTCAGGCAGGTACCGGGAGACAGTATTTAGTGAGGACGAGAGGTCCTTGTAGCTGGAGGACTTCAGGGTCTGGACCTTCTCAGCCAGCAGTGAGGACACAAGCTCAGAAAAACTACAGATAGCGACCTCAGGTTGGCGCTCCTGCGTGAATACTTCTGTGCTGACTCCCTGCTCGTTACTCAGAATTGCCATAGAGTCGCATATAGTTGAGTAATCCGTAGGGTTATTCATCACAATATCAATCAGGCCAGAGGTATCACCAGTGTCTACCCTCTGCTGTGCTGCGGTCAGGACTTCAAGCGCTAACCTTATGCCCTTCTGCTGGTCCAGACTCAAGGCTTGCGTAGCGGCTAGCTCCTTCAGGTTGGACTTCTCGTCCACCAAAGTAGCGACCTCAAGTCCATTCCAGTAATCGTCACTAGCGTCTGTCAGAAACTGCTCAGCCATAGACCGGAGATGCTCTGTAAGCTCCTGTAGTGAGACTTCAGGCCTATCCAACATGAAGGCCTTAGCTGTGGCTGCAAGCTCTCTCTGACGCATTGTGGCTACTCTCCTGTCTGTGCTGCGGGTCGATACTGAAAGAAACGGTGTGGTCTGTCCCTTGAGTCTGAAGCGGATAGTATATCGACCATTGGCTCTACGGACTAACTGAGGCTTAGCTACGCTGAGTAGATTGATTTGTGTCAGCCTTGTGTCAGGACTTGAGGTGTAGACTTGCTGATACAGATAGGGAGACCCAGAGAAAGAACTGTATGGATATACAGTGTTATCATGATTAATGTCAGTCATATCAGGACCTTAAGTAGCATTGAGTCAACTACTTCAAGTCCATCCATCCGTCTGGCAATGGAGTCTATCTGGAACTACGCGGGCAACACCATTACTAATCAGCACTCAGATATCAATAAAACGCATGAGATCCTTCAGGATGATACGAAATGCGAAATGATAGTGGTCATCGAAAACTTCATGACATCCTCGGCCAAATATGCCGATATTCTGCTGCCGGACCTAATGACCGTCGAACAGGAAGACATTATTCCTAACGACTATGCGGGCAACATGGGATACCTCATTTTTATTCAACCCGCGACGTCACCGAAGTTCGAGCGTAAACCGATCTACTGGATAATGAGCGAAGTCGCCAAACGCCTTGGCAATGATATCTATCAACGCTTTACGGAGGGCCGTACTCAGGAACAGTGGCTCCAGTATTTGTATGCAAAAATGCTGGCCAAAGACCCCGCGCTGCCTTCCTATGACGAGCTGAAAAAAATGGGGATCTATAAACGTAAAGACCCTAACGGGCATTTTGTCGCTTATAAAAAATTCCGCGACGATCCGCAGGCCAATCCGCTCAAAACACCGTCCGGAAAGATTGAAATTTATTCCAGTCGACTGGCGAAAATAGCCAACACCTGGGAGTTGCAAAAGGACGAAGTAATTAGCCCGCTTCCCGTCTACGCCTCTACGTTTGAAGGGTGGGATGATCCGAAACGCAGCGCATTTCCGCTGCAGTTGTTTGGCTTCCATTACAAATCCCGTACGCACTCCAGCTACGGCAATATCGATGTTCTGCAGGCGTCCTGCCGCCAGGAAGTGTGGATCAACCCTGTCGATGCCCAAAAGCGTGGTATTGCAAATGGCGATATGGTGCGGGTCTTTAACGACCGCGGTGAAGTACGTATTGCCGCCAAAGTGACGCCGCGGATCCTGCCTGGCGTCAGCGCAATGGGCCAGGGTGCATGGCACGATGCCGATATGACCGGCGACAAAATTGATCATGGCGCCTGCGTCAATACGCTGACAACACAGCGCCCTTCACCGCTGGCAAAAGGCAACCCACAGCACACTAATCTGGTCGAGATCGAGAAGGTTTAAGGACTAACCCATGACAACTCAGTATGGATTTTTTATTGATTCCAGTCGTTGTACCGGATGCAAAACCTGCGAACTGGCCTGCAAAGACTACAAGGATCTCACGCCCGACGTCAGTTTCCGCCGGATTTACGAATACGCCGGAGGTGACTGGCAGGAAGACAACGGCGTCTGGCGACAGAACGTTTTCGCCTACTACCTCTCCATTGCCTGTAACCACTGTGAAGATCCGGCCTGTACCAAGGTTTGCCCCAGCGGGGCTATGCATAAACGTGATGATGGTTTTGTGGTCGTTGATGAAGATGTGTGTATTGGCTGTCGTTACTGCCACATGGCCTGTCCGTACGGCGCACCGCAGTACAATGCCGCCAAAGGGCATATGACCAAGTGCGATGGCTGTCATGACCGCGTGGCAGACGGCAAAAAGCCTGTCTGCGTCGAGTCCTGTCCGCTGCGTGCGCTGGACTTCGGTCCCATTGATGAGCTGCGCAAAAAATATGGTGATCTGGCAGCCGTCGCCCCGCTGCCGAGTGCGCACTTCACCAGACCGAGTATTGTGATCAAACCAAACGCCAATTGCCGCCCGACCGGGGATACCACGGGTTTTCTGGCTAATCCAAAGGAGGTGTAAAATGGGAAATGGATGGCATGAATGGCCGCTGGTCCTGTTTACGGTGCTGGGCCAGTGCGTAGCCGGGGCGCTGATCGTAAGTGGCTACGGCTGGCTAACCGCTAAAGACGAGCTGGTAAAACAACGTATCGTTCGCAGCATGTTTTTTCTGTGGCTGGTGATGGGCATCGCCTTTCTCGCCTCGGTCATGCATTTAGGTTCGCCGCTGCGCGCATTTAACTCGCTGAACAGAATTGGCGCATCGGCGCTGAGTAACGAAATTGCCAGCGGTTCGCTGTTTTTCGCCGTCGGTGGCCTGTGGTGGCTGGTGGCGTTTCTCGGTAAAATGCCCGCAACGTTAGGTAAAATCTGGCTGCTGTTGAGCATGTTGCTGGGCCTGGTATTTGTCTATGCGATGACCAACGTCTACCAGATAGACACCGTCCCAACCTGGTATAACGGCTATACTACACTGGCGTTTTTCATGACGATGCTGCTGAGCGGGCCGCTGTTTGCCGCCCTGCTGCTGCGGGCTGCGGGTGTTTCCTGCAGCCCTGCCAGATTCGCCGGTATCAGCGTGCTGGCCCTGCTGGCGACCGTGGCTGTTGTTGTGCTGCAGGGACTGTCGCTCAGCGAAATCCACAGTTCGGTACAAAACGCCGGCGCGCTGGTGCCCGACTACGCAAGCCTGCAAGTCTGGCGCATCCTCCTGCTGGTTGCGGGTCTGGGCTGCTGGATATGTCCGCTTGTCCGTCGCAAAGAACCGTTCGTCGGCGGACTGGCGCTGGGCTTAGTGTCCGTCCTCGCCGGTGAAATCATTGGCCGCGGCTTGTTTTACGGTTTACATATGACAGTCGGAATGGCTGTCGCAGGTTAATTTTCGGGTGCGGGGCAACCCGCACTGTTCAGGATTGTTTGCATGACCCATTTTTCACAACGTGACAACTTTTCCACCGCAGCGCGTGTGCTCGGCGCGCTGTTTTACTATGCCCCAGACAGTGCCGAAGCTTCGGCACTGGTCAGTGCGTTAAGCAACGATGGTTGGCAGGCGCAGTGGCCGCTTGAAAAGACAACGCTTTCGCCGTTAGTTGCACAGTTTCAGGCTGAGGCCGATGAGTCTCTCCCGCAGGCCTGGCAACGTCTGTTTGTTGGCCCTTATGCGCTCCCTTCTCCGCCCTGGGGATCCGTCTGGCTGGATCGTGAAAACGTGTTGTTTGGCGACTCCACGCTGGCTCTGCGTCAGTGGATGCGGGACAACGGTATCCAGTTTGCTATGCAGCAAAATGAGCCAGAAGATCACTTTGGTTCACTACTGTTGCTGACGGCCTGGCTTGCTGAGAACGAACGCCACACCGAGTGCGAACAGCTGCTGGCCTGGCATCTGTTCCCATGGTCATCGCGCTTCCTTAATGTATTTATCGAAAAAGCCGATCACCCGTTCTACCAGGCGCTGGGTGAGCTGGCGCGTCTGACGCTGGCACAGTGGCAATCACAGTTACTGATCCCGGTAGCCGATAAGCCTTTGTTTCGTTAATTTCGTCACAGGCAGGATGCATACTGCCTGTGGTGCATCTTGTTGCGCACGCTGAGCTTTTGCTTCTGTTGTCAAATAGCCGCAAAATAAAACGTCTGAAACTTCCTCTCTGGCCACACATGCATCATTTACATGCTTATCCTGACCTGCGCGCCATGTTCCGCCGTCTGCTGATCGCCGCGTTGATTGGCGTCCTTGCTGCGCTGGCAGTCGCAGGATTTCGTCATGCCATGCTGCTTCTCGAATGGTTGTTTCTGAGCAATAACACGGGGAGTCTGGTCAACGCTGCGACAAACCTTTCGCCTTTAAGGCGTATGCTGACACCTGCACTCGGCGGTCTGGCGGCTGGATTACTGCTGTGGGGCTGGCAAAAATTTAACCGTTTACGCCCACAGGCTCCCACTGATTATATGGAAGCCCTACAAACCGACGGACAATTTGACGTCAGTGCAAGCCTGGTGAAATCGCTGGCCTCGTTACTGGTTGTCGCCAGCGGGAGCGCTATCGGACGCGAAGGTGCCATGATTTTACTGGCGGCGCTGGCGGCTTCCTGCTTTGCTCAACGCTTTACCCCACGTACAGAATGGAAGTTATGGATTGCCTGCGGCGCCGCAGCGGGTATGGCCGGAGCCTATCATGCCCCGCTGGCGGGCAGTTTATTTATTGCCGAAGTGTTGTTTGGCACGCTGATCCTCGCATCACTGGGACCGGTAGTGGTGTCCGCCGTAGTCGCATTACTCACCACCAATCTGCTTAGCGACAGCAATGCACTGCTGTATACCGTTCACCTGTCTCGGGAATTACATACTCTGGAATACGTTATGATTGTCAGCACCGGTCTGGCTGCTGGCATCTGCGGACCGCTCTTCATGTGGCTGATGACCGCCAGCCATAATGGTTTTTTGCGCTTAAAACTCTCGCCGCCGTGGCAACTGGCGCTTGGCGGGTTGATCGTTGGCCTGCTTTCATTGCTCACGCCTGCGGTCTGGGGTAATGGCTACAGCGTGGTGCAGTCATATTTACTTTCGCCACCGCTGCTGGCCGTAGTTAGCGGGATTTTTATCTGCAAATTACTGGCGGTGCTTGCCAGCAGTGGATCCGGTGCGCCAGGTGGCGTGTTTACGCCAACGCTGTTTGTCGGCTTGTCGGTGGGCATGCTGCTGGGTCAGGTATGGGGATTATGGCTTCCGGGCTCGGATGAAATTGCTATTTTGCTGGGCTTAACGGGGATGGCCACGCTGCTGGCGGCTACCACGCATGCACCAATAATGTCGACCTTGATGGTTTGTGAAATGACCGGGGAGTATCGCCTGCTCCCCGGATTACTGATTGCCTGTGTCCTGGCGTCGGTGCTGTCGCGTACGTTACGCCACGACTCTATCTACCGACAGCACGCTGCCGAGCATTGACAGACGGATGTACTGCGACAGCTCACGCTGCTCTGCACGAGGCAGATAAGGCAGTTCACCGATAAGCGGGGCAGGTAATTTTTTACCCAGCACATCAATGATTTCCGCATAATGCGCCAGCCCCGGGTTGATTCGGTTCGCGACCCAGCCAATCAGCGGCAGTCCGTCGCTGGCAATCGCCTGTGCGGTGAGGATAGCATGATTAATACAGCCTTCCTGGATACCCACCACCATCAGCACCGGCAGTTGTTCCTGCACCACCCATTCCGATAACGGACGCAGATCGTTCATCAAGCTCCGCCAGCCTCCGGTGCCTTCCACGACAACGTGATCGACTTTTTCGCTGAGGCTTGCGAGACCGTTGGATAACAGGGTGTAATTGACCGGACCACTATGCGCTACGCTACTTTCGTCTTCGCTGAGCGCAATCGGGTTGACCGCTTCGTAAGGCAGTTCGATAGTGGACACGCTTTGCAGCACCAGCGCATCTTTGTTGCGCAGACCTTCGGGCGTCTCTTTGCTGCCTTTGGCTACAGGTTTGTAACCCGCAACGCTTTTACCCCCTGACGCTAACGCTTGTAGTAATGCGCGGGAAACCACGGTCTTCCCAACAGAAGTGTCTGTACCTGTAATAAAGAAACGCTTCAGCATCACTAACTCCACCGTTATGCTTTGAAAATATAAGTCAGGAAAATAAAACAGTGGAGAAAGTCTAAGGTATGACGACCAGGATCAGCTTGAGATAGCGCAATTTTTCGTACAACAGTTAAAAAATGTTAACCCTGTAATAGACGAATCAACAAAGAACCGTTATACATCGCGTCCTTAACGAGCGCCGCCCCCGCCATCGTCCCCTGATTGGTAAACTGCGTACTTTCGACGACTATATGCTGACTGTAAGCCGGAAGTGCCTGCTGACGAATGCTGTCAGCGATGGTAGGGAACAAGATATCTGCCGCTTTACTGAGCGGAGACCCAATCAATATCTTTTGCGGGTTGAACAAATTCACCATGATGGCAAGAATTCTGCCGACGTGGGTCCCGACGCCGCTAATGATATCTTTCGCCAATAAATCACCCTGCATTGCCGCCAGACACAGTGCGTCTACCGTCAGCGGTTGTCCGTGTAAAGAAGAACTCATTGACTGCTTCAAGCGCACCTGCGCCAGTTCGAGCACGCTGTCGACGCTGGCGATCGTTTCCAGACAACCATGGTTACCGCAGTAGCAGCGTTTACCGTACGGATCCACCTGCGTATGGCCAATTTCCACCAGGCTACTGCTGCCTGCATGCAGTAAATGACCGTCAGTGATCACCCCGGCACCCACGTTATGATCGATCACCACCTGAATGACGTCGCGCGCACCACGCGATGCGCCGAAAAGCGCCTCAGCCATGGTCCAGGCGCTAATATCATGCTGAATATAGACTGGTACGCCAGTATGGTTCTCAAGCGCCTGGCCCAGCGGCATCTCTTTGACATCTTCGTAAAATGGCATGCGATGCACGATACCGTTTTCAGTATCAATAATGCCGGGTAAGGTGATGGCGATGGAGGTTAAGCGTTCCAGCTTTTGTTGATGGCGGATGAAAAACTGGTCGACCTGGGTAATAACACGTTCCAGAAGCGGTGTTTCACTGACCAGCTCCATTTCAAGACAATCTTCTACCACCAGTTTGCTGCTCAGATCGCGCAGTGCCAGAAAGATCTCGCCGCGACTGATACGGATGGATAAATAGTGCCAGGCTTCCGTTTCAACAACCAGCCCAACTGCCGGACGCCCACGGCTGCCCGCTTCCTTGATTTCCAGCTCTTGCACCAGGTGCGCTTCGAGCATTTCGCGGACAATTTTAGTAATACTGGCAGGCGCCAATTGCGCCAGGCGAGAGAGATCAATACGCGATACCGGACCCAGCTGATCAATCAGGCGATAAACCGCGCCAGCATTGGTCTGCTTAATTTGATCGATATGCCCAGGCTGACTATCAGCAACCACCACTTACTCCCTTTATTTTCGCGCTCCGAAATAATCTGCGGGCTATGGTGAAGCACTTCAATGGCTCCCGTCAACTTTTTACTTAGCCTTGTGATTTACTGCACATTTTCACTCATTTTTAAACTAAATTAATCGCCTGAACGGCCGCCAGCAGCTGCTCACGAAAACGTTGCGCGGCGTGACTTTGCTCATGATGCTTTGGCCACACTAACCACATTTCCGAGACAGCATCTTCTTCCGCTATCGGGATCCAACACATTTCATATAGCTGCACCCGTTTAAAAGAAGCAGGAAGTATAGAAACCCCTAATCCTGCAGCCACCAGCCCGATGATAGTCATCGCTTCGCCGACCTCCTGCGCAATCGTCGGTTTTAGTCCATAGCGACGCATCAGGCCAAGAATATCGTCATACAACCCTGTCCCTACATGGGGATCAAAAAAGACAAATGGCTCATTCGCCAGCTCGGCCAACGTGACCACGGGTTTTTGCGCCAACGGATGCGCGCGAGGGATCATCGCCATCAGTGGTTCATGCAGAATGATTTCACGCTCCAGCGTTTCCGGAAGCTGCGTATTGCGCAGAAGTCCCAAATCCAACGTCCCTTCATTGAGCGGGGCAATTTGCTCACGTGTGTTCATTTCGCGGGTTTGCATATGCACTGCAGGGTAGCTTTGGCGAAACAGAGATAACGTATCTGAAACGGCTTTGATAAACGGCGCCGACGACGTAAAGCCGATACGCAATTCCCCTGCTTCTCCCAAATGCAAACGCTCAGCCCTGGCGGCAGCTTCATTAACCAGTCCAAGGATCTGCCGACAGTCTGCCAGAAACTGCTTTCCAGCAGAGGTCAGCGCCACGCTACGGTTAGTTCGGGCAAGTAACCGGGCGCCAACCTGCTGTTCAAGGATCTGGATCTGCTGGCTTAGCGGCGGTTGCGAAATGTTTAATCGCGCTGCCGCCCGACCAAAATGCAACTCTTCGGCAACGGCCACAAAGTAACGTAAATGACGCAGTTCGATATTCATATTTTAAAAATATTATTTGAGATTATTAATATATTAGACAGAATATTGTGATTTTCATACTCTTAAGGCTGGTCCTGTAGACGTAATTGGATGAGCAAGGATTTCAAGTGAGCCGTACAACAACTGTCGATACCGCGCCAACAAGCGATGTTGATGAACAGATAGTTACCCCGCCGGATGGTTTTATCAAACGCGGAACATCCCCATTTATGCGTGTCACGCTGGCGCTGTTTTCCGCCGGACTGGCGACTTTTGCCCTCCTCTATTGCGTACAACCCATACTGCCTGTGCTTTCGCACGAGTTTGGAGTCTCTCCTGCCAGCAGTAGTATTTCGCTCTCCATTTCAACGGCGATGCTGGCGATAGGGTTACTGTTTACCGGTCCACTTTCAGATGCTATTGGCCGCAAGCCGGTGATGGTTACCGCGCTGCTGCTCGCCTCTTGTTGTACGCTCCTTTCAACAATGATGACCAGCTGGCACGGTATTTTAATCATGCGGGCGCTGATAGGACTTTCACTGAGCGGGGTCGCGGCGGTAGGGATGACCTATCTGAGTGAAGAGATTCATCCTAGTTTCGTCGCCTTCTCAATGGGCTTGTATATCAGCGGTAACTCGATTGGCGGTATGAGTGGTCGCTTGATCAGCGGCGTGTTTACCGACTTTTTTAACTGGCGTATCGCGCTGGCGGCGATCGGCTGTTTTGCCCTTGCCTCTGCGCTGATGTTCTGGAAAATCCTGCCGGAATCTCGTCATTTCAGACCAACGTCGCTGCGCCCGAAAACGTTGTTTATCAACTTCCGCTTGCACTGGCGCGACAGAGGCTTGCCGCTGCTGTTTGCGGAAGGTTTTTTACTGATGGGATCGTTTGTCACGCTGTTTAATTACATCGGCTACCGCCTGATGCTCTCTCCGTGGGAGCTCAGCCAGGCGGTTGTCGGTCTGTTATCTGTGGCGTATCTGACCGGGACCTGGAGTTCGCCAAAAGCAGGTTCTATGACCACTCGTTATGGCCGTGGCCCGGTAATGCTCTTTTCAACTGGCGTGATGCTGGTTGGACTGTTGATGACCCTGTTCACATCGCTATGGCTGATCTTCGCCGGGATGCTGCTCTTTTCAGCCGGTTTTTTTGCCGCGCACTCCGTAGCAAGCAGCTGGATTGGACCACGGGCAAAACGCGCTAAAGGCCAGGCTTCTTCCCTGTATCTGTTCAGCTATTATCTGGGATCCAGTATTGCCGGTACGCTCGGCGGCGTATTCTGGCACAGCTACGGCTGGAACGGCGTGGGCGGATTTATCGCCCTGATGCTGGTGCTGGCGTTGCTGGTCGGCGCACGTTTGCACCATCGTCTGCACGTATAATCCCCGATGCCCGGATTCCGGGCATCGCCTTTATGAATCAGGCAGTAACGTCTGGGCTCCCATTTGCAGAGCAATAACCGTCCCGTTCATCACTATATGCAGCATGATCGGCATCAACAGGCCGTTGCTTTTCAGTCTGGCGATGATCAAAACCTGCGACACAAGAAACAACATCAGCAACGTACGTAGATCCACATACTGCGTATGCATGATGGCAAAAATGACCGATACCACCACTGACGACAGCCAGGTTTTATTATTGAACCAGTACTGGAACGCGTTGAATAAACAGCCTCTGAAAACAATTTCTTCATAAACTGGCGCAATAAATATCAGAGTCAACGTAGATAACCACAATGCGTAACTACTTAAGGATATTTGGCTGGTCACCCACGCTTCGGTTTGTCTGAGACCCAAAATCAATGGCAGGATAAGCTGAATAAACAGCAGCGCCGCGAACAAAATGGTAAACCACCTGGCGTTGAAAATGCCTTTGCCCAGCCCCTCTCTTTTTCTGAAGAAGAAGTAATACAGCGGAACCAGCACAACAAATTCCAATGCAAACAACAGCGGGAAAAGTAGCCCTTTGGCAAGCAGGTCCTGACTCGCGGGGAAAAACAACGGGGTAAACGTGAGGCCAAACATCAGTAAAAACATTGAAAAGCAGCCAGCTACTGCTTTGGTCCTGGCGATATACAGGTTGTCGGCATCCTGTGACATACAATCTCCTTGCGCTCATCGAAGATAAGTTGATGAATTACCGACACATGATAAAAATTCTCATTATCACTGACAACCTACCAACTTTTACGCAATGCCCATTGGGGCAATGCCAAAACCCTCTTTACTCCGGAACTTCACCGTCAACTACTCAGGGGAGAATCCGCCAGCGGCAACGAAAAACGGAAGCAGGCCCCTGCCGTTGAGCTAACCAGGCTGATATCCCCTCCATGCAGCTCGAGCATTCTACGCACGATCAGTAAGCCCAAGCCGCCGCGCTCAGCCCTCTGCTCACGGGGAACTAACGCGGTCGGGCGCTGAAACAATACTTCTCGCACAGCTTCTTCTACCCCAGGCCCGCTGTCCTGCACTTCGGCTAATAAACGGTCTGCATCACGCCAGACTTTTAGCCGCACTTCACCTCCGTCAGGCGTATGACGGATAGCGTTATCCAGCAGATTCGTCACAACTCTTTCTATCATCGATAAATCGGCATTCACCAGCGGTAACGGCCCCATTACGTCAAGGTGCAACTGCAAATGACGCGTGGCAACAGGGAGATCAAATTTCTGTGCCACATCCTGGATCAATTCACCAATAGCAAAACGTTCACGCTGCGGTTTTATACCGCCATGCTCCAGTCTTGCCAGCTCAAACAGCTGTTGTGACAGATGACGAACTTTATGTCCCTGGCGCAGCGCGATACTAAGATAATGCCGGTTTTCCTCCGGCGTCATCGTATCGGCTTTCAGCGACAGCATTTCCAGATACCCCAGCAATGAAGTCAGCGGCGTGCGTAAATCGTGCGAAATATTGGCTATAAACTCTCTGCGCTGACGATCGCTGTCCGCTAATAGATCCCACTGCTGCGCAATTTTCTGCGCTAACTCGATAAACGCATTGTTCAGCAACGCAATTTCATTTGCCGGGGCCGGATCGGGATTTTTTTGCGCCAGCTGTTTGATGACGCTAATGCTGTCCTGTTCCAGTTTGACCACCTGCCCAGTCAACCTTTTCACTGGATTCGTCACCCATCGCCACACCAGAAAACCTGCAATTCCGCCGGCTAATAAAACCAGTATTAACGTCCAGGCCACTGTATTCCAGAGCGTTTTTTGCCAGGCGGTATTCGCCAACATATTCAGATCTTCGCCCTGCAGAATAATGTACAAATAGCCATGCAGCTCACCGTTATATAAAACCGGCGCGGCGCTGAATACCTTTTGCTGGCTGCTGCGCGGATCGTTGCCATATACGGGCAACGCATCTGAGTTAAGGAAATCCTGAATCGGCTGCACGCTAATTTTCTGCCGCTGGATATGCCCCGGCGGTGCGGCATCAGCGAGTATTTCACCTGATGGTGAAACCAGATACAGCTCCACGCTGGGGTTGAGCGTCATCAGGTGATTAAACAATCCTTTTAAGGTCTGGCGATTAACCTGCCCGCTGGCATCAATAAGCGACTCACTTTTGACAATCTTGCTCGCCAGCTCCAGCGAGAGCCTTTGCACCATCGCGTCGCCATATTGTTTGCTACTGCGAACCTGGACAGCACTGACGGCAACCGCACAAATCAGCATAATGGCGGTAAAGACCAGAGTCAGACGCTGGCTCAGCGACAGGCGATAAATCATGGCTGATGCTCCGCATTAACCGCAGCAAGCTTATAGCCTCGTCCCCAAACCGTGAGAATAATTTCCGGCTCCGCAGCATCCTTTTCAATTTTGGTCCGCAGACGATTAATATGACTGTTCACCGTATGCTCATACCCTTCATGCTGGTAGCCCCACACCTGATCTAACAGCGCCTGGCGCGAAAAGACCTCGCCTGGATGACGGGCGAAAAAATAGAGCAGATCGAATTCTCGCGGTGTCAAATCGAGGGATTTACCATGCAGCCGAACTTCCCGGGCTAAAGGGTCAATCTCTACGCCATGAACGGTGATAATCCCCGCCTCCATACGCAGGTTCTGACTCATCGCTTCCTGACGGCGAAACAACGCCTTCACCCGAGCCATCAACTCCAGCACCGAGAAAGGCTTGGCCAGATAATCATCGGCCCCCATTTCCAACCCCAATACACGGTGCGTTTCGCTGGTCCGGGCGCTGATAATAATAACGGGCAAATAAAAACTCATTTGGCGAATGCGACGACAAATCTCCAGCCCGTCGACACCTGGCAGCATCAAATCGAGGATAACGGCATCCCAAACGTGTTTCTCCAGTTGTTCAAGCGCTCGCGTGCCGTCCGCTTCATGAACTATCTCGTAACCCTCATCCTTCAGGCTAAGCTGCAAAAGTGAGGCAATATCGCTGTCATCTTCCACCAAAAATATCTTTTTCGCGCCTGCCATCAGTGTCATCCCCCTCTCGTCGTGCTGAAAGCTTACCTCAGGCAAGGGGCGGAAGTTATCACAAAATTTTTAACTTTTCGTGAGGATCCAGGGATACGCATACGCGCAGTATGTCGTTATAGACACACCAGGCATCAACAGGGAAACGTCGCTTTGTTTTCCTTAACATGAAAATAAAAAGGAAAAGTTATGCAGAAAAAACGTCCACTTCGGGAAGCTGATGTTACAGCCGAATCAGTTTTTTTTATGCAACGACGACAAATCCTCAAAGCACTTGGGATAGGCGCGGCGGCGGCCACGCTGTCTTCCCCTACACGGGCTAATTTGTTGGATTGGTTTAAAGGCAACGATCGTCCACCAGCACCCGCAGGCAAAGCGCTCGAATTTACAAAGCCCGAGCGCTGGCAAAACAGCCTGTCTCTGACGCCAGAAGACAAGGTGACGGGCTACAACAATTTCTATGAATTTGGTCTGGATAAAGCAGATCCTGCCGCCAATGCCGGTAGTCTGAAAACCGATCCCTGGACATTGACGATCAACGGAGAGGTCAACAAACCTTTAACCTTGGATCATGATGCGCTGACCACTCGCTTTCCGTTAGAAGAGCGTATTTACCGTATGCGTTGCGTTGAAGCATGGTCGATGGTTGTGCCGTGGATCGGATTTCCTTTGCATAAATTATTGGCGCTGGTTGAGCCAACCAGTCACGCCAAATACGTCGCCTTTGAAACTCGCTACGCCCCTGATGAAATGCCCGGCCAGAAAGATCGCTTCATTGGCGGTGGGTTAAAATATCCCTATGTTGAAGGTCTGCGTTTGGATGAAGCCATGCATCCGCTAACACTGCTGACCGTAGGCGTATATGGCAAAGCATTGCCGCCGCAAAATGGGGCGCCGATACGCTTGACCGTACCCTGGAAGTACGGCTTTAAGGGCATTAAATCGATAGTCAGTATTACGCTGACGCGTGAGCAGCCGCCGACGACCTGGAATATGTCAGCACCGAATGAATACGGTTTTTACGCCAACGTAAATCCGCAGGTCGATCACCCTCGTTGGTCTCAGGCTACTGAACGGTTTATCGGTTCGGGTGGCATTCTTGATGTACAGCGACAGCCCACGTTACCTTTTAATGGTTATGCCGATGAGGTGGCATCGTTATATCGGGGTATGGATCTTCGGGAGTATTTTTAGTGAGGTTGACCGCAAAACAGATAACCGGCCTGAAAGTGCTGCTGCATCTCGCCGGTTTTTTACCCCTGCTATGGCTCTTTTGGGCCGCGCAGCATGGCGGGTTGGGTGCCGACCCGGGAAAAGATATCCAGCACTTTACGGGCATTACCGCGCTAAAGTTTTTGCTTGCTACTCTGCTGATATCCCCGCTTGCACGCTATGCAAAGCAGCCTTTGTTGTTTCGTACCCGGCGGTTGTTAGGTTTATGGTGCTTTGCATGGGCCACACTGCATATGGCCAGCTATGCTCTGCTGGAACTGGGTATACAAAATCTGGGATTGTTGGGTCGTGAACTGGTTTCACGCCCATGGCTAACCCTGGGCATGACCGGTTGGACTATCTTATTCCTGTTGACGTTGACCTCCACGCAAGCCGCGCAGCGTAAAATGGGCAAACGCTGGCAAACATTGCACAACTACGTCTACCTGGCCGCCATTTTGCTACCGCTGCATTACCTGTGGTCGGTAAAAGTGTTATCACCGCTCCCTATTATCTACGCCATCTGTTTTGTGGTTCTGTTGGCTTTTCGCTATAAAAAACTTTTACGAAAAACCAGGTATAAAGGTGTGTTTATGAAAAGTGAGTGAATCACGGTAAACTTCTTAACCACACCTAAACAGAACGAGAACAAAAAATGAGTAACAATGATAATTACCATCAGCTCACCCGCACGTTCCAGCGGCTCTCTCGCTTCTCCCACCTCTCGGCAATCGCCAGTTGGGACATGTTTACCATGATGCCGTCAGGAGGAAGCAAAGCCCGCGGCGAAGCGCTGGCCGAGCTGAGCGTGCTTGAACACCAACTGTTAACCGATCCGAAAGTGGCAAGGTGGATCTCCGCAGCGCAACAGGAAGACCTCAACGATGTAGAACAGGCGAACCTGCGCGAAATGTCGCGACTGCATCACCAGGCATCCTTGTTGCCGGAATCGTTGGTAGAAGCAAAATCACTTGCGGGAAGCCGCTGCGAGCATGCCTGGCGTAGCCAGCGACCGGCAAATGACTGGGAAGGATTTTCCGAAAACCTGAAAGAGGTTGTGAAGTATAGCCGCGAAGAAGCCCGACTGCGCGCAGAAGCTAAAGGGTGTTCGCCGTATGACGCGTTACTGGACATTTTTGAACCGGGAATGACCTGCGCGCAGTTGGACAACCTTTTCGCGGACGTTAAAACCTGGCTTCCCGATCTGCTAAACAAGGTAGTGGCAAAGCAGTCTCAACAGTCGCTCATCGCCCCGGTAGGCCCCTTCCCAACAGCTGTACAGCGAGAGTTGGGTCTTGAAACAATGGCACAGCTAGGTTTCGACTTTACCGCTGGTCGGCTGGATATCAGTGCACATCCCTTCTGTGGCGGCGTACCAGAAGATGTTCGCATTACCACCCGCTATGATGAAAACGAATTGCTCAGTGCGCTGTTTGGCGTGATCCATGAAACCGGTCACGCCCGCTATGAGCAAAATCTTCCGCGTAACTGGTCAGGGCAACCTATCGCTCTGGCACGTTCCACCGCCATTCATGAGTCCCAGAGTCTGTTCTTTGAGATGCAACTGGGACGCAGTAAAGCCTTTCTGACACGGTTAATTCCTGCTGTAACGCGCTACTTTGGCGATCAGGCTGCATTTGAAGAAAGCAATTTCATCGCCTGGAACCAGCAGGTCAAACCCGGGTTTATCCGTGTTGATGCTGACGAGGTGAGCTATCCCGCTCACGTGATCCTGCGTTATGAAATCGAACGTGCGCTCATTAATGGCGATATTGAAGTGGATGATATCCCGGCATTGTGGAATGAGAAAATGCAGGCCTGGCTGGGGCTGTCAACGATCGGAAACTATCGTAACGGTTGTATGCAGGATATTCACTGGACCGACGGCGGCTTTGGCTACTTCCCTTCCTATACCTTGGGCGCTATGTATGCGGCGCAGTTGTTCAGTGCCGCTAACCGCGCATTACCTGATTTGAATCAGTCTATTGCGCAAGGTGAGTTTGGTCCCCTGTTTGACTGGTTACGTCAGAACATCTGGCAGCATGGCAGCCGTTTCACCACTGAACAGCTTATTACCCAGGCCACCGGAGAGCCGCTTAGCAGCCGTTATTTCCGCACCCACCTGGAAGCCCGCTATTTGTAATCTCATACCGTGAGTCATTGTACATATCGTTACACGCCGATACCAATGACTCACGGAAGCCCTGTGATTACAGCGATATAGTTATTTCAACGGCCCCGCAGTGGGGTTGAATGAAAAACCAAATCGAGGGTATGAGAATGAAAAAAGTATTAGCTCTGGTTGTTGCCGCTGCTATGGGTCTGTCTTCTGCTGCATTTGCTGCTGAAACAACTGCTACAACCGCTCCGGCTGCTGCAGCAACCACTAAAGCTGCGCCGGCAAAAACCACGCATCATAAAAAACAGCACAAAGCAGCGCCGCAGAAAGCACAGGCTGCCAAGAAACACGCTAAAAAATCCACCACAAAACCGGCTGTAGAACAGAAAGCACCAGAGCAGAAAGCTCAGGCTGCTAAAAAACACACCAAAAAAGCGGCAACCAAACCAGCTGCAGAACAAAAAGCGCCAGAGCAGAAAGCTCAGGCCGCTAAAAAACACACCAAAAAAGCAGTAAAACACGACACTGCTAAACCAGCAGCTCAACCTGCAGCATAACGCATTTGTAGTCACTATGGCGTCCCCCACGCCATAGCATACGGCGCTAGATCGACCTGATGTAGCGCCGCCTTTCGGAGGGTAAAATGGTGTCACATTACCGCTTTGAGTTAATTCTTATTACGCTGATAATTTGCGCCATCATCGCCATGCGTTTTTATCTTGCCTGAATGTAGTTATCTGATTTTACTCCCACTTTCACGTCGTCCCGTCTATAGTATTAACTGAGGGTTTGCTGTTAATAATCATAATTCCCCACCAGAGCGTGATATGCATAAAACCATTGCTGTATTACTGGGTTCACTTTGTTTACTTCCTGTCGTTGCGCATGCGGACCAGCCTGCAACGGACAGCGCCGAAGCAGAAAATATAAAAACGCTGTTTTTTGGTCATGACGATCGCATAAAGGTGACTGACCCTACACAATCGCCGTGGGACGCTATCGGGCAACTGGAAACCGCCAGCGGTAACCTGTGTACCGCCACGCTCATTTCGCCACATCTGGCCCTGACGGCCGGACACTGTTTACTCACCCCCCCGAAAGGTAAGCCGGACAAAGCCGTCGCATTGCGCTTCGTGTCTAAAAAGGGTCTCTGGCGCTATGAAATCCACGACATTGAAGGCCGGGTTGCGCCCTCACTTGCCAAACGTTTAAAAGCCGATGGTGATGGCTGGATAGTGCCGCCTGCCGCAGCCCCGTGGGATTTTGGTCTGGTGGTGCTGCGTAATCCGCCGTCTGGCATCACACCGCTGCCACTGTTTGATGGCGACAAGGACGCGTTAACCGCGGCGCTAAAAACTGCAGATCGTAAAGTCACGCAGTCGGGCTATCCTGAAGATCATCTGGACGACCTGTACACACATCAGGATTGTGTGGTGACCGGCTGGGCGCAGAATACCGTCTTGTCACACCAGTGCGACACGCTCCCGGGCGACAGCGGTTCGCCATTGATGTTGCAGACAGAGTCTGGCTGGCAGTTGATTGGTGTGCAAAGCTCCGCTCCAGCAGCCAAAGATCGCTGGCGGGCAGATAATCGCGCCATATCCGTGACCGGTTTTCGCGAGAAGCTGGAAGCGTTAGCGCAGGAATAACACATGCTGCCCGCATTAACGGGCAGCATGGATATCAGGCAAGTTTTATCATTATCATTCCGGCCAGCAGCAGTATCACGCCGATCCAGCCCTTATTATTCAGACGCTGACCAAACAGCACCCAACCTGCCGCTAACGTCGCGGCAATACCGAATCCGCCCCACAAGGCGTAGGCAACAGAAAGGTCAATACCTTTTACCGCCTGCGACAGCGCGCTAAAGGCTGCTAACACGGCAGCTAACGACAGCACGCCATAAATCTTGCGGCGAAAACCATCGGAAAATTTCAAAAAGACGTTAGCGACGATTTCCAGCACGATGGCCATACCCAGCCAGGCACCGTGAACCCATTCAAACTGTTGCATGGGTCACCTCTTTGCCCGGTTTAACAGGCTTGCGGGTGCCGGATTTAATCAGCACAATGCCGACCACCAGTGAAGCCAGTCCTGCCACCTTCAATGTGGACAAGGTTTCGTCAAATAACAGCACGCTAAACAGCGTAATAAATAAAATACCGATCCCTTCCCACAGGGCATAGGCCACACCAAGGGCAATTTTTTTAACGGCAAAACTGAGAAAAATATACGATAAGGCGATCATTACCAGCATTAAAATAAAGCCCGAATTACCATGGCCGACGCTTGCCCATTTCATTGAAAGCGTACCAGTAATTTCAGCCGCGATGGCCAGACCTAATAATATCCAGTAAAACATGATGCTTCTCCTGCTTGAGAATATAGTCCTTTGGGCCTACTGCATACAGTAAACCAAAAAATAAAATTAGTTAGCTCAGCGCACAGCGCCAGCTCAGGCAGAAGAAGGGACTAAAGCGCGTTGCGCCAGTGTTGCTCACCCGCAAGCAAGAAAGTGGAAGAGGTACGAAGAAGTGAAGGTAAACGCAAAAACATCCTGAACATATTGTCCATAATATTACAATTATCCGCAGTGTTGCTTCTCATCATCGCGGATGATAATTGTCCTCGGTAGTTAAACACAGATGATTTGTATCATAGCTTCAATACGAACTCAAAGTCTTTTCACTTCTTTACCTGCCCCGTTTGATTTTTGTTATAACGGCTCGACGCAAATCACACTATTATTCAGATTCAAAAATCAAAAACGCAGGAATACATATGGCGAAACCGATCATCACGCTTAACGGTCTAAAAATAGTCATTATGCTGGGCATGCTGGTTATCATTCTGAGCGGCATTCGCTTTGCCGCAGATATCATCGTCCCCTTTATTCTGGCGTTATTTATAGCCGTTGTGCTGAACCCCGTGGTGCAGCGGATGGTCAAGCTTCGCATACCGCGCGTATTTGCGGTGTCATTGCTCATCGTTATTATTGTAATGCTAATGGTACTGCTGTTAGCGTATTTAGGCACATCCTTAAATGAGCTTGCGCGTACGCTACCGCAATATCGCTCTTCACTGGTTATTCCACTAAAAAATCTTGAACCATGGTTACAACGCGCAGGGATCGGCGTTTCCGTGGATGAGCTCGTCAAATATATCGATCCAAACGCGGCAATGACGCTGGTGACCAATTTGCTGGCGCAGCTTTCGAATGCTATGTCATCGATCTTTCTACTGCTACTGACGGTAGTTTTTATGCTGCTGGAAGTACCGCAACTGCCCAACAAACTAAAACAAATGATGAGTCGCCCCATTGAAGGTATGGCGGCGATTCAACGCGCCATCGACAGCGTCTCTCACTATCTGGTGCTTAAAACGGCAATCAGCATTGTGACCGGGTTGGTCGCCTGGGGCATGCTTGCTGCATTGGATGTGCGCTTTGCCTTTGTCTGGGGATTACTGGCCTTCGCCCTGAACTACATCCCTAATATCGGTTCGGTATTGGCGGCCATTCCCCCTATTGCTCAGGTGCTGGTATTTAGCGGCCTTTACGATGCGCTGGTGGTTCTGGCAGGCTATCTGGTCATCAACCTGGTATTCGGGAATATCCTCGAGCCGCGGATCATGGGGCGTGGACTTGGACTGTCTACGCTGGTGGTTTTTTTGTCGTTAATCTTCTGGGGCTGGCTGCTCGGCCCTGTTGGGATGCTGCTTTCTGTTCCGCTAACCATCATTGTGAAAATCGCGCTAGAGCAAACCAATGGCGGTCAAAGCATTGCAGTGTTACTGAGCGATCTCAACAAAGAGTAAAATGCAAAACGGCCTCCGCAGAGGCCGTCTTAGTTTTCACTGACGATTACAACGCTTTCAGAATCGCATCCACGCTGGCTTTGGCATCGCCAAACAGCATATGGGTGTTTTCTTTAAAGAACAGTGGGTTCTGCACACCAGCATAGCCCGTGTTCATCGAACGTTTGAACACGATGACGTTCTGCGCTTTCCATACTTCAAGCACCGGCATACCGGCGATCGGGCTGTTCGGGTCATCCTGCGCCGCCGGGTTTACCGTATCGTTGGCACCAATCACCAGCACGGTATCGGTATCGGCGAAATCATCGTTGATCTCGTCCATTTCCAGCACGATGTCATAAGGGACTTTGGCTTCCGCCAGCAGTACGTTCATATGACCGGGCAAACGCCCTGCTACCGGGTGAATACCGAAGCGCACTTTGATGCCGCGTGCGCGCAGTTTCTCGGTGATTTCCGCGACCGGATACTGTGCCTGAGCCACTGCCATGCCGTAGCCCGGGGTGATGATCACGGAGTGCGAGTTCTTCAGCATTTCTGCTGTGTCTTCCGCAGTAATCTCACGGTGTTCACCGACTTCTTCTTCTGATCCGGTAGAAGAACCGTCAGAACCAAAGCCACCTGCAATAACGCTGAAAAATGAACGGTTCATCGCCTTACACATAATGTAAGACAGGATCGCACCAGAAGAACCGACCAGCGCACCGGTAACGATCAGCAGATCGTTGCTCAGCATAAAGCCCGCCGCCGCCGCCGCCCATCCTGAATAGGAGTTGAGCATTGAAACGACCACCGGCATATCCGCACCACCGATGGAGGCCACCAGATGCCAGCCAAAAGCCAGTGCAATTATGGTCATCACCAGCAGCGCCAGAACCTGCAGGCCCACGCTTTCGGTACGGACAAACACCACCAGCAGCAGGAAAGAAACAACCAGCGCCGCCAGATTCATTTTGTGACGATTCGGCAGCATCAGCGGTTTAGAGGAGATCTTGCCGCGCAGTTTGCCAAAGGCCACCACAGAACCGGTAAAGGTTACCGCACCGATGAAGATACCCAGGAACACTTCCGTCAGGTGAATGTTCACCAGAATCGGCTCCAGGCCCGTGTCGTGATACAGGTAGCTGTTGAAGCCCACCAGTACCGCTGCCAGACCAACGAAGCTGTGCAGAATTGCCACCAGCTCCGGCATCTCGGTCATCTCAACTTTCTTCGCCAGACGAATACCAATCGCGCCGCCGATGATCATCGCCACCAGGATCCACGCAACATTGCCGGTATCCGGGCCAAAAATCGTGGCAATCAGCGCAATCGCCATCCCGGCGATACCGTAGTTGTTACCCTGCTGAGAGGTTTCGTGTTTCGAAAGCCCCGCCAGACTAAAAATAAACAGGATAGCGGCAACAATGTATGCAGCTGTAACTAATCCTCCAGACATATGTTACCCCTTAGTTTTTCCGGAACATTTTCAGCATGCGCTGAGTCACGGTGAAGCCACCGAAAATATTAATGCTGGCAATAAGCACCGCGATAAAGCTCAGGAAACTCACCCAGCCACCCTGGCCAATTTGCAATAACGCCCCAACCACGATAATCCCTGAGATGGCGTTAGTCACAGACATCAACGGAGTATGCAACGCATGTGACACATTCCAGACCACGTAGTAACCCACCACGCAGGAAAGCGCGAACACCGTAAAGTGACCAAGGAACTCTTTCGGCGCAACGTCGGCGAGCCAGCCAAACAAAATCACCACCAGCGCCATCAGTGCATATTTGCGCCACGGAGAGACAGGTTTTTTCTCTTCTTTCGGTGCAGGTGCGGCTTTTGGCGCAGCCTGCGGCTGAGCAGAAACCTGGATAGGTGGCGCAGGCCAGGTGATTTCACCCTCGCGAACCACCGTGACACCGCGAACAACCACGTCGTCAAAATCGACGGTGATATTGCCGTCTTTCTCTTTGCACAACAGTTTGAGCAGGTTGACGAGGTTGGTGCCGTAAAGCTGGGAAGATTGCGTTGGCAAACGGCCAGGCAGGTCGGTATAGCCGATAACCTTCACCCCGTTCTCGGTGGTTGTCACCTGATTAGGCACGGTATATTCGCAGTTACCGCCGTTTTGCGCGGCAAGATCGACAATTACGCTGCCCGCTTTCATCGAATCGACCATTTCACGGGTGATCAGTTTCGGGGCCGGTTTGCCCGGGATCAGCGCAGTGGTAACGATAATGTCGACGTCTTTCGCCTGTGCAGCGAAGAGTTCCATTTCGGCTTTGATGAACGCCTCGGACATCACTTTGGCATAACCATCACCGCTGCCCGCTTCTTCTTTAAAGTCCAGTTCAAGGAACTCGGCGCCCATACTCTGCACTTGTTCCTTCACTTCCGGACGGGTATCAAAAGCACGCACGATAGCGCCCAGGCTGTTTGCCGCACCGATCGCCGCAAGACCTGCCACACCCGCACCAATCACCATGACCTTGGCAGGTGGAACCTTGCCTGCGGCGGTGATCTGGCCGGTGAAGAAGCGACCGAATTCATGTGCAGCTTCAACAATAGCGCGATACCCGGCGATGTTCGCCATTGAGCTCAAAGCATCCAGCGACTGTGCGCGCGAAATACGCGGCACGGAGTCCATCGCCATAACTGTCACGTTTCGCTCTGCAAGCTTTTGCAACAGTTCAGGGTTTTGCGCGGGCCAAAGAAAACTCACCAGCGTCGTGCCCGGATTGAGTAACGGAATTTCCGCCTCCTCCGGCGCATTGACCTTCAGGATGATCTCTGACTGCCAGACTGCATTTCCATCAACAATTTCTGCGCCTGCTTGTACAAACGCCTTATCGTCAAAACTCGCCAGTTGACCTGCACCGCTTTCAACCGCGACGCTGAAACCTAACTTAAGCAGCTGCTCAACCGTCTTCGGCGTGGCTGCAACGCGGGTTTCATTGGTTAACCGTTCTCTTGGTATGCCAATTCGCATAATGTTCCCTTCCATCTGTAATTATGATGATGGTTTATCAATGTTCGCACGAGGCATGCGCGCACTCTCGAGAGAGGTCAGTGTTACCTCAATAAAATAAAACAGTAACAAACTCTGTATAACCTACTGAAAATGACGCCTGTGATCTAGCGCCAAAAAACAGTATTTATTATGAAATTCGCAAAATAGAGATTAATCGAACCTCAGACAGATAAAATGCCCTAAAAATAGCCCACAAAGGCTGATAATTCGCTTAAGCGAAGCGGCAAAACATGATTACGTACCTGCCAAAAACAATTAATTAACATTAAATTAACTTATGAAATTCAACTTCTTTATCAGTTTTGGTCACCAAACGCCGAATTTTTCGTCATATCACTAAATGTTATCGATGTTGTTAAGCCAGGTGGCACGATGAGTGAAAAATGACGCAGACACTGACGCAATTTAAATGCAATAATCAGCGACGTTTCTAGTCAATAACAATACCAGTACCTGGTTTGCGCAAGGCGAAGGATTATTTTTATGAAGCTTAAGAACACTCTCCTGGCGTCCGCACTTATTTCTGCGACTGCTTTTTCTGTCAATGCAGCGACAGAATTGACGCCGGAGCAAGCGGCTGCCCTGAAACCCTATGACCGCATTGTGGTCACCGGTCGTTTTAATGCTATCGGTGATGCAGTTGCTGCCGTATCACGCCGTGCAGATAAAGACGGTGCAGCCTCCTTTTATGTTGTTGATACTTCAGATTTTGGCAGCGGCGGTAACTGGCGCGTTGTTGCCGACGTCTATAAAGCTGACGCTGAAAAAGCGGAAGCGTCAAAAAACCGTATCATTAACGGCGTTATGGAATTGCCTAAAGATCAGGCCGTTCTGATTGAACCTTACGATACCGTTACGGTACAGGGTTTCTACCGTAGCCAGCCTGAAGTAAACGATGCAATCACCAAAGCTGCGAGAGAGAAAGGTGCGTATTCCTTCTATATCGTGCGCCAGGTCGATGCCAACCAGGGCGGCAACCAGCGTATTACCGCATTCATCTACAAAGCTGATGCGAAAAAACGCGTCGTGCAAAGCCCTGATGCAATCCCAGCAGATTCTGATGCCGGACGCGCCGCATTAGCAGCAGGTGGCGAAGCCGCGAAGAAAGTTGAGATCCCAGGCGTTGCGACTACCGCTTCTCCGAGTGCTGAAGTCGGTCGCTTCTTCGAAACGCAATCCACCAAAGGCGGACGTTACACTGTCACGCTACCGGATGGAACCAAAGTTGAAGAACTGAACAAAGCGACCGCCGCCATGATGGTACCGTTCGACAGCATCAAGTTCACCGGTAACTACGGCAACATGACGGAAGTTTCTTATCAGGTAGCAAAACGCGCTGCGAAAAAAGGCGCGAAGTATTATCACATCACCCGCCAGTGGTCAGAACGTGGTAACAACGTGACGATCAGCGCCGATCTGTATAAGTAATACCCAATGTATTATCAGGTCTACAGTTCTTGTAGACCTGATAATTTCGCGCAGTTCTGTTCCCAGACAAAACAAAAACAGCAGTATTAAGACGACTTTTCACACTATTAGTCACAAATCTCTCTATCCCCATTGCATGCGTTCTCTTCTCTCCGTAAAATCCCGCGCCTTAGTGGCTTTCACCATTTTTATGCGGTTTGCCAAAATAATTATTCTCTCACTCTCGTTTTTGTAACTGGATACAAATGGAAAAGAAATTGGGTCTGAGCGCACTGACCGCGCTGGTTTTAAGCTCAATGCTCGGCGCTGGCGTTTTCAGCCTGCCACAAAACATGGCGGCAGTAGCCAGCCCGGCTGCATTACTGATTGGTTGGGCGATTACCGGTGCGGGTATTCTTTTGCTCGCCTTTGCCATGCTGATCCTGACGCGTATCCGTCCTGAACTGGATGGCGGTATTTTTACCTATGCGCGTGAAGGTTTTGGCGAGCTGATTGGCTTCTGCTCCGCGTGGGGATACTGGCTGTGTGCCGTTATCGCCAACGTTTCGTATCTGGTCATTGTCTTCTCTGCACTCAGCTTCTTTACCGACACGCCTGAGTTACGTCTGTTTGGCGACGGTAATACCTGGCAGTCGATTGTGGGCGCATCGATGCTGCTGTGGATCGTACACTTCCTTGTGCTGCGCGGTGTGCAAACGGCAGCCAGTATTAACCTGGTCGCGACGCTGGCGAAATTACTACCGCTGGGTCTGTTTATCGTGCTGGCGTTCATGCTGTTTAAGCTCGACACCTTTACTCTCGATTTTACCGGCGTAGCATTGGGCGTTCCCGTCTGGGAGCAGGTCAAAAACACCATGCTCATCACCTTGTGGGTATTCATCGGTGTGGAAGGCGCGGTGGTGGTTTCTGCCCGTGCCAGAAACAAACGCGATGTCGGACGCGCCACGCTGCTGGCGGTACTTGCCGCACTGGGCGTTTACCTGCTGGTCACCCTGTTGTCTCTGGGCGTTGTCGCACGTCCCGAACTGGCGGAGATCCGTAACCCGTCAATGGCCGGTCTGATGGTTAAAATGATGGGATCATGGGGCGAAATTATTATTGCCGCAGGTCTGATTGTTTCCGTGTGTGGTGCCTATCTAAGCTGGACGATTATGGCGGCGGAAGTGCCGTTCCTCGCCTCCACGCACAAAGCGTTTCCGCGCATTTTTGCGCGACAGAACGCGCAAGGCGCGCCATCGGCGTCGCTATGGCTGACCAACATCTGCGTACAGGTCTGCCTGGTGCTGATCTGGCTTACTGGTTCCGACTACAATACGTTATTGACTATCGCCTCAGAGATGATTCTGGTGCCCTATTTGCTGGTCGGCGCATTTCTGTTAAAAATTGCTACCCATCCGATTCATAAGGCTGTCGGTATCGGGGCGAGTATTTATGGCATATGGTTATTGTATGCGTCAGGTCCGATGCACCTGCTGCTGTCCGTAGTGCTGTATGCGCCAGGACTGCTGGTTTTCCTTTATGCCCGTAAAACGCACGCGCATGAAAACGTATTAAAACGCCAGGAGATTGCGCTGATCGGCCTGCTGCTTGTTGCTGCTGTGCCGGCTACCTGGATGCTGATGGGGTAACGTTATACCCATCGTTCGCGACATATGGAGATTACGATGGGTAAAAAAAACCCTTTGCCAATTCTTATCACCGGAGGTGGTCGTCGTATCGGCCTCGCCGTCGCATGGCACTTTCTGAACCAAAAACAGCCAGTTATCGTCAGCTACCGTACGCACTATCCTGCCATTGACGGCCTGCGAGAAGCGGGCGCGATTTGTATCCCTGCTGACTTTTCCACGGATAAAGGCGTGCTGGCCTTTGCTGATGAGGTCAAAGCTCAGACAGATGGCTTGCGTGCTATTGTGCATAATGCCAGTGCCTGGCTTGCAGAAAAGCCTGGTACACCGCTGACCGATGTGCTGTCAGCCATGATGCAGATTCATGTCAATACGCCCTACCTGCTCAACCACGCACTAGAAGGGTTGCTACGCGGTCATGGACACGCGGCCAGCGATATAATCCATTTTACTGATTATGTTGTGGAGCGCGGCAGCGACAAGCACATTGCTTATGCTGCCAGCAAAGCGGCGCTGGATAATATGACCCGCTCGTTCGCACGCAAACTGGCACCGGAAGTGAAAGTGAACGCGATTGCCCCTTCACTTATCCTGTTTAACGAGGGTGATGATGCAGAGTATCGCCAGCAGGCACTGAACAAATCACTGATGAAAACCGCACCAGGTGAAAAAGAAGTCATTGATTTAATTGACTATCTGTTAACCAGCTGTTTTGTCACCGGACGTAGTTTTGCCCTTGATGGCGGGCGTCATCTGCGTTAGTGCAGTTTGATCCAACAAAAGATCAGCAACCACGCGCTCAGGCCCCAGCACACCACTGATCCGCCGAGCGCAACGGGTAAGCGCATAAATCCGGTGAAATACCACAGTGAAACGAGGTAGACAAAATAGGGAATAATCGACCACATGCTGAATATGATGGTTGTACGTAACGCCTCGATCCCGCGTTCACTGGCCACGATATAGTGGGCAATCAACGCAAACGTCGGGAATAACGGAATTAATCCGGCAATGTAGTAATTCTTTGTTTTCGCCAGCAAGCCAATCAACACCACCACCAGCGCACCGAGCGCCGCTTTTATAACGAGTCCCATCACTCTGCCTTAACACATCAATAACATCAGCCCCTAGCATAACGGAAGCGTTCTTGTTTAGAAAAGATTAATGGAAGGAAAAACCAGGGCGGTGTATGTTGGCGTTTTATATTCAAAAATTAATGATATGAACACCATCGTATTTGTTGAAGATGATCCCGAAGTTGGCTCACTGATTGCAGCCTATTTGGCCCGGCATGATATTGAGGTTATCCTTGAACCTCGTGGTGATTTGGCCGAGGAGAAAATCCTGCACGTTCAACCCGATCTGGTGTTATTAGATATCATGCTGCCGGGCAAAGACGGGATGACTATCTGCCGAGATTTACGCGGACGCTGGCAAGGCCCGATTGTCCTGCTCACCTCGCTGGACAGCGACATGAACCATATCCTGGCACTGGAAATGGGCGCCTGTGACTATATTCTGAAAACCACGCCGCCAGCGGTGCTGCTGGCTCGCCTGCGTCTGCACCTGCGTCAGAATGAGCACTCTGCCCAGTCTAAAGGCATTCAATCGGCGACCATCACACCGCACACAACGCTGCGCTTCGGCACACTCACTATCGACCCAACCAACCGCTCCGTGCTGCTCGGCGGCGAGCAAGTTTCTCTTTCCACCGCTGATTTTGAATTACTGTGGGAGTTGGCAACCCATGCCGGGCAGATTATGGACCGCGATGCGTTGCTTAAGAACCTACGTGGCGTAAGCTATGACGGCATGGATCGCAGCGTAGATGTCGCGATTTCCCGGTTACGCAAAAAACTGCTCGATAATGCGACTGAACCTTATCGAATCAAAACAGTGCGCAACAAAGGTTATCTCTTTGCACCTCACGCCTGGGACGACGAGCCACAGAAGTAATGCCACCGGGCCGATCTCATTGATCGGTTGGATTATTCACAATACGTTACACTGTCACTTAAAATCGTCTACAGAACAAGCATACAAACGCCATCCGACGCCGTTCCACACTTTTTGTGTGGCTGTTACCCTCCCCCCTCCCTATAATCCGTCGCGGTCCTGAACCCGTATGGTTCATCATTTTTTTTCGCACTAACAAAACTCTTTCCGGCATTTCAGGTGCTGAATGAGGCAAGAGGCTACAATATGTTCGTTTCGCTCGCGTATATCGCGTTCTTTTTGGTTTGTTCATGGGCAATTTTCAGAATCAACCAAAAAAGTCACTCTCTTTCAAAAAGCGTCTTCATCGCTATTTTTACGGGTGCCGTTATCGGTTTATCCCTGCATCTCATTGCTGCTGACGAAAGAAAAACAGTTATCGACTGGTACAATGTTATCGGCAACGGCTATGTGAATTTACTGAAGCTGGTTGCGGTACCGCTGATTTTCATCTCTATTCTCTCAGCCATTAATAAGCTCGAAAACAGCGCAGGCATTGGGAAAATGTCGTTAACCATCGTCGGATGCATGCTCTGTCTGGTAATGATTGCCGGTTTTATTGGGCTGTTGACTGCGTATGTATTAGGCCTTGACGCCAGTGCGTTTGTTCATATGCAGTCCACGCTGACGGCAGACGATGTAAATAAAACAGCCGCCATTTCACTGCCTAAACTGGTGACATCTCTGATCCCCACGAATATCTTCCTCGATCTAACAGGGGCCAGAAGCGTTTCCGTCATTGGCATTGTTATCTTCACCCTACTTGCCGGCGTGGCATTATTAAAGGTCAAACAGGACGCCCCGCAAGAAGGTGAAAAATTAAGTGCTGGCATTAACGCTATCCAGATTTGGGTGATGAAAATGGTGCGTATCGTCATTGCTCTCACCCCTTATGGTGTGATGGCATTAATGGCAGGCGTATTTTCCGCGTATCGATTTGAACAATTTGCCAGTCTGTTAGGCTTTATTGCTGCCTGTTACCTTGCGATTCTGATGATGTTTATCGTCCACGCACTGATACTGGTTCTGAGCGGTAATAATCCCGTTCACTATTTTAAAACTGTCTGGCCAGTTTTAACCTTTGCATTTGTTTCACGCAGCAGTGCAGCATCTATTCCACTGGCTATTTCCGCACAAGAAAAATTTGGCGTGCAAAACACCATTGCCAATATTGCGGCTTCATTCGGCTCCAGCATGGGTCAAAATGGCTGTGCCGGGATCTATCCGGCTATTATGGTGGCGATGATTGCTCCAACAATTGGGATTGATCCGCTATCAGTACATTTTTTGCTCGCCATGCTACCTGCGATTGCGCTGGGTTCTATTGGGGTGGCGGGTGTAGGCGGTGGCGGAACATTTGCTGCGCTGATCGTCCTTTCAACACTGAACTTCCCGGTCGCGCTGGTGGGGATTTTCATTGCTATCGAGCCTGTCGTCGATATGGCCAGAACGGCATTAAACGTGAACGGTTCGATGATGTCTGGCGTGCTGGCTAACAGGCTCCTGAAAAAGAGTGCTGAAAAACCACAACCCGTGAACGCGAATTAGTCAGTCCTAAAAAGATCAAAGCCTTCCTGTTGCTGGAAGGCTTTCTTTTGTGTCAACTAAACGTCAGCCCGTCGTATTTTTTCCAACGGTAATTTACGGCAGAGATAATCCAGCAGCCGATAAAGACGCCAATAATCACAAAACCGACATTCCCCATATGGTCACTTAAATTGCTGACGGTATCCCACAAACCACCCTGAAGCGAAAACGCGTCAGAGAGAAGCCCCAGCGCCTCCAGTCCGCCAATAAATAGCGCCACAATCACGGAAGTCCCGGTAATGGTCATATTGTAATAGAGCTTGCGTTGCGGCTTATTGAACGCCCATCCGTAGGCCTCAACCATCAGAATACTGTCGAGACAATCAATTAACGCCATACCGCAGGTAAACAGCGCCGGGAACACGAGAATTGACCAAACAGACATGCCACTGGACGCGCTTGAAGCAGAAATTCCCAGCAAAGAAATTTCAGTGGCGGTATCAAAACCCAGACCAAAAAGAAAACCGACAAAATACATATGCCAGTCTTTGCCTACCAACCGAAACGCTGAGCGGAAAAGCCAGTTCAGAGGACCTGAAACTGTAATGTCTTCCGTGGTGCCATCGTAAGTACCGGTGCGTTTAAGATGGCGGAATGCCTTCCAGACCTGGCAGAAAATAATGAGATTAATGGTAGCCAGAATCAGCAAAAACGCGGCAGAAACCGAAGTTCCTATCAGACCGCCGACATTCTGAAACCATGCCATATGTTGCTTAAACACGCTGGTGGTCAGTGCAATGCCAATGCTTGCCAGTACCACAATGGTGGAGTGCCCCAAAGAAAACCAGGCTCCCGTCGTCAGGGCGCGTTTTTTCTGCTGCATGAGTTTACGTGTAGCGCTGTCTATCGCGGCGATATGATCGGCATCGACAGCATGGCGTAAACCGTAGCACCACGCAATCAGACTCAGTGCAAGCAATGACGTGTTGTTGCTAAACGCGGTGAAAGCCCACAGCCACGCCACGATGTTTGCCCCGATGAGTAAGACCATCAACAAAAGAATATTCGGGCGTTTTTTAAATAATGAAAACAATGCGTTCATTGTTTCCCGCCAATTAAATTTGAGCTAAACAACACACCACCACTCACTGATTAATTAATATAACGTTTATCAGGCTAATGATAACTCTTAAGAATTACTAACCCAGTGTCGTAGATCAAAGTTGATTATCACCTGAAGCAAGTTCCGCCATCGCTAGCTCCGCAATACGCAGAGGTACCGTTGCGCTGTCCCCCTCTTGCAGAAACCAGACGGACGACAACCCACACCAGGCAACAATCCACATCAGCAAACGTTGCCGTTCAATTCTTGCGATTTCAGACACAATGTTGACTCGTTGTGTGAATGTTTCCGGCTCAATGGCAACAGGTCTGGTGGGTTCGGCAAGATCAGGGTTAGTAAAAATATTGGCGTAATCAAAGCCACGCTCGCCTAGCAGCCCTTTGGGATCGATAGCCAGCCATCCTCTCGTTCCGAAATCAAGAATATTGCCGTGGTGTAGGTCGCCGTGTAATACGACTTCATCGCGGGGTGAAGATAGCAGCGCATTTGCCACCGCTGCACAACGCGTCAGGATACCGCCATGCTTTTTCGCGACAGGAGCCAGATCGCTAAACCAATGGTGTAGAGGTGTTAACGCTGGCGTAGACGCATTCCGGGAGAAATGGAGTCTACTGGCAGCATGGCAAATAATGCGACAAGCCTGCGCATCGTTACCAGTCCAGGACATATCCGCTAAAGACCCTGTCCCTGTCGCACGTTCCAGCAGAATCGCCCCTGCTGCATGAGCAAGTACTTTCGCTGCGCCATTTCCGTTCCACCAGACCATGAGTTCACAGCCGATCCGTTCACTGTCATCGTCGGTGATTTTAAGTATGGCTTTCTGACCGTCCCTGATGACCACTACAGGCAAAAGCTGTGATGTGTGTGTTTCAACCGGTTCACCATCTGGAGTGAGTCCCCAACGGTTGAGCCAGGTGTTGAACAGGCGATTTTCCAAACAATATCCTCATTTTTCTCTGGAAGATGGTAACCAAAAGGATCCGTGTCGGCATTATTCCTGTTTTCTTTTGGTTGAGCTACAACCTCCCATAGCCGTCATCACTGACTTAACGGGTTGAGCACTAACAGGCACATCCTTGTGTATCTGTGTGCCATGCTGACTGTGTTCGGTAAATAAGGAGGACACGATGATCACGTTATGCAAAACCTGTGGAACATCCTATGAGGTAACTGGTGCCCATCCGGAACAGTGCGATATCTGCCAGGATGAACGCCAGTATGTCCCTGCGAGCGGACAGGAATGGGTCGATTTTACCGCCCTGTGTGCATCGCATACAAATAAGTGGAAGCAACACGACAGTACTCTCCTCAGCATCCGCACCGTTCCTGATTTTGCAATTGATCAGCGCGCGTTTATTCTGCGTACCTCTGAAGGCAATATTTTATGGGACTGCATTGCCTCGCTCGACGATGCCACAAAAACGCTAATAACGTCCCTTGGCGGGCTTAAGGCTATCGCGATATCGCATCCTCATTACTACACCACCATGCAGGACTGGGCTGCAGAATTTAACGCGCCTATTTACCTTCATGCCAGCGACAGAAGGTGGGTAATGCGCGACAGCCCGTGGATTAGATTCTGGGATGGCGACACCATTGAGTTAACCCGTGACGTCACGGTGATACGTCTCGGCGGACACTTTGCTGGAGGCTGCGTCCTGCACTGGGCGCGTGACGAAGGCGTGGTGCTTTCCGGCGACATCGTCCAGGTTACGCCAGGTGCGCATGCCGTCTCCTTTATGTGGAGCTACCCTAATATGCTACCGTTGCCAGCTGCAACGGTCAGCAACATTACCCAGAGACTGAGTACAGTGAAATTTAAGCAACTTTACGGCGCATTTGCAGGAAAAGATATTACGCAAAATGCCGATGAAATTGTGCGGCGTTCAGGTGAAAAGTATATTTCCTGCCTCAGATAAACCGGCAGTTTATTCACCAACCAGACTCAGGAAGGTAAAAATGGATAGAACTGATAAACCACGCCCATCACAGAAATACTCACTATCACACTGATAATGAAGTAGGTTTTGAAAGGCTGCTTTTGTGTTTTATGGCGAAAGATTTGTTGACCCGCTATCGCGCCACCCCATCCGCCCACAACGCCAAACACCAGCAATGTGGATTCCGGCACTCTACGCCAATCCTTGCGTGCCGCCATTTTGTCCACGCCGTATAACAGCAACGTCAGTATGTTGGCGAGTAGAAACCATATGACAAGAGGGTGAGCGGTGAAAATGCAGCCGATCGCTGCAAAAATGAGTAGCGAATAACAACAGCGATTGAGATTCATATTTTCAGTCACAGCACTTTTCAGGAAGTTTCGTCACCCATTATACGCAAGGTCAGTCATCCCTGCCATGGGTGAGAATACCCCTTTTATTTTTATGTCTATATCCCCAGAAATAGCGGAAATTCTCTGGTCTGCGGCGTACCTAACAATTCAAACAAGAGAATCATTTTCATTATTCAGAACAAATGGTAATTTATTAAATCCAAATGGAGAATTTGTTCTGGAGTCGCAGGGATGAGAAAATACTCATATCCATATTTGTTTTTTGTCACCGTATTATCTCTCGGCGCAATTTTTCTTTTTTACTGGTGGAAGGTAACGATATACAGAGCGACTTTTCTCTACCCGCTCACATCAAAATACCTCATGCTTATTTCTCTGGCAGTGTCATTTTTAATCACCCTATTTCTGGTAGGTAATGGGATAATGAAAAAAAGTCCCTTCCAAACTTATCTGAAATTATTTGGTAGCATCAGCATTGCCATGGTGCTGTTTTCAGTGATCACAATTATGGCGATAACCTGGTTCATTCCAGGTGTCCCCTCGTCCTATACCGCTCCATACACCTACTCTACAGGAAGTTCTAAAAGCTGTTCGGGGGCTGATGTTGACGATCCGGATCTCGGGACTAACATCAGAATTTGCTATCCCGAAGGTAACTACGAATATAACAACACAATCTATGTTGAGAAACGAAGTAACCTTTTAGGTGCGGTCGTAACATACGCCAGAACAACACCATCCCGATTTTGATTAACTTGCCGCTTACAAAGCAATGCGTTATCAAGCGAAAGGTCATTTCGCCCCCGTAGGGGCCATAAGAATGCAGAAAAGAGTTATACAGTGTACTCTGCCAGGATAAACACGCCAGATGGTGATCAGATAACCTTTCTGCTCCCACGCATCGGCGGATACTGCTGTGCCCCTTTTCCCCTGAGGGACACGAGAACTCGCTAACTTATTGAGCGTTCGGTGATTTTTATGAAGAAACTGTTTGTGCAGTTTTACCTACTGCTGTTTGTCTGCTTTTTGGTGATGACCCTGTTGGTCGGCCTGGTATACAAATTCACCGCAGAACGCGCAGGCAGACAATCGCTCGACGATTTGATGAAAAGCTCGTTGTACCTGATGCGCAGTGAACTACGCGAAATCCCGCCACGCGATTGGGGTAAGACGCTGAAGGAGATGGACTTAAACCTCTCATTTGACCTGCGTGTTGAACCTCTGAATAAGTACACACTGGATGCCCCAACCATGCAGCGTTTGCGCGAAGGCGATATTGTGGCTCTTGACGATCAATACACCTTTATTCAACGCATTCCTCGCAGCCATTATGTGCTGGCAGTCGGCCCGGTTCCTTACCTTTATTTTCTTCATCAAATGCGCCTGCTGGACATCGCGCTGATGGCGTTTATTGCTATCTCACTGGCCTTCCCGGTACTGATCTGGATGCGTCCACACTGGCAAGAAATGCTAAGACTCGAATCCGCCGCACAGCGTTTTGGTGAAGGACATCTGAGTGAACGCCTTCATTTTGACAACGGTTCCAGCTTTGAGCGCCTGGGCGTAGCGTTTAACCAAATGGCCGATAATATCAATGCGCTGATCGCCAGTAAAAAACAGCTCATCGATGGTATTGCCCATGAGCTTCGTACTCCGCTGGTACGTTTACGTTACCGGCTGGAAATGAGTGATAACCTCACCGGGCAGGAATCTCAGGCGCTTAATCGTGATATCGGCCAACTGGAAGCGTTGATCGAAGAGTTACTGACCTACGCCCGCCTGGATCGCCCGCAAAATGAACTGAAGCTCAGTGTACCTGACCTGCCTGTTTGGTTGACAACCCATCTGGAGGATGTGCAAAGCGTGAATCCTGGCCGTACGGTGCACTTACGTCATCTCGAAACTGGCGACTACGGCGCGTTGGATATGCGCCTGATGGAGCGGGTCCTGGATAATTTGCTGAACAATGCCCTGCGCTATTGCCAGTCTACAGTGCAAGCCAGTCTGCTGCTGAACGGCAATCAAGCCACGCTGGTAGTGGAAGACGACGGTCCCGGTATTGCACCAGACGCTCGCGAACAGGTTTTTGAACCGTTTGTACGCCTTGACCCCAGCCGTGACCGGGCAACCGGGGGTTGTGGGCTTGGGTTAGCCATCGTCCACTCAATTGCTTTGGCTATGGGGGGGACGGTCGTCTGTGATGAAAGTGAACTTGGCGGCGCCCGGTTTACTTTCCGTTGGCCCGTCTGGCATAACATTCCCGAAATCTCAGCTGCCTGACCTATTCTGCTCGGTGGTCAGGTGGTGGAGGTTGTGCTATAAAAAAGTATGTTGTAACTAAAATGGTAAACCTATGGCCCGTTACGATCTTGTTGACCGCCTGAACGGCACCTTTCGCCAGATGGAACAAGAACTGGCACTTTTGAACGAAAACCTGTTGCAGCAGACGCTGCTGATTGCGCGCGTATTCTCGTTACCGGAAGTGGCTAAAGAGGCAGAGCATGCCCCTCTGCAGAGCATTAATGTTAAGCAGCATTTAGGCAAAGAGGCTGAAGCGCTGGCACTGCTCCATTACCGTCACCTGTTTATTCAGCAGCAGTCCGAAAACCGCAGCAGCAAAGCGGCCGTCCGCCTACCGGGTGTATTGTGCTATCAGGTTGATAACGCGGCGCAATGTACTCTGGAAGAACAAATCCAGCGTATAAACCAGTTGAAAACCACCTTCGAGCGCATTGTTACAGTGGAATCAGGGCTGGCGCCGGCAGCACGTTTCGAATGGGTGCATCGTCATCTGCCTGGGCTGATTACTCTGAATGCCTATCGTACGCTAACCGTAGTCCGCGATCCTGCCACCCTACGATTTGGCTGGGCTAATAAGCACATCATTAAAAACCTGAAACGCGATGAAGTACTGCAGCAACTGGAAAAAAGCCTGACGTCACCGCGCAGCGTACATCCCTGGACACGTGAAGAATGGCAGGCGAAGCTTGAACGCGAATATCAGGATATCGCCGCCTTACCGCAGCAGGCCCGCCTGAAGATCAAAAGGCCGGTAAAAGTGCAGCCTATTGCCCGCGTCTGGTACAAAGGAGAGCAAAAACAGGTGCAATATGCCTGCCCGACGCCACTGATTGCTTTGCTTAATAACGACAACGGTATGACCGTACCGGATATCGGCGAGTTACTTAATTACGATGCCGAAAACGTTCAGCATCGTTTTAAACCTCAGGCGCAGCCGTTGAGATTGATTATTCCCCGGCTGCACCTGTACGTTGCGGATTAACTGCCTGGCCGCATGCTGCCAACCATCAGCTCCGGGCGTACCCAGCTGTCGAACTCCGCTTCGGTTAGATATCCCAGCGCCAGAGCGGAGGCTTTTAAGGTCAGCCCTTCTTTATGGGCTTTTTTGGCAATTTCAGCCGCTTTATCGTAACCGATATGGGTATTGAGCGCGGTCACCAGCATTAGCGACTCGTTGAGCAGTTGATCGATTCGTTCACGATTAGGCTCAATCCCCGTCGCGCAATGTTCATTGAAGCTTTCCATACCGTCCGCCAGCAGGCGTACCGACTGCAGGAAGTTGTGGATGACCATTGGTCGATAAACGTTGAGCTCAAAGTTACCTGACGCCCCACCCATATTAATGGCAACATCGTTGCCCATCACCTGGCAGCAAAGCATAGTCAGCGCTTCACACTGGGTTGGATTGACCTTGCCCGGCATGATCGAGCTGCCCGGTTCGTTTTCGGGAATTGAAATTTCGCCAATACCACACCGTGGACCGGATGCCAGCCAGCGTACATCGTTGGCGATTTTCATCAGCGACGCTGCCAGTCCTTTTAGCGCGCCGTGAGCATGAACCAGGGCATCGCAGGTGGCGAGCGCTTCAAATTTATTCGGTGCGGTAACGAACGGCGCACAGGTGATGACCCGCAGTTCATCCGCAACCCGGCGGGCGTATTCGGGATGAGTGTTCAGTCCGGTACCTACCGCGGTTCCCCCCAACGCCAGCTCCGCCACGTGTGGTAAGCTGTTTTCAATGTGTCTGAGGTTATGTTCTAGCATTGCTACCCAGCCGGAAATCTCCTGGCCAAGCGTAAGTGGAGTTGCATCTTGCAGATGTGTACGACCAATTTTAACGATATCGGCGAAAGCGTGGGACTTATCACTGAGCGTTTTGGTCAACACATTTAATTGAGGGATCAGTGATTTACGCAGCGCCAGCAGTGCGGCAACGTGCATTGCGGTCGGGAAGACATCGTTCGAGCTTTGGCTTTTATTGACATCATCGTTGGGGTGTACTTTTCGCTCCATCCCCCGCACGCCGCCCAGCAACTCGCTGGCCCGGTTTGCCAACACCTCGTTCATGTTCATATTGCTTTGCGTGCCGGACCCAGTTTGCCAGATGGCCAGCGGGAACTCATCGCGGTGTTTATCTGCCAACACCTCATCTGCAGCCTGCATAATAGCCCTGGCTTTATCCTCCGCCAGCAGCCCAAGATCCTGGTTAACCTTTGCCGCGGCGCGTTTAGTCAGCGCCAGCGCATGGATCAACGAGACCGGCATTTTCTCCGTAGAGATACGAAAATGTTCCAGTGAACGTTGGGTTTGCGCGCCCCAAAGCTTATCGGCAGGAACATCAATCGCCCCCATTGAATCATTCTCGCGGCGTACCGTTACCATTACCTGCTCCTTACATTAACAGTTGATTAGGTTATGTTTCGACATTGCCCACTTGCGTTGGTCTTATGAGTATTAACGAGGATAAAACTGTCGTTTGGTGGTTCGTGCGGTAAAAAAAACCGCCCCGAAGGGCGGTTGACGTTACTTAACGCAGCGTGCGCACTGCGACGTCTGAATTTGCTGGAAGAAATCATTGCCTTTGTCATCCACCAGGATAAACGCCGGGAAATCTTCCACTTCAATTTTCCAGATGGCTTCCATCCCGAGTTCCGGGTATTCCACGCACTCCAGACTCTTGATACTGCCCTGGGCCAGCACCGCGGCAGGGCCGCCAATACTGCCTAAATAGAAGCCGCCATGTTTATGGCAAGCATCGGTCACCTGCTGGCTACGGTTGCCTTTCGCCAGCATAATCATGCTCCCACCAGCGGCCTGAAGCTGGTCAACATACGAGTCCATACGTCCGGCCGTGGTTGGGCCAAGCGAACCAGAGGCGTAGCCTTCCGGCGTTTTTGCCGGACCGGCGTAATAGATCGGGTGATCTTTAACATACTGCGGCAAACTTTCACCGTTATCCAGACGTTCTTTCAGTTTCGCATGCGCAATATCTCGGCCAACGATGATTGTACCGTTGAGTGACAGACGCGTAGAGACCGGATACTGCGACAGCTGAGCCAGGATCTCTTTCATCGGACGATTGAGGTCAACGCGTACCGCTTCTCCCTCTCCAGCCTGGCGCAGCTCTTCCGGTATATATTTGCCAGGATTATGTTCCAGTTTTTCGATCCAGATACCTTCACGGTTGATCTTGGCTTTGATATTACGGTCAGCAGAACAAGAGACGCCCATACCAACCGGGCACGACGCGCCGTGACGCGGCAGGCGGATCACGCGGATATCATGCGCGAAGTACTTCCCGCCAAACTGCGCACCCAGCCCCAAATTCTGCGCTTCAATCAGCAGCTCTTTTTCCAGCTCCACATCACGGAATGCCTGCCCATGCTCGTTACCTTCGGTCGGCAGCTCATCGTAGTATTTAGCCGAAGCCAGTTTTACCGTTTTCAGCGTAGCTTCCGCTGACGTTCCGCCGATCACAAACGCAATGTGATACGGCGGACAAGCCGCAGTACCCAGCGTACGCATCTTCTCAACCAGGTAATTTTTTAATTTGCCCGGCGTGAGCAGCGCTTTGGTTTCCTGGTACAGATAGGTTTTGTTCGCCGAACCGCCACCTTTGGCAATACACAGGAATTTGTATTCATCGCCGTCGACGGTATACAAATCAATCTGTGCTGGCAGGTTGGTGCCGGTGTTCACCTCTTTATACATATCCAGCGCTGCGTTTTGTGAATAGCGCAGGTTGTCTTCGATGTAGGTGTTATAGACGCCTCGAGCCAGCGCCTCCTCATCGCCACCACCGGTCCAGACACGCTGACCTTTTTTACCCACGATAATCGCGGTTCCGGTGTCCTGACAGGTCGGCAAAATGCCTTTTGCCGCGATGTCAGAGTTACGCAGAAATTGCAGGGCCACATACTTGTCGTTTTCGCTGGCCTCCGGGTCGCGCAGAATATCGGCTACCTGCTGTTGATGTGCGGGACGCAGCATAAACGACGCATCATGAAAGGCCTGACGAGCCAGCAGGGTTAAAGCTTGTGGCGCGACTTTAACAATCTCCTGCCCTTCAAATTCGGCAACAGAGACATAGTCGCTGGTCAGCAGATAGTATTCGGTATCATCCTTTTTGAGGGGGAAAGGATGCTGATAATGAAAGGGTTTGTTTGACATTGTGCTCTCACTTACTGCTCGGTCTGGTTATTCTCTGGGCAGATGTTCCGTTGCCCTGCTTCCCTGCCGCAGATCCGGTTGTAGAAGGAAGGGCTGTCTGCAACCGGAATCACTCAGGGTATTAAAAGCGAGTCTCCATATCCTACACATTTTTTTAACAAAAACTGAGACAAGTACGACTTTTTACATGTGCAGGTTACTTCCCTCAGGGTTTCTTGGTTTAATAGCCGTAGAAAATTCCACATTGAAACAGGGCTTGATAATGCAAAAACTCATCAACTCAGTGCAAAACTACGCCTGGGGAAGTAAAACGGCGTTAACGGAACTCTATGGCATTGCCAACCCCACTCAGCAACCGATGGCTGAGCTGTGGATGGGTGCGCATCCGAAAAGCAGTTCGCAGGTTCTGGGCGCTGACGGCCAGACGGTTGCTCTGCGCGACGTTATCGAGCACGATAAATCCGCACTGCTGGGCGATGCCGTTGCGCAGCGTTTTGGTGAGCTGCCCTTCCTGTTTAAAGTGCTCTGCGCTGCACAACCGCTTTCGATTCAGGTTCATCCTAACAAGCAAAACTCTGAAATTGGATTTGCCAAAGAAAACGCCGCAGGGATCCCGATGGATGCGGCTGAGCGCAACTACAAAGATCCTAACCACAAACCGGAACTGGTTTTTGCTTTGACGCCTTTCCTGGCGATGAACGCATTCCGCGAGTTCTCTGACATTGTTGCATTGTTACAACCCGTCTCCGCCGCACATCCGGCTATTGCGCATTTCCTGGAAGAGCCGAGTGCAGAACGTCTGAGCTATCTTTTCGCCAGCTTGCTGAATATGCAGGATGAGGAGAAATCCCATGCGTTGGCGATCCTGAAATCAGCGCTGAACAGCCAGCAGGGTGAACCCTGGCAAACCATCCGTCTGATCGCCGACGTCTACCCGAACGACAGTGGGCTCTTCTCCCCGCTGCTGCTCAATGTGGTGAAACTCAATCCAGGCGAAGCTATGTTCTTATTTGCCGAAACCCCGCACGCTTACCTGCAAGGTGTGGCGCTTGAGGTGATGGCTAACTCGGACAACGTGCTGCGTGCCGGACTGACGCCAAAATATATTGATATCCCGGAACTGGTCGCCAACGTGCAGTTTGTCGCCAAGCCAGCAAACCAGTTACTGACCACGCCGGTTAAGTCTGATGGCGAACTGGATTTCCCGATCCCGGTTGACGATTTTGCGTTCTCCCTGCATGAGCTTACTACCAGTGGCGCAGATATCAGCCAGCAAAGTGCGGCCATTTTGTTCTGCATCGAAGGTGAAGCTGTACTGAGCAAAGGCGAGCAACGTCTGGTTCTGCGACCGGGTGAATCGGCCTTTATTGGCGCGAATGAATCGCCGGTTAACATCAGTGGCGCAGGTCGTTTAGCCCGGGTTTATAACAAGCTTTAGCAAGATACTGATATTTTTAACAACTCTTGCTAAGCTGTAGTGAGTTAAAGACATGTCACTCCTCCAGGCGTCTTAAAACGCCTGGTTTTATTTTATGGATATCGAAATGAAAAAATCGCTGGTAGCTGCGGGTGTGGTGGTTGCGCTGGGTATCGTCTGGACGGGCGGCGCCTGGTACACAGGTAAGAAACTTGAAACGCATCTCGCCGAGATGGTGACGCAGGCAAACGATCAGTTAAAACGTTTCTCCCCTGAGGCGGGTATTGAACTGAGTTATCAAAACTACCAGCGCGGGGTGTTCAATAGCCAACTGCAATTGGTGGTGAAACCAATAGCCGGGCAGGCAGATTCCTGGCTGAAACCGGGGCAAAGTATTGTGCTGGATGAAACGGTGGATCACGGTCCCTTCCCACTGGCCCAACTGAAGTCACTGAATCTGGTTCCGGCTATGGCCTCCGTGAAAACGACGCTAGTGAATAACGACGTTACCAAACCGCTGTTTGATATTGCCAAGGGTGAGTCGCCATTTGTCATTAACTCCCGTATCAGCTACAGCGGCGATACCCGTTCCGATCTTTCCCTTAAACCACTGAACTACGAGAAAGGCGACGAAAAAGTAGCCTTCAGCGGCGGGGAATTCCAGTTTACAGCAGACAAAGAAGGTAACGCTGTCTCGCTGACAGGCAATGCGCAAAGCGGCGTGGTCAATGCGGTCAACGAGTATGACCAGAAAGTACAAATGACTTTCAATAATCTGAAAACTGAGGGTTCCAGCAGTATTGCCAGCTTTGGTGAGCGCATCGGCGACCAGAAATTGTCACTCGAAAAACTGTCGATCTCGGTCGAGGGTAAAGAGTTGGCGGTTCTGGAAGGCATGGGTATCGATGGCAAATCCGATCTGGTTAACGACGGTAAAACTGTCAACAGCCAGCTGGATTACACGCTGAACAGCCTTAAATTGCAGGGCCAGGATATGGGTAGCGGTAAGCTGACGCTGAAAGTTGCCCAGATTGACGGTGAAGCCCTGCATCAGTTCAGTCAGCAGTATAGCGCCCAAACCAAGGCGCTGATGGCGCAGATCGATGTGGTACAAAATCCTGAGCTTTATCAGCAAAAAGTCACCGAAGCTTTCTTCAATGCGCTGCCGATACTGATGAAAGGCGAGCCGGTTATCACCATTGCCCCGCTGAGCTGGAAAAATGCGAAAGGTGAAACCGCATTTAATCTGTCACTGCTGCTAAAAGATCCGACAGCAAATACTGAGGAACCACAAACGCTGGCTCAGGAAGTGGATCGTTCGGTCAAATCACTGGATGCCAAGCTGACGATTCCGGTCGATATGGCGACTGAGTTCATGACGCAGATCGCCAAAATTGAAGGCTATCAGCAGGAGCAAGCGGCCGATCTTGCGAAGCAACAGGTGAATGGCCTGGCGGCAATGGGTCAGATGTTCCGTATTACAACGATGCAGGACAACGTCATCGGCTCCAGCCTGCAATACGCAAACGGACAGGTTACGTTAAACGGACAAAAAATGCCGCTGGATGAGTTTGTTGGCATGTTCGGTATGCCTTCTCTTGGCGAACCGGATGCCCCGGCTATCCCGCAACAGTAAATACGCGTGACAACAGGCCCGATAACCGTGTGTTTATCGGGCCTTTTTTATTTGGCCACCACCAGACGGGCGGAAAGCGTCAGGTTACGCGAATGACCATCATCGTGCCCAATGCGCTGCAGCATGCGCTCAGCAAGGGTATATCCCATTTCACGCGCAGGCGTGCAGGCCCAAATAATGGGGATATCGTCCAGTGCATTTTCCGCTACATCGGCAAATCCCGCTAAGGAGATCTGCTGTTCGAAATAGCGATCTACGCCAATTTCACCACTCTGACGCCCTGCTCTCATCAGGCCAAACCAGGCGCCAACGGCAATGGTTTCGTTGTAGCACACCACAGCGCTGATCGTTGGGTTACGACGTAACAGCGCGGTTACCTCCTCTGCGGCCTGCTTCTGGCTGGATGAACACTCCAGCACCCAGTCGCTATGAAACGGTAAACCATACTTTAGCAACGTCGTACAATAGCCGCCGACACGCTCTGCGCGAGTCAATGAGGAACTCTGCCCCCCCAACCACGCGATTCGCTGATGCCCGTGGCGGATAAGATGTTCAACCAGCAATTGCGAAGCCTGCATGTTGTCAGGTCTGACGGTGTCGACATCATCCAGGTAGCTTGCCCGAGACGCAAACACCACCGGTATCCCCTTATCGGCGGCCAGTTGTTGTAGGTCGTCGCTACTGCCGGCAGCCCCGGCGATCACCACACCATCAACTCCTTGATTTAGCAACATAGCGAAACGCTGCGCGAGCTGTTCGCCATCTTTGCCACCATGTAATAAAAAGACCATGCGCCCCTGCGCTTCTAATGCTTCCGTCAGACCCGCTGTCAACTCGGCGTAAAACGGCGTAGAAAGATCGCGCACAATCAAACCAATTACCCCGCTCTGCCCACCACGCAGCGCCGATGCCTGGCGATTACGCACAAACCCGAGTTGCTCAATAGCGGCATTCACGCGTTCGCCTGTCGCGGATGAAATACGACCTTTTCCACTAAGCACCAATGAGACAGTACTGACCGAAACGCCTGCGGCCAGCGCAACATCATGGATGGTTATTTTTTTGGCTATAGCCATAAAACCGGAAAACTCCCTGATAACGTGACGGATAAAACGTTTTATCAATCACTTATATTTATACGCCCTATTATCGTTCGATAATGTGATTTATACCGCACTAAAATTAGGTAAAACGTTTTATCTTCTCGCCATCATTAGTCAGCTAGCTTTTACGAGGAGTCGTTTGATGACGACGAGAACCACACCAAAAATAACGTTATGGGAATTTTTCCAGCAGTTGGGCAAAACCTTTATGCTCCCCGTAGCGCTACTCTCATTTTGCGGGATCATGTTGGGGATCGGCAGCTCGTTAAGCAGCCATGATGTCTTAACACTGATCCCGGCATTGGGTAATCCGGTACTGCAGGCCATCTTTACCTGGATGAGCAAAGTAGGCTCATTTGCGTTTAGTTTCTTACCGGTGATGTTCTGTATTGCCATACCTCTCGGCCTTGCTCGCGAGAACAAAGGTGTAGCGGCATTTGCCGGTTTTGTTGGCTATGCGGTCATGAACCTTGCCGTCAACTTTTGGTTAACCGCGAAAGGTATCTTACCTACCACGGATGCCGCGATCATGAAGGCCAACAACGTGCAGAATATCCTGGGGATCCAGTCGATCGATACTGGGATCCTCGGTGCTGTTATTGCCGGGATCATCGTCTGGATGCTGCATGAACGTTTCCACAACATTCGTCTGCCGGATGCGCTGGCTTTCTTCGGCGGCACCCGTTTTGTGCCTATCATCTCCTCGGTGGTGATGGGGCTGGTCGGGCTGGTTATTCCCCTGATCTGGCCGGTTTTCGCCATGGGCATTACCGGGCTCGGCCACATCATCAACAGCGCGGGAGAATTTGGCCCAATGCTGTTTGGTACCGGTGAACGTCTGCTGCTGCCGTTTGGTCTGCATCATATTCTGGTGGCGCTCATTCGCTTCACCGAGGCTGGCGGCACGCAAGAAGTCTGCGGTCACAGCGTGAGCGGCGCACTGACTATTTTCCAGGCCCAACTGAGCTGCCCGACAACACAAGGTTTCTCTGAAAGCGCAACCCGCTTCCTGTCGCAGGGCAAAATGCCTGCGTTCCTCGGTGGTTTACCGGGGGCAGCGCTAGCAATGTACCACTGTGCTCGCCCTGAAAATCGTCATAAAATTAAAGGGTTATTAATTTCCGGTCTTATTGCCTGTGTGATCGGCGGTACCACCGAGCCCCTTGAGTTCTTATTCCTGTTCGTTGCCCCAGTTCTGTATGTGATCCACGCCCTGCTGACCGGTCTTGGCTTCACTGTGATGGCAGTGCTTGGCGTCACCATCGGTAACACCGACGGTAACCTGATTGACTTCGTGGTGTTCGGTATCCTGCATGGACTCTCTACCAAGTGGTATCTGGTCCCTGTTGTAGCGGCGATCTGGTTCGCGGTGTACTACGTCATCTTCCGTTTCGCCATCACACGCTTCAATTTGAAGACACCGGGTCGGGACGTCGAAATTGCCAGCAATATCGAAAAAGTAATGGCTGGAGCGCCGGGTAAATCCGGTTACAACGTCCCTGCCATTCTGGCGGCGCTTGGCGGTGCGGAAAACATCGTCAGCCTGGATAACTGCATTACCCGTCTGCGTTTGTCAGTGAAAGATATGTCTCTTGTGAATGTACAGGCACTGAAGGACAATCGCGCCATTGGCGTAGTGCAACTCAATCAGCATAATCTTCAGGTCGTTATTGGCCCACAGGTCCAGTCAGTGAAAGACGAGATCGCAGTTCTGATGAACACCGTACAAGCTTAAGGACAATGATATGTTTGATTTTTCAAAGGTTGTGGACAGGCATGGTACCTGGTGTACTCAGTGGGATTACGTTGCCGACCGTTTTGGTTCAGCCGACCTGCTGCCGTTCACCATCTCCGATATGGATTTTGCCACCGCACCCTGTATTCTGGAGGCGCTGACTCAGCGCCTGTCACATGGCGTGTTGGGTTACAGTCGCTGGAAAAATGATGAATTTCTTGCGGCGATTAGTCACTGGTTTCTATCGCGTCATAATACCCATATCGATCCTCAGTCGCTGGTTTATGGCCCCTCGGTCATCTATATGGTATCGGAGCTGATCCGCCAGTGGTCTTCTGCGGGTGATGAGGTGGTGATTCATACGCCGGCGTACGACGCGTTTTACAAAGCAATTGAAGGTAATCAGCGCGTGGTGCGCGCTGTCGAACTGGAAAAACGCACTGACGGTTGGTACTGCGACATGGCCGCGCTGGAGAATGCCCTGTCTCGTCCAGAGAGCAAAATTCTTCTGCTCTGTAGCCCACAAAATCCGACGGGCAAAGTGTGGACGCGTGATGAGCTGGAAACCATGGCAGAACTGTGTCAACGCCATGGTGTAAAAGTTATTTCCGATGAGATCCATATGGATATGGTATGGGGGGATCACCCACATATCCCCTGGAGTAATGTCGCGCGTGACAGCTGGGCGCTGCTCACTTCCGGTTCAAAAAGTTTTAATATTCCGGCACTGACCGGGGCTTACGGAATTATTGAAGACGCTCAAAGCCGTAACGATTATCTCTGCGCATTAAAAGGTCGCGATGGTCTTTCCTCACCAGCAGTGCTCGCGCTGAGCGCACATATTGCCGCCTATCATCAGGGAGCAAGCTGGCTTGATGCGCTGCGGGATTACCTTACCAGCAATTTGCATTACGTCGCCCGCGAGCTTAATGCCGCATTCCCCGAACTGAACTGGCAGGTTCCGCAATCCACCTATCTGGCATGGATTGACCTGCGTCCGCTCAACATTGATGACCACGCATTGCAGGAAGCGCTCATCCACCAGCAGAAAGTCGCCATCATGCCCGGATACACATACGGCGAAGAAGGACGCGGTTTTGTGCGCCTGAATGCCGGATGTCCACGATCCAAACTTGAAAAAGGCGTTCAGGGGTTGATTAACGGCATACGTTCTGTACGCTAATAAAGTTTGCGCAATGAAATTATTCATTGCGCAACATAGATTTTTATCCCGATTTTTTCTTATAATACGACGCACTTTACCTAAATACACGAGTGCGACCATGATTGATACTTCCCTCCCCTTGACCGACGTCCATCGCCACCTTGATGGTAACATCCGTGCCCAAACGATTCTGGATCTGGGTCGTCAGTTCAATTTAACGCTCCCGGCACAAACGTTGGAAACGCTGATCCCTCATGTGCAAGTGACATCCACTGAGCCAGATTTAGTGAGTTTTTTATCCAAGCTCGACTGGGGCGTGAAGGTACTGGCCTCGCTGGATGCCTGTCGCCGCGTGGCATTTGAAAATATTGAGGATGCAGCACGTAACGGTCTGCACTATGTAGAATTACGTTTTTCACCAGGCTATATGGCGATGGCGCATCAACTCCCGGTGGCAGGTGTGGTTGAAGCCGTCATCGCAGGCGTGCGCGAGGGCTGCAAGACCTTTGGCGTCGAAGCACGCTTAATTGGCATTATGAGCCGTACTTTTGGCGAAGCCGCCTGTCTGCAGGAACTGGATGCGCTGTTAGCCCACCGAGATCATATTACGGCACTGGATCTAGCCGGTGACGAACTGGGATTCCCTGGCAGTCTGTTCCTGTCCCATTTCAACCAGGCACGCGACGCCGGCTGGCATATTACCGTGCATGCGGGCGAAGCCGCGGGACCAGAAAGCATCTGGCAGGCCATTAAAGAGCTGGGCGCTGAGCGTATTGGTCACGGCGTTAAAGCCGTTGAAGATCGTGCGTTGATGGATTACCTCGCCGAGCATCGTATCGGCATCGAATCCTGCCTGACATCAAACATTCAGACCAGCACCGTTGCCTCACTAGCGAACCATCCGCTGAAAACGTTCCTTGAGCATGGCGTTATTGCCAGTTTGAATACGGACGACCCGGCTGTTCAGGGTGTGGATATTATTCACGAGTACACCATTGCCGCACCAGCTGCAGGCCTAACGCGCGAACAGATCCGCCAGGCGCAAATCAACGGTCTGGAAATGGCATTCCTGAGTAACGAAGAAAAACGAGCCTTGCGCGAGAAAGTCGCCGCAGCGTAACGGGTAAAGTGCTGAATGGCGCTAACGCTTATCCGGCCTACGTTGGTTTTCATTGTAGGCCGGATAAAATGCCTGAGCATCTCCATCCGGCATTAGTCCAATCAAGCAAGGCACAGCGTCGAACGATGTTTCGCAGATTCGATACCCAGCTCAATCAGCTCCATAATTTGGATAGCCTGTCTCGCCGGTACCGGGTTTTCACCGTTACCGTTTAACGCATCACGAATGCCAGCATAGTACGCCGGATAGTTGCCTGGTACAGTAAGCCAGGTTTCTTCAACCTGCTCTTCGCCTTCTATTCGCGTCAAAACGCCATCACGCATATCATAACCCCAGTCTTCCTGTGGCAGTCGCTCGCCATTTTTCAGGCGCTCTTCCTGCGGGTCAAGACCATACTTCACATAGCTGCCACGCGATCCGTGCACAATATAACGGGCCGATTCTGCGGCAGCGAGCATGGTGCCATGCAGGATCACACGACGCTGCGGATACGTCAGGATGGCATGGAAGTAATCCGTCGCCTGCGCGCCCGGACGCAACTGGGCCAGGTCTACCGTCAGGCTGACGGGCAAACCAAACAGATTAATCGCCTGATCCAAAAGATGCGGTGCTAAATCGTACCAGATACCGCTTCCCGGACCGCCCTGTTCACGCCAACGGTCACGAACCTGCGGGCGGAAACGATCGAAATGGGATTCGAAATACGCCACCTCTCCCAAAACACCATCCGCCAGCAGAGCTTTCAGCGTCAGAAAATCACTGTCCCAGCGACGGTTATGGAACACAGACAGCACGCGCCCGAGGCTGCGCGCCAGCGTATCCAGCTCACGAGCTTGTGACAGTGTCACAGTAAAAGGCTTATCAACAACCACATGTTTGCCCGCTTCCAGCGCAGCTTTCGCTAATGGAAAGTGTGTGTCATTAGGTGTGGGGATCACAATCAGGTCGATATTTGGATCGTTAAAAAGATGCTTAGGCTCAGCAACAACCGCCACCGTAGGCCAGTCTGCCTTCACTTTTGCTTCATCACTACTGGAAACTGCAGCCAGTTCCAGGCCCGGCGTACCCACAATCAGGGGGGCATGGAAGGTTTTACTGGCATAACCATAGCCAATTAGCCCAACGCGGATGTTGTCACTCATGTTATTGCCTCTCAATTCAGGACTGACCTATTTCACACCATACCTTGCAACGTCTCAATAGTTTAATAACCTTCGCGCTACAAAGGTTGTTTTTAACTTAAGTCAAACATATGCCACTTATGCTTAACTTGCAGCGAAAAAGAGGGAGAAATCGTTCCCAACCATCTTGCTGTATTAATGAGAGATTAGTAACATTTGCAGCCTGTGTTTATGGATAAATCAAAGCAAATGTCATCAGTAATGAATCGTCTTATTGAATTAACAGGTTGGATTGTTCTCGCCGTCTCCGTGATCCTGCTGGGTGTTGCCAATCATATTGACAATTACCAGCCACCAGAGCCCGTTGCGGCAGTGCAGAAGAAATAAGCATCCGCAACCTTTTATTGCCCGGCAATTAACATTGGTAGTTGCAGGGTTTGCCGGTAAAAGATCGCTTTCTGTCAAAAAAAGCGAATTATGCCGCATCCCGTTTCGCTGCATATTGCCAGCGATCGCTATGCGCGTTACCCTTGCCGAAGACGCGCATAGCGCCTGCTTTTTCACAGGTATGAACACTCTTCTTACATTTGCACGTAAATGCGCTTTTACCTGTGCACGTTGTTTATTTTTATATTTTCTACTCCGTTGGTATTATTTTATTAATATGGATCTGCATTTATGACTGTTCAGGATTACTTATTAAAATTCCGCAAAATCAGCTCACTCGAAAGTCTGGAAAAACTTTTCGACCATTTAAACTACACGCTCACCGACGATAGCGACATGATCAATATGTACCGTGCCGCAGACCATCGCCGTGCGGAGCTTATATCCGGAGGCCGTCTGTTTGATGTTGGTCAGGTACCTAAATCAGTCTGGCATTACGTGCAATAGAGAAGAAAGTAGCGCTCAACGTTAAAAGCTTTATAATAATTGCCCCAAAATGAATGGCATGATTGATTGCGCGCGTAAAACTGGAGAAGAGATGACTACCACACCGGCACAACGTATCGGAGGCTGGCTACTTGGGCCACTGGCCTGGCTGTTAGTCGCGTTGTTGAGCGCTTCGCTGGCGTTATTACTTTATGTCACTGCGCTGGCAACACCGCAAACCTTCAAAACGCTGGGTGAGCAAAGTACAGCAAATTTGCTGTTATGGGGCGTCTCCTTTGTTACCGCGATCGCCATGTGGTATTACACACTGTGGCTGACAATTGCGTTTTTCAAACGCAGAGCCTGTGTGCCCAAGCATTACATTCTGTGGCTGCTGATCTCCGTGTTGCTGGCGATTAAAGCGTTTGCGTTTTCACCCGTCCCAGACGCTTTTGCCGTGCGCCAACTGCTGTTCCCATTATTGGCCGCAGCACTGTTGGTGCCCTACTTCAAGCAATCGCAGCGCGTTAAATCGACGTTTGTGAACCCGTAATAACCCTACAGTTAACCTGTTGTCGCCTGTTGTAGATTGTCAGATAATAGGCGGCTTTTTTATTTCAGGCCGAAAAATGACTGATTACCTGCTGCTGTTTGTCGGAACTGTACTGGTCAATAACTTTGTACTGGTCAAGTTTCTGGGCCTCTGCCCGTTTATGGGCGTTTCCAAAAAACTGGAAACCGCAATGGGTATGGGCCTTGCCACGACGTTTGTCATGACACTGGCATCCATCTGCGCATGGCTGATTGATACCTGGATCCTAATCCCGCTCAATCTCATCTATCTGCGCACGCTGGCTTTTATTCTGGTTATCGCCGTCGTCGTGCAGTTTACCGAAATGGTTGTGCGCAAAACCAGCCCTGCGCTGTACCGCCTGCTGGGGATCTTCCTACCGCTGATCACGACTAACTGCGCAGTGTTAGGTGTGGCGCTGCTGAACATCAACCTCGGCCATAACTTTTTACAGTCGGCGCTATACGGTTTTTCCGCCGCCGTCGGCTTCTCGCTGGTGATGGTACTGTTCGCCGCGATCCGCGAACGCCTCGCCGTGGCGGACGTCCCGGCGCCGTTTCGCGGGAATGCGATTGCGCTGATTACCGCTGGTTTAATGTCATTGGCCTTTATGGGCTTTAGTGGTTTGGTGAAGTTGTAATGAATGCTATCTGGATTGCCGTTGCCGCAGTGAGTGTACTGGGTCTGGCGTTCGGCGCTATTTTGGGGTACGCCTCACGACGTTTTGCCGTTGAAGATGATCCGGTCGTGGAGAAAATTGATGAAATTCTCCCGCAAAGCCAGTGTGGGCAGTGCGGCTATCCGGGCTGTCATCCTTACGCTGAAGCGATCGGCTCTCAGGGTGAAAAAATTAACCGTTGCGCCCCCGGTGGCGAAGCGGTGATGTTAAAAATTGCCGCCCTGCTGAACGTCGATCCGCAGCCTATTGATGGTGATGAACAAGACGTTACGCCGGTGCGTATGCTGGCGGTCATTGATGAAAATAACTGTATCGGGTGCACTAAGTGTATTCAGGCCTGCCCGGTCGATGCGATCGTGGGCGCGACCCGCGCCATGCACACGGTAATGAGCGATCTCTGCACTGGGTGCAACCTGTGTGTTGACCCGTGCCCGACGCAATGCATTGAATTACGCCCGGTAGCCGAGACACCCGATAGTTGGAAATGGGATTTAAACACCATCCCTGTGCGCATCATTCCCGTGGAACAACATGTTTAAGTTATTCTCTGCATTCAGAAAAAATAAAATCTGGGACTTTGATGGTGGTATTCATCCACCAGAAATGAAAACCCAGTCAAACGGAACACCGTTGCGACAGGTTCCGCTGGCACCGCGTTTTGTTATTCCGCTGAAACAACATATTGGTGCGGAGGGTGAACTGTGCGTAAACGTGGGTGACACCGTGCTGCGTGGTCAGGCATTAACCCGCGGGCGTGGCAAAATGCTTCCAGTCCATGCGCCAACATCAGGTACCGTGGTTGCCATTGCCCCGCACTCCACCGCACATCCTTCGGCACTGGCTGAGTTGAGCGTTATCATAGACGCCGATGGCGAAGACCGCTGGATTGAGCGAGACGGCTGGACCGATTACCGCTCCCACAACCGGGAAGAGCTGATTGCGCGTATTCATCAGTTCGGCGTCGCCGGGCTGGGTGGCGCAGGTTTTCCCACCGGCGTTAAACTGCAGGGCGGCGGAGATAAAATTGAAACGCTGATCATTAACGCCGCTGAATGCGAGCCGTATATTACAGCAGATGACCGCCTGATGCAGGACTGTGCGGCGCAGGTCGTCGAAGGGATCCGCATCCTGGCGCACATTCTTCAGCCACGCGAGATCCTCCTCGGCATAGAAGATAACAAACCGCAGGCAATATCTATGCTGCGCGCGGTGCTGGCTGATTCACACGACATCAGTTTGCGAGTGATCCCCACCAAGTACCCTTCCGGCGGGGCTAAACAGTTAACACAAATCCTGACTGGCAAGCAGGTTCCCCACGGTGGACGCTCCTCAGATATCGGCGTATTGATGCAAAACGTCGGAACCGCCTATGCAATTAAACGTGCAGTAATTGACGGTGAGCCGATCACCGAACGTGTCGTGACACTTACCGGTGAAGCCGTCAGCCGCCCGGGCAACGTCTGGGCGCGTTTGGGCACGCCGGTTCGTCATCTGCTCAACGACGCGGGCTTTTGCCCTTCCGCCGACCAGATGGTGATTATGGGCGGACCGCTGATGGGGTTTACGCTGCCATGGCTGGATGTCCCGGTGGTGAAGATTACCAACTGTCTTCTGGCCCCCTCTGCCAGTGAAATGGGTGAAACGCCGGAAGAGAAAGGCTGCATTCGCTGTAGCGCATGCGCCGATGCCTGTCCGGCGGATCTCCTGCCACAACAGCTTTATTGGTTCAGTAAAGGGCAACAGCACGACAAAGCAACGGCCCACAATATCGCCGACTGCATTGAATGCGGTGCCTGCGCCTGGGTATGCCCAAGCAATATTCCGTTGGTGCAGTATTTCCGCCAGGAAAAAGCCGAGATTTACGCCATTAGCCAGGAAGAAAAACGAGCCGCTGAAGCGAAAGCACGGTTTGAAGCCCGACAGGCGCGCCTTGAACGTGAAAAAGCAGCGCGTCTTGAACGCCATAAGAGCGCCGCTGCTCAACCGGCGGCCAAAGACCATGATGCCATTGCCGCCGCGCTGGCTCGCGTAAAAGAAAAACAGGCTCAGGCGCTGCAGCCGGTAGTAATTCAGGCAGGTGAAAAACCTGACAATAGCGCAGTGATTGCCGCACGCGAGGCGCGTAAGGCGCAAGCTCGTGCTTCCCGTAAGGAAAATTCGCCGCAAAGTGAAGGCAGCAGCACGGGTACAGATCCGCGTAAAGCTGCCGTCGAAGCGGCAATTGCTCGCGCCAAAGCCCGCAAGCTCGAGCAGCAGGTGGTACCGGAAACAGCCGAATCGGTTGATCCGCGTAAAGCCGCCGTGGACGCGGCCATCGCCCGCGCCAAGGCCCGCAAGCTCGAGCAGCAGGTGGTACCGGAAACAGCCGAATCGGTTGATCAGCGTAAAGCCGCCGTGGAAGCGGCCATCGCCCGCGCCAAGGCCCGCAAGCTCGAACAGCAGGCGGTACCGGAAACAGCCGAGCCGGTTGATCCACGCAAAGCCGCCGTCGCGGCCGCTATCGCACGCGCTCAGGCAAAGAAAGCCGCACAGCAGCAGGTTGTTAACGAGGAATAAATGGTATTCAGAATAGCAAGCTCCCCTTATACCCATAACCAGCGCCAGACATCACGTATCATGATGTTGGTGTTACTTGCGGCATTGCCGGGAATCGCCGCACAGCTGTGGTTCTTCGGCTGGGGTACGTTGTTCCAGATAATTCTGGCCGCCATCAGCGCTATCGCAGCCGAAGCGGGCGTGCTTAAACTGCGTAAACAACCCATTGTGCCGATTTTAAAAGACAACTCTGCGTTACTCACCGGGTTGCTGCTGGCCGTGAGTATTCCCCCGCTCGCCCCCTGGTGGATGGTGGTATTGGGCACGGTATTCGCGGTTATCATTGCGAAACAACTGTATGGCGGTCTCGGTCAGAACCCGTTTAATCCTGCCATGATTGGTTACGTCGTGCTGCTAATCTCATTTCCAGTACAGATGACCAGTTGGCTGCCGCCGCACGAAATTGCGGCTACAGTGCCTGGGTTCTTTGACGCGCTGAACGTTATCTTTAGCGGTCATACCGTCAGCGGTGGGGATATGAATACACTGCGTATGGGCATTGATGGTATCAGCCAGGCAACGCCTCTCGATACCTTTAAGACATCACTGCATGCCGGGCATACCGTTGAACAGGTGATGCAATACCCGATTTACAGCGGTGTGCTGGCAGGCGCGGGCTGGCAGTGGGTTAATCTTGCCTGGCTGGCGGGTGGTATCGTTCTGTTATGGCAGGGGGCGATTCGCTGGCATATCCCGGTTAGCTTCCTGCTGTCGCTCGCCGTTTGCGCCACTCTGGGATGGTTGTTCTCACCTGAGTCACTCGCGTCTCCTCAGTTACACCTGCTTTCCGGCGCAACCATGCTGGGTGCATTCTTTATTCTTACCGACCCCGTTACGGCCTCGACAACTAACCGCGGCCGCCTGATTTTTGGCGCACTTGCGGGGTTGTTAGTATGGTTGATTCGCAGTTTTGGCGGTTATCCTGACGGTGTAGCCTTTGCTGTATTACTGGCAAATATCACGGTTCCCCTGATTGATTATTACACCCGCCCTCGCGTGTACGGACATCGCTAAGGACTCCCAATGCTGAAAACGATTCGTAAACACGGTATTACGCTGGCGCTGTTTGCTGCTGGTTCAACGGGATTAACCGCGGCAATCAATCAATTAACCAAGTCCACCATTGATGAACAGGCCGCGCTGCAGCAAAAAGCACTGTTCGATCAGGTGCTACCTGGCGATCGCTACAATAATAACTTGTCTGAGAGCTGTTATCTGGTCAATGCGCAGGCATTGGGCAAAGGTACTCACCGCGTGTATATTGCCCGCCAGGACGACCGTCCCGTTGCAGCAATTCTTGAAGCTACGGCGCCAGATGGGTATTCCGGGGCGATTCAACTGCTGGTCGGTGTCGATTTTACGGGTACCGTGTTGGGTACGCGGGTAACCGAGCATCATGAAACCCCGGGACTGGGCGATAAAATCGAACTGCGACTGTCCGACTGGATCACCCACTTTAGCGGCAAAACGATCGCTACGGGTAACGATGCCCACTGGGCTGTGAAAAAAGACGGCGGCGACTTTGACCAGTTTACTGGCGCAACCATTACGCCGCGGGCGGTAGTGAACGCAGTAAAACGCGCCGGTTTGTATGCGCAGACGCTACCCGCGCAGCTTCCTCAACTTAGCGCCTGTGGAGAATAAACCATGAGCGAAATTAAAGACGTTATTGTCCAGGGGTTATGGAAAAATAACTCCGCGCTTGTACAGCTACTCGGGATGTGTCCGCTGTTGGCCGTTACCTCTACCGCTACTAACGCGCTGGGGCTGGGGCTCGCGACGACGCTAGTTCTGACGCTGACCAACCTGACGATTTCGGCCCTTCGTCGCTGGACTCCGCCTGAAATCCGTATTCCAATTTATGTCATGATCATCGCCTCCGTGGTGAGTGCGGTGCAGATGCTGATCAATGCCTATGCCTTTGGCCTGTATCAGTCTCTGGGCATCTTTATCCCGCTGATTGTGACCAACTGTATTGTTGTTGGCCGCGCAGAAGCCTTCGCCGCTAAAAAAGGCCCTGCATTATCCGCACTCGATGGTTTTTCCATCGGTATGGGGGCGACCGGCGCCATGTTTGTTCTGGGCTCGCTGCGTGAAATAATTGGTAACGGTACACTGTTTGATGGCGCAGACGGTTTGTTGGGTAACTGGGCCAAAGTATTGCGCGTTGAGATCTTCCATACTGATACGCCGTTTCTGCTGGCCATGCTGCCACCAGGCGCGTTTATTGGTCTGGGCTTGATGCTGGCAGTTAAGTACCTGATTGATGAGAGAATGAAGAAACGTCGTGCCGAAGCGGCTGTCGCGGACAGTCCGGCTGGTGAAACAGGGAATGTCTCATGAACAAAGCAAAACGTCTGGAAATACTGACTCGCCTGCGGGATAACAACCCGCATCCGACAACCGAGCTTAATTTTACATCGCCGTTTGAACTGCTGATTTCGGTCTTGCTATCCGCTCAGGCCACCGATGTCAGCGTCAATAAAGCGACGGCTAAACTATACCCCGTCGCCAATACGCCTGCTGCGATGCTGGAGCTCGGAGTTGAAGGTGTTAAGTCCTACATCAAGACAATCGGTTTGTTTAACAGCAAAGCGGAAAACGTAATTAAAACCTGCCGCATTCTGCTGGAACAACATAATGGTGAAGTGCCTGAAGACCGTGCTGCGTTAGAAGCTCTCCCCGGCGTTGGGCGAAAGACAGCAAATGTGGTGTTAAATACCGCCTTTGGCTGGCCCACTATTGCCGTAGATACCCACATTTTCCGGGTATGTAACCGGACACAATTCGCCCCAGGTAAAAACGTCGAGCAGGTAGAAGAAAAGCTACTGAAAGTCGTACCCAGTGAATTTAAAGTCGATTGCCACCACTGGTTAATTCTTCATGGCCGCTACACCTGTATAGCCAGAAAGCCACGTTGTGGTTCCTGTATCATCGAAGATCTCTGCGAATTCAAAGAGAAAGTCGATATCTAATACTGCCGGGGCATCCTCTTTGCCCCATACATAACGTTTAGTTATGCACTCCCCAATGTTTCTTTTCCCGACAATGATGCCATTCAATTGCTCAAATCTAATGCAATATTCTTGTTAATTAACACCTGAGCAGGTTAATCGTTTTTTTAGCAAAAGAAATTTCTATCTATACGTGATCCAGATCATCCAGCTAACACAATGTTAATAAGTTTTTATTTTTTAGTTAAGGTGACAATTAGATGACCTAACTGCACAGTTTATAAACAAAACATTACACTGCCTATTTTTCAGATAATGGCCTATATCACTGGATTCAACCTTAAATAGCAGAACATATCGCCACATTGCGGTTTTAGCGGTGATTAAACAGTGTAAAAATCTGCCATTTTACAAATGAAGAAATTTAACGCTAGATAACATTTCGCAGCCCCGACGATTTCACCAGTCATGATATATGTAACAGATTATTACAAACCACTTGTCTGAATGGTCAAGATAGTGAACATTACTTGCCGTTTCCCCTCCCACTATAACAATCGGACGGATGAACTTGACTCATCACGTACCTGAACACCCCCGTTGATATGGGATGTAAAAAAAGAGGTAAAAGTGTCTACTGCAAACAATAAACCAACAGAAAGCGTAAGTTTAAACGCCTTCAAACAACCAAAAGCGTTCTATCTCATTTTCTCTATTGAGCTGTGGGAACGTTTTGGTTATTACGGCCTGCAAGGGATTATGGCCGTCTACCTGGTTAAACAGCTGGGTATGTCAGAAGCGGATTCCATCACCCTTTTCTCGTCCTTTAGCGCCCTGGTGTACGGTCTGGTTGCCATTGGCGGCTGGTTAGGTGATAAAGTTCTGGGAACAAAACGTGTCATTATGCTGGGTGCCGTTGTCCTGGCCATCGGTTATGCGTTGGTAGCATGGTCCGGTCACGATGCGGGTATCGTTTATATGGGCATGGCGGCTATCGCGGTCGGTAACGGCCTGTTTAAAGCAAACCCATCCTCCCTGCTCTCTACCTGCTATGCCAAAGATGACCCGCGTCTTGATGGTGCATTTACCATGTACTACATGTCCGTCAACATCGGTTCATTCTTCTCTATGCTGGCAACGCCATGGTTAGCTGCGCGTTACGGCTGGAGCACTGCGTTCGCGCTGAGCGTCGTGGGTATGCTGATTACCGTTGTTAACTTCGCATTCTGTCAGCGCTGGGTTAAACAATACGGTTCTAAACCTGACTTTGAACCAATCAACTTCCGTAACCTGCTGCTGACTATCGTTGGCGTTGTGGTTCTGATCGCGATTGCGACCTGGCTGCTGCACAACCAGCAGATCGCACGTATGGTTCTGGGTGTAATTGCTATCGGTATCGTGTTTATCTTCGGTAAAGAAGCCTTCACCATGAAAGGCGCTGCACGTCGTAAAATGATCGTCGCCTTCATTCTGATGCTGGAAGCGATTATCTTCTTCGTGCTGTACAGCCAGATGCCGACCTCACTGAACTTCTTTGCGATTCGTAACGTTGAGCACTCTATTCTTGGCATTGCTTTCGAACCTGAACAGTACCAGGCGCTGAACCCGTTCTGGATCATCATTGGTAGCCCAATCCTCGCCGCTATCTATAACAAGATGGGCGATACCCTGCCGATGCCGACCAAGTTTGCGATTGGTATGGTGCTGTGTTCCGGTGCATTCCTGATCCTGCCGCTGGGCGCGAAATTCGCTACCGATGCGGGCATCGTTTCCGTTAACTGGCTGATTATCTGCTATGGCCTGCAAAGTATCGGTGAGCTGATGATCTCCGGTCTGGGTCTGGCAATGGTGGCACAGCTGGTTCCGCAACGCCTGATGGGCTTCATCATGGGTAGCTGGTTCCTGACCACTGCCGGTGCAAACATCATCGGTGGCTACGTCGCTAACATGATGGCTGTACCAGAGAACGTGACTGACCCGCTGATGTCCCTTGAAGTCTACGGTCGTGTGTTCCTGCAGATTGGTGTTGCGACGGCTGTTATTGCTGTTCTGATGCTGCTGACGGCTCCGAAACTGAACCGTATGACTCAGGATGACGAAGCCGATGAGAAAGCCGCTAAGGCCGCGACAGCGTAATTCTCAGGGAAACTCATTTTCAGGCCGCTAACTGTTGTTAGCGGCTTTTTTTTTGCATGAGGTAGCACTACCATACGATATACCTCAGCCAAAAGGAGTTACCGATGAAACTGTTCTACAAACCGGGCGCTTGTTCTCTTGCTTCCCACATCACACTTCGTGAGAGCGGTAAAGATTTCACGCTGGATGGTGTTGATCTGATGAAGAAACGTCTGGAAAATGGCGATGATTTTTTCGCGGTAAACCCAAAAGGGCAAGTTCCCGCACTGCTGCTGGATGACGGTACGCTACTTACCGAAGGTGTCGCCATCATGCAATATCTGGCGGACAGCGTGCCAGACCGTCAGCTCCTTGCCCCTACCAGCAGCCTCTCCCGTTACAAAACCATCGAATGGCTTAACTACATTGCGACAGAACTGCATAAAGGCTTTACGCCACTGTTCCGTCCCGATACGCCGGAAGACTTCAAGCCAACCGTTCGCGCGCTGCTGGAGAAAAAAATGCAGTATGTGAACGACTCGCTAAAAGATAACCAATGGATCTGCGGCCCGCGCTTCAGCATCGCCGATGCCTACCTGTTTACCGTACTGCGTTGGGCCTATGCGGTTAAGCTGAATATGGCAGGATTAAGCCATATCGACGCGTATATGGCGCGTATGGCTGAACGCCCGGCGGTTGCCGCGGCGCTTAAAGCAGAAGGGTTAAATTAATTGTTGTTGCCGGGTGGTGCTTGCGTTTGCCCGGCCTACAGCTAAAAATATGCCCGATAAGCGTGAACGCCATCGGGCATTGATTACAGCTGCGTTGCGCTGAAGTAGTGCTCAGGCTTCGCGATGCGATCCTGCGCGGCCACCACCTGCAGCTCATACTCGTGCATCTCTTTAGTGGCGATCATCACTTCGTACACTGCCGCAGTCACATGCTCAAGCGCCTGCTGTAAAGACGCGCCCTGCAACAGTTTCACCAGCAACAAGCCACTGGTAACATCACCCACACCAACCGGTTGACGTGTGCCAAAATCGACCAGCGGGCGACTGATATGCCACGCCTGTTCAGCGGTGACCAGCAGCATCTCGAAACGGTCGGTGCTAATACCTGCGCGTGCCAGATGCTTCACCAGTACAATTTCAGGTCCCTGAGCGATCAGTTCACGCGCCGCCGCAACAGCCTCATCAACATTGTTCACCGCATGCTCGCACAGAATTTCGAGCTCAACCAAATTCGGGGCAATAATGTCACTAGCCGGAAGCGCATGACGTACATGAAATTCCGCCACACCCGGAGCTACGATACATCCCTTTTCAGGGTGTCCCATCACCGGATCGCAAAAGTATTTTGCCTGCGGGTTGGCCGCTTTTACTTTACGTACAATACCCAGAATATGCTCGCCCTGTTCAGCTGAGCCAAGATAGCCGCTCAGTACTGCGTCACAGGTCTGGAGTTTATCAATATCAGCAATGCCCTGGACAATTTCAGTCAGGTGGCTCGGCGGCATAACGCAACCGGTCCATTTGCCATACTGCGTGTGGTTTGAAAACTGGACGGTATTCAACGGCCAGACGTTTGCGCCAAGACGACGCATCGGAAATTCTGCTGCACTGTTGCCCGCATGGCCAAAAACAACGTGGGACTGGATGGCGAGGATATTCTTCATTTTACTTATCACAACCCTGAAAAAATAAAGGGGCGTAGTTTCCCACGCCCCTGCTAACTCAATCTTACTTCCAGCAAATCAGACAATAGTTCTTCTTGCCACGGCGCAGTAAGGTATAGCGCCCGAACAGGATATCACTCTCCTGGAAGAAATATTCCGGATCGGACTGCTTCTCACCATTGATGGTCACCGCGTTAGACGCAATGGTCTTACGGGCCTGACCGCGAGAAGGTTGCAGCTCGGAGTCTACCAGCGCCTGCATCAAATCGGCACCTTTGTCCATCTCGATCATCGGCACGCCATCCTGCGCCAGCTGTTCGAAATCTGCTTCACTCAAATCGCTGAGATTGCCATTGAACAAGCTTTCGGTAATGCGTTTTGCCGCGACCAGACCTTCTTCACCGTGAACCAGACGCGTAACCTGTTCGGCCAGAACATACTGGGCACGCGGCGCTTTACCGCTGTTTTTATCTTCTTCTTCCAGCGCATTGATCTCTTCAATATCCATGAAAGTGAAGAATTTCAGGAAGCGATAAACGTCCGCATCGGCGGTGTTGATCCAGAACTGGTAGAATTTGTACGGACTGGTTTTCTTCGGATCCAGCCACACTGCGCCGCCTTCCGTCTTACCGAATTTGGTGCCATCAGCTTTAGTAATCAGTGGTACGGTCAGACCAAACACCTGATTCTGGTGCAGACGACGGGTCAAATCGATACCCGAAGTAATGTTACCCCACTGGTCAGAACCACCAATCTGCAGTGCCACGCCGTGCAGCTTATTCAGGCAGGCAAAGTCATAACCCTGCAGCAGATTGTAAGAAAACTCAGTAAAGGAGATCCCCTGATCGTCACGGTTCAGACGCTGCTTAACCGCTTCTTTGTTGATCATCTGGTTAACGGAGAAGTGTTTGCCGATATCACGCAGGAAAGTCAGTACGTTCATACCGCCAAACCAGTCGTAGTTGTTCGCAGCAATCGCCGAGTTGTCGCCACAGTCGAAATCGAGGAACGGTGCAACCTGTTTGCGGATTTTATCCACCCACTCCTGCACAGTGTCTTCGGTATTCAGTTTACGCTCGGCGGCTTTAAAGCTCGGGTCACCAATCAGACCGGTTGCGCCACCTACCAGTGCGACAGGCTTATGGCCTGCCTGCTGGAAGCGTTTCAGGCATAACAATGGAACCAGATGCCCCAAATGCAAGCTGTCAGCGGTAGGATCGAAGCCGCAATAGAGCGCGATCGGGCCTTGCGCCAGTCGCTCTGCTAACGCTTCCTCGTCCGTCACCTGGGCCACCAGCCCCCGCTCTTGCAATTGTTTAATCAAGTTACTGCTTGCCATCAAAATCTCCATGTATAAAACGACTGCACCTTTGCCGGTACACGACTTTTCGCCTGATGCGAAAGAAACATAGAATAAAGCGCCGGATTGATCAGCACCAGCGCTTAAAACAAGAAATTTGCATCTTTAGGGGGCCAGGCGATCAATTTTCCACGCGTTATCTTCGCGTTGGTATAAAAAACGATCGTGTAAGCGGTTTTCACCACCTTGCCAGAACTCCATTTGCTCAATACTCACGCGAAAGCCGCCCCAGAAACTGGGCAGCGGAACTTCTCCTTGCTGAAACTTCTGCTTCAGTTCGAGAAATTTACTTTCGAGAATACCACGAGCTGAGATCCGGCTGGATTGCTTAGAGACCCAGGCGCCAATCTGGCTGTCGCGTGGGCGACTGTGGAAGTATTTCACTACTTCTAACGTGGAGAGACGCTCAGCCTTGCCGATCACCATCACCTGCCGTTCCAGCGTATGCCAGGGAAATAAAAGGCTGATGCGTGGATTTTTCTCGATCTGATGCGCCTTTCGGCTGCCAAGGTTGGTATAGAACACCAGCCCTTTGTCATCATAATGTTTGAGTAACACGATACGCTGATACGGCTGGCCATTTTCATCGACGGTCGCAACGACCATCGCGGTGGGATCGGCCAGTTTGGCGTCACAGGCTTGCCCCAGCCAGCGCTCAAACAGCGCAAGGGGTTCGGCGGGAAGATCGCGGCGGCGAAGACCGCCTTTCGTGTATTCACGGCGCAGATGCGCGATTTGCTGCAATTCGTCGTTATCAGACATGATGTTGGGCTACGGATTGTCAGTGGGTGACGCTATTGTGCGCCGCCCAGGTGAAAATCTCAACGCTTCGGGTTCTGTAACTGACAGTTATTTAGCACAATTCTGTCTCGTTTATAGACCGTTGCCTCGTCGCCTTTAGACCAGAAAACGTAGATCCCATCGGTATAGCGCGCACCTGATGCCGACACGCCCTGTTTGAGGTTCAATAGCTGATTATCATAAACAAAGCTTGCCGTCTGGCGGGTATTGTTCAGCTTGACGGTAAGCGGTTTTTCGTCGCAGCGGTATTCGAGCGTATCCGTTTGCATACGCTCAACAAATTGGTTGTATACGCTACACCCGCTAAGCAGTACCGGCAGACACACTAACAATAGTTTTTTCATAGCCATATCCTGAAGACTTTCCTGGTCCCGGAGGGTAATGGAACCCTCCCTAATATCCCTAGTTTACCGGCATACGGTGCTGAATAATTTCAGTTAACTCTGAGTTCGTGGGTTAGCAGGATAAATCGCCCCTAAAACGCTCGGCTCTGATGCGCCAGTCACAGAAGGCAGATTTCCAGGTAATCCGGCCAGTGTCCGCCACGCCAGCCAGGCAAAGGCTAACGCTTCCATATCATCGCCGCTGATCCCGGCTTCATCAGTTGAGGTGACCTCTGTTCCCGGCAATAGTGCCGCCAGACGCATCATCAGCAGCGGATTACGGCTTCCTCCACCGCAGACCATGAGCCGTTCACAACCGCCGCTTAGCAAGACCTGCTCTGAAATGGTCACCGCGGTCAGTTCGGCAAGCGTCGCCTGCACATCCCGCGGACTAATCCCCGGGAACTGCACCAGATGACGTTCTATCCAGCCATAATTGAAATACTCACGACCAGTACTTTTCGGCGCAGGCGCGGAGAAATAAGGGTCGTTAAGCATATTTTGCAGTAACGGCAGGATAACCATTCCCGAAATGGCCCACTGTGCATCTTTGTCGTAAGGTTGACCGCATTGCCGCCAGATCCAGGCATCCATCAGCATATTGCCCGGCCCGGTGTCGTATCCGCGAACGGGTTGTTGCGGAATAAGCAGAGACAGATTGGCAATCCCGCCGATGTTTAACACCATCCGCCGTTCCGTTGGATGTGCCAGCAGTGCCTGATGAAACGCGGGAACGAGCGGTGCACCCTGCCCGCCAAGGGCGATATCACGTCGACGAAAATCGCCGACTACGGTTATCCCTGTACGCGCAACAATCTGGTTGTTATCGCCAATTTGCAGCGTGTGTGGCGCAGCACCGTTCGGTTCATGCCACACGGTTTGCCCGTGGCAACCAATCGCAACGATATCCTGCGGTTTCAATTTTTCTTGCGCCAATAACGCATTCACTGCCTCAGCAAATAAATAACCGAGCTGTGCGTCCAACTGACCAAACTGAGAAAGTGTAAGCTGCTGCCCCTGGCAGATATCCAGAATCGCTTGTTTAACATGAATGGGGATGGGCCAGGTCAGACTCGCCTGCTGCGCAACCATCGTTTCATCTATTGTCGCCAGCACAACATCGACGCCATCAAGGCTGGTTCCAGACATTACACCGATAAAACGGCCCGATTTCATAGGTCATCCTTTTAAGCAAATTAGCCTTGACACTCAACCATAAAGTGTCGACTAATGCCATGCTTGCTTAATGATTTTTGGTGGCTAATCATTACAATGATCGTTTAATTACATCAATTACATGAATGATTCGTTTATACTCGGTTGATCCGATTTCGGTTAAGATTTTCATATTGTTCCAGTAGAACATGTGATCTTAGGCTCACAAATGCCATATAATTTAACCATGAAGGGTGCTTTATTAGCGTTTCGTGGTGACAAAGGAGATTTGTAAATGATTAAACGTGTGCTGATTGTTTCATTAATGGGCGTATCTTTAGCGGGTTGCGTTAACAATGATAGCCTTTCAGGTGACGTGTATACCGCATCCGAAGCGAAACAAGTTCAGAACGTTACCTACGGTACGATTGTTCATGTTCGTCCGGTGCAAATCCAGGGTGGCGATGACGCAAACGTGATTGGTGCTATTGGTGGTGCGGTACTCGGCGGGTTCCTCGGTAACACCGTCGGCGGCGGTACGGGTCGTTCATTAGCGACGGCTGCAGGCGCAGTTGCCGGTGGCGTAGCGGGTCAAGGCGTACAAGGTGCGATGAATAAAACCCAGGGTGTGGAACTGGAAATCCGTAAGGATGATGGTAATACCATCATGGTGGTTCAGAAACAGGGTGCGACCAAGTTTTCAGCCGGCCAGCGCGTTGTTATGGCTAACAACGGCAGCCAGGTTACCGTGTCTCCACGCTAATCTAATTCACGTGTGGTCAGACCCTGGCCACACGTCATTTTTTTGCTTCAGCCCTGTGACTGCAGCTCAATAATATTGTGTTCCAGCCTGGCGACCAGTTTAATCAGCAGATCAATTTCCTCAGCTGAAATCCCTTCCAAAATTTCTCCACGCGTCTTGTTGATAACCGCTTCCATATCAGCGATCAGCGGCTCTGCTTTTTCTGTCAGTTTAATTCTCTTTGCCCGGCGATCGCTGGCGCAAGTCTGTCGTGAAATGAGTCCCTTTTCCTCTAACTGGTCAAGCGTACGTACCAACGAAGGCTGCTCGATGCCAATCGCTTTAGCCAACTGAATCTGCGATTGATCCGGCGGCAACTGATGAATGTTGTGCAGCGTAACCCAATGCGTCTGCGTCAACTCCAGAGGTTTCAGGCGATGGTCAATCAGAGCACGCCAAATGCGCACCAACCGTGCCAGATCAGAACCTAATGGCGATTCCAATTTCATCTCCTTATAATTAGCTTGCTAAGTTATTGTGCTGATTTTAGAATAGTGTGCAGCATTTGTATTCCCAAAACAAATGTATTGCCAAATTTGCTTACCGGCTGACATTTTTTCAGACATTATGCGTTACGGAGACTCATTGTCTCTTTTTTGCTAAACCTATAGCAATGCTCTCTTCCGCCAAGGATTTTGCCCGTGAAGTTTATGTTTAATGCAACAGGATTGCCCCTACAAGATTTAATGATCGGCGCATCTGTCTACTTCCCTCCTGTTTTCAAGGCGATTGTAGCAGGATTTATTCTCTGGCTGGTTGTTCATCGCCTACTGCGCGACTGGATTTACTCTGGCGAAATCTGGCATCCCTTGTTAATGGATCTGTCACTCTTTACGCTTTGCGTATGTCTGGCCTTTGTTATGCTGATAGCGTGGTGATTATGTCGCTTAAAACCGTTAAATACTTCTCCACTATTATAGTCGCTGCAATCGCAGTTTTCGCCGGATGGTGGATGTGGAATTACTATATGCAATCGCCCTGGACACGTGATGGCAAAGTGCGAGCAGAGCAGGTCAGCATTACGCCACAGGTGTCAGGTAGCATTAGCGAACTCTATATAAAAGATAACCAGTTTGTGAATAAAGGCGATGTCCTTTTTATTATCGACAAGACGCCATTTCACATTGCTGAACTGAATGCGCAAGCGCAACTCGCAAAAGCGCAGTCTGACCTGGCGAAAGCCAATAACGAAGCCAACCGTCGCCGTCATTTATCGCAAAATTACATCTCAGCCGAGGATCTGGATACCGCAAATCTCAACGTGAAAGCCATGCAGGCGAGTGTTGAAGCAGCAGAGGCCAGTCTGCGCCAAGCACAGTGGCAATTGACGCAAACGGTGGTCAAAGCCCCCGTAGCGGGCTGGGTCACCAATCTTTCAACCCGTACCGGAGACTACGCTTCAACCGGGAAGCCTCTGTTTGCTCTCGTCGACAGTCACTCTTTTTATGTGATGGGGTATTTTGAAGAAACTAAGTTGCGCCACATTCGCGAAGGTGCACCAGCCCTCATCACGCTCTACAGCGGTGATATAAAGTTACAGGGTCACGTTTCCAGTATTGGTCGTGCTATCTACGATCAAAGTGTGGAAAGTGATTCCGGCCTGATTCCAGATATCAAGCCCAACGTGCCGTGGGTGCGTCTGGCGCAGCGTATCCCGGTACGCATCGAATTCGACGCCCTGCCGCGGGATGTCACGCTGGTATCAGGTACAACCTGCAGCGTATCCATTGGCCAGCGTAAATGAAACTACCTCACCTGACACCTGGCAATTTGCCGTGGTTTAAAGCCACGGCGGCACAGTGGCGTTATGCGCTGCGTAACACCATTGCGATGTGTCTGGCGTTAACTTTTGCTTATTATCTGAATCTGGACGAACCCTATTGGGCGATGACCTCAGCGGCGGTAGTCAGTTTTCCCACCGTTGGCGGGGTTATCAGCAAAAGTCTGGGTCGCGTGGCGGGTAGCTTACTGGGTGCCACCGCCGCATTGATTATTGCCGGTCATACCCTTAATGAGCCGTGGTTGTTCTTGCTGAGCATGTCGGTGTGGATCGGTTTTTGTACCTGGGCCTGTGCGCATTTCACCAATAACGTTGCCTACGCCTTTCAACTGGCAGGTTATACAGCGGCGATCATTGCGTTTCCCATGGTCAATACCGTGGAAATTACGCAGTTATGGGATATCGCGCAAGCACGCGTGTGTGAAGTCATCGTCGGTATCTTGTGTGGCGGTGTGATGATGATGATCCTGCCCAGCACCTCCGATGGCATCACGTTACTGACTGCATTGAAAAACATGCATTCACGTTTACTGGAACATGCCAGCCTACTCTGGCAACCAGAAACCACGGACGCCATTCGCACAGCCCATGAAGGTGTTATCGGTCAGATTCTTACCATGAACCTGCTGCGTATTCAGGCGTTCTGGAGCCACTACCGTTTTCGCCGACAAAATGCTTTGCTCAATTCGCTGTTGCATCAACAGTTAAGGATGACCAGCGTGATTTCCAGTCTGCGCAGGATGCTGTTGAACTGGCCTAATCCCCCGTCCAATACCCGGGAAATTATCGAACAGTTGCTCAGCGAACTGATAAAATCCAATGCTAATAGCTACACCGTTGCACGTATTATTGCCCCACTGCGACCCGTCGATGCACGCGACTATCGACACGTCGCCTTCTGGCAACGACTGCGTTATTTTTGTCGGCTCTACCTGCGCAGCAGTCATTATCTGCATTTACTGGAAAATGGCGTTACCGCCGAGCGTATTAGTATCGTCCGCACGCCGGGGCTTGCCCGTCATACCGATAATGCGGAAGCTATCTGGAGCGGGTTACGTACGTTCTGCACTTTGATGCTTATCGGCGCATGGAGCATTGGCGCACAATGGGAATCAGGCTCTGGCGCACTCACGCTCGCCGCCATCAGCAGCGTACTGTATTCCGCCGTTGCCACGCCGTTCAAGTCGCTTTCTTTGCTGATGCGCACACTGGTTCTGCTGTCGCTGTTCAGCTTTGTGGTTAAGTTTGGCCTGATGGTGCAAATTTCCGACCTCTGGCAATTCATTCTTTTTCTCTTCCCGCTACTCGCCACCATGCAACTGTTAAAGCTGCAAATGCCAGCCCTGGCAGGTCTTTGGGGGCAACTGATTGTATTTATGGGTTCGTTTATCGCGGTGACCAATCCGCCGGTATATGATTTTGCTGATTTCCTGAATGACAATATGGCGAAAATCACTGGCGTGGCGCTGTCATGGCTGGCCTTCGCCATTCTGCGGCCCGGATCGGATGCACGGAAAAGTCGCCGTCATATTCGCGCCCTGCGCCGGGATTTTGTCGATCAGCTCAGCCGACACCCGTCACTCAGTGAAAACGAATTTGAATCGCTGACCTATCATCACGTCAGCCAGCTCAGCAGCAGTCAGGACGCGCTGGCGCGACGCTGGTTATTACGCTGGGGGGTCGTATTGCTGAACTGCTCGCACGTGGTGTGGCAACTGCGCACCTGGGAGGCGCGTTCGGATCCGCTGGCTCGCGTCAGGGACGTGTGTATCTCTCTGCTGCGCGATGTAATGAGCGAACGTGGCGTCCAGCAACGACCACTGAATGCCACGCTGAGTGAGCTACAACGCATCAGCGATACGCTTGCCCACCATCATCAACCTGCTGCACAGGAGTTATCGGCATTGGTCTGGCGGCTACACTGCTCGCTTTCACAACTCGAACAGGCGCCACCGCCGGGCACTCTCAGTAGTTGATTATTTGATAACACCACAGGCGTAGCGCGCTCCGCCACCGCCAAGCGGTTTCGGTTGATCGGACATATTATCGCCGCCCACATGGATCATCAGCGCTTTGCCTTTAACCTCATCGAGGGTTTTGAGGCGCGGCGCAATGACCGGTGTTGTGGCGTTTCCGTCGTTATTCACCACTAGCAGCGGCAGGTCACCCATATGACCTGCGCCTTCCGGGCCTTCGTGTTTGCCGGTTTGGTGCGGATCATAATGGCCTCCAGCCGATTCCGCGGCTGAGGCTTTCCCTTCTTTAATCGCCGGTTGGCAGCTGCCGTTCATATGCACATGGAAGCCATGTTCTCCCGGCGGCAACGCTTTCAGATCGGGCGAAAACTCCAGCCCCTTTGCGGTTTCAGCAATAGTGACCGTACCAATCGCCTGGCCAACGCCTTGCGACGTGACCAGATTCATCGTCACTTTTTCTTCAATGGCAGCCTGCGCACCTGCACAGGCGAGTAGAGTGATGATGGCCAAACTCAAACGCTTCATAAGACCTCCGTCCAAAAGGTGTCTGATTGTTAAGTGTAAACCAGTGACGCAATTTTGAACGGAGATGCACCAAAAACACGATTAAGGTACGTCGTAACCCAGTGCAGCTTTACGAATGCGGAACCATTGCTGGCGAGACATGTTCAGCGTCTCAGACTCAATGGCGGCGCGTACGCGCTCTATTTTTCCTGAGCCAATAATCGGCAGCGGCTGAGACGGCAAACGTAAAATCCAGGCGTACACCACCTGCTCAATAGACTGCGCGTTTAACTCTTCTGCAATCGCGGCAAGTTCATTTCGTAATGGCTGGAACGCATCGTCATTAAACAAGCGACCGCCGCCGAGGCAGGACCAGGCCATTGGACGAATACGCAACTGTTGCAGTTGATCTAAAGTGCCATCCAGCAGGAGCGGCTGATGTACCGGAGAGATTTCAACCTGGTTGGTCGCCAGCGTAAACGGCAGACGCGATTGCAACAATGAGAACTGTGCCGGGGTGAAATTAGAGACACCAAAGTGACGCACTTTGCCACTGTGGTGCAATTTTTTGAAAGCGTCGGCGACGTCGTCAGCATCCATAAGCGGATCGGGACGGTGGATGAGCAACAGATCAATATGATCGGTCGCCAGCAGCTTCAGCGATTCTTCCGCACTGGCAATAATATGCGCGCTGTCGGTGATGTAATGGCCCAGCGCATTTTCCGCGCGCGCCGTCGTCGCGATCCCGCATTTGGTCACAATCTGCATTTTTTCACGCAAATGCGGAGCCAGTTTCATTGCCTCACCAAACGCCGCTTCACACTGGTATCCACCGTAGATATCGGCGTGATCGACGGTGGTCACGCCCAGATCCAGATGCTCTTCAATAAAGCTGACTAGCTGGCGCGCGGACATATTCCAGTCCATCAGGCGCCAGTACCCCATCACAAAGCGAGAAAATTCCGGGCCTTGCGGCGCAATAGTAATACGCTGAACCATAGCAGCTTCCTTTTAAGTGAATGTGCCTCGAGTATACGCAATTACGCTTTTAAAAGAGTGAAGGTTGTTGCGGTTCTTCCGAAGGGTTGGCTTTGTTCGCTCGTAATTTACGCATCAGGCGCTGACGACAAAGCCGTAGCACTTCCTGCTTTTGAGCATCGCTCATCTTTTGCCAGTTAAAACGTTCATCCCGACTGCGAAAACAGCCACGGCAAAATCCGCGTTCGTCAGACTGACATATTCCACGGCATGGGCTCTGGACGGGGAAAAACTCCAGCTGTTCGGCCACATCCCCTCCTTTAGTAAGATTGATATACTTATTGAAGACGTTAACTGAATTTCTCGCAAGCGCTATTGCATTAGACCGACTGGTCTATTACACTCCTGTTCATGAACAAAATCACTGAACACGATACACGCGAACATCTAATGGCGACTGGCGAACTGCTGTGTATGCAGCGCGGCTTCACCGGCATGGGTTTAAGCGAACTACTGAAAACCGCTGAAGTGCCCAAAGGTTCGTTTTATCATTATTTTCGCTCTAAAGAAGCGTTCGGTGTCGCGATGCTGGAACGCCACTATGCGGCCTATCATCAGCGACTGGCTACGCACTTTGATACGGGTGCGGGAAACTACCGCGACCGCATTCTGGCCTACTATCAGGAAACCCTGAACCAGTTTAGCCAGCACGGCATTATTAGCGGCTGTTTAACTGTAAAACTGTCTGCCGAAGTGTGCGATCTGTCAGAAGATATGCGCACAGCGATGGATAAAGGCGCGCGGCACATTATTGTGCTGTTAGCGCAGGCACTGGAGAAAGGTCAGGCCAGCCATTGTCTGTCCTTTGTTGGCGAGCCGTTACAGCAGGCGCAAGTACTGTATGCGCTGTGGCTTGGCGCCAACCTACAGGCCAAGATTTCTCGTAGCGCTACTCCGCTGGAAAATGCGCTGGCGCACGTTAAAAACATCATCACAACGCCTGCCGTTTAACAGGCGTTTTTATTTCTTTTATTACTAGACGACCGGTCTATTCAGGAGTGCCACATGTCATCTGAAAAACTGTTTTCCCCACTGAAAGTGGGTGCCATTACGGCAGCAAACCGCGTATTCATGGCGCCACTGACGCGTCTGCGCAGTATTGAGCCTGGCGACATCCCTACTCCGCTGATGGCCGAGTATTACCGTCAACGCGCCAGCGCGGGTCTTATTATCAGCGAAGCGACGCAGATTTCCGCACAGGCGAAAGGCTATGCCGGAGCACCCGGCTTACACAGCGAAGCGCAAATTGCCGCATGGAAGAAAATCACCGCTGCCGTACACGCTGAGCAAGGTCATATTGCTGTCCAGTTGTGGCACACCGGACGCATCTCTCACGCCAGTCTGCAACCAAATGGTCAAGCTCCAGTTGCACCTTCCGCGATTAGTGCTGGAACCCGCACCTCGCTGCGCGATGAAAACGGTCTGGCAACGCGTGCCGATACCTCAATGCCACGTGCGCTGGAAACCGAAGAGATTCCGGGCATCGTTAATGACTTCCGTCAGGCGATAGCCAACGCGCGCGAAGCGGGTTTCGACATGGTTGAACTGCACTCTGCCCACGGCTACCTGCTGCACCAGTTCCTGTCGCCAACCTCTAATCAGCGTACCGATCAATACGGCGGTAGCGTCGAAAATCGTGCGCGTCTTGTGCTGGAAGTGGTTGATGCCGGTATTAAAGAATGGGGTGCCGATCGTATTGGTATTCGCGTCTCCCCGATTGGCTCATTCCAGAACGTTGACAACGGTCCGAACGAAGAAGCCGATGCGCTGTATCTGATTGAACAATTGGGCAAGCGTGGAATCGCTTACCTGCACATGTCTGAGCCGGATTGGGCCGGTGGTGAGCCGTATTCCGATGCGTTCCGCGAAAAAGTTCGCGCGCGCTTCCACGGTCCTATCATTGGTGCTGGTGCCTACACCCCTGAAAAGGCAGAAGCGCTGATCGAGAAAGGTCTGATCGACGCCGTTGCTTTTGGTCGTGCCTATATTGCTAACCCGGATCTGGTGGCGCGTCTGCAACGCAAAGCGGAACTGAATCCGCAACGTGCCGAGAGCTTCTACGGCGGCGGCGCGGAAGGTTACACCGACTATCCTACCCTCTAACGTCACAATCTCCGTTCTGCCATTGATAGCGGCGTAACAACGCCGCTATACTAAAACAACATTTTGATTGTATTAGCCATTTTCGAAGGGGAAAAAGATGCGTTTACTCCATACCATGCTGCGCGTGGGTGACCTGCAGCGTTCCATCGAGTTTTATACCAACGTGCTGGGCATGAAGCTGCTGCGTACCAGCGAAAACCCTGAATACAAGTACTCTCTGGCTTTTGTCGGCTACGGTCCTGAAACCAGTGAAGCCGTAATCGAACTGACCTATAACTGGGGTGTCGACAAGTATGAGCTGGGTACTGCCTATGGCCATATCGCCCTGAGCGTAGACAACGCGGCTGAAGCCTGTGAACGTATTCGCCAGAATGGCGGTAACGTAACGCGTGAAGCGGGTCCGGTAAAAGGCGGCACCACAGTGATTGCGTTCGTTGAAGATCCGGACGGCTATAAAATTGAGCTGATCGAAGAGAAAGACGCCGGGCGCGGCCTGGGCGACTAACTTCCCCTCGGGCGCAGATCGTCTGTGCCCGTAGTTTTATACTCATCATTTTGCCATAATACGCGCTGCAATTTTCCCGTATTAAGAGACCCAGATGTCCGATAACGCTCAACTTTCCGGTCTGTGTGACCGTTTTCGTGGTTTTTATCCTGTCGTCATTGATGTCGAAACCGCAGGGTTCAATGCCAAAACCGATGCGCTGCTTGAGATTGCAGCCATCACACTGAAAATGGATGAACAAGGCTGGCTGATGCCGGACACGACGTTACATTTCCACGTAGAGCCGTTTGAAGGCGCGAATCTGCAGCCGGAGGCCCTCGCCTTTAACGGTATTGACCCGAACAATCCGCTACGCGGCGCGGTCAGCGAATATGACGCTCTGCATGCCATCTTCAAAATGGTGCGTAAAGGCATTAAAGACAGCGGCTGCAATCGGGCAATCATGGTGGCGCATAACGCTACGTTCGACCACAGTTTCATGATGGCAGCAGCAGAACGCGCCTCGCTGAAACGGAATCCGTTTCATCCATTTGTCACCTTTGATACTGCGGCATTAAGCGGTCTGTCATTGGGGCAAACGGTGTTGTCAAAAGCGTGCCTGGCGGCGGGAATGGAGTTTGACGGGAATCAGGCACACTCGGCACTGTATGACACCGAACGTACGGCCGTGCTGTTTTGCGAAATCGTTAACCGCTGGAAACGTCTCGGTGGTTGGCCTCTTCCCGTGCCTGAAGAAGCGTAACGGCGACATAAAAAAAGCGACCATTTCAGGTCGCTTTTTTACTTCTGCTGATATTACTCAGCGTCCGGCTCTTCGGTTTTGTATTTCGCAGCTGTTTCTTTAATCAGCTGCTGCAACTCACCGCGCTGGTACATTTCGATCAAAATGTCACAACCGCCAATCAGCTCACCATCAACCCACAGTTGTGGGAAAGTTGGCCAGTTTGCGTATTTCGGCAGTTCGGCGCGAATATCCGGGTTCTGCAGAATATCAACGTAAGCAAAGCGTTCACCACAGGCTGACAGCGCCTGCACAGCCTGAGCGGAGAAACCGCAGCTTGGCAGTTTAGGAGAACCTTTCATGTACAGGAGAATCGGGTTTTCAGCGATCTGGCGCTGGATTTTTTCGATAGTGGTGCTCATTATCTTGCTTCCTTAAACTTCTTTTACGGCAGTAGTCTGACATTGTAACGGGTCAGACAGGCAACGGAAAATAACATTTTCATTACGCGTTATTATTTTATCCCCTGACGCTAAAAGTTGCATTCATAATCTCATTTATCCCCTTCAAACATGTGGTTTTGATTATCTGTTCACCAACTCCAACGTTAATTGATGTTTTTTTTTGCGGTCGGTTACGAAACATAGTTTTAAACAAAAAAAGCTATTAACTTTCCCTCTTTCTATAGATTAGAATCGTCAAGTTTTGAAAATCACACGCAGGCACGATAGACCTGCCTTACCAGAGGACTGCTCAGTGGCGCGGATAAACCGAATCTCGATCACGCTCTGTGCTTTACTTTTTACTACACTGCCCTTTACGCCTATGGCTCATGCTTCCAAGCAAGCCAGGGCGACACCTACCAATTCTCACACCATCAAAACGGTAGATAAAAAGAAAAGCGCAACAACCAGCCAAAAAACAACAAAGACCAGCAAGAAAACGGCGACAAAAACCACCAGTAAAACCAGCACCAAAACCGCTTCCTCTTCTAAAAAACGCACTGCCACTCCGGCAAAGTCGACTAAAACTGCAAATCGTCGTGGTAAAACTGCCGTAGCACAAACCGCAGCTGTTACCTGGACTGAAAAATGCACACCGCGCAAAGGTCATAAACCACGCTGCGTGAAGGTGAAAACCACTGCACCAACTACGCTTGCTGACGCCCATAAAGTGAAAGTGCAGAAAGCGACTAAAACCGCTATGTCCACTTTGATGAACCAAATCGGTAAACCTTATCGTTGGGGCGGTTCCTCGCCAAGAACCGGGTTTGACTGCAGCGGTCTGGTTTATTACGCCTATAAAGATCTGGTGAAGTTCCGCATTCCGCGTACCGCGAACGAAATGTATCATCTGCGTGATGCCGCACCGATTGAACGTGGCGAACTGAAAAATGGCGATCTGGTCTTCTTTCGTACCCAGGGTCGCGGAACAGCCGATCACGTCGGCGTCTACGTCGGAAACGGTAAGTTTATTCAGTCACCGCGTAGCGGGCAGGAAATTCAAATCACCTCTCTGAGCGAAGATTACTGGCAGCGCCACTATGTGGGCGCTCGTCGGGTAATGACGCCAAAAACAATTCGCTAAAAACTTACCCTACAGAACATGCTGTAGGGTAAGTTCTTCTTTTGCATAACCTTTCAATTTGCTACCCTATCCTTACTCACAATGAGGCTATTGTGTGTACTCAATATAAATAATAAGGAGAGAAGCAATGTCGTTTGAATTACCTGCATTACCGTATGCCAAAGATGCTCTGGCACCGCACATTTCTGCCGAAACGCTGGAATATCACTATGGCAAACACCATCAAACCTACGTGACCAATCTGAACAATCTGATTAAAGGCACGGCGTTTGAAGGCAAATCACTGGAAGAGATCGTTCGTAGCTCTGAAGGCGGTGTATTCAATAACGCAGCACAAGTATGGAACCACACGTTCTACTGGAACTGCCTGGCACCGAACGCAGGTGGCGAACCAACCGGTAAACTGGCCGATGCAATTGCCGCCTCCTTTGGCAGCTTTGCAGATTTCAAAGCGCAGTTCACCGATGCCGCTATCAAAAACTTCGGTTCTGGCTGGACCTGGCTGGTTAAAGGAACTGATGGCAAACTGGCTATCGTCTCCACCTCCAACGCAGGTACTCCGCTGACTACCGACGCGACGCCGCTGATGACCGTTGACGTATGGGAACACGCCTACTACATCGACTATCGCAATGCCCGTCCTGGCTACCTGGAACATTTCTGGGCGCTGGTGAACTGGGAATTTGTTGCGAAGAACTTCGCAGCATAAAAAAGATAACGCAGAAGGGCTTCCTTCTGCGTTTTTGCATTAATTCGCGGTCGTGAAAGCCTCTTCTGGCTGTCTTCTTGCGGAAATAAACACCAGCAGCAGCGCAAGACCCGCCACAATCGCCCCCATCACTGGCACAAAACTGTAGCCCAGGCCGCCTGATATCACCGCCCCACCGGCCGCTGCACCCAGAGCGTTCCCCAGATTAAACGCGCCAATATTGACTGACGATGATAATCCAGGCGCTTCACTGGCAACGCGCATCACACGCATCTGCAACGGTGGAACGACCGCGAACGTCGCCGCGCCCCAGACCACCATACTGATCGCCGCCCCCAGCTCATTACGCGCAAGGAAAGGAATGGCCAGCATAATAACCATCAGCAGCAGTAAAAAGCCTTTCAACGTACCGTTGACTGAACGGTCAGCAAACTTGCCACCAAAGTAGTTACCGATCGAGAAACCAATGCCTATCAACACCAGCATCCCGGTAACAAATGCCGGAGTGGCATGAGTGATAGTATGCAGAACTGGCGAGATGTAGGTATAAAGCGTGAACATCGCTCCAGCACCCAGTACGGTAGTCAGTAACGCCGACAACACCTGTGGGCGCATAAGTACCGCCAGTTCGCTGCGAACATCCGGGCGCTCTCCGGCTCCACCCTTGGGTAAGGAGAAGAACAGGCTAACCATAGCAATGACGCCCAGACCCGCAGTGGCCATAAATGACATGCGCCAGCCGATGGTTTCACCAAGCCATGTCGCCGCCGGAACGCCGCCAATATTGGCGATGGTTAACCCCATAAACATCGTTGCTACGGCGCTGGCCTGCTTATGTTTGGGTACAACACTGGCAGCAACCACTGAACCGAGACCAAAAAAGGCCCCATGGTTAAGACTGGTCAAAATACGCGATAGCATTAGCGTGGTGTAATCCGGCGAGATAGCCGAAAGCACATTACCCAGCGTGAAAATCGCCATCAGGAATATCAAAGCATTACGTCGCGCGCGATGAGACAGCAGCAATGTCATCAGCGGTGCACCTACCATCACACCTACCGCATAGGCGCTGATCAGCATGCCGGCCGCCGGAATCGAGACATCCACACCTTTGGCTATGACGGGCAATAATCCCATTGGCGAAAATTCGGTGGTGCCAATGCCAAACGCTCCGATCGCCAGCGCCAGTAAAGGATAATTGAGTTTCATATTGCGACTCCGTAACGTCGAGCCGTGGCGCGACATAAAATAAGAGTCAAAAGCATGACATTGATCGCAAAATTAATAAAGTTAACAAAATTGCAAAAGACTTTTGCTAATTAGCAAACAATAGAAGAGATAGACGAGCGGAAAGAGTGAGGGAGAGCTAACTCCCTCGGGGAAATCAATGCAGCGCTGCGGTCAGGCCACCCGCGACGATCAAACCCAGAACAATAATGGTAGTCACTAACGAAAATTTCAGATCGGTGCTCATCAAGTTTTCTCCTTTTTATTCCCACACAAAAAGTGATATTGCGCATTTTTACACACTTGAAAGCAAAAATCTCTCACGATTTATATTGATAACTGCTTTTAACTCTTCCCCTTTTCGTTAAGATCAGACAAAATTCCACGCTTACTTGATTAGCGTACCGGCCATTGACCCCTTCCTGACGTTCCGTGTCGTTTTCCCGGCGTGCCGCAACCCTTACGTTGCGCTAAGGGTGTGTAAAGGCAAACGTTTACCTGGAGTATTCTCAGGAGCTTAGGATATGGTCTGGAGTGAGATGTAATGGCAACAATTAAAGATGTAGCGAAGCGAGCAAACGTTTCCACTACAACCGTATCACACGTAATTAACAAGACGCGCTTTGTCGCGGAAGAAACGCGTAATGCTGTCTGGGCAGCGATCAAAGAACTGCACTATTCTCCGAGCGCAGTTGCCCGCAGCCTGAAGGTGAATCACACCAAGTCTATTGGCTTGCTGGCGACCAGCAGCGAAGCGGCCTATTTCGCAGAAATTATCGAAGCCGTGGAGAAAAACTGTTTCCAGAAAGGCTATACGCTGATTCTGGGTAACGCATGGAACAGTCTCGAAAAGCAGCAGGCCTATCTGTCGATGATGGCGCAAAAGCGCGTTGATGGTCTGCTGGTGATGTGTTCTGAGTATCCGGAGTCGCTGCTTTCGATGCTCGAAGAGTATCGCCATATTCCGATGGTCGTCATGGACTGGGGCGAAGCTAAAGCCGACTTTACCGATACGGTCATTGATAACGCCTTCGAAGGCGGTTACATGGCGGGTCGGTATCTGGTAGAACGCGGTCATCGTGAAATTGGCGTGATCCCAGGTCCAATGGAACGTAATACCGGGGCCGGGCGTCTGGCGGGCTTTATGAAAGCGATGGAAGAAGCGCTGATTAAAGTGCCTGATAACTGGATTGTCCAGGGCGATTTCGAGCCTGAGTCCGGCTATCGCGCCATGCAGCAAATTCTTTCGCAATCGCATCGTCCGACCGCTGTCTTCTGCGGTGGCGATATTATGGCGATGGGTGCGCTGTGCGCCGCTGACGAAATGGGTCTGCGCGTACCACAGGATGTTTCACTCATCGGCTACGACAACGTGCGCAACGCCCGCTTCTTCACGCCGGCCTTAACGACCATTCACCAGCCGAAGGATTCACTAGGTGAAACGGCCTTCAACATGCTGTTAGACCGTATCGTGAATAAACGTGAAGAGTCACAGTCTATCGAGGTGCATCCACGTCTGGTTGAGCGTCGCTCCGTTGCCGACGGTCCGTTCCGCGATTATCGCCGTTAAGCCTGTTGTGCGGGAGTCTCATCTGGCTCCCGCAGCCATTCCTTGTTCAACGTTTCACTATCCCCTAAATAGTCCAGCAGCCAACTCAATGCCGGTGACGTATCGTTCTGCTGCCATGTCAGACAGCATGCGGCATCAGGAAAGGGGTTCTCCAGTTGCAGCGCAACCCACTTGCCGCTATCGATCCACGGCTTGGCAAAATGCGTCGGTACCATGCCAACACACAACCCTGCTGATAAGCAGGTAGCGGATGATTCCCAGTCAGGCACCACGACGCGCTTTTGGTTATCCAGCAGCCAGGTAATACGCTTTGGCAACGTACGGGAGGTATCTTCGCGCACCAGTGACGGCCAGTTGCGCAACGTATCATCACTTAGCGGTCCGGGCATTGATGCCAGTGGATGATGGCTGGCTACCACGCAACTCCAGCTCAGCATTCCCATATCGCGGAAGGTATAGCGCCCCCCTACCGGAATCGCCTGTGTGGCGCCGATGGCCAGCTCCACGCGTCCATCGGACAGCGCGTCCCATACGCCGTTAAACACTTCCTGAAAAACTAACAACTCCACATCATCAAAGTGACGGTAAAAATCCACGATCATCTGTCGGGTACGATCCGGGCGGACAATGTTATCGACTGCGATCGCCAGCTGTCCGCGCCAGCCGTTGGCAATTTGCTGGCATTGCTGGCGCGTGATCTGCATTTTTTTGATAACAGAGCGACCTTCTTTTAAAAACCATGCCCCGGCAGGCGTTAATTCCACATCCCGATGGCGTCGCTCAAAAAGTGGTACCGCCAGCCACTCTTCCAGTTGGCGCACAGTGTAGCTTACCGCCGAAGGTACACGGTGTAGCTCCTGTGCGGCTGAACTAAAGCTACCGTTACGCGCAACCGCATCAACCACTTCAAGTGAATATTCCGACCACATATTCTGCCTGCAAAAATTTTGAAATCAGTAAGCAAATATTAGCGTTTCACAGCGAGAATTACACTCACTACACTCAGCGGCATTGTTCTACTGCTAAAAAAAGAGAAATGATGATGCAACCTGGGAAAGGGTTTTTAGTCTGGCTGGCGGGCCTTAGCGTGCTCGGCTTTCTGGCAACAGATATGTATCTGCCCGCCTTCGCCGCAATTCAGTCCGATCTGCAAACGCCTGCATCTGCCGTCAGCGCCAGCCTGAGCTTGTTCTTAGCCGGTTTTGCCGTCGCACAACTGCTGTGGGGACCGCTCTCTGACCACTATGGTCGCAAGCCTATTTTGCTACTGGGTTTATCTATCTTCGCACTGGGCAGTCTGGGCATGCTGTGGGTTGAAAACGCCACAGGCCTGCTGGTACTGCGATTTGTTCAGGCCGTTGGCGTCTGTGCAGCATCGGTTATCTGGCAAGCGCTGGTTACCGACTATTATCCTTCACAAAAAGTAAACCGCATCTTTGCCACCATTATGCCGCTGGTCGGGTTATCACCTGCCCTCGCCCCGTTATTAGGTAGTTGGATCCTGGTACATTTTTCCTGGCAGGCCATTTTTGCCACCCTGTTCGCCATTACTCTGATTCTGATGCTTCCGGCGCTGCGTTTAAAGCCTTCAGCTAAAGCACGCGATGACAGCCAGGATAAACTGACTTTCGCCACCTTGCTGCGCTCGAAAACTTACCGTGGAAACGTGCTGATTTATGCCGCCTGTTCTGCGAGCTTTTTTGCATGGCTGACGGGTTCCCCGTTCATCCTTAGCGAAATGGGTTATAGCCCAGCGGTAATTGGTCTGAGCTATGTTCCGCAAACTATCGCCTTTTTAATCGGTGGTTACGGCTGTCGTGCTGCGCTGCAAAAATGGCAGGGTCGTCAGCTGCTGCCCTGGTTACTCATTCTGTATGCCTTCAGCGTTGTAGGCACCTGGGCGACCGGCTTTATTCATCATGTCGCATTGGCTGAAATCCTGATCCCATTCTGCGTTATGGCGATTGCGAACGGCGCAATCTACCCTATCGTTGTCGCCCAAGCATTACGCCCTTTCCCACAGGCCACTGGACGCGCTGCCGCATTGCAGAATACGCTACAACTGGGTTTATGCTTCCTGGCAAGCCTTGTCGTTTCCTGGTTGATTGCTACCCCGCTGCTCACCACTACCAGCGTTATGCTGACCACGGTATTGCTGGCTGCTGTGGGTTACAAAATGCAATCGCAGAAAACTGACGCCCCGCAAACAGATGACCGCGCGCAAATTGCCCACGGAGAGTCTCACTAATAATTGTCGCGGGCAATTAATTAGCCCGCTAAGAATTATCAGTTGAATCGTCAAAAATTCAGGCCTATACTGATTTCCGGATGTTAAAAAAACGATAATTTTTATGTGTTAACGGGAACAAGAATGTTCCCGTATTCCCACGGATGGTCTTTTCGGCAAGGGTTCCTCCCTTCCTCTGTTCTACGTCGGATTATAGATTCACGGATTAATTCCGTGAGATTTCTCACAAAGCCCAAAAAAGCGTCTACGCTGTTTTAAGGTTCTGATCACCGACCAGTGATGGAGAAGCTATGAGTTCATCGTGTATAGAAGACGTCAGCGTACCGGATGATGACTGGTACCGCATCACCAATGAATTATTGAGCCGTGCAGGCATTACCATTAATGGCCCGGCACCGGCGGATATTCGCGTAAAGAACCCCGATTTTTTCAAACGAGTATTGCAGGAAGGATCGTTAGGGTTAGGTGAAAGTTATATGGATGGCTGGTGGGAATGCGACCGGCTGGATATGTTTTTTAGTAAAGTCCTACGCGCCGGTCTTGAAAACCAACTCCCCCGCCACTTCAAAGATACGTTACGAATTGCCGCTGCTCGCTTGTTCAATTTGCAGACCAAAAAGCGTGCATGGGTTGTCGGCAAAGAACATTACGATTTAGGCAACGATCTCTTTACTCGCATGCTGGACCCCTATATGCAGTATTCCTGCGCCTACTGGAAAGATGCCGATACCCTGGAATCTGCCCAGCAGGCGAAGCTAAAAATGATTGCTGAAAAGCTGCAGTTGAAGCCTGGGATGCGGGTGCTCGATATAGGCTGCGGCTGGGGCGGCTTATCCCAGTTTATGGCATCAGAATATGGCGTCAGCGTGGTGGGTGTAACCATTTCGGCAGAACAGCAGAAAATGGCGCAGTCACGGTGTGCGGGGCTTGATGTCACAATTTTGCTGCAGGATTATCGTGACCTGAATGACAAATTCGATCGTATTGTTTCCGTCGGCATGTTTGAGCATGTAGGGCCGAAAAACTACGCCACCTATTTTGACGTGGTCGATCGCAATTTAAAACCGGATGGTCTCTTTTTACTGCATAGCATCGGCTCCAAAAAGACCGACAATAACGTTGATCCGTGGATCAATAAATATATCTTCCCGAACGGCTGTTTACCATCAGTTCGCCAGATTGCCAACGCCAGCGAGCCACATTTTGTAATGGAAGACTGGCATAATTTTGGCGCGGATTACGACACGACGCTGATGGCCTGGCACGAACGTTTCATTAACTCCTGGCCTGAAATCGCCGATAACTATACCGAACGTTTCAAACGGATGTTCAGCTATTATCTGAACGCCTGTGCCGGAGCGTTTCGAGCTCGCGATATTCAGTTATGGCAGGTGGTATTTTCTCGCGGCGTTGAACACGGCCTGCGCGTTCCCCGTTAATCGTTATCGCCCCCGTATCAACGAGGGCTTAACTCTCAGGCTTAGGCTCCCGCTTCTCCCGTTATGTTGCTGATGGCGCTTTCACGCGCCGCCAGCACACGCTCAACAGTATCAACCACCGCCTGCGTTTGGGGATCGATTTCGATATTAACCCTTGCGCCCAGCTTTTTCTTGCCAAGCGTCGTACGCTCCAGCGTTTCCGGGATCAAGTGTACACAGAAACGCGTCGGCGTCACTTCACCGACCGTCAGACTGATACCGTCAATACCAATAAATCCTTTGTACAGGATATATTTCATCAGCGACGGGTCCTGGACTTTAAACCACACCTGGCGGTTATTCTCCGAGGTCAGAATTTTCGACACTTCGGCAGTGGTCATAATATGGCCCGACATTAAATGTCCGCCAATCTCATCACTGAATTTTGCCGCACGCTCAACGTTAACCAAATCACCGACCTTCAGTTCGCCCAGATTGGTGATACGCAGCGTTTCTTTCATCAGGTCAAAGCTTATCTGGTTACCGTTAATTTCGGTGACCGTCAGGCAGCACCCATTGTGGGCAACCGATGCGCCGGTCTCCAGCGCATCCAGCATATATTCAGGCAACTCCACAACATGCGTACGAAAATTTGGTTTTTCATCAATGGACACCAATTTTGCGGTGCCCTGCACAATACCCGTAAACATACTTCCTACTCCTGAACTCAATTAAGACATCTCTGCACAGCACAATAGCAGGTGGAAATTCAGGTTGCCAGCAATGCGCCACCAGCGCCTGTTTTTTCACTGGAGAATTACGTATTCCTCGCTACAATAGACTGAAATTTCCCCTGCTTTTTCTCCTTGCTGCCATATAAGGCGGCTTTTTTAGTCTCTCAAATAACAACAATATAGTGGTGTACACGTGCAAAAGTATGTAAGTGAAGCGCGTCAGTTATTAGCTCTGGCAATACCGGTGATTCTTGCGCAAATCGCTCAAACCGCAATGGGATTCGTTGATACCGTCATGGCGGGCGGATACAGCGCTACTGATATGGCGGCAGTCGCCATTGGTACGTCCATTTGGCTGCCGGCCATTCTGTTTGGTCATGGACTACTGCTGGCTTTGACGCCGGTCATTGCGCAACTCAATGGTTCCGGACGCCGCGACCGTATCGCTCATCAAATACGTCAGGGATTCTGGCTGGCGGGCAGCGTCTCCGTGCTGATTATGGTTGTGCTATGGAACGCAGGGTACATTATTCGCTCCATGCATAACATTGACCCGGCGCTGGCGGATAAAGCCGTTGGCTACCTGCGTGCCTTGCTGTGGGGCGCACCGGGGTATTTGTTCTTCCAGGTAGCCCGTAACCAGTGCGAAGGATTAGCCAAAACTAAACCAGCGATGGTGATGGGTTTTCTCGGCCTGCTGGTGAACATTCCGGTTAACTACGTTTTCATTTATGGACATTTAGGCATGCCGGAACTGGGTGGCGTAGGCTGCGGCGTGGCTACGGCGGCTGTTTACTGGGTGATGTTTATCGCCATGCTCTCTTACATCAAACGTGCGCGCTCAATGCGCGATATCCGTAATGAGCGTGGTTTCCAGAAACCTGACACCGCAGTAATGAAGCGTCTGGTGCAACTGGGTTTACCTATCGCGCTGGCGTTATTTTTCGAGGTAACGCTGTTTGCAGTGGTCGCTCTGCTGGTTTCCCCGCTGGGGATTGTCGACGTGGCCGGACACCAGATCGCACTGAACTTCAGTTCGTTAATGTTCGTCCTGCCGATGTCTCTGGCTGCTGCCGTCACCATTCGTGTCGGTTATCGTCTGGGCCAGGGCTCCACGCTGGATGCACAAACTGCAGCCAGAACGGGTCTGGGTGTCGGTGTCTGCATGGCGGTCGTAACGGCGCTTTTCACCGTGACATTCCGCGAGCATATTGCCCTGCTCTACAACAATAATCCGGAAGTCGTCACCCTGGCCGCGCAGCTCATGTTACTGGCCGCGGTGTATCAAATATCGGACTCTATCCAGGTTATTGGCAGCGGGATCCTGCGTGGTTATAAAGATACGCGTTCCATTTTCTTTATAACCTTTACAGCCTACTGGGTGCTGGGTCTGCCGAGCGGCTATATACTGGCGCTGACCGATCTGGTGGTTGACCGCATGGGGCCAGCAGGATTCTGGATGGGCTTTATTATCGGCCTGACCTCTGCGGCGGTGCTGATGATGCTGCGGATGCGCTTTCTGCAACGCCAGCCGTCAGCGGTTATATTGCAACGAGCTGCACGATAATGCCTAAATAGCCGCCGTCTGGCGGCTTTTTTTACATCCTCAGAACGGGCTGGCGTTTTGGGCGTTCATCCACGCTTCACTAATGGGATGCCTGAAATGCAGTTCACTGGCATGCAGCATCAGTCGCGGCACCCTTTCAGTGCCAGGCAGCAGACGCCCGCCATACAAATCACAGCCTAAAATCGGATGTCCCAACAGCTGACAGTGGATCCGCAGTTGGTGGGTCCGCCCGGTTTCAGGCATCAGTTGTACCCGCGTCAAGGGGAGCAACGCCCCCTTTTCCTGACGATGATAAAAGCGCTCGACAACCTGATAGCGCGAACGTGCGGGTTTGCCGTTGAGAGCACAAATTGACATTAATGGAAACAGCGACGGGTCTTTGGCAATCGCTGCATCGATAACTCCTTCGTCGTTTTCCAGATGCCCGCATAACAGTGCGCTGTACACCTTAGTGACCGTACGCTGGCTGAACTGCTGGCAAAGTGCAGCGTTGATAGCCTTGTTACGGGCGACCACCATCAGTCCAGAAGTGCCGAAATCAAGCCGATGTACCAGCGTGCAGCCAGGGTAAATCTGTACCAGCCGATGATGTACCGAATCGAGATTCTGCGGATTTTTGCCCGACAAGCTAAGTAACCCGCTGGGTTTATTGATTAGCACCAGATGCTCGTCCCGATAGAGGGTCTCTATCTCGTCATGACAAGGCGGGGCAATAAAGGTATCGAGGATCGTAGACATCAGGCGGCCAGAATGAGGTGTGGGGACGGATGATAACGAATTTTCACCGCAGTGGCGAATCGGAGCGCTGACCCAATGGCTGGCATGGTAGAGTGTGATTTATCCTGAGTGCGATGAGAGGGTTATTCTGTGCAACAAATCGATTTTTACATGGTGGATGCCTTTACCACCACGACGTTTGGCGGTAATGCCGCAGCAGTCTGTCCGCTCACGGACTGGTTGCCCGATGAAACATTATTAAAGATGGCACAGCAGCATAACCAGTCAGAAACCGCTTTTTTTATCGCCAATGAGAATGGTTTTGAGCTGCGTTGGTTTACCACTCAGGGTGAAATCAATCTGTGTGGGCATGCCACGCTTGCCACCGCGCATGTCATCTTTGAACATCTGGATTACCCGGATACAAAAATCCATTTTGCTACCTGCTTTGTGGGACCGCTGACGGTCACGCGCAGCGGTGAATGGCTGACGCTCGATTTTCCTGCCTGGCAAAGCGAATCTGCCGTGCCGCCCGCTTTACTGCTGGAAACATTAGGCATCACCGAATACAAAGAGATGCGCGTGGCACGCGATTACATGGTGGTGTTGGAAAATCAACAGCAGGTTGAGGCTGTTCGCCCAAACATCCACGCCATGCTTCCGCTGGGGAAAATGGTGTGCATCACCGCGCCGGGTGACGGGGAATACGATTTTGTCAGCCGTTTCTTCTGCCCGGGTGAAGCCATCGCGGAAGACCCGGTCACAGGCTCGGCACATAGCATGCTGATCCCTTACTGGGCTGCAAAACTGAATAAAACACAGATGCTGGCGCGCCAGGTCTCTGAGCGCGGCGGGGATTTACGCTGTCAGTTAGCAGGAACGCGTGTTTATATCAGTGGACAGGCAATAACTTATCTGACCGGTAAAGTGCTGCTGCGCTAGCAGCCTTACCCGAAATAACCAATCCATGGAGGATTTATGTCGAACAAACTCGTGCAGATACACTTTGATTTTCATGGTCCGTTTGGGGCTGAGATGTCGAGTCAGCTCGTTGAACTGGCCGAATCAATCAACCAGGAGCCGGGGTTCATCTGGAAAATCTGGACCGAGAACGAAGCAAATCACGAAGCGGGTGGCATCTACCTGTTCCGGGACGAAGACACCTCTCAGGCCTATATCAAAAAGCATACCGCCCGTCTGAAGCATCTGGGTGTGGAAGACGTGACGTTCAAAATCTTCGATATCAATGAACCGTTAACTAAAATTAACCACGGTCACATCGGCTAGTATTTTGCCTTAGACGCCCCGCCCGGGGCGTTTCTTCACTCTCCTGCCTTCCCCTCTTCGTTCCTACCCAGGTTAGCTATTTACGTTAGCCACATTTGCAATAGTTCACAAAATCATCACCCGCGAAAATTATCTCTAGCCGAATGTGGCATAAAGGCGTATAAAATAATACAAATCGTATTATTTTATACAAAATGAATCATCAGCTACTGGAGGTTTATTATGTCCGCGGACATTACACTGAACTCATCTGCTGGAAGCTTCCCGCCAGCAGGTCATTACTCGCACAGTACAACGGCTGGCGGTTTCGTCTTCATTTCCGGGCAATTGCCGGTCACTTTCGACGGTGAGAAAAAAGCGGATGCCTCTTTTGAAGATCAAACCCGGCTGGTGCTACAGAATATTGATGCTTGTCTGGCAGGTGCTGGAGTTTCCCGCCAGCATCTGGTGTCAGTTCGCGTCTATGTGACGGATATGAATCAGTGGCCGACGTTTAACAAAATCTATGGGGAGTGGATCGGCGATTTCCGTCCATCCCGTGCAGTAGCCGGTGTTGCGGAACTTCATTATGGTTTTGCGCTGGAAGTTGAAGCTATGGCGCTGGCCCCGCAAGCGTGACATTTAACAACATACAGGTGAACAACAATGACTGAAATGACACTGCCTGATTATAACGATGTTGCCGCTGCGGCAGAGCGCATCGCAGATTATGCTAACAAAACGCCGGTGATGACATCCCGAACGGTTAATGAAGAATTTGGCGCGGAAGTCTTCTTTAAGTGCGAAAACTTCCAGAGAATGGGCGCCTTCAAATTTCGCGGCGCTATGAATGCGCTACGCCAGTTCACACCACAACAACGTGCTGCGGGCGTCGTGACGTTTTCTTCCGGTAACCATGCGCAGGCCATTGCACTGTCGGCAAAATTATTGGGGATTCCAGCAACAATTATTATGCCGCATGATGCTCCGGTAGCTAAAGTTGCAGCAACAAAAGGCTATGGCGGAAAGGTGGTAACTTACGATCGCTATACTGAAGATCGTGAAAAAATTGGTCGGGACCTGGCAGAGAAACAGGGATTAACGCTGATCCCCCCTTACGACCATCCGCACGTGATTGCAGGCCAGGGCACCGCCACAAAAGAGCTGATTGAAGAAGTGGGTCAGTTAGACGCCCTTTTCGTTTGTCTGGGCGGTGGCGGCCTGCTCTCAGGATCCGCTCTGGCGGCCAGACATCTGTCTCCTGACTGCATCGTCTATGGTGTTGAACCTGAGGCGGGTAACGATGGTCAACAGTCGTTTCGTAGCGGAAAGATTGTTCATATCGATACGCCCAAAACCATTGCTGACGGTGCTCAGACCCAACATCTCGGGAACTATACGTTTCAGATTATCCAGCAAAACGTGAACGATATTCTGACGGTTTCAGACGCTGAATTAATCACCTCAATGAAATTTATCGCTGAACGCATGAAAATCGTCGTAGAACCGACCGGGTGTCTGGGTTTTGCTGCCGCCAGAGCGCGCAAAGCTGAACTTCGCGGCAAAAAAGTCGGCATTATCATCAGCGGCGGAAACGTGGATATCAGCCGCTACAGTGAATTTCTGGCCGGATGATAAACAGGGTATCTGTCATGCAGATACCCTAATGTTACTGTCTGTACATTGCCGTCTGGAAAAACGATCCCAGGTCACTGTAAACTGCTCGCAATCATGGCAACAGGCATCACCGCAGGAGACTGGCATGCCAAAAACCGACAATAACTCGCTTCTCAGCCAAATTGATACTATCGCCAGGGGATTGAGTGAGACCTTCTCTCCGTTTTGCGAAGTGGTGGTTCATGACCTCAAAAATCCTGAACATGCCATTTTATCCATCCATAATAATCTGTCCGGACGTCAACCCGGCCAGCCAGCAACCGAGCTTGGCCTGGCGAGAATCGCATCGCCTGACTTTCCCAGCATCATTGCGAACTACAGTAATCAGTTTGCCGATGGTCGCCCGGTGAAAAGTACCTCAATTGGCATCAAGGACGAAGAAGGCAGATACGTAGCAGCTCTCTGTCTGAATGTAGATATGACACTGTTTCGTGGTATGCAGAGTGCTCTTGCGCGTTTTACTGAAACCGAAAACTCCCCCATTAAGGAACATATCGATCCCGGCAGTAACGAAGTCATCCGCCAGCGTATTGATGACTTTGCCGCTAAACGCGCTACGACGGCCCGAGCCCTTAAACCTCAAGACCGTAAGCTGCTGATTCAACAATTACGCCAGGACGGTTTGCTTAACGTACGCAAATCTATGGATACGGTGGCGCAGCATCTGGGCGTATCGAGGGCCACCGCCTACCTGTATGCCCGCCAGTCAGTTCAGGCGGGTGAATAAACGGGTTCTGTTGAACCGCACCAGCCGCAGTATAAAAAGTCTGTTCTTGATTACCGACACGAAGCGCTCCCGCTATACTTTGGCCCGCTTCGTATCCGATATAGCCATCAACCAGTAAACAACGCCCGCCGCAGGGAAAAAAATAAACCTTTATTTTCGTAGGTATTTATTGGCACTGGGTCAATAAATGATTTATTTTTGTACATACATAGTGAGATTACGTTTTCCTCAAATAACACCATCAGCATTGATTAAACATCATAATAAAACAAACAAAATCTAACCCATTGATTTAGAGGAATAAAAATAAAGTTGATTTTATTGCGTCAATAATACCTATGCAATATATATAAATAGAGTGATATCTAAATTATAATTCTTTTACATCCGGCTGATTGGTGAGGTAAGTATGCGGTTAATCGTCATGTTAGTAAGCTTTGTGCTCACCACCCAGCTCTGGGCGGGTGAACTTCCCCAGCCTTCCGGTACAGTTCTTTTGACGCTGTCCGGTAATATTGAAAATACAAATGCAGACGGGAAAGCCGTTTTTGATACCGCCAGCCTTGAGAAGCTGGGCATGGTCAGTTTCCAGACCACCTCCCCCTGGTATAATGGACGCACTACCTTTACGGGTATTCCACTACAAAAGCTCATGGATTACGTCGGCGCGAGCGGCTCGGTTGTAAAGGTCACTGCGCTCAATGACTACACCACCGTAATCCCTCTCAGTGATTTCAAAAAATACAATGCCATCCTTGCGTTAAAAATCAACGGAAAATATATGCGCATCCGTGATAAAGGTCCTTTATTCATTGTGTACCCCTATGACAGCATGCCGGAACTGAATAATCAGATTTATTATTCAAGGTCTGCATGGCAGGTCAGTAGTATGGATATTGAGTAAACGTTCAGAGGAACATCATGAACAGAATACTGGCTGGCATCATCTTTTTTCTTTTTATATCTACCGGATATATCTCTTTCCTCGTGCATGAACGGCAACAAGAGTTACAGAAACTGACTCACTACACCGATTCCTGGTCTGCTGCTCAGCTGGTATCACAATATTACCGATTCGAGTCATTGCTGGGTCTTTACACTATCGATGACACGATGAATCTCGATGATGTACGCATGCGCCTCGACATTATGCTCAGCCAGAGTGATTTAATAAAAGAAGGTGACCTGGGGCGCTACATAGAAAGCAATATAGCCCACCGTGAGCTGGCGGTAAAACTTGAAAACACTCTTAGTTTTCTGGATGTTAATCTAGAGAAAATGAACCGTTCGGCACTCCAGGCTTATCTGAAAAAAATGCATACTCTGGATGCGCCACTGGGTCGTCTTTCATCTGGTGCGTTAAACAAAGATGTTAACTCGATCAATAACGCCAACCAAAAAATTCAAACGCTGTACTATATTTACTCAGCAACCTCGGTGCTGCTGATAATACTGAGTGCGATCCTGGGCGTGCTCATTTTCTATCAAAACAGAAATATTCTGCGGGCGCACCTGCAGGTCAAGAGTCTTGCCGAAGAACTGCAGAAATCTAAAGAAAAGCTGCAAATCCAGAATGCTAAACTGGAATATGACGTCTACCATGACTCTCTTACCGAGATGAATAATCGTCAACTATTCTGGAGCGATTTAAATAAAACAATTGAGATAGCAGAAAAAAATCACGATTCTGTGACTGTGATGTTGTTTGATTTAGATCGATTCAAAGAGGTAAATGATACGTATGGTCATGATGCCGGTGATATGTTGCTACGCCAGATATCAGACCGACTGGTTTCAATGAGCCTTACTTCGGATACGCTGTATCGCCTGGGTGGAGATGAATTTGCGTTTCTCTCAAGTGGCCTGACAGAAAGCCACGCCGTTTCGCGGGCCCAGAAAATATGTGAATTTATCAGCCAGCCCTACACTATTTATAACACGATTATCAACATAACCACCTGTGTTGGCATTGTTATCTCAGACACTGAACGTCGTTCCGACTATCTTTATAAATTTGCCGATCTGGCCCTTTATGAAGCCAAAGGTGAAGGCTCAGGTAAGATAAAAGTCTTCCGACAACGAATGTTAGAAAAGCTACAAGAAAGCAGAACGCTTGAGCATGATATGGCATTGGCAATAGTGAACAAAGAATTCGTGGTTTATTACCAGCCCATTGTTGACTCCTTCAGCCAGGAAATTTATAGCTATGAAGCCCTAATTCGTTGGCTCCATCCTCTGAAGGGCCTCCTGTCGCCGGATAGCTTTATTCCTGTTGCTGAAAAAACCGGAATGATTAATGAGATGGGGAAAGCAGTGCTTGAAATTGCCTGCAGGGAAGCGGCTTGTTGGGCGGTTCCTGCTAAAATTTCAGTAAATGTCTCTCCTGTCCAGCTAAGCAGCAAAGCCTTTGTCGGTATCGTACTGTCTATTCTGAAAGAAACTGGACTCCCAGCCGATCGTCTTGAACTGGAAGTAACAGAGTCCTCTCTCTTCACTGAGAGTACGACACCGATGAATACGCTTAATAAGCTCAGAGCCCTGGGCGTAAAAATCTCCATCGATGATTTTGGTACCGGATATTCTTCTCTTTCGCGCCTGAGCAAGCTTGCCTTCGATAAAATTAAAATAGACAAGTCTTTTGTGCATTCAATATCCACACATGAAGATGCGCTTAATATCATCAAACTGATCACGGGCATGGCGAAATCCCTCAATATGAAGGCTGTTGCTGAAGGTGTTGAAACGCAGGAACAACTAAAAAGCCTTCAGGCGCTGGGCTGCGATTTCGCCCAAGGATATCTGTTTGGTAAACCTCAACCTTGTGTCAATGAGGAAATCAGAAATGGTCAAGTTGTGCCAATAAACAACAGAAAAACGATGCCATGAAGATTTTCTATCAGGCTTCAACTGCCCGTAACGCGCTGAGTGGCAATGTCGACGCTAAACTCACCCTGACCTGAGGTTTAAAAAATGAGCACTTTTCATCAACTTACCGCCACAAGCCTGAATGGTCAGCTTATTTCAATGGCCGACTATGCAGGCAAACTGGTACTGGTGGTTAATACCGCCAGCCATTGTGGCTTTACGCCACAATATGCGGGCCTTGAAGCACTGTATAAGAAATACAACACACAGGGCCTGGTGGTGCTTGGTTTCCCCTGCAACCAGTTTGGTAAGCAGGAACCCGGTGGGGCCGACGAAATCGCGCAGACCTGCTACGTCAACTACGGCGTGAGTTTTCCAATGTTTGAGAAAGTGGAGGTTAACGGTGCCGCTACACACCCAGTATTTCGTTACCTGAAAGATGAATTACCCGGCATACTGGGTGGGAGGATCAAGTGGAACTTCACTAAATTTTTGGTCGGACGCGACGGAAAACCGCTTAAGCGTTTTGCCCCCTTCACCACTCCAGAAAAAATAGATACCGTCATCTTTGATGCACTAAAAATCTAATGGTTGCTGTCATTCAAATATCACATTAATACTGTGGATATTCATTGGTTTTTATCTTCAGTAAGTCACCGTATTAGCCAAAATAAGCGGCAATCTTCAGCTAAAGTTGGTAAATCCTCTGAACGGTTCTATAGTCGGGACTGCTTTTCATTACAGGGTTTACTAATGCGATTTAACGGACTGACTAAAGGTTTCTTCATTTTCATACTTGCCCTCGTGACCTGGGCATTCTTCGATGTGCTGTCCCCCTACTTTTCCGCCATTTTGTGGGCCGCGATATTAACGACTATCTTTAACCCGGTAAAAAACAGACTGCGCAGCGCGCTTGGCGACCGCAACGGACTGGCATCGTTTATTACCATCGTCATTATCTGTCTGATTGTCTTTATCCCGCTGATGGTAATCCTGTCATCGCTGGCCATTGAACTGAACGTGGTGTACACCAAGCTGCAACAGAATGACACGCAGTTCCCGGAGGTCGTCGCTTCTGTTCTTTCGTATCTTCCTGACTGGGCCAGAGGTTTTCTGGCAGAACACAATCTGGATGATGTCGCGCAGATCCAGAAAAAACTGTCCGATGTCGTGCTGCAGGGTGGACAATACCTCGCCGGCAGCGCGTTCCTGATTGGTAAAGGAACATTCGGCTTTGCTATTAGCTTTGGCATCATGCTGTATCTACTGTTCTTCTTACTGAAGGACGGACCGTACCTGGTGCGCCAGATTCTGGACTCATTACCGCTTTCTGATTTTGCCAAACAGCACCTGTTTGCAAAATTCGTCGGCGTGACGCGGGCAACCGTCAAGGGCACGGCGGTCGTCGCTTTGGTTCAGGGTATTCTTGGCGGCATCGCGTTTGCGATTGTAGATATCGATGGTAGCGTTCTGTGGGGCGCGTTGATGGCGTTTCTCTCCCTCGTGCCCGCCGTCGGTTCAGCGATCGTCTGGGTACCAGCAGCAATATTTCTGTTCGCCACCCATCAGCTATGGCAAGGGCTGTTTATCGTTGGCTTCTTTGTGATCATCGTTGGGCTGGTGGACAATATCCTGCGCCCGCTGCTGGTAGGTAAAGACACCAAAATGCCGGACTATCTGATTTTGATTACCACTCTCGGCGGCATGGAGATCTACGGTATTAACGGCTTTGTGATTGGCCCCCTGGTTGCTGCACTTTTCATAACCTGCTGGAACCTGTTTTCCGGGCGTGACCATGAAGGTAACGTGGAAGGAATCGACGAAGCCTTTATGGAAGAAGGAAAAAATCCTCCAGATTTTTGATTGCAGGACGATAACAGAAGGCGGTTTAAGGACCGCCTTTTTTATTTTCACGCAAAATCATACGTTTCCTATAATTTCAATCATGCGTATTCATTAATCGTCGCAGAAGGAACTAATCAGTGCGAATAGCCACAATCACCAACTGGGCCTATAGCGCGACGGTATGTCTGACCATCGCTTCAGGCGTTGTCATGCTGATGGCATCCAGCGCCGATAACACAGAACGCCAGGTGGTAGAACAGCGTTATCAGTTCGATCAACTTACCGAAGAAGTCGAACTCGATGCCTGGTCGCTGTCCGACCTGGCGCGCGACTATGTTATTGCAAAAGATCCTGAGGTGCTCAACGCCTACCGTCAGAAAGAAGCGTCGCTGAAAGCCGTTGAGCATCGTCTTTCGAAGCTCAAAGACCTTGGTGCAACGGATGAAGAGCTGGCGCTATTGCATGAAGGGCTGCGGATTGCGGATGCTCTGCAGGATGAGCAGGCCGAGGCGCTTGCCAGCGTCGCGCGTGGAGAAGAGTCGCAGGCCATCGCCCTGCTGTACGGGAAAGCCTATGAACAGGAACTGGAGCGAGCCCAGGACCGGATAGATCATTTCCGCCAGTTACTCGATAGCCGCGTACGCAACACGATTGAAGATGCAACCCAGTCATCCCGCATGCTGCGGACGGCCTCTGAAGTGATGGTCGGTCTGACGGCGCTGCTGTTTTTATTCGTTCTCGGTTTCATTTTAAAGCGTCGTGTTCTGCGCCCCGTCGTGCGTTTGAGCGATGTCGTAAACCGTCTCGCATCGCAGGATTATGCCGTTGAGACGCCCAGCTTTAACCAGATAGACGAAATAGGCGACATGGCACAGGCGATCCGGATATTCCGCGAGAACGGTCTGGCTCGTCAGAGACTGGAGAAGGAGCGAGATGCCGACTGGGCAATCCGCGATCTGCTGGCACGTATGACGCAGCGTCTGCAGGGCTGCGAGAATTTTGCCGATGTCATCAATGTGGCGGAACTGTTTGCACCGAATATTGCCCCAGGTATTGCCGGGCGGCTTTACATACTGGACCGGGAACCCTGGCAAATGCGCTGCGTTGCACAATGGCTATCACCACAGGGTAAAGCGGATGCGTTCCACCCGGACGAATGCTGGGCTGTGCGCCGCGGCCAGAGCCACCCTCCGGTACAAGGTGAACCCGATATCGCCTGCTACCATCTGCCGGATTCATGCCAGCAGCATACCCTGTGCGTTCCGCTGATTGCCCAGGGAGAAGCCATCGGTCTGCTCTCATTCCAGAACCTTAGCGATGATTCCGCCCCCTCTCGTGCGTATCTGGAGCTAATGGCAGAAGCACTCGGCCTCGCATTAGCCAACCAGCGTCTGCGTGACGCCCTGCTGGAGAAAGCGCTCTACGATCCGCTAACTGGTCTACGCAACCGTCATCATCTGGAAGATACCTTACGCACTCAGATGAGCCAGGCCGTACGCAACAAGGAGCCGATCAGTTGCCTGATGATCGATATTGACCATTTTAAAAATATTAATGATCGCTTTGGTCACGAGGCGGGAGACAGCGTGATAAAAAGTATCGCCGCCACCATTCAGCGCGTGGTTCACGACAGCGGCATGGCCTTCCGCTATGGCGGTGAGGAGTTTCTGGTGCTGCTGGCCAATACGGATGAACAGGCCGCCAACCGCCTTGCGACGGATATTTATAACGGCGTACGCGAACTGTCGCTGCGCTTTGGCGTCTCTGAAATTGGTCACGTCGATGTTTCTATTGGCGTAGCCAGCTATCCGCAGCACGCCCAGAGCGACAACCTGCTGCGTGCTGCAGACGTGGCACTGTATCGCGCTAAAGAGCTGGGACGTTCGCGCATCGTGAGCTTTGGCATGCTGGAGGCCAGTTGAACATGGCTTTACCTCAACGCCAGGCGGTGATATGTTAATTCAATGAACACAAAACACGATATCACCGCTTTTAATTACAACCTGTGGTGGCTGCCTTCTTAAAGGCGGTCAAAATGTGTTTTTCCCATTTTTAGATAACCGCCGAAAGGCGGTTATTTGCATTTAGAGACCCCTTTCGGTTTTATGACTAAGGAGTCTTACATGAACAATAAAACCATCATCCTCACTGGCGATCGTCCCACCGGCCCGCTGCATCTTGGCCATTATGTGGGGTCATTGCGCCAGCGCGCCGCGCTGCAACATGATTATCAGCAGTTTATATTGGTGGCTGACCTGCAAGGGCTAACCGATAACGGCAGCACACCGCAAAAGATCCGCGACAATATTCCCGAGGTACTTGCCGACTATCTTGCCGCAGGAATAGATCCTTCACTGACCACTATTTGTTTGCAATCGGCCCTGCCTGCCCTTGCGGAATTGACCGCGCTTTATATGAATATCGTCACCGTGGCTCGCGTAGAGCGTAATCCTACGGTTAAAAACGAAATTGCGCAGAAAGGGTTTGCCCGCTCGTTACCGGTTGGTTTTCTGGTTTATCCCATCAGTCAGGCGGCAGATATTACGGCCTTCAAAGCCGAAGTGGTTCCCGTCGGCGACGATCAGTTGCCAATGATTGAGCAGACTAATGAAATCGTGCACAAGATGAATAGCCTGTTACCGGCCCCCGTCTTATCGCACTGCAAAGCGCTGCTGAGTGAAACCAGCCGCCTACCAGGGATCGACGGGAATGCCAAAATGTCAAAATCGCTTGGTAACACATTGCTCCTGTCAGCCAGCGAAGAAACCATTCATCACGCGGTCAGTGCAATGTACACCGACCCCAATCATCTGAAAGTATCCGACCCGGGGCAAATCGACGGCAATATGGTATTCATTTACCTCGACGCTTTTCATCCGGATAAAGCAAAAGTGGCGGAAATGAAAGCGCATTACCAACGGGGTGGACTGGGTGACCGGACATGCAAAAACGAGCTGGAGGTGTGCTTGCAGGAACTCATCGCCCCAATGCGCGAGCTGCGGGCAACCTACATTCAGGATAAAGGCATGCTGATGGCAATGCTCAAAAAAGGCAGCGAACAGGCGCACGAGATCACGCAGCAGACATTAAGAGAAGTGAAGCAAGGGCTGGGTTTGCCGGTGTTCTGAACTCGACCTATTACAGTCGGCCCAATAAATAAAGACAGCTCCCAACGAGTTACCTTCGCCGGGAGCTTTCAGAATCTTCCCCACGTTTTATCAGCAAAATGCACTAATGTTTTATTTCGAAATCAAAACCTCATTTCAGGCGATGGCCCCTCTGAGAAAAGGCATGGATTGTCGCCGAAGAGACTATGCTACTCAACGAGTGGCCAAAGGAAGCATTTCATCTGTATCTACAGACAAAGATGCCCGTTTTTCAATGTGAGTTAAACCAATGGAAAGTCGATCATTTATTCTCATATTAGTTCAAACTGGAGGTGCTGTTATCATTACCCCTATAATAGGAGCATTAAATATATTATAACGCTCCTATTGAACCTACCGCTTTGGTTAGGTAATGCTTATAGTTTAAAACGTTAGAGAAATTTACTCGGCTAAATATCCACCATCAATTGGATAAACTCCTCCGGTACAGAATGCGGATTTGTCTGATAGCAAAAATAAGATGAAGTCTGCTATTTCTTGCATTTTTGCCATCCTTTTCATAGGGTGGCTATTGGCGAAGCTATGTACGATATTTTCAGGAAGTGCACTCATTCGCGGGGTCTGGACATAACCAGGAGCGACTGCATTTACTCGAATTCCTTGACATGCAAATTCTAGCGCTGCGGTTTGGGTTAAACCAATTATACCATGCTTAGCCACGGTGTAAGGCGCTAATCCAGGAATGCCAACCAGGCCATTTACGGCAGATAAATTCACTATTGAGCCACCAAACTTCATCATCTGAGGTATTTCATATTTTAGGCAGTAAAAAACTCCGCTCAATGAGGTGGCAATAACCTTATCCCAGTTCTCAACTGTTTGCTCTGTTATGTTTTTACCATGATCACCTGTTAAGCCTGCATTATTTACAGCATAATCAAGTCTGCCGAAGCGTTCGATAACCTCATCGATCATTTGTCGTACTTGTTCGGGCTGTGATACATCACATCCGATCCCCATCGCTTGTTGACCCTGTGAAGATAATTGTTTCGCTTTTTGTTTAGCCTGCTCTGACGAACGGGCGACAATAATGACCTTAGCACCATGTATGTGTAATTGCTTTGCGACGGCCTCACCTATTCCTGTAGTGCTTCCTGTTATCACAGCAATTTTATTTTGGAAATTCATACTCCCCCCAAAGATGTAAAATTGAACCTTTCATCTGGGTTAGTATACAAATGAGCTGTGACAGTTTTTGTCAGTACTCTTTCTCCTCGCTAATCCCTTCTTTTACTCTCCATTTTTTCAATAAAACCGCCCTGCTTTCACTATAAAAGGAATCCAGTTGCTCAATTTCCTTAATTTTGTCAGTCCTAAAGTGGCGAAAATTATTTCTCATCTCACACCATGCAACCAAAAGCCAACATGACTCCATGTATACCAACCCAATGGGCCATATGACTCGAGAAGAGTAAGAGTCTTTCTTATCACAATACTTTATTTTGATTCTCTTTCGCTTTTTAATAGCATTGCGAATATCTTCAAAAAACATCTCATTTTTTTCTGAAGGACCAATCAGATAGGATTGACTTTCAATAAGATTTTTCAACTCACCGGAAATGACGGTATGTATTTTGGCAAGTGCATTCTTAGCGATAATTTTGAAATCATGGTCCGTATTATGAGAGACCCAATTCAATCCAAGCGTAATAGCATTGACTTCTTCATGAGACAGGTTTAAGGGTGGCAAATGAAAATCAGATTTAACGATATAACCAATTCCAGCACCACCTTCAATGCATACCCCTTGATGCTGTAGCGTTTTTATATCTCTGTAAAGGGAACGCACACTTATCCCTAATCTTTCTGAGAGTGTGGATGCAGTGATCGGATATCTTTGTGCCCTTAATATCTGTAGTAATTCGAGAAGCCTTTCTGTTCTAGTCATAGTGATAAATCCATCATGATCCTGAGACGATTTCTTAAAGCATCTATTAGATAAGCATCTTAGTACAAAGCAAGTGTAGATGGCTAAGTTGAACTGCCCCAAGGTCTGACACCGCGCTAAGTTCGTAATGCGTTCATCAGTGCGTCTGTTTTGAGGACACATTTCATCTCATTGCAGGTGGGTTGTAGCCATTCATCGCTTTTGTCGCCGGCAATGCTGTGTCGGAAAGGCCACGGACTCCGACCAACTGCGGGGGATCTGTGGGGGATGAAATCAACGGCACGATCCGGAAAGAAGCGGAAAAGCAGCCCGTCCTGTGTCCACTCAGGCGCGGTACACTGGAGCCAACAATGGATATCCTTACGCATCACGCGATATGGACATGGAACCGCAAGGCGTCATTACAAAACATTCGTAAAGCTTTTCGGATAGTATATCGTGCTGTGGGTGTGAGTGAATTCAGGCAACGGGCAGATATCACCGCAACTTTTACTCTGAACTATAAATTACGAGTTCCTGTTTACTCGCCAACATTATTGTTGAGGCCTGACAATGGTCAGCTCAGGCCTTATTTCCAATTTTCAGCACCAGATGCTCGCTGATATTTATAGAACACATCTGTAATTTACTCCTTATTGGTGTAACATGTAACTATATATTTCACCAAGTAACCAAATAATAGCAATTATGATTTCGCGTGAAACTATTAGTGTATTCATGACTGTGGGATAAGTAGATTATTAGTATATATTATCTATATATTTCATTGACATACAGTAAAAACCCAAATTCATTTAATTTATTGAAACAATCGTTTAACCTGTTTTGATAGTTTTTTTCTATTGATGATTTACTGACCGATCGATATTAACTTGTTTCAAGAATAAGGGATGTTTGCAATACTTTTATGGCCGAAATATATGTCAACAAATAAATCAACATAAACAAATAGTAAACGGAGTCGCTAATGCACTTGAAATACAATATATCTAACGTTAACGCCAGAATCGGTCGATTCGTTCGTAGCAATCGACAAAAAATGAATATGAGCGCAGAAGAGTTAGCTGTTGAGTTAAATATATGTCAGCAGCATGTATCACGGTTTGAACGGGGACAGTGCGCTTTTACGTTAGAGTTTATTCTGCGAATTCTGAACGTTTTTAACATAAGACTGAGTCATCTTGTCAGTGAAGTTTTTTATGAGGATACACAGGTATTTAGCAAGGCCAGAAGCATTATCCAAAACAATTCAATGACTAAGACCATTAATTAACGGGCTTTATTTTTAAAAACAACATTTACTGGACAATATTCTTCGAGAGAAACCAAATACAGCATATTGCTTTTGTATTTCTCTAATTTTTACCGGGTGTGAATATCTAAAACCTGCTATATGAAGAAAGTCATGCTCCGCATCGCCATGTTTACTTGAATAAAGTGAACATGGCGCTGCACAGGCGTTGTATTTTTAAATCCATAATTAGGAATGTTACTTAAATGAAATTAAATAAACTACTGGTTGCTTTATCACTTACTTTTATTTCCGGCTCAGTCCTTGCGGCAGGTGGAGACACGGCCACGCTTAAAGTCACCGGGAAATTAGTGCCGGGCGCATGTACCGTCAATTTGGATAACGCCGGTGTTGTTGACTACGGAACAATGTTAATGACGAACCTGTCTGCAACTGAAGACAATCAACTGCCGGAAAAACGTATTAATATGGGTATTAAATGCAATTCCGAACGACTTGTTGCGTATACCCTTCATGATGAACGTAGAGATTCTCTTTATAATGGTGTGATTAAAAATGCCACCGTTGATGGCAGCGATATACCCGCAAGCAGCAATCAATTTGGTCTGGGGCTTACGAACGACGGTGAAACAACACTGGGGGCATATACTGTTATTAACTGGTTCCCTGATATGACTTATTCGGGTAGCACTGACAATCTGGTGTTTATCAGTAAAAAAATTACCAGCGACGACTGGTCACGCACGGCCTCTGGCAGCACCGTAAACGGCGTGGATGTTGCGGCCAGGTTACACACCTTAGGTAATCCTGATACATTAACCCCGGCAGCTTTCTCTGAATTGAAAGTTCCATTATCTATTAAAGGAGTTCTTCGCAAAGGGGAAGACCTTAAGATTACGGATGAAACGAATCTCGACGGTGAGGCAACGATTTCTCTGGTTTATCTTTAATAATATCCCGTAAATTAATACGATAAAATCAATTTTATCGACTCTGTTTATTACCGGGCCATGTTCTAATGGCCCGGTAAATATACTGGAATAACTACAATGCGTCAGCCATTTTTCTTCTGGAAAGTTCTTTTCATTCTTTCACTTTTCCTGATATGCGTCCCACAGGTTAGTATGGCCACCGGAATGCAGCCTGACAGTTCCCTTTTACTGATCCAGGAAAAGGAAAGCGGAGGCAGCATGAATGTCACCAATACAGACAATATCCCTTCCCTGCTTTACACACAGGTCATTAATGTTGACGGTGAGGATGACACGATTAAACTCCTGCCGACTCAGCCGGTAGTCCGGGTTGAAGGAGGTAAGACTCAGCAAGTTCGATTTATTCTTAAAACGGAAAAGCCGCTAATTACTGAGCATCTTAAACGTGTCATTTTCGAAGGTATCCCCCCAAAAATCCCCGGTAGTAACAAAATTGGTATTACCATACGTCAGAATTTACCCGTACTTATTCATCCAGAAGGATTACCGGAACGAAAAGATCCCTGGACGTTACTTACATGGCATAAAGAAGGCAATCAGCTGAAAGTTACTAATCCAGGCCCCTATGTCGTCCGCCTGGCCCAGCAGTTTGTCACACTACCGTCGAAGACACAATTTGACCTCGGGAGAACGTATTTACTGCCGGGCCAGCATATAACCTTATCATCAGCATCCTCGCTTACGGCTGATAACGAAGTACGTTTTGTTCCAGTCAGCCGTTACGGTGTTCAGGTGTCGGAGTTTATTGCTTCGCTAAATTGAAAGAAACTTTAGCGCCAGACCGGATGTCAGGTTTCAACGCTGAATATTTATTATAAAAACCTATTTCGCATCAGAACGATTTATATCCGAGCTCCTGCAAGGATAGCTATAAGGTTAATAAATGCCCTTTAATTTAATCAGAACATTGCCTGTTCACAGGTATGCATATTATTTATTTCTCGGTCTACTTGGTAGTTACAGTATGATGTTATCCGCCGAACCTTTACTATTTGATGACGGAAGATTAAAAAACCGCGGACTGGATGCTGGTCTGAGTCATTATTTTTCTCACGCCGCACGTTTTTCACCAGGCGAATATCCTGTTAGTTGGATGATTAACGGGCGCAATAAACGTCAGCTTATGACGCGATTTAATGCGCAGGGCGAACCCTGTATAACCCCTGAAACATCCCGAAATCTCGGACTTGCGTATGAGTTTAATCAAGGATGTCTGGATTATCAGACGCTTTATCCCGCAGCACAGTTAACGGCAGACCCGTATAAAAATCAGATTAGTTTTACAGTTCCGACATCTGCGCTGACGCCAGAAAGCATCTTATTACGGAAGGATATTATTCAGGGAGGCACATCGGGGCTGCTTAATTATAATCTGCAGTCGTCAACCACAGTTCAGTCCGGAAAGCACGAAACTTATCAACTGGGACTATTTGAATCAGGACTGAATCTGAATGACTGGCTGCTTCGCAGTCGTCATACGGTATCGTACAGTGACGGAACACGTCGTTCTCAGCGACTATATACTTATGTCCAGAAGACGTTTCAGTCGCTACAACAGACCTTTCAGGCAGGAGAGATATACGCTCGTCAGACGCTACTCGCCATTCCTGGATTAACGGGGCTTCAACTGTTTCCTGATAGTGCACTGCGTCCTGCTCGTAGCGGCGTTTCTGTTCAGGGAATAGCGCGTTCCGCGCAGGCTCGTGTTGAGGTTTATCAAAACGGACAGTTAATCGAGGCAACACAGGTTCCTGAAGGACCGTTTTCATTAGATAACATTTCCATGCTCAGCACGCAGTTTCCGCTGGATGTGAAAGTGACGGAACAGGATGGTCAGTTAACAACGTTTTCAGTACCTGTCACGGCCTTACAAACTCCGGCCGACGCTCCCCTTTATGGGTCTGTGGCACTCGGTAAAGTGCGCGAGACAGTTGCCAGCGATGAATCGGCCCCCTGGCTCATTACCGGAAGTCAGGGGATGCGGATTTCCCGACAGGCAACGCTAAGCGGTAGCGCTCTGGCCTCAGCACAGTATCAATCCGCGGCGGCATCCCTGAGTTTTATTCCGATACCGGCATGGTCACTGTCGCTGCAAACCACGATGGCACAGGAACAGTACACGCATCATGCGGGCAGCAAGGAAAGCCTCAGTCTCCGCTACCAGCTTAACCCTTCCGCCAGTATTCAGGCGGCCTGGACCACAACATCTGCGGGATTTCGTGAGCTCAGCGACGCTGTAAATCATACGACTTCCACAGCGAACAGTTACTACAATGTGGGAGGTAACTGGGCTCATGAACATTTAGGTCTGTTTTCGCTGAGTTACTCGACCTCCTCCGCGCGTGACCATGCCGCCACACCGAAATCATGGTATGCCTCATGGTCAAAAAACTGGCGCTGGGCTGGACATGGTCAGATTAACCTTTCGGCCACATGGCAACGTGTTTCTGGCTCCCGGACGAGTACGCAACGTGACGATGATGTCTTTTATATCCGACTTGGGCTGCCTCTGGGACACGATCGCGTAAATCTGTCCCTTCGTCGACAGGGCTCCCGGACTTATAACGATGTTCAGACCAGCGGACAATGGGACGATATGTCATATTCGCTATCGGCAGGACGGGACTGGCAAAATGCCCAAAATACCATCAGCGGCAGTTTTGGGCAGAATTTGCATTATGCCCAGATGAGTGGGTATGCCAGCCAGACCGCCAATTATTGGGGGTATGGCGGTTCGCTAAGCGGTGGGATTTCCGTTAATCAGGAAGGGATACTTTTTTCACCTTATGCGATTCAGGAATCATACGGCGCGCTTTCATTAAATTCTCCGCTTTCCGGGATCAAAGTATCTACCCCGCAGGGCCCCGTCTGGACTGATTATCGCGGCAAAGCGCTGGTTCCCGGCTTAACACCGTGGCAGCCCTCTCGTCTCAATATTGATGTTAAAACGTTGCCCAGACATGTCGACTTAACCAATGGTGCCGCAGAGCTTACCGTTTCGCGAGGAGCCGTCGCATTCACACAATTCAGGGTATCAGACACCCGCAGGGTACTCATGACAGTCAGACGGACTGACGGAAAGCTTCTGTCTAAAGGAAAAGGGATCGTAGACAGCGATGGGCAGTACGTGACGAATTCTCTGGAAAACGGCCTGGTTTTCTTTAGCAACCTGCAGCCCGGTGAGTCGTTCTTTGTGGGAGATGACAACGGTAGCCCCATGTGCCAGCTACAGTATTCCCTGCCCCCAACACCACCTCAGGATGGTTTATATGAAGAGTTAACGGGAGTATGCGAATGATTCGTTTAATATCATTATGTTGCGGCATCTATTTTATTGTCAGTCCGGTCGTTCAAGCGCAGTGCAATATTATTGCCAGCCAGTTGCGCCACGAATACGGCAAAGTCCGGTTTCAGGATACTGAGCCCACCGGGCAGGTACAATGGCAGCAGTTGCCCGCCCGCCAGGTACAGGTACAGGTGCGGTGTGATGTTCCTCAACCCATACATATCCGGTTTGATGACAATGACCGTCGAGGACTCGACTTCAGTTTCGGTGAGGAGGGACGGGCAACGGTGATGTTCAGTGAAGCGTTTGTCGATAATAAGAGCAGCCAGTTCGTTGTTCACCACGAGCTTAATAAATCGTCTGAATCACAGTCGCAGACCCCTATTGCTGTTCTCAACGGAGACACAGTTGAGCTCCAGCAGCATCATCAGCCCGTGAACGGGATGTCGGCCACTTTCCTGCTTACGGTTATTCCCCGTGTACAGGCCCGCAGCTTTCAGGTTTCAGATCAGCAGGCGTCAACATTGTCATTACGTATGACCGTACCAGAGAGAGAATAACTCGATGATTTCATTTTGGTTCAAGGAAATTTTCCAGCGTGTTATAGACCACCAGTCAAGTGTTACAGGAAAGATGCGCCTGATTTCGCTTATTAATAGACGGATACATCGGTGGCTTTGTTGTGCCGGGGGGATATTTTGCCTGTTGATTACGAAGGCGTATGCGGAAAATACGGTGGATGTGAGCTTTTCAGCTGAAATGATCCCGGCGGCATGCCGGGTATCGCTGGATAATGGCGGCACTGTGGATTACGGTACGCTGAGTCTCTCATCGATCCGTTCTTCATCTCCCTATCTGTTGACGCCACGTGTTATCGGCTTGCATATACAGTGCGAGAGCCTGCGACAGGTGGCATGGATGGTCAATGATGAAAAAGCGGAAACCCGGGTCCGTAACCTGATAATTGACTCTCACGATGATAAGACATCTGGTCGGCATTCATCTGACACCCTCTTTGGACTGGGTGTTACCTCAGGTCAAAAACCGATTGGTGGCTACCTGATAACCGCATTAGCCGGGGAGAGCGCCGTGGAAGGCGATATCGCGTCATGGGGGTATCAGACGGGGGAACAAGAACGGAGCATGTGGCAATCAGCCGGGACAGCACTAACACTGATTTCAGGCATCATGAGACTGACTCCGGTGGATGCGAAAAATAATCCCGTGGCAATTCGTCAGTTGACAATCCCCCTCAGGATCTCTGCCGCCATTGCCTCCGATGGCCTGAGCTTACAGGATGAGACTGAGTTACAGGGCGAGGCCACAATCAGCCTGATTTATTTGTAATATTGGGACAAGAATAGTATCCCGCAACACATGTCTGTTGACTTATTTTGTAAAAAGACTACTTTTCAGGACATGAAGAAGATACTCATCATTGTTCCCGATGGCGGCATGCTGTTTGAATCCGCCGGTATTGCCGACATCATGATGCAGGCCAACCGCCTGCATCCCAAAAGCGCTACGGAAACCTGTTATCAGGTTCAGTTAGCCACAACGCAACCACATCAGGTGATCCATGGTCAGTCCGGCCTGAACCTACTGGCAGATCATCGCCTGCATGAGATAGATCCTCGCGAACCTCTCGATACCATCATTATCACCGGCAGAGGTCAAAATCCGCAGGAAGGAATTGCTGTGGTTGACTGGCTGCGCCTTGCCGCTCCCCATGCCCGCCGCATTGCATCCATTTGCGGCGGTGCGATGCTGCTGGCACAAACCGGGCTGCTGGACGGCAGACGAGCCACCACCCACTGGAAACTACTTGAAACCATGCAGGCAGAATTCCCTCAGGTGCGCGTCGAAAGCGGTCCGCTTTATATTCAGGACGAACACATCTGGACATCGGGTGGCGTGAGCTCCGGCTTTGATCTAACGCTAGCGCTGGTTGAAGAGGATTATGGTTTCAGTCTGGCGCGCGACGTCGCTCAAGACTTCGTCATGTACCTGCGCCGTCCTGGGGGCCAGCTGCAGTTTAGCCGCTACAACCTTCAGCATACCAGTACTCTGGGCCCGATTAACGATCTGCTGGTCTGGCTGCTTGAGAACCTCACCGCCGACCTCAGCGTGGATAAACTGGCGGAAAAAGTCGCCATGAGTCCACGTAACTTCACCCGCGTGTTTACCCGGGAAACAGGAGCTTCACCGGCGCGCTATGTAGCTGAAGCTCGTCTGGCCGCCGCCCGGCAGCGTCTGGAGCAGACCAACGAGACGCTGGAGCGTATTGCCGAACAAACGGGATTCGGCAGCAGCATCAACCTGCGACGACTATTCGAAAAACAGCTTCACCTGACCCCGGGCGAATATCGCCAGCGTTTTCATTGTCGTAAAATGGCCTAAAGTGATCCTTTTTTGTCGTTTACGCCAAGCAGTGATCGGCCTAAATTTATGCCAGAGACAACAGATAAGGAGTTGATCATGGTAAAGGTCGGTATTAACGGTTTTGGCCGTATCGGACGTAACGTACTGCGTGCTGCACTGGGTAACTCGGATATTCAGATTGTGGCAATCAACGATCTGACTGACAGTAAAACATTGGCGCACCTGCTGAAATACGATTCGCTGCTGGGTAAACTCGATGCCGACGTCGCCGCCAGTGAGGGGCAACTGGTCGTTAACGGTAATTCCATTACTGTTTTTAGCGAACGCGACCCAGCCAAAATCCCCTGGCGTCAACGTGAAGTCGATATTGTCATTGAAGCAACCGGCTTCTTCACTGAACGAGACAAGGCGGCAGTACATATCCACAGCGGTGGCGCAAAGCGCGTAATTATCTCTGCTCCAGGTAAAAACGATGATTTAACCATCGTGATGGGCGTTAACGATCATCTCTACTCGGCGGATAAACACTTTGTCGTCAGCAACGGTAGCTGCACCACCAACGGTCTGGCACCTGCCGCGCAGGTTTTGCACCAACATTTCGGTATTAAGCATGGTCTGATGAACACCACCCATGCCTACACCAACAGCCAGGCGCTGCACGACCAACCGGAAAAAGATCTTCGTGGCGCCCGCGCCGCTGCATTGTCGATAGTGCCCTACTCAAGCGGTGCTGCAAAGGCACTTGGCAAAGTCATCCCTGAGCTGGATGGTCGCTTAACCGGTTATTCGCTGCGCGTACCAGTTCCGGTAGTGTCAATTGTCGACCTGACCGTCACGCTTGAGCGGAATGTAACGGAAGAAGAAGTCAATAATGCATTTCGTAACGCCGCCGCGACGGGGCCGCTGAAAGGGATCCTGGGCTATAGCGATGAACCGCTCGTTTCAAGCGACTACCAGGGTGACCCGCGTTCATCCATTATCGACGGCCTGTCAACGTTGGTAATTGGTGGCAATATGGTCAAAATTCTCGCCTGGTACGATAACGAATGGGGATTCTCCAATCGGCTCGTCGACCTGGCGCTGTTAATGGCAAAAAACGAGCGCTAACTCCTGCTTCCCACGCCCTCTTAAAATCCACGCCTGGCGTGGATTTTTTAACTCTGCCACGGCAGATTAAATGTGAGTTTGATGGCGGAGCAATTCCTCTCAACTTAGTCATTTTATTAATCTTACGGTTGCTACCATAATAAAAAGTCACTAAGCGAAGCCTATAACCCGCAGGCAATATGAGTAATGTGAACTTAATTGAGGATTCCGGTATGACCACCTTTCATCAACTTACTGCCACCAGTCTCAATGGCCACCCCATCTCGATGGCCGATTACGCTGGCAAACTGGTGCTGGTGGTTAATACCGCCAGTCATTGTGGATTCACGCCACAATAGCAGGCCTCGAAGTGCTCGACCGCACAGGGTCTGGTGGTGCTGGGTTTCCCCTGCAACCAGTTCGGTAAACAGGAACCTGGTGGAGCCGATGAAATCGCACAAACCTGTCACATCGACTACGGTGTGAGCTTCCCGATGTTTGAGAAAGTGGACGTCAACGGCGCTGGGACGCATCCGGTGTTTCGTTTCCTGAAAGATGAATTACCCGGCGTGCTGGGTGGATCAAGTGGAACTTCACTAAATTCCTGATCGGGCGCGACGGTAAGCCGCTTAAGCGTTTTGCCCCCTACACGACTCAAGAGAAAATAGAAGCCACGATCCTTGCAACGCTAAAAGACTGAGTGCTCATGTCATTCAAACCGTTCCCATTATGCCCCTGCCTGCTGCATGAATAAAAAACACGCTGCAAAATCAACAAAATATAATCAACTTGCTTAATTACTCTGCAATCGCGTGAGATCAGGAAGAAAAATGCCATTTCCCTCTTGCCTCATTCGGTCTGTGCCGCTAATATTCGTCCCCGTTGTCACCTACAACGTTGCGTTCATAGCTCAGTTGGTTAGAGCACCACCTTGACATGGTGGGGGTCGTTGGTTCGAGTCCAATTGAACGCACCATCTTGCGTCCGTAGCTCAGTTGGTTAGAGCACCACCTTGACATGGTGGGGGTCGGTGGTTCGAGTCCACTCGGACGCACCAAATCATCTCTTCGATTTGGTGCTATTTCCCCTCAAAACTATCGTTTATCTTCAGTTTTATCATTTCCTACGTTGCTACAATAGCAATGCGTTAAATCATTCTAAATTCCATGCTCAACGCGTATCATTCATCTTCTTCGTATAATGTCTTTCGTCAGAGCCCGGATACCATGCCCTCTTCCATTCTCCTGTTCGCCGCGGGCAGTTTACGCCCAGCATTTACCCCGCTGATAAGCCAGTTCACGCGCATGAGTGGAATAGACGTCAAGATTGAATATGGTCCGGCCGGTTTACTGCGCGAGCGTATTGAAACGGGTGAACCGTGTGCGCTCTTTGCCTCCGCCAACCGGGAACATCCGCAAAACCTGCTGGTACGCAATAAAGCCGTCTCAACGCACACCTTTTGCTGGAACAAACTGAGCCTTGTCAGCAACCGAATCGGAACCTGGCTGGATTTACTCCGCGACCCAACGCTGCGACCAGGTACATCAACGCCCGGCTGCGACCCTTCCGGAGACTATACCTGGGCATTTTTCGACAATATGGATGTACTGGAACCAGGACTCGGGCAGCAACTTCGGGCGCGCGCTATCCCACTGGTTGGTGGCCGTGATACGGTTAAAATCCCGCAAGGAGAACTGGCGAGCGCCTGGATCCTGCGCCAGGGGCTGGCCGATCTGTTTATCGGTTACGCGCATTACGCACACGCGCTGCACGCGATGACCGACGTACATTACGTGGCTATTCCGGATGAGCACAATATTTGCTGCGAATACCAACTGGCGGTGCTTGATGCATCCAAAGAAGTCATGGCGCTGGTTGAATTCATACTTTCCCGCAGCGGTCAGGCGTTCCTTACCGCCGCAGGATTCTTACCGCTTAACGCCGAATAGAAAACAACGGTGCGATAAACGGCGTAGAGTGATTCTCCACGCTAAGTTTTCGCAGCGGTAAGCCATAGGCCAGAAACAGATTCTCTTCGGTCACAATGCTGTCCGTTGGCCCTGCCCGCCATTTACCTTCAGGGAGTAGCAGCAAAGTATGGGAAGCAACCTGCAACGCGTGAAGCGGATCGTGGGTCGAAAAGAGAATGCTGCATCTCTGTTGATGGGCCAAATCGCTGATGAGCTGGAGCACCACCTGCTGATTGGCGAGATCCAGCGCGGAACACGGTTCATCAAGTAACAACGTTTGACACTCAGTCACCAGAGCCCGGGCAATCATCACTAACTGTTGCTGCCCGCCAGAAAGTGAGCCAAATGAGCTGGAGGCAAGATGCGCAATACTCAACTGCTCTAATGCCTGCATTGCTCTTTGTTGATCCTGCTGGCTGGGTTGCGCAAAAAGCTTCACGTGCTGTGCTCGCCCCATCAGCACCACATCGCTGACCGTATAAGGAAACGGTAGATGGCTATGCTGTGCCACAATTCCTATCCCACCGTTATTTTCAATACTCCCGCCTAAAGCAGGCAGCGTGCCGGTTAGCGTATCAAGCAGCGTACTTTTACCCAGACCGTTACGTCCAAGCACGGCCCAGATATCACCTTTCTGGCAACAGAACGTTAGCGGCTCAAATAGCGGCGCGCGATACCCATAAGAAAGCTGATTTACGCGCAGTGCGGCAGGTATCATGATTTCTCCCGACGGCTGGTACGAATGAGCAAGAAAGCAAACAACGGCGCACCGAACAATGCGGTGATGATCCCCAGCGGTATCTCCGCGTGCATCAGGGTGCGGGCAATATCATCCACGACAATCATAAAACCGCCCCCCAACCAGAAGGCACACGGCAGTAGACGACGATGATCAACGCCCACCAGCAAACGCGCCAGATGCGGAATAACCAACCCAACCCAGGCAATACTGCCGCTGACCGCCACCTGAGCGGCGACCAAAAATGCGCAGCACACCAAAACGCTGCGTCGCAGAGGAACCACCGCCACACCCAGTGCTCTGGCATCTTTGTCATTGAGCGATAACAGGTTTATCCGCCAGCGTAGCTGGAACAAAACCGTCGCGGCGATACCGACTGGAACCGCCAATAGCAGTACTTTATGCCAGTTGGCCGTCGCGAAGCTGCCCAGCAGCCAGAACACAATATTAGGTAACGTCTCTTCGGTATCAGCCTGATATTGGATCAGGCTCACCAGCGCGGCAAAAAAGCCGCTCAAAATGATACCTGACAGGATCAACACCAGCGTATTCTCCAGCCCCTGTAACGCAGCAATGGCATACACCAGGATCAATGCCGTCAGACCGAAGAAAAACGTTGACCCCATCATCAGCAAGGGCGAAAGACCGAGCAGGATGGCCAGCGTTCCGCCAAAGGCCGCCCCCGACGTCACACCGATAATATGCGGGTCGACCAGCGGATTATGAAATACTCCTTGCAACGTCGCCCCGCATAACCCCAGCGCGCCCCCCGCCAGCAGCGCCATCAGAATACGCGGTAATCTGACCGTCCAGATCACCTGGCTGGCTATTCCCTCAGCGTCGCTATAGTGCGTCAGGTGGTAAAACACCTCGCTTAACGACAGCGGATATTGTCCGAGGCATAGCGAACTGACGCCCAGCAACAGGACCACAACGATTAAGAGCGGTTGCTGGGGCAAAAAACGGTTACTTAGCTGCATCAGACTGCCAGTTCACACGATAAAAACGCTGATAGTAATCTTGCGCCTGCGCATCAACGTCCACATCTTTATAGGCATCCGGATACAGTTTTTTGGCCATCCACAGTTCACCGATCGCCAACGCCTCCGGCATCGGATAGCCCCAGGCTTTGGCGTATTCAGGCATCAACCAGACACGATGATTTTTCACCGCATCAATCCCCTGCCAGTTCGGATCGTTTTGGATCTGAGTTACCACCTGCGGATAGCGATCCTGGACAAAAATCACCTGCGGGTTCCACGCTAATACCTGCTCCAGCGCAACCTGACGGGCCCCTTTCACACTGGCAGCCGCCACGTTCAATCCCCCCGCGTGCTGCATCATAAGTCCGGTGTACTTCCCGGAGCCGTAAGTCATCAGGTCGGGGTTAGCCATATAAATACGGACTTTTTGCGCATCCGGGATGTTTGCAACCGGCGCATTGAATTTTGCTCGTGCCGCAAAAACGTAGTCGATTAACGTTTCAGCCTGCGGTTTGCGCCCCACGACATCCGCAATCAGGCGAATACCCTGCTTTAACCCTTCGTTGTAGACCTGCTCTTCATCGGCCATAGTCGGGTTCATTTTATTCTGTTGCCCGTCGGCATCTTTGCGCAATGAGATAGCCACGACCGGAATACCGGCGTTCTGAATCTGCTGGATCATCTCCGCGGGCGCATAGTTGGCGACAAACACCACCTGTGGATGAATTGCCAGCAGGCTTTCAATGTTCACGCTGGTGAGATCGCCCGGTGTCGGCAATGTAGTAATCGTCGGCATAAAGCGCGCAAATTCAGGCCCGAGCTGTTTTTTCCAGCTCGACATCACGCCAACAATGTCCTGCTGCGCATTGAGCTGGACCAGAATATTCAACGTCTGGTGTTGCAGCACGACCACTTTGTCCACATGGTCAGGAATCGTGACCTGACGACCAAGCTGATCGGTGATCGTACGGTCGGCCTGAGCAGAAAACGCAAACAACATGCTGGCGCATACCAGCACAAAAGAGCGGAAAGTTAACATGGGATACCATCTGAATAGAGGAGTAAAAACGATATGCATTAAATTATATAACGTGATGACTGGCAACCCATTATCATCATGCAACGCACCAAACCCCACATTTAAGAGGGGTAAAAATGGCGTGCGATCCTTATCTCGCCTGTCTTTACACGCAAGTGTTACTCCTGTGGAGGTAACGCGTTTAAAATTCGCATCGCCTGCGCTGGAGTGAGCGAATAATCGAAGAACTGGCGATAAAAATCGCGCGTCACGCTGACCATATCCAGGCCGCTAAACAGCGTAGGATGCAGTTTTGATGCAGCCCATTGCAGCTGTAGCGCGCTTTCAGTGCCGTAACGATCCCAGGGGAACACGCCCGCCGGATTGCGCCAGACATTACCCTGCTTAACCGCGTCAAGTTCTTTGAACAATGCCGCATATGGCGAACTGGCGATATCACCGCAACCCGCACCGAGAATAATGACCTGCGGTTGCCAGTAGAGCACCCTTTCGGGCGACACCTCCTTCATGTTGCCGTCCACTTCATCTGCCGCATTCCGTCCCCCCGTCAGCGTAATCCAGGTATCGATCAACGTGTTCCTGCCATCGACTTTAAGCGGATTCAGCGACTGAATATGAAGTACCCGAGGGCGCTGATCTGCCGACAACTTCGCCGTTTTAGCCTGCACATCCGCGAGTACACGGTTGAGATACTGATTGTAAGCCGTCGCCCGGGCGCGAGCCTGCCCCGTCCCCAGAACCTCTGCGGTTGTAGTGACCGATTTTTCCATCGAAGCATAGTCAGTAAATGCCATTTCAAGGGCCGGGATGCCCGCCAGACTGTAACTTTGAGCATCCCCTTTTCCTTTTGCCACGAACACCACATCGACGTGCCGAGCCAACAAATCCTCAGTATTAAATGATGTTCCTCGTATCTGTAAGGCTTGCCTCAGGGAAGGGTTGATTTTGAACATCCATGGCTGGTTATCCTCATGGTTGACCGTCACAACAATGTTACGACCTGCGCCCAGCGTCATCAGCACCGAATGATGGGCAAACCAGCCATCCGCAATACGTTCAACATGTGTGGGAACGGTAACTGTGTGACCAGCATCATCCACAACCTGGCGCGTTGCCAGGGCAGGAAACGCCAGCCACACACAAAGCAGCCATGTGTGGCACGTTTTCATGAGCAACCCCTAAAAATCAACCTGAACAGAAACCTGAGCCTGACGCGGTGCACCAAGTTGAGCGCTGGCAGCCCCTGCGCCCGTGTAGCCGGTCAATGCGCCCGGAACAATATTGGTCCAATAGTGACGGTCGGTGAGATTGGTGATATCAAACCGGAAAGTGGTTGGCGTGTTCCACAGTCTGGTGGCATAACGCGTGCCGATGTCCACCGTGGTGTAACTCCCGACCCAACTGTCATTGGCATTATCGGTAGCCCGACGTCCGACGTAATGCACGTTCGTGTCGACATCCAGTCCCGGAACCCGTTCGATGGTGTAGATCGCGAGAATATTCGAGGCGAAACGCGGCAAACCAACAACTTGCTTACCATCCGCATTGCTGGCCGCGGTATTATGAAGCGTTGGATCTAGCCAGGCTCCGCCGCCTAACACGCGTAAATTATGAGTAATATGCCCATCAGCCATCAGCTCCAGCCCACGGTTTTTTTGCGTACCGTCCTGAGCAAAATCGCCGTTGTCGTTGGTATAGGCAAAGGGGCGTTTGGCTTCAAACAGCGCAGCGGTAAGCAGCAGGTCTTTTACAGGCGCATATTTTGCGCCCACTTCGATCTGACGGCTGCGGTAGGGATCTAACACCTGCCCGGCATTGCGCGCCCCGGCGGGTGCGGTATCGCCCTGCTGCAAACTGTCCGCCCAGGTGGTATACAGCGTGACGTTCTCCACCGGTTTATACATCAGGCTGGTGGAACCGCTCATGCCATTGTCTTTCTGACGGCTGCTTTCATGCCCAGCTTTGTTGTAGTTACTGACGGTAAACAGGTTCTCGCTGCCGGAAAGCAGCAAGCTCCACTGCGGGGAAAAATGCAGCGTATCGCTTAGCAAAAATGCATGCTGAGTGGTGGTCGCCGAATGATAGCGATCGTTAAAATCTGGATACGGTGGTCGTGGATAGTCGGGATGTTGATTGAGAGAAGAATGCCCCAGAGTGAAAGTGCCACCGTTTCTTGGATTATAGTTTTTCCACACAAATCCACGCATTCCGGTAGCAATGTCCTGCGTCAGCCAGCCAGTATCAACGCTACCAGTCAGGTTCGCTAAATAGCTGTTGATGGTAAAGCGACTGGCCGCCGAATTGGCGGTTGTGGTGGTGTAATCTCCTTGGTTATTCGTCAGAGTATTGGTCACTGCCGTCGATTCTCGGTCTGCAACCTGGTGCAGCGCCCCCAGATCCAGCATCCAGTTGCCGTCAAAATCATGCTTAATATGCATATCGACGGTGGTTGTTTCGTCATCATGACCCGCATAAGACTGACCATACTTACTGTCCGTAGGATCAAATGCCGCGGGGAAGTGAACGCCTTTCGCCAGAGCAAAACTCCCCGGCATACCTTTTTCGTAATAATGGTAATAGCTGAAATTACTCTCCAGCACCGTTTGATCTGTCAGTTGAAAGTCCAGCCCCAAGCCAGCGTACTGTCGACGGACATGGCTATCGGTGGTGTAGCTATGGCCCTCATCATTTAGCAAGTTGAGACGATATTTCACCCGGTCTCCCGCATCGATTGGGCCACTGAAATCCATCGACGTCAGCGTACCCGACCCTGTACCTTGCCCCACGGTGACGCGGTGTAACGGCGTATCGACGGGTCGTTTGGACACCAGATTAAACATCCCTGCTGGATTGGCGGGGCCATACAGCGACCCGGCGATGCCGCTCAACACTTCAATGTTCTGGAACTGTTCGGTCGAATATTCAGTCGTGGAGACGGCGTTCAGGCCATCAATCATATGGTTTTGTACCACACTCCCCTGCATGCCCCGGGTTTGCGGGCGGACGCCGTCACCCTGAACGGACGGTAGGTAGCGATAGGCGTCTTTCACATCTTTGATTTGTTGCTGATCCAGCACTTTTTTCGACAGCGTCTGCACCGACCAGGGAACGTCTATCAGCTCTCGCTCGCCGAGGCTACCTAACGTTGCTTTTTTTTCGCTCGCAGGAGGTTCATGTTCCGATAACGAGGATTGTGACGTGGTGGGCGCCGAAACGATGACGGTATCTTCAGCATGAGCCGTTACGACGGTGGAAAAACAGGCAAAGGTCAACAACCCAGAGGCCACTGGGGTAATTTTGTTATTTAACATTCGTTAATTCAATTCGTTAGATAGAAAGACTGGAGGCTGCTAACGCAAGCACCTTCTCTTGAAGAGTACAGTTATTATATTTGTATGATGAATAGGATAGATCTAATCGATATATATGTAAATATACAACGAGGTGTGATTGGTAAATTTACTGCAACAAAAAAGCCGACGGTAATGACGACCGTCGGCTTTAGGTAAAGGACAACTAACGAATTATTTGGTTGCCGCTTTGATGATCTGAAGCGCTTTGGCGAACTGATCCTGCGGAATCGTCAGCGGGTAAAGGAAACGAATAACGTTGCCATACTGACCGCAGGTCAGCAGCAGCAGTCCTTGCTCAAGGGCTTTCTTCTGCACGCGTTGTGCGGCGGAAGCGTTGGGTTCCCCTGTCGCTGCATCACAGAATTCAGCAGCAATCATAGAACCTAAACCACGCACTTCGGCCAGTTCAGGACACCCTGCTTGCGCATCTGTCAGAGCGGCGCGCAGCTGTTCGCCGAGGGCCGCCGCACGCTGGCACAGCTGTTCATCATGGATAATGTCCAGTACTGCATGGGCCGCCGCGATCGACAGCGGGTTCCCGGCGTAAGTTCCACCCAGACCACCCGGCGCAGGTGCATCCATGATTTCGGCTTTGCCCACGACGCCAGACAGTGGCATGCCGCCCGCGAGGCTTTTCGCCATGGTCATCAGGTCCGCTTTATCGGCGTAATGATCCATCGCAAACAGCTGGCCCGTACGGGCAAACCCGCTTTGTACTTCATCGGCAATCATCACGATGCCATGCTCGTCGCAAATACGGCGGATGGCAGCCACAAATTCCGGCGGTGCCACCACGAAGCCCCCTTCGCCCTGGACGGGTTCGAAGATAATCGCCGCAACCTGGGTTGGGTCGATATCGGCTTTAAACAGACGCTCAATCGCTTTTAGGGAATCCTCCGTGGAAATACCCTGTAATTCAGAAGGATACGGAGCATGGTAAACAGAGCCAGGGAACGGACCGAAACCTTTTTTATAGGGTGCCACCTTGCCGGTTAACGCCATCGTCATGTAAGTACGACCATGAAAACCACCGCCAAATGCGATAACGCCAGGACGCCCGGTATGTGCGCGTGCAATTTTCACCGCGTTTTCTACCGCTTCAGCCCCGGTGGTGAAGAATGTGGTTTTACGCTTGCCATCGATTGGCGCGACGGCGTTGATTTTCTCAGCCAAAGACACATAGCTTTCGTACGGGACAATCTGATAAGCCGTATGGGTAAAAGCCTGAAGTTGCGCTTCGACTGCCTGCACCAGGCGAGGATGGCGGTGTCCGGTGTTCAGCACGGCAATCCCGGCAGCAAAATCAATGTACTGATTGCCTTCGATATCGGTAATCGTGCTGTTTTCTGCCGACTGGGCATAAAAATCACACATCACACCCACGCCACGCGGGGTGGCATCCAGACGACGTTGTTGCAGGTTTTTATTGTTCATTCTCTACACCTTGTCCATTAATACATTTCGGTTGAATTACCCTTTCAATTTAGACGCCGTCTGGTACTTTAATCGAGAGCCAAATCGTTTTATTTTAAGGATCCAAATGCGTTCACTTGCCGGAGATGTGATCAAGCAGGCATTTAGTCAGCAGACTGACGAAAAACTACATCGCCGCCTGTATGCCGCCATTTGTAGTTGCATCCTCGAAGGTAGCCTGAAACCGGCTACCCGAATGCCTCCGTCACGTGATCTGGCAGGAGAGCTGACGCTATCGCGCAATACCGTCCTGCGGGTTTACGAACAGTTGCAGGCCGAAGGTTATATTTCTGCGCGAACCAGTAGCGGCACATTTGTCACTGACAGCGTGCTGGACAATCTCAACCTGCGTCCCAATAAAGAACCTGTTGCTGCCGCTCTGGAGGATCACACCCGCTTATCTGCCCGCTGCCTTGAGCTGTTAGGTAATGCCAGCGCCAGTCCCCGTCAGTGGGGCGCGTTTATTCCAGGCGTACCTGATGTAGAGCATTTCCCGCACCGGGTGCTCAAAAAAATTCAGGACAGGCTGGCAAGACGATTGCGCCCGGAGTTTCTCACTTACGATGCCGCAGGCGGTGTGAATGAGCTGAAAGAAGCGCTGACGGACTATCTGCGCACCGCTCGCGGCGTGCGGTGTTCGCCGGAGCAAATTCTGATTACCGAAGGTATTCACCAGGCGCTGGATCTGGTGACCCGAACGTTATGCAACCCGGGCGATTACGCCTGGATTGAGGAGCCGGGCTACTGGGGAATCAAAAATATTCTGCGGATCAATGCGGTAAATTTTTCGGCTATCCCGGTTGATGAACAAGGTATGATCCCACCAGATTCAGGCGAAACACCGCCAAAACTGATTTTTGTGACACCGTCACATCAATACCCTCTCGGTTCGGTGATGAGCCTCAGTCGCCGCCGGCAACTTATCTTTCGCGCACGTGAAACGCGAAGTTGGATAGTGGAAGATGATTACGACAGTGAGTTCCGCTTTTCCGGCCAGCCGATCCCCTCTTTGCAGGGGCTGGAAGAAGAGACACCGGTCATCTACATCGGGACATTCAGTAAGACACTCTATCCCGCACTGCGACTCGGGTATGTCGTGCTACCTAAATCGTTAGCCGCTCCGCTGAAAAAGGTTCATAACGACCTCTATCGTGGTGGACATCTGTTGATTCAGGCCGCGCTGGCGGAGTTTATTCGCGAGGGTTATTACGCAGCACACATTCGGAAAATGCGCCAACTATACAGTCGTCGTCGCCAGATGCTGGTAGAGCTTATCAGCCGCCAGCTTGGTGAGCATTATCTTGGTTCCTTCAGCAGCAACGCCGGGCTGCATATGATCTTACAGTTACCCGCAGGGAGCGATGACGCGGTCATTGCCCAACAGGCGAATGCGCAAGGGTTGTTGGTGCGCCCGCTGTCACGCTACTACGTGAATGAAGAGAAACGCAGCGGCCTGTTGCTGGGGTTTGCAAGTATTGAAGAGCATGAAATGGCGGCGGCGTTTACCCGACTCGCGGATATTATCAGGGCAAACACCGTGTAAGCGCTGCCGGATGGTGGTGCAAGCACCTTATCCGGCATACTGTTTAATGTGATGCTTTTTTAATCCCAGCCAGATCTTCATGGCTTACTTCGCCATTCCCTTCACCCCAGGTCTTACGCACGTAATTAATCACGTCGCGCATTTCGTTGTCACTTAACATGCCTCCGTAGGCGGGCATCTTAAAGGAGACGCTGCCACGCGTTGTCGGTGTTTCTGCGCCGTGGGCAATCACTCTGAACAGCGGCGTCGGATCATCAACCATGACCAGCGGATTGTTGACCAAAGAAGGTGCGTTATCATCCGTACCTTTCCCTTCCAGACCGTGACAAGTTGAACAGTAACGGTTATAGGTCACTTTGCCCGCCTCAGGTGAATTCGACCAGGATACTGTAGTCGCAGCAGCACGCACCGTTTCAGGCTTCGCGCTTTTCAGACTCAGCAGATATTGGGCGATCGCCGTGGCATCTTCGTCAGTCAGATACTGTGTACTCTGCGTGACGACTTCAGCCATCGAACCTGAAACCGCGGCATGCTTACTCTTACCGGTCAGCAACAGCGATTTTAACGCCTGCTCAGACATTCCGCTGCCCCGCAGCGAAGGTGCATACCAGCCGTCAATCATCGCGCCACTCAGGTACTCGGCATCAGCATGGGTATAAGCTTTTTCATTCATCGCCATACCTCTCGGTGTATGGCATGAACCGCAGTGTCCGGGACCTTCCACCAGATAAGCGCCCCGTTTTACCAGGGCTGCGTTGTCATCTGGTTTCGCGCTATCTACTGTCGTCGCTGGCGCGTCGGTAAACAGCCAGTTCCAGATATGCAGTGGCCAGCGGGCGGAGAGTAGCCACGGAATGGCATTCTCTTTATTGGGTTGCGCAGACGGTGTGACATCATGCATAAAATAGCGATACAGCGCCTGAACATCCTCGTCAGAAAGTTTTGCATAAGAGGGATAAGGCATGGCCGGATAGAGCGGATGACCGTCTTTGGCAATTCCCTGGCGTACCGCCTTTTCAAAATCCTCGTATGAGTAATTACCAATACCCTGTGCCTTGTCCGGGGTAATGTTGGTCGAATAAATATCCCCCACCGGAGTAGGAAACTTTTTGCCCCCCGCCATCGCCGCACCACCTTCAGCGGTATGACAGGCGACGCAGTCTGAAATTCGCGCGATGTATTCACCGTTAGATTCAGCAGCGCTTACCGAAGCGGTAAATAAACAGGCGGCGAGAATGGTTACGTTACGCATAGATCACCCCATATCCTTGAGTTCATTAACCGCACGCCATGCCTGATCGATTGCCGTGTGGGCATAAGCACTCCAGTCAGAATCGGAGTTAGCGATGGCAATGCGACCGACTGGCTGACGCGCCCGCTCGATAATTTCTGGCATTTTATCCATATCATCGAACAGTGAATTGGCGTAGTACGCATAGCCATGCGCCCAGCGGTTAACGGTAATGGCGGAGATATCGCGTTGATTATCAAAGCCTGTTGAGCCAAACATCTCCTGCAACTGGGAGCGAATCATCTCCTCATGCGCCGCAAAAGTGGTCCCCAGCAAATAGGCTCGTCCCAGGCGAAACTGCTCTCTGGCCGATAGGTTACTGCCCGGATAGGTCGGCACATAGACCATGTGAATGACCATCGGATCGTCCGGGGAGGCCGGATGCTGATACCCACCAATACTGACCGGATAGTCGAGCTTAACCCGGCTGTAAGGTGCCGCTGGAGAATAAAATTCATGTACGCCAAGCTGTTTGAACGCCTGCCAGTTTTTGACCACCACGTTGGTGTACACCAGCGGAGCCTTGACGTTCAGTTTGAGATCCGCCTGCTGCTGTTCCGGCATCTCAGGCACCAGATACGGGATCATCATGTTATAGCCTGCCATGATGGTGTTCTTACCGCGCACACGGTGCATTTTACCGTCACGCAGATAGGTCACCACAACGCCATCCTGCACGTTAGCCGCATTAATCACTGTGCTGTTCAGGCGCAGGCGCGTGGTGTTTTCTGGTAGATCCAGCTTTTCATAATTCAATCTGGCGAGAACAGAGTCTTCCATCGTGTTACCCGGTAGCGCATCCGGCAGCATATACCTGACTAACAGTCGGGCCAGACCGGCGTTACCGTCCGGGAAATGGTAAACATACGGCTCTTCGAGGTCGGCCAGCGACTCTCCGTCCAACGGCGGTAACCCCATCCCTTCCATGCCGGGTAAGGCGCACGCCCTGGCATCGCTGCAGGAGATGCCTTCAATGCCGATGGCAAAGAAGTCATTGGAACGCTGCTGAAAATAGAGCAGCGCCATTTTGCTCAAACCCACTTTTGTTGCTAAAAATTCACTGTAGCTGTGGGTATCAAGCCATTCCATTTTCTCATCGACCGTCATACCCGGAAGGTAATCGCCAGGGCGCACGTGCAGGTCGATCAGCGCTTTTCTGTCGTTCTCACCTAGCGGAAAATCATTGATAAAGTCTTCAATTTTACGGCCATTGAGCCTGTCCGGCGGAATATCATCAGATACCGCGCGGCCCGGATCGCCGCTGACGATTTTTGTTACGCCAAAATTCTTCTTGTCGAAAAAAACCCCGCGACTGAGCTGCCAGTCGGGGTAGAAGTTTACGTCAAAACTCTCTTTTAACCGCGTGACGCTGACGCCCACGGTTTCCATCAGTTTTTGTACTTCAGGGCTGAAATTATGCGCGGGTGACTGGAATGCTTCGCTGCCGCCATAACCGAGTAATTTCTTGCCCGAACTGGTGAATTCGTTACGTTTAGCGTGCCCGCCAAAATCGTCATGGTTATCGAGGATCAGGACCCGGCTATTTTGTCCGGCAAGTTGTCGCCAAAAACAACCGGCAGCTAACCCGCTAATCCCGCCCCCAACAACCACCAGATCGTACTCTTCCTCAACGGGCAGAGCGTTTAAATCAAAATGCTTCTGCTCGCGGCCTAGCGCATGCGCCATTTCAAACGATCCAGGATGATTACCTCGCAGCCCCGTCAGCGCAGGAGGATAATAATTTCCATCTATAAATGCGTTTCCCTTTCCTGTCGCCCTGACCCACTCCAGCGGGGTAAGTCCCGCCGCAATAGTCACCGCGACGCCGTTGAGAAAATCACGTCTGGTAATTGCCATTAACTTTTTTCCTTATTGCTACACACTGCCTTTAATACGACAAAAATAAGAGAAATACCCCTTCTTAGTTATAAAGGGGCACAACCGACTACTTCACTGGCTTTAACTCTTCATCCAGTTTTTTAGAATCATAATAATCACCCTGCCAGGTGATTTTTCCTGCTTTAACATGAATATAGCTTACGCCTTCAAATTTGATCGGATTATTTGTCGGCGGACTCCCTGCCCATTCACCACTATTTTTGCCTGAAAACTCCCAACGGAATGCCACGGTGTCTTCGTCGTAGACGGGTTTGCCAACCATTTTCCAGTTCAGATCTGGCACCGCCTTAATAAAAGCGCCGATAACCTCTTTTTCCGCTTTTTCTCTCCCGTTTACCGGTTCACCCGCGGCGGCATCATAATAAACCGCATCATCCGCAAGATATTGAGCGGCTCGCGAAGCATCATGCGCATTCCACGCCGCCATATATTCTTTTACGGTATTCAGTGATGTACTTTCTGCAAAGCTATAGCCAGAGAGCATCACTAATGAAAGAACCGCAATTTTTACTGTTTTCATCGTAATCCTCTCTATTCAGAAATGTCACACATGATATGTTTCACCCGAGTGTATTCTTCGAGCGAATAGGATGAGAGATCTTTGCCATAACCCGATTTTTTGAACCCGCCGTGCGGCATTTCGGCACACAGAGGAATGTGATTGTTAATCCACACCGTGCCAAAATCGAGGTCAATGCTGAAGCGCTGCGCGCGACCATGGTTACGGGTCCAGACGCTGGCGGCAAGACCATACTCCACATCATTCGCTTTGTGTAGTGCCTCTTCGTCAGTAGAAAACGACTGAATGGTCATTACCGGACCAAATACTTCATGCTGAATAGCTTCATCATTTTGATGCAATCCGGAGACAATCGTCGGCTCAAAATAGAAGCCCGGACCTGGCCCGGCGCGCCCACCGGTTTCAATTTTTGCATGTGCCGGTAAACGCTCAATAAAACCTTTCACCTGCTCCAGTTGATTCCGGCTATTCAATGCGCCGTACAGCGCATTCTGATCTTCTGGCGGCCCAAATTTGATACTTTTTGTTTTCTGGATCAGTTTTTCCAGAAACTCAGCATAGATGGATTGCTCTACCAGGATCCGCGTAGCCGCTGTGCAATCCTGCCCGGCATTGAAAAAGCCTGCCGTAGTGATTGTCGCAATCGCCTTGTCCATATCCGCATCGGCGAACACGACTGCAGGCGCTTTTCCACCCAATTCCAGGTGTGCTCTGGTCAGGTTTGCCGCCGCCGAAGCCGCAACCTGCAAACCCGCGCGGACCGAACCGGTAATCGAAACCAGTGAAGCCTTCGGATTTGAAACCACCAGCGAACCGGTGCTGGCTTTGCCCAGCACAACGTTAAACGCCCCCCTCGGAAACAACGGTGCGGCCAGTTCAGCCAACAGCAGCGTACTCACTGGAGTGGTGTCGCTTGGCTTTAACACGACCGTGTTGCCTGCCGCCAGCGCTGGTGCAATCTTCCACACCGCCATCATGAACGGGTAGTTCCACGGCGTAACTTGCCCAACGATACCCAGCGGTTCACGACGGATGGTCGATGTAAACCCGGCGGAATATTCTCCGGCCGCCTTCCCTTCAAGACAGCGCGCCGCGCCAGCAAAAAAGCGGATGGCATCGCAGGATGCCGCAATCTCCTCTTTCTCAATAAAATGGCGAAGCTGACCGGTTTCCTGACTCTGCGCGGTTACCAGTCGCTCAACGTTGCGTTCAATCTCATCGGCCAGCAGCAATAACGCCTTTTGCCGCTGTGCTGGCGTCGATTTTCTCCAGATGCTAAACGCTGCCTCCGCTGCTGAGTAGGCTTGCTCTACCTCCGCCTCGTTAGCGTTGGGAGAAATTGCGTATGTTTCACCGTCAACCGGACTCACCAGTTCGAAGCTATTTTCGCTGCTGCCTGCTACATAGTGCCCATTAATAAAATGCTTCAGGGTTTTCATGCTTGTCTCCTGCCAATTAATACATAAAGAATCTTATGTAATATATATATTGTAAAATTTTTTCAAATGCGCAACATTGGCACTATGATAAGCCTCGCATTTTTAACTTAATTTTCACATTTGTAAGGTAAGGCTTTTCATTGCCAGCTGACGCGTTATGCTCAGCTCATCATGAGGTTATCGGGACACACATCCGCTTGTGCAGTGACGTTGCGCCCAGGCATGTAAAATAACTCGGCCATTCTTACCTTCCTTGCCCGACGGGCATGTGTTAAAAATGGTCGTTGTTTCAGGGAATTGAGTACAGAAAAGATTATGATTACTCACGCGGTCATATTTGCGCCTATCGGGCAGGTCAGTCGTTCAGACCAGATAGTCCAGCGCCTTTCAAATGCCATTATCACGGGGTTGCTGGAGCCAAAAGAACAGCTTCCCAACGAAACTGATTTGGCAAAAATGATGGGTGTCTCACATATCACTATCAGAGAAGCGCTAAACACGCTTCGGGCTAATAATCTTATCCATACGGTTCGCGGTCGTAATGGCGGGAGCTTCGTCTGCGAAAATATCGATGGCAAAAATAGCGCCCTACACCCGTTCAAAGCGATCAGTACGGATTATCTGTCTGATCTGGGTGAAATGCATTGCGCCATTATTAGCCATAGCGCGAGGCTGGCTTCCCGACGGATGACCGGTGCGGATATCGCCAAATTTCGCGAGTTTGTCGAGGTACTCAGAAAGGCAAACTCACCTGAGCTGATGACCCAGGCCGATATGCGTTGTCTGCTGGCGATTGCTGCCAGTTCGCATTCAGCGCGACTGGCCAATCAGGAGCTGCAAGTTCAGGCTGAATGGGCATCACTTGTGGCGATACTTTATCGCACAGACAGTATTCATGCGGAAATTATCGCGCTTTATTCAGCGCTGGCCGATGCACTGGCTGCTCACAACGAGGCAGAGTCAGTACAGTTTGCCACACGGATCATCGACACGTTTACCTACTACCTTATTGAAAAAAAGCTGAAATATAACTCAAACTGACAATCAGTGAAGGCAGGACAGACAATGAGCTCTTCGACATCCCTAAGCGCATTAATCCGTAAAATTGATGACATTACTGTTTCTACCGTAGATTCTACCGTTGCGCTAGCGAGGAGCATCCATGAGGCGATTTCAGGGGTACAAAAGGCCTCAGCCGAGGTCGTTCTCGACCCATCAGTAAGATCCACCGTTCAACAGCACATCAAGCGCACGCTCAGTGACAACCATTACTGTTCAGGGGCGGGATTCGCCAGCCATATTGAGAGCACCGCAAACACAAAAGAGTACTGGTTGCTGGAGTGGTGGTATAAGAAAGATAATGGTTTGAGCCAGGCGCATCTGGATTTGGATCAGGCCACACAACAACGATTGGATTTCAGAACCTTTGAGTGGTTTAAGCATTCTCCTCCGGCTGGCAAAGCCTATATCCACGGTCCCTACGTCGACTATATTTGCAATATCTCCTATACCCTAACGTCAGCCGTCCCGGTCTACTACAACGACCAGTTTCTCGGTGTTGCCGCGGTCGATTTGCTGGTCAGTCAGATAGAAGCCGAACTGCTCTCCTGCGCTCATCCTGATTATGTGATTCTGACCAATCTGGAAAACAGGATCATTTTCTCCAGTTGGCCACGTTTTCGCGTGGGTGAATTGCTGTCACCTGCAAATAGTACCGTGGTGTATCAGAGCGACTACTTTATCCTTTATCACTATCAAAACTAAGGGCCCGAAGGCCCTTAGTTTTTAGTTATCCTGCCCCATATTGAGCTTACTGGCGTACGCAATGGCGTCGTTTTCCGGCGCCGCTGAACGACCAAACGGACGGGTCAGGAACATATAAATAAGTCCCGAGCCAACGACAATCGCCAGGCCGAACAGGACCGTCCAACGGTCAATGAAGTCGCTGCTGTCTGCCGGTTGCGCCAGTAACCAGATCCCGCACAATCCGTAAGCTAACGCCAGCACATTCACGATTACCCCCCAACCGCCAATGGTCCACTCCCCCGCCGGTTTCCAGCCTTTCAGGCGCTGACGCAGCGCGGCAAGCACAACCATCTGGAACGAGATGTAAATCCCGATAACAGCAAACGCGGTGATACGTGACAGGTTATCTGGCTGGAAATAAACCCAAACACAGATGATCACTGGCAGAAGGCAACTGACGACCATGGCATTATCCGGAACACCATTTTTAGAGATTTTGGCCATCCATTCACTTCCCGGCAGCATTCTGTCGCGGGAGAAAGAAAAGATAAGACGGCTTAACGCAGCCTGGAGAGACAAAATGCACGACAACATGGCGATAATCGCGACGACGATAAAGACAGTCGCGCCGGTTTCGCCCAGCGCTTCATTAAGGATTGCCGGGATCGGATCGGACGTTTTGCCATTCACGATGCTGACCAGATTCGGTGAAGCCAGCAGATAACCCATAACAGAAATAATGGCGGAAATCGCGCCGAATACGATGCTTAAAATCATCGCCACTGGGATCTTTTTACTGGGATTCTGCACCTCTTCCGCAACGTTACCGCAGGCCTCAAAGCCAAAGAACATAAACAGTCCCATCAGCGCAGCAGACATAAATGCGGTGGAATAGCTGCCGTCATGAGCCAGCACACCCATCGAGTCAAAAATTACAGAGAACGGCTGCGAACGGTGGAAAATCAGCAGATAAATCCCCAGCGCGATCACGCTGACAATTTCACACCAGAAACCAATTTTCGCCACCCGGGCCAGATTTTTAGTCCCGGACATATTAACCGCCATCATCAACAGCAGCAGCAGAACGGAAGTCACCAACATCGTGGCTGGAGTCTGACCATAGTGGAAGAGTGATTCAACAAACGTTGATGTATATTCCGCGATCGACGTAATGGTGACCACCAGTGCCCACAGGTAGATCCAGGCGGCGATCCACGCATATTTCTTGCCCCACAACCTTCTGGCCCAAGGGTAAAGTCCGCCGGTTATCGGATACTGGGAAGCGACCTCACCAAACACCAGCGCCACCAAAAGTTGCCCGCATGCGACGATTAAAATCCACCATACTGCAGGCGGCCCCGCCAGCGTTACGGCCAGCGCAAACAGCGAATAGACGGCGGTAAGCGGCGACAGGTAGGTAAAACCCAACGCGAAGTTTGAAATTAAACCGATCGATCTATTGAACTGTTCTTTGCCATCTTTTTGAAAATTATCGTTTTTCTTATCAGGTGTCTGTTCCATATAGCTTTCTCTTTTGTGGAATAGTCGCAGGGTTGAACAATTAATGTATAAAAGATATTAAGTTATATGTATAGTGATTTTGTCGCAGATTTGTTAAAAATGATCGCGCATCACGTTAATGAAAAAGTGGGGGTAAAACGGTAGAGAGAGCGCGAATTTTGCGGTATTTACAACCAACGATTCCTTAGCAATTGCGATCCGTGTGCCACTTTGGCGGATAAATACGCACAGCGGATTGCGTTCGATGCTAAGTAGCAAGAATCGCTGCTGTTAAGCAACATTTTTGCAATATAATAACGTGATGTTAAACGCTGAACCTGAGCAGGTGAATGATGGAAAATTGATCTCGATAATCTGGTCTTTGATGGACTGGAAGAAGCGCAAGAGCGTAACGCTGAACGTCTGGAAGATGCAGACAAGAAAGCGCAGGAAATTATTGCTGATAATGACTGCGGCGACGCCTGCAAAATCTGATTTCCAAACCGGCGCAATGCCGGTTTTTTATTGCCTGTTACCCCCCACTTCAGCCCGTATACCGTAAGGCCTCAATCAGTTGCGCAAAGGCAGCGGTATGCTGCTTTCGGCTGGGGTAATACAAATAATAGCCAGGAAAAGGTTCACACCAGTCCTCCAAAACTTTTTCCAACGCCCCCTCTGCAACAGCCTGCTCGACAGTGTCTTCCGGCACAAAAGCCAGCCCCCTTCCGGCAATCGCTGCGCTAATTCGCGGGGGTAGATTGTTAAAAATAAGCTGCCCTTCAACCCGCACGCGCAAATCTTGTCCGTCTTTAGCAAACTCCCAGGCGTATAATCCGCCCAACGTCGGCATACGCATGTTAATACAGCTGTGATTTTGCAGGTCGTGAGGGGTTTGCGGTTTTCCATGGCGAGCAAAATACGTCGGTGCCCCCACCACTACCATGCGCCAGTCCGGGCCAATTCTGACGGCGACCATGTCTTTTGCCACCTGCTCGCCAAGCCGAATCCCCGCGTCATAGCGGCCAGTCACAATATCCGTCAGACTATTGTCGATGGTCATTTCCACATTCACATCAGGGTAAGCCTGCAAAAACGGCTCCAACGCGGGCCAGACGGTAGATTGCAATGCATGTTCGCCCAGCGTCAGCCGGATGTTACCTGCCACGCGCTGACGGACATCGGTTAATGCCAGCAGCTCTGTTTCAATGTCATCAAAACGCGGGCTGATACTGTTGATAAGCCGTTCCCCGGCTGCGGTCGGCGCAACGCTGCGCGTGGTGCGGGTGAGAAGCCGTACATCCAGCCGTTCTTCAAGCCCGCGAATCGCATGGCTTAGCGCGGATTGCGAAACCCCAAGTTTTGCCGCTGCCCGGGTAAAACTACGCTCGCGCGCTACGATAATGAGATAATAGAGATCGTTAAAATTATCACGCAGCATGCTTATCCCCAATCCAAACCTGTTGTGACATATGGTACAGGTCTGGAGGGTATTCCAGTAAACCTTCTGTACATTAGCACAGCTCAATCTTATTCAAGAGTGCCCTCACACATAAACAAAATGCAAATTATTATCAGGCTTATGCACTATTTTACCTTTCACTCATGCATTATTTTCACCCGCTATTAACACATCCTTCACTAATAACATTTTGTATATAGATAAGAATTTTTTCTTATTTTGTCCCAACCGTAAGTTATGGGAGCGTAAAAAGCACAAACCAAAAACTACAGGGATTTCATACAATGATGGCTACGAAAACTTACCGCGCTAAAAAAACACTGCTGGCATTCGGCGTGCTGTTGGCCTCTGGACTTACCGTCTCGCAGGCTCAGGCTGACCAACTGGCCGATATCAAAGCCGCAGGCGTAGTAAAAGTCGCAACATTTGACGCGAACCCACCGTTTGGCTCCATCGATGCCAAAACGCATAAGATTGTCGGCTACGACGTCGATTTTGCCGAAGCGCTGGCTAAATCTCTTGGTGTAAAACTGGAACTGGTGGCGACCAATCCGGCAAACCGAATTCCGTTATTACAATCTGGTAAAGCCGATTTAATCGTTGCGGATATCACGATCACGCCTGAGCGGTCGCAGGTAATAGATTTCTCCGTCCCCTATTTTGTTACCGGCCAGCAGTTCCTTGTGCCAGCAAAATCTCCGGATAAGCTCGATCAATACAGCAAAGCACGCATCGGCGCGGTAAAAGGCACTACTGGTGAACAGGCACTGCATCAGCGCTTCCCGCAGTCGCGCGTACTGGCCTATGACGATATCCCGCTGGCGTTAACCGCACTGCGCAACGGCAATGTTCAGGCCATCACCCAGGACAGTACGATTCTGGCCGGTTTATTAGGCGGTGCGCCGGATAAAGCAGATTTCAAAATTCTACCGGACCTGTTGAGCAAAGAAGAGATTGGCGTGGGGGTGAAAAAAGGTGAGCCAGCGTTGTTAAAAGCCGTCAACGATGAACTTTTGAAGCTGGAATCTACCGGGCAGGCGGCCAAAATTTATGATGTCTGGTTTGGTCCTGAAACCAAAAATCCACAAGCCCGCGCCTTTAAAATAGAAGCCAAATAATATGCTCTCAGCCCTTTTTCATCGTTCCGCAGCTTCGGCTGCGGATTTTACCCATTTGCGTCAGGCGAGCGTCGAACTACGCAATGTGGTTAAAGAGTATGGCGCTCAAACTGTACTTAACGGCGTCAACCTGGCAGTTGAGCCCGGTGAAGTGGTGACCATTCTGGGACCTTCCGGTTCTGGAAAGTCCACTCTTATACGTCTTATCAACCAGTTGGAGTCGCTCAGCGATGGCGAAATCTTCATTGATGGTAAACCGATTAGCCAGTTGCGCGGGGCGGCATTACGCCAGCTACGCAGCCGTATCGGTTTCGTATTTCAGCAATTCAATCTCTATTCGCATCTGACTGCACTGCAAAACATCGCGCTGGCGCTGGAATATGTTCACGGCTGGAATAAGACGGAAGCGGATCGTCGGGCACTTGAGTTGCTGGAAAAGGTGGGACTCGCGGAAAAAGCCAATGCCTATGCCGCACAGTTGTCCGGTGGACAACAGCAGCGCGTGGCCATCGCCCGCGCACTGGCTTCATCACCGCAAATTATTCTGTTTGATGAGCCCACCTCCGCGCTGGATCCGGAAATGATCGGCGAGGTATTGCAGGTGATGAAAAATCTCGCCCACAGCGGTATCACCATGATCGTCGTGACCCACGAAATGCATTTCGCCCGCGAGATTGCCGATCGTGTGGTTTTCATCGATGGTGGCGATATTCTTGAAGTGGCCCCGCCGGAGGATTTTTTCGTCCAACCACAGCACCCGAGAACCCAGCGTTTCCTGAAAAAAGTGCTCGACCCGTTACACCAGGAGTCATCATCATAATGCATGCAATGGACTGGCAGGGAGTGCTGAGCGGGCAACCCCTGCAATGGATAATTTCTGGTTTTCTTACCACGCTTTGGGTGACGCTGGCAGGTATCGTGCTCGCCACGCTCATTGCCATCTCACTGCTCAGCCTGCGACTGACGGGCAATCGTCTCGCTAAAACGATGGTCGGGGTGTGGGTCTCGGTGTTTCGCAATACCCCTTTACTGGTGCAACTGATGTTCTGGTATTTTGCCGCATGGAACTGGCTTCCCCGTGACGTCATTAGCTTCATCAATGCTGATCATCCATGGTCAATTCTGCCGGGTGATGTCTGGTGGTTAACGCCGGAGTTTATCTGTTCAGCATGGGGACTGGGCGTATTTACCTCAGCATTTTTGGTCGAAGAGATCGCCTCAGGTTTACAGGCAGTTTCTGCCGGACAACGCGAGGCTGCCGTGGCGCAGGGGTTTTCATCCTGGGCGATATTTCGTCACATTCTGCTGCCTCAGGGACTGGCAAATGCCTGGCAACCCATTGTTGGGCAATATCTCAACCTGATGAAGCTTTCCTCGCTTGCCAGTGGTATTGGATTTGCTGAGCTCACCTACCAGGTACGGCAAATTGAGAGCTACAACGCGCACGCGCTGGAAGCCTTTGCCGTTGGCACCGCACTCTATCTGTTTACCGGCATCGTGCTGGGTATGTTGCTTACGCGTCTTGGGCCGCGGCCGGCGGCGGGTAAATCGTCAAAGGTAAGAATGCGCATCTTCAGCGTCAGGAGCATACTGCATGATCGCTAATATTTCGGTCATTACCGACAATCTTGACTATCTCCTGTGGGGACGTGTAGCTGAGGGGCAACCCGGCGGTGTACTGCTCACTTTGCTGATGGCTATCGGTGCGGCTTTGCTGGCGCTGCCTGGCGGGATCGTTCTTGCCTGCTGCGCCTGGCGATTTCCAGGCGCGGTTCGCAACGGGTTGTTTATCTGGGCGGAATTTATTCGCGGCATTCCGCTCATCTTTGTGATTTTCTGGATGTGGTATTTGCTACCCATGCTGACCGGAAGCGATCTGCCCGGTGCCGTTACCGTGACGCTGGCGCTGGCATGGTTCACCGCCGCTTCGGTGATGCACTCGGTGTATGCTGGAATTAGCGCACTGCCTGGTGGGCAATATGAAGCGGCAGTCGTTCAGGGGTTTCGCCCGGATCAGGCCCTGTGGCTTATCTTGCTGCCGCAGGTGCTGCGTAACGTACTGCCGTCGTTGACGGGGATTTTCATTGGGCTACTGAAGGACACGTCACTGGCATTTATCGTTAACGTACCGGAACTCACAACGGTTGCCGGTCAGGTTAACAGCCGGGTGCAAATCTACCCGGCAGCCATTTTTATCTTTACCGGACTGGTCTATTACCTGCTGTGCTTTAGCCTGGAGAAAATCACCCAGCGCCGCTTCGCACTAAAATGACCTCTCGGCTCAACATTCCACAAACTGATGGTCTTCGTTGAGCCGATATTTCACGCCCGCCCGAATGTTTTTTTCCCCTTCAACGGCAAGCGCAAAACGCATTCTCTCGCCATCGTGATAAGCCAGCGCCGCACATCCGCCGGGACCGAGCGTTATCGAATCTACAGCACCGGTACTGGCAACAACGGCGTTCTTTCCGCTGGCAATAATGTGGATATTGTCCGCGCAGTTAGCGATTTTCGTCTCTGCGCCAAAACAGGCTACCTGGGTTAAATCACCGCTACTGGCAATCCGGTTTCGGTCACCAAGCGAACTGATGCGTACGCGCATGCCGGTACTGGCGATACGCGTTCCGTCGCCCACACTGCTGATACGCGCCGAATTTCCCGCAATCGCTATTCGCCCACGATCGCCTGAACTGCCGATATGCGTGTTATAGCCTACACTGCCAATCCGTGCGCTGTAACCGGCACTGGCGATCTGTGCGGCATACCCGGTGCTGGCAATTTTAACGTTGTCACCCGCACTGCTAAATCGGGCATAATCTTCTGCACTCGCCAACGGACGACTGGTTTCCTCCGCGGCTTGCTCACAGGAAATATTCCCCATTGCGTCAATATCCTGCTGAGCAAAACTCGCCTCTTCCCGCCATTTCGACCAGCCGTATTCCACCAGGCTATTTGCCCAATCGGTATACCCTTCCCGCTGGAGCGCGCGATGAACATCGGCATAGCTTCCTCCTGCGGGAAACGCGCGTAGAAACCAGCGATACATGACGGGCCCAACACGCCAGGCCCGTAAGTCACTTCGTGTAATCATCATCGCTTAATGCCGGTGGTAGCCATCCACCATACACTTGAAGGTTTCGCCCGGCGTGCGGCCCGTAGTGCAAAGATAAAGATGCCCAAAAATGAAAAACAGACTGACAATTGCCAGCGCAAAGTGCGCCTGAAGCAGCCAGTAACGCACACCAGGAAACAGATCTCCGACGACCGTCGGGTAAAGCGATAACAACCCAGAAATCAGCAGTAGTGGCAGCAACCCATACATCACGCCAACGTAGGCCGCCTGCTGTAGCGGATTGAATTTAGAACGCGGCGATGCCGGGAATGGATGTGACTCGCCCTGCATAATGCCAAACAGGTAAAAACGTGTTTGTCTTTGCGCGCGAGCGATCCAGCCCTGACGTTGAATAATATAGTGATGTCCGTTGCCGCCAATCAGGTTGATCAGCACAAAACCAACCCAGCAGGCAAGTAGCAAAAAGCCGCAAACCTCATGAACGGTAAGCAGGCTTTTCATTACCGGTGCGCTGACGGCAGAGAAGTGATTGACCAGGCCACTGACCAGAAGTAGCAAAAACAGCAGCGCATTTGACCAGTGCCACAAACGAACAGCCTTCGAATATAAATAGACCTTCTCACCGTGCCCTGCCGACGTTTTATGTGCCGCCCGAAAGCGCAGCATGGCGTGAAGCGCCAGCACCAGCCACATTCCCACCAGCATTAACCCGGCAACGACTAACCACACGGGCCAGTAGTCCGGTGAAAACAGGGGAACATACTGCGCAAGCTGGGCGTGAAACTGTTCGGCATTTTGCGACGCGTTCATACATTTTCCTTTTTAATCAAATGTTGACCGAACCGACGATACAGATGGGGTTTCCCGGCGCCTGCAAGTTGATATTCGTAATACTTGTTTTCTCGCAACCAGGTCTGAATTTCCGGGCTATCTTCACGGCCAAAAATCAGCGCATGTTCCGGGCAAGCGTTAACACAGATCGGTGGAAAACCTTTCGCCAGGCGTGATTCAGCGCAAAAGTCGCATTTATCCGCCACTTTAGTATGCGGGTTGAGATAACGAACCTGATAAGGACACGCACCAATACAGTAACTGCAGCCGATACAGGAAGACGTATCTACTCGCACAATACCGTTCTCATCCCGCCAGGAGGCACCGGTTGGACACACCTCAATACAAGGCGCATCATCACAATGCTGGCAGGATTGACGAAAGTAGTGATACAGCGTTTCGTTGTCGTTGTCTGAGACTGGAATATGCGCTATCGACAAACGGCTGCCCTGGGCAGGAACATGGTTGGTTTTCCTGCAGGCCCGCGCGCAGATATTACATCCGTTACACAGTGATTCGTCGTGAATCATGACGTAACGAACGGCTTTAGGGCTCCTGGTACTCGCTAACAGATTTTGACCTGGGCCGGTGAAAAAAATCACCGTCCCCATGCCAATGACAAATTTTCGTCGGGTGAAGGACATCGGGTTATCCTCTAAACTGTGACAGTGGTCGTCCACACGTTCCATGACATCAACCTGAATAATTCAGGGGTTCTGATACTGCTCAACCTCAAGCCATTCACACAGGCCGTACGCTTTGCCATAACTCATAAAACGTTCGCTAAACAGATAAGGTTCCGCATTTGACGATTCCACAGTACGTATATCTGCGTAATCGGGATGCGTTTCCATAGCCGTTAGCGCCGCTGTAATCTGCTGAGATTCAAAGCTATACGGCGGTTGCGTCAACATGGCGACCTTATAGGGGCGAGGATACGTGCGGCCGTCGAAGCGTACCGCCTCGGCAATTGCACGGCAGATGTCGTTTTCCACTACCTGCACGCACATGTCGGCGTAGTTTGCCGTCATGGTTTGCGTTGAGTAGAAATAGACATCTTCCGCGCCCTGCACACGGGTGATATCCGCGTTAATTGCGTCCTGACACAGCGCATCCAGCAGCGCGGATAGATCGGTTTCAGGGACCGAATAAGGTGGCTGCAGAAATACGCTGCGCCCCACCAATTGCCCGGATGCCGAATGCTGACGGATAAAATCCGCCACAATCGACTCCGGGCTGACAGGCTCCTGAACCTGCGGCGCAGTCACCTGTTCTACCGGCGGGTGAAACGCCTGTAGCCAGTGTCTCTTTTGACCATCTACCTCGTCAGGAAGCGCCTCTACGGGTGCCAGAACGTTGCTCACGTTAGTCATCTCACGTTCCTTACGCTGGCAACAGGTCTTGCGCCGCCAAATCAGCTGCCACGTCTTCAAGTCCGAGTCGGTTCAGGGTTTCACGCGTTGGGCAACCCAGCTCTGGATCCCAGCCCATTTCCTGATAGAACATCGTCAATGACTGACGCATATCCTCCCTGTCCATCTTGTCGGTTCCTTCAGTGAAGACCGGGATCTTCGGATCTTTATCGAATACCCAGGAGCAGATGAGATCGTGCTCATTGCGCATATCCTTGGTTTGCATCAGTTTGACCGTATAAGCACGATGCAAAGTAAAGATGCGTTCAGCGGCCAGATCCAGACTCGCCTGCGTGGTTTCATCACCGGTGACTGCCTGGAAGAACTTCGCTTCCAGATCCAAGTCTCCGCGATAGTTACGGCTCTTGAGTGGTGAAACCGTCATCGGCCAAACCCAGTTACACAACGTAACCGCGTTATGCAGACAGACTTTCAGCAGCGTCCATTTGGCATATTTGATCTTGGCTGCATTGATCGGGGTGTAGTTTTTGGTTTCATCGTAGGCATCCTGTGAACCAAACAGCTCGCCCGCCACTTCGCGCTGCAATTTCAACGGCAAACCGGAACCGATGAAGTTGATATGGGTGTGCGCCATGCAGTCACGGTTAAACATACAGTTAGTGATCGCCCCCACCTGCGCTGAAGCCTCGTTCGCATGGTGAACAGGAAAACCGAACGGCGACCACAGTTTATTTTTGGCATAACCCCAGTACTCTTCGCCCAAATCCCAGCGTTCAGCAATGGCATACGAGCCGTCCGCAAGGTGACTGAGTTCCCCCACGCGATGCGCCAACCGATAGTAGAAGTCTTTAATAAAATTAGGATCACCCGCTTCCAACTGATCCCAGCGGATCTCCGCATACTCTTCAGCCGGCAGTACGCGCTTAAAGACGCCTTTCGAATAGCAATAAGTAAAATCACGGTGCAACTGGCCGTAGTTACACCAGATACCGTAATCGTCAAACAGGTTCAGACCAATCAGGTTTCCCACCACGCGCCCATCGTCTTTATCGTCAAAATCTTTCGGGCCATTGGGGAAAATGGTGGTGTGCACAAAGTTCGCCACACAAGTGTTGCCGCCGGTACTCGGCACGCCAAAATCTTTCACCCGCGGAACATTGAGCTGTGACATACAACGAATAGGGCATGAATGACAGCCGCTCATTTTGACCGTGTATTTTTCTGCGGCTGGCCCAAGATCGAACACCGATTTATAGGTACGGAAACCTACCGTATTTTGGTTTCCCGGCGGGATTTCCCCGGTTTCGATTGGTCCGCCTTCTGCTGCGCCCCAGAACAGCCCTTTACGCGCCGTCCAGCGCGAATTTGGCGAAGAGTATTCAGCCCAGGCCTGCGGGGTGCTTGGCACAACGTGGTTGTTGTTAGCGCCGATGAGCTCGGTCATCATGTAGTCATTGAGCCGTTTCATCTCTTTGCGATCGGCAATATTGACGCCTTTGGTCCCTTCTACCGCAATAGCCTTCAGGTTTTTCGAGCCCATTACTGCGCCGGTACCAGCTCCGCCGCTGTGGTTGCGACTGTTGATCATGCAGGAGAGCGGCACCAGATTTTCCCCTGCCTGGCCTATCGCGGCGACGCAGGTTTCCGGGCTGGTGATGCGACAAATTTCTTCAGTTGTGGCGCGCGTCCCCTTACCCCACAGGAAATCGGCTTTTTCGATGCTAACCTTATCGTCTTTAATGTTGATCCAGACCGGTGATGCGGACTTGCCTTCAATAATAATGGCGTCGTAACCGGCGAATTTCATTTGCGCGGCAAAGAATCCCCCCATATGGGCATCCACGACTAAATTGCCTTTGGTAAATGTCGATAAGGAGGTGATATTGACGCGGGAGCTACAGGGAGCGCCAGAACCCGTTAATGGTCCGGTGGCAAAAACCAGCTTATTCCCTTCATCAAAAGGCATGGTGCCTGGCGGGACTTCGTCGTACATAATTTTATAACCAAAGCCCATCCCACCGACAAATTTTTTAAATTTACTGGAATCTTCAAGGGTGATATTACCCGTGGTGAGATTGACCCGTAAAATAGTACCTGTCCAACCATTAGCCATCATGTTTTCCTTTGCAAGAAGGTTTAATAGATATACCCGCCATTCTTCAGGCAGCTTTTTTATCCAAAACTGCGGTATTTTTGGCAATTAATGGCGCGAATCAGGTATGCCTGCTATCTATCAAACAGTAATATCTTTCCACTCGATAATTTTTAATGCCCCAGTCGGACAAGCATTGGCGCATTCCCCGCATAACACACATTTTGAGGACTTTTTCGTTTCGGTATTTACGGTCGCCATCATCCACGGGCAGGCTGTGGTACACGCGCTACAGCCAATACAGCGTTTGTGGTCCACCGCAATACAACCGTCTTCCTGTTTCCAGGTAATTGCACCTATTGGGCAGACCTTCATACACTGCGGATCTTTGCATTGCCGGCAGGTATCAGCGGTATAGTTTAAATCGCCATAAAGCCCACCACCGGACCCGACACCATCATCGCCAAAGAAGAAATTGCGATGGATTTTTATCCGGGAAAAGAAGGTACCCACCGCACCATCGTTATAATTGGTACAGGAAATTTCACAGCGGTGACAGCCCGTACAGCGAGCTCGCTGGGTCACCAGAACCCCTTTAGGCGTATTGATAAGCCCAACAGTCCCACTATCGACATCTTCCTGCTTACAACCAAAAAGGGATAACAGCGCGGGAGCAATCGTTAATCCCGCCAGTCCTTTTCCTGATATCCGCAGAAATTCTAGTCGCGTTAAACCACAATCTAAAAATGGACGATCAACCTGGTTCATTTATTTCGCATCCTCTTCGCAAATGCTGTGGTAGCAACACCTTCAGGCTAATTTAAACCAGCGCAGCTCAAGCCATATCGGGCGGTTAAAGTTGCCAACAACACGTAAATTTTTGCCCTAACCTGATCGCATAAATGACGGTGGTTAAACTGAATGAATCTAATCCTTTAGGGTTAGGCACAGAAATAATGTGGTTATTCAGCATGCTTAGTCTTGATCGTCATCAATTAAAAAACGGAAGGGATATAATTAATGCGGAGTGAGATTTATTATCATTAAGATAAATTGAAATAGCACTTCATATGTCTTGCAAATATTTGTGACTCCACTCTCATATATATTTTTATATATCATCCGGTATACAATTAAATATATAGCGAGTTGGATAGCGTTAATTGCAACACTAAATTATAATTATTGATAGATTAACGTAATGAGAATAAGAGGACGGCGAGAGAAACTACCGCCCTCTTTTTGCGGATTATCCGGCCAATGCTTTAATTACGGTCTCAATAGCCTGTTTTTCTAACTCACTGCGCTTCACACGCTGGTTAGCAAGGGTGGTTCTCAGTACTCCCGCAATGACGATATGCTTAGGCTCTTGTCCCAGATCGCGCATTTCCAGCACTACTTTACCGACTACTCTGCACATTTCACGGTACAACTCGTCGTCTTTCGTCTGATTTCCCATTTTTGCCCACTCGTCATTAACTCAAACCAACAGCATATATCACTCTGAGGATTTAGACAAAATTCAATGAAAATCAAAGAAATGTCATCATTCTACTGAACTCTCTGAAGTCGATTTACAAGCTCAGCAAGACTTCCCGCCTGCATTTTTTCCATCACCCGCGCCCGGTGCACTTCAACCGTACGTACGGCAATATTCATGGCATCAGCAATTTCCCGATTCATTAATCCTTTTGCTACCAGATGCGCCAGTTCCCGTTCTTTTGGCGTAAGTTGTTGATAGCAGCAGATGATCTCTTGTCGCGAGAACGCCGCTGCCGAGACCTGCAAGGCATGTTCTAATGCTGCCTGAAGCGGCACGGCTGACACCGGTTTTTGCAAAAAATCGACCGCGCCACGTTTCATTTGCTCAACCGCCATCGGCACATCGCCATGCCCGGTGAGAAAGACCACCGCCAGCGTGCTTGCTTTCTGACGCATGATTTCATGCACAGCGTGCCCATCCAGTACCGGCATACGCATATCCAGCAGCAGTACACCCACCTGGTGCAGATTTGCCTCAGCGAGGAATTGCTCACCTTGCTCCCAGCAAGACACGTCATATCCCAGACTTTCCAATAAAAACGCACAGGCCTGGGTGACGGCAATGTCGTCATCCAGCAGATGAATTATCGCCACTACGGCCTCCTTCCCGATTTGGTTTAAAATATAATGTCACTCTCGCCCCCGCTTTTCCGTCCGGGGCCTTCTGATTGTTGATCTCAATATCTCCGTTTGCGTAGCGCACCAGTCGCTGACAAATGACCAGTCCTAGTCCCATGCCTTCTTTGCGAGTGGTCATAAACGGCTGAAAAGCTTGGTACAACTGAGTCTCGTCAATGCCTCCGGCATTATCCTGCACCTGAATACTCACACCACCATCCTTATGCAGGGCGCTAAACCATACTGTGGTAGCCCCTGCCTGGGCGGCATTGAGTACCAGATTGGCCAGCACCTGCTCAAGAAGAACGCTTGGCAGCGTCAATGTTAACGCCTTGCTGACCTGTGTGTGCAGCGTTACCGCCGGGAATTGCTGGGGCATGCGCAGTAATTGCCAGACGTGATGGATAGCATCGTGAACGTTGATGGCTTGCCAGTCATCGGGAAGTACCGGATTGCCCTGTGCCTGGCTGACCCACTGCCGGAGATTGCGCAGCGTATCGGCCCCCCTTTGTGCCTGGGTGTCGATGTGCTCAAGCGCGGGCAGCAACGGATGCTGTTCATCCTGACCGCGCAGGCGAATCAGACAGCCTTGGGCATAATGGCGGATAGCTGACAACGGCTGATTGAGCTCATGGGCAAAACCGGAGGTCATCTCCCCCAGCACGCTCATTTGTCGGGCAGTCTCCAGCGCCTGTTCCTGTTTGTGCAACAACACGTTGTTCCGCTCTAGCTGCCTGCCGCGTCGGCGAACCAACAGCATTACCCAGATGTAGTTGAGCGTCAGCAACAACAGCACGATGGCCGCCGCTCCCATCGCCAGCCGATGTTGAATAAACCAGCTTTTGACATCCAGCCACAGCTGACGCTGCTGCGGATGCTGGCGGACATCGCGCAACAACGCTTCCACCTCGCGGGTCGAGGCGGGCGCTCCCCAGCGAAATGTCGCGTTTTGCGGTGCATTGAACAGCACCCGCGTGACGCGATCGGCCAGCTCGTCACTCACTGCAGGTAGTGCGGCAAATGACCAGTCAGGATAGAGCGGTGTACTGGTCAGACAGGGAATTGAGGTCGGATGGTTCAACACGGTCATAAAATCGGTTTTACGAATGAGGCCTTCTTCATCCATTTTTTCCAGCAGGCACACCGGCACGATCACCGCCTGCACGGCTTTTTCACGTAATAAATAGAGTAAGGCATCGGCGGGAAATCCGGTAAACGTCAGACGTAAATCGCGTTCAGGGCGCAGACCGGCATCACTGAGCGCTTTATATCCCAGCAAATAGCCGCCAAAAGCCTGAGCATCAATGGCGCCAACCGTTTTGCCGATCAGATCGTGTGGGGAGGTTATCCCGCTGTCGCGTCTGACGAGGATCGCGCTGCCGATCACGTTACTGGTGGCTTTCCCACCACGGGTGGAGCGTAGCGAAGCCAGCCAGCGCAGCGCAGAACGGCTGTTTAGCTGAACAAACTGCGCCGGATTAGTGACAACAAACTGCACCGTTCCACGATTCACCGCCTCCTGCATCTGTCGCAGGTCCAGCGGTTGAATATGAAACTGCTCACCGGGGATTTGCTGATTCAACAAGGTTTCCAGCGGCTGCCAGTGATTACGTGTAGAAACCTCCCCGCGCATCGCCAAAACGCCAATGTTCCATGTCTGCGCCCTGACCGCGCCGCTTAGCATCCACAGCGACGCCAGCACTGTCAGACATCTTACTACGTTGCGTCCCACTCAATTGTCCCTGTCAATTATGTTGTTTTAGATCAACAACAAGCCGGGTATGTGGTTAACCACAATAGAGTATACCCCGTCACGATTTTTACACTGTAAATCATTGAGATTCTTTATTCATCACACGCAAATCAACGGCGTGACCAATGTTTCGTTGTTGCATCGTGACGGGAGAAAATATGGACAGCAGTAAACGGCAGTTTCTCCAGCAACTTGGCGTCCTGACCGCTGGCGCATCACTGGTACCGCTGGCTCAGGCACAATTTCCCTTTTCGCCTGAACGCCATGAAGGCTCACAACAGCATCGCTACGCCATGCTGGTTGACCTGCGACGCTGTATTGGCTGCCAGGCCTGTACCGTCAGTTGCGCCATTGAAAACCAGACGCCACAGGGCGAATTTCGTACCCTCGTCAACCAGTATCAAGTACAGATTGAAGGTCAGCAAAGCGTCACCAACGTCCTGCTGCCGCGACTATGCAACCATTGTGATAATCCCCCTTGCGTGCCCGTTTGCCCGGTACAGGCCACTTTCCAACGCGAAGACGGCATCGTGGTGGTCGACAACACACGCTGCGTTGGCTGCGCCTATTGCGTGCAGGCCTGCCCTTATGATGCGCGATTCATCAACCATGAAACGCAAACCGCCGATAAATGTACCTTCTGCGTTCACCGCCTCGAAGCGGGGCTGCTTCCGGCCTGTGTAGAATCCTGCGTCGGCGGCGCGCGCATCATTGGTGATATTAAAGATCCACACAGCCGCATTTCACAAATGCTGCATGAACACCATGACACCATCAAAGTCCTGAAGCCGGAAAGCGGTACGTCTCCTCACGTGTTCTATCTGGGACTGGATGAGGCATTTGTCACCCCATTGATTGGACGTGCTCAACCCGCTCTCTGGCAGGAGGTTTAAATGAACCATTCACTAATTATCGACGAGGTTCTGGCCCATCCCCAGGACGTAAGCTGGTTACCCTGGGCCGTACAATATTTCTTTTTCATCGGCATTGCCGCCTGCGCCGCACTGTTTGCCAGCGTTCTCCACTGGCGCAAAAAAGAAACGGCAGATCTGGAGAATCTGACGCTGTTAATCGCCCTGACCTGCGCGATTACCGCACCGCTGGCGCTGACCGCTGATCTACACCAAACCGCCCGCGTCTGGCATTTCTATGCGTATCCGACGCCGTGGTCCTGGATGCCGTGGGGCGCACTGTTCTTACCGCTGTTTACCGGTTTTTTAGGTCTGTGGTTTCTGGCGCAGCACGTTAAACGGCTAACGCTAAAAAGTTACAACGTCACAAAATGGTTAGCACTTGGTAGCGCACTGTCCGCCATCGGATTGCTGGTTTACACCGGCCGTGAAGTGTCGGTGGTGCAGGCGCGTCCCATCTGGTTCAGTTACGCCTTTCCGGTTGCGATGTTCCTCAGCGCGCTGCAAACGTTTCTTGCCCTGCTTATTGCCACGACAAATAACAAGGACGTACTGCCGCGTAAGCTAGCGTGGGGGCAAATGGTCACGTTGATCGCACTGGCTATCGTGGTGTTGATCTGGGCGAGCGGTAATACGCTTTCCGGTTCGGCTATCCGCCAATGGCTGGATGTGGCTTCTTCAGCACAACACTACGCTATCGGTTGGGTTGCGTTATGGCTTGTTTCACTTGTTCTTTGCGGGTTGGTTGTACGTTACCCCTTATCGCTACCGCTGCGCATATTACTCGCTTTTAGCGCCATGGCGCTGTGCTGGCTAATGCGCTGGACGTTACTCATCCAGGTGCAGACCATACCGAAATTTAACGCGCAGTTTAATCCCTACACCCTGCCCGGCGGCACCGATGGCTGGCTGGCCATTGTGGGTACCTTCGGCCTGTGGATAGCACTGATTATTATTGTTCGTGAAGCCCTGAACGCGATCGCAAGGAGAATGCAACATGGCTAATTTAACCCGTCGTCAGTGGCTTAAAGTGGGCCTTGCCGTAGGTGGCATGGTGACTTTTGGCCTGAGTTATCGGGATGTGGCAAAGCGCGCGATAGACGGTTTGCTGGACGGAACCTCGGGCAAAATTACCCGTGACCGCATCTTTGCAAACGCGCTCATCCCTGAAGCCAACGCCCGGCCGCACTGGCAGCAAAACCCGCAGCAGGTGATCTCAATGACACAGTGTTTTGGTTGCTGGACGCAGTGTGGCGTGCGGGTTCGCGTTGACACTGAGCAAGGCAAGGTGCTGCGCATTGCGGGCAACCCTTATCACCCGTTGTCGCACGAGCACCATATCGACGCCTCCGTCCCCTTTACCACGGCGATGGAACAGTTGGCCGGGGAGTCAGGTCTTGACGCACGTTCCACCGCCTGCGCCCGTGGTGCAACTTTACTCGAAGGTCTGTACAGCCCGTTACGTATTCTGGAGCCCATGAAGCGCGTCGGTAAGCGCGGTGAGGGAAAATGGCAGCGCATCAGCTTCGAACAGCTGATCAAAGAGGTGGTGGAAGGCGGAGATCTGTTTGGTGAAGGCCACGTTGATGGTCTGAGAGCCATCCACGATCCCGCTACACCGCTTGATATGAAACATCCCGGCTTTGGCCCAAAATCCAATCAACTGCTGGTCACTAATACCAGCGATGAAGGACGCGATACCTTTTTACGTCGCTTCGCACTGAACAGTTTCGGCAGTAAAAATTTCGGTGCTCATGGCGCTTACTGCGGGCTGGCCTATCGGGCCGGTTCCGGCGCGTTAATGGGCGATCTGGATAAAAATACCCACGTGAAACCAGACTGGGATAACGTCGAATTCGCGCTGTTTATGGGCACCTCTCCGGCGCAATCCGGCAACCCGTTTAAGCGCCAGGCCCGCCAGTTGGCCAGCGCCCGTTTACGTGACGACTTCCGCTATGTTGTGGTAGCGCCCGCCCTGCCATTAACCACGGTGCTTGCTGACGATCGCGGCCACTGGCAGCCCGTACGACCGGGAAGCGACTCCGCGCTGGCGATGGGGATGATAAGCTGGATTATCGATAAACAACGCTATAACGCTGATTATCTCGCCATTCCCGGCGTGCAGGCCATGCAGCAGGCAGGAGAAAAAAGCTGGACTAACGCCACTCATCTTGTGATTACCGATGAAATTCCAACGCTTGCCGGACAACACCTGACCCTCGCCCATCTGAGCACAAACGCCGCCCAGGAGCCGGTGGTCGTCAACGAGGCCGGTGAGATTGTCGCCGCCAACAGTTGCCCGCGTGCGCAACTGTTTGTTACCCGCGAGGTGACGCTGGCTGACGGGCAGACGGTAACGGTAAAAAGCAGTTTCCAGTGTCTGCGAGAGTCCGCAGAGAAACTGTCGCTAACGCAGTACAGCCAGCAGTGTGGGGTGTCAGAAGCAGACATTGGCGCTCTGGCCGACGCATTCACCCGCCACGGACGTAAAGCGGCAGTAATTACGCACGGCGGAATGATGGCAGGCAATGGTTTTTATAACGCCTGGTCGGTAATGATGCTCAATGCGCTGATTGGCAACCTCAGTCTTGAAGGCGGTGTGTTTGTTGGTGGCGGCAAATTCAATGGTGCCACCGACGGTCCGCGCTACAACATGGACAGCTTCGCCGGGAAGGTAAAGCCGAAAGGGTTAAGCATCGCGCGCAGTAAAACCGCTTATGAGTCTTCCGAAGAGTACCGCAATAAGGTAGCTGCCGGACAATCCCCCTTCCCGGCTAAGGCCCCGTGGTATCCGTTTGTCGCAGGTCAGCTTACCGAACTCCTCGTCTCAGCGCTTGAAGGTTACCCTTATCCGCTGAAAGCCTGGATCTCAAACATGACCAACCCGTTTTACGGCATTGCGGGATTACGTGGCGTGGCGGAAGAAAAGCTCAAGGATCCTGCTCGCTTGCCGCTGTTTATCGCGATTGACGCCTTTATGAACGAAACCACGGCGCTGGCAGATTACATCGTGCCGGATACCCACAACTTCGAAAGCTGGGGATTTAGCGCTCCGTGGGCAGGCGTGGCCAGCAAAGCCACCACCGCGCGTTGGCCTGTCGTCAGACCTGCGACCAGCCTCACGGCTGACGGTCAATCGGCCTCGATGGAATCTTTCTGTATCGCAGTGGCAAAGCGCATTGGGCTACCTGGATTCGGCGACAATGCGATTACCGATCCGCAAGGTAATCACTATCCGTTGAATCGTGCGGAAGATTACTACCTGCGCCTCGCGGCCAATATTGCGTTTATGGGCAAAGCCCCGGTTGCAGAGGCACAGCCGGAAGACATAGCGCTGACCGGAGTACAGCGGATCATGCCTGTGATGACCCAAACGCTGAAACCCGATGAAATCAGCCGAGTTGCGTTTATCTACTCCCGCGGCGGGCGCTTTGCGCCGGACATCAGCGGACGAGTTGATAACCGCGTCGGCAATGCCTGGGAAAAACCGCTCCAAATCTGGAATGCGAACGTCGCCGCGCACCGTCATGCAATTACCGGCGAGCGCTACAGCGGTTGCCCGGCCTGGTATCCTTCACGTCTGTCTGATGGACGTGCGGTCGAGGAGTTGTTCCCGGAACAAGAGTGGCCGTTGAAACTGATTTCCTTTAAATCCAATACCATGTCCAGTGCCACGGCGGTTATCCCGCGCCTTCATCATCTGAAACCGGTTAATCTGGTGGCGCTCAATCCGCAGGATGGTCAGCGGTATGGTTTAGCACATGGCGATATCGTGCGTATCACCACCCCTGGCGGTCAGGCGCAAGCGCAGATAAGTCTGCTGCATGGCGTCATGCCGGGTGTCATCGCCATTGAACACGGTTACGGGCATAAAGAGATGGGCGCAGCTCAGCATACGCTCGACGGCAAGCCAATGGCATTTGATGCACAGATAAAGTCAGGGATTAATCTCAATGATTTGGGCTTTGCGGATCCTACCCGGCAGGTTGCCAATACCTGGCTTGACTGGGTGTCGGGTGCGTCGGTGCGTCAGGGGTTGCCAGCGAGAATTGAGCGAGTGTAGTTCTGCGTGAACGCGTTTTACCCGGCCTACAAGACGTCGTAGGCCGGATAAGGCACTGCCGCCACTCAGCAAAAAGCGGATCAGTTATTAACCGGGATCACCGCGCCTTTATATTTAGTACGGATCCAGTCCTGGATTTCTTTGGAGTGCAGGACATCGACCAATGCGACGATATCCTTCTTCTTCTCGTCGCCACGATGCACGGTAATGATGTTGGCGTACGGGTTGTTTTCACCGCTTTCAACGGCAATCGGATCTTTCACCGGATCCAGCCCGGCGTCGATGGCGTAGTTGGCGTTAATCACCACCGCATCGCCTTCGTCGTTGTTATACATCTGCGGTAACAGCGCGGCTTCCACGTTTGGCAGGAACTTCAGCTTTTTCGGGTTTTCGACGATATCGCTAATGCGCGCGGTTACTTTATCCACGCCCGGCTTCAGCTTAATAACACCCTCTTTTTCGAAAATCGACAGAATACGGCCTTCCTCAGATACCGCGTCGCGCATGATGACTTTGCCGCCTTCCGGTAGATCTTTAAGCGATTTCACTTTTTTCGAATAGATACCAATTGGCTCAATGTGAATTGCTCCGGCGCTGACGAAGTCATACGTTTTATCGCCCGCATGATCTTTTATCACACTGTTCAGGTACGGAATATGCTGGAAGTAGTTAGCGTCAATCTCACGACCAGCCAGCGCGGTGTTCGGCAGAATGTAATCCTGGAACGGTTTAATCTCCAGATCGATCCCCTGTTTCGCCAGAATCGGTTTGGCCTGTTCAAGGATCTCCGCGTGCGGCACGTTAGACGCACCAACGGTCAGAGTGTCTGCCCAGGAGGCAAAGCTCAGGGCGCTTAAGGTTGCTGCGGCGAGTAACGTCAGTGATTTTTTCATGATAATGGTTTCCGTATTTTATTAGCGTTTATCTAACAGAGAGGTGATCACATCGCCGCAAAGCTGGATGATGAAGACAATGAGCAAAATCGTCACCGTCGCCACCAGCGTGACGTCGCTGTGGTTGCGCTGGAATCCTTCCAGATAGGCCAAATTCCCTAAACCACCGGCACCAATTACCCCTGCCATCGCGCTGTAGCTAACCAGCGCAATTAGCGTCACGGTGATCCCGGACACCAGAGCAGGAGAGGATTCCGGCAGTAAAACCCGAAAAATAAGCGTGCTCAGCCGTGCGCCCATCGAACGTGTCGCTTCAATAACGCCTTTATCCACTTCACGCAGAGCGATTTCGACCAGACGTGCATAAAACGGCGCAGCACCGACGATCAGCGCAGGCAACGCGGCATTGGCGCCGAGAATGGTGCCTACCATCGCTTTGGTAAACGGGATCAGCAGCACGATCAAAATGATGAATGGGATTGAACGAAAGATATTCACCACCAGCGAAATAGCGCTATATACCGCTCGGTTGGGGAACAATCCGCCTCGCGCGGTCAGGAACAATGCCAGACCAAGCGCGATGCCCAGAATAAAGGTCGCAGCACCCGAAAGGGCTGTCATATACAGCGTTTCCTGGGTTGCCGCTAACAGTTGCTCCCACTTCAGATGGGGAAACAGTTCTTCAGCCATGTTGAATCACCTCGCCTTCAATGTCGCTCTGGCGCAGGTCGGCCAAAATATTGTTCAATTGTTCCTCAGAGGCCACCACGTGCACCCAAAGTTGACCAAACACACCGTGTGCGGTTTGCGTCATTTTGCCGTGCAAGATATTGAATGGCAGGCCATAGCGCAGGGTCAACTCGCCAACCACAGGCCGGTGCGTGCGTTGCCCGGTAAACGTAAGCTTGATAACTACGCCGCCAAGCTCGCTTGCCAACTGCGGATTAAACTCGTCTTCCTCGGTGTACTGACTCACCTGACGAACGAACTGTCGGGTGATCGGCTGCTGTGGATGGGTAAAGACGCTGAGTACGTCGCCTTCCTCAACAACTTTGCCATTTTCCATTACCGCCACGCGATCGCAGATTTTGCGTACCACGTGCATTTCATGAGTGATCAGCACAATGGTCAATTTGAAGCGACGGTTAATATCGAGGAGTAAATCGAGGATCTGATCGGTAGTTTGCGGATCCAGCGCCGAGGTGGCTTCGTCACACAGCAGGACATCCGGATTGTTCGCCAGCGCGCGGGCAATTCCTACACGCTGTTTTTGCCCGCCGCTGAGCTGGGACGGATACGCATTTTCACGACCGCTCAGCCCAACCAGCGTAATCAGTTCAGCAACCCGCTGTTTGATGGACGTTTTGGACGCGCCAGCGATTTGCATAGAGAAAGCAATATTTTCGCTAACGGTCCGTGACCACAGCAAATTGAAGTGTTGAAACACCATGCTGATTTTCAGTCGTGCCTGGCGTAACGATTCCCCACGGGCGGCAGAGATATCGTGGCCGTTAATCATCACGCTGCCTGAGGTCGGTTTTTCCAGCCCATTGAGCAAACGAATTAAGGTGCTTTTACCTGCCCCGCTGTAACCAATAATGCCGTAAATCTGTCCCTGTTCAACCGTCAGGTTGACGTCATCGACAGCGGTAATGGCAAGCCTGCCTGGCGTAAACACTTTCGAAATATTTTTCAGGACAATCATGTCGTTTGGGTATCCGCTGCTGCTTATTGTTCTTCTGCTATCGCTTTTGGCTGTTTAGCAGTATGGATGTCCAAACGAGTGTAATCAGCGGAATGGTCTTTTAAAATGAATTAAAAAGTATTTGATATAACTTTTAGAAATATGTCTTTGTGGGTGACGGAATGCGCGCAAAATACAGGCATCGGGATGGCGCTTACAGCGTGTTGCGCAACAAACCACGGCTGCAAACAACTGCTTTATCCATACACCTGAACAAATTAATGAATATTTTTTGTAAAACTGCACAGAAGTGTTTTGAAACGCTGTTTCCATTTTCCTTTTTGATAATTTTCAGCGTATAATGCGCGCCAATTGTCTCTTGAATGGTTTCAGCACATTGACCTGTAAAACTCAACGACTACAAAACTCACCATCCCGTTGGGCTGAAACACAAGCACACATTCCTCTGCACGCTCTTTCGATGTCACCTATCCTTAGAGCGAGGCATCACAACTTTCGTAACTCAGGTTTAGCTTCCCGTCCGTGCGCGGCGGGAGCCAGATTTCCATATCCTTCTCAACTTAAAGACTAAGACTGTCATGAAAAAGACGAAAATTGTTTGCACCATCGGTCCGAAAACCGAATCCGAAGAGATGTTAACCAAAATGCTGGACGCGGGCATGAACGTCATGCGTCTGAACTTCTCTCACGGCGACTATGCAGAACACGGTCAGCGCATCAAGAATTTGCGCAACGTCATGAGCAAAACCGGCAAGAAAGCAGCAATCCTGCTCGACACCAAAGGTCCAGAAATCCGTACCATCAAACTGGAAGGCGGTAACGACGTTTCCCTGAAAGCAGGCCAGACCTTCACCTTCACCACCGACAAATCTGTCGTAGGCAACAACGAAATCGTTGCTGTTACTTATGAAGGCTTCACGAAAGATCTGTCCGTCGGCAACACCGTTCTGGTTGACGATGGTCTGATCGGCATGGAAGTTACCGCCATCGAAGGTAACAAAGTTATCTGTAAAGTGCTGAACAACGGCGACCTGGGCGAAAACAAAGGTGTTAACCTGCCGGGCGTTTCCATCGCACTGCCTGCACTGGCTGAAAAAGACAAACAAGACCTTATCTTCGGTTGCGAGCAAGGCGTTGACTTCGTTGCAGCGTCCTTTATCCGTAAACGTTCTGACGTCGTTGAAATCCGTGAGCACCTGAAAGCGCACGGCGGCGAAAACATCCAGATCATCTCCAAAATCGAAAACCAGGAAGGCCTGAACAACTTCGACGAAATCCTCGAAGCGTCTGACGGCATCATGGTTGCGCGTGGCGATATGGGCGTTGAGATCCCGGTTGAAGAAGTTATCTTCGCGCAGAAAATGATCATCGAAAAATGTATCCGCGCACGTAAAGTCGTTATCACTGCGACCCAGATGCTGGATTCCATGATCAAAAACCCGCGTCCGACCCGTGCAGAAGCCGGTGACGTAGCGAACGCCATCCTCGACGGTACCGACGCAGTAATGCTGTCTGGCGAGTCAGCAAAAGGTAAATACCCGCTGGAAGCCGTTACCATCATGGCGACCATCTGTGAGCGTACTGACCGTGTGATGACCAGCCGTCTGGACTTCAACAACGACAGCCGCAAACTGCGCATCACCGAAGCCGTTTGCCGTGGCGCGGTTGAAACTGCTGAAAAACTGGACGCGCCGCTGATCGTCGTCGCAACCCAGGGTGGTAAATCTGCTCGTGCAGTACGTAAATACTTCCCGGATGCTACCATCCTGGCGCTGACCACCAACGAAACTACCGCGCGTCAGCTGGTGCTGAGCAAAGGCGTTGTTGCACAGGTGGTTAAAGAAATCAGCTCTACCGATGATTTCTATCGCCTGGGTAAAGAAGTCGCTCTGGAAAGCGGTCTGGCTCAGAAAGGTGACGTTGTGGTTATGGTTTCTGGTGCACTGGTTCCGAGCGGCACCACCAACACCGCATCCGTTCACGTGCTGTAATAATTCCATCGCGAATTAATTTGCTTAAAAAAGCGCCCTGGTGGCGCTTTTTTTATTTAATCGATAGCCACAATTAATAAAAAATCAAATCGGATTTCACTATCTAATCCGTGATTATCTAAGATGAATCCGATGGAAGCTTTCTGTTTTCACTCGGTTTTTTAGCCGTTTTGGCACAATTCGATGCTTCTTTGAGCGAACGATCAAAAATAAGTGCATTCCCATCAAAAAAATATTCTCAACATAAAAAACTTTGTGTAATACTTGTAACGCTACATGGAGATTAACTCAATCTAGAGGGTATTAATAATGAATCGTACTAAACTGGTACTGGGCGCGGTAATCCTGGGTTCTACTCTGCTGGCAGGTTGCTCCAGCAACGCTAAAATCGATCAGCTGTCTTCTGACGTTCAGACTCTGAACGCTAAAGTTGACCAGCTGAGCAACGACGTGAACGCAATGCGTTCCGACGTTCAGGCTGCTAAAGATGACGCAGCTCGCGCTAACCAGCGTCTGGACAACGCAGCTACTAAATACCGCAAGTAATAGTATCTGTGTAATAAAAATGGCGCACATTGTGCGCCATTTTTTTGCTCTGAATTCCCCTTCCCTGTTATTGCGTAGCGCGCACCTCAGCATCTTCTCCCGGCACACCATTTTGCGCAGACTTCACTTCTGGCCCATTGCTCGCGACCGATGCTTGCCCGGCAGTGACGGTGACCGGATAACCTGCACGACGATACAACGCCCTTTCCACCAGACTGTTATCCACCGCTTTATTGTCTTTAAACTGGGTAAAGCCGGCTGGTAACACATACGGCATGGTCTGGACGTTTTGTTCCTCTTCAGGCGACAGCGGTCGATGCACTTCGACATACCTCATGCCGTTCGGCTCTATCGAATATTTTATCGGCTCATTAATCACCCTGACCGGCGTGCCTGTGCGGACCTGAGCAAACAACGCTTTGATATCCGGCGCGTTCATGCGAATACACCCAGAACTCACTCGCAGGCCCACGCTGTCCGGCGCGCTGGTGCCATGAATCAGATATTCACCGTTTCCATGCGCCAGACGCAGTGCAAAGCGTCCTAACGGGTTATTTGGTCCGGCAGGTACAACAGGCGGTAATGTGATGCCGCGCTCCAGAGAGCGTTTACGGATGCCTGGTGTAGGGGTCCAGGTTGGATTCGGGATTTTCTGCCCAACCCGGGTTTCCATTACCGGCGTTTCCAGCCCCTGCAAACCGATACCAATCGGGAATACCTGAACAATATTCTCTCCCGGCGGGAAGTAATACAGACGCAATTCCGCCAGATTCACAATAATGCCTTCGCGTGGTGCATCCGGTAGCAGTAATTGTGAGGGAATAGTGATCAGCGTTCCGGGTTTAGGTACGGGGGCAATAGTATTGTTGGCTTCAAGGATCAGCATTGCAGCGGTATCAAACTTACGGGCTATCGCCTGTAGGTTTTTATCGCCTTCCTGCACGGTGTAGGTTTGGTTTTGCCCAACAAGGCGGCTGTTCGCCTGGGGCAAAGGATAATCGACCGCCCATGCGGCCTGAATAGCGCTGTAGGCGCCGATTAGCATTAACGTAATAACAGACGCGCGTTTCATACTCACTCACCCCCCTGGCGTTCTTGCCGGACGGCGGCGAGCGCCCGATCCGGCCTACGAGTCACTGCGTTGCCTTACACGAACGCTTTCAAGTCGGTCTGAAAGTTGACGTGTTTTATCAGTTTAGCTAAGAGTTGCGGCTTTGGCGCGAATAGCCCGAATCATCGCCTCCAGCCCTTGTGAACGAGACGGTGTGAGATGCTGTGCGAGCGCCATTTTTTCAAACCACGGGCGCACATCAAAATTCACAATATCCTGGGCCGTCATGCGATCATACAAAATGAATACCACGGCAATAAGCCCTTTCACAATTGCCGCATCACTGTCGCCCTGTAATTCAATAATCCCTTCACCATTCTGACGCATAACAATCCATACCTGGCTTTGGCATCCCTGAATGCTATTTTCCGGGCAGCGTAAGTCATCGTTTAGTTCCGGCAAACGCTGACCCAGTTCAATAATGTACAGGTATTTCTCTTCCCAATTAGCGCAACGCAGAAAATTACGCAACAACTTTTCTTTATCCGGTAGCGCAGCCATAACGCCTCCCTGTTAGCCCAGTAAATGGTGAATACGCTTGAGGCCCGTTACCAGGCGATCCACTTCTTCATGGGTGTTATACATTGCAATCGACGCCCGGCACATCGCGGGAACGTTATAAAAGGCCATCAGCGGCATTGCGCAGTGATGCCCCGTCCGCACGGCGATTCCATAGTTATCGAGAAAACTCCCGACGTCATAGGCGTGATGCTTGCCGAGGTTAAACGCAATCACACCCAGACGGTTATCCGGTCCGTAGATTGTTAAATCCGGCACATCCGCCAGCTGTTCCAACGCATAGCGCATCATGAACTGTTCATATTCGCTGATTTCAGTCAGCCCCAGCGCTGAAACATATTCAATAGCCGCGCCGAGTCCGATAATGCCCCCGGTGTTCGGCGTTCCGGCTTCAAACCGCCAGGGCGCTTTGGCCCACGTCGTTCCCTGACTCAAACTCACCGTCGCAATCATTGAACCACCGCCTTCCCACGGCGGCATCTCCTGCAGCAGCGACTCTCTGGCATACAGAACGCCAATACCGGTTGGACCGTAAAGTTTATGCCCGGAGAAAACATAAAAATCGCAATCCAGCGCCTGCACATCCACCTGATGATGCATCACCGCCTGCGCGCCATCCACCAGCACTTTCGCGCCGTATTGATGCGCCAGCGCGATCATCTCACCCAACGGGTTTTCCGTGCCCAGCACGTTAGATACGTGGGTAATCGCCAACAGCTTCGTGCGATCATCAAACAGCGTCGGCAGCGTTTCCAGCTGCAACGTACCATCGGCATTGAGCGGGATAACGCGCAGTTCTGCACCTACGCGTGCACACAGCATCTGCCAGGGCACAATATTGGCATGGTGCTCCATTTCGCTGATGATAATGTTATCGCCCGCCCGCACATTGCTGCTGCCCCAGCTGTTCGCCACCAGGTTGATGCCCTCCGTCGTAGCGCGAACAAACACCAGCTCTTCGGCGGAGCGGGCGTTAATAAACAGCGAAGCGAGCTTGCGCACATTCTCCATTTTTTCCGTAGCCTGAGCGCTCAGCGTATGGATACCGCGGTGGACCGCCGCATAGCCGTGACGGTAGAACTCGGCTTCGGCATCAATCACCTGGTTCGGCTTTTGCGCGCTGGCCGCGCTATCCAGATACGCCAACGGTAAACCATTCACTTCACGCGTCAGAACCGGAAAATCGGCCCGCACTTTTTCAATGGGAAATGTCATGCTACGCCTCCCGGCAAGCGTTGGGCGATCCGTGCCAGTACCTGTTGTTTCAGCGTTTCCTCGCCCAGGGCTTCCGTTAGCTCAGCGGCAAACGCATAGAGAATCATTTGTTGGGCATCTTGCTGGCCGATCCCGCGCGAACGCAAATAGAACATCTGCTCGTCGTCGATCCGCCCTACCGTCGCCCCGTGACTGCATTTCACGTCGTCGGCATAGATTTCAAGCTGCGGCTTGGTATCCACTTCCGCCAGTTTACCAAGCAGCAAATTATTGTTGGTCATCTGGCCATCGGTTTTAATAGCGTGTTGAGCGACGTTGATCAGGCCATTGAATACCGCCCGCCCCTTATCGCTGACGATCGTTTTATGCAGCTGGCGGCTGTTGCAATATCCTTTGTTATGCTCAAGCCAGGTGCGGGTGTCGCAGACTTCATTTTTCACCGGCATTGCCAGGCTGTTGAGCCGAAGCGTGGTGTTTTCGCCGTTAAGCTGGGTGCTGGTGTTATGACGCAGCACCGCATCACCGAGTAAAAAACTGTGGCTGGCGGCCGTGGCATCCGCCCCCAATTGAATGTCATTATGCGCGAAATGGTGGCTCTGTGAGTTCTCAAACGCCAGTTTGATGTGGCGCAAGTGCGCATTCGCCGCGACATTCATGGTTAAACGTGCGCCGGTGAAATGGCGAAGCTCGCTGAGGCTGACATAGTGTTCAATAACGGTGGCTTCTGCGCCTTCCGCCAGCTCCAGATGGTGGCGATAGTGCGCCGTGTTCACCTCATCGCCCGCCAGCCCCTGGGTAATGTGCAGCAGCAGCAGCGGTTTCGCTGGGCGCTGGTTACGCTTCACCTGAATGTGAGTGACGCTACGCGACAGGCTTTCGGTCAGGTGCAGAAACACTTCCGGTTGGATAGCCGCTGGCAACATCTGGCGCGCATCGTCAATGGTAATGTCAAAACCACTACCTTCCGCTCTGTCGCTCAGCGTTGGAGAGAATTGCCCGTCGACAAATACCAGTCGTATGGCATCAATTGCCGGCGCTAACGCTTCACACTGGGCAGACGTTATCTCAGAGACATGACTGACAAACTGGCTATTGGTTAACCCCTCCAGCGGCGTGTATTTCCAGTCCTCATGCTTACGCGTTGGCAGCCCCAGACGCAGCATCTGCTGCAGATGCTGCTGGGCATGTTGCGAGCGCGTCTCACCTTGCGTTTCAAACAGATGGTGCCACTGTTGCAGCACGTTACTGCTGTTCGCTAAGCCAGCCATAACCTTGCTCCTCAAGTTGTTTGACCAGCGTAAAATCACCGGACTTCACTATTCGCCCCTGGTAGAGAACGTGAACATAATCGGGTTTGATATAGTCCAGGATGCGTTGATAATGGGTGACGATAATGAATGAGCGTTGCCCGTCGCGTAGCGAGTTCACGCCGTCGGCGACGATTTTCAGCGCATCGATATCGAGCCCGGAGTCCGACTCATCCAGAATGCACAACTGAGGCTCCAGCACCGCCATTTGCAAAATGTCATTACGCTTTTTCTCGCCGCCGGAGAAACCGACGTTTACCGAACGCGTCAACAAATCTTCCGGCATCTTCAGCAACGCTATTTTCTCTTCCATCAGATCCTGGAAGTCAAACCTGTCCAGTGACTCTTCGCCACGGTAGGTGCGCACCGCATTCAGTGCCGTTTGCAGGAAAAACTGATTACTGACGCCGGGAATTTCTACCGGATACTGAAATGCCATAAAGATCCCTTCACCGGCCCGGTCTTCCGGTGACAGTTCCAGTAAATCCTTACCGTTGAATTCTACCGTCCCGCCGGTGACTTCATAGTCATCACGTCCGGCCAGGGTGGCGGAAAGCGTACTTTTCCCGGAACCATTTGGCCCCATAATGGCGTGCACTTCTCCGGGGCGAATTTCAAGACTCAGCCCACGCAGGATCGCCTTATCTTCCACACTGACCTGTAAATCTTTGATGCTTAACATGTGCTTTCCTTAAATTTTAACCGACGCTGTGTTCAAGACTTATGGCGAGAAGTTTTTGCGCTTCCACGGCAAATTCCAGCGGCAGTTCAGAGAACACGTCTTTACAGAAACCATTCACGATCATCGAAATGGCATCCTCTTCGCTGATACCGCGCTGCAGGCAGTAAAACAGCTGATCTTCACCAATGCGCGACGTCGTGGCTTCGTGCTCAAGCTGGGCGCTGTTGTTACGACACTCCACATATGGGAATGTGTGCGCTCCGCAATCCGCCCCGATCAACATCGAGTCACATTGGGTATAGTTGCGGGCATTGGTGGCGGTCGGCATGATTTTCACTAAACCGCGATAGCTGTTCTGGCTGTGTCCGGCGGAGATCCCTTTCGAGATAATGGTCGATTTGGTGTTTTTGCCGATGTGGATCATCTTGGTGCCTGTATCGGCCTGCTGATGACCACTGGTCAGGGCCACGGAGTAGAATTCGCCGATAGAGTTGTCGCCACGCAAAATGCAACTTGGGTATTTCCAGGTAATGGCCGAGCCGGTTTCCGACTGCGTCCATGACATTTTGCTGTTTTCACCTTCGCACAGAGCGCGCTTGGTGACGAAGTTCAAAATGCCGCCGGTGTTACCATCCCCGGGGAACCAGTTTTGCACCGTCGAGTATTTCACTTCGGCATCTTTGTGGATGATGACTTCTACCACCGCCGCATGCAGTTGGTAGCTGTCGCGCACCGGAGCCGAACAGCCTTCGATATAGCTGACGTAGCTGCCCTCATCCGCGACCAGAATAGTGCGTTCAAACTGCCCGGTTTTCTCCGCATTGATACGGAAATAAGTCGACAGTTCCATTGGGCAACGCACGCCTTTCGGTACATAAATAAACGTGCCGTCAGATGCCACCGCTGCATTCAGCGCGGCAAAGAAGTTGTCATTACCTGGAACCACCGTGCCCAGATATTGTTTTACCAGCTCAGGATGATCGTGAATCGCCTCACCGAACGAACAGAAAATAATGCCCTGTTCCGCCAGTTTGTCGCGATAGGTGGTCGCCACCGATACCGAGTCAAAAATAGCATCAACCGCCACCTCTTTGCCTTCACGGACCGGTACGCCAAGCTGTTCAAAGGCATCCTCGACCTCTTTACTTAAAAACGCATTCGCCCCCGTTTGCTGCACCGCTCCCGGCTCAGATGCGCAGGTTTCATCGCAGTTACCGCAGGACGGTGCGGAATAGTAGCTATACTCCTGATAATTCAGCTTGTCGTAGTGCGCTTTTAGCCAGTGCGGCTCTTCCATGGTCAGCCATGCCTGAAAGGCATTCAGGCGGAATTCCAGCATCCAGTCGGGTTCATTACGTTTTGCCGAAATCGCGCGCACGACCTCTTCGTTGATCCCTTTCGCCAGCTCATCGGTTTGCAGTTGGGTGAAGAAGCCCTCTTTGTAATTAAGGTGCCCACCAGCCCAGGTGTTGACATCGTCAGTTGCTTCAGTATTACGAGACATAGTACCGCCTATACCCCAAAACTTTCGCCACAGCCGCATTCGTTCTGGGCTTTCGGGTTATGAAATTTAAATAACTGATTTAATCCTTCGCGAACGAAATCGACTTCTGTGCCGTCGATGAACGGCATCGCCTGTAAAGGCACATACAGTCTGGCGCCATCCGTTTCAAACAGGAGATCGTCTTTTTGGGCCTCGCGCACGGTATCCAGCACGTAGCCGAATCCCGCGCATCCCGTTTGCTTCACGCCCAGGCGTACGCCCAACATGTCGGGTTGCTTTGCCACCAGTTCACGGATATGCGCCGCAGCCGCAGGTGTTAACGTCAGTCCACGCCAGGCAAAATCGTCCGGGTTAAATGTTCCTGAATGCAATTCCATAGGGTTACCTCGAGTCACTAGCTTTTAAGCTATAACAACATGTTAGTGATAATGATTATCACTTCAACCCCTCAACAGCAGGGGCATTCGGGTTAACCGCCCTTTTTGACTACTTTTACTAAGCATAGACCCTGCAGCGAGGGTTTACAGGAATGGAGTTATTTGTTCAATACATTGATTAATAATGGATTATAGAAATCTAATCGTTCAGGCAGGTCAAACATCAAAAGATGTATAGAAAATGACTATTTCTGTGATAGCAGAGGTAACTACCTCTACCAGGCGAAACCCAACCAGGGAGTTATCAGGGGGTGAGTTTCGAAGAGCAGTGAAAGGTAAAAGGATAAAAAGCTAACTGCTGACTTACCACCCATTTCCATTTTTCACTCGCCCATAGGCAGGTGTTATATTATTTTCAAGTTGGTAGATTATGGATAAAATAATATTCAAGTTATATCGTGTTATTTGATTGTGTTCTGTTGCAAAAGATGAATTAGTTTCCACAAGATTGAAATAATTATATTCTTGCAGAAGTTCTAAATTTGGCACGATCTCGACAGGAAACTGCTTATCATTTGGTGAGGTGAAAAGATAGATATTCGCAGTTTTACATTTATCCTTATAGATAACATCACGAAGCAGATTATCCAGTCTGGAGATATTCTCCGGTGAGATAGTGCCCATCATCTGTTGTCCGACCTGCGTCCAATATCCTTTTGCAACATAACTACCGATATAAAACTGAGGTACTGCTGTAATGATGTTCCGAATATTAAGCTTAATACCGTAATAAATTGACATCGACCCACCTTTGGAAGCACCGAGAATCGTCGTGTTCGTAGGTTTTACAAAATCAATCACCCCCTGAATGAGCAGACTAACACCCTGCTCGATATCGAAATTCATATTATTACACAAGTAATAGGCTGGCAGACCGGCAAAATCATCTTTAATCCATAGAATTGCAGAATGGCAGTGATCAAGCATTATAAAGTCATAGATCGTAGCATCCGGGATATTAAATCCAGACATGACAATCAACAAATGCCGACAATCTCTTGAGGCAGGTTTGAACCGATAGTGAATCGGGATCTGATTTTTAAAATTGAAAACAAGATTCTCTACCATTCGCTAAACTCTGTTAACGTTTCAGGGCTTCCAGAACAGCTCACACAGTAACGGTTACCAAGGAATCTATTCTGCATTCTCTGTGCGGTATAAAGCGGTTATGATTCATTAAACTTAAATGTCACCACCGCTATTTTTAGACAACTCCGTTCTGCAGACGCGCAACAAGTACGTACAATCCCGCAGCGGCGACATATAAAGACAACAAAAAACCCTTAAGTCTGCTTGCTGGCAGGCTTAAGGGTTCCGGCCCCATCCGGCGCTTATCTCCGGCACTCACGATGGCTTAGCTCTTGAAGGGGCGATAAGAAGAATCTCATACACCGATAAGTTTTTTTTAACACAACTTGCGGTTTGACTATTTTGTGAGCACGTTTAGCTACCTTTTTAGCATTGCGCCGCCCCACTAAGCGCATCCAGCAGCAAACGTAGCCCCGCAGGCTGATGCTCCCGAGAAAGGTATAAACCATAAATTGGCAAGCATTTAGGTTGAAGTTCTGGCAGTAATCGAATTAACGCTCCCTGCGCCAGCCCTTCCTGCGCCTCCAGCTCTGGCACCAACGCGATCCCCATTCCTGCCACCGCCGACTCACAGAGCAGCGAAGAGATCCCTGCACTTAAATTCCCTTTGATTGCAACCGAGACAGACTGCCCCTGGGCATCCAAAAAGTGCCAGGATTGTCCGGCAAAACCGCTGTAGTACAGGCAATTGTGCCGAGTGAGATCGTCGACTGTCTCAGGCGTGCCATGTTGATGCAGATAATCTGCGGACGCGCAAAGTACCGATTTACAGTCGCCCAACCGACGGGCGATGGTCCCAGGCTCGGGATTATCCGTTATGCGGATCGCCACATCGATACGTTCTCCTACCAGGCTTACCGGTTGATTATTGATCTCCACCTCAATACGTAATTGCGGATATTGCTCCATAAACGCCGGCAGAACCGGAGCAAGAATATGCATGGCGGTAAAATGGGCGCAGGCCACACGTAGCGTGCCGGAGGGAATTTGCGCGCCACTGGCGGCACCAATATCCAGCGAAAGTTGCGCCAGAGAACGCGTTTTCAGTAATGCCTCTTCACCCGCTGGCGTGATCGTCAAGCGACGCGATGAGCGATGGATAAGCCTTGCGCCTGCCCATTTTTCCATCTCGTCGAGGTAACGACTGACCATCGGACGGGAAAGCCCCAATGCACGTGCAGCGGCGCTCAGACTGCCCAAATCACAGATATGGTTAAATACCGTTGCCGCCATCACTCTGTCCATTGCATCCCATCCGATCGTTTTATGAAACTCAGCATGTCCTAATGAGGGAATTCTAACAGATACGAATATGCTTAAAATACGGGAACTATCAAAAGACAATTCCCTGCATAAGGTTACCTGGTATGAAAGTTAAATCTCTGGCCCTGCTGTTACCTCTGTTTGCGTCTTCAGCTTTCGCCGCACCGCTACAGCTGGACGTCTATAATCCGCAGGAGAAGGGTATTTTCCCGGTCTCTTCGACGCTGGTGTCTGGTCCCAAAGAGGCGATTCTGTTTGACGCCCAGTTCAGCACCAAAGATGGCGAACAGCTGGTGCAGATGATTCGCGCCAGCGGTAAAACGCTGAAGGCTATCGTGATCACTTCCGGCGATCCGGATTTCTATTTCGGTCTGCAACCCATCGTCAACGCTTTCCCACAGGTAAAAGTTCTGGCAACACCGCAGGTGGTAGACCATATCCGCGCCACCAAAGAGGCCAAGCTGCAGTTCTGGGGCCCGCAAATGAAGGACGGCGCGCCAACATCGCTCACCGTTCCGCAGGCGACGACGCAAACGCAGTTCACGGTTGATGGCGAACCGCTGGAACTGCGTCACTCCAACGATTATGCAGCGTATATCTGGATCCCGGCGAATCGGGCCATTATTGGCGGCACAGGCGTGGCTTCAGGTATTCACGTCTGGACGGCGGATACACAATCTGAAGAACAGCGTAGTGCATGGCGTAACGTACTGAGCGAAATGCAGAGCTTACAGCCCACTCAGGTGGTCCCGGGTCACTACATTGGCGAACGCCCTACTGGCGATAAAGCTATTCGCTTCACCCATGACTATTTGCAGTCGTTTGAGCAGGCGTTAGGGGCGAAGAAAGGATCGGATTATGTGATTAAAACCATGACGGCAGCATGGCCAGGTCTGGCGGACGCAAGCTCGCTTGAACTAAGTGCGAAGGTTAACAGCGGTGAGATGAAGTGGTAATGAAGATTTAAGGCAAAAATAACCCCGAACACGTGTCGGGGTTTCGTTACGATAAGCATACCGGAATCAATGAACGCCCATGCGCCAGGCAAAATAGATCTCTTCTTTCAGTTCAGTTGAAGAGAGCGCCAACAGATCAGCAAACTCCAGCTCAAGCTGTTTCAGCCTTTTCAGGTACTGAGCCGGTGAAAGATCGGTTTTATCACGACGTAAAAATTCTATTGCCAGTTGGGCAGGGTCTAATTGGGTAGACATATCATCCTCGCTTGTGTTCAAAACCTGCACAGTATAACACCATTCCCTGTGCAGATAATGACCAAAAGCAATATGCATCACAAAATTGCGGTCGTCAGACGCGACGTACAGCACAATCGTCCCTGCTCATCGAAGATCTCTATTTGCCAAACCTGGTGACGAGAGCCGGTATGTAACGCGCGACATACGCCCCTGACGTGCCCTTCCCGCGCAGAACGGATATGGTTGGCGTTGATCTCCAGGCCCACCACTTTCTGCTCACCCTGAGTACACAAGTATCCCGCTACCGAACCAATACTTTCCGCCAGCACCACGGATGCGCCGCCGTGCAGCAACCCAAAGGGTTGTTTGGTGCGATGGTCCACCGGCATTGTAGCTTCCAGCGTATCGTCACCAATGTGCACAAAACGAATATCGAGCAACCCAACCATATTTCCTTCACCCATGGCATTGAGCGCCTCGAGTGTGACTTCACGTTTCCAGATCATCCTATAATCTCCAGCAGTGCCTGTAATGGGTGGCGAACGCCCGTACCTTCAACGCGTTTAACCTGACTGCGACAGGAGTACCCGGTAGCCAGACAACGGTTACGCGGCAATCGTTGCATTGCCTGGTGCCATGATAGCTCATAGATCCCCAATGAGTTTTGGTGATTCTTTACTTCGTGGCCGTAGGTGCCAGCCATACCACAGCATCCCACGCTGACGTTCTCCAGCTTTGCGCCAAAACGGGCAAAAATAGCCGCCCACTGCGCAGGCGCGCCTGGCAAAGCCGTCACTTCGGTACAGTGGCCAAAGAAGTACCACGGTTCACCGCCAACAGCGACTGGCTGCTGTGCTTCCACAGCTTTCGATAACCATTCGTTGGCTAGCAACACATGGAAATCACCCCGTTGTTCGCCCAGCGCCAGCTTGTATTCATCGCGATAACAAAGCACCAGCGCCGGATCAACACCCACCATCGGAATATTCAGCTTCGCTACCCGGTTAAGAAACTCGGATGTCTTTTTCGCCGTTTTGGCAAAACGGTTTAAGAAGCCTTTAATGTGCTGCGCCTTGCCGTTTGGTGAAAACGGCAGCAGTACCGGCTGCATGCCCAGCTTCTCTACCAGACGTATAAAGTCAGCAACCACCTGCGCATCGTAATAGCTGGTGAAAGGGTCCTGCACCACCAGCACCGTACGCGCTTTTTGCTCAAGGCTGAGTAATTCGAGCTGTTCCAACGTCATATTGGCGGAACGATGTCCCACCAGTTGGCGTTGCAGCGACGGTGCAGACAACAGCGGTAAATCAACCATTCCAATGTGCTTTTTAGCCAGGTTTCGCACCAGCGGCTGGTTGATGAAGAAGTTAAACGTTTTGGGCGCTCGTGCCATTAACGGCGCATAGCTCTCAACGGTCGCCACCATGTGATCGCGCAACGGGCGCAGATAACGCGTGTGGTACAGCTGGAGGAAGCGCGAACGGAACTCCGGTACATCAATTTTAATTGGACACTGTGTTGAACATGCTTTACATGCCAGACAGCCGGACATTGCCTCTTTTACTTCGTGCGAGAAATCGTATTCACCCTTGCGCGCATGCCAACTGTTGCGGGTACGGGCAATCAGCGCACGTAAACTGGCGCGTTTTTCCGGTAGCTCTTTTTCCAGCTGTATTGGGTCGATCCCGCGATCCGCTAACAAACGCAGCCATTCACGCACCAACGTGGCTCGCCCTTTTGGCGAATGAATACGGTTGAGGCTGATTTTCATCGACGGACACATGGGACTTTTCGCATCGAAGTTAAAGCATAACCCGTTGCCGTTACACTCCATTGCCCCGCGCCACTCCTGGCGTACGGCCAGAGGGATCTGACGGTCATACGTTCCGCGTTTCACCGCGTCCACTTTCATCATCGGCGCATATACGCCTTCCGGTGGACAAATTTTCCCAGGATTCAGCCGGTTTTGCGGATCAAACACCGATTTCACTTTGCGCAGTTCGCGATACAGCTCCTCGCCGAAGAACGCCGGGCTGTATTCTGCACGAAAACCTTTCCCATGCTCGCCCCACAGCAAACCGCCATATTTCGCCGTCAGCGCCACAACATCATCAGAAATGCGTTTCATCAGCACTTCCTGCTGCGGGTCACACATATCCAACGCCGGTCTGACGTGAAGCACGCCAGCATCCACGTGACCAAACATGCCGTAACTCAGGGCGTGGCTGTCGAGTAGCGCGCGGAACTCGGCAATATAGTCCGCCAGATGCTCCGGCGGAACGCAGGTATCCTCAGCGAACGGAATTGGCTTCGCGGAACCTTTTGCATTGCCCAGCAGACCGACTGCCTTTTTGCGCATGGCGTAAATTCGTTCGACTCCCGCCAGTTCGGTACACAGCTGCCAGCCAATGACACCCGCTTCCTGGCGAGCGATTAAGCCATCCAGACGTTCACACAGTGCGCTGACCTGCGAATTAATCAATACTTCGTCGTCACCGGCAAACTCTACAATGTTCAGACCCAGCATCTCTTGATCAGGTACATCGGTAATCAATTCACTTACCGAGTGCCAGACGATATCTTCCCGCGCCAGATTGAGTACTTTGGAGTCGACAGTTTCTACCGACAATGCCCGCGCTTCCACCATCACCGGGGCATTACGCAACGCCGAGTCGAAAGAGTCGTACTTGACGTTAACCAGTTGTCTGACTTTTGGCAGCGGCGTGATATCCAGACGGGCTTCGGTGATAAACGCCAGCGTACCTTCAGAGCCGGTGAGAATGCGGGTTAAATCAAATTCGGTCATCTCATCATTAAAGACGTGCCGTAAATCGTACCCGGTCAGGAAGCGATTAAGTTTCGGGAATTTATCCATGATCAGTTGTCGGTTATCGCGACAACGTTCATAAACGGTCTTATAGATGCGGCCAATGGTGGTATTGCTTTTCCCCAGCATTTCGGCAAGCTCGATCGGCATTGGCTGAGTATCAAGAATATCGCCGCCCATCAGCACCGCACGGATGCCCAACACATGATCGGAAGTTTTACCGTAAACCAACGATCCTTGCCCGGACGCATCGGTGTTGATCATCCCGCCGAGCGTTGCCCGGTTACTGGTGGATAATTCCGGGGCAAAGAAATAGCCGTAAGGCTTCAGAAACTGGTTGAGCTGATCTTTTATCACCCCGGCTTCTACCCGCACCCAACCTTCTTGCGGGTTGATTTCAATAATGCGGCTCATATAGCGGGACATATCAACAATAATGCCCTGGTTCAGCGCCTGACCGTTGGTCCCGGTGCCGCCGCCGCGCGGGGTAAAAATCAACGACGAGAAAAGCGGTTCTGCCGCCAGACGGGCGATTAGCGCCACATCTGCGGTTGAACGAGGGAAAACGACAGCATCAGGTAGCAGCTGATAAATACTGTTATCCGTCGACATTGTCAGACGATCGGCATAGCTCGTTGCCGTATCGCCCGTAAATCCTTGCTGCTCCAGCGCCTGCAAAAAGTTGAGCACCAGTTGAACGACACCTGGTGCCTGAGAAATTTGTGGAATCATTATAGTGACCCTTTCCTGCGGTCTGTGTTGTGAATTTAATCGTTTGCGTGTTGCTTTGTTTGTTGTATCACATTTTTTTCTAATACGCTCAGCAGATTTACAGGCAGAATCCGCCTGTTCAAAACCGCTGAAATTGCTCATCATTACAGGGTGTCATTTAAGTATTCACGTCGCGTCAACGTTCTGGCGCAAAGACAAAGGTGAAAAGTATTTATGGTAAATTTCCGTCAGCCCAGGGATATTGCACAAGTGCTGCTATCGGTGCTGTTTTTAGCCATCCTGATTGTGGCCTGTCTCTGGATTGTTCAGCCCTTTATCCTCGGTTTTGCCTGGGCAGGCACGATTGTCATTGCAACCTGGCCTATCCTGCTACGCTTACAAAAATTGCTCTGGGGACGCCGTTCACTTGCCGTACTGGTGATGACGCTGTTGCTGGTGCTGTTGTTCATCATCCCCATCGCGCTGCTGGTTAACAGCATCGTCGATGGCAGTGGGCCGCTGATCCATGCCGTAACCGCAGGTGATATGACGCTACCGGATCTGGCATGGTTGAACAGCATTCCACTGGTGGGTGCCAAAATGTATGGCGCATGGCACAGCTTACTGGATATGGGCGGTTCGGCGATTATGGCCAAGGTTCGTCCTTATATCGGCACCACCACAACCTGGTTCGTCGGTCAGGCCGCGCATATCGGCCGCTTTATGATGCACTGTGGCCTGATGCTGCTGTTCAGTGCCCTGTTGTACTGGCGCGGTGAACAAGTCGCATTAGGTATTCGTCACTTCGCCTGCCGTCTTGCCTCAAAACGTGGAGATGCTGCCATTCTGCTAGCAGCACAAGCCATTCGCGCCGTCGCATTAGGCGTTGTGGTCACCGCTCTGGTACAGGCAGTGCTCGGGGGTATTGGTCTGGCGGTAACCGGTGTGCCGTATGCCACACTGCTGGCGGTATTGATGATCCTGTCATGTCTGGTGCAACTGGGGCCGCTACCGGTACTGATTCCGGCCATTATCTGGCTATACTGGACGGGGGATTCAACCTGGGGCACCGTGCTGTTGGTGTGGAGCGGCGTGGTCGGAACACTGGATAACGTGATTCGACCGATGCTGATTCGCATGGGCGCCGATTTGCCACTGCTCCTGATTCTCTCCGGAGTCATCGGCGGATTGATTGCCTTCGGCATGATTGGTCTGTTTATAGGTCCAGTAGTACTGGCCGTTTCCTGGCGTCTGTTCTCCGCGTGGGTAAATGAAGCCCCTGCGCCAGGTACCAATCCGGATGAAATCCTCGAAGAAATTGCTGAAATCGAACGCAATAAGTAATCCAACATCAGGCGGCAACGCCGCCTGATTGTTTAACAATACTAATCAATCCCTCCCTCTTACGGGATTAGACCCAACGCCGTCCTTCTTTCAATACTCATTTGTGTCGCAAATTCTTTACAGTTTTTAAACTATTGAGATGAATCTGATCGACGTAAAAAAACAGTATGCCTACTATTAGCCCATGGCTTTAGATCAACACATTGATTTATAAGCATGGAAATCCCCTGAGTGAAACAACGAATTGCTGTGTGTAGTCTTTGCCCATCTCCCACGGTGGGCTTTTTTTTGTCCTTCGTACCATTCTAATCGCCGTACTCTCCTTTCTTAACTTTCCCACCATTCAACGGTCTGTACCAATTAAAAAAAGTGGTTTCGATATCAAGCACAAAACCGTGATATTGTTGAAGGCTCAGGGGGCTGACGGACAGATATCAGCCAATATTTATAAGGTAATCAATGAAAACCGTAACTGTAAGAAATGTCGTAATTGGCAAGGGTGCACCGAAGATCATTGTCTCACTGATGGCTAAAGACATCGCAATGGTAAAAAGTGAAGCGCTGACCTATCGCGAAGCGGATTTCGATATTCTGGAATGGCGCGTTGACCATTTTGCCGATGTCGCATCCATTGACGCAGTACTGGACGCTGCGCGCGCCATCCGCGAGATTCTGCCTGACAAGCCGTTACTTTTTACCTTCCGTACTGCGCAGGAAGGCGGCGAGCAGGCCTTACCTGCCGAAGACTATTTCGCACTAAACCGTGCAGCGATAGACTGTGGCCTAGTGGATATGATCGATCTCGAGCTATTCACTGGTGATGCGCAGGTTAAAGCAACCGTTGAGCAAGCTCACGCCAAAAACGTCCTGGTTATTATGTCGAATCATGATTTTCATAAAACGCCGGCCGCTGAGGAGATTGTTCAGCGTCTGCGTAAAATGCAGGAACTGGACGCCGATATCCCCAAAATTGCGCTGATGCCGCAATGCAAAACGGATGTGCTGACGCTGCTCAGCGCGACGCTGGAAATGCATGAACGCTATGCCGATCGTCCAATTATCACGATGTCGATGGCAAAAAACGGGGTGATTTCTCGTTTAGCTGGCGAGGTTTTTGGTTCAGCAGCCACGTTCGGTGCGGTGAAAAAAGCATCTGCTCCAGGGCAAATCGCAGTGACCGATCTGCGCACTGTACTGACAATATTGCATCAGGCTTAAGCGTGGAAGGATAAAATACCGGATGACGATGCTGCCGCATCTTATCCGGCCCACGAATGATACTCACCGTAGGCCGGATAAGGCGCTTACGCCACCATCCGGCATGATGTTACTTGTTCAGTTCAGCCAGGCTCAGCCAAGTCTGCACGACGGTATCCGGGTTCAGCGACAGGCTGTCGATCCCCTCTTCCATCAACCAGGCCGCGAAGTCTTCGTGGTCAGAGGGACCCTGACCGCAGATACCCACGTATTTGCCTTGTTTCTTGGCTGCGCGAATCGCCATCGACAGCAAGGCTTTCACCGCGTCGTTACGCTCATCAAACAGTTCAGAAACTACACCAGAGTCACGATCCAGACCCAGCGCCAACTGTGTCATGTCGTTTGAGCCGATGGAGAAGCCGTCGAAGTACTCGAGGAACTGCTCGGCCAGCAAGGCGTTAGACGGGATCTCACACATCATGATGATCTTCAGTCCGTTCTCACCGCGTTTCAGCCCCTGGCGTGCCAGCTCTTCCACCACCGCTTTCGCCTGGGCAACGGTACGTACAAACGGTACCATCACTTCAACGTTTGTCAGGCCCATATCGTTACGGACACGTTTCACTGCGTCACATTCCAACGCGAAACAGTCGCGGAAGCTATCGGCAACATAACGGCCCGCCCCACGGAAGCCCAGCATCGGGTTCTCTTCATGCGGCTCATAACGCTCACCGCCGACCAGGTTGGCATATTCGTTGGACTTAAAGTCAGACATACGCACGATGACGCGTTTAGGATAAAATGCCGCCCCCAGCGTCGCGATCCCTTCCGTCAGACGACCAACGTAGAATTCACGTGGAGAATCGAAACCTTTCATCATGGCGCGGATTTCGTTTTGCAACTCAGGCGTTTGGTCATCGAACTCCAACAGCGCGCGAGGGTGTACGCCAATCATGCGGTTGATGATAAATTCCAGACGCGCCAGACCGACACCTTCGTTTGGCAGGCAGGCGAAGTCGAAAGCGCGGTCCGGGTTACCGACGTTCATCATCACCTTCAACGGCAGATCCGGCATGGTCTCCACGCTGGAACTCTTCACGCTAAAGTCGAGCATGTCAGCGTAAACATAACCGGTGTCGCCTTCGGCACAAGAGACAGTAACCTTCTCACCATCTTTCATACGCTCGGTCGCATCGCCACAGCCCACCACGGCTGGGATCCCCAGTTCACGGGCAATGATTGCCGCGTGACAGGTACGACCACCACGGTTGGTGACAATCGCCGCTGCTTTCTTCATGATCGGTTCCCAGTCCGGGTCGGTCATGTCGGTAACCAGTACGTCGCCTGGTTCGATACGGTTCATTTCGCTGATGTCTTGGATGACTTTGACCGGACCCGCACCAATGCGGTGACCGATGGCACGACCTTCAGCAATAATTTTACCCTGCGCATGCAGCGTATAACGCTCCATCACCTGGCCACGAGAACGCACGGTTTCCGGGCGCGCCTGCACAATGAACAGCTTACCGGTATGACCGTCTTTCGCCCATTCGATATCCATCGGACGACCGTAGTGCTTCTCGATCTGCACCGCCTGCTTGGCCAGTTCCTGCACTTCTTCGTTAGTCAGGGAGAAAATGTCGCGTTGTTCCTGCGGCACATCTTCGATCGTTACCTGCTTACCGTGTTCCTGAGTCGGCGCGTAGATCATGCGGATTTTTTTCGAACCCATGGTGCGACGAACGATAGCCGGACGGTTAGCCGCCAGCGTCGGTTTATGCACGTAGAATTCATCCGGGTTAACGGCCCCCTGCACGACCATCTCGCCCAGGCCCCATGCAGACGTGATAAACACCACCTGATCGAAACCGGATTCGGTATCGATGGAGAACATGACGCCGGAAGACGCGAGGTCAGAACGCACCATCCGCTGCACACCCGCAGAGAGCGCTACGCCACGATGGTCATAACCCTGGTGGACACGATAAGAGATCGCACGGTCGTTAAACAGCGAGGCAAATACGTGTTTGATGGCAACCAGCACGGCATCAAATCCCTGGACGTTGAGGAAGGTTTCCTGCTGACCGGCAAATGACGCATCTGGCATATCTTCTGCGGTTGCGGAAGATCGCACAGCAAAAGAGGCATGGGCATCGTCCGCTGACAGCTGCGCGTAGGCATCGCGGACGGCATTTTCCAGCTCCGGCTGGAAAGGAGTGTCGATAATCCACTGGCGGATCTGCGCGCCGGCTTTTGCAAGCTCGGTGACATCGTCAATATCCGTTTTATCCAGCAGCTCATAAATGCGCTGGTTTACACCGCTCTGGTCCAGAAACTGGTTAAACGCGTCGGCGGTCGTTGCAAAACCATTCGGTACGGAAACACCCATACCTGAAAGGTTAGTAATCATTTCACCCAGGGAGGCATTTTTGCCCCCAACTCTGTCTACATCATTCATGCCGAGTTGGTTATACCAAAGCACCAGCGGTGACGAGCCATTGTTGGACATCGAACAATCCTTATATTTGAACGAGGTTAGGAAACTCAATTTTGCGTAATTATCTTTGCATATTTACTCCAGCGAAAAAAACGGTGAATCGTTCAAGCAACTTTATTTTTTATTTTTTCAGATTGTTTCCGCATTTGCGCAAACCCGCGAGCCACAGGGGATCTCCACAAAAACTACCGGTATAAATATTTGTTCCGAAAAATGAAATGCACTTTTCATTAATTATAAAAATACCGTTTCATTTTATAAAAAAGATGCAGCAATATTCGCTTCTGGCGAATTTTAATTTATGCTTTCAGAGAATTATGTCTGCCCAGGATGAGCAAAATGGATAATGCTGTTGATCGTCACGTATTTTATATTTCTGATGGTACGGCCATCACCGCCGAGGTCTTGGGTCACGCGGTGATGTCGCAATTCCCGGTCACGATCAGCAGCATTACGCTGCCGTTTGTGGAAAATGAGAGTCGTGCGCGCGCGGTTAAAGACCAGATTGACGCGATCTACCAACAAACTGGCGTGCGCCCTTTGGTGTTTTACTCCATCGTCCTGCCAGAAATTCGCTCAATCATTCTGCAAAGCGAGGGATTTTGTCAGGATATCGTGCAGGCATTGGTTGCTCCGCTGCAGCATGAGATGAAGCTCGACCCTACACCTATCGCCCATCGCACGCACGGTCTGAATCCCGGTAACCTCAACAAGTACGACGCGCGCATTGCCGCCATTGACTACACCCTCGCCCACGACGACGGTATTTCGTTGCGCAACCTCGATCAGGCCCAGGTGATCCTGCTCGGTGTTTCTCGTTGCGGCAAAACCCCAACCAGTTTGTATCTGGCCATGCAGTTTGGTATCCGCGCCGCCAACTACCCCTTTATTGCCGATGATATGGATAATTTGGTGCTGCCCGCCTCTCTGAAGCCGTTGCAGCATAAGCTGTTCGGTCTGACTATCGACCCTGAGCGCCTGGCGGCCATCCGCGAAGAGCGCCGTGAGAACAGCCGTTACGCCTCGCTGCGACAGTGCCGAATGGAAGTTGCTGAGGTAGAAGCGCTGTACCGGAAAAACCAGATCCCCTGGCTGAACAGTACCAATTATTCGGTAGAAGAGATTGCTACCAAGATCCTCGATATCATGGGACTGAATCGCCGCATGTACTAGAATGCTAGTGCATTGGTTCGATTTTTTGTTATTATGCTCGCCACCAGGCAGGATGAGTGTGATATTGTGATGTACATCACTTCCCGGTAGTCCTGCCGTTGAAGCAACAAATTTCTGAGACAAGTAATGAACAGAACCGATGAACTCCGTACTGCGCGTATTGACAACCTGGTCACTCCAGCAGAGCTTGCGCAACGGCATCCTGTTTCATCCTCCGTCGCCCGTCATGTTACGGACTCCCGACGTCGGATAGAAAAAATTTTAAATGGTGAAGACCCCCGTTTACTGGTGATCGTAGGTCCCTGCTCGATTCACGATCTTGATGCCGCGATGGAATACGCGACACGATTACAGGCGCTGCGCACAAAGCACCAGGCGCGTCTGGAAATCGTGATGCGTACCTATTTTGAAAAGCCACGCACCGTCGTGGGCTGGAAAGGCCTGATTTCCGACCCGGATTTGAACGGCAGTTATCGTGTAAACCACGGTATTGAACTGGCGCGAAAACTGCTGTTGCAGGTCAACGAACTGGGCGTCCCCACGGCGACTGAATTCCTCGACATGGTGACCGGCCAGTTTATTGCCGATTTAATCAGTTGGGGAGCTATTGGCGCGCGCACCACCGAAAGTCAGATCCATCGTGAAATGGCCTCCGCGCTCTCCTGCCCGGTCGGTTTTAAGAACGGAACGGATGGCAACACGCGCATCGCCGTCGATGCGATTCGCGCCTCCCGCGCCAGTCACATGTTCCTCTCGCCGGATAAAACCGGTCAGATGACCATTTATCAGACCAGCGGTAACCCTTACGGGCATATCATCATGCGTGGCGGTAAAAAGCCGAATTATTATGCTGAAGATATTGCCGCCGCCTGCGATACCCTGCACGAATTTTCCCTGCCTGAGCATCTGGTGGTCGATTTTAGCCACGGCAATTGCCAGAAGCAGCATCGTCGTCAGTTGGACGTTTGTGATGATGTGTGCCAGCAAATTCGTAACGGTTCAACGGCAATTGCCGGGATCATGGCGGAGAGTTTCCTCCGTGAAGGTACTCAAAAAATCGTTAGCGGCCAGCCGTTGGTTTACGGTCAGTCTATTACCGACCCGTGCCTGAACTGGGAAGATACTGAACTGTTGGTTGAAAAACTCGCCTCTGCGGTTGATAGCCGTTTTTAATGCTGTTCACCGGGCAATATCACTTTGCCCGGTGCTAATCCTTTGTTTTTCCCCAATTGTTGTGCAAAAAACGTTCTCGTCACAATTATTTCACAAAAACGCTTGCCGCAAATTTGCAGTTTGATGATAATGATTATCATTGTTACATTGATTGTTATTTTTAAACACTATGTCACGTATGGATAACACAACGGCTACGCCTACAAAAGACACAACACCGCCTTCCGTCGCGCCAAACGAGCGACGAATTGACAGTAAAACCCTGCTGGGTAACGAAGGACGCGTGATCATAGAACATGATGGTCAGCACTACCTGCTGCGCCAGACGCAAGCCGGAAAACTCATTCTGACTAAATAAACAACACATTTCGCCAGCCACCCAGGTCATACCCAGGCAGCCAGCGCTTTTCGATTTCCTAATGGAGAGTTGCTATGCCTTACCTGCACACCGCTTCCCTGCGCCCATCGCTGTTGGCGCTGGCGATTGTCAGTAACCTGCCCGCCGTAGCCTATGCGGCGGTCGAAGATATGACCGTTACCGCCACCGGCAATGCCCGTAGTGCCTTTGAAGCGCCGATGATGGTCAGCGTGATTGATGCCACCGCCCCGGAAAACCAGACCGCCAGTTCGGCAGCCGATCTGTTGCGGACGGTTCCGGGTCTAACCCTCGATGGAACGGGTCGTACCAATGGCCAGGACGTGAATCTGCGCGGCTACGATCGACGTGGCGTTCTGGTACTGGTTGACGGCGTTCGTCAGGGAACTGACACCGGACACCTGAACAGCACCTTCCTCGACCCGGCGCTTATCAAACGTATCGAAGTCGTGCGTGGCCCTTCCGCACTACTGTACGGTAGCGGCGCGCTGGGCGGCGTGATCGCCTATGACACTGCGGATGCCAAAGATCTGCTGGAAGCCGGACAAAACAGCGGTTACCGCGTGTTCGGTACCGCGGCAACCGGCGATCACAGCCTCGGTATGGGCGCCAGCGCATTTGGGCGCACCGATACGCTGGACGGACTGCTTGCATGGTCGAGTCGCGATCGCGGTGATTTGCGCCAGAGCGACGGTACTACAGCGCCAAACGATGAAGCGATCAACAATATGCTGGCGAAAGGTAGCTGGAAAATTGACAGCGCCCAGACGTTGGCCGGCTCGCTGCGTTACTACAACAATGACGCCCGGGAACCTAAAAACCCGCAGACCAGTGCGGCGGATGCCAGCAACCCGATGACCAACCGTTCAACGATCCAGCGTGATGCGCAACTGACCTACTCGCTTGCTCCTGCAGACAATGACTGGCTGAACGCGGATGCCCGTATCTACTGGTCCGAAGCGCGCATTAATGCTCAGAACGCAGATAACACTGGCGAATTTCGCAAGCAAACCACCAAAGGCGGGAAGATCGACAACCGCAGCCGCCTGTTTACCGACTCTTTTGCATCTCACCTGTTGACCTACGGCGGTGAATACTATCGCCAGGAACAACAACCGGGTGGTTCAACCACCGGTTTCCCGGAGGCAAAGATCGATTTCAGCTCAGGCTGGCTACAGGATGAAATCACCCTGCGTGACCTGCCGGTTACGCTGCTGGGCGGTACCCGTTATGACTCTTATCGCGGCAGCAGCGACGGCTATGAAGATGTTGATGCTGACAAATGGTCGTCCCGCGCCGGACTCACCGTTACGCCAGCCGACTGGCTGATGCTGTTCGGTTCATACGCTCAGGCCTTCCGTGCGCCAACCATGGGCGAGATGTATAACGATGCGAAACACTTCTCGATTGGTCGTTTCTACACTAACTACTGGGTGCCAAACCCTAACCTGCGCCCGGAAACCAACGAAACACAGGAATACGGATTTGGCCTGCGCTTTGACGATCTGCTGATGGCGAGCGATGCGCTCGAATTTAAAGCCAGCTATTTCGACACCAAAGCAAAAGATTACATCTCCACCAGCGTCGACTTCGCCGCTGCGACAACCATGTCCTATAACGTTCCCAATGCCAAAATCTGGGGTTGGGACGTGATGGCGAAATATACCGCCGACCTGTTCAGCCTCGACATGGCCTATAACCGCACACGCGGCAAAGATACTGACACAGGTGAATACATTTCCAGCATTAATCCGGACACCGTCACCAGCAAACTGAATGTGCCGGTTGCGCACAGCGGTTTCTCCGTAGGCTGGATCGGGACATTTGCTGACCGTTCAACGCATATCAGCAGCACCTACGCTAAACAGCCTGGCTATGCGGTAAACGATTTTTACGTGAGCTATCAGGGCCAACAAGCACTGAAAGGCATGACCACCACGCTGGTACTGGGCAACGCCTTTGACAAAGAGTACTGGTCGCCGCAAGGCATTCCGCAGGATGGTCGTAATGGCAAAATTTTCGTGAGTTATCAGTGGTAATCACTTTTCCCCGGTTCGCCGGGGCCGCAATCTGGAAGGAAGAGACAATGAATCATTACACACGCTGGCTGGAACTGAAGAAAGAAAATCCCGGAAAATACGCACGTGACATTGCAGGATTGATGAATATTAGCGAAGCCGAACTGACCTTTGCGCGCGTCGGCCATGACGCCTGGCGCTTACGTGGCGAAGTCCGCGAAATCCTCGGCGCACTGGAAGCGGTTGGTGAAACCAAATGCATTTGCCGCAACGAATATGCGGTGCATGAACAGGTTGGCGCTTTTACCAATCAGCACCTGAACGGCCATGCCGGGCTGGTTCTTAATCCGCGTGCACTCGACCTGCGTCTGTTCTTAAATCAGTGGGCAAGCGCTTTTCATATCAGTGAGACCACCGCCCACGGCGAGCGTCAGAGCATTCAATTCTTTGACCATCAGGGAGACGCACTGCTGAAGGTCTATACCACACAAAATACCCTCGTTGAGGAATGGGCGGCATTGCTGACCCGTTTCATCTTTGCAGAAAACCCGCCGCTGGTGCTGCAACCCGTCAACAATTCTGTGCCTGCCGCCGTCACTGTCGACGCACAGACTGTTGATCAAGAGTGGCGAGCCATGACCGATGTACATCAGTTCTTCGGTCTGCTGAAACGCCACGATCTCACCCGTCAACAGGCGTTTAATCTGGTTGGCGACGATCTGGCCTGTAAGGTTTCTAATAGCGCACTGGCGCAATTACTCGACACCGCGCGTCAGGATGGCAACGAAATTATGGTTTTTGTGGGTAATCGCGGCTGTGTACAGATATTTACCGGCGTGATTGAAAAACTGGTACCGATGAAAGGCTGGCTGAACATCTTCAACCCAACCTTTACCCTGCATCTACTGGAAGAGAGCGTGGCAGAAACGTGGGTGACGCGTAAACCGACCGCCGATGGTCACGTCACCAGTCTGGAGCTGTTTGCTGCCGACGGCACGCAAATCGCCCAGCTGTATGGTCAACGTACGGAAGGCGAGCCGGAGCAGACGCAATGGCGCGAACAGATTGACGCACTGACGCCGAAAGGACTGGCCGCATGAAAAAACTGCTGGCCCTGATCGCGCTGCTGCCCTTCGCGGCGCTGGCTGCGTCCGAGGAACGGGTTGTTGCGCTCGGTGGCGATGTCACCGAGATTGTCTACGCACCGGGAGCACAACCCTCCCTTGTGGCGAGAGACAGCACCAGCCAGTGGCCTGTTGCGGCAACCGCGTTACCTGATGTTGGTTATTTGCGCCAGCTCAACGCCGAAGGGATCCTGGCTACCCGCCCTACGCTGGTCCTTGCCAGCGCGCAGGCACAGCCCTCTTTAGCGCTAAAACAGCTTGAGCAGAGCAACGTCAAGGTTGTCACGATCCCAGCAAGCAACGATCTTAACGCGATTGATGAAAAAGTTCGGGTTATCGCTGAGGCTACTCATCGGGAGGCCGACGGCGAAACGCTGCGCGCAACGTTACGTCAGGAACTGGCGACGCTCCCGTCGTCTGAACTTAATAAACGTGTGCTGTTTATTCTCAATCATGGCGGGATGACCGCGATGGCGGCGGGCCAGCAAACCGGAGCCGATGCGGCGATTCGTGCCGCAGGTCTACGCAACGCGATGCAGGGCGTTAATCGCTATCAGCCGCTGTCACAAGAAGGCGTCATTGCCAGCCAGCCCGATCTGGTGGTGATTTCGCAGGACGGCGTTAAGGCGATGGGTGGCGAAGATAACCTGTGGGCGCTACCGGGACTTGCGCAAACACCTGCCGGAAGGAATAAACAGGTATTGCAGGTTGACGATATGGCGCTGTTGGGCTTCAGCGTTCGCACGCCACAGGCTATTTTGCAGCTTCGTGCTAAAGCAGAGCAATTGCCCTGATGTCCCGGCGGATCACCTGTTCGTTGTGGATGTTGGCATTGATGCTGGTTGCAATGACGATTCTGGCTACCGGTTTTGGCGCGTTGCGCCTGCCGGTAAGTCTGCTCTGGCGTGATGGCGATGAGGCACTGCGTCAAATCTGGCTCACGATTCGTCTTCCCCGCGTCCTGCTGGCACTGGTGATTGGCGGCTCTCTGGCGCTCGCTGGCTGCGTGATGCAGGGGCTGTTTCGCAATCCGCTTGCAGACCCTGGATTACTGGGAATAAGCAGCGGCGCTGCCTGCGCTGTGGCCCTGTGGGTGGTGCTGCCTGTCTCTTTGCCCGCGCTGATGATGTTGTATGCTCCAATGCTGGCCGCTTTTTTCGGCGCGCTGGCGGCAACCGTAGTGATTTTTATCCTCAGCCAACAGCGCGACGGTTCGCTCTCCCGCCTGCTGCTGGTCGGCATTGCCATCAACGCGCTCTGCGGGGCGGCGGTTGGCGTACTGTCGTGGGTCAGTAATGATGCGCAACTGCGCCAGCTGTCGCTATGGGGAATGGGAAGTCTGGGGGCCGCACAGTGGTCCACGCTGTTGGCTGTCACTTCGCTGACAATCCCGACAGTGCTGATCATCTGGCGACTTGCTCCGGCGCTGAATCTTCTGCAACTGGGTGAGGAAGAGGCGCATTATCTCGGCGTTGATGTACGTACAATCCAGCGTATTTTGCTGCTTTGTAGCGCATTACTGGTTGCCTCAGCCGTGGCGGTAAGCGGCGTGATTGGCTTTATCGGGTTGGTAATCCCACATTTAATACGTATGTGGCTCGGCTCAGACCATCGGGCCGTTATTCCGGGTTCCGTGCTGGCGGGCGCGTTTTTATTGCTGATTGCCGACACCCTGGCTCGTACGGCGGTTGCGCCTGCGGAGATGCCGGTCGGTCTGTTGACCAGTCTTCTCGGCGCACCGTGGTTTTTATGGCTTATTTTTCGTCAGCGAGGAGCGCATGGCTGAACATTTCATCGCTGAAAGGCTTCGCTATCACGTAGCTGGCAGACCGGTGATTGACGACGTATCGCTCGCCCTTACAAGAGGTGAACTGGTTGCGCTCATCGGCCCAAACGGTGCGGGAAAATCCACCCTGCTGCGCCTGCTGACCGGTTTTCTGCAGCCCGCTAGCGGACGCTGCGTGCTGGCGGGCAAACCGCTGCATGAATGGTCTACCCAGACCCTGTCGCGGCATCGGGCAGTGATGCGCCAGCAAACACTGTTGGGATTCGACTGGCCGGTAGAGGCCGTCATCGCGATGGGCCGCGCGCCGTGGACCCAACAGCAGGAGCCCCGGCTTATCGCTCAGGTGATGGAAATGACCGGATGCACACCGTTGGCGGGTCGGCAATACGCCGCGCTTTCCGGCGGCGAGCAACAGCGAGTACAGTTAGCCCGTGCGCTGGCACAACTCTGGTGCGACGGTGCGCCTCGCGGTTGGTTATTCCTTGATGAACCGACCTCCGCGCTGGATCTTTACCACCAGCAGCATCTGTTGCGCATGCTAAAAACGCTTACCTCTTCGGGAGAGCTGCATGTGTGCATTGTGCTTCACGATCTGAACCTCGCCGCACTGTGGGCAGACAGAATAGTGCTGCTGCACAACGGCAGGCTGGTATCGCAGGGAACACCGGAAACTGTGTTACAGGCCGATGACCTGAAGCGCTGGTACGGTGCTCAGGTACACGTTGGCCAGCATCCGGCCAACGCCTCCCCGCAGGTATTTCTGGCCCCTTAGCTTGAACAACTCACTTCCAGCCGTTTGCCCCAGTCAGGTGGACGGCTGACATAGTCATCATCACGATCGGCAAACGGGGTACGCAACGCCTGGTGCAACCGATGCAGCTCGGCGTAATCCCCCTGTTCTGCCTGACTAATCGCCCGTTGCGCCAGCCAGTTACGTAATACCATCGCCGGGTTAGCCGCCTTCATCTGGGTTTGTCTGACAGCATCGGCAATATTGTCTTGCTGAAGGCGCGAGCGATACCGCGTGAACCAGTCGTCAAACGCTGCGCGGTCGATAAACTCATCGCGCAACGGAGATTGCCCACTGTGTTGTTCCGTTTGGCTGAGCATGCGAAACGTTCGCGTATAGTCGCTTCTTTCCCGCGACATCAGACTAAACAGCTCGCTAAGCAGTTCGTTATCGTCTTTCTGCTCGCTAAAGAAGCCGAGCTTTTGCCGCATCCGCTGACCGTAGCGAGTTAACAGCGCCAGCTGGTAACTGTCCAGCGCATCATTGAGCGCCTCGACCGGGATAAACGGCGACAGGGTTTGCGCCAGACGTTGCAGGTTCCACAACGCGGCGGCCGGTTGATTATCGAAACTGTATCGCCCCTGGTTGTCAGAGTGATTGCAGATATAATCGGGCACGTAATCATCAAGAAAACCGAATGGACCGTAATCCATCGTCAGACCCAGAATCGACATGTTGTCCGTGTTCATAACACCATGCGCAAATCCTACCGCCTGCCAGTCAGCGATTAACGTCGCTGTACGCGTGACAACATCGTTAAACCACAGCTGATATTTATCGGCGTCTTCCTGCCATTGCGGCCAGTAATGGCGAATCGCAAAGTCAGCCAACTGGCGCACTTTTTCCGGCTCCCGGCGATAGTAAAAATGCTCAAAATGGCCAAACCGCATATGGCTTTGCGCCACGCGGATAAGCATCGCCCCCGCTTCGACCGTTTCGCGATACACCGGCGTGTCGCTGGTGACAATCGACAATGCCCGCGTGGTCGGTATTCCCAGGTAGTGCATCGCTTCACTGGCCAGGCTTTCGCGAATGGTCGAGCGCAGCACGGCGCGCCCATCACCCATGCGGGAATACGGCGTGAGTCCGGCGCCTTTCAGGTGCCAGTCAAACGTTGAACCATCCGCAAGCTGTTGTTCGCCCAGCAGGATCCCACGTCCGTCGCCAAGCTGACCAGCCCAGACGCCGAACTGATGCCCACTATAAACCTGGGCTAAAGGCGACATTCCGGGAAGCAGCGATTCGCCTCCCCAAACGCCCGCACCAGTTGGAATATCAAATAGCGCCGCAGGAATAGCTAATTGCTCCGCCAGCGCATCGTTATGCCAGATAAGGCGCGCATTTTTCAAAGGGGTGGGTGAAAGCGCGGTATAAGTTGCTGGTAGTTCATCACGCCAGCGAGTGGTAAAAGACAGGGTCATAGGGCCTCCTGCCTCTAGTGTAGACTGTTAATAGCCTGTTAAACACCAGCAAATAAAAGGGTTATATCTTAGCAAGCGAAATTATCTGCGCAGGAGGCACTGCAGGCCACAATCCTCCCTGCATGGCACTGAATCCCACAGGCAAAACGCGCTCCAGCATCTCTTGTGTATCAATTCCGCTAATGATTATTGACTCACAGCTGGGAGATAGTTGCGCCAGAATAGCCCGCATAAACGGTTCAAACGAAATATGTGCAATCCTTTGTTGAACAAAGTTTTTATCCAGAACGACGCGTTTGAACAGGCCGTCAAAAATTGCCCGGGTTGATATACCGCCAGCACCATAGTTTGTCAGGGCTAATGGAAATCGCGCAGCAAGTGCGGCCAATGTTGGATTATCTTTGCCTTTGTTTAACTCCGGATAGCTTTCATTAATAGTCAGCTCCAGAAATGAAAATCGTTCAACTTGTGAAGCAAGTTCAGTATCTGATAATAAAGTATTAGCAATTGCTGGCGTTAAATTAACCCAGGCAAATACTTTTCGCTGAATAAAAAAATGTTGGCACGTTTCGATTAATTCTAGTTTTTCTACAAATAAACGACATTCTTCGTCGTCTGACATCCGAGGTAGGACCAGCTCGGTGGGTATACGCACATCCCCATGTGCACTGGCGAAATTGGTGATGATGTCGACGAATTCAAGATCGCCTTTTTCGCTTCTCGCAGGAAGAAAAGAGAACTCAGAATGGTAAAGATTATCCAGTGAAACAATCATCGTGCCAGCCCCGCTGCATGGGTGTTATCCGGCATCCTGTAGCAAAGGATGAAGAAATACGTTACTGCTGATGCAAGTAGAGGCCCTTTCATTTTTCCCTTTTTAGCCGGTAAATCGAATCCTTTTTTTTAGCTTATCCTGATTATAAGCGAATATCCAGCTTTGCACTTTTTAATATCTCGGAATAAATCATATTTTTAGCAAGATACGCTCTTAATGTTCATGGGTATTGTCTAACCCAAAGCAGAAATAAAAGTTAACTTTCAAACGGTGATGTCGAGGCTGCCACTCGATGGCAGCCTCGGAGTTGTGGGGATTAAATACGTCGCGCCTGCCAAAAGTTTTTACGCCAGTAAACGTTATCCAGAGACGAGCGCATCACTCCACGGCTGGTTGAAGCATGAATAAATTGATTATTGGTATCGTAAATACCGACATGCAGACCGCGTTCCCCAGACCCGGTTTTAAAGAAAACCAGATCGCCAGGCAGCAAATCGTCTTTATCAATTTCGGTACCAATCTTTGATTGCGTACGCGTATCGCGTGGGAGTTGCAGATCGAATTTATCGCGCATCGTCATCAAAACAAATCCAGAACAATCCACCCCGCTACGACTCATACCACCATAACGATAGGGTGTGCCATGCCAGGTTTGTAGCTGATCATTAAGACCGGCGATAACGGCGATTGAATCCGACAAGCGGGCATTTGGCGCAGGCGCACGATGGCTGCTGCAGCCCGCCAAAAACAATGCTGTGATTAAAAGGAGCCAAAAGCGCATTCAGTACGAATCCTCTGAATTTTATTTTTATACCAATTTAGCGTGGAAATTATATGATTTTCAAGAACCCATTTAACTTAAGTGGTTGATATGAGCATTCTGTGCCCTTCAATATCCAAACGTCGGAAGTTGACGCCATAGGCCGCAGACAGATTTGCCGGCGTCAGTACCGCATCTCGAGAACCACTGGCAAGTAGTTTCCCGCGTTTGAGTAGCCAAGCTTTATGCGCATGGCGTAAGGTGTGATTAAGGTCGTGACTGCTCATCACAATCGCTATGCCCTGCAAACACAGCTGACTCAACAATCGATCCAGTGCGTTTTGTTGCGCGACGTCCAGACTGTTCATCGGCTCATCCAGGAGTAAAAGCTGACCTAATGGATTCGCTTGTGGGCAAATCTGCAGGATAACCGCAGCCAGACGCACACGCTGCCACTCACCGCCGGAGAGTTGGTTCACGCCACGCCCCAGTTTATCTCCCAGGCCGAGCGCATCGGCGACCTCCTGTAACAGATCGGTACGTGCTTTGTCGGGTTGATGCAGCGTCAGAAAATGCCAGACCGGCATCGCAAACGGCGGATTTTGCTGTTGCGCAAGATAGGCACGATATTGCGCCAGCCTGGCAGCCGGCCATTCCTCCAACGGCATATCACCAAAAGTGATGCTGCCCTCTCCGTTCGTCAGACCCGCCATACGCGCCAACAGCGTACTTTTTCCGGCACCGTTTGGTCCCACTAAATGCAGGATCTCTCCTGCTTTTATCTCACCAGAAAGCGGGCCAAGACGGGTCGATTCCGCGACGTCCTGTAGCTGCATCAATCGAGACATTAGTTTGCCAGCGCCTGCTTGATGGTTTGCACCAGAATGGGATCCTCAGGCGTCATATCCGGTGAGAATCGTTGCAGCACTTTTCCATCGCGACCCACTAAAAACTTCTCGAAATTCCAAAGAATATCGTCCGGGTAGAGCGGCGCACGACCTTTGCTCGCCATTCGCTCATAGAACCCACTGTCCGCAGGTGCAACGGCCGTTGGTGCGGCATCAATCAGCTTCTGATACAGCGGATGGCGTCCCTCGCCGTTGACGTCAATTTTGCTGAACATCGGGAAAGTTACGCCCCAGGTGGTACTGCAGTACGTTTTTATTTCCTCTTCGCTGCCCGGCTCCTGGCCCAGAAACTGATTGCAAGGGAAACCAAGAACGCTGAAGCCCTGTTGGTGCCAGGTTTTCTGCAGATTCTCCAGTTGCTCGTACTGCGGCGTCAGTCCACATTTTGAAGCAACGTTGACGATTAACAGCACATTTCCGGAATACGGCTGCAGTGAGGTAACCTCGCCGTCGATGGTCGTCACTTCTGTATCGAGGATAGTGTTTTGCATAGCATCTCCAGAACAACAGGTGGATTTTCAGTGTTTAATCATAGACCGAACCAACGCGTTCTAGCGCGCGGCTTTTAACAATAGCCAGATAAATACCGGTGCGCCCATGGTGGCCGTCACCACGCCGATAGGTAACTCAGCCGAGGCCAGCACCAAACGCGCGACAACATCAGCAAACAGTAATGCGATTGCACCAGCCAACGCACAACCTGGCAATAAAACACGGTGATCGGTGAGGCCGCACAGTCGCAAAATATGCGGGATCACAAGCCCAATAAAACCAATCGCCCCTGCCAGAGCCACGCTCACGCCGACCATCCAGCCCGTGGCGACCACCAGCAGGTTGCGCCAGAACCATAGGGGCAGCCCCAGCTGACGAGCAGATATCTCTCCTAATGCCAGCATATTCATCGGCTGCGACTGACAGCAGATCCACACCAGTACCGGAATCAACGCTATCATGAGCCAGGCCTGATGCCAGTCTACGCCACCGAAGCCCCCCATCATCCAGTACATCAGCTGTCGTAAGTCAAATGAGGTGGAGAAGTAGATGGCCCATGTCATCAGCGCGCTACAGATAATCCCCAGCGCCACCCCTGCCAGCAGCAGACGGCTGGTAGACAAATGGCGGCGGGCGAAACGTAGCAGTATGAGCGTGATAATCAGCGCCCCGGCAATGGCGCAAAGGCCCAATGCCCAGCCGGGAAGTTGCCCCTGCCCCAGCAGCACCGCCGCGATGAGCCCGACTCCCGCGCCGTTAGACACGCCTAATAATCCCGGCTCGGCGAGCGGATTTTCAAAGAGAGCTTGCATCACTGCGCCTGATAAGGCCAACGCAGCGCCTACCAGCAAAACGGCAAGGGTACGGGGAAGTCGGATTTGCCAGACGAACAGATCGCCGCGGGCGCTGAACCAGTCGCCGGGAGCGATCCATTGTTCTCCTGCGCACAAGCTTAGAATCGTTGCCAGTAGCATAAGTACTGACAGTGACAGTATCCAGCGCACATTTCGACGCTGCTGTTGATGGGCGAAAGTCAGCATGTTTTCCATTCTGCTGAAAAGAGATGAAGGTGATTCTACGGTGCTGATTCGGTAGTGAAAAGGAAAAAGGCCGCAGAGCGGCCTTTTTAGTTATATATCATGGTTTGCGCTGCCGCTTTGATGGCAGAGCAAGTGACTTAACGGATCGTTAAATCACTCTTCTTTGGGCGTTGCGTTTTCGACCCGGCTTTTTAACTTCTGTCCGGGTCTGAAGGTCACCACGCGCCGTGCTGTAATGGGAATATCTTCGCCCGTTTTCGGGTTACGGCCCGGACGTTGATTCTTATCACGCAGATCGAAGTTACCAAAACCAGAGAGTTTTACCTGCTCACCATTTTCCAGAGCACGACGGATCTCTTCGAAAAACAGCTCGACCAGTTCTTTGGCATCCCGCTTGCTAAGCCCAAGCTTATCAAACAGATATTCTGACATTTCAGCTTTTGTAAGCGCCATAGGTTCAATCCCTCAATGATGCCTGGAATCGCTCTTTTAATGCCTCTACACATTTGGCGACGGTAGCGGCAATCTCCTCTTCTTCAAGTGTACGGCTGGTATCCTGAAGGATCAGGCTGATAGCGAGGCTCTTATAACCCTCCGCAACACCCTTACCGCGGTACACGTCAAATAAGTTTACGCCAACTACCTGATTTACGCCAACTTTCTTACACTCGGATAAAATATCCGCAGCGGGAACGTTTTCGGCCACAACGACCGCGATGTCGCGGCGGTTTGCCGGGAAGCGAGAAACTTCACGCGCCTGAGGCACCACGCGGTCTGCGAGCTTATTCCACTCCAGTTCAAACACCAGAGTGCGACCGTTCAGATCCAGTTTACGTTCCAGTTCAGGATGAACAACCCCAATGAAACCAATACGTTCACCTTTCAGATAAATCGCCGCAGACTGACCCGGATGCAGTGCTGGATTCGCTTCAGCTTTGAACTGAATGTCTGCCAGTTTGCCGGTCAGGTCGAGAACCGCTTCCAGATCGCCTTTCAGATCATAGAAATCAACGGTCTCTTTTGCCAGATTCCAGTGTTCATCATGACGGTTACCGCAGATCACGCCCGCCAGCATCAGATCCTGACGGATCCCGAGATTGGCCTGTGTATCCGGTACGAAACGTAAACCCGTTTCAAAAATACGTACGCGGTTCTGCTGACGGTTCTGGTTATACACTACCGTAGACAGCAAGCCGGTCCACAGGGACAAACGCATAGCCGACATATCAATAGAGATTGGGCTTGGCAACAGCAGTGCTTCTTCACCCGGGTGCAGCAGCGACTGGACTTTCGGATCGACGAAGCTGTAGGTAATTACTTCCTGGTAGCCTTTGTCATTCAGCATGGTTTTTACACGTTTCAGCGACAAATCCGCTTCACGATGCGTACCCATGATAAGACCAGCCTGAATCGGCGTGTTCGGGATATTGTCATAACCGTATACGCGGGCGACTTCTTCGACCAGGTCTTCTTCGATTTCCATATCGAAACGCCAGCTCGGCGCGACCGCTTTCCACTCATCCTGCCCTTCCGTCACGTCACAACCCAGACGACGCAGAATGTCGCTCACCTGCTCATCCGCAATATGGTGTCCGATCAGACGATCCAGTTTGCTACGACGAAGCGTAATGGTTGCGCGTTTTGGCAGCGTGTCTTCGTTCGTCACGTCAATGACTGGACCCGCTTCGCCGCCGCAGATATCGATCAGCAGGCGCGTTGCACGTTCCATGGCCTTATGTTGCAGAGCCGGATCGACACCACGCTCATAGCGGTGAGAAGCATCGGTGTGCAGACCGTGACGACGTGCGCGACCGGTAATAGACAGCGGGCTAAAGAATGCACATTCCAGCAGGACGTTTTGCGTTTCATCATTCACGCCGGAATGTTCGCCACCAAAGATGCCGCCCATCGCCAGCGCTTTGTTATGGTCCGCAATCACCAGCGTATCCGCATTCAGCTTCGCTTCGCTGCCATCCAGCAATACCAGGGTCTCACCCTCTTTTGCCATACGGACAACAATTCCGCCTTCAATGCGGTCTTTGTCGAATGCGTGCATCGGCTGGCCCAGTTCGAGCAGCACATAGTTAGTCACGTCAACCACGGCATCGATTGAACGAATACCGCAACGACGCAGTTTTTCTTTCATCCACAGCGGGGTCGGCGCTTTAACATTGATGCCTTTAACCACGCGGCCCAGATAGCGTGGACAGGCTTCCACGGCTTCAACCTGAATCGGCAGGACGTCGCTAATGGTTGCCGCTACAGGCGCGATTTCCGGCTCAACCAGCGGAGCTTTGTTCAGCACAGCAACATCACGTGCGACACCGATAATGCCTAAGCAGTCGGCGCGGTTCGGCGTGACGCTGATTTCGATAGTGTTGTCGTCAAGCTTAAGGTATTCACGGATATCGGTGCCAATTGGCGCATCGGCCGGCAGTTCGATAATACCGTTATGATCGTCGGAAATCCCCAGCTCAGAGAATGAGCATAGCATACCTTCAGACGGCTCACCGCGCAGTTTCGCGGCTTTGATTTTGAAATCGCCCGGCAGAACGGCACCAACGGTTGCCACAGCCACTTTCAACCCCTGACGGCAGTTTGGCGCACCGCAGACGATATCCAGCAGACGGTCGCCGCCTACATTCACTTTGGTGACACGCAGTTTGTCAGCGTTCGGGTGCTGGCCACATTCAACCACTTCACCCACCACAACGCCGTTGAACGCGCCGGAAACAGGTTCCACACCGTCAACTTCCAGACCCGCCATCGTGATTTGGTTTGACAGAGCATCACTGTCAATCGCCGGGTTTACCCATTCGCGTAACCACAGTTCACTGAATTTCATTGTTTTATCCTGCCTTTATTTAAACTGTTTGAGGAAACGCAGATCGTTTTCGAAGAAAGAACGCAGATCGGTAACACCGTAACGCAGCATGGTCAGACGCTCCATCCCCATACCAAATGCAAAGCCCGAGTAGATTTCCGGATCGATGCCAACATTACGCAGCACGTTCGGGTGAACCATCCCGCAACCCAGCACTTCCAGCCACTTACCGTTTTTGCCCATCACGTCTACTTCCGCAGAAGGTTCAGTGAACGGGAAGTAGGAAGGACGGAAACGAACCTGCAGGTCTTCTTCAAAGAAGTTGCGCAGGAAATCGTGCAGCGTGCCTTTCAGGTTGGTGAAGTTGATGTTGGTATCAACAATCAGCCCTTCCATCTGATGGAACATCGGGGTGTGAGTCTGATCGTAATCGTTACGATATACACGGCCCGGGGCGATAATACGGATCGGCGGCTGTTTTTCCTTCATGGTGCGGATCTGCACGCCGGAAGTCTGCGTACGCAGCAAACGCGTCGCGTCAAACCAGAAAGTGTCGTGGTCAGCGCGCGCCGGATGATGGCCAGGAATGTTCAGCGCATCGAAGTTATGATAGTCATCTTCGATTTCCGGACCAGTCGCCACGGTAAAGCCCAGCTCACCAAAGAAACTTTCAATCCTGTCAATTGTACGCGTTACAGGATGCAGACCGCCGTTTTCGATACGACGCCCTGGCAGGGAGATATCGATAGTTTCTTCTGCCAGACGGGCATTCAGGGCAACACTTTCTAATTCGGCCTTACGCGCGTTCAGCGCTTGCTGCACCTGCTCTTTGGCTTCGTTTATCACCGCACCTGCTGCCGGGCGCTCTTCTGGCGGCAGTTCGCGCAGGGTTGTCATCTGAAGGGTCAGGTGCCCTTTCTTGCCCAAATATTCGACGCGGACATTGTCTAACGCGGCAACATCTGAAGCCTGGTTAATGGCGGCCGTTGCACTGGCAACCAGCTCTGCGAGATGTGACATGGTTTTCCTCGTTATGTTGCGATATTCACTAGTCGCTCATATATACGCAAAATCATTCAAGTTGTATCAACGCAGCAAAAGAGCGAATGCAGCCAATACAGAGACAACTTGAAGGATGACGCGTATAAAAAAAGCCTCCACCAGGGAGGCTTTTAGGCGCTGTTTTCCGTTTCTTCTTTCACGCGCAAGCCTCCTGATTTCAGGTGCTAAAGTAAAAGAAGAAGCGGAAAATAGCAGCATTCATGCTTGCGTTACCTTGTGTGGTAAAAACCGGACAACCTTTATTGAAAAGGCTTACGGATAAATTGTCAACTAATTGATTGTACTGCAAATAAAAGAGAGGGAGCCAGGCTCCCTCTTTTCACCGGCTTATGCCAGAGCTGCTTTCGCTTTTTCGACCAGAGCGGTGAACGCTACTTTGTCGAATACTGCGATGTCAGCCAGGATCTTACGGTCGATTTCAACAGAGGCTTTTTTCAGGCCGTTGATGAATTTGCTGTAAGAAATACCGTTCTGACGTGCTGCTGCGTTGATACGCGCAATCCACAGTTGACGGAACTGACGCTTTTTCTGACGACGGTCACGATAAGCGTACTGACCAGCTTTGATAACAGCCTGGAAGGCAACGCGGTATACGCGAGAACGCGCACCGTAGTAGCCTTTAGCTTGTTTCAAAATTTTCTTGTGACGTGCACGGGCAACTACACCACGTTTTACGCGAGCCATATGTGCTCTCCTGTATCTATATTCTTAGTAAAAAAATGAATTAAACGTTAACGGCTTATGCGTACGGCAGGCACGCGATAACCAGACCCAGATCGCCTTTAGACACGAGGCCTTTTGGACGCAGGTGACGTTTACGCTTAGTAGATTTTTTGGTCAGAATATGACGCAGGTTTGCGTGCTTACGCTTAAATCCACCACCACCGGTTTTTTTGAAACGCTTAGCAGCACCGCGTACGGTCTTAATTTTTGGCATTTTAATAACTTCCACTTCGCATTGTTAATAAACGAAACGTAGGCGAACAACGGCTGTGGAACCCGTAGGCTCCACAGACATTGCTACTTGAAGGCCTTACTGTTTCTTCTTAGGAGCGAGCACCATGATCATCTGGCGGCCTTCGATCTTCGTAGGGAAGGATTCGACTACTGCCAGTTCACTCAGATCGTCACGGACGCGGTTGAGCACTTCCATACCGATCTGTTGGTGGGCCATCTCACGACCGCGAAAACGCAGCGTGATCTTAGCCTTATCGCCATCTTCCAGAAAGCGTACCAGGCTGCGGAGTTTTACCTGGTAATCGCCATCGTCGGTGCCAGGACGGAATTTAATTTCCTTAACCTGGATAACTTTTTGCTTTTTCTTCTGTTCCTTAGAAGACTTACTCTTTTCATAAAGGAACTTGCCGTAGTCCATAATACGACAAACTGGCGGTTCGGCGTTAGGGCTGATTTCAACTAAATCTACTCCAGCTTCTTCAGCTTTTTCGATCGCTTCTCTCAGACTCACAATACCCAAAGCTTCGCCTTCCAGACCTGTTAAGCGAACTTCCAGGGCGCGAATCTCGCCATTGATACGATTCGGACGTGCCGTTTGAACTCGTTTTCCGCCTTTAATACCTTATTCCTCCAGTTGTTGAAGACTGCGGCTGCGAATCTCTTGTTGCAGCTTCTCAATCACTTCATTTACGTCCAGGCTGCCCAAGTCTTTGCCACGACGGGTGCGCACGGCAACTTTGCCTGCTTCTACCTCTTTGTCGCCACAGACCAACATGTAAGGGACACGACGTAAAGTGTGCTCGCGGATTTTAAAGCCAATCTTCTCATTTCTCAAGTCTGCTTTTACACGAATACCCGCATTTTGTAGTTTCTGCGTTAATTCGTTAACGTATTCAGACTGAGAATCGGTGATGTTCATGACCACAACCTGAACCGGCGCAAGCCAGGTCGGGAAGAAGCCAGCGAACTCTTCGGTCAGGATACCGATGAAACGTTCCATCGACCCAAGAATTGCACGGTGAATCATAACCGGCACCTGACGTTCGTTGTTTTCGCCAACGTAAGAGGCGCTTAAACGGGACGGCAGGGAGAAGTCCAGCTGTACAGTACCGCACTGCCATGCACGATCGAGGCAGTCATACAGGGTAAATTCAATTTTCGGACCGTAGAACGCGCCCTCACCCAGTTGGAACTCAAACGGGATGTTGTTTTCTTCCAGCGCAACGGCCAGGTCAGCTTCAGCACGGTCCCACATTTCATCGCTACCGATACGTTTTTCGGGGCGAGTGGACAGTTTGACGACGATTTTCTCGAAGCCAAAGGTGCTGTACATATCGTAGACCATACGAATGCACGCGTTAACTTCATCACGAATCTGCTCTTCAGTACAGAAGATATGCGCATCATCTTGAGTGAAGCCACGAACACGCATCAGGCCATGCAGCGCACCTGACGGTTCATTACGGTGGCAGCTACCAAACTCAGCCATACGCAGCGGCAGATCGCGATAGGATTTCAGACCCTGATTAAAGATCTGTACGTGACCCGGGCAGTTCATTGGCTTAATGCAGTATTCACGGTTCTCAGAAGAGGTGGTGAACATTGCATCTTTGTAGTTATCCCAGTGACCTGTTTTTTCCCACAGCACGCGGTCCATCATGAACGGACCTTTCACTTCCTGATACTGGTATTCTTTCAGTTTTGAGCGAACAAAGACTTCCAGTTCACGGAAGATAGTCCAGCCATCGTTGTGCCAGAACACCATACCCGGTGCTTCTTCCTGCATATGATACAGGTCAAGCTGCTTGCCGATTTTACGGTGGTCGCGTTTGGCCGCTTCTTCCAGACGTTGCAGATAGGCATTCAGGGCTTTTTTATCTGCCCATGCAGTACCATAAATACGCTGCAGCATCTTGTTATTGCTGTCGCCACGCCAGTATGCCCCAGCGGTCTTCATCAGTTTGAAATGATGGCAGAAACGCATGTTCGGCACGTGCGGGCCACGGCACATATCGACATATTCTTCATGATGGTACAAGCCAGGCTTGTCATCATGGGCGATGTTTTCATCAAGAATAGAGACTTTATAGGTCTCGCCACGCTTCACGAAGGTTTCACGCGCTTCGTACCAGCTGACTTTCTTCTTAATGACATTGTAGTTTTTCTCAGCGAGCTCGTGCATCCGCTTTTCGAGCGCGTCGACGTCTTCCTGGGTTAACGTACGGTCAAGATCGATATCGTAGTAAAAACCGTTATCAACAACCGGTCCGATCGCCATTTTGGTGTGCGGCCAGAGTTGTTTGATCGCGTGCCCTAACAGGTGCGCACAGGAGTGACGAATGATCTCCAGACCTTCTTCATCCTTCGCGGTGATGATGGAGAGCTTCGCATCATGCTCAATCAGATCGGAAGCATCTACCAGCTCACCGTCAACACGGCCAGCAATAGTGGCTTTCGCCAGACCAGGACCGATGTCCAGCGCAACATCCATGGGGCTTACAGCGTGGTCGTAATGGCGTTGGCTGCCATCAGGAAGAGTAATAACAGGCATGTTATATCCTTATTTGCAGTGGTGACCCACACGTAAGATCACATACAAAGATTCAATATTTAAAATTATCAAAAAGGTGTGGGCTGATTCCCGCTTCACTCTGCGAAATATGTCACTGATTGCCTCAATGGCTACACTGGACCTACACCCGCTTTTTGATAACACCGTTTCACAGTGTACACGGCATTTCGAGCCGATCAAAGCAACAATCAACGCGCGCTCTATGATGTAAATCAATTCACTGACACCCTGACGTCTTTGTTACACTTGCAGAAAGTCATCTAATCTGAGCAGGAAAAGAACAATGCCAACAAATCGCTTTGCAAAGAAACACTGGAAGATGGTTGTGATCCTGCTCGTTATTTGTGCAGCAATGCTAATGCTACGTTGGGCAGCGATGATCTGGGGTTAAATGACGCTCACCCGCTATTCCAGTTTCGTTTATTTATCAATTAAATCGAATTCGTCTGAAAAAAAGCGCGTTATTGATAAGTACTAAAAATAAAACACAGATTATCTATTAAATAACCTTAACTTTAATAGATAAAAGCCGGGCCAATTATTTGACCCGGTTTGTCATTACATCCGGTAGCCGAGTGAAACAGTAGTACGACGATCGGTATGTTCCGGCGCTGTTGCCGGTGGTTCAGAGTTCCAGGTGACGTTGTAAGCCACCTTTAACCCAAAGTGTTCGTTGATGGCAACGTTCAAGGCCGTTTCAGAGTTGAGCGTTGTATCGTCCGCACCGAATACCGACACGCCTTGCGTAAATTTAGTATTGTCCGTCATCTGCCACGCATAGGCCCCGGACGCATAGCCCAGCGGCTGTGTTTCGGTGGTGCCATCCGTATGCTCGTCATAGCGCACGCCAGGACCGAATTCAAAACGGAAGCTATGTACTGGCCCGTTAAGGAACTGACGACCATAACCGGCGGTCAGCACGTCACGCTCGCGATAGCCGTTGTAACGGTCGGTCAACCAGCTTGCCTGCCCAAAGAGATAGTCATAGTCAGTCATGTTGTAACGACTACGACCACCTACGGCATATTTCTCTGATGAACGCTCATCATTTGAGGAGGTATTGCTGGCATTTCCCCACAGAGACCACGCCGTGGTTTCACCGTACCAGGTCATGGTGGTGTCTGCGGTTAAAGAAGAACTTTTTGTGTTGCCTGACTGGGCGAGATATCCCGCGTTCAGGTTACCTTCAAAGGGTTTTTTCGCGCTGGAAGGGTCATCCATGACAGTAAAAACGGAATCATCGGCGGCAGCATGCATTGACGCAAGCAGGCCCCCCGTCAGCAGTAATGCTGCGGGCACTGTCTTCAAAAGCTTCATTTATTAAGAGTCCGTACAACAAAAAAAGAGACCATTACGGTCTCGGAAACTTTCATATGGATCAATGACAAAAGACCCTTGAAAGGTAACAAATTATAAAAAGACTCGAATAACATAGCAATAAATTCTTATTTCATTTTTTGAATAAGAGCGTTCCTAAACCTTTATTTTATTTATATAACTTTATGACGATAATTTTAAATAAAGATATGAAAAATCATGTTGTTAATTACTTCACTTTCGGGAGGTTAAGTGCCAGACTGAGGACAGCCTAACAGGAGGTAAAGATGGTACGTATCTATACGTTAACACTTGCGCCCTCTCTCGATAGCGCAACAATCACTCCACAAATTTACCCGGAAGGTAAGCTTCGTTGTACCTCGCCGGTTTTTGAACCCGGCGGCGGCGGCATCAACGTCGCTCGCGCAATTGCCCATCTTGGCGGAACCGCAACGGCGATTTTCCCCGCGGGGGGTGCAACCGGAGAGCATCTTGTTGCATTGCTCGCCGACGAAAATGTTCCCGTATCCACCGTCGAAGCCAAAGACTGGACCCGACAAAATCTTCATGTCCACATTGAGTCCAGCGGCGAACAGTATCGTTTTGTCATGCCTGGCGCTGCGCTGACCGATGACGAGTTCTACCAACTTCAGGATCAGGTGCTGGAAATTGAATCTGGTGCATTGCTGGTCATCAGCGGTAGTTTGCCGCCCGGCGTACAGCTTGAGAAGTTGACCCGACTGATTACCACCGCACAAAAACAGGGGATCCGCTGTATTGTCGACAGTTCAGGCGAAGCACTGACGGCGGCGTTAGCCATCGGCAATATCGAACTGGTCAAACCCAACCTCAAAGAACTGAGTGCGCTGGTAAACCGCGAACTGACACAGCCCGATGATGTGCGCAAGGCCGCGCAGGAAATCGTACATAGTGGGAAAGCGCACCGCGTTGTGGTCTCGCTTGGGCCGCAAGGGGCGCTGGGCGTAGATCGAGAAACCTGCGTTCAGGTGGTTCCGCCACCGGTGAAAAGTCAAAGCACCGTAGGCGCGGGCGACAGCATGGTCGGGGCCATGACGCTTAAACTGGCTGAGAATGCACCTTTTGAGGATATTGTCCGTTACGGCGTCGCCGCAGGTAGCGCAGCAACGCTCAATCAGGGTACGCGCCTGTGCTCTTTGGACGACACGCAAAAAATTTATTCGTATCTCACTCAGTAATGACACCGTCCCTCTTATGAAGAGAAAGAGGGATTCTCGCGTAAAACTGTCAGCATGGATGTTATGCGACTATGATAAAAAATCACGTGATTACAAAGAAGTGAATCATGTGCAGTCAGACGTCTCCACAACGGTACGGGGTGAAGAAGAGCGACAAACATTAAGTGCCTTTCCAGCGATGACGCGTCCGTGGTGTGCGTCAGTTCGTGTTTTTTAACCGCATTCTTGCGCTAACCTTATGATCTGGCAGACAACATGGGGAGAGACATCATGTGGCAGGCTATCAGTCGTCTTTTAAGCGAGCAATTAGGTGAAGGCGAAATCGAACTGCGTAATGAACTGCCCGGCGGAGAGATTCACGCCGCATGGCATTTACGCTATGCGGGGCGAGATTTTTTCGTCAAATGCGATGAAAGAGAGCTGTTAACCGGCTTTACGGCAGAAGCCGATCAGCTGGAGCTACTTTCCCGCAGTCAAACTGTATCTGTACCGAAAGTCTGGGCAGTAGGCGCAGACAGAGATTACAGCTTTCTGGTGATGGATTTCCTCCCTCCCCGTCCGCTTGATGCGCATAACGCGTTTATCCTCGGTCAACAGCTTGCGCATTTGCACGAATGGAGCGACCAGCCTCAGTTTGGCCTCGACTTCGATAACGCGCTCTCTACCACGCCGCAGCCCAATACCTGGCAACGTCGCTGGTCAACCTTTTTCGCCGAGCAGCGAATAGGCTGGCAACTGGAACTCGCCGCTGAAAAAGGCATTGCGTTTGGCAATATTGATGCCATCGTCGAACATGTCCAGCAACGTCTCTCTTCTCATCAGCCGCAGCCGTCTCTCCTGCACGGTGATTTGTGGTCCGGGAACTGCGCCCTCGGTCCTAACGGTCCGTACATCTTTGACCCTGCCTGCTACTGGGGGGACAGAGAGTGTGACCTGGCAATGCTGCCGTTGCATACCGATCAGCCGCCGCAAATTTATGACGGTTACCAGTCTGTCTCACCACTACCGCTGGACTTTCTCGACAGGCAGCCAATCTACCAGCTCTATACGCTGCTGAATCGAGCAATTCTGTTCGGAGGGCAGCATCTGGTTGTGGCGCAGAAAGCGCTGGATAGATTACTCGCTGCTTAGCTACGTACCGCGTTGATTATCAGGCCTGCCGTTTCGCAACGTGGCAGGCCCGATAGAGCGGCACTTACAAAAAGCCCAGCAATGAGAAGAAGAAGTAGCCGATCACGATAACGATCACCGGCAAAATATAAAGCGGGAAAATTTGTAAGAAGATCGTATGGTGCGGTACTACAATTCGCGATTCAAGTTGCTCGCGGGATAATCCTTCACTGCCTTTTGCCTGTTCCAGAATCAGCTGATCCTCAACGCCTTCGCGTAAGAAACGTGCCTGGCGGCTCATTCTGGCGCCTGAATCCTGCAACGCCAGACCGATAAAAATCAGGATGAATATCAGCCAAAAAACAAGATTCAGTCCACTTTGAAAATCGGGCGTTGGCGAGTTATACCAGAACACGTTAAGAAAAGGTGTATTAACCCGCATCATATCGATCATCACGTGAGCAAAATCGAGCATGACCGCGTTAATTCCTTCCTGCTTTTCGCTGTGCGCATACATAAACTTCAGTACAGAAACCAGTGTTGAAATCAGCGCAGGAATGAAAATTACCCATCCCGCCAGCCTTTTCAAGACGGCAATGCGTCCAGCTTGTTGATACGTCATGAGTTCCCCTTGATAAAGACGTGTCATTTTGGCCTAAGTTTACCCGTTGATAACCGTTTTCGCCTGATCTTTAAAGGCGGTATACTGCTGAATTAGCCATAATGAACGCTCAGAGCCTGTTTTGACTGGCTCTTAATCCCTTTTATCACCGTAAAGGAGAGGTTGTAATGTCAACCCCGCGTCAAATTCTTGCTGCAATTTTCGATATGGATGGATTACTGGTCGATTCTGAACCGCTTTGGGATCAGGCTGAACTGGATGTGATAGCAAGTTTAGGCGTTGATATCTCCCGCCGCCATGAACTTCCCGACACCCTTGGCTTACGCATCGATATGGTGGTCGATTTGTGGTTTGCGCAGCAACCGTGGAACGGTCCCTCACGTCAGGAGGTCACCGAGCGCATCATCACCCGGGCCATTGCGTTAGTGGAAGAAACAAAACCGCTGCTGCCGGGTGTGCGTGAAGCCGTGGCGTTGTGCAAATCTCAGGGAATCAAAGTAGGACTGGCATCCGCCTCGCCGCTGCATATGCTGGAAAAAGTGCTGACCATGTTTGATCTGCGCAGCAGCTTCGACGCGTTGGCTTCTGCAGAAAAACTGCCCTACAGCAAACCGCACCCGCAGGTTTATCTCGATTGCGCCACAAAACTGGGCATTGACCCGTTAAACTGCGTAGCACTGGAAGACTCGGTAAACGGCATGATTGCTTCGAAAGCCGCCCGTATGCGTTCCATCGTGGTACCTGCACATGAAAATCAGGACGATCCCCGCTTCGTCCTTGCCGACGTCAAACTAACCTCGCTCACGGAACTTACTGCCGCTCATCTGCGCGGCTAATCCTGTAACGGGCAATGATCGTATTGCCCGTTTTCTCAGCTCCTTATTTTTAAAACAGCGTTTCATCTTTAATTGAATTTCTGTTTAACCTCTCCTATCCTTGCCCTATAGAGCAAGCGTTAATGACATAAATAGTTGAGGTGAGCATGATTCAGGAAGCTTTTCGTCTCGAAGGTAAAGTAGCCATCGTCACTGGATGTGACACCGGCCTTGGGCAGGGTATGGCAGTGGCGCTGGCTGAAGCGGGCTGCGATGTAGTCGGCGTGAATCGTAAAATACCACATGAAACCGCAGAGAAAATTAACGCTCTCGGTCGACGTTTTATGGCTATTCGGGCCGACCTCAGCCAACAAGATGCTCTCACCAGCATCGTGACACAATCGGTGTCGGCGTTTGGCCGGATCGATATTCTGGTCAACAATGCGGGAACCATACGCCGTCAGGATGCGCTGGACTTCAGCGAAAAGGATTGGGATGACGTGATGAATCTGAATCTTAAATCCGTTTTCTTTCTGTCACAGGCCGTGGCGCGCCAGTTTCAGGCTCAGGGCAATGGCGGAAAAATTATTAACATTGCCTCGATGCTCTCTTTTCAGGGCGGAATCCGCGTCCCTTCCTATACAGCATCAAAAAGCGGCGTACTGGGCATCACTCGCCTGCTCGCCAATGAATGGGCGGCCAAAGGAATTAATGTCAATGCTATCGCACCCGGCTATATGGCGACCAATAATACCCAGCAGCTGCGCGCAGACAGCGAGCGCAATCAGGAGATTATCGATCGTATTCCCGCAGGGCGCTGGGGCACACCAAATGACCTGAAAGGCCCGGTCGTATTCATCGCAAGTCCCGCCTCTGACTATATTCATGGCTATACGCTAGCCGTGGATGGCGGTTGGCTGGCGCGGTAATGGCGCACTTGTGACAAAGGGTTACAACGTCACCTCTTCCGCCTACTGTATAAAACCCCTATACTGTATGAATCGACAGTTTATTGGGTTTTATCATGACGGCGGAAGGCCACCTTCTTTTTTCTATTGCCTGTGCGGTATTTGCCAAGAATGCCGAGCTAACGCCCGTTCTTGCTCAGGGTGACTGGTGGCATATTGTTCCTTCCGCCATTTTAACGTGCCTGCTGCCGGATATTGATCATCCCAAATCCCTGCTGGGGCAGCGTCTGAAGTGGATATCAAAACCCATTGCCCGGGCATTTGGTCATCGCGGGTTTACGCATAGCCTGCTTGCAGTCTTTGCCCTACTGACTACGTTTTACCTGAAAGTCCCGGACACCTGGATAATACCGGCTGATGCCTTACAAGGTATGGTTCTCGGTTATCTCAGCCATATTCTGGCCGATATGCTGACCCCGGCGGGCGTCCCCCTGCTTTGGCCCTGCCGCTGGCGTTTTCGTCTGCCCATCCTCGTGCCGCAAAAAGGCAACCAACTGGAGCGGTTTCTGTGCATGGCACTGTTCGCATGGGCAATCTGGATGCCGCAGACCGTACAAGAGAACAGCGCGGTACGCTGGTCTTCGCAGATGATTAATACGCTACAAATGCAGTTCAATCGTTTCATAACGCATCAGATTGACTAATAAATCAGCCAAAAAGTCATTTTCGGTATAAACAATTCCATTTGAATATAAGAGGCAAGTCACAGTTCTGCTAATCTTGCGCCAACAGAATCACCTTTAAACGGTGATACGTATAATAAGATCAGGAGAACGGGGATGAACTTTCCATTAATCGCGAACATTATCGTGTTCGTAGTGCTGCTGTTCGTGCTGGCGCAAGCCCGTCACAAACAGTGGAGTCTGGCCAAAAAAGTACTGGTCGGTCTGATCATGGGTGTCGTGTTCGGCCTTGCCCTGCACACCATTTATGGTTCCGACAGCCAGGTTCTTAAAGATTCCGTACAGTGGTTCAACATTGTCGGCAACGGTTATGTCCAGTTGCTGCAGATGATTGTTATGCCGCTGGTATTTGCATCTATTCTCAGCGCCGTTGCGCGTCTGCACAATGCCTCTCAGTTAGGTAAAATCAGCTTCCTGACCATCGGAACGCTACTGTTTACCACGCTGATTGCCGCACTGGTTGGGGTTCTGGTGACCAACCTGTTCGGCCTGACCGCCGAAGGTCTGGTGCAAGGTGGTGCCGAGACGGCCCGTCTGAACGCGATTGAAACCAACTATGTTGGCAAAGTGGCTGACCTCAGCGTTCCGCAACTGGTGCTGTCGTTTATTCCGAAAAACCCGTTTGCCGATCTGACTGGCGCCAACCCGACGTCGATTATCAGCGTAGTTATCTTCGCAGCATTCCTGGGTGTAGCCGCACTGAAACTGCTGAAAGATGATGCACCAAAAGGCGAGCGCGTTCTGGTGGCTATCGATACCCTGCAAAGCTGGGTAATGAAGCTGGTTCGTTTGGTGATGCAGTTGACGCCGTACGGTGTTCTGGCGCTGATGACCAAAGTGGTTGCCGGTTCCAACCTTCAGGACATCATTAAGCTGGGTAGCTTCGTCGTGGCCTCTTATCTCGGTCTGGGCATTATGTTCGTGGTTCACGGGATCCTCTTGGGTATTAACGGCGTTAGCCCGCTGAAATACTTCCGTAAGGTGTGGCCGGTGCTGACTTTCGCCTTCACCAGCCGTTCCAGCGCAGCCTCAATTCCGCTGAACGTTGAAGCGCAAACCCGTCGTCTGGGCGTGCCTGAATCCATCGCCTCTTTCGCCGCCTCTTTTGGCGCCACGATTGGTCAGAACGGTTGTGCGGGTCTGTACCCGGCAATGCTGGCAGTAATGGTCGCGCCGACCGTTGGAATCAACCCGCTGGACCCAATGTGGATTGCCACGCTGGTTGGTATCGTGACCGTGAGTTCCGCAGGGGTTGCGGGAGTCGGTGGCGGTGCAACGTTTGCCGCGCTGATCGTTCTGCCTGCTATGGGTCTGCCGGTCACGCTGGTTGCGCTGTTGATCTCCGTTGAACCGCTGATCGACATGGGTCGTACTGCGTTGAACGTAAGCGGTTCCATGACTGCCGGTACGCTGACCAGTCAATGGCTGAAGCAGACCGATAAAACAATTCTGGACAGCGACGATAACGCCGAACTGGCGCATCGCTAAGTCGGTCAGCTAAAAAACAAAAAAACGCCGGAGTATCATGCTCCGGCGGTTTTTTTATATCCATTAATCGCTCAGTTCATTTTCCTGACGAACCTGATTAGCCCAGCGCTGCGCTGATTCCGGGACCGTAAATGCAGGCGAACGTTGAAACGACTCCCCCATTAAGACAAAAGCGACATATTTTCCGCGCAGTATCCATACGTCACGAAACGCATCCATTTTAATCGCATGCTCTGGTGGAGCGGGCTCCACGCGAGGAACATAGCTGATAACCGGACGATTTTGTTGGCGAAGAGGTTTCATAATCAGTTGCTTCACTAAAGACAAATTCTAAAAATCAGAAAACCACTATCTTAGCCGATTTTGCCTCCTGACGTCCTGCCTTGCGTGCGCTGTTTGCCTGGTTCATCGCGCTTTACGTCATCGGCCTGTACCTGCGCCGCTGAGGTCGGGCTCCCGACTTTCATCGCCGCGAACTGTGGGAAGCGATTGAAGCGGGCGATTATTCGGAATATGAACTGGGGCTACAGCTCATTCCCGAAGAGGACGAATTCAAGTTCGATTTTGACCTGCTCGATCCAACGAAATTGATACCTGAAGAACTGGTTCCGGTACAACTCGTCGGTAAAATGGTGCTAAACCGCAATCCGGACAATTTTTTCGCCGAAAATGAGCAAGTGGCTTTTCATCCCGGACACATCGTCCCGGGCATCGATTTTACTAACGATCCCTTGTTGCAAGGCCGCTTGTTCTCCTATACCGATACCCAGATCAGTCGTCTGGGTGGACCCAACTTCCATGAAATCCCAATTAATCGCCCAACCTGTCCGTATCATAATTTCCAGCGTGACGGCATGCATTGCATGGACATCGATACCAATCCGGCCAACTATGAACCGAATTCCATCAATGATAACTGGCCGCATGGTCGCCATTTTACTTAATAACCAGGTGAAATCGGCCGTTCTGCTCGCCATCATGCAAGCCCTACAGGCCGAAGGTGTTCATGCCAAACTACTCTATTCCCGGATGGGGAATGTAGTTGCCGATGATGGATCTACCCTGACGGTCGATGCGGTTATCGTTCCGTGCGGCAATCTCGCGGATATCGTTACGAACGATGATGCCCGATATTACTTATTCGAAGCGTATAAGCACTTGAAACCTATCCCCCTGGCTGGCGATGCTCGTCAGTTTAAAGCAACGTTGAATATCAAAAAGGAAGGAGAAGAAGGCGTGGTGGAAGCGGACAGTGCAGACACACAGTTCATGGATACCCTGCTGACGCTGATGACCGCGCACCGCGTCTGGTCACGCGCCGGAAAAATAGACACGATTCCGGCCTAAAAAAATGCGGCGCATTAAGCGCCGCAAACTCAGGAATTACACGTTCAGAAAACTGCCAAGACGATAACCGCGCTCCGCAATAGCATATTTCAGTGACGAAGACGTCAGCACGTCGAGCTCAGTTAAGCGGGGGTAACAGTAGGCACTTTGACGAATAATGTCATCGATAAAAGCCGGATGACACATCACTTCCAGCGAGGATTCTCCGCGATCGGCTGACGCATCAAGCGTCTGCAAAAACAGAGCTTCAGAAATCGCCTCACCGTAAAACTCGCTGCTGAATCCCTGGGAAGTCCGTAAGGTTTCCGGTAAGTCAGACGCCTGGAATATCGCCTGACGATCGATACGCAACGCAATCCCCTTCTGGGCAGCAAACCTTGCTACGATAGGGAAAATTTGCGGGAACATATGCACATGGTGATGGCTATCCAGATGCGTCGGCTCCCACCCGAACAGGTCAATAAAACGCTGATACTGTGCGGCCAGTTCCTGAGAAATTTCATCCAGCGGCAGAGTGTCTTCCTCCGCCATCTGCCAGATCCATTTCCCCAGTACACCGTCACGAGTAAGGCCTGGCATTGCCGTCAACGGCCTGCCCAGTGTCAGAACAAAGTGCATTCCGACGGCAAGTTCAGGTATGTCGCGACTCAGTTGTACCGCATGGTCAATTGCCGCACCGTTAACCAGCGCCGTGGTCGAGGTGACAACACCATTGCGACAAGCTTCAACAATGCCGTAGTTTTGTCCTTTACTCAGGCCAAAATCATCCGCATTCACAATCAGTACGCGTTCCATAGCCGACCTCAGTTAGTGTTGTTCGCTTTTGAGTTTCTCAATGCACCCGGCGAAGTTTGGCAGCCATTTTTCATGCGCCAGAATCAGCTCACGCGCCAGAATTTCGGCATCGCTGTCAGAATGCACCAGCGGGCTCAGGTTCAGCGCCAGCAGCACATCATTCAACTCACCGCTCAACGCTGCGTTGCTCGCCGCCACTTCAAAACCTTTAATGGTATAGATAAGGCCGAGCACTTTCTCATCAAAATGGGTAATTCGCGGATGCGGCGTAGCACCGTTACGCCCCAGCGTACAGGTCATCTCAACCGCCCAGTCCGCAGGAATATTATCAACATGCCCATGATGTGGAATGTTGACATAGTGCTCAGTCTGTTTGTCGTTGTAGATGGCATTGATCACTTCACAGGCCGCATCGGAGTAATAGGCCCCGCCGCGCTGCTCCAGCTCTTTCGGTTTAACGTTTAGCTCAGGATTTTTATAGAGATCAAACAGTTGTTTTTCTACTTTTTGTACTACCTGAGCACGTGCGCCACCCTTATAGTACTCGCCCATTTCGATCGCCAGCATCTCTTTTGGCTTGAAGTAGTACAGCAGATACGAGCACGGCAGCAGCTTCAGCGAACGAATCAACCCTTCGCTGAACGGCAGGTCGAAGATGTTCTTCACGCCAGAGGCTTTCAACTGACCCGAAGCAACGCCGTCCAGCAGTTCATCAAAGCGTGACACACCGTTGACCAGAACATCCTTAATGAAGACCATATGGTTCAGACCAAACAGGTCGATAGATAAGTCATCGCTCTCTTTCAGCGCCAGCACGTCGCTGATGAACATTTTCATGCCGATCGGAATATTACATACGCCGATGAATTTCTTAAAATTCGTATGGCGATAAACCGCCTCAGTCACCATCCCGGCTGGGTTAGTGAAGTTGATCACCCACGCATTCGGGCACAGTTCTTCCACATCTTTAACAATATCAAAGATAACCGGAATGGTACGAAGGCCTTTGAACAACCCGCCAGCGCCGTTGGTTTCCTGCCCCAGATACCCGTGGCTCAGCGGAATGCGTTCATCCTTTTCACGGGCTTGCAGCTGCCCTACACGCAGCTGGGTGGTAACGAAATCAGCATCTTTCAGTGCTTCACGGCGATCCAGCGTTTTAAACAACTTCATCGGCACGCCGGCTTTATCGATCATGCGCTGGCATAGGTCAAAAATAATGTCCAGTTTCTCTTTTCCACCGTCGACATCAACCAGCCACAACTCAGAAACCGGTAATTCATGATAGCGCTTAATAAAGCCTTCAAGTAATTCAGGGGTGTAGCTGCTCCCGCCACCGATAGTGACGACTTTTAATTTCTGGCTCATACTTTCTCCCTTCAGTGTCAAAACACTGACGTGTATTATGCTCAACCCGTATGTCAGGTATAGCGTGGCTGTCCCGACGCTATTTTGGGCAAGCTATAAAAAATGGGTTATTGGCAAATAATTTCTACTGATTAAATTCAGTTAATTTCTTACGGTAGCTATTCGGTGTAAACGACGTCAGCTTTTTAAACGTTTTAATAAACAGGCTTGGACTACTGTAGCCAGACTCGTAAGCAATATCCGTTACAGAATAGTTCGTCATTTCCAGCTGTTTTTTAGCAAAGTTAATGCGGATTTCATTAATAATCTGCATCGGCGTTTTGCTGTAATAACGCTGGGTTGCACGGGTCAGATACTCCTGGGATTTCGCGGAAAGGTGTACCATATTTTCCAGCGCGTTCTCGCTAAACTGCCGTTTGTCGTGCATGGTCTCGACGGTGGTTTTAAGCCACTGCGGAATATCATCCAACACCTGCTCTTCGCGATGATGACGTAACCGATTAATAATATAGAAGGTGACCACTTCTACAAATTCATCCAGTCCGCTCTCGCGAAAGTTAAGTGATGCAATAACCGTTTCAATATAGGTAAGAAACGAGTTATTCGCCCGATAGACCTGCGATGCAACGAAACAAAATGGCAGTAGCGGGTGATAGTGCTGTTCAAAAAAACGTTTACTGATGCCGACGTTAAGGATCCTTGTCGCACCAAAATCATAAAAACTTTGGTGGTGCGATCCCAACGGGATAAAGACAAAGTCTCCACGTTCGAGTAGTACGCGTTTACCGTTGATTTCCTGATAATAGCGCCCGGTTAAAACCAGGGTAAATTCATAGTAGTCATGCTGATGCAGCCCGCTGATACTCTCAGTTTTGTTATAGATGAACACATGGAAATTTTTGCCATTAAACAGCTGCTGTTCATAAACGGTTTTGATTTCCGGTGCGTTAATCTGTAGCTGCATTATGCACTCCTCGCTATTTCAGCTTTTCGTGAAGTTCAATCAGTTCAGTCACCAGCTCACGCGCCAGCATTGATGTCATCAGGTGGTCCTGCGCGTGGACCAGCACCAGGCTAACTTTCATTTTACCTTCGCCCTGATCGCCTTCAATCAGTTTCGTTTGCACGAGGTGCGCTTCGTTCAGCGCCAGACGAGACTGGTCCATCATCGCCTTGGCCGACTCGAAATCGCCTTGCTTGGCCATTTTGAGTGCGCCGTACGCCAGGCTACGCGCCTGACCGGAGTTGATGATGAGGCCCATCACCACTTCTTCAAGTTCTTCTGCTTCGGACTGCGTGTCGACGATATTCTCGATGTCCAACATACTTTTTTCCTCTGGTTCAGTCCGGCATGACCGTGAAGCCATGCCGGATTAAATTTAGAATTTCAATGCGTTAGCGATATCTTCTTCGCTTTCTTCTTGGTCAATAACGTTCTGCGCTTTGTTGGCTACCACCACGAACGGCAGGTAAACCAGCGTTGCGATACCGAGGTTGAACAGCGCGACCAGCAGAGCAGCGACACTACCGTTGGTGTTAAAGAACGCGCCCAAACCGGTTGGCATGGTCCACGGTGCAATGTTGGTAATCGGTGGAATAATGCCTGAGTAATAAGCTGCCAGCGTAATCGCCGCCAGTATCGGTTGCACCAGGATGAACGGGATAAACATCACCGGGTTCATGATGATCGGCAGACCGAACAGGATAGGTTCGTTAATCTGGAACAGACCTGATGGCAGTGCCAGTTTAGCAACCTGACGATAGTCAGGACGACGCGATGCCAGGAAGATAGCGATAATCAGACCCAGCGTTGCCCCGCTACCCCCAAGGAAAATATAGGAGTCGAGCATCGGTTTCGCCCAGACGTGGAACGTCTTACCGGCTTCCAGCGCGGCATCTACGGAACCAAACTGTTGGTAGATAGAGATGTTTTCCAGCGCCCATGGCGTCATGATACCGCTGTCCAGCGCAGTCAGCGCCAGTGAACCGTGAATACCGAAGAACCACAGCAGCGGAACAAAAATCACGTAGGCCCAGCCCACCACGCTGCCCAACGACGCCAGCGGAGTTGAAATGGAATCCATAATGATCTGGTGGAAGTTCGTACCCCAGGTGTTCAATGCCCAGGCGATGATCCCCATAATGGAGAGGATAAGGAAGCCAGGAATCAGCGCAGAGAAAGAGCGCGATACAGATGTCGGTACGCTATCAGGTAATTTAATGACCCAATTGCGACGAACCACAAAGGTGAACATTTCCGCGACCGCGAGGCCGATAATGATACCGGAAATAATATTGGCACCGCCGAGCCAGTTCGCGCCAACGGCATAGGCTTCACCCACGCTATAAGGCGTTACGGTCATAAACGCGGCGACAGATAACAGCCCGGCAGCCAGTGAGTCGACTTTACGTTCTTCTGCCAGCGCCATGCCGATAAAGAACGGTGCCATCAATGACATGATACCCAGCGTACCGTTATAGACGTTTCCACCAATGCCTTTCAAGCTATTCAGCGTTTCAATAGTTGAAGCATCAAGTCGAATGCCCATTGAATAAAAAAACGACCCCTCCCCAAAGCTCAGGAAAACGTTATTGATTAATACAAACATGGCCCCTGCGAGGGTTAACGGCATTAAACGAATAAAACCGTTCTTGATTGCATTAACGTGTGGCTGCTTTCCAATTTTTACAGCAAAAGGAAGGAGTACCTTTTCAAGTGAAGCAATAGCGTTACTCATAGAAAAATACCCTTAAATACCGCAATTAATAATTGCGGTGAATGTTAATGAAATAACTCTTTGACGGGAAAAATTAAAATAAAATAATTAATTTGCTGCGGCTTTTTTAATTGCTGCAACAGCAGCCTTAAGCACGCCTAAACCATCGACTTTGCCATACAGCAGCGAGTCAATCACTTCCACAGGTTTGTTGGGTAACAAACGCTGAATTTCGGGCAACATATAAGCAATTTGTGGACCTAATAACACGACATCGGCGGCTGGACCTTTTTCTCCGGCCAGCGTTTCAGGAAACGCTTCAATAATAACCGGCACTTCGTATTTTTCGGCCTGAGCACGCATCTTCGAAACCAACAATGAAGTCGACATGCCCGCAGAACAAAACAGATAAATGTGTTTCTTTTCCATTAAAACGATCCTCATGTGCGATTATCTGTCAACCAGACACTCCGCAAGCCATAACCTGCATCCATGCTCTGGGTAACTTGCGTCAGCTAAATTACTTTTTTAGGTGGCTGAAATGAGTATACGGGATTGCACCAGTTGATGGTATTTCCTTGACCAACTAAATTGTCTCTCCTTGACCTGTTGTTATGACCCCCCTCACATTTCGGGCAAATAATTCGCGGCAATAAATAAGATCGTTCGGCACAAAAAAACCGGCACGATGGCCGGTTCGTCTGAATGCTCAGGCAATAAGCAGTTGTTACTTCTTCGCCGCCTGCGGGTCGGTGTCGTACTCTGCGCAGGTCTGGTAACCGGAGTTAATCACATGTCCGGTGTCATCTAAAGCAACAAAATAGGTTTCAGCTTTACCATCTCGTTGACCCAGGATGTAGGTCTGGCATGTCCCTCGCGCATGAATCATGCTGACTTCAGAAGAAGGTTTGCCGGCAATCTGCGCCACCTGCGCCCGACTCATCCCTTTCTTCACATCTTTCACCACGGGCTGAACAAATTGGTCTTTGGTACGATCGTAAGCCGTACACCCTGCCAGCATAGTCAAAACAGCCGCTGCACTCAGAATTCCTGTTAGGTTCTTGTTCATATTCCGTCCTCTTGTATTTCAGCGTGTTATATAAGCCTGGAGCACAACAACGCATTTTTCAAGCAATCAGATGATACTTAGGCAGTTTCGGAAAATTCTATTAAAACAAAATGATGCTCGCATCCCTTGTCGTTTGGGCCTCAACGCGATAATTTTAACACATCATTTTTTTGATCATTTCATTTTCCATAGGGGGTTAAATGACTCTGCAGCAAGAGATAATCCAGGCGCTTGGCGCAAAACCGCACATCAATGCAGAAGAAGAAATTCGCCGCAGCGTGGATTTCCTTAAATCTTATCTGCAGACCTACCCCTTTCTGAAATCACTGGTATTAGGGATTAGCGGCGGGCAGGACTCAACGCTCGCGGGAAAACTATGCCAGATGGCTATTTCCGAGCTTCGCGAAGAAACGGGGAATGACGCGCTGCAGTTTATTGCCGTACGTCTGCCATATGGCGTTCAGGCTGATGAACAGGACTGTCAGGATGCCATCGCCTTTATCCAACCGGACCGCGTACTCACCGTCAATATTAAGGGTGCGGTACTGGCCAGTGAACAGGCCCTGCGTGATGCGGGTATTGAACTGAGCGATTTTGTCCGTGGCAATGAAAAAGCCCGTGAACGTATGAAGGCTCAGTACAGTATCGCCGGCATGACCAGCGGCGTTGTCGTGGGAACCGATCATGCAGCAGAAGCCATCACCGGATTTTTCACCAAATACGGCGATGGCGGTACTGACATTAACCCTATTTTCCGTTTGAACAAGCGTCAGGGTAAGCAACTGCTTGCCGCGCTGGGTTGCCCGGAACATTTATATAAGAAAGCACCAACCGCCGATCTCGAAGACGATCGTCCTTCTCTGCCGGATGAAGCCGCATTAGGCGTCACCTATGACAACATCGACGATTATCTGGAAGGAAAAACGCTGGCTGCCGACGTCGCGAAAAAAATTGAAGGCTGGTATCTGAAGACCGAGCACAAACGTCGCACACCGATTACGGTGTTTGATGACTTCTGGAAAAAAGCGTAATTCTTTTAGTCACATATTGCCGGATAGCACTGGGATCACCGCTGTCCGGTCCCTTTTCCTGATCTGATGCCGCTTTTTTAATCGGTTCCAAACTGTTACACTGGATGGATAACCAGCATCCGGAGTGAGAAGTGGTACGGCGTCAATCAGCCCCGCGCCTGACATTTGAGGCAGCGGCAATCTATGAATATCCTGAGCACCTGCGTCCATTTTTGAGTGCGCTTCCCGCCGTGCCAGGCGTCTATCTGTTTCACAGTGAAAGCGACACTATGCCGCTCTATATTGGTAAAAGCGTCAATATTCGCAGCCGCGTGATGGCACATCTGCGTACCGCAAACGAAGCAGCAATGCTGCGTCAGGCCAAACGCATTAGCTGGATTTGTACCGCGGGAGAAATTGGTGCCCTGCTGCTGGAAGCGCGATTGATCAAAGAACAACAGCCGTTGTTTAATAAACGACTGCGGCGCAATCGTCAGCTTTGCGCCTTGCAGCTTACCGACCGAACTGTTCAGGTTGTCTACGCACGAGATATTGATTTCTCCCATGCCCCCAATCTGTTTGGCCTGTTTGCCAATCGTCGCGCAGCGCTACAAGCGTTGCAAAGCCTCGCGGATGAACAGCAGCTGTGCTACGGCCTGTTGGGGCTGGAACCCCTGAGTCGCGGGCGCGCCTGTTTTCGCTCCGCGCTTAAGCGATGCGCCGGAGCGTGCTGCGGGAAAGAGAGTCATGAAGCCCATCATTTGCGTCTGTTAGAGGCGCTGGAAAGAGTGAGAGTGATTTGCTGGCCATGGAGCAATGCCATTGCGCTGCAGGAAACCCGCGCTGAAATGACACAGTACCATATCATCAACAACTGGCTGTGGCTGGGAGCCGTTTCAACGCTGGATGAAGCGGCTACCCTGGCGCGTATGCCGGCCGGCTTTGACCATGATGGCTACAAAATTCTCTGCCGGCCTGTTCTGTCTGGTCAATATGACATTATTGAACTGCGTCCGGAGAATGGCCCGGCATCCAGTTAATCTCGCTGAACAGCAGTTTTCCCTCGCGCTCCAGCAGTCGTAAGGTGTGTTTACCGTCGTGCCAGCTTGCACCCTGATCGGCGGTCAGTAGCTTATCGCCCAGTTGCCAGGCACCGCTGATAACAAATACCACGCCGCCGCGCGAACCAAAAGTCGTAAACGTGCGGTCGGCAACTCTGACTTTCGCCTGGCAGACATCCCGTCGGGTCATGATATTGAAATCCATCGACATCTGCCCTTCTGTCAGCTTCGCTTTTACCACCTTGTCACCGGCAAAGGTAAAAGGCTGATGCTGTTTCAGAGTATGTGTGAAGGTGTTTGACTCTTCCAGGGTCACTTCTCCACCTTCCAGCAGGGTAATCACGCGTTCTACGCCGGGAAAGAGAGAAAACTCTCCGTTGGCTGCAATGGAGGCGATACTCGCCCGCCAGTGAAAATCTCGTGTTGCTGGCGGAAAACAGCAAATCTCACGGGTTTCTCCCGCACCATTTCGCCACAGATTGACCGGCATTTTGCGGATATCAAAGTATTCCATCATCCCTCCAGAAAGACGCAGCACGGCAACCCGCCGTAAACAGGCAGCCATAAATCATCATTGGTATGTTCACCCTGCAGATTATTGTTATCGGCAGCAGAGTTGATTTGCCTTAGCGATGAACCCGGTGTTTTGCAAAAAAGAATAACGCGCTGATCCAGGTAGAATTTTCACGGGCTTCAGGAGAATAGCGTGTCGTGTGTCCGGTGCAATAGGCAGGAAAGAAAAAACCGCCGATCCTGCCCACATCGTTAAACGTGTTGTGGACAAGAGCGGCGGTCTTGAGTTTGGTTTCACGCTGTGCGGCAATCAGTGCAACACAGCATGAATGATTTAGTGTAGACGCTGATCGATTACTCGGCAGCTTGTGGCATTTTACCTTTCTGCGCTGCACGTTCTGTCAGACGCTTCTCAAAATTGGCATTAAACTGCTTTTTCTGTTCCGGGGTCAGAATGTTGTAAATCTTGTTCTGAGTTTCCATATGCGCCAGCATGTTGGCTTTGCGCTGTTCTTCCATCTTCGCAATCTGCGCTTCGGCTTTCGCTTTATCGAAACTATCGCTGGCAATAATGTCGTGCATCGCGCGACGCTCTTCCAGCGGCGGACGTTTCATCTGGTCGCGTTGACCTTTCATGATCTCGCGAATCTGCTGTTTCTGAGCATCGGTCAGGTTCAGGTCTTTGAACATCATGTCGTGATGCGGGGCGAATTTACCGTTGTGGTGCATCATCGGTTTGGCATCAGCTGGCGCAGCTGTTGTCGTGTCAGCGGCGTGAGCCAGGTTGGCAGCACCCAGGGCCAGAGTAGAGGCAACAAACAGAGCAGTCAGTTTACGCATAATTTCTATCCTTTCTTTCAGTTATTTTTACGACACTCATGCGACTCTTATGCAATGTGATGTCGTGTTGACGAGATTAACTTTACCGGCTTAAGCGTCAATTAATCAGAGCAACGGTAAAACAGTGAAAGTATAAAAAACAAATTTTCATCAATTATGAAGAAAAAAAGAATAAATTGCGCAGAGTTGCAATAAAAAATTACAACAAGATGATTTTGAAAGGATTATGAAGAACTATACCTGAACCCTGCTTATTAAGAAAGCAATTCACCAGGAATAATCCGTAATAAATAAAAACAGCACGCAAAAATAAGCCCTGAAGGATAAACCTGCAAGGCATATATATTTATCACATTTTTTGGAGCATCAGCCCGGCACGTAAACCACAGGCCACGTTGGGATTCGGAAAGAGAACGTATTCAACATCATGGGTGACAATAAAACGTTCATCACCGTCCTGCGCCAGCAAGGTTCCCTCTTTAAAAGGGGTAAAGTTGAGCGTCTGGTTATCCATATGAAGAATGAAATCGTCGCTACGTCGCGTGATTTGCGACACTACGCGGTAGCGCAGCGGAGATGTTTCTCCCGTCGATACTCGCTCGCCTCGCAGCAACTGCGCCAGTGCGTCTGCCGTTTGCGCAAACTGGGACAGATCGTTTTGTCCAAACGGCAGCGCTTTACCGAGTTCCAGCGTACAGGCCAGTGCGCCAAAATGTTCCCCGCTAAAATGGGTGAACGTGCCGCCAGGCGTCTGATGAAAGACCAGCGCCTCCAGTCCCGCATATCCCAGCCATTCAAGAAAACCCTCATCCCAGGCAACGTTGCGTTGTGGCAACACGCCAAAGCGCAGATGCTGTGAACCGCGAATCGCGGTGTGTAGATCCAGATGCCAGCGTGCTGGCTCTTTCGCCCGCGAATAAAAATCTTCCAGACACAGCTCAAGCTCATGGGCTCGGTGCGTTTCTTCACTCGCGGTAAAAATCTGCCACCGGCCGCCAAACATACGATTCAGGTCGCTATGACAATACCGTTTTCCCGCAGCAAGTGCCTGCGGGTTTCCCAGAATCACCAGTAGCCGCCATGTTAGTGCCAGCTCGCCGCTAAACAGTCTGGACAACAATGAATCCAGCATCTCTACCGGAGCCGTTTCATTGCCATGGATCCCCGCAGACAGCACCAGAGAATGTTCAACGGGTGCAAGCGGCGTCAGTTCCAGAATTCCGTGACCGATCCACTGCCAGTCAAAACCATGAGTGGTTCCTTGCATTTTTTCTGGAGTGGCGCCTGCGAGCGTGATAGCCAGAAAGTTATCCATGGCGCGGCCACTCCTGCTGGAAAGGATACACAGAGCCGAGGTTAAGCAATTGCGTCAGCGTATCCAGCGCTTCACGCCCCTCGCGCAACAGCTGTGGATCGGCAAGGTCGGCAGCGGTAAGACGATCGCGATAGTAACGGTCAACCCAGTTATTCAACGTGTTAAACAGCATATCGTTCATGATAACCGCCGGATTCACCACCTGCTGTTCCTGCAAGGTGAGCACCACTCTCAGGCGCAAGCATGCCGGACCGCCGCCGTTGGACATACTTTCACGCAGATCGAATACCCGCAGATCATCGATCGGATTGTCTTCCTCGACAAGACGGTTCAGATACCGCCACACACCAGCATGCTCCCGGCACTCCTGCGGCAGGACCAGCATCATCGAACCGTCATCACGACTCAGCAACTGACTGTTAAACAGATAGGTGGTCACCGCATCCTGCACCGAAACTTCCGCTGTCGGGACTTCCAGCGGGGTAAAACCTGCCACCTGGCTACGCAACTGCTCTAATAACGCCTGCTGTCTGACAAACGCCTGCTGATGACAAAACAGCACCTGGCGATTCGACACCGCAATCACATCGTTATGAAACACACCAAGATCGATGACATCCGGGTTTTGCTGAGCAAAAATACACTGATGCGGGTTAACCTGATTCAGTCGTACGACCGCCTCACTGGCCTCACGGGATTGCCTTGCCGGATAGCGCTTCGGCTGGGATGCATTGCCTTCTTCACGACCGTAAACAAATAGCTGTACACCGGGATCGCCGTAATCTCCACCGAGGCGGTTATGGTTTGCCGCCCCTTCATCACCGAAAAGCGCAACCTGGGGTAACGCACCGTGGACAGCAAAACTATTCTCATCACGGAAAATCGCCCATAGCAAAGCTTCGGTAGTAGGCGCTTCCAGCGAACGGTGGAACTTATTATTCAAATTCGCCACCGTCAGATGCACTTTCCCGTCCAGCGAATCTGCTGAAGGGCAAACCGTTGCCGCATTCGCTACCCACATAGGCGATGCGGAGCTGGTACTGGAGAGCCAGTGAGGTGCCTGACGCGCCACTTTCTCCAGCACCTGTTCGTCACTGCCGCTAAAACCCAACTGACGTAGAACCGGAATGAAAGGCCGCTCGTGGGGGGGGATCACCGCCTGAGGAAAACCCGCATCCGCCAGCGCTTTCATCTTTAGCAGACCTTGCTTCGCCGCCAGACGCGGGTTCGACACCTGAAATCGATGTTTGGTTGAGGCCTCATTACCAAATGACAATCCAGCATAGTGGTGAGTCAATCCCACCAGGCCATCAAAATTTACCTCACGGGCTTTCATAGATTATCCTCGCGAGAAAAATCCAGCCCGGGGCTAAGCGCCGTTGGCAGCGTTAAGACCGGTGATTCCAGACTTGCCATCGGCCAGGCGCAATAATCTGCGGCATACCACGCGCTGGCGCGATGGTTCCCGGAAGCGCCAACGCCGCCAAACGGTGCGGTACTCGCAGCGCCGGTTAACGGCTTATTCCAGTTGACGATCCCTGCTCGAGCCTCCAGCAGTAGCTGTTCAAACTGGCCGCGATCGGGCGAAACTAACCCACACGACAGTCCAAAGCGGGTGTTGTTCGCCACACGAATCGCCTCATCAAAACTGTCATAACGCCATACGCCAAGCAGCGGCCCAAAAACCTCTTCATCAGGTACGTTCGCCGCCCCGGTCAGTTCAATGATTCCAGGGGTCAGCAGTGACGTTCCGGCTTTCACCAGACGTGGCGCCAACAGCGTACGTCCCCCCAACGACGCCAGACGCTGCCAGGCATCATAGACATGCTGCGCGGCCTGTTCGGAAATCAGTCCGCCCATAAACGGCTGCGGTTCCGCATCCCAGTTGCCGGGCATTAAACGCTGACTAACCTCCACCAGACGCGTCAGGAACGCATCACCCTGCGCGCCTTTTTTTACCAGCAGGCGGCGGGCACAGGTACAGCGTTGTCCGGCGGTGACAAATGCGGACTGAATGGTCAGATGCACGGCGGCATCAATATCCTCCGGGTTCTCTATAATCAGCGGGTTATTCCCTCCCATCTCGAGGGCGAGGATTTTTTCTGGCTGGCCAGATAACTGTCGATGAAGGTGATAACCGGTATTGGCGCTGCCGGTAAACAGCAGACCATCGAGGTCTTCCAGCGCACTCAGCGCCTGCCCTGTTTCACGTCCGCCCTGCACCAGGTTCAGCACGCCCGGCGGCAATCCCGCCTGTTCCCACAGCTTTGCTACTGCTTCTCCGGTCCACGGCGTCAGCTCGCTGGGTTTGAAAATCAACGTATTGCCAGCCAGCAGTGCCGGAACAATATGGCCATTGGGTAAATGGCCCGGGAAGTTATACGGACCAAAAACCGCCAGCACGCCGTGTGGGCGATGGCGCAACGTTGCCGCGCCATCCGGTAGTTCACTGTGCTGCTCTCCGGTACGGGCATGGTAAGCTTTGACGGAGATGGCGATTTTATTGATCATCGCCGTCAGTTCAGTCGCGGCTTCCCAGCGCGGTTTGCCGGTTTCCCTGGCGATAATCTGGGTTAGCTCGGACTTATTGCTTTCCAGCAATGAAGCAAACTTTTCAACAATCGCCTGGCGTTCGCTGAAGGGCTGTTTAGCCCAACCGACAAAAGCTGCACGCGCAGCCTGACACGCTTGCGTCACCTGCGTGGCATCGGCATCATTGCCGTGCCACAGCACATCACCACCTACTGGGTTGGTTTTCACCCGACGCTCGCCCAGTCCCGTCACCCAGTCACCGTTTATCCATAGTGTCATGCTGTTTTCTCCTCTGCACAAAGACGCACAAAACGTACATGGTCGCCCGCGTGGCATTTCAGGGCATCCAGTTGTGCCGCCGTCAGTACCAGACGTTGGGTATCCGGGTCTGCGCGAACCAGCATGACGCGGAAGTTTTGATAGTTTTCATTGGCAACCAGACAGGCCGGATAATCGCCGGTTGCTGGCTGACCTTCCGCCACTTCCACCAGCCTGCTTTTACGAATCGCCCGCACCCGATCAATATCGCATTCCAGCGTCGGCCCGCCGTCGAAAATATCGACATAGTTGCGATAGCGAAAGCCCTCTTTCTCCAGCACCGCCCGCGCGGGCGCCGTTTGCGGATGTACCTGACCAATCACGCTTTGTGCTTCATCAGACAGGAAATCGGTGTAAATAGGATGCTTGGGCATTAATTCAGCAATAAACGCTTTTTGCCCTGTTCCGCAGAGAAAATCCGCCCGGCTGAACTCCATTGAAAAAAAGCGTTTGCCGAGGCTTTGCCAAAACGGCGAGTAACCGTGTTCATCGATCACGCCGCGCATCTCAGCCACGACCTTCTCATTAAACTTGTCACGAAACGCGGCCATAAACATAAAGCGCGATTTTGACAACAAATAGCCGTTGCCTTCTTTTCGCCAGTCCGGATCGAGAAACAGCGTACAAAGCTCGCTGCTACCCGTGTGATCGTTACTCAGAAACAGCGTCGGCAGCGCGTTATACACGTTCAGCTCTTTCGAGGCGTGGACCAGTGTGCCGACCCGATAGTTGTACCAGGGATCGTTAAGCCCGACTGCCACCTCGATGGCGCAAATCCCGGCCACGGTTCCGCTGGCGCTGTCTTCCAGCACAAATACATATCCCTGCTCACTTTTGGGCAACTCACCGCGCCAGGTTTGTAGCGAACGTTCGATACGCGCCATCAGCGTCGCTTCATTCGCCGGTAGCGAGGTCAACCCACCGCCGGTCTTACCGGCAAGCTGCATCAACGCGGTGATATCAGCACGTTCAATGGGACGAATCACCATCATGATGAACCTCCTGCTTTAATGCGTTCGCAGGCCAGCGCAAAGCGATCAAGTCCGGTGGCGACTTCTTCTTCGCTGACATTGAGCGCTGGCGCAAAACGCACCACGTTAGCGCCAGCAATCAGTACCATCACCCCGGCAACAGCCGCTTCTTGCGAGATGAGTTTCGCTTTCCCGGCAAATTCCGCGTTCAGCACGCAGCCGATCAGCAGCCCGAGTCCACGAATTTCACTAAACAGTCCAAAACGTTCGTTAATGGCGTTAATACGCTCCACAAACCAGTCGTGGCGCTGTTTTACTCCGTTGAGCACTTCCGGCGTGTTAACAATTTCCAGCAGTTTACCCGCCACAGCCGTCGCCAGCGGGTTGCCGCCGTACGTTGTACCGTGCGTACCCACCGTCATCACACTGGCGCAATGCTCTGTCGCCAGCAGTGCGCCGATGGGGAAACCACCGCCCAGCGCTTTAGCTGTCGTCAGCAGGTCCGGCGTAACGCCGTAATGCATATAGGCATACAGCTCGCCAGTACGGCCAACCCCGGTCTGAACCTCATCAAAAATCAGCAGCGCATTATGGCGATCGCATAATTCACGCAACCCCTGCAAAAACGTGTTTGTTGCTGGCACCACGCCGCCTTCGCCCTGGACAGGCTCGACGATGACCGCACAGGTCGTGTCATCAATCAGTTGGCTGGCAGAATCGAGATCGTTATACACGGCATGGCGGATATCCGGCGGCAACGGCGCGAAATCCTGTGAATAGGCGGGCTGACCGCCGGCGCTGACGGTAAACAGCGTGCGGCCATGGAAGGCATTTTTAAACGCCACAATCCCGCTCTTCTGGCTACCAAAACGATCGTGGGCATATTTACGCGCCAGTTTTAGTGCCGCTTCGTTGGCTTCTGCGCCGGAGTTACAGAAGAAAATGCGCTCGGCGAAGGTGGCGTCAATCAGTTTTTTCGCCAGACGCAATACCGGCTCGTTGGTGTAGCCATTTCCGGTATGCCAGAATTTGCTCGCCTGGTCGTTTAATGCCTCGCGCAATGCCGGATGGGCGTGACCCAGCGCGTTAACCGCAATGCCTCCCGCGAAATCGATATACTCTTTACCCTGCTGATCCCACAGACGTGAACCTTCACCCCGCACCGGAATAAAAGGGGCCGGAGCGTATACGGGCATCATCCATTCATCAAAATTTTCACGCGTAATTGACAGAGACATAGCGACCTCAACGGTAAATAAAAGGTTATTTATATGTTAATAAATATAGTGTTTGCGGTGTAAATGTAGATTGCAGGGTTCGTGCCAGCCAGCGAAAAAAGTGCATAAACGGAGGGCGAGAACGGAATATCAACAGGTTACAACGTGACGATATTCACTATATGTGCATATAAAGTGAATATGTTTGCGCATCAGGTGACTAAACAGAGGAAAAAACGCAGTTTTATTCAGTCGCCAAATATAATTCTGGAATTGTGATCGTATACGAAATTTTTCGGAAATTATTGCTCCATTCCGACGCGCTTCGCGCCAAAACGGTGCAGTTTTTGCTCCATCGTTAACACCATTAGCAATCATTGTTGGAATCAGGTGACAAGAAGCAGTCAGTCTGCAGAAATTCTGCTACCATCCTTGCACTATTCATCTTGCAAAGTGGCAGTGACTATGAAATTTGTCTCTTTTAATATCAACGGCCTGCGTGCCCGTCCCCATCAACTGGCAGCCATTGTCGAAAAACACCAACCGGATGTTATTGGCTTACAGGAGACAAAAGTCCACGACGATATGTTCCCTCTCGAAGAGGTAGCAAAGCTCGGTTACAACGTCTTTTATCACGGCCAGAAAGGCCATTACGGCGTCGCGTTGTTAACGAAAGAAACGCCAATTGCGGTACGTCGTGGCTTCCCGGGCGATGACGAAGAAGCGCAGCGTCGTATCATCATGGCAGAAATTCCGTCCCCTCTGGGCAGCATCACTGTGATCAACGGCTATTTCCCGCAGGGCGAAAGCCGCGACCATGAAACTAAATTCCCGGCCAAAGCCGCGTTTTATCAGAACCTGCAAAACTATCTTGAGACAGAGTTGAAGCGCGACAATCCGGTATTGATCATGGGCGATATGAATATTAGCCCAACCGATCTCGATATCGGCATTGGCGAAGAGAACCGTAAGCGCTGGCTGCGTACCGGAAAATGTTCCTTCCTGCCGGAGGAGCGTGAGTGGATGGAACGCCTGCTGGGCTGGGGTCTGGTGGATACCTACCGTCACGCAAATCCTGAAAAGAATGACCAGTTCTCGTGGTTTGATTACCGCTCAAAAGGCTTTGACGATAACCGTGGCCTACGTATCGATCTGCTGCTGGCGAGCAACCCATTGGCGGAACGCTGCGAAGAAACCGGCATCGACTATGAAATTCGCAGCATGGAAAAACCGTCCGACCATGCGCCGGTATGGGCTAAATTCCGCGTATAATCTTTTGCGTTTTTGCACTCTCCGGGCCAGGCCTGGAGAGTGTGTTTATTTGGTGCAAAATCAATAAAGCAACGGTAATTCATTGTTGTAGTCGGAATTTTACTATATCTTCGCGCGCACTTTTCGCTGATGAAAATGCTCCATTGCACTCGGTTTTACAGGAGAACCCCCATGAAAAAGAAGTTCGCATAAAGCAGAATACCGGCTGCTGATTGTCGCGGTCCTGTTCTGCGTTCTGGCGGGAGTTTTCCATCATTATGGTCTGACCGACCTGATAACCAATTTCCATCATTTGCAAGACGTCATCCGCCAAAGCGGTATGTTCGGCTATACGCTTTATATCCTGCTGTTTATTGTTGCGGCGCTGTGTCTGATCCCCGGTAGCATCCTGGTGATCGTCGGCGGTGTGCTGTTTGGCCCCGTGGCAGGGACGCTTATCTCGTTAGTGGCAGCAACCGTGGCCTCGGCGCTGTCGTTTTTGCTGGCTCGCTGGCTTGGACGGGATCTGCTCCTGAAATACGTTGGGCATACGACAATGTTTCAGGCTATCGAAAAAGGTATTGCCCATAGCGGAGTTGACTTTCTGATCCTCACCCGGCTCGTGCCGCTGTTCCCTTATAACATTCAAAATTACGCCTATGGGCTGACGGCTATTCCGTTCTGGTCATTTACCGTGATATCTGCGGCAACCACTTTACCAGGCATTTTTATTTATACGCTGATGTCGCACGAACTGGCCAGCGAAGGAATTAGTTGGGCATTTATCGGTAAGCTCAGCGTGGCGGGGCTGGCGTTATTCGCCCTCGTTCAGGCAGCCAAAGCCTGGGCCCGGTATAAGCATATCGATCCGTCAGCTCCTCACGAGTGCGCAGATAAATGATAAAACGACGCATCCATTACTACAGCGCAGGAGTGATAATCCTGCTGCTGCTCGCGCTGATGGCGTGGGCGTGGATACCTGGCGTGAGCGATTTTCTCCACGCCAGCCTGGCGGCATTTGCCACGCTCGATCAGCATGCAATTGAGAATTTTATTCGTTCTTACGGAACTCAGGCGGCGGTCGTTTCATTCTTCCTGATGATCTTGCAGGCCATCGTCGCCCCGCTTCCCGCTTTTGTGATCACCTTTGCCAACGCCTCGCTGTTTGGTGCATTTTGGGGCGGCATATTGTCCTGGTGCAGCGCAATGGCCGGCGCGGCGCTGTGCTTTTTTATTGCCCGTGTTTTAGGCCGTGGCGCGGTGGAGAAACTGACCGGAAAAACGGTGTTGAACAACATGGACGCTTTTTTCGAGCGTTATGGCAAGCACACCATTCTGGTCTGTCGACTGTTACCTTTTGTACCGTTCGATCCGGTAAGCTACGCAGCAGGCCTGACCTCGATTCGGTTTCGCCATTTTTTCATCGCCACCGGTATCGGTCAGTTACCCGCCACTATCGTCTATTCATGGGCGGGTAGCCTGTTAACCGGCGGTACATTTTGGTTTGTAACCGGCCTGTTCATCCTGTTCGCTCTGAGCGTAATAATTTCAGTGGCGAGAAGCCTTTATCTTGAACATCAGCGAAAAAAAACCTGAGACTTCCCCCATTTTTAGCCATGGAGATACTATGCGTTACTGCTTATTGTGCCTGAGTTTAATGCTCTGTCCGCTGGCGACGTTTGCCCAGGACGACGGCTGGCAACAAATCAAAAATGATGCCCGCGGTCAGACGGTGTGGTTCAACGCCTGGGGTGGCGACAATGCAGTTAACCAGTATCTCGATTGGGTTAGCGGCGAGATGAAAACGCACTATGCCATTAACCTGAAAATCGTACGTCTCGCAGATGCCGCCGACGCGGTAAAACGTATCCAGACAGAAGCAGCATCCGGGCGAAAAACCGGGGGTTCTGTCGATTTATTGTGGGTTAACGGCGAAAACTTCCGCACTCTGAAAGAAGCCGGGCTTCTGCAAACTCAGTGGGCGCAAACGCTACCTAACTGGCGCTATGTTGATACCCAGAAACCGGTGACCGAAGATTTCTCCGTTCCAACGGAGGGAGCTGAATCACCGTGGGGCGGTGCCCAACTCACCTTTATTGCCCGGCGCGATCTCACCGCGCAGCCGCCGCAATCTCCGCAAGCACTGCTTGAATTTGCGCAGGCGCACCCTGGCACGGTGACCTATCCGCGCCCGCCAGACTTTACCGGCACGGCGTTTCTGGAGCAGTTGTTAATATCGCTCACCACCAAACCACAGGCATTGAAAGTTGCGCCAGAGGCAGCGACATTCGCCGACGTTACCGCGCCATTGTGGCATTATCTTGATACCTTGCACCCTGTACTTTGGCGTGAAGGCAAAGATTTTCCACCCACGCCTGCGCGAATGGATGCACTGCTCAATAGCGGCACCCTGCGTTTATCATTGACCTTTAACCCTGCCCACGCGCAGCAAAAAGTAGCCAGCGGCGAATTGCCTAAAAGCAGCTACAGTTTTGGTTTCTCACAGGGCATGCTCGGCAACGTGCACTTTGTTGCCATTCCGGCGAATGCCCGCGCCAGTGCCGGAGCAAAAGTCGTGGCAAACTTCCTGCTTTCGCCCGAAGCACAACTGCGTAAAGCCGACTCAACTGTCTGGGGAGATCCTTCGGTGCTTGATCCACAAAAATTACCTGTCGAACAGCGTGATGCGCTGCTGGCGCGGATCCCACAAGGACTCCCTGCCGTTCTGCCGGAACCGCATGCTGCCTGGGTAAACGCTCTGGAACAAGAATGGCTACGCCGCTACGGTACACATTAATTTTGCTACTCTGGGCCATCATGGCGGCAGTTTATCTGCCGCTGGCGCCAGCGGCTTTCTCTCTGATAGCGCCAGCCCTTAGCCTAACCCATTGGCTGGCTCTCTTTGCCGACCCTCAACTTCCGCAGGCGTTACTGGCGACGCTGGTTTCCACAGGACTGGCTGCCGGCGGCGCGCTAATCATCGCGCTGCTGGCGATCCTCACTTTATGGCCCGGTGCAGGCTGGGCGCGACTAAGCACCCGTCTTCCGTGGCTGCTGGCGATCCCGCATGTTGCCTTCGCCACCAGCGTGCTGTTGGTTTTTGCCGAAGGCGGTAAAATCTGGCAATGGCTACCGTTCCTCAGCCCACAACCAGACCGTTACGGCATCGGGCTTGGCGTGACGCTGGCGGTGAAAGAGAGCGCTTTTTTGTTATGGATCCTCTCGGCTCTACTGAGTGAAAAACAACTTTCGCAGCAGGTTATCGTGCTGGATTCGCTGGGTTACAGCCGACTGCAATGCCTGAACTGGCTGGTACTGCCCGCTATCGGCCCGGCATTAGGTAAAGCTATGCTGGCGATTGTTGCCTGGTCACTCTCCGTTGTGGATGTGGCAATCGTCCTCGGCCCCGGAAATCCGCCAACACTGGCCGTATTGAGCTGGCAATGGCTCAGTCAGGGCGATGTCGAACAGCAGGCGAAAGGCGCACTCGCCAGCCTGTTGCTGGTGCTGTTACTCCTCATTATCGCGCTGGTGAGTTATCTGTTGTGGCGCGCCTGGCGACGTACTATCCCGGCAGTAAATGGTGAACGTCTGCATTTTTCACCTATAACAATCGCACGCCCGCTGGTACAGATCTTGCCCGTCAACGGTGTGGTATGCGCGCTTGTACTGGCGCTTATCGCCAGCTATTCCTCACTAAACCACGAGGCGCTCAGCAATAGCCTGCAGCTAGGGCTCCTTTCCAGCGTGTTAGCGCTACTGATACTTTTTGTCTGGCTGGAATGGGGTCCACAAACCGGGCACCGCTGGGTCTGGCTACCGCTCATTTTGCCTGCGCTACCACTGGTAACCGGACAATATCTGCTGGCGTTATATGCCGGACAGGATGGACTGATGACGACCATTATCTGGGGCCACCTGCTGTGGGTGATGCCCTGGATGCTATTTGTGCTTAAACCGGCCTGGCAGCGCATTGACTCGCGATTAATTTTGATTGCACAAACGCTGGGCTGGTCGCAGGGGCGGATATTCTGGCTGGTGAAATGCCCGCTGCTGGTGCGCCCGGCATTGATTGCCTTCGCGGTTGGCTTCTCGGTCAGTATCGCCCAGTATATGCCGACGCTGTGGCTAGGTGCCGGACGCTATTCCACTCTGACCACCGAAGCGGTGGCATTAAGCAGCGGCGGTAGCAGCGAGATTCTGGCAACACAAGCGTTGTGGCAGCTTCTTCTACCACTGCTCGTTTTCGCACTCGCAGCCTTTCTCGCCGCGTGGATTGGCCGCTTTCGACAAGGACTCCGCTAATGCTCATTGTGCAAAACGTTTCGTTGTACCAGGGGGCGACTGCGCTGCTGAAGAACGTTACCTTTCAGGTGGACAAAAGTGACATTGTCACGATTATGGGGTCTTCCGGCAGCGGAAAGTCTTCGTTGTTTTCGTGGATGGTCGGGGCGTTGTCGCCTCAGTTTCAGGCATCAGGCGAGCTGTGGCTCAACGAACGACGCGTTGACGCGCTGCCTACGGCGCAGCGCCAGATTGGCATTCTGTTCCAGGATGCGTTGTTGTTTGACCATTTCAGCGTTGGGCAGAATTTACTGCTGGCCCTACCTGCCAGCCTGCAGGGTTCCGCCAGACGACATGCGGTGGAAAGTGCTCTCGCACGCGCTGACCTGGCCGGTTTTTATTCTCGCGATCCGGCGTCGCTCTCCGGCGGACAACGCTCGCGTGTCGCCCTGCTCCGCGCGCTACTGGCGCAGCCCCAGGCACTGTTACTTGATGAACCCTTTAGTCGGCTGGATGCGTCGCTACGCGACACCTTTCGCCAATGGGTCTTCACCGAGGTGCGTAAGCTAGGGATCCCGGTAGTACAGGTGACCCATGACGCGCAGGACATTCCGCCTGCAGGCCGCGTACTTCAGATGGAAAACTGGGCGTGAATGTGGCGATATGCTGCGTTAACGCAAGGTTTTTACGTAACCGGCGGCACAGAATGTCGTCCTCTTTTTTTCAACGTCGGGCTATTCGATGAAACGTGTTTCTCAAATGACCGCGCTGGCACTGGCTTTAGGGCTCGCTTGCGCTTCTTCCTGGGCTACTGAAACAGCACAGACGCTCACCCTCGACCAGTTACAGCAAAAGCAAGGCGCGGCGATCGATACCCGTCAGAGCGCTTTTTACAACGGCTGGCCGCAGTCGCTTAATGGTCCTTCAGGACACGAACCTTCCGCACTGAACCTGTCTGCCGCCTGGCTCGACAAGATGAATGATGAACAACTCAGCGCCTGGGTTCAGTCACATCAGTTGAAAACTGATGCGCCAGTAGCGCTGTATGGTAGCGATAACGACATACAGGCTGTCAAAGCCCGCCTGCAAAAAGTTGGCTTTAACCATATCTCCACCCTCAGCGATGCGCTTACGGACCCAGCCCGCCTGCAACGTCTGCCGCACTTCGAACAGCTGGTGTACCCGCAGTGGCTGCACGACCTGCAGCAGGGTAAAAACGTAACCGCTAAACCGGCGGGTGACTGGAAAGTGATTGAGGCCGCCTGGGGCGCGCCGAAGTTGTATCTGCTCAGCCACATCCCTGGTGCGGGCTACATTGATACCAACGAAGTTGAAAGCGAACCGCTGTGGAATAAAGTTTCCGACGCGCAGCTCAAAGCGATGCTGGCGAAACACGGTATCCGCCACGACACCACGGTGATTTTATACGGTCGCGATGTCTATGCCGCCGCTCGCGTGGCGCAAATTATGCTGTATGCAGGCGTGAAAGATGTTCGTCTTCTCGACGGCGGTTGGCAAACCTGGTCCGACTCAGGTTTACCGGTCGAGCGCGGCACTCCGCCAACGGTGAAACCAGAACCTGATTTCGGCGTGAAAATCCCTGCCCAGCCGCAGTTGATGCTCGATATGGAACAGGCTCGCGGTCTGCTGCATCGCCAGGATGCGTCTTTGGTGAGCATTCGTTCATGGCCAGAATTTGTCGGTACCACCAGTGGCTATAGCTACATTAAGCCAAAAGGTGAGATTGCAGGTGCACGTTGGGGCCACGCAGGCAGCGACTCCACGCATATGGAAGATTTTCATAACCCGGATGGCACCATGCGCAGCGCGGATGACATCGCCGCCATGTGGAAGCAATGGAATATCCTGCCGAATCAACAGGTCTCTTTCTATTGCGGTACCGGCTGGCGCGCTTCAGAAACGTTTATGTATGCCCGCGCGATGGGCTGGAAAAACGTCTCCGTCTACGACGGCGGCTGGTATGAGTGGAGCAGCAATCCAAAAAATCCGGTTGCCAGCGGTGAACGGGGCCCGGACGCCAGTAAGTAAGATTGTCATTATTGCCGGATGCGGCGAGAACGCTTTACTCTGCCTGGATATACCATCGTTGTAAGCCGGATAAGCGAAGCGCATCCGGCAACGCAATATCTTACTCCTGACGCTGGACCGCTTTCAGTGTCAGGTATCCGCTCCAGATCCGGGTAAATGTCGTCATCCAGCACAGCGCGCCAAAGACCCACGCCATCACGGCAAAATATTCCGGGAACAGACAACCCAACACAAATAGCAAAATCGTCTCAGTACCTTCGGTCAGTCCCCCCAGATAATAAAACGATTTATGCGCGTAGCCCGGGTTATCAATTTGATGTTTCGCCGCCAGCGCGGCAAAGGCCAGAAAGCTGCTGCCGGTTCCCATAAAGGCGAACAGCAGCCAGCCGCCAGCCAGCGAGTTAGCCGCCGGATCGGCGAGCATAAAACCGAATGGCACTAAGGCGTAAAACAGAAAATCGAGCGTGATATCAAGAAATCCGCCTGCGTCGGTTAGCCCTCTGCGCCGCGCCAGAGCCCCATCCAGCCCATCAAAAAGCCGATTGAGCACAATGACCGCCAGCGCTGCCAGATACCAGCCTAACGCCAAAAATGGCAAGGCCAACACGCCAATGGCAAAACCGACCAGCGTAAGCCCGTCCGGGGTAATCGCCGGTTTATCAATAATGCTTACGCAGCGATGCAAAAGCGGTTTTAATCGCGGATGAATATGACGATCAAGCATGCGGGCGTCCTTTAAAGCTGTCGCACAGCCCCTGGGAAGGAATATCGAGAGCAGCATTAAAACGCGCAGAGAGATTTTGAAACGCAATCAGCGCGGTCATTTCCGTAATGGCATCATCGGTAAAATGCTGCTTCATCTGCGCTTTCAGCGCATCATCAACCTGTGGAGGCGTTGCGGTCACCGCATCGGCATAGGCCAGAGCTACTTGCTCTTCTGCGCTAAATAGCGCCGATTCTTGCCAGTTGGCAACCTGTAAGACTTTATCCAGCGCGCCACAGCGTTCAGCCAGCCGTAAACTGTTGGCATCAACGCAGAAAGCGCAGTGGCACACCTGAGAAACGCGGGTCATCAACAGCGCGCGCATCACCGGCGTTAAGCGCGCCTTTTTACGCTCCAGAAACCCGACAAACAGCGCCACCAGCCAGAACAGAAACGGCATCCGCCCCCACCAGCGCGTGGGATGCAGCACATCGCCATAATGTTTTTTCTGCGTAGCAACGAGCGGTTTTAGACTGGAAGGGATACGCGTTAACGGCTTTACCCACGACTGAGGTTCGTTCAACGGTGGCTCCTGAATACTTTAGATAAAACAAAGATAACGATAGTATGTCATTTTCTGCTGTTAGATCTTGATGAATATAATGAAAACCCTCGACGTGGTCGCCGCTATCATTGAACGTGATGGCAAAATTTTACTGGCTCAGCGTCCGCTACATGCGGATCAGTCAGGCATGTGGGAGTTTGCCGGCGGTAAGGTTGAATCGGGCGAAAGTCAGCCCGAGGCGCTGTTTCGTGAACTGCGTGAAGAGTTGGGCATTGAGGCAGTCGTGGGGCACTACATTGCCAGCCATCAACGCGAGGTTTCGGGCCGACTGATTCACTTACATGCCTGGCATGTACCGTCATATCAGGGGGAACTGAAGGCGTATGAACATCAGGATATCGTCTGGTGTTCACCCGAAGAGGCGCTGCGTTATCCGCTGGCGCCTGCCGATATTCCACTACTGGAAGCGTTTATTCTTTTACGCGACGCCAGACAAGTGGATTTGTGCTGATCGTTTTCTCATCGCGTTGGCACTGAAGCAAGACGCCGTCAGCTTTAATCACTGCCCCTTCTGAATAGTTTTGATCCTGATAAATACAGCACTGGCTACAGGGCTGCGCCCGCTGACCGCTGGAACTGAATACTTCCGGCGGTACGTTAACCTGCACATCCGGGCGATAAGGCTGATTTGCCAGCGTCGCGCTAGACACCAGGGCCAACACGCCTGCCACGATTAAACGGCGCATATTCTTTCCTTTTTAACTGACAATTATGCTCAGTATAACGGTATAAATCGGCAGAAACTTTAGCCTCTTCGATCATCGTTTTTGGTTATGACCCACGACGCAATATTAATTTACTTAGCGGGGTTAATTTTTTCTTGCGTCGCGTCACAGTGCTGATGGTATAGTCAAAAACTGCACAACACTTAACACAAAAATCAAAAATATAACCATATCAATACATAAGAGGTTCTTATATCTATGGATCAGACATGTTCTCTGGAGTCATTCCTTAACCATGTGCAAAAGCGCGACCCGAATCAAACCGAGTTCGCGCAAGCCGTTCGTGAGGTAATGACCACGCTGTGGCCTTTCCTTGAGCAAAACCCGCGTTATCGCCAGATGTCATTGCTGGAACGTCTGGTTGAACCGGAGCGCGTGATCCAGTTCCGCGTAGTATGGCTGGACGATCGCAATCAGGTGCAGGTCAACCGCGCATGGCGCGTGCAGTTTAGCTCTGCCATTGGCCCATACAAAGGCGGTATGCGTTTCCACCCTTCCGTGAACCTGTCGATCCTGAAATTCCTTGGCTTCGAGCAGACGTTTAAGAATGCCCTCACCACGCTACCAATGGGCGGGGGTAAAGGCGGGAGCGATTTCGATCCGAAAGGGAAAAGCGAAGGCGAAATCATGCGTTTCTGCCAGGCGCTGATGACCGAACTGTTCCGCCATTTAGGTCCCGATACCGACGTTCCGGCGGGCGATATCGGTGTGGGCGGCCGTGAAGTTGGCTTTATGGCCGGGATGATGAAAAAACTCTCCAATAACAGCGCCTGCGTCTTTACCGGTAAAGGTCTCTCTTTCGGCGGCAGTCTGATCCGCCCGGAAGCCACCGGCTACGGTCTGGTGTATTTCACCGAAGCGATGCTCAAACGCCATGGTCTGGGCTTTGAAGGCATGCGCGTAGCGGTTTCTGGCTCCGGTAACGTGGCGCAATTCGCCATTGAGAAAGCCATGGAGTTTGGCGCGCGGGTGGTTACCGCCTCCGATTCCAGCGGTACCGTAGTCGACGAAAGCGGATTTACCAAAGAAAAACTGGCGCGCCTGTGCGCAATCAAAGACAGCCGCGACGGTCGTGTAGCAGATTACGCCCGTGAATTTGGCCTGACCTATCTGGAAGGCAAACAGCCGTGGTCGGTTCCGGTCGATATCGCCCTGCCGTGTGCCACGCAGAACGAGCTGGATGTCGATGCAGCACGCGTATTGATCGCCAACGGCGTGAAAGCTGTCGCCGAAGGGGCAAACATGCCGACCACTATCGAGGCCACCGATCTGTTCCTCGAGGCAGGTGTACTGTTCGCACCGGGTAAAGCCGCCAACGCCGGTGGTGTAGCGACATCCGGTCTGGAAATGGCGCAAAACGCCGCTCGTCTGGGCTGGAAAGCGGAGAAAGTGGATGCGCGCCTGCACCACATCATGCTGGATATTCACCATGCCTGCGTTGAATACGGCGGCGAAAGCAAGCAGACCAACTACGTACGTGGCGCCAACATCGCAGGCTTCGTAAAGGTTGCCGACGCGATGTTGAGTCAGGGTGTGATTTAATATTGTCTCTGCAGGCCCGTAGGCCGGATAAGGCACGGGTGCCGTATCCGGCTAAGCCTGATGCGCTATGCTTATCAGGCCTACAAACTTACAGACCCGCCTCTTCAGATGGCGGGCTTTTTTTCGCCGGACGTTTACGCGGCGCACTCTTTTTCTTATCGCCACCACTGCCGCCAGGTGCAGCAATTCCACGAAAGCGTCGTACCGGTGTGCTGCGCGCCTGATCGATAAGCTGATACAGCGTCCCCACCAGCGGCTGCATGAAATCCTGATAGCGACATTGCTTTTCGCTGATTTGGGTCAGGATAGATTCCCAGTGCGCGGTCATGTCCGGACGCGTCGCCATTTCTGGCAACGAGTGGAACAGCGCTTTTCCCGCGTCGGTCGAATGAATATACCGCCCTTTTTTCACCAGGAACCCGCGCTTAAACAGCAGTTCGATAATACCGGCGCGCGTCGCTTCCGTACCTAAACCATCCGTTGCGCGCAGGATCTTTTTCAGATCTTTATCCTGCACGAATCGCGCAATCCCGGTCATCGCTGACAGCAGCGTGGCATCGGTAAAGTGACGTGGTGGTTGAGTCTGACGTTCAACCACTTCGCCTTTTTCGCACAGCAGTTCGTCATCTTTTGCCACCACCGGCAGCGGCGTCCCGTCATTATCTTCGTCGCGCTCTTGATTGCCGAGCAGCGTGCGCCATCCGGCTTCCGCCAGAAAACGCGCTTTAGCGACAAACTTGCCTTTGGCAATATCCAGCTCAATAACGCACTTCCTGAATACCGCGTCTGCGCAAAATTGCATCAGATACTGACGGGCAATCAGGTTGTAAATTTTCGCTTCGTTGTCATTCAGATTGATGGACGAACTGCGCGCGGTAGGAATGATGGCGTGGTGCGCATCCACTTTTTTGTCGTCCCAACAGCGATTTCGCGTATCGGGATTGACCGCCGGTTGCGGGAGCAGATCCGGTGCATGGACGCTAATCGCGTTCAGTACCGCATGACGTCCGGCAAAATGCTCTTCCGGCAGATAACGGCTATCCGAACGCGGATAGGTAATCAACTTATGGGTTTCATACAACTTCTGGCAGATATCCAGAACGTTTTGCGCACTTAAACCGAAGCGCTTCGCCGCTTCAATCTGCAACGCCGACAGCGAGAACGGTAACGGCGCGGATTCTGATTCCCGTTTATCGTTATAGCTGGTGACTATCGCCGGTTGACCGTTAATTCGGTTCACCACGTGTTCAGCCAGCGTGCGATTCAGCAAGCGCCCTTCTTCATCCTGATACGGCTCACACGCTTCGCTCGGCTGCCAGATAGCGGTAAACCGCTCATCGGCGGGCGTTACGATATGCGCTTTCACTTCGAAGAAGTCTTTGGCGACGAAGTTCTCAATCTCTTCATCACGACGCACAACCAGCCCGAGCACCGGCGTTTGTACGCGCCCGACCGAAAGTACGCCCTGATAGCCCGCGTTACGTCCGAGAATGGTGTAAGCGCGCGTCATATTGATACCGTACAACCAGTCCGCACGCGCTCGCGCCAGTGCCGACACGCACAGCGGAATAAACTCACTGTTGGCGCGCAGCCGCTCAATAGCCCGCTCAACGGCCTGCGGGTTGAGGTCGTTAATCAGGCAACGCTGCACCTTCTGGCGCTTTTCAGGCGCCAGTTGCAGGTAATCCAGCACTTCATCCACCAGCAACTGCCCTTCACGATCGGGGTCACCGGCGTGAATAACTTCGCTGGCCTCATGCAAAAAGCGCTTAATGACGTTGAGCTGTTTGGTCACCGAGGGGCGCGGTTGCAGTTGCCACTTTTCCGGGACAATCGGCAGATCGACCAGACTCCAGCGAGCATAACGACTGTCGTAGGCATCCGGCTGCGCCTGTTCAAGCAGGTGACCAATACACCAGGTCACCACTTGTCCATTTCCGCATTCGATAAAACCATCGCCTTTGCGATGCGGCTTTGGCAGCACATCGGCGATAGCACGCGCCAGACTTGGTTTTTCGGCAATAAACAACCGCATCGAGTTAACGAATCTCAACCATGGCGCGACCGCCACGAGCTTCCACTAACTCACCAATGGCGGTGAGATCGATACCGAACTGCGCCGCTGCCGTTTTCACTTCGGCTTCAGCTTCCGGCGTTACCGCCAGCAGTAGGCCACCGGAAGTTTGCGGATCGCACAACAGATCGCGTACCGATTGCGGCATTTCACCCATCAGGTGTCCGTAGCTGGCAAAGTTACGTTGGGTACCGCCGGGTACTGCACCTTGCGCGATGTATTCTTCAACGCCAGGCAGCTTAGGAATATCCTGGTAGATAATTTGCGCCTGAACGCCTGCGCCCTGACACATTTCACTCAGATGCCCCAGCAGACCAAAACCGGTAACGTCGGTCATGGCTTTCACGCCGTCGATATCGGCGAATGCCGCACCGGCAATGTTCATCCGACACATCACTTCTGTCGCCAGTCCTTTGTGTTCTTCCTTCAGTAGTGATTTTTTCTCTGCTGTCGTCAGAACGCCAATCCCCAGAGGCTTGGTCAGGAATAACTTACACCCTGCCTCTGCGGTGCTGTTTTTCTTCACGCGTTCGGTCGGCACAACGCCGGTTACCGCAAGGCCAAAGATAGGCTCTGGGGCATCGATAGAGTGGCCGCCCGCCAGCGCAATACCCGCCTGACGGCAGGCAAAACGTCCGCCTTCGGTGACTTCGCGGGCGATTTCCGGCGCCAGCTTATCCAGCGGCCAGCCCAGAATAGCAATTGCCATAATCGGTTTGCCGCCCATAGCGAATATATCGCTGATGGCGTTAGTCGCGGCGATGCGGCCAAAATCAAACGGATTATCGACAATCGGCATAAAGAAATCGGTGGTGCTGATAACGCTGGTGCCGTTTCCCAAATCGTATACGGCCGCGTCGTCGCGAGTTTCATTACCCACCAGTAAGTTCGGATCAACAAACTTCGCCTGCTCGCTGTGCAGGATGGTTTCCAGCACTTTTGGGGAAATTTTACAACCGCAACCGGCTCCGTGGCTGTATTGCGTTAAACGAATAGCTTGCTCGCTCATGGACATCTCCTGTCATTGCAATCCGGATATGGTAGCGCTCATTCCATGATGTGGTAAGAGTGACTGTCTGAATTCGAGTGTCTTTGCTCAGAATCCAGACAGTTTTGCCGTTGATATCAGAAATAACGGACGAATGCGCTCGGATCGGCAAGGTTGATCGTCGTGGATGCTTTTAGCTGCGGTGTACCCAGATAGAGGAAACCGACGATTTTATCTTGCGGGCGACAGTCGAATGCTTCACGAACGACCGCACTTTCGGTTAATGCACCACTGCGCCAGATACCGCCAAAGCCCTGGGCAATTGCGGCCATCTGCATAGCCATCACCGCACAACCGGCAGACATTTCTTGTTCCCACAGAGGAACCTTGTCGTTTTCTTCACATTTCGCCACCACGGTAATAATCAGCGGCGCGCGAAACGGTGCGTTGCGCGCTTTTTCCTGAGCTTTCTCATCGCTACCTGCGGCAATCGCGCCTTTCTCAAGTACGGTGCTAAAGCGTTCACGCCCTTCACCCTCAATGACATAGAATTGCCACGGTTGCAGCGTTTTGTGGTCCGGTGCGCGCATTCCCGCCCGCAGAATGTTTTGCAGTTGCTCTCCGGCCGGGGCCGGCTCGACAAGACGAGAAGCGCTACGACGGGTGATAAGTAATTCGAGTGCATCCATTTGCTTAACTCCAACAATGAGATTTGTTCACAAAATTAACACGTGAGCGGATTTTGTTACAGCACAGGCGGTGATTCCTGCTGACAAGTGCCTGTCTGGTCATTACGATAGCCTCATCTTATCGCCTTTCTCCGGGATTTCGGGATGGCGTGTTGTTAATCGGTAGGGAGAATACATGCGAACCCTGTGGCGATTTATTGCCGGATTTTTTAAATGGACGTGGCGATTACTTAATTTCGTCCGTGAATTTGTGCTTAACCTGTTCTTCATCTTCTTGGTGCTGGTGGGCGTGGGTATCTGGATGCAGGTCAGCAGCAGCAATACCAGTGAACACGCTGAGCGAGGCGCACTGCTGCTGGATATCTCGGGGGTGATTGTCGATAAGCCGTCGAGCACCAGTCGCTTAAGCGTTATTGGTCGTCAGCTGTTTGGTGCCAGTTCCGATCGCCTGCAGGAAAACTCCCTGTTCGATATCGTGAATACTATTCGCCAGGCAAAAGATGATCGCAACATCACCGGCATTGTGATGGATCTGAAAAATTTTGCCGGGGCCGACCAGCCTTCCATGCAGTATATCGGTAAAGCGCTGCGGGAATTCCGCGACAGCGGCAAACCGGTCTTTGCCGTAGGCGATAACTTCAGCCAGGGGCAGTACTACCTCGCCAGTTTCGCCAATAAAATTTATCTTTCTCCACAGGGGTCCGTTGATCTGCACGGCTTTGCCACCAACGGTTTGTACTACAAGTCCCTGCTCGACAAGCTGAAAGTTTCCACACACGTGTTCCGTGTCGGGACTTATAAGTCTGCCGTAGAACCGTTTATCCGTGATGATATGTCTCCTGCCGCGCGTGAAGCCGACAGCCGCTGGATCGGCGAGCTGTGGCAGAACTATCTCGATACGGTTGCTGCCAATCGCCAGATCCCTGCTCAGCAGGTGTTCCCTGGCGCACAGGCCATGCTGGACGGTTTGACAAAAGTCGGGGGTGATACCGCGAAATATGCGCTCGACAACAAACTGGTGGATGCACTGGCCTCCAGCGCTGAAGTCGAAAAAATGCTGACCAAACAGTTTGGCTGGAGCAAAGCGGATAAAAATTATCGCGCTGTCAGCTATTACGATTACTCACTGAAAACGCCAGCGGATACTGGAGACAGCATTGGCGTTATCTTCGCCAATGGCGCGATTATGGACGGTGAAGAAACCCCTGGGAATGTGGGCGGTGACACGACTGCCGCGCAGATCCGCGAAGCCCGTCTTGATCCGAAAGTGAAAGCAATTGTTCTGCGCGTGAACAGCCCTGGCGGAAGCGTCAGTGCCTCCGAAGTCATTCGTGCTGAGCTGGCTGCGGCAAAAGCGGCGGGTAAACCGGTTGTGGTGTCCATGGGCGGCATGGCGGCATCCGGTGGGTACTGGATCTCCACCCCAGCAAGCTACATTGTGGCGAACCCCAGCACGCTGACCGGTTCAATCGGGATCTTTGGCGTGATCAACACCGTTGAGAACAGCCTGGACTCTATCGGCGTACATACTGACGGCGTAGCGACATCCCCACTGGCGGATATCTCCATCACCAAAGCGTTACCGCCTGAAGTGCAGCAAATGATGCAACTGAGCATCGAGAACGGCTATAAGCGCTTTATCACACTGGTCGCAGATGCGCGTAAGACAACGCCTGAGCAGATTGACAAAATCGCGCAGGGCCACGTCTGGACCGGCCAGGATGCGAAAGCCAACGGTCTGGTAGACAGTCTGGGTGATTTTGATGACGCCGTGGCGAAAGCGGCTGAGCTGGCCAAACTGAAACAATGGCACATTGAGTATTATCAGGACGAACCGACATTCGTTGATATGGTGATGGACAGCATGTCAGGCTCCGTTCGTGCCATGCTGCCTGACGCCATTCAGGCTATGCTCCCACCACCGCTGGCCTCTGCGGCCAGTGCAGTAAAAGCCGAAAGCGATAAGCTGGCCGCATTCAACGATCCGCAAAACCGCTATGCGTTTTGCCTGACCTGCGCCAACGTTCGCTAACTATTGACCCCTCTTCGGGATGAAGAGGGGTTTTCTTTGAGACAGAAGAAAAGTCATGCAGAAAAAATCAATTTACGTTGCCTATACCGGCGGTACCATTGGTATGCAGCGCTCAGAACAGGGTTATATTCCCGTTTCCGGTCATCTGCAGCGCCAGCTGGCATTGATGCCTGAATTCCACCGTCCGGAGATGCCAGACTTCACCATCCACGAATACGCCCCGCTGATGGATTCCTCCGATATGACGCCGGAAGACTGGCAGCATATTGCGGAAGACATTAAAGCGCACTACGACGATTACGATGGTTTTGTCATTCTGCACGGCACTGACACCATGGCGTTTACGGCTTCGGCGCTCTCTTTTATGCTGGAAAATCTTGGCAAGCCGGTCATTGTGACAGGGTCACAAATCCCATTAGCAGAGCTACGTTCTGACGGACAAATCAATTTGCTGAATGCGTTGTACGTTGCAGCAAATTACCCGATCAATGAAGTTACCCTGTTTTTCAACAATCGACTGTTTCGTGGCAACCGTACCACTAAAGCGCATGCTGATGGTTTTGACGCGTTTGCCTCACCCAACCTTGCACCACTGCTGGAAGCCGGGATCCACATTCGTCGGCTGGGAACTCCGCCCGCACCTCACGGTACAGGTGAGTTGATTGTGCATCCTATCACTCCGCAACCGATTGGCGTGGTCACCATTTATCCGGGGATCTCCGCTGATGTAGTACGCAACTTCCTGCGCCAACCTGTAAAAGCATTAATTTTGCGCTCCTACGGCGTGGGGAATGCGCCGCAGAATAAAGAGTTCCTGAAAGAACTTGAAGATGCGAGTTCGCGTGGCATTGTGGTGGTGAACCTTACGCAGTGTATGTCCGGCAAGGTGAACATGGGGGGCTACGCGACAGGCAATGCGCTGGCGCATGCTGGCGTGATTGGCGGCGCGGATATGACCGTCGAAGCCACACTCACCAAACTGCACTATTTGCTGAGTCAGGGACTGGATACGCAGACGATCCGTGAAGCGATGACGCAAAATCTGCGTGGTGAGCTCACGCCTGACGATTAAAGGAGTCTATGCCCATGGCCCGAGCCTTACTGTTGGTCGATTTACAAAATGACTTTTGTGCCGGTGGTGCCCTCGCGGTCCCACAAGGTGACAGCACAATCGATATTGCCAACCGTCTGATTGACTGGTGTGCCTTACGCGGCGACATGGTCGTTGCCAGTCTGGACTGGCACCCGGCTAATCACGGTAGTTTTGCCAGCCAGCATCAGGTCGAGCCCTACAGCCAGGGACAACTCGATGGCCTGGCGCAGACGTTCTGGCCCGATCATTGCGTACAAAACAGCGCAGGTGCGGCCCTGCATCCGCTGCTGAACCAGCGTGCGATAACTCAAACGTTCACTAAAGGTGAGAACCCGCTGGTCGACAGCTATAGTGCGTTTTTTGATAACGGTCGTCGTCAGGCTACCGCGCTAAATGCTTGGCTACTCGAGCGCCGCATTGCCGAGCTCATCATCATGGGTCTGGCAACCGACTATTGCGTTAAATACACCGTACTGGATGCGCTCGATCTTGGCTACACCGTCAGCGTTATTACCGACGGCTGCCGTGGGGTTAATATTCAACCCCAGGACAGTGCAAACGCCTTTATAGAAATGTCGGCGGCGGGTGCAACGCTGTATACGTTGGATGACTGGCTGGAAACCCAACCGTAAGCGATGCCGACAGGGTCACTCCTGTCGGCGCGTTATCTCAGGCCAGCGCTGAAATCTCTTCCAGCGATACTTTGCGTGTTTCGATGCCAAAACAAAAAAGAATCAGCGCGCATAGAACCAACATTATTCCTAACACGATAAAGACCGTAATGGATCCATAGCGGGTCAACAAAATAGCGACGCCATAGGGCGTAAACACAGCGACAATCCTTCCCACCGCATTCACAAAACCTGATCCTCTCAATCTAAGGTGCGTGGGCCATAGTTCTGGGACATAAACTGCAGAGGCAAAGCAGACATACATATACAGAAAAAAAATCATCACCAGCCCGTAGCTCAGAATGGCCCACTCTTCAGTTTGAAGTGAATAGAAATACCCGAGCAATGCGATAATAATCAACAAGAATGAGCCAAACAATCGCCGTGGAAAGCGATCGATAATTAACGCGGCAATAAATATCCCAACTGGCGCGCCAATCATAATTATCGCGGTCATAAATATGGATTTCGTTACATCGATTCCCGAATTAACAAATATAGTCGGGATCCATACCGTAATGGTGTAGAGCGAAATATTCATTGCGATAAGCACCGTGATCGCCACCAGTGTACAGCGCAACATTGGCCCCTTAAACAATAGCCAAAATGAACCACTTGCCGTGCTTAAATCCGCCGACGGGCATTCGTTCCGGCAGGATGGTAAAGTGATGTTTTTTTCTAGCTCAATTTGCGATTCAACCTGCATAAGATGTTTTTCAGCTTCGCTTCTCTTCCCTTTACCAGCCAGCCAACGTGGGGATTCAATATAGTATTTTCCCGACAGATACCAGGCCAACAGCATTGCCATGCCACCGAGCAGAAACATCACCCGCCAGCTTAAAAGTGCAATGATCACGACGCCAATTGCCGCAGATAGCATTGGTGCCCAGTTGCCGACAAATGACAGACGGGCAGACCATTTCCCACGTACCGCGGGTGGAATGAATTCTGTAAATGAGGCATAGCCCACCATAATTAGCGCCCCCATTCCAATCCCCATCAGACAGCGGAAGAAGATAAGCCAGTACATGTTGGGCACAAACGTTGCAGCGCAGGCTGAGGCCCCGACGATTAACAAATTGATACGGAACGCTTTGCGTCGACCGAGATAATCACCAATAAAGCCGCCGGCTAGTGAACCGATAAAGTAGCCGAACATCAGCGCTGAGGTAAACGCGGCATTTAGATAATTGTTTGACCAGCCAGTGTTGACTAATTTTGCTAATACCACATTCCCGGAATAGCTGAGAAAACCGGTTGTTAACAAACTAAAACTAATAATGCCGAAAATACGAAAATGAAATCGAGATAAAGGTAAGCGATCTAATCTTGCGCCGATAGGGTCACATTGTTCCATCTGGATGCCTCAAATTCAGCTAAATAGAAAGTATGGCGATCGCGGCAGAAGCAATTTTGCCGCGCCATCCATCATCATTAGATTCTTATGGCATTTCCCAGGTGCAAACTAGAATAATATCGACACAACCCTCGCTATAGTTAATAAACGAGTTGAATATTATTCTCTTTGCAAAATGCAATCCACTCTGCACCCGGTGCCTTATTGGTTATTAGGTAATTAATATGGCTAAAGTCCACGAGCTGAACGAAAGCTTTACGATCAAACTTTGAGTGATCAACTAACAAGGCCACCTCAGTCGCCTGGCGGATCATGGTTTTTTTGATTTCCGCTTCCGCTTCATTAGAATCAAGCGCCCCACTCTGCATATCCAAACCTTTGCAGCTCATCACCATGATATCAACATGATAGCGGCTGATAATCTCCTTGGTGATTCTTCCCTGCAGCGACAGCGTATTCTTATTCAGCTCACCGCCAGTAGAGACCACGTTAATTTCTGACTGCGCCAGCTCATGAAATGCTTCAGCCGAATTGGTAAGCAACGTCAGATCGTTTCTTTCCTTCAACAGCTTTAATAATTCCATCGCGGTACTGCTGGAGTCGGCAGCCATTGTGGTCTTATTTTTAATAAACGGTAATGCATTACGTGCAATGATCTGCTTTTCTTCGAAGAAAGATTTTGCACGCTTATAAAAATGAATATTGTCGGACAACGCGGTGGTATTGAGCACTGCACCGCCATATGTTCGGGTCAAAAAACCTTCATCTTCCAGTTTTTCAAGATCGCGGCGAATCGTTTCCTCAGTCACCTGAAAGATTGAACTTAAATTAGATACCACCACTTTCTTATCGTTAGCCACCATTTGCTTAATGGCCTGAATCCTGTCTTTTGCCGCCACGATGATACCTCTGTTTCCTGCAAAGTAATAATAAGACCCTAGTATCTCACAGGCTATATTTATTTTCAAAAGAACATGTCTGAATCACAGATTTTAATACTCTTTTACACAGAAACAGAGGTCAATCCTATCTGAATTAATTTATATCCAACGCTTCCGCCATTCGCCTCATCAATAATGAATCATCATCTGTCAGGGGAATGGTTAACGCCTCTACATTCTCGCGAACCTGTTCAGGTGCGGTTGCGCCACTCAGTAAGGTGATCAAATCGCTTTGCTTTAAAATCCACGCCAGAGCTAGTGCGGGGATTGTGCAGCGGTATTTTTCACACAGCGGCTGCCACTGCCCTAGCATATCAATCACCCGCAGCATATTTTCCCGCTGAAACCAGACCTTGTTAGCCCGCGCGCCGCCAGGAACATAATCTCGGGCGATAGTACCGGTCAACAACCCCTGCTCAAGCGGTGAATAGACCTGCACGATGATGCCATTCTGCTGGCATAGCGGCAGCAGTTCAGCTTCCAGCGCCCGGTCAAGAATGCTGTACTTAGCCTGGATAATATCCAGCTCACCGTGTTTGAGATACTCCCTGATATGCCCGGCATTGACGTTCGCCGCACCAATCGAACGGATTTTCCCCTCTTTTTTCAGTGCGTTCAGCGTGTCTACGGTTTCCGCAATCGGCGTAAAACAGGGTTCGACCGACTGCCAGTGGGTCATATAGATATCAATACTGTCGATACCCAATCTTTGCAGGCTGGCATCAACCTCTTCGCGAATAGACTCAGGCGTAAGGTTTTTATACAGCTGGCGATCGCCCACTTTGTTAAACAGGCTGCCTGTTCGCTCCCAGACGATGCCGCATTTGGTTTCAACCACTACCTCGCTGCGCGGCAGCTTTTTCAGCGCCTGACCGACAATCACTTCACTGTTGCCAAAGTTGTAGCCTGGCGCGGTATCAATCAGATTGATACCGCAGCGATACGCCTCAACAATGGTATCGATACAAATCTGCAGATCGAGATCGCCATTCCATGCCGGACCACCGCCAATAGCCCATGTGCCTAATCCCATGCGGGAAAGCGTAATATCCGTACTTCCTAAAGGAATCATTTTCATCTGCCGCTATTACCCTTCGTATTCGTCAAGAAGTTGTTCAACCAGCTTTCTGTTCTTCACACCCGTCGTGGCACCCACGCTCAGTACCGATATTGCCGCCGTTGCATTAGCAAACAGCGCGCAGTCGCGAAGCGGTTTGCCTTCTAGCAGCGCGGAGATAAATCCTGAAGCAAAGTTATCCCCCGCGCCGATGGTGTCGATGGCGGTAATTCCTGACACCGCCGGGACCTCCATTTTCATGTCAACACGCTTTATAAAACAGCCTCTCTTGCCGGTCTTAATCACGACGGTTTTCACGCCACAGTTCAGAAAACTGTCGGCAATCTCATCCAGCGTCTCTTTCCCAGTGAGCAGTTTTGCCTCTTCAAAATTGGGAAACAGATAATCCACGTAGCTCAGCGCTTCACGGATATCGTCCAGCGTTTCATTCAGTCGCGGTTTAATCATATCCGCGCAGATAATGAGCTTATGCGCTTTCGCCTGCGTGAAAATTGCCGTCAGTGCATCGCCATCCAACAACGGGCTATTAAAAATACTCGCCAGCGACAGCAGCTTTGCTTGAGAGAAACGGTCAAAATCAACATCGTTTATATTCAGTTTCCATAAGCTGCCGTTACGGTTAGTCACAAAGGTGCGTTCACCATCAGCGGTGACTAAACCCACGTTAATGGAAGTATCAATATCAGCATCCTGCTTCAGGCTTTTAATATCAATATTCTCCTGACGGCAGTGGTCGACAATAAAATGCCCCGCAGCATCGTCACCTACCCGGCCAATTAACGCCGTGCGATGGCCGAGGCGAGAAATAATCGTCGCCTCATTAATAGCGTCACCTCCCGTGGTCATAGCTATTCGTTCTAATGGATAAGATTCAACATCAAAGATATTTTTACTCACTGGTTGCAAGGGAATATCAACAATTGCCGCCCCTATACAAATAACCTCGATATTATCCATATTGTCATTCCGCTTTACCGTCTGAACCAAACAATTTGATTTTCTCCAGCGCGCGCGCTTTTACGGCTTTACGTACTTCACGTTCAACGTGCAGGAACGGCTGGTCCTGGTTCTCCTGCACCGCCACCATTGCGGCCTGGCACAGTTCGGTGTGAATATTGATTTTCGAAATGCCTAATGAAATGGCTTTTTTGATATCCGCGTCGCTAATGCCGGACGCGCCGTGCAGCACCAGCGGAACGGATACCGCCTGACGCACTCGTTTAACCACGTCAAAGTTCAGTTTCGGTTCGGAGGTGTAGACGCCGTGCTGGTTACCAATCGCTACCGCCAGCGAGTCACAGCCGGTACGCTCGACAAACTCAGCCGCCTGGCTTGGGTCAGTGTAGTGATAACCCGCCAGCGCCTCTTCGTAGACCGTTTCATTACCCACATGGCCCAGCTCTGCTTCGATGGGAATACCCAGCGGGTGGAAGAAATCGACCGCCTCTTTGGTCAGGCGAATATTCTCCTCGAAATCAAAAGCGGAAGCATCACGCATCAGTGAATTCATGCCGTGGGCCCATGCGTTATGGATTATCTCCATGCTGCGTCCGTGATCCCAGTGGGTAATAACCGGCACCGAGGCTTTTTTCGCCATAGAAACCATCATATGCGAAAAATCTTCAAACGAGGTATTACCCACAAAGCCGGTACCGAAGGAGATAATTACCGGCGATTTAGATTCTTCCGCCGCATCAATCACTCCCATTAACATTTCCGCATTCCACACGTTAAAGTGGGCAATTGCATAATGTTTATTTTGAGCATCATTTTCCCAATATTTAATATCTGCCAGCATGGTTATTTCTCCCATTTCAATAGATTAATAATTTACTTTAATAACGCCTTTGATAATTTCACATTTGTTATTAACGGATTCATCAAACGCGCGCTGAACATCTTCATAATCGTAAATATGCGTCACCATCGACTTCACATCAAAACGCCCTGAGGAGATGGCTTCAATCGTGACCGGGTAGCGGTTGGCATAACGGAAAACGGTCTGAATAGACACTTCACGGTTAATTTTGAGGAAATTAATCGCTGAATCACCAGGTACAGTACCCACGATCATGATTTTCCCGCCGCGCATTACCAGATATGGAGCCTGCTTAACAGTGATCGCTGAACCTGCGGTTTCAAAAACAATATCGGCCCCCATATCTCCGGAGAACTGCTGGCAGCGGACAACGGTGTCCTCTTTCGCCCCGTTGATCACGGTCGTCGCGCCAAGTTGCTCGGCCATGGTCAGACGCTTTTCCAGGACATCAACCACCGCAATGTCGGTAGCACCCAAACATTTACAGGCTTGCAGGGTCATTAAACCAATACAGCCCGCCCCCAGAATGACGATTTTCTTGCCCGGTTTAACGTCCGCCAGCATTGCGGCATGCATCCCTACCGCCGCGGGCTCTACCAGCGCGCCTTCCATGGTGTCCATATTATCGGGCAACTTGTAAGTGAAGCTCTCCGGATGGCACAGATAGTGGGTTAGCGCGCCGCGATAATTAGGCTGCGTGGCCATAAAGTCAACATCAGGGCAGATGTTGTATTTCCCTTCCAGGCAGTAGCGGCAGTGACCGCACGGCACGCCCGGTTCGATATTCACCCGGTCGCCGGGTTTAAATTTAGTCACACGGTTCCCTACTGCCACCACCGTACCGGCGCATTCATGCCCCAGACCAATTTCCTGATTGGGATCTTTCGGCGGAATAAAAGGACCCGATTCAAAACCATGAACATCTGACCCACAAATTCCAACGTATTCCACTTTAATCAGCACTTCGTGCTCTTTTGGCACCGGGATATCGGCGGCAATAATTTTCATCGTGCCCGGCGTTTTTAATATCGCTTTTGAATTTTTCATTTTATTTCCCATCAATATTATTTGCTGGTAACTGCATCAATACCGAGACTTTCGACAGAGACGCCTTTGGTTTCAATTCCGATGGTAGCAATGGCGACAGCGACAATAATGGAGACCGCCCCCAGCAGTACAAATACACCCGTCACTCCATAACCGTTAAGCAATACCGCGACCGCATAAGGCGCAGCGATACCACTGATACGCCCTACTGCATTCGCCAGACCAGAACCGCGGAGTTTCGCTTCGGTTGGCCATATTTCCGGAACATAGACTGCCGAGGCATAGCAAACGTACATATAGACAAAAGTAATCAGGAAGAAACCAATTAGCGTAATCAGCAGCATGCTGGTTTGCAGTGAATAGATATATCCCAGCACGGCAATTAACACTAATAACCCTACACCCATGGTCTTTCTCGGAATTTTATCCATTACCAGCATGGCGATAAAAATCCCAAACGGCGCGCCGAACATACTCATGGTATTTAAGACAATGGAGTCTTTCAGATTAATGCCCTGCGTCATAAATATTGTCGGTAGCCAATTAATTAAGGTGTACTGGACGACGTTCATGGCAATCAGAACAAAGGAACCCAAAATAACCCGCTTCAGTAACACCCCTGTTAATAATGCGGAGTACGGAACAGAACACGGTTGTTTGCCATCATCATCTATTACGACTGGGGGCAGCGGCCTACCGGTCTGTCGAATGACACCTTCCTCAATTGCCCGCATCACCTTTTCGGCTTCCTGGTAGCGCCCGCGAGACTCCAGCCAGCGAGGCGACTCAGGGAAACTGCGCCAGGCAATAACCGTTGCTATGAGCGACAGCACCGCAGGAATCAACAACTGTACGCGCCAGTTCCATTCCGCGCTGATAACTGGCGTCAGCCCCATCGCAATCAGCGAACAGAGTGGATAAGACCAGTTGCCGATAAACGAGACCCGACTCGACCATGTACCACGATTTCTGCCAGGCATATATTCGGTAAACCCGGCAAATAAGGTCACTAACAGCGCGCCTAATCCAACTCCCATTACAAAACGGCAGGCGATCAGAAAGGTCATATTGGGTGAAAACGCACCCACGATCATAGAAATAATATGAATCGCTTCATATAGAATAAATGCGTTTTTACGCCCGATTTTATCGCCAATAATTCCCCCACCGAGCGCGCCGAGAAACATTCCAGCCGTCGTAATGGCAGAGAACGTGGCGGTGGTGGAATTATCAGTCCAGCCAAGTTCTTTTAACTGCGCGAGAATTAATCCGCCGACGGCATTACTCCAGCAAACCAGTAATCCGAAGGCAACCATCGCAAACATTGACGTATGCCAGCGACAGTCAGGTAGCCTGTCCAGTCTGGCGCCGCAGTGCGGTTTTGCTATTTGTTCCATGCGATAACGTCCTTTTAATAAACATGTTATTCATCAAAGTCGTAAGTCATGATGACTTTAATCGCGGTTTTATTGACCATGGCGTCAAATCCTTCGCGCCATTGCGACAGGCCGATACGGTGAGTGATCATCGGTTTGACCTTGATCGCTCCGCTGGCCAGCAGGCGTATGGCGTTGCGCCAGGATGTAGAATCGTAGGCCATATGACCAATGATGCTTTTGTTCCACGCGGTGATGTCGTTGATGGAGAAATCGAGAGGTTTAAAGCCCATGCCGACGCGAACGACTTCACCATTCGGGCGCAGCATTTCGATCGATTGTTTCAGAGCGATATTGGCACCAGAGCATTCAATGACTAGCCCCAGATTGTCTTTACCGCAGATTTCCTGGCAGCGTGCAACCACATCTTCGGTCGAACCGTTAACGACAGCTGTCGCCCCCAGCTCTTTGGCGATCGGGAAGCGTACGGCAACGTCCTCTTCCAGCCCGACCATTACGATATTTACGGCCCCCATGATGCGCGCCATTTGCACGGAAAAGAGCCCTAATGGGCCGGTGCCGAAAACCACGACGTCCTGGCCGGGAAGGAATTTGGATTGCTGAGCAATAGATTTGTAGGCGTTACAGATAGGATCCAGCACCGCCGCTTCTTCATAATCAACGCCTTGTGGGATTTCCCACAGCGCATGGCGGTGAATTTTGAGGATTTCCCCCGGCACCAGGCAATATTTAGAGAACCCTCCGCCCCATGTGTTATTGTCGAGACCTAAGTTCACTTTTTCTGTACAACACAGAAAATCGCCTTGTTCGCAGGCCGGGCAAACACCGCAGACATGTCCACTATTGTCAGAAACCACCCGCTGACCGACTTTCCAGTCCTTAACTTTGTCGCCAACGCGGACAATTTTACCGGCGAACTCATGGCCGCGGATGGAGTTAAATTGATCAGAACCGCTATCAACATTGTAGTGTTTCATGTCCGCGCCGCAGATAGCCGCCGCTTTGATTTCAATCACGATGTCATCCGGGCCACAAACCGGTTCCGGTACATCAATCATTTTATAGCCGCCAAAGGCCTTGCCAAATCTTGCCAGTGCTTTCATTGAATTTTCCTTTGTGTTCAGTTTTGCATCAGTGACAATCATACTTATCCATATAATTTTTGAGGTCAACATCAAATCTTTAAAACACAGATTATTATCTGCATTTCACAACCAAGATCACAAATAAATGCAAAGATGAATTGAAAACCAAGTGAACCTGGCAGCCGCTTCGCTAAAATGGCGTGAACCCCTTCGCATTTTTCCTGTTATGAAACTGTTAACCTGCGGATGCTGTTTTTTTCGCCACGCCATTTCCGTGGCGTGTTTACTTGTTTAAATGTCAAAGAGGAACACCGATGAAACTATTGCCTTTGTTGGCAGCATTACCCCTGCTCTGCGCCAGCGTTGTTTCCGCCAATACACTGATGTCAGTTGGCTACTTTAATGGCGGTGGCGACGTCACTGCCGGTCCTGGCGGCGACATCAATAAACTGGATGTTCGCCAGATAACCCATCTCAACTATTCGTTTGGCCTTGTCTACAACAACGAAAAAGACGAGACCAATGACGCCTTAAAAGACGCCAGCAAACTGCATCAAATTTGGCTTTCACAGAAAGTGCAGGATGATTTGTTGAAAATTCCACAGCTGCGTAAACAAAATCCAAACCTGAAAGTGTTACTTTCCGTCGGCGGCTGGGGAGCGCGTGGATTCTCTGGTGCGGCGGCAACGAAGGATACGCGCGCAGTGTTTATTCAGTCTGCGCAAGAGATAATTGCGAAATATGGTCTGGATGGCATCGATCTCGACTGGGAATATCCGGTTAACGGCGCCTGGGGACTGGTCGAAAGCCAACCGGCTGACCGCGCTAACTTTACCGCGCTGCTAACAGAACTGCGGGCCGCATTGGGGCATAAAAAACTGCTGACCATCGCCGTGGGCGCAAATGCAGAAAGTCCGAAAAGCTGGGTAGATGTAAAAGCCATTGCACCATCGCTCGACTACATCAACCTGATGACCTATGACATGGCTTACGGCACCCAGTATTTTAACTCGAACCTGTATGATTCGACGCAATGGCCGACGGTCGCCGCGGCGGATAAGTACAGCGCCGATTTTGTGGTCAGTAACTATCTTGCTGCCGGTCTGAAACCGAGCCAAATGAATCTGGGCATTGGCTTTTATGGACGCGTACCAAAACGCGCCGTTGAACCAGGCATTGACTGGAGCAAACCTGACGCGCAGAAAAATCCTGTTACCCAGCCCTATTTCGAGCCTGCGCAAATTGAGTTGTTCAAATCACTGGGCGTCGACCTGAGCAAAGATACCTACGTGAAGTACAACGATATCGTGGCGAAGTTGATCAACGATCCGCAAAAACGCTTTAGCCAACATTGGGATGATGAAGCGAAAGTGCCGTGGCTGTCGGTGCAGTCTGCAGATGGAAAAGCACTTTTTGCCCTCTCCTATGAAAATCCGCGTTCGGTGGCGATAAAAGCCGACTACATCAAAAGCAAAGGGTTGGGAGGCGCCATGTTCTGGGAGTACGGCGCAGATGACAATAATCAATTGGCGAAGCAGTTAGCCGATTCATTAGGCATCAAACACTGATCCCAACGCCTGACACAATAGGTTATGATTAGCGCATTCTGCTGCGTCAACCTTTGGCGCAGCTCTTCATTTTCTACTGGAGGCATGAGCTTTATGGCTTTTATCCCTAAAAATTACGCCCGTCTGGAAGTCGGTTACCGGGAGAAGGCGCTTAAACTCTTTCCGTGGGTCTGTGGACGCTGTTCCCGTGAGTTCGTGTATTCAAATTTGCGCGAGCTGACAGTACATCACATCGATCACGATCACTCCAATAACCCGGAAGACGGTAGCAACTGGGAGATGTTATGCCTGTACTGTCACGATCATGAGCATTCGAAATACACTGAGGTGGATCAGTATGGTTCTACCGTAGTGGCAGGGGAAGATGCGCAGAAAGACGTCGGCGAGGCGAAATACAATCCGTTTGCCGACCTGAAGGCGATGATGAACAAGAAATAACAGCAACTGCGGGCCCGACACCGATGTTTGTGTTTGCCGGGCCAGGTTAATCAGGATTTAAACGTCGCAATCGGTTCGGGCGTAATACCAAACTCAACCTTCAACTGCTGCTTGCTCTTCATCACCATCTCACCGTTGGTATCAATCGTCATATGCTGCGCGTCAATATTGTTTCGCGCCTGCCATAACATTACCAGCTGTAAGCTGTTCTCTTTTTGTTCTGCCGTTAGCGCTACGCCATCCGGCCATTTTCCGAGCTCAACGGCAGTCGATAAGCGCTGATAAACTTCCGGCGTCATACTGTTGATCATCTCATCAAGATTCATGTTAAATCCACTCTCCGTAGAATAATTTGCTGAATCGTTTCTTCAACCCTTGGTTTGCTCACCGTTTTCACTATCGGTGAAGTTCAAAGACGCTGAGTTAACGCAGTACCGTTCACCGGTAGGTTTCGGACCATCCGGGAAGACGTGTCCCAGGTGCGCATCACAGTTTCCGCAGCGGATTTCTATGCGCTGCATGCCGTGTGACGTATCTTTTATGTAATGGATAGCCTCATCGCTGACAGGCTCGTAAAAGCTGGGCCAGCCGCAGCCAGAGTCATATTTTGTCTCGGAACGAAATAGCGGTTTATCGCAGATCAGACAGTGGTAGATGCCGTCACGCTTGTTATGCAGCAAACGCCCGGTAAATGGCGGTTCTGTCCCGTGATTCTGCGTCACGTAGAACTGCATTTCGGTTAAATTTTTTTTCAGTTCTTCTGGAGAAGGTTGATTAGCCATTTGCTCACATCTCGCTTTATCTAAACTCACATCGCGAGACAGATTCTAACAAAACATTAACACCGGAGTGCGAACTTTTGTTCTAAACTTGATCCTTGCGAAATGGCAGCCTGCAATTCGTGATCAGAATCACGTTTTTATCTTGATTGCCCTTTAAAATTCGGGCCGCCGACCCCATGTGGTTTCAAGCCCAAAGGAAGAGTGAGGCGAGTCAGTTGCGCAAAGCTTAGGCAGCAGATTGATTTGTCGCAATGATTGACACGATTCCGCTTGACGCTGCGTAAGGTTTTTGTAATTTTACAGGCAACCTTTTATTCACTAACAAATAGCTGGTGGAATATATGACTATCAAAGTAGGTATCAACGGTTTTGGCCGTATCGGTCGCATTGTTTTCCGTGCTGCTCAAGAACGCTCTGACATCGAGATCGTTGCAATCAACGACCTGTTAGACGCTGACTACATGGCTTACATGCTGAAATATGACTCCACTCACGGCCGTTTCAACGGTACCGTTGAAGTGAAAGACGGTCATCTGATCGTAAACGGTAAAAAAATCCGTGTTACCGCTGAACGTGATCCGGCTAACCTGAAATGGGACGAAGTTGGTGTTGACGTAGTAGCTGAAGCTACTGGCCTGTTCCTGACAGATGAAACCGCTCGTAAGCACATCACTGCTGGCGCGAAAAAAGTGGTTCTGACTGGTCCGTCCAAAGATAACACTCCGATGTTTGTTAAAGGCGCTAACTTTGACAAATACGAAGGTCAGGACATCGTTTCTAACGCTTCCTGCACCACTAACTGCCTGGCTCCGCTGGCTAAAGTTATCAACGACAACTTCGGCATCATCGAAGGTCTGATGACTACTGTTCACGCAACCACCGCTACTCAGAAAACCGTTGATGGCCCGTCTCACAAAGACTGGCGCGGCGGCCGCGGCGCATCCCAGAACATCATCCCGTCCTCTACCGGTGCAGCTAAAGCTGTAGGTAAAGTACTGCCAGAACTGAACGGCAAACTGACTGGTATGGCGTTCCGCGTTCCTACCCCGAACGTATCCGTTGTTGACCTGACCGTTCGTCTGGAAAAAGCTGCTTCTTACGAAGAAATTAAGAAAGCAATCAAAGCTGCTTCCGAAGGCCCGATGAAAGGCGTTCTGGGTTACACCGAAGACGACGTAGTATCTACCGATTTCAACGGTGAAGTTTGCACTTCTGTGTTCGATGCTAAAGCTGGTATCGCACTGAACGACAACTTCGTGAAACTGGTATCCTGGTACGACAACGAAACCGGTTATTCCAACAAAGTTCTGGACCTGATTGCTCACATCTCCAAATAAGTTGAGATGAGTATCTGATCCAAAAAGGCGACTTCGGTCGCCTTTTTTTATGACCAAAATATTCACATACCAAGGATTGCATCATGATTAACAAAATTTTCGCTCTCCCGGTCATTGAACAGCTTACCCCTGTCCTCTCCCGCCGTCAGCTTGATGAGCTTGAGGTTCTTGTTGTCGATCACCCCCAGGTTAAAGCGTCTTTCGCGCTACAGGGCGCACATCTTCTTTCCTGGAAACCAAACGGCGAAGAGGAAGTCCTGTGGTTAAGCAACAATACCCCGTTTAAAACCGGCGTAGCGCTTCGTGGCGGAGTACCAATTTGCTGGCCTTGGTTTGGTCCGGCTGCTCAGCAGGGCCTGCCTTCGCATGGTTTTGCCCGTAACCTGCCATGGACGCTGAAAGCGCACAACGAAGACGACAATGGCGTGGTGTTAACGTTTGAACTGCAGAGCAATGCCGAAACGCGTCAGCTTTGGCCGCACGAGTTCTGCCTGCTGGCCCGTTTCAAAGTGGGAGCCACCTGTGAGATGGAGCTGGAAGCTCACGGTGAGTTTGAAACCACCTCGGCACTGCATACCTATTTCAACGTTGGTGACATTGCGGCAGTGAAAGTTAGTGGTCTCGGCGATCGCCTGATCGATAAAGTGAATGATGCTAAAGAAGATGTGCTGGCTGATGGTATCCAGACCTTCCCGGACCGCACCGATCGTGTCTATCTGAATCCGGAAGCGTGCAGCGTGATTCATGATGATGCGTTGAATCGCAATATCGACGTGGTCCACCACCACCACCTGAATGTCGTGGGCTGGAACCCTGGCCCGGCGCTGTCCGTCAGTATGGGCGACATGCCGGATGATGGCTACAAAACGTTTGTTTGTGTAGAAACGGCTTACGCGACCGCTCCGCAGGAAACCACCGAAGAAAAACCATCTCGCCTCGCGCAGACTATTCGTGTTGCTAAACGCTAAGACAACTCTGCGCATCATGCCGGATGCGGCTAACGCCTTATCCGGCCTACAAACCACACACAGCCGTTGGCCTGATAAGCTGCGTGAGCAGCGTCATTTGGCAAATCAGGCCATATCCAGCGCTGTTTTACCTTTTGGCGCCGGATATGCCTTATCTAACTGCTTCAGCTCATCCACAGAGAGCGTTATCTCCAGCGCGGCGGCATTTTGTTCGACATGCGCTACGCTTGCGGCTTTCGGAATTGCTATTACACCCGACTGACGAATTACCCACGCCAGCAAAATCTGTGCAGCACTAACATTGTGCACGCGCGCAATGTCATTCACCACGGAATTAGAAAGCAAATCGCCACGCAGTCGTCCCGCCTGGGCCAGCGGACTGTATGCCATGACCGGCATCTGCTGCTGCTGGCACCACGGCAGTAAATCATATTCAATACCGCGCGAGGCTAAATGATAAAGCACCTGGTTAGTTGCACACTCCCGTCCACCGGGTACCTGCCATAACGCCTGCATATCATCATAATCGAGATTTGAGACGCCCCAACGGCGGATTTTCCCCTGCGCAATCAGTGTTTCCATGGCATCGACGGTCTCTGTAAATGAAAAATCGCCCATCCAGTGCAGCAAATAGAGATCCAGATAATCAGTTTTCAGTCGACGCAGACTGGCTTCGCAGGCGGCAATGGTTTTCTGTCCACCGGCATTCCATGGGTAAACTTTCGAGACTAAAAAAGCGCTATCACGCCGTCCCGTTAATGCTTCCCCCACCACCTCTTCCGCTGCACCATCAGCGTACATTTCTGCGGTATCAATCAATCGCAGGCCGAGATCCAGTCCGGCCTGCAGCGCAGACACTTCATCCCGGCGTCGGCTTGGATCCTCGCCCATGTACCATGTTCCCTGCCCAATAGCAGGAAGCGATACCTGGTCTGTAAACGTCACCTGTTTCGCTGTCATCGCCCCCTCCTGTGTTAATGCACCACAGTAAAGCAAAACAACGTGCATGTGTCCTGTTAGGGTGCACAAATTGCACCATCATGATCTGGGGGTTGTCTTAATTTTAATGACGTAAAAAAGCCCGCATATCGCGCGGGCTTGAGTTTGACACCGAGTAGTATCAGAACTTGTAGGTCACACCTACCGAGAAGATGCCAGACCAGGACTTATCGACCATCGGGCTGTCTTTCACTTCATCACTCAAACGCACATAACGGCCAGTGCCGTACACGTTCCAGTTGCCAAGGAAGTTATAGCTCGCGGTCAACTCCAGGTACGGATCCCATCCATCGTCAGCGTTGTAGCTATTCAGACCACTGCGGCGAGACTCGTGATTGGACACACCATAATAGTAGTCGTTGTAGTTTTCGCTGCTGTACTGCACACCGATACCCGGCGTCAGGGTCAGACCACCATTGGTGTAACGGTAGAGCCAGGCCAGATCCCAGATAAAGCCGTTGCTGTTATCCAGGGTATCACCCGCCAGTGCGGTACGCAGGAAACCATACTGGGTGTTATGTACATATGATAGACCAGCCATCAAGCTGCTTTTACGCTTGTCGAGTTGGCGTAAAGCATGGCTATCGCTATCACCCGGCTTGAAATGCGTCGGATCATAGTACGCCATGATGGAAAGCTTATCTGCCGTATCATTCCACAAATAGTAACCGCCACCCAAGCCGCGGAACCACACATTATCGCCTTCATAGGTGACAACCGGAACAGGGTAAACATCGCGGTCATACTGTTTGTACGGGCTGTTAATCACACCAACACCCGCGCCAACAGTCCACTGACTTTCCGCCTGTGCGGTGCTAACTGCGGTTGCGGCAAGGACGCCAAGTGCCAGAAGTTTGAGTTTGGTCACAATCCATAATTCCTTATTCAAATGTGTAGCGGTCAAAGTGTAACCGCCAATACGCTTCAGCCCAACTATTTTACGTATTCACCCCAGAATGTAACCCCCTAATTTCTCAGCGAGTGATGACATTTTGCTTGCAGCACGGTGAACACCGCATGAATCCCGCTCCAATTCTTTACATAAGATGTGCTTTTTTTGCTGATGAGTTATTGATATGCCATTGAAATTCATTTGCGCACACAGGCAAGTTTTGCAAATGCCATCTACGCTTAATTTTAGAAGGTGTATCACCGAATACGTTGATCTCCTGACCACTAAAATGGCATGAGAGTTGCTTATTTCTTCAGCAGCGACGTCGTTCAGTTTACCTCTTCAGGGGCCTCTACTATTCATATGAACGGCTCTTAACATGTGCTAAAAAACGAAAGGACGCATAAAATCATCAATGGGAACACTCAAAAAAATCAAAATAAAATTCTATATTATTGTTTTATCATCATAAAATTTTTTGATCCCTACGCTCAAAACTGCTTCTATCATCATCTAGCAGACGCCGGGGCGATCCCTCCCTCAGCCCAAAAGAGAACTAACATTGGATTCACAGTTAACTAAAGATTAGTACCGTCATAGTCCACTAACACCGATTCACACGTTACCTTCGTACCGTTCCATTGGTCACGGTAAATTGATGTATCGATGCCCACACCAGGATGTAAGATTAGCCCCGTATCCATTTCAAATTTCAGGTACTTGGTTGTCTGTACTGAACGGTCATAGTACGTGTGGCCTGAATACTTAAATCCCGCACTACCCTGTGGAACAATCCATGCCCCATAACTGGAATACTCCCTTGCCCTATCAATTATCTTGTACTCGAATTCACTACCCCTATAACGGCCTGTATACGTCCCTGACGTTTTGATCTTCCCAAATGGGGGATTGCCATAGGCTACACGGTAGAAACGTTCTGGTGTGTATTGGAGTGCGTCACCTGTGACCCATTCGGCTTGTGGCAATACCCGCTTTCCAATCATTACGTACTCTGGATTCAGTTCTACACATGTTATGTGCGATGGTTTATTACGTATAAATTGGTAGTAGCTAAGTCGCCCGATACCCGCACATAATTCTATACAGTCATCACTACAGCCAGCATCTAGTAGGAAGTCCCATGCAAGGAATTCAGGTGTAAAAAAAACTACCTGTTACACCGATACCATCACCTTTGTAGTTATTGTAGATAAACTCTTTATCATCTTCTGTTAGTGCTCTATCTGAATGTGCTAACTCCATTACTTTTAAATGTAGTTGTGATTCCTTTTTAGTTACTCTTGCCATAAAATACCCTTGCACAGTTGTTGTACTGGTATTTAAGGGAAATTAATAATGAATTATTTTTTTGATGAAAGTGGTAACACTGGCGATCTAATTAATGAAAAGTTTGATCTAGGTTTTTTCACTCAACCAATTTTTGCTCACGTTGGCATTGGTATAGATGAAGATATTAATATCGAGCACATATTAGATGAACTAAAACAAAAACATGATATTTCAGGTGTGGAATTGAAATCTCAGGATGTGTATTTTAAAAAACCTGAGGTTATGCTTGATTTAGTGAAAATTATTGTAGATGAAAGATTACCTTTTCTCTGTGAGGTAGTAGATAAGAAATATACAATTGCTACGTCAATGGTAACACATCTTATAGTACCTCCAATGCAAGATGAAACTGATGGACAAAATCAATACATTAGAAACATACTTGCTGACTTCATTTCTTTAAATGCACCTGAAGAATGTTTTAAACTATTTTTTAAAACATGTATGACTCCAACTGAAGACAACCTGTTAGCTACAATGAATAGTCTCAGAGTTTTTTTCAGCGAGCCTCATGAAGAACTACAGGATGACAATTTTACTATACTCATGATTGATGAAACAATTGATGATTATCGAATAGCAAAAGAAAAGATAGGAGAGCAAGAAGCTCTTAAAAATTTTATACCAATCCCTGATTTTGATTCAAATAATAACACAATGGCTTTACTGGCCCATGTCCATTGCTTCTATAACTTACTTGCTCGATTAAATAAATACCATTGCCGTGATTGGGAAGATGTTATTCTTTTTCATGACACGCAAAATGAGTTCTCTTCAACGTTGAAATTTTGCATTGAAAACATTAAAACTATAGATCCTACAAATATCCCTCCTATACCTAATGCAGACTTCCTCATTAGAGATAAAATTAGACTTGAGTTCACCGACTCGAAAGACAGTGCGGCAATACAAATAGCAGATATTGTTGCAGGGTTCCTAAATCGCTACATCAACGGGCTAATGTACAAAAGATTAGAAATAGATCCAATTTACCATGATATATTTAACATGCTATTGATATGCAATCGACTACCGCACGCAAGCCCTTTGGGAATAAACTTCGTATTACCTGCAAGCATTAGAGACGAACTGTTTAATGCCTTTAAAGTTCATCCTAGCTATTGATTAATCCATCAAAAAGGTAGCCTTATTAGCAAGGCTACTTTTAACTACCACCGACCATAATTGATAAGATCTGTTGTCACAGACCTAGCAGTACTAGGTATCACTACAATATAGGAAGCATCAAGTACTGGTACAATAATTCAGCAAAACCCTATTATGATTAGTAGATTTCTTTTTAGCTACTTTTGCCATAGAATACCCTTATAAAATTTATGCACAGGTAGTTAGGGAATTATTAATGAAAACCTTTAAACTATTAGCAGTAGTTATAGTCATTACATTATTATCTATAGCCGCTAATATTGCGTTGATTTATCTATGCCCAGATACTGATTATTCACTTTGGGTTAGTGCACAATCTTTGATCTTGACATTCATTGCGGCTACTTATTGCGTAAAAACTAAGATAAACCAGTTCCTAGAAAGGGAAATTGATCTTATTGGTGTGTTTAGTGTGGCTGTAGCTATTAGTGCATCCATAACATCATTTTATGTAAATGATAAGTTTAAATTTCCCGATACATTAATATATTCCTTAGTTATTATTTTAGGAATAGCATTCATCATTTGGGATTATAAAAAATTTAAAAACAAAACAACACGGCACTTGCCAAATATAAAAAGCACCTCTACATTTAGAGAGACAAATAGCCAAATAGTCATAACCACAAGAATAGATAAAGCCCCATAAGGGGCTTCATTTAGATTTTAACATTCCTTTGATTTCGGAAATATCACTTTTTATTTCTGAAAGTTCCCTTACAACTTCATATAGATCGTCTACGTCCCGTTCGGTATTTGTAGTACGTGTTTCTAATACCGCAAGTTTACTTTCAATTTCTCCTATTCTACGTTCTGCATCTACAATTCCTTTTCGATGAGAAGTGAATAATCGAATCACTATTGTAAGGCCAGCAATAATTAGCCCCCCTATCGCTATATAGTCCATTATTTTTATCCTTATATTAAAATGTATCGTACACGTCTGTGTTTATGTAATAACATGTACGGTTTATAACCCCTTCATTCTCGTTTCCATATACGCCATCTTCAACTTGGGTTGATGCACGTTCGATTAAATTACCACGTGCATTAAAACTACTTGAGTAGTAATAGCTACCTTCTTCCTCTAAAATTAATGCCCACTGGCTAGCACCAGGCATTACAGCACATCCATGTGAAATAGTTATTGGGCGTTCTGTTAAGGGGATATTATAGCGTTTCATTTCTAGCGGTATCATTGTACCGTTCCATGTTAATTGACCCTGTGCATTGTATACTGCCATTCCCCAATATTCGGGAGTTGGTACAATGTTAGCGAATACATATACCATGAAAGTTGATGCGGTAGGGTTGGCATATCCACCCGTTCCCGCACTTAGTACATCATACTGCCATGTACCACCCTGTTTAATCATTCTACCGTTGAACGTTTGATTACCATTGATCTGTTTTGTGAAAATTACACACGTTTGATTCTGGCTAATACCAGTATTAATAAAAGCGTTTAATTGTCCTGATGCGGGTAACGTCCATTGAAAACGATTTACTAGGTTTAATGGGGCCGCTTCTGGTGTTATCCAGTTCCTACCATTACTATCTGATATCAGTCCACCATATGCCATTATACACCCCTGATTGTAATTATTAGTGGGCGTAGGTCTGACACATTAGAGTATGTAACCGTCCATCCGTTTACTGTTGCTGTACTGAGTCCACGATCACCATTGATTAGGATCTCCGTAGGCCATGCTTCTAAGACCCATCCAGCCATCGCCGGATATGACACTGTACCGCTACCATTGGTAATAACTGCTAGTACGTTAGTTGGGTTGGTAACGGCATTCATCATAATACCATTACGTTGTACTTGAAAACCGTATGCCATTACATCCCCCCTAACATTAGCTGTAGTAGTGCAAAGATCTCACCCAATGGGAGGGAAAAAAGCACAATACCAAAGGCATCTAATAGAGGTACTAGAATGTAGTTCCATGCGATGATTGATCCCAACACATAAAACATAAAGTTACGACCATTAAAACCTTTCTTGATTTCTTCGCGGTTGGTTTCGTTGGTTTCTTCAATCTGTAGTGTCTCTTTAGTTTTTTCTTTTTCATTTTTATTCTGGAAAAAAGATAATCCAGATTTGATTAGTTCTACAATTACCGTAATCATTCTATAATTCCTACGCAGTAAGCATGTACTCTCATACCCTTAACAAATAGTTCACTATAGCCAGCTACGTATACATCAAAGCCTACGCCGTGTAGTTCCCAACGTAGTACAGTACCCGTTTTAATTGGCTGTTTACGTTCATAGATTACATTCATATGCTGTGATGTATCGTAGTTGCTCTTTTTCAGTACCTTACTTATTTTCTTATTAACAAAATAATTGGGGATCGGTTTACTATTTGCCATTGGTGTAAGTCCATCCAATGTGATGTACGGTGTATCAGTGTTGAAATGATCTTCAAAGTCCATTACTCATCCTTTTTTAATTTTAAAGTGTCCTCTGATGCCGCTTATAATTGCAATAGTTCCTTTTTCGGCTTCATTGTAGAAGTCGTATACTAACTTACGCCGCTTATTCTCGCGTACACCGATTATTCTCTTTGTCTTTTCTTTTGTATCTCGTTTAGTAGTATCTATGAGATATTTCTTACCGTTTTGTACTACCGTATTATATTTACCTTTTGCTAAACCGCTTTTTAATTGGGATATGTTACCCTGTTTGGTTAAACGGGCTTGGCTAGTGGGGATGAATTTCTTAATGAAAGTTGGCTTAACAATAATATCATATAGGTATTCTGCCTGTACGTCCTTAACCATAATAGTACAGGTAACACTAGTAGTATTTTTCTTATAGAAGAATAAGATTGCATTATTGGTAAAAGGTACTGGACCTTTATCAATTGCCGCTGACATATCCATTTGAATCTTACGTGATAATTCTCTAGAACGTCTAATTACTTCATTCTGAAATTCAGTACCGAATCGTTTACCCTCTTTATTGAGATAACCCTTAGCACTTGATAACCCCTTTACTTTTAATTTCATAACCATTCCTCTATAGTTTGTATGATCCCTTTCATTTTTCTTTTCCTATCACCCGTTGGAATTCTACATTTAGTCATCATTGCCATATTTAGAATGTTATCATCCAGTGAATGCAACATTATTAGCATTGATTCTGCATAGTTGGCTTCGGTCATAGTTTCAAATCCCCATAGAATAGTACGGGTATATTGCATTCCTGAATCGATCATCTTTTGTACTTTCTTAGAGCTAGTCTTGTAAGATCTCCAGCCATTCTCTTTTTCAATTCCCGTTAGTTTTGTTGAATCCTTCACCCCTTTCCATATCTGTTTTACACCGATGTATTTTTGTTCTGTCTCTGGAAAGTAAAATACATATACAAATCCAACACTACTACCATCTAATAAATCGTTTTCAGTCCAATCTGGTGAATACTGCCATTCTTCCATAAATACCCTTATTAATTATTATTATATAGGAGTATTTACCGATGGATTTAAAACAACGTTTAATTAATTATGAAGGTACTAAAGAATATCAGCAAACACGCGGATACTATAAACAAGGCAAGTTTTGGATGTATAAAGATAGTGAAGGATACGACACTATTGGATACGGTCATTTAGTGCTCAATTCTGAGCGTGAAAAGTTCAAAGATGGTATTACCCCAATTGATGCCGATTTACTATTGGCATGGGACATTGACCGAACCAAAAAAGATGTACAGACACTAGGTCTTACCCTTCCTAAAGATTGGGAAGATTTTATGATCATTATGGTTTTTCAGTTGGGATTATCCGGTACTAAGAAATTCAAAAAGATGATTGCAGCACTACAAAAACAAGATTGGAAGGAAGCAATTAATCAGGCCAAAGATTCACTATGGTATAGGCAAACACCTAACCGTTTGAATGATATGGTAAAGAATTTAGAACACAAATAAAAAGGGGGCATTAAGCCCCCTTTATTATTATAAACGTCCCATACGTACACGTAATACGCCGTTTGCGTCAAATACTGATATTCTATCTGGTTCGATAGACATACGCCCTTGACCCGCTGTATTTCCGTTAATATATATAGTACCGCTTTTGTTAATTTGCCAGCCTGTGCTATTAGCTACGTAGTTAGTAGATTGAATAGTATTTGCAATCTGTGCTGAACCAATTTGAGCATTACCAATTTTAGCAGTAGTAATACTTCCATCTACAATTTTAGCTGTATTAACTGAAAGGTTTGCTATTTTGGCATTGGTGATTGCTGCATCGCCAATTAGGGCTGAACCTATAGAGCCTTCCTGGATTAATGCCGTCTTTATATATGTACGTCCATTAACAATAGAGAACGGGGCTGTACCTCCTACCGTTGCTACTGTAGAACCGGAAATTACGAATTTATCTGCTGCAAAGTAAATTGCTGAGTTATTACTTGTACCTTCACTGGCAACTAAACGCATGCCAGCTACTGTACCACCTGCATTAACTGAAAGTGTATATTGTGCATCTACTGTAGATTTATCGGCCTTAGTCACCATCTGTTGGTTAACACTGGCTATATTACCATCAACTTCACTTTTCAATTGTGTAATTTGCTGTGTAGTTGCCGTATTGTTATCTACGATAGTTTGATTCATTTCAGTAATGGCAGCATTGATTTCATTATCAATAGTATTCTGAATTACTGTAACCTGTGTATTGGTATATGCGTTACTTTCATTAACTGCATTCTTTAGTGTTTCATCTAGTCGATTATTCAAATCTAGAATACTGTTTATTTCGCCAGCGTCCTGCTCTGTGAATTGATATCTAGAGTTAATACTTATAGATTGCTCTGCGGTGTACTGTACGTTGTCCTGTCCGAAAATATCAAAGAATCCAATCTTAACCTTATAATCACCATCTGTGATGTTTGGTACGCTATCAAATTCTGGCTTGTTACTTACGAATATACGCGTAGTTAGTGCTGACGTTAATGAAATGATACATCCTGCATAATCCCGTTCTGTTGATGGAGTCCATGAGCAAAATAGATTACCGAATCCACCACCAATAGTTAAACCTGTCGCTAGTTTGGCCTGTTTGTTCTCTACAGTGATCTTCACTTCCTGTGAATAGGTTCCCGTACTGTAACCCTGTGCAATGATCCCAATGGTAGGTTTACGTACCTTTGCTTCATTGAGTGCTAGAGTATAATTAAAGAAGTTATCTTGTGTATAGAAGGTTTTCACTAGTGAATTACCATTATATACGTTAATTACGTAGTACCGGAAATAGTCAATAAATGCACCACCATTTACGGGTAGGTTCTTTTGGTTATCCCATCGAATATTAAAATCACCCGAATCTGTGACGAATGTTGATTCTGTACTGTTTGAAAGAATAACACCAGTTACGGATGGTAGAGTAAAGTTATATGCTGGCTTAATACCTGTTAGGGTTAGTTTAGTACTGCGACGGTTTATGATGTTATATGCCTCTACCGAAAAATCAAATTCTGTATCTTCACTTAGGCTATAGATATCAAAATCGGTAGCAAGGGGTGATACTGATCCCGCATACGTCCACTGTGTAGCCGTAGTGAGCTTGTAGTACACGTAGTAGCCCCGTAGGTTAGGATCTGGTGATTCTGTCCATGACACGTTAACAACGTTACCAGTAGTTACTGTACCCTTTCTAGTGACCTCTAGGTTAGATGGGGGAATTACGGTAGTTATATTACCAGTACCGCCACTAATCGATCCCGCCGGAGGGAATACCATTGAATCATCACCATCGAATATTGCATCTGGGTATTCAATTGCCGATACTTGACAATAACCTACATTTTCCTGATCCGTTGCGATTGATTTAGTTAATACCTTAAACTTACCATTAATACCTAATTCGGTATTTTTGATTGTAATTGAATCCCATACTTTAAGATCCCACGCTTCGGATGTAGCGAATTGTACCGTTTTAAGTGCAAAACGTGCCTTGCGTAGTTCACTGTTTGCAAGTGTAGTTACTGTCTTTTCTGAGTAGATCCATGAAAAATCCCTGCTTAGTGGGATTACCTGACCATCACCCCGAATTACTTCATCAGTGGAAATATCACTTGGTATACGGATGATATCTGTACTGTACTGGTTCTTAACACTAGTAAACTGACAATCTAGGACGTTATAGTAGTCCTGATTACCGGAAGTGATTACCTTCAAATCACCGACCATATTACTTTCATCGAATGATTGTACTGATAGAGTTTTTCTATCTACCGTTAGGCAGATCTGCCCACCATGTACATAAGTAATCCCGCCGAATGTTTGTAGAATGTTTTCAATATTCTTTTTAAAAGTATCTTGATATGAAATTGCACCATTTGAATAGTACCCAACACTTTGAGTATATGCCGCTACTTCATGGAATGATTCAAGATTAAACAATGCAGGTTCTAACCCCATACCGTAAATGGTATTGGTCATATAGTCATAAATCTGGCTTACGGGGCATGAAGTAGCGAATGTAGTACCAGATGTAAAATCATAGATTTCCTGGCCTTTCATTTCCACATTCATTGTAAAGTTGTCATTAGTTAAAATGTTTTCTTCTAAACTGGTTTGTGTCTTTTTAATTACTGCATAAATGGATACTACACCTTTACCGTAAAAGTTATCTTTCCACTTATCACCCGCATATGATTTAGCAAGTGTAGAAGTGGTTGTATAGTCTCCACCAAATCTAACTTCTAATTGTAGGTAAGGTCTGAATCTTTCATCAATTAAACCATTAGCTACTATACCATCAGTAGTGATCGGTCCTGCCAGTACAGGCACGTTATCAAAAAATATTTGTTCAATATTCTTCTGTACACCCGCCATTGCTACAACTTGGGATGAAAAGAAATATTGTGAATCGTTATCTTTAACACCGTACCAGTTATTAATAGTACCCGTTAATACGAAAGATCCGTTTAGTTTTGCGTCGTCTTTATGGGGGTATTGTCCACCATAGATTACAGGTAGACCAGTAGCAGGGGATGTAGAACGGTTCAATGTTTCCGTTACATCCCCATAGCCCTGTGCACCAATCTGTGAAAGCATACTAGTCGCTACTAGTGACACTGCACCCGCTGCCGCACCCCATCCAATAGCGGCCAATGCCGTACCACCGGAAAAATATACTGCCGCTGCAACTACAACGGCTGTTAAAATTGCCCCAAAAAACTTACCAATGCCGCCACCGCCGCCCATAATTAATTATTCCTTATTCTGTAATAAGTTCCATCCTTTCTTTTTGGAACTAATTTAAATTCTGTATGTTCTGTATTTACCCCTAATAAACGTCCAGAAATGACAATAGCTACGGTATGGGGATTAGTTGGATCTAACCAAATATCACCATCGATTGTATATTTCACTTCATCGGCATGTTGTTTGATAATATCTGCTGTACTCTCAAAACCTAGATCATTTAGGTTCTTAATACCACTACGTAGACTGTTATAATCGGCTTTAGATTCCCAATCTGTACCCGCAATACTATCAAGTATGCGAATTGCTACAATGTTACAATCATTAGTACCGTAAACGTAGGGTGTATATAGTGCGTCTTGGCATATCTGTACTATTTCATTTATTTGTAACGCCATACTTGATCTTCCTTGTTCACCTGTCCCAATAGAGACATAATAGCGTCATTGGGGTAATAACTTTGATATACTGAATTAGCTGCTAGAGTTTTCGGGCTTAGGTCTAAACGCTTATATACTGAGTTTACTGTTACTTTCATTTCGTTAATCTCACTAAAGGGGTTTACAGTACATTGAAAGTTTTCGATAAATCCGGTAAACATTCTTTGTTGATAGATTGGTGTACTGTCATATGGGTTTAAAATAATTAATCCAATATTCAATTGTGCTTTATCCAATTGCCCGGACATTGCCATGATACGTGTGGCGTTATCTACGTTGGAAATAGTAAAATCAATTGAATCATTACTAATACCCTTTTCTTCACTAAATGAAGGTAAAGAGTCCTGTACTAGATCGGGAAATGATTGGTATACAACACCATTTAATTCTAATTGGGTGAATCCATCATTCCAGTATATGGCATCACTTTTACGTGGGTACACTTCGAAGATAGTTACATGTACGCCCATAGACATTACATCGGCTACAGAAAGGCGTGTAACCTTCTCACCGCGTAGTAGTTCCCAATACTTAATAAGTTGGGGATTAGTTAGAATAGAATCATCCATTACGTAATACCTCCGTTGCGTTGAACTGTACTGTACTGACACTCTGAATAGGCATATCAAATGATTGATCTACATCTAGTGATAGTTCAATTTCTAGATTGTTATATTTTAATGGTTCGTCTACGTTAACGTCTGCACGTAGTTGTGGGAAGATAGTAAGAGTATTGCCATTCTTTTCTACGATTTGATATAGCTTTTTATGGTTGGTAAATTGAATCATATCACCTACACGTAGTGCATTAGTGGATGCCGTTACAAGCATTGAACCTTTTGATGCCTTTGCACGTACTGTAATAGCCCCCTGCTCTGTTCCCTGATATTCACCTAATCTACCTAGTGAAAAGGTAAATGCTTTACCCTGTTGATATTGTGCAATAAAGGATTGCACTTCGTGGCGATCCTTCATTTCAAAGGTTAGTGTAAATTTCATTGTGTAGTATTGAATGCCGACACTACGGCGTAGTTCTTCACCCGTCCATGATCTTTGTGAGTATTGCGGTACTGTACTTGATAGTGCTACACCATTCACTTTAATATTTTTTGAAAAATTCATTTTAGATTCCTTCTAATAATTCTCCTGTATTTATAAAGAAAGGGGCATTAAGCCCCCTTCTTATGTATTACGTTTCTGGCTGCTTCGTACTGCCTGAGCTACGTTATTCTGGTTTTTCTGCAACATCTTATTCCATGTTTCTGGATCGTCTACGTTACCTTTAACGATTAGTGGGGAATAGATTGTAATCCCTTCACCAGTACCGGAATAATTACCAGATGAATTCTTTTGTTCTTCCAAGAATGCAGTTAACTGTTTATTAGCTTCTGGTTGTACTACACGTTCACCCGCTTTTAGTAGGAATGATTTATTATCATAGGCAGATGGTAATTCATCTACACCACCGTGGAATTGACCAGATGAAGCCCCCCTAGCAGTACCGATAATACTCATACCCATAGCTGCAATCTGTGCATAGTTTGCTATGTTCATAGGCCACGGTGTAGCAAGTGCACCTGCTAATGCTTCCTGTATTTTCATAATAGTCATAGAAATACTTAGACCTTTCTGAATAGCAAATGCTGCTTCTGCCGCCCCGGATGATTCACCGAATGCCGCCGCCATACCTTGACCTATTTGACCGAATGAATTTTCCATGCCCTGTAATAGCTGCATAGATTCTTGATTCTGGATCTGTACGGCACGTTCTGCATAGTACGCCGTAATTTCACTTTTACGTTTCTCGTATTCTTCATGCCCTTTGAGTAGTAGATCATTCTGCTGTAGTGCTAGATTTAGTTCTTCGTCATTGCGGGCTAATGCCCTATCAGTATTTGGGACACTACCGATACTACTAGCCTGTTGATCTGCTAAGTATCCCTGTTGCTCTTGATTCAAAGCACCAGACTGTAGAAGTCCGATATTATTTTTCATCTGTTGGTTGGGATCTTGATAACCAATCATTTGATTAATCATTTCAGTACGGGTAGCTGCTGAGGATAATTGTTGCTGTAGTAGTAAACTGTTTAGATCACCTTGAGATAATCCTAGAGTTTTTGCACTGTCTTTAATCTTCTGTACTAATTCTTTTTGTTGACGGTCAAAGATTGCTAATTGACGTTCATTAGTACCGACTACCATTTCTGTAATGGCTGCATCTAAAGTTTTCTGTGCGTTAATACGTTCCTGTGCTGCTTTCTTATCTGCTATACGCTGACGTGCTGCTGCTGCGTCCCGTTCCTTCTGTAGTTTATCGCGTGAATCCTTTTCTACCTTTTCGAATTTTTGCATTTGATCGGTCATACGTTTAAATGCGGCATCGCCCTGTTCTTTATTTGATTCTAAAAAACGTTTGGTAGTTTCATCAATTACCGATTGATCATTAGCTTTAGCTGCTGCCGATACATTACTATTTTTACCTAGTGAATTTAACTGGCCTGTACTCATACCGGAGGGGGATACACCTTTAGAATTCAGTTCTTCAACTGCCTTCATAAAATCACTATCACCCCATCCTTTATTAAACCAATCCCATAGATCATTAAATTCTCGAATTACGGGGTGCATGAATTCATATAAAAATTCCTGTCCTGTATTGTTTAGGTCGGCTAGGTTCTTATCAAACTTTTTATATTCTCTAGCTAGTTCATCAGTAACTGCTACTGACTGATTAGAGATTGCATTCAATACTTCCTGTTTACTTCCTAGATCGTTATATACAGATCCTAAGCGTGATGCGTCACTAGCAATAGCCTCTAGTGCGAATTTCTGCTCTGCTGCCGATACACCCGCACGTTTCATAGCGTCCATTAGATGTAGTGTAGCTTTAATACCCCCATCAGGTTGATTAAGGAATTGTGAATACTCCTGAATATTAAAGCCCATATCTTTGATTACACTGGCGAATTCACCACCACCGGATACTACCGCATCGCCCATTTTATCCATTACATCAGTATTGATATCTACTAGTTTTTCCATTCCTAGACCTGTGTCGCGGAAAGTTTTATCTAGTTTTTGTAGGTACGAAACTGATAAACCTGATTGGGAGGACAACTGATTTAGTTCTTTTACTAGTGCATTAGTCTTTAATGCGAGTCCACCAATAGCACTAACTGCAATACCTGCACCAGTTGCAATACCAGTAAGACCAGTAAGACCAGTAAGACCAGTAGAGATAGTACCGAAAGCACCGCCCAAGTTTTGAGACATTCCACCTAAACCACCGCCCACATTTTTACCGAATGTAGTTAGTTTCTTTTCTGCGGAATTTAAACTCTTTTCTAGTCCTGTACTATCACCAACTATCTCTACTTTTATTTTTTCATTTTTTGCCATTTCCTTTTCCTTTCATTTGGGCAACTTGTGCCTTTATAGCATCACCAATTTTATTTAACTCCGCTGTTTGACGGTCTTTAGTAATGCGTTCTATACGCTCTTTTCTTGTTTCTCGGTCATCCAGTATCCCTAAAAAGTCGAAATCTTTTGATTTGATTTTCCTTGCGATCTCTTTAGTCATTCCTGGTGTATTAATTGTCATGGTATGGCAAAGATGTGTATAAAATAACATATCCATTTTAGCCCCTGATGGTTCAATGAATTGATCATAAATTAGTAATGCTTCAAATAAATCAGGATCTAAATCTTCAAATTCTTGGGGGCTTAACCCCCGTTTGTTGATCATTTTTAGGTAGTAGCGTAGTTCTGGTGACTCAATTACTTTTTTTCCATTTCGTCTACTTTATCTGCTTCCATAGTCATAGCTAGGATCGCATCATAAAGTTGTTTTTGATAAATGAAGTCAATAGCGGTAACGTTAATACGTCCATCAATATCACTATCGGCAAAGATAGGATCACCATTTTCATCTTTAGTACAGTACATAATAGTACGTTCTACTGTGTCACACTTTGCAATGTCACGTGCGGTAGGACGGTGAATATATACGGTTTCCCCTTCAATCTCGAATGGTACTAGTTTTGGTTTTAATTTGTTCTTTAGGTTTTCAATATTCATGTGTTTCTCCAATAAAAAAAGTGACGACATTTTGCCATCACCTTTATTTATTATGGTAGAGGTAGTTCTACTAGACCTGAATCAATTGCTGCACCATCCACGGCAAGGGTGAATGCTTTCGTTAGTACGGCGTCCTTGTCCCCATCAATAGTAGTGCTGGCAACGAAACAAGTATAAATTACAAAAAAGCCTTCTTTCATCGAAGCATCAGTAAAGTATTCTAGTTTAATCTGGCAGCGTTTTTGTTCGTCTGCTAGTTGTTCCAATTTCTGGTGTACTGCTGAATCTGGTAGATAGTTAACCATTAGTTCAATATCTGGAATTGATTTAGTACCTAGTAACTTACGGTTGTATGCACTGTTAAAAGTTACAACGTCAATTACTACTGACTCAAAACCGGAAGTAGTGAAGCTAGCCACTTCTGGGACTTCTACGAAATCGGTAGCGATTGTACTACCTGCACTAGAACCTACTGAAACGCGTAAATTACTTCCGCTGAAAATATCCATAGCCATTATTTTATATCCTTATATAAGTTAGTTTGTGGGTAGTTCCTTCTACCCACGTTGTATTTATTTATTTTGTTCGTCTTGTGGTTCTGGGAAGCGAAGATTATAGATTGAATCTTCTGGCATCTCTACGCGTAGATCAATCCACCTGCCGGATGGGATTTCCATCGGTTCACCTGCAATTACCATTGCCGTGTTAATATCGAATTTACGGGTAAAGGTTTTTAGGGTTAATACTTCGTTTTCTTCATCATATGATGTTTCAACAAAACATAGGCGATTACCGTTAACATCCTGTGGGATCTCAATAGTCCACCCATCCTGATTTAATCCTTTAGTACCGAATACTTCATATACACCCATTTCAACACGCTTAGTTACTACACCTTCGGATTCACTATTTAATTCACTTGTACCATCTGCAAATACTTTTACAATTGGGCTTGCTGCTTTAATAAATCCATTAGCATCAATTGTAGTGTTAGAGTTATCTAGTGATGTACTCCACGAATCCACGTATCCACCACCCCATTTCATACGATAGGCAAGTTGACCACGGTGTGAAATATACATTTGTGATGTAATACCATCGATTGCATTATATGATGTAGTTGTTAAACCACCATAGCCATAAAGCTGTGCGTTTCGGCGGTAGCTTGTAGGGGCGTTCGTTGCTAATCCCGCGTTGTTAACGGCACGTATAACACCCGCTGCACCTGCATTACCATTTAAATCGTTATAGTTAAAACCACTACCACCGACTTCTGTCCCCATATATAGCGTATTAAGGTTTTTTGCTGCGTCTGCTGGATTTTTACCGCCAGTACCGCCATTACCTACACCAAGTGCTACTGCACCTACCCCAGAACGGTTTGAATATGCACCCCATCCACCGGAATCATTGACATATAGGTAGTGTTCTTTATTTGGTGATTGAATAATAGTTTGTGAACCACCAGACGAATAAGTATCTAAACCTAAATTAGCACGTGCACCTGCTGCTGTAGTTGCACCTGTACCACCATCGGTAATACGCAATGGTACATATATACCATCTTGTAAATCATAGCCGCCCCATCTACCGTTATTATCCACCGCCATAGAATAACGTCCGTTTTGGGTGAATACGTGGGTTAGTGTTGGGTCTTGGCGAATACGATCAATCTGTAGGTTAGTTCTTGCACCTGCTGCATCTAGTGCACCAGTACCGCCACGGTTTACAGGCAATGCAACGAATCTACGTGTTGTACTGTCATACGCTCCCCATTCCCTTGTATCATTTACATAGAAATAGAATGCAGGATCTGCCGACCGGATAGACGTAGCATCGCTTGCTTGAGCTAAACGATCTAATTGTAGGTTAATTCTTGCACCGTTAACACTGGTTGCACCAGTACCACCCTGTGCAATTCCCAATGGCATCCAAGTAGCAGATTTATTGTTATACACGCCCCACGATCCGGTAGTATCACTAAAAGATGCAATAGTAAGTCTTAGGGTTTTGGCTGCGTCTGCATATATATGTGTTGCTATATTATCGTATTGAATAAATCTATCAATTTGTAGATTAGTTCTAGCGTCGGCTGGTGTGCTTGCACCTGTACCGCCCTGTGTAACTCCCAGTGCATTCCATCTATTACCAGTGGCATCGAAATAACCCCATACTTTATCATCACGTAGAATTAACCGTTGGTTTGTATCTTGGGATGTTAGTAATGTTGAGTTATTAATTTGTTGGAGTCTATCAACTTGGAGATTAGTTTTTGCAGTACCAATATTAATAATATCAGACAAGTTTTTTGATTTATCTAGATACTTACCATCAGTTTCTGATTTAGTATAAACCTCACCTTTTGAATAAACATCTAAGTTAGTACGTGCACCTAGTGCGGTTACTGCACCAGTACCGCCATTAGCAACGGGTAGAACTTCAAAACCTGCTGTAGAACCAATACCTAAATTAATACGTGCTTGAATTGCTGTAGTAGCTCCTGTACCGCCATTCAGTACGGGAACAACATCAAATGTACCTGCGGCGTTTACACCTAGTGCTGTACGTGCATCTGCTGGAGTCTTAGCACCAGTACCGCCATTAGCAACACTCAATGGTTGACCTAGAGTTAATGAATCTGCACTTGCTACACCTAATGTAGAATTAGTAACAGTGATGTTATCTGCCGTGATCCCTTTGAATCGCCACAGATAATCTAGACACTTCCGAGCCGTTGATAATACTGGTTTTCATATTCTGTCGGTGACATCTGATCGCTAGAACCATGCCGACGCTTACTGTTATAAAACATTTCGATGTAATCAAAAATATCACTGCGGGCTTCTTCCCGCGTTCCGTAGATCTTTTTCTTTATCCGTTCGCGTTTCAACAACTGGAAAAAGCTTTCTGCAACCGCATTATCATGGCAGTTACCGCGACGGCTCATGCTGCCCTCCAGGCCGTGTGATTTCAGGAAAGACTGCCACTCATGGCTTGTGTACTGACTGCCCTGATCCGAATGAACCAGCACCTGTTTTTGGGGATTACGCCGCCATACAGCCATCAGCAGTGCGTTCAGGACAATGTCCTTTGTCATCCGGGATTGCATGGACCAGCCGATAATTTTGCGTGAGAACAGATCAACAACCACAGCAAGATACAGCCAGCCTTCGTGGGTCCTGATGTAGGTTATGTCTGTTACCCAACGCTCATCAGGAGCATCCGGATTGAACTGTCGCTGGAGCCTGTTGGGCGACACGATACTGGCCTCGCCTTTACGTGCCCGCGGGCTCCGGTATCCGACCTGAGCCTTTATCCCGACACGTTTCATCAGTCGCCAGACTCTGTTCACTCCGCACTGTTGCCCGCTGTCCCGCAGATCCAGATGGATTTTGCGATAACCATAGACGCATCCCGATTCCAGCCAGAACTGTTTAATCTGTCCTGTCAGTTTCAGGTCTGCCTGATGGCGTTGAGAATGCGGCTGCTGAAGCCAGGCGTAAAAACCACTGGGATGAACATCCAGCACCCGACAGAGCAGGCGAACAGGCCAGCAACAGGTGTAGTCACGGATAAAGGCGTACCTCAGTCGGACAGCTTTGCGAAGTACGCCGCGGCTTTTTTTAATATGTCCCGTTCGTCGGTAACCCGCTTCAGCTCTTTCTGGAGACGACGGATCTCGGCCTGAGCATCTGACTGTTCTTTATTAGTGGAAGAATCCGGACCGTACTTCTTTATCCAGGCGTAAAGGCTGTGGGTGGTGATATCGAGACGTGTTGCCACGCTGGCAACAGAATAACCGCGATCAACAACCTGTTTGACTGCTTCAGTTTTAAACTCTTCGGGATAACGCTTACCGCTCATGGGCACCTCTCTTTAAGCCATCTTAAATGACTCTGAGGTGTCTGTTAAACCCGTGGCGATTCACTTCGGTTACTGCTAGTGATTTACCACTAATACCATTACTGGCTGTTAGTGAATCTACATAGATTCCCTTAATAAAGGTTTTAACACCATCAATAGATTGATCACCAGTTAGTGCTACATACTTTGAATCACCTAGATTACTAGTTAGTATGCGTTGCCATGCGTTAGTGGCATTCTTTGCATAAATTGCAAGGTTTCCGGTTTTGGTCATTGCAATGGAACTAAAAGTATTCCCATCAATTAGACCTACGCCCATCATATCTACACCCAATGGGTTGCTATCTTGGGTTGCTGGAACCTTTATAAAACTATTACCAGTTGGTGTAATTGGTTCATATTGTGGTACGTCCACGCCATTACTACCGACACCATAAGAACCTTCATATAGTTCTACACTGGCTAGTGCTGTAGCATCGCGTACAATCATTTCAGAAGTAACGAATGAATACGTTTTCTGTACTACTGCATCTTTATCACCACTTAATGAAGCGGAGGCAATACGCCCATTCATTAGGGAATAATCTAGTGTTCCTTCTGAATGACGGCGTACCATAATCAACTGAAATTCTTCTTGTGATTCGGTAGCACTATCTAGAAATGTATGGGTGTAATCATCTGGGATATAGTTAACCGTAATTTCAATTGGTGCTACGTCCTGTTCACTTGGTAGTTTTTCTGAGAACTCACTATTATAAGTTTCAATTGTGGAAATTGCGGAGGCAATACGCAAGGTTGGCATTGCCGCAATTTCATTAATTTTTTCATTACCTGCGTTTTGTGGTAGACGGTTTGCAATATCTTCATTATAAAAAATCTGTAGTCCGTTCCCTGTGTATATATTAGCCATCGTTTAATCCTTATTGTTTCTTCGTCGCTACAATATTTATAGAAAACGATAACGATTGACGGCCTGTAGTTGGATCGGTTACTAGTTCACTATCTCCGAATTCATAGGAAAGTAATGTAATACCATTTGGTGAAAACTCTAGTAGTGTGGATGAAATGAAATGATCCATAATTTCACTATATGTACTAGAAGATAGCTGTACTGTATTTGTAGGATCTGCCGATAAGATAAATTCAAAAATGAATGTGCCGCGTTGACGATTAGTACCGTAATTTACTAGATCATATGATTGGGTAGTTGATACTAGAGCAAATAAACTTTTACCAGTTCCAATCTTCATTGCCTTTTTAATCTGTTGAATACTATTAAGGCTTCTAGTTAAAATCTCCGTTAGTTTTGTAAGCATTAATAATACTCCCCAAAGTTGTTTTCATTTAAATCTCGTACATATACTTCACTGATACCACTTAGATCATTATAAATGTTATAAACTATATATTGTTTTCCGTTGATACTTAGTACCGAATCAATGGCAATACTATGTGTAATTACATCTTCTGATTTAACTGAAATAAAAGTTTCTACACTTTCTATTAGTCCTTCTGTTCCGCTATCAATGACAATGGGACGGCAATCTACTATTCCTGTAAATTCCGTCCCATTAATATAGATAGGTTCACCAAAGGCATTTAAGAAAGTAGAATCAATTTGATTACTTGTAAAATGCCTCATAGGTTTTTCCTTATGCTTTTAGTTTGATTTGTACAAACATTTCTTCATGAGTAATAGCGGTTGCTAGGTACTGGAAAGAACGGATTGCGATAGTTTGTGCTGCACGATAAGTAGTGTCATCAAAATCCAATTCTTGACCATCATTCCAGTTAGCAAATACTAGTGCGGAGAAGTCACCAATTAGAATTGTATCTTGAGCTACGAAAGTAGATTCAATTACTCGTACTTCGTCATTAAGCCACATTTCAAAACGATGCCCGGCCACGGCAGCAATACCACCAGTGTTATTCAAAATTGCATGTTGACGTAGTTTAGCTAGCATTGCTGGGTGAACAATTGCAACACAGCGATTAACATCAACGTTTGCAGTACCTAGTTTCTCGATTGCAGATTGAATATCACCTACATCTACTACACCTACTGCTGCGGTAGTAACTACTGGAACTTCGGTTTGTAGTTTGGTGAATACTTCTTTTTCTAGACCATTAGAGCAATGACGTAGTAATTCATCAGTAACATAACGTTCGGTAGCTGCGTTGCTTAGTAGCATTGCTTTAGTAATTTTGATACCTGCTGCAAACATTGCTGGCTTAAGGGTGATTTTGTCGAATGTTTCAAATCCATCAACTACGCTTTCATCTTCTGCGTAGAATTTAGCAACTGGGGACATACCTTTAGCTACTGGAATAGATAGATTACCTAGACCTGCTAGACCACCAAATACAGTAACTGGTAGTTGACCTAGTACAGTACGGGCAAGTAGATCACGAATATAAGAATCGGCTAGTTGTTCTTTTACTAGACCTGCTGCGGTAACAGTAGAAGTAGTATCTGCGGTAGAACGTACCATAGCGTTCATATCTAGAGAATAACCACGTGTACCACGTTCGAAGTTTTCTAGTTCGTTGGATTCACCTTTTAGACTACGTAGACCTTCGGTGATAATGTTTTTATTTTCCATTTTGATTTCCTTATCAATTGATTGGTTTTCTTTATTTAGTGAGCGTTTAAAATCCTCTACGCTTACACCGTTATTAATTGCTTCGTCAGTATTAATCCCTAACACATCGGAAATAGATTGAAGTTCACGTACACGCTTATCTTCTACATCTTTATTTAGTGATTCTTTCACAGCGTCTACAATAGAATTAATATCTAGTGAACGTTCTGCAACTTCTTCAACTTCCAGTTGTACTTCTACTTCTTGAATATCTTCGACTACTACGGATTCTTCTACTTCCACTTCTGTTTGTACTTCTTCCTGTACTAGTTCGATTTCTTGTTTTTGTTCTTCCATGATTGGTTGATCCTCTAAATTGATTTCATCATTACTATTTAGTGATCGACCAATGCCTACACCGGGATCGGCTGGAGTTGACACACTACTAATTTCGTAAGGTTCCCAACGGGTAACAATTAAGTTATTACCTTCGAAGTAGTAATCTCGGATGTTATAACCGACACTAATTTTTGGTCTGATACCTTCAATGATCATTCCAAAGATTGTTGATGCACTTCCAAGTGCACTAAAACGTACTGTCGCACGACATACTTTATCCATATCTACACGTGCGTTTTCTACAATGCCTACCTGACGCATAGAATCATGTTCTACTAGTACAGGTGCACCGTCATTTAAACGGGATAGATCTACGTTATCGGAATTACATAGAAGGATCTCATTGTATAGAGAACCATTAATTTCACGTGTTACGGGGGTTTCTGATGCGAAAGAAAGTTCTACTGTGCGGTCTTGCTCATTAATAGCATTACTGATCTGTGTTAGGTTGATCGCCCTCTGTTGTTGAATCTGGGTTAATTCCATTTTCCTTTTCTTCCTTTTTAATTTCTTCCATTACTACCGTTGGGTCATAGCCCATTGAAGCAATAACCATTGCTCTACTTTTCAATTTGTTTTGAATCGCCAAGCATTCCGTCTGTAAATCTTTATATGGATCTAGGGAGATTTGGCGAGTTGGTACATATTGTGCTTCTGTGAGTTTATTAAAATCACTGAAACTTAAATCACTTAATGTACTGTTATTTAGCATTGCAGATTTTAGCCACTCTTTATAAAGTGGTTTTAGTACAGAAACGATTAACGCATTTGTACGGGTTTTAAATGTTGATTGTTGAATCTTATCGATTAACTTACTAGCACTGAATGAAGCGTTACTAGTATCACCAGTTAGTGCCTGTGTAGTAATATCTAAGCCCATAGAAATTAGCATTAGTTGCTTATCTACGAATTCATTAATACCATCGGTAGTCTGTGTTGGGTTTACTGTCTTAATATCCTGCCCTGCTTGTAGTTCTACAATGGCTGCGGGATTTAAAAAGTCTTGCTCATAATATGAAACTTCATCACTAGAGATTAGATCAATATCATCTGAATCTGGATTAGTAATAAAGGCCATTGCTGACGCTGCTACTTTACGGGAAGTAATAGCCGCTGACATGAATTCTTCTAGTTCTTTTAGTTTATCAGTTCCTGCGTGTACATCGGGAATACCACGTTGTTGTGTTGGGTAGTCCTGCTGGAATAGATGTAGAATTTCTTCGGCTGGAACACGTTCACGATCTCCGATTGTGTAGTTGTACATAATAGGATTGTATTTAGTAATCCAGTACGCTACAGGTCGATTACTAGTATCGAATTCAATACCGTTTGAAATATAGTTACCCGATGGTAGAAGTTGGTTTTCATATGTGCTAATACGCATACAGTCGATAATTTCTACTTGTGGTAAACCATTCTTAACTTGGTGAACGCGAACAAAACAACTGCCATCAATACTACGTGTACGTTCTACTAGCCTTTGGAATGTACTAATATCTAGAGTGCCGCAACGTGAAAAAGCACGAGGATCTTCGGCCCAATCATAGAAAGCATTTTCAAGTAGTTTGTTAATTGCGATGTTTTGATCATCATTATCAGTAGTATGTGTAGTAGGTCGAATATATAGACCATCTGCACCAGTAACACCGCTAGAGTTAGTAGCAATATACTTTTTAACAATACCATTCTTAATACTTAATTCACGGCTTACTGCTACCATTACGGGTAGTGTACGGTTGATAATTGCGTTGATGTTACCTGCCTGATTGCCAGCACTAAAACCAAATGAGATAACTGGTGATTGTGCACCCTGTGCCAATGAAGATTGAATAGATCGCTTCATTGGATTGTTTTTCATTAGTGGTTTTTTATGTACTGTTTTCTTTTGTGGGATATTATCCCCTTTGTTTTTTCCCCATCCAAACATGTTTATCTCCTGAATGTAGTTATTGATTTAATCGGGCTACCAGTATTTAGACCTTTCATATCTGCGATTAAGGAGTTAGCACGTGATACATAGATTGAGCGTAGTTTCATTAATACTTCTGCACTTTCAAATGTTAGTGCTTTATTTTGTATTGATTGACTTATTACACCACCACCTTTGATACGGTCGATTGTGATTTGATCGATATCTTTGATGATCTGTAGTAGGTCTTGGTATTCGGATACCTTTGATTTAGGATCAATTAATTCGAATTGCTGAACACCATATACTTTGGGACTGCTAATAATTGCAGTGTATATACCTGCATCCCAGGCATTAGTATCAATATCTGGGAATGGGTATGTGTATGAAGTTTTAGTACCATCAGGTTTGATAATATCGATATCAGTACCGGATGGATAATCGAATGTAATTGTTTCACCTTTGAAGATATCACCTTTTAGATTTACCTTGCGAACAACTGCCATTTTTTATTTCCTTATTTAAAGAATCCACCCCCTCTACGTGGGCGTACTGTTCTACGCTGTGGTGTTGGTGATTCATTATTTACTTGTTTATTTATAGTTTTCTCTTTTTGTTTTGCGTTGAATTCACGTAGTTGTCTATATGGTTGTGAACCTAATTTAGATAGATACCACTGGAAGCAAATCAAAGAGTAGTTAAGGCAGTCTAGAGCTTCATTTCGTACTGAACTAATTTTCTTAACCCATACCCAACTACCTGCTTTAATGATTCTCTTTTCTGATGTAACTTGAATCATATAGTCATCGGGTAGTGAATGACTGAAATGTAGTTGTTGTTCCTTAGTATTTTCATTATCAGATACTGCCCTGTTTAGTAATTGGCGTATGTTACTTTTACCTAAGTTAACGTTAAGGTTAATTAGTGTGTGACCACCTGCGGTACTCTGTTTGAATAGCGGGGTAGTTGCACTGGCTGCACCCTTGATAGGTCTGAATATCTGAGATGATCCACAATAGCGGTAAACTGTACTGGTAGCGTTACCGTTACTGGAGTCTATAAAACCTGCTAGGACTTTTAAGGGTTTACCCGATACTGTTTTAAAGTCGCTTTGTGCAAATGCTGTAAGTTTATTCCATGCGGGGGCTTCAATCTTCGTACAGTCAATACTATGTATGCTGCGGTGGTCTAATACGTATAAGTTCTTTTCACTTACTCCAAGTGTAGTTACCTCCAACCTTGAAAGCTGCTGATCGACGCCAAATAAAATTCCAAGTACATCTTCGGGGATATTATCAATGTCTATTGAACTATCACGTAAATTTTCAAGTAGTACCAAATCGTGATCGGTATTTTCCTTATCTACCCAAGGCAAGCCCAAAACATTATTGGTGAATGACGCGAGATCGAAGGTATAATGTGCTTCGGCAAAATCTTGTACTATGGATTTAATAGAGTTGATTGGGGAGTACAAACGTGATATGTGATATCCCATGATATCGGTAACTTCTGGTGCTGTTACTACCCAATGACCTTTTTTGATCATGCGTACACGTTGTGCTTCTGAAATAACATTGTTGCACTTGGGACATTGTAATTCTGCCGTGTCTGCGTCTGGGATGCGACGGCGACCGCCATCTATTATTTTCCATTCGAATTTAACGTTTTCGAAAACTAATTCATGTTCATGATCACAATGTGGGCATGGAACGTGAAATTTTTGTTTATTACTTTGTTCGTACTGTTGAGTGATTAGATCATTTTCATCTAGTGGTGTACTACATACCATAATCAGGGGTGTACTAAATGCCTTTGTACGCTGCTCTGCTAGTTTAAGTGGATTACCTTCATCCCCTTCTGCATCAACGTTACTAACTTCGTCTAGGAATACTCTAGGGGCTGTTAAACCACGTAGCTGTGCACTACTACCTAATGTAAGGAAGTATGTGAATGTTCCATCTAAGTTCTGTTGTGTTTTATCATTGTTAGTAAAATTCTTATCGTTCTTATTACTGACAAGGTTCTTTAGTACCGGACATGCTTCAATTACTGATTGCCATTTACCACTACGGAATTTACTTGTGGTTCCTGCTGTTGCACCTGCGAATATTTGGTTACTTGGATCGTTAGCCATGAAGTAGTACATTGAGTTTTGCAATACTGTAGTTTTTAGGAGTTGTGCACTACTCATTAATACAATCTTACGTACTCTAGGATTTACGATATCGTTAATGGCTGATTTTTGGAATTCGAATAATTTTACTCTTTGCCCTTGTAATTCACCATCTGGAAATACTAGATTATTCTCTACCCATTCTGCTGGTTTTTGTTTCTTCGGTGGTAATATCGACTTCACAGATCTGGTTAGGATCTTCATCATCTTCTGGTAATTGTTCTTCATATGTTCCTTCATATTCGTACTGACCAATTTCTTCCAATTGGCGATCTATTTTATCTTGTAGTTTCATTTTTAATTCTTGTGCATCGTTTGATTCAAATAGTTCTACATAGCTGGATGCGGGAATACTTCGTAATACCTGACGTAATTGATAGAAGTATTGGGATAAGGTTTGCTGTACTACTGCAACGGGGATTAGTTCACCACTGGCAGTACGTAGTTCTAACTCTTTTATATCTGCTTCTGCTTCTAATTTGCGTAGTGTTGCCTTTTGTATTTGGCCTTTAGTGTCGCCATTGCGTAAAGGTTCAATGACGTTCTGTAATAACCAATCATCTACTAATTTCTTAGGCCAATTAATATCTAAGCCTTTACCAGACCAGATACGGCTAACGGTTGAGTGTTCCACGCCAAAACGATCTGCAATTTCTTGCCATGTATAGCGGGTTCCATCATCTTTAATTTTTGTTTTAGACATTATGCCCTTCCTGTTTTCTGTACTAAACAAATTGATTTGCTTTGAAATCATTTGCTTGTTTATGATTAAAAATCCCACGTATTTTTAATATACTTCGCGGCGAAAACTCGAATCTTGTCGAGCTGTTAAGAATCATTATCATTTATGCATTGGTTGTGTTTAATATACTAAACACTTAATTCTATCCGTACTGAATCATCACACCATCGATGCAATTAAAATTCTTAGTCGATAGGGTATTGCCTCACCATCTACCGTACCGTGGTTCATTACTTCATCCCTTAGATCTCGTAGTCTATTTAAATGGTTCTTCTCTGTTCCTTTGAATAAACATAGTGATGTGATTGGATATACATATTTACCAATTGAAAAGCGGGAGTGTTCCAGGGTGATGTACTTATACTTGAGGCCTAATGAGTGTTGATCTATATATAGGTTATATCCGTCCTGTGTGGCGATATGAGCCGTTATAATACTGTCCCTGCGTGATGGTTCATAACCTGTATATAAATCGCCTGTGATGGATTGTGTGCCGTCTGAGTAGTGTATGTGAATGGTTATCATGGGGGGTACTCCTATGCTGTATAAGAGTATTTAGAAATAAAAAAGCCCACTGTGATAGTGGGCTGTGTGGGTTAACGTCTTAGTAGTTTCTTGGTTTCTTCTTCCATCTGTAGTGTGTATTTGGATTTCACTACTGGATGCTTCACTACTGGATGCTTCACGGTAGATTCTGCTGCCGCTTCAATCTCTTTTGTTTCCTTATGTGATTCTCTAACGTAATGAATTACAGTGGCGATACCTAGTACCCCTAATGTAACAGTAGGTGCAACGGCATAACATACTGCACCTGCTGCCATTTGGGTTAGTGTTGGTGTCTTGCGTCCCTTATCGAATAAGCCCATGTTATACAGTCCTCATTGTGGTTCTACTATCCAACGTCCTGATTGTTTAGATACTTTATATTCATATCGATCATCACAGAATACAGTTGCATAGCCTGAGAAGTTGGCTGTACTGAAAGTTGTAACTTTATCGCATTTATAATCCCGTTGGATTAGTGCCTGTGCAAAGTCTCTTGCATCCTGTTCTTCCTCCGCTGTTAGTGTCACGGTAGGGGATGTGTCACTTGCAGTGGGTTTACCATCTTTAAATTTAAAATAGGTTGCAAGAATTGCAATAGCAATTATAACCTGTGTACTCTTTTTCATTATTAATAACCATCAATTCAGCATCAAATTACTAGTATCGGCATTCAAACCACTATCTTTAGTTTTTATTGAACATTAATACTTGAGCTAACTGTTTTAGGCGTAGAACATTATGGGTAATACACTGCATTTATTCTTGCATAGAGGAATTTAGGTATAAAAAAAGCCAGCATAACCGCTGGCTTAGTATTGTTAGCGGATTTATACTCCCCATCGACTGCCTGACCATCTAAATTTATTTTAATTGTTTTAATGAATATGAGTTAGATGTACTTGAACCATCGCTATACACCTCTGATATAGTCAGTTTGTTTCCATCCACTTTGTATTTTACTACACTATCAGCCGGATCATTTCTCCAACGACCTGAGCTATCTGGATTGTTTGATGCCCACATAACTTGATCATCAATCAGTTTGCACTTGATAGCCCATCTTGTGCTGTCATCTTTACGTATGTAATGGACATAGGCTACATCTGATTGAATCTTATCAAGCTTCATTATTTTATGATCTCGCCCAAACATAGATGCAGCCGCCGCTTTGCAGATCTGACCAACGTTAGCTTCCGCTGCGTAGAGTGAAGAACTGAACAATAATGGCACAATTACTAATAATTTTATCATCACATATCGTCTCTTAGTAAAAATTGATTTCACTTTACTTCCTTAACAACTCTTTTAATTCATCAACTGTCTTCATTTCTTTTCCAATATGAATCATTGCATGGCAGTTTGCACATAAAGGAATGAGATCTTTAATTGGGTTAATCTTATAGCGTTTACCAATAGTATGTAGTGGCACTATATGATGAACATGAATATAATTTTTTCCGTGATTACCATACACTTTTTCAAAATTAAAGCCACAGACAGCACAACTCAAACCATGTTTATCGATACATTCTTTTCTCGCCTTTGGATCTCTCTCATAGTACGTTGCAATCCTTCGACGCTTTTCACCCTCATAGTATTCATTTTCTATTTCAGGAGTAAATGAATAGCAATTCTCATCGGTTGCATACCAATCCCCACCAATTTTAGTAAGATATTTTCGTACTATTTCCTTTTCAAAATGTTTAATCCTAGCAGCACCATTATCAGTTGTTTTCTCATGCCTAGTCTGACTAAAGGTAAAAAGACTATACCCTTCATATAAAATCTTATCTATATGTTCAATAGATTGTGTATAACCAGCTTTTTTGTGTCCATTTACATTCTCACGCCAACTGCTAGCCAAGATTAAAACTTTCTTTCCATCATCTGATCTAAGATCTTCCCAAGCTCCAAAAATTATTTTTTTGTTTATCTCATCAATAAATGACCAACTCCAGTTGTCATTTTTACATGTAGCACCCAAAGAACGCATGAACTCTGTACGGGACATTTTTCATCCTTAAATTATGTGATCTACATCACTCGATACTATCAATTGTTGGAGGTTCCTATCGTTCGTACAGCTAACAAACCTACCCAAAGTAGATAGAAACCTCCAACAATCGATAGTGTATGTGTGTTCCTTTTGATGGTAAAGTATTAATATTGCATTGCGTAGATCATTACGCATGAAAATTCACTAAATCAACTAAATATTTATTTCAATACCTATTTAGTCCTGATAGAACAAATTCTTAGTCTAGAAATTGTAAATTTGTCGAGAAAAGTTTATTATATCTGCTCCCTGCTAAGTTTCCTTTTCAATTTAATATATTCATATACCATGGAGGATAGATGAAAGAACAATTAGTTAATTTGTATTTTTTTGCATCCGACGATGTAATAACACATGTTGCATTTGTTCTTTATGAGCATTCAGGTACAGAACAAGAAAAAATCAATTTTTTATTATCAAAAGTTGGGACAGATCTTACTGAGGCAAAATATGGAGATATACCGCAGATACTTAAGGATAAAAAGAATGGAGTGTCACTAGAAAAAATTAATGCGATGATGCGTATTGATAATTTAAGTATGATTTTCTCAGATGTTTTAGCACCCTACAATATTGGTGATGAATGTTTGCATCTAATCACTCCAATACTGAATGGTAAAATAATGAATCAACATAGATTGGATTTCGAACCGCTGAGGCAACATCATATTGATAAGTTCTCAGGTTACAATTTTTCACATAGTAATGATTATCTCTCAAAATATCTCGTCAGTGAAAAGTTTGATATAGCTCAATTATTAATTGATGACCATTTTAAGCCAATACATTATCTTTTCAATAATAAGCATTATCTTAGTTGTGTAAAACTTCTTTTTTCTTTTATTGATACAATTGCATGGGTTGATATTGGAGAACATCATAACTTTAAAAAATGGATTACTAAGTATGCTGACTTATCTTCAATAGAAGTTACGGCTGATGAACTCTGGGAACTAAGAAATTCACTCATCCATATGTCTAATTTAGATAGTCAGAAGGTAAAGAATGGTGACATCAGAAGGATCAGCTTCTCTATCCAAAGCCCTAATTCGTTCAAAACAACTACTATTGGCGATACAACTTACTTCAATTTAGTTGACTTTCTTTTTATTATAGAAAATGCAATGAAAAAATGGGTTGATACTTATAATGAAGACTCTCTAAAAATAATTACATTCGTAGAACGCTATGATAAAATAGTAAGGAATTGTTAACACATCTATAAAAGTAAGCCCACAATTTAGTGGGCTATGTACTTATTGCATTGGTAATTATTATAAGTACAGAACTTAGATTTTTAGCTCTACTCTTGTGGTCTTAGAACTAAAGAACTTACAATCTACTCTCTTATGATAGTAAGGAACATTAAAAATGAATTTGAAAAAAACATTTATCACGTTACTCCTATTACTTTTTTTTGCTGTATTAGTTATATTTATGACGACACAATATCTTCAGCCTGTAAATTTTAAATGGGAACCAGGCAGTATTAGTGATTGGTTTAGTGCCTTAGGAACAATGGGTACTTTTTTTATTGCATTTGCTGCATATAGACAAGCCCCAGTATGGATGGCTCAAAAGGATTATGATATAACTCACCGTATTGTAGAAGAGGCTATTTATAGTGATCTGCCTAAACTTCGTTCGTATAGCTCTGAGATAAAAAGGGATACGATTAAATTCACAAATGAATTAATTCATGTATTGACTAATATAACCTGTGATTCTAGTCGTTTTAAAGAAAACTTAGATATAATTGAAGAACATTTACATGATTTTTTCAACTTATCATATTCAATTAATCTTCGTCTATTTTCAGTTGGTAGATATAATTATATTCTCAGTGATCATTCTTTAAAATTGATATCAGAATTCAATTCATTATCAGAAGAGTTTAATGAAGTTTTTGAAGATCTTTTAGAGTCGGAGTCTAAAGTAGGAATGTTGCGTGATGATGAAGAAGTGGCAATAAAAATAACAACTCAAGAATTAAGAAGTATTCAAAATAAAGTTTTGGGTTTAAATAAAAAAATAAATGATATTGTTATTAAAACCCATGCTGATAACAAACCCATAACTCATTTCATACAGTATAAGAAAAAAATCTAATGAATAAGGATGGCAAGTAACTGCACAAATAGGTAATGGTCTGCAGCAATTAGCTAATTTTCTTCGGAGAGTTGATGCTTTTGTTTACATACGGAACTCTGTTGATGAAAAATTGTCTATTAAAATTGAGCTTGATTAATGAAGCATCAAATCTAAGTAGCCCCATTATGGGGCTTTATTTTTTTAGCATTTACTTTTGGGGTTGCCATAAGAATCTCCCGTACCTTTGCTTCATTCGCTGATGCACTCTGATGTACTCCACCCTTCCAGTACTGATCCAGTAGTTCTACGTTTGGTAAGCCCGGCATTGCACGCACACCATCTTCATAGTGAATTGATAGTTCAAGTGAACCATTGATTAGTGCTTTAAAGTTCATTGGGTTGTTGTTTACTACTCTAATTTCCATTATCTGTATTCCATCTATGTATGTTTTCGCCATGTATATAAGTTCATCCAAATCATCACGCATTATTGATTGCTGAAAGTATGCTTCTTCGGATAAGTCATAGAAGTATTCTATTGGTTCTTCTATTGGTACAGTATTTACTGTGACGTTCTGTTTAGTTACGAAATAGCGGCGTTTCTTTTGTTTATCGTAAAATAACATTCCCTGTATGTGGTGATTTATTAGTACGTGTTTCATAGTTACTTCCTTATGTTATGAATTGTATGTAGTATTTTTATCTCATCTCCAGTAGTTAATAGTTCTGTATTGGATTAAGTCTATTCACTTGATAATCACTTTAGTGAGCTTTAACAGCGAACGACCCAAGCAAGGAGTTTACGACGCGGTAGGACTCCAGAACACTTTAGCCCGTAAGGGCGACAAAAGTATCTTAAGTAGTATCTCTGAGTAACTACACCTACTGGATTGAGCAAAGCGAAAGAAAAGACGCTTGCGGGTTTTCGTAGCGATAGCGAGAAAAACGCAAAGTTATACCTATATTTGTTTTTTAGGGATAATGCGACGTAGGAGCGTTAGCCCTCAATAATTAATACGGCGTATATCTATTTTAAAATATCTGGATATGGATAATTATATTATAGGTCGCAAGATGCCACGCAACATCAGAAAAGCCAGTAAAATCAGTGGATTTCTGACTTTATCTTGCGTCATCTTGCGACCAGAACGGGTATCTTGCGAAGGTATTACTTCGCAACATCATCAATGAATCCCTGTAATTTCGACATAATCTCTTCAATAGATTTACCGTCATTATACATCGTATCGATTTCATACTTCTGTTTAGGATGTAGATAAGTCATCCCCTGCTGTTGTTTCTTGTATAAATTAGTACCGTTATCGTGTGCGTCTGGTAGCAGGTCTGCTAACTTGTTACACATCGTGGTAAACTTTCTTGCTGTACTGTCCGATGGGGGATTGGTTCCCTTTTCGAATTCTGCATAGTATCGTTGTAGATGATACATAACCACCTTACGTGTGATTTTAGTGCAACTATAAAACACAAAGTATAACTTCTTAGGATCATAACCTTTAGCACCAGAACTACTATCAATAACATCTAATACGATTGATTTCCCATCTGTTGTAAGATCACTATACTTTCTATTATTACCCGCTATTTTAATGAATCTGCTGTTATCCTTTTCCTGTTTTTTTCCTGCCATGATAAATACCTTTATGAATTATTATTGAATTAAACTGGCTACTTGGGGTGATACCATGTAGCCTTTTTTATTATTTTTTGAATACAAAATATAAGTGTGAATTTTGCGTATCAGTTTTTAGATATTCCCATAACCGTAAAGAACTAACTTTGTTTAGTACGTTGGGAAAGTATGAAACGTTGAACCATTGATTATACTTGTATCCTATGTAATCCCTCATTTCTGAATGACTGTAATCATAGTCAACTTTAGTATGTAGTAAATCGATGAATATTTCATAGTTCATAACGCCTCCTTTATAACGGGTGATACCCGCTGCTTTACGTCTTGCTGCTGCCCTCTTACAGTTTTCCGAGTGTGTAACCCATTCTAAGCGTGTATAGTGGTTATCCTTTACATCGCCCAAATGATCTATCTCTAAGCCCTCACGGTAGCTCTCAGCAAGCCAAGAATGCCCCACTAGCTGATGTGCGGTTACTGTTGTATTTGAGAAGTTGAATGTTGGATATCTAGCATTCAATGTTACTTGTACTACTTCACCCGTATCAATGTTACGTGCCATAGTACCGAATTCATTTACTTCAAAGTTTGTATATTGTTTTACGCCTTTTTTCATTTTTTACTTCCTTGTGGACGGGCTTACTAATCCATTAGTAAGATGTGTTTATTATTTTATACTGCTAGGTGAGTACCGACCTTTTTACTTACTCGCTAAAATCATATGTTGTGAAATTAGATATTGAATCGCTGCCGAACGTGATTTAGCTATACCATCTGATATTAGTTTATCAAGTGCTTCGCTTTGATCTTGGCTTACTTTTGCCGCTATTATGATTGATTTGGTTGAATTCATTTGTTTACCTTTTGTTAGATTCTCAATACATAAAGATACCCCACGAATGGGGCAGTCTTGATCTAAGGAGAATATTATAAAATTACATACTTATTTATTGTGTACTGATAGGAACGCAGTTAAATGCGTTAATTTATCTATATTATATCACATGGACGCCCAAACGTCCCAAAATTAGACTTGATTTTTTGTAACATGCTATTTTATAAAGAGATTTATAATCTCTACAACGGTACACAGCCCAAGCCAGATTAAACACCCAACAAATAGGTATTCTATTAGACCTGTAACCATAACTAGGAAGCCGATTGTGAATAGTATTAGTGTTTTCATGTAGTTCTCCTTTTCATACTTTTATTTATTAGAAAAGGAGAAAAATGTAGTAATAGTCGTTTTTGTACTATCACTAATAATTTTAGTGATTCATGAAAACAAAATCATAGTTTTTGTACATCCAACTAGATACAATCCCATTACCCTCAACCTCTTCGATAAGGTCCCGTAACTTTAGATACTCAAAGTTATTTATCGGAACACCTTCATATGTGTGAAACTGTGGTACTTCATTCCCTTTTTTATAACTTAATACAAATGAATCAGTTCGGTAAACTCTACATCCATCATGTTCTTCAATAGCGAATTCAGTTTGTACTTCACCACCGCCACGTTGATTATTAATTACAATTACATGTGCAAGAACATCAGTGTAGTATTCAAGACTAACAAAAATTGACTTAGAAACTACCCTATACTTAACTGATTTTAATACTAACCTAAGCTCTTTACGTACCTTAGCACGCAATTCTACATTCAATGGGTCTAGTACCTCCTCAATGTTGAAATCGAGTTTTGGTATTTCTTTTATATCTTGGGATTTAATAATCTCTTTGTCTAATTCTTCAATCCTATCCTGTATCTCTGTTAAACCTTCATTCAAATGAATCCCAGTCAGTTTACCCTCAGATTTACGCTTCTTTATTTTATCAATATACTTCTGTTCTTCCTTCCGTAAAGTTGCCAGTTCTTCCCTGATACCATCAATTATTGATCCACTTTCTAAAACCCCTTCAGACATTAGCTTGTTAAAATCTATATTTTTTACTAGCTGGAGTATGTTCTTTTCTACTCTTAAGTATTGAATTGATTTTGCATCACAGATCTTTTTTTCTTCCCTGTTTCTACAAATTATATACTTTACCCTTATATGGTTATAGTGTATTGCGATATTCCCCCCACAACAGCCACACTTGAGGATCTTAGGAAATAAGTTAGTAATATAATCATCTTGAGCAATAGTTATATCTTTTCGAATACGGTTAGCAACACCATTTTGTGAAAGTTTCTGATTTACTCGCTCAAATGTTAGATTATCGATAATTTTTTGTTTAACTACTCCTTTATCTCTTAATACTCTCAATACATTAACAGTGCTCCATCCTTTTGATAGGTGTTTAACGATGGCACCAGTTCCAATACCACTTTCATAGAGTCTAAAAATCTCTTGTACTACTGCTGGTTCAAGCAACAGATCATCTGCTGGTTTTCTTTTTTCCAGCATAACGCGGTCCATCATCCTATTGGCTGTAATGAATAAATCTTCATCAATGACTTTTGGGTATGCATTGTGAACAACCTCACCGTTGTACCGTACATGTTCCCCCAACAAGCGACGATCCCGTATCCATCGAGAAACCGTGACCATTTGAAGCGTTGGATCTCCAATTTTTTTGATTATTTCACCTGTACTAAGACCATGTTTGTACCATTCAAAACAGTTTCTTATCAGATTTACTTTTTCTTCAATGCGTTGATACTTGTTATCAACGTTCTTCAACCACATTGGCATCTTGTTAGAAATCACCGTACCATTCTTGACCGCTTCCATGATTTTTCTGTCCCATGCAGCTTTAGCACGCACAGACTTCATAAGCGACTCATTGTGAGAACGCATCTGTATCAATTCCATTATCAGTTTTGAATGCGGATCATCTTTCCGTAACACTGTACTGGCAGAAATATCGTGAACCTCGATTCCGCTGTTCACAATGAATCTGATAGTGTCCTCTGCCCAACTGGACCTGCGACTGATTCGGTCCAGCGACATAACAATGAGTGCGTCGCCTTCGCCGTACTTGCGGTTCTGCACATCCTGTAAAAATATTCCCAATTGTGATTCGGATGAGATATTAGAATTTTTAAATGCAGAAACACCACGATCTTGAATAAAAAGTCTATCTTTTGTAAAAATTTCAGAATTACTTTCTAAATAACCTTCAAGTGCTGATCGTTGGTCATCCAGACCACCGCCCCCTTCGATTTGCTGAATGGACGATACTCGCTCATAACATATAGGACGGAGCATAATTTTTATCCCGTTGAAGAACTACGCTAAAAGTATTAAATCAAAATGTTCCCATAGTATACGAAAGGACGGCATACCATGAATATATTCGATCACTATCGCCAGCGTTATGAAGCTGCCAAGGACGAAGAGTTCACGCTGCAGGAGTTTCTTACCACTTGTCGGCAAGATCGCAGTGCTTATGCCAACGCGGCAGAGCGGCTATTAATGGCTATTGGTGAGCCTGTCATGGTTGACACTGCCCATGAACCTCGACTTTCTCGACTCTTTTCGAATCGGGTAATTGCACGCTATCCCGCTTTTGAAGAGTTTTACGGCATGGAAGACGCCATTGAGCAGATTGTTTCTTATTTGAAGCATGCGGCTCAAGGTCTGGAAGAGAAGAAGCAGATTCTGTATCTGCTGGGGCCTGTGGGAGGGGGGAAATCATCTCTTGCTGAGCGGCTGAAGTCGCTGATGCAACGAGTACCGATTTATGTCCTGAGCGCCAATGGCGAACGTAGCCCGGTCAACGATCATCCGTTATGCCTGTTTAATCCGCAGGAAGACGCGCAGATCCTGGAAAAAGAGTATGGGATCCCGCGTCGTTATCTCGGTACGATCATGTCGCCGTGGGCTGCTAAACGTCTGCATGATTTTGGCGGGGACATTACAAAATTCCGCGTCGTCAAAGTCTGGCCGTCTATTCTGGAGCAGATCGCTATCGCTAAAACGGAGCCTGGTGATGAAAACAACCAGGATATTTCTGCGCTGGTCGGGAAAGTGGATATTCGTAAACTCGAACACCACGCCCAGAACGATCCTGATGCCTACGGTTATTCGGGCGCACTGTGCCGCTCAAACCAGGGGATTATGGAGTTCGTTGAGATGTTTAAAGCACCGATTAAAGTGCTGCATCCTCTGCTGACCGCCACCCAGGAAGGAAACTACAACGGGACAGAAGGTATCTCCGCCCTGCCGTTTAACGGGATTATTCTTGCCCACTCGAACGAGTCTGAATGGGTAACGTTCCGTAATAACAAAAACAATGAGGCGTTCCTTGACCGTGTTTACATCGTCAAAGTGCCTTATTGCCTGCGGATCTCTGAAGAGATCAAAATTTACGAAAAACTGCTTAACCACAGTGAGCTGACCCATGCGCCTTGCGCACCGGGCACGTTGGAAACGCTCTCTCGCTTTACCATTCTTTCTCGCCTGAAAGAACCTGAGAACTCGAGCATTTACTCGAAGATGCGCGTTTACGATGGCGAAAGCCTGAAAGATACCGATCCAAAAGCGAAATCCTATCAGGAGTATCGTGATTACGCCGGGGTTGATGAGGGAATGAACGGTCTGTCCACGCGTTTCGCGTTTAAGATCCTCTCTCGCGTATTTAACTTTGACCATGCTGAAGTGGCAGCTAACCCGGTTCATCTGTTCTACGTACTGGAGCAGCAAATCGAGCGTGAACAGTTCCCGCAGGAGCAAGCTGAGCGTTATCTTGAGTTCCTGAAAGGCTATCTGATCCCGAAATATGCTGAATTCATCGGCAAGGAGATCCAGACAGCTTATCTCGAATCCTATTCCGAATACGGACAGAACATTTTCGACCGTTATGTCACTTATGCGGATTTCTGGATTCAGGATCAGGAGTATCGCGATCCAGATACCGGGCAGCTGTTTGATCGCGAGTCACTGAACTCAGAACTGGAGAAAATTGAGAAGCCGGCGGGTATCAGTAACCCGAAAGATTTCCGTAACGAGATCGTCAACTTTGTTCTGCGTGCCAGAGCGAATAACAGCGGTCGCAATCCAAACTGGACCAGTTACGAAAAACTACGCACGGTTATTGAGAAGAAAATGTTCTCCAATACCGAGGAGCTGCTGCCGGTCATTTCGTTCAATGCTAAAACCTCGACTGACGAGCAGAAAAAACACGACGATTTTGTCGACCGTATGATGGAAAAAGGCTACACGCGTAAACAAGTGCGTTTACTGTGCGAATGGTATTTGCGCGTACGTAAATCGTCTTAACATAAGTGCCCGGTGGCGCATGCGCTTACCGGGCTTGCAAAACAATGTTCCGTAGGCCGGACAGCGACAGCGCCATCCGGCACTTACAGACATGGCGAACAGTTGGCAGTACGGGGGGCTTATGACCTGGTTTATTGACCGGCGTCTTAACGGCAAAAACAAGAGCACGGTAAACCGCCAGCGCTTCTTACGCCGTTATAAATCGCAAATTAAACAGTCGATCTCCGAGGCCATTAACAAGCGTTCGGTGACTGATGTGGATAGCGGCGAATCTGTCTCTATTCCGACTGATGATATTAGCGAACCAATGTTTCATCAGGGACGTGGTGGCCTGCGCCATCGCGTACATCCGGGTAACGACCATTTTGTGCAGAATGACCGCATTGAACGCCCACAGGGCGGCGGTGGCGGTTCAGGAAGTGGACAAGGCCAGGCCAGCCAAGATGGTGAGGGTCAGGATGAGTTCGTCTTTCAGATCTCTAAAGATGAATATCTTGATCTGTTGTTCGAAGATTTAGCACTTCCTAACCTGAAGCAGAATCAGCAGCGTCAGTTAACGGAGTATAAAACACACCGGGCAGGTTTTACCTCTAACGGTGTGCCTGCCAACATTAGCGTGGTGCGATCCCTGCAAAACTCACTGGCGCGCCGTACGGCGATGACAGCGGGTAAGCGTCGCGAACTGCATGCTCTCGAAGCGGATCTGGAAACCATCGCGAAAAGCGAACCAGCGCAGTTGCTGGAAGAGGAACGGTTACGCAAAGAGATTGCCGAACTGCGGGCAAAAATCGAACGCGTGCCATTTATCGACACCTTTGATTTACGCTACAAAAATTATGAAAAACGCCCCGACCCTTCCAGCCAGGCGGTGATGTTCTGCCTGATGGACGTCTCTGGTTCGATGGATCAGTCGACCAAAGATATGGCTAAACGTTTTTATATCCTGCTGTATCTGTTCTTAAGCCGGACCTATAAGAACGTGGAGGTGGTTTATATTCGCCACCATACCCAAGCGAAAGAAGTGGATGAACATGAGTTCTTCTACTCTCAGGAAACCGGGGGGACCATTGTCTCCAGTGCACTGAAGTTAATGGATGAAGTGGTGAAAGATCGCTACAACCCTGCCCAGTGGAACATCTATGCTGCACAGGCATCGGACGGTGATAACTGGGCAGATGATTCACCGCTGTGTCATGAGATTTTGGCGAAAAAGCTGCTGCCAGTGGTACGCTATTACAGCTATATCGAAATCACTCGCCGCGCCCACCAAACCTTATGGCGTGAATACGAACATCTGCAATCAACCTTTGATAACTTTGCGATGCAGCATATCCGCGACCAGGATGATATTTACCCGGTATTTCGCGAACTGTTTCATAAGCAAAGTACGACCAGTAACAATTAACCTAAACAAATCAGTCAGCGCGTAGATGTGCTGACTGATTTTATAAATAGTGCCCCATCCTGTTTTTATTTTCCCTTAACAGAGCAGCAGGCAATGTAGTTTAGCTGATGACGTTGCGAACGGAAGAAGCGAAACATTTTCAGGAACCGACGACGATTTTCGCTCGTGCGTAAGCCGTTAAACACAATTTTAACTGCCCCTGTAAGCCCTTCATCACGAATTAATCCGCGCGGTGACATCAGCGACATGTTGCCATTCTGCTGCAAAACCTGTTCGAACCCGCAGTTAAGAAACAAATCACGCCAGCCTTGTCTGGTCATTGGGCTAACGTTTGATTTCACCACATCGACAAGCAGGCCCTGATCGCCCGCGCCCAGTTTTTGGGTGGTGAACATAATATCGTGGGTGAGCAGGCGCCCACCGGGCTTCAACACGCGATAATATTCGGCAATTAACTTCGCCTTCGCTTTATCGGCATACATTGTCAGCATGGCTTCGTTAATCACAACATCGAAACTGTTATCCGCAAAAGGAAGAGTGTTGGCGTTTGCCGCCATCACATAAATGTGATTTTCCAGACCATTTTCCGCCACGTTATTCCTTGCGTTTGACAGTGCGGTTTTATCCATATCAATGGCGTATACCTTACAGCCATAGCGTTGAACTAACTCTATCGCCGTCGTGGCCATGTTGCACGCCACTTCAAGCACCTGGCTGCCGGGCGTCAGCTGTGACTGGCTAAACAACCATTCTGTTGCTTCAACGCCGCCCGGACGCAGACGGGTTTTGCCCAGGCTGGCTAAAAATGTATGACCCGCTTTTTCAGTCGCGCTCATTGGCCTGTCTCCTTTTTATAAGTTGCATTATAAATACAACATTAAAGGTTAAAGGTGAAGCGCGCGAATGATTTTTATTACAAAATGTCCTTGCCCGTAGCGTTAGAGCGGATGTATGCCGTGTGATAGACTGAATTATCAGACTTACAGGGCTGTAAATCATTATGAAATTGCATCATAAAGCGCTCAGGCTCTTTATCTCCGTCAGCGTAATTGTTTTGACGTCTTCTTTTTTGGTTTATGAGCTCATTGCCAGCGATAAAGCAATGAATGCGTACATGCGCTATATCAATGAGAAAGCCGACTCATCGTTTCTCTATGATAAGTACACAAATCAAAGCATCGCAGCCCATCTGATGCGCACATTTTCGTCCCCCCAGGAGCCAGCCTCTCTCGAACAGCAAAAAGCACTTTGCACCGCTTTCGACAGCGTTAACGGCACTCATGGGCTCAACCTTACTAAGCACAACTATCTGCCATTACACGGTACGTTGCAGACCACCTCAACAAAATGTAGTGAACAGCTTGATGACATTTTTCTGCTGCCTTCTTTTGACCGGGCGGTCAATGTTAATCGTCAGCAGAAAGATTACGGTCAGGGATTAGGGACGTTAGAGTATAAATTTCGATATTACGTCGATCTCAAAAATAACTACGTCTATTTCTATGATTTGATCGACTCGCGGAAATTTGCGATACACAACTGGTCGTTTTTGCAAAAAGGTACGCTGGGAATCGACCAAAATGATATTGATGGTATTTTCACCGGCCGCACGGTGATTTCCAGTATTTATGAAGATAACCTGACCGAGAAAAAAGTGATGAGCTTTTTAACACCGGTCTACTACACCGGTAAGTTAAAAGGTGTGGTGATGGTAGATATTAATAAAGAGAATTTACAGAATATTTTCTATACCAGCGACCGCCCTCTCGTCTGGCGCTATCTTAATGTAACGGTCTCGGATACCAGCTCCGGTAAAGAGATTCTCGTTCATAAAAGTGAAACCGATCTGTTCCGCTATGTTCACTATGAGAAGGACATACCCGGTGGTATACGCATCACACTCTCACTCGATGTTATGTATTTTATTGTCTCGTCCTGGAAGATATTCGCATTCTATTTACTGGCAACAATATTACTGCTGAATATGGTCAGAACGCATTTTCGGCTGTATCACAACGTCACGCGGGAAAATGTTAGTGATGCGATGACCGGGCTCTACAACCGTAAAATTTTAACGCCGGCGCTTGAGCAGCGTTTGCAACAGTTGGTGAACACGGGAACGCTCGTCACCTTTATCGCCATCGACTGCGATAAACTGAAAGTCATCAATGACACGTTAGGGCATAAAGAAGGCGATCGGATTATCACTCATCTGGCCAAAGCCATTCAAAGCTCTATTCGCAAAAGCGACTACGCCATCCGCCTCGGCGGCGATGAGTTTTGTATTATCCTCATCGACCACCCCAGTGATTTAACGCCCCGCCTGCTGGAGAGAATTCGCTATAACTTACAAATTATTGCGCATGATATATCCATCAGCTTCTCCGCCGGGGTTTATAATATGCAGCCGAACGACACTATTGATGATGCTTACAAAGCATCTGATGCACAGCTCTATCTGAACAAACAGAAAAAACACGCCGGTGCGTGATTATTTTTCTGCAGGATTTTCATTGTTGTACCAGGAGTAAGTCATGACGGAAGTGAACAAAGGTAACGCAACGCATCAGCGTTTAATCTCGCTGTTGTCAGAGCAAGGCGCAACGTACCGCGTGGTAAGCCATGAAGCCGTCGGCAAATGTGAGGCAGTTTCTGAAATTCGTGGTACCGCACTGGGCCAGGGAGCAAAAGCGCTGGTCTGCAAAGTAAAAGGCAACGGCGTCAATCAGCATGTTCTGGCGATCCTCTCTGCCGATCAGCAGGCCGACCTGAGCCGGTTAGCCAGCCATATTGGCGGGTTGAGAGCGTCTCTTGCCAGCCCGGCGGAGGTAGATGAACTGACTGGCTGCGTATTTGGCGCTATCCCACCGTTCAGTTTTCATCCTAATCTCAAGCTGGTCGCTGATCCACTATTGTTTGAGCGTTTTCATGAAATTGCGTTTAATGCCGGGTTGCTGGAAAAATCCGTGATCATGGATACCGCAGATTACCTGCGTATCGCGCAACCTGAATTAATCCCTTTCCGCCGCGAACAATAATGGTCTGCGTTAGCAGTAAAAAAACGTCGCATCGTGCGTTAGCCCAAAAAAAATCATAATCATTAAAAAAAGCCTGTTCCGTCACGCATTTACGCGTACAGTAAGCAGGCTTATTTTTTCTTTTGGCAAGGAAACTACGATGTTTGATGTCACTCTGCTGATCCTCCTCGGACTGGCAGCTCTGGGCTTTGTCAGCCACAACACCACTGTCGCTGTTTCAATTCTGGTGCTGATCATTGTCCGTGTTACCCCTCTGAATACTTTCTTCCCCTGGATTGAAAAACAGGGCCTGACCGTCGGGATTATCATTCTGACCATTGGCGTCATGGCACCGATCGCCAGCGGAACGCTACCGCCCTCCGCGCTCATCCACTCCTTTGTAAACTGGAAATCACTGGTCGCTATTGCCGTCGGGGTATTTGTCTCATGGCTCGGCGGACGCGGCGTTACGCTCATGGGCAGTCAGCCCCAGCTTGTTGCCGGATTACTGGTGGGCACGGTACTGGGCGTGGCGCTGTTTCGCGGTGTGCCGGTGGGGCCGCTTATTGCGGCAGGCCTGGTCTCGTTGATTGTTGGGAAGCAGTAGCCAGCCCGTTCAGATAACGGCCTGGCGTCTGCCCCAGGCCTTTTTTGAACATAGTGATAAATGCCGTGGTCGAATCGTACCCGAGCATTTGCGCGACCTGTTGTACATTGCGGCCATCGATCAACGCCTGCAGCGCCAGAATCAGCTGGAGCTGGTGACGCCAGCGGCGAAAACTCAACCCCGTTTCTTTGACGACCAGACGAGCAAGGTTACGTTCACTCATCGCAAATACGCTGGCCCATTGTCCCAACGTCTGCCATTGTGCAGGCTCTTTCGCCATCGTTGCGACCATTCTGCGAATTTTCGGGTGATCGGAAACTGGTAACTGCATCTGCTCCTGGGGTTGCTGCGGGAGTTCATCAAACAACACTTGCGTCAGCCGCTGAGTTGCCGGCTCCAGTCGCTGAGCATCCGATTTGGACGCCAGCGCCAGAATGAGCTCCCGACATAACGGGGCGATTTTCAGCGTGCAGCAACGTTCAGGCATCACGACAGCCTGCGGCTCAATAAACAGAAAACACAATTGCGCGCCCACGGTAACGTGGTTGCTGTGTGGAATTTCGCCAGGGATCCACACCGCATATTGCGGAGGTACCATCCACATAGCGTTTTCAACTTCACAGGTGATCGCGCCATGCAGCGCCAGGATCAACTGTCCCTTACGATGCTGATGCAGCGGACTGAAAAGTTCATCTTCCCGAGCCTGAATACAAAATGCGACCGCCGCATCGTGGTGCAAATCGGGCTCATATCCATCCAGTCTCAGCCCCAACATAAGAATGTCCTATTTTAGCGATAATCTGTCATTTTAGCTTGATTCATCCATAGTGTAAAAACGCTAAAGTATCGCCTCGCCTGACGATATGAGAACAAAATGATTACTACACCTTCCTCCCGTGGCAAAAACGCAGCGTTGCTGATCGCGGGGATCCTGATGATTGCCACCACACTGCGCGTCACCTTTACCGGCGCAGCCCCGTTGCTGGATGCCATTCGCGCCGACTACGGCTTGAGTACCGCCCAGACTGGGCTTCTGACTACCCTGCCGCTGCTGGCCTTCGCGCTGGTATCCCCCCTGGCTGCCGCTGTTGCGCGCCGCTGGGGCATCGAACGTAGCCTGTTTGCCGCGATGCTGTTGATTTGCGTAGGTATTGCGATTCGTTCACTGCCTTCGTCAGGGTTCCTGTTTAGCGGTACCGCCATCATTGGTTGCGGAATCGCGTTGGGAAATGTGCTGTTACCCGGATTGATTAAGCGTGATTTTTCCCAGCATGTGGCGAAACTCACTGGCGCATACTCGCTGACCATGGGCGCGGCGGCGGCACTGGGCTCGGCAATTGTGGTTCCATTGGCACTAAATGGATTTGGCTGGCGCGGTGCGTTGATGGTGCTGATGGCCTTCCCGCTGCTGGCGCTGATTATCTGGTTGCCCCAATGCCGCCAGACCGCTCATGCCAGCCTGAGTAACTCGCGCGCCTTGCATTCCCGCGCGATCTGGCGCTCTGGCCTCGCCTGGCAAGTAACGCTGTTTCTGGGGATCAACTCTCTTGTCTATTACGTCATCATCGGCTGGCTACCCGCCATTTTAATTAGCCATGGCTACAGCGAATCTCAGGCCGGTTCGTTGCATGGTTTACTGCAGCTGGCGACTGCCGCGCCGGGAATATTGATCCCTCTCGTCCTGAACAGATTTAAGGATCAGCGCGCCATCGCCGCTCTGGTTTCGTTAATGTGCGCCGTCGGCGCGGCGGGATTCGCCATAATGCCCGACCAGGCATTGCTATGGACCATCCTGTTTGGCTTTGGCTCAGGCGCGACGATGATCCTTGGCTTAACCTTTATTGGCCTGCGCGCAAGCTCAGCGCATCAGGCTGCCGCTCTCTCCGGCATGGCACAGTCTGTCGGATATTTACTGGCCGCCTGCGGGCCACCGCTGATGGGGAAAATTCACGACCTCAACGGTAGTTGGCTGATTCCATTAACGGGTGTCGCCGTGTTAGCGATGCTGATGGCGGTGTTTGGTTTGTGCGCGGGGCGCAATCGGGAGATCGCGAGCGCATAATGCTGAGGGCAGGTTCGCGGACAACCTGCCCAATATTTATCCGCGCGCGGCGCGCAGCATCGCCTGAACCAGAGGTACGGGTTTTCCCGCCAGCGCTCCGCGTTCATGCTGAAAGAGCGTGCCGACATAAAATGGATGTGTCACCAGCTCAATGGCACGAATATCACCAGCCTCATCCCAACCGGTCACACGGAGATCGCCGCGCTCCAGCTCAGCGGCAAAATCTTCCGATACGCCGTAGTTGCAGTGATATCCCTCCGAGATAACATCCCGCCCGTAGGCTTTGGCAATCAGCGTATTGGCCCGAAGCTCAATATCATCCGTTTTTTCTACCAGCGAGCAGGTCAACGGTGCTATCACCATCCGACCCGTGGTGTCCGTCTCCGCGTGGGCGGCGTCGATCCAGCCCAGCACGTTGCGGGCATACTCCAGAATGGCATGTTGAAAGCCGCCACAGGTACCCAGGAATGGGATGCGGTTTTCGCGCGCATAGCGTATCGCGATCAGCGCCCCTTCCAGGTGGCGATAAGGACTGCCTGGAACGACCCAAATGGCATCATAACCTACCAGGTCCTCACTGCTGCTGATATCAGATGTGGTTAGCCAGTCATAATCAGCCACTAATTCCAGGACGGCAGCGGCATCATCAATGGCAAGAGGAATAGCCTGATGCGCCACAATATCGGGGTTGTAATCGCCCACCAGCGCAATGCGAAGCGTATCTTTAATCGGGGAAATTTCCATTAAACTTTCCTTATGTCCAGACAATGAGGGACACTATAAGGAGCCTCAGCCTACCGATTTTTTGTTGGTATCACAATCCCTTAAATTGGGAGTCAGGGCTGGCGGAATGCTATAATGGTCACGTTTTACGATCTTATTTAACCGTAATAGCGATAGCTTAATGGAGCGGATGAAGAGATGAATATTCAGTGCAAACGTGTGTATGACCCGGCAGAAAAAAGCGATGGTTACCGCGTGTTGGTCGACCGGTTATGGCCTCGCGGGGTGAAAAAGAGCGATCTTATTTTCAACGAATGGAATAAAGCACTTACCCCGTCATCTGATTTACGTAAGGCATTCCACGCAGAGTTGATTGATTTCTCGCATTTTTCTGAGCAATATCGCGCTGAACTGGCTCAACAGCAGCAAGAAGGAAAGCGCCTCGCAGAGATTGCCCGACAGCAAACCTTAACGCTACTGTATGCGGCGAAAAATACCCAGCAAAACCACGCGCTGGTGCTCGCTGAGTGGCTACGTCAATGCTGACCGCGTATCACTTGCCCGTTGTCGGATGATCTCTACGCCAGAGCGCCCATTCATCAATCACTTCCCCTCCAGGTAGTTTGCAGTCTGACCTTACGCCTTGCGGAGTCTGCACCGCAACCAGCGTACCGCCCTTTTGTTCGCAATACACCGATGCCGGATTCGCCATGCCGATTTTTGGTGGTTTAGGGGCATCAGGCTGCGTGGTACACCCCGCCAGCACCAGCAAGCCGGGCAAAATAATAGACGCTAGTTTCATCTCTACTCCTGTTTAAAAGCATTATTCCGGCAGGTTACCCCGACTTCCCTTCTATCTCCATGTTTTACGTTCTAATTTCAATTTTATGATTACATTTCAGCCAGAAACACGTGTTTCATCTTGCTCCCTGATGTTCTATCATGCGCCCACGCCAGCCTTGTCATCACTCAGGAGTATTTACACCTCATGTCGGACATGATCCTTGCCAGAGTCTCACAATCCTTAGCCACGGAGCAGTCAGTTGAGAGTCTGGTACGCCAACTTCTGGAAATGCTGGAAGTAGTGACTGAGATGGAATCTACATACTTGACCAAGGTCGATCTGGATGCCCGTCTGCAGCATATTCTGTATGCGCGTAATAGCTGCCAAATGCAGATCCCCGAAGGGCTGTCCGTGCCGTGGGATGAAACGCTGTGCAAACGCGCTATTGAGGAAAACTGTCTGTACAGCGACAACGTGCCCGCACGATGGCCGGAATGTACCGCCGCTCGCGCACTGGACATCACCACTTTTCTGAGTACTCCCGTTCATCTTCCGGACGGAACGTTTTACGGAACGCTCTGCGCCACCAGTCGCCGCCAGCATGCGTTAAGCGAACGTGGTGAACAGGTGTTGCATCTGTTTGCCGGACTAATCGCCCAGTCTATTCAAAAAGAGTCGCTGGTTGCTCAGTTACGTGAAGCGAACGCTGCGCTGATTGCTCACTCCTACACCGATGCCCTGACCGGATTACCGAATCGGCGCGCAATTTTTGAAAATGTAGAGACCCTTTTTTCGCTCGCCCGCCACCTCAGGCAGAAGATAGTTGTCGCCTATATCGATTTGGATGATTTCAAATTGATAAATGACCGCTTTGGTCACGAGGTTGGCGACCAGTTCCTGATCCAGATTGGCCACCGCCTGCTGCGTAAATGTAGTGATAATGACATTCTCGGTCGACTGGGCGGTGACGAATTTTTAGTCGCTCGCCTGTCGCCGGAAGATGACAGGGAGCAACGTGTTCGTCTGCAGCAGGTGAAACATCAGTTGCAGCAGCAAATTTGCGGCGACTATCACCTGGGCGATATTCATCTGTTTTATCCTGGTGCCAGTCTGGGCGTGGTGGAAATTGATCCGCTGGAGACTGATGTAAACTGTGCGCTTCATCTCGCAGACAGCGCAATGTACAAGGATAAAAAGCGTCAGGATAAAACCGCTTTTGTCGTACATTAACCCCTGCTATGCTGACTCGTCTTTAAATAACTCTGGTAGATAATCGTATGCGACTCGGTATTATTTTCCCTGTCATTATTTTCATTTCCGCTGTCGTTTTCTTATCCTGGTTTTTTATTGGCGGTTACGCTGCGCCTGGAGCATAACGATGAAAAAAACAACGCTTATTATGATTGGCGTGGCTATCATCGTGGTTCTGGGCACGGAACTGGGGTGGTGGTAACCAAAGAAAAAGGCCACTTATCAGTGGCCTCTATTGTCTGCATGTTTACTTAACTTTTGACTTTTCGATAGATAAACAGCACCACAATCGCACCGATAACCGCTACGACAAAACTGCCAAAATTGAAACCATCAACTTTACCAAAACCAAAGAAGGTACTGATCCAGCCACCCACTACCGCACCGACAACCCCTAAGATGATGGTCATAAAGAATCCGCCGCCATCTTTACCCGGCATAATCCATTTTGCCAAAATCCCAGCGATAAGACCGAAAATCACCCATGAAATAATGCCCATAATATCCCTCACTTATGTTTTTAAGTTAACGATTCGCTCGTTGTATAAAAGCATAGCATAGCGCTGAAAAATTAAAATTTGTGATCGGTATCACCTGCTATTTTCATCTTTTTCTGATCTTTCATAAGGTTAAACCATTGGATGGCGACATTTTCCCTGACGTAGCTCGTCATTAATGTCGAATCGTCAGTCATTCTGCGTTACTCATTCGCCCTCAGTCCCTGCAATTACTGGGTTTTCACTTCTGGCACGATTTATGCTTAAACAGCCGGTCACTATGACAAATCGTAGTCCGCGATGCGTATCGCGCGGCTCCGTTTACAATTCGCGCTATTTCAGCATTTAACAGGTCTGTTATTGATGAAAAAAATCACCAGTGTATGCCCATACTGTGGGGCCGGGTGCAAGCTCAAGCTTGTTGTTGAGAATAACAAAATCATCCGCGCCGAGGCCGCAGAGGGTGTAACGAACCAAAATCAGTTATGCCTGAAAGGCTACTATGGTTGGGATTTTCTTAACGACACTCGCCTTCTGACTCCCCGTCTGACTCGCCCGATGATCCGTTATGAAAAAGGTGGAAAATTCACTCCCGTTAGCTGGGATGAAGCCATTCGTTACACCGCAAAACGCTTATCTGAAATCAAAAATACCTATGGCCCCCGCGCCATTATGACCACCGGGTCTTCACGTGGAACAGGGAATGAAACCAACTACGTGATGCAAAAATTCGCACGTGGCGTTCTCCATACCAATAATGTCGATTGCTGCGCCCGTGTCTGTCACGGCCCTTCCGTTGCCGGGTTACAGGAAACATTAGGCAATGGCGCCATGAGCAATTCCATCAGCGACATTGAAAACTCAAAATGCCTGCTGATCTTTGGCTATAACTGCGCCGACTCGCACCCGATCGTGGCTCGCCGGGTAATTAAAGCTCGCCAGAACGGCGCAAAAATCATTGTCTGCGACCCACGTCGTATTGAAACTGCTCGTATAGCTGACCAACATTTGCAGTTAAAAAACGGTTGTAATATGGCACTGGTTAACGCCTTTGGCCATGTCCTCATCGAAGAGCAACTCTACGATCGCGAGTATGTACAAAAGCATGCGGAAGGACTGGAAACATACTGGGAAACCGTGAAGGACTATGCGCCTGAAGCCGTTGAACATTTAACGGGTGTTCCCGCACAGCAGGTTCGTCAGGCGATGCGTACATTTGCCGCAGCGCCATCGGCAACCGTGATGTGGGGAATGGGCGTCACCCAGTTTGGCCAGGCCGTTGACGTGGTTCGTGGTTTGTCGAGCCTGGCGTTGCTGACCGGCAATCTGGGACGTCCTAACGTCGGCGTTGGGCCGGTGCGTGGGCAGAATAACGTGCAAGGCGCGTGCGATATGGGGGTACTGCCTAACCAGTTCCCTGGGTATCAGGACGTGACCGATTTCACCGTCAGGGAGAAATTCGCCAACGCCTGGGGCATTGACGTCAATCAGATGGATGACAAGGTTGGGACGCGCATCACCGAAGTTCCGCATCTGGCTATTGAAGGCAAAATTAAAGCCTACTACATCATGGGGGAGGATCCGTTGCAAACCGAGGCCGATTTAGGTCTGGTCCGCGAAGGGTTTAACGCGCTCGATTTTATTGTCGTGCAGGATATCTTCATGACCAAGACAGCGGAAATGGCCGACGTCCTCCTGCCGGCCACCTCCTGGGGCGAACACGGCGGCGTCTTTACCTGCGCCGATCGTGGACTCCAGCGTTTTGAAAAAGCGATTGAACCCTCAGGTGATGTCAAGCGTGACTGGGAGATCATCAGCCTGCTGGCCAGTGAAATGGGCTATCCCATGCGGTATCAAAGTAACCAGCAAATCTGGGATGAGATGCGCGAGCTGTGCCCGCTGTTCTACGGTGTAACCTATGAGAAAATGGGTGAAATGGGGCATGTTCAGTGGCCATGTCCGGAGCTCGATCACCCCGGCACACCTTACCTTTACGCGAACAGCCAGTTTGATACCGCCAATGGCAAAGGCAAACTGTTTGCCGCACAATGGCGAGCACCCGCAGAAGTTCCTGATGAAAAGTATCCGCTGGTCCTGTGTACCGTGCGTGAAGTTGGGCACTACTCCTGTCGTTCAATGACCGGCAACTGCGCAGCGCTGCAAGCCCTGGCAGATGAGCCTGGGTATGTGCAAATCAATACTCATGATGCAGAAAAACTGGGTATTCGTCATCGTGACCTGGTATGGGTCAGCTCGCGTCGTGGTAAGGTCATCAGCCGCGCCGATGTATCCGAGCGTATCAATGCCGGAACGGTGTATATGACCTACCAATGGTGGATTGGTGCGTGTAACGAGTTAACTCAGGATAATCTCGATCCTATTTCGAAAACGCCGGAAACCAAATATTGCGCCGTAAGTATTGAGCACATTAGCGATCAGGGATGGGCTGAAAAGTATGCCGCACAGACGTATAGCGACATGAAATCACGCTTGTGCGAGGCCATTGCGTAAGTCACCTCGCTAACCGCCTGAGTCTGGTCATCCAGACTCAGGTATTTTCCCGTTACTTCGCCAGCTGTGGTTCACTAAAGCGAATGGCAGCAGATTCTTCCTGCTTATCCCGCTGCATAAAACCGAGGTTCATCAGGAACAATCCTGCCATAAACGGGAGTTCATACAGCTCCTCAATGAGATCGCCGTACTGCGCGTTGTGCAAAAAGACAGGGGCCAGCAGACGATGATGCTCTACCGTATCGGAGATCAAAAATGCACAGGTGGTGATCGCTAACAGCCATAGCGGCAGCGGTTCATTGCGTAAGCGACGGGCAATATCCTGGCGTAAGCGTTTTGATATCAGGACAGGCAGAATAATCATTGCAATCAATACCACTGAGATAACTCTGAACAGAAGTTTAGGGTGCTCCGGGAAATAATCACGGCCCCAACTGGTACTGCGACCCAGCAACACCAACCACCACACAGCCGCCCAAAGCCAAAATTGTTTCTCGCCTTCAGGACGTGATAAAGGCCGGATGTAGCTGAGAGTAAAAAGCGCTCCAAACAGCAGCCATAACGCCTGACCATTCTCAATCCATCTGACGACAGTACCGTTGAGCAAAGGTAGATTCCAGTTCGCAGTGAACGGGATCGCTACGATGATCAGTCCAAGAATGAAAGTGGGTAATGTTAGTCGGGTATTCAGTTTCATAAGCGAGGTTCTGTATTGTGACTGTTTCACGATCATAACCCCTGTGAATGATCCAACATTAGCAATCAATGCGGATTTCTTAAGGTATTCTTAAGAAATCTTTTTCCGGATATTTCCAGGTTTAACACGGATAAAAAAACCGCGCGGCGTCGTCAAAACGCAGTGCGGTTATTAGATTAAAATTCAGCGCATTCAATCAGTAGGAGTAATTAACGCCTACCACCCGCACACTTCATGCTCATTCTCGGTATCGTATGAACGTACGGTATTGACCAGGTCTTTAACCACTTCAGCGGCCACATCCGGAATCAACAGCGTCATCGGCGCTTCAGTTTCATAATCGACTGACACGCCGTTGCTGTTATTGGTCACTGTTACGGTATAGGTTGCTTTGCCCATGATTTACTCCTTGCCGGTGCGCACGACTTTTCGTTGATTCGCGCTCTCCATCAGAACTTCCGGGGCAACGAAAAAATCGATATTAAAGTAAGTGTCGTCGGTCATCACTTCGATGTTATGCCATTTTTCCGGTGGAAAAACGCCAAACTGACCGGCTTCAATAACCATCACCTCTACGGGCTCCGGGCTATGTTCATCTGCGTATCCGAGATATTTGACCGCCCCCTGCATAACCGAAAGTCGAGGATAAACCCCGGCACGGGTTCCTTTATCAAGGTGGCGTTCGAAAATTCCGGCAGGTGCCGTTTCTTTGTTCCAGAATGGAGTAGAGCGTGTATGGATATGGTTCTGTGGAATTTGAAGCATTTTTCTTCCCTTTTCCAGTCGACAACCAGCGAGTTCTTACTGAACCGCTGCTGTACACAGGGTACGCCTCATAATATTCATTTGAAATACCATTTATTGGTTATAACAATACAATTATAAATGAATTGCAGGGTGTAATATTGAAGGCCCGCCGTAACCAACGGGCCAATGGCGTCACGACTGAAGCGTGGCCAGACGAGCGGCAAAACCAACAAAAATCAGACCAATAAGGGAATTACCCACTTTGGCCAGCTTTTTCTTCGTACGGATATAATGCGTCACGAACGCGCCGGAGAAAATAAGAAAGCTCAGATAGAAAAAGCTCACTATCTCAAGCGTAATAGCCAAAATAAAGAATGACAGCCCTGAGTGCGGCGCATTGACATCAATAAACTGCACGAAGAACGAAACATAAAAAAGAATAGCTTTAGGATTCGTCAGGCTCAGAATTAACGCACGTTTAAAAATAGCGCCAAACGGGACTTCTTCAGGCGCGGCATCGCTTGCTTTTGATTTCAGTGTTGCATACAGGATCTTCGCACCGAGGTACAGCAGATAAAACGCGCCAAGATAGCGAACGATGTTGAACAAAACGGGCGTTGTTTTGATCAATGCGGCAACTCCGGCATAGGCCAAAAACATTAACACGGCATCGCCGATAAACACACCGCTTGCGGCGAGATAACCGCCCTTCACTCCCCGACCAACGCTGTTCTTCAACACAAATATCGTATTTGGCCCCGGTACCAGCACGATAAAAATAGCCCCCACCAGATACGTCCAGTAATTCAGAACTCCATACTCTGCGAACACGTTAACCTCTTCCTGAAAAAACACATGCACTTGCTGCGAGACAATATGCTAACGAATGCATCGGGTGATGGAAAGAGAAGGTTATGAATTAAAAAACCCGCCACTGGTGACGGGTGTGTACAGATAAGGTTAGCCCGGATTAATGGTGCAGCATCTCATCCACAACCTCTTCTCCCTTCAACTGGTAAGGGTAGTAGGTAGGCCAGTTTTCCATCTCTTCAAGCAAAGCTGCCTGCGAGGTATTTCCCATAAAGATATGGAAGTGGCTCGATTTACGCGGCGCGATAATATGATCGCTGAATTGCACGTATTTAGGTGCTTTGCTGTTAGCGTCTTTACACTCAAACAGATAACGTACACCTTTCTTGCCTGACTTATAGTGCAGAATTTTATAACCGGCGTAGTCGTATTTACATGATGCAACCTGATTACCGGTGTGAAATTCCATTACGTCATTTTCGATGCCGATGGTGTCTACGTTGGTTGCATAACCTTTACGGTAGTAATCTTTAATTTGTTCTGCCGTTTTGCTTTTGTCTTTCTCCGATTTCTTTTTGAAGACCGGATCAAGCTCGCCGCTGACCAGATACGGATAGACAGATTGCCACATGCCATCCCAGTCGGTCAGCGCCCTATTTTGCACCTGGTTATCATCAAAAACCCCTTCCGACGCCTTTTGTTCTGCTTCGCTCATCGGCGCACCATGGGAATGATGACCGTGCGCCATAACCGAACCACTGACTACAAGCATCCCCAGAGCAATTGTCAGTTTATTAATACAAATAGCCAAAATTTCACCCTCAAATCATTTGCGAGTGAAATGTTATAATATAACGTATCAATTTAATCAATAGACCAGCTACAAGCCTCTATCTCATTTCACGTTACAATGAGTTTGCTGGAACAAAGCTGATCAAGCAGGGCCTGCTGATGGCTGATAATCAGCATAGCCAACGGTCGACGCTGGCATTCTTCAAGCAGCAGCGCCCAAATATCCCGTTGAATGGAAGGATCGAGCTGGGCGGTAATTTCATCAGCAATAAGAAAACGTGTCCGCGGGTCCAGCGCACGAAGTAAAGCAATTCGCGCCAGTTCACCGCCAGAAAGTTGTCCGGGGCGGCGAGTTAACCACTCTGGGTTGATGTGAAGACGGGTAAGCATTTCAGCATCCGGTCGCCAGGCATCATGAACCGCATCACCGGTGCTGCGTCGGGGGTTAAAAGTTAATTCCGGATGCTGTGGCACCAGTTGCACCGGGCAATACTGGTGCATCGGCAACGGTTGTTCATCAACCAGAATGTCACCCGAAGTTGGTTTCTGCCAGCCCGCCAGCACGCGTCCCAGCGTCGTTTTGCCCGTCCCACTTGGCGCACAAATCCCAATACGTTCTCCAGGGTGTAGAGAGAAGGTCAGATTTTGCCACAGAACCTTTTCTCCCTGACGGATTGTTACATCACGACAGCACAACATCGCGCTCTCCAAAAAGTTGATTTCTTTCAGGCAGCGCCCGCCATTGTCGTTGCAGATGTTCGCTAATCTCTCCGCGTAACAGCTGTTCCCGGCTGACGTTATCCGACACCCTTCCCTGATGCAGCGCGACAATACGATCCGCATGGCGGGCCGCCAGCGTGAGGTCATGCGTTACCCATAAAACGCCAGCCCCTTGCTCACATTGCTCACGCAACTGTTCAAGGAGTTGATTAGCCAGAGGTGCATCAAGCCAGGCGGTAATCTCATCCGCCAGAATATAGCGAGCCTGACTCAGAGACGCATGACAGGCCAGGACACGTTTCGCCATACCGCCTGAAAGCTGACGCGGAAAAGCATCTAATACGCGACTTTCCAGTCGGCTACGCTGGAGCAATCGTTCAATTTTTCCGGCATTCCATTGCTGGCCAGAAAGCTGGCATGCCCTGCGCAGATGCTTTTCAATCGAGAGCAGCGGGTTAAGCGCCTGAACGCCTTGCGGGACATAGCTGAAGGTATCGCCACGACATTGGCGAATATCATCGCTGTTCAGCGTTTTGCCCTCCAGCGTGATAGTGCCCTGGAAGCGCAAATTCTCCGGTAAGAGATCGAGCAGGCATTGCAGCAGCAGGCTCTTACCCTCCCCGCTTCCTCCCACTAACGCCACCATTTGACCCGGTGCCACGTCGAAAGAGATATCCTGCAACAGCGAAGACCAGTTTCTCGCGCCGTACCAGCGATAACGTGCCACCTCCAGCGAGACCTGTCTTAAACTCAACATGCGTCACCTCGTAACCATAAACGATGTACCGCCCTTGCGAGCTGATCGAATAACATCACCAGACTGAACAACATCAGTCCCGGAAACAGCACCAACCACCAATCGCCATGACTGATAAATCTCAGCGCATCCGCCAGCAGCAGTCCCAGTGACGGTTCATGCGGTGCCAGCCCAAAACCGAGGAAGCTTAACGCCGCACTGTGCAACACCGCGTGGGGAAACATCAGTAGTGTTCCCGTTAGCCATTGAGGTAATAAGGCGGGTAGATAGTGATGTCGCCAGCAGTAAAAATGGCCGTGTCCCAGACGCCAGGTCAGCGTCAAGTAGTCACTGTGGGCCACGCGCTGCGCTTCAGCACGCAGGATCAGCGCCAGACGCGGCCAGTGGGTCAGCGCAACCGCCATAATCACGCCGTTTTTCCCGCCGCCCAGCGTAAAGCAGATCAAAATGAGCAACAGCAGATGCGGCATCGACAGCATGGCATCAGTAATCAGACGCATAAGCACATCCAGACGCGGATGTATGCGCGAAACCGCCGCCATCACTAACGCAATGAAACCGCTGCACAACGCCGCACCAATACCAATTTGCAGACTGGTTAACGCCCCCTGAAAACAACGGATCCACAGGTCGCGACCAAGGTTGTCGGTGCCAAACCAGTACAGCGCATCAGGCGGTAAATGCCGGGCAAGCAGATTAACGCTCAACGGGTTATCCAGCATTGCGGCACCATACACTGCAATGAATAACAGGCAGCTAAATGAGAGCAAAAGACGAATCAGCGTCGGCGTCGGGTTATAGAGCATCAGGTCGTTCCAGAGCACGGTTCAACATACGGACAAGCCAGGTAGACAGCGAGTTACCAATAAACACCAATACGGTACTGAACAATACAATTCCCATCAGTAACGGCAGATCTCCACGTAATCCAGCATCAATAGTGGCCTGCCCCAGTCCCGGGTAAGCAAAGACTTTTTCGGCCAATAATGCGCCTCCCAACAGCTCCCCCAGCGAGGCAAACTGCAAACACAGCGCAGGCGTAATTGCATGACGCAGAACCTGATGGCGTAACAGTGACCAGCCTTTATCTCCCTGAGAACGCGCAAAACGGACAAAATCGCTTTTCATCACGCTGGCGATGCTTTCCCGTGTATGAAGCGTAATTTGTCCCAATCCCAGCAAACTGAGCGCGCAAACGGGAAGCACCAAATGGCGCAGACGCTCAGTCAGCGTCGCCATATCGCCGCTGTTGCCCGGCTCCCACGCGCAGCAGACCGGAAATACCGGCCAGCGCACGGCAAATAACGCCAGCAACAGCATGCCAATCCAGAAGGTCGGCAGCGAAGAAAGCAGATAACTGAGGCGACAGATTGCTTTATCCGGCCAGCGATTCAGATAGCGACCCGCGACAAACCCCATTGCCGTTCCCAATATGCCAGAGAGCAGCCACGCGCCACCAAGAAGCGCAAACGAGGTAGAAAAGCGTTCCTTGATCACGCTGGCAACCGGTGCGTTAAACAACATTGAATAGCCGAGATCGCCCTGTAATACACGGACAAACCAGTGACTAAAACGCTCCCATAGCGGTTGGTCCAATCCCCAGCGAGCCGCGATACGCGCATATTGCTCCGGCGGCACATGCAGGAGATCGTTGCCGATATAAGCCCGAATCGGATCGACCGGAGAAAAGCTGAGCAGCATAAAAGTGCCAGCCGCAACCAGCACCAATAACACCATCAGCCGTAGAAAATGGCCCACAACAGACTTCATCAACGGCAGGTCCAGGTCCATTCGTCCAGATTATTGAGCAGTGACCAGCTACCGTGAATCTCCGGTGCGCCTTTACCTAAGTCAATACACGGATTTGCCAGGTAGGTATGCTGAATATTCAGCAGCCATGCCCAGGCAGCATCGCCCTGCACGCCAGCCCCTTGCTTGCCATCCCACTCAACTTGTTGCCAGAACGGCAACGCTTTTTGCCAGTCCGGAGCGTCAATAGCCTGTTTAAGATGCTGCTCAACGACAGGATTGCTGTAATAGCCTGGATTGTAGTATTCCACGCCCGCAGCCTGATTACTGTAGTGATGGAAAAGCTCCATCGGATCCAGACTTCCCCAGCCAAACAGCGTCGGGTTGGCATGCATATGCCGCTCAACAGTTTCCCAGCTCCCGGATTGCAGAGAAATCTGAATACCCACTGGCTCCAGCATCGCACGTACGGCTTCGGCTAAATCCCGGCGTGTACTGTCACCGCTGGCGTACCACAACGTTAAGCGAGCCTCTTTACCGTCCTTCACACGTACGCCGTCTTTACCCACCTTCCAGCCGGCTTCTTCCAGAATCGTTCGCGCTTTTTCGCTATCGCCATCTTTGAACGCAACTGATTGTCCCTGCCATGGCAGACCCTGAACCGCGCTATACGCCGGAATCGCATGACCTTCCATGACCTGATCGGCAAGCTGCTTACGGTCGATGGCGTAGTTGATGGCGCGCCTGATGGCAACATCGGCAGTGATATCGTTCCCAATCGGATAGCCATTGGCGTCTTTTTTACCTGCAGGAACCATCGGGAACACAATGCCCCGGTTTTCCACGCTGTCGCGTACCCAAAGTTTCAAATTTTTCTGCTGAGGAGCGACCGCCATCGATGGCGCGATACGTACGAGTCCCAGTTGGCCGCTGCGCGCTGCGGCATAAGCGTTATCTTCATCAAGGAAGACAAACACCAGCTTACTGAAATCATTTTTCTTACCGGCATACCAGGGGTTAGCCTCAACGATCAACTGCTGCCCCGGCTGAAAACTCACCAGTCGATACGGACCCGCGCCAATCGGATTTTTAGCGAATGTTTTTTCGTCATACCGTTTTTGCGGAACAATTCCTAATGAACCCAGCACGTTCACAAAGGTACTTTGCGGGCTACGCAACGTAATTTCTACCGTGCGGTTATCTTTCAGACTGGCATGGGTGAAGTTCCCCATATCAATTTTGCCGCCGCTTTTTGCTGCTTTGTTATAGGTGAACACCACGTCTTCAGCGGTTAGCGGCGAACCATCAGAGAATTTAAGGTCAGGTTTTAACGTCAACGTCCAGGTTTTGCCGTCTGCGCTGGTCTCTACTTTTTCCGTCAGCAGGTTTCCCCAGCTCATATCTGCATTTTGTTTTAATAATGGTGCATGCAAAAGCAGATAGCTGCCATGACTCCAGCCCAGCATCGGGTCAAAACCTTCCGTTGGCTCCGGTCCAATTGCCAGTTTTAACGTCTGCCCTTCGCTCGCATTTTGCGCGGCGAGAAGTGGTGAGGTTAATGCGAGAGTCAATGCGCACGTAAGCAGTGCCAGCTTGCCTTTGATCATTATGTTATCCAGATTTACGTTATTTTTATGCTGCATAACGATTTACAGTCGTTAAGCAGTCTCCTGGGGAAGGGATTATGGCGGACAGAAATGACGAAAAAAATGATGCGGCGCAGAAAAGTATGACGATTTTCTAAAATTATCATACTTTTTTCTGATACTCCGTTATGAGTACGATGTGAATTTCAGAATATAGATTAATCCCTCGCCATTTATTCAAAGAATATTAATCCCTATCTAATAATTACCCATGCGGACTATTTACCCTCCCCGCTATTTCCTTATCTAAAACTCATGACAATTTATGTATATTTATTCAAAAAAAACACCAGAAGTGACAAGTTATGTAAATTTGTAATGATAATTATTTGTATTATCATTACGATCACTTATCTTACTGCCTTTGATTTTTAACAAAGGAAGTTTGACTATGCGTTTAAAACCTGTTGCCTCTGTCGTTCTGTCCTGTTTAGGATTTTCCAGCCCCCTGGTATTTGCTGAAGATGTCATGGTGGTAACCGCTTCCGGTTACGAAAAGAAAATCACCAATGCCGCCGCCAGCGTCTCTGTTATTTCGCAGCAAGAGTTACAAACCAATAAATATAATGACTTAGGTGAAGCCCTGCGTTCTGTTGAAGGGGTAGATGTTGAAAGCAGCACCGGTAAAACTGGCGGTCTGGAGATCAGCATCCGTGGCATGCCCGCCAGCTATACCTTGATCCTGATTGACGGTATTCGTCAAAACGGCAGCAGCGACGTGACGCCAAACGGCTTCTCTGCCATGAATACCAGCTTTATGCCCCCGCTGGCGGCAATCGATCATATTGAGGTTATCCGCGGCCCGATGTCGACGCTTTATGGCTCCGACGCAATCGGTGGCGTGGTGAATATCATCACCAAAAAAAGCACCGATAAATGGAGCACTTCCATCAATACCGGCGTTAACCTGCAAGAGAGTAATAAATGGGGTAACAGTACGGTCGCCAACTTCTGGTCAAGCGGCCCGTTAATCGCGGGCATACTGGATATGCAGGTTCGGGGGAGCACAACCCAGCGTCAGGGTTCCAGCGTCACTTCGCTGAGCGATACCTCTTCCACCCGCGTACCTTATCCAACCGAGTCGGAAAACTACAATATTGGCACGCGATTCGACTGGAAAGCCAACGAAAGCAATACGCTGTGGCTGGATCTCGACTCCGCCAGACAGCGTTATGACAACGATGACGGTCAGTTGGGTAACCTGACGGGAGGTTATGATAAAACGCTGCGCTATGAGCGTAACAAAGTGACCCTCGGCCACGATACAGCCTTAACGTTTGGCACCTGGAAATCCTCCCTCGGCTGGAATGAGACCGAGAACAAAGGCCGACAACTGGTCTCCTCCGCACTCACACCAGAGAACGCAGGTCGGGCCGGTGACGCGCGTGAACTGAAGAACACCAACGTCATACTAGACTCAGTGCTACTGACACCACTAGGTGATTCGCACCTCTTAACCCTTGGCGGGGAATACTGGGATGCACGAATGAAAGATGGTGTGGTGCTGGCCAATACCGGCGAGACGTTCCACCAAAAAACGTGGGCAGCCTATGCGGAAGATGAATGGCATATTCTCGATTCGCTGGCCTTAACCGCAGGAACACGCTATGAGCATAACGATGTCTTTGGCGGTCATCTCAGCCCACGAGCCTATATGGTCTGGGATGTTTCCGACGAATGGACGCTCAAAGGCGGCGTAACGACCGGTTATAAAGCGCCATCACTTAGCCAGTTGCATAACGGGATCAGCGGCGTAACCGCACAAGGAACGGTGAATACGGTCGGGAACCCGGACCTCAAACCAGAGGAAAGCATCAGCTACGAAACCGGGCTGTATTACGAGAACAACGCCGGGCTTAACGCCAACATTACCGGCTTCTATACTGAATACAAAAATAAAATTGTCTCGTATTCTATCGATGATAATACCAACAGTTATACCAACAGCGGCAAGGCGAGGACCGATGGCGTTGAATTTGCCAGCACCTTCCCTCTATGGTCGGATGTGCTGACCTTATCTCTCAACTACACCTACACTCAGAGCAAGCAAAAAGATGGTGACAATAAAGGCGCGCCGTTAAGCTATACACCAAAGCATATGGCTAACGCCCGTCTGAACTGGCAGGCAACGGAAGATATGAACGCCTGGCTGAGCGCACGTTATCGCGGTAAGGCCCCACGCTTCACGGAAAATTACGACAATCTCAGCGCAGTACAAAAAGCCGTCTATGACGATAAAGGTGCTAATTTAAAAGCCTGGACCGTCCTGGACATGGGAATGTCTTACAAACTGACCAAAGATCTGACACTTAATACGGCAGTTAATAACGTGCTGGATAAAGACTTTAGCGAGGTTAAACTTTACCAGGTGGGCCGTAATAGCACCTACGCAGGTGATTATTATCAGACTGCACAATCCACCACCGGATACGTAAACCCGGGTCGTAACTACTGGGTATCGTTAAACTATCAGTTCTAATGTTGTTTTCCCTTCCTGACGGACTGGAATTGATAGCCCGTCAGGAATTATGTTACATCAAATAACAGGCGGATGATGTTATAAAATCGCACTCTTTATAAGGATATGATTAAAACACTCTCAGCCACCTGTAACTAAAAGTAACTAATTTTCATGTTAAATTCTTACCAGGCAAGAACACCAGAATCAGATTTATTCACACAACAAATGCCTGGATTTTAAAAATCGAAAAACAAAAGCCAACATCATCATATTTTTCTGAGTTACCAGACCTTACCCTCAAAAAAAACATTTATCAAAATAATAATAAAAATACATTCACATAATCAATTCTTCAAGTTTGAAAAACAAAAAGAAACATCTTCTTTGATTTGGAACGGATACTCAATGTTATTATTTCAAAAATAACATCCACGGTAACCGCCATGCTCATCACACACGAAATACTTAATGGAATAATGGGTGAAAGAGTTTCCGATGATTGTATTATTTACTTGTCTGGACCTTCATCATTAGATACGCCCCTTGAGATAATGCGTAGTAAAAGCTGCATTTGCGTAAATGGTAGCGCAGGCTATTTAATTAACAACAATATCCCTGTATTTCTTTATGTTGTTTGTGACGGTTCTTTTTATGAAAACAATAAAGACTTATTTTATAAGTATTCCGCCTATGCTCAGCATACCTTTATTAGTGAAGATGTTATTAAAAGAGCTGATTCAACAGAGGCAGGGAACTTGCTCAACACATGTTTTCTGTTAAAGGACATTTGCAAATCCAGAGGTGGTATCGGTAGAAAGATTCGCTATAAAATAAAAACAATGACTAACAGGAATCTCCGAATTAAATGCTCTGCATTCAGAAAAGTGAAAACAATCGCATTTTCAACTGATGTAACACATGGTCATTTTGGTAGTGCTACAGTCGCATTTAGCGCGTTACAAATAGCCATTAGTCTAAAATTTGATAGAATAATTTTTTCAGGTTTAGATTTGAAAGGTGGCTGTAAACGGTTTTACAATGAAGTTAACGCTCAACCCACGACTCTACCTGCTGATCTTAGCTTTATATTAAGGTCATTTTCTTATGTAAGTAGCCACTATGACGGTAAGATCTACAATCTTTCTCCACAAACAGCTATTCCCTACGATGTTATTCCATTCATCAATACAGAAGAAATAGCTTGTTCCACCTCCTACTAGCAATACACCAACGGTGAGAATATTTAAACAATTAATACAGAAACACCCCTTCTTGCGCCATGAGATACAATGCCAAAACAATAACCCCGACGATACCGCCTAAAAACAGTACTGCGGCAATCGCAAGCTGGTTGCGGTTTGCGTACTTCGTATTGTCTCGCACATCCAACTTTTTTTTCGCCGCTCTGTGACTTGAATCACGCTCCATCGCGAATGTTATATCTGCCATGCCATTATCCAGTTGCTGTATATGAAAACACAAATAACCACCACATCAATAAGGGTATAGGTTTTACATAACAGAATCTGAGATTTGTCTCACGATAAAGATAATCGTCGGATTTTTACTCCCGAAGCAGATTTCATGCTCCCTTTTCATCAATAAGGTTATCCTGTATTTATTCGACAAAAACCTTCACTTTAGGCTTTGCCAGCAGAATCATGACGAACTCAGTGAAGGTTACTGGTTTATAGAAATAGTACCCTTGCAGGAAAACAATGTTGTTTTTGTTGAGATAATCGAGCTGAGCCTTCGTTTCAACTCCTTCTGCAACGATGCTTAAAGACAGCTTGCGCGCCAGGTCGAGAACACAATCCAAAATTCGGGTTGAATCGGGAAGCTCATTAACCCTTCCCACAAAGCTCTGATCGATTTTAATGTAATCAATGTGCAGGTCATGCAAATAAGAAAGCCCAGAATAGCCCGTACCAAAATCATCAAGCGCAATCACAAAGCCATTTTCATGCAGGATATTGAGCCTCTGCACAAGTTCTTCATCTACATGTAATGGCTCACGCTCAGTAACTTCAATCACCAGGTTGAGATCATGGCGGCTGAAGCTATCTTTGAATTTCAGACACTCTTCAACAAATGTAGGGGAAGTGATATGGGATGCGCTGAAGTTAATACCAACATGGAATCCAGATGGCAGTTTGCTGGCAATGGCGTTCATATTCGCCGCAACCTGCCTCATCAGACTTTGAGTTAGTGGCATTATCAGGCCTGATTTTTCGGCGACGGGAATGAAGGAGGCAGGAGAGATATATCCGGCTTTTGGATGTTTCCATCGGGCCAGTACTTCAACACCGCGTAACGTCCCTTCACGACCATTTACGATAGGTTGATAAAAAGGCACGATCTCTCCTTTTACTATCGCTCTGCGCAACGTTTCTTCTGGGGTATCGTTCTTATTTAGATATTTATCAATGGCATAAGCGGCTGCGAAAGATATTAACAGGATAAAAACCAGAATCCCTGAACCTTGTGTAACCAGCCTTTTTGCACTAAACAATGGCGGTTCATTATAAATAATGCTGAACGGATACTTTGCGGAATTCACCTGACCAGACATCTGTGAGCTTGCTGTAACGGTTTCCACATCGCCCAATAAACCAAGCACTTCGTCACCTACGAGTAGTGAATATGTCACCCCCTTTAACGGAACATTCAATGCTCCACGGATATGCACCCCGCTAATGGTGACAATGATGTGGTTGGTTTGAAAACGAGTTTGATACAGCAGAACGGGTATCTCATTTTCCGTATTTCTTGCGGGAGTAAGCAGCAAATTTGTATCAGCAATCACCGGAATTTGCTTAAGCAAGATCCGATTACCTGGCAGTGACGTACACCAAAGCTTCCCCTGTCGGATAATGATCAGCGTTCGCAAATGAGGGCGAAGTGCAGCTTCAGTTCCAAGTTGGTATTGACCCTCCAGATCGCATTTTTTTTCGGCGATGTGCATAGCGGTTCGAGTTGCCTGGAAAGCTTCATCCAGTATGTTATCCATATTTTTCGCGGCATATCTGGCTCCTCCAAGGGTTTCTGTCGAAGAGGAATACCAAAGCTGCATATTAAGAATAAAAACACCGATCAAAAAAAGACACACCGCAGCGGTTACCGGTAAAAGTACTTTGCGCATTCTCATGTCCCGTGGCGAAAACTGATCAGTCGTTGCGATGAGCATTGACGTGTTCTAGTTTATCTCTACAGAGCATGGTAGATAGAATCAAAAGTCGCCATGCGCCCAGTCACACTTCCAAAGCCACAACATAAGAAATTGATTTTTATATAAAATTAACCCTGAAAAGATCATAACAATAATGACATCCCTCCTTCCGATTTTGCTATCATATGAATGTACTAATAAGAGGTAAGCAAATGAAAATCTTTATCACTGACAATGAAGGGAATCTCATTCCTGTTGACGGAAAAAGCGTCGTGATCGAATTGAATAGCGGCGGAACTATTGAGATCGCCGAGGAGTACAGTCGGGACGATGTTCCTGAAGGTATTAATCTGTGGGGAGGACGAGAACCTTCCCCTTCACTCTCATTCGAGGAAATTAAAGCTCGAACAGAAGGCCTTGGTGTTTACCCCATTGCAGCCAATGCCCTGCACGTATTCCCATACAAACTTTCATCAAAAGAATGATTGCATTCAGCAGGCGAAGCGTTTTTCTCAAACCAAAGTAAGGCCATTGTTATCATAAATACCTCTGGCCTTGGGGGGAGTCAACTCGCTAATATCTGTTACTTCTGATTGCAGTCCATACTGGCGCTGCATTATTTCATCACTATATACAGAAAAAAATACGCTTTTGAGAGTGATTCCTGAGCATAAGCATTTGAATAATTAATAAATGATTATAATGTTAAGAAAATAAGCACTCAAGACAGTATGTACGTGGTCTAAAATATTAATCGTCATCATAATGCTTATGCTTCTTGCGATCACTCATAGACTCTTTAAAAGCATCTGCTTGTGTATTAGCAGCCTGCAGTCGACTCATGTTAGCACTGTAATTATTCCAATATTCTTTTTCTTCGTGATAACAAACATCACGGCTAATTCCCTTCGCTTCGCACTTTGCTAAGCGTTGTTCTTCTGATACGCAACCAGACATCAAAGAAACAGTAGAAAACGCAACCAGTATTATCATTAATTTATTCATATAGTAAGTTACATACATAACAAGGAGTCATGCTTTGAATTTTATTTCTCAAACATGTCGCCAAGATAAAAACAGAAAGGTAATAAAAAATCAATCGAGAAAAATGTTCTTTTTTGGACATTATTAATATTCAGGATAATAAATTATCATAACATGTTGATAAAAATGGATTTAACATTAGAGTAAAACAACATTAAAACGCACCATCTTTAATATACTCCCAATATTTTCTTGTTTTTAAAACGACTGTTTAACATATAATAATTAATAACATACAAACTCCACTCAATTATATTTAGTTCTCATGCCCGAATCGGTTTAAATAAATATTGAAAGATATGGATATCTTTTATCAATAAATAGAATTGTAATGACAAAGATAAAAATTAAATCTTTAGTGCTATTAAAATGAGTTTAATAGTCTAAGTTCCAGGAAAGCACTTTGCAGGTAAAAAAACGGGAACCAATCGGTTCCAATTCTTATACAACCCAGAATCTGGATTACATGTTTTCGATGATCGCGCCTTCCATACCTTTAACAATTAAGTCAGCCGCTTCGGTCCAACCCATGTGGCGCAGCATTACATTGCTAAAATCATAGCAATCATTTGATAAAGTTGAAATTATCATCCTCTCTACTTTCAAATCAGCCAGTAGCTACCATTTTAAACTCATTGATTATCTAAACTTTGATTTTAGTTTTGGGGAAGAGTTTTCGCCAAGAATCCAAGTTTTTCACGCCAGCTCATTCAACACACTACCGCTAATGGCAAGCCTCGATGGTAAAGCTGTTGCTGCCGCAGAGGTCCGATTTGAGCGAAAACCGGACGCCCGCATAGCGTGAACAGACATCCGGTATTTTGAAGTGGCAGATTACTTAATCTGCTTACCCGTTTCGTCAATGACCTTCTCGCCATCCTCTTTGGTAAACGCTCCTTTCTGACCTTCCGGTAGGATATCCAACACTATTTCTGAAGGGCGGCAAAGACGAGTGCCAAGCGGCGTAACGACTACCGGCCGATTAATCAGGATCGGATGTTGAAGCATGAAATCAATCAACTGCTCATCACTAAATTTCTCTTCATCAAGACCCAGGTGTTCATAAGGCTCAACATTCTTACGCAGTAATGCACGCACCGTAATTCCCATATCTGAAATAAGTTGAATCAGCTCATCACGGGTCGGTGGCGTATCGAGATAATAAATTATCGTTGGTTCGTTGCCGCTGTTACGGATCATCTCCAGCGTGTTGCGAGAAGTGCCGCAGGCAGGGTTATGATAGATGGTAATGTTGCTCATATCTGTATCTCATTACAAAGTGATGGAGAGCCGCAACGCCAGCGCGGCCAGAGTGACAAACAGCACGGGCAGAATCATGATAATACCCGTGCGGAAGTAATATCCCCAGGTAATCGTTATATTTTTCTGGGCAAGCACATGCAGCCAAAGCAGGGTTGCCAGACTGCCAATCGGGGTGATTTTCGGACCTAAATCGCAGCCAATCACGTTGGCATAAATCATTGCCTCTTTGACGATGCCAGTCGCCGTGCTCCCGTCAATCGCCAGTGCGCCAATCAGCACCGTCGGCATATTGTTCATCACCGACGACAGGAACGCGGTCAGGAAGCCGGTGGCGAACGTTGCTACCCATAACCCCTTTTCTGCCAGTAGGTTCAGCACGTCAGACAGATACTCCGTAAGCCCTGCATTGCGCAGGCCATAGACCACCAGGTACATACCCAACGAAAAAATAACGATCTGCCATGGCGCACCGCGGAGGACTTTTCCGGTGTTGATGGCATGACCTCTTTTCGCCACTATAAACAGTATTGCTGCGCCACTAGCCGCTATCGCACTGACCGGGATCCCCAGTGGCTCCAGAACAAAGAAACCGACAAGCAGCAATAACAGGACAATCCAGCCCGCCCTGAACGTTGCCGGATCCTTTATCACACTGGCAGGCGTCTTCAGCAGCGAAACGTCATACGTCGCCGGAATGTCCCTGCGGAAGAAGAGATGCAGCATGACCAGAGTGGCCGCAATCGCTGCCACATCTACGGGGATCATAACGGAGGCATACTGCGTAAAGCCCAGACCGAAAAAGTCCGCCGAGACGATATTCACCAGGTTAGAAACAATTAGCGGCAGGCTGGCCGTATCTGCAATAAATCCTGCAGCCATGACAAACGCCAATGTCGTGCCCTGGCTGAATCCCAGTGCGAGCAGCATCGCAATTACAATCGGCGTTAGGATCAGCGCAGCGCCGTCATTGGCAAACAACGCAGCAACAGCGGCACCAAGCAAGACTATCCAGGTAAACAAAAGGCGGCCACGTCCGTTACCCCAGCTGGAGACGTGCAGTGCGGCCCATTCAAAGAAGCCGGACTCATCAAGCAACAGGCTGATGATAATGACCGCAATAAATGCCGCTGTCGCGTTCCAGACGATATTCCAGACAACGGGAATATCAGCGATATGGATGACTCCGGTTCCCAGCGCCAGCGCAGCTCCAATACTCGCGCTCCAGCCAATACTCAGGCCTCTGGGTTGCCAGATAACCAGTACCAGCGTCAGTAAAAATATACTCCCTGCCAAAAACATTTCAGACTCCGTTATATATGATTATGTAAATATGTTTTCCTGCCTCAGCAGGAGGTACAGGCCGACTTTGCCAACCATTCCCGCACATCCTCCCGAAGGCACAGCCAGGATGTCGTGATTGTCTCAGCGGCCCACGCCGGAATATGAGGTGACAGACGATAGTGGATCCATTTTCCTTCCCGACGATCAAGAACAAGCTTTGCCTCGCGCAGGACGGCCATATGGCGTGATATTTTGGGCTGTGATTCGGCGGTAGCTGCACAGATATCGCACACGCACAGTTCTCCGGACTCCCGCAGAAGCATGACAATGGCGAGACGTGTTTCATCTGACAGGATTTTGAAAAGCTGAACAGGTTGTAGCATTTTTCTCTCCGCTCCCTTTAGAATACACATATGGTAAATCATATGTATCAACTTTGAAATCATCTGCTCTCTCTGGAGGAGAAAAATGGAACAATTTCCTGCCCTGAATACTGCATGCTTTGATCAACACATCGCTGAACGCCTGAACGTGCAGGAGCCACCACGGATTCTGATCCTGTATGGTTCAGTGAGAGAGCGCTCCTACAGCCGCTTTGCCGCGGAGGAAGCCGGTCGCCTGCTGACGGCGATGGGCGCGGAGGTGAAACTGTTTAACCCCTCCGGTTTACCCCTGCCGGATGATGCGCCGGACACGCATCCCAAAGTCACCGAGCTGCGCGGTCTGGTCAGATGGTGTGATGGGATGGTGTGGAGTTCTCCGGAACGGCACGGTGCTATGAGCGCAGTCATGAAGGCGCAGATTGACTGGATCCCCTTAAGTGAAGGAGCGATTCGTCCTTCGCAGGGCAAAACACTTGCAGTAATGCAGGTCTGCGGTGGTTCACAGTCCTTCAATGCCGTGAACCAGATGCGTATACTTGGTCGCTGGATGCGGATGTTTACGATCCCCAACCAGTCCTCTGTAGCCAAGGCATGGCAAGAGTTCGACGAAAACGGACGAATGAAACCTTCTTCATGGTATGACCGCATCGTCGATGTAGCCGAGGAGCTGTTTAAAATCACGCTGCTGCTTAAGGGACAAACCAGTTATCTTGCAGATCGTTACAGCGAGCGAAAAGAGAGTCATCAGGAGCTTTCATCCCGTGTCAATCAGGACAAAATATAACGTATGTTCTTCGTGAATCCATACTGCATGAGCTTACCAATGTCCGCTTTGGCAGATTGATTATGCCGGATGATCTCTAAATGCGAACGGCACGATTATGCGGGCTACTTACAATTGCACATATCAGCAATGAGCCATCGCAGGCAGTAAGTGACGCATCCACAACAAACAGCGCCCCCTGAAGTATTCCTTCCCTGAAATGTGAACGCGATGCCCACATAAAATAAGTCGCTGCGGGCTGGCTGATTAGTCGCTGATCGAGGGAGATTCGTGTTTCAACATAATCTGCCGCAGGTGAAGGAAAGCCCATGTTTATGCCCTCTCTTGAATACCGGATAAAAAATACAGCACAAATACTGTATATCCATCCAGCAATGAAGCGATAAGCAATGTTCGTGGAACTCGTTTATGACAAAAGGAATTTTGATGGTCTGCCCGGTGCAAAAGATATCATTCTGGGCGAATTGACCAAGAGGGTTCACCGGATTTTCCCCGACGCTGATGTCCGGGTTAAACCGATGATGACATTGCCGGCGATCAACACTGACGCCAGCAAGCACGAGAAGGAACAGATAAGCCGTACTGTCTAGGAAATGTTTGAAGAGGCTGATATGTGGCTGGTTTCAGATTAAGTGCGTTCGATTCATCTTCCTTTACCCTATCCCGCCCAACTGTATTCTGCTGCTATACGCAGATAGCTGTCACAGCCGGGATTAAGTGCAGCAGTCAGTAATTCATCTGTGTTGAGGCCTGATTAAGCCGTATCGCGGTTAAATAGCCAAGGAACCTTAAATGGAGAAGCATTGATGGAGTGGGTAAACGCGTTGATGAGCCATTTCGCGCTTCATCCTTTCAGCCTGTGGGGCCTGCTTTTTGGAATAGCATTCGCAAAATCTACGTTCCTCATTTCAGCTGTATTACCGCCAGCATCTGTTATGTTGGTTGCTGTAATTTCCGTCGGCAAGGCGACTATTGCGCCATGGGAAGCGGGAATTGCTGTAATGATTGGCGCATGGTGCGGGACAATTGTTAATTATCACCTTGGAATGATGATGGGACATCTACCCTGGCTGGCACGCATCATGTCGCGTCATGCCGATACAGTAGTACGGGTTCGACGCCGGTTGCAAAACAGTTCTGTACCGATACTTTTTACTTCGCGCTTTATTGCCGTGCTGCGTTACATTGTGCCATTAGTTGCTGGAATGTTGCATCTTCATCCAGTGAAAGTGTATGCAGTCAGTCTGATCTCTGCGGCGACCTGGTCAGCGCTTTATGTCGGAGGCTTTAGTCTCGTTTTGCCTTTTTTTAGCTAAACCAGACATAAATAGACCACAACAAGCCCTGATCCCCCCTGGTACTGGGCGGATAAAATGACAGGGAAAGAATTTATCAGGCACAAAAAAAACGGGAACCAATCGGCTCCCGTTCTCATACAACCCAGAATGTGGATTACATATTTTCGATGATCGCGTCACCAAACTCTGAACATTTCAGCAGCTTAGCGCCGTCCATCAGACGTTCGAAGTCATAGGTTACAGTCTTGGCGTTAATTGCGCCTTCCATACCTTTAACAATTAAGTCAGCCGCTTCTACCCAACCCATGTGGCGCAGCATCATTTCTGCAGACAGAATGATAGAACCTGGGTTCACTTTATCCTGACCTGCATACTTCGGTGCAGTACCGTGGGTTGCTTCGAACAGTGCGCATTCGTCACCGATGTTTGCACCCGGCGCGATACCAATACCACCAACCTGTGCGGCCAGCGCATCGGAGATGTAGTCACCGTTCAGGTTCATACATGCAATCACGTCATACTCAGCCGGGCGCAGCAGGATCTGTTGCAGGAACGCATCGGCAATGACGTCCTTAACCACGATCTCTTTACCGGTTTTCGGGTTCTTGATTTTCACCCATGGACCGCCATCGATCAGTTCGCCACCAAATTCTTCACGCGCTAACTGGTAACCCCAGTCTTTGAACGCGCCTTCGGTGAACTTCATGATGTTGCCTTTGTGTACCAGGGTAACTGAATCACGATCGTTGGCGATGGCGTATTCAATCGCTGCACGTACCAGACGTTTAGTCCCTTCTTCAGAACACGGTTTGATACCAATACCGCAATGTTCCGGGAAGCGTATTTTCTTCACACCCATCTCTTCGCGCAGGAATTTAATCACTTTCTCAGCATCGGCAGAGTCAGCTTTCCACTCGATACCCGCGTAGATATCTTCGGAGTTTTCACGGAAGATGACCATATCGGTCAGTTCAGGATGTTTAACCGGGCTTGGTGTACCCTGATAATAACGCACCGGACGCAGGCAAACATACAGGTCAAGTTCCTGACGCAGAGCTACGTTCAGAGAGCGAATACCGCCGCCAACAGGGGTGGTCAGAGGGCCTTTAATGGCAACACGATATTCACGAATCAGATCTAAGGTTTCAGCAGGCAGCCAGACGTCCTGGCCATAAACCTGAGTGGATTTCTCGCCGGTGTAGATTTCCATCCAGGAGATTTTACGCTCGCCTTTATAGGCTTTCTCGACAGCAGCATCGACAACTTTGATCATCGGTGGGGTTACATCAACGCCGATACCGTCGCCTTCAATGAACGGGATAATCGGATTTTCAGGAACGTTGAGTTTGCCGTTTTGCAGGGTGATCTTCTTACCTTCCGCCGGAACAACTACTTTGCTTTCCATTCACCTCTCCTTCGAGCGCTTCTGGTTCTGCTCGTCTGTCATCGCGCTGCATGTGCGTTTGCGTCCTGCTGCACGAATGCGTTAGAGCAATTTTTTGTTAATGTTTTGTAATGAGCATGTCAATACTACCCTAATGTTCGTCGCCATGAAAGACACTCGTTCTTAGGCTATAATGCGGCAATTGATATAATCTGAAAATACCATGCAAAAAACTTCTTTTAGAAATCACCGGGTTGAGCGATTCAGCTCACGACAAGTCACTAAGCAGCGTAAAGAAAACCAGCCAAAACGCGTGGTTTTGTTCAATAAACCCTACGATGTTTTGCCACAATTTACTGACGAGGCTGGCAGAAGCACGTTAAAAGATTTTATTCCCTTGCCGGGAATTTATGCGGCGGGCCGACTCGACCGGGACAGCGAAGGGCTTTTGGTGCTGACCAATGACGGCGCACTGCAGGCGCGGTTAACGCAACCCGGAAAGCGTACCGGGAAAATTTATTACGTCCAGGTTGAAGGCGAGCCGACGGCAGAAGCGCTGGACGCCCTGCGTACCGGAGTAACGCTCAATGATGGCCCCACGCTACCCGCAGGCATTGAGGTAGTAGAGGAACCCGTATGGCTGTGGCCGAGAAATCCGCCGATTCGGGAACGAAAAAACATTCCCACCAGTTGGTTGAAAGTCACCTTATATGAAGGCCGCAACCGTCAGGTACGTCGTATGACCGCGCATGTTGGATTTCCTACGCTGCGCCTCATCCGCTATGCCATGGGTGATTACACGCTGGAAAATCTCGCTAACGGCGAGTGGCGGGAACTGAAATCATAACCGTACGGTTTAACGTGAGTGTTAACAGGGAAGAATGAAAAATATGGATAAACAGCTTTTTGCAGCATTCATCCTGCTCAGCGTGTCACCGTTTTGTTCAGCAAAACTGGACTGTGAGGCGATTGCCGGAATTGCAGCAGGAGAGGCAAACTACCTTTATGAGTCTGCCAAAGTAAAAACCGACTCACGTCTGCATTTCTATTCTGCACCAGCAACAGAGTGTCAACTCCCCGCGTTCATGGTCAATGGCGACACTGTTGAGGTGCTCAGGAGTTCACAGCGCTACAAAAGCACGGGCATGCTTTCCAAAGATGAGCCTTATCGTTACGTACGTTATCGGGACGCTAAAGGAACCTTTGCCACCGGGTGGGTCTCGGCTGATGGATTAACACTGTTATCCAGCCCGCTTGCAGCAAGCGCGTCTTGCCAGTCATGGGCAAATAAAGAGATGTCACAGCGTGGGTACTTGCCCTCCTCCTTCGCAAACCACTATCAGGTAATGGGAGACGCCCGCGCATGGTTCTATGCGATGCCAACCGAACAGTGTCGCAGCCCATCCGTATTTTTAGTGCCCGGCGACCTCGTCTCTGTACAAGAACAATCCAACGATGATTTTATGGAAGCGGTCTACTACACCACCGATCGCCATATCGTACGCGGCTGGTTAAAAAAGTCGCAGTTACAGGCTTTAAACAGCGGTGACCGCTATCGCGACGACATCAACCCGCTGTCGACAGACAAGGCAACGAGAGTCGCCACCCTTGGGCTACGTCACGACTATCAATGTATTTTTTATGAAAGCTGGAATGCTAAAAAGGCCATTGAGATTATCGTACGCGAGGATCATCAAACTGCATTGTGTCGCGGAGGGGCCGACCCACAAACGTCGCCTCCTGTGGCTTATATCAGTATCGACAAGACCAGCGGTGAAATTAGCTGGCCAGATGTTGCCGAAGGTTTTGCTGAGGAATAAGGGGGAAACATGTTCAAACCGCACGTCACGGTCGCCTGCATTGTGCATGCAGAAGATAAATTCTTAGTCGTTGAAGAAACGATCAATGGCAAGGCCTTGTGGAATCAACCCGCAGGACACCTGGAAGCCGACGAAACGCTGGTGCAAGCCGCAGCACGCGAACTATGGGAAGAAACGGGCATTAAAGCACAGCCACAGCATTTTGTTCGTATGCATCAATGGATTGCACCGGACAGAACGCCCTTTTTGCGTTTTCTTTTCGCTATCGAGCTTGCCAATATGTGCGCTACTGAACCCCATGACAGCGATATTGATTGCTGTCGTTGGATCAGCGCAGAAGAGATTTTCTCTGCGCCAAACCTGCGTTCGCCGTTGGTTGCAGAGAGTATTCGCTGTTATCAGAGCGGCCAGCGCTACCCGCTGTCCATGATCGGTGAATTTAACTGGCCATTTACAGAGGGTGTCAAGTAAAGGGCTGCGTGCTAGAATATGCCGCCTTGAAGTTCAATGTTGTGAGTATTCCTATGTCTGAAAGCCCAAAAAAAGTGATCGTCGGCATGTCCGGCGGTGTCGATTCCTCCGTTTCTGCCTGGCTGTTACAACAACAGGGCTATCAGGTAGAAGGCCTGTTCATGAAGAACTGGGAAGAGGACGATGGCGAGGAATACTGCACAGCAGCCGCCGACCTTGCGGATGCACAGGCTGTTTGTGACAAACTCGGCATTGAACTGCATACCGTCAACTTTGCCGCAGAATACTGGGACAACGTCTTTGAACTGTTCCTTGAAGAGTACAAAGCGGGTCGTACGCCGAACCCGGATATTCTGTGCAATAAAGAAATTAAGTTTAAAGCCTTCCTTGAGTTTGCCGCCGAAGATTTAGGTGCCGATTACATCGCCACCGGTCACTACGTGCGTCGCGCAGATGTCGACGGCAAAAGCCGACTGCTGCGTGGGCTCGATGGTAATAAAGACCAAAGTTATTTCCTCTATACGCTCGGCCATGAGCAAATCGCGCAAAGCCTGTTCCCGGTCGGTGAACTGGAAAAACCGCAGGTGCGTAAAATTGCCGAAGACCTTGGTCTGATTACGGCCAAGAAAAAAGACTCCACCGGCATCTGCTTCATTGGCGAACGTAAGTTCCGCGAGTTTCTTGGTCGCTACCTGCCGGCTCAGCCAGGCAAAATCATCACCGTTGATGGTGAAGAGATTGGCCAGCATCAGGGGCTGATGTACCACACTCTGGGTCAGCGTAAAGGTCTGGGTATTGGCGGAACGAAAGAAGGGACAGAAGATCCATGGTATGTGGTGGATAAAGACGTTGAGAACAACATTCTGGTTGTCGCTCAGGGTCATGAACATCCACGTCTGATGTCTGTTGGCCTGGTGGCGCAACAGCTGCATTGGGTCGATCGCGAACCGTTCACCGGTACCATGCGCTGTACGGTGAAAACCCGCTATCGTCAGACCGACATTCCGTGCACCGTTAAGGCACTGGATGCTGAGCGTATTGAAGTCATTTTCGACGAGCCAGTCGCGGCGGTTACGCCGGGTCAGTCGGCTGTCTTTTACAATGGCGAAGTGTGCCTCGGCGGCGGCATTATCGAACAACGATTGCCTCTGCCGGTATAATTACTTACACATTTGATACAAGGAAGCAGTGAACGTGGCAAAGAATTATTATGACATCACCCTCGCCCTGGCAGGCATTTGCCAGTCGGCACGCCTGGTGCAGGAACTGGCGCACCAGGGGCATTGTGATGCCGATGCATTACACGTTTCACTGAACAGTATCATCGACATGAATCCCAGCTCTACGCTGGGCGTGTTTGGCGGCAGCGAGGCCAACCTGCGTTTGGGGCTGGAAACAATGCTCGGCGTACTGAACGCCAGCAGTCGCCAGGGACTGAACGCTGAACTCACTCGTTACACGCTAAGCCTGATGGTGCTGGAGCGTAAGCTGTCAGCGGCCAAGGGCGCTATGGACACGCTGGGAGACCGTATCAGCGGCTTGCAGCGCCAGCTGGACCATTTTGATTTGCAGTCAGAAACGTTGATGAGTGCGATGGCTGGCATTTATGTTGACGTCATCAGCCCACTCGGCCCGCGTATTCAGGTCACGGGTTCCCCGGCCATCCTCCAGAGCCCGCAGGTTCAGGCTAAAGTACGCGCTTCGCTGCTGGCTGGCATCCGTGCTGCCGTGCTCTGGCATCAGGTTGGTGGAGGCCGTCTGCAACTCATGTTTTCTCGTAATCGCCTGACGACTCAGGCAAAACAAATTCTTGCTCATTTAACCCCGGAGTTGTGATCTATGGAATTATCCTCACTGACCGCCGTTTCCCCTGTCGATGGACGCTACGGCGATAAAGTCAGCGCGCTGCGCGGGATTTTCAGCGAATACGGTTTGCTGAAATTCCGCGTACAGGTTGAAGTACGCTGGCTGCAAAAACTGGCCGCGCACGCAGCGATCAAGGAAGTTCCTGCTTTTGCTGCCGACGCAATCGGTTTCCTTGATGCGATCGTCGCTAACTTCAATGAAGAAGATGCTGCGCGCATCAAAACCATTGAACGTACGACCAACCATGATGTGAAGGCAGTTGAGTATTTCCTGAAAGAGAAAGTAGCGGATATCCCGGAACTGTACGCCGTTTCCGAATTTATCCACTTTGCGTGTACCTCAGAAGACATCAACAACCTGTCTCACGCGCTGATGCTGAAAACCGCACGCGACGAAGTAGTCCTGCCGTACTGGCGTCAACTGATTGATGGCATCACAGCACTTTCTGTTGAATATCGCGATATTCCCCTGCTCTCCCGTACTCACGGGCAACCGGCCACCCCATCAACGATGGGCAAAGAAATGGCAAACGTGGCGTATCGCATGGAGCGTCAGTACCGCCAACTCAACCAGGTTGAAATCCTCGGAAAAATCAACGGTGCTGTGGGTAACTATAACGCCCACATCGCCGCTTACCCGGAAGTTGACTGGCATCAGTTTAGCGAAGAGTTCGTCACTTCGCTTGGGATCCAGTGGAATCCATACACCACACAAATCGAGCCGCACGATTACATCGCTGAGCTGTTTGATTGCATCGCCCGCTTTAATACCATTCTGATCGATTTCGATCGCGACGTCTGGGGTTACATTGCGTTGGGTCACTTCAAGCAGAAAACTGTCGCGGGCGAAATCGGTTCTTCGACCATGCCACACAAAGTGAACCCTATCGATTTCGAAAACTCTGAGGGTAACCTGGGCCTGTCTAACGCGGTTCTGCAGCACCTGGCGAGCAAACTGCCGGTCTCCCGCTGGCAGCGTGACCTGACTGATTCTACCGTTCTGCGTAACCTGGGCGTAGGTATTGGCTATGCGCTGATCGCCTATCAGTCCACGCTGAAGGGCGTGAGCAAACTGGAAGTGAACCGCGATCATCTGCTGGATGAACTGGATCATAACTGGGAAGTTCTGGCAGAGCCGATTCAGACCGTGATGCGTCGCTACGGTATTGAGAAGCCGTACGAGAAGTTGAAAGAACTGACCCGTGGCAAGCGCGTTGACGCCGAAGGTATGAAGCAGTTTATCGATGGTCTGGCACTGCCGGAAGAAGAGAAAACTCGCCTGAAAGCAATGACGCCTGCCAATTATATTGGTCGCGCCATCGCCATGGTTGATGAACTGAAGTAATCAGCAACTCCCCAGATGCTGAACAGAAGCCGGATAAGCGTAAGCGATTCCGGCTTTTTATCGCCCGCTACATTATCCCTTCCCCCGGTTTATTAAATGTTTATCCCCACAGCCACATAATCAGCGTTAAACTATTCATACCATTATTTTAGGGAGAAACGATGATGCGCGTACTGGTTGTCGAGGATAATGCTTTATTACGCCACCACCTCAAGGTTCAGTTACAGGATTTAGGGCATCAGGTGGATGATGCAGAAGATGCGAAGGAAGCGGACTATTATCTGAATGAGCATCTGCCGGATATCGCGATCGTTGATTTAGGGCTCCCCGATGAAGATGGTTTGTCGCTAATCCGCCGCTGGCGCAGTAATGAGGTTTCGCTGCCAATTCTGGTATTAACCGCGCGCGAAGGCTGGCAGGACAAAGTGGAAGTCCTCAGTGCAGGCGCTGACGATTATGTCACCAAACCGTTTCACATCGAAGAAGTGGCTGCGCGCATGCAGGCACTGATGCGTCGAAACAGCGGTCTGGCATCGCAAATTATCTCCCTTCCGCCTTTTCAGGTGGACCTCTCCCGACGCGAGTTATCCGTCAATGATGAAGTTATCAAGCTCACGGCGTTTGAATATACCATTATGGAAACACTCATCCGTAATAATGGCAAAGTGGTCAGTAAAGATTCGCTCATGCTGCAGCTTTATCCGGATGCCGAGCTGCGCGAAAGTCACACCATTGATGTGTTGATGGGGCGTCTGCGTAAAAAAATTCAGGCGCAATATCCGCATGAGGTGATCACTACCGTGCGTGGCCAGGGATATCTTTTTGAACTGCGCTAATGAATAAACTATTGCGTCATTTTTTCCCGTTATCGCTGCGGTTACGCTTTTTACTGGCAACTGCAGGCGTGGTGTTGGTGCTGTCGCTGGCCTACGGCATGGTTGCCCTTGTGGGTTACAGTGTCAGCTTTGATAAGACAACGTTCCGCCTGCTGCGGGGTGAAAGTAATCTATTCTATACCCTGGCAAAGTGGGAAAACGGCAAGATAAACGTCGAGTTGCCTGAAAATCTCGATATGCAAAGCCCAACAATGTCGCTGATCTATAACGAAAGCGGTGAGTTGTTGTGGGCGCAGCGCAATGTTCCCTGGTTGACGCAAAGTATCCAACCGGACTGGCTAAAAACGAACGGTTTTCATGAAATTGAAGCCAATGTAGACGCCACCAGTACCTTACTGGGCGAAGATCACTCCGCTCAGCAGCAGTTAAAAGAAGTCAGAGAAGATGACGACGACGCCGAAATGACCCACTCCGTGGCGGTAAACGTCTACCCTGCTACTGCCAGAATGCCGCAACTGACCATTGTGGTTGTCGATACCATTCCAATAGAGCTAAAGCGCTCGTATATGGTCTGGAGCTGGTTTATTTATGTGCTGGTCGCCAATCTGTTGCTGGTCATTCCGCTGTTATGGGTGGCCGCGTGGTGGAGCCTGCGGCCGATTGAATCGCTGGCGCGTGAAGTCCGTGAGCTTGAGGAACATCATCGTGAGATGCTAAACCCCGCCACCACACGCGAATTGACCAGCCTGGTTCGTAATCTCAATCGGCTGTTAAAAAGCGAACGTGAGCGTTATGACAAATACCGCACCACGTTAACAGACCTCACCCATAGTCTGAAAACACCACTGGCGGTATTGCAGAGTACTCTGCGCTCAATGCGTAATGAAAAGATGAGCGTCAGCGACGCAGAGCCTATCATGCTGGAACAAATCAGCCGTATTTCCCAACAGATAGGCTATTACCTGCATCGCGCCAGCATGCGTGGCAGCAGTGCCCTACTCAGCCGCGAACTGCACCCGATCGCGCCGTTGCTGGATAAACTGACCTCGGCACTGAATAAGGTGTATCAGCGTAAAGGCGTCAACATTAATCTCGATATCTCACCTGAAATCAGCTTTGTGGGCGAACAGAATGATTTTGTCGAAGTGTTGGGCAACGTACTGGATAACGCCTGTAAATATTGTCTGGAGTTTGTCGAGATTTCAGCGCAACTGTCTGAGGATCAGCTGCATATTCTGGTTGAAGATGATGGTCCTGGTATTCCGCAAAGCAAACGGGAAGTGGTGTTTGATCGTGGACAGCGCGTAGATACGCTACGTCCAGGACAAGGCGTCGGTCTGGCGGTGGCGCGAGAAATCACCGAACAGTATGACGGGCAGATTATTGCAGGTGATAGCCTGCTGGGTGGCGCGCGCATGGAAGTTATTTTTGGCCGCCAGCAGCCGGGCCAGAAAGACGAGTAATCGTCGCATGTAATAAATATGTACTGACTTCACGCTTGAGGTTAAGTATCCGTTATAATCGGTTGCAGATACCAGCCTGCGGGATGCTCATTATGGAATACCAACTCACACTTAACTGGCCCGATTTTCTTGAACGCCACTGGCAGAAACGCCCGGTGGTCTTAAAACGCGGGTTTAACAATTTTATTGATCCTCTCTCTCCTGACGAACTGGCTGGACTGGCAATGGAAAGCGAAGTCGACAGCCGACTCGTCAGCCACCAGGACGGAAAATGGCAGGTTAGCCACGGTCCCTTCGAAAGCTACGACCATCTTGGCGAGAACAACTGGTCTTTGCTGGTGCAGGCGGTCAACCACTGGCACGAGCCAACTGCCGCGCTGATGCGCCCGTTCCGTGAATTACCGGACTGGCGCATCGACGATCTGATGATTTCTTTCTCTGTCCCCGGCGGCGGCGTTGGCCCGCACCTGGATCAGTACGATGTATTTATCATTCAGGGAACCGGTCGTCGTCGCTGGCGCGTAGGTGAAAAACTGCAGTTGAAACAGCACTGCCCTCACCCGGACCTCCTTCAGGTCGACCCGTTTGAAGCTATCATCGATGAAGAGCTGGAACCCGGCGATATCCTGTACATTCCACCGGGATTCCCGCACGAAGGTTATGCGCTGGAAAACGCGATGAACTATTCGGTCGGTTTCCGTGCGCCAAACACTCGCGAGCTGATCAGCGGGTTCGCCGATTACGTTTTGCAACGCGAACTGGGTAGCACCTATTACAGCGATCCGGACCTGCCGCCGCGCGATCATCCGGCCGACGTTCTGCCGCAGGAGATGGATAAGCTGCGCGAAATGATGCTCGGGCTGATTAATCAACCAGAACATTTCCAGCAGTGGTTTGGCGAGTTTATTTCTCAGTCTCGTCATGAACTGGATATTGCCCCGCCGGAGCCACCGTATCAGCCAGACGAAATTTACGATGCCCTGAAGCAAGGTGATGTGTTAGTGCGTCTGGGCGGATTGCGTGTATTGCGTATTGGCGACGACGTCTACGCTAACGGTGAGAAAATTGATTCACCGCATCGTCCTGCCCTGGAAGCGCTGGCCAGTCATATTGTGCTGACGGCTGAGAACTTTGAGGATGCGCTGGAAGATCCTTCTTTCCTTGCCATGCTTGCCGCGCTGGTCAACAGCGGGTACTGGTTCTTCGAAGGATAATGCGAAATTTGCCTGATGCGACGCTACGCGTCTTATCAGGCCTACTGGAGTGTAATAATGTAGGCCGGATAAGCGAAGCGCCATCCGGCAACTACCCATACTTTATTTTTGTTGCGCGGCCAGTTCAGCAATACGCACAATCACCTGTACCGCTTTTTCCATTCCTTCCAGGGTTACAAACTCATGTTTACCATGATAGTTGTAGCCACCGGTGAACAGATTCGGACACGGTAATCCCATAAACGACAGCTGCGCGCCGTCAGTGCCGCCACGGATCGGTTTCAGCACCGGCTCAATATCGCAATCGCGCATCGCCTGCTGGGCGATATCCAGTACGTGCGGATGCTCAATCACTTTTTCGCGCATATTGTAGTAACTGTCTTCAATCACCAGTTCGATATAGCAGTCGGGGTGTAACCCTTTACCGACCTTCTTGGCGATATCCATGATCTTGCGTTTACGCGCTTCAAACTGCTTACGGTCAAAATCACGAATAATGTAGTGCATATCCGCCCGATCGACCGTCCCTTTCATGCTCGCCAGATGATAAAAGCCTTCGTAACCTTCCGTCTTTTCCGGGCTTTCATCTGCCGGAACCTCTGCATGAATACGCGCCGCCAGCGACAGCGCATTCACCATCACCCCTTTTGCGGTGCCGGGATGCACATTGTTGCCAACAATTTTAATATTAACCGACGCAGCGTTGAAGTTTTCAAACTCCAACTCACCTACGCCACCACCGTCAACGGTATAGGCCCACTGCGCATCGAATGCCGCAACGTCAAAATGCTTCGCCCCTTTACCCACCTCTTCGTCCGGTGTAAAGGCCACGCGGATATCGCCATGCGGAATATCTTTTTGGATAAGCACAGCCAGTGCGGTCATGATTTCCGCCACGCCTGCTTTATCATCCGCGCCCAGCAACGTTTTACCATCTGTGGTGATCAGCGTCTGACCCAGAAGTTGATGCAGCACCGGGAACATCACTGGCGATAAAACTTCATCACCGATGCCTAACGCAATATCGCCACCGCGATAGTTTTCAACAATTTGCGGATTGACATTTTTACCACTGAAATCCGGTGAGGTATCCACATGGGAAATAAAGCCGATCGCAGGAATATTGCCAGCAACGTTAGCGGGTAACGTTGCCATCAGCGTGCCTTTTTCGCTCAGTGAAATATTAACCAGCCCCATATCTTCGAGCTGTTGTTTGAGCAGTTGTAATAATTTCCACTGTCCTTCGGTGCTGGGTACCTGCCGCACGCCCGATTTTGATTGGGTGTCCAGCGACACGTAGTGTAAAAAACGCTCAAGTAGTTTATCCATGCAGTCACCCTCACTTTTTGTGACAACATTATCAATAAGCAACAAAAGACAAATATTGCGTCAGGTCACTTTTATCCCCGCAAGTGAGAATATTTCGCCCTGACATCCCCTCTGACTATAGGGCTAAGTCAGTAATTCGCAACAAGGATTGGCGATTACAATGGTTTGCCGTAGAATAACGGCCCTCATTAAGAGTCATCAAGGTGGTTAACCACAAACCCCGCATCGGTCAGCCATCCGTTGCGTTTACATGGGACAGAGTAAAAAATTGAATAAACAACCGCGTTCGCTTTCTCCACTGGTGCAATTAGCGGGAATTCGCAAAAGTTTCGATGGCAAAGAGGTGATTTCCAGCCTGGATTTGACCATCAATAATGGCGAGTTTCTTACGCTGCTTGGCCCCTCTGGCTGCGGTAAAACAACCGTTCTTCGCCTGATTGCCGGTCTGGAAACGGTTGATTCCGGTCATATTATGTTGGACAACGAGGACATTACTCACGTTCCAGCGGAAAACCGCTACGTGAATACCGTCTTCCAAAGCTATGCGTTATTCCCCCACATGACCGTATTTGAGAATGTGGCCTTTGGTTTACGCATGCAAAAAACGCCCGCAGCCGACATTTCTCCCCGCGTTACCGAAGCCCTGCGCATGGTGCAACTGGAAGAGTTCGCCCAGCGAAAACCGCATCAACTTTCCGGCGGCCAGCAGCAGCGCGTAGCGATTGCCCGAGCTGTGGTCAACAAACCCCGCTTACTCTTGTTAGATGAATCCCTCTCTGCGCTGGACTACAAACTGCGTAAGCAGATGCAGAATGAACTGAAAGCGCTGCAGCGTAAGCTTGGTATCACTTTTGTCTTTGTCACACACGATCAGGAAGAAGCGCTGACTATGTCCGACCGCATCGTGGTGATGCGCGATGGTAAGATTGAGCAGGACGGTACGCCGCGCGAAATCTACGAAGAGCCCAAGAATCTGTTCGTCGCCGGGTTTATCGGCGAGATCAATATGTTTAACGCCACAGTGATTGAACGTCTGGATGAACAGCGTGTTCGTGCTAACGTTGAAGGCCGCGAGTGCAATATTTATGTCAACTTCGCGGTGGTTCCCGGACAAAAGCTGCACGTCCTGTTACGTCCTGAAGATTTGCGCGTAGATGAAATCAACGATGATAATCATATCGAAGGCCTGATCGGCTACGTGCGCGAACGCAACTACAAAGGCATGACGCTGGAGTCGGTTGTGGAACTGGAAAATGGCAAGATGGTGATGGTCAGCGAATTCTTCAATGAAGACGATCCTGACTTTGACCACTCTCTCGACCAGAAAATGGCGATTAACTGGGTAGAAAGCTGGGAGGTCGTACTGGCTGATGAAGAACACAAGTAAATTCCAGAGTGTGGTGATCGTCACCATTGTCGGTTGGCTTGTGTTATTTGTCTTTCTGCCCAACCTGATGATCATCGGTACCAGCTTTTTGACCCGCGACGACGCCAATTTCGTCAAAATGGTCTTTACGCTGGAGAACTATACGCGCCTGCTCGATCCGCTCTATTTTGAGGTGCTGGTTCACTCCCTCAATATGGCGCTGATTGCCACGCTCGCCTGTCTGGTACTCGGCTACCCGTTTGCCTGGTTTTTGGTGAAACTGCCGGAAAAAGTGCGCCCGCTGCTGCTGTTCCTGCTGATTGTTCCGTTCTGGACCAATTCACTTATCCGCATCTACGGACTCAAAATTTTCCTCAGTACCAAAGGCTATCTCAACGAGTTTCTGTTATGGCTCGGGGTTATCGATACACCCATTCGCATCATGTTTACCCCCAGCGCGGTGATTATCGGGCTGGTATACATCCTGCTACCGTTTATGGTGATGCCGCTCTATTCCAGCATTGAAAAGCTCGATAAACCGCTGCTGGAAGCCGCACGCGATTTAGGTGCCAGTAAACTTCAGACCTTCACCCGCATCATTATTCCGTTAACGATGCCGGGGATTATCGCCGGATGCCTGCTGGTCATGCTGCCCGCAATGGGGCTGTTTTACGTTTCCGACTTAATGGGCGGCGCGAAAAACCTGCTGATTGGCAACGTGATTAAAGTTCAGTTCCTGAACATCCGTGACTGGCCGTTTGGTGCAGCCACCAGCATTACGCTGACCATCGTGATGGGTCTGATGCTGCTGATCTACTGGCGTGCCTCGCGCTTGCTGAACAAGAAGGTGGAACTCGAATGATCGGTCGACTGCTCCGCGGCGGTTTTATGACCGCTATCTACGCGTATCTGTATATTCCAATCATCATTCTGATTGTGAACTCCTTTAACAGCTCGCGCTTCGGCATCAACTGGCAGGGTTTTACTACCAAATGGTACGGCCTGCTGATGAATAACGACAGCCTGTTGCAGGCGGCGCAGCACTCGCTGACGATGGCGGTGCTATCCGCCACGTTTGCCACCTTGATCGGCTCACTCACTGCGGTTGCGCTGTACCGCTACCGTTTTCGCGGTAAACCGTTCGTCAGTGGTATGTTGTTCGTGGTGATGATGTCGCCAGATATTGTGATGGCAATATCTCTGCTGGTGCTGTTTATGCTGATCGGCATTCAACTGGGTTTCTGGTCGCTGTTGTTCTCACATATCACTTTTTGTCTGCCTTTTGTGGTGGTGACAGTTTACTCACGCCTGAAAGGTTTTGATGTACGCATGCTTGAGGCTGCTAAAGATTTGGGTGCCAGCGAAGTAACTATTCTGCGCAAGATTATACTGCCACTGGCTATGCCTGCGGTGGCTGCAGGTTGGTTGCTGAGCTTTACGCTGTCGATGGATGATGTCGTCGTTTCGTCCTTCGTTACCGGACCGGGTTATGAAATTTTGCCATTAAAAATCTACTCAATGGTCAAAGTCGGCGTATCACCAGAGGTGAACGCGCTGGCGACCATTTTGTTGGTTCTGTCGCTGGTTATGGTGATTGCCAGCCAGCTTATTGCACGTGATAAAACCAAGGGCCGCTGAGGCCCTTAATTCAGGGGACGTTAAATGATGAAAAAATGGTCACGCCACCTGCTCGCGGCGGGTGCTCTGGCACTGGGCATGAGCGCCGCTCACGCGAATGACAACAACACGCTCTATTTCTATAACTGGACCGAGTATGTCCCGCCAGGACTGCTGGAACAGTTCACCAAAGAGACCGGCATTAAGGTTATCTATTCGACCTACGAGTCGAACGAAACCATGTACGCCAAGCTCAAAACCTATAAAGACGGCGCATATGATCTGGTGGTTCCGTCCACCTATTACGTCGATAAAATGCGTAAAGAAGGCATGATCCAGAAGATCGACAAGTCGACGTTGACCAACTTCCACAACCTCGATCCGGAAATGCTCAACAAGCCGTTTGACCCGAACAATGACTACTCCATCCCGTATATCTGGGGTGCGACGGCCATTGGCGTAAACAGCGATGCTATCGATCCGAAAACCGTCACCAGTTGGGCCGATCTATGGAAACCGGAGTACAAAGGCAGTCTGCTGTTAACGGATGATGCGCGTGAAGTGTTCCAGATGGCGCTGCGCAAGCTGGGATACTCCGGCAATACCACCGACCCGAAAGAGATTGAAGCCGCCTATAACGAGCTGAAGAAACTGATGCCTAACGTCGCAGCGTTTAACTCTGACAACCCGGCCAACCCGTATATGGAAGGTGAAGTCAATCTGGGGATGGTATGGAACGGCTCCGCGTATGTTGCGCGTCAGGCAGGTACACCACTGGAAGTGGTATGGCCTAAAGAAGGTGGCATTTTCTGGATGGATAGCCTGTCTATTCCGGCTAACGCGAAAAACAAAGAAGGTGCACTGAAGCTGATTAACTTCCTGCTGCGCCCGGACGTGGCGAAAGAAGTTGCGGAAACAATTGGTTATCCGACGCCAAACCTGGCAGCACGTAAGCTGTTAAGCCCTGAAGTCGCAAATGATAAAACCCTGTACCCTGACGCAGAAACCATCAACAAAGGGGAATGGCAGAACGATGTCGGTTCCGCCAGCGCTATCTATGAAGAGTATTATCAGAAGCTAAAAGCAGGACGTTAATTGCCCTCCTCATAGGCCGGATAAGACGCGCCAGCGTCGCATCCGGCGCATCATCACTGCCCGATGGCGCTACGCTTATCGGGCCTACGCCATCCGTTCTCACAGACCTTTCAATAACTTCTCAACAAACTCTGGCACCACCTGGCTTGCCGGACCGTAATACTTCTCTTCAAACTCGCTGCCAACCTGGCTCGGTTCGAGATTTAGTTCTACCGTATGTGCCCCATGCAGCCGCGCCTCATGCACAAAACCCGCAGCCGGATAAACATGTCCCGATGTGCCAATCGCAATGAATACATCCGCCATTGCCAGCGCCATGTAAATTTCATCCATGCCCAGCGGCATTTCACCAAACCACACCACGTGTGGTCGCAGCGGTGCCGGAAATTGACAGCAGTGACATTTATCTTCCGGGGTCACATCGTCCTTCCATTCCAGAATCTGCCCGCTTTGCGAGCAGCGAACCTTGAGCAGTTCGCCGTGCATATGGATAACGTTCTGGCTGCCCGCACGCTCATGCAGGTTATCAATGTTCTGCGTCACCAGTAAAAAACGGTCGCCCAGTTCGGCTTCGAGTTTTGCCAGTGCGATATGCGCCGCGTTGGGCTGGATTTCTGGCTGTTGCAATTGATGGCGACGGGCGTTATAAAACGACTGAACCAGTTCCGGGTTTCGACTAAATCCTTCCGGAGTCGCAACGTCCTCAACCCGATGTTCTTCCCAGAGACCATCCGCCGCGCGGAAGGTTCGAATTCCTGACTCAGCGGAGATTCCCGCTCCCGTCAGTACCAGCACTCTTGGTTTTTCCATCAATTCAGGCACCACTCTGTCTCTGAAAAAGATTCGTTGACGCAGGCGATCGCGCAAATGGCGTTTATTTTTACGAAAGCGGCTTAACCGATGACCCCGACGCGACAGCATAACAACCTCTTTGTATTAATCGGTAAGATGTAGGAAAGCAGCCCCGCGCATCCCGCCGGCATCACCGTGCCGTGCCTGCTCAATACGCGGTACCCGGGCAACCGGCAACAGATGACGTGGCAGTCGGTCCGTCAGTTGCGTCGTAATAGCGGTAAAATTCGACAAGCCTCCGCCAATCACCACCAAATCAGGATCGACGATAGTCAGGATATTCCCAAGACACACCGCCAGCAAATCCAGATAGCGTTCAACGTGTGCACGCGCATGTTCATCGCCCTGCTCCCACAACGCGATAATTTCACGGGCATCCAGCGGTTGATGGTAGTAATGCTGATACAACCACGCAAATCCACCGCCGGAAAGATAGCTTTCGATGCATCCCAGTTGGCCGCATCCGCAGCGGCGCAGCGGGAAATCAAAGCCCATCAGCGTCAGCGCATCAACCGGCAAACGAATATGACCAAACTCGCCGGTGATATAGCTGCGTCCGGTGATGGATTTCCCGTTAAGCACCAGGCCGCCGCCAACGCCCGTACCGAGGATCAACCCCATCACCAGCGGATATTGGGTAAACTCGTCATCCCAGGCTTCGGAGAGAGCAAAACAGTTCGCATCGTTATCCAGACGCACATCGCGGTCAAGGCGAGCGCTAAGATCGGCGCGGAGCGGTTTGCCACTGGCGGCAGGAACGTTGGCCGCGTACAACGTGCCGTCTTCCGTTTCCGGCATGCCAGGAATCCCGATACCGACCGAACCTTTGATACCAAAACGCTGGTCAGCTTCCGTCACCAGATTGCAGACCGCATCAAGGAAAGCGTCGTAGCTGTCGCGAGGTGTAGGGACGCGAGTTTCCCATTGCAGACGACGTTGCTTATCAAACACGCCCAGCGCAATTTTGGTCCCGCCGATGTCAAATCCGTAATACATCACCGCTCCTTGATACACGTCATCCTTCAAGATGCCTCTGCGTTGGCTACGCCTTGATGCAGCATGAATGCTGTCGTGTATTATTGTTGTTATTGGCCGCTAAGTACTCTCGCAGGATCAATATTGCTGGCGCGACGCGCCGGATACCAACTTGCCAAAAGACTCAGCACGAGTGCTGTCACCAGCACGTAAATCACATCCAGCCAGTGTAATTCCGATGGCAGGAAGTCAATGAAATAGATATCGCCGGACAGGAACTGATGACCGATAAGCGCCTCGATTCCGTTGATGATCGGCGTCAGTTGCAACGAGACAACCACCCCGATGACGACGCCTATCAGGCTACCAAACAGACCCGCCAGCAGGCCGTACCAGACAAAAATGGCACGGATCAACCCATCTTTCGCCCCGAGGGTTCTTAATACCGCAATATCGCCGCTTTTGTCTTTTACCGCCATCACTAACGTGGAAACGATATTAAAGCAGGCCACACCAATCACCAGCACCATCGCCAGATACATAATGGCGCGAATCATCTGGATATCGCGATACATATAGCCGTAAGTACCGATCCAGCTCTTAATATAAACATAGTTATTGGTCACTTCGCCCGCGTCCCGCACCAGCTTATTGGCGTTAAACACGTCGTTAACTTTCAGCGCAATCCCGGAAACGCTGGTTCCCATATCCAGATATTGCTGCGCATCTTCCATTGGGATCATGGCAAAGCTGTGATCGAGCTGACCGCTCAGTTGCAGGATCCCAGTAACGTGTAAACGCACGCGTTTGGGCTGCTGTAACTTATGATCCGCGCTGGCGTTAGGGATCATAATCGACACCCAGTCGCCCTGCTTCACTTTCAGCGCATCGGCAATACCCTTACCAATGATGATTTGTTGTTCACCGGCTTTAAAATTATCCCAGGCGTGGTTTTGCACGAAGGATGGCAGTGCGCTTAAACGCTGTTCCTGTTTTGGGTCAACGCCCTTCACCTGCACCGCGCGTAAGTTCGCCCCGCTCTCTACCAGTCCGGTAAAGTTGATATAAGGCGCCGCGGCGACAATACCCGGCACTTTTTGTACTTTGTCGAGCGCTTCCTGCCAGTTATTCCACGGCTGATTTACGGCTTCAATCTCTCCGTGTGGGACTACGGCCAGAATACGGTTGTTCAGCTCACGCTCAAATCCGTTCATGGCACTTAAACCAACGATCAACACCGCCACACCCAACGCGATGCCAACGGTGGAAATCACAGATATCAGCGAAACCATACCGCCGCGCCGCCGACCACGGCTAAAGCGCAGACCAATCAATAACGATAAAGGCGAAGCCATTACTCAGCTCCCATCAGGCTCAGTTCAGCCGTCAGGCGACCATCGCGCATTTCAAGCTGGCGGCTCATCCGCTTCGCCAGTTGCAGATCGTGCGTCACCACCAGAAATGCCGTGCCCTGAGAGCGGTTCAGCTCGCCCAGAAGCTCGAAAATGCTATCCGCGTTACGCGCATCCAGGTTACCCGTTGGCTCATCCGCCAGGACCAGACGCGGGTTATTCACCAGCGCACGAGCGATGGCCACACGCTGGCGTTCGCCGCCAGACAGTTCAGACGGGCGATGACTGGCACGATGATCCAGTCCTACGGCTTTCAGCATATCCCGTGCGCGCTCGGTTATTTCAGCCGGTTTTTTCTTGCCGATCAGCAGCGGCATCGCTACGTTTTCCAGCGCGGTAAAGTCCGGCAGTAAATGGTGGAACTGGTAAATAAAGCCCAGCTTCTGATTGCGCAGTTCCGCTTTCGCCGCCGACGAGAGCTTGCTCATCGGCTGACCGCTAAAAATCACGTCGCCGGAAGTCGGCGTATCCAATCCGCCCAGCAGATGCAGCAGCGTACTCTTTCCGGAGCCAGAGCTGCCGACAATCGCCATCATCTCACCTTCGCCGACGCTAAAACTGACATCGTGCAGGACATCGGTCTGCACAGTGCCTTCCTGATAGCGTTTGCACAGGTTGTCGCATTGCAACAGGATCTTATTCATAACGTAAAGCCTCAGCGGGTTGAGTGGCGGCAGCGCGCCAGGAAGGATAAAGCGTAGACAGCAGCGCGATGGCCATCGCCACCAGCGCAATGACGATAACCTGCAGCGGCTCGATAGCGACCGGCAGCGCCGCGCCATCCAGCAGCACACCAATAATTGGCATTAAATTGTTCAGTTGACTGGCGAGCAATGCGCCCAGCACCGCGCCAAGCAGCGCGCCGATAATCCCGGCACTGGCCCCCTGAACCATAAACACCATCATTATCTGACGCGGCGTTAGCCCCTGCGTTTGTAGAATCGCCACTTCCCCTTGCTTCTCCATTACCATCAGACCCAGCGAGGTAATAATATTAAAAGCCGCCACAGCCACGATCAGGCTAAGCAGTAGCCCCATCATGTTCTTCTCCATGCGCACGGCCTGGAACAGTTCCCCTTTGCGCTCGCGCCAGTCCTGCCATTTGGTGCCCTGCGGCAGCGTTTGCTGGCTCAGCGTATCAACTTTTAACGGTTCGTTCAGCCACAGACGCCAGCCGGTAATATTGCCCACCGGATAGCGCATCAAGCGGGAAGCATCCTGAATGTTGGTTAGCATCTGGTAGCCGTCTACTTCGCTGTTGGCGGCGAAGGTGCCAATCACCGTAAACAGACGCTGGCTCGGCAAACGCCCCATCGGCGTAAACTGGCTGGCCGAAGGCACCATCACGCGAATTTGATCGCCACGGTTCACGCCCAACTGCCCGGCAAGCTGCTCGCCGAGGATGACATTATACTTACCCGGTTGCAGATCTGTTTGTTTCACATTGACCAGATACGGCGTTAACGGATCTTTTTGCGCCGGATCGATACCGAGCATCACGCCGACCGCCACGCTACGCGCGCTTTGCAGCACCACATCTCCCGTAGTTATGGGTGCAACTCGGTTGACGCCGTTCAACACCACCGCTTTTTCCGGCAGTTGTTGCGGGTTGAGGGAACCCTGTTCAGACGAGAGAACGGCCTGAGGCATCAGGCCAAGAATATTGTTTTGCAGCTCGCGCTCAAAACCGTTCATCACCGACAACACCGTGACCAGCGCCATCACCCCGAGGGTAATGCCAATGGTGGAGAGCCAGGAAACGAAGCGACCGAAGCGATCTGCTGCACGCCCACGCATATAACGCAGGCCGATGAATAGAGCGACAGGTTGGTACATGAAATCCGTCTGGTTGCTGTTAGCAAAGTCACGAGTATATAAGCGAAAGCGGAATGGGTAAATGACTGAACCGTAAGTGTTCGTCAGCACTATTCCTAAAAGTATAAATAAATCAATTCGCTAAAGTTGTCCGTCTTCCCTTCCATCCTGGTCCCTGATCTTTATCTTAAAAAATCAAAATGCAGACAGTTACGCATTACAGCGCACAGCGGGTTGCGCAGGATGGCAGGCTATAATCAACAATATGGATACGCCGTCTCGATGAATAAAAAAGAACTATGGATTAATCAAATCAAAGGGTTATGTATTTGTCTGGTGGTGATTTACCACTCGGTAATCACATTTTACCCGCACCTCACTACTTTTCAGCATCCGCTTTCAGAGCTGCTGAGCAAATGCTGGATTTACCTCAATTTGTACCTGGCGCCGTTTCGCATGCCGGTATTTTTCTTTATTTCGGGATATCTGATCCGTCGCTACATTGATAGCGTCCCGTGGACCACCTGCGTGGATAAACGGATCTGGAGTATTGCCTGGGTGCTGATACTCTGGGGTGTGGTGCAATGGCTGGCGTTAGTGACGCTCAATAACTGGCTGGCCCCACAGCGCGATCTGAGCCATGCTGCCAACGCCGCTTATGCTGGTTCGATCGCAGGTTTTACCCACGGGATGCTGACCGCCAGTACCAGCTTGTGGTATCTGTACGCGCTGATTGTCTATTTTGTTCTGTGTAAAATTTTCAGCCGCTGGGCGGTGCCGCTGTTGGCGTTATTTGTGGCGCTGAGCGTGGCGATCAACTTTGTCCCGACGCCGTGGTGGGGAATGAACAGCGTGATTCGCAATCTGCCCTGGTACAGCCTCGGTGCATGGTTTGGCGCAACGCTGATGGTATGGATTAAGGAGGTGCCCCTGCGCCGCCATGCGCTCATTGTTCTGGTTAGCGCAATCGCCGCCATCGTCGCGTGGCTGGCAAATGTCTCACTATTACTTTCTCTTCTTTCCATTGTGCTGATCATGAAGCTGTTTTATCAATTTGAGCTGCGCTTTGGTATGCGTGAGTCCGGCCCGTTAAGCGTGATTGGTGCCAATACCATCGCCATCTACACCACCCACCGAATTCTGGTTGAGCTATTCAGCTTAACGCTAATCCCCAACATTAATCATGCCGCCTGGCCTGCATATGCAGAGCTGGCCCTGCTGCTGGTGTATCCATTCGCCTGCCTGCTGCTGTGCACCTCGTTTGGCCTGTTGGTGCGTAAAATTTCACAAAAAACAGTGGCCGACCTGCTATTTTCCCCGCCTTCTTTATCGGTCGTTTCGCGCTAACCCCAACGCGCTTTTTGCCCCCATCAGGGGGCGAATCAATTTGCTTATGAGAAACGATCACGGATAATAAAGAACATTGCTTATCAGATGTATATCTAAACGAGAACCTGACAACCGAATGCCTGAACAACATCGTTACACGCTCCCAGCGAAAGCTGGTGATCAGCGCCAGTTGGGTGAGCTTACCGGTGCCGCCTGCGCAACGCTGGTCGCCGAAATCGCCGAACATCACGCCGGTCCAGTGGTGCTGATCGCGCCGGACATGCAAAATGCTTTGCGCCTGCATGATGAAATTCGTCAGTTTACCGACCAGATGGTGATGAACCTGGCCGACTGGGAAACGCTGCCCTATGACAGTTTTTCTCCCCATCAGGAGATTATCTCTTCGCGTCTCTCTACGCTGTATCAACTGCCTGCCATGCAGCGAGGTGTGCTGATCGTTCCGGTAAATACTCTGATGCAGCGTGTCTGTCCGCACAGCTATCTGCACGGGCATGCGCTGGTCATGAAAAAAGGTCAGCGGCTTTCGCGCGACGCCCTGCGCGAACAGCTGGATAGCGCTGGCTATCGCCATGTTGATCAGGTCATGGAACACGGCGAATACGCCACGCGCGGCGCGTTGTTGGATCTGTTCCCGATGGGCAGCGAGTTGCCTTATCGTCTGGATTTCTTTGATGACGAAATCGACAGCCTGCGTCTGTTTGATACCGACACCCAGCGCACGCTGGAAGAAGTCGATGCCATTAATTTGCTTCCCGCGCACGAATTCCCGACTGACAAAACGGCCATCGAGCTATTCCGTAGTCAGTGGCGCGATACCTTTGAGGTTAAACGCGACGCCGAACATATTTATCAGCAGGTCAGCAAAGGCACGTTACCTGCGGGTATTGAATACTGGCAACCGCTGTTTTTCAGCGAGCCGCTGCCGCCGCTGTTCAGCTACTTCCCCGCCAATACGTTATTGGTCAATACCGGTGATATCGAGACCAGCGCAGAACGCTTCCAGGCCGATACCCTGTCACGCTTTGAAAATCGCGGTGTTGATCCGATGCGCCCGCTTCTGCCGCCGGAATCGCTGTGGCTGCGGGTTGATGAGCTGTTTTCTGAACTTAAACGCTGGCCGCGCGTTCAACTGAAAACCGAGAGTCTGGCGAACAAAGCTGCGAATACCAACCTCGGGTTCCAGAAGCTGCCGGACATCGCCGTGCAGGCACAGCAAAAATCACCGTTAGATGCGTTACGTAAATTCCTTGAGGGCTTTACCGGCCCGGTGATTTTCTCGGTCGAAAGTGAAGGCCGACGTGAAGCGCTTGGCGAGTTGCTCGCTCGTATCAAAGTGGCACCGAAGCGGATATTGCGACTCGATGAAGCCGTAGATAACGGTCGTTATCTGATGATTGGCGCAGCTGAGCACGGCTTCATCGATAGCAAACGCAATCTGGCACTGATTTGTGAAAGCGATCTGCTTGGGGAACGCGTGGCGCGTCGCCGCCAGGATTCGCGTCGCACCATCAACCCGGATACATTAATTCGTAACCTTGCAGAGCTGCATCCCGGTCAGCCGGTAGTGCATCTGGAACACGGCGTGGGTCGCTATGCCGGGATGACCACGCTGGAAGCGGGCGGTATCACCGGTGAATATCTGATGCTCACCTATGCCAACGACGCCAAACTGTACGTGCCGGTGTCGTCACTGCATCTGATCAGCCGCTATGCGGGCGGTGCAGAAGAGAATGCACCGCTGCATAAACTGGGCGGCGATGCCTGGTCACGCGCCCGACAGAAAGCCGCTGAGAAGGTGCGCGATGTCGCGGCAGAGCTGCTGGATATTTATGCCCAGCGCGCGGCGAAAGAAGGCTTTGCCTTTAAGCATGACCGTGAACAGTATCAGTTGTTTTGCGACAGCTTCCCGTTTGAAACCACGCCTGACCAGGCGCAGGCGATCAACGCTGTACTCAGCGATATGTGTCAACCGCTGGCCATGGACCGCCTGGTGTGCGGCGACGTCGGTTTTGGTAAAACCGAAGTCGCGATGCGCGCCGCCTTCCTTGCCGTAGAGAACCACAAACAGGTTGCCGTGCTGGTTCCGACTACCCTGCTCGCACAGCAGCACTTCGACAACTTCCGCGATCGTTTTGCCAACTGGCCGGTACGCATTGAGATGTTGTCCCGTTTCCGTAGCGCCAAAGAGCAAGCGCATATTCTGGAGCAGGTTGCCGAGGGGAAAATTGATATTCTCATCGGTACGCACAAACTGCTGCAAGCGGATGTGAAGCTAAAAGATCTGGGTCTGCTAATTGTCGATGAAGAGCACCGTTTCGGCGTTCGCCACAAAGAACGCATTAAGGCGATGCGCGCGGATGTCGATATTCTGACCCTGACGGCAACGCCTATTCCGCGTACGCTCAATATGGCGATGAGCGGCATGCGCGATCTGTCGATCATCGCCACGCCGCCCGCTCGTCGTCTGGCGGTCAAAACCTTCGTGCGCGAATACGACAGCCTGGTGGTACGCGAGGCGATCCTGCGTGAAGTTCTGCGCGGGGGACAAGTTTATTATCTGTTTAACGACGTCGAAAATATCCAGAAAACCGCTAACAGATTAGCGGAACTGGTGCCGGAAGCGCGTATTGGCATCGGCCACGGGCAAATGCGCGAGCGCGAGCTGGAACGCGTAATGAACGATTTCCACCATCAGCGTTTTAACGTGCTGGTGTGTACCACCATTATCGAAACCGGGATCGACATTCCGACCGCCAACACCATTATCATCGAACGCGCCGATCACTTTGGTTTAGCGCAATTGCACCAGCTACGCGGTCGTGTGGGACGCTCACACCATCAGGCGTACGCCTGGCTGCTGACGCCGCATCCAAAAGCAATGACCACCGACGCGCAAAAGCGTCTGGAAGCCATCGCTTCGCTGGAAGATTTGGGTGCAGGATTTGCGCTGGCGACCCACGACCTTGAAATTCGCGGCGCCGGGGAACTGCTGGGTGAAGATCAAAGTGGTTCCATGGAAAGCATCGGCTTCTCGTTGTATATGGAGCTGCTGGAAAATGCTGTCGATGCGCTCAAAGAGGGACGCGAACCATCACTGGAAGATCTCACCAGCCAGCAAACCGAAGTTGAATTGCGTATGCCGTCTCTGCTGCCGGATGACTATATACCGGATGTTAACACCCGACTATCGTTCTACAAGCGCATTGCCAGCGCGAAAGGCGAAAACGAACTGGAAGAGATTAAGGTCGAGCTGATAGATCGTTTTGGCCTGCTGCCCGACCCGGCTCGTACGTTGCTGGATATCGCTCGTTTACGCCAGCAGGCGCAGAAACTGGGGATCAGAAAGCTCGAAGGTCATGACAAAGGCGGTACCATTGAATTTGCCGAGAAAAACCACGTCAACCCGGTCTGGCTGATTGGTTTACTGCAAAAACAACCGCAACACTTCCGTCTGGACGGCCCAACCCGACTGAAATTTATGCAGGATCTGGGCGAGCGTAAAACGCGGATCGACTGGGTCCGCCAGTTTATGCGTCAGCTTGAAGAAAACGCCGTAGCATAGTGAACAGGCCGGGTGAGCACACCACTCACCCGGCCTGATGAATTTACAAACTCTTTGCACTTCCCTGCACTTCCAGACACAGCAAACCGCCATAATTCTCGTTTACTTTTACATAATAAAAACCACGTAAAAACAATGGATTTATGGTGATGTTAAACAATAAACGACTCTCTCGCTGGCTCGCGTTTTTTACGCTGGCAGCGACCTTCGCGTTAGCACTTCCGGCTCAGGCAAACACCTGGCCGCTGCCACCGCCGGGAAGCCGTCTGGTGGGCCAGAATACCGTTCACGTTGTTGAAGACAATGGCGGTTCTCTGGAGGCGATTGCGAAAAAATATAATGTCGGCTTTTTAGCGCTGCTGCAGGCCAACCCCGGCGTTGACCCTTACGTACCACGTCCGGGCAGCGTGCTGACTATACCGTTACAAACTCTGCTACCTGACGCCCCGCGCGAAGGTATTGTTATCAACCTCGCCGAACTGCGTCTTTATTATTACCAGCCGGGGACCAATTCGGTGACCGTTTATCCTATTGGTATTGGCCAGTTAGGTGGTGACACGCTGACGCCTACGATGGTAACCACCATTTCTGATAAACGCGCCAACCCCACCTGGACGCCGACGGCAAATATCCGCGCGCGATACAAAGCAAACGGAATTGACCTGCCTGCCGTTGTACCTGCCGGTCCGGATAACCCGATGGGCCATCATGCAATTCGCTTAGCGGCATACGGCGGCGTTTATCTGCTGCACGGCACCAATGCTGACTTTGGCATCGGCATGCGCGTCAGTTCCGGCTGTATTCGTCTGCGCGACGGTGATATCGAAACCCTGTTCCGTCAGGTAACGCCCGGAACTAAGGTCAATATTATCAATACGCCGATCAAAGCATCCGTTGAGCCTAACGGCGTGCGGCTAGTAGAAGTACATCAGCCGCTGTCCGAAAAAATCAATGACGACCCGCAACTGTTGCCAATCGTGCTGAACGCGTCCATGCAGACATTTAAAAATTCGGCGCAAACAGATACCGCCGTCATGGATCATGCGATGGAGATTCGCTCAGGCATGCCGGTCGATGTGACCCGTCATCACGACGTTGCTCAACAACCGCTGTAAACGTAGCGTATTAAAAAACCCCCGCTGGATTTTATTCCGCGGGGGTTTTTTATTTAACTCGCAGTGGCATTGCGATGGGTTAAATCTTATTTGTAGATAACAGCAGTCCCATGAAGGGTGTTAGGACCGGTAACGGAAGTAATACGGAAAGACTTCGCACCCATCTCATCGGCTTTCTGCGCCAGTTGATCTTCCAGTGAACCTAAGTTAGTCCCCGCATTCGCAGAAATAGTACCAACTTTCTCTTGACCCGCAGGTGTGGACTGAACTTCAACAGCGGCAAAGCTTGCAAATGACAGTGAGCTAAGAACAGCAGCAACAAACAGTGTTTTTACGTTTTTCATGATAGTGACCTTTAGCAGATGAATGGGTGTCGAAAAGATTAACTTAACGATCGATAGGTAAATCATAGATGTGATCCAGGTCACACGTCAATACTTTTTTATAATGATCGTTATATAAAATATAAAGGTCTTATTTTTCATGCCAATAGCTATAATTTATTTTTATCGTGAATCCGCTGGAGTGTGCAGTCGAATATTTTTATAATGGTTGTTCAATAAACCCAACAAAGGTACATCGGCGCCATGACAACTGAAACGACAGGTTGTGCAAAAAAAAGCCGTGGCCGACCAAAAGTGTTCGACAGGGAAGCCGCGCTTGATAAGGCCATGACACTCTTCTGGCAGCACGGATATGAAGCGACCTCGCTCGCCGATCTCGTAGAAGCTACCGGCGCAAAAGCGCCCACGCTGTATGCGGAGTTCACCAATAAAGAAGGGTTGTTCCGTGCCGTACTGGACCGCTACATCACCCGCTTTGCGGCGAAACACGAAGCCCAACTGTTTTGTGAAGAAAAAAGCCTTGAGTCCGCACTGGAAGACTATTTCACCGCCATAGCGACCTGCTTTACCAGCAAGGACACCCCGGCGGGATGTTTCATGATTAACACTTCTGCGACGCTGGCAGCCTCTTCCCGTGATATTGCGCACACGGTGAAATCCCGCCATGCAATGCAGGAACAGACGCTTACTCAGTTTCTTCATCAACGTCAGCAACGAGGTGAAATCCCCGCCTACTGTGACGTGCAAAAACTGGCTGAATACCTGAACTGTATTTTACAAGGTATGTCGATCAGCGCCCGTGAAGGTGCAACGTTTGAAAAACTGATGCAGATCGCACGTACCACCCTGCGGCTGTGGCCCGAACTCGTCAAAGCTTAACCCTTTCCCGCAATTCCCCCGCTGTACTAACCCCCCCGGGAGCTGATTAAGCCCCGGTTAGATTCCCGTTCCATTGTCCCTACATTTCTCATTGTTTTCATCGTGTTATCCGATCATTTTTTGTAAAGGGTATTGATAACGACAATTGTTATCAGCAATATTCGCATTTGTTTTAATGCCTGTTTCACAATGTAACCATCGGTTTCTCTACCGCCATAACAAAAACAGATCGACTCTTTTTAAAAGGAATACAAATGAATAAGCGTCTCTGGGTGCTCAATCCTCTCCTGTTGTCTTTAACCCTCCCGGCCATTGCGGCTGAGGAAGAGAACCTTATCGTCAGCGCCAACCGTAGCCAACGCACCGTGGCAGAAATGGCGCAAACGACCTGGGTTATTGAAGGAAGCGAGATTGAACAACAGGTTCAGGGGGGGAAAGAGTTCAAGGATGTTCTTGCTCAGTTAATCCCAGGAATCGATGTCAGTAGCCAGGGGCGTACAAACTACGGCATGAACATGCGTGGTCGCGCCATTGTCGTGCTCATTGACGGTGTCCGTCTGAACTCCTCGCGAACCGACAGCCGTCAGCTTGACTCCATTGACCCGTTTAACATTGCGCACATTGAAGTCATTTCAGGCGCAACCTCACTTTATGGCGGTGGCAGTACCGGCGGATTAATCAACATCGTCACCAAAAAAGGCCAGCCGGAGCGTGAAGTAGAACTCGAACTGGGGAGCAAAAGCGGCTTCAACAACAGTAATGATCATGATGAACGCGTTGCCGCGGCGGTGAGTGGAGGAACAGATCGCGCTTCCGGGCGTATGTCCGTCGCGTATCAACGATTTGGCGGCTGGTATGACGGTAATCACGATGCCCTGCTGCTGGATAACACCCAAACCGGGCTACAGCACTCCGATCGTCTGGACGTGATGGGCACCGGGACGATTGAACTTGACGACAACCGTCAGTTGCAACTGGTTACACAGTATTACAAGAGCCAGGGGGATGATGATTACGGGCTGGATCTCGGCGAGAACATGTCCGCCGTAACCGGAAACGGTAAAGCTTATACCAGCAGCGGACTGAATTCCGATCGTATTCCCGGAACCGAACGTCATCTGATCAGCCTGCAATATTCAGATGCGGATTTTTTCGGCCAGAACCTGGTCAGCCAAATCTATTACCGCGACGAATCGCTGAAATTCTATCCTTTCCCGACGCTCAGCAAAGGTAAGGTCACCAGTTTCTCCGCATCTCAGCAGGACACAGACCAGTTTGGCGCCAAAATTACCCTCAACAGCCAGTTGATGGATAACTGGGAGCTGACGTGGGGTATCGATGCCGATCACGAGACCTTCGATTCCAATCAGAAATTCTTCGATCTGGCCTGGTCCCTGCCCTCCGGCGGCATGGATAACCGCACCGCTTATACCACCGGGCGTTACCCCGGTTACAGCATCACCAACTTTGCGCCTTTCCTGCAAAACAGCTATGACATTAACGACATCTTTACCCTCAGCGGCGGCGTGCGCTATCAATGGACCGAAAACAGGGTTGATGATTTCGTTGGCTATGCTCAACAGCAGGGAATCGCGACCGGGCTTGCGAACTCTGCCGATACCATTCCGGGCGGCAAAACCGATTACGATAATTTCCTGTTCAACGCCGGTATCCTCGCCCATCTGACTGACCGTCAGCAAACGTGGTTTAATTTCTCTCAGGGCGTGGAGCTTCCGGATCCAGGGAAATATTACGGTAACGGCACCTATTCGCTGGTTGGCGATCATTACCAGCTCCTGCGCAGCGTCAACGTGGCGGATTCACGTCTGGAAGGGATTAAAGTTAACTCGTACGAACTGGGATGGCGCTACACCGGCGATAGTCTGCGCACGCAACTGGCCGCTTACTACTCGACTTCGGATAAATCGATCGTTATCAACCGCAGCGATATGACCATTAACGTTCAACCCGACGATCGCCGCATTTATGGCCTTGAAGGCGCGGTGGATTATTTCATTGCGGATACGGACTGGAGCCTGGGCGGCAACTTCAATGTCATTAAATCGGAAGTGAAACAGAACGGTAAATGGCAAAAATGGGATGTGACTCTGGCCTCACCGTCGAAAGCAACCGCGTGGGTCGGCTGGGCACCAGAACCGTGGACCTTACGCGTACAGAGCCAGCAAACATTTGATCTGACCGACGCCAGCGGCAATAAGCTGGATGGCTATAACACCATGGACTTTATCGGCAGCTATCAGCTCCCGTTGGGTAAGCTGACCTTTAGCGTGGAAAACCTGCTGAATGAAGAGTACACCACGCTGTGGGGACAACGTGCGCCACTGCTGTACAGCCCAACCTACGGCAGTCCGTCACTGTATGAGTACAAGGGCCGGGGCCGCACCTTTGGTCTGAACTATGCCTTAACCTTCTGATAAAAAAGGCCCCCCAGCCTGAGCGAATGGGGGGCTAATGTTCAGGATAATGCTATTTTACGCTTTGTTATTCAGTACCAACTGTCCGTTGTTATCCAACGGAATTTGCGCGCCGGGGTCCTTATCCATACGGATTTTCCCCTGCTGATCGCCAATTTTGTACGTCACGTCGTAGCCCAGCATCTTTTCAGATTTGTCATACACCGTTTTACAACGCTGCTGCGTGGTGGTGTAAGTATCGTTTTCCTGCATCGAACCCTGAATCTGATTACCTGCATAGCCGCCGCCTAAAGCCCCGGCCACGGTGGCAATATCTTTACCACGTCCGCCGCCAAACTGATGGCCAATAACGCCACCCGCAACCGCACCCAATACGGAACCCGCAATACGGTTTTCATCTTGTACCGGCTTACGGTGCGTGACAGTTACGTTCCGGCACTCCTGACGCGGTGTTTTTACCGACTCTTTAATCGGTGTTGCAGAGACAACTTGCGCATACTGTGGGCCACGCTCGAAAACGTTCAGACTGGCCACTGCTGCAACACCCAGCGCAGCAGCTACGCCAATCCCTATACCCGCCAACATTGATTTATTCACGGGACTTCCTCCTTTTTTGCTATTAGCAACAACTTTGCAACAGAAGGTAAGGAATGCCAATCAGATTACGGATGAAAATAGCAGGATGAGGCACGAACGCAGGATGATTCGGAGAACTCTGAAGGAAGGCGCCGGATGCGTAAAATCATCCGGCGCCACAAGTCGATATTAATGCAGTTTCAGACGCGGGCGAATCACCCGGTTGATACTGCCGACCAGCATCATCAGGCCGGTTTTGAAGTAGCCGTGTAAAGCAATCTGGTGCATGCGGTACAGTGAGATGTATACAAAGCGCGCAATACGCCCTTCCACCATCATCGAACCACGGGTCAGGTTGCCCATCAGGCTACCCACGGTAGAAAAGTTAGAGAGCGAGACCAGAGAGCCGTGATCTTTGTACTGATACGCTTTCAGTGGCTTGCCGTTCATCTGTGCCAGAATATTGTTCATCGCACAGGTCGCCATCTGGTGTGCTGCCTGAGCGCGCGGAGGCACAAAACCCCCTTCCGGGCGCGCGCAGGAAGCGCAGTCGCCAATCGCGTACACGTCAGGATCGCGCGTGCTCTGCAAAGTTGGCTCAACCACCAGTTGGTTAATACGGTTCGTTTCGAGACCGCCAATGTCTTTCATAAAGTCTGGCGCTTTGATACCCGCCGCCCACACCATCAGGTCGGCTTTAATGTATTCGCCATCTTTGGTGTGCAGTCCGCCTTCGTCAGCGCTGGTAACCATCGTCTGGGTCAGTACGCGTACGCCCAGTTTGGTTAACTCATTATGCGCAGCACCGGAAATACGCGGCGGCAACGCAGGCAGAATGCGCTCGCCAGCTTCCACCAGCGTAACGTTCAGCGCGTCGTTGGTCAGTCCTTTGTAACCATAGCTGTGCAGCTGTTTTACCGCATTGTGCAGCTCAGCGGAGAGCTCAACCCCCGTCGCACCACCGCCCACAATGGCGATATTCACTTTTCCGTTAGCGCCCAGATTCGCGGAATACTTCAGGAACAGATTCAGCATCTCCTGGTGGAAACGACGCGCCTGATGCGGGTTATCGAGGAAAATGCAGTTTTCTTTCACGCCAGGAGTGTTGAAATCGTTGGAGGTACTGCCCAACGCCATCACCAGCGTGTCATACGGCACTTTACGCTCAGGAACCAGCAGATCCCCCTTCTCATCGCGCAGCTCAGCGAGAGTAATGGTCTTCGCTTCACGATCGATATCGATCACCGAACCTAACTGAAACTGGAAACCATGGTTACGGGCATGTGCCAGATAGCTCAGCGCATCCACGCCTTCATCCAGTGAACCCGTCGCCACTTCATGCAGTAACGGTTTCCACAAATGACTGTGGTTTCTGTCTACCAGTGTGATTTTGGCCTTTTTCTTACGCCCGAGTTTTTTACCCAACTGCGTCGCCATCTCCAGTCCGCCAGCACCGCCGCCGACAATCACGATCCTTTTCAATGGTGTAGTCAACGTGACCCCCTCAAATTTATTAACCAATTGTTAATTAAAAGTTATTAATATAGCTCTTAATTAACAACAAGTTACAGTAATGAAAATGTTCTTCGAGAGTGAGAATAACACGAACGGTGCATTGGTCATACCAAAATTGATGTGTATCAAGTTTTGATGCTGAAAAGATAGACAACCGGAACTTTAAGAACAAAAAAACCAGCCCGATGGCTGGTTTTTTACGCACTCAATAAGGATTAACCTAACGTCTTGAACGCTTTGATGCGCTGCAAATGCGGAGAGATATTCTTAAACTTATGCGTCTGCTCTTCGTCCCAGACTATCTCGTAAAAGTGATGCAGCTCTTCCGACGAACGCTGGCTATTGAGCGCTTCATCATGACGCGACAGGATAACCAGACAGCGATCGCGATTCTTTTCGCGGAAATTAGTCACGCATTTTGTTGCGATGTCTGCATACTCCTCAGGTCTGTCAATTTTGCCTTCCATGTTCTCATACGGGAACAGGTTAGGATTAAACACGACCTGACGAATATCACACAGAAAACCAATCCGTTCAGCCCAATATCCCCCGAGCCCCACACCACAAATCAGCGGACGGTCATCCACATTCAGCTGCAGCATTTTGTCCACTTCTTTCAGCAGATGCTGCATATCATGTTTGGGATGCCGCGTACTGTAGCTAATCAGCCTGACATCCGGGTCGATGAATTGCAGCTGCAACACCTTCTCATGGTTGCCCGGGCTGTTAGAGTCAAAACCGTGTAAATAGATAATCATCGCATCCTCGCCAAACTTGCGTTAATGACCTGCTTTCTCTTCCTGCCAGCGCTCATGAAGTTGGTTTAGCTGAGCGCTTACCGTCTTCCAGCGTGCCGAATCCATCAGTTCCTGACGTGAAAATGAACCTTTATGATACAAACGTGTAACACGTTCTGCATTGATCGGCGACAGATTATCTAACACACTGACCGCTCCCTTACGATTATTGCAGACCAGGATCATATCGCAACCTGCATCCAGCGATGCCTGTCCACGCTGGGCATAGCTTCCCATAATCGCCGCCCCTTCCATCGACAAATCGTCGGAGAAAATGACACCATCGAAGCCAAGCTCCTGGCGCAGCACCGTTTTCAGCCAGTGAGATGAGCCACTCGCCGGACGCGGATCTACATCACTGTAGATAACGTGCGCAGGCATAATGGCATCCAGTTTGTTCTCAGTAATCAACGTCTGGAACACGGACATATCTTTCGCACGAATCTCGGCTTCTGAGCGAGGATCGGTTGGGGTTTCTTTGTGTGAATCCGCCGTCACGGCCCCATGACCAGGGAAATGTTTACCGGTCGTTTTCATACCTGCGGCATGCATACCGTCAATGAAGCGGGTCGCCATCGCCAATGCTTTTAGCGGATCGGCGTGGTAAGAACGCTCGCCGATTGCGGCGCTGATATGGCCCACATCCAGTACCGGTGCAAAGCTGATATCAATGTCCATCGCGATCATTTCGCTGGCCATCAACCATCCGGCGTCGTGAGCCAGTTTGCCGCCCTCTTCCAGACCGTGCAGCGCGGCAAACGATTGAGCCGCAGGCAGGCGAGTAAAGCCTTCTCGAAAGCGCTGTACGCGTCCGCCTTCCTGATCTACCGCCACCACCAGATGGTTACGCGACGCAGTCCGGATTTGTCGCACTAATTCACGCAGCTGTTCCGGGTCATGATAATTTCGGGTAAAGAGGATCAACCCACCTACCAGCGGATGCGCCAGAATCTCACGCTCTTCTGCGTCCAGCTCATACCCTTCGACATCCAACATTACTGGGCCCACACTGCTCTCCTTATCCTTTCATTGTTAGCTGCCGCCAGGTTTCATCGGCCAGCCTGATAAATTGTCTATCGCCGGTTTGCCGCCAGCGATACTCAAACCACCCCGCCTTCAGCATCATTATCCAGGGTTGCCATTGTCTGACTTGTCGCCACAAAACGTCTGGCTCAATGTGCGCTCGTTGAGCGTAGGTGCTAACCAGCTGTTGGTGCTGGGATTCATCGCTGACCCATACCGCCGCCAGCTCCAGGGCAATATCACCGTCTCCGGCGTATTCCCAGTCAATCAGCCGCAGCCCTGAGGCTGTGCGTACGATGTTGTCACCGTGAACATCCATATGCAGCGGCCCCAGACGCAAAGGTCGAGGCTCACCTCGTTTCCTCAGCCGCTTCAGCGCGCGCAGCCAGCATGGTGTACGACGCGCCGGATCGCCACACTGCCAGTACTGTTCAAGTAGCGGCAGCAGGCTGATTCGCCAGCCCAATCGGGGTTGCTGGTGCAGATGATACAGTAAGCCTGCGAGTTCGTCGGCGTCCGGTAATCTGGATTCTGCCTTACCGTGAAAAAACTCGACGGCCATCCACCCACGCGTATAAAAATAAGGACGTGGCGCAAGGTTTTCTGGCAGGTGTTTTAACGCATGATATTGGCGTAAGAAATGCGATTCCGGCGCATCAGGGTCGTGATGACAACGCAGTACCAGCCGGTGAGAATGATGCTCAATGATGCAGCTCCCGCCGCTCAGGCCAGTTTGGCTGGCTGCGACGGGATGATACTGCGGGAAATAGCGCGACAACACTTCGCCGCGCGTGAGTCTGTTATTGTTGCTGAACGGCACCTTTACCTGACCAGATTATCTCGCCAGTTTGTACCAGCATTAATTGCATTTGCAGCGCAGGCGAATTGACGTTGCCGGATGCGCTGGAATAAAGCACATACTGCGCGCCAACGTTACGGGCGATACCAATCGCTTTACTGCGCGTTCCCAGGCTATCGTTCGGCGACAGACCTAACTGCTGCTTGGCGACTGCCAGTTGCTGAGCGGAAACCAGAGTAAACTTACCGTTATTCGCCAGAGCATTACGTAAGGTTTCGGTGGCTTCACCCGCGTTCAGCGAGCCGTTGGTGCGGTTATTCACGCTATCAACCAGCAGAACGCCGCCCGCTTTTACGCCGTCAGCCTGCAGCATTTTTCCGACCATCGGCTGCATAGCCCCGTTCCAGTCATAATGACGTTGACGTGGCGTCGGCTGCGCCGTTTGGTCCTCGTGCTCAATCGGACCCGGCTGCTGCGGTATGGTTGGCACCGTTGGCACTACCGGCACCGGCTGTTGCGGCTGCACAGGCTGTTCCGGCACCGGCTTGACTTCCTCTACCGGTGCGGGCTCTCGTTGCACCACACAGCCAGAGAGAAACATCGCCAGCGCGGCAACCAGTGCGTAGCGATTCATTTTGATCATCAAGATTCACCCCTTACAAATAAAGATAAAGTCTAACCTTGTGCGCCCCCAGAAAATTGGCGCTGCCGTACAGCGTCACCGACGAATGAGCCGGAATAGTCACACTGCGTGGCGCTTCCAGAGGATGCATTTCCAGTCCTCTGGCGTCATACCAGTAAAACCGATAATGAACGGTGACGGGTTCTTGTCTTTCGTTATAGAGTCGCGAGGATGCCGAGGCCTGAATATCAGACGTGGTTAACGTGGGCTGTTCTGCTGTTATACCTGCCGCCAGAATCGTTGACTCCATCACCAGCGACTGTTCATCACTTACCGGAATTTCTGGGTGTGTTCGACAACCCGCCAGTAGCAGCAAGCCCAGTGAAAGTGCAATGCATCCTCTGATCATGCCTACAGACCTTTATGCGCGAGCATTGGGCCAAGCGCACGGCCACCCAGCAGATGCATATGAATGTGATACACCTCCTGACCCCCGTGGCGGTTGGTGTTCATGATTAAGCGGTACCCATCTGCAGCAATGCCTTCCTGCTCAGCAATTTTCGCTGCAACGGTAATCATGCGGCCCAATGCCTGTTCATGTTCAGCCGTCACATCGTTGACGGTTGGGATCAGGATGTTAGGAATGATCAGAATATGCGTAGGTGCCTGAGGGGAAATATCACGAAACGCAGTGACCAGTTCATCCTGGTATACGATATCCGACGGAATTTCACGACGGATAATTTTGCTGAATATAGTTTCTTCTGCCACGACGTTTTCCTTTTTCATTAACAGCCCAAGCGTTTTGCCATGCTACGCCGGGTAACTCTGCGAGTATAGAGTATGAGCGAGTTACTCACGCTCTTTCAACTTTAACCCTCGATTTTTTAAGCGAAAACCCCAGTCAATGCTGCTCTTATAACCATTTCCCAGCGCTATTGCTCAAGCATAGTACTGAAACAATATTTCATTTATGTCGTAGCATCCGTTTACACATTAAGTGCTAATGCGTATATTTCGCATTTGTATTTACATGCGCATTTAATAATTTACAACCAAAGGGCTCATCACAACTACCGGTGATTCGAACTTAATATTAATAATTATCAAGGACTTTTCGATGTCTTTCACAACACTCAACGGGAATATTCAACGCCAACCGGGGCTTGCCCCTTCTGCGCTGGCAGTCTGCATCACGCTAGCGCTTTTACCTTCCACCAGCCTCGCAGCCCCTGCTGAAGAGACAGTGATCGTGGAGGGTTCTGCTCCAGCCGCATCCAGCGACGAACAGGATTACAGCGTTAAATCGACGACCGCGGGCACAAAAATGCAGATGACACAGCGCGATATTCCGCAATCGGTCAGCATTGTCAGCCAGCAGCGCATGGAAGATCAGCAGTTGCAAACGCTGGGCGATGTGATGGACAACACGTTGGGGATAAGCAAAAGCCAGGCGGATTCCGATCGCAGCAGCTATTACTCGCGCGGATTTCAGATTGATAACTATATGGTCGATGGGATCCCGACCTATTTTGAATCCCGCTGGAATCTTGGTGACGCCCTTTCCGACACCGCCCTTTTTGAGCGTGTCGAAGTGGTCCGTGGTGCAAACGGACTGATGACCGGGACGGGTAACCCTTCAGCCTCCATTAACATGATCCGTAAGCATGCCACCAGCCGCGAGTTCACCGGTAATGTTTCTGCAGAATATGGCAGTTGGAACAAACAACGCTATGTGACCGATCTGCAAAGCCCGCTTACGGCAGACGGCAATGTGCGCGGTCGCATCGTGGCGGGTTACCAGAATAACGACTCCTGGCTTGATCGCTACAATAGCGAAAAAATGTTCTTCTCCGGGATTGTCGATGCCGATTTGGGTGACACCACCAGCCTGTCTGCGGGTTATGAATACCAGCGCATTGATATCAACAGCCCAACCTGGGGTGGATTACCGCGCTGGAATACCGATGGCAGTAAAAACAGCTATGACCGTTCGCGCAGCACTGCGCCGGACTGGGCTTACAACGATAAAGACTTCAACAAAGTGTTTGTCACCATCAAACAACGTTTTGCCGATACCTGGCAGGCGACCATGAACGCCACCCACTCCGAGGTCAAGTTCGACAGTAAAATGATGTACGTCGATGCCTATGTTAATAAGGCCGACGGCACGCTGATTGGCCCATATGGCAACTATGGTCCGGGATATGACTACGTCGGGGGAACCGGCTGGAACAGCGGCAAACGTAAAGTGGATGCTGTCGATCTATTTGCCGACGGCGGTTACGATCTGTTTGGTCGTCAGCATAATCTGATGCTGGGCGGCAGCTACAATAAACAGAATAACCGTTATGAAAGCTCGTGGGCGAACGTTTTCCCCAACGAAATCGGCAGCTTCTATACCTACGATGGTAACTTCCCGGAAACTAACTGGAAACCGCAGTCATTGGCTCAGGACGATACCACGCACATGAAATCGCTGTACGCCGCAACGCGTATTTCGCTGGCCGACCCACTGCATTTGATTGTCGGCGCGCGTTATACCAATTGGCGTATCGACACCCTGACCTACAGCATGGAGCAAAACCACACCACCCCGTACGCGGGCCTGGTGTATGACATTGACGACAACTGGTCTACCTACGCCAGCTATACCTCAATCTTCCAGCCGCAGAACAAGCGCGACAGTTCCGGTAAATATCTCTCTCCGATTACCGGCAACAACTATGAGCTTGGCCTGAAGTCCGACTGGATGAACAGCCGTTTAACCACCACGCTCGCGGTGTTCCGCATTGAACAGGATAACGTAGCGCAATCAACCGGCGTGCCAATCGCCGGTAGCAATGGCGATACGGCCTTTAAAGCGATGGATGGTACAGTCAGCAAAGGGGTCGAATTCGAAATTAACGGTGCGATCACCGATAACTGGCAGATGACGTTTGGCGCGACACGCTATGTTGCTGAAGACAACGAAGGCAATGCTGTAAACCCTAACCTGCCACGGACCACGGTAAAACTGTTCACCCGTTATCGCCTGCCAGCCATGCCGGAACTGACCGTAGGCGGCGGAGTCAATTGGCAGAATCGTGTTTACAGCGATACGGTCACGCCTTATGGCACATTCCGCGCGGAACAGGGAAGCTACGCCCTGGTAGATTTGTTCACCCGTTACCAGGTAACAAAAAACTTCTCAGTGCAGGGTAACCTCAATAACCTGTTCGATAAAACCTACGACACGAATATCGACGGTTCTATCGTTTATGGTGAGCCGCGCAACGTCAGCATCACCGCCAGCTATCAGTTCTGACACCAGGTATTGCGTAGAATCGCTAACCCGCTGACTTAGGTTGCAAATTCTCATCAAACTCCAGCCGCTTTCTGTCGGGTTCTACCGCAGTCAGCGGCTTCACTTCTGCAAGCGTCTGCTGACAGCGCTCCACCAGCACCTGATATTCGCGAGTGCCCTGTTTTTTCCACACCAGCTCCTGCTCAGTTAACATGCGAATCGCTTTCGCCGGGCTGCCGACAATCAGATGGTTGGCAGGCATCTCGGCGCGCGCTTTCACAAACGCCGAAGCACCAACGATACTGTTCTCACCGATTGTCGCGCCATCGATAATCACCGCGCTCATGCCGACCAGCGCGTTACGCCCTATCACACAGCCGTGCAGAATCGCTCCGTGGCCGATATGTCCGTCCTCTTCCACCACCGTATCCTGGCCGGGAAATCCGTGCATCACGCAGTTATCCTGGATATTCGCCCCATCTTTAACCACGATACGCCCAAAATCTCCGCGCAGGCTGGCATTGGGGCCAACATAAACACCTTTGCCGAGAATGACATCGCCAATCAGCACTGCGGTTGGGTGAACATAGCTTTCCGCAGGAACTACCGGGATCATCCCGTCAATCTGGTAAATCGGCATGGCTTCTCCTGTTACGCCTCGGCTAATCCGCCGAAGCGTTGATAATAGAGCGGCCCTGGCGCGGGTAGTTCCCCCACCGAGCTCTCGCCTTTTTCGCTGACGAAAACCTGGGCGCCGGGCGCAACACGTTGATAAATATTAATACACAGCTGACGCGCCGTCTGCCCTAGCCAGTGAGCAGGCAACAATTCTTCCGGCAGCAGCGGATCTTTGAGCACAACCCGACGATAAAGGTGAATGAGCAACAGGCGGATCTGGAAGCAGCGCTCTGGCGTAAGTTCGTCCGGCCCGACGTCACGCAGCAACGGTAACAACGGACGGAACAGAGTGATAAACGCCTCGTACATGGCATTTTGTTCGGTTAAGTGCCAGCACCCTTCTACCCGCTCACGCAGCGCGGCACGGGAGAGTGCCAACGGCGAATGCGCCTCAAAAACGATGACGTTTTCCGCCACCCCAGCTTCATGGAGCAGCGACTGGACGTCCGCCAGCTTTTGCGATGGTGACGCCAGCAGACTCGGCGCCAGTACGCCAAAACCTTGCCATAACAGCTGCTTTTTAACTTCGGCGAGGGTGTTTTTTTCCAGCCCTTCGGAGAGCAGCAGCAGCCAGGTACCGTCCCACTCAGGGGCGCTGGCACGGTAGATTTTGCTCTCGGCGCGACGCGTCAAGCGTAGCCCTTTATCGCTCAGGCGGTAGAAACTGCGTCGGCCGATACGTACCACGTCCAGCCATTCTTCTTTATTAAGGCGAAACAGTGCGGTACGTACAAAACGCTCACCGAAGCCAAGCCCTTCCAGCAGCGCGGCAACACTACCCAACCAGACTTCTCCACCGCGTTGCGATAAACAGTCCCCGTAAAGCGAGGCGATAAGCGAGGTGCCGCTGACCGGCATTGCGGTTACCGCCTGCTGAATAAAACTATCGAGCTTTTCCATATGATTCATACTGTTGTCTTTTTTGTGCTTTTTGAATCATAGCACAGGAATAGATCAGCGATACGCCAGGAGTTTGTAGGCCGGATAAGGCAACGCCGCCATCCGGCAGCGTTGCGCCATTGTGCCTGATGGCGCTACGCTTATCAGGCCTACGAGACTTAGCCGTTGGCGGCAGCTTTACGCAGGTCAAACACGCGGCAGGCCTTGCCTTCGGAGCGTGGAATGCTGCCGCAATTGACGATGCTGACATCCGTTGAAATGCCGACCATCGACTTAATGCGATGACGCAGATGGTGGCAAATCTGGCAGCGCTGCTCGTGGCTTAGCACCAGGCTACTCTCTTTAAGCTCCACGCGTACCGAAAGTGAATCAAGATGGCCACGGCGATCCACTTCAAGCTGATAATGCGGGGCCAGATGATCAATCTTGAGGATCTCTTCTTCCACCTGAGACGGGAATACGTTGACGCCGCGAATAATCAGCATGTCGTCGCTGCGCCCGCTAATGCGATCCATACGACGCATCGTGCGCGCGGTTCCCGGCAGCAGGCGCGTCAGGTCGCGGGTACGATAACGAATGACCGGCAGCGCTTCTTTCGTCAGCGTGGTGAACAGCAGTTCGCCTTGCTCACCGTCAGCCAGTGGCGTACCGTCATCCGGATTAACCACTTCCGGGAAGAAATGATCCTCCCAGATTGTCGGACCATCACCCGTTTCGATGCACTCCATCGCCACGCCCGGCCCCATCACTTCCGACAGGCCATAAATATCGAGCCCCGTAATACCGAGGCGACGTTCGATCTCCGCGCGCATCCCCGTTGTCCACGGCTCTGCGCCAAAGACACCGGTACGCAGCGAACAGCCGCGCGCGTCACCGCCCATCTGGCGCTCCAGCTCTTCAATCAGGTTCAGGCAGTAGGATGGCGTAACCATGATCATGTCGGGCTTAAAATCACGGATCAGCTGCGCCTGTTTCTCGGTCTGGCCGCCGGACATCGGGATCACCGTCGCCCCTAAACGCTCGGCACCGTAGTGCGCGCCCAGGCCGCCTGTGAAAAGGCCATAGCCATAAGCGACGTGGATTTTATCTTTCGCGGTACCGCCTGCGGCACGTAGCGAACGGGCGACGATGTTAGCCCAGGTATCGATATCATTTTGCGTATAGCCCACCACCGTCGGTTTACCCGTGGTACCGGATGACGCATGGATACGCACTACCTGCTCCATCGGTACCGCGAAGGTATCAAACGGATAGTTATCGCGCAGGTCCTGCTTGGTGGTGCACGGGAATTTGCTCAGGTCGCTCAGCTCACGGAAATCAGCCGGGTGAACCCCCGCCGCATCAAATTTGCGGCGGTACATCGGCACGTTTTCATAGGCGTGTTTTAACGTCCATTTCAGGCGCTCGGTCTGCAGAGCGACTAATTCGTCACGCGATGCGGTTTCAATTGGATCTAATTTTGTTGTAGTTGTCATGTTGTAGGGTACTCGCAGGTCAATTAGCTCACACTCGCTCAAGGATCATGGCAATGCCCTGACCCACGCCAATACACATCGTACACAGCGCATAGCGTCCATTGCGTCGTTCCAGCTCCAGCGTCGCGGCCAGCGCTAACCGCACACCGCTCATCCCCAGCGGGTGACCTAAAGCGATAGCCCCCCCATTGGGATTTACGTGTTCTGCATCATCTGCCAGTCCAAGCTGTCTCATCACGCCCAACGCCTGGGCGGCAAAGGCTTCATTCAGCTCAATTACATCCATATCGTTAATATTCAGCCCGGCGCGCTCCAGCACTTTACGCACCGCCGGAACCGGCCCAAGCCCCATGTACTTCGGCTCAACGCCCGCCGTCGCCATCGCCACGATGCGCGCCCGCGGCGTCAGTCCCTGTTCTTTTACCTGCTGTTCACTGGCGATAATCATCGCCGCCGCGCCGTCGTTCACGCCCGAGGCGTTGCCTGCCGTCACCACGCCGCCCTTGCGGAACGGGGTTTTCAACTGAGCAAGCTGTTCCATTGTGGTTTCCGCACGCGGGTGCTCATCGTCGCGCACCGCGCTGACCGCGCCCTTCTTACCAATAATCTGTACCGGTACGATTTCCTGCGCCAGAATGCCGTCACGCTGCGCTTTTGACGTGCGCTGCTGGCTGCGGTAGGCGAAGGCGTCCTGATCTTCACGGCTTATATTTAACAATTCAGCTACATTCTCCGCCGTTTCCGGCATGCTGTCAGTACCAAATTGTTGCTGCATGAGCGGGTTCACAAAACGCCAGCCGATGGTGGTATCGAACATTTCCGCCTGACGCTGGAACGGCGCGGTGGCCTTGCCCATGACGAACGGCGCGCGAGACATCGACTCGACGCCGCCGGCAATCAACAGATCCGCATCGCCCGCCTTAATGGCTCGTGCGGCAAAGCCGATGGCGTCCAGCCCGGAACCGCACAGACGGTTGATGGTGGTGCCCGCCACGCTGTGCGGATAACCCGCCAGCAACGTTGCCATATGCGCCACGTTACGGTTGTCTTCACCGGCCTGGTTGGCGCAGCCGAAAATCACATCGTCGATGGCGCTGGCATCCAGGCGCGGGTTGCGACGGAGCAATTCACGCAGCGGGATCGCCGCCAGATCGTCAGCGCGAACCCCCGCCAGCGCGCCGCCGTAGCGGCCAATCGGGGTACGAATTCCGTCACAAATAAAGGCGTCACGCATTAGGCTTCTCCTGTGATTGTGCCGCCGATGCGGTGCGATTTTCCGCGAAACAGGGCAACGGTTTTTTGCTGTTGATTAACAATCTCAATGTCGTAAACGCCGGTCAGCTTGCCCTGCTGTTTCACCCGCGCGGTGGCGGTCAGCAGATCGCCAGTGAAGGCCGGGCGCAGGAAATCGATGCTCGCCGCCGCCGCCACCGCCGCCAGCCCCTGGCTGTTACAGGCGTAGGCAAAGGCGGTGTCCGCGAGCGAAAACAGCTGCCCGCCGTGACAGGTCTGGTGGCCGTTGAGCATCGATGGCAGCACCGCCATCGTCATCTGCGCATAGCCTTCATCCATTTCGATAATCTCGATGCCCAGCGCGCGGGCGCAGGTATCTTTCTCGTACATGGCGCGGGCGTTGCGCCAGGCCTGGTTACTCATGACGCATCTCCATCAGCGCTTTCTGGCGCAGCAGCGCACTCGGGCGGTAGCGTTCTTCGCCGTAGTGCTGTTGTAGGTTTTCCAGCAGGCGCAGCACGCGCCCCCAGCCAAGCGATTCGCCCCAGGCCAGCGGCCCACGCGGGTAGTTGACACCCAGCCGCATGGCGGTATCGATATCATCCGCGTTAGCAACGCCTTTTTGCACCGCATCCAGCGCTTCGTTCGCCAGCATCGCTACCGTGCGCCATACCAAAAGCCCTGGATAGTCGGCAATACGCAGCACTTTTTTGCCCTGCTGCTGGAAGTAGTACACCGCTTTGTCGGTTGCCGACTGTGGATTGGTTTGAGCGCTCGCCAGTACGACCGTGTCGCCCGCCGCATGGTCATAAACCACTACCGGGCGCTGATGCTGCACGCTTAAAGCCAGCGCGGTTTCACCAGTGGTTTCAAGAAGCAGCACATCATCCAGTTCAGTGACAACGTCACGTTTAATGTTTTTTGCTGCATTTTCAGGCTGTACCGCTGCAACAGCCAGATCAGGCGATACTTCAACAGGCCAGCGATAGACACCGTGTCCACTCTTCTTGCCCAGACGCCCCGCCAGAGCGAGCTCCTGTTGCAGCAAAGACGGCAGAAAGCGGCGATCCTGCCAGAAGGCGTTAAATACCGAACAGGTAACGGCAAAGTTGACGTCCTGACCGATCAGATCGGTCAGCGCCAGCGGCCCCATCGGGAAACCGCCGCCGTCGCGCAGCGCCGCGTCAATCACTTCCGGCGCGGCGACCTGTTCCTCCAGCGCCCGCCAGGCTTCGGCGTAATACGGGCGCGCCACGCGGTTGACGATAAAGCCCGGCGTGGAGCGGCAGCGCACCGGCTGTTTGCCCCAGGCGCTGACGCACTGGCAAAGCTGCTCAACCACTTCCGTGGAGGTGGCAAGGCCGCTGACGACCTCGACCAGCTTCATCACTGGCGCCGGATTAAAGAAGTGCAGCCCCGCCACCCGTTCCGGATGCTTCACTCCCGCCGCAATTGCGGTAATGGAAATCGACGAGGTATTGCTGGTCAGCAGCGTTGACGGCGAACAGATTTCCGCCAGTTGGCTGAACAGCGCCTGTTTAATCTCCAGGCGTTCCGAAGCGGCTTCAATTACTAACTGCGCATCGGCTAGCTGTGTTAATTCGGTTGCTGGCGTAATGCGTGCCAGCAGCGCCTGCGCCTGCTCGGCGCTGACTTTGCCGCGGCTAACGCGGGCGTTGAGGCGCTCGGCAATGCCGTCGATAGCGCGGGTAATCGCCTCAGACGAAATGTCATACAGCCGCACCGCGTGTCCGGCACTGGCCGCCACTTCGACGATCCCGGCCCCCATGGTGCCGCCGCCAATCACGGCGACGGTGTGAAGAGTCTGGCTCATGGCTTATTTCCCGCTGAACTGTGGCTGACGTTTGGCGAGGAAGGCGCTGACGCCTTCGCGATAGTCGTCGCTGCGACCGGCCATGCGCTGGTAGTCGCGCTCAAGCTCAAGCTGCTGATCCAGCGTATTGGTTTCGGAAAGCTGCAAAGCTTTCTTAATTAACCCCAGCCCATAGGTCGGCTGCGTAGCAAAATGACGCGCCATGGCTAACGCAGTGTCTTTCAGTTCAGCGTCGTCCACCACCTGCCAGATCATCCCCCACTGCGCAGCCTGTTCGGCGCTGAGGTTATCGCCGAGCATCAGCAGGCCGACGGCGCGAGCGCGACCGGCAACGCGCGGCAGCAGCCAACTACCGCCGCAGTCCGGCACCAGGCCAAGCTTGCTGAAGGCCATCACAAACTTCGCCGAACGCGCGGCCAGCACGATATCGCAGCCCAGCGCTAACGTTGCACCCGCCCCGGCGGCCACGCCGTTAACGGCGCAGATAACCGGCTTCGGCAGCGCGGCTAAACGGCGCACCAGCGGGTTGTAAAAGCGTTCCACCGACATGCCCAGATCCGGCGCAGGGCCACTCGGGTCAACGTTACGGTCGTTCAGATCCTGTCCGGCGCAAAAACCGCGCCCGGCACCGGTAATCAGCAGGCAGCGAATGGTGTCGTCGCGCTCGGCCTGTTTCAGGCAGTTGGCGAGCTGCTGGTGCATCACGTCATTAAAGCTGTTGAGTCGGTCTGGGCGGTTCAGGGTGAGGGTCATTACACCCTGTTCCACTTCGCTGAGAATGAATGCGTCCACGATTAGCGTCCTTTAAATTCCGGGGTACGTTTTTCTAAAAAGGCGCTCACGCCTTCACGACGATCTTCGGTACCGCTCAGCAGCGTAAATAACTGACGTTCCTGCACCAGACCGGCCTGTAAGCCCACTTCATGCGCCAGACGCAGCGACTGTTTCGCCGCCCGCAGCGCCAGCGGCGAGTGGCGAGCGATGTTTGCAGCCAGCTTCAAGGCATATTCATCAGAGAGGTTCGCCGGGTGAATGTCGCTCACCAGCCCAGCCTGCTGTGCGCGTTCGGCGTCAATGCTTTCGCCGCTCAGCACCATCCGGCTCGCCAGCGCTTTACCAACGCTGCGGATAAGCCGCTGCGTACCACCCGCCCCCGGCATGGTGCCGAGGGTAATTTCCGGCAGGCCGAAGCGGGCGTTATCCCCGGCGATCACCAGGTCACACAGCAGCGCCAGCTCGCAGCCCGCCCCCAGCGCGTAGCCGTTCACCACCGCAATCAGCGGCTTGTTGAAGGCATCGATGCGCGCCCATAGACGCGGACGAATATCGTCGAAGGTGGCGGGCAGGTCTTTTTCCGCCATCTCGTTGAGATCGGCACCGGCCGCGAAATAGCGCGGGTTGCCGCTAATCACGCACACGCTCACGCAGGCATCTGCAGCCGCACTTTCCAGCGCGTCGGCTATCTGCGTCAGCAGCGCGTTGTTTAACGCATTACGCGCCTGCGGACGGTTCAGGGTCAGTTGCAGCACGCGGTCATGACGGGTCAATAGCAGTTCGCTCATGCCGTCCCCCGCGCGTCAAAGTCGACCACCACATCCGCGCTTTTGGGCAGCGCCTGGCAGCTCAGCACATAGCCCGCCGCCACTTCATCGGCTTCCAGGCTATAGTTGGCGGCCATTGCCACTTCGCCCTGCACCACTTTGCATTTACAGGTGGCACAGACGCCGCCTTTACAGGCAAACGGCAGGTCTGCGCCCTGACGCAGCGCCGCATCAAGAATGCTGTCATCTTCGGCGTTCAGCGAAATCAGGCGATCGCGGCCGTCCTGGCGAATAGTCACCGTGCGGCCTTCAGCCTGCACGCCGGTGGCGCGTTTCACGCTGGTGCCCGGCGTATTGAAGCGCTCAAGGTGAATAGATTTTTCCGGCACGCCCAGTTCACGCAGCGCCACTTCGGCTTCGTCCATCATCGCCGACGGGCCGCAGATAAACGCATCATCAAAACGGCTGAAATCAAGCAGCGTTTTGCCCAGCGCATGCAGCTTGTCGCCGTCAATGCGCCCTTGCAGCAGGTCGCTGTCCATCGACTCCTGGCTGAACAGATGCACCACCTGCAAACGCTGCGGGTAGCGGTCTTTCAGGTCGGCCAGCGCCTGACGGAACATCATGCTGTGGCTGCTGCGGTTGCCGTAAATCAGGGTGAACTGACTGGCCGGTTCGGTCGCCAGCGTCGCTTCAATAATCGCCATCATCGGCGTAATGCCGGAACCGGCGGCAATCGCCAGATATTCCGCTTCACGCTCGGCCTGCGGCTGGTAGCCAAAGTGCCCCTGCGGCACCATCACCTCAAATTCCATACCCTGCTGAATATCGCTCTGGGCATAGCGGGAGAAACGGCCGCCGTCGATGGCTTTGACCGCCACGCTGATTTCTGACGGCGAACGGCTGCGGCAAATGGAGTAGCAGCGGCGTAACTCTTCCCCGCCCAGGCGGGTTTTCAGCGTCAGGTGCTGGCCCGGACAGAAGGCGTACACGCTACGCAGCGCGTCGGGAATGGCAAAGGTAATGGTGACCGAATCACGGGTTTCCGGCTCAACGTTTGCCACGGTAAGCGAATGAAATGTTGTCATCGCAGCCTCAAATACATTTAAAGTAATCAAAGGGTTCACGGCAGCTATCGCAGCGATACAGCGCTTTACAGGCCGTGGAACCGAATTCACTAATCAGTGAGCTGTGGGTGCTGCCGCAGCGTGGGCAGACCACATCCTTTGGCATCTCGCCGGCGTGGCAGGCATGGGCATGCGGCGGGCTGATACCATACTGGCGCAAACGCTCGCGGGCATCAGGGCTCATCCAGTCGGTGGTCCACGGCGGGTCGAGCTGTAGCACAATATGTACCGGCGTGTAGCCATGCGTGGTCATCACCGTACGAATCTCACCCAACAGGTGCTCGGTAGCCGGGCAGCCCGAGTAGGTTGGCGTAAAGCCAATCACCCAGCCGTCGCCGAGGCGTTCAACCCGGCGTACCATCCCCAAATCGGTAATGGTCAGCACTGGCACTTCCGGGTCTGGAATGGCGCTTAACAATCCCCAGACGGTACGAACCTCCGGGGGTGCGATTGCGGCGAGACGTTGCATAGCCACCTCCTGCTACCACTGCTGGCCGGGATACGACCGCTGTAAATACTGCATCTCTGCCAGCATCGGGCCGAGATGTTCGCTGTGTAGCCCCTGCTTACCGCCGCTGCGGAACGCCGCCTCCTGGGGAATTTGCAGGCCGGAATCGAGCAGCGCGGTGTGAACCGTTGCCTGCCATTCCGCCTGGAGCGTGCGCGGATCGACGGCGATCCCCTGCTCGCTCAGGTCAATTTCCAGCGCATCGGCAACGAACAGTTCACCGGTATAGCGCCACAGGCTGTTGACCGCCTGCTGCATCAGTTGCGCGGAGTAGTCGGTACCGTTGCCCAGACGTTCCAGCCAGCCGCGGCTGAAGCGCTGGTGATAACGCACCTCTTTCAACCCTTTGGCCGCAATGGCGGCGAGCTGCGCGTCGCGGCTATAGACCAGACGGCTGAACAGCGCCATGTGCCAGACGTCGATAAAGAACTGGCGGGCAATGGTGTCGGCAAAGTTGCCGTTCGGCTGTTCAACCAGCAGCAGATTGCTGAACTGGCGTTCATCGCGGCCGAAGGCCAGCGTGTCTTCGTCGCCGTTACCGTTCAGTTCGGCGGCGTAGCTGAGAAAATTGCGCGCCTGTCCCAACAGATCGAGACCGATATTGGCCAGCGCCAGGTCGATTTCCAGCTCCGGTGCGTGGCCGCACCATGCGCCTAAACGCTGTGCCAGGATCAGGCCGTTATCGCCCAGACGCAGGGCATAGGTTGCAACGGGATTGAGAGTCGTCATCGTTGCCTCACATATGTTCCATGCCGTCCGGCACGGTGTAGAACGTCGGGTGGCGGTAGACTTTGCTTTCTGCCGGGTCGAAGAATTCACCGCGATCCTCCGGCTGCGAGGCAACAATTTCACTCGCCTTCACGACCCAAATGGAGCAGCCTTCGCTGCGGCGGGTGTACGCATCGCGGGCGTTCTCCAGCGCCATCTGGTCATCGGCGGCGTGCAGGCTGCCCACGTGACGATGCGACAGACCCTGCTTGCTGCGGACAAACACTTCGTATAACGGCCAGTATGTTTTGCTCATGGTTCTCTCCTTACGCCGCATCGCGGGCCTGTTGTTTTTGGGCATGCGCCAGCGCAGCTTCGCGCACCCATGCCCCCTCTTCCCAGGCCTTACGCTTGGCGCCCAAACGTTCGTGATTGCAGACACCACGACCGTTGATGACCTCATTAAATTCCTGCCAGTCGATCTCGCCGAATCGGTATTTCCCCGTCGCTTCATCAAGCTGCAGATCGGCATCCGGCACGGTCATGCCGAGAATTTCAACCTGCGGAACGGTGTTATCCACAAAGCGCTGGCGCAGTTCGTCGTTGGAATGCAGTTTGATTTTCCACGCCATACTGCGGGCGCTGTTCGGCGAGTTGTCGTCGCTCGGCCCGAACATCATCAGCGCGGGCCACCAGAAACGGTTGATCGCATCCTGGAGCATCTGCCGCTGTTCTTCGCTGCCCGCCGCCAGCGCCATACAGGCTTCAAAGCCCTGACGCTGGTGGAAGCTTTCTTCTTTGCAGATTTTGACCATCGCCCTGGCATACGGGCCGTAGGAGGTACGACACAGTGCCACCTGGTTGACGATCGCCGCGCCATCGACCAGCCAGCCGATCACGCCAATATCCGCCCAGCTCAGGGTTGGGTAGTTGAAGATGGAGGAGTATTTCATCTGCCCGTCGAGCATCTTCTGGTACAGATCCTCACGCGCGCAGCCCAGTGTTTCCGCCGCGCTATAGAGGTACAGGCCGTGTCCGGCCTCGTCCTGTACTTTTGCCAGCAGAATGGCCTTACGCCGCAGCGTGGGTGCGCGGGTTATCCAGTTGCCTTCTGGCAGCATGCCGACGATTTCCGAGTGCGCATGCTGGCCAATCTGGCGGATCAGCGTCTTACGGTATGCGTCCGGCATCCAGTCCTGCGGCTCGATGGCCGTTTCCTGCGCGATGCGCTGGTCAAAGCGTTGTTCTTCTGTCACGTCATCACCTTATGATTCCGATAAATCAAGAAATTAATTTTTTGTGAATCATTTTGTTTTGTAAAAGTTACATCCTGGTTAAATAAAACCACAAATTTTGTTTGTGGATTTTGTGACACGCTACGCAAAGCCTTTTAGTTTATTGAGTAAAAACAGAATCATAATCAATTTAGATAAAGTGTTCGCGATCGCATTGTTAATAAATTATTAAAATCACGCTTGCATTTTATGATTCACAAAATAACTATTTATAGAGAGATTACGGAACACATCTGGAGATTAACGATGCAGCAGTTAGCCAGCTATTTATCCGGCGCCTGGCAGACCGGCCGAGGCCGCACCCGTACTATCCACCACGCCATCAGCGGCGAACCGCTTTGGGAAGTGACAAGCGAAGGACTGGATATGGCGCAGGCGCGCCGCTTCGCCATCGAGCACGGCGGCAAAGCGTTACAGGCAATGAGCTTTATTCAGCGCAGCGCGATGCTAAAAGCGGTGGCGAAGCATTTAATGGAACTGAAAGCCGATTTCTATGCCATATCCGCGCAAACCGGAGCAACACGCGGTGACAGCTGGGTCGATATCGAAGGCGGCATCGGCACGCTTTTCACCTATGCCAGCCTCGGCGGGCGTGAGCTGCCGGATGATGTGCTGTGGCCGGAAGATGAGCTGATTCCGTTGTCCAAACAGGGCGGTTTTGCCGCGCGCCATGTGCTGACGTCAAAATCCGGCGTTGCGGTACATATCAACGCCTTTAACTTCCCCTGCTGGGGGATGTTAGAAAAGCTGGCGCCGACCTGGCTTGCCGGCATGCCCGCGATCGTTAAACCGGCGACCGCCACCGCGCAGCTGACGCAGGCGATGGTCAAAGCCATTGTCGACAGCGGGCTGGTGCCGGACGGCGCAATAAGCCTGATCTGCGGCGGCGCGGGCGATCTGCTGGATAATCTGGATAGCCAGGACGTAGTGACCTTTACCGGCTCTGCGCATACCGGACAGCAATTGCGCGTGCATCCGAATCTGGTGGAGAAATCTGTGCCCTTCACCATGGAAGCGGATTCACTCAACTGCTGCGTGCTGGGTGAGGACGTCACCCCAGAACAGCCTGAGTTTGCACTGTTTGTACGTGAAGTTGTGCGCGAGATGACGACCAAAGCCGGGCAGAAATGTACCGCTATCCGCCGCATTATCGTGCCGCAGGCGCAGGTGAAAGCCGTCAGTGAAGCGCTGATTGCCCGCCTGCAAAAGGTGGTAGTGGGCGATCCGGCGCAGGAAGGCGTGAAGATGGGGTCGCTGGTGAATAACGATCAGCGTCAGGACGTGCAGGATAATGTGAATCGTCTGGTTGAAGCCGGATGTGAGGTACTGCTGGGCGGAAAGGCAGATCTGAGCACCGCTGGAGCTTTCTTCCCGCCAACGCTGCTGTTTTGTCCGCAGCCGGATGAAATTACCGCGGTACATGCAATTGAAGCCTTTGGTCCGGTCGCCACGCTGATGCCGTATCAGAATACCGAGCATGCCATGACGCTGGCGCGCGCTGGTGAAGGCAGTCTGGCAGGAACGCTGGTGACGGCGAGCGGCGAACTGGCGCGAGAGTTTATCCTCGGTGCAGCCCGCGCCCACGGGCGTATTCAGGTGCTGAACGAAGAATCCTCGGCGGAATCGACCGGCCACGGCTCTCCACTGCCACAGCTGGTCCACGGTGGGCCTGGACGTGCAGGCGGCGGTGAAGAGCTGGGCGGTCTGCGTGCGGTGAAACACTACATGCAACGCACTGCCATTCAGGGCAGTCCAACCATGCTGGCCGCCGTTAGCCAGCAGTGGGTACGCGGCGCGCAGGTTACGGAAGATCGCATTCACCCGTTCCGCAAATATTTCGAAGAGATCCAACCGGGCGATAGCCTGCTGACTCCGCGCCGCACGCTGACTGAAGCGGATATCGTCAATTTTGCCTGTTTGAGCGGCGATCACTTCTACGCTCATATGGACAAAATTGCAGCGGCCGAGTCTATTTTCGGCGAACGCGTGGTGCACGGCTATTTCCTGATTTCCGCCGCTGCCGGTCTATTTGTAGACGCGGGCGTTGGCCCGGTTATCGCCAACTACGGTATGGAAAATCTGCGCTTTATCGAGCCGGTTAAGCCGGGCGACACTATCCAGGTGCGTTTAACCTGCAAACGCAAAACGGTGAAACTTCAGCGCAATGCCGAAGAAAAAGCGACTGGCGTGGTGGAATGGGCGGTGGAGATTTTCAATCAGCACCAGCAGGCGGTGGCGCTGTATTCCATTCTGACGTTGGTTGCGCGTCAGCATGGGGATTTCCCGGCTTAAGAACCCGGTGTCGCTTCGCGCGACCAGACTTGAAACAAAAAGCAAAAAGCCTGCTTAGTTTCCTGAGCAGGCTTCTTAAATATGGCTCCTCTGACTGGACTCGAACCAGTGACATACGGATTAACAGTCCGCCGTTCTACCGACTGAACTACAGAGGAATCGTTGTGGAGGCTTATCTTAGCGGCGAAAAAATTTTTGTCAAACCTCATTTCTTCGAATGCGAATCAATTGATGCTTCTCTCGACAGTTTGTTGCATTTACAGACATTTTAAATAGAAAAAACTTTGCAGCTTTTTTGATTCTCCCTCATCATTTGAAATGAGGTTTCAACTTTCTTCGTTAAGGTCCACTTTGAACGTCTCCGCTGCCTTACGCCAGGTCGCTTCCCGCACGCCCTGGTATGCCAAACGCAAGAGTTATAAGGTTCTCTTTTGGCGCGAAATCACTCCGCTGGCTGTCCCCATTTTCCTGGAAAACACCTGTGTGCTATTGATGGGTGTTCTCAGTACTTTCCTGGTAAGCTGGTTGGGAAAAGAAGCAATGGCCGGTGTCGGACTCGCCGACAGTTTTAATATGGTCATCATGGCATTTTTCGCCGCCATCGATCTGGGTACCACCGTAGTTGTAGCATTTAGCCTCGGGAAACGAGATCGTCGACGGGCCAGAGCCGCAGCCAGACAATCGCTGGTGATCATGACAATTTTTGCTACCGTGCTGGCAGCGGTCATTCACTATTTTGGTCAACAGATTATTGACGTTGTTGCAGGTGAAGCAACGCCAGACGTTAAAGCTTTGGCACTTACCTATCTGGAGCTGACGGTGCTCAGCTACCCGGCGGCAGCCATTGCGCTGATCGGCAGTGGCGCACTACGTGGAGCCGGAAATACTAAAATACCGTTGTTGATTAACGGCGGTATGAACATCCTGAATATCATCATCAGTAGCATCCTGATTTACGGAATCTTTTTCTGGCAAGGTCTGGGATTTGTGGGAGCAGGCCTGGGACTGACCATTTCGCGCTACATCGGGGCGATTGCCATCATCTGGGTACTGATGATTGGTTTTAACCCCGCGCTGCGAATTCCCTTCAAAAGCTATTTTAAGCCACTCAATCTCGCCATTATATGGGAGGTCATGGGGATCGGCATTCCGGCAAGTATCGAGTCAGTGCTGTTCAATGGCGGTAAACTTTTGACGCAGATGTTTGTTTCAGGCATGGGAACCAGCGTTATCGCCGGGAACTTTATTGCATTTTCTATCGCCGCGCTTATCAATTTACCGGGGAATGCTTTAGGTTCCGCGTCGACAATCATTACCGGCAGGCGTCTGGGAAATGGCCAGATTGCCCAGGCTGAAATCCAGCTACGGCATGTGTTCTGGCTGTCGACGATTGGGCTAACGGCAATTGCCTGGCTAACCGCACCTTTCGCCGGGGTGATGGCCTCATTTTATACCCACGATCAGGATGTAAAAGAGGTCATAGTCATCCTGATTTGGCTCAACGCAGCATTTATGCCGATATGGGCAGCCTCCTGGGTGTTACCAGCGGGCTTTAAAGGTGCGCGAGATGCACGTTTTGCTATGTGGGTATCGATGCTGGGCATGTGGGGCTGCCGCGTAGTCGCGGGCTACACTCTGGGTATCGTATTAGGATGGGGAGTTGTCGGCGTTTGGTTAGGTATGTTCTTCGACTGGGCCGTGCGCGCCGCGTTATTTTACTGGCGTATGGTCACAGGCCGCTGGTTGTGGAAATACCCACGCCCCGAACGCGAAAAGTGCATAAAACAACCGGTTGCGTCTGAATAATCGGCGAAATGAGGAATATTTCAGCAAACGTTCGCATTTATCCATTCAGGCTTTGACAACGCTGAGCGGCATCGCTAATATTCGCCTCGTTCAAACGATTCCTCTGTAGTTCAGTCGGTAGAACGGCGGACTGTTAATCCGTATGTCACTGGTTCGAGTCCAGTCAGAGGAGCCATATTTAAGAAGCCTGCTCAGGAAACTAAGCAGGCTTTTTGCTTTTCTGCGATCCCATTAGCCAGGTAGAGCGCTTCATTTCACACCCAGGCTTTTCCATACTGGCAACGAGAGAAGCCCGTTTCTCACGGGCTTTTATTGTTAAATCTGATAATCAATCACCGCTTCATCTGGCTCCATCGCCTGACGCTTAATTTCATCGACGGATAACCCTGCGTTGCATAGCTCGATGAATCGCCAGACGTAGTTGCGCTGCAGTTGTCCGCGTTTAAGCCCTAGCCAAACGGTATTTGCATCAAACAAATGCCGGGTATCCAGACGGGTTAACGTCCCCTCTTCCTGCTCGCCGCTGGATTGCTCTGCCACCAGCCCAATCCCCAATCCCAGTGACACGTAAGTTTTAATCACATCCGAGTCCTGGGCACTGAGAATAATATCAGGTATCAGCCCCTTGCGAGCAAACGCCTCATCGATGCGGGAACGCCCTGTAATCCCCTGACGATAGGTAATTAACGGCCAGTGAGCGATGGACTCCAGCGTTAGCGGAGAAGCCTTCACTAATGGATGGTCCTGAGGAACAAGCAGGCTGTGGTGCCAACGAAACCAGGGAAAAGCCACCAACAATGGATCGCTGCTCAGCCGCTCACTGGCAATTCCGATATCTGCCCCGCCATTTTGTAGCAGGACATCAATCTCCTGTGGTGTGCCCTGAATAAGTTCCAGACGCACCTCAGGGAACAACTCACGAAAGGCTTTTATCACCGCAGGCAAGCTATAGCATGCCTGGGTATGCGTGGTGGCAATCGTCAGAACGCCGGACGTGTCATTGGTAAACAGATCCGCCAGTCGACGAACATTGCTGGCCTCATTCAGAATACGCTCAGCAATGATCAGCAAGGCTTTACCCGGTTCAGTCATGCCCAACAGGCGTTTACCGCGACGGATAAAAATTTCGATGCCAAGTTCATCTTCAAGTTCACGAATGTGTCGGCTGACGCCCGACTGCGAGGTGTACAGTATATTCGCGACCTCCGTCAGGTTGTAATCCTGACGGGCCGCCTCGCGGATTATTTTGAGTTGCTGGAAATTCACGTTTCACTCCGGGCACATCAGACATTACGCTATTGTTAAAGTCTGATGCCCGGCATAACAAATAATAAAAACCTGCATCTTATTCCTCGTGGGAATAAGGTTTAGCTGACCAGCTGCAATTCGCGATTTTCCAGCGCCGGACGGCTAACCAGCGACAACAGGATCTCCTTCACTGCCTGCGCCTGGGGCGACAAGCTCCCTCTGGCTGATACGTTCAACGATAATGGCAGATTCATCGATGGGGTTGTGATGCGCGCCATCCAGCCGTTCGCTGCATTGCATAATGAACGGGCGGCCGACTCGGGCAACACTGTGACGCCCATACCACTGGCAATGGCAGCCGTCAGGGTGGAGATAGACTCAATTTCGCCAATCACTTTAGCCGTTAAGCGACGTAGCGAAAAAGCTTCATCCACGCGCAGGCGAACCGCGCTGTAATCCCGTGGCAAGAATAAATTCATCTGCGCCACCGCGGCTAAATCGACGCTTTGCCCCGGACACTCACGCGTGCCGACCAGATATAGATCCTCTTTAAGCAACGGTTGACTGCTGATGCCCGCCACGGGTGAACGCTCATAGAGCACTGCCATATCTAATTGCCCGCTGAGCAGCTTGTCATTCAGCACTGCCCCACTATTTTCATGCAGATAAACCTGCACATCGGGCAGTTCGGCACGTAGCGTCTGTAATAACGGCATGGTAATGGATGACGCTGCTGTCCCCGGCGCTAGGCCGATAGAGACCTGGCCTGTCAAGGTCTGTCCCACGTTATTAACCGCAAGTTGCGCCTGTTCACACTGACGTAAAATCGTCCGGGCGTGGGTATATAACACTTTTCCTGCTTCCGTCGGCGTGACGCCACGCTTGGTACGAATCAGCAATTGCTGATCAAGCTCACCTTCCAGCGTAGCGACCTGCTGGCTCAGCGCGGGTTGCGCAATGTGCAATACTTCCGCTGCCTGGGTCAGGCTACCAATATCGACGATTTTCACGAAATATTTCAGTCGTCTAAAGTTCATTTTGCCTCCTGTCGGAATACCAGAACCCGTGCTGGCAGTCATTGAATTCAGGATTGCAAGATACTTGCCACTTTCGTCTAAAACGGTGTTTTATGGTTAAAGCCGCACAAAGTCAGGAGTAAAAGCGAAGGAAGATCATTCTGCACACCTAAATATCTCATTCAGGCTGCCCTGGAAGAGGTAGACGCGCACCAGAATGGGGCAAAAGCATAAAAAGACGGAAAGATCGCCGCTTTGCTGATTTTGTCAGCAAACGAACACACAAATGTATTTACCCCTTTGACAAGCCTCACCACCCTCGCTAATATGCGCCTCGTTCAAACGATTCCTCTGTAGTTCAGTCGGTAGAACGGCGGACTGTTAATCCGTATGTCACTGGTTCGAGTCCAGTCAGAGGAGCCATATTTAAGAAGCCTGCTCAGGAAACTAAGCAGGCTTTTTGCTTTTATGCTATTGCTCATTGCGCATATCAAAGCCCCAGCTCAGTCTGGCCAACACTTCATTCATAATGACCGCAGGTATTTGTTCCAGGCGCTTGCCGTTCCGAGGTTCCATATCAATAGTTCTGGGCTGATCACGACGAATAACGCCCGTCGTTTTAGTGCCCGCATCATCCAGATAAACGCTAACACCAGCAGCATGAGCAAGGTTTCCGCCACTGGTGACAGGAAGTGAGGTGTCCGATTCTCACTCACAACAGACATGGTCAGATGTCATTCCAACCATCACATGCCAAAAGCAGACTCCTTTTCCCGTCTAATATCCACATCATAATATTTTTATAAAAAACAATGCGTTAATACGTTCAACGTAATACAATTATATTACCAATTGTAATGATAACCATTCTCATATTACTATAATCGCGTGATAATTAACTTTTGATACATTCCGCATGTCTGACCACGCCACTACCACTGCTTCCTTTACGCTCGAGTCGCTTTATGGCGCACATCACGGCTGGCTGAAAAGCTGGCTGACGCGCAAACTCCAGTCCGCCTTTGATGCAGATGACATTGCCCAGGACACTTTTCTACGGGTAATGGGCAGCGGGTCGCTCTCGACGATCCGCGATCCGCGCTCCTTCCTGTGCACTCTCGCCAAACGGGTAATGGTCGACCTGTTTCGTCGAAACGCGCTGGAAAAAGCCTATCTGGAGATGCTGGCGCTGATGCCGGAGGCGCTCGCGCCTTCGCCCGAGGAACGCGAGAGTCAGCTCGAAACCCTGCAACTCATCGACAGCATGCTTGACGGGCTAAGCGGAAAAACACGCGAAGCGTTTCTCCTTTCGCAGCTGGATGGTCTGACCTACAGCGAAATAGCGCTAAAGCTCGGTGTTTCGGTCAGTTCAGTGAAAAAATATATGGCAAAGGCTATCGAACATTGTCTGCTGTTTCGTCTGGAGCACGGTCTGTGAACGCTTCTATCACCGATTCTCGCCGTCAGGCTTTGCGCTCGGCATCACACTGGTATGCCGTATTGAGCGGCGAGCGTGTCAGCCCACAGCAGGAAGCGCGCTGGCAACAATGGTATGAAGAGGACAAAGATCATCAGTGGGCCTGGCAACAGGTTGAAAACCTGCGCAGCCAGCTCAGCAGCGTTCCGGGCGATGTCGCCAGCCGGGCGCTGCACGATACGCGTCTTACACGTCGTCATGTCATGAAAGGGCTACTGCTGCTGCTCGGCGTGGGCGGCGGCTGGCAGCTCTGGCAATCTGAAGCCGGAGAAGGTCTGCGCGCGGACTACCGCACCGCCAAAGGGGCTGTCAGCCATCAGCGGCTGGACGATGGCTCGCTGCTGACGCTCAACACGCAAAGCGCCGCGGACGTTCGTTTTGATACGCGTCAACGCGCTGTCCATCTCTGGTACGGCGAAATTGCTATTACTACCGCAAAAGACGCGCAGCAGAGACCTTTCCACGTTGTGACCCGCCAGGGCCGGCTCACCGCGTTAGGCACAGAATTTACCGTCTACCAGCAGGACAACGTCACACGCGTTACCGTTCAACAACACGCGGTTGAAGTCTTACTGGCAAACCGTCCGCAGGAAAAACGCATCGTCAGCGCTGGCGAGAGCCTGCAGTTTAGCGCGTCTGAATTTAGTGCAATTACCTCAGCGGATGATGAAAGCGCCGCCTGGACGCAGGGCATTCTGAGCTTTAGCGATAAACCGCTGGGTGAAGTGATTGCCACGCTGAGCCGTTATCGCAACGGCGTGCTGCGTTGCGATCCGGCGGTGGCCGGGCTGCGCCTGAGTGGCACTTTCCCGCTGAAAAATACCGATGCGATTCTGGATATTATTGCCCAGACACTTCCAGTGAAAATTCAGACTATTACGCGATACTGGGTCAATATTTTGGCACCGTAAGAAAAATAATTCTCATTTTCATTGTCCTTTTTCCCCTTCTCATTCGACTCATAGCTGAACACAACAAAAATGATGATGGAGAAGGTATGACGCCTTTACGCGTTTATAGCAAAACAACACCTTTGGTTAACGCCATTCGCCTGAGCCTGCTGCCGCTGGCTGGGCTCTCGTTATCCGCTTTCGCAGCGCAGATTGATATTGCACCAGGCTCACTCGATAAAGCGCTAAACCAATATGCCGCACGCAGCGGAATTACCCTGTCTGTTGACGCCAGCCTGACGCGCGGCAAACACAGCAACGGTTTGCACGGCGATTACGATGTTGAGAGTGGTTTGCAGCAGCTGCTCCTGGGCAGTGGCCTGCAGGTGAAGCCGTTAGGGAATAACAGCTGGACGCTCGAACACGTTCCTGCGCCGCAGGAAGATGCGCTCACGGTTGTGGGCGACTGGCTGGGCGATGCGCGCGAAAACGACGTTTTCGAACATGCTGGCGCACGTGACGTTATCCGCCGTGAAGATTTCGCCAAAACCGGCGCGACGACCATGCGCGAGGTGTTGAACCGTATTCCTGGCGTTACCGCCCCGGAAAATAACGGCACCGGTAGCCACGATCTGGCGATGAACTTTGGTATTCGCGGCCTGAACCCGCGCCTGGCCAGCCGTTCAACGGTACTGATGGACGGTATTCCGGTGCCGTTTGCCCCTTACGGCCAGCCGCAGCTTTCCCTGGCACCTGTTTCGCTCGGAAATATGGACGCCATCGATGTGGTGCGCGGCGGCGGTGCTGTGCGTTACGGGCCGCAGAGCGTGGGCGGCGTGGTGAACTTTGTCACCCGCGCCATTCCGCAAGACTTCGGTATCGAAGCCGGCATGGAAGGCCAGCTCAGCCCAACGTCCTCACAAAATAATCCAAAAGAGACGCACAACCTGATGATGGGCGGCACGGCGGATAACGGTTTTGGTACCGCCCTGCTTTACTCCGGCACCCGCGGCAGCGACTGGCGCGAGCACAGCGCGACGCGCATCGACGACCTGATGCTGAAAAGCAAATATGCGCCGAATGACGTGCATACTTTCAACAGCCTGCTGCAATACTACGACGGAGAAGCCGACATGCCCGGCGGCCTGTCGCGCGCGGATTACAACGCCGACCGCTGGCAGTCCACGCGCCCTTACGATCGCTTCTGGGGGCGCCGCAAGCTGGCAAGCCTCGGCTATCAGTTCCAGCCGGACAGCCAGCATAAATTCAATATTCAGGGCTTCTACACCGAAACCCTGCGTAGCGGCTATCTGGAACAGGGCAAACGCCTCACCCTGTCACCGCGTAACTACTGGGTACGCGGCATTGAACCGCGCTACAGTCAGAGCTTTATGGTGGGTCCTTCCGCGCACGAAGTGGGCGTGGGATACCGCTATGTGAGCGAGTCGACGCATGAAATGCGTTACTACACCGCCACCAGCAGCGGACAACTCCCGTCCAGCGCTAGCCCATACGATCGCGACACCCGTTCCGGCACCGAAGCGCACGCCTGGTATCTGGATGACAAAATCGACATTGGCAACTGGACTATCACACCGGGTATGCGCTTTGAACATATCGAGTCATACCAGAACAACGCCATCAAAGGCACACATGAAGAAGTGAGCTACAACGCCCCACTTCCGGCGCTAAACGTGCTTTATCACCTGACTGATAGCTGGAATCTTTATGCAAACACTGAAGGCTCATTCGGCACCGTACAGTACAGCCAAATTGGCAAGGCTGTGCAAAGCGGCAATGTGGAACCGGAAAAAGCGCGAACCTGGGAGCTCGGAACCCGATACGACGATGGCGCGCTGACCGCGGAAATGGGGCTGTTCCTGATTAACTTTAATAATCAGTACGACTCCAACCAGACCAACGACACCGTAACCGCACGGGGTAAAACGCGCCATACCGGGCTGGAAACCCAGGCCCGCTATGACCTCGGCACGCTGACGCCAACGCTCGACAACGTTTCGGTCTACGCAAGCTATGCGTATGTGAACGCCGAGATCCGCGAGAAAGGCGACACCTACGGCAACCAGGTGCCGTTCTCGCCGAAACACAAAGGCACATTGGGCGTGGACTATAAACCGGGTAGCTGGACGTTCAACCTGAATAGCGATTTCCAGTCCAGCCAGTTTGCGGATAACGCCAACACAGTGAAAGAGAGCGCCGACGGCAGTACTGGTCGCATCCCTGGCTTTATGCTCTGGGGCGCACGCGTAGCTTATGATTTTGGTCCGCAAATGGCAGACCTGAACCTGGCGTTCGGCGTGAAGAATATCTTCGACCAGGCGTACTTCACCCGCTCTTATGACGACAACAACAAAGGCATCTACGCAGGCCAGCCGCGCACGCTGTATATGCAGGGGTCGTTGAAGTTCTAATTCACACCGATTTCGTTGGCCGGGTAAGCGCAGCGCCACCCGGCTTTCAGGAGCACCGATGTTCACATTTATCCGCACACTTTTCGCCGCTCTGCTGCTGGTCACCAGCCACGCTTTTGCCGCCACGGTTCAGGACGAACATGGCACCTTTACGCTTGATAAAACGCCACAGCGGATAGTGGTACTGGAGCTGTCGTTCGCGGACGCGCTGGCTGCCGTCGATGTCAGTCCGGTCGGCATTGCCGACGATAACGATGCCACGCGCATTCTTCCCGAAGTTCGCGCCCATCTGAAACCCTGGCAGTCTGTCGGCACGCGTGCGCAGCCGAGTTTAGAAGCCATTAGCGCGCTGAAACCGGACCTGATCATCGCCGACAGCAGCCGTCATGCGGGTATTTACAGCGCCTTACAGCAAATAGCACCGGTGCTGCTGCTTAAGTCCCGCAATGAAACCTACGCTGAAAATCTACAATCTGCGGCCATCATCGGCGAAGTCGTGGGAAAAAAGACACAGATGCAGTCACGTCTGGCGCAACACCAACAACAGATGTCAGCGTGGGCCAGCCAGTTGCCAAAAGGCACGCTGGTGTTATTTGGTACGTCCCGGGAGCAGCAGTTTAACCTTCATACGCAGGGGACCTGGACCGGGGGCGTCCTGACCTCTCTGGGGCTGAAGGTACCTGCGGCGATGGCTGGTGCGTCTATGCCGTCCATCGGCCTGGAACAGCTGCTGGCGCTCAATCCTGCATGGCTGCTGGTCGCACATTATCGCGAAGAGAGCATCGTGAAACGCTGGCAGCAAGACCCGCTGTGGCAGATGTTAACGGCTGCGCAAAAACAGCAGACGGCGTCGGTCGACAGTAACGCCTGGGCGCGGATGCGCGGCATTTTTGCGGCCGAACGTATTGCCAGCGACACGGTAAAAATCTTCCATCACCAGCCTTTATCCGATGTGAAATGACAGTTCTCAGACATCCGGCGTTGCAATGGGGGCTACCCCTTGCCGCGCTTATCGCAGTTTTCTGGCTGAGTCTGTTTTGCTACTCGGCCATTCCTGTTTCTGGCGTTGACGCCATTCGCGCCCTGCTGCCGGGCCACGCGCCGACGCTTCCACAAACGCTGGTGCAAAACCTACGTCTGCCGCGAAGCCTGGTCGCCATTCTGATCGGCGCAAGCCTGGCTCTCGCGGGAACGCTGCTGCAGACTTTGACGCATAATTCAATGGCATCTCCTTCGCTGCTCGGTATTAACAGCGGCGCGGCGCTGGCGATGGCACTGACCAGCGCGCTCAGCCCCGTGCCCGTCGCGGGTTACTCCATCGCCTTTATCGCCGCCTGTGGCGGCGGCGTAAGCTGGCTGCTGGTGATGACCGCAGGCGGCGGATTTCGCCATACCCAGGACAGAAACAAACTGATCCTCGCGGGTATCGCGTTCTCGGCGTTTTGCATGGCCCTGACCCGCATCACCCTGCTGCTGACGGAAGATCACGCCTACGGCATTTTTTACTGGCTCGCGGGAGGCGTATCCCACGTACGCTGGCAGGAGTTCTGGCAGCTTTTCCCGGTGGTGGCAGTTGCTATACCGGTGGTGTTGCTGCTGGCCAATCAACTGAATCTGCTTAACGTCAGCGACAGCACCGCCCGTACGCTGGGGGTGAATCTGCCGAAGCTGCGTTTAATCATCAACATTCTGGTGCTGCTTCTGGTCGGTACCTGCGTCAGCGTGGCCGGCCCGGTGGCTTTTATCGGTCTGTTGATGCCGCATCTGGCTCGCTTCTGGGTAGGATTCGACCAGCGCAAGGTCCTGCCGATGAGCATACTGATGGGCGCCACGCTGATGCTAGTGGCGGATGTTCTGGCCCGCGCGCTGGCCTTCCCTGGCGAATTACCCGCGGGGGCTGTGGTGGCTCTGATTGGTGCGCCCTGCTTTGTCTGGCTGGTTAGGAGGCGTGGTTGAAAATTGTGTTAGTCATTTTTATCGCCCTCGCACTGGCAGGATTTTCGCTGCTGTCTCTGCAAATGGGGGTGATCGCCGTTCCCTGGCGCGCCCTGCTGACCGACTGGCAGGCCGGGCGTGAGTATCATTACGTGTTAACGGCGTACCGCCTGCCGCGACTGCTGCTGGCGTTGTTTGTCGGTGCAGCCCTCGCGGTGGCAGGCGTTCTGGTACAAGGGATCGTTCGTAACCCTCTGGCGTCGCCGGATATTCTCGGCGTAAACCATGCCGCCAGCCTTGCCTCTGTGGGCGCACTGCTTCTCGTACCGTCACTGCCGGTGATTGCTCTGCCGCTGCTGGCCTTTGCCGGTGGCATGGTGGGCCTGATCCTGCTGAGAATGCTGGCGAACACCAGCCAGCCGATGAAGCTGGCACTCACGGGTATCGCGCTGTCTGCCTGCTGGGCCAGCCTGACGGACTGGCTGATGCTTTCGCGCCCGCAAGATGTGAACAGCGCTCTGCTGTGGCTAACCGGCAGCTTATGGGGCCGTGACTGGAGCTTTGTGAAGATTGCCGTCCCGCTGCTGATGTTGTTTCTGCCGCTGAGCCTGAGTTTTTGCCGCGATCTCGACCTTCTGGCACTGGGCGATGCGCGCGCCACCACGCTCGGTATGTCGGTGCCGCGTATCCGGTTCCTGGCTTTGCTACTGGCCGTCGCCATGACATCTACCGGCGTGGCCGTCTGCGGCCCAATTAGTTTTATTGGTCTTGTGGTGCCGCATATGGTGCGCAGTATTACCGGTGGGCGTCACCGCTGGCTGCTGCCCATATCGGCCATGACAGGTGCGTTGCTACTGGTGGTTGCCGACCTGCTGGCGCGAATTACTCATCCCCCGCTGGAGCTTCCGGCTGGCGTACTGACCGCCATTATCGGTGCACCGTGGTTTGTCTGGCTGCTTGTGAGAATGCGATAAATGACATTACGAACTGAAAATCTGACGGTCTGTTACGGTACAAACAAGATCCTTGATGGCGTTTCACTCGCCCTACCAGCGGGGAAGACAACCGCCCTGCTCGGCCCTAACGGCTGCGGGAAATCGACGTTGCTAAACTGTTTTTCACGGCTGTTAGCGCCGCAATCCGGTGGCGTATTTCTCGGCGATAATGCCATCAACACGCTCTCATCACGCCAGCTAGCCCGCAGGCTAGCGCTGCTGCCCCAGCACCATTTAACGCCAGAGGGGATCACCGTCCAGGAGCTTGTTTCGTACGGTCGCAACCCGTGGTTGTCACTCTGGGGGCGCCTCTCCGTTGAAGACAATGCGCGGGTCCAAGATGCTATGCACCAGACCCGGATCCAACATCTTGCCGACCGACGGTTAACCGATCTTTCCGGCGGTCAGCGCCAGCGCGCCTTTCTGGCGATGGTCCTGGCCCAGAATACACCCGTCATACTACTCGATGAGCCAACCACCTATCTCGATATCAATCACCAGGTGGAACTGATGCGGTTGATGGGCGAACTCCGGGCTCAGGGGAAAACGGTAGTCGCAGTGCTGCACGACCTTAATCAGGCCAGCCGGTACTGCGATCATCTGGTGGTAATGGCGAACGGACATATTATGGCGCAAGGCACACCAGAAGCGGTGATGAACCCTGGATTGCTGAGAACCGTATTCAACGTGGATACGGAAATACACCCCGAACCAGTATCTGGTAGGCCGATGTGTGTAGTTAGGTAAATGACACAAGCTGTAATGTTACCATGGTCTCAACAGGTCGCCTGTCATATCACTTGCGCTGTGATGACTTCGCTCTGCCCAGGTAACATTTCAACTGTTCTGAGCTGAATAATATTGCAGCGTTCTATCATCAATCATCATGCGTTTAGGACCAGTAAAACCATGTTAATCATCGGTTCATAAACTGCAGACAGGCGGTGTTCAGGGATTACTCTCGGCACCTTAGCAACCCGTGAAATGCAGGTTTCGGTACGCTGATTATCCGTGGCTAATGCAAGTTCTCGTAACTTCGGTAATTTTTGCATTTAACGAGTGATAACACGTCGCTATAATGCGGGCATTCTCAGCGCTTCAACAATGATATTAAACGCAGCCGAGGATTTCAGCCGGCTGGTGTAATACAGATAATACCCCGGGAAAGTGATAGTGAAGTCGTCCAGAACGGTGAGCAGTCGGCCAGAGGCGATATCATCCTGCACTAATGCCTGCGGAACATAAGCCAGCCCGTAACCGTCAAGACAGGCCTGATGAACCTGATTGATGCCGTTAACGATAACCTGCCCCTGAACGCGCAACTTTTGCTCTTGCCCGTTAATTAAAAACGTCCACGGCAAATTCTGTCCATGAGTGGGTAACTGTAAATTGATACACGGCAGCGTCAGCAATTGTGCGGGAGTTGTCGGGAAATCCTGTTCCTGCAGACACTGAGGCGAGGCTACGACCACCATACGGTGTTCCGCGCTAATCGGAATGGCCACCATATCCTGGGCTATCAAGCCACCTCGCCGCACGCCGGCATCAAAACGCTCTTTGGCGATATCAACTAGGCCATAATCAGTGATCAGTTCCAGGTGAATATCAGGATAGTCCTTCAAAACCGGTGCCAGTTTTGGCCACAGAACCTGCTGGATAGCGTATTCATCGGCAGATATACGCACTCTGCCCGCGGGTTTATCCCGCAGGTCAGCAAGCTGATCAAGACCGGTAGAAATTTCTTCGATAGCCGGGCCAATCAACTGTGCCAGACGCTCTCCCGCCTCCGTCAGAGTCAGGCTCCGCGTCGTGCGATTAAGTAACTTTAGCTGCAGACGCGCTTCAAGATTCCCGATAGTCTGACTCACCGCCGACTGTGATGTCCCTGATTTCACTGCCGCCCGCGTGAAGCTTCCCTCCTGAACAACCGTCAGGAAGGTGATCAGGTCGTTAAGATTCTCTTTCATTGATTAATAAGCCACGCTAATAACTGACATCAAATTATCCACGCTAATCAAATGAACTGTCCAGTTCTATCATCATTTCACCGTCACAACACACGTCGACTCCGGGGGGACAAAATGATGAAATCCATTCGCTTTACCAATGCCGAAATCACCATGGCGGGGAATCTGTTCCTGCCCGAGAATTTTAACGAATCCGCATGCTATCCAGCTATTGTGGTCGTTCACCCGAGCGGCGGCGTCAAAGAACAAACGTCAGGCCTGTATGCTGAAGAACTGGCGCGTCATGGCTACATTACCCTGGCGTTTGATGCCGCTTATCAGGGTGAAAGCAGCGGAGAACCTCGTCAGCTTGAAAACCCATATCACCGGGTGGAAGATATCAGCGCAGCTATAGACTATCTGGTGGCTCAGCACTGCGTCGATGAGCAGCGAATCGGTGTCGTTGGCATCTGCGCTGGCGGCGGCTATGCCATTCACGCCACCATGCTGGATCGCCGAATTAAAGCACTTGGCACCGTCAGCGCCGTTAACTATGGCGACATGTATCGCCAGGGATGGGAAGGCAATCAACAGCCTGCATCATCCCTTGAACTTCTGCAAATGGCTGCGGAACAACGTACTGCGGAGGCAAAAGGCGCAGCCACTGGCTATCTGCCCACCACCCCAAGCTCCGTAGAGGAGGCACAAAACAGGGATTTTGCTGAGGCTTATGAGTATTACCGTACGCCACGAGCGATGCACCGAAACGCACCCAGTCGATTCACCACTCGTAGCCTTGCTCAGCTGGTTACCTATGATGCCTTCAACCTCGCCAATATTTTTTTGACTCAGCCCATGCTGGTAATTGCGGGCAGCGAGGCGGGAACGCGCTGGATGACGGAAGAGATTTATCAGCGAGCCGCAAGCCAGAATAAAAACCTGCATATCGTTAATGGTGCTACCCATATCGCCATGTATGACCAGCCTGAATATGTGTCGGAAGCGGCAGGCAAATTTGTCTCTTTCTTCGCAGAACACCTGTAGACCCACGCCTTGCCCACCGGGCTACCACTGACCAGAGAACGACATCATGAAATATACCCTTATCACCGGCGCCAGTTCAGGCATCGGCAAAGCCCTTAGCTATAAGTTCGCTTCTCGCGGCTACAACCTGATTCTCACCGCCCGGCGCGAGGACGAGTTGCAGAAACTTAAACAGGATATTGAAAGCCGGTATGCGATGCAGGTCATCACAAAACCGTGCGATCTGGCTCAGGAAGGCCAGGCAGAACACCTGTATCGCCAGTTGGCTGATTTCGATCTCGTTATGCTTATCAATAATGCGGGGTTTGGCGATTTCTCCATGCCCTGGGATATCGATTTAGCGAAAGCGACTCGGATGCTGGATTTAAATGTTAAGGCCCTGACCACGCTCTCCCTTCTGTATACACGGGATTATGCCGATCGGGAGGCGACGCTGATTAACGTGTCATCCGTCGGCGGTTATTCACTCTTTGATATCGCCGTTACCTATTGCGCGACTAAGTTCTTTGTTGCCGCATTTACCGAGGGACTGGCGCAGAATCTGCGTGACAAGGGCAAAAAAATGCGGGCTAAGGTGATCGCGCCAGGTCCAACACAGAGTGAATTCGTTGTTCATTCTTCAGACAATGGTGGCATCAGTGGCGATGGATTGTTTGCCGAGGACTCATTTATTACCGCGGAAAAGCTGGCGGATTACACATGGCAACTGTTTGACAGCGACAGTACGGTGGGCATCGTCAATACCGACCGCCAGTTGATGCTTAAGTCACCCGTCTATCCTTACATTAACGTCCCGCATTAATGCTCAGAACGTCGCCATTAACTTGAGGAACTCCTGCTATGTCTCATGAACAAGTCGTTTCATTCCGGCACAACAGCTGGCAAGTTGCCGCCACTCTCCGCTTACCTGAGGGATTTGATGCCAACCAGAAATACCCGGCGATTGTTTGCGCCCATCCTATCAGCAGTTGTAAAGAACAGACATCCGGCGCAGTCTACGGCCAGAAGCTGACTGAAGCTGGATTTATTACTCTTGCTTTCGATGCCTCTACCCAGGGTGAAAGTGGGGGTGAACCACGCTTTAGCGAAAATCCATCCACCCGCGTGGAAGACTTTCGCTGCGCGATAGACTATCTGGTGACTTTAGCCTACGTGGATGAAGATCGTATTGGGGTTTTAGGCGTTTGTGGCGGCGGTGGATATGCCGTTAGCGCCGCTACCATTGATCACCGTTTCAAAGCCGTTGCCACTGTGGTTGCCGCCAATTATGGGCGCATTATGCGTGAGGGGGACTCCAGTCCGGATGCCGCGCTCAGAACGATTGACGCGCTGGGTAAACAGCGTACTGCTGAAGCTCGGGGAGCCGCTGCTCTTGTTGTCGGTTATATTCCTGACAATGCAGAAGCGTTGGCGAATGCGAACATCAACGATATCGACCTCATTGAGGCAGTTGATTACTACACGACCCCGCGCGGGCAAAAGCCAGGCTCGCCTAACAAACTGCGACTTACCAGCACCGCACCGGCCTTAAACTGGGATGCTTTTGCCTTTACGGAAAAGCTACTGATACAGCCATTACATATTGTTATTGGCGATGTTCCTGGTGGTTTTGGTTCTTATCGCGACGGTTATGAACTTTATCAGCGCGCGCGCTCCGTTGAGAAGACGCTGCAGGTTGTGAAAGGGGTATCTCACTATGATCTGTATGATCGTCCGGAAGCGACGGCACAAGCACTGTCGGAGATTATTCCATTCTTTTATAAACATTTAGGCACATAAGTGGCATAACCTTTTGTTTACGCGCATTCTTAGCCATTACCCGGCCGTGCAAGCCATGGTCGGGTGTTAAAAATTGGCCTCATTCTGCTGCCTGGAAGCGAGAAAAAAGTCAGCGCTAATCTCTGAAATAATAATCCAGGTGTCGAGCCATTCTGCAGAGCATAGTAAACGTCAGATTCGTGCCAGAAGCGGACGTTAATGCTCTGAATGAATACCGGAGCTGCTCAGCTCAGTATCAGGATGTGATAAAGGAGCCAGTATCATTTTGGCAACCGATATGGCGGATGAAATAGTCAGTTCCAGTATTCGTATTTCGCTGTTATGACGGCTTTATATTTGTCCACATCCTGTTTACCCGTCTGATCGACTGGGACAATCATGATGTTCATATTGGCGCGTGTGCATTCTCCATGCGAGTTCCACTCCTCGCACGTGGACAGGTTTTTTTCGATGGTGAAATAGGTCTGGGTCTTGCTCAGGGTCAGCTCACGGCCCTCGTTATCATAGGTATACTCTTCTATGGTTGAGGGGGACTGGGTTTTGATCAGGCGATGATTGTCATCATAGCTGTATACAATCGTATTGTTATCTATCGGCAAACTTCCTTTGCTTACCATCCTTGCCAGCAACCCTGATGAATTGAAAACGTAATCTATTTTGCTCACTGTGGTTTTGTCTTTATCTTCTGCTTTTGTGGCCGCGATAGTCGAGCGTGTAACTGCGTGGCTGATTAATCCTTTATTGTTAAGCAGGTACATTCCCTCCAGAGTCTGCTGGTATAGCTGTGTGGTCTTCTTACTGTTGTTATCGACTATGACCCCGTTTGCATCCATCTGGATGCGCCAGCCAAAGTCCGTTCTGTTCAGCTGAATTTCATTGGTAGCCGTGAATACTGCTTTCGGGCCTCTTGAGGTTTTGACCTCTTTTACACTGCCGCCAATTAGCTCACCGCACTGACTGAAGTTGCCTTGAACCGATGCACGAAGATACCAATCAGGACTATCAATAGTCATTTCAACCGATTTGGGGATTTCTGTTCTTGTCTGCTGGCTCATGAGAATGAAGTTGTTCAGTTTGTTTTTAGCGATGGTTTCCGCTGTGCATTGTGCTGCATAAGTCTGGAACGTGCAGAGGGATAAGAGAGTAATAAACAGATTTTTATTATTGAAAAGCATTATTTGTTGTCCTCAGGAACCGATCAATTATCTGAATGAACCATTTAGCTTGCCAGGAAAGAGGGCCTTTTCTATGGACAGGTCGAAATCGAGGATCGCCTCATCTGTATGTAGCAGCACAGGAAACTGTGCCTTTAGGCTCAACAATCGGCACGTCTTCCCAACACGGATGAAACAATGCACGATTCCAGTCCGGCCTGAGACGACCACGTTTTTTAAAGCGCTCACTATTACATGCAAGCCTGTTGCGCGTGTGATTCGACTCACTTGTCAATCAATGGCTTCACTGTAATCTGGCGACATGCTTTGTACAAGAACGTCTGCTCCTCGCTCAAAGTTGCCCCTCAGCTCCACGCCAGCTGCTGAACAAACGCATCCGTGTAAGTGCACAATTTTCATGTGGCACTAAAGCAGTGTGTTCCCATCGACATTCAGTCAGCTTTATACGCCTGCCACTCGCGCCAGACATTCTCAGGATCAATATCGCGGTAGCCACGCTCTCTGATTATATCCTCGGCTGCTTCGGCCGGCAGGCGGATGGCTGTAGCGCCATCGCGAATGGACTCAACCTCATCGCGGGTCAATTCCCGTCCTATGTCCTGTTCTTTATCAATCAGGACTACGATCAACGCAGGGATAAAAACAATCTTCATACTGACAAGCCTCTGAAATATTCGCATCCCACTGTATCACTGACAGTTTTGATATAATTCAGTAATCGTCAATTTATTACCAGGATGGGAATCATTCATGACATTACAAATCCGTGGCCACACCGGCCGACGCGATGTTGCTTAATGCGCTGGGCTACCGCACGCACTTTGAACAAAAGGCACTGGAGCTTCGCTTATATGTCTACGGAGATAACAGGCGTGCGATTCGTGCTTATGAGCGATGTGGTTTCACTGAATCTCCGTATGCCATTATGAAAGTGGGTTTATAGCTTCCCCAAATACAGTACTCCTAATGCTCCGCCTGAAATCAGAACACTCCTGACAGGCCACGATTCCACCAGATTCAGATTTTTCATTCATCTTATTTTTCATGTTGCCATCAGATGAGGGAGATAATCGTTTTCACTTCCCGTCTGTCGCGGTAATCTCATAACGGTCGTTAATATTGCGACTGCAATGTGTGTAACCCAACTCAAATACTAATAACTAAAAAACAGTACAGACAGGATAACTATGGATTCCACCCTCACCTCCACGGGTCCCCAACAGGACGCCTCTTCGCTTAACCGCGCCCGACGCGCTGCGCTTGGCAGCTTCGCGGGTGCCGTGGTCGACTGGTATGATTTTCTGCTTTATGGCATTACTGCCGCACTGGTCTTTAACCGCGAGTTCTTCCCGCAGGTCAGCCCAGCGATGGGGACACTTGCCGCATTTGCTACCTTTGGCGTCGGATTTTTGTTCCGTCCGTTAGGCGGGGTGATCTTCGGCCACTTCGGCGATCGTCTGGGCCGTAAACGTATGCTGATGCTTACCGTCTGGATGATGGGTATTGCCACTGCGCTGATCGGGATTATTCCCTCTTTTGACACCATTGGCTGGTGGGCTCCTGTGCTGCTGGTGACACTACGCGCCATTCAGGGATTCGCCGTTGGCGGTGAATGGGGCGGCGCAGCGTTGCTCTCGGTCGAAAGCGCGCCGAAAAATAAAAAAGCCTTCTACAGCAGCGGCGTCCAGGTTGGTTACGGCGTCGGACTGTTACTTTCTACCGGTCTGGTCTCGCTGATTAGCTCGCAAACCACCGATGAGCAGTTCCTGAGTTGGGGCTGGCGTATTCCATTCCTGTTCAGCATCGTGCTGGTATTGGGCGCGTTGTGGATGCGTAACCGAATGGATGAATCGGCCGAATTCGAACAGCAGCAGCAGGCACCGCAACCAGAGAAAAAGAGACTACCGGTAGTCGAGGCATTAATCCGTCATCCAGGTGCGTTTTTGAAAATTATCGCTCTGCGCCTGTGTGAACTGCTGACGATGTATATCGTCACCGCGTTTGCCCTTAATTACTCCACGCAGAATCTGGGTTTACCTCGTGAACTGTTTCTGAATATCGGCTTGTTGGTGGGTGGACTGAGCTGTCTGACCATCCCCTGCTTTGCCTGGCTCGCCGACCGCTTTGGTCGCCGGCGCGTTTACATTACTGGCGCACTGGTCGGGACGCTTAGCGCATTCCCGTTCTTTATGGCGTTAGAAGCGCAATCCATTTTCTGGATCGTGTTCTTCGCGATTATGTTGGCCAACATTGCACACGATATGGTGGTCTGCGTACAGCAGCCTATGTTTACCGGTTTGTTTGGCGCAAGCTATCGTTACAGCGGCGCAGGCGTTGGTTATCAGGTAGCAAGCGTAGTTGGCGGCGGTTTTACCCCCTTCATTGCTGCTGCACTGGTAACATTCTCCGGCGGAGACTGGCACAGTGTAGCCATTTATCTGATGGCGGGTTGTCTTATTTCCGCGACTACAGCATTGCTGATGCGGGATAAGCAGCACGGTTAAGCCAGGGTGCGGAGGCCGTCCGGTCTTCGCGCAATCTTCCTCAACGTCTGACTTTTGTTTCACATTCCTGTGACATACTATCGGGAGAGCAGTACATCTGTGGAACAAGGAGACAGACATGAACAATAAGGGCTCCAGCCTGACCCCGGCTCAGGCACTGGATAAACTGGACGCGCTGTACGAGCAGTCGGTTAAAGCACTGCGTAGCGCCATTGGTAAGTATATTGAAACAGGGACGCTCCCTGATGTAATCGCCCGCCATAACGGTCTTTTTGTTTACCCATCACTGTGTGTCACCTGGGATGGCATCGCCACCAATCCCCCGAAAACCCGAGCCTATGGTCGTTTTACCCATGCGGGCAGCTACACCACTACGATTACCCGCCCGTCGCTTTTTCGTCCGTATCTTGAAGAACAGCTCACGCTGCTGTATCAGGATTATGATGCGCATATCTCCGTCGAGCCGTCGCAGCATGAAATCCCCTATCCCTATGTGATTGACGGTTCAGAACTGACGCTGGATCGCTCGATGAGCGCCGGATTAACGCGCCATTTCCCCACCACTGAATTGTCGCAGATTGGTGACGAAACGGCAGACGGGATTTTTCATCCGGCGGAATTTTCTCCGCTGTCTCACTTCGATGCCCGACGCGTGGATTTTTCGCTGGCGCGACTACGTCATTACACGGGAACGCCGGTTGAACATTTTCAACCTTTTGTGCTGTTCACCAACTACACCCGCTACGTCGATGAGTTTGTGCGTTGGGGTTGCAGCCAGATCCTCGACCCGAACAGCCCATATATCGCGCTTTCTTGTGCGGGTGGGATCTGGATCACCGCCGAAACCGAAGCGCCAGAAGAAGCCATCTCCGATCTCGCCTGGAAGAAACACCAGATGCCCGCCTGGCATTTAATCACGGCTGACGGTCAGGGGATCACGCTGGTCAATATCGGCGTTGGCCCGTCTAACGCCAAAACCATTTGCGATCATCTGGCCGTACTGCGTCCTGACGTCTGGCTGATGATTGGTCACTGCGGTGGTCTGCGTGAAAGCCAGGCGATTGGCGACTATGTTCTGGCCCACGCTTATCTGCGTGACGATCACGTTCTGGATGCCGTACTACCGCCGGATATTCCGATTCCGAGCATTGCGGAAGTACAACGCGCCCTGTATGACGCCACCAAAGAAGTCAGCGGTATGCCCGGTGAAGAAGTTAAACAGCGCTTGCGTACCGGTACTGTCGTCACCACCGACGATCGTAACTGGGAGCTACGCTATTCCGCTTCTGCGCTGCGTTTCAACCTCAGTCGCGCGGTGGCTATCGATATGGAAAGCGCCACCATCGCCGCTCAGGGATACCGTTTCCGCGTTCCGTACGGCACGCTGCTGTGCGTTTCCGACAAGCCGCTGCACGGTGAGATCAAACTACCTGGTCAGGCCAACCGTTTTTATGAAGGTGCTATTTCTGAGCATCTGCAAATAGGTATCCGGGCTATCGATCGTCTGCGTGCTGAAGGCGACCGACTGCACTCCCGTAAATTACGTACATTCAACGAACCGCCGTTCCGTTAAGACCTGAAGGTTAACTATGCACAACTCAACTCCTCTTTCCGCCCTGCGCAACCTGCTGATAGCGCAGGGGCTGGATGGCATGATTGTTCCGCGCGCCGACGCTCATCAAAGCGAAGATTGTACGCCGCATGACAATAAACTGGCCTGGCTGACCGGATTTAGCGGCTCTGCCGGCCTCGCGTTGGTCCTTCGGGATCGCGCGTTAATGTTTGTCGATGGACGCTATCAGGTCCAGGTACGCAATGAAGTCTCGCTGGATGATTTTGAAATTCATCATTTACACGATGAACCGCTGGCCGACTATTTGCAGTCTCACGTTGCAGCGGGTACACGTATCGGCTTTGAACCGCTGCTGATGGTCAACAGCCAGTTTGAAGCCTTGTCGGCAACTCATTGCGAGCTGGTACCTCTTGAGCAAGATCCTTTTGACCAGGTGTGGCTTGACCGACCGGCAGCCCCCTGCGGCATCATTCGTGAAATGCCCATTGAAATCAGCGGGGAAAACAGCACGCAAAAGCGTGCCCGCGTCGTGGAACAACTCGCTCAACATGAGGCTGACGTACTGGCAATTACCCTGCCGGATAACATTGCCTGGCTGTTGAATGTACGCGGTTCAGATCTGGCTATGGTGCCAGTACCGTTTTCGTTTGCCCTGCTCCATCGCAGCGGTGAGCTGGAATGGTTTGTGGATAGCAACAAAACGCAGCAACTCCCCGTATCACTGCTGAACACGCTCACGCTGGCCCCGCAAGAGAGTTTCCTGGTACGTTGCCAGCAACTGGCCAGTGGGAAACGCTTCCTGGTCGATAAAGACTACGCCCCGGTTGCGTTGCGTTTTGCCATTGAAGAACACGGTGGCAACGTCTTATGGGCCCCTGATCCCATCACCTTGATGAAAGCCCACAAAAATGACGTTGAACTGGCGGGCTATCGGGAATGCCATGAACAAGATGGCGCAGCCTGGGTTAATTTCCTTGCCTGGCTGGCCCATGAAGTCCCTTTGCGCGAAGCGGCTGGCAATCCGGTCACCGAACTGGAAGCCCAGGCAAAGCAACTGGAATTTCGCCAGCAGCAGCCGGGATTTATTGAGCAAAGCTTCAGCACGATATCGGCCTCTGCCAGCAATGCGGCGATGTGTCATTACCACTCCAGTGAAAAAACCAATACGCCAATTACCTCGCAGGCCATGTATCTGAATGATTCCGGCGGCCAGTACCACAATGGTACGACGGATACGACGCGTACCTTCGCGTTTGGTCCACAGGATCCGCAACGTCGTCTGCATTACACCGCCGTGCTGAAAGGCTTTTTGTCGCTTATTTCACTGCAGTTTCCCAGCGGCACTCAGGGCCATCAACTGGATGCCTTTAGCCGTCGGGCGTTGTGGGATTTAGGCCTGGATTTTGATCATGGAACAGGACACGGAGTAGGCCACCAGTTGCTTATCCATGAACAGCCCCATCGCATTGCCAAGAAAGTAAACCCCTGGCCTCTGGTCGCGGGCAATATCATCACTATCGAACCGGGTTACTATCTGGCCGGGCAATATGGGATCCGTATTGAGAACCAGGTGGAAATAATCAACAGCCGCCCTGGCTTCTGTCGTTTCTCAACGCTGACGCTGGTGCCGATTGATTTGAACCTGGTTGAACTGCATCTGTTGGGTGAAGCTGAAAAGCAATGGATTGATGATTACCACCAGCAGGTCAGAGAGACGTTATCCCCTCGCGTGAATGCAGAGGCTCGTCCGTGGCTGTTCGCCGTCACCGCGCCGATTCGCGTTCAGGCTAATTAATGCAATAAAAAAGGCAGCCCGTAGGCTGCCTTAGTTCTCCCCAATTTCTTACTGCTTAGCTGTTACGGATGTACTCATCCATTTCAGTTTTCAGGTTATCGGACTTAGTACCGAAAATCGCCTGAACACCGGAACCAGCTACCACAACGCCCGCCGCACCCAGTTTCTTCAGGCCAGCCTGATCCACTTTGGCAACGTCAGCCACGCTGACACGCAGACGGGTGATACACGCATCAAGGTTAGTGATGTTTTCTTTACCGCCGAACGCCGCAACCAGAGCCGGAGCCATTTCGCCTGACGCACCTGCTTTGCTGTCTTCGGTGGCATCTTCACGACCCGGAGTTTTCAGGTCCAGCGCTTTGATCAGCACACGGAAGATGGTGTAGTAAACAATCGCATAACCGATACCGACAATCGGGAACAGCCACAGTTTGCTGCTGTTACCGGAAAGAACGATAAAGTCGATCAGACCGTGGGAGAACGACGTACCGTCACGCATACCCAGCAGGATACAGATCGGGAATGCCAGACCAGCCAGAATCGCGTGGATGATGTACAGGATCGGCGCCACGAACATGAAGGAGAACTCGATCGGCTCGGTAATACCGGTCAGGAACGAGGTCAGCGCCGCGGAGATCATGATACCGCCCACTTTCGCGCGGTTTTCTGGTTTAGCAGAGTGCCAGATAGCGATAGCAGCAGCTGGCAGACCGTACATTTTGAACAGGAAGCCACCGGACAGTTTGCCCGCAGTCGGGTCACCCGCCATATAGCGAGGGATGTCGCCGTGGAACACCTGACCTGCAGCGTTGGTGTATTCACCGATCTGCATCTGGAATGGGACGTTCCAGATATGGTGCAGACCAAACGGCACCAGGCAGCGTTCAATGAAGCCATAGATACCGAACGCCACGACCGGGTTCTGGTATGCAGCCCACTGGGAGAACGTCTGAATAGCAGTACCGATTGGTGGCCAAATGAAGGACAGAACCACACCTGTGAAGATAGCAGCCAGACCAGAAATGATAGGAACGAAGCGCTTACCCGCAAAGAAGCCAAGATACTCAGGCAATTTAATACGGTAGAAGCGGTTGAACATATACGCTGCAATCGCACCGGAGATAATCCCCCCGAGAACACCCGTATCAGCAAGGTGTTTAGCTGCGATCTCTTCAGCAGGTAAATGCAGAACCAGCGGCGCAACTACAGCCATGGTCTTAACCATGATGCCGTAAGCAACAACGGATGCCAGTGCAGATACACCGTCATTATTAGTGAAGCCTAATGCAACACCGATAGCAAAAATCAGCGGCATGTTCGCAAAAACAGAACCGCCCGCTTCTGCCATTACGTGCGATACAACGGCTGGCAGCCAGCTGAAGTTAGCGGAACCGACGCCCAGCAGGATACCTGCAATTGGGAGTACGGATACCGGCAGCATCAGCGATTTACCGACCTTTTGCAGGTTAGCAAATGCATTCTTAAACATAATTAGGAGTGCTCCTGAGTATTTGTGCTTTTCTACGTTCTCACGCATTAGCGAGGGGGGAGAACCTCGCCGTGTACAGGGCATCTAAGTACCCTTTATTTATTACACAGAGTAAAATAATTCAGTTTGTTTTTGTTTGACGGCTATCACAGTTCAGTCGTGAATGGCCGCAAAATCCGCACATTCCGATAAAATGCGTTTCTGAATGTGTCAAGCTGGTTATTCACCGCCCATTTTGTGGCGGTGAACTTTACTCGCATTAGTGATTAATTACGAGCTTTAAAAAAAGTCAGTTAACGAACAGATTGCAGGCGAGAAGCGTCGATGTGAAACAGGCGGGCAAAGTTATCAGTGGTTGCCTGCGCCAGTTCTTCAACGGCAACACCTTTCACTACGGCCATGTACTCTGCAACGTCACGAGTCATGGCGGGCTGGTTCTCTTTTCCACGATGCGGTACAGGCGCAAGGTAGGGAGAATCCGTCTCGACCAATAACCGGTCCAGAGGAACATAGCGGGCGGCATCACGGAGCTGCTCTGCATTTCGGAACGTGACGATGCCGGAAAACGAGATATAGAATCCAAGGTCCAGTAATTTGCCCGCCGTTTCTCTGTCCTCTGTAAAACAGTGTAGTACGCCGCCACAATCCGTCACTTTTTCTTCGCGCAGAATAGACAGCGTGTCGGCTCGCGCATCGCGGGTATGCACGATAACTGGCTTCTGTAACTCACGGCCAATCTGAATATGGTGGATAAAAGATTCCTGCTGGCGCACCTTTGTTTCCGGCGTGTAAAAATAGTCCAGCCCGGTTTCTCCCATCGCCACAACCCCCTCTTCGGCGGCAAAACGACGCAGCTCCTCAACATCATAGGTTTCATCCTGATTTAACGGATGCACGCCGCAGGAAAAAACCACATTGTCACGCTCACCAACCAGTTCACGCATACTGCGGTATCCTGGCAAGGTGGTTGCAACGGCAAGACAGAATTTCACATCGCGTGCGGCCGCTTTCGCCAGCACGTCGTCCACGTCCTTATGCAGAGATTGATAATCCAGGCCATCAAGATGGCAGTGTGAGTCGACTAAAAACATAATGTCTCTCTCAAAGATGGGGAACAGGCAGTACGGTGCCTGGTTGCAGGTAATGCTCAATACGAAGAATAAGATCGGTTAATACCAGCTCGCGGTTTACGCCCGTCACGTTCAGCAACTGCTGACGGCAATGACAAACGTCACCGAGTATCGCCTGTATCTGGGCAACGGATAACCGTTCTGCGATGGAAGATATCAGGTCCAGGGCATCGGGATTGGTTAAATGGGCAATCCCATACGGACGTTTCAACGCATCCGTAAACAACGTTGCCAGCCAGTGTAAACGGGCGGCAGCCTGATCATGGTTTAACGCCGCGAGCAAGATATACCAATCACCGGCGTTTAATGTATTCACCAGTGCCGCACAAAAATCTGTACGGTGTGCCCAGCTTTCAGCCTGTAACAGCGTGAGTGCCGCGCCTGGCGAACCGGCACTTAGACGTAACGCGCTAAGCAGCGCTTCTGACGACGCAGTCACTTCACGAGCAAGCCAGGAGATAGCATACGACTCCGGAGGTGGCGCAAGATGATGTAACCGACAACGGCTGCGTAATGTCGCCAGCAAACGAGCTGGCTCTGTGCTGGCGAGGAAAAACCAGGTCTGTGCCGGGGGTTCTTCCAGCGTTTTCAACAGGGCATTGGCGGCAGCATCGGTTAACTGGGCGGCATCAGGGATCCACACGACCTTCGCACCGCCGAGACGCGAATGCTCGTACAGCTTTTCACTGACTTCGCGTACAGCATCAACCCCCAGCGAGCTTTTGCCTTTTTCTGGCAGCAGCGAATAGTAGTCAGGGTGTGTCCCCGCCTGCATCAGCTGACAGCCACGGCACTGTCCGCAGCTTTTATGTCCTTCCGGCTGCTGGCACATTAAATAGCGGCTGAGGGCGTAAATAAGCGCGTCGTCGCCCATTCCGGGTAACGCCTGAATCAGTAACGCATGGTGACCACGACCCGCCTGGTAGCTGGCCACCAGTTTTTCAAAATCCGGTCGTAACCATGGGTACCATTTCATGCGCCCTGCTCCTTCACCCATTGGGTGATGGTATTGCGAATATCAGCCATCACAGCCTCCAGCGGCTGCGTAGCGTCTATAGTGCGAATGCTGGCGTCTTTGGCAGCCAGCTCAAGATAGCGCGCGCGGGTACGATTAAAGAAATCGAAAGATTCCTGCTCAATACGATCCAGCTCGCCGCGTGCGCGTGCACGCTTCAACCCGACTTCTGGTGTCACATCCAGATAGATAGTCAGATCCGGGCGAAAATCGCCGAGCACTGCATCGCGCAGGGTTGCCAGCATGTTTTGATCGATGCCGCGTCCGCCGCCCTGATACGCTTGAGTCGACAGATCGTGACGATCGCCAATTACCCACGCGCCTTTCGCCAGCGCAGGTTTAATAACGGTTTCGACCAGCTGTACGCGCGCGGCGTAAAACATCAGAACTTCGGCTTTGTCAGTGATAACCTCGTCACCCACCGACTTAATGTCCAGCACCAGGCTTCTTAGTTTCTCAGCCAGCTGCGTGCCGCCAGGTTCGCGGGTGAAAACCATGTCACGAATACCGAGTTGCTCAAGTGTCTCTACCACTACGTTACGCGCGGTGGTTTTTCCGGCGCCTTCCAGGCCCTCGATGACGATATAGTTACTGCCCATTTTTTTCCTTAAGCACTTTCAGGTAATCCTGCACGGACCGGTTGTGGCTGGCAAGATTGGTGTTAAACGTGTGGCCACCTTTACCGTCAGCCACAAAATAAAGATACGGCGTTTTTGCCGGATGTGCCGCGGCCTGCAATGATGCCTCTCCCGGCATGGCAATCGGGCCAGGTGGCAGTCCTGTAATGGTATAGGTGTTATAAGCGGTCGGGGTGTCTAAATCCACACGCGACAATTTGCCATTATACCGTGACCCCATACCGTAAATCACCGTTGGATCGGTTTGTAAACGCATACCAATACGTAAACGGTTAATAAACACCGAAGCCACCTGGTCACGCTCGCTGGCAACCGCAGTCTCTTTTTCAATAATAGAAGCCATAGTTACCAGCTGATTTTTGTCCTGATAAGGCAGGCCATCAGCGCGTCCTTCCCAGACAGTATCCACCGCTTTAACCATTTTCTGATGCGCGCGTTTTAGCAACGCTACGTCAGTCGTATTGGCGGTATACATCCAGGTATCTGGCCAGAACCAACCTTCCACCCATTGCGGGTTTTCCAGCTTCAGCGCCTGGGCCACGGTCTCATAGCTATCGTCGCTTAACGTATGTTTGATATACGGGGCATCGCGCAGCTGTTTCAGGTAATCGCTTAGGCGCATCCCTTCAACCAGACGTAACGGGAACTGCGCCTCTTTTCCGCTTTCCAGCAGTTGCAGCATATCCCGAACCGTCATGTCGGGTGTAAAACGGTAGGTTCCGGCCTTAAAATGCGACAGTTCGGGTTCCACACGCAGCAGCCATTGGAACACGCGCGGACGGTTAATAACCTTGTCCGCATACAGCTGTTCGCCCAGGGCCAGGCGGCCCGTCCCCGCTTTCAGCGTAAAAATCGTCTCTTCTTTAATCAATAATTTACTGTCCGCCAGATGGCGAACTTTCCACATTCCCACTCCCGCGGCAATGCCCAGCACAACCAGCAATAACAGGACAACGAGTAACAGTTTTTTCATGACTAATTCGGGTGCTCACAAAGTGGGGCTAAAAAATCGAATAACAAACGTGAAGACAGCAATGTGTCGCCACAGGCACGCACGGGAATAATGGGCATTAACGCGTTACAGACGACGATTTCATCAGCCTGCATAACCTCCTCCAACCCGGCATACACTTCGACAATACTGAATGGCGATTGTGCCAGCATCCGGATACAGAATTGTCGCATAATGCCGTTTACTCCGGCCTGATCCAGGCGGGGCGTGTAAACCACATCACCTTTACGCCAGAACAAATTAGCCGCACAGCATTCCGTAACCCATCCCTCGCTGTCAAGAACCAGTGCTTCATCTGCGTCCGTCTGTTCAAGATGAGAGCGAATCAACACCTGCTCCAGTCGATTCAGATGTTTAAGCCCGGCAAGCAGTGGATTACGTCCCAGACGTACTGGGCTTAGCGCCAGCATAATGCCATCTTGCCGCCAACGATCGTAATGAACGGGCCAGGCTGAAACGGAGAGGATGCGTGTGGCGCTGTGACAATTTTTGCCACTGTAGCCCCGGCCTCCACTGCCACGGCTGATAATCACTTTCAACACCCCGCGTACGTGCCCTTTCGCCAGCATTTTCATTTCATTTTGCAGCTCGGACCAATTTTCAAAAGAGATCAGCAGTTTTTGGCAAGCGTCTTGTAAACGCTCAAGATGCGCTGCAAAGAGAGGGATTTCGCCGTCGATAATACAGGCAGTGGTAAAACAGCCATCACCAAATTGGGTCGCTCGATCGCTTGCTGCCAGCATATTCTGCTCGCAGCCATTAATTAAGAACATGGTGGCTCCTTATTTCTGGTCCGCTAGTTTGGCAGGATGAGTAACACAGGACAAGGGCGGAAAACCGAATAAAAAAAGGCCCGACAAGCGGACCTTTTCAATTTGCTATCGATGCTAGCGCATCACCTAACGGGCTTAAATCTTTTTAAAGATCAAAGAGCCGTTGGTACCACCGAAGCCAAAGGAGTTACACAGCGCATACTCCAGACCACTAACCTGACGCGCTTCGTGAGGTACGAAGTCCAGATCACAACCTTCATCCGGATTATCCAGGTTGATGGTTGGCGGAATAGCCTGATCGCGCAGCGCCAGGATAGAGAAAATAGACTCTACCGCGCCCGCCGCACCCAACAGGTGTCCGGTCATAGATTTGGTGGAGCTTACCATTACACGGCTTGCCGCATCACCAAAGACAGATTTCACTGCTTGGGTTTCTGCTTTATCGCCTGCAGGCGTAGACGTACCATGCGCGTTGACATAGCCAATCTGACCCGCTTCGATAGCCGCATCACGCAGCGCGTTGACCATTGCCAGCGCAGCACCTGCACCGTTTTCCGGTGGTGACGTCATGTGGTAAGCATCACTGCTCATACCGAAGCCAACGACTTCAGCATAGATTTTTGCACCGCGCGCTTTCGCATGTTCGTACTCTTCCAGTACAACCATGCCTGCGCCGTCGCCCAGCACAAAGCCATCACGTTCTTTGTCCCACGGACGGCTTGCCGCTTGCGGGTTATCATTACGTGTAGACAGCGCACGTGCCGCGCCAAAACCACCCACGCCCAGCGGCGTACTGGCTTTTTCTGCACCACCCGCAACCATCGCGTCCGCATCCCCGTATGCAATGATACGTGCGGCATGACCGATGTTATGCACGCCTGAAGTACAGGCGGTCGCGATGGAGATGCTTGGCCCTTGCAGGCCGTACATGATGGTCAGGTGACCTGCCACCATGTTAACAATCGTCGACGGAACGAAGAACGGGCTGATCTTACGCGGTCCACCATTTACCAGAGAGGTATGGTTTTCTTCGATAAGACCGAGACCGCCAATACCAGAGCCGATAGCGGCGCCAATACGGTGGGCGTTCTCTTCCGTTATTTCGAGGCCAGAATCCTGCATGGCCTGAACGCCAGCGACAATTCCATATTGAATGAAAGCATCCATCTTGCGCTGTTCTTTGCGCGAGATAATGTCTTCACAGTTAAAATCCTTTACTAAGCCAGCAAATTTCGTTGCATAGGCGCTAGTATCGAAATGGTCGATCAGGCTGATGCCACTCTGACCGGCAAGGAGAGCTTTCCAGGTAGACTCTACGGTATTGCCGACAGGAGACAACATGCCCAGTCCGGTCACAACTACACGACGCTTAGACACGGTTGTCCTCCAGGGAGGGAAAATAATTCAAGTGGGATAAAAAGATAAAACTCAGGCGGTCGAATGACCGCCTGGAGATGTTCACTTACGCCTGGTGGCCGTTGATGTAATCAATGGCAGCCTGAACGGTAGTGATTTTCTCAGCTTCTTCGTCCGGAATCTCAGTATCAAACTCTTCTTCCAGAGCCATTACCAGCTCAACGGTGTCAAGAGAATCTGCGCCCAGGTCTTCAACGAAGGAAGCATTGTTGGTTACTTCTTCCTGCTTAACGCCCAGCTGTTCGCCGATAATTTTCTTAACGCGTTCTTCGATAGTGCTCATACTCTTAAATTTCCTATCAAAACTCGCTTTCGCGATGGTTTTCGTAGTGTATAAAATGTTGAAAAATTTGCAACTAAATCCCGGCAGGTCTTACCACGATTTTGCGCTATTTTGAGGCCATTCACCCTAATAACGCAAATATTTTTCAATCGTGGTTAAACCATGTACATCCCGCCGTTGACGTGCAAAGTCTCACCTGTGATGTAACTTGCTTCGTCAGAAGCTAAAAATGCAACCGCACTGGCGATTTCCTGAGCGCCGCCAAGGCGACCCGCAGGAACCTGCGCCAGAATACCCGCACGCTGATCATCAGACAGCGCACGCGTCATGTCCGTTTCAATAAAGCCCGGAGCAACAACGTTTACAGTAATGCCACGAGACGCAACTTCGCGCGCCAGTGATTTACTGAAGCCGATCAGACCCGCTTTCGCCGCAGCGTAGTTAGCCTGACCTGCATTTCCCATGGTACCAACCACAGAACCGATAGTGATAATACGCCCATGACGCTTTTTCATCATAGCTCGCATTACCGCTTTTGACAGACGGAAAACAGATGACAGGTTGGTTTCAATGATATCGTTCCACTCGTCATCTTTCATGCGCATTAACAGGTTATCACGAGTAATCCCGGCATTATTGACCAGGATATCGACTTCACCAAATTCTGCGCGAATATTTTCCAGAACAGATTCGATAGATGCAGGATCGGTCACATTCAACATCAGACCTTTACCATTTGCACCTAAATAATCGCTAATGGCCTGCGCGCCGCTTTCGCTGGTAGCAGTACCGATAACTTTCGCGCCACGGGCAACGAGTGTCTCAGCAATTGCGCGGCCAATGCCACGGCTTGCACCGGTAACCAGCGCGATTTTTCCTTCAAAACTCATGGTCTTCCTCTTTTATTGCTCTAGCGCCGCAGACAGTGCCGCCGGCTCATTCAGTGCCGAAGCAGTCAGGGTGTCAACAATACGTTTCGTCAAACCGGTCAGAACTTTACCCGGACCGACTTCATACAGGTGCTCTACGCCCTGGGATGCCATAAATTCAACGGTTTTAGTCCACTGAACCGGGCTATACAGCTGACGAACCAGCGCATCGCGAATTGCGTCTGCCGTGGTTTCACACTTCACATCGACGTTGTTCACGACCGGAACTGTCGGTGCGTTAAAGGTGATTTTCTGCAGCTCAACGGCCAGTTTCTCAGCAGCAGGCTTCATCAGCGCACAGTGAGACGGCACGCTAACTGGCAGTGGCAGAGCACGTTTCGCACCCGCAGCTTTACAGGCAGCGCCCGCACGTTCAACCGCTTCTTTATGACCCGCGATAACCACCTGGCCTGGCGAGTTGAAGTTAACCGGAGAAACAACCTGACCTTCTGCTGACTCTTCACATGCTTTAGCGATAGACGCATCATCAAGACCGATAATCGCAGACATACCGCCTGTGCCTTCTGGTACAGCTTCCTGCATGAACTTACCGCGCAGTTCTACCAGACGTACGGCATCAGCAAATGCGATCACGCCTGCGCAGACCAGCGCAGAATATTCGCCCAGGCTGTGACCCGCCATCAGCGCAGGTGTTTTACCACCCTGCTGCTGCCATACGCGGTAAAGCGCGACAGATGCGGTCAATAGCGCTGGCTGCGTCTGCCAGGTTTTATTCAGTTCTTCGGCCGGCCCCTGCTGAGTCAACGCCCACAGATCATAGCCCAGCGCAGCTGATGCTTCAGCAAATGTTTCTTCAACAATTGGGTAGTTTGCTGCCATTTCAGACAACATCCCAACGGTCTGGGAACCCTGCCCCGGAAACACAAATGCAAATTGCGTCATGTTTAAATCCTTATACTAGAAACGAACCAGCGCGGAGCCCCAGGTGAATCCACCCCCGAAGGCTTCAAGCAATATCAACTGCCCAGCTTTAATACGCCCGTCGCGGACGGCTTCGTCCAGCGCGCACGGTACGGAGGCAGCAGAGGTATTACCATGTCTGTCGAGCGTCACGACAACATTATCCATCGACATACCCAGCTTTTTAGCTGTCGCGCTGATAATGCGCAGGTTAGCCTGATGCGGTACCAGCCAGTCCAGCGCAGAACGGTCGAGATTATTGGCTTCCAGCGTTTCATCAACGATGTGCGCAAGCTCGGTCACCGCGACTTTAAATACTTCGTTACCCGCCATCGTCAGATGGATCGGGTTTTCTGGGTTCACGCGATCGGCGTTAGGCAGCGTCAACAGTTCGCCATAGCGACCGTCAGCGTGCAGATGCGTGGAGAGAATGCCTGGCTCTTCTGATGCGCTCAGTACAACCGCGCCCGCCCCATCACCGAAAATGATGATCGTTCCGCGATCGGTTGGATCACAGGTGCGCGCCAGAACATCAGAGCCAACGACCAGAGCATGCTTAACTGCGCCAGATTTAACATACTGGTCGGCAACGCTCAGGGCGTAAGTGAAACCAGCGCAAGCTGCTGCAACGTCAAACGCCGGACAGCCTTTGATCTCCAGCATACTTTGGATCTGGCACGCCGCGCTTGGAAATGCGTGAGTGGATGATGTGGTAGCAACCACAATCAGACCAATTTGCTCTTTGTCGATGCCCGCCATTTCAATCGCACGGTTTGCGGCGGCAAAGCCCATCGTCGCAACTGTTTCATTTGGCGCTGCAATATGGCGTTCACGGATACCTGTACGAGTGACGATCCACTCATCAGATGTCTCAACCATTTTTTCCAAATCGGCGTTAGTACGCACTTGTTCAGGCAGATAGCTGCCAGTACCAATAATCTTCGTATACATGTACGCTCAGTCACTTTTTGGTTATATACCGCCACGAGCAAATCGCTGATACGTTGGCCACATTCACAAACGCACCGTTATCTGTGTGCTCGTGAGGTTGCGCTTTCGCCACCGTCCAGCAGTTCGAATCCAGCTGGGTATACAGATTCCAGGCGAGCGGCAATTCGCTGAGGAACTTGTCGCTGCACCGCCTGCACTGCCTGTTCAATCGCGACTTCAAATGCTCGCTGATTGGCCGCACCATGACTCTTAATCACCGTGCCGCGCAATCCTAACAGACAGGCGCCATTATACTGGTCGGGGTTGAGGTGACTAAATCGCCTTGTCAGGCTTTTTTGTAACCAACGTTTTAATAACAGAAGCCACCACGACCGTTTTTTGCCCTCACCCTGAGATTTCAGCAGTGAAAGGAACATTCTGACAACACCTTCCATCGTCTTTAATGTGACATTACCTGTAAAGCCGTCACAGACCAACACATCGGTTTTGCCAGTCAGTAACTCATTGGCTTCAAGATAGCCGATATAATTAATGGAAGGGATTGTTTTTAGCACAGCTGAAGCATCTCGAATACTGTCGAGACCTTTCGTTTCTTCTTCGCCGATGTTGAGTAACGCTACGCGAGGATTGGCAATGCCAACAACCTCTTCTGCCAGCACGGAACCCATGACGGCAAATTGCACCAACATCGTGCTATCACAATCTACGTTGGCGCCCAAATCCAGCACCACCGTTTTGCCCTTTTGCTGATGCGGTAAAACCGTCACCAACGCCGGACGCTCAATCCCCTCAAGGGGTTTGAGCAATAACTTCGCAAGTCCCATCAGTGCGCCCGTATTACCGGCGCTGACACAAGCTTGTGCCTGACCTTCTTTCACGAGCTCCAGGGCAACACGCATTGAGCTTCCACGACTGGCGCGAATAGCTTGCGAGGGCCGGGCATCACTGGCAATAACTGACTGAGCAGGGATAATCTGCAGACGCGAACGTTGTTCGAAGTCAGCTTTGGCAAGTAATGGCGTGATTGTATCGGGATCCCCGACTAAAAGAAGTGTGAGTTGCGAATTAGAATTCAGTGCCTGCAATGCTGCAGGCACTGTCACGGTAGGGCCAAAATCTCCCCCCATGACATCTAACGCCAGGGTTAGACGTGTCAAGGTATCGTCGCTGCCCGGTTAGGTGTTTCCCCAGTTACCCGGGGAAAGCCTCACTAAGCTTCATCACGCGTTCACTCTTTGTCTTTCTCACCAGCGGTGGAAAGCCATTGAGTCATGCGTGATTACTTAGCGATTACCTTACGGCCACGGTAGAAACCGTCGGCAGTGATGTGGTGACGCAGGTGTTGTTCACCAGAAGTTTTGTCTACAGACAGGCTGGTGACTGCGGTCAGAGCGTCATGAGAACGACGCATGCCACGTTTGGAACGGGTTGGTTTATTCTGTTGTACGGCCATGGACCTTACTCCTCAATTACTTACGCTTTAAGCTGGCTAATACGGCAAATGGGTTTGGTTTTTGCGCTTCATCAGGCAATTCGCCAAAGACCATGTCCGCCTCGGACACTTCACAGTGTTCAGAATCATGCACCGGAACTACCGGCAAGGAGAGGATAATCTCATCTTCAACCATTGCAAGCAGATCGATTTCACCGAATTCGTTAACCTCAATCGGCTCATACGCTTCCGGGAGTGCTTCAGCCTGCTCGTCAGAACGGACAGGACTAAAACAATATGTTGTGTGAACATGAAGTGGAAACGGTTTCCCGCAACGCTGACATTCGAGCGTAACCGATACCTTCGCATCACCGGTTATAACGGCGAGACGCTGGTTATCGATAGCGAACGACATGGAGCATTCCACATCACTGTCCACACTGACTACAGAATCGGCGACGCGCTCAACCAGATCAGAAGTATAGATACCTTCATAATCGAGGCGTTTCTGAGCCGTACGAACCGGATCAAGAGTCAGGGGTAATTTTACCTTTTGCATAGGGCGCGCATATTAACTTTGTAACGTCATATAGTCAAAGAAAAAGGCAGCCTGTGGTTGCCTTTTGCCAATAATTCGCACACATTGCGGGTCATCGACTTAAAATCGCTCAAGACAAGCCACTACAGCCAGCTTGTAGGTCGAAGTCCATAGTTTAAAATGGCTCTCATCAATACGCTATATGCGAGGGAAAAAATATGCCTCAACTTATTCTTGCTTCCACCTCTCCCTGGCGTCGCGCTTTACTCGAAAAACTGGCAATTCCGTTCGAATGCGCAGCACCAGAGGTTGATGAAACACCATTACCAGGCGAGGCGCCGCGTCATCTGGTGTTGCGACTGGCGCAGCAAAAAGCACAATCACTCGCCCACCGTTATCCCTCGCATCTGATTATTGGCTCCGATCAAATTTGTGTTCTTGATGGTGAAATAACCGGCAAACCATTAACAGAAGAAAATGCGCGCCAACAGTTACTCAAAGCCCGTGGCAATATTGTGACGTTTTACACCGGACTGGCGCTGTATAATTCTGCGAGCGGACATTTACAAACTGAAGTAGAACCTTTTGACGTCCATTTCCGTCATTTAAGCGAGGCGGAAATTGACGATTATCTGCGCAAAGAGCGTCCGCTCCATTGTGCAGGTAGTTTCAAAAGTGAAGGGTTAGGTATTGCACTCTTTGAACGCCTGGAGGGTCGTGACCCAAATACCTTGGTAGGTTTGCCGCTGATCGCGTTGTGTCAAATGCTGCGGCGGGAAGAAATGAACCCGTTGAATGCCTGATTAATCTGCATGATGTCGACGCGATGCGTCTTATCAGGCCTACGGTCCATCACTCGATTGTAGGCCTGATAAGCAACGCGCATCAGGCTTTGCTGCGTAATACCTCGAGGCAGCGCTTCAACTGCTTATCCATTGGCGCTTCAATACGCATCACTTCCCCCGTTCCCGGATGAGTAAACTTCAACGCTGCGGCATGCAGGAAAAGTCGGTTCAACCCCGTATCCGCCAGTTGCTTATCGAACTCACGGTCACCGTAGCGATCGTCAAAAGCAATTGGATGACCGGCATACTGGGTATGCACACGGATCTGGTGCGTACGTCCGGTCACCGGGCTACAGCGCACAAGTGTGGCAAACGCATAGCGCTCTTCCACTTTAAAACGTGTTTCTGACGGTTTGCCTTCCTGATTCACCCGCACGATACGCTCACCGCTTTGCAGAATGTTCTTTAACAGCGGCGCCTGCACGGTTTTGACATGCGACTGCCATTGGCCTCGAACCAGCGCGAGGTAATCTTTCTGCATGCCTTTTTCACGCAGTTGTTCATGCAATGAACGCAAGGCTGAGCGTTTTTTGGCAACCAGCAGCACACCGGAGGTATCCCGGTCGAGGCGATGCACCAGCTCAAGGAAACGCGCTTCCGGACGCAACGCACGTAATCCTTCAATGACGCCAAAGCTTAACCCGCTTCCGCCATGCACGGCCGTACCTGAAGGTTTGTTAAGCACCAGAATGTGGTCATCTTCATATAAAATGACATCGGTCAGCGCCGCAACCTTCTGCAGGTTTGGCGAAATGGCCTCTTCTTCACGTTCAGCGACACGCACAGGTGGAATACGCACAATATCCCCATCTTCGAGTTTGTACTCGGGTTTAATGCGTTTTTTATTCACCCGCACTTCGCCTTTACGCAAAATGCGATAAATCATACTTTTCGGCACGCCCTTAAGCTGGGTGCGCAAAAAGTTGTCGATGCGTTGCCCTGCTTCGTCGGCAGTAATGGCAACTGTTTTTACGGCTGGAGTCTCTGTTTTCATGGGGGCCGATTTTAAATAGCCATCAAGATTCGCGCCACACATTTTTCTATGCTTATATTAACTGCTATACCTTATTACTTAAGTTTGACATAGCCGATTTGGTGGTTATTAAAGCAATCACTACGCGGAAGTGAAAAAACTGTGAGTAACCGGGTGATAAATGGCAAAAGTCATCTTGCTATAACAAGGTTAGCAGTGGAATAATGCGGTTGTTTCCGTGTTGAATCTTGTTAAAACAAGAACTTTTCCGGAATGACCCAATTTTGCCCGACCGATCATCAACGCAGCAATGGCGTAAGACGTATTGATCTTTCAGGCAGTTAGCGGGCTGCGGGTTGCAGTCCTTACCGGTAAGTGCTCTATGGATTTCACATTGTAGGAAGGCGGCAAGTCTGGATACCCCCAGGTTCTTACTCCTGTAAGTGACCAGGGTGAGAAGATAAAGCCAACGCACCGACAGCGTGAAAGACGACAAGCACAATGGAAGCTTCTCTGGAGAGTAACACCCAGACTGTTCCCCTGATAATTGCGCTGTGTTTCCGTATGAAATACAGGCAACCGACACTCTGCGCCTCTTTGAGCTGACGATAACCGTGAGGTTGGCGACGCGAATAGACACGAGGCCATCGGTTCACACCCGGAAAGGCATTACTCTGCCCGCAGCTTAGTCGTCAATGTAAGAATAATGAGTAAGTTACGATGAAAAGAATGTTAATTAACGCGACTCAGCAGGAAGAGTTGCGTGTCGCCCTTGTAGATGGGCAACGTCTGTACGATCTGGATATCGAAAGTCCTGGACACGAACAGAAAAAAGCCAACATCTATAAAGGCAAAATTACCCGTATTGAACCGAGTCTGGAAGCTGCTTTTGTTGATTACGGCGCTGAACGTCACGGTTTCCTCCCGTTAAAAGAAATTGCCCGCGAATACTTTCCCGCTAACTACAACTCCCATGGTCGCCCCAACATTAAAGACGTGTTGCGTGAAGGTCAGGAAGTCATCGTTCAGATCGATAAAGAAGAACGCGGCAACAAAGGCGCTGCGCTGACTACCTTTATCAGCCTGGCGGGTAGTTATCTGGTTCTGATGCCGAACAACCCGCGCGCGGGCGGCATCTCCCGTCGCATTGAAGGCGACGACCGTACCGAATTAAAAGAAGCGCTGGCAAGCCTGGAACTGCCTGATGGCATGGGGCTTATCGTGCGTACCGCAGGGGTAGGCAAATCCGCCGAAGCGCTGCAGTGGGACCTGAGCTTCCGCCTGAAGCACTGGGAAGCGATTCAAAAAGCCGCTGACAGCCGCCCTGCTCCGTTCCTGATCCATCAGGAAAGCAACGTAATCGTGCGTGCCTTCCGCGACTATCTGCGCCAGGACATCGGCGAAATCCTCATCGACAACCCAAAAGTCATGGAGATGGCGCGTCAGCACATCGCGGCGCTGGGTCGTCCGGATTTCAGCAGCAAAATCAAACTGTACACCGGCGAAATCCCGCTGTTCAGCCACTATCAGATCGAGTCTCAGATTGAGTCCGCGTTCCAACGCGAAGTGCGTCTGCCGTCCGGCGGCTCAATCGTTATCGACAGCACTGAAGCACTGACCGCTATCGATATCAACTCCGCACGCGCAACCCGCGGCGGCGACATCGAAGAAACAGCGTTCAACACCAACCTTGAAGCAGCCGATGAAATTGCACGTCAGCTGCGTCTGCGCGACCTCGGCGGTCTGATTGTAATCGACTTCATTGATATGACGCCGGTTCGTCACCAGCGCGCGGTTGAAAACCGTCTGCGCGAGGCCGTACGCCAGGACAGAGCGCGTATTCAGATCAGCCATATTTCTCGCTTCGGTCTGCTGGAAATGTCCCGTCAGCGTCTGAGCCCGTCACTGGGTGAATCCAGCCATCACGTGTGCCCGCGCTGCTCCGGTACTGGTACCGTACGTGATAACGAATCACTGTCGCTGTCTATTCTGCGTCTGATCGAAGAAGAAGCACTGAAAGAAAATACGCAGGAAGTACACGCTATTGTTCCTGTGCCGATCGCTTCCTACCTGCTCAACGAAAAGCGTACCGCGGTAAATGCAATCGAGACGCGTCAGAATGGCGTGCGCTGTGTGATCGTGCCAAACGATCAGATGGAAACCCCGCACTATTCTGTGCTGCGCGTACGTAAAGGGGAAGAAACGCCGACCCTGAGCTATCTACTGCCGAAACTGCATGAAGAGGCAATGGCATTGCCGACGGAAGAAGAGTACGTCGAGCGTAAACAGCCTGAGCAACCGGCGCTGGCCACCTTCGCCATGCCAGACGTTCCGCCAGCCCCTGCTCTGCAGGAACCTGCCGCGAAAGCCGCCGCGCCTAAAGCAGCGGCAGCGACCGCAGCCGTTGCCGCACAGCCCGGTTTGATTAGCCGTTTCTTTGGCGCACTGAAGTCCATCTTCGGTGGTAGCGAAGAAGTGAAACCGGTTGAACAGCCTGCACCGAAAGCTGAAGAGAAAACCGAACGCCAGCAGGATCGTCGTAAACCGCGTCAGAACAATCGTCGCGACCGTAACGATCGTCGTGATAACCGTGATAATCGCGGTGACCGTGACAACCGTAACGAACGTTCAGAAAACGGCGAAAACCGTGAAGATAACCGCCGTAACCGTCGTCAGTCACAGCAGCAAAATGCGGAAGCTCGCGATAACCGCCAGCAAACTACTGACGTTGCAGACAAAGCGAAATCTGGCGATGAGCAGCAGGCTCCGCGTCGCGAACGCAACCGCCGTCGTAACGATGACAAGCGTCAGGCTCAGCAGGAAGTTAAAGAGCTGAACCAGGCTGAACAACCTGTGCAGGATGCCGAGCAGGAAGAGCGCGTACGTCAGCCTCAGACTCGCCGTAAACAGCGTCAGTTGACTCAGAAAGTGCGTTTCACTGACAGCCCGGCGGTTGAAGCCGAAGTAGCAACTGCCGCAGTAGTTGCTGAAACCGCTGCCGCTCAGCCAACAGAACAGCCTGCACCAGCACAACGCACCGAACTGGCGAAAGTTGATCTGCCAGCCGTCGTTGCGACTGAGCAGGAAGACAACAGCGACGCGCGTGACTCCAATGGTATGCCGCGTCGTTCCCGTCGCTCCCCTCGCCATTTGCGCGTCAGTGGACAGCGTCGTCGTCGTTACCGTGACGAGCGTTATCCGGTTCAGTCACCAATGCCGTTAACTGTCGCCTGTGCATCTCCTGAATTAGCGTCCGGTAAAGTTTGGATCCGCTACCCTGTCGCACGTCCTCAGGATCAGCAGGTTGAAGAACAGCGCGAACAAGAAATGGTCCAGCAGCAAGTCGCACCTGTCGCCGTAGAGCCTCAGGTTGCTGCAGCTGCCGTGGAACATATTGTGGATGCCCCTGCGCCGGTTGAAGCCATGCAGCCAGAGATTGTCGTAGCTGAGCCTCAGGCCCCCGTTGTTGAAACCACACAGGTTGAAACCACGCATCCGGAAGTCATTGCGACCCCGGTCGAGGAACAACCACAAATTATCGCTGCATCTGATGCGCCCGTTGCAGAAAAAATCGCCGCTGAAGCCGAACCTGTGGCTGACGTTGTGACTGCGCCGGTTGTTGAAGAGCCTGCAGAGGTTGTTATTTCCCAGCCAGAAGTGGTTGAAGAGATTGCCGAAGTTGTGGAAACAGCGCCAGTTGTTGAAGAAGTTGCTGCACCGCAGGAAGTTGTTGCAGCGCCAATTGTAGAAGCGACTGTCGTTAAGCCTGAAGTTGTCGCAGCCAGTGTTGACGCTGAACACCTTCACAGCCATGCGACCGCACCGATGACCCGCGCCCCGGCACCAGAATATGTGCCAGAAGCGCCGCGTCATAGCGACTGGCAGCGTCCGGCATTCGCCTTTGAAGGCAAAGGTGCCGCAGGTGGACACAGCGCAACGCATCAAGCGACTGCGCCAGCAACACGTCCTCAGCCTGTCGAGTAAGCCATAATCAATATCAAAGCCGGCCTTCGGGTCGGCTTTTTTATATCTGATCTACACCTTTCATCCCCGTCAGCTGCGGCATAACCTCCTTCATTAAGGCCAGAAACTTGCGTAAGCGAGTCGGATAGTAACGCGCCCACGGATAAACCAAATGTACAGGCAACGGCGCTGCATGCCACTCAGGTAGCAACGCAACCAGACGTCCGTTGGCAATATCCTCCGCCACCATCCAACTTGAAACAATAGTCACTCCCAACCCCGCCAGCGCGGCATTCCCTGCGACATAAATACTGTCGGTACTTAATCTGGGTGAAATATTCAACGTGACTGGCTCATTACGCAATTGGTGCAACAACGAAACGCTATGTTGATAAAACGTATTCACGGCAATCCAGGGCAGTGCTGATAACTGCTCAGGATGAGAAAGCTCGCCGTATTGCTCCAGCAGCCCAGGGCTCGCCACCATACTACGGGGAACTTCAGCCAGTAAAACGGCAACCGTGGCCGGATCCACCTCGGCACCAACCCTGATAGCGCAATCAATATTATCGCTCAGAAAATCAACGGTTTTATCGTTGAGCATCCACTCTACTGCCACCTGGGGATAGCGCGAAAGAAACTGCAAAAGCGGCTCAAGCAGTTGTTGTTGCCCGAACGCATGCGGTGCACGGACTCGCAACGTCCCCACCGGTTCATCTTCCGTGACATTAAGTCCATCTTCCAGCGCCAGCCAGGCATCAATAATCTTCTTGGCATGCTGGTAGCCTCTTTCGCCGTCGTCGGTCAATTTCATCGCATGCGTGGTACGCATGATCAGTTTCACACCCAGCAGAGTTTCCAGGGATTGCAACCGTCGGCTTACGGTCGCTTGCGTTGTCCCCATCTGTTTTGCCGCTGCCGAAAGCGATCCTGCTTCGACAATACGCACAAACGTACGCATCAGCTCCACCCTGTCTATACGCTCATTTTTTATCATTTTCAGTTTCATCATACGTCTGACGTATAACTGTTTTACCACTGCGCTCGCTACCACGCCACTCGCTGAAGGATAAAAATAGCCGCACATCCTGTGATTGAGGAATCATTTGTGAACACATATATCGCACTTTCCCGTTGGGTCACTTTCGTTCTGGCAGTAGGTGCCGGATTCAGTGTCGCTGCTATCTACTATGCTCAACCCCTTCTGCCTTTAATGGGTCAGGATCTGAACTTAAGTATTACCGGCATGGGGTTGGTCCCGACGCTGACCCAAGCGGGATACGCGCTGGGTATTTTGTTTTTATTGCCATTGGGCGATCGTTATGACCGCAGGACATTAATCCTGTTGAAAAGTATCTCTCTTGCTGTGCTGCTTCTGGCATGCAGCTTTACCGGGCAGTTGCATTCACTGTTAATAGTGAGCCTGTTGATGGGCATGGCGGCAACCATGGCACAAGATATTGTGCCTGCGGCGGCAATACTGGCACCCGAAGGCAAACAGGGAAAAACGGTGGGCACCGTGATGACGGGCCTTCTGCTGGGAATTTTACTCTCACGTACCGTCAGTGGACTGGTCGGTGAGGCGTTTGGCTGGCGTGAGATGTACCAACTTGCTGCCGTCAGTATTGCCGTAATTACCGCGATTATGTGGAAAGCACTGCCTCGTTTTACGGTCCATTCCGCGTTGAGCTATCCATCATTAATGCTCTCGATGGTGCAACTTTGGCAACGATATTCCACCTTACGCCGCGCAGCACTGGCACAAGGCTTTCTGTCCATTGCTTTTAGCGCCTTCTGGTCTACGCTGGCGGTAATGTTATCTGAGCATTACCACTTGGGTAGCGCTATAGCGGGTGCTTTTGGTATCGCGGGAGCAGCCGGAGCGCTTGCTGCACCGATGGCGGGCCATCTTGCCGATAAAGTGGGTGCAGCAAAAGTGACGCAATTGGGTGCTTTGCTGGTAACGGTATCTTTCGCACTGATGTTTTTGTTACCCGCCCTGCCCGTTCAGGGGCAGTGGCTGCTTATCGCCCTTTCGGCGGTAGGTTTTGATCTCGGATTGCAATCCAGCCTGGTTGCCCACCAAAACCTGGTCTATAGCCTGGAGCCTCAGGCACGAGGACGATTGAACGCTCTGCTGTTTACGATGGTGTTTATCGGTATGGCGCTGGGTTCCGTTCTCGGGAGTCAGGTCTATGCGCTTGCCAACTGGGAAGGTGTGGTGACGCTGGCAACCTTCAGCAGTGCGATCGCGTTGGTCATAAGACTGACGGGGAACCTGTCGCTTAGTAAGGCGTCGGTTGCCTAAAAAAATGCCCGCTCCGGGGTGTTAAAGGAGCGGGCAGTCAAACATACCCAGTTTCAAGATATGTTCAAAAAGAGTTATTACCGATTAAGCTGGAACAACGACATTCCCTGCATATCGGTAAACGCTTTATAAGAAGCCTGAAGTGCGGCCTGCTGCATGACGTAGGACGAAATAGCCGCATTCCAGTCGACATCCACCAGGTTACTCATCTGTTGGGTTTGCCCTAATGCACGATCGGCGCCCAGTGAATCCAGCGAGCTTAATTCACTAAGTTGCGTACCTAATTCTGCACGAACGGAAAGCACGTTATTCAGTGAGTTTTTCAGACCTCGATTGGTTTTATCGATAGCTGCTGCGGCTTTGTCCTTTGCCACATCATTACCTGCAATAGGAATTTTTAGCTCTTTAATCGCGCTATCCAGCATTTTGAACAGGTTCTTTTCCTGAGTACCGCCACCTGGTTCCGGTACGGCGTTGCTGGTCAGGTTGGCGAAGATTTTATCGCCCGTATGGCCAATGACCATGGTACGGGAAGCATCAACCTGCTGGGTCACATTTGTGGCACCACCACTGTAGGAACCATCAGCCTGCGCAAACGGTGCGGATTCTGTTTTATATCCACCGAAAATATAGCGACCATTACCGTCGGTACTGTTTGCCAGGTTCATCAGTTGATCGCGGATCCCCTGCAGGTCGGTGGCCAGCGATGCACGGTCGTCATCGCTTAACGTTCCATTCCCGGCATAAACAATTTTTTCCTGCGCAGCCTGAATTGCCGTCGTCACCTGGCTCAGAACGTTCTCTTCCAGCGACACCTTTTGCGTCGCGAACGAGCGTGCCAGCGTATATTGGCTGTTCTGCGCCTGAGCCTGAGAAAGTACCACGGCCTGCGAGGCGGCAATCGGATCGTCTGATGGGTTGATCACGCGTTTACCCGTTGACATTTGCTCGCCGAACTTCATCCATTCAGCCTGAGAGTTAGTGATGCCACGCATATTCTGCTGGTACATCATCTGGGTGCTGATACGCATTGTGTCCCTCTCCCTTAGCGGATATTAATCAGTGCATCAAACAACGCATTCGCGGTCTGCAGCACTTGAGCGTTAGCCAGGTAATACTGCTGAAAACGCTGTAAATTACCGTACTCTTCGTCGAGGTTAACGCCGGAAATAGACTGCTGTTGGTTATAAAGCTGCTTGACCACATTATTTTGCGTGGTACTGCTAGTCTTCAGCGTCGCCGTTTTGTTGCCCACGTCGCTCACCAGTGTGGCGTAAGCGTCATTAAAGGTTTTTTTACCAACAGTTTCTTTGGTTTGCAGATCCAGCAGTTTCTGACCGTTACGGTTATCGCTTGCACCTGTATCCGCAGCAGGATCAGTGTTTTTCTCTGACGCCATGGCGATTTTCGACTCGTCGGTCACCTTGACTTTCATATCGACGATAACGTTTTCTACCGGTTTCAGAATAAAGCTGTCGTTATCATTAGCTCCGGTTGGATTAGCCTTAACCGTTACTTTCAGACCATCAATATCCAGTTTTCCGTCTGTACCAGGTTTAGCTTCAAACGTTGTGTTATCTGCCAGACGCGTCACCTGCCACTTACCGCCACTGAACACAATCTTATAGTCGGTAGCCTGTACTTTCGAACTGTCACCAACTTCTGCAGTTAATTCCGCTTTGCCAGTATTTTTAGCATTACTCAGTACAGACGGGCTGCCGATATCGAAGAAATTCTCACCCTTATCGCCGTTGGCATCAAAACCTTCTTTATGCTGGGCGTTAAATGCACTGGCAAATGCAAGCGCCAGTTGGCCTAGGGTATTACGCGTCTGATCCAGCTCCTGAGAACGGAAGGTGAGCAGTCCGCCCAGTGAACCGGTATTCAACAGTTTCTCAGGAATTTCAACAGCTCCGGCAACGCCATCAACGTAGGCCACCGTTGTACGATTAGGATCATCGCTGGAAGGCACTGCCGCCAGTTGACGTGCATTGCTGCCCTGCACCAGCGAATAGCCGTTGGCCATTGTCAGGTTGTAGGTGCCACCATCCTGAACGCTGACTTCAACACCGACAATCTGATTCAGTTCACTGACCAGCTGGTCGCGTTGGTCAAGCAGGTCGTTAGGAGATGCACCTGCGCCGACGCCTGTCATACGAGAAATCTGGTCGTTGAGGCTGGCAATTTGCTTCGAATAGTTGTTGATCTGATCGACGCTGGCTTTAATCGCGGTATTAACCTGCTTATCCTGATCGCGCAGATACTGATCGGTCGTTTTAAACTGATTTACCAATCCATCAGCTTTACCGATCAGCGCCTGGCGTGCCGCCGGATCTTCGGCGTTGCTGACCAGCGTTTGCAGGCTGGTAAAAAAGTCCTGCATTGAGGTCGAAATAGAACTGGTTTTGCTGGAGAGCAAATTGTCTATCTTTGACATTTGCTCATAACGCGTCGTCAGACCGCTGCTCTGGTTCTGCGCTGCTCGCAACTGGTTAGTGATAAAGGAGTCATATTCACGTTGTACACCAGAAACATAGACGCCATTGCCTACCCAGCCCCCCGCACCCAGCGTGCTGTTCGCTTGCGCCATAATTGTTGTTTGTCGGGTATATCCGGCAACGTTATAGCTGGAGATGTTATTACTGGCAGTATTCAACGCGGCCTGCGCTGCGCTGAGTCCACTCATCGCGTTATTAATCAAGCTGGACATGGAGGTTCCTTGTAATCCTTCAATACTCGTTATTATCGGCAGCAGGTCGGTAGACTTGAGCTATTTAAAAGAGATTATCGAGATTCGTGCTGTAGGTTTTACTCACCTTTTCGCTCATCGATTTCAACTGCTGGATCATGCTGGTTAATTTACGTGCATAGTTAGGGTCTGTGGCGTAACCCGCATTTTGCAATGCCTGCGCCCCCTGTTCGGCGGTCGCAGCAGCGGTCACCGCCGCATAGCGCGGGTTACGGGATATCAGACCGACATAATCCGACAACGCCTCAAGGTAAGAGCTATAGACGCGGAATCTGGCTTTCACCTTTTTCGCCTCACCGTTCTCATATTCAGTGGTCGTGATTTCAGTGGTTGGACCTTTCCAGCTTCCCGAAGCCTTCACACCAAAAATGTTGAAACTCGGTTCGCCATTCTCGCGACGAATTTGTCGCTGCCCCCATCCGGACTCCAGCGCCGCCTGCGCCAAAATCAGATGATGCGGGACCCCGCTCTGCTGACTGGCCAGCTTAGCCGGCAGTGACAGCTGGGCGAGGAAGTCTTTGCTGTCACCTGACAGCGGCTCATCATTGCTTTCTGTCGCCCGGGGGATGGCTTTGCGGACCAGTTGCGTCAGTGCCTGATTTTGATAGCTGGTCACCGTTTCCAGTGAAAACTTCATCGGCACCTGCGGCGCGTCACCCGCAGGTTGCGCTTGCCCTTCAGTCATCTGCTTGACCATCATTTCAGCCAGCCCCAGACCTTTGCCTGCGGTCATCTGCTGTGCAATTTGTTGGTCATACATGCTGGTATACAAGCGCGTTGAATCGCTGCTAAACATGCCATCTTTCGGCAGCGCTTCACGCATGCTTTTCAACATCATTTGCACGAACATCCCTTCAACCTGACGGGCGACCGGGCGGATATTCGCCGCCGGGTCCTGACCCGCTTTCGCTTTCAGTTCGTTCAGAGATTGCGCATCCCAGGCGGCACTGGTCAGCAGTTTGCTGTCACCAATCATTAGATGATTTCCAGTTTGGCGCGTAAGCAACCCGCGCTCTGCATCGATTGCAGAATGGACATCAGATCCATCGGCGTTGCCCCCAGTGCATTCAGCGCACGCACAACATTGTTCAGGTTGGCGCTGGAACGTACGCTTTGCAGCGAACCACCGCTTTGGCGCAGGTCAATCTGGGTTTGTGGCGTCACTACGGTTTGTCCACCGCCAAACGGTGTGTCCGGCTGGCTGACGTTCGCCTGGCGGTTCACCGTGATCGACAAGTTGCCTTGTGCCACGGCACAGCTATCCAGCGTTACTTCGCGGTTCATGACGACAGATCCGGTGCGTGAGTTGATAATCACTTTCGCATCCTGCGGCGTGACGTTCACCTCCATATTCTGGATATCAGCAAGGAAACGCACCTGCGAGCTGTTGCCGCTTGGCACGCGCACCTGAATAGTGCGGGCATCCAACGCCGTTGCGCTGCCAAAGCCACGCGAGCGGTTAATGGTGTCGGTAATCTGCTGCGCCATCGTGAAATCTTCATTATTCAGTTGCAGATTAATGGTGTTACCGCCGCCGAACTGGCTGGGTAATTCACGTTCGATGGTCGCGCCGTTGGTAATGCGTCCGCCATTGAGCTGGTTTACCTGCACGCTGCTGCCACCCGCAGCCGCGCCCGCACCGCCAACCAGAATATTCCCTTGCGCCAACGCATATACCTGGCTATCGACCCCTTTCAGCGGGGTCATCAGCAGCGTTCCGCCGCGCAGACTTTTAGCATTACCCATGGAAGAGACCACAACGTCAATAGTTTGCCCCTGACGACCAAAGGCCGGGAACTGCGCGGTGACCATTACCGCTGCCACGTTTTTCAACTGCATATTGGTGCCGGTGGGCACGGTGATCCCCAACTGCGACAGCATGTTGTTGAGCGTTTGCGTGGTAAACGGCGTCTGGGTGGTCTGGTCACCTGTACCATCCAGACCCACCACCAACCCATAACCAATCAGCGAGTTTTCCCGCACGCCCTGCACGCTGGTCAGGTCACGAATACGGTCGGCATGCGCGAAGGCGGTTACCAGCACCAGTGCCATTCCAACAAAAAATTTAAACACGGGGTACCTCGCTTACATCGGCGACAAATTAAGGAAGAAACGCTGCAACCAGCCCATATTTTGCGCTTCATTGATGTAGCCGTTGCCGACGTACTCAATACGCGCGTCCGCAACCTGGGTTGACGGTACGGAGTTGCTGCCACTGATGGTGCGCGGGTTAACGACCCCGGAGAAGCGAATGAATTCAGTGCCCTGATTTATGGCGATCTGTTTTTCACCCACGACATGTAAGTTGCCATTCACCAGTACCTGATCGACCGTTACGGTCAGCGTACCGCTGAAGGTATTTCTGGCGTTCGCGCCGCCTTTACCGTTAAAGGAGTTACCGCCTGAGGCTTCTACGTCGGCACGTTCGTTACCGAACAGACCTTGCAGATAGCGCGGTACGGTATCAAAGCCAAAGTTTGTCTTGCCGTCGCGACTGGCATTCGCCGAAGAGCTTTTGCTCGCGCTGACGTTTTCCTGCAATACGATGGTCAGCGTATCGCCAATATTGCGTGGACGACGGTCTTCAAAGAGTGGCTGATAACCATAGTTAATCGGTTGTGCCGACTGGAAGATTGAGCCATTCGCCACCGGCGTTGGACCTGGAACGGGCTGGGCAGTCGTCGCGCCCTGCACGAGGGGCGTGGCCGGGATCCAGGCACATCCTGTTAGTGAAACCACCAGCAGGGCTAAAATAGGGTATGGGTGAAGCGCGTGTTTTCGCATTGCGGTCATCTTCAAAATCAGTGTGCCGGTGAGGTTTTCACCCCACCGGACTCCACTTTAGAGTTGCGTCAGTTTTTGCAGCATCTGATCGGTGGTCGATACCGCTTTACTGTTGATTTCGTAAGCGCGCTGAACCTGGATCATGTTTACCAGCTCTTCCGCCACGTTGACGTTAGAGGTTTCAACATAGCCCTGATACAGCAGACCCGCGCCGTTCAGCCCCGGCGTGCTCTCGTTCGGCGCACCGGATGACTGCGTTTCGGTGTACAGATTCTCACCAATGCTTTCCAGACCGGTATCGTTCATAAAGGTTGTCAGGTTAAGCTGCCCAACCTGAACAGGCGCCGCCTGTCCCTGTTGGGTCACACTGACAATACCGTCGCGTCCAATGGTGATACTGAGCGAGTTAGCCGGAATAGTGATGGCAGGCTGAACCTGAAAACCACCCGCAGTCACCAACTGACCGTTCTGATCCACCTGGAAAGAACCGTCGCGGGTATAAGCGGACGTACCATCGGGCAACATGACCTGGAAAAAGCCCTGGCCTTTAATCGCCACATCTTTACTGTTGTTGGTCTGCGACAGGTTACCCTGGCTGTGTAAACGCTCGGTTGCAACCGGACGTACACCAGTACCAATCTGCAAACCAGACGGCAGCGTGGTTTGTTCAGAAGACTGTGCGCCAGGCTGACGAATCGTCTGGTACAACAGATCTTCGAACACGGCGCGCTGGCGCTTAAATCCGTTGGTGCTGACGTTTGCCAGGTTGTTGGCAATCACATCCATGTTGGTTTGCTGCGCATCCAGGCCGGTTTTGGCGATCCATAATGAACTGATCATAAAATGTCCTGTATTAACTCATCGACAGCAGTTGGTTGGCGCGGCCCGCGTTATCATCCACGCTACTGATAATTTTCATCTGCATTTCAAAGCGGCGGGCGTTGGCGATCATGTCGCTCATCGCAGCAACCGGTTTAACGTTACTGCCTTCCAGCACGCCCGACATCACACGGATGCTGGGGTCGGCCTGTAACGTCGCACCACGGGTAGCCTGCGCGGCCTGGGTCAGACGGAACATACCGTCATCGCCACGTTGCACTTCGATCCCTGTTGCCTTCACCAGCTTCAACCGCCCCACTGGCGCGACCGTATTAGCCGGATCGCCAGGGTTAAGTGCAGAAATTGTCCCGTCCGCCGCAATGGTGACTTCTGAACCTTCTGGTACGGCTATCGGTCCGGCTTCGCCAATTACCGGGTGTCCCTGAATAGTCAGTTCACCCGTTGGGCTTACCTGAATAGCGCCGTTACGGGTATATCCTTCGCTACCATCTGCGGTCTGCACAGCCAACCAGCCATCCTGTTGCAGCGCCACATCCAGCGGGCGGGAGGTATAGTCCATCTGACCCGGCGTCATATCGGCCCCCGGCGTGGAGGCCACGACCAGCGTACGTGTCGGTAAAGACAATCCTTCTACAGGAACCGCGCGCAGTGCATTGAGCTGCGCACGAAACCCTGGCGTGGAGGCGTTTGCCAGGTTGCTGGCCGTCACCGCCTGTTGATTCAGCGTCTGACTGGCCGCGCCCATGGCGGTATAAATTGCGTGATCCATTAAGCCATCCCGTCAGGCGCTTAGCGCAGGTTGACCAGCGTGTTGAGGATCTGATCCTGGGTTTTGATAGTCTGCGCGTTCGACTGATAGTTACGCTGGGCGACAATCATATTCACCAGTTCTTTACTCAAATCCACGTTTGACGCTTCCAGCGCACCGTTGGTCAGTTTGCCAAAGTTACCTTCGCCTGCGGTACCCAGCAGCGCCACGCCGGAAGCCTGAGTCGCCGCCCAGACGTTATCGCCCTGAGACGCCAGACCTTCGTTATTGGCAAAGTTTGCCAGCACGATCTGCCCCAGAACCTGTTGCTGTTCGTTGGAGTAGTTACCGACCACCGTACCGTCATTGTTAATCTGGTAGCTCACCAGATCGCCCGGCTTGTAGCCGTTCTGATTCGTGGCAACGATGTTGTTGGCACCGGTGTTCTGCTGCATGGAGTTCAGGAAGCTCAGGGAGAAGTTCGCCGGAACTGCGCCATTGATCGGACCGGTTGTAATTTTGATATCCTTTGGCCAGACGGCTGGAGCCGTCGGTGGTAACTCGGCTGCCGTGGCACTAATACCTAAAAACAAACCATTATTATCAAAACGCATAAACCCTGCCGATTTCTCAGCATCCCCAGTAGAAGCATCTTGAGTGAAAACTTCCCAAGTGTTGCTCTGCGCATTTTTGACATAAAAAATGTTCATGTCATGAGCGTTACCCTGGCTATCGAAAACGGTAACACTGCCTTTTTTGTTGTAGGAATCGGCATCGCTTGGGTTAAACGGGGTTTTGGTAGGGACCTTGTCAGTGGAGTTCAGGTTGACCTGCATTGACGCAGTGGTGGTTGATTTAGCCGCCATCAGCGTATTCGGGATAGTGATCGGTGCCGGGTTTGCACCCTGCTGAACTGTCGGTGGGGTACCGGTAGCCGGATAGCCCGTCAACTGCAGCCCCTGCATGTTAACGATATTGCGATTTTCATCGAGCTTGAACTGACCGTTACGGCTGTAGAAAACGGAACCGTTGCTGTCTACCATACGGAAAAAACCGTTCTGGCTGATAGCAACATCCAGACCACGTCCGGTGTTGGTGGTAGTACCGTCGGTAAAGTCCTGAGTAATACCCGCAACTTTAACGCCCAAACCGACTTTCGAACCGGCAAACATATCGGCAAAAGATGCCGTACCGGATTTAAAACCGTAGGTGGCGGAGTTGGCGATGTTGTTACCAATGACATCGAGGTTGGTCGCTGCAGCGTTCAGACCGCTGACCGCTTGAGAAAAGGCCATGACTTACTCCTGATAAGTGTGAAGGCTTAAATTATCTGCCGTACTTCGTCGAGGGTGGTGGTTCCATAGGTGCCCAGATCCAGCGTATTACCGCCGTTACTGCGAATAACGCCCTGCACCAGCGCAAACTGAAGCGGCTGTGCCACCAGTTGCGTTCCGCCATTGCTGGCAGCAATTGACACGTTGTAAGAACCGCTTGGTGCATCCGTGCCATCGGTCATGGTGCCGTCCCAGGTAAAGGTATGAACGCCCGCTTTCAATCCGCCAATGTCAATGGTGCGTACCACTTTGCCGTCTTTATCGGTAATGGTTGCGGTAACCTTATCTGCCGGTTGCTGCAGCTCAACGCCAAATGGTGTTGTCGTGGTTTTGGCACCCTCTTCCGCCCCTTTACCGGTCAGGATGGTGGTACCCGGGATCATGACCCCGTGGCCAATCAGCGTACTGGCCTGCAGCGACTGACTGTTGTCGATCTGCCCGGAGATCGACCCTAACGTGGTGTTCAGTTTCTCAATCCCGCTCACGGTACTGATTTGCGCCAACTGGGTAGTCAGTTCGTTGTTTTGCAGCGGATTAGTTGGGTCCTGGTTTTTCAGTTGTGCGACCAGCAGCGTCAGAAAACTGCTTTGCAGGTCAGCGGCATTGCTGCCCGTCAGGGAGCTATTCCCGGTGGCAGCTTTAACGCCTGCATTGCTCGGGTCATTCATGGTTACAGCAATAGACATATGCGCCTCCTTTACTGGCCTAACGTAAGCGTTTTGAGCATCAAGCTTTTCACGGTGTTGAGCACTTCGACGTTTGCCTGGTAGCTACGCGAGGCTGACATGGTGTTGACCATCTCGCCAACGACGTCCACATTCGGCATTTTTACGTAGCCATTCGCATCGGCCAGCGGATTACCGGGTTCATAAACCAGCTTATCCGGTGCCTGACTTTCAATGACGTCAGCAACTTTTACGCCACCGGTTGCTGCACCTGGCGCAGCATCTACCTGAAAAACAACCTGTTTCGCGCGATACGGCTGACCGTCGGGTCCGCTGACGCTATCCGCATTCGCCATGTTACTGGCCGCGACGTTCAGGCGTTTAGACTGAGCCGTCAGCGCAGAACCTGCGATATCAAAAATATTTAACAGCGCCACGAATTAGTTCCCTCCTTGCAGCACGTTCATCATGCCTTTGATTTGTCCACCCAGCGCGGTCAGCCCCATTTGATACTTGAGGCTGTTGTCTGCAAATTGCGTGCGCTCCCGGTCCATATCCACCGTGTTGCCATCAAGAGATGGCTGGTCAGGAATACGGTAGAGCAGCTCCGTAGACGGCGCAGAAACGGTCTGGGCCGGAATGTGTTGTGCAGAGGTCAGCGTCAACGAAACGCCGCCGGTTTCTTCCCGTCCTCGCACCATGACTTTTTTTAATTCACTGGCGAAATCCAGGTCGCGCGCCTGGTACCCCGGCGTGTCGGCATTGGCAATGTTGGCCGCCAATATTTCCTGGCGTTGGGCGCGCAAATTCAGCGCTTCCTGTTGAAAACGTAAGGCGGCGTCGAGCTTATCGAGCATATCTCCTCCGCAAATGACAAAATTCAGCCGACAGCTTAAATCCCATTACGCGCGCGTTATCGCCGGAATAAACGCAAAATGCGTCGCTATTTGTTGCGTTGATGACTGCGTCACACAGGTAAAATCCTGCCACTACCTGAAAAAGCGCGAGGTTTTGATGCAAACGTTTAAACGTGGAATAGTCGTGGCAGCACTGCTGTTCAGCCCTATGACGCTGGCGCAAGACCTGAATTCGCAGCTAACGGCATGGTTTTCCCAGCGCCTGGCCGGATTTAGCGATGAGGTGGTGGTCACTATCCGAACGTCACCAAACTTATTGCCGAGCTGTGAGCAACCGGCATTAAGCGTGTCAGGTAGCGCGAAACTGTGGGGTAATGTGAATGTGCTGGCTCGCTGCGCCAACGAAAAACGTTATCTGCAGGTGAACGTGCAGGCGACGGGAAACTACGTAGTAGCCGCCGCGCCTGTAGCACGAGGTAGCACCCTGACCCCAGCCAGCGTAACGCTGAAACGTGGTCGGCTGGACCAACTACCGCCGCGCGCGGTGCTGGATATGAGTCAGGTGCAGGATGCTGTGAGCCTGCGCGATCTGGTCCCGGGCCAACCGATACAGCTTTCGATGTTGCGCCAGGCATGGCGGATCAAGGCCGGTCAGCGCGTGCTGGTTATTGCCAACGGAGATGGCTTTCGGGTTAATGCCGAAGGTAAAGCGCTGAACAACGCCGCTGTCGCACAGAATGCGCGAGTGCGGATGATTTCAGGCCAGGTGGTGAGCGGCGTCGTCGATTCTGATGGGAATATTCTTATTAACCTATAATAGGTTAAAGATTTTTTAGCGTGTGCCGATAGATAAACAACCAATGATTACAGCGGGCCGCTATAGCGTAACCCCTCGATGAGGAAAAATAAAATGAGCATTGATCGTACCTCACCATTGAAGCCAGTAAGCACCGTTCAGCCGCGTGAAACCAGCGATGCGCCGGTACAAAAAGCGCAGAAGGAAAAAACCACCGCGACCACCAGCACCAGCGTCATGCTGAGCGACGCCCAGGCCAAACTGATGCAGCCCGGCACCAATGACATCAATATGGAACGCGTGGAAGCACTGAAAACCGCAATCCGTAACGGTGAATTGAAAATGGATACCGGAAAAATTGCCGACTCGCTGATTCGCGAGGCGCAGAGCTACCTACAGAGTAAATAAAGTATGACTCGTTTGTCAGAAATACTTGACCAGATGACGACTGTCCTCAATGACCTGAAAACGGTAATGGATGCTGAACAGCAGCAGCTTTCCGCAGGGCATATCAATGGCAGCCAGCTACAGCGTATTACAGAAGAAAAAAGCTCGCTGCTGGCAACCCTTGATTATCTTGAGCAACAGCGCCGCCTGGAGCATGACGCCACGCGCAGCGCCAATGATGAGATTGCTGAACGCTGGCAGACTATCACCAAGAAAACGCAGCACTTACGCGACCTCAACCAGCACAATGGTTGGCTGCTGGAAGGGCAGATCGAGCGTAATCAACAAGCAATACAAGTGCTGAAACCGCACCAGGAACCGGCGTTGTATGGCGCAAACGGTCAAACTTCAGCTGCGCACCGCGGCGGGAAAAAATTCTCTATCTGATGCAAGCCTGATAACGTTTTGCTTATCAGGCCTACACTTTTTGTAGGCCGGATACGGCGTTATGCCGCCATCCGGCATTGATTCTTTATGCCGTCCGGCGCACAAACTCTTTTACTTTAAAGCCCAGTACAGCGAGTGCTGCGAAGTAAGCAGCAATACCTGCCACCACGACCGCCATCAGACGCAGTAGGCGCCACAACATCGTTCCCTGTGACCAATCTGGCATGATGTAGAGCATCCCAACCAGCACCGCCGACATCACCAACACGGAAATCACTAGTCGCGCCAGGAACCAGGTCCAGCCCGGTTGCGGGGTGAAGATTTTCTGCTTACGCAACTGCCAGTACAGCAGTGAAGCGTTCAGACACGCCGCCAGACCAATCGACAGCGACAGCCCGGCATGCTTTAACGGCCCGATAAAGGCCAGGTTCATCACCTGGGTCATAATCAGCGTCACAATGGCAATCTTCACTGGCGTTTTTATATCCTGGCGCGAGTAAAAGCCCGGAGCCAACACTTTCACCACGATCAAGCCAATCAAACCTACCGAATACGCCACCAGCGCACGCTGGGTCATCGCAGCATCAAAGGCAGTAAATTTACCGTACTGGAACAGAGACACCGTCAGCGGTTTGGCCAGAATACCCAACGCTACGGCACTCGGTAATGCCAACAGGAAACACAAGCGCAGGCCCCAGTCCATCAGGCGACAATACTCATCATGATTACCGCTGGAAAAGCTTTTTGACAGCGATGGCAGCAGGATAGTCCCCAGCGCTACGCCAAGCACACCGGACGGAAACTCCATCAGACGGTCGGCATAGTACATCCACGAAACTGAGCCAGAGGCCAGAAACGAGGCGAAAATCGTATTGATGATCAGTGAAATCTGGCTGACTGATACCCCAAGGATCGCCGGGCCCATCTGCTTGACGACGCGCATCGCCCCCGCATCGCGGAAGTTCACACGCGGCAGTACCAGCATGCCAATTTTCTTCAGATGCGGAAGCTGATAAATCAGCTGTAGCACGCCACCCACGGTAACGGCCCACGCCAGCGCCAGCACTGGCGGATGAAAATAAGGGGCCGCAAACAGCGCGAAACCGATCATGCTGATATTCAGAAAAGTCGGGGCAAACGCAGGAATAGAAAAGCGGTTCCAGGTGTTAAGGATCGCACCAACCAGTGAGGCCAGTGAAATCAGTAGAATATAGGGAAAAGTGATCCGCAGCAGTTGAGTGGTCAGCGCAAATTTATCCGCTGTGTCGGCAAACCCCGGCGCGGTAACTAAAATCACCCATGGCGCAGCCAACATCCCGGCTACCGTCACCACAGCCAGCGCCAGCGTCAACAGTCCGGAAACGTAGGCAACAAACACGCGGGTAGCATCTTCCCCCTGCTTGCTTTTGTACTCAGCAAGAATCGGCACAAACGCCTGCGAAAATGCGCCTTCGGCAAAAATTCGGCGTAGCAGGTTAGGAAGTTTGAATGCCACAAAAAAGGCATCTGTCGCCATCCCTGCACCAAAGATTCTGGCGACAATCGCATCACGCGCAAAACCCAGCACTCGTGAAAACATCGTCATCGAGCTGACGGCTGCCAGCGACTTTAATAAATTCATCTATGTTGTATTCCAGACTCTGAGGCAAAACCCCGACAAACCTGCCCGTAGGTCGGATAAGGCATTCTCGCCGCCATCCGACACTTTTGCTGCGCCTGATGGCGACACCGTAGCGCCTTATCAGGCCGACAAATCAGCCTATGGTTGAAAAGAGGTGTTATTTTGAGTGGGCATATAGTACCTGGATTACAATGAATTACTACCGCCAGATGTTACAGGGGGTTATTCAGCCATCGCCTCCCGCCACAGCTTTTCAACAACACGCTGGGCCAGTAGCGCCTGCTCGCCTGCCGTCTGGGGAACCGTCTGATTTTGCACGCACTCAATGAAATGACGCGCACATCCGGCAAAACCACGCTGTTCTAAGGTCGTTTGCCAGCCCGCTATCGGCTTATGAACAACACCTTGCCCACGCTCTTCCCGCCATTCCCGCATATCAGTTACGTCAATCAGGCCACCGTCCGTCACCGCCTGCACGCTCTCACGCTGGCTACCGGCACGGCGATGCATACTGGTCGTTATCTGCATTTGACCGGTAGAAAAATGGTGCTCGGCGTAAAGCATCGCACCAGATTCATTGGTCAGCAGCGTGCCGTTATTTAACTGCGCCTGCCCTCCCGCCAGCCACAATGCGGTATCGACTACGTGCAGATAGTCGTCCAGCAAAGTGAAACGCAGATCGTGCGGCCCAACGCTATCCGTACGGTGCTTATCCATACGTACAGACGCTGCGGTGCTCAACTGGGTTTTGAGATCCTGGTACAGCGGTGCAAACCGGCGGTTAAACCCGACCATCAGCGTGAGTTTTTTCCGCGCGGCCAGCTCCACCAGTTGCTCAGCCTCACGCAGGTTTTCCGCCAGCGGCTTATCCACACACACGTGAACGCCGGCATTCAGCAATTCACTGACGACCGCATAGTGAGTCGCGGTGCTGGAATGGACGAAAACCGCGTCGCAGGTTTGCGCCAGATTCACCAGTGAATCCACGTAGGGTATCCGCCAGGTATCACAGATACGCAGTGCTTTATCGCGCGAAGGTGAAAAGGCGCCTTGCAGCGTCCAGTCCGCGGAGGTGCCCAGCACGGGTAGCCAGGCCTTTTGTGCAATACCGCCAAGACCGACTACGCCGATACGTAATTTATTCACGTTAGTCTCCCAAATGCGCCAGCAATGAATCAAGTCGCTGCTTAAGTTCTGCGACTTCCGTTTCCAGCACTTCCACGCGTGCCTGCAGATCACCGGAGGCTGCAGGGAGTTGATCTGCTGCGGCAACGGCTTCATCAACCTCACCGCAAAACAGGTGCATATAGCGACTTTCACGTTTGCCCGGCTCGCGCGCCAGGCGGATCACATAAGGCCCATCTTCCCGGGTTGCCAGATTTTCCAGTGTCGATTCCACTTCGGCCATATCGCTGAATTCGTACATACGGGATGCGCGACTACGCAATTCACCAGGCGTCTGAGCGCCCCTCAGCAGCAGTGTAGTGATTACGGCCACCTCTGCGGCACTAAGCTTCAGATTGCCAAATTCAGAGTTGCAGAAACGCTGCTCATATTTCGTGACGCGATTGCCAAAGCCGCTCACCGTGCGCAGAAAATGTCGCTTAACCAGGTTATCCAACTGCTCCTGCACGTCCGATTCCGACAGGTTCATCACCGGTTCACGATTCGTTTTTTGATTGCAGGCTGTTACGACTCCATTAACGGAGAGTGGGTACTGTTCCGGCGTTGTCACTTGTTTTTCTAATAAACAGCCAATCACTCGTGCTTCGGTGGCGGTTAATTCGTATTTCATCGTCTTCTCCATTACTCATGGCTGCATCTGAAACTTAGCGGCCGGGGGTCCATTCTGATGTGGTCAACGCCGTCAGCACGTGATCGCGCCACTGCCCGTCAATCAGCAGGTAGTCTTTGGCATACCCTTCTTTTTCAAAACCCAGTCGCGCCAACAGGTCACCGCTGCGCTTATTATGTGGCATGTAGTTAGCCATAATGCGGTGAATACGCTGAGTGCGCTGCATATAACGGATGGCCGAAGTTAAGGCTTCATACATTAGCCCCTGCCCCTGCCATTTCTGCGCAATGGAGTAGCCGAGATAACAGGCATGGAAGGATCCCCGCACCACGTTTGAGAAGTTCGCAACGCCGATAATCTCTTTTTCGTCCGGATCGAGCAGCGCAAAATAATAGGCAGTGCCCTGTTTATGAAACTCAGAGATCATGCCGAGACGCGCCTGCCAGCCGGACGGATAGCAGTGGCTTTCATCGCGAATAGGTTCCCAGGGTTTTAAGAAATGACGATTTTCTGCGTAATAATCTGCCAGACGCCAGGCATCACGCTCATGCACTAAACGCACGACCAGGCGGTCCGTGGTTAAGCGCACTTTTGGCACGTTACTGCGATAGCCAAACATTCTATACCTACTCCTTCCCGTAACGTCTTCAATACGCTATTCGCATTACTATACCTGTGCGAATACACCCTGTGAAAAGAGCAAAATGCCATTTTTTGAATTATTCACACATTTTGATGAAAACTCTCTATCAAGACGGACTTTTGATAAAAAAATATTGTCCCGCGAAGGGTGGGAAAAGCGATGACGACACCGCAGAATAGGAGGTGCTTATCTTTTAAACTCTATCCAGAGTGACGAGTTTTTCCCTGGAGGGGAAATGTCGCAAGTCTCGCAGGCAAGGAACCTGGGTAAATACTTCCTTCTCATCGATAATATGCTGGTCGTGCTGGGTTTCTTCGTCGTTTTCCCGCTGATCTCAATTCGTTTCGTCGACCAAATGGGCTGGGCCGCCGTGATGGTCGGTATCGCGCTTGGATTACGTCAATTTATCCAGCAGGGGTTGGGTATTTTCGGCGGTGCTATTGCTGACCGTTTCGGCGCCAAACCGATGATCGTCACCGGCATGCTGATGCGCGCAGCCGGGTTCGCCACCATGGGCATTGCGCATGAACCGTGGCTGCTGTGGTTTTCCTGCTTTCTTTCCGGGCTGGGTGGCACGCTGTTCGACCCTCCCCGTTCGGCGCTGGTAGTCAAGCTGATCCGCCCGGAAAAGCGCGGGCGTTTTTTCTCTATTCTGATGATGCAGGATAGCGCCGGGGCCGTGGTCGGCGCGTTACTCGGCAGTTGGTTATTGCAATACGATTTCCGTCTGGTATGTGCCACCGGCGCAATTTTGTTCGTTCTGTGCGCGGCGTTTAACGCCTGGCTGCTCCCGGCATGGAAACTGTCGACGGTGAAAATTCCGGTGCGCGAAGGGATGAGCCACGTGATGCATGACAAGCGCTTTGTCACCTATGTGCTGACGCTGGCGGGCTATTACATGCTGGCGGTACAGGTGATGCTGATGCTGCCCATCATGGTGAACGACATCGCTGGCTCACCGGCCGCCGTGAAATGGATGTATGCCATCGAGGCATGTCTCTCTTTAACGCTGCTGTACCCGATTGCACGCTGGAGTGAAAAACGCTTTCGCCTTGAACATCGTCTGATGGCGGGTCTGCTGGTGATGTCTCTGAGCATGATGCCCATTGGCCTCGTCGGGAATTTGCAGCAGTTGTTCACCCTGATCTGCACGTTCTATATTGGCTCGATCATCGCCGAACCGGCGCGTGAAACCCTGAGCGCCTCGCTGGCGAATGCGCGGGCCAGAGGAAGCTATATGGGCTTCAGCCGACTGGGGCTCGCCATCGGCGGCGCAATTGGCTATGTCGGCGGCGGCTGGCTGTTTGACATGGGCAAGGCCCTGGCACAGCCTGAGCTGCCCTGGATGATGCTCGGTATTATTGGCTTCATCACCTTCCTGGCGCTGGGCTGGCAATTCAGTCTCAAACGCCCAACGCGAGGTATGCTGGAGCCAGACGCCTGATAGCCGAACCTGCGTCCGGGCGCTTTTCAGTTTTTTCTGCTGGCGTCCAGGGCGCTGGTACTCGGTGATGCTTTGTGTCACGATTACGCCACATGCATCATGTTGAGGAACCCCATGAAAAAGTTTTTTTTTGCCGCTGCACTGATTGTCAGCGGCCTGTTGGTTGGTTGTAATCAACTCACGCAATACACGGTTAGCGAGCAAGAAATTAATCAAGCCTTGGCAAAGCATAATAACTTTTCAAAAGACATCGGTTTGCCCGGCGTTGCTGAAGCACATATCGTACTGAATAATCTCGCCAGCCAGATTGGTCGTGAAGAGCCAAACAAAGTAACCCTGACCGGCGATGCCAACCTAGACATGAACTCCCTGTTTGGCAGTCAGAAAGCGACCATGAAGCTGAAGCTGAAAGCCTTACCGGTTTTCAATAAAGAAAAAGGTGCGATTTATCTGCAAGAGATGGAAGTCGTCGACGCCACCGTCACGCCAGAAAAAATGCAGTCGGTGCTGCAAACGCTGATGCCGTATTTAAATCAATCGCTGCGTAACTATTTCAACCAGCAACCAGCGTACATTCTGAAGGATGACAGCAGCCAGGGTGAAGCGCTGGCGAAAAAACTGGCGAAAGGTATTGAGGTGAAACCGGGTGAAATCATCATCCCGTTCACCGACTAATAAAACTGAGGGCGCTGATGCGCCCTTTTTTTTCGTGCAAACGAAAACGTTTCCGCTTATCCTTTGTTTCCGGCAAAAAAGACTATCCTCAGCCGGAGCATATTGATGACTGCACCATCCCAGGTTTTAAAGATCCGCCGCCCAGACGACTGGCATCTTCACTTTCGCGATGGCGACATGTTAAAAACTGTCGTGCCCTATACCAGTGAAGTTTATGGCCGCGCCATTGTCATGCCGAACCTGGTACCGCCCGTCACCACGGTTGACGCGGCTATCGCTTATCGCCAGCGCATTCTTGACGCGGTACCTGCCGGACACGACTTCACGCCATTAATGACCTGCTACTTAACGGATACGCTGGATCCCAACGAGCTGGAACGTGGATTCAACGAAGGCGTATTCACCGCGGCAAAACTCTATCCAGCCAATGCCACCACCAACTCGACGCATGGCGTAACCTCTATTGACGCCATTATGCCGGTGCTGGAGCGGATGGAAAAATTGGGTATGCCACTGCTGGTGCACGGCGAAGTCACGCATGCAGATATCGATATTTTCGATCGCGAAGCGCGCTTTATTGAAACGGTGATGGAACCGCTGCGTCAGCGTTTGACCTCGCTGAAAGTGGTGTTCGAGCATATCACCACCAAAGATGCTGCCGAATACGTTCGCGACGGTAACGAACTTTTGGCTGCGACCATTACGCCACAGCACCTGATGTTTAACCGCAACCACATGCTGGTTGGCGGGATTCGCCCTCACCTGTATTGCCTGCCGATCCTCAAACGTAACGTCCACCAACAGGCGCTGCGTGAACTGGTTGCCAGCGGGTTTAAGCGCGCATTCCTCGGTACCGACTCAGCGCCGCACGCGCGTCATCGCAAAGAGTCAAGCTGTGGCTGTGCGGGCTGTTTTAATGCACCGACCGCGCTGGGCAGCTATGCCACCGTGTTTGAAGAGATGAATGCGCTGGACCATTTCGAAGCCTTCTGCTCACTCAACGGCCCACAGTTCTATGGCTTGCCGGTAAATGAGACCTTTATTGAGCTGGAACGCATGGAGCACCTGGTTCCTGAGAGCATTGCACTGGAAGACGATACGCTGGTGCCTTTCCTGGGTGGCGAAACGGTACGCTGGTCAGTAAAAAGCTAAAAAAAGTGTAGCCAATTGATGCGAATAACTGTATAAATAAACAGTATATTCCACAGGGGGCTACTATGCGTATTGAAGTCACTATTGCCAAAACTTCACCTTTACCTGCCGGTGCAATTGACGCACTGGCAGGTGAACTCTCCCGCCGTATTCAGCACCATTTTCCGGATAACGAAGGTAACGTTACCGTCCGTTATGCCGGCGCAAACAATTTGTCGGTTATTGGCGCGACTAAAGAGGACAAAGAACGCATCAGCGAGATCCTACAGGAAACCTGGGAAAGCGCGGATGACTGGTTCATCAACGAATAAATAATGATATGCAGTGATGTTTGTTTGCCGGGTCGCCCCGGCTTTTTTATACACACTATCCTGTAATCAATCGCGCATTTCTTCTGACGAGTATTTAATTTAATATTAACCCACCGATTATCTTTTAACCAAAACAACAAAATAATTGTGCAACATACTAAAAAAAAATGAATAACATGTTGGTTTCTTAGTCAGATAACGCTGAAAACAAAAAATTTATGCCCTTCCCTCTTTAAATTTTCAATGAATACCCTTATTTATTGATATACTGAAGTTGCTTCAGAAAAAAACGCATTGAACCTCGAAAACCGTTGTCTAGTAACACGAATTAGGGGGCATGATGGAAAAGAATAATGAAGTCATTCAGACTCATCCGCTTGTAGGGTGGGACATCAGCACTGTTGATAGCTACGATGCGCTGATGCTGCGTTTGCACTACCAGACCCCGAATCGCCCTGACCCGGATGGGACTGAAGTTGGTCAAACGCTCTGGTTAACCACTGATGTTGCCAGGCAATTTATTTCGATATTAGAAGCAGGAATCGCCAAAATTGAATCTGGCGATTACCAGGTAAATGAGTATCAGCGACATTAAACCTGATACATCCAACCATCAAAAGGCACCTTAACGGTGCCTTTCTTATTTCCAGGTTGAATATTCCGGGTCAGTTATTTAACCTGCTACTATCGCGATTGCAGAGAGAAGCGGATGAAATACGACTTAATCATTATTGGCAGCGGTTCAGTAGGCGCCGCAGCTGGATACTATGCCACACGTGCCGGTCTGAAGGTTCTGATGATCGATGCACATATGCCTCCGCATCAGCAGGGCAGCCACCACGGTGACACTCGATTAATTCGTCATGCTTATGGCGAAGGTGAAAAATACGTTCCGCTAGTGCTACGTGCGCAAACATTGTGGGATGAACTATCCACCCATAATGAAGAACCGATTTTTGTTCGCTCCGGTGTTATCAACCTCGGTCCGGCAGAGTCCACCTTCTTAGCTACTGCAGCGCAAAGCGCCAAACAGTGGCAACTCAACGTTGAACAACTGGATGCGGCAACCATCATGGCGCGCTGGCCGGAGATTCGTGTACCTGACAACTATATCGGTCTGTTTGAAGCAGAGTCCGGTTTTTTACGCAGTGAGTTAGCAATTAAAACCTGGATCCGTCTGGCGGAAGAAGCCGGCTGTGCGCAACTGTTTAAATGCCCGGTCAGCGCAATTCATCACGGTGATGATGGCATCACGGTAGAAACGGCTGACGGTGACTACCACGCGAAAAAAGCAGTGATCAGCGCCGGTACCTGGGTGCAGGCTTTAGTCCCTGAACTACCGATACAACCGGTGCGCAAAGTGTTCGCCTGGTATCAGGCCGATGGGCGCTACAGCGTTAAGAATAACTTCCCAGCCTTTACCGGCGAGCTGCCAAATGGTGATCAATACTACGGTTTCCCGGCAGAAAACGACGAGCTGAAAATTGGTAAGCACAACGGCGGACAAGTCATTCACTCTGCTGATGAGCGTAAGCCATTTGCCGCTGTAGCCAGCGATGGTTCTGAAGCCTTCCCATTCCTGCGCACAATTCTGCCGGGCGTTGGCTGCTGCCTGCACGGCGCGTCCTGCACTTACGATAATTCACCGGATGAAGACTTTATTATCGATACTCTGCCAGCGCACGACAACACGCTAATCATTACCGGGCTGAGCGGACATGGCTTTAAGTTTGCCTCTGTTCTGGGAGAGATTGCGGCAAACTTCGCTCAGGACAAACCGTCTGACTTTGACCTGACCCCCTTCAGGCTAAGCCGTTTTAAGTGATAATAAATGAATGGCCTCGATGGTGAGGCCATTTTTAATGACAGGAATAACGTCAATGCGCCGTATCTTTCACTATCTGGTTAATAATATTCGCGAGCATCTCATGCTCTACATTATTTTATGGTCGCTGCTGGCCATTATGGATGTAATATATATTATGTTTTTCTGATTCCTGCGCGCTGACAATAATTGACAAAAATTGAAATTAGCTTAATTTTCATTGCAATAAACTGAACAATAATAAAAATCATAACCACCCATAAACCAAGCACTATCACCTACTCTCACACTAATCCCTTGATGATTAATTCAATAATCAGTCAACTTTACTGAACAAAAAATAAATATCATCACCATTGTTATTTATTAGTTGCATTAATGTCTTTTACACGCCATTTTCATTCACTTCTGAAATATAAATCGGTGTGCTTATGCAATTCAAAAATAGTCCACAGCGCTATGGCGTAGTGTCAGCCATATTACATTGGCTGGTTGCAATTGCTGTATATGGCATGTTCGCGTTGGGCTTATGGATGGTCACGCTTAGCTACTATGACGGCTGGTATCACCAGGCCCCTGAACTGCATAAAAGCATCGGCATCCTACTCATGATGGGACTGGTTATCCGCGTTGTCTGGCGGTTGTTCTCCCCTCCGCCTGCTGCGTTGGCAAGCTACTCCCGTTTAACCCGCATCGCAGCGGCAATGGGTCACCTCGCACTTTATTTGCTGCTCTTTTCGATTGTCGTCAGCGGATATCTGATTTCCACCGCAGATGGCAAAGCGATAAGCGTCTTTGGTTGGTTCGACATTCCAGCCACCGTTGCCAACGCAGGTGCTCAGGCCGACCTCGCCGGTAGCTTGCACCTGTGGCTTGCGTGGACCGTGGTGATTTTATCCCTACTGCACGGACTGATGGCCCTGAAACATCACTTTATCGATAACGACGATACCCTCAATCGCATGTTGGGAAAATCGTCATCTGACTATGGAGCTTAAAATGAAAAAAAACCTGCTGGGACTTACACTCGCCTCTCTGTTATTCACCACCGGGTCGGCCGTGGCGGCAGATTACAAAATTGACAAGGAAGGACAGCATGCCTTTGTTAATTTCCGTATTCAGCATCTGGGTTACAGCTGGCTGTACGGCACATTTAAAGATTTCGACGGTACGTTTACCTTTGATGAGAAAAATCCCGCAGCCGATAAGGTTAACGTAACCATCAACACCAACAGTGTTGGCACTAATCACGCCGAACGTGACAAACATCTGCGCAGCGCAGATTTCCTTAACGTAGCAAAATTCCCGCAGGCGACCTTCAGCTCCACCAGCGTGAAGAAAGAAGGTAATGACCTGGATATCACCGGTAATTTGACCCTGAACGGCGTTACCAAACCGGTTACGCTGGACGCGAAGCTCATCGGTCAGGGCGGCGATCCTTGGGGCGGTACGCGCGCTGGTTTTGAAGCGCAAGGTAAGATTAAGCTGAAGGATTTCAACATCACCACCGATCTCGGTCCGGCGTCGCAGGAAGTCGATTTGATCATCTCAGTGGAAGGTGTGCAACAGAAGTAACGCATGAATGGCCGGATGGGGCTCAAGCCACCATCCGGCATAGCGACTATTGTGCAGGGTCTGGAATACCCAGTTTGGTATTCAGTTGACCACGTGATTTATTAAAGATTTTATTGCCATTTTCACGCCCCGCGCGACGACGCCGTTGTTCCTCTTCCGGCAACTCACTCTCTTCGCTACACAGCTCGCTACAGCAGCCTTTATATTTCTGCGCACAAGCCGGGCACTGAATAAACAACAGATGGCAGCCATCATTTTTGCAATTAGTATGGCTATCGCATGCCGTGCCGCACTGATGACAATGTGCGATAACATCTTCAGAGATCCTTTCGCCCATGCGCTCATCAAAGACAAAGTTTTTACCGACAAAACGCACCGGAAGTCCCTGCTCACGCGCCTTGCGGGCATACTCAATAATACCGCCCTCAATGTGCCAGACTTTGCTAAATCCATTGTGTTTCATCCAGGCGCTAGCTTTCTCACAGCGGATCCCACCCGTGCAGTACATCACGATTTTTTTATCTTTATGCGCCTGCATCATTTCAACCGCTTTCGGCAACTGATCGCGAAACGTGTCTGCCGGGATCTCCAGCGCATTCTCGAAGTGACCCACCTCATATTCATAATGGTTGCGCATATCAATGAATACCGCTTCAGGATCGTCAAGCATGGCATTCACCTCTGCTGCCTTGAGATAATCCCCCACGTTGCTGGCGTCAAAGTCTGGATCGTCAATACCATCCGCCACGATACGTTCACGGACTTTCATACGCAGTACCCAGAACGATTTACCGTCATCATCCAGCGCAATATTCAGACGTAAATCGTTCAATGAAGGATCAAAAGCATAGAGTTGCTGGCGAAATGCCTCGACGTTGCTTTGCGGTACGCTGATTTGCGCATTAATTCCTTCATGGGCAAGATATACTCGCCCGAAGACGTTCAATGCGGTGAACATCTGGTACAGTGCATCACGCGTGTGCTGAGGATTGGCAATGGTGAAATATTTATAGAATGAGATCGTCGTACGCGGCTCGGTCTCGGCCAGCATTTTGGCTTTGAGGGCGTCGTTCGAAATGCGGTTGTGTAACACTGGCATGGTGTACGTATCCTGCAAATAGGGAATAAATGAAAATCGGCGGCATAATAAAGCAAACATCGCCAATTTACATCCACACATTTTACGCTACATTTCATACTTCACTATAAAATTGCAACAACAATTGCAGAATTAATCACCGTTCTCCCGTCACAAATTTTTGATACGCGCGAAAAAATGCGACAATACAGGGAATTGGTCGTTTGAAGACAGGATAGACATGACGAATTTACCCAAGTTTTCGGCTGCATTACTGCATCCACGTTATTGGTTAACCTGGCTAGGTATTGGCATCCTTTGGTTAATCGTGCAGTTACCCTACCCCATCCTCTTTAAGTTGGGCTGTGCATTAGGTCGACTGGCGCTACGTTTGATGAAACGTCGGGCAAAAATTGTTTCCCGAAATCTGGAACTGTGCTTCCCGCAGATGAGTGAGCAGGAACGCCAGCAGATGGTCGTCAAGAACTTCGAATCCGTGGGCATGGGCGTAATGGAAACCGGAATGGCCTGGTTTTGGTCCGATAAGCGTATTTCACGCTGGACTGAAGTGATCGGGATGGAACATATCCGTGACGTTCAGGCGCAAAAACGCGGGATCTTGTTAGTGGGTCTGCACTTTCTGACTCTGGAACTTGGTGCACGTCAGTTTGGTTTGCAGGAACCGGGTATTGGTGTGTATCGCCCTAACGACAACCCGCTTCTCGACTGGCTACAAACCTGGGGCCGTATGCGCTCGAATAAATCAATGCTCGATCGTAAAGACCTGAAAGGGATGATTAAAGCGTTGAAAAAGGGCGAAGTGGTCTGGTACGCGCCGGATCACGATTACGGCCCTCGTGCCAGTGTGTTTGTACCACTTTTTGCCGTTGAACAAGCCGCAACAACCTCTGGGACCTGGATGCTTTCGCGCATGTCCAATGCCTGCCTGGTACCGTTTGTTCCTCGCCGCAAACCTGACGGTAAAGGGTATCAATTGATTATGCTGCCTCCGGAGTGTTCACCGCCTTTGGACGACGCAGAGACCACTGCCGCGTGGATGAACAAAATTGTTGAGCAATGCATCATGATGGCGCCAGAGCAGTATATGTGGCTGCATCGTCGCTTCAAGACGCGCCCTGAAGGTTCTCCTTCCCTGTACTAAAACACTGTTGCAGCCCTGTGGGCTGCAACACCTTCCCTGCCTGCTTTAGGTTTAACTGCTATCCGCATTGCAGCAATTATCTACCAGGCGCATAATTAGCCTGCTTACTTATATTCAATCGATAGCGCAAACAGCGCGCCACACTGCGGAACGCTATGTCACCCTCAGATGCTCCCATAAACTGGAAACGCAACCTCACTGTTGCCTGGTTAGGCTGTTTTTTAACCGGCGCAGCATTTAGCCTGGTCATGCCCTTTTTGCCGCTTTATGTCGAAAGTCTCGGCGTCACGGGACATAGCGCACTGAATATGTGGTCAGGCCTGGTCTTCAGCATCACCTTTCTTTTTTCCGCTATCGCCTCTCCTTTCTGGGGCGGCCTTGCCGATCGCAAGGGGCGAAAAATCATGCTGCTACGATCTGCGTTGGGTATGGCTGTTGTTATGCTGCTGATGGGACTGGCGCAAAATATCTGGCAGTTCTTGATTCTGCGCGCCTTGTTGGGGCTGCTTGGTGGATTCATCCCCAATGCGAATGCACTGATCGCCACCCAGGTTCCACGCAATAAAAGCGGCTGGGCACTGGGAACGCTTTCCACCGGTGGCGTTAGTGGCGCACTGCTCGGGCCGCTAGCGGGCGGCCTCCTCGCGGATCAGTACGGACTGCGCCCCGTATTTTTCATCACCGCCAGCGTGCTGTTGGTCTGCTTCATCCTGACGCTATTTTTTATCCGCGAGCGTTTCCAGCCGGTGAGCAAGAAGGAAATGCTGCACATTCGTGAAGTCGTGGCCTCTTTAAAGAACCCCAAACTGGTGCTGAGCCTGTTTGTCACCACTTTGATCATTCAGGTAGCCACCGGTTCTATCGCGCCAATACTGACACTGTACGTTCGAGAGTTGGCTGGCAACGTCAGCAATATTGCGTTTATCAGTGGGATGATAGCCTCTGTCCCCGGCGTTGCAGCATTAATCAGTGCCCCAAAACTTGGCAAATTAGGCGATCGGATTGGCCCGGAGAAGATCCTGATCGTCGCGCTGATCGTTTCCGTGTTACTGCTAATTCCAATGTCATTTGTCCAGACGCCCTGGCAGCTTGGTATTCTGCGCTTTTTATTGGGGGCGGCCGACGGCGCTCTGCTCCCGGCGGTACAAACGCTGCTGGTCTATAACTCGACTAATCAAATAGCTGGACGTATTTTCAGTTATAACCAGTCATTTCGCGACATTGGTAACGTAACAGGACCTCTAATGGGGGCAGCGATATCCGCCAACTACGGTTTTCGTGCTGTATTCTGTGTGACCGCAGGAGTCGTCCTGTTCAACGCCCTGTACTCGTGGAATAGCCTGCGCCGTCGTCGGAGTACAGAGGTCGTGGGATGATTTATATATTTATATTCGCAGCTTCAGAATAAAAATTTATCTCACATGACATATATTTCAGTCTTAATGATAATAGTAACACACTTTATTTCTGCCAGAATTTTTGGCTTCATACAAAGCGGCATCAGCATATGAAACAACTTTATCCGCTGATTCATCATCAATTTTACTGCAATATACACCGATACTTATCGTCATTTTTTCTTTTAAATCATATGAATTTGGTATTGTCGTACCATTTTCCACATTTCGCCTAATTCGTTCTGCAACAACAATTGCCTCATCTTTATCGTTACACTTAAGAAGGATCGCAAATTCTTCGCCACCGACTCTGGCAAAAATATCCGTATCTCTGATTGATTTATTGATAATATCGACAATGCTGATTATTACTCTGTCACCTTCCTGATGACCGTAGGTATCGTTAATCCGTTTGAATTTATCAATATCCAGAACCATTACACACACTGCACCTTTTGCTAATGATGCTTTTAATGACTTATAGAATAGTTTACGATTATATATTTTAGTCATTGCATCTTTAATAGCTGAATCCGTTTCTTTTTTTAAGATGATGAAGGTGTTGTACATCAGTATTGAGATTATACACAGGGCACTTATCACCTCAATTCCCCGGCTAACATACCAAATATACATGCTATATTCATCCAGGCTCAGAAGTAGTACATTGGTCAATATTGCTGAGCAACACAGTAGCCCTATACTTTTCCACAAGATGTTGTGCGTTCTGGTTTTAATGATTAAATACAACAGGACCAGCCCCCAGGATATAATAAGCGAATAAATGTACCCAATATGCCAGTGCACCGTGACATTATCAGGCTTCAGGCTTGTTATCTCGAGTGTAAAATTAGGGTTGTAACTGGCCAGAGTGTGCGCCATCACCGCGATAACAAGCATGATTAAAAAAGACAGAACGATATAGCAAGGTTCTCTTTCTTTGGTTTCAATAACTGTCGAGGATATTTTATAAGATTTCAATGAAACAAATAGCAGAGCGATGAAACTAATCTGCCGAAAGTAATAAAATATAGCTATATCGTTAGTTCTTTTTTCGATTGATGCATGATCATTAATCAAGTCCTGAACGATGTAGATAGTCTCGACGAAAAATATGTTATTGCCAAGAAACGCCATGCCTAATATCATGAGGCAGGTGAGATCTTTTCTACAAAGATACTGAAATAACATAAACAGGAAAATTATTCCATATAAAAAGAACAACCCTACAATTATAATCAGATATACTGTTTGCGGGACACTTTGCATCGTTAATTTAAATTGTGTAAGACACAAACCGCCAAGAATATAGCTAGCCAAACAGATTATATAGAAAGCCATTAACCTTCCATTATTTGAATTATAGTTATCCATAACAACCTTAAGGTAATTCTTAATTTTGCATTTTATATAATAAAGCATAAGATTTTGCAAACTATTATACCCGCACAATTTCAATAACATTAATTCATTTCTTATTTAATGGTTTCTTATAGATTTATAACCTTTGTCATTAATAATCTTTTATTATGTATACTATTTTAGTATCACTCGCACCATTCACAACCCCTATACGCAAAAGACACTTTGTCACTTCCAGAGACACCACTAAGTTTAGCCACTTTCATTGATTACCTCTGCAACACTTCCGTATTGGGCATTAATTTTCTCCTTTATTTTGATTGAGTTATGCAATATTAATTCATAAGCGTTCGCACTCCCCCTCTAAAACACACAAAAATTGGTGTTTAAAACTGAAGATTTTCTAATATAACGCCAACTTTTATTCATTTGATTTTCATTACTGCATTGCAAACCACATACATTACTCTTTTTTCTTGAATTTTTTTCCTGATATTACGTCGGCTTCAGTATCTGCCAATGTAAATTTTTTCATAAACTACCGAGGTTACTTTCACCTGCTCTCGTTGGCATTGCAGGCAGTAATCATCTGATTGAGTTAGCCACGCAGCTAACGGGTTTGACGCTCTGCGGATCGCCGTCTATAGATTGAATCATCCCCCTTTATTGTTCGCCTTAGGAGAAGAAAAATGGCAAAGAATGACATGAATTTTTATGCCACGTTGGAAGAGGCTATTGATGCAGCTCGTGAAGTGTTTCTGGCTGATAACCCTGACCTTGAGTCAGACGACGCCAGCGTTCAACAGCTAAGCATCCAAAAATACGTGCTACAGGATGGCGACATTATGTGGCAGGCGGAATTCTTTGCTGACGAGGATGATGTAGATGGTGAATGTCTACCAATACTGAGCGGAGAAGCGGCTCAGAGCGTTTTTGATGGCGACTATGATGAAATTGAAATTCGCCAGGAGTGGCAGGAAGAAAATACGCTTCACGAATGGGATGAAGGTGAATTCCAGCTGGAACCTCCCCTTGATACCGAAGAGGGGCAGACCGCAGCCGATGAATGGGATGAGCGATAATTACTCGTAAGGTCCATGATGTATGTCGAGCGGTAGCAGCAACGTATCAAACACCAGCGAAAAAGGCAGATCGAGGATAGTGACGTAGCGCCATGCGGAGTCCCGAACATCCCATTGCACGCCAGGATAGTATTGATTTCCGTGTCCTTGCCCAGGGATGGTACGACTAATAATGCTGCCGCATCCGCTCAGGAAGAAGATCATTATTCCTACAGCCAATATTCGCACCTGCTACCTCACGACTCATTCTAGTCAATATAAAAAAATACCGGCACCAGGCCGGTATTTTCACGTTACAGAACGCTTATTTTTTCCTGAGCGCCAACGGGTTCAGAGTCAATCCCTGATAGTAGTTCACCCACGAAGAATACTTATCAGGTGAATTCCAGACGCGATAATGTAAACGTGCCATGGTCACCGGATCGCTCAACAATACAAGGCGGCGATCGCGATTCAGTTTCTCCGGCGTTTCGTTCAGCGCCTGTTCCACATGACGATCGCGTGCAATCTCCAGCACGTTGCTGGCGCGGTGGCGTGCAGTCGCCATGGCCGTGGCCAGTGCGTTAAACGACGGGTTAAACACCGCATGCATAAAGCCATCGTCCAGCGTACGTTTACGGTTCATCACCAGATAAGTATCGGTATCCACCAGCACCTGCGGCGGGGAATACTCTTCCGGGATCAGGAACAGCTTCCAGCGCTTGGTACGTAACCCCACCGTGGAACGGCTGGAAATCACTGAAACAAACGGCGACAGGATCAGCGAGAAGACAATCGGTGCCAGCCAGAACAGGAAACGCAGATCCAGCCAGGCCATACCCACAGCCCACACCAGCCCCAACAGTAACTGAGAACCGTGACGCATAAATGCTTCACCCCACGGGGTGGAATCGTCATCGCGCTGCGGCGAATTCCACACCACTTCCCAACCGAGGAAAGCGCTCACGACGAAGACGGTATGGAACAGCATGCGCACCGGTGCCAGCAGCACGGAGAACAGAACCTCCAGCAGCAGCGACAGCGTAACGCGGATAAACCCGCCGTACTCTTTCGTCCCTTTACACCAGATGAGCAAAATACTCAGCAACTTCGGCAGGAACAACAGCACCATCGTTGAAGCAAACAGCGCGATCGCCAGTTCAGGTCGCCATTGCGGCCATACCGGGAATAGCTGACGCGGTTGCAGGAAGTACTGCGGTTCCGTCAACGCATGCACCACCTGCAATGCGGTAGAGAGCGCGAGGAACATAAACCACAGCGGCGCGGACAGATAGGACATCACACCAGTCAGGAACACCGCACGGTGAACCGGGTGCATCCCCTTAACCAGGAACAGACGGAAGTTCATCAGGTTGCCGTGGCACCAGCGACGGTCGCGCTTGAGTTCATCCAGCAGGTTCGGCGGTAGCTCTTCATAAGAGCCCGGCAGATCGTAAGCAATCCACACGCCCCAGCCGGCACGACGCATCAACGCCGCTTCAACAAAGTCATGGGAGAGGATCGAGCCCGCAAACGAACCTTCGCCCGGTAACGGCGCGAGCGCACAGTGCTCGATAAACGGCTTCACGCGGATAATTGCGTTGTGGCCCCAGTAGTGTGATTCGCCTAACTGCCAGAAGTGAAGCCCGGCGGTAAACAGCGGCCCATAAACACGGGTCGCAAACTGTTGGCAGCGCGCATACAGCGTATCCATACCGGAAGCCTTCGGTGAAGACTGGATAATCCCGGCATTCGGATTCGCTTCCATCAGGCGCACCAGGCCGCTCAGACAGTCACCGCTCATCACTGAGTCAGCATCCAGCACAACCATGTAGCTGTACTGATTTCCCCAGCGACGGCAGAAGTCATCAATGTTGCCGCTTTTACGCTTCACGCGACGACGACGACGGCGGTAGAAAATCTGTCCTTCGCCCTGCACTTCGGCAATCAGCTCCATCCACGCTTTTTGTTCTGCCACGCAGATATCTGGATTGTAGCTGTCGCTCAGAATGTAAACATCGAAATGCTCAGCGTTGCCCGTTGCTTTGACCGACTCCCACGTGGCGCGAAGTCCCGCGAATACGCGATCAACGTCCTCGTTACAGATAGGCATAATCAACGCCGTACGGTGTTCAGGATTCAACGGTTCATCCCCGACCGTTGAGGCCGAGATACTGTACTTATCCCGTCCAATCAGCAATTGCAGGAAGCCCATCAGCGCGGTCCAGAACCCCGCTGATACCCAACAGAAAAGTACGGCAAACAAAATAAGAATGCCGGTCTGGAGCATGTAGGGCAGCAGTTGCATAAAGGAGACCCACAAATCCTGCCCCATCATGTCTGCAGGATTAATGAATGCCCACCCCTGATAAGGAAGGATCGTCTTCATATACCAGGTTGCAACGACCGTTTGCGCCAGCGTTAAGATCAACAGCGTATAGCGGCGGATGGTGCCTACGGTACGCCATTTTTGCTCGCTCTCTTGTTCTTCTTTCGTCAAACGCGAAAGATAACGCGGTGTCACATCACGCCCACGCAGACGATCCCAAAAACGCCCAACCGGGTTGGTACGCCAGGGATCGGGGAACATAGAGGTACGCGTTGCTTTTGGCATCGCCTGTAGCTGATCGCGCCCCTCATCGTCCTTAACCAACTGCTCTTTAGCCAGAGAATCCGGCCATGCTTGCTCAAGACGAGCTTTTACAGAACCCTGCGGTGAATCATCTTCGCGCGAGTACGTACGATGCTCAGCATCCAGCGCCTGATGAACGGCGCGGATGTCAGTTTTCGGCAGTGCCGCTTTTTCGATATCCGAAAGCGGCATTGCGTCAATATACTCAGTTGTCTTATTCATTGGCAGGTAACTGGTAGCTCCAGGTTTCACTCAGCGTCTGATCGGCATTGACCAGGGCAGCACGCATTTCAGTGGTTTTCTTCACGTCTTTCACTTTCACGCGCAATACCAAACGCCAACCTTTAGTGACCGGGTTGTAGCGCACGGTGTTTTCAACGATTTCACCGTTGTCACCAATACTGGTTTGTGCGGTAACCGGCGTATCCTGCGGCAGCTTTTTCATATCGGTGCCGGAAAAGTCCACCACAAACGCGATGGTACCGTCAGGCTGACGAATGAGATTGGACTGTTTAACATCACCGGTAGAACGACGTGTCTGCTGTACCCAAGCGTTATCAGGCGCATGAAGCTTGTCTTCATCACGCGTGAACGTCAGGGTATATTTAAAGTTCATTTCTTTACCGGCTTCAGGCAGCTGATCCGGGGTCCAGTACGCAACGATGTTATCGTTCGTTTCATCGTTAGTTGGAATTTCAACTAACTCAATCTTACCTTTGCCCCAATCGCCTTTTGGCGTGATCCAGGCGCTCGGGCGCAGATCGTAACGATCGTCGATGTCTTCAAAACGCGAGAACTGACGGCCACGCTGCAACAGACCGAAACCTTGCGGATTTTCCATAGCAAAGCTGCTCACCGCGAGATGTTTCGGGTTATTCAGCGGACGCCAAATCCATTCGCCGTTGCCAGCGTGGATGGACAAACCGTTAGAGTCATGCAGTTCTGGACGATAGTTAGTCGTCGGAGAAGGCTGGTTCGGTCCATACAGGAACATACTGGTTAACGGTGCCACGCCAAGTTTGCCCACTTTGTCGCGCAGATAAACTTTGGACTGAACATCGACTACCGTGTCACGACCAGGAATGATGACAAAGCGATACGCTCCGGTAGCACGCGGAGAATCCAGTAAGGCATAAATGGTTAAACGTTTATCAGTTGGTTTCGGACGCTCGATCCAAAACTCACGAAAGCGGGGAAATTCTTCACCAGAAGGCAGAGCGGTATCAATCGCGAGACCGCGCGCAGAAAGGCCGTAGACCTGGCCTGCACCCAGAACACGGAAATAGCTGGCACCGAGCATGCTGACGATTTCGTCGTTTTTATCTTTGCTGTTGATCGGATACAGCACTTTGAACCCGGCGAAACCGAGATCTTTTACCGTGTCTTTATCATGCTGAACATCGCCGAAATTAAAGTAATCCGGGCTGTATTTGATTCTTTTCACCGCAGTAGCGGTCACTTCGTTGATTTTGACCGGCGTGTCGAAGTACATACCCTGGTGGTAGAACTCGAGCTTAAATGGGGTCTTGAGATTGCTCCAGTAGGCTTTATCGCGATTAAACTGGATCTGCTGATAATCCGCATATTTCATGTCGCGGAAAACGGAGGGCAAGTTACTTTTTGGCGCCTCATAGCCTTTATCGGCTAAGGATTGAGCTTGTTTTGCAACATCATCAATGCTGAATGCCCAGCTTGATGATGTGTACAGCGTTAACATGACTGCTGCACCCAACCAACGCATTTTCATCATTTGTAGTTTATGTTTCATAATTAGTAAGCACTTCCCCCTTTGTGTGCTTATATTGATCTGATCCATTTTAATGGATAATCGGGTATTCCGACAACTGAATCCCTGTATTGTTCGCGCGCTGGCTCATGGTTTAAGCAGGTTCGTCTGCCTGTTTTCACTTTGCGTGCTTATCCTGGAGACAGGTTGTTAGACTTCGTGTAGGGTTGCCCTCGAATGTAACCATTATTCGTCTTAGGGATAAGACGAAAAGTCTGAGAATACATAACTGTCTATGAGCTCTGTATCACCACCACGCGAATATTTTCTTGACTCCATCCGTGCCTGGCTAATGTTGTTAGGGATCCCGTTTCATATTTCATTGATCTACTCCACCCACACATGGCACGTGAACAGCGCAGAACCATCGTGGTGGTTGACCTTGTTCAATGACTTTATCCATGCTTTTCGCATGCAAGTCTTCTTTGTCATTTCGGGTTATTTTTCCTACATGCTATTTCTACGCTATCCGTTAAAGCGCTGGTGGAAAGTGCGTGTAGAACGCGTGGGGATCCCTATGCTGACCGCGATTCCGCTGCTTACGCTGCCGCAATTTATCATGCTGCAATACGTGAAAGGCAAAGCAGACAGCTGGCATACCCTCAGCGGCTACGATAAATACAACGCGCTGGCCTGGGAGCTGATTTCCCATCTGTGGTTTTTACTGGTTCTCGTGGTGTTAACGACCCTGAGCATGTGGGTGTTTACCCAGATGAAACACAGATTGACGCAAAGCGACGTCGGCAGCGCGCCTGCGGTGTCAATGACAAAGTTAACGCTGATTTTTGCAGTGCTGGGTTTCGGTTATGCCGCCGTCAGAAGGACGATTTTCATCCTCTACCCTTCGATTCTCAGCGATGGCATGTTTAATTTTATCGTTATGCAAACGTTGTTTTATGTGCCTTTCTTTATGCTCGGTGCGCTGGCGTTTATCAATCCTAATCTGAAAGCGCTGTTTACCACGCCATCGCGCGGCTGCACGCTGGGCGCCGCATGCGCATTTGTCGCATACCTGCTCAATCAACGTTACGGCAACGGCGATGCCTGGATGTATGAAACCGAATATGTTATTACCATGGTCATGGGCCTGTGGATGGTGAATGTCGTCTTTTCACTTGGTCACCGTTTGTTGAATTTCCAGTCAGCCCGCGTGACCTATTTTGTCAACGCATCTCTGTTTATCTATCTGGTGCATCATCCGTTAACGCTGTTTTTTGGCGCTTACATCACACCGCATATCAAGTCGAATTTGCTGGGCTTTCTCTGCGGTCTACTGTTTGTAGTCGGGATTGCGGTAATACTGTACGAAATCCATTTACGGATCCCGGTGCTGAAGTTTCTCTTTTCGGGTAAACCACCCGTCAGGCAGGATAAAAACAAGGCCGTGGCCAGTTAGTTTTCCGTCAATCATTGTGTGGTTCAGAGCAACCACTCAATGGGTAACACGGACGCCAGCTTTACCAGAACCCGCTTCCAGAATCCTGTGGCGGGTTCTTTTTTCAGTACCTGTTCACTGCCAGAAAGTCTGTCGACCCAATTGATTCTTCCCCACCGATCAAGACGTAGTTGCCAGGCCATTTCACGCTGGCTTTGCATAAAACGTTTATGAATCAACTCGGCCAGTACTTCACTCTCAATCACAAACCCCATTTCCGTATTGAGCAGCGTTGAACGGGGATCAAAATTAAGCGAGCCGATAAACACTTTACAACCGTCAATGCTGAAGGTTTTCGCATGCAGGCTGGAGCCTGAATTACCGGTTAATCCCCGGTCATGTACTGCTGAAACGCGATCGCGAGTTGGTTTGAGCTCGTATAACTCCACACCGTAGCGCAAGAGCTTTTTTCGCCAGCGTGCATAGCCTGCGTGAACGACTGCGACATCATTCGCCGCCAGAGAATTAGTTAAAATCGCGATCTTAACGCCTTTTCTCACCAGTCTCAGGAGCTGCGCCACACCGGCGCGAGTTGGTACAAAGTAGGCGGAAATAATATCAATACGCTCGGTGGGAGATCCCATCACGTCAAACAAACGCTGCGGTAATAGTGAGTGGCGCGGCGCTTTCCCCTCTCCTTTTGCGGGATCATCACTCAGCAAGCGCGTTCTCGCCCAAATCAGCGGTAGCGACCTCTGATCGAGGTGGGTCATAAACTGGCTGGTTTCCAGCTTATGTAGATAGCGACGCGTGATGTCATCGTTATACCAGGATTCTGGAAGTTCGATTTTTTGCGTTGAAGCTGGCTCAGCCACCTCAAGTACATTTTGCAATGTTGAAACCGAGCGGCAGTGCCAGTAACGCTCAAAGTCGTCAGCAACATCCTGGACCACCGGCCCGATAGCCATAACATCCAGATCGGAAAACAGCGGTTGTTCGCCTGTGCCAAAATAGGCATCGCCGATATTTCGCCCACCCACGAGAGTTACGACGCCGTCAGCGGTATAACTTTTATTGTGCATACGTCGATTCAACCGGGCAAAATCGGTTAAATAGCCTAGTGCACGCAGGATACGAAAGGAAAAGGGATTAAACAGACGGATTTCTATATTAGGGTGATTGTCCAGCAAACGCAGCGTGTCATCCAGACCTGGCGTGTTGTTATCATCCAGCAACAAACGCACCCGGACGCCCCGCTTCGCCGCGGCCAGCAAAACGGAAAATAGTAATAGCCCGGACATGTCGCTTTCCCAGATGTAATACTGAACATCCAGGGTACGTTCCGCCATTTCCGTCAACCGATAGCGAGCAGCAAATGCATCCAGGCTGTCATCCAACGTCAGAATGCCGCATTCTCCCGGGTGGTTTTCACAAAGTGGCGTGATGGCACGCTCAAGTCGCGTCATATCAGTCCGTGCGTTCATCGCCTTGCTGGGTAAGTAATCTCTTGTATAGCCGAGCGTTTTCTTCATCAAAGCACACGAAGTATATTTGATCGGGAAGCGTACGTCGGGTGATAAATTTCAACACCGTTTTCACCGCGATCTCTGCCGCTGCAGCGCGGGGGTAACCATAAGCACCGGTGCTTATTGCTGGAAAAGCAATGGATTGATAACCATTGGCTAAGGCCAGTTGCAAGCTATTAAAGTAAGCCTCTTCGAGGCGTTCAGCTTCATGATGATCGCCACCCTGCCATACGGGCCCCACGGTGTGGATCACCGCCCTGGCGGGCAAGTTTCCCGCCAGGGTGATAACCGCATGACCGGTTGGGCATTCGCCCTGTTGCTGGATAACCTGTTTGCAGGCCGCCAGCAACGCAGGCCCTGCAGCGCGATGAATCGCTCCATCGACGCCACCTCCGCCCAATAGCGATGGATTCGCCGCATTGACAATCACATCAACAGCGATCGTCGTAATATCGCCATGTAACACATGAACACGTGATTGCATAAGTTCCCCCTGACCAAACACTATTTGTTAAGTGTACAGCAGGGTTTTCCCCGAAATCTCACTTTTTAACCAAACGTGTGCATATGTACGCCGGAATGATTCATTTATATTCAATGTTAAGAATTGCCATGTTTTTCTGTTCATTGAGATAGTGCATTTTGACTGTGGCAATTTGCTGCACATTTTGAGGGGCAGTCGCGACCTGTTGCTGATTGTAGAGACTATTACGGGTGGTGCCGTCGCGCATACATGACAATTCAATTTGCTGCTGCCGAGCGTTAACATCGCAAGGTGATTCAACTATTGCACCGCGAAAATGAATAACCCCGCCGGTTGAGATTTGTTGCGCCATTGCGGGGAGGGTAAAAAGAGAAATGCTGCACAAGCTGATACTTAAAAAACGCTTTAATAATGTACACATAAGGGTTCCTCAATGATTAGCCATCCTTGAGGGATCGAAATGATCCTTCGCCGCTGTGATTAACGATCAAATTAAAACGTTCAAACGTCTCTATATTCATAGAACAGCAGTGCATTCCCAGCCACACCCTTAATGCAAATACAGCAAAAAAATCATTGGTGACTGTTTGAGTCTGGCCATTGCTGAGACAGATGCAGAGACTGCCCATCCGAAACGGTAACGATAATTTTGACCGAATCCTCAGGTGAAATATTAAAGCTCAGTTTAGTTAATTCAATCGGCCGATTAGCGGGGACCGAAAGGCTTGTTTTCTGCTGCGATTGGCTTTGTCCCCCGGACCCTTTACGTATGGCGAGGACTTGTACCTCACATACGCACGGTTGAGTTAACGTCACCTGAGGAATAATGGTGTACATATCACCTTGCTGAGTTGTATTGAATGTTATTTGATTTGCCAGCGCGGCAATGAGTAATAGCGTATGCATCATATTCTCCCGAAAAAAAAACAGGGCTCACGCCCTGTTTATTATCAGTCAGAAAACTGAATTAGTGTTGGTTAGCTGTAGCGTTGTTACCAAAGCCAACCTGCTGAATCAGCACATTGGAGTCAGAGGCTGTCTGATTAACCAACGCACCGTTGCGGCCACCGAACTGGGTCACGCTAATATCAGCATTTTTTGCATTCCACTGATCGATAGTGGCACTGTTCTGGAAGCCGGTTTGTTTCAGGCTAATGGTACTGTCATCAGCACCCTGGCCAACAACAGCTCCGTTGCCACGCCCGTGTTGTGTGATGGTGACATCTGATTTACGCGCATCACTTTGCAGAGCATTTGCAGAGTTGTTTGACCCATATTGGTAGATACTCAGTGAAGAGTCTGGGCCATAATTACTGCCACCACCATGATGATTGCCGCCCCATTGCGGAACAACACCAGCCAGAGCACTGCCAGAAACTACGATTGCTGCGAATGCTGCCACTTTTAAAAGTTTCATGGTAAACCCCCATCGGATTGATTTAAACGTCGTTAATGGATTAGCGTTGAGTCACGCGAATTGCCATTTGCGACTGTCTCTGCACCACAACTGCTGTTTTTTGTGTACCGTACTGGGTAATATTGGCTTTATTACCAGAGCCTTTCTGGATAATTACCGCCGTATTACCGTATGAACCTTGTTTAATACTCGCATCATTGGAACTACCCGTTTGATCAATATATGCAAAGTTATATGATCCCGTCTGGTCTGTTTTCGCTCGATTACCAGAACCTTCTTGCGAAATGACTGACAATAACTTCGAGCCCCCCTGGCGGGTATTTGCACTGTTCGCAGTGCCAACCTGACCAATAATGGCTGCCTGATTAAATGAAGACTTACTTAATTCATTTACCGCAAAGTTATATTCTGAATTAGCTAAATCATAACTTGTAGTCGCGGCTGCAATCCCAGGCACACCCAGCATTGTAAACATCATAAATAACAACTTGTTTTTCATGTTGTCACCCTGGACCTGGTCGTACATGAAGTTAAATTAATTACCACTCAAATTGTTGTTAACATGACTTACATTTGTTAACGCCACGTTACGATGAAGAGTATGTCTGCGGAAACATTTTAAATAACTCACCCGCCAGTTGTATTTTTATATTCAGATTCACCCCAAAGTACTAATTAACAGCGAACAATACCGTTACAGCTCTGGATTTCATTTCTTTTTTAACCCAGTGAATGAATTTCTATGCAGTAACAAAAAAAACGCGTTTTCCGCGTTTTCTGGGCCTCGTAGCGAGGTACTTCGATAGTTAGCATTGCAAGTCGTGACAAGCGTCATTTTTTTCTATCTAAAATTGTTCAACTTAAAGTAAGACAAAAAGATCGGAATTCATTAGAAATCAAAAACCATCTAAGCATAAATTTAACTCTTAATAATCAATACCATATTATAATTTGTATGATTTTTTAAATCTATGCAGTATCGCCAAAATGTACAACTTTACTATCAAATCTAAACTTCTAAAAAACCCAAAAATCATATTTTAATATATAAATTTACATTCTGTAACATGTTTAACACTTGCTTTAAGATTTGTAATAGCTAGATTGAAATCAGTTGAAGTCCATTTGTTTTAATATTTTCACCCCGTTGGGTCGATATTTTATTTCTACACAGCAGTGCAACATCTGTCAGTACTTCTGGTGCCTCTATTTTAGTAGAGACAGCTGTCAGGTGTGCGACTAAAAAAGTGGAGTTTCATCATGTTTAATGAAGTCCATAGTATTCATGGTCATACATTATTGTTGATCACTAAACCATCCCTGCAGGCAACTGCGTTATTACAGCATTTAAAACAATCGCTGGCGTTAACCGGAAAACTACATAATATTCAACGTTCTCTGGATGATATTTCCTCCAGCTGCATTGTTCTACTGGACATGATGGAGGCAGACAAAAAACTGATCCATTACTGGCAAGATAATTTGAGCAGAAAAAACAACAATATAAAGACGTTATTGTTGAATACCCCAGATGATTATCCTTATCGGGATATTGAAAACTGGCCGCATATCAATGGCGTATTCTACGCAACAGAAGATGAGCAGCGTGTCGTCAGCGGATTGCAAGGTGTGTTGCGTGGCGAATGCTACTTTTCACAAAAGCTCGCCAGCTACCTGATCACGCATTCCGGGAACTACCGCTATAACAGCACGGAGTCGGCATTACTTACGCACCGTGAAAAAGAGATCCTTAATAAACTGCGTATTGGCGCCTCAAATATTGAAATCGCGCGTTCACTATTTATTAGTGAAAATACGGTTAAAACACATCTTTATAATCTTTTCAAAAAGATAGCTGTCAAAAATCGTACGCAGGCGGTCTCGTGGGCCAATGACAACCTCAGGCGATAAAGCCATGAAAAGCTATTTGTCCTGGATTGTGGCAGCAAATTTGTTCCTTGCTGCCGGGAATCTACACGCTGCTGTAGAGGTGGAGGTTCCCGGACTGTTGACTGACCACACTGTCTCTTCTATTGGCCATGATTTTTATCGTGCCTTTAGTGACAAGTGGGAAAGTAAGTACACAGGAAACTTAACCATTAATGAAAGGCCCAGTGCACGTTGGGGAAGTTGGATCACCATAACTGTCAATCAGGACGTTATCTTCCAGACTTTTTTATTCCCGACGAAAAGAGACTTCGACAAAATTGTGGTCTTCGCATTGGCAGAAACTGAGGAAGCATTAAATCGTCGGCAAATAGATCAAACGCTATTAAGTACGAGCGATTTAGCGCGCGATGAATTCTAAAACATGATTTTGTCCGGAGGCTTTCATGCGTGTCAAACATGCAGTGGTTTTGCTCATGCTGATTTCACCATTAAGTTGGGCCGGAAATATGACGTTCCAGTTCCGCAACCCTAACTTTGGTGGCAACCCAAATAACGGCTCTTTTTTACTGAACAGCGCTCAGGCGCAAAACTCGTATAAGGATCCGAGTGCTGGCGATTACGGGATTGAAACCCCATCAGCACTGGATAACTTTACCCAGGCAATACAGTCGCAAATACTCGGTGGCTTGCTCACCAATATCAATACCGGTAAACCGGGGAGGATGGTAACCAGCGATTTTATCGTTGATATCGCCAACCGGGATGGGCAACTGCAACTGAATGTCACGGACAGGAAAACGGGGAGAACGTCGACTATTGAAGTGTCGGGTTTACAAAATCAGTCGACCGATTTTTAAATTATAGCCACGAAAGGAAAAAATCATGCAGCGCTTACTTATCATGGTGGCAGTAATTTTACTCAGCGGATGTTTAACAGCTCCGCCTCAAGAAGCCGCTAAGCCGACATTAATGCCCCGGGCCCAAAGCTATAAAGATTTGACGCATCTGCCTATGCCTACAGGTAAGATCTTTGTGTCGGTATACAACATTCAGGATGAGACTGGCCAATTTAAACCTTACCCGGCAAGTAACTTCTCTACCGCCGTCCCGCAAAGCGCCACGGCTATGCTTGTCACCGCATTGAAAGATTCTCGTTGGTTCGTCCCTCTGGAACGTCAGGGGCTACAGAACTTGCTGAACGAACGTAAAATCATTCGTGCGGCTCAGGAAAACGGTACGGTTGCGATTAATAACCGGATCCCGCTACAGTCCCTGACCGCGGCAAACGTCATGGTGGAAGGGTCAATTATCGGTTATGAAAGCAACGTTAAATCGGGTGGTGTCGGTGCGCGTTATTTCGGTATTGGCGCCGATACGCAATACCAGCTCGACCAGATAGCGGTAAACCTGCGCGTAGTTAACGTCAGCACCGGTGAGATCCTGTCGTCAGTGAACACCAGTAAAACCATTTTGTCTTATGAAGTACAGGCTGGAGTGTTCCGCTTTATTGACTACCAGCGTCTGTTGGAAGGTGAAATTGGCTACACCTCTAACGAACCGGTTATGCTTTGTCTGATGTCAGCGATTGAAACAGGCGTTATCTTCTTAATTAATGACGGCATCGATCGCGGATTGTGGGATTTGCAGGATAAGAAACAAGTTGATAATGACATTCTGGTTAAATACCGCCATATGTCGGTACCGCCAGAATCCTGATGGATCTTTACTGCATAAAAAGCGTGAGGAAAACCCTCACGCTTTTTTATTTACTGGTCAGCGTCGGCGATATTCGATTTTCACGGCGAGATGCCAGCCACAGACCACTGTTTTTCATCGCATAGCCGAATACCAGGCCCAGTACCAGTGACGGTACAACCAGTCGCCAGTCGCCCTGCCCTGCAAATGTTGCACATGCGCCAATAAACGTGCCCGGTACAAATGAAAGCAACCATTGCTTTGCCTGGATACACATCAGAAACGCGACAATTCCCGTCATGACATAACCAATAATGTCCATATGCGGGGCAAGCGCGCTACCGTTAATAATCACCAACGCCCACACCACACCGCTTAGCAGCGTACACGCCGAGATCCATAGTCCTTTTAGCCCACCTTGCGGGCAGGCGAAATAGGCCGTGCACCCCAGAAAGCCAGCCCAACTGAGTAAGCCAAGAGAAACGGCCACCCATCCCCAGATCCCAGAGAGAATGCCCGTTGTGATTGCAATTGAGAGAAGTATGTTCATGCCGCGTATCTTAGCAGAAAAACGGCATAGGAATGAGATCGTGCACACAATTTATGCAAGCATATAATTTGCGTTGCAGTTTAAAGTGATTTAAATCACATTTATTCGTCAGTATCTTCCTGCAATTCGTCCCACATTGCACTAATAGCATCACGTGTTAGCGGCGCCATGGTACGCCAGAACGGCGTGTTTGCGTGCGCCTCAACTTTGCCAAGGAACGTACCACACCAGGGCAGCAGGTAGTCTACAAACAAGGTATCAAGCGCCTCACTTTCATCTTCCGCAGACTGGTCTTCAAGCCATGAAGCCGCCAGCAACAGCGTACCAATGTGATCTGCCGGCGTATCTGCCAGCGGCATGCCGCGGGCAGAAAGAAATGCACGAACATCCGATTCTTTCGCCCCTTCTACCCAGGCGCTACGATAAGGCGGCACAGCACACTCTTCACCGACAAACAGCGCGTTGTAATCTGCAGCCAGTTGGGGCATATCGCAGCTCTTCTGCAGACGAGTGAGCAGTTCGTCCTGTTCCAACGGCCAGTTGGCGGACAGTTTACCTTCACTAATTAAGGTAAACAGGGGAACCAGTAAAGGGTCCTGCGGTTGGCGATAAAACAGCGAGCCCAGTACACGACACAGGATAGAAAACTCGTTCATTGATATATTCCAGTTAGTAACAATTACAGTTCAGCAAATTCCGCGATCGGCTCCATGCCTCGCGATTCCAGAAACGCCAACAGGCGTTTAGGTGTGACGTTTAAAATTCTGTCTTCAGGGAAATTAACATCATCCAGGATTTTACGGCATTCGCCAAATTCTCCCAGCGTGAAAGCAGTATGTGAATCCGACCCTAACGCCACCCAGCCGCCAGCATCGCGCACAGCCGCAGCAACCGCACGACAATTATCCTCACTGCCCTTACGCGAATGCAAAAACGAAGAGTTATTGATTTCCAGTGCAACCTGGTACTTTGCCGCCGCCTGGGCAATTGCAGTAATATCAACCGGATACTTGGGATTTCCCGGATGGCTAATGATGTGCACATTACCGCTGGTCATCGTGGCTATCATTGCCTGGGTATTGGTTTCTTTATCGTGAGGTGCAAAAACTGGCTCATGGAAGCCCGCAATAATGAGGTCCAGAGAGGTAAACATCGGACCTGAACAGTCAATTTCGCCTTCAATATTCTTAATATTCGCCTCAATGCCGCGCAGGATCCCTACGCCATCTACAACACGTGGCCAAATACGCATATTGATAAAGTGCCAGTGGTGAGGCGCGTCCGCCATGTCCGGTCCATGATCGGTAATAGCAAACAGCTTGATGCCTTTGCGACGGGCTTCAGCGATGTAATCACTTAAGGTGCTGTAGGCGTGGGTGCTGGCGACGGTATGCATATGCAGGTCAACGGGATACATAACTCTCTCCTGTAGTCATTTTTCGTCAAGGATAGCAGGTATCGCCGCTATTTATTAGCTGAAACCCGGCATCCGCCGGGTTAGCATTAGTATCCCCGAACGCGATCGACCTGACCCGTAACGGATTTCCCGCTCTCAAGATCCAAAATCGTGCGGGAGATATAGTCCACCGCCTCCGCCGGGCGCGTTACCGCGGCAATATGCGGCGTCATTGCCACACGCGGATGTTTCCACAGAGGACTGGTTTCCGGCAGCGGTTCACGGCTATAGACATCCAGCATGGCACCTTTCACCTTGCCGCTGTCCAGCGATGCCAGAAGATCGTCTTCATTGAGATGAACGCCACGCGCCAGGTTCAGTACGTAGGCGCCATCCAGCAATTGGCTAAGTAAATCAGCGTTAATAATACCTATGGTTTCTGCCGTATTAGGCAGGAGGTTGATAAGCACACGAGTTTGGCTCAAAAACGCGCCCAGTTCCTCAGTACCGGCGAAGCTTTCCACGCCAGACCAGGATTTACGCGAACGGCTCCAGCAGCGCAGTGGGAATCCCCATGCTTGCAGGCTTTCGGCAACTTTTGCGCCCAATACACCTGCCCCCATGATCCCGACGGTAAAATCCTCACGAGTATATTCTGGCAACGGTTGCCATTTCGCCTGATTTTTCAATGCCTGATAATCATCAAAGCGACGAAACCAGTGCAGCACCTGACTAACCGCATATTCCTGCATTTGCAGGCCCATACCCGTATCTTCCAGACGGAAAAGCGGGATCGACGCATCCAACATTTCCGGATGAGCATTGAGTTTACTGAGAATAGAATCGACGCCCGCGCCTAGCGCAAATACGGCTTTTAATTTTCGTCCTGCGAGCATTTCAACCGGCGGATGCCAGACCAGCGCATAGTCAGCATGTGCATTATCACCCGCTTTCCACTCACGTACGTTTGCACCAGGTATTGCCTTTGCCAACGCATTAATCCACCAGGTCGTATCGAATGTTGGGTGATAGAAAATTATATCCACATTGTCTCCTGAACATTGTTGTGCAGAACTTTCTCGCACTTATTATCATCATTTTCCGAGGGAACATCAGAGTAGCAAATTTTAGGATGCTGGCAAAAAAAACAATTCCCGCTTATTTATGCTCCATGTTGCTTGAAGTTTGTGTAAATGCACATTTTTTTCAAAAAGTTGATTGACGACGGGGCGGTGTTTCCCCTACATTAGCGCCCGTTCCGGTAGCACAGGAACAACAATATGGTGAGGTGTCCGAGTGGCTGAAGGAGCACGCCTGGAAAGTGTGTATACGGCAACGTATCCGGGGTTCGAATCCCCGCCTCACCGCCATATTTTAAGAAGAGCTCGTACGCAAGTATGGGCTTTTTTTTCGCATGTTGCACAGCATGGCGGGTATGAGAAGCCCGGACCGGGGTTCGACTACTGGCGCAGCCAGTTGGACAGACTGTGAGCACAGCGAACAGGCTGCCCGCAGGGCGAGCGAAGCGAGTCAATCCCCGCCTCACCGCCATATTTTAAGAAGAGCTCGTACGCAAGTACGGGCTTTTTTTTCGTATGTTGCACAGCATGGCGGGGATATCGCCCCGCTCAAGGTTTCTGCTCTACTTATCGCTGGTAGCGGCATGCATGAGACTTATCATGCCGGATTTCTTCATCAAATCACGCCAGATCCTCCGGTCCAGATTGCAGGTAATGACCTTCATAGCGGTTTACTCTTTCTCAAGCAACCAGCAGCGGAAGCCATCACCCATTGCCTAGTCCTGCGCAGTTTGCCCGCCAATACTCCCGGTTGTGCTGAGATATCAGCAAGCTGGTGGAGCATCGCTTTAATTTATTCCAGCGCGGCATTGCACCCGGTAATGATGCGCTTAAGCAAGGAATGCTGGCCAGGTGTTGTGAGTCCGGCAGCATCACGAATGGTGTGTAATACAGGGGTGTAAGCATCGATCGATTTCGTCGATCGATTACGTAAAAATTGATCTGCAAAATGAATTATCCCGCATGATTGTCCCTGTGCCACAATCTCTAAAACGAATTTAACTGATTGTTTATAAATCTAATTCCTGTCTTATTTAGGAGCGAACACCTTTTGTCCTGGAAGCTCGGCAGGGAAATAGCATAAAGGATGATGTGATGAAGAGATGCGCACGGTGTAATAAGAAAAGGAGCGTCTTTGAATAGTGGCTCTCACTCGATAAAGAATTCTGCGACGAGTGCTTATTTGATATTGACGAGGAAATCAGGGAAAGGCAAATACTCCCCGTCAGACGTCTGAAAGATGATCCAGCCCGCAATACAAATCGGAAGTCTTCCCCTTGATTTTTATCATCATTTTATAGATACGATTATGATAAATTTCACCTTGTTTTTTATATCACCCTGACTGTAAATGAGATTGAGTACTGTAACAGCACACGTTTCTCTTAAGAGCAGGTACATGCCAGAGTGAAGGGTTGACAATGCTCTTCAGAAGAACATGTCGGTATGGCAAGCAAGGATACACATAAATGGTAAAGTTTCTGCGAAATGGACCCGCAGTTGTTGTTCTGGCATTTATATTATGGGGCCTGATCCCATTGTTTTATCAATATCTATCTGGCGGAGCCCTCGCTGAAATTTTGATGTACAGAGTTTTCTGGTCTATACCTCTATTACTGCCAATAAGATTATTATTTCGTAAGAGAACGTTTTTTCGCGATTTACTGAAAGATAAAACCTCCTTCATATCCTGCATGATAGCAGGCTTGCTAATGGTAATTTCGTGGTCAGCTTTTATTTATGCATTAACAAATCATAAGGTACTCGACGCCAGTCTGGGATATTTTATCAACCCACTTATTGTCATTTGCCTTGGCTGTATTTTTCTTAAAGAAAAACCATCATTATTTCAACTTATAGCAGTAATATCCGGTGTATGTGGTCTTGGCTATCAGATTATTTCAGCAAACAGTTTTCCTTCACTAGCGTTAATCATGGGGTTTTCATTTGCATTGTACGGACTGGCGCGAAAATTTATCCATTACGATGCAATAACCTCAATCACGCTTGAAACATTCTGGGCTCTACCTGTTGCTCTTTTCATCTTTATCTATACTGGCTCGAGTATAACTACATCATCTGACATCTCTCTGTTCCTTTATATATTAACCGCTCCCGTTACAGTAATTCCGTTAGTGTTATTTGCAGTAGCGCTAAATCGTACATCTCTTATTGTGACAGGTCTTGCTCAGTATATAGAACCATCTTTGCAATTTCTCATTGCCATACTTATATTTGGAGAAGTTATTAATTACTCCGAGCTATTTTGTTTTTCAGCGGTATGGTTTGGATTGTTGCTATGTATATTTGAGAGTCTTTACTATCATTACCGACGTAATCCTCCACGGTCTGAAAGTAATCATCCTGCAGGCACTTTACGGTGATGTACATGCAGAATATAAAACTCAGTACGCTTATTCGTTTCCCTGGAACACGCGCTCAGGTATGAATGAGTAAACAACTCGAGTTTGTTTATTCAAGATTACCACGTCATTTAGGTACATAGGACAGTTGACTGCATGTTCATGGTTAAAGCCGGACAAAAAAATTTTTCCGATACCTTTATACAGATTGGCACTGTTTATCACCGGTGAATCCCCCGGAACACTGCCGCACTGCAACCAGGCATCGAGCTAGTGCATTTCTCTGAGAACGTGAGTGACCAGAGAATGTTGCGGCCGATCGGTAAAGTCTCTGTATCCGGAAATATTCTTAACGGCAGTACCCTATTCGTGCGTCAGCCAGCGAATCAGGTTCCCCTTGGTATTGTTTTGCGGGCCTGTTTCATAACCATACAATGCAAACTCCTTTTCAGTACAAAAGGTTACCAAAAATATACTGGGCATTATATCTGGAAAGAAAGTCAGGAATGTGTATATCCCAATTTAAGTTATTCAATTTGACAATAATCCACGAAAACCGGCGTATTGCGCGGGAATACAGCCAATTGTGATAGCTGTCATCGTTCAAAATTTGTCCTGACGTTCAAAGTCGTGCGTTTTCCAAACACCCATGGCTCGCTGAATCACATGATTTACTTCGTTATGTGGTTGACAAGTCAACCTACCAGTTTACTCAATGAACATCGGTATGTTTGTAAAGTATACTTTGTTTAACAAATATATATGTTCTTCTCTGTAGAATGAAAAAAATTTGTTTTCATCAGGATATGCGAACGAGAGAGCGCCTAATGATTATCAACAAAACTGGCATGTCAGACATGAATTTATTTTCAAAATGTTTCGCATTAACAAAACAGCGTCAGAGATTCCAGTATTTACACCTTGCACGTAAATAAATTTAAACACCCTGAATTAATAATGATACTTATGAAAAATACATCATATCTAAGTTTCTTTAACCAAATTCTATTGGCACGTGGCCCTTTGCATAGCAAATGGAAGAACAAAAAATTTCGACTCATGTATCTTTTACGATCTATGATAAGCCCTGTCTCCAGTATTCGGTATTATCAAGAATTACATTCCCTTAAATCAATTGATAAGATTCTGGAGATGCAACCTACGTTACCAGCCAAAATTCATCGTCCCTATTTACATAAAGGAGGGCTGGCATGGAATCGAAGGAAAAACATTATTGGTCACTACCGTTTTGTCCAGAGTTTACCAGTGAAACACCAGGCGTTATTATTACCCGACAGAGATGTGCTATTGGTCCATTTCACCGGAAAAAATGGTGAGGATTTTGATATTCACTGTTCTTCAGGCGGTTTTGATCGTGAAGGAGAACTGATGTTATCTCTGAGTTTTAACAACACCCCGGTGGCCCGATTGTCCTTCTCGGTTATCCCGTCAAAAAAAGGACATTGTGCATTTATTGGCGGTCTGCAGGGGGCACCAAAAAATATTGGCCCAGACATTATTCGTGACGCTACTAAAGCCTGCTATGGACTATTCCCTAAGCGGATCGTTTTTGAGGTTCTTTGTTCATTGATGCGTTGCTGTGATATCACTAATATTTTAGCAGTTAGTGAACAGAGCCATGTTTTCAGGCAATGGCGATACCGGTACAAGAAACGTAAATACTTTGTTGCCCTGTACAGTGATTTTTGGGAATCAGTTGCTGGTCGTCCATACGGTAATTGGTATAAGTTGCCAATTTATGTAGAGCGTAAGTCATTTAATGAGCTTGCCAGTAAAAAACGCGCGGAATACCGGAGACGGTATGACCTGTTGGATCATATTAATGAGGAAATCATGATTCTTCTGCAAAATCAGATGTAACATAATGTCGTAACTCAGCTCAGAAACTGGCTGATGAATGCGACATCTCGATAAAAGCGTAGCTATCGTTCCGCGTTGGCGAACCATTACACGAACGTCCGCTGAGTGCTGTGAGCTCAACGGGTCGCTGATCCGCGAGACGCATTCATCACTGGATAAACGCATGAGTCTAAAATAAGGTGTTCTCTATTCCACAGTTCATAAATCAAACTTTTGACATATCTCAAGTCAGGCAAGGTTCCCCCTCGACTTCAGATATCCTGGTTTCTACTCGTTTTCGATGTTCTATTTCATCAGAGCATACTATTTCAATTTCTAAAATTTACTTAATAACACACAAATAACAAAGCCCGGTTTCCCGGGCCTTGAAGACGGAGTACTTATCAGTTGTAAGCGTTGAGCGTCCGCTGACAGAGCGCAGAGCGGACGCAATCGTCTTTATTGAAACGAACAATCCCAACCATATCATCTTCTTCGAAACGGGCCAGCGCATCGCTAAGCCCTGAGCGAACGTGAGCTGGAAGATCGCACTGGGTCACATCCCCATTCACAATCACCGTCACATTCTCCCCGAGGCGGGTCAAAAACATCTTCATTTGCGCAGCAGTGACGTTCTGAGCCTCGTCAAGAATGACCACTGCATTTTCAAATGTACGTCCACGCATATAGGCGAACGGCGCGATTTCCACCTTACCAATCTCAGGTCGCAGGCAATATTGCATGAAGGAGGCTCCCAGCCGTTTCACCAGCACGTCATACACGGGGCGAAAATAAGGAGCGAACTTCTCGGAAACATCTCCAGGTAAGAAGCCGAGGTCTTCATCAGCTTGCAGAACTGGACGGGTTACAATGATCCGGTCCACGTCTTTGTGGATCAGTGCCTCTGCAGCTTTTGCCGCGCTGATCCAGGTTTTACCACACCCGGCTTCACCGGTGGCGAAGATCAGCTGTTTACTCTCGATAGCATTCAGGTAGTGCGCCTGAGCTTCATTCCGCGCCGTGATTGGCGTGGCGTCGCGACTGTCACGCGCCATACCGATCGCTTCTACGCCGCCCATCTGCACAAGCGAGGTGACCGATTCATCTTCACGTTGCTTATGACTACGCGAATCCCGCCTCAGCACACGTTTTGCTTCACGACGAGCTTTGATCACTGCTTTTTGTCTTCCCATGGATAGCACCTTGAGTTGTAGGTATACATCACACGCGCCGTTGGCGGCACGATTATGCGCACGAACATCTGAGGGTTGGCTTCCTTGTAAGCCATTGCTTGCTTTCGGATAAGACGCCACACACGGCTACGCGCACCGTACAGGGCGTCAGTAACAAGGATAAGAAGTGAATGAGAGAGAGATTTAGCGGTGACGAGGTGGCTACCGGAAGAGAAACGTCCGCGTAAGGTACTGCTGTTACTGTGAAAAACGTGTCCAGTACAGGACTTTTCCATTCGCGATCTCCATAGTGAATGACTATCACCGCCGGGAACTACCGCTATTACTTATAATTACATCATAACCTTTCGCTAATGCAACAATATTTTTACTTATTGTTAACTTAAATTCTATCTTATCACCAGAGACAGTCTCTTGCAGAGAGATGACAGAATTATTTCAGTCGCATACCGATCATAAAAAATAGTTTGTTCCTTCATCAAGATGTCAGGAAAAACCCCGCTGTACTGCGGGGCATCATCATCAGGCTTCGAGCAGAGACTGTCCCAGATAATTGTCTGCAGTTTTAACGCCCTGCAAAGCAAAGAAATATCCCCCGCCAATCGGTTTGACATACTCTTCAAGCGCTTCACCATTCAGACGTTTCTGCACCGCCAAAAATCCTTTTTCCAGATCGTGTTGATAGCAAACAAACAACAGCCCCATATCCAGTTGACCGGAATTAGTCACACCGAGCGAATAGCTGTAGCCACGACGCATCATCAGGCTCGAGTCGGTCTCTTTCGTGCGCGGGTTTGCCAGGCGGATATGACTGTCGAGCGCAATCACCTCACCTTCAGGATCACTGGCATAGTCAGGCACATCATGCTCATGCTGCATACCCAGCGGCGCGCCGGTGTGTTTATCACGACCAAAAATCGTTTGCTGCTCTTTCAGCGGCGTACGATCCCAGAACTCAACGCGGAACTGAATGAGCCTGACGGCCTGATAACTGCCACCTTGCGCCCAGGCAGGTTCGCCCTGCCCATCCGTCACCCACACCACGTCTTGCATCAACTTCGCATCCGTAGCGTCCGGATTCGCGGTACCGTCTTTAAAGCCAAGCAGGTTGACCGGGGTCTCTTTGCCTTTGCTGCGCGCGGCGTGGTCAGAAATAAACCCTTCACGTTTCCAGCGCACGCTGAGGAGATCGGGCGTATGTTTAATGATATCGCGCAACGCGTGGATGACAGTGTCCTGAGTGTTGGCACAAATCTGCAGCAGCAAATCGCCATGGCACAGCGCCGCATCCAGCGAATCATTCGGGAAGCGGGTCATTTTTTGCAGCTTTTTCGGCATCTGCGATTTCAGGCCATAACGTTCATCGAACAACGATGAACCAACCGACAACGTCATCGTCAGGTTGTCTGGCGCAATGTATGCGCCGAGGATACCTGAATCCATAGGAGGGAGACGCGGATTGGGCGTATCCGGTGCCGGTCCACCGGTGGTCAGAAACGCAAATCGGCTAGTCAACAACCGGAATAAACGCTCAAGATCGGCCTTATCGCTGGCGAGAACATCGAATGCCACCAGCATCATTGATGCCTGCTGCGGCGTCAGGATCCCCGCCTGATGCTGACCATAAAACGGCTGCGTTTCACTACGCGCATCCGGAGACAGCGTTCCCGGCGCGCTTTGTGGTTTTTGCGCGTGGGCAACCGGACACCCACCCGCCAGCGCCAGCGCCCCACCCAGGGCGCCCATCCCTTTCAGTAAACGTCGGCGTGACGGTTCGCTCACGCCGTTTTCATTATCTTGCTGCATAGTGCTTAATCCAGACCCAGAACACCGCGTAATTGCGACAAGTCTTCCGCCAGCGTCGTGATTGGCCCTTTCAGCGCATTACGATCGGCATCAGTCAGTTTGTCATAGGTTTCAAAACCGTCTTTGGTACGGTACTTGCTCAGAATGGTATCAACCTTTTTGAAGTTCGCATCCACCTTCGCCAGCAGCTCAGCATTGGATTTTTGCAACTGAGGACGTAGGAGATCGACAATTTTCTGCGCGCCATCGACGTTGGCCTGGAAATCCCACAGATCGGTATGGCTGTAGCGATCTTCTTCCCCACTGATTTTGCTGGCAGCAACTTCTTCAATCAGTCCTGCTGCCCCGCCAACAACTTTTGACGGTGGGAAAGCCAGCTCGCTAATACGCGTTTGCAGGTCAAGAACATCGCTATTTAATTGGTCGGCGTACTGATCCATACCTTTGGTGGTATTGTCGCCAAACAGCGCTTTCTCCAGGCGGTGGAAGCCGGTGAATTTAGGATCGGCGGCTTTTTGCTCATAATCATCTTCACGCGCATCGATGCTGCCGTCGAGATCGGAGAACAGTTCAGCAATCGGTTCAATACGCTCATAATGCTGACGGGTTGGCGCATACAGCGATTTCGCTTTTTCCAGATCGCCTGCTTTAATCGCATCAGTGAAGGCTTTAGTGCCCGCAACCAACTGCGCGGTTTCAGCTGTCACATAAGCTTTATATTCGGTAATCGCGCCGCTCAGACTCAGCAGAGCATCGCTCTGTGCGGCATCCGCCGTTGCGCTGCCTTTTACGATCAGTTTGCCTTTCGGGTTAGTCAACAGACCGCAGGTCATATCATATTCGCCAGGCTGCAGGTTAGCGGTCATTTTCTGGCTAAAGCCTGGTGCAATGTTTTCGCGCTCTTCAACCACCATAACGCCTTTAAGAATTTCCCACTCCAGCGCTTTCTGGCTGTGGTTCTGGATGATGAACTGCGTTTTCCCGGCGTTAACCGTGATCGTCATCGGTTCACACTGTTTGTCGTTAACCGTGACTTTCACCTGCGGAATATCGGCGGCTTGTGCAGAAAAAGCGGATGCAAACAGCGCGGCAATACCCAACTGCAGCGCACTACGGCGAAAATTAAACGTCATAACCTATCCCTATAAATAAGTATGTTGTAACTAAAAAGTATTCTGCATCGCGTTTTTATCAAGGTGCGGTACGCGATGCCGTAGTGCCTGAACGCGGCGGTAGTGCAAACATAATCAACGCCGGAATCAGGTAGATAAACCAGACAGCGACTTCACTAACGCTTGGCGCTTCCTGATAGCCGAAAATGCCTTCCATCAATGTGCCAAACAGCGAATGCGTCGACAGCACACTGCTCAGGTCAAACGCCACATCCTGAAAATGATTCCACAACCCGGCTTCGTGGAAAGCGCGGATCGCCCCTGCGGCAAGACCGGCAGCTACCAGCAAAATGAACAGGCTGGTCCATTTAAAGAATGCCCCGAGGTTGAGGCGAATGCCGCCGAGGTAAATCAGGTATCCCAGAACCACTGCGGTAGCCAGTCCCAGCATCGCGCCTAACGGCGGCCAGATGCCTACATCCTGCTGGAATGCCGCCAGCAGGAAGAACACCGATTCCAGCCCTTCTCGCGCAACAGCAAAAAAGACCATCATCACCAGCGCCCAACCGTGATGATTACCGCGTTGCAACGCGTTATCGACAGCCTGTTCAAGCTGGACTTTGACGTTGCGGGAAACTTTACGCATCCAGAACACCATCCAGGTGAGGATCACCACGGCAATGACCGCCACGATGCCTTCAAACAGCTCCTGTTCTTTTTGCGGAAATTCCCCGGTGGTTTCGTTGATGAAAATCCCTAACGCCAGGCATAACGCCGCCGCCAGCAGAACACCAATCCACATCACACCAATCCATCGACCACGCTGAGTCCGTTTCAGGTAGCTGGCAATCAGGCTGACAATCAGCGCGGCCTCTAACCCTTCGCGCAACATAATTAGAAATGGAACAAACATGCGAAGAACCCTTAAACGTTATTCTCGGTCAATTGATGAAAAGAAAAGTAAATTACAGTGATAGTGATTATCATTACAGCAAAGAAAAACTCAAGCAGAATGTTTTGAGAATGATGACTTAATGTAAACAGTTAGGCGGGTAATGGTTATGCAGGTTTGCGGGGGCGCAATAAAAAGCCCGCGCACGGCGGGCTTCAGGGACAGGAGATAAATTATTCTGCCTGTAAACGCGATGGCGGAGCTGAGTGATAATGCGCGTCAGCCTCGGCAAAACGTTGCTGCATAGCAGTTGAAGGTGCTTTACCCAACAGGCTGAAGACCACAATACCGATGCTGCCGAAAACAAAGCCCGGGATGATTTCATACAGACCCAGCCAGGCGAACTGCTTCCAGACGATTACCGTCACCGCACCGATGATCATCCCTGCCAGCGCGCCGTTGCGGGTCATACGCGACCACATTACCGAGAACAGAACCACAGGGCCAAACGCCGCGCCGAAGCCCGCCCAGGCGTAGCTTACCAGACCCAGCACGCGGTTCTCCGGGTTCGCCGCCAGCGCGATGGACACCAGCGCCACGACCAGCACCATGATGCGGCCAATCCATACCAGCTCTTTCTGGCTGGCATTTTTACGCAGGAATGCTTTGTACAAGTCTTCGGTGATTGCGCTGGAGCACACCAGCAGCTGGCAGCTCAGGGTCGACATAACCGCAGCGAGGATCGCAGACAGCAGAATACCGGCAATCCACGGGTTAAACAGGATTTGCGCCAGTTCAATAAACACACGCTCGGCGTTCTGGTTAACGGCACCAGCAAGCTGTGGGTTGTTGTTAAAGTAAGCAATACCAAAGAAGCCCACAGCCACGGCACCTGCCAGACACAGGATCATCCAGGCCATGCTAATGCGGCGAGCATGAACGATGCTATGGTGGGAATCTGCAGCCATAAAGCGCGCCAGAATATGCGGCTGACCAAAGTAGCCCAGACCCCAGCCCATCAGGGAAATGATGGCAACAAAATTCAGCCCTTTGAACATGTCCACGTTCTCAATGCTCTTTTGTTTAATCACTTCCAGCGAATCCTCGAACCCACCCACACCAATAATAACCATCACCGGCGTCAGGATCAGGGCGAAGATCATCAGGCTGGCCTGGACGGTATCAGTCCAGCTTACTGCCAGGAAACCACCGATAAAGGTATAGATGATCGTCGCGGCCGCGCCCGCCCAAAGTGCTGTTTCGTAGCTCATGCCAAAGGTACTTTCAAACAGACGCGCCCCTGCCACAATCCCTGAAGCACAATAGATGGTGAAAAACAGCAGAATAACCAGCGCGGAGATAATACGCAGAATTCGACTTTTATCTTCAAAGCGACCGGTAAAGTAATCCGGTAACGTCAGCGCATTGTTATTGTATTCGGTGTGTACGCGTAAACGTCCGGCCACCAGCTTCCAGTTGATCCAGGCGCCCAAAATAAGGCCGATGGCGATCCAGCTTTCTGAAATGCCCGACAGGAAAATTGCGCCAGGCAGACCCATCAGCAACCAGCCGCTCATGTCAGATGCCCCAGCGGATAACGCGGTCACGAACGGACCCAGACTGCGTCCCCCCAGAATGTAATCGTCAAAGTTTTTGGTTGAACGCCATGCAATAAACCCTATCAATATCATGCCGAAAATATAGACACAGAATGTCACTAACATCGGTGTGCTAATAGCCATCAAAACTCTCCAAAATTATGTATCAGCAATGCCGTGGCTTGCCGTTTTATTACCCTGCCGGAACGTGGCAAAGATATCTATGTTGACCAGGGCGACCGTATCCTGCCGGAAGCGATGGTTATTCACAATCGATTTAACACACCATTTACATCAAATTTGATCCAGAGTAGATAGCATTTTTCTGTAGGTTGCACTCTCTCACATTTTTTTCGGTTGCACCTTTTAAAAGTGTTAACTACCGCAGAGAAAAAGATTCTTTAATTTTTACAGCCCACATCATAAGACTCATATTTATTAACATCTCATTCATTTCCAAGCTTGCAAACCAAGTCACATTTAACACGGTTGCACAAAGTTGCAACATAGTGGATATTTCTCGGTAACTATCAGACCCGTATTTCAGTACAACAGGAGTAAACGGCATGGGAACCACCACGATGGGGGTTAAGCTGGATGACGCCACTCGCGAGCGTATTAAAACAGCAGCATCACGAATCGATCGCACGCCACATTGGCTGATCAAACAAGCCATCTTTAATTATCTCGAAAGACTGGAAAATGACGACGCGCTTCCTGAACTACCGGCCCTGCTGGCGGGTGCCGCGAATGAGGGTGAGGAGTCAACCACGCCGCAGAATGAAGCGCATCAGCCTTTCCTGGAATTTGCCGAACAGATCCTGCCGCAGTCAGTTTCCCGCGCAGCAATCACCGCCGCGTACCGCCGCGCCGAAACCGACGCAGTGCCGATGCTGATGGAGCAGGCTCGTCTGCCGCAACCCATCGCAGAGCAAGCGCACAAGCTGGCGTACAGCCTGGCCGACAAACTGCGTAACCAGAAGACCGCCAGCGGCCGCGCCGGGATGGTACAAGGTTTATTGCAGGAATTCTCCCTTTCTTCACAGGAAGGCGTCGCGCTGATGTGTCTGGCGGAAGCCTTGCTGCGTATTCCTGATAAGGCAACCCGCGATGCGTTAATCCGCGACAAAATCAGCAACGGCAACTGGCAGTCGCACATTGGACGCAGTCCGTCACTTTTCGTCAACGCGGCGACCTGGGGACTGTTGTTTACCGGTCGTCTGGTTTCTACGCATAATGAAGCCAGCCTTTCACGCTCACTCAACCGTATTATCGGCAAGAGCGGTGAACCACTGGTGCGTAAAGGCGTCGACATGGCAATGCGTTTGATGGGCGAGCAGTTCGTCACCGGAGAGACTATCGCCGAAGCGCTGGCTAACGCGCGTAAACTGGAAGAAAAAGGTTTCCGCTACTCTTATGACATGCTGGGAGAAGCGGCTCTAACCGCCGCTGATGCCCAGGCTTATATGGTTTCGTACCAACAGGCAATCCACGCCATTGGTAAAGCCTCAAATGGTCGCGGCATCTATGAAGGGCCGGGCATTTCTATCAAGCTGTCGGCGTTGCATCCGCGTTATAGCCGCGCGCAGTATGACCGCGTGATGGATGAACTCTATCCGCGTCTGAAGTCGCTTACTCTGCTGGCCCGCCAGTACGACATCGGTATCAATATTGATGCTGAAGAGGCAGACCGACTGGAGATCTCCCTCGATCTGCTGGAAAAACTGTGCTTTGAACCTGAACTGGCGGGCTGGAACGGTATCGGCTTTGTTATTCAAGCCTACCAGAAGCGCTGCCCGTATGTTATCGACTACCTGATTGACCTCGCCACGCGCAGCCGCCGTCGCCTGATGATCCGCCTGGTTAAGGGCGCCTACTGGGATAGCGAAATCAAACGTGCGCAAATGGACGGTCTGGAAGGTTATCCGGTCTATACCCGTAAGGTGTACACCGACGTTTCCTATCTGGCCTGTGCGAAAAAACTGCTTGCGGTACCGAATCTGATCTACCCGCAGTTCGCCACCCACAACGCCCATACGTTGGCGGCGATTTATCAGTTAGCCGGTCAAAACTACTATCCGGGTCAGTACGAGTTCCAGTGCCTGCACGGTATGGGCGAACCGCTATATGAGCAGGTCACCGGTAAAGTTGCCGATGGCAAACTGAACCGTCCATGCCGCATTTATGCACCGGTAGGCACGCATGAAACGCTGCTTGCGTATCTGGTGCGTCGTCTGCTGGAAAACGGCGCCAACACTTCATTCGTCAACCGCATTGCAGACACTACCCTGCCGCTGGATGAACTGGTAGCCTGCCCGGTCGAAGCCGTTGAAAAACTGGCGCAGCAGGAAGGCCAGGCTGGTCTGCCACATCCGAAAATTGCCCTGCCGCGTGACCTGTACGGTAAAGACCGCGAAAACTCAGGCGGACTGGATTTAGCTAACGAACATCGTCTGGCCTCGCTGTCCTCCGCCCTGCTCAACAGCGCGCTGCAAAAATGGCACGCTAAGCCAATACTCGAACATCCGGTTGCTGACGGTGAAATGACGCCAGTCGTCAACCCGGCCGAACCGAAAGACATTGTCGGTTACGTGCGTGAAGCGACTCACAGCGAAGTGGAACAGGCATTGCAGAACGCAGTAAATAACGCGCCGATCTGGTTCGCCACACCGCCACAAGAGCGCGCCGCTATTTTGCATCGCGCCGCCGTTCTAATGGAAGGCCAGATGCAGCAATTGATTGGCATTCTGGTGCGCGAAGCAGGTAAAACCTTCAGTAACGCCATTGCGGAAGTGCGCGAAGCGGTAGATTTCCTGCACTATTATGCCGGTCAGGTCCGCGATGACTTCGATAATGAAACCCATCGTCCGTTAGGGCCGGTAGTCTGTATCAGCCCCTGGAACTTCCCGCTGGCTATTTTCTCAGGGCAGATTGCCGCCGCGCTGGCGGCGGGCAACAGCGTGCTGGCAAAACCCGCGGAACAAACCCCGCTGATTGCCGCCCAGGGTATTGCCATTTTACTCGAAGCAGGTGTACCGCCAGGCGTGGTGCAACTGTTGCCTGGTCAGGGCGAAACGGTCGGGGCGCAGCTCACTTCCGATGAGCGCGTACGCGGCGTCATGTTTACTGGCTCAACGGAAGTTGCCACGCTGTTGCAACGCAATATCGCGACCCGCCTGGATGCTCAGGGACGTCCAATCCCGCTTATCGCCGAAACCGGCGGGATGAACGCCATGATCGTCGACTCCTCCGCGCTGACGGAACAGGTGGTGGTCGACGTCCTGGCTTCTGCCTTTGACAGCGCCGGGCAGCGCTGCTCTGCGCTTCGCGTCCTGTGTCTGCAGGACGATGTAGCCGACCATACGCTGAAAATGCTGCGCGGCGCGATGGCGGAATGCCGCATGGGTAACCCGGGCCGCCTGACCACCGATATTGGACCGGTTATCGATGAAGAAGCCAAAGCCAATATTGAGCGCCATATTCAGGCCATGCGCGCCAAAGGGCGTCCGGTGTTCCAGGCCGTGCGCGAAAATAGCGACGATGCGCGGGAATGGCAAACCGGTACCTTTATCGCCCCGACGCTTATTGAGCTGGAAAGCTTCGATGAATTACAAAAAGAGGTGTTTGGTCCGGTACTGCACGTCGTGCGTTACACCCGTAATAATCTGGGCAGCCTGATTGAGCAAATTAATGCCTCCGGCTACGGCCTGACGCTGGGCGTACACACCCGTATCGATGAAACCATCGCCCAGGTCACGGGCTCAGCACATGTGGGGAACCTGTATGTTAACCGCAATATGGTCGGCGCCGTCGTCGGCGTGCAACCATTCGGTGGCGAAGGCTTGTCAGGAACCGGGCCAAAAGCGGGTGGGCCGCTGTATCTGTACCGCCTGCTGGCAAACCGTCCGGAAAATGCGTTAGGCATTACCCTTGCCCGCCAGGATGCAGACTACCCGGTCGATGCGCAGCTTAAAGCCGCACTGGTTCAACCGCTGGAAGCGCTCAGCGAATGGGCAACCGACCGTCCAGCACTGCGTGCGCTCTGCCAGCAGTTTGGCGAACTGGCGCAGGCCGGAACGCAACGCCTGCTGCCTGGACCCACCGGCGAGCGCAATACCTGGACGCTGTTGCCGCGCGAACGCGTGCTGTGTATCGCCGATGATGAGCAGGATGCACTGGTACAGGTTGCCGCTGTAACTTCCGTTGGTAGCTTAATCCTGTGGCCAGATGATACGTTCCATCGCGACCTGGCAAAACGCCTGCCAGCCACGGTCTCCGGGCGCATTCAGTTTGCCAAAGCGGACAACATCGCCACGCAGCCGTTTGATGCCGTTATTTTCCACGGCGATTCCGATCAGCTTCGCGCACTGTGTGAAGCAGTGGCGGCCCGCGAAGGGGCGATTGTGTCGGTCCAGGGCTTTGCCCGTGGCGAGAGCAATATTCTGCTGGAGAGGCTGTACATTGAACGCTCCCTGAGCGTCAATACCGCCGCAGCCGGGGGGAATGCCAGCCTGATGACAATCGGCTAAGGTTGTGGTTAATTAAGGCTCCGGTAACGGGGCCTTTTTTTATGAAGCCAGAGGGAAGCATGAAACGAATCGTACTGACATGTGCAGCGCTGCTGCTGAGCGGCCAGGTGCTGGCGGATGACTGCGCCAACGCGAACACGCAGATTGAGATGAACACCTGTGCGGCAGAGCAGTATAAGGCGGCCGACGCCAAACTTAATGAAACTTATCAGAATGCGCTGAAGCGCGCCGCTCCAACCCAGCGCGATTTACTGAAAAAAGCGCAAATATCCTGGATAACTTTGCGCGATGCGGACTGTGCATTACTCAGTTCTGGCACCGAAGGCGGTAGCGTTCAGGCGATGATTACCAGCCAGTGCCTGACAGATAAGACCAACGAGCGCGAAGCGTTTCTCGCCTCGCTCTTGCAGTGTGAAGAAGGCGATTTAAGCTGCCCTTTACCACCGGCCAGTTAACGCACGCGGATCCCTTCAATAATCATCCGCTGTACGCTCTCGACCGTTTGGTTAAAAAAGGCTTCATCACGCAGCGTTGCGCCTGTCACCGCCTCTACCTGTGGGGCAAAGTCGGCGTAGTGCTGAGTTGAAGCCCAAATCATAAAAATCAGATGATGCGGATCGACCGGAGCCAGTTTTCCGCTTTTGATCCAACCGGCAATCAGCGCGGATTTCTCATCAATTAGCGTTTTGAGATCCCCCTCCAATTCTGCCATCAATAAAGGCGCTCCGGCCAGCATCTCCATACAAAACAGCCGTGATGCCTGAGGGTAATCGCGCGACACTTCCAGCTTAAGGCGAATGTATTCTTTAATGGCCACCAGCGGCGCAAAGTCTTCGCGAAAAGCTTTTAATGGAGCCAGCCAGATGTCGAGGATCTGCCGTAAAACGGCAATATAAAGCACCTCTTTTGACGGGTAGTAATAAAGTAAATTGGTTTTTGACACGCCCGCCTGCTCTGCCACCTGTTCCAGGCGCGTGCCGTGGATCCCATATTGGGAGAAGATATTTAATGCCGCGGTTAATATGGCCTGGCGTTTTGCACTGACGGCCTGCGAACGCTTACCTGTTTTTTTCTCTGCGCGTTGGACCATGCGCCCTCTCCTTCTTGTAAGGGCGCCAGCATACCAAATCACGCGGTGAATGGTTAAATTAAAGCGATTCCGGAGGCGCCTCTTGCGGCTGCGCTTTTTTCTTTTTGAACTTCAGCTCGCTGACCAGCACGCCAACAATAATGAATGCCGCACCAAGCAATGCAAGTAGCGGTAAGCGTTCACCCGCCAGACGGCCAAAGATTCCCGCCCACACTGGCTCACCGGTATAAATAACCGTCGCGCGCGTCGGCGAAACGCTACGCTGCGCCCAGTTCATGGTGACCTGAATAATCGCGCTGAAAATCCCCAGCCCCAGCGCCACCACCAGCAATCCGGTAGACATTGGCGGTACGGTCTCTCCGGCTGGTCCCATCGCAATAAACGCCACTATTGAAGCAGTTGCCAGTTGCACTACCGTTACCCGCCGTACATCCACTTTTCCCGCCCACGCGCTAATCAGGATAATTTCTGCCGCAATCGCCACCGCACCGGCGAGCGTGATCCACTCACCTTCGCCTAAAGCCAGTAAATTGCCTCCCGGTCCGGCAAGAAAAATCAATCCGATAAAGGCCAGTACAATACCGACGCACGGCATCAGTCCAGGCATGCGCCCCAGACACAGCCATTGTAAAAGCGGTACCAACGGAACGTACATCGCGGTAATAAACGCCGATTTACTGCTGGGAATAAACTGTAGCCCCCAGGTTTGCAGGCTATAGCCCAGCGCAATGGCGATACCGATTGCCACCCCTGCTTTGACTTCCAGCCATGTCAGCTTATGCAGTGTGTGTAACGACAAAATCGCGACCGCCAGCGCGGCAGTGGCAAAACGCACACCGACAAAGAAAAAAGGCCCGCTCAGGGTAACGGCATATTGCACCGCCAGAAACGTGCCACCCCAGAACATGGTGATCACAATGAGGATCGCTTCCTGAGGTTTAACAGAAAAGGAATAACGAGAGAGTAATGACATGAGACACCCGATTAACTGAATGTCATTAGTCTGCGTTGCGTTTTGTTACAGTTCAACCTTGCAGACAAAAAAAACCGCCGGAAGGATCCGGCGGCGGTGGCTACGTAACGTCTGTCTCTGACGCTCAGGCGTCACGACATATCTGACAGATAGCCCGACAATTACGATTTGTTGTTGCCGTGGCTATTTTTGCCCCCTTTTTTGCCTGCCTCTGAAGCGCGTTGCGGGTCATTCTTAAAGTTGCCCCCGCTGTGCTGGCCACCTTTTCGACCTGCTTCTGATGCTCTTTCGCGGTCTTCCGCAAAGTTGCCGGAACCGCCCCGATGGTTTGCCATTACTGACCTCCGTCATTGATTAGACATCATATTGCATAGGTACTGAGGAGTGATACCTCACGCAGCGTTACGGGCGAGGCCCTGAAAATAACTGCGTGGGATTAAGCATAGTGAAGCGTGGACTGGGCAGACGCTAACTGTAATATCCTGCAACAGGATCAGGAGTGCCAAAGAAATAATCACCCTAAGAAATCAATAAGTCTTTCTTATGACTACCGAATTCACCCCAGTTAAATATGTATCATTTTGCTACAAAGCAGGTTGTTGTAAAAATTGTTATAAATCAAAGAAGTGATTGTGAAATTTGCACTCCTGACAGTACGTCATATCTTTAAAGGTAGGTAGCGAGTCGCTACGGACACGGTTAACTCGAGGAGTAGTGTAAAATGGCAAAAGTTCTGGTGCTTTATTATTCCATGTACGGACACATTGAAACTATGGCCCATGCAGTCGCAGAAGGCGCAAATAAGGTAGATGGCGCGGAAGTGATTATTAAGCGCGTACCAGAGACCATGCAGCCTGAGATTTTCCTTAAGGCTGGCGGCAAAACACAAAACGCACCAGTCGCAACCCCGCAAGAACTGGCTGATTACGACGCCATCATTTTTGGTACCCCCACGCGCTTTGGCAATATGTCCGGTCAGATGCGTACCTTCCTCGATCAGACTGGCGGGCTGTGGGCCTCTGGTGCTCTGTACGGCAAACTCGCCAGTGTATTCAGCTCAACGGGAACCGGCGGCGGTCAGGAACAAACCATTACCTCAACCTGGACTACGCTTGCCCACCATGGGATGGTGATTGTGCCTATCGGTTACGCGGCGCAAGAGCTGTTTGATGTCTCTCAAGTTCGCGGCGGTACCCCTTACGGTGCAACCACCATTGCCGGAGGCGACGGCTCCCGCCAGCCAAGTCAGGAAGAATTATCTATCGCCCGCTATCAGGGTGAATATGTCGCAGGTCTGGCAGTAAAACTCAACGGCTAATCTTCAACAGGAGGATTCGAATGCCAACTCAAGAAGCGAAAGCCCATCGCGTCGGCGAATGGGCAAGTCTGCGCAATACATCGCCGGAAATAGCCGAAGCCATTTTTGAAGTCGCACATTATGACGAGAAACTGGCGGAAAAAATTTGGGAAGAAGGTAGCGATGAGGTACTCATCAAAGCCTTTGAAAAAACAGACAAAGATTCGCTCTTTTGGGGTGAACAGACTATCGAACGTAAAAACGTCTAGCGCTCAGACTCCCCCGCGAACACGGGGGAGTTTTTCTTTTATTTAGCCGCCTCATTCAGCACGCTGTCGAACTTATCTATCGGGCAAAAACCATCCGCATCTATCGGACATCCTTTCAGCTCAAGCGTTACGCGCTGCGCTGGGGATTTCAGCGTCAGAACGTCTGCATTACGCAACTGCAGCGAGCTCTGATACACATACTCGATTTTCATCAGATCACGATTTGCGTTGCTGTCATGCCAGCGCTGAAAGACAATCTTCCCGCCAATCGGTGTACGCTCGTTCTGATCGTGAAGCTGGTATGGTTTGAAATCCAGCGCGGTGAGCAGCGAAGCGATGTTTGAGTCATGTCCCACCAGCACGGTTATTTTCGGTGCTTTCGCGCGTTCCGTAACCAGCGCATTATCAATATATTTCACCAGAGGTTTGGCGACGTTCTGCGCCACTTCCGGGGAGGTGAACAGGCTGTCCTGATAGCCATTTTTCAGCTTCGACAGAACCTTCCACTGTTGATCCGATTTAATCTCGCCCCAGGCAACCTTGTCCATCGGGAAGCCTTCGTAATACTGCAGCGTGAAGGCATCGACCAGCGAATTCCCCACCTTCAGCGGCCCCGATACGCCTGGCTCCTGCTGGTATTTCGCGCTGAACGTATCTTTGGCATCGGTCAGGGAACACTGCTGTTTTTCTTTACAGGATGGAGAGTCTTTGTAGTCGGTCATTTGCTCAAGCAACTGATAGCTATCGTTGAGCTGCATTTTACTACGCTCTTTCTCCATAGCCTGAACAGCCTGCTGGCTGAAGGCGGCGGAATCATCGGTGATCACCGGATTAAAGGTGGGATCCATGGTGCCCATTTTTTCCTGATGATGGACCGGAACATCGCAACCAGGGAAAGCGCCGGTGACAAAGAACTGTGCCGTAGCAACAGTGCGCTGCAGGCTGTTAGCATAGGTATAAACCGTATCCGGTGCCGGACATTCGCCCGATTTCACCATCCCCTGCTCTGCCAGCCACTCTCGCATGTAGTGACCCATATAGATTTCCAGCACACCGCCTTTGGTGGTGAGTTGTCCGCCGGGGACATCCCACTCTGGCCATTGCTTGGGGGTGGACTGTTCAAGAACGCTGCCATTATTGGCTAAAGGTGCACGTAAGTTATGCCGACTCATCATCAATACTTGTTGAAGCTGATACCCTTCCGGCGCGGTCTGCGCCTGCGCGGCGGTTGACAATAATACAGCCCCTGCCACGGCTGCGGCGATTAACGATTTATTCATCCCTACGACCTCTTGTTGTTATCAATCACAACAGAGTGTGACAGAAATATGACATATTTCCGGGAACGCTTTCGCAAAACAGACCATCTAGCGTGTCGTTTTAACACCAAACTCGGTTTCGAGTTTACGAATGCCAAGAGGTGTGAAGATGACGTGGCGGCTGCCCTGTTCGGTTTTTATCCATCGCTGTTCACTGAACCAGCGCAGCAGCGTTGCGCCAAGCACACCACCAGGATGATAACATCGCTCGCTCCAGTCCAGACAACCGCAGGTTAACTTCCGCCGGGATGAACCCGCCGCCAGGACAATCCCCATCTGGGCCAGCTTTTCCTGGCCAGGAGGAGTCAGCGTTTCACCATCCGGCGTTAACCACTGACGGGAAACCAACGTATCAAACAACCTCACCGCGACCTCTCCGGCGAGATGGTCGTAGCAGGTGCGGGCATGCCGCAAACCTGGCGGCGTTGTGATTCTCCGGGGCGTTGATGTCGCCCACGCAACGCCCATCAGGCGTTCCAGCAGTTCAGCGATATCGGAACCTGCAAGGCGAAAATAACGATGTCTGCCCTGCGCAAGCGCCACAACAAAGCGTTGTTCGCACAGACGCGCCAGATGCGCGCTGGCGGTCGACGCGGATATATCCGCCACCGCGCTGAGCTCAGTTGCAGTCCAGGCGCGGCCATCCATCAGGGCGCACAGCATACGCGAGCGCGATTTATCGGCCATCACTGCCGCAGAGAGTGCCATTTTCGACTCCAGATCGCCCTCTTCTTCATGTAACATCACGGATGCCATAACGACCTCATTGCCCCTGAATCTCTGAATTAACGATGCCATGAAAGTCGCGCAAAGTCACCGAACCGGTCACACAGCACGCAGCATCATCTCTGTACCCAACCCGACCAGACAAAACAGAAAACAGCGTTTAAACACGAGCGGAGAAATAACCCTTCGCACACGGGTTCCTATCCACTGGCCAATAAGTGCAGGAACAATGGCCAAAGCCGACAAGCTTAGGGATTGTACGGGCAGCGCGTTGTGCCACCACAGACCCAGCGCCAATGCCAGGGTCGAAAAGGTAAAAGAGATCCCGAGCGCCTGTACCAGTTCATCTTTCTCAAAGCCCAGGGACTGGATCCAGGGTACGGCGGGCATCACAAACACCCCGGTTCCGCCGGTCAATAAGCCGGTCACAAATCCAATGACGAGGGAATACGATTTTTCACGCTGCGGAGCCACCGTGATTTTCTTTCCTGCCAGCGTCCAGATAGTGTAGGCCACCAGCGCCACGCCGAGCGCAAACTGAGTTCGGGTGGTGTCACCCCCGGTAATCCAGGCGCTGGCAAGCAGAGTCGCCACTACCACTGTCAGCAGCATTGGCCACAGTCGTTTGAGCAATTGACGCGTATTTCCGCCTGCGCCAAACTGAAACAGATTACTGATCAGCGAAGGCAACAGCAGCATGGCCGCCGCCGCAACCGGTGAAATAAGCGATCCGAGGATCCCCATTGCCACGGTAGGTAACCCCATACCCGTAACGCCTTTCACCATCCCGGCGAGGACAAATGTGGCGGCAATCATCATCACCAGGGAGGATTCAAATGCGTATACATTGGCCATTCTTTATTTTCCCACAAAAAAAGATAAGCCAGATTAAACGCAACTATGAATACTTGCTTCGTCGGTTGACGAAATATGCCATTCAATCATTCGCAGATAATCACTTCGCTGCGGATATTGCGTGCACAATATAAGGTTCCATCTGTCAAATACAATTGATGAAAGCGCGTGTTATCTGGGATGTTGTGTAAAAGGGAACGCTCAGTATCAATGAACTCTCGTTGTATCCGATAATGAACCGCATCATCAGTTTCAAAGGAAACGTATTCCCGTTTGGTATATGGTTTACTTTTTAATTTCACATACACAATGTATTGCACCGTACTGAATGTCAGTCCAGTTTTTGCAGCAATCTCTTTCAGATTTAGTGGTTCAGAAGACGTATAGAGTGTTTGTACCTGTTCAATACGTTTTTGATTGTAGGCGGATACCCGCAGGCTGAGTTTCAGTCGATACGCCATATTGCGCACAACCGTAATATTAGTGTGAAGCATCCCCGCAATCTGCTCCGTCGTGAGAACGCCTGCGTTTTCACGCAGGACGGCCAGACTCTCTTTATTCCACCTGAATGCCATATAGTGTTTCTCTTTGTATCGCGTTCATCGGGCGGCCAGTCGCGCAAACGTTGCATCTAACTCAGGCGGTTTCCGCATCCCCTGGTGTAATTCCAGTACACGACCATCCCTGTCAATTAACACAGAGGTTGGCGTGCCGATGACCTGATAGCGTTCCTGGGAAATCTTAAGCTGATCGCGGAGTACCGGGTAAGAAACCTGATGTTTCGCCAGTAAGTCATCTATGTTAACCGTTGCCGGATCGGTATTCACAGCCACGACCACAACGTTATCGCCCCACTTTTTACTTAGCGCTTCCAGCGCGTCCATTTCGGCAAGACAGCCACCGCATCCCGCCGACCAAAAGTTTAGATAAATAGCCTTTCCACGCCAGCGCTCAAGCCCAGCCTTCCCCCCCTGCAGGTCGAATGTTGCCAGCGCCGGGGCTTGCTGCCCAACCACCAACTTCTCTTCTTTACATCCACTAATCAGAACCAAAATGGCGAAAGTTAATACGTTAATCCAGCGCATGTTGATTAGCCTCCTCACCGTGATATTTGCCATGCTGCAAACGGATAATACGATCGGCAAATACCCCCAGCGCCGGATTATGCGTCACCATCACAATCGTGCGCCCCTGCCGATGCAGGTCAGTGAGTAGATCCAACACCCGCTGTTCATTCTCTTCATCGAGGTTACCCGTAGGTTCATCGGCAAAAATCACCGGCGGCTCATTGACCAGCGCCCGGGCAATGCACACCCGTTGCTGCTCTCCCCCAGAAAGTTGACTCGGCAGGTGCGTTACTCGATGCCCAAGACCGACTTGTTCCAGAACCTTCCTGGCCGCCGCTTCATCTACCACGCTATGGTAGTGTTGCGCCAGCATGATATTCTCCAGCGCGGTTAAAAACGGGATCAGATGAAACTGCTGGAATACCAACCCTATTTTCTCAGCGCGAAAACGGCGACGCCCCTCTTCATCCAGTGCGGCAGCATCAATCCCATCTAAAAACACCTGACCTTCTGTCGCGGTGTCCAGGCAGGTCAGAATATTCATCAGTGTCGTTTTACCCGAACCAGAAGCGCCCATAATCGCGACAAACTCCCCCTGCACTATTTGCAGGTTGATGTCATCTAAGGCGGTAACATCGCCGAACCGTTTATATAAATGGCGCGTTTCAATCGCCATTGATGGGGTCTGCACAACGGACATGGCGTTACTCTCCTTTCAACACTTTTGCGGGTTCGATGCTAACCGCGCGACGGACCGGAACAATCGCCGCCAGAATGGCGACCAGTAAAGATAATGTCAGGGTGATGGGCAGCACTGGCCAGCGTAGCGATATTGCGGCATTGAATACAGTCAGTCCCAGTAGTTGGGCCAACATGTACCCTAAGATCCACCCACAAACCACTGCAGCCAGCGCGATAATGCAGGTTTCAAGGAGAATTTGCCGGACAATATCACCGTTGCTGGCCCCCAACGCTTTTTGCAGCGCAAATTCCCTTGCCCGCTCACCCACAATGGCCATCAACGTGGTATTCACACACAAAGATGACAGCGCAAGGATCACAACCGATACCAGCCCCATTAACCCTTTTATTTTATCCAGTACCTGTCCTTCTGATGCGGAGACTTTCCGTATTGGACGGATCTCCAGATCCGGGTATTGAGCCTGCAATCGGCTGGCATAGTTTTCCACCTGACCGACATCGTTACTGACACTCAGCAGCCCATGGCTGATTTTATCGGGCTGATGCAACCACGCCTGCGCCACTTCAAGACTCACAATTAGCATGTTATCTGTCGCATCACCGGCTTCAACAATGCCTTTTATCTGTAAGTTTTTGCGCTGATTGTGATCCACCAGGATGATGTTATCGCCCGGTTGGACGTTAAGACGCTCAGCCAATTTGATGCCAATCATCGCATTGCGATCGTCAAAGCTGACACCAATCCAATTCCCCTGAACCTGCCAGTACGGCACCAGCTTTTGCAAGGATTCAAACCACACGCCGACAATCACCACCTTCTCCAGCTCGGTACGCGCCATACCGTAAAGCCAAGGACTGGCTCCGTAAACCAGGCCTTGCGGTGCCTGATCTAAAATAGTCTGCAACGCTTGCTGCGGCATGCCGGAGCCATGGCCTGGCCCGATGTAGAAATTTGCGCCAAAGGTCCGCAATTCTTCACTCATTTTGGTATTGATGTCGAACCACACCGCAGATAGCGCGGTCACAATGGTCGCCCCGACCATCAATGCGGCAAATACTACGCTAACTCGCTGAAAACGCAGACGCAGTGCCCGCCATACCAGCAACCAGAGCATCGTACGTTTAGCGGCCATACAGCACCTCCACAGGATACAGGCGGGCAATACGGTGGGCCGGGAACCAAGTGCCAATCAGGGCAATCAGGACCGCAATAACCAATACACATGGCACCACAATCCAGGCAAAATTCAATGGCGCATCAAATAGCATCAGGCCAATCGCTTTCGCCATTCCCCATCCAGCAACACATCCCAATGCCCCTCCGGCCAGTCCACTGGACGCGGCTTCAAGATAGAACAACAGCATGATTTGCCACTGATGCGCGCCAAGCGCCTTCATCAGGCCGATCTCTTTAGCGCGTTCCATAATGGTGCTGGTCATAAGTGACGCAATTCCCATAGCCGAAGCTGCCAGTGCTGCGACGGTCACTACGGCCATCAGCAACTGAATTTTATCGATTACAACCCCCTCAGATGCAGCAACCTGCCACACAGGGCGAACTTCTGCACCGGAAATAGCCTCCTCCAGTTGATGAGCAATGGACGAGACATAGGCAGTGCAGTACCAAAGGTCGTACTCTTCAGCATTCAGTGCATCGAGATTTTCACGCGCCCGACGCGACAATTCATTTTCCGGCACCGTCAGCGCTGAGACACGAATGGCCTGTACTTTGCCGGGTAAATCCAGCAACGTTTGCGCCGTGCTCAACGGCATAACCAGTTGGTTATCCTCGTCCCCGCCGCTGGAGAGAATGCCGCTGACGGCCACATTCAACGTTGTACTGCTGGTACGGATCAGCAGTTTATCGCCTGGCTTCCAGCCCGTTTGTCGTGCCAACGCATGCCCTACCAGTGTTTGAGGAGCATCACCAGCAGGCTCTTGCGGCCAGTGGCCTGTCACTTGCCAGAACGGGCTTACCGTTTTTTGCCCCGTCTCAAACCCTTCTTCATCTGGAATATCTACCGGTTGGCTGAAGAAGGTGCCGAGAATACGTACTTCTTTGCCGTTAACGTCGACATCACCGCCAAGCATAGGGGCAAAGCCGACAATGTTGTTGCGCCAGAAGATATCCTTAATGTTGGGGAGTTCCGCTTCATCAAGGAAATCCTGTCCTGATAGTGGATTACTGTTTTCACTGAAAAGTGCAGGAAGCGCCGCCTGTCCGGCAGGTTCAATCAAAATATTGGCACCATAGGACTTCAATTCTCTGGACATTTTATCGCCAATATCAATCGACACCGCCAGCAGGGCGGAGATAAGGCTGGACGCAAGAAAGACGGTCATAATAGCCAGCCCCTTGCGTCGGAGATTACGCCCCCAGGATTGTCGTAACATTCTCCACAGCATTGTTACTCCTCCCTCAATTCAGCAGGGACGAACTGTTCCGGGGTTTTACGGAAGCGATCGTAATTGGCCTCGGACGAGAAAAACCAGGTTTTGCCACCATAGCTGTATTTGTAGTCAGCAGAAGTATTGGTCAATGTGGAACCATCAACCGGGTCGGTCACCTTGATGGTCATGACCGTCGAGAAGTAATTCACGCCAGCAGCCAGCTCTTTACCTGGGATCACCAGCTCTTTCTCATCATTACGCCAGTTTTCAATTGGCACAGGATTGCAACCACCAGGTTTACCAATCGAAGGAATGAAAATGTGTACCCCGCATGCCACGCAGATAACCTGATTACCTTCCATCACGTAACCCTGATCGCCGCACAGTAGACAGGCATCAAAAACTACCCCCAAACGCAACTTGTCGGGATAACGGTTAATCACGAAAAAACGTACCGCTTTACCATCATCAGCCACCCAAACAAAGCGGTGCAGATTGCCATCACGGAGTCGTTCTATTGGCAGATGAACCATGCCATCACTGGCAAGTTGTACCGGAATGGCTTCTGACAACTGCGGCGGTTGAGAGGCGACTTTTTCCCACCACAGTTGTCCGGCGATCACCACCACCGCACAACCTAGCGTGACCAGCCAAAGACGAAACGCATTTCGACGATGCGCCAGCGCCAGTCGATAAGTAATCGGCTCATCGGCTTTACGCGTCTGGCGGAACGCGCATAACAACGCCGGTACCCAGCACAGTGCCAGAGCAAGTAATAGGGCGGCCCCCAACCAGTTATACATCGCCGCGTTGTTTGTCACTTTGGCCACGAAACTCAATAGCGATTTCGCCAGCGGTAGCACCTGCAGTTTCATTAGCAGTAGCAACAAATTACCGCTTAATGGCAGCCAAATCATGACCATCAGAATCAGCGTCAACGGCCAGTAGAGTCCACGAATACGACGCAACAGCATGGCGCTCAGTACCCCAACCAGGCAGAGGATCGCAAATGCCAATAGCATTGCCGTCAGATTCAACAGCAGATCGGTATTTAGCACATGGGTGCTGGTTAATCCGCCGAGATTGGGATCCAAAGCCCAATGTCGGGCTGCGCCAAACACCAAAATCCCCTGCCACAGGTAGCGAATGCGCTTTGATACCCACCAGAAGCTCAACACAAACAGCAGCGTAATCATCACTTCTGTGCCAACCAGCAACAATTGCACTGGCTGCGAGCCACGGAGGGTAAGTCCCACCAGCACGCCAACGATTAAACCTGTGAGTAAGGTCCAGACGAGTGGGCGCAAAGAAGGGGGATCGATGCGACTCCAGAGAACCCCGGAGAGCAGCGCAATGCAGAAAAAAACCTGTAGCGTCGTGACAAAAAAATAACTCATAACATCGACTCTGTACGGCGGATTGAATGATGTAACTATCCAGGTACATCGATAATTTAGAGCCAGCCCATCAGGGGGATAAGTTCGCGGTCAGTTAAGACATGAGCAGCGCAAAACAAATCGTGGGTACACTTCGTACGTAAGATTGTGAGCACTGCCCGGTCCAAAATGGCAAATCAAGCAGCCTGATGGAAAAGCGCTTAGTTCAGGCCGACGTATTTAAATTCATAACTCACGTCAAATGGTTTCCACCAACGACCAACGCCGGTCTCACTGTCTGTATGACGGTGCATACCTGCTTTTGACGGCGGTTCGATGTGATAGGTCACTTTATAGTTACCCACCCCCATCATTTTGATGTTCGCACCGTAATGAGGGCCATCGCTGGCAACCATCGGCATGAACGTACCTTCTTGTTTTTCACCCGTATCACTGTTAATCAAGGTGTAACTGATAGTCAGATAAGGGATCCACTCGCCTGCGCCAAAACCATTTTTACTGCCTTCCACGGCATGAATATCCGCCTCAAGGTGAATATCGGCTTTTGCTGCCGGTAATCCCATGCCACGCGGTTCCATATCGATTGGCTGCAGGTAAACAGCGGCCAGTTCCATCTCATTCATGGTGACAGGCTCACCTGCCGGATACTCCTTAAAGGCAAACGCTGCCGGAGCAGTGAAAATACCGGCCATCACTGCACTGGCAATCAGGGTTTTCTTCATGGTCATCAGACATATCCTCTCGTCTCAAATAACAGCTATAGATTAGTTTTTATCGTTTCCCCAGGAACAGTGCTTTTCCTCCGCATCACCCACAGCGCCGCCAGCGCCGCAAGTAGCAATATGGCCTGCGGTAATAACGTTTCCACGTAGGGATAAATTCCCAACCAACTGATTTCGGGGAAGCCGTTAATCAACGTTGGCTGGAACAGCTTACCTTCCACCAGTTCCAGAACCCCTTTGCCCGCAAATACAAAGGCCATCAGGTACATAAAACTGCCGGTAAACATAAAGAACGGCTTCAAAGGCAGGCGTACAACCGAGTAGCGCATAATGAGCCAGGCGACCAGCAGAACAACACAGCCGATAACAAAACCTGCCGCAATCGCCATATGCCCAGAAATATCATTCGCATCCCCGATCAGGGCGTAGTAAAACAGCACGGTCTCCGCCCCTTCGCGGTAAACCGCCAGGAAACTGGTAAGCCACAGTCCAACCAGTGAACCACGGGAAAGTGAGTGGGACAGTTTCCCTTCCAGCCATGCTTTCCAGTGGCGAGCCTCGACTTTAGACAGTAACCAGTAGCTCATGAAGAACAGCATGACGACGGCAATCAGCATCGTTACGCCTTCCAGCAGTTCTCTGCTGGCGCCGGAATTCGTGAACAGGAGTTGGAATATCACAGCGGTAATGACGCTGGCGAATAATGCAACAATCACCGACTGGCGAATTAACGGAAGCTTATCCTGGTGATTGTTTTTCACCATATAAGCCACGATGGCCGCCACAATAAGCAGGGCCTCCAGTCCTTCGCGGACAATGATCATCAGGCTGTAGAGCAGCAGGCTCCACTGGGTTTCTACTCCTTCTCCCAACATCACCACCGCTTTTTGTAAATCCTGCTCCAGTGCGCTGGCTTCGGCGTTGAGTCTTTCCACTGGCTGACCCGCTTTCATCAGACTAACCAGACGCGTGAAGTAAGCCTCCAGCGAGGTTTTAAACGCCGAATCGCGAGAACCGATTTTGTTTTCCATACCGCTAGCTTCAAAGCGGTCAAAATAACTGTCTTGCACATCCAGAATGGCATTCTTCGCATCGCCCTCCTGGTAACGGGCAATCGCTTTCTGAATACTTTGATGGATACCCAACGAGACGGCAGCCCAGTCTGCGCGGGCTATATCATCCTGTGCCGTGGGCGTATTCCCCGTATTTTGCACCGCCGTGACCTGCTGTTCGTCACGGGTAGTAGGCAAACCAGGCAGAAGATCCTCAATATCCTGTAACAACGTAGTGACTTGATAAGAGACATCATTAAGGCGATCTGGCTCTGCGGTGAGCGCAATCAACGCAGAAAATTGCTGGTTAATCGCAGCAGCGTCTTTTGCCGATCGATTCTGTCTGACCGACATTTCCATCTCTGAGTTTTTAAAACCCTGATAGTGCGCTTGTTGAACGTTTTGGCTGGCTACGCTTAAATTCCCGGCCTGATAGTTATTTACTGCCTGGGCCAACAAATCGTCGATAACACGAAAACTCTCTTGCCAGTGTACGGCGATATCTGTCCTGGAAAACGCATTGTGCTGCTCTTCGGCAACCAGGCGATGTCCGCCATCTAACACAGGTTCAACTTCGCGCAGCGAGGCTTTGAGCCAGTCGATTTTAGACTGCACGTCAGAGAGCGATTTTTTTGCGCCAATCATGCGACGGATCTCACCAAAAGCGCTTTCCATCTCATAACTTTTGCTGGCGGAAATGTTGATTCGAATAGGACCTTCAAGGTTTTCAAATACCTCAAAGTAGGCCATTTGCACCGTTCGCCGCGCTTCATCAGTTTGTTGCTGAGAGTAAAGTTCTGCTGTTTTATCAAGACGTTGCTCAATATCCTCAATGAATGGAGCATAGTTTGTTGCGGCCCATACATGAAGGCTTACAAGCAGGCTACACAAAGTGGTCAGCAGGAAAACACAGAACTTACGCACGGTACGCATCCCGTAAAATACAAATGATAATTATTATCATTATCGATTTTAGCTTGCGTTGTACATGACCTGGATCATAAAAATGTCAACGGGTAACAAGTTATGTAAATTTATCTCATGAAAATGTGATGAATACGAAACTGAGACATTTGGGATTGATTAGTGATGCCGTCAATACAGGAGAATTTATCGGTGATATGGAATAGAGTTGCCCCATACTCACTGACGCAAATGAGGCCAACAGTGAGTATGAAGATAAACGTTATTTAAGACAAAAGTGATCAGGGAACTATTATATCAGGACCACGAGTAATCCGTTGCAAAAAACGGCCGTAACCCTGTTCGCCTGTCCAGTAGTTGATGCTTCTCTCAACCCCATTCGATGTCAGGGTCGCGCCAGAAATACCATCCACTGTATATTCATCGATATTCTCTGGTTTCTCCTGAGTTATTCTTAGCGCTGGCATCCAGTTATTATCAACCACTTTTTTACCCGGCCATTGCTTGCGCCAACTTTCATCTTCCACTCTGGCTCCCAAAAAAGGAGTTTCCCGCTGCTGATAGTAATACAGGTTTTTAACCGTACGTCCGTCTGGGTCAAGAGCCAGAAAGGCATACATCATTGACTTCGCACCCTCACCGAAAACAGGGAGTATAATTTGTTGAATTTTATTACTTTTATCTTTTACAAGATATACATCTGCAATAGTACAGCGCTGATGGATCTTCGCGGGATCATGTTCCGGAGCGAGTTTTTTACATCCCTGCGTCTGGACGTCATCAGCTACCCATTCACCGGAATCCAGATTAACCTTACGCGCTAAAATATAACGTTGATACAAATTTTTAATTGTTTTTTTATCGTGCTCATCTGATTTCAACAGGCCTGAAGCATGCAGAATGGCGGCATATTTCTCTTCACTGGTAGGTTCAGTGAGTTCCCCCTGATACATCATAAACCAGACAATAGCAGCAATAAAAATAAGGATACAAAAAAACATCATTGATATAACAATAACTTTACCCTTGCGCATTATTCTATAATCCCTGCGAGAAATAAGATATTTAAAACATCATCAGATATGCCATTATCCTTGTGAATTTGCAACTACAGAAAAAAATCAAAAATATATAACTATTAGTGTGTAGCTTTAGGATCAAATATCAGAACAACATGTTTTTCTTACCTTTTTATCGTAAAAAAATGCCGGGTTCCCCCGGCACAAATATCAGAATATTTTCGCCCACCACAGCCGAAGTTTCATGCCCCAGTAGCTGGTCCAGCCGCTGGTGGTTGATACCACCCGACCTTCTGACATCACCACCAACGTGGGCGTGACGCTAATCGCCCAACTGTGGGAAATAGCCCCATTCGCATCATTGATGACCGGAAATTCCACGCCTTTACGCAACAGCCAGCGAGATACCTCAGCTTCATTTCCGGAGCGTAACGCAATGGTCATCACATTTTCCCCTTCCGAGCGCAGCCTGGCGACTTCCGGCGTTGTGAAGCGGCATACGCCGCACCAGCTCGCCCAGAAATAAAGCAACACTGGCTCGTCTTTGCTGAGCGCCGCCAGCGTGACGGTTTCACCATCCAACGTTTGTAAAGGCGTACTGTCAAAAGAGGCAGGGAGCTGCGGCGCGCGCCAGGCATCCATCAGCAGCATCGCCCCCGCCAACAGAGCCAGTAAGATCAGCCCTTCGCGCAGCCAGCGGCGCAGTTTACTGAGCATTGGCCGCCGCCAGTTTTTCTTTTACCACTTCCTCAAGCGTTTCCCACGGCACCGCACCGGGAATAAGTTCATCGCCAATGATCGTTGCGGGGGTTCCCTGTACACCCACCAGTCGCGCCAGTTGCAGGTTAGTGCTCAGCGTTTCAGCACTTTGGGCGTCCAGCGTCACCGGACTGGCCCCCGCTTTTTCCTGCGCCTGTTTGATACTGACATCGGTATGGTAGCCCTTCTTCTGCATCAGTTTTTCATGTAGCGCCAGAAACTGCTGCGGATGCTGATGCCATGTCGTCAGCACGGTCCGCGCCGCCAGTTCCGAGCTTTCACCTTTAAACGGCAACGGTTTGATCACTACCGCCACGTCAGGATATTTCTGCACAATTTTTTCCAGCATTGGATCCAACTGCTTGCAGTATGGGCAGTTGTAATCGGTGAAGTTTATCAGGGTCAGTTTTGCCTGCTTTGCGCCAATCCGCGGGCTGTTGGGATCGTTAAACAGGGCTTCCTGAATTAATGCTTCAATTTGCTTTTCCTGTTCCGGGGTAAACGGTGCAGGCTCTTTCGCGATACTGACGGCAGAAAACAGGGTTAACAGCAGAACAATCATCATCTTCATGGGGTAACTCCTTTGGCATCGTTCAACGTTTGCAGTACCGCATCGCGGGTTAACAACGTGGGTAACACCTGGCCTTCCGGCAGACCGGGGCCATAAATTTGGTTATACGGCACAGCAACCTGGCCGCGTTTTTTTAGAAATTCGGTAATGACTTCAGAAGGGAGTGTCCAGTCGCCGCGCAGCGCCACCACATCCGGCTGTTGCAATGCGGCCTGTACGTCATCTTTATGCAAGACGTTGAACTTGTTTACCTTACAGGTGATGCACCAGTCTGCTGTGACGTCAATGAACACGCGCTTATGTTGCGCCAGCGCATCCTCAATAGCTTGCTCGCTTAGCGGTTGCCAGTTCACGCTCTCTTTGCCGGTGCTTTGCCCTACGAACCCGAAATGCGGGAGCAGCAACGTCGCAAGCCAGATAGCGGAACCCAGCATCATCACGCCGAGCAGACGCCGCAACATATTCATCCAGCGTCCTGGCCGCGGCAAACGCAGCGCCAGACCGGGACGCAGAGCCACCAGCAGCCACGGTAAGCTCATTCCCAGCCCAAGTGCGATAAACAATCCCCACAATGTCGGCAGCGAAGCGGTCAATGCCACCGCCACCGCCGTTCCAAGGAACGGGGCACTGCACGGCGTAGCAAGCAGCGTCGCAAATGCACCTTGCCAGAAATGTCCCGACAGACCGTTGCCGCCGTGAGTCGCCAGCGTGGTAGTCATCGCAGAAGGGAGTCGGAATTCAAACCACCCGAACAGGCTGGCGCTGAACGTCAGCATCACCAGTACCATCACGCCAATGAACCATGGATTCTGAAACTGGATCCCCCAGCCAAGCGCCTGATTGGTTAAACGCAGCACCGTCATCAATAGAGCCAGAGCCATAAATGAGACAAGTATTCCGGCTACCGATGCGAGGAAATGACGACGGACCTGGCGACGACTTTTTTCCTCGACCAGCAAAATCGAGCCCAGCTTCATGCCCAGAACCGGTAACACACAGGGCATCAGATTGAGGATCAAACCGCCCAGCAGCGCCATTAGCACCACTTGCCACAGTGGGAGTGAGGCGTTCTCAACAACCGGGGCTTCGCCAATCGCAAGACGACTTTCCTGGGCAACACCGTTATCTGCCAGCACCAGGGTGACTGACTTACCACGCAGATCCGGCGCGCCTTCTCCCCAACCGTCATGTACAGGTACCGTGGCGCGTAATGTCTCCCCCTCAACATGGATTTGCGGCATGCCAAAATCCGCATCATCAACAGCATCCAGATACAGCCCTGGTGCAGTCCAGCCTCCCGCACGGTGAGCCTCGACGACTAACTCTCCCGCCCGTGCGCCGGCGCTCAGAGCATCGGTCAGGCCGCTGGCAAGTGGGATCTGTCCCATCGCCTGAGCATAGTCATGTGCAAAAGTCGGGTCCTGGGCTGTGGGCGTTACGGAAAAAGCAAAATCCGTCAACAGGCAAACGTTGCTACAGGTGGATAGCGTCAAAACGCCGCTGAGCGTGGCGGGCGCTCTACCTCGCACCACCATCGGGAACGTCACCTTATCGTGATACCCCTGGGTAGTGATATTGGCGACCTCAAAACGAGCTGGGGTTGGCCAGAACCAGTCGACCGCAGGCATTTCCTCTTTCCAGGCGATAGCAGGCGCAACGCCCCCCTCGCCCGGAGAACGCCAGTAGGTTTTCCAGCCGTCCTCCAGTTTGACATCCAACAACAGACGGGTTTCACCGCCAGCGGACGTATCAGCGCGTAACCGCACGCTGGCGTGATCGTTATCGGGTGAACGCAGCCAGCCGGGTTCAGCCGCCCAGGATACGGGCAGCCATAGCAATAACAGACAGAGCAGTGTCTGCCTGAAAACAGTCATCATAGTTTTTCTCCGTGAATAATTATCTAACAGTCAGCAACGGCTGTTCTGTCATTCACGGAAGACGCAAAATCGGAGATGCACCCGGAGAGTGGGCGGCGAGATGGCTCGCGGTGGGAAAAAAGGTAGACGAAACGCCCGCACTGGCGCCAGCAACGACAGCAGCAGGCACAGCACCAGAATAGCACCTTCAAACAGTACGGGTGGCGCAGCCAGTAATGACTTCGCGCTCAGTTCACAAGGGGTAACGGGTAAGGTTTCATCGGTCTGCACTTGTGCGCTGGCGACAACGCTTGTAACAGCGGTATCCATCTGCAACGCGTGCAGACCCGCCATGCGTTGTGCGGTGCAAACCATCACCACAACACATGCCAGACAGAGGAACCACCATCCCATCCGTTGACGTTTCGCCATTATACCCTCACTCATTGATGCGAGTTATCTTAACCACTCGCCGGTTTTTGGCAACCTTTGCGCTGTAAAGTTATGTCCTGGCATCTGCTGGATATACCGCGATTTCAATCAGATTGAGATCGGGATCCCTGACATAAACCGAGCGAATCGGTCCTGTCGCACCGGTTCGTGCAACGGGCCCTTCAATAATCTCGACTCCATGGGTTTGAAACGTCTCTGTCACCTCTTCCAGTGTACGCGTGGTGATAAAACACAAATCCAGCGCCCCCGGCGTTGGCGCGTAGGCTTTAGGTTCAAACTCTTTTCCCCGAATATGGAGATTGATTTTCTGATTGCCAAAGACGAAGGCTTTCCGACCTTGTGCGAAAGTTTCCAACCTCATGCCTAAAAGCTCGACATAAAAACGAACGCAAGCCTCTTCATGATTGGTGGTTAGTACCAGGTGATCCAGGTGGTCGATCATAGTGATATCCATTTGGATTGCTCATCTCTGACACTTACCCTATTCATTCACGCGCGACAAGAAAAAGACAATCTACAGGGGTATTTGCAAATACTTAGCGCAATACCTTGCCATTCACGCTTTAAAAGCGAAATGATAATTAATCATATTTTCGTCTTTGTTTATTACACTATAACATTGCTAAAAACACCCCTGAAAATATCACGGAAGTTATCATTCACTATTTACGAAGAATGCCAGAGAATATTTCAATGTCAGCACACAAATAATGCCCGCTACGTACTGATGCGTAAATGAAAGTAAGGGTCAGCGCATTTTCTGGGGATTTCCTTATTATATCCAGACGCAATGAATAACGTATTCATTAGCAGATAATTTGTTTATCAAATGTTATTTAGAGTATATGGAAATGAAAAAATATTTATTACCCCTGATTGGGTTACTTTTTACAGTTAGCGCTCAGGCAGCATCATTTACCGACGGTAAAGAGTATATCACCCTGGAAAAACCCGTCGCTTCCGCCCCAGCTGCGCTGAAGTTTTTCTCATTTTACTGTCCTTCCTGTTATCAGTACGATGAAGTTTTTGAAATCACGGATAACGTGAAAAAAGTACTGCCTGCTGATGTCAAACTCACCGAATACCACGTCGACTTTTTAGGTCCGCTGGGGCAAGACATGACGCACGCCTGGTCCGTCGCCATGCTGTTAAACGTACAAGATAAAGTTAAACCGTTGCTTTTTGATGCCGTTCAGAAAAAACAAACCGTTAAAACAGCGGATGATATTCGTAACGTATTTATCAGCGCGGGCGTCAGCGCCAGTGATTATGATGCCGCCTGGAACAGTTTTGCCGTGAAATCCCTGACCGCTAAACAACAAGAAATGGCTAAAGCGGTAGATTTAACCGGTGTGCCCGCCATTTTTATCAACGGTAAATATATGATCAATCCAAAAGGACTGAAATCTGACGACCTAAACTCTTTTGTGAAGAGCTACGCGGATACGGTTCGCTATCTGATCACCAAATCCTGACGTTTCGCTAATCTCACTTTTCGCACCACACAACAGTCAAAAGCGCTGTTGGTGGTGCGTAATCACATCATTTAGTCCAATATCCTTTCTTCCCGGTTGGCATTCGCCGTTATCAGGATTACCCTAAACTTAGCGGTGTTACCTGTTGTCGGGGTACACCTTCTTCAAGTGTTGATTTACACGAGAGAACGCTATGGAATTAAAGGATTATTACGCCATTATGGGCGTGAAACCGACAGACGATCTCAAGACAATCAAGACCGCCTATCGTCGACTCGCCCGTAAATACCATCCTGATGTCAGCAAAGAGACTGACGCTGAGGCCCGTTTTAAAGAGGTTGCTGAAGCCTGGGAAGTCCTGAGTGATGAACAGCGACGTGCCGAGTACGACCAACTGTGGCAGCATCGCAACGACCCTCAGTTCAGCCGTCAATTCCAGCAAGGAGAGGGGCAAAGCTACAGCGCCGAAGATTTCGACGATATCTTCTCCTCCATTTTTGGTCAGCGTGCGCACCAGTCGCGCCAGCGCCCTGCCAGCCGCGGGCATGACATCGAAATAGAAGTTGCCGTCTTCCTCGAAGAAACGCTTACTGAGCATAGCCGCACTATCAGTTACAACCTGCCAGTCTACAATGCGTTTGGCATGGTAGAACGAGAAATTCCTAAAACACTGAACGTGAAAATTCCGGCTGGCGTCGGTAACGGCCAGCGTATCCGTCTGAAAGGTCAGGGTACGCCCGGCGAAAACGGTGGGCCGAACGGTGATTTGTGGCTGGTGATTCATATTGCGCCGCATCCGCTGTTCGATATCGTTAATCAGGATCTGGAAGTTGTCGTTCCTCTGGCGCCGTGGGAAGCTGCGCTGGGTGCGAAAGTAACCGTTCCGACGCTGAAAGAGAGCATCCTGCTGACCATTCCTGCAGGCAGCCAGGCCGGTCAGCGGCTACGCATTAAAGGCAAGGGTCTGGTAAGTAAAAAACATACAGGCGATTTGTATGCGGTGATCAAGATCGTCATGCCACCGAAACCTGACGACACCAGTGCCGCCCTGTGGCAACAACTGGCAGATGCACAAAAGACCTTTGATCCGCGCAAAGAGTGGGGGAAAGCATAATGGCTAACGTTACCGTCACTTTTACCATTACCGAATTTTGTCTGTACACCGGTGTGTCAGAAGAAGAACTGCATGAGGTTGTCGGCTTAGGGGTGATAGAACCCTACGAAGACGAGACGTTTGACGATCATGCGCTGACCGTAATGCGTCGCGCGGTGCGCCTGCGTCAGGAGCTGGAACTTGACTGGCCAGGGATTGCCGTTGCATTGACGTTGCTGGAAGAGAACGCGCAGCTGCGTCAGGAAAACCGCCTGCTGCGCCAGCGGCTGTCCCGTTTTATCAGCCATCCTTAGTGCGTCAGGGCCAGCATGGTGCTGGCCCTTTTATTGTCCCGAAACCTGCTCTTAATGACATTAAGCAGTAGATGGCATACAGTCAGCGATAAGAATTATCTCAAACAATAAGACGTTGAGCCATGCAGCTTAAGCCCCTCACAAAAGGTCGTTTTAACAATATCTGGCAGCAAGATGATGCCTTAATTGAGAAGATATTCCAGGAACTGCTCTCTGAAACGCAGATGATCCACGAAGATGAGTATCTCTATCGCCAGGGACAGGTAGTCGATCGACTTATCATGGTGCAATCAGGCAGAATTTCCCTGCGTTACAGCGCGGAAAATGGTCGCCGTTTTCAGTTGGGCGCAATGGAATGTGATGAGCAACTATTTGGTGAAATGGAGTTTTTTACCGGGTATCGCTGCCAGCTTGATATCGTGGCCGAAGAGCCGTTGACCGTGGCGGTGTGCAGCTGTGATCGTCTGGAAGAAGCGCTAAACCAGCACCCGAGACTGGCGATATTTTTTGCCAGTGCGATGGCGATTGATTATCAGGATATGCTGGAAATCTTCCTGCACCGGATGCTCTACCCTATCGTTCATAACGTGGCGTATGATCTGTATCGCCAGCATCAGAACAAACAGCCGATGGATGGTTTCCATAAAAAATACCAGGAAGCAGAACGGTTCGGCACCACCGATCGGGTCTATCGGCGGGCGGTTAAAGCCCTGACGGATGCCGGACTGGTAACGCGCACGAAGCAAGGACTGGAAATTAAGGATCTGGATGGGCTGCGTAAATTCCTCGGCAATGACATCATTGACTGACACACCATCCCCGTAGAGAAGGTTGGTGTGTCAGTTCAGCGCAATCAGAATTTATAGGTAAGGTTGAAGTAGTGACCGAGTCCGGTGGTGCGCCCTGCTCCGCCGTGATTTTCCATCAATGCCATATTGCGGAAATACTTCAGGCCATAACCCACCGCATAATGCTCTGAATGCCAGTAGATACCGTTATACCATTCAATCGCGTTATTGCTGTATAACGGTTGATTAGCAATCTTGTTAGCGGCGAACTGATAGTCAAAGTAACCCTGATAGTTCAGGTAGCTGCCGTTGGCAAAGGTATAGAACGGCGTCGACCAGTTAGTCGAGAACATGTAGCCATCCCACTTGCCTTCGTTATCCGCACCGTAGTTTTCACGCACATAATGCGCATAGATGTTCATTCCCACCAGACCAAACCACGGAACCTTAACATCTGTGCCCAGACCGACATAATGTTCAAATAATTCCCGGTCGCCAATGTTATTTACCGTTGCGATATAGAATTCGTTAAATGGCCCAACGGATAAATCTTTATTAAAAATAGCATCCAGGGAAAACCGTGGGGATATCTTGGCGAAAAAGTTATCGCCGCCATGGCGGTCATCCTGCTTGCGGTCAAAAATATCAAAGAAATCGACATAACCATACAGATCGATAATTCCGGAACGCGCCCCAAACTCCAGTTCCAGATAAGTGTCATTACGAATACCATAAGGCACTTTCGCATCCACACTTTGCATTAAGTTCATCTGCATCCAGTTAAAATCATTTTTACGGACGTTGCCATCGGTATAATCAGCAGCAAGCGCTTGCGTACAGCTCATTGCAACGATTGCGCCCAGAACTGTTTTTTTAATCATTGATTTATTCTTCATCATTTTCAATTCCTTTGAGCAAGGTTGAGTGTCGCCCCACCAAATAAATGGTGTGGCGACTGACTATCTAATTAGAGAGGTAAGTGTTATTACTGTGCTTTGTTACGTTTAAGTTTTAATGTACCCATCAACATGATAAAGATTATTAAATATAATACTGGTATTGCGTACATAATTTTCTGCAAGCCCATTGTTTTTTCCATTAGCGCACTGATCGCTGGACTAAACATAGCCCCGGCGCTACCGCTAATTAAAATATATGAAACATTCTGACTACTTGCGCGCTTCACAAATGAAACTCCGTAGGCAATAAAGGAGTTATACAGCGCCGCACAGACGAATCCGTAACTATAAGCCAGATAATCAAGCCCCGAGATGTTGTCTTTCGTTACAATAATGGTCGTAATAACGCAAGCGAGAAAAATAATACTCAACAGGAAATAATGTATCCTCACTCGAGAAACAATGACAGTTGATACTAGCGCCCCAACCAACGCCGCTCCCCAGTATTGCGTAATAATATTACCGGCTTCTTCAAATGGAATGCCAAATTTATTCTTCACAAATAATGGTGCCCAGGTCAGGAAGGTATACAGCGCCAGCATACCTAAGAACAGACCAATACCTCCGCTAATAATCCCTGGGTTCCACTCAGACTTCACCGCGTCTGTCCGATCTTCCGCAGACGCGGTTTCACAGGCAGTAAAACGAGTGAGCGCCACCACACCTAACGTAAGTAAGGCCACCATGCCAACACTTAGATAGCTGTAACTCCATGACATATTGTGCGTCAGGGCGTAGGTGGTGATCAGCGGAAAAACCACGCCTGCGACGTTAAAGGTGGCGTCTTGTACCACCAACATTGTACTTTGAATGCGATCCTGCCATACCGAAACGACAATCGTTCCTGCCACACACAGGCCAATCCCACCGCAAAAGCCCACCAAAGTCATGGCAACCATCACCGGCCATAAGCCGGGGCTTAAGTGCATTGCCAGCGAACAAAGGAACACTATCGAATAGATAATAAACGTCATTCGCTTGACGCCAATTTTTTCTATCAGGAAAAAGGCGGCGATGGTCCCGGCTAATGCCCCACCGTTAAGCAGCGAAAATATCGAGGCAACGGTATTCACATCAGCACTGTAACGTACCGCAATCGGTTCAATCAGCATTCCAAACTGACTGGCAAACCCCGCCATAATAAAATTTGCCAGAAAACTAATCAGTGTAAGTGCTATTTTATTCTTCATATAATGACATCCCTGATTGGTTCAATTAAAAGCCAATGCTAAGCCGTAACGGCTGTATTTAGCGCCAGCTCAATCATATTTTTAAAAGTTAATTGTCGTTCCTCTGCCGTGGTTTCTTCGCCTGTCAGGCAATGATCGGACACCGTTAAAATAGCCAGTGCTTCAATATTAAATTGGTGTGCTAAGGCGTATAAGCCGGCCACCTCCATATCCACACCCAGTACACCAAACTTTTCCAGTGCAGGAATGAGGTTTTCGTCAGGATCGTAATAAAGATCGCCACTGAAAACATTACCGACCTTAATGTCGATTCCGGCCTTCTGCGCCAGCATCCACGCCTGTTGTAGTAATGGGAAGTGAGCGGATGTCGCCATCGTGTAGCCCGCGCTACGTTTTAAATTTGTGACAGAGTCCGTTCCGGCAGCGAGAGCCAGAATAATGTCGCGCATTTTGACATGCGGTTGTGTTGCCCCCAGGCTACCGACGCGAATAATTCTCTTCACATTAAAATCATGTACCAGCTCATGGGCGTATAGCGTCATAGACGGAATACCCATACCGTGTCCCATCACCGAAACAGGTTGACCAAAATAAAGACCGGTATAGCCCAGCATATTACGCACGTTGGTAACTTCGCGGTAATCCATAAGATAATTTTCGGCAATAAATTTTGCGCGCAGCGGATCGCCCGGCATAATCACAGTTGGCGCAAAATCACCCGCTTTAGCATTAATATGTGCAGTCATAACAATTCCTGAATTATGGGTATTGGAGATATGCAGGGATTGTAACCAGACGTTTGCAGAGGATTGAGGACAAAAGTCCTGCTCAAAGGATCGGCCTCTCATTTCTGAGAGTTAGAGTTGCAGGCTTAGGATGCAGAGGAAAACTATGCCCCGGCAACAGTTAGGAAAAGCAAGACCCAGAACAATAAAAGAACAGATTAGCCCCCAAATCGCTGGTGACTACCGCGTTGGCGCGAGTAGCCATAGCAGCGTCAATATTGTTTTGAAAGTGGTCTTATTGTTATTATCGTATTCCACTCTAAGCTTGGATGCCTGCCATGACCCGATTAAGGTTTAGTGAGATGACTCACGCCGATATACCTGCTGTTCAGTCGTTCCTTATTAAGCATCTTAATTTGTTCTTCAATGCCGGGAGAGTCATGCCTGCTGCTGAAGAAGATATCTTCGATCTCAGGCAGCAGTATATTTTGCAAGAAAGAAATCTATTACTTTGCGCATGGAGTGAAAAACAAGAGCTCATCGCTACACTTGCGGTATGTCAATATGATGATCGTATCACTGAGCTACGTGGGCACTATAATTTGCCTGAAACGGCAGAAATTTGTCGTTGCTACGTGGATGCGCGCTACCGCAGACAGGGAATCGGAAGCCGGTTGTTTGCTTTAGCTCAAATGTTCTGCCAGCAGCAAAAATATAAAACCTTATATCTTCATACTCATCATTTCTTGCCTGGAGGGTATCATTTTTGGTTGCGTAAAGATTTTAGCGTCGTTATGGATATGCAGGATGAATGGCAATTGGTACATATGCAGAGATCACATTATTAAATTAACCCAACGCTAATTAACTGCGTTATTGATAACGATCAATATGATTAAATTGAAAAAATAAAACCGCGTTTATAGCTTGATCAATATCAATCAATTCTCATTTAGCTTTTTATTGTTATTTTCATGTATACATCCGAGATAAAGGATTTAAGCATAACCAACTGTAAAACATAACAATTTTACCAGAGGTATGAGGTTTTCCCTGTTTATTCATACGGTTGACCTCGTTAACAATTGCCGTTAGAGTCGCTTTTGACAGCATTTCATTACATTTTTGTATATGAATAGGAATATGGTGAGAATTATTCAATTCAATTCCATAACTGCCCCCGCAACTGTAGGCGGATGCAGAATATCCTTGTGTGGTTAATAAGCCACAGGTCACTGTAAAGCTCGTCTTTATGGGAAGGCCGATATTCTGATTACCGTGAGTCAGGAGACCTGCTGTCAACGATGTATACCATTAAGTGGACGGGATGGTCCATGGGATGAATTATTTGACGCAAGCAGTAGTGTATTTATGAATAAGATTTTGGCTAAGTAAGGCTTATTTGCATTTGTTGCATATCTTCATTCTTAAAATTCACGATTCAATGTCATCTATCTTCATGTCTCCTCCCGATATATGGAATGAAATGAGCCATGACCAGACTTTAAGATTCTGGCATCAACGGGACGATGATAATGCACGCTAATTCTACATTTTTCTCTTCTAAAAAAACGCTTCTGGCTATTGTTGGAACCACTGTACTGTTGACTTCCGGTTTTTCTAACGCGGCAAAAACCGAATATCCTCTGACGATTAAAAACTGTGGCCGCGATATTACCTTTAATCAGGCACCAACGCGTGTGGCAACGGTGGGTCAGAACAGTACCGAGATTCTCTATTCATTGGGACTGGCCGATCGTGTCGTGGGTACTTCGTTGTGGTTTGGCCCAGTACTGGATGCTTACAAAGCAGCAAATGAAAAAGTTGCCGTTATTGCGCAAAATATTCCCAGCTTTGAAGGAATTGTGGCTAAAAAACCAGATCTGGTTGCCAGCCAATTTGAGTGGCAAATCGGCCCTGCTGGCACAGTTGCCTCATACGAACAGTTTAGTGAACTGAAGGTGCCCGTTTACACTGCACCAGCTGACTGTGCTAAGGATAACGAAGATGGGGGTGATGGTGTTCGTAAGGGCATGTTTGATATTGCCATGGTGTATCAGGAAGTCGCCGATCTGGCAAAAATTTTTGATGTTCAGGATAAAGGCGAAGCGCTGATTGCCAGCCTTAAAGCACGTGAATCAGCAGCAAAAAATAAAATTACCGGCATGGATAAGAATGTTTCCGCCGTGTTCTGGTTCTCAAGCGCCGATTTACAGCTCGATCCTTACGTTGCCGGGAAGTTTGGCCCAGCAGCATGGATAGCCCAAACGTTGGGTGTGAAAAATGTCATTGATTCTGCTGAAGAGTGGCCAACGGTGGGCTGGGAAACCATCGCTAAAGCTAACCCTTCTGTCATTGTGCTCGGTGAGATGAGCCGCCGACGCTTCCCGGCAGATGACTGGAAGATCAAGATGGAATACCTCCAGTCCGATCCTGTCACCAAACTGATTCCTGCCGTCAAAGAAAACCATCTGCCGGCCATTGACGTACAGACAATGAATGCCGGGATCAGAACTATTGATGGAGTGGAAAAACTGGCTGACGCTCTGGTTGAATATGGCTTAGCGCATCCGCAGGCTGCTCATTAATCTACATTTTGCGCTATATCACGGCACGGTATAGCGCATCTCCGTTACTCAGGAACGCAGATAATCATGAGTGATTCTCGCAGGATGCGTCGCGCTGTTGGTCAGCTTGCGGTGAGAGTCGGTGGTCATGCCGTTTGGGTCAGTGCGCTGATGTGTTGCGTACTGCTGGCGGGGATTTCCATCGGCGAAACGTTTATCCCCTGGCGGCACGTACTCAGCACATTGGCAAATCATCTTTTCGATACCCACTATCCTGTCGATGCACTGGATGCGGGGATCGTCTGGAACTACCGCCTGACCCGAGCACTGGTCTCAGCCAGCTGCGGCGCCTGCCTGGCTGTTTCCGGCGTAGTGTTACAGTCGTTGCTACGCAATGCGCTCGCCGAACCTTATCTACTGGGGATTTCTGCCGGAGCATCTACCGGTGCGGTGCTGATTGCGCTCACGGGACTGGGGGCTGGCATCATCAGTATGTCTTTAGGGGCGTTCATTGGTGCGCTGACGGCATTTCTGTTCGTTGCGCTATTGGCGATGGCCGCTGGCGGTAAACAAGGCGGCGGGATTACAACCCAAATCATTCTTGCCGGGATCGCCAGTTCGCAACTGTTCAATGCGATTACGTCGCTTATCATCACCCGCTCAGCAAACGCCGAGCAAGCACGCGGAATTATGTTCTGGTTGTTAGGCAATTTGAGCGGTGTACGCTGGCCCGATGTTGTCTTAGCTATTCCTACCGCTCTGGTCGGTATTGCGCTGTGCTTCTGTTATGTCCGCCACCTTGATGCGTTCTCCTTTGGCGCTGAATCCGCGGCATCGTTGGGCATTCCGGTCAAACGTACCCGCGCAGTACTGATTGCTGCTGTCACCGGTATGACAGCGATTATGGTCTCCATTGTTGGTGCGATCGGCTTTGTCGGTCTGGTGATCCCTCATGCCGCTCGTTTGCTGGTCGGCAACCAGCATCATCGACTGCTGCCGGTTAGTGCGCTTACCGGCGCCATTTTCCTCATTGTCGCCGATGTTATTTCCCGCACGTTACTACCCGGTCAGGTACTGCCAATTGGGGTGATCACGGCTTTGGTCGGCGCGCCTGCGTTTTCAATCATTCTGATAAGAGGAAACCAGAACAAATGACGGTAAACCTCGTACAGCCACTTGTTACCTCTGCGCAAGCCGTTATTGAAGCCTGCAATCTGCGTTGGAAGGTAAAGGGTAAGACGATTGTTGATGATATTTCTCTTCGCGTAACTCCCGGCGAGTTTGTCGGTATCATCGGTCCCAACGGCTCGGGCAAAACGTCACTGATTTCACTGCTGGCCGGTTTGCTGAAGCCGACTTCCGGGCACATCACTCTGCGGCAAAAAGCGCTCCAGCACTATTCGCGGCGTCATCTTGCGCAACAGGTGGCGCTGGTCGAACAACAGGCTGAAACCAGCGAGCGGCTTACCGCTTTACAAGCCGTTTCTCTGGGACGGACCCCCTGGCTTAGCCTGCTCACCCCCTGGTCTGCCAAAGATGACGATATCGTACAAACGATGCTGGAGAAGGTCGATCTCAGTGAATTCCAGCACCGCTGCTGGCATACCTTTTCCGGGGGAGAAAAACAGCGCTTGCATATCGCACGGGCGCTGGCGCAGCAGCCTCAATTGTTGCTGATGGATGAACCCACCAACCATCTCGACATTCAACATCAGATTGGCCTGCTGAGTCTGGTTAAACGTGAAAAGCTCACGGTGATTGCTGCTCTGCACGACCTTAATCATGCCGCGATGTTCTGCGATCGCATCATCGTAATGACCTCCGGACATATGGCGATGCAGGGTAAACCTTGCACCGTTTTTACCCGCGAAAATCTCCATGCCTGGTTTGGTATCGACGCCGTTGTCGAACATGAAGCGGGTAGTGAAAACTGTTTTATTCGTTATCAAAGACCTGATGAATTTTAAGGAAGAATCGATGAAATACCTCAAACAGAGTCTGAAAGTTTTGTGTTTACTCGCCCTCGCCTCTTCAGCCTTCGCGCAAACTCACGAAGTGTTGATGAAGAATCGTGGGTCTGCGGGGCCGATGGTCTACGAGCCGGATTATCTGGAGATCCAACCCGGTGATACGGTGAAGTTTATCCGTAAGCATAAGAGCCACAACGCGGCTTCAATTGCTGAATTGTCTCCAGCTGACTATCCCGGTTTCATGGGAAAAATAGATGAAGAGATCGAGGTGACTTATGACAACCCTGGATTTTACGGCATCAAATGTTCACCGCATTACGCTCAGGGCATGGTGATGATGATTAAGGTTGGCGATACCACGTTACCGGACAGCTATCGGGCATTCAAAGCGCCAGGTATTGCTGATAAGCGCTTTCAGGAAATTTACGCGCGTATCGACAAACAATAATCCGCATTACTCTGGGAGAAATACAAGGTGGCAGACAAAAAACTTGCAGATGGCGAAATCCAGGAACAGCGTCGGGAATGCCTGTGTAAACTGACGAAATTCGTCGGCGCGGCGGGCATCGCGGCTGCTGTGTGGCCGCTGGTTTCGGCCTTAAGCCCGGATGAGAAAACGCTAGGGGAAAATGAACCGATTGATGTTTCTCTTGCGGGTGTCGCTGCTGGACAAACCATCAGGCGCATATGGCAGGGAAAGCTGATTCTTATTCACCACCGCACGCAGGAAGAGATTGTCGCCGCCAGAAATGCCGACTGGCATACGCTTATTGATCCACAGTCTGACAGCGAGAGGGTCTCTGCGGTTCATCCCCAATGGCTGGTGGTTCAAGGGTACTGTCCACATGCCGGATGTGTCCCCAACGCCCAGCCGGGAGGGCTGGGCTGGATTTGTCCGTGCCACGGCTCGGAATTTGATACCTCCGGGCGCGTGACGCGCGGCCCCGCAACGACCAACCTGGCAATCCCGGATTACGCCTTTCATTCTGATGGTCAGATCGTGCGTATCGGCACTAAGGAAGCCTGACATGATGAGTGAGCGCGTCTATTCGCTTCGCTGGCGAATTCCTTTTCCTCGCTCGATTACCGGACTCTGGCTGTTCGCTATCGGCGCAATCCTGCTGGTTATGCTCGGCGTGCAGATCCTGACAGGTATCGTACTGGCGATGTTTTACGTCCCGACAGCCGGGCTGGCATTTGACTCCATTATTCATATTATGCGTGCGGTTCGCCACGGAGAACTGATACGCAATATGCATGCTATTGGCGCATCGCTCTTTTTCTTTGCCTGTTATCTGCATATTTTTCGCGGTATGTACTACAACGTGTACCGCAAGCCCTGGACAACAATGTGGTTGATTAGCGTCACGCTGTATATCCTCCTGATGATAACCGCATTTCTTGGTTATAGTCTTATTTGGGGGCAAAAAAGCTACTGGGCGGCAACGGTCATTACTCGCTTTGCCCAGGCCATTCCGCTAGTGGGTGATACGTTATACGCATATTTAGTCGGTAGCCATACGCCGGGAACACCGATGCTTGGCCGCTTTTTTGTTATCCACTTTATTCTTCCTTTTGTGATTGTCGTGGCAACGGTTTTTCATATACGAACCGTACAGTCAGCGTTTGCCCAGGCGATGAAAAAGAAGTTCAGCGAGAAAGAGTCCAGGAGCCTGTTGTTCGATTACAAAATTACCGATCTCGATGCCATCAAAATCACCCTTTTTTTGATGCTCTTCGCCTGGTTTTTATTCTTTGCTCCGCACTATCTGAGCAGCGCCGATAACTTTATTCCCGCAGACCCAACGATTACACCGGCAATTGTTGCGCCAGAATGGTATTTCCTTCCCTTCTTCTCCATCTTGCGCTGCTTCCCGAATGAATTCGTAGGACTAGCCGCGATGTGCGGTTCGATACTGATTTTCTATTTTCTTCCCTGGCTTGATACCTCCCGGGCTCGTTTTCGCCATTACAGCAAGCTGGTCAAATGCGGATTCTGGCTGTGGGTCATCAATGCCTGCTTTTTAGGCTGGTTAGGATCGAAAGCGCTGGTTGGCCCCGACCTTCTTGACGGTTTTCGTAACGAAGAAGGTTGGATACGTGCCGCGTCCCAGCTTTCGACGCTGATTTGGTTTGCCTGGTTTTTAATCGTATTACCTTGCCGTCGTTTTCTGGAAAAACAGGACTGATGATGAAACGACTATTGAAATTCAGTGTTCTGTGTTTTTCTCTATTGGGACTGGGCTCCACCTATGCGCAAGAAGCCACGCCTGAACGACAGGAATGGAGTTTCAGCGGCATCAATGGCCAGTATGATAAAGAGCAGCTTCGGCGTGGTCTGCAGGTTTATGAAGAGAAGTGTCGCGCTTGTCACGGCATGAAGCACCTTACCTTTCGAACCTTGACCAGATCCGGCGGCCCGGAACTCACAGAAGAAGAAGCAAGAAGTATCGCTAACGGCTATCAGTTTCCTGAGATTCAGGATGACGGCCAGATGGGTGAGCGGGACGGGACGCTAAATGACAGCTTTATATCGCCATATTTAAACGAGCGGGAAGCTCGATACCTTAATAATGGCGCAGAACCTGTTGACCTGAGCTATATCGTCCGCGCCCGCTCATACGATCGTGGATTTCCGCAATTCCTGTTAGATGCTTTTCTGCCCTACACGGACCAGGGAGCTGATTACGTCTACGCGCTACTCACCGGCTATCTTCCTGACGATCCCGAACTGAAGGCTAACCGCTATTTTCCGGGCGGCGTGATTAACATGCCGAAACCACTGAATAGCGGAGAGATCCAATGGAGTCCGGCGTCGCAGAAAGCTGAAACTGAGGAGCAATACGCCAGGGATGTTACCGCCTTTCTGGCATGGGCAGCCGATCCGGCGCTCTCTGAACGAAAACAGCAAGGGATTTACGTTATGGGCTATCTGGCTATTATGCTGGGGCTGCTATGGATATTACGACGAATGAAGAGACGTTCGCTCATGTAGCTTTTGCGAGGCGGGGTGATTACTCAGTTCACCAGCATTCAACCGGTCAGCAGCACTGTTGCTCTTGCGCGACTAAGACGAGTAAAGGAAGACAAAATATAAACCGAGCAAAACGAAAAAACCCCAAGCTATTTGATAGCTTGGGGTTTATGTTTGGCGGAAGCGTAGAGATTCGAACTCTAGAACCCTTTCGGGTCGCCGGTTTTCAAGACCGGTGCCTTCAACCGCTCGGCCACGCTTCCAATGAGGCGCACTATAAACATCCCGAACGGGCCTGTAAAGCACCAATGTGTTCGTTTGCCTGAAAAACAGCCAAAATATTGTTAATCGACTGAAATAACAACAGATTGACCATTTAATCAGCACAAATACCAGCTACAACGCTTAATGTTTTTTGATGTACATATCTTTGGTGTAGTAATTTCCCCGGTTATCCGGCGCAAATCCCCCCACCCACGGCTTCACCAGATGCGTGCGGACATAGTGGTAAACCGGAATCGCAGGGACATCATCACCTAAAAGATCTTCAGCCTGCTGATAGTATTTGCCTCGTTCTTCCAGTGAATTTGCTTTCGCCGCATTACGCATCGCTTCATCAAAGGCGGGATTGCTGTACTTGGTAGTATTCTCGCTATCACCGGTACGGAAAATATTGAGGAAACTTGAAGCATCATCATAATCGGCTATCCACGCATAGCGCACGACGTCAAAATTACCGGTGTGCATAGTGTCCAGCATGGTTTTCCATTCCTGGTTTTGCAGCTTCGCCTCGACGCCAAGGTTTTTCTTCCACATCGACGATGCGGCAATCGCAATACGCTGGTGCGTTTCGAAGGTGTTGTAGAGCAAATTCAAGCTAAGCGGATGCTCAGGACCAAAACCGGCTTCAGCAAGCAGTTTTTTGGCTTCAGCAATACGTTTTTCGAGCGGCCATGACGCATACTCCGGTGCATGCAGTTTCACCCCACCTATTTCCGGCTGGCTGATAACCCACGCTGCTCGCTGCCCCTGCCCCATCACCTTTTGCGCAATGATGTCTTTATCCAACGCCATATTCAGCGCCCGGCGCACGCGCGGATCATTAAACGGCGCGCGGGTTGTATTGAACTGATAGTAATACGTTGAAAGCTGGGGTGAGACATGCAGTTCATCGCCCATCGTTTTTTTCAGTTGGGCGAACTGATTGACCGGTACGCTATAAACAATGTCGATTTCACCGGCCTTATAGCGGTTTACGTCAGCCGACTCTGAGCTGATGGGCAAATAAGTAACTTTATTAATAACCGTATGCCGATCGTCCCAGTAATGTGGGTTACGCTCGGCAACGATGCGCTCATTGACCACCCATTGCGATAGTTTGTACGGCCCACTGCTGACAAAATGTTCTGGTCGGGTCCACTTGTCGCCAAAACGCCCAATCAGAACTTTATCCAGCGGCACCAGCGATGGATGCGCCAGCATCGCCAGAAACGCCGCCGTCGGTTGCGTCAGGGTAATTTCCAGCGTGGTATCATCCAGGGCTTTGACCCCTAGTGTAGCGGGATCTTTATTCCCTTGGGCAATATCAACCGCGTTCGCAACATGCATATTGCCCAGATACGAAGCATAAGGTGAAGCCGTTTGCGGCGAGACCAGACGCTGCCAGCTCCAGACAACATCCTGTGCGGTAATCGCAGAGCCATCAGACCAGGTAATGCCCGGACGTAAATGAAAGGTCCAGATAGTATTGTCTTTATTCTCCCAGGATGCCGCAAGGCGGGGCTCGATAGACCCATCCTGATTAACAGCAACCAGACCGTCGAACATATCGCTGATTAAATTAAACTCAACGTTGCTTTCGACTTTATGCGGATCCAGCGATGCCGGCTCACTGCCGTTATTTCTCACCAGTTCCTGCTTTTCAGCCAATGCTGTTCCTGCGGGAACATGAGCTGCCCATGCCGCGCCGTTTATTGATATCACACAGGCGGCCAACAGCGTAAACGTAAATACCTTCGATTTGTGTTGAGTCATTCCCTGCACCTTATTGTTCTGTTTTGTGATGACACCGCAATCACTCATAAAGGGATACAGTAAATAACGCAATATTTTTCAGTGACCTATAAGATGTCGATCTGACATTTTCAAACAATAAGTGGTAACATCTAATTTAGGCACTTTTGCTGAAATAAAATGCTTAAGTCTAGCGGGTTAAAATGCGTAAAGATGGGTAAAATCGCTGTGTCATTACCCGTGATTTCATTATCCTCCGTCATTAATTACATCTGTCATAAGAGAGTGACTCATGGATCGTATTATTAGTTCTTCGCGCGACCGTACATCGCTACTCAGCACGCATAAAGTGCTGCGCAATACCTATTTTCTGCTCAGCCTGACGCTGGCGTTTTCTGCCATCACCGCAACGGCAAGCACCGTGCTGATGCTGCCATCCCCGGGTCTAATCCTGACGCTGGTGGGTATGTATGGTCTGATGTTCCTGACATATAAAACTGCGGATAAGCCGGTCGGAATTCTGTCTGCTTTCGCATTCACCGGCTTCCTGGGCTACATTCTGGGACCGATTCTGAACACCTACCTGTCTGCAGGCATGGGTGATGTTATCGGTATGGCGCTGGGCGGCACTGCTCTGGTCTTCTTCAGCTGTTCTGCCTATGTGCTGACCACCCGTAAAGACATGTCCTTCCTCGGCGGTATGCTGATGGCAGGTATCGTGGTGGTGCTGATTGGTATGGTTGCGAATATCTTCCTGCAACTGCCAGCTCTGCATCTGGCCATCAGCGCGGTGTTTATTCTGATTTCTTCAGGCGCTATCCTGTTTGAAACCAGCAATATCATCCGTGGCGGTGAAACCAACTACATCCGTGCAACGGTCAGCCTGTATGTTTCGCTGTACAACATCTTCGTCAGCCTGCTGAGCATTCTGGGCTTCGCCAGCCGCGACTAAGTTGTCAACTCGCACTATCCAGCCCCGCTTATGCGGGGCTTTCTTTTTTGGTAAACTGCCGCCAGTTTGACTAACGTAGTGACGAATTATGTTGATCTTTGAAGGTAAAGAAATCAGTACCGATAGCGAAGGCTATCTGAAAGATACCACGCTGTGGAGCGAGCCGCTGGCCGAGAAAATCGCCGAAAACGAAGGCATTACGCTCTCCGCAGAACATTGGGAAGTGGTGCGTTTTGTCCGCGATTTTTATCTGGAATTTAATACCTCCCCCGCTATCCGCATGCTGGTAAAAGCGATGGCCAACAAGTTTGGCGAAGAGAAAGGCAACAGCCGTTATCTCTACCGCCTGTTCCCGAAAGGTCCGGCCAAGCAGGCGACTAAAATTGCCGGCCTGCCGAAACCGGTGAAATGTATTTAATAACGGATACTAAATCCCTTTAGCTCGTCGCCAGGACGATGGGGTTCGCTGAGAACTCTGTCTACCCTGGCGCTTCGCGGTCCCCCGGCTTTCAACCACTTCATCAGTTGTTCCACCCGGTCACTTTCACCGCAGGCGACAACCTCTACGCTGCCGTCATCCATATTCTTCGCGTATCCGGTCAATCCCAGCCGTTGTGCTTCATGCTGGGTGGTGTAGCGAAATCCTACCCCCTGAACCCGGCCATAGACCCAGGCGATTATGCAGACTTTCGACATTGCGGTTCTCCTTATCATCACTGCGCGCGTTGCAAATATGCGTAAAACTCAGGACAATGGCGCCCATTTCTTTGAATTGACAGAATAGTAAATTATGAGTGTACGTTTAGTGTTAGCCAAAGGGCGCGAAAAATCATTACTGCGCCGCCATCCGTGGGTATTTTCCGGTGCTGTCGCACGTATGGAAGGTAAAGCCAACCTCGGTGAAACCATCGATATTGTTGACCATCAGGGTAAATGGTTAGCACGCGGCGCGTACTCACCCGCGTCGCAGATCCGTGCACGCGTCTGGACATTTGACAAGTCTGAGTCCATCGATATTGATTTCTTCACCCGTCGTCTGCAGCAGGCGCAGGCATGGCGTGACTGGCTGGCGAAAAAAGACGGTCTGGATAGCTACCGTCTGATCGCCGGCGAATCCGATGGTCTGCCGGGTGTCACCATTGACCGCTTCGGCAACTTCCTGGTGTTGCAGTTGCTCAGTGCGGGGGCTGAATACCAACGCGCCGCGCTGATTAGCGCTCTGCAAATTGTTTTCCCGGACTGCGCCATTTATGACCGTAGCGACGTAGCGGTGCGAAAAAAAGAAGGTATGGAGCTGACTCAAGGGCCAGTAACGGGCGAGCTTCCGCCAGCACTGCTGCCAATTGAAGAGCACGGCATGAAGCTGCTGGTTGATATTCAGCATGGTCACAAAACCGGCTATTACCTCGATCAACGCGATAGCCGCCTGGCCACGCGTCGTTATGTGGAAAATCAGCGTGTGCTGAACTGTTTCTCTTATACCGGTGGATTTGCGGTTTCAGCATTAATGGGTGGATGCCGTCAGGTCGTCAGCGTTGACACCTCTCAGGAAGCGCTCGATATTGCCCGCCAAAACGTGGAACTGAACAAGCTGGATCTGAGCAAAGCTGAGTTCGTGCGTGATGATGTGTTCAAACTTCTGCGAGCTTATCGCGATCGTGGTGAGAAATTCGACGTCATCGTGATGGATCCGCCGAAATTTGTCGAAAACAAAAGCCAGTTGATGGGCGCCTGCCGCGGCTATAAGGACATCAATATGCTGGCTATTCAGTTGCTCAATCCGGGCGGCGTACTGCTGACTTTCTCCTGCTCTGGGCTTATGACCACCGATTTATTTCAGAAAATCATCGCTGATGCCGCAATAGATGCTGGTCGTGATGTACAATTTATAGAGCAGTTCCGTCAGGCCGCCGATCACCCGGTGATCGCTACCTACCCGGAAGGGCTGTATCTGAAAGGGTTTGCCTGTCGCATCATGTAACTTGAAAAGTGGAATATTACCCTTACATAGAGGGTATCTATTTCCCGGGAGGTGACTATGATTGCCAGCAAATTCGGTATCGGCCAGCAGGTCCGCCATTCCCTGTTAGGTTACCTCGGAGTGGTCGTGGATATCGACCCGGAATATTCGCTTGATCAACCGTCAGCCGATGAGTTGGCGGTTAACGACGAACTTCGCGCCGCTCCCTGGTATCACGTGGTGATGGAAGACGATAATGGTCTGCCAGTACATACGTATCTGGCCGAAGCACAACTGAGTAGCGAGCTACAGGAAGAACATCCGGAGCAACCGTCGATGGATGAACTGGCGCGAACAATTCGAAAACAGCTTCAGGCCCCGCGCCTGCGCAATTGATGCAAACACAGACCCGATTAGCTAATCGGGTCTGTGCGTTTTGTTCGGCTACAGATCAACCTTACTTCGCCAGTCCCAGCCGCGGGATCTCAATCGCCGGGCAACGATCCATTACCACCGTCAACCCTGCATCACGAGCCAGTACGGCTGCCTGCTCGTTAATCACGCCGAGCTGCATCCATAGGGTCTTCGCGCCGATGGCAATTGCCTCCTGAGCAACACCCCACGCCGCTTCGGAATTACGGAAGACATCTACCATATCCACTTTCTCTGGTACATCTGCCAGCGTCGCATAGCCCTGCTGCCCCAGCAGTGTTTTTCCGGCAACTTTCGGTGAAACAGGAATAACGTGATAGCCCTGATCGAGTAAATATTTCATAACCCGATAGCTTGGGCGATCGGGTTTATCGCTTGCTCCCACCAGTGCAATCGTGCGGGTCGTTGTCAAAATGCCAGCAATATCGGTCTCTTTCATCGTTTTCCTCCAGGCTGTTTAACAAAGTGTACGACAAACCTGACTTTGCGACCATTCATCCCATACTGGCGCATGAGAGCTAAACTCAAAAATATGTCTATATGTTAGTAAACATGATTATCGAAAAATTTAGATACATCTTATACAGATTTTTTCTGGACAGGAGAAACCTATGAAAGCCGGCATTGTGACAGCCTTAATTGCCCTGTGTTTGCCGGTAACCGTTTTTGCTACCTCTCTACGTCTGTCTAATGATATTGACCTTCTGGTGCTGGACGGAAAAAAAGTCTCCAGCTCATTACTGCGTGGTGCCGAAAGTATTGAGCTGGAAAATGGTCGGCACCAGCTTGTGTTTCGCGTAGAAAAAACCATTCGCCTGTCCAGCCACGAAGAACGTCTGTATATTTCGCCCCCGCTGGTCATCAGCTTTGATACCCAACTCGTCAGTCAGGTTAATTTTCACCTGCCACGTCTGAGCAACGAGCGAGATGCAACGCATTTTGATGATGCCCCACGCGTAGAACTGCTGGATGGGGATTCCATGCCTATACCGGTTAAGCTGGATATTCTGTCAATCACATCCACCGCAAAAATCGTAGATTATGAAATAGAAACAGAGCGCTATAACAAAGCGGCTAAGCATGCGTCTTTACCGCAATTTGCCACGATGATGGCCGATGACAGTTCGCTGCTTTCCGGGGTATCTGAACTGGACCGCGTGCCGCCTCAGTCGCAAACGCTGACTGAGCAACGCTTAAAATATTGGTTTCAACAGGCTGACGCACAAACGCGAAGTAACTTCTTACAATGGGCTGAGAAACAGCCCCCATCGTGACATTTATGTTCGCATACGCATTTTTTTTGTCTTTCTCTTGCAGCGTCAAGTGCTTCCAGTACTCTGTAACAAGGTTAACTTGGGAGCTGTACTATGGAATTAACGACTCGCACATTACCAGCGCAGAAACATATTGCGTTGGTCGCACACGATCACTGCAAAAAGATGTTGATGAGCTGGGTTGAACGCCACCAGCCATTACTGGAAAAACACGTTCTGTATGCTACAGGAACAACAGGAAATTTAATTCAACGCGCGACAGGAATGGACGTCAACGCCATGCTGAGCGGCCCGATGGGGGGTGACCAGCAGGTGGGTGCGCTAATTTCAGAAGGGAAAATTGATGTGCTGATTTTCTTCTGGGATCCGCTCAACGCCGTTCCCCACGATCCTGATGTCAAAGCCCTGCTACGCCTGGCCACAGTCTGGAACATTCCGGTCGCCACCAACGTGTCAACGGCTGATTTTATTATCCAGTCGCCAAACTTCAACGACGCAACGGATATCTTGATCCCGGATTACGCCCGTTATCTTGCAGAACGCCTCAAATAAACGCTAAGCAGGCGGCAACTGCCGCCTGCTTTTCAGGGTTTCCGGGTCACCGGAACGTCTAATTGCTTAAGCTCATCAACAAAACATGATGGCGCGTCTTTGCTAAACAGTAGCCATACCCGATGTCGTGCACGCGTTAGCGCCACATACAGCAACCGCCGCTCTTCAGCATCAGGAAAATCTTCAACAGCCGGGAGTAACGCCTCTTCCATAATCGACTCGCGAGCCGGAGCCGGAAAACCGTCATTCCCGTCATGAAGCCCCATAACAATGACGTAATCCGCCTGCTGCCCTTTGCTGGCATGAATAGTCATAAAATCCAACTGCAGCTTGGGCCAGCGGGTGGCCGCTTTGTCCAGGCTGGCTGGCTTCAGATGATGGTACCGCGCCAGCACCAGAATTCTCTCTTCAGCTTTCACAAAACCCGACAGCTTATCCAGCAACAGATCTAACTGACTTTCATCGAGCAACGTGACTGCTTTTTTATCACCGGTCGTCAGACTGTTAAGCGGTTTCGTGAGCTGATGTGGGTTTTGCTGGATAAACTGGTTTGCGACTTCGCCAATCCGGCTATTAAAACGGTAAGTCGTATCCAGATTACAGCTATCGCCCTCACCAAAATTTTGCTGGAATGCGGTCGTCAGAGAAAGCTTTGCTCCGCTGAACCGGTAAATGGCCTGCCAGTCATCTCCCACGGCAAACAGCGTGGTCTGCGAGTTTTGCTTTCGCAAGGCGGCTAACAGGGCGGCGCGCTGAGGGGAAATATCCTGAAATTCATCGACCAGAATATGTTTCCACGGACTGATAAACCGCCCCTTCTCCAGAATGACAATAGCCTGATGGATCAACCCGGAGAAATCGACGGCATTCTCATCCTTCAGGGCACTCTTCCAGGCCTTGAGCAGCGGCGCCATTAGCTTTATGCGTTTACTGAACAGATCGCGGATCTCCTCCGGAGCATTAGCAATCATCTCCGCCTGTGCTCCACCATGCATCCGCATCAAACTAACCCAGCGATCCAACCGGGAGGCCAGACGGCGCTGTAATTTTTCGTCATCCCAGAAGTTACCTTCGGGTACAGACCACTGCATTTCTTCTTCTAACCATTGTCGCCAGCCTTTAGCCTGAGCCTTTTTCTCACTGCACTGCTGACGCCAGGTCGTTATAAAGAGTTTACTGCGAGCGGCGGCATCATTTTCCAGCTTGCTCACTGTTGGAACTTTTTTGCTACCTTGCGAAATAATGTACAACGCCAGTGAATGGAACGTCCGCGCAGTGACCTCGTCCGTATGCAGACGCTCACGAATGCGGTCATCCATCTCCTGGGCTGCTTTGCGTCCAAACGCCAGCAACAGGATCTGTTCAGCCGCCGCCTCTCCTCGAGCAAGCAGCCAGCCCGCACGGGCGACCAATACGGATGTTTTGCCGCTTCCGGCCCCCGCAAGAACCAATAAGGATTGTTCACCGTTCACCACCGCACGCGCCTGAGCCGGATTCAACGGCGAAGATTCAATATGCTGGAAAAACTCAGCATACTCTTCCAGCATTGCCTCGGTGTACGCCTGATTGTGCTGTAAGCGGCAGGCTTCAATGTCCTTCAACCATGCCTTGCATTGACGTAACGCCTCCCGGCAATTTTCAAATTCTTCCAGCCGATTAACCGGGAGCGGTAACGCGGCAAAGGCACGGCGAATCTGCTGCTGCAGCCCTGACGTTTGTTCACGCGTCAGCCATTTACTTTCACTACTACGCGCCGCTATCGCATCCAACTGCTGCTGTAAAACCCCCGCAGCAACGTCACTCATTTCCTGGCTCCACTGCTGCCAGAGTGCATTCAAATGATGATGGAAGCGCTGGGTTTCCGCCCACTCTGTACCGTGAAGACGAACCACCTTCTCATCCGGGAGAACAAACTCCAGCTCGCCCCACACCAGACCACGTTTGCAATGAATAGCCAGTAACTGATTGAAAGGAATAAGATACTCGTGGCGATCGCCGGAAACTTTAATCCCGGCATTGAGAATAACGGCCCGATCGTAAGGGTGTTGTGCCAGACGTTTTCCAAGAGAAGTAGCTTTCAGTTCCATAAGACTCAAGCGGATCCACACGAAGAGGTTTGCTTATCAGTGTAACCGCCAGAGAAAACGTGCTCCAGCCCAAAAAAACGTTACAATTGCCGAATTCACAGAAAACCAGAGTTAACCGAGGGTTTATGCGTACTGTTCTGAATATTTTAAATTTTGTGCTTGGGGGGTTCGCCACCACCCTGGCCTGGTTACTGGCAACGCTGGTCAGTATCGTGCTTATTTTTACTTTACCCTTGACCCGTTCATGCTGGGAGATAACCCGACTTTCGCTGTTTCCCTATGGCAACGAAGCGATACATGTCGATGAACTGAATCCGGCCGGTAAAAGCGTCCTGTTGAATACCGGCGGCACCGTGCTCAATATTTTCTGGCTGATTTTCTTCGGCTGGTGGTTGTGTCTGATGCACATTGTCTCTGGTATTGCTCAGTGCATAACGATTATTGGTATTCCGGTTGGCATTGCGAACTTTAAAATCGCTGCTATTGCGCTCTGGCCGGTGGGCCGCCGGGTAGTTTCAGTAGAAGTTGCCCGTGCAGCGCGTGAAGCCAATGCACGTCGTCGCTTTGAATAATCAGGACCAATGGCCTTTATGTTAAGTCCTCTGCTCAAACGCTATACCTGGAACAGCACCTGGTTGTACTACGTGCGGATTTTTATCGCGCTATGCGGTACAACGGCGCTGCCCTGGTGGCTGGGTGACGTCAAGCTGACCATCCCTCTCACGCTAGGTATGGTCGCTGCCGCACTTACCGATCTCGACGATCGTCTCGCGGGCCGACTGCGCAATTTAATCATCACGCTGGTGTGCTTTTTTATTGCCTCAGCCTCCGTTGAACTGCTCTTCCCATGGCCCTGGCTGTTTGCTATTGGGTTAACGCTTTCCACCAGCGGTTTTATTCTGCTGGGGGGATTAGGCCAGCGCTATGCAACCATCGCTTTTGGCGCGTTGCTGATCGCCATTTACACGATGCTGGGCACCTCGCTTTACGATCAGTGGTATCAACAACCAATCCTGCTGCTCGCTGGCGCTATCTGGTATAACCTGCTGACGCTCACCGGACATCTTCTGTTTCCCATCCGCCCCTTACAGGACAATCTGGCACGCAGCTACGAACAATTAGCGCACTACCTGGAACTGAAGTCGCGTCTTTTTGATCCCGACATAGAAGATGAAAGCCAGGCGCCGTTGTATGATTTAGCCCTCGCTAATGGGCAACTGATGGCAACGCTAAACCAGACCAAAGTGTCGCTGCTGACTCGCCTGCGCGGTGACCGTGGACAACGGGGAACACGTCGCACGCTACATTACTATTTTGTGGCGCAGGATATTCATGAACGCGCAAGCTCCTCACATATTCAATATCAAACGCTACGCGATCATTTCCGTCACAGCGATGTGATGTTCCGCTTCCAGCGGTTGATGTCGATGCAAGGACAAGCCTGCTCACAATTGTCTCGTTGTATTTTATTGCGCACGCCTTACCAGCACGATCCGCACTTTGAACGCGTCTTCACCCATATAGATGCCGCACTTGAGCGCATGCGTGCCAGTGGTGAGCCTGCAGATCTGCTCAATACGCTGGGATTCTTACTATCGAACCTGCGGGCTATCGATGCGCAACTGGCCACCATTGAGTCTGAACAGGCTCAGGTACTCTCGCGCAATGAGTCTGAAAATCAGCTTGCTGATGACAGTCCCCATGGATTCAGTGATATCTGGTTACGCCTGAGCCGTAATTTCACCCCAGAGTCCGCACTGTTTCGCCATGCCGTCCGCATGTCGTTAGTGCTCTGTGTTGGTTATGCCATTATCCAGGTAACCGGCATGAATCACGGATACTGGATCTTGCTGACCAGCCTGTTTGTCTGTCAACCAAACTACAATGCCACCCGACATCGCCTGGCGCTCAGGATTATCGGCACGTTGGTTGGGATTGCCATCGGTTTACCGATCCTGTGGTTTGTGCCCTCTTTAGAAGGGCAGCTAATACTTTTAGTGATCACTGGTGTACTGTTTTTTGCCTTTCGCAACGTCCAGTATGCGCATGCCACCATGTTTATCACGCTGCTGGTATTACTGTGCTTTAACCTGCTCGGCGAAGGCTTTGAGGTTGCGCTGCCGCGTGTCATCGATACGCTAATTGGCTGTGCTATCGCCTGGGCGGCTGTCAGTTTCATCTGGCCAGACTGGCGTTTTCGTAATCTACCACGGGTAATTGAACGGGCGACTGACGCTAACTGCCGCTACCTTGATGCAATTCTCGAACAATATCATCAGGGTCGTGATAATCGCCTGGCCTACCGTATCGCTCGCCGTGACGCGCATAACAGTGATGCTGAACTCGCCTCCGTGGTGTCAAACATGTCGAGCGAGCCGGATGTGACGGCCCAAACCCGCGAAACGGCGTTCCGTTTACTGTGTCTCAACCATACGTTTACCAGCTATATTTCTGCGCTTGGCGCACATCGCGAACAGTTGACCAATCCAGACGTTCTGGCATTGCTGGATGACGCTGTTTGCTATGTTGATGATGCCCTTCACCATCAACCCGCTGACGAGCAACGCGTATACCAGGCGTTAGAAGGGCTGAAGCAGCGAATTCAGCACCTGGAACCACGCCCGGACAGTAAAGAGCCTCTGGTCGTTCAGCAAGTTGGGTTATTGATCGCTCTGCTCCCAGAAATCCGACGATTACAGCAGCAAATTGCCGTACTACCTTCTAATACCCCGGTTCCGGCGTAAGAGAACTTACCCACTCCACCAACTCCTGGCGACGCGTCGCCGGGAGCGCGGCTTCATGTATCCCCCCTACCGCGCCTTCAAGGGCATAGAGTACTTTTACCGTCAGAGCCGGGTTATTTTGCCGAAGTTTCAGCCAGCACATTTGTGCTCCCAACGACCGCATTGTCCCCTCATCTTTAATTCCAACTTCATTCAGCAGAGTCTCCAGATGAAACGTCATATTCGGCAATTCCCGCAGACGATGCTGGGTAAAGCGACTCTGTTTTTCCTTAACCGCTGCATCCAACGAATATCGCGATAACGACACCAGTTGCTGCTGGTTTTGCCACAGGGCATCGTTCACCTGGTAATAATTAAGTACAAGAGGACGTCCCCGCTTAATAAATGTCAGCCAGACAGGAGAATTTTGTACACAATACTGGGCGCTCTGTTCACAGGCGCGAAGATACAACTCACCATTGGCGACCATGGCAAAGACCGTATCGCCAACCGTCAGACTGTAGCCACCAAACAGTGAGCGATAGTGAATTGTCCCCAGAGAAGCCAGATATTCCTGCGATTTATAGATCCTTGCATAAGAAAGCTCTTTCATAAAAATCCTTTTTAAATCATAACGTAAGCAAATGATTTTCAGTAGCGGATCCGTTAATGACGAAAATAGGCAACTTATGCGTATGGGGCAAGATGAATTTTATTTTTCCCGTGACGATGACTAAAAATTGCGAACCTGTTTCCGAAAATAAGGTTGATCTTTGTTGATAGCAGGGTTACTGTATATTCATACAGTAACTCACAGGGCTGGATTGATTATGTACACTTCAGGCTATGCAAATCGTTCTTCGTCGTTCTCTTCCGCATCAAGCAACATTGCGCGCGTTTCATCAGAGAACGCAACCGCTGGGCTTATCAGTGAAGTAGTCTATCGCGAGGACCAGCCCATGATGACGCAACTACTGCTGCTTCCTCTGCTGCAACAGTTAGGGCAGCAATCACGCTGGCAGCTGTGGCTGACGCCTCAGCAAAAATTAAGCCGGGAGTGGGTGCAGTCAGCCGGACTTCCATTGACAAAAGTAATGCAGATTAGCCAACTCTCCCCCTGCAATACGCTGGAATCGATGATCCGTGCGCTGCGCACAGGTAATTACAGTGTCGTTATCGGCTGGCTGGCAGAAGAATTAACGGAAGATGAACATGCCGAGCTGGTAAAAGCGGCTGACGAAGGTAATGCGATGGGTTTTATCATGCGTCCTGTTTGCGCACAGTCACTTGCGGGGAGACAGCATTCCGGGCTAAAAATTCACTCGAATTTGTATCATTGAGTAAAATTAGGATTTATCCTGGAATTTTTTTTCATGCTTCAATTTGCCTTTGAGCTTTAACGCGTTTTTCGTCCGAACGCCTGTCTCAAGCGGTTTTCAGGAAATCCTCAGTGCATTTAGTCATCAATAAATGTTAAATATTATGTATACAAGCCTTTTTTTTTCATATGCCTGACGGACTTCACACTTGTAAGTTTTCAACTACGTTGTAGACTTTACATCGCCAGGGGTGCTCGGCGTAAGCCGCAGATATCGGTAGAGCAACTATTGAACTGGTCCCCGGGTGAAGGATTTAACCGTGTTATCTCTCTTCGGAGATATTCATGGCGAATTTTGGATGATAACGAGGCGCAAAAAATGAAAAAGACAGCTATCGCAATTGCAGTGGCACTGGCTGGTTTCGCTACCGTGGCGCAGGCCGCTCCGAAAGATAACACCTGGTATACTGGTGCTAAACTGGGCTGGTCTCAGTACCATGACATTGGCAACAACCAGATCGACAACAACGGACCGACCCACGAAAGCCAACTGGGTGCTGGTGCGTTCGGTGGTTATCAGGTTAACCCGTACGTTGGTTTTGAAATGGGTTACGACTGGTTAGGTCGTATGCCGTACAAAGGCAACACTGAAAATGGCGCATTCAAAGCTCAGGGCGTTCAGCTGACCGCTAAACTGGGTTACCCAATCACTGACGATCTGGACGTTTATACCCGTCTGGGTGGTATGGTTTGGCGTGCAGACGCTAAAAACAACCAAGGCTTCAAAGACCACGACACTGGTGTATCCCCAGTATTCGCTGGTGGCGTAGAGTATGCAATTACTCCTGAAATCGCTACCCGTCTGGAATATCAGTGGACCAACAACATCGGTGACGCGAACACCGTTGGTGGTCGTCCGGATAACGGCCTGTTGAGCGTTGGTGTTTCTTACCGTTTCGGCCAGCAGGAAGAAGCAGCTCCAGTAGTTGTTGCTCCGGCTCCGGCTCCAGAAGTACAGACCAAGCACTTCACTCTGAAGTCTGACGTTCTGTTCAACTTCAACAAAGCAACTCTGAAACCAGAAGGCCAGCAGGCTCTGGACCAGATGTACAGCCAGCTGAGCAACCTGGATCCGAAAGACGGTTCCGTAGTGGTTCTGGGCTTCACTGACCGCATCGGTTCTGACGCTTACAACCAGGGTCTGTCCGAGAAACGTGCTCAGTCCGTTGTTGATTACCTGATCTCTAAAGGTATTCCTTCTGACAAAATCTCTGCACGTGGCATGGGTGAATCCAACCCAGTTACTGGCAACACCTGTGACAACGTGAAAGCTCGCGCTGCACTGATCGACTGCCTGGCTCCGGATCGTCGTGTTGAGATCGAAGTTAAAGGCATCAAAGACGTTGTAACTCAGCCTCAGGCTTAAGTTATCGTCTTATAAAAAAACCCCGCTATGCGGGGTTTTTTTTCATCTGTTTCCACTCAAAACAAGCCTCTTGTTACACCAGCCAACCGCTAGTCTTTTCCCAGCAACGCCTGTAAATCCTGCTTCAATGTCGACATTTTGTTCGCGTACTTCTCTTTATGCTCTGCGTCTTCAATCAGCTGCACTATAGTTTCAGAAAGTGTTTTTCCGCGCCGCTGCGCAAGACCTGCCAGACGCTGCCAGACCATAAACTCCAGATCGATAGATTTCTTACGCGTATGTTGATGTTCTGCATTAAAGTGCCGCTTACGCCTCGCCCGGATCGTTTGCTTCATACGATTGAGCAGTGCAGGGTTCATGTATTCTTCAATCCAGGCGTTGACCCGAACCGGTTCATTTTCGAGGGTTAGCAACAAATCAACGGCTTCTTTGGCAGCGCTGGCTTCCACATAGCGGGTAATCAACTCCCCCTCGCGATGCTTCTTCACCAGGTACTTCCATTTCCATCCGCTTTCAAGATTTTCAAGTTGTTGATATTTCATTGCGATCTCAATGTTACCGTGTAACTCTTATCAGAATATCAGCTTTTTCGGCATCTGAAGAAAAGAATATCCAGCCTGTGAACTGCCGCGCGTCATCACAACCGTTTCGCGGCGCTTTCCAGGTGTTTAGTGGTGAGGGTTACGGTATAATCTCGTTTTTTACAACAGACTAAAAAACATCAACTTTGACCATTACGAAACTTGCATGGCGTGATCTGGTTCCTGATACCGACAGTTATCAGGAAGTATTTGCACAGCCGCACGTCACTGACGACACCGACACCTTACTTAGTGATACTCAGCCACGTTTACAATTCGCGCTAGAGCAGCTTCTTCAGCACTGGACAACATCCTCGTTCATGTTGGTGAAAGCACCGGAGGAGCTTGAGTATCTCAACCTTATTGCAAAGGCTGCACGTCCCTTGCACACGGATGCAGGAAGCCTGACTGGCGGCCATTACGACATCTCCGGTCACACTATTCGTTATCGTACAGCTGAAAAAGCGGAAGACAATTTTGCGACGTTGACGCAGGTGGTCAGCGCTGACTGGGCCGAAGCTGAACAACTGTTTGGCTGTCTACGTCAGTTCAATGGCGAAATTACGCTGCAGCCAGGTCTGGTACATCAGGCCAATGGGGGTGTGCTGGTTATCTCATTGCGCACGCTGTTGGCCCAACCGCTGTTGTGGATGCGTCTGAAAGCCATTGTCAGCCACGAGCGTTTTGATTGGGTGGCTTTTGATGAGTCTCGCCCGCTGCCTGTCTCTGTTCCGCCTATGCCGCTTAAACTGAAAGTGATTTTGGTGGGCGAGCGTGAATCGCTGGCGGATTTCCAGGACATGGAACCAGAGTTGGCTGAACAGGCCATTTACAGCGAGTTTGAAGATAATCTGCAGATAGTGGATGCCGAAACCATGACGCAGTGGTGTCAGTGGGTCACGCATACTGCCATGCGCAATAATTTGCCTTACCCCGCTCCTGATGCCTGGCAGGTTTTGATCCGTGAAGCCGTTCGCTATACCGGTGAACAGGATACATTGCCTCTTAACCCGCTGTGGATCACCAGACAGTTCAAAGAGGTGGCCCCGTTATGCGAGAGCGAAACCTGCAACGCTGAGCAGTTCAGCCTGATGCTGGCTCAGCGCGAATGGCGTGAGGGATTCCTGGCTGAACGCATGCAGGATGAAATTCTGCAAGAGCAGATCCTTATCGAGACAGAAGGCGAGCGTATTGGCCAGATCAACGCCTTGTCGGTGATTGAGTTTCCAGGCCACCCACGCGCATTTGGCGAACCTTCTCGTATCAGTTGCGTCGTGCATATTGGCGACGGCGAGTTTACGGACATTGAGCGCAAAGCCGAGCTCGGCGGAAATATTCATGCCAAGGGTATGATGATTATGCAGGCGTTCCTGATGTCGGAACTCCAGCTTGAGCAGCAAATTCCCTTCTCTGCCTCGCTGACCTTTGAGCAATCTTACAGCGAAGTGGACGGTGACAGCGCGTCTATGGCAGAACTGTGCGCATTGATCAGCGCCCTCGCCGACGTGCCTGTTAATCAAAGTATCGCCATTACCGGTTCTGTCGATCAGTTTGGTCGGGCGCAACCTGTCGGTGGTCTGAATGAGAAAATTGAAGGTTTCTTCGCCATCTGCCAGCAGCGTGAGCTGACGGGCACGCAGGGCGTTATCATTCCTTCGGCTAACGTCAGACACCTCAGCCTGCATCCCGCGCTGCTACAGGCCATAGAAGAAGAAAAATTCACTATCTGGGCGGTGGATGACGTAACTGATGCGCTGCCACTGTTGTTAAATCTGGTGTGGGATGGCGAAGGCCAGACAACGCTGATGCAAACCATTCAGGAGCGTATTGCCACCGCTACGCAACAGGAAGGTCGTCACCGTTTTCCATGGCCGCTACGTTGGCTGAACTGGATTATTCCGAACTGATCGGACTTGTTCAGCGTACACGTGTTAGCTATCCTGCGTGCTTCAATAAAATAAGGCTTACAGAGAACATGGTAGATAAACGCGAATCCTATACGAAAGAAGACCTTCTTGCCTCTGGTCGCGGTGAGCTGTTTGGCGCAAAAGGGCCACAACTGCCAGCACCAAGCATGCTGATGATGGACCGTGTCATCAAGATGACCGAAACCGGTGGCAACTTTGACAAAGGTTATGTTGAAGCTGAACTGGATATCAACCCAGACCTGTGGTTCTTCGGTTGTCACTTTATTGGCGATCCGGTGATGCCGGGCTGCCTGGGTCTCGACGCCATGTGGCAGCTGGTTGGATTCTATCTCGGCTGGCTGGGCGGCGAAGGTAAAGGCCGTGCGCTGGGCGTAGGTGAAGTTAAATTCACCGGCCAGGTTCTGCCGACTGCGAAGAAAGTCACTTACCGCATTCACTTCAAACGTATCGTTAACCGTCGCCTGATCATGGGCCTGGCTGATGGTGAAGTGCTGGTTGATGGTCGCCTGATCTACACCGCAAACGATCTGAAAGTGGGTCTGTTCCAGGACACTTCCGCGTTCTAATCCAGGACGGCGTAGCAGCCAGACATTAACGTTTCTCCGTTTTATCTGGTGTGCAAAAAGGCGAAACCTCCGCTCTGCGGAGGTTTCTTTTATCTAAAGAGACAGAATCAGGCCATTAAAACCCTATCCCCCATGGCTTCTCGCCAGCCTCCCAGCCAGTATGACCTCTGATTCAGCGTCTGATAGGGACACATTTCTTTTGAGCGTCCGGCAATGCCGGCCTGATATCCACGTTGATGTGCCCGTTCCAGGCGATCTCGTTTTTGTCTCTTCATGCCTCGTTTCCCTCATTTTTTGGTCTGGTGGAAAAGAAAACAGTGATTACTAAGTGTGCAATCACACTAAACGAATACCCCTAAACATTAGGCTCGTCAATGCGCAAAATTCACGCCAGTGTCATATTTGTGAGCTAGCCTCTAAATCATTTGTACAAAAATAGTCAGTCAGAACAGCTATCTCCACGGCTAAAAAAATAAAAAAAACCGCCCCGGGCGGTGAGCCAGGGGCGGCATAATTTACAATTATTTAAGCTTATGGGATGCGTTTCAGCTCTTGAGCAATAGCCGTCGCTTCCTGACTCCAGGCGTTGGCAAGAACCTTCACCATCTCATCGTAGCCGTCTTTAGTCTGTACAGCTTCGATGTGGAATGGACGTTTGATCAGTTGTCCCTGATGATTCAGCAACCATTCACCACTCACGATAACCTTACCATCGTACCGACCGTGGAAGCCGGTTACGGTGACATTCAGCGTGTCCTGAGTGCTTCCCAGCGGCTGCGAAGCAACAACCCAGCCAGGCAACTGCATGCTGAGGTTAGCAACCAGCGTATTGCGCAATTGCTGATCTAATGGGCTGGCCCAGAGATTATTATTGGCTATAACATATTGCACATCGCTGGTCTGGTAAACCACCCCATTACCGGCCAGATAATCAGGTACCGCAATCTGTTCAACCCACAGCAGACGGTTTCCCTGATTGGCGGAGCTCTGCACACCGCCTTGTGCGATAGGGAGCTGGTAATAGCTTTTATTCTCTCCGCTGGAGCTGCATGACGTCAGCCAGACCGCCATCATCACCACTAGCCACTTTTTCATTGTTTCGCCCTCTTCGGCTCTGGATCTTTTTTGTCCTTCGCTTCAAATACCAGCGCATTACTCTTATCGTTCAGCGTTTTCAGTACCGGTTGCAGTTCACGTAGCACCTGATCAAGACGCTGCATATCTGCCACCATCTTGTTGTAGGCCGCGGAACCAGGCTGGAAGCCCTGCATGCTACGATTTAGTTCACGCAGCGTGTTCTGCATATCCGCCGGAAGATCCTGCATCGACTGGCTGGACGTGATCTTGTTCATGTTATCCAGCGTGGTTTGCAGATGCTTCATCGTGCGCTGGCTTTCCGACAGCGTATTGGTTGCCTGCTCAATCATCGGGTTCAGCGGCAGATTATTAATCTTATCCAACGCTTCCATCAGACGCTGTTGGATCTGCGCCAGACCACCGCTCACGGTCGGAATAATTTGATAACCATTAAATTCACGCACACCAGTAATCGGCGGCTCTTTCGGGTAGAAGTCGAGATCGACATACAGCGCGCCGGTCACCAGGTTCCCGGTTTTGAGCGATGCCCGTAATCCACGTTTAAGCAATTCCGCCAGATGAGCACCAACATCAGTATCTTCGCCCAGCTGCGCCTTCAGACGTTCTGGTTCGATGCGTACCAGCACCGGAATGCGGTAATCATTGTTGAACACCTGGCGCATATTCGGTGAGAAGAAAGGTACTTTACTCACCGTACCCAAGCGGATGCCACGGAATTCCAGCGGCGCACCAGGCTGCAGGCCACGAATCGAATCTTTAAAGAACATCAGATAATCGATATGATCGGTATACAGTGAATCCTGAATACTTTTTTGATCGTCATAAAGATTAAACGCTGACTGTTGTGCGACCGGCTCGCCCTGCTCTAAACCTTCTGGCACATCAAAACTTACACCACCGCCAAACAGCGTGGAGAGCGAACCCATTTCTACGCGCATACCTGCTGAGGTAAGATCTACGGCGATCCCGCTGTCTTTCCAGAAACGCACATTACTGGTCACCAGACGATCGTTAGGCGCATTAATGAAAAGCTGATAGCTGATCGTACGCTTTTGCGCATCAAATGTGCTGGTTTCAACCGAACCTACACGATAGCCGCGAAAAAGCACCGGATCGCCCGGACTCAACTGACCGGCTTTTTTGCTGTCCAGAATCACACGGATCCCTTTTGCATCTGGCGGGGCCAGCGGCGGTGAATCCAGCAGTTGGTAATTTTCCAGCTTACTGCCTTTATTGCCAGGCTGCAGTTCAATATAAACCCCGGACAATAGCGTGCCGAGCCCACTTATACCTTCACGTCCAACCTGCGGCTTCACCACCCAAAAGACAGAATCTTTATGCAGCAGCTTTTCCATTCCGGAGTTAAGACGCGCTTTAATCTCCACATGGGTCAGATCATCAGTCAGGGTTGCGCTCTCAACGATGCCGACGTCCACACTGCGGCTCTTAATCGTCGTTTTGCCCCCTTCAATACCTTCGGCATTGGTGGTAATAAGCGTGACCTGTGGCCCCTGATGACTGTAATGATAAAACAGAACCCACGCGCCAATGAGTGCAGTGACGATAGGAAATATCCACACGGGCGACCAGTTTTTTACCTTTTGCACTTTGGCTTCCCCACTTTTAGATTCCATGCTGTCAGGACTCCTCATGGCCTGGTTCTGGTTCACGATCCCACGACAGACGCGGATCAAATGTCATCGCAGAAAACATTGTCATAATGACGACTAAAGCAAACATCAAAGCACCCATTGCAGGATAAATGTTCATTAACCCTCCCATGCGCACCAGCGCAGAGAGTACCGCAATCACAAATACGTCAATCATTGACCAGCGACCGACAAATTCCACAACTTCATAAATCAGGTGCATACGTTCACTGTCGCGTTTGCCGTGCCCTTTGGCGTCCCAGCATAGCCAGGCAATGGCGATCATTTTCAACGTCGGCACCATAATACTGGCGATAAAGATAACCGCAGCCACCGGATACGAGCCTTCGCTCCAGATTAAAACCACCCCCTCAAGTATGGTTGACGGCAGCTTTGACCCGAGCAAATCGGTAATCATAATCGGCAGAATATTGGCAGGAAGATAAAGCATGATTGACGTAAACAGTAATGCCAACGTCCATTGCAGACTGTTTTTACGCCGCACATAACCTTTCGTCTGACAACGTGGGCACACCCGTTCATCAGCGGGAAGTATTGCAGTGCAGCAAGAGCAGGAACGCAGTCCCTGTCGAATACCAGGCACGCCAGGTTTTAAGGCCTGCTTTATGACAGGCATTGGCGCAATATCATCCCATAGCCAGCGACGGTCAACGCACTGAAATGCACGCAACTGTAAAACGCAAAAGAAGCACCACGGAATAAAGCTGCTGCCCACGCCGATATCGCCGTAGGCCATCAGCTTAACAAAGCTCACCAGCACGCCGGCGAGGAAGATTTCTGCCATTCCCCAGCTTTTTAACTGAAACAAAATGCGCGCCAGCCATGCTTTAAGCCGCTCGGGCATCTGAACCCGGTTTACCAGTAGCAGGATCGTCAGCAGGCAAAAGGCCGGAACCAGCTGAACGAATAAGATAAAGAAGGTGCCGAGACTGGCGTAATCTTCAGAAAAGAGCACGCTGGGAATTTGCAGCAACGTCACTTCACTACTCACCCCTGCGACGTTCATATTCACAAAGGGAAAGAGGTTTGACAGCAGCAGCATAAATAGTGCGGCTAAAACATAGGCAGTGGGACGCTGCCGGGGCGCGTCCCACTCAACGGTTAACGTAGTGCCACATCGTGGACATGCCGCTTTCTGACCATGCTCAAGGCGAGGTAACGCCACCAGCATGTCACACTGCGAGCACAAAATATGCTTCGCGGCATGGTGATGTTCGCACATAGGTGCTCCTTTAATTATGCGCCATTCTTCAAAGACTCAAGATACTCCCAGCGCTCAAAGGCTTGCTCAAGTTCTTGTTCCGCTTCGTTCAAATTAGCTAACACCTGTTGCGTTTGCTCGTGAGGCTGACTGAAAAACGCGGCGTCAACAACCTGAGCCTGTAAGGCTTCCAGCTTAGCTTCCAGTTCTTCAAGCAACGCGGGGAGCTGCTCCAGTTCGCGCTGCAGTTTATAGCTTAGTTTGCTGGTGCCGCGTTTGACAATTTCTGCTTTAGGAGCGGCTGGCTCCTCTGTTTTTTTCGCAACTGGCTGCTTAAACGCCACATACTGCGATTGTTGACTGCGCGCATCATGATAACCGCCGACATAACGACCAATTTTACCGCCGCCTTCGAAGATCCAGCATTCGGTCACGGTATTATCGACAAACTGACGGTCGTGGCTCACCAGCAGCACGGTGCCCTGGTAGCTATCAATCAACTCTTCGAGCAGTTCCAGCGTTTCGACGTCAAGATCGTTCGTTGGTTCATCGAGAATCAACAGATTGCTGGGTTTCAGGAACAAACGCGCCAATAACAGGCGATTACGTTCCCCGCCAGAGAGCGCACGTACTGGCGTCATCGCACGTTTTGGATGGAACAGGAAGTCCTGCAGGTAACCCAGCACATGGCGAGGTTTACCGTTAACCATCACCTCTTGCTTACCTTCAGCCAGGTTGTCCATCACGGTTTTATCGGGATCCAGTTCGGCGCGGTGCTGATCGAAATAGGCCACTTCCAGCTTGGTACCGACGTGAATGCGTCCGCTGTCAGCCTGAAGCTGACCTAACATCAACTTCAGCAGCGTTGTTTTGCCGCAGCCGTTAGGTCCGATTAGCGCGATCTTGTCGCTACGCTGCACCTGCGCGGAGAAATCTTTCACCAGCTGCTTTCCGTCAACCTGGTAATCCACATTCTCCATTTCGAAAACAATCTTGCCTGAACGGCTAGCCTCTTCGACCTGCATCTTCGCTGTGCCCATCACTTCGCGACGTTCGCCACGCTCGCGACGCATGGCTTTCAGTGCGCGCACGCGACCTTCGTTACGCGTACGACGCGCTTTGATACCCTGACGGATCCAGACTTCTTCCTGCGCCAACTTGCGGTCAAATTCCGCGTTTTGTAACTCTTCTACGCGCAACGCTTCTTCTTTATCCAGCAGATACTGATCGTAACTCCCCGGATAGGTCACCAGCTTGCCGCGGTCAAGATCGACAATGCGCGTCGCCATATTGCGGATAAATGAACGGTCATGGGAAATGAAAATAATTGTCCCATTGAAGGTTTTCAGGAACCCTTCCAGCCAGTCAATGGTTTCAATATCCAGGTGGTTCGTCGGTTCATCTAACAGCAGCACGCGCGGGTTGCTCACTAACGCGCGGCCCAGCGCCGCCTTACGTAGCCAGCCGCCGGAAAGCGATGCCAGCTCCATGTCTGCTTCCAGGCCAAGCTGTTCCAGTACTTCATTAATACGGTTTTCCAGCTGCCACAGATTGTGGTGATCCAGCTGTTCCTGAACCTTCGCCAGTTCCTGGAGGTTTTTATCACTCGGATCGGCGATCACCAGATGCGAGATATCGTGATAACGCTTGAGGTAAACCGCCTGTTCTGCAATCCCTTCGGCGACAAAATCGTAGACGCTACCCTGCACGTTGCGCGGCGGATCCTGCTGCAGACGCGCCACAACCAGATCCTGCTCATAAATAATACGCCCATCGTCAAGACCCTGTTCACGGTTCAGGATCTTCATCAGCGTCGATTTGCCCGCGCCATTACGGCCAACCAGACAGACCCGCTCGTTATCTTCGATATGCAGTTCAGCATTATCAAGAAGCGGGGCATCGCTGAACGACAGCCATGCACCATGCATACTGATTAATGACATTTAATTTTCCTTTCAGGCTGCGGTAATCAGCCAGCAATTGTGGATCTGACGGTTACGGGCAAAGTCCTGGGAAAGCGTTTTTTGGGTGATTTCTTGTGCTTTCAATCCCAGTTCAGCCAAACCGTCGAGATCCATACGGAACCCACGTTTGTTGTTGGAGAACATGATCGTGCCGTCTTTACGCAGCAGACGTTTCAGATCTTTCATCAGCGCCAGATGATCGCGCTGCACATCAAACGAGTCTTCCATACGTTTTGAGTTAGAGAACGTCGGTGGATCGATGAAAATCAGATCAAACTGTTCATTGGCATCACGCAACCAGCCCAGGCAATCGGCCTGAATTAAACGGTGAGCGCGACCGCTCAGGCCGTTCAGACGCAGGTTGCGTTCCGCCCATTCCAGATAGGTACGCGACATATCAACCGTCGTGGTGCTACGCGCACCGCCCAATCCTGCATGTACGCTGGCGCTGCCGGTGTAGGAGAACAGGTTAAGGAAGTCCTTACCTTTACTCATCTGCCCCAGCATACGGCGCGCAATACGGTGATCGAGGAATAAACCCGTATCAAGGTAGTCAGTCAGGTTCACCCACAGGCGCGCGTTGTACTCGCTTACCTCAATGAATTCACCCTTCTCATTCATCTTCTGATACTGATTCTTGCCTTTCTGGCGTTCACGGGTTTTCAGCACCAGTTTATTGGGCGCGATTTCCAGTACTGACAGCGTTGCGGCAATAATGTCAAACAGGCGTTGGCGCGCTTTTTGCGCATCAACGGTCTTCGGTGGAGCATATTCCTGAACCACGACCCACTCACCGTAACGATCCACAGCAACGTTGTATTCCGGCAGATCAGCGTCATACAGGCGATAACATTCAATGCCTTCCTGACGCGCCCATTTTTCCAGTTTCTTGATGTTCTTGCGCAGGCGGTTAGCATAATCTTCCGCGACCGTGGCAGGCTTGCTGTCCGCGGTGGTCTCTGCAACGTGATAGTTTTTCTGCACACAATCCAGCGGGCCGTTTTTCGCCTTGAACTGCTTGTCGGCACGTAATTGCAGGCTGCTGAGCAGATCCGGAGAGGCGCTGAACAGCGACAAATTCCAGCCGCCAAACTGGTTTTTCATCGTACGGCCCAGCAAGCTGTGCAGGGCAATCAGCGCCGGTTCGCTATCCAGACGTTCGCCGTAAGGCGGGTTACTGATAACTGTCCCATACGGTCCTTTCGGCAACGGATTGCTCAGTTTGGCGACATCTTTAACGTCAAACGTCATCAGATCGGCGATACCGGCGCGGCGAGCGTTACTGCGCGCTTTTTCAATCACTCGCGCATCGCTGTCGGATCCATAAAAATGCGAGGTATAGTCAGCCAGTCCCTTACGCGCACGCACCTGCGCTTCGGCTTTAACTTCTTGCCAGACGGCTTCGTCGTGCTGCGCCCAACCGCTGAAGCCCCAGTACCCGCGGTGCAGGCCCGGCGCGCGATCGGTTGCCCACATCGCCGCTTCAATCAGCAGTGTGCCGGAACCACACATCGGATCGAGTAACGGGGTTCCCGGTTGCCAGCCAGAACGCATAACAATAGCGGCGGCCAGCGTTTCTTTAATCGGTGCCTGACCCGCGCGATCGCGATAGCCACGCTGGTGCAAACCATCACCGCTCAGATCGAGCGCAATGCTGGCGGTATCTTTGTTCAACCAGACGTTGATGCGCAGATCCGGAGATTCACGATCCACATTCGGACGCGGCATATTTTTACGGGTAAATGCATCGACAATCGCATCCTTGACCTTTAGCGCGCCGTACTGGCTGTTACGAATGGTTTCGTTCAGGCCGCTAAAATGAACGGCAAACGTAGCACCAGGGTTAAATATCTCTGTCCAGTCGATTGCCTGAACGCCGAGGTACAGATCAAGATCGCTGTAGACCTTGCACTCTCCCATCGGCAGGATAATGCGCGAGGCCAGGCGACTCCACATCAGGCTCTGGTAAACAAGCCGCGTGTCGCCCTTAAAATGGACCCCACCCTGAACGACCTGACACTCCAGCGCGCCGAGGTTTTCCAGTTCAGTTTTTAACAGCTCTTCCAGCCCGCGGGCCGTACTGGCAAACAGAGAATTCATAATGTCACTTTTACTCCGAGAAAATTGCTGCGCATTATAGCTAATATGGGCTGTATGTCATAAAGTTGAAGGCTTATTTTCATTCGAGGGGCTGTACAGTGGTCACGTTAACCCGACTTTTTATTCATCCGGTTAAATCAATGCGCGGCATTGGGCTTACGCATGCCCTGGCAGATATTAGCGGTCTCGCCTTTGACCGTATATTTATGATCACTGAACCTGATGGAACGTTCATAACCGCCCGCCAGTTCCCACAAATGGTCCGTTTTACGCCTTCCCCATTCCACGATGGGCTGCATCTTACGGCCCCAGACGGCAGCAGTGCGCTCGTACGATTTGTCGACTTCGCCACCCAGGATGCGCCAACTGAAGTATGGGGTAATCATTTTACCGCGCGCATTGCGCCAGTGGCTATTAACCAGTGGCTTAGCAGTTTTTTCTCCCGTGACGTGCAGTTACGCTGGGTCGGTCCGCAGCTGACGCGCCGTGTAAAACGACATGTTGATGTTCCTTTATCCTTCGCTGATGGTTATCCCTATCTGCTGGCCAACGAAGCATCTCTGCGCGATGTGCAACAGCGCTCTCCGGCAAGCGTCAAAATGGAACAGTTTCGCCCCAATCTGGTGGTTTCGGGAGCTGGCGCCTGGGAAGAAGATACCTGGAAAGTGATTCGTATTGGCGACGTCATTTTTGATGTTGCAAAACCCTGTAGCCGCTGTATTTTCACTACCGTTAGCCCGGAAAAAGGCCAGAAACATCCATCCGGCGAACCGCTCGCAACACTGCAAACCTTCCGTACTGCGGTAGATAACGGCGATGTCGATTTCGGCCAGAATCTTATCGCACGCAACAGTGGCGTTATTCGCGTCGGCGATGAGATAGAGATTTTGGCAACCGGCCCCGCCAGGGCGTACGGCGCAGCGGAATCTGATGATACCGTCGCCGAGCAGCAGCCTGATGCCACGGTGCTGATTGACTGGCAGGGACAGACCTTTCGCGGAAATAATCAGCAGGTATTGCTTGAGCAGTTGGAAAACCAGGGTATCCGGGTTCCCTATTCATGCCGGGCAGGCATTTGCGGATGCTGTCGAATTCGACTGGTAGATGGCGAAGTTAGCCCGTTGAAGAAATCAGCGATAGGGGACGACGGAACGATTCTGTGCTGCAGTTGTGTTCCCAAAACGGCAATCAGGCTGGAGAGCTAAACTGCCTGCTCAAGGCTGAAACTGTCAACAACGGCCTGCGGTTTCAGTCTGTCATTCATTATTTTAATCGCATCGCCAAGCTGCATCGTACGCCCGGCGATAACCACACCAGGTTGCGCAAGCAGACAAAGCGCGGCGTTTTCACCCGGCTCAACCACTAACAGGTTTACCTGTTCATCGGTATCGCTTAAATCAACACAGGCAGCGTCACCCACGACCGGCGACCAGTTAATACCGTGTGCAACAAAGTGCCAGCTTTTCGGCATTTGCGGTTTGAGATAACGAATCGCCACCAGCGCATTGAGCACCAGTTCCGCTTTTTGTTCTTTGGCTAAATCCAGGTAGCGACATTTTTCTTCAAAGGAAAAATAAAGCGCGGCGTCATCAACACAAAAACCTGACGGAGAAAATGCATCAGGAGTGAGCATTTTACGAGCAAAACGCGAACGGAATAACATGCCATTGGCTAAATCGAGCATCATACGATCGTGCTCTTCATCATAATACCAGCGCCAGTTATCGTCGGGTTTAATTCGCATCAGTTTCTCTCCTTTCCTTAATCATCACCGTTACGACAGTATCCTTTTGCCGCTTCGTTTATTGCCCTAATAATAAAAGCTCAGAATGTTTAAATAAGCAACAGTAAAGGAATATAAAACAACCAGGGCTAGAAATAAAGCCCTGGTTTGTGATTAAGGTAGCATTCAGATATTGCTGACGATTTCTTTTATCAACGGCGGACCTTTAAAAATAAAGCCCGAATAAATCTGTACGAGGGTTGCACCAGCAGCTATTTTCTCACGTGCAGCAATCACCGAGTCGATACCACCAACACCAATAATCGGCAGCTGGCCTTTTAATTCCTGAGACAACTGGCGAATAATTTCTGTACTTTTTAATTGTAACGGTCGACCGCTCAGGCCACCCATTTGATCGCAATTTTTCATTCCTTGAACGAGAGAACGATCGAGCGTAGTGTTAGTCGCAATTACGCCATCAATATTATGACGAACTAAACTGTCAGCAACCTGGATCAGTTCTTCCACAGAAAGATCCGGCGCGATCTTTACTGCCACTGGAACATATTTATGGTGGATCGTTTGCAGATCATTTTGCTTATTTTTAATTGCCGTCAGGAGATCGTCTAGCGCCTCGCCGTATTGCAGCGTACGTAATCCCGGCGTATTCGGTGAAGAGATATTAATAGCGATATAACCCGCATAAGCATAGACTTTTTCCATACAAATCAGATAGTCATCTTTGCCGTTCTCTACTGGGGTATCTTTATTCTTACCAATATTAATCCCCAGAATACCGTCAAAATGCGATTTTTTAACGTTCTCAACCAGGTTATCAACCCCGTGGTTATTAAACCCCATACGGTTGATCAAACCTTCTGCATCGACCAGACGGAACAGACGCGGTTTATCGTTACCCGGCTGAGGGCGTGGCGTCACGGTACCAATCTCAATGGAACCAAATCCCATCGCGCCGAGCGCATCAATGCACTCCCCGTCTTTATCCAGTCCGGCAGCAAGCCCGAGCGGATTCTTAAACGTCAACCCCATACAGGTAACCGGTTTTGCCGGTACTTTCTGGCGCACAAGCGCTTCAAGCGGTGTGCCGGTAATGCGACGTAATTGCTGGAATGTCAATTCATGAGCGCGCTCTGGATCGAGCTGAAAAAGGGCTTTACGAACGAAGGGGTAGTACATGAACTCTCCTGGATTCCCGGTGTGCAAACCGGGGGCGTATTATGTGCGATCGCGAGCAAAAAGGGAATTGACCTGCGGCAATAAATAGCAATCGTTTTCCTCGCCCCTGCTTTTTACACCCTAAATAATTCGAATTGCAGGAAGGCGGCGACGCAGCAAATCCCCAGGAACGTACACCAGTACGTGACTGGGGTGAGCGAGGAAAGCCAACGCACATGCAACTTGAAGTATGACGGGTATATTTATTTTTCGACTTTTCTATCCCGTATAAATCATTTCGATAAACAAAATCTCTCTGCCAGACTGCATAAATTGTTATCAATGTTAAGCAAAAGCAAACAATTAGTTATAAGGGGAGATTAAAATTATGCGCGTCATTACTCTGGCGGGAAGCCCACGCTTTCCCTCTCGCTCCAGCGCGTTACTGGAATATGCCCGAGAAAAACTAAACGGTCATGATGTCGAAGTCTTTCACTGGAACCTGCATAACTTTGCCCCGGAAGACCTAATCTATGCCCGTTTTGACAGTCCGGCGTTGAAGACATTTAGCGAACAATTGCAGGATGCAGACGGGCTGATTGTCGCCACGCCGGTCTATAAAGCCGCTTACTCTGGCGCCCTGAAAACCCTGCTCGATCTGCTCCCCGAGCGAGCGCTGGAAGGGAAAGTAGTTTTGCCGTTGGCTACCGGCGGCAGCGTGGCGCATTTGCTTGCCGTCGATTACGCGCTGAAACCGGTACTGAGCGCATTAAAGGCCCAGGAGATCCTGCACGGTGTGTTTGCCGATGATTCGCAGGTAATTGATTATCAACATAAACCTCAGTTTACGCCCAACCTTCAGCAGCGTCTGGACAGTGCGCTTGATACCTTCTGGCTGGCGTTGCATCGTCGCGATGTCCAACTTCCTCAACTGAACACCCTGCGAGGTGCCGCCCATGCTTGATCTTCTCAAGCGTCACACGTCATGGCTGGCACTGAGTGGGTTGTTGTCGTTGTCAACTCTGGGGCATGCCGCAGAATCGGCCCCCGATGCCCTGCGTATTGGTTACCAGAAAGGAAGCGTCAGTATGGTGCTGGCCAAAAGCCATCAGCTACTGGAGAAACGCTATCCGCAGACTAAAATCTCGTGGGTCGAATTCCCGGCTGGGCCGCAAATGCTGGAAGCGCTCAACATCGGCAGTATCGATCTCGGCAGCACCGGTGATATTCCGCCAATTTTCGCCCAGGCTGCCGGAGCCGATCTGGTTTACGTGGGCGTCGAGCCGCCCAAGCCGAAAGCCGAAGTGATTCTGGTGCCGAAAAATAGCCCGTTCCAGAGCGTCGCGCAGCTTAAAGGACATAAAGTCGCCTTCCAGAAAGGGTCCAGCGCCCACAATTTACTGCTCCGGGCGCTGCAGCAGGCCGGACTGAAATTTACCGATATTCAACCGACCTATCTGACTCCCGCCGACGCGCGAGCAGCCTTTCAGCAAGGAAACGTTGATGCATGGGCTATCTGGGACCCCTATTATTCCGCCGCGTTACTGCAAGGTGATGTACGCGTGCTAAAAGACGGCTCAGACCTCAAGCAAACCGGTTCGTTTTATCTCGCCGCCCGTCCCTATGCCGAGAAAAATGGCGCATTTGTTCTTGGCGTACTGGATACCTTTAGCCAGGCCGATGCGTTAACCCTCAGCCAGCGCCAGCAAAGTATTACCCTGCTGGCCAAAACCATGGGACTGCCAGAACCGGTGATTGCGTCTTATCTGGATCACCGTCCGCCAACCACCATTGTGCCAGTCAACGCCTCTGTTGCAGCCCTGCAACAACAAACCGCCGATCTGTTTTATGACAACCGTCTGGTGCCGAAAAAAATCGATATTCGCCAGCGTATCTGGCAACCCACTCAGCAGGCAGGAGAAAAATTATGAGTCTGAACATGTTTTGGTTTTTACCCACCCATGGTGACGGTCATTATCTTGGAACGGAAGAAGGTTCGCGCCCTGTCGATCACGGTTATCTGCAACAAATCGCGCAAACGGCCGATCGTCTTGGGTTTACCGGCGTTCTGATCCCAACTGGTCGCTCTTGCGAAGATGCCTGGCTGGTCGCCGCCTCGATGATCCCGGTCACCCAGCGATTAAAGTTTCTGGTCGCGCTGCGTCCAAGCGTTACCTCGCCAACGGTTGCCGCACGTCAGGCTGCAACGCTCGACAGACTCTCAAATGGCCGGGCGTTATTTAACCTGGTGACCGGCAGCGATCCACAGGAGCTGGCAGGCGACGGCGTGTTCCTCGATCACACCGAGCGCTATGAAGCCTCTGCTGAATTTACTCAGGTCTGGCGGCGCTTGCTGCAAGGTGAAACGGTGGATTTCAACGGCAAACATATTCACGTCCGCGGCGCGAAGCTGTTTTTCCCTCCCGTACAACAACCCCGACCACCGCTTTATTTCGGCGGCTCGTCTGATGTCGCACAAGATCTTGCTGCAGAACAGGTTGATCTCTACCTGACCTGGGGCGAGCCGCCCGAACAGGTGAAAGCGAAGATTGAACAGGTGCGGGCCAAAGCAGCGGCGCTCGGGCGTAAGATTCGCTTCGGTATTCGTCTGCATGTGATCGTACGAGAGACAACGCACGAGGCATGGCAGGCAGCGGATCGTCTGATAGTCCATCTGGATGACGATACCATCGCCAAAGCCCAGGCCGCTTTCTCAAAAACGGATTCGGTTGGTCAGCAGCGAATGGCTGCACTGCACAACGGTAAACGCGACAAACTGGAAATTAGTCCGAACCTGTGGGCAGGGGTAGGACTGGTACGCGGTGGCGCAGGGACCGCACTGGTTGGAGACGGTCCTACGGTCGCAGCACGTATTAACGAGTATGCCGCGCTGGGAATCGACAGCTTTGTGCTGTCCGGGTATCCGCATCTGGAAGAGGCATACAGGGTTGGTGAGCTACTGTTCCCGCATCTGGATGTCGCGATACCCGAAATTCCGCAACCACAGCGCCTGCAACAGCAAGGCGAAGCGGTTGCGAATGAATTCATCCCGCGCAAAGTCGCACAAAGCTAAGGAGCGGCTAATGGCAACGACGAAAAACAGATGGTTATTGCGCCTCGCGCCCTGGTTTTTACCGGTAGGTCTGGTGGCGCTCTGGCAGCTCGCATCATCAATGGGCTGGCTGTCCAACCGCATACTGCCCTCTCCGGAGGGTGTTATCGAAGCCTTCTGGACGCTTTCCGCCAGCGGCGAGCTTTGGCAGCATCTGGCCATCAGTTCCTGGCGCGCGCTGATCGGATTCTCCATCGGTGGATCGATTGGCCTGACGCTGGGACTGATCAGCGGTCTTTCGCGTTGGGGAGAACGCCTGCTGGATACCTCGGTGCAGATGCTGCGTAACGTACCGCATCTGGCGCTGATCCCGCTGGTGATTTTGTGGTTCGGCATTGATGAATCCGCCAAGATCTTTCTCGTTGCGTTGGGCACGCTGTTCCCGATTTACATCAACACCTGGCATGGGATCCGTAATATCGATCGTGGGCTGGTAGAAATGGCGCGTAGCTATGGGTTGTCCGGCTTTTCACTGTTTGTTCATGTCATCCTCCCTGGCGCCCTGCCCTCAATTATGGTCGGCGTGCGTTTCGCTCTCGGGCTGATGTGGCTGACGCTTATCGTCGCAGAAACCATTTCAGCCAATGCCGGTATTGGCTACCTGGCGATGAACGCCCGCGAATTTCTGCAAACCGATGTGGTCGTGGTGGCCATTATTCTCTACGCCTTACTCGGCAAACTTGCCGACGTCAGCGCCCAATTGCTGGAGCGAGTCTGGCTGCGCTGGCACCCGGCTTACCATATAAAGGAGGCTACCGTATGAATACCGCTCGCTTGAACCAGGGTACGCCGCTGTTGCTGAGCGCCGTGACAAAACAATACGCCGCCAATACGGTGCTCAATCAGTTAGATTTGCATATACAGGCCGGGCAATTCGTTGCCGTGGTTGGCCGCAGCGGTGGTGGTAAAAGCACGTTGCTGCGTCTGCTGGCAGGGTTGGAGTCGCCCACCTCAGGCGCATTACTTGCCGGAACCACCCCACTGGCGGAAATTCAGGATGATACGCGTATGATGTTTCAGGATGCGCGTTTGCTGCCATGGAAGACGGTTATCGATAACGTCGGTCTGGGTCTGAAAGGTCACTGGCACAATGCGGCCCGAGATGCGCTGGCCGCCGTTGGACTGGAGAATCGTGCTCAGGAGTGGCCCGCAGCGCTTTCTGGCGGACAAAAACAGCGCGTGGCCCTGGCCCGGGCATTAATTCATCGTCCTGGTCTGCTGCTGCTGGATGAACCCCTCGGCGCACTGGATGCCTTAACCCGCCTTGAAATGCAGGAGCTGATCGTCTCTTTATGGCAAGAGCACGGCTTTACCGTACTGTTGGTCACCCATGACGTCAGCGAAGCGGTAGCAATGGCCGATCGCGTTTTGCTGATTGAGGACGGAAAAATCGGGCTGGATTTAACGGTGGATATTGCACGACCTCGCCGGATTGGTTCCGTGCGTTTGACAGAACTGGAAGCCGAGGTGTTGAACCGGGTGATGCAGCGTGGCGACAATGAAGTTCAGCTACGCAAGCAAGGTTAAAAATGCCGGATGGCGCTACCGCTTATCCGGCCTACGCGTGAATGGTAGGCCGGACCCATCCGGCAATATTATCAGGCTAACGCTTTAGAGATCTTTTCGAACAGATCGCCTGACAGATTCTCCAGACCTTTCAGCTGTTCTAGCGCCGCACGCATCTTCGCCTGACGTTTTGCATCATAACGTTTTAAGCGAATCAGCGGCTCAATCAGACGTGACGCCACCTGAGGGTTACGGCTGTTGAGCTCAGTCAGCATGTCAACCAGGAACTGATAACCGCTACCATCTTCCGCATGGAATGCTGCCGGGTTGCTGCCCGCGAAGGCACCGATCAGAGAACGGATGCGGTTTGGGTTACTCATGCTAAAAGAGCGATGCTTCAACAGGCCGCGTACCGTTTCCAGCACGTTTCTAGCCGGGCTGGTGGATTGCAGGATAAACCATTTATCCATCACCAGACCGTCATGGTGCCACTTATTGTCATACTCCTGCATCAACGCGTCACGACAAGGAAGCTGCGCCGCGACTGCCGCGGATAGCGCCGCCAGCGCATCGGTCATATTGTTCGCTTCACGGTACTGCTTGCTTACCAGCGTGTCAGCCAGATGGGTTTCGCCAAAAGCCAGGAATCGCAGGCAGGCGTTACGCAGCGTACGCTTGCCAATATCGGCATGCTCAACGCGGTACTCATCAAGATGATTAGCGTTATAGATGGCGAGGAATTCATCCGCCAGCTCGGCCGCCAGCGTGCGGGTTAACGCTTCGCGTACTTCGGTTATCGCCACCGGATCAATGATGTCGAACAGTTCGGCAATTTCATTTACTGAAGGCAGCGTCAGGATCTCTGCCGCCAGCGCCGGATCGATTTTCTCATCCAGCAAAACTGCGCGGAATGCATCGGCCACGTGTACCGGCAACGACAGCGGTTGTCCCTGCTGATGGCGAGCAACGTTGAGCTTAATGTAGGTCGCCAGCAGGCTTTGCGCCGCGTCCCAACGAGAGAAATCATTACGCGCGTGACGCATCAGGAAGGTCAGTTGCTGATCGCTCCATTTATATTCCAGTTTTACCGGCGCGGAGAATTCGCACAGCAGCGCCGGAACCGGCTGGAAGTAGACGTTATCAAAGACAAACGTCTGCTCTGCCTGGGTGACGTTGAGTACGGAATTCACCGGGTGCCCGCCTTTTTGTAGCGGGATCACTTTCCCTTCGTTGTCATACAACTCGAGAGCGAATGGAATATGCAGCGGTTGTTTTTCAGCCTGATCCGGCGTGGCCGGCGTGCGCTGGCTAATGGTCAGCGTGTACTGTTCAGTTGATGGGTTATAGTCATCACGCACGGTCAGAATCGGCGTACCGGACTGACTGTACCAGCGGCGGAAATGGGAGAGATCAACGTTAGACGCATCTTCCATCGCCTGCACAAAATCATCACAGGTTGCAGCGCTACCGTCGTGACGCTCAAAGTACAGCTGCATCCCTTTCTGGAAGTTAGCCTCACCCAGCAGGGTGTGGATCATACGAATCACTTCCGCACCCTTCTCGTACACGGTCAGGGTATAGAAGTTGTTCATTTCGATGACCATATCCGGGCGGATAGGATGCGCCATCGGGCTGGCGTCCTCAGCAAACTGCAGACCGCGCATGGTACGCACATTGCTGATGCGGTTTACCGCACGTGAGCCGAGATCGGAACTGAACTCCTGATCGCGGAACACAGTTAAACCCTCTTTCAGGCTCAACTGGAACCAGTCGCGACAGGTCACGCGGTTGCCGGTCCAGTTATGGAAATATTCGTGACCGATGACGCGCTCAATATCGAGGTAATCTTTGTCGGTGGCGGTATCGGTACGCGCCAGCACGTATTTGGAGTTAAAGATGTTCAGACCTTTATTCTCCATCGCGCCCATGTTGAAGAAATCCACAGCGACAATCATATAGATGTCGAGGTCATACTCGAGGCCAAAGCGCTCTTCATCCCATTTCATGGAGTTTTTCAGCGAGGTCATCGCCCATGGCGCGCGGTCCAGGTTACCGCGATCGACGTACAGTTCCAGTGCTACTTCACGCCCTGAGCGGGTAGTAAAAGTATCGCGCAGGACGTCAAAATCACCGGCCACCAGCGCAAATAAATAGCACGGTTTCGGGAATGGATCCTGCCACTGAACCCAGTGGCGACCATTTTCCAGTTCACCCTGCGCCACGCGGTTACCGTTGGAGAGCAGGAACGGATATTGCGTTTTATCGGCGATTATTTTGGTAGTAAAACGCGCCAGCACGTCCGGGCGATCAAGATACCAGGTAATATGGCGGAAACCTTCTGCTTCGCACTGGGTACACAGCGCATCGCCTGACTTGTACAGCCCTTCCAGCGCGGTATTCGCCGCTGGGCTAATTTCATTCACGATACGCAGCGTAAAACGTTCCGGCAGTTGATTGATGACCAGAGCGCCCTCTTCTTCTCTATACTCTGTCCACAGCTCGTCGTTTACGTGGATCGACACCAGGGTCAGATCTTCGCCATTCAGGCGCAGGGGCGCGTCGGACGCGCCATGACGGACAACCTGGCTCACTGCGGTGACCACGGTTTTTTCAGCATCCAGGTCAAAGGTCAAATCAATATCAGTAATCTGGTAATCCGGCGCACGATAGTCGTGACGGTATTTGGCTTGTGGCTGTTGTGTCATAAAAAAACCTTTAGCATCTTTAATAGAGTCTCGGCTTCAGTCTATTCCTGTTGCGTAAATCGCGCTACGCAGAATGTTCATCTTTTCAGGCACAAACACCCTTTTTGCTACATTTTTATAACACGTGGCACGAATTGCCCTCGACCAGAAAGAGAGCTTATGGTGTGATCGGGGTTCAATAAATCGCTAAACAGGGTATACTCCAGCGGTTTTCTTAGTTGTTTATTGTACTAAACGCTCCCGTGAGAGGATGCTACTGCGCACCTATGACACAATTCGCTTCTCCTGTTCTGCACTCGCTGCTGGATACAGACGCTTATAAGTTGCATATGCAGCAAGCCGTTTTTCACCACTACTATGACGTACAAGTAGCGGCTGAATTTCGTTGCCGTGGCGATGACCTGCTCGGTATTTATGCCGATTCTATTCGTGAGCAGGTGAATGCTATGCAGCACCTGCGACTGCAGGAGGATGAGTACCAGTGGCTCTCCGGCCTGCCTTTCTTTAAAGCTGATTACCTCACCTGGTTACGTGATTTCCGCTATAACCCGGAACAGGTTTGCGTCACCAATGATAACGGTAAGCTAAACATCCGCTTAACCGGTCCGTGGCGTGAAGTGATCATTTGGGAAGTCCCGCTGTTAGCGGTGATTAGCGAACTGGTGCACCGTTACCGCTCACCTGAATCAGGTGTCCCGCAGGCACTCGATGAACTGGATAGCAAACTAGTAGAATTCTCTGCTTTAACGAAAGATGTCGATATGTCCCGCTTCCATTTGATGGATTTCGGTACGCGTCGTCGTTTTTCGCGCGAAGTACAGCAGGCTATCGTTAAACGCCTGCAGCAAGAGCCCTGGTTTGTCGGTACCAGTAACTACGATCTGGCCCGCCGCCTGTCATTAACCCCAATGGGTACGCAGGCGCATGAGTGGTTCCAGGCTCATCAGCAAATCAGTCCTGAACTTGCCACCAGCCAACGTGTAGCCCTGGCCGCCTGGTTAAATGAGTATCCTGATCAACTCGGCATTGCATTGACCGATTGCATCACCATGGACGCATTTTTACGCGACTTTGGCGTTGAGTTTGCGACCCGCTACCAGGGATTACGCCATGACTCAGGCGATCCGGTGGAATGGGGTGAAAAAGCCATCGCCCATTATGAAAAACTGGGTATTGATCCGTTGAGCAAAACGCTGGTCTTTTCAGATAACCTCGATCTGAAAAAAGCGATTGAACTCTACCGCCACTTCTCTTCCCGCGTACAGTTGAGTTTTGGTATTGGGACACGGCTAACATGCGACATTCCACAGGTTAAGCCGCTTAATATCGTAATTAAGCTGGTGGAATGTAACGGCAAACCAGTGGCGAAGTTATCTGACAGCCCGGGTAAAACCATCTGCCACGATAAAGCATTTGTTCGTGCACTGCGCAAAGCCTTCGATCTCCCGCATATTAAAAAAGCCAGTTAATCCTTCCAGGGAGCCATTTTGGCTCCCTTATTCGCGTTTATTTCCGAAATCTTTCACTCCAGCTACGAATTCTGCTTGTCTGATTGCAGATGCCAGGTAACATAGGTATCCCCCCCATTATGGGTGGACATGTGTTTATATATCCGACTATTAACAGAGAGAATATTATGAGCGTTGTGCCTGTAGCCGACGTACTCCAGGGCCGCGTAGCCGTTGACAGCGAAGTCACCGTGCGCGGATGGGTGCGTACCCGCCGAGATTCAAAAGCTGGCATCTCCTTCCTCGCCGTTTATGACGGTTCCTGCTTTGATCCTGTACAGGCCGTCATCAATAATTCTCTGCCCAATTACAATCAGGACGTACTGCGCCTGACGACGGGTTGTTCAGTTATCGTAACGGGTAAAGTCGTTGCATCACCTGGACAAGGACAGAGCTTTGAAATTCAGGCCACTGAAGTTGAAGTCGCGGGCTGGGTTGAAGATCCTGATACCTACCCAATGGCGGCTAAGCGTCACAGCATCGAGTATCTGCGTGAAGTGGCGCATATGCGTCCGCGCACCAATATGATTGGTGCGGTAGCGCGCGTACGTCATACGCTGGCGCAAGCGCTGCATCGCTTCTTCCACGAGCAGGGTTTCTTTTGGGTATCGACTCCGCTGATCACCGCTTCCGATACGGAAGGTGCCGGTGAAATGTTCCGTGTTTCTACGCTGGATCTGGAAAACCTGCCGCGTAACGATCAGGGTAAAGTCGATTTCGATAAAGACTTCTTTGGTAAGGAAGCCTTCCTGACCGTTTCCGGTCAGTTGAACGGTGAAACCTACGCCTGCGCTCTGTCCAAAATTTATACTTTTGGTCCGACGTTCCGTGCAGAAAACTCTAACACCAGTCGTCACCTGGCAGAGTTCTGGATGCTGGAACCAGAAGTGGCGTTCGCTGACCTGAACGATGTTGCAGGCCTGGCTGAAGCGATGCTGAAATACGCGTTTAAAGCCGTACTGGCAGAGCGTGCAGATGATATGAAATTCTTCGCTGAACGTGTCGACAAGGACGCGATTTCACGCCTGGAACGTTTCATTGACGCTGACTTCGCGCAGGTGGATTACACCGACGCGGTAAGCATTCTGGAAAAATGCGGCAAACAGTTTGAAAACCCGGTTTACTGGGGTGTGGATCTGTCTTCCGAGCATGAACGTTATCTTGCTGAAGAGCACTTTAAAGCGCCGGTGGTGGTGAAAAACTACCCGAAAGATATCAAAGCGTTTTATATGCGCCTTAACGAAGACGGTAAAACCGTTGCTGCAATGGACGTTCTGGCTCCTGGAATCGGCGAAATCATCGGTGGTTCTCAGCGTGAAGAACGTCTGGACGTGCTGGATGCCCGTATGCTGGAAATGGGTCTGAACAAAGAGGATTACTGGTGGTATCGCGACCTGCGTCGCTACGGTACCGTTCCGCATTCCGGCTTCGGATTGGGCTTCGAGCGTCTGATCGCTTACGTCACCGGCGTGCAAAACGTCCGTGATGTTATTCCATTCCCGCGTACTCCGCGTAACGCCACCTTCTAAACGTGCGTTATTGTTTCAAAGGCCAGCATTGCTGGCCTTTTTTATACCCTTTTCATGTTATCTGGATACCCATCTCACGTTAAACACAACCTTTCAATCCCCTCCACCTGTTACGTAATATTTCATTGCAATACATTTGCATAAAAAATAACCAGTGATTTTATTGTGGATTAGCATTTTCTGATTAAATAGTACATTTTTTAGCCTTTCGCACGGCACTCCAGACGTCCAAAAATCGTTACCTGTAAAATCCAAACTTTCCGGTATTACGGAGAAAAAATAACCTTAGCAAAATTAAATATAAGAAAATCATATAAATAGAAATAAAAACGAGAATTTTGGGGGCAAGGGTATCCGAAGTTTGACGCTGTTCACAAAGTTGCACAAAAATAACATCTTGTTACACATTTTTTCTTTTTGAAACTAAATCTTTATATTTGTAGCACTTTGACGGTAGCGAAACGGTAGTTTGAATGGAAAGATGCCTGTCAGACACATAAAGACACCAAACTCTCATCAATAGTTCCGTAAATTTTCATTGACGGAATTTATTGGCGGCAGTGGCAGGTGTCATATAAAAACCGATGAGGGTAATAAATAATGATGAAGCGCAATATTCTGGCAGTGGTTATCCCTGCTCTGCTGGTAGCCGGGGCAGCTAACGCTGCAGAAGTTTATAACAAAGATGGCAACAAGCTGGATGTATACGGTAAAACCGTAGGTCTGCACTATTTTTCTGATAACGCTGGCAACGATGGCGATCAGACTTATGCCCGTCTTGGTTTCAAAGGGGAAACTCAGATTAATTCCGATCTGTCCGGTTACGGTCAGTGGGAATACAACTTTGCCGGTAACAACTCTGAAGGCGGCAGCGACGCTCAGAACGGTAACAAAACCCGTCTGGCATTTGCTGGTCTGAAATATGCCGATCTGGGCTCTTTCGACTACGGTCGTAACTACGGTATCGTTTACGATGCCCTGGGTTACACCGATATGCTGCCAGAATTTGGTGGTGATACCGCGTACAGCGACAACTTCTTCGTTGGCCGTGTAGGTGGTGTTGCGACCTACCGTAACTCTAACTTCTTCGGTCTGGTTGACGGCCTGAACTTCGGTATCCAGTATCTGGGTAAAAACGAGCGTGATGGCAATACCGGTCGTTCTAACGGCGACGGCGTTGGCGGTTCTGTAAGCTACGAAATGGATGGCTTCGGTATCGTTGGTGCTTACGGTGCAGCTGACCGTACCAACGCGCAGGAAAACTCTTTCTACGCTAACGGTGGCAAAAAAGCTGAGCAGTGGGCAACCGGCCTGAAGTACGATGCTAACAACATCTACCTGGCAGCGAACTACGGTGAAACCCGTAACGCAACCCGCCTCTCCACTACCCAGAATGGCGTGACCACCAGCGGCTTCGCCAACAAAACGCAAGATTTCTTTGTTGTCGCTCAGTATCAGTTCGATTTCGGTCTGCGCCCGTCCATCTCCTACAACAAATCTAAAGCGAAAGACGTAGAAGGTGTAGGCAACGAAGATCTGGTGAACTACATTGAAGTAGGCGCAACCTACTACTTCAACAAAAACATGTCCACCTATGTTGACTACCAGATCAACCAGATCGACTCTGACAACAAACTGGGTGTGAACTCTGACGACACCGTAGCACTCGGTATCGTTTACCAGTTCTAATAGCAGACCTCTTTGTTAAATGCCTTAAAAACAGGACTTCGGTCCTGTTTTTTTATATCTGCTAGCGAATTCTTGCGTCTTAAAAAAACACCTCAGCTTTTCGTCAGTAACGGTTGGCATTTTGTAAATCTACCGTTAACCTGATAGCGGACTTCCCTTCTGTAATCACTATGGAACCTCGTCATGTTTGAGAACATTACCGCCGCTCCTGCCGACCCCATTTTGGGTCTGGCTGATTTGTTTCGTGCCGATGACCGCCCTGGAAAAATAAACCTCGGGATCGGTGTATATAAAGATGAGACAGGCAAAACGCCGGTGCTGACCAGCGTTAAAAAAGCCGAGCAATATATACTGGAAAATGAAACCACCAAAAACTACCTTGGCATTGACGGTATTCCAGAGTTTGGTCGTTGCACTCAGGAATTACTGTTTGGTAAAACGAGTTCGCTTATCAACGATAAACGCGCACGTACAGCACAGACCCCTGGCGGCACTGGCGCACTGCGCGTGGCAGCTGATTTTCTCGCAAGAAATACGTCGGCTAAACGCGTATGGGTGAGCAACCCAAGCTGGCCGAACCATAAGAGCGTCTTTAACTCTGCAGGTCTGGAAGTTCGTGAATACAACTATTACGATGCAGCGAACCACTCTTTAGACTTTGATGCGCTGCTGGCCAGCCTCAGCGAAGCTCAGGCTGGCGATGTGGTACTGTTCCACGGCTGCTGCCATAACCCAACCGGTATCGATCCTACGCTTGAGCAGTGGCAAACGCTGGCTCAGCTTTCTGTCGAGAAAGGATGGTTGCCGCTGTTTGACTTTGCATACCAGGGCTTTGCCCGCGGTCTGGAAGAAGATGCAGAAGGTCTGCGCGCATTCGCCGCGCTGCACAAAGAGCTGATCGTTGCCAGTTCCTACTCCAAGAACTTTGGTCTGTACAATGAGCGCGTGGGTGCCTGTACGCTGGTTGCTGCTGATGCTGAAACCGTCGACCGTGCGTTTAGTCAGATGAAATCAGCCATTCGCGCTAACTATTCCAACCCGCCAGCACACGGCGCATCCGTAGTTGCCACGATTCTGAGCAATGACGCGCTGCGTGCCATCTGGGAACAGGAACTGACCGATATGCGCCAACGCATTCAGCGCATGCGTTTACTGTTCGTGAATACGCTGCAGGAGAAAGGTGCGAACCGCGACTTCAGCTTTATCATCAAACAGAACGGCATGTTCTCATTCAGCGGCCTGACAAAAGAGCAGGTTCTGCGTCTGCGTGAAGAGTTTGGTGTCTACGCTGTCGCTTCCGGACGTGTAAACGTAGCTGGAATGACGCCAGATAACATGGCACCGCTGTGCGAAGCGATTGTCGCAGTACTGTAATCTATCGCGTACAAAAAAGGCCGCAATAGCGGCCTTTTTATTTATCTGCGGTATTACCAGACAGGCATTTCGTCCTGCAGGAACGGGTTATGAAGCCGTTCGTTACCCAGCGTAGAAAGTGGGCCGTGACCCGGAATAAACGTCACGTCATCGCCCAGCGGCAACAGTTTACGTTTAATCGAATCGATCAGTTGGCTGTGATCTCCGCGCGGAAAATCGCTGCGCCCTACGCCACCTTTGAAAATCACGTCACCCGAAATCAGTAACTTTGATTGCTCATCAAAGAAGACCACATGTCCCGGTGTATGACCCGGACAATGCAACACCTGCAACGTCACGTTGCCAACGCTGACCCGATCACCTTCGTTCAACCAGCGATCGGGCGTCAGCGGCTCACAATCGCCCAGGCCAAACATGCGGCTCTGCGCAGGGAGACCCTGTAGCCAGAACTCATCTTCTTTTTCCGGACCAATAACCGGTACACCATAATGCTGTGCCAGTTCAGCTGCCGCCCCAACATGATCAAGATGACCGTGAGTAAGCAGGATCTGCATTAGCGTCAGACCGCTGGCATCCACTTCCTGTTTGATTTTCTCGGCATCGCCGCCGGGATCGACCAACGCGGCCAGACGAGTCTGCTCACACCAGATTAGCGAGCAGTTTTGGGCGAATGCAGTGACCGGAATAATACGATAGTTCATACAGCTCCTGTTTCATTAAGCTTATGGATCACCAGTGCCGTGCAGGGCCGGTGTCAATATGCACAAAGTTACTGCTGGGGTAGTATCCTACACCACCTGCGCGCATAGATAACGCAGCTTTGCGAATATTACTTAATGCGATGCCTTCAATATGGAAATCCATGGCCTGCCCTTTGGTGTGGTAGCTTTTCTTGGCCACACCGCGACTGCGCGCACGTAGTTCATTATTGGTATCGACGGAACGATAACCGGAGATCAGCTGTACAGGTTTACGCGTGCCGAGAAGGCCTTGCAGACGGAAGAGTTGATCAAACAGTCCCGGGTCAATGGATTTCACTTTATTGGCCCGAAAATCACGGAAAAAGTGGTTAAGTTTTGCTAATTCGTCCTGAATATAGCCCCTGCCATCAAAAAACTCTGCTTTTATTGACTCACCGGTATGCAGGTTATTCAGAGTCAATATACGCGGACGTGGGGTAGAGAGTGTTGCAAACGCAGGCGTAGGCAGGATGGCAGCGCCGAGGGCAATGCCACCAAGCGCCAGCAGTTTGCGGCGATTAGCGTCAAATTTGTCCATGGTATTAAGGTCTACAAGGTCAATGTTATCGTATGTATGCTCTAGCGCACGCGGGAAACCTTATCTGGCTAAGTAGTCCACGTCAAGGCTCCCAACCCCAGGAAATACGGGGCTCACGGCCATTTTGCCCCGTTTCCAGCATAACTTACGACAATCATTTTCCTCGAACTGCTTCATTTATCTGATTAATTGCTCGGCTTTTGACACAATTTGTGCGCTGGATCGCGCTGTCAGATCGTAATTGTAAATATCTGTACGATACTGCGTGCGACCATCCGGGCCAACAAATGCGGTCAGATAGTAGAGGTTGACCGGAATATTCTGGCGAATATTCACGTACCGCGTATCCCCTTGCTTCAGGGCATCCGAGATGCGGGTATCATTCCAACCCGCGTCCTGGAGCAGCATATTCGCCAGCTCAGATGCCTTATTCACACGCACACAGCCGGAACTTAACGCCCGCGTATCTTTCTGGAACAGATTGTGGTTCGGTGTATCGTGCAGATAAATAGCGTCCGAACTCGGCATATTGAATTTATAGCGTCCGAGCGAGTTACGTGCACCCGGAGCCTGCTGAAAGCGGAACGGCAGATTGGACGCAGTGATGGTGGCCCAGTCAACCTGCCACGGATCTATCGTCTCTTTACTGTTCCAGCCGCGCATTACGGTATAGCCGTGACGTTCAAGATATCCCGGATCATTCCATAACTTAGGCAGAATATCTTTTCGGGCCAGCGTCGGTGGAACGTTCCACGGTGGGTTAACGACCACGTTATTCAGCGCACTACTCATCATCGGCGTTTTGCGATCTGGACGCCCGACAATAACGCGCGAGGCCAGCACCTGATTGCCATTCTGATAATAAACCAGCGAATAGGCAGGAATGTTCACCATGATACCGGTAGACAGCTCACTCGGCAGCAGGCGTAAGCGCTGAATATTTAACGCCAGCACGCCCGCACGCTGAGCGGGCGTCACGTTCAGCCAGTCACGCGTGGCAGGGCCAATCGCGCCATCGGCGCCAAGTCCCTGCCACGTCTGAAAACGCTTTACCGCATCGACAAGTTCACGATCGTAAGCGCTACGTCCTTCTTTAGCAGATGTACTGACGGTGGACTCCAGCATTCCCGTACGACGCAAAATTTCACGCAGCGCAGGGATGTCATTACTCCACTCCCCCGGACGTAGCGTTGCTGTACTGGTGAGCTGCGGCCAGGGACGTGTATCACCTACCAGCTTGAGCAGCGATTCATGCATTGCGGCGTACTGCGGATGCTGCGGTGCCAGGCTGGCAACAAACGAAGTTAGTTGACCGTTATCCAGTGCGACCTGCCACTGGTTGATGACAGAAATCGGCGGCGTCGTTAGCGCATAGGGCTTACCGCTGTAAAGCCAGCGATTACCTTTGACAGGGATATTAGCGATAAAGTGCAGATACCCCATCATCGCATCCGAGAGCACAATGTCTCTCGCCTGACCGGTTACTGCCGGATCAGTCAGAAGTGCAACCCAAGTAGTAAACTGCGGCTGAAAGCCAGCAATCGCGACCTCGGCCAACTGTTGTTGAAAGGCCTTTACCGCATCACGATTTTCCCACATCGGCTTCATTTCACGTGCGGCATACAGCAGTTCCAGCTGGCTCATGTAGACCGGCGTGAAGCCCGCTGGAAGTTGAGATTGTAATTCGGCGCGGGCTTGATCAACTGACACGCCCTGCGGTAACGGTTGAATACCCGCCATGATAGCCGTCGCAGAAGATTGAACCTGCGGCTGCGATAACGCTGTTGGCTGTTCACTGACGGTCGCAGAGCTATCGCCAGGGATCATTTCAGGCTCATCGGCCTGCGCATTGAACAGTGGAGCGAATGTTACGGCCAGGCATAAACTGATTGCCGACAGCCGACGACCACACATTTTATTAAGCAACATCCCTTGCCCCCTGTTTTCTTTATCATACTCTGAATAGCCAGGCCGCCTGTATTCCCCTTTATTTTGACGGGGGCGGACCTGTAAAACGCCAATACAAACTGAAGTATGACGAGCAAGCCCGTGACGCGTTGGGCTTACCTTTAGTATATAAACATCAAAAAGTTTTTGCCTAACCTAATGTAAAGAAGTCTAAAGAAATTACACCAGGCATGACGTCTTTGCGGAAAAAAATAAGGCGGCCTTGTAGCCGCCTTTTTGCTTAGCTTGCCTGCGAGGAGGCATCTTCAGTCCCCGGCAGTGGTTCCGGTAGCTGAGGCGCAAATCCGCGCAGCCCCACCACATGAACGTGCTCGGTGTTTTGGAAGACTTTACGCACCAGTTTGTAGGTGGTGCCTTTCTCTGGGCTGATGTTTTCCGGCGCAGCGATAATCAGCTGCATCTGCAAACGCTCACACAGCTCAAACAGAGTCGCAATAGAGCGCGCATCGAGTCGTGCTGCTTCATCAAGGAACAGCAGGCGGCAAGGAGAGATGTCTTTCCCGCGCAATCTGCGACCTTCATCTTCCCAGCTTTGCACCACCATCACCAGAATAGACATCCCGGTCCCGATCGCTTCACCCGTTGACAGCGCGCCAGATTCAGCACGCAGCCAGCCGTCAGAACCACGGTTAACCTCAACTTCCATTTCCAGATAGTTACGATAGTCCAGCAGCTCTTCACCAATGGTTTGCGGCGTGCGTTGCCCCATGTCGATCTGCGGATTCAGGCGCTGATACAGCTTCGCCAGCGCTTCTGAGAAGGTCAGGCGATTGCTGTTAAACAGATCCTGATGCTGCTCATGCTGCTCTGAAAGTACGTCCAGCAAGGTAGCATGCGTTTCACGCACATTGACGTTCAGGCGAACGCTGTTAACCTGGCCAAACGACACACTTTGCAGCCCCTGGTTCAGCATGCGAATACGGTTCTGTTCACGCTGAATGGTCTTACGAATAATGTTCGCCACGCTGCGTGAGCTGATCGCCAGTTTCTGTTCACGAGAGGTTAACTCTTCCGTCAGACGGCTCAGCTCAATCTCCATCTGTTCGATGGCTTCAACCGGATCGTCGGTACGGATAATATCCTGGCGAATACGTTCACGCAGATGCTGGTAAACCGCGACGAAGAACTGGATTTTGCGCTCTGGGCGTTTTGGATCTTCAGACATACGCAACACATCGCGCAGGTGTTCGTTATCCGCAACCGCCAGACGTAGCGCACCGAGCGCCTTATCCGACATCGAACGCAGTTCGTCACCAGAAAGATAGGCCAACTCGCGACGGTGCAGACGACGTTCCACACCGTTATCTTTCACCATCCGCATGACTGCACACCAGCCGGCTTTGGCGGTGACTACCTGCTCACGCATTTCATGATAATCACGTTCCAGCTTGCGCAGTCTGCGGGTCAGGTTTTCCATCTCCGCTTCGCAGAAGGTCAGTGCTTTCTCAAGTTGGTTGCGGCGTGCACGGTTGTTGCTGAGCTGCGCATGCAGTTCGTCACGACGGATACGCGCGCGCTCTTCGGCACCGCTGTCCGCACGGACACCAATATCCTGCAGTTCACGTTGTAAATCGTTAAGCAGCTCTTTTTTGGTGTCATAAGAGCTTTTTAGCGATGCCATGACCTGGTTGTACTGGCTTAACTGTGCAGCATGACTGCGCAGCGCCTCACGAGCGCGGGTACGTTCGGCTTCCGCCTGTTCCAGGCGTTCACGCAATTTTTCGTTCAGATCGCTATTACCGCTCAGCATTTCGGCTGAGTCGGAATAACTAAAGTGCGCCCGACGCTGTACGACTTCAGTCAGCGCAAAAGCCTGCTGACGTGCGTCGCGCTGCATCTGCTGGGAATACGTATAGTCTTCCTTCAGCTGTTCAAACTGCTCAGGGTCATTTTGCAGAACTGAAACGATAGGTTCCAGTTTCGCCAACTGATTGCCATGTTGCTGTACAAAACGCGCGGCTTCCTGAGCTTCATCCAGACGCTCGCGAATTTCGTCCACGCGATCGGCCAGCGTGTCATCGGCCAGCAGATTCAAGCGCGGCAGCAGGCGGTTCAGCGCGGAGACACCCTCTTTCGCCTGTTCAAACTGCATACGGCTTTGCTGGTTATCATTTTCATGATTAGTCAGCGCACGTTCCAGTTCAACGCGACGACCATTCAGTTGGCGAATTTCCGCTTCTGGATCGGCTTCAAACGCCACCGACAGATGGCTGCCGATAAAGCGGCTGAACGCCTGATGCAGACGCTGGGTTTTCTGGACATCAAAGGAGAGCGTGGCGAAACGTTCAGACAGCCCTTCACGCTCGGCATGCAGGGTTTCGATACGGCTTTCACGCGCTGCACGACCAAAAATAGGCACCTTCGGGAAGCGGGAATAACGCCATTGACGCTCGGCGGTTTTCACCACCACCGCATTTTCCAGTTCATCAACGCTGAAGACACTATCATCAAACGACTGCGGATCCCCTTCGATGAAATAGAGATCTTCCGGGCAATCCGTCAGCCCTTCAAGCTGTTCGGTAATTAGTGATAGATCTGGTACCACGATGGCATGGCGCGAAGGACCATACAGCGCAGAGAAGTACGGGGCATCTTCAAGGCTAACGTCATCATAAATTTCTGACAGCAGCACGCCGCCAAAGCGTTCCGCCAGCGCGTTCAGACGCTGATCTTCCGCCCCGCCCGGCTGACTTAAACGTTCAATCTCTTCATCAACCGCATTTTTACGTGCACCGACTTCATCACGCTCAACAATGGCCTCACGCTCGCGCTCCAGCAATTGTTGCAGATACTCGGTCACATCCTGGCTAGAGGTAAACTCTTCGCCACACTGCTCGCTAAGCTGATTCAGGCTATTTTGCGCAGCCAGCCAGACAGGTGCCCGCTTCATCAAATGCTGAATACGGGATTGTAGCTGTTCCTGTTCCTGACGCAGCGTCATACGCTGTTCGCTGGCAGACGAGACGCTGTCCGACAAGGCGGCGATGCGCGCTTCCAGTTCCTGGTGCAGCGCTTCCAGCTCATCGATATCAAACTGTTTACCCTGACGCTTGCAGAATTCGGCCAGCAGACGCTCGGCATCCTGCTGTTCGCGCAGACGCTGCTCCAGTTCGCTCAGTCGCATACGCAATGGCTGAACCTGTTCCGCCAGGTGGCGCTGTTCAACGCCTTCGCGCAGCAGTTCACGCGCCACGCTCCAGGCTTCACTACGTGCCAGCGGGCCGTTGATAGCCGCCACCAGCTGATAAGCCTGTTCGAACTGGCTATGCGCGGTTTGCGCCACGCTCATTTTTTGTTCAAGCGTTAGCAGTTTTTCAGTGGCTTCCTGCTCTTTGGCCTGGAAAGTCTCCAGCCATTCGGCGGCGCTGTCGGCTGTCAGATCCGGTAGGTGGCAGAGCTCTTTCGCCCGATTTAGGGCCTGGATCGCCTGGGTATACTGGATGGCTCGCGTCTGCTGGACGTCCAGCGCCTGCTGGTAATCGGCAAGCTGGCTTTTCAGCTCATCCACTTCCAGTTCGGCGGCTTCCGCGCGGGCTTCGTTTTCATCCTGGCGGTCAACGGCTTCCGCAACCACCTCATTTTGTTCTTCAAGACGGATCTGCAGTTCTTCGAGATCCGCTTCGTAGCGTTCAATTTTTTCCTGCTGACGCAGCGCGGTTTGCACCAGATTCAGGTGATCGCTCGCGGCCTGATAATCGGCTTCCAGATCGCCTTCGGCGCCGTTATGCTCGCCCAGTTCACGCGCCATATCCACGTGCTTGTACTGCTCTGCCGCCAGCTGCTTACGTGAGGTATACAGTTCACGACGATATTCCAGTGCTTTATCCAGATGGATACGACGTTCGTTGGCGTGGCGCATATAATCCGCAGCCACATAGTTGGTCGCTTCGCTGATCAAATGCTTAAACAGGTCGCGGTCAGACTGGGTTACGCGAATCGCTTCCAGCGTCATGCGGTTTTCACGCAGCGCGGCTTCCATATCCTGGAACGCTTTACGGACGCCGCCGTTTTCCGGCAGCAGGTAGTCACGCAGTGAACGGGTAATGGCGCTGGAGATCCCGCCGTACAGCGAGGCTTCAATCAGACGGTAGAATTTACTACGATCAGACGCGGAGCGCAGACGACGGGCAATGATGCCCAGATCGAACATCAGCGAATGATAATCGGTTATTGAGTTGAACTGCTTAAACTGCACACCTTCCATCTCATCAAGCTTCTCTTTCAGCTCAGGTAGAGACAGTACGCGCGCCTGGCGTTCGTTCAGCGTTTCCGTCACCAGTTGGGTTGGCTGTACCGACATCGGCAGCCCCTGAATGGCAAACGGTTTGATATCCACTTTGCGATCACGACCCGCAACCTGTTGCAGACGCACACCCACGACCACGCGCTGATGACGCGAGTTGAGGACGTCGAGCATTGAGTAACAGACCCCTGCTTTCAGCTTACCGTGCAGACCTTTATCACGTGAACCGCTGGTTGCACCAGCTTCGGTGGTGTTACGGAAATGCAGCAGGGTTAAGTCCGGAATGAGCGCCGTAACAAATGCCGCCATGGTGGTGGATTTACCCGCACCGTTACCACCGGACAGCGTGGTGACCAGCTCATCGAGATCAAACGTACGGGCAAAAAAACCATTCCAGTTAATCAGCGTAAGTGAGCGAAATTTACCGCGTTCAATCATTATTCTTCTTCTCCACTGTCCGGCTGATTCTCTTCGGGCTCATCGTTGAGCTGCAGACGGTTCTCGACCGCCATCGCTTCACCATCACGAATTAAGCGACGCTGTGCTTCACGCGGATCGTCACCGCTACGCACATCCGCGCCAAAGCGGAAGACAGATTCTGTAATACGGAATTTGCTGCTGTCGTGGCCCAGAAACCACACCATGCCTAAGCGGCGCAAGCGGTTGAGCGAAGAACGCACTTTTTCCTGTAGCTTCTGGCGGTCAACGTCAGAACCGGTTGAACGGTTGTTCACCAGCTTCAGCAGTTTGGCTTCATCCGCCAGCGTTAACAGCTCGTCATACAGCTCTTGCTGGGTAAAAATCCCTTCGTTCGCCAGGCGTTCCGGGCTGAGATAGAGATAGCAAAGAATTTTACCCACCATCATGTCCAGTTCAGACAGGACCGAACGCGGAATGAGCGTCGTTGAACGCGGACGAAGGTAAAAGAACCCTTCCGGCGCACGGATCAATTCCACGTTATAGCGGCTGTAAAACTCTTCAAAATATTCCTGAAAATCCATCAGGAAGGCATGATTATCCAGTTCATCCAGACCGATATGGCGGCCCGAACGTAAGGCGCTATCCAGCGCCGGAAATAACGGATTCGCCAGCGCCTGCGCCAGCTTTACCGGCATCACTTGTTCAATATTTGTCAATGACATGCGCCTGTACCTTGGCTCCGTAATCATTAATCGGCTGCCATTTGGCTGGCAGTCCGGTGAAGTCTGCTTGCGCTACGCCAAGGCGTACCGCCTGATCGATAACAATACGCGCGACGTCGAAATGACGCGCACGTGGGTATTGCGCCAGATACTCGCGCACTACCAAACCGAGATCCAGTGGTGTTTGTCTGGATTTGTAGATAGCCAGCTGTTCTTCGATGATCGCCGCCAGTTGTTCACGGATCTCGTTAAATTCTTCATATTCCAGATCTTCCGGAAGTTCACCGGTGACCTCTTCGTCACGTAGCACCATCTCCTCGTCACGCATATCCAGCAGACGATCGGCGTTGGCATAGGTCAGCGCCCATGGGTCGTCAAAGTAGGTCTGCACGGACTGACGCAGACGTTGGGCGAAGACGCGGTTTTTATCCATATCGATCGCGGTACGGATAAATTTATGCACATGACGATCGTAGCCGATCCACAAGTCAATGGACTGCTGACCCCAGCTAATAATGCGGTCGAGCTTGCTTTGTAAATCAAACACCAGCCGATCAACAAAATGCAAATCATCATGCGTCATTGTGGCATCCTGGATGCGTAACAGGTTAGCCTGCAGCTTATCCCCCGCCGCTTCCAGCGTATCCTGCAGTTCACGCAGCGTACCAGACGTTTCAGAAAGCAACAGTTCACAGCTGGATATCGCCGCCCGCCAGTCTTTGTTTAGCAACTGTGCGATGTCGTCTTTTACCTGCTGCTGCTGTTCATCCATGATGCGCTGGGTCAGATCGATACTGTCGAAAATCTCCGCCACCGAGTATTTCAATGGCGCATAGACGTTGCGGTGCCAGTGGAACTCATCGCCACCTTCCACTGCCGCATCCGCCGCGCGCTTCAGTTCGCCTGCAACAATCGACAGTTGCATGGAAAGACGCAGCGTAGAGAACTCGCGCTGACGAATATAGTAATCTGTGATGCCAATCCCGAGCGGCGTTAAACGGTAAATGGCGTTGCCTTCAGCCTGCTCGCTGGTAAAGCGGTTCAGCAGACGTTGACGCACCATGTCGTTGATCGCGTTGTTGGCGCGGACGCCGATGGTTTCGCTGGTTTGCTCAAACGCATCACTCACATGGCGGAACGCATCCACCAGTTCACCTTCACTCATCTCACCGTCAAGTCGCTCACCGTTCAATGTGGCGACCGCCAGCAGGAACGAAAGTCTGTCTACCGGCAGAGAGATGGAGAAGTCATTTTTTCTGGCCCAGGCAACCAGTTCGGGGACTGTCTGGGAAAATTCACTCATAGGTTATCCTTGCATCTGCGGCTCGGGCCGGACGTTTAATCGCGGTGACATGAATATAGCGCCCAAGGCTGATATACGGTTCCTGGCGGCAATAGCGCGTTTCTATTTCTGTTAAAGCATCAAAACAGTCATGCTGTTTTTGTTTATCACGCAGATAATCATGAAACACCCTCACGCCCGTTTTACCGGTTATCTCCCAGCCAATCTCCTCCAGCCAGCCATAGACCTGCTGAGGGTCGCGCGGGAAATCGGGAGACAACGTGCGCCGTTTCTTTTTATACATTCCCTGCTGTACATAGCCGAAATTACCGACCAACACATTACGCATCAACAGGCCATTTGCATTGTAGAACATCAGCGATAAAGCACCGCCCGGGCGTAACATCGACCACAATGTTTTTAAGACGGCTTGTGGATCGGCCACCCATTCCAGCACAGCATGAAACAATATCAGATCAACCTGAGAATCCAAATGCTGTGGGATGTCCTGAGCGGCACAATGTATAAAATGCATGTTGTCGCTCACACCTTGCTCTTCTGCCGCCCGTTGCGCTCGCGCCACCATCTCAGCAGAAAGATCGCACAAGGTAACGTGATGGCCCCGCTGCGCCATCAGAATGGCTGTCTGCCCTTCTCCGCCACCCGCATCAAGCACACGCAATGTTTGGCCCGCGTAGTCGGCAAGAAGTTTGTCCAGATCCTGCCAGAGGATCGTCTGGCGAAGCTGACCTTTAGTGGTGCCGTAAATGTTACGGGAAAACTTCTCTGCAATGTCATCAAAATTGCGATCCCGCATCAGGCTCTCCACATGCTGGCTTTAGGGTGACTAAGTAAAACCGCTATTTTGTCACACCCACGCCGAGAATGAACCTTCCTGGTGTAATATCACTGCAGATCCCCTGCTGTATGGTTAAAAAAGGAACCAAAAAGGATGCTTTTTACGCTGAAGAAAGTGATTGGCGGTATGATGCTGCCACTTCCGCTAATGCTCATTATCATGGGTATAGGCCTGGCGCTGCTCTGGTTTAGCCGCTTTCAAAAAACAGGGAAAGTGTGCATTAGCCTGAGTTGGCTGGCGCTGTTACTTCTTAGCTTGCAACCCGTCGCTGATAGCCTACTGAAACCGATTGAGGACAGCTATCCAACCTGGCAGGATACACAAAAAGTGGAATACATTGTGGTGCTGGGCGGAGGGTATACCTGGAATCCTCAGTGGGCACCAAGTTCAAACCTAATCAGCAACAGTCTTCCGCGTCTGAATGAAGGTATTCGCCTCTGGCGTGCTAATCCGGGATCGAAGCTTATCTTTACCGGTGCTGCGGCAAAGAGCAATAGCGTCAGTACTGCAGAAGCGGGAGCCCGCGTAGCGCAGTCACTGGGTGTGCCACCCGGTGATATCATCACGCTGGATAAACCTAAAGATACTGAAGAAGAAGCCGCAGCAGTTAAGCAGGCCATCGGCAACGCGCCGTTCCTGCTGGTGACCTCCGCATCGCACTTACCACGAGCAATGATTTTCTTCCAACAGGCTGGACTACACCCGTTGCCCGCGCCGGCTAATCAGTTAGCAATTGATTCACCGCTAAATCCGTGGGAACGCGCGATCCCCTCTCCCGTCTGGTTGATGCACAGCGATCGCGCTGGTTACGAAACATTGGGTCGCATCTGGCAGTGGTTAAAAGGTTCAGGCGAGCCACGGCAGCAGTGATTTCGTTGCCAGATCAAAGTTGGTGCGATTAAAACGTCCGGTGTTGACTAGTTGCGCCACCTCATCCCATAACACATACAGCCAGCGCCGCCAGATGAAGGACTCCGCCACGGGCGCGCGTTGCAGGTATTGCCAAAGCAGGCTTTCCGCCAGCGCGTTATCCATTAAACGGAACAATTCATACTCTCTGGGCGCCCACAGCATCAACCCCGGTCCCACCATGGCCAGTAGCTGATCGCTACGGGCGTCTTTGAGCATGCTACGTAAACTGAAATTACCGTGGATCAGTACGCAGTTATCATTGAATCCTTCAAATAAAGCGGGTAAACACTCACGGGTACGAAACAGGATCCGCTTATCCTGCATCGTCAAGCCAGTATTGTTGAACTGATTTAACGTGGTCCACAGTACCTCAACACGCTGGCGATACCAGGATGGCCAGATATTCTCTTGCGTGTTATCCACCATTCCCACGCAGCCACGGCTATCCTGCCGATGCCATGACAGCAGACCTTCTACGATCTGATCTTTTAAATGTTCCCAGCGTTCGGGCGTTCGGGCTGGCGCTTCCACCGGCACACCCCGTAAACGCTCAAGCAGTAACACATCGGGGCCGGGATGCTCTTCGTGGGTTAAAACCCCGTAAATGACGGGCATACGCACCGTACCGCTGCGCGCTAACATGGAGGTTTTCCATGCCAGTTGCTGCGCCATGCCTGGCGTGGTGAAACTTCTCGCCATCAGCGGCATCGGATTTCCCTGGCTGTCGTACAGTGACCACAGGGCCGTATCCACTTTTTCATTCACGCATTCTATACGACTGAGTTTTTCGCCCAGCAGGTGGCTGAGTTCGGCACGCAACTGTTCCATTTCAGATTGCCCTCATAAATGCTACTGCTTTCATAATGAGCGTCGGGCAGACAGATGTCACCCGGATGAGATCAATTGATGAAAAGAAAAGTGGAGGGAAAGCGCAACGATACGACACTCCTCCCAAAAATACGCATCAATATGGGGGAGTGCCGTGAGAAAAACTAAGGCATTTCGGCGCGAACGCGCTCGAGATCTTCGGTAGTGTCTACGCCGGTACCCGGGACTTCTTTTGCGACGGCAACGTGAATTTTTTCGCCGTACCACAGCACTCGCAGCTGCTCCAGCATTTCGATATGCTCAAGCGGGCTAGGCTGCCAGTTAACATAGCGGCGAATAAAACCGGCGCGATAGCCGTAAATGCCCAGATGGCGCAGGAAGGTGTCCCCCACCGTTTCCAGACTTTTGGCGAAACGATCGCGATCCCATGGGATGGTCGCGCGTGAAAAATAGAGCGCATATCCTTCAGCGTCCAAAACGACTTTTACCGCATTCGGATTAAATGCCTCTTCCGCACTGTGAATCGGAGCCGCAAGAGTCGCCATGCCGACCTGACGTTGCGCCAGATTCTCAGCCACCTGGCGAATAATAACCGCCGGAATCATCGGCTCATCACCCTGTACGTTCACAATAACGGTATCATCGCTAAAACCACATTTCTCGACGACTTCCGCCAGGCGTTCCGTACCAGACTGGTGATCGGCGCGGGTCATGCATACTTCCCCCCCCACCGCTTCTACCGCGCGAGCGACATCCTCGTGATCGGTGGCCACGATGATACGTTCAGCACCAGATTCACGCGCACGCTCCAGGACATGCACGATCATTGGCTTGCCGTTGATATCCAGTAGCGGCTTGCCCGGCAGACGAGTGGACGCATAACGCGCAGGAATAATGACCACAAAACTCATGATTTACTCTCATCAGCAGTCAGAACGCGGGCTTCGGTTTCCAGTAACACAGGAATGCCATCACGCAGTGGGAAAGCAAGGTTATCCAGTTTACAAATCAGTTCCTGTTTTTCCTGGTTAAACCAGAGTTTGCCATTGCATACCGGGCAGGCAATGATTTCAAGTAGACGATGATCCATAGTTCCTCCAGATGGACCGGATTGTGAATCCGTAAATATTAACATAATCGCTTAAAGGGCTGGTTCTATTTCCCAACCATGGCGTGCATCAGCAAATAAACCTTCAGGATAACGTCCCAGCGTAACGCGTGTTGCCTGCTGCCAGCGGGCAAAATCGTCAATCGCCTGAAACAATCCTTTTTGCAAAGTCACCCCAGGCTTAACCCCATCCTGTAACCACAGCGAAATCACGTCCAGCACGCCCGTTTTACGGTGCATTTTGGCATCCATTCGCCCAACCAACTGCCCGCGGTGCAGCAACGGCAAGACGAAATAACCGTACTGACGTTTTGGTGCTGGCGTGTAACACTCCAGCCGGTAGCTAAAATCGAATAGCTGTTCTGCCCGTTTACGATCCCAAACCACCGGATCAAAAGGCGATAACACTGCGCTGTGGGTCGCCGTTAATTTGCCCGCCAGCGCCTGTTCGAGTAGCGGCTGAAGGTGGCTATGTAGCCATAGCGTTCCCAGCCCTTCAACGTCGACAGGAATAATCTGTTGCTGTTCCGCCCGTTCGTTGCACCAGTTTTTTAGCGCCGGGCGCTTCAGGCGGTAGTAGTCTGCCAGCCATTGTTCGCGGAAAATCCCCAGACTGCGGGCGCTGTTATCCAGCATAACGCTTTCAGCATCTTCCTGCGAAAGTGGGTCGCGTTCATCGTCCCAGTGTGGCATGACGCGATGGGTTAAATCATACACGCGCTGGAAATTACGCCGTTCCACCACCATCACTTTCCCGGCAGTGAACAGCCCTTCAAGATGACGCTTCTGCGGTTTCCACTCCCACCAGCCGCTGGTCCCCTTGCGTGAATGCTCAAAATCAGCAGATCGTACCGGTCCGTTATGCTGGATGTGCTGGAGCAGTTGCTCAATTTCATGAGCATGTTCTTTCATCCACGCCGCTTTATACTTCCAGCCCATATTCTCCGGGGCCAGCATGCGGTGACGTATCAGCATAAAATCGCTGCGCGGCAAAAAGCAGGCCTCGTGCGCCCAGTATTCCATCAGTTCGCCCTGCTGTAACGAGTCGTCCAGCCATTGGGGTGAATAATCTCCTAAACGACTAAACAGCACCAGGTAAGGACTTCGCGCCACAATATTGATGGTATCGATTTGCAGTAACGACATGCGCGAAATAGTCGCGAGAATATCTGCCGGGGTTGCCCGACGGCGTGTTTTTTTCAGCAGACCTTGAGCGGCAAGGTGAAGATGACGGGCATCCGTCAGAGAAAGGTACGGCAACGACATCTATGGCCTCATAAATGATTCGCTGCCGCAGCGTGAATCAGTTAGCGAGTCAGCGAGATTAAGCTATCCAGCAATACGTCAGGCCGATCGCCTGACAAATGAGCGTCAACAGGTAAATACCACCAGTTTTCATCGGCAAATGCCCGGCACTTAACCGCATCTTTTTCCGTCATCATCAGCGTTTGCCCGGCGTTTACAAACGCACTGACGTCACTGTAGGTCAGAGACTGATGGTCTGCCAGCGCAATGCTTTTTTGCACGCTGGCACCGCATGCTTTCAGCGTGGCAAAAAAACGCGGTGGGTGGCCAATGCCCGCCATGGCGACAATATTGGGCAATTGCGATACATCACGGCGTTCACCTGTACGTAAATTAACGGCCAGCCCCGGTTCAAGTCGCATAGGGATTTCCCCTGGTTGCGCAACGCCACCGTTAACAATAGTCGCATCCACCGATTTTAGACGACCTGCGCGTTCCCGCATTGGACCAGCGGGAAGCCACCAGCCGTTGCCAAACCGACGTTCGCCGTCAATAACCACGATTTCAACATCTCGCGCCAGACGATAGTGCTGTAGCCCATCGTCGGTCACAATAATCTGCACGTCATGTTGGGCCAAAATGGCTTTTACCGCATCCGATCTTACCGGGGATACCGCTACCGGCACGCCGGTACGTTGGGCGATCAGCACAGGTTCATCACCCGCTTCTGCGGTAGTGGTCTCTGCGGTCAATAACAACGGGTAAGCAGCCGCTTTCCCGCCGTAACCACGCGACACCACGCCCACGCGAATCCCGCGTTGCTGCAGTTGTTCAACCAGCCAAATCACCACCGGTGTTTTGCCATTGCCGCCGGCTGTAAGGTTTCCGACCACCACAACCGGTACTGGCGCGCGCCAAGCGCGTTTCAGCCCAAGCTTGTAGCATAGACGGATCCCGCCACTCACCAGGCCATAAAGCCAGGAGAGTGGAAGTAACAATCGCCACAGCGGCGATTCACCAGACCAGATACGTGCGATCATTGACCGAATTGCATTTTGTGTAATTGCGCATAGACCCCGCGCTGCTCAATCAGGTCGCTATGGGTTCCGCGTTCGACAATCAGACCATCCTCCACCACGATGATTTCGTCGGCTTGTTCAATGGTTGAAAGACGGTGAGCAATGACCAGAGAAGTACGGTTTTTCTGTAGCTCATCCAGCGCAGACTGAATCGCACGTTCAGATTCGGTATCAAGAGCTGATGTTGCTTCATCAAGGATCAGAATTGGACTGTCACGCAACAAGGCACGGGCAATAGCGATACGCTGACGTTGTCCGCCGGAAAGCAGGACGCCGTTTTCACCAATCACCGTATCCAGACCATTATCCATCTTGTTGATGAAATCCATGGCGTAGGCCATCTGTGCCGCTTTTTCGATCTGCTCACGACTGTACATATCGGTACGCGCGTAGGCGATGTTGTTGGCAACCGTATCGTTAAACAGGTGCACATTCTGCGAAACCAACGCAACCTGATCGCGCAGGGATGCCAGGGTATATTCGCGCAGATCGTGTCCGTCCATCAGAATCTGCCCTTCATCAATATCGTAGAAGCGCGTAATCAGGCTGGCGATGGTGGATTTTCCTGAGCCCGAACGGCCAACCAGAGCAACGGTTTTACCCGCGGGAATATTCAGGTTGATGTTACGCAGAGCCGGTACTTCACGTCCCGGATAGGTGAAAGTCACGTTGCGGAATTCGAGATCGCCGGTAGCACGCTCGATAACACGTTTACCTTCATCTTTCTCCTGTTCGCTATCCAGAATCGTAAATAAGGTCTGGCATGCCGCCATACCGCGCTGGAACTGCGCGTTGACGTTGGTCAGCGATTTCAACGGACGCATCAGCGCGATCATTGAGGAGAAGACAACCGTAATTGTCCCTGCCGTCAGGTTTTCCATTACGCTTGGGAAGCTGGCCGCATATAACACGAAGGCCAGAGCCAGAGACGCAATCAACTGGATGATAGGGTCGGAGATAGAAGAAGCGGAAACCATCTTCATACCCTGCAAACGCATCTTGTTGCTGACCTTATCAAAGCGCTTGGTTTCGACTTCCTGACCACCAAAAATCAGAACTTCTTTGTGGCCTTTCAGCATCTGCTCCGCACTGGTCGTAACCTGCCCCATAGTGTTTTGCATGTTTTTACTGATGCTACGAAAGCGCTTGGAAACCACACGGATCGCCACTGACACAATTGGCGCCAGTACAATCAGGATCAGTGACAGCTGCCAGCTGTAATAGAACATCATGATAAACAGGCCAATGATTGAGGCCCCTTCACGTACCACGGTGATCAGCGCGCCGGAAGACGATGACGCGACCTGCTCTGAATCATAGGTAATACGTGACAACAGCGTACCTGTAGACTGTTTATCAAAAAAGGAGACTGGCATGCCCATCATATGACCAAACAGGCGGCGACGCATGGTCATGACCACTTTGCCTGACACCCATGAGATACAGTAGCTGGAGACATAACTGGTTAAGCCACGAACTATCATCAGCCCAATGACCACCAGCGGCATCCACAGCAGCACCGAACGATCCGTTTTACCAAAACCATCATCCAGTAATGGTTTAAGGAGCGATAACATGAAGGTATCGCTGGCCGCGTTAAGGACTAACGCTATACCCGCCACGATCAGACCCGATTTAAAAGGCGCTATGGTTGGCCATAGTCGGCGAAACGTCTGCCACGTAGAGAGATCTTTATCGTTATGCATTCAAAAAACCAGCATTTGTTAGAATAGCCGCATATTCTACCCGTTATCCTCCGACACGCCAAACCACTGATGATACCAACGAGGTAAAATCTGATCCCGCAAGCTGTGTATTCGCCAGTTTTTTTGGTAAAAATCCAGCGTAATCTGCCCCTGATGTGGTGTATCCAGCCATTGATAATTTTGTTTCCGATAACGTTGCTTCACTTTCCAGGATGGCAGACGCCAGGCGTTGTAACGAGATGCAGAGGCTAGTGCGGCCTGCCCGTCAACTCGCTGAATGAGTGCCAGTGATGATGAAGTATTGCTGCCATGATGCGGAACCTGTACCACCGTAGACTGCAGATGCTGCCAGTAATGACTTAGCATTTTTTGTTCAGCGGGAGACTCAATATCGCCGGTCAGCAGAACACTCTGATACCCATCATCAACTTTAACTACGCAGGAGTGGTTATTCCCCTGCCCTGTATTTCCACGCACAGGCCAGTGCGCACTGAAGGTTAACCCTTGCCATTGCCAACGTTCTCCGCGAAAACACGGGAGGTGTCCTTTCCAGCCTAGCGGACTTCTTATCCATAGTGATGGCCAGACTTGTTGTAAGGAGTGCAACCCTCCCCGGTGATCCATATGTTCATGGCTTAAAATGACCCCTTCCGGCTCCAGATTATGCCAACGCAACCAGGGAATAATCAGCTGTTGCGCGCTATCGCCTTCAGGCCATGCCAGACCGGTATCGTAAAGCAGCGCTTTTCCATCACGCACAATCACCATCGCCAGCCCCTGCCCGACATCCAGCATATGCACTTGCCACACATCTGTACGCGGTGCACACCAAAGCGGCCCACTCAGCAAAAGTAGCGCAGAGAAACAGACCACCGGTAGTGTAAGCAAGATATTTAGTCGCCATGCGATAATCATCATTCCGGGTAAAAATGCGAGCCATTGCCAGCGTGCATCAATATTGATCCACCCTTCAGGCAGGCTCCTGAGCCCCCAAAATAGTAGCGCCAGAGAGCGATCCGCTAAATACCACAGATTCGATTCAATCATCACCAGTCCGGCTAAATGCACGATCATGCCTGCTAATATCAAGGGTACGGAAACAAACGTGACCAAAGGGACGGCAAACAAATTAGCCGGAAACGAGGTCAGACTAAAACCGTGAAACATTGCGATTTGTACGGGAAGAAGCAGAAGCGTAATACCCAATTGCAGATGAGCCAGCGCCAGAAATTGACGACCAGCACGCGACAGTGGCCAGTCCGGGAGCGGTACCCATTGGTACCAGAACAGCAGTGCCGCAACGGCGGATGCAGACAACCATAGGCTTTGCGAAAGAACGGCAACAGGATCCACCACCAGAATGGCTGCCAGACAGCAGATCCATACCGACCATCCGCTCCACTGCCTGCTGCTAAGTCTTAGCGCCCCCCAGACTAGCAGCGCAACAACCGTTCGTAATGCCGGGGGGTGCAGCCCCGTCAGCCAGGCATATAATGTGGCGCAGACAATCCCACCCACTAATGGAACCTGCCAACAAATCCATCTGGCGGGCATAAAAAATTGTCCCGCGCGAATTATTCCGGCAGCCAGAAGTGCAGCAAACGCAATATGCAGCCCGGAGATAGCCATCAAATGAGCCGTGCCGGTATCACGCATAATCGTTTTCACCTCTTGTGACACGGACAAGCGCTCACCCATTCCCAGACCCAGTATAACCTGCTGCCAGGGATAGTCGGCGAGTACCGTTTTCAACGAGTCGAGAAATCGCGAACGCAAACTGCATTGTGGTGTGATAACCGAAGCCTGTAAGAATCGCCCCGTCAGCGGTTGATGCTGCGCCAATGCGTAACGCTGGCTATCAAATCCGCCTTCGTTTAATTGACCGTGTACGGCGCGGACTTTCAACGTCATCGCCCATGTCTGACCCGCACAAACATCACCGGGTAAATACTGTCCGTACAGGACGATTCCTTGTGCAGGAAAGATTCGTTTCCCCTGAAGGTGAGTGATTTGGCCGTAGTGCGTTGTCATATTGTCAGTTCCGGTTATCCGCACAATGGCTTGCTGGGTTTTCGCAGGCAGCGTATTACCGGCCCACAGAGCTTCTTTCGCAGCCAGGATTCCCCAAAGAAAAAACAGCAGGGTTAGTCCGGCGGAACGTATATATTTGTGGGGGAGAAAACAGAGCAGACATGCCAGACAAAATACAATGCCGATACACAACATGCCTGGCAGCGTAGGTAATAGCATGAGTGGGAGAATGCCGAATAATGCACACGTACTCACCGTTGTTATTTTCATCAATAACCTCCCTGTTACAGGGAGTGTGCAGTACTCTTCGACGGTTGTCTGGCATCAATTTATCGTTATACGACCTGAGTTCCGCAGACATTTAGTGGGGGTTGTAACGTACAAATTAACTGGGATGAGGATTCCAGGATAGGCGCACAGAAATGAAAAAAGCACCCATGCGGGTGCTTTTCTCGGCGTTAAGTCTCGCTAAAAACTTAACCGTAAATATTGGCGCGATCGCGCAGTTCTTTACCTGGTTTAAAGTGCGGAACGTATTTCCCTTCCAGATCCACTTTATCGCCGGTCTTCGGATTACGTCCGGTGCGTGGTGCGCGGTAATGCAAAGAGAAGCTGCCGAAACCGCGGATTTCAATACGCTCGCCCTGCGCAAGAGTCGAGGCCATATGTTCCAGCATCTCTTTAACTGCATCTTCAACCGCTTTCGCGGGAATATGAGGTTGCTGGGTTGCAAGTCTTTCAATCAATTCTGACTTGGTCATGATTCCTCCGGTTCCTTAAAGGCATAATTAGCTGCTGCATTGATTAAGGGCGGCCGTAGCCGCCCTTTGTCATTGATTACAGGACGAATCCTGTAATCTGTCAAGCTACTCGTCATCCTTTGTGCCGTTAACAGCACAAAGGATTTAGAGCACTCGATATTACTCGCCTTTAGCTGCTTTGAAAGCTTCAGCCATTGCGTTGTTAGAGAAGTTAGCATCTTCCTGTTTGTTAACAGTTGCGATTGCATCTTTCTCATCAGCTTCGTCTTTAGCACGAACAGACAGGCTGATTGCACGGTTCTTACGATCAACGCCGGTGAATTTAGCTTCAACGTCGTCGCCTACGCTCAGAACCAGAGTTGCATCTTCAACGCGGTCACGTGAAGCTTCAGAAGCGCGCAGGTAACCTTCAACGCCGTCAGCCAGTTCTACGGTTGCGCCTTTAGCGTCAACTGCAGTGACTTTACCGTTTACGATTGCGCCTTTCTTGTTCAGTGCAACCCAGTTGTTGAACGGATCTTCTGCGAGCTGTTTAACGCCCAGAGAGATACGCTCACGCTCTGCGTCAACCTGCAGAACAACTGCTGCGATTTCGTCGCCTTTTTTGTATTCACGAACTGCTTCTTCGCCTGCAACGTTCCAGGAGATGTCAGACAGGTGAACCAGGCCGTCGATGCCGCCGTCCAGGCCGATGAAGATACCGAAGTCAGTGATAGACTTGATTTTACCTTCAACACGGTCGCCCTTGTTGTGGGTTTCCGCGAACTGCTGCCATGGGTTGTTTTTGCACTGCTTCAGACCCAGGGAGATACGACGACGTTCTTCGTCGATATCCAGAACCATAACTTCCACTACGTCGCCAACGTTAACAACTTTGGACGGGTGGATGTTTTTGTTGGTCCAATCCATTTCGGAAACGTGAACCAGGCCTTCAACGCCTTCTTCGATTTCAACGAAGCAGCCGTAGTCGGTCAGGTTGGTCACGCGACCAGTCAGTTTGGTACCTTCTGGATAACGCTTAGCGATAGCTACCCATGGATCTTCGCCCAGCTGTTTCAGGCCCAGAGATACACGAGTACGCTCGCGGTCGAACTTCAGCACTTTAACAGTGATTTCGTCGCCAACGTTTACGATTTCGCTCGGATGCTTAACGCGTTTCCATGCCATGTCGGTGATGTGCAGCAGGCCGTCAACGCCACCCAGATCAACGAATGCACCGTAGTCAGTGAGGTTCTTAACGATACCTTTAACTTCCATGCCTTCCTGCAGGTTTTCCAGCAGCTGATCGCGTTCTGCGCTGTTTTCGGATTCGATAACGGCACGACGGGAAACAACAACGTTGTTACGCTTCTGATCCAGCTTGATTACTTTGAATTCAAGCTCTTTGCCTTCCAGGTGCAGCGTGTCGCGGACCGGACGAACGTCTACCAGGGAACCCGGCAGGAACGCGCGAATACCATTCAGCTCAACAGTGAAGCCACCCTTGACTTTGCCATTGATAACACCAGTAACGGTTGCAGCTTCTTCGTAAGCTTTTTCCAGCGTGATCCAAGCTTCGTGACGTTTAGCTTTTTCACGGGACAGCAGGGTTTCACCGAAGCCGTCTTCTACTGCATCCAGAGCAACGTCAACTTCGTCACCAACCTGGATTTCCAGCTCGCCCTGGGCGTTTTTGAACTGCTCTGCCGGAATGGCGGACTCAGATTTCAGACCAGCGTCAACCAGTACTACGTCTTTGTCGATAGCAACAACAACACCACGAACGATGGAACCCGGACGGGTTTCGATTTCTTTTAAGGATTCTTCAAACAGTTGAGCAAAAGATTCAGTCATGTTTAATCTTCAGGTTTCATATTTAACGTCCACCTGGCTCCATGCCGGATGGGGTTGTTTAACATACCCGCTGTCAATCCATTGCAACGGGGGTACTGCAAATTCGGTCGCACTTAAGCGAGAGCCAGTTTTTGGCGCGCGTATTGTAACGCTTTTTCAATCACTTGCTCAATGCTTAATCGGGTTGAATCCAAAACTAAAGCATCAGCAGCAGGAACCAGCGGCGCTACAGCACGGTTACGATCGCGATAATCGCGTTCTTCGATCTCGGCCAAAAGGCGTTCAAAGTTAACACTAAAGCCCTTCTCCTGCAACTGTAGCATACGTCTATGCGCACGTTCTTGCGAGGAGGCGTCCAGAAAAATTTTCACCGGCGCATCCGGGAACACCACGGTCCCCATATCACGTCCATCAGCAATCAGACCTGGGGTTTCGCGAAATGCGCGTTGACGACGTAAAAGCGCTTCACGCACGCGAGGAAACGCCGCGACCTGAGAGGCGGCATTCGCCACTTCCTGGGTACGGATTTCACCGCTGACATCCTCACCTTCAAGAATAACTTCAAGGTTGCCGTCTGTTGAGATAAAACGCACATCAAGGTGTGAGGCAAGCGGTACCAGAGCATCTTCAGATGTTACATCAACATGGTGATGTAACGCTGCGAGCGCCAGTACGCGGTAGATCGCGCCTGAATCTAACAGATGCCACTGCAATGCTTCCGCCATTGCCTTGCACAAGGTGCCTTTTCCTGCACCGCTTGGGCCATCAATGGTAATAACCGGGGCAATTGCCGTCATCTTTTTCTCCTTAAACGGGCGTACATTAACGTGAACGCCGCGCATTATACGCGCCAACGCCAACGATCGTTATCTTTGTGTGAAAAATGCAGAATCATTGAAGCTGAGTGTAGAATAAATAGGCAATCGGAGATGTCAGAATGTGCCGCACCCGAAAGTGCGGCAATGAAATCAGGCAGATGTACTAATACGCGCCAGCTGTTCGAAATAATCCGGGAAAGTTTTGGCGGTACACTTTGGATCAAGAATGGTCACAGGCGTGTCAGACAGCGCCACCAGCGAGAAACACATCGCCATGCGGTGATCGTTGTAGGTCGCGATGTCCGCAAATTGCAATGTTGCAGGCGGGGTGATGCGGATAAAGTCATGCCCCTCTTCCACTTCCGCGCCCACTTTGCGTAACTCCGTCGCCATCGCGAACAGACGATCGGTCTCTTTGACGCGCCAGTTGTAGATATTACGTAATGTCGTGGTGCCTTTCGCAAACAGCGCCGCCGTTGCAATGGTCATCGCCGCATCAGGAATATGGTTCATATCCATATCCACTGCGTTCAACTCGCCGCGAGTACAGGCAATAAAATCGTTGCCCCATGTAATGGTAGCACCCATTTTTTCCAGTACATCGGCAAAACGAATATCACCCTGCATGCTGTTACGACCAATCCCGGTAACTTTTACCGTACCGCCTTTAATGGCACCCGCCGCGAGGAAATAGGAAGCGGAAGAAGCATCGCCTTCAACCAGGTATGCACCCGGTGACTGGTACTGCTGCTGCCCCTTCACGACAAAGCGCTGGTAGTTTTGATTTTCAATTTCAACACCAAACGTTTTCATCAGGTTCAGTGTGATATCAATGTAAGGTTTGGATACCAGGTCACCTTTAATTGCAATCGTCGTATCCTGCGGCGCAAGCGGCGCAGTCATCAGCAGCGCAGTGAGGAACTGGCTGGAAACGCTACCGTCTACCTCAACCTGGCCTCCGGTAAAGCCACCGCGCAGACGTAAAGGTGGATAGTTTTCCTGCTCCAGATAGTCAATTTTGGCTCCGCCCTGGCGCAGCGCATCAACCAGATGGCCTATCGGGCGCTCTTTCATGCGCGGTTCGCCCGTCAGCACGATGTCATTGCTGCCCAGACATAGCGCTGCGGCCAGCGGGCGCATTGCGGTTCCGGCATTACCAAGGAACAGTTCCACTGAGCCTTGCGCATGTAATGCACCACCATTGCCAATAATCTCGCAGCGGGTACGATCAGCAGAAAGGGTATAGCTAATCCCTAACACATTCAGAGCATTGAGCATATGGCGAACATCATCGCTGTCCAGCAGGTTGGTCAGGACAGTGGTGCCATTGGCTAATGCGGCCAGCAGCAAAGCGCGGTTAGAAACACTTTTGGATCCAGGCAGATTGATTGTGCCATCCACCCGCGCAATGGGTTGTAACGTCAGGGATTCCATGAAACTCGACTCTCAAAAACAGACATAAAAACCCCACAGACAGGCTGTGGGGATGAAAAGTACAGCAGATTAGCCACGACGGCGTTCAAAATCGACCATGAAATCGGTCAGTGCTTTTACACCTTCAAGCGGCATTGCATTGTAGATGGACGCACGCATACCGCCGACCACACGATGCCCTTTCAGCGCATGCAGGCCCGCAGCAAAAGACTCTTCCAGGAACAGTTTATCCAGTGCGCTGTCAGCCAGCTGGAACGGTACGTTCATGCGTGAACGGTTGGATTTCGCCACATCGTTACGGTAGAAATCGCTGTTATCAATTACGCCGTACAGCAGTTCCGCTTTTTGCTGGTTAATTTTATCCATTGCATTAACACCGCCCTGCTTTTTCAGCCATTTAAAGACCAGGCCAGACAGATACCAGGCAAAGGTTGGCGGCGTATTGAACATGGAGTCGTTGTCATTCAGCACGGTATAGTCGAGGATTGACGGGCATGATACATGAGCTTTACCCAGCAAATCTTCACGGACGATGACAATCGTCAGGCCCGCCGGGCCGATGTTTTTCTGTGCTCCGGCATAAATTACGCCATAACGGCTAACGTCAAGCGGTGCGGAAAGAATGGTAGAGGACAGATCAGCCGTGACCACAACGTTGCTGGCAAAATTCGGTGTTTCATCGATCGCAATGCCATCGATAGTTTCGTTCGGACAATAGTGCAGGTACGCCGCGTTATCAGAAAGCTGCCATTCACTCATCGGCTTAACAGCACGCAGGCCGTCCACGGTGACTTTGGCATCAATAACGTTTGGCGTGCAGTATTTTTTCGCTTCTTTAATTGCACTGGCGGCCCAATAACCGGCATCGACGTAATCCGCGGTGGTTTTATCACCCAGAATATTTAACGGGATACCCGCGAACTGCCCACGACCACCGCCATGGCAGAACAACACTTTATAGTTGGAGGAGATGCTAAGAAGATCGCGAAAATCCTGCTCCGCTTCCTCGGCGACCTGGATGAATTCTTTGCCACGGTGGCTAATTTCCATCACCGACGTGCCAAGACCGTTCCAGTCGCGAAGATCCTGTTGAGCCAGTTTAAGTACTTCTGCCGGTAGCATTGCCGGACCTGAACTAAAATTAAAGACCTGAGCCATTTCCCCTCACCACGTTGTGTTGTTGTCCAATCAACATCCTGTCATTGACGATAATCCGGTGACAGACATTGGTATAAGTTATTCCTGTGGATATCGGTTTTATCATTCAGTGACACGCGCCGCAATGGGTAAAACTGACCAGGGTAAAAATGTGTCATTGGTCACACAACAGAATCTATCGGATTGACGGGTAAAAACCGAGATTTTTGCTGTCAGGTAACCCGTTTTTCCCGACTGGCCTTCGACCATTCTGGATTTGCACAGCGTGGACATAATTGATGATCTCCTGCGTTCATTTGCACCACTTCGCTACAACGTATACAGGCATAGTCCCCTGCTTCAGGCATTACTTTAAATCGTTGCGTACAGTGCTTAGGTAAAATACTGAGCCCCGGCTTTACGTCTTCATCGGCAAAGAAGTAGACACTGATTTGTCCATTCGTCTCCAGAATAGCCAGTTTCACCTGTCCCAATTGCTCCACGCCGTTCAAACGCAGTTCCATAAAGAATTCAAATTCCGTCATATTGGCACTATTGAGCTTTGACCATGCCAGCTCGCCATCTTCAATGATCACGACGGGTTTGCCCTCCAGCAGGTCCTCCATTTTTTCACTATGCGCCATCAGCCACATTACCAACCGATACAGCACAGCAAGAGTAATAAAAACCACCAGCACCGGCAGCATCGGGACATCGTCATAGAATGCCACGTCTCCCGCTGCAGAACCCAGCGTAAGGATGATCAGCACTTCAAAAAGCGACATCTGGCGTACGCCGCGACGTCCGGTGATTTTTAAAAACAGAAAAACCAATATAAAGGTGTAGAGGCTGCGTAACGCAACTTCCCCCAGAAAATCCATGGGCACCTTATCAAGCGCCATACGGTGCAAATCGAAAGCTTTCATTAATATGCTCTAAACGTAGTTGGCTGTAAGAAAGCATAGCCAATGCTTTTATTTACGCCTGAGCTCCGGCGGCGATAGCGCCGTTCATTGAAAACCCGTATCATTGCGCGCTTTCCGTACGACAAAAGTGATTTTCATGACGCAAACATTTATCCCCGGCAAAGATGCCGCTCTGGAAGATTCCATCGCTCGCTTCCAGCAAAAATTGCTCGACCTCGGTTTTCAAATTGAAGAAGCCTCGTGGTTGAATCCCGTCCCTAACGTCTGGTCTGTACATATTCGCGACAAAGAATGCGCGCTGTGCTTCACCAACGGTAAAGGCGCGACGAAAAAAGCGGCGTTGGCTTCCGCGCTGGGCGAATACTTTGAGCGTCTGTCGACTAACTATTTCTTTGCGGATTTCTGGTTGGGCGAAACTATCGCCAATGGCCCGTTCGTGCATTATCCGAACGAAAAATGGTTCCCGCTGACAGAAGAAGACGATGTACCAGAAGGTTTACTGGATGCACGTCTGCGAGCATTTTACGATCCAGATAACGAACTGACTGGCAGCATGCTTATCGATCTGCAGTCTGGTAATGAAGAACGTGGCGTCTGCGGCCTGCCGTTTACCCGTCAGTCGGATAACCAGATTGTCTATATTCCGATGAATATTATCGGCAACCTGTATGTTTCTAACGGCATGTCCGCGGGTAACACGCCTAACGAAGCGCGCGTTCAGGGCCTGTCTGAAGTCTTTGAGCGTCATGTGAAGAACCGTATTATCGCCGAAAGCATCAGCCTGCCGGAAATCCCGGCCGAGGTGATGGCGCGCTATCCGGCAGTGGTGGAGTCCATCGCCACACTGGAAGCTGAAGGTTTCCCAATTTTTGCCTATGATGGCTCGCTGGGCGGTAAGTATCCGGTGATTTGTGTTGTCCTGTTCAACCCGACCAACGGTACCTGCTTCGCTTCCTTCGGCGCACACCCGGATTTCGGCGTGGCGCTGGAGCGTACCGTCACTGAACTGCTGCAGGGTCGTGGTCTGAAAGATCTTGATGTCTTCACCCCACCGACCTTTGACGATGAGGAAGTGGCAGAACATACCAACCTTGAAACTCACTTCATCGATTCCAGCGGTTTGATCTCATGGGATCTGTTCAAGCAGGATGCCGACTATCCGTTCGTTGACTGGAATTTCTCTGGCACCACGGAAGAAGAGTTCGCCACCCTGATGGCCATCTTCAATGCTGAAGATAAAGAAGTGTATATCGCTGACTATGAGCACCTGAGCGTTTACGCGTGCCGCATTATTGTGCCGGGAATGTCTGACATCTATCCGGCAGAAGATCTGTGGTTAGCCAACAACGCTATGGGCGCCCATCTGCGTGACACCATTCTCTCTCTGCCGGGCAGCGAATGGGATAAAGAAGACTACCTCAATCTGATCGAACAACTGGATGAAGAAGGTTTTGACGACTTCACCCGCGTGCGCGAGCTACTCGGTCTGGCGACCGGTGCGGATAACGGTTGGTACACCCTGCGTATTGGCGAGCTTAAAGTGATGCTGGCGCTGGCCGGTGGCGATCTGGAGCAGGCGCTGGTGTGGACAGAATGGACGATGGAATTTAACGCCTCCGTCTTTAGCGCGGAACGTGCAAACTACTATCGCTGCCTGCAAACATTGTTGCTGCTGTCTCAGGAAGAGGACCGTCAGCCGCTGCAATATCTGAACGCATTTGTCCGCATGTACGGCGCTGAGGCGGTTGAAGCGGCAAGTGCGGCACTGAGTGGTGAAGCTCCGTTTTATGGACTTCAGCCAGTAGACAGCGATCTGCAGGCATTCCCGGCACATCAGTCTCTGCTGAAAGCCTATGAGAAATTGCAACGCGCGAAAGCGGCACACTGGTCAAAATAGTGACAAACAACTTGCCTCGAGTAGGCTAAATGTATTGTCTGAGCTATATTACGGGGCGCTTAAAGCGCCCCGTTTTTTATTTTGGTCAAACCAAAAAATAAATGTAAAAACAAGGTTAAATATTAGTAGTTGATATTAAAAAAATTAGCTTATTAATGTGGTTTTTTATCTCAATTACTCCATTTTAATTAACCGTCCCATAGGAGGCTGAAAGAAAAAATTCAACTCACTTTATAATTTTTAAAATTTATTTTTATATGGATAATCAACATGTTACACCGTAATCGCATAAAAACCATGCGTCTTACGGGCCTATAAGCCAGGCGAGATATGATCTATATCAAATTCTCATCTATAATGCTTTGTTAGTATCTCGTCGCCGACTTAATAAAGAGAGAGTTAGTGTGAAAGCTGACAACCCTTTTGATCTTATTCTACCTGCTGCAATGGCCAAAGTTGCCGAAGAAGCAGGCGTCTATAAAGCAACGAAACATCCGCTTAAGACGTTCTATCTGGCAATTACTGCCGGTGTATTCATTTCAATTGCCTTTGTTTTCTATATTACCGCCACAACCGGCACTGGTACTATGCCTTTCGGCATGGCGAAATTAGTAGGTGGTATCTGCTTTTCCCTGGGGCTGATTCTTTGTGTTGTCTGCGGTGCAGACCTCTTCACTTCAACCGTACTGATCGTCGTTGCTAAAGCCAGTGGTCGTATTACCTGGGGTCAGTTAGCGAAAAACTGGCTTAACGTTTATGTCGGTAACCTGGTGGGTTGCTTGCTCTTCGTGCTATTGATGTGGCTTTCCGGCGAATACATGACCGCCAACGGCGCGTGGGGGCTCAACGTCCTACAAACAGCCGACCACAAAGTGCACCATACTTTTGTTGAGGCAGTAAGCCTTGGCATCCTGGCTAACCTGATGGTGTGCCTGGCGGTATGGATGAGCTACTCTGGCCGCAGCCTGATGGACAAAGCGTTTATCATGGTATTACCGGTCGCAATGTTTGTTGCCAGCGGTTTTGAGCACAGTATCGCAAACATGTTTATGATCCCTATGGGTATTGTAATACGCGATTTCGCCACCCCGGAATTCTGGACCGCAGTTGGGTCTTCTCCGGAGAATTTTTCTCACCTGACCGTGATGAATTTCATCACCGATAACCTGATTCCGGTTACGATCGGTAACATTATCGGCGGCGGTTTGTTGGTCGGGTTGACATACTGGGTCATTTATCTGCGTGGTAACGATCATCATTAATCTGATGATGCCCATTACACGCAGTAAATAAAAAATCCACTTAAGAAGGTAGGTGTTACATGTCCGAGCTTAATGAAAAGTTAGCCACAGCCTGGGAAGGTTTTACCAAAGGTGACTGGCAGAATGAAGTAAACGTACGTGACTTCATTCAGAAAAACTACACTCCATATGAGGGTGACGAGTCCTTCCTGGCTGGCGCAACTGATGCGACCACTGCACTGTGGGACAGCGTGATGGAAGGCGTTAAACAGGAAAACCGCACTCACGCGCCTGTTGACTTTGACACCTCCGTTGCTTCTACCATCACTTCTCACGACGCTGGCTACATCAACAAAGCGCTCGAGAAGATTGTTGGTCTGCAGACTGAAGCTCCGCTGAAACGTGCGATCATTCCGTTTGGCGGCATCAAAATGGTTGAAGGTTCCTGCAAAGCGTACAATCGCGAACTGGACCCGATGCTGAAAAAAATCTTCACCGAATACCGCAAAACCCACAACCAGGGCGTATTCGATGTTTACACCAAAGACATTCTGAACTGCCGTAAATCCGGTGTTCTGACTGGTCTGCCAGATGCTTATGGCCGTGGCCGTATCATCGGTGACTACCGTCGCGTTGCGCTGTACGGTATCGACTACCTGATGAAAGACAAATACGCTCAGTTCGTCTCTCTGCAGTCCGATCTGGAAAACGGCGTAAACCTGGAAGCAACTATCCGTCTGCGTGAAGAAATCGCTGAACAGCACCGCGCTCTGGGTCAGATCAAAGAAATGGCTGCTAAATATGGCTGCGATATCTCTGGTCCGGCTACCAACGCTCAGGAAGCTATCCAGTGGACTTACTTCGGCTACCTGGCCGCAGTTAAATCTCAGAACGGTGCAGCAATGTCCTTCGGTCGCGTATCCACCTTCCTGGATGCTTACATCGAACGTGACCTGAAAGCAGGCAAAATCACCGAGCAAGACGCACAGGAAATGATCGACCACCTGGTCATGAAACTGCGTATGGTTCGCTTCCTGCGTACTCCTGAATATGATGAACTGTTCTCCGGTGACCCGATTTGGGCAACTGAATCAATCGGTGGTATGGGCGTTGATGGCCGTACTCTGGTTACCAAAAACAGCTTCCGCTTCCTGAACACCCTGTACACTATGGGTCCTTCTCCGGAGCCGAACATCACTGTTCTGTGGTCTGAAAAACTGCCTCTGAACTTCAAGAAATTCGCCGCTAAAGTGTCCATCGACACCTCTTCTCTGCAGTACGAGAACGATGACCTGATGCGTCCGGACTTCAACAACGACGACTACGCTATCGCTTGCTGCGTAAGCCCGATGGTTGTTGGTAAACAAATGCAGTTCTTCGGTGCGCGTGCAAACCTGGCGAAAACCATGCTGTACGCAATCAACGGTGGCGTTGATGAAAAACTGAAAATGCAGGTTGGTCCTAAATCTGAACCGATCAAAGGCGACGTTCTGAACTTCGACGAAGTTATGGACCGCATGGATCACTTCATGGATTGGCTGGCTAAACAGTACGTCACTGCACTGAACGTTATCCACTACATGCACGACAAGTACAGCTACGAAGCCTCTCTGATGGCGCTGCACGACCGTGACGTTATCCGCACCATGGCGTGTGGTATCGCTGGTCTGTCCGTTGCTGCTGACTCCCTGTCTGCAATCAAATATGCGAAAGTTAAACCGATTCGTGACGAAGACGGTCTGGCTATCGACTTCGAAATCGAAGGCGAATACCCGCAGTTTGGTAACAACGACTCTCGCGTTGATGACATGGCGGTTGACCTGGTAGAACGTTTCATGAAGAAAATTCAGAAACTGACTACTTATCGTAACGCTATCCCGACTCAGTCTGTTCTGACCATCACCTCTAACGTGGTTTATGGTAAGAAAACTGGTAACACCCCAGATGGTCGTCGTGCTGGCGCGCCGTTCGGACCGGGTGCTAACCCGATGCACGGCCGTGACCAGAAAGGTGCTGTTGCCTCTCTGACCTCCGTTGCTAAACTGCCGTTTGCTTACGCTAAAGATGGTATCTCTTACACCTTCTCTATCGTTCCGAACGCTCTGGGTAAAGACGACGAAGTTCGTAAGACCAACCTGGCAGGTCTGATGGATGGTTACTTCCACCACGAAGCGTCCATCGAAGGTGGTCAGCACCTGAACGTGAACGTCATGAACCGTGAAATGCTGTTGGATGCGATGGAACATCCGGAAAAATATCCGCAGCTGACCATCCGCGTTTCTGGCTACGCAGTACGTTTTAACTCCCTGACTAAAGAACAGCAGCAGGACGTTATTACTCGTACCTTCACTCAGACTATGTAATTGGTTTTGACTGAAATCGTACTTTAAAAAGCGTACAATAAAGGCTCCACGTAAGTGGGGCCTTTTTAATAGCCTGCTTTGTCAGCCATCTATACTTATGGATAGCAGCCAAAACAGACTCGACACAGTTAATAACTGTGCACTAACACTGGCCCCGGATGGGCCACACCTGGAGAAACACCGCAATGTCAGTTATTGGTGACTTTTTCTAGAGGGTAACACAATGAAATAAAAGGATTTATTTCAGACAGCGTCCATATGTTGACCACATTAACTACTAAGTCCCTTTAGATAGGGACTTTTCTTTTACTGAAACATCTTCCCTACATGTTTGCATCTTACTTATAGAAAAACATCCCAGCGATTAAAAAAACAACTATCAACTATACTTTTTCAAATTAAATTTTGCATGTTCTTGCTTCGAGAACCATAGAAAAACGAATAACCAATGGTATAATCGCTGCCATTTTCAATAAATGATATTACATGATGACAACTGTAAACCTCAGCATTACAAGCATAGTCCTTTCTATCGGAGTTTCTTACTTAGTATATTTTATATTGGGGAAAATACCTAAAATATCGTCAGCAATGAATAATGATGGGTTAGGGAAATATATTTATCTCGACTCTATCAGAGGAATAGCAGCTACACTTGTTTTCATTCATCACTCGATAATGATATATAATTTTTACTACACAGGTCAATATGGACCAAATGGTGCTTTTAGTTACGAATCGCAGTCAATAAGAAATATTTATACATATTTCGGACAAGCATCTGTAATGATATTCTTTATGATTACTGGCTTTCTTTTTTTCGGTAAGCTATTAAATGCCGACAATAATTTCAACATTAAAAAATTCTATGAATCAAGAATAAGACGCCTTGTCCCCGCAGCTTTATCTGGATTTGTTTTACTTTTTATTGTAGCACTACTCCTTACAAAAAAAGAATCCTCACTGCCCTTTTTAAAATTATTAATAGGATGGCTGTCATTTGGTTTTATCTCGCTACCAAACATTAATAATTCAATACCAGGTTGGGTTCTTAATGCCGGAGTTTTCTGGACATTGGCCATTGAGTGGAAATTCTATTTCCTACTCCCATTTATGTCTTATTTCATTCACGGAAAAAAAACTGCCATTTCGTTTTTAATCGGCTCATTCGTCTTAATCACTCTGCTTCATAAAATCAATCAGATTGATAAACATGACGTTGTTGTTTATTCTTGCTTCTTGTTCGGACTTCTTGCCGCATTAATTACCAGAATCAATTCAGCACTTCTAAATATAATTTTACCGAAAAGAATAACCGCGTTAGCCGTTATAGCGTTATTGATAATCATTTTCAAAAAACATGATAATGCTTACAACTTATCGGTAGCTGTCGCAATATTTGCTTTCTTTTTGATTGTAATCTTTAATAATTCTATATTTGGTATACTTAAATCAAAAACTCTTTCGTATGCTGGAAAAGGCAGTTATAGTATATACATTTTACACGCTCCTATTCTTAATTTGGTTTGTGGCATTATAATACCCGGAAAATCATACTATGTCAGCCTTGTACTATCTGCATGTTTACTTGGGTTAATAAGCTTTTTAAATTACGTATGCGTTGAACGTGTTTTCATGAAGAAAAACACATTATCTAGTAGTGAAGTAGAAAAAAAGTCAAACATATCTGTGCAACTTAGTGATGTTAAAAGTATCAAACAATAGAATAAACTGATCGTTTTATAAGAAAAGCTCTTTATATCTTACCAAACTGCCCCATATATACGGGGCAGTTTTATGCATTCAAAATCATCAGCAATCATGACCACTCCCCCCCTTCCGATTGTTCAGATAAAACCACCTAATCGCAAACTATCGTAATCTACCGCATAAAGATGAAATGTTAATACTCGGATCTATCCCCTTCCCCCATTCTGGATCGCGCGTCGGAAAAACCACACAACCACACAACCCTATCCAAAACACATCTAACCAATTGAATAATCGCTGAAATATTTGTGTGGTTTATACCCTCACAGACCCACACAAAAACCCACACAGAAAATAATATTCATATATATCAGAACATTAAAAATCACAGTTGTGTGGTTCCGAAACCCACACATTGTGTGGCTTTTGTGTGGCTTTTGTGTGGTTTATAAGAATCAATATTTATTATATATATCATATAGATAACTATACTTTTTAAGAGTTGTGTGGTTTGTGTGGTTTTTCCGACGCTCCCCCGTGACTTTTGAAAATCATCACCATGGTCGTTTTTTGTGCTGATTTGTTGGTGTTAATGTTGGTATAAATGTTTAAGTATTGTATCGCCCGCTAATAACTGTATCCCGTCACTGGCAGTGAAGATGATTTCAGTTACACACCTGACCGTAACCCCGCGCCATTGCTAGCCTCGCTGTATTTTTTGTTGGCTCTGTTCCGAAATCGGCATTACGTAAAAAGTCACGTAATCCGTGATGAACCCGCGCTGCATCTGACGTTAACCATTTCGAGGTTCCCTACGATATGGTCTGCCAACTGAAATTCACTGAAATCATTTGCACAGCGTGCAATTGTTGTTTTTCGCCATGCCCTCAGTGCTGGCGCGGTCTGACGGGGTGAATTGCACAAAATCCCAATTGCAAAAAATTCTCAACACGAAAAGCGCAGGCGGGTGCGGTGTAGCGCGGTTTCCGTGACGTTTCCGCTTCCGCCGTAAATCGCCGCCAGATTTCGTCAGCGCCTCGCTGTGACGTTGTGGTGTATGCAGGTGGGTCAATGGGTACAGGTGGATGAGCGCTGTTCTGCGTGGCGTACAGGCGTAAAAAAGCCCGCGTTCAGCGGGCTAAGGGTGACAAGTCAGGCGATGATTCCCTGATACTTTGTTCGTGTGTCCCCGGCTTTCGTGGCCGTGCCGGTGAATGACGTTGCGTTGGTTGGCGTGCCAGTAGATGGATGAGTGTGCGAGGCGCATGCGGTGGCCAGTTCTTTCACCAGGTCAATTGTCTCAAGTAGCATCTGCAGGGCGTTAACGTTCTCACTCCCGATATGAACGGTCGGCCCCATGACCTGTTGACCTGCAGCGGCTACCGATTTGCGCAGACCTGCAATCTTCTCTGTCAGTGCAGCGGCTTCCGTATTGATATTCCCGGTCACCTTCACTGACTGGTTACCACCAATTTCGGTTGTAGCGTTTTGCCCCACGTGCGCCACGTAATTGGCCTGGGTACCAATCGCATAATCACCGGTGCTGGCCTGCTGAATGGCACCGGCCAGCAACTTAGCCGGCCCCATAACCTTAGTCGTATCTGCCGCATGGATGGTGGTATCGCGCTGCGTAATTGTTCGCTGTTCGGTATCAGCTTTCACCTCACGGTGCATAGAGGTTTCAGCAATAGTCTGGTCTGTCGTACGCTGCATGTGCCCTTCCACTGTCACACGGCTGGACACACCTTCGCGCTGCTGCTGCAGCTGCTCGCCGGGCTTGACATCCGGCAGACTCGTACCGTCTGGCAGGGTCTGCCGAATAAAGGGTTTATCTGGTCGCCCGTCCATAAATGCCACTTCAACCACGGTACCAACTGGCGGGAACTGAAACTGGCCACTGTCGTGACCGGCCATCGGTACCGGAACGGGTACCGCTTTATACACCGGTGTATCTGGTACCGGATTACCGTCTGCGTCCTGCAGCTGCAGATCAACGGCATAGCGCGGTCGGAACTCGTTGGCAATATTACCGCTGCTTACGGGTTCACTGTGTGCGATAACCACTGCACGACGTGGTACATGCAGACCGCCTGCCAGCTCTGGGAAAGCCTTCTCCATCTGGCGTTGTATAAGCGGCTTACTGACGGGCTTGCCGCCGGCATCGAGCGGTGTCCAGGTCAGCAACATATCATCGTTCATCAGCCTGACCATGGTGATACGCTGACCGTTCACCATCGCCCCGGGACGTAATGTCGGTACCATGGGGATTGTCGTACTGTCACCGGCTGCGGTAGCCTGGTTAAACTCCGCGGGAATTACTACCGGCTTTCCGGCCAGCAGACTGTGAGCATAACTGCCAGTGAACATATTGCCGTCCGGTAACTGATACCAGACATAATCAGGAATACTGAATGCGCGGCCAAGGCTGGCCAGTAATTGCCAGCCGGTACCTGCATGCGTGAAATGAGCTATAGGTTTGTCGGTATACCCGGCCCCAGTGGGGAGCGTGAACGTCAGCCCGGAGTGACTGCCCAGCCAGTCAGTGATAATACGCAGTGTGGGATGCTGAAATGAACAGGGAACCTGTCTGTCCAGCGTTCCGACAAGCTCCCGCACAAACAGCTTTACGCTGCCGTTCTCAGCTGGTTGCGACCGTTCCACATAACCAGTAAACCAGCGGTACATCATTTCGGGATAACCGATATCGAGGCGCACCAGTTTGCCGGTGTAATCCTCTGCCGTGACGGCCGTGATGAAACCACGCCCGCCGGATGACAGTTCCAGGACAAGGTTGCTGTCCACCAGGGGGATTTCTTCTCCTGAGAGATACAGACGTTTAATGGGTCGCATCAGTCCACCACCTTTCCGAGCGCATCATTGATAGGTTTTAGCACATGCCCTTCAAGCCATGTCAGCTGCTGTTCTGATTCCTTTGAATTACCAGATGCTCCACCTGATCCGGTTTGTTTTGCTGCTGCAGAGCCATTACGCACGTCATTACGTGCCTGGCGTTTCTCAGGTACGCTGTGTTTTTCACGTAACGTAAACTGAACAGCCCACGCCATTTTCCCGTCCTGCTCTGCCGCCTCAAGCTTGCCGGCAAAGACCACCTGACGAATGCCCACAACATTGGCCGTCAGGTTAGCCACACGCCATGTTTTCATCGCCCCCCCACCCGTTGTTGTGCTGGCTATCGTGGCAAGTCGAGTAAGCGTCTTATCTTCCGCAAAAGGGATCAGACCGCTTACCTGCAGTTCTTTGGCCTTAATCCCCTGCTCTGCATGTGTGGTGCTGGACGTCTGGCCGCTCTGGTCTTTGTCCTGATACTGCATACCGAGCGTGATGCGCAGATTCTTCATGATGATGGCCTCGCCATCGAGCGCGAGAATGATATTAGAGTATGAGTTAGCCAATCATTGCCTCCAGTGCGCTGAGATCACTTCCTGTGAACAGAATAGCTGCAGTATGTACTGCGTCCGGATGGGGAATATTTTTTACCAGCTCAACTGCTGTCGTCATCACTGGTCCTTTCATATTGAAAAACCAGGCTGGCGCTGATTTTTTCTGTAAGTCCATTAATCCCTGACTGATGCTGGCCAGCGCACTGGCTCTTTCACTGGCAAAACTGGTTAGCATGGAGGCTATATCGCTGATACCAGCACTGGCTGCTGCTTCAGCCTGTGCTGCCTGAGTACGCAGCGCATTTAATGCTGCTCGCGTTGTATCCGTTGCCACCGTTACTGACGCAGGAAGCGCGGCTGTCACATCTGGCAGTTGCATTTTCACCTGTTCAAGTTCGCCAAATGACTGAGCCAGCCGGCGCACCTGTTTAAGTTCCGGCATTGGCAGAACAGACGACACCGAATCAAGTGATGAAAGCAGCTCATCATGGGTGTTTTCACACACCATCATGACGATGTTATGGGTACCAGCTCCGCTTTCGAGCAATTTTTTTCCCAGATACTGAATGGCATTAAGAGGGCTAAGGTAACCCCCGGTACTATTGTGCTGACCAAGTTCGGGGATCCAGGCATGAACAGGGATGACAGAGCATGATAATTGCTCCAATACTGCTGGTAGCTTAATCGTTGATTTTGTCCACATATAGCGTTCATCCTTTTGCTATAACAAAATCTTATGCAGATTCGACGCCAAGAGAAATGACACCGTTACTATATTGCCATTTACCGTCAGCCTGAGCGTTCTCAGGAATGGAACTCGCCGAAAATTCTACGACAGAACAATCAAACGGCCATAATCCAGAGATATCTGTTGTAATGGCAGTAACAATCCCCATAGCGTTGTATTGTATTTTTACTGTATCGGTACTGAATTCATTTTGCGTCAGATACCAGTCCTCGCCGTCTGCCGATTGTAAAAACTGAATCCCTCCAAATATCCGGTTGTCAATATCGTTCTGAGTTTCCTGCTCTGGATAAAAATGACCAACCAGCTCCAAAAACCGGTCACCATCAGGTTGATAGCTGGTGAAATTTTTATAATGTTTCAGTTTCATTTTGTGCCTTATAGTTGATTTATTGTCGCCCATGAGCCATTGATATTCACCTGTAACGGTCGATATCCAATATATGTCTCTGATGATGAGCCGCCACCGACATCGAGACCTGTCATTACACATCCTGTAGGAACCGCTATATAACTCTCATTGCTGCCATATCTTGACTCTTGCCCGAGTCGGGTCTGGCGCTGATATTTCGCGTCACATTCGGCTTTTGTATAAGCGTTGATATCACCTGGAGTTGGCAGATTCCCTGTCGTGATTATTGTTCCGCCGACTGAAGGAAATACTATGTGAATCTGATCAGCATTTGATGAACCATCACCACGTCGGAAATATACGTAAAAATTACCCTTATTTTGTTCGATACCAACTGTTTTCCCCACGGTGTTATCGTCGAGAGAGTCATCAGTAAGCAATATGTTGGGATATAAGCCCTTTCGACGCAGAATTCCTGTAACATCCCCCCCTGTTTTCTGCAATGCGCCGTTGATACGTGAATCATCTCCGGCCGCCACCGTTCCTGCCGTTGTTCCTGTGTTTTTAGTCGCAGAATTTCCCAGGCCAAGATTAGTTCTGGCTCCTGGTGCATCCGTGGCACCCGTGCCGCCCATGTTCAGCGCCAGCGCGATATTTTTCTTCATAACGTTGTCATAGACATACCAGGATGTGTCATCAAGAATCAGACGCATATTGGGATTGCCACCAGTCTGAACAAAACGATCCAAAGAGATATTTTTTCTTACCTGAGACTTATCAGATATATCTGCTAAGTTATTCTCTTTACGAAGATAATCATCGCTGGCCTGCTGTTGTGACAATGAACCTTTTGGACGCAAATCCGTAACTGTTCCATCAGCATTAATTTCTGCTACAGCAAAAACGTAATGCGAGACGTCATTTTTTACATAATCACTCAGGGTATCTGCGACTGTCGCTGATGTTCGTACCTGCCAGACACTGGTCAACGTGCCAGTAAAACAAGCGTCTACCCAAACTTTCGTCGGTTTAGTTGTGACAGTCAGAGCCTGATCCGCAGTAATAGAGACACGTAAGCCAGCAACATAACCAACACCGGCAGTGACGCTGTAATTATTTCCGCTACGTTTGACCAGAAAACCATCCCCCAGAAAAGCCCCCTGGCCGTATATGTCTACGTTCTCCAGTCGTACCCGCTCATCCATCCCGGCAAGACGCGCCGTGAAATCAATCTGCCATGTTGCAGCCGGTGTGGTTATTTGCGTTTCTTTCTTAGCTCCGACATATTCCATCAGGAACGAGCGAGTCAGGACGTTACCCTGCACACCGGAGGCGTTAGCCACTTTGTGTTGCACCGGCGCATGCACAATCATAGCCAGGGTGTTTGATGCCTTGTTGACCAGACCTACCCAGTTAAAATCGAAATCACCCACGGCAGTCCCGAGGGTAACGGAATACACCACGGCGTTTTCGTTCACCACCCCGGTCAGCGTAACATCGGCACGATGCACAATCTGCGCCGCTGGCGGGATGGCCTCAGCCGGATCAATCGGTGAGGTGATGTCGAGATTCGGCACATTGGCAAAAATAAAACTATCCAGCACTACGGCAGCACCAGATGCTGCCTGCTGGGCCTTAAGCTGTTCAAACGCTGTAGTAATGACTGTCTGTGACATAATTTCTTCCCTGAATTACATTATTTTGAGGCGGTATAAACCACATAATCGCCGGTGTACCAACCCGCCCGAATATCTAGCGTATTGATGGTGATCACCTCGTAGTCATAACGCCTGCAGGTACGTCCGTACTGCCGGATAATTTCCCGCAGCAACTCACCGTTAGACGCTATCTGCCCGTCGCTGACACGGATGGTGATCACATCCCAGTCTTTACCCGTCTGGCGCTCGAGCAGCTCGACATACCCGATGCCGAGACGATGAAAAATGGCAATGAACCCCTCAACACTTCCCGCGTCTCGGGCATTCACCCATGCGAACGCCACACGTTTACGATACAAATCCAGTGGTTCACCGTTAAACCGGGTGATATCGCGTTCCCACGCCAGCAAATTCAGGATCGCAAGTGGGCATATCAGCGGATCAAACTGCTTTGCAGGCCATATCAGCCAGTCATATAGCTGTGACCAGAATTTTTTGCAGGCGGCCAGCAATTTAGCCAGTTCACCTTTGTTCATCCAGAAAGGCAGCTTCAGCTGCGAGAAATCAGGCATTGGCAAGACTCACTGTCAGAGTTTTCAGACGAGGAACGGCGAGATCACTGCTAATATCTGTGAGAGAAAACACCACCGAATCGACATACTGAAACTGTTCATGCAGCTCGCGTCCCAGCTGCGAAAAGGAAAAACGACTGTAAGGCCAGGTCTTAACGACGTCATAGTCTGTATTTTCCCGGAACGCGCAGCGAATAAGGTTTATTACTCCTGTTTTCAGTGTTGCCTGTTCATCACTTGTCAGATTAGTCAGATTCACAACATACACTGTCGCGGTTAGATCATGCTGGGTTTCCGGCATGGCCATACACTGCAAATCATCACCGTGACCATGGTGGCCTTGAGTGGTAATAAAATCGTTAACGGCTGTCAGAAACGGTTGTGAAGCCTGCCCACTATCCAACAAAAGATAGGCGTTCGCTGTTCCAGCACCACGTGGGGCATCGTGTTTGAAAAAGATGCGATCCACAGAAAGACCAGCTACGCCAGCAATCATCGAACGATAAACCGCATCGGTATGGTAATTGCCCACCAGATTGAACTGGTTGCGGCAGCGTTCCCGCAGTTCATCATCGGACTCATCATCCCCACCAGGTGTCGTCAGCCAGTCGTCTTCATTTGCTACACTGGCAATACCCGTAACAGCTACTGGCAGAATACGATAATACCCGGGAGCAAGATTCCAGGCGGCTCCGGCTCCGGTTGCCTGCACCGGGATCAGAGCCGATACGGTACCTGCAGGGATGGCTGTATCGACTGTCACTGACAGCTGATAGAGAGTGCCGTTAATACGCTCGGTCTGAACTATCGTGCCTGCCGGTACGGTAACCACCTGTGCTGCTGAGGCTTTGGTAAAGCGAATAACGCCCAGGGCCGCACTGGCAGGTTTTGGGGTGATATTCAGACCCCAGGCCAGAAGACGCAATAATTGACCGCTGGCGGTCGCAACAAACATATTGCGCATAACAACGTTAATCAGTGCACTAATGATCCACATCACCGGTGTCGTGATAAGTGCAGTAATCAGACGCCAGAACGGCGACATGCGCGAGGTGTTTGTTATCATGCCCTCTGCCGTGACAATCCGGTTAAACTCGGCACGAACAGCATCTTCAGTGACCGGCATTCCCGCATCCTGCAGGACTTTCTGAAAATCAGGCTTCGGCATTTCCATAATCAATTCCCTGTGAAAGTGGTCCGAAATCGTAGGTATCTGCAGTGATAAACAACCGTGTGGCGCTTTCCTCTGTGACTACTGCAGTCCCCGGAACGATGCGCTCATCGTCTTCAACAAGCAAAATCATCTGGGTGAAAATATCACTACGCAGCGTCGGGCTGCGCTCGGCAATCAGCGCGGTGGCAAGACCGCTTTCCATTATGGCGTGAACCAGATCCTGCCCAATGCTGTAACGGTTATTACACAGCATCGGTTCATTACCCCCGTTCAGAACAATATCCCCGCCAGTAATCAACAGATCGACGTAAAGCGGCTCACTCATCCCTGTGTCTCCTGCCATTCCCGCATCTGGCCTGGAGTCGGCATCTGTTGCACCTGTATAGTCGTGCTGCCATACGTTCTGCGCTGATCAATGGTGGTCTGACCGCCACTGATCGCGCCTGAGGCGAGAACACCATTGCGCCCTACGCCTTGAGTGGTACCACCAGTCAGTAAATCCGGGCCAACAGCCGGCGCTGCCGGTAATGCGCTGCCGGCATCGATACTGATACCCGGGATCATGTTGAGTTTGTCGATAATCCATGACCAGGTATTGCTGAACATCACTTTCACGCTGTCCCATAACCCGGAGAACAGCTCACCGATGCCAGATACGACGCCCTGAATGGCCGCCATCGGTGAAACCGCCGAAAAATAATCACAGATACCCTGCCAGCCTTCCGCAATAGACTGCCAGCCAGCGGAAAACGCAGCAGTAACGCTGTCCCAGTGCGTAACCAGCAAATAGGCCCCAACGCCCAGCGCCACAATGGCAGCAATCACAGCCAGAACCGGCCAAAGCAGCAGGTTTGTCGCAATACCGGCTGCACCTGTGGCGATGCTGTAGGCAAGCATTGCGCCACGGATGAATACCAGAGTTGCCTGAAACACCGTCATGGCTCCACGACAGAGCCAGAGAGCTGCAGTAAAAAGTTTCACCGGCAGCGTGATAACTATCCAGGCGGCACGAAAGGCGATCATCATCAGCCTACCGACACCCAGCATAATATTGAGTGTGGCACCGGCCGCTGCAGCGCCAAGAATGGCCATAACCACCAGACCGATAGATTTAGTGATATGCGGAAACAATTCCTGCCAGCGCATAAACTGTTTGCCGGTGTCGGCCACACCGTTAAGCAGCGGATAAATGGTCGGTAACAACGTGCTGCCTATGACGATTCGGATCGCGTCCATATAGGCCGTCAGACGTTCCCACGGGTCAACCATGTTTTTGGCCATATTGACGGCATAGTCCAGACCTTTGGTATTGCCGATAGCGTCAATATTTCCTTTCAGCGTATCGGTGTTATTGATGAGCAACTTAATCATGGCCACTGCTTCATCAGAGCCGAATGCTTTCTTGATGAGATCGGAATCGGTCACCTTGCTGAGGTTGCCGTATTTACCACGAATAAGATCCAGAATTTCCGGGGTACTCTTCATCTTGCCGCTGGCATCAGTAAACGCCAGCCCCAGCGCTTTCTGTGCACCACCAACACCGGCGAGAAACGCTTTGTACTTGGTGCCCGCTTCTGATCCCGACATAGTGGACTGCAGTTGGCCAAGAATGGCGAACTGCTCAGACACCCCGGCACCTGAAGATGTCGCAGACGCACCGAGTGCGGTAAACGCGCCAGCCATCTCGTTACCGGACGTTTTAAACATCTTCACCGCAATAGCCGTTTTACCGGCGATATCTTCCACCCATTTGGCATTTCCCATTTCAGCGGCATCTTTACTGAAAATGCCGTACATGGTGCCCATATAGGAAGTGATCGTGCCGGCATCCGCTTTCGTGGCTTTTGCCAGCACGTTTGAAGCATTGGTGAACGCAGCCAGGTCGTTACCAGCAAGACCAGAGATGGCCGACTGGATATCGTAAGAGGATTTAACAAAGTCGGTGGCGCTGCCGCCGTATTCAATAGAGAAGTTCATCGCTGCGTCACGCAGCGAGTTGAGCGCGTTCTCGGCGGTACCGAGGCTTCGGACTTCCCCGAGGGCCATATTCATCTCATGCGCCGGCTCGAGTACAGCCTTGATGCCCATCCCGACACCAAACAACCCTGCGCCACCGACTGCAATATTGGAAAAAGCCTGACGGGAAGAGCCTGCAAAGCCCTTAACCCCGGCCTCTGCCTGTTTCAGCGGCCGGGTGATTTTGTCAATCAGTGAGAGGGTAAAATCGAGTTGTGCGCTCATTTGTCACCGTTCAGTGCCAGCGCGATACCGCCTGCGACGGCCTTGCGCATGTTCTCCCAGTGACGGTTATCCAGCCAGATGGCCGCAGCAATGCTGTCAGGATCGTCGCCGTCCGCTGGCAACCAGTGGCGGCGCAATATCAGGTACTGCGCCAGCCCGTTATCATCGATAGCCCGAACCCGGGCCGTCAGTTTTTTACTTCGATCTCCAGCTCAGGCACGAACTGTTCGTTCACCTTCGCCGCCAGTTGCAGGGGCACTCCCGGCTTTTGCAGCAACTTGTCCAGAGCCTCTTTGCACTCGGTGGTGACAATGCGGCGCAGGTAGTTATGGGATGGTGCCACTTTGTTATCCGGCATCAGCTCGTTGATATACTTGTTGTAGGCTGGCGTCGTTGGTTCAAACTTCAGCTCAGTACCGCTGACAACCAGGGTGATCACGTTATTTTCTTTACTCATTTTTCGCTTTCCTTCGCAAAAGAATTTCATTAACAAGAGAATTATGCCGAGCTGCACAAACAGGGTAGATGTCCTGATAGCGCAATAAAGCAGTAGCCAAATCATGACCCGTTGTCCCCTGCAGTCGTGGCAGATTTTCGGGACACTGTGTCAGCAGGTTTTCCTGATAGGGCACGTTCGGCCGCACTGGCGGCGTTGTTGTACATCCTGACAAAATCAGGAGTGACGCAGACATTAGTAAACACGGGTTTAACAATTTCGGTGCGGATTTCCACAGGTGTGGCATTTTTCAGTCCCTCGAGTTTTTGCTCCAGTTGCCAGGCTGAATCGGCAGACACCGCCACCAGGTCATCACGCAGCTGTTCTCCGGTGGCTTTGGCCGCCTGATTGATGGCCAACTGAACCGAATCCTGATACCAGCCCCGGGCTAACCAGCCGGCGCAAAACCCCAGAGTCAGGGTCAAGAAGATCGTTTTCATTGTGCCCCCTTCATGCAATATATCCGTTCCCGCTGCCGGCGATTATCCAGTCCGTCACTGCGTACCCCGTTAATGAATACCCAGCGCGGCAGTTGATCACAGGCTTGATACCATTGATGGCGTTTCAGGTACGAGACCATTGTTGACCGGCAGACCGCACCGGTTCCCACGTTGAACGAGAAACTGACCAGCGCGTCATAAACCGGCTGCGGCATGCTGACTGGCACACAGACTGCCAGGCGACGTTCGACAGTCAGCACATCACTCACCAGATCCGCTGCTGCCTGCCGCTCGGTGATATCACGCTTCGGTACCACGCCAGCGGTATGCCCGATGCCGGATGTCCAGACACCGGCACTGCACTGATACGGCCGCAGCCGGCACCCCTCCAGATTGGCGATTAATGCCAATCCTTCCGGGGACGTTTTCAACAGGTGAAAATCCGGCATCAGTGCGGCCAGCGCCAGCACTGCGGCCACCGAGCAGGCTTTAACGAGAGATTTCACGGCCCACCTCCGGCCTCAGCCCGTTGTCTCTCAGTAGCAGAAACGTCTTACGGCGGTAGTACCAGTTGACGAACGCCGTGACGGCCACACCGAATACACCAAACCATGTCGCAAATTCCTGCAGCGTCATGCCGCCGAACGCAGCCAGCATGACACTGAGCCAGTACGCGATGAAAGAGGTGACTTTATCCATGTCCATCCTCAGCCTCAGCCAATCAGGTTGCGTACATCGTCACTGGACAGGTACGGCACGCCGTTGATTTTGATGAACTCCGGCGAGGTAACGAAGAATTTCGCCTTGTGCGTCAGCGTTGCGCCACCTTTCGGATCGATATCAAGCAGTGAAGTCACCACCAGTTTGCAGCCGAACGCCTCCACCTTCAGTTCTTCATCACCGGCTTTGGCGTACCACATAGCGTCAAACTCAGGGATAGCTCGCCATGATCCGGCCCGCGCGGCCATCGGTGTGAGCTGGTCTTTCAGCACCCGGGAAGAAAACTCCACCTCACCGTCTGCAGCCACGTCACCGGAGACTGAACCATCCGGCACACCGCGCGTCTGCGCTGCAGCCGTGTTGTCGGTGATATCGAGTGAAATTTTGTCAAAGTGGATCAGTTCGCCGGCAAAGTTGCAGTCAACGGACTGACCGGAAATACGATTCCCCATCAGGCATTACCTCCCTGTAAGCTCAAATCCAGCATTACTGACGCCTTAATGCCTTTCGGGCAGTCATAAGTGCGTACAACAATGTAAACCTCCACCTGCGTTTTGCTGCGCCAGAGGATTTGCACATCACCATCCTGTGGTGGCATGCATTCGCCCGGGAACGTCACGCCCTGAATGCGTACCGTTTTGGACATCTCACGCATAGGCCCCGCAAAATACTGCTGATGCGTTGCAATACTGGTCGGCGTGGAGTTCAGCGCACGATCAGAGATTTTCGGGATGGCCAGCAGGCGAACGCGACGACAGACTTTATCGATAACACGTTTGTTCTCGATGGCCTGAAAATCGCCGCCCTCAACATCAAGCGTGACGCCATCTGCCCAGTAATAGCCATCATAATCCGGGTACCACATCGGTACCGAGAAACGCGCCTTGTTCAGCGCCTGCAATGTGGCAAGCTCCAGCGCGATACCGTCCTTATCCACCGGTAGCTTGCCGGTGCTGTTAAGCCCCACCACAGGACCTGTTTTGACGCGTGACGGACTGTCAGCAATGGTGACTGAACGATTACACAGACGACCGACATACACACCCGGCTCTGCACCAAACAGGCGGGGAATCAGCGTTACGCTACTTTCTGCCACGCCATGCTGGTATGCAGTGGCGCGGGAGAGATAGTCAGCCCAGGTCTCTGTAGGCTGAACACCCTGAACGGAAAGATAGACGTGAACCCAGCGCTGCCATTTCGCATTGATGTCAGCAATCAGACCGCTGGCCAGCGTAATATCTGCCTCACTGGAGATATCGTCACTGACCAGAACACCTTCAACAGAACAGACCGCCTGCGCTGCTTCGGCCGCATTGGCAAACGTGACCGAAGGATCGGACTCATTCAAAATCCACACATAGCCAAACCAGTTATCGCCGGCGTTGCGCATCGCTGCCTGAAGATCCGTTTTCAGCACGCTGTCGCCACTGCCCAACAGCTGATCAAAGTCAGTTTGGGTATTGACCGGGATAACCTTGTTGGCATTGGGAACGGATGCGCCGTCCGTTCCCTGAGCCACTGTCGCGCCGGCAGCAGAAGTCAGTTTCAGCAAAGGACCCAGATCAGTTCCCGATGATGCTGCACTGGTAACGGTAATGGTTGCGGCCGCGCCGGTGGTCAGCGTAGTCACCTGAAATTTGCTGTTGGCATCATCCCATGTAACCGTGGCCAGCGTGCTGAGCTTTGTCTGTAAGGCCGTAGCGACCTGAGCCAGTGTTGTAACCGCAGATAAATCGACAGCAGTAATACTTTTCTCGGTACCATCAATGGTCAGTTTCAAAGCACCGTCACTAACGGCGGTAAATTTGGCAATGGCTTTGTCTGCCGTCGCCAGTGCGCCACCAGTCAGTATCGCTGCAGTAGCCGCTCCACCGGTGGCTTTCAGTGAACCGATGAACAACATCACCCGTTCGATTTCTTTGGTTTCGCCCTGCAGCTGATTAAGCTGATCGACGTCTACAACAGGCCAGGCCATCCTTAACCCCTTATATCCTGTGCATTCACATCCCAGCCGAAACCAATGGCCTGCAGCTGGCGAGCGAGTGCGTTCATAAAATCCGTTTCCCCGATACCCAGAAACTCACGGGCAGGCAGAGTGACGGTCCATGTCTGTTTTGCCGGAGTCCCCTCCAGCTTGCGAATCAACAACCCCGCCTGAGCAGCGCTGACCTTCGACTGAATTTCTTTGTAACCCGGCGTTCGCCAGCGTTTACCGCTGCGCATCTTGAATCCGGCTTTGCGCAGACGCTTTGCCTGTCGCAGTGTTGCCGGTCCTGACTGGCGGCTGCTGCCGGATGACTGACGGGCACTGATTGTCGCCGTCATACCGTTCTGCTGTGCATATCCCACCGTGCCGGCAGGCACTTCGCGTGTGCCGTTGCGGTAGTTTCCCCCGCTCAGATAAAGCCTGACTGCATCAATCTCCGGCATTTCCCGGATGCGGATGAGCTTTGGCAAATTGCGCAGCATCTTGCCTCTGCGCTTTGTTTTACGCGGTGCCCATGCAGCCCCTTCTGGTGACTGCTGATTGCGTACGTTTCGCTTTGCTGCTGCCACCAGACCAAATTTCGCCAGCCGCCACAGCAGACGGCGGCGCTTTGCCGGCGGCAGCTCCAGTGACTTCAGCGCATCACGCAGCGCTTTCAGTTGCGTGGGGTTTAACTCACCTCGGATTGCACCGGCCATGTCCCGTTCCCGCTACCGAAAAAGAGTGTGGCCTGTTCAGCCGTCCAGACCGTCGCATCGGCCAGCTTCCAGCGTTGGCCATCCAGCGGAATAGCACCGTCCGCATCTTCCAGGAGATCGAGAGGTTCAGCCATCTGAGCGGTAACCACCACAATGGCCGTTTCGTTATCGATGATTTCCACATCCAGTTCGGGCAGTTCCCAGTCCACATTGATGGCATCCATCGCCGCAGCCCCGTCGTTCTGGTACCAGGACAGCAGCAGCGCCATAATCAGTTGCGGTGGACAGATACGGTACGGGAAACGCTCCCATGCCAGCGTGGCCGTATACTGCATGATGGCCAGACGATACTGCCCCGCTCCGAGGTCGCGCGCGGCCGGCACGAAACGCACCTCATCCATGAGGCTGTCAAACCCGTCCATGGCGCGTTCCGGCATGTTGCTTCTTACAAAATCAGTCAGCGATTCCAGCAGGCTCATATGATGGACACTCCTACGCGTGACAGCCCTTTGAGGCTACGCAACGCAAAGTTGGCTTCAGCCAGGAGGCTGTCCCGGGTTTCCTCTGCCGCCGGCTGCGCATCCGTTTTTACCCGGACAACGCTGATCCATTCGCCCATCAGGTCCGCTTTCGCCCGGGCAAATACCGCTTTACGGTACTGCGCGACAACGTAACTTTCCCCTTCATATGACGGCCCCGAAACGGCAGAGGCTTTAACGATACCCATCCCCGTCCAGTAATCACGACGCGCAATCAGGCTGGCATTGACCTGCGCCATCGCGCTGACAAGGGCATCGGCCACCGTGCCGGCAGCGATATCTGCCGGGATATTCCGGCTGTCCTGAAAGTCTTTCACATTCAGGTCAGGCCAGAATCCATCGTTAGTGACAGCAATATCCTGATAATCAATTGGCTTGCCGTTGAACATACGTTCTCCCTGGAAAAGACGGCTCAGACCAGGCTCCACGACAATTTAGGCTGATGCCTGTTGTCTCCCCTGCGAGCCGCCGTGGGTCGGTGCTCGTTACAGCGTCAGCTTGCGCCGGCGCTGTGCAATTTTGTCCCTAAGCGTACGAACCTGAATCTGTGGGTACATATCCTGTGCCGCTGCCAGAAACATATCTGCTTTGGCTAACTGCACATCATCATCGATGGCAGATGCTAATGGCCTGCCATCTTTCCCACGCAACAGCTGCAGGCCAGAGAACCGCAGATACTTGGCTTTGACGATCTCGTTGACCGGCCATTCCTCCAGGACACGTTGACTGACGCGTGAAAAGTACGGTTCTACCGCGCGGCCGTTATCCGCTTCACGCTCAGCCCATGCCAGCATTGTATCCGCCACAAAATGCGGAAAATCGCTGCGGATATTTGCCGGTGTGTCCTGCCCCTGTTCAATGGCGAGGTCAGCCCAGTCCAGTGCCAGGCTGAAATCTTCCACGTCGAACAGCCAGATCACACAGTACGAGAACACCGGGTGCAGATGGACGGAGTCGCCTGCAAGATATTCCCGCACATACGGCATCCATCGTGGTAGCAGTTCGTCACGCTTCATCACAATCCGCTGCCCAATCTGCGACAGGCTGCGCAACCGTTGCACATCCACCGCCAGTGCCGTGACCAGCAGATGCAGGCTGTTAGGAGCATTGGTTGCTGCCTCAACGTTACCCGCAGCCATTGCCTGCGCCGCTTCAACACGGCGCTGATGATCACGAAACAGGCTCATAACACCCCTTACGGATTAGTGGTTGTGCCTTTGTCGCCTTCCAGCACGACGTTCGCCGGTTCGATACCCACAAACAGGGTTTCGTCTTCCACCACGTACGCTTCGTTGCGGTAGTAGGAGTCCACCAGGCCTGCCAGCTCATCATCGTCTTTGAAGCCACGACGCATCGAATCCGTCTGGGTATAAATCGACAGGTTAGAGTAAGTGGTGATGACACACCCACGCGCCGGGAACTGTGGAGGAATGACAGCCGGCAGACCACCGAATGACCCCATCAGATCCATTTGTTTCATGGCCGCACGTTCGGTCGGAGTACGACCATGCATCTTGCCGGCAGCATCCGCTTCTTTAGCGATAATGTCAGCACCGACCATCAGTACCAGGTCAGTACGCTGACGGTGTACGGGGTCAAGTCCCTGACGCAGGTCATAAGCAAGATGATCGAGACTGGTATAGTCAGCCGTTGCATCGGTCCCGACTTTGATTTTGTCGGCAGTCTTACCGCCAGTCAGAATATTTTTGGCCAGATTGGTTCGCATCCACTGCAGCCAGCCTGTGTTCACATCCTGCAGCAGCTTGTTGGTGGCCGGATCAGAACTGTCAGCAACAGACGTACCATTCCAAGCAATCATCAACTGATCGAGTGCAATCTGGCGCTGCACAAACTGCGCATACAACGCCATAAACTGATCGCCCATACGCGCCCAGGTATCGGCCAGATGCCATGGCACAATCACACCACTGTCTGTCGGCGCACAGGTGTATTTCGCACCGGCGGGGTTAATATTACGGCGGTAGCGACCGGTTGCTTTGCGGCCGGTGATAGTTTGCTGCATGCCAGCAAATACTTTCTCACCGGCAATATCCGTCACCAGTGGCATATTAATCAGGCTCATGAAATCAACAGATTCCTGAACCGCACCCAGCAGACGTTCTTCCTGTGGTCCTGTAATGGCAAATGATTTACCCGCCAAAATCACGGCTGGATCAGCGCCATACTGTTTGGCCAGAATGTCACGTACCTGTTGTACGAGCTTTTCGGTTTGTGGTTTCATCCCTGTTCCTTACAACCAGACTTTGTTTTCTTCGCCTGGATTTTCATCCGGTTTTTTGGTGGTGTTCGCGCTGGCCACCTGCTCAAACTTCTGCACAAGGCCATCCAGCTTCCCTTCCAACTGAGTAAACTGCTCGGCCGTGATAACCGTGGTCGGTTTGTCTTCCGGCTTAATTTCCTGCTTTTGAGGATCGGCGGGTTGATTACCGACACTGAACGCTTTCACCTGTTCCTGAATGCCGGTAATCGCCGCATCCTGCGTATCCATGCGCCCCATCAGCGCATCGAACTGTTCCTTGGTCATTTCGTCCTCGTCCTTGGTTTGAGGTGGGTTGTCTTTGTTGCGGCTGAAGAAGCGCTGGAGGAAGTTCTTCTCCCGGGCTTTGGCTTCTTCGCTAACTTCTCTGAGTTCACCGAGAGAAAACATTTCTGCTCCTCCCTGTTCCAGCGCAGATTGCGTACTGCCCATACTAAACATCAGGCGATCAGTACCCAGAGAGGCCGGAATATCTGTAACCGCCAGCCCAAACAAATAATATTTCCCGGTGCCGGCAAAATTCTCGACAACTTCAATAGATGTAAAAAGTTTCTGCCCGGATTCGTTGGTGGCAATCAGCCAGTCATTTGGCATGAGCTGGGCAAACAATTTGAGAACACCATCCACACGTTCTGCTTTCAGCCCAGCAACTTCACCGTAGTTATAGCTCCACGCTCGCGCCTCAAGTGTGTCGTGGCGTGGCCAGATAAGAGCGGTATAAGTTTGTGGATTATAGGTATCGGCCGCTTCCTGCAGCCATTCTTCCTTGATTTCGCGTCCGTCCGCTGTTTTCCCTGCGGTAGCAACACAAATCCAGTCTGTGCGTAAACGTGGCATAACGTCCCTGTCCTCTTTGTCCCTGGGCACCAGTAAAACGGAACAAGAAAAGAAATTCACTTAGTGGGATTTCGAGGGATTTCGCTACGTATTGATAGCGGAACGCAGCGGAATTTAGCGGAATGTAATCTCTTGCCATCCCGTCAGAATGGTCAAAAAGGAACAATGGCCAGAGGGAATATGGCGCAGAAATATTCAGAGGAAATCAGGGACGTCGCCCGCGCCCTGTATCTCAAACGGTGGACACCGCAGGAGATCAAAGAGGAGCTACGACTACCCAGCGTGCGCATCATCTACTACTGGGCAAAGAAGTTCAGCTGGCGTGACCTGCTGAGCGAGGAAGGTGTAGAGGCAGCATTATCACGCCGTATCCAGGTACTGACAGACCGTGACGGCAAATCACAGCTCGAGCTGCAGGAGCTGGATCAGCTCGTTGGCCATCACGTAAAACTGCTGGCTCAGCGCGCAAAGCGGGAAGAGAAGCTGCTGCAGCTGCAACACCTGCAGGAGAGTGGCAAATCATGCGCGGCTGGTACCCTCACAGATGAAGGTACCAACCAGCAACGCAAAGGCCGTAAGCGCAAAAATGATGTCAGTGAGATAACCGCTGACAGCTTTAACGAGTGGGTGTCGGTACTGTTTGGGTACCAGCTGACGCTGCGAGAAAACCTGCATCAGAAAATCCGTAATGTCCTTAAAGCCCGACAGCTCGGTGCCACCTGGTATTTTGCCGGTGAGGCACTGGAAGACGCGATCCTCAATGGAAAGCCACAGGTTTTCTTGTCTGCATCAAAACGCCAGGCTGAAGTATTCCGACGCTATATCGTGCAGATAGCGCATAAATTTCTCGGCATCGAGCTGACCGGTAACCCGATACGCCTGAGCAACGGCGCTGAGATGAGTTTTCTGGGAACGAACAGCAATACAGCCCAATCAGAAAGCGCCAACGTCTATATCGATGAGTATTTCTGGATCCCGAAATTCCGCAAACTGAATGACGTTGCATCAGCGATGGCCACGCATGACCACTGGCGCATCACCTATTTCTCTACACCCAGCTCAAAAGCGCATGAGGCGTATCCGTTCTGGACCGGGGACGAATGGCGTAGGGGGCGCCCGGAACGTAAACACATTGAGTTCCCGACCGAGGCCGAGCTGCGTGACGGTGGCAGGCTATGCCCGGATAAACAATGGCGCTTTATTGTCACCATCGAAGACGCGGTAAAAGCCGGATTTAATCTGGCAAATATTGATGACCTGCGTGACCGCTACAGCGGCCCCGCCTTCGACATGCTGTTTATGTGTGTGTTCGTTGACGATAAAGATGCCGTTTTTGGCTTCGACCAGCTGATGAAATGCGGTACCGACCCGGCAATGTGGCAGGACTTCAAGCCAGATGACCCGCGCCCCTTCGGCAACCGGGAAGTCTGGGGAGGTTATGACCCCAGCCGCACTACCGACAACGCCACATTTGTGGTTATCGCGGTGCCGCTGTATGCCGCCGAAAAATATCGGGTATTGAGAAAATGGGTCTGGACAGGCCTGTCATTCAAGTTCCAGGCCGAGCAAATCAAAAAAATCAAAGAGGCGTACAACCTCACCTACATCGGGATCGACGTCACCGGCATCGGTGCCGGCGTATTCGATATTGTCAGCGCATTCGCGCCCCGGGAGGCCGTACCTATCCACTACAGCGTGGAAAGTAAAAACCGTCTGGTACTGAAGATGATCGACGTGGTTGGCGGCAATCGCATCGAGTGGGACCGGGAAGACAAGGACATCGCGGCCAGCTTTATGGCCATCAAACGCACCACCACCGCCAGCGGTAACGCCATGACGTTCGTCGCTACGCGGTCACAGGAAACCGGGCACGCCGACTCATTCTGGGCGATATCACACGCTATGCAGAACGAGCCGCTGAATACCGAACATAAACGCAAATCGAGATGGATTCTGGGATGAGCAAAAAGAACCGTAAACCCGTAACGGCAGAAAACACCGCGCCGGCACAGCAGAAAATGAGCATGATCACCTTTGGCAACCCGGAGCGGGCTATCCTCAACCCACTGGAATATGAACCGGTGTATTACGACAGTTCGAGCCAGTTCTACACCCTGCCAGTCAACCGGCTGGCGCTTGCTGAATTACCGGATATCAACGGCCAGCATGGTGGTATTTTGCGAGCCAGAACCAACATGATCACCGCCGATTTTGTCAGCGGTGGCGGCATGATGCAGGAAAATATTCAGGCTGCAGTAATGAACCTGCTCACATTTGGCGATGTTGCGTTGCTCAAACTGCGTAATGCTTTTGGTAAGGTGATTGGCCTGCATCCCCTGCCCTCACTTTATCTGCGCCGCGGAAAGGACCAGAAATATTACATCCTGCAGAAAAGCGGAGCGCTGACGTATGCCGAGAAAGAAATTGTCTTTATCAAACTCTATGACACACGTCAGCAGGTATACGGTAAACCCGATTATCTCGGCGGAATCCACAGTGCCATGCTCAACAACGAAGCCACTATTTTCCGACGCCGTTATTACAAAAACGGCGCTCATCTCGGATACATCCTGTACACAACGGATCCGAATATGACAGACGAAATGGAGAACGAATTAAAAGAACAAATTGCCGCCGGCAAAGGTGTAGGCAACTTCAAATCTATGTTGATCAACATCCCGGGCGGGAAAGAAAAAGGTGTACAACTCTTACCTGTCAGCGACATGACCGCGAAAGATGAGTTTGTGAACATCAAGAATATCTCGATGCAGGACATCCTGAATGCCCATCGTTTCCCGCCTGGACTGGCCGGGATGATGCCGAACAACAACAGCTCATTCCCGGATATCACAAAAACACGGGACGCTTACCAGCGGGATGAGGTTACCCCGATACAAAAACTTATCCGGGACGCCGTGAATAATGATAGTGACATCCCTGCAAATTTGCGCATTATCTTTACACAATCGGAACCAATTGACGCATAATGGGGTAAATTTTAAGCGCAAATGAATATTAAATCTGGTGATAGCAAGGAGCATAAAATGCGGATTAAATGTCCAGAATGCGGGGCCAGAGCGGTGATTAAATCAACCAATCCCATTCACCCTCAACTCACTGAAGCGTATTGTGCCTGCAGTGACGTGAATTGCGGCCATACATATGTTCTGCAGGTATCGTTTAAACATACTCTCAGCCCCAGCAGAAAATCATTAGATGACTTACTGGTGGGGCTAATTGGCTCGCTCGACCCAAAGAAAAAGGTCGAGCTGATGGGAAGGCTGAAAGGGCTGGACAGGCCTGCAATGTTATAAAACCACAATATCAGGCACCGCTATTCGGTGCCTTTTTTATAATATCTCAATAGACATATCATCATTTTCTAATTCTAAATCTTCGGTATCAATAATTTTAATACCGTGACTTCCATCCATCGGTGGCCATCCTTCCTGCCCATTACCAGAATCCCAGTCAAACTGTTTAATCAAACCATCAATGGTATAACCATCCGGGAACTGGATGTACATAATTTCTCGCGCCAGCATTTTCAAAACAGCGTTAATAACCCCACCGTTCTGCTCAACGCGCCAGTCTGCATTCATCCAGAAGTTATTTATTTCATGGAAATCAGCCTCACTAACGATATCGTGGTCTATCTCAATGGTGACACTAGCTTTCAAATCATAATCAATTTTATACACTTTGATATTTGTCATTTATTTTCCCTCCCCGTTAGCCTGCGCCGGATCAACCCCAATCCAGCCAACGCTAATATCGTTTAGTGTTGTTTTTCTTCCATTAAGTAAGTCAAAATAGTGTTGATTTTTTTCCATCATTAACCGGATAAATGTTAAATTCATATTACGAAAAACGACATCTCTGGCAGAGAGAGAATCGAAGCTGAGGCTATAATCAACAACTTTAATTACCCCGTCTTCTGGATTCCAGCGAAATAAAATAGCCGGTTTATCTTCATCATCAATGACTTTCTCAACAAGCACCTGAAAACTACCAACCTCATAAAGTTTGCAAAAAATATTCATAATATTCCCCTTATTTTTCCCGACTAAATACCCAACAGTAATACGTTTCAGAACGACGATATGCGGTGTCTTTTCCCTGATTGAATTGTTTGCTGACATCACTACGCACAGAGCAGGTACGCAGATATTTGCGTTTACTCCCGTTCTTAAGCAGCTTTTTGATATCAACCATCGTAAAGTTGAGGCGCTGCCGGTAATGCGCTGCCACTTCTTCAAAATGGTTAAAGTTGACAGCAATCTCGTTCGGTTCAGATATGGCAGAGTGGTTCATTCCTGCTGATTCCTGACCGTCCAGGTAATCAAACATTTCCCAGAATTCCTGCACCAGTGGGTGATCCTTATTGAGCGCTCTCTGACGTTCTTCTGCCAGCGTTACTGCATATTTCCAGGTCTGCTGAATGCGATCTGCAGGTACCGGCACAACCAGTGGCAAAACGGCCAGCATCGCCTGAATTTGCGCGTGGTTGAGACTGATACGGTTAGATTTAATGATGCCCTGCGTCTTAAATTGCTGCTGAGCTATAGCAAGATGCTTGTCGTACTCTGCCAGCAGTTCATCAGCCATCGATGTCGCTTTTATCAAAAACCCTGATACTGCCTGAACCGGCATCTGCTCAAGACGTACAGCAGCAGCTGTTGTCTCAGGCGTCTGGCCAGAACGGTCAGTTGCAATATGAATCAGACGGGATAGCAGCGCCTCTGAGCCATCAACATCGGCGTTCTGCGCGATGACTATTGCACCTTTGAACGGTGGTTCGTATGTCTCGTTATTGTTGGTCTTGATACCGAGGGCGCGGGATGCTCGTCCGTTATAGAGAGATTTCAGTTCGTCATAATCAAACGCCCGGAGGTTTTTGGACTTCCCTTCAACCGACTGGCGATCACCTTCAATCAGAACAACAGGCAGATTTGATACCTGAGAGAAGTTACGGCCACGCGCGGCAGCCGTTGATTTCGATGGGTCGAACCCTTCGTAATCTTCACGGCCGCAGAGCTTCCACAGAAATTCTATCAGAGTGGATTTACCGGTTCCCGGTTCGCCCACTATCTCAAGGAATGGATAGGATTTATTACGCTGGCGCAGCTGCTCAGCAAAAAAAGACCCCAGCCAGAATGCCAGCGCGATATAGCCTTTGGTTCCGAATGCCGTCCAGATGTCATTAACCCAGTTCGTTTCAAAATCGCGCAGATCCACATTCAGGTTTAACGAGGGTGTCAGGCTCAGGCTTTTGATGGATAGCTTTTCAATATCAAAATAGTCCTCCTCATTCAGCGTGAAAACACGTCCTTTACTGATGGCAACATCATTAAATATCCAGGCATTATGGTCTTTATTGAACCCGAGCCAGTTCATGGTGTTTACCTCTTTGATGTTCTGCAGAGAACGAAAAATGATATCCAGCTGCTTAGTAGTGCCGGTAAAGAGTGCACCTTTGGCCATATGCAACAGACGTTTTTTAAACTCTGCAGAACTGGTCAACTGACTGGCGGTAAACGTGCTTTTTACCGTCGGCATATTGGGAGCCATAACACGCAGGTAATACCACGCCTCATCGGTGGGTTTTGATACCTGGTAATACAGCGGTTGCATCACGCAATTGGCGATTTCTTCAAGGCTTCCCGATTCCTTAATGGCTTTCTCTTTGGCAAGTTCATCGTCAAATATCCCCTCCAGCTCCTGTATGCGGTCGTATGCCCTGGAGTATTTTTCAAAGTCCAGTTCAAACCAGTAAGTGCGAAAACCAAAGGTAAAATAGAAGCTGCGCCAGCTGTTATGGTTGTACATCTCCAGCGCCTTCGCTGCCGGGCTTTCTGCCAGCAGTAGACGTCCGTAATGGCGATACTGGGTAATATTGTGTGGTTCAAGCCGTTCACGTAGGTGCAGGTCATTCCAGTCAAGGGACGACCCATTTTCCGAGGGCAACGCTGCAGAGACTTCCCAGCCAGCATCCCGGGCGCGACGTGCAAATTTTATGATATGGCTGCGACCGGCTTTATCATCATCAAATGCCCATACCAGCCGTGGACGGGGCTTATCGCCGAGGATTTCAGTCAGCATATCGAGCAGCGCCTTTGGATAATTAACGCTGCTGAGGGTGGCCACTGCGGCCTTTCCCGCTTCATTAAGCGCAATGGCATTAAAAATACCCTCGGTGATCCAAATCTCTTTCTGCGCGGACAAATCCAGACCGGGATATTCCCACCAGTAGCCAGCATAATTACCAATAAAATTGGCTTTCTGGTTAAAACGGTCTGGTTGATCAATGATGCGCTCCCAGCCGCTGCCGTTCGCCAGCTTAAACTTCACCGTGGCGCTGCCGAGACCATTCTTGAGGAAAGTACCCTGGGTATAGCAACCAGCCAGTTTCGCGGTATCCAGTCCCCTGGCTTCGCGGAGATAGGCTTCTGCAGTGGCATTTGGTGTTTCGGGTGTGGGCTGATAACGCTTTGACCAGTCCTCAAAAATGTCCCGGTACAACTCTTTGACCAGTATTTCTTTACCGCATTTATTCTCGCGGCCACACTTCAACATCCATGGCTTTTCGATACTGGTAAACAGTTCTTTCTTGTGACATGCAGGGCAAACGCCCTGCTGTAAATACTGTTCACGTTCTTTAAAGGAGAAGTCATTAATTAACCGTCTGACAACTTCCTGTTGAATGGTGACGTTCATAGAAATCCCAGTAATTAAAGCAGCCATCAAGGCAAAAAGTTATATTCTGAATTGCTTGTTATAACGTTCATGGGTCATTAATTCCCAACTTTTACCATCATCTTTACTGAGCAAGCGCCAGCGCAGAGATACATTCATCTTTATATAAAAATGTGGTTTAACAAGCTGATAATTCTTTTTGCCACTGTAATATTCGCTTAGCAGAGTGAATGCTTTATTTATGACACATTCACTTGCATGAGAGGTCACTGTGAGCATAGTTATTTCACACTGGCAATATTAATAAGATACATCCAAACGTAGGAAACCGTTTTTGCCTGATGAATAGCATCGTAAAGTGCATGATGTGGTATGCCATCGAAGGGAATAATATTTTTCAAATTCAGACCAAGGTCTTTTGCCAGTTGTTCCATCGTTCTGACATCACGATCATTCCAGTAATTCCAGAAAGGATGCGTGAAGCCACATCGTTCTGCGGCATGCCGAATAATAACGTTATCAAAAGACGGGCCTTTACCCCATACCTGCACATAGTGAGGGTCGCCATTTTCCTGGATGAATGCAGAAAAATCCTGCAGGGCAAAATCCATATCCTGACAATCATCACATAGAAATTCACTACGCGCCTCCGTTGACTGGCGCATCCACCACAGGACAGTATCAGCCCCCATAGTACAGCCATAGTCCACGCTGTTAAGAAGACTGATACGACGATAAAAACGCTCACCCATTTCACCCGTTTCAGGGTTAAAGAAAACAGCAGCAAGAGCTGTTATGGCTGCGGTTGGTTTATTATCCATTGTTTCAAGGTCAATCATTACATGTTTCATAGTATTCCCTTAACGTTGAACAGCAGTAAGTGGCTTAAGGTTAGAATTGCTTTTACGTATTTCACCGGAGGCCAATGAAGAAAGCGCCGGAATATTATGTTCAGTCGGAATATCACCTTTAAACGCCATCAGGGTAATTTTATGCAATTCTTCGAAATCAACCGTATCGTTATTGAATCGTGCCGTTGCTGAAATCCCCTCCAGACATTTAGCCAACTGAAGGTTTAATTCCATTAACTGAATACCGTCACTGTGGACAGAATAATTTTCTTTTTCGATTACCGTCACCTGAGCCTGATAGCTCTGCAACAAATTACGAATAAGCGTGGCATATTTTGTTTTCATGATGTTATCCAACGATGATTTTATTTATGCGTTGATTTGCTATGGCTGATACGGTTTTTCCAGTTATGCCACTCTGCCGGAGCCTGCTCTACAAGATGAGCAGCGTATTTGTTCCATTCCTCAATATTTATCCATAACTCAGCATTGCCGTTCGGCTTCTGCGGATCTGACATGTAGAACGCCGGCAGCTTCCCCTGCTTGGCCATCTCAACAACTGCCTTCGGTGTTTTGCCAATAGAGGCTGCAAACACCTCCTTTGATACCAGGGCGGCGAGGTTCGATAAATTCATCGGTTTTTCGTCTTCAGCTTTCTGTGAAGAACTGCGGTGTTTTGTACTGAAAATCGACGATGAAAGATGTTCTGCCGATTCTGATTTAGTGGTCATTTTGATATTCTCCGTACTGATTGCCCTAGCTAATTGAAGTGAAATTAAGTCACCTGAAGTTAGTTTGGGTTCGCATTGGGTTTAAATTATCGGATACGAATACTTATGTCAACATACGAACAGAGCGAAAAACTCACCCTGATACGAGAATCAGAACGGTTAAATCGAAAGGAAATGGCGCAACTAGTTGATATTCCTTATAGCAGCTTGTCTAACTATGAAGCGGGAAGGATGAAAATGTCTTTCGAGGCTGGAGCAAAAATCTTCAAACATGCAAGGTTCAGAAAATACCGCGACTGGTTCATGTTCGATGAAACAGATCCCGCATCCGGACAAATCGCACCGGTTCTCGCACACTCTGGGCAAGACGAAACAACCTTGCAGCACTCAGGCAAAAAGATTGGCTAAGCATTCACGCCGCTTATCTATGCAGTAAATGTACGGTTACCTTTTGTCATGAACAGAAACAAGACGTAGAAACACGCATCATCGGAGGGCTTTATGTCTGTTAAAAAGCTTGATGATGGTCGATATGAAGTGGACGTAAGGCCGCAGGGTGCAGACGGAAAACGTATTCGGCGGAAGTTTAACACCAAGGGTGAAGCCCAACTCTTTGAGCGTCATATCCTGGTTAATTTTCACAATAAAGATTGGCTGGAAAAACCTGCAGACCGGAGAAAGCTGACCGAACTGCTGGACTTATGGTGGATCTATCACGGAAAACTGCATGAGCGAGGCGATATTGAGCGCGGCAGGTTAACCACAATTCTCCACCGTTTTGCAGAAATGGGTGTATATCGTGCGGACCAGCTAACGAAAAAGGCAATTATCGACTACCGCGTCATACTTATGGGTGAAGGTTTAAAGCCGGCTAGTGTGAATCGACATGTGGCGATATTAAGCGGTTTATTCACCAAACTGATTGATGCCGGTGAATATCATGGCCATAACCCCATGCGTGAAGTGAAGCGCCTTAAAGAAGCTGAAGCAGAAATGGCATTTCTGACTGATGATGAAATTCAGGAGCTGCTGGCCAGACTCGATGGAGATGAGCTGAATATTGCTCTGGTCTGTCTGGCTACTGGTGGACGATGGGGAGAGGTATCCCGTTTGAAGGCTGAGCATATTATCCAAAACATGGTGACGTTCATGAAAACCAAGAACGGCAAACGGCGAACTGTTCCCATCTCTGCAGAGCTGGCATTACGTATCAAGGGAAAGAAATCCGGGCTTTTGTTCAAAGCCAAGTACAGCACAGTCCGTCGAATCCTGAAGGAAGTAAAACCGGATCTACCTGATGGGCAGGCCGTTCATGTAATGAGGCACACATTTGCCACACATTTTATAATGAATGGAGGTAACATAATCACATTGCAACGCATACTTGGGCATTCGACCATCCAGCAAACAATGGTCTATGCGCACTTTGCCCCTGATTTTTTACAGGACGCAATCACCCTGAATCCGGTGTCCAGAATGTCCATAATGTGTCCATAAACCAGAGTTAACTAGAGTTACTTAAAGCGATATGAGCAACTTAACCCATTGTAAAGATACAGAAAATACAGCAATCACTGCACCTGAAAAGGCAGTTATTGGTCGCATTCACTCCTTTGAATCCTGTGGCACTGTTGATGGCCCGGGCATCCGTTTTATTACCTTCTTTCAGGGCTGCCTGATGCGCTGCCTGTATTGCCATAACCGCGACACGTGGGATACGCACGGCGGTAAAGAAGTTACCGTTGACGAATTAATGAAAGAGGTGGTGACCTACCGCCACTTTATGAACGCCTCCGGCGGCGGCGTGACAGCGTCTGGCGGCGAAGCTATCTTGCAAGCTGAATTCGTACGTGACTGGTTCCGGGCCTGTAAAAAAGAAGGTATTCATACTTGTCTGGATACTAACGGTTTTGTTCGCCGCTACGATCCGGTGATCGATGAGCTGCTGGAAGTCACCGACCTGGTCATGCTCGATCTCAAACAAATGAACGATGAAATCCATCAGAATCTGGTGGGTGTATCTAACCATCGTACACTCGAGTTCGCGCGTTACCTGTCCAACAAAGACATCAAAGTGTGGATCCGCTATGTTGTCGTACCTGGCTGGTCTGACGATGACGACTCCGCACACCGCCTTGGCGAATTTACCCGCGATATGGGCAACGTTGAAAAAATCGAGCTGCTGCCTTACCACGAGCTGGGCAAACACAAATGGGTGGCAATGGGCGAAGAGTACAAACTCGACGGCGTTAAGCCGCCGAAGAAAGAGACCATGGAGCGCGTGAAGGGTATTCTCGAGCAATATGGACATAAAGTGATGTATTGAGTTTTATGGTGGGTAACAGATACGTTACCCACCTGACTCTGCCTTAACGCCCTCTTCTCGCCAGTAACGGGAAAATCAATCCCAGTCCAACCAGCACAAATGGCGTCACAATATTCAGCGTGAGCTGGAATGTCCACTCAGGGGTGAAGGCTTCCATTTTCGGGAAAATCCCGGTCAGACAGGCAAATGCGGTAAAGGCAAAGCACCAGATCCCCACGGTCATCGCAAGCGATCGGTTGCGAATAAAGACATATTCTGATTTATATTTTTGCGCCAGACGAATAACGGCAATGAATGCCACAAACACCCATAAATAACGCAATGGCATCACGACAGAGTTAAGATTCAATAGCCATTTATACAGATTGTTCATGTCGCCAATTCCCAGTGTTGGCAACATAATCAGAATCGCCACCAGCACCAGCGTCAGAATATAACCATTTACCGGCGTACCGGAAGCGTTGGTTTTACACAGGCTCTCGGGAATATATTTACGATCAGCATCACCCAGCAGAACTTTAAGCGGTGCATCAATAGAAAATACCAATGCCGCAATCTGTCCCAGCGTATTGGCAATCGCGTAAATAACCATCAGCGAATTACCCATACCATAATACTCACCCAGTTTCTGGAAGGCGTAATATTGACCATTCGTCATCAGATCATCTGGAATATGCCGGGAGTCAAACATCATTCCCATAGCCAGCGATCCGAGAATCGCACATACCGCCACCATAACAGCCAGAACGAGCATCCCTTTCGGAAATTCTTTGCCCGGATTACGTGTCTGATTAACGTATGGCGAAATTTTCTCCGCGCCGCCCACGGCAAAGACCAGCATGGAGATCGTGGTAATGTAGGTAAAATCAATGTGCGGGATAAACGATTCCCAGGTGATATTAGTTGTCGCTATCTGCACATCCGTAATTGCAGGCGCAGTTACCGCCATCACGACATACAAAATGGACATCACAAACATCGCGATGCCTGCAACTGACCCAACAATTTTCAGCGACTTCATGCCACGGGACGCAACCCACATGAAAAAGACAAACAGCGCCAGCGTCAGCCCCTGCAACGCCACGACGGTGTACTCTTTAATCAACGAACCATCGCCTTTCAGCGCCCATCCCAGCGCAATCAGAATAGCCTGCGGTTTTTGCGCCAGATAAGGAATATGCACAACCCAATAGGTCCATGCAGCAAGATAGGCCAGCCCTGGCCCCATGGTATGTTTAATCCAGGTACTGACGCCGCCTTTGCCCTCTTTAAAAGTCGAGCCAAGCTGACCGACGATCAACGCATAAGGAATAAAATAGAGCGCGAAAATAAATATCCAAGAGGAGACAACAACCAATCCCTGATTGGCATAGTTGTTAACGACGTTGCCAAAACCCCAAACGGTAATAAAAGACATCAATGCAATGTTGTACCATCGCAATTGTTTTTCCTGCACACCAGCCATACGCAATCCTTCGTGGAAGCTTTATGATTATCAATAAATGAGGCGTGGGATTATGCGCGGTAAAATGAGCGAGCGGAAACGGCAGGATGTAAAACTATAACCTTCTGCACACTTTATTTTTAGGAAAGAAGTGTGTGATTAAATAATGCAGGTTCCCATAAAGCATACATAAACAGTATGTATGGGAACCTGTTCATATTCTGTTAAATCAGGTCAAATGTGCGCAATAGAATTGGGTGTATGGCCCGTTTTACGCAACAGCATCAGTAAATAAATAAACGATACGCTGGCGATCATGATAAACAGCAAGCTATCTGAATAATTCTGCATCAGCATCGCAGTAAATGAAGGACCCAGCAGACTGCCCACGGTATAGCTCAATAACAATGCCTGATTCATGGCGACCAGCTGATGATGTTCCACCTTTTCACAGGCCCAGGCCATCGCGACCGGGTAGAGGGTAAAGCCTGCCGCACCCAACATAAACAACGCGGGCGCCATCGCCGCCTGATTCAGCATGGCGATACTCCCGACGATCACCACGAAGACCTGGACGCGTAAAACCAACAGACGTCCCAGCTTGTCCGCCAGACGGCCAATCGGCCATTGCCCCAGAATACCTGCACTTACCAGGACCGCCATCCAGAAACCAATGCTGGCGTTACTCACCCCCTGATGATTGAGATACAGCGGCATCAGGCCATACAAAGACCCCAGCACAATCCCGGAAATAATACAGCCATTCACGCCCAGACGCGCCTGGCGGAGTTTCAGCATGGAGACAATAGGCGTAGACTGCTGCCCATCACCCTGCTGATTGGCAATGCGCGTAAACAGCAGTGGCAAAACACCCGCCAGGATAGTACCCGTCACCCACGGCAGGACATTCATCAATTCCGTGGATACTTTACTCACCAGCAGTTGGCCTAAAAACGTCCCCACGTAATAGATCATCATATAGGCGGCAAGCAAACGTCCGCGATTACGCGAAGTCCCGCTGCACATCAGCGCGCTTTCCACCACCACCCAAATCATGGCGCAGCCAACACCGGCGATAAAACGCCAGGTCATCCAGCTCCAGAATCCCACCATAATCCCCAGCCCGACACAGCCCGCGGCAAAAATAAGCGAGGCGATGTAATAGCTGCGGTTAAAACCCAGATGTTTTATTAAATACCCTGTCAACAACGTCCCTACCAGATTACCGGTAAAGTAAGACGAGCTCACCACGCCTACCTGCCAGGTGGGCAGATTTTCATGGGCGAGCCAAAGCGGGACGAGCGTGTTTAACACGGCGATCGCCAGGGTCAACAGAAGTAGCCCGCACAGCAATAGCATGACGGGACGGGTATAGGTGGACATGAATAAAAACCGTGAGGAAGTTCAAATTTCATGCGCATCATGCCACTGCTAAAAACATTGTCAATCGGCGTAATCAAAGGGCTGAGGCGCTTTCTGGTCGATCGATTTGCATTACTGATTCTTAATGTGAATAGATAAAAAACACAAAATCACATCTGCTTGTTTTTATTGATCTAAAACAAAAATCTCGCGTTACGTTCAGTCGAAAAATTTCATGGATTACCCTTACTTTTATTTCTTACTAAACTCAATGCGGGATGCTGAGCTGCATTGTCTTCAAAATAGAACAGTGAGTTCTTATTTAGGCATCTACTCCAGACATCGTTCTTTTCGTAGACTTAAACTCATCAAATTTCCCCCACTGATGCTGAACAGGAGAAATATCATGACTAAACCTTACGTAAGACTTGATAAAGATAATGCGGCAGTACTGCTGGTCGACCATCAGGCTGGCCTGCTCTCTCTGGTTCGGGATATCGATCCCGATAAATTTAAAAACAACGTGCTAGCCCTGGGTGACTTAGCAAAATACTTCAACCTCCCAACCATTCTGACAACCAGTTTTGAGACAGGACCAAACGGGCCGCTGGTACCGGAACTGAAAGCGCAATTTCCCGATGCGCCCTATATTGCTCGCCCAGGAAACATTAACGCATGGGATAACGAAGATTTCGTGAAGGCAGTGAAAGCGACCGGCAAAAAGCAGCTGATTATCGCCGGTGTCGTGACGGAAGTTTGCGTCGCCTTCCCTGCGCTCTCAGCTATTGAAGAAGGCTTTGACGTCTTTGTGGTAACCGATGCTTCAGGCACATTTAATGAAATTACCCGTCATTCAGCTTGGGATCGGATGTCTCAAGCAGGCGCTCAGTTGATGACATGGTTCGGAGTAGCGTGCGAGCTGCACCGCGACTGGCGCAACGATATCGAAGGTCTGGCAACGCTGTTCTCGAATCACATTCCGGACTACCGCAATCTGATGACCAGCTACGACACGTTAACTAAGCAGAAGTAAAACCAGGGCGAAAACCCTGGCCTGACATATTGCCTGATGACGCGCAGCTTTAAGGCCTACGGATCTGTAGGCCTGATAAGACGCAAGCTGCCATCCGGCATAGTTTGGATTAACTCGCCACCGCCATACCGACTGTCATATGCAGCCCGTAGAACACGCCACGACCAATCAGCTCGCCGACTAACAGCAAAATAAACGCCACGGAAAGCAGCGGAACGGCAGGCTGGTAACCCTTCACTTGCGGTACAATCCAGCAGCACAACGCTAATGCCAGCGCCACAATCCGCCACGCCATCAGCGAGCCGTAATCCGGAACCAGCGCAGAAGCCTGTTGAATCGAACTGTGGATCGTCGCCAGTTCAGCCCCCTGCATGACAGACATGATGGCGCTTACGACCAGAGCAAGCACTGAAATTGCCGGCAGCAGGCGCATAGCCCAACCATCCACGCCAGCAATTCTCAGTAACAGATACCCCAGCAGCGGACCGCCCATAAACATCGTCAGGAAGAAGCCCAGCGGAGTCCAGACGCTGTACCAGGTCGGCACAGTATCAATGGTGTTATAAACGCGTACCATCATCCAGACAAAAACCACACCCAGCACCATGGTGACAACTAACCACAGATTGCGTAATGCGGGCGACATTTTTTTCAACGTGGCCAGCAGCCAGCCGATACCACCAACGGCAAAGAAGATTGAACCGCTGGCAATTTCGTTACTCAACGCCGAAGACCCAACGCGATTGAGCGAGTTAAAGGCGCGCATCGGCGAGCCCAGGTGGAGCATAGAAGCAATGAAGCCAATGCCCATTAATACCCACAGTCCAAACATGCAGGCAATCACGCGCTGCTGCGATTCTGGACGCAAGTCACCTTTCATCAACGCCAGCGCAAGAACGATAAAGCCACCAACCACACACTGTCCGAAAACCGTGAAGATCATCAGCGGCCATTCATGCCATCCACTTCCCATCTTACACCTCCTTCGGATTGGCCAGATAACCTGTGGTATCCCCGGTCGGGCGGCTATTGGCGTTAGGTTTGATGACAATACTCGGTTTGGTAAAGTGCGCACCCGGCAGTGGCGCAACCGCAGCCAGGGTGCCATGCTTTTTGCGGAGCTCTTCAATCGGACCAAAATCCAGCGCACGCAGTGGGCAGGATTCGACGCAGATAGGTTTTTTACCTTCAGCGACGCGCTCATGGCAGCCATCGCATTTAGTCATATGCCCTTTTTCAGCATTGTACTGCGGCGCGCCGTAAGGACAGGCCATGTGGCAATACCGACAGCCAATGCACACGTCCTCATCGACAACGACAAAGCCATCTTCACGTTTGTGCATCGCGCCGCTCGGACACACCTTGGTACAGGCAGGGTCTTCGCAGTGGTTACACGCAATGGAGAGGTAATAGGCAAAGACGTTCTGATGCCAGACGCCGTTATCCTCCTGCCAGTCACCGCCCGCGTATTCATAAATGCGGCGGAAGCTGACCTCCGGGGTTAAATTTTTAAAATCTTTGCAGGCCAGTTCGCAGGTTTTGCAACCGGTGCAACGGCTGGAATCAATAAAAAATCCATACTGGGTTGTCATCGGTTACTCCTTACACCTTTTCAACCTGAACAAGGTTCGTGTGTGATGGGTTCCCCTTCGCGAGAGGAGACGGACGCTGGGTCGTCAGGACGTTAATACAACCGCCCTGGTCCACGCGTTTTGCGTCCGGGTCATACCACGCTCCTTCGCCTAGTGCCACCACGCCAGGCATCATACGCGGCGTTACTTTCGCCTCGATGTGCACTTCACCACGATCGTTAAAGATGCGCACCTTGTCGCCGTTGTTAATGCCGCGTCTCTGCGCATCCATCGGGTTGATCCACATTTCCTGACGGCAGGATGCTTTCAGAACATCCACGTTGCCATAGGTCGAGTGGACACGAGACTTGTAATGGAAACCGGTCAGTTGCAGAGGGAATTTCTCCACCAGAGGATCGTTCAGGCTTTCAAATCCTGGGGTATAAATCGGCAGTGGATCAATCACATCACCTTCCGGCAGTTCCCAGGTCGCCGCGATCTCGGCAAGTTGCTGCGAATAAATTTCGATCTTACCTGACGGAGTAGTCAGCGGATTGGCGTCAGGATCCTCACGGAACGCCTTGTACGCCACGTGATGCCCTTGTGGGTCGCGCTGTTTAAAGATCCCCTGCTTGCGGAATTCTTCAAACGTTGGCAGATCAGGAATCGCTTTGCGCGACTGCTCGTACAGATGACGCATCCACTCTTCCTGAGTGCGACCTTCTGTAAACTGCTGCTCAACGCCAAGGCGTTTCGCAAGCTCGCTGGTCATCTGGTAGATAGTCTTGCATTCGAAGCGTGGTTTGATCGCCTGATCGGTGAAAATCACATACGACATATTCCCGCAGGAGGCATCCAGTGCGAAGTCCATCTGCTCCGAAGCAGTACAGTCCGGCAGCAAAATATCCGCGTATTTCGCCGAGGAGGTCATATGGCAGTCGATGACAACGATCATCTCGCACTTCTTATCATCCTGTAGGATTTCGTGTGTGCGGTTGATGTCGGAGTGCTGGTTAATCAGGCAGTTACCCGCATAGTTCCAGATCATCTTAATCGGAACATCGAGTTTATCTTTACCACGAACACCGTCACGCAGCGCCGTCATCTCCGGACCTCGCTCAATGGCGTCCGTCCACATAAACATCGAGATACTGGTTTCTACAGGGTTCTCCAGCGTAGGCATACGTTCAAACGGCAAACTGTATGAGCCCTCACGCGCCCCGCTGTTGCCGCCGTTAATCCCAACGTTACCGGTCAGAATAGCCAGCATAGAAATAGCGCGGGTCGCTATTTCACCATTAGCATGACGCTGCGGTCCCCACCCCTGGCTGATGTATGCCGGTTTAGCGCTACCGATTTCACGTGCCAGTTTGACGATTCGTTCAGCAGGAATACCGGTAATTTGCGCAGCCCATTCCGGGGTCTTGGCAATACCGTCTTTGCCCTGCCCAAGAATATACGCCTTATAGTGACCGTTTTTCGGTGCATCGGCCGGTAAGGTTTTCTCGTCGTAACCTACGCAATATTTGTCAAGGAACGGTTGATCAACCATGTTTTCGGTGATCAGAACATAGGCCAGCCCATTTACCAGCGCGGCATCCGTACCCGGACGGATGGGGATCCACTCATCTTCACGACCCGCGCCAGTATCCGTGTAGCGAGGATCGATAATGATCATGCGGGCATTGGATTTCTGTCGCGCCTGTTCAAGGTAATAGGTTACCCCACCCCCGCTCATACGGGTTTCACCTGGGTTATTCCCGAACAGAACCACCAGCTTGCTGTTTTCAATGTCTGACGGGCTGTTACCGTCTGCCCAGCCGCCGTAGGTGTAGTTCAACCCGGCGGCGATTTGCGCTGAAGAGTAGTCACCGTAGTGATTCAGGTAGCCACCACAGCAGTTCATCAATCGTGCTACCAGCGTTTTGCCCGGTGGCCAGGAGCGTGTCAGGGTGCCGCCCAGCGTACCTGTGCCGTAGTTCAGGTAGATAGACTCGTTGCCGTAGTCTTTGATAAGACGCTGCATATTGCTGGCAATGATGTCGTAGGCTTCATCCCAGCTGATACGCTCAAATTTACCTTCGCCACGCTTGCCGACGCGTTTCATCGGGTATTTCAGACGATCGGGATTATAGACGCGACGACGCATGGAGCGACCTCGCAGACAGGCGCGTACCTGATGCAAACCGTCGTAGTTGTCATCACCGGTGTTGTCGGTTTCAACATACTTTATTTCACCATCTACCACGTGCATACGCAGAGGACAGCGGCTACCACAGTTCACCGTACACGCGCTCCAGATGACTTTCTCACTGGCCTGTGTTGGATTAAGGGCTTCTGCAGCATTTGCAATACGGGTAAATGGCAGGGTAAACGCGCTACTGGCCACCGCCAGTCCGCCTATCGCCGTCGTTTTCACCAAACCTCGGCGACTAACCTCAGCTGCCAGCATGGCATCGGGGATCTTAGTTTTCATAGTGGCTCACTCTGCTGCTCACAATAAACAAAAGGCAAATATTCGTTGTATAGATTTTTATATAACGTTACTATCGATATACAGACTGGTAGATACTGAATTTGCGAAAAGACAGAGATAAATACTGACTTTCATTTGAAGGCAGTATTACTCCTATGGAGGTAGTCGTTATTGTCCGACGTCAAACGGGCATAAAAAAAGCGCCCGAAGGCGCTTTTTTAGCAGGGAAAGGTAGCTTAGCCGATGAATTCCAGGCCATTCATGTACGGACGCAACACTTCCGGAACCTGAATGCGACCATCAGCCTGCTGATAGTTTTCCATTACCGCAACCAGCGTACGTCCTACCGCCAGACCAGAACCGTTCAGCGTATGTACTAAACGGGTCTTTTTATCGGATTTACTGCGGCAACGCGCCTGCATACGACGAGCCTGGAAATCCCACACGTTGGAGCAAGATGAGATTTCGCGATAGGTGTTCTGCGCCGGGATCCACACTTCCAGATCGTAGGTTTTGCATGCGCCGAAGCCCATGTCGCCTGTGCACAGGATGATCTTGCGATACGGCAGACCCAACAGTTGCAGGACCTTCTCAGCATGACCGGTCATCTCTTCCAGCGCATCCATCGAATCTTCCGGGCGAACGATCTGCACCATCTCAACTTTATCGAACTGGTGCATACGGATCAGACCACGGGTATCACGACCGTAAGAACCTGCTTCAGAACGGAAGCACGGCGTATGCGCAGTCATTTTGATCGGCAGCACATCTTCGTCAATGATTTCGTCACGTACCAGGTTGGTCAGCGGCACTTCTGCCGTTGGGATCAGCGCATAGTTGCTGCTGTCAGCTTCTTCATCCAGCGGACGGGTGTGGAACAGATCGCCAGCAAATTTCGGCAGTTGGCCTGTTCCGTACAGCGTGTCATGGTTAACCAGATACGGAACGTAGTTTTCGCTGTAACCATGCTGTTCGGTATGCAGATCCAGCATGAACTGAGACAGCGCACGGTGCATGCGCGCGATCTGGCCTTTCATAACAACGAAACGAGAGCCAGTCAGCTTAACCGCCGCGGCGAAATCAAGACCCGTGTGCATTTCACCCAGAGTAACGTGATCGCGCACTTCGAAATCAAACTCACGTGGTGTACCCCAGCGGCTGACTTCGACGTTGTCATTTTCATCTTTACCCACCGGAACTTCGTCCGCTGGCAGGTTAGGAATGGTCAGCGCAATATCGCGGATCTCAGCCTGTAAGGTATCAAGTTCAGCTTTCGCGGCATCCAGCTCTTCGCCCAGTTTGTTCACTTCCAGACGTAAAGACTCGATATCTTCCCCGCGCGCTTTTGCCTGGCCGATGGATTTCGATCGAGAGTTACGCTCTGCCTGCAGGTTTTCAGTTTGTACCTGCAGAACTTTACGACGCTCTTCAAGAGCGCGCAGCTTATCTACATCCAGCTTAAAGCCCCGGCTTGCCAGTTTTTCTGCGACTGCGTCTGGCTCATTACGCAGCAGATTGGGATCGAGCATGCTTATCCTGTGCTTATCGAATTAAAATAGGAGAAAGTGACCACAGCCTGCGGTCACAGGGATACAGAGACAACATTACCGCAACGATAACACTAACGGTAGCGTTTTATAGGGCTATTTTGATCCTGTCCGGCGAGCCAGGCGAGCTTTTCGCCAATCTTGCCTTCAAGACCTCTGTTTGTGGGGTGATAATAGCGCGTTTGTGCCATTTCCTGCGGGAAGTACTCTTCTCCGGCGGCATAGGCATTTGGTTCATCATGGGCGTAACGATACTCCTGACCGTAGCCCATCTCCTTCATCAGCTTCGTCGGCGCATTGCGCAGGTGAACCGGCACGTCGTAATCCGGACGTTCACGTGCATCAGCCAGCGCAGCTTTGAAGGCGGTGTAAACTGCATTACTTTTCGGCGCGCAGGCCAGATAAACAATCGCCTGAGCAATCGCACGTTCGCCTTCCGCTGGTCCCACACGGGTAAAGCAGTCCCATGCGGAAATTGCCACCTGCATGGCGCGAGGATCGGCATTGCCCACATCTTCAGAGGCAATTGCCAGGCAGCGACGAGCAACATACAGCGGGTCACCGCCTGCACTAATGATGCGCGCATACCAATAAAGCGCGGCATCCGGTGCACTGCCGCGAACCGATTTATGTAATGCGGAGATGAGATCGTAAAAGCGATCGCCTTTATTATCGAAGCGTGCGCTGCGCTCACCGGCAATTTCAGTGAGCAATTCTGGTTTCAATACGCGCTTGCCAGAATCATCAACTTCGGCCATATCGGCCATCATTTCCAGCGTATTCAGCGCCCGGCGCGCGTCACCATTAACCAGTTCGGCAATAGCCCGACGCGTCTCTGGCGGCAGTACGATATCCTGGCCGCCGTAACCCCGCGCTTTATCTGACATCGCCTGGTCCAGCACCAGTTCAATATCGTCGGTGGTTAACGATTTCAGTAAGTAAACGCGTGCGCGTGACAGCAGCGCCGAGTTCAGTTCAAACGAGGGGTTTTCAGTGGTGGCGCCAATAAACGTGATGGTACCGTCTTCAATATGCGGTAAAAACGCATCCTGCTGGCTTTTATTAAAACGGTGAACTTCGTCGACAAACAGGATCGTACGCCGACCAGCGTTACGGTTCTGACGCGCACGCTCAATCGCTTCACGAATCTCTTTTACACCAGACGTAACCGCCGAAATGCGTTCGACATCGGCGTTGGCGTAACGGGCAATGACTTCGGCAAGCGTAGTTTTTCCCGTCCCCGGAGGCCCCCATAAAATCATGGAGTGCAGGTGTCCCGCCTCGATAGCGCGCGGCAAGGGTTTACCCGCAGCCAGCAAATGCTGCTGGCCGATATACTGCGCTAAATTTTCTGGCCGCATACGCGCGGCCAGTGGCTGAAAGGTATTATCAGAAAAGTCGAGCGACAGATTGCTCACTCACACGCCTCTACTTACGTTGATCGTCAACCGTTACACCTTGCGGCGGGGTAAAGGTGAATTTGGAAGGTTCAATCGCACCATTCTGCTGAGATTTCAGCTGATAGCTGCTGCGCTGATCGTCTTGCTCAACGGCGCTAAACTGATGGATCGTTCCGTCACGCCCAACATTGATCGTAAACTGCTTCAGGTTACCGCTGCTGGTTTTTGGCGTCAGCACGAAATCATCGCCGTTTTGCTTAATGTTGTACTGCTGCCAGTCACTGGCCTGGTTACGCGCGATCAGCATGAACGGCGTATTTCCCGTGGCGTCTTTCAGCCAGGTCGCGGTCGCCTGTTCAACAAACGGGTTAAAGAACCACAGCGTTTTCCCATCGGAAACCAGGATGCTCTCATCAGGCTGGGTCATATGCCAGTTAAACAGATTAGGACGTTTAACCCATAAATCACCCTGACCTTCCTGCACCGCTGCGCCGCTGCCGTCCGTGACCTTCTGAGTAAAGCTGGCATGGAAGCTACTGACTTTATCCAGACGGCTTTTCAGGTCTCTGGCAGCGTCAGCCCAGACACTGCTCACCACAAAGCTCGACAGTAATGCACAGGTGATTGCGATTCTTTTCATCGTTATTCCTCAAAATACGTCACTCCCAACGGGGAGATCCCTCTGCTATCCATTTCAGGCCAAAAATCAGCATGAGGAAAGTAGAAAATACTGAATTACTTAACTTTGCAATCATTCGAAGGGCGGCGGAGCCAGCACTTCACGATTACCATTATGCCCTTGTTCGCTGACAATACCCTGCGCTTCCATCTGCTCGATGATGCGCGCCGCTCGGTTGTAGCCAATGCGGAACTGACGCTGGACGCCGGAGATTGAGGCTTTGCGTTTCTGGGTCACAAAGTTTACCGCCTGATCGAACAGCGGATCCAACTCTTCGCCACCATCAAAGCCGCCACCGCCTCCTTCGCTTTCGCTGTCAGAAGTAATGCCGTCGACGTATTGTGGACGACCGCGCGCTTTCCAGTCCTGTACCACTGCGTGAACTTCTTCATCGCGGACAAAGGCGCCGTGAACACGCACAGGGATCGTCGAGTTCGGTGCGGAATAGAGCATGTCACCCATACCTAACAGCGATTCCGCTCCGCCCTGGTCAAGGATGGTACGCGAGTCAATTTTACTGGACACGGTAAAGGCGATACGCGTTGGAATGTTCGCTTTAATCAGTCCGGTGATAACGTCAACCGACGGTCGCTGGGTTGCCAGCACCAGGTGGATCCCCGCCGCACGCGCTTTTTGCGCCAGACGAGCAATCAGTTCTTCCACCTTTTTGCCAACCGTCATCATCAGGTCGGCGAATTCATCCACCAGCACAACAATATACGGCAGTTTTTCCAGCACCGGATGCTGAACATCCATACTGTCACCCGGCTTCCAGTAAGGGTCCGGAATCGGACGCCCCATGCGGGCGGCTTCGGCGATTTTCTCGTTATAACCGGCAAGGTTACGCACGCCAAGCGCCGACATCAGCTTGTAGCGACGTTCCATTTCATTGACGCTCCAGCGCAAGGCGTTAGCAGCATCTTTCATGTCGGTCACGACTTCGGTCAGCAGATGCGGAATGCCTTCATAAACCGACAGTTCCAGCATTTTCGGGTCAATCATGATAAAGCGAACGTCTTCCGGCTGTGCCTTGTAGAGCATACTGAGGATCATGGCGTTCACCCCAACAGACTTACCGGATCCGGTTGTCCCTGCTACCAGCAGGTGCGGCATTTTTGCCAGATCGGCCACCACCGGTTCGCCCGCAATATCTTTACCCAGCACCACAGTCAGCGGAGATGAGTTATCACGGAATTTAGCGTTATCCAGCACTTCACGCAGATAAACGGTTTGACGTTTTTTATTCGGTAACTCCAGTCCGACATACGGTTTACCTGGAATAACCTCGACCACACGTACCGCTGCGGTCGACAATGAACGCGCCAGATCGCGCGACAGATTGGAAATACGCGCCGCTTTAACCCCAGGAGCCAGATTAAGCTCAAAGCGGGTAATCACTGGGCCTGGAGAGTAGTTCACCACATCGGCTTTAATGCGGAAATCCGCCAGACGCGCTTCCACCAGACGTGCCATTTGCTCCAGCGCGAACGTATCTATCGGCTCAACCTCGCTCGGCGGCGGTGTAAGCAGATCTAACGATGGCAGCGGCGTGCTTGGACGGTGCACCGGACGGCTGTCGCCATTACGCATCAGCAGCGGATGGATCAGACTATCCTGCGGCGGCGGCGTAACAGGCTGCGCTGGCTGCTGATAATGTTGCTGCGGTGCGACAGGCTGCGCTGGCTGCTGATAATGCTGCTGCGGTGCGACAGGCTGCGCCGGTTGCTGATAATGCTGCTGCGGTGCGACAGGCTGCGCCGGTTGCTGATAATGCTGCTGCGGTGCGACAGGCTGCGCCGGCTGCTGATAATGCTGCTGCGGTGCAACTGGTTCCTGGTACTGCGGCGCAGGCTCCGGCATCACGCCAGGCGTAAACAGTGGCTCATGCGGCCCCTCATCTACCAGCGTTTTCATTGGCGAAAATTCAAAGTCATCGAGCGAGAACGGATTCGCTCCGGCAGGCTGTTCACCGGAATAGCGCTGCTGCTGAGAAGAAGCAAACTGGCGAGCCAGTTCCGCTTCTGCGGCTGAATCTTCGTCATCAGTCTGGTGGGTATCGTCCTGATACTCTTCGCCATAACGATGCTGCTGCGACTGAGCGAACTGGCGTGCCAGCTCGTCCTGCTGCATTGCATCCATTTCATCGTCATTGTACGCATCTGTATCAAGCTGCTCTTCGCGCGCTTTCTCTTCAGCCATACGCTGTGACGGCAGTTTGATGCCATACGACGCCAATTCCCGGCGAGTAGGCACGCGCACACGATTTGGGCGCGGTAACTGCGGGCCAATCCCCTCTTTCACCTGCGGACGCGGCGCACCGCTGCCCGCAAGGCTAAAGACAGGTGCAGCTGCTGCTGCACCCGCCCCTAAAGCGGCGCTTTTTACACCGGCAGCCAGCGGTGCAACAGCTGCAACAGACTCAACGGGCGGTATGGATGCAGTCGTCGGCATAGATGGCGTAGACGGTTTAATACGCTCAGGCTCCTGAGCAGGTTCTGGAATCGGCTGATACCATGCGGCCAGTTGCTCACGCTCACGCGCACGTTTCTCTTCGACTTCTTCAAAGTAATAGAGCGGCGGACGAGTCGGTTTAACTTCTTCAACCACGGGCTCAGGTTCCACCACAAGCGGTTGTTCAACCACAGGCTGCTGGAACGTAGTGCTCTGTTGAGGGATTGATTCCTGCTGATAAACAGGTTGCGGCGCAGGCTCCGGCTGATAAGCAGGCTGCTGGAATGTGGCGTTCTGTTGAGAGGTCGGATCCTGTTGATAGACAGGCTGCAGCACAGGCTCTGGCTGATAAACAGGTTCCGACTGCGGCGCGACTGGCTGCGCATAAACAGATTCCGGCTGCGGTGCGTAATATTGCGGCTGCGGACTCTCCTCCACAACCGGCTGTTGCCATGGCTCATACGGCTGCTGCACCGGAGGTTGCGCGTACTGGGCTGAATGCGGATAACCTTCAGGCGTTGGTGCAATCGCGGCATCACCGGTTTGCGGGCCTGGTGCGGATTGCCAGGCTACGGCTGGCGCCGGTTGCTCCATAACAATGTTGGTCACGGGCGAGGTTTGCAGCAACGGATCTACCGGCGCGCTCCAGGCCTGAGCGGCCGTTGTAGCTGCACCTGCTGCAGCCACAGGCTCGGTCACCGAGTGGCCGTTAAGCAGTGGGTCAAGCTCGTCATATTCAGGCAGCGTCGCGCGATTGCCGGAAAACAGCACATCGTTAGGATCGGCAACCACGCCACGGGCGCTGTATTCAATTTCGTCTTCATCATCCATGCGTTTGCCGGAGAACAGCGCCGCATCGGTATGACGACCAAGCGGGTTGGTAAATTTCTCTGCCAGACGCTTACGGCGCGCTAACGCACCGCGCAGAATACGAGCCCGACGCGATTCATGGGGTTTGCCATCAGCGGCATCGACAGACTCTTCTTCATCTTCATATTCTTCGTCATCGACCCAGGTATCGTCGCGGCGGGTACGGTTGCTGGCAAACGTCAGGATATTGAGTAACCAGCCGCCCAGTTTTTCCGCAATGCTCACCCATGACCAACCGGTGAAAAGCGTTAATCCCGCCGCCCAAATGCACAACAACGTCAGCGTGCCGCCGCTGCTGTGCAGTAAGGGTTGTAGCGTAGTGCTGAGCAGACTGCCGATCACGCCGCCAGAGGCGAAATACCAGATGTCATCGGCGTTAATTGCGGCCAGCCCGCAGGAAGTGAGAATCAGCGCCAGAACGCCAATAATGCGCAGCGAGACGGCAAAATAATCGACGTATTCGTCGCTGGCCTGGTGTCGCCAGGCAAACCAACAGCCGCCAACAATGATGACGGGAATGGTGTAGGCCATGACGCCAAAAATAAAGAACAGCGTGTCCGCCAACCATGCTCCGGGTATTCCCCCCAGATTATGGATAGGTTCATGCCATGCGGTTTGTGACCAACTGGGATCCGAAGGGTTAAAGCTGAGTAAGGCAGCCATCAACCAGACGGCAAAAAGGGCAATAAGAATCAGTAGCGCTTCCAGAAGTCGGCGCCCGCTGCTTAACTTCGTCAATGTGACGTCTTTGTCTTCAGTGTATTCCTGGCTCAAAAACGGCTCTCCAGGTTTCAGGCTTTTCCTGCCCGATGCTAAAACGGACAACAGCACCGGGTTACCCCGGCACTGTTGCTGTATGGATTAACAGGAGTGTAATCAAACTGCGTCGATTTTGCACCTGTTCCGTGTTAGCGCGTCTTAATTACCAGACGATTGCTCTGTTTGACTTCTTCCATGACTACATAAGTACGTGTGTCATTCACGCCAGGCAGACGCAGCAGGGTTTCCCCCAACAGCTTACGGTATGCCGACATATCCGGTACGCGTGTTTTCAGCAAATAGTCGAAATCACCGGAAACCAAATGACACTCTTGAATTTCTTCAAGTTTTTGTACTGCAGAGTTGAATTGTTCAAACACATCCGGGGCGCCACGATTCAGAGTAATCTCAACAAAAACCAGAAGTGATGCATCCAGATAATGCGGGTTTAACAGCGCTGTATAGCCCTGAATAAAACCCTGTCTTTCCAACCGACGCACACGCTCAAGGCAGGGCGTTGGTGAAAGTCCCACACGTTTAGAAAGCTCGACGTTAGAAATACGCCCATCCTTTTGCAGCTCATTAAGAATGTTACGATCGATACGGTCGAGATCTTTGCCAGGGCGCTTCTTACTATCTACCATTATTATTGTCTCTCTGTATTCCTTCCCTACTCCTGCCTGACTCTACCAACATCACTGTTCAGAGTCGCTACCCATCAAAATAAACCGCAACCCAGAGGGATTTTCGGTTCGCAATGTCTGGGTTTATGGTGAGAAGACCGTTGCCTGTCGGCGGCTATCGACATCACGAATGGCATCTGTCCACACCATGCGTAGATTTCGCTAACACGGTAAACATGATATCTACATGCATGATTATGCAGCACATACATGACACAGTTTTTTTCTTCCTTGAATGTTTTCGCAAAACAGCAGGGGATTGTCAAAGCAAAACATCGATTTTTAGTACAACATGCCAGTTATTCATTCGCAGTGATGGAAAATCGTCATTTTATCACCTTATAACTGACCGATTTTAAGTAGAAATCGTTATAGTATTACGGCTGATCACCCCGTTCATCGGTTTCTGCTATTACACATATTGTTAACAAAATCGCCATACTCTTTTTTTACGTCTGTAAATTCCCTACAATCCTGCTCATTGCCTGCCAACAACTATGGGGATCTCATGGGCGCAACCAAACACAGTAAACTTCTTATTCTGGGCTCTGGCCCTGCGGGATATACCGCTGCGGTCTACGCTGCACGCGCGAACCTGCAACCGGTACTGATTACCGGTATGGAAAAAGGTGGTCAGTTGACCACAACAACAGAAGTGGAAAACTGGCCTGGCGATCCGCACGATCTTACTGGCCCGCTGCTGATGGAGCGTATGCACGAACATGCGTCAAAATTTGACACTGAAATCATTTTTGATCACATCAGCAAAGTTGATCTGCAAAACCGTCCTTTCCGTCTGACCGGCGACAGCGGTGAATACACCTGTGACGCACTGATCATCGCCACCGGCGCTTCAGCACGTTACCTGGGTCTGCCTTCAGAAGAAGCATTCAAAGGCCGTGGCGTTTCCGCCTGCGCGACCTGCGACGGTTTCTTCTACCGTAACCAAAAAGTTGCGGTGATCGGCGGCGGCAACACCGCTGTTGAAGAAGCGCTATATCTGGCGAATATCGCATCTGAAGTGCATTTGATTCACCGTCGCGACAGCTTCCGCGCGGAGAAAATTCTCATCAAACGTTTGATGGATAAAGTTGAAAACGGCAACATCGTGCTTCACACCCACCGCACGCTGGAAGAAGTGACCGGCGATCAAATGGGCGTAACCGGACTGCGTCTGCGCGATACGCAAAACACTGACAACGTGGAATCACTGGACGTTGCAGGGTTATTTGTCGCTATCGGTCACAGCCCGAATACCGCTATTTTCGACGGTCAGCTTGAACTGGAAAACGGCTACATCAAAGTTCAGTCCGGTATTCACGGCAATGCCACTCAAACCAGCATTCCGGGTGTCTTCGCAGCCGGTGACGTGATGGACCATATTTATCGCCAGGCGATTACGTCTGCGGGCACGGGCTGTATGGCCGCGCTTGATGCAGAACGTTATCTCGACGGTCTGGCGGACGCTTGCAAATAAGTTTTACAAATCAGTAACAAAAGTAAAAAAGGCGACTATAAGTCGCCTTTATTTTTGCCTCGTTGTAACATTGCCCTGCCCAAAAATTCCAATAACTCACCTGCTAAGCGTGCAATGAATAAAACCCGTCAAAAAGAGCTGACCCGCTGGTTAAAACAGCAAAGTGTAATTTCCCAACGATGGCTGAACATTTCGCGCCTGTTGGGGTTCGTGAGCGGCCTGTTAATTGTCGCTCAGGCCTGGCTCATGGCCCGAATTCTGGACCATATGATCATGGCCAATATTCCCCGAGAGGCGCTTCTGCTTCCTTTCATCGTGCTGGTATTGATTTTCATCCTGCGGGCATGGGTCGTCTGGTTACGCGAACGGGTCGGGTTTCACGCAGGACAGCATATTCGCTTTGAAATTCGCCGCCAGGTGCTTGACCGTCTGCAACAGGCAGGTCCGGCCTGGATACAAGGCAAACCGGCCGGGAGTTGGGCCACGTTGATCCTGGAGCAGATTGACGATATGCATGATTACTATGCACGTTATCTGCCGCAAATGGCGTTGGCCGTATGCGTCCCCTTATTGATCGTGGCGGCGGTATTCCCGTCAAACTGGGTGGCCGCCCTTATTCTGCTTGGAACTGCCCCGCTGATCCCGTTGTTTATGGCGATGGTTGGTATGGGTGCTGCCGACGCTAACCGCCGCAATTTTCAGGCTCTTGCTCGCCTCAGCGGCCATTTCCTCGACCGCCTGCGGGGCATGGAGACGCTAAGAATCTTTGGTCGCGGTGAAGCCGAAACGGAAAGCATCCGCGCTGCGTCACAGGATTTCCGCCAGCGCACTATGGAAGTCCTGCGCCTGGCTTTCCTGTCATCCGGTGTCCTTGAGTTCTTTACCTCCCTGTCCATCGCACTGGTCGCGGTTTACTTCGGCTTTTCCTACCTTGGCGAACTCGATTTTGGACACTACGGCACAGGTGTCACATTGGCTGCCGGCTTCCTCGCGCTCATTCTGGCGCCGGAATTTTTCCAGCCCCTGCGCGATCTGGGCACGTTTTATCACGCCAAAGCACAAGCCGTTGGTGCAGCAGACAGTCTGAAAACCTTCATGGAAACCCCGCTTGCACATCCTGAGCGTGGCGATATTGAGCTGGCGACAAAAGACGCCGTGTCAATCGAAGCACGAGATCTGGTCATCACCTCGCCGGAAGGTAAAGTGCTTGCAGGCCCGCTCAACTTTACCCTGCCAGCCGGTCAACGCGCGGTGCTGGTTGGCCGCAGCGGCTCCGGAAAAAGTTCGTTGCTCAATGTCCTGTCCGGATTTCTCTCTTATCAGGGATCGCTGAGAATTAACGGCTTTGAACTACGCGACCTGTCGCCTGATTGCTGGCGCAAACAGCTGTCCTGGGTTGGACAAAATCCGCAGCTCCCTGCCGCCACGTTACGCGATAACGTGCTGCTCGCTCGCCCCGATGCCAGCGAAGAACAGCTGCAGGCCGCACTCGACCGCGCCTGGGTCAGTGAGTTTTTACCGCTACTGCCGCAGGGTGTAGATACACCAGTAGGCGATCAGGCGGCTCGACTTTCTGTCGGACAAGCGCAGCGCGTTGCCGTGGCTCGCGCCTTACTCAATCCGTGTCAGTTGCTGCTGCTGGATGAACCCGCCGCCAGCCTGGATGCACACAGCGAACAACGCGTGATGCAAGCGTTGAACGCAGCGTCACGCCGCCAGACTACGCTGATGGTGACACACCAACTTGAAGACCTTGCCGACTGGGACGCTATCTGGGTGATGCAGGACGGACAGATCGTTGAACAAGGCACTTATGCAGAACTTAGCGCAGCCAACGGGGCGTTTGCGACATTACTGGCTCATCGTCAGGAGGACATCTAAATGCGCGCTTTGCTACCTTATCTGACACTGTATAAACGTCACAAATGGATGTTAACCCTGGGGATCGTTCTGGCGATCGTCACACTGTTGGCAAGTATTGGTTTGCTGACGCTTTCCGGTTGGTTCCTGTCGGCTTCTGCTGTGGTGGGTGTCACCGGGATTTACAGTTTTAACTATATGCTCCCTGCCGCCGGGGTACGCGGTGCGGCAATCACCCGCACCGCGGGCCGCTATTTCGAGCGATTGGTCAGCCACGACGCGACGTTCCGCGTGCTGCAACATTTGCGTATATATACCTTCAGCAAACTGCTGCCGCTCTCTCCTGCTGGCCTGTCCCGTTATGGACAAGGTGAATTGCTTAATCGCGTGGTGGCGGATGTCGACACGCTCGATCATCTCTATTTACGCGTGCTCTCCCCGCTTGTAGGCGCTTTTGTCGTTATCATGGTGGTCACGCTGGGGCTAAGCGTTCTCGATTTCACGCTAGCTATTACTCTCGGCGGTATTATGCTGCTGACCTTATTTATCTTGCCCCCACTCTTTTATCAGGCAGGTAAAAGCACCGGGCAAAGCTTGACGCATTTACGTGGGCAGTATCGTCAGCAGCTAACATCCTGGCTGCAGGGCCAGGCTGAACTGACCATCTTTGGTGCCAGTGAACGTTACCGCGCCCAAATGGAAGCCACCGAGTTGCAGTGGCATGAAGCCCAACGTCGTCAGTCTGAATTAACGGCGCTATCACAGGCGGTCATGCTGTTAGTCGGCGCACTGGCAGTGGTTGTGATGTTATGGATGGCCTCAGGTGGCGTAGGTGGCAATACCCAGCCGGGTGCGCTGATCGCGCTGTTTGTCTTCTGTGCGTTGGCCGCATTTGAAGCATTAGCCCCCGTCACCGGCGCGTTTCAGCATCTCGGACAGGTTATTGCCTCTGCGCTGCGCATCACCGAACTGACTGAACAGCAGCCAGAAGTCACCTTCCCGGATGCCGGTTCCCCGGTTTCTGAGCAGGTCACTCTCACGCTACGCGATGTATCATTCAGTTATCCGGGACAAGCACAAAAAGCGCTCGACACCCTTTCCCTGAAGGCTCAGCCCGGTGAGCATATTGCGATTCTCGGCCGCACCGGATGCGGTAAGTCAACGTTACTGCAATTGCTTACCCGTGCATGGGATCCGCAGCACGGCGAAATTCTGATTAATGAGCAGCCGATTTCAGCCCTCAGTGAAACCACGCTGCGCCAGAGCATCAGCGTCGTGCCACAGCGCGTGCACCTGTTCAGCGCGACGCTTCGCGACAATCTTCTGCTGGCGGCACCGCACGCCAGTGATGACACATTATCTGCAATGCTGTGCCGCGTCGGTCTGGACAAACTGCTTGAGGGTGATGGACTCAACGCCTGGTTAGGCGAAGGGGGTCGACAGCTTTCTGGTGGCGAACTTCGTCGTCTGGCTATCGCCCGTGCCTTATTGCACGATGCCCCACTGATGCTGCTGGACGAACCGACCGAAGGACTTGATGCAACAACAGAAAGCCAAATGCTTGAATTAATTGGCGATGCCATGCGTGATAAAACCGTACTGATGGTGACACATCGTCTGCGCGGCTTGTCACGTTTTGATCAAATAATAGTGATGGACAACGGACACATTATTGAGCAAGGTAATCACGCAGATTTGTTAGCCCGGCAGGGACGTTATTACCAGTTTAAGCAACGTCTGTAAGCTATTATTGAACGATCAAACTCGCGTAGTGGAGTTTCGCAGTCATGCGCCTGGTGCAATTGTCCCGTCATTCTATAGCCTTCCCTTCACCGGAAGGCGCTTTACGCGAGCCTAACGGTTTGTTGGCGCTTGGCGGCGATCTCAGTCCAGCCCGACTATTAATGGCCTATCAGCGCGGAATTTTCCCGTGGTTTTCGCCTGGCGACCCCATCCTTTGGTGGTCGCCCGATCCACGCGCCATTCTTTGGCCCGAGAAATTTCATCTCAGCCGCAGCATGAAACGCTTTCATAAAAACTCGCCTTATCGCGTGACGCTCAATTACGCGTTCGGTCAGGTGATTGAAGGCTGCGCGAACGACCGGGAAGAAGGCACCTGGATAACGCATGATGTAGTGGACGCCTACCATCGCCTGCACGAACTGGGCCATGCGCACTCCATTGAAGTGTGGCGAAAAAATGAATTAGTGGGCGGTATGTATGGCGTGGCGCAAGGTACACTATTTTGTGGCGAATCAATGTTCAGCCGTCAGGAAAATGCGTCCAAAACCGCACTGCTTGTTTTTTGCGCTGAATTTATCCGTCAGGGCGGAAAATTAATCGACTGCCAGGTATTAAATAGCCACACAGCTTCGCTGGGCGCCGTCGAAACCCCTCGTCGGGAGTACCTTGAACACCTGAGCAGACTGCGCCAGCAGCGGCTACCGAGCCATTTCTGGGTTCCCAGGACGTTATTTTCGCCTCAGGGGTGAATGTTTTCGGCACATTTTTTGTCGGGGTGTTATAATTGTCGCGCAGAGTTGGTTTAGCCCATTACCCCGCCGCCGTTAAGGAACAGTTCGCGTCAGGCAACGCCTATCGTTTATCTCCTCGTTCCCTTACACGTTGCGCTTTAAGTGCGGCTTTGCCGTGTGTGGTTAGAGTAATGCGCCAAACCCGATTTGCTGTGTTTTAAACGCACAAATCTTTACTTATTAAAAGAACTTCGGCATTATCTTGCCGGTTCAAATTACGGTAGTGATACCCCAGAGGATTAGATGGCCAAAGAAGACAATATTGAAATGCAGGGTACCGTTCTCGATACGTTACCTAATACCATGTTCCGCGTAGAGTTAGAAAACGGTCACGTGGTTACTGCACACATCTCCGGTAAAATGCGCAAAAACTATATCCGCATCCTGACGGGCGACAAAGTGACTGTTGAGCTGACCCCGTACGACCTGAGCAAAGGCCGCATTGTCTTCCGTAGTCGCTGATTGTTTTTAACGCCCGAATGGCGTCCAGATAATAAAAGGTCGGTTTAACCGGCCTTTTTTGTGGGCTGAGGATATGTATTTAATCCTCAATCATCCGCGCATATTCTTCCGTTAAGAAATCTACTAAAGCGCGCACTGACGGCAATAATCCCCTGCGTGATGGAAAGACTGCGTGAATAATTTCTCGCTTCGGTTCCCAACCGTCGAGCAACGCTATCAGTTCACCCGCGGCTAATTGATCTTTTACCATCAGTTGCGGAAGCTGCACTACCCCCACACCGGCAACTGCGGCTTCACGTAGCGCCAGCATATCGGTGGTAATCATTCGCGGCGTGAAATGCACTTCTGCCCGCGCGCCCTGTGGGCCAAATAACTCCCAACGATGTACATGTTTGCCCGAGGCGAGACTCAAACCAGGCCAGCGTGTCAGCTCCGCCGGAGAGTGTAGCGCCCCCATTTGCTCGATTAACTGCGGGCTGGCATACAAACGATGCCCCCTGTCCGCCAGCACGCGCATCACCAGGTCGCTATCCTCAAATGGTCTGGGCCTGACGCGAATCGCCACGTCCAGACCTTCTCCAACGACGTCAACACGACGATTTGTCGCCTCCAGTTGCACTGATACGTCAGGATAACGCGCCATAAAACGAGCAAGCATCGGCCCGATATGCACATGCAGCAACGTGACCGGGCACGTCAACTTCACCACGCCACGCGGTTCAACCTGTAACGCGGCAATGGCATCCTGCGCCGCCTGCGCTTCCACCAGCATCGCCTTACAGTGTTCGTAAAAGGTTTGCCCCACTTCCGTCACGTTAAACTGGCGGGTGGTTCGCTGAATCAGTCGAACTCCCAGCCTCTCTTCCAGTTGCGCTATCCGTCGGCTTAGTTTTGATTTCGGTTCATCAAGCGCCCGACCCGCCGCCGCGAATCCTCCTTCCTCTACAACATGCACAAACCATGCAAAATCATTGAGATCTGGCTTCGTCATCTAATTGTCCTATTTATGAGACAGTGAGAACTATTTTAGCTACTACTCAGCTCGCTGTCATGAATATAAGCTTATTCACATCAAGATAACGCCACTGAGGAGGCACAAATGAAACACGTAACAGGCGTCTACACCGCACCTCGCCCGCACTGGGTTGGCGATGGATTTCCGGTTCGCTCGATGTTTTCTTACCAGTCTCATGCTGAACAACTAAGTCCGTTCCTGCTGCTGGATTACGCCGGTCCACATACGTTTACGCCGGGTAACGAAAAACGCGGCGTAGGCGAGCACCCTCACCGTGGTTTTGAGACGGTGACCATCGTTTACAGCGGCGAAGTTGAACACCGTGATTCAACCGGTCGCGGCGGCATTATCGGCCCCGGCGACGTGCAGTGGATGACCGCGGGTGCAGGAATATTACACGAAGAGTTCCATTCACCAGAATTTACCCGTCAGGGCGGCGAACTGGAAATGGTACAGCTGTGGGTCAATCTGCCAGCAAAGGACAAAATGGCCGTTCCGGGTTACCAGGGTATCAGCAGCGATGTGATCCCCTCTGTCGCCCTGCCTGATGAAGCAGGAAGCGTTCGGGTGATTGCGGGCAGCTATCAGGATACAAAAGGCCCGGCACATACCTTCTCGCCGCTGAACGTTTGGGATATGCGTTTACAACGTAATCATCAGCTCACGTTGTCCCAGCCGGAAGGATGGAGCACTGCGCTGGTGGTATTGAAAGGGAATATCACCGTAAACGGCACTACGTCTGCCAGTGAAGCGCAACTGGTGGTGCTGAGCCAGCAAGGGAAAACGCTGCATATTGAAGCCTCCAGCGACGCCAGCGTGCTGCTGCTTTCTGGAGAACCGTTGAACGAGCCGATTGTTGGTTACGGTCCGTTTGTAATGAACACGAAACAAGAAATCGCTGAAGCCGTACGCGATTTTAACTCCGGCCGCTTTGGCCAAATCTGAATCGAAGGAGAAGAATATGTCCAGTCCTGCAAACTTTAATGGTTCACGTCCGGTCATCGATGTAAATGATTCCGTCATGCTGCTTATCGATCATCAGAGCGGGTTGTTCCAGACCGTCGGCGACATGCCAATGCCAGAACTGCGTGCGCGTGCCGCCGCGCTGGCTAAAATGGCGACCCTGGCGAAGATACCTGTGATTACCACGGCATCCGTACCGCAGGGACCTAACGGCCCGCTGATCCCGGAGATCCACGCTAATGCGCCACATGCCCAATACGTGGCGCGTAAAGGCGAAATCAACGCCTGGGATAACGAAGACTTCGTGAAAGCGGTAAAAGCAACAGGTCGCAAGACGCTGATTATCGCCGGTACGATTACCAGCGTGTGCATGGCTTTCCCAGCTATCAGCGCGGTTGCGGAAGGCTATAAGGTCTTCGCAGTGATCGACGCTTCCGGTACTTACAGCAAAATGGCGCAGGAAATCACCCTGGCTCGCGTTGTTCAGGCTGGCGTCGTGCCGATGGATACCGCCGCCGTCGCGTCTGAAATTCAGGGCACATGGAACCGTGAAGACGCCGCCGAATGGGCGGAAGTGTATACCAAAGTCTTCCCGGCTTATCAGTTGCTGATCGAGAGCTACAGTAAAGCCCAGGAAGTCGTGACCAACGGTGAAAAACTGGACTCTCAGCGCTAATCCTATCCTCCGCGCCTGCCTGGGCGGAGGAATATGTATATTGCGTAACCAAACGAGAGTTAACACGTAAATTCTGCTTGACCGTTTTAGCGCAACTCCCTATAGTAGCGCCCCGTTGCCCCCCAAGCGGTCAGGCAGCAATACAATATGGTGAGGTGTCCGAGTGGCTGAAGGAGCACGCCTGGAAAGTGTGTATACGGCAACGTATCCGGGGTTCGAATCCCCGCCTCACCGCCATATTTAAAGAAGAGCTCGTACGCAAGTACGGGCTTTTTTTTCGCATATTGCATTTGCCGGATGCGGTGCAAGCACCTTATCCGGCCTACGAATGACGAACAACCTGTAGGCCTGATAAGCGAAGCGCCATCAGGCATAGCAGTTATTGTCGGCTGAGCAGCGTTAACACTTCATAATGCGAGGTGTGCGGGAACATATCGAAAAGCTGAACGCGTTCAATGCGATACCCAGGCAACTCACGAATATCCTTCGCCATGGTTTGCGCATTACAGCTGGAATAAACAATAAAACGCGGTGCCATGTGGGAAAGAAAATCGCACAGCGGTTTCCCAATCCCGCGACGCGGCGGATTCACCAGCACCAGATCCGGAACTTCGTCCTGAGCGGTAGCAAACTGAGTTGAATCCAACGCCTGAAAATGCAGATTCTGCAATCCAAGTTCCTGCGCCGACTGCTTCGCGCAGGTAATCGCCTCTGGCGCGATTTCAATCCCCGTCAGTTTCATTTGCGGTGTAGCGCAGTGCAGACCAAAACCCCCAACGCCGCAAAACAGATCCCACATGTGATTAACCGGAAGCTGTCGCACCCAGTCGCGCGCCGTGGCATACAACTGCCCCGCCACCACCGGGTTAGTCTGGAAAAAGCTCTGTGGGCGGATCCACAACGGTACATCGTTAAAGCGTTCCGCCAGCGCCTGTTGTTCCGTCAGGAAGATCTCTGTCTCCCCTTCCATAATCGCCATATGCACCGGCTGAATATTGGCAGTGATCACTTTTAACTGTGGGAACTGTGCCTGCAGCCAGGGCAGCGCCGCGCGCAACTGTGCCAGTTTTGCTTCAGAACGCAGGACAAAACGCAGCATCATGCCACCATCGAACCGGCTTTCCGTTAACAGCAAATATTTCAGTTCCCCGCGTTTACGCGCAACGTTATAGGGCGTTAACCCTGCTCGGGCGATAAACGGCTTAAGCGCGGAAAATACGGACGCAAAAGACTCAGGGTAGAGCGGACAGTCGCACAAATCCTCCGGCGTACCGTCACGATGCAACATCCCCAGCAACGGTTTTTCCACACTGCCGCTGACCACCATTTTGGCTTTATTGCGAAACGCGCTTTCCGGACCACTGACCGGCGCGCACCATTCTCCGACCGGATAATCGGCCAGCAGATTCTGTAGATCGGCTGTTTTAGCGAAGAGTTGATCGGCGACAGGCTGTGTTATCCACTGACAGGAGCGACAGCGTTCGGCGTCATAAAGTGCGCACTGCATACAAAGACCTACAAATTAACCGGGGGCCAAGATTATACACGTTATTGCAAACGGAAGAACCGCCTGCTGGACGCAGGAACAAACAGTAGCAGCAATACCAGCATATCCGGTAGTTTTTGCATCACCAGCGTATGCAGGATTTCGCGTCTGGACTCCCCCGCAATACTGAACAGTTCGGGATATCCGTAGCCCAGCGAAGCTGCCCACAGATAGACGCTGGCGATAATCTGGGTCAACAGATAGATCCAGCGTGCCCAGTTCCGTCCTTTTACCAGCGAAAATGCACAGTAAATTTCGATAAATAGCAGCACCAGACTGCCCAGAAACACCAGCGTCAAATTCCAGGTCTGCACACTGCGATGAATAAACTCACTGGTTCCACGAAACCCAAGCGTATTAAAAATCATCAACAGATCGAGACAGCGGATCATAATAATAGCCAGCGCCGCCACCTGCACCAAAGCAGGGACGTTTAAGCGAGCATGTGATGTGGATGATTTCTTAAAAAATCCCAACGCGTCGTCTTCCATGAAAACGGCGCAACCACCACAGCTGCGCCGTATAGACAGGTTGGCAGATTTTAGTTTTTTCAGCCGCGTCTTGCACGTTGGATATCGCGGATCCGTTGTTTTTCTGTTCGCGCCATCAGATACCACGCGATAAATCCGATAATTCCTACCACACCAAGAATCAGCGTCGCCAGCGCGTTGATCTCCGGGTTCACCCCCATACGTACGCTGGAGAACACCAGCATCGGTAACGTTGTGGCACCAGGACCAGAGACAAAGCTGGCAATAACCAGATCATCGAGTGACAGCGTGAAGGCTAATAGCCAACCGGAAATCACCGCCGGCATAATCATCGGCAGCGTGATGACGAAAAAGACCTTCAGCGGCGTGGCGCCAAGATCCATCGCTGCTTCCTCAATGGAATGATCCAGTTCGCGCAAACGTGAAGAAATCACCACCGCTACGTACGCTGTACAGAAGGTGACGTGCGCCAGCCAGATGGTCAGCATTCCGCGATCAGCCGGCCAGCCGATGGCGTGAGCCAACGCTACAAACAGCAGCAGCAGCGACAAACCGGTAATGACATCTGGCATAACCAGCGGCGCGGTGATCATAAAGGCGAAACCATTCGAACCACGAAAACGACCAAAGCGCACCATTACCACGGCGGCAATGGTGCCAAGGATTGCCGCCATCGTCGCAGCGCCCGCGGCAATCGTTAGGCTCATGCCTACAGCGCTTATCATCGCGGTATCGTGAAAAAGCTCGCCATACCAACGCGTTGACCACCCCGCCCAAACCGTCACCAGCTTCGAGCTGTTAAACGAATAGATAACCAACATCAGCATCGGCGCGTACAGGAAGGTAAAGCCAACTACCAGGATAAAAATACGCCACGGCGAGCGAACGACCGGTAAGTTATTCATCCGTGTTCCCCCACGCTTTTTTGCTGATATTTGTGGAACCACATGATCGGCACAATCAGTAACAGCAACATAATAATGGCGACAGCAGAAGCCACCGGCCAGTCGCGGTTATTGAAAAACTCCTGCCAAAGCACACGGCCAATCATGATGCTGTCCGGGCCACCCAGCAGCTCAGGGATCACAAACTCGCCAACAGCCGGAATAAACACCAGCATTGACCCGGCAATAATCCCGCCCTTGGTCAACGGCACAATCACGCTAAAGAAAGTCTTCAGCGGTCGGGCACCTAAATCCAGCGCCGCTTCCACCAGCGAGTAATCAATACGGGTCAGCGCGGTATAAATCGGCAGCACCATAAAGGGCAAATAGGCGTAAACAATGCCGATATAGACCGCCAGATTGGTGTGCAAAATAGTCAACGGTTGGTCGATGACGCCCAGCCACATTAGAAAGTTGTTCAGGACGCCGTTGTTTTTCAGGATCCCCATCCAGGCATACACGCGAATTAAAAACGAGGTCCAGGACGGTAGGATCACCAGCAACAGCAGAATATTACGCGTTGAGGGTTTACTGTGCGCGACGGCCCATGCCAGCGGGTATCCCAGCAGCAGACAACAGATTGTCGAAATTCCCGCCACCTGTAACGATTGCAGGTAGGCATCGAAATAGAGCGGATCGTCCGTCAGTTGCAGGAAGTTGCCTAAGTTGAGCGTGATGGATAACTGATCGTCAGCCCATGAAACGAGGTCGGTATAGGGTGGAATAGCGCGCGCCATTTCAGCCAAACTGATTTTGAAGACGATCAGAAAAGGCAGCAGAAACAGGAGCAGCAGCCACACATACGGCAGTGCGATCACCAGCTTGCGCCCGTGCTTCATTTGTAGCCGCGACATAAACAGCCTGAATCGCCCCGCGTTATCCACGCGTGCCGCAGGTTCAAGTGTACTCATCTTCGCTCCTTAAACCGTCAACACCACACAGCTGTCCGCATCCCAACATAAACGGACTTCGTCACCCCAGGTTGGTAACCCTTTACGATAACGATGCTCATTTTGTAGCTGGGCGCTCAACATCTGACCGCTTTTCAAACGTACGTGGTACACCGACAAATCACCCAGATAGGCAATGTGCACCACTTCGCCTACCGCGAAGTTATAACCCTCTGGCGGAGGCGCTTCGCAGAGCATGATTTTTTCCGGACGTAGCGCAACATACACCGGGACGTTATCGACAACAGAAGCATCGGCGTCCACTTTCAGCGGATGTACCAGTCCTGGAGACTCAATCACCAGACCATCTTCCCGACGTTCTTTCAGCAGTCCCTCAAAAACGTTTACCGAACCGATAAACTCTGCGCTGTAACGCGTGGTCGGATGCTCGTAGATCTCTTCTGGCTCACCAATCTGGACAAATTTTCCACGATTCATGATCGCAATACGACCCGCCATCGTCATGGCTTCTTCCTGATCGTGCGTCACCATCACGCAGGTCACACCGACGCGTTCCAGGATATCCACTACCTCCAGTTGCATGCGGTCTCGGAGTTTTTTATCCAGCGCCCCCATTGGTTCATCCAGCAGCAGCAGTTTTGGACGTTTTGCCAGGCTGCGCGCCAATGCCACGCGCTGACGCTGGCCGCCAGAAAGCTGATGTGGTTTGCGTTTAGCGAACTCCTGCATATGCACGAGTCCCAGCATCTCATTCACCCGACTGGCGATTTCAGCCTTCGGCAGTTTGTCCTGCTTGAGACCAAAGGCAATGTTCTGCTCGACAGTCATATGCGGAAACAAGGCGTAGGACTGAAACATCATATTAATTGGACGCAGATAAGGCGGGACATGCGCTAAATCGACGCCATCAAGCATGATTTGCCCGGTAGTCGGCAGTTCAAATCCCGCCAGCATCCGCAGCAGTGTCGATTTGCCACAGCCGGACGCGCCGAGCAGAGCAAATATTTCACCTTTGTAGATAGTAAGATTGACGTCATCAACGGCGTGCTGACCGTCAAATGACTTGGTCAGATTGCGAATTTCAAGCAGCGGGGTCAGCGCCTTGCGGATTTTCGCTTGTGGGCGTGGGGTTGCATCATTCACTCAGGTGCTCTCCGGCATAAAACAAAGAAACGGTGCAAATAACGCACCATAACGGTGCGTATTGCCGGGTTATATGTGTCCGGGCTCAACGCTGCCGGGCAGGCACAAACCCTGCCGGGTCATGTCCCAAACATCGGTTTATTTCCCGCTTTTTACCTTCGTCCATGCGCGGGTACGTACACGATCGATCTTCGGATCCTGTACTTTCAGTGTGAACAACTTAGCTCGCACATCCGCAGGCGGGTAAATACCCGGGTTGTCACGAACTTCAGGGCTGACCAGAGCCGTCGCTTCTTTGTTGGCATTGGCATAAAACACGTGGTCGGAGATATGCGCAATCACATCAGGGCGCAGCAGGTAGTTGAGGAACTGATAGGCTTCGTCTTTGTTTTTCGCATCGGCAGGCATCGCGAATACGTCAAAGAACGCCATTGCACCTTCTTTAGGAATTGAGAAGGAGATATTGACGCCATTTTTCGCTTCTTTCGCACGGTTTGCGGCCTGCCATACGTCCCCAGCCCAGCCGATTGCGACGCAGGTATCACCGTTTGCCAGGTCGTTGATGTACTGCGAAGAGTGGAAATAGCGAATATTCGGTCGCAGTTTCAACAACAGATCCGTTGCCGGCCCGGTGTAATCATCCGCTTTGGTACTGTTTGGATCTTTACCCAAATAGTTCAGCACTGTGGCGAACACCTCTTCGGGGGCATCAAGGAAAGAGACGCCGCAACTTTTGAGTTTTTCCAGATTTTCTGGCTTGAGGATCAAATCCCAGCTGTCAACCGGCGCATCCGGCCCCAGCACAGCTTTAACTTTATCCACGTTGTAACCAATACCGGTCGTAGCCCACATATACGGCATCGCAAACTTGTTGTCCGGATCGTGTTTGCCCACCAGCTTCAGCAGTTCAGGATCAAGGTTTTTCCAGCCCGGCAATTTGCTCTTATCCAGCGGCTGGAATACGCCCGCGGTCAGTTGACGCTCAAGGAAGCTGGCGGATGGAACGACAAGGTCAAAGCCGGTACTGCCAGCCATGAGCTTACCTTCCAGCACTTCATTGGAATCAAATACGTCATAGATGACTTTAATTCCGGTCTCTTTTTCAAAATTAGCCACCGTGTCCGGGGCAATATAATCAGACCAGTTATATATATGCAGCGTTTTTTGTTCAGCAGCGAGCGTGCCGGCAGAGACGGCCATCAGAGCACCCGCAACCAGGCCTGATAACCATTTTTTATTTAAGGCGGTCATAATCTCTTTCCTTCTGAAAGTTCGTTAACAAACGAACAAAAATGTCACACTCTAATGATATGCAAGAAACGTGCATATTCTTTCATGCGGCACCGATGTAAAGAGAGACCTCTCCTCACGCCGCTATTGCTCGCTGGCATCCGTCCATGCATTCAACATACATTGTGGCCGTAGAACAGGTCACAAGGGGCTGTTTAAATGATGACGTTGGTAAGCTTCGCAAGAATAACTTTAGCCAGGAATTGTGGATATAGCCCAGATTAAAAAACGTCTTTTATCAATTTTTTATGCAGGAATTGTCTATGACGTAAAGCGGAAGGCGCTGAATAGAGGTGAATAATTCTTTAATAAAAGGTTAAATACAGAATAAAAACGGGCAATACGCAACCGCTCTGGCAGCGGCTGCGCAATATATGTCCAGATTCAGGAAGAATTAATGGAGGAAATGAATTTCAGCGGTGCTATTCTGCGCATCTTCTTCAGCATTAAATAACAGCTGATGCGCACCGGCTTCAAGGATCACCATCGATATCTGCTCTTCGCTCTGGCGAACAAAACATTCAAACTGCTCAAACGTCACGCCCGGCATAACGGATAAAGACTGGCAAACCACCAGTTTTGGCAGATTATCATCCTGCATATCCAGAAAAGCTTTCACCGTCAGTGAGCTGGCATTGATCGCGGACAGATCGGCGGCCAGCGGCAGCAGTGCAGAAGGTCTGACTTCTGCCATCGCGGAAAACAGAATGACGTTATCGACCAAATCAACTTTTGCATCAAAGATGCCGTCAAAATTCTGCATGTGCGGCAAATGCAGCGCCTGACAGGTATCGCATTCAAAAAAACTCATGCCCAGGTCGTCGAGCCATTGACGCAACGTATCCAGAGTGGGAACGACCAGTGATGTCATAATAATGTGCGACCTCTATTGATGAAAAAAATACCGGCACAGCTTACGCAAAAAGAGCGTGTCATACCACGATCGCAATCGATATTGCGCTTAGCCGCCGATTTTAAGGCAAAATTCAGGTGTAGCGTGACGTTCGATCCACTGGATCATCTTGCCAGCTATGTCTATCCCGGTAGTTTTCTCCACGCCTTCTAGCCCCGGAGACGCGTTGACCTCCATGACCAGTGGCCCTCGATCAGCGCGCAGAATATCAACGCCTGCAACGTCCAGGCCCATAGTCCGGGCGGCTTTGAGCGCAATTTCTCTTTCGCGCGGCGTAATACTCGCAATAGTCGCCACACCACCGCGATGGAGATTAGAACGAAAATCGCCCTCTTTAGCCCGTCGTTCAATGGCGGCCACTACTTCATCGCCCACCACGAAACAGCGGATATCGCGCCCCTTCGCTTCTTTGATATATTCCTGAACCAGGATATGGGCATTCAGCCCACGAAAGGCATCTACCACGCTTTCTGCAGCCTGCCGCGTTTCCGCCAACACCACGCCAATACCCTGGGTGCCTTCAACCAGTTTCACCACTAACGGCGCACCGCCAACCATGTCAATCATGTCGCTGGTATCGTCGGGAGAGTGGGCTATCCCGGTGATGGGTAAATCAATTCCCTGACGCGCCAGCAGCTGTAGCGAACGCAGCTTATCGCGCGCTCGTGTAATCGCTACCGACTCATTCAACGGATAGCTACCCAGCATCTCAAACTGGCGCAGCGCCGCCGTCCCATAAAAGGTAATCGCGGAACCAATCCGCGGGATCACCGCGTCGAAATGGGGAAGCTGACGGCCCTTGTAATGAATAGAAGATGCCGCCGGACTGATGTTCATATAGCAAGAAAGGGGATCGATAACTTCAACCAGGTGACCGCGCTGCATCGCCGCTTCACGCAGGCGTTTACAAGAATAGAGCGTTCCGTCCCGGGACAAAATGGCAATTTTCACCCTGCACCTCTCTGAATGACCTGGTAAAAGCTGGCGTATCATACACTGGGTTAAAATCTTTAGCGCGTGGCCCATCCCTGTTTATGCAAATATTCCAGGATAAAGGGGCGACTTTCTTTAATGATGGTACGCCGAATGTGATCGCTCCAGGTGTCACGACGCGTATTGCTGCCGCGGGTCAGATAGTACTGTGTAAGCTGTTCGTCATACTGCGACAAAACGTCTGTATCGAGCGGCTGATACTGGTTTTCGTGCACAACAAGCGACGCAGGCAGGCGCGGCTTGATATCCGGGTTATCCGCAGGCCAGCCAAGGCACAAACCAAACAGCGGCAGAACGTGCTGCGGCAGCTTCAGCAGTTCGGTGACCGGCTCAATATTGTTACGCAGACCGCCAATGAATACGCCGCCAAGTCCCAGCGACTCTGCCGCCGTCAACGCATTTTGCGCCATCATTGCAGTATCAACCACGCCCAGCAGCAGCTGTTCCGCCAGCCCAAGTTGCGCATCAGGGCAAATCTGCAAATGACGATTAAAATCAGCGCAAAACACCCAGAACTCAGCAGCCTGCGCCACATGCTTTTGGCCGCCAGATAAGGTAGCCAGCGATTCACGCAGAGATTTATCCGTTATACGAACGATCGTCGTGCACTGTAGAAAACTGGAGCTTGACGTTCCCTGAGCTGCGGCAATAATCGCCTCACGCTGTGCATCCGAAATAGCATCATCGGTAAAATGGCGAATGGAACGGTGGCTGCGGAGTAAATCAATGGTTGGTGTCATCTCTTTTGTCTCTGTCTAAATCAGTTGAATCACCGGGTGCGCGTGACATAAGTTGCGGTGCCAGCAGTTGAGCAATACGCCACATCAACGCCACCGCAGCAGGGAGCATCAGCAGTACGCCCAGAAATATCATCACCACACAGGCTAACGGGCTGTTAAGCGGTGCGGGCAAGGTGAGGTAATCGTTAAGCGATAGCAGCGCCAGCGATAACAAAACCATCCCAACTATTTCCAGCATCAATACGCTTTTGGGTAATACACCAATTGTGCGCATACGCGGCCTCCCGGTGAAATGGCTTTCATTATAAAACGTTCCAGCTTGCCGTGTTTAACAGATATAGCTTGAGGATATCAAAGCAACAGGCTGAACCTGCTTTCCATCCGTCACAAATCGCGGCATCATAACAAGTATTGCCATCCGGCCTGATAAGTTCGAGGAGAAAGAGATGTTTGCCGTTATTTTTGGTCGCCCAGGGTGCCCGTATTGCGTGCGCGCAAAAGAATTAGCAGAAAAATTAAGCAGTGAGCATGACGATTTTAACTTCCGCTACATTGATATCCATGCTGAAGGAATTACTAAAGCAGATCTGGAAAAAACAGTAGGTAAGCCAGTTGAAACCGTTCCGCAGATTTTCGTCGATCAAAAACACATCGGCGGCTGCACGGATTTTGAAGCATGGGCAAAAGAGAATATGAATCTGTTCGCCTGATAGCTGTTTCTACGCCCTCAGCTTGAGGGCGTCATCAGTTCTTTTTCCGCCGTTGATGCTGATTGAATAAGCTACTGATAAATAAAAAACATAATGCGCCAAGCGCGCACCAAAACACCGCACTAAACAACCACGCCAGCTCTTGCCACAATGAACGCGTCGGCATAAAAACGAACCGCATCAGTAACAGGCAGCACGGCGCCGCCAACATTGCACCAAGAAGGGGTTTGAGTACTTCCCGACGATGGGAAAAAAAGCTTGCTGCAGCACCAGGTAAGATAAAAAACAACAATCCGACCTCAGGATGCCCTGCTGCTCTGAATGCCCCTTTCACGTTCAGCGTTAATGAAAGACACACCACAATAAAGAGCACAAAGCAGCAGACCGCACTCGCCCAACTTTGCTTATGTTTCAATCGTTCCTCCTGACACATTCTCTATCGAACACTCTTTTCGCCCGCAGGCGTCCAGTCAGATAAAGTAACTCGGCATTCCATGCCAAAAACACACCCACACGATTCTTATAGCCGTTGATACGTAATGAGATTAAACTAGCCGCATATATTGTTATGCTGCATTATTCGGGGCTGTGTACGATGCTATCGCCCCTTAATTTCTGGCAAAAACATTAGCGTAAATTGCCATTTCTTTCAATAGCTTACTAGTAAACAAGAAGTTAGTCTCCGTGAATATAAACGTCGCAGATTTGTTAAATGGGAATTACATCCTGTTATTATTTGTGGTCCTGGCTCTGGGCCTGTGTCTGGGCAAATTACGTCTGGGTTCAGTCCAACTCGGTAATTCCATTGGCGTTTTAGTGGTCTCCCTATTATTAGGTCAGCAGCACTTTAGTATTAACACCGATGCATTAAATCTCGGCTTTATGCTGTTTATTTTTTGCGTCGGCGTCGAAGCCGGCCCCAACTTTTTTTCGATTTTTTTTCGCGATGGGAAAAATTATCTAATGCTTGCCCTGGTGATGGTCGGTAGCGCAATGCTGATCGCCCTGGGGCTGGGTAAGCTATTTGGCTGGGACATCGGCCTGACGGCGGGTATGCTGGCTGGCTCGATGACCTCAACGCCGGTGCTGGTCGGCGCAGGTGACACCTTGCGCCATTCAGGAATGTCAGGAACACAACTTTCAAGCGCTCTCGATAACCTGAGCTTGGGTTACGCCCTCACCTATTTGATTGGTCTGGTCAGTCTGATTGTTGGTGCGCGCTATTTGCCGAAACTTCAGCATCAGGACCTGCAAACCAGCGCCCAACAAATCGCGCGTGAACGGGGCCTGGATACTGACGCCAATCGTAAAGTTTACCTCCCAGTGATTCGCGCCTATCGCGTTGGCCCGGAGCTGGTGGCATGGGCCGATGGTAAAAATCTGCGCGAACTGGGTATTTATCGTCAGACCGGTTGTTACATTGAACGTATCCGTCGCAACGGCATTCTTGCCAACCCGGATGGTGACGCGGTGCTGCAAATGGGCGATGAGATAGCCCTGGTGGGTTATCCGGACGCCCATGCCCGCCTCGATCCCAGCTTCCGTAACGGTAAAGAGGTGTTCGATCGCGATCTGCTCGATATGCGCATCGTCACTGAAGAAATTGTAGTGAAAAACCACAATGCCGTTGGTCGTCGCCTGGCCCAGTTGAAACTGACCGACCACGGTTGTTTCCTGAACCGCGTGATCCGCAGCCAGATTGAAATGCCTATTGATGACAACGTCGTGCTCAACAAAGGTGACGTATTGCAGGTCAGCGGTGATGCTCGTCGCGTGAAAACCATTGCCGATCGTATCGGCTTCATTTCGATTCACAGTCAGGTGACCGATCTGCTGGCCTTCTGCGCCTTCTTTATCATCGGTCTGATGATCGGGATGATCACCTTCCAATTCAGTAATTTCAGCTTCGGCATCGGGAATGCGGCTGGACTGCTGTTCGCCGGCATCATGCTGGGTTTCCTGCGAGCCAACCATCCAACGTTTGGCTACATCCCACAGGGTGCGCTGAACATGGTGAAAGAGTTTGGCCTGATGGTATTCATGGCTGGTGTCGGTTTAAGCGCAGGCAGTGGCATTGGTAATGGCCTGGGGGCCGTCGGTGGTCAAATGTTGATTGCCGGTCTGGTAGTCAGCCTGGTTCCGGTTGTTATCTGTTTCTTGTTTGGTGCTTACGTATTGCGCATGAACCGCGCCCTGCTGTTTGGTGCCATGATGGGCGCACGTACCTGTGCTCCGGCAATGGAAATCATCAGCGACACCGCACGCAGCAACATCCCTGCGTTAGGCTATGCCGGAACCTACGCGATAGCCAACGTTCTGCTGACATTAGCGGGGACACTCATCGTCATTGTCTGGCCTGGCCTTGGTTAGCGCTGAAATTTACCCTTAAACGAAAATTTTTTGCAGGTAAGCAGAACTTTTCTTCAAGGCGTCAGTCATAACTATTGCCACTGCTTTTCTTTGATGTCCCCAATTTGTGGAGCCCATCAACCCCGCCGTTTTGGTTCAAGGTTGATGGGTTTTTTGTTGCCTGAAATTCACTACTGAAAAAATCAATCACCAACACCAACACCAACACCAACACCAGCAGTATGCCCGTATTCGAAGTCAGTGTACTTATGGTTCCTCGTGCTGCCTGGCAATCAAACACAATTAAATTTAACTGGAACCCTACCATCGAAAATTATGGCTATATACCTGTGACTCATATCTCAATTTTTTGAGTCAAAAGTTTGACAGTTCATTTCAACTCTGTTTTATTGCCTACACGATAATTATCCACAACATCTCTATTTAAATAGTGAACTTTTTCATGCTTTTAATTTACTCATGGTGATAAGTAATGAAGCTGCAAACTGTTATTCATAGAAAGAACATAATTTACTTTACTGTCGGCCTGGCCATGTTGACGATAATGGGAATTCTGGGAGTGGACACTTATTTACCTTCAATTCCCGACATCGCAAAAGAATTTGAAAAAAATGTCTCAACCACGCAGTTGTCGATTATGGTTTATACCCTATGCATTGGTTTTGGACAGCTAATTTTTGGTCCATTATCTGATGCTATTGGCCGGCGAAAAATTATGCTTACAGGTGCGGTTATTTATGGCGTGACAACATATTGTCTCACGCTCTCAACCGATCTGGTTATGTTTCTGGCGATCCGTGTCATACAAGGTCTTTCTATATCAATAACGCTGGTTACAGCAATCAGCGCAGTTCGAGATGTAACTCGTGGTTCAGTGGCCGCGACGCTGTATGCCATCATCATCACTATCGAAGGTGTCGTTCCCATTGCTTCGCCCCTGCTGGGAGGGATAATTAATGACTTATGGGGATGGCGCGCAATTTTTTTAATGATATGTGGCTATGCTATTATAACGTTAATATACGTTTATTTTAACTTCCCTGAAACACTCAGTCATGAGAGAAGGGTTGCCTATTCATTAAAATCATCATTTAATACGTATAAAGAGATCAGCAAACAACCTCGATTTTATCTACCTTGTCTGTCTCTTGGTCTGTCATTTTCGCTGATTTATTGCTATGTTACAGCCTCCCCATTTATTTTTATGGTTACGTTTGGATACTCATCAACGCAATTTGGTGTGCTTTCATCAATTATTGGAGGCTTCCTACTGCTGGGGGCTGCATTATCAGGTAAACTTCTTAAGAAACGGTCTGCGCCGCAAATTTTGAATTCGTGGCTGAAAATCATCGCCTCATTTATTGTACTGTGTATTCCATTAATAATACTTAGTTATCACGTCAATATTTTTATATTCTTCTTTATTATCCTGATGTTTGCTGGAGGGATGTTCGAATCACTCTATACCTACCTGACCATGTCCAGCCAGCGCACCAACCTGGGAGCGACCTCTGCGTTGATGGGAGCCGCCTCGCTGGTTATTCCGTCAGTTATCGGAGGTGTCGGTAGTTTTTTAATTGAGCTAAATACCAGCATCTGGATGATGTACTTGCTTTTGATAATTTTGATAATGATATACATGTTAAAGAAATATCAAACACTTACAGTAACTAATCGGCGTTAAAATGAGCTGATAGACATTGCTGCTATAAGACCTATAGCAGCAATGTCCCCGACATAACCTGATTTTCATCGCTGAGTGAGGTTCCCCGGAAACGCTTTCTCAAATTTGCAGCATGCCCGTTATGGCACATACTTTACTCGGTGCTAAATGGTGATGGGGTTGCTATGTTACTCTCAGGCAAAGTCGCAATGATCTTCGGTGGCAGCGGCGCTATTGGTAGTGCAGTTGCGCATACTATGGCGCGCGAAGGAGCCCATGTGTATCTGGGCGCGCGCCGTCAGGAAAAGCTGGATTGGACCGCCAGTGGCATCCGAACGGCGGGTGGTACAGTCGAAACCTTTATCACCGATGTACTCGACGAGCACAACGCATCGAAGGAAGTTACCCGCCTTGTACAGCAAACCGGTGGAATAGATGTGGTGGTAAACGCAACGGGATTTATGCACGAACAGGGCAAGCGCATCGATGCATTATCCCTCTCTGAGTTTATGAGCGGTATCACCCCTTTTCTTGCGGCGCAGTTCAATATCGCAAAAGCCGTAACGCCGCACATGGGCGGCAATCGAGCGGGCGTTATTCTCACCATCGTTGCGCCCGCAGCCCCGATGGCGATGCCCGGGCATCTCGGCCATATCGTCGGCTGTGCAGGAACAGAGGCTTTTATTAAGGCGCTCGCCAGCGAGACGGGACCAATAAACATTCGTGTCGTCGGCGTGCGGTCGCATGCGATTGTGGATGCTGTAGCGGCTGGCTCCTATACCGGAGAAATTTTCACCGCTAAAGCACAGTCAATGGGTTTAACCGTCGATCAATGGTTAGGGGGGGCGGCGCAAAGTACCATGCTCGCGCGCCTGCCTACGCTTGCACAAATCGCTGAGGTTACAACCTTTCTCGCTTCAGACCATGCCAGCGCCATGACCGCCACAGTGGTAAATATTACCGGGGGCGCCACCGTAAGTTAATTTACCCGCTTTTCACGCCATGCGCTGCTACGAGCTTTTTTTGCACTCGGACGGGAACACAATGCTATACCGCACATAATAACCAACGCGCTCACCAGATGATATGAATGCAGAATGACGTGCAAAAACATCACGCTAAATAATCCGCCACTCAATGGGATCAAGTGTGAATAAATCTCTCCACGCGTTGCGCCGATGGCGCTAATCCCTTTGTTCCATAATAGATATGACAGCCACGAAGGAAAAATAACAAGGTATGCCAGCCCAGTAACAACGCCTGTATTGGCATAGCTATTCCATCCCGGCATACCATTGCGTATCAACTCCAGAGCCAGTACCGGAATAAGTACAATCGCACCTAACAGCGCGCTCACTGCGACAAAGGCGTTTCCCTTTACCTCACGCGGTTTAATGCGTAAAAAGGCACAATAAACGGCCCAACTTAACGCTGACCCCATGGTCCAGAAATCGCCCTGATTCAGATGTGCAAATACCCGCGCATTTATCACATCACCCTGCGACACCAGCCATATAACACCAACAGTACTCAGGATCACACCAGCTATATTTCGCGCAGAAATCCGCTCTTTAAAAAAGAACTTATTGATTAACAGTACGAGCGCCGGGGTGGTGGACATATAAATCGCGGCATTAAGCGAGGTTGTATATTGCAAGCCGATATACAACGTTAAGGGGAAAAGAACCTGACCACAAAGCGCAAGGAAGACGATAGTACCAAAGGATTTTTTCATCACCGGCCATTGCTCTGTGACCTGACGAAAATAGAGCGTCATCAATAATAACGCGGTAAATACCCAGCGTGCCGCTGATAAAACGATGGGATTAACTTCAGCGACCAAGAGATGACCAATCACATAATTTCCACCCCAAAAACAGGCAGCCAGACTGAGTAAAAGATAGGGCATATTTGCGCCTTATTGTCAGTTGTACGGTATGACCACAAGGCTACGGCGGCGTGAGAATGAATGCTAATATAACGTTTTTATCCATCTGCATAGATTAAAACTATGAAATTTACGCTAAGGCAACTTGAGTTTTACATCGCGCTTGCAGAAACATTACAAATTTCCAAAGCTGCTGCACGCTGTCATATTTCTCAGTCATCAATGACCATTGCCATGCGGAACCTGGAAGAAGCATTAGACGTGCAGCTATTTGTACGTTATCCCAAAGGTGTGAAGCTCACCGCTGAGGGCGAGCGCTTTCAGGCACATGCCTGCAACATCATCAACAGTAGCCGCTCGGCTATTGACGCCCTGCATGACAGGAGCGAAATTCTCACCGGCACGGTGCGCATAGGTATTGCCGAAACGCTCTCTGCCTATCTTATCCCGGATATACTCAACGATATTGAACGACGTTTCCCTTTGCTGGAGATCGTGTTTTATGAAGCCACTGCACCGGAACTGGTACAGGCGCTACGGGAACAAAAGGTCGATTTTTGCCTGCTTCTGACCTCAAATATCAACCATGATAACGACCTGGAGATCGAAACATTTATTCGTTCACAGCGCCGCCTGTGGACGTCTATTGGGCATCCGCTACAGAGCCAGGCATCGATCCGTTTAATAGACGTCGAGAAACTACCATTTTTACTGCTGGAAACCGATAAATACCCTGACGTAATCATCGATTACTGGCAGCAGCGTGGCTATACGCCCAATATCAGTTTTCGCAGCAACTCTTTTGAAGCAATAAGAAGTCTGGTTGCAAAAGGCAGAGGGATAACCATTTTATCCGACCTGGTGTATCGCCCGTGGTCACTGGATGGTCTGCGCGTCATGCACAGAACGATTGATGATTTTATTACTTACATGGATGTCGGGACGGTAAAAAAAGCCGCCCGACCGTTGACGCCAGAGGCGGTAAAAGTCATTGATTTTTTACGTCAGGCCGTTACCCGCCTCGACAAACCATTTTGAGGATTTTATCTCTGCGGCAATTCGGCAATACGCTCCACCATCATCAGAATATCTTCTCGCTGCAGCGGTTTTTTATCCGTGACAAAATGCAGCGTCATTCCTTCAATAAACGCATCCAGCGCCCGCGCCGTAACCGGATCAAACCACTGCTCTAACGTTTGTTGGCTGCGTAGCATCCAGTTCTGCATCACCGTTTTCAACGCTGGTTTACGGCTGGCGAAAGCATACAGCTGATACATAAGCTCCATATTATCAGGCGTTGTGACCTGGGAGCCGTAAATCATATCGGTAATCGCATGGCAGGCCGCCTGCGCATCAGCAACGTCGGCAAAAAAATCCTGGTACTGCTGAGACATAGTATGCGTAAAACAGCTGAATGCCTCCAACAGCAGATCATCTATTCCTGCAAAATAATAGGTCATTGAGCCCAGTGGCACCTCGGCAATCATAGCGATTTTACGGTGTGTAACCCCATGAATACCATGGATTACTATCGCCTTAAGGGTGGCCTGAACTATTTTTTCCCGCCGCTGCGGATCGTTTGCACGTCGCACTGCATTTCCTCTTCTTGCATTTGTGTACAAATGTACACAACCTTGCTAATGTTGTCTTCTTTCCTCTTTTCTTTGGCTCGAATTCATGACTGGCATCTCATCACGCAAAGCCTTAAGACGTCGCACCTGGGCGCTGTTCACGTTCTTCTTTTTACCAGGATTATTAATGGCCTCCTGGGCAACGCGTACCCCTGCCATCAGAGATATTCTCTCCATCTCTACCGCCGAAATGGGCGCGGTGCTGTTTGGACTCTCTATTGGTTCGATGAGTGGCATTCTTTGTTCGGCCTGGCTGGTGAAACGATTTGGCACGCGCAAAGTGATCCGCACTACCATGTCATGTGCGGTCATTGGGATGGCTATCCTCAGCGTGGCGCTCTGGCTGCATTCCGCCTGGCTTTTCGCATTTGGTCTGGCCGTGTTTGGCGCCAGCTTTGGCGCAGCAGAAGTGGCCATCAATGTCGAAGGTGCGGCGGTTGAACGCGAAATGAATAAAACCGTGCTGCCGATGATGCATGGTTTTTACAGCCTGGGAACGCTGGCGGGCGCAGGAGTCGGGATGATGCTTACCGCCTTCAGCGTCCCGGCAAACGCGCATATTCTGCTGGCGGCGCTGGTAGCTATCACTCCTATCTTTATCGCCATCAAAGCAATTCCTGAGGGTACGGGTAAAAATGCCGCTGATGGTTCTCCCTCCGGTGAAAAAGGACTGCCTTTTTATCGCGATATCCAGTTATTGCTGATTGGCGTCGTGGTGCTCGCAATGGCATTTGCTGAAGGTTCCGCCAACGACTGGCTTCCGCTGCTGATGGTGGACGGTCATGGGTTTAGCCCAACATCAGGCTCTCTGATTTATGCCGGATTTACGCTGGGCATGACCGTTGGCCGCTTTACTGGCGGCTGGTTCATCGACCGCTACAGCCGCGTCACGGTGGTGCGCGCCAGTGCGCTGATGGGCGCTCTCGGGATTAGCCTGATTATTTTTGTCGACAGCTCTTGGGTGGCGGGTGTTTCCGTTATTTTGTGGGGACTCGGTGCATCACTCGGCTTCCCGCTGACCATTTCAGCCGCCAGCGACACCGGCCCCGATGCACCAACCCGCGTCAGCGTTGTCGCAACAACCGGCTATCTGGCGTTCCTGGTTGGACCGCCGCTGCTGGGCTACCTGGGTGAACACTACGGCCTGCGCAGCGCTATGCTGGTGGTGCTGGCGTTGGTGCTCGTTGCCGCCATCGTCGCGAAAGCGGTGGCGAAACCGGATCTCAAAAATACCACGGTGATGGAGAACAGCTAATGAGTATCAAATTAATTGCGGTCGACATGGATGGCACATTTTTAAGTGACCAAAAAACCTATAACCGTGAGCGCTTTATGGCGCAATACCGCCAGATGAAAGAACAAGGGATCCGCTTTGTGGTCGCCAGCGGCAATCAATATTATCAGTTGATTTCCTTTTTCCCCGAACTGGCCAGTAAGATCTCATTTGTTGCCGAAAACGGCGGTTGGGTAGTCAGTGAAGGTGAAGATGTTTTTAACGGCGAACTGGCAAAGGATGATTTCCAGGCCATCGTTGAACATCTGCTCACCCGTACGGACATTGATATTATTGCCTGTGGTAAAAGCAGCGCCTACACGCTGAAGCAGTACAGCGATGAACATAAAGCTGTTTCCGCCATGTATTATCATCGTCTCGAATTTGTAGATAATTTTGATAATCTTAACGACGTTTTCTTCAAGTTCGGGCTGAATATTTCCGACGACAGAATCCCACAGGTGCAGGCCGATCTCCACGAGGCGATTGGCGACATTATGGTGCCGGTGCATACCGGCTACGGCAGCATCGATTTAATTATTCCCGGCGTGCATAAGGCAAATGGTCTGCGGCTGCTGCAACAACGCTGGAATATTAACGACGATGAGGTTGTTGTGTTTGGCGATGGCGGAAATGATATTGAGATGCTGCGCCAGGCGGGATTTAGTTTTGCAATGGCCAACGCCCATGAGCCAGTTATCAAGGCGGCGAAATATCGCGCGGGATCGAACAACGAAGAGGGCGTCCTGGATATTATCGACCGCGTGTTAAAGAATGAAGCACCGTTTACGCATTAACGCCTCAGCACAGACGGCAACAAAATGATGGCATGATCTATTCATAATCCGCCTCAAATTAACCCACTGGATTATTACTTCCAGTGAATATTTCAGGTGAGCGGATTATGAAGAAAAGTGTACTGATGGCGACATTGTTGCTGGGTTTTGCAGGGTCAGTATTTGCACAAAGCGTTACCGTTGATGTACCAAGCGGTTATAAAGTGGTGATCGTGCCCTCTTCCGTCAGCGTGCCGCAGGCGGTCAACGTGACTACCGCGCCACAAACGGTGTATGTTGCCCCGGCACCAGCCCCGGCTCCTGTTTATCGCGCACATCCTTATGCGCGACATGTTGCCAGCGTCGGTGAAGGCATGATCATCGAACATCAGATTGACGATCACCACTAAGTTTCTGCCAGGCCCGGGCAACCGGGCTTTAGCCTTCCCGGGAATCCCCTACCCGTTTATCTTTCAGGAAGATAACCATCAGAATCAGCCACAGCACGCCGCTGGCCAGATTGAACAAGCTGAACAAGCCGTTGCCTCCCAGCAGATAAGCGTGTTTACTCAGCTCGATACCAACGGTAAAAATCAGCATCTGCAACATACCCATTGCGGCAGAAACTGTACCTTTACTCATTTCACTGGCAAACAGCGTCAGGCGCACCAGCCCCGCATTCGCCACGCCAATGCCAAACGCATAGATACTCAAACCCGCCGTCATCCATAGATATGCATGAGATGACACCACCGTGGCCGCAGCGGCAATAATCAGGCCAACGGCAATTGGCCAGCCGCCCATGATAATCAGCGAACGCACGGTTTTTCGCGAAGTCAGACGCGCCAGCACCAGGTTACCGGCAATCAGCGCACCAAAAATCGGCACCTGCAACAGGCCATATTCGTAACTACTGAGATGTTCTCCGCTGATGATAATAATCGGAGATTGCGCAATCCACGCCAGTAACGGCAGGCTGACAAAACCCAACGCCAGTGCGCCTGCAACGAAACGCACGTTCCTTAGCACCAACTTATAATCCTTGCCCAGCTCTTTAATCGACAGCTTTTCACCCAGCCGGGTTGCCGTTTCCGGCATCGCGCGTTGCAGACCAAAAAAGGAGATGGCCGCCAGAGCAGCAAACAGGATAAACATCCCTTCCCACGGCAGAACATGTACCCAGGCTGCGCCTACCAACGGACCCAGCAACGGCGCAATCAGCGCCACGTTTGCCATCAGCGCGGTAATTTTTATGCAGACCGCTTCTTCAAAGGACTCCTGAATGGCGGCGTAACCCACCGCACCAATAAAGCACAGGCTTATCCCCTGCAAAAAACGCAGGAAAGTAAATTGCTCAATATTCTGTGCAAGCAGGGTCGCAAGGCAGGCCACGATGAACCAGAGCACGCCGGTTAACATCACCGGACGACGCCCAACACGATCCGATAGCGGTCCTAATAACCACTGTAAAAACATGCCGCCAGCCAGATAGGCGGTCATGGATGTGGGTACCCAATCTAATCCGGCATTGTATTGCTCCACTACCGCCAACATTCCAGGCTGGATCATATCGTTGCCGATATAAGTAGAGAATTCGTAAAGCACCAGACAGAGAGGGAAAAGTAATGCCTGACGCCCCAAACGGGCGCCTGAAGATAAACGGTTCTGCATGCAGTCTCTTAGCTATAGAAAAATCGCGCAAAGTGTAATAAATGCGCCGTACTGGTGATAGTGAATTATGTGATTTGAAAGCAAAATGCGCACATTTTTACATTCATTTGCTCAAGAAGATTTTGCTTTAAGGTTAATTTAAGTTGAGACCGCTATCATGCTCAATAAGTCTCATTAATTGTCTTAAAAATAGTCATTTAGCAGACAAATAAGACAAGACCGCTTTTTATCCCGTAAAAGCAATTTTATGCTCTCGCTCCCATGGGCCTTTTTAACGATTACACTGAGTCTGGACGTTATGCTGGAAAATCTGAACAACTCACTTTTTTACCTGATCAATGCAACACCCGACTCTGCGCAATGGGCAATTTCGCTCTCCATTTTCATTGCCAAAGATCTGATCAGCATTGTGCCGCTGCTAGCCGTTGTGCTCTGGCTTTGGGGACCTCGCGGTCAGGTTACGCTCCAGCGCCAGTTGGTCATCAAAATGGCCATTGCGTTGATAGTTGGTCTGACGATTTCCTGGCTGATGGGACATCTGTTCCCTCACGATCGCCCGTTTGTAAACCACATTGGTTACAACTTCCTGCATCATGCGGCAGATGACTCTTTCCCGAGTGACCACGGTACGGTTATCTTTACCTTTGCACTGGCCTTCCTGTTCTGGCATCGCCTGTGGACGGGCGCTCTGCTGATGGTCGTTGCCGTGGCGATTGCCTGGTCGCGGGTTTACCTTGGCGTACACTGGCCGCTGGATATGCTGGGCGGATTACTGGCTGGGTTGATCGGCTGTCTGAGCGCCCAGATGATCTGGCAGCGCTTTGGCGCGCCCCTGTACCTCAGCTTGCAAACTTGCTATCGCGCCTGCTTCGCCCTCCCCATCCGTAAAGGTTGGGTACGTGACTAACCCACGGTAAAAAGAGTAGTATTAAGCGCGAAACTGAGCACTTATTCTATTCTCCAGGGGAACTATGGAAACTCGACGCGACGAGCGTATTGGTCAATTACTGCAGGCGCTGAAACGCAGCGATAAATTACACCTCAAAGAAGCCGCAACGTTGCTGGGCGTATCTGAGATGACCATTCGTCGCGACCTGAATAATCATGATGCTCCCGTCGTGCTGCTCGGGGGCTATATTGTTCTGGAACCCCGCAGCGCTAACCATTATTTAATCAGCGATCAAAAATCCCGTCTGGTTGATGAAAAACGTCGCGCCGCCCAGTTGGCGGCGAGTCTCGTGCAGGCGCATCAGACCATCTTTTTCGATTGCGGTACTACCACGCCGTGGATCATTGAAGCGATCGACAATGAACTGCCCTTCACCGCAATCTGCTACTCGTTGAATACGTTTCTGGTGCTGCAGGAAAAACCGCAATGCCGCGTCATTCTGTGTGGTGGCGAATTCCATGCCAGTAACGCGATTTTTAAACCGCTCGACTTCCAGGAAACGCTGAACAATCTCTGTCCGGATATCGCCTTTTATTCCGCGGCAGGCGTTCATATCGAGAAAGGCGCGACCTGTTTTAATCTGGAAGAACTGCCGGTGAAGCACTGGGCAATGTCGATGGCGCAGCATCACGTTTTGGTGGTCGATCACAGCAAGTTTGGCAAGGTGCGACCTGCGAGGATGGGGGAATTAAAACGCTTTGATACCATTATCAGTGATAACCGCCCTGACGATGAGTATGTTGAGTACGCTAAAGCGCAACGTATCACGCTGAAGTATTAAGAGATACTGCCGGACGGCGATTGCGCCATCCGGCAATAGGTAAGATTAAGAGAACCAACCACCAAACCACTGGTGGAATTTCATCATCACAAAGTCCCACATGCGGCTAAAGAAACCACCCTCTTGCACATCTTCCATCACCATCAACGGACGTTGCTCAATGGATTTTCCGTTCAACTGAAAGTCGATAGTGCCCACAACCTGACCTTTCTTCAGCGGTGCAGTTAGCTGTGGTTCAGTCAGGGTAAAGCTGGCCTTCAGGTTTTTGAGCTGGCCACGCGGGATGGTCACAGAACCACCTTCTCCGGCACCCAAATTCACTTCACTCTTATCGCCAAACCATACGCGCTGAGTAACGAAAGTCGCATCCGGCTTGATCGGCGTAACGGTTTCAAAGAAGCGGAAGCCCCAGGTCAGCAGCTTTTCTGACTCATTAAAACGAATGCGATCGGTTTTCGCCCCCAGCACCACGGAGATCAGGCGCATATCGCCCTGGGTCGCGGAAGCCACCAGGTTGTATCCCGCCCCGGCAGTGGTCCCGGTTTTCATACCATCCACGTTCAGGTTGGTGCTCCACAACAGACGGTTGCGGTTCGGTTGACGAATTTTATTGAAGGTAAATTCTTTCTCTTTGTGAATAGCATACTCTTCCGGCACATCGTGAATTAACGCCTTCCCGAGCAGCGCCATATCACGTGCGGTACTGAACTGTCCTGCCGCATCCAGACCGTGCACCGTCTGGAAAGTAGTGTTGGTCAGCCCCAGTTTTTTCGCATAGCCGTTCATCAGACCAATAAAGGATTCCTGGCTGCCGGCAACGTAATCAGCGAGTGCAATACAGGCATCGTTACCTGACTGAATGATAACGCCTTTATTCAGATCTGACACCGCAACCTGATCGCCGGGCTTGAGGAACATGACCGACGAACCGCGCAGGGCTGGGTTACCGGTCGCCCAGGCGTCTTTGCCCACGGTGACCATGTCGTTGAGGTTAATTTTTCCGGCCTTCAGCGCCTGCCCAACCACATAGCTGGTCATGATTTTGGTCAGACTAGCAGGATCCAGTTTCTCATCAGCATTACCTTCCGCCAGCACCTTGCCACTGGCGTAATCCATCAGAATCCACGCGCGCGCGTCCACGCTCGGCGGGGCCGTCGGTTGCTCCGCCGCCTGTACGGTCGGCGCCAAAAGGATTAAGAGTGCAGAACCTGCAGCAAAGCTGCGAAGTGAAGAGAAGTATTGCGTCATAAATGCCACCCGAGTATCCATTCCAAAAAACCACGTCATACCACACCGTGTTTACACAAAACCGGCCAAGCGACCTCGACCAACCCATGCAGAAAAAGTCTGATGGATGACGTGTAAAATAAGTGCGGTGAGTAATAACGCACTAACGAGCTTAAAGAAACCGTAAGTTGGTAAAGTTTTTAAAGTTTATGCAATAACGCCGCGCTGCGCTGCTCCTGGCACGATTTTTTTAGACTTTGTTGCGTAAATATTAGGTTTACCCCACCATGTGAGCTAGTCAGATGGCATCTGCAGCCATAAAGCTGCTCAATTAATTTGCGGGGTTACTATGATTACACTGTGGGGTCGCAATAACTCGACCAACGTAAAAAAAGTATTGTGGACGCTCGAGGAACTGGAACTGCCGTATAACCAAATTCTGGCGGGCGGACAGCATGGCGGTAACCGCGATGCCGACTATCTGGCACTAAACCCGAACGGACTGGTCCCGTTGCTACGCGATGATGAAACGGACGTTGTGCTGTGGGAATCCAATACCATTGTCCGCTATCTGGCCGCTCAGTACGGACAAAAACGTTTGTGGATTGACGCACCGGCCGCGCGCGCCGTCGGCGAAAAATGGATGGACTGGGCAAATCAGACGCTAAGCCCTGCGCATCGGGTTATCTTATTTGGCCTGGTCAGAACACCTGCCGATCAGCGCGATCTAGCGGCCATTGAGGCCAGTAAGCAAGTTTGCGATAACCTGTTTGCCATTCTGGATAACGCGTTGGCAGACCAGTCATGGTTCTCCGGGGCTGAATTTGGCACGGCGGATATCGCTGTGGCACCGTTTATCTATAACCTGTTCAACGTTGGCCTGAGCTGGACCTCGCGCCCGCATCTGGAACGCTGGTATCAACAACTGACCGAGCGCCCGGCGTTTCAAAAAATCGTGATGATCCCGGTTAGCTAAACAAATCAGGGACTCACTTTTAGTAATTCCCCGTCGGACTCGTCGGTTAACACGTACATATAACCGTCTGGTCCGACGCGCACATCACGGATCCGTTGCCCCCTTTCCTGCAACAGACGACCATCCTCAGTGACCGTATTCCCTTTAACGCTCAGTACGATCACTTCTTTATCTTTCAACGCGCCGATGAACAACTTCTGCCGCCACTGTGGAAAGGTATCGCTATTATAAAAAGCCATTCCGCTGACCGCTGGCGACTTTTCCCAGTAAAAGATGGGTTGTTCCGTGCCAGCAACAATTTGACCTTTTGCTTCGGGAATTTTCAAACCACTGTAGTTAACACCCCAGGTCGCGATAGGCCAACCGTAGTTTTTCCCTTTCTCGGGGATATTAATTTCATCGCCTCCGCGTGGGCCATGCTCATTGAGCCACAACACATCACTCCACGGATTCATCGCCATACCCTGCGGGTTGCGGATGCCATACGACCAAATCTCTGCTCGCGCTCCCGCCATGTTCACAAACGGATTATCCGGTGGAATTTTGCCCTCATCGGTCAGCCGTACGACCTTGCCCTGCAGCTTATCCAGATCCTGGGCGGTAGCGCGTTGATTATTCTCCCCCAGGCCAATAAACAGATAGCCGTTGCCATCAAACACCAGACGTCCACCAAAATGGTTTCCGGTAGAGAGCTTTGGCTGTTGGCGAAAAACGGTCTGAAATCCTTGCAGGTGTTTGAGATCGTCACTCAATCGCCCGTAGCCTACCGCGGTGCTCGCTTTGCCTTCGCGGCCGGCTTCAGCGAAGCTTAGCCACACCCGGCGGGATCGTTCAAAGTCCGGAGCTAACACCACATCAAGCAATCCGCCCTGACCATTCGCCCAGACTTTTGGTACGCCGGTCAGCGGGTCGGAAAGCCCTTTATCAGGCTGCCAGAGTCGAAGCTGTCCACCTTTGAGCGTAATGAGCATACCGCGGTTATCGGGTAAAAAAGCCAGTGACCATGGATGATCGAGTTTGGTTTGCAGCACTTCCACTTTTACCGCGACGGCATAAGAGGAAAATAGCGCAAGTGGGATAGCACAGAGAAAGAGTCGACGCATAACACCTCCTTAATGGCTCTGCATAAAGCGTAGCCAGCAAGGGGAATCACCCCGTCATATTTACATAATCTTAACGAAAAGGGGGAGTGCCCTCCCCCTGATTCAGACGTGTTCCAGCGTTGGGTAAGATTGCAAACTCTGGATACTCAGCGTCAGCGTTGTCAGGCAGTTTTCCAGTTTCTCTGCGTTAACGGCGATAAACGTTGGACAATCATGGTGTCCACTCATAAGACAAACAGCGGCGGCGGCTAACGCCCCTTCAGCACGATGAAGGGCATTCCACTCTTCCTGATCAAGATGCATACCGTGAAGCTGTGATTGTTCGTGCAATTCGCGATTCAGTGCAAAAAAATTATCACGCAGACGATCGCTCTCGCTGACTGACATGTAGCCTTTCGCTTTTCTCAACTGCAGATAAGCGGCAAGTTCGATACGGGCGTTTATCAATTTGTTGAGAAGATCGGTTCTCAGTCTGTCAACAACCATACTTTGTTCCTCCTCTTTCCAACTATGGTGCAACTTAATAGTATGGTTATTTTTTGAACAAAGTCGTGTCCAGGATCAATCCATCACCTAAAATTAACATAATTTACAAATAATCTTTAATTCCGCGCCCAGCAGGCCGCTGATGGTATGAGATTGCGATACAATTTTTGTTCAGAACTCTGTAGAATCCCTGCCCTGAATATTCCAATAACTGAACACTTTTTACGCTATGAGCAATGTAACCCACCAGCCGAAAATCGGCTTTGTCTCCCTCGGCTGCCCGAAAAACCTCGTCGATTCTGAGCGCATCCTGACCGAACTTCGTACCGAAGGCTATGATGTCGTGCCAAGCTACGACGACGCGGATATGGTTATCGTTAATACCTGCGGCTTTATCGACAGTGCGGTTCAGGAATCCCTGGAAGCAATCGGCGAAGCGCTGAACGAAAACGGCAAGGTGATCGTCACCGGTTGTCTGGGCGCGAAAGTCGATCAGATCCGTGAAGTCCACCCGAAGGTGCTGGAAATCACCGGGCCGCATAGCTACGAGCAGGTTCTGGAGCACGTTCACCATTACGTACCCAAACCAAAGCATAATCCGTTCCTGAGCCTGGTTCCTGAGCAGGGTGTCAAGCTGACTCCGCGCCATTACGCCTATCTGAAGATTTCTGAAGGCTGTAATCACCGCTGTACGTTCTGCATTATTCCATCCATGCGCGGCGATCTGGTGAGCCGTCCGATTGGCGACGTCCTCAGCGAAGCCAAACGTCTGGTCGATGCGGGCGTGAAAGAGATTCTGGTAATCTCTCAGGATACCTCCGCTTACGGTGTCGATGTGAAGCATCGTACCGGTTTCCATAACGGCGAGCCGGTCAAAACCAGCATGGTTGATCTGTGCGAACAGTTATCAAAACTGGGGATCTGGACGCGCCTGCATTACGTCTACCCCTACCCGCACGTTGATGACGTGATCCCGCTGATGGCAGAAGGGAAAATCCTGCCGTATCTGGACATCCCGTTACAGCATGCCAGCCCGCGTATTCTTAAACTGATGAAACGCCCAGGCTCCGTAGACAGACAGCTGGCGCGCATCAAACAGTGGCGTGAAATCTGCCCTGAACTGACGCTGCGCTCCACCTTCATTGTTGGTTTCCCGGGAGAAACGGAAGAAGACTTCCAAATGTTGCTCGACTTCCTGAAGGAAGCACGTCTGGATCGCGTGGGCTGCTTTAAATACAGCCCGGTAGAAGGCGCTGGCGCTAATGACCTGCCGGATCAAATCCCGGAAGAGGTGAAAGAAGAACGCTGGAATCGCTTTATGCAATTGCAACAGCAGATCTCTGCTGAACGTTTGCAAGAGAAAGTGGGCCGCGAGATTCTGGTTATCGTTGATGAAGTTGACGAAGAAGGCGCAATTGGTCGTAGCATGGCTGATGCTCCGGAAATCGACGGCGCGGTATACCTGAATGGTGAAACCAAGGTGAAACCTGGTGATATCATCCGCGTGAAGGTCGAAAACGCAGATGAATACGATCTGTGGGGTTCACGCGTTTAATTAAGCGTAACTCAACCGTAGGCCGGATAAGGCATTACGTCTTATCCGGCCTGTGATTTATCCTTTTATCTTCGGGTCCAGCGCGTCGCGCAGACCATCTCCCAGTAAGTTAAACGCCAGCACCGTCAGAAATATCGCTACCGCCGGAAAAATCGCCACGTGCGGCGCGATCACCATGTCAGCACGCGCTTCATTAAGCATTGCCCCCCACTCCGGCGTCGGCGGCTGTGCGCCTAATCCCAGAAATGACAGGCTCGCGGCAGAGATGATCGACGTGCCAATTCGCATGGTAAAAAAGACCACGATCGATGAAACCGTACCCGGCAGGATATGGTTAAAAATGATGGTCGTATCGCTGGCACCAATACTGCGCGCAGACTCAATAAACGTCTGTTGCTTCAGCACCAGTGTATTTCCGCGCACCAGGCGCGCGAAAGCAGGAATGGAGAAAATGGCCACGGCGATAATCACGTTCGCAATGCCGCTGCCCAGCACGGCGACCACGGCTATCGCCAGCAAAATGCCGGGAAAGGCGAACAGCACATCGCAGATACGCATAATCAGTCGATCCCACCAACCTTCGTAGTATCCCGCCAGCAGCCCCAGCACTGTGCCAATCGCCGCGCCAATAAATACGGCAAAGACTCCTGCCGCCAGCGAGATTTGGGCGCCAACCAGCACGCGGCTAAAGATATCTCGTCCCAGAGAATCGACACCAAACCAGTGCAGCATCGACGGCCCATCATTCAAACGGTCATAATCGAAGTAATTTTCGGCATCAAATGGCGTCAACCAGCGAGCAAAAATCGCCACCATGATCAGGAGCAATACAAACAGCCCAGCGAACATCGCCATGTGCTGTCGACGAAAACGACGCCAGAACTCATGCCACGGTGTGCGTATCTGCTCTGGCTTAACAAGGGGCATTGCATTCAAAATCGCCTGTCGGCGCCAGTTAAAAAATCGCATCCTTACTTGTACCTGATAGCCGGATTAATGGCGGCGTAAAGCACATCCACCACTAAGTTGATAAGAATAAACTCCAGAGAAAACAACAGTACCTCGGCCTGAATCACCGGGTAGTCGCGCATTTCGACGGAGTCCACCAGCAGTCGCCCAAGCCCAGGCCAGTTGAACACCTTCTCAACCACGATTGATCCACCAAGCAAAAAGCCAAATTGTAGCCCCATCATGGTGACCACCGGGATCATCGCGTTACGCAGACCATGTTTTAACACCACCCAGGTCTCACTCACCCCTTTAGCCCGCGCGGTACGCATATAGTCTTCGCTGAGCACATCGACGAACGAGGCTCGGGTAAACCGGGCCAGCACCGCAGCCACCGCCGCGCCCAGAGTAATAGACGGGAGGATATAGTGCAGCCAGGTGTCAGCGCCAACGGTTGGCAACCAGCCAAGTTCAACGGAGAATATCTGCATGAGCAGCATGCCAAGCGCAAACGCCGGGAACGAGATCCCGGTGACCGCCAGCGTCATACTCAACCTGTCCGGCCAGCGATTGCGCCATACGGCTGCAATGATCCCCGCCGTCATACCAAATAACACAGCCCATGCCATACTCGCAATTGTCAGCCATAACGACGGCATAAAACGGCTGGCTATCTCTTCGGAAACCGGGCGACGAGAAACCATCGACGTGCCAAAATCGCCTTGCAACACGTTGGTCATGTAATGCCAGAACTGAATATGCAGCGGTTGGTTCAGACCCAACTGCTTGCGTACCAGTTCAATCACCTCGGCGTCAGCTTCCGGTCCGGCAATCAGCCGGGCCGGATCGCCGGGTAGCAGGTGAACAAATAAAAACACCAGCACCGCAACAATCAATAGCGTTGGGATCAACCCCAGCAGGCGCTTGAAAACATAGTTAAGCATCACGCTCCCTTCGCCGGCCCCTGGTTAGCGGGGCCGAATGAATAGCTTATTTTAAATCCGCATCATCAAAGCTAAATCCGGTGTCCGGCATAATCCAGAACCCGGTCAATCTGGTGCTGTGCGCCGAAATCAGTTTTTCCACTACCAGTGGGATCCACGGCGACTCTTTCCAGATAATATCCTGCGCATCCTTGTACAGCTTCGCTTTCTGCGCTGGATCGTTAGTTTGCAAGGCCGCCGCTAAATCACTGTCCACCTGCTTATTGCTATAGAACGCCGTATTAAACAGCGTTGGCGGCCAGTTTTGTGATGCAAACAGCGGTGACAGCGCCCAGTCCGCTTCCCCCGTAGAGGCAGACCAGCCGGTGTAGAACATCCGCACCCCGCTCTCTTTCTGCGCTTTACCCTCGACTTCCGCCGCGCGCTGGCCGGCATCCATCGCTGTTACCTGAGCCTTAACTCCCACCTGCGCCAGCTGCTGCTGGGTAAATTGCAGCACTTTCTGCGCGGTACTGTGATTATGTGAAGACCATAGCGTGGTGGTAAAACCGTTCGGATAACCTGCTTCTTTCAGCAGTTCGCGCGCTTTCGCCGGGTCGTATGGCCATGGCGTATAGCTTTGCGCATAGGCTATCGACGGAGGAAGAACGCCCGTTGCTGGCGTGGCATAACCTGCAAACGCCACTTTCACCAGCGCCTGACGGTTGATGGCATAATTCAACGCCTCGCGCACCTTCGGATTATCGAACGGTTTTTGTGTGACGTTCATGCTGATGTAACGCTGCATAATAGACGGACTGGCCACCAGTTCCAGGTTTTTATTCTTCGCCAGTAACGCAGCCTGCTCGTAAGGGATCGGGAAGGCAAACTGCGCTTCCCCGGTCTGCAGCATGGCCGCACGCGTGTTGTTGTCAGTCACCGGACGCCAGGTAATCGTATCCAGCTTTGGCAGCCCTTGCTGCCAGTAACCCGCGAACTTCTTAACCTTCACAAAATCTGTCTGATTCCAGGTATCAAGCTGGTACGGCCCGGTCCCCACAGGGTGGAAACCGATCTCCTTACCGTATTTCTCCAGCGCGGCGGGAGAAATCATTGCCGTTGCCGGATGCGCCAGAATATTGATAAAGGCAGAGAACGGCTGTTTCAGCGTAATCTTCACCGTTGACGGATCTACAACCTCGGTTTTATCGATATTCTTATACAGGTTGTAGCGTTTCAGACGGTTTTCCGGATTGCTGGCGCGGTCGAGGTTGGCTTTAACCGCATCGGCGTTGAAGTCGGTGCCATCCTGAAATTTCACACCCTGACGCAGCTTAAGAGTGTAAGTCAGGCCGTCATCAGAAACCGTATAGCTCTCTGCCAGCACATTTTTCAGCTTCATCTCTTTATCAAGGCCAAACAGTCCCTGATAAAACGACTTCGCTACCGCCTGCGACAACGTGTCATTCGCGTCATAGGGGTCAAGCGTGGTGAAATTGGATCCTACCGCCACCACCACGTCTTTGGCGGCCCAGCCAGGCGATGCGGCCAGCGCAGAGGCCACTCCCACAGCAACCAGCCATTTCCGAGCAACAATTTTTGTCATGTTATTCTCCTTAAACCCTGCCTGCCTGTTATAAACGCGAAAGCGCATTTTCTGGTTGCCCACGCGCAACATAATGCCCCGGGCCAACTAACTGTAACGACACGGGGGAAATCTCTTCGCCGCGCTTGCGGATATTGCTGGGGATATCATCCGACAACAGCACACGCTGTGGTCGGTGATGCGATGGATCGGCAACCGGTACTGCCGCCATCAGTTTGCGCGTATACGGATGTTGCGGATTTTCAAACACCGCGCGTCGGGGGCCAATCTCAACGATTTGCCCGAGATACATTACCGCCACACGGTGACTGATCCGTTCCACCACCGCCATATCGTGAGAAATAAACAGATATGCGATACCCAATTCTCGCTGCAGGTCTAGCATCAGGTTGATGATTTGCCCGCGAATTGAAACATCCAGCGCCGAGACAGATTCATCGGCAATAATCACTTTGGGATTGAGTGCCAATGCCCGTGCAATACAGATACGCTGACGCTGACCGCCGGAAAACTCGTGCGGATAGCGCCAGGCATGCTCAGGCAACAATCCTACGCGTTCCAGCAGCCATGCAACCCGTTTTGACCCCGCATCACCCTGCAATAACCCATGCACCCGTAGCGGCTCCAGAATGGAATATCCCACCGTCTGACGTGGATCGAGCGAGGCATACGGATCCTGGAAGATAAACTGAATATCCCTACGCAGCGGCTGCAACTTGCTGGCAGCAAGGGTATCAATACGCTGTCCGTTGAAAATGATTTCCCCACGCTGAGACTCAACCAGGCGCAACAGCGCCCGCCCGGTGGTGGATTTCCCGCAGCCCGACTCCCCCACCAGCGAGAGCGTTTCTCCCGGCCACAGGTCAAAGCTGACGTTTTCCACTGCATGCACCTCGCGAGTTACGCGATTTAGAATGCCGCTACGCAGAGGAAAACGCGTCACCAGGTTACGTACCTGCAAAATTGGCTCGCCTTCAACCACGGTATTCTGTTCGGTCTGCGGCTCTACATGACTGGGATCGTGTAATGAAATAAGCGGAAAACGGCGCGGAAGTTCATGCCCGTTCATTGCCCCAAGCTGCGGCACGGCTGCCAGCAGCGCTTTAGTATAAGGATGCTGGGGAGCGTGAAAAATCTGCTCAACGCTGCCGGTTTCTACCGCTTCGCCCTGATACATCACCAGCACGCGGTCGGCAATATCCGCCACAACACCCATATCGTGGGTAATAAAGATCACTCCCATCGACATATCCTGCTGCAACACTTTTATCAGTTGCAGGATCTGCGCCTGAATGGTGACATCCAGCGCGGTTGTCGGCTCATCAGCAATTAAAACCGCAGGGCGACACGACAGTGCCATGGCGATCATCACCCGCTGGCGCATACCGCCGGAAAGCTGGTGTGGATAACGCGATAAAATCGCCTTCGCCTCGGGGATACGCACCTGGTCGAGCATTCGCTTCGCTTCTACCATCGCTTCTTCATGACTGGCACCCTGGTGCAAGCGGATAGACTCGGCAATTTGCTCGCCCACGGTAAACACCGGATTAAGCGATGTCATAGGCTCCTGGAAGATCATCGCGATATCCGCACCGCGCACGTGACGCATTTGTGATGCGCTCTGTTCACCCAGCTCAATAACCTGTCGATTACGGCGTCGGAGGAGCATTTCATCGCAGCTCACCTCGCCGCCGGACTGTTCAATCAGACGCATCAGCGACAAGGCGGTCACCGACTTACCAGAACCAGACTCACCGACTATCGCCAGCGTTTCGCCACGCTTCAGGCGAAATGACAGATTGCGCACTGCGCTGACACGCTGCTGCTCCTGTTCAAAGGCAATATTCAGATTGCTGACTGCCAGCACAGCGCTGGCATCAAGCTCATCACTGTGTGGCAACGCTATCTCCTTTTTCCCGATAAATACCGGTGGTTGGCGTATCACCTGCGTATCCCCAGGCGCGGTACATGCCTTCGCTGTTAAACGGCAAAGCGACATTGCCCTCATGATCGATAGCAATTAAACCGCCGCTGCCGCCAAGCGCCGGTAATTTTTCCATCACTACGCGTTCACACGCTTCGGATAAACTCAGACCGCCGTAGTCCATCAACGCCGCAATGTCATAGGCCGCCAAAGCACGAATAAAGACTTCTCCGGTTCCGGTGCAGGAGACTGCCACACTTGCATTATTGGCATAACAGCCTGCGCCAACCAACGGACTGTCACCCACCCGCCCCGGTAATTTATTGGTCATCCCACCGGTGGATGTTGCTGCCGCCAGATTGCCAAACATATCTAACGCGACCGCACCCACGGTACCCATTTTGTTGTTTTCATCCAGCGGGCTCGCGCTATGGTCCAGCACCGTTTCACCCGCTGTTCGCGCCGCCAGAAGTTGAGCGTAGCGTTCTGGCGTCGAGAAAATATCCGCTGATACGCGCTCCATACCCTGCGCAATGGCAAAGTTTTCAGCCCCTTCACCTATCATCATGACGTGTGGACTGTGTTCCATTACCAGGCGTGCCGCGAGAATCGGGTTTCGCAGATGGCTGACCCCGGCGACGGCTCCCGCCTTAAGCGTGTTACCATCCATCACGCAGGCATCAAGTTCATGGGTTTCATCACGGGTATACACCGCGCCAATTCCGGCATTAAACAATGGACACTCTTCCAGCAGGCGCACGGCCTCGGTAACGACATCCAGTGCGCTACGACCGTCTTCAAGCATCCGTTGGCCGGTTTCAACGATATCCGACAGCGCCTGTATATAACGCAACTCTTGCTCCTGGCTCAGCTGCGAACGGGTGATAGCCCCTGCGCCGCCGTGAATTGCAATGACTGCTTTACCCATTTTATTCGTCCATTAGGTGGCAGGTACCGGGGTTATAAATATCAGAATTTCTGTGACTTATTGATTCGATTTTTGAATATAGAAAGATGCAGACGTCATGTAAAGGTTAAGGCCCGTACCTCACACCCCATCCCATCAGGTTATTTAGATGAGTTAATCAGAAAGGGGAGCTTCCAACATCGTTGAATATATTATTCAAGCCGTACGGCAATCTGTTTTTTTGCATAAAACACAAAGCGTTCAACAGACGGCATAGACGCAGCCCAGTTCTTTTTAGTTAACCCCAGGTATTCCGCACGCGCGGCTTGCAGCGTGTCAGCATACTCAACGGGTAATTGCGGTATAAGCCAGGAGGCGCCTTCATCTCTTTGCCGGGTATTAAGTGGCTGCCTATTGGTAACCAGTAAATCGATATCGCTTTGGGGTTTTAAGCCACCTTCAACAGCAGAGCCATACAAATGAACAGCAACCAGATCGCTCTCGATAATCCGCGCAATCAGTGCACTGGCGGCATTCACCTGTCGTCGAATTGAATCCGGGATAGTCGCAGACATTTAGCCTCCTGGAGAAAAAGCAGAAATTATGAGTCTATACTGCATCTTTCCTGTAGCGCTAATCTCTGGCAGAAAACCTGTATCAGATCTGATCCTAAGCCTGAGGTAGCATACTGTCCGCGTCCATTTTCTGACATAATGAGCGGATTCGATTTTGCCCCGCAGGAGTCTTCTCATGGAATTTACCGCCGGACTGATGCCGCTTGAAACGGCTCTTTCTCAGATGCTTTCGCGTATCACCCCACTCACCGCCGTCGAAACGCTGCCGCTGGTTCAATGCTTTGGCCGCATTCTGGCCACCGACGTCGTCTCCCCGATTGATGTGCCGGGATTCGATAACTCGGCAATGGATGGCTATGCGGTGCGATTAGCCGATTTACAATCAGACCAGCCTCTTGCGGTGGCTGGCAAAGCCTTTGCTGGACAGCCATTCCACGGCGAGTGGCCTGCGGGAACCTGCATCCGTATTATGACCGGAGCCCCGGTGCCTGCCGGTTGTGAAGCCGTGGTAATGCAGGAGCAAACGGAACAAACTGACGACGGTGTGCGTTTTACCGCCGACGTCCGCAGCGGACAAAATATTCGTTTGCGCGGTGAAGATATTGCAAACGGCGCGGTGGTATTCCCCACAGGAACTCGTCTGACAACCGCCGAGCTTCCCGTGCTTGCTTCGCTCGGTATTGCCGAGGTCCCCGTTGTGCGTAAAGTCCGCGTGGCGTTGTTCTCCACCGGTGATGAACTGCAATTGCCGGGTCAGCCGCTGGGTGACGGGCAGATTTATGACACAAACCGTCTGACCGTTCACCTGATGCTGCAGCAGTTGGGCTGCGAGGTGATCAACTTAGGAATTATTCGCGACGATCCCAACGCGCTGCGGGCCGCATTTACCGAAGCCGACAGCCAGGCCGACGTCGTCATCAGCTCTGGTGGCGTTTCTGTAGGCGAAGCGGATTACACCAAAACCATTCTGGAAGAGCTGGGAGAAATTGCCTTCTGGAAGCTGGCCATCAAACCCGGTAAACCGTTCGCCTTTGGCAAACTGAGCAACAGCTGGTTTTGCGGCCTGCCGGGTAACCCGGTGTCTGCTGCCCTCACCTTTTATCAACTGGTACAACCGCTGCTGGCGAAACTCAGCGGCAACACCGCCTGTGGGTTGCCTCCGCGCCAGCGCGTACGCACCGCTTCACGCCTGAAGAAAACGCCAGGGCGTCTGGATTTTCAGCGTGGTGTATTGCAGCGTACCGCGGAAGGCGAACTGGAAGTCACTACCACCGGGCACCAGGGCTCGCATATTTTTAGCTCCTTTAGCCAGGGCAACTGCTTTATTGTGCTGGAGCGCGATCGCGGTAACGTTGAGGCCGGAGAATGGGTTGAAGTTGAGCCATTTAACGCACTGTTTGGAGGCCTGTAATGGCAGAACTCAGCGACCAGGAGATGATGCGCTATAACCGGCAAATCATTCTGCGCGGCTTCGATTTCGAAGGTCAGGAAGCGCTCAAAGATGCGCGGGTACTGGTCGTTGGTCTGGGGGGACTGGGATGTGCTGCAACCCAGTACCTTGCTGGTGCTGGCGTCGGGCATTTAACCCTGCTCGACTTTGACACGGTATCCGTGTCAAACCTCCAACGCCAGACGCTGCACAGCGATGCAACCGTAGGGCAACCAAAAGTGATATCCGCCCGTGACGCGCTAACGCGGATTAACCCTTATATCGTCATTACGCCGGTGAATGCGCTGCTGGACGATAGCGAGATTCACGCGCTTATTGCCGAACATGATTTGGTGCTGGACTGTACGGATAACGTCAGCATCCGCAATCAGCTGAATGCCGGATGCTATGCCGCCAGAGTTCCGCTGGTTTCCGGTGCAGCAATTCGCATGGAAGGGCAAATTACCGTCTTTACGTATCAGGAAGGCGAGCCCTGCTACCGTTGCCTGAGCCGTCTATTCGGTGAAAACGCCCTGACCTGCGTAGAAGCCGGAGTGATGGCCCCGCTGATCGGCGTGATCGGCTCGTTACAGGCAATGGAAGCCATTAAGCTGCTGGCAAACTACGGTAAACCGGCATCCGGAAAAATCGTCATGTACGATGCCATGACCTGCCAGTTTCGCGAAATGAAGCTGATGCGTAATCCGGGGTGCGAGGTCTGCGGGCAATAAACGAAAGCCCCGGCGGCGTTTGTTATCCGGGGCTGAATTAATATACGTTCAATACGTCAGTGATTTAACGTCATCTTCAGAAAGCCCAGTAATCCTCACGATGACCGCCCGTGGGAGACCATCGTCCAGCATTGAGTGAGCAATGCGTAACGCTTCCTCACGGCGGCCTTCAACCAAGCCTTTTTGCATGCCTTCCCGCATCCCCTTTCGCTGTCCTGCCCTACGTATTTTTTCCACAATATTCATTGTACTCTCCTTGTGTTCGGGTACCCGCTGCGCCAGCTTGCGCATAAATCGTCCAAAGCGCGGTTTGTGACCGTGCTGGATTAGCAGGTAATTAAACAGCGCTTTTAGCTGGCTGTCATTAGCGCTTCCGGTAACCAACAGCGCGGCCAGCTTGTCCACCAACCCCATCAAATCGCGCTGACGAATATGCTTTTGAATCAGTTCCAGAAGAGCAATGCGTCGGTGCTGCATAATTTCTTCATCTGGAACAACGGTAATATCTACCAGCGGAAAAGCTGACAGGTAGAGCTGACGTGCAAGTGTTGGATTATCAAACTCATCCAGCCAGCATAGAGAGAAGGGATAAGGTGTATCGATTCCGTGATAAAACAGCATCGGCACAACTAAAGGTAACGTATTATGCCCGGCGTCGAGGTGACTTTGCATTGCCGCTATCGCATAACGCATCAGGCGAAATGCCATATGAACATCCGGGCGGCTTTGATGTTCGATTACGACATAAATATAGCCGTGCCCTTCACTGGTTTTCATCGACCAAAGTACATCGGAATAATATGCACGTAAGTTATCCTCGATAAAACTGGTCGGTTGCAGCTTTAATGTCGAAAAATCGCACAGCGCTCGTAGCGTGGAGGGAAGATGGATTTCAATGAAATCGCGCGCCGTTTCCGGGTATTTTAAAAACGTTTTAAATAGCGCATCGTGCGGCGTGGATGTGGGTAATTTTTTCATGGCGGTCCGTCACCTGATTAACATGATGACACGACTGTACCTGCCATGATGACGGGTCGCATGCCGACTTTGTCGGTTTTACGAGAGGGATTCGCAGATAAAAGCGTACAACTGCAACACATTCATTTTGACGGAAACATGTACGCAATAATGCCGGGACTACATCCCGGCACTCTCGTTTAAATAGACGTGCGACCGAATGCGCTCTGCCAGTCGTGCTCAAACTTCACGACGGCAGCATCAACTGCCGGGGAGCTAATCATCTGCTGAGCAACGTCCAGCGGTAGCGTGATGGACTCGCAGCCTGCCAGCAGGCAATCCAGCGCCTGACGCGGCGTTTTAAAACTGGCTGCCAGTACTTTGGCGTGCGGGGCATGCATTTTCAGTAACGTCTGCAGGTCGGTCACCGTCTGAATGCCATCCCCTCCTTGCGCATCCACGCGGTTAACGTATGGCGCAACATATTCCGCACCTGCCAGTGCAGCCAATAACCCTTGAGCTGCACCGTATACCGCAGTACCCAACGTCGGGATCCCTTCTTCTTTCAGCAATTTTATAGCCGCCAGACCTTCTGCTGTTACCGGCACTTTGACCACGATATCAGCAATGATTGCCCGCAGCTTACGCGCATCGCTAACCATCCCTTCGGCGGTGGTCGCCATCACCTGAGCAAACAGACGGCCTTGTCCTCCCATCGCTTCCTGCAGTTGCGGCAGTAGTACTTCCAGCGTCTGATTCCCCGCCGCCACAATACTCGGGTTAGTGGTCACCCCTGCCAGCGGGAAAATGCGCGCCAGAGCTTTTACCGCATCAACGTCAGACGTATCTAAATAGAGTTCCATAACCTTTCCTCAAACGAATAATTAGCATGAATAAAAGGTAGCACGGCGAAACCTCACGGTTAGTTGACGCACGTCAATATAACTTTCATTCGAAAGTAATTTAATCTTTATACGAAATAAAAGAGGTCGCTTATGATTTTCAATATCCAGCGCTATTCCACGCATGATGGTCCCGGGATCCGTACTGTGGTGTTCCTTAAGGGATGCTCCCTGGGCTGTCGGTGGTGCCAGAATCCGGAAAGTCGCGCCCGTACGCAGGATCTGCTCTATGACGCACGCCTGTGCCTTGATGGTTGCGATCTTTGTGCTCAGGCAGCACCCGCAGTAATTGAGCGGGCACTAAGCGGGTTGCTGATTCATCGCGAAAAACTGACCGATGACGATCTGACGGCGCTGACCCACTGCTGTCCAACGCAGGCACTAACCGTCTGTGGAGAGGTAAAAAGCGTGGACGAAATCATGGCGACCGTATTGCGTGATAAACCGTTTTACGATCGCAGCGGAGGGGGCCTAACCCTGTCCGGTGGCGAACCGTTTATGCAGCCAGAGCTGGCGGCTTCTTTGCTCAAAGCCAGCCACGACGCCGGCATTCATACCGCAGTGGAAACCTGCCTGCATGTCCCGTGGAAGTATATTGAACCATCATTATCTGACGTCGATCTGTTTCTGGCCGATCTAAAACACGTGGCGGATGCGCCGTTTAAACAGTGGACCGATGGCAGCGCCTCTCGTGTGCTGGAAAATCTAAAAAAACTGGCCGCAGCTGGTAAAAAAATGATTATCCGCGTACCGCTGATTCAGGGGTTCAACGCTGACGAAGCCGCCATCCAGGCTATTACCGATTTTGCTGCCGACGAGCTTCACGTCGGGGAGATTCATTTTTTGCCCTACCACACCCTAGGTATCAACAAGTACCACTTACTCAGTCAACCCTACAACGCACCGGATAAACCGCTTGATGCGCCTGCACTGCTCGAATTTGCCCAGCAGTATGCCAGCCTTAAAGGTTTAACCGCGACCCTACGAGGATAATCGCCATGACCACTCTGAAACTGGACACACTCAGCGATCGTATCAAAGCGCATAAAACAGCCCTGATCCATATCGTGAAACCGCCGGTTTGTACCGAGCGCGCCCAGCACTATACCGAGATGTATCAGCAACATCTGGATAAGCCGATCCCGGTACGCCGCGCGCTGGCGCTGGCCCATCATCTGGCGGAACGCACCATCTGGATCAAGCATGACGAACTGATTATCGGTAACCAGGCAAGCGAAGTGCGCGCCGCGCCGATCTTCCCGGAATACACCGTCTCCTGGATTGAAAAAGAGATCGACGACCTCGCCGACAGACCGGGCGCAGGCTTTGCGGTAAGCGAAGAGAATAAACGCGTATTACACGAGGTGTGTCCGTGGTGGCGTGGTCAGACCGTGCAGGATCGCTGCTACGGGATGTTCACTGACGAGCAGAAAGGGTTGCTGGAAACCGGCATTATCAAAGCCGAAGGTAATATGACCTCCGGCGACGCACACCTGGCGGTGAACTTCCCGCTACTACTGGAAAAAGGTCTCGACGGCCTGCGCCACAAAGTCGATGAACGTCGCTCCCGCATCAATCTGACGTGTCTGGACGATCTCCACGGCGATCAGTTCCTAAAAGCGATTGATATCGTGCTGGAAGCCGTCACTTTACACATTGAGCGCTTTGCCGCGCTGGCGCGTAAAATGGCATCCACAGAAACGCGCACCAGCCGTCGTGATGAACTGCTGACCATGGCGGAAAACTGTGATGTGATTGCCCATGAGCCACCAAAAACATTCTGGCAGGCGTTGCAGTTGTGCTATTTCATCCAGTTGATTCTGCAAATTGAATCTAACGGTCACTCAGTATCGTTTGGCCGTATGGATCAGTACCTCTACCCGTTCTACCGTCGTGACGTAGAACTGAATCAGAGCCTCGATCGTGAGCACGCCATTGAGCTGTTGCACAGCTGCTGGCTGAAACTGCTGGAAGTGAACAAAATCCGTTCTGGCTCCCATTCGAAAGCCTCAGCGGGCAGCCCGCTGTATCAGAACGTAACCATAGGTGGCCAGAACCTGGTTAGCGGTCAGGCGATGGATGCCGTCAACCCGCTCTCCTACGCCATTCTGGAGTCCTGTGGCCGCTTGCGTTCTACTCAGCCGAACCTCAGTGTGCGTTATCACGCGGGGATGAGTAATGACTTCCTTGATGCCTGCGTGCAGGTGATCCGCTGCGGCTTCGGGATGCCAGCCTTTAACAACGATGAAATCGTCATTCCGGAATTCATTAAGCTGGGCATTGAACCGCAAGACGCCTATGACTATGCAGCTATTGGTTGCATCGAAACCGCCGTTGGCGGCAAATGGGGCTACCGCTGCACCGGCATGAGCTTTATTAACTTTGCCCGCGTGATGCTGGCGGCGCTGGAAGGCGGACGCGATGCCACCAGCGGCAAAGTCTTCCTGCCGCAGGAAAAAGCGCTCTCAGCTGGCAACTTCAACAATTTCGATGAAGTGATGGATGCCTGGGATACACAGATTCGCTACTACACGCGTAAATCCATTGAAATCGAGTATGTCGTTGACACCATGCTGGAAGAGAACGTACACGATATTCTGTGCTCCGCGCTGGTAGACGACTGTATCGAACGCGCGAAAAGCATTAAGCAAGGCGGCGCGAAGTATGACTGGGTATCAGGTTTGCAGGTGGGTATCGCCAACCTCGGCAACAGCCTGGCAGCAGTGAAGAAACTGGTCTTTGAACAGGGCGCTATCGGTCAACAACAACTGGCCGCCGCGCTGGCCGATGATTTTGACGGTCTGACCCATGAGCAGTTACGCCAACGACTAATCAACGGCGCACCGAAATATGGCAACGATGACGATAGCGTTGATACGCTGCTGGCCCGCGCTTATCAGACTTATATCGATGAACTGAAACAGTATCATAATCCGCGTTACGGGCGTGGCCCGGTTGGCGGCAATTACTACGCCGGGACCTCGTCTATTTCTGCAAACGTGCCGTTTGGCGCAGCAACGATGGCAACACCGGATGGCCGTAAAGCACACACTCCACTGGCAGAAGGCGCAAGCCCGGCTTCCGGTACGGACCATCTCGGCCCAACTGCGGTAATTGGCTCGGTGGGTAAACTGCCGACCGGTTCGATTCTCGGTGGCGTGCTATTAAATCAGAAGCTGAACCCGGCCACGCTGGAAAATGAGTCTGACAAACAAAAGCTGATGATTCTGCTGCGTACCTTCTTTGAAGAGCACAAAGGTTGGCATATTCAGTACAACATCGTTTCTCGTGAAACGCTGCTGGAAGCCAAAAAACACCCGGATCAGTACCGTGACCTGGTGGTGCGTGTAGCAGGTTATTCCGCCTTCTTCACCGCTCTCTCACCGGATGCTCAGGACGATATCATCGCGCGCACTGAACATATGCTGTAACCCTCCCGCCCGGTGGCGCTGCGCTTACCGGGCTTACATACTCCCCCTTTAGCCGGGTAAGGCGAAGTTGCCACCTGGCGTTTTACTTTCATTCGAAATTAAATTTGTGCTTTAGCTCACATTGTTATTAAAATGTTTCTGGTCGCAGTTATGAGCCAGGAGCATATATGACCATCAAAGTTATCGTCACAGACATGGACGGAACTTTTCTCGACGACGCCAAGCAATACGATCGTGCACGCTTTATGGCGCAGTATCAGGAACTGAAGAAACGAGATATTGAATTTGTCGTGGCAAGCGGCAACCAGTATTACCAGTTGATCTCCTTTTTCCCGCAGCTCAAAGATGAGATCTCTTTTGTCGCCGAGAACGGGGCGCTGGTGTTTGAACATGGCAAACAGCTGTTTCACGGCGAGCTTACGCGTCACGAATCACGCATTGTCATTGGCGAACTGCTCAAAGATAAGCAACTCAACTTTGTGGCCTGTGGACTGCAAAGCGCCTACGTGAGCGAAAATGCCCCAGAGTCCTTTGTCGCGTTGATGGCAAAACACTACCACCGCCTGAAACCCGTAAAGGATTATCAGGATATCGACGATGTGCTGTTCAAGTTCTCGCTGAATTTACCGGACCAACAGATCCCGCTGGTTATCGATCACCTTCATTCTGCTCTCGACGGCATTATGAAGCCCGTCACCAGCGGCTTTGGGTTTATCGACCTGATCATTCCAGGATTACATAAAGCTAACGGAATCAGCCGTCTGCTAAAACGCTGGAACCTGTCACCGCAAAACGTGGTCGCCATTGGCGACAGTGGCAATGACGCGGAAATGCTGAAGATGGCGCACTACTCTTTCGCCATGGACAATGCGGCAGAGAGCATCAAAGCGATTGCCCGCTATCAGACCGATGACAATAACCATCAAGGCGCGCTGAACGTAATTCAGGCAGTGCTGGATAACACTTCACCTTTTAACGCCTGATCCTGCCAACCGGGGTATCCCTCATCCCGGTTTTCACTCTTTTTCTATTTTGCTCACACCAGCAGGTTTTTAAACTTGCATTAACTAACTTTTAACTTATATTGTCACTTGTAATTAAATTTAGTTTCGAATGAAAGTTAATGCGAGGTGGTTATGGCTTTTACTTTTACCAGCGACACGTTGCCCGCCGATCACAAAGCGGCAATCCGTCAGATGAAACAGCAACTGCGGGCACAGCTTGGGGATGTTCAGTTGATCTTCAATCAGCTGAGCGATGCCATTGCCACCCGCGTGGCGGAAATCAACGCTCTCAAAGCGCAAGGCTCCCCGGTATGGCCTGTGTTGTCCTATGCGGATATCAAAGCGGGTCGCGTGAGTGCAGAGCAGCGTGAAGAAATTAAGCGTCGCGGATGCGCAGTCATTAAAGGGCATTTCCCCCGCGAACAGGCGCTGGCATGGGATCAGTCGATGCTTGATTACCTGGATCGCAACCATTTTGATGACGTCTACAAAGGGCCAGGCGATAACTTCTTCGGCACCCTGAGCGCATCGCGACCTGAAATCTACCCCATTTACTGGTCCCAGGCGCAGATGCAGGCCCGCCAAAGTGAAGAAATGGCCAATGCCCAGTCGTTCCTCAATCGTCTTTGGACATTTTCAAGCGAAGGTAAACAATGGTTTAACCCAGATGTCAGCGTTATCTACCCTGACCGTATACGCCGCCGTCCGCCGGGAACCACCTCCAAAGGGCTGGGCGCGCATACGGATTCCGGCGCGCTGGAACGCTGGCTGCTGCCTGCGTATCAGCAGGTATTTGCTCATGTTTTCAATGGCAAGCTGGCAGATTACGATCCGTGGCAGGCTGCGCATCGCACCGAAGTAGAAGAGTACACGGTGGATAACACCACCAAATGTTCAGTGTTCCGTACCTTCCAGGGCTGGACTGCGTTGTCCGATATGCTGCCAGGACAGGGATTGTTGCACGTGGTTCCGATTCCTGAAGCGATGGCGTATGTGCTGTTACGCCCATTGCTTGACGATGTGCCGGAAGATGAGCTTTGCGGCGTAGCGCCCGGCAGAGTCCTGCCGATTTCTGCGCAATGGCATCCGTTGCTGATTGAAGCGTTAACCAGCATTCCACAACTGGACGCCGGAGACTCCGTGTGGTGGCATTGCGATGTGATTCACTCCGTCGCACCTGTCGAAAATCAGCAGGGCTGGGGTAACGTAATGTATATCCCTGCCGCCCCGATGTGCGAAAAAAATCTGGCCTACGCCCACAAAGTGAAAGCTGCGCTGGAAAAAGGCGCATCGCCGGGTGATTTCCCGCGAGAGGATTATGAAACTAACTGGGAAGGACGCTTCACGCTGGAGGATTTGAATATCCACGGTAAACGCGCGCTGGGGATTATTTAATATGTAGCTTACACAATTTTCCCTAAGTATTTCGCGTTACAGGAAGGCGGTCAGCCTGTAAATCCCCGGGAGCTTACATAAGTAAGTGACCGGGGTGAACAGGTGCAGCCAACACACCTGTAACACGAAAGACGACGGGTAAATTAACCGTCAATACCTTTACTACGTAGGTAATCTTCGTAGTTGCCGGTGAAGTCGATCACGCGTTCCGGCGTAATCTCAATCACGCGGGTCGCCAGGGAACTGACGAACTCACGGTCGTGAGAAACAAAGATCAACGTGCCCTGATACATTTCCAGCGCCATGTTCAGCGACTCGATAGATTCCATATCCAGGTGGTTGGTCGGTTCATCCATGACCAGGATATTCGGTTTCTGCATCATCAGCTTACCGAAAAGCATGCGTCCTTTTTCACCACCGGAGAGCACTTTTGCAGGTTTCTTGATATCGTCCTGGCTGAACAGCAGACGGCCAAGGAAGCTGCGCACAACCTGCTCATCATCGCCCTCTTGTTTCCACTGGCTCATCCATTCGAAGACGGTTAGATCGTTTTCAAACTCGTATTCATGATCCTGCGCGTAGTAACCCACCTGGGCGTTTTCAGACCACTTAACGGTACCGTTGTCCGGCTGCAAATCGCCAACCAACGTTTTCAGCATGGTGGATTTACCCACGCCGTTGGCACCAATGATGGCAACCTTCTCCCCTACTTCCAGCAGCAGGTTGAAGTTTTTAAACAGCGGACCTTCATCAAAACCTTTCGCCAGCGCTTCCACTTCCAGCGCGTTACGGAACAGTTTCTTATCCTGTTCGAAGCGGATGAACGGGTTCTGACGGCTGGACGCTTTCACTTCGTCGAGCTTGATTTTATCAATCTGACGCGCACGAGAGGTCGCCTGTCGAGATTTAGACGCGTTGGCGCTAAAGCGGCTGACGAAGGATTGCAGATCGGCAATCTGTGCTTTCTTCTTGGCGTTATCGGCCAGCAGACGTTCACGCGCCTGGGTTGCCGCCGTCATGTATTCGTCGTAGTTACCCGGATAAACACGCAGTTCGCCATAGTCCAGATCCGCCATGTGCGTACAGACCATGTTCAGGAAGTGACGGTCGTGCGAAATGATGATCATGGTGCTGTCACGCTCGTTCAGCGTCTGCTCCAGCCAGCGAATGGTGTCGATATCCAGGTTGTTCGTTGGTTCGTCGAGCAGCAGAATGTCCGGGTTAGAGAACAGCGCCTGCGCCAGAAGCACACGCAGCTTCCAGCCGGGCGCGACTTCGCTCATCGGACCGTAATGCTGTTCTACCGGAATACCTACGCCCAGCAGCAGTTCACCCGCACGCGCTTCCGCAGAGTAGCCGTCCATTTCGCCATACTGAACTTCGAGATCAGCAACTTTATAGCCGTCTTCTTCGCTCATCTCAGCCAGGGCGTAAATGCGATCGCGCTCCTGCTTCACTTCCCACAGTTCAGCGTGACCCATGATCACGGTGTCAAGCACGGTGAATTCTTCAAAGGCGAATTGATCCTGACGCAGCTTACCGATGCGTTCATTCGGATCGAGGGAAACGTTGCCCAGCGTCGGTTCGAGGTCGCCGCCGAGAATTTTCATAAAAGTGGATTTACCGCTACCGTTCGCGCCAATCAGGCCGTAACGGTTGCCGCCGCCAAATTTGACGGAAATATTTTCAAACAGCGGCTTACTGCCGAACTGCATGGTGACGTTGCTGGAAACTAACACTGGCGTATCCTGAAAGAGAAATAAATATGTGACAAACCGCTTATTATGCCATAAGTCTGCAAGAAGATCGCGTCTTCATGCGGAAGGGATAAAGTGAAACCAAAAGGAAAAAAATGTGATTTAGTACACATCCGAATTCCTTGTTGCTCAGATTGCACATATAATGCGTGCCCAACACTACATAAATCTCAACCCACTAGCCTGCCTGGCACTGAATCTCGCATACATGAATATGAATATGAAATTAACAACGCTTTTCGCGGCGGCACTCGCAATAGTTGGTTTTTGTAATACCGCTTCAGCCGTCACGTACCCGCTGCCGACCGATGGTAGCCGTTTGATTGGCCAAAACCAGGTCATTACTATTCCTGAAGGCAACACCCAACCGCTGGAGTATTTTGCGGCAGAGTATCAGATGGGTCTGTCTAACATGCTGGAAGCCAACCCGGGCGTGGATACCTTCCTGCCGAAAGGCGGCACCGTGCTGAACATTCCTCAGCAGTTGATCCTGCCGGATACCGTGCATGAAGGTATTGTTATCAACAGCGCTGAAATGCGTCTGTACTACTACCCGAAAGGCACCAACACCGTCATTGTTCTGCCGATCGGTATCGGCCAGTTGGGCAAAGACACGCCAATCAACTGGACCACCAAAGTAGAACGTAAAAAAGCAGGCCCAACCTGGACGCCAACGGCGAAAATGCATGCGGAATACCGCGCTGCAGGCGAGCCGCTGCCAGCCGTTGTTCCGGCAGGTCCGGATAACCCGATGGGTCTGTACGCGCTGTATATCGGTCGCCTGTATGCTATCCACGGTACCAATGCTAACTTCGGCGTCGGCTTACGTGTCAGCCACGGCTGCGTACGTCTGCGTAACGACGACATCAAATTCTTGTTTGAAAATGTGCCGGTCGGCACCCGTGTACAGTTCATTGATGAGCCGGTAAAAGCCACGACCGAACCAGACGGCAGCCGTTACATCGAGGTACATAACCCGCTGTCTACGACTGAAGCGCAGTTTGAAGGCGGGGAAATCGTACCAATTACGCTGAATAAGAGCATTACCAGCATCACCGGTCAGTCTGACGTCGATCAGGCCGTCGTCGAGCAGGCGGTACAGAACCGTTCTGGTATGCCGGTTCGCCTGAACTAAGCACATACCTGAAACGAAAAAGGCGGATGAATCATCCGCCTTTTTTATCGCCTCTGCGTCGCTATGACATCATCAGCAACAAACCATATCCCACCAGCGCCGCCCATATCAGCATCGGTACCGAATACCAATGAAAACGCCACCAGATCCGGCGGTCGTTTGCCATCCGTAACGCAATGAGATTCGCCAGCGATCCTGGCAACAGCCCAAAGCCGCCCACATTGACCGCCCAGGCCAGAAGCAGCGTTGGCGGGACGTAGTTCAGCAGCAAAATCGTACTGGGCACATTACTGATAAACTGCGACAGGCCAATGGCGGTCAGCCAAAGTCCCGGCGCTGAAAGCGCGCCAATCTGGTGGGTTGTCCCCTGCAGGGCCGGAAGCTGCGTCAGCAAGTGCACATCAATGAACATCGCCATAAACACCAACAGCAGCGTCCAGTCTACGCTGAGGATCACGCGGCGAGCCAGCACCATGAACCCTGCCGCCACAATCGCCAGACCCCACAGCTCTTGTTTTAACTCCAGTGCTGCAAGGAAGATGATATACAACACCAGACAGCCCCACACCAGACGCGGTTGCCAGTCAGGTGCGCGCGTACCGGTGTGATAATGCAATGCTTTATTCGGGAAACTAAACCAGCACAGCACCACCAGCGTCAGCATCATGGCCCCCGCAAGCGGCGCCATTTGCCAGGTAAACGCGGTAAACGATAAGCCTGAGCGTCCCCACATCAGAATGTTTTGTGGATTGCCTATTGGCGTTAGCAACGATCCGGCGTTAACCGCCAGCGCCTCAAAGATAATCAGGCGATTCACCGGAATAGCGCACAATTTTTTCAGAGTGATGGTCAGCGGAACAACAATAAACAGCGCAACATCGTTGGTCAGAAACGTCGACAACAACGCCGCCGCCAGCACCATAAATATCGCCAGCTGGCGCTCTGTTTTGAAACGGCGGGTCATCTTGCGCCCTAACACATCGAAGTAACCACTTAGCTCCACGCCTTTGGTCAGTAACATCAGGCCACTAAGCGTGATAATTGTGTGCCAGTCAATCGCTCCCGGCCACGACCGGGGGGTAAATGGCGTGAACAGGCTCAGTACAACCCCAACGATGATTAACAGCTGGAAAAAACGATCGCGCTGTAAGGCGCGTAATAAAGGAAAACTCATTCAGAGCCTGTTCCTTGCTGTTGCGTAAACCGGCTAAAAGCCTCCAGCGTTTCCTTACTGACGTGATGCTCCATCCCCTCCGCGTCGCGACGGGCAATTTCCGGACTGATACCTAACATCAACAGGAAATTCTCCACAATCTGATGACGCTCCCGACTTTCCTGAGCCAGTCGTTCACCTTCTGCGGTTAAAAACACGCCTCGCCAGGGGATCATTTCAATCAATCCGACTGAAGCAAGACGCTTAAGCATTTTAGCAACCGTCGGCTGGGAAACCCCAAGCCGTGCGGCCATATCCACCTGGCGCGCTTCACCTACCTCAATAATGAGATCGGAAATCAGCTCTACGTAGTCATCAATCAGCTCACGGCGATGCGCCTCCCGAACCTGACGAAACCCTTCAACGTGTTCTTCGACATTCACCAATTGCGTCACTTTTTTTGTTGTTGGCGTACCTGCGCGACGACTCATTCTGCTTCCTCGTTACTGTGACGCGTTAACGGCATCTGATTAGAGAGCACTCATTGTAAACCAGAGTTGCGCGGGCACAAAAAATTAACGTTTTAGCAATAGCTATATAATATAGCCTGTGCTATATCTGTATATAATAAAGACATCCCTCAAGGACTGATGGGATCGTGAAGTCAGGAGGTTTACATGAATGAATTTAAGAGGTGTATACGCGTGTTTAGCCACTCTCCCTTTAAAGTACGGTTGATGCTGATCTCTATGCTGTGTGACATGATTAACAGCAAACCTGAGAAGGATAAACCTTCAGAAAATTAATGCGGCGTTGCGGTACGCCGCTTCTTTTTCCTGCCGTCATCCGGGTACGGTGGTGGTTTTCGTCCCAATAACCCTTCTTTTTGTCAGTTTTGCCACGTCCCTCGCAAAACAATTTCTTTGTAGTAGTTGACCTTCTCTTGCGCACACTCTATCTTTTCGCAGCCCTGCGTATATTGCGGCTCGCGGATGCGGACCCTATCCCTCTTCTCGCTCTCTCAGGCAGGCAATGACCCTTAGCGCCAGGGTAAGCACATGGCGTTTTTGTAACAGTGGCATATGAATTTAACCCTCAAAGATTCAATCATTGCTCGTAGCCGGGCGATTAGTCCGTGGACTGGCCTCTATTTCTTACAGTCTCTGCTAATCAACCTTGCGCTGGGCTATCCGCTTAGCCTGCTCTATAGCGTTGCTTTCACCTGTATATTGATGCTGCTGTGGCGCAGCGCGCCGCGCGCGCAGAAAGTGCTGATTGGCCTTTGCTCGCTGATTGCGGCAATGTACTTTCCGTTCGGCCAGGCTTACGGCTCACCGAACTTCAATACCTTGCTGGCGCTGCACTCAACCAATATGGAAGAGTCCACCGAAATCCTGACCATCTTCCCCTGGTACAGTTATCTGGTTGGGGTATTTATTTTCGCCCTCGGCGTTATCGCCGTACGTCGTAAAAAAGATGAACAAAAGCGTGGCTGGAACAAGTTCGACAGCGTTTGTTTGCTGTTCAGCGTTGTCGCATTCTTTGTTACCCCGGTACAAAACCTGGCCTGGGGCGGCGTGTTCAAGCTGAAAGACACTGGCTATCCGGTTTTCCGGTTTGCCAAGGACGTGATCGTCAATAACAACGAAGTGCTCGACGAACAAGAGCGTATGGCGAAGCTGTCGAGCGTGAAAGACAGTTGGACCGTAACCGCCGTGAAGCCGAAGTATCACACCTACGTCGTGGTGATCGGCGAAAGCGCCCGCCGCGATGCGTTAGGCGCGTTTGGCGGCCACTGGGATAACACCCCGTTTGCCAGCTCCGTTAACGGCTACATCTTTGCGGATTACATTGCTGCCAGCGGTTCAACGCAAAAATCACTCGGCCTGACGCTGAATCGGGTGGTCGACAATAAGCCCCAGTTCCAGGATAACTTTGTCACCCTGGCCAACCGAGCAGGTTTCCAGACATGGTGGTTTTCCAATCAGGGACAAATTGGTGAATACGACACGGCCATCGCCAGCATTGCAAAACGCGCTGATGAAGTTCAGTTCCTCAAGAACGGTGACTTCGAAGCGGATAAAAATACCCGTGACGAAGCGCTGTTGAAGATGACCGCACAGGTGCTGGCAACCGAGCGCACTCAGCCGCAGCTTATTGTACTGCATTTAATGGGCTCACATCCGCAGGCCTGCGACCGTACGCAGGGTAAGTACGAGACTTTCGTCCAGTCAAAAGAGACGTCTTGCTACCTGTACACCATGACGCAAACGGATGACCTACTGCGCCAGCTATACGATCAGCTACGTAATAGCGGTACCAGCTTCTCGATGGTCTATTTCTCCGATCATGGCCTCGCGTTTAAAGAGCGTGGAAAAGAGGTGCAGTACCTGGCGCATGACGATCAGTTCCAGCAGAATTTCCAGGTACCTTTCATGGTGCTGTCGAGCGATGATAAAGCGCATCGGGTGATTAAGGCCCGTCGATCCGCCAATGATTTCCTCAGCTTTTTCTCGCAGTGGACAGGGATTAGCGCAAAAGAAATAACCAACAGCTACCGCTTTATCTCAGAGAAAAAAGCCGGGCCTGTGTACATCACCAACTTTAAGCTGCAGAAGGTGGACTACAACCACCTTGGTACCGACATCTTCGAGACCAAATCTCGTTAACAGCTCATATTGCAGGCAAAAAAAATCCGCCCCGAGAGGCGGATTTTTCATATCACCGAAGTGATTAGAAGCGGTAACCCACGCCAGCGATCCAAGTGCCAACGTCAACGCTACGAATACGGCTCTGCTCGTAGGAGAAGTCCAGAGCAACGTTTTCGATCGGGTTGAACTGCAGACCAGCACCGTAAGAGAAACCGTAGTCGCTGGTGGTGTGGTTGTCAGCCGGGGATGCTGCGTTCTGGAATTTACCGTAACCAACACCCACTACACCGTAGATGCTTGCCCAGTCGTTCAGACGGTAAGCCGGACCAGCAGTGATGCCGTAGTACTGGGTTTTGTTGTAGTCGCCAGAAGCATCGGTACGATCTTTTTCAGTGTAAGTGAAGGAACCGATAACACCCAGCGGGTTGTTGTCCTGCTCGTAGCGATACTTCAGGTTGAAACCGTTCATTTTGTTCGCTGCGCCCTGAGCATCGCTCTGAGCGTAACCACCGGTAACGGTAGAAGTAGCAGCTACAGCAGTACCTGCGGAGAAAGCCAGAACAGCGGCCAGTGCTGAAAGACATGCAATTTTTTTCATAACCACCTCAAATGTGCTTCAAGTAAATCTTAAGTTTTAAATATACCAAAAATTGATGGGAAACTCTTTGCGATTAGCGATGTCTAACGGGGTCTTTCATGTAACAGAACATTTCAGAAATCCGCTATCTCTTTCAATTAACATCACTTTTCTAACGTAAAATGCCATTATTGCGCGCACAATATGGCACATTCATCCAGATTATTCCTAATCACGCAGATTATTAATCCATCAGTTTCATGCCATTGTACGGAACTGAGCAATTTTTTTTTCAACGAATACTCAACCGCATGTGTGTATTTCCATTACACTCGCTGTTTTACTTCTATTGACATAATTTGACAGGAGAAAGGATGCCGGGGTCGTCACGTAAAGCGCCAGTCTGGTTGCCTATTTTGGTTTTGCTAATTGCTATGTCCTCCATTCAAAGCGGAGCATCTCTGGCGAAATCGCTGTTCCCGCTCGTCGGCGCGCCGGGCGTTACCGCGTTGCGCCTTGCGTTGGGCACCCTCATCCTTATCGCCTTCTTTAAACCCTGGCGTTTGCGATTCGCCAAAGAACAGCGCCTGCCCCTTCTGTTTTATGGCCTGTCTCTGGGCGGGATGAACTATCTCTTCTATCTGTCAATCCAGACCGTGCCACTGGGAATTGCCGTGGCGCTGGAATTTACCGGCCCGCTGGCGGTAGCGCTGTTTTCATCCCGGCGCCCGGTGGATTTCATTTGGGTTGCACTGGCTGTACTCGGACTGTGGTTCCTGCTGCCATTAGGTCAGGACGTTTCTCACGTCGATTTAACCGGTGCTGCGCTAGCGCTGGGGGCTGGTGCCTGCTGGGCCATCTATATTCTTACCGGGCAGCGAGCCGGGGCGGAACACGGTCCGGCAACCGTCGCAGTAGGGTCATTAATTGCAGCACTGGTATTTGTGCCAATCGGCGCGATCCAGGCTGGTGATGCCCTGTGGCATTGGTCCATTCTGCCGTTAGGCCTGGCCATTGCAGTCCTCTCTACTGCACTTCCCTATTCACTGGAGATGATTGCATTGACGCGCCTGCCGACGCGTACTTTCGGTACATTGATGAGTATGGAACCTGCCCTGGCAGCGGTTTCCGGAATGATCTTCCTCGGTGAAACGCTGACGCTTATCCAGACACTCGCTCTGGGTGCCATTATCGTCGCATCAATGGGCTCTACGCTCACTATTCGTAAAGAGCCACAAATAAAACAAGTCGACGTGAATTAACCACGTAATATTCTGCATGGTTTGCATAATCATGCAGAATATCCAATTGTAAATCTGCGTGATAATAATTCTAAAAAATATAATTTTCTCATCCGCATATTTCATTTAATCTCAAAATTAACATAAAAATAACACCCTGCAAGAGACACAACATTCAATTCATTGATTTTATTAGATATTTTTATATTTACCCCTTCTTCGCTATTAAAGTAATAGGCAACACCGGAAAAAAAATCCAAATTTAGCGCTATACTTAATTCCGTTGAAGAGTTGGGACATAAATATCAAGAGGATATGAAAATATGAGTACCGCGAAACTGGTAAAAACAAAAGCATCCGCCCTCCTTTATACCCGCAACGATGTGTCTGATAGCGAAAAGAAAGCGACCGTAGAACTGCTGAATCAGCAAGTAATCCAGTTCATTGACCTGTCATTGATCACCAAACAGGCTCACTGGAACATGCGCGGCGCAAACTTCATTGCGGTACATGAAATGCTGGATGGCTTCCGTACAGCCCTGACCGATCACCTCGACACGATGGCTGAACGCGCCGTACAGTTGGGCGGTGTGGCACTGGGCACAACTCAGGTTATTAATAGCAAAACGCCTCTAAAAAGTTACCCGCTGGATATCCATAGCGTACAGGACCACTTAAAAGAGCTGGCCGAACGTTATGCCGTAGTTGCAAACAGCGTACGTAAGGCTATTAGCGAAGCAAAAGACGAAGATACCGCGGATATCTTTACCGCAGCTTCTCGCGACCTCGATAAATTCCTGTGGTTTATCGAAGCCAACATTGAGTAACAGCAGACATAAGAATTACCTATATAACCCTCGCTCCGGCGGGGGTTTTGCACATCTATGGTGCATAACATTGATCATTCGTCACTCCAAAGTAAATTATTTGTAATAATCACCTCACACAATCGTTAACGAAAGATTGTTTTATCAACAATTTTTACGCTAAATAGTCATACCGTTTGCACCGTGCCTGGTTCGCACCAAATGAGTGCCCCAAAACAGTGCAGATTACTCGCTTTGCCCTACTTATTGTGCAGAGAAACGAAACACCCTCTTGTTAAAACAATGAGTTGCAAAATTGGCACGATTCTTTCATTAAGCCATATGTTCTCGCAGGGGATCGCCCCGTGGATATAAAAGGAAATCCTATGAAGTCTGTATTAAAAGTTTCACTGGCTGCACTTACCCTGGCTTTTGCGGTGTCCTCCCATGCCGCAGATAAGAAACTGGTTGTCGCAACTGACACCGCGTTTGTACCGTTCGAATTCAAACAGGGTGACAAATACGTTGGATTTGATGTGGATCTGTGGGCTGCTGTCGCCAAAGAACTGAAGCTGGATTATGAACTGAAACCAATGGATTTCAGCGGCATCATCCCGGCTCTGCAAACCAAAAATATCGACCTGGCACTGGCGGGTATCACCATCACCGATGAGCGTAAAAAAGCGATCGACTTCTCTGACGGCTACTACAAAAGCGGTCTGTTAGTGATGGTGAAAGCGAATAACAACGACGTGAAAAGCGTGAAAGATCTGGATGGTAAAGTTGTCGCAGTGAAGAGCGGCACCGGTTCCGTTGATTACGCAAAAGCGAATATCAAAACTAAAGACCTGCGTCAGTTCCCGAACATCGATAACGCGTATATGGAACTGGGCACCAACCGCGCAGACGCCGTGCTACACGACACACCAAACATTCTTTACTTCATCAAAACAGCTGGCAATGGTCAGTTCAAAGCTGTAGGCGAATCACTGGAAGCCCAGCAGTACGGCATCGCCTTCCCGAAAGGCAGCGACGACCTGCGTGAGAAAGTGAACGGCGCGCTGAAAACGCTGAAAGAGAACGGTACTTACAACGAAATCTACAAAAAATGGTTCGGTACTGAACCTAAATAATAACCGGTAGCGTTGCCCGGTGGCGTGATGCTTACCGGGCCTACGCCTGGATTTTTGAGACCTGTAAGCCGGATAAGCACAGCACATCCGGCAAAACGGGCATTTGAATATTTACACCACGGTAACAGGAACGACATATGCAGTTTGACTGGAGTGCCATCTGGCCCGCCATCCCGCTTTTGATTGAAGGCGCCAAAATGACCCTGTGGATCTCGGTCCTCGGTCTGGCTGGCGGTCTGATAATCGGACTTGCAGCAGGGTTTGCGCGCACTTTCGGCGGTTGGATCGCCAACCACGTAGCGCTGGTGTTTATCGAAGTCATTCGCGGTACGCCAATCGTTGTGCAGGTAATGTTTATTTACTTCGCTCTACCAATGGCATTTAACGATTTACGCATTGACCCCTTTAGCGCCGCCGTTGTCACCATCATGATCAACTCCGGTGCCTATATTGCGGAAATCACCCGCGGTGCGGTGCTCTCAATCCATAAAGGATTCAGCGAAGCCGGACTGGCCCTTGGGCTTTCACGCACAGAGACTATTCGCCACGTTATTTTGCCTCTCGCGCTGCGTCGTATGCTGCCGCCGCTGGGCAACCAGTGGATCATCAGCATTAAAGATACCTCGCTGTTTATTGTCATTGGCGTCGCTGAACTGACCCGTCAGGGCCAGGAAATCATTGCCGGTAACTTCCGCGCACTGGAAATCTGGAGCGCCGTTGCGGTGTTCTATCTGATCATTACGCTGGTGCTGAGCTTCATTCTGCGTCGTCTGGAAAGAAGGATGAAAATCCTGTGATTGAATTTAAAAACGTTTCTAAGCACTTTGGTCCAACCCAGGTGCTGCACAATATTGACCTGAACATTCAACAGGGTGAAGTAGTGGTGATTATCGGGCCGTCAGGATCCGGTAAATCTACCCTGCTACGCTGCATTAACAAACTGGAAGAGATAACCTCTGGCGATCTGATCGTCGACGGTCTGAAAGTGAACGATCCGAAGGTAGACGAGCGGTTAATCCGCCAGGAAGCCGGGATGGTATTTCAGCAGTTCTATCTGTTCCCGCATCTGACGGCGCTGGAAAACGTCATGTTCGGGCCGCAGCGCGTACGCGGGGCGAATAAAGAACAGGCCGAGAAACTGGCGAAAGAACTGCTGGCGAAAGTAGGTCTGGCCGAACGTGCGCATCACTACCCTTCTGAGCTGTCCGGTGGTCAACAACAGCGTGTGGCTATCGCCCGAGCGCTGGCGGTGAAGCCGAAAATGATGCTGTTTGATGAGCCAACCTCTGCGCTGGACCCGGAACTGCGTCATGAGGTTTTGAAAGTTATGCAGGATCTGGCGGAAGAAGGGATGACCATGGTGATTGTGACCCACGAAATCGGTTTTGCCGAAAAAGTGGCTTCACGCCTGATTTTCATTGATAAGGGAAGAATTGCCGAAGACGGTAATCCGCAGGCCCTGATTGAAAATCCGCCCAGCCAACGCTTACAGGAATTCTTGCAGCACGTTTCCTGATAGCTCTGCCTCCCTTCGCCCGAAGGGAGGTTTTTCACCAGAATCCTCTCATTTCAATTCTCTCCCGCCCTGACATCTATACTTATCCTTTTGAATTTATTTTCTCATGGGAGGGGTCATGCGCGGGATCCTGTTCATTTTTGTTTGTCTGTTGAGTTTCCCGACTCAGGCGGTGACGATACCTGGCGTCACCACGCCAACGTCAACCAACGCGCAAACCACACCGGCGAAAGAGCCGGATATTGAACAGAAAAAAGCGGCTTACGGCGCACTGGCCGATGTGTTGGAAAATGACGCCTCGCGTCAGGAGCTGATCGGTCAGTTACGCAAAGTGGCCACTGCCCCTCCTGCCGAGCCGGTGCCGACCATTGTCCCGCCCACGTTAACGGAAGAAAAAACGGTACTGGAAAACGTCACGGACGTCACCCGCCACTACGGTGAGGCGCTCTCCAGCCGCTTTGCCCAGCTTTATCGCAATATTACCGATGCCCCGCATAAGACCTTTAATCCGCAAACGTTCACCAATGCTCTGACGCATTTTTTAATGCTGGCGGTGTCAGTGTTCGGTTTTTTCTGGCTGATTCGCCTGTGCGCGCTGCCGCTGTATCGCAAAATGGGACAATGGGCACGACGCAAAAACCGCGAACGCAGCAACTGGCTTCAGCTTCCGGCGATGATCGTTGGCGCATTCATTATTGATTTGCTTCTGCTGGCGCTGACATTATTTGTCGGGCAGATACTGAGCGACAAAATGAACGCTGGCAGTCGCACGATCGCCTTTCAGCAAAGCCTGTTTCTCAATGCCTTCGCCCTGATTGAATTCTTCAAGGCCATTTTGCGCCTGATATTTTGCCCAACGGTGGCCGAGCTGCGCCCGTTTAACATTCAGGATGCTGGCGCATGCTACTGGAATCGCCGTTTGAGTTCATTGAGCAGCCTGATTGGCTATGGGCTTATCGTTGCCGTGCCCATTATTTCGAATCAGGTCAATGTGCAGGTCGGCGCGATGGCCAACGTCATCATCATGTTGTGTATCACGCTATGGGCGCTGTACCTGATTTTCAGAAACAAGAAAGAGATAACGCAGCATTTGCTGAATCTGGCGGAAAGATCCCTCGCTTTTTTCAGTCTGTTTATTCGTGCTTTTGCGTTGGTATGGCACTGGCTGGCCAGCGCCTATTTCATTGTGCTGTTTTTCTTTTCGCTGTTTGATCCGGGCAACAGCCTGAAATTCATGATGGGCGCTACGCTGCGCAGTCTGGTAATCATTGGAATTGCCGCCTTTGTTTCCGGCATGTTTTCCCGCTGGATTGCCAAAACTATTACCCTTTCGCCACACACTCAGCGCAGCTATCCGGAACTACAAAAGCGGCTGAATGGCTGGCTGTCGACGGCGTTAAGCGTAGCCAGGATCCTGACAGTGTGCGTTGCGGTGATGCTGCTACTGAATGCCTGGGGACTGTTCGACTTCTGGAACTGGCTGCATTACGGCGCAGGAGAAAAAACAGTGGATATCCTGATCCGTATCGCGCTGATTTTATTCTTCTCCGCCATCGGCTGGACAATCCTTGCCAGTCTGATTGAAAATCGTCTGGCTTCCGATATCCACGGTCGTCCGCTACCCAGCGCGCGTACCCGCACCCTACTGACACTGTTTCGCAACGCACTGGCGGTGATTATCAGCACGATCACCATCATGATTGTGTTGTCGGAAATCGGCGTCAATATCGCCCCCTTACTGGCCGGGGCCGGGGCGCTGGGGCTGGCTATCTCTTTCGGCTCGCAAACGCTGGTAAAAGATATTATTACCGGGATTTTTATTCAGTTTGAAAATGGCATGAACACCGGCGACCTGGTGACCATTGGCCCACTCACCGGTACGGTTGAACGGATGTCCATCCGTTCTGTGGGCGTGCGTCAGGACACCGGGGCGTACCATATTATTCCCTGGTCATCGATAACGACCTTCGCCAACTTTGTGCGGGGAATTGGATCGGTCGTCGCCAATTACGACGTAGACCGCCATGAGGATGCGGATAAAGCGAATCAGGCGTTGAAAGATGCGGTTGCTGCGGTGATGGAAAAAGATGATATTCGCGGGCTGATTATCGGCGAGCCGTCGTTTGCCGGGATTGTAGGATTAACTAATACGGCATTCACACTACGGGTCTCGTTTACCACCTTGCCGCTGAAGCAGTGGACGGTACGTTTTGCGCTCGACAGCCAGGTGAAGAAATACTTCGATCTGGCCAACATACGCGCCCCGGTACAGACGTATCAAGTGTTGCCTGCACCAGGGAATGGCCCAACGTCTGCGGCAAGCGAACCGCTGCCGCCAACCGAGCCAACGCTTTAGCGTTTACGCGCCATAAAACGACGACGCTGATCGTTATCCATAAAGGTCCAGGCAATAAAGCGACTCTGCTTTTGCCCCTGGGCCATCTCTTTCTTGACCACTTTCACCGCGCCCGCATCCGTTAATGCGTGGTACAGCGGAGGTAAGTTCTCGCCGCGCGAAACCAGCGTGGTAAACCACATAACCTGACGGCCAAAAGCCTGGCTTTCGACGATCATTTTTTTGATGAACGCTACTTCGCCGCCTTCACACCACAGCTCCTGCTGTTGTCCGCCAAAGTTCAGCGCATCATCTTTATCTTGCCCCAGATTACGACGTTTACGCTCGCTTCCTGCGCGGGCTGAGGCCGCAGAATCATGGAATGGCGGGTTACACAATGTGGCTTCATACTGCTCATTTTTGTGAATGATACCGTTGAAGATTGCCGAAGCATCTTTCTGACGACGCAGACGAATAGCACGGGTTAACCCCGGATTGCCGTTTATGATCGCCTGAGCGCTGTTAAACGCTTCGCTACTGCTCTCACTGCCCGTGAATCGCCAGCCGTATTCATGCACGCCGATCAGCGGATAAATACAGTTTGCCCCTACGCCTATGTCCAGGATGCTCGCATTTGCCGGAATGGTTCCGCTGGTTTCCCCCAACAGGTCGGCCAGGTGGTGAATGTAGTCAGCACGACCAGGCACCGGCGGGCACAGAAAACCGTCCGGAATATCCCAGTTTTTCACCGCATAAAAATGCGCCAGCAGTGCTTTATTGAGCGCCTTTACTGCCTGCGGATTGGCGAAATCAACACTCTGCTCGCCGCCGGGCGTGAGGGTGAGAAATTGCGTCAGCTCTGGGGTAACCTGGCATAAAGTCGCAAGATCATAACGGCCATTGTGGCGGTTGCGTGGGTGTAATCCCGGTTTCTGGGCGGACATAGCATTCTCCTTTTAACAGCGGCGTAAGATACCCGCATAACGCCACGCGGTAAACACACACAACAAGGAAATTTGATTTTTTACGCCTGTTTGACGCTTTGCTGATTGTTCGAAAAACAGACAGTTCATCACCAGTTTTTTGCGGTAAATGTCATCCGCTGACGACCTAAACTTATCAGGCACACCTGTTGTTTTTCAGAGGATATCACCATGAAGAAATGCCTCACATTACTTGCCGCTACCGTACTTACCGGCATGACATTTGCCTCCTTTGCTGCACAGCCATACACCAGCCCAGCTACCGGTCAGCTACAAGCTTCCGGCACAGTATCCGCTACCGGCGCCTCTAACCTGAGCGACCTTGAAGACAAGCTGGCAGAGAAAGCGAAAGAACAAGGGGCAAAAGGCTTTGTTGTTAATTCTGCAGGCGGTAAAAACCAGATGTACGGTACCGCAACTATCTATAAGTAGCCCCCCACCTTCTCCCAACTGCATTCGCCCGAATGCAGTTTTCTGCGCGCTGTTCACTTCATTTTCGGCTCAATTTGTAATCAATGTGTTGGCATTTTGAATCCAATGTAAATAAATGTATTTATTTTTGAATTAATGAATGCTAAAACGTCGCACTGATTAGAAATGATTATTAAAATCATTATCAATTACACATTCATTTTCGCGAGACCTGCAGGGTACAACATCCACAGAGATGTCCCTTCGCGTGAGTGAAACCGTCTACTCAAAAAATAATAAGTCATTAATTAAAATGGATAAAAATCGCAACTTGCCGTCCAGTAGTTTTCATTCACTGACTTTTTTTGCCGGTCTGTGCATTGGCCTGTCCCCGGTAGCCCAGGCTGTCGCCGCAGGCGATCAGGACAAAAAACCAGAAGATACGTTGGTCGTTGAAGCGGCTAAACCTTCGCTGTACGCCCCAACACAGTCTGCCGACCCTAAATTCTCCCGCCCGGTGGCGGATACCACCCGCACCATGACGGTGATTTCTGAGCAGGTGATTAAGGATCAAGGCGCAACAAATCTGACCGATGCGCTGAAAAACGTACCGGGCGTTGGCGCGTTTTTCGCTGGCGAAAACGGCAACTCCACTACCGGTGATGCGGTTTATATGCGTGGCGCGGATACTTCGAACAGTATTTATATCGACGGTGTTCGTGATATCGGCAGCGTCACGCGCGATACCTTCAATACCGAACAGGTCGAAGTGATTAAAGGTCCTTCCGGTACCGACTATGGACGTAGCGCACCGACTGGCTCTATCAATATGATCAGCAAACAGCCGCGTACCGACTCAGGAATCGATGCGTCGGCCAGCGTCGGTAGCGCCTGGTTCCGCCGTGGTACGCTGGACATTAACCAGGTTATCGGCGAGACCACCGCCGCACGTTTAAACCTGATGGGTGAAAAAACACATGATGCCGGTCGCGATAATGTTAAGAATGAACGTTACGGCGTGGCCCCCTCACTTGCTTTTGGCTTAGGCACCGAGAACCGACTGTATCTGAACTATCTGCACGTTACTCAACACAACACACCGGATGGAGGCATTCCCACCATCGGCCTGCCGGGTTACTCCGCGCCTTCCGCAGGGACGTCTGCACTGAATCATTCAGGAAAAGTTGATACGCATAACTTCTACGGCACCAACTCGGATTACGACGATTCGACGACCGATACCGCGACGATGCGTTTTGAACATGACCTGAGCGACAGCACCACGATTCGCAACACCACCCGCTGGTCGCGCATTAAACAGGATTATCTGATGACGGCGGTGATGGGCGGTGCGTCTAATATTACGCAACCCACCAGCAGCGTCGACACCTGGACCTGGTCACGCCTGGCAAATACCAAAGATGTCAGTAACAAAATCCTGACCAACCAGACCAACCTGACCTCAAAGTTTTACACGGGATCCATCGGTCACGACATCAGTACTGGCGTGGAGTTGACGCGCGAAACACAAACCAACTATGGCGTAGCCCCGATTACCCCGCCGCCGGTTAATATTTATCATCCCAACAGCGACGTGAATATCGGCGGATTATCGCGTAACGGCGCCAACGCTAACGGGCAAACCGATACCTTTGGCGTATACGCTTTTGATACGCTACAAATTACCCGTGAGTTTGAGCTGAACGGTGGTATTCGCCTCGACAATTACCGCACTGAATATGACAGCGCCACCGCTTGCGGCGCTTCTGGCCGTGGTGCAGTGGCATGTCCGACAGGCGTCGCCAAAGGTTCCCCGGTCACCACTGTGGATACTGCCAAATCAGGCAATCTGGTGAACTGGAAAGCGGGCGCGCTGTATCACCTGACCGATAACGGCAATGTCTACATTAACTATGCCGTTTCTCAGCAACCGCCGGGCGGCAGCAACTTTGCCCTTGCTCAGGGCGGAAGCGGTAACAGCGCAAACCGTACCGACTTCAAACCGCAGAAAGCGAAAACTAGCGAGATTGGCACCAAATGGGAGGTGCTGGATAAGCGCCTGCTGCTAACCGCCGCAATTTTCCGCACGGATATTGAGAATGAAGTCGAGCAGAACGACGACGGTACCTGGTCCCAGTACGGGGAGAAACGCGTTGAAGGCTACGAGCTCTCAGTAGCAGGCAACATCACCCCCGCATGGCAGGTTATTGGGGGTTACACCCAGCAACGCGCCACCATCCACAGCGGCAAAAACGTTGCTCAGGATGGTTCTTCTTCCCTGCCCTATACGCCGGAACATGCGTTCACGCTGTGGAGCCAGTATCAGGCAACCGACGATGTTTCCGTTGGCGCAGGCGCTCGCTACGTGGGCAGTATGCATCGCGGTTCGGACGGCGCCGTGGGTACGCCATCCTACACTGAAGGTTACTGGGTCGCCGACGCCAAACTGGGCTATCGCGTGAATCGCAATCTCGATTTCCAGCTAAACGTCTATAACCTGTTCGACACCGATTATGTATCCTCCATAAACAAGAGTGGATACCGTTATCATCCAGGCGAGCCAAGAACTTTCCTGCTCACAGCCAATATGCATTTCTGATCCATCGCGTGGGGCGAAAGCCCCACTTTCAGGAGAAACACTGATGATGTACCACATTCCCGGCGTTCTGTCGGCGCAGGATGTCGCCTGGTTTCGCGAACAACTGGACGCAGCCGACTGGGTTGATGGCCGCGCAACCACCGGCGCTCAGGGGGCGCAGGTTAAAAACAACCAGCAGGTAAATACGCAAAGTGAACGCTACGGCGTTTTACAACAGGCGGTACAGACTGCGGTAAATAACAGCGCGCTTTTCTTCGCCGCAGCACTACCGAAAACGCTCTCCACACCGCTGTTTAATCGCTACCAGGACAACGAGACCTATGGTTTTCACGTTGACGGTGCGGTGCGTAGCCATCCGGAAAACGGCTGGATGCGCACAGACCTTTCCGCAACCTTATTCCTGAGTAACCCGGATGATTATGAAGGAGGAGAACTGCTGGTCAATGATACCTACGGCCAGCATGCGGTGAAGCTTCCGGCAGGCGATCTGGTGCTTTACCCTTCCAGCAGCCTACACTGCGTAACGCCAGTAACCCATGGCGTTCGTGTGGCATCCTTTATGTGGATCCAGTCGATGATCCGTGACGACAAAAATCGCGCCATGCTTTTTGAACTGGATAAAAACATTCAGTCCCTGAAGGCACGTCATGGGGAGAGCAACGAAATCCTGTCATTACTCAATCTCTACCATAACCTGCTGCGCGAATGGTCTGAAATCTGATACTGCTGGCGCATGGTCGTTTTTCAGCCATCACCTTCGCTATACTTAGTCTGTAGACATCAGCAGCAGGAGGTACACATGGCATCCGGATGGGCAAATGACGACGCAGTTAACGAACAGATCAACAATACTATTGAAGATGCTGTTGCCCGCGCCCGCGGTGAGTTACCGACCGGGGAAAGTCTGTATGAATGCGAAGAATGTGGCAATCCTATCCCTCAGGCCAGACGTGAGGCCGTGCCAGGGGTACGCTTGTGCATCACTTGCCAACAGGATAAAGATTCACATAGCGCGGCATTTTCAGGATATAATCGCAGAGGTTCGAAAGACAGCCAGCTACGTTGACTCATCTTTACCAAAAGTTTCAGCGCATACGATTTCCTTTACGAGCACGCTTTTTCGCACTCTGTGTGGCAAAATGTGCCGTTGTTGGTTTCTCTGTAAAGCGCAATGACAAGAACTGTAAATCCCTCGCCTGAATTTATTAATATTCAATAAGTTATTTGTCATTCAATTTTTTTGATTGATGTCGTCAATTCTATTCGATTTTCTCTCACCAAAAAAAACGTGATACTTATCACATCGACGGAACAACGTCTTCTTAAAGAACACTGACTACTAACAGAACAACCCTGCGAGAGATTAATCATGAAAAATATCAAATTTGCTGTTGCTGCCATCGCCCTGTCTACCCTGTCATTTGGCGTTTTCGCTGCCGAGCCGGTTTCCTCCACTCAGGCACAAAGCATGAATAAAATTGGTGTAGTTTCTGCTGATGGCGCCACCACACTGGATGGCCTGGAAGCCAAACTGGCTGAGAAAGCGGCTGCTGCTGGCGCAACTGGTTACAGCATCACTTCCGCTGTCGGTAAAGACAAAATGAGCGGCACCGCGGTTATCTATAAATAACCGAAAGATTACCTGTACGACCCAATGCTCCAACCCTCATTGACCCTGTTTGTTACCCTTTGTTTGCCCGTCCGCCACTGGACGGGCTTTTTTTTGCTTAGTGTTCCAGTCGTTGACGGAATTCCTGCAACACGGTGTCCGGCATGCCTATTTGCAGTGCCGCCTCGCAAATCGCCTGCCAGCTTCCGGCATCCAGCGGAATACCGTGTTCCAGCCGTTCCTCGCGAGTATTCACTTCCCACTCACCTGGCAACAGGATCGGGGCATCTTCAGCATGCGGGGACGCTTTCACCCACTCAGCAAATGCTGCGACCTGGTTGTCGCAGTCCGGCGCGCCGAACAGTTCCGGATTCATAATAATAGTGGTCATACAGTTGATGATGGCGTCCGGGCTGGTCTGCAGGCTCTCTTCATGTGTGGTTTTACCCCCTGAAAGCGCACCACCCATAATTTCGCACATCGCCGCCAGCGCATAACCTTTGTGCTGGGCAAAGGTGAGCAACGATCCCAGCGGAGAAACCTGCATTACCGCAGGATCGGTTGTAGGCACCCCCGCCACATCAATCAGACATCCAGGAGCTACCGGCTCGCCCTTATGCCATGCCACACGGGTTTTGCCAAACGCGATGGCGCTGGTTGCATAGTCGAGCAATAGCGGGAAGGTATTTTTACGCGGAAAAACAACGCAGAAGGGGTTAGTGCCAAAACGACTATCGCGGCCATGAAACGGTGCAACCATCGGGATCCCGACCACGCTCACAAAATGTACTGAGACAAAACCTGCCGCCGCACATTGCTCCGCCCAGTAGCCAATACGTCCGATATGATGCGAATTATGTAATGCCACGGCGGCGATACCGTGCTGGCGAGCTTTTTCAATCCCCAGCGTGATGGCTTCGTGAGCCGCCACCTGACCAAAGGCACAATCGCCATCAAGCGTAATCACCGCCCCTGCATCTTTTACCACTTTGGCATGACGGTTGATTTGTAGATGCCCCAGCGAGAATGAACGAATATAGCTTGGGATCATACCGATGCCGTGGGAGTCGTGACCGGCGAGGTTAGAGGCTATCAGATGATCGGCCACCAGCCGCGCCTCCTGATCATTGCTTCCCATCTGATGAAAAACGGCCTGGATAAAAGCGTGCAGCGTTGGCACATGGAAGCGATGTCCACTGTTCATTGTTATCTCCTGTTGTGTCGCGTGTTTGTTGTGTTTCTTATTTTTCAACAAACTATGCTGCGCCACGGCGCTCAGGAGGTCAATAAACGTGCAGAAATTTCACGTTGCCGAAAAGAGAAAACCGACAGACCAGGTAAAAGGCCCGTCGGGATAACAAATGAATCAGAAACTTTGCTCGACGCGGGCAAGTCCTTCGGCAAGCGAGGCGGATTCACCGGTTGCCACCAGGCAGCAGGCCATCTGAATTTTCAACGATGCCGGGACCGGCTCACTGCCAGCCAGACAACGCTCAATCCAGCGCGCGGTGGTTTCCGGATCTTTTGCCACCGGCAGCGGTACTGGCTCGTCAGGCATCTCGCTCTGTCGGTCCTGTAACACTCGCACGCCGGATGAATCTATCAGGCTTATCTGCGGGCAGCGCTGCGGGTTGGCATACACTTCGCCCTCGGTACCATGCATCAACAGGCCGCGCCCACCGATATCGCCGAAGAACTTCGCCACACGCGAGACGTATTCCGGGTGGGACACGCTGGAAAGACGCAGCGCCGCATCTTCAGCAAACGGCGTGGCTAATTTAGCCAGTGTGTGCGCACTGTTACGCACGCCCATGCGCCAGCGCATCGCCAGCTGTTTCTCCAGCGGAGGGCACAACGCGCTCACCGGAATAAACACCGGCTGATGACCATCCAGCTTTGCCTGCGCCTGCCCAGCATGCAGCGTTGGCGTAATCCCCATCAGTTCAAAAATGGTTTCTGTCAGCACGCGGGTTGGATCCTCACTGACACCGTGCACTACTACCGGGAAACCGAGCTTATGCAGTAAAATCGCCAGCAGCGGCGTCAAATTCGCCTGCTTGCGTGCACCATTGTAGCTGGGAATGACAATCGGCATGGGTTTGGCAACCGGCGGAGTCAGGCGAATGGTGTGGTTTTGCATCGCTTCGTAAAAGCCCAGCATCTCCGCTTCGCCTTCGCCTTTAATACGTAGCGCAATCAGCACCCCGCCCATCTCAAGGTCAGGTACGTCGCCGTTCATCATATGGGTATACAGTCCGCGAGCAGTATCCTTGTCCAGGTCACGCGCGTGATTTTTTCCTCGCCCAATCTCTTTAATGATTTTGCGGTAATCCATCGATAACTCCTTGCCTGTTGCTCGCATCGTTAACGCCGACGGCGGCGCGTGGGTTTCGCTTTTTCTTTTGGTTTTACTATAACGTCTGGCACAGCAGGTTGCTCTATCGGAAATATGGGTAACGCGTTCAGTAAACGCTTGCCATAGTTTTTGGTCAATAAACGTTTGTCATAAATAACCACTTCTCCCCAGCAGCCATGGCTACGGATGAGTCGCCCAACCTGCTGGATCAAATTGAACGACGCCGCGGGCAGGCTCTGCACCTCAAAGGGGTAGCGGTTCAGGCTTTTCAACCACTCGCCCTCGGTGATCACCACCGGGCTGTCGATCGGTGGAAAAGCAATTTTGTGAATATGCACCTGGGTCAGCAGGTCGCCTTTCAAGTCCAGACCTTCAGCGAAAGATTGCAGCCCAACCAGCACGCTGCGCTCGCCGTTGGTCACCCGTTTGCGGTGCAACTCTACCAGACGATAGCGCGGCTGATCGCCCTGCACCAACAACAGCAGGCGCAGATCGGTAACATGCTCAAGAAAACGCTGCATCGCCCGACCGCTGGCAAAGAGTACCAGCATCCCCTGATGCTTTTTGCTTTCCAGTTGTTCGCGAAAATAGGCGGCCATTTCCGCGATATGCTGCTCTTCGTTATCAATTAACGGTTCGTAGCGCATCTGCGGAATGACGATTTTGCCCTGTTCAACGTGATTAAACGGTGAATCCAGCGCAACAAACCGATCCCCTGCTTTTTCCTTCAGACCACTCATCTCCTGCAAACGCGAGAAGCTGTTGAGCGAGCGCAGCGTTGCGGAAGTGACAATAATATGCGGGACGCTACGCCACAGCAGTCGTTCGAGCTGATCGCTCACACGGATCCCCACGCAGTGGAACCAGACGTGGATCTGCCCGTCACGCACCTCGCGCGTCGCCCATTTACTCACCGGCGCGCCTGACGACTGCGCGAGCGATGCCAGCCGCCACAGTTTGCTTTGCGCCTCAAACATGCCCAGCGCCCGGTTCATCTGCAAAATAACCCGATGCAGACGCACAATATCGTGAGTGCCGGTTTTTTCGCTGAGATCGTTGAGGAACAGTTCCGCCAGCCCGCGCAGCATTTCCGTAAGCTTTGCCAGACGCTGACAAATCTCCATCACTTCTGCAGGCAGTTCGCCCATCGCAAAGCGGTGTTCCGCCTCCTGAGTAGCAGGCATATACAGATTAAGAATGTTATTGAGTGATGAAATCAGTTCATACAGCTCTTCACAGTGACCGTTCAGACGCTCGGCATTCGCCAGCGGTGGCGTGGTTTTCGGGCGAAACTGTTCCAGACAGGTCGCCACTAATTTGCAAAACAGATCCAACTGGAGCCGATACCAGGGGGCGCTGATTTCCGCGCTCATCTCCAGCGCATCGCGCGCGACATCCGGCAAATGGTGGCCTTCATCAAGTACCAGCAACAGGTTTTTCGGCTCCGGCAAAACGGCTTCGCTTTCCATCGCCGCCATCACCAGCGCATGATTAGCCACCACCACTTCAGCTTCCTGAATCTCCCGGCGGGCGACAAAAAAAGGGCATTCACGATAGTAGTGACAGTTGCGATTCAGACAGCTAGCTTTATCGGTGCTCAGACGCTGCCAGAGTCCGTCGTCAATGGCGATATCGGTGTGATCGCGCAGCCCGTCCCACTTGTAGCTGTCGAGATCGCCTTTTAACCTGGCGCAGCGCTTTTGTTCTTCCTGGTTGTTGGGCGTCAGGTCATCGTCGAGAAAAGCCAGCAGATCCTGCTGATTGGGTTCAGTACTGGCCAGCGCCGCTAAGTTACGCGGGCAGACATAGCGTCCGCGACCAAACGCGGCGGTAAAACGCAGGTCAGGGATAATTTTGCGCAGCAGCGGTAAATCTTTGCTGTAGATCTGATCCTGCAAAGCAACGTTGGCGGTACTGACTACCAGCGTTTTTTGTTCTTCACGCGCAATGGCAATACCGGGAATCAGATACGACAGGGTTTTCCCCACCCCGGTCGGCGCTTCAATCGCCAGATGCCGCCCTTCTTCACCTGCCAGCGTTTTCGCGACGTCAGCAATCATCTGCCGCTGCGGCGCACGGGGGATAAAGTCGGGGATCTGTTCCTGAAGCGCCTTATACCAGGCGGCGATTTGCGCTTTTAACGCAGCCGTAAGTGCCATGAGAAAACCTGAAATACTGTATAAACAGCCACTATTGTGGCACTTTCTATCCCGTGTCGCAAAAAGAAAAGCCCGACCTTTCGGCCGGGCTCGCAATTACTGCGCTGAGGACGGTTTGCGCGGACGGCGCGGCGGACGAGGCTTATCGCCTGCCGGTTTGCCTTCGCCATTACGCGGCTTCGCTTTTGGCGCACCGCCATCCTGACGACGCGGCTGCTGGCCACGCCCTGCTCCGCCCTGCCCGCGACCACCACCGCCGCCACGCTGCTGGCGACCATTCTGGATCGGCTCAGCTTTAATGGACGGATCTGGCTCATAGCCTGGCGTTGCAATACGCGGGATCTCTTTTTTCAGCAGCTTCTCGATGTCACGCAACAACTTGTGTTCATCGACGCACACCAGAGACAACGCTTCGCCGGTAGCAGCGGCACGCCCGGTACGACCAATACGGTGCACATAATCTTCTGGGACGTTTGGCAGCTCGTAGTTCACCACGTGCGGTAACTCTTCAATGTCCAGACCACGCGCGGCAATATCGGTCGCTACCAGCACGCGAATATCACCGGATTTAAAATCAGCCAGCGCACGTGTACGCGCCCCCTGAGATTTATTGCCGTGGATTGCCGCACTGCGGATGCCGTCTTTATTCAGCTGTTCTGCCAGATGGTTCGCGCCATGTTTGGTACGGGTAAACACCAGCACCTGCTGCCAGTTGCCCTGACCAATCATCTGTGACAACAGTTCGCGTTTACGTTTTTTATCGACGAAATGAACGTGCTGAGTTACCTGCTCGGACGCGGTATTACGACGTGCCACTTCGATTTCCAGCGGGTTATGCAGCAGTTTTTCGGCCAGCGACTTAATGTCATCAGAGAACGTTGCCGAGAACAGCAGGTTCTGACGTTTTGCCGGCAGTTTTGCCAGAACGCGACGAATATCGTGAATAAAGCCCATATCCAGCATGCGGTCAGCTTCATCCAGTACCAGGATCTCCACCTGATCCAGTTTTACCGCATTCTGGTGCTCCAGATCGAGTAAACGACCCGGGGTGGCAATCAGTACATCCACACCGCCACGCAGCTTCATCATCTGCGGGTTAATGCTGACGCCGCCGAAGACCACCAGCGAGCGAATATTCAGATACTTACTGTAATCACGTACGTTTTCGCCAATCTGGGCCGCCAGTTCACGGGTTGGCGTGAGGATCAGCGCACGAACCGGACGACGGCTTTTACCATGCGGCTGATTGGTGATCAGGTGCTGCAACAGCGGCAGGGTAAAACCTGCCGTTTTCCCCGTACCGGTCTGGGCGCTGGCCATCAGATCGCGGCCTTCCAGCACGGCAGGAATAGCCTGCTGCTGAATAGGGGTAGGTTCACGGTAACCCTGCTCGGCAACGGCACGTAAAATTTCAGGGTTTAAACCAAGGGAATCAAAAGACATAACAACTCCGAACCGCCCTGACCGTTACCGGTGTCGTTTTCAGGGAGATACATACAATAGAGATGACAAAAACCACAATGTCATGAAGGGGCGGAGTGTAGCAGTTTTTGTGATGTGCCGCATAAATTATCCCTTTACTGGAAAATAACCGTCCGGACTGGACAAGGCTGCACATCAGTCATAATCTTAATCAATCGATTGATTAAGATCAGAGTCGTGCCATGAATACACCCACCATGACAACCAAAGGTGAACAGGCGAAGAACCAGCTCATTGCCGCCGCATTGGCACAATTCGGCGAGTATGGTCTGCACGCCACGACGCGCGATATCGCTGCACAGGCCGGGCAAAACATTGCGGCTATCACCTACTATTTTGGCTCAAAAGAGGATTTATATCTCGCCTGCGCCCAGTGGATTGCAGATTTTATCGGCTCACAGTTTCGTCCGCACGCTGAAGAGGCCGAGCGTTTATTCGCTCAGCCAGAACCGGATCGTGGCGCGATGCGTGAACTGATCCTGCGCGCCTGCAAAAATATGATCATGCTGTTAACCCAGGACGACACCGTTAACCTGAGCAAATTTATCTCGCGTGAACAGCTTTCCCCCACTGCGGCTTATCAACTGGTGCACGACCAGGTTATCAATCCGCTGCATACACACCTGACGCGCCTGATTGCCGCCTATACCGGCGGCGATGCCAACGATACCCAAATGATTCTGCATACCCACGCCATACTCGGCGAGGTACTGGCTTTTCGTCTGGGGAAAGAAACCATTCTGTTGCGTACGGGCTGGTCACAATTTGATGAGGATAAAACCGCGCTGATTGACCAAACGATCACCTGTCACATCGATCTTATTCTGCAAGGTTTAACGCAAAGGAGTCTGGAGTCATGAAAAAACCTGTCGTGCTCGGGCTGGTTATCGCGGCCCTCGTTGCCGTGATTGCCGGTGGAACGTGGTGGTATCAAAGTCGGCAAGATAACGGCCTGACGTTGTACGGCAATGTCGATATCCGTAGCGTCAACCTGAGTTTTCGCGTTGGCGGCAGGCTGGCCTCACTGGCGGTTGACGAAGGCGATGCTATTACAGCCGGTCAGGTGCTGGGTGAACTGGATCACGCCCCATATGAAAACGCGTTAATGCAGGCGAAAGCCAATGTTGCCGCCGCCCAGGCGCAATACGATTTGATGCTGGCCGGGTATCGCACAGAAGAGATTGCCCAGGCAGCAGCGGCTGTCAAACAGGCGCAGGCCGCCTATGATTACGCGCAGAACTTTTATAATCGGCAGGTAGGATTGTGGAAAAGCCGCACCATCTCCGCCAACGATCTGGAAAACGCGCGTTCATCTCGCGATCAGGCGTTAGCTTCGCTGAAATCTGCGCAGGACAAACTTACCCAGTATCGCAGCGGTAATCGTGTACAAGACATTGAACAGGCGAAAGCCACGCTCGAACAAGCTCAGGCCCAGCTTGCGCAGGCAGAGCTCAATTTACACGACACCACGCTAATCTCCCCGTCTGACGGCACACTACTCACCCGTGCGGTGGAGCCTGGTAGCATGCTGAACGAAGGGGGCACGGTACTGACGCTGTCGCTCACGCGTCCGGTATGGGTCCGCGCCTACGTTGACGAACGCAATCTGAGCCAGGCGCAGCCAGGACGTGAGATCCTGCTCTATACCGACGGTCGCCCGGACAAACCGTATCACGGCAAAATCGGCTTTGTGTCACCAACCGCCGAATTTACGCCGAAAACGGTCGAGACTCCTGATCTGCGCACCGATCTGGTGTATCGCCTGCGAATTGTCGTAACCGACGCGGACGATGCGCTGCGCCAGGGAATGCCGGTAACGATAAAATTTGGCGATGAGGCACGGCATGAATGACGCCGTCATTACGCTTAAAGGGCTGACGAAAAACTTTGCTGGAATGGAAAAACCGGCCGTCGCCCCGCTCGACTGTATCGTGCATGCGGGCTACGTGACCGGGCTTGTCGGGCCGGACGGCGCAGGCAAAACCACGTTGATGCGCATGCTGGCGGGATTATTAAAACCTGATGCCGGAAGTGCTGCGGTAATTGGTTTTGACCCCATCAAAGACGAAAGCGCGCTGCACGCGGTGCTGGGCTATATGCCGCAGAAATTTGGTCTGTATGAAGATTTGACCGTCATGGAGAACCTCAATCTTTATGCCGATTTGCGCAGCGTCACCGGTGAGGCGCGAGAAAAAACCTTTGTCCGACTACTGGAGTTTACCTCGCTGGGGCCATTTACCGGACGACTGGCCGGCAAACTTTCCGGCGGCATGAAGCAGAAGCTCGGGCTAGCCTGTACGCTGGTCGGCGAACCCAAAGTGTTGCTGCTGGATGAGCCAGGTGTGGGTGTCGACCCAATTTCCCGTCGCGAACTGTGGCAAATGGTCCACGAACTGGCCGGAGACGGCATGCTGATCCTCTGGAGTACGTCGTATCTGGATGAAGCAGAGCAATGCCGTGATGTGCTGCTGATGAACGAAGGCGAATTGTTATACCAGGGCGATCCTACTCAGCTTACGCAAACCATGGCTGGTCGCAGCTTCCTGATGAGTAGTCCGCAGGAAAATAACCGCCGACTGCTGCAACGCGCGTTAAAACTACCGCTGGTCAGCGACGGAATGATTCAGGGGAAATCCGTCCGTTTAATCCTGAAAAAAGAGGCGACAGCTCAGCAGATCCAAAACGCTGACGGCATGCCGCAGATAACCATCAATGAAACTGCACCCCGCTTCGAAGATGCCTTTATCGATTTACTCGGCGGAGCCGGAACATCGGAATCCCCGCTGGGCGCTATCCTGCATACCGTAGAAGGTACGCCTGGCGAAACGGTGATCGAAGCCAAAGCGCTGACCAAGAAGTTTGGCGATTTTGCCGCGACCGACCACGTAGACTTTTCCGTACAGCGCGGCGAGATTTTTGGTCTGTTAGGACCCAACGGTGCCGGCAAATCCACCACCTTTAAAATGATGTGCGGCCTGCTGGTCCCCACTTCCGGCAAAGCGCTGGTGCTGGATATGGACCTGAAAGTCAGCTCCGGCAAAGCGCGTCAGCATCTGGGCTATATGGCGCAGAAATTCTCCCTGTACGGTAACCTGACGGTTGAACAAAATCTGCGCTTTTTCTCCGGCGTCTACGGCCTGCGTGGTCGGGCACAGAAGGAGAAAATCGATCGTATGAGCGAGGCATTTGGCCTGAAGAGTATCGCTTCCCACGCCACCGACGAACTGCCGCTGGGGTTTAAGCAGCGTCTGGCGCTGGCCTGCTCGCTGATGCATGAACCCGACATTCTGTTCCTTGATGAACCCACTTCCGGGGTCGATCCCCTCACCCGTCGTGAGTTCTGGTTGCATATCAACAGCATGGTGGAAAAAGGCGTCACGGTGATGGTGACCACCCACTTTATGGACGAGGCGGAATACTGCGATCGCATCGGGTTGGTGTATCGCGGCAAACTGATTGCCAGCGGAACACCGGACGACCTGAAAGCTCAGGCTGCCGACAGCGACACTCCGGACCCGACCATGGAGCAGGCGTTCATTACGCTAATCAATGACTGGGATAAGGAGCATACGCATGAGTAACTCCGCTCTCTCCTGGCGTCGCGTACGTGCGCTGTGCGTGAAAGAAACCCGCCAGATCGTTCGCGACCCCAGCAGTTGGCTGATTGCGGTGGTGATCCCGCTGCTGCTGCTGTTTATCTTCGGCTACGGGATAAACCTCGACTCCAGCAAGCTGCGGGTCGGGATTTTGCTCGAACAGCAAAGCGAAGAGGCGTTGGATTTTACCCATACCATGACCGGCTCGCCGTATATTGACGCCACCATCAGCGATAACCGTCAGGAATTGATTGAGAAAATGCAGGCTGGGCGCATTCGCGGGCTGGTGGTGATCCCGGTGGATTTCGCCCAGCAGATGGCGCGACCTAATGACGTGGCACCGATCCAGGTGATCACCGATGGCAGCGAACCCAATACCGCCAACTTTGTGCAGGGTTATGTCGAAGGCATCTGGCAGATTTGGCAGCAACAGCGGGCGGAAGATCGTGGGGAATCGTTCGAGCCTTTGATCGACGTGCAAACACGCTACTGGTTTAACCCGGCGGCCATCAGCCAGCACTTTATTATTCCCGGGGCGGTAACCATCATCATGACGGTGATTGGCGCGATCCTCACCTCATTAGTGGTGGCGCGCGAATGGGAACGCGGAACTATGGAGGCACTGCTTTCTACCGAAGTTACCCGCGTCGAATTACTGCTGTGTAAACTGATCCCCTATTATTTCCTCGGCATGCTGGCGATGCTGCTGTGTATGCTGGTGTCGGTATTTATTCTTGGCGTGCCCTATCGCGGCTCGTTGCTGATCCTGTTTTTCATTACCAGCCTGTTTCTGCTCAGTACGCTTGGCATGGGGTTGCTTATTTCCACCATCACCCGCAACCAGTTTAACGCCGCGCAGGTCGCGCTGAACGCCGCTTTCCTGCCCTCGATTATGTTGTCAGGTTTTATCTTCCAGATAGATAGCATGCCCGCGATTATCCGGGCGGTAACCTACATTATTCCGGCTCGTTATTTCGTCAGTACCCTGCAAAGCCTGTTTCTGGCGGGAAATATTCCGGTGGTGCTGATTATTAACGTGCTGTTTTTAATCGCTTCGGCGGTGATGTTTATTGGCCTGACGTGGCTTAAAACCAAACGTTGGCTGGATTAAGGGGACGGGCATGTTTCATCGCTTATGGACATTAATTCGCAAAGAGCTGCAATCGCTATTACGCGAACCGCAGACGCGAGCCATTCTGATTTTACCGGTGCTGATTCAGGTGATCCTGTTCCCGTTCGCGGCAACGCTGGAAGTCACCAACGCCACGATCGCTATCTATAACGAAGACAACGGTAAACATTCGGTTGAGCTTACCCAGCGCTTCGCCCGCGCCAGCGCTTTTACGCATGTTCTGCTGCTGAAAAGCCCGCAGGAGATTAAGCCTACCATCGATACGCAAAAAGCCCTGCTGCTGGTGCGCTTCCCGGCCAATTTTTCGCGCAACCTGGACACCTTCCAGCAAGCTCCTATGCAGATTATCCTCGACGGGCGTAACTCCAACAGCGCGCAAATTGCCGCCAATTACCTGCAGCAAATCGTTAAGACGTATCAGCAGGAGCTGATGGACGGCAAGCTGAAACCAAACAACAGCGAGCTGGTCGTGCGTAACTGGTACAACCCGAATCTGGATTATAAATGGTTCGTGGTGCCGTCGCTGATCGCCATGATCACCACTATCGGCGTAATGATCGTCACCTCGCTTTCGGTTGCTCGCGAGCGCGAGCAAGGTACGCTGGATCAGCTGCTGGTCTCCCCGCTTACCACCTGGCAGATTTTCATCGGTAAAGCTGTGCCCGCGCTGATTGTGGCTACTTTTCAGGCCACCATTGTGCTAGCAATTGGTATCTGGGCTTATGACATTCCATTTGCCGGTTCACTGGGGTTGTTCTATTTCACAATGGTAATTTACGGGCTGTCGCTGGTCGGCTTTGGTCTGCTGATTTCATCGCTGTGCGCCACCCAGCAGCAAGCGTTTATCGGCGTGTTTGTGTTTATGATGCCGGCGATTTTACTCTCGGGCTACGTCTCACCGGTCGAAAACATGCCGGTCTGGTTGCAGAATCTGACGTGGATAAACCCGATCCGCCATTTTACGGACATCACGAAACAGATTTACCTGAAGGATGCGAGTCTGCAGATTGTCTGGGGAAGTTTGTGGCCGCTGTTGGTGATAGCGGCCACAACCGGCTCAGCGGCGTATGCGATGTTTCGACGTAAGGTGATGTAGCTTTTTGTCTTTCGCCAGCAGCGAGACCACGGCGGGTCCGGCCAGGATCACCAGACCCGCCAGTGCCAGCAAGACGTTGTTTTGCAGCACGCGCGACAGCAACCACAGCACGATCATTGCGGCACCGAAATACCACGTGGTAGTCAGCTCTTCCAGCACATCAGCGACATCGCGCCAGCGTTGTTCATGGTGACGTTGCAAGGCCAGCATTAATAAAACCGTTACGCCGTAAACGACGCATAATCCCAGGCCGACGCGCACCAGCGTGCCGCTCATCCAGCCCATTACCAGCAACGCCACTACCAGTAAATGCAACACAATCTGCCAGCAACTTAGACCCGTTGCGACACGAACACGTTGTTGCCACCTCATGGCTTTTCTCCTGAAGGATTTTCAACTAATTGTTCAGAGTACCGGACTTTACGGAAAATTCCGCAACACTGCATCTTTTTGTGACGATGACTACACTATTTTATTTAGGAAGTGACGCCAACGGGAGGCTCATGAGCGGATCGGGAGTTCAATTTTCATTCAATGTGCTCACCATTAATACTCACAAAGGGTTCACCGCCTTCAACCGGCGTTTTATTTTACCTGAGCTAAGGGAGGCCGTCAGAACGGTCGGTGCAGACATTGTATGCCTGCAGGAAGTGATGGGTGCGCACGAAGCTCATTCGCTGCACATTGAGAACTGGCCGGATACCAGCCACTACGAATTTCTGGCGGACACGATGTGGAGCGACTTCGCCTACGGGCGTAACGCCGTGTACCCGCAGGGACATCACGGTAATGCTGTGCTGTCGCGGTATCCCATTGAGCATTATGAAAATCGTGATGTGTCGGTCGGCGCGAGTGAAAAGCGCGGAGTCCTTTACTGCCGAATCGTACCGCCAATGCTCTCCCACCCCATCCATGTGATGTGTGTGCACCTCGGCCTGCGTGAAGCTCACCGCCAGGCCCAGCTCGCGATGCTGGCCGACTGGGTTAACGCTCTGCCCGACGCGGAGCCGGTGGTGATTGCCGGTGATTTTAACGACTGGCGACAAACGGCCAATCGCCCGTTGAAAGCCAAAGCTGGCCTTGACGAGATTTTTACCCGCGCCCACGGCCGCCCGGCGCGAACATTTCCGGTGCAGTTTCCCCTGCTGCGTCTGGACAGGATCTATGTGAAAAACGCGAATGCCAGTACCCCAACGACGCTGGCGCTGCGTCACTGGCGACATTTGTCCGATCATGCCCCTCTGAGTGCGGAGATTCATTTATGAAATATGGCTGGCGTGAAGGCAATCAAATTCAACTACTGGAAAACGGCGATCAATTCTACCCCGCCGTCTTTGACGCCATTGAACAGGCGCAGCAAAAAATAATCCTCGAGACCTTTATCTGGTTTGAAGATGCGGTAGGAAAACAGCTGCATGCCGCGTTGCTTGAAGCCGCCCGGCGAGGAATCAAAGCAGAGGTGTTACTGGATGGCTACGGCTCGCCGGATCTTAGCGACAGTTTTGTCGAAGAGCTCACCGTAGCCGGCGTTGTTTTCCGCTACTACGATCCGCGTCCGCGTCTGTTCGGGATGCGCACTAATCTCTTTCGTCGTATGCATCGCAAAATTGTGGTCATTGATGATCGTGTTGCCTTTGTTGGCGGCATCAATTACTCCGCTGAACACATGTCTGATTACGGTCCGGAGGCCAAGCAGGATTACGCCGTGCGCGTTGAAGGTCCAGTCGTTGCTGACATTCTGAAATTCGTGCTGGAAAACTTGCCCGGACAGAGCGCTGTACGACGCTGGTGGCGACGTCATCACCGGGCAATCGACAATCATCGCCCCGGCGAAGCGCAGGCGCTGTTTGTCTGGCGCGATAACGAAGAACATCGTGATGATATTGAACGCCACTATCTGAAAATGCTGACCCAGGCACGGCGGGAGGTAATCATCGCCAATGCCTACTTCTTTCCCGGCTATCGCTTTCTGCATGCCCTGCGTAAAGCGGCCCGACGGGGCGTGCGGGTAAAACTCATCGTGCAGGGTGAACCGGATATGCCGATTGTGAAAGTGGGTGCCCGCCTGCTGTACAACTATCTGGTAAAAGGCGGCGTCCATGTCTATGAATACCGCCGTAAACCTCTGCATGGCAAAGTGGCGCTGATGGACGATCACTGGGCGACGGTGGGCTCCAGCAATCTTGATCCACTGAGCCTGTCACTGAATCTGGAGGCAAATCTGATTATTCATGACCGCACGTTTAATCAGACCCTTCGTGACAACCTGAACCCCATTATTGCGCAGGACTGCAAGCGGGTTGATGAATCCATGCTGCCAAAACGCACCTGGTGGAACCTGACCAAGAGCGTACTGACCTTCCACTTTTTACGCCACTTCCCGGCGCTGGTCGGCTGGCTGCCGGCGCATACCCCGCATCTGGCCGAGGTAGAGCCGCCCGCGCAGCCCGCTCTGGAAACTCAGGACCGTATACAAACAGAGGATGCAGGAGGGAAAACCTGATGGCAAAAAGCCACCGACGCTGGCGGTTAGCGAAAAAGATCCTCACATGGCTGTTTTTTATTGCGGTGATCGTGCTGCTGGTTGTTTATGCCAGCAAGGTCAACTGGCAGGAGGTGTGGACGGTCATCCGCGATTACAATCGGATCGCCCTGCTCAGCGCCGTGGGGTTGGTGATCGTCAGTTATTTACTTTACGGCTGTTATGATCTGCTCGGGCGCTACTACTGCGGCCACAAACTGGCAAAACGCCAGGTCATGCTGGTGTCGTTTATCTGTTACGCCTTCAACCTGACGTTGAGCACCTGGGTGGGTGGTATAGGGATGCGTTATCGCCTTTACTCGCGCCTCGGATTGCCGGGGGGCACAATAACGCGGATTTTTTCGCTGAGTATTACCACTAACTGGCTGGGCTATATTCTGCTGGGCGGTTTTATATTTACCTTCGGCGTCGTCGAACTGCCCGCACACTGGTATATCGATGAAGGCACATTGCGCATCTTAGGCATTGCGCTGCTGCTGATTATTGTTGTTTATCTGTGGTTTTGCGCCTTCTCTAAACATCGTCACATCACCATCAAGGGCCAAAAACTGGTGCTGCCCTCCTGGAAATTTGCCCTCGCGCAAATGACGATATCCAGTGCGAACTGGATGGTAATGGGGGCGATTATCTGGTTGTTGCTCGGCCAGAATATCGATTATTTCTTCGTGCTGGGCGTGCTGCTGGTGAGCAGTATTGCCGGCGTAATCGTGCATATTCCAGCGGGGATCGGCGTGCTGGAAGCGGTGTTTATGGCGCTGCTGGCAGGAGAGGACACGTCTCAGGGAACGATCATTGCTGCCCTGCTCGCGTATCGCGTGTTGTACTATTTTATTCCGCTGCTTCTGGCACTGGTGTGTTATTTGCTGCTGGAGAGTCGGGCAAAAAAGTTGCGGGTAAAAAACGAAAAGGCGATGGCGAAATGATAGTATATATAGTGCCGGATACGGCTTAACCCTTTATCCGGCCTACTTTTGATACCAAGCGGTAGGCCGGATAAGCGCAGCGCCATCCGGCAACAGAGAATTAACGACGATTGCCGAAAATACGTAGCAGCATCAGGAACAGGTTGATGAAGTCCAGATACAGCGTTAAGGCCCCAAGAATCGCGTATTTACGCAGATTGGAGCTGTCGCGCAGGTCAATCTGCTCACCGATATTTTTCAACTTCTGCGTGTCATAGGCGGTCAGACCAACAAACACAATCACCCCGATATAGGTCACCGCCCACATTAGCGCTTCACTCTTCAGCCAAAAGTTAACCAGTGAGGCCAGCACAATACCGATCAACGCCATAAACAGCATATTGCCGAAGCCGCTCAGATCACGTTTGGTGGTGTAGCCATACAAACTCATGATCCCGAACATCCCTCCGGTAACCACGAAGGTGCTGGCGATAGACGAGTAGGTATAGACGATAAAAATGCTTGATAGCGTCAGCCCGGTTAATGCCGAATAGAGCATAAACAGCGTGGTCGCCATACCCGCGCTCAGCCTTTGCACCATACCGGACAGGACGAACACCAGCGCCAGTTGAGCGATGATCAGGCCAAAGAAGGTGATTTTGCTGGAGAAGACAAACATCATCACCGCGGGTGTATTTGCCGCATACCAGGCGATAAACGCCGTCAGCATCAGTCCGCAGGTCATCCAGCCGTATACCTGCGCCATATACGTTTGCAGGCCGGAACGGGCCTGTACAATAGAATCGGATCGTGGGAATCGGTCCATGACAATCTCCTGAATCAGTATGAGCCTACAACAATTGTACTCTACCAGCGTTTTGCTGCTAGCTTATCGCTGTCGCGGGCATCAACCCAGCGCTCACCTTCCGGCGTGGCCTCGCGTTTCCAGAACGGCGCGCGGGTTTTCAGGTAATCCATAATGAATTGCCCGGCATCAAACGCGCTGCTGCGATGCGCACTGGTCACGCCAACAAACACGATTTCGTCACCCGGCCACAGTTCGCCAATGCGATGAATCACCGTCACCCGACCCAGCGGCCAGCGCAAACGCGCTTCGTCGACAATCTCCGCCAGCGCTTTTTCGGTCATTCCCGGATAGTGTTCCAGCGTTAACGCCTTAACGCTGTCACCGAGATTGTGATTGCGCACTTTACCGGTGAAAGTGACTACCGCGCCGTCTTCATCGCGCTCTGCCAGCCAGGGATACTCATCCCCGACGCGAAACGGCGCAGGGCCAACAACAATTCGCGTTTCCGCCATCTTAGCCTCCGGTTACCGGTGGGAAGAAAGCCACTTCGTCACCTGAGTTAAGGGGATGATCAAAACTGACCAGCGTCTGGTTTACCGCCGCCAGCAACTTGCCGTCTTCCAGTGCCAGCGCCCAGCGATCGCTTTTTGCGGCAAGATGCTTGCGCAGCGCTTCTACCGTTGCAAACTGGGCGGCAACCTCTAACGCATCGGTGTTTACCAGTTCGCGTACCTGAGCAAAGAAGAGAACCTTAATCATGCGCATCTACCTTAAAATCTCCGGACTTGCCGCCGCTTTTTGCCAGCAGACGCACCGGACCAATCACCATATCCTTTTGCACCGCTTTGCACATATCGTAGATGGTCAACGCCGCCACGGAGGCCGCCGTTAACGCTTCCATTTCAACGCCGGTTTTACCGGTCAGGCGACACAGCGTTTCAATCCGTACGCGGTTGTGCTCCGGTTCAGCGTGAAGATTGACTTCCACCTTACTCAGCATCAGCGGATGGCACAGCGGGATAAGATCCCAGGTACGTTTGGCGGCCTGAATACCCGCAATACGCGCCGTGGCGAATACATCACCCTTATGGTGGCTGCCATCGATAATCATCGCCAGCGTTTCGCTACGCATGGTCACGAATGCTTCAGCACGCGCCTCGCGTACGGTTTCCGCTTTGGCGGAGACATCCACCATATGCGCTTCGCCAGCGGCGTTAATATGAGTCAGTTGCGACATACTTATTTCTTCAAATGTGGGTGGAAATTACACGGACGCGTACGGGCATCAAGCTGCGGCGCAATGATATTTTCCCAGGCGGTACGACACGCTTTGGTCGAACCCGGCATGGCGAAAATCAGCGTTTTATTGGCCACTCCGGCAATCGCACGGGATTGCAGCGTCGCGGTGCCAATCTCTTCAAACGACAGCATACGGAAGACTTCGCCAAACCCTTCAACTTCTCTGTCAAACAGCGGTTGCAGCGCTTCCGGCGCCTGGTCCCCTTCGGTTAACCCGGTACCGCCAGTAATGAGCACTACCTGTACATCATCACTGGCAATCCAGGCAGAAACCTGGGCGCGGATGGCGTAACGGTTTTCTTTGACAATCGCCTTATCGACAATCTGATGACCCGCTTCTTGCGCCGAGTCACGCAGATAATGGCCGGAGGTGTCATCTTCTTCGCCGCGACGGTTGGAAACAGTAAGAATAGCAATGCGTGTCGGGATAAATTCAGCGCTTACCTGACTCATGAAAAACTCCTTTTAGCGATCAGCCGCCAATGTAAGATAAGTTTTGCGTAATACCGGTATTGTTCTGATGCAGGAAATGAGTCTGCTTTTTCTCCAGCAGCGCGGCTGAAATACGTTCTTCCAGCGCCGACTGCTGAGCGTCATCTTCCAGCAAATCACGCAGGCTTACGCCGCCTTCACCAAATAAACACAGATGAAGCTTGCCAACAGAGGAAACGCGCAGACGATTACAGGTGGCGCAGAAGTCTTTCTCATAAGGCATGATCAGACCAATTTCACCAACATAATCAGGATGACAGAAAACCTGAGCCGGGCCGTCGCTGCGCTGTCGGATCTGGTGGATCCAGCCGCGACGCAGCAGCTCATCGCGAAGTACCTGTCCGGAGATATGGTGTTTACGGAACAGAGAGCTGCCCTCGCCCGTTTCCATCAGTTCAATAAAACGCAGTTGGATTGGCCGAGGTTGGATCCACGCAAGGAAGGTGTCCAGCTGATGATGGTTTACATCGCGCATCAGCACGGTGTTGACTTTCACTTTTTCAAAACCCGCATCAAAGGCGGCGTCAATGCCTGCCATCACCTGTTGAAACTTGTCCTGCCCGGTAATGGCATGAAACTGACGGGCATCCAGGCTGTCGACGCTGACGTTGAGCGCGGTCAGTCCGGCATCGCGCCAGGCAGCAGCATCGCGCGCCAGACGATAACCATTGGTGGTTACCGCAATCTGACGGATGGCGTCGTTTTCGCGCACGGCGGCGATAATGTCAGTAAAGTCGCGACGCAGTGAAGGTTCGCCCCCCGTCAGACGCACTTTTTCCGTTCCCAGACTGGCGAACGCGCGCGTGACGCGACGAATTTCATCAACGGTCAGAAAGCCGTTATTGGTGACCCCACCGGGCTTATAGCCATCCGGCAAGCAGTAGGTGCAACGAAAGTTACACACATCGGTAATCGACAAACGTAAGTAGTAAAACTTACGTGCGAAAGCATCGGTAAGTTGAGAGCCCATGTACACCTTTCCAAATACGGGAGACGTAGTCATTTCTTCCTGCGCCCTGGTGACAAACTTTTTCAAGTCTTGTCACGGCCAAAGCACCGTATCATTTGACCCAGGTGCAGAGGCTAGAGTGTTTATACTCGTCATACTTCGTGTTGCAGATGCGTTGGCTTCCGGCAACTCAAATTATTAAGAGTACTTAGTGGTTATGCCGATACTAGCGTGTAAATGACGCTTTTGCCATGTACACTTTCGTTATATAAATACATACATAACGACATGATCGTGCAATTTCGCTACAGAATAAGCAAAAACCACAGTTTTGCATTGATATACATCATCTTGCCATCAGGTGGATCTCGTCAGAAAGGAGTAGATTGCAGAAAAAAATTACGGCTGATGCCGACTGGATAATTGCTGAAAACACGCTATTTACGTTACTGTAGCGCGGATCAATTGATATCAGGAAAATATATGCGCACTCGCACGCTGGCAGATCTGGACCGCGTTGTCGCTCTCGGCGGAGGGCATGGATTAGGACGCGTTCTCTCCTCTCTTTCCCCATTAGGTTCCCGCCTGACGGGTATCGTCACCACCACGGATAACGGCGGGTCGACAGGTCGTATTCGTCGCTCTGAAGGCGGGATAGCCTGGGGAGACATGCGTAACTGTCTGAACCAGTTAATTACCCAGCCCAGCGTCGCATCCGCGATGTTTGAGTACCGTTTTGGCGGTAATGGCGAGCTTTCCGGGCATAACCTCGGAAATCTGATGTTAAAGGCGCTCGATCACCTGAGCGTGCGGCCTCTGGAAGCCATCAATTTAATTCGTAACCTGCTGAAGGTCGATGCGCATTTAATTCCGATGTCGGAGCTGCCGGTGGATTTGATGGCTATCGACGATCAGGGGCATGAAGTCTATGGCGAAGTGAATATCGATCAGCTTACTATCCCGCCTCAGGAGCTAATGCTGTCGCCAAAAGTCCCCACCACGCGGGAAGCAGTAGAGGCTATCGCCGACGCGGATTTGATTCTGATAGGACCCGGCAGTTTTTACACCAGCCTGATGCCGATCCTGCTGCTCGACGAAATGGCGCAGGCCTTGCGTCGCACACCGGCTCCGATGGTCTATATAGGCAATCTTGGGCGCGAATTAAGCCTGCCAGCAGCCAGCCTGACGCTTAGCGATAAGCTGGCCATTATTGAACAGTACGTCGGGAAAAAAGTGATTGATGCGGTGGTTGTGGGGCCGAAAGTGGATGCTTCCGCCGTTACCGACCGCGTTGTCATTCAGGAAGTGCTGGAAGCCAGCGATATTCCGTATCGCCACGACCGACAGTTGTTGCACAGCGCGCTGGAAAAAGCGGTACAGGCGCTGGGCTAAACGGATTAGCCTGATGCGCTGCGCTTATCAGGCCTACAAAACGCTCTGCTCCGGCATCCGACCTACGAACGCGATCTTTGCCGTAGGCCGGATAAGGGGTTTACCCCGCATCCGGCACACTCTTACGATGCTGCGATAAACAACTCGCGCAGTTGATGCAACTGGTCGCGGATCGTCGCTGCCTCTTCAAATTCGAGATTCTGCGCATGCAGCATCATCTGCCCTTCCAGCTCGTGAATTTTCTGCTGCAGCGCTTTTGGCGTCATATCCAGTTCCACAACTTCAGACTTCGCGCCTGCACGTGACTTCCCTTTGCCTTTCGCCTTGGTCTTCGCAATATTCTGACCCAGCGCCAGAATATCGACCACTTTCTTATTCAGGCCCTGCGGCGTAATACCGTGCTCTTCGTTGTAGAGTTGCTGTTTCTCACGACGACGTTCGGTTTCACCAATCGCTTTAGCCATTGAGGCGGTAATTTTATCGCCGTAGAGAATAGCCTTACCGTTGATGTTTCGCGCCGCACGACCGATGGTCTGGATAAGCGAACGTTCAGAACGCAGGAACCCTTCTTTGTCTGCGTCCAGAATCGCCACCAGGGAGACCTCAGGCATGTCCAGACCTTCACGTAACAGGTTGATACCCACCAGCACGTCAAACTCGCCCAGACGCAGGTCACGAATGATTTCCATACGTTCGACGGTATCGATGTCAGAGTGCAGATAACGCACCCGCTCGCCATGTTCTTCGAGGTATTCTGTGAGGTCTTCTGCCATCCGTTTGGTCAGCGTGGTGACCAGCACACGTTCGTTAATCGCCGCACGGGTGCGGATCTCCGACAGCAGATCGTCAACCTGCGTCGCCACCGGACGCACCTCAATGACCGGATCCAGCAGGCCGGTCGGTCGTACCACCTGATCGACCACTTCATCACCGGATTTCTCCAGCTCATAGTTGCCCGGCGTCGCCGAAACGTAGATAGTTTGCGGAGCCAGCGCCTCGAACTCTTCAAATTTGAGCGGGCGGTTATCCAGCGCCGACGGCAGACGGAATCCGTATTCGACCAGGGTTTCTTTACGCGCCCGATCGCCGCGATACATGCCTCCAATTTGCGGGATAGTCACGTGGGATTCATCCACCACCAACAGGCCATCGGCAGGCAGGTAATCAAACAGCGTCGGCGGCGGCTCGCCAGGGCCGCGCCCGGACAGATAGCGGGAGTAGTTTTCAATCCCCGAGCAGTAACCCAGCTCATTCATCATTTCCAAATCGAACTGGGTACGCTGACTTAAGCGTTGTTCTTCCAGCAGTTTGTTATTTGCCAACAGAATTTTACGCCGCTCTGCCAGCTCAACTTTGATTTCTTCCATCGCCTGCACGATACGTTCGCGCGGCGTCACGTAGTGCGTTTTAGGATAGATGGTGTAGCGCGAAATTGTGGATTCGACCTGCCCAGTCAGCGGGTCAAACAGCGATAAACGTTCGACCTCTTCATCAAACAGTTCCACGCGCAGCGCGATGTCGTCTGATTCTGCCGGGAAAATGTCGATCACTTCACCACGCACGCGGAAGGTCCCGCGCTGGAATGCCTGATCGTTGCGGGTATATTGCAGCTCCGCCAGACGACGCAGGATCGCACGCTGGTCGATAATCATCCCCACCGTCAGGTGCAGCATCATTTTCAGGTACAGATCCGGGTCACCCAGACCATAAATCGCGGAAACCGACGCCACGACAACGACATCGCGACGTTCCAGCAGCGCTTTGGTTGCCGACAGGCGCATCTGCTCAATATGTTCGTTGACCGAAGCATCTTTCTCGATGAAGGTGTCAGAACTGGGTACGTAGGCTTCCGGCTGATAATAGTCGTAGTAAGAGACAAAATACTCCACCGCGTTATCCGGGAAGAACTCTTTCATCTCACCGTACAGCTGAGCAGCAAGTGTCTTATTGGGGGCCAGCACCATGGTAGGACGCTGCAAGTCCGCAATCACGTTAGCGATGGTGAATGTTTTCCCCGACCCCGTCACCCCCAGTAACGTCTGATGCGCCAGACCATCCTCCAGACCTTCTTCCAGGCGACGAATCGCCTCAGGCTGATCGCCAGAGGGTTTAAAAGCGGAATTTAGTTTGAACGGTTTACTCATGAGCAGCTACCTGAAGCAATGGGCGGGCAGGTGTGTAATTTTACTCGCAGCCGTATATTTTGCCAGTAAAATATACTGGATGAAAAAACAGTAACGCGCCAGAATATTTCTGTTACCCCAGCAAAATGGCCGTGACTACAGGCTAAAATTTGTCCGCAGGCAAGATAAAACACCAGCAAAAATGTGTTATCCCCAAACCAATGACTTTTTTAACATTTGTCAAGCTACTCGATGAAAGTTTTGTGGCAACGCATGACACTTCTGCGACAGCCATTGCATTTATCTAACATCCTGTAATTTAATGATTATCATCTCGAGCCGTCTTTCGCATCAATTTAGTCGCAGGCCGCGTCTTCTCTCGCTTACATTGTGTTTTCTAACCCTAATACACAAGGTTATCCACAGGAATAGTGGATAACTGCCTCCAGCCCGTATGGACTGTAGCCTGGCAAAAACGTCCTGATGGTCTTTTCTGGTGGGATAAAAAAAAATTATCGCTATTTTTTGATATTTTTCAGCTAACGAAGCGACCTCGGATGGCCGAGATCTTGCTCGCATTTTCATCATTTTCCTGACTGCACCATCACGACACCACCAGGCACTGCCAATGTGCACAAAACAACGTCAGGAATGCGGTCAGTAAGAATTTACCGCCAGCGCTGCACGCCATCCTGCTGTATTTTTCCCCAATTCCGCTTCTGGCAAGAGATTTGCAGCTTTCTCCCGACCACCAGTCCGCGAGGCGGATATCATCATGAGGGAGAAATCTATGTTGAGTCTTCGTGCAGTGAATCACTATTACGGTAATCAACACTCGCTTTGGGATGTCGATCTCGACCTGTTGCCCGGTAAATGTACCGCCGTGCTGGGTCTTCCAGGGATGGGAAAGACTACGCTTGCCAATTGCATCATCGGCAATTTACCGATTGAGAGCGGAACTATGTTCTGGCATCAGGCTGGCGCACCACCTTGCGATCTGCTTCAGATTCCGGCGGCAAAGCGCATTGCACTAGGTATTAACTGTGTATCACAGGAGCGGCGAATTTTTTCGCAACTGACGGTAGAGGAAAATCTGCACATTGCGCGCCAGGCGGTTGAGGAAAGCGAAGCAATGAACAGCAGCGATATTTACCGCCTGTTTCCACAGCTGTTTGTACTGCGTCAGGCCAAAGGAGTGGCATTGTCGGAGGAAAATCAGCACCAGCTTGCACTCGCCAGTGCGTTGGTCACTCGCCCGCGTCTGCTGATCCTCGATGAGCCCACACGAGGAACAGGCCAGGCGTATATCCACAAACTGGGGAATCTGATTGTAAGGCTAAGCCAGGAGCTTGGCATCACCATTATGCTCGCGGAGCAGAGCCTGCCGTTCATTCGTCGGGTCGCCGACTGCTATTGCTTGTTACATCGTGGCCGCAACGTGGCTCAAGGGCAAATAACACAATTCAGCGACCCGCTAATCAACGACTGGTGGATGCCAGAGACAAAACGCTAAGATCGATATAACGACCTGTCGATGCTTGCTCCGGCTCTTCTGCCAGCCAGGGAATTTCCCCCAGCAGCGGAGCCGCAAGCGCACGCTTTAGCGTCGCCATATATTCAGCATGACGCTTGCCGGGTGGCGTCACATCATTGGCAACCCATCCGGCGAGCGTCAGCCCGGCCTGCTGCACCGCCAGGGCGGTCAAAATGGCATGATTGATACAACCGAGCTTAACGCCAACCACCAGAATCACCGGCAGTTGTTCCTCTTTTACCCAGTCAGAAAAACTCAGCGTTGGCGAAAGCGGCGTAAACCATCCGCCTGCACCTTCCACCAATACCCAGTCAGCCTGTTCTTCAAGCAGGCGTAAACCCGCAGACATCACGGAGGCCTGAATGGGGCGCCCTTCGTCAGCACTGATGATATGCGGTGAGGTAGGTTCCGCGAAGGTATACGGATTGATGGCTGCATAATCCACGGCTACAACACTGTTGCGCTGTAGTGCCAGCGCATCACTGTTTCGCAGACCTTCATCCGTCATTTCACTGCCTGACGCCACCGGCTTATAGCCGACGGTTCGCAACCCCAATTGTCCCGCCGCCTGAAGCAACGCACAGCTGGCGATAGTTTTACCTACTTCAGTGTCCGTCCCGGTGACAAAATACGTGTTAGTCACGTTGAATCACTCCCAAAAAAAGATGATAGGTCAGCGGATATTTCCCCTGCTGACAGGGCCAGGCGAGCTGTAGCTGACGCAGTTGCGAGCGGGTCAGCACACGCTGCTCGCGTCCATCATGCAAATGCGTCGCACCAATACCCTTCAACGAGCGCATGGCGCTCAGCGCATCGTCAAACCACAGCGTGACGGCATGAGACTGGTATTCAACGTCCCAGCCGCACAGCGCGTTTTCCAGTTGCTCCACGGGCAAAAAACGGTTGGCATGCTCCCGGTCATCAACTGTTCGCCACGCCTGACGAAGTTCCGGCATCGAACCTTGCGCCAGGGTACTAAACGCCACCGTTCCGCCAGGACGCACCACCCGGTATAGCTCGCTTAACGCACCGCGTAGGTCGCTGCACCACTGCACGGCCAGATTGCTCCAGGCCAGGTCGAAAGTGGCAGCGGCCTGCGGAATGGCTTCGATATCCGCCAGCAGATAGTGATGGGCAACATCGTGACGCTGCGCTTCAGCCAGCATTTGCGCCGACAGATCCAGCGCGCAGACCTCGCTCCCCTGCTCCCGCCAGTAGCGACTCATACGCCCAGGCCCACAGCCCGCGTCCAAAACCCTTGAGAACGCCCGGCCATCGAGTTGTGCCAGTAACGCATCGGCACTCTGACGTTGTAGCTCTGCGTGTTGCTCATAGTGGGTGGCAGCGCGGCCAAACGCGGCGGCAATCGCCTGTTTATTGACCTGCGCCATGCAACACCTCCAGTAGACGATCGATATCCTGCACCTCATGCGCCTGGGTCAGCGTCAGCCGTAATCTGGCCGTACCAATGGGCACCGTTGGTGGGCGAATTGCCGTCACCCAGCATCCCTGTTGCCGTAATGTCTGTGCCAGTTGCAGGGCTTTATGATTGTCGCCAACGATCAGCGGTTGAATAGCGCTGTCTGAATGCGCCAGCGTCAAATCCGTAGTATTCACCCCAGCGCGAAAACGCTGGATCAGCATCGCTAACTTTTCCCGGCGTTCATCGCCTTCACGGCTGCGGATCACCGCCAGCGCAGCGCGTAAAGCCTGCGCCTGCGCCGGAGGCATGCTGGTGCTGTAGATCAGATGGCGGGCAAACTGCAGCAGATAGTCGGCCACGCTATCAGAACACAGGATCGCCGCACCGCTGACGCCAAACCCTTTGCCAAACGTCACCACGAGCAGCTCAGGTTTCACCTGCTGTCGAGAGCACGAGCCGCGCCCTTCCTCACCGCTTACGCCAATCCCATGCGCATCATCCACCAGCAGCCACGCGCCCTGCCGTTTCGCCACCGCGTGGATTTTTGCCAGCGGCGCACTATCGCCATCCATGCTGAATACGCCTTCAGTGACCACCAGTTGCTGCCCCGGACAGGGGGAAGTCAGCAGACGCTCCAGATGTTGCGGATCGTTATGGGTAAAGCGACGTAAAACAGCAGGGCTAAGGCTGGCGGCCTCCAACAGCGAGGCATGGCTAAGCCTGTCGGCGACAATGCGATCGTCTTTTTCCATCAATGCGGCTATCACTGCCTGATTAGCGGCAAAACCGGAGATGAACAACAGCGCCCGGGAATAACCGAGCCACTGCGCCAGCTCTTCTTCCAGCGCCTGATGAGCAACGGAATAACCGCTGACATGGCCCGAGCCGCCACTGCCGACGCCAAAACGCTCTGCACCCTGCTGCCACGCGCAGATAATTTGCGGATGGTGGCTTAAGCCGAGATAGTCGTTGCTGGAGAAATTCAGATACTGACGACCGCCAGCCTGTAACCAGCGACCAGCACCCTGTGTCACTGCATAGCGCCGACGCCACGCATCAGCACGACGACGCGCCGTTAGCGCATCGTCGATTTTTTGCTGCCAGGTCATACGGTTGCCGCGTTGTAGTAATCGTCGGTATCCGGGGTACGCAGCGCCTGCTCCAGACGTTGTTGCTGTTCGTTATCACCCGCCAGTACCGCCGTTTGCTGCGGGTTAAGACCCAGCTTACGGAACAACAATAAATCTTTATCTTCGTTCGGGTTCGGCGTGGTCAGCAGTTTGCAGCCGTAGAAAATCGAGTTGGCCCCGGCCATAAAGCACATTGCCTGGGTTTGTTCGTTCATCTGCTCGCGCCCGGCAGAAAGACGTACGTATGAGGTCGGCATCATGATGCGCGCGACGGCGATAGTACGTATAAAATCAAAAGCATCTACGTCGTCGTTATCGGCAAGCGGCGTGCCCTTCACTTTCACCAACATGTTGATCGGCACGCTTTCCGGCGGCGTCGGCAGATTCGCTAATTGCAGCAGCAGACCCGCGCGGTCGTTCACTGTTTCACCCAGCCCCACAATCCCGCCGGAGCAAACTTTAATGCCCGCCTCACGCACTTTATCCAGCGTATCCAGGCGCTCCTGATACGAACGGGTGGTAATGATATTGCCGTAAAATTCCGGCGAGGTGTCGAGGTTGTGGTTGTAGTAGTCCAGACCCGCATTGGCCAGGCGCTGGGCCTGAGATTCGTCCAGCGTGCCCAGCGTCATACAGGCTTCCAGCCCCAGTTCTTTCACGCCCTGAACCATTTTTTCCAGGTACGGCATATCGCGTTCGTGAGGGTTCTTCCACGCCGCGCCCATGCAAAACCGCGTTGAGCCGGCTTGTTTCGCCTTACGGGCAGAGTCCAGAACCTGTTCAACTTCCATCAAACGTTCCGTTTCCAGTCCGGTTTTATAGCGGGAACTTTGCGGGCAGTATTTGCAGTCTTCCGGGCAAGCACCGGTCTTAATCGACAGCAGCGTACTAACTTGTACCTGCCGCGGATCGAAATGCTGACGATGAACCTGCTGCGCTTCAAACAACAGATCCAGCAGCGGTTTTTCAAATAATTCGGTGACTTGCGACATTGTCCAGCGAGAAGAATGAGCCATATTGGTATACGTTTCGTTGTTAGTTTGGTGTAGACTCGTAAACCTAAATCTTTTTAATTTGGTTTACAAGTCGATTATGACAACGGACGATCTTGCGTTTGACCAACGCCATATCTGGCACCCTTACACCTCCATGACCTCCCCGCTACCGGTTTATCCGGTGACGCGTGCCGAAGGTTGTGAACTGATATTAGCCAGCGGTGAGAAGCTGATTGACGGCATGTCATCCTGGTGGGCGGCGATCCACGGTTACAATCACCCGCAGCTGAATGCCGCGATGAAAACGCAGATTGATGCCATGTCGCACGTGATGTTTGGCGGCATTACCCATGCCCCGGCTATTGCGCTGTGTCGCCAGTTGGTGGCGATGACGCCCGAGGCGCTGGAGTGCGTTTTTCTCGCGGATTCTGGTTCGGTCGCCGTGGAAGTCGCGATGAAAATGGCGCTGCAATACTGGCAGGCCAAAGGTGAATCCCGTCAGCGTTTCCTGACATTTCGTAACGGTTATCACGGCGATACTTTCGGCGCGATGTCGGTCTGCGATCCCGACAACTCGATGCACAGTCTGTGGAAGGGTTATCTGCCTGATAACCTGTTTGCGCCCGCTCCGCAAAGCCGGATGGGCGGCGAATGGGACGAACTGGATATGGTGCCTTTTGCCCGTCTGATGGCCGCACATCGCCACGAAATTGCGGCAGTGATCCTTGAGCCGATTGTGCAGGGCGCTGGCGGCATGCGCATGTATCACCCCGAATGGTTAAAGCGCATCCGTAAGATGTGTGACCGGGAAGGCATTTTGCTGATTGCCGATGAAATCGCCACCGGATTTGGTCGCACGGGCAAGCTGTTTGCCTGTGAGCATGCCGATATCACTCCGGACATTTTGTGCCTTGGCAAAGCGTTAACCGGCGGAACGATGACCCTTTCCGCCACCCTGACCACGCGCCTGGTTGCGGAAACCATCAGTAACGGTGAAGCCGGATGTTTTATGCACGGCCCGACTTTCATGGGTAATCCACTGGCCTGCGCCGTCGCCTCTGCCAGCCTGTCGCTGCTCGAAACCGGCGAATGGCGCTCGCAGGTCGCGGCCATTGAAGCGCAGTTGCGTGAAGAACTCGCCCCGGCGGCAGATTCCCGTTGGGTCGCCGACGTGCGCGTGCTTGGTGCCATCGGCGTGATAGAAACCACGCATCCGGTGAATATGGCCGCGTTACAGAAGTTCTTTGTCGAACAGGGCGTGTGGGTAAGACCGTTTGGTAAGCTCATTTATCTGATGCCGCCGTACATCATCAAGCCCGAACAACTGCGTCGTCTGACCCAGGCCGTCAACGAGGCTGTGCGCAATGCAACATTTTTTAGCGATTAATCAGCGGTAAGCTCTACGGTTTCTGGCTACACTTTTTGGCTAACGAGAGGAGTCAGCATGAAACTAATCAGTAACGATCTGCGCGATGGCGAAAAGCTTCCTCATCGCCACGTCTTTAACGGCATGGGATATGACGGGGATAATATTTCCCCGCACCTGGCATGGGATGATGTGCCCGCCGGGACTAAAAGCTTTGTCGTGACCTGTTACGATCCTGATGCGCCAACCGGCTCCGGCTGGTGGCACTGGGTGGTGGTTAACCTGCCTGCAGATACCCGGGTTTTACCACAAGGTTACGGCTCGGGGCTGGTTGCGTTGCCGGAAGGCGTGCTGCAAACACGCACGGATTTTGGTAAAGCCGGTTATGGTGGCGCTGCGCCGCCGAAGGGGGAAAACCACCGCTATATCTTTACGGTTCACGCACTGGATGTGGAGCGTATTGATGTCGATGAGGACGCCAGCGGCGCGATGGTTGGATTTAACGTCCATTTCCACTCGCTCGCCAGCGCTTCTATTACCGCAATATTTAGCTAAGTTCTGTTATGCCGGATGTCGGCTTAGCCTCATCCGGCGTACAAAGCAGACCGTAAGCCTGATAAGACGCGTCAGCGTCGCCATCAGGCAATTTTCTACAGAAATTCAGGCAGCAATTTCAGCAACGTTCCTTGCGCTAACAGTTCGGTCGCGCACTCGATATCCGGTGCGAAAAAGCGATCCTGCGTGTAATGAGCAACCTGCTCGCGTAAAGCCTGGCGCGCCTGCTCCAGCAGCGGGCTTGAGGTTAACCCTTCACGCAGGTCAATCCCCTGACACGCCGCCAGCCACTCTACGGCAATCACGCCGCGCGTATTTGCTGCCATCTCCCACAGTCTGCGCCCCGCCGCCGGAGCCATAGATACGTGATCTTCCTGGTTGGCGGACGTCGGTAAACTGTCTACGCTATGCGGATGCGCCAGCGCTTTGTTCTCACTCGCCAGCGCGGCAGCCGTGACTTGAGCAATCATAAAGCCGGAGTTCACCCCACCGTTTTTCACCAAAAACGGCGGCAGTTGCGACATGTGTTTATCCATCATTAACGCAATGCGTCGCTCCGATAACGAGCCGATTTCCGCAATCGCCAGCGCCAGATTATCTGCTGCCATCGCCACCGGTTCAGCATGGAAGTTGCCGCCAGATATGACATCCCCCTCTTCGGCAAATACCAGCGGGTTGTCGGAAACCGCATTGGCTTCCACCAGCAGAACATCCATCACCTGGCGCATTTGCGTCAGACATGCCCCCATCACCTGTGGCTGACAGCGCAGAGAATACGGATCCTGCACTTTCTCACAGTTATGATGCGACTGCGAAAGCGAGCTGGTGTCGGTCAATACGTGACGATACAGCGTTGCGGCATCAATCTGCCCACGCTGCCCTCGCGCGGCGTGAATACGGGCGTCAAACGGACGACGGGAACCCAGCACGGCTTCGGTGGTCAGCGCCCCGCACACCGTTGCAGACGCAAACAGTTCCTGAGCTTCAATTAGCCCACGCAGCGCAAAGGCCGTCGAAGCCTGGGTGCCGTTGAGCAACGCCAACCCTTCTTTTGCCTCCAGCGTTATCGGCTCCAGCCCGGCCTTTTTCAGCGCTTCGGTCGCCGGGAGCCATTCACCCTGCCAGCGCGCCGTCCCTTCTCCCAACAGCGTCAAAGACATATGCGCCAGCGGCGCCAGGTCACCCGATGCCCCCACGGAGCCTTTCGCCGGGATCAGTGGATACACCTCGGCATTCACCAGCGCAATCAGCGCTTCAATCACGCTCAGGCGAATACCGGAAAAACCGCGCGCCAGGCTGTTGATTTTCAGCACCATAATCAGACGCACCATCGCGTCGTCCAGCGCCTCGCCGACACCTGCCGCATGGGAAAGCACCAGCGAACGCTGCAAATTCTGCAAATCTTCCGTGGCGATACGGGTCTGGGCCAGCAGGCCAAAGCCGGTATTAATGCCATACGCCGTACGGCCTTCAGCGACAATATTATTGACGCAGGCGACGCTGGCGTTAATAGCATCGATCGCCCCGGCATCCAGACTCAGTTTGACCGGCTGCTGCCAGATTTCACGTAGCTGGATAAAACTCAGATGGCCCGGCGTGAGTGTCATGGTGTTCATATCAGCGTTTCTCCTGCGTCGCGGTAACCATCGGCAAATTTAGCCCTTCTTCGACGGCGCATTCCACCGCAATGTCATATCCGGCGTCGGCGTGACGCATCACCCCGGTCGCTGGATCGTTATGTAAGACCCGGGCGATACGCGCCGCGGCTTCATCGGTGCCATCGCAAACAATCACCATCCCGGCATGCTGAGAGAAGCCCATACCGACCCCGCCACCGTGATGCAGCGACACCCAGGTCGCGCCGCTGGCGGTGTTAAGCAGCGCGTTCAGCAGCGGCCAGTCGGATACGGCGTCTGAGCCGTCACGCATAGCTTCAGTTTCGCGGTTCGGGCTGGCAACAGAACCGGAGTCCAGATGGTCACGGCCAATAACAATCGGCGCGGATACTTCACCGCTGCGCACCATTTCATTAAACGCCAGCCCTAGTTTCTGACGCCACTCCAGGCCGACCCAGCAGATACGTGCCGGTAAACCCTGGAAATTAATCCGCTCACGCGCCATATCCAGCCAGTGATGAAGGTGCTTATCATCTGCCACGATCTCTTTCACTTTGGCATCTGTTTTATAAATATCCTGCGGATCGCCGGACAGCGCCACCCAACGGAACGGGCCAATGCCGCGACAGAACAACGGTCGAATATAAGCAGGTACGAAGCCGGGGAAATCAAAAGCATTTTCCACGCCCATCTCTTTGGCCATCTGGCGAATGTTGTTGCCGTAATCAAACGTTGGCACGCCCATTTTGCTAAACGCCAGCATCGCCTCAACGTGCGTTGCCATTGAACGTTTCGCCGCCTGCACCGTGCCCTGCGGATCGGACACCGCTTTTGCCTGATACTCTTCCCAGCTCCAGCCAGACGGCAGATAACCATGCAGCGGATCGTGGGCGCTGGTCTGGTCGGTGACCATATCCGGGCGCACACCGCGCTTCACCAGTTCCGGCACAACGTCGGCGGCGTTCGCACACAGCGCAATGGAGACCGCTTTACCCTCGCGAGTGTATTTGTCGATACGCGCCAGCGCATCGTCAAGCGATGTCGCCTGCTCGTCCACGTAACGGGTACGCAGACGGAAATCGATTCGGCTTTGCTGGCATTCAATGTTCAGCGAACACGCCCCCGCAAGCGTAGCGGCTAACGGCTGCGCCCCGCCCATACCGCCCAGTCCGGCGGTCAGTACCCAGCGCCCGCTCAGGTTACCCTGATAATGCTGACGCCCGGCCTCAACGAAGGTTTCATAAGTCCCCTGCACGATGCCCTGGCTGCCGATGTAGATCCAGCTCCCGGCGGTCATCTGGCCGTACATCGCCAGCCCTTTGGCGTCCAGTTCGTTGAAGTGTTCCCAGGTAGCCCAATGTGGCACCAGGTTGGAGTTGGCAATCAGCACGCGCGGTGCGTTGTCGTGAGTTTTGAATACGCCTACCGGTTTTCCGGACTGGACCAGCAGCGTCTCATCGGTCTCCAGTTTGGTCAGCGCGTTGACGATGGCGTCATAGCATTCCCAGTCCCGTGCGGCGCGGCCAATCCCGCCGTAAACCACCAGCTCATGCGGATTTTCCGCCACATCGGGATCCAGATTATTCATTAACATGCGCAGCGGCGCTTCGGTCAGCCAGCTTTTGGCCGTTAAGGTGGTGCCGCGTGGGGCACGAATATCCTGCTGACGATATTTGCTATGGGACATGACAGAAAACTCCTCGCGAACGTCGGGTAGATAAGTAACATATACTTGTCTATACAAGTCACCGCAAGGATGATTTTAACAATTAAGATACATTTTTATTATATTGCGTCAGCAATCACGGTTTTCATCTCCTGTATCAGGACATAAACCGCCCTTGCAGTCGATAGCGGGAACCAGGGAACAGCAAACGGGCATGAGAGACAATGGATGACGCGGACCAGGTCTTGCGGCGGATCAGCAGGCAGGGATCGTGTTCTTTGATGTTCAGCAACGCGCACTCTTCGGCGCTGGCGCGAACGGCCTCAACGATATGCTCACCTTCGGTCAAGGGGGCTATCAGCGACAGGTAAGCGTGCGGCGTAGTCTGGCTGTAATCCTGCGCCAGATACTCCGGCACAATTTCGGCATTCACGCAGCGATCTTCAATCTGTACTGGCAGATCGTTCTCGTAGTGCACCATGACAGAGTGAAAAATAGAGGTGCCTTCTTTGACGTTTAATACCAAAGCCTGCTGCGCGTTTGCCCGGGTTCTTTCCAGCGTCAGCACTTCGCACCGGTGCTGATGCTGACGGGCGTTGATTTCATCCGCGATGCTGCGAATTTCAAACAGCGCGGACTGACCTTTTGGCTCGGCGACAAACGTCCCCACGCCCTGCAAACGCACCAGTAAACCTTCATCCGTTAACTCACGCAGCGCCCGGTTGATGGTCATGCGGCTGAAACCATACTGCGCCACCAGCTCTGCCTCAGACGGAATGCGATCGTGAGGCTGCCAGATACCGCTGGCAATTTTTTCGCTGATCTCCTGTTTGACCTTTTCGTAAAAAGGAGCCGGAGCAGAACGGGATGGGAGCATGCGTGAGCCTTCCTTAAGCTGAAAATGTGAGTGGGTACAGTTTACAGGCATTACCCGAACCTGATAAGCGCAACGCCATCAGGTATGTCAGTGCCACCAGTGGGCGATTTGCCAGCCTAATCGCGCCGCAACCCGCGCCGCCCTGCCATCATCGTCAAAGCGTGGATTAAATTCAACCATATCCACCGCCTGTAGTTTACCGCTACAACACAGAGGCTCAATCAGTCTCAGCAGCGTCGCCAACGGTACGCCAAGCGCGGCGGGGGCCGACACACCGGGCATTTCCCACACCGGCAGCACGTCGAGGTCAATTGTCAGATAGATGACATCCAGATTGGCAATGAACTGCGCTAGCTGCGCCTGCGCCGTACCACAATGCAGATCCTCCACTACGGTCACACCGAGCCGCTGGGCCTCATCCCAAAGCGCCTGGGTGTTTGCCGCCCGGCTGACGCCGATACAGGCATAGTGAAATTCACGCTGTTGTTCATCGCAAAGCTGCGCCAACTGGCGAAACGGCGTACCGGATGTAGCCTGCCCGGCATGGCGCAAATCGAGATGCGCATCGAAGTTGACTATCCCCACTTTCGCCTGCGGGAACGCGTCCAGCACACCTGCACCATGGGCATATGCGGTTTCGTGTCCGCCACCCAAAACAAAGGTGCGCATATTTTCCTGCTGGCAACGCTGTACTGCATTGCGTAGCGCCTGCTGCGCGCCCTCAAGATCGGGGGCCTGCGCCACAATATTGCCCAGATCCACCAGTCGATGATGCCCATCGTGGCTGGCTAAATTCGCCAGCGCCTTGCGCAGCACATCGGGCGCTCCGGCAGCTCCCGTGCGCCCCTGATTACGTTTAACACCTTCGTCGCAAGCAAACCCGAGCAACGCTATCTGCTCGCGATACATTTCTGGGCTAAACGTCGGGCTCTGGGTGATAGTCTGAAACAGGCGCAGCGCATTCGGCGATTCGGCCCGGTCATCACGTCCCTGCCATAGCGCAGGTGAAGCAGGTTGCCAGTGAGTCATGCTATTTGTCCTTTGAATACGCGTTGGTAGAGCGGGTTGCGCCCGGGTTCATACAGGATCTCAACAGGAAGTGTTGCATCCCACACCACAAAATCGGCCACAAACCCGGCCTTCAATTGACCGTGGGTGGCGTGACGCCCCAGCGCCCGGGCCGCATGACGGGTTACGCCCGCCCATGCTTCTTCCGGCGTTAAGCCAAACTGAACGCAGGCCATATTCATCGCCCAGTGCAGGCTGATAAACGGGCTGGTACCGGGGTTAAAATCTGTCGCTACCGCCATCGGTACCTGATATTGACGCAGCAACGCTACCGGTGGGCGCTGCTGCTCTTTGAGGAAATAGAATGCGCCGGGCAGCAGCACGCCGACCGTACCGCTTTGGCTCATTGCCGCCACGCCCGCTTCATCGAGGTATTCAATATGATCGGCGGATAGCCCGTGGTAGCGGCTTACCAACTGTGCGCCGCCAAGCAATGACAGTTGTTCGACATGGCCTTTAATCGGGATGCCCAGCGCCTGCGCAGCCTGAAACACCCGCTCACTCTGCGCCAACGAAAAACCAACGCTTTCACAGAACAGATCAACGGTCTCAAACAGCCCTTGTTCCCACAGCTGCGGCAAAATGGTCTCGCACACCAGCGTAATATAGCCGTCAGGATCATCCCTGAATTCCGTTGGCGTCGCATGCGCAGCCAACAGCGTCGGGCTGATTTCAACGATATTCTCTGCCGCCAGCGCTGCCACCACGCGCAATATTTTCTCTTCTGTCGGCAAATCCAGGCCGTAGCCGGATTTTATTTCCAACAGCGTAACACCTTCTTTGATCAGCTGTTCCATCCGCTGATGAGCTACGTGTAAGAGTTGTTCATCCGTGGCGCTGCGGGTCGCCGATACGGTGGCATTGATCCCCCCACCCTGAGCGCTTATCTGCTGGTAGGAGACACCATTTAACCGCTGCTCCCATTCACCTGCGCGGTTTCCGCCAAAGACGAGATGCGTATGGCAATCAATCAGGCCTGGCGTAATCAGCCGGCCCTGCATATCAAAAGTATTGTCATGTGTGAGATATAACGATGATTCCGGGACGATATCGCGAATCTTGCCCTGGCGGACGATCAGCGCGTGACCATCCACCAGCCCATATGGGGTACCACGTTCAGGATCCATAGTCGCCAGACGAACATTGCGCCAGATAACATCATCAGGGAAGAATTGCTGCATTCGACTCACCACTTGTCATAGGTTGTATAGACATTTATTTTTGATTATAGGGATGTTGTCAACCTGAAGAGCCATAATTGTTATCTATTTGTGATATAAAGACTCTCCGCGCCAGACATTGCTGCGATAAAAAACAACTTTTTACCTTTTCGCCTTCCCGTTTCGCTCAACTTAGTATAAAAAAGCAGGCTTTAATGGATAACTTTCAAAGCCCGGAGCAACCTGTGAACATATCATCAGTTTCCCGTCTGGCGCTGGCAATGGCTTTTGGCGTGACGCTGACCGCCTGTAGCTCTACGCCGCCCGATCAAATTCCTTCCGATCAGACCGCGCCAGGTACCTCTTCGCGCCCGATCTTGTCGGCCAATGAAGCGAAAAACTTCGTTGCTGCGCACTATTTTTCCGCGCTGACGCCAAACACCGCGCCATGGAGCCCTTCTTCAATTTCTTTGCCTGCACAACCTGACTTCGTCGTTGGCCCGGCAGGCACTCAGGGCGTAACCCATACCAGCATTCAGGCTGCGGTGGATGCGGCAATCATCAAACGTACGAACAAACGTCAGTACATCGCGATTATGCCGGGCGAGTATCAGGGCACGGTATACATCCCGGCAGCAACGGGTAGCCTGACGCTGTACGGTATGGGCGAAAAACCGCTGGATGTAAAAATTGGCCAGGCCATTGACGGTGACATGAGCACCGCAGACTGGCGTCGTACGGTGAACCCAGGCGGTAAATATATGCCGGGTAAACCTGCGTGGTATATGTTTGATAATTGCCAGAACAAACGTGGCACAAATATTGGTGTGATGTGTTCTGCCGTCGTCTGGTCGCAAAACAACGGTCTGCAATTGCAGAACCTGACCATCGAAAACAACCTCGGTGACAGCGTTGATGCGGGTAACCACCCGGCCGTTGCACTGCGTACCGATGGCGATAAAGTGCAGATCAACAAGGTCAATATTCTGGGTCGTCAGAATACGTTCTTTGTAACCAACAGCGGCGTACAAAACCGTCTGGAAAACGATCGTCAGCCTCGCACGCTGGTAACCAACAGCTACATTGAAGGTGATGTGGATATCGTTTCTGGTCGTGGCGCAGTGGTGTTCGAGAACACCGATTTCCGTGTAGTGAACTCCCGTACCCAGCAGGAAGCCTATGTGTTCGCACCGGCTACTCTGTCAAACATCTACTACGGTTTCCTGGCGATTAATAGCCGCTTCACGGCAAGCGGCGATGGCGTGGCGCAGTTAGGCCGATCGCTGGATGTCGATTCCAACACTAACGGTCAGGTCGTTATCCGTGACAGCGTGATTAACGAAGGCTTTAACATGGCAAAACCATGGGCTGACAGCGTTATCGCAAAACGCCCGTTTGCCGGTAATACCGGTGCGGAAGATGACAAAGGTGAAATCCAGCGCAACCTGAACGACACCAACTTCAACCGCATGTGGGAATACAACAACCGCGGTATCGGTAGCAAAGTGGTTGCCGAGCCGAAGCAGTAATCCCAGAGTAAAAAAAGGTCGCCATATTTACGCTGGCGACCTTTTTTATAGCGTTACACCAAACGCGACTTATTAAAGTTAATCAAACCCCCCGCTTTAATAATCTCACGCTCCTCGGCGGTCAGGCTTTCCATATACAAGCTGATTTTACGCATCGCGCCATCAGCATGAAGAACGTACGCTTTTATCTCGCGGCTGCACTCATCCAGCGCACGGCGAATACCGGGAATATAGATATAGTCCCCGACCTCAAAAGAGGGTTTCTCAGCCATTTGTAGCGGTAACATTCCCCAGTTAATGACATTGGAACGGTAACGCTTGGTGGCATATTCCTCGGCGATGTTTGCCAGCCCACCGATCACTCGCTGACAGCTTGCCGCCTGCTCGCGCGCAGAACCATCACCAGGCTTGACGGCATAAATCATGCTGCCAATCTCAGTCTCCAGTGGTTGCGTGTTTTCCTGACCGGTAATCTGCTGGATGCGTGCAAAAACGGACGCCAGTTCGCTAACGTCACCCGCCTGACGTTGTTTTTCCCGTTCAGCGACCGCCTTGCTTCTGCCAACGTAGCCGGGATCGCGTCGGGAAAGGGTAAATTCCGCCAGCCCCAAAGGATTGGAACGATACGAAGAGGTTTCTCCAGACGGGATAAGCTCATCCGTCGTTGTCACGTCATCAAGTATTTTTGAGGCCACTTTCAGCAGAATATTTTCTGTTAACGCGCCCAGTTCCGGCCAGTCTTTAATATTCGGGCCGTAAATGAGCGGCTGTTGCGTGGCTCCTTTCACAAACCCCTGGTATACGCGGCTCTTATATGGCGCAGGATTAAACGCATAGTCAGGTACAGCCTCCCAGCAGTCCAGATCCGTCGCGGCAGTGAGAAATCCTCCATTTGCTGCCGTAGCCGCAATTGATCGCGCATCCATCAGCGCAACGGCTGACATTTGACCATTGCCCGGCTTCGAGCCTTCTCGGTTAGGGAAGTTGCGCGTGGTATGGCGGATGCTAAGACCATTGTTGATTGGCGTATCGCCCGCACCAAAGCATGGACCACAGAATGCGGTTCTGATGACGGCCCCCGCTCCCAGTAAATCCGTAACGACACCTTTCTGCGCTAAATCCATAAACACCGGCTGTGACGAGGGGTAGACAGCCAGCGAGAAAGCATCATTACCGCAGGATTGACCACGTAATGCCTGCGCCGCAGCAATCACGTTTTCATAGTTGCCGCCCGAGCATCCAGCAATGATCCCCTGCTGTACTTTTAAGCGTCCGTTCTCCACTTTATCCAACAACGAGAGGCTGGCTTTACCTTGCGCGATTCGCGCAGATTCAACTTCAATCTCCCGGAGAATATCCGTCAGATTTTCATTGAGTGTAGCAATCTCATAGACATTACTTGGATGGAATGGCAGCGCAATCATCGGCTTAACCGCACTCAGATCGACATAAATACACCCATCGTACCAGGCCATCGGCTGCGGGTTGAGCGGGCGATAATCCTGTTCGCGACCGTGTAATGCCAGCCAACTGCGAGTTTCATCATCCGTTTGCCAGACAGAGCTCAGGCAGGTGGTTTCGGTGGTCATTACATCAACGCTGTTGCGAAAATCCGTTGAGAGATGGCGAATGCCAGGGCCGACAAACTCCATGACCTTATTTTTGACGTAGCCATTTTTAAACACCGCGCCAATGATAGCCAAAGCCACATCCTGCGGGCCGATGCCCGCAACAGGCTTGCCGGTCAGATAAACGGCAACAACGCCAGGATAATCAATATCCCAGGTATCGTTTAACAGCTGCTTGACCAGCTCACCGCCCCCTTCTCCTACCGCCATCGTGCCTAATGCACCGTAACGCGTGTGGCTGTCTGAGCCGAGGATCATTTTGCCGCCCCCGGCCATCATTTCACGCATGTACTGATGGATGACGGCAATATGTGGCGGCACAAAGATTCCGCCGTAACGCTGTGCCGCAGACAGACCAAACATATGATCGTCACCGTTAATGGTTCCCCCTACCGCGCATAATGAGTTATGGCAGTTCGTCAGAACGTACGGTAAAGGAAAGCGCTCCATTCCTGATGCTTTAGCGGTCTGAATAATACCGACAAAGGTAATATCGTGTGAGGCTAATGAATCAAACTTAATTTTTAGCTTATTCATGTCACCGGACGTATTATGCTCTGAGATAATCGACCACGCGATAGTTCCTTTTTTCGCCTCTTCTTTACAGATTGGTTCAGACACCCCATCCTCAGCGATAATTTCATTATTACCGGAGAGGTAAATCCCTTTCTCATATAATTTAATCATTAGATACTCCACATTGCTGTGCTCCAACCAGAGCACAGACAACCAATGAACGATGTAATTTATACCCTAAATAATTCGAGTTGCAGGAAGGCGGCAAGGGAGCGAATCCCCAAGAGCTTACTCCAGTAAGTGACTGGGGTGAGCGAGCGCAGCCAACGCACATGCAACTTGAAGTATGACGGGTATAGTTAGAGCATGTTCCAGCCAATCAACATATTCCACCACCAAAGGCCCAGCGTAATATGGACGAGGAACGTCAAGAACGTCAGCATTGCGCCAACCAGCCACCACGATTTGATGTCGTTATATCCAACGCCAAAAATAACCGGTCCCGCGGCGCCGCCATAATGGGTAACCATACCGCCGTAAGAGTTAGAAAAGAGTAATGCCAATGCAGTTAACATCAGTGGCGCACCAGAAACGTTCGCCAGCATGGCAAATACCGGCATCATTGCCACAATATAGGCGCTGCCAGAGGCAAAGAAATAACGAACAATAATGCTCAAAAAGAGAATAACAAAGAACGCAACATTGCCGTGGTTACCAAAGTCGAGGTTATTCTTGAAGAGTTCGGCTAACCAATCGAAGAATTTCACTTTCGATAACAGCGAACTCAAACCGATAATACCACCGTACCAGATTAAGGTATTCCAGCCGCCCTTATTTTTAACCACATCATCCCAGGTGACTACGCCAAACAAAAGCATCGTCCCCATTACTACAATGGCAACCGTTGATTCATCAACGCCGAGAGTTTTACTAAAGATCCATCCTAATAGCGCGAGGACGAAAATGCCCAGCAGCATTTTTTCGCGCCCTTTCATTGGCCCTAAATCCTGAAGTCCGGCTTTGGCGATAGTCTTGTTATCTACCTTTTTAATTTCAGGTGGATACATAAAATAGATGACTAAAGGCGTTACCAACAGCATAACCAGTCCAGGCACAGCTGCTGCAAGAGCCCATCCTCCCCAGCTTAGTTGTAAATGACAGATATCGTTGATCATCTTCAATGCCAGAATGTTTCCTGCCATCGCAGTAAAAAACATATAGCTGGTCGTTTTAGTGACCATATACACCGTCATCATCAGGTAGTGGCCGACGCGTCGGGGGCTCTTGTCCGGCTCAGAGCCTAACGCCACCGCCACGCTATTGATGATGGGCAAGACAATGCCTCCCGCACGCGCCGTATTTGACGGTGTTGCCGGGGCTAATACCAGGTCAAGAAATACGGTCACGTAGCCCAGGCCAAGCGTGGTGTTACCTATTTTACCAATCAGAATATAGGCAATTCGCTTGCCCAGTCCCGTCGTCACAAAAGCAGCGCTTAAAGTAAACGCGGAGAACACCAGCCATGTCGTACCGGAAGCATAGCCACTCAGCACGCTGCTGGTTTTAAGTACGCCGCTGCCTAAATTTCCGACAACCACCATTGAAGCGGCAACAGCAATCAATAATACCACCGGTTCAGGAAACGGTTTGATCACCAGCCCGACAATGGCTGCGAGATAAATACCAAATAGCACCCAGGCCAGTTCACTTAATCCTGCCGGTGCTGGCATAAGTCCTATAATGCAAGGGATGGCCAATATTAATATTAGCTTCCATAATGATTTAACGTTCATTTTGGGGTCCTGAATAATCTGTACAAGCAATACAGAATGTTTTTCGATTTTCCATAATCACAGCAACATGTGGCCAATGCTGTCAGGGAAGATAAACATCACCGGCGAATATTTTTCTGGCGGTGCGAATAACCGAAGCTCTGATAGTTTCAGGCTCATCCCCTTCATTGGTTAAATAAATATTAAGAGCGCCGCCTGGATGTTCGATAGTGATATTCCCGTAATGCGCGCCTGCGGTTACCTGACGCGTAACGGTACCGTTAATGGCGCAACTGCTGGCGATCGCTATCGCCCCAGTAATTGCCAGTGCTTTATGGCAAGAATGCGGCATAAAATAGCGAACATTAATTGCGCCATCATGCTGAGGCGCCGAGATGAGAATAGGTTTAGGGATAACCTTATTACTGACATTTCCCAGGCCCATAGCTTCACCGGCCTGTAAACGAATAGACTCGATGCGCGCCAATAATTCGCGGTCTGCATCTAAATCTTGCGCGGATTCATAACCCGTTTTCCCCAGGTATTCGGCAGGAATAATTACGACAGGTGTCGCCATATCCATACAGGTCACGGGAACGGAGTTGATATAATCGATGTGTTGGCCCGTTGGAAAAATATGCCCGGTTTTAGAACCTGCGGCATTCAGGAACGTCAATGCAATCGGGGCCGATGTTCCCGGGACACCGTCAATTCTTGCTGTTCCTTCATACTCAACAACGCCGTTTGGTGTCTGTATATCAGCTTCGATAAACGTGTTGGTGTTTACATTGCGAATACGAACGCGGGTGGTCGGCGTTGCGGCATTAATTAATCCCTTTTCAATAGCAAACGCGCCAACGGCGGAAAGCATATTGCCGCAGTTCGGCGTGGTATCGACCCGTTGCTCATGCACCAATACCTGAGCAAATAAATAATCGATATCAGCTTTCGGGTCGTTTGAACGGCTAATGATCGCTACTTTGCTGGTTAACGGATTGCCACCACCAATGCCGTCTATTTCCAGCGCATTGCCAGAACCCATAATTTTAATCAATACTTCATCACGCAGTTTTTCTTCTTGCGGTAGATCTTGTGCTAATAAAAATGCGCCCCTGGATGTTCCTCCGCGCATCATAACGCAAGGTATTTTTTTCATGATTATGCTCTCGATATTATTTTCACTATGTACATGGTTGCATGTCATGATTAGGGTGACTAATGACTTCATTTTCGTGATTAGTGATTTATTTTTATTAATTAAAAATTATGAATTGCAGATACACTGAACACTTTCATCTTAGACAGGGGCTTCCCCGATTTAGTCCGGAGTCAGAATGAAACACGAATTATCAAGCATGAAGGCGTTTGTCACACTGGCAGAGTCCGATTCTTTTAACAATGCCGCCAAGTTACTTAATATTACGCAACCTGCATTAACACGCAGAATTAAAAAGATGGAAGAGTATTTACACACTCAACTCTTTGAAAGAACAACTCGCAAAGTCACATTAACAAAAGCGGGAAAAAAGCTTTTACCTGAAGCCAGAGAATTAATTAGGGCATTAGATGAAACTATTTTTAATATTAGTGATGTGAATGTTCATCATCATGGCATAGTGACATTATCCTGTATTCCTACCGCAGTTTTCTATTTCTTGCCGTTGGCAATAGGAAAATTTAATGAGCGGTATCCCAATATCAAAGTGCGAATTATTGAACAAGGTACGAATAATTGTATGGAATCCGTACTTTGCAATGAGGCTGATTTTGGAATAAATATGAACAACATCACAAATTCCTCTATCGAGTTCACTCCACTGGTTAATGAACCGTTTGTTCTGGCCTGTCGGCGCGATCATCCACTCGCCAATAAACAGTTGGTGGAGTGGCAGGAATTGCTGAATTACAAATTGATAGGCGTTCGCTCCTCAAGCGGTAACCGATTATTGATTGAACAACATTTGGCCGATAAACCATGGAAACTGAACTGGTTTTACGAGGTTCGTCATCTGTCCACTTCGCTGGGACTGGTTGAAGCTGGACTGGGCGTTTCTGCGTTACCAGGGTTAGCAATGCCGCAAACGCCGCATCCCACCCTGACAGGTATCCCACTGGTTGAGCCTGTTATTAGACGCACACTGGGAGTTATTCGGCGTAAAGACGCTATTCTCTCACCTCCCGCTGAACGTTTCTTCTCTCTTCTGCTTAATTTATGGGCAGATGACAAAGACTGTCTTTGGACATCCGTTGCTGAACGTCATGAAAATCTACCGCTTGTTGAATAAACATAAAAAAATCCGCAATCTTCACAAGATTGCGGATCGTTTGTAACACCTGACGTTTTAGTACGCGTTAACCACCACCCACATCGGGCCTTGTCCTACCGCGTAACGACCGTTCTCTGTCAACAGTCCTTGTTCGCCTGCAATCTTATACACCGCAATATGGTGCGATTTTTGCCCGGCGGCAATCAGGTATTTTCCGCTGTGATCGATATTAAAACCACGTGGCTGAGTTTCGGTAGGCTGGAAACCCTCTTTAGTCAGTACGCTACCGTCTTCAGACACGCTAAAGACCGTAATCAGGCTGGCGGTGCGATCACAGGCATACAGATGACGCCCATCAGGTGTGATATGAATATCTGCTGCCCAACGGGTATCAGCGAAATCTGCAGGCATCATATCCAGCGTCTGCACACACTCAATTTTGCCGTACGGATCTTTCAGCTCCCAGACATCAACAGAGCTGTTCAGCTCGTTCACACAGTAGGCATATTGCTTATTCGGATGGAACGCCATATGACGCGGGCCCGCGCCTTCCACGGTAGTCACTTCAGCCGGTTCCTGCGCGACCAGATGGCCATCATCGCTTACGTCAAACAGGCAGATACGATCCTGTTTCAACGCCGGAACCCACAGGGTACGGTTATCCGGAGAGATGTTGGCTGAGTGGCAACCATCCAGACCCTCAACCACGTCAACCAGTTCCACCGGCAGACCATCTTCCAGACGCGTGACGCTCACGCTGCCAGCGTTATAAGAACCCACAAACACGAAACGTCCCTGATGATCGGTAGAAATATGCGTCGGGCTACCCGGCAGCGCAGACTCTGCCGCGAAGGTCAGCGCACCGTCATCAGGCGCAATACGATAAGCCAACACGCGAAACTCCGGGCGCACGCCAACATAGAGGTAACGCTTATCCGGGCTGACGACCATCGGCTGTACCTGACCCGGCACATCAACCACCTGTGTCAGCGTCAGAGAACCATCGTGATTCAGGCTCCAGACGTGGATTTGCTGACTTTCAGGGCTGGCGGTATAAACGGTTTGCTTCATGAATACTCCTTTGCTTTTTGGCAGGTGGCTGCAATTGCCTGACACACGCCTAAGGTAGACGCTTTTAACGGTGAATGCTTAATTAAGGCTCAGAATTTTGTCCGGCTCCCGTCTCGGTGTACCATTCCAACAGACATAATTCTCAACCTTAATCTGGATAAACCTATGACCGCACGCGTGATTGCCCTGGATTTAGACGGTACCCTCTTGACCCCGAAAAAAACCTTGCTGCCATCCTCTCTCGAAGCGCTCTCGCGCGCCAGAGAAGCAGGCTACCAACTTATCATTGTCACAGGTCGCCATCACGTTGCTATTCATCCTTTTTATCAGGCACTGGCGCTGGATACACCTGCAATTTGCTGCAACGGTACCTATTTGTATGATTATCAAGCAAAAAAGGTGCTGGAATCCGATCCCCTTCCGGTAGACCAGGCATTACAGCTGATCGAAATGCTGGATGAACATCAGATCCACGGGCTGATGTATGTGGATGAGGCCATGCTGTATGAGCGCCCTACAGGGCATGTAGTGCGTACCGCTAACTGGGCACAAACGCTGCCGCCGGAACAGCGCCCGACCTTCACCCAGGTTCCTTCGCTGGCGCAGGCGGCGCATGACGTTAACGCCGTCTGGAAATTTGCTCTGACCGACGAAGATATTCCGAAACTGCAGCAGTTTGGCCGGTATGTCGAGCAACAGCTGGGGCTGGAGTGTGAATGGTCCTGGCACGATCAGGTCGACATTGCCCGTAAAGGCAACAGTAAAGGACGACGCTTGACCCAGTGGATCGAAGCACAGGGCGGGTCAATGGAAAACGTGATTGCCTTTGGCGATAACTTTAACGATATCAGCATGCTGGAAGCCGCAGGCATCGGCGTAGCGATGGGCAACGCGGATGACGCGGTCAAAGCCCGCGCCAACATCGTGATTGGTGATAACACCACCGACAGCATCGCGAAATTTATCTACTCTCACCTGCTGTAATCAGGCGGTAATCGATACGCTCTTAATTTGCGCGTACAACCACAGGCCAGGTTTGATACCCAGTTCATCCCTGGCCCACGGGCTGATCTTCGCCCACAGCGTCTTACCGCCCACCTCAAGCTGAACTTCCACCTGACCGTTATCGTCATAGCATTGCGCGACTTTTGCCCGGAGAACATTACGAATACTGGTCTGTTGCGGCGGTTGCAGTACCAATGAAACATCAGAGGCCTGAATACGAATACGCAGCGCGGTTTGCAGCGGTTGCTCCAGCTTGTTGACCCATAGATGCTGATCGCCAAGCGCCAGCGCGGTCATCGCGTAGTGTGGATGATGTTCCAGCACGCTGACTTTCAGAATACTGCTTTGCTGTTCCTTAGGCAGCCAGGGGTGCATCACGCTGCTGCCCCAGACATCTTCCAACGAACCAAACGCTTTGACCTGCCCGTTTTCCAGCACCATCACTTTATCTGCCAGGTGCAAAATCTCATCAAGCGAGTGGCTGACGTACAGCATCGGAATATTAATTTCCCGCGCCAGGCGTTGCAGATAAGGCAGCAGTTCGCGTTTACGCGGTATATCCAGCGAGGCTAACGGCTCATCAAGCAGCAATAACTCAGGCGCGGTCAGCAGCGCCCGACCGATGGCGACACGCTGCTTTTCACCACCAGAAAGACCGCCTGGTAGACGGTCAAGCAGCGGTTCAATGCCCAACAACGCCACCAGCTTATCAAACTGTCCGGCCATGCTTTTCGCCATTCCGTAACGCAGGTTGCCGCGCACTTTATAGTGCGGGAACAGGCGCGCATCCTGGAAAACATAGCCCACCCGGCGTTTTTCCGGCGTTAAACAGATACCGTTCTCGACGTCGTTTAAGACCCGACCGTTGAGCACGATGCGCCCGGACTGCGGCTGCGTCAGACCACTGATGGCGTTAATCAGTGAGGTTTTGCCCGCACCGGAAACGCCAAAAATAGCGGTGATGCCGCTGGCTGGCAGCGTTTCGTTGAGCGTCAGACAATGCGTCCCCAGCATCTGGGAGAAATTAAGTTCAAGCATGATTATCGCCCCGTCCGCTCACGGCTAATACGCGCCAGCCATTCAGAAATCAGCAGCGAAATCAGCGCCAACACAATGGAAATGATACATAATCTCGCCGCCGCGCTTTCGCCGCCCGGGGTTTGGATCAGGGTATACATCGCCGAAGGAATGGTGCGGGTTTCGCCAGGAATATTGGAAACAAAGGTAATGGTTGCACCAAATTCCCCAAGGGAACGCGCAAACGCCAGCACCGTACCAACAATAATGCCGGGCAGCATCAGCGGTAACGTAATGGTCATAAAGACGCGCCAGCGTCCGGCTCCCAGCGTGCGGGCCGCCTGCTCCAGCTTGACGTCGACACCTTCCAGCGCCAAACGAATAGCCCGCACCATGAGCGGGAAGGACATCACCGCAGCGGCCAGCACCGCCCCACGCCAGCTAAAGGCAAAAGTGATGCCAAACCAGTCGTACAGCCATTCGCCAATGAATCCGCGCCGTCCCATAGAGACCAACAGCAGATACCCCACCACCACAGGCGGCAGAACCAGCGGCAAATGCAGTACGCTGTCGAGCAGCGCTTTGCCCGGGAACTTGCATCGCACCAGTAGCCAGGCAAAGAAGATCCCAAATGGCAGACTAAACAACACGGCCAGGGAAGAAACTTTCAGGCTCAGTATAACGGCCTGCCATTCAGGATCGGTCAGTATCATTACTTGGTCGTAAATCCATAACGTTTAAAGATTTCAGCAGCCTGCGGTCCTTTCAGGTAATCATAGAACGCGCTAACCGTTGCGTTTTTGTGCCCATCAACAATCGCGATAGGGTATTCCACTTTTTTGTGCGAATCTTCCGGGAAAGTCGCAACAACTTTTACGCCCTTGCTGGCGACGGCATCAGAACCATAGACGATCCCCAGCGGCGCTTCGTTACGCTCTACCAGCGCCAGCGCACCGCGCACGTCTTCAGCAGGAGCCAGTTTCGGGGCCAGGGTATCCCATGCACCCAGTTTTTGCAGCGCTTCTTTGGCATAAATGCCTGCCGGAACATGTTCCGGATCGCCAACAGCCAGGCGCCCACCGTTCAACAGACTGGTCCAGTTGGTTTTGCTGTCGATGGTGAAGTCTTTCTGTGCGCTGGCTTTCGGCGCAACCACCACCAGGCTGTTACCCAACAGCGTTTCACGCGTTGCGGTATCAATCGACTTCTTGTCTACCGCGTAGTCCATCCATTTCTGATCGGCAGAAATAAACAGATCGGCCGGTGCGCCTGCTTCAATCTGACGCGCCAGTGTGGAAGAAGAAGCAAAAGAGGAGACAACATCAACGTTCTTCTCTTTTTTATATTGCGTTGCAATGTCCTGCATCGCGTTGGTCAGCGAAGCCGCTGCGAAAACGGTAATCTTTCCTTCATCCGCCAGCGCATGTCCGGCAACAGTAAGAGAAAGTGTTGCCCCTGCAAACAAGCGTAACCATGTACGTGCCATCTGTAACTCCTTTGTGTTTCGTTATGTAGGCGCAAATATAACGATTAAACCAGGATTTTCCCAGTGGTTATTGATACCAATTAGAGGTTACACAAAGAAAATATCGGCAGGGAAAGCAGGATCTTGAGAAACTGTAGCGAGAGAAAACGAGTAGGAAGGCTAAAAATATAAACGCCCGACTGAGCGGGCGTTTGGGGAATCAATGATTCTGTCTGGACTGGTCTTTCTGACCGATACCGGAGAAAATGTTGAACACTTCACCCAGTCCGTAAATCAGACCCAGAATGATGGCCATTACCACAGGTACCATGATTACGGCGAATACCAGACTTTTCAATAACTCTAACATGGTCAACTCCAGATATAGTCCTTAGTTGTATTCTAACCACATAACGCAGAAAAGCACTCCCCTTTTGTGCGGTCGGCTTTGCTCAGGCACGGTTTTCCGTCACAATACCCTTTTTTGCCAGGAGCTTGTGATGCAGGCCGAAATCCTTCTTACGCTGAAACTTCAGCAAAAACTGTTTGCTGATCCCCGTCGCATTTCTCTGCTTAAGCACATTGCGCTTTCCGGTTCCATCAGTCAGGGCGCGAAGGATGCAGGTATCAGCTACAAAAGCGCCTGGGATGCGATTAACGAAATGAACCAGCTCAGCGAGCAGACGCTGGTTGAACGTGCCACAGGCGGTAAAGGCGGCGGTGGCGCGGTGTTAACGCGCTATGGCCAACGTTTAATCCAGTTATATGATTTACTGGCGCAAATCCAACAAAAAGCTTTTGATGTTTTGAGCGATGACGATGCGCTACCGCTCAACAGCCTGCTGGCAGCTATCTCGCGTTTTTCACTGCAAACCAGCGCCCGTAACCAGTGGTTTGGCACTATTACCGCTCGCGACCACGATCAGGTCCAGCAGCATGTTGACGTCCTGCTGGCCGATGGTGAAACGCGCCTGAAAGTGGCAATCACTGCGCAAAGCGGTGAGCGTCTGGGTCTTGAGGAAGGCAAAGAAGTACTGATTCTGCTGAAAGCGCCGTGGGTGGGAATCACTCAGGACGACGCCATCGCTCAGGCTGCCGATAACCAGTTGCAGGGCACGATTAGCCATATTGAACGCGGTGCGGAACAGTGTGAAGTGCTGATGACGTTGCCAGATGGCCAGACGCTCTGCGCGACGTTGCCGATAGATCAGACCCACACATTAACTGAAGGCGCTAACGTCACAGCATATTTTAATGCTGATAGAGTGATTATCGCCACGCTGTGCTGAGTTGATTGACATCAGCCCGAAGAACACGTATCCCTGTTATTCATCGCTGCAAATAATGGGATACAAAATGTCATCGTTGCAAATTTCGCAAGGCATGTTTCGTCTTAGCGACACAAAAACGCTCCAGTTAGATGCGTTGACGTTAAACGCGGGTGATAGCTGGGCGTTTGTTGGCTCTAATGGTAGCGGGAAATCTGCGCTGGCCCGCGCGCTGGCGGGCGAGTTGCCGCTCCTGAAAGGCGAACGCCGCTGCCAGTTCACACGTATTACCCGACTCTCCTTTGAGCAGCTCCAAAAGCTGGTCAGCGACGAGTGGCAGCGGAACAACACCGATCTTCTTAGTCCCGGTGAAGACGACACAGGGCGCACCACCGCAGAAATCATTCAGGATGAGGTCAACGATCCCGCCCGCTGCGCTGCGCTGGCGCAGCAGTTTGGCATTTCAGCCCTACTCAACAGGCGTTTCAAATACCTTTCCACCGGTGAAACACGCAAAACTCTGCTCTGCCAGGCATTAATGTCCACGCCAGATTTGCTGATCCTTGATGAACCCTTTGACGGGCTGGACGTCGCGTCCCGCCGCCAGTTAGCAGAACTGCTCGATGAGCTGCACCAGGCCGGTTTAACGCTGGTACTGGTGCTTAATCGCTTTGATGAAATTCCCGAATTCGTGCAGTTTGCCGGCGTGCTTGCCGATTGCACACTGACGGAAACCGGCGCAAAAATCGACCTTCTGCAACAAGCATTAATCGCTCAGCTAGCCCATAGCGAGCGGCTGGAAGGCATCCAGTTACCCGAGCCGGATGAGCCTTCAGTACGCCACACATTGTCAGATAACGAGCCGCGCATTGTGCTTAAAGATGGCACTGTCTCGTATAACGATCGCCCTATCCTGCATCATCTGAGCTGGCGGGTAAATCCGGGGGAACACTGGCAAATCATCGGCCCCAACGGTGCGGGGAAATCAACCCTGCTCAGTTTAATCACCGGCGATCATCCCCAGGGATATAGCAACGACCTGACCCTGTTTGGCCGACGCCGAGGCAGCGGTGAAACTATCTGGGATATCAAAAAACACATTGGCTATGTCAGCAGCAGCCTGCATCTGGATTACCGGGTAAGTACGACAGTTCGCAACGTTATTCTCTCCGGTTATTTCGATTCAATCGGCATTTATCAGGCCGTCTCCGACAGGCAGCACAAGCTGGTACAACAGTGGCTGGATATTCTTGGCATCGATAAACGTACCGCGGATGCGCCATTTCATAGTCTTTCCTGGGGACAGCAGCGGCTGGCCTTGATTGTTCGTGCTCTGGTGAAACATCCTACATTGCTGATCCTCGATGAACCCTTGCAAGGATTAGATCCGCTCAACCGCCAACTGATCCGTCGGTTTGTGGATGTCCTGATCGGTGAAGGCGAAACTCAGCTTTTGTTCGTCTCTCATCACGCCGAAGATGCCCCGGCCTGCATTACCCATCGGCTAGAGTTTGTACCCGAGGGCGATATCTACGGCTATCGACAAACCTCTCTGCGTTAATTTTCATGCCAGGGCGTTTATCACGCCCTTTTTTCTGCTTTTTTTTCAGACAATCGCTGTAATAACAACCTAACATAATGATTTATAATAAAGTAACCAGCAGCATCGAGTGAAAATCTTGGAGTGTAAACGATTCCACTAATTTATTCCGTGTCACACTTTTCGCATCTTTGTTATGCTATGGTTATTGCATACCATAGGCTTAACGGAGCGAATTATGAGAGTATTGGTTACAGGTGGTAGCGGTTACATTGGAAGCCACACTTGCGTGCAGTTGCTGAAAAACGGTCACGAGGTGGTGATCCTGGATAATCTCTGCAACAGCAAGCGCAGCGTACTGCCCGTCATTGAGCGTTTAGGCGGCAAGCATCCGACCTTCGTGGAAGGAGACATCCGTAACGAAGCGCTGATAACCGAAATTCTGCACGATCATGCCATTGATACGGTCATCCATTTTGCCGGTTTAAAAGCCGTTGGAGAATCCGTTGCCAAGCCGCTGGAGTACTATGACAACAACGTCAACGGCACTCTGCGTCTGGTGAATGCAATGCGCGCAGCCAACGTGAAAAACTTCATTTTCAGCTCCTCCGCGACCGTCTATGGCGATCAGCCGCAAATTCCTTACGTTGAAAGCTTCCCCACCGGCACGCCACAAAGTCCGTACGGCAAAAGCAAGCTGATGGTGGAACAGATCCTGACCGATCTGCAAAAAGCTCAGCCCGACTGGAGCATTGCCCTGCTGCGCTACTTTAACCCAGTTGGCGCTCATCCGTCAGGAGATATGGGGGAAGATCCGCAAGGTATTCCAAACAACCTGATGCCTTACATCGCGCAGGTTGCGGTTGGCCGCCGCGAGTCTCTTGCCATATTTGGCAATGACTACCCTACTGAAGATGGCACCGGCGTACGCGACTACATCCATGTGATGGATCTCGCCGACGGCCACGTTGCCGCCATGGAAAAACTGGCAGGCATTCAGGGTGTGCATATTTATAATCTCGGTGCAGGCATCGGCAGCAGCGTGCTGGACGTGGTCCACGCCTTCAGCAAAGCCTGCGGTAAACCGGTGAATTACCATTTCGCCCCGCGCCGTGACGGCGATCTTCCGGCCTACTGGGCTGATGCCAGCAAAGCCGATCGCGAGCTCAACTGGCGCGTGACCCGCACATTGGATGAAATGGCGCAAGATACCTGGCACTGGCAGTCACGCCACCCACAGGGATATTCGGATTAAGGACCAATCATGACGCAATTCAATCCTGTCGATCATCCACACCGCCGTTTTAACCCGCTCACCGGGCAGTGGATCCTCGTATCACCGCATCGCGCCAAACGCCCGTGGCAAGGGGCGCAGGAAACTCCGTCTAAGCAGGTACTACCTGCACATGACCCGGACTGCTTCCTGTGCGCTGGCAATACGCGCGTTACCGGCGACAAAAACCCGGATTACACCGGGACCTATGTCTTTACCAATGACTTTGCTGCGTTGATGTCCGATACACCGGACGCGCCGGACAGTCACGATCCGTTGATGCGCTGCCAGAGCGCGCGCGGTACCAGCCGCGTGATTTGCTTCTCACCCGATCACAGCAAAACATTGCCGGAACTCAGCGTCCCTGCACTGACAGAAATCGTAAAAACGTGGCAGGAGCAGACCGAAGACTTAGGGAAAACCTATCCCTGGGTGCAGGTATTTGAGAATAAAGGCGCAGCGATGGGGTGCTCGAACCCGCACCCACACGGACAAATTTGGGCCAACAGCTTTTTGCCTAACGAAGCCGAACGTGAAGATCGCCTGCAGAAAGCATACTTCGCCGAACAAGGCGCGCCAATGCTCGTTGATTACGTCCAGCGAGAACTGGCGGATGGCAGCCGTACGGTTGTTGAAACCGAGCACTGGCTGGCGGTTGTACCTTACTGGGCCGCGTGGCCGTTCGAAACGTTGCTGCTGCCGAAAGCGCATGTGCTGCGTATTACCGATTTGAGCGAAGAACAGCGTGCTGACCTGGCGCTGGCGTTGAAAAAACTGACCAGTCGTTATGACAATCTGTTCCAGTGTTCATTCCCCTACTCCATGGGCTGGCACGGCGCACCGTTTAACGGTGAAGAAAACCAACACTGGCAGTTGCATGCTCACTTTTATCCGCCGCTGCTGCGTTCCGCGACCGTGCGTAAATTTATGGTCGGATATGAAATGCTGGCAGAAACCCAGCGCGACCTGACGGCAGAACAAGCGGCTGAACGACTGCGTGCGGTCAGCGACATCCATTTTCGCGAATCCGGAGTTTAAATAATGAGTCTGAAAGAAAAAACACAATCTCTGTTTGCAGAAACATTTGGCTACCCTGCCACCCATACTATTCAGGCACCGGGTCGTGTAAACCTGATCGGCGAACATACCGATTATAACGACGGCTTCGTTCTGCCTTGCGCCATCGACTATCAAACCGTTATCAGTTGTGCGGCACGCGACGATCGAAAAGTCCGCGTGATCGCCGCTGATTACGACAATCAGATTGATGAGTTCTCGCTTGATGCACCGATTATCGCCCACGACAGCCAGCAGTGGTCAAACTACGTGCGTGGCGTAGTGAAACATCTGCAAAAGCGCAATAACGCCTTTGGCGGTGCTGATCTGGTGATCAGCGGTAACGTCCCACAGGGCGCGGGGTTAAGTTCTTCTGCCTCGCTGGAAGTCGCTGTGGGTACGGTATTCCAGCAGCTCTATCATCTGCCGCTCGACGGCGCGCAGATTGCCCTGAACGGTCAGGAAGCTGAAAACCAGTTTGTCGGCTGTAACTGCGGCATTATGGATCAGTTGATCTCGGCACTTGGTAAGAAAGATCATGCGCTACTGATCGACTGCCGAACGCTTGGCACCAAAGCAGTTTCTATGCCTGAGGGCGTAGCGGTGGTGATCATCAACAGTAACTTTAAACGTACGCTGGTCGGTAGCGAATACAACACCCGTCGTGAACAATGTGAAACCGGCGCACGTTTCTTCCAGCAGCCAGCGCTGCGTGATGTTAGCCTTGAAGCGTTTAACGCCGTCGCCCACGAGCTGGATCCGATTGTCGCCAAACGCGTTCGCCACGTGATCACGGAAAATGCGCGTACCGTTGAAGCAGCACAGGCGCTGGAAAAAGGCGACCTGCTGCGTATGGGCCAACTGATGGCGGAATCTCACGCCTCAATGCGCGATGACTTTGAAATTACCGTGCCGCAAATTGATACGCTGGTTGAGATTGTCAAAGCGACCATTGGCGATAAAGGCGGTGTACGCATGACCGGCGGCGGCTTCGGCGGCTGTATCGTGGCGCTGATCCCGCAAGATTTGGTGCCTGCCGTACAGCAAGCTGTAGCTGAGCAGTACGAAGCAAAAACTGGAATTAAAGAAACATTCTACGTCTGCAAACCTTCTCAAGGAGCCGGACAATGTTAAACGAAATCCCCGTGCAGGCTCCGGACGGTCAGCCGTTTCGCCTGCTCACCCTGCGCAATGACGCAGGGATGGTGGTCACGCTGATGGACTGGGGCGCGACCCTACTCTCTGCACGTATTCCGCTCAGCGATGATAGCGTGCGCGAAGCATTACTCGGTTGCGCCAGCCCGGAACAATACCCGGAACAGGCTGCATTTCTGGGGGCTTCGATTGGTCGCTACGCGAACCGTATCGCCAACAGCCGTTATACCTTTGCTGGCGAAACCGTTGAATTAATACCAAGTCAGGGCGACAACCAGCTGCACGGCGGGCCGGACGGTTTTGACAAACGTCGCTGGCAGATAGTCAATCAAAATGACCGCCAGGTGCTGTTCGCCTTAACGTCTGACGATGGCGATCAGGGCTTCCCTGGCCATCTTTGCGCTACCGTGCAGTATCGCCTGACTGACGATAATCGTATTTCGATAACCTACCGCGCCACGGTCGATAAGCCCTGCCCGGTGAATCTGACGAATCACGTTTATTTCAACCTCGACGGTGACAAAACGGATGTGCGCCAACACAAGCTGCAAATCCTCGCCGACGAGTACTTGCCGGTTGATGAAATGGGCATCCCGCACGACGGACTGAAATCCGTCGCTGGTAGCACTTTCGATTTCCGTACGCCTAAGATCATCAGCAGTGAATTTCTTGCCGATGACGATCAGCGCAAGGTAAAAGGTTACGATCACGCCTTCCTGCTCCAGGCACAGGGCAATACGCATACGCCGGTCGCTCGACTGTGGTCCCGGGATGAAAAACTGCAGATGGAGGTCTACACCTCCGCCCCGGCATTACAGTTTTATTCCGGGAATTTCCTCGGCGGTACGCCATCCCGTGGCCCTGATGCCTACGCCGACTGGCAAGGTCTGGCGCTGGAAAGCGAGTTCCTGCCGGACAGCCCGAACCATCCGGAATGGCCGCAGCCAGACTGCTTCCTGCGTCCTGGCGAAGAGTACGCCAGCGTGACGGAATACCGGTTTATTCCAGCCTAATCGTTCCCCCTCCCAGGCCCGATGACGTAACGTATCGGGCCTGTTGCTTGTTTATCACAGTAGAACCGCTCAAATCCCCACCGTTCAAAGACAAAATCGCAACCTTGAGTTCACAAGAACCTTACACTGTGGCGCTATTTTCGCTATGGTTATGCGTAAGGATTGCCGCTGACGCATTACGGCAATATAATGAGAATTATTATCATTCAATATGATTTATAGGAGTGAGTGTATGGCTGTAACTAAGCTGGTTCTGGTACGTCACGGTGAAAGTCAGTGGAACAACGAGAACCGTTTTACCGGTTGGTATGACGTTGATCTGTCCGAGAAAGGTGTGGGCGAAGCAAAAGCGGCAGGTAAATTGCTGAAAGAGGAAGGCTACAGCTTCGATTTTGCTTATACCTCTGTGCTGAAACGTGCCATCCACACCCTGTGGAACGTACTGGACGAACTGGATCAGGCCTGGCTGCCGGTTGAGAAATCCTGGAAACTGAACGAACGTCATTACGGCGCGCTGCAGGGTCTGAACAAAGCTGAAACCGCTGAAAAATACGGTGACGAGCAGGTTAAACAATGGCGTCGCGGCTTTGCGGTAACGCCACCGGAACTGACCAAAGATGACGAGCGTTATCCGGGTCACGATCCGCGTTATGCGAAGCTGACCGACAAAGAGTTACCGGTTACCGAAAGCCTGGCGCTGACCATCGATCGCGTTATCCCCTACTGGAACGAAACTATTCTGCCGCGCATGAAAAGCGGTGAGCGTGTGATTATCGCCGCTCACGGTAACTCTCTGCGTGCGCTGGTTAAATACCTGGATAACATGGGCGAAGATGAGATCCTTGAACTGAACATTCCGACCGGCGTACCGCTGGTATATGAGTTCGACGAAAACTTCAAACCGATCAAACACTACTATCTGGGTAACGCTGACGAGATCGCAGCAAAAGCGGCAGCCGTTGCGAACCAGGGTAAAGCGAAGTAATTTTCATCCCGGGTCAAACGAAAAAAGCGTGGAATGCTCCACGCTTTTTTATTGCCAGATAGTGGCGTTGCCTTATCCGGCCTACCGAGCGTAGCCCGGATGCGTTTTTACCCGCGGCGTGCTTTTACCGCTTCTGCCAGTTGGCGTAAGACCGCATCGGTGTCTTCCCAGCCAATGCAGGCGTCAGTGATGCTCTTACCGTAGGTCAGCGGCTCGCCGCTATCCGGGTTCTGATTACCCTCGACCAGATGGCTTTCGATCATCACGCCAATAATCGCTTTTTCTCCACCAGCGACTTGTCCGCAAACGTCTTTCGCAACATCCATCTGCTTTTTGAACTGCTTGCAGGAGTTGGCATGGCTAAAGTCGATCATCACCTGCGCTGAAAGCCCTGCTTTGATCAGACCTTCTTTCACATCGGCAACGTGCTGAGCGCTGTAGTTAGGTTCTTTGCCGCCGCGCAAAATAATATGGCAATCGCCGTTACCGCTGGTATTCACGATCGCTGAATGACCCCATTTGGTCACAGACAGGAAGCAGTGTGGCGCCCCTGCTGCGTTGATTGCATCAATCGCAACTTTGATCGTGCCATCGGTACCGTTTTTAAAACCAACCGGGCAAGACAGACCTGATGCCAGCTCGCGGTGTACTTGAGACTCAGTGGTACGAGCCCCAATCGCGCCCCAACTCATCAAGTCGGCGAGGTATTGCGGCGTGATCATATCGAGGAACTCACCCGCAGCCGGCAATCCGCTATCGTTGATATCCAGCAGCAATTTACGTGCAATGCGCAGCCCATCGTTGATTTGGAAGCTGTTGTCCATGTGCGGATCGTTGATAAGCCCTTTCCAGCCGACGGTGGTTCGCGGTTTTTCAAAATAGACGCGCATGACAATTTCAAGCTCGCCTTTTAACTCTTCGCGCAGCGCCAGCAGGCGGGCGGCGTACTCTTTAGCGGCTGCCGGATCATGAATAGAACACGGCCCAATCACCACCAACAGGCGATCATCGCTCCCTTTCAGAATTTTATGAATCGCCTTACGGGCATGAGCCACCGTGTTTGCGGCATTTTCAGTAGCGGGGAATTTTTCCAGCAATGCGACTGGCGGTAATAACTCGTTGATCTCTTTAATGCGTAAATCGTCGTTCTGATAATTCATGATTATTCCAGCGTTGCCATACTTATATAAATGAATGCAATCCCTCCAATCTATATCTTCAGTCATAAAGTGTAAACGGGGTTTTACACTTTGGACGGATTAATCCTGGAATTGGCCAAAAAAACGCAATAAAGTAGCGAAAAACGAGATCCAACCTACAATTTATAACTGTAACAGCTTTAATTTCCATAAATTTCAAGATTCTATGCTGGGTTTAATTTCTCAGGCAAAACTATTAACCACATATTGATGATGTAACTGGCACATGCACTGTTGGAAGACGTTATCCGACATATCGACCATAACAGGAGCATATTATGCATATGACAAAGCTGGCTTCACTCTTTCTTACCGCTACACTCAGCCTCGCCAGCGGCGCGGCGCTGGCTGCTGAAACCAATACGCAGTCCAATAACGGCCAGGCAAATTCCTCGGCGGATGCCGGTCAGGTCGCCCCAGACGCACGCGAAAACGTGGCACCAAATAACGTTGACAACAGTAACGTGAATTCGGGTGGCACAATGCTGCACCCGAACGGTTCATCAATGAACCATGAAGGGATGACCAAAGACGAGATGCACAAAAACGCCATGTGTAAGGACGGTCGCTGCCCTGATGTGAATAAGAAGGTTGAGACCGGAAACGGCATTAATAATGATGCCGAGACAAAAACTGATGGCACTACGCAGTAACGCTGAAAATAAAGCTAATAACGGGAGAGCAATAGCTCTCCTTTTTAATTTTATCATCCCAAAAACGGTATGATGGCATACAGTAAAGATGAGAATAACAAAGGGATGGCATAATGGCGCACTCGCATACTCATAATTCCTCTGAGCAACCCAAGGACAATAATGCCCGCCGCTTGATGTTTGCATTCTGCATTACAGCCGGATTTATGTTGGTTGAAGTGGTAGGTGGAATACTTTCAGGTTCACTGGCCTTGCTGGCTGATGCCGGGCATATGCTCACTGATGCCGCAGCGCTCCTTTTCGCGCTGCTGGCCGTCCGGTTTTCCCATCGACCGCCCACAATACGACACACCTTCGGCTGGCTGAGGCTCACGACACTGGCCGCGTTTGTTAATGCCATCGCATTGGTCGTGATCACCATTTTAATCGTCTGGGAAGCCATTGAGCGCTTCCATACGCCCCGCCCCGTGGCAGGCGGCATGATGATGGTTATAGCTGTCGCGGGTTTACTCGCCAACGTGCTGGCTTTTTGGGTTCTACACCGCGGCAGTGAGGAGAAAAACCTGAACGTCCGCGCTGCGGCACTACATGTGATGGGCGATTTACTCGGCTCGGTCGGGGCGATCATCGCTGCGCTTATTATTATCTGGACGGGCTGGACGCCTGCGGACCCGATTCTCTCGATTCTGGTTTCCGTGCTGGTACTGCGCAGCGCCTGGCGACTGTTAAAGGATAGCGTTAATGAATTACTGGAAGGTGCCCCGCTGACGCTGGATATTGCCGCACTGCAGCGCCATCTCAGCCGGGATATCCCCGAAGTCCGCAATGTACACCATGTCCATGTCTGGATGGTGGGTGAAAAACCGGTAATGACGCTGCATGTGCAGGTGATCCCGCCGCACGATCATGATGCCCTGCTGGAACGTATTCAGCATTTCCTTATCCACCACTACCAGATTGAACACGCGACGATCCAGATGGAGTATCAGCCGTGCAATGGGCCGGACTGCCACCTGTACCAAGGCGTGTCCGGCCATTCACATCATCACCATTAATGGGACAGCGCGCGGGAACCCCGCTCACGCGCGCTGTTAATCCACATCCTGCTACCATTCAGGGCGATAACCGTCAGGATCATATACTCCAGCGACATGGCATATACGCCTTGTAGGGCGAAAATCACTACGCTTATTACGTTAATGATCACCCACAGCAGCCAGTTTTCGACGTATTTGCGCGTCATCAGGATCATCGCCGCAATCGACAACACCATCATGCAGGAGTCCCAGAACGGGAATGCATCGGGTTGCAACTCAGGCACAACAACCTGTAATCCTAATGCCTGCATAATGTTCACCGCAATGCGGGTCAGGAATGCAAAGACCGGGTCGATATAGACCGACATCAGACCGATCGCTACCACGCAAGCCGCCAGCCAGCCGATCGCTTTTGGTAACGGCAGCCAGCGAATTTTCAGTTCCGCTTCATGCTGGTTAGTTTGCCTGGACCAGGCATACCAGCCGTAGATGTTGGCGGCAAAGAAGAAAACTTGCAGCAACAGGCTTGCATAGAGCTGGATCTGAAAGAAGATAATCGCAAACAGCGTGACGTTTATCAGGCCGAAGAAGTAATTGCTTATTTTCTCAAGGCTCGCCAGACCAATACACAGCAACCCGGCGATCGTCCCCACAGCTTCGATCCACGACAGATCGTAACCGCCAGCGCCGATCGGAATATGTACCAGAATGTTCTGCGTGCTAAAAAAGTCCATCTTTTCCCCCAGAGCAAAAAAATTAATTAAGCTCGAAGTGTAGCCGCAAATTCCAACATGCGGTTTAACGGCAACAACGCCCCTTCTCGCAGCACAGCATCAACATGTATCTCATGAGCCGCTCCGCCTTGTTCCAGGCCCTCAGCAATCGCCTTGAGGCCGTTCATCGCCATCCACGGACAATGCGCACAGCTGCGACAGGTTGCCCCTTCGCCAGCCGTCGGCGCTTCAAACAATTCTTTATCCGGAACGGCCTGCTGCATTTTGTAAAAAATGCCCCGGTCAGTCGCCACAATCAGCTGTTGATGCGGTAACGATTTAGCTGCGTTGATTAACTGGCTGGTTGAGCCAACCGCATCAGCCATATCAACGATAGACTGAGGGGACTCCGGGTGCACCAACACCGCAGCATCAGGGTAAAGCCCCTTCATGCGTGTTAAAGCCTGAGTTTTAAATTCGTCGTGGACGATACAGGCCCCCTGCCAACAAAGAACGTCTGCACCGGTCTGTTTTTGCACGTAGTTGCCCAGATGTCTGTCCGGAGCCCAGATGATTTTTTCACCTAAACTATCAAGGTGCTCAATAAGTTCTACCGCGATACTGGACGTGACGACCCAGTCCGCACGTGCTTTAACGGCAGCGGAGGTATTGGCGTAAACCACCACAGTACGATCAGGATGCGCATCGCAAAACGCGCTGAAAGCATCAATCGGACAACCCAGATCTAATGAACATTCCGCCTGTAAGGTCGGCATCAGGATGGTCTTTTCCGGGCTGAGGATTTTGGCGGTTTCCCCCATAAACCTCACTCCTGCAACCAACAGCGTAGAGGCAGAATGTTTTGAGCCGAACCGCGCCATCTCCAGAGAATCAGAAATACAGCCACCGGTCTCTTCGGCCAATTGCTGAATTTCAGGATCGGTGTAATAGTGCGCGACCATAACGGCATCACGCTCTTTCAACAGGCGCTTGATTTTTTCACGATAAAATTGCTTTTCATCCACACTCAGCGGGGCTGGCTTCGGCGGAAACGGATAAATTGCTGCTTCTGGATCAAACATCACGCTCATCTTGCTTTCTCGTTTTACTAGCTTAACGAAATAACCGATTAAAAGCGTGACGCACGCCGTATTCGGTTAGATTTGTTTTATATGCTAAACAAGATAGCGGATTGGCGTAAGAAAGTCACAATAATTGCGTGTGATGAATGCCGGATGGCGACTGACGTCCTATCCGGCCTACGTGAATAGTGTCATCTGTAGGACTGATAAGCGAAGCGCATCAGGCAAGCAGGTTCGAATCGTTGATTCTGCGCATAGCAAAAAAGCGCCTTTAGGGCGCTTTTTTACACTGGTGGGGCGTGCAGGATGACTCGCTACGCTCGCCCTTCGGGCCATCGCCGTAAACGGCTCCGTTGTCTCACTTCGTTCGACCCGAACCTGCTGCAGGTTCGAATCATGAAATCCTGCGCATAGCAAAAAAGCGCCTTTAGGGCGCTTTTTTACACTGGTGGGGCGTGCAGGATTCGAACCTGCGACCAATTGATTAAAAGTCAACTGCTCTACCAACTGAGCTAACGCCCCCTTATGGGGTTTACTTCTTTATACTTTCAGGATGGTGGGTCGTGCAGGATTCGAACCTGCGACCAATTGATTAAAAGTCAACTGCTCTACCAACTGAGCTAACGACCCGCTCGGGTATAACCTGAAAATTTTTACTCGGTACCACCAATAAATTGGTGGGGCGTGCAGGATTCGAACCTGCGACCAATTGATTAAAAGTCAACTGCTCTACCAACTGAGCTAACGCCCCGAGTGGTGGGTGATGACGGGATCGAACCGCCGACCCCCTCCTTGTAAGGGAGGTGCTCTCCCAGCTGAGCTAATCACCCGATACTACGCTGGATACTACTTACTAACTGAGTTAGTGGTGGGTCGTGCAGGATGACTCGACTTCGTCTCGCCCTACGGGCCGTTGCTTACGCAACGTTATCCTTCACGTTTTACAATCGCATTCCACCTTAGCGATTGGTGGGTCGTGCAGGATTCGAACCTGCGACCAATTGATTAAAAGTCAACTGCTCTACCAACTGAGCTAACGACCCACTTTTTTTGCCGCTTTCGGGCTGTTTGATATCCCTTGGCAACGGCGGCATATATTACTGATTTCAGATTTTAGCGCAACAAAAATTTCGATGTAAATAACTCAACTGCTTAGGAATCACACGACGCGACCAGAATTAACACGATTTCTGGTCGCATGGTGTTCATTACATCGCGCCAAGGCGTTTTTGCGCTTGTTTCGCGCCATCAGTGCCAGGGTATTTAGTGATAACCTGCTGATAAACGGCTTTAGCTTTTGCTGTGTCACCTTTGTCCTGCATGATGACGCCGACTTTATACATCGCGTCTGCAGCCTTTGGTGATTTAGGGAAGTTTTTAACTACTGAAGCAAAATAGAACGCTGCATCATCTTTTTTCCCCTTGTTGTAATTCAACTGACCCAGCCAGTAATTCGCATTTGGCAGGTAAGTCGAGTCTGGGTACTTTTTGATGAAGTTCTGAAATGCTTCAATCGCATCATCCTGGCGGGATTTATCCTGCACCAGAGCAATGGCCGCATTGTAATCAGTGTTCGCATCGCCAGTCTGCGCCGGGGTTCCTGACGCTGCCGCTGCGCCCGCATCAGGCGTAGGGGTTGCTGCTGCCCCACTCTGATCGCTACCTGCAGACTGCGCCGCAGGCGCACTACCGCTGCCAAGATTATTAATCTGCAACAATATTTGCTTCTGGCGTTCAACAACCTGGTTCAACTGATACTGATTTTCCTGAATTTGACCACGCAGGGAATCAATATCGGACTGATTATCGGAGAGTTGTTGCTGGAGTTGGGTTAAAAGCTGACTGTGAGCGTTAGAAATACGCTCGAGTTGAGTGACACGGTCTTCGACCGAGCCTGAGCCGACACTACTGATTGGCGCCTGAGCAAAAGCGGCCCAAGGGGCCGCTATGCCAACCAGTAACGACAGACTCAACAGATGATGTCTGAAGTTACTGCTCATGCAATTCTCTTAGTAAACCAGTACGGCGCGACGGTTTTTGGCGTAAGCCGCTTCGTCATGACCCAGTACTGCAGGTTTTTCTTTACCGTAAGAAACGATGGAGATCTGGTCAGCAGAAACGCCTTTACCCTGCAGGTACATCTTAACGGCGTTCGCACGACGCTCACCCAGGGAGATGTTGTACTCAGGAGTACCACGTTCGTCCGCATGACCTTCTACGGTGACTTTGTAAGACGGGTTGCTACGCAGGAAGTTAGCGTGAGCATCCAGCATTGCAGCGAAATCAGAACGGATATCGTACTTGTCCAGATCGAAGTAAACGATGTTGTTCTGCTGCAGCTGTTGCATCTGAAGACGCGCTTGCTCTTCAGAAGACATGTTGCCGCTGCCGTTTGCATCCATACCAGTGCCGGCACCCAGCATGCCTTCGCTGCCGTCATTGCTGGCGTTCTTGTTAGAAGAACACGCTGCAATAGCCATAACAGGCAGAGCAATCATCAGCCCTTTCAGCACTTTGTTCAGTTGCATTTCAATGATTCCTTTATTAATCAATTATTTATTATCACAGATACGGCGACCAGGCAGGGAATTTAACCTGTCCATCAGTTGCCGGAAGACGCGCTTTGAAACGCCCATCTGTAGAAACCAAATTCAGCACGGATCCCATCCCCTGAGAAGAGCTGTAGATTACCATAGTGCCGTTAGGTGCCAGACTTGGCGTTTCGTCCAGGAACGTTGACGACAGAACTTGTACGCCACCCGCTACCAGATCTTGTTTGGCAATGTGCTGCTGACCGTTGGCCGAACTTACCATTACCATAAATTTACCGTCGCTGCTCACATCCGCATCCTGGTTTTGCGAACCTTCCCAGGTAATACGCTGCGGAGCACCGCCGTTGACGTTAACTTTATATACCTGCGGACGACCGGCCTGGTCAGATGTAAAGGCCAGGTTTTGGCTGTCCGGGAACCAGGTCGGTTCCGTATTGTTGCTACGACCATCCGTCACCTGACGGATCTGACCGGAACCAATGTCCATGACATACAGGTTCAGGCTACCGGTTTTAGACAGGGCAAACGCCAGTTTGCTGCCATCCGGAGAAAACGCAGGCGCACCGTTGTGACGTGGGAACGACGCTACCTGACGAACCGCGCCATTAGACAACGTCTGAATAACCAGTGCAGAACGACCACTCTCGAAGGTTACGTACGCCAGTTTTGATCCGTCCGGAGACCACGCCGGAGACATCAGCGGCTGCGGAGAACGGTGTACCACGAACTGGTTGTAACCATCGTAGTCGGACACACGTAATTCGTACGGGAACTGACCACCGTTGGTCTGAACAACATAAGCGATACGGGTACGGAATGCACCTTTAATGCCGGTCAGTTTTTCAAACACTTCGTCACTTGCAGTATGCCCCGCGTAACGCAGCCACTGCTTGTTCACTTTATAAGTGTTCTGTGCCAGTACGGTACCCGGTGCGCCACCGGTGTCAACCAGCTGATAGGCAACGCTGTAAGAACCATCCGGGTTCGGCGTAACCTGGCCGACGACTACGGCATCAATGCCCAGCGCAGACCAAGCGGCAGGTTGAACTTCCTGCGCGGTACCAGGCTGCTGAGGCAGACGAGAACGGTCTAACGGGTTAAATTTACCGCTGTTACGCAGGTCAGCACCTACGATACCACCGATATCTTCAGGTGCAGCACCCGGTCCTGCCCACTGGAAGGGGACAACACCAATCGGGCGCGCCGAGTCCACCCCCTGGGTGATCTCGATACGTACTTCTGCGTGCAGCACCGCTGCCCACAGCATCAGAAAACCAAATGCTACTCGTAATGCCTGCTTCATCATATCTCCCTTATCTGGACGGAAAGCCCACGATAATTTAGCAGAATGTTAACAAACTCAAATACACAAAACTACCACAACTCAGTATCAACCTTAGACCGTTTCCCCTGATTTCTCAGGGGTCGTTATTACAGTTTGAAGTCCAGTTTGGCATCTTTTACTTTTTCATAAACTGCCTGGCTAGGCGGTTTAGGAATTCTGGCGGTTTTCGCAGCCGTCAGCGCAGCCTGACACAATGCTGGATCCCCACCCTCTTCGGTCACATCCAGTAACAGACCATCGGGTGCTAACTTGATATGTAATACGCAAGATTTACCTGCATACAAATCTGCACCATACAGACGGCTCTGGATCGCATTACGAATTTGAGATGCGTAAGCACTGATATCAGCACCAGATGCACCGCCATTGGCACCACTTGTACCACTATCTTTCGCCGGTTGGCCGTTTCCTTTCGCTCCACCGCCCGATTTCGGTGCATTCTTACCGGAGCTCAGGTCACCCAACAAGTCGTCAACGCCAGAGGCTGCAGCGGCTTTTTCGGCCGCAGCCTTTTTAGCAGCTGCTGCTTTATCTGCCGCAGCTTTCTTATCGGCAGCGGCTTTCTCGGCTGCAGCTTTTTTGTCTGCTGCTGCTTTTTCCGCTGCGGCTTTCTTATCAGCCGCCGCTTTTTCAGCAGCGGCCGCTTTCGCGGCGGCGGCTTTTTCTGCTTTCTCAGCGGCAGCTTTCTCGGCTGCTGCTTGCTTAGCGGCTTCAGCCTGTGCTTTCTTCGCAGCGTCCGCGGCAGCTTTAGCAGCTTGTGCTTCGGCAACTTTCTTCGCATCAGCAGCGGCTTTAGCAGCTTCCGCCTCAGCTTTTTTCTGTGCGTCCGCAGCGGCTTTCTTCGCGGCATCTGCCGCTTGTTTCGCCTGTGCATCAGCTTTAGCCTTCGCGTCTGCAGCAGCCTTCGCCGCAGCTTCTTCAGCCTGTTTCTGTTGCTCTTGCGCTTTCGCGGCGGCGGCTTCAGCTTGCTTCTGCTGTTCCGCCTGTTCGCGCACTTTTTCCTGCGCGGCTAAGCGTTCTTTTTCCAGCTGCTTCAGTCGCTCTTGCTCAGCTGCCTGTTTCTCGCGAAGTTCTTCAGCTTGCTGCTGCGCCTGCTTTTCACGCTGCTCTTCAGCACGTTTCGCGCTTGCCTGCTGTTGCTGCTGCCTGTCGTACTGTTGCACAACGGCTCCAGGATCGACCATAACGGCGTCGATGGACGAACCGCCACCGCCGCCGGCTGAAGCATCAATGTGCTCATCGAACGAACTCCAGATCAGCGCTGCAAATAAAATGACATGCAGCACCGCTGAAATAATTATCGCCCTTTTGAGCTTGTCGTTTTGTTCGGTTGCCTTTGACACTCTCGGTTCCCAAAAAACTGTTCGCCTGTTACGTGCTATCTTTCAAGCCAGCAAAACGCCGTCATCAGATTGGCTGCGTCATCAAGCCAACCGATTTTACGCCTGCACTGTGTAACAAGTTCAGCGCTTTAATTATTTCATCATAAGGCACGTCTTTCGCACCACCGATTAAAAAGACCGTTTTCGGATTGGTCTGCAGGCGACTTTTCGCTTCCGCGATAACCTGCTCCGGCGGCAGTTGATCCATACGATCTTTCTCAACCACCACGCTGTATTGCCCAATACCGGAAACTTCAATAATGACCGGGGGTTCGTCGTTACTGCTGACGGCTTGCGATTCGGTCGCATCCGGCAGGTCGACTTCCACACTCTGCGTAATGATCGGTGCGGTTGCCATAAAGATCAGCAACAGCACCAGCAGTACGTCGAGCAGCGGTACAATATTGATTTCGGACTTGAGTTCGCGACGACCTCGTCCACGCGTTCTGGCCATGGCTTACCCCTTGTTGCTCTCGCTAACGGTAAACGCCTGGCGGTGCAGAATCGCGGTGAACTCTTCCATAAAGTTGTCGTAATTCAGTTCCAGTTTGTTCACGCGCTGGTTCAGACGGTTGTAGGCCATAACCGCCGGGATTGCCGCAAACAGACCGATAGCCGTTGCAATCAACGCTTCCGCGATACCCGGTGCAACCATTTGCAGCGTCGCCTGTTTTACCGCGCCCAGCGCGATAAATGCGTGCATGATCCCCCAAACGGTACCGAACAGACCGATATACGGGCTGATGGAGCCAACGGTTCCGAGGAATGGAATATGCGTTTCCAGCGTTTCCAGCTCACGGTTCATCGAGATACGCATCGCACGGGAAGCCCCCTCAACGACCGCTTCCGGCGCGTGGCTATTTGCCCGATGCAAACGGGCAAATTCTTTGAACCCGCTGTAGAAAATTTGTTCTGAGCCAGCCAAATTATCACGACGCCCCTGGCTTTCCTGGTACAGGCGCGACAATTCAATGCCAGACCAGAACTTGTCTTCAAATGCTTCGGCTTCACGTGAAGCAGCATTAAGAATACGGGTCCGCTGGATAATAATGGCCCAGGATGCGATTGAGAAACCAATCAAAATCAACATGATAAGTTTAACCAGAAGGCTTGCCTTCAGGAACAAATCAAGGATATTCATGTCAGTCACTGCTTAAACTCCGCGACAATAGACTTGGGAAGCGCACGAGGCTTCATTTTGAGTGGATCAACGCAAACAATCAGAACTTCGGCTTCATTCAGCACGGTGTTCTCTGCGTTGACAATGCGTTGCGTGAAAACCAAAGAGGTGCCACGCATTGACGTAATTTCGGTTTGAACTTCGAGCATATCGTCGAGCCGGGCAGGCGCAAAATACTCGAGGGTCATCTTGCGCACCACAAAGGCTACACGTTCAGCCAACAGGACCTGCTGACTGAAGTGATGATGACGCAGCATCTCTGTGCGCGCTCTTTCATAAAAAGCGACGTAGCTGGCGTGGTAAACCACCCCACCGGCATCGGTATCTTCATAGTAGACACGAACCGGCCATCGAAACAGCGTTGTATTCACTTTACATCCCGGTAATGCAACAAAAGGTTAGTGCTTTCAAACTTCGCTACTATACGCGCGGGAATGGTGCTTTGGAATGGGGGAAAGTAAACGGAGAGTAAAAAATTATGGGCTTATGCAAGCCCATAAATATTTAAGGATGTTTCTTATTCAAAAGAAGAAGAAAAACAGACCAACAACGAGGACGATATCCGCGATCAGCGGGCAGAAGATACCCTGCCAGTGTACGGCACGAGGACGAAAGCCAACGCCGTGAATGATGCCTGCGCAGACCGCCCACATAAGCAGAAAACCATGCCAGATTTCAAGCTCACTGGTTTTGGCCGCGAAACGTGACGGATCCCAGAATATGCAGCCGGCCAATACGATTGCCAGCACAAATGAAAGCGCCCGCAAGGGGCGCTTGTCCATCGCGTTGTATAACATCGCGATAATGTTGGTCATTAGCTATCTTCTTGTCCGGCTTTGCCTGATTCAACGTGTTCAAGCGCCAGCGCTGTGATTATCCCAAATGCACAGGCAAGAAGCGTTCCCAAAATCCATGCGAAATACCACATTTTAAGCTCCTTACTTAGTACAGAGAGTGGGTGTTGCTTTCAATATCTTCTTTAGTGATGCGACCAAACATCTTCCAGTAACACCAGCCGGTGTACAGCAGAATGATCGGTACGAACACACAAGCTACATACGTCATCAGATTCAGCGTCAGCTGGCTGGACGTTGCATCCCACATGGTCAAACTTGCGTTCATCATGGTGCTGGATGGCATCACAAACGGGAACATTGCGATACCGGCAGTCAGGATGATGCATGCTAACGTCAGTGAAGAGAAGACGAATGCCCAGGCCCCTTTCTCCATACGAGAAGTCAGAATGGTCAACAGCGGCAGAACCACGCCCAGTGCAGGAACCAGCCACAGGATAGGTGCATTGTTAAAGTTCACCATCCATGCGCCAGCCACGCGAGCCACTTCTTTGGTCAGCGGGTTGGAGGCGGCATGATGATCCAGGGCTGAGGTCACAACATAACCGTCAATACCGTAAATCACCCATACACCGGCCAGCGCGAAGCAGACCAGAGTCACCAGCGCCGCAACCTGTGAAGTTGCACGAGCACGCAGATGCAGTTCACCTACCGTACGCATCTGCAGATAGGTCGCACCCTGGGTGATGATCATCCCAACGCTCACGACACCAGCCAGCAGACCAAACGGATTCAGCAACTGGAAGAAGTTACCGGTGTAGTACAAACGCATGTAGTCATCTACGTGGAACGGAACCCCTTGCAGCAGGTTGCCGAACGCCACGCCAATCACCAGCGGTGGCACGAAGCTACCAATGAAGATGCCCCAGTCCCACATGTTGCGCCAGCGCATGTCTTCAATCTTGGAGCGGTAATCAAAACCGACCGGACGGAAGAACAAAGACGCCAGTACCAGGATCATCGCCACATAGAAACCGGAGAACGCAGCGGCATACACCATCGGCCAGGCAGCGAACAGTGCGCCACCCGCGGTGATGAGCCAAACCTGGTTACCGTCCCAGTGCGGGGCGATGGAGTTAATCATAATTCGACGCTCGGTATCATTACGACCGAGGAAACGGGTGAGCATGCCCACCCCCATGTCGAAGCCATCAGTGACCGCGAAACCAATCAGCAGAATGCCAACCAGCAGCCACCAGATAAAACGCAATACTTCATAATCGATCATTTGACGACTCCTGTCTTAGCGTGCCGGCTGAGAAGTCACAGTGGACTGCTCGTAGTGATAACGACCGGTTTTCAGGCTACTCGGCCCAAGGCGTGCGAACTTGAACATCAGATACAGTTCAGCCACCAGGAACAGGGTATACAGGCCGCAAATCAACAGCATCGAGAAGATGAGGTCGCCAGCAGTCAGCGAAGAGTTCGCTACGGCTGTTGGTAACACTTCACCAATCGCCCACGGTTGACGACCGTACTCTGCGACAAACCAACCGGATTCAATAGCAATCCACGGCAGAGGAATCGCGTACAGCGCAGTGCGCAGCAGCCATTTTTTCTCACCGATACGGTTACGAAGCACAGTCCAGAAGGACACCGCGATAATTGCCAGCATCAGAATGCCGCATGCCACCATGATACGGAAAGCGAAGTACAGCGGCGCAACGCGAGGGATAGAATCTTTCGTTGCCTGCTGAATTTGCGCTTCGGTCGCGTCGGTGACGTTATCCGTATAGCGTTTCAGCAGCAGACCATAACCCAGGTCTTTCTTCATGCTGTTGAACTGGTCGCGAACGGCCTGGTCGGTAGTACCAGCACGCAGTTCTTCCAGCAATTGATACGCTTTCATCCCGTTACGGATACGCTCTTCGTGCTGCACCATCAGGTCTTTCAGACCAATGACCGGTGTATCAACAGAGCGGGTGGCGATGATGCCCAGCGCATAAGGAATTTGAATCGCAAAATGGTTTTCCTGCGCATCCTGGTCCGGAATACCGAACAGCGTAAAGGAAGCCGGTGCAGGCTGAGTTTCCCATTCTGCTTCAATCGCTGCGAGTTTGGTTTTCTGCACGTCGCCCATTTCGTAACCAGATTCATCACCCAGAACGATAACAGACAGAATGGCAGCCATACCAAAGCTGGCCGCGATGGCAAAAGAACGTTTAGCAAACGCGAAGTCACGACCGCGCAGCATATAGTAGGAGCTGATACCCAGAACGAACATCGCGCCGCATACATAACCAGATGCCACAGTGTGAACAAATTTCACCTGTGCTACCGGGTTGAGCACCAGTTCAGAGAAGCTCAGCATCTCCATACGCATGGTTTCGAAGTTGAAATCCGCTGCGATTGGGTTCTGCATCCAGCCGTTCGCAACCAGAATCCACAGCGCGGACAGGTTAGAACCCAGGGCCACCAGCCAGGTGACACACATATGCTGGACTTTACCCAAACGGTCCCAGCCGAAGAAGAACAGACCTACAAAGGTGGATTCGAGGAAGAAGGCCATCAAACCTTCGATCGCCAGCGGCGCACCGAAAATATCCCCTACATAGTGGGAGTAGTAAGACCAGTTAGTCCCGAACTGGAACTCCATGGTCAGACCGGTAGCCACACCCAGAGCGAAGTTGATACCAAACAACTTGCCCCAGAACTTGGTCATATCTTTATAAATCTGTTTGCCGGAAAGGACGTAGACCGTTTCCATAATGGCCAGCAAGAACGCCATACCGAGCGTCAGTGGCACAAACAGGAAGTGGTACATCGCGGTCAAGGCAAACTGTAAGCGCGACAGTTCGACTATATCTAACATCATGACTCCTTGCTCATCGCATGAAGACTCCGAGAGTGAACCCCGTTAGAAAGGGTCACACGCATGCCCCAATACAAATTTATCTGCTTCCTTACGCCGCTACTCTTTCTTCTCTTGTGAAGAAAGGACAATGGAGAAAGGTTACAAACATGTTAATAAAACACTCAAATTGATCCCGCAATTATATTACGCCGTAAAATCCTTACAATAAACAGGTTTTTATCGAGACAAATTTGCATTTTTCGATAGTGATCAATTTATAGCTAATTTACCACTTTCAGACCAATTTGATCTGCAGCAATTTAACCTCTTTTGATGCTGTTTTCCAAGTTTTAAACATTGATTTAAATCAATTTTCAAATTTAATGTTAATAGTGTTTAACACTCGCATGACTAGTGAATGCGATGTTAACAACATGTTTTTCAATGAGTAATTGCCGTTACTACAAATGATAGGATATTTATTTAAATGTACACGATCTTTTAACCAGCCAGGCTGACAAAATTGATAGCAGATAAAGAATCACTAATGCTAGGTAGCTCACAGTTTTTTGTTTAGCAAGTCATGGACTTGTTATTTCATACAAATTATTCATTTAAATTTTACTTATAATTAACACCAAGATGTAACTATCTCAGCTGGAAGAGAAAACGTTCCACATTGACCGATGCATTGCGTTTGGTGTTCTGCGAGAGAACGCTGGCTTTTCGCTTAAATCATCACTGAAAGTTATCTTTAACGCCCACTCTGCACTTATGTGGCAAAGATTAAATATGCCACAAACATTTCATTATCATTTTTATCCTAAAATTAACAAAAATGAATTGTGACATATAAGATTAAAAAATAAAAAACCGTTACGTCGTTCACAAGTTAATTAGTAACTGTGATTTTTGAAATTATTAAAAACACGACATAAATGGCGCTCATAACAAAATAAGATTTCGATCACAAACATGGCAAGTAATTTATTACCCAATTTTCTAATAAATTAAAACCGGCCAAGAGAAAACGACATATCCATCTGATTATAAAAGATTTTTATTATAACCAAATATAACAATCATTTTTCTCAGGATATTTTGAAAATAGATCAATTGCTTCCTTTTTCGCTTCCACAGAAACTCCAACCCTATTAAGAGGTTGTCACAATCCATGTTCTAAATATTAGAAAATAATTTCACTTATTGACCATCAGCCCTACAGAGGATTACCCATGAAGAAATCTACACTTGTTATTGGCGTCATCGGTGCTGACTGCCATGCAGTAGGTAATAAAGTTCTGGATCGCGTTTTTACCGCTCATGATTTTCACGTAATCAACCTCGGGGTGATGGTGAGCCAGGATGAATATATTGATGCTGCGATTGAAACAGGCGCCGATGCCATCGTGGTGTCCTCTATCTACGGTCATGGCGACATTGATTGCCTCGGATTACGTGAGCGCTGCATCGAACGCGGCCTTGGCGACATTCTGCTGTACGTGGGCGGCAACCTGGTCGTCGGTAAACATGACTTCGCCGATGTGGAAGTGAAGTTTAAAGAGATGGGCTTTAACCGGGTCTTCGCCCCCAGTCACGATCTGGAAGATGTTTGCGCGCTTATCACTAATGATATTCACCAACACAATGGCCTCGAACAGCGTTGCCTGGAAGAGGCCATCTGATGCAAACAGTTTCTGTCGATATCGGCTCGACATGGACCAAGGCAGCCCTCTTCGCCCATGAAGGCGAGGATTTAACCCTGATAAACCATGTCCTGACCCCAACCACCACACATCATCTGGCAGACGGTTTTTTTGCCAGCCTGAATCAGGTGCTGAATGTTGCCGATGCTCGCCCGTTACTGAAAAGTGGTGAAGTGCAGTTGAAATACTCCTCCTCAGCGAAAGGTGGGCTTGCCGTTGCAGCAATGGGGCTGGTGCCTTCCATTACGCTGGAATCGGCAAAAGTTACCGCCCATTCGGCAGGAGCGAAAATCGCGCAATATTATTCGTACAAGCTGAACCGTCATGACATCCAGGAGCTGGAGTCATCCCCTCCAGATATTCTGCTGTTTACCGGCGGTACAGATGGTGGCGAAGAAAGTTACGGCCTGGCGAATGCGCATGCGCTGGCAGGCTCAAAGCTTGATTGCGCCATTATCTACGCCGGAAACCGGGACATTCAGGACGAAATACAAACGATTCTGGGACATAAGGATTTGACCACGGTAGACAACATTCTGCCTGACCTCGATCACCCGAATCCGTTTGCCGCACGCCAGGCGATTTGTGATGTGTTCTTGTCACGCATTGTCAAAGGCAAAGGTCTGGACGTCATTGTTGGCGAAACAGGCGAAGAGCCAATGCCGACGCCATGGACGGTATATGAGTTAGTGAAAGCCATTAGCGATTACGACAGCGCATGGAAGGAATTCATGCTGATTGATATGGGCGGAGCCACCACGGATGTCTATTCGGCCAGCGCGAATACCCTCTCCCCCGATACCGTCCTGCATGGTGTTCCTGAACCGTTCGTCAAACGTACCGTAGAAGGCGACCTGGGCATGCGCGTTTCCGCCGTCGTGGTGGGAGAAAGCACGCAGGATATGGTGAAAGTCATCTTCGCCCAACAACCACAGCGCGAGGAAGCGTTTTATCGCTACCTGCGCCATCTGGTAGGGCAACCGGATTACCTGCCACTCAGTGAGGAAGAGAAATATTACGACACCCTGCTGGCAGGTTTATGCGTGGGCTATGCCTCTGAGCGCCACGCGGGCACTAAAAAGCAGGTTTGCACCTGCGTGGGTAACGTGGATTTACAGATGGGTCGCGATCTCACCACCGTACGCAAAGTCGTCGGTTCAGGGGGATGGCTCTCTCGCGCCAGCCAGTTCGATATCCATAACTGGCTCAAATACCGGGAGCTGGACGACCAGGGGAAAAGAATTCTGTTACCGAATCAGTTTGAGTATTACCGCGATTCAAATGGCCTGCTCCCGCTTCTGGCAAACGTCGCCAGGCTGTACCCGCAAGCCGCTGCTCGCACCAGCATTCAGTGTTTAACCCTATAAAACTTAAGGCAGCTACGAATGGAACTTCGAAATAAAAAATTGACCCATGACGAATTCATGACCGAAAGGCATCAGGTATTACAAACCTGGGAAACCGGCAAAGACGTTGAGAACTTCGAAGATGGCGTGAAGTACCAGCAATCAATTCCAGATAAAAAACGCTTCTCCCTTGCCCTGCTGAAAGCCGATCAGGAAGGTAAAACCCTGAGCCAGCCGCGTGCAGGCGTAGCATTAATGGATGAGCATATTGCGCTGCTCAAAACATTGCAGGAAGAGTGCGACCTCCTGCCGAGTACTATCGATGCCTATACCCGTCTGAACCGCTATGAAGAAGCCGCTGTCGGGATCCAGAAATCCATCGAAGCAGGTACTTCCAAGCTGAATGGTTTACCAGTCGTCAATCACGGGGTTGCTGCCTGCCGCCGGATGACTGAATCGCTGGAAAAACCGATCCAGGTTCGCCACGGTACGCCGGATGCGCGCCTGCTGGCAGAAATCGCCATGGCCAGTGGCTTCACCAGCTACGAAGGCGGCGGTATCTCCTACAACATCCCTTACGCCAAACGCGTCACCCTGGAAAAATCCATTCGCGACTGGCAGTACTGCGACCGTCTGATGGGTCTGTACGAAGAGAACGGCATTCGCATCAACCGTGAGCCGTTTGGCCCGCTGACCGGTACCCTGATCCCGCCGTTTATGTCCCACTCGGTGGCGATTATTGAAGGTCTGCTGGCGCTGGAACAAGGCGTGAAATCCATTACCGTCGGCTACGGCCAGGTCGGTAGCCTGACGCAGGATATCGCCGCTATTCAGGCGCTGCGTGAACTGTCCCACGAATACTTCCATAACCATGGTTTCGACGATTACGAACTGAGCACCGTTTTCCACCAGTGGATGGGCGGATTCCCGGAAGATGAAGCGAAAGCCTTCTCTGTTATCGCCTGGGGTGCAGCGGTTGCTGGTATGTCGGGTGCCACAAAAGTGATCACCAAAAGCCCGCACGAAGCGTTCGGTATCCCAACCGCGGCAGCTAACGCCCAGGGTCTGAAAGCGTCACGCCAGATGCTCAACATGGTCAGCGACCAGAAATTCCCGCAGTGCGCTGCTGTGGAGCAGGAAGTTGACCTGATTAAGAGCGAAGTCCGCGCGGTGTTGAAGAAAGTCTTCGAACTGGGCAATGGCGACATTGCGCGCGGTACGGTGCTGGCCTTTGAAGCTGGCGTGCTGGATGTACCTTTCGCTCCTGCCGCCTGTAACGCCGGTAAGATCCTGCCTGTTCGCGATAACACAGGCGCAATCCGTATTCTTGAAGCCGGTGCCGTGCCGCTGCCGAAAGATATTCTCGCCCTGCACCACGACTATGTCGCAGAGCGCGCACATTTTGAAGGCCGCAAGCCTTCTTTCCAGATGGTCATTGATGACATCAACGCCGTATCCCACAGTAAATTAATAGGAAGACCATAATGAAAATCAAAAAGGCCCTTTTCACCGCTGGCTACTCCTCATTTTATTTTGACGATCAGCAGGCCATCAAAAATGGCGCCGGTCATGACGGGTTTATCTACACCGGCGATCCGGTCACGCCTGGATTTACCTCTGTTCGTCAGGCGGGTGAATGTGTTTCCGTACAACTGATTCTGGAAAACGGCGCGGTAGCTGTGGGCGATTGCGCAGCGGTGCAATATTCAGGTGCAGGCGGTCGTGACCCGCTGTTCCTGGCTGAAAACTTCATTCCGTTCCTCAACGACCACATCAAGCCGTTGCTGGAAGGTCGTGACGTTGATTCGTTCCTGACCAACGCCCGTTTCTTTGATGAATTGCGTATTGACGGCCATCTACTGCATACCGCCGTACGTTATGGTCTGTCTCAGGCACTGCTCGACGCGGCGGCACTGGCTACCGGTCGTCTGAAAGCCGAAGTGGTTTGTGATGAATGGCAACTGCCATGCGTTCCGGAAGCCATTCCGTTATTTGGTCAGAGCGGCGACGACCGTTATATCGCCGTCGACAAGATGATCCTCAAAGGTGTGGATGTCCTGCCGCATGCCCTGATCAATAACGTTGAAGAGAAGCTGGGCTTTAAAGGTGAAAAACTGCGTGAGTACGTCCGCTGGTTGTCTAACCGCATCCTGAGCCTGCGCACCAACGAAAGCTATCACCCGACACTGCATATTGATGTCTACGGCACCATTGGTCTGATCTTCGATATGGATCCAGTGCGTTGCGCCGAATACATCGCCAGCCTGGAAGCCGAAGCTCAAGGTCTACCGCTGTACATTGAAGGCCCGGTTGATGCCGGTAACAAGCCGGATCAGATCCGCATGTTAACCGAGATCACTCAGGAGCTGACTCGTCTGGGTTCCGGCGTGAAAATCGTTGCGGATGAATGGTGTAACACCTATCAGGACATCGTGGACTTCACCGACGCGGGCAGCTGCCACATGGTGCAGATTAAAACCCCGGATCTGGGCGGTATTCACAACATCGTTGATGCAGTGCTGTATTGCAACAAACACGGAATGGAAGCCTATCAGGGCGGTACCTGTAACGAAACGGAAATCAGTGCTCGTACCTGCGTACACGTCGCGCTGGCCGCGCGTCCAATGCGCATGCTGATCAAACCGGGTATGGGTTTCGATGAAGGTCTCAACATCGTGTTTAACGAAATGAACCGCACCATCGCGCTGTTGCAAACTAAGGATTAAGAGATGGCACGCACATTTAAGATCTTATCGCCTACGGCTATCCTGGGTTATGGCTTCCCGGAAGAAAGTTTTCGTAAAGCCATGGAAGAGTCACCGGATCTTATTGCTGTTGACGCAGGTTCCTCCGATCCTGGCCCCCACTACCTGGGGGCAGGTAAACCCTTTACTGACAGGGCCGGTGTGAAACGCGATCTGCGCTATATGATTGTGGCAGGCGTTAAGAACAACATCCCGGTAGTGATCGGCACAGCCGGTGGTTCTGGCGCAGCTCCGCATCTGGAGTGGTGTCGCCAAATAATCCATGAGATCGCGCAGGAAGAAAAACTGTCTTTCTCAATGGCGCTAATTCCGTCTGATGTCGACAAAGAAATCGTTCATCAGGCACTGGATAACGGCAAAATCACCGCGCTCGATTTTGTACCTGAACTGACTCACGAGGCCATTGAAGAGAGCACCTACATTGTCGCGCAGATGGGCGTCGAGCCTTTCCAGCGTGCGCTGAAAGCCGGTGCACAGGTGGTCCTGGGCGGACGAGCCTACGATCCGGCCTGCTTCGCCGCGCTGCCGATTATGCAGGGCTTTGATGAAGGTCTGGCGCTTCATTGCGGTAAGATCCTTGAGTGTGCTGCCATTGCCGCCACCCCTGGCTCCGGCTCCGATTGTGCGATGGGGATTATCGACGACAACGGCTTTACGCTGAAGGCGTTCAATCCCAAGCGTAAGTTCACTGAAACTTCTGCTGCGGCGCACACCCTGTACGAGAAGTCAGATCCTTACTTCCTGCCAGGGCCAGGCGGTGTGCTGAACCTGAAAGCATGCACTTTCACCCAGGTTAACGAGGGTGAAGTGTATGTCAGCGGTTCACGCCATGAAGAAACACCGTATGCGTTGAAACTGGAAGGTGCACGCCAGGTTGGCTTCCGTTGCCTGACCATCGCCGGAACACGCGACCCGATTATGATTGCCGGGATTGACACGATTCTTGAAGAGGTACAGGCAAGCGTTGCACGTAACCTCTCCCTGAATGACGACAGTATCCGCATGACGTTCCACTTGTACGGTAAGAACGGTGTGATGGGCAACCATGAGCCGATGAAAACAGCGGGCCATGAACTGGGAATTTTACTGGATGTCGTTGCGCCGACGCAGGACATCGCCAACAGCGTTTGCTCGCTGGTGCGCTCTACCCTGCTGCACTACGGCTATGAAAATCGCATTGCGACTGCGGGCAACCTCGCCTTCCCGTTCTCGCCATCTGATATTCAGAGTGGACCGGTGTATGAGTTCTCGATCTATCACCTGATTGAAGCGAGCGATGCGCTGCGTTTTGATTTCCACATTGAACAGGTGACGCCAGAAGGAGTTCAGGCATGAAACACTCAATTTGTTCACTGGCACAAGTTATTCGCTCGAAAAACGCCGGACCGTACGAACTGGTTTTAGATATTTTATTTAAAACCCGGGAAGATTATCAGCGCGTAAAACGCTCAGAGCAATTAACACCGCAGCTTATTGCCGGTTTATATAACGTTAAACCTGACTTTATTCACAATATTGTATGGTTCGATCCGGCGAATGCCGTAAAAATCGTCATGCCGCGCGATATTATTTCCGGCAACGTCGGTGACAATGATGTTTATGGTGCACAGCAACACGCACCATTATTAAGTATTGAGTTCGACTTGTAACAAAAAACACAATAACAACCATTGGGGCACAGAATTCAGCTGTATCACAGTGCTTCGAATTATTCATGCGGTTGGTCACAACAGGCGTGCGTCTGAGCTGCTGTCCAGGCTCAGGCGCACGCCACCCTACACAATTCCAATTACCAACCTTTATCCGATGGAGTACACATGAAGAAAATAAGTTTAACGAAGATGATCATATTAGGCCTGATACTCGGCATGATTGCCGGGGTGGCCATAAATAATATGGCCGCGGCTGAAACAGCAAAATCTTATGCAGCAGACATTTCCATTTTTACCACTATATTCTTACGTATGGTGAAAATGATTATCGCACCATTGGTTATTTCAACTCTGGTTGTGGGTATTGCCAAAATGGGTGATGCCAAAACGCTCGGACGTATATTTTCGAAAACCTTCTTCCTGTTTATTTGCGCGTCATTGCTGTCAATCGCGCTGGGTCTGGTTATCGTTAATATCTTCCAGCCAGGCGCAGGTATCAACTTTGTGCCACATGACGTCGGCGCTGTTGCCGCCGTTAAGTCAGAGCCATTCACGCTGAAAGTGTTCATCTCACACGCGGTACCGACCAGTATTGTCGATGCGATGGCGCGTAACGAAATTCTGCAGATCGTCGTATTCTCCATCTTCCTTGGTTGCAGCCTCGCTGCGATTGGTGAAAAAGCCGACCCTATTGTGAAAGTGCTGGATTCACTGGTGCACGTGATGCTGAAGCTGACGGGTTACGTCATGCTGTTTGCGCCACTGACCGTTTTTGCCGCTATTTCAGGTCTGATTGCCGAACGTGGTCTGGGTGTGATGGTTAGCGCCGGGATCTTCATGGGTGAGTTCTACCTGACGCTGGGTATGCTGTGGGCGATCCTGATTGGCCTGTCTACTATGATCGTCGGGCCTTGCATCGCACGGTTAACTAAATCAATCCTCGAACCCGCTCTGCTGGCCTTTACCACTTCAAGCTCTGAAGCCGCCTTCCCGGGTACGCTGGACAAGCTGGAAAAATTCGGCGTTTCCTCAAAAATTGCCAGCTTCGTTCTGCCTATCGGTTACTCCTTTAACCTGGTCGGCTCCATGGCCTACTGCTCCTTTGCCACCGTCTTTATTGCTCAGGCGTGCAACATCGAACTGAGCATGGGCGAGCAAATTACCATGTTGTTAATTCTGATGCTGACCTCTAAAGGGATGGCGGGTGTACCGCGTGCCTCGATGGTCGTTATCGCCGCCACACTGAACCAATTCAACATTCCGGAAGCGGGTTTGATCCTGCTTATGGGTGTCGATCCGTTCCTCGATATGGGTCGTTCCGCTACCAACGTCATGAGTAACGCCATGGGCGCTGCCATTGTGGGCCGTTGGGAAGGCGAACACTTCGGCCAGGGTTGCCGTGGAACTGCGCCAGTGAAGTCACCGGAACAGGAACGCCCGGTTACCGAAACGGAAGTCGCTTTGTCCTGATACTACGTTATTGCCGGATGGCGCTTGCGCTTATCCGGCCTACATAACGTTTAACTATCCGTAGGCCGGATTAGGCGGTACGCCGCCATCCGGCACCAAGATGAGCACACCAACAGGAACGCACAATGAATAAAACAATTATCGGCGTGAGTCTCTTTTCTTTCAGTGTCTTGTTTAGCGCAACCACATTCGCGCAAACCACGCCCGACTACGCCAAGCTGATAGAACAGGCTCATCAGAAGTACAAAAGTAATAACGATGGAAAAGTCGCCGACTACATCCCTGCTCTGGCGACCTATAGCCCGAAAAATTTTGCCATCACCATTGCGACGGTGGACGGCAAGATCTACCAGGTTGGCGATGTTAACAAACCTTTCCCAATGGAATCCCTGAGTAAAGTGTTCACCATGGCGCTCGCCATGGAGCAGCACGGTCCTCAGGTAGTGCTGGATAAACTTGGCGCCAATGCCACCGGCATGCCGTTCAACTCAGGTTTGGCCGTTGAACTGACCAAAGGCGCGCCTGAAAACCCACTGGTAAACGCCGGGGCCATGAGCACCGTTAGCCTGATTGAAGCCAAAGACAAAACCGATCGTTGGAACAAAATCCTCGACAACCTGAACGTCTGGGCCGATGCCACTCTCACCGTGAACGAACCGGTTTTCAAATCTGAAATGGAAACCAACCAGCACAATCAGGCGCTGGCCAAACTGATGGAATCCTATAACAGCTTCTATGGCAACACTGACGAAGCCGTTGAAATTTATACCCGCCAGTGCTCGGTGGATATCACCGTTGAGCAACTGGCCAAAATGGGTGCCGTACTAGCGAACAAAGGCAAATCTCCGTTCAACGGCAAACAGTTGCTGAATGAGAAATATGTTCCACAGGTACTGGCAGAAATGGCAATTGCCGGACTGTACGACGGCAGCGGTAAATGGCTGTACACCGTTGGCATTCCGGCGAAAAGCGGCGTCGGCGGCGGCATGGTTGCCGTCGTCCCAGGCGAATATGCGATTGCGGTCTATTCTCCGCCGCTTGATGAAGCCGGAAACAGCGTTCGTGCCCAGAAAACTATCGAATATGTCGCCGAAGCGACAAAAGCCAACGTCTTTTTAGCCAAATAACTTTACGCCGGATGGCACATTGCTTATCCGGAAAACAATACGAAGAGGTGAGAAGTAAACATGTCTAAACCATTTGTCTGGCAGGAACTCTTTGTTCAGAGTAAAGATAGTACCGAATATGAATTACTGAGTAACCAGCACGTTACGGTAACGGAGTTAGACGGAGAGGAAGTTATCAAGGTTGCACCGGAAGCGTTAACCTTGTTAGCACAGCAGGCGTTTTATGAGGCTTCATTTTTCCTGCGCGCCGGACATTTAAAACAGATTGCCAGCATTTTGCACGACCCACAGGCCAGCGGTAACGATAAGTACGTCGCATTGCAGCTGCTGCGCAATGCAGAGGTTTCAGCTAAAGGTGTACTGCCTAACTGCCAGGACACCGGGACGGCAACCATTGTGGCCTGCAAAGGACAACATGTCTGGACAGGCGGCGATGACGCCGAAGCCTTAAGCAAAGGCGTGTATACCACCTTCACCGAAAACAATCTGCGCTACTCGCAAAATGCCCCGCTGGACATGTATACCGAGGTCAATACTCAGACAAACCTGCCGGCGCAAATTGACATCAGCGCCACGCCGGGTAATGAATATAAATTCCTGTTCGTTAACAAAGGCGGCGGTTCTGCCAATAAGGCGGCGTTATTCCAGGAAACCAAATCCATTCTGCAGCCGGAAAAGCTCACTGCGTTCCTGATCGAAAAAATGAAATCACTGGGTACAGCCGCTTGTCCGCCGTATCACATCGCTTTTGTGGTTGGGGGCTTATCCGCCGACCAGACGCTGAAAGTCGCCAAACTGGCTTCAACCAAATATTACGATAATCTGCCCACCAGCGGGAACGAGCTGGGCCAGGCGTTCCGTGATACGGCGCTGGAAGCCGAGTTGCTCAATGCCAGCCGTGAGTTTGGCATCGGGGCGCAGTTTGGCGGCAAATACTTTGCCCACGATATTCGCGTAATTCGCTTACCGCGCCACGGCGGCTCCTGCCCAATCGCGATGGCCCTCTCCTGCTCTGCCGACCGCAATATTAAAGCCAAAATTAATAAACACGGTATCTGGCTGGAAAAACTCGAGCATAATCCGGGCAAATTTATCCCCGATTCTCACCGGGTAGAAAACGGCGCCCAGACCGTACAACTGGATCTGAACCGTCCGCTGCGTGAGATCCTGCATGATCTCTCCGCCTTGCCCATTGGTACACGTCTGTCGTTAAGCGGCCCGATTGTTGTGGCTCGCGATATCGCTCACGCGAACATCAAAGCGCGACTGGATAACGGTGAACCGATGCCGGAATACATGAAAAAGCATATCGTTTACTATGCTGGTCCAGCCAAAACCCCGGAAAATCAGGCCTGTGGCTCAATGGGACCCACCACCGGCGGGCGCATGGATGGGTATGTCGATGCTTTCCAGGCACAAGGCGGCAGCCTCATTATGCTCACCAAGGGTAACCGCAGCCAGCAGGTCACTGATGCCTGTCACAAACACGGTGGATTTAGCCTCGGCAGCATTGGCGGTGCCGCAGCCCTACTGGCGCAACAGTACGTGAAGAGTCTGCAGTGTCTTGAATATCCAGAACTGGGAATGGAAGCGGTGTGGATGATGGAAGTTAAAAATATGCCCGCCTTCGTATTAGTGGATGACAAAGGTAATAACTTCTTCAGCCAGTTCGAGCAGCAGCATCGCTGCGCAACCTGTCCGGCAGGGCATTAAGGAGTTTCCATGGAAGCGCGCGCCAATAACGACAGACACCGTCAGCGTCAGCAGAAGCTGAAAGAGCAGGTTGATACCCGCGTAGCGGCGGCAACGGAGAAGAAAGGGATCCTGATTGTCTTCACCGGCAACGGAAAAGGAAAATCCACCGCAGCCTTTGGCACGGCAACGCGCGCAGTGGGTCACGGAAAAACCGTTGGCATCGCGCAGTTTATTAAAGGTCAGTGGGATAATGGTGAGTACAACACACTGCAACCGCTCGGCGTCGAATTCCATATTATGGGTACCGGATTTACCTGGGAAACCCAAAATCGGCAAGCAGATATCGAGGCGGCAACGGTTGTCTGGCAGGAAAGTAAGCGCATGCTGGCTGATGCGCATTACGATCTAGTGGTGCTGGATGAACTCACCTACATGCTGGCTTACCACTATCTGGATACGCAAGAGGTTATCAGCGCCATCGAAAATCGTCCTGCCGGTCAGAGCGTTATCGTCACAGGACGCGGATGCCATACGCTGTTACTGGAACTGGCCGATACGGTCAGTGAAATACGCCCGGTCAAACACGCGTTTGACCGCGGTATTCAGGCACAGATTGGGATCGACTGGTAGCCGTTCTTTTGCCGGATAACGATGCTAACGCGTCTTATCCGGCCTACCCATCGTTGTAGGCCTGATAAGGCATAAGCCACCCTCAGGCAGCCGATACTACGGACTTACTGAGCAACCAGTTGCGGAAAATCTGTAAATGCTCGGATTCCGATTTTTCTTCACGCCACGTCATAATAAATCGATTCCCGGTACGCATCGGAACATCGCAAGGAATGACCATATCGCCACTGTCCAGATCGTGCTGAATGGCAAAACGCGGGAGCAGCGCAACGCCCAGATTAGAGCGGACCGCCGCGATCAGCATCGATAACAAATCAAATCTCGGACCTTTATTCACCAACGGACTGCTGACATCTGACAGCGCAAACCATTCCTGCCACCCTTTGATGCGCGTGCTTTGGTGCAATAGCGGGAATTCGTTTAGTAATTCGTTTACCGCCAGTTTTCGTTCCGGTTCGGCCAGCAAACAGCGACTGCATACCGGCAGAATCTCCTCTTCAAACAGGTACTCAACCCCTGACCATGGCGAATAAAAGTCTTCGCGCATGATTGCCGCGTCATACTCTCGATTGAGAAAATCACCAATATTCGCCAGGGAATGAATGTTCACGATAATATCAGGATTAAGTTTGTTAAATTCACGCAGGTTTGGGATCAGCCAGTGCGTGCTGAACGTCGGATTCACCGCCAGCTCAATAACCTGTACCGTCGGCTGCCAGGTCATTATCGTCGTCGTATCTCGTTCAAGCTTATTTAACGTTTCTTTAACGATGCTTAAATAGTGTTTGCCCGCCGCATTTAAAAAAATGCGTTTTTTGGCGTGATTAAATAGCGCGGTATTGAGAAAATCCTCCAGTGCATTTACCTGGCGGAAAACAGCACTTTGTGTTAAAGCCAGCTCTTCAGCTGCCCGGGTATAACTTTCGTGACGCGCAACCACTTCAAAAGTTACCAGCAACTCCGTCTTGGGTATTTTTCCTCTCATAACCTCTTCCATTTGCAGCGTACAAAAATAGTTTAATTTATAAAAAATAATTCAAGACACCCAGATAAGCATCGAGAGTTATATTTTATTTTATCCATTGATGTCATTGATCCAATCCATGATTTACTCACACTGATGACGGGTAAATATTAACCAATAATACTTAAGGGAAACAATAAACACAATTTAAATAAGGTTAAACTTAAGCAAATAGTGCCAATAAGTTCTTAATAATTTTTCAAGTCATCTTGTTTATTGCAGAAAAAACTTTGCGAGATTAATCAATATTATCAATGCGATAATTTTGGATAATTTCACGTTATAACTTACGGGCAAACGACTGCTTTTTATCATTCCTTGATGTAGTTTCTGCCTTTTTTTGTTAGCCGTGATAAAGGACACAATGTGAAAACTTTCGGAAAGGTCTGGCTCGTTGGGGCAGGTCCCGGTGATATTTCATTGCTCACCCTCAAAGCAATGATGTGCATTAAACAGGCTGACGTCATTATTTACGATCGGCTGGTCAATCCTAAAATTTTGGAATGGGCATTACCAGATTGCCTGCTTATCAATGTCGGCAAAAACCCAGGCTTCCATTGTGTACCCCAGGATGAAATCAATGCGCTGCTTGTCCAGTATGCCCAAACTCACAATAATATTGTACGCCTGAAAGGTGGCGATCCGTATGTTTTTGGACGCGGGGCTGAAGAAGTTGAGGATCTCGTCGAGACGGGCATCCCGTTTGAAGTGGTGCCGGGTATCAGCTCAACCATTGGTGGCCTGACCTATGCCGGGATTCCGGTAACACACCGCGATTTCGCCTCGGGATTTCACGTCGTGACCGGCCATACACGGGAGGGCAGCCAACAGCAGGACTGGCGTCAACTGGCAAAACTGAATGGTACGCTGGTTATCGTCATGGGTATCGCCAATCTGGCGTTTATCTGTGAGGAATTATTGATGGGTGGAAAATCAGCAGATACGCCTGCAGCGCTAATTATGTCTGCCACCCGCGATAATCAACGCCGACTGACCTGTACGCTCGGTTCACTACTGAGCAAGGCGCAGGAAGCTAACATCCTTCCCCCTGCACTGATAGTGATTGGTGATGTGGTAACCCTGAGCGATCGGCTCTCTTTTATCCCTGAAGCCTTCAAGCTGCCAGAAAACCTTTACTGTGAGAGTCTGGCATGACGAAAAGACTGGGGCGACGTTTGATGCGCCGCCCGGAAAACGCGGCAAAAGTAGCTGGTTTGTGCGTATTGGAGTTTCCGGGCAATGCTGTCTATGGAATGAACGGGATCGTGCAATAACTCTCCCGCTTTTTGCATTTTTTTCTGATTCACCCAGGTTTTAAAGTTAACGCCCTGCCGTTTCTTAAAAAAACGGCTGAAATAGTTTGCGCTTAAGCAGACGTGAGCTGCTACGGATTCCAGGGATAATTCACCATACAAATTCTCATCGATATAACGCAACGCTGCCAGTAGCTTTTTCTCGTGTCGGGAAGGTTCTGTAAAATAATGACGCATGTAACTGGTCGCTGGGATAACAATCTCATCAGATTGTTGTTCTGTCTCAAAATTATCAATAATAAAATTCAATAAATTTGCTGATGCCACCAGCGTATTATTATCGACTACCGCCACCTTACTCCATTCAGTTTTTATTTTTGGTTCATCCATCCATGAGTATTCATTATCAATAATGATAGTTTTATATTCCTGATATTTTGCCCGCACCTGCCCACAGAGCATAAAACCGTACAGATTCCCCTCGCGAATTAATGGCATAGAAAACAGACTTAGCCCCGCATGACAGCTGAGTATTCTGGGTTTAAGGTGTTTTAATCCTTCAAAAGCACAATACTTGTCACACTTTTGACAACTCACACAATAGCGTTCATCCGCCCGCATTAATGTGCAGAACGAATTAAAATTATGACAATCCGAGAGAATTTTTCCGGTAACATCAACCACGACGGTGGCTAATCCAGTCGCACTGGAAAATACCTTTGCTATTGAGAAAAAACATTGTAGGTAATCATCCTGAATTTTCAACGACACGGTATCCTCCGGCATTAATCAAATTAAAGCCGGTAATATGCAGAATTTAATCAAGAGAAAGAATGATGTTCACCGCAAAAAATAATCTTATTTATGCAGATGATTATGAGTAATTTGCAAGATTCAGATAACTAAAAATAAAAAAAGGCCATCATCAGATGGCCAACCATGTCGAAACGGGACCAGACCTTGACTACGCAGAGAGTCAGGGCTGTTTTTTATTTATTACTTAATAACGGTTTTCAGCGCTTCGCCGATATCGGCCAGGCTACGAACAGTTTTCACGCCTGCAGCTTCCAGCGCAGCGAATTTCTCATCCGCCGTACCTTTCCCACCTGCGATGATCGCACCCGCGTGACCCATACGCTTACCTTTCGGCGCAGTCACACCCGCGATGTAACCCACAACCGGCTTGGTTACATGATCTTTAATGTATGCCGCCGCTTCTTCTTCAGCGCTACCGCCGATCTCACCGATCATGACGATCGCTTCAGTCTGCGGATCTTCCTGGAACAGCTTCAGGATGTCGATGAAGTTAGAACCTGGGATCGGGTCGCCACCAATGCCCACACAGGTGGACTGGCCGAAACCGTAGTCGGTAGTCTGCTTAACCGCTTCATAGGTCAGGGTACCTGAACGGGAAACGATACCCACTTTACCCGGCTTGTGAATGTGGCCCGGCATGATGCCGATTTTGCACTCGCCCGGGGTGATAACACCTGGGCAGTTCGGGCCGATCATGCGCACGCCAGCTTCATCCAGCTTCACCTTCACGGTCAGCATATCCAGCGTCGGGATGCCTTCGGTGATGGTGATAATCAGTTTGATACCAGCATCAATCGCTTCCAGTATGGAGTCTTTGCAGAACGGTGCCGGAACGTAGATAACGGTGGCGGTCGCGCCCGTCGCTTCTACGGCTTCACGTACGGTGTTGAACACCGGCAGGCCCAGGTGCGTGGTGCCGCCTTTACCTGGCGTTACGCCGCCAACCATCTGCGTACCGTAAGCAATCGCTTGTTCGGAGTGGAATGTCCCCTGGCTACCGGTGAAGCCCTGGCAGATAACCTTGGTATCTTTATTAATTAAAACTGACATTATTTCCCCTCCACTGCGGCAACAACCTGCTGAGCTGCATCCGTCAGACTTTTCGCTGCAATAATATTCAGGCCGCTATCAGCCAGTTTTTTCGCGCCGAGTTCAGCGTTGTTACCTTCCAGACGTACCACGACCGGAACGTTTACACCTACTTCTGCTACCGCGCCGATGATACCGTCAGCGATCAGGTCGCAACGTACGATACCTCCGAAGATGTTAACCAGTACGGCTTTAACATTGTCATCTGAGAGGATAATTTTGAACGCTTCGGTTACACGCTCTTTGGTCGCACCGCCACCAACGTCGAGGAAGTTAGCCGGTTCGCCGCCGTGCAGCTTAACGATGTCCATGGTGCCCATTGCCAGGCCCGCACCGTTAACCATGCAACCGATGTTGCCGTCGAGCGCAACGTAGTTCAGTTCCCACTGCGCAGCCTGCGCTTCACGCGGATCTTCCTGAGACTGGTCGCGCATTTCGCGCAGGTCAGCCTGGCGGAACAGCGCGTTGCCGTCAGCACCCAGTTTGCCGTCGAGGCAGATCAGGTCACCCTGTTTGGTGACAACCAACGGGTTGATTTCGATCAGCGCCAGGTCGCGCTCCAGGAAGATAGTCGCCAGACCCATGAAGATCTTGGTGAACTGCTGAACCTGTTTACCTTCCAGACCCAGTTTGAACGCCAGCTCGCGACCCTGGTAAGGCATCGGGCCTGCCAGCGGATCGAGCGCCACTTTGTGGATCAGGTGCGGGGTTTCTTCCGCTACTTTTTCGATTTCCACGCCGCCTTCGGTAGAGGCCATGAAGACCACGCGACGGGAGCTACGGTCAACAACTGCGCCGAGGTAAAGTTCTTTACCAATGTCGGTCGCGGCTTCAACCAGAATCTGATTTACCGGTTGGCCATGAGCGTCTGTCTGGTAAGTAACCAGACGTTTACCCAGCCAGTGTTCAGCAAAAGCGCGAATGTCTTCTTTGCTGTTCACAACCTTCACACCGCCCGCTTTACCGCGGCCACCAGCGTGAACCTGACATTTCACTACCCACGGGCCAGCGCCGATTTTTGAAGCGGCTTCTTCTGCTTCACGCGGAGTAGTACAGGCATAACCCACCGGTGCCGGTAAGCCATAGCGGGCAAAAAGTTGTTTTGCCTGATATTCATGTAAGTTCATGTGTTCTGTCCATCCTTCAGGTAATCGTTATCTTTTACCCGTAGGTCTGATAAGCATCCAGACCTACGGGGCAGGTGATACTCTTATTAACTACACGTCCAGCAGCAGACGCGTTGGATCTTCCAGCAACTCTTTAATGGTTACCAGGAAGCCTACTGACTCACGACCATCGATCAGACGGTGGTCATAAGACAGCGCCAGATACATCATCGGCAGGATTTCAACCTTGCCGTCTACCGCCATCGGACGATCTTTGATGGCATGCATACCCAGGATGGCGCTCTGCGGTGGGTTGATGATCGGCGTGGACATCAGGGAACCGAACACACCACCGTTAGTGATGGTGAAGTTACCGCCCGTCAGATCTTCAACCGTCAACTTGCCGTCGCGACCTTTAACTGCCAGTTCTTTAATGTTCTTCTCGATGTCTGCCATACCCAGCAGATCCACATCACGCAGGACCGGCGTGACCAGGCCACGCGGCGTGGAGACCGCCATGCTGACATCAAAGTAGTTGTGATAAACCACGTCATCGCCGTCGATGGACGCGTTCACTTCCGGATAGCGTTTCAGCGCTTCAACAACCGCTTTCACGTAGAAAGACATAAAGCCCAGACGGATACCGTGGCGTTTCTCGAACGCATCACCGTATTGCTTACGCAGGTCCATGATTGGCTTCATGTTGACTTCGTTGAAGGTGGTCAGCATGGCGGTGGAATTTTTCGCTTCCAGCAGACGCTCGGCTACGCGTTTGCGCAGACGAGTCATCGGAACACGTTTTTCGCCACGCGCGCCCAGTTGAGCCTGTGGTGCAGGTGCTGCTGCCGGCGCTTTGGCTTCGGCTTTCGCAGCCGGGGCTTTCGCCAGATGTTTTTCAACATCTTCACGCGTGATACGACCGCCGACACCGGTGCCGTTGATAGCGCTGGCTTCGAGGTTATGCTCACCCAGCAGGCGACGGATCGCCGGGCTCAGGGCATCGTTGTTCTGTTCAGCAAGAGACGCCTGCTGGCGCTGTGCCGGAGTAGAATCTTTCTCTTCAGACTTAGCGCTGGTTTCTTTACCGGTGCTGTTGCCTTCACGCAGGCGACCAAGGATCTGGCGAGAAGTGACGGTTGTTCCTTCATCTTCCAGAACCGCATCAAGAATACCGTCCGCTGATGCCGGTACTTCCAGTACCACTTTGTCAGTTTCGATTTCTACCAGTACTTCATCACGACGTACTGCATCGCCCGGTTTTTTGTGCCAGGTTGCAACCGTTGCATCCGCTACGGATTCAGGCAGGTCGGGAACAAGAATATCTACGCTACTCATTATTTATCCTTTATTTAATCGACGTTCAGCGCGTCATTTACCAGATCTTGTTGCTGCTTCTGGTGAACGGACATATACCCTACTGCCGGAGAGGCAGAGGCCGGGCGACCTGCATAACGCAGAGCTGACCCAAATGGAATTACTTCACGGAAATGATGTTGGCTACAGTACCAGGCGCCCTGGTTGAGCGGCTCTTCCTGGCACCAGACAAAATCATGTACATGAGCAAACGGTTTCAGCGCTTCCTGCACCGCTTTATGCGGGAACGGATAGAGCTGTTCGATGCGCACAATGGCAACATCTTTTTGGTCGTTCTTGCGGCGTTGCTCCAGCAGGTCGTAATAAACCTTACCAGAACACATCACGACACGCTTCACGCCTTTCGGATCAAGTTCATCGACTTCGCCAATGGCTGGCAGGAAGGTGCCATTTGCCAGTTCGTCCAGCGTAGACACCGCCAGCGGATGACGCAGCAGCGACTTCGGTGACATCACCACCAGCGGACGGCGCATACCGCGCAGCGCCTGACGACGCAGCATGTGGTAGACCTGTGCCGGGGTAGACGGGACGCAAACCTGCATGTTTTGCTCAGCGCAAAGTTGCAGATAACGTTCCAGACGCGCGGAGGAGTGCTCCGGACCCTGACCTTCGTAGCCGTGCGGCAACAGCATCACCAGACCGCACATACGGCCCCATTTCTGCTCGCCGGAAGAGATGAACTGGTCGATAACCACCTGCGCACCGTTGGCGAAGTCGCCGAACTGCGCTTCCCAGATGGTCAGCGTGCGCGGTTCTGCCGTGGCATAACCGTATTCAAACGCCAGCACCGCTTCTTCAGACAGCACGGAGTCCCATACGCGGAACGTGCCCTGCCCGTTATGCACATGCTGCAGCGGCGTGTAGGTTGAACCGTTCGCCTGATTATGAATGACCGCGTGACGGTGGAAGAAGGTTCCGCGACCGGAGTCTTCACCCGACAGACGAACCGGAATGCCTTCGTCAACCAGCGTGGCGTAAGCCAGATTCTCTGCACCACCCCAGTCGAATAGCTTCTCGCCTGCGGCCATGGCCTGACGGTCGCCGTAAATTTTGGCAACACGCGACTGCATTTCAACAGCTTCAGGCACGGTGCTGATGCGTTTTGCCAGCTCCTGCAGACGCTTCATCTCAACCTTGTTCGGGTAGCTTTCGTCCCACTCGTGGTTGAGGTACGGCGACCAGGTGAAGGAGTGCATGTTCATTGGACGCCACTCTTTCACCACGCATTCGCCAGCATCCAGCGCATCACGGTACAGATTGACCATTTCGGTCGCATCTTCCAGCGTGGCGACTTTGTCCGCTTCCAGCTTGTCAGCGTAGATTTTACGCGGGGTCGGATGCTTTTTGATTTTCTGATACATCAGCGGCTGGGTTGCGCTCGGCTCGTCGGCTTCGTTGTGGCCGTGACGGCGGTAGCACACCAGATCGATGAACACATCGCGTTTGAAGGTGTTACGGAAATCCAGAGCCAGACGCGTCACGAAAGCGACCGCTTCCGGGTCATCCGCGTTAACGTGGAAAATCGGCGCCTGAACCATCTTACCGATGTCGGTGCAGTACGGCGTAGAACGCGCATCCAACGGGTTAGAGGTAGTAAAGCCAACCTGGTTGTTAATGACGATACGCACGGTACCGCCCACTTCGTAACCACGCGCTTTCGACATGTTCAGGGTTTCCTGAACCACGCCCTGCCCGGTTACCGCCGCATCGCCGTGGATGGTGATTGGCAGGACTTTATTGCTGCTCGGCTCGTCCAGACGATCCAGGCGTGCACGTACGGAGCCGATAACCACCGGGCTAACGATTTCCAGGTGCGACGGGTTAAACGCCAGCGCCAGGTGTACCAGACCGCCTTCGGTTTCGATATCAGACGAGAAGCCCATGTGGTACTTCACGTCACCGGTGCCGAGGTGTTCTTTATGTTTGCCCGCAAATTCGTCGAACAGTTCCTGCGGGCGTTTGCCCAGTACGTTAACCAGAACGTTCAGACGACCACGGTGCGCCATACCCAGCACCACTTCACGGGTACCGCTGTTACCCGCGTGGCGGATCATCTCTTTGAGCATTGGGATTAACGCATCACCGCCTTCCAGCGAGAAGCGTTTCGCGCCCGGGAACTTAGCGCCCAGGTAGCGTTCCAGTCCTTCTGCTGCGGTCAGTTCGCTCAGGAAGCGTTTCTTCTCTTCGCTACTGAATGCGGCACGGCCAGACTCGATACGCTGTTGAAGCCAGCGTTTTTCTTCGGTGCTGGTGATGTGCATATACTCGGCGCCAATTGGGCCGCAGTAGGTTTGTTTCAGCGCAACAACCAGGTCGCTCAGCTTCATGGTGTCTTTGCCGCCGGCAAAAGAACCTACGTTAAAGCTTTCCTGGAAATCCGCATCGGTCAGATCGTGGAAAGACGGGTCCAGATCAGCCACATTTTCTTGCTGCCACAGTCCCAGCGGATCAAGATTCGCATGCTGATGACCGCGGAAACGGTAGGCGTTAATGAGCTGCAGGACTTTAACCTGCTTCACATTGGCATCAGGGTCGGAAATAGAAGAAGAGTAACGTGGGGTAATCAACGCCTGTCGACGGAAATAATCACGTGTTTTTGAGTGGAGTTGATCCGGTTTGACTCCGGTACCAGGTAACTGCTGGAACGTCGAACGCCAGTTAGCATCTACCGAGTCAGGGTCGGTTAAGAAGTCTTCATAGAGCTGTTCTATCCAGCTCTGGTTAGAACCAGAGAGGTAAGAAGAGTCCAACCAGGCTTTCAAAGCGCTGTTCTGCATCGTGATCCCTTAAGCATTTGTATGCTTACTTCGCCGTGGATACTACCACGCACACCGATGTGCGTGCCGGGGTTCACTTGCGAGCTCTTTTTGTTTGGCTCGCGAAGGAACCTTTAAAAACTGTCAGAGATAAGAGGCAGTTTTTAGAGGTTTCCTGCACTTATATTGCCTGATGGCGCGTAGCTTATCAGGCCTACGGGTATGTCCCTTATAGGCCGGATAAGACGTTTACGTCGCCATCGGGCAACCACTACAATTTATGCGCTACGTTTAAGCAGCATCGACTTAATATGGCCGATGGCGCGCGTCGGGTTCAGTCCTTTAGGACATACGCTGACGCAGTTCATGATGCTATGGCAGCGGAATACGCTGAAAGCGTCACTTAAACCTTCCAGGCGGCTGTCGGTCTCGGTATCGCGGCTATCAATTAAGAAGCGATACGCGGCCAGCAGGCCTGCCGGGCCAATAAACTTGTCCGGATTCCACCAGAATGATGGGCAGGACGTTGAGCAGCATGCACACAAAATACATTCATACAGCCCATCGAGCTTCTCACGCTGCTCAGGCATTTGTAAATGCTCACGAGCCGGCGGATTTTTCCCATTATTCAACAAGTAAGGCTTAATCTTCTCATACTGTGCGTAGAATTGCCCCATGTCTACCACCAAATCGCGCACAACCGGTAAACCCGGCAGCGGGCGAATGACAATTTTCTTGCCCGGCTGATTCAGCGCAGAAATAGGTGTGATACAGGCCAGTCCATTTTTGCCGTTCATATTCAGACCGTCGGAGCCGCAGACCCCTTCACGGCAGGAGCGGCGGAACGACAGAGACGGATCTTTTTCTTTCAGCTGCATCAATGCATCCAGCAGCATCATGTCGCGCCCTTCTTCCGCCTCCAGGGTGTAATCCTGCATACGCGGAGCGTCGTCAACATCCGGGTTATAGCGATAAACTGAAAACTCGAGTTTCATTGTCCTGTCTCCGCATTAATAAGTACGAATCTTCGGCGGGAATGCCGGGCGCAGCTTCGGTTCCATATTGACTTGACGTCGCGTCATGGATTCCGACTCTGGCAGGTACAGGGAATGGCACAGCCAGTTTTCATCATCACGTTCCGGGAAGTCGAAGCGGCTATGCGCGCCACGGCTTTCGGTACGGAAGTTTGCAGATACTGCAGTGGCGTACGCGGTCTCCATCAGGTTATCCAACTCCAGACACTCAACGCGCTGGGTGTTGAACTCGCTGGAGGTATCGTCCAGACGGGCATTTTTCAGGCGTTCGCGAATCGCTTTCAGCTCTTCCAGACCTTTCGCCATCGCATCGCCTTCGCGGAATACCGAGAAGTTATGCTGCATACATTCTTGCAGCGCTTTGCGAATCGCCACCGGGTCTTCACCGTTACGGTTACCGTTCCAGCGGTTCAGTCGTGCCAGAGAAGCATCGATTTCATCTTCGGTCGCATCCAGCAGGTCACCCTGCTCAGCAATAGATTCCTGCAGATGCAGGCCCACCGCACGACCAAATACCACCAGGTCCAGCAGCGAGTTGCCGCCCAGACGGTTGGCGCCGTGAACCGATACGCAGGCGATTTCACCAACGGCAAACAGCCCAGGGATCACCACATCTTCGCCCTGCTCATTCACGGTCAGCGCCTGGCCAGTTACTTTGGTCGGAATACCGCCCATCATATAGTGGCAGGTTGGGATAACCGGAATCGGCTCTTTAACCGGGTCAACGTGAGCAAAGGTACGGGACAGTTCGAGAATACCCGGCAGACGGGATTCCAGCACTTCTTTACCCAGGTGGTCGAGTTTCAGCTTAGCGTGCGGACCCCACGGGCCGTCACAGCCGCGACCTTCACGGATTTCGATCATGATGGAACGCGCCACCACGTCACGACCCGCCAGGTCTTTCGCATTCGGGGCATAACGCTCCATGAAGCGCTCGCCGTGTTTGTTCAACAGATAACCACCTTCACCACGGCAGCCTTCTGTTACCAGAACGCCCGCACCGGCGATGCCGGTTGGGTGGAACTGCCACATTTCCATATCCTGCACCGGCACGCCAGCGCGGATAGCCATACCAACACCGTCACCAGTATTGATGTGGGCATTGGTGGTGGACTGATAAATACGGCCAGCACCGCCGGTCGCCAGCACGGTCGCACGGGCTTTGAAGTAAACTACCTCACCGGTTTCAATACACAGCGCGGTACAACCGACAATCGCGCCATCGGCATTTTTTACCAGATCCAGCGCATACCATTCTGAGAAGATGGTGGTATGGTTTTTCAGGTTCTGCTGATACAGCGTGTGCAACAGCGCATGACCGGTACGGTCTGCCGCTGCCGCAGTACGTGCCGCTTGCTCACCGCCGAAGTTCTTCGACTGGCCGCCAAACGGACGTTGATAAATTGTGCCATTGTCGAGGCGAGAGAACGGCAGCCCCATGTGGTCCAGCTCCAGAATTGCTTCCGGACCGGTTTTACACATATATTCAATAGCGTCCTGGTCACCAATGTAGTCCGACCCTTTAACGGTGTCGTACATGTGCCATTCCCAGTTATCTTCATGGGTATTACCGAGCGCAACGGTGATGCCACCCTGCGCGGATACGGTATGGGAACGGGTTGGGAACACTTTAGAGAGCAGCGCACAAGTCTGCCCGCTCTGGGAAATTTGCAGCGCCGCGCGCATACCTGCGCCGCCGGCACCAATCACAACAGCATCAAATTCTCTGACTGGCAGTTTCATTACACACCCCACACCACAACAAATCCATAAATGACGTAAACCACCAGCGCAACAACGATAGCCAGTTGCAGAATCAGGCGCACAGCCAGAGGTTTAACGTAGTCGGTCAACACCTGCCACATGCCGATCCAGGCATGAATCAAGATGGAGAAAAGTGCCAGCAGGGTAAAGACTTTGGTGAATGCCGATGAGAAGAAACCGGTCCAGACTTCATACGTCAGCTCGCCGCTGGTGGCGAAGAAACCGACCATAAAGATGATGTATAACGTCAGAACGATAGCGGTAGCACGGACCAGAATGAAGTCATGTACGCCGTTGCGTCCTAATGCGGAGGCGTTGCTTACCATACGAGGACTCCTGCGAGAAGTGAAAGCACGACAATGATAACGAAACAAATTTTGGCGGAGCGTGTCCCTGCTTCGAGGGTTTCTTCGATATAGCCAAAATCCATCAACAGATGGCGAATGCCCATTACGGCGTGATATGCCAGCGCAATCAGGATCCCCCACAGAATTAACTCCACAAAAAAGTTATTCATAATGGATGACGCGGTGAGGAAACCTTCAGGGGAGGAAAGGCTGGTACCCAATAACCACAACAGAATCCCGACCGCCACGAAGGTGATCACTCCGGATACGCGATGGAGAATGGACGCTATCGCCGTGATTGGGAACCGGATCGTTTGCAGATCCAGATTGACAGGTCTTTGTTTTTTCACATTTCTTATCATGAATAACGCCCACATGCTGTTCTTATTATTCCCTTTAGACTTCGGGTACAGAAGATGAAGACACCTGTAGCCTGAAAGACGACGGGATTTCCTTCCTCCGGTCTGCGTGCGGGTCAGACAGCGTCCTTACTATAACTACGCGTCATATAAAACACTGCTTCCAGATGCTAAAACGACACGTTACAACGCTGGTTGGCTCGGGATTGCAGGGTATTCCGGAGACCTGGCGGCAGTATAGGACGTTCACAAAATCATTACAATTAACCTACATATAGTTTGTCGGGTTTTATCCCGAACAGTGACATAGGTCACGATAACAACATTATTTTAATTTTTAATCATCTGATTTGACAATCATTAAACAAAGTTGTTACAAACGACACCAGAAAAAGCATATAATGCGTAAAAGTTATGGGGTCACTCTTTCACCGGAGATTTAGTTATGTAACAGTGTGGAAGTATTGACCAATACCTTCAGGACAGTTATTAGTGATAGACAGGTTAAATAATTCGGATTGCTAAGTTCTTGATTTGCAGTTTATTCGCCATAAAAAGACCGTTTTACCTGCAAGCGCCCATAGCTCTGTACCCAGGTCATCCCCTCTTTCGCAGAGCGGCGAGCCAAATAACAAACTGGTAACGGTTTATTGATGCACGAAGGCAAATTTGAGTTCCGGCAGTCTTAAGCAATAAGGCGCTAAGGAGACCGTAAATGGCTGATACTAAAGCAAAAATCACTCTAAATGGTGATGCTGCTATTGAACTGGATGTGCTGAAAGGTACGCTCGGTCAGGACGTTATTGATATTCGTAGCCTTGGCTCAAAAGGGATGTTTACTTTTGACCCAGGTTTTACCTCTACCGCATCCTGCGAATCCAAAATTACTTTCATCGACGGTGACGAAGGTGTTTTGCTGCATCGCGGCTTCCCGATTGACCAGTTGGCGACCGAGTCCAACTATCTGGAAGTGTGTTATATCCTGCTGTACGGCGAAAAACCGACGCAGGAAGAGTACGACGAGTTCAAAACCACAGTCACTCGCCATACCATGATCCACGAGCAGATCACGCGTCTGTTCCACGGTTTCCGCCGCGACTCTCACCCGATGGCCGTTATGTGCGGTGTCACCGGAGCGCTGGCAGCGTTTTATCACGACTCGCTGGATGTAAACAACGCGCGTCACCGTGAAATCGCCGCCTTCCGCCTGCTGTCCAAAATGCCAACCATGGCAGCGATGTGCTATAAGTATTCCATCGGGCAGCCGTTCGTGTACCCGCGTAACGATCTCTCCTACGCCGGTAACTTCCTGAACATGATGTTCTCTACGCCGTGCGAAAAATACGAAGTGAATCCGATTCTGGAACGCGCAATGGATCGTATCTTAATCCTGCACGCTGACCACGAACAGAACGCCTCAACCTCTACCGTACGTACCGCGGGCTCTTCTGGCGCTAACCCGTTTGCCTGCATCGCGGCTGGTATCGCTTCCCTGTGGGGACCGGCACACGGCGGCGCAAACGAAGCTGCGCTGAAAATGCTGGAAGAAATCAGCTCTGTTAAACACATTCCGGAATTTGTTCGCCGCGCGAAAGACAAGAATGATTCCTTCCGCCTGATGGGCTTTGGTCACCGTGTTTATAAAAACTATGACCCGCGCGCTACCGTCATGCGTGAAACCTGCCACGAAGTGCTGAAAGAACTGGGCACCAAAGATGATCTGCTGGAAGTGGCGATGGAACTTGAGCACATTGCGCTCAACGACCCATACTTCATCGAGAAGAAACTCTACCCGAACGTAGACTTCTACTCCGGCATAATCCTGAAAGCGATGGGTATTCCGTCCTCCATGTTCACCGTTATCTTCGCCATGGCGCGTACCGTTGGCTGGATTGCACACTGGAACGAAATGCACACCGACGGCATGAAAATCGCCCGTCCGCGTCAGCTGTACACCGGCTACGACAAGCGCGATTTTAAATCTGATATTAAGCGTTAATTGTCTGCCGGATGGCGCCAGCGTCTGTCCGGCTTGCAGTTATAAACGCTCCCAGGCCGGACAAGGCGGTAATGCCTGTATCCGGCCTGTTTTTATTTGATCCACATTATTTTATTCTTATCGTGCTTTCTCTATGATTTACTGAGATTTCTCACATTTTACTCAGGAGCATGGGATGCCTGTTTTGCAGTGGAGCCTGTTGTTTGTGCTATCGCTCCTGCTTTCCCTGCTCTTTCTGCTTATTCATCTTCCAGGACCCTTGCTGCTCGGTTCGATGATCGTCGGCATCATCTTCAGTCTGCGCGGCATCTCTCTGCATCCTCCCCGCTGCACATTTCTTGGCGCGCAGGCGATTCTCGGCTGCATGATTGCCCAAAATCTGACCGGTTCAATCTTCACAACCCTTGCAGTCCACTGGCCGATGGTGATTGTTATCCTGCTGGCAACCCTTATCAGCAGCGCGATAATCGGCTGGCTGCTGGTTCGCTACAGTACGCTACCGGGGAACACCGGCGCATGGGGCTCGTCACCAGGCGGCGCAGCGGCAATGGTTGCAATGGCGCAGGATTATGGTGCCGACATCCGACTGGTGGCGTTTATGCAGTATCTGCGTGTACTGTTGGTGGTCGGCGCGGCAGCGATGGTCACCCGGCTGGTGATGGGCGACCAGGCGCTGGCGGTCAGTGAACAAATCATCTGGTTTCCGCCGCTAAGCGGCAATCTTTTCAGCACTCTGATGCTGGCCGCCGTTGCCGGCACGGCTGGACGCTTACTGCGTATTCCCTCTGGCGTCATGCTATTGCCGATGCTGGTGGGTGCCTTGCTGAATGCAAGCGGAGTGATGGTGATTGAACTGCCGGAATGGCTACTGGCGATAGCCTATATGGCCATCGGCTGGCAAATCGGCCTGGGCTTTGACAAGCAGATATTTTTAATGGCGCTGCGCCCTTTGCCGCAGATCCTGTTGTCCATTTTTTCACTGATGGCGATCTGCGCCGCTATGGCCTGGGGACTGGCGCATTACATGCAGATAGATTTTCTCACTGCCTATCTGGCAACCAGTCCTGGAGGAGTGGATTCTGTTGCGGTGATCGCCGCAGGAAGCCACGCTGATATGGCGCTCATCATGGCGATGCAAACCCTGCGACTGTTCAGCATTTTGTTAACTGGCCCCGCAGTCGCGCGGTTTATTTCGGTGCACGCGCCAAAACGGCCCGCTTAGTGCTGACATCCCGGACACCAGTAAAAAGGTCGCGAAGAGAGCATCGTTTTCTCGATAGTCCCGCCACAACGCTCACAGGCTTCGCCGTCCCGATGAAAGACCTTGAAGCGAAACAACGCACCGTGATGTTTGTTCTCATCCACCAGCCCACGGGTGTTATAAGACAGACGTGGAATATCAAGCAGCGCATGCGCCAGTGCATCCAACTCTTCATCGGCAAGCTGCGACGCTTTATGCTGCCCGGTCAACCCTACCTGCCAAAGGATCTCTACCCGCAAGTAGTTACCTAATCCCGCCAGAAAAGCCTGGTCCAGTAGCAGACCAGAAAACTGGCGATTGCAAAAACGCGGAGATAACAGACGCGCTTTAACGTCATCGGGCGTTAAACGTAAATCCAGTACATCCGGTCCTACCCGTTGCAGGAACGGATGGGTGGCGAGCTGTTCTGGCGTCAGCATTTCGATATCAGACGCGCTATACAGCAGGATAGTTTTGTCTTGCGTTTGCAATCTGACACGGAGTACCCGCGAGGTCTGCGGGATGTTGCCCGTATCCACCACGCGCCACACGCCATAGAGCTGATTGTGACTGTACAGCGTCAGGCCATTAGAAAAATGGGTCAGCAGCGCTTTCCCTCGCGTTTCAAGCTGGGTAACACTCTGCCCAATTAGTTGAGATTCATACGGTTTTAACTGCTCAAAGGCAAACCAGACTTCCGTCAGGGGTTTGCCTTTGACAGCCGCCTCCAGGTTATCCGCCGCGCGGCGGATCTCCGGGCCTTCAGGCATAATACTGTCCTTTGTTAATGTGTTGCGCCGCCCGTGACTGCGATATCGCTTTCCACCTGCAAGGCGGTGGCAATTGCGACCTCCAGCGCCCGGCGTACTGTTTCAGCCGCCATACTTGGCGCCCCGGGATGCTGTGCGGCCTGTTGCGGCAAATAAGGGATGTGAATAAAGCCGCCCTTCACCGCCGGTGCGTCGCGTAGTTTATGCAGCAGGCCATACATCACGTGGTTACACACGAAAGTGCCAGCGGTCTGGGAAACCGAAGCCGGAATTCCCGCGTTGCGCATAGCCATAACCATCGCTTTGATCGGCAGCGTGCTAAACCATGCCGCTGGACCATCGGCTACAACCGGCACATCTACCGGCTGTTGCCCCTGATTATCCGCAATACGCGCATCGTCAACGTTAATCGCCACGCGTTCCACGGTGATATCCGTGCGGCCACCCGCCTGCCCCACCGCCAGAACCAGCGATGGCGACAGCGCATCAATCGCGCCATTGAGTACGGCAAGAGACTCGCCAAAGACGCACGGCAGTTGGCGGGCAACGACGCGGCATCCACCGATGATAACATTATCGAGTCCCGAGACCACTTCCCAGGAAGGGTTAACTGACTCGCCGCCAAAGGGTTCAAATCCCGTGATGAGTACTGTTTTCATCCTGTCACCTTACAAGAACATCAGGAAATACATCAGGAACACGTTGACCAGCAGCAGCAGTATACCGGTTGGCACCTGCGCTTTAATCACCGCATTTTTGTCCGGTAGTTCCAGCAGCGCAGCAGGGACAATGTTAAAGTTCGCCGCCATCGGCGTCATCAGTGTCCCGCAATAACCGGAGAACATACCAATCGCCGCCATTACCGCCGGATTACCGCCATGTTGCAGTACAAGAATCGGAATACCAATCCCAGCGGTCACGATCGGAAAAGCAGCAAACGCATTGCCCATGACCATAGTCAGCAATGCCATGCCGATGGTGTACACCGCCACTGCGATAAAGCGACTGTCTACCGCCAGATATTCCTGCGTCAGATATGAAATGCCGTTGCCTACGCCCGCTGCCGTAAACAACAGCCCGAGCGTGGCCAGAATCTGTGGCAGGATGAACGCCCAGCCGATGGAGTCCAGCAGACGGCGCGCCTCCTGGATCGGTTGATGCACCCGCTCATGGGTCATTTTTATTGCCATCGCCAGGCCAATCAACGAACCTGCGGTCATGGAAAAAAGCGTCACCAGCGTGGCGTGATTACCCGGCCCAAACAGCGCATCCTGTAAGCCCGGAATATGGTTGAACATCAGCACGCCAATAACCGTTACTACCGGGATCGCCAGCGCCGGGAAAAAAAGGCGGTTGCCCAGGCGACTGGCGCTCTCTTCGCGTTGTTGCTGCGTCCGTTGATGGTAACTTCCCAGCTTCACGCCGCCAAAACCGGCGATCAGCGCCAGGACGACCACCGCAATACCGACGGCAATATGCACCGCGCGCTTGTCGCCAAACAGCGAGAATGTCCAGTCGCCAAGCAGAAACAGTACGCCGTATATGCCCCAAAACAGGCCAGTGGTGAAACGACGCGGGTTCGCTTTATCCTGCCAGGACATGACGGCCACAATCAGTAATACCGCGCCCGCCAGCCAGTAGAGATAGCTTTGTTGAAAATTCATTGCGCTTCCCCTTTCGCTGCGGCATTCGCTTTCGCCACCTCACGTTGCAAATAGCTATCCAGACGCCACAAACGTGTGCCGTGGATCAGGAAAGCACAAATTGCCGTTGGGATCCCCCACAGGGCGATATGCAGCGGTTCGGTCTGGATCCCACCAGACTCCAGCATAAAGTTATGCATGAAGATGATAGCGCCGAAAGCAACAAAGATATCTTCACCGAAAAACAGCCCGACGTTATCGGTCGCCGCTGACATTGCGCGCAGTCGATAGCGTACCGCCCCAGGTATCTCGCCGTGATTTTTCTCAGCGGCCCCTTCCGCCATCGGCGCCAGCAGCGGACGCACCATTTGCGGATGCCCCCCCAGACTGGTGAGTCCTAATGCAGCGGTCGCTTCGCGAATGAACAGATAGACAATCAGCAGGCGGCCACTGGTGGCGCTGCGGATTTTTGCGATCCACGTCTGTGCACGTTCTTTCAGACCGTGACGCTCCAGCAGACCGATTACCGCCAGTGGGATCAGCAGGATAAACGGCAGGTTGCGGGTGTTAAGAAAACCTTCACCCAGTTTCTCGAGAATAGTGGCGATAGGCATATGCGCCGCCAGTCCCGTGACGATCCCGGCAATAATGACCACCAATACCGGGTTAAAACGTAAAAGAAATCCGACCACAATGACGGCGATCCCCGTCAATGGCCAGAGAGAAATAGCCTCTCCCATAATTAAATCCCTTATGTTGTTGTGTAATATATTATTGTTTTGTATGAATAAATTTATGCGCTAATTTGAATATTGCATGCTTCAAAGGCGCTACGCAAGCGGCGGGCAAAAGCGAGTGCGTGCTCGCCATCCCCATGAATGCATACCGTCTGGGCAGTAACGCTCGCCCATGTCCCACTTTGGCTTTTTACTCTGCCGGATTGCACCATTTCTAACGTTTGCGCCAGCGCCTGCTCTTCATCCTCAATCAGTGCGCCCGGCTGACTACGCAGCACCAGGCTGCCATCGGCCTGATAACCCCGATCGGCAAACACCTCCTGACGCGTTACCAGGCCATAGTGTTCTCCAGCACGAATCAGTTCGCTTCCCGCCAGTCCCACTAAAACCAGCGACGGATCGCAGGCATGAACCGCTTTCGCAATCGCATCAGCCAGTTGAGGATCTTTCGCTGCCTGGTTATAGAGCATGCCATGCGGTTTGACATGATGCATCACACCGCCCTCCGCCCGCGTGATGGCAGCTAGCGCGCCAATTTGATACAGCGTCTGCGCATACACCGTTTGCGCAGGCAGGGTCATGGCACTACGGCCAAAATTTTCCCGATCCGGAAAGCTGGGGTGCGCACCTATCGCTACGCCATTTTTTAGCGCTTCGCGCACGCTTGAGAGCATGGTTTGCGCATCGCCTGCGTGAAACCCACAGGCGATGTTGGCCGATGACACCAATTGCAGCAACGCTGCATCGTTCGCACATCCCTCACCGAGGTCTGCATTGAGATCAATTTTCATTGTTAAGTCGCCATGCTAACTGTTCCAGGTAACGCTGCTGGTCGTACCGCGCCTTCAGCGCTTCCTCCAGCGAACACTGCACAAAATGAATCGGTTGACCGAGCGGGATCTGCGCCAGATGATACATATCTGCCTCAATAATACAGGCGATGCGCGGATAGCCGCCCGTCGTCTGCGCATCGTTCATCAGCACAATTGGCTGACCATTATGTGGAACCTGCACCACGCCGGGGAGCAAGCCATGTGATAGCAGCTCGCGATCGGTCGTGCGCGTCAGCGGCTGCCCCTGAAGACGATACCCCATACGGTTACTTTGTGGGCTAAGTTGCCACGGTGAGCGCCAGAACGAAGCCTGCGATACCTCATCAAACTCCTGATATTCAGGTCCGGGCAGCGCGCGAATGAGATTACCCCACATCAGTTGCTTAACACCTTGCGGCTCGCTGAATTGCCGGGTAGATACGCCAATCGCCAGTCGATCGCCATCACGCAGTAGACGCCCTTCAAACCCACCAATGCCCACTTTCAGATCGGTACTACGCGAGCCCATCACTTCGGGAACATCAATACCGCCCGCTACCGCCAGATAACTGCGCATGCCATGAAGCGGACGTTTTAGCGTCAGGCGCTGCCCGGCTTTTACCGGTAACCGCCATCCGCTCCACACGGGCGTACGATCCAGCTGTGCTTCGCATCCGGCACCGGTCAGGGCAAACCAGCCATCGGCTTCAAACTCCACCACCAGTTGCCCCAGCGTGATTTCCAGCGCTGCGGCATTCGCATCATTACCCACCAGCAGGTTAGCCACGTTCAGCGCCGGTTTATCCAGCGCCCCACAGTGACTGATTCCGGATTGACGAAAACTATGACGTCCCCCGTCCTGTACTGAGGTGTACATACCAGCGCGGATGATGTTTAACATATCCCCTCCTTCTGCGGGACAAAACGCACGGTATCGCCAGCCCGTAACAGAATCGGCTCCTCCCGTTTTGGATCAAATAACGAAACGGAGGTACGCCCAATCAATTGCCACCCGCCAGGCGTGGAAAGCGGGTAGATCCCCGTTTGAGATCCACCGATACCGACAGAACCTGCCGGAACAAGCAAACGCGGTTCCGCACGTCTGGGAGTATGCAGTTGTTCAGGTAAGCTCCCGAGATAGGGGAATCCCGGCTGAAAACCGATAAACCACACCACGTAATCAACCGACGCATGAAGTTCCACAACCTGCTTTTCACTTAATCCGCTGTGCCGGGCGACCTCTGCCAGATCGGGGCCGGCCTCACCGCCATAGGTAACGGGAATTTCAATAAAGCGCGAATCCGGCTCCAGTGCTTCACTCTCTTCCCACCAGCGTTGCAGGCGCTCAATCGCATCCAGCGCCAGCGTTTGCGGGTCGCGCAAGGTCACCGTGATATTGTTCATGCCTGGAATAGCTTCCAGTACATTCGGGGCATCAACCAGACGCTGGGCCAGACGCCAGATGCGTTTCTGAGTCGCCAGCGTAATGGGCGGTTCCAGTTCAAGAACCACTGCCGTTTCACCTAACAGATAACAACGCGCTCGCTGCACTTTCGTCCCTCTTTATTACGCTGGATTAGGAATATCGATAAAAGTCACGTCCAGATCGGTATTTTCATTAAGCCAATCGCTTAATGCGCGAATGCCGCCGCGTTCGGTCGCATGGTGACCGGCAGCATAAAAATGCAGCCCCTGCTCGCGGGCTGAGTGAATGGTTTGCTCTGAAACTTCACCAGTGATAAAAGCGTCGACGCCAAACCGGGCTGCGCTATCAATAAAACTTTGACCGCCCCCCGTACACCAGGCGACGCGCTGAACTTTTTCCGGACCGGTATCACCACACCATAACGGTTTACGGCCTAAACGCGCTTCAATCCACGATGCCAACTCCAGTCCCGGAACCGGCATGGAGAGCTCTCCCCATGGCACCAGCGGTTCGATCTCACCCATCACGGTAATCCCCAACAGCGCGGCCAACTGCGCGTTATTCCCCAGTTCCGGGTGAGCATCCAGCGGCAGGTGCCAGCCATACAGGTTGATATCGTTTTCCAACAGCGTTTTCAGACGATGGCGCTTCATGCCGCGAATTACCGGAGATTCGCCTTTCCAGAAATAACCGTGATGAACGATAACCGCATCGGCCTGCAGGCGCACCGCCTCATCCAGCAGCGCCTGACTTGCGGTCACGCCGGTCACGATTTTATGCACCGTCTCTTTGCCCTCAACCTGCAAACCATTCGGCGCATAGTCGCTAATGGCGGCGCTGTTCAGTTTGTCGTTGATCAGTTGTTCCAGTTCGGTGTTTTTCATCATCGTCCTCGTAGTCATTAATTCTGCCTGCCTAATCAGCAACACAGCTTAGGTTAAAATAGCGTCCTCGCCTGCGTTCGTCGATAGCCATTTCACTGACACATCAAGAAACAATCACACCCGCTTTGAACATGATTTGCTTACCACTACGCGATCCAATTCATGTATATTTATGCAATCAGACAGCATATTGCAAAAATAATCAGATCTGTATCTAAGTTACAACTTTAAGGAAACACACTCGCACAGTACGCTCAGCCTGTCGCGAGGCATTTACTTCGAGAAAATAATGAATAAACAAGCATCTCAACCACGGGCGATTTATTACGTCGTCGCGCTACAAATCTGGGAATATTTCAGTTTTTACGGCATGCGTGCGCTGCTGATCCTGTATCTCACTAACCAGCTCAAGTACGACGATAATCACGCATATGAACTGTTCAGCGCCTACTGTTCGCTGGTCTACGTCACCCCCATTCTCGGGGGATACCTGGCAGATAAAGTGCTCGGCAATCGAATGGCGGTGATGATCGGCGCATTTTTAATGGCGGTGGGACATCTGGTATTGGGCGCCAGCGAAATGGCCCCGGCGTTCCTCTATCTGTCACTGGCGATCATTGTCTGCGGCTACGGTCTGTTTAAATCCAACATTAGTTGCCTGCTGGGCGAGTTGTATCAACCTGAAGATCCGCGTCGCGACGGTGGATTCTCTCTGCTCTACGCAGCCGGTAACATCGGTTCGATCGTCGCACCGATTGCCTGCGGATACGTGCAGGAAGAATACAGCTGGGCGATGGGCTTTGCGCTGGCGGCGATTGGCATGCTGGCAGGGTTGGTGATTTTCTTATGCGGTAATCGCCATTTCGCTCATACCACTGGCGTCAACAAGGCCGTGCTGTGTGCGAAAAAGTATATGCTGCCAAACTGGGCCTGGCTGTTAGTTCTGCTGGTTGCAGCGCCGTTACTGATTACCGTCCTGTTCTGGAAAGAGTGGTCCGTTTACGCACTGATCGTTGCCACGGTTATTGGTCTGGCAGTTCTGGCGAAGATCTACCGCCAGGCGCAGACACAGAAACAACGCAAAGAGCTGGGGCTTATCGTCACGCTGACCTTCTTCAGCCTGTTGTTTTGGGCCTTTGCTCAACAGGGCGGTAGCTCGATTAGCCTGTATATTGACCGCTTCGTAAATCGCGATATTTTGGGATATTCCGTCCCGACCGCGATGTTCCAGTCGGTTAACGCCTTTGCCGTTATGCTGTGCGGTATCGTGCTGGCCTGGGTAGTCAAAGAAAGCGTTGGCGGCAATCGTACCGTACGTATTTGGGGTAAATTCGCCCTTGGCCTCGGTTTAATGAGCACAGGGTTCTGCATTCTGACTTTAAGCGCCCGCTGGTCCGCAGCTTACGGCCACTCTTCCATGCCGCTGATGGTATTGGGGCTGGCGGTCATGGGCTTTGCCGAACTGTTTATCGACCCGGTGGCGATGTCGCAAATTACGCGTATTGAGATCCCTGGGGTGACTGGCGTATTAACAGGCATTTATATGCTTCTGTCCGGCGCCATCGCCAACTATCTGGCAGGCGTTATCGCCGATCAGACGTCGCAAGGCTCGTTTGATGCTGCTGGCGCTATCAACTACTCCATCAATGCATATATTGATGTCTTTAGCGAAATTACCTGGGGCGCGCTGGCCTGCGTGGTGCTGGTGCTGCTGATTTGGCTGTACCAGTCGCTTAAGTTCAGAAACCGTCCGCTGGCGGTAGAATCCTGAGTGTAAGGGCCCGATGATGTAATACTATTCGGGCCTGTTTTTTCGGGTAATTACGCATAACTTGCAGCGAGTTCCTCTTCAGTAAGCCCCGTCACTAGTAGTACCATTGCGCGATCTATTCCCTGCTCCAGCATAGTTTGCGCTATACGTAATGCAGCTTCTCGCTTTCCTACTTCTTTGCCTTGTTGTAGCCCTTGTTGTAAACCTTCCTGTAATCCATCTAACCGTAACCGCTCCGCAATAGTCATCAGCCTCTCCTTATGTTGGGGGATCCGTTGTGCCATCTCTTGCATAAACTCATTAAAGCGAGATTCATCGCCGGACCGTAGGATGTAATTAAACATCGCCTGCAGTTGCGTGTCATTAGCGCATCCAGTAAGTAGTAGCGTGGTCAGTTGTTCTATCAGCCCCATCAAATCCCGCTGACGGATATGTTTTTGCATTAATTCCAGCAGCGCCATTCGCCTGTGAGCCATGATCTCATCATCGGGTACCACCGTTATGTCTACCAACGGAAATGCGCTGGAATAAAGCTGTCTTGCCGCCACGGGGTCGGCAAAGGCATCCAGCCAGCACAATGAGTACGGATAGGGGCTTCGGCAGCCATGATAAAACAGCATCGGTATCACCAGCGGCAGTTCCTTGTGCCCTGCGTCCAGATGGCGCTGCATCGCCGCCAGCGCATAACGCAACAGACGAAAAGCCATATGTGGCTCGGCTGAACTTTGATGCTCTATCACCACATAGACATAACCGTCACCGTTGCGTGTGTGCAAAGACCAGAGCACGTCGGAGTAGCGCGAACGTAAATCCGCTTCAATAAAGCTTTCTGACTCCAGTTGCAGCGAATTCAAATCGCAAAGCATCCGCAATTCAGCTGGCAGGTGAATGTCGAGAAAATCCCGTGCAGTTTCGGGATGATGTAAAAACGTTTTAAACACCGCATCATGCGGGGTGGAGGTCGTTGGCGTTGTCATTAATTTCCGTCATTTTCATTCAGATGACGGAAATTTACTGCTGAGAGAAAACTTGTGCAGCAGGGTATTCACGGTACTGAGCGCACGCTTCAGCGCTATAATCACCCGACTGCAACATGTTCATTCTGTTGGAAGGTATTACGCAAAATCCACCACGCCTTTACCCTTTACGCGCCGCCTCATATGCCGCCAGCGTCGCCAGCCTTGCCTGTTTATGATCCACAATCGGGCGAGGATAACTTAGTGTTACCTGCGCTTTTTCTGCCCACGACCACGGGTCATGAATGGCTTTACCCGGTACGTCGCGCAGTTCCGGTACCCACTGGCGGATAAACTCACCGTCACGGTCGAATTTTTCGCCCTGCGTCGTGGGGTTAAAGATACGGAAATACGGTGCGGCGTCGGTTCCAGTTGAGGCTGCCCACTGCCAGCCGCCGTTATTGGCCGCGAGGTCACCATCAATCAGTTGCGACATGAAATATTGTTCGCCTTTACGCCAGTCAATCAGCAGGTCCTTCACCAAAAAACTGGCGGTAATCATGCGTAATCGATTATGCATCCAGCCCGTGGCGTTGAGCTGACGCATCGCCGCATCCACAATAGGGTAACCCGTACTACCCGTTTTCCAGGCCTGCAAATGCGTCGGATTATTCTGCCATTGCACGCGATCGGTCCAGCGGATAAAGGGTTGATACCGACACAGCGCCGGATGGTAAGTCATCAGATGACGATAAAATTCACGCCAGATAAGCTCGTTCAGCCAGACGCTACCCCTGCCGCCCTCAAGCGCTTGCGGCTGCTCCGCGAGCAGTCGATTCAGGCACTGGCGCGGTGATAGTCCTCCTGTCGCCAGGCTCGCGGATAATCGACTGGTCCCGTCAATCGCGGGAAAATCACGCTGCTGCTCGTATTCTCCCACAGCCTGCTGGCAAAAATGGCGTAATTGCGCGATGGCCAATTTTTCATCTGCCACAAACCTCTGCGCATCAAAATATTGCTGCGGATAGCTCAGCGTTATTGCGCTTAACGACGTGCTGAGTGCGCCGCTGTCCCTCATTTTCGGCGCGCTAACGCATTCTGGAATACCGTCTTTAATCCGCTTCAGCCAGGCATTTTTAAACGGCGTGAACACTTTATACATCTCATGATTGCCGGTCATCACCGCCCCCGGGGGCAGGATCACGCTGTCGTCAAACCCTTCGCACACCACCTGAGGTAAGGACTTTTCGACGGCAGCATCACGCTGGCGTTCGTTTATTTCATATTGATAGTTATAAAATAATCGACTGACGTCATGCTGCAGGCAGACACTTTTGATGGTGTCCACGCTGGCCGCAAAATCAGCCACTTCGTAAAACAGTAAAGGGATACCTTTTTCTGCCAGCGCTGTTTGTAACGCATTCAACTGCGCGCAGGTAAATGCCGCCTGGCGCGGAGCAATATCGTGGGCCTTCCACTGCTCGGGGGTAGCGATATATAACGCCAGCACCTGCGCAGAACGATCCCGACAAGCCGCCGCCAGCGCGAGGTTGTCGTGCAGGCGTAAATCACGCCGAAACCAGACCAAATGGGTGGTCATAACACTCCTGAAGAAAAAATTTAACGCCCGTAGCGCAAGCGCAGAGCCTCTGGCCAGGGATTGAAATAGCGCTGCCCGGAGAGATAAGCATCCGGATATTCCGCCATATAGTGTTTGAGTAATGTTATTGGCGCAAGCAGCGGTTGAGTCGAACGTCGATACCCGTCAATGAGAGAGGCCAGCTCCTGCCGCTGACGAGAATTTAATTGCGTACGGAAATAGCCCTGGACATGCATCAGCACGTTGGTATGGTTGCGCCGCGAGGGAAGATGCGCCAGCAAACTCATCAGCCTTAAGCGATACTCGACAAAATAAGCCTGCAAATCTTGCCATTCGCCGATCGCCGCGACAAAACGCCCGAGTTCGCGATAGTCCGGCTGGGAATGGGCCAACAGTAATAGCTTGTAACGGCTGTGATAATCGATTAGTGCGCCGCGCGTTAACCCTTGCTGACGGATACCGTTGAGCTCGTGCAAGGCATAAATGCGCTCAACAAAATTTTCCCGAATCTGCGGGTCGTGCAAACGCCCGTCCTCTTCCACGGGAAGCCAGGGTAACGTCGACATCAGCACAGACGTAAAGATCCCTCGTCCCGCTTTACGATTGTTTTTGCCTTCCGCGTCGTAGACCCGCACCCGTTCCATACCGCAACTGGGGGATTTTGCACAGACAATATAGCCACACAAATGCTCCAGACGATTGCTTTGTCGCTGACTAAAAGCCGTCATTACGTCTGTCAAATCACCCTCGCGCTTATCACTAAAACGCAGGGAGACAGCCTCGCCCTCTTTGACCAGATGCAGCGCAGGTCTCGGGACCGGTAACCCGATACCCATTTCAGGGCATACGGGTTCGAACGCGACCCACGGCGACAGTTCTTCCACAGCAAAGGCTAGCCGCTTATGCCCACCATCATAGCGAACCGCCTCCCCCAACAGACAGGCACTGATACCTACAGGGATTTTCTCGCTCATGATCGCTCCTTTCTCATTCCTGAGATAAGTGTAGCTATCATGAACAAAAAAGCCGCTGATATCAGCGGCTTTTGGGGATTTATTAGCTATCAGTAGAAATCACAGGTGGCTTTTTCAGCCTGCTCCATCCACACCGGTTTATCACTGGTTTTAGACCAGACGCGGTGCAGGTAGCTGTAAAAACGGGCGCGGTCTTTCCAGAACAACATGACCGGCAGCGCCAGCACGCCCGCCACAACGGCAAAGGTACGGCGCAAGAAAACAATGTGTGCTGGATATTCTTTATAAAAGTCCATAATCCTCTCCCATATATCTGTTCGGTGAATCGCACCGGAAAAATAAACTTGGTTAACTGATGAAAATAATACCGCCTTGTGTGTAATTTTGCTACTCATCCGACCACTTATTTTTATCTATTGATGCTCCGTTTAGCTAAAAACTGTAATTAAGTTACATAAAAGTTAAATTAATACTAATCATTAGTTAAACAATGGTCTTTGCCATTTTTATACTTTTTTTACACGCCACCCACTGATTTTTGCGAAATCTTTGCAAGCAAAAATCTACGCTCTGGTTATCACATTTATGCCACTGGAGGTGCACTGTGAGTGCAGGCGTGATAACCGGCATTGTGCTGGTCTTTTTATTATTAGGTTATTTGGTGTATGCCCTGATTAATGTGGAGGCGTTCTGATGGCGGCCCAAGGATTTTTACTCATTGCCAGTTTCTTGCTGGTGCTGTTTGTCGTCGCCAGACCGCTGGGCTTTGGGCTAGCTCGACTGATCAATAATACGTCCCTGCCGGGCCTGACTGGCGTGGAGAATTTGCTCTGGCGTGGTCTGGGCATCTCACAGCAGGAGATGAACTGGCGGCAGTATCTGTTGGCGATCCTCGCGCTCAATGTACTGGGCCTGCTGGTCCTGTTTTCGATGCTGATGGCGCAAAACCTGCTGCCGTTAAATCCCCAGCAACTGCCAGGGCTTTCATGGGATCTGGCGCTTAACACCGCGGTGAGTTTTGTCACTAATACCAACTGGCAATCCTATGCTGGTGAAACCACCTTAAGCTACTTCAGCCAGATGGTCGGGCTGACCGTACAAAACTTCCTGTCAGCGGCAACCGGGATTGCGGTGATTTTTGCCCTGACCCGCGCCTTCACGCGCCAGAGTATGAACACCTTGGGCAACGCCTGGGTCGATCTGATTCGCATTACGCTGTGGATCTTGCTCCCCATTGCATTGCTCATTGCGCTGTTCTTCATTCAGCAAGGTGTGCTGCAAAACGTGTTGCCCTATCAGCCCATCACCACACTTGAAGGGGTTAAACAACTGCTGCCGATGGGGCCCGTCGCCTCACAGGAAGCGATTAAGATGCTTGGCACTAACGGGGGCGGTTTCTTTAACGCTAACTCATCACATCCGTTTGAAAACCCTACCGCATTGACCAATCTGGTACAGATGCTGGCTATTTTCTTAATTCCTACCGCGCTGTGTTTTGCCTTTGGTGATGTGGTGGGCGATCGTCGCCAGGGACGGACCCTGCTGTGGGCCATGTCGCTGATATTTGTGGTCTGCGTAGCCGTGGTGATGTGGGCCGAAGTTCAGGGCAACCCGCACCTGATGGCATTCGGTGCAGACAGCAATATCAACATGGAAGGCAAAGAGAGCCGCTTTGGCGTGCTGGCCACGAGTCTGTTTTCCGTCGTGACGACAGCGGCATCTTGCGGCGCTGTCGATGCTATGCATGACTCCTTCACCGCACTGGGCGGCATGGTGCCGATGTGGTTAATGCAGATTGGTGAAGTGGTCTTCGGCGGCGTGGGTTCAGGTCTGTACGGCATGCTGCTGTTCGTGCTGCTGGCGGTATTTATCGCCGGGTTAATGATTGGCCGCACACCAGAGTATCTGGGTAAGAAAATCGACGTGCGCGAAATGAAAATGACCGCGTTGGCGATTCTGGTCACCCCTGCGCTGGTCCTGATCGGCACAGCGATCGCCATGATGACCGAAGCTGGCCGCAGCGCCATGCTTAACCCGGGTCCACACGGGTTTAGCGAAGTGCTGTATGCCGTGTCGTCCGCCTCGAACAACAACGGTAGCGCCTTCGCCGGGTTAAGCGCCAACAGCCCGTTCTGGAACTGCCTGCTGGCCTTATGCATGTTCTTCGGTCGCTTCGGCGTGATCATTCCCGTGATGGCGATTGCCGGATCGCTGGTCAGTAAAAAGATCCAGCCAGCCAGCTCCGGCACGCTACCTACCCACGGCGCGCTGTTTGTCGGGTTGTTGATCGGTACGGTGTTACTGGTTGGCGCTCTCACCTTTGTTCCTGCCCTGGCGCTTGGCCCGGTCGCAGAATACCTGTCATTACACTGAGTGATGCGGAGCACATTACTATGAGTCGCAAGCAACTGGCGCTGTTCGAACCCTCTCTGGTCGCACAGGCGCTGATGGACGCCGTGAAAAAATTAAGCCCACATACCCAATGGCGTAATCCGGTGATGTTTATCGTCTGGTTGGGCAGTCTGTTAACGACCCTGTTAACCGTGGCGATGGCAACAGGCCATATGCCGGGTAATCCTTGGTTTACCGGAGCGATAAGTCTGTGGCTGTGGATTACCGTTCTGTTCGCCAACTTTGCTGAAGCGCTGGCGGAAGGACGCAGTAAAGCTCAGGCCAACAGCCTGAAAGGCGTCAAAAAAACCGCCTTTGCCCGCAAGCTTCGCGAACCGAAATACGGCGCGGCAATGGATCACGTCCCTGCCGATGATTTACGTAAAGGCGATATCGTGCTGGTGGAAGCTGGCGATATTATCCCGTGTGACGGCGAGGTGATCGAAGGCGGCGCGTCGGTAGATGAAAGCGCCATTACCGGTGAATCCGCGCCGGTGATTCGTGAATCCGGTGGTGATTTCGCCTCCGTCACCGGCGGGACTCGCATCCTCTCCGACTGGTTGGTTATCGAATGCAGCGTAAACCCTGGTGAAACGTTCCTCGACCGGATGATCGCCATGGTTGAAGGTGCACAGCGGCGTAAAACGCCCAATGAAATTGCCCTGACGATCCTGTTGATAGCCCTGACCATCGTCTTTCTACTGGCTACGGCCACGCTGTGGCCGTTTTCCGCCTGGGGCGGTAGCGCGGTCAGCGTCACGGTATTGGTTGCGCTGCTGGTGTGTTTAATCCCTACGACGATAGGCGGGCTGCTCTCCGCGATTGGCGTCGCCGGGATGAGCCGCATGTTGGGTGCGAACGTCATTGCCACCAGCGGACGTGCAGTAGAAGCGGCGGGTGACGTGGATGTACTGCTGCTGGATAAAACCGGCACCATTACGCTGGGTAACCGCCAGGCTTCAGATTTTCTGCCCGCCCACGGCGTGGACGAAAAAACGCTGGCCGATGCCGCGCAGCTTTCATCCCTGGCCGATGAAACGCCGGAAGGCCGCAGCATCGTGATTCTGGCTAAACAGCGCTTTAATCTGCGTATACGCGACGTGCAATCGCTGCACGCCACCTTTGTACCGTTTACCGCCCAAAGTCGGATGAGCGGGATCAACATCGACAACCGTATGATCCGCAAAGGGTCGGTCGATGCTATTCGTCGTCACGTCGAGGCCAACGGCGGCCACTTCCCCGCCGACGTTGAGCAGAAGGTCGAAAACGTCGCACGCCTTGGCGCTACGCCGCTGGTGGTTGCTGAAGGCTCCCACGTACTTGGCGTGATTGCCCTGAAAGATATCGTAAAAGGCGGGATTAAAGAGCGTTTTGCCCAACTGCGTAAAATGGGGATCAAAACGGTGATGATCACTGGCGACAACCGTTTGACCGCCGCCGCAATCGCCGCGGAAGCCGGAGTGGATGACTTCTTAGCCGAAGCCACACCGGAAGCCAAGCTGGCGTTGATTCGTCAGTATCAGGCGGAAGGTCGTCTGGTGGCGATGACCGGCGACGGAACTAACGACGCACCAGCCCTTGCGCAGGCCGATGTGGCCGTTGCCATGAACTCCGGAACCCAGGCAGCGAAAGAAGCGGGTAACATGGTGGACCTCGACTCGAACCCCACCAAACTGATTGAAGTGGTGCACATTGGTAAACAGATGCTGATGACGCGCGGTTCGCTGACCACCTTCAGTATCGCCAACGACGTAGCGAAGTATTTTGCCATTATCCCGGCCGCGTTCGCCGCCACCTACCCGCAGCTCAATGCGCTGAACGTGATGGGGCTGCATTCGCCGGACTCGGCGATCCTCAGCGCGGTTATCTTTAACGCACTGGTTATCGTCTTTCTGATCCCACTGGCGCTGAAAGGCGTGAGTTACAAACCGTTATCCGCTTCCGCGATGCTGCGCCGCAATTTGTGGATCTATGGCCTGGGTGGTCTGGTTGTGCCGTTTATCGGTATCAAAGCAATTGATTTACTGCTGACCCTGCTGGGTCTGGTGTGAGGTTTCTGATGAGTGGATTACGTCCTGCATTATCAACATTGATTTTCCTGATGCTTATCACCGGCGGGGCATACCCGCTGCTGACCACTGCGCTGGGGCAATGGTGGTTTCCCCACCAGGCTAACGGTTCGCTTCTCCGCGAAGGTCAGATTGTTCGCGGCTCCGAGCTCATTGGGCAACAGTTTACCGCTGCCGGTTATTTTCAGGGACGCCCCTCAGCCACAGCGGAAATGCCCTATAATCCAATGGCTTCAGGCGGCAGCAATCTGGCAGCCAGCAACCCGGAACTGGATAAACAGCTGCAAAGCCGGATTGCCGCGCTGCGTGCCGCTAACCCGCAGGCAAATCCTGCCGTTCCGGTAGAGCTGGTAACGGCTTCTTCCAGCGGGCTGGATAACAACCTGACGCCAGATGCGGTGGCCTGGCAAATCCCCCGCGTGGCGCAGGCTCGCAACCTCAGCGTTGAAGAGGTCACGCGCCTGGTTGCACAATACACGCAAAAGCCGTTGGTCAGTTTTATCGGCCAACCGGTGGTGAACCTGGTGGAACTTAATTTAGCGCTGGATAAGCACTGAGAAAAAGGACATGCATAACGAACCCTTACGCCCCGACCCCGATCGCCTGCTGGAGCAGACCACCGCTCCGCACCGGGGAAAACTGAAAATTTTCTTCGGCGCGTGTGCAGGCGTCGGTAAAACCTGGGCCATGCTGGCAGAGGCCCAGCGGCTAAGGGCGCAGGGATTAGATGTGCTGATTGGCGTGGTGGAAACCCACGGACGCAAAGAGACCGCCGCGCTGCTGGACGGTCTCAGCATTCTGCCGCTAAAGCGACAGGCGCGCCATGGTCGTCATATCAGCGAGTTCGATCTCGACGCGGCGCTGGCCCGCCGTCCGGCACTCATTTTGATGGATGAACTGGCGCACAGTAATGCGCCAGGCTCACGCCACCCTAAACGCTGGCAAGATATTGAAGAGCTGCTGGAAGCCGGTATTGACGTTTTTACTACCGTCAACGTGCAGCATCTGGAGAGCCTCAATGATGTGGTCAGCGGCGTCACCGGCATTCAGGTTCGCGAAACCGTCCCCGATCCTTTTTTCGATGCTGCTGACGATGTGGTGCTGGTCGATCTTCCCCCCGACGATTTGCGCCAGCGCCTGAACGAAGGCAAGGTCTATATCGCCGGTCAGGCGGAAAGAGCCATCGAGCATTTCTTTCGCAAAGGTAACTTGATCGCGCTACGTGAGCTGGCCCTGCGCCGCACGGCCGATCGGGTTGACGATCAGATGCGTGCCTGGCGTGGACGTCCGGGAGAGGAGAAAGTCTGGCATACCCGCGACGCCATATTGCTGTGTATTGGACACAACACCGGCAGCGAAAAGCTCGTGCGTGCCGCCGCGCGTCTGGCTGCGCGCCTCGGCAGCGTATGGCATGCAGTGTATGTCGAAACGCCAGCGCTGCACCGACTGCCCGAAAAACAGCGCCGCGCAATTTTAAGCGCCCTGCGATTAGCCCAGGAGCTGGGTGCAGAAACCGCCACCCTTTCCGATCCCGCTGAAGATAAAGCAGTAATCCGCTACGCCCGTGAGCATAATCTGGGAAAAATTGTCCTCGGACGTCCGACTACGCGACGCTGGTGGCGCAGTGATTCCTTTGCTGACAAACTGGCCCATCGCGCACCGGATCTCGACCTGATGATTGTTGCGCTCGACGAACCACCTTCGCGCCCTGTGCTGCAAACTGCAGATAGCCGCACCTTTAAGGATAAGTGGCGGGTTCAAATTCAGGGTTGCGTGGTTGCCGTCGCGCTGTGCGCCATCATTACGTTGATTGCCATGCAGTGGTTGATGGCCTTTGACGCCGCCAACCTGGTGATGGTCTATTTATTGGGTGTGGTGGTTATCGCCCTCTTTTACGGACGCTGGCCGTCAGTGCTGGCAACCTTTATTAACGTTGCCAGCTTCGATCTCTTCTTTATTGCCCCACGCGGTACGCTGGCCGTTTCCGACGTCCAGTACCTGCTTACCTTTGCCGTGATGTTAACGGTAGGGCTGGTTATCGGTAATCTCACCGCCGGAGTGCGTTATCAGGCACGGGTAGCGCGTTATCGTGAACAGCGTACGCGTCATTTATATGAGATGTCGAAAGCGCTGGCCGTCGGACGGAGCCAGCAGGATATCGCCGCCACCAGCGAACAGTTTATTGCCTCAACGTTCCAGGCCCGCAGCCAGGTTTTACTGCCCGGTGAGAACGGTAAGCTGGCCCCTCTCACTCATCAACAGGGCATGACGCCGTGGGATGACGCCATTGCCCAGTGGAGCTTTGATAAAGGGCAACCGGCCGGCGCAGGCACTGACACCTTACCCGGTGTGCCGTATCAAATTTTACCGTTAAAAAGCGCCGACAAAACGCATGGGCTGCTGGTTGTGGAACCAGGAAATTTACGCCAGTTGATGATCCCCGAACAGCAACGCCTGCTGGAAACTTTCACTTTACTGGTCGCCAGTGCGCTGGAACGCCTGACGCTCACCGCCAGCGAAGAGCAGGCCCGGTTTGCCAGCGAGCGTGAAAGCATTCGCAATGCCCTGCTCGCCGCCCTTTCCCACGATTTACGCACACCTCTGACGGTGTTGTTTGGTCAGGCAGAGATCTTAACGCTGGATCTGGCAAGCGAAGGATCGCCGCACGCGCGTCAGGCCAGCGAAATTCGCCAGCACGTCCTGAATACGACCCGACTGGTTAATAACCTGCTGGATATGGCGCGAATTCAGTCTGGCGGCTTTAATCTTAAGAAAGAGTGGTTAACGCTGGAAGAGGTGGTCGGCAGTGCCCTGCAGATGCTGGAGCCAGGGCTCTCTGCTCCTATTAATTTGTCGCTACCCGCGCCGTTGACGCTGATCCACGTCGATGGCCCGCTATTTGAACGGGTGCTGATTAACCTGCTGGAAAACGCTGTTAAATACGCAGGTCCAGCGGCGCAAATCGGTATTGATGCCAGCGTCGATGGCGAACATCTGCAACTGGACGTCTGGGATAATGGCCCTGGCATTCCATTGGGAATGGAGCAACGAGTTTTTGACAAGTTCTCCCGGGGAAACAAAGAGTCATCTGTACCGGGCGTTGGGCTGGGGCTGGCAATCTGCCAGGCCATTGTGGACGTGCACGGCGGTACAATTTCCGTCCACAATCGCGCACAGGGAGGAGCATGTTTCCGTGTTACACTGCCCCAGGAAATCCCCCCTGAACTTGAAGATTTTCATGAGGATATGTGACGAACGTACTGATTGTTGAAGATGAACAGGCTATCCGTCGCTTTCTGCGCACCGCGCTGGAAGCCGATGGTCTGCGTGTATATGAAGCGGAAACGCTGCAACGTGGTCTACTGGAAGCCGCCACGCGAAAACCCGATCTCATCATTCTCGATCTCGGTCTGCCGGACGGTGACGGCATTGATTTTATTCGTGACCTGCGACAATGGAGCGCGATACCGGTAATTGTGCTTTCAGCCCGCAGCGAAGAAAGTGATAAAATTGCCGCCCTGGATGCCGGTGCCGATGACTATCTCAGTAAACCCTTTGGTATTGGCGAGCTACAGGCGCGATTGCGCGTGGCATTGCGTCGCCACGCCAGCGGCACGTCTCCCGAGCCGGTGGTGCATTTTTCCAACGTAAAAGTAGATATCGCCGCCCGACTAGTACATCGTGGTGATGAAGAGATTCATTTGACGCCGATTGAGTTTCGCCTGCTAGCGGTACTGCTGAATAATGCCGGAAAGGTACTGACGCAGCGCCAGTTGCTCAATCAGGTTTGGGGACCAAACGCCGTCGAACACAGCCACTATCTGCGAATTTACATGGGACACCTGCGCCAGAAACTGGAACTGGACCCGGCACGTCCGCGTCATTTTCTGACCGAAACCGGGATTGGTTATCGGTTCATGCCATGACGTTAAGTTGAATATAAAAAGCCGGACCAGCGTATTTGCTGTCCGGCTTTTTCATTATTCATGCCGAATAGCGACGCTAGCGTCTTATCCGGCCTACGGTTTACGCGTTCTTCAGCACTTCACTGACGATCTCAACCGCTTCTTTTTCGATCTGCTTGCGATGTTCTTCACCGAGGAAGCTTTCGCAGTAGATCTTGTAAGCGTCTTCCGTACCAGAAGGACGCGCAGCAAACCAGCCGTTGTCAGTCATCACTTTCAGACCGCCGATAGAAGCGCCGTTGCCCGGTGCAGCCGTCAGACGCGCGGTGATCGGGTCGCCCGCCAGCGTACTGGCGCTCACCATTTCCGGAGACAGCTTAGACAGCGCCGCTTTCTGCGCGGAGGTCGCGCTTGCCTGCAGGCGGTTGTAGCTCGGTGCGCCAAAGCGAGCAGCCAGTTCGTTGTAGTGCTCCTGCGGGTTCTTACCGGTCACTGCGGTAATTTCTGCCGCCAGCAGGCACATGATGATGCCGTCTTTGTCGGTTGACCACGGTGTACCGTCGAAACGCAGGAAAGATGCCCCCGCGCTCTCTTCCCCACCAAAGCCAAAACTGCCGTCAAACAGACCGTCAACAAACCATTTAAAGCCCACCGGCACTTCAACCAGTTTACGCCCTAAGTCATTCACTACACGGTCAATCATCGCCGATGACACCAGCGTCTTACCGACGGCAACATCTTTGCCCCACTGCGGACGATGCTGGAACAGGTAGTTGATCGCCACCGCCAGATAGTGGTTCGGATTCATCAGCCCTGCCGGGGTGACGATACCGTGACGGTCGTAGTCTGGGTCATTGGCAAAGGCCAGATCGAACTTGTCGCGCAGCGCCAGCAGCCCCGCCATCGCACACTCGGAGGAGCAGTCCATGCGGATTGCGCCATCTTTGTCGAGATGCATAAAGCGGAAAGTCTGATCAACGTGATCGTTAACGATAGTCAGGTTCAGGTTGTAGTGCTTAGCAATACGCTTCCAGTATTCGATACCGGAACCGCCCAGCGGATCGACACCCAGCGTCAGACCCGCTTTCTGGATCGCCGCCATGTCTACGATGTCAGCCAGTCCTTCAACAAACGGCTGAACCAGATCCTGCTCTTTCACATGACCAGATGCCAGCGCAGCGTCCAGCGACATACGCTTCACGCCTTGCAGACCGGCCGCCAGCAGCGCGTTGGCTCTGTCTTCCACCACTTTGGTGACATTGGTGTCTGCCGGACCACCGTTTGGCGGGTTGTATTTAATGCCGCCATCTTCCGGCGGGTTGTGGGACGGCGTGATCACAATGCCGTCAGCCAGCGGGCCGCCTTTTTTGTTGTGGACCAGGATAGCGTTCGATACAGCAGGGGTTGGCGTAAAGCCGTTATTTTCCTGCACGATGACGTCAACACCGTTCGCCGCCAGCACTTCCAGTACAGAGATAAAAGCCGGTTCAGACAGCGCGTGGGTATCCTTGCCCACATAGCACGGGCCAGTAATCCCGTTTTTCGCACGTTCTTCAGCAATCGCCTGGGCGATAGCCAGAATATGCGGCTCATTAAAACTATGACGACCTGCACTGCCGCGATGTCCGGACGTACCGAACTTAACAGCGTGCTCAGCGTTCCCTGCCGTTGGTTTCAGTACATAGTACTGTGCCGTCAGTTGGGCGACGTTAATCAAATCACTCTGTTGCGCAGGTTGACCTGCACGATTGTGGATTGCCATTGCCTGGTCCTTCTAATGCAAGGATTAAATTGTTCCGCAAACCTTTTCAATCAATTCCGCAGGGAATTGCATTGACTGCATGATGTGTTCAACCATGCTGCATTTACGGCCGGTATTGGTATTGGTGATCACCCAGTACGGCGTGCCTGGCACGTGCTTCGGTTTGGTTTGATTACCATTTTTCAGCAGCGTCTGTTCATCAGCTGCAAAATAAACACGCGTACGACCATGCAACGATTCCGTTGCTTCGGCGAACGCGTTTTGATCCAGTGAATAGAGTGTAGACAGCACCAGCATAAAGCGATTTACTGCTTTCTTCTGTTCCGCGTATTCGTCGGACAGCAGCAGCTCACGCATCGCGCGCACTTTATCTTTTACGGGGTTAACCGGCTTGGCTTCCACGACAGGTTGCACAGCGCGGACTTCTTTGACTATCGGAGTGACAGGCTGTGATGCGGCGGAAAATTTCAACATACGCCGTAAAATGTCGGATGCGCTCTCGCCAATATGCTTGGTGTGGCTGGCAATATAGCTATAGAGTTCATCATCAACTTCAATCGTTTTCATCTTAATCCAGTGCAGTGTTTAGCTGAATACAAGTTGTCGGGGTAAACACACGTAGTGTAAAGGCAAATCCCAACAGCGGATAGCGTCAAGCCTGGTGGCCAGCAAAACTCAGAGTAACCGTAGTTGTTGCAGCCATGTGGCAGAATGGTCAACATGATACCCTAACCCGTGAGTGTGAAAAAAAGAACTTTGCCATGAAATTGAATATCCGAGCGCAATCTGCGCAAAACCTGCACAATAATTCTCCCATCGTCCTGGTTCATGGCTTGTTTGGCAGCCTGGATAACCTGGGGATCCTGGCACGCGATCTAGTAGCCGACCACGACATCATCCAGGTCGATATGCGAAACCATGGCCTCTCCCCTCGTTCACCTGAGATGAATTATCCGGCCATGGCGCAAGATCTGCTGGATACGCTGGACGATCGGCAGATCGAAAAAGCGATCTTTATTGGCCACTCGATGGGCGGAAAAGCCGTCATGGCGCTGACTGCTCTGGCTCCGGAACGCGTCGAACGGCTGGTCGCCATCGACATTGCTCCCGTTGACTACCATGTTCGCCGCCACGATGAGATTTTTGCGGCAATCAATGCCGTAACCGATGCACAAGCGTCCTCACGCCAGCAGGCGGCAAGCGTCATGCGCCAGCACCTGCAAGAGGAAGGTGTTATCCAGTTTCTGCTGAAATCCTTTGTTGACGGCGAGTGGCGCTTTAACGTTCCCGTATTGTGGGATCAATATCCGCATATCGTCGGTTGGGAAACCATTCCTGCGTGGGAGCACCCGGCGCTGTTTATCCCAGGCGGCAACTCACCGTATGTTACCGAAGCGTATCGCGAACAACTGCTGGCGCAATTCCCACAAGCTCGTGCGCACGTTATAGCAGGCGCCGGGCATTGGGTGCATGCCGAAAAACCGGAGGCGGTGCTGCGCGCCATCCGTCGTTATCTGAGCGAGCAGGCTAACTGATTAAAAACTCAGCGTCTGCGCGCGATTACGCGCGCGGGCGTTGGCGTGTCTCCCCTGCTGATGTATTATGGCGCGCTATCCATCCGGGCAGACGCCTGGCTGATTGTTTCCCCGAAGTCACCAAGATCATGGCCAAAGAACAAACGGACCGTACGACATTAGATCTGTTCGCGCAGGAGCGTCGCCCGGGACGACCCAAAACTAATCCGCTCTCGCGTGATGAACAGTTACGTATTAATAAACGTAATCAGCTTAAGCGTGACAAAGTTCGCGGGCTTAAGCGTGTCGAACTGAAACTGAACGCTGATGCCGTTGACGCTCTGAACGAGCTGGCTGAGGCACGCAACATGAGTCGCAGTGAACTCATCGAAGAGATGCTGATGAACCAACTCAGCGCATTGCGCGGTCAGGCATAGTCTGAATTTCTGCTCTAAATCATAAATCGTGTAGCACAGAGTGCAGTCCTGCGTGTTTGCTGTTTCCGCATGCCTGACTGTTCTGCTATGATTGCCCTTATCCGTGGGCAATGCGCCACCACCATTTCAATAAGTTTCAAGAGGTTATTTTACTCATGGCAATCACTGGCATCTTTTTCGGCAGCGACACCGGTAATACCGAAAACATCGCAAAAATGATTCAAAAACAGCTTGGTAAAGACGTTGCCGATGTTCATGACATTGCAAAAAGCAGCAAAGAAGACCTCGAAGGGTATGACATTCTGCTGCTCGGCATCCCAACCTGGTACTACGGTGAAGCGCAGTGCGACTGGGACGACTTCTTCCCTACCCTCGAAGACATTGATTTTAACGGCAAACTGGTTGCATTGTTCGGCTGTGGCGACCAGGAAGATTACGCAGAATATTTCTGCGATGCGTTAGGGACCATTCGCGACATCATCGAACCGCGCGGCGCAACCATCGTTGGTCACTGGCCAACGGCGGGTTATCACTTTGAAGCGTCCAAAGGTCTGGCTGACGACGACCACTTTGTCGGTCTGGCTATCGATGAAGATCGCCAACCTGAACTGACCGCAGAACGCGTAGAGAAATGGGTTAAACAGATCTCTGAAGAGCTGCACCTCGACGAAATCATTAATGCCTGATTTCGTGTGGCGCAGATTTCCATCTGCGCCGCATCAATAGATAAAACCAATCAAAATAATTGCTACAAATTTGTAACTTTTTCGTCTGACCCTGTACAATGGCTGGATGCCAATCGGGTGTTGCACAGTGTGTTTGTCGGCGATACCACGTTTTGATTAACAATATATGCCAGAGACTTGCAGTTTTCATTTAGCCATGGCAGTTCTATAATGAATCGCATTATCTCAAGTGCAATTTCTGTCACTTCTGTTAATGAAGTGAATCGTTTAGCTACAGGACAGATTCCGCATGACTGACAACAATACCGCATTAAAGAAGGCTGGCCTGAAAGTAACGCTTCCTCGTTTAAAAATTCTGGAAGTTCTTCAGGAACCGGATAACCATCACGTCAGTGCGGAAGACTTATACAAACGCCTGATCGATATGGGTGAAGAAATTGGTCTGGCGACCGTGTATCGCGTGCTGAACCAGTTTGATGATGCCGGTATCGTGACCCGCCATAATTTTGAAGGTGGTAAATCCGTCTTCGAATTGACTCAGCAGCATCATCACGATCACCTCATCTGCCTTGACTGCGGCAAAGTGGTCGAGTTCAGCGATGATTCCATCGAAGCCCGCCAACGTGAGATTGCGGCTAAACATGGCATTCGCTTAACTAACCATAGCCTCTATCTTTACGGCCACTGTGCCGAAGGCGATTGCCGCGAAGATGAGCACGCCCACGACGGCAAATAATGTAATGCTTTCTGAAAAGCCAACCATCCGGTTGGCTTTTTTTATGGGCGTTACCTGCCCTTTTCCCCTTCCCTCCGCTCCTGTGTTGCTTTAATGTAAAAATCAATTGCCCCCTTCCGGAGAGTCGAAATGGAACTTCGCCAGCTACGCTATTTTGTGCGCATTGTAGAAACCGGCAGCATGGGTAGCGCGGCGCTCGATCTCAATATCGGGGTTTCGGCACTCAGCCAGCAAATGTCGCGTCTGGAAAACGAACTCGCTATTCGCCTGCTGCAGCGCACTTCGCGAGGCGTGACACCCACCAGCGCCGGACTGGCTTTTTACTCCCAGGCGCAGCTGGCGCTCCGTCACGCAGACGATGCAATCCTCGCCGCGCGTGAATCCCGGCTTTCCGGGCACGTCAGCGTCGGCATGGCTCCCAGTACCGCTTCAGTTCTCGGTATGCCTTTTATTCACGCCATGCGGGAAAGCTATAGCGATGTTCGCCTGCATGTGGTGGAAAGTCTCTCTGGTAATCTGGAACGGATGATTAATACCCGCCAGATTGATCTGGCTGTGGTGTTTCAAAAAGAAAAGATCCTGCGCTGGAGTGCCAGACCGGTTCTCGAAGAACGGCTGTTTTTGATTGGGACCCATGCCCTACTGGCTGATATTACCGATGACAATATTTCTCCAGCCGAATTGGCACGTATTCCATTGATAATGCCAAGCCCAGGCCACGGTCTGCGCGGCAGGCTGGAAGCGATTTGCCAGGAACACGCGCTACGCATTGAGATCGCTACAGAAATTGATGGTCTGGCGCTGCTGATGCGCGCCGTGCGCAGTGGCATTGGCGCCACTCTTCAACCCGGAGCGGCGATTTCCCATCTCGATAAAGAGACGCTAAGAGTGATCGGCGTCCATAATCCGATACTTAGCCGCCCCAACTTTCTGGTGAGCCTCTCTGACGATGAGCTCACCCCGGCGGGCCTCGCAGCCCGCGTGGTGCTGACGAAAGTGATGCATCAACTGGTGGAAGCAGGAAGCTGGCCAGGTGCCATTCTTTACAATAACTAAAGCCCTCTTTAGCACTACGCCATAGCGCCCGCACAAGCCGTTCGTATACATTTTAATTACAAATTTAACAACTAGTTAAATGGTAATGGAGTATACGATGGTTGATGTTCTGGTGATTGGCGGTGGCAATGCTGCCTTGTGCGCTGCCCTTACCGCCCGGGAGCAAGGCGCTTCCGTTTTACTACTCGAAGCGGCTCCCCGGGAATGGCGTGGGGGAAATTCCCAACACACGCGTAACCTGCGCTGTATGCATGATGCGCCGCAGGATGTGCTGGTGGAAAGCTATCCGGAAGAGGAGTATTGGCAAGATCTGCAGCGCGTCACGGAAGGAAATACCAACGAAGCCCTGGCACGTCTGGTGATCCGCACCTCTTCACAGTGTCGCGACTGGATGCGCCGACACGGCGTGAATTTTCAACCTCCTCTCTCTGGCGCTCTACACGTGGCGCGAACCAACGCCTTTTTTATGGGCGGCGGGAAAGCCCTGGTGAATGCCTATTATCGCAGCGCAGAAAAGTTAGGCGTACAAATCCGCTATAACACCCCGGTGCAGGCGCTTGAACTGCACAACGGCGAGTTCGTGGCGGCGCTGGCAGGCGAAGAGCGTATTACAGCGAAATCCTGCGTGCTTGCCGCTGGTGGGTTTGAGTCAAACCGCGAATGGCTGCGAGAAGCGTGGGGAGAGAACGAGCGCGGCGAATGGCCTGCAGATAACTTTCTGATTCGCGGCACGCGCTTTAACCAGGGCGTACTGCTCAAATTTATGATGGATGCCGGAGCCGACATCATCGGCGAACCCTCCCAGTCACACTGCGTAGCCATTGACGCCAGAGCGCCATTATATGACGGCGGGATTTGTACCCGCGTGGACTGCGTTTCGCTCGGCATAGTCGTCAACCGTGACGCTGAGCGTTTTTATGATGAAGGCGAAGATTTCTGGCCCAAACGCTACGCCATCTGGGGACGACTGGTCGCCCAACAGCCCGGGCAGATTGGCTACTCCATTATCGACAGTAAAGCCATCGGCCACTTCATGCCTCCGGTCTTTCCTGGCGCACAGGCCAATACGCTGGCGGAACTGGCTCATCAGTTGGGGCTGAATGGCGAACACTTTACCCACACCGTGACGGAGTACAACAACGCCTGCCAGCCCGGTCAATTCAACCATACCATTCTGGATAACTGCACGACAAAAGCGTTAACCCCCGCGAAGACACACTGGGCGCGACCACTGGACCAGCCGCCTTACTACGGCTATGCCCTGCGGCCAGGGATCACCTTCACCTATCTCGGGTTAAAAGTGAATGAACGCGCTGCCGTACACTTTGCCGGGCAGCCAAGCCGCAACCTGTTCGTCGCCGGAGAGATGATGGCGGGCAATGTGCTGGGCAAGGGCTACACCGCAGGCGTGGGCATGTCAATCGGCACAACCTTCGGCCGTATTGCCGGAAAAGAAGCCGCGCTGGCCGCACGTAAGGAGACTCGTCATGAGGCAGCTTGAGAAACTGATTATCGAAGCGCAAATTATCACCGAACCGGAAGCGGAAGTTGAACGCGTGATGCAGGTCTGCAACGCCTGTCGCTATTGTGAAGGATTTTGCGCCGTGTTCCCGGCCATGACGCAGCGCCTGGAATTCGGTAAAGCGGATATCAATTATCTGGCAAACTTGTGCCATAACTGCGGTGCCTGCCTGCACGCCTGTCAGTATGCCCCGCCTCATGAGTTTGCCATCAACGTGCCGAAGGCGATGGCGGAAGTCCGGCTTGAAACCTATCAGCACTACGCGCAACCCGCGGCCTTTGGCGCGCTTTATCGTCGCGCAGGCGTCACCGTGACGCTGGCGCTGGTTTTCGGTCTGATCCTGTTTTTACTGCTCGCCATGGGGTTAAAAGGCTCGTTACTCCATCCACCGCTGGCCGGAGATTTCTACCAAATTTTCCCGCATAACCTGCTGGCCTGGATGTTTGGTTCGGTATTTATTCTGGCGATAGGTCTGCTGATGGCGGGCGTTATCCGCTTCTGGCGCGAGATCTCTCCCGGTATGCCACGTTCCGTCGAAATTGCTGAAGCTTCACACGATGCGCTGACGCTAAAGTATCTCGATGGTGGGCACGGTAAAGGTTGTAATGAAGCAGATGATGCCTTCACTCTGATGCGGCGCCGTTTTCATCACTTCACTTTCTACGGTTTTCTGCTCTGCTTTGCCGCCACCGTGGTGGCGACGGGCTATCACTATTTCGCAGGTATTGAAGCGCCCTATCCGTTCTTCAGCTTGCCGGTGATGTTGGGCACATTAGGCGGCATTGGCCTGGTTGTCGGCCCGGCTGGCTTGCTATGGCTCAATCTCAAGCGCTCACCGCTACATGGCGACGCGCGGCAAAAACCGATGGATCGCGGTTTTATTTTACTGCTGCTGCTGACCAGTCTGACCGGTTTAGCTCTGCTGGCAGGAAGAGACTCGTCCTGGATGGCTATTTTGCTCGCCATCCACCTCGGCGTGGTCATGGCGCTCTTTCTGACCATTCCTTACGGAAAATTTGCCCATGGATTTTACCGCTGCGCAGCCTTACTCAAGTGGGCGATTGAGAAACGGCGCGGCAAACAGGCGGGGGTCACAGACAACTAACCCGCACACTCTTACCTCTATAAATATTATGATAAGACAGTGGAGCAAACCCAATGACACAACAACCATCGCGCGCCGGAACTTTCGGCGCAATACTGCGGGTAACCAGCGGTAATTTTCTCGAACAGTTCGACTTTTTTCTGTTCGGGTTTTACGCCACCTATATTGCAAAGACCTTCTTTCCCGCGGAGAGTGAATTTGCCGGGCTAATGTTAACTTTCGCCGTTTTTGGTTCGGGTTTCTTAATGCGACCCGTTGGCGCCATTGTGCTGGGTGCTTATATCGACAGAATTGGTCGTCGTAAAGGCCTGATGGTGACGCTGGCGATTATGGGCTGCGGTACCCTGCTGATAGCCCTGGTACCTGGCTATCACAGTATTGGCCTGCTGGCTCCCGTGCTGGTATTACTTGGACGATTATTACAGGGATTTTCTGCAGGCGTAGAGTTAGGCGGCGTCTCGGTTTATCTTTCGGAAATCGCCACGCCTGGCAATAAAGGCTTCTACACCAGTTGGCAGTCGGCCAGTCAACAGGTCGCCATTGTGGTGGCGGCGCTGATTGGTTACGGTCTGAACGCCACTCTGGGACACGATCAGATCTCGGAATGGGGTTGGCGCATTCCCTTCTTTATTGTGTGCGCGGCACTTTGCGGACTCGCCGCCACGGCAATGCTGTTTGTCCGGCTGAGTCGGGGTTATCAACCAGTGGAAAATAAGCTCTGAAATGCAAACGGGCGGAAAATTCTCCGCCCGTTGTCTTTTTCATTTTTTGAATTACTGCGCGGCATTCTTGCTGCGGATTTCCTGCCAGACTTTATCACAATCAGCATTAACGGCCTGATCGTTACCCGTGCGCGTGGCCTGGATACACTGCTGATAATCCAGCACGCGTACGCTTTCTTCATTGGCAAACTGCTGGTGCTGTTTTTCTTTCTTCAGTACATTCAACACGCTTTGGCAGGCTTCTATTTTTTCCGGCGATCCTTGAGCGGTATTAATACACGCGCTGTAGGCTTCTTTCAGACGGCTGTCTTCTTTCGGTGCAGGGGATTGCGTACAAGCCACCAGCCCTGATGCCATAACGGCGATGAGTATCAGTTTTTTCATAGCACTTTCCTCAACGAGGCGGCAGGCGCACGGCCTGCCGCTATTGGCATTAGAAGATAGTGAACGGAGCAATAACGATGAATTTCACGTCGCGCTCATCCTGGAAGATGTTGCCGTAACCACCACCCCAGCTCGGAATATCTGAATGGTTGTCGTACTGGGTGAAGTGCAGTTTAAACATAGTGCCCTTCGCACGACCATCCTGCAGGGTGTAAACCGCATCCAGGCTGTAAGAAGATTCTTCGATAGTGCGGTTTTTGTCGTAGTACGCATCCGGGTTGAGCTGCCAGGTAGCGGGTTTGGCATCCCATGCGTAAACGTAGGACGCGCCCACTGCCCAGCCCGGCAGGTTCCAGTTCTTCAGGTCATACATTGCGCCGAAGAAGACTGCCTTTTCGCCGTTGGCGTTGAAGTCAGAACGGTTATCCCACCACACGTCCAGGCGACCGTTTGATGAGGCGTAGGTCGGGGTCATACGCTGCAGGAAGTAGCCTTGCTGCCCATCTGCTTTAACCCATGTGCCTTCCAGACGCAGGTCAACCACTTCCGCTACTTTATAACCGAAGGTCAGTGCCTGCAGCCAGGCCGTGCCGTCATAAATATCGTTCACGGTGCGATCGTCAACTTTGTCACGTGCGCCGTAGAATTGATAGCTGGTAGTAAACGGGTTACCGCCTAAATCGAATTTGTAGCTGGCTTTGGCGAAGTACTGATCGACGTAGCCTTCAGACTGACCAAATGCCGCTTCCAGCAACAGGTTATTTTTGAAGTCATATTTCGCGCCGATTGAATGCAGGTAATCAACGCTGGTCTTTTTATCAGCCTGATAGAATTTATCGACTTCGGTGTGCCACGGTGCTTTATATTCGTTAGCCCACATATAGGAGAAGCTTAGTGCGCCAGCATCACCATAGTCGAAGTTGGCACCGGCTTCAGCCCCCTGATAGGTACCTGGCATAAAGCTCCAGTGCGGTGCCAGCAGAGTCTGCCCGGTTGGTTGAATGTAACCGGCACGCGCCCAGGTTGGGCCGTATTTAAATTTAGCTGCTGCTTTATAAAGGCTAATCCCGCTCTTATCGCCGGAGTAATCCTCGTCATAGCCTTTATTTTTGGAAGAGAATGCGATTTCGTTTGGATGGCCGCTTTCGCTACTTTCGTTCATTTCAATAGCGGTAAATGCTGCGATATCAATACCAAACATATCGGCCGCATAACCGGACTGGAAGTCGAGGTTAGCGTTCCAGGTGGAGTGAGAAAGGTTGGTTTTGTATTTGTCATGATCGGTCACATCTTTACGGTCACGCTCACGCTGCCAGTAATAGATGCCGCCGGTTAAGGTTGAGTCATCAATAAATCCTTCGGCGTGTGCCTGCGGAGCGACAACAAAACCCGACATTGCTGTGATACCGGCGATAGCCAGCGCCAGCGTACTACGTTTGCCACTAAACGTACGCATATGTTAATCCTCTTTGACATAAAAATGCTGCCGATAGAAGCGGACAGCGAAAAAACAAAAATTAAAAAAGTAGCGCCAAGAAAACCTCAGTGACTACAATGAATAGACTATTTTTCGCGACGCGAATTATCAATCTCTTTCTGTAACGAGTATGTAATAGTATGAGCAACCGCACATATTTCATTGCTTTCTGTTACATTTTCATTGGGAGATAAAAAAGCATTGATAAAATGAAAAAATCGCTTGTTTTCCATAGAGATGAAATCGGTTTCAGCCCATTTCACATTGAGGTAAGTTATTTAAACGTAAAAACATTCAGCCGATTTATTATTACAGACATGTAATTAATTCGCTGCGCAAACGGAGCCTGTCAAACGGTTTTTTTGCGAAAAAAAACGCCGCATGAAGCGGCGTTTAGAGAGGATGTGTTGCGACTTATTCGCCCGCTTTAGCCCACGTATCACGCAGACCAACGGTACGGTTAAACACCAGCTTGTCAGCCGTTGCATAACGGCTGTCCAGGCAGAAGTAACCTTCACGCTCAAACTGGAACGCTTTACCTGCAACCGCAGCCTGCAGCGACGGCTCACCGTAACCCTGCTTAATGACCAGCGATTCCGGGTTAATAACGGACAGGAAGTCTTCCGCCGCACCTGGGTTTGGCACGCTAAACAGACGGTCGTACAGACGGATTTCAATCGGTAGCGCATGGGACGCGCTCACCCAGTGAATAACGCCTTTAACTTTACGACCATCGGCCGGATCTTTGCTCAGGGTGTCAGCATCGTAGGTGCAGAAAATGGTGGTGATCTTCCCTTCTGCATCTTTCTCAACACGTTCGGCCTTGATCACGTATGCATTACGCAGACGCACTTCTTTGCCCATCACCAGACGCTTGTACTGCTTGTTCGCTTCTTCGCGGAAGTCTGCGCGATCGATCCAAATTTCACCGCTAAACGGTACTTCACGGCTGCCCATTTCCGGTTTATTCGGATGGTTAGGCATAGTGACCAGCTCGCTTTCGCCCTGCGGGTAGTTTTCGATAACCAGTTTCACCGGATCGATAACCGCCATCGCGCGCGGAGCATTTTCGTTCAGATCTTCGCGGATGCAGGATTCCAGAGAAGCGATCTCAATGGTGTTGTCCTGTTTGGTCACGCCAATGCGTTTGCAGAACTCACGGATCGCGGCAGCGGTGTAACCGCGACGACGCAGACCAGAGATCGTCGGCATACGCGGATCGTCCCAGCCTTCAACGTGCTTGTCGGTCACCAGCAGGTTCAGCTTGCGCTTGGACATCACGGTGTATTCCAGATTCAGGCGCGAGAATTCGTACTGGCGCGGATGAACCGGAATGGTGATGTTGTCCAGCACCCAGTCGTACAGACGACGGTTATCCTGGAACTCCAGCGTACAAAGTGAATGCGTAATGCCTTCCAGCGCATCGCTGATGCAGTGGGTAAAGTCGTACATCGGGTAGATGCACCACTTGTTGCCGGTCTGATGGTGTTCGGCGAACTTAATGCGGTACAGCACTGGATCGCGCATCACGATAAACGGCGAAGCCATATCGATTTTCGCACGCAGGCAGGCCTTACCTTCTTCAAAGCCACCGGTACGCATTTTTTCGAACAGCGCCAGGTTCTCTTCAACGCTACGATCGCGGTACGGGCTGTTTTTACCTGGCTGAGTCAGCGTGCCACGGTATTCGCGGATTTCGTCCGCTGACAGTTCGTCAACGTACGCCAGCCCTTTATTAATAAGCTCTACCGCATAGGCGTGAAGCTGATCGAAGTAATCCGAAGAGTAGCGAATGTCGCCAGTCCAGTGGAAACCTAACCATTCAACGTCGTTTTTAATCGACTCAACGTACTCGATATCTTCTTTAACCGGGTTCGTATCATCAAAACGCAGGTTGCACTGGCCTTGGTAATCTTGCGCAATGCCAAAGTTCAGACAAATGGATTTCGCGTGGCCAATGTGCAGATAGCCATTTGGCTCCGGCGGAAAACGGGTATGGATAGTGGTGTGCTTACCACTGGCCAGATCTTCATCGATGATCTGACGAATAAAGTTACTCGGGCGGGCTTCAGCCTCACTCATCGTGGATTCCTCAAAGCGTAAACAACGTATAACGGAGTATGATCTTATAAGCGACGTCAGGAGACAACTATTAGTTGCACAAAAAAGCTGTTCAGCAGGAGATATGAGGGCATTTGCTGCAAAAAAAAGCGGCGGAGGACTATCCCCCGCCGCTTAAGGCACTTAACTCACTTTACTCAGGAGCAGTTACTTACCTTTAATCTCATACAGTGGTGTTTGACCGGCAACCACGTGACCTTCGGCTTTAATGACCAGAGCGCCGAAATCATCGCTGTTGCTGCACACAACCGGGCTTATCATAGAACGTGCGTTAGCGTTCAGGAACTCCAGATCCATTTCCAGAATCGGTTGGCCTGCAGTAACTTCCGCACCTTCTTCAACCAGACGCTTAAAGCCTTTACCTTCCAGCGCGACGGTGTCGATGCCCATATGGACCACGATTTCCGCGCCTTTAACAGTTTCCAGGCAGAACGCATGGTTAGTGTTGAAGATTTTCACGATGGTGCCCGCAGCCGGAGCAACCACGATTTTATCCGTTGGTTTCACTGCCACGCCGTCGCCTACAGCTTTGCTGGCGAAGGCTTCATCAGGAACCTGCTCCAGCGCAACTACGTCACCGGTAATCGGAGAAACCAGCGCTTCAACGGTGACTGCATTCGCTACCGCCTGCGGTTTTGCTACCGGAGCCGCTGCTGCTGGCGCACTTTCACCAGACGCTGCTGCCACCGGGCCACGCGCGACAACTTTCTTCATTTCGTCGCCGATGGATTCAGCTTTCGCACCCACGATGACCTGAATTGTTTGCTTATTCAGCTTAACGACACCCGATGCTCCTAAACGTTTACACATCGCATCGTTTACGCGACCGGAGTCGACAACGGTCAGACGCAGACGAGTGATACAGGCATCAATCGCTTTCAGGTTATCAGTGCCGCCAACCGCTGCAATGTAACTGGTTGCCAGTTGAGCCAAACCTTCTTCAGTGTTGCTGTTGGCTTCTTCAGTAACGATATCGTCTTCTTTATCTTCGCGGCCCGGCGTTTTCAGGTTAAACATACGAATAACCGCGCTGAACAACACAAAGTAGATAACGAAGAACACCAGCCCCATCACTACCAGCATCCAGACGTTCTGGCTTGCTGCCGGCAGGTTGTACATCAACACGTAGTCGATCGCACCTGCGGAGAAGGAGAAGCCTGCGTGGACCCCCAGCAGTGTTGCAACGAACAGGCTGATACCCGTTAACAGTGCGTGCAGGAGGTACAGCAGCGGAGCCAGGAACATGAACAGGAATTCCAGCGGCTCGGTAACACCGGTCAGGAACGCGGTGATCGCAACGGACAGCAGCATACCGCCAACCATCGGACGACGTGCTTTCGGAGCCGCGAAGTACATCGCCAGCGCCGCACCCGGCAGACCAAACATCATGATCGGGAAGAAGCCAGACATGAACATACCCGCAGTGCCGTCACCCGCGTAGAAGCGGTTGATGTCACCGTGGAATACGGTACCTGCAGCGTTAGTAAATTCGCCAATCTGGAACCAGGCGATAGTATTCAGCACCTGATGCAGACCGGTTGGGATCAGCAGACGGTTGATGAAACCAAAGATACCGGAACCCAGCGCGCCAGCGCCCACGATCCACTCACCACCCGCATGGATGGCATTCTGTACCGGTGGCCATACGTAACCGAAGATAGCAGCCAACACCAGACAGAAGAAGCCAGTGGCGATCGGCACGAAGCGTTTGCCGCCAAAGAAGCTCAGGAAGTCAGGCAGTTTGATACCAGACCAGCGGTTATACACCGCACCGCCGACCAGACCGGTGATGATACCAGCCAGCACGCCCATATTGATTGCAGGGTTAATGGTAACCATTGCTTTGGTCAATATGAAATAACCGACCGCACCTGCCAGCGCTGCTGCACCTGCGCTGTCTTTTGACCAGCTGGAAGCAACACCGATCGCAAATATTAACGCGAGGTTATCAAAGATGGCCCCACCCGCTTGCGCGATGAAGGGTACGTTAAGTAAATCTGGTTGGCCGAATCGCAGCAGCAGTGCCGCGACTGGCAGCACAGCGATGGGGAGCTGTAACGCCCTACCCAGCCGCTGGAAAAAACCTAAAATATTCATTTTATTCCCCCTACGAGACCCCGATTAGGCTCCTTTGAAGCCATATTTTTATTGTGCGACCATTTCTGACAAACGATAGATTCTGGAACAACAATATTAACCATTCATCTACATTCAGAGTGTGTGGAAAATTAATTCGTATCGCAAATTAAAAGCGTGTTTTTTGTGATTACAGTCACCAAATATCGTTATCAACCCTCCCTTTCACTGGCTAACTGTGAAAACTTATTTTATCATTCAAAAAATCGAAACGGATTGATCCTTACCGATGCAAAACCAGGTTACGCTTAATACTGCACAGAGACTCAATCCGCCAATTGCTTACATTTACTTTTGAGGTGAAGAATGAGACTGATCCCCCTGAATACCGCTGAACAAGTCGGCAAATGGGCTGCTCGCCATATCGTTAACCGTATTAACGCGTTCAAACCAACGGCAGATCGTCCGTTCGTTCTGGGCCTGCCGACTGGCGGTACTCCGCTGACAGCTTATAAAGCATTGGTTGAAATGCACAAAGCGGGCCAGGTGAGCTTCAAGCATGTTGTTACTTTCAATATGGACGAATATGTTGGCCTGCCGAAAGAACATCCGGAAAGCTACCACAGCTTTATGCACCGCAATTTCTTTGATCACGTTGATATTCCAGCAGAAAACATCAACCTCCTCAATGGTAACGCGCCGGATATTGATGCAGAATGCCGTCAGTATGAAGAAAAAATCCGTTCTTACGGTAAAATCCACCTGTTTATGGGCGGTGTAGGCAACGATGGTCACATCGCGTTCAACGAACCGGCTTCCTCTTTGGCTTCCCGTACCCGTATCAAAACGTTGACTCACGACACACGTGTTGCTAACTCACGCTTCTTTGACGGCGACGTAAGCCAGGTGCCTAAATATGCGCTGACCGTTGGCGTGGGTACCCTGCTGGATGCCGAAGAGGTGATGATCCTGGTTCTGGGTCACCAGAAAGCACAGGCGCTGCAAGCCGCCGTTGAAGGCAACGTTAACCACATGTGGACCATCAGCTGCCTGCAGTTGCATCCAAAAGCCGTTGTGGTCTGCGATGAGCCTTCCACCATGGAACTGAAAGTGAAGACGCTGAAATACTTCAACGAGTTAGAAGCGGAAAATATTAAAGGTCTGTAATTGATGTCTCCGCTCTGTCGATGAGTTGCAGGGCGGCATTTTTTGAAATCGGGGGTCGGAATGTATGCTTTAACCCAGGGCCGGATCTTTACCGGTCACGAAATTCTTGATGACCATGCGATTGTTGTCGCCAATGGCCTGATTGACAGCGTTTGCCCACTGGCTGAGTTACCGTCAGGAATTGAACAGCGCTCACTGAATGGGGCCATTGTTTCCCCCGGTTTTATTGATGTACAGCTAAACGGCTGCGGCGGTGTACAGTTTAACGATACGGCAGAAGCCGTGACCGTTGAAACGCTGGAAATCATGCAGAAAGCCAATGAAAAATCTGGCTGCACCAACTATTTGCCAACGCTTATCACCACCAGCGATGACCTGATGAAACAGGGTGTTCGCGTGATGCGTGAATACCTGGCGAAACACCCGAATCAGGCATTAGGACTTCATCTTGAAGGCCCGTGGCTGAACCTTGTGAAAAAAGGTACCCATAATCCTGGATTTGTCCGTCAGCCGGACGCTGCGTTGGTTGATTTCCTGTGCGATAATGCGGATGTGATCACCAAAGTCACACTGGCACCAGAAATGGTCCCGGTAGAGGTCATCACCAAACTGGTTAATGCCGGTATCGTGGTTTCTGCGGGTCACTCCAATGCAACGGTCAAAGAAGCCAAAATCGGCTTCCGCGCAGGCATCAGCTTTGCGACCCATCTGTTCAACGCGATGCCGTACATTACCGGTCGTGAACCGGGTCTGGCGGGCGCAATTCTTGATGAAGCCGATATCTACTGCGGTATCATCGCCGATGGCCTGCACGTTGACTACGTTAACATTCGTAACGCCAAGCGCCTAAAAGGCGACAAGCTGTGCCTGGTCACCGACGCGACCGCGCCAGCAGGTGCAAACATTGAACAGTTCATTTTCGCTGGTAAAACAATATACTACCGCAATGGACTGTGTGTTGATGAGAACGGTACGTTGAGCGGTTCATCATTAACCATGATTGAAGGTGTACGCAATCTGGTCGAGCATGCGAATATCGCTCTCGACGAAGTCCTGCGCATGGCAACGCTCTACCCTGCTCGCGCCATTGGCGTCGACAAACAACTCGGCAGCATCGCGCCAGGCAAAGTAGCCAACCTGACTGCGTTCACGCACGACTTTAAAATTATCAAGACCATCGTTAATGGCAACGAGGTCGTTACTGAGTAAGAGAAAGAATGACACCAGGCGGACAAGCTCAAATAGGTAATGTTGATCTCGTAAAACAGCTTAACAGCGCGGCGGTTTATCGCCTGATTGACCAGCATGGGCCAATCTCGCGAATTCAAATTGCCGAGCAAAGCCAGCTTGCCCCCGCCAGCGTAACCAAAATTACGCGTCAGTTGATCGAACGCGGGCTGATCAAAGAAGTCGATCAGCAGGCCTCCACCGGAGGCCGCCGCGCTATCTCTATCGTCACAGAAACCCGCAATTTCCACGCCATTGGCGTACGCCTGGGGCGTCACGATACGACGCTCACTCTCTATGATATGAGCAGTAAAGTGGTCGCCGAAGAGCATTACCCTCTCCCGGAGCGCACCCAGGAAACGCTGGAATATGCGCTGCTCAACACCATTGCTATCTTTATTGAGAGCTGCCAGCGAAAAATCCGCGAGCTGATCGCAATTTCTGTCATCCTGCCAGGCCTTGTCGATCCTGAAAGCGGCGTCATCCGCTATATGCCACACATTCAGGTCGAAAACTGGGGACTGGTCGAAGCGCTCGAAAAACGCTTCAAAGTTACCTGCTTTGTTGGTCACGATATTCGCAGCCTGGCGCTGGCTGAGCACTATTTCGGGGCAAGCCAGGATTGCGAAGACTCCATTTTGGTGCGAGTGCACCGCGGAACCGGCGCGGGAATTATTTCCAATGGCCGCATTTTCATCGGTCGCAATGGCAACGTCGGTGAGATTGGTCATATTCAGGTTGAGCCGCTGGGTGAACGCTGTCACTGCGGTAATTTCGGCTGTCTGGAAACCATTGCCGCCAATGCTTCTATTGAACATCGCGTGCAGAACTTACTGAAGCAGGGTTATCCAAGTCGACTCACGCTGGATGATTGCAGTATCAAAGCCATCTGTAAGGCAGCGAATAAAGGCGATAATCTGGCAGCAGAAGTCATCGAGCACGTTGGCCGCCATCTGGGTAAAACTATCGCTATCGCCATCAACCTGTTTAATCCGCAGAAAATCGTCATTGCGGGCGAAATTACCGAGGCGGATAAGGTGCTGCTGCCTGCCATAGAAAGCTGTATCAACACGCAGGCGTTGAAGGCGTTTCGCCACAATTTACCGGTGGTTCGGTCCACGCTGGATCACCGCTCCGCCATTGGCGCCTTTGCGCTGGTGAAACGCGCAATGCTTAACGGGACTTTGCTGCAACGTTTGCTGGAAAGCTAATACACGTCATCCTTCAAGCTGCCTCTGCGTTAGCTGCATCTGCTCACCCCAGTCACTTACTTCAGTAAGCTCCGGAGGTTCGCAGACTTGCCGCCTTGATGCAACTCGAATGATGTAGTGTATTTTGTGTATAGTAATGCCTTCTTTTTTTAATGTCGGATTGTCCATGGCCATTAAGAATGTAATTTGTGATATCGACGGCGTGCTGATGCACGACAATGTTGCTGTACCGGGTGCGGCAGAATTTCTGACTGGGATCCTGGAAAAAGGTCTGCCGTTAGTCCTGCTGACTAACTACCCTTCGCAGACCGGGCAAGATCTGGCAAACCGCTTCGCCACCGCAGGTGTGAATGTCCCTGATAGCGTCTTTTATACTTCCGCGATGGCTACCGCTGATTTTCTTCGTCGCCAGGAAGGAAAAAAGGCCTATGTGGTAGGTGAAGGCGCGTTAATTCACGAACTGTATAAAGCTGGATTTACCATTACCGACGTGAACCCCGATTTTGTGATTGTTGGCGAGACGCGTTCCTATAACTGGGACATGATGCATAAAGCGGCGTATTTTGTCGCCAACGGCGCTCGTTTTATCGCCACTAACCCGGATACCCACGGTCGCGGCTTTTATCCCGCCTGTGGAGCACTCTGTGCCGGTATTGAGAAGATCTCAGGTCGTAAACCATTTTATGTCGGCAAACCCAGCCCGTGGATTATTCGCGCGGCGCTCAACAAAATGCAGGCGCACTCAGAAGAAACCGTCATTGTTGGCGACAACCTGCGCACCGATATTCTGGCAGGTTTTCAGGCGGGTCTGGAAACTATCCTGGTACTGTCTGGCGTATCCAAGCTCGATGATATTGACAACATGCCGTTCAGACCAAGCTGGATTTACCCGTCTGTTGCTGAAATTGATGTGATTTGATTCGCAGGCCGGATAAGACATAAGTTCGTCTTATTCGGCAATTTTGCAGCGTTATTGCCGGATGGCGGAGTCATCGCCTTATCCGCCCCACGAAGTCTCTCCATTCAATAAAACCGCCATAAAACTGTCGATTCATCAATAAACACGTCTATTCTGTAATCTTTTTTCACCAATCCACAATGACCATTGCATTTTTTATTTTCTGACCCGCAATTCGCTTGCGCCCTCTCCCGCTTTGCGGCATTTTCTTTATCAAGCAAACATAAAAAGCATCACGCAACAGGTTAACGGAGAAGGTTATGTGTTCTATTTTTGGCGTATTCGATATTAAAACTGACGCAGTTGAACTGCGTAAAAAAGCCCTGGAATTGTCTCGTCTGATGCGCCATCGCGGCCCGGACTGGTCGGGTATTTACGCCAGTGATAACGCCATTCTGGCACACGAACGTCTGTCCATCGTCGACGTCAACGCCGGTGCTCAGCCGCTGTACAACGTGAAGAAAACGCATATCCTGGCGGTTAACGGTGAAATTTATAACCACCAGGCGCTGCGCGCTGAGTACGGCGATCGCTATCAGTTCCAGACCGGTTCCGACTGCGAAGTTATCCTCGCGCTGTATCAGGAAAAAGGCCCAGAGTTTCTGGATGATCTGCAAGGCATGTTTGCTTTTGCCCTGTACGACAGCGAGCAGGACGCTTATCTGATCGGTCGCGATCATATTGGGATCATCCCGCTGTATATGGGTTACGACGAACACGGTAACTTCTATGTTGCGTCTGAAATGAAAGCGCTGGTTCCTGTCTGCCGCACAATCAAAGAATTCCCGGCCGGTAGTTATTTATGGAGTAAAGACGGTGAAATTCGTCAGTACTACCAGCGCGACTGGTTTGAATACGATGCAGTCAAAGACAACGTTACCGATAAAAACGAGCTGCGCCAGGCGCTGGAAGATGCGGTGAAAAGCCACCTGATGTCAGATGTTCCTTATGGAGTACTGCTGTCCGGCGGTCTGGATTCATCCGTCATTTCCGCGATCACTAAAAAATACGCGGCACGCCGTGTTGAAGATCAGGAACGTAGCGAAGCCTGGTGGCCACAGCTGCACTCCTTCGCCGTCGGCCTGGAAGGCGCTCCTGATCTGAAAGCTGCACAAGAGGTGGCGAACCATTTGGGTACCGTGCACCACGAGATCCACTTCACCGTGCAGGAAGGTCTGGATGCTATCCGCGACGTGATTTATCACATCGAAACTTACGATGTCACGACGATTCGCGCCTCGACGCCAATGTACTTAATGTCGCGTAAAATTAAAGCGATGGGCATTAAAATGGTGCTGTCGGGCGAAGGTTCGGACGAAGTATTTGGCGGTTATCTCTATTTCCACAAAGCGCCAGATGCAAAAGAACTGCACGAAGAAACCGTGCGCAAGCTGCAGGCACTGCATATGTTCGACTGCGCCCGTGCCAACAAAGCGATGTCAGCCTGGGGCGTGGAGGCACGCGTGCCGTTTCTGGATAAGAAATTCCTTGATGTGGCGATGCGCATCAACCCGCAGGACAAAATGTGCGGCAACGGCAAAATGGAAAAACACGTTCTGCGCGAATGTTTTGAGTCCTACCTGCCAGCAAGCGTCGCATGGCGTCAGAAAGAGCAGTTCTCTGACGGTGTCGGTTACAGCTGGATTGATACACTGAAAGAAGTCGCTGCTGAACAAGTTTCTGACCAACAACTGGATACCGCCAGCTTCCGTTTCCCATACAACACGCCATCATCTAAAGAAGCGTATTTGTACCGTGAGATTTTCGAAGAGTTGTTCCCGGTTGCGAGCGCTGCGGAATGCGTACCTGGCGGACCGTCTGTAGCCTGTTCTTCCGCTAAAGCGATCGAATGGGATGAAGCGTTTAAAACCATGAACGATCCGTCTGGTCGTGCGGTTGGCGTACACCAGTCCGCTTATAAATAAGTTAATCCTTAGAAAAGGGCCCTGCGGGGCTCTTTTTTTATGTCTGTTTTCTGTGCAAAAAAACAATTAATAACTAATAATTGCCGAATATTGCGTCATGCTGTTCGCAACCTAACCAAACAGTCACATTCCAGCTATTTTCAATGAAAAAGGGGTTGACGCTTCAAGGCTCAATACGCATAATGCGCCCCGCAACGCCGATAAGGTTACGCGAAAAAAAAGATGGCTACGTAGCTCAGCTGGTTAGAGCACATCACTCATAATGATGGGGTCACAGGTTCGAATCCCGTCGTAGCCACCATCTTTTTTTGCGGGAGTGGCGAAATTGGTAGACGCACCAGATTTAGGTTCTGGCGCCGCAAGGTGTGCGAGTTCAAGTCTCGCCTCCCGCACCATTCACCCGTAAGCGTTGCACGGATGGGGTATCGCCAAGCGGTAAGGCACCGGTTTTTGATACCGGCATTCCCTGGTTCGAATCCAGGTACCCCAGCCATTTTTTCTTCGATATAGCGGTTCACCGCAACGGTCATTGGGGTATCGCCAAGCGGTAAGGCACCGGTTTTTGATACCGGCATTCCCTGGTTCGAATCCAGGTACCCCAGCCATCGAAGAATATGATAGTATCTGGCTACGTAGCTCAGCTGGTTAGAGCACATCACTCATAATGATGGGGTCACAGGTTCGAATCCCGTCGTAGCCACCATATTAAGGACGTATCGACTCGTTCGGTAAATCCAAAAAATTGTTGGGGTATCGCCAAGCGGTAAGGCTCTGGTTTCTGATACCAGCATTCCGAGGTTCGAATCCTCGTACCCCAGCCAATTTCAAAAAGTCGTCCACTTTGTGGGTGCACCCGTTGGGGTATCGCCAAGCGGTAAGGCTCTGGTTTCTGATACCAGCATTCCGAGGTTCGAATCCTCGTACCCCAGCCATATTAAAAAAGCTCGCTTCGGCGAGCTTTTTGCTTTTCTAACGTCGGGTGATGGCAAGACTTACCAAGCCTACATGACTTGTAGGCCTGATAAGCGTAGCGCCATCAGGCACCACTCGAGCTACAACCCTAACGCATACTTCAGTGCCTGACGTTTCAGTACGCCAGCGCGCTCTGCGGCCATGAGCCCGAGATTACGCATGATGCGCAGCGGCTGCAGGTTATTGCTGAATCCGGCGTAGAACAGATCCATACCGCTTTGCATGATGAAATTGTCAGTCATACGGCGATTCTGATAACGCTTGAGCACCGGCTGACTGGCCCAGGATTCACCGTAGCTACGCGCATTCACCAGCACATCAATCAACGCATCGACATCACGAAAACCCAGATTAACGCCCTGCCCCGCCAGTGGGTGAATGGTATGCGCGGCATCACCTACCAGCGCTAGCCCCGGTTGCACATACTGCAGCGCATGACGACGCGTAAGTGGGAATGCCCCCGCCGCCACAGGCGTAACGTTACCGAGTCGTGAAGGGAAATGTTTAGCGATCTCCGCCTGCAGTTGCGGCATATTTAGCGCTTGCAATTGGCGGATGCGAGCTGGTGAGTCGTACCACACCAGCGAGGCCCAGTTATCGAACAACGGTAAAAACGCACGCGGACCGTCAGGGGTAAATTGCTGCCAGGTGCTGTCTCCCGGCGAATGCTCGCATTGCACGGTAATCAACATACAGGACTGCGCATACTGCCAGGCATGAATGCCAATCCCGGCCATTTTCCGCACCTGAGAATTGGCACCATCCGCGCCGATAACCAGCTTCGCGCTGATTTTTTCACCGTCTGCCAGTTCAAGTTCATGCCGATCGTGATGTTGATGCAAAGAGAGAAGCGACGCCGGCACGCGCAGCGTAACTTTAGGGTGAACTTCCAGCGCCTGCCAGAGCGCCTGTTGCAGGACCGTATTCTCCACCATATAGCCCAACAGAGGCAGCTTAAGCTCGGCGGCATCAAACATCACATGGGCATTTTCCCATTCCCATGTTTCCAGACGACGGTAAGGATGGCTACGCATTCCCTGAACCGTATCCCAGACGCCCAGCCCTTTCAGCAACGACACGGAGGCGGAGCTAATGGCCGAAATTCTGACATCAGGCTGTCCGCCAGCAACAAACGGCGCAGGAGCGGCATGTTCAATCACCGTTACCGAAAATCCATGCTGCGCCAGTCCCAGCGCCAGCGCGCCGCCGACCATCCCCCCGCCGACAATGGCAATTTCCGTTGGTTGATTTGTCATGGTCAATTTTCCAGTTACATGTATTGTGTAAGTTTACAGGATTTTTTACCCCTTGAGGCTGACATCCGTCATACTGGTCACAACCGCGCCAAAGCAGTACACTATGCGCCCTGCATTTCAGCCACAATTTCGCAAGAGCAAGTCGATGACCAAAAAACTCCATATTAAAACCTGGGGCTGTCAGATGAACGAATACGATTCATCGAAGATGGCCGATCTGCTGGATGCCACTCATGGGTATCAACTGACTGACGTGGCGGAAGAAGCGGATGTGCTGCTGCTGAATACCTGCTCAATCCGTGAGAAGGCTCAGGAGAAAGTGTTCCATCAACTGGGCCGCTGGAAACTGTTAAAAGAGAAAAATCCCAAGCTCATCATTGGGGTCGGTGGCTGTGTTGCGTCTCAGGAAGGCGATCATATTCGCCAGCGCGCGCATTACGTCGATATTATTTTTGGGCCGCAAACGCTGCATCGCCTGCCGGAAATGATCAACAAAGTGCGTGGAAGCACGACCCGTAGCCCGGTGGTTGATATCAGTTTCCCGGAGATCGAAAAGTTCGACCGCCTGCCGGAACCGCGTGCTGAAGGTCCAAGCGCGTTTGTGTCCATCATGGAAGGTTGTAATAAATATTGTACTTACTGCGTGGTTCCCTACACCCGCGGTGAGGAAGTCAGCCGTCCGGCGGATGATATTCTGTTTGAAATCGCCCAACTGGCAGCCCAAGGCGTACGTGAAGTGAACCTGCTGGGGCAAAACGTGAACGCCTGGCGTGGTGAAAACTACGACGGCACGATCGGATCCTTTGCCGATCTGCTGCGTCTGGTAGCAGCGATCGACGGCATTGATCGTATCCGCTTCACCACCAGCCATCCGATCGAATTCACCGATGATATCGTTGAAGTTTATCGCGATACGCCAGAGCTGGTGAGCTTCCTGCACCTGCCGGTACAGAGCGGCTCAGACCGCGTACTGAACCTGATGGGACGTACCCACACGGCGCTGGAATACAAAGCGATCATCCGCAAACTGCGCGCTGCGCGTCCAGATATCCAGATTAGCTCCGACTTCATCGTTGGCTTCCCAGGTGAAACCACGCAGGATTTCGAGCAGACCATGAAGCTGATCGCTGACGTCAATTTTGACATGAGCTACAGCTTTATCTTCTCTGCGCGTCCTGGCACCCCTGCCGCCGATATGGTTGATGACGTACCAGAAGAAGAGAAGAAACAGCGTCTGTACATTCTACAGGAGCGTATCAACCAGCAAGCTATGGCCTGGAGCCGTCGTATGGTTGGTACGACCCAGCGCATTCTGGTTGAAGGCACATCGCGTAAGAGCATTATGGAACTGTCAGGGCGTACCGAAAATAACCGCGTGGTGAACTTTGAAGGTACTCCGGATATGGTCGGTAAGTTTGTGGATGTTGAAATTACCGATGTCTGGACGAACTCCCTGCGCGGCAAAGTGGTGCGTACTGAAGATGAAATGGGTCTGCGCATCGCAGAATCCCCTGAATCGGTCATTGCGCGTACCCGCAAAGAAAACGATCTGGGCGTTGGTATTTATCAGCCTTAATCCTGCTGAAAGACGTAAAAAAGGCCCGATACCGCTACACTTTTCGGGCCTACACTTCTGGGCTCGCTGTCCCGGCAGGCCTTGTAATCTTCCCTGGCATCCCCATATTTATTGCAATGCTTGCGCCTTTCCCCCATGGCGTGAATAATTTCCTTAGATGCCGGTAAATGTTCAGCGTCCGGCGAGACATGCATAAGAGGAACAGTTTGAACATAGACACTCGCGAAATCACCCTTGAACCCGCAGACAACGCCCGCCTGTTGAGCCTTTGCGGCCCATTTGATGACAACATCAAACAGCTGGAACGTCGCCTCGGCATCGAAATTAACCGCCGTGATAACCACTTTAAACTGACCGGCCGCCCAATTTGCGTCACCGCTGCGGCAGATATTTTACGTAGTCTGTACGTCGATACCGCCCCGATGCGCGGTCAGACGCAGGACATCGAGCCTGAACAAATTCATCTGGCGATCAAAGAAGCGCGTGTGCTTGAGCAAAGCGCAGACAGCGTGCCTGAATTTGGCAAAGCGGTGAACATCAAGACCAAGCGCGGAGTAATTAAGCCGCGTACGCCGAACCAGGCACAGTACATTGCAAATATCCTCGACCACGACATCACCTTTGGCGTTGGCCCTGCGGGTACGGGTAAAACGTATCTCGCCGTTGCCGCTGCGGTTGATGCGCTTGAGCGTCAGGAGATCCGTCGTATTCTGCTGACCCGTCCGGCAGTGGAAGCGGGCGAAAAACTGGGATTCCTGCCGGGTGATCTCAGCCAGAAAGTCGATCCCTATTTACGACCGCTGTATGACGCGCTGTTCGAAATGCTCGGTTTTGAGAAGGTTGAAAAGCTGATTGAACGTAACGTCATTGAAGTTGCGCCGCTGGCCTATATGCGTGGCCGTACGTTAAACGATGCGTTCATCATTCTTGATGAGAGCCAGAACACCACCATCGAACAGATGAAAATGTTTCTGACCCGTATCGGCTTTAACTCCAAAGCGGTTATCACCGGCGATATCACCCAGATTGACCTGCCACGTAGCACCAAGTCCGGTCTGCGTCATGCCATTGAAGTGCTGGCTGAGGTCGACGAGATTAGTTTTAATTTCTTCCATAGCGAAGACGTGGTTCGCCATCCGGTGGTGGCTCGTATCGTCACGGCGTATGAAGCCTGGGAAGAAGCAGAACAGAAACGTAAAGCCGAGCAGGCTGCAGAACGCAAGCGCGAAGCTCAGGAGCAGGAACAAAAATGAGTCAGGTTATTCTCGATTTACAGCTGGCATGTGAAGACGAATCCGGTTTACCCACAGAAAGCCAGTTTCAGGGGTGGCTGGATGCGGTGATCCCGCAGTTTCAGGAAGAGTCTGAAGTAACCATTCGTCTGGTCGATGACGCGGAAAGCCATGAGCTCAACCTGACCTATCGCGGGAAAGATAAATCCACCAACGTGCTCTCTTTCCCGTTTGAAGCCCCGCCGGGCATTGAGATGCCGCTGCTGGGTGATTTGATCATCTGCCGTCAGGTCGTCGAGAAAGAAGCGCAGGAACAAGGTAAGCCGCTTGAGGCCCACTGGGCGCACATGGTGGTGCACGGAAGCTTGCATTTACTCGGCTACGACCATATCGAAGACGATGAAGCGGAAGAAATGGAATCCCTCGAAACAGAGATTATGCTTGCTCTGGGCTATGAGGATCCGTACATTGCCGAGAAGATTGCAGAATAGTAGCTTGCCGGATGGCGGCGCTTGCGCCTTATCCGGCCTACATTCATGCCTTTCGTAGGCCTGATAAGCGTAGCGCCATCAGGCAAAACATGCCGTCAACAGCTGAGTATACGCATGACGCGCTTTGTATTAACTAACATGAGAACCCATACGACGCCATGAGCGACGACAATTCACACAGTAGTGACACCTTAAACAGCAAAAAGGGATTTTTTTCCCTGTTACTGAGCCAACTTTTCCACGGTGAACCGAAAAACCGCGACGAACTGTTGGAGCTGATCCGTGATTCCGGGCAAAACGACCTTATCGATGAAGATACGCGCGATATGCTCGAAGGGGTAATGGATATTGCGGACCAACGCGTGCGCGACATCATGATCCCTCGCTCCCAGATGATTACCCTGAAACGCAACCAGACCCTGGACGAATGTCTCGATGTCATTATCGAGTCTGCTCACTCGCGTTTCCCGGTGATTAGCGAAGACAAGGATCACATTGAAGGGATTCTGATGGCCAAAGATTTGCTGCCGTTTATGCGCAGCGATGCCGAAGCCTTCAGCATGGAGAAAGTGTTACGCCAGGCGGTTGTCGTACCTGAAAGCAAGCGGGTTGACCGCATGCTGAAAGAGTTCCGCTCCCAGCGTTATCATATGGCTATCGTCATCGACGAGTTTGGCGGTGTCTCAGGTCTGGTGACCATTGAGGACATCCTTGAACTGATTGTCGGTGAAATTGAAGATGAGTACGACGAAGAAGACGATATTGATTTCCGTCAGCTCAGTCGCCACACCTGGACTATTCGCGCGCTGGCGCCGATTGAAGACTTCAACGAAGCTTTCGGGACCCACTTTAGCGACGAAGAAGTCGATACCATTGGCGGGCTGGTCATGCAGGCCTTTGGTCATCTGCCCGCGCGTGGGGAAACTATCGACATTGATGGTTACCAGTTTAAAGTGGCAATGGCCGACAGCCGCCGTATTATTCAGGTTCATGTCAGAATTCCGGACGACTCACCCCAGCCAAAACTGGACGAATAAACCCGAAACTGGATCTAAGACTACATGGCATTTGCCCCATTAATTGAACGCCAGCGCATTCGCCTGCTGCTGGCGTTATTATTCGGTGCCTGCGGGACACTGGCTTTCTCACCGTATGACATCTGGCCCGCTGCGATTGTTTCGCTGATGGGCCTGCAGGCTCTCACCTTCAACCGCCGTCCGCTCCAGTCTGCCGCTATCGGCTACTTCTGGGGACTGGGACTGTTTGGCTCAGGCATCAACTGGGTTTACGTCAGTATCGCGCAGTTTGGCGGTATGCCCGGCCCGGTTAACATTTTCCTCGTGGTTCTGCTTGCCGCATACCTTTCCCTCTACACCGGTCTGTTTGCCGGCGTGTTGGCGCGCTTGTGGCCGAAAACCACCTGGCTACGGGTGGCAATTGCCGCGCCGGTAGTCTGGCAAATCACGGAATTCCTGCGCGGTTGGGTACTGACCGGCTTCCCGTGGTTGCAGTTCGGTTATAGCCAGATCGACGGTCCGTTAAAGGGGCTGGCGCCGGTAATGGGCGTTGAGGCGATTAACTTCCTGCTGATGATGGTTAGCGGCCTGTTGGCGCTGGCGCTGGTGAGACGTAACTGGAAGCCGCTGGTTGCCGCACTCGTGCTCTTTGCTCTGCCTTTTCCACTGCGCTATATCCAGTGGTACACGCTTGAGCCGGAAAAAACCACCCAGGTCTCGATGGTGCAGGGCGACATTCCGCAGTCGCTAAAATGGGATGAAGGTCAGTTACTCAACACCCTGAAGATTTATCTCGACGCCACCCAACCCGAGATGGGCAAATCACAGCTAATCATCTGGCCAGAATCTGCTATTCCGGATCTGGAAATTAACCAACAGCGTTTTCTGAGCATGATGGATGACCTGCTGAAATCGAAAAACAGCACACTGATTACCGGTATCGTGGACGCGCGTCTGAACAAGCAGAATCGCTACAACACCTACAACACCATCATCACACTGGGTAAAGACAGTCCATACAGCTACGACTCCAGCAACCGCTACAACAAAAACCATCTGGTACCGTTTGGCGAGTTTGTCCCGCTGGAATCAATCCTGCGACCGTTAGCGCCGTTCTTTGACCTGCCAATGTCTTCGTTCAGCCGTGGCCCGTATGTACAGCCGCAGCTGCATGCGCACGGCTTTAAGCTGACCGCTGCCATTTGCTACGAAATCATTCTTGGCGAACAGGTTCGGGATAACTTCCGTCCGGATACGGACTATCTGCTGACTATCTCCAACGATGCCTGGTTTGGTAAGTCCATTGGCCCGTGGCAGCACTTCCAGATGGCGCGGATGCGTTCCCTTGAGCTGGCGCGCCCTCTGCTGCGTAGCACCAACAACGGTATTACAGCGGTGATTGGTCCTCAGGGTGAGATTCAGGCGATGATCCCGCAGTTTACCCGTCAGGTTCTGACCACCAGCGTGACGCCAACCACGGGCCTGACCCCTTATGCCCGTACCGGTAACTGGCCGCTCTGGCTGCTGACCGCGCTGTTTGGCTTTGGTGCGGTGGTCATGAGCCTGCGTCAACGTCGTAAGTAACCTTCCTTCCCCGGCCGGATAACGCCTCGCTTATCCGGCCCACAAACATTTCCCACATCCCATTCTGGCACGTCTATTGCTTTGTTCTACAAGGCAAACGCAGTTTTGGCTGAATGTGCAACCTGGTCGCACCAAAGTTGAGCGCCGGTAGCACCTGAAAAGTGCAACAAGATATTTTTGCCCCCAAATGGTGCGGCGCACTTCGCAAAAATAAACAATAACACAGCAAATTCTTTACATTCATCCAAACTAAATGTTAACAAACACATACAAGACTGCACGTTTTAGTAGCAAACAATAACAACATCACAATGGGTATCAATGCGTCCCTGGCGCAGACGATAAAGGAGTTGGATATGCAATTACGTAAGCTCGCCACTGCCATGCTGGTCATGGGAATGTCCGCCGGTCTGGCGCACGCAGAAGACGCAGCACCCGCGGCAGGCAGCACGCTGGATAAGATCGCCAAAAATGGCGTGATCGTTGTCGGTCACCGTGAATCATCGGTACCGTTTTCTTACTACGATAATCAGCAAAAAGTGGTCGGTTATTCACAGGATTACTCCAACGCGATCGTTGAAGCGGTGAAGAAAAAGCTGAACAAGCCCGATCTGCAGGTAAAACTGATCCCGATTACTTCACAAAACCGTATCCCGCTGCTGCAAAACGGCACCTTCGACTTTGAATGTGGATCCACCACCAACAACGTCGAGCGCCAGAAACAAGCAGCCTTCTCTGACACCATTTTCGTTGTCGGTACCCGTCTGCTGGCGAAAAAAGGCGGCGACGTCAAAGATTTCGCTGACCTGAAAGGCAAAGCCGTGGTCGTGACTTCAGGTACCACCTCAGAAGTGCTGCTGCACAAGCTGAACGAAGAACAAAAAATGGATATGCGCATCATCAGCGCGAAAGACCATGGTGACTCTTTCCGTACTCTGGAAAGCGGTCGTGCTGTTGCCTTTATGATGGATGACGCCCTGCTGGCTGGCGAACGCGCGAAAGCGAAGAAACCAGACAACTGGGAGATCGTTGGCAAGCCACAATCTCAGGAAGCCTACGGCTGCATGCTGCGTAAAGATGACCCTGAGTTCAAAAAGCTGATGGACGACACTATCGCCAAGGCGCAGACCTCAGGCGAAGCTGAGAAATGGTTTGATAAGTGGTTTAAAAATCCAATTCCACCGAAGAACCTGAACATGAATTTCGAACTGTCAGACGAGATGAAAGCCCTGTTCAAAGAACCGAATGATAAAGCGCTTAACTAACTAAAATAAATGGGAGGCTTCCCCTCCCTCTCGATTGTTACTCGGCACGGACAGACTATAAGCCTGATGGTCGTTCCCCATCAGGCCTGAAAACCGCAAAACGCCGAATAACAATCTTCGAGGGTAGCGCTGCTACCCTTTTTTTTCTGGAGTAGATTTATGTCTATAGACTGGAACTGGGGTATTTTTTTACAACAGGCCCCGTTCGGCAACACCACCTATCTCGGCTGGCTCTGGAGTGGTTTCCAGGTCACGGTCGCGTTATCTATCACCGCCTGGATTATCGCTTTCCTCATAGGCTCTTTATTCGGCATCTTACGTACCGTCCCAAATCGTTTCCTTTCCGGGATCGGCACGCTATACGTTGAGCTGTTTCGTAACGTTCCGCTCATCGTTCAGTTCTTTACCTGGTATCTGGTCATTCCTGAACTGCTGCCGGAAAACATTGGCATGTGGTTCAAGTCGGAACTGGATCCCAACATTCAGTTCTTCCTCTCATCCATGCTTTGTCTGGGGCTGTTTACCGCCGCGCGCGTCTGTGAGCAGGTTCGCGCTGCGATTCAGTCCCTGCCTCGCGGGCAGAAAAACGCCGCGCTGGCGATGGGGCTGACTTTGCCGCAGGCCTACCGCTATGTGCTGCTTCCAAACGCATACCGCGTGATTGTTCCGCCAATGACCTCAGAGATGATGAACCTGGTGAAGAACTCCGCGATCGCCTCCACCATCGGCCTGGTGGATATGGCGGCGCAGGCGGGAAAACTACTGGATTACTCCGCCCACGCATGGGAATCGTTCACCGCCATCACGCTGGCCTACGTCCTGATTAACGCCGTCATCATGCTGGTGATGAATCTCGTCGAACGCAAAATCCGCCTGCCTGGCAATTTGGGAGGCAAATAATGTACGAATTTGACTGGAGTTCTATCGTCCCTTCCCTGCCGTATCTGCTGGACGGGCTGATCATCACCCTGAAAATCACCGTTACGGCGGTCGTCATTGGTATTGTCTGGGGAACCATCCTTGCAGTAATGCGTCTGTCCAGCTTCGCGCCGATTGCCTGGTTTGCGAAAGGCTACGTCAACGTATTTCGTTCTATTCCGCTGGTCATGGTGCTGCTGTGGTTCTACCTGATTGTGCCCGGCTTTTTGCAAAACGTACTGGGTCTGTCGCCTAAAACCGATATTCGCCTGATCTCAGCGATGGTCGCGTTTTCGATGTTTGAAGCTGCGTACTATTCCGAGATTATCCGTGCCGGTATCCAGAGTATTTCTCGTGGGCAATCCAGCGCCGCGCTGGCGCTGGGGATGACACACTGGCAGTCGATGAAGCTGATCATTCTGCCACAGGCCTTCCGCGCGATGGTACCACTGCTGCTGACCCAGGGCATCGTACTATTCCAGGATACCTCGCTGGTCTATGTATTGAGTCTGGCAGACTTCTTCCGTACCGCCTCCACCATTGGCGAGCGTGACGGCACACAGGTTGAAATGATCCTGTTTGCTGGCGCCGTTTATTTTGTATTCAGTCTGAGCGCATCGTTGTTGGTCAGCTATTTGAAGAAAAGGACAGTTTAATGATTACCCTGAAAAATGTTTCTAAATGGTATGGTCACTTTCAGGTGCTGACCGACTGCTCCACGGAAGTGAAAAAAGGTGAAGTGGTGGTGGTTTGCGGCCCGTCAGGTTCAGGTAAATCAACGCTTATCAAAACGGTGAACGGGCTGGAGCCGGTGCAACAGGGCGTCATCACCGTTGATGGTACCGTGGTGAATGATAAAAAAACCGATCTGGCCAAACTGCGCTCTCGTGTTGGTATGGTGTTCCAGCACTTTGAACTGTTCCCGCATCTGTCGATCATTGAGAACCTTACTTTGGCGCAGGTAAAAGTGCTTAAGCGCGATAAAAAGCCGGCCCGCGACAAAGCGCAAAAGTTACTGGAACGCGTTGGTCTGTCAGCACATGCCGAGAAGTTCCCGGCCCAACTCTCCGGGGGCCAGCAACAGCGTGTCGCTATCGCCCGGGCACTATGTATGGATCCTATCGCCATGCTGTTTGACGAACCGACATCGGCGCTTGATCCTGAAATGATCAACGAAGTACTGGACGTTATGGTTGAACTGGCCAATGAAGGGATGACCATGATGGTGGTAACCCACGAAATGGGCTTTGCGCGTAAAGTGGCGAACCGGGTGATCTTCATGGATGAAGGAAAAATTGTTGAAGACTCACCGAAAGAAGAGTTCTTCGCTAATCCGAAATCGGACCGCGCCAAAGACTTCCTCGCGAAAATCCTGCACTAATCTTGCTGGCGCGCATCTCCATGTGCGCGCCACCTCACGCTTTATCCCTTCGCCTCTCGAAACACATACAGCCCAGCGTTAACCTTGTCACAAAGTCCCACTTACAAGGAGCAACAATGGCACTTCCGATCCTGTTTGATTGCGATCCAGGTCATGACGACGCTATCGCAATTGTTCTCGCCCTCGCCTCACCTGAACTGGATGTGAAAGCGATAACCTCGTCAGCCGGGAATCAGACTCCCGACAAAACGCTGCGTAACGTATTGCGCATGCTGACGTTGCTCAAGCGTACGGATATTCCCGTCGCCGGTGGCGCTATGAAACCACTGATGCGCGATCTGATTATCGCCGATAACGTCCATGGCGAGAGTGGGCTGGATGGTCCGGCGCTGCCGGAACCCACTTTTGCGCCACAAGACTGTACCGCTGTGGAACTGATGGCGAAAACCCTGCGTGAAAGCCCGGAACCGATGACGATTGTCTCCACCGGGCCGCAAACTAACGTGGCATTGCTACTGAATAGCCATCCTGAACTGCACGCCAAAATCGACCGTATCGTGATTATGGGTGGTGCAATGGGCCTCGGAAACTGGACACCCGCCGCCGAGTTCAACATCTTTGTGGATCCCGAAGCCGCGGAGATCGTATTCCAGTCGGGTATTCCGGTGGTGATGGCCGGGCTGGACGTCACGCATAAAGCACAAATACATCGTGAAGATACCGAGCGGTTCCGCGCTATCGGCAATCCTGTTTCGACGATCGTTGCTGAACTACTCGATTTCTTCTTTGAATATCACAAAGATGAAAAATGGGGATTCATCGGTGCACCGCTGCATGACCCATGCACCATTGCCTGGCTGCTGAAACCTGAACTGTTTACCACCGTTGAACGCTGGGTTGGCGTGGAAACTCAGGGTAAATATACCCAAGGAATGACGGTGGTGGACTACTACTTCCTGAGCGGCAATAAACCTAACGCCACCGTGATGGTGGACGTGGATCGCCAGGGGTTTGTCGATTTGCTGGCAGAACGGCTGAAGTTTTACGCCTAATACACGCCGGATGGCGCTAATACCATCCGGCGATAAGCGATTACGGTTCAAACGGTCGGCGCTGAAACTGATCGTGTCCGCATTTCGGACACAACGGCAGCACATCCGGGGTGTAAACCGCTAAATGGAAGTGGCACTTCTCGCAGACCAGATTACCTAATCCGACCACCTCGCCGCTGTGATAAACACCGTGATGACTGAGGTCCTGGAACACTTCGCGCCATTCGAGCTGCGTTTTATCGGTAATATCGGCCAGTTCCTGCCAGATACTCTCCTTGATAACCCGCATAAAGACGCTGTCTGTCTCCTCATCGAGACTTTCTTCATAGCTCAGAGCAAACTCTTCCAGGTCACGTCTGACGGCCCGAGTGAGCTCTTCCACCTCGGTTCGCGTTAACTCCCCGGTCTGCATAACTCGTTGACGCGCCTGCTCCACCAACGCATCGATATCGCGTTCGCCATTACGCAGACGTTCGCTCAGTGAAGCTACCAGTTCACGGTAATATTGAGCAACCTTGTTCATCGCTTCGCCTCCTGGGTCGTTAACTGTCTATAATAATAGACGTTATTTACGCTACGCTTTGCAAGACTGTCCACAGAGTGTGTAAATTCGTGCAAGAATTATCCTTGCGGGAATTCAACGCTGAATGCGCGAAAGGCTGTTTTGGCGCGGGCGTTTGGGCTATGCTATGCGGATCTGAAACACCACATCTAGAGCTACGTTTGTAGCTGTATTGAAAACAGGACCACTGGCTGCCATGCAAGAGCAATACCGCCCGGAAGAGATAGAATCCAAAGTACAGCTTCACTGGGATGAGAAGCGCACATTTGAAGTTACCGAAGACGAGAGCAAAGAGAAGTATTACTGCCTGTCTATGCTTCCCTATCCTTCTGGTCGACTACACATGGGCCACGTACGTAACTACACCATCGGTGACGTGATCGCCCGCTACCAGCGCATGCTGGGCAAAAACGTACTGCAGCCAATTGGCTGGGATGCGTTCGGTCTGCCAGCAGAAGGGGCTGCGGTTAAAAACAACACCGCACCAGCACCGTGGACGTACGACAACATCGCATACATGAAAAACCAGCTCAAAATGCTGGGTTTCGGTTACGACTGGAGCCGTGAGCTGGCGACCTGCACCCCGGAATATTACCGTTGGGAACAGAAATTCTTCACCGAGCTATACAAAAAAGGCCTGGTGTACAAGAAAACGTCTGCTGTCAACTGGTGCCCGAATGACCAGACCGTACTGGCGAACGAACAGGTTATCGACGGATGCTGCTGGCGTTGTGATACCAAAGTAGAGCGTAAAGAGATCCCGCAGTGGTTCATCAAAATCACCGCTTACGCTGACGAACTGCTGCGTGACCTGGATAACCTGGATCACTGGCCTGACACCGTGAAAACGATGCAGCGCAACTGGATTGGCCGTTCTGAAGGCGTAGAAATCACCTTCGATGTGAACGATTACGACAACACGCTGACCGTTTACACAACCCGCCCGGACACCTTTATGGGTGCGACCTATCTGGCCGTTGCCGCAGGTCACCCGCTGGCGCAGAAAGCCGCTGCAAATAACCCGGAACTGGCCGCCTTCATTGACGAATGCCGCAACACCAAGGTTGCTGAAGCCGAAATGGCAACCATGGAGAAGAAAGGCGTCGACACGGGCTTTAAAGCCGTTCACCCGCTGACTGGCGAAGAGATCCCAGTTTGGGCAGCAAACTTCGTCCTGATGGAATACGGTACGGGCGCAGTCATGGCCGTTCCGGGCCACGATCAACGCGATTACGAGTTTGCGACTAAATATGGCCTGACCATCAAGCCAGTAATTCTGACCGCTGAAGGCGCAGAGCCGGATCTGTCCAAACAAGCTCTGACCGAAAAAGGGGTGCTGTTTAACTCCGGTGAGTTTGACGGCCTCGACTTCGAAGCAGCCTTCAATGCCATTGCTGACAAGCTGGTGGCTCTTGGCGTGGGTGAGCGTAAAGTAAACTACCGTCTGCGTGACTGGGGTGTTTCCCGTCAGCGTTACTGGGGCGCGCCGATTCCGATGGTGACATTGGAAGACGGTACCGTACTGCCGACGCCAGAAGACCAGTTGCCGGTTATTCTGCCGGAAGACGTGGTTATGGATGGTATTACCAGCCCAATCAAAGCCGATCCGGAGTGGGCAAAAACCACCGTTAACGGCATGCCTGCACTGCGCGAAACCGACACTTTCGATACTTTTATGGAATCCTCCTGGTACTACGCGCGCTACACCTGCCCGCAGTACAACGAAGGGATGCTGGATCCAGAAGCTGCAAACTACTGGCTTCCGGTTGATATCTACATTGGTGGTATTGAACACGCCATCATGCACCTGCTCTACTTCCGCTTCTTCCACAAGCTGATGCGCGATGCGGGTATGGTCAACTCTGACGAACCGGCTAAACAGCTGCTGTGCCAGGGTATGGTGCTGGCCGATGCGTTCTATTACGTTGGTGCAAACGGTGAGCGTAACTGGGTTTCTCCGGTTGATGCCATCGTTGAGCGCGACGAGAAAGGTCGTATCGTCAAAGCTCAGGACGCAGAAGGCCATGAACTGGTGTATACCGGCATGAGCAAAATGTCCAAGTCGAAAAATAACGGTATCGACCCGCAGGTTATGGTTGAACGTTACGGCGCCGACACCGTACGTCTGTTCATGATGTTCGCTTCTCCGGCTGATATGACGCTGGAATGGCAAGAATCCGGCGTTGAAGGGGCGAACCGCTTCCTGAAACGAGTCTGGAAGCTGGTTTACGAACATACCTCCAAAGGTGATGTAGCTGAACTGAACGTTGATGTGTTGAGCGAAGACCAAAAAGCGCTGCGTCGCGACGTGCACAAAACCATTGCTAAAGTGACCGATGATATCGGCCGTCGTCAGACCTTTAACACCGCAATTGCGGCGATTATGGAGTTGATGAACAAGCTGGCGAAAGCACCGCAGGAAGACGAACAAGACAGAGCCCTGATGCAGGAAGCGTTACTGGCCGTCGTTCGCATGCTGAACCCGTTCACCCCACACGTTTGCTTCACGATGTGGCAGGCGCTGAAAGGTGAAGGCGATATCGACAACGCACCGTGGCCGGTAGCTGACGAAGCCGCAATGGTTGAAGACTCGACGTTGGTTGTTGTTCAGGTGAACGGTAAAGTCCGTGGCAAAATTACCGTTCCGGTAAATGCGACAGAAGAACAGGTTCGTGAACGTGCTGGCCAGGAGCATCTGGTGGCAAAATATCTTGATGGCGTTACCGTACGTAAAGTGATTTATGTACCGGGTAAACTCCTCAATCTGGTCGTTGGCTAAGCGCGGGAGGAAGCGTGCGACTTCTGACAACATTGTTGTTATCTCTGGCGGTGCTTGTCACCGCCGGGTGTGGCTGGCATCTGCGTAGTACTACGCAGGTTCCACCCTCAATGAAAACCATGATCCTGAACTCTGGCGATCCGAACGGCCCGTTAAGCCGTGCGGTCCGTAACCAGCTGCGTCTGAACGGTGTGACGCTGCTTGAAGACGGTACAATGCGTAAAGATGTGACGTCTTTACGTCTTGGCGCGGTCAGCATTTCGCAGGATACGGCGTCGGTATTCCAGAACGGTCAAACGGCTGAATACCAGATGGTGATGTCCGTAAGCGCTACCGTGCTGATTCCAGGACATGATATTTACCCTATCAGCGCAAAAGTTTATCGTTCGTTCTTTGACAACCCACAGGCTGCACTGGCGAAGGATAACGAGCAGGAGATGATCGTAAAAGAGATGTATGACAAAGCGGCTGAACAGTTAATTCGTAAGCTGCCAAGCGTACATCTGGCTGATACTCTGTCATCCAATGCTGATGATGATGCTAAGCCAGCTGCGACAAAAGCCGCAGAGCCTGCGTCATCTCCGGCGCGTGTCTCCACCACGCTGGGTAACTGATGCTCAAGTTGTACCCTGAACAACTCCGCGCACAGCTCAATGAAGGGCTGCGCGCGGCGTATTTGCTCTTAGGTAACGATCCCCTCTTATTGCAGGAAAGCCAGGATGCCATCCGTCAGGCTGCTGCCACACAAGGGTTCGAAGAACACCATGCCTTCACTCTGGACAACAGCACCGACTGGGGAGAGATTTTTTCACTCTGCCAGGCGATGAGCCTGTTTGCCAACCGTCAAACCCTGCTCCTGCAACTGCCTGAAAATGGCCCCAATGCCGCCATTAACGAACAGCTCGCTTCACTCGTCACACTGCTACATAACGACCTGCTGCTGATTGTTCGTGGTAACAAGCTGACTAAAGCGCAGGAAAACGCCGCATGGTATACCGGACTTGCCAATAATGCGGTGCAGGTCAGCTGCCAGACGCCGGAGCAAGCACAGCTCCCACGTTGGGTCGCCGCGAGGGCTAAACTCAATAACCTGCAACTGGATGACGCAGCCAATCAGCTGTTGTGCTATTGCTATGAAGGTAACCTGTTAGCACTGGCGCAAGCGCTGGAACGGTTAGCATTGCTTTGGCCTGATGGCAAACTAACGCTGCCTCGCGTAGAAAAAGCCGTTAACGATGCGGCGCACTTTACCCCGTTCCACTGGGTGGATGCGCTGCTGATGGGCAAAAGCAAACGCGCGCTGCACATTCTGCAACAGCTACGTCTGGAAGGCAGTGAACCGGTTATTTTGCTGCGTACGATACAGCGTGAATTGCTGTTGCTGGTCAACCTAAAACGGCAGTCGGCGAATACCCCCTTGCGCACGTTGTTTGATAAACACCGGGTGTGGCAAAATCGCCGAGGCATGATGGGTGATGCGCTAAACCGGCTGAACCCGGCACAGCTGCGTCAGGCGGTAACGCTGTTAACGCGTACGGAAATTACGCTTAAACAAGACTATGGTCAGTCAGTGTGGGCGGAACTTGAGGGACTGTCCCTTTTGCTCTGCCATAAATCACTGGCCGATGTTTTTATTGATGGTTGATATGAAATCATTGCAGGCTCTGTTCGGCGGCACCTTTGATCCGGTGCATTATGGTCATCTTAAACCGGTTGAAATTCTGGCGAATCTGATTGGTCTTTCCCGGGTCATCATCATGCCCAATAACGTGCCGCCGCATCGTGCGCAGCCTGAAGCGTCCGGTGAGCAACGTAAGCGCATGGTTGAACTGGCCATTGCTGATAAACCGCTGTTTTCCCTGGATGAACGCGAACTGAAACGCGACACGGCCTCCTACACCGCGCAAACGCTAAAAGAGTGGCGCGAGGAACAAGGCCCGAATGTGCCGTTAGCGTTTATCATTGGTCAGGATTCGCTGCTGACCTTCCCTTCCTGGCACGACTACCACACGATTCTGGATAATACCCATCTCATCGTGTGCCGACGTCCAGGTTATCCTCTCGAAATGACGCAGGAAAAGCACCAGCAATGGCTGGAAGATCACCTGACTCATTCGCCGGATGACCTGCACAACCTGCCTTGCGGGAAAATCTACCTGGCCGAAACGCCGTGGTTCAACATCTCCGCCACGCTCATTCGCGAGCGACTGGAAAAAGGCGAGCCGTGCGACGACCTGATGCCAGGCGCAGTGCTTGACTATATTAATCAGCAGGGGTTGTACCGCTAAGCGTGTTGTTTAATGCCACCAGCAGGCGGTCATTTTCTTCCTGACTGCGAACAGCAACTCGGTAATAACGCGCGTCCAACCCAGGGTAATTGGCACAACTGCGAATCAAGACATGCTGTTCCAGCAACATCCGTTGCAAATCAATATCCGCGCGATCGCAGCGTAATAAACGATAATTTGCCTGGCCGGGATACACCGTCAGGCCGGGCAGGTTTTGTAGCTGCTGCTCAAACCGCGCTCCCTCTTGTTCCAGCCATTTCCACGTCGCCTGCTGATAAGCGCTGTCGCGTAAAATAATCTCGCCAGCCAGAGCAGCAAACGCATTAATTGACCACGGCATTTGTCGGCTGCGCATTTGTACAACGGCCTGCTCGTTACTGTTGACCAGATACCCCAGACGCAGCCCCGGTATCGCATAGAACTTAGTGAGCGAGCGCAGCACCCAAATATGCGGGTTATCCCGAAGTAGCGGAATAAATCCCGGCTCCCCGGCAATAAAATCGATAAACGCTTCATCAAGGATCAGATTGATCCCAAGCCGCTCACAACGTGAGGCAATCTCACGTAGCAGGCGGTTATCCGGTAGTAACCCGGTGGGGTTGTTGGGCGTGCAGAGAAACAGGCAGTCCAGCTCTGAGGTTAACGCATCGAGGATCGCATCGGTAAGCTGCCAGCCATCGTCTTCGCGCAGCGCAAACTCATGGATCGTACAGTCTCCCCATTGCAGCGCCCGACGATATTCAGCAAACCCAGGCGTCACGATCATCGCGTGACGTGGCTTCAGGCCATCTACCAGGGTAAAAATAGACTCGGTCTCACCGTTTCCGGCCAGGATCCACGAGGCCGGAATCTGATGATGCTCCGCCAACGCTGCATGCAGTTGCGCGTAATCGACATCCGGGTAACGCTCCGCGCAGTCCATATTATCGATAATTGCGCGTTTTAAACCTGCTGGCATACCCAGCGGATTAATATTCGCGCTAAAATCCAGCAATTGCTCAGGCGAGACGCCCAACAGTTCGGCGGCTTCTCGGGTATTACCACCATGCGCGCTCTTCAATAAAGACATCGTGCCGCTCCACGTAAAAAAAGGTATTTTAGTGAAAAATCTCTGCGCAATCAGGGCAAACATCATGTTTTGTGCGAATAACCCCAAGAGGAAAAAATGAGACTCTGGTTGGTACGTCATGGCCAAACTGAAGCCAACGTCGCGGGTTTATATAGCGGCCACGCTCCCACACCACTAACAGAACGGGGAATAGCTCAGGCGCAAACGCTGAGTACGCTGTTACGCGATGTGCCTGTCGACAACGTTCTGTGCAGCGAGCTGGAGCGCGCCCGCCATACAACGCAGTTGATCTTAGGCGATCGCGAGATTCCTGTGCGTAACATGCCTGAGCTCAATGAGATGTTTTTTGGCGACTGGGAAATGCGCCACCATCGCGATCTGGCGCGCGAAGACGCCGAAAACTACGCCGTGTGGTGTAACGACTGGCAGAACGCGACGCCCACTAATGGCGAAGGTTTTCAGGCATTTTCCCTGCGCGTGGAACGCTTCATTGCTCAACTCGATGATTACAAAATGTGCCAAAACCTGCTGGTAGTGAGCCATCAGGGTGTATTGAGCGTGTTGATCGCCCGTTTGTTGTCCATGCCGGCAGCAGCAATGTGGCATTTTCGCGTCGAACAAGGTTGCTGGAGCGCGATTGATTTTTGCGACGATTTTGCGGTTCTGAAAGTACTTAACAGCCGGGCTGTATGGCACGACGGAGAGTGAAAGCACTGTTTTTTCTGCCGAAGGGCTTCTCTCCCATTGACACCCCATGACAGGCTGTTATTCTCCGCAACCTGACTTTTCCCGCCCTTCAGAGCTTTGCAGAAATTGTTTTACAAAAATGGCGATGCATTCTGCGGCGTGGGGTGGGATGATAGCGCACTTCACAAGCGCTTTCGGAGACATTTGTCCCGATATCGCCTCTGGTTCAGGTATACTAACAGACGTTTTTAACTCTTTTCACCCAGGGGGAACACTTGCAGGGTAAAGCACTTCAGGATTTTGTAATCGACAAAATTGATGACCTGAAAGGTCAAGACATCATCGCCTTAGACGTTCAGGGCAAATCCAGCATCACTGATTGCATGATTATCTGTACTGGCACGTCCAGCCGTCATGTAATGTCTATCGCAGACCACGTTGTTCAGGAGTCCCGCACTGCTGGTCTGCTGCCGCTCGGCGTAGAAGGCGAGAACGTCGCAGACTGGATCGTCGTTGACCTCGGTGATGTGATTGTCCACGTGATGCAGGAAGAAAGCCGTCGCCTGTATGAACTGGAAAAACTCTGGAGTTAATGCGTGAAGCTGCAACTTGTCGCTGTGGGTACGAAAATGCCTGACTGGGTGCAAACCGGTTTTACGGAGTATCTCCGTCGGTTTCCGAAAGATATGCCCTTTGAGCTGATCGAAATCCCGGCAGGAAAACGCGGCAAGAACGCGGATATTAAACGCATTCTCGACAAAGAGGGTGAACAGATGCTGGCTGCCGCAGGCAAAAACCGCATCGTCACCCTTGATATCCCTGGCAAACCCTGGGACACGCCGCAGCTGGCGACCGAACTGGAACGCTGGAAACTGGACGGTCGTGACGTCAGTTTGTTGATTGGTGGGCCGGAAGGTCTTTCTCCTGCCTGTAAAGCAGCAGCGGAACAAAGCTGGTCACTCTCAGCGTTAACCCTTCCTCACCCTCTTGTTCGGGTTCTGGTTGCGGAGAGTCTGTACAGGGCGTGGAGCATTACCACCAACCATCCTTATCACCGTGAGTGATCATTGATTCTTGAGTAGATTAAGCAGCGGATGAAACTACAGAATTCTTTTCGCGACTATTCGGCTGAGTCTGCGCTGTTTGTGCGCCGGGCGCTGGTCGCTTTTTTGGGGATTTTGCTGCTCACCGGCGTGCTGATCGCCAACCTTTATAATCTGCAAATCGTTCGCTTTACTGATTATCAGACCCGCTCGAACGAAAACCGCATCAAACTGGTGCCTATCGCCCCCAGCCGCGGCATTATTTATGACCGTAACGGAATTCCGCTCGCCCTTAACCGCACCATTTATCAGATAGAAATGATGCCAGAAAAGGTCGACAACGTTCAGGATACCCTCGACGCGCTGCGTAACGTCGTAGACCTGACGGACGATGACATTGCCGCTTTTAAAAAAGAGCGCGCCCGTTCACACCGTTTCACATCCATTCCGGTAAAAACTAACCTGAGTGAAGTTCAGGTCGCACGCTTTGCCGTTAATCAATATCGCTTTCCTGGCGTCGAAGTTAAAGGTTATAAACGTCGCTACTACCCCTACGGCTCTGCGCTGACCCATGTCATTGGCTACGTATCAAAAATCAACGATAAAGACGTAGACCGCCTGGACAAAGACGGCAAACTGGCTAACTACGCGGCGACGCACGACATCGGCAAGCTGGGTATTGAACGTTATTACGAAGATGTACTTCACGGCCAGACCGGTTATGAAGAGGTTGAGGTGAACAACCGCGGCCGCGTCATTCGCCAGCTGAAAGAAGTGGCGCCGCAGGCCGGGCACGATATCTATCTCACCCTCGATTTGAAACTCCAGCAGTACATTGAAACGCTGCTGGCGGGCAGTCGCGCCGCCGTGGTGGTTACCGACCCGCGTACCGGCGGCGTTCTCGCGCTGGTGTCCATGCCGAGCTACGACCCGAACCTGTTTGTCGATGGTATCTCCAGTAAAGATTACTCTGGGTTGCTCAATGACCCGAACACCCCGTTGGTTAACCGCGCCACGCAGGGTGTTTACCCTCCTGCTTCGACAGTTAAACCTTACGTCGCGGTTTCTGCATTAAGTGCAGGTGTCATCACCCGCAATACTGGTCTGTTCGATCCAGGTTGGTGGCAATTACCGGGCTCTGAAAAACGTTACCGTGACTGGAAAAAATGGGGGCACGGTCATCTGAACATCACTCGTTCTCTGGAAGAGTCGGCGGATACGTTTTTCTATCAAATCGCCTATGATATGGGGATTGACCGACTTTCAGAGTGGATGAGCAAATTCGGCTACGGCAAATATACGGGCATCGATCTCGCTGAAGAACGCTCCGGCAATATGCCAACCCGCGAGTGGAAGCAAAAACGGTTTAAAAAGCCATGGTACCAGGGTGATACCATTCCGGTCGGCATCGGTCAGGGTTACTGGACTGCAACCCCTATCCAGATGAGTAAAGCGCTGATGATCCTTATCAACGACGGTTTGATAAAAGTTCCGCATTTGTTGATGAGCACGGCAGAAAATGGCAAGCAGGTTCCGTGGGTTCAGCCGCACGAACCGCCCGTTGGTGATATTCATTCCGGTTACTGGGAAATCGCGAAAGACGGCATGTACGGTGTAGCAAACCGCCCTAACGGTACTGCGCACAAGTATTTCGCTAGCGCACCTTACAAAATTGCGGCGAAATCCGGTACTGCCCAGGTCTTTGGCCTGAAAGCCAATGAAACCTATAACGCGCACAAGATCGCCGAGCGCTTACGTGACCACAAGCTGATGACGGCCTTCGCACCCTATGATAAGCCCCAGGTTGCTGTCGCCATAATCCTTGAAAACGGTGGCGCGGGCCCGGCTGTGGGTACCATTATGCGCCAGATCCTTGACCACATTATGTTGGGCGACAACAACACCAATCTGCCTGCAGAAAACCCCGCGGTTGCAGCAGCGGAGGACCAATAATCGTGACGGATAATCCGAACAAAAAAACATTCTGGGACAAAATCCACATCGATCCCACGATGTTGCTTATTTTGCTGGCGCTGCTGGTTTACAGCTCGCTGGTCATCTGGAGTGCCAGCGGCCAGGATATCGGCATGATGGAGCGCAAGGTCGGCCAGATCGCAATGGGCCTGGTCATCATGGTGGTGATGGCGCAAATCCCGCCCCGGGTTTATGAAGGCTGGGCACCCTATCTCTATATATTCTGCATCATCCTGTTGGTGGCGGTAGATGCCTTCGGCGCGATATCCAAAGGGGCGCAGCGCTGGCTGGATTTGGGTATTGTGCGTTTTCAGCCTTCCGAAATTGCCAAGATTGCCGTGCCGCTAATGGTCGCACGCTTCATCAACCGTGATGTTTGCCCGCCATCTCTAAAAAATACCGCCATTGCACTGGTGCTGATATTTATGCCCACCCTGCTGGTGGCCGCTCAGCCTGACCTCGGTACCTCAATACTGGTCGCCCTTTCCGGTCTGTTTGTTCTGTTCCTTTCTGGTTTAAGCTGGCGTTTAATCGGTGTTGCGGTGGTTCTGGTTGCGGCGTTTATCCCGATACTGTGGTTCTTCCTGATGCATGATTACCAGCGTCAGCGCGTCATGATGTTGCTCGATCCCGAAACCGATCCACTGGGTGCGGGTTATCATATTATTCAGTCTAAAATTGCTATTGGCTCCGGCGGTCTACGCGGTAAGGGCTGGCTGCACGGTACGCAGTCGCAGCTTGAGTTTTTACCCGAACGTCACACGGACTTTATCTTCGCGGTATTAGCAGAAGAGCTGGGTCTGGTAGGGATCTTAATTCTGCTTGCGCTGTACATTTTGCTGATTATGCGCGGATTATGGATCGCTGCCCACGCGCAAACCACCTTTGGTCGCGTCATGGCAGGTGGTTTAATGTTGATATTATTCGTTTATGTCTTCGTAAATATTGGTATGGTGAGCGGTATTCTGCCCGTGGTTGGCGTTCCTCTCCCACTGGTCAGTTACGGAGGCTCGGCACTTATCGTGCTGATGGCCGGGTTCGGGATTGTTATGTCGATCCACACCCATAGAAAAATGTTGTCGAAAAGCGTGTAAGGGGTACGCAATGCGTAAGCAGTGGCTTGGTATCTGCATCGCAGCAGGAATGCTCGCGGCGTGTTCGAGTGATGATGGTCAGCAACAGGGTGCTGTCGCACCGCAGCCTGCGGTGTGTAATGGTCCGATTGTTGAAATCAGCGGGGCCGATCCGCGCTTTGAACCCCTGAACCCAACGGCGAATCAGGACTATCAGCGTGATGGTAAGAGCTACAAAATCGTCCAGGACCCTTCCCGCTTTAGCCAGGCAGGGCTTGCCGCTATCTATGATGCGGAACCCGGAAGCAACTTAACCGCGTCTGGTGAAGCGTTCGACCCGATGCAACTGACCGCAGCGCATCCGACGCTGCCAGTCCCAAGCTATGCCAGAGTAACTAACCTGGCAAACGGCAGGATGATTGTCGTGCGCATAAACGATCGCGGCCCTTATGGCAACGATCGCGTGATTTCACTTTCACGTGCAGCAGCTGACCGTCTGAATACCTCCAACAACACCAAAGTGCGTATCGACCCGATCATCGTCGCCCAGGATGGTTCATTGTCCGGTCCGGGTATGGCGTGTACGACAGTCGCAAAGCAAACCTATGCCCTGCCCGCGCGTCCTGATTTAAGCGGTGGCGGTAATATGGGAAGTATGCCTTCGCCATCGGATGCGGGTCAGCCGCAAGGCGATATTCGTCCGATCAGCAATTCCACGCTGAAAAGCGATGATCCAACCGGTGCGCCAGTGAACAGCGGTGGATTCCTCGGTGCGCCAACCACCCTCGCCGCAGGCGTGCTGGAAGGTAGCGAGCCGACTCCGGCTCCGCAACCGACCATCACCGCACCGGCAACACCAACCGCACCAGCAGCAACACCAGCCGCCGTCGCGGCACCTGCTCCAGCGGCAGTAGCCAACGGACGTTACGTGGTTCAGGTTGGCGCAGTCAGCGAGCAGTCGCGTGCGCAGCAGTATCAAAAACGTTTAAGCCAGCAGTTTGGCGTTCCAGGTCGGGTGGTACAAAATGGCGCAGTCTGGCGTATCCAGATGGGGCCGTTCGCCAGCAAAGCTGAAGCCTCCACATTGCAGCAGCGTCTTCAATCCGAGGCGCAATTACAGTCCTTCATCACCGGCGTGTAATAACGTAAATCAGGTATCTGAACTGTCAGTTTCTGTAAATGACATTAACAAAGTCACGCGGAAAGTCAGATGCCTGCCCGTTTTGCATTTGCTATAGTAGGGCACTTTTTTTAATTTCATCACGGACGTCGTAGTTCAGACCATGAAGACCACTTTTTCCGCTCGTTTCGTGCAGCGTATGGCGCTCACCGCGGCTCTCTGCGCAGCTTCTCTATCTGCTGCCCATGCCGATGACCTGAATATTAAAACCATGATCCCGGGTGTTCCGCAGATCGATGCGGAGTCATATATCCTGATTGATTACAATTCAGGCAAAGTTCTGGCAGAACAGAACGCAGACACTCGCCGCGACCCCGCCAGTCTGACCAAAATGATGACCAGCTACGTCATCGGCCAGGCGATGAAAGCCGGCAAGTTCAAAGAAACCGATCTGGTCACTGTCGGCAATGACGCCTGGGCTACAGGTAACCCGGTCTTTAAAGGTTCATCGTTGATGTTCCTGAAACCTGGAATGCAGGTTCCTGTTTCCCAGTTGATCCGTGGTATCAACCTACAATCCGGGAATGACGCGTGTGTGGCAATGGCGGACTTCGCAGCCGGTAGCCAGGATGCTTTCGTCGGTCTGATGAACAGCTATGTGAACGCGCTGGGCCTGAAAAACACCCACTTCCAGACCGTTCATGGTCTCGATGCTGACGGTCAGTACAGCTCGGCTCGCGACATGGCGATGATTGGCCAGGCCCTGATTCGTGACGTGCCTAACGAATACTCTATCTATAAAGAAAAAGAGTTCACCTTTAACGGTATTCGTCAGTTAAACCGTAACGGCCTGCTGTGGGATAACAGCCTGAATGTCGACGGTATCAAAACCGGTCATACCGACAAAGCTGGCTATAACCTCGTTGCATCCGCAACCGAAGGTCAGATGCGTCTGATCTCTGCCGTCATGGGTGGCCGCACCTATAAAGGTCGCGAAACCGAAAGTAAAAAACTGCTGACCTGGGGCTTCCGTTTCTTTGAAACCGTGAATCCACTGAAAGTCGGTAAAGAGTTTGCTTCAGAACCGGCCTGGTTTGGTAACACCGATCGTGCATCGTTAGGCGTAGATAAAGATGTCTACCTGACTATTCCGCGCGGCCGCATGAAAGATCTGAAAGCAAGCTATGTGCTGAACACCACAGAACTGCATGCACCGCTGCAGAAAAACCAGGTTGTCGGCACTATCAACTTCCAGTTGGATGGCAAAACCATCGAACAGCGCCCGCTGGTAGTCCTGCAGGAAATCCCTGAAGGCAACTTCTTTGGGAAAATCATTGATTACATTAAATTAATGTTCCATCACTGGTTTGGCTAAAAATCGAACACTTGAAAGTGTGATTTACGTCCCCATATACTAGGTATCCAGATAACTCCCACACGCTGTGGGAGTTATTATTTATTGATGTAACGCCGGAGCTGACATGAAAACCAAACTTAACGAACTGCTTGAATTCCCTACTCCATTTACTTACAAAGTAATGGGGCAGGCGTTGCCTGAGCTGGTTGATCAGGTGGTTGAAGTGGTACAGCGCCATGCGCCAGGTGATTACTCTCCGACGGTAAAACCGAGCAGCAAAGGCAACTACCACTCGGTCTCAATCACTATTACTGCTACACACATTGAGCAGGTTGAAACGCTGTACGAAGAATTAGGCAATATCGATATCGTACGCATGGTATTGTAAAATCCTGTTGGTTACCCGCTGCATCCCCGCTCGGGTAACCCCTCCCTCCTGTGATATACTTTTCCCCCTCTTTTATATTCTCTACTCTATGTGAGTATCTACGGAGATGCCGTTTTGTATCAGGATAAAATTCTGGTCCGCCAGCTCGGTCTTCAACCTTACGAGCCAGTTTCTCTGGCCATGCACGAATTCACCGATACCCGCGATGAAAACAGTTATGACGAAATCTGGCTGGTAGAGCATTATCCTGTTTTTACCCAGGGTCAGGCAGGTAAAGCAGAGCACGTACTGATGCCGGGCGATATTCCGGTGATCCAGAGCGATCGTGGCGGCCAGGTGACCTACCACGGGCCGGGCCAGCAGGTCATGTATGTGCTGTTGAACTTGAAGCGTCGCAAACTTGGCGTTCGTGAACTGGTTACGCTGCTGGAACAAACCGTCGTCAATACACTTGCGGAAATCGGCATTGATGCCCACCCGCGAGCCGATGCGCCTGGCGTATACGTCGGGGAGAAGAAAATCTGCTCTTTGGGATTACGTATTCGTAGAGGATGTTCGTTTCACGGCTTAGCGCTCAACGTGGATATGGATTTATCGCCTTTCCTGCGTATCAATCCTTGTGGTTACGCCGGAATGGAGATGGCGAAAGTATCGCAGTGGGATAGCGCAGCCACGACCGAGAGCGTTCGCCCACGCCTGCTGGCCAACATATTAGCGCTGTTGGGTAACCCACCGCACGAGTACGTTGCAGACTGAAAATACGGTCATACTTTGCCACGGCAAATGTTGTGGCAAATGGCACAAAACAACAACTATTTTACATTTTGCCAGCCTGTCAGGCTGCTTTCTGGCCCGTTTCAATGATATACTGCGTATCACTAATTCAAAAATAGTTGATAAATGCAACATTCCCTTGAATTGAAACGCTTTCCTTCGTAATTCGCAACTGGAACACGCAAGCTATGAGTAAACCCATTGTGATGGAACGCGGTGTTAAATACCGCGATGCCGATAAGATGGCTCTTATCCCGGTAAAAAATGTGGCAACAGAGCGTGAAGCCCTGCTGCGTAAACCGGAATGGATGAAAATAAAACTGCCAGCGGACTCCACTCGCATCCAGGGCATCAAAGCGGCAATGCGCAAAAATGGCCTGCACTCTGTCTGCGAAGAAGCTTCCTGCCCTAACCTGGCTGAATGTTTCAATCACGGAACCGCAACCTTTATGATCCTCGGCGCAATCTGTACCCGCCGTTGCCCATTCTGTGACGTTGCCCATGGCCGTCCGGTTGCTCCGGATGCTAACGAGCCGTTAAAACTTGCTCAGACGATTGCTGACATGGCGCTGCGCTATGTCGTCATTACCTCCGTTGACCGCGACGATCTGCGTGACGGCGGCGCTCAGCACTTTGCTGACTGTATCACCGCTATTCGTGAGAAAAGCCCGTCGATTAAAATCGAAACGCTGGTGCCTGACTTCCGTGGTCGTATGGATCGCGCGTTGGATATCCTCACCGCCACGCCGCCAGACGTGTTTAACCACAACCTCGAAAACGTACCGCGTATTTATCGCAATGTACGTCCGGGGGCGGACTACAACTGGTCGCTGAAGCTTCTGGAACGTTTCAAGGAAGCGCACCCGGAGATTCCGACTAAATCAGGTCTGATGGTTGGTCTGGGCGAAACCAATGCAGAAATCATTGAGGTCATGCGTGACCTGCGCAGTCATGGCGTGACCATGCTGACGCTGGGGCAGTATTTACAGCCAAGCCGTCACCACCTGCCGGTTCAACGCTATGTAAGCCCGGATGAGTTCGATGAGATGAAAGCCGAAGCTATGGCCATGGGCTTTACCCATGCAGCCTGCGGTCCATTCGTTCGCTCTTCATACCATGCTGACATGCAGGCCAAAGGGCTGGAAGTGAAGTAATCGTGTAATACTCACTTACATATCAGCAATAAAAAAACCGGCAAATTGCCGGTTTTTTTTCATGCAGAGTATGCAGTATGAGCATCATGCTCCTGACATTACTCTTTATGAGAAAGCTTCTCAGCCTGAACGCTACCATCAGCATCTTTCTTAGCATCGGCATTATCGTCGTTCATTGCTTTCTTGAAGCCCTTGATTGCCGTTCCCAGGTCTCCACCCAGTGTACGTAACTTCTTGGTACCAAACAGCAGAACAACCAGTGCGGCAACCACCAGCAGTTTGGTAATACTAATCTCACCCATAGATACCTTCTTCACTTAAACCAGGCTGCATAAAGCGCCATATTAACCTGAGAATATTAACGGCCTTTCGACGCGCGCACACAATAGCAATCTGTAACAAGGTGAATCAAGCCTTGTTTAAAAAAACGTCATAATAATTGCGGTGGCGCAAAACGTCGGTTACTTAACACCGGAAGTTGTGCTCTGACCTGCCTTACCCGCTCTGCAGAAACCTCGGCCATAATTAGCGCAGGCGTTTCCGCCGCAGCAGCAATGGTCACACCAAAAGGGTCGATGACCCGGCTTTGGCCGATATTCTTATTACCACACTCTCCCGCCGCAATCAGGTAACACGTTGCATCTAACGCTCTTGCAGCCAAAAGCGTAGACCAGTGATGCTCTTTAAGCGATCCCCGTACCCAGGCTGCGGGTAATACGAGAATTTCCGCTCCCTGCAATGCTTGCGCCAGCGCCAACTCAGGGAAGCGCAGATCATAACAGGTCATTAACCCTACTTTTAACCCGCCTACGTCCAGCAGCGGCGCTATGACGTCCCCTGCATCCACATTTCGTGACTCCTGAATCGAAAAGGCGTCGTAGAGATGTAATTTAGCGTAATGGGCAACAACCTGACCTGCCCGTAGCGCCACCAGCATGTTAAACGCCCGTCCAGGCACAGAGGGAACATGAATCGTCAGGATTGTCGTCATCTCGTTTTGCGCGCTTTCTCGCAACAAGCGCGTCAAAAATCCACCTTCCAGCAATTGAGCTGATTTCACTGACAGGTCTGGGTCCAGATCGTCACGGGCCAGAAGCGCTTCCGGTAATACCAGTAACGATGCCCCCTCTCCCGCAGCCTGAGACATCAGTAAAACGCAGGTTTCTGCATTTTTTTCCCATGAAGGTCCCACGGCAAATTGCCCTGCTGCAACGAACATATTCCCTCCAGAAAACGTTGTTAGGCTCGCCAACCACGATTATTCAGCGTTACACTCATCCTATATACAATCAAATAGCAGGATTACGCAGTGTTACAACTCCTTTTAGCGGTTTTTATCGGTGGTGGTACAGGTAGTGTAGCAAGATGGATGTTGAGCATGAGGTTTAACCCGCTACACCAGGCCATTCCATTCGGTACGCTGGCAGCAAACTTACTTGGCGCATTTATCATTGGTATGGGTCTGGCATGGTTTAATCGCATGACAAACATTGATCCAATGTGGAAGGTACTGATTACAACTGGCTTTTGCGGGGGACTAACAACATTTTCCACTTTCTCGGCTGAGGTGGTGTTTTTGCTACAGGAAGGACGCTTTGGTTGGGCTATGTTGAATGTGCTGGCGAATCTGCTGGGATCATTTGCGATGACCGCCCTGGCATTCTGGCTGGTTTCGGCCTCTCCCGCACACTGAGGCGAAAAAAAACCCGCAATTAAGCGGGTTTTGAATGCTTGCTGTCGTATGCTTACAGAGCGATTACGTTTGCAGCAGAAGGGCCTTTGGCACCGTTAGTGATTTCGAACTCTACACGCTGACCTTCAGCCAGAGTTTTAAAACCATTGGTCTGGATTGCAGAGAAGTGTACGAACACGTCTTTGCTGCCATCTTCCGGAGTAATGAAACCGAATCCTTTGGACTCATTAAACCACTTAACGTTACCTTTAATCTTAGACATCAAAATTACCTTTACATGAAAAATAGACACAAATGCTGTGTCGGGTATCAGTACAACAATTGTGGTGCACTTTGTCCAGTCGAACTTTATCAAAAAGTGATAAATGTCGCGTTATTTTTCAGTTAACGTTGATATCACACTGTTTTAAAAAGACTTTTTAATAATCCACCTAACAATACAGGTAGTCTATCAAAACTGGAAACGCATCCACGCAAAGTAGACGTTACCGTTGTTGTACGTTCCCGGAATGTAGGTCATCTGGAACGTTGCCGGACCATACCCTATCGATGCCAGCGGTAACAGCACGGGTACCGGAATGTAGTTCCAGTTATCACGCGCGGTAAAACCGGCGGTAAAACCGAGACCTGCATGGAAATTTTCATCGGCCAGCGGTCGCCAGGTTTTTTCCCAGCCATAACCACCAATAGGTTCCCATTTATTGTAGGAATCCTTAAAGGCCATTATATAAAGTCCGTGCCAGTTACCTTTATCATCCCAACGGGATTGACCAAATCCTGCCCCCCACGGGCGTTCATTGTAGCGATCCGTTTTTTCTTTATCGTAGGCAAAGCGTGCATGCCAGGTAATAGCCGGTATATACAAATCATAATGTTCCGGCTGCAGCCAGGTTTCACTGACGTTGTCTTTAAAAGTAGCGAACCAGCCTTTATCTTCAGCAGCGCTCTGGGGAATGAAAGCTAACTGAATAAAAAGAAATGAAAAAATGAGAAAATATCGTTTAGCGACAATCACAACTTAATTACCATCCTGGGATTTATTATTAATTGTAGCAAACCCAACCTTAATGTTAGCTTAACAAAAATGCGCAGCTAAAAAATCAGAATATTCCTCAGCATGAAATTTTTAAGATAATTAGCCCTTAATTTATTGAGCCATTTCATAGGAACTATTTTCTCTTTATTGCCAATAAATTGTTCTTTACTCCGAGAAAAGTTAAATAATATTACAATAAATTAACAATTAAGAATCAATATCACCACAAAACACACACACCGGCGCTGCACTTCACAGTTTTTTATTGTGAGATTCTTTTTTTAAGCACGATGCTGAAAAAACGGCTAAGCCATCGCTTGAATCCGTATTTTTATTGATTTTAATCAGCAAGAGTTATCGGTTTATTAGGCACATTCTGTCACCACTTTTTACTTTTTTTAGTTTTTTTACTTTCTGGGCAGCAATGCGACAGGGGAAACGATGTTGACATTTATTGAACTCCTTATTGGGGTTGTGGTTATTGTAGGTGTAGCGCGCTACATCATTAAAGGTTATTCCGCGACAGGCGTACTGTTTGTTGGCGGTCTGGTTTTGTTGATTATCAGTGCGCTGATGGGGCATAAAGTGTTGCCATCCAGCGCGGCATCGACGGGCTATACGGCAACAGACATTGTTGAATATATTAAAATTTTGCTGATGAGCCGTGGTGGCGATCTCGGCATGATGATCATGATGCTGTGTGGTTTTGCCGCCTATATGACCCATATTGGCGCGAACGATATGGTCGTTAAGCTGGCCTCCAAGCCCCTGCAATACATCAACTCTCCTTACCTGCTAATGATTGCCGCCTATTTTGTCGCCTGCCTGATGTCACTGGCGGTTTCTTCAGCAACCGGTCTGGGCGTATTGCTGATGGCAACACTGTTCCCGGTCATGGTTAACGTTGGAATCAGCCGTGGCGCTGCAGCGGCTATTTGTGCCTCCCCTGCTGCAATTATTCTTTCACCAACATCCGGTGATGTGGTGCTGGCGGCAAAAGCTGCGGAAATGCCGCTGATCGATTTCGCCTTTAAAACCACGCTGCCAATTTCTATTGCCGCCATCATTGCTATGGCGATTGCCCACTTTTTCTGGCAGCGTTTTCTGGATAAAAAAGAGAACATTTCTCATGAAATGTTAGATGTGGCTGAAATCACCACGACTGCCCCGTCATTTTACGCCATTCTGCCGTTTACCCCGATCGTTGGCGTCCTGATTTTTGATGGTAAATGGGGCCCGCAGTTGCACATCATTACGATTCTGGTTCTGTGCATGCTCATCGCGGCTATTCTGGAGTTCGTACGTGGGTTCAACACCCAAAAGGTTTTCTCTGGTCTGGAAGTCGCTTACCGTGGCATGGCGGATGCCTTTGCTAACGTGGTGATGTTGTTAGTCGCTGCGGGTGTTTTTGCCCAGGGTCTGAGCACAATCGGCTTTATTCAGAGTCTGATTTCTATCGCCACCTCGTTTGGTTCAGCGAGCATTATCTTGATGATGGTGCTGGTGATCCTGACTATGCTGGCGGCAATGACTACGGGTTCCGGTAATGCCCCGTTCTACGCCTTCGTTGAAATGATCCCTAAGCTGGCGCATTCTTCCGGCATTAACCCGGCTTACCTTGTTATCCCGATGCTGCAGGCGTCAAACCTTGGGCGCACCATCTCCCCGGTCTCCGGCGTGGTTGTCGCTGTCGCAGGTATGGCAAAGATTTCTCCGTTCGAAGTGGTGAAACGTACCTCGGTTCCGGTTCTGGTTGGGCTGTTGGTGGTGATTATCGCAACTGAAGTGATGGTACCAGGTTCTTCTTCAGCCGTCGTTGGCGGCTGATACTCAGTGAAATGTAGGCCGGATTAGGCATCTACGCCGCATCCGGCATTTAAACCGCACCGTTGCCGGATGTCGATGCTAAAATATCTTATCCGGCCTACGTCAGAAATCAGCATTTAGCCGCCATGATAAATACGCTGCGGCCTGCCTACCTTACCGTGAATAATCTCCGCAATAATCAAATGACGGCTGGCACAGTACTCCAGGTAGCGTCTGGAAGTCGTTCGGCTGATGGTAAGCGCCTGGGCGATCGTTTCCGCAGTATGGTGTACCGTCGGGTCGGCGAATAATTTCAACACTGCATTTAGTGTTAACGCATCAATCCCGGTCGGTAAATCCCCTTTCGGTTCGCCCCGCGCGTAGGCATTAAACATTTCATCAATCTGCTTTTGGCTGGCGCTGTCATTCCCCGCCAACATGCGTCGACGTTGTTGATAACGCGTCAGGGTCTGCCCCAGCCGCTCGTAGGCAATGGGTTTGACCAGGTAATCAAACGCACCGCTGCGCACGGCCTCGGAGACCGTTTCCATATCGCTGGCCGCCGTGGTAAACACTACGCCGCCCGGATAGCGCGCCTGGGTCAGCTCATGCAGCAACGTAATTCCCTTGCCGTCCGGCAAGTAGTTATCGAGCAGTATCAGACCGGGCTTAAAACGCTCAATCATCATCCTCGCCTGCTCAAGATTACCCGCCAGCCATATCTGGCTGAAACCGGGTATATGGCGGATATATTCAGCATGCATTTCCGCCAGTAGCGTTTCATCCTCAACGATCAACAGCGTTAATGGTTCCGTCATTATTTTTTTTCACTTTCGGAAGAAATAAAGAAAATAAGGTACCGCAAGGGGAGTTATCTTCGAGCGTAATCACCCCGTCACAGCGCCTCACATAACTTGCAATCAGATACAAACCGATGCCATGTTCACCTGGTTCATCGGTACGGGTGCTCACACCCTGTTCAAATATTTTCTCACGCAATGCTTCCGGCACACCGCATCCCTGATCGGCAACTTCGATGATCACGTCATCCCCTTCATCGCTCAAATAGAGCTCTACGACCTTGTTGCCTTGCTGGGTGCGTAAGCTCGCTTCAAATGCATTATCAAGCAGATTGCCAACAATTGCTGCAAACTCTGTGCTATCCAGCCCCTCGGGGAGTTGATGCAGTTGGCTCCCCGGAACGATAGTCATGGTGAGGCCCAGTTCCCGTGCGCGCTGAACCTTGCCAAACAACAGACCGGCGACCTGACGATCGGCAAACGCGCCACGCAGGCTGTCAATCAGTTGCTGTTGCGCCTGGGATTCTCCCTGCACCATGGCCAGAACCTTGTCATATTCTTTCATTTGCAGCAGGCCATTGATGGTCGACATCCAGTTCAGGTGCTCATGACGCAGCGTTCTCAGGCTCTCTACATACTGTTTGATCTGCGTTAATTGCGCATTAAGGGTAGCAATTTCATCTTTACTACGAAAACTGATGATTGCCCCAAGCAGTTCGTCACCAGAGCGAATCGCTTCACGGTTGGCGATAACGCTCAGACCATTAAAGTTTACCATCGCATCCTGTCGTTTTTCCGCAATCTGTTGGGTGAAAAAGTCCGCTGGCTGAACCACCTCACTCACCGGTTTTCCAAGCCACTTTCGCCCTGGTGAAGACAGCCCCAGCATTTTCCTCGCACTGCGGTTTATTGCGGTGATATATCCATCAGGATCCACGGCAATCAATCCTTCATATACCGAGCTGAACAACGCTTCCTGCTGACGTACCACCCGCGCAATTTGTTTCGGTTCCATACCCAACATCTGCCGACGAATATGGGCAGCGAAAAACCAGGATAGCAGCATAAGTACCAACAACAGCAAGATAAACACACCGGCCATCGGGAGTAAGAAATCCGATCGCCAGCTATCGATTTTGCTGATCAGATAACCAATTGAGACTACGCCAATGATTTTGCCATCGTCATCAAAGATGGGCGTTTTAGCGCGCATTGCCATCCCGATGGACCCTTTACCGGTAATAAAGTAGCTCTCTCCTTTTTCCAGCGCACCGGGTTTGGTGAACTGCATCGGGTAGCCAATCTTTTCCGGGTTCGGATGATATAGACGAATGGAGTTGGTATCCCCGATAACCACATAGTCGAAGTCAGTTCCGCTCTGCAGTTTGTCGGCAATCGTCGCCAAACGCTTGTAATCACGATGTTTAACTGCCGTGATGATACTGTCGTTAGAGGCGATGATTTTGGCCTGGTTCATTGCCATATCGCGGACATGCGTGGCCAGATAATCTTCAAAGCTGGCGGTAAAGTATTGTGCCAGGGCGGCGATGATAAAAACAGAAACGACCAAAATAAGCAGAAAGATGCGTAAAGGAAACGCCAGGCTGCGGAAAAAAGGAAACCGTGTTTTATTTTTCTGCTCAGCCATATATCTTCCTCACCCACGTTGCCCGAAACTTATTTCTCATTGTAGTTGTAATAGAAATGTTTTATTTACACGTCACGGTATAAAACAAGATCGTTGCAGATTCCCCACTTTAAATCAATTAAACAAATTAAAACCACACGCCATTTCGAGGTTAAATTAATTAAAAAACTTAAAACCATAAAACACATTAAAACCTTCTAACTTATTGTGAAATAAATCAAAAATTACCTCCAAAATACCCCTTACGATGTATGCAGCAGGGAAAAAAAGAAATACTCCGTAATAAAAAATCATTCCCTTCAATTGCAAACAAAACGTTATCAGGTTGCTAAGCAGAGCAACAAAAACAGAAACCCAGTAACAAATATAGCATCGGGGCTCTATTCACTATGTTCGGTAATAATATATTCACGCAAGTTAAACGCTCAGAAAATAAAAAGATGGCGGCTATCACGCAATTTCTGAAAGAGAATGATTTGAGCGTTGACACCACCGTCGAAGTATTTATCACCGTCACCCGTGACGACCGCTTGATTGCATGCGGCGGTATCGCTGGGAATATTATTAAGTGTGTCGCCATCTGCGAATCCGTACGGGGCGAAGGCTTAGCGTTGACGCTAGCGACCGAGTTAATCAACCTCGCCTATGAGCGCCACTGTACGCACCTCTTCATCTATACCAAAACCGAGTACGAATCGCTGTTTAAACAGTGTGGCTTTTCTACGCTGACCAGCGTTCCCGGCATTATGGTGCTGATGGAAAACAGCACCACGCGTCTGAAACGTTACGCTGAATCTCTGGCAAAACAGCGTCGTGAAGGGAAAAAAATTGGTTGCATCGTCATGAACGCCAACCCCTTCACCAACGGACATCGTTTTCTGATCCAACAGGCGGCCGCACAATGTGACTGGCTGCATCTGTTTTTGGTCAAAGAGGATACCTCACGGTTTCCGTATGAAGACCGGTTGGATCTGGTGCTTAAAGGGACAAAAGATATTCCACGTTTAACCGTGCATCGCGGTTCGGAATACATCATTTCCCGCGCCACGTTCCCGTGCTACTTCATCAAAGAGCAGAGCGTTATTAACCACTGCTACACCGAAATAGACCTGAAAATCTTCCGCCAGTACCTGGCACCGGCTCTCGGCGTTACACATCGTTTCGTCGGTACCGAGCCGTATTGCACCGTCACCTCCCAGTACAACAACGATATGCGCTACTGGCTGGAGACCCCAACGCTTCCCGCCCCACCGATTGAACTGGTGGAAATTGAGCGGCTGTGCTTCCAGGAGATGCCGATTTCCGCCTCCTGGGTGCGCAAGCTGCTGGTTAAAAAAGATCTCACGGCTATCGCATCCCTGGTCCCTGACGCCACGCTGCACTATCTGCAAAGCATGGTTGAACGAGCCTCATCGGGTGCGGCAGTCCGCCAAAATACCCCCGCATTAGCAACAGGTGAAAAATGAAAATAAACCAGGCAGCCGTCGCAGGCACACTCGAGTCCGGTGATGTGATGATTCGCATCGCCCCACTCGATTCGCAGGATATTGACCTGCAGGTTAACAGTAGCGTCGAAAAACAGTTCGGTGATGCCATTCGGACCACCATCCTGGACGTTCTGTCCCGCTACAACGTACGCGGCGTGCAATTAAATGTTGATGATAAAGGCGCACTGGACTGCATTTTACGTGCGCGACTGGAAGCACTACTGGCCCGCGCTGGCGGTATTCCGGCACTGCCATGGGAGGATTGCCAGTGATTTCCGCATCTTTGCAACAACGTAAAACCCGTACTCGCCGCAGCATGTTGTTCGTACCGGGTGCCAATGCCGCCATGGTCAGCAACTCGTTCATCTACCCGGCAGATGCACTGATGTTCGACCTGGAAGACTCCGTCGCGTTGCGTGAAAAAGATACCGCTCGCCGCATGGTGTACCACGCGCTGCAGCATCCGCTGTATCACGACGTTGAAACCATCGTGCGTGTAAACGCCCTCGACTCCGAATGGGGCATCAACGACCTTGAAGCAGTGGTACGCGGCGGTGCTGACATCGTACGTTTACCGAAGACCGATACCGCGCAGGATGTCATCGACATCGAAAGTGAAATTCTGCGCATCGAGAACGCCTGTGGCCGTGAACCCGGCAGCACCGGCCTGTTAGCCGCCATTGAGTCGCCGTTAGGCATTACCCGTGCGGTAGAAATTGCCCACGCTTCCGAGCGCCTGATCGGTATTGCTCTGGGTGCTGAAGATTATGTGCGTAACCTGCGCACTGAACGCTCGCCGGAGGGTACTGAACTGCTGTTTGCCCGCTGCTCTATTTTGCAGGCTGCACGTTCTGCCGGTATTCAGGCGTTCGACACCGTGTATTCCGATGCCAACAACGAAGCAGGTTTCCTGCACGAAGCCGCACACATCAAGCAGTTGGGTTTTGACGGCAAGTCGCTCATCAACCCGCGCCAGATCGAACTCCTGCATAACCTGTACGCCCCGACGCGCAAAGAGCTGGCTCACGCCCGTTTGGTCGTAGAAGCCGCTGAAGCCGCTGCCCGCGAAGGTCGTGGAGTGGTTTCCCTGAACGGCAAAATGGTCGACAGCCCGGTTATCGAGCGCGCCCTTCTGGTTATCTCCCGTGCAGAACTTTCCGGCATTCGCGAAGAATAAGGCAAAAAAATGACGCAGAAAATCGAACAGTCTCAACGCCAGGATCGCGTGGCGACCTGGAGCCGTCATGCAGAAAGTGAGCTTTCCGCTTATCAGAGCACCGCAAAAGTAGAACTACAGGCGCAAAAACCGCGCGACAAAAAGCTGTGCGCTAACCTGGAAGACGCCATTCGTCGTTCAGGTTTACAGGATGGCATGACCATCTCTTTCCACCACGCTTTTCGCGGTGGCGATCTGACCATTAATCTGGTGATGGATGCCATCGCCAGTATGGGCTTTAAAAATCTGACGCTGGCCTCCAGCTCTCTGAGCGATTGCCATGCTCCGCTGGTTGAGCACATCCGTCAGGGCGTGGTCAGCCGTATTTATACCTCCGGGTTGCGTGGCCCGCTGGCGGAAGAGATCTCCCGTGGCCTGCTGGCCGAACCGGTACAGATTCACTCCCACGGTGGACGTGTACACTTGGTACAAAGCGGCGAACTCAGCATTGATGTGGCGTTCCTCGGCGTACCGTCCTGCGACCAGTTTGGTAACGCCAACGGTTATACCGGTAAAGCATGCTGCGGCTCACTGGGCTATGCCCGCGTAGACGCGGAAAACGCGAAACAGGTTGTCCTGCTGACTGAACAACTGCTGACCTATCCACATAACCCGGCCAGCATTACACAGGATCAGGTAGATCTGATCGTGCAGATCGATCAGGTCGGCGATGCGGACAAAATCGGTGCTGATGCGACCCGCATGACCACTAACCCGCGTGAACTGTTAATCGCCCGTAGCGCGGCAGAGGTCATTGCTAACTCCGGCTACTTCAATGAAGGCTTCTCACTGCAGACAGGCACCGGCGGCGCTTCTCTGGCCGTGACGCGTTTCCTGGAAGACAAAATGCGCAGCCGCGATATCCGTGCTGACTTCGCGCTGGGCGGCATCACCGCCACCATCGTGGATCTGCATGAAAAAGGCCTGATTCGCAAACTGCTGGACGTGCAGAGCTTCGACCGTAACGCGGCTGAGTCCTTGGCCCGCAACCCAAACCACATTGAAATCAGTGCAAACCAGTATGCCAACTGGGGTTCAAAAGGCGCATCCGTTGACCGTCTGGATGTGGTGGTACTGAGCGCATTAGAAGTAGACACCAACTTCAATGTGAACGTACTGACCGGTTCTGACGGCGTACTGCGAGGCGCATCCGGCGGACACTGTGATACGGCTGTGGCCGCAGCGCTTTCCATCATCGTCGCACCGCTGGTTCGCGGACGCATCCCGACGCTGGTTGATAACGTGCTGACCTGCGTAACCCCTGGCTCCAGCGTTGATATTCTGGTCACTGACCACGGTATCGCCGTCAACCCTGCACGTCCGGAACTGGCAGAACGACTGAAAGAAGCCGGTATGAAAGTGGTGTCCATTGAATGGCTGCGCGAACGTGCACAGCAACTCACCGGTCAGCCACGCGCTATCGAATTCACTGACCGCGTGATTGCCGTTGTGCGTTATCGCGACGGTTCAGTGATTGACGTTGTGCATCAGGTGAAGGAATAAGCCATGCACCTGCTCCCTGAACTCGCCACCCAACACGCGGTTTCGATTCCCGAGCTGCTCGCCAGCCGCGATAAGAGACAAGCAAGGCAACAGGACTGGCTGACACGCCACTCTGCGCCACTGGTCTCGTTCACCGTGGTTGCACCGGGTCCGATTAAAGACAGCGCATTAACCCGTCGCATCTTTAATCACGGCGTAACCGCCTTGCTCGCGCTGGCGGAACAATCTGCCTGGATTGTCAGGGAGCAAACAGCGCTGGTTTCTGCCAGCGGTCCAGAAGGTCTTTTGTCTATTGAGGCTCCGGCCCACGACCTCAAGCTCGCCACGATTGAACTTGAGCATTCACACCCGCTGGGACGGCTATGGGACATCGATGTCCTGACCCCTGAAGGGGAAATTCTGTCCCGGCGTCATTTCGCACTCCCTGCCCGCCGCTGTCTGCTGTGCGAGCAAAGTGCTGCCGACTGTGCGCGGGGTAAAACCCACGCACTTTCCGACTTACTCACTCAGATGGAGGCACTGCTGCATGATGCCGATTCCCGCAACATCAACCAATAATGCAGTCCTTCCTCTGGATCTGCCTGATGCTTACGCAGCGCTCGCGTGGCGCGCCATGCTGACTGAAGTCAACCTGTCACCCAAACCCGGTCTGGTAGATCGTATTAACAACGGCGCGCATAAAGATATGGCGCTGGAAGATTTTCATCGCAGCGCCGAGGCTATTCAGGCCTGGCTGCCACGTTTTATTGAATATGGGGCGTTTAGCGCACAGCTGTCGCCTGAGGATGTATTGAAAGGACTGCGCCCGCTGGGCATGGCCTGCGAAGCTGATATGTTTCGCGCCACCGCAGGGGTGAATACCCACAAAGGCAGCATCTTTTCTCTGGGCCTGCTGTGCGCCGCCATTGGCCGCCTGCACCAGCTCCAACTAACTGTTACCGCTGAAACCATTTGCTCTACGGCAGCAACATTTTGCCGTGGTCTGACCGAGCGCGAACTGCGCCAGAACAATCAACAACTCACGGCAGGCCAACGTCTTTATCAGCAACTGGGATTAACCGGCGCACGGGGCGAAGCCGAAGCGGGATACCCGCTAGTCATCCGGCATGCCCTGCCGCACTACCGCGCACTGCTGACTCAGGGCCGCGACCCTGAACTGGCGTTACTCGACACTTTATTGCTGCTGATGTCTATCAACGGCGACACCAACGTGGCTTCACGTGGCGGCGCAGAAGGTCTGCGTTGGCTACAGCAGCAGGCCACCGCCCTGATGCAGCAAGGGGGGATTCGTACCCCTGCCGATCTCGAATACCTACACCAGTTCGACCAACAGTGCATTGAACGCAACCTCAGTCCCGGAGGCTGCGCCGATCTGCTGATCATCACCTGGTTCTTAGCTCAGATTTCACAAGTTCATCATTATCACAATTAAAGATCCTTTCCGGAGAATCACACACATGTCTTTAGCAAAAGATAAAATATGGAAGTTACTGGCCCCATTGGTCGTAATGGGCGTCATGTTTCTTATCCCCGTCCCTGATGGAATGCCTCCACAGGCCTGGCACTACTTTGCCGTGTTTGTGGCGATGATCGTCGGTATGATCCTGGAGCCAATTCCGGCAACAGCGATCAGCTTTATCGCCGTAACGATCTGCGTTATCGGCAGCAACTATCTGCTGTTTGATGCTTCAGAACTGGCCGACCCGGCATTTAAAGCGGGTAAGCAAGCGCTGAAATGGGGTCTGGCGGGCTTCTCCAGCACCACCGTGTGGTTGGTGTTTGGTGCGTTTATCTTCGCACTGGGTTATGAAGTCACCGGTCTGGGTCGTCGTATCGCGCTGTTCCTGGTGAAATTCATGGGTAAACGCACCCTGACGCTGGGCTATGCGATTGTTATCATCGACATTCTGCTGGCGCCGTTTACACCGTCTAACACAGCGCGTACCGGCGGTACCGTATTCCCGGTTATCAAAAACCTGCCACCGCTGTTTAAATCATTCCCGAACGATCCTTCCGCGCGCCGTATCGGCGGATATCTGATGTGGATGATGGTAATCAGTACCAGCCTGAGCTCCTCTATGTTCGTGACCGGTGCTGCGCCAAACGTACTGGGTCTGGAATTCGTCAACAAAATTGCCGGTATTCAAATCAGCTGGCTGCAATGGTTCCTCAGCTTCCTGCCGGTTGGTATTATTTTGCTGATCGTTGCTCCGTGGTTGTCATACGTTCTGTACAAACCAGAGGTCACTCACAGTGCTGAAGTTGCCGCATGGGCCGGTGATGAACTGAAAGGCATGGGTAAACTGACCCGTAAAGAGATAACGCTGATCGGTCTGGTTCTGCTCAGCCTGGGCCTGTGGGTCTTCGGTGGTAAACTGATTGATGCAACCGCAGTGGGTTTGCTGGCTGTCTCCCTGATGCTGGCGCTGCACGTGGTACCGTGGAAAGACATTACCCGCTATAACAGCGCATGGAACACCCTGGTTAACCTCGCCACGCTGGTCGTTATGGCGAATGGTTTAACCCGTTCAGGCTTCATCGACTGGTTCGCCAACACCATGAGCACACACCTGGAAGGCTTCTCGCCTAACGCGACCGTAATCGTGCTGGTGCTGGTGTTCTACTTTGCTCACTACCTGTTTGCCAGCCTTTCTGCACACACTGCCACCATGCTGCCGGTTATTCTGGCTGTCGGTAAAGGTATCCCGGGCGTGCCAATGGAACACCTGTGTATCCTGCTGGTACTGTCCATCGGTATCATGGGCTGTCTGACTCCATATGCAACAGGCCCTGGCGTTATCATCTACGGCTGTGGTTATGTGAAGTCCAAAGACTACTGGCGTCTGGGTGCTATCTTCGGCGTTATCTACATCTCTATGCTTCTGCTGGTCGGCTGGCCGATTCTGGCGATGTGGAGCTAATCATTTCGGTTCACACCTGATGAAAATGATGCCAGTCAGCTAAACCTGACTGGCATTTTTTATGATTAAATAGATGATATTCAGAATTTATATAAGTATCCGAAATCATCATGACATCAACATGGCGTTATTCTTCATTACTGGCAGCGCTTCTGCTGCCAGTTTCTGCAGCTCAGGCCGATGAACTTCAGGCAAAACAATACACTGATTTTGACAGCTACGTGCTGGCCCTCTCCTGGCAAACCGGATTTTGTCAGAGCCAACACGAGCGTAATCGTCAGGAGCCTGACGAATGTCGTTTACAAAAAGAGAGCGCAGACAAAGCGGATTTCCTGACCGTTCACGGTTTATGGCCCAGCCTGCCTAAATCCATTGCCGCCCGTGGAGTCGACAACCGCCGCTGGATGCGTTTTGGCTGCGCGACTCGCCCTATTCCCAACCTGCCTGAAGCACGTGCCAGCCGTAAATGCGCGGCCCCCGAAACCGGGCTGTCGCTGGAAAGCGCAGCAAAACTCAGCGCCGTAATGCCCGGCGCTGGAGGGAGATCCTGTCTGGAACGTTACGAGTATGCCAAACATGGCGCGTGTTTCGGTTTTGATCCCGACGCGTACTTTGGCACGATGGTACGGCTGAATAATGAGGTTAAGAACAGCGAGGTGGGCAAATTCCTGGCGGAAAACTACGGCAAAACCGTCAGCCGTAACGCATTTGACGCCGTAGTTGCCAAAAGCTGGGGTAAAGAGAACGTCAAAGCTGTGAAGCTAAGCTGCCACGGCAATCCGGCGTATCTCACTGAGATCCAGTTATCCCTGAAAGCCGACAACATCAACCAGACGTTATCTGCACAGTCATTCTTACCGCAACCGCATCCAGGTAGCTGCGGTAAACAGTTTATTATCGACAAAGTGGGATATTGAAACTTGCGACCGACGCTGCAAGCTGGCGTCGGTCCGTAAGCTTAGCGTTTTGCTCGGGCGTCCGGGCGAACTAAATCAAAACGGTGTGTTTCACTGATCGAATAATATGCCGTTGGCCCACCTGCGCGCAGTACCGGCTTCGCTTTCGCCGTCTGATAGATGCCGTCCTCCAGGAGCGTTTCATCGATGTGGATGCCCACCACTTCCCCCAATACCAGCCAGGTATCAACCGGTGAGCCATCAGCGGTAGTCAGTTGCAGGCTTTGCGATAAGCGACACTCAAAATTGACCGGGCTTTGCGCCACGCGCGGCACGTTGACTATCCGGCTATCTGCCTTGCTAAGCCCGGCGGCAAAAAACTCGTCCTCACCGTGCGGCAAGCTGGCTGACGTTTCGTTCATCGCAGTGGCCAGCTCAAGAGTCGTCAGGTTCCAGACAAATTCACCGGTTTCAATAATATTCTGCACGCTGTCTTTCCAGCCGCTGCTGGCGAAACCGATAATCGGCGGATGATAGTTAAAACAGTTAAAGAAACTGTATGGTGCCAGATTGTGCCGACCATTGCCGTCACGTGACGCAATCCAGCCAATCGGGCGCGGTCCAATGATGGCATTTAGCGGGTCATGCGGTAAGCCGTGTCCCTGTGACGGTTGATAGAAATACATAGCGTTCCCTGTTGAAGTTAACGTCAGCGCAGCACAAATTATGCTTCGCTCATCCCCCTGGAAAAAGAAGATCAGCGTAGAACAATCTGCCAACGATTACGACTGAATAAAGTTGAGCAGGTCACCGTTGATCTGTTGTTTATGGGTGGTGCAAATGCCATGCGAGCCGCCGACATATACCTTCAACTGCGAATCAGGCAGTATTTCCGCCGCGACCTTTCCGCAGGTTTCAAACGGGACAATCTGATCGTCATCACCGTGGATCACCAGCGTCGGGATGGTCATCTTTTTGAGGTCCTCACGCAGATCTGTTTCCGAAAACGCGTGGATACAGTCGTACAACGCTTTGATGGAACCCTGTAAACCCTGTTCAACAAAACTTTCCCTGACGGCTTTCGACTCTTTTGCGCCAGGACGGTTGTAGCCATAGAATGCAGCGGTTAATTCATAGAAAAAGGCGGCGCGATCGTTCACAACCCCTTCACGGATGCCATCGAATACCTCTTTCGGCACGCCATTTGGATTAAAGTCGGTCTTGATCATAATGGGCGTCACCGCGCCAATTAACACCGCTTTTGCGACCCGCTGCGTTCCATGGCGGCCAATATACCGCGCCACTTCCCCGCCGCCGGTAGAGTGTCCGACATGGACGGCATCTTTAAGATTGAGATGCGCGGTAAGTTCAGCCAGATCGTCAGCATACTGATCCATATTGTGACCATCCCAGGGTTGGGCCGAACGCCCATGCCCACGCCTGTCATGGGCGATCACACGAAATCCTTTCGACCCGAGGAATAACATCTGATCCTCAAACGCATCTGCCGTCAGCGGCCAACCATGACTGAAGACAATGGGCTGTCCACTTCCCCAATCTTTAAAATGCAAATAGCTGCCGTCTTTCAAGGTAAGTTTGTCGTACTGGCTCATGAGATCTCCTGTCGCGGAACACTGAGTTGTTTGACGCGCCCGCAGCGAGCGCTTAAAAAGCATAATGCAAATTGGAGAACGATCACGTTTTTCGGCTAAAATCACACCATACGCGTAATGCTTGTCAGTTAAGCATTATAGGGAACATGTGATCCCGGCTCAGGGTTCCGTTCACCTCAGCGGTATCACTTCTCTGAAGCACTGATACCCGTGAACGAGCAAGGGAGGCTCACCGCCGCCTCCCTTGCAACCCAGGCTCCCGGCGGGATTGTTAAGGGTACGGCGATAGTACCCTTAACACGTTCACAGGTAGGATGGTTTCAGAGAAGTGAATAACATAAGGTGAACGTAGCAATGCGACGGAGGCAACAGATTTATTACCTTAGGTTCGTTAACTGACTGACATTACACCATACGCGACAATATTGATGATTTGCCTGAATGTGAACTAAATCACTTCAAACATGGGGTAAGTCTCAGTATCATCATAAAAGCTAAACCCTTGCCGCCTGACGGTGAGGGTTTTCTTTTGGGATTATTTACCTGCGCACCCGCAGTATCGACGACATGGAGTAATAAATGTCCAGACCAACTATCATCATTAACGACCTCGATGCGGAACGCATTGACCGCCTGTTGGAGCAACCTGCGTTTGCTGGTTTACCGATTGCCGACGCCCTTAACGCCGAGCTGGATCGTGCCCAAATGTGTTCTCCAGAAACCATGCCGCACGATGTCGTGACCATGAACAGCCGCGTGAAATTCCGCAATCTGAGTGATGGCGAAGTCCGTGTGCGTACCCTGGTGTATCCGGCCACTATGACTGACAGCAGCACACAGCTTTCGGTAATGGCACCTGTCGGCGCTGCACTTTTGGGGCTGCGCGTTGGTGATACCATTCACTGGGAACTGCCAGGCGGGACCTCAACGCACCTCGAAGTCATTGAGCTTGAATACCAGCCTGAAGCTGCAGGCGACTACCTGCGCTAACTCTGTCTTATCAAAGCCACTCGCTTTATCTTACAGAGGATGCATCCGCATCCTCTTTCCGGTTAGATCTCCCTGCTCCTCGCTTTCTTTCCTGTTCGCAAAACATAAATCTGTGTCGTGACTGACAGAATCATTTTTAATACTATGCTGTTATGTGTTCATGTAATGACAAGGAGAATGTTTATGTACAACACAATCATAATGCCTGTTGATGTATTCGAAATGGAACTGAGCGACAAGGCTATTCGCCATGCAGAATTTCTGGCCCAGGATAAAGGGGTTATCCATCTGCTGCATGTGCTGCCAGGCTCAGCGAGCTTAAGCCTGCACCGCTTTGCGGCCGATGTCCGTCGTTTTGAAGAGCATCTGCAACACGAAGCGGAAACCCGTCTGCAAACGATGGTCGGTCACTTCAGCATCGATCCTTCCCGTATTAAGCAACACGTCCGCTTTGGCAGTGTCCGTGATGTGGTCAACGAGTTGGGTGAAGAGTTGAATGCAGATGTCGTTGTCATTGGGTCGCGTAACCCATCAATCAGCACCCATCTGCTCGGCTCAAACGCTTCCAGCGTTGTCCGCCACGCGACTTTGCCAGTGCTGGTTGTTCGTTAACAGCCACTGATTCGCTAAAGAAAACCCCTGCCAGGTTAACGCCTGACAGGGGTTTTTATTACCTCACGATCAATACAAATGACCGATATTCACGATGGTGCTGATCGTATCGCCAAAGAACGTCAGACGACTCAGGAATATGCCAACAAACAGCAGGACAAAAAGCGCTTTTGCGCGACGCTCTCCCTGACGGCTTAGCACAAAGGCCACCGCCAGACACACCAGACTCGCCAGATAAAGCGGCGACGTCAGCCAGGCATGCGCCGTCATCTGCATGATGGTGCCGCCGCTTAGCCAGATAATGGGCGCGGCGATCATGACCGCCATACACACAACAATCCCCTGGCGCAATGCGGCAACGGCAGGTGCAAGTTTAAGCAGTGGAATCGCCGCACACCCCATCACCCACACCGTGATAAAGAACAACAGCATTGTCAGACCGTTGGCGATCGCCACCATTGCCGGGGCAGCATAGGTCATCCCCTGCACCACCACCAGCGCGATACCGAGAACAGAGGCCAGAACAGCTGGCGCTTTGTGCCCTTTTGCCAAAAACGTCACCCCGACCGCCGCACCGTATAAGGTGGCGCCAAGAATTTCACGGCTCAGCCAGGCGTGCTGCAGGTTAATCAGGGCATCGTAGGCGCGATCCGGATGCGCAAGGTGCAGGATCGCTGCCACGGACGCCGCCGCCAGAACCAGCCCACTTACCAGCCAGTACAGGCGCTTGCTTTCCAGTTTTCCTTGCAGCGTGCGTAGCGTCAGAATGAGCGTGATCCCAACCGACATCTGGCTCAATACGGTAAAAATGACCAGCGGAAGTTCATACTTTTCCATTACTTACCCTCCGGCTGCTTCGGCTGACGCGCAAGGATAAAACGCGTGCCAGGATTAAGCTGCGGCATACGCGGGAATCCTGGCGGATACTGTACGGCATTGTCAGGTATAGGATCGGCATCCAGATCGATAAGCGTCAGCGCACCTACCGGACAGGCATTTACACACGCCGGTTGCATACCAACGTCAAGGCGCTCGTAGCACATGCTGCATTTTTCCGCCTTTTTCGTCTCTTCATTAAAGCGCGGCGCACCGTATGGACAGTTGCGGATACAGTTTTTGCATCCAATACAGCGCTCCGGGTTATGCACAACGACACCATCTTCACGTTTGGTGTACGCCTCTACCGGACACGCCGCCAGACAGGCCGGGTTTTCGCAGTGGTTACAGGCCAGCGAATAGAACGCCCGCTCTTCATGCGGATAAATTTCTTTATCCAGCGGGTAGACATAGCGCCAGAAACGTTCAGGTTCCAACTGGTTAAAACTCTTACACGCCATTGCACAGCCACGGCAGCCGATGCATTTATCGCTATTAACTAAAAACGCGCGTCTCATGCCGCTGCTCCTTCATTTCCTGACAAAGTAATATCTACAAATTGACTGTGAATAGCCGCGCCTGGCGCGCCGGTTGCCATTTTCCCCATATCGGCTGGCGTATCTTTCACCACATTCTGTACGTTGTAACTAAGCTTATTAAACCAGGATTCATACATCACCAGGAAATCTTCCGGCACATTGGTGGTGATTTTGGCACGCAGCTCAACATGACCCGCCTCGTTGAAGACTTTGACATGAGCTCCCTCAGTGATCCCCTTTTTCTGTGCGGCAGACGGGTGGATGTAAACAAAGGGTTCTGGCCAGAAAACCTGCATCCAGTCCAGATTGACAAACTGCGAGTGCAGGCCGTACTGAAGATGAGGTGTGAACAGATGGAACGGTAACGCCCCCTGCGCACCCGCTTTGTATTCCGGCAATGCCGTATGCCCATTTTCTGCACAGCGTTCTGATTTGAATTCGTACTTGCCCGATGGCGTTTTGAATTTACGATCGTACCAGGCTGCGGTACTGACCATTTTTGCTTTGCGCGGTCCTTCCAGCAGGTCATCCCAACCCGCAATGCCAAACTGTTTGCCCATCCCCTCGTTGAATTCCTGATCCAACCAGCGTTTGGCATCAAACTCCTGCGGGAAAGTACATGAACCAGCTTCCAGTTTATTGATGGTTTTGGACAGCAGCGCCGCTATTTCCGGATCGCTCTTGCACTCATACAGCGGTTTAATAGCCGGCTCATTGACGGACAACCAGTAGTGCCAATAGGACGAAGAGACATCCCATTGTTCAAAGGTTGTCGTGACAGGCAGCACGATATCCGCATGCTGGACGGTTTCGTTGAAGAACTGGTCGACACAAACCACCATTTCCAGTTTCTCAAACGCTTTAATCATCTTGTTGCGGTCAAAATCCTGAGCAAACGGATTTTTAGAGGCTACCCACAGCATTCTTACCGGCGGCTCACTGGCGTCGAGGATCCCTTGCGCCGTCTGGTTGATATTCAGCGCACGATCGGAAAATTCGCTCTTCTCTCCGCTATCGCTGACAAACTCGCCTACCGGACCACCTGCACCTTTCATGCCGACAGAACCGGCAGGCGGCTTTTGCATCATTCCATGGTAGTTATAGCCCCATGTCTGCAAATGGCCGTAGCGAGCGCCACCGCCTTCAATGCCGATATTGCCGGTCATTGCCACAAAAGCATCGATCGCACGGACGTTCGTGCCGCCGTTGACATGGCGCTGCATACCGTAGCCAATCCACACGGTGGCAGGATTAACGGCGGTAAATTCTTCCGCCAATTGACGAATAACATCAGCGGAAAGACCACAGATCTCAGCGGCCCACTCAACGGTCACACTGTTGCGCAGATAGGCTTCGAATTCCGGGTATCCGTGGGAATAGTTATTGACGAAATCCTGATCAACCAGACCTTTATCCACCAGATGACGCGCCATACCCAGCGCCAGAGCGCCATCTGAGCCTGGACGGACACGCAAGTAGAGATCGGCTTTCGCGGCAGTCTGGGTTAACAGCGGATCGATAACGACCACTTTTGCGCCTTTTTCCCGTGCCTGATAAACATATTTCATGGTGTGCATTGAACACCAGGCAGGGTTAGCCCCCCAGATAATGATGTATTTGGCTTTCACCATATCTTCCGGGTCGTTACACCACATGTCGCCCATGTCGTAGTTTTGCGCGTCAATACCGGCTGGCCAGCAAGGTGTTCCGGCAAAACGCGTGGTGTAACCCAGCGAAGACATCATCCCTTCAACGGCATAACCCATCACGCCGAGGTTGCCTGAGTATTTTGACAGCGCCAGACCCAGCATTGAGCCGTCTTTCTTTTTGATTTCCAGCATCTTGGTCGCAATACGCTGCATGGCGTCTTCCCAAGATATACGACGCCAGTTCCCGCTGCCGCGAACATCCTGAACCATCGGATATTTAATGCGGTCCGGGCTATATACCCGACGCGGGTAGCTCAGTCCCTTCACACACGGCGTGCCATGGGTAAACGTTGACTCAGGCGCACCCTCCACAAAGGTGATGACGTCATCCTTCACCCAGGTTTTCAGGCTACAAGTGTCATAGCAGTTACGCGGACAGGCGTTACGATAGATTTTGTAGGTTTTGGGGTTAAATGGAATGGGCGGTTGCGCCAATGCACAGCGTGAAGTCAGCAATCCCCCAGGCAGGGCTGCGACCGTGCCAAGGGCAATCAACCCTTTCAAAAATGAACGTCTGTTCAGAACTCCCGGTTCATTACTCATACTGATACTCTCGTTTTTAATTCATCAAGCCAAGAAGACAATCTTCCAGCTACGTTTTTCAACGTGGCGGTTTGTGCATTTATATTTATTTTTTCTATATACTCGGGCACCCACACCGCGACATACTCAGATGCATATCGAGTAAGGGTCACCTGGTATTCTGACGATGCTCTGGAATTAGCTGATAATAAAACCGCCAATTCCAATACACAGGAAATATGATCATCCGGAATATTATTCCCGACATTTATAGATAACCCTATATTTGCCATGAATTCCCGAATGCTAAGGGTTGATTTACCCATTACAAGGGCATCTTCTTCAAGATAAACCGAAGCAAACGGCGCGGCCTTTAGCTTCTGCGGTCCGACAAACAGCGCATTGAAGTCGTACTCCGCTTCCAGCCACTCCTGCTCTGTTAGCGCCGAGGCATTTGTATCTAAAGCTGAATAAGCCGCTTTCAGCGTGCAACTATCGTGAGAGATAAAAAAATCACGTAACAATAACCCTGTCGATTCAAAGATCGTCAGGGTTTCATATATTTCACCCATGAATTAACCAACCATTTATTCACACAACAAATGAAAAAATAATGCAGGTTAATATAATAAAGATAACGCCCTCTCTTTCTTTGATAAAAATAATGATCAGGCTAATTAAGTGAATGTTTTATACGGTTTATTGTTTCAAGAATTGACAATTTGAGTATATGGAAATAAAAAACCGCCAGCGGATGACTGGCGGTTTTGACATTGCAGGTGAGTCTTACTTTTTTATGCTACTGTCGTGCGAATCAGATAATCAAACGAACTCAACGAGGCCTTCGCGCCTTCACCGGTCGCGATGATAATCTGTTTATACGGTACGGTGGTGCAGTCACCGGCAGCGAAAACACCTTTCACGCTGGTTTCGCACTTGGCATCGATGATGATTTCACCCATGCGATTACGTTCAACGGCGCCTTCCAGCCAGTTGGTGTTCGGCAGCAGACCAATCTGCACAAAGATACCGGCCAGTTCCACATTGTGAACATCCCCGCTCACGCGGTCACGATACTCCAGGCCAGTGACCTTGCTGCCATCGCCTTTCACTTCTGTCGTTTGCGCATTCAGAATGATGTCGACATTTTTCAGGCTGCGAAGCTTATTCTGCAGCACCTGGTCTGCCTTCATTTCAGGAGCAAACTCCAGCAACGTCACATGTTCAACAATACCTGCCAGGTCGATAGCCGCTTCAACGCCGGAGTTACCGCCGCCAATTACCGCAACACGCTTACCTTTAAACAGCGGACCATCACAGTGCGGGCAATAGGTTACACCTTTGGTGCGATACTGATCTTCGCCCGGAACGTTCATGTTGCGCCATTTCGCGCCGGTGGCGATGATAATGCTACGTGCTTTCAGCACCGCGCCGGAGGCTGTTTCAATCTGATGCAAACCGCCTTCCTGCGCTGCCGGGATCAGTTTGCTTGCGCTCTGGCTGTCGATCACATCGACATTATAATCATCAACGTGTGCTTTCAGCGCACCTGCCAGTTTCTGACCTTCAGTTTTCGGTACTGAGATGTAGTTTTCAATATCAACGGTATCAAGAACCTGACCGCCAAAACGTTCGCCCATCAGACCGGTGCGAATGCCTTTACGTGCAGAGTACACCGCTGCCGCCGCTCCCGCAGGACCAGAACCGACAATCAACACGTCATAAGCATCGCGCTTATTCAGTTCTTCAGCTGCACGTTTTTCTGCGCCGGTATCCACTTTCGCCACGATCTCAGTCAGCGTCATACGACCCTGGCCGAACTCTTGGCCGTTCATAAATACCGCCGGAACGCCCATCACGTTACGATCGGTGATTTCGTTCTGGAATGTACCACCGTCAATCGCCGTATGTTTGATACGTGGGTTCAGTACCGACATCAGGTTCAACGCCTGCACCACGTCCGGGCAGTTGTGGCAGGAAAGCGAATAATAGGTTTCAAATTCAAAATCACCGTCGAGATCGCGGATCTGCTCCAGCAACGCCTGCGCCTCTTTTGACGGATGACCGCCGGTCCACAGCAGAGCCAGCACCAGAGAGGTAAACTCATGACCCAGCGGAGAACCGGCAAAACGCGGTCCCTGGTGAGAACCGGGATTGGTAATCAGGAACGATGGCTTACGCACCGCCAGAGTATTGTCTTCTTTAAAGGTGACTTTTTCTGACAGTTCAGCAATTTCAGTCAGCAGTTCCTTGATTTCTGCCGATTTAGCGCTGTCATCCAGCGTAGCAATCAGCTCAACAGGTTTGGTCAGTTTCTCAAGATAAGCCCTGAGCTGGGTTTTCATATTTGTGTCGAGCATTCTTCTTCCCTCTCTGAAAACATCATCATGCAAGCCGATTTTGCGGGACTGCATTAATGCAACTTGCGTCATGGTGCTGGAATAAAACAGGCGCAGATTTGCGCCTGTGGAATGCCGGATGCACTACGTTTATCCGGCCTACAAATTATGCGACTTAAATCTTACCAACCAGGTCCAGAGATGGAGCTAAGGTTGCTTCACCTTCTTTCCATTTCGCCGGGCAAACTTCACCTGGGTGAGAAGCGACATACTGTGCAGCTTTAATTTTACGCAGCAGGTCAGATGCATCACGGCCGATACCTTCAGCAGTAACTTCGATTGCCTGGATGATACCCTGCGGGTCAACAACGAAGGTTGCGCGGTCAGCCAGACCTTCATCTTCACGCATGTTGTCGAAGTTACGGGTCAGGGCGCCAGTCGGGTCGCCGATCATCGCGTATTTGATTTTCGCGATGGTCTCAGAGCTGCTGTGCCATGCTTTGTGGGTGAAGTGGGTATCAGTAGATACGGAATACACATCTACGCCCAGTTTCTGCAGTTCTTCGTAATGGTCTGCAACGTCACCCAGTTCGGTCGGGCATACGAAAGTAAAGTCAGCCGGGTAGAAGAAGAAGACGCTCCAGCGACCTTCGGTATCTTTCTCGGTTACTTCGATGAACTCACCGTTTTTGAACGCCTGGTTTTTGAAAGGTTTAATTTTGGTATTAATCAAAGACATCTGTACTTCCTCCGTGTTTTCGTTGAGAGATAAGTTAACGAAAATCTCTTAGCAGGGCTAATGCGTTTCCTTTATCAAATCAATAAGCGTTAACTAACAACTTACTCAATCGAACCTAAAAGACAAAAGTAAAAAAGGCCCCCTATGCAGGGAGCCTCATTACCCGAGCTACCCGCAGGTAACGTCAGTGCCAGCAGGGCTGGCTATGTGTTGCGCTCTACATTACCTTAACAAAGGTCGTAACAGCGATGGGGATTACATCACCCAACTCAAGAAAGGGCAATCGACGGACCGTCGATCTTACCTATGGCTGCGATAGGTTTTGCAATTAAGCCCCCTTTCCTGCTGATTTTATAAGGAAAATCAATGTTTAAACGTACCTTACTTTTAACCCTGCTTCCTGCAGTGGTGCATGCCGAAGAACTGCCTGCTCCCGTTAAAGCTATTGAGAAACAAGGCATTACCATCCTGAAGCCTTTCGATGCACCGGGTGGAATGAAAGGCTATCTGGGAAAATACCAGGACATGGGGGTCACTATCTATGTCACGCCTGACGGTAAACATGCCATCTCCGGCTACATGTATAATGAAAAAGGCGAAAACCTCAGTAATGCGCTCATAGAAAAAGAGATCTATGCCCCTGCCGGACGTGAGATGTGGCAGCGAATGGAAAAAGCGTCGTGGATTCTGGACGGGAAAAAAGAGGCACCGGTTATTGTGTACGTGTTTGCCGATCCCTTCTGTCCCTATTGTAAACAGTTCTGGCAGCAGGCGCGTCCGTGGGTAGAATCCGGTAAAGTTCAGTTGCGTACATTATTGGTTGGCGTAATTAAACCTGAAAGTCCGGCCACCGCCGCTGCAATTCTGGCAGCCAAAGATCCGGCCAAAACCTGGCATGACTATGAGGCATCCGGCGGGAAAATGAAGCTGGAAATCCCGGCTTCGGTCCCTGCAGAGCAAATGAAGTTACTGAATATCAACCAAAAGTTGATGGATGATTTGGGGGCCAATGTAACGCCGGCTATCTATTACATGAGTAAAGACGATACGTTACAACAGGAAGTAGGCTTACCGGATAAAGAAAAATTAAACATTATCATGGGAAATAAATAAAAGTAACAAGATGAGTGATTGTTATCGTTCTCATATCAATCACTCATTTAAATTAACTTTCCTGCTGAAAATTACGCAACTTGTGCTATTTTAGCTAAAGTTAATTATTCATTAAGCACACAAACATAAATTTAAAGAATAACTACCATTTAAACTATTCTACAATTGAATTTTTCAATACATTACCATCACAGGAAGGTACGCATGGCTAACCTCTATGACCTCAAAAAGTTCGATCTCAACCTGTTGATTATATTTGAATGCATATATCAACATTTGAGCATCAGTAAAGCGGCGGAAACACTGTATATTACGCCCTCTGCTGTCAGTCAGTCATTGCAGAGACTACGTACACAGTTTAATGACCCGCTGTTTATTCGCTCAGGTAAAGGAATCACCCCAACGACGGCTGGAATTAACCTACATCAGCATCTTGAGAAAAATCTCAACAGCCTGGAGCAGACAATCAACATTATGCATAACTCCAGCCTGAAGAAAAAATTTATTATTTACTGCCCACAACTAACAACAACTATTAATATCGCGGAAGTTATTCATTTTCTCAGAGAAGACTCACATGTCGAAATTGAGCACCATGACATACTCATCACTGCTGAAAGTGCGGAAAACCTGTTGGCTTACAGAAAGGCAGATTTAGTCATTACTACCGCTCCAGTGAGTAATCGCTCGATCATATGCTCGCCATTTAAAACCATCGAAACAGTATTAGTCTGTAACAAAAACCACCCCAGAATTAATGAGAAAACCACGCTTGAAAATATATTAAAAGAACAGTTTACGCAGCTTCTTTCTGAAGACCCGGGCATTAAAGAATATAGGCAACAAACCAAATTCTTTCTGGAAAATCGTGACATTGGTTTCCGTAGCGACTCATTAATAACGATTGCTAACATCATTTCAAATACAGATATCATTGGTTTACTACCAACAGCAATTTATGAGCAATATGCCGGCACATTTAATTTAAAAGAAATTAACACCGAGTTCCCACTACCTAAAATAAATTTATTTTTGATGTATAACAGAGCGTCACTCAATAATGCTGGGTTTGACGATTTCATTAAAAAAATAGACGGCAAGCACAGCCTAAAAACTAACAAGTAGACCTTTATCAATTCATTTTGAATTTGTATGAATGAATGCGATTCAAAATAATTATGAATACATTAAAAAAGTTGCACCCAATAAAAATTAGCATATCTTATTGTCAGCATTTGTTATTATTTTGAATAATAATTCTGATATGAGTTCAATATGTCTGTTTATAAAATCCCGCTTGGTCAAAACGTGTTGGAAGCCGCTCTGGAGCGCATAACCTGGACACTTGAAACCCTACCTCGTGTTTGTGTCTCCTTTTCCGGCGGGAAGGATTCAGGGCTAATGCTACATCTGACAGCCATGCTTGCACGCCAACTGCATAAAAAAATAAATGTGTTGTTTATCGATTGGGAAGCACAATTCTCCTGCACTATCGACTATGTAGGAGCTCTACGTGAACATTATGCCGATGTCATCGAACAATTTTATTGGGTGGCCTTACCGCTCACTACCCAAAATTCACTGTCACAATTTCAACCCGAATGGCAGTGTTGGGAGCCGGGTACACAATGGGTTCGCCAGCCGCCCGCAGATGCCATAACCGATCCTGAATATTTCTCCTTCTATCAACCCGGCATGACTTTTGAACAATTTGTTCGTGAGTTCGCTGACTGGTTTTCAGAGAAACGTCCAGCCGCGATGATGGTGGGCATCCGCGCCGATGAGTCATATAACCGCTTTGTTGCCATTGCCAACTCGCAAAAACAGCGCTTTGCCGATGATAAACCCTGGACTACAAGCGCCCCCGGCGGACACACCTGGTATATTTATCCTCTCTATGACTGGAAAACCGCCGATATATGGACCTGGTTTGCAAAAACCAGAATGCCGTGTAATCCATTATACAATCTAATGTATCAGGCTGGTGTTCCCACGCGCTACATGCGTATTTGTGAGCCCTTTGGCCCAGAACAGCGTCAGGGATTATGGCTATATCATGTCATTGAACCCGAGCGCTGGGCAGCTATGTGCACCCGCGTCAGCGGTGTTAAAAGCGGGGGTATTTATGCCGGTCATGACAACCATTTTTACGGTCATCGGAAAATACTTAAACCAGAACATTTAAGCTGGCAGGAATATGCCATGCTGCTATTGAACAGCATGCCGGAGACTACCGCAGAGCATTACCGCAATAAAATCGCCGTCTATTTGCAGTGGTATAAGAAAAAAGGCATGGATAATATCCCGCAAACTCAAGAAGGCGATATTGGTTCGAAAGATATTCCTTCATGGCGACGTATCTGCAAAGTCCTGTTGAATAATGACTACTGGTGTCGGGCACTTTCATTCAGTCCAACGAAACCCAAAAACTACCAACGCTATAACGAACGTATGAAAACAAAACGCCAGGAATGGGGAATCTTATGCAACACCGACTAACTCAGGAACTCCTCGGCTTTCTTTCTGGCCTGTCAGAAGAAGAACGAATTGAAGCCATCAATGAATTCAGACGGGCGATACACAGCGTCAGTCCCTTTCGCGAGGAACCCGTAGACTGCGTACTTTGGGTTAAAAATGATCACATTTCACCCAATGACTACAACCCCAATAACGTTGCGCCGCCGGAGAAAAAGCTGCTGCTGAAGTCCCTTGAAGCAGACGGGTTTACACAGCCCATTGTGGTGGTTCACTCAACGGCAGAGGAATACGAAATTGTCGATGGTTTCCACCGCCACGAGTTAGGTAAAGCCAAAGCCTCACTGAGGCCCAGGCTTAAAGGATATCTGCCGGTTGCCTGTTTAGAACGAGAACGCCATGAGCGTATGGCGGCGACCATTCGCCACAACCGCGCCCGTGGGCGTCATCAAATCCACGCCATGTCCGAGATTGTCCGCGAGCTATCGCAACTGGGATGGAGTGAAGAAAGAATTGGCAAGGATCTCGGCATGGACAACGACGAGGTGTTACGCCTGAAGCAAATCAACGGTCTGCAAGAGTTGTTCGCCGACCGTCGATTCTCCAAAGCCTGGACGGTGAAATAGCTACAGCGACACCAGACGTTCAGCTGCTGTTAACAGCGTCGATTCTTGCTTGGCAAAACAGAGACGAATCAGTTTATGCGGGAAAGGATCGGCGCAGAACACCGACAGCGGTATCGCCGCAACGCCCACTTCAGTGGTCAGCCACTGGCAAAATTCCACGTCGTTAAGCGTGGAAACGGCGCTGTAATCGACCAGCAGAAAATACGTGCCTTCACACGGCAGAATTTCCAGTCGGCTGTCACGCAGCGCGTTCACCAACACGTCGCGTTTTTTCTGATAAAACGCAGGCAGCTCGCGATAGTGTGCAGGATCTTCTCGTAGCATATCCGCCAGGGCCAACTGAGCCGGCGTGTTGACGGAAAACGTCAGATACTGGTGTACCTTGCGCAACTCAGCGCTAATGGCGGCTGGCGCAACGCAGTAGCCAATCTTCCAGCCGGTCATATGGTAGGTCTTACCAAACGATGAAACAGCAACAGCGCGTTCCCGCAGGTCTGAATGTGCCAGCACACTGGCATGCCCTTGCCTGGCGAAACAGATATGCTCATAAACTTCGTCGCTGATGACAAAAATCTCGCGTTCTTGAATTGCTTGCCACAGCGCGTCAAAATCGGCGTGATGCCACACGGTGGCAGAAGGATTATGTGGCGTGTTCAGGATAACCAATCGGGTACGGTCGCTGAGTAAGGCACTAAAAGCCTGCCAGTCGACGCGAAAAGACGGTGGTTGCAGTGCGATACGTTTAACCACCCCGCCGGATAATTCAACCGCAGGCGCATAGCTGTCGTAGCTCGGGTCAAAACAAATCACCTCATCACCTGGGCGCACCAGCGCAGTGATCGCGGCATACAGCGCTTCTGTGGCCCCCGCCGTGATGGTCACTTCACTATTCGCGTCGGGTTTGTAGCCGTACAGGTCTGCCGTTTTATCCGCGATGGCTTCGCGCAGCGCCTGCACGCCCGTCATCGGTGCATACTGGTTTGCACCGTGCGCGACGTGATACGCCAAACGCTCCTGCAAAAAGAGCGGACCGTCAAAATCAGGAAATCCCTGCGAGAGATTAATGGCCTGATGCTGCTGCGCCAGCGCACTCATTTGCGTGAAGATAGTAGTGCCCAGGTTAGGCAGTTTGCTTTGCGGAATCAGCGGGTTATTACTCATTATTGTTATCCCAGCGTGTGATGTTGTGGTTGAAGCCACTATAACACGATGCTAGTATTTGGCAATCAAGACGTTCAGACGTCTATATAAAAATAACCTGCCTGGACAGGACAGCCAAAGGACAACACAACATGAGTAATACCGAGATTCGCGTCGTCACCGGCCCGGCCAACTATTTTTCCCATCCCGGCAGCCTGTCGAGACTCAACGACTTTTTCACTGCCGACCAACTTTCACGCGCCGTGTGGGTTTATGGTGAGCGTGCTATCGATGCGGCCCGCCCTTATCTGCCAGAGACATTTCATCTCGCCGAGGCTAAGCGCCTGCTGTTTACGGGACATTGCAGCGAAACCGATGTTGCTCAACTGGCAAAAGAGTCGGGAGAGAATCGCAGCGTGGTGATTGGCGTGGGCGGAGGAACATTGCTCGACACCGCTAAAGCGTTGGCCCGTCGTCTGGATCTGCCGTTTGTCGGTATTCCTACGATTGCGGCGACCTGCGCTGCCTGGACGCCGCTCTCCGTCTGGTATAACGATGCAGGCCAGGCGCTGCATTTTGAAATTTTCCCTGATGCCAATTTCCTCGTTCTGGTCGAACCCGAGATCGTTCTCAATGCGCCAGAGGAATATCTACTGGCGGGGATCGGCGACACGCTGGCGAAGTGGTACGAGGCCGTCGTGCTTGCGCCTCAGCCAGAAAACCTGCCATTAACTGTTCGTCTGGGTATCGATGCCGCGCAGACGATCCGCGACGTCCTGCTGGAAAGCAGCGAGCAGGCGCTGACAGACAAACAACAAGGCTCGTTAAACCGCGCGTTTTGCGATGTAGTGGATGCGATTATTGCCGGAGGCGGCATGGTTGGTGGTCTGGGCGAGCGCTACACCCGCGTGGCGGCGGCACATTCTGTTCACAATGGCCTGACCGTCCTCCCACAAACAGAGAAGTTTTTACATGGCACTAAAGTGGCGTACGGCATCCTGGTGCAGAGTGCGTTGTTGGGACAAGATGACGTGCTGGCGCAGTTAATTACCGCCTATCAGCGCTTCAACCTGCCAACCCGATTAGCTCAACTGGACGTGGACATCAATAATCGCGCAGAAATCGACAAAGTGATTACGCACACCCTGCGCCCGGTGGAGTCCATTCACGCCCTGCCGGTAACGTTAACGCCGGAGACACTGCGCGCAGCATTCGAAAAGGTAGAGTCGTTTACGGTATGATTAGGGTATGGGATGCCTGATAGCGGCTTCGCCTTATCAGGCCTACGACGACTAATTATAACGGCAAATGCGATGTTGTAGGCCGGATAAGCGTCAGCGCCATCCGGCAAAAAATCAACAGCACTTCGCGCCGCCTTTCCCCCCATATCGCGCATCCTGGCGCTCGCGGAAAAATTCTTCGTAGGTCATTGGCGTTTGGTCCGGATGCGTGACGCGCATATGTTCAACATAGTTGTCGTAATCCGGCACACCTATCATTAATCGGGCGGTTTGACCTAAATACTTCCCGGCTTTGGCGAGTGTTTCAAACATAGTGATTCCCTGTCGTACAAACGCCCTCCCCATTCAGGAGAGGGCTCATTGGTTAAGAGAATATTAGTGCGCGCCTTTCGCCTGCGCCACGATCTCTTCGACATTCTCTGGCATCGGCTCGTACGGCGTCTCTTTCGAAGTTGGTTTGTCCTCTTTCAATGCTGCCAGCGCAGTTTTGATGGAGAACAGACCCAGCACCACAACAACTACCATGAAGAAGATGGTGAGACCCGCATCCAGGCGGTTGTTAAACACCAGCTGCGTCAGCTGCGACTGGGTGTACTGCGCCGGAATGTTACCGCTGTCGATCATCGCCTGGAATTTGTTGGCGATAGCCAGGAAGCCGATTTTTGCATCCGGGCTAAACGCTTTCTGCCAGCCAGCGGTCAGGGTACAAATCAGCAGCCAGGCGGTTGGGACCAGTGCCACCCACGCGTAGCGCTGGCGTTTCATCTTGAACAGCACCACAGCACAGAGCATCAACGCCATACCGGCCAGCATCTGGTTAGCAATACCAAACAGCGGCCACAGGGTATTAATACCACCCAGAGGATCCACCACACCCTGGTGTAAGAAGTAACCCCAGGCCAGCACGCACAGCGCCGTCGCCAGCAGGTTCGCTGGCAGCGAATCGGTACGTTTCAGGCCCGGTGACACCACGCCCAGCAAGTCCTGCAGCATAAAGCGCGCAGCGCGTGTACCGGCATCAACCGCCGTCAAAATAAACAAAGCTTCAAACAGAATGGCGAAGTGATACCAGAACGCCACATCCATCATGCCACCCAGTGCGCCATGCAGAATGTACGCCATCCCGACGGCCAGCGTCGGCGCACCACCTGCGCGGGAGATAATGGATTGCTCACCCACTTCATTGGCGATTTGGTGCAGAGTATCTGGCGTAATAGCAAAGCCCCAACTACTGACTACCTGTGCCGCAGAAGCCACTACATCAACCGTGCCCGCAGGAGCCAGCACCGCCATCGGGCTGTTCATCGCAAAGTACACGCCCGGATCGATGATGCACGCGGAAACCAGCGCCATAATGGCGACAAAGGATTCCATCAGCATTCCACCGTAGCCGATAAAGCAAGCCTGCCCTTCATTCGCCAGCATCTTCGGCGTGGTACCGGAGGAGATCAGCGCATGGAAGCCAGATACCGCACCACATGCAATGGTGATAAACAGGAACGGGAACAAGTTACCGGTCCAGACCGGGCCAGTACCGTCAACAAACTTGGTCAGAGCTGGCATGGTCAGCGTCGGACGCATGATCAGAATCCCTACCGCCAGACCAACAATGGTGCCGATTTTCAGGAAGGTAGAGAGGTAATCACGCGGGGCCAGCAGCAGCCACACCGGCAGCACGGCGGCGACAAAACCGTAGCCCACCAGCATCCAGGTCAGCTGTACGCCGGTAAAGTCAAAGTACGGTGCCCAGGTCGGGCTTTCCGCTACCCAGCCACCGGAAATAATGGCAAACACCAGGAATACCAGACCGATGACCGACACTTCACCAATGCGGCCCGGGCGCAGATAGCGCAGGTAAATCCCCATAAAAATCGCCAGCGGGATAGTGAACGCTACGGTGTAAGTTCCCCACGGGCTGTGGGTCAGCGCTTTCACGACAATCATCGCCAGTACCGCGAGGATAATCACCATGATCATAAAACAGGCCACCAGCGCAATAACACCCGCCGTAGGGCCCATCTCTTCTTTCACCAGTTCGCCAAGGGAACGACCATCGCGACGGGTAGAAACAAACAGCACCATGAAGTCCTGCACCGCCCCTGCCAGTACCACCCCGGCGAGCAGCCAGATCATACCCGGCAGGTAGCCCATTTGCGCCGCCAGCACCGGTCCAACTAACGGACCCGCTCCGGCAATCGCCGCAAAATGGTGACCAAACAGTACTTTTTTATCGGTGGGTACATAATCCAGACCATCGTTATGACGCACGGCTGGCGTCATACGCGTCGGGTCCAGCGCCAGTACATTTTTCGCGATGTACAGGCCGTAGAAACGGTAAGCGATAAGGTAGACACAGACTGACGCCACGACTATCCACAACGCGTTGATCTGTTCACCACGATTTAACGCAATATATCCCAGGGCAAATGCTCCGATAACGGAGAGCAATGTCCAGAGGAGGTATTTCCCTGATTTATTCATAGTTGTTGTCCGTTTGCGTGATCCAGAAAGATGTTACATTTTGTTTCTATAACATCTTTCCTGATTTTAACAACCTGACAACCACATAAACCTGAGACATCACTGACTATTTACATTGCATTGTTAACTGGATCACCTTTGCTACAACTATAGCTGAAACAATTACGTTACTTATGCGGCTGGGCCAGCGTTTTGCTTGCCCAGGAGGCCAATTACAGAATTCATCATCAACATAGATACATTTACAGTAAATTATAATTATTTAGCATTTCATCACTCTGGCGATGTGCCCTTATTTTAAAACCATAAGTAGAAACATCCTTAATTATAAAACCATTAATAATCTTAGGATATTCTCATTTTTTATACATGGAATGCTTTTATTAATCCTGATAAATAATCAGACATCAAAAGCTACCTTTAGCGATACCCCCTACCTATAATCCAATGCAACATTGATTAAGTGAAATTACATAAAAATATCACCACCACCTTCTAACATATATTTAAAAAGCATACATAGAAACATCCAAAATCATTTTACGCAGAATGTTATTCATTAATAGCGGCATAATTTTATAAGGATATAAATAATGAATAAATGCTATCGCATTGTCTGGAATATCGCGCGAAACATGTTCATCGTCGTGTCAGAACGCTCTCGTGGCGATAACCGGGTACGAACCACCGTTGCCGGGGTGCTTTTATCAACCGTCGGCATCATGACCAGCGCCGCCCTTGCCGCAGATAAAGGCCCACAGAGCGGAGAAACCATCATCCTGAACAATGGTGACACTATAACATCATTATCAGGAGGGACGGGTATCGATAGCACCGTGACCGGTGGTCAAGGAGTGCAAATTGAGGGTAAGGCATCAATTAACGTTACGGGGGATAGCGGTTCAATCGGCGTTAAACTCGATAACGGTGTGATAAATGATTTAGGAAACGATACACAGATTAACGTAACCGATACCGGTTCAACCACTACAAACTCAACAAATGGTGTTTACATTAATAAAGTAAATCCAGGTACTCGCATCGATGCCAACAACCTATTAATTAACGTTGCCAGTAACAACACCGCCTATGGTGTTTATATTCACGGTATGGATTCATCTCTCGACTTCGGGCAAGGAAGCAAAATCAACGTTGAATCCCAGAACGGAAATAGTACCGGTGTCTTTTTCTATGATGGCGGTAATACATTCACCATGGATGGCGGCTCCATTCATGTCACCTCCCACTCCGCCGGTAAAGCGACGGGTATCGATACCTCCAGGGCAGAGAAAACCACGCTCAATCTGGGAGACAACACCCACATAGAAATCAACAGTGGTACCGAGAGAGGCAGTGGTCTCTATTTCGGCAAAGATACAACGCTCAATGCGAACGGCCTGGTTATCGATGTCACAACGGCAGACTCAGCAAATACCGTGATGATTTATGGAATCCAGACAGGGTCAAACAACCATATTAATCTGGGTGAAGGCAGTAAGATAACGCTCTCCACTCCAGGTGGAACGGCCTATGGATTGACGTCAGGAAGGGGAAGTCAGATCGCTGCTAATAACCTGACGATCGATGTATCCACTACCTCTACAGAACACACAAGTGGCCGCGGCGCAGACATCTCAGGCAACATCGACTTTGGCCACGACTCGACCATAACCGTGGCAGGCTTTTCCGAAGGATATGGTCTGTTTGTCGGAGATTATTCGGCGACAAAAAAAGAAGACGTCACTGCCGCTGCACATGCCGAAAACCTGACAATTGAAGTGACCGGCGGCAAAACCGAAGGTATCCGTATAGAGGGAGGTCTGGTAGATCTCGGTTCCTGCAGTTCCATCAGCGCCACCGGAACGGCATCAACTATTTACCTCACTGGCCGAGGATACGGGGAACTTGACGCGGATAACCTGACGGTAAAAACAGCGCAAGGAACAGCGATAACAGCCCAAAGTAGCATGTATGCCACCGTCGTTAATATTGGTGAAGGCAGTACGATCGACGGACGAAGCGACACCGCCAAAACGTACGGGCTGATAGCCAATACATCTTTTTCTGACCCATCAACGATCAATTTCAACGGTTCTCAGGATAATCGAAACACAATTTATGCCTCGGGAGGCTATGGCGCATCAGCACAATTTAGTGGTTCAACTATTAATATCTCCAATACCGACATCATTATGAACGGAGCCAATTCCTACGGGCTTTCGGCTATAGGCGATAACAGTTTTACCCGCGCAGGCATTATTAATGCCAGCAACATGAACATCGACATGACAGGAGCCATCAACGCTTCTGGCGTTATGGTTCAACAGGGCGGCATCGTCAATCTGAGTGGTGACACAACGATTAAAACCAACGACGATGGAATCGCTATCTGGGTACCTAAAGTGTCGTCCGGCAGCAATATATTGCCCGGTGGCACCATCAACGGTACGGGAAAAAAGACGATTATCGGCGACATCGTTAACAGCGGCTGGGGATATATCAATCTGACAATGGATGCGGGATCTTATTTTGAGGGCGCAACATCCATCAATCACGACTTTAACACCCGCGGCCTGGACTCTGAGCTTAGCCTTACGCTCGCCGATCAAGGAAAATGGCTCGTTACTAACAGTTCAACCCTGACATCGCTGGACAATGCGGGTACCGTAGAACTGGCAGCCGACAGCACATTACATGCTAATAGCCTGACGTTGCTGGAAAGTAGCATCCTGAATGTTGATCTTAGCGCAGCAGCCCTGGCCAGCGCCAATAGCGCACCATTGATTACCGGGGGTGAGATTGCGTTAGGCGGTGATTTACATATCAGTAATAGCGGCAATGCGCTGGATATCGGCACATTCACCTCTGACGCTCAATTACAAGACATTGAAACTATTACGTTGATTGATACAGACACTGCAATCACCGAAGATTTTGCCAGCTTATCAACGGATACTGACTCAATACCGGATTACCTGTCAGTATTCGGACAAATCAGCGCCACAGATAACACCCAATACCAATTGGGTGTTGGCCTGAGCTGGTATGCCGGACAGTCTGGCTCCGTCGCCACCCCTGCTCACGGCACATTCACCCTCGATGGCGGCAAGCAGTTTACTGTCAATAGCCAACTGGAAGACGTCGCATCAGACACGCGCAGCGGTTGGGACGGTAAGAGCCTGACCAAAAAAGGAGAAGGCACACTCACTCTGACGTCGAATAACACCTATAGCGGTACCACCGCCGTGCAGGAGGGGACGTTATGGCTAACAGAGACAGGCGTTATTGGTGCCGCAGGCAGTCAGCAGTATGTCACCGTCGGGCAAGGTTCAACCTTAGGTGGCAATGGCGCCGTTAACAGCAACGTGGACAACGCTGGAACATTACGCTTTGGCGATAATACTGCCGCCCAAAGCGGTTTTATCATAAACGGTAATGTCACCAACAAGGGCAGTATCGCAAGCTCCGGGACGACGCCGGGCAATACATTGACTATTAACGGCAACTACACTGGCACTGGCGGTAACCTGACACTCAATACTTATTTAGGCGACGATAGCTCGCCGACCGATGAACTGATTGTAGCGGGTGACGTGGACGGTAAAACCACGCTGTACATCAACCAGGCTGGAGGGGAAGGCGCATTCACCGACCAGGGTATTGAAATTGTGAATGTTGGCGGTACATCAACAGATGATGCTTTCTCGCTGGGCAATCGGGTCCTGATTGGGCCGTACGAATATCGCTTATACGAAGATAATGAAAATTGGTATTTACGCTCACAGGCGGAGACACCCGATGACGGGGGAGATATTACTCCTGTCGATCCTGACGACGATGGCAGTGACGTAACCCCTGTCGACCCCGACGACGGCGGCAGCGACGTAACCCCTGTCGACCCCGACGACGGCGGCAGCGACGTAACCCCTGTCGACCCCGACGACGGCGGCAGCGACGGTAAACCATCAAATCCACAATACCGTGCCGATATCGGCGCTTATCTGGGGAATCAGTGGCTGGCTCGCGAGCTACAAATGCAAACGCTTTTCGACCGTGAAGATAGCCAGTATCGTTCACATGAAGGCGACTTATGGCTACGTGTAAAAGGCGGAAACACGGACTCTACTGCTGCGGATGGAAATGTCGACATGGACAGCGATTCCGTCCAGTTCCAACTTGGCCGGGATATCGCCACCTGGAACAACGGTCAGCAAAGTCTGACGCTGGGACTCATGGGAAGCTATATCAATGGCAGTACAGATAGCACAGGAAACCGCGGCGCAGATGGCAGCCAGTTTTCAGCCACCGGAGATATCGACGGCTACAATTTGGGCGTTTACGCAACCTGGTATGCTGATGCTATGCGTCATCGTGGCTGGTATGTCGACAGTTGGTATCAATATGGTTTCTACGATAATAGCGTTGAAAACGGTGATGCAGGAACAACACATTACGACTCAACCGCCAACGCGCTCTCTCTGGAAAGCGGCTATCGATATACGATGGACTTCGCCAGTAACCAATCGTTAAGTCTGATACCGCAATTACAGGTTGTCTGGCAAAGCTACAAAGCGGACAGCGTGCAAGCACACAATACGCGTATTGACGGTCAAAATAGCGAAAACTGGACCACTCGCCTCGGTCTTCGCGTCGAGGGTTCGTCACCGACAACCAATGCGGTTCTTCAGCCATTCGCCGAAGTCAACTGGCTACATATGACCGATGATATGGCGGTATCCTTTGATAACTCAGCGGTAAACCTGGATCTTCCCGCCGATCGCGCTGAAATAAAACTCGGGATCCAGGCCGCTATCAACAATCAATGGAACATTAGCGCGCAGGCAACAGGGCAGAAAGGAAACAACGATTTCAGCGATCTCAGTGGCAGCGTTAACCTGCACTATAGCTGGTAATCTACACAAAAACGCGTCTGGTATGCTCAGACGCGTTTTATCTTTCACCCCATCACCGCCGTGCCTAAACGGCAGGTGCAACAGCGTCGTCCCTGCTCATCAAAGATGACGATTTCCCAGCTTTGATTTTGACGCCCAAGATGCAACGGCTGACAAACGCCGCGTACTTTCCCCTGCGATACCGCCCGATGATGCGTGGCGTTTAGTTCCGTCCCCACCACACACTGCCCGTCACGCGTCATCAGATAACCCGCCATCGAACCTAACGTTTCCGCCAGGGCCGCCGACGCGCCGCCATGCAGCAGGCCAAACGGCTGATGCGTTCGGCTATCCACCGGCATTTCGGCTTCCAGCACATCATCACCCAGTCGGGTATAGACCATTCCCAGATGCGCCACCATCGTGTTCTGACTGGTGGCATTGAGTTCATCCAGCGTCAAATGACGTTTCCAGATCATCGTCATGCCCCCAGCGTGGAACCGCCGTCCACCACGATATCCTGTAATGTAATGTGGCTGGCCAGATCGGAAGCGAGGAATAAAATAGTGTTGGTGATCTCTTGCGGCCGGGCGATTTTCCCCAGCGGAATCCCAAGCTTAAACTGCTCGCCAAATCCACGAATGCGCTGTTGCTCCGCGTCATCGCTGACCCACAGCGTACGCTGCATGTCGGTATCGGTCGAACCCGGAGAAACCACGTTACAACGCACACCGCTGCCTGCCAGTTCAAGTCCGACGGTCAGCGCCAGGCTTTTCAACGCGGCCTTTGAGGCACCGTAAGCACTCATGCCGATACGCGGCGTGTGCGCCGCATCCGACGCGACGGTCACGATCGCCCCGCCCTGCTGGCGACGAAACTGCGCCATCGTCTGCTGAAACAGATTGAACGCCCCGCCAACGTTAACCGCAAACGTCTGCTGCCACTCCTCAGCGCTTAGCGCATCGGTGGCACCCATACGCAAAATACCTGCGGCATTGACCAACACATCCAAACGCTCGCGCGCTTTGAGGACGCGCTGGCACACCTCAGCTACCTGTCCGGCATTCGCCACATCCAGCACTTCGGTCGTAAACGGGTAGTTATCCTGAGGAAATTCGCGATCGAATCCAGTCACCTCAGCACCTGCATTCGCAAACGCCAGCGCCGTGGTGTAGCCAATCCCTTTTCCCGCCCCGGTTACCCAGACGGTTTTCCCGGCAAAATCAAATCCGGCCATTACTTCACCTCGCGGGAGAGCAGAGCCCACCATGCGTCAATGGTCGGTTTTTTCGCCAGCATCACGAAATCAATGTCACCATGAACCTTACGCCAGCGCGCCGCCAGCGCCATCATGCGCACGGAATCCAGCCCATAGTCGATCAGGTTTTCGTCATCCATCGGCTCTTCGGACTCATCCAGCAGCGGCAGAATAACGCTGCGCAACGCATCTTTACTGGCCGGAACCGGCGTCGGTAATAATTCCTGGGTCATAACCACACGCCCGGAACGTCCCGCCACGTATTTCAGCGACATCAAGTGTTCATCACGGCTAAAGTCCGCCAGCGCATCGGCAACCATAAACGGCTTGATGTCACGCATGAAAGCGTCCGTTGCGGTGGTCATACAGCCAATATGCGCATACACCCCGGTGATGATCAGTTGATTACGCCCGGTTTCCTTGAGCATCTGTTCAAGCGGGGAACGATGAAATGCGCTATAACGCCATTTCACCAGAATGGTATCCGCTTCATCCGGCGCCAGCGCCTCAACGATCTTTTGTTGTTCCGGCGAACGCGTCAGGCCCGGTCCCCACATATCATTGAGCAGAGCGCGGTCTTCATCACTCTGCTCTTTCGGTTGAGCGGTGTAATAAACCGGAATATTATGCTCTTTGCAGTACTGGCGCAGAGCGGCGATGTTCGCGACGACCTGCTCCATCATCGGACAGTTATCGCCCCAAAAGCCGATAAAATAATCCTGCATGTCGTGGATCAGCAGCGCGGCGCGTTCAGGGTCAAATGCCCAGTCGACTTTGTTCACCGGAACATCGAGCGCCGTTGGTAGCGCATAAGCCTGCAGTTTAGGAATTGCCATTTCTATTTCTCCTTCAGGCCAGTGAACGTGATGCCAGCCACTGACGTAATTGTTTTTTATCTACCTTCCCCACTGGAGTCAGCGGTAATGACTCAACGCACTCAACACGATCGGGTAATTTGAATTCCGCCACACCCTGTTCGCGCAGAAAACGGCGCACCTGAACCGCGCGCAGCGGCTCTTTTACCACTAGCCAGGCACAGCTTTTCTCGCCCATCAGTTCGTCATCCATACTGACCAGCGCTGCATGGATAACCATTGGATGGCGCAGCAGCAGGTTTTCAATCTCTTCAGCAGCGATCTTCTCCCCGCCGCGGTTGATCTGATCCTTTTCGCGTCCCTGAACGGTGATGTAGCCATCCGGGTCGATAGCGATCAGATCGCCGGAACAGTAAAAGCCGTTGGCGTCAAAGGCGCTGGCATTATGCTCAGGGCTTTTGAAATAACCACGGAAGGTGTACGGACCACGTGTCATCAGGCGTCCGGTCTCTCCCTGGGCTAAGGGGTTGCCGTCAGCGTCTGCTACCCAGACTTCATCATCAGGACACATCGGGCGACCCTGGGTATTGATGATGCGCTCAGGACTGTCGTCCAGACGGGTGTAGTTCACCAGCCCTTCAGCCATGCCGAAGACCTGCTGCAACTGGCAGCCAATCTCAGCCGGAATACGCGCCGCAAGCGTGGCGGAAAGTCTCGCTCCACCGACCTGTAGCAGTTTCAGCGAGGCCAATTGCGCATTACTGCCCCACTCCGCAATCGCCTGCAACCACAGGCTCACCGCAGGTGGCACCAGCGCAGTGACGTTAACCTGATGCTGTTCAATCAGCGGGAAACACAGGGTAGCGCTCGGGTCGGCCGCCAGCACGACGGTTCCACCCGCAAGGAACACGCCCAGCGCGCCTGGCGAACTCATGGCGTAGTTATGCGCCGCCGGGATTGCGCATAAATAACGCGTTTCCCCGGTGAAGCGGCAAATCTCATTGCTGCGACGCACGCTGTAGTAGTAATCGTTATGAGTGCGAGGAATCAGCTTTGGCGTCCCGGTCGTCCCGCCGGAAAGCTGGAAGTACGCCACCTCATCAGCGGGCGATGGTGTAGCAGTAAAATCAGTCGCAGGTTGGCTTATCGCCGTTTGCAGATTGTGTTCACCTTCGTCGTTGTGCAGTTGCACCACGCGCACTGAATTGTGTTCGGCCACAAAAGCGTTTAGAAAATCGTCCCCGCTAAACAGCGTATGCTGGCGATCGGCAATCAGCAGCGCCGGTTCAATCTGTTTGGCATAGGCGTTGAGTTCGTTACGCTGATGGCTGAACAGGGCCAGCACCGGAGCTACGCCCAGCTTGAGTAACGCAAAGAAGGTGATATATAGCTCAGCCACATTGCCCAGTTGTACCAGCGCGGTTTCACCAGGTTTAATCCCTTGGCGACGCAAACTGCAGGCTAGATTGTCAGCGGCATGATTCAGCTGGCGATAGCTCAGATGGCGTTCACCATCAATAACCGCCGTATGGTCGCTGTCGGCGTGACGGGTCAGAATGTCGGTCAGCGGCAAATCCTGCCAGTAACCTTTTTCACGATACCTGCGGGCAAACTCTTCCGGCCAGCGGGTGAATGGAATACTCATTATTGCTCCTTAAAACCAGTCCACAAGGCTCTTAATGCAGTCCAAAAACATTCAACATCGTGGAGAGCTTGGCCCCCGTTTCACGCCATTCCGCAACCGGGGAAGAGGCTGGAACAATTCCTGCTCCGGCAAAGAAACGCACCTGATTGCGCAACAGCTTCGCACAGCGGATCGTCACCACCCACTCACCGTTACCTTCGGCATCACACCAGCCGACAATACCGCCGAACAGTTCGCGATCGAACGGCTCCAGCTCGGCGATAAGCTTGCGCGCAACCTGATGTGGGAAGCCACTCAGCGCAGGCGTCGGGTGCAACAGGCACGCCAGCGTCAGGGCGTTTTCCTGCGCGTTGGCTTTACCTTCAAACGGCGTGCCGAGGTGCCAGAGCGTCGGCGTAGTAACCAGCTGCGGAGAAGAAGGCAGTTGCAGTTCACGGCTGCGATCGCGCAATACCGTTTTCATCGCTTGCGTCACCAGTTCGTGCTCATGGCGGTCCTTCTCAGATGCCAGCAGGCGGATCCCTGCTTCGCGATCCAGCACATCATCAGGCTGACGACGTGCAGAGCCCGCCAGCGGCAGAGAACTGAAACGCTCGCCTTCTTTGCGCAGAAGCAATTCCGGGCTGGCACCAATCAATACGCCGCCGTCTTCAATCGGCACATGGAAGTTGTAGCTCGCTGGATTTTGCGCCACCAGACGCTCCAGCAGCGCACCACTGTCAATGTTGGCATCGGTGGTGATATCGATCAGGCGTGACAACACCACTTTGTCGACTTCCGGAGTAGACGTCAGCGCAGCCGCCCGGGCGACCATATCTTCAAAAAAGTCCTGTTCCGGGATCGATTTACGTTCCACGACGTTCAGCGACTGATGCGCGGTAAAGTAACGTGATGATTGCTGCTTCTCCGTACGAGAAAAGCTCTGCCACGATTGGGGAATAAACAGCGATGATGGCTGGCGGGTGTCAAAAGGGATCGCCCCGACCATGACAGGGTTCGCGATACCCTGCGATTTGGCATCAGCAAACAGTGCGTTCATTTTTTGTTGGAAAGGGCTGTCTGGCGAATCGCCATCAATTGCCGGTTCCGCATAGCGGGCGAAGCATCCTGACGTCGTAAAACTACGGTACGGCGACATAAAGAAAAAACTGTCGGGAGCGAGCGTCGGCATAGTCTGCGTTTTTTCCTCGGCCAGTGACGTATCCATATCATCCTCCAAAAATGATAAAGGCTCTAATAATGATTATCATTTATATTTTCGGTCGCTAACCTAAAAGTAAAGCGGCGGTATGTCAACTCTTGTGGTAGCACAATGTGCGACTTTGGCTTGCATCCTTGCTCACTAACAATGAAAATGAGAAGCATTACTTATATTGATAACAGGAAGCCGATTCGTGAGTCTCCCCTCTTTTTGCCGCACCGTGCTCTTACTGGCAGGTTTATCTCTTTCAGGAATTTCTTCAGGTCACGCCGCCGACTGGCCGCGTCAGGTTACTGACAGCCGCGGCACGCATACGCTGGAACATAAACCGCAGCGAATTGTCTCCACCAGCGTGACCCTCACCGGTTCGCTGCTGGCGATTGATGCCCCGGTCATCGCCAGCGGTGCCACTACGCCGAACAATCGCATCGGCGATGCGCAGGGCTTTTTACGCCAGTGGAGCGAAGTGGCAAAAGAACGCAAACTGAGCCGCCTGTATATCGGCGAACCGAGCGCGGAGGCCGTTGCGGCGCAAATGCCGGATCTGATTCTGGTAAGCGCCACCGGGGGCGATTCTGCCCTCGCGCTGTACGATCAGCTGTCCACCATTGCGCCAACGCTCATCATTAATTACGACGATAAAAGCTGGCAGTCACTGCTGACCCAGTTAGGTGAAATTACCGGTCAGGAGCAACAGGCTGCTGCGCGTATTGCCAAGTTTGATAAGCAACTACAGGCAGTTAAGCAACGTATTACCCTGCCACCACAGCCGGTCAGCGCGCTGGTATATACCGCCGCGGCGCACAGCGCCAACCTGTGGACGCCTGAGTCAGCGCAAGGCAAGCTGATGGAGCAGTTAGGGTTCACGCTGGCAACGCTGCCTGCCAACTTGCATACCAGCCAGAGTCAGGGCAAACGCCACGATATCATCCAGCTTGGCGGTGAGAACCTGGCGGCAGGCCTGAACGGCGAAGCGCTGTTCCTGTTTGCTGGCGACAGCAAAGATGCCGATGCTATTTACGCTAATCCGCTTCTGGCGCATCTGCCAGCCGTGCAAAATAAACGTGTTTACGCCCTGGGTACGGAAACCTTCCGTCTCGACTACTACAGCGCAATGCTGCTGCTGCAACGTCTGTCGGCTCTGTTTTAATTGCCAGCGCCGGATGCGGCTAACGCCTTATCCGGCCTACAATCCGTAGAGCACAACGCGATCAGACATTTACGGGGACTTGCCGGAATCGGCGCACTTCTCCCAACAACAGCAGCAGTAAAAGACCGACAATCACCAGCCCAAACCCACTCACGCTTGCCGAAGCAACCGGCGTCATCATCGCGCCCAGACCACCTAACAACGCCGCGCCAATCGCATCGCCGGTGACGTTCTGTGCGGTCCACAAACCATTAATTCGCCCGAGCATCGCTTCCGGCGTCTGCGTCTGTAACAGGGTGTACTGCAACAACGAACTGACCGCACTCAACCAGCCGAACAGCGCCAGACAAACAACCCCAAGCTGCCAAATGGGCATCAAGCCAAACAGACCGATAGACAGAAATGAAGCTACGGTCGATGCCAGCATAATCAGTCCCGGACGAAGACTGTGCGCCAGTTGTCCGCTGGTCAATGCACCCACGGCTGCCCCCAGCGGAATAGCCGCATACAGCAGGCCAATTTGCGCACTCGACATGTGCCAGTTAATCGCCAACGCCGGATACAGCACGCGGACGGCGCTCGCCATGGTTAACAGACAACCGAGCAGTGCAATACCGCCAATCAGCGGGCTGGCAAGCAGAAAGCGGAATGCTGCCAGCAGCGATTTCAGCGGATGCTCACGCGGCTGCGGCGGAGGCGGCAACGCGGGAAGACTCAGCAACGGTAGTAAGGTAATGAAGGTTCCCGCCGCCGCCAGTCCGTAGTTCCAGGCCACGCCGCCGGTCGCGAGCAACACCCCGCCAAGCATCGGCGAAATTACCGATCCCAGACGCACCGTCAGCATGGTAATCGCCCCGGCCTGCATCAGATTCTCCCGCCCGACCAGCGCTGGCGTCGCTGCCAGCAAAGCAGTCACGCCCAGCGAAGCAAAGAAACCGTCCCATAAGCCAAGCAGATAAATTGCCAGTAACGACGGTTCGGGAAGTAACGCATTCAAACACAGGCCAATAAAGCCAATGCCACAGGTACCACGCGCCAGCAGGATCACTTTTTTACGCTCATAGCGGTCGGCCAGCACACCGCCCACCATCAGGCCAATAAACATTGCACTGCCGGTCAGCGTCACCGACAAACCGACCTGCCAGGTCGACTGGGTCATTATCTGGATTTGTACCGGAACCGCTACGCCGAGTAGCCCCAGAGAGACAATGGAAATAAAACGGGCGAGGAAGACTGCACGAAATGCAGGGTGGGTCTTTAACAGGCTGAGATTGAGCAGCCATGATTGTCGATTCATTACAGAGCCTTACCAGGTATTTTTTCAATATCCATTCGATGGCTGCACATGCTAACATATCCAAATAAGATCGATAACGATAATTACTATCATTATCAGGGAAGTTGATATGTCATGCTCTGTTTCCGAGACACGCGCCTTCGCCGTGCCCGGACTATTGTTATTACTTGTTCTGACCACGGTATTAAGTCTGGTTATTGGCGCCAAGTCGCTACCTGCCTCCGTGGTGCTGGATGCGCTCACCGGCAGTTGTCAAAGCGCTGATTGCACCATCGTGCTTGACGCGCGACTCCCACGCACGCTGGCGGGGCTGCTCGCCGGTGGTGCGCTGGGCCTGGCTGGCGCATTAATGCAAACGCTCACGCGTAACCCTCTCGCCGATCCCGGCATTCTGGGTGTCAACTCCGGTGCCAGCTTCGCTATTGTGCTGGGCGCCGCGCTGTTCGGCTTTTCCTCTGCGCAAGAGCAACTGCTGATGGCCTTTTGCGGTGCTCTGGCTGCGTCGCTGATCGTAGCTTTTACCGGTAGTCAGGGCGGTGGGCAGTTAAGCCCGGTACGTCTGACGCTGGCGGGCGTTGCCCTGGGCGCGGTGCTGGAAGGATTATCCACCGGCATCGCACTGCTCAACCCGGACGTTTACGATCAGTTGCGTTTCTGGCAAGCTGGCTCACTGGATATCCGCAGCCTGCAAACGCTGAAGGTGGTATTGGTACCAGTACTGATTGCCGCGGCTGTCGCACTGTTCCTCAGTCGCGCCCTGAATAGCCTGAGCCTCGGGAGCGACACAGCTACCGCGCTTGGTAGTAAAGTCGCTCGCACACAGTTTATTGGCCTGCTGGTTATTACCGTACTGTGCGGCAGCGCGACCGCGATTGTCGGTCCTATCGCCTTTATCGGCCTGATGATACCTCACATGGCGCGCTGGCTGGTGGGGGCGGATCACCGCTGGTCACTGCCCGTCACCCTGCTGGCAACCCCTTCTCTGTTACTGATTGCCGATATCATCGGTCGCCTGATTGTTCCCGGCGAGCTGCGCGTGTCGGTGGTCAGCGCTTTCATCGGCGCGCCGGTGCTTATCTTTCTGGTACGCCGTAAATTGCGCGGGGGTGGCGCATGATGCACCTCTCCCGCCGCCTGATAATCAGCAGCCTGCTGCTGGTTGCAGGTTGTCTCGTCATTGGTTTATGGAGCCTGCGTAGCGGCGTTGTTACGCTGGAAACCCAGCAAATTATTGCCGCCCTGCTCGGCGATGCGCCGCGCAGTATTACCCTGGTGGTGACCGAATGGCGTTTGCCACGCGTGCTCATGGCGCTATTGATTGGCGCAGCGCTCGGCGTGAGCGGCGCAATATTCCAGTCGCTGATGCGTAACCCGCTGGGTAGCCCGGATGTGATGGGCTTTAATACCGGTGCCTGGAGCGGTGTGCTGGTGGCAATGGTGCTGTTCGGACAGCATCTTACCGCGATCGCGCTGGCGGCCATGCTCGGTGGGATCCTGACTTCTCTGGTGGTCTGGGCGCTCGCCTGGCGCAATGGGATCGACACCTTCCGGCTAATTATTATTGGTATCGGCATACGCGCCATGCTGGTGGCGTTCAACACCTGGCTACTGCTGAAAGCATCATTAGAAACCGCGCTAACGGCCGGACTGTGGAACGCTGGATCGCTCAATGGCCTGACCTGGGCCAAAACCTGGCCGTCTGCCCCGCTGATTATCATCATGCTGGTATGCGCCACATTGCTGGTACGCCGGATGCGCTTACTGGAAATGGGTGATGACAGCGCCTGTGCGCTTGGTGTCAGCGTTGAGCGCTCGCGTCTGATGATGATGCTGGTTGCGGTTGTACTGACCGCTGCCGCCACCGCGCTGGCGGGTCCTATCTCCTTTATTGCCCTTGTCGCGCCGCATATCGCACGACGTATAAGCGGCACATCGCGCTGGGGATTAACCCTGTCAGCGCTGTGCGGCGCGTTGCTGCTGCTGATGGCGGATTTATGCGCCCAACAGCTGTTTATGCCTTATCAGCTTCCGGTGGGCGTTGTCACCGTAAGCCTCGGCGGTATTTATCTTATCGTCTTGTTAATTCAGGAGTCCCGCAAAAAATGACCGAATCAGTAGCCCGTTTGCGTGGCGACCAGTTAACGCTGGGTTATGGCAAGTTTACCGTGGCGGAAAACCTCAATGTGTCGATTCCCGACGGTCACTTCACCGCGATTATCGGGCCAAATGGCTGCGGGAAATCGACATTGCTGCGCACGCTTAGTCGCCTGATGACGCCCGCGAACGGCAAGGTCTGGCTCGACGGCGAACATATTCAACACTATGCCAGCAAGGAAGTCGCCCGAAGAATAGGTTTGCTGGCGCAAAACGCCACCACGCCGGGAGATATTACGGTACAGGAGCTGGTTGCCCGCGGGCGCTATCCGCACCAGCCACTGTTTACCCGCTGGCGGCAAGAGGATGAAATTGCGGTCTCAAACGCCATGCAGGCGACGGGTATCACCCACCTGGCATCACAAAGTGTGGATACCCTTTCCGGCGGACAACGTCAACGCGCATGGATTGCGATGGTGCTGGCGCAGGAAACGTCGATTATGCTGCTTGATGAACCCACCACCTGGCTGGATATCAGTCATCAGATCGATCTGCTGGAACTGCTGAGTGAGTTAAACCGGGAAAAAGGCTACACGCTGGCCGCCGTTTTGCACGACCTGAATCAGGCCTGTCGCTATGCGACGCATCTGATTGCGCTGCGAGATGGAAAAATTATTGCCGAGGGTGCACCGAAGGAGATCGTCACCGCGCAGCTTATTGAAAAAATCTATGGACTGCGCTGTATGATTATCGACGATCCAGTTGCCGGAACGCCGTTAGTAGTGCCGCTTGGACGCAGCAAATAACACGCGTTATCGTAAGGCGGCTGGCTTGCCGCCATACGATAATTCATCACACCAGTTGCTGATCAATAAACGTCATTTTTTGCTTACGCGACACCATGGCATAGTTCAGCAGAACGCCACCACACGCCACCATTCCACCCAGTAATGCGGCCAGAATAACGATCATTGACTTAGCCGGGCCATCTTTTTTCACCGGCAGCGAAGGCGTAAGTTGATATTTAAACGGTGTGAATTTTACGTCGCTCACATTCATCGCTAACAGTTGCTCAACGTGATACTGCCGATTACGTAATTCACCGTTAATTTCAGCAACATCCGTTACTGATTTTTCTATTTCTAATTTACGTTCGATGCCGTCAGCACCCAGTGAAATAGAGAAATCGGGGTCATCCTTCACCGCCTGACCATTACTGTAGACCGGCTTTTTAATCCCGGCGGCATTGGCAATCTCCAGCGAGTAGTTCAGTCGTTGGATATTTGCTTCCAGTTGATTCTTGAGTCTGACGCGATCCATCTCCAGCCTTTCTTTCTCGAAGCTGGTTTTGATGGACAGTTTATTGCGAATATCTTCCAGCGTTTCTTTCACTACAATATCAGAAATATACTGGATATATCCCTTCAGCACAGACTGAGCTTCTTCGGCATGAGGTGCGGTAAAACTCAGCGTCCATGCGGTATACAGCGAAGTTTCGTTCTTCTTACCCAGGTTAGTATCAACCGCTTTCATTTTCTCACTAAGCCTGACAATTGCCTGATGCAACTCCATTTCGTCGATATCAGCGCCTTTCAATTGATCCATCACGTAAGGTGAAGAGCGCAGATATTCTTCTAACAATGAAGGCGACTGGAATTTTTTGATAAACAGGTTAAACACATCACCACGGCTAACGCTAATATCCATATCCAGCACGCGCAATTTGGTCAACGTATTCTCGAGACTCTGCCACTGAACCGGTTCTGCGGGGGTCACGATTGCCTGACTGGTCCATTTTTGCGGAAGCAGGAAAGATACCAGAATACCCGCACAAGCAAAGGCGAAAACGGTCGCTATAATTTTCGTTCTTGCTCGCCATAAGATTTCGATTAGGTTCACTAAATCGATTTCATTTGCGTTTGCCGCTGGCTGAGGATAGCCAGTAAATTCCGAAACGTTATCTTGCTTAATATTTAATGATGACATGTTGCGTGACCTGAAAACTTTCCTAAAAGAAAAACATTCCTGTGGGAGAAGTCTACCAGCTAGTCAGAATTATCCGAAACACTCTTTGCGCTTGTCGCCCTACCAAAAATTATATTCGGAATTTATTCACCCCTTTCATCACCTTGCACCGCACAAAAACAACAACTCCACAACATATTCTTTACATTGTAGAGCTGTTCGATCACCGCGATTGCAATATTCGTCTTGTTACACAGATTTATTAATCAGCGTATTTATTACAGGTCCTATCGCCTCAAACGCGGTGGGGGAAATAATATCAACATGCGCGCAGTCGTGGCGGTAAACATCCAGACTGGATATCCACGGGGCCCAGCTACGTTCAGGGCTGACACCCGGCACTAAGGTACGCTCAGCAACGAACAGCGTGGCGTGACCTGCAAACGGCACGCTGTGCGCCGTGGTGAGCAGGCGAACCGCATCGGCGTAGTTGCCTTCGATCGCGTTAAATAAGGCCTCTGACGCATTCCCCTGCTGCGCCGCCAGAAAGGCTTCGCGTTCACGCTCGATCTCCGCCAGCACCGCTGGATCCAGCCCATTGGCCTCTTTTTCTTGCCAGTTTTGCGTCTCTGGCGGCCAGGTATCCAACAGACCGAGGAATGCAACCGTCTCTCCTCTGGCATGTAAGCGCGCGGCGATCCCCTGTGCCAGCGTGCCGCCCAGCGAATAACCTAATAAATAGTAAGGTCCGTGAGGTTGTTGACTGAGCAGCGTTGCCAGGTGATGTTCGCATACCGAGTCGAGATTTTCCGCCGTTTGCATCGGGCCATCCGGTCGTGGCGACTGAATACCCATAATCGACCACTGAGGGCTGAGATAACGCGACAGCACGCTAAACTGCCAGGCAAAACCCGACGCCGGATGGAAGCAGAACAACGTTGGGCCGTGACTTTCACGCAGTGGCAATAGCGTCTCGAATCCCAGACGCTGCGACTGTTCATCATCATTGCTCTCCAGCAATGCGCTCAGTTGTTCCACGGTGGAAGCCACCATAATCTGCCCGGGCGTCACCTGACGCTCAAAAATGCGGCTCAACTGCGCTGCCAGCTTCATCGCCAGCAGCGAATGCCCACCAAGCGCAAAGAAATCAGCCTCTACATCATTCACCTCACAATCCAGCAAGGCCGCAAAAGACTGCGCGATGGTGGTCTCAGTCCCTGATCGCGGTGCGCGCCCGGAAACACGCGACGTCAACTGCGGCATCGGTAGCGCTTTACGATCCAGTTTACCGTTCGCGCTAAGCGGCAACTCCGCCAGTTGTAACAATACCGTCGGTACCATGTGCGCAGGCAGTTTTTCGCGCAGACGTTCCCGCAACACAGCCGTATCCAGCGGCAAACCCGATTGCGACACCAGATACCCCATAAGTTGACGCGCATCGCCGCCTGTCGCCGCAGCCTGGTTGAATACGCAGGCATGGGCAACGGCATGCTCGACATCAGGCAACTGCTGCATCACCCGGTCAATCTCGCCGAGCTCAATGCGCTGTCCACGAATTTTAAGCTGGTCATCGCTGCGCCCGAGGTATTCCACCGCGCCATTTTCCAGCCAGCGCGCCACATCTCCGGTACGGTACATACGTTCACCGACGTTAAACGGATCGGCGATAAAGCGGCTCGCCGTCAGATCCGGACGCCCCAGATAGCCTTGCGCCAGTTGGATCCCCGTCAGATACAGGTCGCCCGCTACGCCGAAAGGCACCGGGCGCATCATGGCATCCAGAATGCGTAAACCGGTATTCCAAACCGGATAGCCAATCGGTACGCTGTTGCCGGTTACGGCAGCGAGATCTTCTCCCCAGGCCGGATACCAGCTCACATCGACCGCAGCTTCCGTTGGTCCGTACAAATTGTGCAGTGGCGCATGAGTCAACTGCTCCCACTCACGGCATAAATCGGCTGGCAAGGCTTCGCCGCTGCAAAATACCCGTTTCAGAGAGGCACAACTCTCCCGCGCGGTTTCCGGCGTCAGTGAAGCGACAAAAGCGGCCAACATAGAGGGGACAAAGTGCGTGGTCGTCACCCCATAACGGGCAAAGAACTGTTGCATCGCCAGCGGATCGCGGTGCGCTTCAGGTTCTGCCATGACCAGTTTTGCCCCGGCAATAAACGGCCAGAAAAACTCCCATACCGAGACGTCAAAACTGCATGGCGTTTTTTGCGCCACCACATCATCTGCGGTCAGCGGATAGTGATTTTGCATCCACAGCAGACGGTTAACGATGGCGGTTTGCCCAACCATCACCCCTTTTGGTCTACCGGTAGAACCGGAAGTAAAAATGATATAGGCCGTATGATTGGGTTGAGATAGCGCCAACGGAGCAGCATCTTCTGCTGGCAGCGGCGAGTCATAGCAGAGACTTTCCAGCCCTGGGATATCGCTAAAACGCGCCAGTTGCTCTTCAGTCGCTATCAACAATTTTGGCTTCGCGTCTTCGAGCATCATCCGCAGGCGATCGTCCGGGTATCCGGTATCCAACGGCAGCCAGGCAGCTCCGGCTTCCACAATACCGTGCAGCGCCAGCGTCAGGAACACAGAACGCGGTAATGCCACAGCTACGCTGTCGCCAGGACGGACGCCGCGTTCGCGCAGAAGGCTCGCCAGCGCCACGACCTGCTGGCGCATTTCGCGATAGCTAAACTGATAACGGGCATCGGCCAGCGCCGGGGCATCCGGCGTTTTATCGGCCTGCTGTGTCACCAGTGCGCTAAGCGTAGTGAACGGGATCTCCACGGTCGTGTCGTTAATCTTCGCCAGCCGCTCATGTTCTGTAGGCAACAGCATCCCGGCGTCGCCGCAGCATAGCGACGGATTGTCAGCAAACTGCTCGATAAGCCCGATTAAACGCGAGGCATGCTGCGCCAGCGTTTCTGCATCGTAGCGCTGTTTATTGGCCAGGATTTCAATACTCAGCCCTCCGTTTTCATCCGGGAACAACGCCAGTTCAAGATCGTTCACCGGTCCTGTCGCCAGCGTATGAGTTTGCGCCTGAACGCCGGGAATATTCAGATGATAGTCGAATATTTTCACGTTCAGCACCGGGCCAAACAGCGGCTCTGCACCGGCTGCACGCCCGCTGTCGCGAACGATTTGTTCGGCATCATAACGTTGATGCCGACGCATTTTCTTCAACTGTCCGGCCAGTCGTTGTGCAAGCGCAGGCAAGTTTTCTGCCGCATCCAGCCTCACACCAAATGGCAGAACGTTTAAAACCGGTCCAGTGGACGTCAACGCCGCCGAGCCCATGCGCCGCATAAAGATAAACCCGGCGGCATAATCCATTCGGCTGCATAAACGTCCCAGCCACAATGCCACCAGCGCGAGGGCCAGATCCGCACGCTGAACGTCAGGCATGCGTGCCGCAAGCCGGCGAAACGCTCCTTCAGGCGCGGTTAACTTCATGCGAATAATATCCGCGCTGGCCGAGCGTCCCGGCAACGGATTGTTCGACAGCGAAGCAGGAGGTGGGAGTTGCTTTCGCTGCTCGCGCCAGAAGGCGCCGTCGCGTTGCCAGGCATCACTTTGACGGTACTGTTGATACTCTTCCACCACCTCGGCGAACGGCGTAAAAGGCGAGTCTGGCGTAGACTCGCCATCTAGCCATGCGCGATAGATTGCGGCTATCTGGCGGGTAATGGCCGGGAAGCTGAAGCCATCGACCAGCAAATGATGGTAACGCTGATACCAATACCAACGTTTATCTCCCACCTGTAAAAGCTGGTGAAAAACCAGCGGCTTATTGCCGTCAGCACGTATGTCCTGCTGCAGGTCTGCCTGCATCAACGAACGCGCCGCCTCATGTGGGTTGGATTTTTCGCGCAGATCGATGATTTCGGGTTGCGCAAAAGTGAGCGCAGGATCCACCCATTGCCAGACCTCGCCGTTATCTTCGCTAAACTGCATTCGCAAGGTATCGGCTTGCCCCAGGCCCGCCACAACCGCTTTCGCCAGCAACAACGCGTCCAGTTCGCCGGTTAATTCTACGTAGTGCGCCACGCTCCACGCCGAGGGCAATGTGGAGAGTTTTTCCGCCATCCAGATCCCCGGCTGAGCCGCCACTAACGGTAAACGCTGAGTCATGGAGCCTCCTGCATATCGACATAGTTCGCGGGCGTCAGCGTGGTCCAGTTTGCATCCAGCCATTGCTGGCAGGCTTCCTGGGATTGGGGTTCGCAAGCAATTTGCCAACCAGCAGGAAGTGAACACTGCTGCGGCCAAAGGCTAAACTGACGTTGGGGATTTTGCAGAATGTAAAACTGGCCCTGCGGATTATCGAAGGGGTTACTGAATTCCATACTCAACTCCTGTCGTGGAACGTCGTCCGGTTAAATCGTGTCGGTAAGCGGTTGCCAGAGCGTCATTAGCCCTTGCATCAGACCGCCGCGCCAGCAAAGCGCATCGTGTCCACCATCAACCTGACGCCAGAAAATAGACTGTGGTGCAGAAGGTAACTGGGCATATAACGCCTGATTAGCGCGATAAATAATGGGCTCGCGGATCCCCGCTTCCAGGACAATACGCAGTCCCTGAGCGCTGATGGTCCCGGTCTTCAGTTGCTCGACGATCGCTCCGTCCTGACCACCACCACGATGCGGCCACCAGTAAGAGCCCGACTGGCTAAGAACACAGCCAAAGCGCGCGGGCCAGTTCAGCCCGGCATACAGCGATGACAACCCGCCAAAACTTTGTCCGGCGACCACAGTACGCTGCGGATCGTCACTGAATGCGGTCGTCGTCTTCACCAGCGGCAACAGCTCCTCTTGTACCGCCAACCAAAAATCCGCGTTACACGGCAGTTCGCGGCTACGGTGAGCCGTGTCAATGGCATCAATCAGGAGATAAACGGCAGGAGGAAGGTGTCCACGATGCGTAAGTGAAGTTAGCGCAGGCCAAACCGGCATACTCTGTGCCCAAAACTGCCCGTCCAGCAGGATAGCCAACGGACGAGAATCCGGTTGAGCATCACCAGTGGTAAACACCCATACGCGACGCGTATTGCCGAGTCTGGCGCTACGCCATTGCAGACAAACAGCGGGCGAGTCGGGATTTTCAGGGCGATCCCATCCGGGCTGTACGGGCGCCTCCGGCATTTCCAGCGCAGACACCGCATGACCGCGACCGCCCTGCCAGCTCTGCGGATTAAGGGGATCGGCAATGGCCTGCGGCAGCAATTGCCGCCAGCCTTCACGCAGTGCGCTTCGGTCAGGCGCTGCGCCCACCGCCAGCGAGGAAAAGATATCGTTTCGTGTTGTCGGGATAAAACAGTAGCTGCCGCGCCAGTTGGCGCTGAGAGAAACACGCCAGCACCAAACATTTGTTCCATCAATGCGTCGCATCGACTGAGGGGTGGCATTTTGATGATGGTCGGTGACGCCGGTGATATAAACCCAAACGCGATGAATGGCTGACTCTTTTTCCGTTCCCTGTGGGTCACGCCACCAGAAGGTTACCCGATAATTTCCGTTGTCTTCACGCTCCCACTCCGGGCCTTTTTTCGACTGCCACCACGCCTCGCTTCCCATCTTTAACGTCGTCACAGCCATAACCCCATGTTTATTGTGAAATTTTATGATCTAGCGTGAAATATATTGATAATATTATTGATAACTATTTGCATTTGCAATAGCGTATTGTCGCGCTGTGGGAAGCGCGTACAGTTTTTCACCACTTATAAACCGACCTGGCGCTGCGTACTTTTTCTGGAATGGATAGTTTACGCAGATGCGGGCGACATCAGACCAAATGCCGCACCACGGCACATTGGTACTCGTGGCTAAAAGAACAGCAGGACATACAATGAACAACAAGATTCATTCACTGGCCTTATTGGTCAATTTAGGGATTTACGGGGTAGCCCTGCCAGCAATGGCAGAAGATCAAACCGATAGCGTCGCTGTCTCTCATGAAGACACCATCGTCGTTACCGCCGCCCAGCAGAACCTGCAGGCGCCGGGCGTTTCAACCATTACCGCTGATGAAATTCGTAAGAACCCTCCCGCTCGCGATGTGTCGGAAATCATCCGTACCATGCCTGGCGTTAACCTGACCGGTAACTCAACCAGCGGTCAGCGCGGCAACAACCGCCAGATCGACATTCGCGGCATGGGGCCAGAAAACACCCTGATTTTGATCGACGGTAAACCGGTTACCAGCCGTAACTCCGTGCGCCAGGGCTGGCGCGGCGAGCGCGATACCCGCGGCGATACCGCATGGGTTGCTCCGGAAATGATTGAACGTATTGAAGTGCTGCGCGGTCCTGCCGCAGCACGCTATGGCAATGGCGCAGCTGGCGGTGTGGTGAATATCATCACCAAGAAAGGCGGCGATGAGTGGCATGGTTCCTGGAATACCTATTTCAACGCCCCGGAACACAAAGAAGAAGGTTCAACCAAGCGTACCAACTTTAGTCTGAATGGCCCGCTGGGCGGAGATTTCAGCTTCCGCCTGAACGGTAACCTCGACAAAACCCAGGCCGATGCCTGGGACATCAACGACGGTCACCAGTCAGCACGTACAGGGTCATATGCCGATACGATGCCTGCGGGTCGTGAAGGGGTAAAAAACAAAGATATCAACGGTCTGCTGCGTTGGGATTTTGCCCCAATGCAATCGCTGGAGTTTGAAGCCGGCTACAGCCGTCAGGGCAACCTGTATGCGGGTGACACTCAAAACACCAACAACGATAACAAAACTAACGGGCTGGTAAAAAAATACTACGGTAAAGAAACTAACCGTATGTACCGCCAGAACTATGCGCTGACGTGGAACGGCGGCTGGGACAACGGCATTACCACCAGCAACTGGGCGCAATACGAACACACCCGTAACTCCCGTTTGGGTGAAGGTCTGGCAGGTGGCCTTGAAGGGTTATTTAACAGTAATCAATTTACCGACACTGACCTGGCGGATGTCACCCTGCACAGCGAAATTAGCATTCCATTCGACCTGTTGGTTAACCAGAACCTGACGCTCGGTACCGAATGGAACCAGCAGCGTATGAAAGACATGAGTTCCAATACCCAGACCTTTATGGGCGGGAACATACCTGGTGCCAGCAGCACCGATCGTAGCCCGTATTCACAGGCTGAAATTTTCTCCCTGTTTGCAGAAAATAACATGGAGCTGACCGACAGCACCATGTTGACGCCGGGTCTGCGCTTCGACCACCACAGCGTCGTTGGTGACAACTGGAGCCCGTCCCTGAACCTGTCCCAAGGTCTGGGCGACGACTTTACGCTGAAAATGGGTATCGCACGGGCCTATAAAGCACCTAGCCTGTACCAGACTAACCCGAACTATATTCTGTACAGCAAAGGCCAGGGCTGCTATGCCACCGGTTCTGCGACGGGCATTGGTTGCTACATGATGGGCAATGATGACCTGAAGGCCGAAACCAGTATCAACAAAGAGATTGGTCTGGAGTTCAAACGTGACGGTTGGCTGGCCGGCGTAACCTGGTTCCGCAACGATTACCGTAACAAGATCGAAGCGGGGACTGTACCGCTAAGCAGAACGTCAATTACCCAGAAAAACCCGACTACGGGTAAAGAAACAACAACCTACACCGATATCTATCAGTGGGAAAACGTACCTAAAGCGGTGGTGGAAGGCCTGGAAGGGACGTTGAACGTACCGGTTAGCGAAACCGTTACCTGGACCAACAACATCACTTACATGCTGCAAAGTAAGAATAAAGAGACCGGCGAACGCTTGTCGATTATTCCTGAATACACTCTGAACTCAACGCTAAGCTGGCAGGCGCGTGAAGATTTGTCACTGCAATCCACCTTTACCTGGTACGGCAAACAACAGCCGAAGAAATACGATTACCAGGGTAAACCGGTAACCGGTAGTTCAGCCCAGGAAGTGAGCCCGTACAGCATCGTCGGCCTGAGCGCGACCTGGGATGTGACGAAAAACGTCAGCCTGACCGGCGGCGTGGATAACGTCTTCGACAAACGTCTGTGGCGTGAAGGTAATGCCCAAACAACCAGTGATATCAAAACTGGCGACTATATGGCGGGCGCTGGCGCGTACACCTATAACGAACCGGGCCGGACGTGGTTCATGAGCGTTAACACACACTTCTGATAACGCTTTCCCTCTCCTCGCTGCGGGGAGAGGGAAATCATAACTATGATGCACACAACGCACACAACGCTCACTTTCGCAGAGCACACGCTGCACATTGTCGAGTTCGATCCCGACAGCTTCCATGAGCACGACCTGCTCTGGCTCCCCCACCATACTCAGCTTCAATCCTGTGGGCGTAAGCGTAAAGCTGAGCACTTAGCGGGGCGTATTGCCGCAGTACATGCATTACGTGAATACGGTATCAAAACTGTGCCTGGCATCGGCGGGCAGCGACAACCGCTGTGGCCACAAAAGTTGTTTGGCAGCATCAGCCACAGTATGTCAACTGCGCTGGCGGTGGTATCGACGCATCCCGTCGGACTGGATATAGAAGCTATTTTTACGCCACAAACCGCAGTTGAGCTGACTGGCGGTATTATCGATAACTGTGAACAACGGCTTTTACAGTTCAGTTTGGTTCCCTTTCCGCTCGCCTTAACCTTGGCGTTTTCCGCCAAAGAGAGCGTGTATAAAACATTTTCCGCGCAGGCATCGGAGCTGCCGGGATTTGCCAGCGCCAAAATAGTTGCACTCACAGCGACACACTTAACGGTGCAAATCACCCCGTCATTTTCGCAAAACCTCGCCGGGCAGGAAGTTAATGTTCGCTGGTTTCAGCATGATGAAAACATCATTACTCTGTGTGAAGCGACTTTGTAACAAAGTCCGCCATTGACCGGCGTTGCCGCCCGTGTTCATCAAAGTTCTCCGCCGCCAGCCAGCGCTGTAACACGGCGTCACACTGGGGCCATTCGCCGTCAATCATCGATAACCAGTCGCTGTCGCGATTGCGACCCTTGCGCACAATCTTCTGGCGAAAGCGTCCTTCGAAGATAAATCCAAGGCGTTCCGCCGCCCGTCGAGAAGCGGTGTTCAGAGAATCGCATTTCCACTCCACACGACGATAACCCAACGCAAACGCCTGGCGCAGCAGCAGCCAGATGCTTTCGGTGCCAAGTACCGTATTTTTCATGCGCGGTGACCAGGTCACATGACCAATTTCGACCGAACCGTGCTCTCGTTCGATCGCCATAAAACACACCAGCCCGACGGCTCGTCCGAAACGCTGATCAATGACGGCATAGGGAACCAGAGAGGCATCAGTGGATTTCCCCTCAACCCAACAAGCTGCAGCCTCAACGCTTGTGGGGCGAGAGCTTGCAAGCCAGGTCCAGTCGCGATCGTCCGGTGCCTGCGCGTAGGCATCAAACAGATCGGCGGCATGGCTGTCGGCATCCAGAGGAACCAGTCGACAATATTGACCGACAAGCGTTTCCCGTGGCAGTACGGCAGCGCCATTCCAGTCCGGCACAACATCGCCGACGGTCTGCCCATAAAGATTTATTTCCGGCACGATTCAACCCCAGTTGCGAAGTAAAAAATAGTTATAACATCGGCCATTTCACCTTCAAAGCGTCACCATGGAATATCTGACAACGAACAGAAAATCAGCCGCCCTTCTATACTGATTAAAAATCAACGCTGAAGAGAGTCTTATGCCACTTCCCGATTTTCATGTTTCTGACCCTTTCACGTTAGGCATTGAACTGGAAATGCAGGTGGTCAATCCTCCGGGCTACGACCTGAGTCAGGATTCTTCCCGGCTGATTGACGCCGTAAAGCCACTGCTTACCGCCGGAGAAGTGAAGCACGATATCACGGAAAGTATGCTGGAGATGGCGACCGGAGTTTGTCGCAATATCGACCAGGCGAGTGCTGAATTATCCGCTATGCAGCAGATAATCACGCGGGTTGCTGCAGAGCAGCACCTCGCCATTTGTGGCGGGGGTACGCATCCATTTCAAAAATGGCAACGTCAGGAAGTCTGCGATGACGAACGCTATCGGCGTAACCTGGAAAATTTCGGTTATCTTATTCAGCAGGCGACGGTATTTGGCCAGCATGTGCATATCGGCTGCGCAAACGGCGGCGATGCCATATACCTTCTGCACGGCCTGTCGCGATTTGTTCCGCATTTTATTGCGCTCTCTGCCGCTTCACCTTATATGCAGACGTCCGACACGCGGTTTGCCTGCGCGCGACTGAATATATTCTCCGGATTTCCCGATAATGGCCCGATGCCATGGGTGAATAACTGGCAAGAATTCGAGGGGCTATTCCGTCGACTGGCTTACACCAGCATGATTGATAGTATTAAAGATTTACATTGGGATATCCGTCCCAGCCCGCACTTTGGCACGGTAGAGGTTCGGGTAATGGATACGCCACTGACCCTTGATCATGCGGTCAATATGGCAGGGCTTATTCAGGCTACCGCCCACTGGTTACTCACCAAACGGCCGTTCAAGCACCAGGAGCGTGATTACCTGTTGTATAAATTCAATCGTTTTCAGGCCTGCCGCTTTGGTATGGCGGGAATCATCACCGACGTCAATACCGGCGACGGTTGTCGCCTGTCAGATGACACATTGCGACTACTGGAGAATGTTGCGGTTTCTGCGGATAAAGTGGGCGTGACCAGCGCGATTGAAGCTATACACCTGCAGGTTAAAAATGATCATGATGAAGCACAAAACATGCGTGACTTCGTCGCCGAAGGCGGGTCACTGAGTGGTCTGGTGAAAAAACATTGTGAGATTTGGACCGGGCTTTGAGCGTGGGAATTTGCGTTGCCCGCAGAGATCCCGGACAATGGCTTTTTAACTCAAGTTTAACAATGTTATGAAACACCCGCTTGAATCACTGATGACCGTAGCAGGGATCCTGCTGCTGGCTTTTTTGTCTTGCCTGCTGCTGCCCGCCCCCTCGCTTGGCCTGGTGCTGGCGCAAAAACTCGTCGCCATTTTTCATCTGATGGATCTCAATCAGTTTTATACTTTGCTGTTTTTTCTGTGGTTTTTACTGCTGGGTGTGATTGAATATTTGGTGCTGCGCTTCATCTGGCGGCGCTGGTTCTCGCTGGCGGATTAGACCCGCGAGAACCCTTTGCTGTTAATGCGTTCGGCTATGATTTTCTTTGCGATAAGCGCCCGGCGGCTGGCTGAACGTACGGGTGAAAATACGCGTAAAGGTCTGCTGCGAATCGAATCCGTATTTCAAACAGATGTCGTACACTTTCTGGTCGGTATCGCGTAGATCGCGCGCGGCCAGTAGCAGCTTACGTTCCCGAATGTAACGCCCGAGGCTTTCGCCTTTATACTGCATAAAAAGACGCTGCAGGTGCCATTTTGAATATCCCGCATGGCGTGCAATATCATCAATGCGCAATGGTTGATTCAAATTATCATCAATCCATTCAACAATCGTATCAATTACCTGAGCAGAAATCGTCATCATGCTCTCCCCTGTATTCATTGAGTCACCTGTTGCCACCAGGCCGTAAACAGTTGGTCCGGTTCGGACAGTATTACCGGTTCACCCAACATTGGCGTCAGCAATCGGTAATTGTAACGACGGCTGGCAAGCGCCAGTCGTTTGTAAGGATCATCCCAGGTATGTTTCGCCAGAACGAAACGACCTGCATGCCCTGGTAGAACGGCTTTCGCATGCAGATCGACCGCAGCCTGTGCCGTCTCTTCCGGCATCATGTGAATAAACTTCCAGTCATGGTCATACTGGCCGTTCTCCATAATCGCCAAATCAACCGAGCCAAACTGCTCGCCGATGGCTTTAAAATGCGGTCCATAGCCGGAATCGCCGCTGTAATAAACGTTCTGCTCCGGCGTTTCAAACATGAAACTCGCCCATAGCGTCTGATTGCGCTTGATGCCTCTCCCCGAAAAATGACGGGCTGGCAACGCATGAACGATCAGCGAATCCGTTACTCTGATGGATTGATTCCAGTCCATCTCGTCGATTATCTCGCCGCGCATTCCCCAATAACGTAGATGTGACCCTACGCCAAGCGGCGTAATCACCCGCTTAATTTTCGGCATTAACGCCTTGATCGTGGCGAGATCCAGATGGTCATAGTGATCGTGCGAGATAATGAGCAGATCGATCTCCGGCATCGTCTGTGCGGACCACGGATAATCACCGACAAAGGCTTTGTTCAGGAATGAAAGCGGTGCGGCATAGTTGCTAAACACGGGATCGATCAGGATACGTTGACCCGCCAGCTGCAAATACCACGAAGAGTGACCCAGCCAGACAAGCGTGTCCTGCTCTGGAGATAACCCGGCGAGATCGGTCGCCACCAATGGCAACGGATGTGCTGGCCGCGCATTTTCGCGCTTAGCGACCAAAAACTCCCACCAGGCAGCCAGCATACTTTTGTTGCCGGTATAGCCCGGTGTTGGCACCTGGTTATGAAACTGTCCATCACGATAGTGCGGTGACTGTTCAACCTGACTCAGCTGTGCCCCTTTCGGTGCCTGACCAAACCCGGCATTGAGTAAAAACGGTAAACTTGCAGCTGCGCCAATGAGCATAATAACAACCACACAAACTGTGAGACGCTTCATATCCTGACCTTAAACACGCCCCCTTTCCGCTGGTTTGCGTGACTGACTCTTGATTATGAGTGAGTAAGCACTCATTATAGAAATCGAAAGTTCGCCGTCAAGATGATTTTCAATCTTTGACATTCACCGTTGCGGTGCTGCAAAGGCCGTGATTCAATCATGCTTTTTACAACTTAAGGGTAAAGTGTAGTGGCTCGTCCGAAGAGTGAAGACAAAAAATTGGCATTACTGGAAGCTGCAACCACAGCATTTGCACAATCAGGTATTGCGGCGTCTACCGCCGTAATTGCCCGCAATGCAGGTGTTGCGGAGGGAACGTTGTTTCGCTATTTCGCGACCAAAGATGATTTGATCAACGAGCTTTACCTCTTTTTAAAGCACGATCTCTGTCAGTCGATGATGGCAAATCTGGATCGCTCAGTGACCGATGCCAAAACCATGACTCACTATATCTGGAACAGCTACATTAGCTGGGGCCTGAACCACACCTGTGGGCATCGCACGATTCGCCAGTTAGCCGTTAGCGAGAAAATCAGCAAAGAAACAGAACAGCAGGCTGACGATATGTTCCCCGAACTGCGCGATCTTTGTCATCGTTACGTACGACCTGAGTTTATGTCTGACGAATATCGCGCCTTTGGCGATGGCCTTTTTCTCTCTTTGGCGGAAACCACCATGGAGTTCGCTGCCCGAGACTCTGCCCGGGCCAAGGAATACATATCGATGGGATTTGAAGCGATGTGGCGCGCTCTAACCCGCGAGGAACAATAATGGACGGCCAAACCCTGCCTACCTGTGCGAAACGCCTTGCGCTCGAACTGCCTTTTACCGAACACTGCTGGCCATTCGGCCCGGAATACGATGTCTTCAAGGTTGGCGGTAAAATTTTTATGCTGGTCACGGAGCTTCGCGGACGTCCGCTTATTAACCTGAAATCCGAACCACAAAAATCACTGTTAAACCAGCAGATCTACCCCAGCATTAAACCCGGCTATCACATGAATAAAAAGCACTGGATCTCGGTCTATCCGGGCGACGACATTACCGAGTCATTACTGGCAGAGCTGGTGAATGATTCCTGGCACCGCGTCGTTGACGGCTTGCCGAAGCGGGATCAAAAACGCCTGCGTCCAGATTGATTTATCGTTAACCCCGATGAGTGTTTTTGCATTTTCCTGTCTTATCTTTTTCCTGCTAACCCTGTACCCTGCTGAAACAAAACGTACCCGCAGGGTATAAAAAACCACCAGGAGTAGTTATGGATATTGTTTCTGTCGCCTTAAAACGTTACTCCACTAAGGCATTCGATCCGACTAAAAAACTGACCGCTGAGCAGGCCGAAAAATTAAAAACGCTGCTGCAGTTTAGCCCATCCAGCACCAACTCTCAGCCATGGCATTTTATCGTTGCCAGCACTGATGAAGGTAAAGCGCGTGTGGCCAAATCCGCAGCCGGCGGCTTTGTGTTCAACGAACGTAAAATGCTGGATGCTTCCCACGTAGTAGTGTTCTGCGCCAAAACGGCGATGGACGACGCGTGGCTGGAGCGCGTGGTGGATCAGGAAGAGAGCGATGGCCGCTTCGCCACCCCTGAAGCTAAAGCTGCAAACCACAAAGGTCGTACCTTCTTTGCTGATATGCATCGCAAAGAACTGAAAGATGACAACCACTGGATGGCAAAACAGGTGTATCTGAACGTTGGTAACTTCCTGCTGGGCGTTGCAGCAATGGGTCTGGATGCAGTGCCGATCGAAGGCTTTGATGCGGCGGTGATGGATGCAGAGTTTGGTCTGAAAGAAAAAGGTTTCACCAGCGTAGTGGTGGTCCCGGTGGGTCATCACAGCGTAGAAGATTTCAACGCCGCGCTGCCGAAATCCCGTCTGCCGCTGGAAACAACGCTGACAGAAGTCTAGTCCCCACATTTGCATAAGCTCCACACAGCGGTCATCATAGACCGCTGTTTATTAAGGAGACGTTATGCAGGAATTGATATCTCAGGTAGAAGAACTCGGCATTGAAATAAATCACACCACTTCGCTGGTGATGATTTTTGGCATTATTTTTATCACCGCCATTATTGTTCACGTTATTTTGCACTGGGTGGTATTACGCGCATTTGAAAAACGCGCCAGCACCAGTTCCCGTCTGTGGTTGCAAATTATCACGCAGAACAAATTATTCCACCGCCTGGCGTTTACGCTGCAAGGTATCATCGTCAATATACAGGCTACACTCTGGCTACAAAAAGGCAGTGAAGCGGCAGATATATTAGTGACCTGCGCACAGCTGTGGATCATGATGTACGCCCTGCTGTCCTTGTTTTCTCTGCTGGACGTTATTCTCAACCTGTCACAAAAGCTCCCAGCCGCATCCCAATTACCCTTAAAAGGTATATTTCAGGGTATCAAACTGATCGCCGCCATCCTGGTCGGGATCCTGATGATTTCCCTGCTGATAGGTCAATCGCCGGCAATACTGATAAGCGGTCTGGGTGCCATGGCAGCCGTGCTAATGCTGGTATTTAAAGACCCGATTCTCGGTCTGGTGGCCGGAATACAGCTCTCGGCCAACGACATGCTTAAGCTTGGCGACTGGCTGGAAATGCCGAAATACGGTGCAGACGGTGCTGTTATCGATATTGGTTTAACCACCGTCAAAGTGCGCAACTGGGATAACACCATCACCACGATCCCCACCTGGTCACTGGTATCAGACTCTTTTAAAAACTGGAGCGGAATGTCGGCTTCAGGTGGTCGGAGAATTAAACGCAGCATCAGCATTGATGCCACCAGTATCCATTTTCTTGATGAGGATGAGCGTCAGCGACTGCATAAAGCACACCTGCTGAAACCGTATTTGACCACGCGTCACCAGGAAATCAACGAGTGGAATCAGCAATTAGATGCGCCTGAATCGGTATTGAATCACCGCCAAATGACCAATATTGGTACCTTCCGCGCTTATCTGAACGAATATTTGCGTCATCACCCGCGTATTCGCAAAGATATGACGTTAATGGTGCGCCAGCTTGCGCCAGACGATCACGGATTACCAATCGAAATTTATGCTTTTACCAATACGGTGGTCTGGCTGGAATATGAAAGTATTCAGGCTGATATCTTCGACCATATCTTTGCCGTGGTCGAAGAGTTTGGCCTGCGCATTCATCAGTCGCCTACCGGAAACGATATTCGCGCACTGTCTGGCGCGTTTCAGCGTTAATCTGCAGAATAGATAAATCACCGATCTCATCACCAGGATGAGATCGGTAGAAACTTAGCGGGACTTACGACGCAGCAGTTTAAAGGCCACAAACAAGAAAATGATCCACACTGGCAGCAGGATAGCTGACAGGCGCATCTCATCCATCGTACACATCAGCACCAGGATCATGCCAAGGAAAGCAATACACAGGTAGTTCCCTGCTGGATACAGCAGCGCTTTAAACTGTGTGTCACGTCCTTTGCGACGCATCGCCGCCCGGAATCGCAGATGTGCCAGGCAGATCATAATCCAGTTCAGCAGCAGCGTCGCCACCACCAGCGCCATCAGCAGGCTAAAGGCCTTTTGCGGCAGCACATAGTTGATCAGTACCACCAGCGACGTAATAGCACCGGAAAGGATCAGTGAATTAACCGGTACGCCGCGACGGCTGACGCGGGTTAAGAACTTCGGTGCGTTCCCCTGAACCGAGAGACCAAATAGCATACGACTGTTAGAGTAGACGCCACTGTTATACACCGACAGCGAAGCCACCAGGATGACAAAGTTCAGCGCAGAAGCCACCACGTTGCTATCAAGATTATGGAAAATCATCACAAACGGGCTGCTGTTGGATTTCACTTCCACCCACGGGTATAGCGCCAACAGCACCACCAGAGAACCGATGTAAAACAGCAGAATACGGTACACCACCTGGTTTACCGCCTTTGGAATGCTTTTCTGCGGATCCTGCGCTTCCGCGGCGGTAATCCCGATAAGCTCCAGCCCGCCAAAGGAGAACATAATCACTGCCAGCGACAGAATTAATCCGTTCCAGCCGGTAGCAAAAAAGCCGTTGTAACGCCACAGATTATCGATGCTTGCATGTTCCCCGCCGTTACCGGAAAACAGCATCCACACGCCAAAACCAATCATGCCGATAATGGCCAGCACTTTAATCAGTGCAAACCAGAATTCCGTTTCGCCATACAGACGTACGTTGACTAGATTGACGGCGTTGATGATCACGAAGAATGCCGCGGCCCAAATCCAGGTCGGGACATCGGGCAGCCAGTACTGCATGTAGATCCCGGCCGCTGTCAGTTCCGCCATACCGACCAGCACAAACATCACCCAGTAGTTCCAACCGGACAGAAAACCCGCGAACGGTCCCCAGTATTTATAGGCAAAGTGGGCAAAGGATCCGGAAACGGGTTCTTCCACTACCATTTCGCCCAGTTGACGCATAATCAAAAAAGCGATGATCCCGGCCACACCGTAACCCAGTAACACCGCAGGTCCCGCCATCTGAATAGCCGGGCCAATGCCTAAAAACAGGCCCGTACCAATTGCACCGCCCAGTGCAATTAACTGAATATGGCGGTTTTGCAACCCTCGTTGAAGCGTCGGCTCATTTGTTGACGCGGCATCAGACACGCTGGTGTCAGATGCAGTTGACGCGTTTTTCACGCCCTTCCCCTGTGTCGTTTTTATTGAAGGGGCTTCTTTTAACATTTCAACCTGGTTGTCGCAAGGCGCAATCGATTGGATACGCCGGGCTTCCTTGCCCAACGCACCGAGGCTCTGCAGAAAAACAATAGAAAGAAGGCGAGTTGTTATTGTTTATTCAGGTCAATACGTACCACGTTATCTGGCGCAGAGGTGGAGTGGTCTTTATTAAATTTCTGTTTCACGGTGACAAACAGGGTTTGCCCATCTGCCGAGAGCAGCAGGCTGTTGGGGTTAGGCGGTAAGTCCCAGCTTTTCTTCACACTGTAGTCGGTCGCATTCAGGCTGAGTAATTTCCCTGAATCACGCTGGGTAATATAGATTTCGTTGCGTTTTGCGTTGAATTTCACCGCCAGCGAATCACCCACATCCAATTTTTTCAACAGCTTACCGGTATGGATATCCAGCACCAGGGTGGTCTTCGCTTTCGAGTTGTCGGTAACAAACAAGCGACCCGTTTGCGCGTCCTCTGCCATATTCAGCAGCAGCGCAGGTTGTTCCCCCAGCGGCTGCCAGCGTTTCTCAACACGCTGATTACGCGGGTTGATGACAAGAATTTCACCGCCGCCGTTAGCCGCATAAATTCGCTGCGTCACGTCGGAATAATGCAGTCCGGTCATCCATTTACCCGTATTTTTAATGCGGGTTTTCAGTGTCAGGGTTTCAGCGTCAACCACCCAAATCACCGCCGGATCCGCCACGGCGCCAATATAGAGCAAGCCGTTATGCAACAGAACCTGACGTGCACCGTACGGGAACCCTTCTGGGTTACGTTCCGGGAACAATACGCGATTTTTCACTTTACCGTCAGCGGTATTCAGCGCGCTCAGGCCGCCATCCAGTGAGTTGGTGACATACACCGCTTTACCGTCCGGCGAGATAGCCATACCAAAGTTTTTCATATCTGTATGACTCAAGCCGAGCGTTTTAAGCGTTTTCGGATCCAGCTTGTAAACCACACCGCCCTGCACATCTTTAAATCCTTCGGCGCTGGCTACGTACAACGCATCCCCTGCAGGGTTAAGCGCCATTTCATATAACCCAGCCGCCAGCGCGCGTTGCTGTACATCGGTGACGGCAGGTTGCGTTGTTTTTTCCGTAACGCTGGCGTTGCTGGCTGGCGTGGTATGCGGCGCACAACCGCTTAACGCCGCAATAATCAGCAATGCCAGCGCGGATGTTGTTTTTTTCATTGTAGGGATCCTTACCAGAAGTAATACAGAGAGCTAATAACAAAGGAGAATGAGAACTATACGCATTATCTTTACTGAATCAAGAATAATTACCCGAGAGTAAAAAACATGAAACAGAGGTTTGAAGATGCAGACAGGTGCGCGCGACTTCCGGTTTTTCATAATTACAGTGAATTATTCTGGACGAAAAGGCATCGCAGGCCACAGAATGCGCTTTACTGTTTTTCTAACATTTTCAAACGGGTGAACCTGTTGTACTTCAGCCACTCGTTTTTTAGCCAGGCCAGGCAACGACTGTCATGAATAAGATCATCAAACGACTGGAAATCGTCAAAAGCGCTATTGAACTGGAAGATGAGGAGATTATTTTCCAGCAGGTGGCGCATCTTAAAAATGAACCTTTGTCAGTCGTACCTGGCACCATTGTGCAGGCGATCGAAGAACGACGTTTTAGTGATGCCCTGCGTGAAATCTCGGCCTGGCTGCAATCTCAACGGGCAGTCTCTACGTGGCAGGATCCAGCCATTGCCGCCAGTAAGCTGGAACTCAAAGCGCTCGAAACACAGCTGCGTGACCTGATCGATAAGCGCAACACGCGCATTCAAATCCTCGATGATTTCAACGATCTGTATCACCTTCGTCTTGGACCGCTGATGAGCCGTATTCTCGAACTGCGTAAACAGCTCGCCGCCAGCGCCCAGCGCAAACAGGAAGCGGAGCGAAAACGTCGGGAAAAAGACTATCAATCCTGCCAGCACTATATTTCCCAGGCTGTTGATCAACTGGCCAGGCTCAAGCAGCACTGGATGAATCAGAATTCAGATTCGCGCGAATCGGTGGAAACACGCCAACGTATTCAGCAACAAACGGAACTGATTACCGCCCTGCTGGCGGAGATTCGTGAGTTGGAAAACGACTTTTCTCGCCAGGACGACAGCGCAACCCGTCAGGCACAGGAAGAGGCCAGCCATGAATATGATGAATATCAGGAGCAGCAGCAGGATGCGCAGCATCGTTTTAGCCGTGACCAGCGGCTTTCCTCTGATGAACGTAATGAGCTAAAACGCCTGTGGCGTCAGGCCAGCCGTCTTTGCCACCCGGACGTGGTAGCCGATGATCTGAAAGAGAAAGCGCATCAGATGATGGTGCAGCTTAACCAGGCACGTCAAAATGCCGATCTTGCCGCCGTCCGGGCGCTACTGACTCAATTGCAAAGCGGCCTCGAACCGATGATGGCGAGTGACCGATTGAACGATTTGCAGCATTTACGCAGCAAAATACAACAGCTCAGAGAACACATTAACGCGCTGCTGAAAGAGATTACCGAACTGGAAGCGGAGAACGCCTGGCGGCTTGCCACCTCCGTGACAGATAAAGAGGCCTACTTCTCCGATCAACAACGGGCGCTTACGGAAATCCGCAATACGCTGGAACAACAGGTGCAACAGGTTGAGCAGGAGCTGTTGGCGGGCTAAGCGCTATCGCTAGCGCATTAAGACAAAATGACACCTGCAAGCCAGATTTCAACATTAGGCACAAAAAGACCAAAAAAGGATAAAACACTAATCACTTGCTTTAACGTAGAAATATCATCTGGAATAATCCTATTTTTAGCCGATAGGTGTAAATTCGGCAATATTTCCCTCTTCTCCTAACCTTCCACCTCCTACGTCCTGGCCAGGATTAAGAATTCTCCTATCCTCAATTAATCCCATGAAGAAAAATGAGTATCTTATTGAAATTAAAGCCATTACATATAAATACCTTTCTTTAACCCTAGGAATACCCTGCCTTTATACAAACCTCCTTCTTATTATTATCCCGATCCATAAGCGAAATCTATCAATCATTTACTCAGAGCTGAAATAAACGATTTATCTTAAATTTTAACAAAGTGTAATATCCACTTTAAGGATAGTTAATGATTCTAATTAATACAGAGAATTTCTGTTTGATCTGGAATTAATAAGGATACGTTCACAGCACAGAACGTTATACGAGATTTAATTAACATTTCACGCGTCGCAAGAAACTCTTTTTTAACCTAAAAAAAGAGGCGACTGCTTGCACCAAAATTTCAAGGAGATCGTTATGTCAAAAGCTATTTTTTTGGGTGACTCAATTTACCCTTGGCTAGGCATGCGAGAAATCCTACGTGGCTCATCATTATTTATTGATATCACGTACTACTCCTCCCAGACACTTTCTGCTGTCAAAATGCTCCCTTATGAAACGGATTGCATCATCATTAATCCTGACAAATCAGATTTTTTAAAATATGCCAGGATTATCCGCAACATGGCTTTACGACCTGTCACCAAAATTATTGTTTTGGCAGATGAAGCTACCTTTGCCATTTTTCAAACCGTTTGCGGGAAGAACATGCAATTTCTCGATCAAGACACCAGCCTTGATCAGCTATTACAGACCGTCACACGTATCACGCAAAACAAAAAACAACAAAGTATCAAAGAACTACACACAAAAATTACAGCTAACGAATTTAACGTAATGATGATGCTTGCCCGAGGATGGTCACTGACACAAATCGCCGGGGCATCACAAAAAAGTGAAAAAACCATCGGGGCGTACAAAAGCAATATTGCCAGAAAACTCGGCAAAAATAACATCCGGCTCAAGTACACCATTTCCCACTATAGCCAGCCGTAACTGACTTATTTAAGGACAATTATCACGGTTATTATTTAAAGAGGTTTTCTTTCGACTCGCTTTTTTAATTCCGCATCGCACGGAAGGGAACCCTATTTCCAAAATCCATTACCGGGTAGCACATCCGCGTGCCAACCATAGCCAACAACTCAACGTATTAACACATACATAACAGGAATGTAGACAAGGGTTATATATGAACAAAGTTTACAGCATTATTTGGAACGCGGCGCTCGGTATCTGGGTGGTCGTTTCTGAATTAACGAAAGGAAAGAAAAAAAGCAGCTCGCGTAAAACTGTCGCCGTACTGGCAGCTGGCGCATTAAGCGGTGCTTCATTGCTGGCTTCTGCAGCCCAGATTACCGCAACGGGTGAACACGATATTCATGAAGACTTCAAGACAGGTATTTCCGCTGGGGTTTATGAGGGTATCCACGACTACGGCTTCTTATATGAAGATAACACCACCGGTCAGGCACTGAATATCAGTGGTGCAATCCCAACATTTAGCCCGGGTCAAAGCGGCGTTGTTGAATCAACCACTATCCGGGAACTGCTGGAAAGCGGCAAAATCACCCTGCTGGCGACCAGCCCTGACCAGAGCGTAAAAACCATTACCAACTCTGAAGAACTGGCGGAATACTTGACTTACAACCAGTCGTCAACGCCTTCGCAGAGCACAGAATTTGATATCAACGATCCGGCGTTTCCCGGCGAAAAAACAACTATCAAAGTCTTTGATACCAATGAGTTAAATGGTTTTCTTACCGAAGCGCAAGTCGGCGATGCGGTATTAAACACCTTTGATGCTCAGAAATCAGAAATCTATAAGCAATTTGGTATCGCCCTGGCGACAAATGGCTCCATTGCGAATCTGAATATTGGCGACGACACCCTCAATGTGCGTGACAAAGCCAATACCATCGAATTGCTGGCAAAAGATTCCTCGCTGCTGGAAGCGCAAGGTACTGCAAGCCAGGTGAACTGGCAGTCAGATAACTATATAAAATTTAACGCAGCCCCGGTGATCCCTGAAAAAACGTTCACCGGTTCAGCGCAAACCTCCGTGTTTGGCGATGAATTTTCGCTGATGACCTATGGCTATGACGAGGATGGCAAGGTCGTCGAAACCGGGGAGCGCACATTTACCATTACCAACACACAAGAACTGGCCGAATTCAATGACTGGCTGTTGGGCAAAAGCGACGACGCGGCACAAAACCCTGATGGTGAAAAAGTCAGCCAAATCCAGCTGTGGATAGATGCGGAGGAAGTCACAACCGTCACCGCAGCACAAACAAAGTACGCCGAGCTGATTGAAAATCTGCTCACCTCCGGTAAGCCAGCTGACATACTCAGCTGGGATTACGACGTCTGGACCGACGGTTTGTCACATACCAACAACGCGACCGCTGGCCGTGGTGAGTTACATGCCATCTATGCCAACGGCGCAGGCACCTCCGGCACCTTGAACAAAGACGCGATTATTGCCGTTGACGGCAGTATTAATGGCGTGATGAAAGCCATTAATGGTGGGATTATCACTAACCTTGGCGAGCTGAACGCATTACGCACGTCTACCGGGCAAAGCCTGGCGATTGGCATGCTGGCAAAAGACGCGACGGCAACCAACAACGGGATCATCAACTCCGGGCTGTTTATTGATAAAGACGGCAACCAAAACGTCAACAGCTATGGCGCATTTGGTATGCAGGGGCAAGGCGCCAGTCAAATCACCAACGAAGGTACCATCAACCAGGCGATCACCACCGATAACTTCGGTACCGCTTCTGCCGCCGATCCCTGGAGCAAGGACAAACCCACTGACTCGCTGACGCTGGCCATTGGTATGCAACTGTCTGACAATGCGCAAGGGGTCAACAACGGCGATATCAACGTCGTGGACGGGCGCAAAAACGGTGCATCCTACGGCAGCGGCATCGCCTATGGCGTAGAAGTCGCCGACAACGCCACCTTTACCAACAGCGCAGGTGCCTCTATTTATCTTGGCCGCAACGCAAGTGATCCGTCTAAAGATGTCACCATGGCAGGTGGTTCCAGCCTGAGCGCCGGGATCATGACCAAGAGCGCCAAAGAGGTGATTAACAACGGCCTTATCACGCTGGGAACCGGCGTACGTAACGCCGCGGGTATGCTGATTGGTAACGCGACCGGCAACGTCATCAATACCGGTAATATCGTGATCAATGGCGATTCCAGCGCGGGGAGTAGCAGGAACTACGGTATCACCGTGCGTGACAGCGGCGCGGAAAATAATCAGGAAATTCGCAACGACGGCAAGATTAACGTCAACGGCACCAACAACGTCGGCATCCACGTCAGCGCAACTAACAAAAATGCCGAAGCCACGACCAGCGCTTCAGGCTCTATCGTAGTTGATGGTGAAGGTAGTGTCGGTAACCGTAACTATGCCGTCTGGGCTGAAGGTGGCAAAGATGGAAAGGCAGTGGTCAACGTCTATTCCAACATCACGCTAAACAAAGCCGGGAACATCGGCGTACACGTGCGTGATAACGCCGTCGCTAACGTCGACAGTCTGAGTAGCCCGGCATTCAACAGCACCGATCAGATTGGCTATTACCTGTATGGTAAAGGCGCAACTGCGAATATTGGTCAGGCGGTAATGAATGACAACGGGCAAGATCGCACCACCATTTTCCGTATTGCCAATGGCGCAATGCTGGCCGGTAACACCACCACTCCTGACGGTCAGCCCAGCTCAAACCTTGACCTGACCTTAAGCGGCGAACAGTCCGTTGGCGTATTAGCGACGGGCACAGGCAGTAGTGTGGATACCGGCGAAGCCACGTTCACCGTGCAGGGCACCGACTCCGCCGCGCTGCTGATTGAAGGCGGTGCCACAGGTAACATCAGCGATAAAACCACCATCAATTTAACCGGTGAAAGAACCATTGCCGGGGTAGTGGACGGTCAGGCTCATCAGTTGAATGGCAACGCAGAAGGTAGCGCCACTCCGACCATCCTCACTTCAAACGCAAAAATCACTTCAGAAGCCAGCGGCAACAAGGTTATTGCCTATGTGGCAAGGAACCAGGGCAGCCTGATCCTCGATACCCAGGCAATTATCGATCTTGCCAGCACCGACAGCATTGGTGTTAACGTGCAACAAGGCGGGAGTTTAACCAATAACGCGACCGCTGCCTTACATGTGAGTAACGGCATTGGCGTACAAGCTTCGGGTTCGAACGCACAGATTAAAAAATTGGGTCAGATTCAAGTTGATGATGGAACCGCAGGGGTTCTGCTGACCAACGGCGCCAGCCTGAGTATTACCGGTAATGCCGGTGATGCCATCACGACTAATGGTTCGGCCGATGGTATTCGTCTTGATACAGGAGCCGGTAAGCTGGCTGCCAAAGGGGTGATTATTAGCGCCGAAGGTACTGGTGCTGGCATTCAAAACGACGCCAACAATACCGATATCACACTCAACGATGTCACTATCAATGCCAACGACGGTCCGGGGATCCGTACCAGCGTCGCGTTAAACATGAAAGATGGCCTGAATAACATTCTGAACGTTAACGGTAAAGGTACCGGCTTCGCCTTTGAGCAGCGCAATGGTGACGCAGTGACAGGCAATCTGACCATCGGCAAAGGCTATACCGTTGAGGTGCATAACAGCGAAGGCAGCGGTATCCGCGCCAATACGGACGGTAAGGTCACCACCAATGCCGATATCAACGTCTACGACAGCGCAGGTGGTTCTGCAATCATCGCTAAAAATGTTAGCGCAATAGCCAATAGCGGAAAAATTATCTCTGCCAGCACCACCGCACCCGTTATTGATGCCAGCGGTGACAGCAATAAAAAAATCACCAATACCGGTACCCTTCAGGCTATCAACGATACAGCAGTGGCGATTCAATCTGGCAAGGGCAATGACACCATTGATATCAGCCAGGGTATCACCAGTGGCGTCATCAACACCGGAGAAGGCAAGGACACCTTTAACTGGCAAAGCGGAACCTTTGCGGGCGAGGTGAATTTCGCCGGAACCGGCGGCAACAATAAAGCCAACATCGGCAATGTGACGCTGGATAAAACGCGCCATATCACTACCGAAGCCGGCAGTGGCAACGCCCTCACCTTCACCAATACACACGGTAACAGTGCGAAAATTGGCAGCCTGAGCAGCGATAACCTGACCACCGGTACCAACATCGGCACGGGTTGGGACTCACTGACCATTAGCGGTTCAATTGCAGATATGCGCATCGTCGATCGTCTGCAACTGGCAAGTAAAACCATTGCGGTTACCAATGGCGCAACGCTGCGTACCGGCGATCACGGCGAGTCCACCAGCACTGCCGCGACCATCGCTGACTACAATGTGACGACTCAGGGTGCAGGCAGCCGGGTCATCTTTGACACGCAGGGCGATACGGCGGCTGCGCAGATCTATAACGGCGTCATCAGCGGTGATGGGAAGTTTGAACGCGCGGCGGGCGGCACTACTGTCTTTACCGCCAACAACACCTATACCGGCTCTACCACTATTGATCAATCTGGTACGCTGCAGTTGGGTGACGGCGGAAATACAGGCGGAGTCAACGCCGTGTCTGACATCATCGACAATGGCATACTGGCGATTAATCGGGCCAATAATGTGCTGCTTGGCGGCGTAATCTCCGGGATCGGTGCGTTACAGCAGATTGGTAACGGTATTACTCGCCTGACGGGCAATAACACCTATACCGGCGACACAACCGTCACCAGCGGTACGCTACTGGTGAAAGGTAATCAGAGTGCTGCGACGGGTGTGACCAAAGTAAGCGGTACGGCGACGCTGGGGGGTAACGGGGTGATCGGCGGCGACGTGCTGATGAACGATGCCTCTACCCTCAGCGCCGGTGACGGCGGTGCGGGTACGTTATCCATTAACGGTAATCTGCAGCTTGGCAGCAAAACGACCTCCGCTTTCGAACTGGGTCAAGCCTATACGCCAGGCGGCGCGCTAAACGATCTGATTAACGTCGCAGGCGATCTGCAACTGGACGGGACTCTGGACGTCACCACTTCACAGGGCGGTAACTTCGGGCCGGGCGTGTACCGTATCTATAACTACGGTGGCACGCTGGATAACCAGACGCTGGAATTAGGCGCGATACCGAATAGCCAGGATAAGAGCAATATTTTTGTTCAGACCTCCATCGACAAACAGGTCAACCTGGTGAATGCCAACGGCGTTACCCTGCAGTTCTGGGACGGCGCAACCGTTAATCAGAGCCACGGCGCGTCGGGCATTGAAGGCGACAGCAAAATTGACGGTGGCGATGGCAAATGGATGGCTATCGGCAGTCAGGGTGATAACAACTGGACCACCGCAACCGGTGAAGGTAACGCCCCTTGGGCACAGAAGTCCTTCGCCGTCTTCACCACCAAAGGCGGTACCGTTACCGTGGATAACGCCGCGGGAGAAGTTAACTTCTCCGGAGCACAGTTTGATGCCGATGGCTATGTCGTTAAAGGCGATGCGCTTAACGCGTATGCCACCACGGAAAACGCGACCCACGCAGGCCAGACGCCGGGGACTGGCGAACTACTGGTGCGCGTTGGCGCTGGTGGTGCGGGGCAAAACTATACCGCGACCATTGAGTCCGTTATCCGCGAGGCCAGTACTGCTGACAAGCTGACGCTGGTGAAAACCGACCTTGGCCGTCTGATCCTCAGCGGTGACAACGAATATCGCGGCGGCACGCGCATTGATGGCGGCACGTTGCAGATCTCCTCCGACAGCAATCTCGGCCAGAGCGGAACTGACCTGGCCATCAATAACGGTTCAACGCTGCAACTGGGCGCGAACCTGACCAGCAATCGCACCATTGAGCTGGGAGCGAATGAGAATGCTGCGGTGTTTGACCTTAATTCGCACCACTTCACGCCAACCGGTGAGATTACCGGCGAGGGTAAACTGAAAGTTACCAGCAGCTCTAGTGATGCGGGCAGCACCTTGTCGCTCGACCGCGCAAACAGCTACAAAGGCGACACCGAAATTGCCGGTACCGGAAACGCCAACAATGTGACGGTCAACGTCAGCAAAACCGGAGCCTTTGGCAGTAATGAAAGCAGCACCGTGAACGTCAATAAGGGTGCGACGCTCAATGTCAGCGGGACAGATACCAGCCTGAAATCCCTGACTATGAACATCGCCGACAGCCTGTTAACGCTGGCGGATAACGTCACCGCCGCAAGCGCAATGCTGAACCTGACGGGCACGGCGAAAGCGGTGTTAACCAACAACGCCAGTGCGGGCAACGCGACGGTTAACGTGTCAAAAGAAAGTACCCTGGCGCTGGAAGAAAATGCCAGCGGGGGCAATGCCACCGTGAATAACAGCGGACTGATGACCTTTGCTGACTATGCGATGGCAGAGAACACCGTCGTTAAAAACCTGGTGGGCGGTAAGGTCGATATCAGCGCAGTCGACAGCGCAACGTCTATCGGCTCGTTGTCCGGCGCGGGTAATGTCGAACTGGGCAATAAAGAACTGTCGCTGGGTAATCTGCATCTTGATGACACCATCAGCGGTATTATCAGCGGCAACGACGGCAGCCTGGTGAAAATCGGTGACGGTACGTTGACGCTGACCGGCGATAACACTTACACCGGCACCACGGACGTCAATGAAGGCGTGCTGCTGGTCAACGGTAATCAGTCTGCGGCTACCGGCCAGGTGACGGTGAAATCCGGGGCAACGCTCGGCGGTAACGGTATTATCGGCGGCGCGGTTGATGTGCTGGACGACGCGCATATTACCGCAGGTGCAGCTATCAACAGTGTGGGTAAACTGACTACCGGTTCTCTGACGCTCAGTGATAACGCCCAACTGGATTATCAGTTTGGTCAGGCTTATACCCCGGGCGGTGCCTTCAACGACTTGATTGACGTAAATGGCGATCTGACGCTCGACGGTAAGCTCAACATTGAAACCTCACCAGGCGGAAGCTTTGATGTGGGCGTTTACCGCGTCATCAACTACACCGGCACATTGACCAACAATGTGATGGATATTGCTAACGCACCGGAAGCAGCTGACAGCCTGTACGTGCAGACATCGGTGAAAAATCAGGTCAACCTGGTCAACCACGCCGGACTGACGCTGCGCTTCTGGGACGGCACCGGCGGTGAGAATGGCGAGTTGAAAAATAACGGCGTCATCAACGGCGGCGACGGTATCTGGCAATCCAGCCAGGGTAACGACAACTGGACTACCGATGAATCGACGCCAGAAGGCGCGTTGAACGCACCGTTTACCGATGCCGCATTCGCCGTCTTCCAGGGTGAAGCGGGCAACGTAACCGTCGATAACAGCAAAGGCGATGTCATCATCAGCGGCGCGCAGTTCGCCACCGATGGTTATCGTGTGGGCGGCGAAGCCATTACCACCGACACGGCAAACACCCTGATTCGTGTCGGCGATGGCACAGTAGACGGCGCCAGTTATACCGCCACTATCGACAGCGTTATCCGCGGTACCGGCGGCCTGAATAAAGGCGATCTCGGTACGCTGATTCTCACCGGCGACAATACTTACAGCGGTGGCACCACCATCACCTCAGGGACACTGCAGGTGGCGGGTGATACCAACCTGGGTGCGGCAGATACGGGAATTACCTTTAATGGCGGTACGCTGAAGTATGGCGAAGCGTTTGATACTGCCCGTCAGGTGACGCTGGAATCCGGCGGCGGGACATTCGACACCAACGGGCATGACGTTTCTCTGCTGACGGAAGTCGAAGGTAACGGTCAACTGACCAAAACCGGTAAAGGCTCCCTCACCCTGACGCTGGATAACACCTACACCGGTGGCACCACCATCGAACAAGGTGTTTTACAACTGGGTAACGGCGGTGATATTGGCAGCATTCAGGGGGATATCATTGATAACGGCGTACTCAACGTCAATCGTGGCGATACCCTGGCGCTGACCGGCAATATCAGTGGTAAAGGCCAGTTGCATCAGACCGGTAGCGGCATTACCGAGCTGCAAGGTGAAAACAGCTACAGCGGCGCTACGTTGATCGCCAACGGCGTGCTGCAAGCGGGTAATACCAACACCCTGAGTAGCGCATCACACCACTATGTAGTCGCAGACACCACGTTGAACACGCAGGGCTATAACCAGACGGTAGCGGGCCTGAGCAACGGTGGCGATGTCTCGCTCATCGGTCAGCAGACTGGCACAACCTTAACCGTCAAAGGGGATTACACCGGCGAAAAAGGGACTATCAACATGGCAGCTATCCAGAATGGTAGCGGAGCAGGCATTGCCGACCGTCTGATTATCGATGGCGGTAAAGCCAGCGGTAGCACATTGCTGGATATCGATGGTTCTGGTCTTGGCGCGCCGACCATTGGGGATGGTATCGAAGTGGTGACTGCGCTCAATGGCGCAACCACAACCGCGCAAACGTCGCGGGATGCCTTCCATCTTGCCGCCGATCGTATGGCTGCAGGTGCGTTTGAGTACCAACTACATGCGGGTAATGCTCAGGGCCAGGGTGAAAACTGGTATCTGAGAAGTGAATACCGTCCAGAAACCATGCTGTATTCTGGCCTCGCCAGCGTAGTACGTCAGGGTGATATTAGCCTGTTAGGTAACATGCACCAACGTATGGGGGACGAGGTTAAACCGGGCATTGATGAAGACAATCGCGCCTGGGCAAGAATGATTGGCTACTCCGGTAAAACCAAACTGGATGATGCGGCCGGTACGCAAACCAGCTCCCATACCATGGGTATCCAGGTCGGCGTTGATATGTATGCTAACGAAAGCTGGAAAGCCGGGATGTATACCAGCATCCTTGATATCGACAGCAACGTGAAAGGCACGAAGACAGGCAGCGATGGCAAAGGCGGTAACATCGACGACAACGCATTTTACGTCGGTGGCTATGCGACCTGGTTCTCGGGTGACGGTATGTATGTTGATAACGTCCTGCAGTACGGTAATCATAAATCCCGCCTGGCGGCGACCGGTAACAACGGCTCGTATACCGTCAGAGGCAACACGCTGACGGCGTCGACAGAGGTGGGTAAATCGTTCCGTTTAGGCGCCAGCGCATGGAGTCTGGAGCCTCAGGCTCAGTTGATCTACCAGTACAGCGACTTTGATAACAGCACGCTGGATGGTGTGACCCCAACGAAAGTGAAAATGGATACCGCAGACTCCTTTACCGCGCGTCTGGGCGTGCGTCTGGTCGCTGACTATGACACCAACCATGGCAAATTCCAGCCGTACGGCAGGGTTAACGTCTGGCAGGGTCTGGGTTCAAAAGACAAAACGCACTTTAGCAATGCGGTAGCCACCACTACGCTGGAATCTTCACAGCAGTACTCCAGCACTGAAGTTGCAGCCGGCCTGTCATGGTCTATCGACAGAAACCTGCAGGTCTACGGTGAGCTGGGTACGCAATTCAGCAACGGCGGCAGTAAGTCGCAGGTCGAAGCGCCGGTCAATGCCTCTATCGGCTTTAAGAAATCGTTCTAAGCTGACATAAACTCGCCAGCCTCCTGTTCAGCAGGGGGCTTTTTTTTGCTTATAGTATTACAGGGGTGGCTGATGCGCGACGCGTATCAGGCCTACAGACTTACCAGCAACGTGGAACAATCAAGGGATTGGGAAACGTAAATACGGAAGGATTAACGATTATATTGCGCTAAGAGTGAAGGGATCTCTTGTGCCTGCACCGGGGGAGAAATGAAAAAGCCTTGAATTTTGTCACAACCAATCTGCATCAACCGGTCCAGTTGGGACTGGGTTTCCACCCCTTCGGCAAGAACTTCGATACCAAAATTATGCGCCAGTGAAATAATACCCTCAACAATCTTTGTCGATCGGGTGTCGGGTTCAATACCAGTGACAAATTCTTTATCAATTTTTAAGGTATCAAAAGGATATTTCAACAGGTAATTAAGATTAGCATGCCCGGTTCCAAAATCATCAAGCGCAAGCTTGACCCCTATCGCCTTTAATTCCGTCATATTTTTAGCCGCAATCTGACTGTCGTACAGCGGTGACGTTTCGGTGACCTCTATTTGGCATCGATGGACCGGCAATCCGGAGGTGGCAAGATTTTGTCTGACGCGTTGGGGTAACAGAGGATCGCAGAATTCAAGCGCGGAAATATTGACGGATAATACAATGGGGTCAGGCCAGGAAGTTGCAACATCCCACGGAGAGTGAGTAACCATATCTTCAATTGAAATAATATTGCCGCTATCTTCCAGTAACGTAATAAAAACATCGGGAGAGATCATACCCATCTGAGGACTATTCCAACGCATTAATGCTTCAAATCCGCTTATACACTGGGCATGTAAGTTGAAAATAGGCTGATAAACCATATAAAGTTGACTGGTATTCAAAGCCTTTTCAAGCGCGGTTAGCACCTCACTGGAATTAAACATTCCCCTATCCCTCTACAAATCATAACATTAAAAACCAGTCAAAATCACTCCCGAATTGTATCTACTATTAGGTGTATTACATCAGAAAAGAATGGTCAGGTTAGGGTAAAAAAGACATACGATGGGTAAATCTGACAATTAACTTATTTAAATCAGAGGTATTGGTCAGGCCAAGCTTGGCGACGACTCTCATCTTATGTGCCTGAATCGTTTTATAGTTCAGGCTAACTAACTCAGAAATTTCTTTGGCTGTATAACCACTTACCAGTAAGTTCAGGATCTGCTGCTCTCTTTCGGTTAATCTTTTCTGCGAACGATACAGTCGGGGGTTCCATTTCCCGACTGATAATGTCGCCAATTGACCAAAATCACGCAATGAAGATTTTTCAGTCAAAACTATTATTTTTTCGACATATAATAACTCTACGCATAATTTCGCCACCAAACTATCAGCAACAATCACCACGACGTTATTATAAAATTTGAATCGGTTTTTATTCAAAAACTGAACAATGTCCGAACACGCATGTTCATTATCGATGATATTAAAAACCATGGTTTGATGCTGGCATAATGATGACTGATGCAACATATCCTCAAACTGGAATGTTTGTATCGGTACATGTTTGCTGGTGAGGTAGGCAAACATACCATTGCCCACAAAATTATCACTGCCACACATCAACATCCTGTTCACCGTTCCTTATAAGCTTCTAATCTTGTTACTCATTAAAAATTTAATAATAATTTTCTCGACTTCAGTCTCTTCACGACGATTTTTAAAATCAAACTCACACGAGATCTGATGACAGGAATACAACTGGTTATCCTCATCAAACTCATTGATCAGGACGACATCGATCACTTTTAAGTCCAGTTGTAAACTGCCAAATGTATCGAAATCCAGAGATGCATTTTTAATCACCGCATCTTTATAAAGAAAACGGGCGTTTACATCTTTAACGATTAACGCACAACCACCCTGCGAGATATTTTTGATCTTGAAAGAGTAGTTTTCTCCATTTTTGTAACGACCAAAACAGAAAAAGTCATACCCCTTCATGAAGGAAAAACGCTGATTTTGTCTCTGCTGGGCAAAGAAAATCAAATCCGGTATGAGGTAGGATAATCCTACTTCTGCACCTGCTGATGGGGTTTGCTCGAATCTGGCACTAAATTTCACAATCCCGCTTTCGCTGTGCAGGATAAAGTATTGGACCTTTTCAGGAACAATGTCTTCGTGCCAGGAGATAACAAACCGCTCGAAATCAACCTTCTCTAACTGCGTGATAACGCTACTGTTTTCACATAACACTTCCAGTTTCGTTTTCTTGTGCAGCTCTTCACGAAGGGTAGCTATGATTTCAAACTTATCTTCCTTTGCTAATCCAAAGCTCATTCTAAAACCCTTATTTCCATATTTAAGATATGTCCCGCGTTTGGTGACTCACAAAACGCGAGATCAGCATCCACCCCTGGTGCTTAATTACCATAGTGGATTCCATGTCGAACAGTTGATTAAAAATTAAGTTTTTAACTATCTTTAGCCATTTATTGATACGTAAAAACATTTAATCAAAGTTAATTCTAGCTGAAGTCATGCCTAAAACCATGCGAACGTGTTGTTTAATTATAACAAAAGTGAATAACAATCTTTTTTAAAGTGTCATTTTGAGATAACAAATAGCAAGAATTGTACAGAAAAAAACAGAGAAAAATGAATGGGTTTTGATGGAGGAACTACGCAATATGCGAACTGGTGCGCTATCGAAAGAAGAAAGAAGATGCTTACTTCACTATATTATTAATAAGTAATATAAGTCCGACTGGTTATTGTGGCAAAGCGAATCATTGTATTTCATGTATAGCATAAATTTCCCTTAGGGCAGAAAAAAGGCCAGCGTCCTGCTGGCCCGGTAATTACCGAATCGAACTATAGTGGCTTACTGTCTTGCAGAGGGTACAACGTTAAAAAATCAATACTTTTGCTTAATAATTGATCGGGAAGAATCCGCGATGATCATCACCGCTCCCGCCAACATTAACGTATCTTTTAACACCAACCGCCCAGCGCCTGACAAGTACGGAAATCCGTGGTGTAAATCACCCAGCGGCATCACCCATGCTTCTGGTGTAGTTATTAAAAATGATAAAGTTACAATTGGTGTGGCAAATGCCAGAACGCCGCCAATTAATCCCAGCCAACGGCTAACAGGATTAGCCAGCACCAGCAAAGCGATAAGAACTTCGACTACGCCCAGGCCATTTGAGAACGTATACGTGTTATTCGCCGTCTGCCATTCACGAGCCTGCGGTTTGAATTCACCTTCGTGGGTTAAATGTTGTTTGTATTCTTCTGGATGCTCATAAAAAAATGACATTACCGGACTATTGGCGACAAACGGCGTAATGCTGTCGGCTTCGTAAGGTACAAATTTTAATAACCCAATCCAGATAAAAACAATCGCGATACTCAGGCGAATCAAGGTTAATCCAACCCTATCACCTTTGCCCAATATACGAAGATATTTTTCCATTCCGGCTCTCCTCACTTGTACAAAATTGCCGTTGCGTGAGTGCTGCTATCAATGCGCATTGAGGTAATTTTCCAGGAAGTCGCTTTCTTTTCCTGTGCCAGTTTCGCAATGGCATCTTCCACCACGGAAGGAGTGCCAGACACAGCTGATACGCTAACGTGGGCAACCTCGGTTTGCGCTAACACGGAAAATGTCACCGGAGCAGTCAGTAATGCAGTCATTAGTAACGTAGTTTTAAACATGTTCATTTCTATTCCCATTAACAAGTTATTTCAGTGGAAATATAATAAAACATGTCACTTTATTTTATTTCATCCGTAACGCCAAAATAGCTGTCAATTAGTATCAGGAAGTATAAAAACAAATAAAAAAGCCCCACGCGGGTGGGGCAAATATGTAGACTACGCTATTATTATTTAATGAGAGAAAAGAGATCGTTTAGTGATTCGCTCATGCTTGGATGGGTAAATATTTGGTCACGCAATGTGGTATAAGGTAACCCCGCATCCATAACCGTCTTGATGATATTAATCATTTCATGAGAATCCACGCACAGCAGCGACACACCTAATATTTGTTTCGTTTCGCTATCCACCACCGCTTTAAGTACGCCACGGGTATCATTCATCACCCGCGCACGCGGGATAGCCGCTACCGGCAACGTCACGACCTGCAACGCCGCACCACTGGCGCGAGCCTGTTCTTCAGTCATTCCGACGCGGGAAAGCGGCGGCGTCATAAAGACGGAATATGGTACATTTTGACGATCACCCGTGTTACGTAACCCCTCGCCTAGCAGGTTGTCGCGTACAATACGGAAATCATCCAGCGAGATATAGGTAAATTGCAATCCACCAGTGACATCGCCCATTGCCCATATGTTATCTGCCGAGGTACGTAGATATTTATTTACAATAATGGCACCGCGGTCGTTTACATCCACACCCGCATTCTGCAGCTGCAGATTTTCAGTCGCCGGTTTGCGACCCGATGCCACCAGCAGCACATCCACCGTCTGGGTACCTTCCGGCATGTGCAGCTGTACTGCACCATCGTGAGAGGAGACCGACTGCACGTTGGCATTGAGGATCAGCTCAACGCCTTGGTCGCGTAAAATGTTGGCGATAGTGTCAGCAATATCCCGGTCTTCACGAGGCAAAAACTGCGGAGCTGCTTCATAAATAGTGACTTTGCTACCAAAGTTGGCAAACATCGATGCGAATTCAACGCCGATATACCCACCGCCCAAAATGCCCAGACGCTCGGGACGTTGCGTCAAATTCAACAACCCGGTGCTGTCAAATACGCCAGGCGTCGTGGTTAATCCCTCAACGTTCGGAATCGTTGACTGGGCGCCAGTATTAATAAAGATTTTCTCGCCGCTCAGTTCAACCTCACCTGTTGGCTGCACGACCCGCACTGTATGGTTATCAATGAATTCAGCACGACCTTCAATCACATCCACGTTCTCCAGATCGGCAAGATTGTGGAAGTTTTTATCGCGCAGAAAACTGACAACGGAGGTCTTGCGCTGCATCGCTGCGGCAAAGTCATGCTGAAGTTCAGCATCGTGTACCAGGGTTTTGGTGGGAATGCAGCCGATATTGATGCATGTCCCACCATACATGGTGTTTGACTGTTCAATAATCGCTACCCGCCAACCCGTTTTGGCCAGTGTTGCCGCCAGCGTTTTACCCGCTTTACCAAATCCGATAACAATCGCCTGATACTGATTCATGCTGTCTCTCCGCCATGTCACTGTTCGTTTGTTGAACTGAATTATAGGTTTAGAGATGCACGAACAATGTATCCATAACGCGCCAATTACTGTTAGATCGTCTAAAAAGCCACTCTTTCCCTTCCACTCAACCTATTGAGTAATTAAACTAACACCATAAAATTATTAATAAAGTTATGTGTTATAGCGTTGTTTTCATCTCAATTAGCATTAGCAAAAACTGCCCAGGAGTCTTCATGGATGCACTTAGCCGATTACTTATGCTTAACGACCCGCAGGGCTCGATTGATCAAAACTGCCTGTTGAGCAGGGACTGGCAACTGCCGCATGCGGCGGGTGAACTGTCCGTTATTCGCTGGCATACGGTAACCCAGGGATTCGCTCAACTGGATATGCCTGACGGAACATCTTCCACATTACGCCCTGGAACAATAGTCATTCTGCCGCAAAACTCCGCGCATCGTCTGTGCCAGACAGGGGAAGAACAAACGCATATTGTCTGCGGGAGCCTGCGATTACAGGCATCTTCACGCTATTTTTTAACCGCGCTTCCGGAAGTATTATTACTGGCGCCTGAGGAGAACAGCCCCGTCAGCCATTGGCTGAAGGCCATGATTGCGCTAATGCAGGAGGAATACATCAACGACCTGCCTGGCTCCAGTATCGTTTGCAGCCAGCAATGCGCTACGCTGTTCGCGTTAACCGTTCGCGAGTGGCTCGCCCAGTCGACACCCGCTAAAAATGTGCTGAATTTACTGCTGCACCCCAGGCTTGGATCCGTTGTATTCATGATGCTGGAGTCACCGGCTTTTGCCTGGACCGTCGAAGAACTGGCAAAACGAGCACATATGTCACGGGCCAGCTTCGCACAGCTATTCCGTGAAGTATCAAACTCCACGCCGCTGGCGGTGTTAACCGCGCTGCGCCTGCAGTTCGCAGCCCAGATGCTGTCGCGCGGTACACAGCCGTTAATCGTTATTGCCGAGTCGGTGGGTTACGCCAGCGAATCGTCGTTTCATAAAGTCTTTTTACGGGAATTTGGCTGCACGCCGGGCGAGTACCGCAAACGCGTGAAAGCGTTGACGGTATAACGCAACGCCTGCTTCGGCAGTAAAACCGAGGCAGACGAGCGCTTCAGGGCATTACTTTTGGTGGCGATGCCTGTGCAGCCACATCAGCTTATAAGCGGCCGGAATAATGAACAGAGAGAGCAATGGTGCGGTGATCATGCCGCCAATCATCGGCGCGGCTATGCGGCTCATGACTTCTGAGCCAGCTCCCGTCCCCCACAAGATAGGTAACAGACCCGCAATAATCACCGCCACGGTCATCGCTTTCGGGCGCACGCGCAGCACAGCACCGTGATATAACGCTTCATCCAGCTTATCCGCCGTAAAGGTTTGCGGATTTTCCAGCGCGGGTTCGGCTTCAATAGCGTGGCGCAAGTACATCAGCATCACCACGCCAAACTCCGCAGCAACACCGGCCAGGGCGATAAATCCGGTTCCGGTTGCAACCGACATATGGAACCCCATCCAGTAAAGGAACCAGATGCCGCCCACCAGCGCAAAAGGCACACTGGTGATAATCAGCAGCGCTTCACCAAAGCGACGGAAGGCCAGATAAAGCAGAACGAAGATTATCATCAGCGTCATCGGCACCATCAGTTTGAGCTTATGACTGGCGCGCTCAAGCAGCTCGAACTGCCCGGAAAACGCCACGCTGGTCCCCGGCTTTAACTGTACGTTTTCAGCGATCGCTTTTTTCAGATCGTTCACCACTGAGACCATGTCACGATCGCGGGCGTCGATGTAAATCCAGCTGGTTGGTCGCGCATCTTCGGTTTTCAGCATCGAAGGCCCCGAAACCACCGTCACATCGGCGACATCCGCCAGCGTGATTTGCTGTTTCATGGGCGTCAGAATGGGCAGATTACGCAGCGCTTCCGGGCTATCACGATAGCTCTGCGCATAGCGAAGGTTAATCGGATAACGTGCAATCCCTTCCACAGTTTCGCCGACCATTGCGCCTCCGACCGCAGAGGTGACAAACAGTTGCACCGCGCCGACGGTCATTCCGTACCGGGCCGCTTTCTCCCGATTAATATCCACATTGATATAGCGCCCCCCGACCAGGCGTTCAGCCAGCGCCGAAGAGACGCCCGGCACGTTTCTGGCCACCTCTTCAATTTGCTCCGCCGTGGCGTCGATATCTGCCAGAACGTTACCTGACACCTTAATGCCAATTGGGCTTTTGATCCCCGTAGAGAGCATGTCGATACGGTTACGAATCGGCGGAACCCACAGATTCGCCAGTCCCGGCAAGCGTACGGTTTTATCCAGCTCGGCAATGATTTTGTCCATCGTCATCCCCGGACGCCACTGGTCCTGCGGCTTCAGTTGGATCGTCGTTTCAACCATTTCCAGCGGTGCTGAGTCTGTTGCGGTTTCTGCCTTACCTGTTTTACCAAACACGCGCGCCACTTCCGGAACGGTCATGATCAGCTTGTCGGTTTTTTGCAGCATGTCCGCTGCCTGCGCCGCTGAGATCCCCGGCAATGTCGAAGGCATATACAGCAGGTCGCCTTCGTTAATCTGCGGCAGGAATTCGCCACCGACTTTATTCAGCGGGTAGATAACCGTCAGTATTGAAAGCACCGCCACCAGAATGGTGGTCTTGGGCCAGTGCAATACCTTCAGCAATAGCGGATGGTAAATACGGATCAGGAAACGGTTAAGCGGGTTGCTGCTTTCTGCAGGTATTTTTCCGCGGATCCAGAATCCCATCAGGATCGGAATAACCACGATGGCCAGAAACGCCGCACCTGCCATGGCATACGTTTTGGTGAACGCCAGCGGCCCGAACAGTCGCCCCTCTTGACCCTCAAGCGTGAAAATAGGGATAAACGACAATGTGATAATCAGCAAGCTGATGAACAATGCCGGGCCGACTTCTACCGAGGCGTCAGTAATGACCTTCCAGCGCGTTGCGTTATCCAGCTTTTCATGCGGATGCTGATGCCCCCACTCTTCCAGCCGCTTATGGGCGTTTTCAATCATCACGATGGCGGCATCGACCATCGCCCCGACAGCAATGGCAATGCCCCCCAGCGACATGATATTGGCGTTCAGCCCCTGGAAATGCATCACGATGAACGCGATACACAGCCCCAGCGGCAGGGAAATAATCGCCACCAGCGCAGAACGCAGATGCCACAGGAACAATGCACACACCAGCGCAACAACGATAAACTCTTCCAGCAGCTTGTAGCTCAGGTTATCAATGGCGCGGTCAATGAGCTGACTGCGATCGTATGTTGTAACTATTTCTACGCCTTCCGGCAGGCTACTTTTCAGCGTATCGAGCTTGGCTTTAACCGCGGAGATCACCTCACGCGCATTTTTACCGGACCGCAGAATAACCACCCCGCCCGCCACTTCGCCTTCGCCATTCAGTTCGGCGATCCCACGGCGCATTTCCGGCCCAATCTGTACGCGCGCCACATCGCGCAGGTAAACAGGTACACCGTCAGCCCCTGTTTTCAGGACTATATTATTGAAATCATCGAGCGTTTGCAGATATCCACTGGCGCGGACCATATATTCCGCTTCAGCCATCTCAACAGATGAGCCGCCCGCTTCCTGATTCGACGTATCCAGCGCCGATTTCACGTCCGCCAGACTGATGCCATATTGCGTCAGCTTCATTGGATCAATAACGACCTGATACTGTTTAACCACGCCGCCTACCGAGGCGACTTCCGCCACGTTGGGAATCGTTTTTAACTCATACTTTAAAAACCAGTCCTGAAGAGAACGTAATTCCGCCAGATCGTGTTTCCCGCTGCGATCCACCAGCGCGTACTCAAATATCCAGCCGACACCCGTGGCGTCCGGTCCCATTTCCGCGCTAACGCCAGCCGGCAATTTTCCCTGAACCTGGTTGAGGTACTCCAGTACGCGCGAGCGCGCCCAGTAAGGATCGGTACCATCTTCGAAAATGACGTACACGTAGGAATCGCCAAACTGCGAGAAACCGCGCACAGTTTTCGCGCCCGGTACCGACAGCATGGTGGTGGTCAGCGGAAAGGTCACCTGATTTTCAACAATTTGCGGCGCCTGACCCGGATAGCTGGTTTTGACGATCACCTGAACATCAGAGAGATCGGGCAGCGCATCAACCGGGGTATTGATGATGGTCCAGGTTCCCCAAATACTGAGAAACAGCGCCCCCATCATCACCAGAAAACGGTTTGCCACCGAGCGGCGGATAATCCATTCAATCATTTATCATATCCTCAGTGTGAATGGGTAGCCTGGGCTGGCATGGCGGCTGCGTCTTGCGTCTTACTGTTCTGGGCGCGCATACGGTCCAGTGCGCCAGAGATATTCGCTTCGGAATCAATCAGGAACAGACCGCTGGAAACCACTTTTTCGCCTTCGGTCAGGCCGGAGCGGATAGCCGTCAGCCCTTGAGATTCATGGAATACCGCAACCTGTTTCGGCACAAATCGGCCTTCGTTATCAACGGTGATTACCCGCTGCTCGGTACCCGTATCAATTAGCGCTTTAGACGGGATCAGCAGCATTGGCTCGCTTTGTGTTTTCAGTTGCAGGTAAGCATTCATCCCGGGCTTGAGCGCCTCGTCAGGATTATCGACCTGTAAACGGAGCTGGAGCGTACGCGTGGTAGCATCAACGCTGGGTAAGATACTCCACTTGCTGATGGTGAAAGGCTTATCCGGCCAGGCAGGCACGGTGATGGTAAATTGCGAGGCGTCTTTAATCAGCCAGGCGATAGATTCCGGGACCGACGCGCTGACCCATACCGGGTCCATACCCTGAATTTTCGCGACCACATTGTCTTTGGAAATGTTCATACCCGTACGCAAATCGAATGCGGTGATCACCCCATCAATAGGCGCTTTCAGGGTAAAGCGGGTCTGAATTTTACGCGTCGATTTTAAGCGCTGAATATCCGCTTCAGGCATTCCAGCCAGACGTAATCTTTCCAGAATTCCTTCCACCTGCGTCGCGCTGCCGCCAGTTTCTCGCAGCAATAAATATTCGCTCTGCGCCTCAACCCAATCAGGAATAGTCAGGTCGATCAGCGGCGCGCCTTGTTTAATTTTGTCCCCCACGGTCAGTGGGTAAACCTTCTCGATAAAGCCCGCTGAGCGTGCCTGGACAATAACAAACTGGTATTCGTTATAACTAACGTTGGCCGGAAAAGTTTGCGCGTAGTGCAGTGGTCCACGACGCACTGGCTCTGTTTTCAGCCCCAGGTTCTGGGTCTGTGTAGGATCGATGCGCACGCCTGGTGATGACGCGTTCGCGGTCTCTTCATCGGCATATTTCGGGATCAGATCCATATCCATAAATGGCGATTTACCCGGTTTATCAAAACGCGTGTTTGGGTACATGGGGTCGTACCAAAACAACACTTTTCTGGCTTCTTTTGGCGAAGCCTGCCCGGTTTCAGCCGTTGCTTTTGCGGATGAATAATAAGTATAAATACCGACAGAAATAACCCCACCGGCAATCATGCCAGCGAGAATAAGCGCGGTATTTTTAATATTTAAAGACGCCATAGTGATTTCCATTGCGCGATAGTCTCACCCGCGTTCGCAAAACCCGGGCAAGAATAAAAGAGACCAACGAGAACGTTATTTACTGATGTGAATATCGCGTAACACAGAGAGATTTCCCTGCTGAACAAACGTAAACGCGACCTTATCGCCTGGCTTAATATCATCAGCCTTCGTATCGGCAACCAGTGTAAAACGCATCGTCATGGCTGGCCAGTTCACCGCAGGGATAGGATCATGCTTGATCGTAATCTTTTTACTTTCCATATCAACAGCTTCAATCACCCCGGTAGCGCTAATGAGTTGTTCCTGTTGAGCCGCTGGCTGCATATTCATCATCTCACCATGCTGATGCTCATTGGCCTGAGCGTTAAACATGATCGTAGAGAAAAGACTAAACAGCACAGCTTTGGCGGTAGTATTCATAATTGATGCTCCTGAAAGGTTAATATTAAGGATTACTCCACCCAACCGCCGCCTAAGGCAGCAAACAGCTTAATTTCATTAACCTGTTGGGCGTAATTAAGATCGAGCAGCGATTGCCGCGTAGCGAATAAAGAACGTTCTGCGTCTAATACTTCGATATAGCTAACTGCACCATTCTGATAAAGCGCTCTGGCGCGTTGTAGTGTGATTTGCAATGAATCCAGATAACGCTGCTGCCCGCTAATTTGATCGGCAATGCTTTGGCGCAACACCAGTGCATCCGCCACTTCTTTAAACGCGTTCTGAATTTTTTGTTCGTAATTCACTACCGACTGTTGCTGGCGAATTTCTGCCAGGTCGAGATTGGACTGATTACGTCCAGCGTTGAATATTGGAATATCTATTTTGGGGACAAAATTCCACATGCCGCTGGCGGCATTAAATAAACTGGAAAGATCGCTGCTACTGGACACGGAACTGGTCAACGTTATAGACGGAAAAAATGCCGCTCGCGCAGCACCGATATTGGCATTTGCCGCCAATAATCCGTGCTCAGCTTCCATAATATCCGGGCGCTGCAACAGTATTTGCGACGAGAGCGATGGCGGCAGCGTTACCGGTTTAATATCCCCACGGCTGCGCGCGTGGTCATCAGGTAATTTCCCGTATGTACCCAGCAACAGCTGCAGCGCGTTATTGGCCTGCACCAGATCACCTTTACGCTTGGCAATTTCGCTACGCGTACTTTCGATCACACCGCGCGCTTGTTCCAACGCCAGTACGTTGGTGCTACCGGTTACCAGTTGCTTCTCTACAAAAGCGTAAGAGCGCTGGTAGTTTTGCAGCGTTTCTTCAGCAACTTGCAACTGCGCGTAAGCCAGACGCTGATTAAAATAACTTTGCGACACGTTGGAGATTAATGAGATATGCACCGCCCGACGCGCTTCTTCGCTGGCAAAGAAATTCTGTCGCTCAGCTTCACTCATATTTTTTAGCCGCCCAAAGAAATCCAGGTCGAAACTAAGATTGAGTCCAGCTTCGAATTCACGATCGGTGCTGCTATCACCTTTTAATTTACCGCTGTAAGTACCACTGGAGCCAGCCGTGAGTTGCGGGTAGCGGTCAGCGTCCGTGACGCCATATTGCGCTCTCGCTTCCTGAACTTTTAGCACAGCCATACGTAAATCGCGGTTATTAACCAACGCCTCGCCAATCAGCGCCTTTACCTGGGAGTCAACGAAGAAGCTCCGCCAGCCCGTGTCCTGATATTCACCTGGAGCCGATACCAGGGCATTCTGGCTTAAAGAAAATTGCTGCGGCACCGGCAAAGCCGGGCGCTGATAGTCCGGCGCCAATGAACAACCGGCGAGCACGAATATAGCGCTGAGAGTAAGAAGCTTAAATTTGCTCATAGTTCTTCTCGTCCTGACCGGACTGATGTCTCTAAAATGTGTAGGAATTTATAGTGCTGTACTTTAACCAAGTGACTCTGTTTAACCGGTGACAGGAAAATGACAAAACTGTCATTTTCCCAATAACCGATTGCTATCCGATCTCGCTTCCCTAGAATTGAAAGTCCGCACACCAGTGCGAGAAGGAGAATGCGATGAAGGTTTTGATAGTCGAAGATGAGAAAAAAACCGGTGAATACCTGACAAAAGGCCTGACGGAAGCGGGTTTTGTCGTGGATTTAGCGGATAACGGCCTGAACGGGTATCACCTGGCGATGACCGGCGATTACGACCTGCTCATACTCGACATCATGCTGCCGGACGTAAACGGCTGGGATATCGTGCGGATGCTGCGTTCCGCCAACAAAGGAATGCCCATTCTTCTCCTCACCGCACTGGGTACCATTGAACATCGGGTTAAAGGTCTGGAATTGGGTGCTGATGATTACCTGGTTAAACCGTTTGCCTTCGCCGAACTGCTGGCACGGGTCAGAACGCTGTTGCGTCGAGGCGCGGCGGTGATTGTCGAAAGCCAGTTTCAGGTCGCGGATTTAATGGTCGATCTGGTCAGCAGAAAAGTTACCCGCAGCGGTACGCGCATCACTCTGACCAGCAAAGAGTTTACGCTGCTTGAGTTTTTCCTGCGCCATCAGGGGGAAGTTTTACCCCGCTCGCTGATCGCCTCCCAGGTCTGGGATATGAATTTTGACAGCGATACTAATGCCATCGACGTCGCCGTTAAGCGTCTGCGCGCCAAAATTGATAACGATTATGAGCCGAAACTGATTCAGACCGTGCGCGGCGTGGGATATATGCTTGAGGTTCCTGATGGCCAGTAAACGATGGCGGCGCCCTTTTTCACTGGCGACACGACTAACCTTTTTTATCAGCCTGGCGACAATTGCTTCATTTTTCGCCTTTGCATGGATAATGATCCACTCCGTGAAAGTCCACTTCGCCGAGCAGGACATCAATGATTTACAAGAGATTAGCACCACGCTGGAGCGGATTATTAACCAGCCTAACGAGCCAGAATCACGCCGACTGGAAACGCTAAAAAATGTGGTGGCGGGTTACTCGAACGTCATTATTTCTCTGGTAGATAGCAACCAGAAGGCCATTTTTCATTCGCCCAATGCGCCGGATCTTCGGCAATTTATCGCCAGCGCAAGGCCGGATAAAAATGCTCATGCCAGCGACGTTTTTATTATCTCAGGCCCTACACTGCAAACCTCCAGACATATCCACGGACAGAAAACATCGTCTAACTGGCGAATGATTCGCCTGCCGGTAGGAAAGCTTGCCGATGGAAAACCAGCGTATACGCTGTATCTGGCGTTATCGATCGATTTTCACCTGCACTATATTAACGATCTGAAAAACAAGTTAATTATGACGGCTTCGCTGATTAGCATCATGATTGTTTTTATCGTGCTGTTCGCCGTATACAAAGGCCATGAACCGATCCGTAATGTTAGTCGTCGCATCCAAAATATCACCTCGAAAGATCTCGATGTCCGTCTCGATCCGCAGGCTGTGCCTATTGAACTGGAACAACTGGTTAGTTCGTTTAATCACATGCTCGAACGCATCGAGGACGTATTTAAACGTCAGTCGAACTTCTCGGCGGATATTGCCCATGAGATCCGCACGCCAATAACTAACCTCGTCACCCAAACGGAAATTGCGCTCAGCCAGACCCGCAGCCAAAAAGAACTGGAAGATGTGCTGTATTCCAATCTCGAAGAGTTTGGCCGTATGTCGAAAATGGTGAGTGATATGCTGTTTCTGGCGCAGGCAGATAACAATCAGCTGATCCCAGAAAAAAAAGCGCTCAATCTGGCTGATGAGGTCGGTAAAGTGTTCGACTTTTTCGAAGCCTGGGCGGAGGAGCGTGAGGTTGGTTTACGGTTTGAAGGACACGCATGCTGGGTTTCAGGCGACCCATTAATGTTACGCCGGGCAATGAGTAACCTGCTGTCAAATGCCATGCGCTATACGCCAAAGGGTGAGTCGGTAACCGTGCGGGTGAAAGAGGCGGATGACCTGGTCCAGATAGTCGTTGAGAATCCCGGAACCCCCATTCCCCCGCAACATCTTCCGCGACTCTTTGACCGCTTTTATCGAGTGGACCCTTCACGGCAGCGTAAAGGCGAAGGCAGCGGTATTGGTCTGGCGATTGTGAAATCGATTGTGATTGCCCATCACGGAAAAGTCTCGGTAACTTCCAATCCTTATGTCACTCGCTTTATTCTGACGCTTCCCAAGCACGCGATGTAATTTATGGTGATGACGCTTATACCTGTCATCACCTATTCTCTGACACAACCGTCATAATCCTGTCACGCCACTGACAGCCCCTATTAATTATACTTTCTTCCGTAAACCCAAACAGGAGAAATATGATGAATAAGATGTCCTCTTTTTTAGCTATCGCGTTTTTTATTTCAGCTGGCGTTAATGCGGCAGAAACACCTAAAGTGCATCAACAGGCCGCAATGGCTCATGAAATGATGAATAACAGTGATGCCTCTGCGCATCAACAAATGGCGCAGGCACATGCCTCGCAGGCAAATAATTCATCGTCAACACCAACCAATGCGCAATCATTTTCACAAATGAATGAACATGAAAAAGCAATGGTTGTTCACCAATCAGTAAATAACGGCCATTCATTTGCCCATGAGATACAGGCCGAGCAGCACCGCGCACAGATCTCCACTCAAGGGTAAAGACGAACTGTATTGACGACAATATCCATAAATACGCTAAGTTTGAATATTGTGGACTACTCTCCCCGTGCAGGCCTGTTTATATACGGGCCTGCATCCTTGTTCATCGTTAATGTCAATATTAATAATTCATTAAATCTTCTATTAAAAAGTAAAAACCTTTTAACCCTCCATTCAGATTGTATAAAAATCGTAAATCAACTACTCATTATGTTGCGTATCACAACATTTATCACCTCACCCTAATTATAAATTAGGATTTTCCCTGGTATGCGTCGTTAATATTTAATGGGAGACTGCCGTCGTCGTAAAAATGACAGCCAAAAAGTTCGTATTCCTATAAATAAACTTAATGATGATAGTGAGTGAAAAATGAATAAACGTCTGCTGACCCTCCTGGTCCTTGGCCTGACAACGGCCACAACGGCATGTGCAATTACCCCGGCAATGCAGAAAAAGTATGAACGTTCAGGTTGTACGCAAATGAGCGAACTCAATGGTTGTGATGTGAACAAATCCTATCAATGGAACCACGATCATGGCTTTATCGAGAACGATAACAGCCAGCAAAATCGTCATCATCGCCATGGTGAAGAGCAGCAAAATACCACAGGCCGGGATAACCACGATAATGCGGGTATTGATGGCAAATTCAGCGGAAATTACGTGGCCAAATTTGCCAATGGTCAACGCAGCGTTGATATTCACGTCGAAGATTCCAGCGTTTACGTCAACGGTAAGGAAGTGCGTGACGTAAATACCTATAAGGATACGATGACCTTCCGCGTCGGTTATGCCACTTACACCATTAAATCAAATGGTCGCGGTAGCTGGAATGACAGCGATGCAGGAAACGCTGGCAAAATTGTGCGTGAATAACAGATATCGCTAAAGAGCGCTGCGATCACAGCACCCTCAAAAGCCATGCATTACAGTATGCCGTTTTAATACTGGAGTCAGACATGGCTTTGACCCTCACGGTGCTGCTTGAAAACCGACGTGCTGCTGGCGCTGGAAAAACATTACTGGCAAAGCCTGGATTAAGTCTGTTAGTTCAGGATGAAACGACCACAATATTGTTTGATACCGGGCCGGATGGCAGCTTCATGCATAACGCTGCACAAATGGGCGTGGACCTGACGCACTTAACCGCCGTGGTGCTGTCGCACGGCCATTACGATCACTGCGGCGGCGTGCCGTGGCTTGCGGATAACAGCCGTATCATTTGCCATCCCCAAATAGCCTGTGAACGATACGCCTCAGTTACTGTTGCGGGAACACCACGAAAAATTAAAAAACTCTCGCGTGATAACAACTACTCTCGATTCATCATGGAATACACCCGCGAGCCGCTGGCTATCAGCGATCGCTTTTTGTGGTCCGGGGAAATTAGCGTCCCCACGCCACAGTCCTATGGTGTGATTAGCGAAAAAACACTCCAACCAGATTACATCAGTGACGAAGGCGTGTTGATCTATAAATCTGAACGCGGGTTAGTCATCATTACTGGTTGCGGGCATCGGGGAATAGAGAACATCGTACGCCACTGCCAGAAAATCACAGGGGTTAACCAAATTTATGCCCTGGTCGGTGGGTTTCATTTACGTGCAGCCTCCCCTGCTAAGCTATGGCGGACCCGACAATTTATTAAGCAACAACAACCCGAAAAACTGCTCGGCTGTCATTGCACTGGTTCATGGGGTCGATTGTGGCTACCGGGAACTGACGCACCGGCAACGGGAGATGTGATTGAACTGGCTGAGTAACAACAGTAAAACGCTGCCCAAACAGTAATAAAAAACGGGAGCCTTACGGCCCCCGTTTATCAGCCATCATCATTACATGGTGACAATTGCTGGCTCATCAAAGACGGTAAGTTTTGGCGCTTCACCGGTGAATTTTTCTGCATATACCAGGCTGGTATTCCCCGCACAGCCATTCGCCAGCCGTGAGGTTGGGATATCCGCCGTCAGCACGTTCGCGCCGCCATTTTTACAGATACCGTTTTCAATATCCGGCCATGCGCCTTCATGGATACAGATAATTCCCGGTTTGATACCGTCGCTGACGTGCGCCCCCACCAGAACCTGTCCGCGAGCATTCCATACACGAACCAGATCGCCCTCGACAATCCCTCTGGCTTTCGCGTCATCCGGATGAATCGTCACTGGTTCACGATTGGCAATCGCGTATTCTTTACGCAGCGACGCGTAGTTCAGCTGGCTATGCAGACGATGTGCCGGATGCGCCGTCAGTAGCTGCAGCTGATCTTTATCCGCAGTTCCTTTCCATTCATCCGGTTCAATCCAGGACGCATGCGGCGGACAGTCTTTATACTGATAGCCTTCAATCGTTTTCGAGTAGATTTCTATCTTGCCGCTCGGCGTTCCCAGCGCATTCATCACCGGATCGCTGCGGAAATCCGCGTAGCGCACATATTTGTTATTCTTTTCATTCTCACGCATTTCGATCAGTTTATTCTGCTGCCAGAACGCGTTGAACTGAGGCATGGCGACACGCTGGGCGCGGGCGGCTTTTTGCGCAACGTCATAGAACTGCTTCAGCCACGCCATTTCGTCTTTGCCTTCGGTGTAGACCGCCTTACCACCCGGCTTGAGCATCTCAGCCAGATCGGCAAATACGTCAAAATCACTACGCGCTTCAAACTGCGGCGCGATGACCTGCTTCATAGGCACCAGATGCTGGTTACTGTAATCACCGGTCATGGTCAGATCGTTACGCTCAAACGAGGTGGTGATTGGCAGAACAATATCGGCGTGTTTGGCCGCTGCGGTCCAGTAACACTCAGAGATGACAACCAGTTCAGGCTTCTGCCAGGCTTTGATTAAGCGGTTGGTATCCTGATGATGGGTAAAGTTAGCGCCACCCGCCCACCAGATCATTTTGATATCCGGGAAGGTTTGCTCTTTACCGTTATGCTGATATTTGCCGCCTGGGTTTTCCAGCGCCTCGACAATTCGCGCTACCGGCAGGCTGGTCACCGCATCAGAAACCGCCCAGTCGTTGCCAGCAGATGATCCCCCCTCAATTTTGGCGGATATTGCTGGCAATACCCCACCGGTGCGTGTTGGGTTACCGCCGTTAGAATAGTGATAAGAGAACCCGAAACCACCACCTTCGGTACCAATTTGCCCCAGCATCGCCGCCAGAGTCACCAGCATCCAGTGTTTTTGCTCACCGTATTGCTGACGCTGAATCCCCCAGCCTGCCATGAGCATGGTTTTGTTGCTGGAGAAAATTTCCGCCAGCTTTTCCAGTTGCTCAGCAGGCACGCCACACACGCCAGATGCCCACTCGGCGGTTTTCTCAATTTTGTCGCTCTTGCCGAGCAAGTACTCTTCAAACTGCGGATATCCGGTGGTGTATTTTTCCAGGAAGGCTTTGTCGTGAAGATTTTTCTTCACCAGCGTGTGGGCGATCCCTAACATCATCGCCACATCGGTCCCCATATGTGGCGCAATCCAGGTCGCATTATCACCAAAGAACTCGATGGTTTCAGAACGCATCGGGTCGATGGCGATGACGCTTTTCCCTGATTTTTTCAGCAGATTAAAGTATTCAATCCCCTGTTCATCCGTGCTGCTCCAGGCAATTTTGAGGGTATTGAGCGGGTTCATCCCCCACAGCACCACGACCTGACTGTGCTCTAGCACCATCGGCCAGGTGGTTTGCTGCTCATAGACTTCGACCGATCCCACAACGTAAGGCATGATCACCTGCGCTGCCCCGGTTGAATAATCTCCGGTATGACCGGCGTAGCCACCGGCCATGCTCATATAGCGTTGCAGTAGGGTTTGCGCCTTATGCAGAACACCGCTAGAGCGCCAGCCATAGGAACCGGCAAATATTGAGGACGGGCCATAGCTGCTACGGATCCGGCTATGCTGCTCGTGAATGAGCTTCAGCGCTTGTTCCCAACTCACGCGCACGAAAGGATCGTTACCACGTTTACCATCCGCTTTACCCGGGTTTTCCAGATAGCTTTTACGCACCATCGGATACTTAACGCGGATATTGGTATGAACCTGATCCGGCGCGGTTTGCTGTAATGAGTTCGGCACCGTTTTCGGCAACGCACCTTTTGAGGAAACCACTTTGCCGTCTTTGACTTCCACGTATACCGCACCCCAACGTGCTGCCGTCAGGATTGCCCCACCATTCTGGCCTTCGGCCCAGGCCGGCATTGGGATCACCGAAGAAATCGCCATTGTCCCGGTTGCCGCGCCAGCCGTCTTGATAAAGTCACGTCTTGTGAGTTTCATGATTTCTCCTGATTTATCGCTTATTTGTTCATGTCTTTCGCGTTGTACTGGAAGTAACGGCTCAGGATATCCAGTTCGTTTTCACTGATATTGGTACGAGCACCCATCCCTTTTGCCACAGAAGGCCAGGCGTTGAGCGTGAAATGATTCGCCGGAATTGGCGCATGACAACCCGCGCAGTACACATTGTCGAGTTTGCGTGCGTAATCCCACATGGGTTCGCGGCTGGCGAGAGCGGAACCGCTCCATTCGCCCTGCAGCACGACATCTCGCCACGCATTGCCGTAGTCATCTTTTTTCCAGTCGGAGAGGATCTTCAGCGACTGCTGACCTTTTTCACTCAGGCTGGCAAGAATCAAACGCTGCCCTGCTGCGTAGTAAATAACCTGTTCACTTCCCTGCATCTGGCTACCGCGAATCTCGACCAGTCGCACGTTGTCCGTTGTTTTCAGAACCTGCATTTTTGTTGCCGGGTAAACGGTTCCCAGATCGCCAAGCGCGGTATTGCTTACGGCATAAAGCTCAGTTGCCGAGGCTGGAGTAGAGGCTGACTGCGTTTCAAGCCCTTTAAGCGCACTGTCATCCATTTTTATTTCAGGTGGGAAATGGGCGACGCCTTTATGGCAATCAATACAGGTTTGCTTTTCCGCGATGCCCATTTTGTGCATCTTCTGGGCATCCGCGCTTTGTGCAGCAAGATCCATGGCGTCCATACTATGGCAGCTACGGCAGGTCGCAGAATCACTCGCCTTGAGCTGTGCCCAGACGGTTTGCGCCATCTCCAGACGATGTTCTTCAAATTTTTCCGGGGTATCGATTTTTTTGGTTATGAACTGGTGATAAACATCTTTTGAAGCCCGCAGCTTAGCCACCAGATAATCCAGCCCGCCCTCCGGGATATGACAGTCCGCGCACTCTGCGCGAATGCCTTTCTGATTCTGGAAGTGAACCGAGCCGGTATATTCCTCGTAGGGTGCCTGCATCGTATGGCACGACAAACAAAATTCCGTGCTTGAGGTTTTGTGCAATGTCCATTGCCCTGCCAAAACAATAACTGCACCAAGAACAATGCACAGCAGCATCGTCCATATGATAGTTTTATTTATTTTTCTCATCTTTTATTTCCATCAGACGAATACCCTTTTAGAGGTAGACAATAAATATACTAAAGCAGCTACTTATTGATATTCATCAAGCGAAGAGAGAAATAAGAATCAGCCAACGGGTAAGTTTGAAGGGGCTCGCATAATTAATGAGAACGAAATGTAAATATCAAATTTCGTTTAAAATTAGAATATTAAACCAAACATAAAGCTTGATTAACTATTAATTACACAAACATCAGAATAAAAGTTTGATAAAGATTAAAAGCTGCTGAAATTAATCCCTTGGTGGCAATCGTTATATAATTAAATATATAATGAAAACACATAAAAAAGAACCCTTTTCTGTTTTTTGATTACACGTATTAATGAAGATACCTGTCTTACAGTTTTGCTCACATATACATATACGGCCAGACATGCGACACACACATTTCATTGACGCACATTTATGCACGTAACCTTGATCTGGTCACTTATTATACAAAGACGACTTTCGCTACACTCAGAGTAGAGGTAAACAAACAGGAGGTAGTGAATATGTATCGCTCAATTCTGGTGCCCATCGATATCTCTGAAACCGATTTAACTCGCCATGTTGTTCCACAGGTTCAGGCGCATGCCAAAACCGCGAAGGTTCACTTTTTAGCCGTTATTCCTACCGTTCCGTTCTATGCCTCGCTAGGGCTAGCCTACTCTACCGAATTTCCGGACAGAAGTGGTCTGCAGGCCAAGGCCAGCGAAAAACTCGAAGAGATTATTAAGCAGTTCAATATTCCTGCAGGCAGGAGTCAAACTCATGTCGTTTACGGCCCGCCGAAGGATCAGATCCTCAAGTTGGCAGAGGCGGTGGACGCCGAGCTTATCGTCATCGCCTCACATAAACCCGGTTTTAGCACTTATCTGCTGGGTTCAACGGCAGCAGCCGTGGTACGCCACGCGAAATGTCCGGTGCTGGTTGTACGGTGAGAGGATTAAAACGGGAGCGAATGTGCTAATGCCATTCAGTTCACGAAGATGAATGACCATGGAAATAACTGAGAGTGGAACAGCCATAACGAGGTCATCGCTTCAACGCCCTGATTTCCAGTTAAATCTGTTTTGCTGTTCAGCGATTTTCAAATAAAAGCGCAAGAGGTCAAGTGTGGACTGGTCCGGCTGAAAATTGCCGACGTGTTTCCGTAAGGCCGGGAGAACCCGCAGGGATGCGGGTTCAGGGCGCGTTTTACAGGGATGTTGCCTCGCGCCCGGCCCGGTAGCCTGAAGGAATAAGCGGAGGGTATTGCGCAGCAACAATTTTCCCGCCGGGAGCCGGGATTGTTAAGGGTACGGCGATAGTACCCTTAACACGTTCACAGGCAGTATCGTTTCAGAGAGGTGAAAAACATAAGGTGAACGTAGCAATACGACGGAGGCAACAGATTCATTACCTCCGGATGTGCTGCTCTCAGCGCTGATTATCCAGCCTGACCAATGCCAGCAACAGCTGGCTCAGTGCACCATAGAAACCAAAGTCATCATACCGACGGCATTTAGTGGTGAACTCCGGTAACCAGCGTAACAGCCCTGCCAGCGTTTCTCTGCGCAACGCATCAACCTGCTGATGACGCGGTCCTGCCTCTGCCAGGGAAAAATGCAGATGGCTCAGCAGTTCGATAAAAATCGCCAGATGATCGGCTGACTCGCTAAACGTATCGCTTACCTGCATGCCCGCATCAGATAATAGTTGTTTAATGACCCCATAGTTTGGCCCTCCTTCAAGATGAGCCGACGCATAGGGTAACGCCGCGTGTTTATCCGACATCAGGAACAGGCTGCAAAAATCAGCTGCCAGTTCCAGAGTAGCGTCTTCACGCGCCTTCAGCGCAGCAATTTTTTCCTCCAGCAAAAGGACCTGCGCCTCAAGCAGCGGCTCACCTTTGAGCACCGCGAACCACTCAGCCATTTCGCTGGACTGTAAAAGCGCCAGGCTTTCATCGTCCCGCTCCCGGGAAAACAACTGCGCCAACCAGGCGTACACGCAGGCCATTTGTTCTGTTGTCAGGGAAAAGTGTTTCGTCATGACGTCACCTGCTCAGCCGGGACATATTCACACTGCGCCACCATTTTTATCGGGCCACTGAACGCCGTCACGTTATCCACCTTGCCGGTATACTTCTCAATTTCCACCAGCGTAGTATGGGCGCTGGTCGCCTGCGCCAGCTGAGACGTGCCGATATCTATCGTTAACACGTTCGGATTGCCGTATTTACACAGCGCTCCGATTTCTCCACCGTTATCAGGATCGTACCAGGCACCTTCATGGATGCGCGCCACGCCCGGCGAGTAGAGATCGGAGACAACCGCCCCGGCCAGCACTTGTCCACGCGCGTTAAATACACGAACTATATCGCCGTTGCGGATCCCCCTGACGCTGGCATCCTGCGGGTTGATAAACACCGGCTCTTTGCCACTTACCGCATAATGCTTACGCAGCGCTTCGGACTCGCAGAGCTGTGAATGCAGACGGAAATCCGGGTGCACTGATTGCAAATGTAGCGGCCAACGCTGCGATCCGGGTCCTCCGTGTGAGCGTTCGATTTTCTCAAACCACATCGGATGCCCCTGGCAATCGTCATATTGCATATCGGCAATGGTTTTCGAATATATCTCGATCAAACCGCTCGGCGTGCCCAGCGGTTCAAGGTCGGGATCTTCACGGAAGGCCTGATGACGAACAAACATCTGCGGATGTTCGAATTCAACGTACTCTTGCTGATTCCAGAAAACGTCGAAGGCCGGAAGATGAACGCCGCGTCCCTTCCCTTGCTGGCTTCCTTCCTGCCAGATGCGCTTCAACCAGCCCATCTCATCCAGCCCTTCAGTGAACGCTTCTTCACGGTTAAAGCGGCGGCAAAGATCGCGGAAAATATCGAAATCATTACGCGCTTCAAACTGCGGCTGCACCAACTGCTTCATGGCGATAATTCCGCGGTTGGAGTGGTTGCCATATTGGTCAAGATCGTTACGTTCAAACTGGGTCGTCGCCGGCAATACGATGTCGGCGAATCGACAGGTCGACGTCCACTGATTATCGATGGCGATGACGGTTTCCAGCTTACGCCACCCCTCAATAATGCGATTAATCTGCTGGTGACGATGGAAAGGGTTGGTCCCGGCAAAAACGCACATCTTCAGCGGCGGTAACTTAACGGTTTTGCCGTTCCAGTTAATGTTTTTGCCCGGCTCCAGAATCGCATCGATAAAACGCGCGATCGGAATAGTACTGCTGTAGCCCTTATAATCGGTGCTGTCATGCACAGGAGGCACGGTGGTGGAGCCAGAAAAACCGCTCAGGATAATCCCTTTACGCCCCGGGGTGCCCGCACCGTTGTAATGCCAGCCAAAGCCAAAGCCGCCGCCGGGTAAACCGATTTGTCCGAGCATCGAGGCTAGCACCACGATCATCCACGCCCACTGTTCCCCATGCTGCATACGCTGCACGCACCAGCCGGCAATAATTTGCGTTCTGCCGCCCGCCATCTGCCGCGCCAGTTCACGAATCGTATCTTCATCAATTCCGCAGATTTTTTCCGCCCACTGGGCATCTTTAGGCTGTCCGTCACTTTCGCCCAGCAGATAAGGCAGAAATTGCTCAAACCCAACGCAGTAGTTATCGAGGAAATGCTTATCGTAGAGCTTCTCGGTATACAGCGTGTGTGCCAACGCCAGCTGTAGCGGCACATCAGCCTGCGGGTTCACGGCGATGTGCTTAACCTTGTCGCGGCCCAGATAGTCATGCGTTGAGGTGACGACCGGGTCAACGCTGATGACCGAAATCTCACCCCGCGCCACTTTATCCTTCAGTTGCTCGTAGTATTCGTAGACATCATGATCCGGACACCACCAGTTCGCCTGCTGGTTTTTGATGAGATCGGAACCCCACAGCACAATGGTTTTGCTGTTTTCTAGTACCAGCGGCCAGGAGGTCTGCTGCTCATATACCTCCATTGACCCTACCACGCGCGGCAGAATGACCTGAGCGGCGCCGGTGGAATAGTCTCCCCCGGTACTCACGCTGTTGCCATGCAGCGCAATGGCACGTGCCAGCATCCCGGAAGCATTGTGGAACATCCCGGTCGATTGCCAGCCGCTGGCAGTCAGCAGCGCGCTCGGACCATAGGTCTTCTGAATGCGTTCCAGCTCCTGGTAGAAGAAGTCCAGCGCTTCATCCCACGAAACGCGTACAAAGCGGTTATCTCCGCGCTGATTGGTATCGCTCTGATGGCGCTTACGCAACCAGTCCACGCGGACCATCGGGTAGCGAATACGCGCTCCACCGTGTACGTGATCCGGGAGTCCAGCGATCATTTTTGACGGGTATTTATCATGCTCAAACGGTTTGGCCTCAATAAAACGACCATCAACCACGGTGGCACGGATAGCCCCCCAGTGAGAACCGGTCAGAATCCCCTCTTTGACGCCAGTGCCCTGGACTTCTGCGGCGTTGGCGCTACGCGGCGTGAGCAGCGAAGGCCCTAACATACCAGCTACGGTCAAGCCCCCCAACTGCATTAGAAAACGTCGGCGAGATGCCTGAAAGAGATCGTTATTTTTCATTGCTTTCTCCCTTATCGCCATGCGGCTTATCCGTAGTGTCAGAGGCATTCATCTGCAAATATTTCAGTAAGGTACGTTCTTCACGTTTATCCAGACTGGTAAAGCCAATCATGCCGTTCAACGTGCCAATCCAACCGTTAGCATCAAAGTGTTCTTTCTCTGGCGCGCCGTGGCATTGGTTACAGGTTCCGTTATAGAGCGAGTCGGCATAAGCCCAGATAGGTTTGATGTCGTTGACCATATCGCCCTTCTGCATCCAAGCGGTGGCCTGCAATTTACTCCATGGCGTATTCGTTTCCGCAACGGTGGTTTGCTCCAGCGTCTTCACGTGCTGCTGGATGTCGCCACGAATGGAAGCCACAAAAATGCGCTTGCCCGGCAGTTGCGCCAACACGCGCTGACGCCCATTACTCTCGGTCCAGCCCACAATTTCAATTTGCAGCCAGTCACCGTCACGCTTTAACACTTTCACTTCAGAAGCGGGTAGCAGTGATCCTGCAGGTTCTTTATCACCTTTGGCGGCATAAATAGGTTTGATGTCCAGAGAGTAGAGCGTCTCGCCATCGTCGTTTGCATTGGCGCGTAACTGGTCAAACTGCTTACGGAAACCGCTACTCATATCGGGAAGCTGATGCGCAATACCTTTATGGCAGTCGATACAGGATTGGTTGTCCTTGGCCGCAATCTTCATCTGGCGCGCAGCTTCAGGATGTTGTTTAGCGTGGTCCATCGCATCATAGTCATGACAAGAACGACAGGTCGCGGAGTTGTTCTCCTTCATTCGCGCCCATTCGCGCTCCGCCAGCTCAGCGCGTTTGGCTTCGAATTTCTCTGGAGTATCAATAGAGTGGGCAACAAAGGTTTGGTAAATATCGTTGCTGGCCTCCAGCTTACGTTTCACCATGCCTGGAATATCGGATGGAATGTGGCAGTCATGACATTCTGCGCGTACCCCGGAGGCATTCTGAAAATGCGCAGACTGTTTATATTCTTCGTAAACCGGCTGCATACTGTGGCAGCTCACGCAAAACTCGGTAGAACTGGTTAATTTAATACCAACGTGCGGCAAGACGATCAGCGCAATACCGACCACAATCCCGATAACGACCAGCGCCAACACTGACCAACGTGCGCTCGGTCTGAGCAGCGCCCTCCATAGTTTCCGCATAATAGCCCCTGTAATCTTATGGTTTAGTTACAGAGGATCTTATTTCTCAAATGTGAACAGCAACACTGGTCAGGATGAATGACTTACGGCACAATGTGAACAGATATGAACAGAAAGAGCACGCCATCAGGATGTCGCATCACATTGTAATTGTTGAAGATGAACCCGTCACCCAGGCGAGGTTACAGGCATACTTTGAACAGGAGGGTTACCACGTCTCGGTCACCGCCAGCGCTACAGGCCTACGTGAAATCATGTCACAACATCCTGTCGATCTTATTCTGTTGGATATCAACCTCCCGGACGAAAATGGCTTAATGCTGACCCGTGCCCTGCGCGAACGCTCAACGGTAGGGATCATTCTGGTGACGGGTCGTAGCGATCAAATTGACCGGATCGTTGGCCTGGAAATGGGTGCTGATGATTATGTCACCAAGCCGCTGGAGCTACGTGAACTGGTGGTTCGGGTTAAAAATTTGCTCTGGCGTATCGATCTTGCCCGCCAGGCACAGCCGGAGACCAAAGATAACTGCTATCAGTTTGCCGGATACTGTCTGAATGTCTCCCGGCATACTCTGGAGCTGGGCGATGAGACGATCAAACTCACCCGCGCCGAGTATGAAATGCTGGTCGCCTTTGTCACCAATCCGGGGGAAATTCTCAGCCGCGAACGTTTACTGCGTATGCTTTCGGCACGACGGGTAGACAATCCAGACTTACGCACCGTGGATGTATTGATCCGCCGTTTGCGCCATAAGCTACGGGCTGATTTACTGGTGACGCAGCACGGCGAAGGTTATTTTTTAGCGGCCGACGTGTACTGATACAGATAAACCGGACGGAACCCGCCAGGAGAAAGTGAGCGCTGAACATGCTGGCTGTCGGCATTTTTCGGGGTGAGCACCAGGATCGGCGGACTGATATTTTCCGGCACCGGTTGCCCTTGTAATACTCTGATAGCCTGTTGAATCGCCAGTTCACCTTGCCAGACCATTTGATCGCTGGCAGCCATAATGATTCTTTCGCGTTTAAGTCCGCGATACACCTGATGCGACAGGTAAAAAGAGACCACGGTTAGCGGCGTCCCCTGATTCCGCTTCTCTCCCATCGCTGCCTCCGCAGCAATTGCTGTACCGGCAACCACATCGACATCCGGGTGACGTTCAAGCATCTCTTGTAACAGGTTGCGCTGAACTTCAATATCATTATCCCCCAACGCCACATCCACGATCTGCACCTGACTACCGGCAATCGCCTGACGGAATCCTGCCACCATTTCGCGGCTGCCTCCGGCGTCATCAGGTCCGGGCAATAATAAAACCTTTAACGGTTTTCCCGCGCTCCACTTAACCAGATAGCGGCCTGGCTGGTAACCCATCTGGAACCATGGAACTCCAACCCGTGCTTTCACCGTCGGATCGTGTATCGCATTCACTACCTCAATGACCGGCAACGTACCAACCTGCGCCTGCAAATCCGGAAAAGTCGTTGTGCTGCTGCCCAATAAAATGGCATCCGCGCCCCACTGCTGGCACTGGGCGATTTGTGTTTTTTGCGTGGTGAACTGACGATACCCTCCCGCCTCAAACACCTTCAGGCTTACTCCATATTTTTTTGCCGCCTCAAGCATGCCGTAATTCACGGAGAGCCAATAGGAATCCTTCAGGCTGGGATACAACGCGCACAGTTTCCAGACTTTGCTTGCAGTAACGTCCGTCTGCGGCACCGAGACTGACTGCCGGGTATCCTGCCAGAGCAGCAGTGCAGACCCGGCCGCGTGACTTAAGCCGGGAAAAAGTGTGATAAGCAGGAAAACCAATACGCGCATGATAGCCTCAACATTGATAAGGCTTTATCCTAGTTGCTTTCCTCTTTTGGACTCAACCTTTTTAATCTGTGGCGACCAGACAGTGAATTTATCTCTGACCAAACGACTGTGGATAGGCTTTGCGCTGATGGCGGCACTGACTCTTATCAGTACGCTGACAGGCTGGTATAACCTGCGTTTTGTCAGCCAGGTTGAGCAGGCCAATACCCAGGCGCTAATTCCAACCATGGATATGGCGCGCCAGCTCAGCGAGGCCAGTGCCTGGGAACTGTTTTCCGCACAAAATCTGACCACCGCAGACAATGAAAATATGTGGCTGGCTCAGGGGAGAATGCTAACCGCCCAGAGTCTGAAAATAACCACATTACTCAAAACTCTTCGTGAACAGGGCTTTGATACCTCGGCCATTGAACAACAGGAAAAAGAGATCGCCCAGTCGTTAAGCCATCAGGGGGAGATGGTTGGCGAACGCCTGAAATTACGCGCTCAACAGCAACAACTTAGCCAGAAAATTATTGAGGCCACCGCTGACGTTGCCGAAATGGCGCGCGGCCAGGCCAGCAATGCAGCTACTTCGGCTGGCGCCACGCAGGCAAGCATTTATGATTTAATTGAGAGTCATCAGGGGCAAGCGGCTGAACACGCGTTGGACAGGCTCATCGATATCGATCTGGAATATTATAACCAGATGAATGAGCTGCGCCTGAGCGCGCTACGCGTGCAGCAAATGGTGATGAATCTGGGGAATAACCAGGCGCAGAATAACCTGGCTGCGCTGGAAAGCCAGTTGAATGCCGCCGTCAGAGTGCTTCACCGCCGACAAATACGTATTGAAGATCCAGTGGTGCGCACTCAGGTGGCCGACACCATCAATACGATTAGCCGTTATATTGAGCTGCTGTCCCTGTATCGCCAGGATAATGACATCACGACCCAATTGCAGATCTTATCGCAGAATAATATCGAACAATTTACCCGTTTCAGTAGCGAAGTCAGTCAGTTGGTGGAAATCATCGGCCAACGCAATCAAAGCGGACTGGCGCATCTCAAACAGGCCAGCCAGCGCGGGCAAAACTTGCTGCTGCTGTTAGGTGGCGTGTCATTATGTTTGCTGATTCTTATACTTTGGCGTGTGGTTTATCGTTCAGTCACACGCCCACTGGCACAGCAAACCCAGGCGTTGCAGCGTCTACTTGAGGGGGATATTGACTCCCCCTTTCCGGAAACCGCAGGCGTTCGCGAGCTGGATACCATCGGGCGGTTGATGGATGCCTTTCGCAGTAGCGTTCACGCCCTCAATAACCATCGCAAACATCTGGCCGCACAGGTTAAAGCTCGCACCGCCGAGCTACATTCTATGGTATCTGAACACCGGCAGGCCCGTGCAGAAGCTGAAAAAGCTAACCAGGCGAAATCGGCGTTTCTTGCCGCTATGAGTCATGAAATACGCACTCCGTTGTATGGTATCCTCGGCACTGCGCAGTTGCTCTCAGACAATCCCGCCCTGGCACAGCATCGGGAAAATCTACGCGCAATCACCGACTCGGGCGAGTCTCTGCTGACCATCCTCAACGATATCCTCGACTATTCCGCCATCGAAGCCGGTGGAAAAAATGTGGCGATAGGCGATGAGCCTTTTGAACCCAAACCCTTGCTGGAAAGTACGCTTCAACTCATGAACAGCCGCGTTGCCGGTCGCCCGGTCAAATTGGTTGCGGATTTTGCCGACGACGTACCCGATTCCCTGCGTGGCGATCCGCGCCGTATCCGGCAAATTATTACTAACTTATTAAACAACGCACTACGCTTTACCGATCGGGGACACATTATCCTGCGTAGTCGGCGTGAAGATCAGGACTGGTATGTTGAGGTTGAGGATACGGGATGCGGAATTGACCCTGCCCGTCAGCACGATATTTTTCAGCCGTTCGTTCAGGTAAGCGGTAAACGTGGAGGAACCGGGCTCGGACTCACCATCAGCGCCAGTCTCGCCAAGGCAATGCAGGGAGAGCTAAGCGTTACCAGCACACCCGGCGTCGGGAGTTGTTTCCAGCTACGTTTGCCATTGCGGGCAACCACGATGCCCGTCATTAAACCCGCACAACGCTCCATATCGTTACAGGGCTTACGCTTATTGCTTATCGAGGATAATCCTCTTACGCAGCGCATCAGCACAGAAATGCTCACTCTCAATGGCGCACAGGTCACCGCTGTCGACTGTGCCGAGGAGGCGTTAAGCCTGTTGCGGGAAGATGCCAGCTTTAATGCTGCTCTGGTTGATTTCGATCTTCCGGATATCGACGGGATCACGCTGGCACAGCAGTTAGCCCACGACTATCCGGCACTTAACCTGATCGGCTTTAGCGCACACGTCATCGACGAAACGCTAAACCAAAGAACCAGTACCCTGTTTCTCGGCATTATTCAAAAACCGGTTCCCCGGGATGAACTCAGTCGACTTATTACGCATTATCTGCACGCCAACGAGTCTCTCCCGCTTGCATCAGACAATGACAACAAACGGTTAGATTTTCAGCAATTGGCTGGGGATATCCAGGTCATGGGATGGCAAAAGGTGCACGAATGGTTAGCGCTCTTTAAGCAACACACCCTTCCTTTATTAGATGAAATTGACACGGCGCGAGATTTAAATGAGCGCGAGCAGATAAAACGTCTGGCACATCAGCTCAAAAGCAGCTGCGCCAGCATGGGAATGCACTCAGCCAGTACGATGTGTGCAGCACTTGAACAGCAGCCGTTGGGTGATTTTTCACTCAGAGAGGAGATCCAACAAAGTCTTTATGAGGTAGAACATTGGCTGGAAGCAGAAAAACCGTCCCGCGCGTAACGGTGCGTTGAAGCTGAGCATAGGGACTAACTTTGAATGGTACGCCCTGTAGGATTCGAACCTACGACCTACGGCTTAGAAGGCCGTTGCTCTATCCAACTGAGCTAAGGGCGCATTGCGAAGTGATTACTTCATGCAGATGAAACGCGTGAATTATACGGTCAGCGCCTGCTGAGTCAATGCCTTTTATTTCAGTTGCTGGCGAAGTGTACGAATGTTGATTTTTTCTGCTTGTTCAAGGGTATCCAGGAAATCACCTGGTAACAACTCAGCCCACGAAACGCCAGATTTAAGGATACATGTATTTAGAATATTTATGATTTTGCTTAACATTCCCTTACCCCTCCAGTGGTTCAGGAACTCTTTAATGTTAAGTATCGCCATCAAGGAAGAAAACAGTCACTTCGAACATGGACTGAAAATCATCATCTCCCATCTGGCAAATCAGTGGCATCAGGAGATCTGCTTTTTACCTGTCGAGAATATCGATCGCGCTGACATCGCGTTTATCTCCCTGGATGAAGATTGGCTCAGCGCCGATTGCTATCAGATTCCGATCCATACCCGCCGCCAACACCGGGTTGTCATCTGCAACAGAAACGATAAAGATAAGCTGATGTTCCGGCCCTGCCTGTACATGTTGCCGCTGATCTATCGGGAAGATGACGTTGAGGAAATGACTAAAAAATTAGTCCCCATCCTGCAAAAACGTGCGCTGCGCAACAACGTGCCTGCAACTATCTGCCATTACTGCACTACCCGCAACTTTTCTGTCGACGAACGCAAGTTCTTAATGTTTCTCGCCAGCGGATATACCTTAGCCGAAACGGCTCACCTACTCTCAATAAGCGATCTTCAGGCCAAAGCGACCCGCCGCGGCATAATGAAAAAGCTGCATGTGAAAAACGATCAGCAATTCTTAAGATACATCCGCGCCCATCTGAATTTTCTACAAAATTAGACGGGGTATCTCTGCCTAATTTTTATTGAGAAATATCTCATCCTCGATTAAGTATCGACTCCTACTGTACCTATCCGCAGACTGCCAGAATAATCCAGCCATACTATTTCCGGGGTAACAGAAAGACACACCCGGTAATATTTTATCTAATATCAGAGAGAGGTTGAACTGGATAAAACGATCTTTTGGGCATTGAGTAAGACATCAGAAAACTTCCGGCAGATTATTCTGATGGGATACGCAATTGCCAGTCTGATGATTGTTGAAGTACTGAAACCCAACGGCACAAGGACATTGACCTTTACGCTGGCAAAAATTTGGGTCAGGGATGTTTATAGTCAGCAATTTATCCAGACCTGCCGCAACAGAAATGGAATGGAAAAGGATGCACAGCGCAAAACGCCGGGACCGCTATCGCCGCATACGAAACACTAACTGTACCTGGCAATATCCCCACTGTACCTCACAAGTATTTGACCGGCTCGAGTATCTGGCGCAAAAACTCGAATACACATTACCGGACGACACTATATCTCAGGCGATAATTACAACAGACTACTACCTGGCCTACGCGTTAAGTCGACATTTATTCTCAGGCACACGTACGGCGGTCTTCCAGAGCGTTGAGTCGGCCTTACCCAGCATGCAAGAACCAGTAATTAGCCAGTTAGTGATTGACATAGAAAGCTTAACACTCCCCTATTTCGATATACTTGAACGTTTGCGCCAGCTAATTAAGCAGCGTAATGACATCCAGATCTTCATAATGCTTTCAAGTCGTGATGAAGACCTGACTACCTTTATTTCACTATCCGGTCCATTTTATATCCTATCACGCAATTTACGCCTTCCGGAGGTGCGTCACGCCTTATTATCGCCGGTTCCTGACTATATTCATTCCAGACGCATAAATCAGCTCGATTGGGAGATGATTGCCTTACTTTTACAAGGTAACTCCTTAAAAAAGATTGCATTGTTACAAACACAACCCTACCACCGTATCATCTATCGACTGAACCAATTGATTACGCGCCTGGGGTTACCCAGCAGACAACGCTTTTTGCATCTGATACACCGCCTCAACGTTACCTCTCTTCATTTAATTTAACACCATAACCCTATGTGCGATAAGATTTTTTAGGAAATTACTTATTCTTGAATAAGAAAAAAGATCTAATTTTTACAAATATTTAATATTTACAACTATTCCTGGTATTATGCCTGGTGCCACTGTCACACTTAACCTTACTGATTCTGTGCATTTCAATATAAAAAAGCCTAATTGCAGTCTTAACAAAACCTAAACAATTGGTTTATTGTATCGTTTTTACTATTTAAAAAAAATTTTCAATCTGCCATAATTCGAACTGTAGATAAATACTACCAATAGTCATTAACACATCTGGATCTTTCAGAATATCCTAACTGACATTAACAACCGGGATGTTGTAAGTCTTTTCCGAAAGAACAGAGCAGGTATAATCCCCACAGTTCCCTGATTAATTGTTAGTTTTCCCGGTGTGAAATGGATTTTCCACAAATTCATTGTTCTGCAGAAGAACAACCGAATAAACAAGGATGAAATAATATTTATTCGGTTTTCCCGCAGAACAATTCTTGGCTATTTGACAATATTATAACGCCTGATGTTTTATCAAATTCGCAAGATACGCAAACAGTTTGAGGCATACAACAATGAAACCAGCATCCGTTATCATTATGGACGAACACCCTATTGTCAGAATGTCGATAGAAGTACTACTCGAGAAAAACAGTAATATTCAGGTAGTATTGAAAACCGACGACAGCCGTACGGCAATAGAACACCTGCGCACATACCCGGTCGATCTTGTCATCCTGGATATTGAACTACCTGGTTCGGATGGATTTACATTACTCAAGAGAATAAAGTCTCTGCAGGAGAAAACTCGGGTGCTGTTTCTCTCTTCTAAATCGGAGTCTTTTTATGCCGGGCGTGCTATCCGGGCCGGTGCAAATGGTTTTGTCAGTAAACGAAAGGATCTCAATGATATCTACAATGCGGTAAAAATGATTTTATCGGGATATTCTTTTTTCCCGTCGGATACCCTTAATTTCATTAACAATATAAACGCACATAAAGGTGTGCTGAATGACATGCCGCTCTCTAACCGCGAGGTTACGGTTTTGCGTTATCTGGCAAACGGTCTGTCCAATAAGGAAATTGCTGAACAGTTGTTACTCAGCAATAAAACGATTAGCGCTCACAAGGCGAATATCTACTCCAAGCTCGGGTTGCACACCATCGTTGAGCTGATCGATTATGCAAAAATGCATGAGTTAATGTAATAACACTCCCGGCGAGATGTCGTTCGGGAGCGTTTTGTCAGCTTATTGATTAGTTATAGTTAATCATAAACGTGGCATCAGCCCTGGCGACGCCAGGCTGAACTCCATCGGCTAACGCGATATAGTTGGCGAAAAAGGTCAGCGTGGCATTGCCGTTCTCATCAATCCCCACGGCCTGGCTCGCCTGTTCGAGCGGTAATCGCGTACGATCGCTGTCGTGCAGTTCAATCGCCACCTTTTGCGCCATGACCGCATCATCAAGCGCCAACAGCGTCGTGCCCGGAGCCGGAGTACCGGAAAACGTTATCGACGCGGATCCCGGCGGGCAACCTTCAAGTTTCAACGTAAACGCGACCGGTTGAGTGGTATCTCCGCTGGTCTGAAGCTGCTTTGTCGGCCAGGTCCCCAACTCCACCGACTTATTGCTGTCACTGGCAATCACCGCACAGGTAAAGTCCACCACGTTGCCACGCAGCTCAATATTGATTTCCCCCAGCGACGAGGCGGCATGGCCCAACGAACTGAATGTTAGCAGGGACACCATCGCCAGAAGCGCCCCTGCGAATGGCGTTTGCTTGTTAGTCATAATCCACTCGCAGATAGCCACGAGCCGTAAAAGGCCCTTCGGTAGGTTTATTCCCCGTCACGCTGACCGGCCATGCCCGAATACCGACCCTGGCTGCGGCGTTATCATCCAATTGAAATGGGATATTGCTGGACAAATTGTTAGGCGTCAGCGGGTTACCACTGCTATCAGCGACGATAAAACCTAAATCCGGGTTGTCAGAAACCATCATTTGTCCGGTGGCTTTCTCAGCCTCTACACGCATGGTCAAGTAGGCCTGTGCGGCGACGTTGGTGCATTTTATCGCCACGGTTTTGGTCTGCGGATTAATGCCTTCGGGCCGGTTTCCTGCCCCCGCCTTGCTAAACAACGATGCGCCAATATCGCCAAAATCAAACTCAACAATCTGCCCGGCGTTCACTTCACAGTTTTGTGGAACCTCCACCTTACCGCTGTAGCTGATGGTGTACACCGGCGTGCTTAGCGCATCTCCGGTACTTGTCGTGACATAGACGCTGAACATCGTCTGACGCGGAATCGGAACCATGTTAATAAACGAGCGGATCACTTTGAGTTTAAACACCAGGTTTGAATCCTGTACGCCAAAAGGCTTCTGCTTCGAAACGTTCGAGTCAACGCCCATACGGATATAATTTCTTGGAGGATAAAACAACCCGGCGTAGCTGTCGGTGATGCTCATGGCACCCAGCAGGTAGTCATTGAGCTTCAGATACTGAAAACCACCCTCGGTACTTTGAACAGGAAGTTCAGTGACATAGCTTCGATAGGTGTAATTCACCGACGTTCCGGCCGGACAGGTGGCATTCACGCCAATCCAGCCCGATTTTTCCGGTAACGTTACCACCTGTCCCGGCTGGTTGTTGCTGCTGTTAAAGACATTCGACAAATCGTAAAAAACATCCGTTGGCGTGCCATTCGAGTTATGGCAGACCGTCGCCCATGACGAATGGGCCATCAGCAGTAAAGCGCTTCCCAGTAACAAACCCGTTTGTCTTTTCATCGTATTATTCCTGTCGTGCCGTTGGAGATTCGCACGTCACGTTCGTGAGCGTCACAGCCTGTTTCAGACTCTCCTCAGGCAAGGCATAGCGCGCCACGCAGCGAGCGTTTGCGCCTTCCCCCCATTGGATCAGCAACTCGCCTTTTAGCGGCAGACCACTGAGATAAATTTGCCCGTCTTCGCCCACCATACTGGTCACGCCACTGGTGTTTTCCCGCACAATAGAGCCAAACGGCACGGGTTTACCGGCATGTTTGGCGGTAATCAGCGCCCGCACACCGATTCGTGTATCAAACGCAGCTCGCACCAGCGCCCCTTGCGTTGGTACTACGCTGCTGACGTTATTTTCCACATCGGTATTGTTGTTCATGGAATTGGTGTCTAACGCGACGCGGTTATAGCGATAGACGGTGGCATACGGCATCACCGCGTATCCGCGCCAGTCGGTTTGAACGCCGGTCTGGTTTTCTATCCGCACACCCTGTGCGCCAGGCGCTTTAATCAGCACGTTGGTATCACCCAGAGGCTGACTGAGCGTAATGCCATCCGCATGCCCCACCACGCCGCCAGAGAGTTGCCAGTTGTAGTCATGCTGATCGCGATCGTAGTTGTATCCCACGCCCAGCGTGCCATAGGCCGCCTGCCAGTTGGCACTGGCGTTTCCGCTGTAGCCATTGGTGCTGCTGTGCCCCTGATTCACGCTGTAGCTCAGGTTGCGTCCATCCAGCAACGTACCGCCGATCCCGCTCTGCCAGCTGTTTTGTCCATTGCTATTACGGTTAGCATTAAAGGTGGCGTAGGTGCGATCGAAGGCGCTATCTCGCGAGTAGCGCCGTCCGCTCAGCAGGCTGAACGGTATTGACATATTGAACGCGACAATACGGTCGGTGTCGGAGATGCCAACCGATTCATTCCACGACCAGGAGAGTGAATAGCTAATACCTTGCCAGCCGCTGGCATAGCCCAGTTGATACCAGGTATTGGTGTCTGAGGTATTCCAGTACGTTTGCTGACTACCCGAGACATACAGCGATCCGTAATCCCCCAGATTCTGCGAAATGTTTATCTGGAAACGGCCCTTTTTGCTGTAGCTCAGGTTGTGGTAACTCTTCACATCGGGCACATCGTGGCGATTGCCCTCGCTGTCGTATTCGTACTCATAGCCTTCCATACTGCGATACGCCACATCGTCGAGGGTATAGAAACCACGCGTAGAGTAGCGATATCCCAACAACTGAAAGTTGGTGCCAAAATTGTTCAGCGATTTCGCATATAGAAAACGCAATGACTGCCCCTGATGCGTACTGTCATCCGCCAGTTGGCTGCGGGCATGGGTCAGATCGACAGAAACCGCCCCCCAGTCCCCCAGGTTTCGGCCGGTGCCTAAAACCACCGCCGTGTAGCGGGAGGCCAACTGCGTACCGCCGTAAGCGGTGTAGCCTTCTGGTAACCCAGCAATTAATGTTCCCTGGAAAAAGAATGGAGAAGATTGTTGGCTATTGCCGCTGCGAAAATCCCCTGCGACCACGTCATATTTGAAACGCCCTTCTCGTTGTAACAAGGGAACCGTGGAGTACGGCACCGTATAGCGCTGTTGGCTGCCGTCCTTTTCGTCCACCGTCACCTCAAGGTCACCGCTGGATGACGTCGGGTTGAGATCGGTTATCGAGAAAGCGCCCGGTGAAACATAGCTTTGATAAATCACATAGCCATTCTGACGAATGGTTAGCTTTGCCGCTGTTCGCGCAATACCGCGAACGGTAGGCGCGTAACCCTGTAAGCTATCGGGATACATACTGTCTGAGGAATAGAGCCGCGCCCCGCGGAATCCGACGCTGTCAAAAACGTCGTTGCCGGTGTTGCTGTCACCCATCACCAGCTCGCCCTTCAGCGGGATAATCGCGCGCTGAAGCCATGTGCCGATGTTTTTCCAGCTTTGTGAGTGATATCCGTCACCTTTGGAATAGCTCCATGCGCCGTTATTTCTCAAGCGCCAGGGGCCATAGTTCAGGCCACTGAGCATACTTAAGAAATAGCTGTCCGTATCACTCCCGCGACTGCCGGTGAAACTGTAGTTAACCAGCGCAGCCGGGATGCCTTCATCCCACTCTTCCGGTGGAATATAGCCACGCGCGCTGTTTAACATCGACGCCTGCGGCAGGCTGACGTTTAGTCGCAGGGTAGAAAAATCAAACGCAATCTCGCTGCCTGGAATCGCCTCAGGTAGATTGATGCAGGTATCGTTCGCATCCTTATTGAGTGCCGGAAACGCGGCGATATTGACACCAAGGCGCTTCACCCAGTCGAGCCCAAAGCACGGCATCAGCCCACCGGACTTCTCCCCGGCTTTTCCCGCGCTGGTCGTAAAGCGAATATCCTGAGTAGCCACAAACTCATCGTTGCGCCAGATATCCACGCGATAAACACCTTCAGGCTGGTGATTACCTTTTTCAAAACGTGATAAATCCGCCACGGTTGCCGTATCCGCAGATAAAAAGGCTGGATTAAAATAGCTTTCACCATGGCTTAAAGAGGGAAAGAGCGCCGCCAGCGTGGACAACGCCACCCCCGCCAGCGGTGGCGTAACCCCCGGAAACAGGCCAGGAAAATACGTTGTCTTATTCATCGTTATCTCAACGCACGCTAACCGTTTGGGCCGCGGTCACAGCGCCATAATCATTGACCGTCTGGAACGTAACGTTACCCTGCACGCCTGTTGGCAACAGAACCTGCGCATCGCTTTTCGGTGCAACCATCACGTTATCGACCTTCGTTTTCCCCACGTTGAGATTGACCAACGTGACGTAATACGCTGACGGATTGTTAATTTTCAGGTGGTTGCCGGAACGGGAAAACGTCAGCATCCCCGGGGCATCTTCCGGGATTTGCGGCAAATTATTCGGACGGACAAAAAGCTTGATGCGGGACAGAATCGCCAGCTGCAGAACATTTTTGCCCTCAAGGCTGTTTTTATTGACTGACGGAATGGCTTTTACGTTCATCCAGAACAGCGACTCACGGTCTTTGGGCAACGGAACACCTGCATAGATGATACGCAGCGTGTTTTCGCTTTTAGGTTCGCTGACAAACAACGGAGGCGTAACCACAAACGATTTTTCTTTAACGCCTGCGCTATTCTCAATCCATGAATTGACCAGGTAACGTTCTTTGGTATCACTATTGCTAATAGACAGTGACGTTTGTTTGGCATCGGCTGGATAAATAACGCGGGTAGCACCTAATGCAATGCCTCCGGCAGCCTGAACACTGGCAACAGGAAATAAGAGCAGTAAAAGGATAAAACCTGATTTTAGATAATTAAACATAGCTACAAATACCTTTGGTGTGATTATCGTTGGGAAATAAATCAGGGATAAACCAACGTAAACCACACGTCTGAACGAAGCGTTCCCGGCGTTATATTTTCCGAGACAGCCCGATAACGAGCAGTGAAATGAAACGTCATCTCTTGCGTTATAATCGGCGCATAATGAATCGGCAGCGCATTCGGAATAATTTGCCGTTGGCGCTGGTCAAATAACGCCAGGCCGATCCCCGAAGCCGCAGACGCATCTCCACTGGCAAGGAAAACCTGCGGATCTTCCGCTGGCGTCACGCCTGCAAACGCAATCCCAACGTGGTCATAAACATCGGAGCTGCATGACGTTAAGCGCAGTGAAAACGGCACGCTGGTAGAGGCAAAGCTCCCCGTCCCGGAGAAAGCATTGGTGCGATACTGCCCCATTTGCACCCGCAAATTTTGGCTGTCAGTAGCGACCGTGCAGGCACCATTGACGAGCTGCCCCCGTAAGTGAAGGCGGCCACTTTCCAGTATTACCGTATGTGCAAACACAGGCAGTACGCACAGCATTCCCGCCAGCGCCACGCCTTTCCCTATCATCTGCCGCATCCTTCATCATCCCCGGAAATTGCCTCATCCAGTGAAGCGAACGTCATCCTTGCGCAAATCAAAACGGCTTATTCGTACTTCATGATGAACGTCGCGTCGGCATTTGCCTGACCCGGCGTAGCGCTGGTGGCAGTGGCTTTGTAACGCGCAGAGAAACGCAGGGTGTTGGTTCCTTCTACCAGCGCCTGAGCGGTAGAGAAGGTGGCTCCATCCGGCTTCAGCGCGGTGGACGTGTTGTCCAGAATTTCGATACCTACACCGCCAGCAGTAGTGGTGTTATTCCCTGAAGAAACAGCCAACAGAGCCGAGTTGGTGGCATCTGCCTGACCAGAGAAAGCAACGGCTGCGGTTGCAGCAACTTTCGGATCACAATCGTTCAGCACGATGGAGAACGGAATTTGTGCCGTTGTATCACCTACTGCGGCAAAACTGGCAGTACGATACTGGCCTAAGGTGACAACCTGATCGGATGACTGAGTACTGACTGCACAGGCTGCATTGACCAGTTCACCTTCAAAATGCACAGTACCGCCGCTCACACTTACCGGATCGGCTGCAACCGCAGCACCTGCGACTAACATCAGGCTGGCAATAACAGAAGAGGTCATTAATATACGTTTCATGGATTTCCCTTGAATTACACACATCCGGCTCCAGCATCCTGCGGGATCCGTTTTCATTATCGACATTAAATGTCAGGCTAATTATCTCTGCATCCTGTAAAGATATATATCGCAAGAGAATTAGCTAACCTTTTACCCCGACTCTCCTGAGTATTTGATTTACTAATTATCCTTCGCGAATATGACTATTCGTCACAGCGATAAATTAAACATTTCAATTAATGAAAAATACCTGTAAATCCTTTTAATAGCCCTGGCTAATTCTTAATGGGATCTAAGAAAAGTCTTGGTTAATATTACCTAAATGCCGCCGTAATAGTACGTAACAGTCTGGTTTATGAAGCATTACCCATAAAGAACCCAGGGTGATGAGATGTTTCATTCACGTTAATTTTAATTAGCATGCTTATTATTTATTCGTAAGGCTTCAGCCTTTGTGCTGACACCATTTGCAGCCCGTGACGGCACTGGCGCACATAAAAACGCAAACGAAAACTGACAGCACGTCCCGCTTCTGACAAAATAGTGGCATCCCCTTCGATTTAACGTAACAGACGGAATCCTCTCTCTGATGGCAGCAAAGATTATTGACGGTAAAACGATTGCGCAGCAGGTGCGCTCTGAGGTTGCTCAAAAAGTTCAGGCGCGTTTAGCGGCTGGATTACGCGCCCCAGGCCTGGCTGTTGTGCTGGTAGGCAGCAATCCGGCTTCGCAAATTTACGTCGCGAGTAAACGCAAAGCCTGCGACGAAGTGGGGTTCGTCTCCCGCTCCTATGACCTGCCCGAAACCACCAGCGAGGCGGAGCTTCTTGAGCTGATCGATACGCTCAATGCAGATACCACCATCGACGGTATTCTGGTACAACTGCCGTTACCTGCCGGTATCGACAACGTTAAAGTGCTGGAGCGTATTGCACCAGATAAAGACGTTGACGGTTTTCATCCGTATAACGTCGGTCGCCTGTGTCAGCGTGCGCCGCGCCTGCGTCCTTGTACCCCGCGCGGTATTGTGACTCTGCTTGAGCGTTACAACATCGACACCTACGGCCTTAATGCGGTCGTCATTGGCGCTTCAAACATCGTCGGTCGCCCAATGAGCATGGAACTGCTGCTGGCTGGCTGCACCACCACCGTCACCCATCGCTTCACCAAAGATCTGCGTCGCCACGTTGAGCATGCTGACCTGCTAATTGTTGCCGTCGGTAAACCGGGCTTTATTCCTGGCGAGTGGATTAAAGAAGGTGCGATTGTGATTGATGTCGGCATCAACCGTCTGGAGAATGGTAAGGTTGTTGGCGATGTGGTCTTTGAAGATGCTGCCGCACGCGCGTCATATATCACGCCAGTGCCGGGCGGCGTTGGCCCCATGACCGTAGCCACACTTATCGAAAACACGCTGCAGGCGTGTGTTGAATATCATGATGTAAAGGACGTTTAAGATGGCCACATTTTCACTGGGTAAACACCCGCATGTTGAACTCTGCGATCTGCTGAAGCTGGAAGGCTGGAGCGAAAGCGGCGCCCAGGCAAAAATTGCTATTGGCGAAGGGTTGGTGAAGGTCGATGGCGTTGTTGAAACGCGTAAACGATGCAAAATCGTTGCCGGACAGACCGTGAGCTTTGAAGGTCACAGCATTAGCGTCGTGGCGTGACCCTAAGTGCCGGATGAGGTAAACACCGTATCCGGCCACTTCTCCCTCTCGTTTTCAGATAATGACTTCATCCCCGCTTCACAGTGAACTGTTAGCATGTTGTTTTTCCACACGAAGTGATCATCATGCCCACTATTGTTACCCACGCAGCCGTTCCGCTCTGTTTAGGGTTAGGTCTCGGACTTAAAGTCATCCCCCCACGATTACTGTTTGCTGGCGTCGTTCTGGCTATGCTGCCAGATGCCGATGTGTTGTCATTTAAGTTCGGTGTCGCCTATGGCAATGTGTTTGGCCACCGGGGATTTACCCACTCACTGCTGTTCGCTTTCGTGGTACCGCTGCTCTGCGTGTTGATTGGCCGACGATGGTTTAAGGCGGGATTGATTCGCTGCTGGCTATTCCTGACGGTTTCACTGCTGTCACACAGTCTGCTGGATTCCGTTACGACAGGCGGCAAAGGCGTCGGCTGGCTGTGGCCGTGGTCGGATGAACGCTTCTTTGCACCGTGGCAGGTAATTAAAGTCGCCCCGTTTGCGCTATCACGCTACGCCACACCGTATGGGCATCAGGTAATAACTTCGGAGTTGATGTGGGTATGGCTGCCGGGCGTTATGATGATGGGTGTGCTGTGGTGGTACAAACGTCATTAATAGTGCCTGATGGCGCTACGCTTATCAGGCCTACCGATCATTCCATCGTAGGCCGGATAAGACGTAAGCCGCCATCCGGCAATATAGAGCGTTACTTACGACGCCAGGTGGTGCCCTGCGGGCCGTCTTCCAGCACGATGCCCATCTCATTGAGACGGTCACGCGCGGCATCAGCTGCCGCCCAGTCTTTCGCTTTACGCGCATCTAAGCGCTGTTGGATTAACGCTTCAATTTCAGCAACTTCACCGTCATCCGCCTGCGCCCCGCTTTGCAGGAACGCTTCCGGATCCTGTTCCAGCAGTCCCAGCACGCTGGAGAGCTTGCGCAGATGCGCAGCCATACCGTTAGCCGCCGCCATATCTTCACCCTTCAGGCGGTTAACTTCACGCGCCATATCAAACAGCACGGAGTAAGCTTCCGGCGTGTTGAAGTCATCGTCCATCGCTTCAATGAAACGTGCTTCAAAGGCCTCGCCACCCGCAGGGGCAACGGATTTGTCGGTACCGCGCAGTGCAGTGTACAGACGCTCCAGCGCAGAACGCGCCTGTTTCAGGTTCTCTTCGCTGTAGTTGAGCTGGCTACGATAGTGACCCGACATTAGGAAGTAGCGGATGGTTTCGGCGTCGTAGTATTTCAGCACATCGCGCACGGTAAAGAAGTTGCCCAGCGATTTAGACATTTTCTCGCGGTCAACCATCACCATCCCGGAGTGCATCCAGTAATTAACGTACTCACCGTCATGCGCACAGGTGGACTGCGCGATTTCGTTTTCATGGTGCGGGAACATCAGGTCCGAACCGCCGCCGTGAATATCGAAATGGTTACCCAGTTGTTTGCAGTTCATCGCCGAACATTCAATGTGCCAGCCCGGACGACCAGCGCCCCATGGAGACGGCCAGCTCGGCTCGCCTTCTTTGGACATTTTCCACAGCACGAAGTCCATCGGGTTACGCTTCACATCAACCACGTCAACGCGAGCACCCGCCTGCAGCTGATCCAGATCCTGGCGTGACAGCTGACCGTAGTTCGGGTCAGTCGGCACGTCGAACATCACGTCGCCGTTATCAGCAACGTAAGCGTGACCTTTGGCAATCAGCTGCTCAGTGATTTCGATAATTTCAGCGATATGGTGCGTAGCGCGCGGCTCCAGATCCGGGCGCAGAATATTCAGCGCATCGAAATCGCTATGCATTTCCGCGATCATTCTGTCGACCAATGCGACAAAGCTTTCACCGTTTTCATTCGCGCGCTTGATGATTTTGTCATCAATATCGGTAATGTTGCGTACATACTTCAGCTTATAGCCGAGGAAGCGCAGGTAGCGCGCGACGACGTCGAAAGAAACAAAGGTACGTCCGTGGCCAATATGACAGAGATCGTAAACGGTAATACCACACACGTACATGCCGACTTCCCCGGCATGAATAGGTTTGAATTCCTCTTTTTGGCGCGTCAGTGTATTAAAGATTTTTAACATCGAAGATTCCGTGTAGACGTGTGTGGATAACAAAACCCTATAATACCTATAAATTGGCCTCGAAGCAGCACACTTTGTAAGGCGTGTTAACGCTAAACATTGTTCGAATTGTTACTGTCCCAGAGAATCCCAACTATCGATTATTTACCTATCGCGTATACTGCTACTGCACAACAGGAATATGTCAGAAAGCAAAAGGATTCGCGCCTATGTCAGTTACCCCCTCCCGCATTGCACGCTATGTTATCTTTACGCTTCCCTTTCTGCTCAGCGGTTGCATTTATCACGATTATCCCAGCCCGCAAATTGAGGGCACGCTAACTAGCACGGGAGAACCGTTAATCGGGACAACGGTTTCGTTAACTCAATTCGATCGCCAAATCGCCACGATGAAAACCGACAGCAACGGGCATTTTTTACTCGTACCACAGGGGGATTGGCATGTGTTTATTCCCATTGGACCACAGGATCGCTTAAGTCAATAGACGCTAACCACAATCGACCATCAGGGACAAGAACTTAACATTTACACCGGTGGACGCTTTGGCGGGGTTTTCTCGGGCTATTCGGGGAAAGACCGGCTGACACTGATCTGCGAGCTATCACCAGCAGGAGGGAAGAACCAAAATCAGGAAAGCCATCAAGTTTGCAAATCAATTCCCGTTCACACCCCATGATGGCGACTTTGAATTCTCATTGGAGTCAGTTGTTAGCACGGTTACTCACCCCAAAGCAGCGAGTAATTTAAAAAACTTTAAATAATCAATACGGATGGCTACGCGATGGAAAATGAAATATTACCAATAGATTATCTAAATTTAACGTTAGGCTCGTACCACCCCTCTACTTTGACAATAAAAATCAATAAAACTTTTAGCGATATGACGACAGCAGGAACGGGCATAGAGTCTTTCAACCCACGCGATTGCGCGACGCTGTTCCATGAATTTTGTCATAAGCTGCAGAATACATCTTCAATTGCTGGATTTCAGTTTTTTGATTTAATCACATCTATTTGGCAAAATGGTCGAAGTTTTATCTATGACTCCAGCGATGAGGTTAGCAATAACTCAAATCTCAGTGCAGCCAGCATACTCAACACCTATCCTTTAAATAAAAACCCAACCTCACAAAAACGTAAACTGCTGACCATCACTAAGATCAATAACATGGAAGCAATTACAGAACAAAAATACACTCGCGAACCTGTTGTCATATCATACATACACAATGGTTCTGCATGTGAGTTAAGGTTTGGCATTGGGGAGTTTTATGAAAGTTGCGCCGATGCGCTAGAAAAGTATTTTTGTGCAAAAATAAATCACCATGATATTTTTTCTGATGCGGATTCAGTCCCCTACAAGACAGGTGAAAGCATTGCGAAATTTTTCAATCCACAATGCAGTGACTATCGACTTTTAATACTCCTGCTCACGTCCATGCAGCATGGTTCTCCACACCAAGCGTTTATACTGCTGGCCTCTATATTCCATAATCCAGATACTTCAGATGAGAGAATAAGGGAAATATGTGAAATACAAGCTCGTGATTTTATCAACATTAATAGAGGGTGGATTGCAGGTACCAGAGATATGATTGATAGAGGTTTTCCTCGTGAAGATCCTTTCTTGGGTGACGTGTTTAAATCATTAAGTGCATCAATCGATAAAAATATTACAATCCGAAGTGAAAATCCTTTTCTTGAACTCGACTTTCTGGACCGTATTACTGAAGAAAACTATAAAGAACAGCTCACTTGCTTTATCGCCGATTTCGACGGTTGCGTCATTTACGTTGATGACCAGAGCATGGAACCTTCTGGTAACTACCAAAAAATAGTCATTGGTGACAACTCAATTTTTAATCAAAGCAAAGAGTTTATGACATTCCAGTGTTCAATATTCCTGGGACTAAAAAACTATAATGACTGTATGGTAATTAAGCAGCAAATAGATTATTCCTGTCCTGTGTTTTCTTACTGCGAAGACATGAAAAAAACCGAACATCGACATATTTGCTTAACTGCACCGCACTGTCATCCCAAAGCCGATATTCGTGGTGGTAACTGCCCGTTCCAGTTAGCAACGTATAAATACGACCTAAATAATCTTGATGGCACGTGTTAAAGGAACTTGCTTTAACCCCGTAGGAATTTTCCCGCTGGGCTTATGCCCCCTCATACTATGCTGGAAAAACGTGCGCTCAGGCGTCTAAACCAGAGCAAATAAGAGTATTGTCTGAACCACGGTTTCGCAGTGAAGGTGTCACTTCTGCTTTGCATTAACACGCACTTTGCAGGGTGATCGAATCTTGCGGTTATGCTATAACACACCCCTAACTCTGACCCTTGACGGGGTCGAAGCACCAATCTATCGGAACAGGATGCAAAAATGGTTACTTTCCACACTAATCACGGCGATATCGTAATCAAAACGTTTGATGATAAAGCGCCTGAAACAGTTAAAAACTTCCTGGACTACTGCCGCGAAGGTTTTTACAACAACACCATTTTCCACCGTGTTATTAACGGTTTCATGATCCAGGGCGGCGGTTTCGAGCCAGGCATGAAGCAAAAAGCCACGAAAGAAGCGATCAAAAACGAAGCGAACAACGGTCTGAAAAACACCCGTGGTACGCTGGCAATGGCGCGTACTCAGGCTCCGCACTCCGCAACCGCACAGTTCTTCATCAACGTTGCTGACAACGACTTCCTGAACTTCTCCGGTGAAAGCATGCAGGGTTGGGGTTACTGCGTGTTCGCTGAAGTTGTTGAAGGCATGGACGTGGTTGATAAAATCAAAGGCGTTTCCACCGGTCGCAGCGGTATGCACCAGGATGTGCCAAAAGAAGACGTTATCATCGAAAACGTGACCGTCAGCGAGTAATCGTGGCGACACTGTTTATTGCAGATCTTCATCTCTGCACAGAAGAACCGGCGATCACCGCCGGTTTTCTGCGTTTTTTAGCCGGCGATGCGCGCAAGGCCGATGCGCTATACATTCTCGGCGACCTGTTTGAAGCCTGGATTGGCGATGACGACCCGAATCCGCTGCATCATGAAATGGCCGCAGCGATAAAAACGCTGGCAGATTCCGGCGTCCCCTGCTTTTTTATTCACGGCAACCGTGATTTTCTGCTCGGCAAACGTTTTGCCCGTGCGAGCGGCATGACCTTGCTTCCCGAAGAAAAAGTGCTCGATCTGTATGGCCGCAAGGTGCTGATCATGCATGGCGACACCTTATGCACCGACGACGCAGGCTATCAGGCGTTTCGCGCCAAAGTGCATCAACCCTGGCTACAGAAGCTGTTTCTCGCCCTGCCCCTGTTAGTTCGCCAGCGCATTGCCGCAAAAATGCGCGCCAACAGTAAAGCCGCCAACAGCAGTAAATCGCTGGAAATCATGGATGTGAATCCGCAGGCCGTGATTAACGAGATGGAAAAACATCAGGTCCAGTGGTTAATTCACGGACATACACACCGTCCGGCTGTCCACGAACTCACGGCCAATGAGCAACCCGCTTTCCGCGTGGTATTAGGCGCATGGCATACCGAAGGCTCAATGGTGAAAGTCACGCCCAGCGACGTTGAGCTAATCGCGTTTCCGTTTTAATTCTGCAGATATCCAGTTCCTCTTTACACAAAACTATTCGAGTTGCATCGAGGCGGCAAATCTGTGAGTCCCCGGGAGCTTACAAAAGTAAGTGACTGGGGTGAGCAGATGCAGCCAACAAAGAGGCAGCTTGAAGAGTGAAGTGTAAAGCGCGCAATCGTTTTCCTTGAAGGTTAATTATGCTATTCTCTGTGGCCTCAAAAGTCGAGTGTAGTGCACCACAGGAGTTTTCAGACGCATGTCTTCCCGCAATAATCCGGCGCGTGTCGCCATCGTGATGGGGTCCAAAAGCGACTGGGCTACCATGCAGTTCGCCGCCGAAATCTTCGAAATCCTGGACGTTCCGCATCATGTTGAAGTCGTCTCCGCCCACCGCACCCCAGACAAATTGTTCAGCTTCGCCGAAAGCGCTGAAGAGAACGGTTTTCAGGTGATTATTGCCGGAGCCGGTGGCGCAGCGCATTTGCCAGGCATGATTGCGGCGAAAACGCTGGTGCCAGTTCTCGGCGTTCCGGTGCAAAGCGCAGCGTTGAGCGGCGTAGATAGCCTCTACTCCATCGTTCAAATGCCGCGCGGTATTCCGGTCGGCACGCTGGCGATCGGCAAAGCGGGTGCGGCCAATGCGGCCCTACTGGCAGCGCAAATTCTGGCTACACACGACAACGCATTACACCAGCGTCTGGACGACTGGCGCAAAGCACAAACCGATGAGGTACTGGAGAATCCGGACCCGCGAGGTGCGGCATGAAGCAGGTCTGCGTACTCGGTAACGGTCAGCTAGGACGCATGCTGCGCCAGGCCGGCGAGCCGCTGGGCATTGCGGTCTGGCCCGTCGGGCTGGACGCTGAACCGGCTGCTGTCCCTTTTCAGCAAAGCGTGATCACCGCAGAGATTGAGCGCTGGCCGGAAACGGCGCTCACTCGCGAACTGGCGCGCCACCCGGCGTTTGTTAACCGCGACGTCTTCCCGATTATTGCCGACCGTCTGACGCAAAAGCAGCTTTTTGACAAGCTCGGTCTGGCGACCGCGCCGTGGCAACTGCTGGCAGATAAAAGCGAATGGTCTGCGGTATTCGACAAACTCGGCGAGCTGGCGATCGTCAAGCGTCGCGTCGGCGGCTATGACGGTCGTGGACAGTGGCGTTTGCGCGCAAATGAAACCGCACAACTGCCGGATGATTGCTATGGCGAGTGCATCGTCGAGCGGGGAATCAACTTCTCTGGCGAAGTCTCACTGGTTGGCGCTCGGGCGCATGACGGCAGCACCGTTTTCTATCCCCTGACCCATAACCTGCATCAGGACGGTATTCTGCGCACCAGCGTGGTGTTCCCGCAGGCTAACGCCAGACAGCAGGCACAGGCTGAAGCGATGCTCTCCGCCATCATGCAGGAGCTGGGCTATGTCGGCGTGATGGCGATGGAGTGTTTCATCACCCCGGAAGGTCTGCTGATCAACGAACTGGCTCCGCGCGTGCACAACAGCGGGCACTGGACGCAAAACGGCGCCAGCATTAGCCAGTTTGAGCTGCACCTGCGTGCCATTACCAACCTGCCGTTACCGACGCCGGTGGTGAACCATCCTTCGGTGATGGTAAACCTGATTGGTAGCGACCTGAACTACGACTGGCTGAAGCTGCCGCTGGTACACCTGCACTGGTATGACAAAGAAGTGCGTGAAGGGCGTAAGGTGGGTCACCTGAACCTGAGCGACAGCGATACCGCGCGCCTTAGCGCGACACTGGAAGCGCTTATCCCCCTGCTGCCGCCGGAATATGCCAGCGGTATTATCTGGGCGCAGTCAAAGCTGAAATAAGCCATTAATGCCGGGGAATGGATTTTATCCTTCCCCGGCCCCTCCCCTGGCGCGTAAAATCCCCTCCATTGCTGTTTTGTATTTTCAGGATCAAACATGAACGATGGAACGGACTATCGCGCAATTCTGCTCGCTGGTACGCCTTTAATCGATGTACGCGCCCCCGTCGAATTTCAGCAGGGCGCCATGCCGGGCGCAATAAACCTTCCCTTAATGAACGATGACGAACGTGCTGCCGTGGGTACCTGTTACAAACGTCAGGGGCCTGAGGCCGCCCTCGCGCTCGGCCATCAACTGGTCTGTGGCGAGACTCGCCAGCAACGCATGAAGGCCTGGCTGAATGCCTGTCGTCAAAATCCTGCGGGCTACTTATGCTGCGCGCGCGGCGGCCAGCGTTCGCACATTGTGCAGCAATGGCTGCACGAGTCCGGTACTGACTACCCGCTAATACAAGGCGGTTATAAAGCATTGCGTCAGGCGGCGATTCAACTGACTGAAGAGCTGGTACAAAAACCGATCGTCTTAATAGGCGGCTGTACCGGGAACGGTAAAACGCAGCTAGTGCAACAGCAGCCAAACGGTGTGGATCTCGAAGGTCTGGCGCACCATCGCGGTTCCTCGTTTGGTCGCACCGTTGAGCCGCAGCTGAGCCAGGCAAGCTTTGAAAACCTGCTGGCGGTCGAAATGCTGAAAACCGACAGCCGTCAGGATCTGCGTCTGTGGGTACTTGAAGACGAAGGCCGCATGATCGGCGCTAATCATCTGCCCGAATGTTTGCGCGAACGCATGAGCCAGGCTGCTATTGCGGTGGTGGACGATCCTTTTGAGCTACGGCTGGAGCGACTGCGCGAAGAGTATTTTGTGCGCATGCACCACGATTTCACTCACGCTTATGGCGAGAGTCAGGGCTGGCAGGAGTACAGCGAGTATCTGCACCACGGTCTGTTTGCTATCCGCCGTCGTCTGGGTTTGCAACGTTTTGCCGAGCTGACCACCCTGCTCGACGTGGCTCTGCACGAACAGCAGGCAACGGGCAGCACCGACGCGCATATGGGCTGGCTGGTGCCGTTGCTCAACGAGTATTACGACCCGATGTATCGCTATCAGTTGGAAAAGAAAGCCGCGAAAATCGTCTTTCGCGGCTCATGGCAGGAGGTGGCTGACTGGCTTAGCGTACAGTAATCAATGTCTGTCGCGCTTGTCTGCGCGTTTCGCCAACCAGTCGCCCAGCACCTGAACGACCTGCACCAGAATAATCAGCGCCACCACGGTGACGATCATGACCTGGGTTTCGTAGCGGTAATAACCAAAGCGAATCGCCAGGTCGCCGACTCCACCGCCGCCAACGATACCGGCCATTGCGGAGTAACCGATCAGACTCACCAGCGTTATCGTCAGCCCACGCAGCAGACCCGCGCTCGCCTCCGGTAACAGAACGGTGCAGATGATGCGCATCGGGCTGGCGCCAAACGCTTCCGCCGCCTCGATAATGCCTTTATCGACTTCACGTAGCGCGCTATCAACCAGACGGGCATAGAAAGCAATTGCTGCTACCGAAAGTGGGACCGATGCCGCGATGGGTCCAATGGTATTGCCGAGCAAAAACTGGGTTAGCGGCAACAACAGAACCAGCAGGATCACAAACGGCACCGAGCGGATAATATTCACCAGCACGGAGCTGAGCAGATACACAAAACGGTTCTGCCAGAATAAATGCCGGTCGGTAACGAAAATAAGAAAACCGAGCGGCAGACCGCCAATAATCGCCAACAGCGTAGAGATGCTCAGCATCTGGAAGGTTTCATTAAACGCCAGCGTCAAATCAGGCAATAAATCATCCACGAATCACCTCCACCTGTGCAGTACGTTGACGAATATGTTCCACGGCGACATCCACCGCAGAAGGGTTATGCGGCGCGGTCAGTTGCACCACCAGAATCCCCAGCGCACGTTCGCCGATATATTCAATTTTGCCGTGCAGAATGTTCACCGCCACGCCAAATTTAACCGCCACTTCTGACAACACCGGCTGTTCTGCCGAATCGCCGATAAAAAGAATTTTCAGCAACTGGCCGGGCAGATGCTGGCGCAGACGCTCGGGTAGCGTCAGATTGAGGGTATGCGACACCAGTTGCTGAGTGAAAGCGTGCTGCGGGTGAGCAAAAACATCAAACACCTCACCAGACTCCACCACCTTGCCACCGGACATCACCGCCACGCGATCGCAAATCGATTTGATTACGTTCATCTCATGGGTGATCAGCACGATCGTGATCCCCAACTGTTGGTTGATCTGCTTAAGCAACGCCAGAATCGTGGCCGAGGTTTCGAGATCTAACGCGGAAGTGGGTTCATCACACAGCAGCACATCCGGGTGATTGGCAATTGCGCGGGCAATACCCACACGCTGCTTTTGCCCACCGCTGAGCTGAACCGGAAAACGGTTCGCCTTGTCTGACAGCCCCACCAGCGACAGGATTTCGCTCACGCGCGGGCCAATTTTACTGCGTTCCCATCCGGCAGCCTTCAGGCTAAAGGCGACGTTTTGCGCCACGGTACGGGTATGCATCAGATTAAAATGTTGAAAAATCATCCCGATACGCTGACGGGCTTTACGTAGATGCACGCCTTCCAGTGCGGAAATTTCTACGCCGTTCACCTTCACGCTTCCCTGGCTCGGACGCGTTAAGGCGTTCAGGGTGCGCAGCAGCGTACTTTTCCCCGCGCCACTGGTCCCGACAATGCCAAATATCTCACCTGCGCCAATGCGCAAGCTAACGTCATCAACCGCCCGGGTTGATGCTCCACGGCCTGCGCTAAAATCCACGCAAACTTTCTCAATCTCAATCATAGCTACCTCAGAAATGCGAAAAGGGCAGTCGTCGCTGCCCCTGTTAACCCTTGTGCGCAGCGATTATTGGGCTGCCGACATCCATTCCGGTTTCTGGAAGGCGCTGTAGATATTTTGCGGATCGTCGATCACCGCACGATACGCCGGAGATTTCACCGCCTCGACAATATCTTTCGCGAATGGTTTATCCGCATCTTCACTGCGTACCGCGATAATATTTTTCAGATTTTCGTCCAGGTGTTCCTGCTTGATGGCGCTGGCGAGATCCAGTTTTGCCGCTACGGCAAAGTTGCCGTTGACCAGCGCACCGGTCACACCGTCCAGCGTACGCGGCAGCTGTGCCGCTTCCAGCGGTTTAAACACCAGCCCTTTTGGGTTGCTGGCGATATCGCGCTCGGAGGCTTTAGTCGGATCGATGTTATCTTTGATGGTGATAAGGCCAATAGACTGCAGGAAACGCAGACCGCGAGCCAGGTTGGTGGGATCGTTGGAAAGCGTGATCACATCCCCTTTTTTCAATTCATCCAGGCTTTTGATTTTATGTGAGTAAAAACCCATCCCGGCCGTCGGGACCACAATCAGCTTGCTCAGTTTCAGGCCTTTATCGGCGGTGAATTTGTCAAAGTAGAGTGAATGCTGGAACAGGTTAGCATCGATGCTGCCATTGGAGAGCGCCATGTTAGGCTGCACGTAGTCGCTGAATTCGCGTACTACTACCTTATAGCCTTTCTCTTTCAGCGTAGGGGCAATGGCTTGTTTTACCATATCGCCGTACGGCCCAGGTGCGACGCCAAATACGATGGTGTGCGGATCACTGTTCGCATGAGCAAATTGTAATCCACAGGCCAGTAACAGCGCCCCGGTCGCGACGCGTAAACTCTGACGCAATCCCATAATCTCTCCATTTTAACGTTGTGGTGTCATGTCTCACGCCGTTCTTGCGGCGTTGTTCTTGTTGGCCTGTTAACAGGCTGATTGTTAACATGACACAGATCACAACCTGCTGTCCTTGAAATTATTTCATGATGTTGCAGAGTGTGTTTTTAAATGTGAGAAGGCATGAAAAAGCCGGATGTCGGCACAAGTGCCTTATCCGGCCTACAAATAACGCGATCCCCCTGCTCTCGTAGGCCCGATAAGCGCAAGCGCATCGGGCGGCAGGCGTTCGATTAGAAGTCGTAACGCAGACGCACCAGGTTCATGTCGCCCAGATTGTCGGTGCTGGAGGTGAAGACGTGTTCGTAATCCACACGGAAACCGTAATCCAGCTGGAAGCTGATACCCACACCGTTGTCGGTACGCAAGTAGTTACGCCCATTCACGTATTCAATACGGTCGCCCATAAAGTATGGCTGCACGGATTTCAGCGCATACTGACCAACCGGGAAGGTGTATCCCGCAAAGTATTCCAGACCCCAGGCGTCACCTGCAAAATAGTCATTAACAGAGACTTTTTTGGTGGTCATGAAGTTTTGATACCAACCGCCGCCCAGCGAGAAGGTCCAGTTGTCCGGTTTCCAGCTCAGCGCAGTACCGACGATGTTTTGATCGTAGGTTTTGCTGGTGTTGCCACGCATTTCCGCGCGGGTGTAGTTCCACGCCGTACCCCAGGTCAGGTCATCGGTGATGTGATAATCCACACCCAGCGAGCCGCCGCCTTTACGTTTGTAGCGCAAACCGTTGTTCGGGTTGTAGTCATCGCTGAACAGATAAGACGCGTAAAGATCAACATCGCCTACCGTATTTTTATACTTCAGTGATTTACGTGTACGATAAGAACCGTCGTAGTCGCCATTGATACCATTACCTGGCGCCTGGCCGATCATGTCGTAGTCCCAGATATCCGTTTTCGCACCCACCACATCATAGTAAATGCTGTTCTGTTGACCGAAGGTCAGCGTACCCCAGGTCGCGCTCTTCAGACCGGTGTACAGCATACGACGCGTGGTATCGTTGGCGCCGTTAGCATAGTGATTGTCCCAGTTGAACATCGCCGGGAAGTTAACGCCCAGCTCGTAGTAGCTCACCCAACTGATATCATCAAACAGATAATAGTCAGCAGCGAAGCGGAAACGCGTCCCGCCGTCGAAACCATTACGTTTGTAGCCATTCTTACCATCGTCACCGGCCATATTCTGGAACTGCGGACGAATACTCCCGCCGACGGTGAAGTTAAGACGGCTCAGCGGGTTGCCCGCCTGCGGATCTTGTTTCAGGACCGTGATTTCCGCCTGGGAGGCGAAAGTCGTTAATGCCACTGCTGCGCCGATCGATACCGCCAGCGCCGTTTTTTTTATAGTCATTATTTGTACCTTGATAGATAGCCTGCCAATTATTCAGCATACAAATATTAACGTTTATTAATACACTCGTGTTGTCGGGTTTTTATTGTTCTGTGCTGTTAAATATCAATGAGTTATCAATTTGTGCTACATAGATAAAAAAACGCACCGATTTAAAAAAACCGGTGCGTAATCATCACGAATATGAATTAACTGCTGAACTGACGGAACAGCGCTTTGCCTTTAAGAAGACGTGAACCAAGCCATCCGCCGCAGAGAGAGAGCAGCAATGCCCCACAAAGCGGCAACACAACCCACAGCCGCCAGTCTGGCTCCCAGGGGAAATCAAACACGCGGGTTTGCAGCACCGCCAGCGCAGTTTCCGCCCCGATGGCCGCCACCAGTCCGGCGACCATCCCGAGCATGGCGAACTCGCACCACAGCGTGGTACGCAGCAGCTTCTTACCCGCTCCCAGCGTGCGCCAAACCACCAGTTCCTGATGACGCTGACGCATCCCGACCTGCACCTGCGCCAATAGCAGCAACATACCGCAGGCGGTGACCAGCACTACCATCACCTCCAGCGCGCGGCTCACCTGCTCCAGCACCTGACTCACCTGTTTGAGGATGGCACCAATATCCAGCAGGCTGATAGTCGGGAATTCGCGGTTAAGCTGCGTCAGCATGCCGTTGCCGTTCTCCCAGCGAAAGCTGGTTAACCAGCTTTGTGGCTGAGCATCCAGCGCGCCGGAAGGGAAGATAAAGAAAAAGTTTGGTCGCAGGCTTTCCCAGTCCACTTTGCGCAGACTGCTGACCGTGGCGCTGAAATCCTGGGTATCCCCCATAAAGGTCACCCGATCGCCAAGCTTAACGTTCAGCCGTTTCGCCAGCCCCTCTTCCATCGACACTTCGCCCGCTTTTGGCGGCCAGCTCCCGGCAACGATCGGGTTATGATCCGGGCGGGTATCCTGCCAGGTCAGATTAAGCTCGCGGTTCAGCGCTTCATCCTGATTGCCTTCGGTCGATTTCTCATTGATCGCCGTCAGACGCGCCCGCACTATCGGGTAGAACGACTCCGGGATCACCTGATGCTCAGCAAGGAAAACCTTCAGCGGAGCCACCTGCTCGGTGGCAATGTTGATCAGAAAATAGTTTGGACTTTCCGGCGGCATTTGCTGCTGCCAGCGGTCGAGGAGATCGCCACGCAGCACCAGCAACAGCGCCAGCAGCATAAAGGACAGCGAAAATGCCGACAGTTGGCTCAGCGTTGACCACGGCTGGCGCAACAGCCGGCTGACCGCCAAACGCAGCGGCAGCGTGGTCAGCGTCAGACCACGCAGCAGGTTAAGCAACATCCAGCCCAACACGCCGCACAGCAGCGCCAGCACCACAGCTCCGGCCAGTACCGCCCACAGCAGCATACTTCCGCCCATCAATCCGGCCAGCAGCGCAACCACAACTATCGTTGCTACGGGCAGATAGACCTTAAGCGGCCAGACGTTTGCCACCACGTCGCGACGTAGTACCCGCAGCGGCTGCGTCGCCAGCAGCAAGCGATAAGGGCGTAGCCCCACCAGCAGAGAAATGACGGTCATCGTACCGAGTGCCCACAGCCACGGCCAAAGGCTGGCGGGCGGTAGCTCACCGGGCAGAACTGGCTTCAGTAATACCACCAGCACCCGCTCAAATAACAGCCCGAACAGCCCGCCGGTCACGCCAGACAGCGCCAGCACCATCAGCCACTGGCCGATAATCAGCTTGCGCAGCTGCGCCCTGCCCGCACCGAGCGTTTTTAATATCGCCACCAAATCGTAACGACTGCGACAGTAATGATTCATCGCCACGGCAACGGCAGCAACCGCCAGCAGTAGCGTTAACAGTGCCGACAGCAGCAGGAACTGTTGCGAACGCTCCAGTGATTTCCCCAACGCCCCTTCATCCTGCTCCAGCCCATACCAACGCTGTTCTGGCTTTAACCGCGGAAGCAGCCATTTTTCATAGGCTTCCAGTTGCTGTGGCGTACCACCAAATTTATAGCGCCAGGTCACACGGCTTCCCGGCTGGACCGCCGCCGTTTTTTCGACATCCGCCATGTTCATCATCAGGCGCGGCGCTATCTGGAAGGGATTAAAACCGGAATCCGGTTCCTGCACCACTTCTCCGGCGATGCGCAGGGTGGCATCGCCAACGTCGATGGAATCACCGATTTTTAAGTTGAGTAGCGCCATCAGACGCGGGGCCAACAGCACTGAGCCCGGCTGCGGTTTCAGCCCCGGCGGATTGGTTTGCAGCGTGCCGTACATCGGATACACATCATCCACTGCTTTGACGTTCGCCAGTTGCGGCGTATCCCGGGCAAAGGTCATGGTGGCAAAGGTGAGCTGTTCACCCACCTTCAGACCACGCTGTCGCGCCTCGTCAATCCACGCTTTCGGTACGGCGCGCGAACTTTGCAGCGACCGATCGCCCGCCATAAACTCACGACTTTGCTGGCTCAACCCTTTTTCCATGCGATCGCTGATATTGCCAAGCGCCAGTACACAGGCCACCGCCAGGCTTAACGCCAGCCAGACAATCAGTAATGAAGGCGAGCGCCATTCGCGCCAGAACCAGCGTGCAATCATGCCTCCTCCTGCAACTGTCCGTTCACCAGGCGTAAACGCCTATCGCAACGCGCCGCCAGCTGCGGGTCATGGGTCACCAGAATCAGGGTGGTACCGTGTTCCCGGTTCAGAGAAAACAGCAGGTCGGCGATTTTGTCTCCGGTCTGGCGGTCCAGATTGCCCGTTGGTTCATCGGCAAACAGCACGTCAGGGCGTCCGTTAAACGCCCGTGCCAGCGCTACGCGTTGCTGCTCCCCGCCGGAAAGCTGGGCCGGAAGATGATCAAGACGTTTTCCCAACCCCAGTTGCTCCAGCAGCGTTTTTGCCCCGTCACGACTTTTTCCGCTATTTTCGCCGCGTAGCAGCGCGGGTAGTTCGACGTTTTCCAGCGCGTTGAGGGTTGGAATTAACATGAATGACTGGAAGACAAAACCCACGTGCCGCGCCCGCAGCTGCGCCCGGGCTTCTTCGTCCATAGTGTGCAGCGCCTGCCCCACCAGGCTGACTTCACCGCTGGAGCCATCGTCCAGCCCGGCGAGGATCGCCAGCAGCGTGGATTTCCCCGATCCCGACTCGCCAATCAACGCAATGGTCTCGGCGCGTTTGACAACCAGTTCAACTCCGGTAAGGATGGATAGCTCTTGATCACCCTGACCGACGGATTTCTTAAGATGATGAACTTCAACAATGTTTTCCGCTGGCATTGGCCTTTCCTGTTCCTGGTCCTGTTAACTTTCCGCGCCGCCGCTGCGGACACGTTATTAATTCTGGGTGACAGCCTGAGCGCCGGATACCGTATGTCCGCCAGCGCCGCGTGGCCTGCGCTACTTAATGATAAATGGCAAACCAAAACGCCAGTGGTGAATGCCAGCATTAGCGGCGACACCTCGCAGCAAGGTCTGGCCCGTCTACCTGCATTACTCAAGCAGCACCAGCCGCGCTGGGTGCTGGTCGAACTTGGCGGTAACGATGGCCTGCGCGGCTTTGCGCCTGCGCAAACCGAACAAACCCTGCGCACGATTCTGCAGGATGTCAAAGCGGCAAATGCCGAACCGCTGCTGATGCAAATTCGTCTGCCGGCAAACTATGGCCGCCGTTATAATGAAACCTTTAGCGCGATTTATCCAAAGCTCGCCAAAGAGTTTGATATTCCTCTGCTGCCATTTTTTATGGAAGAGGTTTATCTGAAACCCCAGTGGATGCAGGATGATGGTATTCATCCTAACCGTGACGCTCAGCCGTTTATTGCCGACTGGATGGCGCAACATCTCACTCCTCTAGTAAATCACGACTCATAAAACAACGGAGATCCTGACAGGTAAAGTTATGCAAAAATCGGTCTTAATAACAGGATGTTCCAGCGGAATCGGTCTGGAAAGCGCGCTTGAACTAAAGCGCCAGGGTTTTCAAATTCTGGCAGGCTGTCGCAAACCTGACGATGTCGCGCGTATGAACAGTATGGGATTCACTGGCGTATTGCTGGATCTGGATTCACCCGAAAGCGTGGATCGTGCCGCCGATGAAGTGATCGCCCTGACCGATAATCGTTTATATGGGATCTTTAACAACGCCGGATACGGTGTCTATGGTCCCCTGCCCACCATCAGCCGTGAACAGATGGAACAGCAATTTTCCGCCAACTTCTTTGGCGCACATCAGCTTACCATGCGCCTGTTGCCCGCTATGCTCCCTCACGGCGAAGGGCGTATCGTGATGACTTCATCGGTGATGGGATTGATCTCAACGCCGGGACGCGGCGCCTATGCCGCCAGTAAATATGCGCTGGAAGCCTGGTCCGACGCGCTGCGTATGGAACTGCGCCACAGCGGCATTAAGGTCAGCCTGATTGAGCCCGGCCCCATCCGTACCCGCTTTACCGAAAACGTCAACCAGACCCAGAGCGATAAGCCCGTCGAGAACCCCGGCATTGCCGCGCGTTTTACGCTGGGACCAGAAGCGGTTGTCGCCAAAGTACGTCATGCATTTGAGAGCGATAAACCAAAGCTACGTTATCCGGTTACGCTGGTGACCTGGGCAGTGATGCTACTTAAACGCCTCTTGCCAGGCCGCATAATGGACAAAATTTTACAGGGTTGAGTTGAAGCACGCGCGTCAGCCCCCATGTAACAAGAAATCGACAAAAGAGAGTAACTCCATGTCCACACAGAATATTGTTAACATTAACGAATCGAACCTGCAGCAGACCCTTGAACAGTCGATGACCACGCCGGTCCTGTTCTATTTTTGGTCTGAGCGCAGCCAGCACTGCCTGCAATTGACGCCGGTACTGGAGAGCCTTGCCGCCCAGTACAACGGTCAGTTTATTCTCGCCAAGCTCGACTGCGACGCCGAGCAGATGATCGCTTCTCAGTTTGGCCTGCGCGCCATCCCTACGGTTTATCTGTTCCAGAACGGTCAGCCAGTAGACGGATTCCAGGGCCCGCAGCCGGAAGAGGTTATCCGCGCACTGCTGGAAAAAGTGTTGCCGAGCGAAGAAGAGCTGAAAGCGCGTCAGGCTATCGAATTCATCGAAGCCGGTAATCACGCGGATGCACTGCCGCTGCTGAAAGAAGCCTGGCAGATCTCCAACCAAAGCAGCGAAATTGGCCTGCTGCTGGCGGAAACGCAAATCGCCCTCAATCGTTCTGACGATGCCGAAGCGGTGCTGAAAACCATTCCGTTGCAGGATCAGGACACCCGCTATCAGGGACTGGTGGCGCAGATAGAACTGCTGAAGCAGGCGGCGGATACGCCGGAAATCCAACAGCTGCAGCAGCAAGTCGCCAGCAATCCGCAGGATGCGGTGCTGGCAACTCAACTAGCCATCCAGTTACATCAGGTCGGACGTAACGAGGAATCACTGGAACTGCTGTTCAGCCACCTGAAGAAAGATCTCACTGCTGCCGACGGTCAGGCACGTAAGACCTTCCAGGAGATCCTTGCCGCACTCGGAACCGGCGATGCGCTGGCCTCAAAATACCGCCGCCAACTGTACGCACTGTTGTACTAATCCGTTTGATTTTGCCCGATGGCGCTTGCGCTTATCGGGCATACAAATTCTACCAATACCGATCCCTCCGGCATCACATCACGTCTTCTTCAAATGCGTTACGACTAATTGGTGGCGCGAATTATAGAACTTCCGATAAGTCAGGTAGCAGGCAATAATGGTCGACAGGCTGGCGGTAGAAAGCAGCATAAACGTCACCATAATCTGATATTTAATCGCTTTTACTGGATCAATACCCGCGAAGATCAACCCGGACATCATCCCCGGTAAACTTACCAGCCCTACCGTTTTTGCAGAGTCGATCGTTGGGATCAGCGAGGCGCGAATGCTGTCGCGAATCAGCGGCGCAGAGGCCACTTTCGGCGTCGCGCCGAGGCTAAGTTTTTCCTGAATTTGCTGCTGTTCGCTGTTAAACCGCTGTCCCAGATTGTTGTAACACAGCCCCACTGCCACCATCGCATTGCCTGCAATCATGCCGGAGATCGGGATGACCTGCATCGGCGTGAACTCGATAGAGCCAGACAAAACCAGCACCGAAAGCGTTAGCCCCGCCCCCACCGTGATAGCGATAAACGACGAGAGGAAAGCTTTATCAATATATTTACTGCGCTTTTGTGCGTTATAAGCCGCGTTAAAGCAGATAAACAGCACCATCAGTAAGGTCAGAATACTGTGGTTAACGCCAAAAATATATTTCAGCACATAACCAACGATAATCAGCTGAACCACTGCCCGACAAACGCTCCAGAGAATATCTTTCTCCAGCGCCAGTTTTTCTTTGTGGCTAATCAGGATCGCCACCACCACCAGCATCATCGCTAATGCCAGGGACTCATTGGTAATATTATGCTCGTTCATTGCGTGCTTCCTGCATTTCTCCGGCGTGCGGTTGAAGGGTTATGACATTATCCGCATGCGTAATTTCATCTTTGTCGTGCGTCACCCACAGCACCGCAATATTCTTATCGCGAACATAGTGGTGAATTAATTCGTTCACATTACGTTTATTAGCCTCATCCAGCGCGCTGGTGATTTCATCAAGCAGCAGAATTTTTGGCAGAAACTGCAAATTACGAATTAGCGAGACGCGCTGCTTCTCGCCACCGGACAGCTCATTGATGCTTTTTTTGAGGATCGTCTCGGGGAGATCAAAATGGGCCAGATCGCTCAGAAACGCATCCGGCTCCGGACGTTTGTTACGGATTTGCCAGGGGAAAATGAGGTTGTCGTAAACGGTGTCACCAAATAAAGCAGGCGTTTGCGCACAATAGGAGACCTGCTGGCGATACGTTTCCGGCTTGAGGGTATTTATCTCCTTGCCTTCAAAGAGAATTTCACCGGCAGTCGGACTCATTAATGACGCCACAATCTTGAGTAACGTACTTTTCCCACAGCCGGACTGGCCGGTTATCAGCTTAAATTCTCCGGCGCGGAGATCAAAACTGATGTTATTGAGAACCTGCGTCTCCCCTGCCTGCCATGCGACATTTTTTAACTGAAGCAAAATACTGCTTTCTTCCATTACCCATTCCTTTTTTACATCTTTCGTGCAGACAGTCTATGCCTGTAATTTATTATAAGGGAGCCCACCTTGATAAATCGGGTATAATTTGATTAATGAGGCAGTAAAGGACAGCACAACAGGAGGTTTCATCAATGCTCATTTTTATTCCTATTCTTATTTTTGTCGCGCTGGTGATCGTCGGCGCTGGCGTCAAAATCGTCCCGCAGGGATATCAGTGGACGGTAGAGCGTTTTGGCCGTTACACCAAAACCCTGCAACCGGGTTTAAGCCTTGTTGTGCCGTTCATGGACCGCATTGGTCGTAAGATCAACATGATGGAACAGGTGCTTGATATCCCTTCTCAGGAAGTCATCTCCAAAGATAACGCCAACGTCGCAATTGATGCCGTGTGCTTTATTCAGGTGATCGACGCGCCGAAAGCCGCCTATGAAGTCAGCAACCTGGAACTGGCGATTATCAACCTGACCATGACCAACATTCGTACCGTTCTCGGTTCGATGGAACTCGATGAAATGCTCTCCCAACGCGACAACATCAACACGCGCCTGCTGCATATTGTTGATGAAGCCACGAATCCCTGGGGCATCAAAATCACCCGTATCGAGATCCGCGACGTGCGTCCTCCGGCAGAACTTATCGACGCGATGAACGCGCAGATGAAAGCCGAACGTACCAAGCGCGCCTACATTCTTGAGGCCGAAGGGATCCGTCAGGCAGAAATCGTCAAGGCCGAAGGTGAGAAACAGTCGAAGATCCTTAAAGCGGAAGGTGAACGCCAGTCCGCGTTTTTACAGGCTGAAGCGCGTGAACGTTCAGCAGAAGCCGAAGCTCGCGCAACGCAGATGGTGTCTGAAGCCATTGCTGCTGGGGATATTCAGGCAGTGAACTACTTCGTGGCACAGAAATACACCGAAGCGCTGCAGCATATCGGCTCGTCGAATAACAGCAAAGTGGTGATGATGCCGCTGGATGCCAGCAGCCTGATGGGCTCTATTGCCGGGATCGCCGAACTGGTTAAGGACAGCGCCAGCGAGCGGAAAAAATCATGATAGCGATGATTCTGGTGCACCCGCACATCTTCTGGCTCAGCCTCGGCGGTTTGCTACTCGCCGCCGAGATGCTGGGCGGCAACGGCTATCTGCTGTGGAGCGGCGTGGCAGCGGTGATTACCGGTCTGGTCGTCTGGCTCGTTCCGCTAGACTGGGCGTGGCAGGGGGCAATGTTCGCCGTCCTCACCCTGCTGGCGGCGTGGCTGTGGTGGAAATGGCTGGCAAGGCGCGTTCAGGAGCAGAAACCCGCCGACAGCCATCTTAACCAGCGCGGACAGCAGCTGGTTGGCCGACGATTTATTCTGGAAACCGCCCTAGTCAATGGTCGCGGACACATGCGCGTCGGCGATAGCTCATGGCCCGTTAGCGCCAGCGACGATTTGAGCGCCGGAACGCAGGTTGAAGTCATTGCCGTTGAAGGGATAACCCTGATTATTAAAGCGGTATCACACTAAAAAGACAGGAAATAAGACTATGGTCAGGAAGACACCCCTTGCCTTTGCCCTTTGCACATTACTGACCGCCGCCCCGCAGGCATTCGCCTCTTTCGATATGGAAGACTGCAAATGGAGCGACGACAGCTGCCTGCTGAAAGGCACGCCGACCTTCAACCCTGAAAACGACAGTCGCGACAACCTGCTGCGGCTGCTGAGCCAGGAAAAATCATTTGCTCTGCCGGTGCAATCAATGCCAGCGGATATCACCCGCTCCCGGGATTTCTATTTTGCCTATCACCCGCAATGGGATGAGGCAACCTCGCAGCCAGCCGCTGCTCCGGCATCCGCCGCAGACAGCCCACTCTCCCGACAGATGGCCGAACTGAACATTAGCGCAGACGAAATAAACGTCAACGACGCTGAGCTTGAGAACCGTCATGTTTCGAATAACACCGAGAGCGTCAGCGCATTTTTTGCCGCACTGCTGGCCGACTCGACGTTAACGGCGGAACAGCGCCAGGCCTTAGCCCAGGCGCGTACGGGGCTGCTATCCGGGGCAACCCGCGAGCAAATTGAGTCTTCACTTGCCACCCTCCCGGCTGATTCACCGGCTCAGTCCTATAAAAATTATCTGGCCGCAGCTGCCAGTTTCTATGCCGGTGATTATGCCAGCGCCGAACGGGATTTCACTCAGCTTGCCAAAAGTGAGCGCCCGTGGCTGGCAGAGACCGCGCAATACATGCTGATGCGTGCGGCCTTGAACAAGAGCAGCCAGAACAGCGTAGGCGAGTACGGCGATTTTGATATTGCAAAAATTAACCGCGAGGACGCGACTCAGGCTCAGACGCAGGCACAAGCCTACCTGCAACGCTTCCCGCAAGGCCTGTATGCCGACTCCGCGCGCGGTATGCTGCGTCGCATCAACTGGTATTTACAGGCGTGGCCGCAGCTGGCCGGGTTGTATGAGCAGACGCTCCAGCAGTCGGCTGACGCTCGGCAACTGCGAGAAATAGTCATCGAATACGATAATGTTTACGGTATGGCGTTCTACGAACAGTCCGTGGTGGAAGCATTCCCCGATGCGCCGCTTGTCAGCTATATCGAACTACTGCGCGCGCTGCGTCTGGATAACAACAGTAAACCCACGCTGACCCAGGCGCAGCTCGATGCCAGCAAACCGGTGTTTGAGCAGAGCCAAAAACTACCGCTATGGCGCGATCTGCAACTGAATCTGTGGCTGGCGACGGAGAACTACGCGGCGATTATTCAGGCAGTTACGCCAGCGCAGAAACTTGCCGTTCACGATACCCTCGCCTTCAGCGAACAAGTGCTGTACGGCGAAGCGCTGATGGGCCAGAAGAACTGGAGCGCGGCGCGTGATTTCTGGCTGCAGTTGCTAAAACTCAGCCAGGACAACGAACAGCAGCAGTATGTACAGGCTAAGCTCGCCGCAACGCTGGTTTATAGCGGCGACGTGGCGGCGGTATTTGCCCCAGAAAGCGCAGTAACCAACCTGCGTTTTCGCTCGCAGATACTGAAAACACAGGCCTCGCCTGAACTGCTGCGCCAGCAGGCCATCCATGGACCTAACAATGAAGAGCGTACCATCGCCCTGCATACGCTGCTGGTACGCGATCTTACCGAAAACCGCTTTGGCGACTGGTTGAATGACAGAAAACTGGCCAGCGCCATTACTCCGCCGGTTATTGGCGACGCGTTTGATGACGTTAATCTGAGTATTTTCGACTGGAACGGCGACGCTGCCGAGCGCGGTTACACCTGTCGCAGCCTCAATGAAACGGTAACGGTATTGAGCAAAAAAGCGGATGATGCCCACGCGCTGAACTGCTTAGGCGAATTCTTCCGCACCACGCAAACCCACGTCGATTTGTGGAAAAACAGTGCTGGCAACGACGTTCTTGAATCAGCAATATCGCGCAAGGAGCCGTTCGGTCAGTTCGACAGGCAACGCTACTATCAGCAGGTGATCACTTCGCCGAAAGCAGAGGTTGAAGACAAGAGCTTCGCGCTGTATCGCGCCATCATGTGCTATGCGCCGTCAGGCTCTAACGAGTGCGGCGGTGAGGAAGTGGATAAACTGCAGCGTAGAGGCTGGTTCACCCAACTGAAAACGCAGTATCCGGGAAGTCCGTGGGCGCAAAAACTCAAATACTACTGGTAACCGCGCTGCTGACAGGCCAGCCGCAGGCGGCGGATATCGTCGCCGCCCGTGAGCATCCGGCCTTCTGGCTGTGGTCCGGCGTGAAGGCCAGTGATGAGCTGAAAGACGCACAAACGGTCTATCTGCATCAGGGTGAGGTGCTGGTTCGTTCGGGTAACGTGGTTTTCCAGCGTCTCGGGCTGCCGGTCAGCCGCCTGTCTTTTCCCTCGATCTGGCTGACCGTGCGCTTTACCACGCTCGACGTACCGGAGGCGATCCCGGCTCGAATCATAAGATTGATGCAACGCTGGCAGGCCGCCGGGAATCATGTAGTCGGCCTGCAGGTTGATTTTGACGCGGCGACCCATCAGCTTGCCGATTACGCCCGCTTTCTGCAGCAATTACGCCAACAGTTACCGGCCGAGTTTGCACTTGGCGTGACTGGACTGCTGGATTGGGCAAAAACGGGCGACGTCGCCACGCTGAATGCGCTGGCGGTCGATGAACTGGTGGTCCAGAGCTATCAGGGCCGTCATACGGTAACGAATTATCAGGCGTATCTGCCCGCACTCAGTCGTCTGCGCATTCCGTTTAAGCTGGGGCTGGTGCAAAACGGTAGCCGGGACCCGCAGGCTGAAGCGCAGCTTGAGAAATCCCCGTGGTACCGCGGCACGGTGGTATTTATGCTTAATCCCCCTCGCCGTTAAGCCTTCGCTTTATGGTGGCAGCAGCCGGAGAGGTTATCAATGATCGGGCATTCGGCGCTGTCATCGCCAGGGCAACTCTCCGCCAGTGCCAGCAAATGCAAGCGCATGGCCTGCAGCTCGCTGATATGCCGCTCAATGTCCGCGACCTTTTCTAAGGTACGCTTTTTCACATCTGCGCTATGACGCGCCGGATCGTTAAACAGATTCACCAGTTCGCCGCACTCTTCGAGATTAAAACCCACCTGGCGTGCCTGGCGCAGCAGCGTAAGTTCATTCAGATGCTGTTGGTTGTATGTGCGATAGCCATTTTCGCTACGCAGCGGCGGCGTCACTAAGCCTTTTTCTTCATAAAAGCGTATCGCTTTGCTGGTCAAACCGGTTCTTTTCGCAACATCGCTAATATTCACATTTCCCCCGCGGATCTTGTTGGTACTGAGCCCATTATAGCCCAGATTGTCCTGATGATTTACCCGAGAACCCTGCACATTTCCCACCCTCACCGCGATGCACAAATCCTTTTAATTCACATTGTTATATCCGATTTAGATCACATTTATGCATTTAATGACTGCACGAAATTGACTCAAATCAAAAGATATATTGGTTCTACATCTTTCATCTTGAACAAAGGGAAACAATTTTATATATAAACGCGAATGATAATGATGATCATTTACATTCAATAAAGGTTCTCTTATGTTGCCACGGAATAACCAAAGGCCATTTATTCTTTCAGCCCTGACATTATGCATGTCCGGCGCCGCTTTTGCAGCTACCTCTCCAACACACGCTTCTACGTCCGACGAAGACACGGTTATCGTCACGGCTAACCGCACAGAAAGTAGCCTTTGGGATAGCCCAGCAACCATACAGGTTATCGATCGCCAGACGCTGCAAAACTCCACCAGCGTTTCTATTGCTGATGATTTACAAGATATTCCCGGCGTCGAAGTCACCGATAACGCCCTCGCAGGGCGGAAACAAATTCGTATCCGTGGCGAAGCGTCTTCGCGGGTGCTGATTTTGATCGACGGCCAGGTCGTCAGTTACCAACGTGCCGGACAAAACTACGGAGCCGGTTTGCTGATTGACGAATCCGCGCTGGAACGGATTGAAGTGGTCAAAGGCCCTTATTCTGTCCTCTACGGTTCGCAGGCGATTGGCGGCGTCGTAAACTTTATTACCAAAAAAGGCGGTGATAAGCCTCTCGGCGGCAGCGTTAAGGCTGTTTATAACTCCGCAACGGCAGGATGGGAAGAGTCGGCAGCGGCCTGGGGTAGCATCGGAAACTTTGACTACCGCATCAATGGCAGCTATTCCGACCAGGGGGACCGCGATACGCCTGACGGAAGATTGCCCAACACCAACTTCCGTAATAACGGCCAGGGCGTATGGCTGGGTTACAACTTCGATCGCCACAAAATTGGGCTCTCCCTCGATCGTTACAAACTGTCTACTCAAACCTGGTTTGACGATCCAGAGGGCCAGTTCGACGACTTTAGCGTCAAAATACCTAAGCTGGAACGCGAGAAAATCGGTCTTTTCTACGACTACGCGGCCGATGGGGATTACCTGAAGAACATCCATGTTGATGCATACAGCCAGACAATAGAGCGCAAATTTGAAAACCGGGTCAAAACGACCCAGGTGATCCCCAGCCCGATGATTAAAGCGCTGACGGTCAGCAATCAGACCAATACCAACGACAAACAGTATACCCAAGGGGTAACGCTACAGAGCAACTTCTCCCTGCCTGCTAACAACGAGCTGGTGATTGGCACTCAATATCAGCATGACAAAATAAAACAGGACACGGACGGCAGTACGCGCCAGACCGCAGCTACCGGCTTCTTCGATACGCAAACACGTACCCTGTCATACAACGAAGCGGAGCAAAGCAACACCTCATTGTTCGCGCAAAACGACTGGCGCTTTGCCGATGACTGGACGTGGACCGTAGGCGCACGCCAGTACTGGCTGTCTTCGAAGCTCAAGCGCAACGATACGCAAACCCTGCAAAGCAGCGGCAGCACCTGGCAATCCACCGGAGGAAATTCCGTTCACGATGATGAACTGGTGACCTCAACCAGCCTACGCTATTCCGGTTTTAAAGATCTTGAACTTCGGGCTGCATATGCCCAGGGCTATGTCTTCCCCACGCTGACTCAGCTGTTTATGCAGACGTCCGCAGGCGGCAGCGTAACCTACGGCAATCCAAACCTGAAGGCGGAACACTCGAATAACTATGAGCTGGGTGCACGGTATAAAGGGAATATGTGGCTGATTGACGGCGCCATTTATTACTCCGAAGCCAAAGACTATATCGCCAGCCTGGCCTGTTCAGGTCAACCCGTATGCAGCGGTAATACCACCTCTTCACGGGGCGGCTATTACTACTACGACAACATCGATCGGGCCAAAACCTGGGGCATGGAACTCACCGCAGAATACAACGGCTGGGCAGTTTCACCTTACCTGAGCGGTAATCTCATTCGCCGTCAGTACGAAGGCAATACCCTTAAAACCTGGGATACCGGCGAACCCACTCTGACCGGGCGCGTCGGCCTGAAACATACCTGGTTGATGAACGCCGCTAACCTGACGTCCGATGTCTTTATCCGCGCGGCGTCCAGCGCCAAAGATAATACCGGCACCACGGAAATCAACTACCCAGGCTGGGCCACGCTTAACCTTGCATTCAACACCGAGTTCGGTCCGCAGGATCAGTATCAGGTCAACCTCGCGCTCAACAACCTGACCGACAAGCGTTACAGAACCGCGCATGAATCTATTCCAGACGCTGGTTTCAATGCCGCCGTTGGCTTTGCGTGGAATTTCTGACGATGAAAAAACTCTTGATTGGCTTACTGAGCCTCGCCTGCGTTTTCAGTGCCCAGTCCGCCGACCGCCTGGTGGTGGCGGGCGGCTCTCTTAGCGAACTGATATACGCCATGGGCATCGGCAACCGGGTGGTCGGCGTTGATGAAACCACCTCGTATCCACCCGAAACTGCCGCACTCCCGCATATCGGCTACTGGAAGCAGTTAAACAGCGAGGGCATTTTATCGCTGCATCCGGACAGCTTTATCACCTGGCAGGATGCTGGCCCTCAAATCGTGTTGGATCAGTTGCGGGCGCAAAAAGTTAACGTCGTGACGTTGCCGCGCGTACCGGCCACCGTCGAACAGATGTACGCCAACATTCGGGAACTGGCTCAAACCCTGCGCATTCGCGAACAAGGTGAGACGTTGATCGATCGCATACGTCAACGTCTGGATCGCGTTCAGCACAACGTGGCAGCGAAAAACGCGCCGGTCAAAGCCATGTTCATTCTCTCCGCTGGCGGAAGCGCGCCACAGGTCGCCGGAAAAGGCAGCGTAGCCGATGCCATTATGACCCTTGCAGGCGCACAAAATGTCGCCACCCATGCGCAGTATAAAAGCTACAGCGCGGAATCGCTGATCGCCGCCAACCCAGAGGTGATCGTGGTGACGTCGCAAATGGTGGATGGCGGTCTGGCTCGTCTGAGCGCGATTGCCGGTATTACCCACACTGCGGCCTGGAAAAACCAGCGCATTGTGGCGGTTGACCAGGCGCTAATTCTGGGTATGGGGCCGCGCGTCGCCGATGCGGTTGAAGCCCTGCACCAGCAATTCTGGCCTCACTAACTGGATTTATAAAGAACAATGAAAACTGAACACTCGCTGGATCTCACCGCGCATTTTGCGCTCGAGGGAAGTCAGCCATTTAAGGATCGCCGCGCCACGATGCCCTGGCGTGGGGCGATCCCGGTTGCCAAAGAGCTATTGTCACAAACCTGGCAGGAGGTCATCAGCCAGCCAACCCCACCGCGGAAACGGTTGGTGTACTTGCATATCCCTTTCTGTGCAACACATTGTACTTTCTGCGGTTTTTATCAAAACCGCTTTGAAGAGGATCACTGCGCCCGCTACACCAACGCGCTATTACGCGAAATAGAGATGGAAGCCGATAGCGCATTGCATCAGTCGGCCCCGATTCACGCCGTCTATTTTGGCGGCGGTACACCGTCTGCGCTGTCGGCACGGGATCTGGCCAGAATCATCACCGCACTACGTGACAAGCTACCGCTGGCGCCGGACTGCGAAATCACCATTGAGGGGCGGGTACTCAATTTTGACGATGCGCGAATAGATGCCTGCCTTGACGCTGGCGCCAATCGATTTTCGATCGGCATTCAGTCATTTAACAGCCGGATCCGCAAGAAAATGGCGCGCACTTCGGACGGCCCGACCGCGATGGCCTTTATGCAGGGGTTGGTAAAACGGGATCGAGCCGCCGTGGTCTGCGATCTGCTGTTTGGTCTGCCAGGACAGGACGCAAAGGTGTGGAGCGAGGATCTGGCGATTGCCCGCGACATCGGCCTCGACGGCGTAGATCTTTATGCGCTGAACCTGCTCCCTAATACACCGCTTGGCAAAGCGGTTGAAACCGGGCGCACAACGGTTCCCTCTCCTGCCGAACGTCGCGACCTCTATCTTCAGGGCTGCGATTTTATGGACAGCGCGGGCTGGCGCTGCATCAGCAACAGCCACTGGGCGCGCACCACACGGGAACGCAATCTGTACAACCTGCTGATTAAACAGGGCGCAGACTGTCTGGCATTCGGCTCTGGCGCAGGAGGGTCAGTCAATGGCTATTCCTGGATGGTCGAGCGCAATCTGACCACATGGCATGAATCCATCGCCGCCGGAAAAAAACCGCTCATGATGATGATGCGCACCGCCGAGCGTGGTTTCCAGTGGCGACACACCCTCCAGGCCGGTATTGAAACGGCCCGCGTCCCGCTGGATGAACTGACACCTCATGCACAAAAACTGGCCCCGCTACTGACCCAGTGGCATCACGCAGGACTGACGCGAGATGCCAGCACCTGTGTACGCCTGACTAATGAAGGGCGTTTTTGGGCGAGCAATATTTTGCAGTCTCTTGATGAACTGATTCAAACACTTAACACGCCGCGTATTGCGGTAGAGCAACCATAAAAGGAGTGAAGTATGAGCCATGTCTCTTTACAGGATTTTTTGAAAACTGAGCCGGACGGTACGCTGGAAGCTATCGCAGCCCAGTACAACACCACGCTGCTGGAGGTGGTGAAAAACCTCCCCTCCCCGACGCTGGTTTCCGGCGATCAATTTGATACCGTCTGGGAAACCGTCAGCGAATGGGGCAAAGTCACCACCCTGGTCCATACTGCTGATGTCATTCTGGAATTCACCGGTGAATTACCTTCCGGATTCCACCGCCACGGTTACTTCAACCTGCGCGGCAAAAAAGGCATGACCGGTCATATCAAGGCAGAAAACTGCACACATATCGCCCTGATTGAACGCAAATTTATGGGCATGGACACCGCGTCCATTCTCTTCTTTAACCAGGCGGGTAGCGCTATGTTCAAAATTTTCCTCGGTCGGGATGAGCATCGTCAGCTACTGGCCGACCAGGTCAGCGCCTTTCACGCGCTGTCTTCATCCTTAAAGGAACATGCCTGATGGCTCCATGGCTCATTTTTGGTGCAGGTGGTAGCGGCGTCGGCGCGAAAACACTGGCACTCGCACTGGCGGAACAACGTCCGGTGATTGCCGTCGTTCGCAACGCGCAGGTCGCTGCCGGGTTGCAGGAAAAAGGTGTGCAGGTCTTCATTGGCGACGCCTGCGACAGCCAGGTCACCGCCTGTGCCTGTCGCGCAGCGGGTCAACATGCCACGGTGATCTCCTCCATGGGCGGTGCCCAGGATTATCTGGCGCACAGAACCGTCATTGATGAAGCAGAAAAAGCGGAGATCAAACGCATGATTCTGGTGACTTCGCTTGGCTGTGGCGACAGTTGGCCCTTTTTGTCCCCACGCGCCAGGGCCGCATTTGGTCAGGCGGTACGCGAAAAATCGTTGGCTGAAAGCTGGCTACAAACCAGTCAACTGGACTACGCCATTCTCCGCCCCGGCGGTTTGCTGAACGGTGCAGCCACAGGTCAGGCGCAACGGATACAGGCCGAGGAGTGCCATGGTTTTGTGATGCGTGCAGATGTTGCAAGGCACATTCACGAACTGGCTACAGCCCCGTCACTCAATAACCAGATTTACAGTTTGGTTGAGCCAGGACTGAAACCCGCGTAAACCCCTCGCGGCGCGGGAACTTCGCGCCGCAAAGACGTTATGGAGCGTTGCGTGCTTAAGGACTCGCTTTCTTCCGTCAGCATTCTGACGGGTCTTTCTCTGTTGTTGGTCGCTCTGATGCTCTTCGGAGCCAGCCAGGGGGCGCTGAACATTAGCTTCAGCGCGCTGTTCAACGACGAATACCGTGACATCTGGTTGAACATCCGTTTGCCCCGTGTGTTGCTGGCCGTTCTGGTAGGCGCAGCGCTGGCAACGGCAGGGGTTATAATGCAGGGGCTTTTTCGCAATCCGATGGCCGATCCTGGCCTGCTTGGTGTCAGTAGCGGCTCCGCGCTGATGGTCGGTATCGCGATAGTTATCCCCTTTTCGTTTCCCGTGGTGCTGGTGCTGTATGAGCAGATGATTTTTGCCGTCGCGGGCAGCATGGTGGTCTGCACGATTATTTTCCTGATAAGCCAGCGTCATAGCCACGGCGGAATGATGCAACTGCTGTTAGCCGGTATCGCTATCAATGCTTTGTGCGGTTCGGCTATTGGCGTACTGAGCTATGTGGGCGATGAGCAACAGCTACGTCAACTTACGCTGTGGATGATGGGCAATCTCGGCCAGGCCCAGTGGCCAACGCTGCTGGTTGCCAGTACCTTTGTTCTTCCAGCCATTGCTGTCACCGTCTGTATGGCGGGCACGCTTAATTTGCTGCAATTGGGTGATGAAGAGGCGCATTACCTCGGCGTGAACGTCAAACGTAAGCGCCAGCAGTTACTGTTGCTCAGCTCGCTACTGGTTGGTGCTGCCGTTTCCGTCAGCGGCGTAATTGGTTTTATTGGCCTGGTGATCCCACATCTGATCAGAATGACTACCGGCGCCGATCATCGCTGGTTGATTCCCTGCTCGACGCTGGCGGGCGCCTGTCTACTCCTGATTGCCGATACGCTGGCCCGCACTCTGGTGCAGCCTGCCGAAATGCCCGTTGGTCTGTTAACCAGCCTGATCGGAGGACCGTATTTTCTGTGGTTAATACTGCGTAGCCGGAGGGTGTCATGATCGTTGCTGAAAATCTGGTTTACCACATTCAGGGCAGACGATTGACCGACGATGTTTCCCTGACGCTACCTGAAGGAGAGATTATCGCGATTCTTGGCCCGAATGGCGCCGGGAAATCAACGCTGCTACGCCAGCTCACGGGTTATCTGCAACCTCACAGTGGGCGCTGTAGCTTATTCGGCAAGCCGCTGAACGAATGGTCAATCACCGAGCTGGCAAAAACCCGTGCCGTGATGCGCCAGAACAGTCATATGGCCTTCCCGTTTAGCGTGCAGGAGGTTATTCGCATGGGCAGGCATCCGTATCGCACGCGCAATACGGGCGATGAAACGGAACACATCATGACGTTGTGCGACTGCCAGGCGCTGGCCGCGCGCGATTACCGGCATCTGTCGGGAGGAGAACAACAGCGGGTACAGCTGGCGCGCCTGCTGGTTCAGCTTTGGGAGCCCGTGCCTCGGCCCAAATGGTTATTTCTCGATGAACCTACCTCCGCCCTGGATATTCACCACCAGCAGCACCTTTTTCGTCTGCTGCGTCGCCTGGTGCGTGAACGGCAGTTTAGCGTCTGCTGCGTCCTGCACGATCTCAACCTCGCAGCGCGTTATGCCGACCGCGTGGTATTGATGGAACGCGGCAGGATTGTTGATAACGGGTATCCGCAGGATGTCCTGAAGCAACGGGCGCTGAACGCGCTGTACGGTGCCGATCTCACAGTCATAAATGAACCGGAGCATCGAACGCCGCTTATCGTCCTCAATCAATAACAGACCGGGAACGCTCTGAGGTGACGTTCCCGTTTTTTCCCCCTTCGCCCCTTTTTTCATCTTTTCTAAAAACACCCTTGACCTTCCCCTTGCTGGAAGGTTTAACCTTTATCACAGTCAGTTAAACCTGCAATGAAGGAGTTGGTTATGTCTCAAACAATCGATCTAACCCTGGACGGTTTGTCCTGTGGTCACTGCGTAAAACGCGTTAAAGAAAGTCTGGAACAACGTCCGGATGTTGAGCAAGCGGATGTCTCCGTGACAGAGGCGCATGTTACCGGGAGCGCCAGCGCAGAAGCGCTGATTGAAACCATCAAACAAGCCGGTTACGGCGCGGAGTTAAGCCACCCAAAGGCTAAACCGCTGACGGAGTCATCAATCCCGTCGGAAGCACTGGCAGCGGTCCCTTCCGAGCTTCCGGCAGCTACGGCTGATGATGACAGCCAACAGTTGCTGTTAAACGGCATGAGCTGCGCCAGTTGTGTGACCCGTGTACAAAATGCATTGCAAAGCGTACCGGGTGTCACCCAGGCACGGGTAAACCTGGCGGAACGCACTGCGCTGGTAATGGGCAGTGCCTCCGCCGCAGATTTAGTGCAGGCGGTAGAAAAAGCAGGTTACGGCGCAGAAGCCATTGAAGATGATGCTAAGCGCCGCGAGCGTCAGCAAGAAACCGCCGTGGCAACCATGAAACGTTTTCGCTGGCAGGCGGCCGTCGCGCTGCTGCTGGGTATCCCTGTCATGGTATGGGGAATGATTGGCGACAACATGATGGTGAGCGATGACAACCGCAGCCTGTGGCTGACGATTGGTCTGGCAACGCTTGCGGTGATGGTTTTCGCGGGCGGTCACTTTTACCGCAATGCGTGGAAAAGCCTGATGAACGGCACCGCGACTATGGATACGTTGGTCGCGCTGGGTACAGGGGTGGCATGGCTCTATTCCATGAGCGTCAACCTCTGGCCGCAATGGTTCCCGATGGAAGCGCGACACCTCTATTATGAAGCCAGCGCCATGATTATTGGTCTGATTAACCTCGGACACATGCTAGAAGCGCGGGCTCGCCAGCGCTCGTCCAAAGCGCTGGAAAAACTGCTTGATTTGACGCCACCGACCGCACGCGTCGTTACTGACGAAGGTGAAAAGAACGTGCCGCTGGCAGACGTTCAGGCGGGAATGTTGTTGCGCCTGACCACCGGCGACCGCGTGCCAGTCGATGGAGAAATTACGCAGGGCGAAGCCTGGCTAGATGAAGCGATGCTGACCGGTGAGCCGATTCCGCAGCAAAAAGGTGAAGGCGATAGCGTCCACGCCGGTACGGTCGTACAGGACGGCAGCGTGCTGTTCCGCGCCAGCGCCGTTGGCAGCCACACCACGCTGTCACGCATTATTCGTATGGTGCGTCAAGCGCAAAGCAGCAAACCGGAAATTGGCAAACTGGCCGACCGTATCTCCTCGGTGTTCGTTCCGGTCGTGGTCGCCATTGCGCTGGTCAGTGCGGCTATCTGGTATTTCTTTGGACCAGCACCGCAGATTGTCTATACGCTGGTCATTGCCACCACCGTTCTGATTATCGCCTGCCCTTGTGCGCTGGGTCTGGCAACGCCGATGTCGATTATTTCCGGCGTGGGGCGTGCCGCTGAGTTTGGGGTACTGGTACGTGATGCCGATGCGCTGCAGCGCGCCAGCACGCTCGATACTCTCGTCTTTGATAAGACCGGGACGCTGACCGAAGGCAAACCGCAGGTTGTCGCCATCAAAACGTTTGGCAACACCGATGAAGCGCGGGCAATTCGTCTGGCTGCAGCCCTTGAACAGGGTTCCAGCCACCCGCTGGCCAGGGCGATTCTGGACAAAGCAGGCGATGTCTCGCTGCCGCAGGTCAACGGTTTCCGTACGCTGCGCGGGTTAGGCGTCAGCGGCGAGACCGAAGGTCATACGTTGCTGCTGGGAAATCAGGCTCTGCTCAATGAACAGCAGGTTGATACCACTGAAATGGAAGCTGAAATCACCGTTCAGGCTTCCCAGGGTTCAACTCCGGTCCTGTTGGCGATTGATGGTAAAGCGGCGGCGCTGTTAGCGGTTCGTGATCCACTGCGTAGCGACAGCGTGGCAGCGCTCCAGCGCCTGCACCGCGCCGGGTATCGTCTGGTGATGCTGACCGGCGACAACCCAACGACCGCCAACGCCATCGCCAAAGAGGCGGGTATTGACGAGGTGATTGCGGGCGTTCTGCCGGACGGTAAGGCCGAGGCGATCAAGCGTCTGCAGAGCCAGGGGCGTCAGGTCGCCATGGTCGGTGACGGTATCAACGATGCACCTGCGCTGGCTCAGGCCGATGTAGGGATCGCCATGGGTGGCGGCAGCGATGTGGCGATTGAAACAGCCGCGATTACGCTGATGCGTCATAGCCTGATGGGCGTTGCGGATGCGCTGTCTATCTCCCGGGCAACGCTACGCAATATGAAACAGAACCTGCTCGGCGCGTTTATCTACAACAGCATCGGCATCCCGGTTGCCGCTGGGATCCTGTGGCCGTTCACCGGCACGCTGCTCAACCCGGTAGTCGCCGGGGCGGCGATGGCGCTTTCTTCCATTACCGTGGTGAGCAACGCGAACCGACTGCTGCGCTTCAAACCTAAAGAGTAACCCTTTGCCGGATGGCGCTATCAACTGCGCCATCCGGCAATTCACACATTGCGACTTTTCCGGCCACGCGCTAGCATGGTTCTCCACTTAGGGAGGTCGTATGGATTTGTTATACCGGGTAAAAACATTATGGTCTGCACTGCGCGGCAACCACTATACCTGGCCTGCCATCGACATCTCTTTGCCCGGCAACCGCCATTTTCATCTGATTGGCAGCATTCACATGGGCAGCCGCGATATGGCGCCTCTGCCTGCCAAATTACTCAAAAAACTCAAGCATGCCGATGCGCTGATTGTCGAAGCGGATGTTTCCGGTGACGACACGCCGTTTGCCGACCTGCCGACCTTTGCCGCACTCGAAGAGCGCATCAGCCCGGAGCAGTTAGATAATCTGCATAAGGTCACCGATGAACTGGGCATTTCTCCTTCCCTGCTCTCCACTCAGCCGTTATGGCAAATTGCCATGGTATTACAGGCAACGCAGGCACAGCAGCTAGGGCTGCGGGCGGAATACGGGATTGATTATCAACTGTTGAATGCGGCTAAGCAGGCGCATAAACCGATAATTGAACTGGAAGGCGCATCCAGTCAAATCGAGCTGTTATGTCAGTTGCCTGATAACGGACTGGCCCTGTTGGACGATACTCTGACGCATTGGCATACCAATGCCAGACTGCTACAGCAGATGATGGGCTGGTGGCTTGAAACGCCGCCGCGCAATAGCGAACTGACGCTTCCCAATACCTTTAGCCAGTCGTTGTATGACGTATTGATGCATCAACGCAACACAGCCTGGCGCGATCGGCTCAGAGCGATGCCTGCTGGTCACTACGTCGTGGCCGTTGGCGCGCTGCATTTATACGGAGAAGGAAATTTGCCGGAGATGTTACGGTAAAAAAAATGGCCAATATCTCTATTGGCCCGTCAAAGAGGAATTTCATCATTATTATGATCCCGGCGCTTAAAGCGTCGGTGTAGTTCGATTGTCGCTCAAAGTCATCATCCTGCCAATACTATTGCGCAAGATGGTACTATTTTTTAGACAGACATCAGGCGTATGCTTGAGTCGTATTTTGTCTGGGCCAGGAAAATTGCTATGACACCCGCCGTTAAATTACTCGAAAAAAACAAAATTTCTTTCCAGATCCACACCTACGATCACGATCCGTCCGAGACGAACTTTGGTGATGAAGTGGTGCGAAAGTTAGGTCTGAACGCGGACCAGGTTTACAAAACGCTGCTGGTTGCCGTGAATGGCGACATGAAGCATCTGGCGGTCGCCGTCACACCGGTAGCAGGTCAACTGGATCTCAAAAAGGTTGCCAAAGCATTGGGTGCCAAAAAGGTCGATATGGCCGATCCCATGGTCGCGCAACGCACTACCGGCTATCTGGTAGGCGGTATCAGCCCGCTGGGGCAGAAAAAAAGATTGCCGACGCTTATCGACGCGCCAGCCCAAACGTTTGACACCATTTATGTTTCCGGCGGCAAACGTGGGCTGGATATCGAACTGGCAGCGAGCGATCTGGCGAAAATTCTGGATGCGAAATTCGCCGATATCGCCCGCCGGGATTAAGCGGTTATAGAATGAATGCCTGATGGCGCGCAGCTTTAAGGCCTACAAATCGCACTGACCTGTAGGCCGGATAAGGTGCCAGCACCGCCATCCGGCACTCCTCCCTGTTACTGCCAGCTCACCTCACCCTTCGGCTCATACGCACTGGCATCCAGCGGTGAGTTCTTCTGTACGTACTCTTTCAGCACTTCCGCATCAATAAACCCGGTATTCACATAGCCTGGTTTGTTATCAATGCGCGGATAGCCATCACCGCCGGTGGCGTTGAAGCTCAGCGTTGCCATACGATAGGTTTTGGCTGGGTCAACAGGTTCGCCTTTGATTTTCAAATCGTTAAGTTTGCCGTCTTTCGCTACAAAGCTGACGTTGGCAAACTGCGGGTAGGCTCCGGAGTCCGGCTTCATTTGCGCCACCGCGGTCAGATAATCAATCACTTCTTTCCCGCTCATATCGGCGTACACCACGATGTTGCCAAACGGCTGTACCTTCAGCACGCTCTTATAGGTGATATCGCCGCCTTCGATGGAGTCACGGATACCGCCGCCGCTCATCACGCCAAAATCAGCGCTGGTTCGCGCCATTTGCGCAGCCAGCAGCAAGTGCCCCATATTGGTTTGCACGAAACGGACTTTGCTACGGTCGCCTTCGAGGCGCGCATTGACGCTACCGATTTTCACGTCGAGCTGCGCTTTACCTTTATTCTGGAACGGCGTCAGCAGCGAAAGCATTTGCTGATTTTCAACAATCTCCGGGGTGTAGAGTACGCGCTCACTTTTACCGTTGTCCCAGGTCACTTTTTTCTTCAGATTAACGGGAATGAGCTGGTAGTTAACCATTTTCATTTCGCCGTTACGGAACTCAAAGTCCGCCCGGCCCACGTATTTCCCCCACTCGTGGGCCTGTACAATCCAGATCCCATTTTGCTTATCTGGCGCACACGGCGTACCCGGTACGTAATCAACCTGCTTCTTATTTTCCGCAGCCATACACACCGGATCCTGCGAGTGGCCACCGACAATCATCGCCAGCGAACCTGCTGGCAGGCTGCGCGCCATTTCGACATCGCCAGGGGCGTTCGAGCCGTGGTTGCCGTTGTCATAATGTCCCATATGGGTGGTCGCGATAATGATGTCTGGCTTTTCACCCATATGCAGTTCCTGAATAACCAGTTTGGCTTCATCAGCAGGTTTACGGAATTCGATATCGGTAAAGAACTCAGGGTTGCCAATTTTTGCCGTATCGTCAGTGGTTAAACCAAGTACGGCAATTTTTAAATCCTGGCGCTTAAAGATGGCCCACGGCTTAAATAAACGCTCGCCGGTGCTTTTCTGATAAATGTTGGCCGAGAGAAACGGAAATTTGGACCATTTTTCCTGCTGGCGCAATACGCTAAGCGGATTATCAAACTCGTGGTTTCCGACCGCCATCGCATCATAGCCAATCAGGTTCATCCCGCGAAAATCAGGTTCCGCATCCTGCAGATCGGACTCCGGTACGCCGGTATTAATATCACCACCAGAAAGCAGCAGTACGCTGCCCCCTTCCTCAGCCACCTCTTTACGAATACCGTCCACCAGCGTTTTTTGCGCCGCCAGTCCGTATTCCCCATATTCGCTACGCCAGAAGTGACCGTGATGATCGTTGGTATGCAGAATGGTAATTTTGTAGGTTTTATCTTTTTCGTACGCTTGCGCTGGCTGACCTGCCAGCGTAAATGCGGCTAATAACGCCAGCGCCACGCCCCGTTTTAAAAACTTCATATTTCTCTCCCTGAGCCAAAATCAACGACTGAAATTACAATGATATGAAATAATAGTCGAAAATGTTTTCAGAAATGAGACTTCCTTCAAACACCTTCCGCAGGTATGTTAGTCAGGTAATAATAACAAATTAGATTACCCTCATAATCGCAACCCAAACAGAAGTGACTTTCTATGGCAATAAGTGAACCAACCCAGCCTGTGGCTGGCGCGTCAGCGTCGGTTGCTAAAGCACGCACCTCATTTGGCATTTTAGGAGCGATCAGCCTCTCCCATTTGCTAAACGATATGATTCAGTCGCTGATCCTGGCGATTTATCCGCTATTGCAGTCAGAGTTCTCGCTGACGTTTATGCAGATCGGGATGATCACCCTAACCTTCCAGCTAGCTTCTTCGCTGCTGCAACCGGTGGTGGGTTACTGGACGGACAAATATCCGATGCCATGGTCGCTGCCCATAGGAATGTGCTTCACGCTGAGCGGGCTTGTTTTGCTGGCCATGGCCGGCAGCTTCCATATGGTGCTGCTCGCCGCGGCGCTGGTTGGCACCGGCTCTTCGGTATTTCACCCAGAATCGTCCCGCGTGGCGCGTATGGCCTCCGGCGGTCGCCACGGCCTTGCCCAGTCGATTTTCCAGGTTGGCGGCAACTTCGGCAGCTCACTGGGACCGTTGCTGGCGGCTGTCATCATCGCGCCATATGGTAAGGGTAATGTGGCCTGGTTTGTTCTGGCTGCGCTATTAGCGATTGTCGTCCTGGCGCAAATCAGCCGTTGGTATGCCGCGCAGCATCGGATGAGTAAAGGAAAGCCGAAGGTCGCTATCGTTAATCCGTTGCCACGTAATAAAGTGGTGCTGGCTGTAAGCATCCTGCTGGTACTGATTTTCTCCAAATACTTCTATATGGCGAGCATCAGCAGCTATTACACCTTTTATCTGATGCAAAAATTCGGATTATCGGTACAAAACGCCCAGTTTCACCTGTTTGCCTTCCTGTTTGCCGTCGCGGCCGGGACGGTGATTGGCGGACCATTAGGCGATAAAATTGGCAGAAAATATGTTATTTGGGGGTCTATCCTCGGCGTTGCGCCATTTACCCTCGTTTTACCCTACGCAACGCTGGAATGGACCGGGATTTTAACCGTGATCATTGGTTTTATCCTCGCATCGGCGTTTTCTGCCATTCTGGTTTACGCACAGGAGCTGCTTCCTGGGCGTATCGGCATGGTTTCTGGGTTATTTTTCGGTTTTGCCTTCGGCATGGGCGGCTTGGGAGCCGCGGTGCTAGGGCTGATAGCCGACCATACCAGCATCGATTTGGTCTACAAAATATGTGCTTTCCTGCCACTTCTGGGGATACTGACCATATTCTTACCTGATAACCGACACAAAGCCTGATTTTCTGATGGCCAAAAGTAAATTTTGGCCATCATTACTTACAGTAGCCATCAGCCTTTACCTCTCACATATCACCGTACTTTTCCGATCCGTGCTTTTTTACGCTTAAAATCCCGTTTTCTTCAAAATTCAATAATTATTCATAAACATAAACATTAAAATTGTCATAAACTATTACTCGTAGTTTGGGTTTTTAGGATCATCACAGCAACCAAAGGAGACGGAATGCATCACGCCACCCCGCTTATCACCACCATTGTCGGCGGCCTTGTGCTCGCTTTTATATTAGGCATGATTGCCAATAAACTACGTATTTCTCCTCTGGTGGGATATCTGTTAGCGGGCGTTCTGGCCGGTCCATTTACACCTGGTTTTGTTGCTGATACTAAGCTCGCGCCTGAACTGGCCGAGCTTGGCGTTATTCTGCTGATGTTCGGCGTCGGGCTGCACTTTTCCCTGAAGGATTTGATGGCGGTAAAGTCAATCGCCATTCCCGGCGCGATTGCCCAGATAGCAGTGGCAACGCTGCTGGGTATGGCGCTTTCAGCTGTATTAGGCTGGTCGCTGATGGTGGGGATCGTGTTTGGTCTGTGTCTTTCAACCGCCAGCACCGTGGTGCTACTGCGTGCGCTTGAAGAACGACAGCTCATTGACAGCCAGCGCGGGCAAATTGCCATTGGCTGGCTGATTGTCGAAGATCTTATGATGGTGCTGACGCTGGTTCTCCTGCCAGCCGTCGCCGGAATGCTGGAAAAAGAAGATGTCGGCTTCGCTTCGCTGGCCGTCGATATGGGCATTACCATCGGTAAGGTGGTGGCGTTTATCGCGATTATGATGCTGGTGGGTCGTCGCCTGGTACCGTGGATTATGGCCCGCAGCGCCGCAACCGGTTCACGCGAACTGTTTACCCTCTCAGTCCTCGCCCTCGCCTTAGGTATCGCCTTCGGCGCAGTAGAGCTGTTCGATGTCTCCTTTGCGCTGGGCGCGTTCTTCGCCGGTATGGTGCTGAATGAATCTGAGCTGAGCCACCGTGCGGCGCATGACACCCTGCCGCTGCGCGATGCGTTCGCCGTGCTGTTCTTCGTTTCCGTCGGAATGCTGTTCGATCCGTTAGTCCTGATCCAGCAGCCGTTGGCAGTACTGGGCACGCTGGCGATTATCATCTTTGGTAAATCCCTTGCCGCCTATTTCCTGGTGCGCCTGTTTGGTCACTCTCAACGCACGGCGCTCACCATTGCCACCAGTCTGGCGCAGATTGGTGAATTTGCCTTTATCCTGGCGGGTCTGGGAATGGCGTTAAACCTGCTGCCGCAGGCCGGACAGAATCTGGTGCTGGCAGGGGCAATCCTGTCCATAATGCTCAACCCGGTGCTGTTCGCGGTGTTAGAAAAATATCTCGCCAAAACAGAAACGCTGGAAGAGCAGACTCTGGAAGAGGCTATCGAAGAAGAGAAGCAAATTCCGGTGGATATCTGCAATCACGCCCTGCTGGTTGGCTTTGGTCGCGTCGGCAGCCTGCTGGGTGAGAAATTGATGGCTGCGGGGATCCCGCTGGTGGTTATCGAAACCTCACGTACCCGGGTGGATGAACTGCGCGAGCGTGGGATCCGCGCGGTGCTAGGAAATGCCGCTAACGAAGAGATTATGAATCTGGCGCATCTGGATTGCGCACGCTGGCTGTTGCTAACCATTCCGAATGGCTATGAAGCGGGTGAAATTGTCGCTTCCGCTCGCGAGAAGTGCCCGTCGATTGAGATTATCGCCCGCGCACATTATGACGATGAGGTGGAATATATTACCGAGCGCGGCGCCAATCAGGTCGTCATGGGCGAGCGTGAAATCGCCCGCACCATGCTGGAGCTAATTGAAACACCGCCTGCCGGTGAAGTTGCTACCGCCAGTTAATGTTACGTGCCGGATGGCGGCGTAAAACGCCTTATCCGGCCTGCATATTGTTACGCGTAGGCCCGATAAGCGTAGCGCCATCGGGCAAGAACTCAGCGATCCCAGTACGACTCTTCGAGACTGTCTTCACGTTCCGGCAAACCGCGCGTCAGGCGCGGTGAATGCTGGTTCAGCACCTGGTAACTCACGCGGTTAGCATATTTACACACCTGGGCTAGCGACGAATAGGTCAGCCAGGTGAACTTGTGCTTGCTGGAGTTAGGCACGTTACTGCGGTGATAGCTGTTGGCGGTAATATCATGCAGCAATGCCGCCAGCGCGCCGTCGCCAGCACCGTTGGTATTCATTATCTTTTCAGGCCCGCCCATATACGGTGCAATGTGCGAATACACGCGCAGCGGATTGGTACAGTCTTTATGGCGCATGGCGCGGCTGAATTCGTACTGATTGAATTCGGCAATCGCTCCAGGCAGCAGCGGATGCTGGGTTTTACGTTTGACTTCTTCTTCCGTAAAGCCCGCCATATACAGACCTGCCGGACCCGCAGTGCACAGCACCAGATCCACCCAATCCAGCGCCTTGTCAGACGCCAGCAGCGGATCGTTCTCGCCGGTCAGCGCTTCAGCCTCTTCTTCATTCATCGCCAGAATAGAGACATGCTCTTTGAGGAATGCCTGCCACCACTGCGGGTTATCGGCAATGACGAATTTGGTGCCCAGCGTCAGTACCACCGGCACATTGTGTTTTTTAGCGTATTCAATCGCCTTCATGGTCGCTTCCGGCATCGGCTCGCCCGGCTCGCAGCGCACCAGATAGGACGTCAGCACCAACGCGGACGCTCCGGCAATTACCGATTCAGGGATGCTATCCGCCCGTAGCTTATTCATATGCCCAGGGCTAATGGCGAAGGTACGCTCTCCGGATTCACCAATCAGCGTAAAGCAACGACCAATCGGTCCATTAACGCCTTGCAGGTAGTTCAGATCGGTACGGCTGGAGGTATTGCATAAATAACGGTACGCATAGCTGCCAATCTCGATATTGCTGCACATCACGCCCAGCAGCACCGAGCGGTCATCCGCCAGCACGGAGTAGTTGTGCATCGTGTTACCGATCGTACCGCCCGCAAACTGATGGGTGATCAAATTTTCACGCACCAGTTCCTGATAGAGCGCTTCTGCGACATCATCGGCAATCACCAGAGAATGCCCGGCGCTTAATCCATAACGTTTTACAAAGTCATCATCCACTTTGGCTTCAATATCCACCAACGTCTGGTCGATGCCCACCACCCAGGCTGCGCTGGTTTCATTTTCTGGCTGAATTTGTTGCAGCAACGGATCGCGCGCGCTGACGGGAAAATAGTGTTTGGATTTACGTTTACCGGGAAATTTCATGGTCGATTTTACGGGTGGTTAACTGAGCGATGCATGGTAGCACATTCCCTGCAGCGCATGCGATGCGACGCTGAGTTTCAATATCGGACGGTGAGATCGCAGTTTATCCGGGATTAATTTCTACAATAACTCACCTTCACAAGGAGCGTTTTATGAAGCCGGAAAACAAAATCCCCGTACTCGACAAAATTTCGGATGAAATGAAAAGCGTGGTGAATTTTCATCGCGACGATTTGCCGCCGTGGCCCGCTGCCGATGACTTCGTGGCCCAGCGCCAACACTACATTCATGAGCGGCGACTGTGGAATGCTGATGCCCCGCAGATGCATACCCGAGAATGCGTGATTTCTACCGCGTGCGGCCCCGTTGCCACACGCATCTACGCTCCGCAGCCCCAAAGCCAGGCCACGCTGTATTACCTGCACGGCGGCGGTTTTATTCTCGGTAATCTGGATACCCATGACCGGATTATGCGTTTACTGGCGCACTACACCCAGTGCACAGTTATTGGCATCGACTATTCGCTGTCGCCGGAAGCGCGCTACCCACAAGCCATCGAAGAGATCGTCGCCGTTTGCCAGTACTATCATCAACATGCTGGCGACTATTCCCTCAATATCAATACGATTGGTTTTGCGGACGATTCCGCCGGAGCCATGCTGGCGCTTGCCAGCGCGCTGTGGCTGCGGGATAAACGCATTGCCTGCGGCAAGGTGGCTGGCGTGCTGTTGTGGTATGGGCTTTACGGGCTGCAGGATTCACTGAGCCGACGGCTGATGGGCGGAGCGTGGGATGGGTTAACCCGCGAGGACTTGCAGATGTATGAAAACGCGTACCTACGTAGCGCTGACGATCGCGAGTCACCGTACTATTGCCTGTTTAATAACGATCTGACGCGCGACGTACCGCCGTGTTTTATCGCCGGTGCGGAGTTCGATCCACTGATTGACGATAGCCGCTTATTATTCCAGACGTTACAGGCGCATCAGCAGCCCTGCCAGTACAAAATGTATCCCGGTACGCTGCACGCCTTCCTGCACTATTCGCGGGTGATGAAAACCGCCGATGAAGCTCTGCAGGACGGCGCGCGTTTCTTTAAGCAACAGCTTTAGCGGTAGGCGGCGGTCAGTTTAACCATCATTTCGATATGTTCCGGTGTGGCATTCAACGCCGGAATATACTCATATTGCTTACCGCCAGCCTCAAGGAAAATTTCCCGGTTTTGCACCGCTATCTCTTCCAGCGTTTCGAGACAATCAGCCGCGAAGCCCGGACACATAACCTGGATATGCCGAGTTCCTTTCTCCGCCAGCATTTTTAGCGTTTCATCGGTATACGGCGTCAGCCACGGTTCGCGGCCAAAGCGAGACTGGAAGGTCATCATGACTTTTTCCGGCGGCAGACCAAGCGCTGAAACCAGCTCACGCGTCGTATCGCGACAGCGCTGCGGGTAGTCATCGCCTTCATCGGCGTAGCGCTGCGGAATACCGTGGTAGGAGAGCAGCAGTAAATCAGGTTCGCCATGTTGAGCGAATGAATCCCGGGCACTCTTGGCCAGCGCATCAATGTAGCTGCTGTCATCGGCGTAATCACGAATAAAAGAGACGCCGGGAATACCGCGTTTACGCGCTAAGATGCGCGCCAGCTCGTCCCAGACTGCTGCAACCGTCGAACAGGAATATTGCGGGTACAGCGGTAACACCACCATGTGTTCCACTCCGCTTGCCAACAGTTCATCGACCGCGCTTTCGAGCGATGGCGAACCGTAGCTCATCCCCAGCGCGACAGGGGTATCAGGCAGACGTTGTGCCAGCGCCTGCTGTTGCGCCTTGCTGTAGACCATCAGTGGGGAACCGTCTTCCATCCAGATTGACTGGTACAGCTTTGCCACACGCGGCGCTCGCAGCGGCAAAATCACACCACGCAGCAGCGGCCACCACAGCGCAGGGGACGTATCGACTACGCGTGGATCGCTTAAAAACTGGCGCAGGTAGCGCTTAACGGCTTCGGGGGTTGGGGCATCGGGAGTGCCGAGGTTTGCCAGCAGGATACCGGTTTTCGTCTGACGCATTACCGCCTCTTATCGATTCAAATTGTTGATAATTGTAGCGGAAAAGCGATAAAGAAGAACTAATTGCTGTGAGAGGTAAGACGAGAATTTGCCTGATGGCGCTGCGCTTATCAGGCCTACGAGATATTGGTAGACCTGATAAGAGGTTTATTACGCGAAAAAATTAGCCGAGGATTTTTTCCAGCGCTGCGCGCACGTCAGCCACGGCCTGAGTGCCGTCAACTTTCGCGTATTTGGTGTTACCCGCCTGCGCTTCTTTAGAGTAGTAGCCGATCAGCGGAGCGGTCATCTGATGGTATTCCACCAGGCGCTTGCGTACGGTCTCTTCCTGATCGTCTTTACGGGTGGTCAGCTCTTCGCCGGTCACGTCGTCTTTGCCTTCAACCTTAGGCGGGTTGAATTTGATGTGGTAAACGCGGCCAGAAGCAGCGTGTACGCGACGACCCACGATACGGTCAACGATCAGTTCGTCAGGTACGTCAAACTCCAGAACGTAGTCCACGTTGATGCCCGCTTCTTTCATGGCGTCTGCCTGCGGAATAGTGCGCGGGAAGCCATCAAGCAGGAAACCATTACGGCAGTCTTCCTGAGCAATACGCTCTTTTACCAGCGCGATCACCAGCTCATCAGTCACCAGCTTACCGGCGTCCATGATGTCTTTCGCTTGTTTGCCCAGCTCGGAGCCAGATTTCACGGCGGCACGCAGCATATCACCGGTGGAGATTTGCGGAATACCATACTTCTCCATGATGAACTGAGCCTGAGTTCCTTTACCCGCGCCCGGAGCGCCAAGCAGAATGATACGCATTACGAAAATCCCCTTAAAGGTTGTCGATATTTTTTAAAAAGCGCTAAACGATACCACCATCACGCAATTGGCTCAAGGAAGGTAGTCTACGCTGAAACGGTTAATGGCGGGAAAATTGAAAATAAGGAAAGAAATTGCCGGATGGCGGTGTAAACACCTTATCCGGCCTACGATCAAAAAGATGTTGTAGGCCGGATAAGCGTTAGCGCCATCCGGCATTACATTACAGGTATCAGGATACCAGCAACTGGTTCATACGACGAATGAACTGGTTCGGGTCTTCCAGCGTGCCGCGCTCAGCAAACAGCGCCTGATCCAGCAGCAGCTCAACCCACTCTTTGAACTGTGCTTCGTCCTGAGTATCCGCCGTGCGTTTTACCAGCACGTGGTCCGGGTTCAGTTCAAAGATATATTTCACTTCCGGTACGGCCTGGCCCGCAGCGGCAAACAGTTTCGCCATCTGGGTGCTCATTTCATCCGCATCGGTGGTAACGATGGCTGGCGTGTCGGTTAGACGGTGAGTCAGACGCACTTCTTTCACGCGGTCACCCAGCAGGGTTTTCACACGCTCAACGAACGGCGTCAGCGCTTTTTCCGCTTCTTTTGCCGATTCGTCAACTTCATCCGCCAGCTTGTCGATGGACTCGTCAGCTTTAGCAACGGACTGGAATGCCTTACCGTCGAACTCGGTCAGGTAGTTCATCATCCACTCATCGATGCGGTCAGAAAGCAGCAGCACTTCGATGCCTTTCTTACGCAGCAGTTCCAGGTGCGGGCTGCTCTTCGCCGCCGCATAGCTGTCTGCAGTGATGTAGTAGATTTTCTCCTGCCCTTCTTTCATTCGCGACACGTAATCTTCCAGCGACACGGTTTGCGCGGAGGAGTCAGTGTGCGTAGACGCGAAGCGCATCAGTTTAGCGATCGTTTCCTGGTTGGCGTGGTCTTCCGCCGGGCCTTCTTTCAGCACCAGGCCGAACTGCTTCCAGAAGGTCTGGTATTTTTCCGCGTCGTCTTTCGCCAGTTTTTCCAGCATCTGCAGTACGCGTTTGGTCAGCGCGCTGCGCAGGTTACGGGTGACGGTGCTGTCCTGCAGGATCTCGCGAGAAACGTTCAGCGGCAGATCGTTAGAATCTATCAGACCACGGACAAAGCGCAGGTAGTTCGGCATGAACTGCTCGGCATCGTCCATGATGAAGACACGCTGGACGTACAGTTTCAGACCATGCTTGTGATCGCGGTTCCACATATCCCACGGCGCCTGCGACGGGATATACAGCAGGCTGGTGTACTCCTGCTTACCTTCCACACGGTTGTGGCTCCAGGTCAGCGGGTCAGTGAAGTCGTGGGCGATGTGCTTGTAGAATTCGTTGTACTCGTCGTCTTTGATTTCCGACTTGTTACGGGTCCACAGCGCCTGCGCCTTGTTGATTTTTTCCCAGGAAACCACGGTCTCGCCGTCTTTCTCTTCGGATTTTTCGATCTCTACCGGCAGCGCGATATGGTCGGAATATTTGCTGATGATGGAACGTACGCGCCAGTCATCGAGGAACTCGTCTTCGCCTTCACGCAGATGCAGAGTGATTTCGGTACCACGGTCTTCTTTGGTAATATCAGCAACGGTGTACTCGCCTTCGCCCGCAGATTCCCAGAACACGCCGTTTTCCGGTTTATCACCCGCAGCACGGGTACGCACGGTGACTTTGTCCGCCACGATGAAGGCAGAGTAGAAACCAACCCCAAACTGACCGATCAACTGGCTGTCTTTCGCCTGATCGGAGCCCATGGATTCGAGGAAAGATTTGGTGCCGGATTTCGCAATGGTCCCCAGATGATCGATAACGTCATCACGGTTCATCCCCACGCCGTTATCGGCAATAGTCAACGTACGCTTATCTTTATCGAAGGAAACACGCACACGCAGCTCACCGTCACCTTCATACAGGTCCGGGTTAGACAGTGCGCGGAAACGCAGCTTGTCTGCCGCATCCGAGGCGTTAGAGATAAGCTCACGCAGGAAGATTTCTTTATTGGAATACAGAGAATGGATCATCAGGTGCAGAAGCTGTTTTACTTCTGACTGAAAACCACGAGTTTCTTGTCCTTTCATGTAGATCTACCTCAACAATGCCATATTCAATGGTAAAAACACGTTGAGGGTGAAATGGGGACAAGCGGGAAGGATTTCAAGCGGAAGCCGCCGTCGCGGCCTCCGTTTGTTCAGAATTTAATCTTGTGTCGTCCTGCCAGAGAGTGCGACAGCGTGGTGCCATCGACCATTTCCAGCTCGCCGCCTACCGGAACGCCATGGGCGATACGGCTGGCTTCAACGCCATATTGCATGCAAAGCTCAGCAATATAGTTGGCGGTCGCCTCTCCTTCGACCGTGGGATTGGTCGCCAGAATCAGTTCGTTGATTTGCTCAGACGCCAGTCGCTGTTCAAGACGATCCAGCCCGATATCATCAGGACCAATACCGTCCAGCGGCGACAGGTGTCCCATCAGCACGAAGTAACGTCCGGAAAATTGCCCGGTTTGCTCAATGGCGTAGATGTCCGCCGGACTCTCCACCACGCAAATCTGACCGTTTTCCTGGCGACGCGGGTTCGAACAGATGTTGCAGACGTCTTGCTCTGTGAAGGTGCGGCAATCGGCACAGTGGCCGATTTCCGACATCGCCTTCGTTAACGCCTGCGCCAGACGCATCCCGCCGCTGCGATCGCGCTGAAGCAGCGTGAACGCCATGCGCTGCGCCGACTTCGGGCCAACGCCCGGCAGACAGCGCAGTGCTTCCATAAGCTGAGTTAACAGCGGGCTGGTTTGCATCAGAACGGCATCTTAAAGCCAGGCGGCAGCTGCATTCCGGAAGAAACAGAGGCCATCTTCTCTTTCTGCGTCTCTTCAATGCGACGCGCCGCGTCGTTGAATGCCGCAGCAACCAGGTCTTCCAGCATCTCTTTGTCGTCTTCCAGCAGGCTTGGATCGATCTCCACGCGACGGCAGTTATGCGCGCCGTTGATGGTCACTTTTACCAGACCCGCGCCAGATTCGCCGGTCACTTCCAGCTTGGCGACTTCTTCCTGCATCTGCTGCATTTTTTCTTGCATCTGCTGGGCCTGTTTCATCAGGTTACCCAGACCGCCTTTACCAAACATAGGCTTCTCTCTCAATCACGTTAAGGGATGACGACCGTCAAACCATTAGGCTGACGATCAAATGGGGCGAATACTCTCTTCGTCCAGCTCCGCATCGAAAAAACGACGCAGCGTCTGGATGTTATTATCCGCAATAATCGACTCACGCGCCTGCGCGAGCTTCTCTTCATAAATGGCCTGACGCCACTCCAGCGGCGTACGCACCGCAGGATTATCATCTTCAACGATGGTCAATTCAACCGTTGACCCCGTTAAGGAACTCAGTGCTTCGGCCAGTTTTTGCTGCGCGCCGCTGGAATTAAGGTGTCGCTGCGTGGAACGCAGGTGCAGGCAAACCACGTTGCCATTCTCTTCTTTCCAGGCATTAAGCGCCACCTGCTCTACCAGTTTAGGCAGCGAGAGCTGGCTCACCTGGGCGGCCCACGGGTCGCGTTCAATGGCTTCAGCCGCAAGCTTTGCCGCCAGTTCTGGCGTTTTTTCATGCTCAAGCGCTTTTTTCAGCGCTTTCGGCGTGGCGACGACTTCTTTGACTTCTGCAACAGGATTGGTCGCTTTCCAGCGATACGCTTCTTTCTTCGCCGGTGCTTTTTCCAGCGCAGAGACTGCCGGACGCGCCTGAACACGTTCCGACACCGAAGCCAGTCTTTCCAGCGCAGCATTATTCACCGGCCGCGCGCGGGAAGCGGCTGCCGGTTCACTCTTTTTTGCTTTGGTTGCTCCCTGAGCACGTTGCAGTTGACTGCGCGCCGCCAGCACCTGACTGGTGGCATCGGAAAGCGGCACATTCTGTTGCTGTTGCGCTGGCGCAGGTTGCTGCTGTGGCACCTGCGTCGGGGTCATCACCGCTGTGGGTGCGACCGGGGCAAACGACTGGCGCGGGACTTCAGGTTCCGGGAGTGGCATGCGCGGATGAAAAGCCAGCGCACGCAGCAGCGTCATTTCGACGCCCATTCGCCTGTCCGGCGCATACGGCAGTTCTTTGCGCCCGATTAACAGGGTCTGGTAGTAAAGCTGCACATCGGTAGGCGGTACAATTCGCGCCAGTTCACGCATACGCTGTTCAATGGCGGCCATATCGCTACCGAGCGCAGCAGGTGAAAGCTGAACCATGGCAATACGATGCAGCAAAGCCGACATCTCAACCAGCAGCGCTTCCCATTCGATACCACGCGCGGCGGCGTCGTTCACCAGCGTCATCACGCGTTCGCCGTCCGCAGCCACAACCGCTTCAACAAGCGAGAGCGCCTGGTCGTCGTCCAGCGTGCCGAGCATGGTGCTGACCGCGTCGGTCGAGACCTGACCATCGCCGCTGGCAATCGCCTGATCGGTCAGGCTTAGCGCATCGCGCAGGCTGCCGTCCGCGGCACGAGCCAGCAGTTGCAGCGCACGCGGTTCATGGGCGATATGCTCTTCTTTGAGAATATGCTCAAGCTGATGGCGAATCTGTTCGACATCCAGCGCTTTAAGATGGAATTGCAGACAGCGCGACAGGATGGTCACCGGCAGCTTCTGCGGATCGGTGGTCGCCAGCAGGAATTTGACGTGCGCGGGCGGCTCTTCGAGCGTTTTCAGCAAGGCGTTAAAACTGTGGCGCGACAGCATGTGCACTTCGTCGATCAAATAGACCTTAAAGCGCCCGCGCGCGGGCGCATACTGAACGTTATCCAGCAGATCGCGAGTATCTTCAACTTTAGTGCGTGAGGCGGCATCGATTTCAATCAAATCGACAAAACGCCCCTGCTCAATTTCCCGGCAGTTATCGCACACGCCGCACGGCGTAGCGGTGATGCCAGTTTCACAGTTTAATCCCTTCGCCAGCAAGCGGGCGATAGAGGTTTTACCGACGCCACGGGTGCCGGAAAACAAATAAGCATGATGAATACGCCCTAACGACAAGCCGTTCGCCAGTGCCGTCAGCACATGTTCCTGGCCGACGACGTCAGCAAAGGTTTGTGGGCGCCATTTTCGGGCTAAGACCTGATAACTCATTGGCAGGCTCTGAAAGGCTGGAGGGTGGATTCACAGGAGGGTAATGCTAACACAACCTCGCAGCAACGGCGAGGTTGTGTGTCTCGGTATTACTTCAACCGGGATAAGATAGCCCGACTTAGTGGCCCGGGAATGGAACCAGGCTATAACAGGTCAGCCCCTGCTTTTCCAGACGCTGCTCGCCGCCCAGATCAAACAAGTTAATGATAAAGGCAGCATCGGTCACTTCGCCACCCAGACGGCGGATCAGCTTCACGGTCGCTTCAATCGTGCCGCCAGTTGCCAGAAGATCGTCCACAACCAGGACTTTATCACCCGGTTTGATGGCATCAACGTGGATTTCCAGCTGATCGGTGCCGTACTCCAGCTCATAGGTCTCAGCAATAACTTCACGCGGAAGCTTACGCGGTTTGCGTACCGGAACAAAGCCGACACCCAGCCCCAACGCTACCGGCGCGCCAAACAGGAAGCCACGCGCTTCGGTGCCAACCACTTTAGTGATCCCCGCATTTTTGTAGCGCTCAACCAGCAATTCAATGCTGAGGGCGTAGGCTTTCGGATCTTCCAGTAAACTGGTGACATCACGGAAAAGAATGCCCGGTTTTGGGTAGTCGTGGATGCTTTTGATGCTATTTTTGAGAAACTCAAGCTGCTGTGCAGTCGCGGTCATAAGTTTGTGCCTGATTAATACAGTATTACTTCACGGCGCACTATACACTTCATCCTCGACGTATCTTGAATGATTTTGTGTCTATATTAGGGCCAAGGTTACACTTGGTTAACCTTTGACCATCTGCGCCTGTGCTCGAAAACGGTCGAATTTACTGGCTGCGAGAGACAATTGCAACAGCGATTATTGCGCTTTACTGCTTTTGTTGTTTTTCATCAATCACCGGGATCCGCCACATAAAAATCAGTAAACAGGCGAGAATAACCAGCAGCAGGCCGCGTACCCACATCATATTGACCAGCCAGAGGGAAATAGCAAACGTCACCAGGATCAACAAAATAGCGCGCGGTTTTGCTCCCGGCGGCATCGCGCGGTGCTTTTGCCAGTGACGCAGATACCCGCCGAACCACGAACGGTAAAGCAACCAGTCGTAAAAACGCGGCGATGAGCGGGCAAAACACCAGGCGGCCAGCAGTATAAACGGCGTCGTCGGCAACAGAGGCAATACTACGCCCAGCGTACCTAGCACTACCGCTATCCAGCCAATGATGATTAGAATAATGCGTTGCATAATATCAGTACTTAACACAGAGAATCGCTACTTTAGCATAACAGTTCTCATTTTCATCGGAGTGTTGTTGTGAAAACCGCCATGCTGTTACAGACGCTCGAAAACCAGCTTAACCGCCTGCGACAGCGTTGTGCTCCGCTGGCGCACCACACAACGCTTAGCGCCCGCTTTGACAGGCATCTGTTTCACACGCGCAGCACATTGCTGCAGGCCTGCCTGGATGAAGCTGACGATAATCTTACTGCCCTACGTCGCGCCGTTGAGCAGCAACAACTACCACAAATCACCTGGCTTGCGGAACACCTTGCCTCACAGTTAGAGGCGATTTCACGTGAAACTGCCAGTTGGTCGCTACGCGAGTGGGACAGTGCATCTCCAGGTCTGGCGCGCTGGCAGCGTAAGCGGGTCCAACATCAGGAGTTTGAACGCCGTCTGGTTGAAATGACGCGTGAACGCAAAGAGCGTCTGGCTCAGGCTACCGGCTTTGCAGAACAGCAAAAACTGCATCGTGAAGTAGAAGCATTCGAGGCGCGACTGGCGCGCTGCCGTCATGCTCTGGCAAGAATAGAAAACGTGCTGGCGCGTTTAACCCGTTAATCCCCGGAGAATTTATGTCATTAGAGAACGCCCCGGACGAGGTCAAACTGGCCGTCGATTTGATTGTTTTACTTGAGGAAAATCAGGTTGCACCTGAAACCGTACTGAAGGCGCTGGAGATTGTTAAACGGGATTACGAAAAGAAACAGCTCTCTTCTTCAAAAAACGCGCTATAGCTGAAATGCCTGATAGCGTTGCACTTATCAGGCCTACGAATGAATCGAAGCTCGCAGGCCTGATGAGCTTTTCTATTAACCTACCGAAGGCGTCGGATCATCACCTTTAATGATGTCACGCTTAACCTCGGTCACGGTGTCGCCCTTCGCGTTGTGCAGGTGCACTTCGAGCTGGTTAAAGGCGATATCAATGTCGTTTTCACGGCACAAACGATCGACCGCACGGTTCAGTTCATCAACCGTGTGGCTACGATCGCGCAGTTCACGCACGTATAAACGCAGCTCATGATCCAGCGTGCTGGCGCCGAAGGCGGTAAAGAACACCGCAGGCTCCGGATCGTGCATCACTTTCGGGTGTTCCATCGCCGCCTGCAACAGCACTTTCTTCACTTTGTCCAGATCCGAACCGTAGGCCACGCCGATGCGGATCACCAGACGCGTGGTGGTATCGGAAAGCGACCAGTTGATCAAACGCTCCGTCACAAAGGCTTTGTTCGGGATGATCACCTCTTTGCGATCGAAGTCGGTAATGGTGGTGGCACGGATACGGATCTTGCTGACTGTTCCTGAAAACGTACCGATAGTCACGGTATCGCCGATGCGGACCGGGCGTTCAAACAGAATAATCAGGCCCGAAACAAAGTTACCGAAGATTTCCTGCAAACCAAAACCAAGACCAACCGACAGGGCTGCTGCCAGCCACTGTAGCTTATCCCACGAAACACCGAGCGATCCGAAGACCGTCATCGCGCCGATGGCGATGATCGCGTAGTTAAGGATCGTGGTGATCGCATACGAAGCGCCCTGACGCATCTTCAGTCGCGAGAGCACCAGCACTTCCAACAGGCCGGGTAAGTTACGGATCAGCGCCCACGCGACCATTGAGGCAATAATCGCAAACAGCAGGCTACCCATGGTGACGTCTTTCACCACTGCCGCACCCGCTTCGGTACCGTTGTAATGCCAGAGCGTAATGCTGTCGAGATAGCTGAACACGGTGATCAAATCAGACCAAATGGCCCAGAACAAGACACCAAACAGGGCAACCATCACCAGCATAGTTATACGCAGCGTTTGCTGGTTAACCTGCTCAAGCGCGATGGTCGGTTCTTCCTGCGGTTCGGCACCTTCCGCTCCTTCTTTCACCAAGTTCTGACGACGTGCCAGCGCGCGACGCCAGGCGATACGACGTGCCGCGACGCTCAACCCACGCAGCACGGTCTGGTACAGCAGGTTCCAGAGAATGACCAGATAAACCGTTTCAATCCAGCGTCCCGCCAGGCGCAGCGTGGTGTAGAAATAGCCGGTCGCCGTCAGCACCATTAATGCTATCGGGATAATAGACAGCACGGTAATCGTCACCAGACGCAGACCATGCGACTCTTTATCACGCCAGCTTTCGCGGCACATTGGCCATACCAGGAAGGCGATCAGCAGCAGGTTGAGGAAAATCACCACCTGACCCAGCACATCGTCCATCAGATTGAGCGGTGACAGTTCAGCAATGACCGACCAAAAATTAAGCGGCAACAGCGCCAGGCTAATACGCACGATTTGGCGGCGCCAATGGCTAGTTTGTTTTGCTGGCATACCAAAATGACGAATTGCCACGCCATCTTTTTCCAGCACCTTCCAGCACAGACCAAACACCAGCCAGAAGACTGTCATCTTCTTACTGAACGCCCACAGCAGGTCGCTGATATTCAACTGCATGGTAAGCAGAATCAGACCTACCGCGAGGATAATCAGGCACGCCGGCAAGGCTCTGATGAGATCGATCAGAATCGCTTTTGGCGTGTTGAGCTGACTGTCATTACGCAGGTTACCCACCGCAGCGGCTAATTTCGCCTGATACTCTTTCAACCATTTCAGACGCCAGCGGATTAACCCGGCAATGAGCAGCAGCGGCAATCCCGCCAGGAACGCAATAAATACTGCAGGCCACGCTTTTTCCCAGTTCACCGTGATTTTCATCGACTTAAACTGGTCTTTAAGCGTTTGCGGGAAAGCTTTGATCCAGTCCCAGTCCATCGGACGGTTACTGTTAACCCAGAAAATCTGCTGCGTGAGGATCCCTTTCAGGTTTTTCGACACGCTCATTAACTGCTGCTGGTTAATTTGCAGATTAATCGCCATCATCAGCTGGTTGCCCAGTTGCTTATTGAGCTGATCCAACAGTTCACGACGCATATCCACAACCTGCAGTAAGGCATCATGGACTTCGCCGTTAACTTCGTTGCTGTGCCCTTCTTCCAGTTTGGCGACAAACGCATCATTCTGGAACAGCGCGTCGCGCTGCTGGTTGACCTCGAACTGCTCCAGACGCAAGTCGGCGATCCGGTTGGTCATATCGGCAAGTTCATCCGCCGACGGCAGCGTTTGTTGTTGCTGATACAGAATACGCGACAGCAGCAGACTGCCTTTCAGAACGGCGATCTGTTCTTTAATGTTGCGTTCGGATTGCAGCGCGCGGTCAAGCCAGTTTTTGACTTTGATATTTTGCTGCATCAGGCTGTTGCCGTTTTCGGTAGCTGCAATCAGACGCTGGCTGAGCTGATGGTTAACATCAAGCTCCTGCTTCACTAACGGATTGGACTGAATACGCTCGGCTTCATCCGGCGTGACTGCTTCCTGCGCCGTTTTTTCGGTTAACGTCAGTCGCTTGCTGTTCACCGCTTCCTGCAGGAGCTGGAGCTGATGCTCAAGGCGGTTACTGTTCGCCGTCACGTAATCACGTTGTTTTTGCAAGGTATCCTGCAAAATCGTATTACCTTCGAGGCTCTTTCGCTGTTGGTCGATCTGCGCATTCAGCAGCGCCTGCTGCGCCTGTAACAGTACCTGCTGGCTGGGGCGTAAAGCACCTTCGCCTACATTAGTGCCATCAAGTCGGTTGCGGATTTGCTGCATCTGCTGCGACGCAGTGTACATCGCATTTTGTACGCGCTCTGGCTGGGTCTGGAGCGACACCAGTTGGCTGTTGTAGGCAGCAAGATCGTTTTGCGAGCTTTGCAGGTCATCAAGCACCTGCGCGACGCGTGACTCAAGCTGTCGTAAGGAAAGCGTGCTCAGCGTTTTTCGCGTTTCGTCGTCATTGTCGACATCGCTGAGCGAATTTAGCGCATCCGTCGCCTGACGCATTTTCTCCGGCGCCTGGGCCACTTTCTGGCGAAGCTGTACGGTCTCATCTTTCACGCGATCGATTTTATCCAGCGTGGCGATAGTATCGATGAGATCCTGTTGGACCAGCTTATCCTGCGCGGAGAGATCTTTTTGTTTACTCAGTGCGTCCAGTTGGCTCTGAATATCTGCTTTCGTCGGCAGTTCACCACTCTGTTGCGCCCGCGCAAATGCAGATGACTGGCAGGATAACAATAGAATGAAGAAAAGTATGCTAATAGCAATTACATGCTGTGAACGTTTATAGAGCTGCAACATAGTCATGAGAATGAATGTTTCTGAACCGGGAAAGTGACCGGAAATAGTCAAGCGGCAAGAATATCACGGCTGTGACCAGCAGAATAGCAGCAGGCAAAACGACCAGGAGAATTCCTGGTGCAGAATGGCAAACTAGCTTGTCTCTCCTGCCTGCAGGCGCAAGCTTGGACAAAGCAGACACATCTCCAGCAGCACCGCCACGTACTGGCGAGCCTCATTCTTCAGATCAAACGATTCGGGAGCAAATAACCAGTTCTCCATGATCCCGGAAATATAGCTACGCATTAACACCGCTACACGACGTGTGTTCAGGTTTTCCGGCAACATGTTGACATCCATACAGTGGCGTAACGTTTTTTCTATACGGTCATAGTTTTCCAGACACAGGCTACGTTCGACTAACTGAACTGATGCTATTTCCCCGACAAATTCGCATTTGTGGAATATAATCTCCATCAATAAACGTCGGCGTTCTTCTGTCACGGTAGTTTCAAGAACGTAAATTAAAATTTCTCTTAATACTGATAGTGGATCGTCAGGGAATTTTGCCTGATACTCAGTCTCTAACTCATCAATGTTAGGTTTTGCTAGCTCCCAGATTTCACTGAATAAATCCGATTTGTTTTTGAAATGCCAATAGATTGCACCGCGCGTCACACCAGCGGCTTTTGCGATCTCAGCCAGCGAGGTGGATGAGACCCCTTGTTGCGAAAACATACGCAGAGCGACATCAAGAATGTGTTGTCGTGTTTCCTGTGCTTGTTGTTTGGTTTTTCGTGCCATAGGTCAGTGAATTTACAGGCGTTAGATTTACATACATTTGTGAATGTATGTACCATAGCACGACGATAATATAAACGCAGCAATGGGTTTATGGGCTTTAAGCCATTGATCAATTTGAAATCGGACACTCGAGGTTTACATATGAACAAAAACAGAGGGTTAACGCCTCTGGCAGTCGTTCTGATGCTCTCAGGCAGCTTAGCGCTAACAGGATGTGACGACAAACAGGCCCAACAAGGGGGCCAGCAAATGCCAGAGGTTGGAGTTGTTACGCTCAAAACTGAACCTCTACAGATCACAACCGAACTTCCGGGTCGCACCAGTGCGTTTCGTATTGCTGAAGTTCGTCCTCAGGTTAGCGGGATTATCCTGAAACGTAATTTCACGGAAGGTGGTGACATCGAAGCGGGTGTATCTCTCTATCAGATTGATCCTGCTACTTACCAGGCCGCTTATGAAAGTGCAAAAGGCGATCTGGCTAAAGCACAAGCCGCAGCAAACATTGCTCAACTGACGGTGAAACGTTATCAGAAACTGTTAGGTACTAAGTACATCAGCCAACAGGACTACGATAGCGCGTTGGCTGACGCACAGCAGGCAAACGCCGCCGTCGTTGCCGCGAAAGCTGCGGTAGAAACTGCACGCATCAATCTGGCTTACACCAAAGTGACGTCACCGATCAGCGGTCGCATTGGTAAATCATCCGTTACGGAAGGCGCTCTGGTGCAAAACGGTCAGGCGACCGCACTGGCGACCGTTCAGCAGTTGGATCCCATCTATGTAGACGTGACGCAGTCAAGCAACGACTTCCTGCGCCTGAAACAAGAGCTGGCCAACGGCACGCTGAAGCAAGAGAACGGTAAAGCGAAAGTCGAACTGGTGACCAATGACGGCATTAAATACCCGCAGTCCGGTACGCTGGAATTTTCTGATGTGACGGTAGATCAAACCACTGGGTCGATTACGTTACGCGCAATTTTCCCGAACCCGGATCATACCTTACTGCCGGGTATGTTCGTCCGCGCACGTCTGGAAGAAGGGATTAACCCAACTGCATTACTGGTTCCACAGCAAGGCGTTACCCGCACACCGCGTGGCGATGCCAGTGCATTGGTTATCGGTGCAGACAACAAAGTTGAAACTCGTCAAATTGTCGCCGCACAAGCGATTGGCGACAAATGGTTAGTCACTGATGGACTTAAGCCGGGCGACCGCGTGATTGTTACTGGGCTGCAGAAAGTACGTCCTGGCGCGCAGGTAAAAGCGCAGGAAATCACCGCTGATAACAACCAGCAAGGCCAAAGCGGTAGCCAGCCTGAACAGTCCAAGTCTTAACTTAAACAGGAGCCGTTAAGACATGCCTAATTTCTTTATCGATCGCCCAATATTTGCGTGGGTGATCGCCATTATCATCATGTTGGCAGGGGGGCTCGCGATCCTCAAATTGCCGGTAGCGCAATATCCGACTATTGCACCGCCAGCAGTGACGATCTCCGCGACCTACCCTGGCGCTGATGCCAAAACAGTACAGGATACTGTTACGCAGGTTATCGAACAGAATATGAACGGTATCGATAACCTGATGTACATGTCCTCTAACAGTGACTCCACGGGTACCGTGCAGATCACCCTGACCTTCCAGTCTGGTACTGATGCGGATATCGCACAGGTACAGGTGCAGAACAAACTGCAGCTGGCCATGCCGTTGCTGCCTCAGGAAGTACAGCAGCAAGGGGTTAGCGTTGAGAAGTCATCCAGCAGCTTCCTGATGGTTGTCGGTGTTATCAACACCAACGGTACCATGACGCAGGAGGATATTTCCGACTACGTTGGCGCCAACATGAAGGATGCCATTAGCCGTACTTCAGGCGTGGGCGACGTTCAGCTGTTTGGTTCTCAGTACGCGATGCGTATCTGGATGGATCCGAACAAACTGAACAACTTCCAGCTGACACCGGTTGATGTAATCAGCGCCATCAAAGCGCAGAACGCCCAGGTTGCAGCCGGTCAGTTAGGTGGTACGCCGCCGGTGAAAGGTCAGCAGCTTAACGCATCGATCATCGCGCAAACCCGTCTGACCTCCGCTGATGAGTTCGGCAAAATTCTGCTGAAAGTGAATCAGGATGGTTCCCAGGTTCGTCTGCGTGACGTAGCGAAAGTGGAACTGGGCGGTGAGAACTACGACATCATTGCGAAGTTCAACGGTAAACCGGCATCCGGTCTGGGTATCAAGCTGGCAACAGGTGCTAACGCCCTGGACACCGCAAACGCTATCCGCGAAGAACTGAAGAAGATGGAACCGTTCTTCCCGTCAGGTCTGAAGATCGTTTACCCGTATGACACCACGCCGTTCGTGAAAATTTCTATTCACGAAGTAGTGAAAACGCTGGCAGAAGCAATCATCCTCGTGTTCCTGGTAATGTATCTGTTCCTGCAGAACTTCCGCGCGACGCTGATTCCGACTATCGCCGTGCCGGTGGTACTCTTGGGTACGTTTGCCGTCCTGGCGATTTTCGGCTTCTCAATAAATACCCTGACGATGTTCGGGATGGTGCTCGCCATCGGCCTGCTGGTGGATGACGCCATCGTGGTGGTCGAGAACGTTGAACGTGTAATGGCTGAGGAAGGACTACCGCCGAAGGAAGCAACGCGAAAATCGATGGGCCAGATTCAGGGCGCATTGGTGGGTATCGCGATGGTGCTGTCAGCGGTATTTATCCCAATGGCGTTCTTCGGAGGGTCGACCGGTGCAATTTACCGTCAGTTCTCCATCACCATTGTTTCCGCGATGGCGCTGTCTGTACTGGTGGCATTGATTCTGACCCCTGCCCTGTGTGCGACCATGCTCAAACCGATTGCTAAAGGCGATCACGGAGAAGGCAAAAAAGGCTTCTTCGGCTGGTTTAACCGCATGTTCGATAAGAGCACGCATCATTACACCGATAGCGTGGGCGGTATTCTGCGCAGCACCGGTCGTTATCTGGCGCTGTATCTGATTATCGTTGTGGGCATGGCCTATCTGTTCGTTCGTCTGCCAAGTTCGTTCCTGCCAGATGAAGACCAGGGGGTATTCCTGTCTATGGCTCAGCTGCCAGCGGGTGCGACGCAAGAGCGTACCCAGAAAGTACTGGACGAAATGACGGATTACTACCTGACCAAGGAAAAAGCGAACGTTGAATCGGTGTTTGCCGTTAACGGTTTCGGTTTTGCTGGTCGTGGTCAGAACACCGGCATCGCGTTCGTTTCTCTGAAAGACTGGAGTGAACGTCCTGGCGAAGAGAACAAGGTTGAAGCGATTACTCAGCGTGCAATGGGCGCATTCTCGCAGATTAAAGACGCAATGGTCTTTGCCTTTAACCTGCCAGCGATTGTGGAGTTAGGGACCGCAACCGGTTTTGACTTCCAGTTGATTGACCAGGCGGGTCTGGGCCATGAGAAGCTGACTCAGGCGCGTAACCAACTGTTTGGTGAAGTCGCGAAGCATCCTGATCTGTTGGTCGGTGTTCGTCCTAACGGTCTGGAAGATACGCCGCAGTTCAAGATCGATATCGATCAGGAAAAAGCGCAGGCTCTGGGCGTTTCCATTAGTGATATTAATACAACGCTGGGTGCAGCATGGGGCGGAAGCTACGTGAATGACTTCATCGACCGTGGTCGTGTGAAGAAAGTTTACGTCATGTCTGAAGCGAAATACCGTATGTTGCCGGAAGATATTGGCAACTGGTATGTCCGCGGTAGCGATGGACAGATGGTACCGTTCTCCGCCTTCTCTACCTCACGTTGGGAATACGGTTCGCCGCGTCTGGAACGCTATAACGGTTTGCCTTCCATGGAAATCTTAGGCCAGGCCGCTCCGGGTAAAAGTACCGGTGAAGCCATGGCGATGATGGAGCAACTGGCCAGCAAACTGCCATCCGGTATCGGTTATGACTGGACTGGTATGTCCTACCAGGAACGACTGTCCGGCAACCAGGCTCCTGCCCTGTATGCTATTTCACTGATCGTCGTATTCTTGTGTCTGGCAGCGTTGTACGAGAGCTGGTCAATTCCGTTCTCCGTAATGCTGGTTGTACCGCTGGGTGTTATCGGTGCATTGCTGGCAGCAACGTTCCGCGGCCTGACCAACGACGTTTACTTCCAGGTAGGCCTGCTCACAACCATTGGGTTGTCGGCGAAGAACGCGATACTTATCGTCGAATTCGCCAAAGACTTGATGGATAAAGAGGGTAAAGGTCTGATAGAGGCGACGCTGGACGCAGTACGCATGCGTTTACGTCCAATCCTGATGACGTCACTGGCCTTTATTCTGGGCGTAATGCCGCTGGTCATCAGCTCCGGCGCAGGTTCCGGTGCGCAGAACGCCGTTGGTACTGGCGTAATGGGTGGGATGGTGACGGCAACCGTGTTGGCGATCTTCTTTGTTCCGGTGTTCTTTGTGGTGGTACGCCGCCGCTTTAGCCGCAAAAATGAAGATATTGAGCATAGCCACTCAGTAGAGCATCATTGATACATCTCTAAAGATAAGGCCGCGCAAGCGGCCTTTTTTCTGAAAAAATCATAAAAATCACTTATTGCCATTCCGTTTATTTTCTATCGGGTAAATAAGCGATATAATCCTTGCAGCCTTAAAGGCTATTCTTAAAAAACAGCGAGAGTTCTTATTTACTTTAATAAATATTAAGATTAATCCTATCCACTGGTTCACATTGTCGGTTGTTGCCTTTCGTTGCTAAACCTAAACAAGATAACCCGATGATTGCCCGAAGAATAAAGAAATTGTCCCATTTCGAATAGCGGCATTTATCTGTTAAAATGTAAAAATGACGTAGCATCATAATTTTACATAATTGTAATTTTTCGTGATATGACGATGAAATCTTTTTTAGAGTAGATTATAGTTAAATCATCAGGAGTCGCGGGCAAGTTCCAGGTAGTTGTTGTATCCATCCCGAAAGGTGTTCGGTTAGTTTAAGCCACTAAGAAGGGGATGCGTTATGGATGAATACTCACCCAAAAGACATGATATCGCGCAGCTTAAATTTCTCTGCGAAACTCTGTATCATGACTGTCTTGCAAACCTTGAACAAAGTAACCATGGCTGGGTTAATGACCCTACCTCTGCAACCAGCTTGCAGCTCAATGAACTGATAGAGCATATTGCAACCTTCGCACTTAATTATAAAATTAAGTACAATGAGGACAATAAGCTGATTGCGCAGATAGATGAATACCTGGATGACACTTTTATGTTGTTCAGCAGTTATGGTATTAATACGCAGGATCTGCAGAAATGGCGGAAGTCAGGTAATCGACTGTTTCGCTGTTTTGTCAATGCCACCAGGGCTAATCCTGTTAGTTTGTCTTGTTAAAAATTATTACAATCATAGGTAAGAGTTATGTCCGATAAACCATTAACTAAAACAGATTATTTGATGCGCCTGCGACGTTGCCAGACAATTGATACGCTAGAGCGCGTTATTGAAAAAAATAAATATGAATTGTCCGACAACGAACTGGCTGTATTTTACTCAGCAGCAGATCATCGCCTTGCTGAATTGACCATGAATAAGCTTTACGACAAGATTCCAACTTCTGTTTGGAAATTCATTCGCTAATTGCACTCAAGGTTAAGTCAGGTATAGCGGCACATTTGTCTGGCTGACCGTTTTCGTATTTATACCTGTCATACTTCAAGTTGCATGTGCGTTGGCTTTCCTCGCTCACCCTAGTCACGTACTAATGTACGCTCCCAGGGATTCGCTGCGTCGCCGCCTTCCTGCAACTCGAATTATTTAAGGTATACAATGGTTATTTAATTCAAATCACGTGACAATGATCACAGCAAAGAAGCGGGAACGTTCCCCTTGCTTGCATTACGTTTTACTGTGCTGAAATAACCTTCAGTACACAGGGAAATCGTAATGCGTAATGAAAAGCAAAAAATGATCGCCGGCGAATACTATCGCCCGGCAGATGAAACACTGCGCAGTGACCGACTACGTGCTCGTCAATTGATCTATCGTTACAATCTCACCGCTCCCGATGAAAAAAATGAGCGTCAGGCAATCCTGCATGATCTGTTAGGTCAGAGTGAGGGTGCCTATATTGAACCCTCTTTCCGGTGTGATTACGGATATAACATCTATCTTGGTAAAGACTTTTACGCTAATTTCGACTGCGTTATGCTCGACGTCTGTCCAATTCATATTGGCGACAACTGCATGCTGGCACCTGGCGTTCATATCTATACCGCGACCCATCCGCTGGATGCTACCGAGCGCAACAGTGGCCTGGAGTTCGGAAAGCCCGTGACTATCGGCAATAATGTCTGGATAGGTGGCCGTGCAGTGATCAATCCTGGCGTCACGCTGGGCGATAACGTGGTTGTGGCATCAGGTGCAGTAGTCACTAAAAGCGTTCCAGCGAACACCGTAGTTGGGGGCAATCCCGCAAGGATCATCAAAACGCTGTGATCTTAAATGTAACTGTTATGCTAAATTGCGGTTAATCTGTTACTTTCTTCAAAGGGTATCCCCTTTTAAAATAGGGCGATCCCTCCTGAATTTTGCAGATATCACGAAGGCAAGAGATGACAGAAATACAGCGCCTGCTTACTGAAACAATCGACGACTTAAATATTCGCGAGAAGCGCGACAACAAACCGCGCTTTAGCATCAGCTTTATTCGCAAACACCCAGGGCTGTTTATCGGCATGTATGTTGCCTGGTTTGCCACGCTGGCGGTGATGCTACAGTCAGAAACGTTAGTCGATTCAGTATGGCTGCTGGTGGTACTGTTCGTTGTACTCAACGGCTTTTTCTTTTTCGACGTTGCGCCACGGTACCGCTTTGAAGATATCGACGTTCTGGATTTTAGAGTTTGCTATAACGGAGAATGGTACAACACGCGCTTTGTCCCCTCCTCGCTCATCGATACTATCCTGCACTCACCGTCCGTGGATAGCGAACATAAAGCACAGCTGCAAAAGATGATATCGCGTAAAGGCGAACTCTCGTTTTACGATGTCTTTACGCTTACCCGGGCCCAGACCACCCAGTAACAGCATCTCAGCGCAGATAAAAAAAGTGCGTTCCAGCCCAGGCAACGCACTTTAATCCCTGAAATGCTGGCAAAGAAACTAACGTCTCTTTTTACGCCCCTGTACTGCTTTAAAGCGCGGATTCGTTTTGCAGATAACGTACAAACGCCCTTTGCGTTTTACTATCTGGCAGTCAGGATGGCGCTGTTTTGCGCTGCGAAGTGAATTGAGTACCTGCATTTTAACCCCGCTTAACGCCAATAAAATGACCAAAACGTTTTTGGAAACGTGCTGCACTACCTTCATTATCAAAGGTTTTTTGTTTCCCGGTATAATACGGATGCGATTTAGAAGAGATATCGAGGGTCACGTACGGGTACATTTCCCCCTCAAACTCAATTTCACGCTCAGTCTTAATGGTCGAACCGACCTTAAAGAATTCATTGGCACTGGTATCGTGAAACACCACGGTACGGTAAAAAGGATGGATATCCGGTTTCATGGCAACCTCGATTTGTTACGTTATAACATAACCAACAAAATACACCACTCTTGTACAAACCACAACCTGATTTACGCTACAGGGAGTTAAACGGGATGATAAGTGGCCGTAAATATATGATGTCAATCGAATAGCTTTTCGGGGTTTCAGATATACTTTCCCTACGCTGTGTAAATAAGGATATCACTGTGACAACACGACATCTGATAAGCCTGGTGACTGGGGTACTGTTCCTTTCCATCCTCGCGCCTGTAGGTTTAAGCCTGTGGCTGGCACATCGTCAGGTCGAAACGAAATTTATCGATGAACTCGACATGTTCTCAACACGAGTCGCATTACGTACGGAACGCGTAGGCGAGCAGGCGAAAAAAGCATTACGCCATATTGAAGCATTTCAGGGGGTGCCTTGTAGTGATGAGCATCTGCTGGAAATGCGTCGTTTGTCATATAGCTATCGCTATATTCAGGAAGTGCTGTACCTCAAAGATAACGTTCCGCAATGCTCATCTCTGGAAAAAAGAAGCCAGGCAGACGCATTTCCACCCGCAATGAAAGTCACTCCTGATGGATATCGCGCATGGCTTACCACGCAAAATGATTTGGGCATCAAGCGCTTTATGGCAGCATTAGGGAGCGAACATTATATTGTGATGGTCGATCCGGGTTCTTTCATTGACGTCATCCCATTTGGCTCATGGCCGATTGAAGTGACTATCATTGGCACCATGCGCAACGTCGTAGTTGCCAGTAGCGCCGATCTGCCATCGGACGTTTTGCAGCATATACAGCAAGAACGATCGATTACTCATTTTAACAAAGATGGCAGCATTTATAACGCCCGCCCCTTTCCTGAGTTGGGCATCACGATCGTAACCTGGGCGTCTACCCTACCATTGCAAAAAACCTGGCACCGGCAGGCACTGATCTGGCTCCCGGCAGGTATTCTTATCGGCTTGCTCACCGCCGCCTTTGTTTTGCGTATTTTGCGCCGCTTACAGTCTCCCCATCACCAGTTACAGGACGCTATCCAGCATCGGGACATCAAAGTCCACTATCAACCAATTATCTCGCTCAAAACTGGGAAAGTGGTTGGGGCAGAGGCGCTGGCTCGCTGGCAACAGGCCGATGGGAGTTATCTGTCACCTGAAATTTTCGTCGCGCTGGCGCATGAAACCGGGCTGACAGAGTCCCTCACCCGGTTGATTATTGAAAGCGTATTTGAAGATTTAGGCAAATGGCTGCGTCAGCATCCCGAGCAGCATATATCAATCAACCTTGAGTCAGCCGATCTGTCCTCCGAAACGCTTCCTGCCCTGTTAAGCCAGAAGGTGAACCACTGGCAACTTAAGCCTGCGCAAATCGCGCTGGAGCTAACTGAACGCGAATTTGCTGACCCAAAAAATAGCGCGCCGTTTATTGCCAAATACCGTCAGGCGGGTCATTCAATCTATATTGATGACTTTGGTACCGGCTATTCCAGCCTGAGTTATTTGCAGGATCTGGATGTAGACATTCTGAAGATAGACAAATCGTTCGTCGATGCACTGGAGTACAACAACGTCACGCCACATATCATCGAGATAGCAAAAGCGTTAAAACTTGAGATGGTGGCGGAAGGTATCGAAACCGAGAATCAGGAAACCTGGCTACGCAAGCACGGAGTGCAGTACGGTCAAGGCTGGCTTTACAGCAAAGCGCTGCCGAAAACGGAATTTATACTGTGGGCAGAAAAACGGCTTTAACATGGCTTTTGATGTTGAGATGGCTGGCGGCACGCCGCACAGCCAGTCACATCACTCTTCCATAATGGGCGCAAATCCACCGTAGATCATTCGCTTGCCATCAAATGGCATAGATTCACCGAATTCCTTCATACGGGGATCGGACATCATCTTCTGATTCGCCGCGTCGCGGACCTCTTTGGAAGGGTATTCAATCCAACTGAATACCACTTCTTCATGATCCTGCGCTTTCACAGCCATGCGAAAATCGGTCAATTTGCCGTCAGGGACATCATCTGCCCAGCACTCCACCACGCGCAATGCACCGAACTCCTTGAAAAGCGGAGCTGCTTTTGCCGCCATCGCAATGTACGCCTCCTTGTTTTCAGCGGGTACGGCAACCACAAAGCCATCAACATACTTCATGAGAAAAACCTCCGAAGTGTACTGCGCGGCAAGCCGATTCCAGCCGCGTCAGTCGAGGTTAAGTTTAGTCGCCAGCAGGCGATCGCGCCCCAGGCGTATTCCTGATGCGAATACGTGCCTGCGGCTGATGGCGAAACCACGGCAGGCAAAGCTGAATGAGCGGTCCGATAGCCAAGGCATACAGCACCGTACCAACCCCCACGGTTCCTCCCAGCAACCAACCGATAAGCAGCACCGACACTTCAATTGCGGTTCGAATTCGTCGTACTGGCCAGCCGGTACGTGCGTGGATACCGGTCATCAGACCATCACGCGGACCGGCGCCAAAACCGGCACCAATGTACAGGCTGGTTGCTAACGCATTCAGGATCACCGCTGACACCAACAGCCCGCTGCGCGCCAGCAGGGATTCAAATCCCGGAATCACCAGCAGCGCGGCATCTGCCGCCAGCCCGATCATAATCACGTTGCTCAACGTGCCAAACCCTGGACGCTGGCGCAGCGGTATCCACGCCAGCAGTACCAACACACCCACGGCAATAATCACCACGCCAATATTCATCGACAATAAATTGGCCACGCCCAGGTGAAACACGTTCCACGGATCGGCCCCTAAATCGGCACGGACAAACATCGCCGTCGACACACCGTACAGCGTCAGCCCGATAAACAGCTGAAGTAAACGACGCAGCATGCTTTTCCCCTCTCACTCTCAGATAACTTTCATCATCACCGCAATTGGCACTATGATTAATGTCCAGTTTTCAAAAAGTGGACTGCTATGTCATCACGCCGTTACGGAAGCCAGTCTTTGCAGCGCCTGCTCGGACACTGGCAGGAAACCCCCTCACGAACGCCCATCTGGCGACAGCTGGCAGAAGCGTTACGTCTGCTGATCCTTGATGGTCGACTGGCGCTGGATAGTCGCTTACCCGGCGAACGCGAGCTCGCTGCCGTTCTGCAAGTGAGCCGAACCACCGTCGCCAGCGCCATGGCGCAACTGCGTGAAGAGGGATATCTGGAAAGCCGTCATGGGAGCGGCTCACGGGTGATCCTGCCGGAACACATTCGTCATGTGCCTACACGAACCAGTACCGGTACAGCGCTGGATTTGTCCACGGCGGCGCTGAGTGCCGGTCCCGAAATTCACCATGCTTACCAACAAGCGCTGTTTGCGATGCCGCAGCATTTGCTGAGCTCCGGGTATCTACCGCAGGGACTGGCGGTTTTGCGTGAATCCATCGCCCGACATTATTGCGAACGCGGACTCCCGACGCAGCCCGATGAGATTATGGTCGTGAACGGCGCGGTCAGTGGCTTGGCGCTGATCCTGCGTTTACTCACCGGCCCAGGCGATCGCGTGGTGGTCGATCATCCCACGTATCCGCTGGCGATTGCCGCGATTCAAGGCGCATCATGTCGTCCCGTCGGTGTGTCGCTGCCCGAACACGGTTGGGATACGGCAGGTCTGGTCGCCACCATCGCGCAAACCGCACCGAGAATGGCCTATCTGATGCCGGACTTTCACAATCCGACCGGGCGTTGCATGGACGCTGCAACTCGCCAGGTCGTGGCAGATATTGCTGAAAGGACCCGCACCACGCTGGTGATTGATGAGACCATGGTGAACCTGTGGTATGACGCCCCGCCACCACCGCCGCTTGCCGCATTCAACCGCGATGCGCCGATCATCCTGCTGGGATCTGCCGGGAAAAGCTTTTGGGGAGGATTACGCCTGGGCTGGATTCGGGCGTCGGCGCGAACCATTGCGGCGCTGGTACAAACTCGCGACACCTTCGATTTAGGCTCCCCGGTGCTTGAACAACTCGCCACCAGCTGGCTGCTGGATAATGCCGCCGACTTTCTTCCTGACAGAAGACGGCTACTCACATCGCAGCGAGATCTGTGCTCGGATCTGATGAACGCACATTTCCCGGAGTGGCAGTTTACCCAGCCACAGGGAGGACTCTCTTTTTGGGTTGAACTGCCCGATACGCTGGCAACGCTATTCGCTACGCGCGCCGAAATCGCAGGCATTCAGTTGGGAACTGGTACGCGTTTCGGTCTTGATGGTGCATTTGACCGCTTTTTGCGTATGCCCTTCACATTACCGGATGACACAACGCGTGCCGCCTTCCGGGTGTTGCAACCCATTTGGGATAACCTGCGTTTGCAGTCCAGCAGCGGGAAAATACGTAAAATAATCTAAACGACGAGTCAAAGGACTCGTCCTTGAATGCCGTGATGGACGAGGATGTCCCGGCAATATTAACGCTGAGGAGGAACCGGAAACCCCTTCAGAGAAATCACGAAATTCTCACCGTCTTTCTTAATTTTTGCCCCGGCATCACACCAGTCGGAGGCAATACGGAAGAACTCATCGCTGCCGACGTTCCAGCTCAGACGAACATGTTTCACATAACCGGAACGCAGCATTTCACAGGCTTCGCCATAATTACAGGCGGTTGAGAGCGGTTGTTGTTTCATTTTTTCTTCTTCAGTAGTCTTCGCAATGCTTTGATTTCTTTAGGAGTCAGTGCTTCAACCACGGATTCTTCCGTATGCTGGCTATCGATATCCTCAGCGGAGACTCCCGCCTCTTCAACGGCGGAAAACGCGATCAGCAGTAGTTTTTCCGTCGCGATACTTAAATTTTCACTATGCACTTCAGCGTAATGGCGAAGCTTTTCTTTTAGCGCCTCATCAATTTTGACATTCAATACAGCGGTCGACATCGTAGAAAATCCTTGTGGTCAGCCAAAACACACCGAATGTAAGACCCTGTCGTTACAGTGCGATGGCGGCGGCAAAAGCATCAAATAACATCCCCGAAACACATTGACAGCATTTGATGACATTAAAATGACAATACGATGACAAAGAAAAGAAGATAAACAGAAGGAAAATTGCCGGGCGGCAGAATTGGGTGGGGGCCCTGCCAGCTAACTATAAACCTTATTTTTCAATACAATAGAAACAAGTGATACACACTATTTGTACCACCAGCACAATGAGTAATCAAGTGGATACGCATCACAACACTTCACCCACATCACGTCCCCAGACACGTAAAAAGGAGCCGTTAAGCTCCTTTGTGACATAACCCAAGATCTCATGGATTCCGAGATTCAGTTTTGCGTTCTGTTTTTCTACGTCGTTCAAAGGTGCGGATTACATCCCAGATAAACAGGAACAGCACATACCAGTAAAGCGCGGTGATCATACGCGAGTGTCCTGGTTCCAGTAGGTTGCTACCGTCCTCAGAGACACCGCCATTTCTTCCGCAGCCTTTTTCTGAGTTAGTCCTTGCGCCTTGTATTCCAGAACCTTCAAACGCGTTTCATGCTGCTTTCCAGCTTTCTTGATTCCAAGGCATTCGATGGTTGAGCCAGGGAAGTAATGGGTTTTGAGGTATTCCGCTGCCGCCATGTCGGGAACGACAAACACGAGAGAGTGGTCGGTATCAGTGTTGCGAATGGATGTTCGACTAAGAAACTGGTAGCACCGTTCAAAATACATTGCCTGGCGCTTCTTCTCCATCACCGTTTCAAAATCCCAACCGATACGTTTGCAATAGTCAGCCCATCTCTTACGATCTTTATCGCCCAGATTTGCACATCCGAGGAACACAGCACTGTGAACATCCTGGTAGCTGTTCATTCCGTAGCTGGACATTGAAACAGCTTCACCTCCCATGCGATCACCGAGCTCAGCGAGTCCGATGGTCTGGAAGTCACAGATGGGTTTATCGTTGTTAGTAGCGAAGATAAAATCCTTCCCAACAACCCGCTTTATCTCGTTCAGGTGATTGCTGAAGACATGGGCGAGTTCCGACTGCCCCGCTCTTCTGATTTCCTCCGAAAGAACCACCACGATCTTGATAGGCACGTTCTTATGCTTGCGTCTCTTGGGTTCTGGCTGAAGGTATTCCCCGGCTTCCTGTACTGCGATTTGAGCAACGTTCTCAGCCATCCATACAAACCCACTGCGATCTACACCAGCGCCAAGCACAGTGAAGCTCTTCGCCCACGTTGCGGCCTTCAGTATCGGATTAAAAGTGTACGCAAAGAAGCTGTATGAAGAATCACACTCGGTATGCATCACGCCACCGCCGTCGAGGGCCACGTATAGCACTTTCTTAAGATTGTCACTGTTAGCGTGCTTCTCATGGTAATACTTGTACAGATTGTCGTAGTGCTCTTCGCGCAGGTACAGCAGCCCGTTTCGATCTTCCAGCCATTCCAGGAATGGGAAGTTTTCTGCCGTCCTGTCAGCATGGCGGATCGTCGCTTCTGCTCCAAACCAACCATCAGGTATCTCATCTACCACCACATTGTGTTCTGCCAGTAGAGAGCGCATCTCAGGATTGAACGTAGCGAGGTGGCAGTAGTTGGTGAAACATTCGTGGGTGGTTATCACCACATTTGTCTGGAAGTTATCAGCCAGGGTGCTTTTCAGGTTGAGAGTCGCCCCTTCAACGAAAATGTGATGGTTTGGGATTCTCAAACGATTTAGATCTTGCTTGAACTGATCGGCTAAAGCGTGGGTTGGTACTACGATTAAGAATTTTTCTGGGACAGCTTCGCTCTTGAAGCTCAGGATGTACTCTTTCAGACGGTGGCTCTTTCCTGAGCCGCAAATCGCATTAACAAAGTTTACAACTGGTTTCTTTTCGGTCATTAGGTTCCTCTCGGTTTAGGACTGCTGTTATTAATTCACTTACCAGCGCGGCGGCTGACTTGTCTTCACGGTTGGCACGTTCAACAAGCGCCTTGTGGGTTTCATCAGTGAATCGGATGTTCATTCGGTTGTTCCTCGTTACGTAAAATCTCCTGAAGCTGCTCAATGCGGTAGCTGATCAAGGCCACCCTGAACATCTTGCGTCGTTCATCGGAGAGATTTTTGTTGTGGGAGTATTGTTGGCAAATCTTGGGAAGGAGCTTTCCGCTACGCAGAGCTTCGAGCACATCAGTTTTCGTTTGGTACATGCACCTCCTTATTATTACGGTTGTTGACTATCTACTATTCATCATACATCAAATCAGTTGCAAAGTCAACAATTTTCTGATCATTTTCAATACCTTAATAAATAAAGCACAATCTGAGATTGCATTTAATATAAATAAATGTTAGTTTTGCCAACCTTTTCTTTCACGCTTCCGTTCAAAACAACCGAGGCAACTAAAAAATGAACAATAGCAACTCAACCATGAGGACTTATTGACTACAAAACATACAGGAGGATCGATATGACAGATAACCAGGGACTTTCCCCAACCGAAGTTGAAGCTCTCTTCACAGAGACATTTACCACCCACTCCAACACTACCCCAACGCAAGTAACGAACACCATCGAACAGATGTTTGATAGTTTTGTTCCGCACATCACCGAAGTAATGCACCGTCAGAAAAGAAGCATTCACCCTAAGATCCTGAAGTTCACCACCGATCACGTACGAGTGTGGAAATACCTGCGTGAGAACGAAGTACAAGAAATGACTCAACTCTTACCAGATGGTAAAGGAGAGGTGATAACAGGTATCGTCTTCGATCTAAGTTGCGCCGCTCGTGACCTGGCTATGCCACAGAAATCACTCAGTACACTTATCGAAAGTCTGGAAAAGGCTGGCTGGATCGGATGTTTCCCTATTGGTAGTGCACTGGGACTCTACCTGATTACGATGTCCCCACCAGATCACATACTCGCAATGTGTACCATCACGCATGCAGCGCCAACCACCCTCACCATGGACATCCTTACGGACACCCGCCGACTCCACTAAGCAGATAAAGCAGCGGAAACCGAGACAAAATTAGCAATGAGATTTCCGGCTTAGTATGCAAGTAAGCCGATTTTATGGCTGCGCCATTAGCACAAGTAACCTGATACAGAAGGTGCAGAAAAGTCTAAAGTCTCTTTAGAGTTATTTGCATCTTCGGTAAAAGTACAGGCTTACAATGTAACACGGTAGTGTGGAATGGTTGCATAAACTCATGTGTACAAGGGCATCTTGCACAATGGATGTATGGACGAGGTGTACGAGTACATAAAATGGGATCAATAACTGTTTATTATTTAAGCAGTAGTTAGTGGTTTCTTAGGTGTTAATGTTCATAATGTGAGCAACGCGAGCATAGCAGATTACCTTTACAGGAGAATCACGCCTTAACAATCACTTCTGGTGCAAAGGTGCTCTCCTGTAATTGATATCTTTCATGTTCCGCATTACATGCTACTCATGCAGCATACTTTTCATGTTCGCAGTGCTCATCATGAAACAACACTCCACAGAGCTGGAAAAGACCTCCTGATTTTCAACCGACAATTAACCGATAAATGATGATTATCAATAGGTTTAATCTATGTTAATTCTACCTTTATTTACCTGCCAACAACCCTCTTACAGCACGTTAACCCATTCTTGTCGATTCTCATGACACCTGATGCCATACGGGTTTCAGTGAAATTACTGGCAATAAATTTTGATACATTCGTTAAGCAACTCATTCTCAATTGAAAATTTGAAATAAGAGTTTTTTCAAATCTTCCTTCACTCTGAATCCGCAGTATCAAATGTCTTCGCATACGGGCACTTGCCCTTTGTTACGTAGGTGAACAGATAAATGCTGTTCTGGTATGTGCAGAGCGTCTTTCCACTCTCCGTCGTTTCCTGCTGGGGATCGGTCATTGTGATCTGCCCTGCTGCCGACAACGGTGAAAACAGTAGTCCCGATATCACCAATAATGCTTTCTTCATAAGCCTTACTCCAGTTGCTTGTTATCGTCGAATAGCTTAGCGCTCATTATTTACACAATAGTATTGTGCCACTCAAATCGATCGATTTCACTGATTTATAAGAGCGATTTTATTAGTAAAAGTGGTAAGATAAAGTAATGCGCTAACAGCGCCCTGTCACCAAATCCAACAAGAAAAAGGAAGACCATGAAAAAATTGATTCTCGCAACGCTGCTCGTCCTCCCCTTCGCCTCAAGCGCAACAACTTTCACCTGTAAGGCGATCCAGGAAGGGCAGATCGATTCTGGCAGCCAAAAATCCTCAGTCGAGACTCGTCTTGATGTTCAGGACAAAAGCATGAAAGTGAGCATGGGTGGTAAAACCTGGCGGCTGGGTTTCATTGGAGACAAAAGTATTGCGAAGATGTACGCTACCCCAGATGGTGGGATTGCCGTCACTTACATCGACAACGGTAGCGATCCTGTTTTCGTTATGCGCCCAACTAACAACGATGGTGAAACGGCACTCTACACGCTGAGCCTGTGCTCTGAGATCTAAACAAAGGCGTGAGCAATCACGCCCAATAAGTTGAATGTCCATTCCGAATTTCCAGCCTCCCCATATTCTCGTTCTAAGCCTCTATTCCTAAACCGCTGCAATCCAGTCTCAAAACCATCTCCTTATAAGACCACACCGACGCAACGACAGAATGCGGCTTCGCCTTGTCTCAAAAGGTTGATCTTTAATTTTGGGACAGCTATTATTTTGATACTACCTTTTGAGACTTAGAGAACATCATGACAACTGTGATCGGATATGTGCGAGTTTCCACCAGCGACCAAAACGTTGAAAACCAGAAGAAGCAGATAGCCGATGCTGGTTATAGCGTTACTCGCTGGTTTAGTGATGAAGCGGTGAGTGGTGCAATCAAGGCAGGAGAGCGTCCTGGGTTTGGTGAACTACTCAGTTATGTACGAGAAGGCGATACGTTGATCGTGATTGCTATAGACCGCCTGGGGCGTAACACGATTGATGTTCTTTCCACCGTGGAAAAGTTGCAGACGAAAGGCGTGAAAGTTGTCAGCTTGCGTGAAGGGTTCGACCTGTCAACGCCAGTTGGTAAAGCGATGCTCACTATGATGGCAGGACTTGCCAGCCTTGAGAAAGACCTTATAGCAGAACGCAGAATAGCAGGTATCAAGCGTGCTCAGTCTGAAGGAAAACATTGCGGCAGACCTATTAAAGCAACCGCTGAACAGCTACGAGAATTGTTAGCGCAGGGTTTACCACCAACAGTGGTACAGGATAGGTTAGCGATCAGCAAAGCAACCTTCTACCGTTTAAAAGCGTTTAATCACCACTCTGATATTTGAGAATTCTGGATATTGTATATTGGGAGCTTGATAAAATATGTTCAGCGCTTTAAACAAATCAACAACAATCTGTCAGAACCGCCTCTTTAAAACAATAATCAATAGGTTATGACTCATTTAAATTTCATCCCGTCGAGCAAGTTTGCAAACCTTTCGTCCAATCTTTTATTGTTAGCTTTGAGCCTATCTAATTCAGATGTGAAAACACGATGATACTCAATAAATTTACTTTCGCTCATTGAATCAAAGTTATCGATGATATAAGAACACGCAGCTTTAGAGTCAAGAACACATTGCCTAAAAAATGTATCTCTTTGTTCCCTTAACTCATTTAAAACAACGAGCTTTGCATCATTAGATACTTCAGTATTATTTTCAAGCGCTTTTACGAATGAGGTTACTTTGTCATATATATCCTGGAATGCAATTTCAGACTCTCTTGCTTTTTCCAAGGTTTCAATTTTAAATCGATATAAGGAATTACTATTGTTTTTAATTTTAATTTCTCTGCTATTACGATAGCTTAAAATTGATACAAGTAATGCTAATGCTGAAAAAACCAAACCTGCCTTATCTAAAAATAATGATAAGATAGTCATAATAACCTCTTAAAATTATGAAACTTTTGAATCATGCTCTTTAATTATTTCCAAAATAGCATCAAATATATAAGAGAACATATTAAAATCAATTAAGTCTCTATCTTTTAAAATAACATGCTTTGCAAAATACTCTTTTCCAAACTCGTTCAAAGCACACTCTTTATTCGTCCTGTTAAATGTCTTTCCATTCAAAGATCTTGATAATGTTTTAGTATCGAATAAATCCTCTATTGAAGTATCAGTTTTCCCATCAAAAGGAGTTAATATAATATAAAGATTTTCAGTAATCCATAACCATTTATTTTTACGCAACTCATTTTTGTCTGATGTTATGTGAGGAAACCCTTTACCATTGAGTAGAGAAATTAGCTCATTCGCTCCAGAGTCATTATCAGAAATTATAATAACAGGTTTTCTTCCACCAACAGCCTTAAATTCACTAATTTTCCCTTGATATTTTTTGACAAAATTTTTAAAGTGCGAACTTCCCTCCCCGAGACCTAAAAAGTAATTTGACTTGTTGTTGTTTTTGAAAAAAGATAATTTATAATCGTTTACAGTTTTATGGCTTACAGTTTTACTGGATATCAATGTAGGGTATTTTCCCTTCAGCATATGCAGTGCGACCTTTAGATAAGTTACATCCGTTTTACCTTCAGTAAGGATTGTTACTTTTTCATTACAATGAAAACTACGGTAATAAATAAAGTTTGCATATAATTTCTCACGCTTATTTAAACCGCCCTTCGCTCTGTACGCTAACTTATTATTATATTTATCTATAGAGTCAATAAACCCAAGCATGCCCTCAACTTCGTTTATAGTCCCATTTCTCGGTTTACGGGTCTTTTTGTCAATAAGAGTATAATTACCATCCATGAATAGATGATGAACCATAGCCCTCACTTTTTTGGAATAGTTTACATCGGTGGATAAATTATAATTAACGGTTAGGCCTGTGACCTCTTGGCGTTGAGTTCGACCTTGTAATCTGGTTTTTTTATCATTTAATGAGAATCCAGCCCGCATGATTTCTTTGGTGAAATTTTTATTTAATTCAACATGCTCTGCATCATAAGACTTAACGATCTCACTTGGGAATGTTTTCTTATTTGTTGAGATAGTAATGTCATCAGCATATCTTGAGTATGAACATCCTGAGTTTTTACATATTTTGTTTAGTCGTTGATCTATGGATGATAAAATTAAGTTTGTAATGACTGGTGAGCAAGGACTTCCTTGCGGTAATTTATTTTGATAGCATGCTATTTTAGCAATCATGTTGGCAATATTTTCATCTAATGCAAAGTGCGTATTTTTTATAAAGTAACCTCTTACTCTCCCATAATTGAATTGGTCAAAAAAGTTAGAGAGATCTATATTCAACACCCATTTTTTACGTTTATGCCTTTCTGCATTGGTAATTATACTTCTCTGCTTCTCAAAGCCATGTGAAAGTAAATTTTTACTTTCAGTAAGCACTCGAATATCCTCGATACAGTTCAGTAATAAATCCGCTACTTTCCTTTGTATTTCCTTTAATTTAGAGTCAGGTGATGATATATGCCTTTCAGACATGTCTTTTTTAAGAATGGTAAAGTTAGAATATAAATTTTCAGTATCTTTTCTGTAAACGATACGTGTTAAAAAAACTGGGTCTAAACCTAACAGACGGGCAAAATCCGGTTTGGTGGTACATTGTTTTAATAGCTCGATTTTAGTCGACATCCCAGCTCCGAAGTTAGCGGCATGCAGGCACTCCTATGCGTATTTGATCCATTCTAAGCTGATTAGCTATGAGAATCATAGCGGCGAGAACTTCTGCCGTTGAAATCAAGGATTGCGAACCACAACCCAAAAATCTACCTGCATGCCTTTGATTAGATTGGCATATAACAACATTACTGGCAATAGAATTTCTTACAGTACTTCAACTAACTTCATCAGACGAGAAACACTAATGCCTTTCCCGTATCGGTTATAAGTTATCGTCGCATTCGAGTGACCGAGAACTTGTGAAGCGAACTGCTCAGGGAAACCATTCTGTTTAAATGTTGTGGCGGCGTAGTGGCGCAACGAATGATACTCAGGCAAACCATGCTTACCCCTGAACCTCGTGAACCAGCGGCTAAAATAGTGACCATAGCTGCCGAGGTGTAAAGTTAGTTCGGGGAACAGATGCCCTTTCCTTTGTTTGATGAAATCCAGTATGCCCAGAGCCAGCAGTTGCAAATGGATCGGAACGAACCGCCGAGAACTATCCGTTTTTATCGTCTGATTAGGATTCAGGTTATCAACACGGAAGCACCAAACCCCGTCAACTTTCATCACGTCATTGTGGTAAAGCTGGCAGATCTCATTCTGCCTCATCCCCGAATAGCGACCAATCAGAATGATCCACCGCTTCCAATCCTTCACGCCATGTAAAGCAATGTGCAAGCGTTTCAGATCGTTGAACGTGTACGCAGGACGGCGATCCATCGGTGCGGTTGTTTCCTTCACTCCCATTCCCTCAAATGGGTTTCGAATGTCTTCATCTGTACGAGTCGCAAGCCATTTGAAAAACGCCGAGTTCTTCTTGATGTAACGGTTTCTGGTCGATGCTGAGCCTTCCAGACCATCAACAAACGCCGCTGCACTTCTTTTGCTAAATGGTTCTTTCGTAGCAGCCAGGTACGCATTCACACACCTGTTGATCGTCAAAATCTCGCGCTCACCCACAGACCCCGTTTTGGCGTTGGCGTACTTCTCAAGCTCACTTTTCAGGTTCGGAAATAATGGTTTCTTCTCGTTCACCAGTGCAGGTGCAGCCAGGGCAGAAGATGAGTGTGCCGGGATGGCCTGGGGAACACAGGCGAAAGGCTGTGAGGTGATGTATTGCTCTGCACGTTTCATAGCTTCGCGCTTTGAACGTGTGCGCAGAGAAATACGAATCTCGCGCCGTCTCCGAGGTGTTGAATAAACTCTGCGGTAGTACCAGATCCCGTGACGGGATAACATCAGATGTGACATTGATTAGCCTTCTAAGTGATACACAAAAGTTGTACCACCAGTAAATCAATGCAAAGAAATGAGATTTTTAGCTATAAAAATCATAGCGTTAGCACAAATGGGTGGGGGCCCTGCCAGCTACATCCCGGCACACACGTCATCTGCCTTGGCTGCTTCCTTCCGGACCTGACCTGGTAAACAGAGTAGTGTTGCGGGAGAACCAACAGAGCCCCCATTGAGAGCGTTGTTAACCAACGCGCAGGCGCATTATCACTGCTGCACCCTGTAATTGCAACCCATCCAGCATCGGATGCTGTTTTCTTGTGCAATGCGGCTTCACTCCTTCGCCGTTCAGCATTATGCTGGAGGATTAGCGCAGGAATAAATGATGGATATACAAGACACTTTCCCCCAACGCGTCTGGCAAATCGTCGCGTCAATCCCCGAAGGTTTCGTCACCACCTATGGCGATGTTGCAAGGCTTGCCGGTTCGCCGCGTGCTGCGCGCCAGGTAGGCGGCGTGCTTAAGCGTCTCCCCGAAGGCAGCACTCTGCCCTGGCATCGGGTGGTTAATCGTCATGGTGCCATTTCGCTGACAGGCCCCGACCTGCAACGGCAGCGTCAGGCGTTGCTGGCTGAAGGAATAGTGGTTTCAGGAAGCGGACAGATCGATTTACAGCGCTATCGCTGGGTGTACTAACCCTCTCTGGGCGGAGAGGGTTACGACTGCCTTAGTACTGTGTGGGAGCAGGGACGGCAGAAGACGGATTCACCTGGGTTGGTGACGTTGACGGCACCGTGGTGGCAGCCCCACCGCTCGCCTGAACCGGTACTGCCGTTTGCTGTACAGGGACCAGCGTCAGGTCAGCTTTTGTCCCCCCCTGATTAATGACCGTCTGCACGGTATCAGTAATGAAGACCAGTTTGTCATTAACCGTAATTGCCGCACTTAGCAGAATACGGGCGTTAGGTTGAATATCAGCCGGGTTAAACGGTAATACGAAGCTGAATGGCGCCTGTTTACCCTCAGTACGGACCGCTTTTTGCGACAGCACTTTTGACGGTGCATCGGCCAGTGAAGCATCTGACAGCGTTACGGTCAGCACCGCATCAGGTGGCAAGGCCACTTTCTGGCGGATCCATACTGTACCGGAGACATTAGGCTGCTGAATTTTAGACTGTGTGTCAGCAATTGACGTATTAGGGCTTGGCGCAGGTGTCTGAATATCCGCGCTTTTATCGGCGCAGGCTGCCAGAGCGACCGCAACCGCTAAACCACTTACCATGTGCACGAGTTTCATTAAATTCTCCTTTTCATCTATGCACCAGCGAGAACTTTCCTCGCCAGAAGAGTGGTTAACAAAAACATAACGTGATTAAGTGTGGCACAAGACAGCTGTTTTTGCTTGTAATAGGCCTTTAATTCAGACAATTGCACCCATCGGACCACTTTCAAAATTGCGTTATACTCTGCCTACCTCGCTGCGAGATCGATATAACCTGGAGAGCACGTATGAGTCTGGCGCTGAAAAATTTGCTGACATTGTTAAATCTGGAAAAAATTGAAGAAGGACTCTTTCGGGGCCAAAGTGAAGACTTAGGGTTACGTCAGGTTTTTGGGGGACAGGTTGTCGGTCAGGCGCTGTATGCCGCAAAGGAAACCGTACCAGAAGAGCGTCTGGTCCACTCCTTTCACAGCTACTTTTTGCGCCCCGGCGATAGCCAAAAGCCCATCATCTATGATGTAGAAGTCCTGCGTGATGGTAACAGCTTCAGCGCGCGCCGCGTTGCCGCAATCCAGAATGGTAAACCTATTTTTTACATGACAGCCTCTTTCCAGGCGCCGGAAGATGGATTTGAACATCAGAAAACCATGCCGGATGCGCCGAGTCCCGATGAGCTTAAATCAGAAACAGAAATTGCCCGCTCAGTGGCGCATTTGCTGCCGCCGCTGTTGAAAGAAAAATTTATCAACGATCGTCCATTGGAAGTGCGCCCGGTTGAATTTCATAACCCCTTAAAAGGTCACGTCGCACCTCCGACGCGCCAGGTTTGGATCCGCGCAAACGGCGAGCTACAGGACGATCTGCGCGTCCATCAATATCTGCTGGGTTATGCTTCAGATCTGAACTTCCTGCCTGTTGCGCTGCAGCCGTACGGAATTGGTTTTCTGGAAAAAGGGATTCAGATCGCCACCATTGACCACTCCATGTGGTTCCACCGTCCGTTCAATATCAATGAGTGGTTGTTGTATAACGTCGAGAGTACTTCGGCCTCCGGTGCCCGGGGTTTTGTACGCGGGGAGTTTTATACGCAGGACGGCGTGCTGGTCGCCTCTACCGTGCAGGAAGGGGTAATGCGTAATCGTAATTGAGAATTACCGGATGGCGGCGCAAAAGCGTTGCCATCCGGCAGATTGAAACATCAAGCGTTGTAAGCGTTCTCGCCGTGGCTGTTCACATCCAGACCTTCGCGTTCCTGCTCTTCCGGTACACGCAGACCCACCGTCATATCCGCCAGCTTATAGCCAATGAAAGCCACCACACCGGACCAGACGATGGTAATCGCCACGCTTTCCAGTTGCACCAGCAGCTGATGCCCCATGGTCACGCCCTCGGCAAAGCCCACGCCGCCCAGAGAGCTGGCAGCGAACACCCCGGTCAGGATGCAGCCGACAATGCCGCACACGCCGTGCACGCCAAACACATCACACGGATCGTCCACGCGCAGAATACGCTTCAGGATGGTCACACCCCACAGGCCAGCCAGTCCCGCAACGACACCAATAATCAGCGCGCCGCCGACACCAATATAGCCACATGCCGGTGTTACCCCCACCAGACCCGCAATAGCACCAGAACACGCGCCCAGCAGGGACGGTTTGCCACGCAGCGCCCATTCACCGAAGATCCATCCGAGGATGGCTGCGGCGGTGGCGACCACGGTATTGACGAAGGCCAGTGCGGCAATCTCATTCGCCGTTCCCGCTGAACCGGCGTTAAAGCCAAACCAACCAATATAGAGAATAGCGGTACCGGTGAAGACCATCGGCAGGTTATGCGGTTTAAAGGCTTCTTTGCCAAAACCGACGCGTTTGCCAATCAGATACGCACCAACCAGACCGGCAATCGCCGCGTTGATATGCACGACTGTTCCGCCGGCAAAATCCAACGCACCGTGGGAAGCCAGCAAGCCGCCGCCCCAGACCATATGGGCAATGGGGATGTACGACAACGTTAACCATACCACTACAAAAATCAGCACCGCAGAGAAGCGAATACGTTCAGCCAGCGCCCCGACAATTAGCCCAACGGTGATGCAGGCGAAAGAACCCTGAAAAGCAACGTGAATGTACTGGTAGAAGCTCCCCGTGACCGCCGTCAGCGCGATGTTCTTCAGCAATACCCAGTTGAAGTTGCCGAAGAAATTATTCCCTTCGCCAAAGGCCAGTGAGTAGCCATAAACCACCCATAGAATACAAACCAGAGCGAATGTCACCGTCACCTGAGTCAGCATCGACAGCACGTTCTTACCGCGAATCAAACCGCCGTAGAACAACGCAATGCCAGGGATAGTCATAAACAGCACCAGCGCGGTACAGATCATCATAAAAGCGTTATCTGCTTTATCCGCAACCGCCGGTGCCGCCATTGCCAGTCCCGGCAGTAGCGCCAGTGAAGCAATACCTGTTTTCATCGTTGCTATCTTCATTTTTTGGTTTCCTATCACTGTGTGCCAGAAGTTACAGTGCGGCTTCGTCGGCTTCGCCGGTACGAATACGAATCACACGTTGCAGCTCGGCGACGAAGATTTTGCCGTCGCCAATTTTTCCGGTGTATGCCGCTTTACTGATGACATCAATCACGCCATCCAGTTGGTCGTCGGCAATCGCCACATCAATCTTCACCTTTGGCAGAAAATTGACGCTATATTCAGCCCCACGGTACAGCTCAGCATGACCTTTCTGTCGGCCAAAGCCCTTCACTTCGGTGACGGTCAGCCCCTGAATACCAATAGACGACAGTGCTTCACGGACGTCTTCCAGTTTGAACGGTTTGATTACCACGGTAACCAGCTTCATAGATCCCCTCCAGTCAGAATTCAGTAGTGGCTGCAGATACACGAGAGGAATATTGCAAGGGGTGTGCCAGGAATGAAAAACGCGGAATAATTCAGGCTTGCAGGGTATTGCCGGGGGAGAAAAAGAAAAAACGCACTATGACGGTGCATAGTGCGTTACATTTTTGCACCAGATTGTTGATTGCCGGATGGCGGCGTAAACGCCTTATCCGGCCTACAAAACCGCGTTGACCGTAGGCCTGATAAGCTCAGTGCCATCAGGCGATAACCGAATCCTCATGTGCGCTGGCCGCCAGCTCTTCCCCCGCCAGTTGCAGCTGATACATCTGCCAGTAACGGCCTTGCGCCGCCAGTAGTTGCTGGTGCGTACCACGCTCAACCGCCTGCCCGCGATGCAGCACCAGAATGGTATCCGCATCGACAATCGTCGATAACCGATGCGCAATCACCACCAGCGTGGTGTGTTCACGTACCGCCGCCAGCGCGTGCTGAATGGCCTGTTCAGTACCGGAATCAATACTGGCCGTGGCTTCATCGAGGATCAGTACCTGCGGCGTTTCCACCAATACCCGCGCCAGCGCCAGCAGCTGTTTCTGCCCAACGGAGAGATTATTGCCCTGCTCGCCCAGCCGGGTATGGATCCCCTCGCTCAGCCCCCGCGCCAGTGCTGCCAGTTGCACAGTCTCCAGAGCCTGCCATACCCGCTCTTCTGAGATATCACGACCCAGCGTGACGTTTGCCAGGAAGGTATCCGCCATCACCACCGGATCCTGCTGCACCATCGCGATGCCCTGACGTAACGCACTGTGGCTCAGAGAAGACAGCGGACGTCCGTCAAGGCGGATTTCGCCCTGCGTCAACGGGTAGTAACCCATCAGCAGACTGGCCAGCGTACTTTTGCCGCTACCGGTGTGTCCGACCAAAGCAACAAAGCTGCGCGAAGGCACGGACAGACTGATATTTTGCAGCACCAGATTGTCGTCACGATAGGCAAATGAAACGTTATCCACCTCAATATCCCCACTCTTCAGCGGTCGATCATCGTCACCATAGCGCTGACGTGGTCCGTCCATCAGCTCGAACACTCGCTCACCGGCGACAACCGCCTGCTGCAGCATTGATTGCTGGGTGGTCAGCTCGATCAGCGGCTCGTTCAAACGGCCGAGGTAGCTGATAAACGCGTACAGCACGCCAACCTCAATGGAGCTGCCAGAGGTAAAGCTGAACAGCATCAGCAAACCGCAGAGGATCAGCGCCGAGAAAAGGCTCAGTAGCGGGCGCAGCAAAAAGCCATCCAGTCGCAGGGTTTGCATACGCGCCATATAGTGCGAGCGGCTGGCCTCCCCCATTCTCTCGCCAAATCGCGCCTGCTGGCGGAACTGCTGGATAACGCTCATGCCGTTGATGACTTCGTTAAAGCCATCGTTAATATCCGCCAGATAAGCGCGCACCCGACGCACAATCGGGGTGCTGTAGCGTTGATAAATCACCATCACCACCATCACCGCCGGGAAAATAGCCATCGCCACCAGCGCCATACGCCACTCGAGGCTGAACATCGCCACCAGCATGGCGCCGATTAAGGCCGCGCTGCGCAGGACCGTTGCGACCACCGTCACGTACAGGTCGCGAATAACTTCGGTGTCATTGGTCACACGTGAGATAAGCTGCCCGACGGGCTGAGTATCAAAGGCGCTGAGCGGCTGGCGCAACGCAGCGTCCATTACGTCAGTGCGTAACTGTTGTACTACGCCAACCGCCGCCTGGTTAAACAACAACGACTGCGCGTAATGCAGGCCTGCCGCCAGCAGTTGCAGACCGACATAGGCCGCAACCAGCCCGACAACCATCGCCAACGGCAGATTGTTCTTCGCCACCATGTTATCAATAAAATAGCTAATCAACAGCGGACCGCTGACTTCCGCCGCAGCCGCCACCCACAGCATAACTACCGCAATCGCCAGCTGTTTTCGCCATGGTGAACCATACGCCAGCAATCTTTTCAGGGTCGGCCATAGTTGCCCAAAACTACGCATTAGCCGCCTCCTCGTTTATTTCTGGCGCATCAGACAGCGCAGCTTCCAGTTGCTGATAGCGGTACATATCGCGATACCAGCCGGGCTGTTGCACTAAAGATTCATGCTCACCGCGCTGGGCAATATGCCCATGCTGCATCACGATAATCTCGTTGGCTTCCGTCAGAGCCGATAAACGGTGGGCGCTGATAATCACGGTTCTGCCTTCGCCCCACTGACGCAGGTTATGCAGGATCTGATGCTCGGTACGACCATCTACCGCCGACAACGCATCATCCAGAATCAGGATTTCAGCGTTCAGCAGTAGCGCCCGGGCGATAGAAATACGCTGTTTTTGTCCACCAGACAGCATCACCCCGCGTTCGCCCACTTCGGTGTCATAGCCCTGAGGAAGACGTAAAATATCCTCATGAACGCTGGCAAGGCGCGCCACATGCTCGATCTCTGCCTGGGTGGCCTGCGGGCGTCCTAAGGCGATGTTATTGCCGACGGTATCGGAAAACAGGAATGGCGTCTGGCTGACAACCGCCAGCCGGCTGCGCCAGCTATCCAGCTGTAAGCGCGTTAGTGGGATATCATGAAAGCGTACATCGCCTTGGGTGATATCAAAATGACGTTGGATCAGCGACAGCACCGTACTTTTCCCCGCGCCGGTCGGACCACAGATGCCCAGCATCTCCCCTGGTTTAAGCTGAAAATTCACATTTTCCAGCGCCGGGTGGGTGGTTTGCGGGTAACAAAATTCGCGAATCGCCACCGCCAGCTCGCCGCGTCCTTCCGGCACCAGTTCAGTACCGTCATCCACTACCGGCGCTTCTGCCAGCATGGCGCGAATTCGGCTATACGCGGCGCTGCCACGCTCGACGATGTTAAACATCCATGCCAGCGCCAGCATCGGCCAAATCATCAGACCGAGATACATCATAAAGCTGGTGAGCTGGCCGAGCGTCAGCGAACCGTGAACCACCATCCAGCTTCCCCCGGCAATCGCCAGCAGGTTAGCCATCCCAATGGCGATATAAATCGTGGGATCAAAGCGGGCGTCAATGCGCGCCACGCGCAGGTTTTTCTTACCTGTATCTTCAGCATCAGCGGCAAATAATGCCGACTGCCGATCCTCCAGACCAAAGGCCTTGATCATACGAATACTGGTCAGGCTTTCCTGAGTACGATCGTTGAGGCTGGAAAACGCCGCCTGCGCCAGCTTAAAGCGGTTATGGAGTCGATCACCGTAACGTTTGATCATTATCGCCATCACCGGCATCGGCAGCAGCGCAATCAACGTTAGTTGCCAGCTTATCTGCGTTGACATCACGATCAGCACCGCACATCCCATGACCAGCGAATCTACCAGCGTCAGTACGCCTTCCCCGGCGGCGAATACCACGCGGTCAACATCGTTAGTTGCACGCGCCATCAGATCGCCCGTGCGGTGACGCAGATAAAACTCTGGATGCTGACGACTCAACTGACGGTAATAATCTTCCCGCAGCTCAACCGCCAGTTGGTAGGATGCGCCAAACAGCAGCACGCGCCAGACATAGCGCAGTAAATAAACCACCACGGCGATCAGAGCAATGGTTCCCACCCACATCAGCAGCCGCTCGGTGGTGAAGCGTTGTGTCGTTACGCCATCCACAATGATCCCCACCACTTTCGGCGGAATAAGCTGAAGGATAGCGATGATGATAAGCAGGGCCACCGCTCCGAGGTAGCGACGCCACTCCCGGCGGAAGTACCAGCTTAATTGAGCAAATAATCGCACGCGTTATGTCCTGACAAAATTTCCGGCAATAAGCGCCGGGAGAATTATTCAATAGGGAGAGCAGTTGTGTATTTAATCTGTTCCATGGCAAAGCTGGAGGTGACGTCAGACAGGCCCGGTACGCTGTTCACCAGGCGCTTATAAAATTCATCGTAGCTTTTCATATCAGCGACCTGCACTCGCATCAGGTAATCATACTCCCCTGCCATACGCCAGAACCCCAGAACCTCGGGCATTCCGGTCACTTCAGTGACAAAGCGGCAATACCATTCGCTGCTGTGATGCTGAGTTTTGATCAGCACAAACGCGGTTAAGCCCAGCCCCAGTTTTTCCGGATCCAGCAAGGCGACTCTACCCAGCAGAACACCGTCATCCTCGAGCCGTTTGAGGCGTTTCCAACAGGGAGTGGTAGTCAGATTAACGGCATCTGCTAACGCCTGCAAAGAAAGGGTGCAGTCCTGTTGCAGTAAGCCAAGCAGCTTACGGTCAATTTTGTCTAGCATATCCACTCCACAGAGAAGAATTTTCTACTTACATTCTATTTTAAAGGCTAAATGGCAACAATTTTTTCCGTGCTTTTCGCTATTCTGGGCACAAAATGACAAACGGATATCTATTAATGATGAATAGCTCCTGGGTTAAAAACGCCATCAATGAAATCAACGCGGATTATCAGCGTTCTGCAGATACGCATCTCATTCGTCTGTCGCTACCGGCATTTCCGGGCATTCAGATCTATTTAAAAGATGAGAGCACGCATCCGACCGGGAGCCTGAAGCATCGTCTGGCGCGCTCACTGTTTCTGTACGGACTGTGCAATGGCTGGATCAAAGAAGGCACCACCATCATTGAATCATCGTCCGGTTCAACGGCGGTATCTGAGGCCTATTTCGCTCGACTGTTAGGGCTGCCGTTTATTGCTGTCATGCCTTCCTGTACAGCGAAACGTAAAGTTGAACAGATTGAATTTTACGGCGGTCGCTGTCATTTCGTGCAAAGCGCCTGCGAAATCTACGCGGCCTCTGAACAATTGGCGCGTGAGCTGAACGGTCATTACATGGACCAGTTCACTTATGCTGAGCGCGCCACCGACTGGCGTGGCAATAATAATATTGCCGACAGCATCTTTCGTCAGATGCAGTGCGAGCCCAACCCCGTTCCCCGCCATATCGTGATGAGCGCCGGCACCGGCGGCACCTCAGCAACCATTGGCCGCTATATCCGCTGTCAGGGCTACGATACTCGCCTGATGGTAGTGGATCCGGAGAATTCGGTTTTTATGCCCTTCTGGCAGGATCGCGATGCGACATTGCGCAGCCCGGTAGGAAGCAAAATTGAAGGTATCGGGCGTCCACGCGTAGAACCCTCTTTCATTCCTGATGTGGTCGATGAAATGCTGCGCGTGCCGGATGCCGCCAGCGTGGCTACCGCGCACTGGCTGGAAACGCAGTTGGGTCGTAAAGTCGGTGCCTCAACCGGCACCAACATGTGGGGAACGCTGCAACTTGCCGCGCGCATGCGCAACACCGGAGAAACCGGTTCACTGGTGACGCTGCTCTGCGACAGCGGTGAACGCTATCTGGAAACCTACTACAACCCGCAATGGGTTGACGCGCACATCGGTGATTTAACGCCGTGGAAAGTGGAACTTGCCCAGTTGCTGAATACACATTAAGCAGACAAAAAAAAAGCCAGACGCGAAGTCTGGCTTGCTGGAAGGGATCTCTCATTCGGGGGAATAAGGTAGATGCGGATTGTCCAGCCAATGCGTCAAAAAGTGTGACACCGCCTGATTACGGCAATGTCCAATCACCGATAAATGAGGCAGTTCAGCCATCAGTTGCGGCATTGCGTTACCCATAATCAGGCCGCGCCCAACGCTGCCTAACATTTCGCGATCGTTCATAGCATCGCCAAACGCCATACACTCGGACATTGAATATCCTAAGTGGTCACTCAATACCGCCAGCGCGGATCCTTTGTTACAGCCCAGCGGTAGTACCTCAAGGCAATCAACCGCGGAGAAACAGAGATTCGCCTGTTCTCCCAGCGCTTCATTCAGTTGAATGCGCAACTGGATCAGAGACTCATGATCGCCGCAGAAACAGATCTTCGTTACCTGATGAGCCGGAATACGTTTCACATCGACGATCTGGTAGCGAAATCCGCTATACACATGCGCCTGTAGCAGCGAGGGGATCTCTTGTCCGGTAAACCAACCGTTGTCATTAAAGACATGCATGCTGGCGGTGGTATCCCATTTCTGATGTAACACGATATCTGCAACATTCGGATCCAGATCCTGACGGTGCAACACATCGCCCTCAAGAGAGTGAATGCGCGTGCCGTTACCGGTGATCAAAAAGGCGTCCAGTGAGATAGAACCCAAAATGTGGCGCATTTCCAGCACATGGCGGCCAGTGGCAAATGTCAGAGTGATATCGCGTTCACGCAAGCGCGCCAGCGTTGAAAGCGTTTCGTCACCTAAATGGTGATTCGGCATCAACAGGGTGCCATCCATATCAAATGCAGCCAGACGAGCCATTTCTTTCTCCACACTGTGACGCGGTTAACTTGTGATTCAGTATCACCTGAGATATACGGAAGTAATAGTGAATAGATAAAATGAATTGTTCCGGGTTTATTACAGAAAATCATTCAAGTTGCATCAAGGCGGCAAGTGAATGAACGCCCAGGAGCATACATTTCAGTATGTGACTGGGGTGAATAAACGCAGCCAACAAAGAGGCAGCTTGAAGGATGAAGTGTATATGAGATTGTTGAATCGCCTGAACCAATACCAACGCCTGTGGCAGCCTTCGAACGGCGAACCGCAGTCGGTGACCGTCGGGGAACTGGCCGAACGCTGTTTTTGCAGTGAGCGCCACGTGCGAACCCTGCTGAAGCAAGCGCAGGATGCTGGCTGGCTGGAGTGGCACGCCCAGTCTGGGCGTGGGAAACGCGGGCAATTACGCTTTTTGGTGACGCCGGATTCCCTGCGCAACACCATGATGGAACAGGCGCTGCAAAAGGGAGAACAGCTTAGCGTGCTGGAACTAGCTCAGTTAGCACCGGGAGAATTAAGAACGTTGCTACAACCGTTTATGGGCGGCCAATGGCAAAACGACACGCCAACCCTGCGTATCCCCTATTACCGCCCGCTTGACCCTTTGCACCCTGGATTTCTCCCCGGCCGCGCGGAGCAACACCTTGCTGGACAAGTTTTCTCTGGCCTGACCCGATTTGACAGCACTACGCAACGTCCCTGTGGAGACTTAGCCCACCACTGGAATATCTCCGCTGACGGCCTGCGCTGGGATTTCTATATTCGTTCCACCCTGCATTGGCATAACGGCGATACGGTAAGCAGCACGCAACTACATCAACAGTTGCTGAAGCTGTTAGAATTACCTGCGCTGAATAAGCTGTTTATCAGCGTAAAGCGCATTGAAGTGACGCATCCCCAGTGTCTGACCTTTATTCTGCATCGTCCCGACTTCTGGCTGGCGCACCGTCTGGCGAGCTACAGCAGTCACCTGGCGCATCCTGAGCACCCGTTTGTGGGTACCGGCCCGTTCCGGTTGACACTGTTTACTCCTGAGCTGGTGCGTATCGAGAGTCACGATCACTACCATCTGAGTCATCCGCTGCTAAAAGCCATTGAATACTGGATAACCCCGCAGCTCTTCTCCCAGGATTTGGGCACCAGCTGCCGCCATCCGGTGCAAATTGCGATTGGTAAACCCGAAGAGTTACCTATGCTAAGCCAGGTAAGCAGCGGGATCAGCCTTGGTTTTTGCTATCTCACGCTAAGAAAAAGCGCGCGCCTGAATACGCAGCAGGCTCGTCGACTGGTCGATATTATCCACCGTTCTTCCCTGCTACAAACGCTTGAAGTGGATGAAAATCTGATCACGCCAAGCAATGCACTGCTGCCCGGATGGAGTATCCCGCAATGGGATGAACTCGACGAGGTAGCATTACCGGAAAAGCTGACGCTGGCTTATCATCTACCGGTAGAACTTCACGCTATGGCTGAACAGCTTTGCCATGCGTTGGCTCTGCTCGGCTGTGAATTAACGCTTATTTTTCATAATGCTAAAAACTGGGATGGCAATCATCCCCTAGCCCAGGCCGACCTGATGATGGGCGACAGGCTGATTGGTGAAGCACCTGAATATACTCTCGAACAGTGGTTGCGCTGCGATCAGCTCTGGTCACATGTATTGAATGCACCAGCATACACACATTTGCAAACGACCCTGGATGCCCTACAAATCCAGGCCGATGAGGACGATCGCCACGCGGCTTTACAACAAGTTTTCGCCACGCTAATGCATGACGCTACCCTGACGCCTCTGTTCAATTATCACTATCGCATCAGCGCGCCACCAGGGGTGAACGGCGTACGCCTGAATCCTCGTGGCTGGTTTGAGTTTACCGAAGCCTGGCTGCCACCTCCTTCAGCGTGAAGAAGCTGGTCGGCGACACGCCCAGGCGCTACCATAAGGGCTTCGTTATTTTGTCAGGAAAAGCCATGAAACGTGCCGTTGTTGTATTCAGTGGAGGTCAGGACTCCACGACTTGTCTGGCGCAAGCGCTGCATCAGTATGATGAAGTGCACTGCGTGACCTTTGATTATGGTCAGCGCCATCGCGCTGAGATTGATGTCGCACGTGACCTGGCCTTAAAACTTGGCGCACGCGCGCACAAAGTGCTTGATGTCACGCTGCTCAGTGAACTGGCTGTCAGCAGCCTGACCCGCGATAATATTCCGGTACCCGATTACGAACCGGATGCGAACGGCATTCCCAATACCTTTGTGCCAGGACGCAATATTCTGTTCTTAACGCTGGCAGCAATTTACGCGTACCAGGTGCAGGCAGAGGCAGTCATTACCGGCGTTTGTGAAACGGATTTCTCTGGATACCCGGACTGTCGCGATGAGTTCGTCAAAGCCCTGAACCATGCCGTAAGCCTGGGGATGGCGAAAGATATTCGCTTTGAAACCCCACTGATGTGGATCGATAAAGCCGAAACCTGGGCGCTGGCTGATTACTGGGGCAAGCTGGACCTGGTACGCGAAGAAACACTAACCTGCTATAACGGCATCAAAGGTGACGGTTGCGGTCACTGTGCGGCGTGTAATCTGCGTGCCAACGGCCTGAACCATTATCTGGCGGATAAACCGGCAGTGATGGCGGCAATGAAGCAGAAAACCGGCCTGAAATAATTGAGTGAATAGTGCCGGATGGCGGCGTAAACGCCTTATCCGGCCTACCGACAGCATTCATCGTACACAATATCGCCCGTAGGCCTGATAAGCGAAGCGCCATCAGGCAACGTTGAGCTACTGCACCATCTGCTCCAGTTTTTCGCGTAACTCCCCTTCCAGCGGCAGCGCTTTTTGCGTTTTCAAATCAATACAGACGAAGGTAATCAACGCGTCGGCCACTACCTGCCCTTCCGGTTCCAGGGTAATTGTCTGGTTTAACACCCCGCTTTTGCCATTTAGCTGTTGCACCTGACTAGTGATGGTCAGCAGGTCGCTTAGCACCGCTGGGCGACGGTAGTTAATATTTATATTCACGACCACAAAAGCGATGTTGTGTGCAGTCATCCATTGAAAGCTGTCGCTGTTTTCCAGACCATCCCAGCGAGCTTCTTCCAAAAACTCGAGATAGCGGGCGTTGTTGACGTGCTGATAGACATCAAGATGAAAACCACGGACTTTGATTTGTGTTTGCATAGCGCAGGAACCTTACGTTTTTATAGGAATATATTCAGGGTAGTGAGGCCATAACTGGTATGACCTCTCTAGTCTGGCAAATTTTCAGCGCTGTGCAAGTTATTAAAGTGTTAAAACTGCCAAATTACGCTCCACCAGCGAACTGCCCATACCCGGTACCTGCTTTAAATCCTCCACCGTTTTAAACGGTCCGTACTCCTCACGATAGCTCACAATCGCTTGCGCTTTCTTCAGACCTACGCCATTCATGACTCGCGCTAAATCCTCCGCAGAAGCGCTGTTGATGCTTACCCTGGTGCCTTCATCGTCGCTTGCTTTAGCGGGCAGTGTGGCTTTGCTTTGTGCCGCCCCTGAGTTTTCCGCTTTGGTTTGTGTCGCCTGGCTTTTGGCGACAGGCTCAGCCGCCAATGCAGTTTGGGCCATACCGGCGCAGGTCAATGAAAGAGTGATAAGCAGGGCTTTGATTCCATGTTTCATACTGTTTTCTCCTTGTTTGTTAACAGTGGAATCACGATAGCGAGGTGCAGAACGGCAGACAAATGGCAAATATCAGAAATGGAAAAGGCCGCGAAAGCGGCCTTTGGTAGATACAACTTTTTGCAATTTTTTGCGAACTGCCTCGGTTATTGCTGCTGTTCCAGCGCATCACCGATTTTAATTTTTGCGGCTTTACGCAGGTTGCTCATCAGCGCTTCGAAGACAATCTGCGCGTTGTTCTGAGTGATCCCCTGAACCATCGCTTTCTTCTGCGCTTCAGGCATAGAACCGGCTTTCACCTCGTCCAGCGCCAACAGAACAACGTTACCCTGCATGTCGTTCGCTACGCCGTAGCTCGGCTTGTCTTTCGCCGGCAGGCTCAGACCAAAGGCAGCCTGGCTCAACGGATCCTGACCCGTACGGCTCAGCGTTTTTGCCTCGCCAAAGCTCAGACCCGCAGCTTTCATCGCTTCATCGCCTTTACCGGCTTTCAGATCCGCCAGCAGTTTATCGGCATCAAGCTTCGCCTGCTGCTCTGCTTTATTGTGCTTAACGAGCGCAGTTACCTGCTCTTTCACTTCAGCCAGTGGCTTCACGGCTTCGGCTTTGTGCTCTGCAATACGCAGCACGAACGCGCGATCGCCATCTACGGTGATGATATCGGAGTTACTGCCAGGTGTACCGTTCTCGCCTACCAGACCACCATTGAAAATGATGTCAGCGACTGGTTTGAAATTCAGTTCTTCCGGCAGGCTATCACGGCTGAACCAGCCCGTTTCAACCGCTTTCATACCTGCTGCCTGCTCTGCACCCGCCAGAGATTCGTTATCGTTGCTGGCCGCATCGCTGACTTTCTGTTGCAGCGCATAGTAGGCATCCAGCGCTTTTTCCTGCTTCACTTTTGCCGCAATGTCGTCACGGGCTTCGCTCAGCGGTTTAACCTGTGCAGGCTGTACGTCGTCAAGACGCGCAACGAGGAAACCAACGGAAGACTTAATTACGCCAGACAGTTGGCCTTTTTCTTTCAGACCGGCATTTTTCAGCTCATCCGGGGTGGTGGAATCTTCCAGCCATCCCATATCGCCGCCTTTACGGGCAGAGATGATATCGGCAGATTTTTCTTTCGCCAGCGCAGCAAAATCACCGCCTTTATTCAGCTCGTCCAGTACCGCTTTGGCTTCATCTTCAGTTTTGGTCTGAATGATGCTATAGCGGTTACGCTGCGGCTGAGTGAACTGATCCTGATGCTGGTCATAGTAAGACTGAATATCAGCATCGCTGGCCGTCTCCTGCATAGCAGCAGCATCCAGCTTGATGTAGCTCACACGGAACTGTTCCGGCGTCATAAAGTTGTTTTTATTCTGCTCGTAGTAGCTGGCAACTTCCTGCTCGGTAACAGACTGCTTCGCGGCCAGTGCGTTAACGTCAATCGTCGCCTCGCGCACGATCCGCTGCTGTGCGACCAGCGCCGCCAGTTCGTCCGTTTCGCCTTTCAGCATAAAGTCTGTACCGGCAACGCCATTAATCAGCTGCTGGGTAGTAAGCTGATTACGTAATGCCTGAGCGTACTGATCTGCGGTCATGCCCATCTGATTAACAATTGCGTTATAGCGGTTGTTATCAAATTTACCGTCGACCTGGAAAGCAGGCGTGGCAAAAATAGCCTGTTTAATCTGATCGTCGCTGATGTTGAGCTTAAGCTCGCGGGAATACTGATCCAGCAGCGCTTCGTCAATAAGACGATTCAGCACCTGCTGACGCAGCGTTTTCATGTAACCTTCGTTCGCGGCCAGCTCGGAGTATTGATCGCCCAGCTGTTGCTGCATGCGGTTACGTTCGCTGTTGAACGCATTCTCGAACTGCCCGCGGCTGATCTCCTGGCCATTCACTTTGGCGGCGAAGTTATTGCCCCCGCCAATCAGGTAACCACTCACGCCGGTCAAAATGAACGACACGATAATGATACCGAAAATAATCTTGAGCACGAGACTGTTAGCAGCCGTGCGTAAGCTGTCCATCATGGTGTAACCACACTCCGCTGTAGATGACTATACGCGTTATCTCTAAAGCCGCCTGCGCGTTGACACAACAACGGCGGCAAGGATTATGAGTATATATGCTTCACGCAGCATAGCGTTTCCTGAACGCTGCGCACAAAGGCCTATTGTGACAAGAAACAGGGGTAATTGTCAGCCCACAACACGTAGAAAGTACCGGAATTACAAATAAAAAAGGCACATCAGTCGATGCGCCCTTGTACTTCGTCACATCCCCAAAGGGGAAATCACTTAGTTTACCGCGTCTTTCAGTGCTTTACCTGCACGGAAGCCCGGTACTTTAGCCGCGGCAATGGTGATCTCTTTACCTGTTTGCGGGTTGCGACCAGTACGGGCAGCACGCTCTTTAACGGCAAAAGTACCAAAACCTACCAGCGCTACGTCATCACCTTCTTTCAGAGATTCGGTAACAGAAGCAATAATTGCATCTAACGCACGTCCAGCCGCAGCTTTAGAGATATCAGCCCCTGCAGCAATTTTGTCGATCAGTTGAGATTTATTCACTCTTCTCTTCCTCTTTATAATTTATATCGCACCTGAATCCTTCAAAGTGCGACCGCGCAGCAGTTATATCAGGCCTGCCATGCCCTTACAACACCCGTTAATGATGGCAAGCCTAATCCGTCATCTAAATTAGCTATACAAAAAAAGGCTGGCAAGCCCGAAATGGCCTGCCAGCCCTGTTTTTATTAATGCTCTTTGCGCGAGGTCACTATTTTGCCGTCACAACCTGCATTCCAGAGGGTTCATTTTGCAACGCAAGAGCCAGAACTTCCTCAATGCGTTTCACCGGATGGATGTCCAGATCGGCAATTACGTTATCCGGAATCTCTTCCAGGTCACGTTTGTTCTCATCAGGAATTAAGACCGTTTTAATACCGCCACGGTGTGCCGCCAGCAGTTTTTCTTTCAAACCACCGATTGGCAGAACCTGACCACGCAGGGTGATCTCGCCGGTCATCGCCACGTCGGCGCGAACCGGGTTACCGGTAAGACAAGAAACCAGCGCGGTACACATCGCAATACCCGCACTTGGGCCATCTTTCGGCGTCGCTCCTTCAGGTACGTGAACGTGAATGTCGCATTTTTCGTAAAAATCCGGATTAATACCCAGTTTTTCCGCACGCGCACGCACAACGGTCAGTGCAGCCTGAATGGATTCCTGCATGACTTCACCCAGAGAACCGGTGTAGGTCAGCTTACCTTTACCCGGTACGCAGGCGGTTTCGATGGTCAGCAGATCGCCGCCCACTTCCGTCCACGCCAGGCCGGTTACCTGACCAACGCGGTTTTCGTTGTCCGCACGGCCATAATCAAAGCGCTGTACGCCCAGATAGTCGTGCAGGTTATCACCGTTGATCTCAATATGTTTCAGTGACTTATCAAGCAGCAGCTGTTTCACCGCTTTGCGGCACAGTTTGGAGATTTCGCGCTCCAGACTACGCACGCCCGCTTCACGGGTGTAGTAACGAATAATGCCTACAATGGCGCTATCGTCGACCGTCAGCTCACCTTTTTTCAGCGCGTTACGCTCAATCTGTTTCGGCAACAGGTGACGTTTTGCAATATTCAGCTTCTCGTCTTCGGTATAACCGGACAGACGGATCACTTCCATACGATCCAGCAACGGCGCCGGAATATTCATGGAGTTAGAGGTCGCAACGAACATCACGTCGCTGAGATCGTAGTCCACTTCCAGGTAGTGATCGCTGAACGCCACGTTCTGCTCTGGATCCAGCACCTCAAGCAGTGCGGAAGCCGGATCGCCACGCATGTCGGAAGACATTTTGTCGATCTCATCAAGCAGGAACAGCGGGTTTTTAACGCCCACTTTAGCCATTTTCTGGATCAGTTTACCCGGCATAGAACCGATATAGGTCCGGCGGTGACCGCGAATTTCAGCCTCATCACGCACGCCGCCCAGCGCCATACGGATGTATTTACGCCCGGTCGCCTTGGCGATGGACTGCCCCAGAGAAGTTTTACCTACCCCCGGCGGCCCAACCAGACACAGGATCGGCCCCTTGATTTTGTTCACACGGCTTTGGACCGCGAGATACTCAAGGATACGATCTTTGACGCGTTCCAGACCGTAATGGTCGGTATCGAGGATTTCCTGCGCCTGACGCAGGTCTTTTTTGACCTTGCTACGCGCATTCCACGGTACCTGAACCATCCAGTCGATGTAGCCACGCACTACGGTCGCTTCCGCCGACATCGGAGACATCATTTTCAGCTTCTGCAGTTCCGCTTCTGCTTTCTCTTTTGCCTCTTTCGGCATTTTCGCCGCGTCGATCTTACGCTTCAGCGCTTCGTTTTCGTCCGGCGCATCGTCCATCTCGCCGAGTTCTTTCTGAATAGCTTTCATCTGCTCGTTCAGATAGTACTCACGCTGGGATTTTTCCATCTGCTTTTTCACGCGGTTGCGAATGCGTTTCTCAACCTGCAGCAGATCGATTTCAGACTCCATCATCGCCATCAGATATTCCAGACGTTCGTTAACGTCGGACATCTCCAGCACGGACTGTTTGTCAGCCAGCTTCAGCGGCATGTGCGCTGCGATGGTGTCCGCCAGACGTGCAGGATCGTCGATGCTGTTCAGCGACGTCAGCACTTCTGGTGGGATTTTCTTGTTCAGCTTGATGTAGCCTTCAAACTGGCTGATAGCAGTACGCACCAGCACTTCCTGTTCGCGCTCATCAATAGCAGGCGAGTCAAGGTACTCTGCTTTCGCAGAGAAATGCTCGCCGTTGTCAGACAGCGCTGAAATACGCGCACGCTGTAACCCCTCGACCAGCACTTTTACGGTGCCGTCAGGCAGTTTCAGCATCTGCAAAATAGAGGCCACGGTCCCGACGGTGAAAAGATCGTTTACACCCGGCTCATCCGTTGACGCTTCTTTCTGTGCGACCAGCATGATTTTTTTATCATGGTCCATAGCCGCTTCCAGACAACGGATAGATTTTTCCCGCCCTACAAATAAGGGTATGACCATGTGCGGATAAACCACCACATCGCGCAACGGCAATACGGGGATTTCAATGCGTTCAGAACGCTCAGGATTCATAGAGCTCTCTCTTAGTTTAGTTTCCGCCAGGTAATCAGGTGGTACGACTGTGCTTCACACCACCTTTAACATGTATGTCAGTATATGGGGATGTTTCCCACACATTCAACGCCATGTTTACGGAAAAATAAAAGGGGAGATAAAATCCCCCCTTTTTAATTAAATGTCTGTATGAATTGATGAATTATTCGCCAGATGCCTGTTGTGCTTCCGGCTTACCGTAAATCAGCAATGGCTTGCTCTGGCCGCCAATCACCGACTCGTCGATCACCACTTTTTCGACGTCTTCCATCGAAGGCAGATCGTACATGGTGTCGAGCAGCGCGGCTTCGACGATAGAACGCAGACCACGGGCACCGGTTTTACGCGCCATCGCTTTCTTGGCAATCGCATCCAGCGCTTCCTCACGGAACTCCAGATCAACACCTTCAAGATTGAACAACGCCTGATACTGCTTGGTCAGGGCATTTTTCGGCTCTTTGAGGATCTGAATCAGCGCTTCTTCACTCAGTTCGCTCAGGGTTGCCACAACCGGCAGACGACCGATGAACTCAGGGATCAGACCAAATTTGATCAGATCTTCCGGTTCGACCTGCGACAGCAGTTCACCTTCGCTGGCTTTATCAGACTGTGCTTTTACCGTTGCGCCAAAACCAATGCCGGAGCCAGTTTCAACACGGTTAGCAATCACTTTATCCAGACCGGCAAAGGCACCACCGCAGATAAACAGGATCTTGGAGGTATCAACCTGCAGGAATTCCTGCTGAGGATGTTTACGACCACCCTGCGGCGGAACGGCAGCAACCGTACCTTCGATCAGTTTCAACAGCGCCTGCTGTACGCCTTCGCCAGAAACGTCACGGGTAATGGACGGGTTATCAGACTTACGAGAAATCTTGTCGATTTCATCGATATAGACGATCCCACGCTGTGCTTTCTGCACGTCGTAATCGCACTTCTGCAACAGTTTCTGAATAATATTTTCAACATCTTCACCCACATAACCGGCTTCGGTCAGCGTGGTGGCGTCGGCCATAGTGAACGGCACATCCAGCAGGCGCGCCAGCGTTTCAGCCAGCAGCGTTTTACCGGAACCCGTCGGGCCAATCAGCAGGATGTTACTTTTGCCCAACTCAACACCATTGCTGGTGTCGCCGTTGCGCAGACGTTTGTAATGGTTGTATACCGCGACCGCCAGCACTTTCTTCGCCTGCTCCTGACCGATAACGTAATCGTCCAGGTGGTTGCGAATTTCATGTGGCGTCGGCAGCGCACTGCGTTCACGGTGCGGTGCTACTTCCTTAATCTCTTCGCGAATGATGTCGTTGCATAAATCAACACATTCGTCGCAGATATACACGGATGGACCGGCAATCAGCTTACGCACTTCATGCTGGCTTTTGCCGCAAAAAGAGCAGTACAACAATTTGCCCGAGCCATCTTTGCGTTTATCTGTCATGGGTCAAAACCTCTTCTTTGTTCTTTGTGCCGCACACGACGACGCAAATGCCATTCTCAGGCGCAAGACGCTAGTCAGCGTTGTGCCGCTCCAGGTAATTATAGCGGCACACCTGCGCACTGGGCATTAATTACGATGGGTCAAAATCGAGTCGACCAGACCGTACTCTACCGCTTCAGAAGCGGAGAGGAAGCGATCGCGCTCGGTATCACGTTCAATCTGCTCAAGAGATTGACCCGTATGATGCGCCATAAGTTCGTTCATGCGCCCTTTTACCTTCAGGATTTCACGGGCATGAATTTCAATATCCGTTGCCTGGCCCTGGTAACCGCCCAGAGGCTGGTGGATCATGACGCGAGAGTTAGGCAGGCAAAAACGTTTGCCTTTCGCCCCGGCGGTCAGCAGGAACGCCCCCATTGAGGCCGCCTGGCCCATACAAATGGTGCTGACGTCCGGCTTAATAAACTGCATGGTGTCATAGATAGACATCCCGGCAGTGATCACTCCACCAGGGGAGTTGATGTACAGGTAGATATCTTTTTCTGGGTTTTCTGCTTCCAGGAACAGCATCTGCGCCACGATCAGGTTAGCCATATGGTCTTCGACCTGGCCGGTCAGAAAAATGACGCGTTCCTTAAGTAGACGAGAATAGATATCAAAAGAGCGCTCACCACGTGAGGTCTGTTCAATGACCATCGGCACCAGCGCCATATGGGGTGCAAAGTTATCTCGTTCGCCGCTGTATGACATTTCCGTCTCCTGGATAAAATTTGAAAAAACCTGCTGTGCTGATTGTAACCTTATGGACGGATTATCAGCTAGTCCCTCAGTAATGGGTACGACATCGCCATAATTCAAGCATAACAATCTTTTGTTGTAACGCTAACACTGAAACGCTGTTTTCGCACTCTTCCCATGCAAAATGCGTGACAAAAAAAAACCCGCCACCAAAAGGTGACGGGCTTGCGTACGAAATTCGAGCTAAAAAAGCGACGAATTACGCCTGCTGGTTCATCAGCTCGTTGAAGGAAGTGGCTTTTTCAGTCACTTTCGCTTTCGCCAGAACGGCTTCAACAGCCTGCTCTTCCAGAGCGACGTTACGCATGTTGTCCATCAGCTCTTTATTTTTGCTGTAGAACTCAACCACTTCTTTCGGATCTTCGTAAGCAGAAGCCATCTCTTCGATCAGGCCTTTAACGCGATCTTCGTCAGCTTTCAGTTCGTTGGTGCGAATCACTTCGCCCAGCAGCAGACCAACAACTACGCGACGCTTAGCCTGTTCTTCGAACAGTTCACGCGGCAGTTCCAGAGCTTGTTTCTCGTTGCCGCCGAAACGCTGTGCAGCCTGACGACGCAGAACGTCGATTTCGCTGTCGATCAGCGCAGCCGGAACGTCGATGTCGTTAGCTTTTACCAGACCTTCGATCGCCTGAGACTTAACGCGGTTACGCACAGCGCCTTTCAGCTCGCGTTCCATGTTTTTGCGTACTTCAGCGCGCAGACCTGCTACGGAACCATCTTCAACGCCGAAACGTTTGATGAATTCTTCAGTCAGTTCCGGCAGTTCGCGTTCTTCAACTTTCTTCAGGTTGATAACGAACTTAGCGGCTTTACCTTTCAGGTTTTCAGCGTGGTACTCTTCCGGGAAAGTCACGTCGATAGTGAACTCTTCGCCAGCTTTGTGGCCTTTAACGCCTTCTTCAAAGCCTGGGATCATACGACCCTGGCCCATCGCCAGTACGAAGTCAGACGCTTTGCCGCCTTCGAACTCTTCGCCGTCTACAGAACCGGTGAAGTCGATGGTTACACGATCTTCTGCATCAGCAGCGCCGTCTTTGTCTTTCCAGGTAGCCTGCTGCTTACGCAGGGTATCCAGCATCACGTCAACGTCAGCGTCGGTGACTTCAACAACCGGTTTTTCAACTTCGATTGCTTCCAGACCAGTCAGCTCAACTTCTGGGTAAACTTCGAACTCTACCGCGTAAGTAAAATCTTCACCCAGTTTGTATTCGCCCGGAACGTAGTTCGGTGCGCCAGCCGGATTGATTTTTTCTTTGATGATCGCGTCAACGAAGTTGCGGCTCATCAGGTCGCCCAGAACGTCCTGGCGAACAGATGCGCCATAACGCTGAGCAACAACATTCATCGGTACTTTTCCTTTGCGGAAACCGTCAATACGCACTTTCTTCGCTACGTTGACCAGCTCGCTTTTCACAGCGGTCTCGATGCTGTCAGCAGCGATAGTAATCGTTACACGGCGGCCAAGGCCTTGAGTGGTTTCAACTGAAACTTGCATCTTGTTACCTCAAAAAATCACAGTGCTCGGTCAACTCTTCTCCGCAAGCACAGGTTGTTGGCTTCGCGGAACTGGGATGTTCTCATAAGCAATCACATTCCCTGTCGTCAGAATCATCCCGAAGACATTCCGAAAAATAAGACGCGCATTATAGCGGCATCACTTTTATGAGTCGAGAACGGTTATCGCGCGTTGCTGCGGCTTTTTTCACAATTCCCGGCTAATTTTTGTCTGAATACTGTACGACTGCCCCAGAATTCAGACAAAACAAAACGGCCCGCAGGCCGTTTTCACATAATCTGTAGCAACATACTGGAAAAGCGTCGGTTGTTGCAAATCCGTTTTACGCGATGCTTCCCGCCCCACGACACGGAGGCGATGCAAAAATCGTATCCTGCAACGCTTCCCACTCCTTAATGGTGTAGGTATGCAGGGCAAGAGCGTGAACGGTTGTGGAAAGCTCCGCCGTTAACGTGCTGTAAATCATCCGATGACGATTAAGAAAACGTTCACCTGTAAAGCGATCGCTAACCAGCACAACCTTAAAGTGGCTTTCAGAACCAGCCGGGACATTGTGACGATAGCTTTCATCCACAACTTCGAGGAACACGGGTTCGAACGCTGCCCTTAATTTTTCTTCTATTTGCTCACGAATCATCATGAAATTTTCCTCCGACAACGCTGAGATGTCACCCATCCCTTTAAATACTAGCCGCTTTTACCGTTTTCATTACACCTTAGCAACAAAAAATTAGCGCTTGTCTGATTTTCTCAGCCAAACGGATGAAGTTCACTGAATCCTCACTTCGTTTTATTGCAAAAAGTCCGTTTATGGTCTCCACAAAGTCATAAAACGGACAACACAATGAATTTACATGCGTTACCCACTTCCCCTCATCGTTGGCGATGTTATGATGGCGGGAATTTTCTCTAACCATACAATTTAGATTCGCTGAGAGCCCTGGCATGTTTAAAAAAATCCTCTTCCCGTTAGTCGCGATGTTCATGTTAGCTGGATGCGCAACGCCGCCGACCACTATTGAAGTCTCCCCGAAAATTACCCTGCCACAGCAGGACCCAAGCCTGATGGGCGTGACCGTTAGCATCAACGGTGCCGACCAGCGTCAGGATCAAGCGCTGGCAAAAGTCACCCGCGACAACCAGCTGGTTACGCTGACTGCGTCCCGCGATCTGCGCTTCCTGCTGCAAGAAGTACTGGAAAAACAGATGACCGCACGCGGTTATATGATTGGACCAAACGGCGCTGTAAACCTGCAAATCATTGTTAGCCAGCTGTACGCTGACGTGTCTCAGGGTAGCGTGCGCTATAACATTGCCACCAAAGCAGATATCGCCATCATTGCGACCGCTGCTAACGGCAACAAGATGACCAAAAACTACCGCGCAAGCTATTCTGTTGAAGGCGCACTGCAGGCCTCTAACAAAAATATCGCTGACGCCGTTAACAGCGTGCTGACCGACACCATCGCTGATATGTCTCAGGACACCAGCGTTCACGATTTCATCAAGCAGAACGCTCGTTAATTTCTGCCCATATGGCCCGGCGTTCGTCGGGCCTATAGAAGCCCATGTCCAGTCATTACTTACGTATTTTTCAGCAACCACGCTCAGCTATCCTGCTTATTCTGGGGTTCGCCTCCGGTTTACCGCTCGCACTCACCTCCGGTACGCTTCAGGCGTGGATGACGGTCGAGAATATCGATCTTAAAACCATCGGTTTCTTTTCCCTGGTAGGTCAGGCCTACGTATTTAAGTTTCTCTGGTCCCCGTTGATGGACCGTTACACGCCACCGTTTTTAGGTCGACGTCGCGGCTGGCTGCTGGCGACCCAGGTGCTGTTGTTAATTTCTATCGCCGCGATGGGCTTTCTGGAGCCTGGCACACAGTTACGCTGGATGGCCGCACTCGCAGTAGTGATCGCTTTTTGCTCGGCCTCGCAGGATATCGTCTTTGATGCCTGGAAAACCGACGTGTTGCCCGCAGAAGAGCGCGGCACCGGCGCGGCTATCAGCGTGCTGGGCTATCGATTAGGGATGCTGGTTTCAGGCGGACTGGCCCTGTGGATGGCCGATCGCTGGCTGGGCTGGCAAGGGATGTACTGGCTGATGGCAGCGCTGTTGATTCCTTGTATCATCGCCACCCTGTTAGCACCTGAACCGACTGATACCATTCCGGTACCTAAAACGCTGGAACAGGCGGTTGCGGCTCCGCTGCGCGACTTCTTTGGTCGTAACAACGCCTGGCTTATCCTGCTGCTTATTGTGCTGTATAAGCTCGGGGATGCCTTCGCCATGAGCCTGACCACCACCTTTTTGATCCGCGGCGTTGGATTTGATGCGGGTGAGGTTGGTGTGGTGAATAAAACGCTCGGGCTTCTGGCAACCATCGTTGGTGCATTGTACGGCGGGATCCTGATGCAGCGCCTTTCGCTGTTCCGCGCATTGCTGATATTTGGCATTCTGCAAGGGGCGTCAAATGCAGGCTACTGGCTATTGTCCATCACTGACAAACACATGTTCAGTATGGCGGCCGCCGTCTTCTTTGAAAACCTGTGTGGCGGAATGGGCACAGCGGCGTTTGTCGCTTTATTAATGACGCTGTGCAATAAGTCCTTCTCAGCGACCCAGTTCGCCCTGCTCTCCGCGCTTTCAGCCGTTGGTCGCGTTTATGTTGGCCCGGTAGCGGGTTGGTTTGTCGAAGCACACGGCTGGCCGACGTTTTATCTGTTCTCCGTGTTTGCCGCGATCCCCGGCCTCATACTGCTGCTGGTATGTCGCCAGACCCTGGAACATAGCTGGCAAAATGAAAGCTTTATTCCGCGTACGGAATTTCGTGGAGCGTACAGTCTGGCATTAATGACGTTGGTAGTGGGTTGCTGCTTGCTGCTGGTTTGGCTGCTACTGTTAACCATGAACGCGCTGGATTACACCAACTTCTCCTTCCTGCCGGAACTGCTTGAAGTCTCGGTGGCGGTCGCGGTCTGCGGGGTGATTTTTGGTGGATTGCTGGATTATCTGGCTCTGCGCAAAAACCGTCTGGCGTAAAAAACCGTATTAATAAGCCGTTGTAATCACCTTGCGTAATTATAACGGCTAAATAAACAACAATTGATAAAAATAATATTTGTTATTTTGTGCGCCAAAGAATTTGGAAATTATTGACGCCTTTTATATATTTTATTTTCCTTACTCGATTCAGCCACTACAGATTTATTTTTTGTTCCCAATTTGTCTTTTTATTGATAATCAATTGTTAAACAATTGTTTTATTTTCGTATTGGTTATACCAATTGCCCTCAGCCTGCCCCCCACCTGCCTGCTTTCGTTATAACGTGATGTTGCAACAGGTTCTTAAAGTCAAAGCGACATATATTGCAACATATGTGACATGCACGGCAGAACCCAGTAACACAGATCCAAGGATGTTTACAGTAATGTAACCTTCCCGTAAAATGCCCTCACACTTTAAACGCCACCCGGTCCCGTGGAATTGAGGTCGTTAAATGAGACTCAGGAAATACAATAAAAGTTTGGGATGGTTGTCATTAATTGCAGGCACTGCGTTACTCAGTGGCTGTAATTCTGCGCTGCTTGACCCTAAAGGACAGATTGGACTGGAACAACGTTCACTGATACTGACGGCATTTGGCCTGATGTTGATTGTCGTTATTCCTGCCATCTTGATGGCTGTTGGTTTTGCCTGGAAGTATCGTGCAAGCAATAAAGATGCGAAGTACAGCCCGAACTGGTCACACTCCAATAAAGTGGAAGCTGTGGTCTGGACGGTGCCGATCTTAATCATCATTTTCCTTGCCGTTCTGACCTGGAAAACCACTCACGCTCTTGAGCCAAGCAAACCGCTGGCGCATGACGAGAAGCCCATTACCATCGAAGTGGTTTCCATGGACTGGAAATGGTTCTTCATCTATCCGGAACAGGGTATCGCTACCGTGAATGAAATCGCCTTCCCGGCGAATACTCCGGTTGAGTTCAAAGTGACATCCAACTCCGTGATGAACTCCTTCTTTATCCCGCGTCTGGGTAGCCAGATTTATGCCATGGCCGGTATGCAGACTCGACTGCATCTGATCGCCAACGAAGTCGGTACTTATGATGGTATCTCCGCAAGCTATAGCGGACCAGGCTTCTCTGGTATGAAGTTCAAGGCTATCGCAACAAAGGACCGCGCCGAATTCGACCAATGGGTTGCTAAAGCTAAACAGTCCACGAACACCATGAGCGACATGGCTGCGTTCGAGAAAGTGGCTGTGCCAAGCGAATACAACCAGGTGGAATACTTCTCCAACGTGAAACCCGATTTGTTTAAAGATGTTATTAACAAATTTATGGCTCACGGTAAGAGCATGGACATGACCCAACCCGAAGGTGAGCACAACGCACACGAAGGCATGGAAGGCATGGACATGAGCCACGCGGAATCCGCTCACTAAGGGGCCGAGGAAGAATACGATGTTCGGAAAATTGACGCTGGATGCAGTGCCGTTCCATGAACCCATTGTCATGGTTACGATCGCTGCCATTATCATCGGTGGTGCGGCCTTACTGGGCCTAATCACTTACTTCGGTAAGTGGACCTACCTGTGGAAAGAGTGGCTGACTTCGGTTGACCACAAACGCCTTGGCATCATGTATGTCATCGTCGCAATCGTCATGTTGATTCGTGGCTTTGCCGACGCCATCATGATGCGTAGTCAGCAAGCGCTGGCTTCTGCAGGTGAAGCGGGCTTCCTGCCTCCTCACCACTACGACCAGATCTTCACGGCTCACGGCGTGATTATGATCTTCTTCGTGGCAATGCCATTTGTTATCGGTCTGATGAACCTGGTGGTTCCGCTGCAGATCGGCGCACGTGACGTTGCATTCCCGTTCCTGAACAACCTGAGCTTCTGGTTCACCGTTGTCGGCGTAATCCTGGTTAACCTGTCTCTGGGCGTAGGTGAATTCGCACAGACCGGTTGGCTGGCGTATCCGCCGCTCTCGGGAATAGAGTACAGTCCAAGCGTCGGGGTCGATTATTGGATATGGGCAGTCCAGTTGTCCGGTATTGGTACAACCCTGACCGGTATCAACTTCTTTGTGACCATCATTAAGATGCGTGCACCAGGAATGACCATGTTCAAGATGCCGGTATTTAGCTGGGCGTCTCTGTGCGCGAACATCCTGATTATCGCCTCTTTCCCAATCCTGACGGTTACCGTCGCGTTGCTGACCCTGGATCGCTATCTGGGCACCCATTTCTTTACCAACGATATGGGCGGCAACATGATGATGTACATCAACCTGATTTGGGCCTGGGGCCATCCGGAAGTGTACATCCTGGTTCTGCCGGTCTTCGGGGTGTTCTCCGAAATCGCGGCAACCTTCTCACGTAAACGTCTGTTTGGTTACACCTCGCTGGTGTGGGCAACCGTGTGTATCACCGTTCTGTCGTTCGTTGTTTGGCTGCACCACTTCTTCACCATGGGTGCAGGCGCTAACGTAAACGCCTTCTTCGGTATTACCACCATGATTATCGCCATCCCGACCGGGGTGAAGATCTTCAACTGGCTGTTCACCATGTATCAGGGCCGTATCGTATTCCACTCAGCGATGCTGTGGACGATTGGCTTTATCGTGACCTTCTCAGTTGGCGGCATGACCGGCGTACTGCTGGCGGTTCCGGGTGCGGACTTCGTACTGCACAACAGTCTGTTCCTGATTGCGCACTTCCATAACGTTATCATCGGCGGCGTCGTATTTGGCTGCTTCGCAGGTATGACCTACTGGTGGCCAAAAGCGTTTGGCTTCACGCTGAACGAAACCTGGGGTAAACGCGCATTCTGGTTCTGGATCATCGGCTTCTTCGTGGCATTTATGCCGCTGTACGTGCTGGGCTTCATGGGTATGACCCGTCGCCTCAGCCAGCAGATTGACCCGCAGTTCCATCCGATGCTGGTCGTTGCCGCCTGCGGTGCCGCGCTGATTGCACTGGGTATCCTGTGCCAGCTGATTCAGATTTACGTCTCTATTCGCGACCGCGAGCAGAACCGTGACCTGACCGGTGACCCATGGGGTGGTCGTACGCTGGAGTGGGCAACCTCTTCCCCGCCTCCGTTCTATAACTTTGCCGTTGTGCCGCACGTTCACGAGCGTGATGCCTTCTGGGAAATGAAAGAAAAAGGTGAAGCGTACAAGCAGCCTGCGCACTATGAAGAAATTCATATGCCGAAGAACAGCGGTGCCGGTATCGTCATTACCGCCTTCGCAACACTGTTTGGTTTCGCCATGATCTGGCATATCTGGTGGCTGGCGATTGCAAGCTTCGCAGGCATGATCATCAGCTGGATTGTGAAAAGCTTTGATGAAGACGTGGATTACTACGTGCCGGTCCCGGAAGTCGAAAAACTGGAAAACCAGCATTTCGATGAGATTACTAAGGCAGGGCTGAAAAATGGCAACTGATACTTTAACGCACGCGACTGCCCACGCGCACGAACACGGGCACCACGATGCAGGCCAGACCAAAATCTTCGGATTCTGGATCTACCTGATGAGCGACTGCATTCTGTTCTCTATTCTGTTTGCAACCTATGCCGTTCTGGTGAACGGCACCGCAGGTGGCCCGACAGGTAAGGACATTTTTGAACTGCCGTTCGTTCTGGTTGAAACATTCCTGCTGTTATTCAGCTCCATTACTTACGGCATGGCAGCGATTGCCATGTACAAGAACAACAAGAGCCAGGTTATCTCCTGGCTGGCGTTGACCTTCTTGTTCGGTGCCGGATTTATCGGGATGGAACTCTATGAATTCCATCACCTGATTGTTAACGGCATGGGCCCGGATCGCAGCGGTTTCCTGTCTGCGTTCTTCGCGCTGGTAGGCACGCACGGTCTGCACGTCACCTCCGGTCTTATCTGGATGGCGGTTCTGATGGTGCAAGTCGCTCGTCGCGGCCTGACCAGTACTAACCGTACCCGCATCATGTGCCTGAGCCTGTTCTGGCACTTCCTGGATGTGGTATGGATCTGTGTGTTCACTGTTGTTTATCTGATGGGGGCGATGTAATGAGTCATGCTAACGAGAGCGGCGGCGCATCCCATGGCAGCGTAAAAACCTACATGACAGGTTTTATCCTGTCGATCATCCTGACGGTCATTCCGTTCTGGATGGTGATGACAGGTTCTGCCTCTCCGGCCGTCATTCTGGGAACTATTCTGGCAATGGCAGTGGTACAGATTCTGGTGCACCTGGTGTGCTTCCTGCACATGAATAGCAAATCTGATGAAGGTTGGAACATGACGGCCTTTGTCTTTACTGTGCTAATCATCGCCATCCTGGTTGTGGGCTCCATCTGGATTATGTGGAACCTTAACTACAACATGATGATGCACTAAGAGCGGCGATTATGATGTTTAAGCAATACCTGCAAGTAACGAAACCAGGCATCATCTTTGGCAACCTGATCTCGGTGATTGGGGGGTTCCTGCTGGCCTCGAAAGGCAGCATTGATTATCCCCTGTTTATCTACACGCTGGTTGGGGTGTCACTGGTTGTGGCGTCGGGTTGTGTATTTAACAACTACATCGACAGGGATATCGACAGGAAGATGGAGAGGACCAAAAACCGCGTGCTGGTTAAAGGTCTGATTTCCCCTGCGGTCTCACTGGTATACGCCACCCTGCTGGGTATTGCTGGCTTTATGCTACTGTGGTTTGGCGCGAACCCTCTGGCCTGCTGGCTGGGGGTAATGGGCTTCGTGGTCTATGTGGGCGTCTATAGCCTGTACATGAAGCGCCATTCCGTTTATGGCACGCTGATTGGCTCACTCTCCGGCGCTGCGCCGCCGGTGATTGGCTACTGCGCCGTAACCGGTGAGTTCGATAGCGGTGCGCTGATTCTGCTGGCTATTTTCAGCCTGTGGCAGATGCCGCACTCTTACGCGATTGCGATTTTCCGCTTTAAGGATTATCAGGCTGCCAACATCCCAGTACTGCCGGTGGTGAAAGGCATTTCAGTCGCGAAAAACCATATCACGCTGTATATCATCGCATTTGCTATCGCCACGCTGATGCTAACCCTGGGCGGCTATGCAGGTTATAAATACCTGATTGTTGCTGCGGCGGTGAGCGTCTGGTGGTTGGGCATGGCACTGCGCGGTTATAAAGTGGAAGATGACAAAGTCTGGGCGCGCAAGCTGTTCGGCTTCTCCATCATCGCCATTACCGCGCTTTCCGTGATGATGTCCGTCGACTTTATGGTGCCAAACTCGCAGAACCTGCTGACTTACGTCTGGTAAAATCTGCTGATACGAAAAGGGTGCTTCGGCACCCTTTTTTATTACTATGCAGTTTGGAGAGCATTAGGTCTCGTCTTTTTGTTTATCATCCCAGACCTCAAACAGCCATTTCCCCGCTTCAGCCGACTCAGCAAACATCCTTACGGTTAACGGTATGCGCGTTGCTTCCACTTCTTCCCGGTTAGCCTTGAACCATCTCGTGAATAGCGGTAGATTGTGCCATGGATAATAAGGTTTCCAGTTCACACATGATAAATCGACTTTGAACTCTTTCTCATATCGATCCAGAGCCCAGTAGAGATCATCACCGGGGGCACCAAACAAATCTGAATCAAGTTCTAAAGGAACCTCTTTCCAGTTTTCATCCAAATACCCAGGTATTTCTTCCCTGAACAGCCTTAACACATCGTCTTGAATGCTCATTAGAATGATGTCCACTGAATACGATCTTTGGGCCTAGCAATCAGATTGTATTTTGTCTGCGTCTTTCTGGAGACTTGCACAAGCGCATTTATAAGACCAATCCACCCAAACCAAGGTACATAACGAGCAATCACAGCAGCGAGTTTGTTGGTTCTTTGTATCCTGAACCCCACCGGAGTGGGGACTTTAATACCAAATGGTACCCGCGCATCTCTCAGAAGCATTCTCCCGTATTTGGAAACAACACTTGTTCCTTCAATAGCCCCAGAAGGTTTCTGTCTTGTGTTCAACCAAGGTTGACCAGCCAGAATCGCGGCTCCCGATTCAATGCCAATTCCTAACTCATCACAAAATTGTTCCAGAAAGATGAGATCTAACAATTCCCCAGCTGACAGATTGCTGTGACCATGATACCAATAGGTTCCATTCGCTTCTTCAGTTGTGTCCATTCAATCACCCATTATGCCGTCTGCCGGTCATTCCATGCGTCGGTATAGATAATGTTCCCGTCGCAATGCTTCCATGTGATTTTTTCGTAGCGTAACTCTATGGTTTCAAGGTGATTGTTGTTTTTGTCTTCTGGCCCAGCCATCGTCGGAGAGACCGAGACAATCCGCACGCCCTCGAGCAGCATGTTGAAATACTCCACTTCCTGACCGGCATCATTGATTTTGTACCAACGAATCTCTGCAGACTTAAGATTCTGACCAGAAGCGACCGCTTTGTATAAATAGGGACTCGAGTAGTCAAACTCTTTGACGATCATCATCGGTGAATGTTGGCGTGTGCCTGTTGGTTTACCCGTTGCATTATCAGTTGGAATAGAGAGATTGTGATGAAAACCTTTAAATTCAATACTGTATTCTCTTCCCTTTACGTCACACCCGCCCTTAATCAGCGCGCCACCATCGTCATAAATCCACATATTGCCTGGAATCGCCATTTTCCTTTTCCCTCTTTCCATTAGAAATAACCACAAAAAGACTACACCTGTAATTATCGCAAGTAAATTAGTTGCAGCTGTAACTATTTAAGTTTCCGCGCTACACAATTCCACATATCGTAGAGGTTTACCCCATTCCTTCCCCGCTTTACACTAGGCGCGAAATTAATACAGAGGTGGGAATGAACGATTACAAAATGACGCCCGGTGAGTTGCGCGCCACCTGGGGTTTAGGGACCGTATTCTCGTTGCGCATGCTTGGCATGTTTATGGTTCTACCGGTTCTGACCACATACGGCATGGCGCTACAGGGCGCCAGTGAAGCGCTGATAGGCCTTGCCATCGGCATTTATGGCCTGGCGCAGGCCGTCTTCCAGATCCCCTTTGGTTTGCTCTCTGACCGCATCGGCCGTAAGCCGCTTATTGTCGGTGGGCTGGCGGTATTTGTTCTCGGCAGCGTAATTGCCGCCCTTTCCGATTCAATCTGGGGAATTATTCTAGGCCGCGCCCTACAAGGCTCTGGCGCGATTGCTGCCGCCGTGATGGCGCTGCTTTCCGACTTAACCCGCGAGCAAAACCGCACCAAAGCGATGGCGTTTATCGGCGTCAGCTTTGGTATCACCTTTGCCATTGCGATGGTGCTAGGGCCAATCGTTACCCATGCGCTGGGGCTACACGCGCTGTTCTGGATGATTGCCGCCCTTGCCACCACGGGTATCGTGCTGACCATTTGGGTCGTTCCCAATAGCACCAGCCACGTACTAAACCGCGAGTCGGGCATGGTAAAAGATAGCTTCAGCAAAGTGCTGGCGGAGCCCAAACTGCTGAAGCTTAACTTTGGCATCATGTGCCTGCATATTTTGCTGATGTCCACTTTCGTCGCGTTACCAGGACAACTGGCGAAAGCCGGTTTCCCCGCCGCAGAACACTGGAAAATTTATCTGGTGACGATGCTGCTGTCCTTTGTTTCCGTGGTGCCGTTCATCATTTACGCCGAAGTAAAGCGCCGGATGAAACGCGTATTCCTCGCCTGCGTGTTCCTGATCCTTATCGCAGAGATCGTTTTGTGGAGCGCTAACGTGCGTTTCTGGGGGCTGATTGCGGGCGTGCAGATCTTCTTCCTCGCCTTTAACCTGATGGAAGCCCTCCTCCCCTCGCTTATCAGCAAAGAATCGCCTGCGGGTTACAAAGGCACGGCAATGGGTGTTTACTCCACCAGCCAGTTTCTTGGCGTGGCGATTGGCGGTTCGCTCGGCGGTTGGGTGGTTGAAATGTTTGATGGTCAGGCCGTATTTCTGGCCGGTGCGCTGCTGGCGGCAGTTTGGTTGATTGTGGCAAGCACAATGAAAGAGCCACCGTACGTCAGCAGCCTGCGTGTGGAAATTCCACCAGAAATTGCCGCAGATGACACGTTAAAGCAGCGCCTGCTGGCAAAAGAAGGGATAAGCGAAGTGTTAATCGTGGCGAAAGAGCATTCGGCCTACGTGAAAATCGACAGCAAAGTCACCAATCGATTTGAGGTTGAGCAGACCATCAGCCAGGCGTGATGATTGCCGGATGGCGACTATCGTCTGATCCGGCCTACCAATAGCGTGTGCTACCTGTAGGCCGGATCAGGCATTACGACTTAATCGCGGAAGTTCTTGAACTGGAACGGTTGACCGAGATCGCCGCCGCGAACCAGCGCCATGACGGATTGCAGATCGTCGCGCGCCTTACCGGTCACACGAATTTCTTCACCCTGAATCTGCGCCTGCACCTTCAGCTTGCTGTCTTTGATCAGCTTAACGATTTTCTTTTGCACCGCGCTTTCAATGCCCTGCTTCAGCTTAGCTTCAACAAACCAGGTTTTACCGCTGTGCACGAAAGTTTCTGGTACGTCCAGCGAGGTGCCTTCAATACCGCGTTTCAGCAGCTTGGCACGCAAAATATCCAGCAGCTGATTAACCTGAAAATCAGACTCGCTCATCACCTTAATCGTCTTATTTGACTCATTCAGCTCAAAAGTGGCTTCAACGCCACGAAAATCAAAGCGTGACTCGACTTCACGGCTGGCGTTATCCACCGCGTTACGGGCTTCCTGAAGATCAACTTCAGAGACAATATCGAAAGATGGCATCTTTTCCTCTCCCTTCATTTTTGATGCGAAGCATAATACCTGCAAAGTTACTCAACAGACAGCGCTATACTAGGCTGTATCCTTTCATTGTACGTGGTAGCGACATCTGCGAACAATAATAGGGTGCGGTCGATATGGATTAACACCTGGTGCTGTTGCAGGTGAGGAGGAAGAATGAAAATTACCGTACTGGGATGTGGAGCGTTAGGACAGCTATGGCTTACAGCGCTGTGCAAACATGGACATGAGGTGCAAGGGTGGCTGCGCGTACCGCAACCCTACTGCAGCGTAAACCTGATCGACACGGATGGCTCAGTTTTTAATGAATCCCTGACGGCAAACGACCCCGACTTTTTGGCAAAAAGCGACCTGCTGCTGGTCACTCTGAAGGCCTGGCAAGTTTCTGATGCGGTAAAAGGCCTGTCTGCAATTCTGCCTGAAACCACGCCCATTCTGCTTATTCACAACGGCATGGGGACGATTGAAGAGTTACATAACATTAAGCAACCCTTGCTGATGGGAACCACCACCCACGCAGCACGCCGTGACGGGAACGTCATCATTCATGTCGCTCAGGGAACAACGCGTATTGGGCCGGCGCGTGAGCAAGACGGCGATTTCAGCTATCCGGCTGAAACCCTGCAAGAGGTGCTGCCGGACGTCGCCTGGCACAACACCATTCGCGCCGAGCTGTGGCGCAAGCTGGCCGTCAACTGCGTCATTAACCCGCTGACCGCATTATGGGATTGCCCAAACGGTGAGCTACGCCATCATCCCGAAAAAATAGCGCTCATCTGTGAGGAAGTGGCAGCGGTGATCGAACGCGAAGGCCACCACACATCAGCGGATGATTTACGCTATTATGTCGAGCAAGTGATTGACAGTACGGCGGAAAATATCTCATCTATGCTGCAGGACATTCGCGCCATGCGTCATACCGAGATCGACTACATTACCGGTTATTTGTTAAAACGTGCACGCGCGCACGGCATCGCCGTTCCGGAAAATGCCCGCCTGTTTGAAATGGTTAAAAGAAAGGAAAGTGAGTATGAGCGCTCAAGCACTGGTATGTCTCGCCCCTGGTAGTGAAGAAACCGAAGCGGTTACTACTATCGATCTACTGGTTCGCGGCGGAATTAAGGTCACAACCGCCAGCGTCGCCAGCGATGGCAACCTGACGATCGTGTGCTCGCGCGGTGTGAAACTGCTGGCGGATGCGCCATTAGTCGAAGTTGCTGACGGCGATTTCGACATTATCGTACTGCCGGGCGGTATTAAAGGCGCCGAGTGTTTTCGCGACAGCCCTCTGCTGGTCGAAACCGTGAAGCAGTTTCATCGCTCCGGACGCATTGTCGCGGCAATCTGTGCCGCTGCCGCGACCGTCCTCGTCCCACACGACATTTTTCCCATCGGTAACATGACCGGCTACCCGGCGCTGAAAGACAAGATCCCCGCGGATCAATGGCAGGACAAGCGTGTCGTGTGGGATCCACGCGTCAACTTGTTAACCAGCCAGGGACCGGGAACCTCAATCGATTTCGGTTTGAAAATCATTGATCTTCTGGTCAGTCGTGAAAAGGCTTACGAAGTTGCGTCACAACTGGTGATGGCAGCGGGAATCTATAACTACTACGAATAAATCTTCAGGCCACTCCCTTATAAGGAATCATAATGAAAGGATATCTAAGTGGAGTGGCTTTACTGCTCCTTTCCGGTTATGCCACTGCGACGCAACTCGACATAAAGAGTATTGAGTATCGCTATCCCGGAAGCACTGAAATGCAATATCGCGTGCCATGGTTTTCCTCGACGGATAACCCCAAGGTTGCGAAACGTATTAACGATTATATTTTCGCAAGCTTTATCAATCAGCTACCGGGTAATAATCCACAAACAACAGTGAACCAGTTTGCGAAATCAGAGAGAAACCCCACCGCAAACCTTGACTACACGGTTGAGTATCGCGACGCCAAAGTTCTAACTCTGAACATGTTTGTCGAAGGCTGCGGGGCATATTGCGAGTCGTTCAATGTGCCGATCAGCTTTGATTTAGCCAGCGGCGCAGCCATTACCCTTAACGATCTTTTCTCCCGCTCCACGATGGGTGAATTAAACACCCGTATCAGAAAAGATATCCGTGGCCAGATTGATACCTTTGTTACGGCGCATAATTCGCAAACACCAGAACAAATAAAAGAAGAGAAAGGTGAAGTTTTCAACTACATCGAATTCTACGCATCGTGCGCAACCTACACCGACGGTTTGTACTACATCGACAAATTCTCCCTGCAAAAAGACCATCTGGCTTTCCTGAACGGGCGCTGTAGCAACCACGCCAGCCGCGCACTCGACGAGTTGGGTGATTTCACCACTAAAATCCCAACCGCGGAACTGCAAAATCGGCTCACGCCGTACGGCCAGTATCTGACTGGAGCAAAGAGTACAACACCGGTTTCGCCAGCGCCCGGCATTGACGGCAAAGTAATGTACGGCACGCTGGGAAAAAGCATGCGTATTGTGTTGAAGGTGGACTGCAAATACGGTGATTTTTTTGACGGGGCTTACTTTTACCAGAAATTTGGCGCACCGATTGAATTAACCGGCAAATGCGATACGGCCAACAATCAACATTATGAACTGAAGACATCTGCTGCTGAACAAGCGCAAGAGAAGATAACGCTGGAGTTAAAAGACGGGGTTTATCAGGGCGTCTGGGAGTCGAACGGGAAGACGCTTCCTGTGCGTTTTGAATAATATCGTTGCATTGCCGGATGGCGGCGTAACCGCCTTATCCGGCCTACAACACAGTGTTTACTCAATTACGGGCGATACACCTTCACGTTTTCAAAGCCCTGCTCGCGCAGATACAGTGCCTGCAGGCGGCTCATCACCCCGCGTTCACACCACAGCAGCCAGGTTTTACTCTGGTCCAGATCGCCGAATTTGGTGCTCAGCTTGTAGAACGGCAGAGAAACGACGTCCACGCCATCAACCTTCAGTGGTTTATCATCCTGTTCATCCACAGAACGGATATCCAGGATCACATCGTTCGGGCCGAAACCGCTCACGGTTTCCACTTCTACCACAGTTTGCTGCGTCTGCTGGGCGATATCGCGAATATCAATATTGTTCGCTTCTTCAACCACTTTATCGAGGATAGAGAAATCGAAGTTTTCTTCTTCGGCCTCAATCTTCGCTTTAACCGCTTTCACCGTCGGACTTTTTGAAATTACACCGCAGTACTCCGGCATGGTACGAGCAAAATCCTCGGTGCCAATTTCACGCGCCAGATTAATGATGTGCTCTTTATCATGGGAGATAAGTGGGCGCAGGATCAGGGTGTCTGATACGTTATCGATCAAACGCAGGTTAGTCAGCGTCTGACTGGACACCTGGCCCAGTGCTTCACCGGTTACCAGCGCCTGTACGCCGTAGCGCTCAGCGACTTTCGACGCCGCGCGAACCATCATACGCTTGAGAACCACGCCCATCTGGCCGTCATCAACTTTCTCCAGGATCTCACCGACCACCGGTTCAAAGTTGATAGCAACAAAACGCACGCGATGCGAACTACCGAAGCGATTCCACAGGTAATGCGCCACCTGGCGAACACCGATTTCATGCGCTGCCCCGCCAAGGTTGAAGAAGCAGTAGTGCACGCGGCAGCCGCGACGCATCAGCATGTAGCTTGACACGCCGGAGTCGAAACCACCGGAGATCAGCGACAGTACGTCTTCCTGCGTACCAATTGGGAAACCGCCAATACCTTCATAGCGGCCTTTAACCAGCAACAGACGGTCGTTTTCGATTTCAAGATTAACCGTCACGTCCGGCTTCGTCAGCTTCACGCGCGCGGATTCAATATGCTGGTTCAGTCCACCGCCAACATAACGTTCCACCTCAATGGAGCTAAACTCATGCTTACCACGACGCTTAACGCGTACGCAGAAGGTTTTACCTTCCAGTTGATCGCGATACTGCACCAGTGCTTTCTCGAAAATATCGTGCATATCGGTAAACGGCACGTCTTCTACTTCGAGAATGTGGTGGATCCCCGGAATACGGGTCAGCGCGTCGCGAATGTCCAGGCGCTGGCTTTCATCTTTAGCGCGAACCTCAACGTGATCCCAGTGACGGACAACAGCAAGGTCTTCATCATAGTGCTTTAAAACGTTACGAATGTTCCCTGTCAGAATTTTTATAAAGCGCAAACGCACAGATTGGCTTTTGATGGTGATTTCTGGGAACAATTTAATGATAAACTTCATGGCGGCAATGGTTCTTAGGCAAGTCTGAATGACTTGTAATGGAAAAAAATACAGCAGCCCATACCCGCGACTGCATCCAGGCGCGCAAGTATATCACCATCACGCGGCTACTGTGCACATTGCGCGTTATTTGCTTATCAGTGCGAGTCCGTTACCATAGTCTTGTGCTGCCAATACAGAGAGTCAGACATTCATTATGCCGAAGAAAAATGAAGCGCCCGCCAGTTTTGAAACCGCGCTGAGCGAGCTGGAACAAATTGTTACCCGTCTGGAAGGCGGCGACCTGCCGTTAGAAGAAGCGTTGAACGAATTCGAACGCGGCGTACAGTTGGCGCGTCAAGGACAGGTCAAATTGCAACAGGCTGAACAGCGCGTACAAATCCTGCTGTCAGATACTGAAGACGCGGCCCTTACGCCTTTTACACCGGATAATGAGTAAATGGATTTTACGCAGCAGCTACAGGCTTGCGTTGAGCAGGCCAACCAGGCACTGAGCCGTTTTATCGCGCCACTGCCCTTTCAGAACACTCCCGTGGTCGAAACCATGCAATATGGCGCATTATTAGGCGGTAAACGCCTGCGCCCGTTCCTGGTGTATGCGACCGGTCAGATGTTTGGTGTCAGCCTGAGTACGCTTGATGCTCCCGCTGCCGCCGTCGAATGCATTCACGCCTATTCGCTGATGCACGATGATTTACCCGCGATGGACGACGATGACCTGCGCCGCGGTCTGCCGACTTGCCACGTAAAATTTGGTGAGGCAAACGCGATCCTGGCCGGAGATGCGCTGCAAACGCTGGCATTCTCCATTATCAGCGACGCTCCAATGCCGGAAGTATCTGACCGTGACCGCATCGCGATGATCTCTGAACTGGCTCAGGCCAGTGGTATCGCCGGTATGTGCGGCGGTCAGGCACTGGATCTGGAAGCTGAAGGTCATCAGGTTGAGCTGGATGCGCTGGAGCGTATTCACCGCCATAAAACCGGGGCATTGATTCGCGCCGCCGTACGTCTGGGAGCATTAAGCGCAGGCGATAAAGGGCGAGAATGCCTGGCAATACTCGACAAATACGCAGAAAGCATCGGTCTGGCCTTCCAGGTTCAGGATGACATCCTGGATGTGGTAGGCGATACTGCAACATTGGGTAAACGTCAGGGTGCTGACCAGCAGCTTGGCAAAAGTACCTATCCTGCACTTCTGGGTCTTGAGCAAGCCCAGAATAAAGCCCGGGATTTAATCGAGGATGCCCGCCAGTCGCTAAGTTTGCTGGCCGCACAGTCACTCGATACCTCGGCACTGGAAGCGCTAGCGGACTACATAATCCAGCGTGATAAATAAACCAACATATCCCATGAGCTTGCGATGAGTTTTGATATAGCCAAATACCCGACCCTGGCGCTGGTCGACTCCACCCAGGAGTTACGTCTGCTGCCAAAAGAGAGCCTGCCAAAGCTTTGCGACGAACTGCGCCGCTATTTGCTCGACAGCGTAAGCCGTTCCAGCGGGCACTTCGCCTCTGGTCTGGGCACGGTGGAACTCACCGTCGCGCTGCACTATGTCTACAATACCCCGTTTGACCAGTTAATCTGGGATGTAGGACATCAGGCTTACCCGCACAAAATACTGACCGGACGCCGTGATAAAATCGGCACCATTCGTCAGAAAGGCGGTTTGCATCCGTTCCCGTGGCGCGGTGAGAGCGAGTATGACGTACTGAGCGTTGGGCACTCTTCAACCTCCATTAGCGCAGGTATCGGTATTGCGGTTGCCGCTGAGAAAGAAGGCAAAGAACGTCGTACCGTATGTGTGATTGGCGACGGCGCTATCACCGCCGGGATGGCGTTTGAAGCGATGAACCACGCAGGCGATATTAAGCCCGACATGCTGGTTATCCTCAACGACAATGAAATGTCGATTTCAGAGAACGTTGGCGCGCTGAACAATCATCTGGCGCAACTACTCTCTGGCAAACTCTACTCCTCGCTGCGCGAAGGCGGGAAAAAAGTCTTCTCCGGCGTGCCGCCGATTAAAGAGCTGCTCAAACGTACCGAAGAACACATTAAAGGCATGGTTGTGCCGGGTACGCTGTTTGAAGAACTGGGCTTTAACTATATCGGTCCGGTGGACGGTCACGACGTGCTGGGGCTTATCACCACACTGAAGAACATGCGCGATCTGAAAGGCCCGCAGTTCCTGCACATCATGACCAAAAAAGGTCGTGGTTACGAGCCAGCAGAAAAAGATCCAATCACCTTCCACGCGGTACCAAAATTCGATCCGTCCAGCGGATGCCTGCCGAAAAGCAGCGGCGGCCTGCCGAGCTATTCAAAAATCTTCGGTGACTGGCTGTGCGAAACCGCGGCGAAAGACAATAAGCTGATGGCAATCACCCCGGCGATGCGCGAAGGCTCCGGTATGGTGGAATTTTCACGTAAGTTTCCGGACCGCTACTTCGATGTGGCGATCGCCGAACAGCACGCGGTGACGTTTGCTGCCGGTCTGGCGATTGGCGGCTATAAGCCGGTCGTGGCTATTTACTCGACCTTCCTGCAGCGCGCCTACGATCAGGTGCTGCATGATGTCGCCATCCAGAAACTGCCGGTCCTGTTCGCCGTTGACCGGGCAGGAATTGTTGGCGCAGATGGACAAACCCATCAAGGGGCGTTCGATCTTTCCTTCCTGCGCTGCATCCCGGAAATGGTCATTATGACCCCGAGTGATGAAAACGAATGCCGCCAGATGCTGTTCACCGGCTATCACTACAACGACGGTCCAACGGTCGTGCGTTATCCGCGAGGTAACGCGGTGGGCGTAGAGTTGACCCCGCTGGAACAACTGCCTATCGGGAAAGGTATAGTGAGACGTCACGGGGAGAAAGTGGCAATTCTCAACTTCGGTACCCTGATGCCGGAAGCCGCTCAGGTCGCAGAGTCGATGAACGCCACGCTGGTCGATATGCGTTTTGTGAAACCCCTGGATGAAACGTTGATCCTTGAAATGGCTGCCCAACACGAGGTGCTGGTTACCATTGAAGAGAACGCCATTATGGGTGGTGCTGGCAGCGGTGTAAACGAAGTGCTGATGGCCCATCGTAAGCCCGTCCCGGTGCTGAACATTGGCCTACCAGACTTCTTCATCCCGCAGGGAACTCAGGATGAAGCTCGCGCCGATCTGGGTCTGAATGCCGTCGGAATTGAGGCCAAAATCAAGGCCTGGCTGGCATAATCCTCTCCCCGCTCCTGCTATGCTTAATTCATCACGAGCTAAGCAGGAGTGGATTGATGAAATACAACATCTTAGGAAAAACCGACCTACGGGTCTCCCGCCTTTGCCTGGGCTGCATGACGTTTGGCGAGCCTAATCGCGGCAATCACGCCTGGACGCTACCTGAAGAAAGCAGCCGCCCGATAATCAAACACGCCCTTGAGGGCGGCATTAACTTTTTCGATACCGCCAACAGCTACTCCGCTGGCAGTAGCGAAGAGATTGTCGGTCGCGCGCTGCGTGATTTCGCCCGCCGCGAAGATGTCGTGGTCGCTACCAAGGTTTTTCACCAGGTTGATGATTTAGCAGAAGGATTATCCCGCGCACAAATCCTGCGCTCAATCGACGACAGCCTCAGACGTCTGGGTATGGACTATGTCGACATCCTGCAAATTCACCGCTGGGATTACAACACACCTATTGAAGAAACCCTTGAGGCTCTAAACGACGTCGTGAAAGCCGGTAAAGCGCGCTATATCGGCGCCTCCTCCATGCACGCTTCGCAATTTGCTCAGGCGCTGGCCTTACAGAAGCAACACGGCTGGGCGCAGTTCGTTAGCATGCAGGATCACTACAATCTGATCTACCGCGAAGAAGAACGCGAAATGCTGCCACTGTGCTACGAGGAAGGCGTGGCAGTGATCCCCTGGAGTCCACTGGCACGTGGACGCCTGACGCGCCCATGGGGAGAAACGACAGCACGTCTGGTTTCCGATGAAGTCGGTAAAAATTTGTACAACGAGAGCGATGAAAACGACGCGCAAATTGCCGCACGGCTGACCGGCGTCAGTGAGGAACTGGGCGTAACGCGCGCGCAGGTTGCGCTGGCCTGGCTGCTGAGCAAACCGGGTGTGGCAGCGCCGATTATCGGTACATCGCGCGAGGAACAGCTGGATGAGTTGCTCAATGCGGTGGATTTAACGCTGAAGCCGCAGCAGATTGCCGAGCTGGAAACACCGTACAAACAGCATCCGGTGGTGGGATTTAAATAAGTATTGGCGATGGCTAATTGTAGGCCGGATAATCATAGCGCATCCGGCCTACAACAGCCCCCAAAAGGGTTAAATGATACCTACCGGCCAGTGATGACCGATAAAATACAAAATTCCGGCAGAGAGTATTCCGGCCACAATATCGTCGATCATGATCCCCGTCCCGCCATGCACGTTGCGATCGAACCAACGAATCGGCCACGGCTTCCACATATCCAGAATACGGAAAATCACAAATCCGGCGGCAACCCACTGCCAGTCATTGGTCGGCAGCGCCATCAGGGTAATCCACATCCCGACAAACTCGTCCCAGACAATGCTACCGTGATCGTGCACACCCATATCTTTCGCCGTTTGATGGCACAGATAAACGCCGATACAGATAGATAACATCACCACCAGTGAATACAGCTGCCACGGTAGAAAGGTCATTAAATACCAAAAAGGGATCGCCGCCAGCGATCCCATCGTGCCAGGAACAATTGGGCTCAGCCCGCTGCCAAAACCGGTGGCTAACAGGTGCCACGGATTGCGCATACTCAGGCGGCTTTTGGCGACATCTTTTTTAAGGCGCGGCAAAATGGTCATATCCTTTCCAGTCAAACGTGACGAATTTTCCATCGCGCGTAAAGTGAATGCCTTCCACGTCTGCGCTCATCTGCCCAATGCAGGTAAACGCTGCGCCGAGATTTCCCAGCGCCACGTCCAGCGCACCACGGTTAATTTCCGGTACGGTAAAGCATAACTCATAATCTTCACCGCCCGAGAGCGCCCAGCGTAGGGCCTGTTCCGGCTCAACATGCCGGGCGAATGCCGTGGAGTAAGGCAGCGCATCGACGTTAACCCGCGCGCCACAGCCGCTGGCATTAACGATATGCCCCAGATCGGAAATCAGGCCATCGGAGATATCGATAGCCGCACTGGCCAGATCGCGCAGGGCTTGTCCCTGTAAAATACGCGGCGTGGGACGCAGATGGCGTTTAAGCAGATAGTGTGCGTCTTTTGCATCTCCAACCTGCAACCGATTCTGTAAAATCGCCAGCCCCGCCGCGCTGTCTCCCGGCGTACCGGTAACATAAATCCAGTCCCCCGGCTTCGCACCAGAGCGTTTTAAGGCCCGCCCAATGGGGACGTAGCCATGGATACCCAACGTCATCGACAGTGGCCCACGCGTGGTGTCACCGCCAATCAGCTGCATATCATAGTAATTAAGGAGTTCAAACAGGCCATCGCTGAAGGCTTCAAGCCAGGCTTCATCAACGTCAGGTAACGTGAGTGCCAGCGTCAACCACGCAGGATCGGCCCCCATCGCCGCCAGATCGCTCAAATTCACCGCCAGTGCTTTCCAGGCGAGATCGGTGGGATCAATGTCGGGGAGGAAGTGATTGCCTGCCACCAGCGTATCGGTACTGATCGCCAGCGTCTGTTTTTCAGGGATATTCAGGAGTGCGCAGTCGTCACCAATACCGGTTTCGACATCAAGACGAGACGTTCTTACGCGGTCAAAATAACGGGCAATCAGGGAAAACTCGCCGCATGCCATACGTTATGCCTCAGCAGAAAAAAAAGAAAAAGCCGGGGACAGCGGAAACAGGTTCCACCATCCAGCCGGCCTCGGGATTACTTTTTGTTGGGGCGAATCACAGGTGCTGCTTTATCCAGTACGCCGTTCACGAATTTATGGCTATCTTCAGCGCCGAAGGTTTTCGCCAGTTCAATCGCTTCGTTGATGGCCACTTTGTACGGCACATCACTACGTTTAGACAGTTCAAACAGCGCAATACGCAGTACGGCTTTTTCTACCTGACCCAGCTCTTCTAACAGACGAGACAGGTAAGGCTTCATTAATCCATCCAGGTACGCGCTGTTAGTCGCCACCCCGGACAGCAGTTCGCGGAAATACAGAACGTCGACATCTTTAACGTCCTGTTCCGCCAGGAACTGGTATTCAACATCAGCGATGTCGTTCTGGGACAACTGCCAGGAGTAGAGCGCCTGGACGGCACACTCACGGGCGCGGCGACGAGCAGCAGGTTTCACGGATTTCCCCTTACAAAAATCAGGCCTTAATGGCTTTCAATACATTAATCATTTCAAGCGCAGTCAGTGCTGCTTCTGCGCCTTTGTTGCCGGCTTTAGTGCCAGCACGTTCGATGGCTTGTTCAATACTTTCGGTGGTCAGAACACCGAAGGCTACCGGAATGCCACTGTCCTGAGCGACATGCGCCAGGCCATTACTTGCACCGCCAGCCACATATTCGAAGTGCGCGGTACCGCCACGGATCACCGTACCGAGCGCAATCACCGCGTCGTATTTACCGGTTTTTGCCAGTGCGTCAGCGGCCAGCGGCAGCTCATATGCACCTGGAACCCAAACAACGGTAATGTTTTCATCTTTAACCTGGCCAATACGTTTCAGGGCGTCGATAGCCCCTTCCAGCAGGCTGTCATTGATAAAGTTGTTGAAACGCGCAATGGTGATGGCGACGCGAGCGTCCGGGGTAGCAACGTTAGCTTCAATAATGTTCATATTCTTCCTTCGGGTTCGATTTATGGCCCCGTAAGGGGGGCGGATTTTATCATAATATTCTGTGCGCTGCTTCCTCTAAATCAGAAAGCCTCACGCAGTCGTTAAATGCAGGCAAACGTCCGGGCCCACCTGGCGTATCTCATTGAATTTGAAATGGGGTGCGTCAGCCAGTTTCTCAAGGCCTGGAAGCACACATAATCCACGCGCATCGCTGCCTAACAGTTTAGGCGCAACATACACGATTAGCTCATCGACCAAACCGGCCTGTAATAATGCCCCCGCGAGCGTTGGGCCTGCCTCAACCCAAATACTGTTAATTTGCTGTTTGCCCAGTTGCATCATCAGCACCACCAGATCCAGATGCCCGTTATGTTCCGGCACCTTCAGGCTACGAACCGTCTCCGGCCAGCTACGGGGGTCGTCTTCAGTCCGGACAATCCAGGTTTCTCCAGGCTGTTGGACAATACGGTGCTCCGGCGTGACCTGATTCTGGCTATCCAGAACAATGCGGATTGGTTGGCGCAACTCTTCCTGCGGGTAACTCGCCTGAGTTGACTCCCCAAGCTCCGACCAACGCACGGTAAGCTGAGGGTCGTCTGCCAGCACCGTAGCACTGCTGGTTAAAATGGCATGGCTTTGCGCGCGCAAGCGTTGCACATCGCGGCGCGCCTGTGGTGAGGTAATCCACTGGCTTTCACCGCTGGCCATCGCCGTACGGCCATCAAGCGACGCGCCAAGCTTAAGCTGCAGATACGGGAATCCCGTACGCATGCGCTTGAGAAAGCCTTTATTCAGTTGCTCAACTTCGCTCATCATCAGCCCGTGGCTGACGTCGATGCCCGCCTGCTGCAAACGGTAGAGCCCACGTCCTGCGACCTGCGGATTGGGATCCTGCATCGCCGCAACCACACGCGATACACCCGCCGCAATCAGCGCATCGCAACACGGCGGCGTGCGACCATGATGACTACAGGGTTCAAGCGTCACATAGGCCGTTGCCCCTTGCGCTTTTTCTCCAGCCATCCGCAGAGCATGAACTTCGGCATGCGGTTCGCCCGCACGGTGGTGATATCCTTCACCGACGATCTCCCCATCCTTCACAATCACGCAGCCCACGTTGGGGTTGGGGTGAGTGGTAAAACGTCCGCGCGCAGCAAGCTTCAGCGCACGCGCCATGTACAATTCATCCTGCATGGCTTAGTCCTGTAGGCGAGCAATCTCTTCGCCAAATTCTTTGATGTCTTCGAAACTCCGGTAGACAGAGGCAAAGCGGATGTAGGCGACTTTATCGAGCTTTTTCAACTGCTCCATCACCAGGTTGCCAATCATCTTGCTCGGCACCTCACGCTCACCAGTCGCACGCAGCTGTGATTTGATATGGTTTAACGCCATTTCGACGTCATCCGCGCTAACAGGCCGTTTCTCAAGCGCTCTGAGCATGCCGCTACGCAGCTTTTCTTCATTAAAGGGTTCACGCACGTCGTTGCTTTTCACAACGCGCGGCATGACAAGTTCAGCCACTTCAAAAGTGGTGAAACGTTCGTTACAGACCAGACACTGCCGACGGCGGCGTACCGAGGAGCCCTCGCCTACAAGACGAGAGTCAATTACCTTAGTGTCTACGGCGAAACAGAATGGGCAATGCATACGGCGTCCTGTACCTCAGTGGTTAACAGAATCTATTTTACCCTGAACTGCCGTGACAACAAAGGCACTGCGCTTTTGAGACAAAGGATCGATGCCTTCGTGCTCAGTCCACACTACCATTATGCTATCGCGACAATGAAGGAAGTAATCACAATGACAAGACGTTACCTAAGAATTCTCCTGGTGGGAAGTCTCTTTAGTCTTAGTGCCTGCGCACAGCAAAGCGAAGTACGCCAGATGCATCAAAGCGTTAGCACATTGAATAAAGAGATGGCGCAGCTTAATCAGGAAACAGTAAAAATTACGCAACAAAATATGTTGAATGCAAAATCAACCAGCGGCGTCTATCTGCTACCGGGTTCCAAAACTCCGGCACGGCTGGACAGCCAGATTGGCACTTTACGCATGTCGCTGGTAAACATTGCACCGAACGCGGATGGTACGCGCCTGACGCTACGGATTCAGGGTGAATCCAACACGCCTTTACCCGCCTTTAGCGCCACCGTCGAGTACGGGCAAATTCAGGGCACCACGGACAATTATCAGGAAGTGAACGTTCACAACCAGTTGGTCAACGCTCCGGCGAGTATTCTTGCTCCCAGCGACGTAGACATTCCGTTGCAGATAAATGGCCTCACTCCAGATCAGTTAGGATTTGTTCGCATCCACGACATCCAGCCTGTTAGCCAATAAACTTTTTTGCGGAACGTTTTGTGCGTTCCGCAACATCACTCCGCTCCATTTTGTTACTCCCCTGACATAACCGATATTTCTGGTAAAACTTGGCAACATTCATGAGAGCCAGTACAATTCGCCGCCTAAAGTACGCAAACGTGAACGCAATCGATTACGTAAATGATAGAACTGTGAAACAAGACATATTTTTGTGAACAATGATTTTTATAATAGGCTCCGAAGAATTACGAAATATTTAGAAACGCAAATTGCGCATTTTTCACTCCCGAAAGGGATTTCAAACAGTGGCATACATATGAAAAAAACATTACTTGCAGCCGGTGCAGTGCTGGCGCTCTCCTCGTCTTTTACTGCCAACGCAGCAGAAAATGACAAACCGCAATATCTGTCCGACTGGTGGCACCAGAGCGTTAACGTGGTGGGTAGCTATCACACCCGTTTCTCTCCGAAACTGAACAACGACGTGTATCTGGAATACGAAGCATTTGCCAAAAAAGACTGGTTTGATTTCTATGGCTACATCGATATTCCGAAAACCTTCGACTGGGGTAACGGCAACGATAAAGGTATCTGGTCTGACGGTTCCCCGTTGTTTATGGAAATCGAACCGCGTTTCTCCATCGATAAACTGACCGGTGCTGACCTGAGCTTTGGTCCGTTCAAAGAATGGTATTTCGCCAACAACTACATCTACGACATGGGTGATAACAAAGCCAGCCGCCAGAGCACCTGGTATATGGGTCTGGGTACCGATATCGATACCGGTCTGCCGATGGGTTTGTCCCTGAACGTCTATGCTAAATACCAGTGGCAAAACTATGGCGCATCCAACGAAAACGAGTGGGATGGCTACCGTTTCAAAGTGAAATACTTTGTGCCGATCACCCAGGTTTGGGGCGGCCAGCTGACCTACATCGGCTTCACCAACTTCGACTGGGGCTCAGATTTGGGTGATGACCCGAACCGCACCAGCAACTCTATCGCTTCCAGCCACGTCCTGGCGCTGAACTACGATCACTGGCACTACTCTGTCGTAGCGCGTTACTTCCATAACGGCGGTCAGTGGAAAGGTGGGGATACTCTGAACTGGGGCGAAGGCGACTTCAGCGCGAAATCTACCGGTTGGGGTGGTTACCTGGTCGTAGGTTACAACTTCTAATCCAGACAATTTATCGCAAACAAGCCAGCTTAACCGCTGGCTTTTTTATGGCTGGTCTTCACAGCGTACTTTACGTAAAAAGTCACTTAGCGAACGATCCGCAGATTCGCGAAAGTGCCTGTCGAGTGGCGTGATCTTCAGACATCGATCAACGCGAAAACAACGATAATCATCACGCTTCTCGCACCAGCCAACCAGCAGCCAGTGCTCGCCCCAGAAAAATAATCCCAGCGGCTGAACGTCGCGCCACGAGAGGTTCCCGGACTCATCGCGATAATGCAGCGCCAGCACCTGCTGAGCTGAAACCGCGCGATGTATGAGATCGAACGCACTGCGTGAATGCGGCTGATTACCAAAATCTGGCGCGAAAATCCGCGTTTGCTCGGCTCTGCGCCGACTCTCTGGCGGCAATATCGCCAACACTTTTTCCTGTGCTGATTCCAGCGCCTGTGAGAGTGAATCCCCGCCCCATGTTTTCAGCAACCGAATCGCTACCATCAACGCTTCTGATTCGTGCTGGGTTAACATCAACGGCGGCAAATCAAACCCCGCCATTAAGCGGTATCCACTGCCCACTTCGCCTTCAATGGGCACGCCGGATAAAGAGAGATCGCGGATATCGCGATAAATCGTCCGTTCAGAAACTTCAAGACGTTCTGCCAGCAGCGCCGCCGTTGTCACTCGCCTGCCACGCAGGATTTGTACAATCTGAAACAAGCGGTCGGCGCGTCTGCTCATTTTAATCCTCAGTGCTGAAAATATTACGCGGGTTGATGTAAACCAACACGATTGCCTTCGCTGTCAGTAAATAGCGCAATCGTACCAATATCCTGCCCCAGTTCGAGTGGGCCAAACACACACTGACCGCCAGCAGTGGCGACGCGTTCAAGCGTTGCCGCCAAATCGTCCGTATGCAGATAAATAATAGCGCCCTGCGCTGAAGGAGTAATACCGTCAAATTTAGCCAGCGCCCCGCCGGGAGCGGGATCCTGATGCGGAAATACGGCCAGCTCAGCGCAGTCCATATTTTCCCGACGCAAAGAAACCTGCATCACTGGTTCATAAAAAGCGATGGCGCGATCCATTTGTGCTACAGGGATTTCAAACCAATTAATTACGTTGCTCATACTTCCTCCTGCCTATATGGGTAATCTCAGAAGGACTATAAGACAGGGTTACTGACAGCATACTGTCAGTAGTGTGGCGACAGGAAAAGATAATTGCCTGTCGCTAATTCACAGGCAAAAAAAAATCCCGACCTTACGATCGGGATTCCAGTATCTTCACTCTTAATGGTTAAGGAAGAATCGACGGTTGATCCGCCCCTTCTTTCTCGACCTTCTGCTGCAGCATGTGCTCACGCTTCATACCCAGCTTCAGCGCCAGCGCCGATGCCACGTAGATAGAAGATGCGGTACCGATGGAAACACCGATCAGCATCGTCAGCGAGAAGCCTTCCAGTACCGGACCACCGAACAGGAACAGCATCAGAATAACCATCAACGTTGTACCGGACGTAATCAACGTACGGTGCAGCGTTTGAGTCAGTGACACGTTAAAGATTTCGTAAGGCGTACCGCGACGAATTTTGCGGAAGTTTTCACGAATACGGTCAGATACAACGATACTATCGTTCAGCGAGTAACCGATTACCGACATCAGTGATGCGACGATAGTCAGGTCAATCTCGATATGGAACAACGACAGGATCCCAAGTGTGATAATCACGTCGTGCGCCAGAGCGATAACCACCCCCGCCGCCAGTCGCCACTCAAAGCGGAAACCGACGTACACCAGGATGGAGATCAGCGCCGCCATCAGCGCCATCGCACCGGTTTGCGCCAGATCAGCCCCCACGCTCGGACCCACGAATTCAATTCGCTTCACCGCGGCGTTTTGGTTGGTGGATTCGTTAATCACACTCAACACTTTGCTGCCCAGCACCTGACCGCCGTCTGCACCTTCAGTTGGCGGCATACGTACCATAATGTCGTGGCTGCTGCCGAAGTTCTGCAGAAGCGGATCAACGAAGCCCGCTTTCTCCAGCGCATCGCGCATCACGTCCATATCGGCCGGTTTTTCCAGCGTGATTTCAATAACCGTACCACCGGTGAAATCGAGCCCCCAGTTAAACCCGCGTACGCCCATCACCACGATGGCCGCAATCAGCAGGAAACCTGAAATGCCGAAAGCCCAGTAGTCCCAGCGCATAAAGTCCCAGACTTTACGGCCGTGGTTTAATTGTTCAACAGTATATTCCTGTGCCACTTCGCACTCCTCAGATTGACAGCTTTTTGACGCGCTTGCCGCCATACAACAGGTTTACGATGGCACGTGTACCGACAATCGCGGTAAACATCGACGTCGCCACACCAATACCGGTAGTAATCGCGAACCCTTTAATTGCCCCGGTGCCAACTGCGTACAGGATGATGACCTTGATCAGCGTCGTAATGTTCGCATCAAAGATGGAGCTAAATGCGCCCGCATAACCTTCGTTGATGGCCTGCTGCACCGAACGCCCGTTACTCAACTCTTCTTTGATACGTTCGTTGATCAGTACGTTCGCATCGACCGCGACGGCAAGGGTTAAGACAATCCCCGCAATCCCCGGCATACTTAGCGTAGCGCCCGGCAGCAACGACATAATACCGACAATCAATACCAGGTTAGCAATCAGCGCACTGGTCGCAATCAGACCGAACTTCTTATAGAAGAAGATCATGAACAGGATAGACACCACCAGACCGGCCAGACACGCTTCCAGACCCTGTTTAATGTTCTGCATACCCAGGGTTGGGCCGATGGTACGTTCTTCCACAATCTGAATCGGCGCAATCAACGCACCGGCACGTAACAGCAGAGAAAGCTGACGCGCTTCGTTCGGGTTGTTGATACCGGTGATACGGAAGCTGTTACCCAGGCGAGACTGGATATTGGCAATGTTAATCACCTCTTCCTGTTTCACCAGTACTGCACGACCGTTAGCATCTTTCTTACCGCTGTCTTTGTACTCCACGAACAGGGTCGCCATCGGCTTACCGATGTTGTCCTTGGTGAAGTTGGACATGATGTTACCACCCGCGCTATCCAGCGAGATGTTAACCTGCGGCTGATTATATTCGTCCTGGCTGGAAGTGGAATCGGTGATATGGTCACCGGTCAGGATCACGCGCTTGTACAGCACAACAGGCTGACCTTCACGAGACTGTTTCACTTCCGAATCACCCGGAACACGACCCGATGCTGCAGCGGACTGGTCAACGTTGGTGTTTACCAGACGGAACTCCAGCGTCGCGGTTGCGCCCAGAATTTCTTTCGCACGCGCGGTATCCTGAATACCCGGCAGTTCGACCACGATGCGGTCAGCGCCCTGACGTTGTACCACCGGCTCAGCAACACCCAGTTGGTTAACACGATTACGCAGAATGTTGATGTTCTGCTGTACCGCGTACTCACGGGCTTCGCTCAGGCGCGCATCGGTCATTACAGCACGCAGTGCATTGCTGCCCTGGCTGGAAATAACCAGATCCTGGTGACGTTTGCTCAAGTAAGAGATAGCTTCATCACGGGCGCTGCTATCACGGAAAGTGATGCTCAGACCGTAGTTATCTTCTTTGCGAACGGTAGTATAAGGAATGCCTTTTTCACGCAGATCGCTGCGCAGGCTATCGATATTTTGTTCCTGCAACTTACTCAGCGCGGTATCCATATCCACTTCCATCAGGAAGTGAACACCGCCACGCAGGTCAAGGCCGAGTTTCATCGGTTCTGCATGAATGGCAGCCAGCCAGCGCGGGGTTGCCGGAGCAAGGTTAAGCGCCACGACGTACTGATCGCCCAGTACGCCCATTAATACTTCACGTGCGCGCAGTTGGGTATCAGTGGAGTCGAAGCGCGCGAGAATAGCACCCTCTTCCAGAGCCACAGACTTAGGTGTGATTTTATCTTCTTGTAACGTTTTCTGGACCTGGATCAGCGTTTGCTCACTGGCGGCGGCACCGCGCACGCCAGTGATTTGAACAGCCGGATCCTCACCATACAGGTTGGGAAGCGCATAGAGCAGACCGACGACAATCACGACGATCAGCATGACATACTTCCACAAAGGATAACGGTTTAACACGGCAGTTCCCTTTGGGAAAACAATAAATTACAGCGCCTTCATGGTGCCTTTCGGCAGAACGGCAGCTACGAAATCACGTTTAATAACCACTTCAGTGGTGTCGTTCAGCGCGATAGCGATGTAGCCAGATTCTGCTACTTTGGTCACGCGACCCACCAGACCACCGTTAGTCAGCACTTCATCGCCTTTAGCAATGGAGTTCATCAGATTTTTGTGTTCTTTGGTACGCTTTTGCTGCGGGCGCAGGATCATGAAGTAGAAAATCAGACCAAACACCACCAGCATCAGAATCAGAGACATCGGGCTGCCCTGCGCCGGAGCACCTGTTGCCGCTACCGCATCAGAAATAAAAAAGCTCATTCAAATTCCCTCATTATTAAAATTAATCAACGTTCACAGGTGGAACTGGTCTACCCTGACGTTGGTAAAAATCGGTCACGAAGCTCTCTAATTTACCCTCTTCAATAGCCTTGCGTAAACCCGCCATCAAACGCTGGTAGTAGCGAAGGTTATGAATCGTGTTGAGACGCGCGCCCAATATTTCGTTGCAACGGTCGAGATGATGCAAGTAAGCGCGCGAATAATTGCGACAGGTGTAGCAATCACACTCAGCATCGAGCGGACTGGTGTCGCTTTTATGTTTCGCGTTACGAATTTTTACCACGCCGTCAGTCACAAACAAATGACCATTACGGGCATTTCGCGTTGGCATCACACAGTCAAACATATCGATACCGCGACGCACGCCTTCAACCAGATCTTCTGGTTTACCGACGCCCATCAGGTAACGCGGTTTATCTGCCGGAATCTGCGGGCAAACATGTTCCAGAATGCGGTGCATATCTTCCTTCGGCTCACCGACAGCCAAACCGCCGACAGCGTAGCCATCAAAGCCGATATCTACCAGACCTTTGACGGAGATATCACGTAAATCTTCGTAAACACTGCCCTGAATGATGCCAAAAAGCGCATTTTTGTTGCCGAGGCTATCAAAACGGTCACGGCTGCGCTTCGCCCAACGCAGAGACATCTCCATCGAGCGTTTAGCATAGTCCCAGTCGGCCGGATACGGTGTACATTCGTCGAAGATCATCACGATATCGGAACCGAGATCGTATTGAATCTCCATCGACTTCTCGGGATCGAGGAAAATCGGATCGCCGTTGATCGGGTTACGGAAATGCACGCCTTGTTCGGTTATCTTCCGGATATCGCCCAGGCTGAACACCTGGAAGCCGCCGGAATCGGTGAGGATCGGCCCTTTCCACTGCATAAAATCGTGCAGATCGCCGTGCAGTTTCATGATTTCCTGCCCCGGGCGCAGCCACAGGTGGAAAGTGTTGCCGAGGATGATCTGTGCGCCGGTCGCTTCAACTTCTTCCGGCGTCATGCCTTTTACTGTGCCGTAAGTACCGACCGGCATAAAAGCAGGCGTTTCTACTACGCCACGATCAAAAACCAGGCGGCCGCGGCGAGCGCGACCGTCTGTGGTATCCAGTTCAAATTTCATCTTCACTCCTGCGTCAGAAAAACAGTCCGACGTTTTAAACACTCATGCCGGAAACTTATTCCCCGACACGCTCAGAAATAGCCTGCGGATTGTACGTGATAAACATCGCATCCCCGTAACTAAAAAAGCGATATTCCGCTTTTACCGCTTCATGATAGGCGTGCATGGTGTTTTTATAACCAGCAAATGCGGAAACCAGCATAATCAATGTCGATTCCGGCAGGTGGAAGTTGGTGACCAGAGCATCAATCACCTGATATTTATAGCCTGGATAAATAAAGATTTGTGTATCGCCGAAGAACGGCTCGATTAGATCGTTTTTGGCCGCCTGCGCCGCACTTTCCAGTGAACGTACGGAGGTGGTGCCCACCGCAATCACGCGGTTACCGCGCGCTTTCGCCGCCAGCACCGCATCCACCACATCCTGCGGCACTTCCGCATATTCGGAGTGCATAATGTGGTCTTCAATAGTGTCTACGCGCACCGGCTGGAAAGTACCCGCTCCAACGTGCAGGGTGACGAACGCCATTTCAATGCCTTTATCGCGCAGTTTAGCCAGCAGCGGATCGTCAAAATGCAGACCCGCGGTCGGCGCAGCGACGGCACCCGGTTTTTCGCTGTACACGGTCTGGTACAGCTCGCGGTCGGCGTCTTCATCCGGACGGTCGATATACGGCGGCAACGGCATATGGCCAATCGCGTTGAGGATATCCAGCACGCTGCGTTCGTCGTTAAACTCAACTTCAAACAGCGCGTCATGGCGCGCCACCATCGTTGCTTTAATGCTTTCGTCATCGCCCAGCAGCAGCTCGGCGCCCGGTTTCGGCGCTTTCGAGGCACGAATATGCGCCAGAATACGTTTGTCATCCAGCATACGCTCGACCAGCACTTCAATTTTACCGCCGCTGGCTTTACGACCAAACAGACGCGCAGGAATGACGCGGGTGTTGTTAAAGACCAGCAAATCGCCAGGGTTGAGCTTATCGAGCAAATCGGTGAAAGTACCGTGCGTCAGCGCGCCCGTCGGCCCGTCCAAAGACAGCAAGCGACAGCTACTGCGCTCAGCTTGCGGATAGTGGGCAATCAGGGATTCGGGTAGTTCAAAGGTGAAATCGGTAACGCGCATGACACTGACTCAGACTAAAATAAGAGGCGGGTAGTCTAGTGCCGGGGCGTTCTCCCTGCAACCTTTACCCCTCTGGATAAACATTTAACTATGAATTTTCTTGCACATTTGCATCTCGCTCACCTTGCCGACAGTTCGCTTTCCGGCAATCTGCTGGCCGATTTTGTCCGGGGTAATCCGGAAACGCACTACTCGCCTGATGTGGTAGAAGGCATCTTCATGCATCGTCGTATCGACGTGATGACAGATAACCTGCCGCAGGTGCGTGAAGCCAAAGAATGGTTTCGTAGCGAAACGCGCCGCGTCGCGCCGATTACGCTGGATGTCATGTGGGATCATTTTCTGTCGCGCCACTGGTCGGAGATCTCCCCTGACTTACCGCTGACGGACTTTGTGCGCTATGCCCGTACCCAGGTAACCACTATTTTGCCGGAATCGCCGCCACGCTTTATCAATCTGAATAACTATATATGGTCAGAGAAATGGCTTGAGCGCTACCGGGACATGGATTTTATCCAGAACGTCCTGAACGGCATGGCCAGCCGCCGTCCACGGCTCGATGCCCTACGCGACTCATGGTATGACCTCAATACGCATTACGATGCGTTAGAAGAACGATTCTGGCAGTTTTATCCGCAAATGATGGACCAGGCGCGGCGTAAAACCCTTTGATTGCAACCCGCATTCCCCGCCGGATAAGCCGTAGCCGTCATCCGGCAAAAGATTGATAGACAAAACCTGTCTCATTGATTGCCAGCGCCTCTTTGTCTTATTCACGAACACTCTCTATACTGGCCCGCGTTGCGTTCCAAAACCCCTTAACATTGCAGGAGAATTATATGGTACTGGTAACTCGTCAGGCTCCGGATTTCACAGCAGCTGCGGTACTGGGTAGCGGTGAGATCGTTGAAAACTTCAACTTCAAACAGCATACCAACGGTAAAACTACCGTTCTGTTCTTCTGGCCGATGGACTTCACCTTCGTTTGCCCGTCTGAACTGATCGCATTCGACAAACGTTACGAAGAATTCCAGAAGCGCGGCGTTGAAGTTGTTGGCGTTTCCTTCGACTCTGAATTTGTCCACAACGCATGGCGTAACACCCCTGTCGACAAAGGCGGCATCGGTGCAGTGAAATACGCAATGGTTGCTGACATTAAACGCGAAATCCAGAAAGCCTACGGCATCGAGCACCCGGAAGCTGGCGTTGCTCTGCGCGGTTCTTTCCTGATCGACGCTAACGGCGTTGTTCGCCACCAGGTGGTTAACGATCTGCCGCTGGGCCGCAACATCGACGAAATGCTGCGCATGGTTGACGCGCTGCAGTTCCACGAAGAGCACGGCGACGTATGCCCGGCACAGTGGGAAAAAGGTAAAGAAGGTATGAACGCGTCTCCGGACGGCGTAGCAAAATACCTGACCGAGAACGTTTCCAGCCTGTAATTGGCATGAATCGACAAAAGGCCCGCTAGTGCGGGCCTTTTTTATTGTTCGTAGGTCAGGTAGGTGATTGCGTCACTCTCTGTAAGTATCACCAGCGACAATACGCTTATCCAAACCACAATTAAAACGCGAAGCAGGAACAGCCAAGCGCGCCCCAGAAAGCCCGGTCATCTGACACCGGAATGCCTGATTGACGCGCAATATCATGCTGATGACCGTGTACGCCACAGCTACCACAGCACTGATGCATCTGCACCATTGCGCCAATTTTTGCCGCAGCAGGCGGCGCTGAGCGATAGTGCCCCGGCACCTTCACCACCGGCGACCAGTCCGGCACAACCGGGATGGCTGGCGGTGCCAGCGGGGTGAAATGCCCTGCCGCATACACGACTTTGCCATCGACAATGGTCATCACTGACTCAATGCCTTTGATCTCTTCTTCCGCCACGTTGAAGTAATCTTTAGACAGCACCACCAGGTCGGCCAGTTGATCTTTCTCGATTCGCCCTTTCTTACCCTGCTCGCTGGAGAACCAGGCGCTGCCAGCGGTCCACAGTTCCAGCGCCACGTCGCGCGGCAAGCGGTTGTTATCATCGTACATCGCCATACCGCCAACGGTGCGGCCCGAAACCAGCCAATAGAGCGCGGTCCACGGGTTGTAGCTAGCCACACGGGTGGCGTCAGTCCCCAGCCCTACCGGAACTTCAGCCGCCAGCATTTTCGCCACCGGCGGCGTGTGTTTGACCGCATCTTTGCCATAACGATCGACAAAATATTCGCCCTGGAACGCCATTCGGTGCTGAACAGCAATCCCGCCGCCCAGCGCTTTAACGCGCTCGATATTCCGTTCAGTAATGGTTTCGGCATGATCGAAGAACCAGTGCAGGCCATTGAACGGGATATCACGATTCACCTTCTCAAACACGTCCAGCATGCGGCTGATAGATTCATCGTAGGTGGCGTGCAGGCGGAACGGCCAGCGGTGCTCCACCAGGTGTCGCACCACGCGCTCCAGCTCATCTTCCATACCCTCCGGCAGGTCCGGGCGCGGCTGGAGAAAATCTTCAAAATCCGCTGCCGAAAAGACCAGCATTTCCCCGGCCCCATTGGCGCGGTAGAAGTCGGTCCCCTGCCCCGGTTTGAGCATATCGGTCCAACGTTCAAAGTCTTCCAGTTCCTGTTTTGGACGCTGGGTAAACAGGTTGTAGGCAATACGCACCGTCATCTGCTTGTTGGCGTGTAACTGCTCAATAATCTCGTAATCTTCCGGATAGTTCTGGAAGCCGCCGCCCGCATCGATGGCACTGGTAAGTCCCAGACGGTTCAGTTCACGCATAAACTGGCGGGTCGAGTTAACCTGCATTTCCAGCGGCAGTTTTGGTCCTTTTGCCAGCGTCGAATAAAGGATCATGGCGTTTGGTTTAGCGATCAACATCCCGGTCGGGTTGCCGTTGCTATCACGCACAATCTCACCGCCCGCCGGATCCGGCGTCGCTTTGGTGTAGCCGACGGCTTTCAGCGCAGCGCGGTTCAGCAAAGCCCGGTCATAGAGATGCAGAACAAAAACCGGGGTATCCGGAGCAGCTTCATTCAGTTCTTCCAGGGTTGGCATGCGACGTTCGGCAAACTGGAATTCGCTCCAGCCGCCCACCACGCGTACCCATTGCGGCGACGGCGTTCTGTCCGCCTGGTCTTTGAGCATACGTAGGGCGTCCGCCAGCGACGGCACGCCTTCCCAACGTAATTCCAGGTTGTAATTCAGTCCACCACGAATAAGGTGCAGGTGCGAATCGTTCAGGCCCGGGATCACCGTATGTCCTTGCAGATCGACAACCTGCGTCCCTTCGGCAGCAAAGCTCATTACCCGCTCGTGGCTACCGGTCGCCAGGATCTTTCCGTTGGCAATCGCCACCGCCTCGACCTGCGGGCGTTGCCTATCGAGAGTATGAATTTTTCCGTGAGTCAGAATCAGTGTGGCAGTTTGAGACATAACAATCTCCTGAGATACCGGTCAGGCTTTTTTCAGCCATCCGGCAAACAGACGGGTTACGATGGGCATCCAGAACCAGACCACCAGCGCAACCACACAGGCATCATTGATGAGATGCAGGAGTAACGAGCCCTTCATTGCAGGCAGCACAATGCCGGTCAACCACGGCACCAGATTGGTGCTAGGAAATATCACCAGCAGGGTTATCAGAAACTGTTTCCAGCGTTTGGGCTGGCGTACATGTGGCGCTGGCGGCGTAAACCAGAATGCCGCTTCGGTACGAATTTCGGTTTTATCACCTTCCGCCAGCAGTGGGACGATCTCTTCCACCAACACGCGGCGTGTATCAGACTGGGTCCAGTTATACAGATGCTCAAGCGTGTCGAAGCGAATGATGATATTCCACAGGTTGTCGCCATCCGCAGGGCGAATCACGTTCGCTCCGAGATGACCGGGAAACTCGGCCGCTACCGGCATGATTTTCCCCAGCCACTGCTCATACCGCTGCGCCTGCTCAGGCAGCAGGGTGTGGGTAATCACCAACGTCACATGTTTGTTCTGCGCCATGAAGGGTTCCTTGTTGAGAGGAAACAGGCCGCTTAGGCCAGGAAAGCAATACACAAAACCATTCATGGTGCATCGAGGTTGTGGTTCCCCGGGAGCTTACATAAGTAAGTGACCGGGGTACGCAAGCGAAGCCAACAAAGATGCAGTATGAAGGATGGCGTGTATTTAGGCTTTACGTTCTGGCGCGCCATGCACCATGGTATAGGCATAATCCACGCCCATACCGTAGGCACCGCTGTGCTCACGTACCAGATCCATGACGGCGTCGTAGGTTTCTTTGCGAGACCAGTCGCGCTGGTACTCGAGAAGAACCTGTTGCCAGGTTACAGGTACGGCACCTGCCTGTACCATGCGGTCGATAGAACGCTCATGGGCATCCACGGACGTGCCGCCGGAAGTGTCGGTCACCACATATACTTCGTAACCCGCTTCCAGCGCCATCAGTGCCGGGAAAGTCAGGCATACTTCGGTCCACAGCGCGGAGATAATCAGTTTTTTACGCCCAGTCGCTTCCACGGCCTTCACAAACGCCGCATCTTCCCAGGAGTTCATCGAGGTGCGTTCAATGGGTTTTACATCAGGATGAACCGCTAACAATTCTGGCCAGATATATCCGCTAAAACTTTTCGTTTCAACAGAAGTATAAATCACCGGAACATTGAATATTTTTCCCGGCTTTCGCTAATGCCACGGTATTATTTTTTAAAGTCTGGCGATCGATATTCGCTACACCAAATGACATTTGCGGCTGATGATCAATAAAAATAAGCGTAGAGTTTTGAGGGTCAATCAGTTCCCGAATAGACATATCACACCTTCTTAATCAATAAGTTAAAAGGCAACGGTCTGTATCTGCCGTCAGCAGCAGGATCCTGAATCAGAAAGCTTGTTGAGTATAGCGGGAAATTTCTAACGAGTTATTAAAGAAAACTTACCATCCTGTGAAACTATTAATTCTGTGTTGAGATATATCCTAAACAACATCAAAAAAATGCGCATGATTCATCTAATTTATTCACTGGCATTGTTTTTCTTCATTCGGTACAACAGAAGGGTTTAATTTTCAGGATCTTTTCTGCTTATGCGCATTAATCTGGATGTTTTGCTTATTCTCGACGCACTCGACAAACAGGGTTCATTTGCCGCGGCGGCCGAATCGCTGTTTAAAACGCCTGCGGCACTCAGCTATATGATTCAAAAGCTGGAAAGCGACCTGAATATCGAGTTGCTTGACCGTTCCGGACACCGGGCTAAATTTACCGACACCGGACAGATGATGCTGGAAAAGGGACGTTTATTGCTAAGTGCGGCAAAAGATCTCGAAAAACAGGCGGTACAGCTGAGTTCAGGCTGGGAAAAAGAGCTGGCGATTGCGCTGGACGACTCCTTTCCTTTCGCCTCGCTGTTACCCATTATCGATGAATTTCACGCGCTGAATAAGCAAACCCGCCTCAGTTTTACCCATCATACGCTGGCGGGTTCCTGGGAAGAACTGACCCATAATGGAGCAGATATTATTCTGGGGGCGATTAATGAACCACCAACGTCAGCGGCCTGGTCCTACAAAATGCTCGGTACATTGGACAATGTGTTTGTCGTTGCGCCTGAGCATCCGCTGGCCGCAGCACCTGATGGCCTGACCAACGAGCAGTTGTGCCTGCATCGGGCGATTATTATCAGCGACAGCGCCCGCTTCTGCCATCCGTTACAAACTAATCTGATGGAGGAGCAGGCGCAGATCCGTGTCGATGACTTCCACAGTAAAGTGATGCTACTGCGAGCCGGCATGGGCTGCGGATTTCTCCCCCGCCATATTGCCAGCCCGTGGCTTGCTACGGGCGAGCTGGTGGAAAAAACGGTTATCTCATTTCGCCAAAAAGACGTGGCCTATATGGCATGGCGTAATAACCGTGATGGGCTGGCGCAGCGCTGGTGGCGAGACGCGCTGCTGGCAAGCCCGGCGATTGCGCACTTATATCAATGACCTGACCATACCGAGGCGGAAATCGCCGGCAACGTCAGGATATCGTCGGCAAGCACACCTTTGCCTTCTTTGTGCTGCCAATGACTCACGCTCAGTAATGGCGAGGCTGGCAGGACCACTTCACAAGCCTGGCCACGGTTAATCGCCACTAACACGCGCTGGCGGTTTAGCACCCGTACAAACACCACCACGTTATCCTCGGCGTAAATCACCTGACAACCACCGTGGCGTAGCGCCTGGCTCTGGTGGCGTAATTTTGCCAGCCGCTGGTACAACGCCAGCAGGTTAGCGTCCTGTTTTTCAGGCTGCCATGGGAAAGGTTTGCGGCAAAACGGATCGTTTTTGCCATCCAGCCCCACTTCGTCGCCGTAGTAAATACAGGGCACGCCAGGCCAGGTAAATAGCCACACCACCGCCAGCGGTAAACGTGCGACGTCTTTACCGAGCAGAGACTTAAAGCGAGCGGTATCGTGGCTGTCGAGCTGGTTAAACATGCGCAATTGCTGTTGATGCGACAACCCCGCGCGGTAGTTATCCATCCACGCCATACAGGTCTGGGCGTCAATGGATTGTGGGTCGTATGAAATATCGGTATTGGCGAGGAATCCCCAGAGAGGGAAAGTAAAGCCGCGATAGTTCATGGCGGCATCTTCCGCGTCGGCCTGCAACCACTGGCGCGCATCGCCAAAATGTTCACCCACCACATACGCCTCTGGCTGGGTTTCTTTAGCCGCCTGCGTAATGCCGGCCACGTGTTGTAGGTTGTTACGTGCGCCTCCTGCCTCTCCCAGCATGTGCACCACATCAAGACGCCAGCCGTCCATACTCCACGGCGCTTTCAGCCAGTGACGGACGATACTGTCTTCGCCGCGATAAATTTCATTTACCAGGCTTTCCGAAGAAAAGTCCAGCTTGGGCAGGCTGGAATACCCCAGCCAGTCGAGCGCAACGCCGTCGGCTGAGAAATGATACCAGTCGCGCCAGGGGGATTCTGGGTTATGGCACGCCCCATCCGTTCCCCTACTATGCCGGTCAAACCAGGCGTGCGAATCGCCGCTATGGTTAAAAACACCGTCCAGAATCAAGCGCATGCCCTGCTGTTGGGTGTTGTGCCGCAGGCGCAGCAGCGCAGTGTCGCCGCCAAATTGCGGATCAACATGACGGTAATCTTCGGTATCGTATTTATGCACGCTCGGCGCGGTAAACACAGGATTCAGGTACAGCGCCGTGACCCCTAACGTTTTCAGGTACGGTAGCTTTTCGCTGATGCCGTCCAAATCACCGCCATAGAACGTGGAGCCACCGGCCTGAGCCGTAAGCGGTTCGTCCCATTCGCGCCGCACGATGTCGTGCCCGGCCGCGTGATGGTAATAGACGTTATCCTGGCCCGCTTCACGCGACTGGCTGCGGGCAAAACGGTCCGGGAATATTTGGTAAAAGACCTGGTCAGCGACCCACTGCGGACCGTTATCCGGCACATCGACGGCAAACTGCTCCAGACGCGCAGGCGGAAAACGGCTGAATCCCTGTGGGGTGAACCACAACTGACGATCGAGCCAAAGTAATTTAAAGCTATAGCGTCGACGAGGCTGCCCGCTGGAGAGATCAATCGCCGCTCGCCACGCGGTCACACCCGGCTGCGGCTGGCTGCGCTGCTTGTGCATAGCCAGCGAAATCTCTTCGTTATCGTTTTCTGCGCGTAGCGTCACCCGCTGGGGTGGATTTTCCCCCGCCAGCCATAATGTAATCGTCAGTTGATCTTTGTTTTGCTTAACAAATGGGGCAACCGGAAGGTGCCAGGCGTTCAACATCACGTATCCCCTTTGATGATAATGACGTCACCTTGCCATAGCGAAGTGCAGGATCACTCATCATCTTAACGTTTATTGGGGGAGGAGTTCGGGGGAGGAGAAAATTGCCGGGTAACGCAAAGCTACCCGGCAAAAATATTACTGTGCTTCAGCCAGTTGGCGCTCGCGACGGCGCTTGAATCCCCAGCCGACCAGCAGCAGGACAATCCACGCAAAGCCGACGTACAGCGAAATGCGGGTATCCGGATGATAGCCGATAAGCGCGATGATAAAGACCAGGAAAATCAGACCAACAACGGTCGTCGTTACCCCACCCGGTACTTTAAATTTCAGCGCTTTGACCTCTTCTGGCGGCAGACGACGACGGAAAGCAATCTGCGACAGCAGGATCATAATCCACACCCAAACCGTGGCGAACGTTGCCAAAGAGGCGATCACCAGGAAGACGTTTTCCGGCATGATGTAGTTAAGATAAACCGCAAACAGCAGCGCGATGGTCATCACCATCACCGTAACCCACGGCACGCCACGACGCGACGTCTTGGCAAACATTTTTGGGGCACTGCCCTGTTCCGCCATGCCGTGTAGCATACGTCCCACACCGAAGACGTCAGAGTTAATTGCCGACAGCGACGCAGTCAGAACCACAAAGTTGAGGATCCCGGCAGCAAAGGTAATGCCCATATGCTGGAACGTCATAACGAACGGGCTACCGTCGGTACCCACCTGGTTCCACGGGTAGATAGACATAATGACGAACAACGTCCCCACATAAAACACCAGGATACGCATTGGTACGGAATTGATAGCGCGCGGAATAGATTTTTCCGGGTCTTTGGCTTCGCCTGCGGTAATCCCGATAATCTCAATCCCGCCGTAAGCGAACATCACCATTTGCAGCGACATCACCATGCCGAGCCAGCCGTTGCTGAAGAAGCCACCGTTGCTCCATAAGTTATGGATACCGGTCGGTTGCCCGCCGTTGCCAATCCCCCAAATGATGATACCGAAACCAGCGACAATCATGATGATAATGGTGGCGACTTTGAAGAACGAGAACCAGAACTCCAGCTCGCCAAACACCTTCACGCTCATCAGGTTGATGGCGCAGATAATCAGCACTACGCTGAGTACCCAAATCCAGTGCGGTACGGCCGGGAACCAGACGCCCATGTAAATACCAAAGGCAGTCACATCGGCAATGGCGACAATCAGGATTTCAAAACAATAGGTCCAGCCGGTGATATAGCCTGCCAGCGGTCCGAGGTTTTCCTGCGCATAGCGCGAGAAGGAGCTGGCTGCAGGGTTATGAACAGACATTTCGCCCAGCGCGCGCATAATAATATACGCCGCTACGCCGCCGATAATATAGGCCAGCAACACGCTTGGCCCCGCCATTTTGATGGCATCGGCAGAGCCATAGAACAGCCCGGTACCAATTGCTGAACCTAATGCCATAAAGCGGATGTGCCGGGTGCTCAGCCCACGCTTTAGCTTGTTATTACTTTCCATCGATTCCTAACCTGTTAACACAATAAAAAAACCACGGGGCCATGTTAATAGCCCCGTGGTTAAAACTTATTGTCAGTGATATTAGTGTGCGCTGGAGGTCACTTGTCGACCCGCGGCGCGATCCCAGATAACTGCCAGGACCACCATCACGACTGTTGGCATCAACCACGCCAGCCCCTGCTCCGCCAGCGGTAAACGCTGGGTCCAGGCCGGTAACACGTCGCCAATTGCAGAAGCTTTAATGCCATCAAGGATACCAAAAATCAGGCTGATAAACATCGCAGGTGCAATGACGCGGGAAGAATTATGCCACCATGAGCGGGTAAAGCTTAATACAACCAGTGCGATACATGGCGGATAGATAGCCGTCAGCACCGGAATAGAGATCTGAATCAGATGGCTCAGACCCAGGTTAGAAACCACCATCGAGAAGCCGCCGAGGATAAATACCAGCGTACGATAAGACAGTGGAACGTACTGGGCAAAGAACTCTGCGCACGCACAGGTCAAGCCAACCGCGGTGACCAGACAGGCGATGAAAATCAGCGCCGCCAGCAGGAAGCTTCCTGCACCGCCAAAGGTGTGCTGAACATACGCATGCAGAATCGCCGCGCCGTTAGCAGACTGATCGACCAGAATCGCGCTATCTGAACCCAGACGGAACAGCGCGAGATACAGCAGCGTTAAGCCCACACCCGCCATTAAACCCGCCCAAACGGTGTAACGGGTCAGCAGACGTGCTTCAGTAACACCACGCGAGCGAGCGGCGTTAACGATAACAATACCAAACACCATCGCGCCCAGCGTATCCATGGTCAGATACCCGTTCACGAAACCATTAGAAAATGCCGCAGTTTGGTAGGCTTCCATCGCATTACTGATCGGGCCTGCTGGCCAGACGATTGCGGCGACAGACAGAACAACCAGCGCCAGGATTTTCAGCGGCGCCAGGAAATTACCCACCGTATCCAGCAGTTTGCCCGGATACAGCGAAACCAGAATCACAATCGCGAAATAGATAACGCTATAGATAAACAGCGGCAGCGCAGAGTCACCGGTCAGCGGTGCAATCCCGACTTCGAAAGAGACCGTCGCGGTACGCGGGGTAGCAAATAACGGCCCAACGGCCAGATAGCAAACAGTCGCCAGTAGCAGACCAGCAACTTTACCGATAGGTGTGCTCAGTCGGTCCACACCACCACCGACTTTCGCCAGCGCGACAACGGTAAGTACCGGCAGGCCAACGGCGGTAATCAAAAAGCCAAAAGCCGCAGTCCAGACGTGTTCACCTGCCTGCAAACCAACCATTGGGGGGAAGATGATGTTACCTGCACCAACGAACAGTGCAAATGTCATAAATCCCAAAGCGATAATATCGCGCGATTTTAACTGATGGGTCATAAAGTCTTACTGCCTGTGGATGTGGTGTTGAAAATAGTAAATTTTTGCCTTTCCCTGGGGGACAATACAGCGGCATTTTTGCTCAATTCCAGCGGGAAACACTCCCGACCTGGCGCGGCGAAGAATAGTTTTTCGATTTACCGCGTAAATGCAGTCGGTATGACAGCACCTGGAGCGCAATTTAAACGCTTATAACGTTTTAAAGCAAGGTGGGATCCAAAAACCAGAACAATATAACGATATGAAAAATGGGGTTAGCACAAAACACCATTTCATGGAAAAAGGTATGGGTAATAGTTCGAACAAAAAACAATCAAACGTCGTAAAATTCAGGAGTCATATATTGACCGCATAGAAAAAGCCAGCTTGTGCTGGCTTTTGGAAAGATAATCTTACGAATGTGCTTTAACCGTTACTTTTGGCAATCAAACGTTCCGGGATCACGAAACTAAATCGCGTCCCTTTGCCTGGTTCGCTTTCGATATTCAAACGGCTGTCGTGATGATGCAGCGCATGTTTCACGATGGCAAGGCCCAACCCGCTACCGCCCGTTTGCCGCGATCGCGCCTTATCTACCCGATAAAAACGCTCGGTCAAACGTGGAATATGCTCGGCGGCAATGCCTGGACCGTTGTCTTCCACACAAAATTCCGCCCCCGAGACCACATGCTGCCAGCGTACGGTAATGTGCGTTCCCGCTGGTGTGTGGTTCACCGCGTTGTACACGAGATTCGAGATAGCGCTACGCAACTGCTCCTCGTTGCCCCGCACGTTCAGGCTGTTATCGACATCAAAGGTAAAAGTATGTTTATGCTGGCTCAGGGTTTGCGCTTCGTGCTCGATCACGCGCAGCATCATGGGCACATCGACTTTCTCATTCAGTTGCAACGTCGGAGCAGCTTCAATTTTTGACAGCGTCAGCAGCTGCTTCACCAGGCCTTCCATACGGTACGTTTGTTCGCGCATGGTATGCAGCGCTTTTTCGCGCGTTGTCCCTTCCAGCGGATGCTCCTGCATCATTTCCAGATAACCTTGCAGCACCGTCAGCGGTGTGCGCAGCTCATGGCTGGCGTTGGCGAAAAAGTTTCGCCGTGAACCTTCCAGTTGGTGCATCTGGGTAACGTCGCGCGCCACCATCAGCAGTTGCTTATCCGTGTAGGGCATCACGCGAATTTCCAGATGCCGTCCGGTATTGAGCACCAGATTGATAGGCCGGCTAAAGTCGCGCGTTTTCAGATATTGTGTGAATTCCGGGTATCGCAACAGGTTAAGAATATTTTGCCCGCTATCATCCGGCCAGCGCAGTCCCAGAACCTGCTGAGCCAGTCCGTTACACCAGAAGATACCGCCTTCTTCGGTGGTCAACACCACCGCGTCGGGTAGTGATTCCGCCCCGCTGCGAAAACGTTTGATCAGGTTACCCAGTTCTCGACGGCGCTTTTTGTTGCGCAGCTGCATTTGATGCAGCCCATATAACAACGGTTCCCAACTGCCTCGCCCCGGCGGCGGCGTCATGCTTCTGTCGACCCATAGCCACCAGGACAAACGTAATAGATTCCAGAAATGCCAGATAAGCAGGCCCGTTACCGACGCCAGTAAAAACCAGGGCAGGTAACCGAAAAAAGCGCTAAGGATAAATGCCGGTATGCAGCACAGGATCAGCTCCAGTACCAACCTTTTCCATGACAATCGTTCTAGCAAACGTCTTACTCCATAAACGGCCTAATCCATCAGGCCCTGATTCTTGTCAGTCAGAAGCGGGTCGAAAAACGATATCCCGTCCCGCGAACTGTCTGCACCATTCGATCGTGTCCGCTGTGCTCCAGTGCTTTACGTAAGCGGCGGATATGCACATCCACTGTCCGGTCTTCCACGTAGACATTGGTTCCCCAGACATGATTAAGGAGTTGTTCCCGGCTGTAGACGCGCTCAGGGTGGGTCATAAAGAAGTGCAACAGTTTGAATTCAGTCGGCCCCATATCCAGCGGATCCTCGCCGGTCATCACGCGATGCGAGGTCGGATCAAGGCTTAGCCCCTGCATCTCAATAACCTCTTCCACCGCCATCGGTGAAATACGACGCAGAACCGCTTTAATACGCGCCACCAGCTCCTTGGGAGAAAACGGCTTGGTAATATAATCATCCGCACCGGTTTCCAGACCCCGGACGCGGTCTTCCTCTTCACCTCTCGCCGTCAGCATCATCACGGGGATATCCCGCGTCATGGCTTCGCGCTTGAGATGTTTAATAAATTGCAGACCCGAGCCGCCGGGAAGCATCCAGTCAAGCAGGACGAGATCCGGCCAGGGTTCATTGAGTTGGTTCACAGCACTGTCATAGTCTTCGGCTTCTACGGGTTGAAAACCGTTTTGCTCGAGCACGAAGCAGACCATTTCACGAATTGGAGCTTCATCTTCTACGACCAGAATACGTCTCGCCATGATTTGCCCTGTTTATAATTAAATCGTTTGCCATCAATACGGTGCCATTATGCGTCAGTTTTATGACAGATTTATGAAAAGATAGCCTAGGTTTAACGCAGCCCGGCGAAATATGACAGCCCGGAGACAAGATATTACCGTCCTTGAAAGGTTATAATCCCCACCACTGTTTTATCGTCATGGAACTCTTATGCGCATCCTTCACACGTCTGACTGGCATCTGGGCCAAAATTTCTACAGCAAGAGCCGCGCCGCTGAACATCAGGCCTTTCTCGACTGGCTGCTGGAAACGGCACAATCCCATCAGGTGGATGCCATTATTGTGGCGGGTGATATTTTCGATACCGGCTCACCGCCAAGCTACGCCCGTGAGCTGTATAACCGTTTTGTCGTTAATTTACAGCAAACCGGGTGTCATCTGGTGGTGCTGGCAGGCAACCACGACTCCGTCGCCACACTCAATGAATCCCGCGATATACTGGCGTTTCTCAACACCACGGTCGTTGCCAGCGCCGGCCATGCGCCGCAGATTCTGCCGCAACGTGACGGCACGCCGGGGGCAATTCTGTGCCCGGTTCCTTTTTTACGTCCACGCGACATCATTACCAGCCAGGCCGGGCTAACCGGGCAAGAAAAACAGCAACATTTGCTGTCAGCCATCACCGACTATTACCAGCAGCAGTATCAGGATGCCCGCACGCTGCGTGGTGATCAGAATCTGCCCATCATCGCGACCGGGCATTTGACCACCGTCGGCGCCAGTAAAAGTGACGCCGTCCGTGACATTTATATCGGTACGCTGGACGCCTTCCCTGCACAAAACTTCCCTCCGGCGGACTACATCGCGCTGGGCCATATTCACCGGGCGCAGGTTATCGGTGGCACGGAGCATATTCGCTACTGCGGCTCGCCGATTGCGCTCAGTTTTGACGAGTGCGGCAAAAGCAAATGCGTGCATCTGGTGAGCTTTGAAGCAGGGAAACTCAACGCCGTCGAGAATCTCACCGTACCGGTCACCCAGCCGCTTGCGGTACTGAAAGGCGATCTCGCCGCCATTACCGCCCAGCTTGAGCAGTGGCGCAACGTACAGCAAGAGCCGCCTGTGTGGCTGGATATTGAAATTACCACCGATGACTATCTGCATGATATGCAGCGTAAAATCCAGGCCTTGACCGAAGATTTACCGGTAGAGGTGTTATTGGTGCGCCGCAGTCGGGAACAGCGCGAACGTATTATGGCCAATGAACGTCGTGAAACATTAAGCGAGCTGAGCGTGGCGGAGGTTTTTGACCGCCGCCTGGCGCTGGAAGAACTCGAAGAACCGCAGCGCGAGCGGCTTAATCAGCTGTTTAGCGCAACCGTACAGACGCTTGCCGGGGAGGCTGAAGCATGAAAATTCTCAGCCTGCGCCTGAAAAACCTCAACTCCCTGAAGGGAGAATGGAAAGTCGATTTCACGGCAGAACCTTTTGCCAGCAACGGGCTGTTCGCCATCACCGGGCCCACAGGCGCGGGGAAAACCACCCTGCTGGACGCAATTTGCCTTGCGCTGTACCACGAAACGCCGCGCCTGAATACTGTGTCACAGTCGCAAAACGACCTGATGACCCGCGACACAGCGGAGTGTCTGGCCGAGGTGGAATTTGAGGTGCGGGGCGAAGCCTACCGCGCATTCTGGAGCCAGAACCGGGCACGCAACCAGCCTGAGGGCAACCTGCAAGTCCCGCGCGTAGAGCTGGCCCGCTGCGCCGACGGTAAAATCCTCGCCGATAAAGTCAAAGACAAGCTGGAGATGACCGCCGAGCTTACCGGGCTGGATTACGGTCGTTTTACCCGTTCCATGCTGCTCTCTCAGGGCCAGTTTGCCGCATTTCTCAATGCCAAACCAAAAGAGCGCGCCGAGCTGCTCGAAGAGTTAACCGGTACTGAGATCTACGGTCAAATCTCCGCCATGGTGTTTGAAAAGCACAAATCAGCGCGTACGGAGCTGGAAAAACTGCAGGCCCAGGCCAGCGGCGTGGCGCTGTTAGCGCCAGAGCAGGTGCAATCTCTGACAGAAAGTTTGCAGGTACTTACTGACGAAGAAAAACAATACCTTACCAGCCAACAAACCCAGCAACAGCACCTCAACTGGCTCATTCGGCAAAATGAGCTACAAACGGATATAAACCATCACCAGCATGCATTACAGGCAGCGCTTCAGGCGCAAGAAGACGCGCAGCCGCAGTTGGCGGCACTGAGTCTGGCACTGCCGGCCAGGGCGTTACGCCCGCACTGGGAGCGAATTCAGGAACAAACGGCTACTATCGAGCGTACGCGCCAGAAGATTCAGGAAGTGAATGCTCGCTTACAAAGCAGCTTAACGCTGCGCGGGCGTATTCGTCAGCAGGCGCAAATGCAGTCGACCTTGATGCTAGCCGAACAACAGACGTTAACCGACTGGCTTAATGAGCATGATCGCTTCCGCTTATGGAGTAGCGAACTGGCAGGATGGAAAGCGCTGCTGGCTCAACAGTCCGACGCCAGCACCCAGCTACGCCAATGGCAGCAGCTGCGAGAGAACGACACGCGTAAGCTCAATGCACTAACGCTTCCCGCGCTGACCCTTTCGCCGCAGGAGGTAACGGATGCGCTAGCGCAACATGTGCAGCTTCGCCCGTTACGCCAGCGGCTGAGCAATTTACACGGGCAAATCACCCCAAAGCAAAAACAACTGGCACAGTTACGCGCCACGCTTGTACAGCGTCAACAAGAGTTGACCCAGCGCAACGCGGTGCTTGCCGAAAAACGTCAGCGCTATAAAGATAAAAATCAGCAACTTACTGATGTGAGAGTCATTTGCGAGCAAGAAGCCCGCATCAAAGATCTGGAAAGCCAACGGGCATTGTTGCAATCCGGCATGCCTTGTCCGCTATGCGGCTCCACCGCACATCCGGCGATTGAACGCTATCAAACGCTCGAACTGAGCGTGAATCAGACGCGGCGTGAGGCACTGGAAAAAGAGGTCAAAACACTGGCCGATGAGGGTTCAACGTTACGCGGCCAGCTTGAGGCGATAACCCAGCAACTTCAGCGGGATGAACGCGAAGCACAGACGCTTTCTCAGGAGGAGCAAGCACTTACTCAAGAATGGCTGACCGTCACCGCCAGCCTCAACGTCACGCTGCAACCGCAGGATGACATTGCCCCGTGGCTGGCCGCTCAGGAAGAGTACGAACAACAGCTTCACCAGTTGAGCCTGCGTCATACCTTGCAGGCGCAAATCACCGCGCATACCGAGCAGATTACCCAGCTCCAGTTGCATATTGACCAGCGCCAGGCGACGCTAACCGCCGAGCTTTCCCGTTATGGTCTGGCCCTTCCGCCTGAGGATGACGTCGCCTCATGGCTAAGCGAACGGGCGAACGAAGCACGAATGTGGCAACAGCGTCAGAATGAACTGACCGAGTTACAGGCCCGGATTGCCCAGCTTGCGCCGCTGCTGGAAACGCTGCCTGAAACCGAGGCGCTTTCTGAAAACATTGAGGATTTGTCGCTGGAAAACTGGCGTCAGGTGCACGACGATTGCCTCTCTTTACAGGGACAGTGGCAAACCTTGCAACAGCAGGAGGCGCAGGACGTTCAGCGCGCCGCGGAAATCCAGGCGCAGTTTGATGCCGTATTAAAGGCCAGCATCTTTGCCGATCGCGACGCCTTTATTGCCGCCCTGCTGGACGAAGAGACCTTTAATCGCCTGGAGCAGTTGAAGCAATCACTGGAAGGCCAGCGACAGCAGGCGCAAACGCTGGTTAATCAGGCCCAGCAGGCACTGGCGGCTCATCAACAGCAGCAACCAACAGAAGTGGATCTCACGCTGACGGCGCAGCATCTGCACGACGCGCTGGCGCAGCTCACCCAACTGCTACGCGATAATACTACTCGTCAGGGCGAAATTCGCCAGCAGCTCAAACAAGATGCTGAAAACCGCCAGCAGCAGCAGGCGCTGATGCAGGAGATTGAAAAAGTCGCGCAGCAGGTCGAAGACTGGGGGTATTTGAATGCGCTGATCGGCTCGAAAGAGGGAGATAAGTTCCGCAAATTTGCCCAGGGGCTGACGCTGGATAACCTCGTCTGGCTTGCCAACAACCAGTTAACCCGTCTGCACGGTCGCTATTTGTTGCAGCGCAAGGCCAGCGAAGCGTTAGAGCTGGAAGTGGTTGATACCTGGCAGGCCGATGCCGTACGTGATACGCGTACGCTTTCCGGCGGCGAGAGCTTCCTCGTGAGTCTGGCGCTGGCGCTGGCATTATCTGATCTGGTCAGCCACAAAACGCGGATTGACTCCCTGTTCCTCGACGAAGGTTTCGGCACGCTGGACAGCGAAACGCTGGATACCGCCCTAGACGCGCTGGATGCGCTCAACGCTACCGGTAAAACCATTGGCGTCATCAGCCACGTTGAAGCGATGAAAGAGCGCATTCCGGTACAGATCAAAGTGAAAAAAATCAACGGTCTGGGCTACAGCAAACTCGACAAAATGTTTGCGGTGGAGTAATCGGCCAGCGGATGTGGTGTCACAGGCCGGATAAGCGCTAACGCTATCCGGCACGCTAGGTAGCACAATATTGCATACTCAGGGACGGATATGAAATGGCATTCCACTTCACTTATCCGCAAGCTATCGCTATTGGCGGCGAACATTCGTCGCTATGACGCATATCCTGCGTCTTTCTTGTTGGCAGGTGGTATGAAAAAAGTCATTTTCTCTTTAGCGCTCGGAACATTTGGGCTGGGCATGGCCGAGTTTGGCGTCATGGGTGTCCTCACTGAGCTGGCGCGGGACGTGGGAATTTCCATTCCTGCCGCTGGCCATATGATTTCGTTTTACGCCTTTGGCGTAGTGCTGGGCGCGCCCATTATTGCGCTCTTTTCCAATCGCTTTTCGCTCAAACATATTTTGCTGTTTCTGGTCACCCTGTGCGTGATTGGCAACGCCATCTTCACCCTCTCTTCCTCGTATTTTATGCTGGCGGTGGGCAGGCTGGTTTCCGGCTTCCCTCATGGCGCATTTTTCGGCGTGGGCGCGATTATCCTGTCGAAGCTGGCCCGTCCGGGAAAAGTCACTGCCGCCGTCGCGGGCATGATTTCGGGGATGACCGTTGCCAATCTGGTTGGCATTCCCGTCGGCACCTGGCTAAGCCAGGAATTTAGCTGGCGCTACACGTTTCTGCTGATAGCCGTCTTTAATATCGCCGTAATAGTCTCGGTCGCTTTTTGGGTCCCCAACATTAGCGATGAGGCAAAAGGGAAACTGCGCGAACAATTTCACTTTTTGAAAAGCCCCGCCCCGTGGTTCATTTTTTCCGCCACCATGTTTGGGAACGCCGGGGTTTTCGCCTGGTTCAGCTACGTCAAACCGTACATGATGTATATCTCCGGCTTCTCCGAGGCGCTAATGACCTTCATCATGATGCTGGTGGGATTGGGAATGGTGTTGGGAAATCTGCTAAGCGGTAGGCTGTCAGGCCGTTATACGCCGCTGCGAATTGCGGTAATAACCGACTTCGTCATTGTGCTGGCTCTGCTGCTGCTCTTTGCCTTTGGCGGCATCAAAGCCGCGTCGCTGACCTTCGCTTTCATTTGCTGCGCGGGTCTGTTTGCTCTGTCGGCGCCGTTGCAAATTTTGCTGCTGCAAAATGCTAAAGGGGGAGAACTACTGGGCGCGGCTGGCGGGCAAATTGCCTTCAATCTCGGCAGCGCGATTGGCGCGTACTGCGGTGGCATGATGCTGACGCTGGGATTTACCTACAACTACGTGACGCTGCCGGCTGCACTGCTGTCGTTTTCTGCGATGTCCTCGCTGCTGCTCTATGGTCGCCTGAAGCGCGGCGTGCAACAACAGGTTGCACCCGCGACATAACAACCGTTTATACGTGCGGCCACAGCCAGGCCGCACCGCGCACGCCGCTGGAGTCACCGTGCAACGCCTGGCGTAGAGGCGTTTCACACTCGCCGCCAAAAACAAATTGCTTCATCAACGTCGGAACGTTTTGATACAGTCGATCGACATTGCTCATTCCGCCACCCAGCACAATGACGTCCGGATCGAGAATATTCACCACATGTGCCAGTGATTTCGCCAGACGAAGCTCATAGCGGCTCAACGCTTGCTCCGCAAGAGTATCCTGCGCATTAACAAGGCTGATAATTTCACTGCCTTTGAGCGGCTTACCGCTCAGGCGCTGGTAGTCGGTGGCAAAACCGGTCCCGGAAATGAAGGTTTCAATGCAGCCTTGTTTGCCGCAATAACAAGGTACTTCCTGTCGAAAACGCAGCTCATCTTCGTCCATCCACGGCAGCGGATTATGCCCCCACTCCCCTGCGGTACCGTTACCGCCGGTGTGTGCCCGACCATTCAGCGCCACGCCTGCGCCACATCCGGTGCCTATAATCACCGCAAACACGGTTTGCGCCCCCGCCGCCGCACCATCCACCGCTTCAGAAACCGCCAGACAGTTGGCATCATTTGCCAACCGCACTTCGCGATTCAGACGCGCACTCAGGTCTTTGTCAAAAGGTTGCCCGTTAAGCCAGGTCGAGTTGGCATTCTTTACCACCCCGGTGTAGGGCGAGATTGAACCGGGAATGCCCATTCCAACGGTTCCCGTCTGCCCGGTGGCGTTTTCCGCCATCTCCACCAGCATGGCGATGGTTTCTATCGTTTGCCGATAATCATCACGCGGCGTGGGCAGGCGATGGCGAAAAAGCTGTTCGCCCGCATCGCCAAGTGCAATAACTTCCGTTTTCGTACCGCCCAAATCGATACCTATACGCACTGTTTGCTCCTCTTCCCGATTAACAATGCAAGCATAGCGACAATTCGCTATCATGCCCGCTGGATTTAACGACAAGGCCGTGGAAATTATCATGCTGTGGTTCAAAAATTTAATGGTTTACCGTCTTAGCCGCGATGTTTCTTTGCGTGCCGAAGAGATGGAAAAACAGCTGGCATCAATGACGTTCACCCCTTGCGGTAGCCAGGATATGGCAAAAATGGGCTGGGTTCCGCCGATGGGATCGCACAGCGATGCATTAACGCATACCGCCAATGGCCAAATTATTATCTGCGCCCGCAAAGAAGAAAAAATTCTGCCGTCGCCGGTTATCAAACAGGCGCTGGAAGCCAAAATATTCAAACTGGAAGCTGAGCAAGGTCGCAAACTCAAGAAGACCGAAAAAGACTCACTGAAAGATGAAGTTCTGCACTCATTGCTGCCGCGCGCCTTTAGCCGCTTCAGCCAGACAATGATGTGGATCGACACCGTCAACGATCTGATCATGGTCGACTGTGCAAGCGCGAAGAAAGCGGAAGATACGCTGGCGCTGCTGCGTAAAAGCCTCGGCTCGCTGCCGGTCGTTCCGCTGACGATGGAAAACCCTATTGAGCTGACGCTGACCGAATGGGTTCGCTCCGGCACAACAGCACAAGGATTCCAGTTACTGGATGAAGCTGAACTGAAAGCGATCCTTGAAGACGGCGGTGTGATCCGCGCGAAAAAACAGGATCTGGTCTGCGACGAAATCGCCGTGCATATTGAGGCGGGCAAACTGGTCACCAAGTTGGCCCTCGACTGGCAGCAGCGTATTCAGTTCGTTATGTGTGACGACGGCTCCATTAAGCGTCTGAAGTTCAGCGACGAGCTGCGCGATCAGAACGAAGATATCGACCGTGAAGATTATGCTCAACGTTTTGATGCCGATTTCATCCTGATGACAGGTGAACTGGCGGCGCTGATTAAAAGTCTGGTGGAAGGATTAGGCGGCGAAGCGCAACGTTAGCCCTGTTTAGCGAATGGCGACACAATATCGCCATTCGTCATTTTTACGCTTACAAATAGCGGCAAAGATAGGATGTTGGCTCTGCTACCTGCAGATGAAACTCACTGTTGCCCGGTACGTTAAACACGTCTCCTGCGGCATATACTTTCCACTCGGTTTCCCCCGGCAGCAGCACGTTCAGTGCGCCACTAACCACCGTCATCTCTTCAGGCGCCGCAGTACCAAAGGTATATTCACCTTCAGCCATCACGCCTACACTGGCGCGGCCAGTACTGCTGCTGGTAAAACCGATCGATTTTACTTTGCCGGAAAAGTATTCATTACTTTGAAGCATACAACTGGCCCTATCTCGTGATTAAGTTAGGAACCAATATAGGGGGCTGACGTTCCACCTGTCACGCAAAATTACGCCAGCAATTCCGAAGCTAGTCGGGCAATCAACACATTGGACAGCAAAACCGGGACATCCAGCGACTTTTGCAGTAAATCACGATGGCGTTGATGAAAACCCAGGCAGTCCAGCATGAGAACATCAGCGCCTTGCTCAAGGAGATATTTCCCGGCATCAATCAGCTGTTGTTCAGAACCTTCTACTGGATTCGCTACGGCATACACTGGCGGCGTTTGTAACACCTGCCACTTTTGTGTCTGGGCTTTGAGCAATTCAGCAACAGGTACTATGACCCCAACCTGATGCCCTTCGACAATCGAAGCCACTAACGGGGGAATAATGCGTATGGGTTCCAACAAGATGCTATTGCGGGCGGTCAGACGGGTGATTGAAGCGGTACTCATCAGCAGGATCACGTCAAAGCCCTGATTATCCAGCACCTCCACGATACTTTGTAGCGAGCGTTCTACCTTCAGGCGCGAGACATGTGCAAGCTGATGGTCGCTAAGCAGCGTTAATAACAGCTCATCACCGGGTGAAGCTCCGTACTCAGCCATCACATCTTCTCGCTGCATCTGCCCCAGCAGGCTGTGGTGAGTAATGTGCTGTTCATCAATATATTCCGTCAGGAGCGGTAACACCTCACACATCGTCACAACGCCAATCGTGAGGATAGCCAACGACGTACTCATTTGTTGCTCCACCGTTTTCTTACTTTGCCGTGAAATCCCGGACACGTGCCGGACGCTAACCTGTGCTACAAATGCTCAAAAGCGTAGCAGTAGATCGGCGGTGTATTGTGTAAAGATTCCAGATCATTCCAGTACTGGATTGTTATTGTTTAATTTTCAATTTTTACTGTATACAGCGAAATTTAAAAAAATGTGATGCACGCCCGGACTGGCACTTTTAAGACTCGTGCCAGGGCGGTCTTCATATCAGGTTTTATCGGGGTCTTCGTAGCGTTTTTTAGCATCCATCGCTTCCTGAGCCGAAGGATGTTCACTGATCAACGAATTCGGTTTAGGGTGATCGGCACGAAGTTGATACCAGGTTACCGTCTGGCCTGGCGTCCCTTTTTCAACCGTAACAATGGTCGCTTGACGTGGGTAAGGTGGTTGTGTCGGCATAGTTCTTCCTTTTCACTGGATGAACATTAAGTATAGACACCGCCCTGCAACCGTGGCGCTGCCTGCGCCAGTCTCCCAAGAATGTCTTCCACCACCTGCGCAGGCGCATTGGTGGCATCAACGATATAGTGCGCGGCTTCGCGATACAAAACATCTCGCTGGGCGAGCACTTCCTGCACTTCTTCAGTCAACGGCTTGCCGGTTAAGGTAGGTCGTAATCCTTCTTCAGGCGTCGCCTCCAGACGATCAACCAGTACCGATACCGGTGCGCTTAAATAGATAACCACGCCGTGGCTGCGCATGTAGTGGCGGTTAAATTCGGTAAGAATGATACCGCCGCCAGTCGCAACAACCGTTGCTGGTGCTGTGACAGCCTGCAGAGCGATCGTTTCCTGGGCACGAAACCCTTCCCATCCTTCTCTTTCGACGATTTCCGCCACGGTCATTTGCACGTGCGATTGCAACCAGCGATCGGTATCAACGAACTGGAAATCAATAGCCTTTGCCAGCGCCATACCGGTTGTCGTCTTACCACACCCCCGGGGGCCAACAAGAAAAAGAGGTTGCGTCATCACAGAATTTCCCCAGAGAGCCGCCAACAAGCGGGATCTGATGCGGTTAAAAATATAATCATATCATCAAACTAGTACGCCGCCAAAATCGTAAAGAAAAAATTACATAAAGAATGGCGAGATGAGTTAATCCCTACTATAACAAGAATTCACAACGAATAAAGTGTAAATAATAAATTACACATACTATTTTCTACGCTGAACTTCCAGCCACCATTTATCAAGTTCAGCCGCAAAATGCTGTCTGTCACGGGACGAAAGGCTGTCCGGCCCCCCGGTCTGAATACCGCTAGCGCGTAGCGTATCCATAAAATCACGCATCATCAGACGCTCGCGGATCGTGGCTTCGGTATAACGTTCGCCACGCGGGTTAAGCGCCGCCGCACCTTTTTCAATCACTTCAGCCGCCAGCGGAATATCGGCCGTTATCACTAAATCACCAGCGCTGCACTGACGCACAATCTCGTTATCAGCCACGTCAAAGCCCGCAGGCACACGTAATGTGCTGATGAAACGCGAAGGCGGGACGCGCAGGCTTTGGTTGGCCACCAAAACAAGCGGCATTTGCATGCGCTCAGAAGCGCGGTACAAAATGTCTTTAATCACATTCGGACACGCATCGGCATCCACCCATATTGTCATAACTTCTCCCCACTGTTGTGCTGCCGCACATTGTCGCGTGCTTTTACTTTCAGGCAAAGTGCTGTTTCTCCTTCTGAACATATTCATTCCGCGCTAAGCTTAGCTTTCCCAGATTTACCCCAAATAATTCAAGTTACTTGAAGTAATTAGGGTATAAAACAATGAATATCATCCATAGGGAGTAACAAGATGGACAAGAAAATTGGTTTTATCGGCTGCGGTAATATGGGCAAAGCCATTCTTGGCGGCATGATCGCCAGCGGTCAGGTTCTCCCCGGACAAATCTGGGTCTATACCCCTTCCCCCGATAAGGTCGCCGCGCTACACGACCAGTACGGCATTAATGCGGCGCAGTCTGCACAAGAAGTCGCGCAGATCGCTGATATTGTTTTTGGGGCCGTAAAGCCAGGCATTATGATTAAGGTGCTGAGCGAAATTACCTCCAGCCTGAACAAAGACTCCCTGGTCGTCTCAATTGCCGCAGGCGTCACCCTCGATCAGCTTGCCCGCGCGCTGGGTCACGACCGTAAAATCATTCGCGCAATGCCAAACACGCCGTCGCTGGTGAACGCCGGAATGACCTCCGTCACGCCAAACGCCTTAGTCACGCCGGAAGATACGGCTGACGTGCTGAATATCTTCCGCTGCTTTGGCGAAGCTGAAGTCATTGCGGAGGCAATGATTCATCCGGTCGTTGGTGTCAGCGGTTCAGCACCGGCCTATGTATTTATGTTTATCGAAGCAATGGCAGATGCCGCCGTTCAGGGGGGGATGCCCCGTGCGCAGGCTTATAAATTTGCGGCACAAGCGGTAATGGGTTCGGCGAAGATGGTGCTGGAAACGGGTAAACACCCTGGCGAATTAAAGGATATGGTGTGCTCACCAGGTGGAACCACCATTGAGGCGGTACGCGTCCTGGAAGAACGCGGTTTCCGTTCATCAGTAATTGAAGCGATGATTAAGTGCATGGAGCAGTCGGAAAAACTCAGCCGCTCCTGAGTTAACACCGCCGGACGTCATGCCGCCGCTTCAGTGCGGTTACGTCCGGAATTCTTTGCTTTATAGAGCGCCATATCTGCTGATTTTAACCATTCTCTATAGTGTTCAGTTTCAGATGTCAGCGGCGCAACGCCCACGCTAATGCGCAGGTCAACCTGCGGCGCGCAAGATAAACGCAGTTGGGTAAGCCGTTCGTGAACACGAGACATCGCTGCAATCGCGCTGCTCGCCGACGTGCCACACATGATTACCGCAAACTCATCACCGCCAAAACGCCCAATCACATCGCTACCGCGTAAGGTCATCTGTAACTGGCGGGTCAGTGCAACAATGGCCTGATCCCCTACATCATGGCCCCAGGTATCATTGATACTCTTAAAATGGTCGATATCGATGATAAGGAGCGTGGCATCACGCTGATGGCGGCGGCAATTATCAAACTCATTACGCAGCAACAGTTCCCAATGACGTCGGTTATACACACCGGTCATCCCATCTCGCGTACTCATAACCTGTAAGCGACGTTTATGTTCTGCCAGCCGGATGAGCGTCTTATAACTCACCCAGGCAAACAGCAACGGGTAAACCACTAACACTGGCAGTGACAGCAGCACGCTCAGCTGCGTACTGCTAAAAGCCACGGGGATATCCGTTAACTGTAACGTCACCAGGCAGGAAACCACCATCAACACGGCGCCTGCGATGAAGACTCGCATACCTCCTGCGCCCATCAGGTTGATACAGATAATCATCAACAGCGCCGTGGATGGCAGCAAGTTTATCCCCATAATCCCCATCCACATCCCGGCGAGGATGGCATCGGCTTTTAAGTTGGTATATTCGCTATGCAGTGGATCGACAGCTTTACTTGCCAGTTGCCATGCCAGATGTGGCCAGACAAATGCCCATCCCACCAGCAAAAGCCACCAGCCTCCGGTTATTGGCTGAGAAACTAATACCGACGCGATAGGGAAAAACATTCCCCCCAGTCCCACCGCTCGCGGCAGCCTGATTCGTCGGGCAAATCGCAGACCGGAACGTTGGTGGTCATTTTGATGAAGCAATATAAATGCTTCATTCGGGACGACCTTCTTTTGATAAAAATTTTCATCATTCATCGTATTTGGGAATATTCTGAAACAAATTTCCCAAATTATAGGAAGGGGTCTGGCGGCGGAAGTATGATATTTCGGGTGAGCGATTTTATCTGCTCACCCGGAAGTGCTAAGCAGATTTTTTCAGGCAAGCGCTCATAAACTTATTACGATCATCGCCTTTCAGAGACTGCTCCGTCGCCTTGACGTTGCATTCACGCATTTTCTGCTGCTGCGGCGTCAGACTCTTTTCCTCAGGCCCAGATTTACTGTTTTTCAGGCAATCACTCATATACGTCTTACGCGCATCCCCTTTTAAGGTTTGCGCCGTTGCCTGCTGATTGCAGGTGGTCATACGTTGTTGTTGCGGGGTTAATGTCTTCTCGGCAGCACCGACGGTAGTTAAAAAAATAAGACCAAAAAGCAACGTCATTAATAATGTAATTTTCATAGCTCCATCCTTTTCTGAACGACGACACACAGGTAAGTTTGGCTGCTAACGATAAAAATACCACCCGACGGCAAAAGTATTGCCGCCGGGCGTCGGGTTATTTCAGTCCTAACGCCGCTTTCATGGTGTAGAACAGGTCGGTTTGATCGGTCAGGCCAACCACATTCGCCGCATGAGGGCCATAGGCTGCAATACGCAGTTGGCTGCCGGTGTGCTCCTGGGACTCTTCTTCAGAGTTGCCATAGCTAATGACCATCACCGCGCCATCTTTGGTGTTCAGCGCTTGCGTTAAACCGGGTGCTTTAGTATCCGGTGCGACTATCTGGCTGGCATGCGCGTGGTCAGCGGTTACCACGACCAGGGTGTTGCCATCTTTCTTCGCAAAAGCAAGCGCACGCTGCACCGCTTCATCCAGATCGACAGTTTCACCAATTTGTCCACACGGGTTAGCGGCGTGATCTTGTTTGTCGATTGACGCGCCTTCCACTTGCAGGAAGAAGCCTTTCTCATTTTTGCTTAACAGCTCAATCGCTTTATCCGTCATCTGTGCCAGAGTCGGCACGCTGTCGTTACGTTTTGGATTTGGCGTGCAGGTCACTACCGGCTTATCCAGATTTCCGTGATAAGACGCTTTCGGGCCTTCCCAACGCACTGGCATATTACCGTCAGAGAACAGACCCAACAGCGGTTTATCCTGATTCGCTTCGGTAATCGCCGCCAGCGTCGCGGTATCACTCACCATCTGGTAACCACGGGCCTGTGCTTGTTCACGCAGCGTTTTACCCTGCCACTCACCTGCCGTAGCGGTTTCAGTAAAAGTCTTTGCCCCGCCACCTAACGTAACATCCGCACGGGCATTCAATAATTGTTCGGTAATCGACCCTTTACCGCCTTTTTCCAGCGCGTTCGTTGGGCATTTTTCAGCCGTCACGCTCGGGCCATAGCATTTACGCGAAGTGACATGGGCAACCAGCGCGGCCGGCGTGGCATCCTGCAATTCAGCCGTGGAAACGTTGCCTGTCGCCAGACCCGCCGCTTTGGCCATTTCCAGAATAGTAGCGTGATCTTTCTCATGAATATCAACGCCCAGAGCACCATTGTAAGTTTTAACACCGGTCGTCCACGCCGTCGCCGATGCTGCAGAATCTGTCACATAATCGGGCTTGCCGGTTTTCTTATCCAACGCATAATGGGTGTATTGTCCGGTCAACGGTAAAGCATCAATACCTTTAAAAAAGCCGCCCGCGCCTTCAGCATAATTTCGCGCTGCCGTTATTTCGGAATCACCCATCCCATCGCCAATCAGTAAAATAATATTTTTGGCCGGTTTGTCGTTCAGGGATTCGCGCAGAGCCGCGGTTTGGTCGGCAGACAATCGGCGAGCGCCACCCGGCGTGGAGATATCACCTTGAGCGGCACGATTATCCAAAACCGCTACAGTAGATGTTTCTGCATTAATAACCGGGGTAAACAGCAAAGGTAACAGGGCAATAGCGAGTGCGCTTTGTTTCACTTTATATTCTCCATGTATAAATACGGTAAAATTAAAACAAAGCGACTATAAGTATTTGATGTGACACTTTTATGATAATTTGTGGGTGCCCCGCCACAGATGGTTCAAAACGCTTTTGGTACGATCTCGCAAGCGTTATGTATGTTCGTCAGAAACGCGGGCATGCGGTTTACATCAGCCAGCGCCCCCTCAATTTGACGAATAAATATTTGCCGATCGTTCCACGCCATATTGCGCAGCATTTCGATGATTACCCGCTCTAACGTTTCGACCTGTACCGCCAGATCTTGCGACTCTTCTTCTTTTTGCGCGAGTTTAAGTAACAACTCAGTGACGAGGTTTTTCATTTGCCTATTCCCTTAACAAAATATGGGTCACGTTATCATTAAGGCTCACGACTGCCTAGAGGATGAAAGTTGTATTTTTATAAGTAATAAAACGATTTGCGAAAACAATCACAACACAAAATAAGGGTAAATGCGTCTTGACGCAGAATGATTCAATATAAAAAGGTAAGAAAATTAATAATCACACAAATATATAATACACAATTATAGATTAACAACGCTGACAGGCAGCGTTGTTAATCAGGAACTCAACGCCCCCCGCGCCGACGTCGCAACGCAATAGCCAATTGCCAGATATTGATAAGCACAATGCTTGCTGTAGCAATGAACACCCAACGGAACCCCGCCATTGCCGAAACCGTCGCCCCCATTAATGGCCCGGCGACGTTGCCGAGATACATAAATGACTGGTTATAACCAAAGATGCGCCCGGTTATCTGGTCGCTGGAGTATTTCACTAACAACGTCTGCACCGCCGGCAACATCGCACCGTCGGCAAAGCCAAGCAGAAAACGGAGAACTCCCAATTGCAACGGCGTGGTGACCCACGACATAGCGAAAAACAGCACCACCGCGAAGATTAACGTCGCCATTAAAATCCGCTCAGTACCAATACGGTCGCCTAATTTACCAAGTCGAGGCGCGGAAATCAGAGCAGAAATGCCCGGTACAGAGGCTATCAGCCCGCTGAGAAAGGCAATATTCGAACTATCTGGGACCATTGATTTAATAAACAGCGCCAGAATTGGCCCAATTGAACCGTTACACAGTTGAATCACCATGGTGGTAAAAAACAGGCTGATCACCAGCGCCGGATGTGAAAGCGAGGCAAATACGGCCTTCCCACTCAGACGTTCACTTTTTTTAATCGTCGGACGAACGCCCTCTTTGATCAAAAACAGTGTGACCAGAAAACTCACCACCAGCAAAGCGGCGGTAATACAGAATACCGCCCGTAAGCCAACGTGATCGGCAATAAAGCCCCCCATTAACGGTCCACCAATGACACCGCTGATTTGCGCCGTCGACAGCGTACTCAGCGCCCAGCCGCTGCGTTCACGCGGAACCTGTGACGCGACCAGCGCCATCGCATTAGGAATATAACCGGAGGTTAACCCCATCACCCCGCGCAGCAGAAAAAGCTGCCAGACGTTAGTAGCAAATGCCTGTAGCAAAATCGCAATGGCCATACCCAGTGAGGCCCGCAGCAGCATTAGCTTGCGTCCTTTGCGGTCGGCTAAACTGCCCCACATTGGAGAGACAATAGCTGAAATCAGGAAGGTGACGCTGAACGTTAATCCGGACCACATTGAGAGCGCTTCATGTGAGGTCACGCCCAGTTGGGAGATATAGAGTGGTAAAAAAGGCAAGATTTGGCTAATCGCCAGTCCGGTAAAAAAGCACCCGAACCAAACGGAAATAAGGTTAACTCTCCAGGATTCCATAAGGACTCATAACGATAAGTAGCTGAAAACTGCGAGCAGCTTAACAAATTACTTAGCTGAATAAGGGTCCACTGGTGCGATAAATCACAGTTTAGTATTTTATCTTCCCGCTCATCATATTTGTGATACAGCTCACATCAAACCCATAATATAAGCAGGGGATTATGCTTCGCGTGCGGGCCGCTTGTTTGTTGTGTTCTATTCCCCTGTCGTCAGCCAAAACAATCTGCCAGAAGCCGAGGAAACCTGCGTTTTGTCGTGGTAATGTATGTGCTTTGCATTCATGGAATGGGTTTTTAAGATGGCAAAGTTGCGGGTAGGAATCGTATTTGGTGGTAAATCAGCGGAACATGAAGTGTCATTGCAATCGGCAAAAAATATTGTCGATGCCATCGACAAGACTCGCTTTGACGTTGTGCTGTTAGGTATTGATAAACAAGGGCAATGGCACGTCAGCGATGCCAGTAATTATCTGCTCAATTCAGACGACCCGGCGCATATTGCATTGCGACCTTCTGAGACCAGCCTGGCGCAGGTACCGGGTAAACAAGCGCACCAGTTGATCGATGCACAAAACGGTCAACCGCTGCCGACGGTCGATGTTATTTTCCCGATCGTACATGGCACTCTGGGTGAAGATGGCTCTCTGCAGGGCATGCTGCGCGTGGCAAACCTACCGTTCGTAGGTTCTGATGTGCTGGGTTCTGCGGCCTGTATGGATAAAGACGTGACCAAACGTCTGCTGCGTGATGCCGGATTAAACATCGCGCCATTTATCACGCTAACTCGCGCCAATCGCAACAGCATCAGCTTTAGCGAAGTGGAATCCCGCCTGGGTCTGCCGTTGTTTGTAAAACCGGCCAACCAGGGATCGTCCGTTGGCGTCAGCAAAGTAACCAGCGAAGCCCAATACGATCAGGCCGTCGCGCTGGCATTTGAATTCGATCATAAAGTCGTGGTGGAGCAAGGGATCAAAGGCCGCGAGATCGAATGTGCTGTACTGGGCAACGATCATCCGCAGGCCAGTACTTGTGGAGAGATTGTGCTGAACAGCGATTTTTACGCTTACGACACTAAATACATTGACGATAACGGTGCCACAGTTGTCGTTCCGGCAGCAATTGCACCAGAGATTAACGATAAGATCCGCGAAATCGCCATTCAGGCCTACCAGACACTGGGCTGTGCCGGCATGGCGCGCGTGGACGTTTTCTTAACTGCTGAAAACAACGTTGTGATCAATGAGATCAACACGCTGCCAGGCTTTACCAACATCAGTATGTATCCGAAGCTGTGGCAGGCGAGCGGTTTAGGCTATACCGATTTGATCACTCGCCTGATCGAACTGGCGCTGGAACGCCATGCTGCGGATAGCGCGCTGAAAACCAGTATGTAAACCCGCCAGGATGCCTGATATAGCTATTGGGCATCCTTTACTTCATCATCTTCAACGCGGCGACGGATGATTAATCCGGCCAGCCAAAAGCTAATCACCCAGGTCACCAGCCCCACCGCATAGGTTTGCCACCCCTGCGCTTCAAAACCGAGTAAGCCCACCACGCCGTTGAGAATAAAGATAAGCCCAATAGCGAAGGCATAATAGTGCCAGTCTCGGCGGATTTTAACAGGCAGGTTCATAACGGCTCCGGTGGATATACAACATGAAAACGCATCCTCGCACATTTCCTCATACACGTCTGTGGCCTGTGCGGAATTTCTGAAATGTAAATTAATTTCACTTAAGGTTGCGTAATTGTGACGTTAAGCAAAAAACCGAAATCCAGGAATAATCTCTACCTGAAATTACCATCATTCTGATATTGACATTGCCGATCACCTGTCAGACTCACTTTCAGTTACAGGCATTACGTCAAAAAAGCAGGTTATTTCCGGAGGTCTTTATGGCTGATTTTACGCTCTCAAAATCCCTTTTTAAGGGCAAGCATCGGGATCCCTCCTCCCTGCCCGGCAACATTGCGTATGCCGTATTTGTGCTGTTTTGCTTCTGGGCAGGCGCGCAGATTTTAAATCTGTTGGCCCACGCTCCCGGCATCTATGAGCAGTTGATGCAGTTGCAAATGCAAGAGACAGGGCGCCCGCGAGTTGAAATCGGCCTGGGCGTCGGAACCCTTTTTGGGCTGGTCCCTTTTCTCGCCGGAAGCCTGATTCTTGGCGCCATCGCGGCATTCGCGCGCTGGCGCCGCCGTCATCATAACGATGACTGACCCATACATTTCGCCCGACGATCGTCCACGCGTTTAGCAAACCACGCGGTAGTCAGATTACGTGTGATCTTCGGGCTTTCCAGTTGAATGCCAGGCAGCATTTCACGGGGAAGCGTTTTCCCGGCCTTCGCTTCCGCCAGCTTATAAATCTTCTCGTACAGCGCGGTCTCTTCAAAGGCCAGGCTGTCGCCTTTTTGCAGCTGACGGCGGATCTCACTCTCGCTCATGTCCAGCTTCCCGGCCAGTTTACGTACCGCCAGCTCCGTTTTGCCCGGCTCGCTGCTGCCATAGAGAATTAAATCACCGTCCATCGCCAGCTTCACGCCGCTGGCTTTACTGACCGCATTCTGGAAAGCTGCATTGCGGCTGGCATACCACCCGGCATTGAAATCGGCGAAGCGGAAAATTGGCGCACTGTAATTCGCCGGGTAGTTAAGCAGATGATACGTACCGAACCACAGCCCACCGCGGCGGCTAAATACTTCCTGGCGCACGGTTCCCGCCATTTTCCACGGGTAGCCGCTGGCATGCTGCTCAGCAAAGGCGATGCTAACCTGCATCGGCCCACCGGTATGCACCGGATTAAGCGAACCAAATAACGTCTGCCCCATCGGTACCATGTTGATAAAATCATCAAAGATCGCGCTAAGCTGTTTTTCCGTCTTCACCGTATCCAGGCGCTCGCTGTAGCTTTTCCCCGTTGGCGAGTTAATCTTCAGCGCGGTATGCACCACAAATAGCGGGATGTGCATACGCTCGGCACGACGATCGATCTCTTTCCAGGCGATTTTACTTAAGTTCGGCACGGCTGGATCCGCCTGATAATTTGACTCCTGTTGCGCGACCGCCAGCACCGAACAGATATTTTCAACCGTCGGTGCCAGCTTCTGGCTTTCAAAAGTCTTTGCCAAATCCTGCGCCCATGCGTCCCGGTCTTTCACGCTGGCGGGCATTTTCTGGCGCACCACGCTCGCCACATCGACGGCTTTCTCCCCCTTTTTTAGCGGCTGCGCGGGTTGGCTACTACACCCCACCAGCACCAGTGCTGCCAGACCAGACAAGGGGTAAAGACGGGAAACCGTCGACATAACATCTCCTTATTATTAACTCAGCGTATGGGTAACTTCCTGAATGTCCTGACCATCAAGCTCTCGTTCAAAGCTGCGCAGACGCTTATAAATAGACATCAGTTCCACTAACGTTGTCCAGGAGTTAATCAGATACTGGAACGAGCCGCGCACCTGGCCAAACACGTTGGTGATTTGCGTCATCAGGCCGAGCGTAATCGTACCGGCAACAATCGACGGAAACAGCAGGAACAAGCCGAAAACGTTATCAACCTGCAGGTAAAGAATACGGGCGATATTGAAGTACATATAGTGAAAATAGAGACGGAAGTAATTTTGGCGTACCGCATGAAACAGTTCACGCACCGTCGGTGGCGTCGCACGGTTGCCATCATCTTCGCCATAGACCAGTTCTTTACGATAGGCCGCTTCCACGCGCTGGTTTTTAAACTCCAGCCCAGGAAGTTTTATCCCGACCACGGCCAGCAAACCGGTTCCCATCAGCGACCAGACAATCGCGGCAATCACCAGGCCATAAGGCACATGTCCAACAATCGGCAGGTCAGGAACATGGGCAGAGAGCGTAACCAGTACAGGCAGGAAGGCAATCAGCGTCATAATCGCGTTGATAAAACTGACGCCCATATCTTCCAGCGTAGAAGCAAAACGCATGGTGTCTTCCTGCACACGCTGCGCTGCGCCTTCGATGTGACGCAAATGCTGCCAGTGCGCCATATAGTGTTCGTTCATCGCGGTACGCCAGCGGAACACGTAGTGGCTGACGAAGAAGTTGTTCATCACGCCAATGACCACGGCTATCAGAGCAATGCCGAGAAAAATGCCAACTTCATGATAGAACTGCTCAATCTTCACCTTGTGTGGTGCGCTGAGCGCAGTTTGAATTAGGTCATAAAATGGCGCGTACCAGGCGTTGACAGCGACGCCGACTTCAACCAGAAACCAGGTCACAAAAATAATCAGCGATGTGCCCAGAATAGACCAGTACTGCCAGCGGTGTGGGCTGTAGAGAAACCAGAACAGCGCGAACACCCCGACACAAAGAATGTAGTACGCATAAAAAATCAGATAATCCAACGACCAGAAACGCGCTGCGCTAATAGGTACGTCTCCCGACGCGCCGGTAATATGTGCAACCCAGGCTCCCCCACCTGCTTGCCAGAATACAACGGCGACTAGTGCCCAAATAAATGCCGAAATAAAGAACGGCCCCGGCTTTGGGAAAAAAGACTTAAACATAGTGCTCTCCTGCTAACTTCTTATCGTTATGACGACTGCTGTGCATTTGCCACCGTGGAGTGCGGAGGCCAGACGGCTTACGCCCAAAAACACAAGCTGAAACCGACAATTGTGACCAAAACCGAGGCACTTAGTTCGCACCTCGGTTATGAAGAATTGTTTCTGTGGTTTTCACACTCGACAACGTTCCAGTATGTGCAGATTATCACAGCGTGAGATCACAAAAGCGAACATCCGCAATCCAGGAAACTCCTACGTTTACTCATCGTTACGTTTTTCCCACTATCATTGGTTGATAAGCGCTTTGCAATACGCCGATGAGTAGTATAAATACGCATACGCACGACATCCTTTTTCACTTTATCTAACTCATGGACACCACCGTTGAAACGTAGTCTGCTTTTTTCTGCCGCGCTGTGTGCGGCGTCATTGACATCAGTCCAGGCGGCACAGCCTATAACCGATCCGGTTTTCGCCTCCGATATCGTCGATCGTTATGCCGACCATATATTTTACGGCAGTGGTGCTACGGGGATGGCGCTCGTGGTGATTGATGGTAATCAGCGCGTATTTCGCAGCTTTGGCGAAACGCGTCCCGGTAACAACGTCCATCCACAGCTTGATTCCGTGATTCGAATTGCCTCAATCACTAAATTAATGACCAGCGAAATGCTGGTGAAATTGCTCGATCAGGGCACGGTCAAACTCAACGATCCATTGAGTAAATATGCACCTCCAGGTGCACGCGTGCCGACTTATCAGGGCACGCCGATTACGCTGGTGAATCTGGCGACGCATACCAGCGCGCTGCCGCGCGAGCAGCCTGGCGGCGCGGCAAAGCGCCCGGTGTTTGTCTGGCCAACCCGCGAGCAGCGCTGGAGCTATCTCTCTACTGCCACGTTGAAAGCCGCACCGGGTTCACAGGCATCTTATTCCAACCTGGCGTTTGACCTGCTGGCCGATGCGCTGGGAGCGGCCTCTGGTAAGCCTTATCCGCAGCTGTTTGAAGAAAAAATCACCCGTCCGCTGGGGATGAAAGACACCACCTTTACCCCGTCCCCCGATCAATGCCGACGCCTGATGGTCGCGGAAAAAGGCGCCAGCCCCTGTAACAATACGCTGGCGGCAATGGGCAGCGGCGGTGTCTATTCTACGCCCGGCGATATGATGCGCTGGATGCAGCAGTATCTCTCTTCTGACTTTTATCATCGTAGCCAGCAGGCCGACCGGATGCAGACGCTGATTTATCAGCGTACGCAGTTAACTAAAGTGGTGGGAATGGATGTTCCAGGCAGAGCCGATGCGCTTGGTTTGGGCTGGGTCTACATGGCGCCGAAGAATGGCCGACCGGGAATTATTCAAAAAACCGGCGGCGGTGGTGGTTTCATCACCTATATGGCGATGATCCCACAACAAAACGTCGGGGCGTTTATCGTGGTGACCCGTTCTCCGCTAACCCGTTTTACCAATATGAGTGACGGTATCAACGATCTGGTTGCAGAGTTGAGCGGGAACAAACCGCAGGTTATTCCCGCATCCTGAGTTAATACTCAAAAGGCAAACGGTTAATGCTCACCAGTTTGCCTTTATTCATTTCAATGTAACCACCTTTACGCAAAGCCGCGAGAACCTCAGCGACAACCGAGCGGGAAATTCGCGTGCGTTGGTGAATATAGTTCATGACGCCGATACGCGAACGCAGTACGTCGTCCCATTTCATCATGGATATCAGCGTCGCGCGAATCTGATCGTAGGAGTTATTGCCGATCAACTGCAGATCTCGCAATTCAAGCATGGAATTTTGCCATGCCAACCAACAAAAAGCTTCACTCCAAAGCTGGCACTCTTCAATTATATTAATTGTTTGTGAGGCAGGTAGATGGTATCCCGTACAATCGCTTTCCGTGATTAATCTGTATTGTATATCTGTTTTCATCACGCCATCTGAAAGCCCCATAATAAATGGCGCCTGTGCAATACCGACCAGCACATTCTCCCCTCGCCTCAGGGAAATTACACCATTTAAAATGATAAAGGTATCGTCACTGTTCATATCACTGGAATAAATTATTTTTTTATCGTTATCACACTCAAAGTGTTTGCCATATTTCGACAAACATTTATCAAGCTTACCAAATTCCACAAGCGGTTTATTTGCAGACAACATCTGGGCATTCCTTGCAATAAATGCCCGTCAAATCCGTGACGGGCATTTTTCTGAGTTAGATTATCTTTTCTTTAACAACGAGAGATGTCTTACCAGGTATATTTAACGCCAACATTTGCAGACCAGTCTTGATCTACATCACCACCACCGAGGTAGTTAGCATCGGTGTAGGCGCTGAAGTTTTTGGTAAAGCTGAACTGAGTACCCAATCCAACACGTACCGCAGAACCTTCTACACCGTTGTCGATAGAATCGCCGTTTACGTCAGAATCGTTGTTAGAGTCGTCGTAAACGTAGGCCAGTTTGAAGTACGGGGTCAGCGCCTGATCTTCGCTGTAGGCGAAGGTATAACCTGCATCTACACCGAGTTCATAGCGCATGCTGTCATAAGACTGACCGTCAACTTTCATGTCGTTGCTCAGCTTATAATCATCACCAGACTGGAACAGACCGGATACGCTGCCGTATGGCGTTACGTAGCCTGCGTCACCCAGCTTCAGGTCATAACCCAGTTTCAAGCCAAAGCCCCAGGCATCAGAAGAGGTGCTGCCATCAACATACTGACCATTGCTCATGTTAGCAGACAGATCGTTGTTAAAGTGGGAGTAGCTTAAGTTACCGTCAACAAAGATGTTGTTGTCAAAGCGAGCAGAAGAGTAGATGTAGGCAGTCTGGCTATCCTGATCCACCTGACCGGTACGGTCGCTCATATCACCTTTCGCGAAGCCTGCTGCAGCACCGACAATCCACTTAGCGTTGTTACCATCAATTTTGGAATCAACACCAACCATGATGCCGTTAACATCCTGATCGTAGTTAATGGTGCCGTTATCTGCATCGAAGCTACCACCGAAGTAGCTTACCCATGCACCACCGTTATCAACCAGACCATGACGTGCGTTAGTCAGACGAGTACCAACGGTATCTTGTTCCAGGTTCCAGATATTGGTGTTAGCAGACGGGATGCTCAGCGCCATGTTCGCGTAGTCTGTCAGTTCCATCTGCTGCAGAACAACGGTGTTACCCTGCTGCTGTGCCTGATAGGTGTAAGCACCGAGGTCAGCTTTGTTGGCTGCAGAGAAGGTCGCGTTGCTGTTCGTGTCGTTAACGTAGATCAGCTCGTTACCTTTGTAATCAGCAACAGAGCCTGCGCCGGTCGCGTTGTCGATACGCACTTTATAGTTACCGGTTGCTGCCGCGACATGGTCACCGTAGTTATCAACTTCAGACTGATCGCCTGAGGTGTCGGAATCGCCGTTACCGTTGATAGTCAGATGACCATCAGAGTTCATCGCGATCACGCCATAACCGTAGTTAGCCTGGGTAGTATCGTTGGTACGATCGTTGGTCAGGTCAGCATTCAGTACATAGTTAGTGCTGTTGATGTCGAAAACACCCGCATTAACATGGTTGTAAGCGTCGGTGTAGCTGGTCAGATTCAGCGTATCAACCTGCAGTGCATCACCTGTGCTGTTGCCCACATCCAGAACACCGTTGTTGGTAACATTGATGGTGTTGGCATACAGCGCAGCACTACCTACACCCCAGCCAGCAGCAACATCATCAGCAATTGTGACGGTACTGTTATCAATAGACAGGGTATCGGTCGCAACATGACCATCTTCGTTGATGTTCAGTGCAGAACCACCGGTCAGGCCAATTGTGTCGGAGATCAGGGTAGAATCACCCACGTTAACGACGGAACCGCTGTTGATGCTCAGGGTGTCGATCAGAGACGTTTTGGTGGTATCCCACTGTGAAGCGCCGTTCAGCGTGACGTTGAACAGACCGCTCTGGTAAACAGAGTTGCCAACCACATGACCATTTTCGTCATAAGAGGTTGTGTCGCTATCGATACCATAGGTTGAAGAGGGCCACAGGCTGTTGGCAGCGATGTCGATCAGCGTTGCAGTGACTTCAGTACCTGCAGCATAGTTATCGTAAACGCCGTCACCATCAACATCAACCTGATGTACGGACATGGCCGCGCCAACCCACTTACTGCCGTTGTTCAGAGTCAGATCCAGACGGTCAGTACCATCCCATCCGTTGGTATCCAGATCGGCATCGGTATCACGGTAAGTATCTGCGCCGTTCGGGAAGAAGTTCTCGTCAAAGTTGCTGGAGAACAGCACATCGCCCATCAGCGTAGCGTTATCAAACGTGGCAGTGGTCTGCATCGCGTTATCAGCATTCGGATGAGCAATAACCGCTAATGCGATATCATTAGCGTTCCAGCCGTTACCGTTGTAGTCGCTCGCATTGCTGGTGTTGCCAAACCAACCGGAGGTACCTTCATCAGACCATGAGCCAGAGGTCAAGGTAGAATCGGTAACAACAATGGTGTTGTTAAACACTTCGCCGCTATTTACGCCGGTACTAACGGTATTATCGTCAATATCTTCCCACTCATAACCCTGAGTCAGCGTAATACCCGCAACGTGAGAGTTGTTGGAGATAGACAGATCAACTTCTTGATCCAGCGTGATAGCCGTCCCCAGGTTATAAACGTCGACAACGTGCGTGTCAGCCACGTCATTATACGTACCGTTGTAGGTATAATGTTCGTAGTTGTCATCAATCGTTGAGTTGATAACGTTCATCGCCAGGCGATCGTAGTAGTAGTCGGTACCTGTACGGTTAGAACAATCCGTGGTCATACATTCGGATGTCACCATACCATGAATGGTACTGTTTTTAATCGTCAGGCTGTTGTTATTGGTGTTAGTAGACAGCCCATCATCCAGATAATAAGTAGAAATAACGCCGTTGACAGTAGCGTTATTGATTACCGGATAAATATCACCGTTATAAATACTATCGGTGTCGTAATTGTTCCACCCGACATATCCATCGTAATAGACGCCATCAGCATAAGATGCATCATTATAATGGGTAAACGTTGTGTAGGCGGTCCCAGAGATATCAGTAGAAGCATTCGCCTGAGAAGTGATTGCCAAAGTGCAGGCTAATGCTAATTGTGATACTACAAGTTTCTTTTTCCAAATGTGCATTTGTCATCCCTCCTCAGGGACGTAATATAGTTGATCCATCAATTATCAATGCAAAGAAAACATTTTATGTTTCGCAGGGACGATTATGCGGTTTCATTAAGGAAAGGTTCAATTATTCTTTGCCCATTGTCCGAAACCGGACAACATAATAAATTCAAGTCACGTCATCTAATAAATATAAAAACCAATAGTTTCAATCAATTAAAAGAGAGCCAACATTCAAAGCATATAATTCACTAATGAATCAGAACGCAAACAAATAAATAGACAATAAATAAACACAATCTATACACCACGCTATAAAAGCAAACGCATAGATATTTAAAATAATAAAAAAACAATAAACAAAATAATGAATATGAATAAATTGCTATGCTTGTGAATAAATTGCGCTAATGATTCATCCCTTCGTTACAGTAAATCCAGATATAACGCCAACTTTCGTAAACCACACGCCCTCAGGTTCGGGTATACTACGGCCTTCGATTCCACAAACATCAGGCATACCATGACAGACCTAATCCAACGCCCTCGCCGCCTGCGCAAATCTCCCGCGCTGCGCGCTATGTTTGAAGAGACAACACTCAGCTTAAATGACCTGGTGTTGCCGATCTTTGTTGAAGAAGAACTCGACGATTACAAAGCTATCGACGCCATGCCAGGCGTGATGCGTATTCCAGAGAAGCACCTGGCGCGCGAAATTGAACGCATTGCTAATGCTGGCATCCGCTCGGTGATGACTTTCGGCATTTCCCACCATACGGATGACACCGGTAGCGATGCCTGGAAAGAAGACGGCCTGGTGGCGCGCATGTCGCGTATCTGCAAACAGACCGTGCCGGAAATGATCGTCATGTCCGACACCTGCTTCTGCGAATACACCTCACACGGCCACTGCGGCGTGTTATGCGATCACGGCGTGGATAACGATTTAACCCTTACCAACCTCGGCAAGCAAGCGGTGGTTGCCGCCGCAGCGGGTGCGGACTTCATCGCGCCTTCCGCCGCAATGGATGGTCAGGTACAGGCGATTCGCCAGGCGCTGGACGCCGCGGGCTTCACCGATACCGCTATCATGTCCTACTCCACTAAGTTTGCCTCATCTTTTTACGGCCCATTCCGTGAAGCCGCGGGCACCGCGCTGAAAGGCGATCGTAAAACCTATCAGATGAACCCGATGAACCGTCGGGAAGCGATTCGCGAATCGCTGCTGGATGAAGCCCAGGGCGCAGACTGCCTGATGGTCAAACCGGCTGGCGCGTACCTCGATATTCTGCGCGATATCCGCGAACGCACCGAGCTGCCGATTGGCGCTTATCAGGTCAGCGGTGAATACGCGATGATCAAATTCGCGGCGCTGGCGGGGGCTATAGATGAAGAGAAAGTGGTGCTGGAAAGCTTAGGGTCGATCAAACGCGCTGGCGCGGATCTGATCTTCAGCTACTTCGCACTGGATCTGGCTGAGAAAAAAATTCTGCGTTAATAACGCCTAACCGGGCCTACAGGTCGTAGGCCCGGCAAGTGAAGCGTCTCCGGTAATCATCACGCCCGATAAAATGGCTTATCTCCCAGAATCGTTGCCCGATGCATAATGCGCCGCTGCGGCAGATAATCCGCATTCGCATAATGCTGCGTCACGCGATTATCCCAAATCGCCACATCGTTGGGCTGCCAGCGCCAGCGCACCTGAAACTCCGGTTTGGTGATATGCGCGAACAAAAAGCTCAGTAACGCCTCGCTCTCTTTTTCCGTGACATCGACAATTCGTGTGGTAAATCCTTCATTCACGAACAGCGCCTGCTTCCCGCTCACCGGATGCGTGCGTACCACTGGATGCAGCAACGGTGGATGTTTAGCGACGGCCTCCAGCCAGCGCAGGTGCTCCTCTGGGGTCTTGCGATATTTATATTCCTGAAATGATTTACGGAAATCATGCTCTGCCCGCAGGCCACTCAGCAACTGACGGAACGGCTCAGACAATGCTTCATAAGCGGCAATCCCACTAGTCCACAAGGTGTCGCCCCCGGTTGATGGCAGCTCTTTCGCCGCTAAAATCGCCCCGGCAGGCGGCGTGTCGATAAAGGTGACATCGGTGTGCCAGTTGTCGTTATCCGGCGGATTATCGTTATGGGTATCCAGCACGATAATTTCTTCTACTCCTTCGGCATGCGGATAGACCGGGTGAATATGCAGATCGCCAAAACGCAGCGCCAGCGCCCGCTGTTGTTGCGGCGTAATCACCTGCTCGCGCAGAAACACCACCTGGTGGCGCAATACCGCGTGATAAAGCTGTTCAAACTGATTATCGCTCAGCGGACGCGCCAAATCCGCGCCGGAAATTTGTGCGCCAATATACGGCCCCAGCGGGGTTATGCTCAGACGTTCACTCATTGTACTTCTCCATGCCAGGGCGTCAGGCGGCGCTGAAGCGCGCGCAGACCCAGTTCTAAAATAAACGCGATAACGGCAATCACCGCGATCCCCGCCAGCACTACATCCGTTGCCAGAAACTCACCGGCAGATTGGACCATAAATCCTAAGCCTCGCGTGGCGGCAATCAGCTCTGCCGCCACCAGCGTCGACCAGCCCACCCCAAGTCCGATACGTAATCCGGTGAGGATCTCAGGTAATGCCCCCGGCAAAATAACAAACCACAGCACCTGCGCACGGCTGGCTCCCAGCGATTGCGCGGCGCGCACTCTCACCTGCTGCGCACTTTTCACTCCCGCCAGCGCCGACATCGCTACAGGGGCGAAAATCGCCAGATAGATAAGCAAGATCTTGGAGGTTTCGCCAATGCCAAACCAAATGACCATCAGCGGCAGATAGGCCAGGGGCGGAACCGGACGATACAGCTCAATGATCGGATCGAGAATGCCGCGCATCGTCGGACTCAGCCCCATAGCGATTCCAACCGGAACGCCCAGCAGCACCGCCGCCAGCAGCGCGATAACAATACGTGTCAGACTCGCCGCCAGATGCTGCCACAGGGTGGCATCCATAAATCCCTGCGGACCGGCAATAACGATCAGCTTTTGTAAAACCTGTCCCGGTGGCGGTAAAAACAGCGGGCTGACTAACTGCAGCGCCGCCACCGTCCACCACAACGCCAAAATGACGGCCAACGTACCAAGGCTTAAGGTAATCTGCCGCGAGAACGGCCAGCGCCAGTTGAGCGCGCGCTGGCGACGGGGTTTATCATTAATCACCACGCTCATGAAAATGCCTCCCGTTGCTCAAAGACTCGACCTAACACGTACTCGCGCATGGCGATAAACTGCGGATCGGACTTAATGCTGCGACTCGACTCTCCAGCCACAAAGCGACGGGCGAAATTCAGCGGCAGACGCTCCAGTACCCGGCCTGGGCCTGGCGACAGCAATACCAGCTCTGTCGCCATAAACACTGCTTCTTCAATATCGTGCGTAATCAACAGCACCTGTTTGCCAGTCTCATGCCACAGCTTCAGCAGCAGGGTTTGCATCTGCTCACGAGTAAAGGCGTCGAGCGCGCCAAAAGGTTCATCCAGCAACAACAACTGAGGATTGGCCGCCAGCGCCCGCGCAATGCCGACGCGCTGCCGCTGTCCGCCGGAAAGCTGCCAGATAAAGCGTTTGCCCGCGTCCTCCAGCCCGACTTTCTGCAACATCTCCAGGGCAATACGCTGACGCTGTAGTTTATCCACCCCCGCCAGCTGCAGACCAAAAGCCACGTTGTCCTGCACATTACGCCAGGGCAGCAGACCTTCATTCTGGAATACGACCCCGCGATCTGCCCCCGGACCGTCAACCCTGTTACCCGCCAGCGTGATGCTGCCATGCTGATACGGCACAAATCCGGCAATCAGATTTAACAATGTGGTTTTCCCGCAACCGGAAGGTCCGAGTACCACCAGCAGCTCACCGCTATCGAGCGTCAGGTTGATATCCTCCAGCGCCGGTTTTCCACCGTAGCTGGCGGCAAGATGAGAGATTTGCAGCATCAGCGCCTCCTTATTTATTGCACGAAGCGATCGGTCACGTACTGACTGTAATCCGTCGCGACAGCGGGGACTTTGCCCTGCTCTTTGAGGAACTGCGCGGTGTCGATAATGGCTTTGTTCACCGGTCCGGTCAGTTCGGCAGTCTGCTGTTGCAGCGTCAGGTAAGTGTTACCTTTCACCAGTCCCGGCACATCCGCTTCCGGCACGCCGCTTAAACGCGACAATTTGCTGATATTCTCCGGCTGCTTCAGCCACTCATCGGGATTAGCGATATAAGGTTGCTGCGCATCGATAGCGCTTTTGGCAAAGGCTTTCACCACCTCAGGATGCTTCTCGGCAAAATCTTTGCGTACCACCCACACGTCCAGCGTCGGTGCGCCCCACTCACCAACCTGCGATGAGTCGGTTAACACCTTGCCGTCTTTTTCCAGCGCATTGACCGCAGGAGCCCAGACGTACGCGCCGTCAATATCCCCGCGCTGCCATGCGGCAATAATCGCAGGTGGTTGCAGGTTCACAATCTCCACCTGACCGGGTTTAATCCCCCAGTGTTTCAACGCCGCCAGCAGGCTGTAATGGGTGGTGGAGATAAACGGCACCGCAATGCGTTTGCCAATCAAATCTTCCGGTTTACTGATGTTTTTCTTCACCACTAGTGCCTCGGAGTTACCAAGCTTTGACGCCAGCAGAAAAACTTCAATGGGTACTTGCTGACTGGCGGCGACCGCCAGCGGGCTGGAGCCAAGATTACCGATCTGCACGTCGCCGGAGGCTAGCGCCCGGACGATGCTCGCGCCGCTGTCGAATTTGCGCCAGTCAACGGTAGCGCCGCTCTCTTTGGCAAAAGTATTATCCGCCTGCGCCACTTTGGCGGGTTCGGCGGAGGTCTGATAAGCGACGGTTACGTTCACCGCCTGCGCCTGAAATGCGATGAATGCCAGTGCACCGAGAAGTGCGTTACGCGATGAAATAGCCATGATTGTCTGCTCCCCTGTCTTGTTATGGAGGCAGTATTTCGTTGCGGCACAATTTGATAAAGGAATTAAAAATTCTGGCTAAGAACAAAGCGTTTTTAGAAAAAAAGCGGCAATAGTTAGCGATTTCGCTCATTACAGATGGAATTCGTAGGCCTGATAAGCGCAGCGCCATCAGGCACTGTTGCCGGATGGCGGCGCAAGCGCCTTATCCGGCCTACAACACCCGGCAAATTATTGCGATTTTGTTACATTCGTTACATAACTACACCTGGATGATTGCCAGCGCGGCGCTGACCGGCATCATAGACGCCATTATCAGGCAAGAGAGTAAAATCATGATTCATGTTGTGCTGGTGGATGACCATGTGGTGGTGCGTTCCGGCTTTGCGCAATTACTCAGTCTCGAAGACGATCTCAACGTTACCGGTCAGTACAGCAGCGCAGCGGAGGCCTGGCCTGCACTTCTGCATGATGACGTCAACGTTGCGGTGATGGATATCGCCATGCCGGATGAAAATGGTCTGAGCCTGTTAAAACGACTGCGGGCACAGAAGCCCGGTTTTCGCGCCATCATTCTCAGCATCTATGACTCACCCACGTTTGTGCAAAGTGCGCTGGATGCCGGCGCCAGTGGCTACCTGACCAAACGCTGCGGACCAGAGGAGCTGGTGCAGGCGGTACGATCGGTCGGTATGGGCGGGCATTACCTGTGCGCCGATGCGCTGCGGGCGCTACGCGGCGGCGAACAGCCCGCGCAGGTACTGGAAGTACTGACCCCACGCGAGCGCGAAGTGTTTGAGCTGTTGGTCAAAGGCGACAGCGTAAAAGAGATCGCCTTCAAGCTCGACCTCAGCCACAAGACGGTACACGTTCATCGGGCAAACGTGCTGGGCAAACTGCAATGCCACAGCACCATCGATCTGGTGCATTTTGCCCTCGACCACCAGCTATTAACGGGACATTAATGTCGCGTAGCCTTCGGCATTGGGTTATTTCTCTGTTTATTCTGCTGGCCTGGGGATCAGGCTGGTTGATGCTGTGGACGCTGGGGTTTTACCTGACCCACAACGGCCAGCAGGCGGCGCTATTCCTGCCGCACGGCGTCTATCTCGCGCTGCTCATCCTGCTTTCTCGCCGTTACTGGCCCGCGCTGGTACTGCCGCCGGTGCTGATGTTGTTCTGGCTGCACAGTGAGCAATTATTGAATGGCTATATCCTGCTGGCTGCGCCGTTAATTAGCCTGATTCCGGCGATCATCGGCCAGTCATACTGGCACCGTTTCCCCCTTTACTGGCAGCGCTTAACGCTGCTGCTGGCCGCGGTGACGCTCACCTCATTGCTCAATACCGCCCTGCTTTCACCGTTTATCCAAAGTCCGGCAACGTTAATTGGCCTGGCGTCGTTTACCGGCGGCGTGCTGCTGACGCCGTTTGTCTATCTGATCTATGAATTTTTGCGCCAGCAGCACCGCTATCATTTGCTCGGGCTGGATACCACCAATCCCCCGCTGCGCACCTCGCTTATCATCTGGTGCAGCCTGTTTTTTATTATTGGCATCGGCACCCAGATGGTGTTGTCGCCGGAGATCGAGCGCCTGTTGCTGATCGTGGTGTTCTTACCGAACGTGGTGATGGCGTGGAAATTTGGCTGGCAGGGCGGCGTGTTGTCCGGATTGCTCGGCAGTATGATGATCACCATCGCCCGGCAAATCGGCGTCGGGTTCAGTAATTTACTGGAGCTGGAGATTTTCCTCGCCACCCAGGCGCTGCTCGGCATAGGGCTGGGGATCGCCATCAGCCGCCAGCAGCATCTGGCGCAAAACCTGCACCATTATCGCCAGCGTCTGGAAACTGAACTGGCGGCGCGTCGCGTGCTGACCGAACAGCTGATCCGCACCGAAGAAAACACGCGCAAAAGCCTGGCGCGGGAACTGCACGACGAAATTGGTCAGAACATCACCGCCATTCAAATTCAATCACAACTGGTCAAACGCGCACCGGGTCGCGAGCAAACGCTTGAAGCGGCAAATCAGATCAACGACCTGGCCCGGCGTATTCACCACTCCACCCGCCAGTTGCTGCGCCAGCTGCGTCCACCCGCGCTCGATGAACTGTCTTTTAAAGATGCACTACATCATCTGGTGAATGAATTTGCTTTTGCTGAACGGGGCATTCGCTGTCGCTTTGATTATCAGCTAGAGAATACGCCAGAAAACGAAACGGTGCGCTTCACGCTGTATCGCCTGTTGCAGGAGTTACTCAATAACGTCTGTAAACATGCCGATGCCAGCGATGTGTCGATTACGCTGCGCCAGCAGGAACATAGCTTGTTTCTGGACGTCGCTGACAATGGCGTGGGTATTCTGCCAGAAAAAATTCCCGGTTTCGGTATCCAGGGAATGCGTGAGCGGGTGAGCGCCCTTGGCGGTGAACTGACGCTCGAATCAAGCAACGGCACACGGGTAATTGTTAACCTGCCCACAAATTTGCAACAAATCAGCCGCTAACCAGGAAAAAGTCTTAGCCACTCTGGACTTTCTCTCATCCTCTTTTGCTTTCACTTTCCTATAGTCAGCACAAACGGAGACTGCCATGCATACACGCTCAGCCAGCGAAACAGATCAACAATACCGGGCGCTACGCCCCCGACTGCTGATGTGTATGGTCATTGGCTATGCCGCGTTTTATCTGACGCGCAAAAGCGTTAACTACGTCCTCCCGGCGCTACAAACGGACCTCGGTCTGGATAAAGGCGATATCGGCCTGCTGGGGTCGCTGTTTTACCTGACCTATGGCCTGTCGAAATTTACCGCCGGACTGTGGCACGACAGCCACGGACAACGCGCATTTATGGGCATTGGCCTTTTCGCCACCGGTGTTTTGAATGTGCTGTTCGCCTTTGGTGAATCGCTGACGCTGCTGCTGGTGGTCTGGACGCTGAACGGGTTTTTCCAGGGTTGGGGCTGGCCGCCCTGCGCCCGACTACTGACCCACTGGTACTCGCGCAACGAACGCGGATTCTGGTGGGGCTGCTGGAATATGTCGATCAACATTGGTGGGGCAGTTATCCCGCTGATTAGCGCCTTTGCCGCCCACTGGTGGGGCTGGCAGGCAGCGATGCTGGCACCGGGGATTATCAGCATGGCGTTAGGCATTTGGCTCACTCTGCAACTGAAAGGCACGCCCCGGGAAGAGGGATTACCGACGGTTGGGGAATGGCGGCATGACCCGCTGGAGCTGCGTCAGGAACAGCAAAGTCCGCCGATGGGGCTGTGGCAAATGTTACGTACCACCATGCTGAAAAACCCGATGATCTGGCTGCTCGGCGTGTCGTATGTATTGGTCTATTTGATCCGCATTGCGCTCAACGACTGGGGCAACATCTGGCTGACGGAAAGCCACGGCGTGAATCTGCTCAGCGCCAATGCCACGGTGATGCTGTTTGAAGTTGGCGGTTTGCTGGGGGCGCTGTTTGCCGGATGGGGATCGGATCTGCTGTTCAGCGGTCAGCGTGCGCCGATGATTTTGCTGTTCACGCTGGGGCTGATGGTCTCCGTCGCCGCGCTGTGGCTGGCGCCGGTGCACCACTACGCGCTACTGGCAATGTGTTTCTTTACGGTGGGCTTTTTTGTGTTTGGCCCACAGATGCTAATTGGCCTCGCGGCAGTGGAGTGCGGACACAAGGCGGCAGCAGGTTCAATTACCGGTTTTCTCGGGCTGTTTGCCTATCTGGGGGCCGCGCTGGCGGGTTGGCCGCTGTCGCTGGTCATAGAACACTACGGCTGGTCGGGAATGTTCAGTTTGCTCTCGGTCGCCGCTGTCTTTATGGGTTTATTGCTGATGCCACTGCTCATTGCAGGCATTACCCCTTCTCTCAGTCAAAGGATAAAACAATGAAACTGACGCTTACCTCTACACTAATTGCCTCTGCTCTGACGCTGGCAGCCTTCAGCAACGCAGCTCAGGCGCAGGGCCGTCTGGTGGTGTATTGCAGCGCCACTAACGAGATGTGCGAAACCGAAACCAAAGCCTTCGGTGAAAAATATGATGTGAAAACCTCATTCATTCGCAACGGCTCGGGCAGTACGCTGGCGAAAGTGGATGCCGAGAAGAAAAATCCGCAGGCGGATGTCTGGTACGGCGGTACGCTGGATCCGCAGTCCCAGGCCGGGGAAATGGGCCTGCTGCAGCCGTATAAATCACCCAATCTCGAACAGATCATGGAGAAATTCCGCGATCCCGCGAAGGTGAAAGGCAATCTCTCCTCGGCGGTTTACGTCGGTATTCTGGGCTTTGGCGTCAATACCCAGCGCCTGAAAGAGAAAAACCTGCCGGTGCCAAAATGCTGGAAGGATCTGACCAAACCGGAATACAAAGGTGAAATCCAGATTGCTGACCCGCAAAGCTCCGGTACCGCCTATACCGCGCTGGCGACTTTTGCCCAGCTGTGGGGTGAAGATCAGGCCTTTGACTACCTGAAACAGCTCAACGCCAACGTCTCTCAATACACTAAATCAGGCATTGCCCCAGCGCGTAACGCCGCCCGTGGCGAAACGGCGATTGGCATTGGCTTCCTGCACGACTACTCGCTGGAAAAAGAACAGGGCGCACCGCTGGAGCTAATTTCACCGTGCGAAGGTACTGGCTATGAGATCGGCGGCGTTAGCATTCTGAAAGGCGCGCGCAACCTCGATAACGCCAAACTGTTCGTTGACTGGGTACTGTCAAAAGATGCCCAGGAACTGGCGTGGAAGAAAGGTAAGTCCTATCAGATCCTGACCAACACCACCGCCGAGACGTCTCCTAACTCGCTGAAGCTCGACGACCTGAAACTTATCAATTACGACATGGATAAGTACGGCTCGACCGACGTGCGTAAAGCGTTGATCAATAAGTGGGTCAGCGAAGTGAAGATGGGTAAATAAACCTACATCGGCGATCATTTGCCGGGTGCGGCGTAAATACCGCATCCGGCCTGGAATACCGGAACCGCTATGTCACACACACTTGCACTCCATCCTGTGAAAAAACGGGATGCGATATTTCTTTGGGTTTTGCTTGGCTGGCTGGCGTTTGCCCTGTTGCCAAGCTGGAGCCTGGACTACGGTCTGCTGGAGTCGACAGGCGAGGAAATACTCGCCGCCTACGGCTGGTCACAGTTCAATATCAGTTGGTTATGGTATCTGCTGCCGAGCCTGCTACTGGTGCGTCCGTTCCATGAGGCCAGGCGCGAACAGCGCGGCCGCCATTATCTTGATGCGGGCTGGGCTTTTTTCTGTATGGTGTTTATCGTCGCCAGCGCGACTCTTGAGGGGCGCGGCTTAGGCTATGCCACCATTGTGTTGTTTGTGGCACTTGGCGCGATCATGACCCTGGCGCTCACCCGTCTGGAATGGCTGGGCGGCGACCGTTTCGTCATCGGTTCGCTCACCGCGATTGTCGCGCTAATCGGTATTTTTATCGTCTGGCCGAGTATCGCTATTTTTATTCCGATGTTCACCAACGACGCCGGGGAATTTGCCCCGCTGGCGTTTATGAATGTGCTGTCGCAGGCACATATCATTCAGGTGATCCTCAACTCGATTATGCTGTCGATTGCCGTCGGCGTCGGCTGTACCTTCTTTGGTCTGGTACTGGCTATCTATACTACCCGGATCGCCAGACGCAGCGCCATAATCGGACGTATCTTCTCGATTTTGCCGATCGTCACCCCGCCGTTTGTCGTGGGTTTAGGCGTCACGCTGATGATGGGACGCTCCGGCTACATCACCGAATTTATGGTCGAATGGTTTGGCTTAACCAACACCAACTGGCTGTACGGTTTTACCGGCATCTGGCTGGCGCAGGTGCTGGCCTTCACTCCGATGGCGTTTATGATCCTCGACGGAGCAATCAAAACCATTCATCCGTCGCTGGAAGAAGCGTCATACACCCTGCGTGCCAGCCGCTGGCAGACCTTTAACGGCGTGTTTGTCCCGCTACTGAAACCAGCACTGGCCAACGCCTTTTTGATTGTGGTGGTGCAATCGCTGGCTGACTTCAGTAACCCGCTGGTGCTCGGCGGAAACTTCGACGTGCTGGCAACGCAAATCTACTTCTACATCACCGGTTCGCAGCTCGACTACCAGGCAGCCAGTACGCTGGGTGCCTTCCTGCTGCTGTTCTCGCTGCTGGTGTTCTGCGTGCAATATATGTGGATTGGTAAACGCTCATACGTCACCGTTTCCGGTAAATCCTACCGGGGCGACGTGCAGCCGTTACCTGTGACGCTGGTATGGAGCGTGGTCGCGCTGCTGGCGGTGTGGATTGCCTTTAACGCCCTGTTGTACGGCAGCATTTTCTACGGCAGTTTCACCGTTAACTGGGGCGTGGACTACACCCTGACGTTAGCGAACTTTACCAAACTGTTCGGTCAGGGGATGAGCGACGGCGCATGGCCTTCACTGCTCGACACCCTGCTCTACGCCGGTATTGCCGCGCCGATCACCGCCATCTTCGGCCTGCTGATCGCCTGGGTAGTCGTGCGCCAGCAGTTTAAGGGCAAAAAGACCATCGAGTTCACCACTATGCTGTGCTTTGCCGTTCCAGGCACCGTCGCGGGCGTATCGTACATTCTGGCCTTTAACAGCGCCCCGGTTTACCTCACTGGTACGGCGGCGATTGTCATTATCTCGATGGTAATGCGTAACGTCCCGGTCGGTATTCGGGCGGGTATCGCGGGCTTAGGCCAGATCGATAAATCACTGGATGAAGCCTCGCTCAGCCTGCGCGCCGGTTCGCTGCGTACCATTACGCATATCCTGCTGCCGCTGCTACGCCCGGCGATCCTTTCGGCGCTGATTTACAGCTTTGTGCGCGCCATTACCACCGTCAGCGCCATTGTATTCCTCGTCACGCCGGATACCCGTGTAGCGACGGCCTACATCCTGAACCGCGTGGAAGATGGCGAATACGGTGTGGCGATTGCCTACGGTTCCATTCTGATCGTGGTGATGCTGGCGATTATTTTCATCTTTGACTGGCTGATCGGTGAATCACGTACCTCCCGTTCAAAAGCCAAAAACCAGGCGTAATGGAGCGCACTATGACTCAGAAAAATTTCGTTGAACTGCGCAACGTCACCAAACGATTTGGCAGTAATACGGTAATCGACAATATCAACCTCACCATCCCACAGGGGCAAATGGTGACGCTGCTCGGCCCGTCCGGTTGTGGCAAAACCACCATTTTGCGCCTGGTCGCCGGGCTGGAAAAACCGAGCGAAGGGCAGATTTTCATTGATGGCGAAGACGTCACCCATCGCTCAATTCAGCAGCGTGATATCTGTATGGTGTTTCAGTCCTATGCCCTGTTCCCGCATATGTCGCTGGGAGAGAACGTTGGTTACGGCCTGAAGATGCTCGGCGTATCCCGCGCTGAGGTGAAAACCCGTGTCAAAGAGGCACTGGCGATGGTCGATCTGGAAGGATTCGAAGAGCGCTATGTTGATCAGATCTCCGGCGGTCAGCAGCAGCGCGTAGCGCTGGCCCGCGCGTTGATCCTCAAGCCGAAAGTGCTGCTGTTTGATGAGCCGTTGAGTAACCTCGACGCCAACCTGCGTCGCAGCATGCGCGACAAGATCCGCGAACTGCAAAAGCAGTTTGATATCACCTCGCTGTACGTCACCCACGATCAGAGCGAAGCCTTTGCGGTTTCCGATACCGTGCTGGTGATGAACAAGGGGCACATCATGCAGATCGGTTCACCGCAGGATCTATACCGCCAGCCCGCCTCGCGCTTTATGGCAAGTTTTATGGGTGACGCCAACCTGTTCCCGGCCACCTTCGGTGACCAATACGTTGATATCTACGGCTACCACCTGCCGCGCCCGCTGCACTTTGATACGCAAGGCGAAGGCATGGTCGGCGTGCGCCCGGAAGCGATCACGCTTAGCGATCGCGGCGAAGAGAGTCAGCGCTGCGTGATCCGCCACGTGGCCTATATGGGCCCCCAGTATGAAGTCACGGTGGAATGGCACGGGCAGGAGATCTTATTGCAGGTCAACGCTACGCGTTTACAGCCGGACGTAGGCGAGCAGTATTATCTCGAAATCCATCCGTACGGCATGTTTGTTCTGGCGGATGCGGCATAACGTTTTGTGGCTTTGTAGGCCGGATAAGGCGCTTGTGCCACCATCCGGCAATACCTGATGCGCTGCGCTTATCGGGCCTACATTGAACGATGTAAGCCCGATAAACTCTCAGCTTCGCGCTTTTAGCGCGGCAATATCCGCAGGCGTGGTGCGACAGCACCCGCCAACCAACCGTGCGCCAGTGGCCTGCCACTGCGGCAGATAATCCGCCAGATGCGCACAATGCTCACCGTGATGATGCCAGGTTTTGCTCACGGCATCATACTGCTCGCCCGAGTTCGGATACACTACCAGCGGCAGCGCCGTTAAACTGTGTAAATGCTGCAACGCAGCGGTGGTGTTTTCCAGCGCAATGCAGTTAATACCTAGCGCCACCACCTGCGGATAATCCGCCAGCAACGCAACCACGTCACGCAGCGGCGTACCGTCGCTCAGGTGCTCGCTGTCGCGCAGGGTAAATGAGAACCACGCCCGCGCACGCGGATATGCGGTCAATAACTCAGCCAGCGCGCTAATTTCGGCAAAATTTGGCAGGGTTTCACAGGCCAGAAGATCGGCCCCGGCATCCAGCAAGGCTTCCACGCGCGGGCGGTGAAACGCCTGAAACTCTTCAGCGCTACGTTGGTAATCACCACGGTATTCAGAACCATCCGCCAGATACGCGCCGTAAGGCCCGACCGATCCTGCTACCAGCAGCGTGCCCGCCTGCGGGTTCTCTGCCAGATACGCTTCACGGGCTTTACGCGCCAGCTCCACGCTTTTGCCAATCAGCGCTTTCGACTGCGCTTCATCCAGATCTCGCGCGGCAAAGCCCGCCGGCGTAGCCTGATAGCTGGCGGTGATCGCGCACTGCGCCCCCGCCCGGTAGTAATCGAGATGGACTTCGCGGATAAGCTCCGGATTTTCGACCAGCACTTTGGCTGACCACAGGCTATCAGCTAAGTTACAGCCACGCGCTTCCAGCTCCGTCGCCATCGCACCATCGAGCAGCAGGAAATCCTGTTTATCGAGGATGGCGCTTAACGGATTATTCTGCGACATGTTCGGGCTCCTGTTTGGCTTTACGCGGTTGAGTAAGGAAATAAGCACCATAACACACTGCCACAAACGGTAACCCGCACCACAGCGCAATTCTCTGCGCTGGATCGAATGCCAGCCCGACACAAGCCACCAGACACAGCACAAATCCCAGTACCGGCACCAGCGGATACCACGGCGCGCGATAATGCAATTCACTCAATGCCTTACCCTGCTGCAGATGACGGCGGCGAAAGACGAAGTGTGAAGCACAAATGCTCAGCCACACCGCCACCACCGCAAATCCGGAGATTGCCGACAGCGCGACAAATACCGTATCCGGGGCCACCACGCTGGAAAACAGCGCCAGCACACCACCGAGCATACTGACCGACAGCGCCGTCAGCGGCACGCCATTTTTCGTTACTCGCGCAAAACAGGCCGGTAGCGTACGTTCATTTGACAGCGACCACAGCATGCGCCCGGAGGCATACAGCCCGGAGTTCGCCGCGGATAGAATAGCCGTCAGGATCACGAAGTTAAAAATATCGGCGGCGTAAGGAATCCCCACCTTCTCAAACACCAGCACAAACGGGCTTTTCTCCACGCCCGCCTGCTGCATCGGGATCAGCGCCGCCAGCACAAACACGGTGCCGATAAAGAAAATAATCAGTCGCGCGATAGTGGTACGAATCGCTACCGGAATGACCTTGCGCGGGTTTTCTGTTTCTCCGGCGGCAATACCGATAAACTCAGTTCCCGAAAAAGCAAAATTCACCGCCACCATCGTCATCAGGATCGGTAAGCCACCGTGTGGGAACCAGCCTTCCGCCGTGATATTACTCAGTCCAGGCGCGGGTGAGCCATCCTGCATCGGGATAAAACCAAAAATCGCCGCCCCGCCGAGGATGATAAAGGCGATGATAGTGACCACTTTTACCAGCAAGAACCAGAACTCCCCTTCGGCAAAAAAGCGCGTGGAGATGACGTTCAGGCCAAAAATAATCGCGCAGAACACCACACACCAGACCCAAACCGGCACCTGTGGAAACCAGTACTGCATACAGAATCCGGCGGCGGTAAAACTCGAACCCAGCGCTACAGTCCAGGTCAGCCAGTAGAGCCAGGCCACGGTATATCCCGTTGCGGGGCCGAGATAACGCGCAGCATAGACGTGAAACGCCCCGGTCTCCGGCATCGCGACCGACAGCTCGCCCAGACACTGCATAACCAACCAGACCACCAGCGCGCCAATCAGATAAGCCAGCAGCGTTCCCGCCGCCCCGGTAGTGGAGATGATGTACCCGGTATTGAAGAATAACCCTGTGCCAATCACGCCGCCTAAGGAGAGCATTATCAGGTGACGCGTTTTCATTGTGCGCTTCAGTGGCGCATTTTGTTGTGTTGTTTGCATATAGCCTTCTAAACGTATGGACATCTAAACACCCAAAGAAGGTTTGTTATACCGCGTTTGTTAACAGAATGCAAAGTCAACCCTGCACCAGGCGCAGATGCCCGCGCCGGGCGCTTAATATCGGATGGGGATTAATAATCAAATACAAAAAGGGCCGCCAGCTCATAACGCCTCCGTTGCCAGGCTTTATGTAAACTCTGGCAACGTCCTCACCGACTGGCGTTCACCCGGAAGTGGGAACCGTATCTCCCAGCTCATACTACCGAATGAGCGCTTAAGCACCGCTGGCAGGGATCGGCATCTGCGATTTGCGGCTCATCAGAATAAATACCGCCAGCCCTGCCAGCAATATCCCCGGCGCAGAAGCCGCCATCACCCCTACCGTTCCGGTGCCGAGCGCTAACATTTTTCCTGCCAGCAACGGACCACTCATCGCGCCCAGACGACCGACGGCGACGGCGGTTCCCACGCCGGTGGCGCGGATCTGCGTGCTGTAAAACAACGGTGCCAGCGCATACAACACGCTTTGCCCACCGGTGGCAAACATCCCCGCCACAAATCCCGCCATCAGCATGCCGCTCAATGACGATACCGTGCCCAGCGCCAGCAGTGATGCCAGCATCCCGGTGTAGATCAAAAGTGACATCACCACCGGACGCAGTTTGTCCATCAACGCCCCGAGAATTAACGTCCCGCTGGCCGCGCCGATTTGCAGAGCAAACATCACTCCTGCTGCCTGCGAGGGCTGAAAGCCCTGCTCGACCAGCAGCATCGGCAGCCAGTTGATCAGCATATACACCACCAGCAGGGTGAAGAAATAGCACAGCCACAGCAGCAGCGTGGCTGTCGCGGTGGTTGGCGCAAACAGAGCGCGCAGCGGCGCGGCAGCCACCTGCGTTTGTTGGGTATAAACCTGTGATTCCGGCAGCCAGCGCATTAACAGCGGAACCAGCAGCAGCGGGATCACCCCGCCGACCCAGAACACGGTTTGCCAGGCAGAGGCCAGACCGCTAAACCCGAGCGCTGCCGCCAGCGCCGCGCCAATCGGCACACCGCAGTACATCAGGCTCACCGCCGTACCACGAAAACGCGGGCCCGCCGCCTCAGAAGTCAGCGCGATCAGATTCGGCAACGCCGCACCCAACCCAACACCAGTCATCAGGCGAGCAAACACCAGCGATGAGAAATCCCAGGATATCGCTGTTGCCAGTGAGAACAGGCCGAACAGCGCCACGGAGGCAATAAGAATGCGTTTGCGGCCATAGCGATCGGCCAGCATGCCGCCCACCAGCGCGCCGGGCAGCAGCCCAAGAATGCCCGCGCTGAAGATCCAGCCCATCTGCATTTTATCCAATGCAAACGCATGGGCGATACCGACGGCAGCGATCCCGGCGGCCTGTAAATCCAGCCCTTCCATCAGGGCGACTAAAAAACACAGCCCGACGGTCAACGTCAGGCGGGATGAGGATGCGGGGGTACGGGTAGTCATAAGATGTACCTCTGAAATCACGATGCAGGTGAATCGCGGCTGATACGTTGCCAGCCGCGTAATCATTTTTATTTTCTGTTGCGCAGATCCAACGCCACGTCGACGATCATATCTTCCTGGCCGCCCACCATCCGGCGTTTGCCCAGTTCAACCAGAATATCTACCGCGCTCAGGCCATAACGCGCCGCCGCCACTTCGCAGTGGCGCAGGAAGCTGGAGTACACGCCGGCATAGCCCAGCGCCAGCGTTTCGCGGTCCACCCTCACCGGGCGGTCCTGCAGCGGACGCACCAGATCGTCGGCGGCGTCCATCAGCGCATACAGATCGGTGCCGTGCTGCCAGCCAAGCTTATCCGCCGCGGCGATAAATACCTCCAGCGGCGCGTTGCCTGCGCCTGCGCCCATACCGGCCAGACTGGCATCGATACGATCACAACCCTCTTCTACCGCAGCAATCGAGTTCGCCACGCCAAGGCTCAGGTTGTGGTGGGCGTGCATCCCGGTTTCTGTTTCCGGCTTCAGCACCGCTTTCAGGGCGCGGAAGCGGTCACGGATATCAGACATGTTCATCGCCCCGCCTGAATCGACCACATAGATACAGGTCGCACCGTAGTTTTCCATCAGTTTCGCTTGCTGTGCGAGGTTTTCCGGCGTGGTCATATGACTCATCATCAGAAAGCCGACGGTGTCCATGCCCAGTTCACGCGCATACTGAATATGCTGGGCCGACACGTCCGCTTCGGTGCAGTGGGTCGCCACGCGCACGACGCGCGCCCCAGCCTGATACGCATTTTTCAGGTCATGAATCGTGCCGATGCCCGGCAACAGCAGCGTGGCGATCTTGGCGTGCTTGACCACGTCCGCCGCCGCTTCAATCCACTCCAGGTCGCTGTGCGCACCAAAGCCATAGTTAAAACTGGAACCCTGCAGACCGTCGCCGTGCGCCACCTCAATGGAATCCACCCTCGCGTCGTCCAGCGCTTTGGCAATCTGGCGCACGTTTTCCAGCGAATATTGATGACGAATGGCGTGCATGCCGTCGCGCAGGGTCACGTCAGAGATATAGAGTTTTTTACCGTTCATGCTGCTTCTCCTGCCTGACGAGTGAGGGACTGCGCCATTTTCTCAGCGGTCGCCAGCGCGCTGGAGGTCATAATGTCGAGGTTGCCCGCATAGGCAGGTAAATAGTGCGCCGCGCCTTCCACTTCCAGATACACCGCGGTTTTCAGCCCGAAGAACTGACCGATGCCCGGCAGATTGACCGGTTTATCCTGCGGGATGACTTCAAACTGGACACGCTGTTTCAGACGATAGCCCGGCACGTACGCCTGCACCGCCGCCGCCATCTCATTAATCGATGCTTCAACTTCAACCTCAGAGGCCGCTTCGCTCAGCACATACACCGTGTCGCGCATCATCAGCGGCGGCTCGGCCGGGTTAAGGACGATAATCGCTTTACCTTTTGCCGCCCCGCCAACCACTTCAATCGCCTTCGAGGTGGTTTCGGTAAACTCATCGATATTAGCGCGCGTGCCAGGACCCGCAGATTTACTGGCGATCGAGGCGATAATTTCGGCGTAATGGACTTTTGCCACGCGAGAAACTGCCGCCACCATCGGGATAGTCGCCTGCCCGCCGCAGGTCACCATATTAACGTTCTGCTGATCAACGTTGGCCTCCAGATTCACCACAGGCACGCAGTACGGGCCGATTGCCGCGGGGGTCAGGTCGATCAGGCGGATCGCTGGTTTAACGGCGCGCAGCGCGGCGTCGTTCTTCACATGCGCGCCTGCGCTGGTGGCATCAAAAACAATGTCGATGTCGGCGAATTCCGGCATGGCGATAAGCCCTGTCACCCCTTCATGGGTGGTGGCAACGCCCATGCGTCGGGCACGCGCCAGACCATCAGAATCTGGATCGATACCGACCATCACCGCCATTTCCAGATGTACGCCGTGACGCAGAATTTTTATCATCAAATCGGTACCGATGTTGCCGGAGCCGATAATGGCGACTTTACGCTTACTCATGACTGACTTCCTTTTGTAACCGCCGCTGAAAAGGTGGCGGCAACTGAACCAATACCATCGATATGGGCCTCGAAACGATCGCCCGCATTCACCGCCACCATCGGGCCTAACGCCCCGGTGAGAATGATATCTCCGGCACGTAGCGGCTCGCCGAGGCTGGCCATTTTGCGCGCCAGCCAGACGGCGGCGTTGATCGGATGTCCCAGGCATTCGCTGCCGCGTCCGCTGGAAACCTCTTCGTTGTTGCGCGTCATTTTCATCGCGCAGTTTTTCAGATCTAATCCTGCCGGACGCTGTGCCGGGCCGCCGACCACATACACCCCGCAGGAGGCGTTATCCGCCACGGTATCAACAAACTTGATTGACCAGTCACGGATACGGCTGCCGACCACTTCCAGCGCGGGTAGCACCCACTCGATGGCGTTATACAGCTCGTCAAAGGTAGTGTCGGCATTGGGCAGATCGCGGTTCAGCACCAGCGCGATTTCCGCTTCAATACGCGGTTGCAGCACGCGCTCAAACGCAATGTTGTCGTTATCGCCGTAGCACATGTCGGCAAACAGCGTACCGAAGTCCGGCTGATCGACGCCAAGCTGCTGCTGCACTTTCGGGTGTGTCAGCCCTACTTTGCGCCCGACCACGCGACGCCCGCGCGCCACTTCATACTGCACGTTGATGCGTTGAATGGCGTAGGCCGCTTCGCCGTTGTCCACACCAATCAATTCACGCAGTGGGGCGATAGCTTCCCCTTTTTCTTCAGCCTGACGTAAATCGGCGGCCAACTGCTCAAGATTATGATTCGTCATGTCCGTTCCTTAAGGGCGTGCGAGGAAGTTCAGCACCAGTTGGTTAAAGGCATCCGCATGCTCCCACTGCGCCCAGTGTCCGCAGTCGCGGTAGATATGCAGCTCAGAACCGGCAATTCCGGAGAGCAGGCGCAGACCGGCATCCATCGGCACAAAGCGGTCATTGCGTCCCCAGACAATCAGGGTCTGGGCTTTGATTTCACCCAGACGCGGGCTGAAATCCGGGAACTGTTTCGGGTTGGCCTCCAGACTCTGGACAAAGTTTTCCAGGTGATCGCGACGCGACAGCATGTTATTCAGGCGTGCCTCAAACAATGCCTCGGTCAGGTCGCTGGTGTCGAAGACAAAGATCTCCATCATCAGCTTCAGGTTCTCGATGGTCGGCTCGCGGTACAGCTGATTCAGGCGCTTGATACCTTCGGTCGGCATCGGGGTAAACAGACTCATGCCGCCCGTTCCGCCGCCCATTAACACCAGTTTGCCCACGCGCTCCGGCCAGCTCAGGGTAAACGCCACAGCACTGTGACCGCCCATCGAGTTACCCAGCAGGTGGACTGTTTGAATATCCAATTGATCGACCACGCTTTTCAGAATGCGAGCGTTGAGATCAGATCGCGAACCGCGGTTAACGATCCCATCGCTTTTGCCCCAGCCTGGACAATCCAGCAGGATCACCCGGTATCCGGCCTGTACCAGCGGATCAATATTGCGGCTGAAGTTTGCCCAGCCCGTCGCGCCAGGACCGGAGCCGTGCAGCAGCACGACGGTCTCTTCGCCCTGTCCACAGTCATTGAAATGCACGCGTAGTGTTTCGCCTGCTTCCTGCACCTCCAGAAAACGACTGGTAGCGGCTTCGGTTTGCGGTTGGTAAGTCATGATGTTCTCCTGCATATTCAGTTCTGTTTCAGTTCTGTGTGGTAGCGCTCAGGGAGCCGAATCCGGCGATCCACTCCGGGATCGGGCGGTAATAACGACCTTCGCTGCGCCAACTACCAAAGGCAGAAATGGCGGCAAAGGCGGCAACCCAGGTTTTCACTTCGTGCGTTGATTTGCCCGCCATCACGGACAGCTCTTCGTTACTGACCGCGTCCAACTCCTGCAAACGCCCCTGCTCAAGCAGGGTCATAAAGCGGTTATCCCAGACGGGGTTAAGCGGGTGCAGCGTGTTTTGATCGGCCACGAACTTCTCGGCGGCGCTGATCACCCGCTGCTGGCGCAGCTCGCGCTCGTTTTCAGGTAACTGTTTGCCGCTGCCGAGCAGGCGGTCACGCATATGGGCATCAGCCTTCGCCAGCTCCGGGACCGGCGGTTGATGCGATAGACCACCGGAGCCTAAAAACAGCACGCGCTTATTCAGCGAGCTGGCGAAACGGCCAATCGCTTCACCGAGCATGCGGGTACGCTGAAAGCCCGGCAGCGGCGTGGCGACGCCGTTAATAAACACCGGCAGCACCGGCACCTTATCCAGACCGCCGAGCAAAAACTCCAGCGGCTGCGCGAAGCCGTGATCGACCTGCATGTTGTAGGACACGGCAAGATCAATGCCGCTTTTCATCACCGCGTGGGCGCAGGCTTCAGCGAGATCTGTCGGCACTGGCAGTTCTCCCGCTGCGCTGCCGAAATCGCCGATCGCCGTAGCTCCCACGCCTAAGCAGAACGGCGGCATCACGTCGTAGAAAAAACCGTTGTAGTGATCGGGGGCAAACAGCACTACCAGTTCCGGGTCGAACGCCGCAATACGCGCCCGGGCGCTGGCGATCACGCCGTTAACCTCGTCGAGCACGGTCTGCGCCGGGTCGACATAGCCCACCAGCGGCGAGTGGGAAAGACAGTGAAGATAAGCGTGCATATCAGGCAACCTTTTCAACAGGAATATCGGCAGTAGCGCGGGTAAGTGTCATCACCGACGCCAGTTTATTCAGGGTGCTGCCCAGGGTTTGCGGAATGGCGATGGCGGCCACGAAGCGGTCCGGGCGCATTACCACCAGCGCGGCGTTGTGTTGGGCAAACCACGCGCGCAGGCGGTTTTGCGTATCACCAATGCGGGTAACGCCGTCGTGGTTATCCTGATCGGTATGTATCTGCGTATCCGGCACGACCTGGATAAAACGCGTCCCCAGCGCCTGCCACTGTTGGATCTGCGACTCGCTCATGCCCCATAGCGGGTTACAGCCCCAGCCAATCACCGCGAAATTCGGTCCAATAACGTTGTCGAGCAGCGTCACTTCGCCCGATTCCAGCGTCACCTTCGGCTGGATAAACATCTTGCCGACCGGAGACGTTCTCGCGTCACCCTCACGCACCAGTGCTCCAACATGGTATTGCGGCATCGGCTTAAAGCGCATTTCGAGGAAGTAGCGTTTGACCGGCGGAATATAATTCAGCAGCCAGGAAACCCCGTCGCGCACCGCGCCGTGCCAGCGTTTTGGCGGCGCCAGCACGTTGCCAGCGGTCACGGAGAGATCGATCATCGCTTTGGCGTGGTCGCGGCGTTCCTGCTGGTAGGTATCCAGCAGCTCATCACCGGCTTTGCCCTTAATGACCAGCGCCAGTTTCCACGCCAGATTGAAAGCATCGCGCATGCCGCTGTTGTACCCCTGCCCCTGCCAGACCGGCATAATGTGCGCCGCATCGCCCGCCAGCAGCACGCGGTCAATGCGAAAACGTTCGGCCAGACGGGCGTTATGGGTATACACGCGCTGGCGGATCAGTTCGACGTTGTCCGGGTTCGGCAGCACTTTGCTCAAGAGCTGACGCATATTCTGCGGTTCACTGAGCTGCGCTTCGGTTTCCCCCGGCATCACCATAAATTCGAAACGGCGCACTGCATGCGGCAGCGCGGCGGAGACGTATGGGCGCACCGGATCGCAGCACAGATACACATGCGGTGTGCTGAGCGGATCGTTGGCGATATCCACCACAATCCACTGATTCGGCGCGGTTTTGCCTTCAAACGGCACGTTCAGCGAGCGTCTGACGTTGCTGCCGCCGCCGTCGCAGGCCACCAGCCACTGGGCCTTCACCGTTTCACGTTGACCGTCCGGCGTTTTCAGATTCAGCGTCACTTCGCCGTTTTGCTGGCTGAGGGCCTCCAGTTCGCGGGAGAACAGGCAGCGCACATTGGGAAAACGCGACAGCCCTTCCAGCATCACTGCGTCCACCTGTGGCTGAATAAACGCGTTACGGCGCGACCAGCCAAATTCGTCAGTCATCGGCTGGATATCAGCAAAGCAGCGGCCTTTCGGCGTGAGAAAGCGCATCGCGTGCCACGGCGTGGTGTGCGGCAAAACGCGCTCGACCAGCCCCACAGACTGCATGGTGCGCAACGCTTCATCGTCAATGCCAATGGCTCGGGGATAGTCGATCAGCGTGTCGAGCTTCTCCACTACCAATACCTCAATGCCCATCTGGCCAAGATAGTTGGCCATCATTAGCCCCACCGGGCCGGCACCGGCAATCGCCACCTGCACGGTGTGCTGCACAGCGGGTTGGATATCCGGGTTTTTTGTTGTCATTTCAGAACCTCACGACTCGGACAAAACGCAATTGCGGACCCTGGTGAGGCGCAACTTGTTTTGTTAAAAATATGTGAATAATTTTTTGTTGTGCGGTCAGTATAGGAGTGAGTTTTTGCGCTACAATCAAAACATGCCTGGATGTGCACTAAGTGCACAACGTTGTTTTACCTGTAGATTTGTCAATGAATATGAAAAATGACGAGAGCACTGAGTACAAAACCGTACGCGGATTAACGCGCGGATTAATGTTATTAAATATGTTAAACCGGCTCGATGGTGGGGCCAGTGTTGGCTTACTTGCTGAGTTAAGCGGCCTGCATCGCACCACGGTCAGACGGCTGCTGGAAACCCTGCAAGATGAGGGTTACGTTCGGCGCAGCCTGTCCGATGACAGCTTTCGCTTAACCATTAAAGTCCGCCAGCTCAGCGAGGGGTTTCGTGACGAGCAGTGGATTTCCGCACTCGCCGCCCCGCTGCTGGGGGATTTGCTGCGCGAGGTCATCTGGCCGACCGACGTTTCCACGCTGGATGTGGACGCGATGGTGGTACGTGAAACAACCCACCGCTTCAGCCGCCTGTCGTTTCACCGGGCGATGGTCGGGCGTCGTTTGCCATTGCTGAAAACCGCATCCGGCCTGACCTGGCTGGCATTCTGTCCGGAGAATGAACGTCAGGAACTGATTGAAATGCTGGCCTCCCGACCAGGAGAAGAGTTCCAGCTTGCGCGCGAACCGCTGAAGCTCAATGCCATTTTAACCCGGGCGCGAAAAGACGGTTTTGGCCAGAACTTTCGCGGCTGGGATCAGGAGGAGAAAATCGCTTCTATCGCCGTCCCCATCCGTAGCGAACAGCGAGTGATCGGCTGCCTGAATCTGGTGTATATGGCAAGCGCCATGACCATCGAACAGGCCGCGGAAAAGCATCTTCCGGCCTTACAAAAGGTGGCGAAACAGATTGAGGACGGCGTCGAGTCGCAGGAGATTTTGGTGGCCGGGAGGTGAAGTAGATCACAGTTATGCGGATCATCTGATTGATAGCTGGCATAATTCACTAACCGGCCGATATAACTTTGTGACGTCTTGCCCAAAAAAATCTTCATTACATAGTGTGCATTCGTTTTCTGCCAGGAGGCTGCGTGTTAAAGGTCATTGCCGAAGATTTCATCAAACTGGAGTTTATTGAAACCGTTCTCCCGTTGTATCGTGAGCTAATATCGGCAACGAAGAAAGAACCGCATTGTATTGCTTACGACCTCTATATTGATGAAAAAGATCCGGGTCATTTTATTTTTATCGAAGAATGGCCAAACCACGCGGCTCTCGATGAACATTGTGCCAGTGAGCATTTCCGACGACTTGTGCCGTTAATTGATCAATACACGCGCCAGGAAGCACGTTACATACTGATGGATAACGTGATAAATCCGACAATATCGTCAGAATAAATACCCAGAATGGGGTTTGCTATTTGGCTCAAATAGATATTCCCTTCTGACAAAAAATACCCATAAAAAAACCGAAACCCGCTCTGAAAAGAGCAGCGTTTCGGCATTCATTGACTCTGAAGGGCTTCAGACCTTAAGCAGTTTCACCGTCTCGTCAATGTCGATTTCATCTTCAGAGAAAATCAGCGTCGTGCCCTGGAAGGTGGTGATAGCCAGCTTTTTCAGCGTGCGCATTTCACCAGGCTTCACGTCTGATTTTGGTCGGATGCTGTTCATCAGCACGCCGACAGACAGCACTGCATTTTCTTTGTCGATACGGGTCTCTACAGGGACTTCTTCACTGTAGACCAGGAATGACTTGATCGAGGTGAGCTTCAGACGCTCGCCTGCGATATAGATGTACTTGCTGTCTGGTATGACTTTTACCGCGTAGGCAGACAAGCCTTTGTTATTGGTGGTGGGCTCAAAAGTCACCGCCGCGTCTTTCTTGATCAGCTCAGGATTAGCAACCTTAATCACATGAAAATAGCGATTGTCGCCGTTTTCATCTTTGATAAATCCAAAGCCTTTATCTTTAAACCACGTTGTGATTGTTCCGTTCATTGCTGTTTCCGCCTGATTAAACCTATTACTCGTAGAGTATACCTACTCAATTTGCGCGCAGTGTAAAACACAGGCCATACCTTTGGCTACTCGTTACCCCAACGATTGAGGAACTCCGCGATATCATCGATACGCTGAGCGTCGACACCGGCCACGGTTGCCATCTCCTGCTGCGCTTCTTCGCTGATCTCTTCGTTGTTCATCAAACGGGTAATCAACTGCTGGAAGTAGTGCGCCAGCGCGTCACGTTCTGTGTCGCTCACCGGCTTTGCGGCCTCGGTCGCGTACTCGTCGGCAATATCATAATATTTAAGCGGAATGTCGTTGTTCATCAGTTGCTCCGGGGGGATATGCGTGTGCCAGCAGTTGCCTGCCGCGTCTGATGTGAATGATAGCATTCTTATTTCATGGTTCGCGATCTGTTTTATTGGTCACTATGCATTACATATATCAATAATGTTTTCTGGCACCACTTCGTATTTAATAAATTTTTCCGTATTTAAGTAACAGCACTCTTATTCATTTCGATATAATGGCTGCGAATTAAATAACGAGCTACAAAGGAAATATTAAATTACTTTAATTACATAATTGATATCTGTAATCCGCTATTGGCCCAATCCCATCGCTAGTCGCCCATTTGCCCACATTCATCTTCTGGACAACACTCTACGATGACACCACTGATCCAACACGTGGAGCAAACATCATGAACATCACGCAAATCCGTAACGCCACGCAGCACATCGCCTTTGGCGGTAAAACTTTTCTGATTGATCCGATGCTGGCGGATAAAGGTACTTATCCGGGCTTTGCCGGAACGGCTCGCGCCGAGATCCGCAACCCGACCGTTGATCTGCCTGTCGATATCGACACGCTGCTCAACGTTGATGCGCTGATCGTGACCCATCTGCATGAAGACCACTGGGATGAAGCAGCGGCTCGTGTCGTGCCGAAAGACAAACCGATTTATGTGCAAAACGATCGCGATGCGCAGGTACTGCGGGGACAAGGTTTCACGCAACTGACCGTACTGACGCAAAACACCGCGCTTGGTGATATCACCCTGCGTAAAACCGGCGGCCAGCACGGTTCGGATCGCGCGTACGCCATCCCGCAAATGGCTGAGCGTCTGGGTGATGCCTGCGGGGTTATCTTCCAGCATCCGGCGGAAAAAACGCTGTATCTGGTAGGGGACACCATCTGGCGCGACGAGGTGGAAACCAACATGCGGACTTTTCAGCCAGGCGTGGTCATTCTGAACGCAGGCTTTGCCCACGTTATCGGGTTTGGCCCAATTATAATGGGCGCAGAAGATGTGCTAAAAACCCACTTCGTACTACCCGAGGCACAAATTTTGGCGACCCACATGGAGGCGATTAATCACTGTCTGTTGACCCGCGCGGCCTTGAAAGAGTACGCCCGCGACAACCAGATTGCGCAATTCGTTAACGTGCCGGAAGATGGCGAAATCCTGACGTTTTAAACTCCACAGAGGAATCGTATGCAACCGCTTAACGTCGCCATTGTTGCCGTGGAAGATTTCAGCCCGTTTCACTTCTCAGTGCCGTGCATTATTTTCAGTGACAAAGTGGCGGCGAAAAAGCGCTTTGAGGTGCAACTGTGCGCCGAACAGCCGGGCATCGTTTCCTCGCAGGATGGCTTCGCCATTACCGCAGCCTACGGCTATGAAGCGGTGGAGGCCGCCGACATCGTAGTGATCCCCTGGTGGGGCACCACGGCACATCGACCACCACAAAGCCTGCTTGATGCGCTCAACCGCGCACGACAAAACGGCGCGCAAATTGTTGGGTTATGTCTGGGCGCGTTTGTTCTCGGCTATGCTGGTCTGCTGGATGGCAAACGGGCGGCTACGCACTGGGAATTCGAACAAGATTTTCAGGCGCGCTTTCCGGCAGCCCATCTGGATATCAACGCGCTGTACGTGGATGACGACGGTATTATTACCTCGGCAGGGACCGCCGCCGCGCTGGATTGCTGCCTGTACGTCATCCGCCAGCGTTTTGGCAGCACGGTGGCGAATCAGATTGCCCGACGGATGATTGTACCGCCACATCGCGAGGGCGGTCAGGCACAGTTTATCGAACAACCGGTAGCGAAAAATACCCAGGATCAGCGCATCAACGCCCTGCTCGACTATTTGCGCCAGCATCTCCACGAACCGCATAATCTCGACGAGCTGGCGCAGCGAGTGATGATGAGCCGTCGTACCCTCACTCGTCATTTTATGAAGGCCACCGGGTCAAGCGTAGCCGAATGGTTGATTGCCGAGCGCCTGCGCCGTAGCCAGACGCTGCTGGAGTCCAGCCAGTTACCCGTTGAACGCATTGCAGAACAGGTTGGTTTTCAGTCGCCCGTCACCTGGCGCCAGCATTTTAAATCCCACTTTGGTGTTAGCCCGTCTGAATGGCGTAAAACCTTTCGCGGCGATTAGCCTCTTTTTTGCGCCAGCCAGACGGTGTGCCCGGCGCAGTGCGGGTCTTCCATCACCACCTCGACTACCGCAAAACCATGCGCTAACAGCAATGCGCGGTATTCGTCCGGCGCGAGGCTGGCGTGAAACAGCGGCTCACCCTCAAATTGCCCCATCGCGATGCCATTGTCCGTACCGCTGGTAAACATCAGCGCGCTGCCGGGATGGCTGAGGCGGTCAAAAATCGGGAACATCTTTTGCTGGTCCTGCTGAGTTAAATGGAAAAAACTGTCCCAGGCGATCAGACCATCGAAAGTCTCATTGAGTGCCAGTTCGCGCATATCCTGCTCCAGCCAGCGCTGTACGGGAAAAGTGTTTCGGGCCCGCGCCAGCATCGCCGGGGAACCATCAACGCCGGTAAGCTGAAAACCTTGCTGGATAAAATAACCGGCAATCGGCTGACCGTTGCCGCAGCCAATATCCACAATGCTGCCCTGCCCGCCCATCACGGAAATGAATTTATCGAGCCAGCTTTTCTCGAACAAGGTGCGCGAGCGCTGGCTGGCAAAGGCATCCGCATGACGTCGGTAGATGGACAGAATATTATTTGCCGCAGAGTCGCTCACAATGTCCTCACTTTTTTCTTCTGTTAAGAAGAACGACGATAAATCCTCCAGCACACGATCCGCAACCCTGGAATGCGCCTCGCAGAACCTATGCGTAAATCCCCCAAAACCATCCCGCTGTGGCATCATAGCGCGCAGATAACGTCATGACAGGGGTGATAAACGTGAAACCGGTAACGCTATACGATGTGGCAGACCATGCAGGTGTCTCTTACCAGACCGTCTCGCGCGTCGTTAATCAGGCCAGCCACGTTTCCGCAAAAACCCGACAAAAAGTTGAGGCCGCGATGGCGGAACTCAATTACATCCCTAACCGCGTCGCACAGCAGCTGGCTGGCAAACAGACGCCGCTGATTGGCGTTGTGACGGCGAACCTTGCCCTGCATGCCCCCTCACAAATCGTTGCCGCCATAAAATCCCGTGCCGACCAGTCCGGTGCCAGCGTGGTGATCGCCATGGTCGAGCGCAGCGGCGTTGAGGCATGTAAAGCCGCGGTCCACAACCTGCTTTCTCAGCGCGTAACCGGGCTTATCATCAACTATCCACTGGATGAAGAAGACGCCATTGCCGTGGCCGCCGCCTGCGGTACTGTGCCGGTGCTGTTTCTCGATGTCTCTGACCTGACGCCAATTAAAAGCGTGATTTTCTCGCATGACGACGGCGCGCGCCTCGGCGTTGAACATCTGGTGCAGTACGGACATCAGCGTATCGCCCTGCTGAGCGGGCCGCACACTTCCGTTTCGGCAAGGCTTCGCCGTGCGGGCTGGCACAAGTATCTGGAACATTACCAGCTACAACCCGTTGTGGAGCTGGAAGGCGACTGGAGTGCGATGTCTGGTTTTCAGCAAACGATGCATATGCTGAATAACGGTAACCTCCCTACCGCCATGCTGGTCGCTAACGATCAAATGGCGCTGGGCGCGATGCGCGCAATCAGCGAGTTCGGTCTGCGGGTGGCGGTAGATATCTCGGTGATTGGCTACGATGATACCGAAGACAGCGCCTGCTACATTCCACCGCTGACCACCATCAGGCAAGATTTTCCGTTATTGGGTGAAACCAGCGTCGACAGGCTGCTGCAACTTCCCCGTGGCGAATCAACCGTGGGCAATCAACTGCTGCCCGTCACCCTGGTTAAGCGCAAAACGGTTCTGCCCCCCAACACCCAAACCACCTCACCCCAGGCGCTGGCCGATTCATTGATCCAGCTCGCGCGGCAAGTTTCTCAGCTCGCACCCAAATTGTGAACGCACAACAATTGTGTGAGTCAGTTCACTCATTGAACGCCCCAGCCTTTACAGTTGGGATCGCTTATCCGTATTTTGATTGAAATTGTGAGCGTATAACAAATTCAAACAGGATACCGTTATGAACCTGAACACAGATTCACTCTCCGCTGTTCTGGCCCGCCGTGACTGGGAAAATCCCGGCGTCACGCAGCTCAACCGCCTGGAGGCGCATCCACCGTTCTGTAGCTGGCGTTCAGCAGATGACGCACGTACGAATCAGCGTTCGAGTCAGTTACGCTCGCTGAATGGCCAGTGGCAATTTGCCTGGTTTGCCGCGCCGGAGGCTGTGCCGGAAAGCTGGTTGACAAGCGATCTGCCACAAGCTGATACTGTCAACGTCCCCTCGAACTGGCAGATGGACGGTTACGATGCGCCAATTTATACCAACGTCACCTACCCAATCCCGGTTAACCCTCCGTACGTTCCGGCACAGAACCCGACAGGATGTTACTCGCTCACATTTTATATTGACGATATCTGGTTAGATGAGGGTCAGACGCGCATTATTTTTGACGGCGTGAACTCCGCATTTCATTTGTGGTGCAACGGCCGCTGGGTCGGCTACGGACAGGACAGCCGCCTGCCATCTGAATTCGATCTTAGCGATTATCTGCAGCACGGCGAAAACCGTCTGGCGGTGATGGTGCTGCGCTGGAGCGATGGCAGCTATCTGGAAGACCAGGATATGTGGCGCATGAGCGGTATTTTTCGCGACGTATCTTTGCTGCATAAGCCCACAACGCAAATTCGCGACCTGCGCATTAATACCCGGTTTAACGACGACTTCAGCCGCGCCACGCTGGCAGTGGAAGTCAGAGTAGCGGGCAACGCGAGCGAAGATTTACGCGTAGCCCTGCAATTGTGGGAGGGGGAAACGCTCACAGCCGAAACGAATTCCCCACTCGGCAGTGAGATTATTGATGAACGCGGTGCTTATCATGACCGGGTGACTCTGTGTCTGAACGTCAAAAAACCGGCTCTATGGAGTGCCGAAACGCCCAATCTGTACCGCGCCGTTGTGCAGTTGCGCACCGCGGACGGAGCGCTGATAGAAGCGGAGGCCTGTGACGTCGGCTTTCGTCAGGTTTGCATTGAAAACGGACTGCTGTTACTCAATGGTAAGCCGCTGTTGATTCGCGGTACCAACCGTCATGAGCACCATCCGATCAACGGCCAGGTGATGGATGAGGCGACGATGGTGCAAGACATCATCCTGATGAAGCAGAATAACTTCAACGCCGTGCGCTGCTCCCATTACCCAAATCACCCGCTGTGGTACACCCTGTGCGATCGCTACGGCTTGTATGTCGTCGACGAAGCCAATATTGAAACCCACGGCATGGTGCCGATGAATCGCCTCACCGACGATCCCGCATGGTTGCCTGCCATGAGCCAGCGCGTCACGCGCATGGTGCAGCGCGATCGCAACCATCCGAGCATTATCATCTGGTCTCTGGGCAATGAATCCGGCCATGGCGTCAATCACGACGCGCTCTACCGCTGGATAAAATCAGAAGACCCGTCACGCCCGGTACAATATGAAGGCGGCGGCGCAAATACCGCAGCGACCGATATAATTTGCCCGATGTACGCCCGCGTCGATCAGGATCAGCCCTTCCCCGCCGTCCCAAAATGGTCGATTAAAAAGTGGCTGTCGATGCCCGGCGAACAGCGTCCGCTGATCCTTTGTGAATATGCCCACGCCATGGGCAACAGTTTCGGTGGCTTTGCCAAATACTGGCAAGCGTTCCGTCAGTATCCGCGCCTGCAGGGCGGATTTGTCTGGGACTGGGTGGATCAGTCGCTGACCAAATATGATGAGAACGGCAAAGCATGGTCAGCCTACGGTGGCGATTTTGGCGACACACCTAACGATCGTCAGTTTTGCATGAACGGGCTGGTGTTCGCCGATCGCACCCCACACCCGGCGTTATACGAGGCCAAACATGAACAGCAGTTTTTCCAGTTCACGTTACTGCCGGGCGCTAAACGCCAGATTGAAGTGACCAGCGAATATCTGTTCCGCCGCAGCGATAACGAAGTTCTGCACTGGTCTATTGCCCAGGACGGCAACCCGCTGGCCGCCGGAGAAATCGTTCTGGATATCGCTCCACAGGGTCGCCAGGTGATTACCCTGCCAGATGTCCCGATGCCGGAAACCGCAGGTCAGCTGTGGCTGACGGTACGCGTAGAACAACCTCAGGCAACCGCGTGGTCAGACGCCGGGCACATCAGCGCCTGGCAGCAATGGAAGCTTCAAGAGAAGCTCAGCCTGACGCAACTGCCGTCTGCCCGCACCGCGCCACAGCTCAATGTGAGCGAAAACGTCTTTACTGTTGAGAACGACAACAAGCGCTGGCAATTCGACCGTCAGTCTGGCCTGCTGACACAGTACTGGATTGGCGATTCAGCCCAACTGTTAACTCCGCTTACTGACCAGTTCACCCGCGCCCCGCTGGACAACGACATCGGCGTGAGCGAGTCAACCCGCATCGACCCGAACGCCTGGGTCGAACGCTGGAAGGCCGCCGGTCACTATCAGGCTGAAGCAACGTTACTACACTGTGCTGCCAATACGCTGAGCGATGCGGTACTGATCACCACTGAACATGCGTGGCAGTATCAGGGCGAAACGCTGTTCATCAGCCGAAAAAGCTACCGCATTGACGGCAAGGGTGAAATGCAGATAACGGTGGATGTCGACGTTGCCAGCGGTACGCCGCATCCGGCCCGCATCGGCCTGAGCTGCCAGTTAGTGCAGATCTCAGAGCGAGTGAACTGGTTAGGTCTCGGTCCACATGAGAACTACCCGGACCGTCTGGGCGCCGCCTGTTTTGATCGCTGGGATCTGTCGCTTGATGAGATGTACACCCCGTATGTTTTCCCAAGTGAAAACGGTCTGCGCTGCGGCACGCGCGAACTGCACTACGGCGCGCACCAGTGGCGTGGGGACTTCCTGTTCAACATCAGCCGCTTTAGCCAGCAGCAACTGATGGCAACCAGCCACCGCCATTTGCTGCAGCCTGAGGCGGGCACCTGGCTCAATATTGATGGCTTCCATATGGGCATTGGCGGCGATGATTCGTGGAGCCCTTCCGTGTCGCCGGAATTTCTGCTGAGCGCCGGACGCTACCACTTCCAGTTCATCTGGGGCCAAAAATAATAATATAAGTTGGGCAGGCCCAAACCTGCCCGCATTTATAGGAAGTCTGTTATGTATTATTTAAAAAACACTAACTTTTGGATGTTCGGCTTTTTCTTCTTCTTTTACTTTTTTATTATGGGTGCGTATTTCCCCTTCTTCCCCATCTGGTTACACGAGGTAAACCATATCAGCAAAGGCGATACCGGCATCATCTTCGCCTGTATCTCACTGTTTTCTTTGTTATTCCAGCCAATTTTCGGACTGCTCTCCGACAAGCTTGGCCTGCGTAAACATCTGCTGTGGGTAATTACCGGCATGCTGGTAATGTTTGCCCCGTTCTTTATTTACGTTTTTGGTCCGTTATTACAAGTTAATATTTTACTGGGTTCAATTGTCGGTGGGATTTACCTTGGCTTTATTTACAATGCCGGCGCTCCGGCGATTGAAGCCTATATTGAAAAAGCCAGCCGCCGAAGCAACTTTGAATTTGGTCGCGCGCGCATGTTTGGTTGCGTGGGCTGGGCGCTGTGCGCCTCGATTGCCGGCATTATGTTCACCATCAATAACCAATTTGTCTTTTGGTTAGGCTCCGGCTGCGCGGTCATTTTGGCATTGCTGCTGTTATTTTCAAAAACAGATGCCCCCTCTTCTGCAAAAGTCGCGGATGCGGTAGGCGCCAATAACTCGGCATTCAGCCTGAAGCTGGCGCTGGAGTTATTTAAACAACCAAAACTTTGGTTCCTTTCCCTGTACGTAGTTGGCGTTTCCTGTACTTACGATGTGTTTGACCAGCAGTTCGCCAACTTCTTTACCTCGTTCTTTGCCACCGGCGAACAGGGCACCCGCGTGTTTGGCTACGTCACGACAATGGGAGAATTACTCAACGCCTCAATCATGTTCTTTGCGCCGCTGATTGTGAATCGCATCGGCGGGAAGAACGCCCTGCTGCTGGCAGGTACGATTATGTCGGTAAGGATTATTGGCTCCTCATTCGCCACTACTGCGCTGGAAGTCGTTATTCTCAAAACGTTGCATATGTTTGAGATACCGTTCCTGATCGTCGGTTGCTTCAAATACATCACCAGTCAGTTTGAAGTGCGTTTCTCGGCGACGATTTATCTGGTGTGTTTCTGCTTCTTCAAACAGTTAGCAATGATTTTCATGTCAGTTCTGGCCGGGAAAATGTATGAAAGTATTGGTTTCCAGGGAGCTTATCTGGTGCTGGGGATTATTGCGCTGAGCTTCACGTTGATTTCCGTATTTACCCTAAGTGGACCGGGGCCGTTTTCCCGCGTTTTCACCCCGGCAAGTAAACAAGTCTGAAGACAAATAACAAGAAGGAATATCTTCGATGAGCATGTCTATGAGAGACAGAATGAAAGCAGGCAAGCTGTTTACTGATATGTGCGAGGGGCTGCCGGAAGAGAGACTGCGCGGAAAGGAGTTAATGTATGAATTTAACCACACGCGTCCATCGGAGATTAAAAAGAGGGAAAAACTGATTCGTGAAATGTTTGCCACCGTGGGAGAGAATGCGTGGATCGAGCCTCCCATTTATTTCTCTTACGGCAGCAATATTCACATTGGCAAAAACTTCTACGCCAATTTTAACTTTACCATTGTGGATGATTACACGGTCACCATTGGCGATAACGTATTAATTGCGCCAAACGTCACTATCTCGGTAACAGGTCACCCTGTTCATCATGAATTAAGGAAATCCGGAGAGATGTTTTCCTTTCCGGTCACCATCGGCAATAACGTATGGATTGGCAGTAATGTGGTCATCAATCCAGGCGTAACGATTGGCGATAATTCCGTGATTGGCGCAGGGAGTGTCGTCACAAAAGACATTCCGGCAAATGTCGTGGCTGTGGGAGTTCCCTGTCGGGTTATCCGCGAGATAAATGACAGAGATAAGCAATATTATTATAAAAACTATAAATTAGAAGATGCTCTTTGATACTGGGCATAACGCCGGATGGTGCCGCATTGCGGCTTATCCGGCGACCAGGCCCGGTGAGCATCGCGCCACCGGGCCTGGTTATAACCGCTATTCCTCGATCGCCTGACGGATTTGCTGCAGCGACGCGGGATCGTCAATGGTCGTCAGATCGCCGGGATCGCGGCCTTCGCAGATCGCCTGGATCGTCCGTCTGAGCATTTTACCGGAACGTGTTTTCGGCAACTGCGACACAAACCAGACGTGTGCCGGACGGCCAAAGTTGCCAATCTGGCTGTCCACCAGCGCCATAATCGCCTTCTCTTCCGAATGTGCGATGTCGCGATCTTCAAGGCTGTCGCTCTGTTTCGGAATAACAAACGCGACCGCTACCTGCCCCTTCAGCGCGTCCTTCACGCCGACTACCGCCACTTCCGCAACGTTCGGATAGCTGGAAATACTCTCCTCGATCTCGCGCGTCCCCAACCGGTGCCCTGCCACGTTTATCACGTCATCCGTACGCCCCAGAATGAAGTAATAGCCGTCAGCGTCACGAATGCCCCAGTCAAAGGTGGCGTACACCTGGTGAGAAAACAGCGACCAGTAGGTATTCACAAACCGCGCGTCATCCCCCCAGATAGTCTGGATACAGCCCGGCGGCAGCGGCCCTTCAATCACCAGCATGCCCTTCTCATTCGCCGCACAAGGTTCACCGGTCACCTCATTGAGCAGTTGTACGTTGTAGCCGTACATCGGCACGCCGGGACTGCCCAGACGCGACGGCCTGTCGTCCAGCCCGCGGGCAATTGCCATAATCGGCCAACCAGATTCGGTCTGCCAGTAGTTATCGATAACCGGGACACCCAGCGTTTCCGTTACCCAACTGGCGGTTGGTTCGTCCAGCGGTTCCCCCGCCAGATACAGCACCTCCAGCGAGGAGAGATCGTGATTACGGATTTGCGCGGTCGGGAATTTCTTCAGCACGCGGATGGCGGTCGGGGCGGAGAACATCCGGCAGACCTGATACTTCTCAACAATTTTCCACCATACACCACAGTCCGGATACGTTGGCAGACCTTCGTAAACCACCGTCGCCATCCCCGCCAGCAGCGGGGCATACACGATATACGAATGCCCAACTACCCAGCCGATATCCGACGCGCAGAAGAACACGCCGCCCGCTTTACCGCCGAAAATGGTGTCCATCGAGGTCGCCAGCGCGACCGCATAGCCGCCAACGTCGCGCTGGACGCCTTTCGGTTTACCGGTTGTCCCGGAGGTGTAGAGAATGCAGGAGGTTTCGTTCGATTCCAGCCAGACAACTGGTACCCTCGCGCCGAGATGCTGTTGGCGCAGGGCGGCAAAGTCGAGGTCTCGCCCCTCGACCCGCGCCATTTTCGCCAGACCGCGGTCGACCAGCACCACATGACGCGGTCGGTGCTGCGCCTGTTCGATCGCATCATCGAGCAGCTTTTTATACGGCAGGATCTTGCCCCCGCGCGCCCCGGCATCCGCCGAGACGATAACCACCGGTCTGGCGTCGTCGATGCGCGCCGCCACGCTGTGCGAGGCGAAACCACCGAACACCACCGAATGAATTGCCCCAATGCGTGCGCAGGCCAGCAGCGTAATGTGCGCCTCGGCGATCATCGGCATATACACCAGCACCCGATCGCCACGCTGTACGCCCAGCGACAATAGCATCGCCGCCGCGACGTTCACTTCGTCATACAACTGACGAAAGGTAAACGTGCGTTCTTCTTCAGTTTCTGATGACACAGCAATCAGCGCCAGCGCGTCAGGCTGTTTCTCCAGCCAGCGGTCGATGGCGTTATGGCACAGATTGGTCGTGCCGCCGCAAAACCAGCGGGCAAACGGCGGGTTGCTGTGGTCCAGTACCTGCGTATACGGCTGCTGCCAGTCAATACGCTGGGCCTGCTCGGCCCAGAACGACTCCGGTTGCGTTATAGAACGTTGATAAAACTCGCTATAAGACATAATGCTCTCCTGTTGAACTTACGCCTTGCTGCACGCTGGTTTAAATAATGAAGAGATCCATATACTCATTGACCGGCATCTGCTCCAGGCGAGTTCTGTCCAGGGAGACATCCAGGATGCGCTGCTGCTGACGGGTCGGGAACTGACGCGCCAGGTTGATTTTGAACTTCTCGACCAGCTTCGGCATGCCGTCAGTACGACGACGCGCATGGCCGATTGGGTATTCCACTACCACTTCTTCAAAGCGTGAGCCGTCGGTGAATTCCAGAGTGATGGCGTTGGCGATGGCGCGTTTTTCAGGGTCGTGGTAATCGGCGGTAAAGGCCGGATCTTCGAAGCAGTTGATCTTCTCGCGCAGTTCGTCAATGCGTTTGTCCTGCGCCACGCCGTCTTCGTAATCTGCCGCCGTTAAGCGCCCGAACAGCAGCGGAATGGCCACCATATACTGGATACAGTGATCCCTGTCCGCCGGGTTATTCAGCGGGCCTTTTTTATCGATGATGCGGATACAGGCTTCGTGCGTACGAATGGTCACTTTTTCGATATCGGCAGCGGTCTTACCTGCGGCCTGTAACCGCTCGTACAGAGTCATGGCCGCTTCTACCGCGGTCTGCGAGTGGAACTCGGCCGGGAAGGAGATTTTAAACAGCACGTTTTCCATCACATAAGAGCCGTACGGGCGCTGGAAGCGGAACGATTCGCCTTTGAAAGAGACGTCGTAAAAGCCCCAGGTTTTCGCCGTCAGCGCAGACGGATACCCCATCTCACCGGTTTTCGCCATCAATGCCAGACGTACCGCGCGCGAGGTCGCATCGCCTGCGGCCCAGGATTTACGCGTGCCGGTATTTGGCGCATGGCGATAAGTACGCAGCGACTGGCCGTCGACCCACGCCAGCGACACGGCGTTGAGAATTTCATCCCGGTTCAGGCCAAGCATCTCAGCTACTACCGCCGTGGAGGCCACTTTTACCAGCAGGACGTGATCGAGACCAACACGGTTAAACGAGTTTTCCAGCGCGATACAGCCCTGAATCTCATGAGCTTTGATCATCCCGGTCAGCACCGTTTTCATGGTCAACGGCGCTTTCCCCACCGCCACCGCATTACGCGACAGCCAGTCAGCCGTGGCCAGAATACCGCCGAGGTTATCAGAAGGATGACCCCACTCAGCGGCAAGCCAGGTATCGTTGAAGTCCAGCCAGCGGATCATCGCACCGATGTTAAACGCCGCCTGCACCGGGTCGAGCTGGAACTGGGTGCCAGGTACGCGCACGCCGTTCGGTACCACTGTACCTGGGACGACCGGCCCCAGCAGTTTTTTACAGGCCGGATATTCCAGCGCTTCGAGGCCGCAGCCTAAGGTATCAAGCAGGCAATAATGCGCAGTGTCATACGCCACCTTCGAGGTGATCTCGTAGTTCATGACGTAATCAACGATATCAACGATTTCACGGTCAAATTCGGGGCGGACGTTCGAAATATGTGCGGACATAGGGTACATTTCCTGTTTTTTATCTTTAGAGGTTTTTGAATTAGCAACGTTTTTCAATCGGGACAAATTCGCGATCTTCCGGGCCGGTATAGTTGGCGGAAGGACGGATAATTTTGTTGTCCTGACGCTGTTCGATAATGTGCGCCGCCCAGCCGGTGACGCGGGCGATGACAAACAGCGGGGTGAACATTTCGGTGGGAACGCCCATCATGTTGTAAGAGACCGCCGAGAACCAGTCGAGGTTGGGGAACATCTTTTTTGTTTCCCACATTACGTCTTCCAGACGGTCAGCGATGTTGTACATTTTCAGCGAACCACCTTCCTGAGAAAGCTGTTTCGCCACGCGCTTGATCACCTGATGGCGCGGATCAGCGATGGTGTAAACCGGATGACCAAAGCCAATCACCACTTCTTTGTTTTCCACGCGTTTACGGATATCCGCTTCGGCTTCGTCCGGCGTTTCGTAGCGCTGTTGGATCTCCAGCGACACTTCATTCGCTCCGCCGTGTTTCGGTCCACGCAGTGCGCCAATCGCGCCGATAATCGCGGAATACATATCGGAACCGGTCCCGGCAATCACGCGGCCGGTAAAGGTGGAGGCGTTAAATTCGTGCTCGGCGTACAGCACCAGCGAAATATGCATCGCTTTTTCCCAGCTTCGCGAAGGCTTTTCGCCATGCAGCAGGTGCAGGAAGTGACCGCCAATGGAATCATCGTCAGTTTCCGGCTGAATACGCTCGCCGTTATGGCTGTAGTGATACCAGTACAAAAGGATTGAACTGAGCGATGCCAGTAGCTTGTCGGCAATATCGCGCGCGCCGGAGACGGTATGACCTTCTTTTTCCGGCAGCGTACAGCCCAGCGCGGAGACGCCGGTGCGCATCACATCCATCGGATGCGAGGCGGCAGGCAAAGCTTCCAGCACGGTGCGTACGTTAGCGGGCAGTCCGCGCAGCGCTTTGAGTTTGCTTTTATAGGCGGAGAGTTCATCGCGGGTGGGTAATTTCCCGTGGATCAGCAGATGCGCGACTTCTTCAAATTCGCACTGCTGCGCCAGGTCGAGAATATCGTAGCCGCGATAGTGCAGGTCGTTACCGCTTTTGCCTACGGTACACAGCGCGGTATTTCCGGCGGCAACGCCTGACAGCGCAACCGATTTTTTAGGTTTAATGACATGGGTACTATTTTGCAGGATCGTTGTGTCGCTCATGTTGTCCTCGTCATTTTTATAATATGTAGGGTACAAATTTATTGCCGGATGGCGGCTGTGCCTTATCCGGCCTACGACGGTTACTTTTTGCTATACAACGCGTCGAGTTTCTCTTCGAACTGATAGTAATTGATGCTTTCGTACAGCTCGTTACGCGTCTGCATAATGTCGATCACGCTCTTTTGCGTTCCTTCCTGACGCAGCACGTTGTAAACCTTTTCCGCAGCGCGGTTCATAGCGCGGAAAGCCGACAGCGGATACAGCGCCATCGCGACGTTTGCACTGCGCAGTTCATCGGTGGTGAACAGCGGCGTAGCGCCAAATTCGGTAATGTTGGCAAGGATCGGCACCTGCACCGCGTCGGCAAACTGGCGGTACATCGCAAGCTCGGTGATGGCTTCCGGAAACAGCATGTCCGCGCCTGCTTCGACGTACGCCTGGGCACGATCGATGGCTGCCTCTAACCCTTCCACCGCCAGCGCATCGGTCCGCGCCATGATGACAAAGTTGGGATCGGTACGTGCATCCACCGCGGCGCGGATCCTGTCGACCATCTCTTCTTTAGAGACGATCGCTTTGTTCGGGCGATGGCCGCAGCGCTTAGCGCCGATCTGATCTTCAATATGCAGCGCTGCAGCACCCGCTTTGGAAATCGACTTCACGGTACGCGCCACGTTGAAGGCTGACGATCCAAACCCGATATCCGCATCCACCAGCAAGGGCAGCGGGCAAACATCCGTAATGCGACGAATATCAGTCAGCACATCATCAAGGGTTGAAATACCAAGATCCGGCAGCCCCAGTGACCCCGCAGCGACGCCGCCGCCGGAGAGATAAATCGCCTGATACCCGGCACGTTGGGCCAGCAGAGCGTGATTGGCGTTGATGGTGCCCACGATTTGTAATGGATTTTCTTTGCTGAGCGCGGCGCGAAACGCCAGCCCTGGGGAGTGTAGAGACATATCCCGTCCTCTTGTTATCAACTTGTTAGCATTCATTGATTTACTTAAAGCAAGGGGTATGCCAAAGACCTTAATTTTTAATTAATTTATACATTTCCCTTAAAAAACAATATTTTAATATAAATTACTGTATCTTTGATGCACAAAAGCGTGTCAGCTATCGTTTCATGAAACGTTCCTTCACGTTTCATTGCAACATTTATGAAACACAACTAAACCCTAATACTCAGTTCCTTACTTTTTGGGTTGGTTATGGCTGATACGCATCTTCCACCGCGGGTGAACGACGACAAACCGGTTATCTGGACGGTTTCGGTCACGCGTCTGTTCGAACTGTTTCGCGACATCAGCCTGGAGTTCGACCACCTGGCGACCATCACCCCCATTCAGCTTGGTTTCGAAAAAGCGGTGGCGTATATCCGCAAGAAGCTGGCCACCGAGCGTTGTGATGCCATTATTGCGGCTGGCTCCAACGGGGCGTATCTGAAAAGCCGTTTATCGATCCCGGTGATCCTGATTAAACCCAGCGGATTTGACGTGCTACAGGCGCTGGCAAAAGCAGGAAAGCTCACCTCGTCGATTGGCGTCATTACCTATCAGGAAGCCATTCCTGCGCTTCTCGCCTTTCAAAAAACCTTTAATTTGCAGCTTGAACAGCGCAGCTATATCACCGAGGAAGATGCCCGCGGGCAAATCAACGAGCTGAAGGCCGGCGGCACGCAGGCGGTAGTTGGTGCGGGATTGATTACCGATCTGGCAGAAGAAGCAGGTATGACCGGCATCTTTATCTATTCGGCGGCCACCGTGCGCCAGGCATTTGTCGATGCGCTTGATATGACCCGCCTGACGCTGCGTAGAAACGGTCAGTATGCTTCTGGCGATACGTTGCGCACCCGCTACGCGCTCGGTGATATGCGCGGTCACTCTGCGCAGATGGAACAGGTGCGACACACCATTATGCTCTACGCCCGCTCGCGTGCGCCGGTGCTAATTCAGGGTGAAACCGGTACGGGCAAAGAGTTGGCGGCACAGGCCATTCACCGTGAGTTTTTCACTCGTCAGGAGAATCGGCGCGGTAAACCCTCGCCGCCGTTTGTTGCCGTCAACTGCGGAGCAATCACCGAATCATTGCTGGAAGCGGAGCTGTTCGGCTATGAAGATGGCGCCTTTACCGGCTCTCGTCGGGGAGGACGCGCGGGCCTGTTTGAAATTGCTCATGGCGGAACCCTTTTTCTTGATGAGATAGGCGAGATGCCGCTGCCGTTACAAACCCGGCTGCTGCGCGTACTGGAAGAAAAAGAGGTCACCCGAGTCGGTGGGCATCAGCCTATTCCGGTCGATGTCCGGGTGATTAGCGCCACACACTGTAATCTGGAGCAGGAGATGAAACAGGGGGAGTTTCGTACCGATCTGTTTTATCGCCTGAGCATTTTACGCCTCAAGCTGCCGCCGCTACGCGAGCGGTTGCCCGATATCCTGCCGCTGGCGGAAGGTTTTTTAAAACAGTCGCTGGCAGAACTGGATGTGCCGTTTTCTGAGCCAGTACGCAAGGGGCTGAGTTTAAGTCAGCCGACGTTACTGAATTATGGCTGGCCGGGGAATATCCGCGAACTGCGTAATATGATGGAGCGCCTGGCGCTATTTTTAAGCGTCGAGCCGCAGCCGGAGCTGAATGTGGATTTTTTACAACAGCTATTACCAGAACTGGCCATTGTTGCAGACTCACCACAATCATCATCATTGCTGACGCCGCAGCAGGTGTTGGCACAATTCAATGGTGATAAAACCGCGGCGGCACGCTATCTCGGAATTAGCAGAACCACGTTCTGGCGCCGATTAAAAGAAAACCCGCCGGTACAATGACCGACGGGAATCGTGATTTTTACAGCAGCGTATTATTTTTTCTTGTAGATATTGGCTGTGCCATGGATTTTATTATCCGTTTGACCGGAAGTTAATACCACAACATCGGCACCTTTCTCTTCGGCTTTCTTCAGCAGTTCTTCTTTGGCATCTGCGACAGAAACTTCATTACTCGTTGAGATATCACCTATTTTTGTGTACTGCGACTCAACCTTTTCAAACTCAAGCTTTGTCATAAACTCCGCGGCATATGCGTTGGTCACGACAAAAGCTAACGCACCAATAAGTACTTTAATTCCAGTTTTCATATAAAAACTCCAGATTTTGTTATATATGCCATCATCGCCCCCTGAACATTCGACATGCGAGTCAAGGATGATTAATAAGTAGTTCAGGCTGACAAAAAGATCCAGAGTAGGCGGAAATATAAAGAGATTTTGCGAATCGTTAATTACGCAAAACGCAGTGGCGCTGCGTTTTCAACGCGCAGTGTGAGTGAATACGCAGAATGATAGACACACTAAAATTATAGTGTTAACTGTCACTCAAGCGCCTACTAATGGAAATGTTGTCTATGGAACCTTTGCACGCCGTTGCACTCACCGTCAGCCTGTTTGTTTTAACCTTTTTTAACCCCGGCGCAAATCTGTTCGTAGTGGTACAAACTAGCCTGGCATCCGGACGACGCGCAGGTGTGATGACCGGTCTGGGGGTCGCCTTAGGTGATGCGTTTTACTCCGGCCTTGGGCTTTTTGGTATGGCAACGCTAATCACCCAGTGTGAAGAGATATTTTCATTGATTAAGATTGTCGGCGGCGCCTATCTGCTGTGGTTTGCCTGGAACAGCATCCGCCATCAGGCCACGCCGCAAATGCCCACGCTACAGCAGCCGATTTCCGCCCCCTGGTATGTATTTTTCCGCCGAGGATTACTAACGGATTTATCGAACCCGCAAACCGTACTGTTTTTTATTAGTATCTTCTCGGTCACCTTAAGCGCAGACACACCTACGTGGGCCAGGCTGATGGCCTGGGCAGGTATTGTATTGTCTTCCGTTATCTGGCGTATTTTTCTCAGCCAGGCATTTTCGTTACCCGCTGTACGCCGTGCATATGGCCGCATCCAACGCGTTGCCAGCCGAGTCATTGGCGCAATAATAGGTGTCTTCGCGCTCAGGCTTATTTATGAGGGTATTAGCCATCGATAAGAGAGTTTAACTTGACCATCGTGAGGTAATTGTCCGTAATACTGCCAGAATTTTTAATCGCACGTTGAGTGGCAGCGAGATGGAACAGATTGAACCGGAAAACGACACATTACTCCTTACAGAATGGCAGGCACTGATACGACAAACATCGCCTGACGTTCACACGCTCCTCACATCGTTAAGCGATGAAGAGATCCACCATTTAGTGACCGTTTTTTATGACTATATGCTCTCCCATGCCCAAAGTGCATTGTTCCTCAATACGGAACAGGTCAGTACCCGCCTCAGCGGCAGTATGTTTGACTGGTTACGCAGCGTGCTCGGCAGCGCGCACGAAGATCTCTCACAGTTGCTGGCCAAACAACGCAAAATTGGCGTAGTGCATGCCCGTATCGGTCTGCCCATCGATCTGGTGAACCGCGGTGCGCGTAAGCTCAAAGATGAGCTGTATCGGGTGTTGAAAACCAAAGCTGACGACTCGTCTTCCCTGCTGAGCAGGGCTATCTGTTTTAGCAGTCTGGCAATGGATACTGCACTGGAGGCCATGACCGTCTCCTATTCCCCAAGCTACCAAAACTCCCTGCATACACAGGAACAGTATCGTCTGCAGACTATTTACGATGACGTTAACGTCGAGCGCGAACGGCAAATCCGTTCGTTTACCGACTGGGAAAACCAGTTTATCTATAACATTGCCACCGGAATGCCTTTCGGTGAAATGGTGTTTCTTGCGAACTCTGATTTTGGTATGTGGTTCTCACATAAGGGAAAACATATTCTTGGCAACAGCAATTTGCTCAAAGAAATGGAATCACTGATTGCAGAGATCGACACCCGTCTGACGACAACCCTGTCACCTCAGCATCAGCCGACAGAACCCGAGCGGATGAGCTTATTACAGGATGTTCGCCAGCTGTCGGCAAAAATCCATTTCCTGCTCGCTTCAATGTTTGAGGCGCTGGTTAAGCAGGAAAATGGTAAAGATTCGTTGACCCAGTTGCTTAATCGCCGCTTTATTCCGACCATCATGCGACGTGAAATCTCGCTAGCGTTACATGCGCGTAAGCCTTTTAGCCTGGCGATGCTGGATATCGACTACTTCAAGCAAATTAACGATAACTTCGGGCATAATACCGGCGATCTGACGCTCAAAAATGTCGCAGCGGTCATTCATGATCATATCCGTAGCAGCGATTACGTGTTCCGCTACGGTGGTGAAGAATTTATGATTCTGCTCGTCGAGTCAGATGAATCGCAGGCCAGTATTATTCTGGAAACGCTGCGCATGAAAATTGCAGGGATGCGCATGGCAGCCTCTGCGACAGAAACGTTTTCTATTACCGTCAGTATCGGTATTGCCGAATATGATTATCATCCCGACTACAAACAGCTGGTTGATAAAGCCGATCGCGCACTTTATCTGGCAAAAAGTAATGGTCGCGACCGCGTTGAGATTTATCAGGAATAACCATTGCCTTGCAGAGAAATAAATACCCCGTTCAGGGTATTTATCTGGCTTGCGATAAATATCGAGCTGTTATTTTTATTCAAGTATATTTGCATGATGAAAATAACAGCCACGTAATAAGATGCAAATCAAATACACCAAATCTAAATGGCGCTAGCATATCCCGGTGATAACGCCTTCTGAATGCAGAAGGGGAAATATGAGGGATAGTATAAAATCATGAATGGGAAGAAGAGAACGCGCTGGCAGCGCCGTCCTGGCACGATCGGAGGCAAACTGCCGTGGAATGACTGGCGCAATGCCAGCAGCTGGCGAAAAGCCACCCAGTTTCTCCTGCTGACTATTAATATTTATATTGGCGTAACGTTCTATTACTGGGTCCGCTATTTCGAAACCGCCGGCACCAGCGTCTATATTCCAAGGCCTGGTGGTATTGAGGGATGGCTACCGATCGCGGGTTTGATGAATATCCGCTATACGCTGGAAACTGGTTTTCTTCCTCCCATCCATGCCGCCTCCATGCTACTGTTAGTTGCGTTTATCCTGATTAGTCTGTTGTTAAAAAAAGCCTTCTGTTCGTGGTTATGTCCGGTGGGCACACTGTCCGAACTGCTCGGCAATCTGGGGAAAAAAGTCTTTGGTCGCAACTTCACGCTGCCGCGCTGGCTGGATATCCCGCTGCTCAGTCTGAAGTATCTGTTGCTGAGTTTCTTTTTATATATTGCCCTGTCGATGCCTGCACAGGGGATTCAGTATTTTCTAATGTCGGCCTATGGCATGATTATCGACGTGAAGATGCTCGATTTCTTTCGCCATATTGGCCCCGCTACGCTCATCTTTGTTGTCGTTATCAACGTCCTGAGCCTGTTTATTCGCAATGCCTGGTGCCGCTATCTGTGCCCTTATGGCGCGCTGCTCGGCCTGTTCTCGCTATTCTCGCCGTTTAAAATCCGCCGTAACGCAGACAGTTGCATCGACTGCGGAAAATGCGCGAAAAACTGCCCGTCGAATATCCCGGTCGACAGACTGATTAAGGTGCGTACCGTGGAATGCACTGGCTGCATGACCTGCGTTGAATCCTGCCCGGTAGCCTCAACGCTGAGCTTTTCACTGCAGACTCCGCCTGGCGCACAAGGCAACGGTGGTAAATCGTTATGGCGTCAGAGGACGATGTCAGGTGTTGCCATGGCGCTACTGGTGCTTGGTATTCTGTTTGCCGCCGTAGGTTATGCGGTGTACGCCAACGTCTGGCAGACGCCGGTGCCGGATCATATGTATTTCCAGTTGATCCCGAAGGCCAGAATGATCGGCCATTAATGGTTTGAACTGTCTTCATTTATGCCGGGTGGCGACAACACCCTACCCGGCCTACACAGCGGATATCACCGGTTTATTTCTTCGCCCCGGATTTACCAATGCCCCGATACAGTTCGTTAATCCGCTTCACGGATTTAATTGATCGCTGCGGCGCAGTGGAAGCGACAGACAGCACAATCATTTCCAGACACACCAGCACCGTACCGTGGAGCGGCATTTTCCCATTCTCGCCGCCGCGAGGCACGTTAATCACCACATCCGCTTCTTTACTAAAACGGGAGTCCAGCGCGTTCGTCAGTAAAATAACCGGGACCCCCAACCGCCTGGCCTCGCGAATGGTCGTCAGCCCTTCCCGGTGCGGAGATTTCTGCGCCATCATGATCAGCACATCTCCACGCTGCAATGCAATCAGTTGCTCCGCGAGGTTAATCCCGGTGCGATTAAATGCTACCGCAGGCAGGCCAATACGGCTGAGCAGACGAACGGTATAATCCGCCAATACGCCGGATGCGCCAATACCAAAAATTCCCACCTGACGGGCTTCTACCAGTAATGCCACCGCCTGGGCAATTGCATAGCGGTTTTGCGGTGTAGAAAGCGCTTCACAGGTACGCTGATGCCCCTGCAAGACAAAATCAATACTGGAATTAACATCGCAAGAGAGCGTATTCACCGTGGTGGTCATCTTCTCTTCTGAGGTCACGCCAGGGCCAAACCAGTGTTCAATGGTCTGCTTTAAATCGCGCAACCCGGCAAACCCCAGCGCCTGAATTGCCCTGACCACCGTCGCGTCAGATGTTTGCGTGGCGGCAGCGATTTCTATCGCTGTAAACTCCAGCACCACTTCGCGGTTTTCGTTGATATAACGCGCCACGGCCTGCATACGTGGCGAGAGTAAATGCGCCCGGGCGCGAAAACGGTCACCATAGACATCAATACGGTTTTTGGCTTTTTTCGCCGTCAGCATGGTTATTTAGCCTCCGGTAGCCATCGTCCGGCGATGTGCGTTTGCACCTGCGCCACCATCAGACTGAGCGAGGCATAGGAATTAGATATCGCCTCTTCACGGGAGAGTAAAACGTAATGTCCGCGCTGGCAGGCGGTCAGGAACTCACACCAGCCAGGCATCACCGCATCCATCGCCGCGATTTCATCCTGCGGTTTACCGCCGGTATCGCCACGCCAGGTCGCGAAGACAAAATCGGCATCCAGTTCAGGCAGACGTTCCGCACTGACATCAATGCGCCCACCCGGCGGAATACTGTCGATAATCTTCGGGAAAGTGAAACCAGCATCGCGTAAAACTCGCCCCAGGGAATGATAGGTGTGCAACGCATTGATTTTGCCCTGATTGGCCTGTATTACCGCCACAGAGATGTGCTGCGTATCGACCGTCCGCTTGAGCTGGGCTATTTCTTCACGGTAGCGCCGTTCCAGCAATGCCAGCCGGTTCTGCGTACCGGTAAGCTGCGCCAGCTTGCGGTAGATTTCCGGCGCACCGCCATCAAGATGATCGATGCTGACCGTCGGCGCTATTTTTTCCAGTTGCTCAATCGGCGTGTTACGGCTGGGTTCGGTGATAATTAAATCCGGTTTTGCCGCCACAATGGCTTCAATATCAATGTCTGCCGTACCGATATACGTCATGTTCGAATTATCAAAATCCACGCCGGTCAGCAGCACGCCGGAGCGTAAAAAATGGCTGCCATCCGGGCGCGTTCGGCCATGACTGGCCACCGGAGGCACGCCAAGTTCGATCAGCGGAATAGTGATGTCGAGATCGTGCAATGACACAATACGCTGCGGATGCAGCGGCACGTTCACCACTCGCCCGAGATCGTCAGTAAATGACTGAACAGGCTCCGCCGCCTGGACGGTGCAGCCGACCAGCAGCAGCAATGAAAAGATTAAACGCATATACCCTCTTAACAATTACAAACGATCCCGGCGACGCCAGAGCAACAGCAAAAAGAACGGTCCACCGACCAGGGCAATGACGATCCCGGCGGGGATTTGCAGTGGTGCAAACGCCAGACGACCCACGGTATCGGTGACCAGCACCAGCAACGCACCGATCAACGCACTTCCCCACAGCAGCGCTGTTTGTCCGCCACGCAGCCAGAATCGTGCCATGTGTGGCGCCATCAACCCGACAAAACCGAGGCTGCCCACGCAGGCAACACTGGCGGCGGTGAGTACAACCGGCGCGAGAAAACGCAACAACGCCAGTCGGGGTAAATGGACTCCTAGCCCCGTTGCCGTCGCATTGCCAAGTAGCGCCACATCCGAAGCGCGCGCCGTGGCAAATAAGATGATGGCCGCAGGCAACGTCCAGACCAGTGCCACCAGCAGCAGTGGCCAGGTGGCGGCATGAAGGCTCCCCGCCAGCCAGACCAGTGCAGTCTGTACGTCACGGACATCGGCGGTGGTCATAAATACGCCCATTCCCGCGGCAAAGAACCACGACACGCCAATGCCTATCAACACAAAGCGAGGCCGGGAGAAATCACGGGCCAGCAGCATCACCAGTGTGGCGACCAGTGCGCCGCCGGCCATTCCCACCAGGGGCCGCCAAACCAGACTTGCTGACGGGAAAAGCAGCACCAGGGCCAGTACCACCACGCAACTCCCTTCTTTGACACCGATGAGCCCGGGATCGGCCAACCCGTTGCGGGTGATAGATTGCATCGCCGCCCCTGCCAATCCGAGCATCGCCCCGCACAGAAGCGCCATCAGCAGTCGAGGCAGTCGTACATCCCAAACGACATACTGTTGCTGAGCCGTCAACGCCTGAGGGTCAAACACCGCCCGTCCGATAGCGGAAGCCGGAACCGGGAGCGACCCCTGCATCACGCCAAACAGCAGTAATGCGATTGCCAGCACCGTCAGGCTGAGGCTGTACAGCACGGTTTTGGGACGAATGACACGAGAAAATCCACCCACCCGCCATGCACGAAGCCCTGCACGTTGCAGCATATCGTTCATTTCAAAAACCTCGACGCAATGAAAATAAACGCCGGTGCGCCCACCAGGGCGGTCATGATCCCTGTAGCCAGCTCCTGCGGAGCCAGCACCGTGCGGGCGGCAATATCCGCCAGCAGCAGCAGCGCCGCGCCCAGCAATGCCGACGTCGGTAGCATCTGACGAATATCTTTTGTTACCAGACGGCGGGTAACGTTAGGCACTAACAGGCCGATAAATCCCAGCGGCCCCACGACAGAAACTGCCGCACCGCACAACAGCGCAATGGCGATCATCGCCAGCAAGCGTATGCGCAGAATGTTCACCCCTAACCCACAGGCCATACGGTCGCCGAGAGCCAGAATATTCAGGCCCGGCGCGATAGCGATCGCCAGCACCATACCGGCAAGCGACGGGGGAACGGCACTTTTGACACTTTCCCAACGCAGACCCGCGAGATCACCCACCAGCCAGGTGCGCATTGCCAACAGGGTTTGTTCATCCAGAATCAGGATGGCCGCAGTAAGCGATGACACCATAGCCGACAGCGCCACGCCGCACAGCGTGACCTTCAGCGGCGTTAAGCCACCGCGCCCGGCAGATGCAAGCGCCATCACCAACGAAAAGAGTGCCGCAGCACCGCCTGCCGCCAGCAATGGCTGGCTTACCCCCGTCACGCCAAGCGCGGTGCACAACACAACGACAAACGCCGCACCGGCATTCAGCCCCAGAATATGCGGTTCTCCCAGCGGATTACGAATCAACGCCTGCAACAGAACCCCCGCAACACCTAACGCCGCGCCGACCAGCATCGCCGCCGTCATGCGCAGTAGACGTAAGGAGACAATAATCCGGTGGTCGAAATTTTTCGCGTCAAAGTGGAACAGCGCCTGCACGACGGTCTGCGGGCTGATAGTGCGTGCGCCCACACCCAGATGCACCACTGCCAGAACACACAACAGCAGCGTTAACACGGGGAACGCCAGCATAATCCGGCCACGGCGACGAGCCAGTGTGCTTGCCATGACCGTCATTGCTCTTGCCCGCCCGGCGCGCGGAACGGCATAAAGAACGGTTTGCCGGTGAGAGGATTCACCGACATCTGCACGTCGACGTCAAACACGTGCTTAATCAACTCGGGCGTGCAGTTTTCGCCATCATGCACGACGCCCTGCAACGTCCCCTGTTTGAGGAACACCAGCATGTCCCCGTAATTCACGGCAAAATTCAGGTCATGCAGGACCACAACCACAGTACGGCCATGATGGCGAGTCAGTGAATGCAACAGTTCGAGGATCTCCACCTGATAGCGCAGATCGAGAAACGTAGTCGGCTCATCCAACAAGATGACCGGCGTTTGCTGTGCCAGCGCCATCGCAATCCAGCAGCGCTGACGTTGCCCACCGGAAAGGCTCTCTACCGGCAAATGCGCAAAATCAGCAGTTCCGGTTAACTGGAGTGCCTGCTCCACGGCGCGTTCGTCATCGTCCGTCCATTGCGAAAGCATGTTCTGCCAGGGAAAACGCCCACGCGATACCAGTTCGAAAACGGTAAGTCCTTCGGGCACCAATGGGGATTGCGGCAGGATGCCGAGCTGGCGTGAAACCGCTTTGGTAGGCTGTTGATAAATGGCTTTGCCATCCAGCAATACGCTGCCGCCGTGCGGTTTCAACATACGGGCGATAGTGCTTAACAACGTTGATTTACCCGAGCCGTTCGCCCCCACCAGTACCGTCATTTTGCCTTGCGGAATAGTGAGACAGATATCGTGGACAATGGTGTTATGGCGATAACCCGCAGAAAGCTGTTGTAGTTCAATGCCCGTTCTGTGGGCGGTATTTTCCACATGCTGTGGCATGTTCACTCCTGCGCCGCCGCATGGCAAAGCCTGCATGCGTAACTCTCTAAATAAAAATAAAACTCATTCTCTTTGTGATCTTGCTGGCTTGCACTGTAGTAGTCAAGCAATTACACCCTGTAGTTACATCACCTGTCGCCAACAACTAAAGCACAAATAAAAAACGCTAAAAAATCAATAAAAACCATTCTTTTTCAATACATTGAAAATTAAATACCCTTAAAAAAACGACGGTTAAATTGCGTCAAATCGCTTGTAGTTTCTTTTTCATTTTTACGTTTACTACTACAAACACCCATGATTGAATGATTCTCAATTACACGTCTGACGCCAGTAACGCTGGCTTACAGATGGATAAATGCAGGGCTGGCAAGCCGGGCAATGAATTGAATCAACTTGTTTCCCTGCCCATTTTTGGCAGGGTCTTTTGCGGAATAAATAAAATAATGGCTGAGTTAACGACTTACTTTTCGGGGATGAAAGGGCGGGCATTGTGCTCTGCTCTCTTTCTGGGCATGACAACAACACCTGCGGTATTTGCAGCGGAGAAAGAGACGACTCCGCCTAAAGGAGAAGATACCATCACCGTTCGGGCAGATGCATCGTCTGCCGATCAGGCCGTAACATCGGGTTATCAACCGCTGAGTTCGTCCACCGCGACGCTGACATCCATGCCATTGTTGGATATCCCACAAGTGGTGAACACTGTCAGCGATAAAGTTCTGGAAGATCAGCATGTCACGACGCTGGACGAAGCGCTGTATAACGTTAGTAACGTCGTGCAAACCAACACATTAGGTGGCACACAGGATGCGTTTGTCCGCCGTGGCTTCGGCGCAAACCGTGACGGCTCGGTGATGACCAATGGTCTGAAAACCGTGTTGCCGCGCAGCTTTAACGCCGCCACCTCACGCGTGGAGGTGCTGAAAGGCCCGGCCTCAACCCTGTATGGGATTCTCGATCCCGGCGGCCTGATTAATGTCGTCACCAAACGTCCGGAAACGCAGTTTGGCGGGTCGATTTCAGTAACCTCCAGCAGCTTTGGCGGCGGCACAGGGCAGTTTGACGTGACCGGGCCGATTGAAGGCACTCAGTTAGCCTATCGCCTGATTGGCGAATATCAGCATGAGGATTACTGGCGTAACTTCGGCACCTATCAGAGCAGCTTCATCTCCCCGTCCCTTACCTGGTTTGGCGACAAGGCCACCGTCAACGTGCTCTATTCACATCGCGACTATAAAGCCCCGTTCGATCGCGGCACCATTTTCGATCTCAACACCAAACACGCGGTGAATGTGGATCGCAAAACCCGTTTTGATGAGCCGTTTAATATCACCGATGGCGAATCGGATCTGGCGCAGCTGAATGCCGAATACCGTTTCAACAGCGAATGGACAGCGAAATTCGACTACAGCTTTAGTCAGGATAAATACAGCGATAATCAGGCTCGCGTGATGGCTTATGATTCTGCAAGCGGAAATCTGACCCGCCGTGTTGATGCCACTCAAGGTTCCACCCAGCGCATGCACGCCACACGTGCCGATTTACAGGGCAACGTCGATATCGCTGGCTTTTATAACGAGATCCTCACCGGCATCTCTTATGAGAACTACGATCTGCTACGCACCGACATGATCCGCTGCAAGAACGTAAAAGGGTTCAATATTTATAATCCTGTCTACGGTACGTTGGGTAAATGTACTAACGTTTCTGCCGCTGATAGCGATCAGACTATTCAACAAGAGAGCTATTCTGCGTATGTGCAGGACGCGCTGTACCTGACCGATAAATGGATCGCCGTCGCCGGGATGCGTTATCAGTACTACACCGAATACGCTGGCAAAGGCCGTCCGTTCAACGTCAACACCGACAGTACCGACCAACAGTGGGTGCCCAAATTCGGTATGGTGTACAAACTGACGCCGTCGGTATCGCTGTTCGGTAACGTGTCGCGATCCTTCATGCCGCAATATTCTATCGCCAGTTATATTGGCGAATTGCCACCTGAAACCTCAACGGCTTATGAAGTGGGGGCAAAATTCGATATCTTTGACGGTATCACCGCCAATATTGCCCTGTTTGATATTGATAAACGCAATGTGCTGTACAACGAAATGATCAATGGCGAAACTGTGGCGAAAACTGCGGGTCGCGTGCGTTCACAAGGTGTGGAAGTGGATGTCGCCGGTTCGTTGACCACCAACACCAATATCATCGCCAGTTACGGTTATACCGCCGCGAAAGTGACGGAAGATCCTGATTACAAAGGTAAGTCGCTGCCTAATGTACCGAAGCATACCGGCTCATTATTCCTCACCTACGATATTCAGAATGCCTTTATGGGCAATATCCTGACGATTGGCGGTGGGGGTCATGGGGTGAGCCGCCGTTCCGCAACCAATGGCGCAGACTATTATCTGCCGGGCTATTTTGTCGCCGATGCCTTTGCCGCTTATAAAATGAAGCTGCAGTATCCGGTCACATTGCAGCTCAATGTGAAAAACCTGTTTGATAAGACCTATTACACTTCATCCATTGCCACCAATAATCTGGGTAATCAGATTGGCGACCCACGAGAAGTGCAGTTCACGGTGAAAATGGAATTCTGATCCTCTTCATCCATTAACCCTGCCAATTCTGGCAGGGTTTCCCGTCTGTCCTGCCATTTTAAGACAATTGAACTTGTGCCATCGTGCTCTCGTTTATACAACCTTAAATATCATCCGTAATAATTTTTCTATTTTGTTATGGGCGACTGGGATCAAAATAATGAACGGGATAACATCATGACTAAAATAAAACTGGCACTGCTATTACCTCTGTTTCTGGCAGGTTGTACGATGAGTGACGGGGAATTAAGAAACGCTTACGCTCAGCATTATCAGCAACCTACCGCCTATGTAGATGCTTATAAACAGAAAATAGCCAGTATGGATATTCATGCGCTGGCCCAATACGCCGCCGCAGAAGATAAGAAAAAAATGCGTGGGCAGCCAAGACTGAAAATCGACGAATTTATTACCATTGAGAACGTACAGGCGAAAGGAAATCGGGTGGTCTACGATTACTCACTGTCCGAAAACTGGCTGGCGCTTTCCGCAGATAAACAGCGCGAGAAGCAGACCAATATGAATAAAGACCTGATCTACCGTACCTGCTCGCTGGAAACGGTACGTCTGGCGCAGGCAAAAGGGCTGGAAGAAGAGCATAACTATTACAGTCAGTACCCAGACAAAGTCGCCTTTACTCTGAGAACCAGCGCGCAGATTTGTATGCAAAACGGTTTTACACAATAACCGCAATCCACTATGCCTGATGCGCTGCGCTCATCAGGCATACAATTTGCACGCTGCACCAGGCCGGATAAGGCGCCAGCGCTGCATCCGGCTAAAACATCAGAATTTCCAGGACACACTGCCGACAATGCTGCGCTCGGCGCCGAAGTAGCAGTATGAGAGCGAGTTACAGGCCGCAACGTAGCGCTTGTCGGTCAGGTTGTTAACGTTCAGCTGCGCGCTCAACCCATTAATACCGATATTCGTTAAGTCGTAACCAATCACCATATCCACCAGTGTGTATGACGGCAGGGTGTGAGTGTTCAGGCGATCGCTGGTAATACCGTTAACGTAGCGCACGCCTGAACCCAACGTCAGACCGTCCAGCGGACCACTTTTTACATCGTAGCTCAGCCAGGCACTGGCCTGGTTACGCGGGGCGTACACTGCGCGCTTGCCCTGCTCTTCCGGGCTACTTTTCTTATAGCGAATGTCGGTATAGGTATACGCCGCCTGCAAACGGAAGCTATCCGTCAGTTGGCTAATTGCCTCCAGCTCCACCCCTTCAGATTCAATTTCCCCAATCGAGCGGTATGGATCGGTCGGCTCTTCTTTAGTGGCTATATTCGTCTGATTGATACGGAACACCGACGCGCTGAACTGACTGTTAAGTCCTTCCGGCTCATATTTCAGCCCGGCTTCCCACTGCTTGCCTTTCATCGGGTCCAGCAGATTACCGTTCTCATCGGCAAAACTGGTGGGCGTAAAGGCAGTGGAGTAACTCACGTACGGCGCAAAGCCGTTATCGAACAAATAGAGCAACGCGGCGCGGGTGCTGAAGTTGTTTTTATCCAGATCGCTGCGAGTATCCTTGATCTTATCAATGTTAGAAACGCTGACCTGATCGTAGCGACCACCGAGCGTAATACGCCAGCGATCCCATGACATCTGATCCTGCAAATAGTAACCCGTCTGTCGCAGCTTGTGTTTCTCACGCGCATACATGTCGATGTAATCAGGCTTCGCGCCGTACACCGGATTAAAGGCGTCAATCGGGGGGAAAGCGCCGTAGTAACCGGTAGTATTGTTGCTGCGATCCTGATAGTCGATCCCCACCAGCAAACGGTGGTTTACCTGCCAGGTATCAAAGCTGCCGTCGAGCTGGTTATCCAGCGTAATCGCCGACATTTTTTCATCGGAGCCGGAGTAGCCGCGATTAAGCTCGGTTTCATTCAACCAGCCCGCCGCATACACCTGGTTCAGCTCAACGTCGGTATGCAGATAGCGCAGCTTTTGCCGCACCGACCAACCGCTATCAAACATATGCTCAATGTTGTAGCCCACCATGTTTTCACGGCGATCGTATTTGTCATAATCATCCTCGCCTTCGTAAAAGGTATTGGAGATCTTTTGCCCGTAATGCGGAACCACGGTGCCGTCATACGGCAGACCGGAGTGGCTTCCGCCTTCCGGGTCACGGTGCAGATAGGCCATCAGATCCAGACGCGTCTGGTCGGTGATACGCCAGGTCAGGCTGGGCATCAGCGCGTAACGTTCTTCCTTCAATGGACCAAACTGCGAGTCTGCGTAACGCGTCATCCCGCTCAATCGCGCCGCCACTCGATCGTTATCATCCAGCGCCCCGGTGACGTCAAACGCCGCGCCGCGCTGGTTATTGTTGCCGGCAAACAGCTTCACTTCACCGCCCGCATCAAACGACGGCTTGCGTGAGGTCAGCGCCACAATACCGCCCGGGGAGGAACGGCCATACAGTACGGAAGCCGGGCCACGTACGACTTCGATATCTTCGAGGAACCACGGATCAACCACCAGCGAGCTGTGTGAGTTGGTGTCGCCCATCATCTTCAGACCATCGAGATAGACGTTATCCAGGCTCCCGTCAGAAAAGCCACGCAGCACGATGTAGTCGAAGCGGTTGGAGGCGCCAATCTGATTGCTGTACACCCCCGGCGTATAGCTGACAGCCTGGCGCACGCTGGTTGCGCCTTGCTCTTCAAACTGTTCACGGGTAACGATCGATACCGACTGCGGCGTTTCAATATCCGGCGTGGCAAGCTTCGTGGCCCCGCTCTGCATCTGCGAGGTGACAACCACCGTATCGTTTTTTGTTGTTTCCTGCGCCAGCAGAGGAAAAGCCACGCTGCCGGTCACCCATCCCACCAGCAGCGCCAAGCGAGTCTTCGCGAACATGAATATCTCCAAAGGCATGTCTAATTGTAAGTGAGAATTATTACCTTTTTGCTGACGGAGATAGCTATGCCGGATGCCAGGTTGCCTATGCGCAGTGCCAAATTGTCAGGAAATCACGTGCGTAAAACGCAAATATGGATTAGCAAGGTTTGAGCAACTCGCCGGGCGAAAAGCCGTAACGGCGACGAAAAGCGGTAGAAAAGTTGGTGGCGTGCTGATAACCCGACATCCAGGCCGCCTGCTGTACGCTATATCCTTCCAGTAGATAGCCGCGCGCATGTTCCAGACGGCAATCGCGCAGGTAGTCGAATACCGAACAGCCATAGGCTGCACGGAACTTACTGCGCAGGCTGCTGGGGCTCATCGCCGCGCGTTGGGCCAGTTCATTAAGGGTGTAGTCATTTTCGGGACTCTCCTCCAGCAGTCGGCGAACGACCTCCAGCCGCTGCTGCTCACCGCTCGTCGCAAGACGTTTACCGCTCTCGACCTGACACATGCTGAGACCATGACCGAACAGTTGTAATATCAGCCCTTCCAGCATCAGCTGACGAGAAACATGGCTAATCGTACTCTGCTGCGCGTACTGCAGTCCGCTGAGTAAAAACCCCGGTACCTGCCAGATAAGCGTCGGCGTCTGGCACCTTTCCCACTCGCGCATCAACGATTCAAGCAACCCCGTGCGATACGCGCCGTCGGGATATAAACCGAGCGATAATGTCCGGAGTTTACAATCAGCATGATGACGGGCACGCATCGTCTGGTGCTCACTCAGGCGTGAGCTAAACGCCATGCCGGAGCGCACCACATGCTCCTGTCCGTTAAGCGTCAGGATCACGCAGCCTTCCAGAACCACCAGCATATACAGAGGACTGTCGTGGCGAGAGGTGGTTTCGTAGGGTTGCAATACCTGTACGTCGGAGTGCGTCACGCACATCCCGCAGGGGAGAGTCATCTCCTCAATTTCACCTTGCAGAACAGGGCTGCCAGACGGCAAATCCGGTCTTTGTACCAACAGGGGAAAGCGGTAATCGATCCCGTAGCGCTCACCAAAATCCATAAACTCGCTTACGGAGAAAGTGCGAGCGACGCGTCCGGAGGCATTCAGGGCGGTGGTGTTGTTCATGCTGTCTTCTGCACAGGAAATGGAATTAGCGGTTTATAACTGAAGCAACATTACCATTACCTGCACAATACGACAATAATAATGAGAACCATTATCAGTATGGGTAGTCAGCAAAATAAACCGCTTAATCCAGCCAGTTTAGATCTGCCGAGGAGGCACACGGCGCAGCCTCTTTTAACCAGCGATACAGCAGCTCAATATTTCTGAGCCGTGTTGAAGCCTTTGGCCAGACAAGGTAATACCCCTCGCCAGTCGCCACAGCATCTTTAAACGGTAACGCCAACATCCCTGCCTGAATGGCCGCCAGGCTTAGCAGCAGGTCGGCAACAGACACGCCATGACCACTCATCGCGGCAAGACTACCCTGCTCCAGGGTGTCGAACACTTTGCCTCGCGCAAGATTCAACGCCGGAAACTTCCCAGTGCGTTGCAGCCACCGACGCCAGTCTCGGCGATCCGCTGAGGGATGAATCAGTTCACAGGCAGAAAGATCGCGCTGCGCCTGCACCAGCAGTGCGGGTGAACACACTGGGATAAGCCACTCCTGAAACAGCAACCGGCTGTCGGTATCGTCACCAAAATGGCCATTCCCTAACAGGATCGCACAGTCATACGGTTCACGACTGAAGGATACCGAATCGGTATCCATCCAGACGCTGGAAATTTCGATCACCGGAGTCGGATGCGCTTCACGGAAAAGACGCAGCACATCCAGAAGCCAGCGCATTGTCAACGTAGACGGCGCTTTCAGCCGTAGCTCATGACTACTGCTGCGAAAGGCTTGACACGCGTGTTCCAGACTCTGAAACCCAGCCGTCAACTGCTGCGCTAACCCTTGGCCAGAAGGTGTTATCTCGATACGCGGGCCGCTGCGGATAAATAGCTCACAGCCAAACCATGCCTCCAGCGTGCGAATATGACGGCTTACCGCGCCCGGCGTCACGTTAAGTTGAATAGCGGCTTTGCTGAACGATCCCAGACGGGCTGCGGCTTCAAAAGCCCTCAGGGCATACAACGGAGGTAGCGTCATCGTGAGTTTCTATGTTGAGTTTTACTCACAGTAGAGCGCAGTTTTATTCGTTTTTCAATGCGTTACGTAAACGGAATACTGGTGGAAAATATCATCAGGATAATCAGGTATGAATTTCACTTTACTGGCTGCCTATAGCCTCAGCGTAGTAACCCTGTTGTTAACGCCGGGTCCTGTCGTGGCGCTGATTACCACCACCGCGGCGCAGCACGGCTATCGCCGGGCTTTTCTCACGCTGATTGGCACTAACGGCGCTTCTTTAGTACTGATTGCTCTGGCTGCACTGATGCTAGCTGGCGTGGTTTCAATCTCTGCGATATGGCTTGGCGTACTGGGTCTTGTGGGATCGTTGTATATCGGAGTGATGGCGATTAACGGCCTGCGGGCCAGGGCCTCAAACCCCGGACTGGGTGCACGAAAACGCGATAACAGCGGGCTTATCCACGGATTTCTGACCGGGGTCGCCAACCCAAAAGACATTTTGTTTTTCGTAGCGTTTTTCCCCCAGTTCATTGCCATTACGCAAGATTTCACCACCAGCATTCTGACGCTAACGCTGGTGTGGGTTATTTTTGATGTGACGGTGCTGTCTTTTTACATCGTGGTTTTCAAACGCTGGATACCAGCGCGCTTTGCCAGATGCAGCGGTTTTATCTCCTCTCTTTTTCTGCTCGCGGTGGCGGTGTTTGGCATTATTTATAATGTACACGCACTACAAATGCTCTCACCCGTGATGTGATCCTCAACAAATTGTTCAGCCAGACATCTCATCTTGCACCGGGAAGGACAAAATAAGAACAAATCGACATTAATATTATTAATGGATTAATAAGCCCGGATTCAGAAAATATAGACGATAACATTTTCATGGCGTTCAACTGGCACCCTCACCCATGATAACGCATCAACGGCGATAGGTGCCATGTCATTTTCTAAACGAAGTAGAGGTGTATTGTCATCTGGCACAACTGTGCTTTCACCGATCTCAAGAATGCCCCGAAAAGAAATGGACATATTGTCTGACGTATCCGACAACCTTATCCATTCGGTTGTAATCACTAACTTTCGAGTAAACATTCGCTATCCTTTGCGCGTGGTATATATCCGATACTTTCACAAGTAGATCACTACTCTTTGAACAAACAGAAATTTTTCCTCTATATCAATTAAGCATTACTTAACAGAAAGAAAATTGAAATAATGAAACTCATTCGAAATGTGTTTCACAAATTCAACCGGCAGGTTATGTTTGATGAACGTTAACTTTGCAAACTCAACATCGCCGTACACTCGAATACAGAAAGGTTTGACAATCTCGCCCTGCACGCCAAAGCACTCCTGAAGCCGGGCATCATCCATAAAGATAAAGTCACCTTTTCTGACCTTAATACTTTCATGAAGTCCTTGCCACTTCTCTGGAGTGAGCAGAAAGCTCTCCCATCCATTATTTCTCAATATTTCAATCGTATGAGTAAATTTAAAATAGTCGTTTTGCATTGTCACGTCACCACTCGACGTGGCGTACAAATATTCTATTTTAAATTTAAGTTGTGCATTGATGCTTTTTTTCTTCCCCTCATCAATTAGCCACTGAAGCTCACTGACAATGCTCTTCGAAAATATTTTTCTTTTTTTGGCAATAGCCAGCCAATGCATAATGAATAGATGCTCTGACATTTTGGAGTAGATCTTATGATCCTTTATTGCGATACCAATTGCAACTAACGCACTCCAGGTAAATGTTTCCAGATCATCCTGATAATGATGTCGTAATGTACTAACTCTTCCAGAATCCCTTACCACTTAAACCTGCCCAAATAAATCGTCATTGTTATTCCACGTTATTCTTGTATTACTCTATTAAAAAATTACTACAACTAAAATCGCCAAAATATGATCCAGGTTAACTTATCCCTATGTAATAAACGTGCAAATACAATACATCATACTTATTAATCATTAATCCAGAATAGCTCAACAATGTCCAATAAGAATAATGCGATAAAGATAAAAGTTAATAATAATCACCAGTAATCAATATCATCTGCGGTGATGAGAGCTGTAATCAGAAAAAGCAAACTACCGGACATTTAGCAGGCCGGAAGTTTGCTTGTTACAAACGAAGTTAATAGAAAATACCGATGATCAGGGTATGAGTTACAAAGCCCACAATCAGCGGTACGGCGGTACGTTTAACCACATCAAATGGCGTTATTTTCGCCCCACTGGAAACGGCAATCACCACGCCGGAAACCGGTGAAATTGCCCGCCCCATATGTGATGCCTGCTGCATCGGCAGGATCATGGCAACAGCGTTAGCGCCCATACTTGCCGCGATTTGCGGGATCAGCTCAACGAAAGCAAGGAATGGCGCATTACCCGATCCCATAATAATTGCTGCCGCCAGCGTCACCAGCGCAAACACCACCGCCATAGCAAATGGGGGTAATCCCACGTGCTCCGCCATCAGGATTAATTGATCAATGGCACCAATAACTTTAATCCCGTGAGCAAAAACACCTGCCGCAACCAGCAGCCCAACTACCCCGGTAAAGGCAGTGCCCATGCCTTTAAGGAAATGGCTGAATCCTTCGCATACTGACTTTAAATCACGCACCCGCAGCCATTCAATCAACATACAGACAGCCATCGAAATGAGCACAATGGTGATAATATTCAGGTTAATACCACTGACAAACATTTCCGATGATCCCACCGCCATCAGTATCGGAAGCATCGGGAGCAGCGCATAAAAAGCCGGGGCTTTTCCTGAATCAGTCACCTCAGCGCTACCGATTTCTCTTGGAAGCGTCCCCGCTTTACGGTCGCAATGCCGCTGCCAGAAGAAATGGCAGACGCCGACGACCAGCACGGTTGCCAGCGCTGCGGGTCCCTGGTGGTAAACAATGTATTCCACCACATCCATATTGACCGCTTTAGATCCCCTGATAGCATCGATGGCCGTCGGGGTATATGCCACACCAAGCGATGTGGCAATAACCCCAGCGGCTGAGGCCGCAGAAAGCCCTAACCCCAGCATAATGGGGAACATCGTCCCCATCAGCAATACGGCTAGCCCGGTGGCGGATGGAATGGCCAACTGCAGGAGGCTGGCGAGCAGATAGGAGAAAAATAGAAGCACATAGGGCGAACGCAGCGCGCGCAAAGGTTTCGTCACAACCCGCACAACCGCTTCATTTGCCCCGATATGATCCATGTAATGCGCAAATCCCATGAGCGCCATGATCATCAGGCCGAGATCGGCGGCACGCGTACTAAAGAGATCGCGCATCACCTCGAAAGGATCGAGAAATGAAATCCCCGTACTGGCAACCCCCTTCGGTAATACAGAACCCCATCCGGTTAACGCCGTACAAATCATCAACACCAGGCCAGCAATGAACAACACGGGTTCAGCGCGATAACCTTTCAGGATCAGACGCGCGACCACCACGATCACCAGTAGGGCAATTAACACCTGAATCATGACTGAGCTCTCCCCTGCGCGAACTCAGCAAAGGTTTCCTCAATGACCGCTACCACGACATCGCTGGCGGCCCGCAGTGAACGCACCGGCAGGTATTCATAAATCGAATGAAAGTTATGGGCACCGGTAAAAATATTCGGGCAAGGTAGTCCTTTCTGCGATAACACTGCGCCATCATATCCACCACGCATGGCGACAGGTTGCGGGGTAATGCCACACTTCTGATACGCGCGTAACGCAATATCAATCGGGTAGTGAGCATCGCCCTGCAAGCTATTGAACACATTGGCATAGCGATCGGTTAAATGGCAGACCACGCTGTTTTCTCCCCACAGCGCGCAGGTGCTGACGGCCAGCTGGCGGATATATGCCATACGCGCCTTATACCCCTCTTCGGTAAAATCCCGGATATCCAGCTTAAGTACCGTACGGGCACTGTTACCCTGAAGTTGTTTTACCCAGTAATACCCTTCGCGTCCTTCCGTATACTCAGGCGCCTCTCCTCCGGGCAGCATCGCAATAAACTTATGCGCCATCAGCAGAGAGTTCTTCAGCTTACCTTTGGCCGACATAGGGTGTGCGGACTGGCCGGTAAAGATGATTTCCGCATCACCCGCGTTCCAGTTCTCATAGACAAATTCTCCAATGCCGCAGCAGTCCAGGGTATAGCCAAAATCAGCCCCAAACGCCGCAACATCAAATGCTTTTGCACCTCGTAATCCCTGCTCTTCATCAGGAACAAAACCGACCTTCACCGGCCCATGCTTAATCTCCGGATGTGCGACAAGGTACTCCAGGGCATTCATAATCGCGGCGATAGCGGCTTTATCATCTGCCCCCAACAGACTGGTACCATCCGTCACCAGCAGGTCATCACCGATATAATTTTTCAGTTCTGGAAATTCACTTTCGCGCAGATAAATTTTTAGCTCCTGGTTCAGACACAAATCCCCACCGCTGTAGTGAAGACGTTGTGCTTTTGTGTCCGCAGTCTGTTCCGCACTGGTATCGAGATGACCAAAAAAGGAAACGACAGGGATCGCGTCGTCCGTATTTGCAGGTAATGTCGCTGTCACAATAGCGGTATCCCTGACCTCAATGTTTTCCATTCCTAATGCTTCAAGTTCTACTGCCAGCAGTTTTGCCAGTTCCATTTGACCAGGTGAAGAAGGCATTATCCCATTAGCACCATTTTCCCTTGAGGTCGTGGTATTGATTTTCGTGTAGTTAATAAAGCGTTCAACAATATCCATTCCAGGAGATCCTTTAATGTATCATTTACGAGGTACTGCAAGAGAAGACCTGCATACAGCGTGGGTTGAATAATCTGAGAACAAAATAAAATCAGCACTCATCCCAGAATGCTGACTTTATGGGCATTACGACAACGATTTATAAAAAGGAAGATAAAAAGCCAGTAATTACGCCAGTGATTAAAAGCTCCATTTTGATTGATAAAATCATATTCCCTGTCTGTTTTTACTGCATTTTCCATGGTGTTAAGCTAACAGAAGTCATAAACGGTATTCGTATATCCAAGAGATAATAAAAATCATTTAGATTCTTGCACCCAATACCGACACAAGATATACCATCGCTATATTTTTTAATGAACGAATGCTGTAACAGCAAAATGCAACCGTTTGCACCTCTCTACAAATAGCCACTTAACGCACTAAAATCCGTGAACAAAATCACAATTATTTCAAAAGCGAGAATTAACATAACGCTGAAAAACAGGCAGTTATAAGAAAAATTATATAATACCGCTATAAATAAATATAAAATTACACTATTCACTATAAAATAGATTCATAGCGTTACTATTTCAATAGTAACGTATGATTCACAGAAAAAAATCTGTCGTCATCACTAATGTAAAGCAACAAGAACAATAATATTAAATTATCTATTTATGATGACTATCAAAATAATATACAGAAAAAAAACCTCTCCCCTGAGAAGAGATACAGGGCAGAGGTAATACGGGTGTTAAGGACATTTTTATAGTTTTGATGATAACAGAAGAGCTTCTTGCAGGATTGAGTATACACACTTCATGACGTTAAGAAAATTCCTAAATGGAATTAAACACAAACACCATTAAAAATTCTTTTTATAATAAAGACCTGTTTATCAAATAAAACAAAATTAAGATAAGAAAATATTAAATATCACTAATCTATAGTGTGGCGCAAGTGAGACCAACTACACATCATTACGACCAATACCGCTACTGACGATGTCTGAAAATTCAATAAATTTAATACATTCATACACCGCTCAGCTAGCTGAGAGTTAAAAAATTATAAAATAAGCTAAACGCAATTCTTAGTCATAGATCACATTTTCCCGACAGGACGATTCCCCTACTTGTCCAGGCTGGTATGATTCAGCAGGTAAATATCTATCAACTCAACCCGAGGCTTTGATGCTGGAGAATGTAATCATCAGATAATCAGCTTACCGACCTTTTCAGGCCGGACTGGTTATCAATGCGCCGAAATCGAATGCGGACACCACTGTGTGTTTGCACGTTTTGCACATGATGATTAAACAGGTTTTCCAGTATGAATTTATCCCGTCAGGAACAACGTACCTTACACGTACTCGCCAAAGGTGGCCGTATTGCTCACGTCCGTGATGCATCAGGTCGTGTCACTTCCGTCGAATGCTATAGCCGCGAAGGGTTACTGCTCTGCGACTGCACGCTCGATGTATTCAAAAAGCTCAGAACGAAAAAACTGATCAAATCCGTCAATGGTCAGCCCTACCGCATCAATACCACTGGGCTGAACAACGTTCGCGCCCAACTGGATAATCGCTAAGGAGAGAGAGATGGATATCCCGAAGATTTTTACAATCAGCGAAAGCGCACATCGCATTCATAATCCATTCACCGCGCAGAAATATGCAACGTTAGGTCAGGTTTTACGGATGGCCCCAGGAACCCGCATCCTGGATCTCGGCAGCGGCTCTGGCGAGATGTTGTGCACCTGGGCACGCGATCATGGAATTTCCGGTGTTGGTATCGATATGAGCCAGTTATTCAGCGAGCAAGCCACCCTGCGGGCAAGTGAATTGGGCGTCACTGAGCACGTGCGTTTTATTCATGCCGATGCAACAGGTTATATCGCCGAAGAAAAATTCGATATTGCCGCCTGCATTGGTGCAACCTGGATTGCCGGCGGCGTTGCCGGAACGGTCAAACAGCTGGAACAAAGTCTCAAATCAGGCGGGATGCTGCTCATCGGCGAACCGTACTGGCGTCAGATACCCGCAACGGAGGAGATCGCTAAGTCTTGCGGCGCGACCTCAGTGACTGATTTCCTCTCTCTGCCAGAACGCGTTTCGTCTTTCGACCAGCTCGGTTATGACGTGGTTGAAATGGTACTGGCGGACCAGGAGGGTTGGGACAGATACGAGGCGGCAAAATGGTTGACGATGCGCCGGTGGCTGAAGGCAAATCCGGACGATGAGTTTGCCGTCGAAGTCAGAGAGCAACTGAGAAGTTCACCAGCACGCCACGTTACCTTCACCCGGGAATATATCGGGTGGGGCGTGTTCGCACTCATGCGGAGGTAATATCTCCTGTCGGTATAGCCAGGCTGGTTATACCGACTTTTTCATCTCATCGTCGCTTACTTCATTAATACTTCAACAAATTTAGCTAACCATTGCGGATGCGCGGGCCATGCTGGTGCCGTCACCAGATTGCCATCAACGTGGGCCTGATCAATGCCAATATCGGCATAATGTCCACCGCTCAGACGGACCTCAGGCGCACAGGCCGGATAAGCGCTACAGGTCCGGTTTTCTAACACTCCCGCCGCCGCTAATAGTTGGGGCCCATGACAAACCGCAGCGATAGGCTTATCGGCAGTGTTGAAATCTTGCACCAGCTTAATGACATCTGGATTCAGTCGAAGATATTCCGGAGCACGCCCGCCGGGGATCAACAGAGCGTCGTAATCGGCGGCCCGCGCCTCGGCAAAATTCGCATTCAACGTAAAACGATGCCCCGGCTTTTCACTGTATGTCTGCGCCCCATCAAAATCGTGAATGGCGGTTTGAACGTAGTCACCCTGACTTTTCTCCGGACAGACGGCATCCACACGATGCCCAAGCATTTGCAAAGCCTGAAAAGGCACCATTGTTTCATAATCTTCGACATAATCTCCGACCAGCATCAGTATCTTCTTCATTCACATCCCCCACTCACGGTTATTAATGATGAGAAATAACGGCCATCTTTACTATAGTCCACACGGTTCATGGCATTAATAAATACAACAGAACAATCGGCCAGATCACAATCCGCGGCAAGGCCCGTCAGACGGGGCTTCAGAGCCAACGGTGTGACACATGTTCATGCTGATAAATATAAATTATATATAAATATATAGTTGAGAAATTTTAATAGTAGTCAATTTCACTCATAATATAAAACGAAGAGATTGCAACGAATATCTCCTGTGATATATTCCGCATGAAACTTATCCGCAATCAATTCATTTGTTATTCAATATTTAAAATACGCAGAACATTAATTATCTATTATTATTTTATTCATCCAATATCAGATAAATATACGCAAAGGTTAATCCTATGATGACAAGACGTTCGTTCGTCTGGCAAGGTCTGGTGACTTCAACGAGTATGCTACTCGCCGGTATGACAGGCATCAGTTTTAGCCAATTTGCCCGCGCAACAGAGGACCGCCGCTGGCAAATGCCGGATGAAGGCGCACCGCATGCGGCAACCTGGATGGCGTTTGGTGCCAGTGCGGAGATCTGGGAGCCTCATCTGCTACCGGTGGTGCAGGAAAACCTGGCGCTAGTTGCTAAAACCATCGCCGCATTTGAACCCGTAAATATGTTGGTACGCGAAGAAGACGGCGAACTCGCCGCGCGTCTGTGCGGACCGTCGGTCAATCTTCTGGTTCACCCGATAGACGATCTGTGGATCCGCGACACCGGGCCGGTGTTTGTGAAAAGCTCCAGCGGTGCGCTCGGCGGTGTGGGATTTAATTTTAACGGCTGGGGCAATAAGCAAGAGCACGAACGTGATGCCGATGTGGCTGAATTCGTTACTGATTACGTTCATACCGAGTTCATCCGCTCGGCGCTGACTCTGGAAGGTGGCGGTATTGAGGTAGACGGCGAAGGCACGGCGATTATTACCGAGAGCTGCGTGCTTAACTCCAACCGTAATCCCGGCGTCAGCAAAGCCGAATGCGAAGAAGAACTTAAGCGACTGCTAGGTCTGGAGAAAATCATCTGGTTGCCGGGTATTGCCGGCAAGGATATTACCGACGGCCATACAGATTTTTATGCCAGGTTCACGCATCCGGGTACGGTGGTGACAGGTCTTGAGCAGGATCCGTCGTCCTTTGATTACGCGATCACCCGACGTCATCTGGACATATTACGAGCCGCCACGGATGCCAAAGGCCGACGGTTGAAGGTCGTCACGCTGGAAGGACCTTCTACCATCCGCCAGACTTATGCGAGTGATGATTTTGCCGCAGGGTATATCAATTTTTATCTGTGTAATGATGCCGTCATTGCACCACAATTTGGCGATAAGCGCACCGATCGTAATACCCATGCTATTTTGCAGGAGCTGTTTATCGATCGTGAAATTATACAACTGAATATTGATGGCATTGCGGCTGGCGGCGGCGGCATTCACTGCGCGACACAGCAGCAACCTCGTTAATGATTAACAATTGAGTGTATTGTGGGAAGGTGGGGAAACTCACTTTCCCGCCAATATTATAATAATTCCTTTAGAAGGATGCCTGCATAGGTTAATTTTTAATAAACAAAGTGCTCAATTAACATTTATGAAATAAACACCATTAAAAAATAACATTTTAATAGCTTTTATCGATCTTTCGTGGTATTTATGATCTGCCAAACCTATCGATAAAATCTATCAAAAGATTTATATTGATCGTTTTTATCGATCGTCTATTCTGTCTTAAATAATGGCTACTGACGGAATTTTTATTATCAGCACAGCCATAAAGATTGTTCTTCCCTGCGTTGTGAAACACACGGAAATTATCGAGGGTTACCTTTAAAAAATTTACATAACATATTTTAGAATGGTTTTCAATTAGCGAAAACATCCAAAAATACACATTTCAAACCTCCAGTCTAACCTGTTTTAAGTAGATGACTTAAATCGAGAACGGTGATAACTCACTGAGAATTGCGAATGATGATATTGCTAAGAAAAACTGAAAATATAAATTTTATTAATACATTTAGAGACTATTTTTGTGTAGGCATCGCGTTTTTTGCATTACAGCTGATCGCTGGTCATCTCAGTAAGCAAGAGGATGTTGCGGGTATAACCCTGCATTTTTACGATCTCACTTTACCTCTTATTTCTGCACTGCTGGTTTTATACCGGCAAAAGGCGCTGCCAATTTTGGGTGCCTTTTTCTTGTATGCCCTTTACTCTTACTCTTTATCTTCGGTATTCACGCTAACGGCTCAGCTACTGGCTGCTCTCATTAGCCAGACACTCTACTTTTTCTCGACAGGTAAACGAGGCGCGGTTAGCTTTGGTCGTAGCCAGCTTACAACCCTGCGTATTGTCTGGCTCGTGTGTTGCAACGCCTTACTATTCATCTCGATTGATCACTGGCTCCAGTCGAACACTGCCTCTGTACCGATCACAAACCTTTTTACACTACAAACACTAATTAACTTACAGTGGTTGATGAACTCTTGCCTGACTGGCATCCCTTTTTGTTATCTGTTGCTTAGAAGCGTTCAAAACCCTGCATGGTGCATTTTATACATCAGACAAGTGAAGACGCTGATAAAATCCGGCCCTCCTATTCTGTATCAAGTATTATGGCTGGTGCTGTTACTCTGCATTATGTCCGCTTTGATCGTCATCAGAGAAGATATTCTTATATTTACAGACTATTCATTACTGTGGTTACTTCCAGTAATGCTGTGGGGAGTGATCTGCATTGGCCATGCTTTTATATCCCCTGTATGGGTAACAATGCTCATCCTGTTGGGATATTATATAAACAGTTATATTTCGCCGGATAACTATAATAATTATTTACATAGTCTCGTGATTTCCTCCACGATAGTGTTTGTCTTTTCTCTTACGATTGTTGTTACCGGTGTACTTGTGGTCCGTAACCGAAAATATCTCCGCCGCCTCAAACAACTTTTTAGATCAGAGCCTAATACCGGACTGCCTAACTTTCAGGCCCTGCAAATGGACATCCGTAAACACGCAACAGAGTGCTTGTGTTACATCCGTTGTACAGAGTTGAATACGCTGGAGCAAACTCATGGAATAGAATTCCGTTTTGAATTTGTAAAAGCGCTAAGCGCATATGTACGTAAATTGATTAAGGATACAGGTAACATTTATTACGCACCAGGTCATGGAATAATTCTTCGCCTTAATACTGTCCCTGACATTCCTGCTCTTTACAAAGACCTAAACTCTTTTCGTTTTATCTGGAAGGATTACCAATTGGGACTATCTTGTGGTGTGGCATATACCACCGAGAAAAACCTGATTAAAAATTTATCACAAGCAATTAAACATCTTAATACCCAAAGCTACATCTCGTTAATGCAGGGACAACCGTTGTTACTCAGCCCGCAGGTGCCAGGTGATAAAATTGTCAGTCAGGCTGTCATTCGTCATATGTTGCAAAAAGCAATTGACAGAAAATCGTTTGAGCTTATGGCTCAACCCATCGTATCAACGATGCTGGTTGTTCAGCCTATCGTTTCAACTACGGGACTGACACGTTATCACGAGATACTTATTCGGATAAAAATGGTTGATGGTAAGTTAATCTTTCCAGACACCATCCTACCGGTTGCTCGCGAGGCAGGATTACTTCCTGCACTGGATATCACTGTTATTGAGCAAACATTTCGTTTTATACAGTCACGGCAGAAATCTGACCCGAACAGTCATTTCTCCATTAATCTGACACCTGACTCGCTTAATAAAATTGATTTTCTTGATAATGTTTTCACATTGTTTAGAAAATATTCCATCGCACCTAAACGTATAATTTTTGAAGTCATTGAATCAGATATCATTGACAACGCTAATGTCACTGATGTTCTGAGAGCATTACGTAAAGCCGGTTCTAAAATTGCTATTGATGATTTTGGCACAGGGGCGTCAAGCTATTCACGACTCAGAACATTAGACGCAGATATTCTGAAAATTGATGGCTCCTTCATCCGTAATATACTGACCGATGAATTTAGTCGATGCGCCGTCAGATCCTTCTGCGAAGTAGCAAAACTCAAAAACATGGAAGTAGTAGCTGAGTTTGTTGAAAATGAGGAAATTGAAAAGATGCTAATTACGATGGGTATTGGTTGGTTACAGGGATACCATATAGGGAAACCCGTTCCTATTGAGTTGGCTGAATTATAATAATAATTATATTCCTACATTGTTCCACTTACCGGCTCCCGTGCCGGTTTTTTTATTCCCTAAAGCAAGTGGTACATCATTTAAATCAGGTATGCCGCGACCGTTTGCCGCGACATACCGTATTTCATTTTTAACCCAACTCAACCAAACACGTCGATCGATTCCGTTTCCATCACTCCCAGGCGCGCTCAGATTTCGCGGCGTCAAACTGCGGAGGCGGTTTACGAAAGCGTCCGGTCAGGTACGCGAGATACACCAGCCCGACGCCGGCCCATACCAGTCCCAGCGTCAGCGATGTCACTTCCAGATTCACCCACAGTACGGCTACCGTGGCGGCACCGACCATTGGCAATACCAGATAGTGCAACTTTTCCTGCCAGGTATGCTTACGTCCTTCACGACGCCAGAAGTGGTTAAACACGGACAGATTAACGAAGGTAAAGGCCACCAGCGCGCCAAAGTTAATCAGCGCCGTAGCGGTCACCAGATCAAAAAACAGGGCCGACAGCGCCACAATCCCGACCATGATGACGTTCAACGCGGGAGTACGCCATTTGGGATGGACATAACCAAAGTACTTCTCCGGGAAGACGTTATCGCGGCCCATCACATACAGCAGGCGAGAAACGCTGGCATGCGACGCCAGACCTGACGCCAGCGTATTCACAAAGGTGGTGCACAGAAAAATAGACTGGAACAACTTGCCGCCGACGTACAGCGCAATCTCCGGCAGCGCCGCATCCGGGTCTTTGAATCGGCTAATGTCCGGGAAGAACAGTTGCATAAAGAACGAAGCGGCAATGAAGATCAGTCCACCGTACAGCGCGGTAAGAAAAATGGCTTTTGGAATGGTGCGCGCAGCATCTGGCGTCTCTTCAGAGAGGGTCGTTACCGCGTCAAAGCCGAGAAACGAGAAGCAGACAATGGTCGCCCCGGTGATAATCGGAATCAAATGCGCATTCTGACTGATAAACGGTTGCAACGACCAGACGGTCCCGACCCCTTCGCCTTTGTGCAGCCCCTGCACCACGAGGAAAATAAACACCACGATGATCGCCACCTGCACCAGGACGAACAGGGCATTGAAGTTCGCCACCAGGTTAACGCTTTTCAAATTGGCCGCGGTAAGGATCGCCACGAACAGCACCACCCAAATCCATGGCGCAACCCCCGGGAATAGCGCGGAAAGGTAAATTTTCGCCAATAGTACGTTAATCATCGGCAGGAAAAGGTAGTCAAGCAGTGAAGACCAGCCGACCATAAACCCCACATGCGGATTAATCGCTTTTTGCGCATAGGTATAGGCCGAACCGGCCTGTGGAAACTGGCGCACCAGCTTTCCGTAACTGATGGCGGTAAACAGTACGCCTGCCAGGGCCAGCAGGTAGGAGGCTGGAACATGGCCATTGCTGATACCCGAAACAATGCCAAAGGTGTCAAACACTGTCATCGGCGTGAGATAGGCCAGCCCCATCACCACTACCTGCCACAGCTTGAGAGATTTACGCAGCTGTGCTTTGCCCGGCTGGGCTGCAAGATCCACAGAAGAATTAGTCGACATAGCTTTCCTCCCCGCGACGAGCCCAGATCTGCGTTCGAAATGTGGGAACAGCAGACCTGGGTCGTATCGGGGTAGAAAGCCATAAGAAAGGCGTCAATGTTGCACGGCACAGATGCGGTCCGTACTTACTGCGGGAGCCATGGATGCTCACGCGGGGCTGGTTTTTAAACATTGGCATCATCACATTTCCTCGTCACAAACTCTGTCGGTTATCTGAAGACCCGTTGTCGCCCGCGCTCCATTACGCGACATCCGGGAAATGGCAGGTATTCCTGCAATTTTGACGGGCTGGCTCCGCTCAGCCCGCATGATGCGACTTCTTTTTAAATGACCTGTACGACTGTCAGGCGTTTTTCAACATCCACTCAATTTCAGTGTCGGTGATAAGACGTTCAAACTGGATTAATTCATCGTTTTTACAGGCGTGATACACGTGGCTAAAACGCTCACCCAATAATTCACGCAGACTGTCGTTTTGCATAAACTCCCACAGCGCATCGCTCTGGCGGATAGGAAACGGTAGCCCTTCCTGCTCCAGTCCGTTGCCTTCCACCTCTTCCTGCAGCGGCAGATCGTTATCCAGACCGTGAAGGATCCCCGCCAGGATGGTCGACATCACCAGATACGGGTTGGCATCCGCCCCTGCCACGCGATATTCAACCCGATGGTTATCACGATCGCCGCAGGGAATACGCAGCGCCACCGTACGGTTGTTATGCCCCCAGGAAGCCTGAGTCGGCACATACATACCCGGCTGGAAGCGGCGATAAGAGTTCACATTCGGCGCCAGCAGCGCCATTGATGCTGGCATCAGATCAATCATCCCGGCAAGCGCACGCTTAAGTAACATGGAATCATCGCCATTCGCATCGGCCAGCACGTTCTCGCCTTTATTATTCATAATGCTGATGTGGATATGCATCCCGCTACCGGCATGCTCCTCATAAGGCTTTGCCATAAACGTGGCATGCATCTTATGTTTCTCCGCCACCAGCCGTACCAGACGTTTCAACGCCAGCGCGTCATCGCAGGCGTCGAGCACGTTATCGGTATGGTAGAGGTTGATTTCAAACTGCCCAGGGGAGGCTTCAGCCACTGCGCCGTCAGCCGGGATCAGCTGTAAACGGGCCAGTTCATCGATATCGTTTAACACATCAGCAAAATGGTTCAGGTTATCAACCGAGTAAACCTGACTTTGGGTATTGCGATCGTCCGTACCCGGCGCGCACGGCGGCTGCAGATAACCTTCGGGATCGCGCTTACGATCGAGTAAATAGAACTCCAGCTCTACCGCTACGACGGGGAACAGACCGCGCTGGCGAAGTTTCTGCCAGAGTCGGTTCAGTACGTTCCGCGGCTCAACGTCAAAGGGAGCGCCATCTTCATCCAGCATCGTCAGCATCATCTGTGCAATAAATTCAGGATCGGCGGCCGAAGGGGTTAACGTGCCTGCCACCGGTACACAAGTCCGATCCGGTTCGCCAAGCTCCTGGCCTAATCCCGCCTCTTCGACCACATTGCCAAGAATATCCATCGCGAAAACAGATGCCGGGAAATAGCAGCCTTTCTCTAACTTATGCAATCCAGCAACCGGAAGGCGCTTACCGCGAAAACAACCATTAAGGTCGGTTAACAGCACATCCACATACTGCGTATTAGGATAGCGTTCCAGATACTGCTTAACTTCGCGCGCAAACGCGCTACTTCGTCTCTCTTCAGAATGCTGAACAAAATTCTCAACTTCTACGATATTGGTTTCCATGATTCACCGCCGTTGGCCTGGTAAGCTGCTCTGTGATTAGACTGTTAAATATAATGTCCACCATTCGACTCTGGATGCAAACAAATTGTTTGTCAAATGTTAAATTAAGTTTGCTAGAAGGTTATTCCGCTGCTAGATTGAGAAAATAATGAACGGAATTGCACAACAAGGAACCGTTTGGCAATAATTTATTCCAAAACGTGAGGTCGATCATGGGCAATATATTTGACAAGCCAGTTATTGGTGTAGTGATGTGTAGGAACAGGCTTAAGGGTCATGAGACCCAGACTCTGCAAGAAAAGTACCTGAATGCGGTATTAAATGCCGGTGGATTACCGATAGCGCTGCCCCATGCGCTCGCGGAACCCGAATTGCTGAACGCGCTGTTACCGAAACTGGATGGTATCTTCCTGCCAGGAAGCCCAAGCAATGTGCAGCCGCACCTCTATGGTGAAAATGGCGATGAGTCTGACGCCGATCCCGGGCGTGATCTTCTGAGCATGGCGCTAATTACCGCCGGGCTCGAAAGGCGCATTCCCATTTTCGCCATCTGCCGGGGCTTACAGGAATTAGTTGTCGCCACTGGCGGGACTCTGTATCGTCGCCTGTGCGATCACTCACAGTTCCTGGAACATCGTGAAGATGCGGAACTCCCGGTGGAGCAGCAATATGCGCCATCTCATGAAGTCCAGGTTCAACAGGGAGGATTGCTATCTCAGTTAATACCAGGTTGCAGCACGTTTTGGGTTAACTCCTTGCATGGTCAGGGCGCAAAAACCCTTGGCCCGCAGCTGCGCGTGGAAGCACGCTCGCAGGATGGATTAGTGGAAGCTGCCAGCGTCCATGACCATCCTTTCGCGCTCGGCGTGCAGTGGCACCCGGAATGGAACAGTAGCGAATACGCCCTGTCGCGTTTGTTACTTGAAGGTTTTATCACCGCTTGTCAGAACCACCTCGCTGAAAAACAGCGACTCTGACCACTACAGTTAAGGAAATGCAATTATGAGCGATGACGGCCTGGCGCCGGGTAAACGTTTGTCAGAGATCCGCCAGCAATTGGGTCTTTCGCAGCGTCGTGCCGCCGAACTGTCTGGGTTAACGCATAGCGCCATCAGCACCATAGAGCAGGATAAAGTCAGTCCTGCCATCAGTACGCTGCAAAAGCTATTGAAAGTATATGGGCTGTCGCTCTCCGAGTTCTTCGCGGAACCGGAAAAGCCTGACGAACCGCAGGTGGTTATCAATCAGGATGATTTGATTGAGATCGGGAGTCAGGGAGTATCCATGAAGCTGGTACACAACGGAAATCCGAATCGTACGCTGGCAATGATGTTTGAAACCTATCAGCCAGGCACGACAACCGGGGAGAGAATTAAACATCAGGGTGAAGAGATTGGCACAATACTGGAAGGTGAAGTGATACTGACCATCAACGGTCAAACGTATCCTCTTGTTGCAGGGCAAAGCTATGCCATTAACACCGGCATACCACACAGCTTCAGCAACACCTCGGCGGGGATCTGCCGCATCATCAGTGCCCACACTCCCACCACGTTCTAATAAGTAGCGGCCTGAGTTTCTCAGGCCTTCTTAAATAACGCGCATTAACAGGGTACATCCCTGGGGCATCGTGCAGCCTGATTTTGCCTGAAAAAGATCAGCAACGAACTTTATCTTATTGATATAAAAGGAGTAGCTATGAACTTTCAGAATCTTAAATATTGGCGTGAAAAAGCCAGCCATTATTCACCGGAAACCCGTTTATTTATTAACGGCGAATATTGTGCCGCCACCGATAACGAAACCTTTATTACCCAGGATCCGGCAGGACAACGCCCGCTCGCCAAAGTCGCCCGCGGCAAAAAAGCGGATGTTGACCGCGCGGTCACCGCAGCCCGCACCGTGTTTGAACGCGGGGACTGGTCGCAGGCATCACCCGCAGAGCGCAAAGCGGTGCTGCACAAACTCGCCGATTTAATGGAGCAGCATCACGAGGAGCTGGCGCTACTGGAAACGCTCGACACCGGTAAACCGATTCGCCATAGCCTGCGTGATGATATTCCCGGCGCGGCACGCGCCATCCGTTGGTACGCCGAGGCGATAGATAAAGTCTATGGTGAAGTTGCCACTACCTCGGTGAACGATTTAGCGCTGATTGTCCGCGAACCGGTGGGCGTGATTGCGGCCATCGTGCCGTGGAATTTTCCCCTGCTGCTGGCCTGCTGGAAACTCGGCCCGACTCTGGCTGCGGGTAACAGCGTGATCCTCAAGCCTTCCGAAAAATCACCGCTGACCGCGATTCGCCTGGCCGCACTGGCTAAAAAAGCAGGTTTGCCCGATGGCGTGCTCAGCGTTGTGAGCGGGTACGGTCACGAGGCGGGCCAGGCACTGTCGCTGCATCCGGATGTTGATGTGATCACCTTTACCGGTTCGACCCGCACCGGCAAGCAACTGCTCAAAGATGCTGGCGACAGCAACATGAAACGCGTCTGGCTGGAGGCCGGCGGTAAAAGTGCCAACATCGTATTTGCCGACTGCCCGGATCTGCCGAAAGCCGCCGCTAATGCAGCGGCAGGTATTTTCTATAACCAGGGCCAGGTTTGTATCGCCGGTACGCGTCTGCTGCTGGAAGAAAGTATTGCCGACGAGTTTATCGCGCTTTTAAAAGAGCAGGCGAAAAACTGGCAGCCGGGCAACCCGCTGGATCCGGAAACCACGATGGGCACGCTTATCGACAACACGCATGCCGACACCGTACACAGTTTTATTCGCGACGGTGAAGCGCAAGGCACGCTGGCGCTGGATGGCCGCAGCCACGTACACCCGGCGGCCATCGGCCCGACTATTTTTGTCGACACCGCGCCGCAAGCCCACGTCAGCCGCGATGAGATTTTCGGGCCAGTACTGGTCATCATCCGTTTTAGCAGTGAAGCCGAAGCTCTGGCGCTGGCCAACGACAGCGACTACGGTCTGGGCGCCGCGGTCTGGACCCGCGATTTGTCGCGCGCGCACCGCATGAGTCGCCGCCTGAAGGCCGGTTCGGTCTTCGTGAATAACTACAACGACGGTGATATGACCGTGCCATTCGGCGGCTATAAGCAAAGCGGTAACGGACGCGATAAATCCCTGCATGCGCTGGAAAAATTTAGCGAATTAAAAACCATCTGGATCTCCCTGGAGTCTTAATCATGACTGAACATACCAGCAGTTATTACGCCGCAAGCGCCAATCAATACGAACCGTTCCCGACCCTTAGCGAATCGGTAAGCTGTGATGTTTGCGTCGTGGGCGGTGGTTATACCGGACTCTCCTCCGCCCTGCATTTATCAGAAATGGGTTACGACGTGGTGCTACTGGAATCCGCACGAATTGGCTTCGGAGCCAGCGGGCGCAACGGTGGCCAGTTGGTGAACTCCTACAGTCGCGATATCGACGTCATTGAACGCACCTACGGCCCGGACGCCGCTAAAATGCTTGGCAGTATGATGTTTGAAGGCGGCAATATCATTCGCGAACGTATCAAACGTTATCAGATCGACTGCGACTATCGTCCTGGCGGGCTGTTTGTGGCCCTGAACCACAAACAGATGGAAACGCTGGAGGAGCAGAAATCGAACTGGGAACGCTACGGCAATACGCAGCTTGAACTGTTGGATAGCAGCGAAATTCGCCGCGAAGTCAGCAGCGATCGTTATGTCGGCGCGCTACTCGACCACAGCGGTGGTCATATTCATCCGCTAAACCTGGCGATTGGCGAGGCTAACGCCATTCGTCTGAACGGCGGGCGCGTGTTCGAACAGTCGCCAGTCACCCGTATTCAGCACACCAGCCCGGCAGTGGTCAGCACCGAAAAAGGTCAGGTTACGGCACGTTTTGTGATTGTCGCGGGCAACGCCTACCTCGGCGACAAACTGGAACCTGCGCTGGCAAAAAGCAGCATGCCGTGTGGCACGCAGGTGTTAACCACCGAACCGCTGTCGGCGGAGATGGCGCGCTCGCTGATCCCGAAAAACTACTGCGTTGAAGATTGTAACTACCTGCTGGATTACTACCGTCTGACCGGCGATAACCGCCTGCTGTACGGCGGCGGTGTAGTCTACGGCGCTCGCGATCCGGACGATATTGAGCGTCTGGTGATGCCGAAACTGCTGAAGACCTTCCCGCAATTGCAGGGGGTAAAAATTGATTACCGCTGGACCGGTAATTTCCTGTTAACGCTGTCGCGCATGCCGCAGTTCGGCCGTCTTGATACCAACATTTACTATATGCAGGGCTACAGCGGCCACGGCGTGACTTGTACCCACCTGGCAGGACGGCTGATTTCGGAACTGCTGCGCGGGGATGCCGAGCGTTTTGACGCTTTCGCCAAACTGCCGCATTACCCGTTCCCGGGAGGCCGCAGCCTGCGCATTCCGTTTACCGCCATGGGCGCGGCCTATTACAGCTTACGTGATCGCCTTGGGGTTTAAGTTCTTCCGCGATAAACCCGACGCACAGGGCGGTCCCCCCTGTGCGTTTTTTTATTGCCGAATAAGCGAAAAACAGATAACAGGCACGAAAATATCGCAATAGGACATAACCACACACTTTGCATTGTTTCTCCCCGCTAATCGGATAGGCTTTTTTAGATTATCGCTGGCGGCGTGCGCCAGAACTCAACGGGGGAAGAAACGCGTGTTATGAATACGAATAACGAGGAGACCTTTTATCAGGCGATGCGCCGCAAGGGCGTGAGCAGACGCAGTTTTCTTAAATATTGTAGCCTCGCGGCAACATCGCTAGGGTTGGGAGCTGGAATGACGCCCAGAATCGCCTGGGCGCTGGAAAACAAACCCCGGATCCCGGTCGTCTGGATCCACGGTCTGGAATGCACCTGCTGTACCGAATCATTTATCCGCTCCTCTCACCCACTCGCCAAAGACGTCATCCTCTCTCTGATTTCCCTTGATTACGACGACACACTGATGGCCGCCGCCGGAACACAGGCCGAAGAGGTCTTTGAAGACATTCTAAGCCGCTACCACGGCCGATACATTCTGGCCGTCGAAGGTAATCCTCCGCTGGGAGAACAAGGGATGTTCTGCATTAGTGGCGGGCGACCGTTTATTGAAAAGCTTAAAAGAGCCGCCGCCGGTGCCAGCGCGATTATCGCCTGGGGCACCTGCGCCTCCTGGGGCTGCGTGCAGGCTGCCCGGCCTAACCCAACTCAGGCAACACCGATCGATAAAGTGATTACCGATAAGCCTATCGTGAAAGTGCCCGGTTGCCCGCCGATTCCAGACGTCATGAGCGCCATCATTACCTACATGGTGACCTTTGGAAGGCTGCCGGAACTCGATCGTCTGGGGCGTCCGCTGATGTTTTATGGTCAGCGTATTCATGACAAATGCTACCGCCGCGCCCACTTTGACGCCGGGGAGTTCGTTGAAAGTTGGGACGATGACGCTGCCCGCAAAGGCTATTGCCTGTACAAAATGGGCTGCAAGGGGCCAACCACCTATAACGCCTGTTCCACCACCCGCTGGAATGGCGGCGTTTCCTTCCCCATCCAGTCCGGTCACGGTTGTCTGGGATGTTCGGAGAACGGCTTCTGGGATCGCGGTTCGTTCTACAGCCGCGTGGTCGATATTCCACAGATGGGAACGCATTCTACCGCTGACACCGTGGGCCTCACCGCGCTTGGCGTAGTGGCGGCTGGTGTCGGCGTCCACGCAGTCGCCAGCGCCGTCAATCAACATAACCGCCACAAACAGCAGTTAACTAAAGCCGAACAACCGCAGCCGGACAAAGAGGATAACCAGGCATGAGCAACTCGTATCAAACCCAGGGATATACGTTAAACAATGCGGGTCGCCGCCTGGTTGTGGACCCCATAACCCGCATTGAAGGCCATATGCGTTGTGAAGTGAACATTGATGAGCAGAATATCATCACCAACGCGGTTTCCTGCGGCACCATGTTCCGCGGACTGGAGATCATTCTGCAGGGGCGCGACCCTCGCGATGCCTGGGCATTTGTCGAACGTATTTGCGGAGTATGCACCGGCGTACATGCCCTGGCATCGGTGTATGCCATTGAAGATGCCATTGGCATCAAGGTGCCCGACAACGCCAACATCATTCGCAATATTATGCTGGCGACGCTGTGGTGCCACGACCATCTGGTGCACTTTTACCAGTTAGCCGGAATGGATTGGATTGACGTGCTGAATGCCCTGAAAGCAGACCCGCGCGCCACATCACAGCTGGCGCAAAGCCTTTCTGCCTGGCCGAAGTCCTCCCCTGGCTACTTTTTTGACGTCCAAAATCGCCTGAAGAAATTTGTCGACGGCGGTCAACTGGGGATTTTCCGCAACGGTTATTGGGGTCATCCGCAGTACAAACTGTCGCCTGAGGCTAACCTGATGGGCTTTGCCCATTATCTGGAAGCACTCGATTTTCAGCGCGAGATCATCAAAATCCATACGGTGTTTGGCGGTAAGAACCCGCATCCTAACTGGATTGTCGGCGGTATGCCGTGCGCGATTAATATCGATCAGCGCGGCGCGGTTGGCGCAGTCGATATGGAACGCCTGAACCTGGTGCAGTCGATCATCACCCGCACCGCTGATTTCATCAACAACGTCATGGTGCCTGACGCGCTGGCTATCGGTCAGTTCAATAAGTCCTGGAGCCAGATTGGCACCGGGCTTTCTGATAAGTGCGTCTTGAGCTACGGCGCGTTCCCGGATATCGCCAATGACTTCAGCGCGAAGAGCCTGTTGATGCCAGGCGGCGCGGTGATTAACGGTGATTTTAAAAACGTGCTGCCAGTGGATCTGGCCGATCAGCAACAAATTCAGGAGTTTGTCGATCATGCCTGGTACCGTTATCCGGACGATCAATTAGGTCGTCACCCGTTCGAAGGGATTACTGAACCCTGGTATAACCCGGGCGATGTCAAAGGCAGCGATATTGATATCAAACAGCTCAACGAACAGGAACGCTATTCGTGGATTAAAGCCCCGCGCTGGCGCGGACACGCCATGGAAGTTGGACCACTGGCGCGCACGCTGATTGCCTATCACAAAGGGGATGCCGCCACGATTGAATCCGTCGATCGCATGATGTCTGCCCTCAAGCTGCCGCTTTCGGGTATGCAGTCGACGCTGGGGCGTATTCTGTGCCGCGCGCACGAAGCCCAGTGGGCCGTGAGCAAACTGCAATATTTCTTCGACAAGCTAATGACCAACCTGAAAAACGGTAATCTGGCGACCGCAAACACCGAAAAATGGGAGCCTGAAAGCTGGCCACAGCAGTGCCGCGGGATCGGTTTTACCGAAGCACCGCGCGGCGCGTTAGGTCACTGGGCATCGATTCGCGACGGGAAAATCGATCTCTATCAGTGTGTGGTGCCGACCACCTGGAATGCCAGCCCGCGCGATCCGAAGGGACAAATTGGTGCTTACGAGGCGGCGCTGATGGGCACCCAAATGGCGATACCGGATCAACCGCTGGAGATCCTGCGCACCTTGCACAGCTTCGACCCCTGCCTGGCATGTTCAACCCACGTACTCGGCGACGACGGCAGCGAACTTATCGCCGTCCAGGTTCGCTAAGCGTTAAGGAACGGAACGATGACTGGAAAAACATCCCCACGCGTCGGGGAGGCGCGTGATACCGCTATCAGCCACTATGTGTTTGAAGCGCCTGTGCGCTTGTGGCACTGGCTGACGGTCGGCTGCATGTTGGTGTTGATGGTGACCGGATACTTCATTGGCCGACCGCTGCCGTCGGTCAGCGGTGAGGCCACTTATCTGTTCTATATGGGCGACATCCGGCTGATACATTTCTCCGCCGCCATGGTGTTCACGGTGATCCTGCTGATGCGCATTTACTGGGCCTTCGTCGGTAATCGCTATTCACGAGAACTTTTTATCGTGCCGGTCTGGCGGCGCAGCTGGTGGCGAGGCGCGTTTTCGGTCGTGCGCTGGTATCTGTTTCTGGAAAAAAAACCGGGAGATGATATCGGTCATAACCCCATCGCGCAGGTGGCGATGTGCGGTTATTTCCTGCTCTCCGTTTTTATGATCCTCACCGGTTTTGCCTTATACAGCGAACATAGCCAGTACGCCATTTTTACCCCTTTCCGCTATGTGACGGAGTTTTTCTACTGGACCGGCGGGAACTCTCTCGATATCCACAGCTGGCATCGGTTGGGGATGTGGTTCATCGCCGCCTTCATCGTAGGCCATGTGTATATGGCGATTCGTGAGGACATCATGTCTGACGATACCGTCATCTCCACCATGGTCAATGGCTACCGTAGCCACAAATTTACCCGACGTCAGCACGACAAGGAGGCGTCATGAGCGAACCACACGTCATCGTGATGGGTCTAGGCAACCTGCTGTGGGCAGACGAAGGCTTTGGTATTCGCGTCGCCGAACGCCTGTACGCCCATTATCACTGGCCGGAATACGTTGAGATCGTCGACGGCGGCACGCAGGGGCTGAATCTGCTGGGCTACGTTGAGCAGGCCAGTCATCTGCTGCTGTTGGACGCCATCGACTACGGTCTCGCGCCGGGCACCCTGCAAACCTACGCCGGTGAAAAAGTCCCCAGTTACCTCAGCGCCAAAAAAATGAGTCTGCATCAGAACAGCTTCTCCGAAGTGCTGGCGCTGGCGGACATTCGCGGCCATCTGCCCCCGCACATCGCCCTTGTAGGACTTCAACCGGTACAGCTGGACGACTATGGCGGCAGCCTGACCGACATCGCGCGTGCTCAGCTTCCGGCGGCGGAGCAGGCCGCACTTACGCAACTGGCTGCGTGGGGGATTGTGCCACAGACCAACGATGAAACGCGTTGCCTGAACTATGAATGCCTGTCGATGGAAAACTATGAAGGCGTGCATATTCGCCAGTATCGCGTAACGCTGGAGAGATAAGCAACATGTTGAATGACAACCCTTTTCCTGCTCTATGGCAACGTATGCTGGCACGAGGCTGGCAGCCGCTAACCGCGCCCGAACTGGATGACTGGATAACCCACGTTCGCGACGGTGTGGTGTTACTCAGTAGCGATCCCCGCCGTACACCGGAAGTCAGCGATAATCCGGTGATGATTGCCGAGTTGCTCCGCGAGTTTCCTCAGTTTGACTGGCACATCGCCATGGCGGATCTCGAGCATAGCGAGGCGATTGGCGATCGTTATGGCGTATTCCGCTTCCCGGCCACACTGGTGTTTATCCACGGCGAACTGAGCGGCATTCTCAGCGGCATCCACCCGTGGGCCGATCTGCTCAACCTGATGCGCCCCTTAGTTGAACCACGCACGCCGCCGGAGTCTGAACGATGAGCGACACTTTTTTTCATCTGCTGGGGCCGGGAACGCAGCCGGACGATGACAGCTTCAGCATGAATCCCTTACCCCTCACCTGCCAGGTCAACAGCGACCCCAGCATGGCATCACTGGAAAACTGCCCGCACAGTCCGGCGGTGATGGCATTGTTAGCCGATGTGCGCCAGCAGCTCAGGAGGCGCATTCCCGCCAAACAGGACGTGCTGGGATGGGATTTATCCGCGCTCAACGCAGACGATCTCACGTTTTTGAATACGCTGCTCGGCGAAGGCGAAGTTTCAGTGCGCATCCAGCATGCTGACGGCAGAGCATGCGAGATCCAGGAGTCGATTTTCTGCGGTATCTGGCGGGTGCGTTGTCAGAATGACAACGGGCAGTGGGAGGAGCATCTGGAAGCAGGCAGCGCGCCGCGGGCACTGTGGCTGGCGGCAACGTTCAATACACTGCCGGACGACAGCCTGTTGCCCCCGCCGGTGGACGGGCTAATGAATGGCCTGACGCTGGCTCAGGAACTGCTGGCGCACGTGCGCGATCCGGCCTTGCAACCCCATAGCATTAACCTCACCCAACTTCCGATTAGCGATGCGGATCGCCTGTTTCTTGCTCGGTTATGTGGCGAAGGACACATCCAGATCCGCACTATCGGCTACGGCGAGAGCCAAATCGACGCCACGGCGCTGCGCCATGTCTGGCATGTGCGCTGTCTGGATACCCTGAAAGGGCTTCTGCTCGAAAGTTATGAGATCTGTCCATTACCGGAACTGGTGCAGGCTGCGCCGGAAGATCTTCGCGACTCGCTCCAGCGCCTAGATGAAGTCTGCGGCTGGCTGGCATCCGGTCCACCGGCCTGACCCCCTCTCCCGGCCCGCATGCTTTTATGCTGCGGGTCTGGCGTTTTCTTCCTTATCTATTCACTCTCTAATGCCTGATGGAGTTCGCATGTGGGACGTCATTGACTTATCGCGTTGGCAGTTTGCGCTGACCGCGCTGTACCATTTTCTGTTTGTTCCCCTGACGCTGGGGCTAATTTTTATGCTGGCCATCATGGAAACCATTTATGTGGTGACGGGCAAAACAGTCTACCGCGACATGACGCGTTTCTGGGGCAAGTTATTCGGGATTAACTTTGCGCTCGGCGTGGCAACCGGCCTGACCATGGAGTTTCAGTTCGGTACTAACTGGTCGCTCTATTCTAACTATGTGGGCGATATTTTTGGCGCGCCTCTGGCAATGGAAGCCCTGCTGGCCTTCTTCCTCGAATCCACGTTCGTTGGTCTGTTCTTCTTCGGCTGGCAACGCTTAACCAAATACCAACACCTGATGGTCACCTGGCTGGTCGCGTTTGGTTCCAATATCTCGGCCCTGTGGATCCTCAACGCCAACGGCTGGATGCAATATCCAACCGGCGCTCACTTTAATATTGATACCCTACGTATGGAGATGAGCAGCTTTAGCGAGCTGGTCTTTAACCCCATCAGCCAGGTGAAATTTGTGCATACCGTGATGTCCGGTTATGTCACCGGCGCCATGTTTGTTATGTCCATCAGCGCCTGGTATTTGCTGCGCGGTCGCAATCGCGAGTTCGCCCGGCGTTCCTTCGCGGTGGGTTCCGTTTTTGGCACGCTGGCTATCCTCGGCACTCTACAACTGGGTGACAGCTCAGCCTATGAGGTTGCCCAACGCCAGCCGGTAAAACTGGCGGCAATGGAAGGCGAATGGCAAACCGAACCGGCACCCGCGCCCTTTCATGTCATCGCCTGGCCGCAGCAGGAGCAAGAACGTAACGCCTTTGCTGTGAAGATACCGGCTCTGCTGGGCATCCTGGCCACGCACTCTTTAGACACGCCGGTTCCGGGGCTGAAAAATCTGATGGAGGATGCTCTCCCCCGCCTGCAACGAGGTCGGGAAGCGTGGCTGCTGATGCAGGAAATCGCCAAAGGTAACCGCACGCCTCAGGTACTGAACGCTTTTCACGCTGTGGAGAAAGATCTGGGTTACGGCATCCTGCTGGCGAACTACGCGCCTGATATGAACCATGTCACTCCGGAGCAATATCAGGCCGCGCAACGCGGTGCGATCCCGCAAGTAGCACCGGTATTCTGGAGTTTTCGCATCATGATTGCATGCGGTTCACTTCTGCTGCTGGTGATGGCGATTGCCCTGATACAGACCTTACGCTGGCGTATCGACCAGCATCGCTGGGTACTGCACATGACGCTGTGGAGCCTGCCGCTACCGTGGATTGCCATTGAAGCCGGCTGGTTTATGACGGAGTTTGGCCGCCAGCCGTGGGCGATTCAGGATATTTTGCCGACCTGGTACGCCCACTCCGCGTTAAGCGCAGGCCAACTGGCCTTCTCCATGGGGCTAATTCTCACGCTTTACACCTTGTTTTTAATTGCCGAAGTCTACCTGATGCAGAAATACGCGCCTTGGCCCGGATGCAATGCATAACCAACAACCAGCGCAACAACAGGGATAAAGGAGATAATCATGTTGGATTATGAAACGTTACGGCTCATCTGGTGGCTGCTGATTGGCATCATCCTGGTGGCATTTATGGTCACCGACGGGTTTGATATGGGGGTTGGCTGCCTGTTGCCGCTGATCGCGCGTAACGATGATGAGCGTCGGGTACTAATCAATAGCGTCGGAGCGCACTGGGAAGGTAACCAGGTGTGGCTCATTCTGGCGGGCGGTGCATTATTCGCGGCCTGGCCGCGGGTCTATGCCGCGGCATTTTCAGGGTTTTATGTGGCGATGATTCTGGTGTTGTGCGCCCTTTTCTTTCGCCCGTTGGCCTTTGATTATCGTGGAAAAATAGCCAATGCACGCTGGCGCGCCATGTGGGATACCGGGTTGGTGATTGGCAGTCTGGTCCCTCCAGTTATCTTCGGCGTTGCATTCGGTAACTTGTTTTTGGGCGTGCCTTTTATCTTCACACCACAGCTTCATGTGCAATACCTGGGCACCTTCTGGCAGTTACTCTCACCCTTTGCCCTGCTGTGCGGCGCATTAAGCCTGATGCTGGTTATTCTGCAAGGAGGCGTGTGGCTCCAGTTGAAGACCGACGGCATTCTTCACCAACGTGCGCTGTCTGCTACCCGCCGCAGCGCGATGCTGGTCGTGCTCTGCTTTCTGTTAGCCGGTTACTGGCTATGGACGGGGATCGATGGCTATGTGTTGCTAAGCCAGGATCCTAATGGTCCTTCCAACCCGCTATTAAAAGCAGTAACTACCTCGCCGGGCGCGTGGATGGCGCACTTTTATCAGTCACCACTGCTGTTAATTATTCCGCTGCTTGGCATGATTTTCCCGATGCTCGCGATCTATGCCTGCGGACAACGTCGGGCCGTATGGGGATTTTTGTTTGCTTCACTGGGCCAGGCCTGCGTGATCTTCACCGCTGGAATCACCCTGTTTCCGTTTGTGATGCCTTCAAGCGCGTATCCGCTCTCCAGCCTGACGGTGTGGGACAGCACCTCCAGCCAGATGACACTCAGTATCATGCTGGTTATTGTGCTGATTTTTCTACCGATCGTTCTGCTTTATACCGTGTGGAGTTATTACAAAATGCTCGGGCGCATCAATGTAGAAACGATCCGCCGCCACAACCACGAACTTTATTAAGGAGGACTGTACGATGTGGTATCTGTTTTGGTTTGTCGGCATTCTGCTGATGTGCGGACTCTCCACGCTGGCGCTGGTCTGGCTTGAGTCGCGGCAGAGATAATTCTACACGGGCGCTACGCTTTCTGGCTCCCCGGTTTATTCGGGGAGCTTTTTTATCCCCTTTCCATCAGCTCGCCAAGACGCCTAATTTGCCGTCCCTGGTTATCGAAATTACGCTCATCGAGCCACATATCGTAGGCCGGTCGAAGTGACGGATACTCACCGTCAATGATTGAGTACCATGCGGTATCTCGATTACGCCCCCGCGTGACGACAGCCTGACGAAATATGCCTTCAAAACTGAAGCCAAATCGCTCCGCCGCCCCACGGGAAGGAGCATTGAGAGCATCGCATTTCCATTCAAAACGGCGATAGGCCAGATCCTCAAAAACGTACTTTAAAAGCAATGAGATGACTTCTGTTGAGATTCGCGAACGTTTCATGCGTACGGAGTAGGAAACATGGCCAACCTCGATCACGCCATTTGAGGTATCAATCCGCATCAGTGCAAACGTACCAACAGGTTTCATACTGGTTAAATCGATCACAGCAAAATGCATCGGATCGGTCTGTTCTTCCATCTTTTTTACATAATCCAGGAAGGTATCGAAGGTCTCAAAAGGCCCGACCGCCAGATATGTCCAGTCACGACAATCGTTTGCTTCGCAGTACGCTTCATACAACTCTTTTGCATGGCGTTCGGCGTTAATACGTTCAAGCTTACAATAGCGACCTGTAATTTGCTGAGCCTGTGGAAAGGGTGCGCCTTTCCAGTCAGACAAAGTCATACCAACGGGTTGATGAAATTGATTAAAGATGCCCGACATATCCATACCTCTTACAAAACAGGGCTAAACCAGCGCAGAGTATGATCAAACAGGGCAGTCCAAAAGAACCACAATGCGTGTTTTTAACAGATCCACACTATTTAATAGTACAAAAAACAGGCACAATATTTTTACACGTAGCAAAAGAAACGTATTTACTGCATTAATGCTAAGAGCTGAATAAATTATAAGTTAAATAACCTGAGCCAGACGGCGAATCCCATCAACAATTGCCTCTACCGGATGATTTGCAAAACCAATCAAAATCCCCTGTCGTGAGACATCGCTCTGGTAATAACGACTTAGTGATAGTATTCCCATCCCTAGTAATCTGGCTTTCTCTTCAACTTCACTCCCAGTCATCCCATTTTGCAACCAACATACGATATGAACGCCTGAGTCTGAAGGTTGAATAATCATTTTATCAGCAAGATAGTATTGAATAGCATTGACCAACGCTGTTCTTCTTTCATAGCATGCTTTGCGAATTCGACGCACATGACTGGCATAGTGCCCCTCCTCAATAAAATTTGCCATCACTGCTTGTTCAAGATAGCTGGTGCCGAGATCGGAATAATATTTGGTCACCATAATCTGTTCTTGTAAACCCGGCGGAACAACTAAAAAACCTAAACGGAATTCCGGGTACATCATTTTAGAAAATGTTCCGGCATAGATTACGCGTTGATTCTGATCTAATCCTTGCAGAGCTTGTAAAGAACGGTCGGCATAACGGAACTCACTATTATAATCATCTTCAAATATCCATGCCTGATTCGACTTCGCCCATTCCAGCAACTCAAAACGCCGGGATAAACTCAACGTTCCACTTAATGGATATTGATCCGACGGGACGACATAGGCCAGCCTGGCGTCAGGAAAATGATCAATACCATAGCGGACGTTCATTCCTTCGCTATCTACCGGTACCGGCCTCACCATAGCACCAACAGACATGTAGGTTCCGCGGGCGCCTTTGTAACCCGGGTCGTCCAGCCAAACGTCATTTCCTGCCGACAGCAATGCTCGTGCAGTAATGTTCAATGCCTGCTGAATACCATTTACGATGATTATTTGATCTTCGTTACAGTTCACTCCACGCGTTGTTTTAATGTAGCGGCAAATCGCTTTTCTCAAAGGAAGGTACCCGCAAGGATGAGTGTGAGCTCCCAGTTGATGCCGGGATTGTCTCCAGACTCGTTGCAGTAGCTTTCCCCATAACGCATGCGGGAAGAGATCCGTACACCCGACACCAACCGCAAATAGACGGTTCATGCAGCGCCCTTCATACTCATTTGACCATAAATCGCGAGCAGGATTATTTCGGCTGTGAACCTGATCATCAGGTGATACGACGTCCCCCAACGCCATCTCTGGATAGCTATTGCTGATACTCCGATCCGGAATATTATGTGAGACATATGTTCCAGACCCTTTACGAGTCAGGATATACCCTTCATCTAATAGCCGGTCATAACCGGCGATCGCTGAGTTTCGTGAAATTGACATCATTTCGGACAACGCCCTGGTTGACGGCATTTTTGTTCCTGGCGGCAATCGCCCTTCGAGGATGTGATCGCGGAGGATTTGGTAAACCTGCTCCTTAACCGCACCTTTTCCTAAAACAAATACTTGAAATAAAGGCGCATTGTTTTTCTTCATTGTATTAACCTTTATACTAAAGTGGATCCTATCAATATATCGAAAGTGTCTCTTTACGAGAGTTTATAAAATTCTTAGTATCATCATACTAACACATTACTCGTATAAAATATCAGGATATATATGATTAACATGAATGCCGTTACTATTGAAAGTGCAGAACAAAAAGACTACGCCAGCTGGCTTCCTTTATGGATAAACTATCAAACATTTTACCGCACTATAATTTCAGATGAAGTAACAAAATTAACGTGGGAGCGATTCTTTACCCCGAGCGAACCTGTTTATTGTGCTGTTGCAAAATATGATGGGAAAATAGTGGGACTGGTTCATTATCTCTTTCACCGCTCAACCTGGGCAGAATCAAACTATTGCTATCTCGAAGATTTATTTGTTAGCGAAGATGTACGCGGCCAACACATCGGTAAACAACTTATCGAATATGTCCAACAACAAGCCAAAAAACATCACGCGTCAAGATTATACTGGCATACGCATGAAACCAACCTCCGTGGGCAACGTCTGTATGACTGGGTGGCCAAAAAGAGCGGAATGATCGAATATCGCATGTAAGTGTAATAATACGCAGGATAGTATTGAATAATTAAACACTAAAAATAAGCCTCTGAGTATATCTACTCAGAGGATGTATCGGTGACAAATCCCCCCAACCTGAATAAGATAAGGAATAAAACCAGCGATAAGCAAATTCTTAAGAATTAAAAAGGTAAAGAGCCAGCATGGCAACGATAAAGGATGTTGCAGAGTTAGCGGGAGTGTCCACCGCAACAGTTTCACGTGTTATTAATCAAACCGCATGGGTTGAACCCGTGACGCGTGAGCGTGTTGAAAAAGCCATGCGCGAACTGAACTATCATCGCAATGCCGCCGCTATTGCATTAGCGAAACGTAGCGGTGACATGCTCGGGTTATTGACCGGCAATCTTGCCGATCCCTTTTTTGCCAGGCTTGCACGAGGCGTAGAAGAAGTATCACGCCAGCAGCAATTTCGGCTGATGGTATGCAGCGGTGGCCACGATGAAGGAATGGAAAAATCAGGACTCGATTTCCTGATAAACCAGGGCTGTGAAGCTATTGTGGTCCATGCCAGTAGACTGTCTGAAAAGGAACTGTTGCGATATGCCGCTCATTTTCCTGCCATGGTGGTCGTAAATCGCTATATTGCCGGGATGGCCAATCGCTGCGTGTGGCTGGAAAATAGTCAAGCAGCTAAAACAGCCACGCTACACCTCCTGGAGCAAGGACACCGTTGTATTGCCTGCGTGACAAGTGACTTACCGATTATCGATCGCCGTGAGCGGCTGGAAGGTTATCGCCAGGCGCTGGCTGAATATGGTATTACGCCAGATAAAAATTGGGTGATTAGCGTGCCCTTTAATGAAGAAGGTGGCGAACGCGCTGCACATCAGCTGCTTAATTGCGGCATTCCTTTCACCGCAGCGGTGACGTTTAATGATGTGATGGCCGCCGGGATTATGCGCATCCTCCATCAGCAGGGAATTACACTTCCGCAACAGCTTTCGATCGTTGGATTTGATGATGTGGTGATGGCCCGCTATCTCTACCCTGCACTCACAACAATGCATTATCCCGTTGAGCGCATGGCTCGCTGCGCTTCGCAACTGGCGATACAGCTTTTTAAGGGCGCAACTCAGCGTCCCAGCGTGAATAGTTTCACTGCAGAGCTGGTGATCCGCGATTCTGTTCTTCCCCCCTCTCTCTGAAATCAATGCGTAAATCGTCAAGCCCCTGAGTTGTGATCAACTTCAAATTTAGCGCCCTCATGTAATCGCTTACATGAGGGCCAATGAACGATCACAGTCAGACAAAAGAGTGTTCTCTACTCTTGAGCGACCTTACAGACTGGAGATTCATGAATGAATGCCTCTCAAAATCAGAAAAAAGCACTCTCATTTGGACTGGCAGTGATCCCTATTTTAGCCATGCTACTGCTGTTAATTATTGGCTACGGCATCATGGGGCTACGTATTGAGCCTTTATTGCTTTGTTCTGCTGCAGTCGCCGCGGGCATGGCCTGGTGGCAAGGGTATTGCTGGGAAGACATCATTAATTCGGTGGTGGATAAACTCGCCAAAGCAATGCCGGTTATCATGATTCTTATCTGTGTTGGCGGCCTGATTGGTACATGGATGTTCAGCGGCACCATCCCTTACATGGTGTACTGGGGACTTAAACTCATCAGCCCCGAATACATTCTCATCGCCGCGTTCTTTTTGACCAGCGTCGTATCGGTGTGTACCGGAACCTCCTGGGGTTCCGCCGGAACGGTTGGCGTAGCGCTGATGGGGGTTGCCGCAGGACTGGATGTCTCATTGGCAGCAGCGGCAGGTGCCGTTGTTTCTGGCGCTTACTTCGGTGACAAGATATCGCCGCTGTCAGACTCCACCAACTTTGCGGCCATTGTCGCAGATACCACCCTTTTCGAGCATATCCAGCACTTATTGTGGACCACTATTCCCAGCTTTCTGCTTGCCGCTGTGGTTTATCTTATTGCGGGCCACAGCAATATGCTCGGCGAGGTCGCCACGCCGCAACGGGTTACCGATATTGTCAACGCTCTGGAGTCGCTATACCACTTCAATATCATTCTGATTTTGCCACCGGTTATTGTGTTGTGGGGCGCGATTCGTAAAAAGCCGGTCATTCCTTTAATGCTGAGCGCATGCGTATTAGCCCTGATTCTGGGCGTTGTCATGCAAGGACTCAGCATCAAGCAGGGGCTGGATGCCTTTATAGATGGGTTCAACATTACTATGTTCCCGCAAGGGAGTGAGGGCATTATTGCTGATGTTCCGCGCCTGCTGAACCGTGGCGGAATGTTCTCAATGATGAGCACTATTCTTCTGGTATTTTGCGCATTTTCTTTTGCCGGTGCCTTAACGTTAACGGGCGCACTCAACATTATCATTAACCGCTTACTGACGGTCATTCACAGCGTCGGTCAGTTAATTGCGGCAACCATTGGTACCACCCTTCTTGTTACCGGAGCGACAAGCGACGGCAAGCTGGCTCTTCTGGTTCCAGCTGAATTATTTAAAGACGCATACCGCCGCATGGGACTGGATACCAAAAATCTGTCCCGCACAATTGAAGACGCTGGCACCGTCATTGAGCCGTTGTTGCCATGGACCGCCGCCGGAGTTTATATGGCCACAACATTAGGAGTGAGCACACTGGATTTATTGCCATGGGCGATTCAGTGCTATGCCGCAATCTTCTTCGCCTTGATTTACGGCTTCACGGGAATCGGTATTGCGAAGGCGCCATCAGTGACAGAAACAGAAAAAAATATTACGGCAACAGAATAGGGAGAGCATGTAATGGATTTTAATAAGATTATCGATCGCCACGATACCGCATCGCTGAAATGGGACTTTATGGCGCGATATTTCGGCGAGGATACACATCAACTGTTGCCAATGTGGGTGTCTGATTTTGACTTTACTTGCCCGCCCGCTGTTCAGGAGGCTTTAACTCACCGCGTCGGGCACGGTATTTTTGGTTACAGCGAACGGCCACAAAGCTACTTTGATTCATTAATCTCATGGCTCTCAACCCGGCATCAGCTGGAAATCAAGCAAGAGTGGATCTGCAGTATTGAAGGTGTTGTTCCGGGATTATCGCTACTCGTACAAATGCTGAGCCAACCCGGTGAAGGCGTAGTCGTTCAGGGGCCTTATTATGGCTCATTCGCTAAAATTATCTCTTTGAACGGCAGACAGTTGCTGGAAAATCCGTTGTATGAGGACCCGGCTACCGGTTATCAAATGGATTTTGCTCACCTGGAAATGTTATTCCGGACTGAACGTCCACCGTTGATGATTTTATGTAATCCGCATAACCCAACCGGCCGTTGTTGGTCTGTTCAGGAGCTGGAACAGCTACTTACGCTGTGCGAAACCTATGATGTGACGTTGCTGTCTGATGAAATATGGGCAGATTTATTGCTTCCTGGAGAACAATTTACTTCAGTTCTGCATCTGGGAGAACGCTGGCATTCGCGTGTAATTTCAGCCACTTCAGCCAGTAAAACGTTTGGTTTGTCGACATTGCGTATTGCTAATTTTCTGATACCGGCACCGGCATTGCGTGAACACTTTTTACGCCGTCTGGATGCACATGGGCTGGATGTATTCAATGCGCTATCCGTCGAAGCGAGTACGGCAGCATGGCAACATGGTGCACCATGGTTAGACGAGTTACTTGGCTATCTGGCTGAAAATCGACGCTGGTTTATTCAACAAATTGATGAACATCTCCCGTGGGCTCGGGTTGTTCCTTCCCAGGCAACTTATCTACTGTGGATAGATTGCAAAGCGCTTGGACTGGATGATGAGCAGCTCAAATGGGTAATGCTTGATGTTGCCGGTATTGCGCCTTCAATGGGAAATAGCTTTGGTCCTGCTGGAAAAGGTTTTATCCGCCTGAACATGGGATGTCCACGCGCCTACCTCGAAAAAGCGGTAGAGGGGTTGAAGCGTATTGCATTTACATCTTGCTAAATCTGCTCAGTAAACGAATCGGCCCTGGCGCAGGGCCGCTCGATATTATCAGCCATTTTAATGAAAAACCAAGTGATATAGTACCAGTTAGCCACCAACAGACAGGGGCGTCTAAGCGCGTTTTTGCTATTACAAGCTAAAACGAGGATTCAGGCACTATTATTTTCATTCACTATCTTCTTGTTTCATTTTCATTAAAAAATGCAACACATTAGGATTATTATCCACAATATTTGTGAATTTCCTCAATAACCTTGAAGCATCTTTTTTTCGATTATGATTAACATACCAAGTATGGCATACACCGTATAACAATGCGCTTTTTAACTCAATGAATTCATCATCCATGCCTGGATGTTGATAAAGAAAATCATCCGTATAATCTTCTATTTCTTTAATTTCATGAATTTGTTTAACTGGTATATCAAGCAGTGAATTACTGGTTTTGATCATTTCTAACATTGAATAAAAAATCGTAGGCGATTGGTTTTGAAGAAAAACCTGATTTTTAAATTCATCAATGATCTTTTCTTTTTCCTTAGTATCTTCGATAAAATATGTCAACTGCGCAAGGTGGCTCAATAAAGTCACATCATTTTCAGCGTCATTAGTTAGTTTCCATTTATCATAACTATTTTTGACATAAGCGCGTTGAAAACTCTCCTTATCTGGATAAGGATAATAAGGATGAAAGCTGAGTGCATGCACTAAAAACCCAGCAGCGACGTCATCAGATAATTCTGCACTATAAACATCTACGAAAGAAGCTGTCAGACCAGCCATCAAAAAGTTGAGCTCATCGTCTATAAAAGGATATCTCCCTTTTAAATCAATGACCTCACTCCTTATCTTAACGACCAGGTTAGCCATACCAATAGCGTCCATTTCATCTTTTCGGGCACTTAGTGTACGGGCATTTGTATCAATGAAGAGGATCTTAGCTATTATCTCTCGCTTTTGAGCATCAGTTAACTGTGATTGCGAAATAATTTTATCAAAAATCTGATTAAACCATCTACTCTCTAAATTAATGCTATGCGCATTGGGTGATAACAACTTCCCGTTCAAACTATAGTGGATTTTCTCTATTTTATTATCACGTGTAAACCCTACCAACGTTACGACTGAGCGAGAATTCGCTTCAGCCAAATTAATTATTTGCTGTTTAGAACGATGAGTCAAAAACAATGTCGGAAATTGCCAGTTCTCAACCGCAAACGGGGGCACAAATTGGAATGAAGGATTCTCTTTAGATGTGGCCCTTTTCCATGTCTCCTCCATCTGGTGAGTGATGTCATAAGCATTTTCATCTGTATTACTACTGTTCCACCCCCCATCTTTTTCATTATAGAAGCCAGAAATGCTTATCTGTGCAAATTCAGGATATGGTTGGTAGAAAATCGCACAACCCATTGCAAAAAACAACACAAGCAATGAGAAACAACTCGACTTGTTGGGATAACTTCTTTTTTTTAGATGATAAATTAATATAGTTATTAGAATGGCAACAGAACCACATATGAAAGGAATCTTCCATTCATTCAGAAAAAACAAAAAGGAGGGAAAATTAAAAAAAATCAGTGCTGGCAATCCCAAAAAGGTGATAATACTTCCGGAAAAAGTAGCAATGTCCTGGAATTTCATGAGGGGCCTATCTTCTGGTAGATATTGAAGATAGATTAAAAAATACAGCGCAAGATGACAAGGATTTCTGCCAATAAGTTTATGTTAGTCGCTTGTTTTTTCTAGGTAAATGTTCTTATTCATGTAAAATCACCCCATCCCTAAGTAAAATTGTGGTTTTCATGTAATTCGGAGCTAAAATCTCCGCTCACAGAATGGCGAGGACCTGCGATTGCACGTCTTACAAAGCTCCCACTTTGCATTGTTCAACTCATTGAAACAAATATATTGATCATCAGTTGCCTCAATTTTGTCACATCCGCAACGCGCAAAATGCACATTAGTGCTGAACAAAGCAAAACACTGCAATAGTAACTTGATGATTTTACGAGAAAAGGTGGTGCGATAATAGGAACAACACCTATGCATTAATTTGTTGATTATTAATGAAAATTATATGTTTCATCTTTGGTGATACCCCCGAAGATACCCCCAATAGATTTTTTGTGTTCATGATGTGAGATTATTATTTAATGATAGTTCCTTTTGAACATCACTCGCTATAGCGGATGGTGGGGAAGTTCCATACTCTATGATAATATATGTTTGTATAGCGAGTTAACCTATGGAATGGAGTTTCTATGAAGAAAGAAGATGGTATCTCAAAATATAAGCTCAACAAAATAGCCACCGAATCGTTAAGAAATACTATACGACTTCATTTTGACTCTATTTTACTTTATAGAAATGGATCATATCCCAGCGCATTTCAGCTTTCCGTGTTAGCTCTTGAAGAGTTTTCAAAGGCTAACTGGGTGGATCACTATATCTGGACATCTGAAACAAATGAAGGCTATCCAAAAGCAGATTTTGAGCAGGAATGGCTTAAGCTCCTATATCAACATCCTAAAAAACAATGGAATTTTGTAGCAAGAGAAACAAATGATTATTCACCAAAATTTATATCATTAATACAAAGTAGAAAACTGGAAGAAAAAAAACAAAACTCTATATATGTTGGACTATCTCGTAGCAAGGGGAAAATAGATACAGACAGTAGAATATCCACTCCTTGGAGAATAAAACAAGGAGATGCAAAGGAAATTATTTCAATAATCAATGATGAGTTAATAAAAATATGTAAAAGAATTGAAGAAGATGAATTCTACTTTGAAGGAGGAAAAAACATGGACGATGTATTCGATTACAAAATTTACAACAACCTATTAACATGGCCACACAAAAGTGGAATAAAAAACGAAGGGTGGAGAAATAAAAATTTTCCACAAAAATAATAAACACTTTCGAATTTTGGTTGAAAAATACATACGGCTTATCGGAATAAATAGCGAGACATGGACAGATATAATTATCTGCCCTTTTATTGTCCATACAAAAACACCTATCAAACCTACAAATTATATCAAGAGTAATTCTAACATCATAGATTATTTTTTATAAGACAGCATTTTTTATATTTTTTACCGCTTCCACATAAACACTTATCATTTCTTCCAAGCTTAACTTTAAATTTTCCCCTTAATTCCTTCGAATCATAAATCATTGGCTTATCCATTTTTGCTTCTTTAACTGCAAGATCCATTTTTGTATCTTTTTGCCAAGGAAAGGATAACTTACATATCGAAGCCACCATACCAAGTCGATCAGCCTCAACCAAAACCCCAAACCATTGATTTTGCTTTGCTAAATATTTTTTTGCATTAACATGGGCCATCAATTTATTTTGAGCTGATTCTAAATCACCAGCTAATGTATGAACGGTTAGACCACCAACCCCATTTTCTAGCTGAATAGTAAAATCATGAGTAAGGTTATCCTGTATGGTTAAGTATTGTATCCTACCTACTGCCTCATTAAGCATATCGACAAACTTACCATTTCCTTTTAAAAGGGTCAGGCCCAGATCTGTTAAATCATCATTAGCCAGTCGTTGAATTTTAAAAAGAAGCCTACCAAAGAATCCTGATGTATATTTTTGCAAAATGCCTTTTGGTGTTCCACTACCGGGCAGTGCTAATCTTCTTACCATAAAAGCAGCATCTAAGTCAGAAGCAATATCATCCGCTAGATGCATAAAGGTCATATCATTCTCAATCCATAAATTATATTTTAGATGCATGGATAGAAGAACAATTTCTGTGCTCGCCATTAGAGCGTCATGATAACCAGTACGGCGATCAACAAAACTCAAGAAAAATAAAGGCTCCGAAAGAAACTCAGTAAGAATATCTAAGAAAAAAACATCCATAATATATGGTGCTTTTAAATGTTCTGTTTTCTCATATTTAAGATGAAGTCGACACTGAAAAGCTAAGGACGGATAACTCTCAGATGTTATACAAACTGGGTAGCAAGATGTAGGCCGATCTTTAAATTCTACCAAATTTCCACTTGCATCCTTAAAGTGAACCCCCGCTTCCATAAGAGCATTGGAGCATTCTATCGCCTGATCATAAGCGTTCTGAAATCCCTTAGTGAAATCATCTTTAACAATCTCAGCATGTCCTTTTCTTGAGGAAAGCGTCATACCTTTAGATTTTGCTTGTACGATTAAATATTTACTCCCGAATTTAACGAGTATATCGATCTCACCAATTTTCTCTGCCGCATTTTTAAAAATATCAATATTTACATAGACGTTTTCTCTTCCAAAAACAGATACTAATTTATTATATGTGAATGCCTCAGTGAAATTTCCTCTATGCTCATCAGCAAACTTGCGATACGATTTATCTTCACGCATCCAAAATATTGGGCTTTCATACATTGATTGAGCAAGTGATGTTAACTGGAATAAATAATATTTTTCATTTAGATATACAATAGGCTTTGCATTAATAATATTAAAATCATCTATTGAGCTAAACGATTTGTTATCATCGTTTGAACTTGTACTAAAAATAGTCAAAAAAGAAATTACTATTTCCTTTGACTGTTTAGATAAACGAGTTAGCTCATCAACATTTATTTCATGAAACTGAAGGCGGGATTCTTTATGACTTATTAATTCGCTACGTGATGCAATGGAGTTAAGATTTTCATTAAGCATTTCATTAATAGCTCGATATATTGTATAAGCATCATTCATATCGAAACCAACATGATCACGGAGCCATACTTCATCTTCTATATAACGTTCTCTTGCGAATGATGCAAATTGAAACTCAAATGCCTGTTCAGCACTATAAAATATAAACTCACGAACAACATCTTTTTCCGTAAAAAAACTTTCAAATGAAAGTTTCGGATTCTCAAGAGAGAAATTTTTCATTCCTGAAGTTTTTATGGCCTCATGAATATCTTTTAAAATTTGCTCAGCAGAATCAACATATTGAGTTAGCTTATCGCTGCTTATTTCTACTGCATTATAACCGGACTTGAGCATCAACCCATGCAGTAGTGATAACTCAGTTTTAATCAATCGGTCAGATGAAGTCAGATGGTTCAAATCATCAGTTTCCAATCCTCCTTTAAAACCTATTGTACAGTCTCTTAGGCATAAATATGAATACGCATGAATAAAACCGTCTTGTTTACAAAGTTCTTCTAACTCTAAAAATTTCGCTTGCTCACTATTCATTATTGTCTCCAAATATTTTATTCAGCAATGCCAACGATTATAAACAGCAGGGGCGTGGTTTTTTCAAGAAACTATGTAACTTTTGATAAATTTAGTCAAGTTTAAAATGACAACTAAATTAGACTATATTGATATATACTCATAGAAAGTAATTAATTAGACAAATTTTTTTTAAAGGAATACTTATTCCTTTAATTCATCATCGATGAATGTGCGGTAAAATGTAATTTTAGAAATGACCACAAACATTTAAAGTTAATGCATATGATAATTTCTTGATGATACTAAATGCAGATTAACTCATGATTTAAAACCTCTTTGATTTAAAAGTATAAACTTGTCCTGATTTTTTTGTTCTAGATATCCATTTTTTAGATTTCCTTTTAATTTAGATTTAAATCTATTTTCATAGTCCACTATATATGACGGTTTTTTCATTATTTTTTCTTCAATCACTTTTTCTTTATTCCTTGGCTGAATAACAGTTTTTTTTATACCTAAACGTTCTCTTACCTCTTCGATCTTAACTGCTCTACTATTGAAATTGCTACGGCCTTTGAGTCTAAATTGATGGGTAGCTGTTGTTGCTGTTTCTGCATGATAAAGTATCCTACTGATAGAGCCACCAATATATGTATTACTCCTACCACCGAGGCCACTTTTATTATAAGTTTTGATTGGTTCTTTATTGTGTTGTTTTTTAACTCTGTTGAGTATTTGTGCAGCTTTTTGTGTTGTTCTTCTAACTTTTGGGCCTGTTGGTCTATTATATTTTTCGCTGAGTTTAAAGCTGTGGTTGTTGTTTCTAATGAGTTGTTCACCCTTGTTAATGTCTGTTGCGTCTGATTTAGTGCTGTGCTGACTGATTCGGATAATATCATCATCGATTCCGTCAACGGCTCTACTGTCATTGAAATCTGATTCAGTAGGTGATCGTCTAATACTATTTTCGTCATCTGTTTTTCTTGCTGAGAATCTTCTAACGAGTTCATCATCTCTATTTTTGTCATATTTCACCTTTGCCTTAATTGTGTTCCAACTGAATTTTTTACCAAGAGATGATCCCTTGAAGAAAATATTTTTTTCATTATTTTTGATACCAAATGACACTCCGGCGACGTTGCCAGTAGAAGCAACGTTAAAGGCCGGCTCAATGCCTACAGCCTGCAGACGTTCCAAGAACGTAGACAAATCAGGCTTATCGACTAAAGCCGCTTGTAGTGCGTTCTGTATCACTAAACGGGCTGGTTTCTCACCTGTCCTCAAGGCTTGCTCGATCTCTGCTTTGGTTGGTGCTGATATGTCTGATTTTCGGCCTTTGAGACTTTGTGTAATGGTTAAGCTGTGCTTTACTTCTAAACGTTCACAAGCTGCTATTGTATTAAATGCTGAGTGCTGACCGTGCCATACAGAACCATCTAAGCCAACCCTATTTGCTACAATATGAATATGGTCTTGATCTGTATCTTTATGGCGCACACAAATATATTGATGTTTTTCTATATCGATATTCATTTCTTTCAAATAGTCTTTTGCTATCTCCTGCCATTTTTCATCTGTTAATTTTTCATCTTTTGGAAGAGATAAAAACGCATGAAACACTGGTTTTTTTATATCTTGCCTAAAACTGCTTACAGTTTTAAACTCATCAGTTAAATCACTAACATTATTATAATCACTTGCCATATTGCTACAAATGAAATCATGATCATCTTTTAATATATACTTAACTCTGTTTTTAAATGATTTACCTGATTTAGCTACGTATCCCTTCATAATTTAGATCCTTGTTTATTTCTAATATCCTTCTGCTAACTTGCTTTATATTAAACATAACTTTATCAACTTCATTTTTATCAAAATACTCATTACCATTTAGTTTCTTTGTTGCTTGGTTTATATTATTGCCTATGGCTGACAGTTGTATATAAGTCTTCTGATTTACTTCCGGCATTTTTCTTTTTACCACCGGTTCAGCTTTTAATATTTCTCTTCTTATATAATGGCCTCGTTCAAGGCCGGATGCTTCAACCAATGACTTTAAATATTCGAACTCTTCTTTGTTTACTCTGAACTGTATCGATATGTCTCGGCGTTCGTCAGCATTTAAATTTATACGCCCTCGTTTTCTGTCTGTTGTTGGCATTTTTTATTCCTCATAATAATGTAATCATCTGTTGCTCTTATGTAGTCGTTATCATTTTCAATAATTAATGCTTCAATAAGCTCATCAGCTTTATTCTCTTGTATATATCTATGAGCCACAAAATAACATAAATCTCGCTCATCACTATTGATTTCATTAAATGGTATCTCTTTGTTTTGTTCTATGTAATAAAAAAATCTTGCCAGTATTTCGAGCTTATATTCTATAGTCATACTATTCATTAAGTTTTCTACATTCATGTTCTATTATTCCTTTTGTATTTAATCAGTGCTTTTTTATCTATCATTTTTCTAACTTCTGATATTGCTTGCTTTGCTTCGCTTGAAGAGTTTGTTTTTCCAGTACAGCTACGGATCATAAAACCTCCCAACATAATACAAAGTATTACCATTGCTACAGACATAATCATCATAATATTCTTTTCTCCCTGCCTAAAAATCTAAATAGTGTATTATAAGAACCTACCAATGAAATATCTTCAAACCACAATATAATATGTTCAGCTAAAGCAACCTTAGCCCTATTTGATAATTTATTTATTATCTCCACTGCTTCGTTTAAATCTTTTATTTCAACATCTCTATTTGCTTCATCTCTTGCCTCACCTAAAAAATAGATACTCGCTTCAAGATAATACCTTAAATAATCCAAGTCATAATGTTCATATTTCACAAATTCTTTTTTTGTGTCATCATTACCCAGTATGGCATTAGTTAAATATTGATAATGCTCAAATAAAATCTTCCCATCTATGTTATTTATAAAACCTAAATCATCATTCATTTTAAATACTCCTATAATATTAAACTGTATGGTTTACCGCCTCCCCTTTGACAAGGGGAATAGGCGGAAGGGTAGAGCTTTTAACAACCCTCCGAACGAAGTGAGAGGGGGCAACCTGAAAGGTTGGGTATAATACCGGCTACGGGATTACACCTTGCCTCAGTTTCCGAAAAACAAAAAATCAAAGCTGAACTACACTTATATTTAAATAGATAACCGATCTAAAATACTTGTCAATAGCGGCTACATAAATAAATACACTGCACATCGAATAAAATGCAAATAAAAGATAGGATGAATAATATATTGCCTTTCTGGTAGCTTTGCGTAAATTTGCAACAGGGGTCAAATCGTCAAGTAATAGATCGCGGGGTCCCGCTGACAGCTTTTATGTCAGTGGGTTCCGATTTATTACTTGATGACGCAATGAAGAAAATAAACTTTAGATATGTGATGGTTCGCACTGCGAGCCATCACCTTGAAAGACAGGGCAGTTTTACATTCTTCGTCTAAAAGAAATCCGTTCAGAGAAAGCCAACTTGCTAATAATAAATCCAAAAATCCCAATGACAAACAAACTTATATTAAATGCAACTATACCTGCATTCAACCCGATCAAAATCGACAATGTTAAAGTCCCTAATATAACTAAAAATACGCACCAACCCGGAGGAGCACCGTATAATATAGTTGCTTGACATCCCGTGCATACGCGAACCCCTTTCTGACTTTCTTTTAGACAGTAGGGGCATTGAATGGTATTGTTTTCCATTTCCTAATCCTTTAATCTTTCTTAAAAACCGCACCTTGGTAAACTACACCGCCTTTGACTTTTTCTATTTTAAAAGTCCATGAACCTAGATCTTTGTTTTGAGTTCTAGCGATATAAATAGGTTTTTGGCTTTCATCCCAGTTTTTAACAGTAAAAACGCCATTCCTGAACTTGATGACGTCTTTCTGAATATCAAGCCTGACGCCATACTGTTGATTGGTGTAGTTGCCATAGATGCCATCATCACCGCACCCTGCCAGCAGGACGACAAGACCTGCCACTAACATAAATTTACGCATACCTTTTCCTTCACCAATAGCACAGACCTACGATTGATCTGTAAACGCCTTAGAATTCAATTATTTTTATGTCTAGTCATATCGTTTGTACCGATCGAAAAAATGGACGCTGATAGCCATAGACTATCATATGATAAATATCGATCGTTAAAAACAATTAATAACGATCGATTAAGCACCTTTTGATTGATAAAACCTATCGATATGTACATATCGATCTTTTATAACGATCGATTTCTGTTTAGGATTTGGATCTTGAAGGGATAACAACGGGAAAAGTTCTATGGTGGGATATCTGGCGCGAGACTGTTTTTTTTTATTTTTTTAGATATGGTTTTCTTTTTACTTTATTAGGCTTCGCCCTATATATTTTTTAGATCTAGTTCTACTTTATATTTTATTGGTGCCATAAAACAAGGCACCTTTGCTATAAACATAAACAACCTTACTGAGAGTTATATACTGCCTTGTGTTCGCCCCCGAAAAGGGGACTTCATCCAAGGCTTCGCCTCCTGAAATTTTCAACTTATTTTGTTGAAAATGTATCAAGATTGGCGAAAACCAAGATGAAAAATATGACTTCACCCAAGTTGATCTGGCTTAAAGCTCTACATCGTTTCCAATGTAGGACACCCTACGACACCCCCAGATTCGTTCATGCAGATTAATGTATTGTTATCCCCTATTTATGCTGTCAACAAAGGTAGGGCTTTCTCATAGCTATTCCATATACAACTTCACTTATCTGTTTAGAACTTCGCTTCGGGTTGGTATTACGTCGCTTCCCCTTCTATACCTACAACCAACAAAACATACGGACATCTCTTATTAGCGACTCGCGCTCAATTGCTCCACATATGCAGACCTGATACAAAGGTTTATAATTTGATTGCTTTCGAGGACATTAAAGATTCTGGTAGTGGTATTTAAAAGACTTGTAAAAAGCTCAGATTTAGATTTGACAAATATGAAAAGATTATTTAATACTTTATTATATTTGTAATCGCGTTATTCCTCTAACTGATTACAAGACTTAAAAAAGTCAGCGAAAACTTTTTTAGTCCTTAAAAAGTCAGATTTATCATCTGGCTTTTTTTGTATCTTTACTTTTTATAAAACTTATATTTTAATAGTCAATAGAAATAAAGAAAATATTTCACAAAATCATTATTGATTAATGATAGCAAACCTAATAAAGGTCAGATATATCTCTGACCTTTTGCTTATGATATCTATATTACTCATATAAAATCTCTAAACGCTAAACAATCCATTTTGAGCTATTTTATTTTCACATATAACAAATCATAATGGCTTTTGTATGCATGCACATTATATTTATTCTAACCTCTTCAAAATCTATGAATCTATGCTGACTTTGATCAATACTTTTCTTCGTTTTATCAATAATATCATCGTAAACAGTTTCCATATAATACTTGTCAGTAAATAGATCGAATACTTCATTAGCAGGCTTCGCAAGCACTTTCTTGGTAAAGCGAGAGTATTCTAACAATGCTGTAAGTTCTGCTGAGTTCTGACTATTACATTTATTTTCTTTTTTCATTTTTGGTTCCTTATTTAATCGTTAAGTAAATATCCCCCTACACTTTCATGTATTATTTAATAGGGATTGTTATATTTTATAAATATATGTTTATATTGCTTTTACATACTACCCATATATTATTAAGCTGCCGCATTGCGTGATGAAAAGATCATTTGTTCAATCCATTCATCGATCTCACTTTCTACAAAAGCGCTAGCTCTTATTCCAACCTTAATCGGCTTAGGAAAATCACCTTTACTAATAAGTTTATAGATCCATGCTTTACTAAATCCTGTTTTATCCATCACTTCCGGTAGGCGAATAAATCTTCTTGTTGTCATATATTTCTCCGTTGTTGTTTTGATGAATGTAGTATCTGCAGATCGCTTATGACGTTCAACCCTCGGAAAATCAGAATTGAACTCGGATTGAGTGTTTTTCATACAAAAACAGATGAAATGACGGGAGAGCTGTCACTGGGCGGGGTGTAGAGCGATTTAGCAATAAGTGCTATTTATTTTCCTGTTTTAAGGTATTTTATAATTTTTATATTAATCAATTAGTTAACAAACATCAGTTTAAATTCTGACTTAATTCTTATCTGCATTAGCCAAGAAAAAGGGCTATGCCCGTTAAGACATAACCCTTCTTTCATCAGCAGTTATCCTTACCCACGCCGATCAAACGCTCCCTGCACCACATTGCTTCCGTTCTCAAGGCTTACCATGTAGTCGGCATACCATTGCAGCATCTCACGTCTACCATCGAGGTATTGCGCATGGTTGTAGGTGCCACGGATAGCATTCTTATCAACATGCGCCAGTTGGGTTTCAATCCATGCGGTGTTATAGCCCTGTTCATGAAGAACGGTGCTCATGGTATGACGGAAGCCGTGACCCGTAACCCGGCCTGTATAGCCAATTCGCTTAAATACCTGATTGATACTGGCTTCGCTCATGGTCTTACTTGGGTCATTGCGGCCCGGAAACAGTAAAGGAAATTGCCCCGTCATTGCTCTGATCTGTTCGATAATGTCTAACGCTTGGGTAGATAGCGGGATGATATGAGGACGGCGCATTTTCATGCGTTCAGCAGAAATTTCCCATAGCGCTTTCTCGGAATCGATTTCCGACCATAAGGCACCACGCAATTCACCCGTTCTTAGGCCAGTAAGGATCAACAATCTCGCTGCCAGCACCATCAATTCACTACCAGAGTAGCCAGCAAGGGCTTTAAAAAAGGCAGGAAGCTCTTCGGTGGTCAAGAACGGGTAATGTGTAGATTCATGCCCCTGCATGGCACTGGTGAGGTCAGGCGCGGGATTATACTCGGCTCTGCCTGTCACGATGGCATAGCGAAACACTTCACCACATCGTTGGCGCACTTTCTTTGCTTTCTCTGTTGCACCTCTGGCTTCAATTTTTTTAAGCACATTAAGAAGCTCTAATGGCTTAATGTCCGCAACAGGCCGTTGACCAAGAAAAGGAAAAATATCTTTATTGAAAGCTTCGAGAATGTCAGAGGCATACCCCACTGACCATTTTTTCACTTTCATGCTGTGCCATTCGAGCGCAATTTGCTGAAAGGTGTTTTTGACCTGCGCTTCACGTTCAGCTTTATGTTCTTTCTTAAGCTCTAAGGGATCGATACCCCCAGCGATACCTTTTCGAGCGTCATCACGTTTTGCTCTGGCATCAGCCAAAGACACATCGGGATATACCCCCAGAGCCAATAACTTTTCCTTTCCATCGATACGATACTTCAAACGCCAGTAGCGTGACCCGTTGGTTTTAACCAATAAGTAGAGGCCACCACCATCAGCCATCTTGTAGGGTTTCTCTTTGGGCTTGGCAGTCTCGACCTGTCTGGCATTGAGCTTCATCTGGGGGTATCTCCTTTAGACCGAACAGCGAATACCCCCATTGATACCCCCAACTCACCGTAGATTTCTGTGAACGTGAGTAGACGAGCAGAGACAATAAGGGCCGTGACACCGCGTATTATAAGGGTTTAAAGGGTGTTTGAGTAGACTTGGGGAGACGTTAAAATAGGTAGGATGGTGCCGATAATAGGAGTCGAACCTACGACCTTCGCATTACGAATGCGCTGCTCTACCAACTGAGCTATATCGGCCCTGAAAAGGACATGTCCACGAATGTGAGCACGGGGTAGAAGGTTAAAACTAACCGGGCGACGCGTCAATGGCCTTGCGAATCAAACGCCTATTTTTGCATCATCCGGATTCAATTACGCACGAATCGTGTCGTCACAGGCATCCTGTACGCGGCAAGGGAACTCTATAACCAGCGGCGAACACGCTGCTCATAGTGTTTCCATTCCAGCCCGAAATGTTTTCGCAGTTGTTCCTCTTCAAAATCAATGTGCAATCTGGCAACCGCCAGCATAAACAGTGGTGCAACCAATATTCCAATCAGGCTACCGACGTAGAGAGCAAAAGCTAACTGGAGTCCACTCATTCCAAGATAGATTGGATTGCGGCTCCAGGCATAACATCCGCCAGTAACAAGCGTGGTCGATTTCTCTGCATGCAGTGGGTTTAGCGTCGTACGTTTCTTCCGCATCTGCCACGCGGTATGCAGTATCATCGCCAAACTGGCGCTAGCCAACAATGCACTTATTACAATAGTCGCCGCGCCAAATGTGAAACGCGGGATCGCCGTCAACGCATCCGCGATGAGGAATAATATTAAGATGAGTGGTGGTGGAAGCCAGACTCTTAATTTTGTCAGGAAATGACGCATGGCTATAGACTAACCTCGGAAGCGGTTTGATTAACGCTGATACCGCTATAAATACCCTGTAAAAGACACATAAACAAACAATGTTTCACTCAGAACAGGCTATCGTCCTCACCAGACAGGCAGGATCTGTAGTACTAACCTCGGCAAAAAAACCGGCATCAGAGGCATCCGCCCCTGATGTTCCCGACAAGTTTACGCTGAAAAAGTTGAATCCGACGCTGATTCAAACAGCCCTACAGACTGCTTGTAAAAACGCATAAAATCATCAAACATCACTGGCGGTAAAAATTGATAACCCTGCAGGTAATCCACATTATTTTTCCGCAACCATTGCTGCTGATAGCCATATTCAACGCCTTCCGCCACCATGCGTAACCCCAGGAGTCCGGAAAGATGAATGATTGACTCGAGCATAGGGATATGTTGCTCAACTTCTTTAATAGCCTTGATGAACGTTTTATCAATTTTGATTAAATCCAGGTCTAACTCATTGAGATAGCAGAGATTAGCGTATCCCGTGCCAAAATCATCTAAAGCAAACAGCACCCCTCTGTTTCGCAACGATCGTATCAGCTCTTTGAGAGCTGGAGTGATAGTTAGAGTCTGATTTTCGGTTATTTCAATCATTAATTTTATCGGTAGTCTTTGCGTTATCTCCATAAAGTTAAGGCATTCCCAATAAAAAACAGGATTACTTAAACCTGATGGACTGACATTAAAGGAGACGAATAGCGTTTTATTAATATCCTCGCTTCCGTCGACCAGATTACGCGCGACGGTGGTCATTAAATAACTCGTTAACTCATTCATTAAGCCACTTTTTTCAGCCAGAGGTATAAACTCACGCTGAGAAATCGCATAATTATGGCCTTGTGGCCACCGAGCTAAAACCTCAACACCACAGACGTCCCCATTGATATTTACGATGGGCTGAAAATAAGGAATGATTTCTTCATTCCTTATTGCCATACTCAGTCGGCCAGAATCTGAAACATCATATGCATCGCCATAAATTACATTCTCACCAGAATGACTGTTTGTCGGGTAGCCTTCATGCAATAAATTATTCCTGGTTAAAAAAATGATAGTTTCATTAAAATGAGAAAATCCCAGACGAGCGGTTATCCGCTCCCGATATCGATAAACTGACTTAGTTGTTAGTGAGTTAGCAATACAAAAGTCGTGCAATTTTTCTTTTGTGAATGATGAATACAACATTTCCTCTTCAAATTCAGTCAAATGAAAATTAAAAATCGTCGAACCTTTAGTGACCTCCACAACCTCATTGGGTGCCATTAAATTGGCTCTTAGCTGAGAAATCAATTGATCAGATAATTCTCGTCCATTAATGAAAGCATACTCCTCGTACCCTCGATTAATAGAACGAGTTTCATTCATCCGAAGAACAATACAGTTGATGTTGATAAACTGCGTGCTATTTCTCTGAAACCATTTCCTGACCAGTAGCAATGGTAACCGGTTATCGATCACCAGCAAACAGGACGGGTATCGTGGAATAACTGACTGTGTACCAGAAATAAATGATCGCGCATCAACCAGTACCAGATTTGGCAGCCACGCTTTTATCCCTGAGAAAAGAAAAATATCATAACTGAGCAGAAAAACCTTTTTCGTATTCATAGTTACCACCAACTTAAATTTATGGCATAGCAGGTCCCTCGTTATATACACGAGAGAATATACAACACCTTCAGCCTCCAGCAATTATAAGGCGGTTCGTGAATTAACTTTATCCATAAGCCATATCACGTAATTTCAGAGTTTATAATCACAATTATCCATATGCGTATTCCCATTAAATGGTAAATCCATTTTAAATATCAAAAAAGGAAAATTCCTAATTTTCATCAGTACAAATCCTTTTACTCATTTTCACTACAAGGCAAAACAAAAAACCACGAATGCAAGAAACAACAAAATATACAACCACAAAAATCAAAATACTAACACATTACCTTGATTTATGCTGCCCGACAAACCATGAGCGTACGTCGCAGATCTCTTATTGCATAGACATTTCCTGCGATACGGATGACCTTATAATAGAAAATATCCTGTTGAGACATAAGCAGTTCGGTAATGTCATCGGGAACATTGTCATTTTTATTTTTGACAATAGCCAAGCGACGAGTCTGCAGATATCCGTCACGGTCTTTGCCAATAAAATTCAGGACAACATTACGATCTACAGCATAGTGCTTACCCTGAATATTAAGGCTCCCTATCTGGGATACCCGCCCTTCGGTAGCGGAAGAAATACGAAAAACCAACAGAACTTCACCTTCAATTTTTACGCCCTGAGTTTGCGCCTCCAGATGCAGGTAATTCTTGGCAGAGCAGGTCAGCGTCTCAGGTTCTTGATGGAGATAAAAAAAGTATGCTGTTATCACCGCAAGAAAGATCGCCCCGCTAATAAAGATAATTTTCGCATTCACGGGCAGCCCCTCCTTTATCCAGCGTACAGATCCCCAAAAAATTCTCTTTAAGATCATTACCTGCCGATAAATTATTATCATCATAAAAAACAATTGTTTTCTTGCCATCATGACAAGTCGCATTTATTTTTCGCCACATATCAGAAGATAAAAACGCTTTCGTTTTATCAGCATTATTGTCATCGGCAGTATAAAGTTCACAATCACCTATTGCCCTGATATAGATAAAATTCGTGGCACCTGAAGTAAGAGCTGGCAATATCAAAACAGAGCTCCCAAGAAAGGCAAACAATAAAATGAACAGAACAATATTTTTGCGTTTCGGTGTTGCGGGTGAGTTCACCGTTTCTGTTACCGAACGAACAGGTACATCTCCACTGAAAGATGACTGTTCATCATTGACCGAAGCATGGAACAAAAATCCCTGCCGGGGCAATGTTTCAATGGGATTATCGGCCCCCAACTCACTAAATGCTTTTCGCAATATACTGATACTTTTATTAAGGCTATGACCCGATGGGGCCATGCCATGCTTTTTCCATACTTCTTCAATGATAAACTCACGATGGAGTTGTTGATTTTTATGGGCAATGAATAGCTCAAGTAGTCTCGCTGTAGATGCCGAAAGGATTATTGTAGTATCGCGATGTTTCAGGCTTTTTCTGGTGGAATCGTACTCAACCTGATCATTAATTATACTTTTCATACTACCTGACTCTTGAATACCGTGACATGGAGTACAAATGACCAAAGTTTCATCTGTGCTGAGCTGAATACTGCATTGTATAAAGATAGTTACAGTATAGGTTCGATATCTAACCATGACATATCGGATCAGACTCAATGCTTACTATTGATTGAGTTTGAAGCACCCCTGACCTACTGGGATGTATTTCTGCAACGCTACGATAAACTTTCGGTTTTTTGTTTTGAGCTCACTACTACGCCAGGTTTCACCCGGCAACACATAACGCATGGTGGCTTCATCATCGGTTGAATTGCACCCTTGGTGTACGATGATTTTAAAAAAAGTATTCCCAGTGTTTTTCAGTGTTCCGTTAGCCTCATCAATGGTGTAGGCCAGATTTATGTTTCTCGGGCGAACAACCAATATGGTGTCCATAGCGATCACCGGGAGAGCCTGCCCGCCTTTCCCTTGATTACGTTCGGTAAACAGCGTGATCGGCATTTCACGAAACAGAATTCGGTAATAGCGTTCTTTATCATCCTGCGGCCCGCGGTAGAAAATCTTAAAAAACTCACTCGCCTGCGGAGCCAGTGAAAAATTCAGCGGAGTAAACAGAAGTTCGCCTTCAGCAATAGCACTTCTGTTTTCACCTCCCGGTCCCGGCTTATCAATTTTTACTGCGCCGATACTGTATAAATTCTGTTTCTGGCTATCGTTATAGATTCGTTTACTGATAAATGCTTTATCCGATGGCATCTCATAAATGGTCGACTCCAGGTAGACTGCCTGTGTAGAGAATGCTGTCAGACCGGAAAGTAGAATAAATACCCATCTAAGCGCCAGACGACGGCGGTTCATGGCGTCACTCCCACCCAATTCGCCGTGACTTTTATCTCTCCACTGGCGCTGACGACACCTTCCCAGTCAGCGCCGGAAACGGTTAACATCGAACGTGAATCATTCATTGGGAAAAGCAATTTCAAATCAGTAGCATAATAGCTTCCATCGTCATTGTTATTTGCGTCCCAGGGCGTCTGTTGCCACTGCGCATCTCTCATACTGACTGCCGCTTCACTGCAGCTATTTCGTTTTTGCACCACGCCCCCCGACTGACTGTTGTACTGCAGAAAAGCGGGAATGGGGACGGACAGCCCGCCTTGCGCAGACGTAAACAGACAGTAAGGGACACTGTTTATCGTCGTACTTTCCCCAATAACTTGCGCGGTAATACTGTCTGCTTGACGGGGACCTGAGACGGTTACGGTGTACTCCATTTCTATAGGAGCGGCATCGCCAATCGTGCCACTACCGCTCGCAGAAGCTGTGTTGTCCGAAGAGACGATACTGATCCCATACTCCTTCGGCACAATATTGAGCTGTAGCGAAGGGGTAAACTGGTAGTGTCCTGACTCTGGTGTTAAGCCATTATAAAAGCCGAAGGTAAAGGGCTGACTGTTAGTAATGCTGATCCCTGAATCGACAAGATTCTTCAAAAATGCTTTTGACAGAAAAATATAAATGTATTCTCCGGAGGTCGTAAAAACGTTGTAATAAGCAGTTGAAGTACCATAGTTATACCAGTTTGAACCATTCCCGGAGTATCTCACGGTGGCCGCTCCGGGCGTAAAACCAAGCATCGCCGTATCGACAAAAGCGCGAAACGTCAAGGAGGCGGTCAGATTGGCCGTTTGTTGCAGGTTATAACTCACCATTTTGCAAATCACACCGTCAGTACCGCCTACCACGCCAAGTTCGCAATAACCAGAGTCTTTGGTGATGCTCGGCGTACCGTCGCTGGCAACCCAAAGCTCCTGAAATGCGTTAGTCGAGACAAGTGACAGATGACCGCGTTTAGTTAACGTGTAATTGACGTAATTCCATGATCCTGTCGATTGGTCTTTGCACCGTTGCCCGGAAGAATAATCATAATTTACAGAAGTATAACAGCGGTTGAACACGTAGGTTTCGCTGCTACCGGTAGGCACATTGCGAAAGTACTCATAAGCAGTATCGGTCAGGGAAGCGAATCCGTAGGCGCCACCAATAACGCCTGCGACAGAGCCGACCTGCGCATGATAAAAACCGTTTTTGTCAGTGCCCAATCCGGCAATAAACCCGGTTGATGGGCATTGGGTGCCACTATAACAACGGATTCCCCGGAAAGGCCCGTTAATCGGGGAGTTATCAATCCACATGTCCTGATAATAATTTCCAGGCGCAGTCCAGCCGACAAAACCTAAATACCCGAGACTCACCTGAGAGGTACCGTATTTTATCCACGTGTTTGACCCGCTGAAACGCGGATCAAGTGCCGATGGGGTAATAAAGTATTCACTATCAATGGCATTTTCGATAAACAAATAGTTATTGCTGACTGAGCCGGAAGAGATTGCATTCAACGCCAAAGCAGGCACAGGTGAAAAACTCCCTACGGCACAGATTACAGTAGCTAATTTAATTAATACTTTCATTTTATTACCTCTGCGCCATCGTGGTTTGCGTTGCACATTTCACATCGCCAACCCACGCTGCGCCGCGTGCTTTTTCCAAATCAAGATCGGCTTCGCATATGCTGCCATTGGCTGAAATTAAAGTGATGACCGGATACTTTTTATCGATATCGATAGCAAACTCACCCTTTTCATCCGTACGCGTTTTACCGATGTGGTTATGGATATCGGTATTTGCAGCCAATTGTCCATCGGGATAACGAATGCGCCCGAATACAGTGACCATGCTTTTCACTTCAGGATTGATAACACCCACGTTACCCGGATATAGCGTCAGCTCCTGTTTGCGTCCTGAAACAATATCGAAGCTGTCCTCAGAGTTTTTATCATTGAGGATTTCCAGCTTGTACTGAGCATAGGGCGGCAGTGCAATGAAATTTGATTTACCGCTGAGAAGATAATTGCGGTTATTAATCTTCGCAGCTAGTTTCCCTTCACCGGTCAAATCTGTTTTCACAATGATGCCGGACCGCTGCCGCTCTTTACTCAGGCCGAAATCTTTACCTGCCCACGCCAGAGAACCTTGAGAAGAGAAGTTCATATTGGTGGAGTTGTCAGCAGAACGCGTTACCGATACGGTGCCGGCGTTATATTTCGTGTCATAACTCAAATTGCCGTTTACCGAATAATTATTGTCGTAATATTGTTCGCCACTCAGACGCGTTGATGCCGACAATCCGACCGATTTAATCGGGCCCTCAGCATACTGCTTACGCGCGCTGAGATTACCCTGAGTACTGCCATAACGATCCCGGGAGACGCCCATGCTCAACCAGGTCGCCAACGGCAACGATAAATCCAGACTGACATAACGTTCCTGTCGCCCATCGTCATTCCGATTGTTGTAGTAATAACGCTGAATACCTGCACGCAACCCAACCGTGGCATACCTGCCTGAATAAAGGGTCGTGCTGTAGTCCAGATTACGATATTTATTTCCCGAGTAGCGATTCTCCGTCTGACTCACGGTGAGCGAGCCGCCATGAGGAATAAACTTTCCGAGGTTAAGAGTCCCGCCAATGGAATAATTATCACGCTCCTGTAAAGGCAGACGATCGCCAATTTTACTGTCTTCACGAGATGCCCATAGGGAACCGTATCCCTCAGGGACATTAAGGTTGATGTTACTGATATTTCGCCATGACGAATCGTTCGCCACTAGCGTCTGATTGCCAATACTTACGTATTCATTCACATTGAGCGTGACATCCGTTTCATTAACCGCATTGTTGTCAAAACCGTAGAGCGTGGATTTCAGGCCCAGCCCCGATAATATCGCCAGCGTCACCGATGCGGCCCCCCCGGCAATCCAGGTCTGCTCGTTGCCCAAATCTTGATAATGATTTCGCTTGTAACTCACACGGTCATAATCCAGTGAGCCACCAAACAGTTGCCACGAAAGCTGATCAATCCCGGCGGCTTGTTGGCGGGCAAAGATTTTATTAACCCTGCTAATACGACTATTAATTGTCCGGCCATTGACCACGATATCTACCGTGACGTCATAAACACCATACGGAAAGCGACTGGTATCAATTTCATAGCTGCCCATATTAAAGTTCTGCACGCTGAGCAAACGCCCATCACGGAAGACATGAACCTCGCCAGCGGCTGGCAAAAATACGGTAATCGGCGTGAGTGAAAGCGCGGTATTCTCAACAACCGTACTTCCTTTGTTTCCGTAGCTCACACCGTAAATTTTCCCACCATTCAACGCATTCAAACTAGCAATAGACTGCACGTTCCAGGTGTCGAGCATCCCGAGCGCCAGTCGATACCCGTCATAATCACGCTCATACATCGCACGATAGAGTTTACTGGTGCCGTTGCTGTCGCCGATGCCGTAAAACGAACCGTTAATATTGATATGGTGCTCACGCAGCGATGTTGTATTGTCCACCGTCAGATAGCTGCGGGTACTGCTGCCATTATGATAATCGTTGTAGTAGGTACCAAAGTTATAATTCAGGACGTTAGAGAGAGACTCCACGCTGGAAGGTCCAAGCAGGCTACTGCGTGCGACAATCGCTTCAGTTAACGCATCTTTGCTGACTATCATCTCCAGGTGAAATGAAGAGACGTTGAGTTGCAGGCGTGCATTGTCCGATAGCTCGATATTGGTGTTATCGTGAAATTTCACATCACGAATTTTTTCTACCAACGCACGAGTTTTTCCAGATAACACGGCATTATTAGGCAATTCAGCAAGAGTCAGGGCTTTAACTGTAATATTGCCATCAACAAGCGAAATCATCGCATCGGCAATTTTTTGCTGACTTTTCTCGTCAGTCTCGTTGTAACGAATATATACCGGCACCGTCATTCCCTGCTCCAGTGAACGGGCGAAAGCGCTGGGAATAACGTAATTACCCACTTTTACTGGGGCTGCATGTGAAGTTCCTGGTGTCAGCGCAAGAAAAAGACAAATGCTACCGCCGACAATATATTTTGTTGTCATATGCATCCTTACAATCCGGTATTTTTATTTATCCCGTACAGATGGCTGCTATTGACCATCACTTCACTGTAATAAACTGCTTACCGTGCCAGATACCAATGCGTGAGCGGCTATTACTAATGTCGGTGAACTGCAGTTTTATTTTTGTACCTGGCATAATGTAATAGCGTTCGCGACAACCTCGTCCCTGATCGCGAGCCTTATCCTTACAGGCGCCATAGGCGATCACACGAAACGAAACATTGCCAGTATTGGTAATAACATCGCCATTTCGGCTATATTCAAAACGTTCTTTTCGCGGCGCGACCACCAGAATAGTGCCAATTTCTGCCGACGCTGTTGCTACCGCCATTTTATTCGCCCGGGTTTCCGCGCTCTCGGTGACCGGCTCATCTATCCATTGCAGACGATAATAACGTTCGAGATCATCTGCTGGTCCTTTATAAAAGAAGCGGAAAACATCCTTTGCTTGACCAGGAAGAATAAGATTGGCAGGTGTAGAAAGTAACTCTCCGGAATTGACAGGCTTTATTTCGACTCCCCCCGCCAAAGGTGATGACAATTGTTTTACCGAAACACTGACATAACGCGCCGCATCAGTTGTATTAGTAATTTCTTTCGATAATGAACTCTCAGCAGAAGTCATTATCGATGTGATTTCACCCACATTAATTGCCCATCCGGGAAAAGATGCTACTAACCCTACCAACATCACTGCCGGTAAATATTTTTTCATGACGCCATTCCTGATAAATTCGGGAGAAAAAACTCTCCCGAATTTTTATTACTTAGGCAGACGGAGTCGTCCAGGTTGCATTAAACTGTACTTTTACATCGCCAGTCCAATAGCCGTCTGGCAGAGCAGAGTAATCCGTTACTGCCTGGCTACCATCAGAAGTCGCTGACGCGATGGTGAATTTGAAGTTGGATTGATCGCTGACACGAGCAGCACCGTTATAAGCGCCATCAGCCATCAGGCTTTCAAGACCAGAAGTCGAGCTGGAGTTAACCAGGACAGTATCTGATGAGTTAGTCAGCGCGGTGCCATTCCATGCCACCCCTACGTTCAGAGTAGACGCATCGCCACTGGCGTTGGTCAGCGTGTTACTAATGATCTGAGCAGTCAGCTCAAAATCAGTTGCCGTTTCCTGACCCTGAATAGTCACATCAAAAGCACCGTCCTGAGAGTTGAAGGCTTTCAGTCCTTCAGCATACTGGAAAGTCAAAGAGTTCAGCGGGGTGACAACCAACATACTGGTGGTATCTTTTGTTGCCGTCGCGTCCCACGAGGCAGTTGCAGAAGCAGTAACGTCTGCCATTGCATTTGCTGCAACAAATACAGAAGCCAGAGAGGTTACTAATAATAATTTTTTCATTTTTATCTTCTCCTAAGAACAAACTCACCACCGAGTCTTATTTTTAAGTCACTCCAGCGGTTCCATTAGTTGCGAGCCAGAATTGCCGCGCCAAAAAATTATCATTTGAATTAAGTAACATCTCAACAAACCCTGAAACGCAAAAAATACAAAAAACTAAGAATTTTCCCACAAAAAAATTTATCTAAGAAGTCTCCTAAGACAGAATTACTTGAAATGCGCCTTGTTTCAGAATTATCACCCGCACAAATAAGCAATACCAAACAATTCATCTTTTTTATGTTTTTGATAAATATCAAAAAGATCATACAAATACCACCTAAGCAAAATCCTTACAAAACATAAAGATAATTAACGCCTCCATATTTTCTCTATAATGCTTATTATTTGTTGCAATTATGCTAATTCTTTAACTTCACAAGAAAATTCTCATGAAATATTCATATGAGGGGGAATATTCTTATAAAATAATCGCTAAGCTGGAGGATTAGCATTCGAATTGATAATTATTTCACATAAATAAAACCAGGAATTTTCCATATAAAAAGAATATTCCTGGAATATCAAGAGTTATATAACGCTCAACAGGAGAGATTTAGCTGAAACCTTTTAATCCCAAATAACTATTAAGTGTTACCGTTCGTACCCGATGTAGGGTAATCAAATTTTGTTGTTCGAGGGATTTAAATGACCGGCTAACGGTTTCAATTTTAAGGTCGAGATAACTGGCAATTTCCTCCCGGGAGAATGGCAAGTGAAGCGTCGTTTCTGGCCTGCCAATACGTAAATGCATCTCGTAAAACTCCACCAGAAAAGCAGCGATCCTGGCCTCAGCATGTTTATTCGCATAGCGCCGCAGTTTTTCAACAATGAATCCATTGTCCCTGCAGAGAAACTTGATGACTGCGGCAGCAACCGACGGATCCTTTTCTGCTACTTTGAACAACCGCGCAATATCGATATGACATACCTCCGCAGCCGTTGCCGCCTTAATCGTTGTCAGGTACTTCCCCCCTTCGACAGCATCCAGCGCCATGATATCTCCCGGAACATAAAAGCGACTGATAAAATCGTTATCACCGCATTCCACGCTGGACTTGCAGTATCCCTCGTGAATAACAAAAAGCATGTTTGCGGCTTCATCCTGCCGGGCGAGTATCTCCCCAGCTTTAAACCTTCTTCTTTTGTCTATTAATCGGTGTTGATTATCACGATCAATTGCCGCTCCCTTTGGACACAGCGAACAATGGCGGGGGGGAAACGGCTTGCCGAGCGGCACTACAGGAATGCGATGTTTGTGAATATCCGATTTCACGCAACAACTCCTCATAAAAATGAGACTGATTCTAATAGATCGGGCCATGGGAACAATATGTGAACTTAAGACCAGGAAAATTCATGCTGGCAGGGAAAATTCTGTGATACATCGCCTTTCTGGCACAGGGACGCATGGGTCAAAACCAGACTGATGATGTTAAAACGCAGGATAGAAAAATGTGGCAGTGGAGTGAAGGTTAGAATTAACAGGGCGATGCCTTAATAGCCTTGAAAATCAGAGTGCTATTATGGAATCGCCCGTTTTCAATTACGCACGGATCGTGTCGTCGCCGAAGCCAACCCATTTGTATGTAGTCAGTGCTTCCAGCCCCATTGGGCCACGCGCGTGCAGTTTTTGCGTACTTACCGCCACTTCCGCACCCAGTCCAAACTGGCCGCCATCGGTAAAACGCGTAGAAGCGTTAACGTACACAGCGGAAGAATCGACTTCATTCACAAAACGATCGGCGTTGCGTAGCGTACGCGTCAGGATCGCATCGGAATGCTGGGTACCATGCTCGCGGATGTGGGCGATGGCATCATCCAGACTGGTGACGATTTTCACGTTCAAATCCAGCGACAGAAACTCGTCGTCATACTCTTCAGCTTTCACCGCAACCACATTAGCAGGTCCTGCCTTCAATGTAGCCAGCGCCATTTCGTCTCCGTGCAGAGTTACGCCGCTTTGTGCCATCTGCTGGCTCAATGCTGGCAGAAAACGCGCGGCGATATCCTGATGCACCAGCAGAGTTTCTACGGTGTTGCAGGTGCTCGGACGCTGGGTTTTGGCGTTGACGATAATCTTCAGGGCCGGGGCGATCTCCGCGGTATCATCAACATAGATATGACATACGCCAATGCCGCCGGTGATGACCGGGATAGTCGACTGCTCACGACACAGCTTGTGCAGGCCCGCGCCACCGCGAGGGATCAGCATATCGATGTACTTATCCATCCGTAGCATCTCAGCGACCAGTGCGCGGTCCGGGTTATCAATCGACTGTACGGCAGCCGCGGGTAAACCGCAGGCTTCCAGCGCCTTTTGGATAACCGCTACGGTGGCGGCGTTCGTCCGGTAGGTCTCTTTCCCACCACGCAGGATCGCGGCATTGCCGGTTTTCAGGCACAGGGAGGCAACGTCAACGGTGACGTTTGGGCGCGCTTCATAAATTACGCCAATCACGCCCAGCGGGACGCGACGACGCTCCAGACGCAGACCGCTGTCCAGCAGCCCACCGTCAATCACCTGCCCGACCGGGTCGGCGAGATTACACACCTGGCGTACATCGTCAGCAATCGCTTTCAGACGCGCTGGCGTCAGAGCCAGGCGGTCGAGCATCGCATCGCTCAGGCCGTTGGCTCGCGCCTGCTCAACATCTTGTACGTTCGCGCTGAGGATGCTTTCGGTTTGCGCTTCCAGCTCATCAGCAATGGTTTCCAGTACGCGATTTTTTTCGCGACTGGAGAGCAGCGCCAGCTTATATGACGCGGCTTTGGCAGCAATGCCCATTTTTTCCAGCATATGCCTGTTCCTTAACGGGTGATCATGTCGTCACGATGGACAGCAACCGGGCCGTATTCGTAGCCCAGGATGGTGTCGATCTGTTGTGAGTGATGTCCGGCAATACGGCGCAGCGCATCGCTGTTATAGCGGGTGACGCCGTGGGCAATATCGCGCCCTTCGAGATTGCAGATGCGGATCACTTCACCACGAGAGAAGTTGCCTGTCACGCTTTTAATGCCTTTTGGCAGTAATGAGCTGCCGCGTTCCAGAATCGCTGCGGTAGCGCCCTCATCAACGGTAATTTCTCCGGCAGGCGGCGCGCCGAAGATCCAGCGTTTACGGTTCTCCAGTGGAGATGCCTGAGCATGAAAACGCGTCCCAACGGAAACGCCTTCCATCACGTCGCCAATGACGCCCGGTTTGCTGCCTGCGGCAATTATGGTGTCGATCCCGGCGCGGCACGCGACATCGGCGGCCTGCAGTTTTGTTCCCATCCCGCCGGTTCCCAGACCCGAGACGCTGTCTCCGGCAATGGCGCGCAGCGCATCATCAATACCGTGCACGTCTTTAATCAGCTCCGCCTGCGGATTGGTGCGCGGATCGGCGGTGAACAGCCCCTGCTGATCGGTCAACAGCAACAGCTTATCGGCTCCAGCCAGAATTGCCGCCAGCGCTGAGAGGTTGTCGTTATCACCCACTTTAATTTCAGCGGTCGCCACCGCATCGTTCTCATTAATGACCGGAACGATGTTGTTATCCAGCAGCGCGCGCAGGGTATCGCGGGCATTGAGGAAGCGCTCTCTGTCTTCCATATCCGCACGCGTCAGCAGCATCTGCCCGATATGAATACCGTAAATCGAGAAAAGCTGTTCCCATAGTTGAATCAGTCGGCTCTGCCCTACCGCTGCCAACAGCTGTTTCGAGGCTATCGTTGCCGGGAGTTCAGGGTAACCAAGATGCTCACGTCCGGCGGCAATCGCGCCTGAGGTAACAATAACAATACGATGCCCTGCGGCATGGAGCTGCGCGCACTGGCGAACCAGTTCTACGATGTGGGCGCGGTTCAGGCGGCGGGATCCGCCTGTTAACACACTGGTGCCAAGTTTTACCACCAGCGTCTGGCTGTCACTCATGATTCTCTGCCATTCAAAATTGGGGAAAATGATATCAAACGAACGTTTTAGCAGGACTGGCCCCGGTTGCCAACAACCAGCGCACAAAGCATGAAATTTTATTGCGCAGGATCAGCAAGCGTAGCGGCAGATTTTGACGCATTTATTACAGAAACAAAAAAACATCCTTTTTTAAAAATATTCTTACTTTGTCATAAAACGTTCATTGCCAGACGTTAAAAACCCTCCTGTCTTTTAACGGGGATCACACCCAGTGAATATTAGCGCGTACTTTTAATCAGGAATGAAAATGAAAAAGAGCACTCTGGCATTAGTGGTGATGGGAATTGTTGCGTCGGCATCCGTACAGGCAGCGGAAGTGTATAACAAGAACGGTAATAAGCTGGACTTATACGGCAAAGTAAAAGCCATGCATTACATGACGGATTATGACAGCAAAGATGGTGACCAAAGCTATATCCGTTTAGGTTTTAAAGGCGAAACGCAAATTAACGATCAACTGACCGGTTATGGTCGTTGGGAGGCTGAATTCGCCGGCAATAAAGCTGAAAGCGATTCTAACCAACAAAAAACACGTCTGGCCTTCGCTGGTGTGAAATTAAAAGATTTTGGCTCGTTTGATTATGGTCGTAACCTGGGTGCGCTGTACGACGTGGAAGCATGGACCGATATGTTCCCGGAATTCGGCGGCGACTCCTCCGCACAGACCGATAACTTTATGACCAAACGTGCCAGCGGCCTGGCAACTTACCGTAACACCGACTTCTTCGGCGTCGTGGATGGCCTGGATCTGACCCTGCAATATCAGGGTAAAAACCAGGACCGCGATGTGAAAAAACAGAATGGCGACGGTTTTGGTACTTCCGTTACCTATGACTTTGGCGGCAGCGATTTTGCGGTGAGCGGCGCTTATACCAACTCCGATCGTACTAACCAGCAGAATCTGCAAACTCGCGGTACAGGCGATAAAGCAGAAGCCTGGGCTACTGGCTTAAAATATGATGCTAACGATATTTATATTGCAACGTTCTATTCTGAAACGCGCAATATGACGCCAATTTCCGGTGGCTTTGCTAATAAAACACAGAACTTCGAAGCGGTCGTTCAGTACCAGTTTGACTTTGGTCTGCGTCCGTCACTGGGTTATGTGCTGTCTAAAGGGAAAGATATTGAAGGCGTCGGCAATGAGGATCTGGTGAATTATATTGATCTCGGCGCAACGTACTATTTCAACAAAAATATGTCCGCGTTTGTCGATTATAAAATCAACCAGCTCGATAGCGATAATAAGCTGGGCATCAACGATGATAATATCGTTGCAGTCGGTATGGTCTACCAGTTTTGATATAGCATAAAAAAGCCGGATGGGGTTGCGCCGCCATCCGGCTTTTCACTGTTCATTATGCCGTTAACTTAACCGGTTCATCCTTAAAGTCGTCAGCAGGTTCCAGCGCCAGATTCAGCGTCGTTAACAAGCCAAGTAATTTTTCATGGAATTCACGTAAGGTGTATTCCAGTCGCTCTACCACTTCAGTCTCTTTCACCGGCACCGCAGTCCAGTTACCGTCTTTATCAAACAAACCAAACTGATAACTATACGTGAAGCGTTTTTCCTGCGCCTCCAGTTCCATCCACCAGCCCCAGAACTCGCGTTTCTCAGGGGCGGGTTTCACGTTGACGCAAACAGCCAGACAATCGAAAAAAAATCGATTATCTTCGCACTGCCCTTCCCGGATGTACGGGCCAAGCGCGGTGAATTTCTTGATCAATCTACTTTTCGGATGCCCACTCGGTAACGTCATTACGATCTCCTTAGGTGAAGCACCTGTTTTACCAAATCGATAAAATTTAGCAAACTTTTAACACAATCTCTGATTGATCCAACTGGTTATTTCCTGCAACCCTTTGTCAAAATTGCGATACACCGGATTGAAGGGGATCTCCAGTAGCTTACCGTCTGAGGATGAAGATGTGATTAAACGTGACTCTTCTTCCGGGCTAAACGGGTCGTTCTTCCAGAACCCCGAAAGCATTGGCGTCGGGCAGCGTCGCCCCAGCAGGCCCTGCACTTTTAATGAATAGCGATTAAGCTCAACGCGCAGCGCTTCATCGGAGGCGTCATGCATCCCCAGGCGGCTAGCCAGTACATCAAGATACATTTCCGGGACGCTCGCCTGACGTTGCGGGTCACTGAGCAGCGCATGAACCACTGGTCCCAGACAGGCCACCGCCTTCAGGCGTGATGATTCCAGATATGCCAGACGTACCGCTACGTTAGCGCCAAAGCGGAAACCAAAGGCCGCCACGCGAGTGTGATCCACCCAGGGAACATTAGGCAGCGCTTTTAATACGTGCTGATGCAGCAGGCTGGAATCCTGAGTCAGTTTCCATTTTGATGAGAACCCAACCGACGGCATATCCAGCGTCAGCATGGCAATGCCACGCGGAGCAAAGTAGCGCTCATACAGACTGTAATAATCCGTTTGCATGGAATCGAGGCCACCGCACATCAGCACCGTCGGGAACGGACCGTCGCCTTTTGGCATATGCAGGAATCCAGTGATTGGCGCGCCGCCAGTAACGGCAAATTCCATCTCGCGCAACGTCCCCGGCAGTCGCTGCGCGGCCTCTTCATAGGCGCGATTGGCCAAAGCCTGTGCCTGTTCTGCCAGCTCATCGCCTTTCAGGTGTGGGTAAGCGGCAATGTTGTACAACGTAGACGCATGCAGCCAGTGGCGTCCGCTCACCTGCGGATCCTCTTCCATAGACGCTTTCTGTTGCCAGTCCATCGCCTGCTTCGCCCACTCATAGATCCAGTTCCCACCGCGATAGCCGATAACCGTATCGTAGAGTTCTTTATCCGTACGCTCGGCTTCGCTCATCACGATACGTGCCTGCACCTCAAGGATTTCACGCGGGTCGACGCCACGCCAGATCCACATCAGACGATTCACCATGCGATACCAGTGGGGAATGGTTTTACCATCCAGGGCAGATTGTACGGACGGCTGCGCGCCGTGATTAAAACGACGAACCAGCGTTGACGTTTCAGGGTGTTTGAAGCGGGGTTTAAACAGGACTTCGCTGAGGTTAGCCTGTGACATGATTGCAGCCTCCATGAGTACTCACTAAGGCATAGTGTAACCTGACACTGCACAAAAAGAACAACGCCCGGCAGTTGCCAGGCGTTGAAAACTTTTTAGATTAGCGACCAGAGATCGGCGGGACGAACACCACGCCCATATCCCACGGCTGTTCAATCCAGGTATCCTGAGGGATATCAACAACATAATCATTCACCAGCGGGCGACCTGCCGGCTTAGCGAAGATAGTAACGAAATGCGCTTTAGGATACATTTCGCGGATTGCAACGGCGGTACCACCGGTGTCAACCAGGTCATCGATTACGATGAAACCTTCACCGTCGCCTTCGGCACGTTTCAGCACTTTCAGTTCGCGCTGGTTGTCGTGATCGTAGCTGGAGATGCATACGGTATCGACATGACGAATACCCAATTCACGCGCCAGCAATGCGCCCGGTACCAGACCACCACGGCTAACGGCAATAATGCCTTTCCATTGTTCAGAAGGCATCAGGCGGCTTGCCAGTTTACGTGCATGGATCTGCAACATGTCCCAGGTGACGACGTATTTTTCGCTCATGTGAAGTGTCCCAGCCTGTTTATCTACGGCTTAAAAAGTGTTCGAGGGGGAAATAGGTTGCGCGAGATTATAGAGATCTGACGCACTAAAAACCAGTGTTTCGCGGAATCCGCGCCTCTTTTTGCATGCTTTATGCTAGCTGTCAGCGGAGAAAGTGGTATTCTCAATCGCATCGCGCAAGCCTGACTTGTGATGTTTTTAATTCTGCTAACCCCGTGGCCTGCAAGCAAGTTTTGTAGGACATCGCCAAGGAGACTCAACGTGTCTGAACTGTCTCAATTATCCCCGCAACCGCTATGGGATATTTTTGCCAAAATCTGTTCTATTCCTCATCCGTCCTATCATGAAGAGCAGCTCGCTGAACACATTCTGAGCTGGGCCCAGGAAAAAGGTTTCCACGTCGAGCGCGATCAAGTCGGTAATATCCTGATTCGCAAACCCGCTACCGCAGGCATGGAAAACCGTAAACCGGTCGTTCTGCAGGCGCACCTGGATATGGTCCCGCAGAAAAACAACGACACCGTGCACGACTTCACCAAAGATCCTATCCAACCTTATATTGATGGCGAATGGGTAAAAGCCCGTGGCACCACGCTGGGTGCGGATAACGGTATCGGTATGGCGTCCGCGCTGGCCGTTCTGGCTGATGACAGCGTGGTACATGGTCCTCTGGAAGTGCTGCTGACCATGACCGAAGAAGCAGGTATGGATGGCGCGTTTGGTCTGCAGGCTAACTGGCTGCAGGCAGATATCCTGATCAACACCGACTCAGAAGAAGAAGGTGAGATCTACATGGGTTGCGCAGGCGGTATCGACTTTACCTCTAACCTGCCGCTGTCCCGTGAAGCAATCCCTGCAGGCTTCCAGAGCTTTAAGCTGACGTTAAAAGGCCTGAAAGGCGGCCACTCCGGCGGCGAAATCCACGTGGGTCTCGGTAACGCAAACAAGCTGCTGGTACGCTTCCTGGCGGGCCACGCTGAAGAGCTGGATCTGCGTCTGGTTGATTTCAACGGCGGTACGCTGCGTAACGCAATTCCGCGTGAAGCCTTTGCCACCCTGGCCGTGGCTGCAGATAAAGTTGATGCGTTAAAAGCGCTGGTCAACACCTATCAGGAAATCCTGAAAAACGAACTGGAAGCCAAAGAGAAGAACCTGGCTCTGCTGCTGGATGCCGTTACTCAAGACAAAGCCGCGCTGACCGCTGAGTCTCGTGACAGCTTTGTGCGTCTGCTGAACGCCACCCCGAACGGTGTTATCCGCAACTCCGACGTCGCCAAAGGCGTGGTAGAAACTTCCCTGAACGTCGGCGTTGTAACCATGACTGACGACAACGTTGAAATTCACTGCCTCATCCGTTCTCTGATCGACAGCGGTAAAGACTACGTGGTGAGCATGCTGGATTCACTGGGTAAACTGGCTGGCGCGAAAACCCAGGCAAAAGGCGGATACCCTGGCTGGCAGCCGGATGCCAACTCTCCGGTTATGCACCTGGTTCGTGAAACCTATCAGCGTCTGTTCAACAAAACGCCTAACATCCAAATCATCCACGCCGGTCTGGAATGTGGTCTGTTCAAGAAACCGTATCCAGATATGGACATGGTTTCCATCGGGCCAACCATCACCGGTCCACACTCCCCGGATGAACAGGTTCATATCGAAAGCGTCGGCCATTACTGGACGCTGCTGACTGAACTGCTGAAGTCTATTCCGGCGAAGTAAGTCTGCGCTAAACGCCGGATGGCGCTGTGCTTATCCGGCCTACATGCTGATTTGTAGGCCGGATATAGTTTTTACGCAGCCATCCGGCAATACATCAACATCACAGCCCCAACAGTAGTTGCCTTTCCAGCTGTGGATCCAGCAGCGTGACGTGTAATCCCACCAGCCTTACGCCCCGCCCTCCCCGACGTTCATTCCATGTTTTGCGCGCCGTCGCAATTAAGTCATCTTTACTTAAGCGCGGCCAGACGTGCTCCTGCGTGGTTTGCTGAAAATCATTAAACTTGAGTTTTACTCCCTGCCGGGCGATCAACAGATCCGGTTTTACCTTGGCCAGACGTCGTTCCAGTTCGGGATATAGCCGCTCAATAATCTCCTCACATTCAGCCCACTCATGAATATCTTCTGCCAAAGTACGCTCGACGCCGACTGATTTGCGCAGTCTGTCATTGTTGACGTCGCGCTCATCAATGCCCTGGCTACGTTCCCACAACACGCGACCAAACTTACCAAAACGTTTGAGCAACATGGCCAGGTCGTATTTCTGAACATCCTCGCAGGTTCGCAACCCCATCGCTTCCAGCTTAGCGGCAGAGACTTTGCCAACGCCGGGAATTTTGCCTAACGGTAATGTTCTGAGAAATTCAGGAACATCGGCAGGGGTAATCACATATTGCCCATTGGGTTTGTTGAGATCGGAGGCTATTTTTGCCAGAAATTTGACCGGCGCAATTCCGGCAGAGGCGGTTAACTGTAGCTCGGTAAAAATTGTCTGGCGGATCTCCTGAGCAATCAGCGTAGCTGAGCCATGGCAGTGAGTGCTGTCAGTCACATCCAGATAGGCTTCATCCAGCGAAAGCGGTTCTATCAGCGAGGTATAACGGGAGAAAATAGCCTGAATCTGGCGGGAGGCTTCTTTATAAGCCTCGTATCGGCCTGGCAATAACGTGAGATGCGGGCACAGCTTTAACGCCATTCCGGTTGGCATTGCGCTGCGTACGCCAAATTTACGCGCCGGATAATTGGCCGTGCTGATAACCCCCCGGCGTTCACGACTGCCGCCGATAGCAATGGGAATATCACGCAAGGCGGGGTTGTCGCGCATTTCCACCGCCGCGAAAAAGCAGTCCATATCGACATGTATGATTTTGCGCATGACTCACCTCTCATAACACTGTTTAAGTATACAGTATTTTTACGATATGAGAAGCCTGTACCTTTGCTACGTCAATGCGGGTCCATTCATCACAAAGCGCGCATCACACAGATAACGCACAATGTCTTTTGGCGCATGGTCGGCGGGATTTCCTGCCGTACTGACAAACAACTTATTCACTTTGCGCACATTTGCCCGCAAAATTTTTTCAATCGTCATCAGACGAAAAGCATCATCTTCGACACAGAACAACTCGTAATCACCCAGGCGCTCTCCACAGATTTCACAGTGGTTCATCCAATAACGTAGCCCGGTCGTTTTACTTTTATCCAGGTAGTAATTGCTGGCTTTGATGTTCTTTTTTATCTCTTCCGGCAGCGTGTTGATATGGAACAAAAATGTATTGCGCCGCACGGACACCCATCTTTTATCATCCTGATTTTGTTTGATAAACCGGGTAAACATCACACCATGAATATGCGTGGGCTGATGGCAATTCCAGCATTGCATTTTCGACGTAATAACCAGGTAATAAGGAGCCACAATATTAAAATTGTCCGTCGCGTAAACATGCTCGCGCAGCGTCTCATTTAACTCATGAGGTTCGGTGTACCAGATACCTGAAACCGGGTCGAAATGCGCCCCCTGACAAGCCACATCGGTGACGTTATCAGTATGAATATCCAATGGAATAATATGGGTTACATCTATCACATGACCTTCCTGAGGGATAATTTTCCCCCACGTTGCGTGGGGGGCAGAGAACAGAATTAATGCGTGACGGGAGCAGAGGGCTGACGTAAAGAAGTCACCTGCTTTTGTTTGTCCAGCTTATCAACCAGTGGCTGAACCACTTTCTCGCCGTGCTGACCAAAATATTGATACAGCGTATCGGAAGCACTTTGCGTTAACACCATGATCTCAATACGGCGGTTGCCTGCGCTTTCCGGGTTTTTCGCATCCAGCAGCATTTGGTCCGCCATGGCGCTAACCTGCATGACTTTATCCTGCGGCATGCCGGCATCTTCCAGCACGCGTCGTGCTGACAAAGCACGGTCGCCGGAGAGGTTCCAGTTGTTGTAAATGTTGCTCTTATAGCTCATCGCATCCGTATGTCCGGTAATGATGAGCTTGTTGTCCAGCGAGTCAAACACGGGGGTCAGCTCAACCAGCAGCGATTTAAAGAACGGCATAATTTTGGCGCTGCCGCGTTCAAACATATTCCGGTTCTGGTCATCTTTAATCAGTACGCGCAACCCCTGAGGAACAATCTCCATCTCGAGGTTGGTTTCCATATGTGCGTTGCGGGCAATGACGTTAATATCGGTCGCCAGCTCGCCCAATTCACGCGCTGATTTTTGCTTCAGCAACACCGCTTTTTCATTTACATCCAGCGCTTTTTTGGCGTTATCTTCTGTGATCTTCGCCGTCTCTTGCGGGGTAACCGTTTTATCCAGCTTGTTGCGCGTGACGTTTTTCTTCTGCGCACCCGGCGCTATCGGCTGCTTGCCCAGCTTGTTTAAAGGTGCCATACCGCCACCGTTAAAGATTGACTGGCCGTGCAGCGCCGCCACAATATTTTCTCGGTCAGCCTTGCTGACGCTGTTCACAATTAACTTTATCGTGGTGACCAAAGGTGCGGAGCGTATCTCCGAAGTTTCTGCCCGCTTTACGCTGGACGCCATGCCCGGTAAGCAGATGGCGATCGACGCCGATCTGAACGCAGGACTGATTAATCAGGCGCAGGCGCAAGCGCGACGTAAAGACGTAGCGGGCGAAGCGGGCGAAGCGGATTTCTATGGCGCGATGGATGGTGCGTCAAAGTTCGTGCGCGGCGATGCCATCGCCGGGATGATGATCCTGGCTATCAACCTGATCGGCGGCGTCTGTATCGGGATCTTTAAATACGATTTAAGCGCCGAAGCCGCCTTCCAGCAATACGTACTGATGACCATCGGTGACGGCCTGGTCGCCCAGATCCCTTCTCTGCTGTTGTCGACAGCAGCAGCGATCATCGTCACCCGCGTAAGCGACAGCGGCGATATTGCCACGGACGTACGTAGCCAACTGCTGGCCAGCCCCTCCGTGCTTTATACCGCCACCAGCATTATGTTTGTGCTGGCAGTGGTGCCGGGGATGCCGCATTTCCCCTTCCTGATTTTCAGCGCCCTGCTGGGATTCACCGCCTGGCGCATGAGCAAGCGACCGAAGGTGGCTGAGACCGAAGAGAAAAATCTCGAAACGCTGACCAAAACCATCGCTGAAACCACCGAGCAACAGGTCAGTTGGGAAACTATCCCCTTAATAGAACCTATCAGCCTGAGCCTGGGATATAAGCTGGTGTCGTTGGTCGATAAATCCAAAGGGAATCCGCTCACTCAACGCATTCGCGGTGTGCGACAGGTGATCTCAGACACGAACGGCGTACTGCTGCCGGAAATTCGCATCCGCGAAAACTTCCGCCTTAAACCGACCCAGTACGCCATTTTTATCAATGGGATCAAGGCCGATGAAGCCGATATTCCCGCAGATAAGCTGATGGCGCTGCCCTCCAGTGAAACCTATGGCGAGATCGACGGTGTTTTAGGCCACGATCCGGCCTATGGTATGCCGGTCACCTGGATTGTTCCGGCGCAAAAAGCTAAAGCGTTAAATATGGGGTACCAGGTTATTGATAGTGCCAGCGTCATTGCGACGCATGTGAATAAGATCATTCGTAACTATATTCCAGAGCTGTTTAATTACGATGACATTACGCAGTTGCATAACCGCCTCTCTTCTATGGCGCCACGTCTGGCGGAAGATTTGAGCGCAGCGCTGAATTACAGCCAGCTCTTGAAAGTGTACCGGGCGCTGCTTATCGAAGGTGTGTCATTGCGCGATATCGTCACCATAGCCACCGTACTTGTCGCCAGTAGCACCGTGACCAAAGATCATATTTTGTTAACGGCGGATGTGCGTCTGGCGCTCCGTCGCAGCATTACCCACCCGTTTGTGCGCAAAGATGAGCTGGCCGTATATACGCTGAACAGTGAACTGGAGAATCTGCTGGCGAATGTGGTGAATCAGGCTCAGCAAAGTGGAAAAGTGGTGCTGGATAGCGTGCCGGTCGATCCCAATATGCTGAATCAGTTTCAGACCAATATGCCGCAGATAAAAGAACAGATGAAAGCGGCGGGGAAAGAGCCTGTGCTGCTGGTCGCGCCGCAGTTACGTCCTTTGCTCGCGCGCTATGCGCGCCTGTTTGCCCCGGGCCTACAGGTGTTGTCTTATAACGAAGTTCCGGATGAACTGGAATTAAAGATCATGGGGGCGTTAAGTTAACGCCTGCCGAGGCGGTGTCATTACACCGCCTTTTTGATTACAGAATCGTATTTTCCGTAAGAATACGACGAGCGCCTAGATAATGATCCTGCCAGAAGTCATCGGATAAATTGCTCACCCGAATTGTTTCTCCTGTCCGTGGTGATTCAATAAATTGTCCCTGCCCCAAATAGACGCCCATATGATCGGCAATATCCCGGCTGTGAATATGAAAGAACACTAAATCACCACGGCGAAGATCGCGGTTAGCGACAATAGTAGCCCGTCGATAGTGATACATTTCATTCGCTGTCCGGGGCAATTTTGCCGCCAGGATTTTGTTGTAGGCATAAAAAATCAGCCCGCTACAGTCAAACCCTTCATCCGGATCGGTACCGCCCCACAAATAGGGTTTACCGAGCTGTTGCTCAAGTCGGTGGATGGCCACTTCAGTGATATTGTGTAGATGATCGCTACTGAGAAAATGATCATTCTCAGCCAGTTCCTGCCAGCGATGGTCGCTGGCTTTTAGTGGGCCAGGGAACCACTCCGGGTGCTGTTTAATCAGCGCCCGGTTCTGCTGGCGCAGCGCGCTTTTACTTTCTGCGTTGCCTTCCACCACGTAGCTTGCCTGCTTTTTTACCTGTGCGTGATACTGCTTCAGCAGCCGGGCACGATTACGCATGCGAATTTGCGCCGCATAGCTTACATGGGCGTCAGATAAGAGGGGCTGAACTTTGGCGACAGACGGTGAGGACAATACAACACACAAAGACAGCAGACCCGGCAAAAAGCGTCGGGGTGCAGGGACAAAAGACATGAAAACAAAAATACCTAATCAAACACGTTCCGCGCAGTCTACCGCTATTACCGGGTATTCCATTTTAATATTTGATTATTAAAGTATTAATTTTTTAAATTCAATACATTAGGAATTTTGCACTAATAGGGCTCAATGACGGTCGCTCACCCGCAAAATACGCCAGTGTCTGACAGACTTTAAGCACAATTATCCGTATAAAGAAAATCTAAAGTGTAAACGCAGCAAGAGAGACTTGCGAAAAACTCTCTGGGTGATAATGTGAGCGCTCCAGATCCAGATTTATCCGATTTGGGGACTCTTTTGCCGTCCTGGCGTGTGTGATCGTTTTATCAAGGAATAAGCAGTATGCGTAAAATCGCATTTTTTCTTGCGATGCTTTTATTGCCGTGCGTTTCATTTGCCGGTTTGCTGAGCAGCAGCAGCCCGACTACGCCTGTCAGCAAAGAATATAAGCAGCAATTAATGGGCTCCCCCGTTTATATCCAGATCTTCAAAGAAGAGCGAACGTTGGATCTGTACGTCAAGATGGGCGAACAGTATCAATTGCTCGACAGTTATAAGATCTGTAATTATTCCGGTGGCTTAGGGCCGAAACAGCGTCAGGGTGATTTCAAAAGTCCGGAAGGATTTTACAGCGTTCAGCGTGGACAGCTGAAACCGGATAGCCGCTTCTATAAAGCGATTAACATTGGTTTCCCTAATGCCTACGATCGCGCCCACGGTTATGAAGGTAAATACCTGATGATCCACGGCGCCTGCGTTTCCGTCGGCTGCTATGCGATGACCGACAACGGCATTGATGAGATTTTCCAGTTTGTCACCGGCGCGCTGGTGTTCGGGCAGTCCAGCGTACAGGTTAGCATTTACCCGTTCCGCATGACCGATGCCAACATGCAGCGCCATAAGTTCTCGTATTACAAAGAGTTCTGGTCGCAGCTAAAACCGGGATACGATTACTTCGAACAAACGCGTAAGCCACCGACCGTTTCCGTCGTCGATGGCCGTTACGTCGTCAGCAAGCCGTTGAGTCACGAAGTGGTTCAGCCGCAACTGGCATCAAACTACGCGCTCCCCGAGACAAAATAATGCCCACTCGCCTGGCATAATCTTTTGCCAGGTTTCATTGCCGGTTAACGGTTGAGTGGCAATCACGGTGACCACATCATTGGGTGTGGTCTCTGAGCTAAAATCAATCTCCACATCCTGATCCAGCAATGTCGCCACGCCAAACGGCGCACGCCGCGTGATCCAAAACAAATTGGTCGAGCAGAAGGCCATCACATAACGTCCGTCAGACAACAGCATGTTGAAGACGCCCTTCTCCCGCAGTTCTCCTGCCAGCATCGCGATATATTTAAACACCGCCGTCATATTGCCAGGCGTGCGCGGATAACGCTCCGTCAGCTTGTGGAGCAGCCAGCAGAAGGCTTTTTCGCTGTCGGTTTCACCGACCGGGCGGAAATTACCGGTCTCCAGTGATTTATAACCGCTGAGTTGCCCGTTATGGGCATACGTCCAGTTACGTCCCCATAGTTCACGGGTAAATGGATGGGTATTTTCCAGCGCTACTTCTCCACGATTCGCCTGACGAATATGGGCAATCACGGAACAGGATTTGATGGGATAGTCTTGTACCAGTTTGGCGATAGGCGAATTAAAGCTGGGTTGCGGATCTTTAAACGTACGGCAGCCCTTACCTTCATAAAACGTAATACCCCAGCCGTCTTTGTGCGGCCCGGTCCCTCCGCCGCGCTGGACCAGCCCGGTGAAGCTAAAGCAGATATCGGTTGGCACATTGGCGCTCATCCCGAGCAGTTCGCACATACATCACCTACCTTAAAACCGTGAACTGCCTGATGGCGCTGCGCTTATCAGGCCTACGTGGCGCTCATGTAGGCCGGATACGGCTTCAGCCACCATCCGGCAATCGTCTTCTTATGGTTTAACCATCTCTTTTTCGATCAACTGGATCAGGATATGAATCACTTTGATATGAATTTCCTGAATACGATCAGCGTAGCCAAAGTGCGGCACGCGAATTTCGATATCCGCGCTGCCCGCCATTTTGCCGCCATCTTTACCGGTCAGGGTGATAACTTTCATCCCTTTCTCACGCGCTGCGGCAATCGCTTTAATTACGTTACCGGAATTACCCGAAGTCGAGATGCCTAACAGGACATCTCCCTCACGACCCACGGCTTCTACGTAGCGAGAGAACACATAATCGTAACCGAAATCGTTGCTGACGCAGGAGATATGGCTGACGTCAGAGATAGCGATAGCAGGGTAACCAGGACGGTTTTCACGATAGCGTCCGGTCAGCTCTTCGGCAAAGTGCATCGCGTCGCAATGGGAACCGCCGTTACCGCAAGAAAGTACCTTACCGCCGGCTTTAAAGCTGTCTGCCAACAGGACCGCCGCGCGCTGAATGGCGTGAATATTGGCGTCATCTTTAAGAAAATTAGCCAGCGTTTCCGCCGCTTCGCTCAGTTCGTTACGAATAAGATCCTGGTACATGAGGATATCCTTCAGCATGAATGTAAATGACAAGGTGCAGTGTACCGGATAGCGCTACCAGCGAGAAGTACAAGCCACAGGAATGGCTACGGCTTTTGATTTTTTGTGCCGGTTAAAACAGCAACAATGTGAGCTTTGTTGTAATTATTTTGTAAACACATTGCTAAAAGAATTTACATCCACTACAACCATATCATCACAAGTGGTCAGACCTCCTACAAGCAAGGGAGCTTTTCGTTATGATGATTTTGAGTATTATCGCTACGGTTGTTCTGCTCAGCGTTCTGTTTTATCACCGCGTGAGCTTATTCCTCAGCAGCTTAATTTTGCTCGCCTGGACGGCCGCGCTTGGCGTGGCTGGCCTGTGGTCAGTCTGGCTGCTGGTTCCTCTGGCCATTATTCTCGTACCGTTTAACTTTACGCCGATGCGCAAATCTATGATCTCTGCACCGGTGTTCCGCGGTTTCCGTAAAGTCATGCCGCCGATGTCGCGTACTGAGAAAGAAGCGATTGATGCCGGTACGACCTGGTGGGAAGGTGACCTGTTCCAGGGCAAGCCTGACTGGAAAAAACTGCATAACTATCCTCAGCCGCATCTGACTGCTGAAGAGCAAGCGTTTATTGATGGTCCAGTGGAAGAAGCGTGCCGCATGGCGAACGACTTTCAGATCACTCACGAACTCGCGGATCTGCCTCCGGAACTGTGGGCATATCTGAAAGAACACCGCTTCTTCGCGATGATCATTAAGAAAGAGTACGGCGGGCTGGAATTCTCAGCATATGCTCAGGCTCGCGTTCTACAGAAACTCTCCGGCGTTTCCGGGATCCTGGCGATCACCGTTGGCGTGCCTAACTCATTAGGCCCAGGCGAACTGCTGCAACATTACGGCACCGAAGAGCAGAAAAATCATTATCTGCCACGTCTGGCTCGCGGTCAGGAGATCCCATGCTTTGCTCTGACCAGCCCGGAAGCCGGCTCCGACGCAGGCGCGATCCCTGATACCGGCGTGGTTTGTATGGGCGACTGGCAGGGCCAGCAGGTGCTGGGTATGCGCCTGACCTGGAACAAACGCTATATCACGCTGGCGCCTATCGCTACCGTGCTGGGTCTGGCATTTAAACTCTCCGACCCGGAAAAACTGCTGGGTGGCGAAGAAGATCTTGGCATTACCTGTGCGCTGATCCCAACCTCAACGCCAGGTGTACAAATTGGGCGTCGTCACTTCCCGCTGAACGTGCCGTTCCAGAACGGTCCGACACTGGGCAAAGATGTGTTTGTACCAATTGATTACATCATCGGTGGTCCGAAAATGGCCGGTCAGGGCTGGCGCATGCTGGTGGAATGCCTGTCTGTGGGACGTGGTATTACCCTGCCATCTAACTCGACGGGCGGCGTGAAATCGGTCGCGATGGCCACCGGCGCGTATGCGCACATTCGTCGCCAGTTCAAAATCTCTATCGGCAAGATGGAAGGTATTGAAGAGCCGTTGGCACGTATTGCCGGTAACGCCTACGTGATGGACGCTGCAGCATCACTGATTACCTACGGCATTATGCTGGGTGAAAAACCGGCGGTGTTGTCGGCCATCGTGAAATATCACTGCACCCACCGCGGACAGCAGTCAATCATCGATGCGATGGATATCACTGGCGGTAAAGGCATTATGCTTGGCGAAAGCAACTTCCTCGCCCGTGCTTATCAAGGTGCGCCAATCGCTATTACCGTTGAAGGTGCCAACATTCTGACCCGTAGCATGATGATCTTCGGTCAGGGTGCGATTCGCTGCCATCCGTATGTTCTGGAAGAGATGGCTGCGGCACAGAGTAACGATGTGAATGCGTTCGACAAGCTGCTGTTCAAACACATCGGTCACGTCGGCAGTAACAAAGTGCGTAGCTTCTGGCTTGGCCTGACGCGTGGTTTAACCAGCAGCACGCCAACTGGCGATGCGACCAAACGTTACTACCAGCACCTGAACCGTCTGAGCGCCAACCTGGCCCTGCTTTCAGATGTGTCGATGGCTGTACTGGGCGGTAGTCTGAAGCGTCGTGAACGTATCTCCGCACGTCTGGGCGATGTGTTAAGTCAGCTGTATCTGGCCTCCGCGGTGCTGAAGCGTTATGACGACGAAGGCCGTCATGAAGCGGACCTGCCGTTGGTTCACTGGGGCGTTCAGGATGCGTTGTACAAAGCGGAACAGGCGATGGACGATCTGCTGAAGAACTTCCCGAACCGTCTGGTCGCGGGCTTGCTGAATGTGGTTATCTTCCCTACCGGTCGCCACTACCATGCACCGTCTGACAAATTGGATCATAAAGTCGCGAAGATTTTGCAGGTTCCGAGCGCTACTCGTTCTCGTATTGGTCGCGGTCAATATCTGACGCCAAGCGAGCATAATCCGGTTGGTTTGCTGGAAGAGGCGCTGCTGGACGTGATTGCAGCCGACCCAATCCACCAGCGGATCTGTAAAGAGTTGGGTAAAAACCTGCCATTTACCCGTCTCGACGAACTGGCGCACAATGCGCTGGCGAAAGGGCTGATTGATAAAGATGAAGCCGCGATTCTGGTGAAAGCCGAAGCGAGCCGCCTGCGCAGTATCAACGTGGATGACTTTGAACCCGAGGAGCTGGCGACTCAGCCGGTAAAGCTGCCAGAGAAAGTGCGTAAAGTCGAAGCCGCATAACGACACTCGCACGACGTTTAGCCCCGCTTAATGCGGGGCTTTTTATTGCCACATTTTCATTAATGCTCATGCTACAGTGTCAAAATGTTGTTCAACGAGGAGCCTCGATCGTGCCTGGTTTGAAAATTACTCTGCTGCAACAACCATTGATCTGGATGGATGGCCCGGCCAACCTGCGCCATTTTGACCGACAACTGGAAACCGTCGCCGGACGTGATGTCATTGTATTGCCTGAGATGTTTACCAGCGGATTTGCCATGGAAGCGGCAAATAAATCGTTGCCGCAAGAAGAAGTTGTAAGCTGGATGCGTAGCAAAGCGCAGCAGACAAATGCCCTGATAGCAGGTAGCGCGGCGATACAGTCTGAACGGGGGCCGGTGAATCGTTTTTTGCTGGTTGAACCCGAAGGTAATGTGCATTTCTACGACAAGCGCCATCTGTTCCGCATGGCGGATGAGCACCAGCATTACCAGGCGGGTGACGCGCGCGTTATTGTTGAATGGCGCGGCTGGCGCATTCTGCCGTTGGTCTGTTATGACCTGCGTTTTCCGGTATGGTCGCGCAATCGCAACGATTACGACCTTGCGTTGTATGTTGCCAATTGGCCTGCGCCGCGTTCTCTGCACTGGCAGGTTCTGCTTGCCGCACGGGCGATTGAGAACCAGGCTTATGTAGCAGGATGTAACCGCGTGGGCACTGACGGTAACGGGCATCATTATCGCGGTGACAGCCGGGTGATTAATCCGCAGGGTGAGATTATTGCCACCGCCGAGCCGCATCAGGCCACACGCATTGACGCAGAACTGTCTCTCTCAGCGCTGCGTGAATATCGCGAGAAATTTCCCGCCTGGCAGGACGCCGACCCATTCACACTATAACTATCGCCTTCACTCCCGCTGCATAACGTTTTTCCGTGGCGGGATTGTTTCACTCCGTAACCAACCGCAAAACAAATTCGCGTGGCGACATGCGGTGGGCATCGTATCCTGCAAAAGATAATCACTCGTAACCAGCGAGTGACTGACAATGTTAATAATTCCCTTATCAGGATCTCGACATGAAGAACTTCTTACGCATGACTTTGCTGGCAGTTACCGTGGCTGGCGCTTCTTTTAGCACGCTTGCAGCAACCACATCTAATGTTCCGGCTCCAGCCCAGGATCCGATAGTACAACATCTTAAGTTGAGCACTGACCAGATTGCGCAGATTAAAAAACTGCACCAGCAGCTTGAAACCAACGTAAGCCAGATTTCGGTGAAGGATGTTAAAGACGGCGCGTTGATTGACGTCATCAAGTCCGGGAAGTGGGATGAAACAGCCGTCAAAAAACAGCTTTCGGCATTCAGCAACATCGAACAGCAGGCGCGTTATTATCGCGTGAAATACTATTTTGACCTGAACAAAGTGCTGACTCCAGAACAGCGCCAGCAGGTGCAAAAAGACATCGCACAGACGCTAAGCGAGTAATTGCCTACACACTGCTGAAGGAAGGACGAACAACACTATACATAGGAAAATATTATATATCCCACCCATGAATTCACCACATGAATTATTAGTGTGTTGTATGTGTGGCTGGCATCTTAAATTTGTCATGCTAATCCCAAAACAGGACATGCATCTCATTTATTTAAGATAATCCTGTGTAGGGTATACACATCAGTGAGTAATCTTGTAACTGTTAAATCAGGCAAGACAACGTTTGAAGTGATTATTACTTCTTACTTGTCTTGCCTTTTTTTTTGGAGCCATGAAATGATCATCGAAAAAGTCATGAACAATAATTGTGTGCTGGCATCGATGAATGGTCAGGAAGTCATCATTTCTGGCCCTGGCGTAGGTTACAACAGAAAAAATGGCATGTCTGTTCCACCACATCCTGCTAATCGATTTTTTTATGTCAGAAATGAAGAAAAAGGAAAATTATACAAACTAATAGAAAGGGTAGATATTGATTATGTTTTTGTATCTGAAAACATAGTCCGTTATGCGGAGATAAATCTTGACAAAAAGTTGAACCCATCGCTTTTACTCATTCTTGCCGATCACATTTCGAATGCAGTCTCTCGATGCGCTGCTGGCATCCAAATCAATAATATATTCCTTGATGAGATAAAAGCATTATACAAGTCAGAGTATGCTATTAGTCGGGATGCTTTATCCATCGTCAATGAGCATTTTAACATCCGACTTCCGGATGATGAGATTGGTTTCATCGCTCTACATATTTTGAATAACTATGAAAACACCTCCAACTATGAATCTCTCAGGACTATAGAGTTCTCACAAAAAATCACAGATATTATTGAAAAAGTTTACGAGAAAAGAGTAGATCGTAACGCATTCAACTACTCACGTTTCATGACCCATTTAAAATATTTCTCCTGTCGGGTGCTATGCAACGAAAATATAAAGAATAAAGACATCGGTGATATCTATGAACATTTTCTGGAGAAAGATTTAATCTTGCAACATTCTATTATAAAAATAGAAGAGTATTTAAAATCAGAGTTTAACTATGAACTGGCGATGGAAGAAAAGTTGTATCTTTCAATTCGCATTAAGGTATTGATGGACTGATTGTATTTCACCTTATCACGAGACAGTTAATATGAAACAGAAAAAAGCCTGGAGTTTTTTTCAGAGCCTGGGTAAGGCATTTATGTATCCAATCGCTCTGCTAAGCGTATGCGGCATGATGTTAGGCCTGGGAAGTGGATTAGCCAGCGAGGAAATGGCTAAATTAATTCCTGTATTAGGGTACCCTGTTGTTAAATCATTTTTAGATTTTATTGTTAGCCTGGGTTTATTCGCTTTTGTTAATTTACCGGTATTATTTTCAATCGCCATCCCACTGGGTCTGTTGAAAGAAAAAGAAGATAAAGCATATGGCGCATTTTCCGGCCTGGTCGGGTTTATGGCAATGCATTTGGGAACAAATTTTTATCTTAAAAGTCACGGTCTGCTCGTCCCCACAGATCAGATGTCCACACATGGACAAACTATTATTCTGGGAATTCAGTCATACAATACCAGCGTATTGGGGGGAATCGTTGCAGGGTTGATGGTATTCGCCATGTACAAACGGATCGTCAATCTGCGTATCCCAGAGTCGTTGGGATTCTATAGTGGCCCACGCCTTGTTCCTATCATTACGTTAGTTGTCATGAGTGTTTTCGGCATCATAATCCCTTTTGTCTGGCCTCCTTTCTTTAACATGTTTATGTTAATCGGCCATTGGATATCCACCTCTGGTCCGGTAGGTTATTTCTTCTATGCCGTTGCAGAGCGCGTAACGATTCCCTTCGGACTAAATCATTTAGTCACATCTGTATTCAGATTTACTCCGATTGGCGGATCAGCAATCATCAACGGCGAGGAGTACTACGGCACTCTCAATATGTTTATGGCCTACGTCAAAGAAAACGCCGTCATTCCCTTAGACCTTGCCGGAAAAATGGAACAAGGTAAGCTAATGATCCAGTATGGTTTAGCAGGTGCGGCTCTTGCTATGTATCAGACTGCTCATGTACAAAATCGCAAGGCTATTAAAGCATTATTAATCTCTGCGGTACTGACTGTAATTATTGGCGGTGTTAGCGAACCGATTGAATTTTTATTCCTGTTTGTCAGCCCTGTCTTATTTGTATTCCATGCTTTTATGAATGGCTTCGCAAATATGTTTTTACCGTATCTCGGCGTGAAAATGGGATTCACCGGAGATTTGATTCAGTTTATAAGCTTTGGCGTATTACGGGGTGCAAGAACTGGATGGCCAGTGGCTGTCTGTGTAGAAATCGCCTATTTTTTCATTTATTACATGGTATTTAAATGGGCCATTCTAAAATACAACTTAATGACTGTTGGCAGAGAAGACAGTGACATGGTTCCATCTGCAACAACAGCTGATGTGATAACACCGACTGTCCAACCAGTGGCAAATAGAAATACAGACGTCAGCACCGCTGAGAATATGATTGCGGCTCTCGGAGGAAAAGAAAACATTACCTCTCTGGATAACTGTGTTACACGTTTACGGCTAACAATCAAAGATATAGAAGCAATTGATGAAGCTGCCATTAAAAAGCAGGGAGGGATCGCAATTGTCAAACTCGATAAAAATACCTTACAGGTCATTATTGGTACAAAAGTCATCGCCTTGCGTAAAGATATGGATAAATGTATGGGGTTATGTTGATGGATATTTTTAACACGCCTATTTCGCGAAAAGGAACTTACTGCACGCAGTGGGACTTCTGCGAAGACAGATTTGGTGTACACGATATTATTCCTTTTTCCATATCTGATATGGATCTACCCATACCACAAGCAATTACCAAAGCGCTACAGAAAAGACTGGAACATCCTGTCCTCGGGTATAGTCGCTGGCAACATAGCGAATATCTCAACGCGATATGCCATTGGTATGGTCAGAAATATGATACGATCATTGATGCTAACTGGATTACTTATAGTCCGAGTGTGATGTACTCAATCGCCAAAGCGCTAGAATTATTAACTGTACCTGAAGATAGCATTCTGACTTTCACTCCAGCATATAATGCATTCTTTGATGTTATCAAAAATAGTGGAAGAAAATTACTCACTTCAACATTGATTAAAAATGATGATGGCCGGTATGGCATAGACTGGAACGACTTCAATGCCAGAGCAAAACATGCAAAGGTAATTTTATTGTGCAATCCACATAATCCAACAGGAAAAGTATGGTCTGAGCATGAGTTAATTAAAATTTCAGAGATATGTATAAAAAATAACTGTTGGCTGTTATCCGATGAGATCCACAGTGATTTCGCTTTTAGCCATAAATTTACGTCTGCACTTAAATTGCACTACGATAAAACGGTTGTTTTTAACTCTATCTCAAAAACATTTAATGTCCCTGCTCTAACGGGCTCGTATCTTATCGCACCTGACATTATCTTTAATGAAAAATTCAGGGTGATAACTCGTTATCGGGATTTTGTGAATTCACCTTCGGTATTGAATATCATTGCCACTATCGTTGCCTACAATGAGTGTGATGTATGGTTACAACAGTTGAAGTCACACCTTCAGTCAAACATTGATTTTGCTGTTCATTATGTTCAAGAAAATCTTTCACCTCTGAAACTCAGAGAATCTGAAGGTTGCTATTTTGCATGGATAGACTGTTCACACATCAGTTGTTCATTCGAAAAATTCTACGCCATGTTAATTCATGAAGGAAAAGTGGGGATCATGGCAGGCAACGTATATGGACCAGGTGGGGAAAACTATTTACGGTTAAATCTGGCTTGCAGCAGGGAAAAACTATACCAGGGCTTATCTCGGGTGGCTTACGTTATTGATAAAATTAATCAGGAAAACAGACATGAATAATACTGAGGTCATCTCACTCATTAAAGGATTTATGCGAAATGAGCAAAAAGCAGTTGAGGAAATTATTAATGCACCGCTTTCAGAAACCGCAACTCTTGTAAAAATACTGCAATCCTGTAGCGGAAAAGTTGTCTTTATCGGCGTAGGAAAATCAGGAATTATTGCAAAAAAATTGGCAGCGACATTTGCCAGCACCGGTACCCCCTCTTTTTTTATTCATGGAACAGAAGCTGTTCATGGCGATCTGGGCATGGTTACCAGTGAAGATATTGTTATTTTGATATCCAATAGTGGTGAGACAGCAGAACTGTTAGCTACGCTACCAAGTCTGAAAAAAATGAAAAATTTTCTGGTCTCATTTACCCGAAGCCACAATTCGTCGCTGGCTATCTGCTGTGATTTATCGATTGAAATACCCGTAAAAAGTGAAGCCGACACCTTAGGTCTTGCTCCATCCTGCTCTTCTACGGCTGTTCTTGTCGTGGGAGATGCGGTAGCCCTCACGCTGTCAGAACTCAAGCAGTTTACCCGAACCGATTTTGGTTTATTTCATCCAGGAGGTGCTCTCGGCGTTAAAGTAAATTCATAACTTGTGTCATTTTTATTGTAACCGGTCTACGCCATCACAACCTGATGGCGTTCTCAGGTACGAGGTAACAGATATGAAAAATGTATTAATCACCGTTTCCAGTTTTTCGGCTCGTTGTGTAACCGGTTGCAAATTATTGCGCGATAACCAATATAATCTCATTTTCAAGAACAGTGTGAATCATCTTATCGCATCAGAATCAGATGAGTTGAGGGCATCTATTGATGCTGTCATTGCCGGAACGGATTGCTATGACGCCAGTGTGTTTTCTCTTCTACCAAAACTGAAAATCATCTCAAGATTTGGTACCGGCGTTGATAATATAGATACTGACGCGGCAAAAAAATCAGGCATTGTGGTTAATAATGCACGAGGCATCAATGCCAACGCTGTCGCCGAATTTATCATTGGCCTTATCTTTTCTGGTCTGAGAAATATTCCCGGTAATCATATGGACATGCAAAACGGCTATTGGGGATACTCGCTGGGAAATGAATTAAATGGTAAACGGGTAGGATTATTAGGTTTTAGGAATATTGCCAAAACGTTGGTTAAGAGGTTGTCCGGCTTCGAGATTGAAATTCTCGCGTACGACAAAAACCCGGATCATGAGATAGCTGAAAAAATGGCTGTTAAGTTTGTGTCGGTTGACGACATCTTCATGCAGTCCAACGTCATTGTCGTGCTTCTCCCTTATACATCATCCTTAGAGAATTTTATCAGTCACAAATACCTTTCTATGATGAGAAATGGTGCCCTGCTCATCAATGCGGCTCGTGGGAAATTAATCGATGAACGCGCTTTGTTGCAGGTGATTGATGAAAGGAATGTGTTTTCCGCCCTCGACGTATTTCAGCATGAACCTTTGCCACAATTCAGCCCTCTGCTACATTCCAGAAATATTATCACGACCCCACACATCGCCGCTGCGACGGTTGAATCGTACCACCAGACAGGTATCCATACCGCGCGGTCAGTTATTGATTTTTTTGATGGTAAAATGATAGATAATATTTTGCAGTGATTAAAACGACGAAAGCCTGAATCATTTCTGATTCAGGCTTTCTGAATAGTGGCGGAATGGACGGGACTCGAACCCGCGACCCCCTGCGTGACAGGCAGGTATTCTAACCAACTGAACTACCACTCCGCGTTGTGTTCCGCTTGGGAACGAAGCGAATATTACGGATTGCTTCGCACCTCGTCAACGTTTTTTCTCACGTTTTTTAATCGTTTGCTGCAAAAATCACCCGAACGGCCATTTTCATACGGTAAATGTACAAACTATGCCCGCCAGAGGCAACTTCCGCCTTTCTTCTGCACCAGGTCAAGGCGTGACTCATGGGCCGCTAACTCTTCATCAGTGGCGAAAACAACACGTAGTTTGCTGGACTGGCGCACAATACGCTGGATCCCCGTGTCATTCCTCTGCTGGCTGTCGCCTTCCATTGAGAACGCCATCGTGGTCTGCCCGCCGGTCATCATCAGATAAACGTCGGCCAGAATCTGGGCATCAAGCAATGCGCCGTGCAGGGTTCGTTTACTGTTGTCTATCTCATAGCGCGAGCACAACGCATCAAGGCTGTTTCGCTTGCCAGGAAACATTTTCCTCGCCAGCGCCAGGCTATCGGTTATTTTGCAGAATTCGTTCGTCTTCGGAATATCCCGCTTGAGCTTCGCGAACTCGTAATCCATAAAACCGATATCGAACGATGCGTTATGGATGACCAGCTCCGCGCCGCGAATGTAGTCGAGAAATTCGTCGGCTACATCAGCAAACGTGGGTTTATCAAGCAGGAATTCGTCTGCGATTCCGTGTACGCCGAACGCTTCCGGGTCCACCAGCCGATCCGGCTTCAGATAAACATGGAAGTTATTGCCGGTCAGGCGGCGGTTCACCACTTCAACCGCACCGATCTCAATGATCTTGTGGCCTTCATAGTGGGCGCCAATCTGGTTCATACCGGTGGTTTCGGTATCGAGGACGATCTGTCGTGTAATTCCAGTGCTCATAACGGTCATTTATGTCAGACTTATCGTTTGATTTCGATTTGCTAAAACAGGAAGTCTACCAGAGATGCTTAAACAGGTAGAAATTTTCACCGATGGTTCTTGCCTGGGAAATCCAGGACCGGGTGGTTATGGGGCGATTTTACGCTATCGCGGGCGCGAAAAAACCTTTAGCGAAGGCTACAACCTTACAACTAATAATCGCATGGAGCTGATGGCAGCAATCGTTGCGCTGGAAGCCCTGAAAGAACAGTGTGAAGTGATACTCAGCACGGACAGCCAGTATGTGCGCCAGGGCATTACGCAGTGGATCCACAACTGGAAGAAGCGTGGCTGGAAAACAGCAGATAAAAAACCAGTGAAGAACGTCGATCTGTGGAAGCGTCTCGATGCCGCTTTGGGCCCTCATCAAATCAAATGGGAATGGGTTAAAGGCCATGCGGGCCATCCGGAAAACGAACGCTGCGATGAGCTTGCGCGCGCCGCGGCCATGAGCCCAACTCAGGATGATATTGGGTATCAGACTGAGGCTTAAGCGTCCGGTTTACGGTATTGCCGGGTCGCGCCAACGGCATGACGGATAGGCGTTTTGCTTTTATTTTGTTTCATCGGGTTGAGTGTAAGTGGAATGGTTCGCTTGCGCGCAACCACCAGCTGTAAACAGCCCAGCGCGGGGATATGGGTGCTTAACATTTTCCCGCCCTTCTTATTCCAGGGCAGAACATGAAAACGACTATAGTGCAGCACTTCAAAATTCAGTAATGATAGCCAGTCCAATTGACGCATGAGGGTAAACATCCGACTGTTATAGGGCGATGTCTTACGCAATACGGGCACCAGTTTACGCAAACCCATCAGGCTTACCGGGTTAAAGCCGCTCAAAATCAACCAACCGTCATCAATCAACACGCGATCGGCTTCACGCAGTAGGCGATGCGGATCGGAACACCACGGTAACGTATGGGCCAATAAACAGACATCCACGGACTTATCGGCAAAGGGAAGATGCAAAGGATCGGCCGTCACCTGCATGGGAGAACCCTGCAAAGAAACATTTACCTGATGAGAAACCGCGCACGCTTCGGAATCGATTTCTGCGCTTAAATTACCAACCTTAAGCAGATGAAAACCGTACATTTTTGCGAACCACGGGTTAAGCTGATACTCCAGCGCCTCACGATAGTGTTCGCCCCAGGGCAGATCATCCCAGCTAACGGGCGCTACGACAGTTTGAGGGATCCTTGCCGGTTTCATCACAACCTTCCGTTACGCATTGAGAGGTAATATATGAATCTTAACAGTATTCCTGCATTTCAGGACAATTACATCTGGGTCTTGTCAAATAATGACCAGCATTGTCTGATTGTGGACCCGGGTGAAGCGGCTCCTGTTCTGAAAGCCATTGCAGAGCATAACTGGGTGCCTGAAGCCATTCTGCTAACCCATCATCATCAGGATCACGTGGGCGGAGTGAAAGAACTTCTGCAGCATTTCCCACAAATAGTGGTATACGGACCGGCTGAAACGCAAGATAAGGGAACGACACACATAGTCGAAGATGGTGATATTGCACTCGTTTTGGGGCATGAATTTAGGGTAATTGCTACTCCGGGTCACACTTTAGGACATATCTGTTACTTTAGCCATCCTTACTTATTTTGTGGTGACACACTCTTTTCTGGCGGTTGCGGTCGACTTTTCGAAGGCACAGCGACCCAAATGTATCAATCACTTAAAAAAATAAACGCCCTTCCTGACGATACATTAATTTGTTGCGCACATGAGTACACATTAGCAAACATGAAGTTTGCCTTAAGCATTCTCCCGCACGATTCGTTCATAAATGAATATTATCGTAAAGTTAATGAGTTACGCGTAAAAAAACAAATGACACTACCCGTAATTCTGAAAAATGAGCGGCGAAATAATCTTTTTTTAAGAACGGAAGATATTGATTTAATTAATGAAATTAACAAAGAAACAATATTGCAACAACCTGAGGAGCGTTTTGCCTGGTTAAGGTCAAAGAAAGATACGTTCTGACAATTCCGGGTTGCCTTTTGAAAACTTCGCCGTTATGATCGGTCGTCTTTTAAGCAACTATTGACACACACATGAAGGCAAAAGCGATATTACTCGCCTCTGTCCTGCTTGTTGGGTGCCAGAATACTGGTAACGTCCAACAACACGCACAGAGCCTTTCTGCAGCTGGTCAAGGGGAAGCAGGAAAGTTTACAAGTCAGGCGCGATGGATGGACGACGGAACATCTATCGCTGCTGATCAAGATTTGTGGGCTTTCATTGGTGACGAGCTAAAGATGGGAATTCCGGAAAACAGCCGGATTCGCGAACAGAAACAGAAGTATTTACGCAATAAGAGCTATCTCCACGATGTAACTTTACGGGCAGAGCCGTATATGTACTGGATAGCCGGGCAGGTTAAGAAACGTAACATGCCTATGGAACTGGTACTACTACCCATAGTGGAGAGCGCTTTTGATCCTCACGCAACGTCTGGCGCCAATGCCGCAGGTATTTGGCAGATCATTCCGAGCACGGGGCGCAATTATGGTTTAAAACAGACCCGCAGTTATGATGCACGTCGCGACGTTGTGGCTTCCACCACCGCCGCGCTGGACATGATGCAGCGTCTGAACAAGATGTTTGATGGCGACTGGCTGCTGACCGTTGCTGCTTATAATAGCGGTGAAGGTCGTGTCATGAAGGCAATCAAAACGAACAAAGCTCGTGGTAAACCCACTGACTTCTGGTCGTTGCCATTGCCTCAGGAAACGAAGCTATACGTGCCCAAAATGCTGGCATTGAGCGATATACTCAAAAACAGCAAACGCTATGGTGTACGTCTGCCAACAACAGACGAAAGCCGCGCGTTGGCACGTGTTCGCCTGAGTAGCCCGGTTGAGATGGCTCAGGTTGCCGATATGGCGGGTATTTCCGTCAGCAAGCTGAAGACCTTCAATGCAGGCGTGAAAGGTTCCACGTTGGGTGCCAGCGGCCCGCAATATGTGATGGTGCCAAAGAAGCATGCAGAGAAGCTGCGTGAGTCTCTGGCTTCAGGCGAAATTGCAGCCGTGCAGTCAACGCTGGTCGCGGATAACACGCCGCTGAACAGCCGTAGCTACAAAGTTCGCTCTGGCGATACGCTTTCTGGCGTTGCTTCACGTCTTGGCGTGAGCATCAATGACCTTAAGCAGTGGAATAATCTGCGCGGGTCGTCGCTGAAAGTAGGCCAGAATCTGACGGTGGGCGCTGGCAGCAGCGCACAGCGACTGGCGAACAACAGCGATAGCATCACCTATCGTGTGCGTAAAGGCGACTCGCTCTCGAGTATTGCCAAACGCCACGGGGTTAACATCAAGGATGTGATGCGCTGGAACAGCGATACGAATAATCTACAGCCAGGCGATCAGCTAACGTTGTTTGTGAAAAACAACGACATGCCGGACTCCTGATAGCATTGTAGAAATGAAGGCACTGGTTTCCCCCCAGTGCCTTTTTCATTTATCCCGCTTTATGTGCCTCAACCATTATCGTGTCGCTGGTAAACGAGCCATCTCCCTGTAACGCAAAGTAGTCTTTCACTTGTGCAGAAGCACTTTGTTGGTAGGCACGAATCGCGTCGCTCAACGCTGCAGGCGTACGCATCCGCGCCACCCACGAACTGAATTCCAGCGCCAGACGATCGGTTAACAAGGTATCGGCAATCAGATTGGCGTCATTGATTAACGACAACCACTCTCCGCTGGAATAGTTGCGTACGTGTGAGGTATCGCGTAACGCCTCCACGGTTTGCAACCAGATATCACGTACTGGGTGGCCAGGCGACATCACATCCATCACAATCAGTACACCACCGGGCTTCAGAACGCGGTTCACTTCCCGCAGCGCGCGCCCGACATCATGCCAGTGATGCGCAGAATAGCGGCTAATCACCACATCAAATACGTTATCTTCAAATGGCAGGCTCTCAGCATACCCCTGCCGTGTGGCGATATTTTCCAGGCCTCGGTCTTTTGCCGCCTCAGCAACCACTTCAAGCATCTGCGACGATAAATCATAAGCCACGACCTGCTTTACGTATTGCGCGGCCACAAAGCTGGCGTGCCCTGCTCCGCATCCCATATCCAATACGCGAGCCTGCGGAAATGCCGACAACCTTTCCCCCAGACGTTGCAAGTCACGGCCAGAGGCGTGCACCGTACTGGTTAAATAGGCATTAGCCTGAGAGCCAAACTGTTTTTCGACGTTGTCATGGTGAGAGCGTGTTGTCATTGTGTTGTCCTTCGGTTGTTATGAAATATGAAGGGCAACCATCACAGGCCTGCCCTATGGCAGACCTGACACACCGTTATTGTTCAGGTTTGCCGGGACTGAATTCAACGAGTAGCGGGTTGTGATCGGATGCACGGGTGACCAGCACAGAGGCTTCACTCACGTTCAGACCGCGATAGAACACAAAATCAAGAGGGCGACCAAACGCACGGCGGCGCTGATCGTCAGTAAAGCGAACCTGGCGCAGCGACATTTCACGCGCAAAGCGGTACAGCGCATTCATCCGTCGACGGCTCCAGGCATTAAAATCGCCAGCCATGATCACCGGACCGCTGTGATGAGCAATCTGATCGCCAATGGGAAGTAACTGCTTACTATAGACATCAACGCCAAGGCTAAAGTTAACCGCGTGGATATTCACCACCATTAACAGCCGAGTGTCAGGCAACGGGTACACCGTCACCAGCGCCGATTTCGCCAGCCGTAAAATAGGCTCACGCTCGCGCAATGGACAGCAGTAAACAGGATGAGCAGCAGAGAGCGTCATGACGCCAGAGGGATGCTGAGGTAGCACAAAGGCGGGAACCTGGTCGGCAGCAAGATAGTTAGCGGTCGCAAACTGCACCAGTTCTGGCGTGGTTTGTGCTTCCTGCAATAACACCAGATGCGCATCTTTGCCAAAATTCTTCAGCACCGACTGCCATTCTGCGCGCTGCTGTTTAAAAATATTCCATACCAGCACGCGTATGCGATCTTCACTGCTTAACGGAACGCCTGCGGGTAATGCCTGGCCAATATGCGCAAACGACCCCGGCGGTAAAATCCGCTCGGCGGGTTGTCCGGCAACATAACGCATGGCATAGGTGTTTTTTCGCACTTTAGACTTTCAAACCTCTGTAACGTCAACCAGTCCGCAGCCGGACTGGTTCTTCTGTTATAGGGATTTTAGCACTCACTTTCAACGAACAATTGCAGTTTGTTTTGTAAGTGGGCGCTTACATCAATGATTTACCCCAAAGCAACGCGTGCGGGCTTATCAAGACGACCGCTGAGTCCCATCAGCAGGAACGCAACCAGGACAATAAGTGCGCCAATCCACGGCGTCTGCGCCAAACCATAATGCTCGACCGTTTGTCCACCAATCACTGAACCCAGTGCAATGCCAATGTTAAACGCCGCAATATTCAACCCTGACGCCACATCTACAGCATTAGGCGTAAATTGTTCCGCTTTCTGTACCACGTAGACCTGCAACCCCGGTACGTTACCAAAGGCAAAGATCCCCATTACCAGGATGGTAGCCAGCGCGGCATACTGCGTAGAAGCCGTCAGTTGGAAAACCATCAACAGAACAAACAACGCGGCGAAAATGAATTTCAGCGCAGGAACAGCACCATGCTTATCCGCCAGCTTACCACCCCAGATATTACCGATAGCCACTGAAACACCGTAACCCAGTAAGATCCAGCTTACTGCTGCCGGAGAGAATCCCGCCAGCTCCTGCATCATCGGTGCCAGGAAGGTGAATGCCGTGAATACACCACCGTAGCCCAGTGCCGTAACGGCATAAATCAGCAACAGACGGGGATGAGTCAGCACCTTCACCTGGTCGCGAATGCTGGCGGCTGCACGACCGGGAATGTTGGCGGGGATCAACAACTGGCTACTGATCAGTGCAATCACGCCTAACATTGATACCGCAAGGAAAGTCTCGCGCCAGCCAAAGTGTTGACCAATAAACGTTCCCAGCGGCACGCCGGTTACCAGCGCCACCGTTAAGCCACCAAACATAATGGCGATGGCGGAGGCCGCTTTCTCTTTCGGCACCAGACTTGTCGCGATGGTAGAACCAATCGAGAAGAATACACCGTGTGCCAGCCCAGTCAGCAGACGAGCGACAATGAGTGTCATATACCCGGGAGCCTGCCATGCCAGCAAATTCCCCGCCGTAAACAGAACCATCAGCGCAACCAGTAACTGCTTACGTGGCAGGCGTCCGGTCAAAGCGGTCAGTACCGGTGCGCCAATCGCCACACCCAGCGCATAGATGGAAACCAGCATCCCGGCGGAAGGTAACGAGATCGCCAGTTGTTGAGCGATAGTCGGCACCAGACCAACAATCACAAACTCAGTAGTGCCTATAGCGAAGGCACTAATTGTTAGTGCAAATAAAGCGAGAGGCATAAATAACTCCGTAACATCAGTAATCAGATGACACGCAGTATGCCTGGATGTTTTAATGACAAAAATATTCAAAATCTCAATATAATTTTGCGTCAGGTGCAAAAATGAAAGCAACCTCTGAAGAACTTGCGATTTTTGTAGCGGTAGTGGAAAGCGGCAGCTTTAGCCGGGCGGCAGAACAGCTTGGACAAGCCAATTCCGCGGTCAGTCGGGCAGTAAAAAAGCTGGAGATGAAACTGGGCGTCAGTTTGCTTAATCGAACGACCCGACAGCTAAGTCTCACTGAGGAAGGAGAGCGCTATTTCAGGCGGGTGCAGCAGATACTGCAAGAGATGGGTGCAGCAGAAACGGAAATCATGGAGTCGCGTAATACTCCGCGCGGCCTGCTGCGCATCGACGCAGCAACACCGGTGATGTTGCATTTCCTGATGCCGCTAATCAAACCGTTCCGGGAGCGGTATCCCGAGATGACGTTGTCTCTCGTCTCCTCGGAAACATTCATCAATCTTATTGAACGAAAAGTGGATGTTGCTATACGAGCGGGTACACTGACTGACTCGAGTCTACGTGCGCGTCCGTTATTTACCAGCTATCGCAAGATTATTGCCTCACCGGAGTACATTGCCCGTTTTGGTAGACCAGAGACCGTCGAGGAGTTAAAACAGCATCTGTGTCTGGGGTTTTCCGAACCGGTTTCGCTCAATACCTGGCCGATTGCCTGTAGCGACGGACAGCTGCATGAGGTCGAGTGTGGCATTTCTTCCAACAGTGGGGAAACGCTAAAACAGCTTTGCCTGAACGGCAACGGCATCGCCTGTCTTTCAGATTATATGATAGATAAAGAGATCGCGCGGGGAAAGCTAGTGGAACTGCTGGCCGATAAACGTCTGCCGGTAAAAATGCCTTTCAGCGCCGTTTACTACAGCGATCGTGCGGTCAGTACACGTATTCGTGCATTTATAGACTTTTTAAGTGAATATATAAGAACAGCTCCCGAAGGAGCTGTAAAAGAGGGGTAAGGGATACACAGGATCGGGCAATTAATCCCAGGCAGGAGCCAGACCTTCCGGGCTGACCAGACGATCGTTGCAGTCCAGTGCCGCGATCATTTTTTTATCTTCGGCATCCAGATGCAGTTCCAGCGCCAGCAGGTTGCTTGCCAGGTTTTCACGTTTGGTAGAAGAAGGAATTACGGAGTAACCTTCCCCCATTGCCCATGCCAGAATAACCTGCGCCGGGGTCGCGTTATGTTTAGCGGCAATGTGCGCAATCACTTCATCTTTCAGCGCGTTACCGTAAGCCAGCGTCATGTAAGAGGTGATGTGGATACCGTGTGCTTTCGCCCAGTCAACCACCTTACGGCTCTGAAGATACGGAGAAAGCTCAATCTGGTTGGTCGCAATATTGTCTGCACCTACTGCGGCAATGGCTTTTTCCATCAGCGCAATAGTGAAGTTTGAGATACCAATTTCACGAGTCAGTCCCTGCTGTTTTGCTTCGAGCAGCGCCAGCATGAATTCCTCAACAGATACAGCATCTCCTGGAGATGGCCAGTGGATCAGCGCCAAATCAACATAATCTGTACGCAGTTTCTTCAGGCTTTCTTTCAGACTTGGGAGCAGTTTTTCTTTGCTGAGATTTTCAATCCAGATCTTGGTGGTGATGTATAGTTCGTTACGCGGTACGCCGCTTTCGGCAATCGCCTGACCAACAGTCGCTTCATTATCATAGATTTGCGCAGTGTCGACAGCACGGTAGCCTAGTTCAAGCGCCGTTTTAACAGAAGCGATAACCACGTCGTCTTTCAGGCGGAAAGTACCCAAACCGAATGCAGGGATAGCCATAGAATTCCTCTTTTTAATCACTATGTTCATCAACTAAGAGGATTATGACTTCCAGCTCTTTATATAAAAAGAGTGATAAATGCAGAGGATTTTTGCGGATGTAGCAATAATTAAATTGCAGGCAAAGAAAAAGCCCTGAGCTAATGCTCAGGGCTCTTAATAAGTGGCGGAACGGACGGGACTCGAACCCGCGACCCCCTGCGTGACAGGCAGGTATTCTAACCAACTGAACTACCGCTCCACCGAATTTCTTTGTCACTACCCGGATTCTTCATCCCGGTTTACTGCAATTTGATGCCTGGCAGTTCCCTACTCTCGCATGGGGAGACCCCACACTACCATCGGCGCTACGGCGTTTCACTTCTGAGTTCGGCATGGGGTCAGGTGGGACCACCGCGCTACAGCCGCCAGGCAAATTCTGTTATTAACCCGCTTTTCGCCGGTTAATCTTATCTGTATCAAGCTGAATGTCGTCTCTTCGCCAAAACATCTTCGGCGTTGTAAGGTTAAGCCTCACGGTTCATTAGTATCGGTTAGCTCAACGTATCGCTACGCTTACACACCCGACCTATCAACGTCATCGTCTTTAACGTTCCTTCAGGAGACTTAAAGTCTCAGGGAGAACTCATCTCGGGGCAAGTTTCGTGCTTAGATGCTTTCAGCACTTATCTCTTCCGCATTTAGCTACCGGGCAATGCCATTGGCATGACAACCCGAACACCAGTGATGCGTCCACTCCGGTCCTCTCGTACTAGGAGCAGCCCCCCTCAATTCTCCAGCGCCCACGGCAGATAGGGACCGAACTGTCTCACGACGTTCTAAACCCAGCTCGCGTACCACTTTAAATGGCGAACAGCCATACCCTTGGGACCTACTTCAGCCCCAGGATGTGATGAGCCGACATCGAGGTGCCAAACACCGCCGTCGATATGAACTCTTGGGCGGTATCAGCCTGTTATCCCCGGAGTACCTTTTATCCGTTGAGCGATGGCCCTTCCATTCAGAACCACCGGATCACTAAGACCTGCTTTCGCACCTGCTCGAGCCGTCACTCTCGCAGTCAAGCTAGCTTATGCCTTTGCACTAACCTCCTGATGTCCGACCAGGATTAGCTAACCTTCGTGCTCCTCCGTTACTCTTTAGGAGGAGACCGCCCCAGTCAAACTACCCACCAGACACTGTCCGCAACCCGGATTACGGGTCCACGTTAGAACACCAGCCATTAAAGGGTGGTATTTCAAGGATGGCTCCATGCAGACTGGCGTCCACACTTCAAAGCCTCCCACCTATCCTACACATCAAGGACCAGTGTTCAGTGTCAAGCTATAGTAAAGGTTCACGGGGTCTTTCCGTCTTGCCGCGGGTACACTGCATCTTCACAGCGAGTTCAATTTCACTGAGTCTCGGGTGGAGACAGCCTGGCCATCATTACGCCATTCGTGCAGGTCGGAACTTACCCGACAAGGAATTTCGCTACCTTAGGACCGTTATAGTTACGGCCGCCGTTTACCGGGGCTTCGATCAAGAGCTTCTCCTTACGGATAACCCCATCAATTAACCTTCCGGCACCGGGCAGGCGTCACACCGTATACGTCCACTTTCGTGTTTGCACAGTGCTGTGTTTTTAATAAACAGTTGCAGCCAGCTGGTATCTTCGACTGATTTCAGCTCCATGAGTAAATCACTTCACCTACATATCAGCGTGCCTTCTCCCGAAGTTACGGCACCATTTTGCCTAGTTCCTTCACCCGAGTTCTCTCAAGCGCCTTGGTATTCTCTACCTGACCACCTGTGTCGGTTTGGGGTACGATTTCGTGTTACCTGATGCTTAGAGGCTTTTCCTGGAAGCAGGGCATTTGTTACTTCAGCACCGTAGTGCCTCGTCATCACACCTCAGCGTTAAAAAGGTACCGGATTTACCTGGAACCTCCGCCTACATGCTTAAACCGGGACAACCGTCGCCCGGCTAACATAGCCTTCTCCGTCCCCCCTTCGCAGTAACACCAAGTACAGGAATATTAACCTGTTTCCCATCGACTACGCCTTTCGGCCTCGCCTTAGGGGTCGACTCACCCTGCCCCGATTAACGTTGGACAGGAACCCTTGGTCTTCCGGCGTGCGGGTTTTTCACCCGCATTATCGTTACTTATGTCAGCATTCGCACTTCTGATACCTCCAGCATACCTCACGATACACCTTCAACGGCTTACAGAACGCTCCCCTACCCAACAACACATAGTGTCGCTGCCGCAGCTTCGGTGCATGGTTTAGCCCCGTTACATCTTCCGCGCAGGCCGACTCGACCAGTGAGCTATTACGCTTTCTTTAAATGATGGCTGCTTCTAAGCCAACATCCTGGCTGTCTGTGCCTTCCCACATCGTTTCCCACTTAACCATGACTTTGGGACCTTAGCTGGCGGTCTGGGTTGTTTCCCTCTTCACGACGGACGTTAGCACCCGCCGTGTGTCTCCCGTGATAACATTCTTCGGTATTCGCAGTTTGCATCGGGTTGGTAAGTCGGGATGACCCCCTAGCCGAAACAGTGCTCTACCCCCGAAGATGAGTTCACGAGGCGCTACCTAAATAGCTTTCGGGGAGAACCAGCTATCTCCCGGTTTGATTGGCCTTTCACCCCCAGCCACAAGTCATCCGCTAATTTTTCAACATTAGTCGGTTCGGTCCTCCAGTTAGTGTTACCCAACCTTCAACCTGCCCATGGCTAGATCACCGGGTTTCGGGTCTATACCCTGCAACTTAACGCCCAGTTAAGACTCGGTTTCCCTTCGGCTCCCCTATACGGTTAACCTTGCTACAGAATATAAGTCGCTGACCCATTATACAAAAGGTACGCAGTCACCCCATAAAGAGGCTCCCACTGCTTGTACGTACACGGTTTCAGGTTCTTTTTCACTCCCCTCGCCGGGGTTCTTTTCGCCTTTCCCTCACGGTACTGGTTCACTATCGGTCAGTCAGGAGTATTTAGCCTTGGAGGATGGTCCCCCCATATTCAGACAGGATACCACGTGTCCCGCCCTACTCTTCGAGTTCACAACCTGTGCATTTTGGTGTACGGGACTATCACCCTGTACCGTCGGACTTTCCAGACCGTTCCACTAACACACAAGCTGATTCAGACTCTGGGCTGCTCCCCGTTCGCTCGCCGCTACTGGGGGAATCTCGGTTGATTTCTTTTCCTCGGGGTACTTAGATGTTTCAGTTCCCCCGGTTCGCTTCATTACGCTATGTATTCACGTAATGATAGTGTGTCGAAACACACTGGGTTTCCCCATTCGGAAATCGCCGGTTATAACGGTTCATATCACCTTACCGACGCTTATCGCAGATTAGCACGTCCTTCATCGCCTCTGACTGCCAGGGCATCCACCGTGTACGCTTAGTCGCTTAACCTCACAACCCGAAGATGTTTCGTAAAACACCATCGTGTTGCGAAAATTTGAGAGACTCGAACACACCGCTTTTCATTTCTTATTACGGAGAAATGAAACAGTGTGTCGTTTCAATTTTCAGCTTGATCCAGATTTTTAAAGAGCAAATATCTCAAACGTCACCCGAAGGTAAGTTTTGAGATATTGGGGTCGGCGACTTTCACTCACACATACCAGCAAGTGGCGTCCCCTAGGGGATTCGAACCCCTGTTACCGCCGTGAAAGGGCGGTGTCCTGGGCCTCTAGACGAAGGGGACGTATAAGTCTCAATCGCAAGACGCCTTGCTATTTAC